>CAWFYK010000009.1:0-698110 GCA_963820035.1 uncultured Actinomycetota bacterium | reverse complement strand
AGTGGTAAACCGTCTCTGACCTGGGCATTCTCCGTCCTGGTCAGGGCGCCGAATCGGCGCATGTGCTGAGATATGTGCTAAGCCCGAGCGAGATGCGCTGCATAGCGATCCACTGCGGCCTTCTGCATCGTCGGAGTGACGTGGCTGTAGATGTTCATCGTCGTGGTGATCGTGGAGTGCCCAAGACGCTCTTGAACGACCTTCGGGTGCTCGGCGACTTCGAGCAGCAGGGTCGCGTGCGTGTGCCGGAGGCCCTTGAGGGTGACTCGCGGCAGTTCGTCCAGCTCGGCCTGCTCCCGATGGACGCGGGAGGTCCAGCGCCGGCTGACCTCGTTGGGCGAACGGATCTCGCCGGCGTCGTTCCCGAACACGTAGGCATCCGCACGTGCGTGGTTCAGCGAGATGGCTCCGCGCCCCGCCTTGTACGCCTTGAGCACGGCGAGGGTGTCGGTGTCGCGGTCGAGGACTCGCGCTGATCCTGGCTTGGTGGTCTCCGCCTGGTTGCGTGTGGTCAGATCGCCCCAGCGCAGGGCCAGCGCCTCGGTGCGGCGCATGCCGGTGTAGGCGATCGCGCGCGACAGCGGGAAGTGTCGTTGCCGTCTCACCAACGGAAGGTCCTGCCCTGTGCGGTGTTCCCGGAGGAGTGATCAGGCGTCGATGCGCTGCTCGCCGAGCACCCGCAAGAGTTCAAGCTTGCCGTACGTCTCGGTTCCCGGCGCGGCACTCAGGATGATCAGGCTCTGGCCCTCCTCGGCGGTGGCCATCGTCTCGCAGTCGACCTCGAGGAGCCCGACCCGCGGGTGCACCAAGCGCTTGGACATCGGATGCCGGAGCCCGACCTCGTGGCGCTCCCAGATCTCGGTGAACTCCTCACCGGTCGCCAGCAGCGCGTCGATCAGCTTGCCTACGTCAGGATCGTTCGGCCGCCGCGACCAGGTGGCGCGCAGATCGGCGACCCGGATCCGGCTCGCTTCCGGCTGGTCCTCCGGCGAGACGGATCGCGAGCCAGGATCTGCGAACCAATGCCAGGTCCAGCTCGCCTCGACTCCGGAGTCTCCGGTGCGTTCGCCGTGAATCAACCGCGACAACCGGTTCTGTGCCAGGACGACTCCAAGGTCGGAGACGACGAAGGCCGCGCAGTCCTCGAGCTGGTCGATGACCCGCAGCAGCACCGGTCGGACGTACTTTGAGGAGCGCATCCGGTCGGGCGCGGGGTGACCGGAGAGTCGGTGGAGGTGGTCGGCCTCGTCCTCGGACAGGCGGAGCGTTCGCGCGAGAGCGCGCAGCATCTGGGTCGATGGTTGCGGGCTCCGGGCCTGCTCGAGACGGGCGTAGTAGTCAACCGACATGCCGGTGAGCTGGGCGACCTCTTCGCGGCGCAGTCCGGAGGCGCGGCGCCGGGGACCGACCGGGAGGCCTACGTCGGCGGGCTGGAGGGCTTCGCGGCGGCGGCGCAGGAAGTCGGCAAGGGCTGGGCGGTCCATACGTCCATCATCACGCGTCGGCGCAACCCCAAACAGGGATCGTCAGTCCGTGGTTGACCGCTCCTCTCCCGTATCGGCCGGCGGCGACGCACGCTCGACACATGACTACTTCGGCCCTGACCACCAAGAAGCTCGGCACCCTCGGCTCTACTTCCGCGATCGGCCTCGGTCTGATGGGTATGTCGGCGGTGTACGGTCCGACCGATCGCGACGAGAGCATCGCCACGATCCACGCCGCGCTCGATGCCGGCGTCAAGCTGCTCGATACGGGCGACTTCTACGGCATGGGCCACAACGAGTTGTTGCTGGCCGAGGCCCTCAGAGGCCGTGATCGCGACGCGGTCGACCTCAGCGTCAAGTTCGGCGCACTGCGTGGACCCGATGGGGCGTGGTTCGGGTTCGACGCCCGCCCGGCAGCGGTCAAGACCTGGCTCGCGTACTCCCTGGCTCGCCTCGGCACCGACCACGTCGACATCTACCGCCCAGCACGGCTCGACCCGGATGTCCCGATCGAAGAGACCATCGGCGCGATGGCCGAGCTGGTCACAGCCGGCTACGTCCGACACATCGGCTTGTCCGAGGTCGGTGCCCACACGATCCGCCGGGCCCACGCCGTCCACCCGATCAGTGACCTGCAGATCGAGTACTCCCTGATCTCGCGCGGCCCGGAGGGCGACATCCTCGACGCCTGCCGCGAGCTCGGCATCGGCATCACCGCGTACGGCGTGCTGTCACGTGGCCTGATCAGCGGTCACTACGACCCGAGCAACACCGGCGCGGGTGACTACCGCTTGCACACTCCTCGATTCCAAGGCGACAACCTCGAACGCAACCTCGAGCTGGTCGAGGCGCTCCGCACAGTCGCCGGAGAGGCCGGCATCACGGTCGCACAGGCCGCGATCGCCTGGGTCTCCTCGCGTGGGGACGACATCGTCCCGATCGTCGGTGCGCGTACTCGCGAACGCCTCGCCGAGACCCTCGGTGCCGCCGACGTGGCGCTGAGCAACGAGCAGCTCGCCGCGATCGAGGCGGCCATGCCGACCGCGCAGGTCGCCGGCACACGCTACGCCGAGAGGCAGATGGCGATGCTGGACAGCGAGAAGTAGCCGATGGCGGTGTCCTCGGTGCAGGCGACCGACGGAGACCAAGCCGCGAAGTTAAGCGCCTGGAGACAGGCCCCCACTCCCGGCGGTATGACATAGCCGCCAGGCGGCGGGCCATCGCCACGCTGATCCCATCTCGCATGTCTGGAGTTCCGGCGAGGAAGGGGCGCTGGAGGACTTTGGACTCTGGTGGCCGGGCGATCACGTTCGCGAGTCTGAGCGTCACGGGGGTCGTCTTGCTCGTGCTTTCGTTCGCGCTCGACATCGTGCAACCGGCCGACAGCTACACCGACAGTTGGCCCCAGCTCGTGTGGGGCCTGGGCATCTGGGTGTGCGCGATCGCCGCCTTTGCCACCGGCCTTGTTGCGATCATCCGACACCGAGAGCGCTCCTGGATGGTCCTGCTTGCCACAACTCTCGGGCTTCTTCCCCTGGTCCTGCTCCTCTCGGAGATCGCACTGGGCCAATTCTGACCCTGCTGCATGTGCCGCGTGAGAGGAGTCTTCGAGCTGACGGTGGGCCGGGCGCTCCAGGTGGCGGCGTCGCGACGCCGGAAGGAGCGCACGCTGAGTTGCGCGGGACCTCCTTGAGACCCCTCGATGAGTACGGTAGCGCCATGAACTGGGAGAGCGCTCAGGCGTGGTTGGACGCCTATGTCGAGGCGTGGCGCACCTACGACCCCGATCGGATCCGCGCTCTCTTCTCCGAAGAAGTCGCCTACCGCTACCACCCGTACGACGAACCGGTCGTCGGCGCCGATGCTGTCGTCGCATCGTGGTTGGGCGAGTCCGACGACGAGGGCAGTTCGTCGCGCGACGCCCCGGATACCGTCGACGCCCGCTATATCCCGGTCGCGGTCGACGGCGACACCGTTGTCGCATCCGGCACGAGCAGCTATCGCCACGAGCCGGGTGGTCCCATCGAGCGCGTCTACGACAACTGCTTCCTCATGAAGTTCGACGACGACGGTCGCTGCCGGGAGTTCACCGAGTTCTACCTCCGCAGGCCGACCCGAGACCTCGACTGACTCCGCTTCGTCGACAACCCACCGGTCATCCAGAGCGGGCCCAGCACGGATGAGTACGTCGGCCGGCCGCCCCGATCTGGCGGCTCAACGACCGCAGCGGTCAACACGCTCCCAGGGCCAGTCGGTCGCGAGCCAGCTTGCGACGGCGTCGGCGAGGGGTGCGTCGAGGCTCGCCCTGTCGACCCGCACCCAGGAATGAACCGTGACGTCATAGTCCTCGGAGGCCGTGGGGTAGATGTAGACGCAGCCGATAACGTCGCTGTCACCTGGGTCGAGGACGGTGAAGGTGAAACCGACGCGACGCGTGAAATCCTCGGCGTGGCGGCGAAGGTCGGAGAGGTTCTCCTCAAGCGTCATGCCTTTCTCTGGTGGCCAGCTGCCAGTGGCAAAGCCGGTCGTCGAGCGGATGTGCGCGATGCTCGACATCCAGGCGGCATAGTCGGCCTCGTTGTGCTGCGGCCCCAGCGGTTCGAGGCGGAACTCGGCCATGACGAGTGAGGTCGGCGGATCGAAGTCAGCTGGCACGAACGCGTCCGAGGTCATGACCGCGACCTTACTGGCGCGGCCAGACATCGTGCACTCGAGTAATTCTCGTCGGCAAGGGAGCGCGTACCCCGCCGAGAGCGACCGATCACGAGCCCCCGTGGACCCTCAGAACTGTCCGACGACGTCGACCACCAGCACCCCAGCCGGGGTGGCGGGTTGGGCGGGACTCGACCCGGAGGCAGGCGTGCCCGGAGTCGCCGGGAGGAGTACGACGGCCCGCGAGCCGACGTTCTGGCCGTTGAGAGCGCTCGCGAGCGGCAGCACGCTCGACGCACTGACCACCTGCGGCGCCTGGCCCCAGGTTGACTGCGTCTTCTTGCCGGTGGCGAGATCGGTCTGCACCAGCTGCAGCACCAAGGTCTTGGACGGGTCGATCTTCTCGCCACTGCCCTTGACGAGAAGCTTCGAGACGGGCTTCGTCGTCGCCTTCACGCCCGCGACGCTCGTGATGGTGGGCTCCTTGGCCGGTGTGTCGGAGACCTTCGGCCAGCCTGCCGGGAGGGGACCGGCCGGCGTACCTGGCGCCGAAACGTCGGGCTTGTAGACCGAGATCAGGTCGACCACGAAGACCAGCGTGTCGGTGCCACTGATTCCTGCCTGGCTGTTGCCGCTCGGTCCGTAGCCGTCGGCCGGCGGGATCGTCAGGAGCACTCGCGATCCAAGCTTCTGGCCTACCAGGGCCTTGTCCCATCCGGGGATGACCTGACCCTTGCCAACGACGAATCCGGCCGGCTCGCCGCGGGAGAAGGAGCTGTCGAAGACCTTCTTGTTGGCCCACGTCTGTCCCACGTAGTTGGCGACCAGGGTGTCGCCGGCAACGACTGTGGCACCTGTGCCTTGGACCAGCGTCTGTTGGGTCAGCTTGGCCGGTGCCGGAGTATCAGGGATGGTCACCTTCGGCGTCGAGCCGAAGCCACCCGTGACCGTGACTCCAGAGGACCCGACCGTGGATGATGCACCCTGCCCTGGGCTTGGGGACCCGGAGGACGACCCACCCGAGGCCGACGAGCATGCGGTGGCCGCGGTCGTGAGAGCAGCGACGACGACCATGAGCGCCGCAACACGGCGTGAAGCATGAAACACGTGATATCCCATCGGGTGGTCCGGCAAAGATGCCAGCCTATCCCGCGAACCGACGGACCCAAGATTCCATGACCCACGTACGGCGAACCCGCCGCCTCGCTCGACCGCTCGGCAACGCACCAAGAGCGTGTGCGGGAAGCGGAGGATCAGCGCGGCGCCGGTGGTGCCCGCTGTGGGCACAGACGCGACCGAGGCGTCCCGCCGCGTTGGAGCGGCGGGACGCCTCGGTCGTGGATTCACGCTCCTGTTGTGTCAGCCGCCGTTGTGTCCCAGCTGCAGCGAGCTGGTGTTGACGAACGACTGCGACACGATCGGGTTGTGCTTGGTGCCCCTCCCTTTCGTATGGGTCACGACGTAGCCGGACGACACGCTGTTCTGCTGCCAGGCGCCGGAGGTGACGGTGCCGCTGATCGAGTACATGCCCTTGCTGATCGTGGTGATCGTGATCGAGCCGTTGGACGGGTTGAGGCCGGACGAGGCGGGCCAGTTGGCGGTGAACGTGCCAGAGAGCGTCCCGGCTGTTGCCGAGGCGGAACCGGAGACCACCGCGGTGAAGGTGCCCTGGCCGGGCTGCTGGCTACCGAACGATGAGCAGCCGTCGAGCGTGCCGGACACGACCGCGGCCTCCGTGCGAGCCCTGGCCTTGAGGCCGGGGGTGATCGACACCGTGCCGGCCAGCGAGGTGCATGTTTCGACGTAGACGAACCCGTTCGGCTTGGCTGAAGTCTGAGCGTTTGCTGCGCCGGCGAACCCGGCGAGACCGGCAATGACAGCGGTGGAAGCAGTGGCGGCGAGGATGGTACGGCGGGCGGTGGTGGAGATGGCCATGAGAGGTTTTCCTTTCGGGGTTTCATGCCTGTCGGGGCGGTGATGAAACCCTCGAACGTCGCGTGGGGGAAGACGCGGGGGGCGCTGGGGGAACTGCCGGAGGCACCCCTCATGTGAGGCGGGACGTGCTGTGAGGCGGAACCGGATGCGAGGCGGAATCAGCGTGCAGGAGTGCGCGCGGGTCAGCTCGGTCTGACGAGCCTGCGGTAGAGCGCGGTCGTCTCCGCCGCCGGAGCCACTCCGAGCTCGTCTCGGAGACGTTCGGCGAGCTGCTGGTAGACCGTCGCGGCTCGGCCAGCCTCGCCGACCCTGATGAGGCACTGCATCAGCTGCCGGTGGGCCGCCTCGTCCAGCGGATCGTGGGCGACGGCACGCCGGAAGACCTCGACCGCTTCCGGATGCCGCTCCGCTCCCGCCAAGCGACGACCGGCCCCGCGCAGCACCGCACCGAAGGAGCGGCGCAGCACGGCTCGCTTCGCCTCGGTCCACTCGGAATCAAGGAAATCGGGAAGGAAGTCACCCTGGTAGACCGATATCGCCCGCTGCAGATGCGCCAGGGTCTCCGGGGAGTCCCCGCACCGACGCGCCTCGTTGATGGCGGTCTCGAACACGTCGATGTCGAACCGATGGTCACGCTCGCGGTTGACCGTGTAGCGGCCGCCTGCGAAAAGCACCCAACCCGCATCGCCCAACGCCCGGCGCAGGTCACGCAGCGCCGTATGGAAAGCATTGCGTAGCTGCTTGTCCGCGAACGTTGGCCACAGCGCAGCTCCGATCTGCTCCTTTGTCTGGGGCGCCGAGCTCACCAGAAGCAGGAACATCTCACGTGGCTTGGCATAACCCCAATCCGCGGCCGTCAGGATGCGGTCCCCGAGTTGGACGGAGTCGGCGCCCAACACCTGAACTTCAAGCGGCTCCGCGACCGGAACGTCGCCCGTCACGATGGAGTTGGTTGGCTGCGCTGGAGCGGGAGCCGGCCCCGGCTCATGGGGGATGACTGGGGAAACCGCCGCGGGTGCCGGGACATCAGCGAGCAGGTCATCCAGCTGCCCTACCCGACCGCGGGTCCAGGCCGCGTCATAGCCCTCCTTGCCGAGCCAGCCCTGCAACTGTGCGACGACGCGTTCGTGGTCGGGCCTCTCGCAGGGCGCGAGCTCGGTCTGGATCTCGGCGCGTAGCGCGTCGGCCGCCCCCAACAACGCGGCGGCCCGCTCTGCCTGGCCGTGGCTCGTGGCGCACGCCGACAGATCCTCCAGGACACTCGTCAACCGCCAGCGGTCGCCCAGCTCACGATGGCGCGCGAGGCTGGCGCTAAGGGGAAGGAAGGCGTCGTTCTCTCCTCGTCGCAGCGCGAGCAGTCCCTGCTCATGCAGGCACCATGCAAGCCCCTCCGGATAGCCAGCCGCCTGGGAGAGCCGATATGCCTCCGCGAGCATGGCTTCGGCCGCGTCGAGCCGGCCGCGGTACTGCGCGATCGTGCCCAGGCTGATCAGCGACCAGGCGATCCCTTCCAGGTCGCCGAGCTGCCGGAAGTCGGCAAGCGCCTGCTCGCATTCCGGTTCAGCCTCGTCCCAACGCCCCTGTAGCCAGAGATTGAAGCCGAGGTAGCCGTGGGACTGCGCGACGCCCAACCGGCTCCCGAGACCAACGAAGAGTCGCAGACTCTCGGCGTGCAGCTCCGCGGCCCGTTCGTAGCGGCCCTGCTCCCGTGCGACGCTGCCAAGCGCCTGCACCACAACAGCGGTGCCCTCCTGGTCATCGAGCTCACGGTAGAGGCGCAGCCCGGCGTCCAGCCGGCGTACGGCGGCCGCGTAGTCACACTGCAGGAACGCGAGCGAACCGCCACCGTGCAGCGCTTTCGCTCGCAGTGCCGGCGGCGCATCGGGATCCACCACCGCAGCCCAGTCAAGCCATTCCCTGCCCTCGCGGTAGTGCCCTCGCATGTAGCACAACCGCCACAGGTTCGCGGCCAGGCGGATGCCGTCTGCCGTCTCGCCGTTGTCGCGGGCGAAGCCGAGCGCCACCCGCAGGTTGTTGCCTTCGAGCTCCAGCCGGTCGAGCTCGAGCTTCTGGGTCGGGCCGACCAATCGCGCTTC
The DNA here is from genome assembly GCA_963820035.1 of uncultured Actinomycetota bacterium. Classification (GTDB taxonomy): domain Bacteria; phylum Actinomycetota; class Actinomycetes; order Propionibacteriales; family Nocardioidaceae; genus JAWWPG01. The sequence continues at coordinate 689,943 of CAWFYK010000009.1, read as the reverse complement.
GACGTCGCAGACCAGATCGGCGTAGTGCCTCAGGTGGGCACGGCTCACCGTGTCGTACTCCCCGGCCGACCTGAGCTTCTCTCGGGCGTACGGCCGGACGGTGGCGAGCAGCCGGTAGCGCACCCGGTCCTGGGATGGACGGATCTGCACGAGCGATCGGTCAAGAAGCTGGGTCAAGAGGTCGAGCACCTCTCCACGCTCGACCGGATCGTGCGCCGACACCGCTTCCGCGGCCTCAAGGTCGAAGGCTCCCGGAAAGACTCCGAGCCGACGGAACACGGCGCGCTCACGCTCGCTCAGCAGGTCGTGACTCCAGTCGAGGGTGGCCCGTAACGTCTGGTGACGAGCCGGCGCCGTACGGGAGCCGCCGACCAGGAGGTGGAACACGTTGTCGAGACCTGCGTCGATCTGCGCCGGCGACATCACGCGGATCCTCGCCGCAGCGAGCTCGATCGCCAGCGGCAACCCTTCCAAGCGCCGACACAACCGGGCGATGATGGCGGCATTTCCGGCGCCTAGCGTGAAGTCCGGGGAGACGGCCTGAGCCCGTTGCTCGAACAGCCGGCACGCCGCCGACTCGGAGACAGCCGCGGCCACGTCAGAGGCTTTCGGCAGGGGCAGCGACAAGGGGGGCACCCTCCAGACGAACTCTCCGTCCACACCGAGGGCCTCGCGGCTGGTCGCCAGTATGCGCAGGCATGGGCAGAGCTCCAGCAGGAAATCGACGAGCGTCGCGCAGGCCTCGGCGAGGTGCTCGCAGTTGTCGAGGGCGAGGAGGAGTTCCGAGGAGCCGATCCGATCCGCGATGGACGCGGCGACCGTCCCCTCCGCCGTTGTCGGGACACCTAGGGCAGCGGCAACACTCTCCTCGACCAGCTCCCCAGAACCGAGTGCGGCTAGGTCGACCCAGGCCACTCTTCCCGCGCTGTCGTCGACTCCCCGAAGCGAAGCTGTGGCGCCGATCGCGAGCCTGGTCTTGCCGGCGCCACCCGGACCCGTCAGCGTGACCAAGCGCGCCGACTCCAGCAGATCCACCAGGCGGGCGACCTCGGCGCTGCGACCGACGAGCGCCGTGCGGGGGGCCGGCACCTTGCCGCCGAGGCGAAGCGAAGGTCCGGTCGCGAGTGTCTGCATAACCATGGGGCACCTGCGGGGGCGTGGTGGAGACCTGACTGCCAGGCAACCTTCCCGAGGCCCGTCGCCCGCGCCCCGGTACCGAGGTCTCCACGGATAGATCGCCAGCAATCGGCACCCTACCCCAGCCGGCCCCCCAGCGGTTCCCCTAGCACTCCCAGCGCCCCGCCCCACAAGAGCGGGAACGCTGGCTCAATGCCGGACCCCATTCCACCCCCCGCCGCAGGACGGCCAGCCGACGTACCGCACTTGCTGAGCCAGGCTGTCAGCGACGGAGATCTCGACGCAGCTGTGGCGCTCTACGAGTCAGTGGCCGTGCTGGTCCTCTGGAACGACACGACAGCGACGAGGCCGGCTCAGGTCAGGGCGGCCCTCTCCAGCGTGTTAGCGGCCAAGGTTCCGTTACGCCGCGAACCCGGCGACATCTGCCTGGTCGGCTCGCACGCCATGCTGACCGGCCGCTGGAACCTGCGTGGATCCGGTCCGGATCTCACCAGGCTGGACATCTTCGGATGGCAGCACAGTCTGGTGCGCCGCAGCCTCACGGGTGACTGGCGCTTCCTGGTCGACTGTTGGAGCGTTGACAGTTCTCTCGCCCTTCCGCCTCACACCGGACGAGCGCTTCCGTCAGCCGCTCGAGGTCGAAGCCTGGCTCAAGAAGGCTGAAGGCCGGAGCGTCGCGCCGTAGATCACCTGGTGATACTTCGACTCCGACGCCGGCGGAGGCTTGGAGGACACCGCCCAGACCATGTAGATGCGTCCCGGTGCGATGGCCTCGCCGATGTAGTCACCGGGGAAGTAGCCGCCGGCCCGGGCGGCGTACTTCAGCACAGACCGGGGACCAACAGAAGTCGGCGCCCTGAAGCTGTAGCCGCCGTCGTTCGAGACCGAGATCTGCTGCTGCACGACTCCGCCGTTCTGCTCGGGGTTTGTTCGAGTTCCGTAGCCGACATAGACGTCACCTCCCCGCGCGACCACGTCGACGTTCACCCGCTGGACTCCTGGCACGTCGCCGCGTGAGACGCGGATCGGCGACGACCATGTCGTGCCGTCACTGGAGAAGGACTCGTAGACGGGGTCGGTGGTCCCAACTCCACCGTTCCACGCCGCATACATCACATGAGTCACCGCGTCGATGTCCGCGGCGAACAGACAGCACCGCACGCCGTCCGCGTAGCCCGCGGCGTTGTTGGCGACCTCACTTCGGTGCGACCACGTCGCGCCGCCGTCGCTCGAGGTCGACGCGTAGATCGTCCCGGCCGCGTCGACGGGGTCACTGGCCAACGCCTGATGCAGGCGGGCGCGTGGCGCCTCGGCTTGGATCTGGGGACTACCGTCCGGTGTCTTGTCCGGGCCGAAGTCGTAGTAGGTGTCCACGATCGAGCCGTCCGGCAGGATCATCGGCTGAGAGTTCTGGGTACTGCGGTCGATCGGCGTGACGTAGTGCGTGCCACTCCAGGTCCTGCCGCCGTCGTCGGACCACCGCACCGCCTGCGGCGACCCGAGGAAGTGGTTCCCGTCGTACCTGAAGGGCGTCCAGAACTGGTAGACCCGGCCGAGGTGGGGGCTGGCCGACGAGGTGTCCACCACGATCCAGTTCTTGTCGTCGGAGTAGTCACACGACGAGCTCTTGTGTGCGTAGGAAGGCTTGCTCCAGGTCTGACCGCCGTCGGTCGAGCGAAGCACGGCCACCGCGGTCCGGCAGGTCGTGGCGTCGAAGAGCAGCACCGACAGGTACGCCGTCCCGTCTGCGGCGAAGGCGACCACCGGATCTGACGCGCGATCATAGGGACCGCCCGTAGCCGTGGTGATGCCTTGCACCGGCATGTGATGCCATCGTGCGCCGGCGTCAACCGTCCATGCCACGGAGATGTCCACGGCCCCACCGTCGGGGAAGCGGGAGTCGTGCGCCGCGGCGATCGCGACGTTCTTGTTGATCGGCGAGACTGCGACGTCCGGCTCGACCACCGTGTCGGTCTCGGAGCCCGGCTGGCTCGCGATGTCCTGCCGGGTCACCACCCCTTGATGGATGACGACCGGAGTGTTCGCTCCGGCTGAGACCGGAGAGACCCCGGCGAAACTCAGCGACACGACGCACAGACCAAACGCGAATGCACGACCAGCATGACGACGGTTCATCAGTGACCTCCGCGATCACCCGATATCAGGTCGTCACCGACTATTCCACGCTGTTCGGATTCCCGCATCAGTCTCCGGCGGCATGATCGACGCGCTCGCGGAGCTCGTTGCGAATAGCGGCGGCTTCTCTGACGGCGTAGTAGACGATGACGAGGCCGGCGAGCGGGTCTGCCCACCACCATCCCAACAGGTCGTTCAACGCGAGCCCCAGCAGGACAGCCACCGCGAGGAGCCCGTCGACGACCGTGACGCGTCCCTCCGTGACCAGCACCGGGTTGGCCAGGCGATGGCCCGTCCGGGTCTTGCCGGCGGCCAGGGCGAACATGGTCACGGCGGTGGCCGCCGTCCAGACCATGCCCGGCAGGCTGGGCTGCGGGTGATATCGCGCGACCAGCACGACCGTCGACTGGATGACGAGGTAGACCGCCAACGCCACGAACGCGACAGCGATCATCCTCAATGCCCGCCGCTGACGCTCCCGGCCACCCCCAGAAAGCTGCCAGAGCACGACCACGCTGGCGCCGATCTCGATCAGGGAGTCCAACCCGAAACCCGCGAGCGCCACCGATCCGGCAGCAACGGCCGCATAGGCCAAGATGACGATGCCGACGACGTTCCAGGCCAACGTGGCGGTCTCCAACAGGCGTCCCCGGCGCAGCAAACCGGCGCGACGGGTCGACCCCGTCGCCAGCGCCTCGAGAGCTCGACGCTCACCGATGGTCCGACGAGCCTTCCGCAGAAGGCAGCTCGGCGATCGCCTCGATGGAGACGAGGAGCCCTCGCGGGAGCCGGACATTGGCTGGCGCCGAGCGGGCCGGCGGCGGGTCCGGCATGTGGCGGGCGTAGACCTCGTTGAGGGTGGCGAAGTCCTCGACGTTCGCATAGAAGATGGTGGTCTTGAGGAGGTCGGACATCGATGCGCCGGCCTCGTCCAGTACGGCGGCCAGGTTGCCCAGGGCCTGCTCGGTCTGGGCCTCGATCCCCTCGGGGATGTCGCCCGTCGCCGGGTCGATGCCCGTCGTACCGGAGCAGAAGACCAGCCCGCCGGCGACGATGGCTTGGCTGTACGGCCCGAGCGCGGCCGGAGCTCGAGACGTGGAGACTGCGTGTCGTGTCATGGCGCTAAGTCTGGCCGAACCTCTGCGGCCCGGCCAGCGACTAATCGTGTTGAGTAGCAGGAGCCCCGGGCCGTTGCCGACCCGGGGCTCCTCGTCGAGGCGGAGCTGGCTGCTCCGTCACCTCGCCGCTGCTAGTCGAACGTCACCTTCACCAGCATCTGCTCACCCAGGGCGTCCGTCCTGGCCACCTGGATGTGCGTGCCACTGCCGGCCACCTGCACCGAACTGCCCGGGTTCTTGGCGGACCAGTACTTGTTGGGGTGCGTGTCGTCGAAGACCGGGACGGCCTTCGTGGACGGCACCTTCACCGGAACACCCAACCGGTGGAACGTCACCGCGTTGGTCGCCTCCTGGCCGAAGGTCGCGTCGAACGGCTGCCGCCGGTTGCCGAGCAGGGTCCCGTCGGGGAACACGATCGGCCGAGGCCGCGCGTCGACCGGGAGGTCGAGCCCGTGCCCGGGGTGGCTGATGGTGTTGTTGTCCTTCTGCGACTCGTCGACGTACCAGACCAACAGACCGTTCTGGTAGGGGAACCGCTCCACCCACTTGGGCCGGGTGTCGAGCCAACCGAAGTTGTAGGGCCCGGTCTTGAGGGTGGAGTCGTAGTCGGTGTAGGTGCGGTTCTCGGCGATGTAGTAGTTCGCCTTCCCCTGCTTGTCCGGGAGGGTGACGATCACCGCCTGCGGTAGTCGGCCACCACCGGCCGCACTACCGACCTTGATGTCCTGGGCGTGTCCATACATGACGACCCGGTAGTCCAGCCAGCCGAGGAACAGCTTGCTCCACGGGTCCATGTAGTCCGGAGTGGTGCCGATGGAGTTGCCGCCGTGGTTCATCCACGACCCGGCGCTCATCAGCGTCCAGAAGCCGGTGCCGTTGTCGCCACCGGCGGTGTCGTAGAGGTCCGGCAGACCGAGGTCGTGGCCGAACTCGTGCGAGAACACGCCGAGGCCGCCGTTCTCCGGCTCGGTGGTGTAGTCACCGATCCAGATGCCCGACTTGCCGATCTGCACGCCGCCGTTCTTGTTGCCCTTCGGCCCGGCCTGGCCCCGCAGGTTCTGGAACGCATACCAGCGGTGCGACCAGATCGCGTCGGTGCCTTGCTTGCCGCCGCCGGCCTCCTCGCCCTCACCGGCGTGGATGTCCTGGAAGTGGTCGATGTAGCCGTCCGGCTCGTTGAAGTTGCCGTCGTGGTCGTAGTCGTAGCGGTCCCACTTGTCGAACCCTTTGAGCTCTTTGGTGATCTGCGCGCGCGTCTTGCCCGCGTCGACCTGAGCCTGATACCAGGCGTTCGCCGAGTCCTTGATGAAGTTCCAGTACCCGTCGTTCTGCGGGATGCTGTTGGATCCGTATCGCGCCTCGTTGTAAGGCACCTTGACCCAGTCACTCACCTTGCCCTTGGCCAGGAACCGGCCGTTGGACTGGTGCAGGTAGAAGTCCTGGAACGACTCCCCGTCCCCGAACATCAGGTTCCGGTAGTGCTGGACGTCGAAGTTCTTTGTCCAGTAGGTCTCGTTGTCATCGGTCGCTCCGCCGTCCCACTTCCTGTCCGGCTTGGCGATCTGGTTGTGCACTGGCCCTGCCGTGCCGCCAGTCCGACTGTCCTTCTTCTTGCCGAACTGCACGAGCATCGTGAAGATCGACTCGGTCCGATCCGGATGCCACTCGACGTACTGCCCGTTGCCGAGATTGATGACCGAGCTGCCGTTCTTCTGCTCAACCTTGGCCTTGCCGTGCAAGAGCAGGTTCACAGCCTTTGTGCGCAAGGCGTTCTGCTGCTCGGCAAGCGCGTTGGGCAGGTTGTCGCCCTGATGCGTGCTCGGACCGAGCTGCGGCTCGGCCGGCTTTGCGTCGGGGCTTGGTGATGCACCCGCCGGAATGGACGTCGTTCCGACGGCTAGCCCTGCTGCCGCCAGACCGATGATGACGCCTGAAATGCGTCGTCTCACTACTCCTCCTCCAAATGTGAAAAACGCGCCCACACAGACTCCGCTTGTCTTCTCCCTGAGACGGAGCCCCGTGGGGCGCTGGCAGCCCGTCACTGCCGTGCCCAAACCCAACCACTAATCCGGCGCGCTGTCGAGACTCGACGCAGGCGCCGTCGACCTGTCACTGCGCGCTACGGAGGAACTCCTCGAGGATCGGGCCGGCGGTCTGCGAGCCCGACACTCCGACGTCCACGAAGACAGCGACAGCGAGATCGCCTTGCACGGCGATCATCCAGGCATGTGTCTGCAGGGGCAGCTTCGTGCCGAACTCGGCAGTCCCGGTCTTGGCGAGGATCTGCGGCCCCGGCACATCTGACAGGAAACTGCCACTCCCCTGGTTCACCACAGCAGCCATCAGCTGGCGGAGTTCGGCAGCCTCCGTGGCGGTGAGCGGAACCGACGGGTCGGCGGTCGGTTGGGACGTGTCGAGCAGATGCGGTACGACGGCTCGGCCGGCGGCCACGGACCCGGCGACCGACGCCATCGTCAACGGTGACGCGAGGATGTGGCCCTGGCCGATGATGTCCGCCGCGTGGGTCGTCGTGTCCGTGTCGGAGGGGACCGACCCGAAGTACGCCGGGAAGCCGAGATCGTGGTCGACGCCGACCCCGAGCGCCTCACCAGCCTGGGTGAGCGCCTCAGGGGTGATGCGGTTGCGTTCGCCGATGAAGGCGGTGTTGCACGAGTTGGCGACCGCCGTCTCCAACGTGATGTCGCCGAGCTCGCTGTCGGGGTAGTCGGAGTAGTTCTTGAACCGCTTGCCGTCGACGTTGGTCGTCAAAGGACAGTGCACCACGGCGTCCGGCGACAGTCCCGCCCGGAGCAGGGCGAGACTGGACACGACCTTGAACGTGGACCCGGGCGCGTACTGGCCGATCGTCGCGGTCGGGTAGCCGTCCGAGGCCGGCCCGTTGGCGGCGACAAGCACGCCACCGGTGGACGGTCGGATGGCCACGAGGGCGCTGGCCGACGTGGTCTGAGCCAACGCCCGCTCGGCGCTGGACTGCATCGCAGGGTCGAGGGTGGTCCGAAGATCCGTCCCGGCGAGGGCTTTGGTGTGGAACAGGACTCGTCCTTTGCCGGTGGGGCTAACGGCCTGCACCTCGGTGCCCGGCGTGCCACGCAACTGCTCGTCATAGCGCTGCTCGAGGCCGCTCAGCCCGGCGACGTCACCGGCACGGTAGGCGCCGTGGCTCTTGGCCACGATCTCCGCCGTCACTGGACCGACCGTGCCGAGGATGGCTCGCGCGAACTCTCGGGTCGGCGCGAGCGGCAGCCGGTCGGGGATGCCGCGGGCACCCGGGATCCCGCTGATTCCCTGCTCGATCCCCGGAGTCACGTCCCCGGTACGGAGCACGATGGCCTCGACGAACGCCTCGTCGCCCGAGGACTCCACCAGCTTGACGTAGGCCGGAGCGTCGATGTCGAGGAGATCCGCCAGCGTCCGCGCCGAGGTGGCCACCTGGTCGGCCGGCACCTGGGTCTTGTCGATGCCGAACCTGACGACCGGTCGCTCGGTGACGAGCGGCACGCCGCCGGCGCCGAGGATGTCACCGCGCTTGGCCGCCACCGTCGACAGGCTCAGCCGTTCGTCGGGGGCAAGCCCAGGGACCACGGCACCGGGCTTCAGCGCCACCGCCCAGTCGTCGCCGTGCCGGACCAGGGCGAGGCGAGTCTGGTAGGACCAGTCCGTGGTGGACCCCGCGAGCGCCCAGTGATAGCGCAACGAGGCCGACGCCTGGTCTCCGTCGGCCGTCACGTCCGACACCTGCACCGTGACGGCGGAGTCTCCCATGCCCTCGCGGGTGTGGTCCCACCAACGCTGCGGTGCCGCGATGCTGCCCCCGGCGAAGGTGACGTCGGCGAGGCTCCCCTTCGCCAAGCCGGCGGCGAAGGACTGGGCCGCGGGCTCCGGCGAGGGCGAGCCGCCGGACGACCCGCTGCAGCCGGGGAGCAGCGCCACCACCACGAGAGCGGCACCCAAGAACGAGACCCTTCGTTGTGACACGGCCTACCTTCCGTCGAGGAGACATCGGCTTCGAAGCTGTTCGTCCCTGATGTCACCATTGGCCGGGGACCATCGTCAAAGTCAATGATCGACGCGCTCCCATAGCAATCCGATATAGGAGGTGGTGATGGACCTGCTCCGGCATCTTCGGTTCTTCGTGGCCGTGGCAGAGGAGCGCAACTTCGGCCGGGCCGCGGTCGCCCTCGGCATCACCCAGCCGCCTCTCTCGCAGGGGGTTCAGCGGCTCGAGCGCGAGCTGGGGACGCGGCTGTTCGACCGGGACTCGCGTGGCGTCTCGCTGACCCACGCCGGCCGGACCCTGCTTCCGCGTGCGGCCGACGTGCTGTCCAGCGCCGACGACTTCCTCGCCGATGCGGGCAAGCTGGGACCCGGCCGTCCGGTCCTGCGGCTGGGTGTCCCCTACGAGCTCGGGCTCCGGGCTCTTCGAGGCGTGACCGCGATGCGCACGGCGTACGACGACCACGACGTCGTCGTCCACGTCGAGCCGACCCAACAGCTGGCGCAACAGCTCCGCGCCGGAGCGCTCGACATCGCAGTGCTTCGTCATCCGTCGGTCGTCGACGGGCTGGACGCCGGCCCGGTGATCCGCACCGAGACCTCCGCCCTGCTGCCGATGGACGCCTCGCCGACAGCGGAGAGCGTGTCCGTCTCGGATCTCGAGGACCTGCCGCTGGCCGCCCCACCGCGTCACCACCATCCAGCCGCGCACGACCTCCTGGTGGACACCCTGAGGCGGCACGGACACCCCGGGACGCTGATCGTCGCGACCGACCAGGTCCGGGTCGGGGTGGCGGTCGCCAACGGCCAGGCGTTCGGGCTCACCGTCGACCCCTTCCCGGAGACGGACGGTGTCGTCATACGGCGGCTGGCGGGCAACCCGCTGCCGATGCGCTTCCGGGTCGTCGCGGCCGACGGATCGGCGCGACGGCGGCGCACTCCCTCGGACGACCTGGCGTTGCTGGAGCATGCCCTTCAGGGAGAGCCAGGCGACTCGTGAGGGATCCCGGCGACCGCATCAGACAGATCTTCGACGACGCCGGCGTGCGGGGATCGCTGCACGCCGTACCCGTGGCGGAGGCCGTCGGGGCACATGATGCTGTCGGCTACGACGCGGACCTGCCGGTGCCGATGGTCTCGGTCTACAAGCTCCCGCTCGCCGTCGCCTGGTGCCGCGCGGTCGACGACGGAGCGCGCGACCCGCGAGAGCCCATGGTGTTGGCCCCGTCGGACCGGACGCCGGGACCGACCGGCGTCTCGACGCTGGAGGACGAGGTGCGACTTTCACGGCGCGACGTCGTGCGGCTGATGCTCACCCTCTCCGACAACGCAGCGGCTGATGCCGTGCTCACCGACCTCGGGCCCGAGCCGGTCGACCGGACCCTGACGACGCTCGGCCTCACCCGGACGACGATCCGCGGTGGGGAGCAGCATCACGTTCAGATCATGGTCCAGGACACCGGGACGGCCGACCTCGGCGAGGCGATGAAGACCCTCGCCGACGTCGATCTGGTCGGGCGCAGCAGGATCTATGACCCCGCCGTGGTCAGCTCCACGACGGCGCGCGACATGACGCGGCTGCTGACCGCGATCTGGAACGACGCGGCGGCGAGCCCGGAGTCCTGTGCCTTCCTCCGATCGGTGCTGACGGCACAGGTGTGGAGCCATCGGCTGGCGTCGGGTTTCCCCTACGACGACGTCAGCGTGGCGGGCAAGACGGGGACCATGGTGGCGCTTCGTCACGAGGTCGGCGTGGTGACGTTCCCCGACGAGGTGCCCGTCGCGGTCGCCGTCTTCACCAAGGCGGCGCGGGCGGACCTCGCCCAACCGCGCATCGACCACGCCATCGGAGCGGCCGCCCGAGCCGCGGTCACGCCGCTACGCCGGCCGCTCCCCGCCCCGGCTGGCGCGCTGACCCGTGGGGCGACTGTAATTGGCTGATGCACTCCTTGCCGACCGGGACAGTGACGATGCTGTTCTCCGACATGGAGGGCTCGACCAGCCTGCTGATGCGCCTCGGGTCGGCGTACTCCGACGTGTTGGACGGCATGCGCGGCGTGCTGCGCACCGCCTGGGCCGACTCCGGAGGCACCGAGATGGGCACCGAAGGCGACAGCTTCTTCGTCGTCTTCGCCTCCGCGCCCGAAGCCGTCACGGCCGCGGTGCAGGCCCAGCGCGAGCTCGCGGCGTACCCCTGGCCGGGTGGGGAGCAGGTGCGCGTGCGCATCGGCATCCACACCGGCAACCCGACGCTGCACGACGGCGGGTACGTCGGGAAGGACGTCCACCGGGCCGCCCGGATCGCAGCGGCGAGCCATGGTGGGCAGGTGGTGCTGTCGGAGGTCACAGCGGGACTCGTCCAGGAGGACCTACCCCCTGGTGTCGGGCTGCTGAACCTCGGATCTCATCAGCTGAAGGACATTCCTCGCCCGGAGCGGCTCTTCCAGCTCATCGCCGATGACCTCCCGGCCGACTTCCCGGCCCTCAAGACGATCGAGGCCGGCTCGAACCTGCCGATCCCGCCCGACGAGCTGGTCGGTCGCGACGAGGAGCTCCTGGAGCTCACCGACGGGCTCTCCTGGCTGCGGGCCCGACTGCTGACCCTGACCGGGCCCGGTGGCGCCGGGAAGACCCGACTGGCGATCGAGGTCGCCCACCAGCTGGTGAGCGAGTTCCCCGACGGGGTCTACTTCGTCCCGCTGGCATCGGTCACGACAGTTGACCGGCTCTGGACGTCGATCTCCGAGGTTCTCGACCTGCGGCTCGCCGACCACGACGCGCCCATGCTGGTCGGGCACCTGGCGACCCGCAAGGTCCTGTTGGTGCTCGACAACCTCGAGCAGCTGGAAGGGGCGGATGCCGTCATCGCGGAGCTGCTCGCGCGCGCCCCCGGCCTCGCCATCATCGCCACGTCGCGGCGCCCGCTCCACCTGAGCTCCGAGCGGGAGCATGCCGTCAGGCCGCTCGACACTCCGGACGACGTGACCCTGGAGGCGGCCACGGAGTCCGCGGCGGTGCAGCTCTTCGTCCAGCTCGCGCAACGGATCCGCTCGAGCTTCGCCCTGACGCCGGACAACGCCGCCGACATCGCAGCCCTCTGTCGGCGGCTCGACGGGCTGCCGCTGGCGCTCGAGCTGGCCGCGGCGCGCACCAAACTGCTGAGCCCGCACGCGCTGCTGGCCCGGCTCGACCAGGCGTTGGACATCTCCGCCGCGGGAGCGCAGGGTCCCGACCGGCAACGGACCCTGCGCCAGGCCATCGCCTGGTCCGAAGAGCTGCTCGCCCCGCACCAGCGTGACTTCTTCCATCAGATGGGCGTCTTCTCCGGGGGCGCCGACCTCACCGCCATCGCGGCGGTTGCGGTGCCGGACGACGGGCTTGCCCACGACAGCCTCGACCTCGTGACGGACCTCGTCGATGCCAGCCTGCTCACGGTCGGTGAGGCAGATGATGGGGAGCCGCGGATCGACATGCTTCGCACCGTGCAGATCTACGCTCGCGAGCAGCTCCTCGCGGGCGGTCGGTACGACGCCGTACGCGAACGTCATGCGCACCACTTCCTGACGGTCGCCGAGGAGATCGCGCCTCAGCTCGTCGGTGGGCAGCGCCTGGAGATCCGGGAGCGGTTCGAGCTGGAGCATGACAACCTGCGCGGGGCACTCGACTGGTGCCTTCCGCGTGACACCGAAAGCGCCCCGCCGGGCTCCACTCGCGCTCACACGGGACTGCGCCTCTGTATCGCACTCAACGGCTTCTGGCTGGCGAACGGTTATGTGTCGGAGATGCGGCGCTGGCTGGAGCGGGCGGTGAGCGCCGCCGGTGGGTGTGAAGGTCCCGAGCTCGCACGCGCTCTCGCCCACCTGGCCAGGGCTCTGCGGGTCGTCGACGAGCTCGGCCGGGCCTACGAGCTGGCGCTCGCCAGTCTCGACATGGGACGCCGGGTGGACGAGACGCGCGAGTCCGAGCTCACCGCGCTCAGCATCGTGGCCGCCCTCGAGGCCGACCGCGGGAACCTCGTCGAAGCCAGGGCTCGCTTCGAGGAGGCGGTGTCGCTGGCCCGCGACCTCGGCGACCAGGCCGCCCTCCTCAGCGGCCTCGCCGACTTCGCCGCGGTGGAGACCTCGGCGGGCAACTACGCCAACTCCCTCGTGCTCGGCGAAGAGGCGCTGTCCGTGGCGCAGGGTCTCGGCCACACCGTCGGCGCGCTCGTCACCCAACACAACATCGCGTGGACGCTGCTGGAGATGGATCGGGTCGAGGAGTCGGCGGAGCAGATGCGCCGACTGATCCACCAGGCGCTCGACCTCGACGAGCCTGCCATGCTGCTGCCGCAGGCGCTGGACTTCTGCGTCGTCCTCGAACGGCTGGGAGAACACGAATACGCCGTCCTGCTCCTCGGCGCGACCGACGCCGGCTATGACCAGCTCGGCATCCCTCCCGACGTCCTGCAGCGCGAGGGTCGGACGATCCTGATCGCACGGACGAAGGCCGCTCTGCCGGACGACGAGTGGGACACGACCTACAAGGCTGGGCGTCGTACGCCGATCGAGGACGCCCTGCACGCCGTCGCCGGCCCCGGAATCTAGCCGCGACTCGAGGCCGCCCTGCTGTGCCGGCCACCCAGGCACCCGATCTCGCGCCGTGAGCGACCGCCCGGCAGCCGGAGCGTGACGCATCCTTCGTGGGCACCCCCGGATCGCGCATGGTCCTACGACCATCGCCCATGTTGTGCCCAGCACGACGAAGCATCCAGGCTGAGACCGTCGTGAGTGCGACTCAACTGACAGGGGAACGACATGGGGACCAACATCGTCCCACGGATCGTCACGACCAGCCTTGCCACGGCCGTTCTTGGAGTTCTCCTGATGCAGGCCGACGTCGGCTCCGCGGCCGCCGACACCAACGGCAACAGCGGCACCGTTGCGCCATCAGGGGTGCCCGCCGGACTGGCATCGGCTCGGTTCGAAGCGGCTGCCACCGCCGATGTCGGTGGGATGTTTCCGGGCGGCCTGGCCGTCGCCGACTTCACGGGAGACGGTCGGGCCGACGTCGCCGTCGCCGTCTCATCGGTGCAGTCGGGGGCCGGGGTCGTCGTGGTGGTCGGCGACGGCCACGGCGGGCTCGCGGGCCGCGGCGACGGCAGCCTCCGGTCCCCGGTCGGCTACTCCACCGGCCCTCAGCGTCTGACGGCGGCCGAGCTCGGCGGCTCCGCGGCAACCGACCTGGTCTCCCTCAGTCAGGACCCCGGGACGCTGTACGGCGTACTCGGCGGCGGCCACCATCTCGGAGCCGCGTCGCTGGTGGCCAGCAGCGTCCCCGGGTGAGATCGCGCTCGGTGACGTCGACGCCGACGGGCGCACCGATGCCGTCACCGCCGGGGGAATCCTGCCGGAGAACGGGGGGATCGAGAGCGTGCTCAGCACCCACCTCAACCGTGGGGCTCCCCGCTTCGGCCCGACGATCGTCTCGAAGCTGCGCGACGAGAGCGCAAGCTCCGGAGTCGCCGCCCTGACCCTTGTCGACGTGAACGGCGACAGTCGTGGCGACGCGGTGGGTGGGTTCGAGAACTTCAGTTCAGTCCCAGCAACGTGTTCGTGGCGCTGGGCAAGGGCAACGGGCGCTTCGCGGCACCACTGCTGACCGACACCGGCGTGCAGTCGACTGACGTGCTGGACCTCGCGGTCGCTGATGTCACCGGTGACGGGACGCCCGGTATCGTCGCGAACATCACGAGCCAGCTATCGGTCCTGCCGGGCAAAGGGGACGGCACTTTCCGGGCGCCGATCACGTCCGGAAGCAGCGGACCAGAGCAGACGAACACCCTGCTGGGCGACGTCACCGGCGAGGGCATCACCGACGCTGTCGTCACGCTCGTGACCGGTGGGGAGAACTTCTCCTCGAGCGACCTCGTTGTCGAGCAGGGCGACGGTAAGGGCCACTTCTCCGAGGTGCAACGCGTGTTCGTCGACACCAACATCCTCGGCGCAGTGCTGGCCGACTTCAACGGAGACGGGCGGCCGGACCTTGCAGCGGACGGTCGAGGGGGCACGGACGGCGGTCGAGGCGGACTGCACGTCCTTATCGACAACCCTTCCGGGTCCTTGGGATCCCCGGTGTTCTACCCGAACGGCGGCGGGGTCATTGGTCGCGGCAGATCTCAACCGGGACGGTTCGATCGACCTCGCAACCGACGCCGGCCCGACCCCGGGCACCGCGATCGGACTCAACCGGGGCTCGGGGCACTTCCTCTTCCGGCAACGCGTGGTCACCCCGAGTGGGCCGGCCGCGGCGGGAGATGTCACCGGTGACGGTGCGGCGGACCTCTTCTCGTACGCGTCGGGGACGCCAGCCGCATTCGGCCTGGCGGTGAACCGGACCAGATGAAGGTCGGCACGATTCGTCCAGCTCGCCGATTCGTCCGGCGTACTCCCGGCTGAAGATCCCCGCGCTCAGCCGGACGACCCCGCAGGGCCCACCATTCGTCCGGTCCACCCAGGCTGAAGATCCGCGCTCTCAGGCGGACGAACCCGCTGGGCCGGACGAATCTCCGGGCTCGGCGCGCTTAGGCAAGGAACGCCCGGAGCTCGTCGTGGTCGGCAGCCGCCTGCCGACGACCCATCGCGATCGCATCCGTGACGGTTCGCGGGTCCATCAGAGTCATCGCGTCGACCACCTCGGGGACTCGGTGGAAGAGCGCAGTGCCCGAGTCGCCCAGTGCCTCGAGCTCCCGCTCGGTCGCGCCGGGCGAGGTCGTCATCAGGCCCTCCACGATGTCGCTGCCGTCACTCAGACCCAGGACGACCACCCGCGCGGCGCCCGCCAGCAGATCCAGGTGCGTGCCGCTCCCACTGACGCCACCGTCCATGCACAGGCGGTCGCCGATCGGCTGCGGCGCGAAGAGTCCGGGTACGGCGCTGCTCGCCGCCACCGCTCGCGTGATGCTCACGTGAGCCGATCTCGTGACGACGCATCGTTCTCCGGTGAACGCGTCCACGCACACGATCTGCAGGGTGTCGGACGGCCAGCGCCGCGACATGAGGACCAAGCCGACGTTGCGGCTCATCACCGCCGGGCCTCTCGTCTGTGCAGCGAGGGCCGCGTGCCCGATGTCGCGGATTGTCTCGGGCTTCGCATCGACGGCCTCGCGGAACTGGTCGAGCGCGCGTTCCTGGCTGGGGTTCAGGTCCCCGGCCGGTGCCAGCGCACCGAGCAGCTTCGGCACCTTGGCGAGCATCATGAGCTGCCGCTGGAATCGGGCCAGCCGCCCGCTCTCGAGCAGGGTGGCGACCAGTGACCCGGCCGACGTACCCACGATCCGATCGGCGCCCCGAAGATCGACGCCTCTGCCAGCCAGCTCCCGGAGGTACGACGCCTGCCAGGCGACGAAGAACACCCCGCCGCCGCCCAGGGACACCCCTAGACGAAGACCTTCCCCATGGCGAGCACTGAAGTCACGGGGCCGTGCCAGGCCGTCGCAACCCTTCGGTGCGGCAGCAGCAGAACTCGCGTCAGCCACGTCGCTGCTCCTCGTCACTCGGCTCCACGGCCGGCGGCTGGCCGCGCCGGACCATCTGCCACCCCGTGACGGCGATCCACAACAACACGCCTGCCAGGGGCAGCTCGATCAGAAGCGCGGACCCGAGGGCGATCAGGAGGTTGCGGCCGCTCGATGCGGTGAGGACGTCGAACCACGCGTCGACCACGAGCAACGTCGCGTTGACGGAGGCGGCGATGGGCAGCCAGTGGGTACGCCGGACGGTGCAGTACGCGGTCCAGGCCAGCGCCGACGCGAGGGCGATGTCGAACCCCGCCCACGCCACGTCGTAGTGGCGCACCACGGACCGGTTCGGGAGGGCGATCGCCAGATGGATCGTCCAGGGGATCATCAGCAGCGCGAGCACAGCGAAGGCCAGCCCAACCCAGGTGGTCCTGTGTGGTCTCCTCTCGAAGATCACGCTCGGCTTCCCCCTAGCGCTCCCAGGCAGCGGCGAGTGATCACGCCACGAGTGTCGCACCATATGATCGAAGCATGATCTTCAAAGGGGTGAGGGAGTCACGCCCCTACCCCGATCACGGGCTGCGCCAGCGGGACTGGGTCCTGCTGCCTCCTCAGCAGGTTCGGCTCGACCAGCTCATCACCACGAAAGGCACGCTCAACCTGGCTGCTCTGCTCGACGAGGACTCGACGTTCTTCGGAGACTTGTTCGCGCACGTGGTCGACTGGAACGGCGAGCTCTACCTTGAGGATGGCCTGCATCGCGCGCTACGCGCCGCCCTGCAGCAGCGGCATGTGCTGCACGCGCGCATCTACGTGATCGAACAGTAACCCGCAGCGGAGTCGCCCAGGCCCGATCATTGAGGGCGACCCATTAGGATTCCCACCATCGGTGGGACGCGACGGAAGAGATGGGGCTGGCCATGCAGTGGCGCACGCCGATCACGCTGGGCGTTCTGTTCGTGATCCTGCTCGGCGCCGCCTTCTATGGTTGGAAGACGATCGTCGATCCGGTGACCAGCGCAGGCGGGTCGTCGGGCAGCACCACTCCTCCGCCGAAGAAGCCGCAGCCCTGCCTCAAGAAGAAGACGTACGCCACGGGCACGGAGATCCGGGCGAAGTCGTTCAAGGTGAACGTCTTCAACGCGGGTGGGGTCAGTGGACTGGCCGGCAGCGTGCTGACGTCCCTGACCACCAAGGGCTTCCGCAAAGGGGTTGCCGCCAACCCCCCGCCGGCGGTCACCGCCACTAATGTCTCGATCCTCACGTCACTTCCGGCCTCGCCGCAGGTCAAGCTCGTGCAGCAGCAGTTCAAGGGAAATGTGAAGCTCGTGCCCGGCCCGAACCTCGCGGTCGGGGTCGATGTCGTGATCGGTGCCGACTACTCCGGGCTCGACCTGGGCGCTCCCGACAACCTCGTCGTGCAGCGCCCGACGACGATCTGCGTCAAGTACGCGTCGAAACCGAAGAAGCACTGAGCCACCCGGCCGCCGTACGACGAGGCGGGGCGCCAACCCACCGTGGGTCGGGCCGTCAGGACCGCTCGGGACGCCTCGCCCAGCCGGCGAGTCGGCCACGGCGACTGACCGCCTGTAGCCGCCGTTCGGTCGCCTCTCGGTCGGCCCGTTTGGTCACGATGAGCAGGTCGTCCCCGCGCTTGATCGCGGTCGTCGTGGCCGGCGTGAAGCTCTGGTCTCCGCGCACGATGAGGGAGACGCTGGTGCCCGGCGGGAGCCGCAGCTCGGTGATCTCCACCCCGTGCAGCCTCGACTTGGCAGTGACGTGGATCTGCAGCAGGTCGGCAGCGATGCGCTCCAGCGGGGCGACCTCGACCTCCAGGTCCCGGGGTCGGTCGACGGTGACGCCGAGCCGGGTTGCCAGGGTCGGCAGCACGGGCGCCTGGATCAGGGTGAGCACGATCACGAGCACGAAGACCAGGTCGAAGATGTCGGAGGCGTGAGCCACGTTCGCCGCGAGTGGGATGGTGGCCAGCACGATCGGGACGGCGCCGCGGAGACCCCCCGCAGCCAGGAAGGCCTGCTCCGCCCAGGGCATCCGAAGGGGCGTCGCGCAGACGAGGACGCTCAGCGGCCTGGCCACGAAGGTGAGCAGGGCGCCCACCGCGAGTCCCGTCAGGACGTTGCTGAAGCGCACGTGCGAGGGCGAGGCGAGCAGCCCGAGCATGATGAAGAGTCCGATCTGAGCCAACCAGCCGAGGCCCTCGGCGAAGGAGCGGGTCGAGGTCCGGTGCGGAAGGTCGGAGTTTCCCAGGACAAGCGCGGCGACGTAGACGGCGGCGAACCCGCTGGCGTGCAAGGCGACGGACCCGCCAAAGGACATCACTGCGATCGTCATCACCGACACCGGGTAGAGCCCCGACGCGGGCAGCGCCACCCGACGCAGCAGCCACACTCCGCCGAGCCCCACGACGAACCCGAACACCAGTCCCATCGCGAGCTCATAGACGGCGATGGCGAAGAACCCCCACACGCCGTGCTCGAGGCCGCTCGACGAGGTGAGGAGTACGACGAGCAGCACGGTCGCGGCGTCGTTGAGACCTGACTCAGCCTCCAGCGCCCCCGAAAGCCGAGGGCGCAACGGCACCCGCCGCAATACGGCGAACACGGCGGCCGCGTCGGTCGGTGAGGTCACGGCGCCCACAAGCCAGGCGACCTTCCAGGTCATCCCGAGGAGCAGGTGCGCGAGAACGGCAACGACCGTCACGCTCACGCCGACCCCCACGGTCGCAAGCAACAGCCCGACTTTCATCGAAGGTCGCGCCTCAGACCACTTTGTGCTGAGGCCGCCGTCGATCAGAATGACCATGAGGGCGGCGAAGCCGAGGGCCTGGGCGAGCTCGGCGTTGTCGAACCTGACCCCGAGGCCGTGCTCCCCTAACGCGAGGCCCATCCCCAGGTAGAGCAACAGACTGGGCAGCCCGACCGCCAGCGTCACCCGCACCGCCAGAATCGCGAGCAGGAGCACCACGGACCCGACCAGCAACAGCTGGCTGAGACGGTCGGCGTCCATTGACCAACCCTAGGGGCAGCCAACCGCCAGACCCGCTGATGCGCTGTGTGCGGGCTACGGTTCGTCCGAGCACGTCACGCGCGTGCGTCACCTGAGCTTGCGCCACGTGCTTAATACACCTGGCGGACGCGGGCCGGCTCAGCCAGGAGCGCGGCCGCGCTCGCAAAGAAAGTGGACGCTCCCAGTGCTTCCTCTCCGCCTTGGCGCCTGCGGAAGCCGGTGGCGAGATAGGGTCCCTGTCGTGCGCTAGCGTGATCTTTCAGTCACCGATCGAAGGATTCGACATGGGCATGGAGGGCGAAAGCCTGATGCATGCGGCCGCGAGCGGATGCTACGAAGCAGGCCGAGCCGCGGCGCTTTCCGGCGTGCCGAGGACCACGGTGTACTGGTGGGCACGTCATGGCATCGTGGTGCCCTCGGTGTCACCGACCCGGGAGAAATTGTGGTCGTACTCCGATCTGATGGCACTAAGAATTGTGTCCTGGCTGCGGCGCCCCAAGGGCTCCTCCGCCGATCGGCACCTTCCTGCCAGTCCGATGCCTCAGGTTCGCCGCGCGCTCGCGCTCCTGGCAGAGCTCGACCTCAAAGTTTGGGAGACGGACGATGCCACTCAATCTCCTCTCCTCGTTGACCTGAGTGGCGAGATCTTCGTCCGGGTGCACGACCAGATTCACGACCTCCGCGGTCAGCCTGCACTTCTGTCAGAGCCGTCCCTCGCCCTGACCGCACCGTTTCTGGAGGCCGGCGAAAACGGCCCCGACCTCATTCGGCCGCGGCCACATCTGCGCATCATCCCAGCCAAGGTCACGGGCGAGCCACACGTGCAGCATTCTCGCATCACTACCCAGACGCTCGCCGCTCTTGCCGGGAGGGGTTTCACGCCCAAGCAGATCGCGACCATGTACGAGATCGATGTGGAGGCCGTGGAAGAGGGGATCGACCTCGAGCGACAGCTCGCGCACGTGACCATCGCGGCGTGACAGATCGCAATTAGCCGCAATACCGTTCAGTTAGGGTAGCGGATGGTGTAGGTCGTGGAGGGTTCGGGGCGTGGCCAGTCGGTGTGGTGGGCCCGTCTGACGTGCCACTTGGCGTACTTGCGTTTGATGACGCGTGGGTTCGCCCGTGCTCGGCGAGTGGGGTTGAGGCGGCTGATGACGCGGTGTAGGAAGGTCAGCCAGCTGCGGTGGCGGGTGTCAGGGTCGTGAGGGGGGAAAGTCGCCCTGGTGGGCGATGGATTGGCGGGTGATCCGCAGGGCGGCGACGAAGCTGACTCGGTCCGGGTCGTGCCCGGAGTGCAGCGCTGCTTCGGTCATCAGGGAGCGGATCGCGTAGTGGCAGCACAGGTGGCCCCAGATCTCTTGGAGGACCAGGTCTGGGGACTTCGATCGCAGTACCGTGCGCGGTCCGCGCTGGTGGGTCTTGAGCTCGTCGAAGGCGAGTTCGATCTCCCATCGCTGCGTGTAGGCGGCGGCGAGGTCGACCGCGCTGGCCTCGGCCGGGTCGCGCAGCGTGGTGAACAGCCGGTACACGGTCGGGTTCTCCCGCCCGTCGTCGATCGTGTAGTCGATGACCCGGACCAGGATCGGTTCCTCGCGACGCGCGGCGGCCGAGTGCGTCTGATGCAGATGGGCGAGCCAGGACCCGTCGGCGAGGTCTTCGAGGTGGGTCGGCTTCGGGCCGAACCTGTCGGTGCGAACTCGCCACAACAGGTCGGCTCCGGTACCGATCGCCTTGCGCCATAAGGCATAGGAGAAGAACCCGCGGTCCGCGGTGAGCAGCATCCCCGGGGTCAGCCGCGCCAGCAGCGGCTCGGTCAAGGTGGCCTCGGAGTCGGCGTAGACCCCGACCTTCGCGGCGAAGATCGCGTGAGTGCCGCACTCGGCCAACGCGACCACGCGTGCCATCGGGAATGCCGCCTGCTCACCCTTGTTGACCCCCGCCCGGCCGAAATGCTCGGCATTCACGATCGTGTCGGCCACATCAAGGCAGGTACCGTCGATCGCGACCAGTCGCCGCCCGGCCAGCCACACTCCAGGGGTCGCCTCAGCACCGATCGGCCTGGCGACCCGTTCGAACAACGCTGCCAACGGCTCCGAACCCAGCCGGGCCCTGGCCTGGAAGATCGCGGACTTGGTCGGCGGCGAGTACGTCTCCTGCCAACCCGACGCCCACGACAAGCCGTCGGTCAACTGCGCGAGCACGTCCTCATACGAGCCCTCGGAGTACAGCGCCATCCCGATCGAGAAATACGCCATCACCCGCGCCGGCAACGAACGATGACGCTGCTCGGTCCGCCCGACCGAGGCGATCACCTCATCAACCAGATCCGGCGGAAACACCCGGGTCAACACCCCGACCGACACCAGATCCGACAACCGACGATCCGTCTCCGGCTTCACCCACCCAGCACGAGGCATGACACCAAACTACACCAGTGTAATCTTAACTGAACGGTATTGCAATTAGCCGTCAATTAGCCGGTCTCCAGAGGACCTGTGGAGCGAGGTCAGGGTGACGGACCAGGAACTTGCCCAGCGACTCCTGTGACGCGGGTCGCTCTGCGCTGACACTGAGGTGTGGGGGGCTGGCGACCAGCATCCGGCTGGTTCTTGCCATTGCACCTCGGCGGCACCCCCACAGGTGATGACCTGCGCGAGTGTCGCTGAGTGGCTTGGCGGTGGCGGTGGGATTTGAACCCACGGTGGGCTGTTAACCCACACACGCTTTCGAGGCTGGATCCCCGTCTAGCAACGCGCCACAAAACGGCCGTTCTCACTTGCTCGGTCACCAGACTATCCCCTGAGGCCAGGACGCCGCACCCGTCGGTGGCTACCGCGCTGGCTACCATTCGCGATCGATCGTCGCCTCTGCGTCGGGAGACGGCCTCACGCTCGTTGCATGACACCCGCGGGAGTGCCCGAGCCTTCGGGACCCGCGCATGGCCGTGGCCATCGCCATAGAATCCCAACATGAACAGGCGCGTTCTCGTGGCACTGCTCGGGGTCATCGCCGCCGGACTACTCATCGGCGGCCTGGTCATGGGTCTCAGAACGGTCACTGTTCACCTGGAAGGCGCGCAGGCCGTTTCCTGCGGCGCAGCGTGGCACCCCGAGGGGAGTGCCGCGATACTCCGGGATGGCGCGATGTCTGACTTTATGGCTCGCTACCCGCACGCGGCTCAGGTGCACTTCGTCCCGGACAACATCAACTACGTCACCAAATGCAACGATTCGCGCTCCACGTCCTTGGTGCTTTCCATCGTCCTGATCGGCTTTGCCTTGTTGGTCGGGCTCAACGCAGTGATCGTGACCCAGCTGCCCACCAGGCCTCCCTCTGCCGCGGGTGTTGCCTAACTCGCTCCGCGGGCGCGGATGCACGCGCGACTTCTCGGACAGATCCGAAGTGCATGACGTTCGTCGGGGAGGCGTTTGCACCTCCCTCCAGGGCAAGCTCAAGCCATCAGCCACGCGGTCTCTGATATCCCGGTTTGTCACCGGCCCGTCCGCGCTCGACCCGCCGAGCGCGGTCCCTGAAGTCGGCATGCCGCGGCAGGTCGTCCACCAGCTGGGTGGAACCCCCTCCACGCACGTCCACACATGGTCGGCCCAGGAGGCTCAACCCCCACCGAGCCACTGTTCATACGACCAATCAATTCCGCTGAAGAAGTCTGGGCGCAGAAACTGAACATGGTCACTGTCGTACCCTAAGAAGCCTGCCATGAAGACCTCTCCCCACGCCCAGCCGCTCCTGGCGGCTGTAAAACCAGGCCCAAAGTATCTCTTGAACAATGAATCGACTTCTGAGGGCGTGCCAGTGGTCTCAGCATCATGGATAGTGACCTTGACCTCATTATACTGCGAAGAGCGCTCGCGCCATAGAACCGACCAACCCTGATTACCAAAGGGCGCATCTTCCCCCGGGCGCACGAGCAGCACAGCATATGCGCTCTTTCGAGGCGCCCGTGCAGGCACAATCTGAACCGCGGACTCCCAGAGCGCGACAGCGTCATCATAGCGGGTGCTCAGCGCCTCGTTCAGCATTTCACTGAGGACCGTCGACTCGCTGGCAATGCGAAGTCGCCCTTGGGATTTGTTGAAGACGCGAATGAGCTCGGCGATCCTCAGCAGCTCTGTGACGTGCGGCTCGTGCATGTGGGGTTCTGACGCCTCGTACGTTCTTACTACTCGCCTGGCTGCGCACTTAAGCGATTCCGCGATGGCTGCCTCGATGCGCACCCCGCGCAAAGGGTCCATCCAGAGATCGGAGACCTCCGTCTCCATTGAAAAAGTGAAATTACCGAGATCTGCACCAGACACGTCGGCGAACAAGTACCGATTTTCAACACCGGGAACGGCGCAAGTGCCAATACTGATATCAGAGTCAAGACCGCTCGCTGCTCGCTCAAGTGTCGACATTCGGGATCGCACGACGTCAATGACCCTCAGCCGCGCCTCCACCCATTCAAAACTTGAGACGCCGTTAAGGGTGTTGTGCGCAAAGAGCGGTCGCGAAGGGAGGCTTTTCTCGGTGATCTCGTTTGCGGCGGCGAGAAAGCGTTGGGACGGTAATGGGCCAACTGGGAGGCGGAAGACATCGACAGTACGCAGCTCCGAGTCAGCAATTACAGTGGATAGACGGGATACGCGCTCCAAGGCAGCGTCCCTCTCCTCTCCCCCACTAAACGTTACGGTCGTGAAGAAGGGGTGCGAGTCTAGCGCAATTCGCGCTGTCAGACACGGAGGGTGGTTGCCCTGCTCGCGTGTGAGTTCTCTATAGTCTGATCCCAGGAGTGGCTGCCCGAATCCGTACATACAGCGGTCAAAGGAGCCGAGCAAGGGGGCTACGGCAAGTTGGAACACAGTCAACGCCACACGGGAAGGGGCGCCCTCCTGAACTCAAGCAAGCATCGGCCAACAATGCAAGCGAGGGCAGTGGGCGAAGGGACCGTGGGGGAGATGAGCGATAGGTCCTGGTCGACCACGTACGCTAGACCGCTCTCCGAGAGCGTCGATATGGCGACAAAGACAGCGTTATCTGCAAGACCTCGGTTTCGTAGGTACGCCAGAAGCTGCGAGGTTTCGACAAATCCATACAACGCACCGCTGGGCTCTGACAGCTCGAGCAGTGCCGAGAGAGTGGCAAGAGCGTCGCTCCGCAGATTTGATATTAATTCAACGTCCGGAGTGGTGGATCTGAAGCGAGGGGCGTAGGGCAGCAGGGAGGCAAAGTTAGCCAGCCCATTGATGCCTGAAGACGCATCGAGTGCCCACGTTTGGACTGTGGGCAGCAACTCCTCCGCGATTCGCGCCCGGTCGGTGGATGTCATGAACTCGTGCCACAAAAACCATCGGCGTCGATCGTGAAACCATTCTTCGTTCAAAGTAAAGATGCGATTCCGAATGAGCTCTTCTCGCAGGGCTAGCCAACTCTCGAATCGAAGGTCCAGAAGAGCGAGAATTTCCTCTGTGGTTAATGCGCTACTGAATGCGCAGAGCCTGAAAGCTGCGGCGCGGGCGTCAGATGAGAGGTGACCCCACGAAATTCGCGTAAGATTGGCAAGCGTGTCTCCCGGAGGGAGCTCGCTCAATGACTTCCCGGCGAGGAGGTACGCGATGGCCGAGTCAACGAGGAGCGGGTACCCGTTGGTCCTGGTGAGAACCTCTTTGGCGTGTTCAGCCGGCAGGGTCTGATCCGCCAGCCACGTCTGGATGTGTTCCAGCCGAAGCGCCGGCAACTCGATAACCAGCCCCCCCGAGATGCCCAATAGGTTGGCCTTCTCATGTTGCGCCGTGTCCGCGGTAGTTAGGCCAAGAAGGACGGTTACACGCGCGGGCAGAAACCCGGGGAGATCGCGCAGGAGGGCAAAATCTGAATCACTTAGGCGTTCGCCACCATCGAGGACAACTAGGACGTCACCGATAGCGCTCACGGTCTCCGCAGCCAGGCCCATAAGTTGCCGAAGGGCGTCAGCCCCCGACTGCAACCGGAGGCGTCGCTCCAGGGCTTCATCCGCTGTGTGTGTGAGGTCCTCAAGAACTCGACCGATCGCGGCCGCCGCATCCGGCCCAAGCCTGGAAGCGAGGATGCCCAGAAGTTGCTTGGCTACGAGTCCAGCCATCTCAATCGCCGACGTCTTGGCCGCGCGGGCGACCAGCCGCTTCGCCAGCTGCGTTGCTTGGCTCTCCGGGTCTGTTCTGGTCCGGAGGTAGGCAGCACAGGCATCCGCAAGCTGTTCGGCGATCACAGTCTCGAGAGCGCCTTCGTGAGACATGAGAGTGCCCGTGACGGCTATACGAGTGTTCTCACGTTGTTGCACGGTACGTAGCACGGAGGTCTTGCCAACACCGGAGTCGCCCGTCAGGACGATCAGACCTTCGCGTCGCTCCAGCAGGACCTCCAAGAGCTCGTCGCGCCCGTAGATCCCCATTTTGCCAATCTAGCGACAGAGAGGCCACCGTGCCGCGACGCTCCAGGGTGCATCGAGGCGACTCGCAAGACGCGGGCGACGAGCTTTCCAGAGCAGGACCGACCCGACACACCCATTGCACGCATGACCGGGCACCTGTCCATCCCAGGGCTCACGAGTTGCCTATATGTGGTGTGATGACCCTTCACAAGCTGAGCGCTGGCAGCGGCTACGCCTACCTGACCCGCCAGGTCGCCGCGCTGGACGCGACCGAGATCGGTCCCGCGAGCCTGGCGGAGTACTACGCCGAGAAGGGGGAGGCGCCGGGAACGTGGTTCGGGGCCGGACTGGCTGGCTTGGGCATTGCCGCCGGTGATGTGGTGACCGAGGAGCAGATGGAGTTTCTGTTCGGCGAGGGGCGGCACCCCAGCGACGGGCAGCCCCTCGGCCGCCCGTTTCCCACCACCGATTCCCCGTCGTCGTACCGGGTGCAGCTGGCCGAGGCAATGTCGGCGTACAACACGGCCAGGGGGTTGGACGCCCATGCCTCGGTGCCGGCTGATGCACGGGCCAGGGTCCGGACCGAGGTCGCGAGCCGCCTGTTCGGCGAGCAGCACGGCAGGGCCCCGTTGGACGCTCGTGAGCTGTCCGGGTTCATCGCGCGGGCGTCGCGGCAGCGGACCTCGGCGGTCGCCGGTTACGACCTGACGTTCTCTCCGGTGAAGTCGGTCTCGACGCTGTGGGCGCTCGCCCCACCGCGAGGTCGCCGACCAGGTCCGCGCGGCGCATGATGCGGCCGTCGAGGACACGCTCGGTGGCTCGAACGTGAGGTGGCCTTCACCCGCGTCGGTCGCGGCGGCGTCCGCCAGGTCGGCACCCGTGGGCTGATCGCGGCGGCGTTCACCCACCGCGACTCCCGAGCCGGCGACCCGGATCTGCACACCCACGTCGCGGTCACCAACAAGGTCCAGACCCTCGAGCGACCGGACGGCCGCTGGCTCGCCCTCGACGGCCGGCCGTCTACCAGGCCAACGCCGCGGCCTCGGAGCGCTACAACACCCGCCTCGAGGCCGAGCTCATCGCCCGGCTCGGAGTCCGGTTCCACTGACACCGCCACCCGCGACAGACAAGCGGCCGGTCCGCGAGATCGTCGGCATCAACACCCTCCTGATCCGGTGCTGGTCGCGCCGGCGCCGAGCCATCGAGGTCCGACGCGGCGAGCTCGCCGCCGACTTCCAGGCCCGCCACGGCGCCCACCGACCCCGGTCGAGGCGATCGCGCTGGCCCAGCAGGCCACGCTGGAGACCCGCGACGCCAAGCACGCAGCCGCGCAGCGAAGCCGACCAGCGCGCCGCCTGGCGCGCGCGAGGCCGCCGAGGTCCTCGGCGGCACCAGTCGAGGTCGACGAGATGATTCGGCACGCATCCTCGGCCGACCGCCGCGCGACGCACCTAGTGCCGGACCCGGACTGGGTTGCCGGCGTGCCGCGGCGCTGCGACGATCGCGGCCCTGGAGCCACGCGGGCGACCTGGCAGGTCTGGCACCTGCGGGCCGAGGCCGAGCGCCAGGCCCGGGCCGCCGGGATCGGACTGGCTGATCTGGACACCGCCGTCGACCGGGTCGTCGACGAGGCCCTCGCCAGCGTCGATCCGGCTCGGTATCACCCGACCCGGTCGGCGAGCCGGCCGGAGCTTGCGGCGCGCAGACGGAGTCAGCGTGTATGACGTCCACGGCGCCACCCAGTACACCTCCGCCCGGTGCTGTCACGCCGAGCAGCAGCTGCTCGCGATCGCCGGCGACCGCGGCGGCCGGGTCGTCTGCGACGTCCGGGTCGGGATCGCGATCGCCGAAGCAGCCGCCAACGGGACCGACCTCAACGCCGCCCAGGCGGCCATGGTGCGCGACCTGGCCACCTCCGGCGCCGTCTCCAACTCGCCCTCGCCCCGGCCGGCACCGGGAAGACCACCGCCATGCGGGTCCTCAGCCGCGCCTGGACCGACGGCGGCGGCCAGGTCCTCGGGCTCGCACCGTCCGCGCAGGCCGCCCACGAGCTCGGCCGACGCCATCGAGGGTCACACCGACACCCTCGCCAAGCTGACCTGGACCCTCGCCCACGCACCGCCCGACCAGTGGCCCGCCTGGGTGAGCCGCATCGGGCCACGCACCCTGGTGCTCATCGACGAGGCCGGCCAGGCCTCTACCACCGACCTCGCCACCGCCGTCGAGTTCATCACCGGCCGCGGCGGCATCGTCCGCCTCATCGGCGACGACCAACAGCTCGCCGCGGTCGGTGCCGGCGGGGTCCTCCGCGACATCGCCGCACACCGTCGGCGCCGTCACCCTCACCGAGGTCCGCCGCTTCCACGACCCCGCCGAGGCCGCTGCCACCCTCGCGCTCCGCGACGGCGATCCCACGCTCTCGGGTTCTACGCCGACCACGACCGCATCCACGTCGGCGACCTCGGTGCCGCCACCGACCAGGCCTACGACGCGTGGACGGCCGACCGTGCAGCCGGACTCGACTCAGTCCTGCTCGCCCCGACCCGCGACCTCGTCACCCGACTCAACGCCCGTGCCCGAACCGATCGACTCGCACAGCCCGCGGTCAGCCGAACGAGGTCGCGAGGTGCCGCTCGGCGATGGGACCGGGCCTCCGCGGTGACGTGATCGTCACCCGCGCAACGACCGCCGCCTGATCATCTCGGCCAGCGACTGGGTCAAGAACGGCGACCGCTGGACCATCGACGCAGCGTCCACGCCGACGGCTCAGCCTCAAAGCGCAGACAGCACGAGAGCTGCCGATCAGTGACCTTGGCTGCCCGCCGACTACGTCCCGAGCATGTCCAGCTCGGCTACGCCACCACCGTCCACGGCGCCCAAGGGCATGACCACCGACACCGCCCATATCGTCGTCGGCGGCGACGAGCCCCGCCAGCTGCTGTACGTCGCGCTTCTCCCGCGGCCGACGGCCAACCACGTCTACCTCGCCACCGCGCCACGACGGCGACCCGCACAGCCTGATCCACCCCGAAGGGCACTGCTGCCACCCACCGCGCATCGACGTCCTCACCGCGCATCCTGCAGCGAGACGGCTCCCAACACTCCGCCACCACGCACCGTGCAGGAGCTCGACTCCCCCGCCCGGCAGCTCCACGATGCGGCCAATCCGCTACCGCGACGCCCTCGGCTTCGCCGCGGAACAGGTCCTCGGGACCCTCTGCCCTCGTCTACCTCGACAGGCAGGCCGAGGCGATCTGGCCCGGACTCACCAACGAGCCCGCATACCCCACCCTCCGAAGCACACTCGCGCTCCGATCCCTCGACGGATCCGACCCGGTCAACCTGCTTCTCGACGTCGCTCCCGCAGGCCCCCTCGACACCGCACACGACCGCGCCGCAGTCCTCGAATGGCGCCTGCCTCACCACGCCACAGCGGGCCCCCTCCCCTGGCTGCCCCCCATTACAGCAGCGCTTTCCCGCCAAGAGCAATGGGGCCCCTATCTCGACGCCCGCGACAAACGGGTCAGCGACCTCGCCGACCAGGTCCGTCATGAAAGCGCGACACGATCCCCCGAGACCCCCAATACGTGGGCCGCGGAACTGGTCACCGCGTCCGACCCGAACCTGCTCGGCGATGTGGCGGTCTGGCGCGCGGCGTTCAGCATAGATCTGAGCGACGACAGACCGACCGGCCCACCACAAGTCGGCTCTGACGCCGCGAGCCACCAACGCGACCTCGATCGACGTGTCCGACGAGCCCGTGCGATAGACGGCACAACAGCGTCGACCCCACCCATTGTGCTGCCCGCCATTGCGAGCGCTGACCCGTACGTCGAGACGCTCGAACGGCGACTCTCCACGCTCAACCGTGCCGGAGTGGACCCAAGGCAACCACTGAAGGCAGCCCTGGCCGAGCCTCTCCCGCTGCCGGTCGAACACCCCGCCGGAGCCCTATGGTGGCGTCTTCTCCGACATGTCGACCCGGCCGCCCCCCGCGACCCCGATAACCCGGCCGTCGACCAACCAGACCACCCACAGGCCCGGTGGACCGCGCAGCTGGCCCACGCCATGCCTGGCATCGACCAGACGCCCGGTTGGGACAGGCTGCTCGCCACTCTGGACCGCGCGCACACCGACGGGTACGACGTCTCGCGACTTCTCGAGCGCTCGCTCAGCGCGAAGCAACCCATCGATGTCCGCGACGCCGTGGAGAACCTGCGCTACCACGTCCTGGGCAGCATCGACCCCGAACCGCACGAGGCTCCGGCGTACGTCAATCACCCGCTGTCGGGCAGCGACGAACGACGACACCATCCCGAGCCACCAAGGACACCCTCCCGCTCGCGGGCTCCCAGCCGGTAGTTCCGGGGAGTCCTCATAACCCTTGACTAATATTGGTTCAAGACTATAGCTGGAAGCGCTGGTACGCCGAGACCATCCGGGCGCCGAGCAGCGATATGCAAAGCTCGATTAAGGAGCAGGAAGAGTCATGAGCGAGAAGAAGCCGGCCGGACGGTCGTGGTCAGAGGTCAAGCGCGACGTCGTGGCCTCCGGCCTGGTCACCCAGGAACGTTTGGACGCGGCAAGGGAACGAACTATCGCGGACGTGCGCGCCTACCGGCTGGCCGAGGTCCGCAAGGGGCAGGCCACGACCCAACGCGAGCTCGCCGAGATCATGCACGTCAGTCAGGGCCGGGTGTCCCAGATCGAGTCAGGACGGATCGCTAGCTCCGAACTCGGCACCCTGCGGAGCTACGTCGAGGCCTTGGGTGGGTCTCTCCGAGTTGTCGCAAGCTTTGGGGATCGCGAGCTAACTCTGAGCGACTGAGCCGGCGCAACCGGCGCGTAACCGTGAGGCTGGCAGGGGAACGCACCGGGTTGTCCGCCGATCCCATACGAACGGAACGGATGGGTTGGCCACTAACCGACTTGCACGTCAGGCCGTGGCAGGGACAGCAAGTTCGCCGTGCGCTGCCGCCTCATGCGCGTTGATCTGGTGAAAGAAGACGATGGTGTCCTCAACCTCGTCGATCTGAACCCACGACCAGAACCCAGGGCGACCAGCGACAGCGACAGCCCCAACCTTGAATCGTGCAGTGTGGGCCGGGAGCCGCGCAAAGTTGCGGTCCTCGTCGTCGACCATGCTCAGGTCGGCTTCAATGTCGATCTGAATCACGAGCCGGCTCCTCTCAGGTCGGGTCCTGCTCGAACAGGTGATTCTCGACAACAGTGTAGGCCGCTGACATGAAGCGGTCGACGAGCTCCTCGGCGCTGGGTGCCGTCACCTGCATAGGGCCAGAGACTTGGCCGCTCACCGCGCCGACGCTCGCGTCGTAGTGCGGAGCACGGCCACTGGGCACCAGCCCGAGACCTTGGCCCCTGAGTTCACCGGCCGTGTACAGCGCCACCCGACGAGCCTTCCGCGCCTTCTCTACGAGGACGTTGCCGAGCGGCCAAGCGTCAGAGATCGCCCAGAGCGAGAGGCCGAAGTAGCCAAAGAGATCGAAGTTTACGATCACGTCCGCGATGAGCACGTCGCGGTCGAAGATCCGACCGTCGGCATAGGTGCCGAACAGCGTGCGCACCAACACCGTCCCGTCGGGTGGCGGCGGCTCGTCTCGAATCAGTCGCTTTCGCACAACGGCTCGATCGTCTCATCACGCAGCGACAGCGACCGCGAGAGGGAAACGTGGATCACCCGGAGGTCGCGGTGTTCCAGAGCGCACCTTGGCGGACGGCGACGTCGCGGCGTAGCTCCGGGACCATATGGGTGTAGCGCTGGACCAGGCTCATGGAGGTCCATCCCATGGTCGCCATGAGGACCCGCGCATCAATTCCCAGG
Source organism: uncultured Actinomycetota bacterium (assembly GCA_963820035.1). Lineage (GTDB taxonomy): Bacteria > Actinomycetota > Actinomycetes > Propionibacteriales > Nocardioidaceae > JAWWPG01. Next base: position 658,762 of record CAWFYK010000009.1, on the reverse strand, counting down.
ACGAGAAGCGCGGTCGCTGCGGAGTGCCGGCAGTCATGCAGCCTCAGACGCCGCACGCCCGCACATCGCACAAGGTCGCCCCAGTCGCCGGTGTCGGTACTGCGGTCGACCGGGCCGCCGGTGTGGTTCGTGACGATGAAGCCTCGGTCGGTCCACAACGAGCCGGCCGCGATCCGCTCGGCGGCTTGCCGTCGGTGCTGGTCACGCAGCTCCGCGAGGACGGGTTCGGGGATGGCGATGGTGCGTCGCCCGGCCTTGGACTTGGGTGGGCCGAGGTGGGCGCCGCCGCCGTGTCGACGGGGGCACGCCGAGGCACGTTCGCCGCATACCGGCTCGGCGTAGACGGGTGCGCAGCCGTGTTGCCATGGCAACCAGGTGAGGGTGTGTCGGATGCGGGCCTCGCCGCGCTCGAGGTCGACGTCGTCCCAACGCAACGCGAGCGCCTCGCCTTGCCGGAGCCCGAGGAATGCGAGTGACCACCGGACCCCGTTGCGGCGCCTTCGGGAGGTCGAGAGCAGTGCCCCGATCTCGGCCGCGTCGTACGGTTCGAGCTCCTCCTCGTCGGCCGGCCGGGGCATGTCGGCGAGCGGGACCGGGTTGCGCGGTATGTGACCGCGGCGAGCCGCGGCGTTCAGGGCGGCGGAGACGGTGCGCCGGACATGGGCGACGCTTCCGGGTCCGCAGCCGGCGTCGAGGACCGCGGCGTAGACGCGCTCGATGTGTTCAGGGGTCAGGCTGCGCAGCTTGACGGCTCCCACGCCCGAGCGGCTCACGTGAAGCAGGTCACTGCGGTATCCGGACCAGGTGCTCGGGCGCACCACGTTCGCTCGCCCCGTGACCCAGGAGTCGAGATAGGCCGACAAGGTCGCATCGGGGCCGGTGAGCAGCGCGCCCCGGTCGCGGGCCGTCTCGAGCGCTCTGACCTTGTCGTCGACCTCGGCCTTGGTCTGGCCGCGTACATGCTTGCGCCGCCGCGCCCCGGTCGTAGGGTCGGTGCCGAACGACACCCACCCTTCCCAGCCGTTGCCATCGCGGCACCGGTGGATGGACGAGCGACCGTCGGCGGCCTTGCTCACGCGGCACCACCGGAGGCCAGCGAGCCGAGATAGTCATCCAGGTCGCGGCGCAGCACCCGCCGCGCGCCACCGATCTTGACCGACACGAGCTCGCGGCGGCCGATCATGGCGGTGACGGTGGAGCGCGACAGGCTGAGCGCCTGCGCGACCTGCTCGGTGGTCAGCGCGTCGGGCTCTCGCTCAGAGCGGCGGCTGGCAGACAGCAGTTCGGCCTCCACCACGGCCAGGGCGGCGCGGGCGGCGCTGAGCTCGCGTTCCAGGCCGTCGAGGCGCTCGGCGACGGCGCGGACGACTCCCGTTGGTGTGGGCGCGACCGCGGTCAGTCCGGTCGCGCGGGCTGCTGCGCCACCGGCCCTGGCGGTGCCGGTCGTGACGATGCCAGTCATGTTGCTCACCGATCTTCGGGCCCGCTCTCGGCGGGGCTCCCTACCTATAGGCAAGATCGACGAGCTCGCGCGGACACCGCCACGCCGTGAATTCGGTCGGATCGGGCTGCGGCTGGCTACCACGCTGGCTACCACGCGGGGTGTGAGGTGCTCTGTCACGGCGAACTGCTCCCGTCTCGCTGAGCGTTTGAAGCCAGCAATCACGGGTGGTTCTGTGGCGGTGGCGGTGGGATTTGAACCCACGGTGGGCTGTTAACCCACACACGCTTTCGAGGCGTGCTCCTTAGGCCGCTCGGACACGCCACCGCGGAGTAGGCTACCGGAGGCGGTCGAGGGCATGAAATCAGCGTCGGTCGGTGAAGAACCTGCGCAGCTGCTCGCCCGCCTCGTCAGCCAGCACTCCGCCGACCACGTCCGGCCGGTGGTTGAGCCGACGATCGCGTACGACGTCCCACAGCGAGCCAACGGCGCCGGCCTTCGCGTCGTAGGCTCCGAAGACCAGCGTCTCGACCCGGGCGAGCACAATGGCGCCGGCGCACATCGTGCAGGGCTCCAGCGTGACCACGAGGGTGCAGCCGTCGAGGCGCCACGAGCGGAGCGCCCGGGCGGCGTGGCGCATCGCGACGACCTCGGCATGGCCGGTCGGGTCGCTGTCCCGCTCCCGGATGTTCGTCCCCGTCCCGAGCCGAGAGCCGTCGGGGCCGAAAATGAGCGCTCCGACGGGTACGTCGGCCTGGTTGCCGCCCTCAGCCGAGCCGGCGTCGGCGAGCGCCAGCGCCACGCGCATCGCCTCGACGTACCGCTCAGGGCTCGTGGGCGGCAGCGGCATCTAGGCGTTCACGAGGTCGAGCGCCTCATCGAACTCGCGGCCGAAGCCGAGCCGGCGGGCCACATCGGCCAGCACCTCGTCGGGATAGAGGTCGATGTCATCGCAGAGGGCACCGAGCTCCATCGCCGACAGCCCGAGGTCCGCGACCAGCCCGAGATCGCCAGCGGGCTGGATCTGGTCGTCGTCATCGTCTGGGTGCGGCAGCGTCAGGTGGTCGACCACGGCCAGCGCGAGCGGGGACTCCGTTGCGGCTCCCACATCGGACAGCAGCAGCCTGGTCTGCCCACCGGTGACGCGGATCAGCACGAAGAAGTCCTCGTCGACGCTGACCATCCCGAGAGTGCCCGAGTCCGACGGCAGCTGGCCGAGGGCGTGCATGAGCACGGTGAGCTCGGTGGCGGCCCGAGGAGGCAGCGCGGTCACCTGCCAGACCCCGTCCTCGCGGGAGGCGGCGAAGGCGAAGTCGATCGCCTCAGCCGGCTCAGAATCCATCGAACTCATGACTTGATGGTGACAGATCGGGACGAGCGAGGCGACCCTCATTCTCATAACACCGCAATCCCGAGGCGGACCGGCATCCTCTAGGTTGGCGACCATGCAGACACTCGTGATCGAGCATCCGTTGGTGGCCCATAAGCTGACCGCCATCCGTGACGAACGCACCGACTCCCCGACCTTCCGGCTGCTCGTCGAGGAGCTCGTCACTCTGCTCGCCTACGAGGCGACCCGAGAGGTCCGCACCAGGGAGATCCGGCTGACGACGCCGGTCGCGGAGACGAGCGGCCTGACCCTCGCCTCGCCGAAGCCGCTCGTCGTGCCGATCCTGCGCGCCGGGCTCGGGATGCTGGCGGGGATGTCCAAGCTGCTGCCGACGGCCGAGGTGGGCTTCCTCGGGATGATCCGCGACGAGGACACGTTGACGGCCTCGACGTACGCCGAGCGCCTCCCCGACGACCTGGCGGGACGGCAGTGTTACGTGCTGGACCCGATGCTGGCGACCGGCGGCACCCTCGCGGCAGCCATCCGCTTCCTCGTCGACCGCGGCGCCGACCACATCACGGCGATCTGCCTGCTCGCGGCGCCCGAGGGCTGCGCCCGCCTGGAGGCGGAGCTCGAGATGGTCCCTACGCCTGTGACCATCGTGACGGCCGCCATGGACGAGCGGCTCAACGAGAAGGGCTACATCGTTCCCGGTCTGGGCGATGCCGGCGACCGGCTCTACGGCGTGGCCGGCTAGCCGCCCGGCCGCAACGGCGCGGACCTGTCCCTCACCCACGACTGCGGAGGAACCATGCGACCAGCGACCCAGGTGATCCAGGCGGCGTTCGCCCGTCCTGCCGCCGGGGAACCCCTGCACCCCAGCCCGGTCTTCGCGAGCACCTACCAGCACGCCGGCGACCCGACGGGCGCGCCGTTCACCTATGGCCGGACGGCAAACCCGACCTGGTCGGCATACGAAGACGCGCTGGCCGAGCTGGAGGGCGGCCCATGCCTCGTCTTCGCCTCCGGTATGGCGGCCGTCTCGGCCGTGCTGTGCTCGACGCTGCGTCCCGGCGACGTCGTCGTGCTGCCTGCTGACGGCTACTACGGCGCCCGAGCCTTGGTGCAGGGCTACCTGACGGAGCTGGGCGTCGAGGTGCGCCTGGTGCCCACCGGGAGCTCTGGACATCACGACGCGCTCCGAGGCGCCCGGCTGCTCATGCTCGAGTCGCCCTCGAACCCGACGCTCGACGTCTGCGACCTGGCCTCCCTAAGCCGGGCCGCGCACGACGCGGGCGCCCTCGTCGCCGTCGACAACAGCACGGCGACCGTGCTCGGTCAGCGCGCGTTGTCCTTCGGCGTCGACTTCTCGGTCTGCAGCGACACCAAGGCGATGTCCGGCCACTCCGACCTGCTGCTGGGTCATGTGGCGGTGCGAGACCCGGCACTGCTGCCCGCTCTGACGACCTGGCGGAGCGAGGTCGGCGCGATCGCCGGACCGATGGAGACCTGGCTCGCTCATCGGTCGCTCGTGACGTTGGACGTGCGGTTGCGACGCCAGTGCGCGAACGCCCTTTCGATCGCCGAGGCGCTGCGCGAACATCCCGCCGTACGACGCTGCCGCTATCCCGGGCTGCCCGACGACCCCGCGCACGAGCAGGCGGCGGAGCAGATGGCGCTGTTCGGGCCGGTGCTCAACTTCACCCTGGCAGGGCAGGAAGAGGCCGAGCGATGGCTGTCCAGGCTCGCGCTGGTCACCCCCGCCACCAGCTTCGGCGGCGCGCACAGCACCGCCGAGCGGCGCGCCCGCTGGGGTGGCGACGACGTCGACCCGGGGTTCATCAGGTTCAGCGCCGGGCTCGAAGACGCCACCGACCTGGTCGACGACGTCACCCAGGCACTGTCCTGAGCGGCAGCCCTTACTGGGCCTTGACGGCGGCGAGCAGCTTGCTCATCGAGTCCTTCGCGTCGCCGAACAGCAGCGTGGTCTTCGGGTCGAAGAGCAGCTCGTTCTCGATCCCGGCGAAGCCGGGGCGCATCGACCGCTTCATGAAGACGACCTGCTGGGCGTCCCCGGCGTTCAGGATCGGCATCCCGTAGATCGGTGCGCTCGGCGTCGTCTTGGCGGCCGGGTTGACCACGTCGTTGGCTCCGACCACCAGTGCTACGTCTGCCTGCCGGAACTCGCTGTTGATGTCGTCCATCTCTTTGAGCTGCTCATAGGGGACCTGCGCCTCGGCGAGCAGCACGTTCATGTGGCCGGGCATCCGCCCCGCCACCGGGTGGATCGCGTAGTCGACCTCGATGCCCTTGGCCGTCAGCACATCGACGAGCTCGCGGAGCGTGTGCTGCGCCTGGGCGACGGCGAGCCCGTAGCCGGGCACGATGATGACCCGGTGGGCGTACGCGAGCAGGATGGCCACGTCCTCGGGGCTCGCCGACCGGACCGGCCGGTCGGAGATCTCCCCACCGCCCAGGGTCGAGCCGCCCTTGAGCGCCCCGAACAGGATGTTGGGCAGGGACCGGCCCATGGCCGAGGCCATCATCTTGGTCAGGAACGTACCGGACGCCCCGACGAGGGTGCCGCCGACGAGGAGCACCGCGTTGCCGAGCACGTAGCCGCTGGCGGCGACGCTCAAGCCGGTAAAGGCGTTGAGCAGTGAGATGACGATGGGTACGTCGGCCCCGCCGACGGGCAGCACCAGCAGGACCCCGAGCACCAGGCCGACCAGGCCCAGGATGATGCCGATCGGCTCCGACGGGCTCACCACCAGGGCGGCCCCCAAGCCGACACCGGCCAGGATCGATGCGCCGAAGGCGATGGGCAGCCCAGGGAAGAGCACCGGCCTGGTGGTCATCAGCTCCTGCAGCTTGGCGAACGTGACCAGAGACCCGGAGAAGCTGACCGCGCCGATCAGGATGGTGAAGGCGGTGGCAACGAGGTCGAACTTCGCGATGTCGCTGCTGTTCACCGCCTGCAGCCGGCTCTGCAGCTCCAGAAGCGCCACCAGGGCTGCCGCGCCACCACCGACGCCGTTGAAGAGGGCGACCAGCTGCGGCATCTGCGTCATCTGCACCCGCCGGGCACCCACGACGCCGATCACCGACCCGACGGCGATGGCGGCCAGGATCAGCGGCACGTGATGGAGGTCCTCGGCGAAGAAGACGGTCACACACGCCAGCACGGCACCGGCGGCCCCGATCAGGTTGCCGTTGCGCGCCGTACGCGGCGACGACAGCCCTTTCAGCGCGAGGATGAAGCAGACCGCCGCGACGAGGTAGGCGAGCTGGGCCCACGTTGGGGTCATCCGCGTGGTTCCTGTCGTTTGCGGCCGCTGAACATCTCGAGCATCCGATCGGTCACCACGAAGCCGCCGACCATGTTGAGGGTCGCCAGCACGATCGCGACGAGACCCACCGCGAGCACGACGTTGGAGTCGCTCAGCCCGGTCACCAAGATCGCGCCCAGCAGGATGATGCCGTGGATCGCATTGGCGCCCGACATCAAGGGCGTGTGCAGCGTGGACGAGACCTTCGAGATCACCTCGATGCCGACGAACACGCTGAGCACGAAGATCGTCAGCCACACCATCGCGTCACTCATGACGCATCCTCATCTCCGGCCTCCAGCTGTTCACGGGTTGCTTGGTGCGTGACCTCACCCGCATGGGTGACACATGTCGACGCCACGATCTCGTCGTCGAAGTCGGGGGCGAACCCTTCCTCGCCTGTCATCAAGGTGATGATGCTGAGGAGGTTCTGCGCGTAGAGGCGGCTCGCGGGTCCCGGCATCTGGCTCGGCACGTTGGCGCCGCCCCACACCTGGGCCCGCCCGATCTGGACCACGTTGCCGGGCTCGGAGCCCTCGACGTTGCCACCGGTGTCGGCCGCGAGGTCGACAACCACGGAACCGGCCGGCATCAGGGAGACCATGTCGGACGTCACCAGCATCGGCGCCCGTCGTCCCGGCACGGCCGCCGTCGTGATCAGCACGTCGGCGGCCGCGATGTACGGCGAGAGCAGCTCGCGCTGTCGGGCGGCGCGGTCCTCGGTCATCTCGCGGGCATAGCCACCCGCGCCCTCCAAGGTCTCCAGCTCCAGCTCGATCGCCACGGCCCCCATCGAGCGGATCTCCTCAGCTGCAGCCGCACGGACGTCGTACGCCTTGACGACGGCTCCCAGCCGACGGCAGGTCGCGATTGCCTGGAGCCCGGCCACCCCTGCTCCGAGTACGACGACCTCAGCCGGCGGCACGGTGCCCGCCGCGGTCATGTTGAGCGGGAAGAACCGACGCAACCGGCCGGCTGCCACGATCGCGCATCGGTAGCCAGCCACCAGCGCCTGCGAGCTCAGCGCGTCCATCGACTGGGCGCGCGAGATCCGCGGCACCAGCTCCATCGCGAACGAGGTGAGGAGCAGGTCGCGGCGTTCGGCGATGAGCTCGAGTGACTGCGCCGGCGGCAGGAACGAGATGGTCGCCGCTCGCTCCTTGAGCCGACGGGCCTGCCCACTCTCGAGCGGCTGGACCGACAGCACCAGGTCGGCGTCGGTCAACGGCTCCGCCGTCACCGTCGCTCCCGCCTCGGCGTACTCGTCATCGGTAAAGGCCGCCCGGCCCGCGCCGGACTCGACGGCGACGTCGTAGCCGAGCCCGGTCAGCTTTCCGACCAGCTCGGGGACCATGGCGACACGGGCCTCACCCTCGCGAGACTCCTTGACTACGGCGACTAACACGCTATGAACCTATGGCACGCACGGTCCCTTCGAGGCCACCTTGGCCCGGTGTCTCGACAATCGAGGCGCGAAACACATGCAGCGTGCTCTGGACGTCCTCCCCATCCAGGCGCACTCTTGGGCCGTGGACATTCGATTCCTCACCCCCGAGGGGCTCGAGTACGCCGACGAGGGCGAGCTGCACGAGCTACTCCAACGCACCGATGGCTTCGTCTGGATCGACATCGCGGAGTGGAGTGACGCAGCCGAGAAGACCCTGACGGGACCGGACATCGGTGTCCACCCGCTGGTGGCGAAGTCGTGCCGGGAGCGCAACCACATCCCGACGATCCACGGCTACCGCGAGCACGTCTTCGTCGTACTCCACAGCCCCTCGCCCGGGCGGCGGGGCCATATCCACCTCCTCGAGCTGGACCAGGTCATCGCCACCCGCCTCCTCATCACGATCCACGGGCCCCTCAACCCCGAGGTCAAGCTCGAGACCGCGACGGAGGACTGCGACGACGTCCTCCGGCGCATCGCCTTCGGGCGCTTCAAGCCCAGCTCGCCGGCCGAGCTGTCCTACGCGATCGTCTCGGCGATGGCACGCCGGCAGCGGGCCTCGGTCGGCGAGATCGCCGAGCTCATCCCAGACCTCGAGTCACGCGTGATGCAGGGCGACTTCCGGCAACCCGAGGACCTGCTCGAGGAGATGTTCCTCTTCCGCCATGAGCTCATCACGGTCCGCACGATGGCCGCTCAGTCTCGCGAGATCTATGCGCGGATGAGCGCGCTGGACGGCGTCGTACCGACGTCCGACCTGCCGCACGCGCGCGATCTGCAGGACCAGTTCGAGCGGGTCCGGTCGATCGCCGATGGGGAGTGTCAGTTCCTCTTCGGGGTGATCGACCTCTACCAGACCAGGGTCACGACGAAGATGACCCTCGCGATGGAGCGGCTCGCGGTCATCGCCGCCGTGACGCTGCCCGTGACCGCCATCGCCTCTGTCTATGGCATGAACGTCATCGTCAACCAGCACACGCATGTCACCCAGCTGATTCTCGTGCTGCTCGTCATGCTAGTGATCAGCGGCATCCTGCTGCGCTGGGCACGGAAGCAGGGCTGGTGGTAACAGCGATCGCGCGACGTCAGGTGCCGAGCGGATCGCAGAGGTTCTCGGCGTGGCCGTGGCGGCCGAAATCGAGCGCCTCGGTGCCGTCATCCCGCACGATCAGCCGGGCACCATGCCCGCCGACGTAGTAGATCCCCTGCCCAGGGTCGCTTCCGGGAGCAAGAGTGGCGGAGAAGTGCCCGCTGATGATCTTGATCGCGTGGAAGCTCTTGTCGCGGTTGAGCAGCTCGTAGGCCACGCCTGAGACGTTGCGTACGACGGCCTTGTGGCTCGACGTGTTGGTGAACCGGAGGATCAGCGGACCGCGCCACAGCTCGAGGCGTGGTCGTCCGTTGTCCCAGCGAGTCAGGATGCGGTAGTACTCGCGGTCGTACATCACTTTCACCGCCACCTTGAAGCTGCAGCCGTCTCCGGCAGGGACCGTGGAGTCCTGTTGGTGGTAGCGATGCCACGATGACGTGGCGCTCTCGTCAGCTGTCGACGCGGATGCCGTTGCTCCGAAGGCCGTCGTGGCTGTGGCCGCGATCGCTAGGACAACCGACCCGATGGCGCGCGTTCTGAAGCTCATACCCATCACTCCCGGTGCGTTGGAGGATCTGTCCCGACGACCCCAGCAGGCTCGCATCACGATTCAACGCACATCCGGAAACAGGTCAGCAGCGAAACGCTCCTGTCCAGGGTGGCGGGCCGGCTTTGGGGCGGCATGACAACCGAGACCTCGAACGCCACGTCCTCGCTATTGCCTATGATGAAGTCGGACATTGTGATCCGAGTTAGAGGAGTAGTGATGGCGCCGCGGGCCGGCCCGGATCGTGAGACGCGTCATGCACGCCCTCAGCGCGCGGACGCTCGGCGAAACGTCACGGCGATATTGGAGGCCGCAGCGGCCAGTCTGGCGCACGATCCGGATGCGACAGTGGCGGACATCGCTTCGGATGCGGGTGTCGGGCGGGTCACCCTCTACGGGCACTTCGGCAACCGCGCCGAGCTGGTGGAGGCGGTCCTGGCGCGTGTCTCCGCGGAGGCCGACGCCGCGCTCGCCGGGACGGGCAATTCCGCGGAACCGGTGACCGCGCTCGTTGAGTTGGTGGGGTCGACCTGGCAGATCGTCGACCGGTTCCGGGCCGTCCTTCGGGCAGCGCAGCAGGAACTGCCCGCCGAGACCATTCGACTGCACCACGACCCGCATCTGCGCCGAGTCGAGGCATTGATCACAAAGGGCCAGAGGTCTGGGGCTTTCCGTCGGGATCTGCCGCGAGCGTGGATGGTCACACTGTGCTACACGGTCATGCATGCCGCGGCTGAGGAGTGCGCGGCAGGTCGACTGAAGTCCGCTCAGGCGGGGGGTGTCATCGCGGCGACCCTGCTCGCAGCGTTTACCCCGCCGGGAACGGCAGTGCCCCAGCCAGCGGTGGGGCCGATTACCCCGGGTCGAACGGCTCCACCCTCCTAGTGGCCGTGAGGACCGGCGTCGGCGCTGCGGGTCACCGAAGGCACGAGGACGGCCGCAGCTACGACAGATAGGAAGGCTGCCGCGCAGCCCACCTCGAACGCACGATGGAACCCGGCTGCATCGAGCTGGCCGGCGACGAGCCCCGATCCGGCGGCAGTGGACAGCACAGCGACCCCGAACGCACCACCGAGCTCGTGGGAGGTGTTGACGATCGCAGAGCGCAAGCCGGCATCCGCGCTCCGTGCGTGCGCGAGCGAGGAGGTGAAGGCTGTCACAAAGGTCGCACCGAGTCCAACGGCGGCAACGCCGAGCCCGATGACGAGGGCCCAGGCATGAGCGGTTTGTGTCATGAGCCCGTATCCCACCGCCGCGAGGGCGAGGCCGAAGACCCCGACCCGGCGGGCGCTGACTCGCGTCACCACCTTGCTGGCGGTGTGTGCCCCTGCGACGGTGCCGATGGCGACCGGGAGGAAGGCCAACCCGACGTCGACCGCGCTGAGCCCGTGCAGGTATTGCAGCGCGAAGGAGCCGAGGAAGAAGCCACCCACGAGCAATCCTGTGGCACTCACCATGAGGAATGCTCCGGCTGAGACTCCACGGTCACGAAGGAGCTCAAGACGCAAGAGCGGATGTCTGCTCGCGCGTTCAACCGCTACGAACGTGGCCCACAGCGTGACAGCCAGCGCGAGCGCAGTGAACGTGGCCACCGAGGTCCAACCGGCGCTTCCGGCGTTGACGAGCCCGTAGATCGCGGCCGAGGTTCCGGCGGTGACCAGGAGTGCACCTGGGACGTCAAGGGCCAGCTCGGATCCGGAATTCGGTGGACCGGCGACAACAACGACCGGGATGGCTGTCAGCAAGGTGAGCCCGATGGGGACGTTGATGGCGAACACCCACCTCCACCCGGCTTCGGACGTCAGCAGTCCCCCGAGGACCACCCCAAGGGCGCTCCCCACTCCGCTGATGGCCGCCCACACCCCAAGTGCTCTGGGTCGCTCTGCGCCAGGGAATACCTTCATGACCAGCCCGAGTGCCGCGGGTGAAAGAAGGGCAGCGCCCACTCCCTGCGCGGCTCGACCGGCAAGGAGGGAGGTCGCACTATGGGCGAGGCCGCAGACCAGGGAGGATCCGGTGAACACTGCCAGGCCGAGCATCACCATCCGCCGCGACCCCACGATGTCCGAAACGCGGCCCCCCAGCAACATGAGTCCGCCGAAGGTCAGCGTGTAGATCGTCAGCACCCATGGGACGGCGGCTCGGCCCAGGCCGAGGTCGAGGCTGATCCGAGGAAGGGCCACATTCACGACGGTGACATCCAGGACGAGCATCAGCTGGGCTGTGGCGAGAAGAAGGAGCGACAGCCACTGGCGCCTCGTGGGGCTGACCGTCTCGGGAACATGTGTGGTCGTCATGGTTGCCTCCTCGTTCGTTCGAGTCCTGGCCGGAGACAGCCGTGGCTCCCGGCCAACTCAAACATGCATGTTTGACTTATCTGAGATTAGCATAAGTCAAACATGCTTGTTCGACCTATAGTGGCGGACTCGTACGCCGGGCGAGGGTCTGATGTTGTCCGAGTGGGCAACGATGCCCGCAACATCGGGACACAGGTCGACGCGAAGCTCCAAGCGAGCTGACGACACAGTTGAGGGGTGACGAGGAACCTGGTCATGCCTCGGAGGCGAGCTCCGCCGGGCGTCACTGTTCGAGTTCATGGAGGATGAGAGGCCACAGCACCACCCAGGGGCATCGTCTGCCCTGCGGTCACCAGGTTCTGCGGTGACTCTCCGCCCGACGGAAGGACAGCACGATGAGCGATGATAAGGCGGCGCCAGAGGCGAAGGGTGTCGCGGTGGAACTGCTGGCCACGGTTGATCTCGGCCCGGAGATCCCGGGCATGGAGGGCCGCCAGCTTCGGATGCGGAAGGTGACCATCGAACCGGGAGGAGTTTTCGGCCCCCTCCACGACCACAACGGCAGACCGGGGACCGTCTACGTCCTCGAGGGAATGATCACCGACCACCGAGATGGGATCGCCACGGACTACGGGCCGGGTGTGGGGTGGCCCGAGGACCGGAACACCCTTCATTGGCTCGAGAACCGGGGGACGGTCCCGGCAGTGGAGATCTCGGTCGATGTGGTCCAGCGCGAGGAGGTCGGCGACTCGACGAGCAGCCAGTAGGTTCGCTCCTCCGACTCGGGCATGGGCGGGTCACCCTTGACGGCGACGTCGCAGACCGCGCCGGGGCTGGTCAGGCGGTCCTGGTCCGTGTTCCGAGGGGCCGGCGCTGCGCTCGTCGGACGGACGACAGGTCGGTCAGGTGGTTCGAGACCGATCCAGGCGCTCGGGTTGCCGCTCGAAGCCGGCCGCTTCGTAGGTGGTGACAGCGCTCTGGAGGGAGCTAGGAGTGCAGACAAGCAGACTCGATGAGCCAAGCTTCCGGAGCTGGGCGGCGGCGGCCCGGCAGATCGCCGCGCCGTAACCGCGCCGGCGATGGTCGGCGTGCACGCCCAACGGCTCGAGCAGCCCCGGCCGGCGCGGTCCGGCCGACCAGACCGTCACCGTTGCCACCGCCACGCCCTGGTCGTCACGTGCGAGCAGGCACCGGGCGTCGGCGAACGGCGACCCCGCCGCCATCGTGTGCCACTTCTCGTCCGTGAACCGCTCAGACCCCCAGGCCGACCGGTGGACCGCCGTGCACTCGGACACCTGCTCGGCCGACTCGACCACTTCGGTCCGCAGACCCCCCTGATCCACCGGCGCCGCCAACGTCAGGCGCAACGGGGTCCAGGGATCACCAGCGCTCCAGACGCCCTCCGATAGCAGGTCTTGGACCCGGGTGCTGTCAGGCACTTCGACCGACACCTTTCCGGCAGGGAGGACGCCGCGCTCCGGCTCCGACAGATCGGCCACCACCGTTCGTGCGAGTTCTTCCTCGCGCCACGCTTCGGGCGCGACGGTCATCCGCAGTACGTCGGGGCTGTCCAGGAACCCGAGGGCGCGAATCGTTCCGCCCCGGCTCCACGTCCGCACCGCCGCGGCCAACACCTGCGAGCCGAACTGCCAGTGCCAGCCCAGGTCCCCTGGGTGCAGTTGGATCGGTGCATCGTCGCGCTGCCAGCTGCGAAGGACGCGCACGACATCGTCAAGCTCGCCGACGTCCGGCGTGTTCAACTCGATTGCCACGCCGCGATCACACCATCGTTGGGCCGCTACACGCACCCGAATTACCTAGGGTCACGTCCCGTGGGATGGCGCAGCTCGTCTCGAGCTGCTGCTGAGCTTCCGGCGTGTAGTGGAGCCGACCCGTCACGTCCTTGCGCACCGACGAAGGCAGGGCGAGCCACCCCTCATAGAACTCCGATGCGCTCAACGTCTTTGTCGTGGTTGTATGCCTGACTCCGCGACCGGCGGACCCGGAGCGGCTCCCTCTCCGCCATCCCACCGTCTTTCGGGGCCTGGCGTTGAGGGCTGCCGCGACGGCTTCGATGTCTCGGCGGACTATCGTGACATCGAGGTCGGCGGGGGAGACGCTCGACCAGCCGGAGTCGCTCCACAGCGAGTTCACGTGTCGTTGACCTGTGCCAGAGTCGCCGACAACCCTCGGCCCATCGGACAGACGGAGACGTGAGTGAGCGACAAGACCAGGACCCGGCCCGACCCGAAGCGGGTGCTGACCGAGCAGGAGCTGGGCGGCGAACAGCTGCCCGACTGGCGGATGCTGATCGACCGCCTCCATGCCAGCTTCGACACCGGCGACTTCGTCAGCGCGGTCAAGCTGGTCGACGCGATCACGCTGGCCGCCGAGGAGATGAACCACTACCCCGACCTCGACCTGGCCCACGGGCGGCTCGACGTCCGGCTGATCAGTCATGACGTCGGCGGGGTGACCTCGCGCGATGTGGTGCTGGCCCTGATCATCAGTGAGCTGGCCCTGGCCGCCGGGGCCACGCCGCACCCGGAGCGCACCAGCGTGCTCGAGCTCGGCCTCGACTCGGCAGATGAGGCAGAGATCAGGCCGTTCTGGGCGGCCCTGCTCGACTACGACACCGTCGAGGCCTGGGGGGAGATTCAGATCCGCGACGCCACCGGGCGTCGGGCGACGATCTGGTTCCAGCCCACCGACGCCCACGACGTTCCGCGGCAGCGCTGGCACCTCGACCTGAGGATTCCGCCCGAGATGGTCGAGGACCGGATCGCCGCCGCGATCGAGGCGGGCGGCGAGCTTGTCGATGACACCGCCGCGCCGGCGTTCTGGGTGCTGGCCGACCCGCAGGGCAACCGCGCGTGCCTGACCACCTGGCAGGGCCGCGAGTCGCGTGAGGGGCTCTTCACCGTTGAGGGTGCCGTTCGTGATCGGCGGCCCGGTGCGTCGTAACTGGATAGGCGTGAGGTCTCCCGAGGATGGAAGCTCTCAAACAAGCCATCCCCAAGACCTCGACTTGCCCGACGCCACCGTGACGATCAGTAGTAGTGGGGGAACCCCGGCACGCTCAGTGGCTGTCCACGGTCATCGTTGGCATTGGCGGGCTGACCTGCGAAGACTCGTTGGCCGTTGGACGCGGACGGTGGTAGATGGTCGTGCTGCCACGCATTTGCCACACCTCGACCCCGCGGTCACAGCCTGACTCGGTCCCGCCAGTAGCCGGGGCGCCGTTTGGAGGGGCGATCGCGACGACCGTCAGCAGGTCGTCCTCAACGAGGTAGACGATGCGATACGGAAATCCCGTCACGAGCTTGGAGCGTACGACCGGCTCGCGATCCCAGCCGGGGCCAGACTGCCCATGTATCGGGCGACTTGACAGCCGCGTCGATGGCCCCACGGACGGCGACCTCGAGACGCGCACCGACGCCGATCTCGCGGTCGTCGTACCAGTCAACATCCGCGACCAACTCGGCTCGCGCTTCCGGATGGAAGTCGAAACCGAGGGTCATGCGTCGCGTGCAGCCTGTCGCGCAGAGCGTCGAGCAGCCAAGTCGGCAAAGACCTGCTCGCCGGGAATGGTCTTGACCCTGCCCCTGCGGATGTCGTCAACCCGGGAGGAGATCTCAGCAGTCCACACCTCGTCGACCGAATCTTGATCGACGACCTCGACCGACTCCAGCAACCTGAGAGCCACGTCCTTCCGCACCGAAGGAGGCAGCGCCAGCCCCGCCTCGTAGAACTCCGAAGCGCTCAGCGTCATGTCGTGGTTGTATGCCCGTCCCACCACGACCGGCGTTCAAGGCTCAGCGCGACCAAGGGTGGGAGCTTGCTCAGAACCAGCGAACGGCGACCTCGAACGGCTGCCTGTTAGTACTCACATCTTGGCGCCGCAATCCGCGTGCGTCAGATCGCCCGATGGATGCAGCTCAGCCGTCGCTCCCTGCATCCCCCTGGTGACGAGGGTCCGGGCCGTCGCGGCGTCGTGCACGCTGGCGGCACCTCTGTCACCGCGGTCTATCACGGGATCCTCCTGCACTGGGACAGCACTCGGTGGTCGAACACCGCCGGTCGCTCGGCCCTGTTAAGTCCGTCAGCCGACCATGCGCCAGACCGAGATGTGGCTCTCACTGTCGCTGGTGAACGGGCCCCCGTGCCAGTCAGCGACGCGCCGCTCCAGCTCCATCCCAGCCATTTGAGCCATCAGGTCACACTCGGAGGGCCAGATGTAGCGGAAGTTGCTGGCGGCGTACTCCACCGTTCCATCGTCGTGACGCGAGTAGTGGTGCGACGTCCCCTGCTGGGTGGTGAGGTCGTAGGTGTCGAAGCCCACATGATGTTCTCCGACATGAAAGGGCACCGCCACCTGACCCGGCGGGAAGCGTCTGATCCCCGGAATCCACAGCTCGATGACGAAATGCCCACCGGGCGCGAGATGACGCGCCGCGTTGCGGAAACAGGCGACCTGCTCGGCCTGTGTTCGCAGGTTGCCGATGCTGTTCCAGACCACGTAAACCAGCGAGAACTCGCCTTCCGCCGTGCTCGTGGCCATGTCACCCACCACGACCGGAAGTGTGGGCCGTTTGACGTGAAGCTGGTCGACCATCGGTTGAGATAGCTCGATGCCCGTGACCGGGACACCACGCTCGACCAACGGAATGGCGATGCGCCCCGTTCCGATCGCAAACTCCAGCGTTGGGCCACCGCCGGCCAACTCGGCAAGAAAGTCCACAGCTGGGTCTAGCACCGCGGGTTCGAACATGAAGGCGGAGGTCTCGTCGTACCGGGCAGCCGTGTCGGCATCCCAGTAATCACTGGTCGTCATGGCAAGGAGCCTGGCGCACGTCGCCCGTCGATCACCAGCGGATTTGTGCTACACGTGAGACAAGACAATGCTATTCCCGCACCGCGGACACCGTTCCACCGGCGCCTTGGTCGATGATCAACCACCGGCTCGCTCGATTGCTGGCACCAAGACTGCTGTTGAGGCTGTCAGCGCTTATCGGCTACTCAACCGTTGGAGCCTCTCGACAAACCTGTGGACGGCGTCGTAGAAGATGCCAGGTTCCTCGGAGAATGGGAAGTGTCCGGACTCGGGCAACTCGATCAGCTGCGCGTCGGGGAGTCCCTCGGCGAGGACACGACTGGCGGCCGGTGGGCAGATCCAGTCACAGCCACCGACCACCACCAGGGCTGGGCTTGTGATCTCCTCGAGCCGGGGGCGGAGGTCGTATTCGGCAGCGAGCACTCGGAAGAAGTGCTGGGCGACGTCGCTGACGTATCCGCTGAGCGTGAGTAACCGGCCGGGCACGTCGGTGTGCCGGGGACCGGCGTAGTACGGGGTGACCAACCGGCCGAACGCGGCGAACGTTTCAGGTGAGTCATCGCCACCGAACAACCTTTCGGCCACCTCGACCGCCTCGGGCGTCGACCGCTCGGCCAGACTCGGTGGGGGCGCGTCGTCCGGCGGGGGCGGTGCGAGTGTCGCGGCCGTGTCGCACAGAACGAGCGCGCTGACCAGCCCGGGGTGTCGCACCGCGAGGTGCAGCGCTACGAACCCACCCGCGGAGTGCCCGAACAGCAGCGGTGCCTGGATTCCCAGCAGCTTGCACAGCGCGGCGACATCGTCGGCCATCTGTTCCAGGGTGCAGGACTGAACCGATGGGCGCCCCGACCGGCCCTGTCCGCGCAGGTCGACGAAGACAAGCTGCGCGGCCTCGCGCAGGGCGCCGAGTCCCGGGCGGAGGTAGCCCTGGTCGAAGCCCGGGCCACCGTGCAACACGATGATTGCCGGTCGCTGGACCAGGCCACCGTCCTCGACGCGCAGCTGGGATCCATCGATATCGACATAGAGTTGGGTGCGGTTCACGGTGACGAGCATGAGTTTCCTCCTTGTCCTGGGCCCTTCCGGGTGGCGGCCCTCAGCAAGAAGATGCAGACGCGATGGGAAAGTTCGATGTCTGCTACAGAAAGTTCTGGCGCGCATACTGGGTTCGTGGCGGCGACCATTGACGGCCCGACTGACGCCGAACTCGTAGCAGCTGCTGCCGGCGGCGACGTGGCCGGTTTCGCGGTCCTGCTGGAAAGACACCGTCCCGGAATGCGTGCCGTGGCGCTCAGCGTGCTCGGCTGGAGCCCGGACGCGGAGGATGTTGTCCAGGACGCGATGCTCATCGCCCTGCAGCGCCTCAGCGATCTGCGCGACCCCACGGCCGCAGGCCCGTGGCTGCGAGCGATCACTCGCAACGCCGCCCGCATGCGGCGACGCTCGGCAGGCCGGGAGACCGCCGTCGCCCTGCTCGAGCAGGAACGACCCGCGCTCGAACCGACTCCCGAGGAGGACCTCGAGAGCCAAGCGCTCAACAACTGGCTTTGGACGGCGATCAATGCGCTGTCTGAACCGCTACAGGTCCCTGTTCTGCTGCGGTACTTCACCGCTGTGAAGTCCTACCAGGAAATTGCGTTGGTGTGCGATCTCCCTTTGGGAACGGTCCGGAGCCGCCTGCACGGGGCACGCCGCAAACTCGGCCAGACCCTGCAGGCCTGTGCGGCAGGTGTCCACGACGACGCCGCCGCTCTGACCGAATACCGTCGCCAGCAGTCCGTCGACCTGCTGGCCGCTGCCGAGCGGGGCGAGGTCCATTCGGCACTGGCCGCGACGGTCGTCCCCGATCTCGCCCTCACCGGGCCGCAGGGCCAGCGAACCCGCGGCCGGGATGTGCTCGGAGAAGTCATGATGACGGACGTCGAGGCCGGCGTACGACAACGGGTCATGCAGGTCACCGCGAGTCGCCGCATCACCATCCTCGAGTCCGCTCTGATCAGCCCAGCGTGGGCCCCCGGGCATTGCCCACCAGGGGTGTTGTGGCTCATGACCGTGAACGACACCCGAATCGACAGCGTCCGGCTGTTCCATCCCCTGGTCGGGGCCGCGGACTGATGGACACAGCCACCAACGTCCCAACGCCGATCGCCACGGCTCGCTAACGGCAGCGTCCGCGGCGAGGTACACAAGGGGATGAAGCAGCCACTACGCCTGCCCGGTGCGCCTTTGTAGGAGTTCCCGGGTCGCCCAGAATCCCCCGGTGTTGTTTCCTCATCCAGCGAAGCGTGCCGTGATGATACGTGTTGGGTCGTGGTTACTCACGACGGGAAAGTTGCCAGAGTCTTGAGCCCTGGACGCGTCGCACCCTGCGTGGAGTTCCTTGTCATGCTCACGGCTCGCGACGCATCGATGCCCATCGCCGAAGCGTCAGAGGTCAATGGACCGGTTGCGCGGCCCGGGACGGATGAGTCTCGGTCTGGCCCGACGGACCCAAGGGGCCCGGGAACTGGGGCCGAGAGTCCCTACTCCAGCTGGGCAAGGACCCGGCACGCTGGGTGGTAGCGCGAGCCAAGGGAGGGACCCGTCGTGACCAGCCAGCAGCCGGTGATCGTGGTAGGAGTGGACGGATCGGAGGCGAGCATGGACGCCTTTCGGTGGGCGATTCGCCAGGCCGAGTTGACGGGCGGGCGGTTGCGGGCGGTCTGTGCCTGGCGCCAACCGGTGACGTACGGAATGCCTGTGGACTACTCGGACGTGGACTTCGAGAAGGAGGCTCGCCGCAGGCTTGAGACTGCAATCACGGATGCGCCGGGAACCCAATCTGAAGTGCCAGTAGAGACCGTCGTTGTGGAAGGCCTCCCGGCCCATGTCTTGGTCGACGCGGCCAAGGACGCCGACCTCCTGGCCGTTGGCAGTCAAGGACACGGCGCCTTCGCTGGCATGGTCTTGGGCTCCACGGGCCATTACTGCGCGCAACACTCCCCCTGTCCGCGTGTCATCGTGCCGCACCGTCGGGAGCCAGCGCCGCGAGCACACGATGGCAGGCAGGGCGGAACACCTCGGCCGTGACACGGTGGGAGGCGAGCACCCGATGACGACAGCACCTGCCGGACCCGGAGCCGGGGACGGTCCCAGTGTGCCCGCCGGGGGGGCTCCGGCCGCTTCCACACCGGCCCCCGGACTCGGTGAAGGTGCCTTGAAGTCGCTCCCGCTGGCACAGGTTCAGTCGATGCTGGGGTCGTCACCGGACGGGCTGAGCCAGGCTGAGGCGTCCAAGCGGCTGGGGCAGTTCGGGCCGAACGAGATCGAAGAACACCAGACCAGTGCGTTGTTGAAGTTCCTGACGTACTTCTGGGGTCCGATCCCGTGGATGATCGAGATCGCGGTGGTCTTGTCGGCGGTGGCGAGGCACTGGCCGGACTTCTTCATCATCTTGGTGCTGCTGGTGGCCAACGGGGTGGTCGGGTTCTGGGAGGAACACCAGGCGGGGAACGCGATCGACGCGTTGAAGGCCAAGCTGGCGATCACGGCCCGGGTCCGGCGGGACGGGGCGTGGACCACGCCGCCGGCGCGTGAGCTGGTCCCCGGTGACGTGATCCGGTTACGGCTGGGCGACATCGTGCCGGCCGATGCGCGGCTGCTGGAGGGTGACCCGGTGGAGGTGGATCAATCCGCGCTGACCGGGGAGTCGCTGCCGGCCACCCGGCAACCTGGGGAGGCGGTGTTCTCCGGTTCCATCATCCGCCGCGGTGAGATCGGGGCGCTGGTGTATGCCACCGGGGCGCACACCTACTTCGGCAAGACCGCAGAACTGGTTCAAGACGCTCACACGGTCAGCCACTTCCAGCGCGCCGTGTTGAAGATCGGCAACTACCTGATCTTCCTGGCGGCCATCTTCGTCGCGGTGATCGTGGCCGTCTCGCTGCTCCGCGGCGACCCGACGGTCACCACGTTGCAGTTCGCCTTGGTGCTGACGGTGGCAGCGATCCCGGTGGCGATGCCGACGGTGCTGTCGGTGACGATGGCGGTCGGTGCGCGACTGCTGGCCGCCAAGCAGGCCGTGGTCAGCCGGCTGGTGGCTATCGAGGAGTTGGCCGGGGTGGACGTGCTGTGCGCGGACAAGACGGGCACCCTGACCCAGAACACCCTCACACTGGGCGACCCGTTCAGCGCAGGTGACATCCCCGCCGAGCAGGTCATCGTCGATGCCGCGTTGGCCTCCCGCGCGGAGGACGACGACCCCATCGACGTCGCCGTCTTGGGCGGGCTGACCGACGACGCGGCGTTGCAGGGATACCAGGTAGTGGGCTTCCAGCCGTTCGACCCGGTGCATAAGCGCACCGAGGCCACCGTCACCGGCCCGGACGGAACCACCTTCAAGGTCACCAAGGGCGCACCCCAGGTGATCCTGGCGTTGTCGGCCGCCGGTGACCACGCCGCGCCCGCTGCAGAGCAGGCAGTTAACGACTTCGCGGCCCGCGGCTTCCGCTCGTTGGGCGTGGCCCGCGCGGCAGCAGACGGCCCCTGGCGGCTGGTCGGTGTGCTGCCGCTGTCCGACCCACCCCGCGACGATGCCAAGTCCACTATCGCCACCGCCCAGGGCCTGGGCGTCACGGTCAAGATGGTCACCGGCGACGCGTTGGCCATCGCGAAGGAGACCGCCACGGCGGTCGGGCTGGGCGAGAACATCCTCGACGCCACCGGGCTGGGTGAGGTCAAGAAGACCGAGACCGCAGCGGTGGCCGAGTCCATCGAGACCGCCGACGGGTTCGCCCAGGTGTTCCCTGAGCACAAGTTCCACATCGTCGACGTGCTGCAGCAACGCGGCCACATCGTCGGGATGACCGGCGACGGGGTCAACGACGCGCCCGCCCTCAAGAAGGCCGACTGCGGCATCGCCGTGTCCGGTGCCACCGACGCGGCCCGCGCCGCCGCCGACATCGTGCTGCTCACCCCCGGCCTGTCGGTGATCATCGACGCGGTCAAGGAGAGCCGGAAGATCTTCCAGCGGATGAACAGCTACGCGATCTACCGCGTCGCCGAGACCCTGCGGGTGCTGATCTTCGTCACCCTCACCATCCTGGTCTTCAACTTCTACCCCGTGACCGCGGTGATGATCGTCATGCTGGCGCTGCTCAACGACGGCGCGATCCTGTCCATCGCCTACGACAATGTCCACTACAGGGACGAGCCCGAAGCCTGGAACATGCGCCTGGTACTCGGCATCGCCACCGTGCTGGGCGTCCTCGGCCCCATCGCCGCGTTCGGCCTGTTCTACCTCGGCGACCGGGCCTTTGGACTCGGCCACCCCCAGCTGCAGACCCTGATGTACCTGATGCTGTCCGTCGCCGGACACCTGACCATCTTCCTCACCCGTACCCGCGGCCCGTTCTGGTCCATCCGCCCCGCCCGCATCCTGCTCATAGCCGTCCTCGGCACCCAAGCCCTGGCCACCCTGATCGCCGTCTACGGGATCTTCATGACTCCCCTCGGATGGAAATGGGCGGCATTCGTCTGGGCATACGCCCTGGTCTGGTTCCTCCTCAGCGACCGCACCAAGCTGCTCGCCTACCGCATCCTCGACCCCGTCACGCCGAGTGGAGCCGAGGTGACCGCACAGCTCACCAAGGGAAACCTCTGACCTATGCAAGCGTCAGGGACGATCAGCCGCTCACCAACGCGCACACGCCGATGGGAAGGCGTTGAAGGCCGCCTGCCAACCGGCAGCACAGAGACGCCATGCGAGCGAGAGTGAGAAGACCGAAGGAGAGGGCGCGACGGCGGTTCGCATGCTCGAGACACCGGATGAAGCGTGCGGGTCTTGGAGTGGCTGAGCGCCTCTCCGCGATCTCACCGACGTGGGTCCACCCGCAGTCAGTGCCTATCGCCGGCACCGGGCTTGGTTCGCGCGAAGACGAGCCGCAGCGCGCCTACGCCGAGCACGCAGCCGGCGATGAGCGCCAGGGTCGTGGGCTCGTGGGCGGCGAGCTGGACAAGGACCACGACGATGGCGACCACACAAGCGGTAGCGCCGAGGTGTCCGAGGACCCGCTCGCGGGCGCGGTCGGTGGTGCGGGCGTTGAGATGGTTGATGAGGCCGAAGACGCCGAGGAACGTGATGGATCCGAATGCTAGGAGCTGGTTGACGCCGGGCAGCATGGCGAAGGCTGCGCCGAGCAGGGACAGCAACCACATGGCGTTGGCGGGCACCCCTGCGGGTGCCCGGCCGAGGGAGGACGGCAGTTCGCCGGCGTCGCTGAGATCGCGGACGAGCCTCGCGGTGGAGAACAAGGTGGCGTTGATGGCCGAAGAGGTGGCGAGCACAGCAGCGCCGGCTGCCAGCCACAGGCCGACGGTGCCGAGCGCCTGCTCGCCGACGGACGCGAAGGCCACCTCGCGCTGGGCGATGAGCACCTGGTCCGGAACAAGCATCTGGGAGCCAAGTGTCACAGCTACGTAGACGGCGATGACCACCAGCACTGACAGGTAGAGCGCCCTGGGCAGGGTCCGCGCCGGCCGGGCGATGGCGTCGTAGTCGTAGGAGAGCAGCTCGAAGCCCTCGTAGGCGATGAAGATCGAGGCGGCGCCCACGAACACCCCAACGTAGCCGCTGTCGGCGAGTGGGCTGAGCCGGTCAGGTTTCCACGCGAACAACCCAATACCGGCGATGGCCGCGAGAATGATGATCTTGGTCAGCACCACGGAGTCTTCGGTGAGGCGCGACGCGCCCACGCCGCGCATGTTGATCACCAGGAAAGCCCCGAGGACTACCACGGAGACGACTCTGGAGACGAGGTCCCCGGCGTCGATGACACGAGCGACGTAGTGGCCGAAGGTGAAGGCGTAGACAGCCAGGGCGAGCACGTAGCCGAAGACGAGATACCAACTCGTGATCGCCGCGAACTGCGGGTGGCCTGCCTCGCGCAGGTAGGCGTACGGTCCGCCCGAGCGGCCCGCTCGCCGGGCCAGCCCCGCGTAGCTGTGTGCGGTGACGAGCGCCACCGCACCTGCGATTACGAAGCACACGAACGCGAGATGGCCCGCGAGCTGGACGGTGACTCCCAGCACCGAGAAGATACCGCCGCCGATCATCCCGCCGATGGCCATGGCTGAGGCGTCCCGCAGCCGCAGGAGACCACGCCCGCGGCCCTGATGACGCTCGGTCCGCGGGTGGTACGGGCCGCCCCTGCGATCGGCGTCCTCACCCCCCTGCGGCGCACCCTCGGTCACGGAGACCCCGAACATAGCCGGGCTATGCGCGCGGGCTGGCGGTGTGAAAGTGATTGTTGGCGTCCCCCACCAGCGTGACGGTCGAGTCGACGTTCTCCCCCCGCTCGGGCAGCATGTCGCCGACCGCGCGGATGGACTCTGGGGCCGGCGCCGCGGGACGCCCACCGGTGCGGCGCGGACAGCGGGTCGCGACCAACCCCACAGGACCACTTATGCGGCAACACCCCGCGAGGGCTGACCTTCCCCAAGGCGCCGCACCTCTGATCGGAATTCTGACCGCCGGTCGGGGTGCACACGGAATCGATCTTGATGTCAGACAACGCCACGGATGACACTGCGGGAACAGCGGGCACTCCCCGCGCTGGCTTCACGATCATATCTTCCCAGCATGCGCCGGCTCAATGGAGCGTGCGCCTTGTCGCCGCCTATGACTGTCAAGAGGATTGCCTAGTCGGCATCCGCTTCCGCGTGACCGCCCTCACCGTGCCGGTCGAGGGTGGTCAGCGCGTCGCGGTAGTCGAACCAGCCCACGACGTCGTCGTGGAAGGCGGCGAGCACGGGCACTGCGCCGCATCCGCTGTGGTCGAACGCGCTGGATCAGTAGGAGTAGGGGTACGGCGACCAGTCGGGTGGGCGCTTCTCGAGGAACGCGTCGCGTCCCTCGGCCGCCTCGTCGCTGCCGTAGGCCAGCCTGGTCGCCTCGCCAGCGAACAGCTGCTGCCCCACCAAGCCGTCGTCGATCAGGTTGAACGCATACTTCAGCATTCGCTGCGCGGTCGGCGACTTCGCGTTGACCTTCGCGCCCCAGTCGAGCGCGACCTGCTCGAGCTCGGCGTGCGGGACCACCGCGTTGACCATCCCCATCCGGTGAGCGTCCGCGGCGTCGTACTCGCTGCCGAGGAAGAAGATCTCGCGCGCGAACTTCTGGCCGACCTGCCGGGCGAGGTACGCCGACCCGAAGCCGCCGTCGAACGACGCCACGTCGGCGTCGGTCTGCTTGAACCGCGCGTGCTCGGCCGACGCGAGGGTCAGGTCGCACACCACATGGAGGCTGTGTCCGCCGCCCGCCGCCCAGCCGGGGACGACCGCGATGACGACCTTGGGCATGAAGCGGATCAGCCGCTGGCACTCCAGGATGTGCAGCCGACCGAGCCGGGCCGGGTCGACGACAGGGGCCCCCGTGGAGCCGTCGGCGGTGCCAGATGCGCTGGGTTCAGCCGTCTCGTACTGGTAGCCCGACCTGCCTCGGATCCGCTGGTCGCCGCCGGAACAGAACGCCCAGCCGCCGTCCCGCGGCGAGGGGCCGTTGCCGGTGAGCAGCACGCAGCCGACGTCCCGGCTGGTCCGGGCGTGCTCGAGACACCGGAACAGCTCGTCCACGGTGTGCGGACGGAACGCGTTACGCACCTCCGGCCGGTCGAATGCGATCCGGACCGTGCCGTGGGCGACCGCGCGGTGGTAGGTGACGTCCGTGAGGTCGCCGAACCCGTCGACGGGTCGCCACGCGCTGGGGTCGAAGATCTCCGAGACGGACATGGGCACGACCCTATCCCCGGCCCCTGCGCGCGATTCGTCAGCGATCTGGCTGGTCGTCCCCGCGCGGGTATCGCGGACGAATCAAGCGGGGGGCCTCCGTGCGGACCGGGTTCGCGGCGGCGGTGTCCGCTCCGAGCGTCGGACGTTGTGCGTCGGCTCAGGCCGGCTGGCCGATCGATGCGGCCAAGGTGGCGAGGAGGGCCAGCCGGGCCAGCTCGGAACTGAGGATCTCGGGGCCGCCGTGCCGACCGAACAACACGATCCGGTCCGGCGAGCCGAGCGGCGCGGCACCCAGCAGCGTAGATCCCCAGGATTCGGGCGCCGCCAGCTCGGCCGCCTTCTCGAGCGGGAACCACTCCCGGCAGGCGTCAACAACCTGCGGTGCTCCTGGCGTGGCGCTCACCGCTCGTGGGCCGTCCGGCCCGACGACCACGACCATCGCCCAGTCGCTGCGGAACGTGCCCGGCAGCAGGTCAGTGAGGATCTCGTGTGCTCGGCCGGGCTCGTCCGCGATCATCTCCACGGCCTCGAGGTCGAGATGCAGGTTGCCGGCCGTCGGGTAGCGCGACACCCACATGACGTCGACCGCGTCCAGCGCCATGACGGCCGACACGGCGGCGTCGGGCATCACCCCCGGCTTGAGCCGGATGAAGAAGTCGTCGACCGCCACGCCGTCGCCACGGTGCTCCACGATCTCGATGGCCTCGATGTTGACGCCGACCTCGCCGAGGGCGGAGGCGACCGCGCCGAGGGATCCCGGCACATCGGGCAGCGAGATGCGCAGCAGGTGAGTCATCGGCTGGTCCCTTCGAGGTGCGCGTCGTACTCGGCTCTGGTCGGCGGATTGGCTCCTGCCCGCTGGCAGGTCAGACCCGCCACCACGAGCGCTCGGTCGAGCACCTCTCGAACATCGTCCCCGGAGAGCCGGGACATAGCCTCGGGCGTCAGCCGGCCGGAGTCGGCCAGCCCGGACAGCAGACCCGCCTGGAAGGCATCCCCGGCGCCGATGGTGTCGACGACGACCACCTCAGGTGCCGGCAACTCCACGACGTCTCCCGCGGCGGTCACTCCGATCGCACCATCAGGCCCCTGCGTCAGCACGGCGAGCCTCGGCCCCAGCTGCGCCCAGCGTCGGATCGCGTCGGCCGGTGGCGACTCCGGATAAAGCCACGCGAGGTCCTCGTCGCTGGCCTTGACGACGTGGGACTGTGCGACCAGCCGCTCCACCCGGCGTACGGCGGCTTCGCGCGGCCCGGCGAGGGCAGGTCGGACGTTGGGGTCGAAGCTGAGAACCACCTTCCCGGCGTCGGCCAGGCCCGTCCACCACTCGACGATGCGCTCGGCCGCCGGTTCGAGGGTGGTGGCCAGCGAACCCGTGTGGATCGCTGCGCTTTCGGGCGGGAACCGGGCGAGCTCCTCACTCGTCCAGCTCCAGTCGGCCGTGTCCCGCACGTGGAACTCATAGGACGCCCGGCCGCCCTCGTCGATCGTGGCGAAGGCCAGCGAGACCGGCTGGTCGGTCACCACACTGGCCGACAGGTCGAGATCGCACGCGATCGCGTACTGGCGGATCCGGTCACCGAGGGCCCCGGACGAGAAGCGCGCCATCATCGACGTGGGGTGCCCCAACCGACGCAGCCCGACGGCGATGTTGAGCGGGCCACCCGCCGGCAGTGCCTGGTAGGTGTCGCCGGGGACGGGCTGCACCATGTCGAGCAGAGCCTCGCCAAGGACCGTGAACACGCACCCACCTCCGTCCAGGCACCGGCACCGCACATCTCGTACGCGGTCAGCCGCTGGTCAGTAGGCTACGTTGCCATGCGCGACATCACGTATCCACCGGTCATCGCCACGGCGCGCGTTGCCTTCAAGGTCATGAACCTCAAGTTCCAGCTCAGCGGGACCCAGCACGTCCCCAGGACGGGTGGAGCCGTCCTCGCCCTCAACCACATCAGCTACGTCGACTTCATCTTTGGGGGATTCGCCACCCAGCCGGCCCATCGGCTGGTCCGCTTCATGGCGAAGCGAGAGCTCTTCGACCACCGGATCACCGGCCCCCTGATGCGGTCGCTGCACCACATCAACGTGGACCGTTCGGCCGGGTCCGCGTCCTACCGGACCGCCCTCGAGTACCTGAAGGCGGGCGAGGTGGTCGGCGTCTTCCCGGAGGCGACGATCAGCCGCAGCTTCGAGCTCAAGGAGTTCAAGAGCGGCGCGACCCGGCTGGCCGCGTCCGCCAAGGTGCCGGTGATCCCGCTCGTGCTCTGGGGCACCCAGAGGATGTATACGAAGGACCATCCGAAGGACTTCTCGCGCGGCCAGACGATCGCGCTCACAGTCGGCGAGCCGCTCTACCCAACGACGCGCGACCACGCCGAGGCCCAGGCCGAGCTGCACACCACGATGTCGGCGATGCTCGACCGGACGATCAAGGCCTACCCCGAGATGCCGCCCGGCGCCTGGTGGTTGCCCACGAGTTACGGCGGCTCGGCGCCCACCCCGGAGGAAGCCGCGGCCCTCGACGCAGCAGAGCAGGAAGAGCGGGCCGCTCGGCGGGCCGCGAAGGGCGAGACGGGGCCGGACCACGCCGCCTGAGCTGCGGAAGCGGAAGCAGCCCAGCCAGCCAGGCGGGTCAGCCAGGTGGGTTCGCGGTCGGCGGAGAGAGTGCACCCCGCCTCGCTCAGGGGAACAAGGGGTCACGGCGTCTGAGACTCGCAGGACGCGGCATGTGGCCCTTTCAGACACATCAGGTACTCCATGGGGTACGAGACCACATATCGCTGTCCCTTCAGCGAGTGATACACCAGGATCACGTATTGGTTATAGGACCTCGGACCATTCGCCTTCATCTTCAACACCAGAAGCGGTGGGAACTCACGGTTGCCCGATCCTGGCAGCAGCCGAAATCCCTGGACGGGAATCGGCGGCGGCGAGCCAGGCTGGTCGTAGGTGTCGTTCTCGATGGCTGCATTTTGCCGTCGGGTGGTCACGACGTAGGCGCCCAACAGATGTGGAACCGGTGTGTCACCAGACGTGTTGCCGATCTGCACGGCATCGAGGATCACGGGTTGGTTCCCCACGTTGTCCAGTTCGATGTCGTTCCGGTAGACCGCCAGCCCAGGGGGCATGATAGCGGCTGCGCCCGCCTGTCCCGTGATCTCGTTCTTGACCGGACCGGAGGTCAGGACAGGGGCACTGCTCTGGCTCTGCACCTGATTTCTGTATGCCTGATGACAGCCACTCAGAAGCGAAGCAAGGATGAGGCACACCAGCATCCCGCGGGCTCGTGTCGCAGGCTTCTCAATCTCCATAGCCGACCCTTCGGGTGGGGTAACTGCAGCCGTTCACCGACGATCAGCCGAGAGAATAGTCGACCCTGCAAGTCCGTCGGTCGGCCCCGGAGTTGCACACGAGGAGCCCCCGCGGGCCGCATATGTGGGGCTGTGGCCCGGCCGGAACGGCCGGCTGGATCAGCGGGAGTGGTGACGACGCCGGCTGGGCCTGACTCGGAGCGGCCCGATCAGCCGGGGACCGGCCAGCCGCGACTCGAGCCGGCGTACCTCGCGTTTGAGCGGCTGGGCGAGATACTCGCCGAAGATCACCCCCGCCGCCAGGGCGACGGCGATCACCAGGGCCGTCGCCAGGCTGAACAGCCCGTCGGTCCGGCCCTCGACCATGAGGAACAGCCCGCGATAGATCGCCAGCCCGGGCAGCAGCGGTACGACGCCGCACACGACCACCACGAGCGGCGGCACCGTGACCCGGCCGGCCACCGCGTAGGCCACCACCCCGATGGCGACGGCAGCGGTTGCGGAGGCCCACGCCTGCCCGAACCGAGCCTCCATGACCGAGCGATAGACGAGCTCGCCGAGCAGTCCGACGGCGGCCACCGGGACCACCGCACGCAGCGGAGCGTACGACGCATAGGCGAACGCTCCGGCTGCCAAGGCCGCGCCGAACAGCACGATCGGCAGCTGTGACCATCCCGACTGCGCTGGAAGCAGCAAAATCTCGACGCCGGCCCGGTGGGCGATCGCGAGCCCACCGCTGACTCCGGCGATGATGCCGCCGGTCAGCAGCACGGCCTCGAGGCCCCGGGCCGCAGACGTGACGTAGTACCCCGAGATGGCATCCTGCACCGCTCCCATGAACGCGATGCCGGAGAGCAGAATGATGATCCCCGCGGTGGCCACCAGCGACGGGTCGACCGGGAGGTTCGTGGCCGCCGCCCCGACGGCGAGGAGCGTCGCGAACATGCCGCCGATGACCTGCTGGTAGAACAGCGGCATCCGCTGGCGGGACGTCGCCCGCCGCAGGAGGTCGATGCCGCCGGCGGCGAAGAAGGCGATCAGCGTGACGATCCAGTCACCGCCGATGACGATGCTGACTCCCATGCCCATGAACCCCCACCCGGCGGTCACGGCAAGCTTCGGGTAGCGATGCCCCGTGGACACGAGGGTGTTGAGGGTGGCGCGCGCCTCGTCGCGGTCGACCTCGCCGTGCACGAGTGCCTGGACGAGCAGGTTGATGTCGGTCAGGTGCGAGTAGTCGGTAACGCGCTGCTTGACGAGCCGCATCTGGGTCTGGGCCGGGTAGTCGCTTCCCGGCTGATGGCTGAGCGAGAGGGACGTGAAGGTCACGTCGACCTCGCAGGACCGGAGCCCGCAGGCGCGCGTGATGGCCAGCATGGTGCACGCGACATCAGCGGCGCCGGCGCCGGACGACAGGAACACGTCGCCCACCCTCAAGGCGAGGTCGAGCGTGCGGGAGATGTCTCTGCTGTCGGGCACGCGATCATTGTCGCGGCGACGCAGTCCCGCGGGACTGGAAATGCTTGGCTCCGGTGCTGTCGGTTACGACTCGAACGCGGCGACGCGGGCCGGCTCGACGGGGAGCTCGAACAGCGAGGCCCGAGCGTGCTTGACCAGACCGCAGATCGAACACGTGGCCATGGTGAGCGTCACGCCGGCGATCACGTCGAGGACGTAGTGGTTGGCCGTGGTGATGACGGCGATCGTCGTGATCGCGGGGTAGATGAACACCAGCCCGCGCTTTGCCGTGCCGCGGAGCATCGTGAAGGCGACGACGGCGACCCAGGTGGCCCACGCCAGGTGGAGGGAGGGCATGGCCGCGAACTGTGCCGGCTCGACCGGCCCGCCGTGGTCGACCCCGAAGCCGGCGACGGCCACGCTGTCGATGAAGCCACCGCCCGGCAACAGTCGGGGCGGCATCACCGGGATGACGAGGAAGACGAGCATGCCGACACAGTTGGTCAGTACCAGCGAGTTTCGCGCCGACCGGTAGATCTGCGGGGAGAACAGGTAGCAGCAGGCGAGGACGATCATCGTGCCGGTGATGTGGGAGTACTGGTACCACCAGACCATCAGCGTCGAGAACGTGTGGTGCGCGGCCGCCCAGTGGTTGGCAGTGCTCTCGATGTTGAGGTGGAGCACCTCCTCGGCGGCGAGCACGTCACGCCCGTTGTGCATGGCTGGTACCATCCGGACGGACTCCAGCGACTTGACGTAGTCGTAGACCCGCAGCAGCAGGAAGACGACGATGAGCTCGCCCAGGATGAACGGGCGCACGGACGTGCGGCGTCGCTCCTTGAGCATCTCCAGTACGGTGCTCATCCGACTTCTGCCACCTCCCGTCTGTGTCCCAACCGCGCGTGCCGGAGTCTCAGCGGCGCACGCCCCGTCCGGCTCGGACCTGACTCTGTCTATAGTCCTCGCGCTGTCAACCGGGTAATCCGGCATGGTCCCGCTCACCAGATCCGCACTCGGTCGGCCGGATCGAGCCAGAGGCCGTCACCGGGAGTCGTCTCGAACGCCGCGTGAAACTCGTCGAGATTGCGCACGATGTTGGCGCGCAGGTCGGGCGGCGAGTGCGGATCGACGGTGAGCAGCTGCTTCGCAAGCTCCCCCCGGTATTTCCCGCGCCAGACGAGCGACCAGTTGTAGAACACTCGTTGGGCGCCGGTAAGCCCGTCGATCTCCGGAGCCGGTTCGCCGCCGAGACTGATCTGATAGGCCTTCAGGGCGATCGTCAGCCCTCCGAGGTCGCCGATGTTCTCTCCGACGGTGAGCCCGCCGTTGACCTTCTGGCCGGGCAGCGCCCGGGGCTCCAGCCCGTCGTACTGGGCGATCAGCCGGTCGGCGCGAGCCTGGAACCCGGCCTTGTCCTCGGCGGTCCACCAGTCGTACAGGTTGCCGTCGCCGTCGTACTGCGACCCCTGGTCGTCGAAGCCGTGGCCGATCTCGTGACCGATGACGGCGCCGATGCCGCCGTAGTTGAGCGCCGAGTCGACCTCCGGGTCGAAGAACGGCGGCTGCAGGATCGCCGCGGGGAAGCAGATCTCGTTGGTGCGGGGGCTGTAGTAGGCGTTGACGGTCTGCGGGTACATCAGCCACTCGTCGGGGTCGACCGGACCGCCGAGCTTGCCGAACTGCCGGTCCGCCTCGAACGCGGCGGCGCGGCGCACGTTGCCGAGCAGGTCGGAACGATCGATGGTGATCGACGAGTAGTCGCGCCAGCGCGGCGGGTAGCCGATCTTCGGGTGGAAGACAGCCAGCTTGTCCAGCGCCTTGCGGCGAGTCTCGGGACCCATCCACTCGAGGTTCTCGATGCTGGTGCGGTAGGCCTCCACGAGGTGGGCGACCAGGGTGTCCATCTGCTGCTTCGCCTCGGCCGGGAAATGCCGCGCGACATACTGCTCGCCGATCGCCTCGCCGAGCGCCCCTTCGACGACCGCGACGCCGCGCTTCCAGCGCTCGCGCTGCACCTGGGTGCCCGTGAGCAGACGGGAGAAGAAGTCGAAGTTCTCCGCGACGATGGCCTGGCTCAGGTACGGCGCGGCCGCGTGGGCGACCTGCCAGGTGAGCCAGCTCTTCCAGTCCTCGAGCGGAAGGTCGGTGAGCGACTCGGACATGACTCTCAGATAGCTCGGCTGCCGCACGACGGCCTCGGCCAGCGCGTCAGGCCCGGCGCCGAGACCACCAGACCAGGCCGTCAGGTCGAAAGCGGGTGCGGCGGCCTCGATCTCGGCCCGGGTCAGCAGGTTGTAGGTCGCGATGACGTCGCGGCAGGTGACCGCGTCCCAGTGCCCACCCGCGAGCCGGGTCTCGAGCACCATGACCCGCCGCGCCGCCTCGTCGGGGTCCTGGACTCCGACGAGCGCGAGCATCCTCGCCACGTGGTCGACGTAGGCGCTGCGGATCTCGGCGAACTGGTCCTCGCGGTAGTAAGCCTCGTCGGGCAGCCCCAGGCCGCCTTGGGACAGGTTCACGACGTAGCGGTCCGACTTGCGGTCGTCCGGGGCGACGTGGAGGCCGACGATCCCGTCGGCCAAGCCGTCCCGTTCGAGGCGCCCGAGCAGCCGCGCCAGCTGGGTGAGGTCCTCGACGGCGGCGACGGCCGCAAGGTCGGCTTCGATCGGCTGAGCGCCGAGCTTGTCGACGAGCTCCTCGTCGAGGAAGCTCGCGAACATGTCACCGAGCTGCTGAGTCGTCGACCCGGTCGGGACCTCGCCCGCCTCGGACGCGGCCGAGGCGTCCCGAAGCAGGTCACCGACCCGCTGCTCGGCGTCGAGACGAAGTTGCATGAACGCACCGAAGCCGGAGAGGTCGGCGGGGATCTCGACCGTGTCGTACCAGCGGCCGTTGACATGGCCGAACAGGTCGTCCTGCGGACGCACGGCGGGGTCGTTGCCGTCCCGCAGCGACTCGATGCCGGTCACGCGCGCTCCCCACCCTCGTTGTCGCCCGCCCACTCCGGAAATGGGCGCGATCCCTCGAGCCTACCCTGAGGCACCCTCCGGTTTGGGCCACCACGCGTGTGAGTTTCGTCCCTCAGGTGCATCGAGGAGGCCGAGATCGCGACCCGCGCGACGCCATACCGATCGGGCCTGGACACGTCACTCCGACCGGCCCAAACCGATCCGCGACCGGCGACGAATGCAAGCAGGGAATCCACTGCTTGAGCGCGGGCGCACCCCCCGGGTCCCGAGCCAGTTCGTCTCAAGAGGAGTCGCTCATGAAAGAAGTTACGCGTCGAGGCTTCATCACCCGAGCCTCGGTCGTCGGTGCCGTGGCCGTCACCGGGCTCGCATCGCTCCCCGGTGGGGCGAGCGCGGCGCCGGCAGCCACCGCTGTTGCCGGGTCGGGTCCGGACCGCAAGCCGTCAGCCCCCGCACCCCACGACGTCGTGATCCACATCCGCGACGCCAACTCGTCAGAGGTCGCCCTGATCGCCGGGACCGAGGAGTACGTCTACCACGACCCCAAGCTGGTGTCCTCGGTGCTCAGCAAGTTCACGAAGCGACCCAAGGAGTAGCCATGTCCTCCCACCGAGAAGCGCCGGAGACCTCCAAAGACCCGGTGACCGACAACACCGACACCTACGCCTTCGTCTCGCCGGACGCGCCTGACACGGTCACGTTGATCTCCAACTACATCCCCTTCGAAGAGCCCGCGGGCGGCCCGAACTTCTACGAGTTCGGCGACGACGTGCTCTATGTCATCCACATCGACAACAACGGTGACGGCCGACCCGATGTCTCCTACCAGTTCCAGTTCACCACCGAGGTGGGCAACAAGAAGACCTTCCTCTACAACACCGGTCCCATCGAGTCGCTCGACAGCGCCAGCTGGAGCCGCAAACAGTTCTACACGCTCAACAAGGTCACCCACTGGGGCCAGCAGGGCTCCACTTACGAGGTCCTGCTGGACCATGCGCCGTGCCCGCCGTGCAACGTCGGGGTGCGCTCGACGCCCCACTACGAGGACCTGGCCACCGCGGCCATCCAGTCGCTCAGCGGTGGCGGGAAGGTCTTCGCGGGACAACGCAAGGAGGGCTTCTACGTCGACCTGGGCTCGATCTTCGACCTCGGCGTACTGCGGCCGTTCCAGAACCTGCACCTGATCCCGCTTCCGGCCATGCCGGGCGTCAACGCCAGCCAAGGTGTCAACGTGCACAGCATCGCGGTCCAGGTGCCTATCACCGAGGTGACCAACGGCGGCTCTCAGCCGTCGGGTGTCGATGACCCGAAGGCGGTCATCGGGGTCTGGGCCGCGGCATACCGCCGTCGGGTTCGCATCCTGGAGGACGAGCGTGAGGTCGAGGCGGGCCCTTGGCGTCAGGTGTCGCGGCTCGGCAACCCTTTGTTCAACGAGGTCATCGTGCCGGTCGGCGAGAAGGACGCGTGGAACCGGGACCAGCCGTTCAACGACAAGGAGTATGCGCACCACGTCGCGCATCCCGAGCTGGCGGGCTTGCTCCCGGTCCTCTATCCCGGTGTCTTCCCCAACCTGGAGGGCCTCAAGAAGGCCAGGGCGGACCTGCTCGCGATCCTGCTGACCGGCATCCCCAAAGGTCTCATCGCCGGGTTCCAGAACTACACCGGTCCCACGCAGGCGGATGTGCTCCGGCTCAACGCGGCGATCCCGCCGAGCCGGAAGCCGAACATCTACGGCATCCTCGGCGGCGACCTGGCGGGTTATCCCAACGGGAGAAGGGTTGCCGATGATGTGACGGCGATCGAGCTGCGCGCGATCGCCGGTGCCACCTACCCGCTGGTGGACCCGTCGTACACCCCCGACGGGGCAGCGAGCGCGATCACCGACGGGCTGACGCCGAAGAACACCCACCAGCGCTATCCCGCGACGTTCCCTTATCTCGCGACCCCGCTGGACGGCTTCGACAACCCGAGCAAGTGAGGGGGCCTCGACGGTGACGACCACAAACGACCAGCCCGCACAGCGGCACACGCATGGCGACGTGACCCATCGGCACGACGGCACGAGCCACCAGCACGGGCAGCTCGGGCACGGCGCTCCGATCCTCGACATCGGTGGCGATGTCGGTGCCTTGGTGCTCTACACGACCGAGGAGCTCGAGGGCCAGGAGATCGAGGTCAGTCTCACCACTGACCGCGGGCACCGGACTCACACCGAGGTCCTCCGACGAACCGTTGGCGGGGACACCTTCTGGGCCGGCGTCTACGCACAGCTCACCGCGGGTGACTATCAGGTCTGGTACGGCGACCCCGCCCGCCCGCGTGGGTTCACCATCTCGGGCGGGGAGGTCTCCGAGCTCGACTGGCGGTAGGAGAGGGGGACCGCCAGCGCGACGGGGGTGCAGGGCGGAGGGGAGCAGTCATCAGCTTCCCCTCCGCCCGCCTTCGCGTCTGGGTCTGGCGCGGCGGGTGCGGCCCAGCCTCCCTGCGCACTGGCGGGTCGGCTCAGCCCCTGCGGACTAGTACCAGCGGCCAATGGTGAACTGCCCGCGCTCTCCCCCAGGGTTGGAGACATCGCAAACCAACTCACTGGAGGAACCATGAACATCACAAGCACGACAGTCCGCCGTAGCGCGGCAACCGCATCCGTCGTCCTCGCCCTCGGCGCCCTCACGACCCTCCCGGCCTCGGCCTCGCACGGCGGTGGCGGCGGGATCCAGCGCAGCGGCCACTGCTCGATGGGCGCTGACTGGAAGCTGAAGGCGAAGGCGGACAACGGCCGCATCGAGGTCGAGGCCGAGGTCGACAGCAACGTCAACGGCCAGAAGTGGAACTGGAAGATCCTCCACAACGGTGGTGTCTCCGCCAAGGGCACGGCGACCACCAAAGCACCGAGCGGCTCGTTCAGCGTGAGGCGTCTGCTGGTGAACGCCGCCGGCTCCGACTCGATCCGCTGGCGGGCCACCAACCCGAGGTCCGGCGAGAACTGCGCCGGCGGCCTGAGCTTCTAGTCCCGCCGCCCCCGGCATACTGGTGCCGAGACCGGAGCGATAACTGTGGCGAAGACCCCTGAACGGCAACGGCCCCCGTACTCGGGGGCCGTTGCCGCGCGTCGGCGCCGGCTATGGTCGCATCCGGTCGCCCTGTTCGTCGCGGCCGGCGTAATCACGGCGACGTTGCTGCTGTTCGTGCTGAGCTGGTTCAGCACCCGGGCCGCCACGGATGAGGCGACGTGGGACGCCCGGCGGATCACCGACGTGCTCGCCCACTCGGTCGCAGAGCCGGCCATCCCCGGCGGACTGGTGGACGGGCAGGCGGCGTCGCTCGACAAGTTCGACCGCACGGTGCTGAAACGCCTCCTCGTCGACCAGATCGTCCGGATCAAGATCTGGGACGAGACCGGTCGGATCATCTACTCGGACAAGACCCAGCTCATCGGGGAGCGCTTCCCGCTCGATGCGGCCGATCTCGAGATCCTCAAGGGCGGCGGTTCAGCGGCCGACGTATCCGATCTGACGTCGCCGGAGAACCGCTACGAGCGCGGGTTCGGGAAGCTGCTGCAGGTCTACACCCAGGTCCATGCGCCGAACGGTCAACCGCTCCTCTTTGAGGCCTACTTCCCTTACAGCAAGGTCTCCGACCGCAGCGCACAGATCCTCGCGCAGTTCCGGCCGATCACCGTCGCCGGTCTGCTGATCTTCCTGCTTCTGACGTTCCCCTTGGTGTGGGTGCTGGCTCATCGTCTCGACCGTTCGGCTGCCGACCGCGAGCGACTGCTACTCGCTGCTGTCGAGGCGTCCGACGTCGAGCGCCGACGGATCTCCCGTGACCTGCACGACGGCGTCGTCCAGGAGCTCGCGGCGATCTCCTTCACCCTGTCCGCGACGGCCCGGCAGCTCCGTGACCAACCCGAGGTCTCGTCTCGCTTGGACGAGTTCGGCGCGGGCGTACGCCAAAGCCTGCGTGCGTTGCGCTCGCTCCTCGTCGAGATCTATCCCCCCGACCTGCGGCGGCAGGGCCTCGCAGCGGCACTCGAGGACCTGTTGGCGCCCGCCTCGACCGCCGGCATCGTCGTCGACCTCGATGTCGCGGACACGTCACAGGTCTCCCCGGAGGAAACGGCACTGGTATGGCGGGGAGCGCAGGAGGCGGTACGGAACGCCATCAGGCACGGCCATCCGCGGCGGCTTTCGGTCCGGGTCACGACACCTCGGGAAGGCGTCCGGCTGGAGGTGCAGGATGACGGAGTGGGCTTCGATCCGGCAGCCGACCCGCCGTACGGGCACCTCGGGCTGCGGTCTCTGCGCGATCTCGTCGACGAGGCCGGCGGGACGCTCGAGGTCACCTCGACCCCGGGCCAGGGCACCACTCTCGTGATAAGGCTGGGCAGCTCATGATCACCGTTGTACTCGTCGACGACCATGCGCTGCTCCGGCGTGGCCTCGAACAGCTTCTGCAGGCCGACCAGGGCATCGACGTCGTGGGGTCCGCGGGCGACGGCGCGGAGGCGCTGGCCGTGGTCGAGGCGACCCATCCCGACGTCGTCCTGATGGACCTGCAGATGCCGGGCCTCGACGGTGTTGCCGCGACGCGCAACATCATGGCGGCCCTCCCGGAGACGCGGGTCGTCGTCCTGACCTCCTTCTCCGACAGCGGGCGCATCATCGCCGCTCTGGACGTCGGAGCGGTGGGCTACCTGCTCAAGGACACCGAACCCGACGACCTGCTGAGCGGGATCCGGGCGGCGGCACGCGGCGAGTCCCCGCTGCATCCACGAGCCGCGCGTGAGCTGCTGTCCGCGCGGATGGCGACAGGTGGGAGCGTCGGCCCCGTCGAGCTGACCCCTCGCGAGACCGAGGTGCTCGCCCTGGTGCGCCTCGGCCTTGCCAACAAGCAGATCGCCAGGCGGCTCGAGATCAGCGAACGGACCGTCAAGGCACACTTGTCATCCGCGTTCCAGCGCATCGGCGCTCAGGATCGCACCCAAGCCGCCTTGTGGGCCGAGCGTCACGGGATCGGCGACTGACGGCGCACCGCCCCTCGTACCGCCGCCCCGGACTTCACGAGGTTCCCGGCCGGCCGGTGCCAGGCTCCGAGAGTGCGTCTTCGTCGGACGTCGCCGTCTGAGAAGGTGGACGCGTGGACTCCACTCTCGCGCGACGCGTCTACGACGCCTGCCATCTCACCGGGTCGTTCACCCTGCGGTCGGGTCAGGTGAGCACCGAGTACTTCGACAAGTACCTCTTCGAGGCCGATCCCGTCCTCCTCCGCGACGTGGTGGACGCCATGGTGCCGCTCCTCCCGGAGTGCGATGTGCTGGCGGGCATGGAGCTGGGCGGCATCCCGATCGCCACGGTCCTGTCACAGCTCACCGGGCTGCCGTTGGTCTCGATGCGCAAGAAGGCCAAGGACTACGGCACCTGCAAGGCCGCCGAAGGCGCCTCCGTCGACGGCCGTCGCGTCGTTCTCATCGAGGACGTCGTCACGACCGGAGGCGCGCTCCTTGATGCGACTCCGCTGCTGCGCGCAGCCGGTGCGGTCGTCGAGACGGTCATCTGTGCGATCGACCGGCAGCAGGGCGGCACCGAGCGGCTGCGCGACGCCGGGCTGGAGCTGCGGCCGGCGCTGACCCGCGAGACCCTCGAGGCATCTGTCGCCTAGGGTCCGGCCCTCCCGACAGGTTCGTCCGCCCACCCCGATTCGTCCGGCCCAGCGCGCGGCGTCTCCTCCAGCGGCTGACCGGACGAATCCGCACCAGAGGTCTCCAAGGCCGGATCGTCAGAGCTCCCCGCCGACCGCCCTCGCTTAGCTTAGTGGTCGCGTAGCGCGTTGACGAGCTGAGGCTTCGTCATCGTCGAGCGGCCGGAGATGTCGAGTTCCCGGGCACGCTTCTCGAGCTCCGGCTTGGTCCATTCCTCGTAGGAAGGAGACGAGCCTCCCTTACGACCCACCGACGAGCGCGACGTTCGCGCGGCCTGGTTCGCGATCCGCGCTGATTTCTCCTTGCTGTTCCCTTCGTCGCGAAGCTTCTCGTAGAGTCCGTCGTCCTTCACGCTCGGACCTGGCTTCTTCCGTGGCATCAAGACCGCCTCCTCATCAGCATTGTCATCGACATCACCACTGCGATCATCAGGTACCCGGCAACCCGGGTCCTGATGCACACCTTGACCTGGGCATTGCATGACCGGACTGCTCAGCGGGTACGACGATGGGTGGAGAGGACCGTCGATGGCCGCAGCCGATGAACAGCAAGCCGAGGACTCGCCAGGCACCGGGACCGGCCATGACTCCGGCTGGGACGAGCGCGCCCGGCATGAGACGCCGACCGAACGGCTCGACCGCAACTGGCAGGATCTCCTGCAAGAGCTCCGCGTCGCCCAGACCGGGGTCCAGCTGCTCACGGGTTTCCTTCTCACGCTGCCGTTCCAGTCCACCTTCGCAACGCTCGACGACTTCCTGCGCGACACCTATCTCGTCACGGTAGGGTGCGCGATCACCGCGACCGGCCTGCTGATCGCCCCGGTGAGCCTGCATCGCCTCGTATTCCGCCGCCATCAGCGAGGCCAGCTGGTGACCGTCGCCCACTATCTCGCGCTGGCCGGGATGTCGCTGCTCGCCTGCGCCGTCGTCGGCGTCGTCCTGCTGACGTTCGGGATCGTCGCCGGTCTCGCGGCCGGGGTCATCGCGGCTATCGCCGCAGCGGCGATGCTCGCCACCCTCTGGCTGCTGCTGCCGTTGACTCTGCGACGCGACCGCTCGGAAGCGGCCTGACACGAAACCAGCCCCGATCCCAGCCGAGAGCTGGAACCGGGGCCGAGCCGGGCAATGCGACAGGCCGACTGACTACTCAGTGACCCTGGCGAAGACGCCCACCGGCTTGTCCGGGGCGCACGACACGTCACCCGCGGTCGGCGAGGAGACGTGGAACGTGACCAGGCCGGGGGCGAACTTGATCTTGGTGCCCTTGGGCCCCTTGGCCGTGTACTGCGCGCTGAGGGGAGCCACCCTGACGTTGGCACCATTCGCCACCGTCTGCGATCTGCTGAACGACGCAAACACGCCGGTAGCGTTGTGGCCAGCCTTCCAACCCGCCGGGGTCTTGCCGACCTTCACGGTGCCGGCCTTGTATGGCGCGTTCTTCTTGCTCGGGTCCGGCGTGGACACCTTGATGTGGTCGATCGTCAGGTCGAGGCCCACAGAGTTCGTGACGGCGTACTTCACGTTCTTGAGCGAGATCGTCTTGCCGCTCAGGGTGGCCTTGCCCGTGACGGTGCCGCTCAGGCTGACTTGGCCGATCGGGGTCTGGCAGGTGTAGGTCTGCGTGATCGTCGGGGAGGCGTGCGGAGTCGCTACTCGTGCAGCAGTCGCCGACGGTGCCACGACGGCCACCGCGAACGCAGCAGCAACCGCAGCCCCCAAACCGAGTTTGACGTGCATGCGAAATCCTTTCTGTGCAAGGGATATGGGCCTTGGCCCAGCGAGGCATACCACCTCGACCTTGCGATCCTAGGTGTCTGCGACAGAGGCTGGCAACAGGCACCCCGAAGATAGTTACTCGTGAGTCACTTGTTGTCTCGCAGCAGGATTCCGCGAACAAACGCTGCCTGCCCGGCATGCTGCAAATCGTCAGAGATCACACTGATCAGCCGGATGCCCAGGGACACGGGCGGATCCCACCGCTCGTCGACGATCCGGTCCAGGTCGGGGTCGCGGAGCGAGCCGACGAAGCCGAGAGTCTGCGCGTGGACCGCCTCGAGATAGCCGCCCAGCTTCTCGGCGTCCGCGCGTACGACGCCTACCTCCTCTGAGCTCTGGCCGAAGCCGGTGGCATCCTCCGCGAGCGGCAGCCCGAAGCGGCCGGCCCAGCCCTGCGAGGTCCACACCTGGTCGAACCCGGCGGCATCGGCGACGTGGTCGTCCTGTACTCGGGTGAGATGCCACACCAGCCAGGCAACCGAGTTGCTTCGCCCGTCGAGCCGGTCGGCCAACTGGTCGGACGACAGGCCATCCATCGCCTCCAGCGCAGTCTCCCGGACCCGGTTGAAGCCGTCGGTGAGCAGGTCGGCAGTGTTCACGTGCTTCTCCTTCGATGCGTGCGAACGGGCACGGGGTGGCTGGGTGCGGTCGCTGGCGGCGGCACGTCGTTCTGGCGTCAGCTGAGCAGGCTCTCCGCATGGTCCGGCACGGGGGTCTGCTCGGTGCGCGGCGGTCGAACGTAGCCTGTCGACGAGGGCCGCGGCGGGAGCGACAGCGGCAGCCGTTGCTTCTCCTGGTAGGGCACCGTGGACAGGAAATGGCTGATCATGTTGAGGCGGGCGCGCCGCTTGTCGTCGCTCTCCACGATCCACCACGGTGCTTCCG
Source organism: uncultured Actinomycetota bacterium (assembly GCA_963820035.1). GTDB lineage: Bacteria > Actinomycetota > Actinomycetes > Propionibacteriales > Nocardioidaceae > JAWWPG01. The sequence continues at coordinate 617,585 of CAWFYK010000009.1, read as the reverse complement.
GCACGTCGGTGTGGACCATCATCTGGTCCTTGGCACGCGAGTAGTCCTCCCAGCGGCTGATGGACTCCAGATCCATCGGCGACAGCTTCCACCGCCGCATCGGGTCCTCGGCGCGGGAGCGGAACCGGACCTCCTGCTCGGCATCACTCACCGAGAACCAGTACTTGCGCAGGATGATGCCGTCCTCGACGAGCAGACGCTCGAAGATCGGGCACTGATGCAGGAACCGGTGGTACTCGTCATTCGTGCAGAAGCCCATGACCCGCTCGACTCCAGCACGGTTGTACCAGGACCGGTCGAAGAGGACGATCTCGCCGCCGGCGGGCAGGTGGTCGACATAGCGCTGGAAATACCATTGCCCACGCTCGCGGTCGCTGGGTGCCGGCAGTGCCGCGATCCGGGCCACGCGTGGGTTGAGGTACTGCGTGACGCGCTTGATCGTGCTGCCCTTGCCGGCCGCGTCGCGACCTTCGAAGACGACGACGACGCGCTTCTTCTCGCTTCGCACCCACTCCTGAAGAGAGACCAGCTGTCCTTGCAGGCGGAACAGCTCCTTCTCATACAGCTTCTTCGGGAACCGCTCCACGGTGGTCTTGCGGATCTTCGCGCTCTTCGCCATGGCGGGAGCCTACGCCTGCCCGTGCCGGATCCACCCGGTCTGCCACCAACGGGCCTCCACCCGGCTGACCGTCGATGGGCCGATGGTCCCCAACAGCCGGGCCCATGCGCCCTAGCCCGTGGCCCGGAAGGCGTCGAGGATGTTCCTCAGAACCCGAGGAAGGATCGTGCCATGGGACTCGAACGCAAGATCGTGGTCGGGCTGGACCACTCTCCCGCCGGACGCGCGGCACTGCTGTGGGCCGTGGAGGAGGCAGAACGCCTCCAGGCGCGCATTACCGTCCTGCGGGTCGTCGACGTCGAGCAACGAGCGGACCTGGCGCTCGCGAAGGACCTTGAAGCTGAGCGCCTGGAGTGCCATGACCGCTCCCAGGAGTGGGTGACCGATACTCTGAGCAACCACACCCACGGGCCCGTCGCCGTCGTCGCTGCCGTCGGAGCTCTCGAGGACATCCTCGTCAAGGCATCCAGCGACTCGCTGTTGCTGGTGGTCGGCGAGCCTCAGAGCCCGACGCTCGCGGAGGTTCACGACCGGCTCGCCCGTCGCTGTGCCTGCCCGGTCGTGCGAGTGGACCAGGACCGGCAAGCCGACTTCGTGTCCACGGCCCGCGTCAGGTCGTGACCTGATGTGATGCGGCCCGCGACGGCCCACACCGCCCCCCGGCTGCGGTCTGGCCGTGGCTGACCCAGGTCGGCGTCGGCCGCGGAGGCTACGACAGCTACGACAGCTACGACGACAACCTCGCGAGGCCCAGCGCCGACCGTCTCGACCCGGGGTGCTGAGTTCCCCGGGCGACGGCCAGCCCGGCCGGGATGCTCACCATGATCTTGATGGAGCTCGGTGACTACGTCATGATGCGCACGATGATGCTGGGTATCAAGATGCGGGCCGAGCGGCAGAGCGACTGACGGCCCGCTCGTGGCCTCCCAACGCCTCATGGCCGGTGTCGCCATGATGGACGATGACGACCGGGCACGACGCGTTGGCCAAGACGTTCCGTGCCGTCCACCCGAGCGGAACTCCGGGGGCACCACCGCGACCGCGTGATCCGACGACCAGCAAGGCCGCATCCACAGCCCGGCGAGCCAGCGCATCGGCCGGTGTCGCTGCCCGTTCGACGACGCGTACGACGGAGACGTCGGGGAACTGTTCTCCCCAGCCGGCCAGGTCCTCGGCGAGGCCCAGCTCGGCCCGCTCCAACCAGTCTCCGGGCCCATGCCCGAGGTCGACCGCTTCGGTGTACCAGCGACGGGGCACCTCCCAGCACTGCACGGCCATGAGCGTCGACCCGCGCTGGTGCGCCATCTCGAACGCGAAGGCCAAGGCGTCTTGGCCGAGCCGCGAACCGTCGACGCCCACCACGACGTGCTGAGCCCGGTCGGCCAGACACCAGCTTGGGGGAACAGAGACCAGAGGGCAGGCCGCCTTGGCTGCAACGACGCTGGTCGTGGAGCCGTTCAGCCGGCGCCCGACACCATGCTCGGAGCGACGGCCGACGACGAGCAGCGACGCGCCTGCCGAGCTGTCGACGAGGGCTCCGTCGGGCGTACCGGGTGCGGCCACGAGGTCGACGGCCAGCTCGGGGCCGATGGGACGGATCCTGAGCTCGGCCGCGGTGAGCACCAGCTCGTCTCGCTCCCGCAGGCGCTCAGCAGACTGCGTGGACGGGAGCCCGCCGGCCGTGAGCCCGTGGCCGGCGTACACGACACGCAGAGCGAGGCGACGCGCTGTTGCCTCCGCCGCCGCGAACTCGACGGCGACCAAAGCCTCCTCGGAGCCGTCGACGCCGACCACGATGAAGGGGGCCGAGTCACCGATCGCCATGCGCGTGCCTCTCCGAGCCGACGGACCTGATGGCCCGCGGCCCTGGTCTCAGGGGACGGTGCTAGGGCTCAGGGTCGCGTCTCCCGTCTGGCGATGGTGTGAGGCGAAGACGGCGGCTTGGGTACGCCGTTCGAAGCCGAGCTTGGCAAGCACACTCGACACATAGGTCTTGACGGTCTTCTCCGCCAGTCCCATCGCGTCAGCGATCTGTCGGTTCGTCAGGCCGTCGCCGATGAGGTCCAGCACCCGACGCTCCTGCGTTGTCAGCGGGTCGAGTGCCGTGTCCACGTGAGGTGCTCGGTGCAGCCGCTCCAGCACCTGACGCGTGACTCGCGGGTCGAGCATCGACTGTCCGGAGGCGATCTTGCGCAGGCTGAGCACGATGTCGTGGCCCTTGATCTGCTTGAGCGCGTAGCCGCTCGCTCCCGCCATGATCGCGGCCAGCAAGGCCTCGTCGTCGTCGTACGACGTCAAGATCAGCACGCCGATCTCGGGATTACGAGACCGAACCTCGCGGCATACGTCGATCCCGGAACCGTCGGGGAGTCGGCCGTCCAGGACCGCGACATCAGGTCTCAGTGCGCTGATCAGGTCTGGGGCATCCGCGGCATCTCCGGACTCGCCGACGACGTCGATGTCGCCCTCACTCTCGAGCATCTCGCGTAGACCCCGGCGGACGACCTCGTGATCGTCCAACAGGAACACGCGAAGCCGCCCGGGGTCCCCTGCGTCCGTATCTCTCATGTCTCCCACGTTAGGGAGCGCGAACGTCTCAGAGATGGGTGCAAGGTCCCTTGGGGTCCCGGCATTGGTCCTGACAATCTCCCGCGTCAGGAGGGCTGAGGCATTGGCGGCAACGGCACTCGCCAGGTCACCGTCGTACCAGAGCCCAGGACGGACTCGACCTCACAGCTGCCAGCCAGCGAATGGGCCCGCTGGCGCATGTTGCGCAGCCCGCTATCACGGTCACACAGTCCGACGTCGAAGCCGCCGCCGTCGTCGGTGATGACCAACGTCAGCTCCTCGCCTTGCACCGCGAGATCGACGACGAGAGAGCTGGGCCGGGCGTGGCGAGCCGCGTTCGAGACGGCCTCGGTGACGACGGCGAGAACGTGTGAACGGGCTGCGAAGGGGATCCGCGAGTCGACGGGACCCGACGTTCGAAGGCGAGGCTCGAAACCGAGAGCGGGAACGGCGTCGAGCAGGGCGCGCAACAGCTTGTTCTTGATGCCGGTCGCCTCCTCCGCGATGCTCAACGCGAAGATCGACCCCCGGATGTCCTTGATCGTGGCGTCGAGATCGTCGACAGCGGAGTTGATCCGGGCCGCCGCCTCAGGTCGGCTCACCAGCCGCACGGTGTTCTCGAGGGACAGCCCGATCGCGAACAGGCGCTGGATGACGAGGTCGTGAAGGTCTCGACCGATCCGGTCCCGATCCTCGAAGACCGCGAGCAGAGCCTGGTCCTCCTGGGCGCGAGCCACCTGGAACGACAGCGCCGCCTGCTCGGCGAAGGCCGCTGGCAGCTGGACGTCGATGTCGTGGAATGCCTGGGCGTTCTCCTTGGACCAGAGCAGGTTGAGCAGTCCGACCACTCCATCAGGTGTTCGAAGCGGCAGCAGCATCACCGGGCCGGGCTGCGGCCAGCTCGAGGGCGGCACGAACCCGCCGTACGACGCCTCGGGCTCTGTCGAGGCGTCCTCGACGAGAAGCATGCTGCCCTTCTCGACCGCGGCGCCCGACAGCGTCCCCTGCTTGGCGATCATTGCGCCGACGGCGGCATCGTCGCCAGGTGAGCCGGAGACGACCTGGATCACCAGCCGGTCGTCGCTGGCCTGGAGCAGCACCACGGCAAGATCCGCTGACGAGACGGCGCGAGCGCGCTCGGCGACGAGCTCCAGCGCCTCCTCGCGTCGCACCGGGCCGAGCAGCGCAGCGGTGATCTCCGCCGCCGCTGACAGCCACGCCTCGCGTCTGGCGCCCTCCTCATAGAGCCGCGCGTTCTCGATCACCACTCCCGCGGCTGCCGCCAAGGCGTTGACGATCTCCTCGTCCTCGACGGTGAACTGACCACCGCCGCGCTTCTCCGTGAGGTAGAGGTTGCCGAAGACCTTGTCACGGATCCGCACGGGCACTCCGAGGAAGGAGCGCATCGGAGGGTGGTTCGGCGGGAAGCCGAACGACGACTCGTGTTTGTGCAGGTCGGAGAGCCGCAGCGGCTCAGGATGGTCGATGATGTGCCCGAGCAGACCGTGGCCGCGCGGCAGGTCGCCGATCGCGGCCCGCTGCTCGTTCGTGAGCCCGAACGTCACGAACTCACGGAGGCGTCGTTCCGGCCCGGAGCCCAAGACGCCGAGCGCGGCGTACTCCGCATCGGCGAGCCGGCTGGCCGCCTCGACAATCTGGAGCAGCACCCGGTCGAGTGACAGGTCCGCGGCGATGGTCACGACCGCGTCGAGCAACCCGCGCAGTCGGTCCTGCGTATCCATCACGCCACCGACCCGCTGGAGCAACTCGCTCAACAGCTCGTCCAACCGGGCCCGTGACAGCGTGGAAAGGGCCGCCGAAGGTGCGGACGCCTCAGCGTTGTCCACCCTGGCCTCCCCACGAGGTAGGTTTCACTCGCGATGCTACCCCAGGAATGGGCCACCGAACCGTCATGTTCTTCCCGCCGAACCGTCACCTTCTTCCCGCCGAACCGTCACCTTCTTCCCGCCGAACCGTCACCTTCTTCCCGCCGAACCGTCACCTTCTTCCCGCCGAACCGTCACCTTCTTACCGCCGAACCGTCACCTCCTTCCCGCCCAACGTCAAGAAGTTGCCCGTACGACGCCTCGCGAGTAAGCGCCATACCGTCGGCCAGGAACAAGTTGACGGCTGGGCCGTAAGAACCTGACGGCTCGACCGGAAGAACCTGACGGCTCGACCGGAAGAACCTGACGGCTCGACCGGAACAACATGACGGCTCGACCGGAACAACATGACGGCTTGGCCGGAAGAACATGACGGCTCGACGGGAGCGTCGGACGGTGACCAAAGGCCCGTCCGATAGGGGCCTTGCTCCCTCATCAGGAGGCGGCCCGCGTGTCATGCTCAAACCAGACATACGTAAGTCACGATCTCGTGACGCATCGGTTCGAGGAGGACGTCATGGGCCAGGCCATCATCCGAGTCGCTGCCGATGGGTCACCCGGCAGTCGCCGGGCCTTCGAGTGGGCGCTCGAGGAGGCGGAGCTGCGCGGTTGCGGTGTCGAGCTCGTGACGGCGTACCAGATTCGCGACCACCGGTCTGCCGACGCAGCACGTGCCCACGCGGAGAAGGTGCTGCACGCGACGATGGACGACATCGTCGTCGGGAACGTCCAGTCGTCCGCGACCGTCTCGTGGCACGTGGTGAGCGGCGACCCGGCCGACGTCCTGGTCCGCGACTCGGCCCACAGCCAGATGCTCGTGCTGGGCAGTCACGGTGTCACCGGGATGATCCACACCGCCTTGGGGTCCGTCGCGGATGCGTGCGCCCGGCTCGCCGAGTGCCCCGTGGTCATCATTCCTCCGGAGAACAAGAGGGTGCCCTCAGGGGAGCTCGTCGGCGCGGCGCGACCAGGTAGCGATCCAGGGAACAGGGAGGAACCATCATGAGCACCCCTCAGCACGAGAACGCCAGAGGCCACTTCGAAGAGCTCAGCTCCGGTGAGTGCATGGAGCTGCTTGCCGCGAAGCACGTCGGCAGGGTCGGGCTCTGTAGCCCGAAGGGTCCGGCTATCTTCCCCGTCAACTACAAGCTGCACAACAACAGCGTGCTGTTCCGTACGTCCGCCTACAGCGTGATGGCCGGCGAGCTCAACGACGCCACGGCAGCCTTCGAGGTCGACGAGATCGACGAATACCTCGAGTGTGGGTGGAGCGTGCTGATCCTCGGACACGCCGCCCACGTCACCGACCCCGACGGGCTGCCCCACCGCAACGACCACCCAGAGCCGTGGGCCCGTGGCATCAAGTCCCTCTTCATCCAGATCGACCCGATCGAGATCACGGGTCGTCGCGTCCACCCGACCTGACAGCGCGCGCCGCACCAGACCAGCGGAAGGCGGATCCAGGTCAGTAGGGCTCGAGCTCCGGCTCGTCGGTTTCCCGGGCTCCGATCCTGGCGGCCGCTGAGTCGCTGCCCTGCCGAATCGGCTTGCTCCCGATCGCGGCCGCGAGCCCGGTCGGCGGCATGTTCCCGTAGATCGTCTCGATGTCGGAAGGCTTGACCCGATAGGTCTCGTGCCAGATTCCGACGTCTCCCGACGCCCCGACTCGGCGGTTGAACTGACGCCACGGCTCCAGATGCGGGTCGTCACGATCACGTGCGAAACGCTCCAGGTCCGCGAACGAGCGCCAGTACTGGATGATCACGGGAGCCGGCAGGACGGCTTGCCGAAAACCCAGCAGGCCCTTCTCGGGATGGCTTTCCAGGTAGCGCAGCATCCTCGGCATGGCCGTGAACACCGGCCACCAGCCGCGGACCTTCCACGGTTTGTTCACCCGCATCCCGATGAGGAAGACGACGATCTCGTCGCCGGCCCCGCTCAGGTCGGCCATGAACCTGCCTCTGCGTACACCGGTCACGACTGGTACCTGACGACAGCGACCTCGACCATCACGACATCGTCGCACCGTCCCGCCCCGGCGTCCCGAAAAGCCGGATCTCTCGCCGGCTGGATCGCCCTCGGCTGCCTAGATCTCCTCGGGCACCATCTGGATCGCTCCCGACGGGCACTCGGAGACACAGAGGCCACAGCCCTTGCAGTAGTCGAGGTCGATCAGGTACTCCTCTCCCGGCTTGTCGAGCTTGATGACCGCGTTGTCCGGGCAGACGCCGAAGCAGTTGTCGCATGACAGGCAGTTGCCGCAGGACATACAGCGACGCGCCTCATAGAGCGCGTTCGTCTCGTCGAGACCGTGCACGACCTCGTCGAACGTGGAGCCCCGCCGGGCCTGTTCGAGGAGCGGCCGATGCACGCGAGGCGCGTCCGCGTAGTACCACGTGTTGAGCGTGAGGAAGTCGGCCAGGTCGGGCTTCGGCTGCGGCTCGGGTACGGCGCCCGAGAGCCAGCCGTCGATGTTGCGGGCGGCCTTCTTGCCGTGGCCGACGCCGATGGTCACCGAACGCGCATCGGGGACCATGTCGCCGCCGGCGAAGATGCCGGGATGCCCGGTCATCATCGTCTGGTCGACGACCACCACGCCGTTCTCGATCTCAAGCCCCTTCACTCCGTCGAGCAGCGACAGGTCCGTGTCCTGGCCGAGGGCGAGCACGAGCGCATCAGCTTCGAGCTCGTCGTAGACACCGGTCGGCTGCGGGAAGCCGGTCTCGTCAAGCTCCATCCGCTCGATCGTGAGCGTGCCCTTGTCCACCTGGGTGATCGTGGTCAGCCAGGTGAACAGCACACCCTCCTCCTCGGCCTCACGGATCTCGGTCTCGTGGGCCGGCATCCTGTCCTTCGTACGCCGGTAGACCACGATCGCCTCCTCGGCCCCCAGCCGCTTCGCCGTACGCGCGGCGTCCATCGCGGTGTTGCCGCCGCCGTAGACCGCCACCCGACGACCGAGGAGAGGTGTGGTGCCCTCCTCCAGCCCGTGCAGCATCGAGACCGCATCGATGACGTGCGAGGCGGAGCCCGCCGGGATGTAGGCACGTTTGCCGATCTGCGCGCCGACGGCCAGGAAGACGGCGTCGAAAGAGCCCTCCTTCATCGCCGCGGCCACTTCCGTGACCGGGCTCTCGAGCTCGAGCGTCACCCCGAGGTCGAGGATGCGCTTCACCTCGGCGTCGAGCACGTCGCGCGGGAGGCGGTACTTCGGGATGCCGTATCGCATCATCCCGCCGGCAGCCGAGGCGCCGTCCCGGATGGTGACCTGGTGTCCACGCAAGGCGAGGTGGTACGCCGCGGAGAGGCCCGAGGGACCGGCGCCCACGACGAGGACGCGCTTGCCGGACGGTGCCGCCTCGACGGCGACCCGCCAACCTTTGCGGATGGCCTCATCGCCGAGGAACCGCTCGACGGAGTTGATGCCGACGGCCTCGTCGAGCTGCGCTCGGTTGCAGGCGGTCTCACACGGGTGGTAGCAGACGCGGCCCATGATCGACGGGAACGGGTTGTCCTCCATGATCTTGCGCCACGCGCGCTCGTAGCCGACGTCGCCCTCCTCGCCTTCGTAGAGCCACGCCTGGATGTTCTCACCGGCGGGGCAGGCGTTGTTGCAGGGCGGCATCCGGTCGATGTAGACGGCTCGTTCGGTTCGCCAGGAACCCGTCTTGTTCGCCCGGCTCGACCCGATGTCGAGGGTGATCGCAAACGGCTTGTCCATGTCAGGCTCCCGGTAGCTCGGCGCCCTCGTCCTGACCGGCGAGCAGCCCGAACCTGGCGATGTTGCGGTCGGCGCCGGCCTGGATGCGGGCGATGACCTCGTCGTTCGGGTGCTCCCCGAAGAGATGCGCGAACCGACGCTGAAGTTTCAGGTACTCCTCCACCGGCACCTGCCGCCGGATCTTGGATACGCCGGTGACCTGGCCGTCCTCCGCCTCGAACACCGGGAAGATGCCGGTCTCCTTGGCCAACCGGGCGATGCGGATCGTGTCCTTGGAGGCGGATCCCCAGCCGAGCGGGCACGGCACGAAGACGTGCAGATAGCGCGCGCCGCGGAATGTCATGGCCTTCTCGACCTTGTACTCGAGGTCCCTGAGGTCGGCGACCGTGGCCGTTGCGACGTACTGGACCTCATGTGCCATGGCGATCAGCGGGACGTTCTTGCCCTGTCCGAACGCATTGCCGGGCTCGGGTCCGATTGCTTTGGTATTCGCGGTTCGTGCGGCCGGCGGGGTCGCTCCTGACCGCTGCACGCCCGTGTTCATGTAACCCTCGTTGTCGTAACAGACGAAGAGCACGTCGTCGTTGCGTTCGAACATCCCGGACAGGCAGCCGAACCCGATGTCGACCGTCCCGCCGTCACCGGCCTGGCCGATGACCCGGGTGTCGGTGAGGCCCTTCGCCCGCAGCGCTGCAGCGATGCCGCTCGCCACAGCAGGGGCGTTGCCGAACAGGGAGTGCACCCAGGGCAGCTGCCAGGACGACTCGGGATACGGCGTCGAGAAGACCTCGAGGCACCCGGTGGCATTCGCCGCGATCAGGTTTCCCCCGGTCGCGCGCATCGCCGCATCGAGGACGTAGCGGGCCCCGAGCACCTCCCCGCAGCCCTGGCACGCGCGGTGTCCTGACGTGATCGCGTTGGAGCGGTCCATCCTCGCCTGGACCGAGCGCTCCTCGAGGTCGAGCAGCCGGTTGCCCGCGGCGAACGTTCCTACCTGGTAGAGCTTGATCTCCTGCACAGCCATGGCGAACTCCTCAGTGCGATCCGGAGCCGACGGTGCCCAGCTCGCGCAGCATGTGCTCGGCATGTGGTCCCGGCCGGCCAGCCTCCGTGCGGGCGATCTCCCGCTCGACCAGCTCCTTGTCGAGGTCGAGGAAGTGGAGCTGGTGAGCGTCGAGTCGGTCGTCGTGGACGTCGTCGAAGAGTTGGCGCAAGGAGGCTCGGGTCACCGGTCGCCCACCCAGGCCGGCGACCACGTTATAGAGCGTGGTGGGCAGCCGGCCGAGAGCCAACCGGGTGTTCTGACCGACGATGCCGCCGGCGCCGACGGCGAAGGCCTTCTCGACGACCACGACACGCCTGGCCCCCGCGAGCGCCGCGCAGACCTCGTCGATCGGCCATGGCCGGAAGCACGTCACGCCGAGGGCACCGATCTTGGCGCCCTCGTCGCGCATCGTGTCGATGACGTCCTCGATGGTGCCGAGGACCGAGCCGAGCGCGACCACGATCGTCTCGGCATCCGCCGTACGGTAGGGCCGCACCAGGCCACCGGAGGGCCGGCCGAAGGCCTCCTCGAACTCCGCGGCGATGCCGGGGATCACGTCGAGTGCCTGCATCTGCTTCGCGTGCATGAGGTACTTCACCTCGGCGAACGCCTCTGGCCCCACCATCGCACCCATCGTGATGGGGTCGGCGGGGTCGAGCATCTGACGCGGCGCGAACGGAGGGAGGAACGCGTCAACCTGCTCCTGATCGGGCACTTCGATCTCCTCGACCGCGTGGGTGAGGATGAAGCCGTCCATGCAGACCATCACCGGCACCGAGAGCCGTTCCGCGAGCCGGAATGCCTGCACATGCAGGTCGACCGCCTCCTGGTTCGACTCGGCGAACAGCTGGATCCAGCCCGAGTCGCGCATCGCCATCGAGTCGGAGTGGTCGTTCCAGATGTTGATCGGGGCTCCGATGGCTCGGTTGGCGACGGTCATCACGATCGGCAGGCCGAGTCCCGAGGCGTTGAACAGGGCCTCAGCCATGAAGAGCAGGCCTTGGCTGGAGGTCGCGGTGTAGGTGCGGGCGCCCGCGGCGGACGCTCCGATGCATGCAGACATCGCACCGAACTCCGACTCGACCATCAGATACTCACACCGGCTCAGATCGCCCGTCCGCACGGCGTCGGACAGCGCCTCGACGATGTGGGTCTGCGGCGAGATCGGGTACGCCGACACCACCTCCGGTCGACACAGGGCGACGGCCCTGGCGACCGCCTGCGACCCTTCGATCTGCTCAAGCATCAGCGAGCCGTCCCTTCTGTTGTACGACGAAGTCGAACGCGGCGGTCGCAGCCGCAGCGTTGCCCTCGCCGACGCTTCCCGCGAACCGCTGCTTGATCGCCCGCACCACGGACTCGAGCGAAACGACGTCGGTCAACGCGGCGAAGCCCCCGAGCAGCGCGGCGTTGGGGAGCGGTCGCCCGAGGTGCTCGCGTGCCATGTCGGTGGCGGGCACGGTGATCAGTCGGCCCTCGCGGAACCCCGTGGAGAACTCGCCGATGCCGAGCTCTTCGAATGTCCGGGACGTGTTGATCAAGATGTAGGCGGCCGGCCCGACGCCGTCGAAGACCTTCACTTGATGGAGGAGCGTCGGATCCTGCACGATCAGCGCGTCTGGCTCGGAGATCGGCTCATGGATCCGGATCGCCTTCTCGTCGATGCGACAGAAGGACACGACGGGCGCCCCGCTCCGCTCGGAGCCGAACGTGGGAAACGCCTGCGCGTGGCGGCCCTCGTCGAACGCGGCTACCGACAGCATCTCGGCGGCCGTCACGGCGCCTTGGCCGCCTCGACCATGGATCCTCACGTTGAACATCGCTCCTCCTCCCGGGCCATCTCGTCAGCAACCTGCCTCAGGCAGGTGCGTGCTCACCGCCGTAGTAGCCGAGACGCAGCAGGTCGCTGATCTCGCTCATCAAGGGCATCCGCGGGTTGGTGCGGTTGCTCAGGTCCTCGAACGCCGCCATGGTGAGTTGCGGAAGGGCTTCCTCGAACTCGGCCTCGGAGACTCCGAGGTCCGCCAGTGCGCGCGGCATCTCGAGCCGGTCGAGCAGGTCCTCGACACCTTGGAAGAGCCGCCGCCTGCTCTCGTCCGGCTCGCGTCCGCCGAACACGATCCGGCCCAGCTGGGCGTACTTGTCGGGCGCGATGTATGACGAGTAGCCGGGGGCGGGCATGAACTTGCTCGGCACACCGGCGTTGTAACGCAGCAGATGTGGAAGGAACAGCCCGTTGGCTCTCCCGTGGGCGATCCCGAAGCGGGCGCCAACGGCGTGAGCCAGGGCGTGGTTGGTGCCGACGAAGGCGTTGGAGAAGGCCAAGCCGGCCAGGGTCGCCGCGTTGGCCATGTCGCTGCGCGCGGCGAGGTCGCTCGGGTCGTCGTACACCTTGGGGAGTGCCTCGAAGATCAGCCGAGCCGCCTGCACACAGAACGCATCGGTGTAGGGCGACGCGAAGATCGACGCAACCGCCTCGAGAGCGTGCGTCAGGGCATCGATCCCGCTGTCCACGGTGACGGACCGGGGCATCGACAGGGTGAGGAGCGGATCGACGATGGCGATGTCGGGGACCAGGCAGTAGTCGACGAGCGTCTGCTTGCGATCCCCCACGGTCACGACGGCCGCCGGGGATACCTCGGAACCCGTTCCCGAGGTGGTCGGGATCGCGATCAGCCGCACCCGGTGCACGTCTCGCGGGAATTCCGCCACTCGCTTGCGGGGGTCGAGGAACGGCAGCGTCAGGTCGTCGAGGCTCTTCTCGGGATGTTCGTGGAACAGCCGCATCGCCTTCGCCGCGTCGATGACGGACCCACCGCCGACGGCGATGATCACATCAGGGCGGATGCGCTCCAGCAACGCCACCCCTCGTTGGATCGTCGCCTCGTCGGGCTCGGGCTCGACCTCGCTGAACACCTGGATGTGGCTGGTGCGCAGCTTGCCACGCAGTTGCTCGACGACGCCGCGTTCCTCGCTCGGCGCGTCGGTCACGACGACGACGACCTCGGCCTCGACGTCGCGGAGGTTCTCCAGTGCGCCGCTGTTGAAGAAGGTGTTGGACGGCACCCGGAACCACTGCGGTGGGGTCCGCCGATAGGAGACCGTCTTGATGTTGAGCAGCTGGAGATAGTTGACGTTCTCGGTGGTGCTCGAGCCGCCCCAGGTCCCGCAGCCGAGCGAGAACGTCGGCGTCAGGTTGTTGTAGATACCGCCAAGCGCGCCGACCGCCGTCGGTGCGTTCACCAGGATCCGGCCGGTGCGGACGGCGAGTGAGTACGCCGTCACGACGTCATCGTCGTGGGCGTAGATCGCGGAGGTGTGGCCGAGTCCGCCATGTTCAGTGACCAGCACCGCAGCATCGATGCCGTGCTGCACGCTGCTCGCCCGGACCAGGCCGAGAACCGGCATCAGCTTCTCCTGCACGAGCGGGTGCGCATCGAGCTCGACGAGGTCGGCCGGCAATGGGGCCAGCAGGATCTTCGTCATCGGAGGAACGGTGAACCCGGCTCGTTCGGCCAACTCCGGAGCCTGCTGCCCGAGGGCGGCCAGGTTGATCTTGTCGCATCCACCGAACGAGAACTCGGCCAGCAGGCCGACTTGTTCCTCGTTGAGGAGGTGGGCACCCATTCGTTCGAACTCGGCGACCATGCCGTCATAGACCTCGTCGTCGATGATGCAGGTCTGCTCCGCCGGGCAGATCATCGAGGCATCGAACGTCTTGGAGATCAGGATGTCCACGACGGCGCCCTGGATGTCCGCAGTCTTGTGGATGTAGATCGGTGCGTTTCCGGGTCCGACGCTCAGGCCGGGCTTGCCTGCGGCGTTGGCGAGGGCCACGATCTTGGGCCCGCCCGTCACCCAGATGAAGTCGACCTTGGGATGCTTGAAGAGGTAGTGGGTGACCTCGTGGGCCGCATCGGGAATCGCCTGGAGTGCACCGGGCGGCATGCCGGCCGCCTCGGCAGCCTCGCGAAGGATCTCCACCGTCCGCTCACACGAGCGCGTGGAATACGGTGACGGCCGGAAGAGGATCGCGTTGCGGGTCTTCGCCGCCACGATCGCCTTGTAGAGCACGGTCGAGGTCGGGTTGGTGACCGGTGTGATCGCGAGCACGACTCCGATCGGCTCGGCGACGCGGATGATGTTGCGCTCGACGTCCTCGTCGATGACACCGACCGACTTCTTGTCCTTGAGGTAGTCGGAGAGGAACTCGGTGGCCACGTAGTTCTTGACGACCTTGTCCTCGAACACGCCGAAGCCGGTCTCGTCGATGGCGGCGCGCGCCAGCTCGGACGCCGCCCTCACTCCGGCCCGCACCATCGCGTCCACGATGGTGTCGACCTCCTCCTGGTCGAGCCGGCGGAAGGCTTCGGCGGCCTCGGCTGCGGAGTCGACCAGCAGATCGACCTCACGAAGCCGATCGTCCTGGACGGCCGCTTGCTGCCCGTCTGCCTCTTGGGCGGTCGGCTTCTCGATCTGCTCGGGCGCACCCCGAGTCTCCACCTGTGTCATTGGCCCTCCAGCCACTCGTGGGCGCTGTCCGCCCCAGGTTCCAGGCTCGCCATTGACAGGTGATGCCGACAGTGCCGATGGTCCCGCCAACGAGGGACCGGTGACAGGTAGCCGCATCGCTGGTCGACCCGCTCGGCCGGGTCGAGGCTGGTTTGCGCCACCTGGCTCAGGGCAGAGCCGAACCCCCAGAGGGGTAAGGGGTGGGCTCCGGCGCGGTTTGTCGCGGCCTGTGACGAGGATCCGACCGGGGACCGAGGAGCACTGAAGACCATGCTCAACCCGGACGGCCCTGCTCGCCGTGTCGCCGACCTTACGCCGACACTTCTGGACAAAGCAATACTTTCGGTCAGGAAATTGTTGAGAAACAACCCCGGCAGAACTAGTCGCCGGGCCGCCGACGGTCCGCTGTGGCTGTGCAGCGGAATCGGGGCGGCCCCGGGTGGCACGTGGTCGTAGGTCGCGCCCGCTTCATCGAACGTGATGATGAGCGCCGTGCGCTCCCCCTGAGGCGACGATCGCACCGCGTTGTAGACCTCGGCCAGGAACTGCTCGCCCCGGCCGAGCTCCCCGCGTTCGTCGATGGCCGGAACGCGCCGAGAAACTGCACCCGTACGCCCGCTTGGTACGGTTCCGGCGTCGCACACCTTGGTGATGCCCGCGCGGAAGCCCGCTCACCGGTGACCACGAGCCTTGGCCGGAAGGCCTGTCGGTGGCGGGACTTTAGCCCTCATTCCCACGGCTCTTCAGCCTGAGACCGGCCGATCGGCTTGTATTACTTGCTGTCGACAAGTTAAGTAGCAATAAGTCTGGCAGGGCGGGCCGACAGTGGGGGCTTCGGGGGATTTGGCCCAAAGGATCCAACATGATGTTCGCTCGAAACTCAACCACCCTGACGCACACCGACCACCAATCCTCAGCGGGTGCGGCCTTGCGCCACGCCGTGAGTGGTGGTGTGGCCGTCGCGCCGACCCGCCGCTCATTCCTGTTCGGCGCCGCCGGGGTCGCCGGGATCGCCCTCGCCGGGATCCCGCGCATCTCCGAGGCGTCCGTGCGGCCGTCCTCCCACGGCAAACTCTGGTACGCCGGGCGGCCGAAGCCCGGCAGGCTCCTGTGCGGCGTCAAGGTCGACGACAACGGCAACGACCCGAGCGGGATCGAGAGCCGGCTCGGCTTCGCCGACGGCCTGCACCGATCCTATTTCGTGCCCGGCCAAGAGGCCGCTCTGGTGGCACGGGCTGCGCTCGACCTCAGCAAGGGTCGACTGCCCTGGGTGTCGATGCACGTTCCCGCCAGCTGGCAGGACATGGCCGACGGCAAGCAGGACGCCTGGCTGGCCACCATGATCGCGCCACTCAAGGGTCTGGCCGGGTCGGTCTGGTTCACCCTGCACCACGAGCCCTGGGACAACCAGGGAGCGGGCTGCACGCCGGCGTCGTTCGTCGCGATGAACCGGCACGTCTACCCGATGACCAAGGGCAGCACGATCGCCTTCGTCCCCGTCCTGCAGTCGTGGCCCTTCTACACCTGGGTCCAGGGACGCTCCAACGTCCTCGACTGGTGCGACCCACATGCCTGCGACGTTCTCGGCCTGGACGCCTACAACCAGTGGTACGTCGGCGCGAAGGACAGCGCCTGGAAGACACCGGCGCAGACCCTCGACGTCGCCACCCAGCTCGCGGCGGCGTACCCCACGAAGCCGATCGCCTACGGCGAGTGGGGTGTCCGCACCGACCCTCGGACCCCGGGCAAGGCGGCGACCTGGATGCACAACTTCTACGACCAGGCACTCACCACCAACGTGGCCGGGTTGTGCTACTACTCGTCCGGTCTCAACTCTCCCAACGGCCCCTGGGTGCTCGATGGTGAGCGGTTGACGGCCTTCGATGAGCTCGTCCATGATGCGCGCACGGCACGCCCGCGTCTGTAGCAGGGCAGCTCGGAGCCGGGGACCCGAAGTGCGGCTTCGGGTCCCCGTTCCGATGTCCCGTTGTGCGCCCGGTGGTCGACGTGCCTGAGGAGTAGAGTCAGACCGTTTGTTGGCCTGGGAGGGTTCATGATCGGTCTTGTTCCCCGCCATCGCGCGCTGATCGTCAGTGGCGGCCCTCGCCGCCGGACGGTGCCATGTGGTTCTGCGAGGGCTACGGCAACTCCATCGGCCGGATCGCTGTCGGCTGAGGACGGCCGGGCACCGTCAGACCGCCGCTCTGGCCGCGAAGAGCTCGTCGAGCCGCGCGAAGTTCTCGTCCATGCCGCTGTCCATGCCGCTCAGCATGGCGTCGCGGTCCTCCACGGAGACGAAGAGCGACAGCCCGTCGATGCGGCTGCGACCTCCACCGAGGTCGGTGAAGGTGAGCACTTCAAGATTCGGGTGTCCTGGGTCGCCGTCATACTCGAACGTCTGCACGATGCGGCCAGGTGCGGAGACCTCGTGGAACGAGCCGTGGAACGCCCACTCGCCGCCCTCCCCCACGACGACGTAGCTCCAGCTCCCGCCGGTGCGGGCGTCGAACTCGCGCATCACCACCTCGGTGCCGCGCGGCCCGGTCCACTGGGCGAGCAGAGCGGGGTCGGTATGTGCCTCGAAGACGTGGGCCGCTGGCGCGGCGAACTCACGAGAGAAGGCGATCGTCTGCTCTCCGGCGTCTGCTGTCACGATGCGGGTGTTGGTCATAGGGAGTCCTTCTTCTGGTGGGCGAGCAGCTCGTCGAGCCGCTCGTAGCGGGACTCGAGGCGGCGTCTGTGCGACTCGAGCCAGTCGGCGGAGCGGGCGAGCGGAGCCGCCTCGAGATGGACGGGCCGCGTCTGCGCCACCTTGCGCCGCGAGACGACGCCGGCGGCTTCGAGAACCTTGATGTGCTTGGAGACCGCCTGCAGCGAGATCGGGAATCCCGCTGAGAGCTCGTTGACCGTGGCGTCCCCGTCGGCGAGCCGCTCGACGATCGCTCGTCGTACCGGATCGCCCAGGGCCGCGAAGGTCGACGCGAGTTCGAGGTCCGTCGTCATCAGTCGCTTTCCGTATTCAACCATTTGGTTGAGTAACCTTAGGCACCCGGGGCGGCCCACGTCAAGACCGTCCGACAACTCGGTAAGTCCTGGTGCGGAGCCCGGGCCTGGGAGGCAAGGACCAATGCCTCTAGTGTCTGGCCCGGTGTTCGGGTGAGTCTCGAGGGGAGCGGTGGTCGCATCCGCGGCGCCGGTCCGATCAGCAGTCATTCGACATCGGAACGAGGACATCATGCCCGGCAGCCAGCACTTCTCCATCGCCACGATCGCCGAACAGAGCGAGGACTACCGCCAGGTCCTGTGGACCGGCGATCACACGCAGCTCGTGATCATGACCATCCCGCCGGGCGGCGAGATCGGGCTCGAGACGCATGAGGACACCGACCAGATTCTCACGTTCGTGAGTGGCTCCGGTGAGTCCGACCTCGACGGTCAGACCTCCCACGTCACCCAGGGGGATCTTGTGGCCGTACCTGCGGGGACCCTGCACAACTTCCGGAACACCGGCCCCAACCCGTTGGTGCTCTACACGGTCTACGGGCCGCCCGAGCACGCCGACGGCGCCGTCCACGCCACCAAGGAGGAGGCCGACGAGGCCGAGAGCTCCGGCCGGGACGTGCCGCCCTCCCGGACTCGTCCGGTCGGCTGAGCGCAGAAACCCGCGCGGTACGCCGGACGAATCGCTCGGCCGGACGCATACTCGTGCAGCGGCCGGGCGTCGTACGTCAGGCGTCCCTGTCGAGGAAGGGCGCGTGATGGTAGCCGGCCGAGTCGAGGATCGCGACAGAGCTCTCGGGCACCTCGACGAAGGCTCCGGGCAGGTCGCTCAACGGCTCGGACACCACGACGTGGGCGTGCTTGCCGAAGTTGCGAAGCTTGGCCTGCTCCGGGTACATCTTCTCGAGCGTCGCGATGTCGACCGAGTGGAACAGGGTGCGTGATCGCCCCTGCGATGAATAGCGGAAGGCCCAAACGGTGATGCCGTCGGAGACGGCGACCGTGCCCTGCATCGGGAACTCCACGCCATGCTGGTGGCCGACGGTCTCGACGTGCTGGATGGCCTTCGTCATACCCGCCACCGGATCGTGCGTGAGGCCGAGCGTCAGCGCCAGATAGAACAGCACCTCCGAGTCGGTGGTCCCCTGGATGTTCGGGTAGAGCGACGGGTCGACAGCCAGGGTCAGGTCGCGCTTCACCGCGTGGAAGTCGGCGAGTGCGCCGTTGTGCATGAACAGCCAGTTGTCGTGGCGGTAGGGATGGCAGTTCGTCTGCTGGATCGGTGGACCGGCAGCGGCTCGGACATGGCTGAAGAACAAGGGACTCTCGATTGCCTGCGTGAGCTCTCGAAGGTTCTGGTCGTTCCAGGCGGGCTCGATGCTGCGAAACACGTGCGGGCCGGGCTCGCGCGCGTCCTTCGTCGGATACCAGCCGAAGCCGAAGCCGTCGCCGTTCACGGTCTCCGCCCCCAGCGGGGAGTCCAGGGACTGCGCGACCAGCGAGTGGGGTGAGTCGAGGATGAGCTCAGCCGGCTTCAACGGCTCTCCCAAGTAGGCGATCCAGCGGCACATCCCTATCTCCTCCTCACGTCGCCGCGACGAGAGCGACGATGTGAGACGACGCTAGCCGTCGCGTCGTCCACTGCTCGAGCTCGCCCCGGTCCGAGCAGGCGAAGGCGACGTGGTCCAGAGCAGGGTGGTGCTCGTCGAAGGGTTCGTCCGTGCCGCGCGGATGCGTAGGCAGGCCGAACAGGTGTCCGCCGCCGAGGGCGAACACCGTGTGGTGGAAGCCGCCGGCCTCCTCGTCCCCGTCGAGTACGGCGTCGGCGCCGAACAGCCCGGCGTACCACCGGGTGCTCCGGTCGAGATCCGTCGCCGTGACGGCGACATGGGTTATCGAAGGAAAGTCCGGCACTATGCCTCCTTCAGTAGGAGCCGACCCAATGAGGTCGCTCCTCGGCCCCGGCAGCGTAACAGCGGCGGGGTGGGTGCCTCGCGCTGTTGCGGATGCAGGGCGCGCAAGCAACAGCGCATCACCATCAGCTCGAGATGCGGGTGATCCCATGCCCTGACGGAATACGGTGTTGTGCGGACGGCGACCACGGACGACGGGAGACGGTGATGGCTGATCGCGAGGCTCATCTGGTGGGAAGCCTGCCGGGCGCAACCCCGTCGGCGGCGATGACGACGGCGCTGGAGCTGCTCGGGCCCTGCCTTCGAACCCTGCCGGACGGGGAGACCGGCGAGCGGCGCAACTGGATCATCTCGATCATCGAGGGACTGCGCGACCACCCAGACCTGGAGATTCGCAAGGAGGGGGACTGGTCCGACTACGACAAGGTGCCGATCTTCAAGATCCGCAAGGGACATCGGTTGTTCGGTGCGTCGCTTGACTTCGGGCACGTTGACGCGGTTCGCGCCAGCTTCCCCGCTTTCGAACGCGCCCGGGACGCTGCGGCGCGACCGGATCTGGTCTTCCAGGAGGGGGTGCCCGGCGACTTCGATCTGGCGATGTTCACGCTGGGACCGGTCGGGGCCTTGCGCCACCAACGGGCATTCACCGAGGCGACACTTGCCGAGATCCGCGCGGTCGGGGAGATCACCGGCCCCGAGACGCTCTTCCAGATCGAGGTTCCCGCCGAGCTCGTCCTGTTGGCGAAGGCACCTGCGGCCGCCCGACCGGCGTTGGCGCGGTTGTTGGCGAGGTCCACCACGACGATTGCGCTGGCCTCGCCGGCAGGCACCCGCTTCGGTGTCCACCTCTGCCTCGGCGACATGAACAACCGCGCGTTCGGCACGATGAGCGATGTGACACCGCTGGTGTTGCTGGCCAACGAGATTCTGCGCGGCTGGCCCGCGGACCGGCCGCTCGAGATCCTGCACGCTCCCTTCTCTGCTGCGGACCAGCCGGCTACGACGGACGCGGCCTTCTATGCTCCGCTGTCCCGGCTCGCGCTGCCCGCCCGCGTGCGTTTCGCAGCGGGCTTCGCACACGAGTCACAGTCCCTCGGTGACCAGCTGGTGATCCGTGAGCTGATCGAGACCCTGCTCGAGCGGGAGGTGGCGATCTCAGCCGCGTGCGGACTCGGCCGACGTACCGAGTCCGCCGGGCGCGCCGTCCTCGAGCGCACCGCCGAGCTCTGCACGGCGTAACGGGTAACGGGTACTAGTCAGAACAACCCGCGCAACGGAGCGACCGCGCCGGACGTCATCTTCGCAGCGAGCCAATGGCTCGCAGGGTGTCGCTGACGAGCGAGGTCGTCCACCACGCGCGCTAGGTCGTAACGGACCGTGCGAGGTTCGACGGTGTAGCCGACCGTCGTCGCCTCGAGAACTGCCCACCGGGCCAGGTCGTCTGACGTGCGCGGGAGGCTGACCGGGCCGGGGTTCACCAGGTGGCGCCTTGCGATCTCGCGTTCACCGGGCACGTGAGTGTGGCCTACCAGAATGAGGTCTGCCTCGGCGCCCGTGAAACCTGCCTCGGCAAGAGCCTCGTCGCTCTGGTCCGCGCTCATGCCGGGCCCATCATCGCGCCCCGGAGAGGCGTGCACGAGGAGCGCACGAGTGCCATCAGGAAGGTCGACTCGCTGCTCAAGGGGCAGTCCGGCGAGCCACTCGAGCTGACCGCCACCGACCAGGCAGCCTCGGGTCCAGGCGAACGACTCGCGAGCGTCCGCCAAGACGCGCCACTCCTCTGCGGTGTGTGGGTGGTCGATCGCAGGAATGATGCCACCGAGGTCGCCCGTCAGGACGTACCGATCCGTATTGCCCCGAATGCATCTGAGGCTGACGAGGTCTCGCAGCCGCGCGACCACCTCGACCGGGCGTGGCCCGTGAGCCACCGCGTCGCCAAGACACCAGAACTTCTCGACCCCCTCGTCTCGGGCAGCCTGGATGACCGCATCGAGTGCGACGACGTTTCCATGGACATCGGAGAAGACGGCGACTCGCACCCGTCCAGACATACCAGGCATGCAAGGTCATTCAACGAGACAGCGTCACGACGGGTGCCGTGACGTGACGAGGCGTTGGAGCTCAATCACGACATCGGCGGGACTCCGGCCGGTGACATCGAGGACGGCATCGTCGTGCGCCTCGGCGTCGAGATGATCCTGCTCGGCGATCGCGGCGGCGACCACAGCAGCTTGATATTCGGCGTCGGCGCCGAGGAGGTCGTCGCCGGCAAGGCGGGCGGCGCTGCCATCCATCCGGTCGCGCACATGCGCGTCGTACGTCGTGGCGTCGGCACGAAGTCGGACGACAGTGACACGTGCCATGGGGAGGGAGCTCCTCAGGATTGGCCGCTCGGCGCGTCCCAGGTGACCGCCGGCGACGAGAAGACCGGCACCGCGGGCGGCCAGGAGCCCGTGCATCACCGCGAACTGCATGCTCGCGAGGGCAGGGTCGCTGTTCCGGGCCGAACCGTGGCCGGCGAGGAACGCGAGCTGTTGCAGATCGACGAACCCGGTGCGCAGACCCGCCCGCCACCGCTCCATCGCCAGCCCGAATCCCACCGTGGACGAACCCACGGCACGGGGCCCCGTCACCACGACAACACCTAGCTCAGCGGGCGAGCGCACCGAGCGGACGGCAGGCCTCACAACGCGCGGCGACCCGACCAAGCGGACCGATGTTCTGAGCCGTTCGACGGTTTGGGCGATCGAGAGTCCTGCGGTCTCGATGCGGTCGTCCACGAACGTCGCCTCGCGTAGTGCGGTGTTCTCGGCCACGGTCTGCTCGGCCTCGTCCTGGTCCCAGCCTCGAGCCAGGATGCGCTCCCGCAGCACCGCGGGATCGGCCAGCAGCACACTCAGCGTCAGATTCAGTTCCGAGGCCATGGCGGCGGCGGGGCCGACGCGAGGCTCCATCACTCCTGACACGAGAAGGACCTGCGCCCCCGCCGCTGCGTAGCCAGGCGCGAGCGCGACCAGCGCCTCCTCCCTGAGATTGTGGCGCTCCGGGTCATCGCCGCTCGCGGGATAGAGCATCCCGAGCTGGTCGATGTCAACGAAGCCCACCCGAGCCCCGGCTTCGGCGAGCGCCTCGAAGAGCGCCCACGCGGCGACGGACTTGCCAGCCCCGGACGCGCCACCGATCCACAGGACCGACTGTGCCAACCCAGGCATGCGCTGTACGACGAGCCGTCGCGCTATCGGGGGGTCAGCACGCAGAACTCATGGCCGTCGGGATCGGCCATCACTTCCCAGCTGACATCGCCTTGACCGATGTCGACTCGCGTCGCCCCGAGCGAGATCAGCCGCTCCACCTCCGCTTGCTGGTCACCGTCCGCAGGTGGCGCGAGATCGAAGTGCAGCCGATACTTCCCGGTCTTGGGCTCCAGTGGCGGCCCACCCCAGGTGATCTTGGGGCCTCCGAGCGGCGAGCGGATCGCGGTCTCCTGGTCCTGGTCCCAGACCAATGGCCAGCCCAGAGCCTCGCTCCAGAAGTACCCGACCTGCTGCGAACCGTCGCTCGCGAGCGCTCCGATGAAGCCGCACTCCGCCAGGAAGTTGTTGCCCGGCTCGATCACGCAGAACTCGTTGCCTTCGGGATCAGCAAGCACCACGTGCGGATCTTCGGGAAGCTGACCGACGTCGATATGCCGGCCACCGAGCTCGATCGCCCGCATCACGGTCAGCTGCTGTTCCTCGAGCGAGGCACTGGTCAGGTCGAAGTGCATCTGGTTCTGCCCGACCTTCTGCGCCTCCGTCGGGAAGAACTCGATCCGGAACCCGGTGTCATCGCTCGGGAGCAGCGCGAACCCGTCTGGGGCCTCATCGGTCATCTCCCAACCCAACACGCCGGCCCAGAAGCGAGCTAACGAACGTGGGTCGTTCGCATCGAAGCAGAGTGCGACCAGGTTCAACGTCATGGTGTTCGGCACCTCTCGTCTGGTGGCTCAGACCGCAGGCAGGGCATATCCTCACCTGCCCAACAGGCATGCAACGCTAGGCGCCACCGCGACCAGCCGGCAACGCGGTTTCTTCCTCGCTCCCGCCGCCCTGGCGATCGGATCGTGAGGCGGACCGGACGCCATATCCGCTTGCCAGGACGGCTACGCGTTGAGAGGCTCCCGCCATGTCGACCAGCGCCCTACTCCCACCGTTCGACCAGTTTCTGGCCACCGCAGAGTCGGTGGCCGAGGCACGGCCGGAGTTGGATCTCGAGCTGGCCCGTGAGGTGTTCCTCGAGGCGGCGACCCTGCTCTACAACGGCCTCGCACTCGACGGTCTCGACGAACACGACGCTCATGCCGTCGTCGCCGGGCTGTGCGTCGATCTCGTGGCTGCGGATCCCGGCGCCGCGGTACGCGCTCGTTCGCAAGCAACGCTGTCGAGTCCTGGGGATCTCCACAACCCTGAGGGCGCCTCCGCGGCCTACCTCGTATCCGCGAGGATCCTGCAGCTCTGAGCCTGACGAGCGGCTGGGCGCCGACCGCGACCCTGGATCGAGCAACAGCCGCGGTGAGCATCGGAAATCCCGCGGCCTCCCCCCGGTCTTCGAATCAGCCCAGGTCGGCGCACAGCCCCTCCGCCTCGGCCACGTGGGGGTCGCGCAGCCCCGCGCGGCCCTGCTCCCACCAGACGTCCGGGTAGATGAGCTGTCCTGTCATCCACGGTTCGTGCGTCTCGAACACCGCGACCTGGAAGCCCGGACGTGGCGTTCGTTCCAGCGCGGCGGGCAAGAAGCCGTGCAGGTCGGCCCGCTCGAAGCCGCGGGCATCGTAGAAGACGGGGCTGCCCTCGAGGAACAGCGCGGGGACGCCACTGCCCCGGGCCATCTCGACCGCCGACGCCACCAGCGCCGTACCCAGGCCAGCCTGCTGGCGCTCAGGCAGCACACCCAGCGGGCTCAGCACCCACACCTCCACCAACTCTCGGCGGGCGTCCACCCAGGCCCGGCTGAGCCCGACGTGTCCAACCACGACACCACGATCCACGGCGACCAGACCGTTGCGCCGGTGGCGGCCCAGCCGATCCCAGAGATCAGCCACCTCAACCCCGTTGGCCGGGTCGTCCTGGCCGAACGCCGCCGCCAGCACGCGTCGTACGGACTCGGCATCGGCGGACCGCTCGGGACGCACCGCGAAGGTCACCCGACGGATGCTGCCACTCCCGGTCAAGGAGCGGCAACCGAGAATGCCTCTGCTCTGGCACGCCCACTGGTGCGGATGGATGCACCCCCACAGCGCCGGATAGACGCCCTGGTTCTTGTTGGCGCGCTCGGAGGGATTCGAACCCCCAACCTTCTGATCCGTAGTCAGATGCTCTATCCGTTGAGCTACGAGCGCTGGGCTTCGCGTCATACGGGCAAACCCGGATCCGACGCGACGAGTGAGTCTAGCCTGAGGGTGCGACCGAGGCGAAACGACAAGGTCGACAGCCCGCCGCGGCAGCGCAACCTGGGGTTTGTGACCTGGTTCACAAGTCATCTGTTAGCGCATGATACGCCGCCGGGCGTAACGTGTCTCACATCATCCACCGGGAGAGATCGGTGGATACCTCCAATTTCATACATTCCGCCCGAAACAGCGGCAGGCGAGAGTCACCGCGATGCGCGAGAGGAACCTGGCATGACTGCCGAAGCGACCCGATCACCCGAGACGACCGCCCCCACGTCGCACGCCAGGCTGCTCGCCTGGGTCAACGAGGTGGCGGAGCTCACCCAGCCCGACCGCGTGCACTGGTGTGACGGCTCGGAGGCGGAGTGGGACCAGCTCACCAACGAGCTCGTCGCCAGCGGCACCCTCGTGCAGCTCAACCCCGACAAGAAGCCCAACTCGTTCTGGGGCGCATCAGACCCCAGCGATGTCGCGCGCGTCGAGGGCAGCACCTACATCTGCTCGGTCGACGAGGCCGACGCCGGCCCCACCAACAATTGGATGGCGCCCGCCGAGATGAAGGCGCTGATGACCGACCTCTATCGCGGCTCGATGCGCGGCCGGACGATGTATGTGATCCCGTTCGTGATGGGGCACGTGGAGGCCGACTCTCCGATGTTCGGCGTGGAGATCACCGACTCGGCATACGTCGTCACGTCGATGCGCATCATGGCTCGGATGGGGTCGAAGGTGCTCGCACGGATCGAGGAGCTCGACGCCGACTTCGTCCCCTGCCTGCACTCCGTCGGCGCCCCGCTCGAGCCGGGTCAAGAGGACGTTCCGTGGCCGTGCAACGACACGAAGTACATCATCCAGTTCCCCGAGGAGCGGATGATCTGGAGCTACGGCTCCGGCTACGGCGGAAACGCCCTCCTGGGCAAGAAGTGCTATGCCCTGCGGATCGCGTCGGTGATGGCTCGCGACGAGGGCTGGATGGCCGAGCACATGCTGATCCTCAAGCTCACCACCCCCGAGAAGAAGGCCCATTACATCGCGGCCGCCTTCCCCAGCGCCTGCGGCAAGACCAACCTCGCCATGCTGGCGCCGAGCATCCCGGGATGGAAGGTTGAGACGCTGGGCGACGACATCGCCTGGATGCGGATCGGCGAGGACGGCCGACTGTGGGCCATCAACCCCGAATACGGCTTTTTCGGTGTGGCCCCAGGCACCAACGAGAAGACCAACCCCAACGCGATCCGTACCATCGAGCAGGGCAACTCGATGTTCACCAACGTGGCGCTCACCGATGACGGTGACGTCTGGTGGGAGGGCCTCGAGGGCGAGCCGCAACATCTCACGTCGTGGAAGCAGCAGGACTGGACGCCGGACTCCGACGAGCCGTCCAGCCACCCCAACAGCCGTTACTGCACGCCGATCAAGCAGTGCCCGATCCTCGCAGACGAGTACGACGACCCGCGGGGCGTCCCGATCGACGCCATCTTCTTCGGTGGCCGCCGTAAGACGACGATCCCGCTCGTCACCGAGGCTCGCGACTGGGTGCACGGCACGTTCATGGGCGCCACCCTGTCGTCCGAGACGACGGCTGCTGCCACCGGTGCGGTCGGGATCGTGCGCCGCGACCCGATGGCCATGCTGCCCTTCATCGGCTATCACGCCGGCGACTACCTCAATCACTGGATCGAGATGTCGAAGGTCAACGATGCAGCGAAGCTGCCGAAGATCTTCTACGTCAACTGGTTCCGCCGCGACGAGGACGGCGGCTTCCTGTGGCCGGGCTTCAGCGAGAACAGTCGAGTCCTCAAGTGGGCCATCGAGCGCCTCGAAGGCACCGCCGACGCGGTCGAAACCCCGATCGGCTACATCCCGACGGTCGACTCCCTCGACCTCGACGGGCTCGACGTCGACCGTGACGCGGTCGAGCAGGCTCTTCGCGTGGACCCGCAGGAGTGGAAGCAGGAGCTGCCGCAGATCAGCGAATGGTTCGACAAGTTCGGCGAGAAGCTGCCCGCCGTCCTCTGGACCGAGCTCGACGGACTGAAGTCTCGCCTCGAGAGCTGACGAACCCTGGTCGTGGCCAGGAGGCTCGGCTGACAGCGTCAGCCGAGCCTGGCCCCGATCGTGAGCCAGCGTCTGTGTGAGGCCGAGCGGTCGACAGATATCACGACGAATCCGGCGGCCGACAGCGCTGACCTGATCTCGTCCTCTGTCCGCTGCACCACCCAGAGCTCGTCGTGGTCGCCGAGACTCGCCTGCTCGATCCCTTCGCGTCGGCCCTCGGCGACCGACAGGTGTAGCACGCCCCTGGGCCGAAGCACCTGAGCAAAGCCGCGAATCGTCGCCAGACTGAGCTCCCGCGGGACATGCAGAAACGACGCGGCGCACCAGACGCCGTCGAGGGACCGGTCACGGATCGGCAGCCGCGTCATGTCGGCGCAGACCAGGCCACCGGATCTGGCGGCGCGCAGCATCCCGGTCGACAGGTCGAACCCGAACGCCCGAAGCCCACGATCCCGCAGCGCTGCCAGGTCTCGACCCGGACCACAACCGACGTCGGCTACCACACCACCTGCGGGCAATGAGGCGACGAACCTCTCCATGCTGGCGACCACCGTCTCCGGCAGCTCTCGGTTGACCGTCGCGTAAGCCGCGCCGATTCCGTCGTACGTCGCCCGCGTCGTCGCGATCACATCGGGCCGCCACGGCGAACGGCCTGCTCCCGGAGGCATCCGCCGATGATAGTCGGGCGCCGGAGACCTGCCTTGTCGGATTGGTCCGACCAGCGGTCCACCGGAACAACCTGACGGCTCGACCGGAAGAACCTGACGGCTCGACCGGAAGAACCTGACGGCTCGACCGGAAGAACCTGACGGCTCGACGGGATCGCCTGCCGGGTCGCCCGTGGTCGACCACGAGAGACCCGACATGAGGGCGGAGGTGGCGGGATTTGAACCCGCGAGAGGGGATTACCCTCAACCCGCTTAGCAGGCGGGCGCCATAAACCGGGCTAGGCGACACCTCCGTGACGCCGGCGAGCGGCGACGCCACAGACTACCCGGCCCGTCGAGTAGGGCTCCACTCAGGCCTTCCGGGCACTCAGACCGTTCCCAGCCTGCGGTAGCCGAACGCCGCGTTGAGCCGTTCGTGGATCTCGCGCTCGGCAACGCCCGCCTGGGCACCGAGCAGCACGAGCGGGATCACGGTGGAGCGGTCACCGCGAAGCTTGATCTGCATCACGGCGCCCTCGTTCCCGGACCCTCCGGTCACCGTCTCGACCTCCGACCAGGAGGCCTCCGGCGCTCCACGGCCGCGGACGTTGCGCACCCGGTAGCCGTGGCTCGAGATCTCCAGCAGGACGGGGGGTACGGCGACCAGCCGGACCGCGCAGACCACGGTCACCGCGGCGACGACGCCGAGGAGCACGAGCGACCAGGTCGCAAAACCGGCCAATGCGGCCACCAGCCAGCAGGCGCCGAGCAGGATCACCGCGAGGCCGGCAAACCGCAGTCCGTAGGCGCGTGACCACCGGAAGCGCATGACATCGTCCAACGCCCGTCCCTCCTTTGAGCCCTGAGCTCGTGATGCGCCGCAAGTCGGCACCAGTGCGGAGGAGGCGGGATTTGAACCCGCGGCTGACATTTCTGCCAGCGACCGCTTTCAAGGCGGTTCCGATAGGCCACTCCGGCACCCCTCCCGGGCGAGCCGGGCCCGGCTCGCACCGCTTGATTGTCCCATCCCGCTCCCCAACTCGAACACCTGGCCGCAGGCCAGGAGGTCCGGTGCTCACCGGTCCGAGCCGCAGTGGTCAGAGCAGGCTCGCGGTCCGGGCCGGCTCGCGCCGTACCCTGTCGCCAGCCGGCCCCACGCGGCGACGGAGCCCGTCGCCGGTGAGCATTCGGTCGAGCCCGACCAGGAGCAGTCCGAGAGCGGTGCCGATCAGCAGGTCGTAGCCGGTGGCCGCTGCTGCGGCACCGACACTCACGGATCGCTGGACCAGCGACGTCGCCACCCCGGTCGCGGCCAGGGCGCCGAATGCCGACACCCACCAGCCCTGCCGGCGACGACTTCGCACCGCCGCCCCCCAGACCAGAGCCGGGAAGCCGACCAGCGCCTCGATCGGCCGGGGCGAGACGCCGAGCCACTCGCGGAGGGTGCCGCGTGACCCGGTCAGCGAGTGCATCACCTGCGACGACCCCCAGTTGTGCACCAGGTGGACATACACCATGGTCACGAGCACGACAACCAGCGTCCCCACGATGACGGCCACCCCGCGCCGGCCGAGGCTGTGCCAGCCGAGGCCCATCCGGCGGGCGATCGCCAACCCGCCGAGCAGGGCGAGGGCAAGCGCGATCATCCGGAAGCGGTGGGGCCGCACGCCGACGTCGTAGCCGGTCACCACCACGGTGCCGACCACCCCGGACGCGGCGGCGACAAGGCCTTCACCGGCCGACCGGACCCCGCGAGCAGGCCGGGTCATGCTCATCCCCAGCAGGCCATAGGCGACCGCAGCGACCATCGCGGCCGCCGAGAGCACCCACGCCCACGGCAGCAGCAGGACAACAAGGACGCACCCGGCGGAGAATCCAGCCACGAGTGGCATCGGCCCGCCGAGTCGGTGCGCCAGCAGCACGACGGCACACCAGGTGGCCACCACTGCGCCGGTTCGCGCCAGCCACGGGTCCCACACGGTCGTGCCCTCGCGGGCGGCCAGCGGCGCGAGGGCCAAGCCGACTCCGACGACCCAGAGGACGAGTCCGGCCGCCCACGGCAGCCAGGGAACAGCCCGCAGTCCACTCCGGATCCCGTCGAGGCTCAGCGTCACGTCGGCGCCGCAGCCTGCCCGACCGGCCCGGTGGACCCGCCGGGCCTGGCCGGCCGAGGCCGCTCGCCCAGCGGCCGGCGGTTCGCCAGCGACGGGTTGCGCCGGCGTACCTCACCGACCAGACCGGGGTCCAGCCGGGCAGTGGCGATGCCCTCCCGGTCGCCCAACCCGGCGAGCACGACCCCCATCGGGTCGACGACGAGGCTCGCGCCGATGTAGGCGCTGCCGCACTGACCGGCGCCGAGCGCGAACGACGTGTTCTCGATCGCCCGGGCCCGCAACAGGGTCGCCCAGTGGTCCTCCTTGCGGGGTCCGCGCACCCACGCGGCGGGTACGACGAGCACGTCGGCACCGGCGTCCACGAGGGACCGCGACAGCTCGGGAAAGCGCAGGTCGTAACAGGTCATTAGCCCGAGGGTCAGCCCGCCGAAGGGCAGCACCACCGGATCCCCTTCCCCCGCCAGCAGCCGGTCCGACTCGCGGTAGCCGAAGGAGTCGTAGAGGTGGGCCTTGCGGTAGTGCGCCACGACCCCCGCGCGCGGGCTCACAGCGACGAGGGTGTTGAACGGCCGGTCCGGATCGGGTGAGGTCTCGAACATGCCGGCCACGATCGTCGCATCGGCGGCCGCCGCGAGCCGGTCGAGCGCGGTGACGAACGGCCCGTCGAGACCTTGCGCCGCCGGGCCCAGGGCCAGCTCCGGCACGCCGAAGTCGTGCATGGCGCCCTCGGGGAGCACGATCAGGTGACCTTCGAGCGGGTCGACGCCGCGGGTGGCCTGGGTGACGAGCCGGCTGATCGACTCCAGGTTTGCCCGGGAGTCGGTCGCCGCAGAGAACTGGATGAGCGATACCCTCACAGCGGTCAGTCTGGCATCGCGCGCGTCGGGTGTGGTGCAAGGATGGCGCGATGTACGACGCGATCGTGCTCGCCGGGGGCGCGGGACGCAGACTCGGAGGCGTCGACAAGGGCTCGGTCGAGGTAGCCGGGCGAAGCCTGCTGGATCGCGTGCTCGCGGCCGTCGGCGCGGCGGAGCGCCGGATCGTGGTGGGTCCGCCGCGAGAGCTGCCCGCGGAGGTTCTGCACACGTCCGAGCGCCCCAGCGGCGGCGGGCCGGTCGCCGCGGTGGCCGCGGGCATCGAGCTGGTCGAGGCGCCAGCGGTGGTCGTGCTCGCCTGCGACCTGCCGTTCGTGACCCGCGCGACGGTGCACTCGCTGCTGCACCGTCTCGCGGGAGACCGTGACGCGCGCGCCGACGGAGCCCAGCTCGTCGACGAGACAGGCCGGGCCCAACCACTGGCCGCCGTCTACCGGACGGAGCGCCTCCGCGCGGCACTGGCGGGCGTCGGCACCGTGACAAACTCCCCGATGCGTAGAGTCGTGGCTGCGTTGACGATGCTGGACGTCGAGACGACCCCCGCCGCGGCTTGGGACTGTGACACCTGGGCCGATGTGGCCCGCGCCCGCGACCATGCGGCCAAGGCGCACGAGTGAACGTATCTGTGGAGGAACGATGACCCTGACGGAGTGGGCCGAGCAGCTGTCCGAGGCACTCGGCCTCGACCTCGAGATCGAGACCGACGTCATCCTCGACCTGGCACGGGACGCCGCCCACCAGATCGAGCGACCCGCGGCACCGTTGACCACCTTCCTCGTCGGCTATGCGGCCGGGATCCGGGGTGGCAGACCGAACGACCTCGAGAACTGCCTCGACATCGCGACCGCCCTGGTCGTCAAGCACGCCTGACGGCGAGGGCGAGTGCTGTCGCTACGGTGGGGCCCATGCGCGCAGTGATGAGCCCGACACCCGGCGGTCCGGAGAACCTCGAGATCGTCGAGATCCCCGACCCGGAGCCGCTTCCCGGGGAGGTCGTCATCGACGTCGCCGCCACGGCGGTGAACCGGGCCGACGTGATGCAGCGCCAAGGGCACTACCCACCGCCGCCCGGCGCCTCGGAGGTTCTCGGGCTGGAATGCTCCGGCGTGGTCGCCGCTGTCGGCGACGGGGTCGAGCGTTGGCATCCCGGCGACCGGGTCTGCGCCCTGCTGTCCGGCGGCGGTTATGCCGAGAAGGTCGCCGTCCCGGCTGGTCAGCTGCTGCCGTGGCCGGCCAGGCTCGACGCGGCTCAGGCAGCCGCCCTCCCCGAGGTCACATGCACCGTGTGGTCCAACGTCTTCATGATCGCGGCGCTCCAGCGCGACGAGCTGTTACTCATCCACGGCGGTGGGAGCGGGATCGGCACGATGGCCATCCAGCTCGCGAAGCAGCTGGGTGCCCGGATCGCCTGCACGGTCGGGTCGACTGAGAAGGGCGATGTCTGCCGCAGGCTCGGCGCCGCCCTCGTCATCAACTACCGCGACCAGGACTTCGTCGAGGAGGTACGCCGGTTCGCCGACGGTGGGGCGGACGTCATCCTCGACAACATCGGGGCGCCGTACCTCCCCCGCAATGTGGACCTGCTGGCGCTCGAAGGCCGGCTCGTCGTGATCGGGCTGCAGGGCGGCGCCAAAGGCGAGCTCAACCTGGCGACCTTGCTCAGCAAACGCGGAGCCGTGATCGCCACCACCCTGCGCGCCCGCCCCGCCGACGAGAAGGCGGCCATCGTCGCAAGTGTCGTGGAGAACGTCTGGCCACTCGTCGAGGACGGCTCCGTCATGCCGATCGTGCATGCCACGTTCGCGCTGGACGACGTCGTCGAGGCGCACCGGCTCTTCGACAGCGGTGCCCACATCGGCAAGGTCGTCATCACGACGGCCGCGTAGGGTGGAGGACATGACCCCCGAGCATCCAGGGAACCTCGACAGCCCCGGGCCATCCGGGCCCGACGAGCCACGCGTGCTGATCGTCGGGCCCGACGGGATCCACGGCGCCGGCACCGAAGACCAGGGTGAGGCGGACAGCCGATCGGTGGCCGATCTGGTGGAGCAGCCGGCGAAGGTCATGCGCATCGGCAGCATGATCCGCCAGCTTCTCGAGGAGGTGAAGTCGGCGCCGCTCGACGAGGCCAGCCGGTCACGGCTTCGCGAGATCCACCAGGCGTCGATCAAGGAGCTCGAACAGGGGCTCGCGCCTGAGCTCATCGAGGAGCTCGAGCGGCTCTCCCTCCCGCTGCAGGACACCACCCCGAGCGAGTCCGAGCTGCGCATCGCCCAGGCCCAGCTGGTCGGCTGGCTGGAAGGCTTGTTCCACGGCATCCAGACGGTGATCTACGCCCAGCAGATGGCGGCCCGCGCCCAGCTCGAGCAGATGCGCCGGGCCCTGCCGCCCGGCTCGATGCCGCCCGGCGGCGCCCACCTACCCGGCATGCCGCAGCAGGAGCCCGACGGTCCCGACAGCCACAACGGGATGTACCTGTAGCCCCTCGGAGGCCTTCCCGAGAGTGACCCGGACCACCTGCTTTGCGGGCTTGCTGACCCAATCCCGAGCACCCTCCGTGACGAATCATCGGTGGGTCGCCTCCCATAGGTGCCCGGAGGCCGAGCGTGGCAGAGTGTCCGCCATGCGGCAGACCTCCTCGGATGAGCTGGGCCCGCTGATGGGACGTGTCGCCGAAGGTGACCATGACGCATTCGCCATCTTCTACGACGCGACGTCCCGCACGGTCTTCGGCATCATCCTCCGGGTCCTGCGGGACAGAGCACAGGCAGAGGAGGTGACCCAGGAGGTTTACCTCGAGGCATGGCGAATGGCCGCGCGTTACGATGAGAAGCAGGGCAAGGCGAGCGCCTGGGTCAACACGATCGCGCACCGCCGGGCAGTCGACCGAGTCAGATCGGTCGAGAGATCCGTCGCGCGGGACCAGCGCCACGCGGAGGGCGAGCTCGGCATCAGCACACCTGATGTGTCTGACGTCGTGATCGCCCGCGACGAGGGGGAGCGGGTACGCCGCGCCTTGGCCGAGCTTCCCGAAAAGCAACGCACAGCCCTGTCGCTCGCTTACTTCGACGGATGCACCCAGCGCGAAGTGGCCGAGATCATGAACATCCCGCTGGGCACGGTGAAGACCCGAATGCGCGACGCGATGA
Source organism: uncultured Actinomycetota bacterium (assembly GCA_963820035.1). Taxonomy (GTDB): domain Bacteria; phylum Actinomycetota; class Actinomycetes; order Propionibacteriales; family Nocardioidaceae; genus JAWWPG01. Next base: position 584,050 of record CAWFYK010000009.1, on the reverse strand, counting down.
GGAAGCTGCGTAACCACCTCGAGGAAGGAGCGGATTGATGAACGACATTCACGATCTTGCTGCCCTCTATGTGGTCGACGCCCTCATGGCTGACGAGATCGACGCGTTCGAGAACCACCTGGCCGGGTGTGCCGCCTGCCAGCAGGACGTACTGGAGATGCGGGCAGTCACGAACAAGCTGTCCCGCTCCGTCGAGGCCGAGCCACCCGCCTCACTGCGGTCGTCCGTGCTGGCCGAGATCGCGACCGTGACCCAGGAGCGACCTCCCGTGACGGCTGAGGACACGGCGCAGGAGCCCAGCCAGCCAGCCGCGGAGGTCACCCCGATCACCAGCCGAGCCGACCGCAGACCGGGTCGCCCGAGCCGGGTGTCCGCCCTCGTGGCCGCAGCCGCCGTTCTGCTCGCTGTCGGGTTCGGTGGCTGGGCGCTGCAGAGCCGCCATGACGCGCAGCAGGCGACGAGCGCGCAGAACCAGCTCGTCGAGCTACTCGCCGCCCCCGACGCGCGGACCGTCTCCGCTCCCGTCCCGGGCGGGTCCGGCACTGTGGTGCTGTCCGACAGTCGGCATCAGGCCGCATTCGTGACGTCCGACATGTCGGCTCCGGCGAGCGGCAAGGTCTACCAGGTCTGGACGATCACCACCAAGGCCGCCTCCGCCGGCACGTTCTCGCCCGGCGCACACGGCGCTGTGGTCACCCTGCCGGCTGCCGCCCTCTCGGCGAACCAGATCGCCATCACCGTCGAGCCGTCCGGCGGCTCCGCCCAGCCGACGACGAAGCCCGTGATGGCGGTCCAGGTGCCTCGCTAGCCGACCAACACCCGGCCACCTTGCTCGACGACCTCCTCGAAGGCCTCGAACACCGCGTCCATCGTGGGCAGGGCTACGGCGGACTCGCGACGCTCGGAGCGGCCCCGAGCTCCCTCGGCGCGCGCCCGGCGGAGATGTCGCTTCACGGTCGACAGCGAACAGCCCAGCCGCTCCGCGACCCACTCGAGTGACTCGTCGGGGTGTTGCCCGCGGAGCCGGACGACCTCGGCATGCTGCACCGGCTGCCGCTGCCCCCGCGCCCCCGAGTAGGAGTCCATGTCCTCAGGGCACACGGAGACGCCGACCGTGTCGCGGATCGCCTCCCGTTCCTGCGGAGTGGTGCAGCCGACGTAACCCGCGACGTCGGTCTGGACCACTGCGGTATAGAGGCAGTCCGCGAGCTGAGGGCAGGACGCACAGGACGCCCGGGCCCGACTGACCAGGGCTTCGTACTCCGCCCACGTGTCGTCGCTGGCGGTTGCCTGCGCTGGTGGCTCCTCCAGCAGTGGGTTGCGATAGAGATGGATGTCGTCCGCGCACGGCGTCGCGACGCTCATGTTGCCGACCCCCGGGTTCGTAGTGGTGCGCACCTGAACAGATGGACCGTTGGCGATGGCGAATTCTGCGTTCTCTGTTCCTATCACCTCGGAAGGACAGACTGCCAGGGGATTTGCCCGCGGCCCGCCTGCGGCGTGCTCAGCGGCCGAGTCGCTCCGTGACCGGGAACCATTGCGTCAGCTCCGCCGCCGCCCCGTCCTCGGGCAGGCTGCCGGTCACGGCGTCCGCCACTGCCTTCACCTCGTCCGGCGCCTGGCCCATGGCCACTCCGCGACCCGCCCAGGTGAGCATCTCGAGGTCGTTGCGGCCGTCGCCGATCGCGAGGACGTCGGGCCGACGTACGCCGAGCCGCTCGGCGACCTGGGCCAGCCCGGACGCCTTCGAGATCCCTTCGGGAGCGAGGTCCAGCCAGGCGGTGTAGCCGACGAAGTAGTTGGTGCCCCGGAGCCCGAGCGAGGAGACCAGTCGGACGAACTCCTCCGCCGACGACTGCGGGTCACGGATGATGACCCTCGTCACAGGCCTGCTTACCAGGCTGTCGATGGACTCGACCCACATCTGTCCGGTGATCTCGCCGTGCGGAAAGTGCCGGTTGACCCGGTAGCCGTCGCCGACGACCTCGACCGCGACGAGGGCGTCCGGCACGTGTTCGAGCACCGCCTCCACCGCCGCCCGAGCATCGAAGGTGACCACCGAGAACACCTCGATGGGCGGGTAGGAGAAGACGACGGCGCCGTTGCTCGCCACCGCGTATCCGCTGTCAAGACCCAGCGTCTGCATCACCCGGTCGACGCCGAAGACGGAGCGGCCGGTCGCGAGCACGACATGGGCGCCCGACTCGACCACCCGGGTCACCGCGTCGACAACCGCCGGTGACGCCTGCTCGAGATGGTCGAGCAGGGTGCCGTCGATGTCGAGCGCGACGAGCCGAGGCTTCCAGGTCACGCGTCGGTGCCCACTGGCGCGATGACCTCTTTGCCCTGCAGGTAGGGCTGCAGAGCCTTCGGCACCCGCACGGACCCGTCCGCCTGCTGGTGGTTCTCGAGGATCGCGACGACCGTGCGGGCGATGGCGACCAGGGTGCCGTTGAGGGTGGCCAGCGGGGCGACGCCGTCGTCGAACCGGCCACGGATGTTGAGCCGGCGCGCCTGGAAGTCGGTGCAGTTCGACGTCGAGCTCAGCTCCCGATAGCGGCCCTGGGTCGGGATCCAGGCTTCACAGTCGAACTTGCGTTGTGCCGACAGACCGAGGTCGCCCGCGGCGGTGTCGATGACGCGGTAGGCCAGCTCGAGCTTGCCCAGCCACTCCTTCTCCCACCCCAACAGCCGCTGGTGCTCGGCGTAGGACTCCTCGACGGTCGTGTAGGTGAACATCTCCACCTTGTCGAACCAGTGCACCCGGATGATCCCGCGGGTGTCCTTGCCGTAGGAGCCGGCCTCCTTGCGGTAGCAGGGGCTGAACGCCGCGTAGCGCCTCGGCAGGGTGTCGGCGTCGAGGATCTCGTCCATGTGGTACGCCGCAAGCGGCACCTCCGACGTACCGACCAGATAGAGCTCCTCGTCGGGCAGGAAGTAGACGTCGCCCGCGGCCTGGCCGAGGAAGCCCGTCCCCTCCATGGCCCGCGGTTTGACGAGCGCGGGCGGCACCATCGTGGTGAAGCCGGCCGCGCGGGCCTGGTCCATCGCCATGGTGACGAGCGCGAACTCGAGGTCGGCGCCGACGCCGGTGAGGTAGTAGAAGCGGGCGCCGGAGACCTTCGCCCCGCGCTCGATGTCGATGGCCCCGAGTCGCTGGCCGAGCTCGATATGGTCCAGCGGCTCGAAGCCTTCCGCGGCGAAGTCCCGTGGTTCCCCGACGTGCTCGAGGACGACGAAGTCCTCCTCACCTCCGGCCGGCGCCTCGGGGGCGGCGATGTTGGGCATCAGGCTCATCGCCGAGGCGAACCTGGCCTCTGCTTCCGTCTGGACCGACTCGGCCTCCTTGACCTGGGTCGCGAGTGTCCGCGTCTGCTCCAGCAAAGCGTTCTTCGCGTCGCCGCTCGCACCTGCGATCTCGCGGCCGAGCGACTTCTGCTCCGCCCGCAGCTTCTCGAAGGACGCGATCGACGAACGGCGGGCCTCGTCGGCCGCCAAGATCTCGTCGACGAGCTCGGGCGAGGCGTTCCGGCGGCGTTGCGCCTCGCGTGCAAGCTCGGGGTTGTCACGGAGCAGTCGTAGGTCGATCACCCTCCGAGGATATCGGCCGCTCTCGAACCGCCTCGACGCAGTTTCCGGCTCGCGGGGCCGAGGATGCGTCTGGTGTCTCGGCGATGCCTGCGGCCGGATAGATTCGAGGCAAGAACGGTTGCCGTGCCGCATCCCCAGGAGACGTCGTCGTGAGACTCGAGAAGGTCCGTGGCTGAGACCTCTGCTGAGCGTCGCGTGGCCCTGGTGGCCGGTCTCATCGCGGCGCCCCTCGCGCTCCTCACGATCCTCGTGGTGACCCGGTTCGGGCCGCTGATGAGCTTCGACAGGTCGGTCACCCGTTGGCTGCACGACGGTGCCGGGGGTACCGGCTGGATGTCCGCGTCCACAGCTGTCAGCCTCATGGGACAACCCCGGGTGGCGGAGGGTGTCCTCGCCCTGGTGGCGGTCGGGTTCGCCGTACGCCGGCAATGGTGGACGACCTTCTGGCTGATCAGCGCGCTCGCGGTGACGGCGCTCGGCTGGGGGTTGGGGAAGGCGCTCATCCAGCGGCCGAGGCCCGCCATCCCCGACCAGATCAGCGGCTGGTCATACCCCTCGGGGCACGCCGCGGAGATCGCCTGCGCGGCGACGTTGCTGGTCATCGTCACCTGGCGGCAGCTCCGGCCGGGTGTCCTCCGTGGCGTGGTCGTGTCGGTCTGGGTGGCGATCGCCTTCGTCGTGGGGCTGTCCCGGCTCGTCCTCGGCGCTCACTACCCGAGCGACGTGGTCGCCGGCTGGCTGCTCGGCATCCTGGTCGCCTACCTGCTGGGCGCCGCGTTCAGGATCGTCCACCCGGCGCCGCCCGGCGCTTTCGAGGACCGGCGGTCGTCGATGCCCGAGCATCTGCGGACGCTTGCGGTCGTGGTCAACCCGGTGAAGCTGGACGCCGACGCGTTCCGGGTCCGGGTCTCCCGGGCCGCACGAGCCGCCGGCTGGGACGAGCCGATGTGGTTCGAGACGACCATCGACGACAGTGGCGGGTCGATGGCGAGGGCGGCGGTCGCCGCCGGAGCCGACGTCGTCGTGGCCGCCGGTGGCGACGGCACCGTCCGCGTCGTGTGCGGTGAGATGGCGAGCACCGGCATCCCCGTCGGCGTCATCCCCACCGGCACCGGGAACCTGCTGGCCCGCAACCTCGGCATCCCGCTCGGCCGCGACCAGGCGCTCGACGTCGTGCTGCGCGGCCAGGACCGGGCGATCGACCTGGTCACGATCAAGGGTGACGGTCTGGAGACGACGCGATTCGCCGTCATGGCGGGCATGGGTCTGGACGCGGCGATCATGGGCGGCGTCCCCGAGACCTTGAAGAAGCGGATGGGCTGGTCGGCGTACTTCGTCGCCGGTGCCCGCAACATCCGCTATCCCGCGGTCAAGGTCGACATCAGCGTCGATGGGGCCGACCCGGTGCATCGGCGTGCCCGCACGGTCGTCGTCGGCAACGTGGGCAGCCTGACAGCAGGCATCCCGCTGCTGCCGGACGCGCTGATCGACGACGGGGTGATCGACGTCGTCGTGATCGCACCGCGCCGGCTCCTCGGGTGGGTGTCGCTCGCCTGGCGGGTGATCACCAAGCACCCCCGCACCGACGAGAAGCTCGACCGGTTCACCGGCAAGTCGGTCGTGCTCACCGCCGCCCATCCGACGCCTCGGCAGCTCGACGGCGACCCGGTGGGGTCGGGTACCGAGATCCACGCCGAGGTCGAGCCCGGCGTCCTGCTCATCCGGGTTCCCCGCTGACCCTTCCCGCCGAGCCGTCACCTTCTTACCGCCGAACCGTCAGGTTCTTACCGCCGAACCGTCAGGTTCTTACCGCCGAACCGTCACGTTGTTCCCTCATTCAGGATCGAAGGCCAGGCGATACACCAGTTCCAGGCCGTCCTCATCGTCGATCTGGGTTCCGGTCTCAACAAAACCGCGGCGGTGCAGGATCCTGCGTGAGTGCTCGTTGGCTGGCCCCACGGTCGCCCGCACGCTGGCGACTCCTCGCCCCCGCAGCCACCGAAGGAACTGGTCGACCACACGCCCGGCGACGCCGTCTCCGCGTTCGGCTGGCGAGACGAAGTAGCCGATCTCCACCTCACCGTCCTCGTCCGGCGCGGCATGGCAGCCGATCCTGCCGAGAAAGCGCCCATCCCCGTCCAGGGCGATGTGCAGCAGGTATGGCGCCGCCATCGGATCGCGATCGAGCGCGGCTACCCGATAACCGAGCATCCGCCGGTCCTCGTCCGGCCAGGCGAGGCCAGCGAGCTCGGGCTGGGAAGCCGTCCAGTCGGCGCGGCGCGCGAACAGGGCTCGCAGCGTCTCGGCATCGACTGCCACGAGGTGAACGTCGTTGGGCATCAGGAGGAGCGTAACCGGACCCCGCCTCCCGCCTCGACCCGATTCGCGCCCGGCCCTACTCGACGCAGAACTCGTTCCCCTCCGGGTCGACCATCACGACCAGGCTGTCACCGGCCCGAAGGGTCGTCGCACCCAGCTCCGTGAGACGGGTGACCTCGTCGCTGATCGAGCCTGGCGCTCGCAGGTCGAAGTGGACGCGGTTCTTGGCGCTCTTGGGTTCGGGTACGGCGGCGAACCACAGGTTGGGTCCGCCCCAGCCCGCCGCCTCGACGTACGCCTTGTCGGCGGTGGAGTCCTCGTCGACGTCAGAACCGAGAGCCGCGGCCCAGAACTCGGCGAGTCGCAGGGGATCTGCGCAGTCGAACGTGACGGACTTGATGAAGGTGGACACGACCACAGGCTAGAGCTCTGGCAGAGTGGCGGCGACCGGTGCGGGTCACCGCGAGCGGTGCGGACGAGCGAAGTCACGACGGATCACTGCGGCGATCGGGCGAGCCTGATCGACTCCTCCTCCTCAGGCGACAGCTGCTGCGTCGATGACCAGTCGCTGACGTTTTTGGCATAGGTCCGTGAGTCGCTGCGTCCGTGGATCGAGGTGAGTACGACGCCGAAGCCGCTGTCGTCGAGCAGCGCGACCGACCACGACAGATGGCCACCCATGTCGCCGAACGCGTCGTAGCGGATGACCGCCACGTGGCGAAGCGCGGTGGCAGCGTCGTGGTTGAGCGCCTGGAGTTCGGCTGTCACATCTTCGGGCGACAAGGGTTCGTCCTTGGCCCGCCGACGGAGGCCGGCGATGCGTTTGGGTCCCCCGCTGCCGCGAGAGGCCGGGCCGCGGCGACCATGCGAACGCGCAGGCGCAACCGCCCCCAGCACCAACGCCAGGATGGAGAGCACGAGCGCGAGGATGACCAGCCAGCTGAGCGCAGTCGATCCGAGGGGCACCCCCGAAGCGTAGTCTCGGGCGCGTCCCGATCGGCGATTGACCCGCCCTGCACGCTGCGCAACAACTGCCGAGCGTGCTCAGAATCGGGAAGGACGTGACGGCTCGACCGGAACAACCTGACGGCTCGACCGGAACAACCTGACGGCTCGACCGGAACAACCTGACGGCTCGACCGCGAACAACCTGACGGCTCGGCGGGGTCAGGGGCCGCCGCGGAGCCGCTCGAGCCAGCTGGTCGCGTCGGCGAAGTCTGCCGCCGAGGTGCCGATCCGGTCTGAAGACCGCTGGTTGTCGGCGCGTGGGTAAGACCCGAGGAAACGGACGTCGGCGCTGGTCCGCCGTAGCCCCATCAATGCCTCTCCCACGCGCGGGTCGGACACATGGCCCTCGGCGTCGATCGAGAAGCAGTACTTCCCGAGCGCCGAGCCGGTCGGACGCGACTCGATCCGGGTCAGGTCGACGCCGCGAGCAGCGAACTGCTCGAGCAGCTCGAGCAGCGCCCCCGGGTGGTTGTCCCTGATGAACACCACGAGCGACGTCTTGTCGGCCCCGGTGGCCGGCGGCGGCGGACCCGGCCGGGAGACCAGCACGAACCTGGTCACGGCGCCCTCACGGTCGGCGATCTGGGTGGCGAGCGCCGTCAGGCGATACGTCGTGCCGGCGATCGGGGCCGCGATGGCCGCGTCGTACGACGAGTCGACGGCCGCCACCAAGGCGGCAGCCTGCGCCGTGGACGACTCGAGCGTCACCTCCGCGTGCGGCAGGTGGGTCGCGAGCCAGCGCCGGCACTGGGCGGCGGCGTGCGGATGCGTCGCCACCCGGGTCACGGCCTCGACCCTGGTGCCCGGCTTCGCCAACAGCGCGAACTGCACCTCGACCAACAGCTCGCGGGTGATCATCAGCGGCTCGCCGGTAGCCAGCTCGTCGAGGGTCGCCGCGACGCCGCCCTCGACGGAGTTCTCCAGGGGTACGACGGCCCCGTCGGCATCGCCCACGCGCACCGACTCGAGGGCGGTCGCCACCGAGGAGCAGGGCAACAGCTCCGCGTGCCGAGCGGCCGGCATCGAGCGCAGCGCCTGCTCGGTGAACGTCCCGGCGGGCCCGAGGTAGGCGTAGCGAGCGGGCGGGACTCCAGGCATTGGCGAAGCCTAGCGGCGCGACGACTAGATTCGGCCCATGACCAACCCTTCCGAGACCTACGACACGGACGCTCCGGTCCTCGACCTCGGCTACGCGCGTCTCGACCTCGAGCGGGCAAGCCGGACCGGCGACCCCGAGGTGGTCTACGGCGAGGGCAAGTCGCCCCACCACGTGGTCGAGCTTCTCACCCGGCTCCACGAAGCTCACCCGGAGCGCGCCGTCCTCGCAACCAGGCTCGGCGACGCCGCGCGGGACCTGGTCGGCGCCAGCCTTCCCGACGCCCGGATCGACGACGTCGCGCAGGCTTGCACGCTCGGTCCGCTGCCGACACCGAGCGGGCGAGTGGCGGTGGTGGCGGCAGGCACGTCGGATGCCAAGGTGGCCCGCGAGGCAGCCCTGACCGTGCAGGTGTTCGGCGCCGAGGCCGAGCCGATCAACGACGTCGGGGTCGCTGGCCTGCACCGGGTGCTGGGAGTCCGCGACCGGCTGGTCGCGGCGGACTGCCTCATCGTCGTAGCCGGCATGGAAGGAGCCCTCCCGTCGGTGGTCGGGGGGCTCAGCGGAGTGCCCCTCGTGGCGGTTCCCACGAGCGTGGGCTACGGCGCGTCGTTCGGTGGGCTCGCGGCCCTCTTGGCCATGCTCAACTCGTGCGCCCCGGGCGTGACGGTCGTCAACATCGACAACGGCTTCGGGGCGGGAGTGTTCGCGGCCCGGGTGGCCCGGGCGTGCGGTGCGGCCCGGCGTCAGAGCGGCGCCGAATGATCGGCTGGGTCGACGCAGCATCGGGTGCCAGCGGCGACATGCTCCTTGGTGCGCTGGTCGACGCGGGCGCCGACCTGGCCTTCATCGGGTCGGCCGTCGCGGCCGTAGCGCCTGAAGACATCGCGCTCAGCACGCAGACGACGGAGCGGGCGGGGCTGTCCGCCTGCCGCGCGATCGTCAGCGTCGCCGAGTCGGTCACCCCTCGTGGTCTCGGCGACATCGTCGCGCTGCTCGAGGCCGCGGATCTCGATGACGGGGTCCGACGCCACGCCGTCGCCGTCTTCACCCGGCTGGCCCAGGTGGAGGCATCCGTGCACGGCACGGCCGTCGACGACGTGCACTTCCACGAGGTCGGTGCCCTTGACGCGATCGCGGACATCGTCGGGGTATGCGCGGGCTTCGTCGCTCTCGGCCTCGACGCGGTGACGTGCTCACCGATCGCCGTGGGATCAGGAACCGTCTCCACGGCCCATGGCGCGCTGAGCGTGCCGCCGCCCGCGGTGGTCGGCCTGCTGCAGGGGATCCCGACGTACGCCGGACCGGCCGCCAGCGAGCTGTGTACGCCGACGGGCGCGGCGCTGCTCAGCCACTGGGTGACGGCCTGGGGCCCGCAGCCGGGGATGGCGGTGACCTCCGTCGGGACGGGCGCGGGCGGCCGCGACTTCGAGTCCCACGCGAACGTGCTCCGCCTCCTCGTCGGCGAGCCGACCGCCATGTCGACGGCGCCGGCGACCGGCTCTGGCACCCTCGTCATCCAGACGAATGTGGACGACCTCGACCCCCGGCTCTGGCCACGGATCCTCACGGTGCTGCTCGAACGCGGCGCCTCCGATGCGTGGCTCACCCCCATCCTGATGAAGAAGGGTCGGGCCGCGCACACCCTGTCGGTGCTCGTCAGGGCGGACCGGGTGGCCGACGTCCGCGCCGCGATCTATACGGAGACCTCCGCGATCGGGATGCGCGAGCACGAGGTCACCAAGCACGAGCTGGAGCGCCGGTTCCACCAGGTCTCGGTCGACGGCGAGGAGGTCAGCGTCAAGGTCGCGCTGTTCGACGGTGCCGTGGTCAATCGGCAGCCCGAGTACGACGACGTGGTGGCGGCCGCAGACAACCTCGGCAGATCCGCCAAGTCGGTCCTCGCCGATGCTGTCGGCGAGGCCGCGAAGCTTCAGGCGAGGGACGACTGACGGAGCAGGGCGGACGGGTCGGCGCCGAGACCGAGACCGGCCGGAGCGGCGCCGCCGCGGCTGAGCAGGTCGCCGAGGGCGGCGATCATCGCCCCGTTGTCGGTGCACAAGGCGGGCGACGGCACCCGCAGCTCCAGACCGGCTGAGGCACAACGCTGCTCGGCGACGTCGCGGAGCCGCCGGTTGGCCGCCACGCCTCCGACCACCACCAGGGTCTCCGTGTGCGTCTGACGGCAGGCGTCGACCGCCTTGGCCGTGAGCACGTCGACGACAGCCTCCTGGAAAGAGGCAGCCACGTCCGCCGTCGGCAGCTCGACCGGGCGGCGCTCCCGGGACGATCCGGTCGCCTGCGCGTCCTCGAGGGCCTCCACATAGCGAGCGGTCGCCGTTTTCAGACCGGAGAAGGAGAAGGCGAAGCGATGCTTGTCGCGCCGGCCGAGCAGCGGCCGCGGAAATGCCACCGCCGTGGGGTCACCCCCGACCGCGGCGGCCGAGACCGCGGGACCACCCGGGTAGCCGAGGCCCAGCAGCCGGGCCACTTTGTCGAAGCACTCTCCGGCCGCATCGTCCAACGTGTCGCCGAGATGCCGGACCGGGTCGGTCGCGAGGTCCTCGACCAGCAGTAGGGAGCTGTGACCACCCGAGACGATGAGTGCCACGCTGCGCTTCGGGAGGGGTCCGTGCTGCAAGGTGTCGGCGGCCACGTGCCCGGCGGCGTGGTGGACGCCGTAGAGCGGGACGCCGAGCGCAAGCGCGAGTCCCTTCGCCGCGCTGACCCCCACCTGCAGCGCGGTCGCCAGCCCCGGCCCGGCGGTGACCGTCACAGCGTCGACCTCGGAGACGTCGAGGCCGGCATCCGCCAAGGCCGCCCGCAGTACCGGCACCATGGCCTCGAGATGAGCCCGGGCGGCGATCTCGGGAACCACCCCGCCGAAGCGGGCGTGCTCGTCCATGCTCGACGCCAACGCCTGACCGAGCAGCACCCCGTCGGACACCAGCCCGACGCCGGTCTCGTCGCAGGACGTCTCGATACCGAGCATCACGCCCACAGCTTTGCGCCCTCCTCCGCGTCTCTGGCCCTTTCGGCACTCTCATCGGCACTCTCAGCCCGCTCACGTTACCCCCTAGACTCGGCGCGACCGTCGTCGCGGACACGAGGGGAAGTCATGGACTGGCACCTCGCCCTGATCAGCTTCGCGCTGATCTTTCCCGTGGAGCTGCCGGACAAGACGTTCGTCGCCTCCCTCGTGCTGGCGACGCGTTACAAGCCGCTGGCCGTGTGGATCGGCGTCGGGCTCGCGTTCGGCGTCCAGTCCGTGGTCGCGGTGACCGCCGGGGCGGCCGTGTCCTACCTCCCGTCCTGGATCATCCATGCGCTCAGCACCGCGATGTTCCTCGTCGGGGCGGTCGTGCTCCTGATCGCGGCGCCGAAGGCGGATGCACACGAACGGGACCAGGAGGAGGAGTTCTCCGGCAAGGCGGCGGGCGACCGCAGTGGTTGGCACGCCGTGATCGCGTCGTTCGCCCTGCTCTTCGCGGCCGAGTGGGGTGACCTCTCGCAGATCCTCACGCTCAACCTGGTCGCCAAGTACGGGAACCCGCTCGCCGTCTTCATCGGCGCCTGGACGGCGCTGTTGGTGGTCTCGGGGCTGGCCGTGATCGGCGGCCGGGTCCTGCTCCGCTACATGAGACTCTCGGTGCTGCACTACATCGCCGCTGTCGTCTGCCTGCTTTTCGCGGGCGTCGGTGCCTACCAGCTGGTGACCGGCTGATCAGGCGGGGCTGAGGTATATCGTCAGCAGCGGGTGTCCGCATGGGGCCGTACGACGGCGCGGAGCCCGGGGACCATCACCTGAAGGAGCTGGCGTGACCTGGAGGCGCCCACAGCCACCGACGATTCGACAGTACCGCCGCAGCGACGACCCCGAGGTATGGGCCCTGGCCTCCCTCGCATCCCCCAGTACGACGGATCCGCCACTTCCGCTTCCGGCGGCGACGACGCCTCCTCCGGAGTTTCCCGAGCTCGCCGATATCTCCGGCACATTCCTCCACCCCGGCGGTGACTTCCTCGTCGCCGAGCTCGACGGTGACGTGGTCGGCACGATCGGGCTGCGGCGCAGCGAGCACGGTGGTGCCGACGTGGTGTGGCTTCTGGTGCACCCCGCGGCGCGCCGTCGCGGCGTCGGAAGCGCGCTGCTGGAGGCCGTCGAGTGGCGGGCCATCGGGCTGGGCATCCGTCGTCTCAACCTCGACGTCGAGAACAGCGAGAAGGACGCCATCGCGTTCTATCTCGCATCGGGTTTCCAGGGACTGGACCCGGAGGAGGACTCCGAGGGGCGCTGGTCGGTCAACTTCTTCTCGAAGTCGTTGAAGGTCGTTTAGCGGACGGATGGCCTAGGCTCCCCGCATGGACGCGAACCTCGGTGCCGACAGCGAGGTCGGCAGGCTCCGGACGGTGATGCTGCACCGGCCCGGACCCGAGCTCAAGCGGTTGACCCCCCGAAACAACGACAGCCTGCTGTTCGACGGCATCCCCTGGGTGGGCAAGGCCCAGGAGGAGCACGACACGTTCGCGGCGGCCCTTCGCGACCGCGGCGCCGAGGTGCTCTATCTCGTCGAGCTGCTGACCGAGACGCTCGCCCTGCCCGCCGCCCGGGAGCAGGCGGTATCCCAGGTGACCGCGAGTCTCCGGCTGGGCGTCACCCTCCGCGGTTTTCTCACCGGCTGGCTGGCCGAGCTCTCCGATGAGGAGCTGGCGGCCGCGCTCACGGCCGGCGTCCGCAACGACGAGGTCAAGGGCGGTTTCGGACTGGTCACCAGCCTGCTGGCTGCTGACGACTTCGTCATCGACCCGCTGCCCAACCTGCTCTTCACCCGCGACTCGTCGGTATGGCTGCCGACGGGCGTCGTCGCCGTGACCAGTCTCGCGATGCCGGCCCGGGCCCGCGAGACGCAGCTCACCGAGCTGATCTACGCCTTCCACCCCCGCTTCGCCGGCGTCGAGCAGGTCCACGGCTGGCGCAGCGAGCACCTCGAGGGTGGCGACGTCCTGCTGCTGGCTCCTGGCGTCATCGCCGTCGGGGTCGGCGAGCGCACCACTCCGGCGGGCGCCGAGCGGCTGGCGCGGCGCGCCTTCGCCGACGGCCTGGCCCACACGATCCTCGCCGTACCTATCGCGCAGGAGCGGGCCACCATGCATCTCGACACCGTCTGCACGATGGTCGACGCCGACGCCATCGTGATGTACCCGAACATCGCCGACACGCTCAGCGCCTACGCCGTCACCTGCCGGGAGCGGGTGGCCGACGAAGGGGCGATCGAGTTGCTCGTCGCGCCGGCGGAGCCGTTCCTGGTGGCGGCCGCCAAGGCGATGCGGATCGACACCCTCCGGCAGATCGACACCGGGCTCGACCCGGTGACGGCCGAGCGTGAGCAGTGGGACGACGGCAACAACACGTTGGCCATCGCACCGCGGGTCGCGGTGGCCTACGAGCGCAACGTCGAGACCAACGAGCGGCTTCGCGACGCCGGGATCGACGTCATCGCCATCCCGGGCTCCGAGCTCGGGTCGGGCCGTGGCGGGCCACGATGTATGTCGTGCCCGGTGAGCCGCGAGCCGATCCCCCAGCCGCAGGGCTGACCGTCCGAACATGGAGAACCCGGCCGTTACTGACGGGGGATACAGCAACGACCGGGCTCGATTGAACTTTATACGGATGGGTAGGGTGGCACAAGCACATCCAGGCGACTTTCGTCACACGGATTTCGTGAAATCTAAGCGCTTTCACGCAAGAATTCGTTGCCATTTCGGATGTCGCGGTCTGATCCGGCCGGAATCGGCGGGTCCGGCAAAGGTCCGGTTTGGCGTCACCTGATGGTCAGCTGACGGTTGGCCAGACCGCTTCGGGCCGCGCGCTCGCGGTCGTTGAGGGGTGCCGGGTCGACCAGCGTCTCAGCGAGCCGGGCCGCGAACGCGGCGGCCGGCTCCTCGAGCACCGCGGCCCCGGTGCCAAGCGGCAGATCCCACACCGGAACGAGCAGGCCATGGGCCCGGAACGAGCCGACGAGCCGTGAGTCGGGGAGCAGCTGGTCGGCCCCGGACTCGTGCATCCGCGCCAGGGCTGACAGCAACCTCTCCTCGTCGTGCGGCATCACCCAGCGCAGATGCTCCTTCGTCCCGGTCGAGGTCCAGTAGGCGGCGTCGACCGAGTCCAGCCGGGACGTCGGCTCGATCGAGTCGTTGAGCTGCTCCAGGGTCGCCGCCAACGTGCCGTCAGTGTCGTCGACGCCATCGAACCAGAAGTCGAAACCATCGAGGACTGTGACCGTGAACTCGCTGTTCGGGTCCACCACGTCCTGCAACCGAGGTCCTGCCGCGGTCGTCTGCGGCATCACCACGGAACCACCCGGCTCGGCCGCCAGGCCGAGCCCGAGGGCCACGGCGAGGTCGGTACTCGGGTCTCCTGACTGGTGCGCGACCTGAAGCGCCAGCCACACGTCGCCGTCGTCTCGTCGCATGGCCGGCGCGATGCCGGGAAGCAGACTGGCCGCGACCACGGTGGTCCCGTCCGCTGTTCCGCCGTAAGCTCCCGGCTTCAGTGTGAGAGGCGCGGTGCCCGCCTGGACGAACTCGCGCAGCGCCACCCAGTCGCACTCCCCCGGCAGTCCCTCGAAGGAGCGGACCACGAACGGGGCGTCGCCTCCGGCGGCGCCATGGCAGGCCTTGTAGCGTTTGCCGGAACCGCACGGGCAGGGTTGTCGCGGTCCGACCGCCCGGTCATCGCGCACCGGCTCGGCAGGTCTTCGCGTTCGCTTGCTCATCGACCAAGGATCTCAGACCAGCGCGAGGACGGCGAAGACGGTGTTGCCGGCGACGCCCTCGCGAACCCCCCACTCCGCTGTGAGTGAGCGGACGATCGTGAGCCCACGCCCGCTCGACGCGAAAGGCGGCGGATGGAGCAGGGTCGGCAGGGTTGCGGACCCGCCGTCGGAGACGGACAGCCACACCGATTCAGACCGGATCTCGAGGGTCAGCACCAGACCGGTGCCGGGGATCGGCTTGGCGTGTCGGACGGCGTTGCCGAGCAGCTCGCTCACGACGATCATGGCGTCGTCGATCACCGGCTGCGGAACGTCGTTGCGGCGCATCGCGGCGGTCAGGTTGAGCCGGGCCGCGCGCACGGAGCTCGGGGTGAACGGAACCACCCAGGAGTCGATCCCAGCGTCCTGGACCGGAGCGGCAGCCTCGGCCCGGAGAAGTTCCATACCCCACTTTTGCCGACTGATCGTCGCGAAATCAAGTAGCAACGTTGTTGGGTTTGACTACGTTGGTGAAAAAATGGACTAGTCATCTCGGGCTATCAGCTGGCTCAGGACCGCCGCGGGCTTGTCGGTGATGATCGCGTCAACCCCGAGCGAGGCACACAGCTCCACGTCGACGGAGTTGTTCACGACCCACACATGGACGGCTCGCCCGGCCGCATGCACCTTCTCGACGTACTCCGGGTGGGCCAGCACGACGTCCACGGACGGGCCTGCGACACTGGCGCCGAGCGGTAACGATCCGTCTCGGAAGCGCAGCGGGACGCGCTCCATGAGATAGACCATCTCGAGGCCGGGAGCCATGTCGAGACACCGCCGAAGGCTCATCCAGGAGAAGCTCATGACGCGGGCCGGCGAGGTGGTGCCGCGGCGCGGCCGGGCCCAGCCGTAGTGGCCGAGGGTTTCGATCAGCCGATGCTCGACCAGCCCGGCATAGCGGGTGGGGTGCTTGGTCTCGATTGCGATGTCGACCGGCCGGCCCCAGTCGTAGACCATGTCGAGCAGGCGCTGCAACGTGAGAACCTTGTTGTGGTCGGTGTCGACCTCGGGCGCCTCGTCGTCGAGCGCGGACCACGGCTGCTTCCACGACGCCCAGTCGAGCGAGTCGAGCTGCGCCAGCTCGAGCGCCGACACGGCACCCTGACCGTTGCTGGTGCGTTCGACCCGGCGGTCATGGACACAGACGAGATGCCCGTCGGCCGTTAGCCGGACATCGCACTCCAACGCCTCGGCACCGTCCTCCAGGGCCTGCTTGTAGGCGCCGAGCGTGTGCTCGGCGAGGCTCGAGCTGGCGCCGCGGTGCGCCACGACCTGAGGGCGATCCTCGTGGCGTTCCCACCGCACGGGCGGTCTTCGGCGTCTCCCGGGGAGGCTGGGGAGCCGCAACCTGGTCACGGGCCCATCGTGGCACGCTGGCGGCCCTTAGCGCGTAGCGTGCGGCCGAATTCACGGCCGCCTCTTCGCGCTCCGGCGGCAGGAGACCGCATCAGGTTCGCCGGGGCGTGGCCACTCGGAGCCCAATGAGAAGCCCGAGTGCGAGCGCGATGAAGCCACTCCCGGTGACGATGGTGGCCGTCACGGCATCCTGCCCCTCAGCGGCCCGGTCACCCCCGTTGCCGACCTGTCCCGACAGCACCAGCCCGACGACCACCGTCACCAGCCCCAGGCCGCAGAGCACGAATCCGGCGACGGTGAGCGCGCCGGTGCGGGCCCGCCCGGCCATCAACCGGATCAGCCATACCGCCAAGGCGAGGAGCACGAGCGCCCCGGCCACCACCAAGAAGATGGTGTCGAGCCGGTCGCTCGTCTTGGCGTCGTCGAGGCTCACCGGGCGGTTGTCCGCGAAGTCGGCAAAGATGCCCCGCCGGGCGGTCATCGCCCAGACGGCATAGCCGAGCGAGGCGAGCACGGCCACCACCAGCAGGAGCCGAGCGAACCGCGACCGGTGCCGGTCGGCCGGCTCAGCTGTCGCCGTGGCCGGCCAGCCGGTCTGGGCGCCGTAGGGAGCCACCGGTCCACCGGGGTACGCCGACCCGGCCGGTGCGTAGGGAGCCACCGGTCCACCGGGGTACGCCGACCCGGCGGCTCCAGAAGGGGCGGCGTACTGGCCGTAGGGCAGCGGCGCGGTCGGCTCGGGGTCGGACTGGCCGGGCGGGGGGTAGTTCTGCGGAGACTGCTGCTGCGGATAGTACTGTCCGTAGCCGGCATAGGTGGAACCACTCTGCGGGTAGCCGCCCTGGCCCTGACTCTGTTGGCCCTCGCTCGGCTGGCCGGCGTCCGGCCGGGCGTAGTCCGGTCCGCTGGGCGGCCCTGGCGACTGCTCGGGCGGAGTCTCCGACTCGTGGCCCGAGGGGTTCGGAGGAGCCGCCCGCACGACCGCGAGCCCGCAGCGCTGGCAGGCGGAGATGCCGGGCGGGTTCTGCAGTCCACATCGCGGGCACTGCACGGCGGGCACCTCCTCGGTCGGTTCGAGACGATCGAGGTGAGCCTACCCAAGCGACGATGCGGCCGAGCCGCGCCTAGCTCTGTTGGCTGCGCAGAAAGCGGCCGAAGTGGGGGACGGTGAACCGAACGACGCCACGCTCCTCGGCGAAGACCAGCCCCTTCCGGATCAGCCCGTCCCGGGCCGGCGAGAGCGACTGCGGCTTACGACCCAGAGCGAGCGCCACCTCCGAGGTCGGGACCGGGCCGTCTCCCGCAGCGGAGGCCAGGTCGGCCATCGCTCGCATGTAGTCGCGTTCAGCCGGCGTCGCACGCTCGAACCGGGCCCCGAAGAAGCCGATACCCAGCTCGTTCTCGGCGACCGGCGCGGCCTGCTCGACGTCGTCGAGACGGATCGGACTTCCCAGCGCGCTGTCCCAGGTGACCTTGCCGTAGGCCTGGACGAAGTAGGGGTATCCGTCCGTCAGCCGGTACAGCTCGGCGAGCGCCGCGTCGTCATAGCCGACGCCCTCCGTCGCGGCGGGGACGGACAGCGCCCGGTCGGCCTCGGCGCGCGGCAGCCGGTCGATGACGCGGTAGCGGAACAGCCGCTCGGCGTAGGACTTCGAGGCCGCGAGCGCCACCGGGAGGTGCGGCAGGCCGGCGCCGACGATGACCAGCGGCGCTCGTTGCTGGCTGATCTCGTGGCAGGCCGTGCACAGGGCCGACAGGTCTTCCGCGACGAGGTCCTGCATCTCGTCGACGAAGATCGCGACTCCGACGCCGAGATCGGCGGCTAGCTGGGCGACGTCGGTGAACAGCTCGACCAGGTCGATCTCCAGGTCACCGGAGTCGGCCCGGCCCTTGGCAGCGGGGACATCTGTCGGCGGTGTCCAGCGGGTCGCGGCGCGGCCCGGTTGCGGAGTGCGCAGCGCGAACGCCTTGAGCACCCCGATGACCCGGTCGACGTGGTCCTCGTCGCGATGACGCTGTCCGAGGTCGCGGACGGCGGCGTGCACCGCCTGTGCGAGCGGCATCCGCAGGCCGTGGCCGGCCCGCGCCTCGAACTTGCCGGTGCCCCAGGCGCGGTGGACGGCCCGACCGCGCATGGCGTTGAGCAGCACCGTCTTGCCGACACCCCGGAGACCCGAGAGCACGACGGACCGCTCGGGGCGCCCGTGGGCGACCCGCTCGAGCGTCACGTCGAACGCGGTGAGCTCGCCGTCGCGACCGGCCAGCTCGGGTGGTCGCTGTCCGGCGCCGGGAGCATAGGGATTTTGCACCGGGTCCACGATCGGACTCTATCCGCGACTCTAGCGTTTTCCCTAGATAGGCCTCCCGAGTCCTCGCGTGTCGGGGAGATACCGCTGTCCGACTCTCAGATGACCTGCGGCGGCGCTTCGGTGTCACTCATCATGCCTCGTCCTGCCAGGCTCCAGGCCTGCAGTCCGCCGGCGAGGTTGACCGCATCGCGACCCTGCGCCTGCAGGAAACCCGTCACCCGCGCCGACCGAGCGCCGCTGCGGCATACGACCAGCACCTGGTCGCCGGCCGGGATCTCGTCGAGTCGGCCCGGCACCTCCCTCATCGGGATGTGGGTCGCCCCGTCGATGTGACCCGCTCGCCACTCGTCGTCCTCACGCACATCCAGGACGAACAGCCCGTCCGGCAGGTCCGCCGGGACCTGCCCCGGCTCGACTTCGGGGATCGACACACTCATGCGACTAGCCTGCCACGAGCCCAGCCGCGGTCCTACTTGAGAAGCCTGGACAATCGACGGTCGGCCAACGGCTTGCCGCCCGTCTGGCACGTAGGGCAGTACTGGAGGGCAGAGTCGGCGAACGAGACCTCGCGCACGGTGTCCCCACACACCGGGCACGGCTGCCCGGCCTTTCCATGCACGCGCAGCCCGGACTTCTTCTCGCCTTTCAGCTCGCTGGCCGCCAGCCCGTCGCTGCGCTCGACCGCGTCACGCAACGTCGTCTGGATGGCGTCGTAAAGCCGCTGCGTGTCGTCCGGCGTCATCGCCGCGGGCTTGAACGGCGACATCTTCGCCACGTGCAGGATCTCATCGGAATAAGCGTTCCCGATCCCAGCGATCACCGATTGGTCGCGCAGAATGCCCTTGATCTGAGCCCGCCCGCTCGCCGCCAGGATGGCGGCGAGGCCCTCGACGGTGAACGACTCCGCAAGCGGGTCCGGGCCGAGCCTGCTGATGCCGGGGACATCGGCCAGGTCACGTACGACGTAGACGGCAAGGCGCTTCTGGGTGCCCATCTCCGTGATGTCCAGCCCGGAGTCGTCGTCGAGCACCAGTCGGGCCGCCAGCGGGCCTTTGCCCGGCCGTGGTGGAGACGGAGGGACCGCGTCCCGCCACCTGATCCAGCCTCCGCGGGCCAGGTGGACAACGAGGTGCAGCCCCCCGGCACTGACGTCGAGGAACTTGCCGCGCCGTCCGACGCCGTCGAGGAAGAGACCCTGCAGCGCGGACGGCGGTGGGTCGAACGTCTTCAGTGCCGCGAACGCGACGATGTCGAGCCGGGCGATGGCCCGGCCGTCGAGGCGGGTGCGCAGATCGTTGGCGAGGGCTTGCACCTCCGGAAGCTCGGGCACCGTCCTATTGTGCCAACTTCGGGCTCGAGGCGGAGCCGTCTGCACGAGCTATCCACAATTCCGGGCGGCCACCTTGCCGCGTCGCGCCCCGGGCGTGCATCATGGCGCCATGGCCGACTTCGCGGAACCGGCACAGGCCCAGGGGGATGTCTTCCTCGACGCTCGTGGCAACGGCCGAGCCATGCGGCTCAGCTGGCACCCGGCCGACGACGTCGTGGTGCTCTCCCTTTGGCGCGACCAGATGTGCGCCGGGACGTTCCGGATGCCGGAGGCCGACGTCGGCCCGTTCATCGACGCCCTGATCGACGGACTGCGGGATGCCCCCGGCGTGCACCTCCCTCCGCCCGATGCCCAGCGGAACGCTGACACCCTCCGTTTCGACGATGGTTCCCCCGGTGGGCTCCAGGCCGCCGAGACAGGCGCGGTGGTCGCACCGGCCTTCGCCGACTGGGCTTTTGGCGCCGACGCCGTCTGACCACCGGAACCGGCCGATCCCCGACCTCTCAGGGGACCCACACGGCGTGGTCGTGGGCGAACACGACGCGGGCCGGGTCCAGCTCCAGCACCCGGTCGAGCCAGGACGGTGGCACCGGGAGCGGCGGACGGCTGCCTTCGGCCGCGGCCCGGCGAGCCAGCACGTCGGCACTGAACGCGGATGCGCCCTCGTGGCCCTGCCCGGCCAGGAAGACAGTGCCGTCGCCTCGTCGTACGACCAGCCCCTGGTGACCAGCGGTGTGCCCGGGCGTGGGGAGAAGCAGGACACCGGGCAGCAGCTCCGCCTCACCACTGAGCTCGTCATAGCGGGTTCCGGGGGAGTCGATGAGCCCTGGCAACGTGTAGTGCTCGGTATGGCGGGCGGTGTCGAGCTCGGTGGCCTGCGTGAAGACCGGGCGGCCGGCGAGCTGCGGGTTCCCACCGCAGTGGTCGAAGTGCAGGTGGCAGTTCGCGACGTGGGTGATGTCGTCGATCCCGAGGCCGACGTCGGAGAGCGCCTCCTTCAGGGAGCGCCGCCGGGGCCGGTAGTGGTCGTCGACGTAGGGGTCTGCCCCCATCCCGGTGTCGAACAGCAGCGTTCCCGCCGGATGTTGCACGACATACCCGAGACAGGGCTCCACGCGCGGCGCCCCGGTGCCCGTCTCCTCGACCGGGCGCACGAAGTACCCGAAGTCCACCCGTCGCACCGCGATGTCTGTCATCGCCACATTATCGGGACGGCGGTGTCATCCCGCGGTGTCATCCCAGAGTGCGGGGAGTCGGACGGTGAGGGCGGTTGCGAGCCGCCGCAGGTACGCCGGCCGGCCGATCTCGACGACGCCCAGGCTCGTGAGGTGGGGAGTGGCCCACTGCACGTCGAGCAACCGCTCGGGCTCCCCGTCACGGAGCAGCTCGACGAGGGCCATCAGCGCCACCTTCGAGGCATCGCGGTCGCGGTGGAACATCGACTCGCCACAGAAGAGCCCCCCGATCGCGACCCCGTAGAGGCCACCGGCAAGCCGCTCGCCCCGCCATACCTCGATGGAGTGCGCCCAGCCGAGCTCGTGCAGTCTGGCATAGGCGCGGGCCATCGCCTCGTCGATCCAGCCCCCTTCGCGGGCCGGGTCCGCACAGCCCGCGACCACCTCCGCGAACGACGCGTCGACGGAGGTGGTGAAGCGGCGGGCGGACTGGCGCATCGAGCGCGTCACCCGCAACCCGTCCACCGGCAGCACGGCGCGCGCGACGGGTGAGAACCAGCCGATCGTGTCCTCCTCCACCAGCGGCATCGGGAAGATCCCACGGCGGTAGGCACCCAGCAGGGTCCCAGGCTCGAGGTCGGCACCGAAAGCCACGAGGTCGTGCCGCGCGCGCTCCGTGTCGGGAAAGACCCACGGGGTGGGGGGTGGTTCAGTGGGCACGGCCGGCGCTTCCACTTGCCGTGGCCGGCCCACCGACCGACGAGGGGTGCGTCCTGCCCTGCAACCGCTCCGCCGTTCGCCCAGCCATCCGCCCAGCCATCTGCTCAGTGTGGCCGACTCAGGACCCGGCCGGGACGTCGGCGCCGGGCTGGACGCTCGGCGATCCGTAGAGTGGAGGCACAGCGCAGGTCGAGGCGAGGAGTCCGCAGGTGGGAGCGTCCAAGGCATCTCAGGTCAGCGCGCTTCGGTTCGCCGCCAAGGTGATCGCGCCGGTCGCGCGGGAGCAGGGTCCCGAGTTCGCGACGGGTTTCGTGCGGCAGGCCTTCGAGCGGGCCGTCAACGGGCTTGGTCCGCTCAAGGGGGCTGCCGATGCCGCCGACATGAGGCTCGAGCGCAACGACGGTGACCGGGCGAAGGCGATCGGGGACCTCGTCGACTCCCACGTTCGCCTGGCCGGCGCCCAGGGCTTCGTCACGAACATCGGCGGGCTGGTCGTGATGACGGTGGCGATCCCCGCGAACGTGACCGGCCTCGCCGTCCTCCAGTCACACATGGTCGGCGGCATCGCCCACCTGCGCGGCTACGACCTCACCGACCCGCGGGTGCGTAACGCCGTCCTCGCCTGCATGCTCGGCAACGACGCCGTCGACCTGCTCGTCAAGGCGAAGAAGCTGCCGAGCAGTCCGATGGCGATCGCGACCGCACCGGCCCACGATCCCGATCTCGACCATCGGATCGCCGCCGAGGTGGCCGCGGAGCTCTTCGGCCGGGTGGCCGGCAAGCGCACCCTCGCCGCCATCGGCCGCCGGACGCCGTTCGTCGGTGGCGGCGTGGGACTGATCACCGACGGCTATGCGACGTTCCAGGTCGGCCGGTACGCCGCCCGGGAG
Organism: uncultured Actinomycetota bacterium; assembly: GCA_963820035.1. Lineage (GTDB taxonomy): Bacteria > Actinomycetota > Actinomycetes > Propionibacteriales > Nocardioidaceae > JAWWPG01. The sequence continues at coordinate 561,444 of CAWFYK010000009.1, read as the reverse complement.
CTCCGGTCCCGGACCGGTCCCCCGGCCGCCGTGACCCGCTGAGACCGTGACCCGAGAGGGCTAGCCGACATCGCGGCGGGCGAAGCCCACCATCCCGCCTGCTCCGAGAGCAACGGCCAGCAGGCTCAGGGCCAGCAGCGACCAGCCGTCGACCGCGCCGCCGGGCAGCTTGGGCAGATGCGTGAACGGGGAGACGTCCATCGCCCAGCCGGGGATCTGCAGGGCCGGCCCGAACAGGCCGAGCAACAGGCTGAACCCGAGGAGGGTCCAGGCGCCGGCGACGACCGCCCGCGGGGCGGCCCCGAAGAGCAGCACCACCGCCCCCGCCAGGATCAGCACGGCGGGAAGCTGGACGAGTGCCGCTCCGAGCAGGCTCGGCAGCTGGCCGCCCAGGTCGTGGATCCGCGAGCCGTGAGTGAAGGCGGCGGCGAGCCCGCCGACCGCAAGCATCACCACGGCGCCGAGCAGCGCGATGACGAGATGGCTTGCGGCCCAGCCGACTCTCGACACGCTGGTGGCGAGCACCGCCTCCGCCCGCTGTGCTGTCTCCTCAACGCGCAGGCGCAGCAGAACCTGGACGACGAAGGCGGCGGCAAGGAACCCGAGAATGCCCATGGCGGTGGCCAGGAAGGCATCGACCAGGCCGTGCCGACCGCCCATCTCGAGGATGATGCGACGCGTCGAGCCGCTGGACCTCACCAGTGCACCGACACCATCCGCAATACCGCCGAGGGTCGCACCGTAGACGACGAACGCCAGCAGCCACGATGCGACGGCCGCGCGCTGCAACCGCCAGGCCAGCGCCAGCGGGCTGGCCAACCGCCGGGTGGCCTCGGGCGGGCCTAACGGTGTCGGCAGCAGCCCGGCCCCCAGGTCTCGCTGCGACGAGAACCTGAAGGCCACGGCGGTCACGAGAGCCGTCGCGACGGCGGCGACCACGACGACCCACCAGCGGTCGCCGGCGTACGGCCGCACCTGCTGACCCCAGCTCACGGGCGAGAGCCAGCTCAGCCAGGTCGGACCGGCATCCCCGACGGCGCGCAGCAGATAGGTCACGCCCAGCAGGCCGAGTGCCAGCACATTGGCGGTTCGGCTGCTCTCGCTCAGCTGCGCCGTCACTCCCGCTACCGCGGCGAAGAAGAGGGTGCTGGTGAGCCAGGCCGCTCCGAACGCCACCGACCCGGCCACGGGCAGTCCGGCCACGACCAGCCCGACGACACAGACGACGGCGAGGCTGACCTGCGCGATGGCGGCCGTGAGGAGGGCCGAGGCGAGAGCTGCATGGCGACCGACGGCGCAGGCACCGAGCAGCTCCAGCCGGCCGGTCTCCTCCTCGGCGCGGCTGTGACGTACGACGAGCAGCACGCTGAGCACGCACGAGATCGCCGCGCCGCTGCCCAGCGTCCGCCAGGCCACCAACCCGCCGAGCGTCCCCGGACTGTAGACGTGGCCGTAGAACGCGACCGTGGAGGCGTTGGCGTTCACAACCGCCGAGAACTCCAGCCGCGACGCCACGGTGGAGTAGAGGCTCTTGTAGCTGAAGGCACTGGCGACCACAACGGCTGCGAGGCCGTAGATCCAGACCGGGATCATCACCCGGTCGCGACGCAGCCCGATGGCCAGCAGCGACCGGGTGTTCGTCAGCGTGCTCGCCATCAGCCGTCCGCCTCGTACTCGTGGAGGAACAGCTGCTCCAACGTCGGGGGTTGCGCCGTGAGGCTGCGGACCCCGAGCCGGGACAGCTCCGGCAGCACGTCGCGCAGGCTGGGCGTGTCCACCTGGAACTGGACCCGATGCCCGTCGATCTCGAGGTCGTGGACGCCGTCGAGACTGCCGAGTCCCTTCGCGTCGTCCTCGAGGTCGGCCGTGACCGAGGTCCGGGTCAGATGGCGCAGGTCGGCCAGCGTCCCGCTCTGGACGGTGCGCCCGGCCCTGATGATGCTCACCCGGTCGCACAGCGCCTCCACCTCGGACAGGATGTGGCTCGACAGCAGGACGGTCCGGCCGCCGCGTCGTTCATCGTCGATGCAATCCCGGAAGGCCGCCTCCATCAGCGGGTCGAGCCCCGATGTCGGCTCATCCAGGATCAGCAGCTCGACGTCTGACGCGAGAGCGGCGACCAGTGCGACCTTCTGCCGGTTGCCTTTCGAGTACGCCCGTCCTCGCTTCGTGGGGTCGAGGTCGAAGCGTTCCAGCAGCTCGGCCCGCCGCACCGGGTCGAGCCCGCCCCGCAGCCGCCCCAGCAGGTCGATGGTCTCGCCGCCGGACAGGGTCGGCCAGAGCGTCACGTCCCCCGGCACATACGCCAGCCGGCGATGCAGCTCCACGGCGTCGCGCCACGGGTCACCGCCGAGCACGCTGATCCGCCCGTCGTTCGCCCGCAGCAGGCCGAGGGCCACCCGGATGGTCGTCGACTTGCCCGCTCCGTTGGGGCCGAGGAAGCCGTGCACCTCTCCGGTGGCCACCGACAGGTCGAGCCCGTCGAGCGCCGTCGTGTGTCCGAATCTCTTGACCAGTCCCTGGATCTCGATCGCCGCTGCCACGTGATCGACACTACACAACTCTCACATTTTTCTGAATCTTGTTTATCCGCTAATCTTTCTGCGTGACTGCCGAACCGGCACGAGAACGGCCGCCGACCCGCGACGATGCTGCCGTCGGTCGGTTCATCGAACGGTTCGCCGCCGCGATGGTCGAGGCGGGCATGCCGCGGATGCCGGCTCGGGTGTTCGCGGCACTCCTGGCGGTCGACGACGGGTCGAGCACGGCCACCGAACTGGCCGAACGGCTCGCGGTGAGCCCCGCCGGCATCTCGGGAGCCGTTCGCTACCTGACCCAGGTCGGACTGGTGACGCGGGATCGCGAGCCGGGTGGGCGCCGGGATGTCTACCGGCTCTACAGCGACGTCTGGCACGAGATCTTCGCCAAGCGGGACGCGCAGCTGGGCCGTTGGGTCGACAGCGTGCGGGAAGGGGTCGATGCACTCGGGGCCAACACTCCGGCGGGGCTGCGACTCCACGAGACCATGCGCTTCTTCGAGTATCTGCGCATCGAGTTGCCACTCCTGGTCGACCGCTGGCGCGAGCGGGATACGACGGCCGCCGACTAGCCGACCGACAGTTGCCCGACACCGTCTCGACCGCCTGTCCCCCCGATACGCACGCACGCCCGTCGCCCCCTTGGGCGGCTAGGCCAGCGCGTTGACGACCCGGCTGACCGGCGGCTTGCCGAGCTTCTCGCCCATCCAGATGCTGGTCTGCACGAGCGCATCGAGGTCGACGCCGGTCTCGATCCCCAACCCCTCGAGCTGCCAGACCAGGTCCTCCGTTGCCAGGTTGCCGGTCGCGCTCTCGGCATAGGGGCACCCACCGAGCCCACCGGCGGACGAGTCGAGGGTCGTCACGCCGCAGCCCATGGCGGCGAGCGCGTTGGAGAGCGCTTGTCCATAGGTGTCGTGGAAGTGGCCGCCGAGCTGGTCGACGACGATCCCCTTGGCGAGCAGCTCGTTGACCAGCCTCACGACGTGGCCCGGGGTGGCCACTCCGACGGTGTCGCCGAGGGAGAGCTCGTCGCACCCGAGGTCGAAGAGCCGGAGTCCGGCGGTCACGACTTGAGAGATGGGGACGGCGCCCTCCCAGGGATCGCCGAAGCACATGGAGAGGTAGCCGCGCACCCGCAGCCCGGCCTGGCGCGCCCGGGTGACGACCGGCTCGAACATCGAGAACTGCCCGTCGAACGACCGGTTCAGGTTCTTACGGGCAAAGGTCTCCGTCGCACTGCCGAAGATCGCGATATCACGGACCCCGATGTCCAACGCCCGGTCGAGGCCTCGCTCGTTGGGCACCAGCACGGGCATCCGGACCTCGTCCTGCTGGGTCACCAACTCCATGAGCTCGGCTGCGTCGGCGAGCTGGGGCACCCACGATGGGTGGACGAAGCTGGTGATCTCGATCGTCGTCAGCCCGCAGCCCACCAACCGCTCGATGAACTCAGCCTTGACCTCGACCGGGAGGACGGCGGCCTCGTTCTGCAAGCCGTCGCGTGGGCCGACCTCATAGATCGTCATCGGCTCCGGGTTCTTGGCCAGCGGGACGACCATCGGTTGACGCATCATGAGGCGGCCTCGGCCGGTGAGACCAGGAACAACCGCGACCCGAGCTCGACCTGGTCGCCGGGCTTGACGTCGACCTCCGCCACGGTCCCGTCGAACGGGGCCTTGAGTGCCAGCTCCATCTTCATCGCCTCCATCATCCCGAGCGGGTCACCTTCAGCGACGTCCATCCCGGCAGCGACGGTGACCGCGAGGACCGTTCCGGGCATCGGCGCGCTGACGGTCCCGGACGCCGTAGCTCCCGCCCGACCGGGGCCGAACGCGTCCGGCCGGGTGAACGTGTAGGTCTGTCCCCGGTAGGCGACGAGGACGTCGTGGGTGCGCAGCAGCACGTGCCCTTCGTGCACCTCCGAGCCGATCTGCAGCCGGATCATGCCGCCAGCCTCGCCCAGCGAGGTGACGTCCTGCGACGACATCGGGCCGCGCACCAGATGGGCAGACAGGTCGACGTGCAGGACGGTGACCTCGCCCTCGGGCGAGGTGAGCTCGATGGGTACGGCGGCCGCGGGGGCGCCGAGCCGCCAACCGTCTCCGACTCCGAAGGGCTGACGCGGGTCGGACCCCCGAGCGGCGGCGAGCGACCACGCGGCGAGGCACCACGCCGGGACCGGGGTCGAGAGGGTGAAGGCATCAGGGTGAGAGTCGAGCCATCCGGTGTCGATGCCGCTCTCGCGATAGACGTCCGACGCGGCCACCTGCCGGAGGAAGCCGACGTTGGTTGTGAGTCCGAGGATGGCCGTGTCGTCGAGCGCACGCACCAGTGCGCGGCGTGCCGACTCCCGGGTGGTCCCGGACGCGATCACCTTGCCGAGCATGGGGTCGTAGGACGTCCCCACTCGCTGGCCGGCTTCGAGGGAGGCGTCGACGCGCGCGCGCCCTGGCCAGCTGACGATCTCGGCCACACCTGCCTGCGGCAGGAAGCCCTGGAAGGGGTCCTCCGCATAGACCCTGGCTTCGATCGCATGCCCGGTCACGGAGACGTCGGACTGGACGATCGGCAGCACCTCACCCTGCGCGACCCCGAACTGCATCGCCACCAGGTCGAGTCCGGTGATGATCTCGGTGACCGGATGCTCGACCTGAAGTCGGGTGTTCATCTCGAGGAAGTAGGCCTCGTCGCCGGAGACCAGGAACTCCACGGTGCCGGCATTGATATAGCCGACCTCGCGAGCCAGGGCCACGGCGGCGCTGGTCACCAGCTCGCGGACCTGCGCCGTGACTGCAGTGGCCGGCGCCTCCTCGAGGACCTTCTGGTGTCGCCGCTGCACCGAGCAGTCCCGCTCGTAGAGGTGGATGACGTTGCCGTGCTCGTCGGCCAGGATCTGCACCTCGATGTGGCGCCCACCCTCGACGTAGCGCTCGAAGAGCATCGTGTCGTCGCCGAACGCGGCAGCCGCCTCCCGCCTGGCGGCGGCCACGGCGGCCGCCAGATCGGGGGCGTCGCGGACGATGCGCATCCCCTTGCCGCCACCCCCCGCGGCAGCCTTGACGAGGAGGGGGAAGCCGATCTGGTCGGAGACCTTCTCGAGGTCGGAGCCGCTCGCCGGTGTCATCCCCTCGAGATCGGCGGCGGGGACGACGGGCACACCGGCCGCCACGGCGATGTCACGGGCTCGGTCCTTGCGCCCCATCGCGTCCATCACGTCGGCCGGTGGCCCGATGAAGACGAGACCGGCGTCCGTCACGGCACGAGCGAAGGCGGCCCGCTCGGAGAGGAACCCGTAGCCGGGATGGATCGCGTCGGCACCGGACTGTCGCGCGGCCTCGAGCAGTGCCGAGATCGACAGGTAGGAGGCGGAAGCGGCGGCCGGGCCGATTCGCACCGCGGCGTCGGCCTCACGCACGTGCGGCGCCTCGCGGTCGGCGTCGCTGTAGACAGCCACGCTGGTGAGCCCCTGGGCTGCGGCCGCCCGGATCACCCGCAAGCGCGATCTCACCGCGGTTGGCCACCAGAACGGTCCCGAATCGGGTCACGGTCACCTCACATCCGGAAGACGCCGTATGACGGCGCGGGGACGGGGGCATTGGCAGCGGCGGCCAGGCCCATGCCGAGCACCCGGCGGGTGTCCACCGGGTCGATGATGCCGTCGTCCCACAACCGGGCGGTGGAGTAGTAGGGCGATCCTTGTCGCTCGTACTGGTCGCGGATCGGCTGCTTGAAGTCCTCTTCGTCCGCCGTCGACCAGTTGTCGCCCTTGGCTTCGATCCCGTCGCGGCGGACGGTCGCGAGCACGGACGCGGCCTGTTCTCCGCCCATGACGGAGATCCGCGCGTTGGGCCACATCCACAGGAACCGGGGGTCGTAGGCCCGCCCACACATCCCGTAGTTCCCGGCGCCGAACGAACCGCCGATGACCACCGTGAGCTTCGGCACGACGGAGCACGCGACCGCCGTCACCAGCTTGGCGCCGTCCTTCGCGATGCCGCCTGACTCGTACTTCCGGCCGACCATGAAGCCGGTGATGTTCTGCAGGAACACCAGCGGTACGCCGCGCTGGTTGCAGAGCTCGATGAAGTGCGCCCCCTTGAGGCTCGACTCGCTGAAGAGGATGCCGTTGTTGGCCACGATCCCGACGGGGTAGCCCCAGATTCGGGCGAAGCCACACACCAGGGTCTCGCCGTAGAGCGCCTTGAACTCGTGGAGGCGTGACCCGTCGACGATGCGCCTGATCACCTCGCGGACGTCGTAGGGCGTCCGCGTGTCGGCCGGCACCACGTCGTAGAGAGTGGCCGGGTCCTCCGCCGGATCCTCCGGATCGTGCTGGGCGAGTGACGGCGCCGATCTCCGCTCCAGCGTCCCGACGATGGAGCGCAGGATGGCCAGCGCCTCGGCGTCGTTGGCGGCAAGGTGGTCGACGACACCGGAGACCCGGGCATGAACGTCTCCACCACCGAGGTCCTCGGCCGTGACGACCTCGCCGGTCGCGGCCTTCACGAGCGGCGGGCCGCCGAGGAAGATGGTGCCCTCGTTGCGGACGATCACCGTCTCGTCGGACATCGCGGGGACATAGGCACCGCCGGCGGTGCACGACCCCATCACGGCTGCGACCTGAGGAATCCCCTGCGCCGAAAGCGTTGCCTGGTTGAAGAAGATCCGCCCGAAGTGGTCCCGGTCAGGGAAGACCTCGTCCTGCATCGGCAGGAAGGCGCCTCCCGAGTCGACCAGGTAGAGGCATGGCAACCGGTTGGCACGGGCGACCTCTTGGGCCCGGAGGTGCTTCTTGACGGTGATCGGGTAGTAGGTGCCGCCCTTGACGGTGGCGTCGTTGGCGACGACCACACACTCGCGCCCGCTGACCTGACCCACCCCGGTCACGATGCCGGCGCTGGGCACCGCGTCGTCATACATCCCGGCAGCGGCGAGCGGCGACAGCTCGAGGAACGGCGACCCCGGGTCGAGCAACCGGTCGACCCGGTCGCGGACGAGCAGCTTCCCACGAGCGACGTGCTTGGCCCGGGCCGCCTCGGAGCCACCCAGCCGTACGACGCTGAGCTGCGCCCGAAGGTCATCGACGAGCTCCCGCAAGGTGGCGCCGGGCGAGTCGCCCGGAGACGTTGAAGGGGCGCCAGCAGACCGGTCGTCGGTGCGCCGATCAGCCACGAGCCCTCCTCCGTCGTTCGACCGACTCCACACCCGGCCACGCTTCGACCGAGACTAGCCCGTGCCGGTTGGCGGCGGCCAACCGCGCACCGTCATCAGCGGCCCAGCCCCAGGTCTGGTACCCGTCCGGTCAGGTGCGTCTGGGTGGGTGCGGGGTTTCGAGGGTCTGTCGCTGCTGGTGGGTGGTGAAGGCCGGTCGGCTCGCCGGCTCGACCCGTCCGGACCCGAACCCTCGGGCCGAATGAGCCGGTGTCGTCGGCGGAGCTGGTCGCGGTCGAGGCTGCCGTGGCCGAGGGCCGGTGGCGGCAGGGTCGTCACGCTCGCTCCGGACGGCAGCGTCCAGGTGATCGCGTTGCTGGCCGGGTCGGCCGCGACGCCAACCCCGGGATGGTCCCGCATGAGATGGCAGCCCTTCGACAGGCCCTGGCCGTTCCGGCGACTGGTCCGGCCCCCGTTGGCATGCTCGACCAGATGGTCGATGTCCTTGATCCGCGATCCACAGCCGGGACCCCGACAGGTCTGGTCACGACCCAGGATCAGCCGCTTCAACGGACCCGTGAACCGCCTCGCCCTGGAGTCCTGCACCAGCACCGAACAGTCCACCGGGTCACAGAACAGCCGCCGCACCCACGCATCACCAGAGGCGGCGATGAACCGGGCCACCCGCGGCGGCACCGGACCCAGCCCGACCAGCCGAGCCGGCCGCTCAGCCAACCCCAGCAACGTCGAAGCATCCATCACCAGCTCCACCCGGGTATGCACCGGATCCCCGGTCGCAACCCCGGTCAACCGCTCCACCAACGTGTCACACATGATCGCCGACACCGACCTCCCGGCCGGGTCACCACCGGCATAGACCGCGGTTGCGTGCCCGTTCAACGCCGACCAGCACGCCGCCACCTGCTCGGCCGGCAACGCCGCCGTCAAGAACCCCGCCCCCGACTCACCCGCCACCGCCGACACATACCGATCCGCCCGGGCCACCGTCGCCCGCCGCTCCGCTGACTCCGGGTCGATCCCGACCACCCGCATCCGCGCCAACTCTTTGACCTGCCCCGGCAGCAACCCCGGCGCCTCCTCGGCGATCACCTCATCCGCCAACGCCCGCAACGCCAGATCATCCACGAACCCGACCTCCCGCGCGATCGACCGGGCCGCCCACCACGACACCTCACCCCGCTCCAACGCCGCCAACGTCGCCGGGAGCTCATCACCCAACCGAAACGCATCCGACAACCACGACGACGCCGACACCGTCGAGGTCCCCCGCGCCGCCGCTACCTCTGACACCAACACCCGATCCTGCTCCGTCGAGAACGACAACCCGCACCGCCGATCCACCTCCTGCTGATCCCACACAAACCTCACCGCACACCGCACCTGCTCCGCCTGCAACCGACGAACCTCCCCCTCGATCTCCCCCATCCGCCCTAACGCCGACCGCACCGACGACTCCAACTCCCGCAATCCGCGCACCCGCTCAGCGGGCACCACCGGATCCACCTCCACCGGCACAAACCGGCGACCCCCACGCGACCTGCCCACCACAACCCCCTCCTATCGAACCGCTCACATCGAACAATGATGACACTCGAACACTAGTACGAACCACCGACAACACACGCCACCACCACGCAGGACTGTGGACACCCGTCTCGGGCGACGGTCAGGCCGGTCTCGGCAGGCATAGCCAGCAGTCACGTGGGTACAGCAGAAGGCATGACGAACTTCGGATACACGCTGATGACCGAGCAGTCGGGTCCCCGCGAGCTCGTGCGGTACGCCGCCGCGGCAGAAGGCGCCGGTTTCGACTTCGAGGTCTCCAGCGACCACTACTTCCCGTGGCTGGACTCGATGGGCCACGCGCCGTACGCCTGGTCCGTGCTGGGCGCGGTCTCCCAGGTGACCGAGCGGGTCGAGCTCATGACGTATGTGACCTGTCCGACGATGAGGTACCACCCCGCCGTCGTCGCCCAGAAGGCGGCGACGCTCGGGCTGCTCTCCGGAAGCAGGTTCACGCTCGGGCTCGGGTCCGGAGAGAACCTGAACGAGCACGTCGTCGGGCGCGGCTGGCCCGCCGTGGCAACGCGGCAGAACATGCTCGAGGAGGCGACCCACATCATCCGCACGCTGCTCGATGGCGGTGTCGTCACCTGGGAGGGAGAACACTTTCGCGTCGACCAGGCTCGGCTGTGGGATCTTCCCAACCACCCGGTGGACCTGGCGCTCGCCGTGTCCGGTGAGATCTCCATCCAACGCTTCGGGCCGCTCGCCGACCACCTGATCGCCGTGGCGCCGGACGCGTCGTTGGTGTCTCGCTGGGACGAGGTACGCGGCGAGCACGATCTTCCGACGTCACGCAAGATCGGCCAGATCCCGATCTGCTGGGGACCGGACAAGGCCGCGGCGGTCGACCGGGCGCACGACCTCTTCCGCTGGTTCGGTGGCGGCTGGGACGTCAACGCCGACCTGCCGACGACCGCGGGCTTCGAGGCAGCGTCGCAGTTCGTCCGCAAGGACGACGTCGCGGAATCGATCCCCTGCGGTCCCGATCTCGACGAGCTCGCGGCGTCGGTGAAGCCCTACTGGGAGGCAGGGTTCACCGACATCGCGATCGTGCAGATCGGCGACGAGAGCCAGGAAGAGTTCCTTGCCGACGTCGCCAAGCCGCTGTTGGCAAGGCTGCGCGAGCAGGCCGACGGCGCCTGACGGCTGTCGGCTGTGTCCGACGACGTATCCGACGATCCTGCCTACCGTTGAGGCACGAAGCTACGCAGCGGCTTCGTCGACCTCGGCGCTCCCGGCGGCAGCAGTGCTGCTCGCCGGGCCGGCGACGACGCGACCCTTGCTCGTGAAAGACACCACCTTCGAGACGGGGGTGACTGACTGTTGCACGAAGAGGCCGAGCAACGCGACCGCAGCGATGTTGATGGCACTGATCTGGTCGCCGTTCAGGTCCATGACGTTCAGCAGGACGAGGGCGTTGAGGGTGGCTACGACGGCGGCTGACACTGCCGCCGGCTGAGCCTTCACGATGTGCATGATGGGTCGCTCTTCTCTCCTAGGTGGTCGATTCCGTGGTGGGCAGACCCTTCGCGGCGAGCCAGGTGCGCAGCGCCTCCTGAAGGTCGTCATAGAAACTCGGGTCGCTGGCAAGCCAGGGCTGGACGGTCAGCGCCAGATGCTGGTCAGCCACGTCCACACGCGGTGGAGCAGGGACGGGCTCTGGGCCGGGGGTCGGGGCGGGAAAGGGGTTGGACTCTCCGGTCAGCTCCGCGAAGTCCTCACCGAGCGCGTACAGGTCGAGTCCTTCCGGTGAGGTGCCGGCTGTGTTGAGCCACTCGGGCGCGATGACCACCCAGGCCTCCTCGACATAGGTGTCCCAGAATGCCTGGGTCATCTCCTGAACGGCTCCCCACGTGACGATCTTCCAGGTCTTCGCGTCGGTGTCGTAGAAGCCCGCGTTGATCGCGTGCCCACCCTCGATCCGTGCGCCGGGTACGACGTCCCAGGGCTTGTGTTCGTTGAACTGGGTCATCGCCGACTCGGGGAAGTTGATCCCGATGTACAGGGAGCCGAACGTCGCCAGAGCGGCGTGTAGCTGGTCGACGTTGCGGTGGTCAACGCCGGCGAAGGCGAGGATCTTGTGCTTGCCGACACCGGTCTTGCGCCAGTAGGTCAACACCTGCTGCATGACCGCACCGTTGTCGTTCTTGCCGGTGCTCGGGTCGTAGCCCGACACCGCCTCGTAGGCGGTGAGCACGTCGTCGTCCGTCACTGTGATGGTGGCGCCCTGCCCGTAGGTGGACTCGTTCTCGATGATGTGCGCGGCCCCCGCACAGGTACAGTCGCCGAGCTTGTCGTTGAGATACATCGGCCAGCTCTGGACCTTCGACAGGTAGTCGACGGTCGGCGGTGCAGGCTTGACGGCCTTCAGGTACTTCGACAGCCTCAACCGCGGCTTGTCCGGGGTGGGTGGCAGTCGTCCGCCATGAAACTCCATTGCTTCTCCTCAGTTGCCAGGTGAGGCGTTCGGCGTGGCGGGGTCCTGGGGTCAGGGCTGCCGGGTCGCGTCGGGCGCCAAGGTCTCTTGGTGGCAAAGAGGGACGGATCTCATGTCGGATACATCGAGATTCGCCGCTGTCCGAGACCGGACCGCTACGTCGGCTCGACGTCGAGCCGGTAGGCGCGGATCGCATTGTCGGCCGAGATCATCGAACCGATACGGCGCGCATCCTCGGTGGTCATGCTCCCGTCGTCGACCAGCCCACCGAGCACCGACGAGAGGCCGCGCCGGAACAGCAAGGCACCAAGGTGGTAGAGCTCCGCGAGGCCGAACGCGTCGGACGAGTAGAGCATCTTCCCGAACGGAGCGAGCTCGAGACTTTCCCGGATCACGGCGATCGACAGGGCTCCGGTGTTGTGGGTCGCCAACCCGACGTCCATGAAGACATGGTCGAAGACCTGCGCGAGATAAGCCGCTTGACGGTGGAACGGGTAGTTGTGCAGGAGCATGACGGGAACCCCACGCTCCTCCGTCGCGCGGAGGAAGGCAGTGAGTCGCAGCGGGTCGCAGTCAGCCAGGTCGAGGTCCTTGTCGCCGTAGCCGACATGGAACTGCAACGGCAACCCGGCCTCGATCGCAGTCCAGGCCAGCCACGCATGGATGGCGGGATGGGCGATCCGGTGATGTCCGTCGGGCTGTCGCTCGAGCTGCTCCAGTGCGGCCACCAGCTCGTGGTCGGCGGGCTTGACGCCGGGCAGGGCCAGTCCGGTGCGGTACGCCGCGATGCTCTTCGCTCCGACCGCGCTGCCGTGCCCGCCATCGGCACCAGAGGCGACGCCAAGCCGGTCGGTGACGGCGGCGGCAAAGCCGGCGGCCGAGACTCCGCCATCGAGGGTCTCTTCAGCGAGCGCTTCGAGCCGCACAACTTCGTATGCCTCGGCATCGGCAAGGGCCGCGAGCTCGGCCGGTGTGGTGCCACCTGGCGGGGAGAAGCCCGTGTCGACCAGTAGGCCGGACGACCCGGTGGCCTGCATGAGGCGACGGGTGACCTCAGCGCCACCGAGCTCGTTTCGCCTTGCCAGATAGACCTCTGGCGATACCAGAGGCTCGAGGTCGAGAACCGGTGCACTCCATCTGCGGATCGCCAGCCCCAGCATCGAGTCGAAGAGGGTGGTCGCGAGCGGGCTCGGCCGCTCCGCCTCGTTGAGCATCGCCTCGAAGGCGTCACGCTCCAGGTCGTCGGTCATCACGGCGTGACAGTGATGGTCGACGAGCGGCCCCTCGACGAACCTGCTCGTCACGTGTCGACCCCTTTCAGCGCACCTGGTCGGTGGAGTCATCCGTTCGGCTGCTCTCGAACGACGCCATCCCGTGCGCCAACCGCCGCGGGATGCTCGGCACGACGAGGACCACGATCGTCACGATGGCGAGCCAGCCGAACGCGATGATCGGGAGCCACTGGGCGGCACCCTCGGTCGGGTAGGGATAGACGTTGCGATAGATCGTGTAGCCCAGCATCACGATCGCCGCGAGCGGGATGATGACCTGCCATTGCGCCACCGCGAGCTTGTGGTCCACGAACACCAGCTTGATGCAGCCGATCGTCGCGAGCAGGTAGGCCACGAGCAGGATCAACGTGCCGATCGTGCCGCTCCACAAGAAGGTGTCGAACGGCTTGGCGCCACAGGCGACAGCGGCGAAGCCGGCGATCACGGCGATCACGGCCGCGACCAGGACGGCAGCCGCCGCGGGCGTGTCGTTGCTGCCCGTCCTCGCGAGTGGCGACTGGGGCGACAGGTCACGGCTCACGGCGAAGACCATCCGGGAGGCGCCGACGACGCAGGCGAGGCAGCAGGCGAAGGCGCTCACCGCGGCCCCGAGGGTGATCACGTCACCGACCCACGCCCCGACGTACGACGTGCCGAGGTCACCCATCAGTGCCGGAGAGCTGATGAAGTTGGAGACGCCCTTGCGGTCGGTGCCGAACGCCATCATCTCGATGGCCGTGACGAACACGAAGTAGACGCCGCCGAAGATCGCGGTGCCGAGGATCGCCCGCGGAATGTCGCGGCTGGGATGACTGGCCTCCTCGCCGAGGGTCGAGGCGGCTTCGAACCCCGCGAACGACAACAGGCCGAAGACGATGCCGAGGAACAGGTCGGACGACTGGGTGCCGGGCTCCACCTTGAACACGTCGAGAGTGAAGGACGCGTCGCCCGGTGCGTTGCCTGCGAGCATCCGGACCAGCACGATGACCGCGACGACGACGATCAGCAGCACGGTGATCCCCTCGGCGGACAGCAGGATGGAGGTCGAGTTCCGCGCCGGGACGATGCTGAAGAGCAGCGCGAGCGCCAGGCCGACTGCTCCGACGAGGAACCCGGACCACCACGGCTGGTTGTTCCAGAGGCCGATCTCGTCGAGGAACGCCGACCCGAAGATCCCCGACGCCGACGAGGTCACCAAACCATAGAACGTGTAGGTCCCGATCAGCCCTAGACCTGCGACAGCTCCCGCGTGGGGACCGAGCGTGGCGCCCGCGAACACGTAGACCGAACCGGCATGGCGGTAATACTGGCAAAGCCGGACGAAGACGTAGGCAATAAGCAGAACCGCCAATGCCGCAAGGAGGAACGCGAGTGGCGTGGCACGGCCGACCAGGGTCGCCGTGCCCTGCGGGTTGATGTTGGCGGCCATGCTCGGCGCCATCAGGGCGACGGATATGCCGATCGCCTGCCAGACACTCAGCCCCCGACGAAGAGTGCCCTTCCTTTCTGAGATGGCCACCGGGCCTCCGATCTCGCGGCGGCACCTGACCACCACGGCTAGACTCCTGCCGCACAGTGTGAGACAGGTCTGCACCGTTGTCCATGCCCTCCGAAGGGTGAGACATCGAGCGCCAGACACCCAACCGGTGTGGGATGAGCCAAGACGACGGCGTGGAAAGGGGTTATGGGTGGACAGCGAGGAACGCACGTCGCGGTCTGAGCAGGCTGCGGAGATGCTCTACCCGATGGCGGAGCAGGGCGTCGTCATGGTCGCGACCACCTTCGTCGACAACTCGGGGATCGCGCGGGTCAAGAGCGTGCCGCTGTCGTTGTTCCCTCACCTGGCCGGCTGGGGGGTCGGGTTCTCCCCGAGCTTCGACCGCTTCCGCGCTGACGACTGGATCGCAGGCTCCGGCACCGGAGTCGAGCCGGTGGGTGACCTGCGACTGGTGCCCGACGTACGCCGGGTGGTGCCGCTCGCCGCCCAACCGGGCTGGGCCTGGTCCCCGGCCGACCGCTACCAGCAGTCCGGCTTTCCACATCCGCAGTGCTCGCGACTGCTCCTGAGCCGGACCACCGAGGCGCTCGCAGCTCGCGGTGTCACGGTCAAGGCGGCGTTCGAGATCGAATGGGTCGTCTCGGAAGGGATGGGCGACGAGTTCCTCCCGGCCGTCCGTGGACCCGGCTACAGCATGGCTCGGCTGGTGGACAGGTCCGACTACTGTCGCGAGGTCGTGGAGGCCCTGCTCGCCGAGGGGATCGCTGTCGAACAGTTCCATCCCGAGTACGCCGCCGGCCAGCTCGAGGTGTCGGTCGCGGCCGAGTCGCCCGTCGAGGCGGCGGACACGTCTGTGCTTGTCCGCGCGACGATCAGAGCGGTCGGGGCGCGGCACGGGATGCGCACGTCGTTCTCGCCGAAGGTGGACGTGAGCGGCGTCGGCAACGGTGGGCACGTACATCTCAGCCTCTGGCGGGACGGCCAGAACCTGATGGCCGGCGGCGACGGACGGTTCGGTCTGACGGCCGAAGGTGACTCCTTCGGGGCTGGGGTACTCAACCGGCTTCCGGCGCTGCTGGCGCTCGGGGCACCCAGCCCGGTGAGCTATCTGCGGCTGGTCCCGTCCCACTGGGCCGGCGCCTACGCCTGTTGGGGCCTGGAGAACCGCGAGGCCGCCCTGCGGATGGTGACCGGGTCGCTGGGCAGTGAGGCGACGGCGGCCAACCTCGAGGTCAAGTGCGTCGACCTGCTCGCCAACCCCTACTTGCTGCTCGCCGCTCTGCTCACCGCCGGGTCCGCCGGCATCGACGAGGAAGCCACGCTTCCGGAGCCGGTGGACGTCGACCCGGCGGCACTGTCCGACGACGAGCTGCTGCGGCGCGGTCTCACCAGATTGCCGTTGACACTCGGTGAGGCGGTCGAGGCGTTCCAGTCCGACGAGGCGCTGACCTCAGCCTTCGGAGCGGAGCTGGTCGCGTCCATCGTGGCGGTTCGCGAAAGTGACATCGAGAACTTCGCGGAGGCCACCGACGAGGAGATCGCGGCCGCCAACCGCTGGCTGCACTGACGCCCTGATCAGGGAATGACGGCGAACGCGCGCACGGGGAACGACGACAGCCCGCGGATCCGTGGCGGAACCGCGGTGAACCGCGCACCCCTTGTCGGCAAGGCGTCCAGACCTCTCAGATGCTCGACGATCACCACCCCGGCGGCCAACAGGACGGTATGGGTGGGACGCGCGCGGGTCGCCGTCCCGTCGACGTTGATCGAGTCGATCCCGACCAGCCGGGCCCCCCGGTCGACGAGCGCCGACGCCGCCTCCTCGGTCACGAACGGGTGGCTCACGTCGGCGTAGAACGGCGTGCGCCAGTGCCGGTCCCATCCCGTGCGGAACAGCACCGCGGCTCCCTCGACAGGCACCGCCTCGAGGACGTCCGGCCCGATGGCCCCCGGGCCGGCGTCCAGCACGACGGTCGGCAAGTCTGCGCAGCGCGCGAGGTCGAGGTCGGCTAGGTCGGCCGCCTCCCGGAACCGATGAGCGGGCGTGTCGAGGTAGGTGCCGGTGTTGCCCACCAGGTCGATGCGGCCGATCTGGAACTCGAAGCCGGGAGCGTAGACCCCGGCCGAGTCCTCGAAAGAGAGGTGCGTCCCGATCGTCGGCCCGGGCAGACCCGGATAGGTGACCATCCCATGCTCGATGTCGTGGCTGAGGTCGACGAGCCGACCCGGTCGCTCTGCGGTGTCCATGCCGACATTGTCCCGAGCCGCGCAGAATGGAACAAAGCGGGGCTCTGCTGTGAATTTGAGCCCCATTCTGTTCCGTTTTGCCAGGTGCCACGCGCCGACCGCCTTCCGGCCGGGTCATCCTTCAATGCCGGATAGGCTCGGGGAAGGACGTGGGCCACGACTGAGCGGGGAGCCCGGTGAGGAACAGGACGCACGGGCATCGGGATCTGCTCGTGGTCGCCGGCTGTCTCGCCGTCGGGCTGGCGACATCTGGGTGCAGCGATTCCGCGCACCCCGAGCCCGGTGCGGCGACCTCGGTAACCGCGGTCTCCACCGCTCGGAGCAAGATACCGACCCCGCAGGCCCGAGCGACTCACCCTCCTCCCTCACCCCGGGACCACGGCCGACACCGGATGCCCACGTCGAAGCCGCCACCCGCGCCGAGGCAGGCGCCGAGGCAGCCTGCTGACTCGACGCACCGGGCTCGCCCCCTGATCGTCGGGGTGCCCGCTGCGGACCTGCCCAACCACCGGCTGACTCCAGGGGCGACCTTGACGCACAGCGCGGCGACCGTGTGTGTCGCCGGCTACGCAGGGAGCGTGCGCGATGTCCCCGAATCGGAGAGTGACGCCGTGTATGCACGGTACAACGTCGTTCACGTCCCTTACGCCCACGAGGTCGACCACCTCGTCTCGCTCGAGCTCGGCGGGTCCAACAGCATCAGCAACCTTTGGCCGGAGCCGTACGCCGGAAGGTGGGGAGCGCGAACGAAGGACGTCCTCGAGAACAGACTGCACGAGCTCGTGTGCGACGGGAGCCTCACGCTGCGGTTCGCTCAGCGCATCGAGGCCGCGAACTGGGTGGCCGCCTACCGGCATCACGTCGGCGAGCCCGCCATACCTGCGCCACCCCTTCCGACCCAACGCCCCAAGACGCACGCGCCAGCAGCGGGCGGCCGCTGCGAGCCCGGCTACACGCCGTGCCTGCCCGTGGCGGGGGATCTCGACTGCGGCGACATCTCCGACGGCCTGAAGCCGATCCACGTCACGGGGAACGACCCCTACAACCTCGACTCGGACGGCGACCACCTCGGCTGCGAGTCCTAGCGAGCCACGGGGCACTGAACGATCGTGTGCTCCGTTCCCTCTGAGCGTGACCGCGAGGACGCGCCGTTCCCGGCCACGCTCTCGCGACCGGACGGTTGCCTGATGGTTCGTCACGCTCTGGGATTCGGCAATCGGTTTGCACACCTCGGAACGTGACGGACCAGACCAGGATGCCACTCGACCATCACCACAACGAGGAACATCTACAGCCACGTCACGCCCACCATGCAGAAGAGCGCCATCGGCCGGTTCGCGGCGCACCTCAGTGGAGGGTCCGCCGGGGCGTGGCCCTCGCTGTTAGGCCAGGCCCGGCAGGGGCCTCAACTTGAACATCAAGATGCCGAGGTACTTGTTCATGACGGCCTGCTTGTGCGGATAGCGCTGGCCGACGTCGGCTGGCATCTGCGGCTCGACCGCGGATTCGACCCACAGCCCGGCCGCGCTGAAGGTGTTGAGCAGATCCGCGATCGTGTACGGCCGCTTGGTCAGCGTGACAGCGTCGTCCCAGTTTCGATGGCGGTAGGAGAATGTGCTGGTCGAGAAGTACTCCTCTCCCAGCGAAGTCCCGTTCTCCTCCGAGCGTTCGATCGCGTACCGGATCGGATTGGTCCGGGTCAGCACGATGAAGCCGTCGTCGGCGAGCATCGCCCGTGCCGTCCGGAGGGCACGGACCGGATCCTTGGCGTACCCGAAAGACTGAAAGAACAGGACCCGGTCGAACCGCCGTCCGACAAGGCCAGGTACGGCGGCCAGGTCGGAGAGATCGCCCTGGATGAGCTGCAAGCCGGGTGGGGGGTTCGGGATGAAGTTGTCGCTGATGTCGACCCCGACTGACGCGACCGCACCGTCGTGAACCAACTGGGCAACCTTGGCTCCGTTGCCGCACCCGGCATCGAGAACAGAGCGCCCGATGACATCTCGCAGGAACTCACGCTGGGCGGGCCACTCGACCAGTCTGTCCATTGAGTCGTTCCTCGCCCGCGCCTGCTCAAAGCCAGACGCAAGCTCCGTCCACGGCCGGCTAGCGTCGCCGCCAATGGTTGCGGGAGCGTCCGCTGTCGCTTGAGGGTCGTCTGTCGCCATCGAGGCACGATCGTAGTCTCCGCTGACTCTGGCGCCGCCTACTGCGTTGCAGCGACGCCGTGGCTGGCGAGGGCATCAAAGAGCGCCTCGTGTCCGTGCTCGACGTCCCAGTTCAGAGCGGCGATGCCGGGGGCGCGTGCACCCACGACGTTCTTGACACTGTCGTCGATGAAGAGGATCGCGCCCGGTTCGTCTCCGATCCGTCGGGCAGCCTCGGTGAAGAACGTCGGATCCGGATTGGCGAAGCCGAGCTCGTAGGAGTAGCAGCTCGTGTCGAAGGTGGCGTCGTACCCGAGGGTGCTGCGCATGTGGCCGCCTCGGTGCTGCTCCTGGTTGGTGCCGAGGTGAACGCCGTACCCATGACGTCGAAGCGCCTCGACGAGGGCGAACGACTCCTCGACCCGTCACATGAGCCCTGCGCAGAACCCGCACCCAACGACAAAGCCCCAGGCAATAGACCTGGGACTAACGTGCGCGAGGGGGGAGTGGAACTGACGAGGTTGGCCCGACGCCGTCACACCCTGAGACCCCGATTCACGCTCAAATTGAGCGTGAAGTGCGCGTTGGAACAGCAAACGACATCGTTGGGATACGCCGATCTACACGGCCGGTAGCACGTGAGTCAGCACATGAGGGGCCGCGTCATCGCTGACTCGTTTGGCGTACGTGCGTACTCGTTAAGTCGTCCCAGACCCGTTCGCCGCGGACTTCGCCGAGGGCGAACATGGCCGATCACGAGGATCGGATTCACACTGCCGAGATCTTGACGTCGAATCCGTCGACCAGGAGCTCCAGGTCGGACTTGTCGGCTGTGATCACGACCGACGGGGCCAGCTCCACGGCGGTGGCAGCCACGATGGCGTCCACGGTGAGGTCAGGCTTCTTGCGCCGCACCTTCTCGGCACGGGTGCGCAGCGCGCCGGCCCGCATGGCCACACTTTGGGGAAGGTCGAGGCTAGGGATCTTCCCCAGGACGTGCCAGATCGCGGCATCGGTTGGCGCGCCGGTCGCAACCTCCGCGAGAACCACCGCGGGGATCAGCACCCGGTGATCGGCTTGCTGGGCGGCTGCCAACCGCTCGGCCATCTGCTTGCGCTTCTCGGCCAGGGCCGATACGGCTTCGGCGTCAAGGATCAGGACTCGTGCCACCCGGCTCAGCGCCACTCATCGACGTACCGAGCGACGGCGTCGCTCTCGAGGGGTCCGTTGACCTCGACCAGTTCGCCGATCAGGTCGTCGAGGCCGTCCCGCTCGAGCTGCCTGCGTAGGGCCAGGGTCGCGTACGCCGAAACCTTGCCGGGCTCCACGCGATCCCGGACGCGGTGAAGGACGTCAGACTCGATAGTGAGACTGACCTTCTCGAAGGCCTGTTGGCTGGTCACCAGTCGATCCTACCCGCAAGGCGATCCAATGAGGTAGGGGCGCGTCGGTCAGTATCCGACCGCCCCAATTAGGACCGCCTGGCCAACCGGATCAGCCGCAAATGGACCAAGGTCATCTCCGGATCGGTCTACTTCGTCGCCGCCCTCGGGTGCGCGTTCTCGGTGAATGCGGAGATGCTTATCGGCTTCCGCTTCCTCCTGGGCATCTCGGTCGGCACAGCCTCGTTGGTCTCTCCGCTCTACATCTCCGAGGTCTCACCACCCCGAGTTCGGGGCGGACTGGGCTGAAGCTGTCTCCGCGCAGCATGGTGAAGTCGGCCAGCGCGATGGTCATCCGATGCAGGACAAGAACGTCATTCCGACGCTGACCAGGCCGACCTGGTCGTGACGGCGGCCTGGGGGCGACCCCGACCGATTCAACCGAGCAGCAGCACGACGGTGGTGGCTGCCAAACGTCCGGTGTCCCAAGGTCGGCGGCGGTCTGCAACGTCTCAGCACAGGGTTCGCCGGACCCAAGTACGAGCCATCGCAGTTCGCGAGTACGAGCCATCGCAGTGCGCGCGGATCACCAGGCCGTAGGTGCCCAGGAGCTTAGTGGCGATTTTGGCGCTGACGTCGACCACAGGTCATGCCAACTCAAGTGCCCCACACTTGATTTGGGACAGCAACGGTTACCCCAGCATCTGGTTTCCTCAGGAAGGTGCCGCCGAACCTGAGCCCTTGAGGTTCTGCTCGATCTGGCTTCCGATCGCGTCGAGTCCACCCCTCTCCGCCGCGTCGAATGGCTGGGCCGAGACCGTCTCACGCAGCCGCTGGAGCTGCTCTCGGATAACGGAGCGCTGATCAGGAGCCAACCGGAGGCTGAGGTCCAGCAGAACCTGGAAGATCGTCTCCAGTACCTGTGGGTCCGCGGCACCGTAGCGCCGGGGTTGCGAAAGCCCGAGGTCGACATAGTGGGCCAGGTCAGGGCGGTGCATCACGACCCTGACCGTGTCGTCGTCGTCTCGCAGCAGCTCCGCCCCCAGTTTGTGGTCGCTCAACGCGCAGAGGAATGCCGCAATGTGGCCCAGCGCATGGATCGCCGTGGTCGGGTCGTTGATGCCCGGCGAGAGCGCCTTGTTCGCGACGTCGGTCAGTTGGCGCAGCCCGTAACCGACGTCCTGGGCCGAGGTCCGCTCGAAGCCGACGTGAATGCACCCGGAAACCCGAACGGCAATGCGCTCAGCGGTCTCACTCGAGAGGGGGCCAGATCCGGTCGACCACGCACTTCCCAGGTGGGTGCCTTGGACCAGAAAGGCGCCCGGGTGGACGCCGAGACTCAGGACCGCCTCCTCCTCCAAGGCGATGGTGAGCAGTCCATCCTGGTCGACCCAGGTCAAGAAGCCGTCGTCCTCGACGAGCAGGGGAACCGCGTTGGGTGGCGGTCTCGGGGCGGCCGCCCGGGCACCACTCGCGGAGTCACGTTTGGCGAGCACCGAATGCATGGTGGTCACGGCCTCGTGATGCACATTGCGCAACATGGTCTCCACCCGGATCTGCTCGGTCAGATGAGCCAGGAACAGCACCAACCCCAGGACGCTTGCCACCGCGAGCACGAATGCCAACGTCACTGCAACCTTCGGCACGAGCTCGACACCCCCACCGCCCGAGCCGCGTACGGCCCGCAAGACGGTCAGGGCGTAGGTAAACGTCGCCAGGAACAAAGCCAGCGTCATCTGAACAAATCTGTCACGGGTGAACGTTCGCAGCAGCCGAGGAGAGAACTGGCTGCTCGCGAGCTGAAGCGTCACCACCGTCAAGGAGAATGTCAACGCCGTCACCGTAATCAGGGACGAGGCGATAGCACCCAATAGCGACCGCGCGGCGTCCGCGTCCCCACCGAAGAGCCAACCGCTCATCCGGCTCGGCAAGTCATCGTCGATTGCCGAGTCAAGCTCCGGAAGGGTCAACCCGAGGAGCAGCGCGAACACCACTGCGATCGTTGGAATCGGCCATAACCGGGTTCGAAACGCGTCCCGGATGGTGGCCAACCAGATGCTCATGACAAAGAGCCTGCCATCAGCACTCGCTCGCCTCTCGAACCTGCGCCCTCCCGGCGATCCCGAGGTGCCGGCTGCAGGTACCTCAGGCGAGGATGAACCAGAGCGGTGCAGCCGTCAGCCCCATCACGACGGTGGCCGGCGCAGCGAAGGCGGGCGGTGCGGACGCCCGTGAGTGGCATGCCGAGTCGTGGCACCTCCCGGTCCTGCCCGGCTGAAGGTAGGGCTGCCCGGATCCAGCGCAGGTAGTAGAAGAGGCTGTTCACGGTGTTGAGGGCGATCGCGACGGTGAGCCAGGCGAGGCCGGCGTCCCAGGTCGCCCCCATGGTGGAGGTTCCAGATCTATGTCCCCAAAGACCCCGAGCGGCCCGAGCTCGGCGACACACGGCTCACCCGCGGCGGGTTCGAGAGCCTCGACGACGCCCAGAGAGCCCTTGCGGAGGCATTGAGGAAGAAGGGGTCCAACGCCCGGTTCCAGGCCAAGATCCCCACCATCGGCGAGTACGCCGAACCATGCATCGCCGGGCTACGGCTGCAGAACTCGACCATCGAGGCCTACGTTGCTTTTCCTCAGAGCCCACAAGTCCCACCGCGGCGCGATCTCCCTCGACCTCGCCCGCGCCGACGCCTAGTCTTCGGTGACGACAACGGAGCCATCCGCGTCCCCGACGCCGTCACCAGCCGCTGGACGAGGCGCCTGGACTGGGCCTGCGCCAAGGTCGACGGCCTGCCCCGCGTCACCCTCAACGGGCTGCGGCATTCGCACGCCACATTGCTGCTGGAGCTGGGCGAACACCCGAAGGTCGTGCAAGAGCGCCTCGGTCACTCCACCATCACCTCGACGATGAACATCTACAGCCACGTCACCCCGACGATGCAGAAGAGCGCGATCGACCGCTTCGCCGCGCACCTCGGCGAGAGCCCCGCGGGGGCTTAGCACATATTTCGGCACATGAGCCTGCTGAGCACCCCACGCTGAACGACAAAGCCCCAGGTCATAGACCTGGGACTAACGTGCGCGAGGGGGGAGTTGAACCCCCACGCCCTTTCGGGCACACGGACCTGAACCGTGCGCGTCTGCCTATTCCGCCACCCGCGCGCTGTGCCGCCTCAGGCGACAGAAAAGGGTAACACGCAGGTCGGGACCGCCCAGCGCCGCTGACGCGCCGGACGTGGTTTCGCTGCCCGTTCCCGATAGCATCGAGCCCGGGGCGCCTCGGTGTGCCTCGCGACGCGCCGACGGTGGTGGCCCCTGAGCGCCCCCCGGGGCGTACGCCGACGACAGCAAGGAAGGCCACGAGTGAGCGCGCTGCACCGCTTCGAGCAACGCCTCGAGACGCTCGTCACGGGGGCCTTCGCGCGCGCCTTCCGCAGTGCGGTCCAGCCCATGGAGATCGCCGCGGCACTGCAGCGCGAGGTGGACAACTCCGCGCAGATTCTCAGCCGCAACAAGCGGTTGGCGCCCAACGACTTCCTCATCGACCTGTCGCCCACCGACTTCGACCGACTCTCGGCCTACGGCGACACCTTGAGCAGCGAGCTCGCCCAGATGCTCCACGAGCACGCCGACGAGCAGCGCTTCCTCTTCGCCGGTGCGATCCAGCTCAAGTTCCAGCGCAGCGAGGAGCTCACCACCGGTCGCTTCCGGGTGCGCAGCTCAGCCGCGGCCGACGTCACCCCGGGGCCCGGTCAGTCAACGTCGGACACCGCCGTACGACGAGCACCCGTCACTCTCATCGTCAACGGGGTGCGGCACCCGCTCGAACCCCCCGGTCTCGTCGTCGGCAGAGGCAGCCGGTCCGACCTCCGCGTCGACGACCCTGGGGTGTCGCGACAGCATGCGGAGTTCCGCGTTCAGCAAGGACCTCAAGGGGCGATGGCGAGCGTCGTCGACCTCGGCTCGACCAACGGAACCATCGTCGACGGGCAGCGCGTGCAGCAGGCGATGCTGGGGGACGGTTCCACGGTCGTGCTCGGCAACACGACCATTCATGTGCATCTCAGCCACTCGGGTGCGGCGCAACCCCCCCACCAGACGGTGGATCCCGGTGCCGGCCGGCCCGACTCCCATGGCGCCGGTTCCCCACCGGCCGACTCCCCGGCAGCCGGATCCCAGCCGGCCGGTTCCCCTGCGCCGAACTACCGTCCGCCCGACCCGCAGGAGCCGGCGGCGGAGCCGAGAGGCTGGTGAACCGTGTCTGAGCTGACCCTCACCCTGATCAAGCTCGGATTCCTCGGGCTGCTGTGGCTCTTCGTGCTGTCGGCCGTGTCGGTGATCCGGTCCGACATGTTCGGCGAGCGGGTCGACCCGGCGCAGCTGACCGGTCAGGGCAGATCGGGCAAGGCGGCGAAGGCCGGTCGGCCCTCGCGACCGGCGAAGCGGCGACGCGGGGCGCCCACCCGGCTGGTCATCACCGAAGGCACCAACGCAGGCGTGACGGTGCCGCTCGGCCAGCTACCGATCCTGCTCGGTCGCGGTGCCGACGCCACGATCCGGGTCGACGACGACTACGTCTCGACCCGGCACGCTCGCTTCGTGCCGAGCGGTGACGACTGGTACGTCGAGGACCTCGGCTCGACCAACGGCACCTACATCGGGAGCCAGCGGATCACCACGCCGACCGTCGTGACCGTCGGCGTCCAGGTCAGGATCGGCAAGACCATCGCCGAGTTGAAGAAGTAGCTGTGGTGCTCTCCCTCAGGTTCGGTGCGGTGTCCGACATCGGTCGGATCCGCAAGAAGAACGACGACTCGGGTTATGCCGGACAGCACCTCATCGTCGTCGCGGACGGCATGGGTGGCGCCCCCGCAGGTGACCTGGCGTCCGCCGTCACGATCCAGACCGTGCGGCGGCTCGACGTATCGCCGCCACCCGACGACCTGCTGCAGGCGCTCGCTGGCGCGATCCTGGTCGCCAACGAGCGGCTGGCGGAGATCGTCGAGGAAGACCCGAGCGTCGAGGGCATGGGTACGACGATCACCGCCGCGCTCTTCGACGGCAGCCAGATCGGCGTCGCCCACCTCGGCGACTCGCGCGGCTACCTCTGGCGGGACGGCGAGCTGTTGCGGATCACCCGCGACCACAGCTGGGTGCAGAGTCTCATCGACGAGGGCCGGATCACCGAGGAGGAGGCGACGGTCCACTCGCATCGCTCCCTGTTGCTCAAGGTCCTCGACGGGCGCCACGACAACGAGCCCGACCTGTCGACCTATGACGTGGTGCCCGGCGACCGCATCCTGATCTGCAGCGACGGGTTGTCGGGGTTCGTCTCCCACGAGAACATCGAGCGCGCCCTGGCAAGCGGGACACCGGAGTCGGTGGCCGCCGACCTCACCCGGCTCGCCCTCGACTCCGGCAGCACGGACAACGTGACAGTCCTGGTGGGCGACGTCGTCGAAGGCCCGCCGGACGAGGCTGCCGAGCCAATCGTCGTGGGCGCAGCCGCCGACCACCACCGCGGTCCACTCACCCGGCTGCGCACCTGGGCGCAGCGCGACGAACCCCAGCCCGGCGAGATCCTGATGGCCGACCCGTCGCGCGACCCGGAGGAGCTGCGCTACGCGCCACGGGCCCCCCGACGCTTCCTCTGGCTGCGCCGTTCCCTGCTCATCGTCGCCGTGCTCGCGATCATCGGTGGCGGCCTCGCGCTCGCCTACCAGTGGAGCCAGACCCAGTACTTCGTCGGCGCCGACCAGGGCCGGGTCGCGATCTACCGTGGTCTCAATGCCGAGCTGCCCGGCATCGACCTCAACCACGTCTACCAGGACCAGCACCTGGCGCTGTCCCAGCTGCCGGCGTTCCGTCGCAGCCAGGTCCAGGACGGACTGGCGGCCGACAGCCTCACCAAGGCCGAGCAGATCGTCGCCCACCTCCGCGGCTTCGCCAAGATCTGCGCCCCCGACGGCGGCACCACGCCTCCCACGGCTACCCTGCCGCCACCGCCTCATGCCTCATCGACGAACCCACCAGAGACGCCCGCGGCGCGGGGGAGCGACACGGTCGCGCCACCTGCCGACCTGGTCGCTCCCGGCGGCGTCGCCGCGGGCACGTCGCCCGACTGCACGGGGTCGACTCCCGGGACGGGAGGGTCGCGATGAGCCCGGTCCTCGCGGGTGGCCCTGGCCGTCTGGTGGACGCCATCGTCCCCAAGAAGCGGCGCGGCGTCGAGCTCGCGCTGCTGCTGATGGCGCTCGTCCTCGGGGTCGGGAGCTACGCGCTGGTCGGTCTCGGCACCGAGGACAAGGTGCCCAGCGACATCGTCGAGTACGGCGGCGGGCTCGTCGTCCTGGCCCTCGCCTGCCATCTCGTGGTGCGCTTCCGGGCGCCGTACGCCGACCCGGTGATCCTGCCCTGTGTCGTGGCGCTCAACGGGATCGGGCTGGCCATGATCCACCGCATCGACCTGGCCCGGACGGCCCAGGACCCCCAGGCGCATACCTACGCCACCCAACAGCTGATCTGGACGACCCTGTCCGTCATCGGCTTCGTCGCCACGATGCTGGTCGTTCGCGACCACCGGATCCTCCAGGCGTTCACCTACACCATGGGCTTCGCCGGCATCGCGCTGCTACTGCTACCCCTCGTACCCGGGCTCGGCGTCAACATCAACGGCGCCCGGATCTGGATCAGGCTGGGAGGGCTCTCCTTCCAACCCGGCGAGGTGGCCAAGCTGTGCCTGGCGATCTTCTTCGCGGGCTACCTCGTCGTCAAGCGGGAGGCTCTGGCGCTGGCGGGGCGACGCTTCCTCGGGATCGACCTGCCACGCGGTCGCGACCTGGGTCCGATCGCCGTGATGTGGCTGATCAGCCTCGGCATCTTGGTCTTCGAGGACGACCTCGGGTCGTCGCTGCTGTTCTTCGGGCTCTTCGTCATGCTGCTCTACGTCGCCACCGAGCGGCCCAGCTGGCTCGTCGTCGGAGCCGGCCTGTTCGCCGCCGGTGCCTACGCGAGCTATCTGCTCTTCGCCCACGTCCAGACCCGGGTCGAGGGCTGGCTGCACCCTTTCTCCAACACGGACTCCTACTACCAGATCGTCCAGGGCCAGTACGGCATGGCGTGGGGCGGCATCCTCGGCCGCGGTTGGGGACAGGGCAGCCCCCAGCTCACGCCGCTGGCGTGGAGCGACTTCATCGGCACGTCCTTGGCCGAGGAGCTCGGTCTCACGGGGCTGATGGCGATCATCGTGATCTACTCGCTCATCGTCGAGCGCGGTCTGCGCACCGCATTGATCTGCCGCGACCCGTTCGGAAAGCTGCTCGCCGTCGGGCTCTCGATGGCGTTCGCGCTGCAGGTCTTCGTGGTCCTCGGAGGCGTCACGAAGCTCATCCCGCTCACCGGGCTCACCACCCCGTTCCTGTCCTACGGAGGCTCCGCCCTGATCGCCAACTGGGTGATGGTCGCCCTCGTCCTTATGGTCAGCAACTACGCACGACAGCCGGCGCCCGAGCTCGTCGTACCGACCGCTGACGACGACACCCAGGTGGTGGACCTTCGATGAACAAGCCGATCAGGGTGCTCTCGATCTTCGCGCTGGTGCTGTTCGGGCTGCTGCTCGTCAACGCCAACTACGTGCAGGTCTTCAGGGCCAACAGCCTCGACGCGATGAGCGCCAACCGGCGGGCTCGCGACGCCGAGTGCTCCCGCGAGCGCGGACCGATTCTGGTCGGGAACAGAACGGCGGCCAGGAGCCTGGCGTCGGACGACCGGCTCAAATACATCCGCCGCTACCCGCAGCCCAAGCTCTATGCGCCCGTCACGGGCTACTTCTCCTGCTACTACGGCACCCGCGCCGTCGAGAACTCGGAGAACTCGATCCTGTCCGGCAGTGACAGCAGGCTCTTCGTCAACCAGCTGCTCGACCTCGTCGGCAACGACCAGCCGCAGGGCGGCAGCGTGCTGCTCACCGTCAACCCGGCTGCCCAGGACGCCGCCTACCAAGGGCTGCTCAACCTGCCGGGCAACACCAAGGGCGCGGTCGTGGCGCTCGACCCGAAGACCGGCGCGATCCTCGCGGACGTATCCGTGCCGTCCTACGACCCCAACCTGATGGCGACCCATGACTTCAACGCCGCGACGGCGGAGTACAAAAAACTGACAGCGGGAACGGCGCCCGACTTCATCAGCCGGTCGACGCAGACGCTCTACCCGCCGGGCTCGACGTTCAAGCTCGTGACCGCGGCCACCGCCCTGTCCAACGGCTACTCCCCCGACTCGATGGTGCAAGGCGGCGCCAGCCTGAAGCTCCCGCAGACCTCCCATCTCCTGCACAACGAGAACGGGTCCGACTGCGGAGGGGACCAGATCACCCTCACCCAGGCGCTCGTCGTCTCGTGCAACGTGTCCTTCGGTGACCTCGGGCTCAAGCTGGGGGCCGACAAGCTGCGCGCGCAGGCGGAGAAGTTCGGGTTCAACGAGAACTACCTGACCCAGCT
Organism: uncultured Actinomycetota bacterium; assembly: GCA_963820035.1. Classification (GTDB taxonomy): domain Bacteria; phylum Actinomycetota; class Actinomycetes; order Propionibacteriales; family Nocardioidaceae; genus JAWWPG01. Next base: position 532,692 of record CAWFYK010000009.1, on the reverse strand, counting down.
GCCCTTCAGCGCGAGCCGGTTCCCCAGCGACGTCGACGAGCCGGAGACGGCGCTGTCGGCGATCGGCCAGTTCGACGTCGCGGCCACCCCGCTGCAGATGGCGATGGTGGCGGCGGGCATCGCCAACGGCGGTGCCGTGATGACGCCATACGTCGTGGACGAGGTGCGCTCTCCCGACCTGAGCGTGCTGTCCAAGGCCGAGCCGCAGGTGCTCCACCAGGCGGTGTCGGGGACCGTCGCCGGCGACCTGACCCAGATGATGGTCGACGTCGTCAACTCGGGGACCGGCATTCCGGCGCAGATCCCGGGTGTCTCGGTGGCGGGCAAGACCGGGACGGCGAACTCATTGACGTCGAGGTCGCCGTACGCCTGGATGGTCACGTTCGCTCCGGCGAACGACCCTCAGGTCGCCGTGGCTGTCCTGATCGAGCAGACCGGGGTGGCGCGGAGCGACATCACCGGCGGCGGGCTTGCCGGGCCTATTGCCCGAGATGTGATGCGGGCCGTGATAGAGCAATGAGGACAGCGATCCCCGAAAGGGCCGACCGATGAGCGCACAACCCCCGGGCGACGGTTCCGAGGCCGGCGCGCACGAGACGCTCGGCAACGGGCGCTACGAGATCGCCGGCCTGCTCGGACGCGGTGGGATGGCTGACGTGCACGCGGCGCAGGACGTTCGGCTGGGTCGCTCGATCGCCATCAAGCGGCTGCGGGTCGACCTGGCCGGCGACCCGACCTTCCAGGCCCGGTTCCGCCGCGAGGCGCAGTCGGCTGCCTCCCTCAACCATCCGTCGATCGTCGCCGTCTATGACACCGGTGAGGAGCCTGATCCCAGCGGCTCGGGCATCATGCTGCCCTACATCGTCATGGAGCTCGTCGAGGGTATGACGCTGCGCGACATCTTGCGTGAGGGCCGCAAGATCCTCCCCGAGCGCGCTCTCGAGATCACCGCCGCCGTGCTCAGCGCGCTCGACTACAGCCACCGCGCGGGGATCATCCACCGCGACATCAAGCCGGCCAACGTGATGCTCACCCCGACCGGTGAGGTCAAGGTGATGGACTTCGGCATCGCTCGCGCCATCGCCGACTCCTCCGCCACGATGACGCAGACCGCCGCTGTCGTCGGGACGGCGCAGTACCTGTCTCCGGAGCAGGCGCGCGGCGAGCAGGTTGACGCACGGAGCGACCTCTACTCGACGGGCTGCCTGCTGTTCGAGCTGCTCACGAGCCGACCGCCGTTCATCGGTGACTCTCCTGTGTCGGTGGCCTACCAGCACGTCCGCGAGGAGCCGTCGCCGCCGTCGTTCTTCGAGTCGTCCGTCTCGCCGGACGTCGACGCGATCACCTTGAAGGCGCTAGCGAAGCGCGTCGACGAGCGCTACCAGAGCGCCTCGGAGATGCGGGCAGACATCGAGCGCGCCCTGGTCGGCCAGCCGGTGCTGGCGCCGGCAGTCGCCGGCGCGGGCGCCACCCGGGCCGCCTTCATGGCACACCCGACCGACTCGACCCCCACGACCGTCGCGCCACGCGGGTCCGCGGGCTTCGACGACCAGCCGCCACCGCGGTCCCGGACCGGTCTGTGGATCCTGCTGGGCGTGGTCGCCGTGCTCGTCGTCCTGCTGGCGGCCTTTTTGCTGCCCAAGCTCCTGAGCGACAACAGCACCCCCCAGGTCGACGTCCCCAAGATCACCGGAAAGACCGTTCCCGCCGCCCGGTCGATTCTCGCGAAGGCCGGATTGCAGCTGGGCACACCGAGACCGGTCGCGAGCGCCAACGTGCCCAAGGGGCACATCGTCCGGCAGGATCCCAGCTTCCCGAGCCGAGCCGACAAAGGGTCGGTCGTCAACGTCACGGTGTCGGCCGGTCAGAAGACGAATGTGGTCCCGGACCTCACGAGCTACTTCGTGAAGGCCGCGGAGGCGAAGCTTCGATCCCTCGGGTTCCAGCCGCGCCCCGTCAAGGTGTCCGACAGCGCGCTGCGTTTCGGCCGGGTGATCCGGACCGACCCGGCCGCCGGGATGACCGAGCAGGTCGGCACCACCATCGACGTCTACTACTCGGCCGGTTTCATCAAGGTGCCCAACGTGGTCGGCGAGAGCAAGCCGAGAGCGATAGGCGATCTGAGGTCGGCGCACTTCGTGCCGGTCCCGTCCTACGAGCCGTCCGACCAGCCGGCCGGGACCGTCGTCCGGCAGGACCCGGCGCCCCTCACCCCGGAGCCATACGGGTCCACCGTCGTCATCTTCGTCTCCCTCGGCCCGACCACCCCACCGTCGACGACGCCCACGACACCCACCACGCCGACGACCCCGACCACCCCCACAACCCCGACGAGCAGCACGACCTCGACCACGACCACGACGACCAGCACGACGAAGACCAGCACGACGAAGACCAAGACCCCCTGACGCGTTCATCGTCGCAGCAGCGAGGCGTGCCCGTCAGTGCGTGATGGGCTCGGCGTACTGAAGGGTCAGCGGGCCGCTGTAGGCGGGAATCCGGAGCTGGGCACTCTGGCGCAACGACCAGCCGAGGTTGTAGGGCGGCGGCACGTAGTCGCGGTAGTTGCGAACATCGGGCGAGGCCAACAACGCGCGATACATCGCGGACGGGTTTCCCACCGCCACCAACCGGTAGGGCGGCGAGTAGGGAACTCCTTGCAGCACGACGGTGTTGCCGACGCATTTGATACCGGTCGTGGAGATGATCCGCTGGCCTTGCAGGCTGATCCCGTCGGCACCGCCGGCCCAGAGCGCGTTGGCGACGGCCTGGATGTCCTGCTGGTGGACGAGAAGCAGGTTGGGATCCTTCCCGGCAGGGGCGTCTTCTCCGGCAGGTGCGTCGTCGAGCACGACCACGAGACCCGGACCGGTCAGGCTGCGAAGCCCCGCCGGCGCCTCGATCGTGCCGAGCCTGGCTTCCAGGCCGTTCATCTGGTCGCCGTTGACACGTGCGGACAGCGCATCAACCTGCGACTGGAGGGCCTGGGTCTTCTGCTGCTGCGCCTCCACCTTCGCGCGCTCGGTGCTCACGATCTCGATGACGCTGACGTTGCGGCCACCCCGAAGGTCGGTGCCTCGGGCGTTGATCGCACTCGTCGCCGCCAACAGCCCGGCGCAACCGAACGCGACCGGGACGGCCAGCCGCCAGCCCCACCGGCTGGTGGCCTTCCCGGGCCACAGCAGGCGGCTCCATCTGCCGGGCGTCTGCTGCTGCCTGTCGGTACGCATCTGCGGTCGAGCCTCTCGGTATTACGGGACGAGGAGAAACGCCTCACAGCCACTGTACGGCGGCCGGATCGGGCAAGCCGACGCCATCACTCGGCGGACACGTTAGGCTTGGGGCGAATGCCGCAGTATGACAGGAGTCGTCGTGCCGGAATCTCGCCAACGCAAGAAAGCTGACTACATCCCACCTGCCGCGTCGAAGAAGAGCGCGCGGATGGGCGCCCGCCGTTGGGTGGCGCCGACGATGGTCTTCTGCTGGATCTTCGGGCTGGCCTGGATCGTCGTCTACTACTTGGCCCCCAACCTGCCCTACATGAGCGACCTCGGGAACTGGAACCTCGCCATCGGCATGGTCTTCATCGCCGCCGGCTTCGTCTTGTCGACGAAGTGGGAGTGACCCAGCCGTTCGCACTCAGCGCGGCGGCAGCCGACCTGTACGCCGACCTTCCACTCTCGTCGGTACTCCGCCAGCTGCTCCGCCACAGCAATCGGCTGCTCGGCTCGATGGCCGGCAGTGTGTCGCTCATCGACCCGGCTCGTGAGCGCTACGTCAAGATGGCCGAGTACGGCGCCTCCTGCCAGCTCGGCCGCACCTTTCCCCTTGCCGAGGGCGTCACCGGCCAGGTGATGGCCCGCCGTGCCCCGGTGGTGCTCGCCAGCTACGGCGCCGTGCCGAGCGGTCACCTTCCGACCGCCCACCCGGCCAGCGCGGGCGCCGTCGCCGCCGTCCCCATCTGGTGGCGAGGCGACGTCATCGGCGCCAACGTGTCGTTCGCCGGGCGGCTGCGCCGTTTCACGGGCGTGGAGGTCGACCAGCTGGAGCTGCTCACCCAGCTCGCCGCAGCGGGCATCGTCTCGTCGGCCGCGGCTCGCTCGGGCCGGGTGCCCGAGACCTTGACGGAGCCCACGGCGGGCCGACCGGTGGACCGGTCCCCCTTCACCCCGCGCGAGCGTCAGGTGCTCGGCCTGCTGTCAGTGGGGATGAGCGACTACGAGGCCGCCCAGGCCCTCTCCATCTCGCCGAAGACAGTGGAGAAGCACGTCGGCGCCCTGCTGCGCAAGACCGGCACCTCACGCCGGGCGGCCGCCGTCGTGGCCGCCGTCGAACACGGCTGGCTGGTGCTGGCGGCAGCAGTCTGAGGCGCCGAGCCCGCACCCCGCTTTCGGGTCGCCCGGCCCGGGCGACATGGGGTGTCTCCCCCATAGCGGCCCGCCCGCACCAGGCCTATCGTCAGAGCAGCAGCCGCCGCACGACTCGCTGCCCGCCTGCGACCGAGGAGGAGCGATGCCTGTCGTCTCGCTCAAGGAGACCCTCGGCCGCGCGCTGGAGGAACGCTACGCGGTTGCCGCGATCAACATCGTCAACGACCTGAGCATCGAGGCGGTGCTCGCGGCAGCCGTCGAGGAGCGCGCGCCGGTCATCCTGCAGACGTCGGTGAAGACGGTGCGGATGTATGGCCGGCGACAGCTGTTCGAGATCTTCGAGGCATTGGCGCGCGACGTCGACGTCCCGGTGACCCTCCACCTCGACCACTGCCCGGACCGCGCGGTGATCTCGGACTGCCTGGCCGGCGGGTGGAACTCGGTGCTCTTCGACGCGCACGAGCTCGACGTCGCCGACAACCTGCGGCAGACCGTCGACGTGGTCGCCGAGGCTCGCCGCTACGGTGCTCATGTCGAGGGTGAGATCGAGGGGATCCAGGGGGTCGAGGACGACATCGGCTCCGACGAGGCGGCTGTCCACCAGAGCCTCGAGGTGGCCGTCGACTTCATCAGCCGCACCGGCGTCGACTGCTTCGCCCCGGCGATCGGCAACGCACACGGCCAGTATCACGCCGTCCCCGTCCTCGACCATCAGCGAGTGAGCGACCTGGTGGCCGCGACCGGAGTACCGATGGCGCTGCATGGCGGCACTGGACTCTCCGACGAGCAGTTCACCGACCTGATCTCCCGCGGTTGCGCGAAGGTGAACATCTCGACGGCTCTGAAGGAGGCCTATCTCACGTCGAGCCTCGAGCACCTGCGCGCCGCGGAGGAGAAGGGGAAGTGGGACCCACCCGCTCTGTTCACCCGCCAGCGCACGGCCGTGCTGGAGATGGCGCGCAGCCACCTGCGCCTCTTCGGCAGCTCGGGGCGTGCCTGGTGACGTCGCTGGTCTTCGACTGCGACGGCGTGCTGGCCGACACCGAACGCTACGGCCACCTTCCGGCGTTCAACGCGACGTTCGAGCAGTTCGGCCTGCCGGCCCGCTGGAGTGAGGAGGAGTACGCCGAGAAGCTGAAGGTCGGGGGCGGCAAGGAGCGGATGGCGACCTTGTTCGCGGATCCCGAGTTCGTGAGGGCCGCTGCGATCCCCGCCGACGACGACGGCCGCCGGGTGCTCCTCGAGGAATGGCACCGCGCCAAGACCGAAGCCTTCACCGACCTCGTGAACGACGGGCGGGTGCCGACGCGGTCCGGCATCGCCCGGGTGATCACAGCGGCGCTCGACGCCGGCTGGACCGTCGCGGTGGCATCGACGTCGGCGGAGGCTTCGGTGCGGGCGGTGGTCCGTAACGCGGTCGGGGACGAGATCGCCGAGCGGGTCCCGGTGTTCGCCGGCGACGTCGTACCCGCCAAGAAGCCGGACCCGGCGATCTACCTACTCGCCGCGGAGCAGCTGGGACTGGACCCCTCGGACGTCCTCGTCGTGGAGGACTCCCGAAACGGCCTGCTGGCCGCGACTGCCGCCGGGTTGCCATGTCTGGTGACGGTCAGCGGCTACACCCGCGACGAAGACTTCGCGGAGGCCGCCCTGGTGGTCTCCGAGCTCGGCGACCCGGGCAGGGAACCGGTGAGAGTGCTGGCCAACCGCAGCCCGGCCCGGCCCGGCCGCTTTCTCACGCTCGACGACCTGCGAGCCTGCATGGGCCGGCCCCAGACGCCCGCTGCCAGCGCGGCGGCGAGTCGCGTGCACCCCGGAGAGGAAGGCGAAACGTGAGCGTTGGAAGCGCGCAGGACCAGGTCGACCTCGTCGTTCGGACGATCGCCCGGACGGCCGTCGACAACGAGAAGTACTTCGGCGACCTCGATGCGGTGGTCGGCGACGGCGACCTCGGCTACTCCCTCGCCCGCGGCTTCGAGAAGCTGCTGGAGGGCTGGGACGACCTCGACCGGAGCGACATCGGGACCTTCCTCAAGAAGGTCGGGATGACCGTGACCTCCCGCATCGGCGGCACCTCCGGGCCGCTTTGGGGCACGGCCTTCATGAAAGCCGGAATCGCCGCCGGTACGACGGACCAGCTGACCGGCGAGCAGGTCGTCGTGATGCTGCGGGCCGCGACCGACGGGATCAAGATGCGGGGACAGTCGGACGTCGGGGACAAGACCCTTCTCGACGTCCTGGTCCCGATGACGGACGAGGTCGAGCGGCAGCTGCAGGCGGGCGCCGATGCGAATGCCACCATCGAGGCCGCGGCGCGGATCGCCCGGTCGTCGGCGGAGGCCACCAGCGTGCTGGTGGCGAGGAGGGGGCGCGCGTCCTACACGGGCGAGCGGAGCAAGGGCTCGGTCGACGCCGGCGGGATGGCCGTGGCCGTCATCGTCGAGCGCATCAACGATGTTTGGAAGGCGGAGGAGCAGTCATGAAGAAGTTCGTGAACGACCCCCAGCAGTTCGTCCCGGAGATGCTCGAAGGCATCGCGCTGGCCAACCCGGACACGCTCCGCTATGTGCCGGAGTACAACCTGATCATGCGGGCCGGGTTCCCGCGCGAGGACAAGGTCTCGATCGTGCAGGGATCAGGCTCAGGTCACGAGCCGGCCCACGTCATGGTCGTCGGCCAGGGCATGCTCGACGCCGCCTGCCCCGGAGACGTGTTCGCAGCGCCGCCGATGGACTACGTCTACGAGACCACGAAACTCCTCGCGGGACCGAAGGGCGTGCTGCTGCTCGTCAACAACTACACCGGCGACCGGATGGCCTTCGACATGGGCAAGGAGATGGCCGAGTCGGAGGGCATCAAGGTCGAGATCTTGATGATCAACGACGACGTGGCTGTGAAGGACTCGACCTACACGGTCGGCCGCCGCGGGGTGGCTGGGAACTTCTTCGTCATCAAGGCAGTTGGCGCCGCGTCCGAGCAGGGTGCCGATCTGGAGGAGCTGTTGCGCATCGGGCGCAAGGTCAACGACGTGACCCGCACGATGGGGGTCGGGCTCACCGCCTGCACGCCGCCGGCGAAGGGCTCGCCGCTCTTCGAGCTCGGCGCCGACGAGATCGAGATGGGCGTCGGCATCCACGGCGAGCCGGGGCGCGAGCGGAAGAAGCTGACGAACGCCGACGCGATCGTCGACGAGCTGCTCGACGCCGTCGTCAGCGACCTGCCGTTCAACTCCGGCGACCGTGTCGCCTTGATGGTCAACGGGCTCGGCGGTACGCCGGTCAGCGAGCTCTATATCGCCTACCGCCGGGCCCACCAGCAACTGGCCGAGCGCGGGATCACCGTCGGCCGCAGCTACGTCAACGAGTACTGCACCTCGCTCGACATGGCCGGCGCGTCCGTCACCCTCGTCAAGCTCGACGACGAGATCGAGGGGCTGCTCGCCGCGCCCGCGGAGGTGGCCATCCGGGTCTTCTGAGCGCGCTCAGGACGCCTCGCCGGCGCCCTCCCCGAGCCCACTGGCGATGAGGGCGGCGAGCTCCTCCAGGGCAGCAGCCGCCGCCGGTCCCTCGGCGGACAGCCGCACGCGCTGACCCTGCCGGGCACCGAGCGTCATCAGTTCGAGCGTGCTGTCGGCCGCGGCCGGACCGGCTCCGGTCGCCAGGTTGGTCACGGACACGTCGACCGGCAGTTCGCTCGCGGCCTTCACCAGCAGCGCAGCCGGCCGGGCGTGGATGCCTTGCGGGTTGACGACGTCGACCTCGCGCGTGACGGTTTCGCCACTCGGCTCGGCGGCATGGTCCCGGATCTGGGCGTCCGCCTGGTCGTCGGACGAAGGCGGGTCAGGCGGGGGCTCGCCGAGCTGGGCGGCCTTGGCTCCTAGCGCCCGCGCTGCCTCTGCCTCCACCTGAGCGAGCGGGCGACCGATTCCCGCCTGGACGACGGCGGCGACCAGCCCTTCGACGAACGGCGCCCGGGACAGCAGCACCTCGCCGGCCAGCTCGTCCGTGAGCTCGAGGGCCATCTCGCTCGACAGCACGGCACTGCCGAGATCGGAGATGACGAGCACCCCAGAACCCTGGGCCGCCTCGTCAGCACGCTGGATCGCCGCTGCGACGGCGACGGCGTCCGTGCCTAGGCCTTCGTCGACGCCGGCCGCGATCTCGATGGGCGGGGGGCGGTCCCCGGCCATCTGCATCGCGAGCTCGACGGCTGCCCTGGCGAGCGGCTCGGAGTGTGACACGACGACGATCGCGACCACCGGTCTCCTCAGCCGTCCGACAAGGACGCCTCGAGGGCGTCGAGCAGCAGCGTGACGGATGCGGCCCCGGGGTCGATGTGGCCCGCGCTGCGCTCGCCGAGATAGCTGGCCCGGCCCTTGCGGGCTACCAGAGGCTCGGTGGCGTCCCTCCCGTCGGCTGCCGCGATGGCGGCAGCGGCGGCGGCCTGCTCGGCGTTGCCGCCGCCGCCGACCGTGTCCTCGAACGCCACGACAGCCGGCTCCAAAGCGTCGACCATGGTCTTGTCACCGAGCTCGGCCTTGCCGCGCGAGACCACACCCTCGAGCCCGGCCCGCAGAGCCTGCGCGAGCTGGGCCGGGGTCGCCGTGTCCTTCTCACCTACGGCCTTGGCCATCCGGAGCAGCATGGTCCCGTACAACGGGCCGCTCGCGCCGCCCACGGTCGAGACCAGTGTCATGCCGCTGGTCTTGAGCAAGGACTCGATCGTGGCGGGCGGCTCCGCAGTCAGCTTCGCGACAACGGCGTTGAATCCCCGGGCCATGTTGGTGCCGTGGTCGGCGTCCCCGATTGCGGAGTCGAGCTCGGTGAGATAGGCCCGTTGCTCGCCGATCGACTGTTGGGCCTGGGTGAGCCAGTCACTCAGCTGAGCCAGCGTGATGTCTGCCGCCACGCGTCAGACTCCCCAGCGCAGGCCGGGCGTGTTGACCGGCGCATCCCACAGACCGACCAGCTCGTCGTCCGCCTTGACGAGCGTGATGGAGCAGCCCGCCATCTCGAGCGACGTGATGTAGTTGCCGACCAGCGACCTGGCGACGGTCACCCCGTGGCCGTCGAGGATCTTCTTGAACTCGCCGTACATGAGGTAGAGCTCGATCAGCGGAGTGCCGCCCATCCCGTTGCACAGCGCGATGACCGAGTCGCCCGAGCCGAAGGGCAGGTCGGCGAGCACCGGCTCCAGCAGCTGCTCGGCGATGTCCTTGGCCGGCGCGAACTCGCGGCGGTAGCGACCCGGCTCGCCGTGGATGCCGATACCGATCTCCATCTGGTCGTCGGGCAGGTCGAACGTCGGCTTGCCGGCGGCCGGCACGACGCACGACGTGAGCGCCATCCCCATCGTCCGGCCGTTGGCGTTGACCTTGTGCGCGACCTCCTTCACAGCTGCGAGGTCACGGCCGGCCTCGGCGGCGGCGCCGGCGAGCTTCTCCACGATGACGGTGACCCCGACCCCACGTCGGCCGGCTGTGTAGAGGCTGTCCTGGACCGCGACGTCGTCGTTCGTGACCACGGCCTCGACGGTGACGCCCGACTCCGCCGCCAGCTCGGCAGCCATCTCGAAGTTCATCACGTCGCCGGTGTAGTTCTTCACGATGTGGAGCACCCCGGCTCCCCCGTCGACTGCGGTGGTTGCCGCGAGGATGGGCTCGGGGGTGGGCGACGTGAACACCTCACCGCAGACCGCAGCGTCGAGCATGCCCAGCCCGACGAACCCGCCATGCAGCGGCTCGTGTCCCGAACCGCCGCCGGAGATAAGCCCGACCTTGCCGCTCACGGGTGAGTCGCCCCGGATCACCAGTCGGTTGTCGAGGTCGATACGGAGCTCGGGGTGCGCTGCGGCCACCCCGAGCAACGACTCTGCGACAACGTCGTCGGTTGAGTTGATGAGCTTCTTCATGAATTCACCCTTCCAGGGCTTCGGCGTTCCCCCGTGGTTCGCCGGATGGACGGTCTGGGGCCCCCAACCGCGTGTTCATATCATGCCCGCACGACCTGCGGCCTTGTCCACGTTCCGGCAGAGATATTCGCCGGGAGCCCGGCTTCTCCTCACGTCGGCCAGTTCGCGGCGGCTTCGGGGACCACCGCCATCGGTCGGTTCGCCCACCCGTAGGTGCGTTCGACGGCCCTCCCCCACTCGGCGTGCTCGCGGGTGCGCAGGTCGGGGTCCATCGTCGGCTCCCACCGCGCAGCCCGGTGCCAGTTCCGCCGGAGCACATCGAGGTCCGCCCAGTATCCGACGGCCAGCCCCGCGGCGTAGGCAGCCCCGAGCGAGACCGTCTCGGCGATCATCGGCCGCTCCACGGGGACGCCGAGCACGTCGGCCACGAACTGCATGAGCAGGTTGTTGGCCGTCATCCCGCCGTCGACCTTGAGCCTGGTGAGGGCCAGCCCCGAGTCGGCGTTCATCGCGTCGACCACGTCGCAGGTCTGCCACCCGGTCGCCTCGAGCACCGCACGAGCGAGGTGACCCTTCGTCACGTACGACGTGAGGCCGACGATCACGCCGCGGGCATCGGCGCGCCAGTGCGGGGCGAAGAGTCCCGAGAACGCGGGGACGATGTAGCAACCGCCGTTGTCCCGGACCGACCGCGCGAGGGTCTCGATCTCCGGTGCGGACGAGATCATCTCGAGCGAGTCCCGAAACCACTGGACGAGGGACCCGGTGACGGCGATCGAGCCTTCGAGCGCATACACGGTCCCGCTGTCGGGCAGGTCATATGCCACCGTCGGCAGCAGCCCGTGTGTCGACTCCGCGATGGTGTCTCCCGTGTTGAGCAGCACGAACGCACCCGTGCCGTAGGTGCACTTCGCCTCGCCTGGGTCGAAGCAGGTCTGGCCTACCAGCGCCGCGTGCTGATCGCCCAGTGCGCCGCCGATCGAGACCCCCGGCAGGACCGTGCTGCAGGTCCCGTTGATCTCGGCGTTGCCACGGATCTCCGGCAGCATCTGCGCCGGCACATCGAGCTCGGCGATCAGCCTCGGGTCCCACCTGCGCGACCGCAGGTCCATCAGCATCGTCCGGCTGGCGTTGGTGACGTCGGTGACGTGCAGGCCGCCGTCCGGTCCGCCGGTCAGGTTCCAGATCAGCCAGCTCTCCATGGTGCCGAACAGGGCGTTGCCCGAGATGGCTTGCTCCCGCAGACCCGGCGTGTGGTCCAACAGCCAGCGCAGGCGAGGCCCGGCGAAGTACGACGCCGGCTCCAGCCCGCTGATCTCGCGGAACATCGCCGCATCGGGGCGCTCGCGGAGCGACTCTACGAAGTCCGCGGTCCGGGTGTCCTGCCACGTGATGGCGTGCGCGACGGGCCTTCCGCTGCGGGGATCCCAGACCACCGTCGTCTCACGCTGGTTGGCGATGCCCAAGGTGGCCACCTGCGAGATGTCGACCCCGGCCTGCTGGATCGCCCGTGGCACGACCTTGGTCACGTTGCGCCACACCTCGACGGCATCGTGCTCCACCCAGCCTGGCTGCGGGTAGTGGTGGCGGTGCTCGAGCTGGGCCACGGACACCATGCGGCCCTGCCGGTCGAAGAGCAGGCACCGTGTCGAGGTGGTGCCCTGGTCGATCGCGGCGACGAAGGACTCGGCCATCCTCAGCGCTCACCTTCGAGTTGCCCGGCGATCGCGCGAGCGGCGTTGACGACCCGCTCGGCCACGTCGCGCCGCGGCCGGCCCTGGTTGGGGAAGATCCGGTCCGTCGGGCCGACCACGGCGAGTGCTCCGATCGCGAGGCCGCCGTAGACCCTGATCGGGGCAGCCACGCTGCTCGTCTCGTTGAGGTACTCCCCTCGCTCGACCGCGAAGCCCGTGGAGCGGATCTTGCGGACCTCGACGCGCAGGGCGTCCTGGGTGGTCTTCGTCCGGCTGGTGTAGCGCTCCAACGGCAGCTGCCGGGTCCGGGAACCGAGCCAGCTCGTGTGGGCGAGCAGCACCTTGCCCAGGGCCGTCGCATGGATCGGGTGGTGCTGACCGGTCAGCAGGGCCTGGCGGGTGTCGTCCGGACAGAAGACGTGATGGATGATCTCCACCGACTCGCTGGCGGGGACCCCGATCAGGACGGCTTCGCGGGTGTTCGCGGCCAAGCTGTCGGCCCAGTTCATCGCTTGCGAGCGGAGCAGGTTCGGGTCGAGACCCCCGCCGGGCACGCCCTGCAGGTCGCCTGCCAGCCGGTAGCGACCGCTCGTCCGGTCCTGCTGCACCAGGCCGGTATGGCGCAGCGTTGCGACGATGCCGTGCGCCGTCCCCTTGGGGAGCTCGAGGGAGTCCGCGATCTCCTGCAGCGCCAAGTCGTGCGGCGCGACGGCCAGCACGCGCAGCACGGCGACAGCTCGTTCGATCGACTGGATATGGCCCGGCACGCCTCGCAGTTTGGCAGCATCGTTCGGCAATGTCGAACGTTGTGTGTTGACCATCACGTTTAGCTACCCCTACCGTCCATTCCAGAGGCCGTGTCGAGGACCCGGACGCGGCAAGTCCCTAAGGAGGGCACGTGAAGGACGATTCAGCGGTCGGGGAGTTGCTCGGCGAGTTCTTTGGAACCATGATTCTGATCCTGTTCGGCGTGGGTGTCGTCGCCTCAGTGGGTGCGGCCGCCGTCGGCGACCACGACTCCATCACGTGGGCGTGGGGTTTCGGTGTCACCCTCGGCGTCTACACGGCGGCCAGACTGAGCGGGGCGCATCTCAACCCCGCTGTGACGATCGCCCTCGCGGCCTGGAAGGACTTCGCCTGGAAGAAGGTCGGCCCGTACTGCCTGGCCCAGACAGCCGGCGCCTTCGTAGCCGCGATCATCGTGCGGTTCACCTACGCGGACTACATCAACGCGCTCGACCCGAGCCACGGCTACAAGTCGCAGTGGATCTTCTCCACGTCACCGTTCGGTCCGCCGTACCTGGGCGATGTGCAGGTCTCCCTCACCACGGCATGGTTCGACCAGATCGTCGGTACCGCCATCCTGGTCTTCGTCATCTTCGCTGTGACGAACGCGGTGAACAACCCGCCGCTGGCCAACCTCGGCCCGCTCATCATCGGCTTCCTGGTGGTCGCGATCGGGATGGCGTGGGGAGCGAACGCCGGATACGCCATCAACCCGGCTCGTGACTTAGGCCCGCGGCTGGCCACCTACGTGACCGGTTACGGCACGGCATGGCGGTCGGTGTCCGGAGATCATCCGCTCTACTGGTACGTCCCGATCGTCGCCCCCATCATCGGAGGCGTCATCGGCGGCGGGCTCTTCATGCTCCTCGAACGCTATCTGCCCATGGATGATGACACTGAGGATCACCCGGTCGGCGAGCCGTTCGAGAAGGCCGGCTGACGGCCGGCTCGACCTCGGCCACCCATCACCCTGTCCGGACTCCGGACGCCCAATCTGAGGAGAAATCCCATGGCTGACTTCGTCGGCGCTGTCGACCAAGGCACCACCAGCTCGCGATTCATGATCTTCGACCACGGCGGCAACGAGGTCGCCCGTCACCAGCTCGAGCACGAGCAGATCCTTCCGCAGGCAGGCTGGGTGGAGCACAACCCGGTCGAGATCTGGGAGCGCACGTCAGCCGTCATCCAGACCGCGCTCAACAAGGCCAAGCTGACGTCCTCCGACCTGGCGGCCATCGGGATCACCAACCAGCGCGAGACGACCGTCGTGTGGAACAAGAACACCGGGCGGCCCTACTACAACGCGATCGTCTGGCAGGACACCCGGACCGACCGCATCGCGTCCAAGCTCGAGCGGGACGGGCACGGGGACACGATCCGGCGCAAGGCTGGTCTGCCGCCCGCTACCTACTTCTCGGGCGGCAAGATCCAGTGGATCCTCGAGAACGTCGACGGAGTGCGCGAAGCAGCAGAGAAAGGCGACGCCGTCTTCGGCAACACCGACAGCTGGATCATCTGGCAGCTGACCGGCGGCATCAACGGTGGGGTCCACGTCACCGACCCGACCAATGCGAGCCGCACCATGCTGATGGATCTCGAGACGCTCGACTGGGACGACGAGCTGCTCGCGATGTTCAACATCCCGCGTTCGATGCTGCCCGAGATCAAGCCGTCGTCGTCACCCGACCCCTACGGCAGCACGCTGACCAACGGGCCGGTCAACGGCGAGGTCCCGATCACCGGCGACCTGGGCGACCAGCAGGCGGCCACCGTCGGCCAGGTCTGCTTCGCGCCTGGTGAGGCCAAGAACACCTACGGCACGGGCAACTTCATGCTGCTCAACACCGGCACCGAGATCGTCCGTTCCAAGGCGGGCCTCCTCACCACGGTGGGCTACAAGTTCGGCGACCAGGACACCGTCTACTGCCTCGAGGGCTCCATTGCCGTGACTGGATCGGCCGTGCAATGGCTGCGCGACCAGCTCGGCATCATCAGCGGTGCCGCTCAGAGCGAGTCCCTCGCTCGTCAGGTCGAGGACAACGGTGGCGTCTACTTCGTGCCGGCGTTCTCAGGTCTGTTCGCCCCCTACTGGCGGTCGGACGCTCGCGGCGCGATCGTCGGGCTCTCCCGGTTCAACACCAACGCCCACCTGGCGCGCGCGACCCTCGAGAGCATCTGCTACCAGAGCCGCGACGTCGCGGAGGCGATGGAGAAGGACTCGGGCGTCACCCTCGAGGTGCTGAAGGTCGACGGCGGTGTCACGATGAACGAGCTGTGCATGCAGATCCAGTCCGACATCCTCGGGGTGCCGGTGAGCCGGCCGGTCGTCGCTGAGACGACCGCGTTGGGCGCCTGCTACGCCGCTGGTCTGGCGGTCGGGTTCTGGAGCAACACCGACGAGCTCCGGGAGAACTGGAACGAAGCGCGCCGGTGGACTCCCGAGTGGAACGACGAGCAGCGCGAAGCCGGTTATGCGCAATGGAAGAAGGCTGTGACGAGAACGCTGGACTGGGTCGACGTCGACTGAGCCCGGCCCCGTCTCCGCGCCAACACCCCCAACGGAAGAGGTCCGAGATGATGCCGGTTGCCCTGTCGCCTGAGGATCGTGCTGCAGCGCTGGATGCGATGGAGTCGCAGGGCGTCGACATCCTCGTCGTGGGCGGGGGTGTCGTCGGGACGGGCTCCGCGCTCGACGCGGCGACCCGCGGCCTCTCGGTGGGGCTGGTCGAGTCGCGCGACTTCGCGTCGGGGACCTCGAGCCGATCGAGCAAGCTGATCCACGGCGGGCTGCGTTACCTGGAGATGCTCGACTTCGGACTGGTCTCCGAAGCCCTCCAGGAACGTGGTCTGCTGATCCAGCGGATCGCTCCTCACCTGGTCCGGCCGGTGCCGTTCGTCTATCCGCTGCACGGGCGTTTCTGGGAGCGCTTCTACGCCGGTGCGGGGGTGGCTCTCTACGACTCTCTCGGGCTGCTCTCCGGCCGGTCGCGCGGGGTGCCGCACCACCGGCATCTGACCCGCGCCGGTGCTCGGCGGATCGTCCCGTCGCTACGCAAGGACGCGCTGATCGGAGCTCTGCAGTACTACGACGCGCAGGTCGACGACGCCCGGCACACGATGTTCCTGGCGCGCACGGCTGCGTCCTACGGCGCCCACGTGGCCAGCCGCAGCCGGGTGGTCGACTTCATCCGCGAGGGCCAGCGAGTCAGCGGCGCGTTGGTCGAGGACCTCGAGACAGGCCGGAAGCTGCGCATCGAGGCCCGTCAGGTGGTCAACGCCACGGGCGTCTGGACCGACGACACCCAGTCGCTGGCGGGTGAGCGCGGCCAGTTCCACGTCCGGGCGAGCAAGGGCATCCACCTCGTCGTCCCGCGGGACCGGATCCGCTCGGAGTCGGGCCTGATCCTGCGTACCGAGAAGTCCGTGCTGTTCGTCATCCCGTGGGGCCGGCACTGGATCATCGGCACGACGGACACCGACTGGGAGCTCGACAAGGCGCACCCGGCGGCGAGCTCGAGCGACATCGACTACCTGCTCGACCACGTCAACGCCGTGCTCGAGACCCCGCTGACCAGGGCCGACGTCGAGGGTGTCTACGCCGGCCTGCGGCCGCTGCTCGAAGGCGAGTCCGAGGCCACGTCGAAGCTCTCTCGCGAGCACGCCGTTGCCCACGCCGTGCCGGGTCTGGTCGTCGTCGCCGGCGGCAAGTACACGACGTACCGGGTGATGGCGAAGGACGCCATCGATGAGGCCGTCCATGGGGTCGAGCAGGTGCTGGACCGGCGGATCCCGCCCTCGTGCACGGAGAACGTGCCCCTCCTCGGCGCGGAGGGCTACGACGCGCTGTGGAACCAGCGCCACCTGCTTGCCGAGCGCAGCGGGCTCCACGAGGTGCGTATCGAACATCTGCTGAACCGCTACGGCTCGCTCATCAACGAGCTGCTCGACCTGGTGGCCGACGACCCGAGCCTCGGTGAGCCGCTGGCCGGAAGTGAGGACTACCTCCGGGTCGAGATCGTCTATGCCGCCTCGCACGAGGGTGCCCGGCACCTGGACGACGTGCTGACCAGGCGCACCAGGATCTCGATCGAAACGTTCCATCGGGGCACCCAGTCGTGCGAGGAGGCCGCCGACCTGATGCGGCGCACCCTCGGCTGGAGCGACGAGCAGGTCGAACGGGAGATCGAGCACTACCAGCAGCGCGTCGCCGCCGAGCGGGAGAGCCAGCAGATGCCCGACGACGAGACGGCGGATGCGGCTCGGATGGGTGCTCGAGACGTCGTTCCGCTGTCCTGAGCCCGGGCGTCGGCATTCGTCCGACTCAGCGAGCGGAGTCCTTTCGTGGGCCAGCCGGACGAATCCGCCCTGACCTGGGGTTGTTGAGGCTGCGTTCATCGGCGCCGCGCGGTCCGTTCGCCTGCCGCTCACCTGCTGGACTTACACTGGTGTAGTTCTCCACAGGAGTTATCCCCAGTGTGGACAACCTGGCGTCGCGGTGGTTTCAGGCGGTCAGCGCGGAGGTCCGCATGGCGACCGCCGCGACGCAGGCCAGCACGATGACCGCCAGGGTGCCGACCTGCACCAGGGTCCGGTGCTCCCGGGGCGCGTAGGCGTAGGCGGCGCCGATCGCCAGCCCCGAGAGCAGGCCACCGATGTGCGCCTGCCAGGCGATGTTGGGCACCGCGAACGAGATGAACAAGTTGAGCACGAGGAGCACGACGAGCTGGGTGATCTCACGGTGCTGCTTGAGCAGCACGATGAACGATGCGGCGAACAGTCCGAAGACCGAGCCGGAGGCACCGAGCGCCGCCACATGGGGGTCGGCCACCAGATAGACCCCGACGGACCCGACCAGCCCGGTGACCAGATAGAGCGCGAGATAGCGCCACCGCCCGAGCTCATGCTCGAGGAAGGAACCGAAGATCCACAGCCCGATCATGTTCATCGCGATGTGCAGGATCTGGAAGTGCGTGAACGTCGACGTGACCAGCTGCCAGTAGGCGCCCTGCGCCACTCCGTAGATGTGCGCGTCCGGCGCGTAGCCGACGTTGGTAGGCAGCTCGATGAGCAGCTTGCCGACGCGACCGTTGATCCCCCCGGTGATGTTGACGAGCAGGAAGATGGCCACATTGACGGCGATCAGCGTCACGGTGACGACGCTGGACTGGACGGCAACCCGGCCGCCGAAGGACGTCCGGGCCTGCCTCGTCTGGGAGTGCCCCTGGCGCACGCACTCCGGGCACTGGAAACCGACGGATGCCTGCAGCATGCAGTCCGGGCAGATCGGCCGGCCGCAGCGCTGGCACGCGACGTAGGTCTCCCGATCCGGGTGTCGGTAGCAGTGCGGCGGCACCCCCGTCCCGGTGCCGGGAGACTGCGACATCGCGCTCATGTGATGACCGGCGGTCAGCGCCGCTCGACGTCGACGCCGGAGATCACGACCGGGTCGACTGGGCGGTCGCCGCGTCCGGTCCGCGTCTTCGCGATGGAGTCGACGACGTCGCGGCTCGGCTGGTCGGCAACCTCACCGAAGATCGTATGCCGGTTGGTCAGGTGGGGAGTCGGACCGACGGTGATGAAGAACTGGGAGCCGTTGGTCGCCGGTCCCGAGTTGGCCATCGCGAGCAGGTAGGGCCGGTCGAAGGACAGGTCGGGGTGGAACTCGTCCTTGAACGTATAACCCGGACCTCCTCGTCCGTCGCCTTGCGGGCAGCCGCCCTGGATCATGAAGCCGGCGATCACCCGGTGGAACGTCAACCCGTCGTAGAACGGCACCTTCGTCTTGGCACCCGTCGAGTCGGTCCACTCGATCCTGCCCTCAGCAAGTCCGACGAAGTTCTCGACGGTCTTCGGCGCTTGGTCGGGGAAGAGCTGGATCACCACGTCGCCATGGTTGGTCTGCAGCGTGGCATAGAGCTTGTCGGCCACCGGGTCACCTTTTCGGTCGGGGAAAGTCCGTCACGTCGCGCCCGGGGACTGCTGCCCGCCAGGCTCGACGTGGCCTATCCTTGCACGCCGCCCAACCGCGCCGGAGCGAGTCGGGGTCACCGCCGACCGCCCCCGGTGGCCCGGCCGCTCTCTTGCTACTGTGAAAGGCACATGACCAGGCACGATGGTGGCCGACTGGCCCCGCCCAAGGAGGACGACGTGGTGGCACTGCCCAAGGCCCTCGACGACACGCGGCAGCGGATCGGTCCCGCACTCGGCGATGCCCGCGAGAAGATCGGCCCGATCCTCGACGACACCCGCGAGAAGATCGGTCCGATCCTCGACGACACCCGCGAGAAGATCGGGCCAGCCATCGACGACGCCCGCGGCAAGATCGGCCCCGCCCTGGGCGATGCCCGCGACCGGATCGGGCCCGTCCTGGACGACGCACGCGGCAAGATCGGCCCCATCCTCGACGACACCCGCGAGAAGCTCACCCCGGTGGCCCAGCAGGCCCTCGAGACAGGACAGCGGCGGGGTCACAAAGCGGCCGTGAAGCTGAACCTCGCCGAGGAGGCCAAGAGCGGGCACAAGCTCCGTAACCTGCTTCTGCTAGCCGTGCTCGCAGCCGTCGGATTCGTGGTCTACAAGAAGCTCTCCGGCGGCAACGACTCCTGGGACGACGCGGTCGGTGACAGCCGACCCGCCGCCGAGACCAGCAACGAGACCGCCCCGACGGCACCGCTGGCGTCCGAGGAAACCGTCGAGTCTCCCGAGGCCACCACGCCCGACAACCCGCTCGACGAGACGAAGGTCGAGTAGCCGTCGACCAGCTGACTTCCCCGCCGACCGTCGCGGTCCGGGGAGAGGCCGTCGTCGAGGCCGAGCCCGAGACCGCGACGCTGACTGTCTCCGTCCTGGCCCAGGGACAGGACCGGGATTCGGTCGTCGACCTGCTCGGTCAGCGGTCGAACGCTGTCTCGAACGCCGTGGCCGCCGCCGGGTCGGCTGTCGAGCGGTCCGAGACCTCCCGCCTCCAGGTCTATCCGGAGCTGAGCCGCAAGAAGGCGGAGAAGGTACGCCGCTATGTCGGCCGCGTGACGACCTCCGTCGTCCTCACGGACTTCGAGGCACTGTCCGACCTGGTCGTCTCGCTCGCCGCCATCGACCTCGTCTCGGTCGACGGCCCCTGGTGGGAGCTGCGACCGGCCAGCGACGTCTACCGGCAGGCTCGGCTCGCCGCCGCTGCCGACGCGCTCCGCAGGGCCCGCGACTACGCGGAGGCGTTCGGGGCCGAGGTGGTCTCCCTCGTCGAGGTCGCCGACCTCGGGATGTCGCAGCACGACCGACCACCGCATGCTGCCGGAGCGCGGTTCATGCTGGCGGCAGCCGGTCAGCCGGAGTCGTCCGGCCCGGAGTTCGACCTCGAGCCGGAGCGTCAGCAGGTGACCGGCCAGGTCGAGGCGCGCTTCGTGCTCAGCCAGCCCGACCTGGCGTCGCTCGGCCGCACCTAGGAGTCGCCGCAGCCGGTGGTCAATCGTCGGCCTTCAGGGCACCCCAGCCATGCCAGTAGTCGATCTCGATGAGCGCGCTGACGCGGGGCCGGGTCCGGTTCCGGTAGGCCTCTCCGCCATAGTGCCTCGACAGCCGGTCGATGTCCGTCAGGTCCGGGTCGTCCCGCCATTCCGTGATCCGACCCTGCACGCTGACGTGGGTATACCACTCACCCTCTTTGATGGCGGTGAGGGAAACCCGGGGCTCCTGGCGCATGTAGTCGTTGCGGGCGCGTTCGCCGTCCATGTTGACCAGCACTCGGCCGTCGTCCTCGACCAGGTACCAGGTGGCCACCGAGACCGGCTGGCCGTCGGGACGGACGACGGCGATCACGGCCGGGTTGGGTTGGGCCAGCAGGTCGCTGGCGGCGTCGGACAGTGGCGGCTTGGGCATCGGCGTGGCTCCTTGACGCGGAATGTCTACCGGGCGGCGGGGACGAGCTCGGGATGCTCGGCCCTCACCCGCTTCGTCGCGTTGTGCTCACCGACGAAGCTGAGGAACGGAATCGTGCCGAGGACGAGCGTGATCACCGCGAACCAGAGCGGAAAGCGCGCCCGCCGAGCCAGGTCAGCGGCCAGCACGAGGAAGATCATGTAGAGGAAGCCGTGCATGATGCCCACCACCTCGGTGATGTCCGCGCCAAGCGTCTGAAGTGTCGACCCCTCGGTCAGCAGGTGTTTCAGGGGAACGCCGATGCAGATCAGCACGATCAGGAACACGCCGATGATGTTGGCCATGACCCGATAACGCAGCAGAGCTCCTCTCACAACGCTCGACGCTACCTCAGCGGCGTGAGGGAACCGGAGTCGGCGTCCGGAGTATCCGCGCGCTTCCGCGCTGTGGCCGCGAGGTCGCCGGTCATCCGCCACCACATGAACGCCACGAAGCCTGCGAAGACCCACCATTGGCACGCATAGAGCAGGTTGCGGACCCCGGACCAGCGGGACGGGTCCGGCAACGGCGGCGGCACCGGCGAGAGGGCCGGTTGCTGCGCGGGGGTGCTCGACTGCTGCAGCAGGTAGCCCGAGTAGAGGTCCGGCCCGACCGCACCGACGAGAGCAGAGACCGACAGTCCGTCGGCGATCCGCTGCGCGTTCGGCGGACCACCCGCGTCGACCGAGGGCTCGAGCACACCGCGCACGCTCACCGTGCCGGCGGGGGCCGCGGCAGTCCTCTCGTCGTGGGAGCCGCGGACGACCAGGATGGCCGATCCCCCCGAGGTCACGAGCGGGGTGACCACCGCGTAGCGGTGTGTCGCGCCGGGCAGGTTGCGCACATAGATCTGCTGGCCCGCGAGAAACGTCCCACTGACCGTGACGGGTCGTCCCACGCCGTCCGCCGGAAACGCCGAGTCCGGGCCGATGACGGTGCTCAGCGGCACCGGCGGTTGGCGAAGGGCGGCTTGGGCATCGGCGCGTTGATGCTGGTCGTAGACGGTGAACTGCCACCAGCCGAGCCACCCCATCACGGCCATGAGCATGAGGCCGACGAGGGCCAGCCCGAGCGCCCGGACGTTCAGGAAGCGATGCACGTGCCTCCTAGCGTCGTACGACGTGCGCTGGTCACCGGGTCGGTCACGCGCCGCATGAACGCCAGTGTGCCAGGCCCGCCAGCGTCGGCCGCTAGCTCGGAGCCTGATCGACCCTGACGGAGGGTCCTCCCGGCGGCGTGGGCACCGAGCGCACCCCCACCCAGCCCGGCCCGCGTGAGCAACGTCTCAGCCTGCTCGTCGTCGAGCAACGTGCCGCCGTACGCCAGCGTCTTGAGCGCCGTGAGGGCGTCCTCGACGGGTTCGCGCTTGACCCCCGCATGGCCAAGCAGCACCCAGGCGCCGGGCTTCACGGCTCTCACCACCCGCGGAACCCCGGCTTCGAGGGCGGCAGGCTGAAAGAGGCGGCGATCGGCGGGCGGCACTCGTCACCAGCCGGTACGGTAACGATGCCGCCGAGGGGAGCCGGTCGGCGTACGCCTGAGGAACCGCCGAAGGCGCCCGCGAGTGAGCAGGAGTCGGCACGATGGACGTCAGCGACCGGTGGTACTCCGACCGTCTGCAGCAGCCGGTCAGCCTGGCACGCTGGGGTCACTTCGGAACACCGGTCCTGCTGTTCCCCACCGCCGGGGGCGATGCCGGCGAGGCTGAGCGCAACAAGCTGGTCGAGGCGTGCGGCGGTCTGCTCGAGAGTGGCCGGATCAAGCTCTACTCCTGCGACAGCGTGGCCGGTCAGGCGATGGTCGCCTCGACGGGCTCACCGGCCCACCGGATGTGGCTTTTCAACCAGTTCCACGAGTACGTCGCCAACGAGGTCGTGCCTGCCATCCATGCGGACCTGGGCGGCCACCAGCCGCTGATCGTCACGGCGGGGGCGTCCATCGGTGCCTTCAACGCCCTGGCGGTGCTGTGCCGCTACCCGCATGCCTTCGGCGCCGCGATCGGGATGAGCGGCACCTATCGGATCGAGCGGTTCTTCGACGGGCAGGTCAACGAGGACCTCTACCTGTCCTCGCCGTGCCACTTTCTGCCCGGCCTCGAGGGCCCGCAGCTCGACACCCTCCGACAGCGGTTCGCCATCCTGGCATCCGGACAGGGCCGCTGGGAGAACATCGGCGAGTCGTGGCACATGGCGAGCGTGTTGGGCAGCAAGGGGATTCCCAACCGCGTCGACGAATGGGGTCCGGAATGGGACCACGACTGGTACACCTGGCACGAGATGCTCCCGCACTACCTCGACGAGCTCTGCTGAGCTCGGACCGATCGCCGGATCCCGCGTCGCAGCCCAGTCTCAGACCCGGGGTGACCTCGATGACGAGGTCGCAGCACCGGTGCCAGGAGCAGCGACGAGTGGGGCCGGAATGGGACCACGACTGGTACACCTGGCACGAGATGCTCCCGCACTACCTCGACGAGCTGTGCTGACGTCAGCCGACTGCTGAGCAGGGGCAGGCTCAGACCGGGACCGCTTCGATGACGAAGATCGCGGTGCCGGTGCCGGTGGCGGCGACCAGTGAGAACCCGGCCGCCTCGAGCAGGCCGCGGTACTCGTCCCTGGTGCGCTCCTGGCCACCCGGCCCCACCAGCATGTTCAGGTCGGAGAACGAGGTTCGGGCGGGTTCCGGGCCCTCTCCCAGCAACTGTTCGATGAGCAGCAGCACACCGTGGTCGGGCACCGCCCGACGGCAGACGCGCAGGATGTCCACCGCTTGGGGGTCCGCCCAGTCGTGGATGACCGCCTTCATCAGGTAGGCGTCAGCGCCGCCGGGAACGGCCTCGAAGAAGCTCCCACCCTGCATCGTGAGCCGGCTCGCCAGTCGCGGGTCCTCGCCTACCGGTTCGCCGGCGGTGGCGATCACCTCTGGCTGGTCGAAGACCACGCCATGCACATCCGGGTGTCGCTCGAGGATTGCGGCCAGCAGCACACCGTGCCCGCCTCCGACGTCGACGACGGTGCGGAACCGGCCGAAGTCATAGACCTCGGCCACCGTCTGGGCGACCGCGAGGGATAACGACGTCATCCCCCGGTCGAACGCGAGACCATCCTCGGGATGCTCCCGCCGGTAGTCCCAGACCGACCTGGCATGGACTGACAGGAACGCGTTCTCACCCGTCCGGACGCTGTCGCCCAGGTTGGCCCAGGCCTCCCAGTGGGCCGGGCGGCCGACGTAGCCGGCCCAGCCGCCGAGCGAGCCCGGCACGTCGGTCCGCAGCAGCTCGCCCAGCTCGGTGTTGGTGAAACGGCCCTCGGCGTCGGGCTCGTAGACGCCGACGCTGGCGAGAGCTCGCATCAGCCGGGCCAGCGTCGGCGGGTGGGTCTCCGTGGCCCGGGCGAGGTCGGCGACCGAGCGCGGACCCTCGGCGAGCAGGTCGGAGAGACCAAGCATGGCCGCGACGTGCAGCGCCTGCGACACCTGGTAGCCGTTGACCATCTGACGGAGGTGCCGGGCGGGGTCCATGCGTCGATCGTGCCACCCGAGGTCTTCCGGCGGGCGACATTGTCACGGGGAGCGAGCTCTACGGCGCGCGGGGAGCGTCGGCCTCACACGTGCGAGGCGGGGGCGAGGCCGGTGAGCAGCAGCGTCTCCGCCAGGCAGGCTTTGGCGAACTCGGCCAGGTGGAGGCTCTCGTTGGCCCCGTGCGCCCGGGTGTCGGGATCCTCGACGCCGGTGATGAGGATCTCGGCATCGGGGAACGCCGTGGCGAAACCCGAGATGAAGTCGATCGACCCGCCCACGCCGATCTCAACCGGGGCAACGCCCCAGGCCTCGCGGAAGGCGATCCGCGCCGCGCCGTACGCCGGGCCGGTGGTCACCGCCTGGAAAGGCTGGACGACCTTGCCGGCCGTGACGGTGACGACCGAACCCCACGGCGCGTGCCGCTCCAGATGGGCGACCAAGGCATCGCAGGCCTTCGCGGCATCGTCGTCAGGGGCGACCCGGAGGGTGAGCTTCGCTCGCGCGGTCGGCACCAGGGTCATCGCTGCCGCGTCGACGGGCGGTGCGTCGATGCCGATGACGCTGACCGCTGGTCCTGACCACAGTCGCGACGTCAGTGAGCCGCTCCCGATCAGCCGGACGCCGTCCAGCATCGCGGCGTCGGACCGGAACTGTTCCTCGGTCAGGTCGAGCGGGTCCGCCGAGCCTCGGGCCAGGCCGGCCACGGCCACGTCGCCCCGTTCGTCGTGCAGGGTCGCGATCAGCCTCGCGAGGGCGGTGAGCGCATCCGGGACTGGGCCGCCGTAGAGGCCGTTGTGCACGGCATGCCGCAGGGTGCTCACCTCGACGACGACATTGGCGCCACCGCGGAGCGACGTGGTCAGCGCGGGAACCCCGACCCGCCAGTTCGTCGAGTCGGCCAGCACGATGACGTCGGCGGCTAGCCGGTCGCGGTAGCGGTCCAGGAACGCCGGGAGGGTCGGCGAGCCGATCTCCTCCTCGCCCTCGACCAGCATGGTGACTCCCACCCCGAGGTCGTCACCGAGGACGTTCAGAGCGGCCAGATGGAGGGCGATGCCGGCTTTGTCGTCGGCGGCCCCGCGCCCAAAGAGCCGACCGCTCCGCTCGACAGGCTCGAAGGGGTCGGAGTCCCAGTCAGCGGCCGCGCCTGGCGGCTGCACGTCGTGGTGGGCATAGAGCAGCACGGTGGGCGCGCTAGGCGGCGCGGGCCGGTGCCCCAGCACGGCCGGCTGACCACCCTCGACGGCGAGCACCTCGACGTCGACGATCCCGGCGTCCCGCATGAGACCGGCGACCGCCCTCGCGCTGTCGCCCATCGCCTCAGCCGCAGCGGGGTCGGCAGAGACCGACCGAAGGCGCACCAGCCCCCTGAGGTCGGCCAGTACGTCGGGCAACTTGCGCTCGACGGCCTCGCGCCGGGCCGCCACCGACGACGCTGCTGTCACTCGGCGACCAGCAGCAGATCTGACGCGAACCGCTCGGTCATCTCGACCAGCGGGCCGAACTCGGGGTGGCGCACGATGACCATGCCGTCGGAGATCAGCGTGGCGCGCCAGTCCCGGCGCGGGGCCCCGACGGGGAGCAGGTCGATCGCCGCGACCGAGTCGCCGTACGCCGCCATGAGCCGGTCCAGTCCCTCGATGCGGGAGATCCGGCCCTCACCTTGGGCGCGTTTGAAGACGCTGGCGGCGTTGTAGCGCCGCTCCAACGGCTCGGGGATCCGGTGGTGCACCACCGCGTCCGCCCAGCCGCGGAACAGGTCGGCGTCGGTCACGTAGTTCATCACGTCTACCGTGCGACCGCCCGGTGGTCGGGCTCCGATCTCGCCGAAGACGACCTCTCCGTCGGCCTTGCGATACCACTCCATGTGGGTGAAGCCGGACTGGAAGCCGAGGGCGGCGAGCACCTGATGACCCATCGCGATGCCCCCGGCGAGGTCCGGTTGGTCGAGGTCGCGGATAGCGATCGTCGTCGGGCTGACCCATTCGTGGGTGCGCGCCTGGAGCGGCCGCGGGCGATACCAGCAGACGTTCTCGAACAGCACCTGACCGTCGGCGCACACCGTGTCGTAGGTGAACTCCTCACCGTCGACGAACTCCTCGACGCTGATCTCGTCGACGTGACGAACCATCGACAGCACCGCGTCGAGCTCGTCCGTGGTGTCGACCCGGTAGGTGTCGGCGGAGCCGGCCCCGGCGATCGGCTTGACGATCAGCGGAAAGCCGAGTCGATCCGCCGCCTCCCACGCGCCGGCGACCGTTGCGGTGCTGGAGTGCCGCGGCGTCCGGATGCCGGCCCCGTCGAGAACCTGCTTCATCCGCTCCTTGTCGCGGAACGGCAGCGTCTGCTCGACCGTCATCCCAGGCAGCCTGAACTCCTCGCGGATCCGGGCCGCGAGGATCATGTAGGGCTCCCAGAGGCACTCGACCTGGTCGAGGCGCACGTGCCGGGAGAGGCCGTGCAAGGCGGCCAGTACGGCGTCGTCGTCGGCGAGCGAGACGTGCTCGTAGTGCGCCAGCGCCTCCCGGGCGGCCGGCGGCAGGGCATGCGGTGGCTGGTCGCCGACGCCGATGACCGTCGCCCCGACGGCGGCGAGGCCGCGTGTGAAGAACGACATCTCCACCGGGAAGCCCGGCGAGAGCATCACGATGTTCATCGGCCCGGTCCGATCACTGCGACTCCACCAGCTCGACCCGGACGGTGTTGACGATGCGCCGCAACGCGTCGCGGACGACCTCGGTGTTCGGGTCCCGGACCGTGATGTGACCCTCGCCTTCGTAGCTCGAGGCGGAAGACTGACCCGCCCGGGGCAGCTTGGCCTCGACGACGAGATGCCCGATCGCGCGTTGCAGGTCGTCGATCCCGTGCACGGCGTGCACCCTCCCGTGGCCCTGCCCGCGCAGGTAGGCCGTCCCGGCCGCGAAGCGGCGCTCCGGCGGCGAGAAGCGACCAAGCACGACCAGCTCGGCCCAGACGCTCTGGAAGTCGACGTCGTGCGCATAGCCGAGCATCGACGACAGCTGGGCGCCCGGTGGCCTGGCCGCGACCTCGGACACCGCGACGGAGCCGTCGGGGCGGCGGAACCACTCCATGTGGGTGAACGCGTCGCGTACTCCGAGCGCGCAGATGGCCGCAGGGCCGATCTGGTGGATGCCGGTGTACGGCGGCGTGTCGATCTCCCGAGGAAGCAGGACGGTCCACTGCATCCACGGGTTGCGGAGCACGTCGAGCGGTGGCGGCTCGTAGTCCGCGATCGACGCCCAGCCGGTGTGGCCGTCCATCGTCACGCTGTCGAACGTGTGCTCGTCGCCGACCAGGTACTCCTCGAGCAGTGCCGGATCCTCCGGCCCCGGGCTGATGGCAGCGAGCCAGCCCATCAGCGCCTCTGCGTCGTCCAGCCGATAGGTCGCCTGGGCCCCGGCCCCCGCTGGTGGCTTGGCCACCAGGGGAAACCCGACGGCGTCGCCGAACCCGATGGCGTCGCCGACACTCGTGACGAGCTGATGGCGGGCGCAGGGGATGCCGGCCGCCCGCAGTACCTCCTTCATCCGGGCCTTGTCCCGGACGTTGTGGGCGGTCTGCTCGTCCATGCCCTCGATGCCGAGCGCCTCCCGGACCTGCGCGAGCGGAACCTGGAGCTGCTCGAGAGCTGCGACCAGCCGCTCGACCCGCCCGAGCTGTCCGCTGAGCCCGGCCACGGCGGTAGCGATCTGCCGAGGGTCGAGCGCGTCATCGACGCGCCAGTGGCCGTCGAGGTGCTCGCGGAGCCCTGGGGGCAGGTTCTCCGCTGGTTCCGTCGTGATGAGCCCGAGCCGTACGTCGGGCAGCCGGGCCGCGGATTCGACGAACCGCGTGGTGGCTTCCAGAAGGAACGGTGCGACGAAGGCGGCGACGACCATGGCCCTGCACGCTACGCCTGTGGACGACGCCCCGCACCCGGCGGAGCCAGAGCGGACCGCCGCGGGAGCCGATAGCATGCCCCGGGTGAACGTCGTTTTCGTTGAGCCGTTCTTCCCACCCAACCAGCGCGAGTTCGTGCGGGCGCTTGCCGAGACAGGAGCGACTGTCATCGGGATCGGGGAGTCTCCCGAGGACATGCTGGACGACCAGCTGAAGGGCTGGATGCGGCACTACCACCAGGTGCCCAACGTCACGGACGTCGGCGTCCTGACGGACGCCGTCCGCTGGATCCAGGACAAGGTCTGGGTGGACCGGCTCGAGGCCACCATCGAGTCGCACACGCTGTCGACGGCGCAGGTCCGGGAGACGTGCACGATCCCTGGGACGTCGGTGCGCACCGCGTGGCTGTGCCGCGACAAGCCGTCGATGAAGGAGACGCTCCGCGCAGCGGGCGTGCCGACGGCGGCGTCCACGGCGGCCGACTCCGCGGACGAGGTCTACCAGTTCGTCGCCGCGGTGGGCTACCCGCTGATCCTGAAGCCACGCAGCGGCGCGGGCGCGCTCGACACCATCCGCGTCGACGACCGACGAGCGCTCGAGGCGGCGCTGTCGACGTTCGGCGCCCAGGGTGTCGCCTCGATCGCGGTGGAGGAGTTCGTCCAGGGCCACGAGGGTTTCTACGACACCTTGAGCATCGACGGCCAGCCGGCGCTCGACTTCGTCTCGCACTACTTCCCCAACGTGCTCGACGCCATGCGCGCGCGCTGGATCTCCCCGCAGTTCATCTCGACCAACCGGGTGGACTCCGTCGCGGACTACTCCCAGCTGCGCGAGATGGGCCACCGGGTCAACGAGGCCCTCGGCATCGGCACCAGCGCCACGCACATGGAGTGGTTCTTCGGTCCGAAGGGGCTCCGGTTCTCGGAGATCGGCTGCCGGCCTCCCGGTGTGGGGGCCTGGGACCTCTACTCCGCGGGCAACGACGTCGACGTCTATCGGGAGTGGGCTAACGCGATCGTGCATGGCGACGTCGGTGCCAAGCCCTCCCGCCGGTTCGCCAGCGGGATCGTGGCGCTGCGGCCCGACCGCGACGGGCAGATCAGC
This sequence comes from uncultured Actinomycetota bacterium, assembly GCA_963820035.1. Lineage (GTDB taxonomy): Bacteria > Actinomycetota > Actinomycetes > Propionibacteriales > Nocardioidaceae > JAWWPG01. The sequence goes on along the minus strand of CAWFYK010000009.1, from coordinate 503,498 downwards.
GGCTACTCGGGCATCGACGACATCCAGGTGCGACACGGCGAGTGGGTCATCGACGCGCACCTGCCGGGGCCGGGCACCCCGACCCAACCGGTGGCGGCCGGCTATATGGCCAATGCCTACGTGCGGATGCGGCACCCCGACTACGACGTGCTGCGCGGGATGCTCGACGATGTCGGTCGCACCGTCCACGTCTACGCCCAATGAGCCGCGCGTGCACCTGACCGTGCTCGGGCCGCAACGGCGGCCCACCGTCGACCAGGTGCTCCGATCGCTCGACCTGGCAGGTCCCCTGGCCACCGTGACGGCCGGGTGGCAGGAGCGGGAGCCCGACGACTCCGAGCTCGACGGGCTGCTCGCCGGCCGGAGCCGCAACCTGAACCTCTACGGCCGCTGGCTCGACGTCCAGGAGCGGGACCGCGAGTTCGCCATCGCCGAGCTGGAGCACCGGACCGCCTTGGACGAGCTGCGGCTGCTCCATCTCGTGCAGCTCGAGGCCGCCCTCGGAGCCCGCGAGCTGCTCGCCTTGCGCAGCGGCGACCGGCCCCGCGCGATCGAGGCCGCGCTGGCCGACGCCGAGGCCGTCGTACGCCTCGTCGACGACCGGCACGTGGCCCGGGTGAGATCGGCCACCGAGGAGTTCGACGCCACGTTCGGGGTGGCCGAGCGGCCGGTGGTGATCGAGCACCGGTTGGCGGTTCGGGAGATCCTCGGACAGGCGGCGGCGCTCTTCGTGGCCGGTGGGCACGTCGGAGTGCTGCTGCACGTGCTGCAGCTGTTCGATGTCGGCGGCTTCGCGCCGGCGGAGGTGGTGGCCTGGTCTGCGGGAGCGATGGCACTCACCGAACGGGTGGTGTTGTTCCACGACCGCACCCCGCAGGGCCCGGCCCCCGCCGAGATCTACGACGACGGGCTGGGCCTGGTCCGCGACGCGGTCTTCCTGCCGGACGCGAGGCGCCGGCTGCGCACCGACGAGCCGGCGCGGATGGCCGAGCTGGCCGGCCGCTTCGCCCCGAGCAGATGCGTGGTCCTCGATGACGGCGTCCGGCTGGATCTACCAGCCGACGGAGGGCTGCCACCGAACGCCCGCGTCGTTCGTGCTGATGGGCGCATCCTCACCTTGGAGGAGGAGTGACCACCCCGGTCGAGGCTCCGAGCCGACGTCTGGCGGTCAACCGGCTGAAGGAGCGGATGCCGCTCGAGGCCGCCGACATCGACGAGTTCATCGCCAGCAACACGATCCCTATCGTCGAAGGCGCCCGCTGCACATTCCTGTTCCGCGGCGAGGCCGACGAGGTCCACATCGCTCAGCGCATCGTCGGGTTGCCCAACCTGCTCCCGCTGCGCCGGCTCCGCGGCACCGACCTCTGGTACCTGGTCCTCGAGCTCCCCGAGCGCTCCCGGGTCGAGTACCAGATCGAGGTACGGCGGGGAGACCACCGCGAGCGCTTCAACGACCCGCTCAACCCGGCCCTGTCCCACAGCCCGATGGGCAGCTCGTCCGTGTGCTTCGCCCACGGCTACGAGACTCCCGAGTGGACGCTGCCGCACCCGGACGCGCGGCCAGGCGACCTGACCCAGATGGTGGTGCCCAGCAAAGCACTTCGCCGTGACTGCGAGGTCACGCTGTATCTGCCGGCCCGGTTCCGGCGCGCGGCGAAGTACCCGCTGCTCGTCGTCCACGACGGCGCCGACTTCCTGCAGTACGCGTCAGCGAAGGTGGTCCTCGACAACCTGATCCACCGGCTGGACATCGCCGAGATGGTGGTGGCGTTCCTCAACCCCGGCGACCGGCTGGTGGAGTACGCCAACTCCACGGCACATTCGCGCTACGTCACGACCGAACTGCTTCCGACGCTGGAGAGCGAGCTGCCGCTGGCCCGCCAGCCGTCCGGCCGCTGTCTGCTCGGGTCGAGCTTCGGAGCCATCGCCTCGCTCGCAGCGGCGAACCGCTCACCGGACACCTATGGCCGGCTGGCCCTGATGTCAGGTTCGTTCGTCTTCACCGACATCGCGACCGACCACGGTGGCGGGCCGGCCTTCGACCCGGTGGTGAAGTTCGTCAACCGCTTCCGGGCCAGGCCACGGAGGGTCGCCAACCGGGCGTTCCTCTCCTGCGGGGTCTACGAACCGCTGATCGTGCCGAACCGGGCGATGGTGCTGACGCTCGAGGCCGCCGGGGTCGCCGTGCGCTTCGACGAAGTGCGTGACGGGCACAGCTGGGAGAACTGGCGCGACCGGCTCCGCGACGCCTTGTCCTACGTCTACCCAGGCCCGCAGAAGCTCGTCTACGAGTAGCGGCCACACCGTCCGATGAGTTTCTCCCGCTCGGTAGGTCTACCCAGTACAGGCTCTGCCGAGGTAACCCCCGACCGGACGAGAGGACGCCCCCGATGAAGCACCAGATCATCCCCAACCTGTGGTTCGACACGGAGGCCGAGGAGGCTGCCGCGTTCTACGTCTCCATCTTCGACAACTCCCGAATCGTCAACGTCACGCACTACACCGAGGCCGGACCGCGACCGGCCGGCACCGTGATGACCGTGGAGTTCGAGCTCGACGGCCAACGGTTCGTCGGCATCAACGGCGGTCCGCAGTTCACGTTCGACGAGGCGGTGTCATTCCAGATCACCTGCGAGACGCAGCAGGAGCTGGACTCCTACTGGAAGCGGCTGACGGACGGCGGCGAGGAGAGTCAGTGCGGCTGGCTCAAGGACCGGTTCGGCCTGTCCTGGCAGGTGGTGCCGACCGGGATGGAGGAGATCTTCGCCGACCCCGACCCGGAGCGTGCCCGGCGCGCTATGGCGGCGATGCTGCAGATGAGGAAACTGGACATCGCGGCCCTCCAGAGCGCAGCTGACGGCGTCCTCGCACCCTGAAACCGAGCCGCGCTCCGCCCCTCCCCTGGCGCTCGTCAGGTCGGCGTACGTAACCAACGCTCATGCGGTGATATTGCGGTTTTCCGGGCCGTTTAGTGACAATATCCACGCCTATGCCTGAATATGGCGCCGCCGGACCCGGTAGGCCGAGCCCAGCGGACGTTCCGGCGGGTTATGCCGGCCGGGGGCAAGGATGGTGGTGGAGACGAAGGGACTCGAACCCTCAACCCCTGCCTTGCAAAGGCAGTGCTCTGCCAGTTGAGCTACGTCCCCGGATGACGGTCCGGGAGCCGGGTGAGGCTAGCGGACCGAGTCGGTCGCCTCGGCCCAGAGGTCTGCGTCGCTCTTGCCGGTGACCTTGTTGAGGACGATCTTCGCGACGACCCCGATGGCGGCGAGAAAAATGAGCTTCTTGATCATGGGTGATCCCTTCCGTGGGCTCCGTGGCCCGTTGCGTGGGTTCCATTGACAGTGGGCCTAAGAGGACTTGAACCTCTGACCTCTTCCTTATCAGGGAAGCGCTCTAACCGTCTGAGCTATAGGCCCGCGGGCGTCGTACGCCGACGTCGAAGGTTACCGCATCTCCGAGAGGGCTCCCAAACTGGTTCCCGGCGTCATCAGCCCCTCCCGACGGCTCGAAAGCCCAGCGCAGAGGCACCGCGGGAAGGGTGCGCGGATGCTCAGTCGAGGTCTTCCGCGAGCGTGACCTCGACCCCTCCGAGCATGGCGGCCGACATGTTGTAGATGAATGCTCCGAGCGTCGACAACGCGGTGATCAGCACCACGTCGATCACGCTGATGAGCATCGTGATGCCCATGACGCGGCTCATCGCGACGTAGTCCTTGATGTTGAACTGGCTCGCCGGGTCCTGGTTGACGACCTGCTGAATCGTCTCGTTGACCTTGTCCCACAGTCCCGCGGCGCTCATGATCGAGAACACCAGGAAGACGGCCACCACGCACATCACGCCGAACGCGATCGAGAGCAGGAAGGACGTCTTGGTGACCGACCACGGGTCGATCCGCGACAGTCTGAGCTTGGCTCGCCGGGTCTGGCGCGGCTGACGAGACGCGGCCTTGCGCACCGCGCGGTCGGCCAGCTTCTGGCGAGCCCGCTCGGCCTTCGCCTCCTTGGCCCGGTCAGGCTCGGACGGGACACCGGCGCCGCCGGGTGGGACCGGCAGCGTCTTGCCGGTCTCCTCGAACGTCGGGCGGCCTTCACCCAGGGCCGGCCGTGGGATCTCCTGAGTGGGGGCTTGCACCGAGCCGGTGGGCTTGTCGAGCGGCCCGCGCGGGACCGAGGACTCCTTGTCGCCGGCGTTGCTCATTCGGGTTGCTCCTCATCCACGTCCGTCGTCAGACCGGGCACTGAGGGGTCAGCACCCCGATCAGTCTCCCGCGAGTCAGCATCTGACTCAACTTCAGCGTCGGCCACGATGGCCTCGGTTGACTCTTCGTCGATGTCAGGCTCGGCGTTTCGGGCGATGGCAACGACCGAGTCACCCGCCGCGACAGTGACGAACTTCACTCCCATGGTGTCACGTCCCTTGGCCGGGACGTCGGCAGCGGCCGAGCGCGTCACCTGACCGCTGGCCCGGACGGCCATCACCTCGTCGGCATCCGTGACCACGATCGCCCCCACCAGGGAGCCGCGGGCGTCGGCGAGCCGCATGGCCTTGATGCCGATTCCGCCTCTCCCCTGCAGTCGGTACTGCGACACCCGGGTGCGCTTGGCGAACCCTCCGTCGGTGACCGTGAAGACATAGCGAGCGGTCCCTTCGTCCGTCGGCCCACCCGCCTCACCCGTCCCAGCCACCACGTCGGACTCATCCACCACGTTGCTCCCAGCCGCGTCGTCCGCAGCGCCCGCTGAACCACTCTCGTCGGCCAGCACGTCGCTCGCGGCGATCACCGACATCGACAGCAGCTTGTCGCCGCCACGGAACTTCATGCCGGTGACACCACTCGTGGCCCGTCCCATCGGGCGCAACTGCGAGTCGTCCGCGCGGAAGCGGACCGACTGGGCCTTCCGCGACACCAGCAACAGGTCGTCGTCAGCGGTCACCAGTTCAGCGCCGATCAGCTCGTCGTCGTCCTCACGGAAGTTGATGGCGATGACGCCTGCCTGGCGTGCCGAGTCGTAGTCAGCCAGCCGGGTCTTCTTCACGTAGCCGTTTCGGGTCGCGAGTACCAGGTAGGGAGCGCTCTCGTAGTCGCGGATCGCCAGCACCTGGGCGATCTGCTCGTCGGGCTGGAAGGACAGCAGCCCTGCGACATGGCCGCCCTTCGCGTCCCGAGCCGACTCGGGCAGGTGGTAGGCCTTGGTCCGGTAGACGCGGCCCGCCGTCGTGAAGAACAGCAGCCAGTGGTGGTTGGTCGTGCTGAAGAAGTGCTCGACCAAGTCGTCGCCCTTGAGCGTCGCCCCCCGGACTCCCTTGCCGCCACGCTTCTGCAACCGGTAGAGATCGGCGCGAGTGCGCTTCGCGTAGCCGCCCCGGGTGATGGTGATGACGACATCCTCGTCGGGGATCAGGTCCTCCATCGACAGGTCTCCGTCGGCGGGGATGATCTGCGAACGACGCACATCGCCGTACTTGTCGACGACCGTGGTCAGCTCGCTGCTGACGATGTCACGCTGCCGCTGCTCGCTGGCCAGGATGTCCTCGAGGTCGGCGATGACCCGCTCGAGGTCGGCGAGCCGGTCGATGATCGACTGCCGCTCCAGGGCGGCGAGCCTACGCAGCTGCATGTTGAGGATCGCGGTGGCCTGGATCTCGTCGATGTCGAGCAGACCGATCAGGCCGTCGCGAGCCTCGTCGGTCGTCTGGCTCCGTCGGATCAGTGCGATGACCTCGTCGAGGGCGTCGAGCGCCTTGGCCAGCCCGCGATAGATGTGCGCATCCTCTTCGGCCTTGCGCAGCCGGTAGCGGGTGCGCCGCTGGATGACGTCGATCTGGTGAGACACCCAGTTGCTGATGAACGCGTCGAGGCTGAGCGTCCGCGGGACGTCGTCGACCAGCGCGAGCATGTTGCAGCTGAAGTTCTGCTGCAGCTCCGTGTGCTTGTAGAGGTTGTTGAGCACGACCCGGGCGACGGCGTCGCGCTTGAGGACGACGACAAGTCGCTGGCCCTTCCGGTTGGAGCTGTCGTCGCGTACGTCGGCGATCCCCTGGACCCGGCCGGAGTCGGCCAGCTCGGCGATCTTCAAGGCAAGGTTGTCCGGGTTGACCTGGTAGGGCAGCTGGGTGATCACCAGGCAGGTGCGGTTCTTGTTGTCCTCCTCGACGTCGATGATGGCGCGCATCGTCACGGAGCCACGTCCGGTCCGGTAGGCCTGCTCGATGCCTTGGGTACCGACGATCAGCGCGCCCATCGGGAAGTCCGGGCCCTTGATGCGTTGCAGGAGCGCATCCAGCAGCTCCTCGCGCGAGGCGCCGGGGTTGGCGAGTGCCCACTGCACGCCATCGGCGACCTCGCGAAGGTTGTGCGGGGGGATGTTCGTCGCCATCCCGACGGCGATCCCAGCCGATCCGTTGACGAGCAGGTTCGGGAACCGAGCCGGCAGCAACACCGGCTCCTGGCCGCGGCCGTCATAGTTGGGGCGGAAGTCGACGGTGTCCTCGTCGATGTCGCGCACCATCTCCATCGCCAGCGGCGCCATCCGGCATTCGGTATACCTCATCGCGGCTGCGCGGTCGTTGCCGGGCGAGCCGAAGTTGCCCTGCCCCGACACGAGGGGGGCGCGCATGATCCAGGGCTGGCTCAGCCGGACGAGGGTGTCGTAGATGGCACTGTCACCGTGCGGGTGATACTGGCCCATGACGTCGCCGACGACGCGGGAGCACTTGGAGAAGCCGCGGTCCGGACGGTATCCGCCGTCGTACATCGCGTAGAGCACCCGACGGTGGACGGGCTTCAACCCGTCGCGTACGTCGGGCAATGCGCGTCCGACGATGACCGCCATCGCGTAGTCGATGTAGGCGCGCTGCATCTCGGTCTGCAGCTCGACGGGCTCAATGCGGCCGCCGGGCTCGGGGGTGATCGTCGTGTCGTCAGTCACCTGGGTATCCCTCTAGGGTCGTGGTCTGCTGGGCTGGTCGCGGACAGGGCCGGGCTCAGATGTCGAGGAACCTGACGTCCTTCGCATTGCGCTGGATGAAGGCTCGGCGCTGGTCGACGTCCTCGCCCATCAGGATCGAGAAGATCTCGTCGGCCTGCGCCGCGTCGTCGAGGGTGACCTGCATGAGCAGCCGGTTGTCGGGATCCATCGTGGTCTCCCACAGCTCGTCGGCGTTCATCTCACCAAGACCCTTGTAACGCTGGATCGGCGCGTCCTTCGGCAGCTTCTTGCCGGCTTGCTGGCCAGAGACGGCGAGCGCGTCCCGCTCGCGGTCGGAGTAGACGTACTCATGGGGGTGCGGGCTGTTCCACTTGAGCCGGTAGAGCGGCGGTCGGGCCAGGTAGACGAAGCCCCCTTCGATCAGCGGCTTCATGAACCGGAACAGCAGGGTCAACAGGAGCGTCTGGATGTGGTGGCCGTCCACATCGGCGTCCGCCATCATCACGATCTTGTGGTAGCGCAGCCGCTCGATCGCGAAGTCCTCCTGGATGCCGGTGCCGAGAGCGGAGATGATCGCCTGCACCTCGGTATTGGCCAGCACCCGGTCGATCCGGGCCTTCTCCACGTTGAGGATCTTGCCGCGGATCGGCAGGATGGCCTGCACCCGTGGGTCGCGACCGCCGCGGGCGGAGCCGCCCGCCGAGTCACCCTCGACGATGAAGACTTCGCACTCCTCCGGGTTCGTCGACTGGCAGTCGGACAGCTTGCCGGGAAGGCCACCGCCACCGAGCAGACCCTTCCTGCTCCGGGCCAGCTCGCGGGCCCGCCGGGCGGCGACCCGGGCCGACGCCGCGGCGATCGACTTGCGGACGATGTCCCTGCCCTCGGCCGGGTTCTTCTCGAACCACTCGCCGAGCCGGTCATTGACCACCTTCTGCACAAAGGACTTCGCCTCGGTGTTGCCGAGCCGGGTCTTCGTCTGACCCTCGAACTGGGGCTCGAGGAGCTTGACGGAGACGATCGCGGTCAGCCCCTCGCGGACGTCGTCACCCGACAGCCGGTCCTCCCGCTTCTTGATCAGGCCCCACTCCTCCGCCCAGCCGTTGACGGTCGTCGTCAGCGAGGACCGGAAGCCCTCCTCGTGGGTGCCTCCCTCGTGGGTGTTGATCGCGTTGGCGAACGTGTGAACCGACTCGGTGTAGCTCATGTTCCACTGCATCGCCACCTCGAGACTCATGCCGACGTCCTCGTTGGTGGCCTCGAAGTCGATGATCGTGCGGTGCACGGGATCCTTCGTCGAGTTGAGGTGCTTCACGAAGTCGACCAGGCCATCCTGGTAGAGGAACCGCCGCTCCATCCCACCTGTGCTCGGACTGACCACGGCGTCCGAGGGCGCGTCCTCGTCGGTGACAGCGACATCCGCGACCGCCTCGGCGATCTGCTCCGCGTCGGCCCGCTCGTCGCGGACGATGATCTCCAGACCCTTGTTGAGGAAGGCCATCTCGCGGAATCGCGACGTCATCGTCTCGAAGGAGAAGGTGGTCGTCTCGAAGATGTCGGGCGCCGGCCAGAACGTGATCGTCGTACCTGTCTCGCCGGTCGCCTCGTGCCGCTCGAGCGGCGCCTCCGGCACGCCGTAGCGGAACGACTGTGTCCACCGGTATCCGGCGTTCTTCACCTCGACGTCGAGCCGGGTGCTGAGCGCGTTGACCACTGAGCTGCCGACCCCGTGAAGGCCACCGGACACCTTGTAGCCACCGCCGCCGAACTTGCCTCCCGCGTGCAGCTCGGTGAGCACCAAGGTCACGGCTGAGACGTTCTCGACCGGGTGGATCCCCGTCGGGATGCCGCGTCCGTTGTCCTCGACCCGGCAGCCGCCATCGGCGAGCAGCGTGACATCGACACGGTCACAGTAGCCGGCCATCGCCTCGTCGATCGCGTTGTCGACGATCTCCACCACGAGCTGCTGCAGGCCCCGCGCACCTGTCGACCCGATGTACATGCCTGGCCGCTTGCGGACGGCGTCAAGCCCCTCGAGCAGCTGGATGTCGGACGCGTCGTATGACGTCGGCTCGCCACCACCTCCGAGCGGCACCACGCTGTCGCCCGCGTCCACCACATCCGGCTCGGCGGTGGGCAGGCCCTCGGTGTCCTCGGGCATCGGCGACTCGTCGAAAGTGCTCACGCAGCAGACCTCCAGGTCGGTCATGGCCACCGCCGGTCGCGGTGCCGGCGGCACGACGGAGCCACACCTCGGGTCCGGTTGGGTCGATCCGCCGCTCATCATCACAAAAGCCGCTTGCAACCGGGTCGGAACCCGACGCAACTGCGGCCTTTCTGTCATTTCCAGTATAGGCGATCCTGGGCCCGATTACGGCATCACAGCCGCGAAGAACGGCCCGGCAATTGAGGAGAAACGGCCATCAGCGGGCCGTCAGCCGGTGTCACGCGCGCGCGCACCGCCACGACGATGTCCCCCTACCGCTCCTGGGCCCGGAGAGTCGCTCTCGGGCCCAGGAGCGCGGGGCTAGTGCAGGGTCACGTCGGCGGCGCGAACGAAGGCCATCCGATGGCCGAACCAGATCTCGCAGTAGGGGTCCTTGCCGACCACGTCCGTGTGGTCGTCCGGTGCCGAGTCGTCGTACGTCGTGGCGTAGTAGTAGTCGGTGGTGATCGAGGGATCCGCCACGACGTACTTCTGTCCCTTCTCGATCGAGTACTGGAGCGGCGCGACCTCCTGGTAGGGGATGTCGGCCGGGTAGGCGCTCTGCTCGGGGTAGGCGCGGCCATAGACGGGTGCCGACGCGGCGCCCTTGCGCACGGTCACGGTCTGTCCGCTCGACGGAACGACCGGCGAGTGGCCCTTCGGGTCGTAGAGCCAGCCGATGTCGCCGAGGTACCAGACCCCGAGCCACCGCCGGGCATGGCCGGCGACGACGAGCTGCTGGCCCGCGTCCACCCGCGCTCCGATGTCGGCGACGTCCGTGGTCGAGTAGGAGCCGTCCGGGTGCAGGCCGATGTCCTTGACGAGAGGTGCGCTGGCGAACGGCGCGGTGTGCAGGTAGACGAAGTTGGTCCCCTGCGGTGCGCACGGCACTCCCGGGTCGGTGCAACCGGTGACGGTCTGCTGGTTATTGGTGAAACCGGGCGCCACGGTCACTACGGAGCCGACCTTCAACGCGTGTCCGGCGGCATGACGCGCCTTCCCGATCGGGGCGCCGAGCAGGTCGAAGTAGTGCTGCCAGTCCCAGAACGGGCCCGGGTCCCAGTGCATCCCTTGGACGTACGGCGGCAGGATGCCGGGCACCTGGTCGTGCCCGATGATGTGCGCCCGGTCGAGCGGCACGCCGTACTCGTTGGCCAGGTACTTCACCAGCTCGGCGGACGACTCGTACATCGACTCGGTGTACCAGGTGGCCCCTTGCGCGGCGAAGCCCTCGTGTTCGATGCCGATGCTGTGGGTGTTGATATACCAGTTCCCGGCATGCCAGCCAACGTCGTTGGCGTCGAGGTGCTGCGCGACATGGCCGTCGCTGGAGCGGATGGTGTAGTTCCACGCCAGGTAGGTCGGGTCCTGCACCAGGTCGAGGGCGGTGCCGTAGGTGCCCTCGGTGTCATGGATGACGATGTAGTTGATGTCGGGGCTGTCCGGCCGGTTCGCCAGGTCATGGTTGCCGTAGGCCGTGGGATCGGGCCGCCCGTACCAGTTGTAAGGGGCCGGCACCCACTCGCACCCCAGGTCGTCCGGGCAGTCGACCGGCGCCGTGTTCGGGGTGGCCTGCTCTTTCGGGATCGCCAGGCCGCGGACTGCGGTGAGCCGGACCCGCTGACCGTCGTTGGTGGTCCTGGCCGCGCCGGACTTGATCAGTGCGAAGACCCGGTGGGCGAAGATCTGCGAGTCGACGGCGGAGGCGCTGCCGCTATAGCTGCGGACGGCGCCGTACCAGGTCGCGACCGCGGTGTCGCTTCCGGTGGGCTTGCCGAGTTGCCGCTGGTCGGCCGCGAGCAGGGCGGCTCCACCACAGATGTTGGCCAGGTCGTCGGACTTCAGCCGCTGCAAGGCGAGCCCTGTGAGAGTGGCCGCCCGGTCGGCGGTGTGCAGAGACGGCGGTCCGGCGGATCGGACGACGCTGCCGTCACCCTTGCCGTCGCTCGCCGGCGGCGTCAGATCGGTCAGATGCATCGGCCCGTAGCCCCCGGAGGTGCTCGGCGAGCTGCCGTGGTCATCCCAGCGCGACTCGAGATAGGAGACGCCCTTCACCACCTGGACGGGGACACCGTATGTCGAGGCGGCGGCTGCGAAGGTACGTTCGCGGAGGCTGTCGGCGGAGCCGGGATGGACCGCCGCGAGGCAGTGTCGGGCGGCCGGACCTCCCGAACCTAACGCTTGTGGAGCCGTGGCCCCGAACGCGAGTGCGGTAGTGACGAGGGCGGCGGCACTGACGGCCGCGGCGGTGGACAGGGTGCGACGGTGCGGGTACGACATGGGTGTCCCCTTGGACAGTCGGCGCGGAACTGTACCCGACTCACCCAAGCACACCTGACCAACCGCGGCAACGCGGCCGTGACCCGTCGCCGACCGCGGATGCCGGGCGAACGGTCCGGCCGGCGAGCCTGCGGATCGCACCACCGTATCCGGAACCGGCTCATCCGTAGGTGTCCCGCGGTCCTCGACCGTCGCGCACGGACCTCCGGCCCTTGCGCCAGCTCGGCCGGCCCGGACCGTTGACCCGGATGGCGGTGACGGTGCCGTCGCCGAGCTCCGCGTTCAGCCGGGAGACGACCGTCGCGGCGAGCAAGGTGAGCTGCGTCGCCCAGGCGGTCGAGTCGGCCGTCACCGCCACGACGCCGTTCGCATAGCTGTCCGGCGTGCAATGCAGGGCGACGTCGGGACCGACGATCTGGGCCCACCTCCCCAGCACGGTGTGCACCGAGACCTCGGTGGACCAGCCGCTGTCACTCACGAGCCGGTCGACCGCGTCACCGAGGGGTGCCGGGTCACGTTCGTCCGGATGGGCTCCGGAGAACTCGGCCGGGCTGCCGCGACGGCGTCGCCGGCGGACCCCTGGACGAGGTCCGACGTTCGTCGATCCGCGCAGCTGGGCCGCGACGGTCCGGGCCAGCTCGAGACCCGTGGGATCGTGGGCAATCGGCGAGACGGGCTCTGCTGCTGTCGGATCGTGGTCGGACGTCGTGGCGACCGCCGGCGGGCCGACTCGGCCGTCGGAGTCGCCGCCGGCCTCAGTCACGCGACGCCACCTCCCCTTCCGACACCTCGAAGCGATGCTCCACCAGGCCGGTCGGGAGATCGGCCGGCACCGCGGCGGTCACCAGGACCTGCTCGTTGGCTGCCACCACCTCGGCGAGCCGGGTACGGCGCAGGTCGTCGAGCTCAGCGAACACGTCGTCGAGGATCAGCACCGGATCATCACCGTCGTCGCGAAGGAGCGCGTGACAGGCCAGCCGAAGGGCCAGCGCGAGCGACCACGACTCGCCATGGCTGGCATAGCCCCGCGCCGGCAGCTCACCGAGGCCGAGCACCAGGTCGTCACGATGCGGCCCCACCAGGGTCACGCCACGGTCGAGCTCCTCGTCACGCCGGCGACCGATCTCCTCGAGGAGCAGCCCGACCAGATCTCCTCGCTCACGGGTCCCGGGCGGCAGGTCGAGCGACGCCTGGTAGCGCGCGGTCACGGTGTTGCCACCGGACGCCTTCGGCAGTCCCTGGGCCACCGCCGCATAGTGCTTCGAGACATGAGGGAGCAGCTCGTCGACCAGCACCAGTCTGGCCGCGAGCAACTCGGCTCCCGTGCGAGCCAGGTGTGAGTCCCATACCTCCAAGGTGCCGAGGGCGCTCTCGCTCCGGCGACCGGTGCCACGTACGCCGGCGGTCTTCAGCAGGCTGTTGCGCTGCTTGAGCACCCGGTCGTAGTCACTGCGCACCCCGGCGAACCGGGGCTGTCGCGCGACGAGAAGCTGGTCGAGGAAGCGCCGCCGCTCTCCCGGGTCGCCCTTGACCAGCGCCAGGTCATCGGGGGAGAACAGCACTGATCGCAGGATGCCCAGCACGTCGCGGGCCCGCGGGACCGCGCCATGGTTCAGTCGCCCGCGGTTGGAACGGCCGGGGTTGATCTCCAGCTCCACGAGGGCCTGCCGGTCGGCACGTGAGATCGTCGTCCGCACCACCGCCTGGTCGGCGCCGGCGCGCACGAGCGGCAGATCGGTCGACACCCGATGGGACGTCTGGGTGGCGACGTAGTCCACCGCTTCGACAAGGTTGGTCTTGCCCTGGCCGTTGGGACCGACGAACGCCGACACTCCGGCCGACAGGTCGATCTCGGCTCGCGCGTAGGACCTGAAGTCGGTCAGGGAGAGGTGGGAGACATACACGAACGGGTCACGACTGCTCGAGATCGGCCGACGGGGTGGCGTGCTTGGCGCCGCCGGCCCGCACGGCATGTCCGCCGAACTGGTTGCGCATGGCGGCGATCGCCTTCATCGCGGGCGACTGGTCCTGGCGGGACTGGAACCTCGTATAGAGCGCGGCGGTGATGGCATGCATCGGCACGGCGTTGTCGATGGCCGCCTCGATCGTCCAGCGACCCTCTCCGGAGTCGTCGGCGTAGCCTGCGAGCTGGTCGAGGTCAGGATCCTCCTCCAACGCAGCCACCAGCAGGTCGAGCAGCCACGACCTGATCACGGTGCCCTCCCGCCAGGAGCGGAACACCTCGGTGACGTTCTCGACGATGTCGACCTTCTCGAGGAGCTCCCAGCCTTCCGCATAGGCCTGCATCAGGCCGTACTCCATGCCATTGTGAACCATCTTCGAGAAGTGCCCGGCGCCCACCTTGCCCGCATGGACGAAGCCGAACTCGCCTGCCGGCTTGAGCGCGTCGAAGGCCGGCTGCACCTTCGCGACGTCCGCGGCGTCACCCCCGCACATGAGGGCGTAGCCGTTCTTCAGCCCCCAGACTCCACCCGACACCCCGCAGTCGACGAAACCGATGCCCTTCTCAGCGAGCATCTCGGCGTTTCGCTGGTCGTCGGTCCACCGGGAGTTGCCACCGTCCACGACCAGGTCGCCCTCCTCCAGCAGACCCATCAGCTCCGTGATGGTGCCACGGGTGGCCTCGCCGGCCGGCACCATCACCCAGACCACCTTGGGCTGCGGAAGCCGGCTGATCATGTCCTGCAGACTGTCGGCGTCACTGAGGTCGGCGTTGCGGTCATAGCCCACGACGGTGTGGCCGGCGTCGCGCAGCCGGGTGCGCATGTTGCCGCCCATCTTTCCCAGCCCTACCAGTCCCAGATCCATGGGGGTCCTCTCCGTCGAGTCGTGCGGGGATGGTCAGCCCTGCATGCGCAGCGGCATCAGCAGATAGCGAAAGTCGAGGTCCGGCTCGCCGTCGGGCTCGGACAGGGACGCGAATGCCGCCGGCCGGCTCGGCTCTGTCATCGCCACGTGCACATGGCTGCCGGGGATCGCATTGAGACCGTCGAGCAGATACGCCGGGTTGAAGCCGATCGTCATACCGGCGCCGGACAGGGTGGCCTCGAGAGACTCCGACGCCTGCGCCTCCTCACCGTTGCCGGCCTCCAAGGTGAGCACCGCATCGCTGAACGTGAGTCGGATCGGGGTGTTGCGGCCAGCGACGAGCGACACCCGCTTCACCGCCTCGATGAGCGCCGCGACGTCGACCCTGGCGCTGATGTCGGTGGCGTTGGGGAAGAGTTGTCGCACGTTGGGGAAAGCACCCTCGATGAGCCGGGTGGTGGTCAGCCGACGGCCACTCGCGGTGTCGGCCGCGAAACCGATCAGCCCGTCGTTGCCGCCGTCGGAGGCGAGCGCGATCTTGAGCTGCGAGCCGGGTGTCAGAGACTTCGCGGTGTCAGAGAGCACGCGGGCGGGGACCAGCGCATTGATCTCCACGTCCGGCTGGTCCGGGCTCCAGGCCAGCTCGCGCAGGCTCAGCCGGAAGCGGTCCGTCGCGAGCAGGGAGAGCCGGCCGCCGTCGATCTCGATCTTGACGCCGGTGAGCACCGGGAGCATGTCGTCGCGACCGGCCGCCGTGACCGCCTGGTTGACGGCGGTCGTGAACAGGTCGGACTCGATGGACCCCACGGTGGCCGGCATCGCAGGCAGTGCCGGGTAGTCCTCGACAGGCATCGTCTGCAGGCTGAAACGCGAGCTTCCGCAGGTCAGCGCCAGCCGGGCCCCGTCGAGACCTACCTCGACAGGCTGGTGCGGCAGCGCTCGGGCGATGTCGGCGAGCAACCGGCCGGAGACGAGCACCTGTCCCTCGTCAGCCACCTCGGCATGTGTCGTGACCTCCGCGGACGTCTCGTAGTCGAAGCCGCTCATGGCGAGCCCGTCCGGCGTCGTGGCGAGCATGATGCCGGACAACTGCGGGACCGTCCCCGGCCGGGTCGGGATGCTGCGCGCTGTCCAGGCGATGGCATCGGCGAAGACGTCTCGTTCGACCCTGAACTTCACGCTGTGTTCCCTCCTGCCGCGGCCTGCGCGGATGCCAAGGTGTCTCGATGCCAGGCCTTCCGACCCTCACGATGCTTCTTGCGCATCCTGCCACGCGCGGCAGACAACCGACAGGCACGGTCCCGGTCCGGCTCGGCGGACCGAGGTCCGCTCCCAGGTTGTCCCCAGGCCGGCGACCGCCTTGCGTTTGACCTCGGTTCAGCCATCTAGCTCTCCCACCATCGTCATAGCAGCGGTGGATACTGGGGATAACCCATGTCTGGCCAGGTCAGAGCGCCTGCTGAGTCGCGAGCAGGCTGGGGACGACGAGGTGAATCCCCGGGCGGTCTGGGGACGGACCTCGGTCCGCCGGACGGTTCTGCACAGCAACGCACAGGAGCAGGTGGTGCACACACCGGTTGTCCACAGGGTTGTCAACACCATGTGAAGTTGCCCGGTATGTTGTCTTTCGACCTGATAGATCCGATATGACGCACTCACCGGACCCGAGCGTCGCGGGCGGCACCGGCTCACTGCTGGCGGGCCTGCTGCTTGATCCGGTTGGTGAGCTCGCGCACCTGGTTGTAGACGCTGCGGCGTTCGGCCATCAGCTTGCGAATCTTGCGGTCCGCGTGCATCACGGTGGTGTGGTCGCGGCCGCCGAACTGCTGCCCGATCTTCGGCAGCGACAAGTCGGTGAGCTCCCGGCACAGGTACATGGCGATCTGCCGCGCGGTCACCAGCACCCGGCTGCGGCTACCGCCGCACAGGTCGTCGATCGACAGGCCGAAGTACGCCGCGGTCTGGGCGATGATGACGGCCGCCGTGATCTCCGGCTCGCCGCCTTCGGGGATCAGGTCCTTGAGGACGATCTCCCCGAGGGTGAGGTCGACCGGCTGGCGGTTCAGGCTCGCGAAGGCGGTCACCCGGATCAGGGCCCCTTCCAGCTCGCGGATGTTGGTCTGGATCTTGCTGGCGATGAACTCGAGGACGTCGGGTGGTGCGGTCAGCCGCTCGGTCGCCGCCTTCTTGCGCAGGATCGCGATCCGGGTCTCCAGGTCGGGTGGCTGGACGTCGGTGATCAGCCCCCACTCGAACCTGTTCCTCAGCCTGTCCTCGAGGGCCTCGAGACGCTTGGGAGGGCGGTCGGACGTGATGACGATCTGCTTGTTCGCGTTGTGCAGGGTGTTGAAGGTATGGAAGAACTCTTCCTGAGTCTGGATCTTGCCTTCCAGGAACTGGATATCGTCGATCAGCAGCACGTCGACGTCGCGGTAGCGCCGCTGGAAGCCGGCTGCCCGGTCGTCGCGGATCGCGTTGATGAAGTCGTTGGTGAACTCCTCCGAGCTCACGTAGCGCACCCGGGCGCCGTTGAACAGGCTTCTGACGTAGTGACCGATGGCGTGCAGAAGATGCGTCTTCCCAAGCCCGGAGTCGCCGTAGATGAGGAGCGGGTTGTAGGCCTTCCCGGGGGCTTCTGCCACCGCAACCGCAGCGGCATGGGCGAACCGGTTCGACGAGCCGATCACGAACGTCTCAAAGACGTACTTCGGGTTCAGCCTGGCCTGCCGGATGCTTCCATTGCTCTCGGCCGCCCGACTGGCCACCACGTCGGCGACAGCGGGGGCCTGTTCGATCAGCGTGGTGGAGTCGTGGCGGCCGTTGTGGTCGATGAGCTCGTCCGCATCCAGGTTGGCGTCGGTGCCCGACAGGTTCGCGTCGATGGTCACGGCGAGCCGGACGGGCTGGCCGAGGGCCTGGCTCAGACCGGCCTCCAGGGTGGGACGTAGCCGGATCTCGAGCTGGTTCCTGGTGAAGTCGTCAGGAACCGCCACGATCGCGGTGTTCTCGTGCAGCGTGACCGGTTGGGAGGCTGTCAACCAGGCCCGCTGGCTGCCGGGAAGATCGTCGATGAGAGTTGTCCAGGCGCGAAACAGATCGGCGACCTCGGTCATCGCAACTACCACTACCTTCTGTTCGTCGGCGTCCCCCGGATGCAGGACATCCACATAGTTGTCCACAGGCTGTGCACAAAGCCGGGGGACGATCTGGGCCCGAAGCACCGCGGAGCGGTAGGGAATGAACGTCGGTTCTGCCGGACGCTAACAACTCGCGGGACGTGATATCAAGCCGTTGTCCACAGGCATGCGTAAAACTCATCCTCCTGCCCGCGCGTCGGTCGGCGTGTCGCTCGTCACGCCGTGGGCGCAACCGCGACACTAGACCGTTTCCCCTTGGCCTGTGACGGGTTTGGCGTCAGTTTGACCCTCTCCCGACCGGGCGCGTACCGTTGACGGGTCGGCCCGGGTCGAGGGTCGCCGCATGTCCACACACCGCACGGTCGGCGCACCGACGACGTGTCTCGGCGGAGCGTCGGGAGGAGGGGTGTGGAGGGGCGGTGTGACTCGAACCGGCGCCTCGTGACCCGGTTGCCCTGCAACCCAGACTTGGGAGTTTGCCACCCGTGACCAAGCGTACGTTCCAGCCGAACAACCGTCGCCGGCATAAGACGCACGGCTTCCGCCTGCGCATGCGCACGCGCGCCGGCCGCGCCATCGTGGGCAGCCGCCGGCGCAAGGGCCGCGCCCGGCTTGCTGCCTGACGCCAGAGTGCTCCCGCGAGCGCACCGACTCAGCCGGTCCGCGGAGTTCAGCCACGTCGTCCGCCGCGGGTCACGCGCGGCCTCTCCGGCGCTGGTGCTGCACGCCGTCCGCCGCCGCGATGCGGAGCCGGTGCGGGTCGGTTTCGTCGTCAGCAAGGCGGTGGGAGACGCTGTCACCCGTAACCGGGTCAAGCGCCGGCTACGCCATCTGGTCGCCGAGCGGCTTCCGTCCCTCGACAGCCACTGCTCCGTCGTGGTCCGGGCCAACCCGGCGGCGGCAGCAGAGTCGTCGGCACAGCTCGGACACGACCTGGACCGTTGCATCGACACCCTCGCGCGCCACGAGGGCCGGCCATGAAATACCCCCTGATCTGGTTCCTGCGCGCCTATCGGCTGCTGATCAGCCCGCTCTACGGGCAGGTGTGTCGCTACCACCCGTCCTGTTCGGCGTACGCTCTTGATGCAGTGACGAGGTTCGGAGCCGTCCGTGGTAGTTGGCTGGCCGCGCGACGAGTTGGCCGGTGTCATCCCTGGGCGGCCGGTGGCTACGACCCGGTGCCGACGATGTTCACCTGGCGGGCCCCGATGCCCGCTCGTGTCAGCGAGGAGCTGGAGTGATCGACTTCTTCCTGTCCGTCGGGCACGCCATCATGACGCCGCTCTACTACCTGACGTCCGGCATCCTGATCGTCTTCCACGACCTGTTCCACGGGTTGCTGTCGCTTCCCGAAGGCTTCTCCTGGGCCGCCTCGATCGTCGGACTGACGCTGGTGATCCGGATCGCGCTGATCCCGCTGTTCGTCAAGCAGATCAAGAACAGCCGCAACATGCAGATGCTGCAACCCAAGGTCAAGGAGCTGCAGAAGAAGTACGGCCACGACCGGGAGCGGTTGACCCAGGAGACGATGAAGCTCTACAAGGAGACGGGCACCAACCCGTTGGCCTCCTGCTTCCCGCTGCTGCTGCAGATGCCGATCTTCCTCGCGCTGTTCCGCACCCTCAATGACGCAGCCCACAGCGAGCCGGTCGGATTCCTCACCCAGGCCCAGGTCGTGTCGCTGCGCGACAGCGTCGTGTTCGGCGTTGCCAAGCTGTCGGAGTCCTTCACGTCGTCGACCACGATCGGCCCGAAGATCCTGACCGGCTGCCTCGTCGTGCTGATGACCGCAACCACGTTCACCACCCAGCGTCAGCTGATGCGCAAGAACATGCCCGAGTCGGCGCTCACCGGTCAGTACGCCCAGCAGCAGAAGCTGCTGCTCTACGTGCTTCCGGTCGTGTTCGCGGTGGGCGGTATCGCGTTCCCACTCGGCGTGCTGCTCTACTGGACGACGTCGAACCTGTGGACGATGGGGCAACAGTTCTACGTCATCCGCAACAACCCGACGCCTGGAACCCCGGCCTTCGCGGCCAAGCAGGCGCGCGAGAAGGCGAAGGGACACCCGCAGATCTCGGCCGGCTCGGACGGGGCTGCCGCCGCTGCCGCGCCACAGGTCGCGCCGCCGCCCCCCCGAGCGCAACCGAAGAAGCAGACCAGGGAGCAGCGCAAGAAGCCTCCCGCTCGTGGCCAGCAGCCCAAGAAGCCCGCCAGCAAGCCCAACCAGACGCCCCCGTCGAAGCGCGGCGGGAAGCCGCCGACGAAACCCTCCGCCGACTGAACGAGCACGACCTGCGACTTGTCCCAACCGCCCGATCCGGAGTGAGCCATGACCGACGCCGCCCAGACCAGCATGCCGAACGACGACCAGCCCGAGGCCGGTGAGGACTCCGGCCGGCTCAAACAGCTCGAGGCAGAAGGTGACATCGCCGCGGACTACCTGGAAGAGCTGCTCGACATCGCGGACCTCGACGGCGATCTTGACATGGACGTCGAAGGTGACCGGGCAGCGGTGTCGATCGTCGGCGCCGACCTGCAGGCGATCATCGGCGATGAGGGGCGGGTGCTCGAAGCCCTGCAGGAGCTGACCAGACTGGCGGTCTATCGCGAGACCGGTGAGCGGTCTCGGCTGATGCTCGATATCGGGGGCTACCGAGCCGACGTACGCAAGCAGCTGGTGGCGCTTGCCGGAGAGGCCATCGAGGACGTCAGAGAGAGTGGCGAGCCGGTGAAGCTGAGCCCGATGAGTCCGTTCGAGCGCAAGGTGGTTCATGACGCGGTCGCCGCCGGCGGACTGAGGAGCGAGTCTCAGGGAGTCGAGCCCACGCGTTGCGTGGTTGTTCTCCCGGCTTGAGCGGCTCATCCCCCTCGTGACCTCCGTTTCACGTGAAACGGCGGAGCCGGACAGGTCGGTCCTGGAGCGGCTTTTCCCCGGCGCCCTAGAAGGCATATATCGCTATGTCGACTTGTTGACTGGCGCGGGCGTAGAGCGTGGCCTGTTGGGGCCGCGGGAGGCTCCCCGGGTCTGGCAGCGGCACATTCTCAACTGCGCGGTGGTGGCTCCTGTCTTGTCCGAGGGGGCGACCGTCTGTGACATCGGGTCGGGGGCGGGCCTGCCCGGCGTCGTCCTGGCGCTGGCCCGTCCTGACCTGCACATCACCTTGCTCGAGCCACTTCAGCGGCGGGTGACGTTCCTCGACGAGGTGGTCCGAGAGCTGGAGCTCGCCGACGTGCGTGTCGTGCGTGGTCGGGCCGAGGACCGCACGGGCACGGTCGCCTTCGATGTGGTGACGGCTCGTGCGGTCGCTCCGCTCGGCACCCTGATCCGCTGGGGGCTGCCGCTGGTCAGCCGCGGCGGGGAGCTGGTGGCGTTCAAGGGAAGCCGAGCCCAGGATGAGCTGACCGAGGCGCGGCCCGACCTGGCTCGAGCCGGGGCGGGACGGACTCGCATCGAGACGTACGGCGACGGTGTCGTCGACCCGGTGACCACGGTGGTTCGGATAGAGTCGGGCGGCAGGCGTCCGGCGCGGAAGAAGGGGTCTCGGTGACATCGGTCCAGGTGGTTTCGGGACTCGGCTGGCCCGCTTCGCCCGCGAAGGAGAGCACGCCGATCGGCTGGCTGGGGAATGTTTCACGTGAAACCAGCCTCCCCTCGGGAGACGGAGCGGATGCCGCGTCCGCCGCGACGTCTCGTGTCGAGCCCGCCGGGGTCGAGGTGGGCACAGCGGGAGAGGCCGACGAAGAGGATCCCGATCCAGACCTCGGCATAGCGCCGACCGACTCGGCTCCCAGCAGCCTTGCCGCTGCTGCCGGGCGGTCCCTCCCTGAGCAGGTGCGTCGCCCCGAGGCCACCCGCGTCATGGTGGTGGCCAACCAGAAGGGAGGTGTGGGAAAGACCACGTCCGCGGTCAACATTGCGGCCGCCCTGGCGCAGCAGGGCCTGCGCATCCTGCTCGTCGACCTCGACCCCCAAGGCAATGCCTCGACAGCGCTGTCGGTTCCTCATACAGAAGGCACCCCCAACGCCTATGACGTCCTCGTGGAGTCGGTGCCGATCACCGAGGTCGTCGTCGAGTGTGAGCAGGTGCCTGGCGTGTTCGTCGTGCCGGCGACGATCGACCTGGCCGGTGCCGAGATCGAGCTCGTGTCGCTCGTCGCGCGGGAGACCAGGCTGCGGACGGCGTTGTCGCGCTACCTGGCCGACGAGGATCGGGCGGGTCGGCGCGTGGACTATGTCTTCATCGACTGCCCGCCCTCGCTCGGGCTCCTCACGGTCAACGCGCTCACAGCCGGCGAGGAGATGCTGATTCCGATCCAATGTGAGTACTACGCACTCGAAGGTCTCACCCAGCTGATGCGCACGCTCGACCAGGTGCGGCTGCACCTGAACCCCGACCTCCGCGTCGGGGCGATCGTCTTGACGATGTTCGACTCGCGGACGCGACTTGCGTCGGGAGTGGCGGCCGAGGTGCGCCGGCATTTCGGGGCTCAGGTCCTGCGGACGGCGGTGCCGCGCTCGGTGCGGATCTCCGAGGCGCCGAGCTATGGCCAGACCGTGCTCACCTACGACCCCGGCTCGGCCGGCGCGCTCAGCTATCTCGAGGTGGCCGCCGAGCTGACCGCCCGCGACGGAGGGACAACCTCGTGAGCAACGCGCGACGGGGCCTCGGCCGGGGGCTCGGCTCGCTGATCCCCGGCCGCCCGGAAGACGAAAGCGTCGACGCATCGACACCGGCTGACACTGCCGACCCGCTGGGAGGGGCCACCGGACCCGACCCGGAGCTGGTCAGAGTGGACGGCGCCTACTTCGCCGAATTGCCGGTCTCGGCGATCCGACCCAACCCCCGCCAGCCTCGGTCCGCCTTCGACGCGGAGGCGATGGACGAGCTGGTGGCCTCGATCCGCGAGGTCGGACTGCTCCAGCCCGTGGTCGTGCGCGCCGTCGGGGTCGGCGGCTTCGAGCTCGTCATGGGCGAGCGTCGCTGGCGGGCCGTGCAGCAGGCCGGACAGACGATGATCCCAGCGATCGTCAAGGAGACTCCGGACGACAGTCTGCTGCGCGACGCTCTGCTCGAGAACCTGCATCGTGCCCAGCTCAACCCGCTCGAAGAAGCGGCGGCCTACCAGCAGCTGCTCGACGACTTCGGATGCACCCATGACGAGCTCGCGGGGCGCATCGGCCGCTCCCGCCCCCACATCACGAACACGGTGCGACTGCTGCGGTTGTCCCCACCGGTACAGCGCCGGGTCGCCGCGGGAGTGCTGTCGGCCGGGCACGCTCGGGCGTTGCTCTCGGTCGACGATGTCACCGAGCAGGAGGAGCTGGCGACCCGGGTGGTGGCCGAGGGCATCTCGGTGCGGGGCCTGGAGGAGCTGGTGACTCTCGGGTCAGCGCCCGCGTCGCCGCGGACCCGGCGCGCGCGCCCGGTCGACCCCGAGTTCTCCGAGGTGGCGGACCGGTTGTCCGAGTGGTTCGAGACCCGATGCCGCGTCGAGGCCGGCCGCCGAACCGGGCGCGTGGTGGTCGAGTTCGCCTCGCGCGAAGACCTGGAGAGGATCCTCGCGCTGATGGCGCCGCATGACGCGGGAAAGCAGTCAGGCTAGATAGTTATTTATCGACAAGTCGACTGCTCGTCATATCGCCTCGTGGCTGCGGTCGAAGACCAACGCGCGGGCCAGGCAGCCAAGCGCCGCGGTTGAGGCAACCGTGCGGACGGTGTTCCAGAGCACCCACGGCTGCTCGAACGTGTGCCGTACGGCGGCCGGGTCGGCCAGCCGGTGCGGGTCCCCGGCGGCAGCGAGCTGGTCGTTGAGCGGCACGTTGACCGATCGTGCATGGTGGTCAGGTCGTGAGAAGGGAAGCGGTCAGCGCGGCGGCGGCAGCGAGCGCGGCGAGACAGCGAACGTGATTCATCGCGGTCCACCCGGTGACATAGCCGGCCCATCGCTCTGGGGCGGGTGACGTGTCCGGGTCCAGGTCGGCGAGCGCGCGGTTCCGCGGCACGTGGTAGGCGACCGTCACACCCATCACCCCCACGAGGAAGCATCCGCTGCCCACCAGCTGCAGCGCGGAGGACCTCCCGTGCTCGAGTCCGGCGGCAATGGCCAGACCTGCGTTGGCCACGGTGGTGCCCATCAGCGGCAGCAGGAACGCGGGCCGCTCGGCGGCGGCGTTGATGGCCTGCATCGCGGCGAGGCCGTGGCGCGCCGGCAGCCCGGCCAGAGACGCCATCACCAGCGTCGAGAACGCGAAGAACACGCCGGCCTCGACACCGGAGCCGACCGCACTAACGACGGCCAGGGCCGCTGTCAGGCTGCTCATCGGTGACTCTCGCAGGGGATCGCGTTGGTCGTCATGGCGGCCAGTCAAGCGGTCCCGGGTGAGACTATCCATCGCTGAGGGTCGCAGTTCCATGTTCATGCGTCTACGGTGTCGTGGCATGGACGCATTGGCAGGCCTGCTCGACGGGCCCCGCGCGCAAGGTGCCTTCTTGATCCGGTCGATTCTCAGCCCTCCGTGGTCACTGCGCATCGAGGACGAGGCGCCGCTGACGTTGGTGGCCATGGTCCGAGGCTCGGCCTGGCTGGTTCCGGAGCAAGGCGCCGCGGCCCGACTGTGGGCCGGCGACGTGGCAGTCGTGCGAGGCCCGGACCATTACACGATGGCCGACGACCCGGCCACGTCGCCGCAGGTGATCGTCCATCCCGGGCAGCGATGCCTGACTCCGGACGGCCACGAGGTCGTCGTCGAGATGGCTGACCTCGGCGTACGGACCTGGGGCAACGACCCACACGGGCCGACCATGATGCTGACCGGCACCTACCAGCTGAGCGGCGAGCTGAGCCGACGGTTGTTGAGCGCCCTACCGAGCCTGGTCGTCGTGCCGGAGACGAGCTGGGAGTGCCCGCTCATCGCTGTGCTGAACCAGGAGATGACCAAGGATGAGCCGGGCCAGACGGCGGTGCTTGACCGGGTGCTCGATCTGCTGCTGATCGCCGTGCTCCGGGCTTGGTTCGCCCGCCCCGAGGCTCAGGCGCCCGCGTGGTACCGCGCGCACAGCGATGCCGTGGTCGGACCCGCTCTCCAGCTGCTGCATCACCATCCTGGCCGACCCTGGACCGTCGCGTCGCTGGCCGCCGAGGTGGGGGTCTCGCGGGCGGCGCTGGCGCGCCGGTTCAACGAGGTGGTGGGGGAGCCGCCGATGTCGTTCCTGACCGGCTGGCGCCTTGATCTCGCCGCCGACCTGCTTCGCGAACCCGACACCACGATCGACACGGTGGCCCGTCAGGTCGGCTATGCCAGCCCGTTCGCCCTGAGTACGGCGTTCAAGCGGGTCCGCGGCCAGCGTCCGCGTGACTACCGGGCCAGCCTGGCCGGGGCGTCCCGGTAGACCAACGTCGCAAGAGAAGGGTATTGCAACACTTCTTTCACAAGAGTAGTTTCAACTCATGCCGATCACCCAGCGCCGGGTCACCGCCGCTGAAGAGATGCGCGCCCTGGCTCACCCGCTGCGCCTGCAGCTGCTCGAGCTGCTGGGCGCGGAGGGTGCCTTCACCGCTAGTGAAGCGGCCAGAAGGCTGGACGAGACGCCCGCGAACGTCTCCTGGCACCTGCGCAAGCTGGCTCGCTACGGGTTCGTCCGGCAAGGGGCCGGGCCGGGCCGGGCCCGGCCTTGGAAGTTCGTCGCACAGTCGCTGTCCTTCGGTGACGACGCCGAGGATCGGGCGGCGGCCACGGCGCTGTCCGACCTCTTCTACGAGCGCGAGTTCCAGGTGATGCGCACCAGCATGCGCCAGCAGCAGGTCGAGGACCAGGAATGGCGCGATGCCACGTCGGTCGTGCAGTCCCGCCTGTGGCTCACGCCTGACGAGGCGGCTGCCCTCGGCCGGAAGCTGCTCGACCTGTTCCTCGACGAGTCCGCCTTGGAACGCGCCCAAGATCCGGCGCTCCGGCCGGACGGCGCGCGACTGATGGCCCTGATGAGCTGGGTGGTCCCGTGCGGACCGCCCGCCCAGAGCGTCGCCGGCACCGCGGCCACGGAGCCGGCCGACGCGGTGCCCGCAGAGACCGCATCGTAACGACGTCGAAGGGGAGCAGGACATGATGAGAGCGGCCTTCCGGCAGCGGGGCTTTCCCCTGCTGTTCACCGGGCTGCTGACCAGCATGGTCGGTGACTCGTTGATGCTCATCGTGCTGGCCATCTGGGTGAAGGGCCTCACCGGATCGAACGGCGCAGCCGGGCTGACGTTCTTCTTCATGGCGCTGCCGTCGCTCGCTGCGCCGGTCGCGGGGATGTTCGTCGACCGGGCCAAGCGTCGTACCGTGCTGATCTGGGGGAACCTGGCGAGTGCCCTCGCGATGGCACCGCTGCTGTTCGTCCACGACGCCGGACAGGTCTGGATCATCTATGTCGTCGCAGTGCTCTACGGCATCTCCTGGGTGGTGCTGCCCGGCGCGCTCAACGGCCTGCTGAAGGAGATGCTCCCGGAAGACCTGCTGGTCGAGGCCAACGCATCGCTGTCCACCACCAAGGAGGCGCTGCGGCTGTTCGGGCCGCTCGTCGGCGCCGGTCTCTATGCCTGGGTGGGTGGCGGGGCCGTCGCCGTGCTCGACGCGGTCTCCTTCGTCGTGGCGGCCGGAGCGGTGGCCGCGCTCAAGGTGCGCGAGGACAAGCCGGTCCGGGTGACCGAGCACTGGGGCGCCGAGTTCAGTGCCGGGATCCAGCACATCTGGCGCGACGCGACGCTGAAGCACACGCTGATCGCCGTCGCGGTCGCCCTGCTCGTCGCGGGGTTCATGGAGTCGGCCGTCTTCGCCGCCGTGGAGGCCTACGGCAAGCCCGCCAGCTTCGTCGGCGTCGTGGTGAGCGTCCAAGGTGTCGGGGCGGTGATCGGTGGCCTCTCGTCTCCGCGGGTCATCCGGCGGCTGGGCGAGGCCGAGGCGATCTCGTTCTCCCTCGGCGTGTTCGCCGTCGGGCTCGCGATGGCCGCCGCATCGCCGTGGCTGTGGGGCTTCTTCGCCGGTACCGTGGTGCTCGGCATCGCCCTCCCTGTCTTCATCGTGGCCAGCAACACGCTGCTCCAGCGCCGTACGCCGCAGCGCCTGATGGGGCGGGTCTCGGCGGCGACCGACGTGCTGCTGGGCACGCCGCAGGCGGGCTCCATCGCCCTCGGTGCGCTGCTCGTCGTGCTGCTCAGCTTCCGGGAGATCTTCTGGATCAGCGCCGTGGTGATCTTCGGGTCTGCCGTCTACCTGGCCTGGGCGCTCCGTGGCGTGCGGTCGAGCGAACCCGTCGGCGGCGAGCTCGCCGAGGCCGACCCGGTGGAGCCGATGCTGCCGTTCACCCCGACGACCGCCGCCACCTCGGGGGAGCACGTAGACGGACAAACCGACCTGAGTTGATGCCGGGCGGGGTTACGCTGGCCAGGCGCCGGAAGATCTCCGGCTTCAGACCGGGTCGGGAGCCCGACCAGCCCAGGGGGCGCGACATGAGCGTGTCACGACTGCTTTCCGTTACGGTGCTCGCGGTGGCCCTGATCCTCCCGATCGGGGTGATGTCGACCGCAGCCGACGGCGCCGGACTTCCGCACCGGCACTTCACCTACGCGAAGATCGTCAAGCTGCCCAACGGAGACCTGTCGTTCCGGGCCCAGGTGGCGAACTATCCCAACGGCTACATCGCACTGATGAAGAAGAACTGCAAGAGCTGCACGTGGTTCAAGGTGGCGACCCGCAAGACGACGAAGTTCGGGCGCATCTTCATGCCGGTCCAGGCGCCGCCCAGCGGACGCTGGTACTGGCGCTACCGGACGCCGGCGACGAAGCACTTCGCTCTCACCTATAGCTCCACCTGGTACACCTTCCGCCGCTGACGTAGGCCTGGCCGCGCGGGCGCTCGGGCGGTCGACCGCTCAGTCGGTCGGGCCGCGCCGCACGGCTGCGGCCACCAGCTCGGCGTACAGGCTGCCGATGGGTCTGCCGCCCACCTCGGCCGACAGCGGGACCAGCGAGGTCTCCGTCATCCCAGGTGAGACGTTGACCTCGAGGAACCAGACGGTGTCGTCGGCGTCGACGATCAGGTCCGACCGGGACAGGTCACGCAGTCCGAGCGACGTGTGGGCGGTGGTGGCCACTTGGGCACAGGTAGCGGCGACCTCGGGCCCGAGATCGGCCGGTACGACGAACTCGGTCGCGCCGGCGGTGTAGCGCGCGGTGTAGTCGTAGATGCCGCCATCGGCCCTGATCTCCACGGCCGGCAGGGCGGTCGGGCCGGCTCCGGTGTCGACCACCGGGACCGCGACCTCGACCCCGCGCACCAGGCGTTCGATGAGCGCCACCTGCCCGTAGGCGAAGCAGCTGACCATCGCCCCCGCGAGCTGGTCCGCCCGCTCCACCATCGAGCAGCCGAGCGCCGAGCCGCCGTTCGCGGGCTTCACCACGAGGGGGAGGCCGAGCCGGTGCACTACGGCATCGAGGACGGCGGCGGCGCCGAGCTCGCGGAACATGTCCGCGGGCAGGGTCACGGAGGCGGGGGTGGTCAGACCCGCCCGGCTGACGACATGCTTGGCGATGGGCTTGTTGAAACCCGCTCGCGCCGCGCTGGCCCGGGCACCGACGAAGGCGACGCCGGCGAGGCCGAGGATCTCCTGGAGTGCCCCGCCCTCACCCGACTCGCCATGCAGGAGCGGCACCACGCAGTCGGGACGCTCGGTCCGCAGCCAGTCGAGCAGCCCGGCGTCGACGTCGCGGACGGTGGTCTCGTGACCTTCCTGGCGCAACGCCTCGGCGACCCGGCCGCCCGACCGCAGCGACACGTCGCGCTCGGGCGAGAGGCCGCCCGCCAGGACGACGACCCGGTAGCTGCTCATGGACTGTCGACGCTCAGCTCAGGTCGGGGCGGGGACGTTGTTCCCCGCTCGTGCGACGAGGTGTCCCGGCAGTGCCGAACGTGGCCTGCAGGTCGAGCTCGGCGTCCACGACGGTCGCGAGCCGTCGTACGCCCTCCGTGATCCGGTCGGGTGAGGGGTGGCAGTAGCTCAGCCGCAGCTGGTGGTGGCCGCCGTCATCAGCGAAGAACGCCGTTCCCGGGACATAGGCGACCCGCTCCGTGACGGCGCGCGGCAGCATCGCGGTCGCGTCGAGACCCTCCGGCAGCGTCACCCACACGTAGAAGCCGCCGGCGGGGACGGTCCAGCTCGCGACCGGCAGGTGTTCGTCGAGCGCGGTGAGCAGGGCGTCCCGGCGCTCGTGGTAGAGCCCGCGGAAGTCCTTGATCTGCTGCTGCCAGTCGTGTTTCTCGAGATAGCGGGCGATGGCCAGCTGGCTGAATGTGGGAGGACACAGCGTGGCCGTCTCCTGGGCGAGCACCAGCTTCTCGCGGACGGCGTGCGGCGCGACCGCCCAGCCGACGCGAAAACCGGGCGCGAACGTCTTGGAGAACGAACCGAGGTAGACGACCCGCCCCGCGTCGAGGCTGTGCAGTGCCGGAAG
This sequence comes from uncultured Actinomycetota bacterium, assembly GCA_963820035.1. Classification (GTDB taxonomy): domain Bacteria; phylum Actinomycetota; class Actinomycetes; order Propionibacteriales; family Nocardioidaceae; genus JAWWPG01. The sequence goes on along the minus strand of CAWFYK010000009.1, from coordinate 474,619 downwards.
GGGGTCGGCGTCGAAGCCGAGGAGTCCGTAGGGGTTGTCCTCGAGGACGAGCAGGTCCGCCGCGGCACAGAGGTCGAGAACCGCCGCCCGCCGTTCGGCGGTCATCGTGACTCCGGCCGGGTTGTGGAAGTTGGGGACCGTATAGAGCAGCTTGGCGCGCCGGCCTTCCGCCGCCAGCCGGCTGAGCGTCGTCGCAAGAGCATCGGGGACGATCCCGTGATCGTCCATCGCGACGTGGACGACCTCGCACTGGTAGCCGCTGAAGACGCCGAGCGCTCCGACGTAGCTCGGCGCCTCGCAGAGCACGACGTCGCCGGGATCGCAGAAGACTCGCGTGACCAGATCGACCGCCTGCTGGCTTCCGACGGTCACCACCACGTCGTCGGGGTGCGCCGCCACCCCTTCCAGCGCCATGACGTCACAGATCTGTCGGCGCAGCCCCGGGTCACCCTGCCCCGACGAGTACTGCATCGCCGCGGCTCCCTCGTCGAGGACGAGCTCGCGGATGGTGTCGGCGAGGGCATCGAGCGGCAGGCTGCTGATGTTGGGCATCCCCCCCGCGAGCGAGACGACTTCCGGCCGGCTCGCGACGGCGAACAGGGCTCGGATCTCGGAGGCTCGCATGCCGGTGGTGCGTGCCGCGTAGCGGTCGACGTAGGCGTCGAACCGGGTGTGCAGCACACCCCGTTCGCCACCCGTGGGAGCCCCGTTCATGGCGCAAGTGTCTCATCCGGAACACCGAGGAGCCGTCTAGCATGGGGACATGGGCCGAAAAGTCGTGTCCCTCACCCGGGACAATGTCGCGGACCTGCCGCTGCCGTGCCGGCACTGCACGCTCTGGGAGCTGGGTGCCACGAAGGCAAGCAGCCCGGCGACGAAGGACGAGTGGGTCTCCGCGGTGCTGCTCGACTGGGGCAGCTGTGGGCAGATCCTCTACGTCGACAACGAGGTTGCCGGCTTCGCGACATATGCGCCTGCGCAGTATGTCGAGGGTGCCCACGCGTTCGTGGGCACGTCGCTGAGCGCCGACGCCGTTATGCTCATGACCGCGCGGATCCTGCCCGCCTACCAGGGGGGTGGCCTGGGTCGGGTGCTCATCCAGTCGGTCGCCAAGGATGTGATGAGACGCCGCCGGATCCGGGCGATCGAGGTCTTCGGCGACGCCCAGGGCCACGAGAACCGCTGTCTGGTGCCGGCCGAGTTCCTGACCGCTGTCGGCTTCAAGACGGTGCAGCCCCATCCTCGCTATCCGCGGCTCCGTCTCGACCTGCGGGGCGTCCTGAGTTGGCGCGACGACGTCGAGCTGGCCGTGGAACGCTGGCTGGGTGCCCTTCGACCGGCCGCCATCAGGCCGGGCGCGATCCAGCCCGAACCCGGTACCGGCCCGGTCAGCGCCGCCCCGCGCGTGCAGAAGGGGCGCCCGGACTGATCGGTCCGGACGCCCCTGCTGGGTACGTCGACAGGCTGGTCTCAGCTCAGGCGATGAACTCCGCCAGCTGGTTGACCAGCGAGGCCTTCGGCTGGGCGCCGACGATCGACTTGACGAGCTCGCCGCCCTTGTAGACGTTGAGCGCGGGGATGCCGGTGACTCGGTAGCCCGCCGGGGTGATCGGGTTCTCGTCGACGTTCATCTTGACGAACGACATCTTGTCGCCGTGCTCGGCGGCCAGCTCGTCGAGGATGGGGTCGACTTGGCGGCACGGGCCGCACCACGATGCCCAGAAGTCGACCAGCACCGGCTTGTCGGCGTCGAGCACCGTGGTCTGGAAGTCAGCGTCGGTCACGGCGGGAAGGTCACTCATGGGTTCTCCTCTGATGGATGGTCAGGTTCGGCGGGTTACACGGTAAAGCGGTTCGGCGGGCAAGCTCGACACTAGGTCAGCCGTCCGACAGGGCGGCCAGGTAGCGCTCGGCGTCCAAGGCTGCCGAACACCCGGTGCCGGCCGCCGTCACGGCCTGCCGGTAGGTGTGGTCGACCAGGTCGCCGGCGGCGAAGACACCCGGCAGCGCCGTTCTCGTCGTACATCCCTCGACGAGGACGTAGCCCTCGTCGTCGACCTCGATCTGGTCGCGGACCAGATCGGAGCGCGGGTCGTGGCCGATCGCGATGAACAGGCCGGTGACGTCGATCCGCCGCTTCTCCCCGGTGACCGTGTCGCGAAGCAGGAGGCCCTCGAGCCGGTCGTCGCCGATGATCTGGTGCACCTCGCTGTTCCAGGCGAACTCGATCTTGTCGTTGTCCATCGCCCGCTGAACCATGATCGCGCTGGCGCGCAGCTGGTCCCGACGGTGCACGATCGTCACCTTGGACGCGAACCGGCTGAGGAAGGTCGCCTCTTCCACGGCGGAGTCACCGCCACCGACCACGGCGATCTGCTGGTCGCGGAAGAAGAACCCGTCGCAGGTGGCACACCAGCTGACCCCGTGGCCCGAGAGCGCCGCTTCGTTGGGCAGCCCGAGCTTGCGGTAGCTGGATCCCATCGCCAAGATCACCGTCAATGCGCGGTGTTCGTTGCCTGCCGAGTCGCGGACCACCTTGACGTCGCCTTCGAGCTCGAGCGCAGTTGCATCGTCACTGATCAGCTCGGCGCCGAACTTCTCCGCCTGTTTGCGGAGGTCGTCCATCAGCGCCGGACCCATGATCCCGTCGGGGAATCCGGGGAAGTTCTCGACCTCGGTCGTGGTCATGAGGGCACCGCCGGATGTCACTTGGCCTTCGAAGACCAGCGGGTGCAGGTTCGCTCGGGCGGCGTAGATCGCCGCCGTGTAACCAGCCGGACCCGATCCGACGATGATCACATTGCGGACGTCTGACACGACAACCTCGATTCTGGGGACTGCTCTGTTCAACCGATCCTAGGCGCCGATCATTCCCGCCGGCGTGTCGGGCGAGACGTGCCTCGGCCCGGCCGGCCGGCCGTCATACGCCCTTTCGTCCGGCCGCCGGATTCGTCCGAGGGCTTCAGGCCGAGCTTCCGCGCGGTGGGTCGGACGAATCCGGAGATGGCCGACGGCTCAGGCGGACGGTTCAGTAGTGCGTGACATAGAGCGGCGTCTGGCCGGTCGTGCAGTCGACGATGGTCGCGGTGCGCGATGACGTGCGGAGAGTGAGTACGGCGGGCCGCCCCCGCCACTCCACGACGACCGCCGGGCCACCGGTCGGCACGGCGCAGCCAGGTGTCTTGGCGCTCTTTCCGGTGGGAGCGTGGTCGGCGAGCTCACGCGCGCGGACCGGTACCTGGGCCTTGGTGAGGCTGTGCACGATGTGCCCGACTCCTGCGGATCCGGCCGGCGGTATGACGCGGGCACCAGAACTCACGCCCCCGGCCGTGACGTTCTGCCTGGACCTTTCCCGGCCGGCCGCCGACTGGTCGGCCCCCGGCGTCGCGCTCGACGACGTGCTGCCGCCGTTGTCGGAGATCGCCCGGACGCCGGCGAAGCCGACCCCGGCGATGACCACGGCCGCCGCCGCACCCGCGAGCCACTGAAGCCGGCGGCGGGAGCCGGTCGAGCGATCCGGTGTCGTCGCGGACTCGCTCGTCGCTCCCGCGCGCCCAGAGCGCTCGGTCGCAGCCGCCGCGAGCGCGGTGTCGAGGCCGGCGGCGACATCGGCCGGGATCGGCCAGTCGGCAGCCCCTTCCTCCGCGAGCACCGCCGTGACGTCGAGCAGCTCGGCCCGGAGGTCCGCGCACGCTGCGCACCCGGACAGGTGGGCGTTGACGCTCATCGCCTCTGATGCGGGCAGACTCCCGGCGAGCAGATCCGAGATCCGGTCCGCAGACGGGTGTTCGGGCTGGCTCACTGCTGGCTTCCTGGGTCGTGGGGCGGCCGGTTCGCGGACGTCTCCGTGAGGTCCGTCACGTCAGGTGGCGCGGTGGACTCTGAGGGTTGGACGGCGCCGGGCGACTCGCGGTTCCGTCGATACTGGCTGAGCAGCGGGGCAAGCCGAGCCCGGCCGCGGGCACACCGGCTCTTCACCGTGCCCGGGGCGCAGTCGACCATGGCCGCCACCTCGTCCACCGAGTAGCCCTCCATGTCGACGAGGATGAGCGCGACTCGCTGCTCCTCGCTGAGCTGGGCGAGCGCCTTCATCACGTCCGTACGACGCTCGCTTGCCTCGGCGGGGTCATCCTGCGGTTCGCTCCCCGAGAGTGCGCCGAGCCGGTCCTCGTCGTCAGGGAAAGGGTCGGTTGGCCGGCTCTTGCTACGGCGCAATCGGTCGAGGCAGGCGTTGACGACGATCCGGTGTAGCCAGGTCGACACCTGGGCGTCCCCCCGGAAGCTGTCGGCGCGGTGGAACGCCGACAGCAGAGCGTCCTGCAGAGCGTCGGCGGCCTCTTCGCTGTCACCGGTCGTGCGGATGGCCACGGCCCAGAGGCGGTCGCGATGCCGACGGACCAACTCGGCGAACGCGTCCGGGTCGCCGGCGACATGTGCGCGGAGCAGCACACCGTCGTCGGGGTCGGATGTCACCCGAGGACCTGGATCTCGGCGACCTTCCCCTGGTATCCACCGGTGACCGGCGGCACCGATGTGAGCCAGACGAGCAGGAACCGGGTCGTGACGGGCTTGTCGAGCGCGATGGTGGCCTTGGTGCCGACGCCCGACGCCGTGCCGACGACGGCGTAGTCGGACACCGATCCGGAGGGGGCCACGGTTGCCGTCTCGGGAGCGGCTCGGATCTCGAGCGACGTCGGGCTGCCGACGAGCAGGACCTTGACCTCACTGACGCTCTTCGCGCTGCCGAGGTCGAGGATCAGTCCGACCCCCGGCTTCGTCCCGCCGAACTTAGGGCCGCCGAAGTACGTCAGGGTGTTCCACGTCGTGGCGGGATTGCCGTCGATGGCGAGCGGCGCCTCAGTCGGGTTCTCGTCGCCGGAACCCGCCGGAAGGGGGTCGAAGCTGGTCGCGCTCTGCACCTTGATCGGGGTGAGCTGCGGCGCCGGCGGCGTGTTCGTGCCCGACTGCGAGCCTGTCGACCCGGTGTTCGTCGAGGTGACGTAGGGCGGGGTCGCCGAGCCGTTGGATCCCAGCATCGTCTTGATGACCGCCGTCGCCGCCAGCGCAACTCCCACGATGAGGACCAGCACCACGAACCACAGCAAGGTGCGACCGACAGTGGAGCGTTCGGTCGTGACCCTGGCGGGCAGCGGTGCGCTCACCGGCTGGTTCCCGGTCGTCGGACCGCCGTCGTCCCTCGACAGCACGGCGGGAGGTGGCTCCGCCCGGCCGCTCGGCTCGTGCGGCTCGGGGGCGCTCATCCGCAGACTCGACGACTCGGAGAAGCCGTCGTTGCTCAGGATCGCGCCGAGGGCGGTCTTGACCTCGTCGACCGTCGTGATCGGCTCACCGCCGCGGGGTGGGTTGCCGAGGATGCGGTCGCAGAGCACGTCGAGGGGGCGGGGTACGCCGGCACGCACCTGCCGGGGGCGGAGCAGCTTGCCGTGCTCCGTCGGCGCCGCCGGGAGCGGGCCGACCGCCGAGCCCGGCCAGCGGGCGGTCAGGCAGGCGTAGAGCAGCCGCCCGAGGTCGCGAGTGTCGGCAAGCTCCGGGTTGTCCGCCTCGTCGGGGTCGTCGCGGGTCGCCGCGAGGGTGCCCAGGCCGAGGATCTTCACCCCGCTCGACTTCGTCAAGACGATGGTCTCGGGCGCCAGCCGGCGATGTCGCAGGCCCATCTTGTGGGCGGTCGAGATCGCGCCGGCGACCTCGCGGAGCAGGAACGTCGCCTTCCGGGCCGACATCGGCCCCTCGGACAGCACGACTTCGAGGGACTCGCCGTTGGTCCACTCCCGAACGACATAGCTGAGGTCGCCGTCGTCGACGGCGTCGAGCACCTGGAGGATCCGTGGGTCGGCAACGCGGGACGCCTTCTTCGCGGCCGTCAGCATCTCCGACGCCTCGGGGGAGGAGCTCGGGATCACCTGCAGGACGACCGAGCGAGCCAGCACCCGGTCACGTGCGCGCCACGTGGTCGAGTCACCTTCTTCGGCAAGCAGGTCTTCGATCGAGTAGCGCTCCGCCAGCACGGTGCCGGGCTCGACAGAGTATGGTGCCACGTCCTTCCGGCCCGCCTCTCGTCGTCTCTCGCGCCTGTCGGTCAACCTGTGCTCCTGCCCCATCGTAGGTGGTGGCGGTGGCTCGTCGTGGGATCCGGCACCGGCCTTGCGGCGGGGGACGAGGGTCGCCACGATCTGCCCGATCTCAGAGACTCGGAGCAGTCGGGCCAGCGCCAGATACGTCGCGAACCCGAGGCCGCCACCCACCACGAGGATCACGACCGAGTCCAGCTGGCTCGCTGCCGTGATGCCGACCAGGCGAAGAGCCGCCAGAGCCGCCCAGGCGACGGCGGCTGCCACCACCCCGGCGACCCCGACGCGGACGAAGAACCGGGTCAGCTCGGGACCGTCGAGTCCGCCGAGCCGGCGCGACAGGATCCACAGGGACAGGACGGCACCCGTCGCGTAGGAGGCGCCGTAGGCCAACGCGAGCGCGGGGGCGGCGTACAGCGGACTGAACAGGTCGGTGAGCACCACGGCAAACACGACGTTGACAGCGGCGACGACGCACTGGACGAAGAACGGCGTGCGGGTGTCCTCGATCGCGTAGAAGCCGCGGAGCACGATGTAGTGGGTGCTGAACATCAGCACCCCGGGCGCGAACGCCACGATCGTGAGGCCGAGGCTGCGGGTGTCTCCCGCACCCTGACCGAAGCTGAAGAGCACGGTCGCGAGCGCGGGACCGAGGACCAGCAGGGCGATAGCGAACGGCGCCATGACCGATAGGACAAGCCGAAGGCTGCTGGCCATCTCGTCGGCCATCTCCCGGAGCCGACCCTCGGCCGCCAGGCGTGACACCAGAGGGATGGTGGCGGTCGCCAACGAGACGGTGACGATCGCATGCGGCAGTTGGGTCAGGAGGAACGCGTTGGAGAAGACCGTGTAGCCGGCTGCCTTGGTGGCCTCCGCCGTGGCGCCCGCCGAGCGGCGGATCGTCACATAGAACGCGATCTGGTTCACGATCACGAAGCCGACGGTCCAACGCCCGAGGCGCATGGTGTGGCCGAGCCCGGTGCCGCGGAAGTCGAGACGTGGCCTGATCCGGAACCCGGCACGGCGCATGTAGGGCACCAGCAAGATGGTCTGGGCCACGATCCCGATCGTAGAGCCCACGCCGAGGAGCAGCTCTTGAGTCGTCGAGTAGCCGCCACGGCCTTCGTTCGCGACAGGCGCATTGGCGTACAGGTACAGGTAGCCGGTCAGGATGAGGATCGAGATGACGTTGTTCGCGATGGGTGTCCACATCATCGGCCCGAACTTGCCGCGGGCGTTGAGGATCTGCCCCAGCAGCACGAACATGCCGTAGAAGAAGATCTGCGGCAGGCAGTAGCGCGCGAAGACGATGAGCGACGACTTCTCGGCGGCGAGGGTCGGGTCGGTGAAGTAGCTGGGTGCGAGTAGGCGCAGCAGCAGCGGCGCGAAGATCACCAGCACGATGGTGACGGCGGCGAGCACCAGGGCCCCCAGGGTGATGATCCGGTTCGCGTAGGCATCGCCGCCGTCGGGGTCGTTCTTGATCGCCCGGACGAGCTGGGGCACCAGCACGACGTTGAAGACGCCGCCGGCCACCAGGATGTAGAGGCTGTTGGGGACCGTGTTGGCGATGTTGAAGGCGTCCGGGTGAGCTCCGACGGTGCCGATGGCGGCGACCAGGAGCAAGGCCCGGAACAGGCCGGTGACCCGCGAGACGACCGTGCCGGCGGCCATGATGCGACTGGCCGAGAGGACGCTCGGTGAGGAGGGCTGTGCCATCAGGCGGCGGCCCGCCTGGGCCGCGACGGCTCCTTGCCGCGCAGCCGGTGGACGATCCGATAGCCGGCCGCGATGAACAGTACGGCCGCGCCGACCCCGATCACCACCCAGATCACCAGCCCGATCTGGGTCGCCCGCACGTCGAACTTCCAGGCGTGGCCGAACTCCGAGTTCCGGCGGGTCGCGAGTCGCGCGCGGACGGTCGTGACCCCGGAGCCGTCGGCGGTCGTCACGACCTGAATGTCTCGTCGCTGGTTGGCCGGCAGGGAGATCGGGTCCAGCGGGGCGATGCGGAGGGCAGGGTCCTCGGGCTTCACGGTGAGCCGCACGGTGATCGGCTGGTCCAGCCCGTTGGTGACGGTCAGCGGGAACCGGCCGGACGTGCTCGACATCGCGACGAACGGCGGCCCGGTGATCGTGACCTTCGCCAACGACGCCTGGGACGAGGTCACCTCATGGTTGACGAGCTCGACACCGAGCTGGCTGAAGGTGTGCCACTCGGCTGAGCCTGCCATCGCGAGCACGTGCTGGAAGTTGCGCTGGGCCTCCGGAGAGGGCCGCAGAATCGACGACAGGTCGCCACCGCTGATGTGGTACTGGCGGATGGCCGCGAAGATCTCGGGGCTCAGGGACGGCCACGGGCTGGGGCCGGACCGCACCGGACCGGTGTAGCGCTGAGCCGGCCGGTCGATCGCGCCGATCGCGGACTGGGCCGTGATCACCGGTTGCTCGAACGCGCTCGCGAGGTCCTGACCGGAGGCGGTCGGACCGGGATCCCAGGTGAAGGGCAGCGCCGTCACGGCGACCCGGGTGGTCTGTCCGCTCAGCGACCGCACCGTTGCGTCCGCGACCAGCCGTTGGCGGAAGTCCAGTGCGGACATCTCGGGGGTGATGGGGAAACCGCCCAGCGTGGTTGCTGCGACGAGCACCGGGATCGGCCGGGCCTGGGTCGCGACATCGATCAACGACGGAATCGGCTGACCTGCCTCCTGGTAGGCGTCGAGCCCGGGCACGCTCGCCTGCGAGACGATCTGCAGATCGGCGCCGGCGTGGTGCATCACCGTCAGAGCGGAAAGGCCGGACCGACCGTCGGTCAGCCAGCCGGCGACCCCGGTTCCGAGACCATGTGCCTGGGCGAAGCGCCCGCTCGACCGGATCGCCGCGAGCACGGGGCCGGGCACGTGGTTGGCGAGCAGCGAGTTTGCCGCGGGAACTCCCCATGGCATCAGGAGCACATGCTGTTGCGCTGCCAGGGTCGCGAAGTCGGCGAGCCAGCTGACGGCCGCCGGCCGGCCGGTCCCCGGCTTGCTCCGTGCGGTCAACGGGGGAACGGTCTCGACCCGGTAGCCATGTGACATGTCCGAGATCGCGGCGTAGAGCGACGGGTCGAGGACGATCTGCAGCGTGTCAGGGGCGGCGCTCAGCGCCCAGTGCAGCACGTCGTAGAGACGACCGCCGTAGGCCAGGGACGGCGCCAGGGAGTCATCGGCGAACTCGCCGTCGAGCAGCCGTTTGACGGGTGCGGTGATCGGCACCAGGGTGACCGTCTGGAGCGGGACAAGGCGGCCGGGCCGGGGCGGAAGCAGGGGCACCAGGGTGTTGGCGCGCGCGGCGTTGGTGGAGTCCCGCACCCCGTCGGGGGTGCCGGCGATGACCTTGATCCCGATCCGGTAGACCCCGGGCACACCGCTGATGGTCAGGTCGTCGTAGGGAACCGTCACGCTGAACGGCTGAGACTCGTGCGGGCCGACGTCGCCCACCCGGTCGTAGCCGTGGGGGGTGATCACCAGGTTGCCGATGCCGGTGTCGGGCGGTGTCGCCGCGAAGTTCGCCAATCCCGCGAGGCTGGTGGCGGCGTAGGGAGAGATTTGGAAGTACGCCCGGGCATCGGACCACGGCACGTCTCCTGGGTTGGAGATGGTTCCGGTGACCGTCACTGGGGTGCCGCGGTGGAGGTCGGGACTGACCGTATCGATCGAGACCGTGAGCGCTCGGGACCCCTGCTGGCCGGCCTTCGCCGCCGCCGAGGACTGCGGGGCCGCCGAGGACTGCGGGGCCGCCGAGGATCGGGGAGTCGCCGATGCCGGGCCCGGCGCCGCCCCGGCATCAGCGAGAGCAGCCGCCAGCAGGACCGTGACAAATCCGGCGGTGAGGCGAGTGGCAAGCGTCACGGTGAGCTCGACGCATCCGGGACTGCCACGGGTTGAATGCTAACCGTTGGCAGGGATGCCTCGGCGGGCCTCATACAGTGGTGCATCGTGTCGACCCCGCAGCAGCGCCTTGACGAGATCCAGCGCACCGCCGTGCGTGAGCTGCTCCTGGCCGCTCCCGTGGTCGACGAGGTAGGTGCCCGTTTCGCTGAGGCCGGTCACGAGATCGCCCTGGTCGGTGGGTCCGTGCGCGACGCCTTGCTTGGCCGGCTGAGCGATCAGGACCTCGACTTCGCCACCTCGGCCGACCCGGACCAGATCGAGCGCTGCCTGGCGGGCTGGGTCGACGCCACCTGGGATATCGGCCGGGACTTCGGGACGATCGGGGCGATGGTGGAGGGTTTCCGGCTGGAGATCACGACCTATCGGGCTGACGCCTATGACGCTGAGTCCCGCAAGCCCGCCGTGACCTTCGGCGACACGCTCGCCGGGGACCTGGGCCGGCGCGACTTCACGGTCAACGCGATGGCCATCGAGCTTCCTTCGCGCAGGTTCGTCGATCTGTTCGGTGGGGCGGCCGACCTCGCCGTGGGGGTACTGCGCACCCCCGCGACGCCCGAGGAGTCGTTCTCCGACGACCCGCTGCGGATGATGCGCGCCGCCCGCTTCGCCGCTCAGCTCCGGCTGGACGTGGACCCAGGCGTCGTCGCAGCGATGAGCGCGATGGCATCTCGGATCTCCATCGTGTCAGCGGAGCGGGTGCGCGACGAGCTCGTCAAGCTGATGCTCTCGGACCAGCCGAGGAAGGGACTCACAATTCTCGTCGACACCGGGCTGGCCGAGCTGGTGCTGCCCGAGCTTCCGGCGCTCCGACTCGAGCGCGACGAACACCACCGCCACAAGGACGTCTACGAGCACAGTCTCACGGTGCTCGACCAGGCGATCAGCTTGGAGGACCGGATCGGCGCCGGTGGCCCGGACCTGGTGACGCGACTGGCAGCGCTGCTCCACGACATCGGTAAGCCGCGCACCAGGAAGTTCGCCGGTGACGGGCTCGTGACGTTCCACCACCACGACGTCGTCGGCGCGAAGCTGACCCGGAAGCGGATGGCCGCCCTGCGGTTCTCCGGAGCCGAGATCGACGCGGTCGCGCGGCTCGTCGAGCTGCACCTGCGCTTTCACGGCTATGGGTCGCGGGAGTGGACCGACTCGGCCGTCCGACGCTACGTGCGAGACGCCGGGCCGTTGCTCGAGCGGCTGCACGTGCTCACCCGCGCGGACTGTACGACGCGCAACTGGCGCAAGGCCGAGCGGCTCCGGCGCACCTACGACGAGCTGGAAGCGCGGATCGCCCGGCTCGAGACCGAGGAGGAGCTGGCGTCGATACGGCCTGATCTCGACGGACAGCAGATCATGGAGACGCTCGGGATCGGCCCGGGGCCGGAGGTCGGAGTCGCCTACCGCTTCCTGCTGGAGCTGCGGCTCGAGGAGGGGCCGGTGGGGGTGGGCCGAGCCCGCGAGGCCTTGCTGTCGTGGTGGCCGACGCGGGAGACCAGGAGCTAACCGGGCCACGCTTGTCCGGTCCGCCTCAGCCCGGTTTGCCGGACGGGTCGGGCCCGCGGGAGATCGAGTAGGCGGCGATGGGCGTGAGCCGGCGCAACGTCAGCAGGTAGCCGGCTGCGGTGGCGGCGTACCCGAGGCTGACGAACGCCAGCAGGGCGTAGGACTTGCCGCTGGTGGGGATGACGAAGGCGCCGACCGCGGCAGCGGCGACGAAGACGACGTTGAAGATCACGTCATAGATCGAGAACACCCGGCCCCGGAACGCGTCGTCCACCCCGGTCTGCACCAACGTGTCCACACAGATCTTCACGCCCTGGGCGGACACGCCCAGGAAGAACGCGGCGACGAGGATCGCGGGCTGCGTGAACAGCGCGGCCGGCACGACCTCGACGAACGCGGCGGCCAGCAGCAGCACCACGATCCAGCGTTGCGGCGACATTCGTTCGGTCGCGATCGGGGTGACCACCGCGGCGGCGAAGTAGCCGAGCCCGGAGACGAGCACGGCGGAGGCAAGCCCTTCGAGCGCGGCGTCGGTATCGGTCACCGAGTGGAAGTAGTTGCGGTAGAGCAGGATCGTCGCGACCGTCGTCAGCCCGTAGAGGAAGCGGTGCGCGGCGATCACGGTGAGGGCCGCGGCCGGGGTGGTTCGCGAGCGGAGATGGCGCAGCCCTGCGACCAGGCCGCCCACGACGTGGCCGAGAGCCTCGCGCACCTGCGGCCGATCCGGGTCGAAGTCGGGCCCGAGCTGGTCGACCGGGATCCTTCTCGCGAGCAGCGCGGCACCGAGGTAGCCGAAGCCGGCGACCAGCACGATCACCGCGTCAGGGTTGCCGCCCGGGATCAGCGGCCGGACCGCGGAGGCCAGCGCCAGTCCCAGCATGAACGCGATGGTGCCGCTCGTGGGCGTGAGCGAGTTGGCCAGCACCAGCTCGCGCCGGACCACGACATGCGGGAGGGCGGCCGACAACCCGGCGAGCAGGAAACGGTTCACGCTCAGGGCCGCCAGCACGACGACGAAGAGCGCCACGCCACGGGTCCCGGTGGCGATCATCACCGCGATCACGGCCAGCGGCGCCAGCCGGACCAGGTTGGCATAGAGCAGCACCTGACGGCGCCGCCACCGGTCGAGGAAAACGCCGACGAACGGGCCGAGGATGCTGAACGGCAGCAGCAGCGCGGCCAGTGCGGCCGCGATCGCTCCGGCGCTCGGCTTGTCCTCCGGGGAGAACAGCACGTATGACGCCAGGGCGACCTGGAAGACCCCGTCGGACGCCTGGCCGCTGAGCCGCACGGCGAAGAGCCTCTCGAACCGAGCGTCGCGCAGCAACTGACGGAGATCAGCCACGAAGGTCATGATCAGTAAGTCTGCCGTACGACGCGGCCCGGACCCGTCCGGCGATCCCGCCCATCGAGGAGAGGGTCCCGTCCGGCAACGGACGGGACCCTCTCGGTGTCAGCTGGGCCGGGCGGACCGGCGACTGGGTCAGCGGTCGACGTCTCCGCGGATGAAGGCCTCCACGGACTCGTGTCCTTCGTCATCTGGACGCTGGACCGGGGGCGACTTCATCAGGTACGACGAGGCCGAGAGCAGCGCGCCGCCGATTCCGCGGTCCTTGGCGATCTTGGCCGCCCGGATCGCGTCGATGATGATGCCCGCGGAGTTGGGCGAGTCCCACACCTCGAGCTTGTACTCCATGTTGAGCGGCACGTTGCCGAACGCGCGACCCTCGAGACGGACGTAGGCCCACTTGCGGTCGTCCAGCCACTGTACGTAGTCCGACGGGCCGATGTGCACGTTCTTGGCTCCGAGGTCATGGCTGATGTTGGACGTGACGGCCTGCGTCTTCGAGACCTTCTTCGACTCGAGACGGTCCCGCTCCAGCATGTTCTTGAAGTCCATGTTGCCGCCGACGTTGAGCTGGTAGGTGCGGTCGAGCACGACGCCGCGGTCCTCGAAGAGCTTGGCGAGCACCCGGTGGGTGATCGTCGCGCCCACCTGGGACTTGATGTCGTCACCGATGATCGGGACGCCGGCGGCCTCGAACTTCGCCGCCCACTCGGGGTCGGACGCGATGAACACCGGCAGCGCGTTGACGAAGGCGACGCCGGCGTCGATGGCGCACTGGGCATAGAACTTGTCGGCGTTCTCCGAGCCGACGGGCAGGTAGGACACGAGCACGTCGGCCTTCGAGTCCTTCAGGACCTGGACGACGTCGACCGGCTCGCTGTCGCTCTCCTCGATCGTCTCCCGGTAGTACTTCCCGAGTCCGTCGAGGGTGTGACCGCGCTGCACGGTGATGCCCAGGGGCGGCACGTCACAGATCTTGATCGTGTTGTTCTCGCTGGCTGTCGTGGCGTCCGCCAGGTCGAACCCGACCTTCTTGGCGTCGACGTCGAAGGCGGCGACGAACTCGATGTCCCGGACGTGGTAGTCCCCGAACTGCACGTGCATCAAGCCGGGCACGCTCCTGGACGGATCCGCGTCCTGGTAGAAGTGGACGCCTTGGATGAGCGACGTCGCACAGTTACCGACGCCGATGATGGCTACCCGTACCGAACCCATTCGGCTTTCCTCATTCCCTGTTGTCTGCACCGTGCGGGGTCGCCGCGGTGCCTGTTCGTGTGGTCGTGCTGTCGGCCGGCCCGCCGTCATGCTGCGTCTCGACCCGTTCGCTGTCGATCAGCTCGGTCAGCCAGCGAACCTCGTGCTCCACCGACTCGAGGCCGTGGCGTTGCAGTTCGAGGGTGTAGCTGTCGAGGCGCTCGCGGGAGCGGGCCAGTGAGGTCCGCACTCCCTCGATCCGCTCCTCGAGCCGGCTCCGCCGGCCCTCCAGGATGCGCAACCGGTTCTCCGCACTCGTGGAGCCGAAGAACGCGAAGTGCACCCCGAACGTCTCGTCGTCCCACGTGCTCGGACCCGCCGCGGACACCAAGGTGGCGAACCGTTCCTTGCCGTCTGCGGTGAGCTTGTAGACGATCTTGCCGCGCCTGCTGGTCCGGGCCGTAGCGGCTTCACGCGCCGCGACGTCCTCGGTCAGCAGACCGTCATGCTGCATCTGTCGAAGGCAGGGGTAGAGCGAGCCGTAGGACAGCACACGTCCCCAGCCGAGCAACCCGGTCACACGCTTGCGAAGCTCGTAACCGTGCATGGGAGACTGGCTGAGCAGTCCAAGGACCGCCAGCTCGAGCGCGTCTCCCCGCTTCTTGGCCACCTTGCCCCTTCCGGCCCGGTTTCCTGGTTCGGTCGCGGCCGGCGCTTGATGCACCGACTCGACCTATCGATCAAACGTATCGTAGCGATACATCGTAGCCAAGTTCAATTCCCCGCGTGTTCATCTTCGACGCTCGCCCCGGACATCGGGCGTTTTCGCTGCCGCCGGCCGTGACGGCGCGGCGGCTGGTCGCGACCGCGCGCACCTGCGACGTCCGTCACGCGCGACTCGCGGAGTTGGAAACCTGCTGGTGTCTCGCCGTACTCTCGAAGGCACCATGTGGTCCCAACGATCGGTCATCGACTACTCGCTCCAGCGCCGAGCCAAGCTCTCGACGCTCTTCAACGGCGGCGCCACCACCATGGACGACGTGTGCGACGCCGATCCCTACACGCTGCTCGCCGCCAAGCACCATGGAGAGCCGACCGACACCCCGTGCCCGGTCTGCCGCAAGCGCGAGATGGCCCACCTCTCCTACGTCTTCGGCGACGAGCTCGGCCAGTACTCCGGGCGGATCAAGTCCCCCCAGGACATCGAGGAGATGGCGCACCAGCACGGCGAGATCCGTATCTACGTGCTCGAGGTGTGCAAGTCGTGCAGCTGGAACCACCTCGTCCAGTCCTACGTCGTGGGTGACGGTGTGCCCCGCAAGGCCCCTCGGCGTCAACGCACGGTCGAGGACGACGACTAGATGAAGCCTGACAAGGGCCAGGGCAGCGGCAAGAAGGGCAAGATCAAGCTTCGCGACACCACCGGTTGGGATCGCGCCAACTTCGTCGCCGGGAAGATCCTCAAGTGGGGCTCGATCACCTTCGGAGTGCTCTTCGTCGTCGGCATCCTGGGGATCTACATCGTCTACAAGACCATCTCGATCCCCAGTGCGAACGCCGACTTCGAGTCCCAGACGTCGACCGTCTACTACGACGACGGTCACCACGTCATCGGTACCTTCGCCGTCCAGAACCGACACAGCATCCCGCTCTCGGAGATCCCGGTCTCCATGCAGAACGCCGTGGTCTCGGCGGAGAACCGGACGTTCTGGACTGATCCCGGTCTCGACCCCAAAGGCATCGTGCGCGCGGCATGGAGCAACCTCACGTCCAACGGCACGACGCAAGGCGCCTCGACCATCACCCAGCAGTACGTCAAGCTGCTCTACCTGTCGCAGGAGCGCACCTGGTCCCGCAAGATCAAGGAGGCGTTCATCTCGGTCAAGATCGACCAGGAGCTCAGCAAGCAGCAGATCCTCGAGGGCTACCTCAACACGGTCTACTTCGGCCGCGGCGCCTATGGCGTCGACGCAGCGGCGCAGGCCTACTTCCAGGAGCCCGCCACCCAGCTCACGGTGCCCCAGAGCGCGGTGCTGGCCGCTGTCCTCAACTCCCCGAGCAACCTCGACCCGGCGGTGTCGAAGTCCAACATCGCCCCGCTGTTCGCGCGCTATCGCTATGTGCTGAACGGCATGGAGCAGATGGGCAACCTCAGCCACGCTGACGCGGCGAAATACGGCCTGCGGCTTCCCGCGATCCCCAACCCCGCGACGCGTGACGAGTACGGCGGTCAGCGCGGCTACCTGTTGACGATGGTGCAGCAGGCCCTGGAGGCCGACGGGTTCACCCCGCAGCAGATCTACGGTGGCGGGCTCAGGATCGTCACTACGTTCAACTACCACGACATGCTGGCCGCCCAGAAGGCCGTCGCGGACATTCGCCCGAAGGGCAAGCTTGAGCTGCATGTCGGGCTGGCGAGCGTTGAGCCCGGGACGGGCGCCGTCCGGGCGATCATCGGCGGCCGCAACTACGTGACCAGCCAGCAGAACTGGGCCACCAGCCTCGTGCAGCCGGGGTCGACCTTCAAGGCGTTCGCTTTGGCGGCCGGCCTGGGTGACGGCTTCACGCTCGACAGCCCGCTCAACGGCAACTCTCCGTTTACGCTGCCCGACGGCAGCCAGGTGCACAACGAGGGCGAAGCAGCCGGTATCGTCAACGGGCTGAGCTATGGCACGATCTCGCTCCGCTACGCCACCGAGCAGTCCGTCAACACCGCCTTCGTCGATCTGACCACCGAGATGCACAACGGTCCGGAACGCATCATCGCCGCGGCAGAAGCCGCCGGCATCCCGACGAACACCCCCGGACTCGAGCCCTATGACAACGTCGCCCTGGGCATCGCGTCCGTGTCGCCGTTGGCGATGGCCGACTCCTACGCGACGTTCGCGGCCGACGGTCAGCATGCCGACCCCTACGTCATCCAGTCCGTGAGCGACTCAGGTGGACCGCGCTACGAGCACCGGACCAGGCCTACCACCGCATTCGGTCCGGCGGTAGCCGGCAATGTGACCTCCGCGCTCCAGTCCGTGATCCAGTCCGGGACGGGTCAGCGCGCCCTGGCGCTGCAGCGTCCCGCGGCCGGCAAGACCGGAACCGCCACCGCCGCGAGCTGTTCCACCTGTCCGGAGCACGTCTCGTCGTCCTGGTTCGTGGGTTACACCCCTCAGCTGTCCACGGCCGTCGCCTTCACGCGCGGCGATGGCAACGACCCCCTCGACGGCTACCTCGACACCTACTTCGGTGCCGACTACCCGACGGAGACGTGGACCGCCTACATGTCGGCGGCCCTCCACGGCACCAAGGTGGTCCCGTTCCGGTTGCCGGGCCAGATCACCAGCCCGTCCACTCCGACGTACATCCCGCCGACGACGCCGACGACTCCCACCAAGTCGACGACGCCGACGACTCCCACCACCCCCACGACGCCGACCACCCCGACCACCCCGACCACTCCGACAACGCCGACCACCCCCACCAAGCCGACGACCCCGACCACCCCCACCAAGCCGACCACCCCGACGACGCCGACGACACCCACGCACACCAAGCCGTCGCATGGCGGTGGCGGCGGCCGCGGGTCGCCGTAGCGGTCAGCTAACCGTCGCAGAGCCGCAGACCCGGTGGTCGGACCGGGCTGACCGGATCTCGGCAGCCGTAAGGCACCATGGTCCGCGTGGTGTTCCCGGTGCCGGTCCGTACGACGGATGACGTCGTCGCACCCACCCTCGACGACCCGCTCGCCCGAGCTGCCAGTCCGGCGGTGTCGGGACCGCTGGGTCGGCACGCCCGCACCGGGTTCAGCTGGTGGGTGCCGCTCCGCGTGGTCCTCGCGGTCGCGACCGTCGTCTTCGGTCTGGGCGTCCTGCAGAAGTCCCCGTGTGTCGTCACCTCATGGAGTGAGGACGCCTCGCCGCTGCCGTTCTCCCATCTGTGCTACACGGACCTGCCGTTCCTCTACGTCTCGCGCGGGCTGGCCGAGGGGATCTTTCCCTACACCCCGACCGGGGACCTGCCGCCTGCGAAGCAGCCTACGACGCCTCAGCAGGCCGACGACCTCACCGTGGAGTACCCGGTCCTCACGGGCCTTTGGATGGGGGCGACCGGATGGCTGACCCGTCAGCTGGGCGATGCGCCGGACGTCAGCCGCATCCCTAACTCGCAGGTGGGTCAGGTCCTGGGAGTGCAGCACGACTCCGCCGTCTTCTGGAGCGTCAACGCCGTCGGGTTCTTCCTCGTCTTCGTGCTCGCCCTGGTGGCGTTGGTGAAGGCGCAGCGTCGAAGACCCTGGGACGCCATGTTCGTCGCGGCTTCGCCCATGGTCGCGCTCGCGGCCTTCATCAACTGGGACATGCTCGCGGTGGGCTGCGTCGCGGGTGCCCTGTGGGCGTGGTCGACACGCCGGACCGTCTGGGCGGGCATCTTCATCGGGCTCGGGGTCGCCACGAAGCTGTTCCCGCTGTTCCTCCTCGGTCCGCTCTTCGTGCTCTGTCTGCGCCAGCGGAAGCTGGACGCCTGGACGAGGACGTGTGCCGCGGCACTCGTCACCTGGCTGGCGATCGACCTGCCGGTCTATCTGTGGTCCCCGACCGAGTTCCTCTGGTTCTGGCATTTCAACGCCGATCGCGGGCCAGACTTCGGGTCCGTCTGGCTGCTGGCGTCGATGGCCGGTCACGTGGCGACGGCGCACCAGATCAACGTCGTGACGTGGGTGCTCTTCGGCGGCGCTTGCGTGCTCATCGCCCTGCTGGGGTTGCTGGCTCCCCGGAAGCCGCGGCTGGTCCAGCTGATGTTCCTCGTGGTCGCGGCGTTCCTGTTGGTCAACAAGGTCTACTCGCCGCAGTATGTCCTCTGGTTGCTCCCGCTCGCGGCCCTCGCGCGGCCCCGCTGGCGCGACCTGCTCATCTGGCAAGCCTGTGAGCTGTTCTACTTCTTCGCCATCTGGATGCACATCGCGAACTTCTTCGTCAGCCCCGGTCAGTGCCGGATGTCGAGCTTCTTCATCTCGTCGAGCGGCTGCGACTGGGTCTACTCGGTCGCCATCGTGGTCCGGTTGGCCGGCCAGATCTTCTTGATGGTCCTGGTGGTCCGCGACATCCTGCTCCCTTGGCACGACCCGGTCCGCGCCGACGGACTCTCCGACGACCCGCTGGGCGGCGTACTCGACGACGGCATCGACTCGGAGCCGCTCGACGGCGTGGCGTTCCACGACCAGTTTGGGCCGCCGGGGGAGCATGGAGACGTACGGGGCGAAGCGTCGACCTCACAAGGAGCAGTCACACCATGATTTCCGCCATCATCAGTGCCATCATCGTCGGGCTCATCATCGGTGCCCTCGGCCGGCTCGTGGTCCGGGGCAGGCAGGACATGGGCCTCTTCTCTACCTTCGCCATCGGCGTGGTCGCCGCCCTCATCGGCTCCGCCATCGCGGGCATTCTCGGGGTCAGCAACACACCGGGAGTCGACTGGATCCAGCTCATCCTCCAAGTCGCGCTTGCCGCCGTCGGCGTCTCGCTCTACACCGGTAACGCGATCCGCGGCAAGTAGCCGCTCGGAGCGTGGCCTTGGGGGAGGGGCGCCGATCAGGTCAGGTGCACCCGGTCGAAGGTCGTGGTGGTGAAGCGGACCTGGACGTCGAGCTGGTCGCCCACCTCGGGTGCGGGGACTTGCTTCGGCACGAAGATCATGCTGACCTGCATGTGAGGCGGCTCGACGAACCAGCGCTGCCTGCCCGCCACGACGAACGGCGACAGGGATCGGCCGGCCGCGTCGAGCCCGCCCTTGGCGAGCGAACGGGCCCGCGCTCGCGGGGACGAGGCTGATCCCGGCCCCTCGAGCCCGATGCCATGGGAGGTGCCCCCCGCCACCACGAGAAGCGTGCCACCCTTCGCGATCCGGTGCTGGCGGTAGCCGACCCGGTCGCCCCGCTCGACCGCGTGGGCGTCTAGTACCGTCGCCCGGGCTGCCAGGGAGTCCCGGTCGCCGAGCCACAGCGACGTCCCGATGCGGGGTCGGAACTCCCGGTCGGGGTGGGACCGAGCCAGGGCGGCGAGCTCGTGATGACTCACGTGCGAGACGTACCAGCGAGCAGCCGGGGCGGCCGCCAGCCATCGCTCGATCTCGTCGACGTGGCCGCCCCCGAGCGGAAGATGCAGCGCATGGCCCTCGACGGTGACGCCGCGGGCCCGCTGTGATGCCTCCACCAGCCCCGCGACCGTGAAACCGTGGCGCCGCATCGTGGTGAGACCCTCCAGGACCACCCGCTGGGTCCCCGGTTGCGCCCCGATCGCCTTCAGGTCGACTGCCCGGCCCACCGTGTGGATGAGCCGCGGGTCATCGGTCAGGTCGGTGGAGAAGGGTCGCCAGGGCTCGAGCACGAGGATGTCGCCGTCGAAACGCTGCCGGACGTCAGCGACCTCGCGGTAGGTGCCGACCGCGATCGCGTCGCATCCGAGCCATTGGGTACGCCGGGCCAGCCCGGCCAGGCCGAGACCGTAGCCGTTGCCTTTCACCACCGGGATGATTCCGGGGTTGGCAGCCGCGGTCGCTCGTAGGTGGCGTCGCCAGCGCGGACCGTCGATATGGAGGTCGAGGCTCATCTCGTCCTAGCGCCGACTCATGTAGACGTCGAAAGCCTTGTAGAGAAGGCGGTTGAGCGGGAGGTCCCATTCTCCGACGTACTCGACGGCCTGCCCGCCCGTGCCCACCTTGAACTGGATGAGACCGATGTGCGGGTCGTCGGCCGCGAGCGTGTCGGTGATACCGCGCAGGTCGTAGACGTCGGCGCCGGCTTCGAGCGCGTCGCGGATCATCTGCCACTGGACGGCGTTGGAGCCGCGCATCTCGCGCTTGGAGGTCGAGGACGCGCCGTAGGAGTACCAGGTGTGCCGCCCGACGCGCACCCAGACGGTCGCGGCGACCAGATCATCGTCGTGCCGGGCAAGGTAGAGCCGGATCCGATCAGCGGACTCGGCCTGCATGACCGTGAACATCTGCTGGAAGTAGCCGAGTGGTCGCGGTGTGAAGTGGTCGCGCGCCGCCGTCTCGGCATAGAGCCGGTGGAAGGCGGGCAGGTCGGCCGCGGACCCGACGGTCACCTCGACTCCCGACTTCGCGGCCTTCTTGATGTTCCGTCGCCAGAGCTGGTTCATGCCCGCCAGCAGGTCGGCCTCGTCCCGGTTCGCGAGCGGTAGCTGGAAGACGTAGCGCGGCTGGCCGGCGGCGAAACCGGCATCGCCGGTCTGCAGCTGCCAGCCGGCGGCGCGCAGGATGGCGGCGACCCGGCGACCGAGATCGGCCGACGTGTCCGCCGGAACGTCGCCGAGTCGTCGGCACGAGTCGTCGGCGATCGCCTTCTTCACCGTGTCGGAGGTCCAGGTGCGCGTCGTGACCGGGGGGCCCATCCGGATGCCGAAGGCGCCCTCGTCCCGGAGGTGCGCGCTCATGGCGGCGAGCATGGCCGGAAGTTCGGGATCGTCCCAGTCGATGACCGGGCCTTCGGGCAGGTAGGCCAACGTCTTCGCCAACCGGGGCAGCCGGCGGTGGAGCACCAGGCCGACCCCGACCAGGTCCTCATCCCGGAACCAGCCGACGGACTCGCTGCGCCATTCGCTCTTGACCTCGCCCCAGGCGGGAGTCTGCAGGAAGCTGGCGCTCGGCTGCTTGTCGAGGAACGCCAGGTGCTCGGCCGAGGTGATGGTGCGGACGGCGATCGGGGTCACGCTCGGCAACGCTACCGGACCAGGCAGCGCCGAATCGGCGCCGCGGAGGGGTCTGGTGGGCCGGTCGGCCCGGGTTCGTTGCCGGATCGAGACCTGCCAACCGAACCAATGAGCCGGCAGCCTCGTATCTATCAGTACTCGAGCCGCTGGGCGTGCTCTGGGATGCCTCCCGCTTCCGACCGGAAGCGGGAGGCGTCGATACGGCGGGCAGTCAGGGACCTGCCCGTCGTATCGGATCCCGGCCGGCCCGACCCGGTCGGCGTGACACGGAGGGGTTGCCACGCCGATCGGGTCGGGCCCGGTTCGGCGCTCATCCGCGGCGGACCACCCGCCACAGGCTGTAGGGCAGCAGCACGACGACCGCTACCGGCACGATCCACCAGGATGGCGTCGTCGACCGGCTGACGACGGCAGTCGCGGCCAGCGCGGCCACCACGCCGGCAGCCACTCGCCAGTCGTCGCCGACGACGAAGTCGTACCAGAAGGCGGCGAACGCCCGGATCCTCGCCATCACGACGACCCTGCGGGGGTGAGCCGACGCGGTCGATCGCTGGTCGAACGGCCACGCCGTCGCAGCAGCAGGATGAGGCCGATGGCGAAGACAGCCACCGCAGGCACCAGAGCGAGCAGTGACGCGTCGCCGCCGGGCCAGTCGGCACCGGCGCCCTCGGCTCCCCAGAACGTCCCGAACGAGGTCAGCATCACGCCGACGACCAGCTTGAGGGAGTTCTCGGGGACTCGGGCGAGGGGCGCACGCACGGCGTAGGCCGCCGTGGCCACCACCGCGACGGCGGCGGCGGCGGCCAGCGATGCGAGTGGCACGTCATGCTGGTTGGTGCCGAACGTGAGGACGATGAACGCCACCTCGAGCCCCTCCAGCAACACGCCTTTGAAGGACAGCGTGAACGCGTACCAGTCGCTGACCCCGCCCCGGGCCTGCGCCGGTGCCCGACGGGCGGCGGCGACCTCCGTCTCGAAGATCTGCTCCTCGTCGTGCAGGGCCTTGAAGCCGCTCGCCCGCAGGATCGACTTGCGCAACCACTGCAGCCCGAAGATCAGCAGCAGGCCACCCACGACCAGCCGCAGACTCTGGAGCGGGACCAGCTCGAGCGCGGGACCGAGAGCCGCGATGACGACGGCGAGCACGGCGAGGGCCGAGAGAACCCCGAGGCCCGCCGATCGCCAGTCGCGCGTCGTCCCGACCGCGAGGACGATCGTCGCCGCCTCGACCGCCTCGACGAGACACGCGAGGAAGACTGC
The DNA here is from genome assembly GCA_963820035.1 of uncultured Actinomycetota bacterium. Taxonomy (GTDB): domain Bacteria; phylum Actinomycetota; class Actinomycetes; order Propionibacteriales; family Nocardioidaceae; genus JAWWPG01. Next base: position 451,578 of record CAWFYK010000009.1, on the reverse strand, counting down.
GATGAAGAGCGCGCCCGAGCCCATGATGATGCGATCCTAGGGGGCGATCAGCCGCAGGTAGCTCCGCGGGTTGACGGCCGAGGTGTACGCCGCGCCGACGGGTCGCACCTCGACGTGCAGGTGGCAGCCATCGGGAGCCCCGTCGTGGCCGGACAGCGCCACCCGACGGCCGGGCTGGACCGTCGTGCCGCTGGGCACCAGCAGCCTCTCCGCATGGCCGAGCACCACGTCGACCCCGAGCCGGCGATCCCGGATGAGGAACGCATGAGTGCCGTAGGCGGGGCCGAGGGTCCCGGTCGCTGACGCGTCGAGGACGATGCCGGCAAGCGCGGAGAAGACGGCGGTGCCGCACGGCATCGCGATGTCGATGCCGTGATGTGATCCCTCACCGCCGGGGCAGCGTCGGTCGGAGACGTAGTACGGCGCCCGCGTGCAACCGAATCCCATCATCACCCGGTGCTCCCCGGCGTACCAAGGAGACCGGTAGAGCCGCCGGTCGCCGGTGTAGTAGTCGCTCGCAGCCGGCATCCCGGGGCCGGGCTCCGGAAAGGTCGCCGTGGGTGGTGACGGTGATGGTGACGGTGATGGTGATGGTGACGTGGGGGTGCTCTGCCGGGGCCGGGGTGACATGGGCGGACCCGCCGTGGTCGGTCTCATCCCACGATCGGTGGGTTCCTGCTGCGTCGCTCCCGCGGATGTCGAGCGCGGCGGCTGCGCCGTCGGCCGTGCCGGTGGCGGCGTCGAAACCGGCCGGGCCGCGAGCGGACCGGAGTCGGCGCAGGCAGTCGCGACGAGAAAGACGAGTGCGCCGAGCCCGACGAGCAGCCGCCCGGTGGTCACGTGACGTGGTCGCGCAACCAGGCGATGTCGTGCCCCTGGCCCTCAGCCCCACCAGGCGTCTCGCAGACCACCGGCGCTGCCGCGGCGCGGACGACCTCCGCGATGTCGTCGGAAGCGATATGGCCCTCCCCGAAGTTGGCGTGCCGGTCGGCGCCCGAGTCGAACATGTCGCGTGAGTCATTAGCGTGCACGAGGTCGATGCGACCGGTGATGGCGAGCACCCGGTCGACGATCGTGGGAAGCTCCTCGCCGCCGGCATGGGCGTGGCAGGTGTCGAGACAGAACCCGACGGTGTCCCCGCCGGACGCGTCCCCGATGGCGTCCCACATGCGAGCGATGCGCTCCAGCCGGCGAGCCATCGCATTGTCACCGCCGGCGGTGTTCTCGATCAGCAGCGGCACCGGCATGTCGAGCCCGTCGATGCACTTGCGCCAGTTGTCGAAACCGGTCTCCGGGTCGTCGTTCTTGAGCACGTGACCGCCATGCACGATGACCCCCTTGGCGCCGACCTCGGCGGCCAGGGTCATGGTCTGCTGGAGCAGCTTGCGGCTGGGGATCCGGATCCGGTTGTTCGTCGTGGCGACGTTGAGCACATAGGGCGAGTGGACGTAGAGATCGACCCCGGCGGACTCGGCGGCAGCTCGCAGGGCGGCGGCTCCGCCCTCGAAGGCGACGACGGGGGCCTTCCACCCCTGGGGGTCCCCGAGGAAGAACTGCGACAGGGACGCCTTGCGGATCTGCGCCTCGGCGATGGGATCGGTCTGGTCGACATGGCCTCCGATGATGAGCTCGCTCATACGCCCACTCTAAGGCGAGCCGGGGACAGTCAGACCAGCACGGCGCTGGCCGGATCCCCGTCGACCACGAGGACCTGGCCGTCGTGCAGGGCCCAGAACGGGACCCGCTCGCGTCGGTAGCGGGCCGCGACCTCAGCGACCAGCTCGGTCTCCGGGTGTCCCGGTGAGTCGAGGTGGGGGACGAAGGGCCTGTCGAGGACGCCGAGCCCCTCCCAGACCGGCTCCGCACCGTAGACCCGTCGTACGGCGTCGGGGTCGTCACAGCCCTCGAGCCCCACCAGGCTCGGTGCGAGCACGCACGGGCCCGCACTGTAGCCGGCATAGACGAGCGCGTCGTCGGCGAGAAGCCGCGGCAGCAGGACGTCGGCTCCGCTGCGCCTCATCGCCAGGCGCAGGACGAAGGCATTGCCGCCGCGCACCCAGACCGCTGCGTAGCGCACCAGCTCGGCGGCGAGCGACTCGGCGGAGGAGTAGTCGCGGAGGTCGAGCTCCTGGGGGTCGAGGCCGAGTGAGCGGAGTGCGGCCAGCTCGTTGCCCACCTCGGCCGCCCGTCGCGCCGCGGGACCCTCGTCGATCGAGTTGGCGATGACGGCGACCGTCGGAGAGCCGCCCGGGCGTCGTACCAGGTCGACGAGCAGATCCGACCGGTCACCGATCCGGAAGGACGAGAGGTAGAGGCGCACGGCAACAGTCTCCGCTGTCGGAGGTCTCCGGCGCATCGACGTTTCTGCGACGTTATGACAGATGTCACGGTCGAGTCGCGTGCAAAGCACATCGCGCGAGGGGTCATCGGGTGCGTAGCGTGAACCTCGGAGCCGCTACGACGGCCGCAGGCACATCAGAATCGCACGTTCCGACAGAACTGAGGAAGCATGTCCGACGCTCCCGTGACTCCCGTCGATCCCACCGGTCCGCAGGTGGCTGCCCGAGCCATCGAGCTGCGCAAGCTCTACGGCGAGGGCTCCGCATCCATCGCCGCCCTCGACGGCGTCACGGTCGACTTCGCCGCGGCCGAGTTCACCGCCGTGATGGGGCCTTCGGGGTCGGGCAAGTCCACGCTCATGCACTGCATGGCAGCCCTCGACAACCCGACCTCCGGCGAGGTCTTTCTCGGCGACCAGGAGCTCGCCACGCTCAACGACAAGGACCTGACGATGCTGCGGCGCGACAAGATCGGGTTCATCTTCCAGGCCTACAACCTGGTTCCCACCCTCTCCGCGCAGGAGAACATCCTGCTTCCGCTGTCGATCGCCGGTCGCAAGCCTGACCAGGAATGGTTCGACACGATCATCAGGACGGTCGACCTCGGGTCGCGGCTGAAGCACCGGCCCAGCGAGATGTCGGGTGGTCAGCAGCAGCGGGTGGCGTGTGCACGTGCGCTGGTCTCGAAGCCAGAGATCGTGTTCGCGGACGAGCCGACCGGGAACCTCGACTCGGCTTCCGGGGCCGGGATCCTCGACTTCCTTCGCAAGAGCGTCGACGACTATGACCAGACGATGGTGATGGTCACGCACGACCCGCTCGCCGCGTCCTACACCGACCGGGTGATCTTCCTCGCCGACGGCCTCGTCGTCGACGAACTACGGCGGCCGACGGCCGACCGGGTGCTGGAGAAGATGAAGCAGCTGTCGACGCGTCCGACGGTCGCTGCCGGCGTGGAGGGCTGAGCCGATGTGGAAGGTCACATGGAGCAACCTCTTCGCACGAAAGGTGCGGCTGCTCCTGAGCGGCTTCGCGATCGTCCTCGGCGTGGCCTTCGTGGCAGGGTCGTTCATCCTCACCGACACGATCAAGGACGCCTTCACCGGCATCATCAAGGGCTCCACCGCCGACGTGGAGGTCGCCCCGCGCGGCGCGGGTGACTTCACCTCGGGTCCGGACTCGCGGACCATCTCGGCCGACATCGTGGCCAAGCTCCGCACTCTCAACGACGCCGCGGCGGTGAACCCCGGCAACCAGGTGCAGGGCGTCTACGTGCTGGACAAGAACGACAAGGTGGTCAGCGGTGGCGGCGCTCCGGGTCTCGCCTTCGACTACGGCAACAGTCGGGCCATCACCGGCAACCGGATCGTCACCATCACGGACGGCAAACCGCCACGCGGCATCCACCAGATCGCGCTCGACCAGCAGACGGCCGACAAGGCCGGCTACCACGTCGGCGACAAGGTCACTCTCGTGACGCCGGGTCCGAAGCCCAAAACGACCGTCCGCCTGAGCGGCATCTTCCACTTCGGGCAGACCGGAAACGCAGGAGGGGCCACCCTCACGCTCTACGGCCAACGGGCCATCCAGCAGCTCTACTTCCACGGAAAGGACGTCTACACGGGAGTCTCGCTGACCGCCAAGCCGGGAGTCTCTCAGGAGAAGCTGGCGTCGGAGGCGCAGAAGCTCTTACCCCAAGGGCTGCAGGCCCGCACGGGCGACAAGGTCGCGGCCGAGGGCGAGAAGGCGATCAACCAGATCCTCAGCTTCCTCAACATCTTCCTGCTCACGTTCGCCGCGATCTCGCTGGTGGTGGGGATCTTCCTGATCATCAACACCTTCTCCATCCTCGTCGCGCAGCGAAGTCGTGAGCTCGCCCTGTTGCGCGCGATGGGTGCCTCCAAGCGACAGGTGAACCGTTCCGTGCTGATGGAGGCGTTCGTCGTCGGCCTCGTGGGCACGACGGTGGGTGTCGGCGTCGGCTACCTGCTGGCGATGGCGCTCAGGTGGATCTTCGGCAAGATCGGGCTCGACCTCACGGGTGTCCCGATGCCGGTCGCGCCGCGGACGGTGATCGCCGCCTATCTGGCCGGCATGATCACGACGATGGTCGCGGCGTACCTGCCGGCTCGACGGGCCGGCAAGATCTCGCCGGTCGCCGCCATGCGTGACGAGGTCTCGCTTCCCGAGGGGTCGCTGCACCGTCGGACGGTGGTCGGCCTGCTGGTGATGGTCGTCGGCGCCGTGGCGGCCGTGCTCGGCTTCCTCGGCTCCGGTGGGACCGGCCTGCTGGGCATCGGGCTCGGCGCGCTGGCGATCCTCATCGGGTTCGCCCTGATGAGTGCCGTCATCGGCCGACCGGTTCTCGTCGGTCTCGGGTGGATATACCGCGGTCTCTTCGGCCCGGTGGGACGGCTGGCGACGGAGAACACGTTGCGCAACCCACGCCGTACGGCGGCCACGGCGAGCGCCTTGATGATCGGTCTCGCCCTGGTAGCGACGATGTCGATCTTCGGCCAGTCCGCCAAGGCGAGCACCGACAAGGCGGTCCACGACACCTTGACGGCCGACTTCGTGGTGTCCAACGCGGTCGGGTCGCCGTTCTCGCCGACCATTGCCAAGCAGATCCGCAAGCAGCCCGGCGTCCAGACGGTCGCCGAGTTCCGCTCGGCCAACGGTGAGATCGACGGCAGCCAGGTGTTCCTGGGCGCCGCCGACCCGAAGCAGCTGCCTCAGGTGCTCGACCTGCCGGTGCAGGCCGGGTCGGTCGCGGATCTCAGCGACCACACGATCCTGGTTGACAAGACCACGGCGAGCTCGAAGGGCTACCACGTCGGCGACCCCATCAAGCTCAAGCTCCAGGGTGGGACCCAGCAGCTGAAGGTCGCCGGCATCTTCACCTCGTCGGCAGCCGTGCCGGCGAACTACCTGATCACTCTCAACGCCCTCGCCAAGGGCGCCTTGAAGCCGCAGGACTCGTTGCTGTTCATCACGCCGAAGCCGGGCGTCTCGGCAACGACGCTGCACGACCAGGTGGACCCGATCACGAAGGACCTGCCGACGATCTCACTCCAGGACCAGTCGGGCTTCGCCGACACCCAGAGCAAGCAGATCGATCAGTTCCTTTACATGATCTATGCGCTGCTGGCGTTCTCCATCATCATCGCCTCGCTCGGGATCGTGAACACGCTCGCCCTGTCGGTGATCGAGCGGACCCGGGAGGTCGGCCTGCTCCGGGCCATCGGGCTCAGTCGGAGGCAGCTGCGCAGGATGGTGCGGCTCGAGTCCATCGCCATCGCCGTGCTCGGCGCCGTGCTCGGGGTTGTGATCGGCATCGCGTTCGGCATCTCCATGGTCAAGGCGCTCAGCGACCAGGGTCTCGAGGTGCTGTCGGTTCCCTATGTGCAGCTGGTCGTCTTCGTGCTTGTCGCCGCGTTGATCGGCGTCCTCGCCGCTGCGCTCCCAGCGCGCCGGGCGTCCCGGCTGAACGTGCTGGACGCGATCGCAACGGAGTAGCCGAGGCCTGTGGACGACGATTTCGGAGGGATGCCGGTCCGCTGCTAATCTTGCCGGTGCCGTCCCAGCCAGACGCTGGGTCGCACCAGCACCCGGAAGACGCCGCGGGCCGCAAGGCGACCCGCAGCAGGGTGTGACCTCCTGTCACGGAAAGACCGTGACCGCAGAGTCCACAGGAGGTGGATGTCGCGCATGCGTAGCTATGAGCTCATGGTGATCCTCGACCCCGATCTCGAGGAGCGCACGGTTGAGCCGTCCCTCGAGACCTACCTCAACGTCGTCCGACAGGACGGTGGCAGCGTCGAGTCCGTCGATGTCTGGGGCCGCCGCCGGCTGGCCTACGAGGTGAACAAGAAGACCGAGGGCATCTACGCCGTCGTCACGCTGTCGGCTGAGCCCGCTACGGTCAAGGAGCTCGACCGTCAGCTCGGACTCAACGAGTCGGTCATGCGGACGAAGGTCCTTCGACCCGAGGTGCACTGACCCATACCCGTGCTGGTGCGACGCGAGAGCGCCGGCGCTCGATCGGATCGGTCCGGTCGTTCACAGAACTGACCTGAACTGGGAGGCTGCTCATGGCGGGCGAGACCACGATCACCGTCGTCGGAAACCTGACCGACGACCCCGACCTGCGATTCACCCCCTCGGGGGCTGCTGTCGCCAACTTCACCGTGGCATCCACGCCGCGGTTCTTCGACAAGAACACCAACGAGTGGAAGGACGGCGACGCGCTGTTCCTGCGCTGCTCGATCTGGCGGCAGGCGGCGGAGAACGTTGCCGAGTCGCTGCACCGCGGCACCCGGGTCATCGTCCAAGGGCGACTTCGCCAGCGTTCCTACGAGACCCGCGAGGGCGAGAAGCGCACCGTCTTCGAGCTCGACGTCGACGAGGTCGGCCCCTCGTTGAAATACGCCACCGCCAAGACGACCAAGACCAGCCGTTCGGGCACGTCAGGCGGCAGCTCGTCCGACATGTCCGCCGGGAACGACCCGTGGGCGACCGCGGCACCGGCGGCCGGCAACCAGCAGGCCGGGGGCAACGACCCCTGGGCCGCACCGGCCGGCGGGTCAGACGAACCGCCGTTCTGACCGTCACCATCCCCTGACCAGACCATTCCGGCTTCGCCGGGCTCGATGAAAGAGGAGCACCACAATGGCCAAACCGATCGTCCGTAAACCGAAGAAGAAAGTCTGCGCATTCTGCAAGGACAAGGCGACCTACGTCGACTACAAGGACACGGCACTGCTGCGCAAGTTCATCTCCGACCGCGGGAAGATCAGGGCTCGCCGGGTGACCGGCAACTGCACCCAGCACCAGCGCGACGTCGCGATGGCGATCAAGAACGCCCGTGAGATGGCGCTGCTGCCCTACACCTCCACCGCGCGCTGAGAGAAGAGACGACGATGAAGCTCATCCTGACGCAGGAAGTCTCGAACCTCGGTGCGCCGGGTGACGTGGTGGAGGTCAAGGACGGCTATGGCCGCAACTACCTCATGCCGCGGGGCCTGGCGATCGGGTGGACCCGGGGCGCCCAGAAGCAGATCGACTCGATCAAGAAGGCTCGCTCGGTGCGAGAAGTGCGCGACGCCGGCCACGCCGACGAGATCAAGACCCAGCTCGAGTCGCTCAGCGTGACGGTGTCGTCGCAGGCCGGCTCATCCGGCCGGTTGTTCGGCGCCGTCACGGTGGCCGACATCCTCGACGCCGTCAAGCAGGCCGGCGGTCCCGACATCGACAAGCGCCGAATCGAGGTGGGGAACCCGATCAAGTCGGTGGGCAGCCATCAGGTGAAGGTCAAGGTCCACGACGAGGTGACGGCGACGCTCAACCTCGAGGTCGTCGCCTCCTGACCGTTGGTCAGGTCAGCCGGGTGGCTCCGAGCCGGAGCCACCTGTCGCTGCGTTCCCGCCATGCCAAGGTGACCAGCCGAGCCAGCATGAAGACGCTGAACGCGGCCCACAGCCAGCCGAGCCCGCCGCCGAGCCACAGGACGGCGAGGGCGAGCGGGGTGAAGAGCCCGAGGGTGGCCAGTCCCGCGACGGCCAGGTAGCGACCGTCGCCGGCGCCGATCAGCACCCCGTCGAGCACGAACACCAGCCCTGAGACGGGCTGGTGCAGGGCGATCACGAGCAGCACGGTGCCGAGCAGTGCCCGCACCTCCGCGTCGGATGTGAACAGCGTGACGACGACAGGTTCGGTGACCGCGACCAGGATGCCCAGCCCGATCCCGGCCACGAGACCCCACTGCATCATCCGGCGAGTCGCCGCGCGAACGGCACCCGGGTCGCCCGCCCCCAGCAGCCGGCCGGTCAGCGCCTGTCCGGCGATCGCGATCGCATCGAGCGCGAACGCCAGAGTCGCCCAGATCGTGAAGGCGACCTGGTTGGCGGCGATGGCCGGTGTGGAGATCGAAGCGGCCACGTAGGTCGTCAGCAGGAGAGCGGCCCGTAGGCTGACCGTCCGGACCAGCAGGGGGACTCCGACGACCAAGGCACCCCGGATTCCGCTCCACCGCGGGCCGAGCCGCACGGCGTACCGGACGGCGACGCGGCAAACCACCGTGAGCAGGGCGACCACCGCCAGCCACTGGGCGACCAAGGTGCCGATGGCCGAGCCGGCGATCCCCCAGCCGAAGCCGTAGACGAACGTCAGGTTGAGGGCGATGTTGGCCAGGTTCGCCGCCACCGCGACGACCAGCGGCGTCCGGGTGTCCTGGAGCCCGCGCAGCACTCCCGTGGCAGCGAGCATCACCAGCAGGGCGGGGATGCCGAACGAGGCGATCCGCAGGTAGGTGTCGGCATAGTCGCGCACGTCGGCGTCCGATGAGAACGCCCGGACGATGGTCGGGCTGGCCAGCCATCCCGCCGTACCGGCTGCCAGGCCGATCACCGCGGCGAGCCAGACGCCGTCGAGGCCGGCGACGAGGGCGCCCCCGCGCTGACCGGCCCCGAGCCTTCGGGCGACCGTCGACGTGGTGCCATAAGCGAGGAAGACGAAGAGGCCAACGGCGGTCTGCACGACGGTCCCCGCGATGCCGAGGGCGGCGAGCTGGGGAGTCCCCAGATGTCCGACGATCGCGGCGTCGGCCAACAGGAACAGCGGCTCCGACACGAGGGCCGCGAAGGCGGGGACGGCGAGTCGCGCGATCTCTCGGTCCTGCGCGCGGCGCTTACAACGCTTGTCGGGACCGGGGCCCGGGTCAGCTCGGTCGGGCGGCGGAGGGCTGCTGGCCGTCATGGCGGGGCCGATGGGAGCCGGCGACTTTCTCTCCTCCACACCCCGGTAACACTATCGACGCAGGTCAGCGGGTAGGCGCCGTGAGCGACCATCCCGTTATCCACAGTCGTATACCCAGGCTGTGCACATCTGGACGAGGGTTGTCCACAGCTGATCGGACATACTCCACAGGGGCTGTTGACGGCGGCCTTCCCGGTTCGGTCGACAGACCGTAACGTCGCATCGGTTGAGTGCACCAGCTGTCCGGCTCGGTCCGGCGGCCAAGGTCGTGTCGGTGGCTGCACCTAGCATCGCAGTTGTCCTGGTTCGTGCGCCCACGCGAGGAGTCTCGTGAGCATCACCGAGTTCCCTGGTCCTCACGTCGCCTCCGGCGACGACTACCCGCGAAGCGGGTCGGATCGGGTGCCACCCCAGGACGAGGGTGCGGAGCAGTCGGTGCTCGGCGCCATGCTGTTGAGCAAGGACGCGATCGCCGATGTCGTCGAAGTGGTTCGCGGCAGCGACTTCTACCGACCGGCACACGAGCTGATCTACGAAGCGGCTCTCGATCTCTACGGGCGTGGCGAGCCGGTGGACGCCATCACGGTGTCGGCGGAGCTCACCAGAGCAGGCGACCTGGCCCGCGTCGGCGGCGGGGTCTACCTGCACACGTTGGTCGCGAGCGTCCCGGTGGCCGCCAACGCCGGCTACTACGCCGAGATCGTGCGTGAGAAGGCGATTCTGAGACGGCTGGTCGCGGCCGGCACCAAGATCGTCCAGATCGGCTATGCAGGTGAGGGTCAGGTGGACGACGTCGTCGACCGCGCCCAGGCCGAGGTCTACGGCGTGACGGACCGCCGAGCGTCGGAGGACTACGCGCCACTCTCCGACCTGATGGAGCTCACGATCGACGAGCTCGAGGCCATCGGCAACCGAGACGGCGCGATGGCCGGGGTGCCGACCGGGTTTGCCGAGCTGGACGAGCTGACCAACGGTCTGCACGCCGGGCAGATGGTGATCGTGGCGGCCAGACCTGCCGTCGGCAAGTCGACGCTCGGGCTCGATATCGCCCGGTCGGCGTCCATCCGGCACGGGTTGACCAGCGTGATCTTCTCGTTGGAGATGAGCCGCACCGAGATCACCATGCGACTGCTGTCGGCGGAGGCCCGGATCCCGCTCAACCACATGCGCAACGGCAAGATGAGCGACGACGACTGGAACAAGTTGGTGCGCAAGATGGGCGAGGTCTCGGAGGCGCCGTTGTTCATCGACGACTCCCCCAACCTGACGATGATGGAGATCCGCGCGAAAGCGCGGCGGCTGAAGCAGCGCCATGACCTGCGGCTGATCGTCGTCGACTACCTGCAGTTGATGACCTCGGGCAAGAAGGTCGAGTCGCGCCAGCTCGAGGTGTCCGAGTTCTCCCGGCAGATCAAGCTGCTCGCCAAGGAGCTCGAGGTCCCGGTGGTGGCGATCTCCCAGCTCAACCGTGGCTCCGAGCAGCGGACCTCCAAGCGACCGCTGCTGTCGGATCTCCGCGAGAGCGGCAGCCTTGAGCAGGACTCCGACATGGTGATCCTGCTGCACCGCGAAGACATCTACGAGAAGGACTCCAGTCGTCCCGGAGAGGCCGACCTGATCGTCGCCAAGCACCGCAACGGCCCGATCGCCGACCTGGTGCTCGCGTTCCAAGGCCACTACTCCCGGTTCGTCGACATGGCGCAGAGCTGACCCGCCCGTCGAGCCGTCAACAAATTCCGGTCGAGCCGTCAGGTTGTTCCGGTCGAGCCGTCAACAAGTTCCGGTACGCCGCCCCGCGGCAGCGTCGTACCCTCTGAGTCCGTGCCGTTGATCCGCGGAAGAACGTGACGGCTCGACCGGAAGAACGTGACGGTTCGGCGGGAAGAACGTGACGGCTCGACCGGAAGAACGTGACGGCTCGACCGGAAGAACGTGACGGTTCGGCGGGAAGAAGGTGACGGTTCGGCGTGCACCGGGGTGGTCGGATGAGCCGGTCTGACGGAGACTGGCAGGCATGGACGCTTCGAGCCTGCGCGAGACCCAGGCGCCCCTGAAGGAGAAGTACCGCTCCGACCCGGCTGCCGCGCGTACGCCGGTCGCCGCCCGAGGCGACTTCCGCGACCCGGGGGTCACCTGCACGGTGGACGGCTGGGGGGGTCCGGTGCGGTCGGGTCTGCACGTCGCCACGGGCGGCGACGGCAGTGACGCGTGCTCGGCGGACATGCTGCTGGAGGCTCTCGTCGCGTGTGCGGGTGTGACGCTCCGAAGTGTGGCCACCGCGATGGACCTGACCATCCGGTCGGCCCACCTTCGTGCCGAGGCGATGTTCGACGCCAGCGGAACCCTCGGCGTCGACCGGTCGGCTCCCGTCGGCGTCCAGGACGTCGTGCTGACCGCCGAGCTCGACACGGACGCCGATGACGCAACGCTGGCACGACTGGCGCGTTCGACCGAGCGGTACTGCGTCGTGGGCCAGAGCCTCCACGGCGGAGCCCGTTTCGAGATCCGCCGAACAGGCCCCCGCACCGGCTGACCACGCGCGTGTGCTAGGGCGCTCCCGGACTAGCGTGGACGGTATGCCGACTGACGACCTCACCCGAGCCTGGACCGCTCGCCTGCACGACATCGCCACGGAGACGAATGTCGTCGGGGCGGCCCTCGGGCTGTGGGTCGACGGCCAGGAGGTGCGCGCGGCGCATGGTGTCCTCAACACCGCCACCCAGGTCGAGGTCACGCCCGACGCGCTCTTCCAGATCGGCTCCATCACCAAGGTGTGGACGGCCACGATGGTCATGCAGCTTGTCGAGGAGGGCCGGCTGACCCTGGACACGACGATTGCCGAGGTGCTGCCCGGCGTTCGCCTCTGCACGGAGGACTCCAGCCACGAGGTGCAGGTCCGTCACCTGCTCACCCATACGAGCGGCATCGACGGTGACATCTTCACCGACACCGGTCGGGGGGACGACTGCGTGGAGCGCTACGTCGACCTGCTCGCCGCCGCGTCCCGGACGCATGCCCTCGGCGCCGCCTACTCCTACTGCAACAGTGGTTTCGCCGTCCTGGGACGGATGGTGGAGGTGCTCGACGGTCGCAGCTGGGACGCATCCTTGCGTGCGCGGCTGATCGGCCCGCTCCGGCTGACCGAGACGGTAACCCTCCCCGAGGAGGCGATCCTGCACCGCGCTGCGGTCGGCCACCGCGACCATCCGCACGAGAGCGACCCGGTCTCCGTCTGGCAGCTGCCTCGCAGTATCGGACCGGTCGGGCTCATCACGGCGAGCGTCCACGACGTGCTCGCCTTCGCCCGCGTGCACGTCGACGGTGGGGTGACCCCGGACGGGAAGCGGCTGCTCAGCTCCGAGTCGGTGGAGGCGATGCAGCAGCCACAGTTCGAGATTCCCGGGATCGACAAGGGACGCGACGCGATCGGCCTCGCGTGGCGGCTGAACCGCTGGGGGGACCGGCGGATCATCGGTCACGACGGCGGGACGATCGGTCAGTTGGCCTACCTCCGCGTCGATCCCGACGCGCGAGTGGCGGCCTGCCTGCTCACTAACTCCTCGGTGTCCGAGTCCCTCTACGAGCGGCTGTTCACGGAGATCTTCGAGGAGTACGTCGGAGCCGCGCCGCCCGCCGTTCCGACGCCCCGGCCCGAGGTGGTCGCGCACGACCCGGCGCGCCACGTGGGCCGTTACGAACGCACTTCCCGGCGCTACGACGTGACGCTCCGAGGGCAGATGCTCCACGTCCTGTCCGAGCTGACCGGGGACCGGACCGAGCTCAGCGACGAGTGGTCCGCGGAGTTCGACCTGCACCCCGTCGACGTCGAGGGGTCGGCGTTCGTATTCCGTGAGTTCGAGGCCGAACCGTGGAGCGTGCTGCTGTTCGACCACTTCCCGGACGGGACGCCGTATCTCTACTCAGGCGGCCGGGCCACCCCCCGCGCGCGAGACTAGCCGCTGGTCCGGTCGAGCAGCTGCAGCAGCTCGTGGGCCGCGAGCTCGACGTCCTTGTGCCGCCACTCGGATGCCCGGTAGACACAGGCGATCAGCCCGGTCCGATGAAGGCGTCGGAAGTCGCCGTAGCCGAATGCATAACGCGCCTTCGTCTCGTCGTTGGCGCCGTCGGTCAGCCCCAGGTGCCAGCCGGAGTAGTCGTCCCATGAGTGCGACTCGAGATAGTCGTTCTGGGCCGCAGCACTGGGCTGCACGTCTCCCCAGTCGCTGTCGAGGACATACTGTTTCGCTTGGATCAACGCCCGCGCCCGCGCCACCCCCGCCTGGTTCACCGAGTACGACGCCATCGAGCCATTGTCGATCAGCAGCGGCAGACTTGCCACTCGTGGAGCGCAACGATCCCGACGATGACCTCGACGACCTCGACCGAGCGGCCCTGGTCAGCGAGGTGCGTCGGCTCCGAGCCGGCATCCGCGACCACCGGGACAGCTCCGGACACGACCTCTGTTGGCACCATCCGGAGCTGTGGGGCCTGCTTCCCGAACGCATCCGACCGGACGTCGCGGTACCGCCGTGGCCGGCCTTCATGCGCGGCTGTGTGCGCTACCGGGACTCTCTCGACCGCGAGCTCCCCGATGCCCGCGTGCACAGCGCCGAGTTCGACGCGGGGGATGACTCCCGCCCCGGCCCGGTGTTGAATGACGGGCCATGAGCGCATTCGTCCCTCAGACGCTGGACCTGCCCTTCCGGCTGCGAGAGCGGGACGGCTCCGTCCATGTGGAGGTCTCCCGTAACGACGACCCCGCGGACATCGGCCACCCCCTCGTCGCCGTCGGCTACGACGTCACGGCCTTCCGGGGATTTCCGGTCATCGAGGCGACCATCCGCTACGACGGCCGTGGGCCACGCGGGTGGATGGGCTGGGTCCAGGTCGTCGAGCGGCATGACGACGACGGATCGGTCCTGGCGGATGTCGACGTGGCCGACTTGCTCGGCGAGCACTCGCCGCTGTACTGCTTCGGCTACCTGCCGACGTTCTCGGACTTCCCCGCCAACCCGGACCATCCTGACGGCGACTGGGTGGCGCACGCCTTCCTCGTCGCTGTGCCCGACGTCGTGCGGTCGCGAGCGCTCGCGCCGGTCGTCGGCTTCAGGTGGGGCTATCGGTTGGTATCTGGAAGCCCCGTCGACCTCTTCGCTCCGACGAGGCTGCCGCTCGCCGCATGGGATGGCCACCGGGACCTGCTCGAGTCGGGGTATCCGGGATGGACCTACCTCGGTCCGGCCGACGACTGAGTCAGGTCCGACCGGTCGGCTCGAGGCCGAGTGCGAGCAGGCAGGCCCGGACGACGTCGTGCGGGGAGCCGGTACTCGGGACGACCACGCCGGGCTCGTCCGGCTGGAGCGGCTCGAGCGTGGCGAGCTGGCTGGGGAGCAGCGAGGGCGGCATGTAGTGGTCGTGGCGGTGCTCGACCCGGTCGCGGAGCAGAGCCGGGTCCACGTCGAGGTGGCAGAACCGGACGTCCGGTCGGCCCAGGCGCAGCCGGTCGCGGTAGACCCGGCGGAGCGCCGAGCAGGTGACGACGGCACTGCGGCTCTGCTGCTCGTGCCCGGTCAGCCAGTCACCGATGGCGTCGAGCCACGGCCATCGGTCCTCGTCGGTGAGCGGCTGCCCGGACGCCATTTTCGCCACGCTTTCGGAGGGATGGAAACTGTCGCCCTCCGCGACGTCCCAGCCCATCGCATCGGCGACCCCGCGGGCGATGGTGGTCTTCCCGGACCCCGACACCCCCATCACCACCACGAGATCGACTCCGCCCACCGCCCTCACCTTCCTGGGGTGAGGTCACGGTAGCGGGCCTCGAGGAGGCCGTACAGCCCGTAGGAGATCAGTCCCAGCGCCACCACGAACAGGATCGCGGTGCCGAAGTCGGAGCCGGCGATCGAGCGGAACGTCGCGTCCAGGCCCTTGGCGTCACGGGGGCGGTCCAGGAGCGCGGCCTCGAGCAGGAAGCCGCCGATGAGCACGAAGACAGCGGCCCGGGCTCCGCAGCCGAAAGCGCCCAGAGCCCGCACCAGGAGGCTCAGCCCGCGGTGCTCGAGCTCGTTCGTGAACCGCTCCTGGAACGTGAGCTGGACCGAACGGCGGCCGATCTCCACCCCTCCGACGACGACCAGCACTCCCGCCAGGATGAGCAGACCGCGCCCGACCCCGGTGCTCAGGAACGTCGAGGTAACCGCTGTGTTCTGCGCCTGTTCCGAGTGGGCGGTCGCATCGGGCCGTCGTACGGCGAGCAGGAGCAGGACCGTGCTCACGCAGAACGCGCTGTAGACGATGCAGCCCCAGGTCGAGACTGCCCGTTGCCGCCACTGATGGACCGGATGGTCGAGCCGGCCGGGCCGGAAGATGGCCTCGACGAGCTGGGTGAGTGCGTAGCCGGCGAAACCGGCGGCGAGCACCCCCAGCGCGACCTGTCCCAGTACGTGGCTGGTGGCCTCCTGGACCGCCCCGGTTGCGCTTGCCGGCTCCCCCGTCCGGGCATGGGTGGCGAGGGCCAGCCGGAGCGTGAGGTAGCCGACGAGCAGGTAGATCGCGGCTCGAGATACGAGACCGAGCTGGGACACCCAGCGCAGATGTCGACCGGTCGCGCCGTCGGCGAGCGTCTCGGCGGCCGCTTCCAAGCCGCTGGGCTGGTCGTTCCGTCTGCCGGGATGCCGCATGGAAGCCGCCCCGGCTCAGCCGAAGAGCGGGAGGCGGTGTGCGGCCGGACCGAGCAACGCCGCCTCGGCAGGTGTGAGGACTGCGCGACCGGTGCCGACGAGGGCATAGCGGGTGTCGTCCCCGATCGAGGCAGGCTGTCCGAGTAGACCGTCGAGGACGTGTCGAACTGCCTGGAGACCCTGCGGCGAGGGTTCTCCGAGCTGGAGGTCGAGCTGGTGAATCGTCGCCTCCACGGCGAGCGTGTGAAGCAGCGCATCGGTGGTGATCGTCTTGCCCTGAGTGGTCACCCGATGGTCTCCCCGGTGCTCGTCGGCGGCCTCCAGGACGGCACTCGCCGTCTCGGCATAGAGATCCGCGATCGAGCGCACGCTCGTCCAGGCGCTTGCCATGATCCGGGTGCCACGTCTCCCCGCGTCGGCTCCCTCGGTGCCGGGCTGCCAGGACCGCCAGTAGGTCACCTCGTCAACGTCGACAGGTCCTGCGGTGGGGCTGTGGAGGGCGACCAAGGCCCGCTGCGCGTCGGTCAGCAGGTGATAGACGAGGTCGCGGACCGTCCACCCGGTGCAGCGGGTTGCCCGCCAGCCGAGCTCGTCGTCCAGGCTGGGCATCAGCGTGAGGAGCGGCTGGTAGGCAGCAGCGAGGATGTCGCGCGGAGCCACCGGCCCAGTGTTCCACGCCGACGCCGACTCCGCGGCCGGCTGTCGGAGGTCCAGGAGACTCCACCGGGCCGCGATTCGTCCGGCCACCGGGTGCGTCCTGTTGAGCGAGCGGATCTCGAGCGCGGGCGGACCGGACGAACCCGCCGGGGACGAGCCCGGCGGTCCTTAGCGGCGGACGACCGCGCCGGCCTCGATGTCGTCGCGGCGGTAGAGGCGGGTGCCGTCCTGATGGCGCTTGAACGTCAGCCGGTTCGCGACGGCGAGCTGGGAGAGCCGGGCCCGGCTGATCTCCAGCGCGTCGGCGGCCTGCTGTCCGGTCACCCAGTAGCTCTCTCGATCGTCCAGGTGACGCCGCCAGGGATAGACCTCGGTGGCGAGCTGCTCGACCGCTGCTCGATCGAAGGCCTCAGAGCCGTCGTCCTGCCGCTGTGCCGACGGGAGGGCGCCGATCAGGATGAGCCGGCGGATGGTCGGCTCGGGGCAGCCGAGGATTCGTGACGCCTGCGCCAGGCCGACCGTGTCCGTGGTCATCGGGACCCCGGCGTCCATCAGGGCGGGCGCCGCCATCTGCAACCACGAGAGTGTCGACTCCACCGGACGCTCGGACATCGACCTGTCCCTGAGGTGATGGGGGACAGGTCGATGTACGGGTGGGTGTAATCGTGAACGGGTCACTGACTGGTAATCGTTCGAGAGGGCCGGAGTGTTACAGACGGAAGAAATCTCCCGCGGTCAGTCGTCCTCTCCGGGGAGCAGCGCCGTCATCCGAGTGGCGGGTTCGCCGATGGCCTGGACGAGGCGGCCACCCTGCCCGGCGGCGATCGACGTGGCAAGCGCCAGACCGAGGCCGTCCTCGCGCGGGGGCAACAACGGCCCGGCGTGCCCTTCGTCGATGACGTCGATGGCGAGCGCCCCAGCGCTCTCCCTGGCCCGCAATGTCACCACTCCACGGCCATGCCGGTAGGCGTTGTCGACGAGTACGTCGAGAACCTGCCGGATGGCGGCCGCCGGAGTCTTCGTCGTGGGAGGGTCTTCGAGCTCGATCCGGATCAACCGTCCTCTGGCCGCGAGCAGGGAGGTCCAGCGGCGGCTGGTGTCCCGGAGCATCTCGTCGATCGACAGGGAGGGACCTTGCGGCATAGTCCGGCGCGACAGCCGGAGGACGTCGTCGATGGTCTGGGAGAGCTCGTCGGCCGAGCGGATGGCGCTGCGAGCAGCATCCGCGAGTCCGTCGCGATCGCCCGCCAGGCCGGCCTCCAGCTGGAGCCGAAGCCCGGTGAGCGGAGTGCGCAGCTGGTGCGACGCGCGGGTGGAGAATGCCTGCTCCCGGGCGATCAGGTCCCCCAGCCGGGCTGCCGTGGCGTTGAGGGCCCCACTGGCCCGGTCGATCTCGGCAACGCCGCTGCTCGGCGCCCGAGCGCCGAGGTTCCCGCTTCCGAGCTCGGTCGCCACCCTCTCCAGGGTCCGCATCGGGGCGGCGAGCCGGCGGCTCTGCACGGTGGCGATCAGTCCCGCCACCACCGCGGCGGCGATGCCGAGCAGGGCGACGATGAGCCAGTCGTGGTGAATCTGCTTCGCGACCTCGTCGAGCGGCGACGCAACCCTCAGCACGGCGAACACGTGTTGGTCCGCCGACAGTGGCACGGCGACGGTGAGCGCCGTCGAGGCGGTGGCCTGGGCGATCGAGCCGCGGAGGGACGACGCCAGAGCGGGCTCGAGACGCGGTGGGCCGGTGCCCTCGATGAGCCGCCCGGTCGCGTCGTACAGACCGATGGGCTGGGCCCCAGACTCGCCGTCGTGCAGAAGCTGGGCGTGGACGCCACGCATCGACCGGGGTGAGATCTGAACGGCGACCCGCAGCGCCTGCCGTTGAATCTCTGTCCGCTCCTGGCTCACGACATTCCGGCTGATCAGCACCGCGAGCGGAACCCCGAACACCGTGACTGCCAGCGCCACTGCGGTCAGAGCCACCACGAGTATCTTCCTGTGCACGCTGACCTCACTCCCTGGCGCCTCGTCCATCCTGCCTCGTGGACCGGATTCGCTCCCGATCTGGGCCCGGATCTCCGCACTAGGCTGACCCCATGCCTTCGATCCTGTTGGTCGAGGATGACGAAACTATCGGTGAGCTGGTCAGCGCCGCTCTGACTGACGACGGTCATGACGTCTCCTGGGAGCACGATGGCGCAGGGGCCGAGGACATCGCCGCCCGGACACCTGTCGACCTGGTGCTGCTCGATCTCGGTCTCCCCGATGTCGATGGCCTCGAGCTCTGTCGCACCCTGAGAGTGCGCCAACCCGAGGCGATCCTGGTGATGCTCACGGCGCGCCGAGAGGAGATGGACGTGATCGTCGGTCTCGAGTCTGGGGCCGACGACTACCTGACCAAGCCGTTTCGCGTCAGCGAGCTCCTCGCGAGAGTGCGTGCGCATCTCCGGAGAGCCGCGCATGCCACCGATCAGGCATCGGTCTACGCCTGCGAGGATCTCGTCATCGACCTGTCCGTGCGTCGTTGCCTGGTGGCTGGTCGGGAGGTCAGGCTCAGGGCGAAGGAGTTCGACCTGCTGGCGCGGCTCGTGATGTCGGCGGGGCAGGCGTTGAGCCGTGGCACCTTGATGGCGGACGTCTGGGGTGCGAACTGGTTCGGCTCGACCAAGACTCTCGACGTCCACGTGGCGGCGGTTCGGCGTCGGCTTCGTGAAGCGGTGTCGGAGATGACGCCGCAGCCGCGGCTGCCGAAGATCACGACGCTGCGTGGGTTCGGATACCGGTTGGAGGCAACCCGGGAGCCCGCTGACGATGCGCAGGGCCGAGCCAGCTGAGGCCGCTCGGAGATTTTGCCCTGCGGTTGCCTCGGGCTCCGTGAGGGCTCAGTGTGCTCCCCTAGGATGGAAGTGTGAGCCTGAACTCTCCCGCGCGGATCGACCCGCGGCTATCCCTGGCCATCGGGAGCGCCCACGCTGTGTCGAGTCTCAGCCGGCGCTTCGGGCTCGGCGGTGGGACGGCGGCACCGGGCCGGGTGGCCAGCACGATGGACCCGCGCGCCTTGGAGAAGCTCTCGGGGCGGTTCAGCCAAGGCGCAGTGGTCGTCGCAGGGACCAACGGCAAGACCACGACGGCACGACTGCTGGCGGAGATCCTGACAGCCGACGGGCGTCGCGTCGTACACAACCGGGCGGGAGCCAACCTCGTCGGCGGCATCGTGTCGACCCTCGCAGCGGCCTCGCGGGTCTCGGCCCGAGGCGACGCGGGGATCGCTGTTCTCGAGACTGACGAGGCGGCCCTACCCGAGGTGCTGTCCCGCACCCGCCCCGGCTTGGTCGTGCTGACCAACTTGTTCCGCGACCAGCTCGACCGCTACGGCGAGGTCGACTCGGTCCTCGGGCGTTGGCGAGCTGCTCTCGCGGAGCTTTCGGATGAGACGACCGTGCTCGCGAACGGTGACGACCCGTCACTCGTGATGCTCACGGACTCGCTGAAGGCGACACGGGTGCTGTTCGGGATCAAGGACTCACGCCATCGCCTCGACGCGGTTCCCCATGCTGCCGAGGTCATCGGGTGCCCGGACTGTGGTGAGCCCTTCACCTACAGCGAGATCTACGTCGGTCATCTCGGCAGCTGGCGGTGTGAGGCCTGTGGCATCAGCCGGCCACCTCTCGGTTTTGCCGCTTCCGCTGTCGAGTTGTGGTCGCAGGATTTCCAGACGATGAACCTCGCCGGACGCGATGAGGAGTTCCGGGTCGAAGTCGGTCTCCCGGGGCTTTACAACAGCTACAACGTGGTAGCCGCGGCGGCCGCCGCGCAGACTCTGCACATCTCCTCGTCTGTCGTTCAGCGGAGCATCGCCCACTACCGCGGCGCCTTCGGCCGATCCGAGCGCATCGTCCACCAGGGCCGCAGCCTGATGGTCATGCTGATCAAGAATCCGGTTGGTTGCAACGAGGTCCTTCGCACCATCTGGGGCGTCGGTCGCGGAGCCCGAGACCCGGTGCTCTTCGTCCTCAACGATGAGGCCTCCGACGGCCGGGACGTCTCCTGGATCTGGGATGTCGACCTCGAGCAGGCCGCGTCGGAAGATGTCGACTTCTGTGCCGCCGGGACGCGGGCCGCCGACATGTGCAACCGCCTCTACTACGCAGGGGTACCTCGCGACCGCATCCACCACCTCGGTCCCGATCTCGGCAAGGCGTTCGATGCGTTCACCCTTCGCATCCCTGAGGGCGGGTCCGGCTTCATCCTCCCGACCTACAGCGCGATGCTCGCTCTACGCCAGGCCGTCGGACGGCGACGCGAGCTGACATCGTTCTGGGCGCAGTGAGACACCGATGATCGTCACGATCGGTTGGCTCTACCCGGCCGAGATGAGCACGTACGGCGACCGAGGCAACGTGCTCGCCCTCGTTCAGCGAGCGCACTGGCGAGGCATCGAACCTCGCGTCGTTCGGATCGGCCGGCACGAAACGGCACCGGCCGATATCGACGTCTTCTTCATCGGGGGCGGACAGGATCTCGCGCAGACGGCGGTGGCTCAGAGCCTGCTGCTGGACAACGGCGCACGCATCCGCGGCCAGCTCGAGGAGGGCGCCGCGCTGCTCGCCATCTGCGGCGGCTACCAGCTGCTGTGCCACGAGTACGTCACGGGGGCCGACGATCGGATCAGCGGCTTGGGGATCTTCGACGCCGTCACCATCGCGGGCCGCGGAAGGTTGGTCGGCAACGTCCACCTCAGCACCCGGTGGGGTGAGGTCGTCGGCTTCGAGAACCACAGCGGACGCACCTTCCCATCGCCTGGAACCGAGCCCTTGGGACGGGTCCTGAGTGGCTTCGGAAACAACGGGGAAGACGGAACCGAAGGTCAGGTCGCCGGGTCGGCGATCGGTTCGTATCTGCACGGGGCGCTGCTGCCGAGGAACCCCGCGCTCACCGACTGGCTGCTCGCCCGAGGGATCGGACGTCGAGAGCCGGGACTGGTCATGGAACCACTTCCCAACGATCTGGAGATCGCCACTCACGCCGTCCGGTGAGCCTGCTGAGACACTGGCCCCGACAGAACCTCACGAATCCCGGGGGAGGGGCGTTTGCCAAACGTGGCAGCCAGACCTTTCGAGGAGATCGTTGCCGAGCACGGACCCACCGTCTTCCGCGTGTGTCGTGCCGTGCTGGGTCCGGCGGACGCGGAGGATGCCTGGTCGGAGACGTTCCTGGCCGCGATGCGGGCCTATCCGGACCTGCGCCCGGGAAGCAACGTCGAGGCCTGGCTGGTCACGATCGCCAAGCGGAAAGCCATCGACCAGCACCGCAGACGGGCGCGACTGCCGGTGCCGGTCGAGGAGGTGCCCGAAGCGGCGTACGGCGGACTGTCGATCGACGAGCGAGCCGAGGCGTGGGACCTGCTCGCGACTCTTCCGCGCAAGCAACGGGAGGCGGTGGCCTACCACTACGTCGCGGGGTTGCCGTATGCCGAGGTGGCCTTGATCCTGGGCAACTCCGAGGCAGCCTCCCGCCGGGCCGCGGCAGACGGGATCAAGAAACTGCGTGAGCGCTACCCGGCTGCTGTATCAGATGACCGATGAATCTCCTCGTAGCATGAGGCGAGGCGTTGCACTTTGGGTACCTTTAGGGCAGATGTCCTGCCCAGTGTCTCGACCGAGACGTTACACCGGCCCAAATCTTCTTAGGAATCTCTCATGTAACAGCCTGGACACGGGGCCGGTCCTAGGCAAAGTTTCATACGGCTCATCTGAAACCTCGGGACGAACGTCGTTTGGGGGTCCGATCTATTGAAGGAGTACGAGTGAATCGCAAGGTCATCTTCTCCGGCCTGGCTGCTGGCGCCCTCGCCATCACCGGTCTCGCGGCCGTGATGCCCGCGGCATCGGCCAGGCCCGCCAACCCCAGCGTGGGATCCCACGCGGTGCGGGTGTGTTCCACCCATGTGAAGCCCGGTCACGCCAGCTGTTACGCCCTCGCGATGACGGCATCGAACGGCAAGGTCCAGGGCAGCGTCAAGCCGCTCGCCGCGGCCTTCACGCCGGCCGACATCCAGAAGGCCTACAAACTCACCGGCCTGAAGAGCGGCGGCCGCACCGTCGCGATCGTCGACGCGTTCGGCTACCCGGGCCTCGAGGCCGACCTGGCGCACTTCCGCAGCACCTACGGACTGCCCGCCTGCACCACGGCCAACGGCTGCTTCAAGCGGATGGACCAGAACGGCGGGTCGAGCAACCCGCCGACCAACTCGGGCTGGGACATCGAGCAGGCGCTTGACGTCGACGCCGTCTCGGCCGCCTGCCCGGACTGCAAGATTCTCGTCGTCCAGGCGACCTCGAACTCCTTCGCGGACCTCGGAACCGCCGTCAACCGGGCAGCCCTGCAGCCCGGCGTCAAGGCGATCTCGAACAGCTACGGCGGCGGCAACAGCAGCAACCAGGCCGCGTACAACCACAAGCGCATCGCGGTGACCGCGTCAACCGGTGACAACGGCTTCAACGGCGGCAGCTACCCGTCGAGCGACACGCACGTCGTCGCTGTCGGCGGCACCTCGGCGTTCAAGGACGGCAGCGCTCGTGGCTTCCACGAGACCGTCTGGAGCGGCGCCGGATCAGGGTGCGGCACCAACCCGAAGCCAGCGTGGCAGGGTGCTGCCAACACCACCTGCAACACCAAGGCGTCGGCTGACGTCTCGGCAGTGGCCGACCCGAGCAACGGTGGACTGAACATCTACTGCGGCACGGTCTCCGGCTGCGGCGGCTTCCTCCAGGTCGGCGGAACCAGCGAGTCCTCGCCGATCATCGCGGCCGTCTTCGGCCTCTCGGGCAAGACGAAGGGTTACCCGGCGAGGATCGTCTACCACCACACCGGCAAGCTCTACGACGTCACGAGCGGCAGCAACGGCAGCTGTGGCATTCCGGTGTGCACCGCGCGCGCCGGCTGGGACGGCCCGACCGGTCTCGGAACCCCCCACGGCGTGGCAGGCTTCTGACCGGACGCACGACCAGCAGGACCTCATTCCCCGATGGGGGTGAGTGTGTGGCCGGGTACGGCGACGTACCCGGCCACACGTCTGTTCAGCCAGCAAGACGGCAACGTCCCAACCGGGACAACCCGTCCGTTCGGCTGTGGCCACGAACCCGGGTTGTGAGACCCTCGTGGCGTGACCTCGACCCGTGGTACGTCAGCTCAGTGACCACCGCGCGGACCGCCTTCGACACGGTCTGCGACCGGGCAGCGGCCTGCCATCAGGTTGCCGGCGGCTCCTCGTGGCAGCGAATCGGGGCAATGGCGCGGTCGCTCCGACCGCATCCGGTCACGGGCACGACGACCGGCGTCAGCGGTCGGCCTGTCCACCTCGGCCAGGGGCGTCTGACGGTCACCTGCCGTGGCCGGCGTACTGCGGCCACGGTCTCGTGGCACACGCGGGGCTGGGAGCGCAGGCCACAGTGCGGATAGCCGGGCACGTGCTCCGGGTGCCGGCGCCATGAGCGGCTTCGAGTCGTGGATCGACCGGCAGATCCGCGAGGCGCAGGAGCGCGGCGAGTTCGACAACCTGCCCGGCGCGGGCAAGCCGATCAAGGGACTCGGCGACCGGCGCGACGACGACTGGTGGGCCAAGGACCTGATCCGCCGCGAGCAGCTCCCCATGCCGCTCCCCGCGTCGCTGGCGTTGCGCAAGGAGGTCGAGGACCTGCCGCAGCGGCTGGTGGCCGAGCGCTCGGAACAGACGGTCCGGGAGATCATCACCGACCTCAACCGCCGGGTGCTGCTCGCTCGCCGGCGAGCCGACTCGGGTCCACCGGTGTTCGTCCGGACGGTCGACGAGGAGCAGGCCGTCGGCACGTGGCGACAGGCCCGCGAGGACCGCGCGCGACGCCGACAGGCGGCACTTGACGAGCATCGCCGAGCGCGCGACGAGCCCGACGACGGTCGCTGACGGACTAGCTCGTCCGGAGCGCGACGACCCCGGTCTGGGTCCCGACGAAGACGAGATTGCTGTGCAGGGTCGGCGTCACGAAGTGCGGACACGGGCAGGCGCCGATCGAGATCGACGTCACGATGCTCCCGGTGGTGGGGTTGACTTGATACAGCCGGCCGTTGTATGCCGCCCACACGGCGCCGCCACCGACGACCGGTGCGGCGCCGTACTGGATCGTGCCGTTGGTCCAGACGCGTTGAACCGCAGGGCCGGCGACGACGCGGTAGGCGCTCAGCCCACTGGAGCAGGGGATGTAGATCAGCCCGTCGTTGAAGGCCATCCCGCTCCACGAGGCGCAGCCGTTGATCGAGGCAGCTGCGCCGCCGATGCCGCCGAGGTCCTCCTGGTGGAGCAGGTAGCCGTCACCGGCCTTCCCGTCCGCGAACACCCAATGCTGACCGAGTGCGTTGAACAGCAGCGGACCGGTCGAGCCGAGATCCTTGTCAGCGGCGTTCTCGGCAGCCCAGTTCGTGGGAGCGAAGAGGGAGATCTTGCGGTTGCCGTCGAGCTTCAGGACACTGTCGCTGTCGTCGTACGGCGGGGCCACCGACGCGCCGTTGCCGACCGCGACGTAGAGGTGTCCGCTGACGTCGACAGCGGGCCCGGACGGTGCCCAGATGCCGGCCTCGCGTGCGCTCGGCTGCTTGTAGACGCTCAGCGGGCCACTGCCGGAGAGTGGGCTGCCGATGACCCAGCCGTGGTAGGGGCCGCAGTCGCCGGCAAGCCCGCCGAACGGCACCCACACCCGACCCTGCGCGATGGCCAGGGCGCCGCGCTCCTGGGTGGCTTGCGCGTCCATGGAAGCGGGGTCGACGCTGCGTGACCAGCTCACCTGGCCGGTCGCCGCGGACACCGCGAACAGCCGGTGCCGGATGGGATGGTCGAGCTCCGCCGCGAAGTAGATCTGGTGGGTGCCGGCGCCATAGCTGGGGGTGCCGGTGATACCGAGCGGGTCGATGTTGCCGCACGGCAGCGCGGACAGCGGGACCGGCGTCCCCACGTGTCGCTTCCACAGCACCTTGCCGCCCAACGAGAGCGCATAGATCGTGTCGTTCTCGGTGGCGACGATGACCTTGCCGAAGACGACCAACGGCTCGCCGTAGACGGCACCGTCGAGCTTGGTTGTCCACGCGGTCGAGAGGTGCCCGCTCGCCTGCTGCGCGGCAGGGTCGAAGCCATGTCTGGCCGGCCCGTAGTGGTAGGTCACCCAGTTGTCGTGGGTCGCGGCACCCGATCCCGCTCGCGCGGCTCGCGGGGCGGAGGTCGACGGTGGCGCCGTACCCGTCGCGCGACCATCGGCCGGACTCGTGCACGCGAGCATTGCGACCACGAGGGCCGGAACCGCCAGAATGGACAACTGCTTTCGAGCGAACCTGCGCATGACGCCTCCCTGGACGTTCCCCCACATGGCTTCTCGGCCTGGTGTGGCCTTGAGGTCCAGTCTGGACCCCGGGTCGCCGAGTTGTCATGGCTCTGGTCATCCCGTCGAGCCGTCAGGTTGTTCCGTTCGAGCCGTCAGGTTGTTCCGTTCGAGCCGTCAGGTTGTTCCGTTCGAGCCGTCAGGTTGTTGCGGTCCACGCCAGCTCGCCGGGGCATGCTGGTGGGCATGCTGATCCGAGAGGCTACCGAACAGGACTGGCCGGCCATCTGGCCGTTCCTGCGTGACATCGTCCGGGCGGCCGAGACCTTCGCGTATCCGCTCGATCTCACCGAGGACGATGCCCATGGCGTATGGATGCTGTCGCCACCGGGCCGTACCGTGGTTGCTGTCGACGACGCAGGGGGCGTTCTCGGCACCGCAACCATGGGAGCCAACCGCCCCGGCGGCGGCAGCCATGTCGCGAGTGCCAGCTTCATGGTGGATCCGGCCGCGGCCGGCCGCGGCGTGGGCCGCTCGCTTGGCGAGCACGTGCTGGGCTGGGCCAAGACGCAGGGATTTCGCGCCATCCAGTTCAACGCGGTGGTGGAGTCGAACACCCGTGCCGTGCGGCTGTGGAAGTCGCTCGGATTCGAGGTCATCGGCAGCGTTCCGCAGGGATTCCGCCGGCCATCCGGTGAGTACGTCGACCTGCTCATCATGTTCCATTGGCTCTAACCGCGAGCTCGCAACGTCCCTGTAGCCCCAGCCCAGACAGCGTTTCACCCGCGCGGGCACGGTATTTCGGCGCGCCTGAACTCTGCGGGCTCGAGCAGCTGGCGCCCGGCCGCAGGGCCGTCGTACCGGTAAGAACCTGACGGTTCGGGGGTAAGAACCTGACGGTTCGGCGGTAAGAACCTGACGGTTCGGCGTGATCAGTCGGCGGCGGCGCGGCGGCCGGCCTCCCAGTCGGAGCGGATCATGGCCATCGTCACGTCGTGGTGCCAGCGCCCGCTGCGGTAGGCCGCCTCGCGACGGACACCCTCCCGGACGAAGCCGACCTTCTCGTAGGTCGCGATCGCCCGCGGGTTGAAGTCGAAGACCCCCAGCTCGATCCGGTGCAGACCGAGCTCGGCGAAGCCGAAGTCGACGATGAGCCGAGTGGCCTCGCTGCCGTAACCGCGGTCCTGGAAAGCCGGCCCGATGACGATCGCGAAGGTCGCGCAGCGGTGCGGCAGGCTCGCGCCGTAGACGGCTGTGTGACCCACCAAGGTGGCCTCGTCGTCGTTCGTGACCACACAGAGTCCGCACGAGGCGCCGTCGTTCTTGCTCCACGCGACGAACATCTCGGCCAGCTCATCGGCGGGGCGAGGACTCGGCGCGGTGCCGACGACGTAGGCCGCCACCTCGGTGTCGGACCACCAGGCGCACAGCTCGGGCAGGTCCTCCTCACGCAACGCGCGCAGTCGCACCCGCTGCCCCGTGAGCGGGTGCAGGTTGACCCTCGGCTGCTCGTGACCCTGATGGCCGGGCATCCCGCGACACTACTCGACGCCGGGACTACAGCCCGCGGACCGACGCTGGCATGGGGATCCCCGGCTGCAGGTCCGGCGCTGGGGCTGCCGCGCCGAACGTCACCTGCATCGGTACGACGCCCGCCCACGCCGGGCCGGCGACGTCGTCCGGCGGATCCTCCGGCCAGTCGTCGGAGACCTTCAGGGACCACTCGGAGATCTCCATCGCGAGGACGAGAGTCGCCGCGAGCTCCTTGCCGGTTGGCCGGCGTACCTCCGAGACCCGCCCAGGGAGCAGGGACTCGGTCAACACGTCGAGCGCCAGCTTCTTGTCATCACCGGCGAGCACGGTGAACGACCCGAACAGGACCGCGCTCCGGTAGTGCATGGACGACTCGAAGGCGGACCGCGCCACCACCAGCCCGTCCAACGCGGTGACCGCGACGCTCGCCGGGGCACCGTCGGCGAGCAGTCGCATCCAGCGTGACCCGGTTGAGCCGTGCGCGAGCACGCGGTCGTGGTCGCGAGCAACCGCTGTCGGGATGACGACTGGATGCCCGTCGGCGACCAGCCCGATGTGCCCGATCCGCGACTCGTCGAGGAGGGCGTCGAGCGTCGAACGGTCGGCCGAAGCCATCTCGGGCAGGCGGGTCAGCGCGGTTCGGGCCATCCGCCAAGAATAGAAGAGCCGCCCGGAAACGCCGCATCGGGACTAGAACATACGTTCGAGTCGACGTATGCTCGTCGCATGGGACAGCACTTCCAGGGTTCGCTGCTGGATCTGCCCGCCGCCGGCTCTCCCGTCATCGGCGACCTCGGCGGGCTGACCCGCACCGTGCTCAGCCACGGCGCCTGGGTCGACGTTCTCCCCGGCTGGGTGAGCGGCTCAGACGACCTCTTCGTCCGGCTCGTCGAGACGGTCCCCTGGCACGCGGAGCGCCGCCAGATGTACGAACGGGTGGTCGACGTACCGCGGCTGTTGAGCTTCTACGGCGAGGACGACGAGCTGCCCGACCCACTCCTCACCCGGGCACGGGACGCGCTCACCGAGCACTACCGTGACGAGCTTGGTGATCGGTTCAGCACGGCCGGGCTCTGCTACTACCGCGACGGCAACGACAGCGTGGCCTGGCACGGCGACACGATCGGACGCAGCCGATGGGCCGACACCATGGTCGCGATCGTGTCGTTCGGCGCGGCTCGCAAGCTCTCGCTGCGTCCCCGCGCCGGTCGCTCGCCGGCCGGTGGCCCGCCCACGCTGGGCTTCAACCTGGGCCGCGGCGACCTGATCGTGATGGGCGGTTCATGCCAGCGCACCTGGGAGCACGCCATCACCAAGACTGCCCGGCCGGTCGGGCCGAGGATCAGCGTCCAGTTCCGGCCGCCGGGGGTTCGGTGACAGCCTGTTCCACCACCCGCAGTGGCTTACCGAGGTGCATCGCCTGCTCGAAGCGGGCATAGAAGCCGAACCGAGGGATGTCGGTGTAGCCGGCCGACCGGTAGAGGGCGATCGCCGCCTGCTGGGCCGGTCCGGTGGACAGCACGATGGCGTCCGCGCCGGCACCGCTGGCCGTCGTCTCCAGGTGCGCGAGCATGCTGCGGGCGAAGCCACGACCGCGGCCGGCCTCCGCGACATACATCCGCTTGATCTCCGCGACACGCGTCGCGCCGAGTCCCGGCACCGGGTCCACCCAGCGCCAGCCGCCCATCGCCACCGCGACGGTGTCCTGGTAGCCGACGAAGAAGCGCCCGGTGGGTGGACTGAACTCCGCGGGATCGACGGGCGACCGGTCCGGGCCGTTGTAGATGGACCGGTAGTAGTCCTGCAGCGCGCTCATCATCTCGTCGGTCGTGGGGTCGTCGTAGCCGACCTGTCGGATCGCGAACGGGGGTGTGG
The DNA here is from genome assembly GCA_963820035.1 of uncultured Actinomycetota bacterium. Classification (GTDB taxonomy): domain Bacteria; phylum Actinomycetota; class Actinomycetes; order Propionibacteriales; family Nocardioidaceae; genus JAWWPG01. The sequence goes on along the minus strand of CAWFYK010000009.1, from coordinate 422,409 downwards.
TCATCGCCACGACACGATAGTCCGGTGGCGGGCTGCCCCGCATCCGGCCGGTGCTGATCCGGCCGGGTGCTGATTCGGTCGGTGCCGATGCGTAGGGTGCGGTGATGGCCGCAGCGGACAAGCCCCGGGTACGTCGCCGGGCCCGGCCCAAGCTCCCGGCGGTGCTCGGCCGCGCAACCTTCCCCGAGGACGACCTCCGAGACGACGCGCTCCTCCAGGCCCTTCAGTTCACCGGTCAGGATCTGCGCGGCCGGACCGCCCGGCTCGTCGACCTGTCGGAGTGCGTGCTGGAGTCCACCCGACTGGCCGACTGTCAGCTCGACAAGCTCACGGTCGTCGATGCGGTCTTCCGCAACTGCGACCTCGCGAACCTCCAGCTCGACCACTCGTCCCTGTCTCGGGTCGAGCTCACCGGCTGCCGGGCCACCGGGATGGTGGCCTCCGGAACGCTGATGCGCAACGTCATCTTCCGCGACTGCATCGCCGACTTGAGCGCGTTCCGGTTCGCCACCCTCACCGGGGTCGAGCTGGTCGACTGCCGGTTGCAGCGCGCCGACTTCGTGTCCGCCGACCTGACGTCCGCGGTGTTCCGCCGCTGCGACCTCACCGGGGCCGAGCTCTCCCAGGTGAAGGCTCGTGGTGCCCTCTTCGTCGACTGCACGTGGGACGGTGTCCGCGGGGTGTCGAGCCTCGCCGGCGCCACCGTCGTACAGGCGTCACCGCTGGACACGCACGCCTTCATGGTGGCGATGGCGGGCAACCTTGGCATCAAGCTCGGCCACCCGGCCGACTTCCCGGACGACGACTGACGGCTCAGCTTCCCCAGGTCGGCCGCAGCGGGAACGCCGCGTCGCCGTTCGGAGCCACCCTGACGCCCAGCACCTGGTGCAGCTGGATCTCGTCGCGCTCGAACGCCAGCCGCGAGCCGGCCATGTAGAGACCCCAGACACGCGCCGTCGACTCGCCGACCTGGGCCACGCAGGCATCCCAGTTATCCCGCAGGTTGGCGCACCACTGGGCGAGGGTCAGTGCGTAGTGCTCCCGCAGGTTCTCCTCGTGGCGCACCTCGATCCCGGCGTCCTGGGCCTCGCTGATGATCTTGCCGGACCCGGTCAGCTCGCCGTCAGGGAACACGTAGCGGTCGATGAACGCGCCGGTCTTGACCTGACCGTCGTTCGTCGGTCGAGTGATGCAGTGGTTGAGCAGCCGGCCACCGTCATGCAGCTTCTCGCGGAGGAAGGCGAAGTACGACGGGTAGTTGTGCACGCCGACGTGCTCGAGCAGACCCAACGAGCTGACGGCGTCATAGTCGGCGCCCGGCGAGTCACGGTAGTCGGCGTGCAGGATGGTCGCCCGGTCGGACAGTCCCTCGCGTTCGACGGCCTCCGCTCCCCACGACGCCTGCTCCTTCGAGAGCGTCACGCCGATCGCGTGGACGCCGTAGTGCTTCGCTGCGTGGATCACCATGCCGCCCCAGCCGCAGCCGACGTCGAGCAGCCGCATTCCCCGAGACAGCCCGAGCTTGCGGGAGACCAGGTCGAACTTCTCCTCCTGCGCCTCCTCGAGGCTCGCGTCCGGCTTCGGGAAGACCGCGCAGGTGTAGGCCATTGACGGACCCAGCACCAGCCGGTAGAAGTCGTTGGAGACGTCGTAGTGGTGGTGGATGGCGTCCGCATCGCGGCGTCGGGAGTGCCGAAGACCCTCCGCCGTACGGCGCCAGCGCGGCAGCATCTCCTGGGCAGGCGGCTGCGGCGGGACCAGGTTGCGCCAGCCCATCGACTTGATCATGGAGGCGATCTCCGTGGCGGACGGGCGGCGGAGCCGCCAACCGCCGAGTGCCTTGAAGGCGTCGTAGGGGTCGCCCGGATGGGCACCGTCGACCTCGAGGTCACCCGCGACGTAGGCCCGGCCGAGTCCGAGGTCACCCGGTGCGGTGGCGACGTAGCGCAGCCCGCGCTCGTTCTTGAGGCGCAGCGTGTACTGCGCGTCGGCAGGGCCGAAGCTGCTGCCGTCGTAGGCCTCGAAGCGCATGGGGGGTGTGTCTTCGACCATCATCTGGACGATCTCGGCGATCTTCACTGATGTCTCACCACCTTCTGGTAGAAACCGGTCAGTCGGTGACCGGAGTCGTAGTCATCCTTGACCGCGTGGTAGGCCTTGCCGCCATAGGTCGCCTCGAACGTGGCCTCGTCGTAGAACACGTCAGAATACAAGGACTTGTGGCCGTCGTGGTCGGCAACGGCATTCTCGACCATCCGGTTGACGTCACCGTCCAGTCGACCCGGCTTGATCGGCACCGTGCCCCAGAAGCCGACGTTGACATAGAGCCGGCCCACATCGAGCGGGTAGAGCGGCCACTCCCTGGCCCCCTCGGGCTGCTCGCGGAGGGTGAGGGGGCAGAGCCAGACCGGGCGCATGTGGACGTGCTGGTCGAACCAGCGCAGGAAGTCCGCGGTTCGCTCGACCGGGATCTCGACGTCCTGGATCACCCGCTCGACCTCGGGCCGGCCGCGGAGCCGCTGGATCCGCGCGTAGGCGCCGAAGCGGTTCTCCAGTCCGACGAGGCGGTGGTAGACGTCGCTGCGCCGCCAGCGGCCGGGCCAGAAGCGCCTGACGAGCGGGTGCTGGGCAGCGAACGCCCCCGAGCACCAGAACCAGTCGGTGTCCCACCGCCACAAGTAGTCGTGCACCGTGAGCACGTCCCGGGTCCGCTCCCGGATCGACCGGTAGTAGATGGCCTGCCCGGTGTAGTCGCTCGGCGTCAGCAGCCCCGAGTCGGCGATCTCGGACACCCAGCGGCCGAGCGTGAGGTAGGCATCGGTGGGGTCGAACACCACACCGTCGACGAAGTCGACCGGCTCACCCTCCCAGCGGGCGTCGCGACAGATGGTGGCGATGGCGTCGCAGAGGGCGTCGAGGTCGCCGAAGCGGACGTGGCGGAGCGCGACGTACGGCGAGACGGTCTCCAGCTCGATCCGCAGCCGGACCGCATAGCCGAGGCTTCCGTAGGAGTTCGGGAACGTCGCGAACAGGTCGGCGTTGGGCCCGTCCGGGGCGCACGTCACGATCGTGCCGTCACCCGTGAGGATGTCCATCTCGGTCACTGACTCATGCGGCAGCCCGTTGCGGAACGAGGTCGACTCGATTCCGAGCCCGCTGACGGCGCCGCCGAGCGTGATGGTCTTCAGCTGGGGGACGACGAGCGGCATCAGGCCGTGCGGCAGGGTGGCCGCCACCAGGTTCTCGTAGGTGCACATGCCTTGGACGTCGGCCGTGCGATTCTCCGGGTCCACTGAGATGACCCCGTCGAGGCCGGAGACGTCGAGCCCGACCGAGGGTGCCGAGCTCCGGCGCCGGAACAGGTTCGACGTGTGCTTGGCCAGCCGAACGGGTTGGTCGGCCGGGATCGCGGCGTACGACGCCCGCAGCGCCGCGACGGCGGCCGCATGGCGGGTCGAGTTCTCTGTATCACCCATTGACGACACTCTATTCGGTTCCGTTCAGTCTGGCGGCGCCGGATTCGCCCAGCCGTCAGGTTCTTCCGGTCGAGCCATCAGGTTCTTCCGGTCGAGCCGTCAGGTTCTTCCGGTCGAGCCATCAGGTTCTTCCGGTCGAGCCGTCAGGTTCTTCCGGTCGAGCCGTCAGGTTCTTCCGGTCGAGCCGTCAGGTTCTTCCGCGCATCCGACCTCCGCCGCCGCCGGGCTCCCCGATTCGTCCGGTCTGTTCTATCGTGAACGCGTGGACAACGCGATGACCAGCCAGCCACGTGAGCCGGGGCAAGGGCACTTTCGGGTGTCGGACAGCGAGCGGGACGGCACCCTCGACGTCCTCGCCGAGGCGGCGACCGACGGCCGCCTGACCCTCGACGAGTACAGCGACCGGGCCGACCGGGCGCTGGTCTCGGTCACCCGCGACGATCTCGCGGTGCTGACCCGGGACCTCGCCGGGCCCGCCCCATCCGTCGGAGCAGGCTCGTTCGTCGCCGGCGAGACGCCTCGACCCGAACGGCTGGTGGCGATCTTCGGAAGTGAGCACCGCCGTGGCCGGTGGCCGGTGCCCGCCAGGCTGGAGGCAAAGGCGGTGTTCGGGGAGTGCAAGATCGAGCTGCAGGACGCCACGCTTCACTCGCGTGTGACGGTCCTCGAGGTGAAGGCGATGTTCGGCAGTATCGAGGTGCTCGTGCCCGAGGGTGTCCAGGTGCGCATGAGCGGGTCCTCGATCTTCGGCCAGCGCACCTGCCACATCGAGCAGGACACTCCCCTTGGTGCCCCGGTCATCGAGGTGCGGGGGAAGGCGGTCTTCGGTGAGATCACCGTCCGCCACCCGGGTTCGAAGGATGGCGGCCGCAGGGAGATCGGGCGTCGGTCCGGCAGTTGACGCGGCATGGCATCCTGACCTGATGTGCCGAAACATCCGCGTTCTCTACAATTTCGAGCCGCCCACCACTGATGACGAGGTCCGGTCGGCTGCCCTGCAGTACGTCCGCAAGGTCAGCGGCATGACCAAGCCTGCCCAGGCGAACGAGGCGGCGATGGCCGAGGCAGTGGACGCGGTCGCGGCCGCCACCCGGACCCTGCTCGACTCCTTGGTGACGAATGCCGCTCCGAAGGACCGCGAGACGGAGCGCGCGAAGGCACGCGAGCGTGGCCTTCGCCGGGTGGAGCAGCAGCAGGCCCTGGCGTCGCGCTGAGTCAGCTCGCGCCGAGCGACTCCCAGTAGCGGTTGAGGGCGCCGTTCGTCTTCACGAACCAGATGATCGGCCCGACGATGATGATCATCCCGGGGAAGTACCAGAGCCCGGTCATGGCCGAGACCGGTTGCTCCTCACCTCGGCGCGTATACAGCCCACCAACCTCCGAGGAGGAGACGTAGGGCATGACGATGCCGACGAAGATGGCGAGGATCAGTGCGATCGCTCCGCCGATGCCCTGCCCGGAGTGGTCCTTCATCTCCTTCGAGACCTTGTAATACCAGTACCAGGAGTAGATGCCGAGCGTCACGATGTAGAGCAGGATGCACATCCCGGTGCTGCGCACCTGACCGACGGGTCCCGCCTGCATCATGGCGTTCGGGTTCGGCGCTGCGACGATCCCCTGCTGCGGGTTAGACGAGTACGCCGGCTCCGGCGGTGGCGGGTTCACCGCCTGCGGTGACGGGGCGTCGGCGGGCTGGACTGCTGGGCCCTCGGGCGGACCTGACGGTGGGGTCTGCTCTGACATGAGCGCTTCCTCACGGGGTCTGGGTGAATCGGCCGGTGGGCGGCCATCCTCCCAGCAGAACGGCCTCCGAGTCCCGGAAACAACTGGATCGACCCGATCTGCGACCCTCCGCGAAACCCGGTCGCTTCGCGGTCCAGGCGGCCGATATGCTCCCCACATGACTCGAACCGTCCGCCGACACCGTCGCGCGTGGTGGCTGTCCTGACGGGCGGCCCGCCGAGTCTTCTCTGACCTCACAGCCGTCCCACGAGGACGGCTGTTGTCATGTCCGGAGTCGTGGGGCCTCGAAATCAGGAGCCAACCATGACCAGCAGCACCACCACCACACCCAGCCCCACACCGGGCCCAGGCACTCCGCGCGTGCTGTCCGGGATCACGCCGAGCGGGGCGCTCACGCTCGGCAACCATCTCGGAGCGCTCAAGCGGTTCGTCGACGGCCAGGGCGTCCAGCAGGGCTACTTCTTCATCGCCGACCTGCATGCCCTCACGACCGCCGTCGAGCCGGGCCGGGTGCGCGAGCTCACCCTGCAGACTGCCGCGCTCTATTTCGCCGCGGGACTCGACCCGGACGTGTCGACCGTCTTCGTCCAGTCCCAGGTACGCGCCCATGTCGAGCTGTCCTACCTGCTGGAGTCGACGGCGTACGTCGGCGAGCTCAGCCGGATGATCCAGTTCAAGGAGAAGGGCGGCCGCCCGCGCACCCGGGCCAGCCTGTTCACCTACCCGTGCCTGATGGCGGCCGACATCCTGCTGTACGACGCCGAGCGGGTTCCGGTCGGTAGCGACCAGAGCCAACATGTCGAGCTTGCACGCGACCTCGCGATCCGGTTCAACCGCGACTACGGCCCGACGTTCGTGGTGCCGCAGCTCGCGCCGGCCGCTCTCGCGACCCGGGTGTCCGACCTTGCCGACCCGACGTCGAAGATGAGCAAGTCGGGACCCGACGAGGCTCCCGGGGTGATCCGGATGCTCGACAGCGCGGCCGCCGTCCGGCGCAAAGTGGGCCGGGCGGTCACCGACTCCGAGACCGAGATCCGCTACGACCCCGAGGCCAAGCCCGGCGTCTCCAACCTGCTGGACATCCTCGCAACGGTGCTGGACGGTGACCCGACAGCTCTGGCCGCGGAGTTCACGTCGTACGGCGCCCTGAAGGCGGCGGTGGCGGATGCGGTCAACGAGACCCTGGAGCCGGTCCGGCGGCGATACGGCGAGCTGCGCGCCGACGAGGCACGGCTGGAGGCGATGCTGGCACACGGTGCCGAGCGGGCCTCCCGTCAGGCGGAGCCGGTCGTCGCCCGGGCCAGGAGCGCTATGGGCCTGCTGCCCGCACGGGTCACCGGACAGACTCCGGTGACCCGCGCGGCGAAGGGTCAGTCGACCAGTGCGTAGCCCACTTCTCCGTGGACCACGTTGTCGACGCCGGCCAGCTCGTCCTCGGTCGTGACCCGGAAGCCCATGGTCTTCTCGATGGTCCAGCCGATGGCATAGGCCATCCCGAACGAGTAGAAAGCCACGCCGAACGCGCCGATGGCCTGGGCACCGAGCTGGTGAAGGCTGTGGCTGTCGAGCAAGCCGATCTTGGTGCCGAAGATGCCGATGTAGAGCGTGCCGACGAGGCCGCCGATCAGGTGGATGCCGACCACGTCGAGCGAGTCGTCGAAGCCGAGCTTCCACTTCAGCTCGATGGCGTAGCAGCAGACGGCGCCCACCGCGGCGCCGAGCACGATCGCCCAGAATGGCGTGAGGATGTTACAGGCGGGAGTGATCGCGACCAGTCCGGCGACCGCTCCCGAGGCGGCGCCGATCGACGTGGGCTTTCCCTCCCGGTAGCGTTCGACGACCAGCCAGCCGAGGATCCCTGCTGCAGGTGCGGCGAGCGTGTTGATCCAGGCGATCGCCGCCGTCGTGTTCACCGCGGCTGCGGAGCCGGCGTTGAACCCGAACCAGCCGAACCACAGCAGAGCAGCGCCCAGCAGCGTCAGGGGCACGTTGTGCGGTTTGGTCATGCCACGGGCGAAGCCGACCCGTTTGCCGAGCACCAGTGCCAGCGCCAGACCTGCGGCACCGGCGTTGATGTGAACCGCCGTGCCGCCGGCGAAGTCGTTGACCCCGAGGCCGAACACCGACCACCCGCCGTCCGTCATCTTGCCGGCACCGTTGACCGTGAAGTTGAACACCCAGCTGGCCACCGGGAAGTAGACCAGGGTCACCCAGACCCCCGCGAACACCATCCAGGCGCCGAACTTCGCCCGGTCGGCGATCGCGCCGGAGATCAGCGCCACCGTGATGATCGCGAACGTGGCTTGGAAGGCGACGAAGGACAGCGAGTAGGTGTCGGCCACGTTGGAGGCGGCCATCGCGCCGTCACTGCCGATGCCGAGGAAGTCGCGGAGCCCGATGTTCGAGAAGGGGTTCAGCAGCACATGGGGGATGATCCAGTCGTTGCCGAACGACATGCCGTATCCGAACAGGATCCAGAGGACGCCGACCAGACCCATCGCGCCGAAGCTCATCATCATCATGCTGATGACGCTCTTGGCGCGGACCATGCCGCCATAGAAGAACGCGACGCCGGGTGTCATCAGCAGCACGAGTGCCGCCCCGACGATCAGCCATAACGCGTTCAGGTTGCTCGCGACATCCTCGGTGGGGTTTGCCAGAGACACAGTGTGAAGCATGGTCGGTGGGTCCCTCTCGTGAGAGCTACAGGACACCGTCTTCGGCCGCCCCGTCGTGCGCGGAGGCAGCCGCAGTCGGCTCCTCGGATACGGGTCAGTGTGGTTGCCGGATGTTTCCGCGAGTTTGATCTGCTGTTTCCAGCGCGTTAAACGTGTGGGGGTTTGTGACCAACGTGTTACGGCGGCCGCCGTTACCTCTGGGTAACCTTGACGTTACGTAAGAGCTGTGTTACACAGTTTCCATGCAAGCAGCGCTCGAAGCTCTGGGTGACCCGACCCGGCGACGCATCGTGGAGGAGCTGGCCACGGCCGACCGCACGGCGGGTGAGCTGGCCTCCCTCTTCGACATCAGCCGGCCAGGGGTGTCGCGGCACCTGCGCGTCCTCCGGGAGGCCGGATTGGTCCGCTCTCATGCTGACGCCCAACGGCGGGTCTACTCCCTCGACGCGGAGCCACTGTCGGAGATCGACGTCTGGCTGAGCCGCTACCGGTCCTTGTGGACGCAACGCCTCGACGCCTTGGGCACCGAGATCGCCCGCGGGAAGCGGGCCCGGAAGAAGACGTCATGAGCAGAACTGTCGCGAAAGGACTGTGATGGCCACGACCAACATCTTCGGAGCCCTTCGCCCCGACGGCGATCGGGTCTGCGTCCGGCTGGAGCGGGAGTATCCCACCGACGTCGGGGACCTCTGGTCGGCTGTCACGGAGCGAGATCGGCTGGCCGGCTGGTTCGCGCCGGTCGAGGGAGAGCTGCGTCCCGGCGGCGACTTCCTCATCGTGTTCGACCCCGACGACCCGGCGCAGCGTACGGCGGGCACGGTCCTCAAGTGTGTGCCCCCCGAGCATCTGGCGATCTCGTGGCGACTCGAGGGCCAGCCGGACTCCAGGGTCACGGTCGACGTCCGCCCGGCCGACGGGGCGAGCCTGCTCGTCGTCGAGCACGCTCGGCTCCCCGTGGCTGGCGCGCCGGGCTATGCCGCGGGCTGGCAGACGTTCCTGGAGCAGCTCGATGCCGACGTCCGCGGCGAACCCAGCCACGACCAGAGCTGGGACGAGCGGTGGGAGCGGTTGCTACCGGTTTACCAGGCCCAGCTCCAGGGCTGACTCGGTGAGCAGCGCAGTGTCCCAGTCCAGGTCGGGGGCGTTGCTCAGCCGGGCGTAGTAGCCCTCGCGCGCGAGCAGCTCCTCGTGGCTGCCGACCTCGACGACCCGACCCTTGTCGAGGACGGCGATCTGGTCGGCATGGCGGACGGTCGACAACCGGTGGGCGATCGTGATCGTCGTACGGCCGACCGACAGGGCGTCGAAGGCCGACTGGACGGCGCGCTCGGTTCGGTTGTCGAGGGCGCTGGTGGCCTCGTCGAGCACCAGGACGCGCGGGTTGCGCAGCAGCGTGCGGGCGATGGCGATGCGCTGCTTCTCACCGCCGGAGAAGCGGTAGCCGCGCGACCCGACGATGGTGTCGTAGCCCGCCGGGAGCGCAGCGACCATCTCGTGGATGTGGGCGGCCCGGGCGGCCTCCTCGATCAGCGCGTCGGTGGCGTCCGGTCTGGCGTAGCGGAGGTTGTCGCGCACGGTGGCGTGGAGCAGGTAGGTCTCCTGAGTGACCACGCCGACCACCTCCACGAGGTCGGCGAGGCGGATGTCCTTGATGTCCACGCCGTCGATGCGGACCTCACCACTGCCCGGGTCGTGCAGCCGGGCCAGCAGGGCGGCGAGGGTGCTCTTGCCGGAGCCGGTCGCTCCCACGACGGCGAGCGTGCTGCCGGCGGGCACGGAGAGGGACACGTGGTCGAGGGCCGGGACGTCACTGTCGGAGTAGCGGAAGGTGACGTCATGGATCTCGACGTCACCGCGAACCGCGGTCACGTCGAGAGGGCTCGCTGCTGCCGGGTCCTGGATCTCGACCGGGAGGTCGAGGTACTCGAAGATCCGGCTGAACAGGGCGAGGGAGCTGGTCAGGGTGACCTGCACGTTGAGCAGGCCCATCAGCGGCCGGAAGATCGCTGCCTGCAGCGTGGTGAACGCCACCAGAGTGCCGATCGTCATGGTGCCGCGTGTCATCGGCAGACCGGCGCTCAGGTAGATGATGGCCGGGATCGCCGCGAAGATCACGCTCATCGAGGCCATCCGCCATCTGCCGGCGAGCTGCGCCTTGAGCTCCAGCTCGATCAGCTTCTCCGAGAGCCCGGTGAACCTGTCGACGAGAGCGGGTCCCGCACCCAGCGTCTTGCTGAGCTGGATCCCGCTGATCGACAGCGACTCCTCGACCGTCGAGCTGATGTCGGCAAGCTGGCGCTGCTGCTGGGCGGTGATCCGGCGCCTCATCTGGGCCACCCGTCGGGTCAGGATGACGGCGGGAGGCACCACGACCAGCGAGATCAGTGAGAGCCGCCACGACAGGGCTGCCATCGCGATGGCGGTGGCGACCACCGTCGTGAGGTTGGACGCGACCGACGCGGCCGTCGACGTGACGACGGCTTCCATGCCGCCGATGTCGTTGGTGATCCGTGACTGGATCTCACCGGTGCGGTTGCGCTTGAAGAAGTCGAGGGACTGACGTTGCAGGTGGGAGAAGACGTCACGCCGGAGCCGGTGCATCACCTGCTGGCCGACCTTGGTCGACACCCAGGTCTGGATCACGCCTAGCCCTGCGGTCACAGCGGTTGCGGCCACCATGCCGGCGACCAGCCAGACGAGGAGCGTCAGGTTCTGTTGGGGGAGGGCGGTGTCGATCACCGCCCGAAGGAGGAAGGGTGACGCGAGCCCCACGATCGAGGCGGCCACGATGATGGCGGTCACGAAGGCGAGCGAGGCCCGGTACGGGGTGAACAGCCGCAGCACCCGGCGTACCGAGACGTGCTCGGCCCGGGCGCTGTCCTCGGGGGTTGCCGAAAGGAGCGACCTACGGCGGGTGGTGCTGACATCAGGAGCATCCATCGGACATCTCCCCTTCCTCTGCGCGTTCCTCCACAAGATGATGAGGTTACCTCATAATGAGGTTACAAGGCAAAACTCTGCTAGCATGTTCCCGTGGCCGAGCATGCGGGTGACTCCCTCAACGAGTTGTTCGGCACGGTCTCCCGCCGGCTTCGTCACTCGGCGGTCAAGGCCCTTGCGCCGTGGCAGATCACGCCCTCGCAGTCCCGCGCCATCTCGCTCGTCGCCACCCATGGGGTACTGCGACCCAGCGAGCTCGCCGAACACCTTCGGATCACCCCGCGATCCGTCACCGAGGTGGTGGACTCGCTCGAGGAACGCGGCTTGGTATGCCGGGCAGCCGATCCCGACGACCGTAGGGCCACGCTCGTCACGTTGACGGACCGCGGCCGAGAGGTGAGTGGCGCGGTGCGGGCGGCACGCGTGGCCGAGGCGGAGCGGGTCTTCGGCCGGCTGAGTACCTCCGACCGGACCCACCTGCGGCGGATCCTCGCCGAGCTGGCGGCCGATGACGCGTGCGGCCCGCCGACGGGCTGACGACGTCCGGCGGAACGCACCGCGGCCGGTGAGCGCTCGGGTACGGTGAACCCGAGTAGCTCGGGGAGCAGGTCCAAGCCGTTGTCACAGTGGAGGGTTACCGCATGTCTCAGACCGTGCAGGGCGTCATCGCCCGTGCCGAGCGCCTGCCCGTCGAGCTCGTCGACGTCGTCATTCCCGATCCTGGACCCGGTGAGACGGTGGTCAAGGTGCAGGCGTGCGGCGTCTGCCACACGGACCTGCACTATCGAGAGGGTGGCATCGGGGCCGACTTCCCTTATCTGCTTGGCCATGAGGCGGCAGGGATCGTGGAGTCGGTTGGCGAGGGCGTCACGAGTGTGGAGCCCGGTGACTACGTCGTGCTCAACTGGCGCGCCGTCTGCGGCGACTGTCGCGCGTGTCGGCGCGGCCGCCCGCAGTACTGCTTCAACACCTTCAACGCCACCCAGAAGATGACGCTGGTGGACGGCACCGAGCTGTCTCCCGCGCTCGGGATCGGCGCCTTCGCCGACAAGACTCTTGTGCACGCAGGGCAGTGCACCAAGGTTGACCCGGCCGCACCGCCGGAGGTCGCGGGTCTGCTCGGGTGCGGCGTGATGGCGGGTCTCGGCGCGGCGATCAACACCGGTGGGGTGACTCGCGGCGACTCGGTCGCGGTGATCGGATGCGGGGGCGTCGGGACCGCTGCGATCGCCGGGTCACGTCTCGCCGGCGCGGTCACGATCGTCGCGATCGACGTCGACGACCGCAAGCTCAAGAAGGCGAAGGAGCTCGGGGCCACCCACACGGTCAACGCGCACGAGCACGACGTCGTCGAGGCTGTCAGGGCGGTCACCGGCGGGTTCGGGGCCGATGTCGTGGTCGACGCCGTCGGTACTCCGGCCACCTGGGAGCAGGCGTTCTATGCCCGAGACCTCGCCGGCACCGTGGTGCTCGTCGGCGTACCGATGCCGGATGACAGCCTCGAGATCCCGCTGCTCGATGTCTTCGGTCGCGGAGGTTCCCTCAAGTCCTCCTGGTACGGCGACTGCCTGCCGAGCCGCGACTTCCCGATGCTGATCGACCTCTATCTGCAGGGCCGGTTGCCGTTGGATGCGTTCGTCTCCGAGACCATCGGGATCGGTGACGTCGAGGCTGCCTTCGACAAGATGCACTCGGGCCACGTGCTGCGGTCGGTCGTCGTCCTGTGACAGACGTCCGGGTCGACCACGGCGTCTCCAGCGGCACCTTCTCCCTCGACGGCGAGATCTTCGAGGTCGAGAACAACATCTGGGTCGTCGGCGACGACCACGAGTGCATCGTGATCGACGCGCCACACTCCGTGCAGGCCATCAAGGACGTGATCGGTGACCGTCGGGTGCTCGCCATCGTGTGCACGCACGCGCATGACGACCATGTGCGGGTCGCCCCCGCCCTGGCCGACGTCCTCGATGCCCCGATCCTGCTCCACCCCGACGACGCCCCGGTGTGGAACCTGACGCATCCGGGCATCGAGCCGGACGGCCCGCTCGACGACGGAGCCCGCATCGTGGTGGGCGACATCTCGCTGACGGTCCTGCACACGCCGGGCCACTCCCCGGGCTCGACGTGTCTCTACTCGCCGGATCTCGGGGTGGTGTTCACCGGCGACACGCTCTTCGAAGGCGGTCCCGGGGCCACCGGACGCAGCTTCTCCAACCACGACGCGATCGTGGTGAGCATCCGGGCCAAGCTCTACACCCTGCCGCCCGAGACGGTGGTGCTGACCGGTCACGGCAGCCCCACCACGATCTCCGCCGAGCGGGCCCGCAAGGGCTGATGCGGGTTGGGTGAGATGACGGCCGAGCTCGAGCTCGCCGACTGGCGGCGTGAGGTCGGCGCGCTCTACGCCGCCGTTCGACGTGAACCCGATCCCGCGTCGGGTCACGCAGCCTGGGTCGCCGGCCGCGACCGGTTGTTCCGGACCCATCCGCAGAGCCCTCTGCTGCCGGACGACCCGCTGCGCGCTACCGGGCTCCCGATCTGGCCCTACGACCCGACGTGGCGCTTCGAGCTACCGCTCATCGAGGCGCCGGAGCCGGCCGAGCTCACGCTGCCCAGCGGCAGCGACGGGGACACCTCGCTGCGGCGTGTCGGTCAGGTCCGGCTCCCGGCACCGCTCGATGCCACCGTCGACATCTGGTGGCTGCAGCAGTACGCAGGCGGCCTCTTCGTGCCGTTGCGCGACGGTACGGCGGGCGAGTCCAGCTATGGCGGTGGCCGGTACCTCCTCGATACCGCCAAGGGGGCCGACCTGGGCGGCCGCGACGGCCGGATCGTGGTGGACCTGAACTTCCTCTATCACCCCTCGTGCCGCTACAACAGTGCCTGGCAATGCCCGTTGGCCCCACCCGGCAACACGATCACGGCACAGGTGCCGGTCGGTGAACGTCTCTGATCCTGGTGCGGTCTGCTTCTGGGTCACGTTTCAAACAGCAGTGATGACAGGCGATACTCCCCTCGCTCCCTCGGGTGCGATCTCGCGTCGGCACGGGACACAGAGTGGAACGTTCCGGGGCTCAGAACGCGGTCTGAGCCCCGGAACGTTCCACTTTGGCCCCCACGGGTGCCCCGTGCCGGAAGTCTCGGATGGTGGTGCCGAAACTCTCGGATGGTGGTGCCGAAACTCTCGGATGGTGGTGCCGAAACTCTCGGATGGTGGTGCCGAAACTCTCGGATGGTCGGGGCGGGGATGGGCTAGGCGCGCGGGGCCGACGGGGTCGCACGCTGGGCGGTCTCGACGATGACGCGTACGACGGCCGCGGGGTCGTCGTACATCGGCACGTGGCCGCAGCCGACGAGCGCGACGAAACGGGCGTCGGGAAGGCGCGTTCGCGCGATGCGCGACTGGCTGAAACCGAGGATGTGGTCGCGTGTCCCCCAGGCAACCGTCGTCGGGACGGTCGGCCGGGAGCGGCAGACATAGCTGCGGCCGGCCTCGAGGGTCGGCTCGAGACCGACCGAGTCGCGCATCGCTAGCGCGTCGGCGAGGAAGACGTCGGGTGCGATCCGTTCGGGGTGCGCGTAGATGAAGCGGCCCGCCTGCGCCCGAAGGCGGGGGTTCATGGAGATCCGCTTCAGGGTGGGCAGCGAGGTGCCGATCACGCGATGGTGCATCCGGAGCACGGCGATCGCATAGCTGCGCTGTCGCGGCGTCCAGAACCCCGCTGGAGACAGCGCGGTGACCGAGCGCAGCAGGTCACGGTCGGCCAGCTCCAGACCGATGGCTCCGCCGAGGGAGTTGCCGGCCACCTGGGGCAGCACCAGCCCCAGCTCGGCCATGAACGTGCGGATCCGCACCAGCATCGGCTCCATGGCGTACGGCGTCCCGGGCGGCAGCGGGTCGGACTCACCGAAGCCCGGCAGGTCGATGGCGATCACGTCGTAGTTGGCCGCCAGCGGCTCGAGGACAGCGGTCCAGGCCTGTCGGCGGTGGCCGACGCCGTGGATGAGGACGAGGGGCTCGCCCGCGCCCTGCCGGGTGTAGCTGATGCCCGCAGCAGTGGTCATGGATCCCTCGGAACGCGAAATCGACGCTACTGCAGAGTAACATCGGGGCCGGACTCGCGGACGACCGGACGCCGGTCGGTGGCGGGCGAGAGACCGGAGGTGAGCGACCGATGTCGGGTGGGCCGCTCGCGGGTCTTCGGGTCGTCGAGCTGGCGGGGATGGGGCCGGCGCCGTTCGCCTGCATGATGCTCGCGGAGCTCGGGGCTGACGTGGTGAAGGTCGACCGGCCGGACGCCGACCTCATCGGACCGGCTCCGGAGCGCAACCCGCTCAACCGTGGACGGCCGAGCGTTCTGGTGGATCTCAAGATGCCCGGCGGACTCGAGACCGTACTCGCGCTCGTCGACAAGGCCGACGTGTTCGTGGAGGGTTACCGACCCGGCGTGGCGGAGCGACTCGGGCTCGGACCTGAGATGCTGCTCGCGCGCCGTCCCGCACTCGTCTACGGCCGGATGACCGGCTGGGGCCAGGATGGCCCACTGGCCGGCACAGCCGGCCACGACGTGACCTACCTGGCCGTGACGGGGGTGCTCCACGCGATCGGCCCACCGGAGGCGCCGGCCGTCCCGCTGAATGTCGTCGGCGACTTCGGTGGGGGTGCGCTCTATCTCCTCGTCGGTGTGCTGGCCGCACTCCACGACGCGAGGCAGACCGGTCATGGCCAGGTGGTCGACGCCGCGATCGTCGACGGCGCCGCTCACTTGGCGACGTCGGTGCTCGGCCTGCTGGAAGCCGGGATGTGGCGAGACGAGCGGCAGGTCAACGTCCTCGACGGCGGGGCGCCGTACTACGGGGTCTACGAGACGAGCGATGGCCGGCACCTCGCCGTCGGGGCTCTCGAAGACCGGTTCTATGCCGAGTTCGAGGCGCGGTTGGACGCCCCCGAGCCGCTGCCCGACCGGGCCGACCCCGCGCAGTGGCCCGCCCTCCGGGCCGCGATCGCCAGGCAGGTCAGGTCGCGGACCCGACAACAGTGGACCGATGTCTTCGCCGGAAGTGACGCCTGCGTCGCGCCGGTACTGGGTCTCACCGAGGCCGCCGGCCACCCGCAGCTGGCGGCTCGGGGGACGGTGATCGACCACGGCTCGGGGCCGCTCGCCGCCCCGGCACCGCGATTCTCCCGGACCCCCACGGAGCTGGGCTCGACACCGCGACGACCCGGCGCAGACACCCGGGAGACGTTGCAGCGTTGGGGTATCGAGGGCGTCGACGCCCTCTTGGCGGCTGGAGCCGTCGTACAGACAGCGCCCGACGACGACCGTGATGAGGAGCGGGAATGAGAAGAACCATCTATGAGCCAGACCACGACGCCTTCCGGCAGACCTGCCGAGCCTTCTGCGACAAGGAGATCGAGCCGCACCATCCGGAGTGGGAGAAGGCCGGGATCGTCCCGCGGGAGCTGTGGCTGAAGGCGGGAGAGGTCGGCCTGCTTGGGTTCATGATGCCCGAGGAGTACGGCGGGGTCGGCGCCGACGACTTCCGGTTCAACTGCGTGATGGACGAGGAGCTCTCACGGATCGGTGCGAGTGGGCCCGGTTTCGCGTTGCACAACGACATCGTGAGCCCCTACCTGCTGACCTTGACCACGCCGGATCAGAAGTCACGCTGGCTGCCGGGCTTCTGCGACGGGAGCCTGATCACGGCGATCGCGATGTCGGAGCCGGCGGCCGGCTCCGATCTCCAGGGCATCCGCACCACGGCTCGGCGAGACGGCGACTGCTACGTCCTCAACGGCCAGAAGACGTTCATCACCAATGGCATCCTGTCCGACCTGGTGATCGTGGTGGCCAAGACGGACTCCACCGCGGCGCACCGAGGGATCTCGCTGCTGGCCGTCGAGCGCGGCATGGCCGGGTTCGAGCGCGGGCGCAACCTCGACAAGATCGGGCGGCACGCCCAGGACACGGCAGAGCTGTTCTTCGACGACGTCCGGGTGCCCGTCGACAACCTGCTCGGCGAGGAGGGCCAGGGCTTCCGCTACCTGATGGAGAACCTGCCTCAGGAGAGGTTGTGCATCGCCGTCGGGGCAGCGGCCGCCTGTGAGCGGATCCTTCAGATGACGATCGCCTACTGTCGCGAACGGACCGCCTTCGGGCGTCCGATCGGTCATTTCCAGGCCACCCGCTTCACGCTGGCCGAGCTCGTGACCGAGTCCGACATCGCCCGCGTCTACGTCGACCGCTGCATCGCCGAGCACGTCGAAGGCGGGCTCAGCGCCGTCGAGGCCGCCAAGGCCAAGTGGTGGACCACCGAGTTGCAGAAGAAGGTCGTCGACTCGTGCCTGCAGCTCTTCGGGGGCTACGGCTATATGAGTGAGTACCCCATCTCCCAAGCGTTCCTGGACACCCGGGTGCAGACGATCTACGGCGGGACCACGGAGATCATGAAGGAGATCGTGGGACGTAGCCTCGATCTCTGACCGAGGCTTCGCCCACGTCCATCAGGTGCTCAGGTCGACGTCGCACGCCTTCTTGGCCTGGGTCGCGATCGCCGCTCGGGCGTTGGCGACGCGCAGGGAGCTCAAGGCGCCGGCCGCCGACATGACCGTGTCCATGGCCCGGCCCGACGCCATGTTCCCGTGCTGCATGCTCTGCAGATCGGTCATGTCCATCCCGGCCTTGTCGAGCGCAGTCCGGAAGGAGTCCGCCGCCGCGGAGAGCGCCGCCCAGTCATCCTTGACCCCGCTCGGGGCCTCGTCCCGGATCGCGCGCAGGGTGTCCAGAAGCTTCTCGAAGTCCTGCTGGCTGATCGAGTTCTCGGTCAGCGCGGTGAGTGACGCACTCACCGACCTGACGTCGTCGCAGTAGCCGCCGCTCGACCTGCTCGTGCCGTCCCCGCCGCCACAGGCGGAGAGCGCCGAAAGGCTCAAGACGGCGGCCGCGGCGGTCCCCACGATCGTTCTCATGCGTCCTCGGTGCCTCGGTCGGTCGAGCGGCTCAGCTCGACGCGGAGTTGATGTCGATGCCGCAGTCGCTCTTGACCTGAGCCGAGATCTTCTTCGACGCCGCGGTGACGCCTGACGTGTCGAACTTGTTCAGCTGGGTGGTGAGATCCTTCAGCTTCGACGCATCGAAGCCCGCCGGCATCTGCCCGCTCGACATCTTGGCGAGATCGCTCATCGAGAGGCCGGCGTCTGTGATGGTCTTCTGGAGCGCGTCGAACTCGGACGCGATTAGCGTCCAGGAGCTCTGGATGTCGCTGGGCGCCTCGGAGGCGATGCTGTGGACGGCGGCGTTGAGCTGCGAGAACTTGTCACGGGCGAAGACGTTGCCGTTGAGTGCTTTGAGGGACGCGGCGGTGGACTTGATGTCGTCGCAGTAGTTGCCGGAGCCACTGGAGCCGGTCGAGCCGGCGTTGCTGCTGTCGCTGCCTCCACCGCAGCCGGCGAGCACCGTCACGGTGAGCAAGGCAGCCGCGGCCGCCCCCAGGATCTTCTTCATGCGTCCCTCGTTTTCCTCTACAGCCGGCATCGCGCCGGCTGACGGATCTCCCAATGTCTCATGCCAAGAGGAGACCGTCAGTCTTTCGATACCTATACTGATGAGTAACTTAGGTTTCTGCGGAGGCGATCCCGGTGGTCAACCAGGCATTTCTCTACGACACGGTCCGGACACCACGCGGCCGAGGCAAGCCCAGCGGCGCGCTCCACGAGGTGAAGCCGGTGAGTCTCATGGTCGGGTTGATCGACGAGGTACGCCGGCGCAACCCGGCTCTGGACGCTGCCCAGATCGAGGACGTGGTGCTTGGGGTTGTGACCCCGATCGGAGACCAAGGTAGCGACATCGCCAAAGTCTCCGCGATCGCGGCCGGCCTGGCCGACACCACGGGCGGCGTCCAGCTCAACCGGTTCTGCTCGAGCGGGCTGGAGGCGGTCAACCAAGCGGCCCAGCGCATCAGGTCCGGCTGGGAGGACCTCATCCTGGCCGGCGGGGTCGAGTCGATGAGCCGGGTACCGATGGCCTCCGACGGTGGCGCCTGGGCGATGGACCCCGACACGGCGTTCCGCACCAACTTCGTGCCGCAGGGAATCGGCGCCGACCTGATCGCCACGATCGGCGGCTGGTCGCGGGCCGACGTCGACGGCTTCGCAGCCACGTCACACGCTCGGGCGGCCAAGGCGCAGGCCAACGGCTACTTCGCGCGGTCCGTGATTCCCGTGACCGACGACCTCGGGCTGCCGATCCTCGACCACGAGGAGCTCATCCGGCCGGAGACGACGGTCGAGACGCTGGCCAAGCTCAAGCCCAGCTTCGCCGACCTCGGCCGCCACGCCGGCTTCGACAGCGTGGCGCTGGAGAAGTACCACTGGGTGGAGCGCATCGACCACGTGCACCACGCGGGCAACTCTTCGGGCATCGTCGACGGTGCCGCCCTCGTCGTCGTGGGCAGTGAACGGGTCGGACAGGACTCCGGGATCACCCCCCGAGCCCGGGTCGTGTCCGCCGCCGTCAGCGGCGCCGACCCGCTCATCATGCTGACCGGCCCCGCACCGGCGGCTCGCAAGGCACTGGCCAAGGCCGACCTCACCGTCGACGACATCGACTTGTTCGAGATGAACGAGGCGTTCGCGGCCGTCGTCCTGCGCTTCATGTCCGACCTCGATCTCCCGCACGACAAGGTCAACGTCAACGGCGGAGCGATCGCGATGGGGCATCCGCTCGGTGCGACCGGCGCGATGCTGATCGGCACCCTGCTCGACGAGCTCGAGCGGCGGGAGCTCCGCTACGGCCTCGCGACGCTCTGCGTCGGAGGCGGCATGGGCGTTGCGACGATCATCGAGCGACTGTGACGACCTCGCGTGAGCACCCGATTCACGAGAGCACACGAGAAGCACGGCAGACAGGACAGGTCATGAGTGAGAGCACCATCCGCTACGACGTCGACGACGATGGTGTCGCAGTCCTCACCCTCGACGACCCCGGCGCGCGTGCCAACACAATGAACGCCCGGTTCGTCGCGTCGCTCATCGAGGTGGTCGAGCGGTTGTCCCGGGACTGCGAGGAGCTCGCCGGTGTCGTCGTGACCTCGGCCAAGCGCACGTTCTTCGCTGGCGGCGACCTGACGACGATGGTCCGGGCAACCCGAGATGATGCACCGGCGATGTTCGCCGAGGTCGAGCGGATCAAGGCCGCGCTGCGCCGGCTCGAGACGCTGGGCGTCCCGGTCGTCGCGGCGCTCAACGGCTCGGCACTCGGGGCGGGGCTCGAGATCGCGCTCGCCTGCCACCACCGGGTCGCCCTGGACGACGGGAAGAGCGAGTTCGGCTTCCCGGAAGTCACCCTGGGTCTGCTGCCCGGGGCTGGCGGAGTCACCCGGACCGTGCGGATGTTCGGCCTCGCCGACGCTCTGATGAACGTGCTGCTCCAGGGCCAGCGCCGCAAGCCGGCCGCCGCGCTGCAGGCGGGCCTGGTCGACGAGCTCGTCGACGACTCCGAGCAGCTGCTGCCGCGCGCAAGGGGATGGGTGCTCGACCATCGCGACGATCCCGAGGCCGCGACCCAGGCCTGGGACCGTTCCGGTTATCGGATGCCTGGCGGAACGCCGTCGACGCCGAAGCTCGCTGCCGTGCTCCCGGCGTTCGTTCCCACCCTGCGCAAGCAGCTGAAAGGGGCTCCCTATCCCGCGCCACGCGCGATCCTGTCGGCCGCGGTCGAAGGGTCGCAGGTGGACTTCGAGACGGCCAGCCGGATCGAGTCGCGCTACTTCACCCGGCTGGTGACCGGGCAGATCTCGAAGAACATGATCCAGGCCTTCTTCTTCGACCTGCAGGCCATCAACAAAGGTGCCGGCCGTCCCGAAGGCGTGGAGCCGTTCACAGCCAGCCGGGTCGGCGTGCTCGGCGCCGGCATGATGGGTGCCGGCATCGCCTACGCCTGCGCAAAGGCCGGCATCGAGGTCGTGCTCAAGGACGTCGACGTCGCCACCGCAGAGAAGGGCAAGTCCCACGCGCAGCAGCTCACGGCGAAGGCGGTCGAACGGGGCACCATGACGGTCGCCCGGCAGGGCGAGCTGCTCGCGCGCATCACCCCGGTCGCTGACCCTGCTGACCTCGAGGGATGTGACACCGTGATCGAGGCCGTGTTCGAGGACGTCGGGCTCAAGCACCGGGTCCTCGGCGAGGTCGATGACGTCCTCACCGACGACGCACTGCTCTGCTCCAACACCTCCACCCTGCCGATCTCCCAGTTGGCGAAGGGGGTGACCCGGCCGGCCGACTTCATCGGGATGCACTTCTTCTCACCCGTCGAGCGGATGCCGCTCGTCGAGCTCATCGTCGGGGAGGAGACGTCGGACCGGGCACTGGCCCGCGCGTACGACGTGGTCCGCCAGCTCGGGAAGACACCGATCGTCGTCAACGACAGCCGGGGCTTCTTCACCTCCCGGGTCTTCGGGACTCTGGTGATGGAGGCGGCCGCGATGCTCGGCGAAGGGGTCGACCCGGCCACCATCGAGCGAGCGGCGACGCAGGCAGGCTTCCCGGCACCGCCGCTGTCGCTCATCGACGAGGTGACCCTTACCCTGCCGCGCAAGATCCGCGACGCCGCCGTCGCCGCCGGCGAGGCGAAGACGGCCGGGGCGTTCTACGACCATCCCGGGATGGCCGTCGTCGACGTCATGGTCGACGACTTCAACCGGCGCGGCAAGGCGGCCGGCGCGGGCTTCTACGACTACCCCGCACAGGGCGAGAAGGCGCTGTGGCCGGGTCTGCGGGAGCATTTCGCGCCCGTCGCGCAGCCGGTGTCCGAGGAGGGTTTTCGCGACCTGCAGGACAGGTTCACCTTCATCATGTCGCTCGAGACGATCCGTTGCCTGGGCGAAGGTGTGCTGCGATCGACGGCCGACGCCAACATCGGCTCGATCTTCGGGATCGGGTTTCCGGCGCTCTATGGCGGGGCGCTCCAGCACGTCAACGGCTACGCCGGCGGGCCGCGCGGCTTCATGACGAGAGCCGGCGAGCTCGAGAGGGCCAACGGCGCGCGATTCGCCGCTCCCGACCTGCTCGTCCAGAAGGTTGAGACGGGCGAACGCTTCTGATCACCGCGACATAGGCTCGTCCGGTGCTGGTGATCGAGGAGCGGATCCGGGACGCCATCGTGGCGCACGCGAAACGCGACCACCCGGACGAGGCCTGCGGCGTCGTCGCAGGACCGCGGGACTCCGACCGGCCGACCCGCTTCGTGGCGATGCCCAACGCGGCCACGACGCCGTACACGCTGTACGAGTTCTCGTCCCCCGACCTGTTCAGGCTCTATCGCGAGATGGACGACCGGGCAGAGGAACCGGTGGTGATCTACCACTCTCACACGCACACCGAGGCGTACCCGTCACCGACGGACCTGCGGTTGGCGTCCGAACCGGGCGCGCACTACGTCCTGGTGTCCACCCGTGAGCACGGCCACGACCCCGGACCGGTCGACTTCCGCTCCTTCCGGATCGTCGATGGGGAGATCACCGAGGAGGACGTGAGCGTGGTCTCGTCGTACGACGATCCGGAATGACCGCTGACGCATGGGCATTGGTCCCTACATGACCCGCTACGACTCGCTGCTCGACTCGGTCGGCTCCACGCCGATGGTGGGACTCCCGACGCTGTCTCCGTCCCCCGACGTACGGCTGTGGGCCAAGCTCGAGGACCGCAACCCGACCGGCTCGGTCAAGGACCGGGCGGCCCTGTGGATGCTGCGGCAGGCTGAGAAGGACGGCATCCTGCGACCGGGGTGCACCATCCTCGAGCCGACCTCGGGCAACACCGGAATCGCCTTGGCGATGGCCGCCAAGCTGCGCGGCTACCGGATGGTCTGCGTGATGCCGGAGAACACCTCGCCGGAACGACGTCAGCTGCTGGAGATGTGGGGAGCCGAGGTCGTGTCGTCCCCCGCCGTGGGCGGCTCCAACGAAGCGGTGAAGGTGGCCAAGCGGGTCGCCGAGGACCACCCCGACTGGGTGATGCTCTACCAGTACGGAAACCAGGCCAATGCCCAGGCACACTACGAGGGCACCGCCCCGGAGATCCTCGCCGACCTGCCCGAGGTGACCCATGTGGTGGCGGGCCTCGGCACCACCGGCACCCTGATGGGGATCGGCCGCTGGTTCCGGGAGCACCGACCGGACGTCCGAATCGTCGCGGCCGAGCCGCGCTATGGCGAGGTCGTCTACGGGCTCCGGAACCTCGACGAGGGCTTCATCCCCGAGCTCTATGACGCCGCGATGATCGACGCGAGGTTCTCGGTCGGTCCCCGCGACGCGGTCCGCCGGGTCCGCGAGCTCCTCGAGGCCGAGGGTATCTTCGCCGGGGTCTCCACCGGGGCCATCCTGCATGCGGCGCTGGCCCAGGCTGCGGTCGCCGTCCGTGACCATGCCCGGGCGGACATCGTCTTCGTCGTCGCCGACGGCGGCTGGAAGTATCTGTCGACCGGGGCCTACGAAGGCACCATCGACGATGCCGAGGCACGCCTCGACGGGCAACTCTGGGCCTGACCCGTCGCGGGCGGACCCACGACAGTTGAGTCAGGCGGCCACGTAGGTCGCGAGATGCTCGCCGGTGAGCGTGGAGCGGGCGGCGACGAGGTCGGCCGGGCTTCCTTCGAAGACGATCCGGCCGCCGTCGTGGCCGGCGCCGGGGCCGAGGTCGATGATCCAGTCGGCATGCGCCATGACGGCCTGGTGGTGCTCGATGACGATGACGGACTTGCCGGAGTCGACGAGCCTGTCGAGCAGGTCGAGCAGCCGCTCGACGTCGGCGAGATGCAGGCCGGCGGTCGGCTCGTCGAGGACGTAGACGCCGCCCTTCTCGGCCAGGTGGGTCGCCAGCTTGAGGCGCTGCCGCTCACCGCCCGACAGGGTCGGGAGCGGCTGGCCGAGGCTGAGGTATCCGAGACCGACGTCGGAGAGCCCGGTCAGGATCTTGTGTGCCGCCGGTGTGCGCGCCTCGCCCTCGGCGAAGAACCTCTCCGCCTCGGTGACCGGCATCGCCAGCACCTCACTGATGTCCTTGCCGCCGAACGTGTAGCCGAGCACCTCGGGCTGGAAGCGCTTGCCGTCGCAGTCCTCGCAGACGGAGGCGACGCCGGCCATGATCGCCAGGTCGGTGTAGATGACGCCGGCACCGTTGCAGGCCGGGCAGGCACCCTCGGAGTTGGCGCTGAAGAGCGCGGGTTTGACGCCGTTCGCCTTCGCGAACGCCTTGCGGATCGGGTCGAGGAGCCCGGTGTACGTCGCCGGGTTGCTCCGTCGCGAGCCACGGATGGCGCCTTGGTCGACCGACACCACGGTGTCCCGGCCGGACACCGACCCGCGGATCAAGGAGCTCTTGCCGGACCCCGCGACGCCCGTGACGACGACGAGGACGCCGAGCGGGATGTCGACGTCGACATCCTCCAGGTTGTGGGTGTCGGCACCCCGAACCTGGAGTACTCCGGTGGAGTCCCGGACGGTCTTCTTCAAGGATGCCCGGTCGTCGAGGTGCCGCCCGGTGAGCGTGCCGCTGCCCCGCAGCCCCTCGACGGTGCCTTCGAAGACCACCTCGCCTCCCGCCGTGCCGGCGCCGGGACCAAGGTCGACGACGTGGTCGGCGATGGCGATCGCCTCCGGCTTGTGCTCCACGACGAGCACGGTGTTGCCCTTGTCGCGCAGCTGGACCAGCAGGTCGTTCATCCGCTGGATGTCGTGAGGGTGCAGGCCGATCGTCGGCTCGTCGAAGACGTAGGTGATGTCGGTGAGCGACGAGCCGAGCTGGCGGATCATCTTGACCCGCTGGGCCTCGCCGCCGGACAGTGTTCCCGACGGCCGGTCGAGCGAAAGGTAGCCCAGCCCGATCTCCACGAACGACTCGAGATTCTGTTGGAGCGCGCTCAACAGCGGCGCCACGGATCCTTCGTGCTGTCCACCGACCCACGCCGCGAGATCGCTGATCTGCATCGCGCACGCCTGGCCGATGTTGATCCCGTCGATCTTCGACGACCGCGCCTCCTTGCTCAGCCTGGTCCCGTCGCACTCGGGGCAGCTGCTGAACGTGACCGCCCGCTCCACGAACGCGCGGACGTGCGGCTGCAGGGCATCGACGTCCTTCGACAGCATCGACTTCTGGATCCTGGGGACCAGCCCCTCGTAGGTCAGGTTGACGCCGTCGACCTTGATCTTGGTCGGTTCCTTGTAGAGCAGGTCCTGAAGCTCCTTCTTGGTGAATGTCGCGATCGGTTTGGCCGGGTCGAAGAAGCCGCAGCCACCGAAGATGCGGCCGTACCAGCCGTCCATGCTGTAGCCCGGGATCGTGAGCGCACCGTCGTTGAGCGACAGGCTGTCGTCGTACAGCGCGGAGAGGTCGATGTCGTTCACTGAGCCCCGGCCCTCGCAGCGGGGACACATACCGCCGAGCCGGTTGAACGTGGCCCGCACGGTCTTCTTGGCGCCGCGTTCGACGGTGATCGCACCACTCGCGCGGACCGAGGGGACGTTGAAGGAGAACGCGTTCGGTGGGCCGATGTGCGGCTTCCCGAGTCGGCTGAACAGGATGCGCAGCATCGCGTTGGCATCGGTGGCGGTGCCGACGGTGGAGCGGGCGTCGGCACCCAACCGTTCCTGGTCGACGAGGATCGCGGTCGTCAGACCTTCGAGAACGTCGACCTCGGGACGACCGAGGTTGGGCATGAAGCCTTGCACGAAGGCGCTGTAGGTCTCGTTGATCAGCCGCTGCGACTCCGCGGCGATCGTGCCGAACACCAGCGAGCTCTTGCCTGAGCCGGAGACCCCGGTGAACGCCGTCAGCCGACGCTTCGGGATCTCGACATGGATGTCTTTGAGGTTGTTGACCCGCGCGCCGTGCACGCGGATCACGTCGTGGCTGTCGGCGGCTGGCTGGGCGGCCGACGTGGTGTCCGTTCTCGTGACCGAGCTCATGGCGTCTCCATCCGTCCGGCGCAGGCAAAGGTGGCGGTCAAGCGTCCTGAAGCAGACCGAGCACGTTTCCATCGGGGTCGGTGACGGTGGCCACCAGTCGGCCGCCGCCCACGTCGTGAGCCGGCTCCTGCACGGTCGCGCCCGCGGCCGTCACCTCGGCCAGCTTCGCCTCGATGTCCGGCACGTGCCAGTAGTCCACGGGTGCGGTCATCCCTTGCGGTCCGCCACCGGGCACCAGCCCGATGTGCTGGCCGGCGGCCTCGAAGCCGATGTAGTAGGGCTCGTCGGTTTGCGGTGCCACGCCGAGCAGGGCGGCGTACACCTCCTTGGAGGTCGCCAGGTCTGAGACGGGGTGCAAGACGGTCTTGATTCCCTGGGTGGAGGAGCTGGTCATGGTTGATCCTTTCGTCGCGGTGGGTCTGGTTCCCGTCACGGTCTGGGCCATGTCGTGGTCTGGCTGGGTGGTGAGTCTCCCCGGTCCGGTCCAGCCTGCGGGTTCGTCCGACTGAGTGCGCGAACTTTCAGCGTGGGCCTACCGGACGGGTCCGTTGCGCCCGGGTTCGTCCGACTGAGCGCGCAGGCTTTTAGCGTGGGCCGACCGGACGAATCCGTTGGGGCTGGGCTTCGGACGACGGGCGGAGCTCGTGGAGGCTGAGGCTTCAGGGAAGCTCTTGGATGCGGACGAGGTTGCCCGCGGGATCGCGGAAGGCGCAGTCGCGGATCCCGTAGGGCTGCTCGGTCGGCTCCTGGACGACCTCGGCGTCGCCGGACTGCACCCGCTCGAACGTGCCGTCGAGGTCCTTACTGGCCAACAGGAGCGTGGCGAACGTGCCCTTGGCCATCATCTCGGCGATGGTGCGGCGCTCGTCATCGGTGATGCCGGGGTTGGCGCCGGGCGGATAGAGGACGATCGAGGTGCCGGGTTGGTCGACGGGGCCGATCGTGATCCAGCGCATCGTGCCTTTGCCGACGTCGCCCCGGACCTCGAAGCCGAGCGTGTCGCGATAGAACGCCAGCGCCGCGTCCGGGTCATCGGTGGGAAGGAAGCTTGCGTGAATGGTGATGTCCATGGCCATCACGCTAGCTGCGGCTCGGTGACCGGCGCTTCTCGATTCCTGACCGGTCTGGTCACCTGCTTGGCCACGCACGGTGGCATCCCCTCCGTCGCGAGTGACTCCTCGCGCCGGTAGGTGCTGGGCGGGACACCGACGAGCTCGGTGAACCGCGTGCTGAAGGTTCCGAGCGATGAGCAGCCGACCGCGAAGCACACCTCGGTCACGCTGAGCTCGCCACGACGCAGCAACGCCATGGCGCGCTCGACACGCCGAGTCATCAGATAGGAGTACGGCGACTCGCCGTAAGCCAGCTTGAACTGACGGCTGAGATGCCCGGCCGACATGTTGGCTCCGCGGGCGAGGGCCTCGACATCCAGCGGCTGTGCATACTCCCGGTCGATCCGGTCGCGGACGCGGCGCAACCGCGCGAGGTCGCGCAGGTGTTGCTCCGTTGCGGGGCTACTGGTCACCTGCGAGATCGTGCCACGTCCGGCCGGAGATGCCTAGCCGACATGAGCTGCAGTGGCGCGGCGTCAGTTGATCGGGACCATCCGGAAGTTGGTGCCCTTCTTGATGGCGGTCGGTCCGTAGATCGTGGCGCTCCCGCTCTGGGTCTGGTACTTGACCAGGTTGCTGAAGCTGCCGAGGTTCTCGCCATTGAACTTCACCTTGGTGAAGTTCACGTGGTTGATCGCCGGGTAGCCGCCGGGAGCCTCGATGACCGCCTCGGCAGTGGCCTTCTGGGCGGACGCGAGGCTCTTGGTGACGCTCTCGGTCCAGCCCTTGGTCTTGTCCTGGATCTTCAGGGTGAACTGGGTTCCCGAGGCCGTCACCGTCGCCCTGAACTTGTCGCCGGTCGAGATCGGGTCGTTGTAGTAGACCGGCGCCTGCGGGTACATCTCGTACCACGCCTCGTGACGAGGTGAGCCGGTCTGGCAGTCGGTCGCGACGCCGGTCTGCTCGACGGTGTTGTTGCCGTCGCCGTCGATCCCGACCCAGGGTGCGTAGAGGTCGTTGTTGTTGAGGCAGGTGACCTGCGCGACCGTCCAGGAAGCGGCTGCCCTGGTGAACGTGGCGCCGTGGGCGACGTAGCCTCCCCAGTTGGAGATGATGCTGTGGCCCTTGCTGTGGAGCGGGCTGCCGAACGTCGTGAACGAGCCGGCCGGGCTGATGCCGATCGCCGGCGCGGCGGCGACCGAGGTCGCTGCGAGCGGGGTCGCGAGGGCGAGCGCCGATGCGCCGAGCGAGATGCTGCGCCGTACAGAGAGCTTGCGGGACATGCGTGCGCTCCTAGCAAATGAGGGGACAGTGCCAAACCGGCCGCCAAGCATCGTAACCTTTCGCCTGGCTAAATAGGCAAGGGTCAGACCGGAATCTTTGCCTCGACGTGCCCTCTGGTCCAGGCGAAAAATGGCTGGAGACTTGTCGGTAGCCGCAGCTACGCTGCAGACGTGGTACAGGACCAAAAGGCCAAGACGCTCCTGCCAGCCGTATCGGCGGCCCGGACCCCCTCGCCTGCCCTCATCGCCATCGCCCTCGGCATCGTCTACGTGGTCTGGGGCTCCACCTACCTCGGGATCAGGGTCGTCGTGCGCGATCTTCCGCCGCTGGCCTCGGCCAGCTGGCGCTACTTCGCCGCGGCGGTGCTGCTCGCCGGGATCCTGGCGGTCCGTGGCGGCTGGCGGCGGCTGGCGGCCACCCCGCGTGAGCTGGCCAGCTGCGCCCTCTTCGGTCTGCTGCTTCCAGCCCTCGGCAACGGCGTCGTCTCGGTCGGCGAGTCCATGGGAGCGCCATCGGGCATCGCGGCCCTGATCGTCGCGGCGGTGCCGCTCTGGATCATCATCTACCGGGCGCTCGCGGGCGACTTCCCGAGTCGCCGGACCGTCACGGGGGTGCTCCTCGGCTTCGCCGGGCTCGCCGGGCTGATCACGGCCAGTGGCGTCGGCGGTGAGGTCAAGGTGATCCCCTGCCTGGTCATCGTCTGCGCCACGCTGTGCTGGTCGTTCGGGTCGTGGTCGATGCCGCGGCTGCCGATGCCGACGGACCCGTTCGTCGCGACCGTCTACGAGATGCTCTTCGGATCGATGTTCCTCGCCGTCTTCGCCCTGATCCACGGGGAGGACGTCATCCCGCACGGCGGCTCGCCGCACGCCTGGCTGGCGTGGGCCTACCTGGTGACGTTCGGCTCGGTGGTGGCGTTCAGCGCCTACGTCTGGGTGCTCGACGCGGCGCCGATCTCCCTGGTCGCCACCTACGCCTACGTCAACCCCGTGGTGGCCGTCTTCCTCGGCTGGCTGATCCTGTCCGAGCCGGTAACCCTCGCGATCGTGCTCGGCGGCGCAGTGGCGATCACCGGGGTGGCCATCGTGGTCTCTGCGGAGCGGCGGGGCACGCCTTCCCCCCCAGCTGACCACGATCGAGACGCTCAGGTGTGACGGCCCGGCCGGGCACGCAACGTCGGGCCAGGGGGTGGCCGTCGGACCAGTGACGACGGTCGGACCAGTGGCGACGGTCAGGCCAGTGACGCGAGCCAAGCGTCGTGCAGGTCGGAGAACCGACCGCTGCCGGCCTCGACCAAGTCGTCGGGAGAACCGTCCTCCACGATCTCGCCGTGCTCCATCACGAGGACCCGGTCGGCGATCTCGACCGTCGAGAGCCGGTGGGCGATGATGATCGCGGTGCGCCGGGCCAGGATGGTGCGAAGGGCGCGTTGGACGAGTCGCTCCGACGGTACGTCGAGGCTCGATGTCGCTTCGTCGAGGATCAGCACCGCGGGGTCGGCGAGGAACGCCCGGGCGAACGCCACCAGCTGCCGCTGGCCGGCGGACAGCCGGCCACCCCGGTTGGCGACGTCGGTGTCGTAGCCGTCGGGGAGCGCGATGATGAAGTCGTGGGCACCGATGGCCTGGGCCGCCGCAACCACCTCGTCGCGGCTGGCCGTCGGCTTTCCGAGCCGGATGTTGTCGGCCACACTGCCGTTGAACAGGTAGTTCTCCTGCGTGACCATCACGACCGCGCGACGAAGGTCGTCCTCCGAGAGCAGTCGCAGGTCGATCCCGTCGAGCGTCAGCTGACCCTGGGCCGGGTCGTAGAACCGGGCCACCAGCTTGGCCAAGGTCGTCTTGCCGGCGCCGGTGGTGCCGACCACGGCGATGGTCTGCCCGGCCGGGATGTCGAGGTCGAGATCGGGCAGGATCGGCCGTCCCTCGACGTAGGAGAAACTGACGTGTCGCAGGCTGAGCGCGCCCTGCGCGTCCGGCAGGGCGGTCGGGTCCGGCGGCTCCGCGACCGACGGCTCCTCCTCGAGCACTCCGGAGAGCTTCTCGAGTGCGGCGGACGCCGACTGGAACGTGTTGTAGAACTGTGAGACGTCCTGCATCGGGTCGAAGAACTGGCGGAGGTAGAGCAGGAAAGCGGCCAGGGTGCCGACGGTGATGTCTCCGTTGAAGGCCCGGGCGCTGCCGTAGATCAAGACGATGCCGAGGGTGAGGTTGCCGATGAGCTTGATGCCGGGCATGAACACCCCGACCAACCGGAAGGCCCGTTCGTTGGCGGCGCGGTAGTCGTCGTTGACCGCCGAGAAGATCTCCTGGTTGCGGTCCTGGCGCCGGAACGCCTGCACGGCCCGCATGCCGTTGACCGTCTCGACGAAGTGCACGATGACGACCGCGACGGTCTCCCGGGTACGTCGGTAGGCAGCGGCCGACTGCCGGCGGAACCAGGTGGTGAGCCACCAGAGCACGGGGAAGCAGATCAGCGACACCAGCCCGAGCTTCAGGTCGAGGAAGAGCAGGATCACGGCAGTCCCGACGAGGGTCAGCACGGCAGTGATGAGCCCGTCGAACCCGGTCTCGAGAAGCTCGTAGATCGCGTCGATGTCCGACGTCTGCCGCGAGATCACCCGGCCCGAGGTGTAGCTGTCGTGGAAGGCGGGCGAGAGCTTCTGGAAGTGCTTGAACATCCGGCGACGGAGGTCGAGGAGGACGTCCTGCCCGATGCGGCCCGACATCTGCAGGAAGATCTGCCGAGTGACCGCCTGGATCAAGACCATGAGGAGGAGGACCCCGGTGATCTCCAGCAGGGTGCCGCTGCCTTGGCCGTCCTGGATCGGCGGGATGCCCTTGTCGATGCCGAGGCCGACGAGGAACGGCACCGAGAGCCGGGTCGCGTTCTCGATCAGCACCACGACCATCAGCCAGACGAGGGACCGCTTATGGGGCCGCAGCAGCGATCCAAGGAGACGGCGCGAGCGTTCCTTGAGCAGCAGGGACACCCGGTCGGGGATGTCGTCCTCGTCCTCGGCGGCGACTCCCCGCCAGTCGGTGGGGGTGGTCATCGCAGCATCGCCTCCTCCCGCTGGAGGTCGAGATCGGCCTCGGAGTCGGCATCGGCGGCCAGCAGCTCGCGATAGGCCGGCACGGTGGCGAGCAGGTCGTGGTGGTTGCCGACATGGGTGATAGTGCCGCCGGACAACAGGGCGACCTTGTCGGCGAGCAGCACGGTCGACGCGCGGTGCGCCACGACGATGGCCGTAGTGTCGGCGAGCACTCGTCTGAGCGCCTGCTCGACCAGCGCCTCGGTGTGGATGTCGAGGGCGGACAACGTGTCGTCGAGCACCAGGATCTGAGGGCGGGCGAGGACCGCGCGGGCGAGGGCGAGCCGCTGGCGCTGTCCGCCTGACAACGACATTCCCTGCTCGCCGATGCGCGTCTCGAGGCCCCAGGGCAGGTCGTAGACGAAGCCCGCCTGGGCGGTGTCGATCGCGGAGCGGATGTCGTCGTCGCTCGCGTCGGGACGCCCGAGGGTGACGTTTTCTCGGACGCTCATGGAGAACAGCGTCGCGTCCTCGAACGCGGTCGCGACCACCCGGCGTAGACACGGCAGCGTGAGCTCGCGGGTGTCCACTCCGTCGACCGTGAGTCGGCCGGCGGTGGCGTCGTAGAGCCGGGGGACCAGTGCGGTCAGGGAGGTCTTCCCCGATCCGGTCGCGCCGACGATCGCGACCGTCTCACCTGGGGCCACGTCGAGATTGACGTCGTGCAGGACGAGGTCGCCGGAGTCCGGGTAGTGAAAGTCGACGTGCTCGAGTCGAAGGTGGCCCACGGGCTCCGCGAGCTCCGCCGTACCGCCGACGATGCTCGACCGGGTGTCGAAGACGTCGAGGACGCGATCGGCGGCCGTCATCGCCTCCTGAGCCATCGCGAGGATGACGCCGAGAGACTCGATCGGCCAGATCAGGGTCAGCATCAAGGTGATGAACGCCACCAAGGTGCCGAGGCTCAGCTGGCCGTGACCGACGCCGAGCGCGCCGAGGAGAAGCACGATCACCAGGCTCAGGTTGGGGATGACCTCGAGGAAGGTCCAGAAGCGCGATGACAGCCGTACCTTCTCCATGGAGGTCTCGTAGAGCGTCTGGGTCTTGTCGTGGAAGTTGTCCTGGCTGTAGCGGCTGCGACCGAACGACTTGATGACGCGGTAGCCGATCGCCGCCTCCTCGACGCTCGTCGCCACGTCACCCTGCTCGTCCTGCACCCGGCGCGACACCACGACGTAGCGCGACTCGAACCGCTTGCTGAGGGCGATGATCGGCACGGCCGACAACGCCACGACGACCCCGAGCGGCCAGAACAGCTTGAGCAGCACCAAGGTCACCACGACGAGCTGGATGATGTTGATGACGAGGAAGAGCAGTCCGAAGCCCATGAACCGGCGCAGCGCGCTGAGGTCCATGGTGATGCGTGACAGCAGCTGACCACTCTGCCACTTGCCGTGGAACTCCATCGGCAGGTCCTGCATGTGCCGATAGAGGTCGTCGCGAACGGCTGTCTCGAAGCCGAGCACGGCACGGGCCTGCACCCACCGGCGGATCAGGATCAGACCTGCCTCGGCCAGGCCCAGAGCGAGCGCGAGCAGCCCGAGCGGGACGATCGGGCCGACCTCGTGGTGGGTGATCGGGCCGTCGATCATGGCCTTGGTCACGAGTGGGATGGAGAGGCTGACGAAGACGCCCAGGAAGGCCGAGCCGGCCATGGCCGCAAGCGCCTTGCGATAGGGGTGAAGATAGCCGCGAAGCCGCCACAGCGAATGAGCTCCTGCTGGGCGGCGGGTGGTCAGGTCCTCGATCGTGCCGGGATCGGCGATGACGGGAAAGGGCATCGTGGGGCGTTTGCCTCCTTGAGCTCGGCGGCTGGGGCAACGACAGCCGGCGCAGTGACGACGCCGGCTTCGGGGGAGGTGAGGTGCAGATGTTCAGGTGTAAGCATCACTCTACTGGATGCCTCTGACAAAGAGCGAACGAGTTTTCGGCTCGTTCGCCCGGCTCACGATGTGGTAAGACGGAGAGAGAGAGGTGCAGGCTCGGTGGCAGCAGGACTTGGAGGTAGTGATGCCGGACCACGAAGGTGACGCCGCGGACCAGACTGAGGAGAACGCGCAGCCCGAGGAGGACGACACGCGGCGCAAGTTCCGCGAGGCGCTCGAGCGCAAGCAGCATCGTCAGCACGCCACTGCCGAGTCGGCCGAGAAGGACGGGTCAGAGAAGTCGCACGGAGCGCAGGGACCGACGAAGGCCAGGACGTTTCGCCGCAAGAGCGTCTGACTGCGGCGACCGGTCGCGCAGCCCGGCTCTGCTCCGAGCCGGCGTGGCTACGACCGGGCGTGCTCGGCGAGCCAGGACTTCGTGACGCCGAGGAACAGGTCGTTCGCCTCCGGCTCGCCGACCGAGACCCGGACGCCGTCGCCCGAGAACGGTCGGACGCTGACCCCTACCGCGTCGCACGCCGCCGCGAACGGGACGCTCGCGTCGCCGAGCGTCAGCCAGACGAAGTTGCCTTGGGCGTCCGGCACATCCCAGCCCTGGTCGCGCAGGGCTGCCTGGACTCGGTCGCGTTCGGTGACGATCGATGCGACGCGGCGCAGCAGCTCGTCCTCTACCTCGAGCGAGGCGACCGCAGCAGCCTGCGCGACCGACGAGACGCCGAAGGGGAGGGCGCACTTGCGGATCGCCTCGGCGATGGGGCTGGGCGCCAACGCGAAGCCGACCCGAAGTCCGGCCAGGCCGTAGGCCTTGGAGAACGTCCGGAGCACGAGCACGTTGTCGCGGCCCCGCGCGAGCTCGAGGGCGTCGACCTTCGCCGGATCCGTCACGAACTCCCGGTAGGCCTCGTCGACGGCCACGACGATGTGCGAGGGCACGGCATCGAGGAATTCGCTGAGCTCGTCGCGGCGTACGGCGGGACCCGTCGGGTTGTTCGGGGAGCAGACAACGACCACCTTGGTGCGGTCCGTGATCGCTGCCAGCATGGCGGGCAGGTCGTGCCGCTTGTCCGCCGTGAGCGGGACTTGCACGTCGGTGGCGCCGCTGATGCCGACCGCGATCGGGTAGGCCTCGAAGGAGCGCCATGCATAGACCACCTCGTCGCCTTCCCCGCAGCACGCCTGGAGCAGGTGATAGAACACGGCCACGGAGCCGGCTCCCGACGCCACCTGGCTCTCGTCCACGTTGTAGCGCTTCGCGATGGCGGCGTGCAGCAAGGAGACGCCCATGTCGGGATAGCGGTTCATCGTCCGGATCGCCTCGGTGGCCTTCTCGATGACACCGGGCAGCGGCGGGTGCGGGTTCTCGTTGCTGGACAGCTTGAACGTCGGACCGGCACCCGTGGTTGGTGGCTTACCCGCCTTGTAGGCGGGGATCGAGTCAAGAGCCGGTCGGAACCGCGGAGACGTCATCCTGACACCCTAGATGAGGGGTGGGTTGGTCTCCTCGGCTGTCGGTGTGGCGGGGAGCGAGGGCCGGGCGAGCGCGTTCTCGATGGCCGCCAGCCGGGCCTCGAGGCTCGTCAACGTGGCCAGGATCGCGGTTTCAGTGGCCGAGTCCCGCAGCTGGCTCGGCTCCTCCTCTTCCTGGACGAAGATGGACGCCAGCGTGGCGCTCACCATCGCGAGCAGCAGGAAGCCCACAACCATCAGGAGCACGGAGAGAATGGCCCCGAACGCCGTCTTGGGCGGCGAGCCGACGAAACCGACGTTGGACACCAGACTGATGGACCACCACAGGCCCCGCCAATAGGTGCCGACCGTGTCCGTCTCGCTCGCCGCAGCGCCCCCCGCCGCGACGAGGATGACCACCGGCAGACTCGCGAGAGCCGGCCAGATCCAACCTCGGCGGAAGCTGAACCGGAACGACCCAGCCATGTCGCTTCTCCCGTCCACGGCGAGCCCAGCACCGTCGTACCCTCATGCTGTCACGGGACCTGGAGCCGTTGACGCACAACGCGCGGTGGCTGGGCGGGGTGGGCGGGCTCAGCGAGCGGTGGAGACCGGGTCGTCGCGACGTGCCACCCGGGCGATCTGCACGATGCGGATGACGGCGACGCCCGCGCCGAAGCTGCGTGACGTGACGTGGCCCAGGGACTGGAGAGGGGATCGGCTCCCCGCTCGCGACGGGCTGCCTCGATGTTCTTGCGACTGGTTCATGGCCTGCTGCTTTCGGAGGGAGGGCCGATAGCCCTCATGAACCCACTCTGTCCGGTGATCCTGACGAGATCGTGATGGTTGTCCGAGAGGAGGCTGTGAAACCCCTCCGACGGGTGTGACCTGCGCCTCTCCCGCGCAACAGCAATAGGCGGCGGCACCAGGTGGCCCGAGGGGGGAGGCGTCAGGGGAACAGCACGTCGCCACCCGGCACCTGCTCGAGGTCGCGACCGATGACGATGTCGAGCGGGTTGGACAGACAGCGCACCGATCCGCCGCCCTTGTGGAACTCGGAGACGTCGACGAGCGCGATCTCGAAGCCGCGCCGCTCGAGCTCTCGCCGTACCCGTTCGGGGCAGGCCGGCATCACGATCGTCCGACCGACGACGACCGAGTTGGCGCAGAACGTCAGCGCCTCTGCTTCGGTGAGCACGACCGGGTCGGGCACCAGGGAGAGTACGGCGGCCGCACTGGCGGCGTCGAAGGCTGCCGGGCAGACCAGCGCCGTGCGGTCGTCGAGCGGGCAGAACGCCAGGTCGAGGTGGTACATCCCGGGATGTACCAGGCGCAGCCCGCGGAGCGAGATGTCGAGGTCGGTCGCCAGGTGCTTGAGCGCCTGCTCCTCGGTGCGGGGTCCATATCCGACGACCAGCGCACCGGCGAAGGGGAAGGCGTCCCCTGCCTCGAGGAACGCGCCCACGCCGGCCTGTCCGACGAGACTCGGCGTGAAACCGGCGGCCGCGAACCAGGCGCGCGCCGACTCCGTCTCCATCCGGCGTTCGGGGTAGCGCATGTGGGAGAGCACGACCCGCGGGCCCGTCCGGTCGGTGAGCGCGAGGCCGAGGTTCATCGCGAAGACCATGTCGGGTGCGTCACTGCGCTGCTCGATGACATCGACCCGCGCGCCGAGCCCCTCGAGCCTGCCCACGAGGAGCTGCCACTGATGCATGGCCAGGGCGTGGTCGGGCTGGGCGGCGGTGTTCATGTAGGGGTTGATCGCGTAGTCCACCCGGAAGTGGTCCGGCCGGACCATGGCGTAGTGGCGGCCCCACGGCAGGTCGCTCAGGGGGGCAGTCGTCGTCGGCGTCGCCTCTCGGGTCACTCGGTCACCTCCAGGTGGGGTAAGGGCACAGGATGATTGTCTGACAATAGGACAGGCTTGGCCGAGTATGCAGGCGATCGGCGGGAGGGTCAAGCGAGCGGCCCCGACCGTCCGTTGCCCGTAGGGTGGAACCGCCATGTATGACCAGCTCCAGCTCGAGCACTCGTCCACGGTCGCTCGGGCGGCCGAGGAGATCCGCCGCGCGATCTTCGCGGGGCAGCTCGAGTCGGGGACACCCTTGCGGGAGGTGGCGCTGTCGGAGGCGATGGGGGTGGGTCGCAGCACCATTCGCGAGGCGCTGGCCGTCGTCGTGGCCGACCGAGTCGCCGTCCGCGTGCCCAACAAAGGCGTGGCGGTCAAAGAGCTGGCGGCGGCTGACGTGGTCGACCTCAGCCTCGCCCGGGTCGCACTGGAGTCGGCCGGCGTACGACGATGGCCGGCCGCCTCGCCGGCGCAGCGGGCCTCGGTGCGGGAGGCCTTCGAGACCTACGCGTCGCTGTCTCGCCGTACGACGGACCCAGCGGCGCTCACCGCGGCGCACCTCGGGATCCACCGCGCCCTGGTGGGCCTCACCGGCAGCGAGCGGTTGCTGGCGACGGCTGACGGCTACAGCGCCGAGCTCCGGCTCGGGCTCGCGCATCTCGACCGGATCAGGGGCAACATCGCCGAGCAGGTCGAGAGCCATCGGACCCTCGTCGACCTGCTCGAGTCGGGGGACGTCGACGCGGCCGCTGCCGAGCTCGACCAACACCTCGAAGCCGCTGAGGTGTCTCTCGGGGCCGTCATCGGGCATGGCACGATCAGGGCATGACCTCCTGGATCATTCGCGTCCTCGTCAACGCCTGCGCGTTGGCGGTCGCCGCCTGGCTGTTCAGCGGGATCACCGTCAACGGGGCGACCGAGGGCGACCGGATCCTCACCCTCGTGGTCGTCGCGTTGATCTTCGGGGTCGTCGACGAGTTCGTCCGCCCCGTCGTCGCGCTGCTCTCGCTTCCGCTCTATCTGCTGACGCTCGGCCTCTTCTTCTTCGTGGTCAACGCCTTGATGCTGTGGCTGACGAGCTGGCTCTCCGGCCTGGTCGGACTCGGGTTCCATGTCGACGGCTTCTGGACGGCCGTCTTCGGGGCGATCGTCGTGTCGTTCGTCAGCTGGGTGATCGGGCTCGCGGTGCCCGGCGACAAAGCCCGGCAGTGGCGCTGACTCGTGTCGTCGCTGCCGGCTCCGCGTGAACCGCGCGGCACTCCCTACGCCCTGGCGCTCGTCTGCCTGGGCAACATCTGCCGTTCGCCGATGGCCCACGTGGTGCTGGAGCGCCGGATCGCCGAGGCCGGCCTGTCGTCGAAGGTCGTGGTGGAGAGCTCGGGCACCGGCGACTGGCACATGGGGGAGCCGATGGACCGGCGGGCCGCGGCGACGCTCGCGACGGCCGGCTACGACCCCGAGCGGCATCGCGCGCAGAACTTCGTCAGCGACTGGTTCGAGCGCTTCGACGTCACCCTGGTGATGGACGACAGCAACTTCCGCGACGTTCTCCGGCTCGCTCCGAACGATGATGCGCGCGGGCGGGTGATGATGTTCCGAGCGTTCGACCCGGCGGCCGGTGACGACCTCGAGGTCCCGGACCCGTGGTACGGCGGACAGCGCGGTTTCGACCAGGTGCTCGCGATCGTCGAGCGCACGTCCGACTCGATCGTCGACGCGCTCGCGGCGGTCGTGGAGGAGCGATAGCCCGGATCGGGTGGATTCGGCCAAGGATGCGTCGTACCTTCGTCACATGGCAAGCATGGGGAGCATCGCCGGACGGGTCGAGGCGATGCTCGGGACGGCGGTGGTCGCCACCACGCCTGTCGCCGGTGGGGACATCTGCAGCGCGACCCGGGTGCGGCTGAGCGACGGCCGCAACGCTTTCGTCAAGACCCGGTCGCATGCACCGGCCGACTTCTTCGCGGTCGAGGCCGAAGGGCTGCGCTGGCTCGCCGCGGCGGAGGGCGGTGCCCGGGTGCCGGAGGTGCTCGGCCACTCCGACGACTGTCTGGTGCTGACCTGGGTCGAGCCGGGACGTCCGAGCGCCGACATCGTCGAGGGCTTCGCGCGCGGGTTGGCCATGACGCATGCGAGTGGGGCGGCGGAGTTCGGGGGCCCACGCGACGGCTATATCGGCGCGGCGCCGCTCGGCAACTCCCCGGCCGAGTCGTGGCCGGAGTTCTTCGCCACCCGCCGGGTGCTGCCCTATCTCAAGGTTGCCGTCGACAAGGGCGCCATCGCGCGGGAGGACGCCGCGCCGATCGGCAAGGTCGTCGAGGACATCGCCCGCTTCGCCGGGCCACCGGAGCCACCGAGCCGGATCCACGGAGACCTCTGGAGCGGCAACATCGTCTGGTCCGCCGATGGCCAGGGCGTGCTCGTCGACCCGGCCGCTCACGGGGGCCACCGAGAGACCGACCTGGCGATGCTGACGCTCTTCGGCGCTCCACACCTGGCCCGGCTGGTCGATGCCTACGACGAGGCCAACCCGCTCGCTGACGGCTTCCGCGAGCGCGTCCCCCTCCACCAGCTGCATCCGCTGCTGGTGCACGCCGTCACGTTCGGCGGGTCCTACGGCTCCCGGGCCGGGGACGCCGCGCGTACCCTGCTGGCGGCCCGCGAGGTCGCTCAGTGACCCAAGGTCCCCGCGCTGCTCTCAGGGACGTCTCAGATCAGCGTGGCAGCCTTGGCGATATGCGGATCCTTGTCGTGGACGACGATCGTGCCGTTCGCGACTCCCTTCGCCGGTCGCTGGAGTTCAACGGCTACGAGGTGGCCGTTGCCAACGACGGTGTCGAGGCTCTCGCGCGGATCAACGGGCTGGCCCCTGACGCCCTGATCGTCGACGTGATGATGCCCCGCCTCGACGGGATCGAGACCACCAAGGCGCTGCGGGCAGCGGGCAACGACCTGCCCATCCTGGTGCTCACCGCACGGGACTCGGTCAACGACCGGGTCGACGGCCTCGACGCCGGTGCCGACGACTACCTGGCCAAGCCCTTCGCGCTCGACGAGCTGCTCGCGCGAGTCCGGGCGATGCTGCGCCGGCGTACCCTCGGGGGCCAGGCTCCGGACGACGAAGGCCCCCTGACGTTCTCCGACCTGACGATGAACCCGGTGACCCGTGAGGTCGACCGTGCCGGTCGCCCCATCACGTTCACGCGCACGGAGTGGGATCTGCTCGAGCTGTTCATGCGCCGCCCGAAGCGGGTGTTGGAGCGGGCCTTCATCCTCGAGGAGGTCTGGGGTTACGACTTCCCCACGACGGCGAACTCTCTCGAGGTCTACGTCGGCTACGTGCGACGCAAGACCGAGGCAGAAGGGGAGCCGCGACTACTCCACACCGTGCGCGGGGTCGGGTACGTCATGCGTGAGACGCCCCCGTGAAACGCATGTCGCTGGCCACCAGGATCTCTCTCCTGGCGGCCTGCGCCGTCGGAATCGCCATCGCTGTCGCAAGCTTGGCGGCCTATCTGACCCTCCGCTCCCAGCTGCACAACAGGCTGGACGCGTCGTTGCTGCAACGCGCCACCTACGCGAGCACCACCAGCATCGTGACCCGCGCGACGTTGGAGCAGATGCCACCCGGCATCCTCGGGGCCGCTGACCTCAAGATCTACCTGATCGACAGCGAGGGCCATGTCGCGTCGTCGCTCAACCCGCACGTCGTCATGCCGCTCTCGCACAACGAGCTCCTGGTGGCCCGCGGCGACCTCGGCCACACGTTCCGCACGTTCACCGACCACGGCGTCGACTACCGGGCTGTGACGGTCCCGAGCAGGAACCCCGGGATCGCGATCATGTTCACCCAGTCGCAGCAGTCGATCGAGAGCACGATCGACCGCGTTGGGCTGGTGCTCCTGCTCGTGGGAGGCGGCGGCATCATCGCGGCCGCCCTCGTCGGTCTCGCGGTCGCCCGCTCGGCGCTACGGCCGGTCCGCCAGCTCAGCGAGGCGGCCGAGCATGTGGCCATCACCGAGGAGCTGACCCCGATCCCGGTGACCGGCGACGACGAGCTGGCCAGCCTGGCGATGTCGTTCAACGGCATGCTGGTGGCGCTGGAGCGGTCGCGCGAGCGGCAGCGCCGGCTCGTCGTCGATGCCGGTCACGAGCTGCGCACCCCGCTGACGAGCCTGCGCACCAACCTCGAGCTGCTCGCCCAGGCCGACAAGCGCGGCGGGATGACGGAGAGCTCGCGACTGGAGATCTTCCGCGACGTGACGGCTCAGGTGGAGGAGCTCTCGACCCTCGTCGGGGACCTCGTCGAGCTGGCGCGCGACGAACCGCTCTCGAGGACTCCGGAGCCGCTCGACCTGGCCGACATCGTGGCCCGGGCCGTCGACCGCGTACGACGGCGGGCACCCTCGGTGCATTTCCGGTCGAACGTGCCCACGTGGTGGGTCGTCGGGGAGGCGCAGATCCTCGAGCGGGCTGTGACGAACCTGCTCGACAACGCCGCCAAGTGGAGCCCGGCGGGTGGCACCGTCGACATCGCCTTGCGGCGCGGCGAGCTGACCGTCTCCGACGAAGGGCCCGGCATCGCCGAAGCCGACCTGCCGCTCATCTTCGAGCGGTTCTATCGTGCCTCGGACGCCAGGACCATGCCCGGGTCAGGGCTCGGTCTGTCGATCGTGCGCCAGGCGGCTGAACGCCACGGCGGCTCGGTCCGGGCGGAGAACCGCCGTCCCACCGGCGCCACGCTGACGATGACGCTGCCGGGCAGCCCCTATCGACCGGTGCAGCCGGCGGCACCCAGCACGTCCTCCCCCGACGGACCCTTCACCCGCCGACCCGCGGCCGGCGAGGCCGCCGGAGCAGGCTCGGCCAGCGCCTCGACGCTGGACGGCCGCTGATTTCATAGAAAAGTCTGGGCCTCGTCTCAGCCAGTCTTCAGCCAACGCCGAGACGATAGGTCGCGTGAACAACGGCGATGCGACTCCACCGCCGTACCCACCCGGGTACATGCTGAGTCCTCCACCAGTGCAGTCAAAGCGCGGTGGTCGTGTTGTCGTAGCGGCGCTCCTCGTCGGTGCCCTGGCCGGCGGAGCCGCCGGTCTCGGCGGAGCGGCGTTGTTGGGCGAAACCACGTCGAACAATGCCGCTTCGCTGAGTCGGGCCGAGACGTCCGGCCTGAGCCTCGCCCCCGACACGGGGAACAGCTCAGCTAACGCCTCGGACGCGAGCGCCGAGACCGCGGCCGCCAATGTGCTGCCATCCGTCGTCAAGATCTATGCCACGTCCTCGACCGCGAGTGGCTCCGGCTCCGGCATCATCTTGACGCCTGGCGGCGAGATCCTCACCAACAACCACGTCGTCGAGCTCGTGGCCCAAGGTGGCAGGCTCGCGGTCAGCTTCAACGACGGCACCACCACCTCGGCCACCATCGTGGGCCGTGACCCGCTGACCGATCTCGCGGTCATCCAGGCGAAGGGCGTCAGCGACGCCAAGCCCGCCCTGCTCGGACGGTCGGGCGACCTTCGGGTCGGGCAGCCCGTCGTCGCCGTGGGGGCACCCTTCGGACTCGAGAGCACCGTCACGTCCGGCATCGTGAGTGCGCTCAACCGGCCGGTCACGACCCAGGGCGAGCTTGCGAACGACCCCTCGACGGTCTTTCCCGCCATTCAGACCGATGCAGCGATCAACCCGGGCAACTCCGGCGGCCCACTCGTCAACGCCTCGGGGGAGGTCGTCGGCATCAACTCCGCGATCCGCACCGCGACGTCCGACCAGTCGGGAGGCCAGGCCGGGTCGATCGGGCTCGGCTTCGCCATCCCGATCGACGAGGCACTCCCGATCGTCCAGCAGCTCCGCAGCCACCAGACACCGACCCATGCCCGGATCGGCGTCACGGTCAAGGACGCCACCGACTCGTTCGGCCTGCCGGACGGAGCCCTTGTCGCGACTGTGTCGCCCAACACTGCAGCGGCGAAGGCGGGCCTGCAGCCCGGTGATGTGATCACCAAGCTCAACGACACGCCCGTCGCCGACTCGGACTCGCTGGTCGCCGACGTTCGTTCCTACCGGCCCGGTCAGCAGGTGACGCTGACGGTCAAGCCCAAGTCCGGCGCCACCCACACCGTCGACGTCACGTTGGGATCCGACTGACTCGACGCCCCCAGACACGCCCCAGCAGCTCACCCGTCCCCGGCTGCTGGGGCGTTTTCTTTTCGCTGGGCAGGAATGCCGATGCACCGGTCGCGGGCGCCCAGTGCCGGGTTTGTTTCGATTCACCCCGACTGCGCCTCAGGGGTCACCTAGGATCGCGGCCAACGGGGTCGACATGAGATTCCGGCGAGCGCCGTTCGGCTGGCCACCGGCCCAGCCCTCCGGGTCCGAGGTCGTCGGCTTGCTGGGCGAGGAGGTGAACGTGGCAGCGCCGGGCTGGTATCCAAACCCCGACCGCACGCAGACGCTTCGCTACTGGGACGGCGAGCGCTGGACGGAGCACTCGACACTGCCCGCAGTGGGTACGCCGCCGGGCGCCGGACAGCTGGCCTATGGACCGGCCATCCAGTCTCCCGAGACCAATGGCATGGCCACTGCGGGCTTGGTGCTCGGCATCCTCGGCGCGGTGATCGAGTGGGGAGGCATCCTCACCCTCACTGCAGGGATTCTCGCCATCGTCTTCGGGTCGATCGGGATCGGCAGAGCGGGGCGGTTAGGCGGCACCGGCCGGGGACGAGCGATCACCGGCCTCATCCTCGGATGTTTTTCGCTCGTCGCCTACCTCTTCTGGGGGCTGGTGACCTTCGGCTTCCTCTGGATCATCTAGCCGTTGGCGCAAGAAGGCTGGTGACGAGTTCCTCGACGAGCTCGAAGCCGTGCTCGGTCAGGATCGACTCCGCGTGGAACTGAATGCCGGCATAGTGCGGTCCACGCACCAGGTGTACGTCGCCGGTGGCCGGGTCGACGTCGGCGGTGACACCCTCCGGCAGCCGGGACGTGTCTGCGACGCGGGCGACGAACGTGTTGTAGAAGCCGACATTCTCGCGTCGTCCCAAGATGTCCACCGCGGTCTGGGTGCCCTGGAAGACGATGTCCTTGTAACCGAGGTCGAGTCCCAACGCACCGCACAGGACCTGATGGCCCAGGCACACGGCCAGGAAGGGTCTTCGTGCCTGGAGCAGCTCGTCGACGGCGCCACGCACGGTGGCGATCTTGCGGTCCTCGAGATCACGCGGGTCGCCCGGTCCGGGGCCAACGACGACCAGATCGGCACCGTCGAAGTCGCCGGAGCGGTAGTCGCGGTGGTTGACCGTCGCGCTCTTCATCCCGAGCACTCCGAACATGTGCCGCAGCATCGAGACGAAGTCGTCCTCACCGTCGAGCACCACCACGCTGCGCCCGACCAGCGGCCCGGTCGGTGCGGCGCCGGACTGGT
This sequence comes from uncultured Actinomycetota bacterium, assembly GCA_963820035.1. GTDB lineage: Bacteria > Actinomycetota > Actinomycetes > Propionibacteriales > Nocardioidaceae > JAWWPG01. Next base: position 378,577 of record CAWFYK010000009.1, on the reverse strand, counting down.
CTGCCAGCCAGAAGCGGCTCAGGCGGTCGTTGCGGAGGGCGAGGACAGCCTGAACGGTCGTGTCCTCGACGATCGAGGCGACGTCGGCGGCGGGGGTCTCTGCGCGCGGCACCAGGTCGAACGCGGAGAGGATGCCGGCGGCCTTGGCGTGCGTCTCCGCCACCTCGGAGCGCGGGTTGGAGTCACGCACCAACGTGGCGCCCGCCGTGACCCGGAGCCGACCGTCGAGGCTGACGTCCGCCGTACGCAGCACGATGGGGGCATCGACGGTCGGTGCGCCCTGCTCATCGCGACCGAGCAGCGCCAGCACCGAGCCGTAGTAGCCGCGGCCGTCGGGTTCGTAGGTCTTGATCAGCCGGCACGCGTTCTCCACCGGGCTGCCCGTGACGGTGGCGGCGAACATCGAGTCGCGCAGCACGTCGCGAACGTCAAGGGTGGTGCGTCCGGCGAGCAAGTACTCGGTGTGGATGAGGTGGCTCATCGGTTTCAGGAACGGTCCCAGGATCGAGCCGCCCTCCGAGCACATGGAGCACATCATCTTGAGCTCCTCGTCGACGACCATGAAGAGCTCGTAGATCTCCTTGGAGTCGGTCAGGAAGCCGTGCAGGTCCTGACGGAGATGATCCGGCTCGATCACCCCGGCCAGCCGGAACGTGCCGCTGATCGGGTTCATGGAGACCTCGCCTCCCCCCACAGTGACGTGTCGCTCCGGGCTCGCACCGATCAGGTAGCGGTCGCCGGTGAACACCAGGAACGTCCAGTAGGCGCCGCGCTCCTGCTCCAGCAGCCGGGCGAAGACGCCGAGCGCCGCCGAGACGTCCCAGTCCTCCAGCGTGGCGACATAGTCGCGCGCGATGACCAGGTTGGCACCTTCGCCGTTGCCGATCTCGTCCCTGATCACGGTCTCGACCAACGCCGCGTAGTCGTCGTCACTGATGCCGAAACCGCCAGGGCCTGCGGTGCGGATCGGTGCCCGACGGGTCATCCGCAGCAGGTCCCCCACCGGCACCCTCGACTGCACGTCGATGGCGATGCTCGACAGGGGCGTGCCGTCGTCATGAGCCTCGAAGCCACGTTCCCTGATCTGCGCGAAGGGCACGCAGACCAGCCGGTCGTAGGGCGTCTCCGCGACGACCGGGCCGGCCTCGAGCGGCACGTCGCGGAGCGTGGCATGGTCGGTGCGAACGCCGCCCAGCAGCAGCACGTCGTCCGCGCCCTGCAGACGCACGAGTGCCCACGCGGGACGGGCCAGCATGGCCGCAAGAGGTCCCGGCCCTGACGCGGGGGGCGTTGACCGCTCCGACGTCACGGAGTCGCTGTCCACTGCGAGCTCGTCGCGACGACATGGAGTCGCTGGGTCGCTCGGGTGAGCACGACATAGAGCGTCCGACTCCCCGCTGCTGACTCGGCGACGATCCGGTCCGGCTCGACGAGCACCAGCCCGTCGAACTCCAGGCCCTTCGTCGCGATGGCGTCGAGCACCGGCACCCGCTCCTCCTCGCGTGGTCCCAGCCAGCCGGTGACCTCGGGCTCCCACCCGGCCGGTACGACGACCGCGACGGTGCCGTCGAGCTCCCCCGTGAGCTGCCAGGTCGCGTCGCGGACCGCGGCGGCGAGGTCGGAGGCGCCCACCTCGGTGAGCACCGGTTCCACCCCGGTCGAGCGGACCGCCACCGGCCGGTCGACCCCGGTGATCGTGGCCTCGGCGTAGGCCGCCGCCACGTCGAAGATCTCGGCGGAGTTGCGGTAGTTGGTCGACAGCCGGAACGCGTTGCGGTTCTTGCCCCGCAGCGCCTCATCTCGCGCCCCCGCCGCTTCGGTGGGCAGTGGCCAGGAGCTCTGGGCGGCGTCGCCGACGATCGTCCAGCTGGCATGGCGACCGCGCCGGCCCAGCATCCGCCACTGCATGGGAGAGAGGTCCTGAGCCTCGTCGACGAGCAGATGGGCGTAGTTGTCGTCCTCGATGGAGCCGATAGGCCGCGACTGCGACTTCCCGTCGCCGATTGGTCGTTCGGCGCTGGTGGCGAGCTCCGGCACGGTCTCGTCGTCGAGGTCGGACAGCGGGTCCTCCTCCTCGTCCTCGGGCAGCGCCACCGGGTCACCGAGCAGGTAGCGCAGCTCGTCGATCAGCGGGACGTCCTCGACGCTCGGCTCACCACCCAGCGTCTCGGCGAGGTCGTCGATCTCGTCCTTGTCGAGCAACCCGGAAGACGTACGGCGGAGCAGCGCTTTGTCGGCCAACCACCCGAGCACGTCGACCGCGTCGACGATCGGCCACCAGTCCCTTGCGAAGGTCGAGAAGTCGCGGTCGCCGCTCATCGCGTGGGCGAACTCATCGCGACCCTGGTCGCGAGCCCGGTCTCCGGTCGCCTGCTCCCACAGCTCGGCGATCAGCTCGTCGGCCACCTTCACCGCTGCCCGGTTGCGCCGCTGCCCGCCGGCCAGCACCTTCCGGCGTACCCGGGCCAGGTCGCTGGGGCCCAGCGTGAGGACGTCGTCGCGATAGAAGATGCGGAACGACGTCGGTGCCCCCGGCGCCTCGCTTCGGGCGACCCGGCTGAGCACCTGACGCATCCGGGCCGACCCCTTGACGACGGCCACGTGGGGGTCGTCGTGCCGGACGGCGCGGATCCCGTCGACGACTTCGCCGAGTGCTCGCAGCGAGACGGTGGTCTCGCCCAGAGACGGAAGCACCCGCTCGATATAGGAGATGAACACCGGGCTCGGACCGACCACGAGCACACCGCCGGCCTCGTAGCGGCGGCGGTCCGTGTAGAGCAGGTAGGCGGCGCGGTGCAGGGCCACGACCGTCTTGCCGGTGCCTGGACCGCCGGTGATCGTCGTGACTCCACGCTGCGGAGCCCGGATCGCATCGTCCTGCTCCTTCTGGATCGTCGACACGACCGAGTGCATCGACCGGTCCCGGCTGCGGGTCAAGGAGGCCATCAGAGCCCCCTCTCCGATGACGACCATCTCGTCGGGTGCGTTGTCGACGTCGAGCAGGTCGTCCTCGATGCCGATCACCCGGTCGGTGAAGGACTGCAGCACGCGGCGGCGGATCACTCCGGCCGGCTCCTTCGCCGTGGCCTGGTAGAACACGGAGGCGGCGGGGGCGCGCCAGTCGACCAGCATCACGTCGCGGTCCGCGTTGCGAAGGCCGAGTCTCCCGATATATCGCGCCGCTCCGTCGAGCATGTCGAGACGACCGAAGACCAGCCCGTCGTGGGCCGCATCGAGAGTGGCGAGTCTCCGGCCGGCCTGGAACACGATCGCGTCACGTTCCACGAGGCCGCCCTCGTTGCCGAGCCTGGCCCGGGCATGGCCGTCGGCGGCCAGCTGGCGCGCCGACTCGGCGGCCGCCTCGAGGCGTGCATAGATCCGGTCGACGACAGTCTGCTCGTGCTTGATCTCCTGCTCGAGGCTGTGGTCGCCGATGTCACGATGGGTGGTCTCTGACACCTGACCCGGTTCCTCCGACGTCTGCAGTGATGCTGCCGCGCAAATAGGGAACTTACTATTGTGCCGCATCACGGGAGCAACCCGGAAGTTCCGAGCCTGGAAGGGTTTCCGGCGGGGGTCGATTCGGTATCCGGGGGCGAAGATAGGTACCGTAAGAGGTCAGTTGTGGTCGCAGTCACAGTCACGCGAGGGACCCTCCGTCGATGTCGGCACGGCCACGTGTGCGTTCCGCGCGGTGACCACGCCGCAGATGGGTGCCGGTGATCCCGCGCATCGCCTACACGAGGAGTGCTTGTGAGCAGTTCCGCCCCAGCCCCTGATCTCGGTGAGGTGTTCGGACCCACTCCGATGGAGGGGCCGCCCAACCTGATCCAGCTGCTGACACCGGAGGGTGAGCGGGTCGAGCACCCGGACTTCTCGTTCGACCTCGACGACGAGGTGATCAAGGGCTTCTACCGCGACATGGTGCTCGCTCGGCGCATCGACGTCGAGGCGACGGCACTCCAGCGTCACGGCGAGCTCGGCATCTGGGCGCAGCTGCTCGGCCAGGAGGCCGCCCAGATCGGCTCCGGCCGGGCGCTGCGCAAGCAGGACTTCGTCTTCCCCACCTACCGCGAGCACGGCGTCGCCTGGTGCCGCGACCTCGACCCGCTCCGGCTGCTCGGGCTGTTCCGTGGCGTCGACCAGGGCGGCTGGGACCCCCGCGACAACAACTTCGGGCTCTACACGATCGTCATCGGCGCCCAGACCCTGCACGCGACCGGCTACGCCATGGGCATCCAGCGCGACGGTGCCGTCGGCACCGGCGACCCCGAGCGCGACGCCGCCGTGATCGCCTACTTCGGCGACGGCGCCAGCAGCCAAGGCGACGTCAACGAGGCGTTCGTCTATGCGTCGGTCTACAACGCGCCCGTCGTGTTCTTCTGTCAGAACAACCAGTGGGCGATCTCCGAGCCGATCGAGCGGCAGACCCGGATCCCGCTCTACCAGCGATCCCTCGGCTTCGGCTTCCCGGGGCTCCGCGTGGACGGCAACGACGTGCTCGCCGTACACGCAGTCACGCAGGCCGCGCTCCAGCGGGCTCGGGAGGGAAGCGGCCCGACGCTCGTCGAGGCCTACACCTACCGGATGGGCGCCCACACGACCACCGACGACCCGACCCGCTACCGGCTCTCGGAGGACCTGGAGAGCTGGAAGCTGCGCGACCCGATCGCCCGGGTGAAGGCCTACCTCACGCGGAGCGTCATGGTCGACGCCAACTACTTCGATGAGGTCGAAGCCGAGGCCGAGGCGCTCGGTGAGCACCTCCGTGAGGGCTGCCGAGCCCTCCCCGAACCCAACGTGCTCGACATCTTCGACCAGGTCTACGTCGACCAGACGCCGGAGCTGGCTGCCCAGCGCGACGAGTACGCCGCCTACCTTTCGTCGTTCGAGGGAGCCCACTGATGTCCACGATCACGCTCGCCAAGGGACTCAACGCCGGCCTTCGCGCTGCCCTGGAGAACGACCCCAAGGTGCTCGTCATGGGCGAGGACGTCGGCAAGCTCGGTGGCGTCTTCCGCATCACCGACGGCCTCCAGAAGGACTTCGGCGAGGACCGCGTCATCGACACCCCGCTGGCGGAGTCAGGCATCCTCGGCACAGCGGTGGGCCTTGCCATGCGCGGCTACCGGCCGGTGTGCGAGATCCAGTTCGACGGCTTCGTCTACCCGGCCTACGACCAGATCGTCAGCCAGGTCGCCAAGATCCATTTCCGCAGCCAAGGCAAGCTTGCGATGCCGATCGTGATCCGCATCCCGTTCGGCGGTGGCATCGGCGCGGTCGAGCACCACAGCGAGAGCCCCGAGGCGCAGTTCGCCCACACGGCGGGCCTGAAGGTGGTGGCCTGCTCCAACCCGGTCGACGGTTACTGGATGATCCAGCAGGCCATCGCCTGCGACGACCCGATCGTCTTCCTGGAGCCGAAGCGGCAGTACCACGGTGCGAAGGCCGAGCTCGACGAGACCGCGACACCGGACCCGCTGTTCAGCTCGCGGGTCGTCCGGGAGGGCAGCGACCTCACGCTGATCACCTACGGACCGCGGGTGAGCGTCTGCCTCCAGAGTGCTGAGACGGCGGCCGCGGAGGGCAAGCAGATCGAGGTGATCGACCTGCGCACGCTCTCCCCCCTCGACATGGGCCCGGTCTACGACTCCGTGCGCAAGACCGGACGCGCCGTGGTGGTGCACGAGGCCACGGTCAACCTGGGGATGGGGGCCGAGATCGCTTCCCGCATCACCGAGCAGTGCTTCTACTCCCTGGAGGCCCCGGTGCTGCGTGTCGGCGGGTTCGACACGCCGTACCCGCCGGCTCGCATCGAGGAGCAGTACCTCCCCGACCTCGACCGGGTGCTCGACGCCGTAGACCGCACGATGAGCTTCTGACCGGGAGACTGATCCACGATGGCTGTCAACGAGTTCAAGCTGCCCGACGTCGGTGAGGGCCTCACCGAGGCCGAGATCGTCACCTGGATGGTCCAGGTCGGCGACACGATCAAGGTCAACGACATCATCTGCGAGATCGAGACCGCGAAGTCGCTGGTGGAGCTCCCCTCGCCGTACGCCGGCACGGTGGCCGAGCTGAAGGTGGCCGCTGGCCAGACGGTCGAGGTCGGCACCCCGATCATCTCGGTGTCGTCCGGGGCGTCGACCGGGACGTCCGCCTCGGCGCCGTCCGCCTCCATGGCCGCCGAGCGCGCCGTCGAGGAGGAGACCGCGATCGAGAAGCCGGCCGCCGACCAGGCGGTCGAGCCGGGGCTGATCGGAAACCCGGCGCCGCTCGCCGATGGCGCCACGCCGACCCTGGTCGGATACGGGCCGCGCACGGTTGAGACCCGCCGCCGGCCCCGCAAGTCGACCGGGAGCGTCAGCGCACCGCCGGCAGCCGGGTCCGGAGCGCCAGCTGTGTCTGCGCCCTCGCCTGCGAGCGCACCGCCACCGACAGCCACGACGGCGCCCGCCGCTCCGTCGAACGGAGCCCGGATGCTCGCCAAGCCGCCCGTGCGCAAGCTCGCCAAGGACCTTGGGATCGAGCTCGCCTTGGTGACTCCCACGGGGCCTGGTGGCACGATCTCGAGATCCGACGTCGAGGCGTTCGCCGGCGGTGATCAGACTGAGACCGGTGTGGTCGACGCGGGTCTGGTCGGAGCCGCCGCTGTCGCCCCGGTTCGGGCTGGGGAGCGCGAGACCCGCATCGCGGTCAAGGGCGTGCGCAAGATGATGTCCCAGGCCATGGTTGCCTCGGCGTTCACCGCACCCCACGTGACGGAGTGGATGACGGTCGATGCGACCAAGACGGTGAAGATGGTCGCCCGGCTCCGCGCCGACCGGGCCTTCCAGGACGTCAAGGTCTCGCCGCTGTTGCTGGTGGCCCGGGCGGTCTGTCTGGCGGTCCGGCGTACCCCGGAGGTCAACTCGACCTGGGACGAGGCGGCTCAGGAGATCGTACTCAAGAACTACGTCAACCTGGGTATCGCGGCAGCCACTCCGCGGGGCTTGGTGGTCCCCAACATCAAGGATGCCGACTCCCTGAGCGCGCTCGACCTCGCGAAGGCGCTCGGCGAGCTCACCACGACGGCGCGGGCCGGCCGGACTCAGCCCGCTGACATGGCGGGTGGCACGTTCACGATCACGAATGTGGGCATGTTCGGGGTCGACGGCGGCACCCCGATCCTCAACCCCGGGGAGGCGGGGATCCTGTGCATGGGCGCCATCCGCAAGCAGCCGTGGGTCGTCGGCGACAAGATCAAGCCGCGCTGGACCATCACCCTGTCGCTGTCCTTCGACCATCGCATCGTCGATGGCGAGCAGGGTTCGCGCTTCCTGTCCGACGTCGCCGCCATCGTCGAGGGCCCCGGCAACGCCATCCTCTTCTAACCCCCACCATCCGAGACTCTCGGATGGTGGTGCCGGAACTCTCGGATGGTGGTGCCGGAACTCTCGGATGGTGGTGCCGGAAGTCTCGGATGGTGGTGCCGGAACTCTCGGATGGTCAGGTTGGGTCGGGGGCCAGCCGGACGAGCATCTTGCCGATGTTGTGGCCGCGCAGCATGCCGATGAAGGCAGGCACGGCGTTGTCGAGTCCGTCGACGACGGTCTCGCGGAACGTGACCTGGCCGGTGCGCAGCCAGTCGCCGACGGCACTCGTGAACTCAGCTGCCAGGTCGTAGTGGTCGGTGACGATGAAACCGCGCAAGGTCAGGCGCTTTCCGATCGCCAGGGCGAGGTTGTGCGGTGCCTCGGGACGGCTGGTGGCGTTGTATGCCGAGATCGCACCGCACAGCGCGACCCGCCCCCGCCTGCGGAGGACGTCCAGCGCCGCCTCGAGGTGGTCACCCCCGACATTGTCGAAGTAGACGTCGATGCCGTCAGGCGCCGCCGCGCGGAGCTGGTCACGCAGCCGCCCATCGTGGTAGTCGAAGGCGGCGTCGAACCCGAGATCATCCAGCAGGTAGCGGACCTTCTCGGCCGATCCCGCGCTACCGACCACCCGGCTGGCGCCGCGCAGCCGGGCGAACTGCCCGGCCAAGCTGCCGACCGCGCCCGCCGCTGCCGACACGAAGACGGCCTCGCCCTCGGCGAACTCGGCGATCCTGAAGAGCCCGGCGTAAGCCGTCAGCCCGGGCACCCCGAGGGCTCCGAGGAAGACCGAGGAGGACAGCCCCTCCGAGACGGAGACGGCTCGCATCTGGTCCGCCGGCAGGAGCGCGTGCTCCCGCCAGCCGTACTCGTGCAGGACGAGCGTCCCGACCGGCCGGTCGGCCGACTCGCTTGCCACGACCTCTCCCACGGCGCCTCCGCTGGCCGGCTCGTCGAGCTGCCATGGCGGGATGTACGACGGCACGTCGTTCATCCGTCCACGCATGTAGGGATCCACCGACATCACCAGATTGCGTACCAGGACCTCACCGGGTCCGGGGTCCCGAAGCTCGGTCTCGACGACGCGGAACTCAGCTGGCGTCGGCTCGCCGTGCGGACGTGCGACGAGGTGGATCTCGCGTGTTGTCGTGGACATGACTCTCACTCCCGTGCTCTCGTGCGCGGCCGGCTCGATGACTCGGTTCGCAGCCTAGCGGCGCGCCCGATCGGGTCGGTGACGGGCGGACCGAGGGCGGGATTCGGGGAAAGGCCCGCACGCGCCGTACTCCCAACGGGGGACACAAGACTTGGGGGTTTGAAGGGACGTCTCGCTGCAGTTGTCTCCCTCGATCAAGGTTCTTGAAAGAATCCCGAGTCCCGCTGTCCTTTCCGGCAAATATGCGGTTTGATAAGGGGAATGGGGGGGACCTTGGAGGTCGGTCCGTCTGTTCGAGCAACGGAACGCCCGACCTTGAGAGGCGGCCCGGTTCACCGGGGGTGATCGGGCCGCCGCTCACTTTTTGGGGGTTGGGCCGATCGCTCGGGGGGTCGGCCCGACCCCCTCAGGTACGGCGAGCCATCACGACGACAGGTCTGCTGCCGGTCCGGCTTCCGGGACCGAACCCGGCGGGGCGACCTCGTGTGCCGCCAGCCAGGCCAGCACCTGGTCGTTGTGCTGACCGAGCAACGGACGTGGACCTCGTCCAGAGTTCCGACCAGGCCGGCCGGTACGCCGGCCAAACGGAGCCGGTCGACCCACACATCGGGTCATCGCCAGAGTGTGCCGCTCGGCCGCCCTGATATCGTGAGCGGGCCGCTGGTGGCGGCATCGACCCCGGACTCCCCCTGGTGATCACCTTCGGCAACTACTCGTGCTGGTATCCGGGGACTGCTCTCCCGACGCTCGACCGGATCGGCGCCACCGTCGCGGAGGGCGACTTCTCCCTGGTCGTCGGACACACCGGATCCGGCAAGTCGAGCCTGCTTGCCGCCGTCGCCGGCACGGCGGCAGCTGGGCCAGGCTCGGGCACGGTGACGGTGGCCGGCCGCCGGATGGACCAGCTCACCCCCCGGGAGGCGGCGGGACTCGTGGGGGTGGTTGGCCAGGACCCGCTCGCCGGCTTCGCCACCGACACGGTGGCGAAGGAGCTCGCCCACCGGATGCTGGTGCTCGAGCTGCCCCCTGCCGTCGTCCGCAGACGCGTGGAGGACACCCTCGACCTGATGGGGATCGCGCACCTGCGGGCCCGTCGGCTCGCGACGCTCTCCGGCGGCGAGCAGCAGCGCGTGGCCCTGGGATCGGTGCTCGCGCTAGGGCCACGGGTCCTCGTGCTCGACGAGCCCACCTCGGCTCTCGACCCGGCCGCGGCCGAGGACGCGCTGGCGGCGGTGCTGCGCCTGGTACACGACGTCGGAGTCACCGTGGTCGCGGCCGAGCATCGCCTCGAGCGGGTCGTGGAGTACGCCGACCAGCTCCTCGTCCTTCATCACAGCCGGTGCCGGGCCGGTGATCCCGCCACGCTGATGGCCGACTCTCCACTCGCGCCGCCGGTGGTGGAGCTTGGCCGGCTGTGCGGGTGGCTGCCCCTGCCGCTGTCGGTGCGGGACGCGAGGCGGGTAGCGGGTCCGCTCCGAGCCGAGCTCGCCCACCTGCAACCCCCTCCGGGTTCCGGTGGGCTCGAGACCATGAGGCACGGGGTTCCCGGAGACTCCGCAGACGGGCTCGACGCCCGATCGGTGGTGGTGCGCTACGGCACAGTCACGGCCCTGCGGCAGGTGGATCTGCACGCCTGGCCGGGGGAGATCGTCGCGTTGATGGGACGCAACGGGTCGGGCAAGTCGACGTTGCTGCGCGCGGTCTCCGGGAGCGAGCCGGTCACGGGTGGGCAGGTCAGAGTGGCTGGAAGGGAACCCTGTCGGCCCGCGCCCGGCGATGGGACCCACCTCCTCGCGCTGGTGCCACAACAGGCAGCGGAGCTCCTCCGGCATGCGAGCATGGCCGCCGAGTGTGCCGCCGCCGACCACGATGCCCAGGCACCCCCCGGCTCGACCCGCGCGCTCTACGACGACCTGTCCGGCGGCGCCGCGACCTCCGAGACCGCCGCCCCGGCAGAGCTGTCGCAGGGTCAGCGGCTGGCCCTCGCCCTGGCGGTCCGGCTGGTGGCCGCCCCTCGGGTGGTGCTCCTCGACGAGCCGACCCGCGGTCTGGACTATCGCGCGAAGACCCGTCTTCGCGACATCCTGCACCGGCTGGCGAACGCCGGCTCGGCGATCGTCGTCGCGACCCACGACGTGGAGTTCGTGGCACAGACCGCGCAGCGGGTCGTCGTACTCGCGGAGGGCGAGGCGGTGGCCTCGGGTCCAGTGGAGGAGGTGCTCGCTTCCTCTCCGGTGTTCGCGCCGCAGGTGGCGAAGATCTTGGCGCCACAAGGTTGGTTGACCACGGAACAGGTCTCCGCCGCCCTCAGCGGCCGTGCCTAAGCGGCGGCGACATCAGTCGAACTTCCGGATGACGCGAGCGGCGCCGAGCGTTGACGTCTCTGACGAGGTAGCGTGCAGTAGCCGAGCCATTCTCACGGTTACGCCTGTGCTTTACTGACATTCGGAGATATGCACGAGATGTGAGTTGCGACATAGTGTGCACCGGTATCTGGATAACCGAGAAGTTGGCCGGGAAATGGCGCCTCGATAGCCTCTGATTCATACTCCACCGGAGCGGACACGTCCATAGCGCATAGGTGTCATGGGTTGTACTCCGCCGAGCCGGATGGCTATGCCCACACTTGTCTATCAACAAGGCAGCGTCATTCTCTTATGCTGTGACATTGCTCCGTCAACGGGTCGGGGCAAGGTTGAGGCGAAGGAATAGTTATGCGCAAGATCGGTAGGGCAGCCGCAGTCGCAGGGATCGTCGGAGTTGTGCTGGTGGCCGGTACAGCGACGTATGCCGCGACGTCACACTCAGCGCACCCGGGTCCGGCAGGCCCGCTCCTCAAGAACAATCAGGTGACGCATCAGATCAGCCTCGCGCAGGAGAAACTGAAGAACAGTGTTGTGGTGAACGGCTTCAGCGGCGGACCGCTCAACGCGGGCCAGTTCACCAATATCGACGCCGGTGAGAAGCTCGTCTGCCCGGTGGCGGGTTCCAGTACGTGCTCCATCGAGGCCGACATGAGCGTGCAGGCCCAGGGGACGGGCACCGGAAATGCCTGGGCGATCTGTCTCGTGGTGGACGGCAACTACGCCACCTGCCCCTACTACGGTTTCCTCGACAGCGCATTCTTCGAGAACGGGACGCAGGTCGAGTCCCTGACCGGACTGGCCGTGGGGCGGCACACTGTGCAAACCCAGGTGTTCAGCGCCAACGGCGGCACGGTGTACAACTACAGCCTCACCTACCACGCCTACAAGCCATAACGGGTCACGGCCACTCGTCCTGGCCGGCCCTTCCTGCGCTGAGCGCTCAGCAAGGGCCGGTTCTCAGGTGGCGCAGGTCGCTGATGCGCTTGGCCTTGCCGAGAGAGCGTTCCAGGGCGTGCGGCTCGCAGACCTCGACCGCGACGGTGACTCCGACGGTGTGCTTGACCAACCGGACAAGGGTGTCGCCGAGCCGCCGACGTGCGTCGTCGCCGAGGCCGGCGTCGTGGGCCTCGACGCGCACCGTCATCTCGTCCAGTCGGCCCGGCCTCGTGAGCACGCAGATGTAGTGCGGGGTCAACCCTTCGACCTTGAGAAGCTGCTCCTCGATCTGGGTGGGGAAGACGTTGACGCCACGCAGGATCATCATGTCGTCGGTGCGTCCAGTGATCTTCTGCATCCGCCGGTACGCCGGACGGGCCGTCCCGGGGAGCAGACGCGTGAGATCGCGGGTCCGGTAGCGGATGACCGGCATCGCCCGTTTGGTCAGGGTGGTGAAGACCAGCTCGCCCTCCTCGCCGTCGGGCAGCACCTCACCCGTCACCGGGTCGATGATCTCGGGGAGGAACATGTCCTCCCAGATGTGCAGGCCATCTTTGGTCTCCACGCACTCCTGGGCGACTCCAGGCCCCATCACCTCGCTGAGCCCGTAGATGTCGACGGCCTGCATGGCGCACCGCTGCTCGATCTCGGTGCGCATCTGGTCGGTCCACGGCTCGGCCCCGAAGATCCCGATCTCGAGTGACGACCGGGCCGGGTCGATGCCCTGCCGTTCCATCTCGTCGATGATGGCGAGGAAGTACGACGGCGTCACCATGATGACCCGCGGCTGGAAGTCGCCGATGAGCTGGACCTGTCGCTCGGTCATCCCGCCGCTGATCGGCACCACGGTGCAACCGAGCCGCTCGGCGCCGTAGTGGGCGCCCAGACCACCGGTGAACAGCCCATAGCCGTAGGACACATGGAGCACGTCACCGCGACGCCCACCGGCGGCCCGGATCGAGCGAGCCATCACGTCGGCCCACGCGCTGATGTCGTCGGCGTCGTAGCCCACGACGGTCGGCCGGCCCGTCGTACCGCTCGACGCGTGAACTCGGGTCACCTCCTCGCGAGGCACCGCGAACATCCCGAACGGGTAGTTGTCGCGCAGATCCGCCTTGGCCGTGAAGGGGAAGCGATGGAGGTCGGACAGCTCGCGCAGGTCGTCGGGATGCACGCCTGCTGCGTCGAACGCGGCCGTGTAATGAGGCACCCGTTCGTAGACGCGACGCAGGGTGTCGCGCAGGCTGCTGAGCTGGTGGTCGCGCAGCTCGTCGAGGGACATCTTCTCGTTCGTGTCCCAAAGCTCGCGAGGCGTGGAGAGCTGGGCCATGGTCAGGCCTTTCCGTCGGTGGGCCGGGGGTCGTCCGGAGGGGTGATGTGGTGGCCGCCGATCGTGCGGCTGCGGCCGCGGAACTCGGCCACCAGGTCGTCGCCGCGGGTGACCTTGACGTCGTAGATCCCGTTGCGGCCGAACACGGCGCGTTCGGTGGCGTCGGCGACCAGCACGTCGCCGACCTGTGCTGGTGCGACGAACACGATGTCGCAGGCCTGGGCGACCGTCCGCACATTGTGGGAGTTGCACGCGAACGCGAAAGCGGAGTCGGCGAGGGTGAAGATGAAGCCGCCGTGCGCCGTGCCGTGCCCGTTGGTCATGTCGTCGCGCACCCGCATCGACAGGGTGGCTCGGCCGCTCGTCACGGACTCGAGCCGCATCCCCAACCGCTGCGACGCGGCGTCGTCCGCCCACATCACCTCACCGCAGAGTCGGGCCAGGTGATCGGGTGTCATCGGTGCGCCGGGCGTCTCGCTGGCACCGTTCACAGCGGCTTCTCCAGCATCGCGGTCTGGTGTCCGTCCGGCTGGGTCAAGTGGCCGATGACCCGATAGCCGCGGGCCTCGTGGAAAGCCAACGACTCGACGTTGGGGGGCTCGGAGTTGACCTCGCAGACCAGCCTGCCGTGCGGTGCGGCGTCGGCCTCGACCTCGTCGTAGAGCAAGGAGGCGATGCCGCGCCGTCGAAAGCTCGGGTCGACGGCGATCCGGTCGAGGTAGGCGAAGTCGTCGAACCGCGCGGCGTGCCAGGCGTAGTTGACCGACTCGTATGGCGCCCCCGGCTCGTAGGCGATCGCGAAGGCCGCGATCGCACCGTCCACCTCGCAGACGAGCGTCCAGGTGGCCGCAGCCCGATGCGCCCGGAGCCCTTCCTCATCGAGCGGACTGAGCGCCCACACCACGTCATGGTTGAGCCGCAACACACCCGGAACGTCGGCGTCGGTCATCGTCCTGATCTCCACGCAGGCACTCTCTCACGCCTTGCCAGGACGGTTACACTCGTGACACGTCGCCGACACATGGTCGGAAATCTGTCACACGCTCGGTCAGCTCGGAGGTCAGCATGTCGTTTGCCACGGAGGCGTTCAGCCGTCATCAGGAGCTGCTCGACAGGGCCGTCGAGGCGACCCGGACCCGCGGCTACTTCAGTGCTTACCCGGAATCGCCGAGCCCCCGGATCTACGGTGAGAATGCTGCTGCTGACGGCCTGGCGGCGTTCGAGGCGCTGCTGGGCAAGCCGTTCCCGCTCTCCACGCCCGGCACGGAGGACACGGTGTCGACGGAGAAGTCCCCCTACGGCCGGTCGTTGGACGTTTCCTATCCGCGCGTGACGCCTGCGGGTGTTCCCGCTCTGCTCGAGGCGTCGGCGGCCGGCCTGGTGGCCTGGCGCGACGCCGGGATCGAGCCCCGCGTCGGCGTCGGCCTCGAGATCCTGTCCCGGTTGCACGGCAGGGTGTTCGAGCTCGCCAACGCGGTGATGCATACCTCCGGCCAGGCCTTCGTCATGGCCTTCCAGGCCGGCGGCGCCCACGCCCTGGACCGGGCTCTGGAGTCGATCGCCTACGCCTACATCGAGATGACCCGAGTGCCGGCGACCGCAATCTGGGAGAAGCCCGGACGGGACGCGCCCATCCGGATGGAGAAGACGTTCACCGTCGTACCACGCGGTCTGGCGCTTGTCGTGGGGTGCAACACGTTTCCGACCTGGAACTCCTGGCCCGGCCTCTTCGCCTCCCTGGTGACCGGCAACCCGGTCATCGTCAAGCCGCATCCGGGTGCGGTCCTTCCGCTGGCCATCACCGTGCAGGCCTGTCAGCAGGTGCTCGCCGAGGCCGGCTTCGACCCCAACCTCGTGACGCTGGCCGCCGAGGACCCGGCCGACGGCCTGGCAGCGGTGATCGCGGTACAGCCCGAGGTGCGCCTGGTGGACTTCACCGGTTCCACGGCCTTCGGAAGCTGGCTCGAGGACAACGCCCGCCAGGCTCTGGTCTTCACCGAGAAGGCCGGAGTCAACTCCGTGGTGGTCGACTCCACGGACTCGTTCAAGGGCATGTGCTTCAACCTGGCGTTCTCACTGGCCCTCTACACCGGTCAGATGTGCACCGCCCCGCAAAACCTCTACCTTCCGGCGACGGGAATCGAGACCGACGAAGGTCATAAGTCCGTCGACGACGTGGTCGCCGGCCTCAGGGCCGCGTTGGCCAAGCTGGTCGGCGACGACGCCCGCGCCGTCGAGCTCCTCGGTGGCGTCGTCAACGACGGAGTCCTCGACCGGCTCACCACTGTCGGGTCGGATGGCCGGGTGGTCATCGGGTCTCGGGAGGTCCGGCATCCAGCGTTCGACGACGCCGTCGTCCGCACTCCCGCCGTGCTCACCGTCGATGTGGCCGATCGCGAGGTCTTCGAGCAGGAGTGCTTCGGCCCGGTCGCCTACCTGATCCGCACCGCCTCGACCGACGAGTCCATCGCGGTGTTCCGTGAGACGGTTCTGGAGAAGGGCGCGATGACAGCCGCGGTCTACACCACCGACGACGAGACCATGGCCGCGATGCGGTCGGCGGCCCTGGATGCCGGGGTCGCGCTCAGCGAGAACCTGACCGGCCAGATCTTCGTCAACCAGTCGGCGGCGTTCAGCGACTTCCACGGCACCGGGGCCAACCCGGCGGCCAACGCGACGTACACCGACGGCGCCTACGTCGCAGGTCGGTTCCGGGTGATCCAGTCCCGCCGCCACATCTGAGCGCCGCCGGGCCGGTCTGGGCCGGTTCTGGGTCGATGACCCGGCCCTGCCCTCGTGGGTGAGCGGGTGCCGTCAGTCGCGGTAGAGGGACGCCAGCGGGCACTCGAACGGGTCACGGGCGCCCAGTCCGACCGTGTTGAGGTAGCGCACCACGATGCCGTAGGACTCGAACAACCCGGTCTCGGCGTAGGAGACATCGTGCTCGGTGCAGTAGTCCCGGACGATCGGCTGCGCGCGCGACAGGTTGGGCCGCGGCATGCTCGGGAACAGGTGGTGCTCGATCTGGTAGTTGAGGCCACCCATGGCGAAGTCGGTGACGATCCCGCCCTTGATGTTGCGCGACATCAACACCTGCCGACGAAGGAAGTCCACCTTCATGTCGGCGGGCACGATCGGCATCCCCTTGTGGTTGGGCGCGAACGCGCCACCCAGGAAGATCCCGAACATGGCCATCTGGATCCCGAAGAAGGCTGATGCCTTCCCCAGCGGCAGCAGGAGCAGCAGCAGGATGATGTAGGCCGCCATCCGGCCGAGCACGAGCAGCGCCTCGATGCGCTGGTGCGGCATGGCGCGCGGTCGGAGGAGCGTGCGGATGCTGGCGGCGTGGAGGTTCAGCCCCTCGAGGGTGAGGAGGGGGAAGAAGAGCCAGCCCTGGTGCCTGACCATCCAGCCGGACACCCCGTTACGCCGGGAGTGCGCGATCTCCTCGGTGAACGCCAGTACTCCCGAGTCGATGTCCGGGTCGCGCCCGATCTGGTTGGGGGCGGCGTGGTGACGGTTGTGCTTGGTCTTCCACCAGCCGTAGCTGAGCCCGGCGAACACCCCCGCGAGCAGCCTGGCCGTCCAGTCGTTCCAGGAGGCTGACGTGAAGATCTGCCGGTGCGCGCCGTCATGTCCCAGAAAGCCGAACTGCGCGATCACCAGGCCGAGCAGCGCGGCACAGACCAACACCAGCCACGAGTTCCGGAGGACGAAGACGACGGTCCAGACCAGAGCGAACGCGACGACGGCGGCGACGATGCGGGTCCAGTAGTAGGTGTAGCGCCGGCGCATCAGGCCGCTCTCCCGGATGGTCTTCGCGAGGTCGGTGTAGAGACTCACGTAGCGTTCGGCGCGACCTGCTGTCGCAATGGGGAGTGGAGGCGACGTCATGGTGTGCACCGTTCTTTGTGACCCGTTGAAAAGGAACAGGAGTCACCGAGGGCTTGGGCAACACCAGCCCGATCGAGCTGGGATCGGACGATGGCTTGACGGTACACCCCGAACCTGTGAGCAGCATCTCAAACCAGCCGGGTCGAGCCGGACCGTGAGTGTGCACAGCATCGTCGGCACAATGGGGAGGTGCCCCACTCTGGACCTGGCCGCGTCCGCGCCCCCGAGCTGGCGGGGCGTCGCTGGCTCAACACCGGCGGCGAGACCGTCCGACTCGCTGATCTGCGCGGCCGCTTCGTGCTGCTGGACTTCTGGGCCTTCTGCTGCGTGAACTGTCTCCATGTGCTCGACGAGCTGAGGCCGCTCGAGGCAGAGCTCAGCGATGAGCTCGTGGTCATCGGGGTCCACTCCCCCAAGTTCGACCATGAGGCCGATCCGCAGGCGTTGGCCGCCGCGGTCGAGCGCTACGACGTAGAGCACCCCGTCCTCGACGACCCGAAGCTGACCACCTGGAGTGCCTACACCGCTCAGGCCTGGCCGACGCTGGTGGTTGTCGACCCCGAGGGCTACGTCGTCGCAACGTACGCCGGCGAGGGCCACACGCATGCCATCCGGGCGCTGCTCATGGACCTGATTCCCCGATACCGCAAGCGAGGGACCCTCCAGCCGGGCGGGTCGCCGTACCGTCGAGTCCCGCGGCCGGAGAGCGTGCTGCGTTTCCCGTCGAAGGCGGTCGCGCTGCCGACCGGCGGCTTCCTCGTGGCCGACGCGGGACACCACAGCCTCGTCGAGCTGGCGGGCGATGCCGAGACACCACGACGACGCTTCGGCAGTGGGGAGCGGGGGCTCCTCGACGGGGCGGGGGACATCGCGCGGTTCAACGAGCCGAACGGTGTGTGCCTGCTCCCCGGTGATGTCGCCGCGATCGTGGGCTATGACGTGGTAGTCGCCGACACGGTGAACCATGCCGTGCGGGGGGTCGACCTGGACAGCGGTCGAGTCACAACTCTCGCCGGCAACGGCCGGCAGTGGATGCAGGGCGACGGTGTCGCGTCACTCTCGTCACCGTGGGACGTGGCCTGGTGGCACGATCGCGTCTGGGTCGCGATGGCCGGCATCCACCAGTTGTGGAGTCTCGATCCCCTGACCGGCGTGGTGCGGGTCGAGGCCGGCACCACCCAGGAGGGCCTGGTCGACGGCCCGGTGACGAGTGCCTGGTTCGCCCAGCCGTCTGGTCTGGCACCCGACGGCGACCGCCTCTGGGTGGCGGACTCGGAGGTATCGGCCCTGCGCTGGGTCGACGCCGATGGCGTGCACACCGCCATCGGCGAGGGGCTGTTCGACTTCGGGTTCCGCGATGGAGACGTCGGCGAGGCCCGGATGCAGCATCCGCTCGGTGTCGCGATGCTCGCGGACGGATCGGTCGCCGTGGCGGACACCTACAACAACGCGGTGCGGCGCTACGACGCCCATTCCGGACGGCTCACGACCATCGCCTCGGGAGTGGCCGAGGTGTCCGGCCTCGTCGTGCTCGGGGACGAGGTCCTCGCAGTCGAGTCGGTCGCGCACCGCATCGTGTCTCTCCCGGCAGCCTCGTCGGCGCCTGCGACGGCGAGCGGCTTCTCCACGACGACGCAGCGGGAGCCGGTCGCCCTGAGGGCGGACCTCGAGCTCGTCGTGGCATTCACCCCGCCCCCGGGAGAGAAGCTCGACGAGCGCTTCGGTCCCGCATCACAGCTGGTCGTCGGCTCGACCCCACCGGCGCTCCTCGCCGACGGATCGGGGCGCGGTGAGTCACTCAGCCGGCGCATCAGGCTGGACCCGGCCGTCGGCTCCGGCGTGCTGCACGTCTCCGGCCGTGCCGCGTCATGCGACGACACCTCCGAGATCGGTGCCGCTTGCCGGATGCACCAACAGGACTGGGGCATCCCCGTCCGGGTTGCGACCGAAGGAACACCGACCCTGACGCTCGGGCTCGGCGGGGTGGTCGACGTCGACGCCGGGTCACCAACCGGCTAGCTGCGAGGAGGTGGCTCGGTGTCGCTCGGTGGTCCGCCGTCGGCCCCCGTCTGGTCGTCGGGCGGGGTCACCGATGGCGCTGCCTCGTCGGGCGAGCGAGGTGGCTGGAACTGCTGTGTCGGCAGCTCCGACGGCGGCTCGCCGGCCTGCGAGGGCGGGTGACCGTACGGCGGTCCCGGGTACTGCTGGCCGGGGTACTGCTGTCCTGGGTACTGCTGGCCGGCGTACTGCGGGCCAGACCCGGACGGCTGTGGCCCGCCAGGCTGCTGACCGTACGGCGGGGACGGGGGTTGCTGTCCGGACGCAGGCTGCCCATACGTCGGCTGCCCGTAGGGGTGGTGCCCGTACACCGGCCCTTGCTGCCCGGGGATCGGCTGTCCGTAGGGGCCCGGCGGATATCCGGGGGTGCCCGCGAGTCGCTGGGCCCGCACCTTGGACTTGCTGCTGTGCCGTTTGATGATCAACGCGATGAGCAGCGGGATGCCGAGCAGGCCGAGGATGGCCGCGATCGCCGAGCGCACCAGGAGCGAGGCCAGCGGAAGCTTGTCGCCGGCCCACATCGTCGCGGTGGGGCCGACTCCCGGGCAGGAGACGATGTAGGTGCCGGGGGCAAGGCCCTTCGGCGTGCTCGCGACCGCGTAGTAGTCGGTGCCGTTGAACGTGGTGTTGAAGTCATAGGGCAGCCCGGGCATCCGCGAGATCTGGCCCCCTTCGCCTGCGAGGGCGCAGTCCCGGCTGGCGGGTTCGATGGCCGCATAGAACGTCAGACCCGACTCCGGTACGACGACCGCATGCGACGGCGGCAGCTGGGTCACGCCGTCCTCGACCAGGTTCACGGCGGTGGCGACGACCGTGCCGATGAGGACCAGTGCTGCGACCCAGAGGGCGACCACCAGCAGGTACCACGCCCCGTGGGGCCGGACCTTCAGCTCAGCGGGCGGGGTCGACATGGGCCACAGTGTGTCACGCATGATCGACGCGCCACGGCGGATCGCCGGCCGCGTGGTGCTCGACCCTGTCCTGCTCTACAGCGCGCCCTCGGCGAGGTCCATCGGCATCAGGTCTGTCGCTTCGGCGATCGCCCGCTCGGCGGCGACTTTCGGCAGGATTGTGCGGGCGAAGAACTGCGCCGACGCCACCTTGCCCTCATAGAACAGCCGGTCGGAGTCCGACACCTCGCCGTCGAGCGCTGCCACCGCGACATCAGCCTGGCGGAGCAGCAGGTAGGCACTCACCACGTCGCCAAGCACCATGAGGAGACGCGACGTGTTGAGACCCACCTTGTAGATGTTGCGGACGTCGCCCTCTGGCGCGTCGGGACTGCTCGACATCAGCTGGCCGACCATCAAGCCGACGACGGCCTGGGCGTCTTCCAGCGCCTTGGCCAACAGGCCACGCTCGATCTTCATCAGCCCGGTGGCGGGTTCGCCGGCCAGGAACGTGCTGATCTCGGCCGAGATGAGGCCGAGCGCCTTGCCCTGGTTGCGCACGATCTTGCGGAAGAACAGATCCATGCTCTGGATCGCTGTCGTGCCCTCGTAGAGGGTGTCGATCTTCGAGTCCCGCACGTACTGCTCGATCGGGTAGTCCTGCAGGAAGCCGGATCCGCCGAGCGTCTGCAACGACTCGGTGCCGAGCAGTACCCAGGCGCGCTCGGAGCCGTAGCCCTTGACGATCGGCAGTAGCAGGTCGTTGCAGGCCTTCGCATCCTCGTCGACCTCACCCGAGGCGGCTGCGACGGTCACGCGGTCCTGGAATGTCGCGGTGTAGATGAGGAGGGCACGTAGCGCCTCGGCGTAGGCTTTCTGGGTGAGCAGCGACCGCCGTACGTCGGGGTGGTGGGTGATCGTCACCCGCGGCGCTGTCTTGTCTGTCGACTGGCTCAGGTCAGCACCTTGGACGCGGGTCTTGGCGAACTCGAGGGCGTTCAGGTAACCAGTCGAGAGGGTGGCCATCGCCTTGGCGCCGATGAGCATCCGGGCGTGCTCGATGACCTGGAACATCTGGGCGATGCCGTCATGCACCTCACCGAGCAGCCAGCCCACGGCTGGCTCGTCGGCACCGAAGGTGAGCTCGCAGGTCGTCGACGCCTTGATCCCCATCTTGTGCTCGAGGCCGGTCGCATAGACGCCGTTGCGCTCGGCAAGCTCGCCGGTCTCGAGGTCGAAGTGGTACTTCGGCACGATGAACAGGGAGAGGCCCTTCGTCCCCGGACCTCCGACGCCCTCGACGCCCACCGGACGCGCCAACACGAGGTGGATGATGTTCTCGCTCATGTCGTGCTCGCCGGAGGTGATGAACCGCTTCACGCCTTCGAGGTGCCAGCTGCCGTCGTCCCGCAGGTGGGCCTTCGTGCGGCCCGATCCCACATCGGAGCCGGCGTCCGGCTCCGTGAGGACCATCGTCGCGGCCCAGCCACGGTCGATCATGTGGTGGGCGACCAACTTGTCGCGCGCCGTGCCGTTGGACCAGAGCACGGTCGCGAAGCTCGGGCCTGTGGAGTAGAGGTGGATCGGCGGGTTGGCGCCGAGGACGAGCTCGGCGAGCGACCACTTGACTGTGGCGGGCACGGGGGTGCCACCGAGCGCGGTCGGCAGCGAGAGCCGCCACCACTCGGCGTCCATGTAGGCCTTGTAGGTCCGCGCGAAGTCCGCCGGCATGGTGACCGCGTGAGTCTCAGAGTCGAAGACCGGCGGGTTCTGGTCGGCGGTGGAGAAGGATGCGGCGAGATCCTCGCGTGCCATTCGGTCGACCTGGCGCAGGATGTCGCGGGCGGTCGGTGTGTCGACATCACCGAACGGTCCCTGGCCGAGCAGCCGGTCGCTGCCGAAGACCTCGAAGAGGTTGAACTCGATGTCTCGCAGGTTGCTCTTGTAGTGGCTCATCGGCCGGACCCCTTGCGCTCGTGCTCGTCGGGAAGCCGGTCGCGCGCAGCCGCGCTACGCTACTCGCCGGTAACTTAAGCATACCTACCGGCCAGTAGCCCTCACAAGCACAAGCAACCCGATCGTGACCCAGGCCACGTCCGGTCAACCGGAGCCGCGGGCGGGTCGGCTGCCGGTGGGTCAGCTCGCGGGGGTCAGCTCGCGGGGGTCAGCTCTCGGGGTCCGCCAACCCGGGCCCGACGACCCCGGGCGCAGACGTCGCGGGTGCCGCGTGCTCCAGGTCATAGGCGGTCTCCTCGGCACGCTCGCGGCGCCGCCGCCGTACCACCCAGACCCCCACCACGAGGAGCACGACCACGCCGATCGCGATGGCCGCACCCTTGCCGATCGTGCTGGCAACCTTCTCGTACGACGCGCCGGCGAGATAGCCGACCAGGCAGAACGTGATGCCCCAGACGAGGCCGCCGAGGGCGTTCCACAGCAGGAACTTTCGGTAGCGCATGTCGCTGAGACCTGCGAGACCTGGCATCACGGCCCGGAAGAACGCGGTGAAGCGGCCGAGGAACACGGCCGGACCGCCGCGGTCCCGCAGCATGCCGCGGGCCCTGTCGAGTCTGGCCCCGTGCCTGACCAGGTATCGCGACCGGACCACGCGCGGTCCGATGTGCTTGCCGACCTCGTAGCCGACCGTGTCACCCACGATCGCGGCGACGACGACGAGCACGCACAGCGCCCAGATGTTCAGATGGTGCTGGCTCGCCAGGAAACCGCCAAGGAGGACGGCGGTCTCGCCGGGGAGGACGAATCCGAGAAAGACGGCCGCCTCACCGAAGACGAGCGCAAAGATGATCGAGTATGCGGCGACCGGCGGCAGCGACTGGATGGCCGAGGTCACAGCGTGCACCTTGTCACGCTATCTCGGCGTCCCGCGATTCCCCTATCGAGTATCAGCGGACCTTCGGCTATCTGCGTTTCCCGACTACCCTCCGGGGGCGGGCGTCGCTCGTCGCGCAGACGTTGGCGGGGTGATCTGTCAAACTTGAGCGCATGCGAGTGTCTGCCAAGTCCGACTACGCCCTCCGCGCGCTCATCGAGATCGCGACGCGCGAGGACGGCTCGCCGGTTTCCGCCGAAGAGCTCGGGCAGCTGCAGGGCATTCCGCGTGGTTTTCTGCAGGCGATTCTCGCCGACCTTCGCCGGGCGAGCATCGTGATCAGCGTTCGCGGTCAGAACGGCGGCTGGCGCCTCGCCACGGATGCCTCCGAGATCACCGTCGCGGACATCATCCGAGCTGTCGACGGACCGCTCGTGAGCGTCTACGGGCTGCGACCCGAGGCGGTCCAGTATCACGACTCCGCGACCGTGCTCCAGCTTGTCTGGATCGCGGCTCGCGCCAACCTCCGTGACGTCTTCGAGCAGGTGACGGTGGCCATGCTGGCCAAGGGCGTGCTCCCGGACTCGCTGATGGCGCTGACCAACGACAAGGACGCCTGGCAGCCTCACTGACCCGACCGCACCGGCGGATCCGGGAACGGCGCATGGAACGCACGAGGCGGTTGTGACTGCCTTGCGCATCGAAAGCCGATGCAGACCCGCTGTTTGGTCCGGTTGAGCGGTCTTCCCTACGCAAAGTGGTCCCATTGGCCCCACGCCTCTCACAGAACGCCGCCAAGGGCTGGCCGTATGACGGCCGGCTCATCACTCAGGCGGGCGCAACCAGGGGAGCGTGGCACCGCGTGTGGCCCAGACGGGTGGCGGGCCGATGCGACCGGTCGGATCACCGGACGCCGTGCGGACCAGTCTCCCGCGTGCGGCGGCCGTCGTGAGGCGGGAGAGCAGCAGTGCGCCATTGCCGGAGTCGCGGGCGGCCACGCGGGCGACTCCGAACCCGGCTTCCTCCAGACGTTCCTGTCGCCGCTTCTCCTCGAGCAGCGTCGTCATTGCCTGCCCGTCGTACTTGATGTCACCGTCGACCTCGAGGAATGACCAGAGCCTGGGGATCCAGAGATCTCCCGATCCGATCGGCCCGTGGTCGTCGGAGGCCACGCCTGCGCGACTGGGGGCAGCCCTGATCTCTCCAGGTGCCAGCGGGCAATGGTCTCGTGAGGGGACTCGGATCCCTCGTCGCAGAGGCGTATCACGTCACGGACGTTGCGGGCGCCCGGCCACGCGTCGCAGTCCACAGCTACCGCATCCAAGAGTTGTCGGGTGGCGAGGCCACGGTTGAGTGCAGAGTCCGCGGCGACCAACGCCGAGAGGAGCGTCCCGCTTCGAGCCAGGTCACCGATCGTCCGGGCCGCGGTCGTGACGGACCAGGCGCCGCGAGTCTCGACGTGGGAAGCGGGGAGGGCGGCCGCGTGGATGATGGTCGCGGCGTCACTGCCACTTCGCTGGCTGCGAGCCGGTGCGATGGTCAGCGCGGGTCGCGGCGGCACGACATCGAGAAGGGGGAGGCCGTGAATGACGGCCGCGTTGTGGTGGCTGACCAGGATCCCGAACGCGCCAGACAAGCCGCCACCGCGTGACTGCACGCGCGGCGCTGCTCGGGCATGGCGGCGAGCTCGGCCGGGTCGACGGACACGCCGCGCCGGACGCTGACCAAGCGGCCGGCACCGCGGAGGGTGAGCACCTGGTGCCGGGTGAGGCCCGCGTTGCGGGCCTGCCCGGACGTGAAGACACCGAACTGCGAGCTCCTCGGTTGGGGAAGGGGTGACATCCTGGTGAGTCTGCGTCGTCCGCTGCGATCGCTGGGCGAGCTCGACGCGATCGGGGCACGACCCGCGACGTCGTACTGCCTTGGGGAAACCGGGTTTCGGACGTTCGCGTGGTCGTGCGCTATTGCGCTCGCCTGCGCGGACGTCTGCGGGTCGTCGCTGTTCGGACGCAATTTCGCACGCTCACACAGACGTCCGGGCGGCCCCCACACCAGCTCCGCACCGCCGGTCGAGGGGTGACAAACCGTCATGACCGACCGAGGACCGGGCTAGTGTCGGCGGCATGAGCGGCGACGCGGAGGCCGGGGCCACGACCGGGGCAGCTCGACCGGGGCCGGAGCCGGACCACGAGGTGTGGGCGGAGCTACGCCGGCTGCGAGCCAGCATCGACAACCTCGACGCGGCGCTGGTCCATCTGCTCGCCGAGCGCTTCACCTGCACCCAGCAGGTCGGGCAGCTGAAGGCCCTCCACGGCCTGCCCCCCGCCGACCCGGCTCGGGAGGCCCAGCAGATCGCCCGGCTGCGCCAGCTCGCGGCCGAGTCGAGGCTCGACCCGGAGTTCGCCGAGAAGTTCCTCGGATTCATCATCGAGGAGGTGCTCCGGCACCACGAGGCGATCGCCCGCCGTACCTAGCAGTTCGCTGTCGGCGGTAGCCGCGTCCGCCGGACGAAATCGAGGCTGCCCGCGCGAGGGGAGCGCACTAGGCTCGTTGTTGTGCAGGTCTCTCGTTTGAGCATCTACCCGGTAAAGTCGACTGCTGGGCTCGACGTCGCAGAGACGGTTATCCATCCGTGGGGTCTCGACGGCGACCGGCGCTGGATGGTGGTCGACCGCGCGGGTACGACGGTCACGGCGCGCACGCACCGCATGCTGCTCCACGTCGTCGCGACGCCCCTGCACGGTGGCGCCATCGAGCTGTCGGCGCCGGGAGCGACACCGCTGCGCGTCGACGTGCCGCGTCGGGATGCGGCGGTCTCGGTCACGATGTCGCGCCTCGAGTCGGGCGCACCTGCGGGTGCCGAGGCGGACGACTGGCTGTCGAGACTCCTCGGAGAGGAGGTACGCCTGGTCTGGCTGGACGATCCACGCCGTCGCTCGGTCGGAGCCAACCACGGGGGACAGCCGGGCGACGCGCTCAACCTGTCCGACGCAGGCCCCGTCCTCCTCACCTCAACCGCCTCGCTGGCCAGGCTCAACGGCTGGCTGCGTGAGACGGCGCACCAGCTCGGAGAGTTCGAGCCGGCCGCGCTTGCGATGGAGCGTTTCCGGCCGAATGTCGTCGTCGACGGAGCCCCCGAGCCGTTCGCCGAGGACGAGTGGAAGCGGATCCGGCTGGGCGATGTGGAGCTGCGATTCGGCGAGCACTGCGACCGCTGCCTGCTCACCACCATCGACCCGCTCACGTTGGCTAGCAGCAAGGAGCCCACCAGGACACTGGCCCGGCACCGGCAGTGGGACCACGAGGTGTTCTTCGGCATCAGGTTGATCCCGGCCAACACGGGCGTCGTCCGCGTCGGAGACGACGTCACCATCTGGTGATGGTCCCGGCAAAAGTGGGCGCCCGGGGCCCGGAACGACCGTAGTCTTGGCGATCGAGACCGGAGTCGGCCGAAAGGTGAGCCATGAGCAGCGTCCAGCGTCACAAGATCATGTTGTCCGAGGACGAGATGCCCACCCGCTGGTACAACGTGCTCCACGACCTCCCGACACCACCTCCGCCACCCCTGCATCCGGGCACCGGCCAGCCGATCGGCCCCGATGACCTGGCTCCGCTCTTCCCGCTCGACCTGATCATGCAGGAGGTCTCGACCGACCAGTACGTCGAGATCCCCGAGCGAGGTGCTCGATGTCTACCGGCTCTGGCGGCCCAGCCCGCTCTTTCGGGCCCACCGGCTCGAGAAGGCGCTCGGCACCCCGGCCCGCATCTACTACAAGTACGAAGGCGGCTCACCGGCCGGCTCCCACAAGCCGAACACCGCGGTCCCGCAGGCCTACTACAACGCCAAGGCGGGCATCAAGCGGCTGACGACCGAGACGGGCGCGGGTCAGTGGGGCACGGCGCTCGCCTTCGCGTGTGCCCAGTTCGCCCTCGAGTGCGAGGTATGGCAGGTCCGGGCCTCCTATGACCAGAAGCCCTATCGCCGGATGATGATCGAGACCTTCGGGGGAACGGTCCATCCGAGCCCGTCGGACCTCACGGAGGCCGGCCGCGCGTTCCTCGAGCAGGATCCCGACTCGACCGGCTCACTTGGCATCGCGATCAGCGAGGCGGTCGAGGTGGCCGCTCAGGACCCGACGACGAACTACGCGCTCGGCAGCGTCCTCAACCACGTGCTGATGCACCAGACGATCATCGGCGAGGAGGCGCTGCTCCAGCTCGCCTCGATCGGCGAGAAGCCCGACTTGCTTGTCGGCTGCACCGGTGGAGGGTCGAACTTCGGCGGTCTGGTCTTCCCGTTCCTGCGCGAGAAGCTCGCAGGCACCATGGACCCGGTCATCAGGGCCGTCGAGCCCGCCGCCTGCCCGTCGCTGACGAAGGGCGTCTATGCCTACGACTTCGGCGACACCGCGGGTATGACGCCGCTCCTCAAGATGCACACACTCGGGCACGACTTCATCCCGGAGCCGATCCACGCCGGCGGTCTGCGCTACCACGGCATGAGCCCACTCATCAGCCACCTCTACGAGCAGCAGCTGATGGAGGCCGTCGCGAAGCCCCAGTCCGACTGCTTCGCCGCAGGCGTGCTGTTCGCGCGCACCGAGGGCATCGTCCCGGCGCCCGAGCCCACCCATGCCCTCGCGGCAGCCATCGAAGAGGCCGGCCGGTGCGCCGACACGGGTGAGGAGAAGGTGATCGTCACCGCACTGTGCGGTCACGGCCTGCTCGACCTGCCGGCGTACGACGCGTATTTGGACGGTCGCGTCGTCGACCACTCCTGGGACGAGTCGGAGGTGCAGTCGCGCGTGACGGCGGCGCTCGAGCGGCTCCCCGTGCTCAGCGGCTGACGTTTCGGGCACGCTCACCGGCTCGGGCCCGTCAGACGGCCAGATGGCCAGGGTGTATCGTGCCTCGGCATCTCCGAGTCACCGGCCACTCGCGTCATTGCCCTTTGGTACTACGGCGCCTGGTGCTATGACGAACTGCCCGGCCTCTCGTCGGGAGGCATCGGCTCCAGGACGAAGACGGGGATCTGCCGATCCGTCTTCGTCTGGTAGTTGGCATAGTCGGGCCACGCCTCGGCGGCCCGCTCCCACCACTCGGCCTTTTCAGGCCCGGTGACCTCACGGGCTTTCATGTCCTGGACAACCGCGCCGTCGCGAAGCTCGACGTGGGGGTTCGCGACGACGTTGTGATACCAGACAGGGTTCTTCGGGGCGCCACCGAGGGACGCGACTACGGCGTAGCTGCCCTGGTGCTCGACGCGCATCAGCGGCGTCTTGCGGAGCTTCCCGGACTTCGCCCCGATCGTCGTCAGGATGATCACGGGCCGGCCCTGGAGCTCATTGCCGCGGGTGCCTCCGGAAGCCTCGTACGCTTCGACCTGGTTTCGTGCCCACTCGCTGGGGCTTGGTTCGTACTCTCCGTTCAATGGCATGAGCCAAGTCAACACCGCTGGACGAGACTCAGCGAGTTGAGCCGCCGCCGTCCCCCGCCGACGACCGGTCGGCGTCCTGCTCGGAGAGCCGGGCCAGCATCCGGTTGTAGGCGGCCAACGCCGAGTCGTCCTCGTCGAGATCGGCGGTGTCGAGATCGGCGTGCTCGCCGGCCAGGTCGAGATTGTGCGAGAGCGTGCTCCGCCGGACGCCCTCGAGCCACCCGCCGGCGGTCGCGTTGTCGGCCGCATGCGCGATGTAGGCCAGCATCACTGCGACGATCATGGCCATCATCAAGCCGTCGCCGATGGCCCACATGATGCCACCGCCGGAGTTCAGGTCGTGGATCGGCGTCGGCCCCCACATCCGATGCACCTCCGCGTAGGCAGGGAAGAGCTCGCGGTCGGTCTGCAGCAGCACGATGCCGACGATCGTCTCGGGCGCCATCGCGATGAAGAGCACCACCATCCGCATCAGGTAGGGCGGCCGCCAGCGGATCGGCTCGTCGCCGAGCAGCGGCAGCAGGAAGACGTAGCCGCCGACGAGATAGACCACATGCTCGGTCTGGTGCAGCCATGGGTGCAGCATCATCTGCTGCATGAAGGACGTCAGGTGCGTCCCGATGATGATCGACGCGTAGACCAGAAAGCCCACCAGTGGGTGGGTGACGAACGAGACCGGCGCGGACAGCAGCACCCGCTTGATGCGCTGTTGCGTGATACCGCGCGTGACCTGGACCAGCAGCGTCAGCGGACTGCCGACGACGAGGAACGCCGGCACCACCATGATGAGCAGCAGGTGCTGCACCATGTGCACCCAGAACAACACGTGGCTGTAGGTCTCGATCGCTGAGTTGAGGCTGACGACGAGCGCCAGGATGCCGAGCACGAACGAGAGGACGCGATACCAGGGAAGACCCCCGGTGCCGCGCCGGCGAGCGAGCACCAGTCCGGTGACATAGGTCACGAGCGCGGCCAACGCCAACAGGTCCCACACCGGGTTGCTCTGCCACGTCGAGAACAGCACGTGCCAGCCGAACGGCCCCACCCCCATGTGCATGTCAGGCATAGGCGCCACCGTGCGTCGTCATGCCTCCTATTGTGCGTTCGTGCTTCCCTGAGGCCTTGCTCGGGGTCCCGGACGGCCGGGTTATCAGCAGGTTAAATCGTCGCGTCCTTGGTGGTGCGCGGCGCGTCTCCTCGTCCGTTCTCAGGTGGAGCGGCTAGCGTCGCACTACGAGACGGCTGCCGCCGCCGTCCAACGGGGGGTCCTCATCCGATGGGCCGGTCGCCCGATACCGAGCAGGAGAACCCGATGGGGCGCTCGCCCTCCAAACAGACCTTGCGCATCTGCTGCGCCGTCCTGGTCCTGTCGGCGACTGTCGCGGCCTGCTCGCAAGGCGCTCCGCTGTCGGTCTCGGACGCCACCGCTGGGTCCACGCCCGGGTCGTCGTCAGCCACTCCTGGGCAGAGCTCGTCGCCGAGCCAGGGCACGACCTCGATGTCGGGAGACCAGACCGTGGCGCCGCCCTTCCGAAACCCGCTCCCAGGGATGCCTCCGGTGCTGCACAACGACGTCTACGCGGCCGACCGGGCCGGTGCCGTGTCGCCGAAGATCGCCGGTGACCCGGCGTACATCTATGTGCCGAACTC
Organism: uncultured Actinomycetota bacterium; assembly: GCA_963820035.1. Classification (GTDB taxonomy): domain Bacteria; phylum Actinomycetota; class Actinomycetes; order Propionibacteriales; family Nocardioidaceae; genus JAWWPG01. Next base: position 348,675 of record CAWFYK010000009.1, on the reverse strand, counting down.
GTTCGGCAGCCCGCACACCACGGTGATCGACCAGCGAACCCACAAGATCGTGCGCATCCTCCCCACGGGCGTGCTCAACCAGCACGTGACGCCGTCGTGGAACCTCCGGAAGCTCTATGTCGAGGCAAGCGCGTCGAACCAGCTCGTCACCCTCAACCCCCGGACCGGCCGGATCGTCGGCCGGATCCCGGTGCAGCGGCCCTACAACCTCTACTTCGCCCCGAACGGCCGTCAGGGCATCGTGATGTCCGAGGAGTACGACCAGATCCTCTTCACCGACCCGGTGACGTTCAAGACCCGGGCCGTGGTCCACGACCCGAGCTGCCGAGGGCCGAACCACGCCGACTTCTCCGGCAACGGCAGGTTCTTCGTCGTCACCTGCGAGTTCTCCGGCTCGCTGCTCAAGGTGTCGACCATCGGCCATCGCGTGCTCGGCAGGTTGTCATTGGGCGTGGGCAGCAAGCCGCAGGATGTTCGGTTGTCCCCCGACGGGCGCACGTTCTATGTGGCCGACATGGGTCGCAACCGGCTCCTCCGGATCAACTGGCGGACCTTCAAGGTCGTCGGGTCGACGTCGATGCCGATGATGCCGCACGGCATCTACCCGAGCCGGGACGGGAAGTTCCTCTACGTATCCGACCGCGGTGCAGGCGAGGTGAGCGTCATCTCGCTGGCGACCAACCGCATCGTCGACACCTGGCGCGTGCCGGGCGGCGGCTCTCCTGACATGGGCGGCATCTCCGCCGACGGCCGCGTGCTCTGGCTGTCGGGGCGCAACGACGGCTATGTCTACGGCTGGAACACCTCCTCCGGCAAGCTGATCGCGAAGATCTGGGTGGGCGGCAGCCCGCACGGTCTGCTCGTCTGGCCACAGCCCGGCCGGTACTCCCTCGGCCACACCGGAAATATGCGGTGAGTGCCCCGACGGGGGCAGGTCGGCTGAGCCGACGGATTCGAGCGACGGGCGCGCTGGTCGGGCTCACGATCGTGCTCGCCGGGTGCTCCAGCGCGGGCAACGGTGACTCGGGCACTCCTCGGTCGGCAGCCGAGAGCCCGAGCGGGTCCGCTCCGTCGTCCGCCACGAGGTCGGCACCGCCGCCCGCCACCGTCACGGCCCGTCCGGACCTCGGCCCGGTCAACGTCGCGGTGGCTCCCTTTCGGCTGCCGCAACCTCTCGGCCGAGCGGCAGCCGTCGTCGTTCCCGGCGGCGTGGTGGTCGCGGGCGGGCTCGTCGCGGGCGACCAGTCGACCGCATCGTCGTTCCGGATCGCGCTCGACACCGGCCGAGTGAGGCGGCTTCCGGACCTGGCGGTCCCGGTCCATGACCTGGGCGGTGCGTCGCTGCACGGAGAGCCGACGATATTCGGCGGCGGCAACGCCACCGAGCAAGATGTCGTGCAGCGCCGAACGCCGAGTGGCGGCTGGCAGGTCGTGGGACAGCTCCCGTCGCCACGCTCGGACCTCTCCGCCACGGCTGTCCGAGGCCGGGTCCTCGTGGTCGGGGGGTATGACGGGCAGTCGCCCGCCCTCTCCGACATCCTCGCCACGTCGGACGGTCGCACCTTCGATGTCGTGGGTCGGCTCACCGTGCCGGTTCGCTACGCCGCCGTCGCGGTGGCCGCCGGAGGTCTCTGGGTCTTCGGAGGCGAACGCAACGGCGTCATGGTCGACGCAGTGCAACGTATCGACCTCGCGACCGGTCGGACACGCGTGGTCGGGCGGCTGCCCGGTCCCTTGGGTGAGGCATCAGCCGTCACGATGCACGGCCAGGTGCTGCTGGCCGGTGGGCGTACCAGCCCGACGAGCCTCACCCGGTCCGTCTGGTGGTTCGATCCGACGACCAGGAGGTTCCATCCCGCGGGTCGGCTGCCGATGCCCCTCGCGGACTCGGTGGCCGTGACGACCGGCGGGGCGGCGTACCTGCTCGGTGGCGAGACCCCCGGTCTCACCGACCGGGTGCTCACGCTGACCCCCCGCGGCTGACGGATGAGACGCCGGCGCCTACGGCTTTGACCCTGACGCGACGCCATGGTGCGGGCTGGCGCATGGACGAGCACCCTCGACGCCCCGTGGGTCAGCGCGAGCCGTGGCGCTTCTCGGCGATGCGGAGGGCAGCCTTCCGGGAGCGGCGGCCGGCCCGTTGCTCGCGTTCGTAAAGCACGCCGTAGGTGAAGCCGTTCTGCCACGGGGTGACTCCCACAGAGGCACCGAGCTCGCGGACCAGGGCTGCTGCGACCACGCTGTCCTGGTGTTCGCCGAGAGCATCCTGGGTGGCCGTGTAGCGCTTGGCGGCCTTCCGGGCCTTCTTCCCCACGACGGGCTCGACGAGCTCGGCGGCATAACGCGCCCGCTTGGCCGCCTTGCGCGCCCGGTGGAGCGCCGCATCCTCATCGCCATCCGCGGCGAGCGCCTTGGCCAGCCGCTTGTCGGCGCGCTTGAACGCCTTCTTGGCAGGGTGGATGACCCCGTCGACGTCGATGTCGCTCACGACGGGAGGCCGCACCGCCCAGGCCTCGACGGTGGCGAGCAGCTCCCGGTAGCGATCGGTCTCCAAGGCTGCGGACAGCTCGGCCCGGTGCTGCTCCTGCTCCTCGGCCAGCCGCTCGTCGATCCGCTCGGTGACGGGGCCCAACACGAGCTCGTGCGGCAGCACGGCCACCGTCTCGACGAACCGAGCGCGCTGCACCTGCCGGTCGCGCACCTCACCGAGCAGGCCGGCGTACCAGCGCAGCTCCTCGTCCAGCCGCTGCGACTCCTCCTCGTCGAAGAGTGCCGAGAACACCCGGAGCGTGCTGCGCAGCCGGCGGGTGCCGACCCGGGTCCGGTGGACGGCGTCGAGTCCCTGCCGCAGCGAGACGTCACCCGCGTTGAGTGCCTGGGACTGGGCCGCGAGGTAGTCGATGAGCAATGCCACCGCGTCGGACCCGTCGCCGTCGTCCGCACTCATCGCACGCGCCCACAACTCACGAGGAAGGAAGGCACCGGCCCAGTATGCCTGTCACCATCGGTTCCGACACCCAACTCCACCAACCTCCAACCATCCGAGACTTTCGACACCACGATCCGAGACTTTCGACACCACGATCCGAGACTTCTGGTAGCACGATCCGAGACTTTCGACACCACGATCCGAGAGTTCCGGCACCACCATCCGAGACTTTCGACACGACCATCCGAGACTTCTGGTAGCACGATCCGAGACTTTCGGTACGACGATCCGACCGGCGACTGGACCCGCGGCGGCTCCGACGTCCGTCCGCTCCCACCCTCGATCAGACATACGGTCAGTGGACACGCCGTCGGCCCGAGCTTCGGGCCCGAAGTGACCGGGCCGTCGGTCTGTCTGGGTTTCCTGTTCGGCACCATGGCCGCGCCGGATTCGGTGGCATGAGAGTGTTTCGGATCAGATCGGGGCGAAGCCCGACATCGGACCCGCAGGCGGGCACGTCGCGCTGCAGGCGCGCCCTTTCGGGCAGGAAGGGCTGCCCTCGGCCCGGCTGCGGCCGCCCTGCCCCGGCCATCGTCGGCGCGAGAGAGTCTGCAGAATGAGTCGAGCCTCCGATGAGCTGGACCTCGCGCGAGCCCCGTCCCGGCGTACGCCGACGCTCTCCGGTGCGATGGACTCAGCCTCGACCACTGTCGACCGGGAAGCCCGGCACGCGCTCGACTCCGCAGCGATCGCGGACGGCAGCGTGGCCCGTCCGGACTCACTGCTGAGGCTGCAGCGCAGGGCTGGCAACTCCGCGGTGACGACGCTGGTGGCCGGCCGGCCGGCCGGGAACGGGAGGAGCGTTCAGCGGACCCTCCAGCGGGACGCGGGCCCTAAGCAGCGGCCGGGGATCCTGGTGCATCCCGAGTCCGGGATCTCGGCGGCCCAACTCGTGCGGATGCTCAAGAGCAACAAGAACGTTCCCGACTTCATCAAGCCCAGCCTGCTCGCCAAGGCCTCGTCGCTCGCCCTGTCGGGCAAGAAGCTGAAGAAGCCGGAGGGAACGTTCTCGGACTTCCTCGAGCCGTTCGTCGACGCCATGACCTCGAACCAGTGGGAGATCACGACCGGCCACTCCACCATCGAGGTCGGCGACCAGATGGGCTTCGACCAGGTGGTCGTTCCGGACCTTGGCAAGAAGGAGCGCCTCGGGACGACGGTCAAGATCGGCCCGGACGAGACGACGTTCATGGTGAACCGGCTGGTCTCCCAGAAGCAGGAGGTCATCTTCGGGTGGACCATCTCGGCCGACTCAACCGAGCAGCTCAAGAACGGACGCGGGCTGATCGTGGTCGTCACGAAGATCACCGTGAAGGACGCCAAGGGACGGACCAAAGTGTTCACTCCGACGGAAGACGCCGTGCTCGAGGCCGTCATGCACGAGATCTCCGCACACGCCGGCCGCATCACCGAGGGCAAGCCGGATGGCCACGGCACCCGCGCTGTTGACGAGATCGCCGATGAGGTCGCCAGGTTCTTCAGGTACTCCGAGAAGGAGCACGGCGCTGCTCCGTCCGCGACGGCCACCCAGATCTTCGACTTCATCGGGGCGTCGAGCGGCAAGGAGGCGGCCCCGGTGGCGCCGTAGCCGTCGTACGGAAGAATGCCCAGGGTGAGCTATCTCCCCGCCTCGGATCGCTATGAGCACGACATCTACCGCCGCTGTGGACGCAGCGGACTGTTGCTGCCTGCAGTCTCGCTCGGGCTCTGGCACAACTTCGGTGGCACCACCAGCCGTGAGTCCCAACGCGACATCCTGCGAAGGGCGTTCGACCTCGGGATCACGCACTTCGACCTGGCCAACAACTACGGCCCGCCTTATGGGTCGGCCGAGCTGCACTTCGGCAGCATCATGGCCGAGGACTTCCGCCCGTTCCGCGACGAACTGGTGATCTCCACCAAGGCGGGTTACGACATGTGGCCCGGACCGTACGGCGAGTGGGGCTCGCGCAAGTACCTGCTGGCCAGTCTCGACCAGTCCCTCGCCCGGATGGGTCTCGACTATGTCGACATCTTCTACTCCCACCGCTTCGATCCGGACACCCCGCTGGAGGAGACGATGGGGGCGCTGCACACGGCGGTCCAGTCGGGTCGCGCGCTGTATGCCGGCATCTCGTCCTACTCGCCCGAGCGCACGGTCGAGGCAGCGGCCATCCTGCGCGACCTCGGGACACCGCTGCTGATCCACCAGCCGTCGTACTCGATGCTGAACCGCTGGATCGAAGGAGGCCTGCTGGACACGTTGGAGCAGGTCGGAGCCGGCTGCATCGCATTCTCTCCGTTGGCCCAGGGCCTGCTCACCGATCGCTACCTCGACGGGGTGCCGCCGGACTCCCGGATGGCGGAGGGGGAGTTCCTCACCGAGTCGCAGCTGACTGAGCAGAACCTGACCCACATCCGGGCGCTCAACGAGCTCGCCCAGCGACGGGGACAGTCGTTGGCCCAGCTCGCGCTCGCCTGGGCGCTGCGTGACCCGAGGGTGACCTCGGTGCTGCTGGGGGCGAGCAGCGTCCATCAGCTCGAGCAGAACGTCGGCGCGCTGGACCGGCTCGGCTTCACCGCGGACGAGCTCGCGGAGATCGACCGGCACGCCGTCGAGGGTGGCATCAACCTGTGGCAGGAGAGCAGCTCGGCCTGAGCGGTTGTCGCAGAGGTCGTGCGTCGCCGGTCAGCAGCGGCACTCCTAGGTCAGCGGGAGACAGCCGTCGAACGCCCACAGCGGGTTGAGCACCGTCGTCCCGCTGCCGTCGACGATGGTCTGGGAGCCGACCAGGTCAGCGGGCCCGTCGCCGTCCGCCGTGAAGCAGCCGTCGGGCCGCACGGTCACGGAGTAGGTGGCGCCGGCGCTCGTCGCCGCCGGCGTACGCCAGGTGATGTTGCAAAGCCAGTCGTCACCTGGCCCGGAGCGCGGACTCTGGGTGTTGTCGCGCAGGCACCGGACAGCGGTGTTGAGCTTCGACTCGTCGACGGGGAGCTCACGCTGGCGCTGGTTGAGCGCATAGAGATGGGTGAACGACGTGCGCATTGCCTCATCGAGTGCCGTCGCGTGGATCGGTGACTGGCATCCCGACAGGGCTACGGCGCCTACTGCGGCGAGCGAGAGCGCTCCGACCAGTCGCCTCATCGAAGTGACACGTCCCGCCGCGCGAAGACCACGGCCGCAACCACCAGGCACATCGCCGAGAGCACCGCACCGCTTGCGATGCTGATGCCGACCGGGCGGGTGTAGGCATCGTCGAGCCAGAGCCCTCTCCAGGCTGTGAAGCCGCCCGACGGCAGCACCTGGCGCAGGAGCGGAGGCTGGTCGACGAGTGCGAGCAGCTGGAGAAGGAGTGCGACGACGACGGGCCCCGCCACCGCCACCAGACTGTTGCGGGTGAGGACGGAGAGCAGGACAGCGAGGGAGGCCATCACCAGAATCGACGGGATCTGGGTCAGGAATGACAGCACGACGAGCCTGGTCCCGGTCGGCGCATCGACCAGGGAGCCCGACAGGTTGACGATCGGGTCCCGTCCCACCAACAGCAGACCGGCGACCAGGCTGCTCGCGACCAGGGCGGCGGACGCGACCACCGGGAAGAGCAGGCCGATCACCGTCTTGACGGTGAAGATCGGCATCCGACCGTAGGAGCGGCTGAGCAGCAGCTTCCAGGTCCCGTTGCGATCCTCGCCCGCGAAGATGTCGCCCGCCACGATGCTGGCCAGCACCGGATAGACCCACTGGCCGGCGAAACCCATCACGACGAGAGGGAGCGCCAGCCCCGACTCGTGGACCCAGCGACCGAACAGGGTGTCCGACGGCGTCCCGGTCTGCACCGCGAGAGCCGCGACCAGGGCCACCGGGGCTCCGACGACCAGCCAACCCAGCACGAGGATGTGGGACTGACCGAGGAGCTTGGCGATCTCCAGCCGGAGCGGACCGGTTACCGGTGGTCGGGTCTCCGTGGAGGCCGCGGGAGCCAGGCTCGACCCGTCGCGGGCCGCGATGCTCATGCCGCGTCCTCCGTCGCTTTCGTCCCGTCGACGCCGGGCTCCGCGGTCGCCCCGGCACTCGGTTCGGGGTTGGGTTCGGGGCTCGATCGGGGGGCGGCGGCCCGCTCCGCGTCCGCGGTGAGCTCGTCGTAGAGGACCCGCAGCGGGGCTCGATGGCTCACCAGCTCCCGGATGGCGATCCCCTGCGTCACCAGCGCCTTGACGGCCTCGTCCAGCGACGGCTGGTCAGCGGTCACCAGAAGCCCGGAGGACGCGGTGCCCCTCTCGAGGAGCAGGTCACGGGTGTCGTCGAGGAGCGACAGGGCGGCAGCATCGTCGGATGTACGCAGCCGGTACGTCGGTGCCGGGGCCTCCGCCACGAGCGTCTCGACCGCGGCGCTGCGCACGACGCGGCCTCGCGCCATCACCGTCACGTCGTCGCAGACGTCGGACACCATCACGAGGTCATGGCTCGAGAGCAGGACGCTGCGGCCGTCGTCCGCCAGCCCGCGCACGAGTCGGAGCAGGTCGTTGGCGCCGGTCGGGTCGAGCCCGCTCGTCGGCTCATCGAGAACCAGGAGACCGGGGCGGCGCAGGAGAGAGGCGGCGATCGCCAGCCGTTGCCGCATTCCCATGGAGAGCCTCGCCGCCTTCGTGTCAGCCTGGCCGATGAGCCCGACGAGCTCGAGTGCCTGCGTCACGGGGAGTCCACCGATCCCGTCGAGCCGGGCCAGCACCTCCAGGTTGCGGCGTGCCGTCAGATATCCATAGAAGCGCGGCTGGTCGACGCTTCCCGCGACCCCGCCCGGCACCCGCCGGGCTGCCGCACCGAGGGGGACCCCGTCGAGCCGGGCCTCCCCGCTGTCGGCACGCACCAGGCCCAGCAGAACCGCCATCAGGCTCGTCTTGCCGGCACCGTTCGGTCCGATCAGACCATGCACCGTGCCCGCCGGAACCTCGAGGTCGACGCGATTGAGGGCCACCACGGGACCGAAGCGACGGGTGAGGGCGCGGACCGCGAGACCCGCGCCCTCCCGACGACCAGTCGTCATCGACCTGCCACGTGTGGCAGCTGAGCCCTGGTCTGCGGCAGCGTCCCGTCGGGATCACTCGTCATGGCGGTCTGCGGGAACCGTGCGACCACCTCGGCTGGCGACAGCACCTTCGCGTCTCCTGGATAGGGCCGCGCGAAGTGGTAGGTGCTGTACCAGGTCAGCCGGTTGAACGCCTCGAAGGACAGCATGTCCGGCCGCGAGAAGTCCTGGCGCCCCGACCAGCGGATCCACTCTCGCTGTATCGGAGACTTCGCCTGCTTCAGGGTCGCGTTCATGGTGTCGAGCGGGATCCGGTTCGCGTGGAACGTGTACGGCGTGAAGTCCGGCTTGTCCGTGAACACGTCGTCCATCGGCTGGGCTGCCAGGTCGATCTGGTTCATCGGCGGCAGGCCGAGGATCTGCTCGACCGTGCGGGTCACGTTGGCCTGGGAGTAGTAGTCGTGGATGACCGCGCCGCGCCGCGCGTAGGGGCTGGCGACGAGCAACACGTTGCGGTGACCGTCGACGTGGTCAACACCGTTCTGTGAGTCGTCCTCGACGATGAAGATCGCTGTCGACTTCCAGAACTTCGAGTGTGAGATCGCGTCGACGATCCTGCCGGTCGCCAGGTCGTTGTCGGCGACCTGAGCCGCGGGGGTCGGGTAGCCGGGCACCGTGCCAGTCGTGTGGTCACACATCACCCACATCATGTTCAGCGCCGGGAGGGTGCCCCTTTTCTCGTAGCCCTTGAGGTCGCGGAGGAACAGGTCAGCGCGGTACTGGTCGGGGATCTGCGTCTCGAAGTTGGGGAAGTCCGGTGCGAGGATCTTGTTGAGCGACGGGACGTCCGCCTTGGTGGTGTAGTAGCCGAGCGGGGCGTGGAGCTTGCCGTGCCGCTGACCCTCGAGGATCTGCGAGTCGCGATACCAGTCCTTCCAGTCGCCGGTCGCCGGCTGGCCGTTCGGTCCGGTGTAGTACTCGGCGTACTCCCCCCACACCCGAGCGCTCAGCCCGTGGGCCGTGGCGTCGTCCCAGAGGAAGCCCGACTTCGGGTAGACCATCGCGTCGGGCTGCCCGTAGTCGCGGACATAGTTGGCGTAGGACCGCTCGAGGTAGTCGTTGACCCAGGCGGCGTCGAGCCACGTGTGCCCGGTGGCCGAGTTGGTGCCCTCGGAGTAGAGGTTGTCGATCGTGCCGAACTGGCGGGCGAGGGCGTGCGCGTTGGGCGTCACCCGCTCCCCGAACTGGGTGAGCTTCGCATCGCCGTTGCCTTGGGGTAGGTCGCCGAGCTCCTGGTCGTAGGTGCGGTTCTCCCGCACGATCACGAACACGTGCTTGATCGGGGACGGGTCACCGACCCGCTGAGGAACCGGGACGGCGGGAACCTGTGTGCTGCCGCCCTGGCTCCGCTTCTTCAGCCCGTTCCACTGGTTGAGGCTGAAGACCCGGGCCGTGAGTGCAGCCATCTGGCGCGGCTTCGGCACGGCGAGCACCTGAACGACACCCTTGTCGTTGTAGACCTGTCGTCCGGTCGCGGGCTTCGTCCCGGGTCCCTCCGAGATGGTGGACTTGCCGTCGAGGGCCCCCACTCCCTTGAGGTTCCCGACGACGAGCTTGCCGAGCTGCCGGTCCAGGAAGACCTTGCCGGGATACCACGCGGTGGGGATCAGGCCGTCGAAGACGGGTGTGCTGGTTCCACCGGTGTAGGCGTAGACCGCCAGCGCGTTGTCGCGGCCGAGGCTGACGGCGAGATGGCCCTGGTCGAGGCGGACGAGCGCGTTGGGGGAGCTGCCGAACGGCTGGCCCGGGAGCGGGTTGACGTTGAACGTCCGGGTGACTTTGCCGCTTCCGCTGTCGATCACCGACACGGTGTCGTCGCTCGAGTTGGTGACGAGCACGTTGGAGTCGTCCACGAGGAGCGCGGACGGGTCGAGTCCGGTCGTGATGGACCGCACGGCGTGGCTGCCCTGCAGGCTGATGGCGCTGACCGTGCCGCTGGCCGCCCGGCCATCGGTCCGGTCGGCGACGACGGCCGAGTCGTAGGAGTAGTTGGTGAAGTCGCCGCTGCGGGGCGTCCGGCCCGCCTCGTTGCTCACGAACGCCTTGCCGCCACTGACCACGACGTCGCGCGGCGCCATGCCGACCTGAGCCTGCCAGCGGGTCTTTCCCGTCGTCGAGCTGATCGCGGCAAGCGCGTTCCACCCCGAGAGGGTCACCAGGATGGTGGTGCCGTCGGGAGCCCAGGTGAGGCCGCTCGGAAGAGGCGCTGCGGGGTAGCCATCGGCGCCCGTCGGGATACCGCCCGGAGTCGACGTGGGCATCCGCACGACGGCGGGGTTGGAGAGCGTGCCGTCGGCGGCGACGTCGAGGCGTAGGAGGTCGGTCGTCTGCGCCACCCATACCTGGCTGCCGTCGGCGGAGTAGAGCACGCCTCCGACGCCGATCGTCCCGTCGCCCTTAACGGGGGTGTAGGTCTGGACCACCTTGTGGTTCGCGAGGTCGACCACGGTCAGGAGCGAGTTGCCCGATGCCGTCAGGTCGACGGCGGTCTGCCCGTCCGGCCGGATGGCGAGGTCCATCACCTGACCGGACTGCTCGATCGTCGTACCGAGGGGATCGATGAACTTGTTCTCGGCGGTCAGCACGGTGCCGTCCCCCTGCCGGCCGACGAGGTGGTCGCCGAGGTGCGGCCCGCCCGACTGGGCGCTGTAGGCAAGGGACGAGAGACCGAGGACGGCGACCGTCCCCACGGCCGAGATGATCAGACTACGAGCCTTCACAATGTCCTCCAACGGGTGCGGAACGTCGAAGCTTGGGTGCCGGCCGCATCAAGCGCGGGGGCCACACCGACTCTGCACCTCGAAGGCTAAGGCTGCCCGGGCGGCGAGTAAAGACCAGGTGAACAGATCGGGGCCCGTCGGGTGGCGCGTCGTCGTACGGCGGCCGCCCCCTCCGACCTGAGCAGGTCAGATTCCGACCTGGGAGGCGCGGCGGGAGAGGCGTCGTCAGCGTGTCCGGATCGAGACCAATCCTGTGCCCTACGGAAATGAGTGCAGGCTTACGGTGCTCGTGGGCTCGGGCAATTCCAACTGAGCCCACCATAAAGGCTACTAAGGACGCATTGACGTCGGGCCCCTCACGAGGCTTCGTCATAGTCGGCAATGCTCGACGTCATTATCGCCAGCAGGGGACACGTTGCCGACTCTGGCCGAGCACGGATTCTTCATGACGAGTCCGTGGCTGGCCGATGCCAGTTGAACACCAATGCATGTTAATTCCCGGACGTCGCACACAGGAGTGAACTTCTTTACGCGTGGCCCGGGCCGGTCTCATCATTTCGCACATCTCGTTCGCGACTCGGTCACACGTCACGTCGACGCGGCCGAGTGATGCCGAACGCCTTCGGCACGACCAGGAAAGGAAAGGCACGCTATGCGGTTGAAGAAATCGGTTACCGCGTTGTCGGCGCTGGCGTTACTCGCTCTCGCCGCCTGCGGCGGCTCGGGATCATCGAGCAGCGGGGCTCCCACGTCCAACAAGGACATCAACAAGGGCGGCACGTCGGGTCAGGTCATGGATCCGAACGCCAAGGCGCCGGCACCCCCGATCCCGGGGGCGAAACAGGGCGGCACTCTCACGGTGCTCAGCCAGCTGGGCTCCACGACGTTCGACCCGACGGAGGCCTACTACGTCAACGTCAGCTCGATCCTGCAGGGTCTGGTCACTCGCTCACTGACGCAGTACAGATATGACCCCAAGACCAAGCAGATGATCCTGGTTCCCGACCTGGCCACCGACCTCGGAACCTCGAGCAACAACTTCAAGACGTGGAAGTTCACCCTGCGCCCGGGTGTCAAGTTCGAGAACGGCCAGCCGGTCACGCCCGAAGACATCAAGTACGGCATCGAGCGCTCGTTCGACCGGGCCACGTTCCCGATCGGCCCGAACTACAGCAACGAGTACTTCCTGCACGGGAACACCTACAAAGGGCCCTACAAGTCGCCGGGGGACTATAACGGCGTCACCATCAACGGGAACACGCTCACCATCAAGATGGCCCGACCCTTCCCGGACATGCCCTACTGGGGTTCCTTCGCCGCGATGGGACCGATCCCGCCCGGCAAGGCGAGTGACCCCGCGACGTACAAGAACCACCCCTGGGCGACCGGTCCCTACATGTTCAAGGACTACACGCCTGGCCAGTCCCTGACCCTGGTGAAGAACCCTGAGTGGGACCCGAAGACCGACCCCGCTCGGCACCAGTACATCAACGAGTTCGACTTCAACTTCGTCGAGGACAGCGCCAAGATCGACCAGACATTGCTGGGCGACACCGGCTCGGGTCAGACGTCGATCTCGATCGACCCGGTGCTGGCTGCCGACTACCAGAAGTTCAGCCAGACCGCGAGTGATCGGCTGGTCGTCGGAGGGTCGCCGTGCACGTTCATGTGGTATCCCGACAACCGGGAGATCACGGATATCAACGTGCGCAGGGCTCTCGCCTACGCCTACCCCTACCAGGCGGCCTGGGCGGCCGGCGGCTACATCCAGGGTGTCACCCGGGTGCCGGCGTCGAACGTGATGCCTCCGGGCGTGCCAGGTCGGGTGCAGTACACCCCGCTGCCCGGGCACACGCCCGGCACGACGGACACTGCCAAGGCCAAGGCCATGCTGACCCAGGCCGGCAAGCTGAACTACCCGATCAAGTTCGCCTACCAGACCGACAGTGCGACATCCGTCGCCGTGAAGAATGTGGTGGAGCAGGCGCTCAAGCAGGCCGGCTTCGACCCGCAGCCGGTAGCGACGACCATCGCAAACTACGTGGCGGACTATCTCACCAACCCGAAGGCGCCGGTCAACGTGCGTTCGGTGGGCTGGTGCTCGGACTGGCCGTCGGGTAGTTCGTGGATGCCGCCGCAGTTCCAGACGACGGACATTGCGACGTCCGGCTTCAACGCCAACTATGCGGCGTTCTCCAACAAGTCCATCGACCAGCAGATGAGCCAGATCCCCACCCTGCCGATCGACAAGCAGGCGGCGGCCTGGAACGCGATGGACAAGACGATCCAGACGAAGTACTTCCCGGTGGTCGTCACGGGCTACGGCGGCACCGCGATGATGCGGGGCTCGCGAGTCAACGGCTTCCACAACGACGGCACGTTCGGGATGCCGACGTGGAAGGACATGTGGATCAGCTAGTCACACGTGAATCCGTGTGACCCTCACCACCGGTTGGGGTGGGCCTGATCCGGGCCCACCCCACCCCGGCGTGACCGCCGTCTCGGCAGCGTTTCCAGATCGAGACCATTCGGGTGTCGTAAGGCAATGCTGGGCTGCCTACAGTCTTTCTAGGCTCGGGAAAGCGGCTGAGTCGGACCGGTCCTGACGTCGCCTTAGAGCGGCGATTCCTTTGGGGCGGTTGAGCGTCGACGCGGTCGCATTGTGCACATGACCTGATGGCGGCATTCGGTGCGTCGCCAGGCGCTTATCCATGTCTTAGGCAAGACCAGAAAGGTGAGGTTATCATGCGGTTGAAGAAACCGATCACCGCCTTGTCGGCAGTGGCGTTACTCGCCCTTGCCGCTTGTGGCGGCTCGAGCTCGACCGGGGGGAGTGCTCCCAAGTCGAACAACTCGATCAACGGTGGTGGTGCAGCGGGTAAGGCCACCGACCCCAATGCCAAGCCCCCGGCCCCCCCGATCCCCGGAGCGAAGAAGGGCGGCACCCTCACTGTCCTCAGCGTCGCTGGGCGCGACGACGATGGATCCGACGGAGGCCTACTACACCAACACGAACTCCATCCTGAGCGGCTTGGTCACCCGGTCGCTGACCCAGTTCGTCTACGACCCGAAGACGAAGCAGATGGTGCTGATCCCGGACCTCGCCACCGACCTCGGAACCCCGAGCAACAACTACAAGACGTGGAAGTTCACGCTGCGTCCGGGGATCAAGTTCGAGAACGGCCAGCCGGTCACGGCCGAGGACCTCAAGTACGGCATCGAGCGGTCCTTCGACCGGGCGACCTTCCCGGGTGGCGCGAACTACAGCAACCAGTACTTCCTGCACGGAGACACCTACAAGGGCCCCTACAAGTCGCCCGGTAACTACGACGGCGTCGTCGTCTCCGGAAACACGATCACCATCAAGATGGCCCGGCCCTTCCCGGACATGCCCTACTGGGGTTCCTTCGCGGCCATGGGCCCGATCCCTCCGGGCAAGGCGAGTGACCCCGCGACGTACAAGAACCACCCGTGGGCGACCGGTCCCTACATGTTCAAGCAGGGCGCCGTACACCCCCGGTCAGTCGCTGACCCTGGTGAAGAACCCGCAGTGGGACCCGAAGACCGACCCGGGCCGTCACCAGTACATCAACGAGTTCGACTTCAACTTCGCGACCGACTCGGCCAAGATCGACCAGACCATCCTCGGCGACTCCGGCTCGGGCCAGACGACGATCTCGTACGACCCGGTGCTGGCCGCCGACTACCAGAAGTTCAGCACGACCGCGAGCGACCGACTGGTCGTCGGGAGCCAACCCTGCACGTTCATGTGGTACCCGGACAACCGGCAGATCACCGACGTCAACGTCCGCAAGGCCCTCGCCTACGCCTACCCCTACCAGGCGGCTTGGGCGGCCGGCGGCTACATCCAGGGTGTCACCCGGGTGCCGGCGTCGAACGTGATGCCTCCCGGTGTTCCCGGGCGGGTGCAGTACAACCCGCTGCCGGGCCACACCCCGGGCACGACGGACTCCGCCAAGGCCAAGTCGATGCTGCAGGCCGCTGGCAAGCTGAACTACCCGATCAAGTTCGCCTACCAGACCGACGTACCGACCTCCGTGGCCACCAAGAATGTGGTTGTGCAGGCACTCTCGCAGGCGGGATTCGACCCGCAGCCGGTGGCGACGACCTCGGCGAACTACGTGGCGGACATCCTCACCAACCCGAAGGCGCCGGTCAACGTGCGCTCGGTGGGCTGGTGCTCGGACTGGCCGTCGGGTAGCTCGTGGATCCCGCCGCAGTTCCAGACGACGGACATCGCGACGCAAGGCTTCGGCAGCAACTACGAGGCGTTCGCGAACAAGTCCGTCGACAACCAGATGAAGCAGATCCAGCTCCTGCCGCTCGACAAGCAGCCGGCTGCCTGGAACGCGTTGGACAAGACGATCCAGACCAAGTACTTCCCTGTGGTCGTCACGGGTTACGGCGGCGCCGCGATGATGCGGGGCTCGAAGGTCAACAACTTCTACGATGACACCACGCTCGGGATGCCGACGTGGAAGGACATGTGGATCGGCTAGCCACGGTCCAGTCTGCGTTACTCGTACGACCTTGCTGAAGAGTGGGGCGGGCCCTCGGGCCCGCCCCACTCGTGCGATTCGTCAGTGGTAGGTCCGCAGGCTGACCCATCGCGATCTCGGACCAATCGAACGCCGCCGCGGAGAACGTCGAGAGCTGAGGCCGCCAAGGACACGAGGGCCGTGGCCCGGATGACTCTCCGGCTTGCCACCCATGGCTCAACGGTGATCGTGGCCGGTATGGGCGACCAGCGCGGGGGCGAAGACGTCCCAGACGCCTCTCGGGACGTCGTGCCCGGCGCCCTCGAGGATCAGGAGCTCGGCGCCTGGGATCGCGTCGCGGAGGGCTTCGCCGTGGGCCACCGGGAACAGCGGGTCGCGGCTACCCTGCACCACCAGCGTCGGTGCGACGATGTCCCCGAACCCACCACCTTTCGGGCCGTCGAAGCCGATGGCGTAGGGGTTCGTCAGCATGGCCGCCAGGTTCGTGGTCCGAGCCACGTCGCGCCCGACCATGGCCCGGGTGGCGGCCTCGTCGAAGTATGGCGACCCGCCGGCGTACGCCTTCGCCGTCGCGACGACGAAGTCCACCACCGAGTCAGGATCTGCCGGGTCCGGGTCCTTCGGTGGGTCGGAAGCAAGCTGTTTCGATGGCGGTGGGAGGTCCGGGTCGCCCGTCGACGTGCAGACGAACGTCATGGTTGCGACTCGATCGGGATGGTCCACCGCGATGATGAGCCCGGTCCCGCCGGCCATCGACCGGCACACGACGTGCGCCTGTTGCAGACCCAGCGAATCCAGGATTGCGATCGCGTCTTCAGCAAGGTCGGTGAACGAGTAGCCCGGCGACCCGACCGGAAAGCTGGTGGAGCGACCGGTGTCACGTTGGTCGTAGCGGATCACGAAACGACCGTGTGCCGCGATCCGGTTGCAAAGGTCCGACTGCCACCACAGCATCGATGCGGCAGCACCGTCGATGAGCAGGATGGCCGGCTGACCGTCGGCACCGAAGGTCTCGACACACAGCTCCGCGCCATCGGCCCTGATCATGCGTTCGCCGTTCGACAGGTCGGTCACGAAAGCCACAGTAGGCGTCATGGGACCTTCGTCGGTATCGCAGATTCGAGCCTCATCCGGTTGGTACGCTGCCGAGGACCCCGGACTTCAGGAGACCTTGCCCATGAACGTCGACATTCGGTACAGCCCCTCGTTTGCCCTTGCGGTGATCGCCTTGCCGCCCGGTGCCGAGGTGAAGGCCGAAGCCGGCGCGATGACGAGCATGTCGGGAGGGGTCGAGATCGAGACGAAGGCCCAAGGCGGCGTCTTCGCCGGTCTGAAGCGATCGGTGCTCGGTGGAGAGAGCTTCTTCATCAACACGTTCCGGGCTCCCAGCGGCGGCGAGCTCACCGTGGCGCCGACACTGCCGGGGGACATCGTGCACATGCCCGTCGACGGCAGCGGGGCGATGATGGTGCAGTCGGGCTCGTGGCTCGCCTCGGACTCCGGCGTTCAGGTCGACACGAAGTGGGGTGGGTCCAAGACGTTCTTCTCGGGCGAGGGCCTCTTTCTGCTGCGCTGCACCGGTGCCGGCGACATGATCGTCTCCAGCTACGGCGCCATCGAGCGCCGGACCCTGGCGCCGCAGGAGGTGCTCAAGATCGACACCGGACATATCGTCGCCTTCCAAGAGGGAATCGGCTACCAGGTGAACAAGGTCGGTGGGTGGAAGTCCACCCTGCTGTCCGGTGAGGGACTGGTCGCAACGTTCACCGGCCCTGGCACGCTGTGGATGCAGACCCGGAGCCCGGCAGACTTCCTCGGCTGGCTGATTCCCCAGCTTCCGACCCAGCGGAACTGAGGATCGTCGACGTCGACCCCGCCGGGGTAGGCCGGTCAGCGTGCCGATGATGCGAACTCCGTCACCCGTACGCCTCTCACGATGGAATGCCTGCACATTGCGGGTTCTCCGAGCCGGCGCGCACAGGTCCGCGAGTACGGCATCATCGTGACGGTGTCCGACGTCGCGAGCCAACGCTGGCTGGATCCTCAGTGGCGGGCCGCCGCGCATGAGTGGGTCGAGGTCAACCTCGAGCGGCTCACCTTGGTCCGCATCGGTCTGGCTGGATCCTCAGTGGCGGGCCGCCGCGCATGAGTGGGTCGAGGTCAACCTCGAGCGGCTCACCTTGGTCCGCACCGGTCTGGCTGGATCCTCAGTGGCGGGCCGCCGCGCATGAGTGGGTCGAGGTCAACCTCGAGCGGCTCACCTTGGTCCGCATCGGTCTGGCTGGATCCTCAGTGGCGGGCCGCCGCGCATGAGTGGGTCGAGGTCAACCTCGAGCGGCTCACCTTGGTCCGCACCGGTCTGGCTGGATCCTCAGTGGCGGGCCTCCGCGCATGAGTGGGTCGAGGTCAACCTCAAGCGGCTCACCTTGGTCCGCACCGGCGACATCGAGCAGCCGCACGTGTATCCGTGGTCGACCGTCCTGCGGGTCCCGACCGCCTCGGGCGACGTCTGGTTCAAGGCCAGCACCGACGCGCTGCGCCACGAGGCCGCCATCGTCACCCTGCTGAGCTCTCGACGCCCCGACTGCATCCCGCCGCTGCTGGCGGTCGACATCGACCGCGGCTGGATGCTGATGTCCGATGCCGGCGAGCGGCTTCGCTCGATCGCCGAACGGGAGCGCAGCCTCGATCGGTGGTTCGATGTGCTGCGCCTGTACGCCGGGGTGCAGCTCGACCTGTCGGACTCCGTGGACAAGCTGCTAGCGCTTGGTGCCCCCGACATGAGGCTCGCCGTACTTCCCGAGAAGTACGAGTGGTTGATGGACGAGATCGACGCCGATCAGGTCTTCCGTGACGCCAGTCCGCGGGTTGCGGAGCTGTGTCACCAGCTCGCGGCCCACGGCATCCCGGAGACCATCCAGCACGACGACCTCCACGACGGCCAGGTATTCGTCCGTGACGGGAGGCATCTGCTGCTCGACTGGGGTGACGCGTGCATCTCCCATCCCTTCTTCACGTTGTCGGTCACGTTGGAGGGCGGACTCGCCTGGGGCCTCGACGACATCGAGGACTCGGTCGACATCGCACCGTTCCGTGATGCCTACCTGGCGCCCTATGCAGCGCAGTACGACGGTGACCTGGTTGAGGCGAGCAGGGGTGACCTGATTGAGGCGAGCAGGCTGGCGATCCGGCTGGGCTGGGCCTGCCGGGCCGTCAACGGTCACATCCCGGGTGAGGACTACCGGACGATCGCGAGGTTGCGGATGTTCGTCACCGGACACGCGACCGCGTAGCCGCAGGCTCGGGGTGATACCGGCCGCCGGACGCCTCGGAAGCGCGGGCTGGTGCAGTCGACGCTCGGAACCGTGAGCGCCTTGACGACGACACGGGTCACACTGTCGTCGGCGGTGGCGGTGTAGCCGGCCAGGTAGCTCGACGTTCCCGTTGATGGCCCCCTCACATCGGGCCGCGACGTGGAGAGAGACGGGACCTTCACGTGGGAGGGGTGGGTGGCGGTTGCCGGGAACGCCATCCCGGCAACCACCAGGATGGCTCCAGCCGACGCACTGAAGGCACGGATGACAGATCGCCTCAACGGTCTCCTCCCAACGGCTCCCCCGTGGGGCGACACGCAGCCCCCGTCAACCCAGTAGCTCAGGTCAAACACGGTCCCGCGCATTCGCGTCGCGTTTCGAGCCGACTGGACTCCCGACGCGACACACGCCCCGACGCAACACACGCCCCGGCGCCAAAGGGAGCTCCGGCCGCCTATGTTGCCGGAGTTTGGCGGCTACGGGTTTGGCCGCGGCCCGGATCTAACGGCTTGTGGTGCAGTCGATCTACTCGCGCAGGATGTCGACGTGGCCCGCATGCCGTGCCCTCTTGCTCGTCGGGTGTGCGATCACCCAGCGCACGCAGAGCCGTGTCGAGCTCGTCGGCGTCGTTGCGTGGGCCAGGCTGCCGTCGCGTCTCATTCACAGGCCCAACCGAGGCGGGCCTACGGTGGCGACAGCCTCAGCTGCCAACCGGCCCCCTGTCCTGTCCCATGGACAGCAGTCGGTCGACCTCGTGCAGGCGCTCCGCTGCTATGGCCAATCGTTGTGTCGACGGGTGACCGACCCAGGCAGGCAGCTGGTCTGAGGGTCCGGTCTGCAGCGGCGCCGTACCCCAGGAGGGATCCAGGACCAGCGGCAGCCCCGTGTCGACATAGCGCTCGTGTGTCCCATCACTCCGCATCAGGAACAGATCGGAGACATTGTTCGGGTCGGCGTAACGTCGATCGCTGATGAAGGCGATGCGCGTCCCCTTGGGTGAGCCGGACGCGTCGAAGTCGCCGTGCGGGAAGGGGCTGTCCGTCAGCTGCGTGACGTCCTCGCCTTCGGGCGTCATCCGGAAGAGGTGGTTGCCGAAGCCGCGCGCGGGGGCCTCGAAGTAGACCACCCTGCCGTCCGACGACCACGTCTGGCGGCCGCCTGCCTCGAGACGAGCCGGGGTGAGCGGATGCGCGTCCGACCCGTCGATGTTCATCAGCCAGATCTGGCTGAGGATCCCGTTGCTCTCTTGTCGGTTGAAGACGATCTGCGAGCCGTCAGGGGACACCCGCGGGTGGAAGTCGGTGCCGGCATGAATGCCGCGGCGATAGGTGGTCAAAGGTGTCAGGTCCGTGCCGTCGGTGTTCACCGCGTAGATCGCGCACGAGTCCTGGCAGCGGGAGAAGACGATGGTCTTCCCGTCGGGCGTATACCCCGGGGTCGTGTCGAAGTACCCAGGGTCGTCCGTGAAGACCGGATGCAAGCGAGATCCGTCGGCGCGCATCTCGTAGATCAGGGCACCGCTCTTGCGGAAGATCCAGAGCGCGATGCGACGTCCGTCAGGGCTCCAGGTCGGGTCGCCGGCAAAGGCGTTCTTGCCGAGGTGGGTCACCTGCTGGAGCGAGGATCCGTCGGGGTTGGCCGTGTAGATCTGGCCGCTCACGCCGTCCCGGAAGGCGATCCGGCCGTCCTCGGCGCCGGTGACGCTGCCCGCTGTGGCGCGCGGTACTGCGCCCACAACCGTCGTGAGCAGGAGGGTCGCAAGGGATGCGACTACGAGTCGTTGTTTGCGCATGTCGATGCCTTCCTTCACCGCGTCGCGGTGGGCTCGTCGAACGAGGAGGAGGCGCCCCAATCTGAGGCGAAGATCTGGGGGTAGCCGGTGACCGCGAGCCGAAGTTCTGTTCCGTGGCCGTTCATGGTGAACAGGGCCGCGGCGCCGTTCGGTCGCTCGTGGTTGCTGATGAAGACGATGCGGGTGCCGTCGGGGGAGTAGGATCCGAGACCCGCGAACTCGTGGTGATGCAGGGCGGTGAGCTGCTTGATGTCGCTGCCGTCGCTCTTCATGGTGAAGAGCTGAGTGAAGTCCGTGCAGCATGTGCTGGTGAAGAGGATCCGGTCTCCTGAGGGTGCCCACTGAGGCCAGAACGCCTCCTCGGCAGCAGGGGTGAGTCGCCGAGGATGCGCGCTACCAGTCGTGTTGACGACCCACACGGCGGAGACGAGCCCGGCGCGGTCGCTGTCGAAGGCGATCGAGCTTCCATCCGGTGACCAGTCCGGATCCCCGTTGAAGCGGTGGCCACCGACAAGCACCCGCTGGTGGCCACCGTCGGCATCCATCAGCTTCAGGTCGCAGTACAGCTCCACTCCGATCGTGTCGTTGCACGCGACGAACGCCAGCTGTGAGCCATCCGGTGACCAGCGCGGGGTGAAGTACTCCCATCCCGGCGCGCCGGTGATCAGATGCTTGCCGGTGCCGTCCATGTTCATCACCCAGATTGCGAAGTGACCGTCCGCACCGCTCGTGTAGGCGATCTGCGTCCCGTCGGGCGACCAGTCGGGGTCTCCGGCCTGGTGGCCCTGCGGCACGTGAGTGAGCTTCTGCAGGTCCGAGCCATCGGGGTTGACGGTGTAGACCTGCGAATGTGCGTCACGCTGCGGGTGCGGAAGGAGCGCGCCAGTCGAGAATGCGATCCGGCCGTTCGTCGCGGTGACGCCCTGTGACGTGGCCGCTCCTGGGGCGGGCACTGAAAGAGCAGCTGCCAGCGCGACCGGCGCAATGGCCGCCAGACCGACTCGGGTAGACGTTGACATTCGGCCTCCTTGATCGTGGGGGATCCCTGCCGCTGTACAGGTTGGGGAGGCCGCAAAGGTTGCACCAATATGCTGCAACCTTCGGAACGGGTCGCACCTGTATCCAAGGAGAGAGTGATGGCGGGCGAAGGGGACGCGCCGGACTACTCGGTCTTCTTCGCGCGCGAGTTCCCTCGGGTCAAGCGCACCGTCTACCTCATCATCCAAGACCACGGCCGTGCTGAAGAGATCTCGCAGGAGGCTTTCATCCAGCTGCTTCGCCATTGGGGCAAGGTCTCGTCGTACGACAAGCCGGAGGCCTGGATCCGTCGGGTCGCGATCCGGTTGGCCGTGCACACGACCACACGCGAACGCGCCCGGGCCTTCCTGGAGCGGAAGGCGACACCGACGCCCGTCAGCCACCACGACGAACCAGTGCTCGCGGATGCACTGCGGAGCCTCCCCTCGGGACAGCGGGCGGCTCTCGTCCTGCACTATTACGAGGACCACCCGATCGACGAGATCGCCCGCATCCTCGAGTGCTCGGAGAACACCGTGAAGTCGCATCTGCGTCGCGGTCGCAACCGGCTGCGAGTGCTGCTCTCTCAGAAGGGGATGAGCGATGGAGCTTGACGAGCAGATGCGGGACGAGCTGGCGCAGCTGGCCCGGTCGGTGACGGCGGATACGCGTGCCTCCTACTCCCAGGTCGTGCGGACCGCGCGCCTCCGTCAACGCCGACGCCGCGTCGTGGGAGCCGGCCTGACCGTCTTTCTGGTTATCGCTGTTGGCCTGGGCGTCTCCCGGATCGATGTTGGGGACAGGGAGCGTGCGCCGATCACGCACCCAACCCCGACCGGAGCCGGACCCAGTGACCCCGGGCGGGCCGGCAACACCACGGCGCTCGACGGCGAGTGGCTCACGAAGGTCGTCGACACGGGGGTTGTCCAACGGGCCGGCGTTCGTGCGGGACTCTCCCGGGCCGAGATGGAGCGAGTCTTGGGTTCGGCCACCCGGTGGCGCGTGGACATGACGTTCAACCAGCTCGGACATGGCATCGTCATCTTCCGCACCGACGACCCGACGAGACCTGGAAGTGTGCGGACCTGGCCGGCGTATGACTTCAGCTTGCTCCCGCACGGCAGGCTGCGGCTCACGGAGCCGACCGGATCCGAACCGCCGATCGCCGTGGCGTACTCACTGCGCGACAGCATGCTTACGATGCACCCGGCGCCCGGGGCATTGGCGAGGATCAGCCCCGGTACTGCCGCGCAGGTGATCTCGTGGACAGCAACCCCGTTCACCAGGATGTGACGGTCAGCCCAGCCAGATGTCTTTGTAGGTGGGCATGGAATAGACCGAGTCGACGTGGGCGCCGTGGACGCGCGCCCCACGCATCAGGGCGACGCCGCCGTAACCCGTGACGATGACCGGGAAGTAGTGGGTCTGCACGTCACGATCGAGGTCGTTCCAGGCTCTCGGCTGTCGGGCCAGCGGGAGGGTCGGGATACTTGCCAGCCTACGGTCGATCTGCGACTGCCCGAAGAAGGCGAAGTTGTAGCCCTGCTCGTGGTCGGGCGTCGCGTCGCTGGAGAACATGGGCGGCAACCAGGTGAGTCCGGACGGCCAGTCGGAGCACCAGCCGACCTGGCGCAGGTTCACGGGCGCGTTCGGGTTGCGCGAGAACTGTGCTGTCAGGTCGACGCTCAGCGTGGGGCGCGGTCGAGGGTGGAACCCTGCGGCTGAGAACGCTCGGACCAAGACCTTCGTCACGGCAACGGCTGACGGGACGTCCTTCGCGAACGCCCACGACACCGGGTATCCGACCTTCCCCGCTTGGGTCAGGAGCGCCCTTGAACGCACCGGGTTCGTGCTTCCGGGGGTGTGGCCGGGCAGTGGGTTGTAGGTCACGCGGCCCGGGGTGCCCGGCGGCAGGATGTTTGTCGCCGGCAACCGTGTGACGCCCGGGATCTCTCCGGCTGCCCGCCACGCAGCTCGATACGGAAAGGCCCAGGCGAGTGCCCGCCGTACCCGGATGTCGTTGATGTTCCGGTTGTCGGGCCACCAGAGGTAGGAGCACGGCGTCGCACCCTGCAGCAGCCGGTTCGGCGCCTCACTGCGGAACCGCTCGTAGTCGGATGCCTGCACGCTGTACTCCGACACGGCGTCACGGCCAGTGGCGGTGTCGCCGAGGATCATCGCGTCGATCCGGCGCACCGGGGTCTGGAAGTTCATCACGAACCGGTCGACGTACTGGTGCCGCCCAGGGTCGGTGCTTGGGTCCCACTGCGGGTTGCGCACCAGGACGAGCGAGGTGTCGGGCTCGTAGTGCTGGATCTTGTACGGCCCGGTGGCCAACGGATGGAGCTTGTAGGTCACGGGGTCGCTCTCGGCACCGGGTGGGATGGGGCTCATCGCCGGGTACGACGCCCAATACGGCATGTCGGGGAAGGGTCTGGCCATCCGGATGGTGATCCTGCGACCGGAGAGCGAGACACCTCGATATGGCGTCCGTGAACGGTAGGGACCCGGGTAGGTGTGCCCGTCGAGGAAGTAGTCGTTGCTGAATGCTGCGCCGGCGGGGAAGGTCTGCCGGTCGAGCGACCGCTCGATGCCGAACCTCATATCATCGGGCGTGATCGGCTCGCCGTTCTGGTACTTCACGCCTCGACGCAGGGTAAACGACCAGGTCTTGAAGTGGTCCCTCGATCTGCCCAGATCAGTGGCCAGGTCGGGGACGAGCACCGTCGCGTTCACCTGTGGGTCGTAGACGTATTGCGTGAGGGAGCGGATCAGCAGACCGCCTTCGATCGCCACCGTGTCGGTGTAGTAAGCCTCGGAGGGGTCGAGGGTGGAGATCCCGTAGTCGCCGAGCACGTGGACGGTTCCGCCGCGTCTCGCGCCGGGAACGGGAGGAGCCGGCGCTGTGCGGAAGGGTGCCTTCAGGATCGCGGACGGCGCTGTGTCGATCCCGACGGGGGTTCGTTGCGTCACGGGAGGGCCGCCCTGCGGGCAGCCGCCAAGCACTAGCACGGCCACGACCGTCATCAGAGCGCCTGATCTCGCTGCCCGCATCACCGATCCACCTTGCTCACCAGGGTGATCGTCTCAGGCTAGCCATCACCTGCTCTCGTGTCGGGCGAACCAGCGACAGCGTCCGGGCAGGTGCCGGCCGAAGCGTCAGGACGTTCGGACGTCTGACCGGGAAAGACCGCTTGGCGCGCGTTATTCGCGCGAACCTGCCGAGCTGTCGCTCGATGAGCACGGGGGGTCCAGCCGGTGCCGTCGAAGAACAGGGCGTCGTTGCTGCCATTGTTGGGCGATCGGTCCGACCTCCGGCCGAGTCGGCGCACCAGGTCGTCGTCACGCAGGCGAGGGGCTGCAGAACATGGATCTATCGGGCAGGCGTGACTTCGGCCGGGGCGCGGGTGCGAGCTTCTCGGCGTCGTGCTGAGAGGATGGCGCGATGCGTCGCGCGGTGGGTGCCCTGCTCGCGGTGACGGTGGCGATGGTGCTTGCGGACTCCGCAGTCGTGACGCTGGCGCTGCCTGACATCCTCTTCAACCTCGACACGACGGTCGCACAGGTCGCCTGGGTGTTGATCTCGTTCAACCTGGTGCTGGGGTTGGTCGCAGTGCCGACGGCCGTGGGCTTCGCCCGGGTCGACCCGCGGATTCTTGCCGCTGTCGGCATCGCGGTTTTCGCTGGCGCCTCGGCGTGGTGCGCGCTGGCGCAGTCGATCGAGGTGCTGATCACGGCTCGGTGCCTGCAGGCACTCGGCGGCGCGTTGGCGTTGATCGGGTGCCTCGAGCTGATGGTCGCCGTGTACGGCGAGCGCCGCGGCATCGCCGCCTGGATCACCGCCGGGGTGATCGGCGCAGCCACGGGTCCGGTCGCGGGTGGGGTGCTCACGCAGGCGTTCTCATGGCAGGCGATTTTCGTGGTCCAGGTGCCCGTCGCCGTCGTGGCGATTCCCGCGGCGCTCGTGGTGTCAGTCGGACCAGCGTCCGTGCCCGACTCGGTCGTCCGGACGCGGCACCGCCCGGCCGTGCGTCCCAATCTGACCCTTGCCCTGCTCTCGGCCTCGCTGACGGCGGCGTTGTTCTTGCTCGTCCTGCTCCTCGTCGATGGCTGGCGCCGTTCTCCGGCGACTGCCGCGCTCGCGGTGTCCGTCGTGCCGATCGCGGCGCTCGCCGCCCGACCTCTGGCCCGAAGCCTGCGGCCTCCGGCCGACGTCGAAGTCGCGGTGGGCTGCTTCCTGGTCGCTGGTGGCCTGGTCGGCCTCGCGATCCTGCCATCAGCGGACCTTGTCTGGACGATCGCGCCGCAGGCGCTGATCGGTCTCGGCCTCGGTTTGACCGTCGACCAGCTCACCTCCCAGGCGATGCACCTGCGGCAGCCCCGGGTCGAGCACGCCAGCTGGACCATCGGTGCTCGTCACCTGGGCGTGGTCCTCGGGCTGGCGATCCTGACGCCGGTGTTCGTCGCGGACCTCGAGAGTGCCCAGGTCCCGGCCCAGGAGGCGATCACCTCGCTCGTGCTCGACTCACCCTTGACGGCACAGGACAAGGTGTCCCTGGCACGACAACTCGGCAACGAGCTGACGAACCAGCGGGGTCAGGTACCCGACCTGCACCGAGCCTTCGTAGCGGCCGACTTCGCGCCCGACGCTCGTCCCGCCGCAGCCACGCTCGAGCGCAACCTCGACGACCAGCTGGAGCGCGCCGCTACACGAGCGTTCCGCAACTCGTTCCTCGTCGCTGCCGGACTGGCCCTCCTCGCCTTGCTCACCGTCGCCGCGCCCCGCAGGAGCTGGACCCCGTGAGCCGCCGACTCCGCGCGGCGAGCCTGCCGCTGATCGGATTGATCCTGGTGAGCGCTGTGCTCGGGATCCAGCTCGCCTACGGCGGGGGGACATACGCGCCCCGACAGCCGGCCGACCCCTGCGCGGAACGCACCGTTACCTCGCATTCCCCAGGGATCGAGGGGCTCACCGAACGGCTCGTGCTGATGGGCCTCGACAACGCTGCGTGCAGCCTGGGCGTCAGCCGCGAAGCGCTCACGCTCACGCTCGCCGGACAGGGCAATCCCACAGCTGCCGAGGTCAACGCCCTGCGCACAGGGCTGCTGTCGGCGGTGACCGAGATGAAGAACAACGGAACGCTGCCTCCCGCCTCGGAGCTCGTCGACGAAGCGCTCGACTATTCCGGCCTCAACAGCTTCTTGAAGACCCTGATCCGCGCTATCCCCGACTCGGTGGTCGACGCCGCGTTGAAAACCGACGACGTTCTCACCCACGTGATCAGCGACCTCGACCTCCGCGCCCTGTTGGCAAACCTCAACGACCAGAACGACCTCACCAAGCAGATCGAGACGGCGGTCACCCGAGCCGTCGCCGAGTCGCTTGCCGACCGCCTCCGCGATCTGCTCTGATCCCGACCATCTGGAACGCTCTTGCGTCTGGCACGGGACCAATCTGCCCGTAGCCGGGTGTATTCGGGAGGAGTGTCGCAGTAGACAGGACCCCTGTCCTGATTTACTGCTTCTGTCGCCTCAGAAGGATGCCGCCGGTGGACGGCATGTCATCATCGTGGCGGGCGTTGGCGGAAGGTCGAGAGCCTGCGTGTGCTGAAGAGCGGGTGACGAGAATCGAACTCGCACTGTCAGCTTGGGAAGCTGATGTTCTACCATTGAACTACACCCGCGCGCCGCTCCGGCGAGACCGAGGCGGGCGATGAAAGATCTTACCTGCTCGGGTTTCCGCCCTCCCAGCGGCACGCGATCGTCGTACCCGAAGCCTGTGCCAGCGGGACCTGCGCGGCGTGTTCGGTAGTGTCGGGCGCGTGCTGCTCAGTGACCGTGACATCCTCGCCGAGATCGACTCCGGCCGCGTCGGGCTCAAGCCCTTCGACGACGAGATGGTGCAGCCGTCGAGCGTCGACGTGCGGCTCGACCGCTACTTCCGGGTCTTCGAGAACCATCGCTATCCGCACATCGACCCGATGGCAGACCAGCCCGACCTGACCCGCGCCGTCGAGCCTGATGGGCAGGAGCCGTTCATCCTGCACCCCGGGGAGTTCGTCCTCGGGTCGACCTACGAGATCATCACTCTCCCCGACGACGTCGCGGCGAGGCTGGAGGGGAAGTCGTCGTTCGGGCGGCTGGGGCTGCTCACGCACTCGACCGCCGGGTTCATCGACCCCGGCTTCTCGGGGCACGTGACGCTCGAGCTGTCGAACGTCGCGACCCTGCCGATCAAGCTGTGGCCGGGGATGAAGATCGGCCAGCTCTGCTTCTTCCGGCTGAGCTCGCCGGCCGAGCATCCGTATGGAAGCGAGAAGTACGGGTCGCGCTACCAGGGGCAGCGTGGGCCGACCCCATCCCGGTCGTTCCAGAACTTCCACCGCACCGAGATCTAGCCGCTGCTCGCGCCTGTCCGCGCCTCTCCGGGTGGTCCGTCACGTTCTGGGGACAACAAATCGATTGGCCAACCCCGAAGCGTGACGGACCACCGCGGCAGGTGACCCGAGGCGGGAATGACGAAGGGCCCGACGAGGCTGGAGTCTCGTCGGGCCCTTCGGGCGACGCCCGCGCGGGTCGGGCACGGGGCCACCGTCTCGGTGGTGCGGGGTGAGCTAGGTCGTGCGGTCGAGGCGTTCTGCCAAACCACGCAGCGCGCGGGCGGTGCGCGGGTGGCGCGGACGCTGGTAGGCGCCGGGATGCGTCGTACGGTCACGAATGACCTCACGGGCGATCTCGTCGTTCCGGATCATCACGAGTCCCCTTCGGGGTAGGCGTTCTCGGTGTCGTGTCTGGTGACGAGCCTCAGCCGTGAGGTCCGTCCTGTCGGGTGTTGGTGGCGCCGGGCCACCTGCTCCTCTCCGCCGTCAGGAGGAGGCGCCGGCAGTTGCGGCTTGCGGTCAGGCGCGCTGTAGGACCACATCGCCAGTCCCTGAGACAACGTTGACGGCCACCGTCGCGTCGCCGTCGTGAGGCACGTCGGACGCCTCGAGCGACGAGGTGACACTGCCCGTGACGGTCTGGATGTCGAGGTACGCCGCCGTACCGTGCGCCACCCCGATGGTGACATCGCCCGAGCCGGTCTTGGCGAAGATCTCACCGCGGTCGACCCGCTTGATGAGGACATCGCCGGAGCCGGCCATGGCGTCCACCTTCGTGCCGCCGGCCTTGACGACGACGTCGCCCGATCCGGTCTTGACCTTGAGCGCACCGTCGACGGAGTCGAGCACTACGTCACCGGAGCCGGCGATCACATCGGCGCTGTCGCCGATCGGGCCGAGGGTGACGTCGCCCGAGCCGGTCTTCACCTTGACCGAGGTCACGATGCGCTCGATCTCGACGTCGCCCGACCCGGCCTTGAGGTCGCCGGAGGCGATCTCCTCGATCTCGACGTCGCCCGACCCGCTGTTGATGTGGGTGTCGGCGAAGCGGCCGCGGGCCTTGACGTCGGCCGAGCCCGTGTCGATGCGCAGTCTGCTCTTGGTGGGCAGGGCGATGGTCGCCCTGACCTGCCCCTTGCGGCCACTGAAGAGGCCACCCTTGTTCTTGGGCATGATCACCGAGATCTTGTCGCCGTTCTGCTCGACGCGGGCGTTGGCGATCAGCTCCTGGGCGTAGCTGTCGCCATGGATGGCCTCGAGCTCCACGGTCGTCTCAGCAGTCTCGGAGGCGGTCACCCGAATGTCGCCAGAGGTGAGCTCGACCTTGAGGTCGACGGGTGCAGGGGTCGCGAACGCGTAGGTCGTCGTGTCGGTCATGGCAGCCTCCTTGGTCATCGCACCCACCCCTGGATGCGCTTGTTCGATGAGCGGTTGCGGCCGGGGGCTCCCGGCCCCATGCCCTGTGAGCTGATGTTGATCGAGATGCTGGCCGCCTGGCGGGTGGCGTTGACGAGCCAGGTGTTGAGGGACTGGCCGCGCCTCGCGGCCAGCTCCTCCGCCCGGGTCTTGAGCGACTCCGGCAGACGCAGGGTGATCCGGGCGACCACGTCGTCCTCGTCGAGCTCGAAGTCCTCCATCGCGTCGGCAGGCTCGTCGGCGGGCGCGGGCGCCTCCTTGCCGGCTCCGACCACGACGAAGATCGGCTCGCGGCCCTTGAGGCGCAGCTCCACGCTGGTGCCCTGGAGCTCGTTGGTGATCTCCGACGCGGCCTGCGAGAGCGCGTCCATCAGGGTGAGGCGAACCGAGGAGTCGAGAGCCATCGTCAACCGCTCCGCGGCGGCACGCACCTCTTCGGTGCCCGCCTGGGCGGCGACGTTGAGATCTCGCCTCAGCTCGTCGACGAACTGTGTGATGTCCATACGCACTACTATGACACCACAATGACGTCACGTCAACACTGCGCTCGGGAAAGGTACGAAGGCGCAGGTCAGGAAGGTTGTTCGGGAAGCAGCTCGGTCGACCTGCGCCTCTGGCGAGGGGTCGTCGTACGACGGGAGGCGCCGACATCACGGGCCGGGACACCGCGGTGTGCCCACCTGACGCCAGCACCAGGAGCTACCGCGACGAGCGTCGTCATGAGGCGGGTGCGGCTACCGGATCCGCTGGCGGGTCGGACCGACGTACCGAGGCGAGCAGCAGTTGGGCCACGTCGAGCACCTCGACCTCCTCCGACGCCTGGCCCCCGGACTGCAGCGTCGTGAGCCCGTCGCTGAGCATGATCCGGCAGAACGGGCAGCTGGTGGCGATCTGGTCGGCGCCCGTGGCAACCGCCTCGGTCGTCCGGTTGTTGTTGATCCGTTCCCCGATCCGCTCTTCCATCCACATCCGGGCTCCGCCGGCCCCACAGCAGAACGAGCGCTCTCCGTGGCGCGGCATCTCCGCGAACGTGGCGTTCGGGATCACCGAAAGCAGCTCGCGCGGGGGCTCGAAGACCTGGTTGTGCCGGCCGAGGTAGCACGGGTCGTGGTAGGTGATGGTGCGCCCTCCCACCGACCCCGCGGGTGGCGCCATCGGCGTCAGCTTGCCCTCGCGGACGAGCCGGTTGAGCAGTTGCGTGTGGTGAACCACGTCGAGCTGGACACCCAGTTGGCCGTACTCGTTCTTCAGCGTGTTGAAGCAGTGCGCGCAGGTGGCCACGACCTTGGTCGCCTTCGCCTCGGTCAGCACCTCTGCGTTCTGCATCGCGAGCTGCTGGAAGACGAACTCGTTGCCCGAGCGTCGGGCGGGATCGCCCGTGCAGGTCTCTCCGTCACCGAGGACGGCGAATGAGACTCCTGCCTCGTGGAGCAGCTCGGCGACGGCTCGGGTGGTCTTCTTGGCGCGGTCCTCGTAGGCGCCTGCGCAGCCCACCCAGAAGAGCCACTCGACCTCCTGCAGACTCTCGACGTCGGCACCCACCTGCTTGACCTCGAAGGGCAGTCCCTTGGCCCAGTCCATCCGGGCGTTCGGGGCCATGTTCCAGGGATTCCCCTTGTTTTCCAGGCCCTTGTAGAGACCGTTGAGCTCGGAGGGGAAGTTCGACTCGACCAGGACCTGATATCGGCGCATGTCCATGATGTGGTCGACATGCTCGATGTCCACCGGGCACTGCTGCACACACGCACCACACGACGTACACGACCAGAGCACATCTGGGTCGATGACGCCGTACGCGGCGGCGTCGCCGATGAGCGGCCGGTCGAGCTCGGCCTGCTGCGTCTCACTCAGCTGCCCCGCACTGCTGGCATCGCCTGATCCTCCGGCGAGCGCGAGAGCAGGGGCCTTGGCGTAGGCGTGCTCGCGGAGCGCCATCACGAGAAGCTTCGGCGACAGCGGCTTCTCGGTGTTCCACGCGGGGCATTGCGACTGGCAGCGCCCGCACTCCGTGCAGGTCGTGAAGTCGAGAAGTCCCTTCCAGGTGAAGTCCTCGACCTTCCCCACCCCGAACGCGGTGTCCTCGTCGAGGTCCTCGATGTTCTCGAAGTCGATCGGAGCGCCGCCGGCCATCATCGGCTGCAACGCACCGAGTGCCGGTCGTCCGTCGGCGTTGCGCTTGAACCAGATGTTCGGCCAGACCGTGAAGCGGTGCCAGGCGACCCCCATGGTGATGTTGAGGGCGATCACCACCATCCACACGAACGAGATGACGATCTTGATCATCGCGACGAGATAGATGATGTTGCGCAGTGTCGGGTCGCTGAGACCACTGAACATGTCGCCGACGAGAAACGACAGCGGGAAGCTCGAACGGTGCGCATTGTCGTCGAGTGCATACTCGCTGCCCCGCAGGACAAGGATGCAGATCCCCACGCCCAGGATCACGGCCTCGACGAAGTACGCCTGCCACATGGTGGACCCGAAGAATCGGCTACGACGACCGAGACGACCCGTCGGCTTCCTCGTCTGGCGGACCAGGATCAGCCCGATGATCGACACCAGCATCAACCCGGTGATGCCGTCGGTGGCCCACTCGTAGGGCGCCCAATTGCCGATGATCGGCAGCGTGAACGTCGCGTCGAAGAGCTGGCAGAACGCAGTGACGAGGGTGAAGAAGAGCAGGCCGAACCCGACGAACACGAACCAGTGCATGACTCCGATCGGAGTCCACTGCAACATCCTTGTGTGCCCGAGCGTCTCGGTCAGCATCGTGCGCCAGCGGCGGACCTTGGCGTCCGTCCGTCCGACCGCCGGCTGACCGACCCGGACGGTGGCTACGATCTGTCCGATGGCCCGCGCGAACAGCGCAAGGGCGACAAGCAGGATCGCGAACGAGACGACGATCGCGAAGATCTGCATGGCGGCCCTCCTCGTGCGCAGACTGCTCGTGACACTAGCCTGACGTAGGGATCAACGCGACATCACCATGGAGGATGTGGCTCATGACCGAGCAGCTACCCGACCACCAGGTTTTCATGAGTACGTCGATCGCGGTGGCGGGAGGGTTGTTGGGCGGCTTCGTCGTCGGGCGGCTGACGAAGAACCGGCTGGTCGCGGGGACCATCTTCGGCGGTGTCGGGCTGTTGGTGGGGACCCAGTGGTTCCACAACCGCGGCCCCCGAACCGCGGCGATCCTCGGAGCCGTCTACGTCGGCGCGATGGGCCTCTCACACCCGCTCGCCAAGCGCGTCGGCGCCATCCCGGCCGTGGTGTTGGCGAGCGGTGCGGCAGCGGCGGCGTCGTACGTCCTGCACGACAAGCATGTGACGGTCGGACTCGATCCTGCCGAGCAACCCTGACCCTTCCGTCGAGCCGTCATGTTCTTCCGGCCGAGCCGTCAACAAATTACAGCCGAGCCGTCATGTTCTTCCGGTCGAGCGCGCGCCTTTTCGACGTACGGCGGAAGAAGTTGACGGTTCGGCAGGAAGAAGTTGACGGTTCGGCGGGAAGGAGTTGACGGTTCGGCGGGATGGGGGGGAGTACGTCCTTATCGTGACAGGCGGCACCCCCCACTGACGAGTTTCTCCCGCCAGCTCTCCGCCGGCCCCTCGTGGGGGTCAGGCAGAGGCGCCGAGCCGCCTGCTGAGCGATCCGGCGACCGCCGCCACCCGCCGTACGACACTCTCCACATCGACCGATGCGTCCGAGGAGAAGGTCACGGCGACGGCCGCGATCGGGTATGACGAGTGGTCGGTGACCGCCAGTGCGACGGACGAGAATCCGGGGGTTACCTCGCCGTCCTCGCGGGCGTATCCGCGGCGGCGGGAAAGGCTGAGCAGGACCGTGAGCGCACCGAGCGAGGCTGGCCCGTTGCCATGCCGCGTGACGAAGGCGATCCGGTCGCCGTACAGTGCCCGTACCTGCCGGCCGGGCATCTGGGCCAGGATCGCCCGGCCGCTCGCCGTCAAGTGGGCCGGCAGCCTGACCCCGACGTCGGTCACGAGCGGCGGACGACGCTGGGCTCGCTCCTCCAAGATGTAGTAGATGTCGCGCCCGTTGAGCACCGCCAGATGGGCAGACTCCCCGACCGCATCGACAAGCTCGGCGAGGGGCCGTCGAGCGATCCGCTGCAGCGGCGCCTGCCGGGTGTACCCACTGCCCACCTCGAACGCCGCCACCCCGAGCGCATAGCGGTGCTCGTCCTCGAGATGGGTGACGAAACCTTCGTCGATCATGACGTTGAGCAAGTGGTAGGCCGAGGAGCGCGGCATTGCGACAGCGTTGGCGATCCGGTGCAGGGTGACCGGGTCGGGCTGGGACGCGAGAAAGCTGAGGACGCGCAGGGCACGCGTGGCCGCCGGAGCCTGACTGCCCGCGGTGTCCATGCCTCAGGCTAGCCGCCGCTCCCGCCCCCCTGGGCGTTGTCGAGACCGCCGCCCCGCTGCTCAGGCGCCTCCACGTGAGAAGGCGAACGAGTCAGAACCCGAGCCGAGCCGTCGCTCACCCCGTATAGTTGAGCGTTCCACCGGGCTCCTTAAGAAGCAGGGAACCGAGATCTCCTCGCGAGAGGTTGCCATCTTGAGTTCGTGTCAGGCCGGCGTGGCCCGGCTCGGTGTCGTCGTCCCGGCTCGTGACGAGCAACAGCGCCTCGGACGATGCCTGCGCGCGCTTGATCGGGCCGCCGGAGTCGTCGCGCTCCCCCTCCACGTGGTCGTCGCTCTCGACTCGTGTCGCGATGACTCGGCAACAGTGGTGGCCGCCGTCGCCGAGACGATGACAAGCCGCATCCACGTCGTCACGACCGATGCCGGCAGCGTGGGCACGGCTCGCCGCGTCGGCATGGACCGGCTCCTCGAGGTCCTTGATCCGTCCGACGACTGGGTCGCGACGACGGACGCCGACTCCGAGGTGCCGCCCTTCTGGTTCCACCGCCAGCTCGCCCACCGTGGCGGCGGCGCAGCCATGGTCGCTGGCACCGTGCACGCCACGGAGTGGGAGGACCGGTTCTGGCTCAGACCGCACTGGCGAGGTGCCTACCTCGCCGACGGCCACCGTCACGTCCATGGCGCGAACCTGTCGTTCCGAGCCTCGTCGTACCGCCGCGTCGGGGGCTTTGCCGATGTGACGTATGACGAGGACGTCGCGCTCGTGAGTGCCTTCGCGGCCGCCGGCGAGACCATTGTGTGGGCGACGGACGTCTCCGTGTCGACGTCGGCACGAAGCGTGGGCAGGGCGCCGGGTGGCTTCGCCGCTCACCTCAACGAGCTCGCCGGAACAGTCGGGCCGGTCCGTGCGCGGGAGGGGCCCAGCGTTCGGCTCGAGTCGGCGACAGGTCCACTCCTCGAGGCGCTGTGATGACGTCCGACGTCGATACCGAAGTGTGGGAAGCGAGCCGAGCTGCGCTCCCGATTCCCGGCTCGGGGGACACCCGCGTCCGGTTCGAGCGGCTCGCTGAGATCGCCGCCGACGACCTGTGCGTAGCCAAGCTCGTCGAGCCACACCACGATGCCACCGCCATCCTGCACGAGCTCGGCGCCGAGGGGCCGGCTCCCGACTCCCTCTGGGCCGTCTGGGCGGCCGAGCCTCCGCACGCCCGAGTCCGTGCCACGAGCACGGCAGACGGCTGGCAGCTCAGCGGGACCAAGGCGTTCTGTTCCGGAGCAGAGCTGGTGACCCACGCCCTCCTCACAGCAGACACCGACGACGGCAGCGGGCTCTTCGCGATCGGCGTCGAGCACGGGCGAGACTCCGGCCGGATCCAGCTCACCGAGGCGGACTGGGTGGGCCCGGGCATGCGCCGGGCCGGCACCCGCTCGATCGTGCTCAGCTCCTTGCCCGCCGTAGCGATCGGCGAACCCGGAGACTATGTGAAGAGGCCAGGCTTCTGGCATGGCGCCGCGGGGGTTGCAGCCTGCTGGCTTGGAGGCGCCCGCGCGGTCGCCGGCCTGCTCGCGCAGAGCGGCCGACGCCGCGAGCTCGACCCGCACGCTGCCGCGCATCTCGGAGCGATGACCGCGCTCCTCGACGCGGCAACCGCGCAGCTCCTGGTCACGGCCGACCGGATCGACGCCGACCCCCACGATGTCGAAGGCGCGCACCGTGATGCGCTTTCTGTGCGCGCAACGGTGGTTGCGGTGGCCGAGGAGGTCATGGTCCGTAGCGCCCATGCGACCGGGCCCGGGCCGCTCGCCTTCAACGCCGAGCACGCCCAGCGGGTTGCCGATCTCGCGGTCTTCATCAGGCAGCACCACGCCGAACGTGACCTGGCGGAGCTCGGCCGGCTGACCGCGGGCAAGGGCGAGGGCGAGGGCGAGGCACTGTGAGCCCGCCCGTCGCACCGACCTCCACCGGGACGCCCGAGACGTGCTGGCAGGAGTGGACGGGCCTGGGTGCACTGCCGCCACTCGCCCTGCCCGCAGGCCGCGTCGTCGTGGTGTCGGCCCATCCCGATGACGAGGTGCTCGGTGCGGGCGGGCTGATCGCCGCCCTGGCCGCGACATCGGCCACGTTGTCCTTCGTGACCGTGACCGACGGGGAGGCGTCCCACCCGGATGTGGCCGGGATTCCATCCTGGCTGCTGGCCGCGCGTCGTACCGACGAGCTCGGCCGAGCGCTCGCGGCGCTCGGAGTCGTCGACCCTCAGATCTGCCGGTTGAGGTTGCCCGACTCCGCGGTCGCCTCCCACACCGACGTGCTCGCAGACGGCCTCGCGCAAGCGGGTTGCGGGTCTGCGGACCTGGTGATCTGCCCCGCCGTGGTCGACGGGCACATCGACCACTCGACCGTTGCCTCGGTGACGCGGCAGGTCTGCGCCGACCTGGCGCCAGTCTGGGAGTTTCCGATCTGGGTGTGGCACTGGACGACGCCTGGAGAGGCTGCGGTCCCATGGGATCGAGCGGGTCGCTTCGAGCTGTCACCGGCGCAGACGCATGCCAAGAAGGCGGCTCTCGACTGCTTCGACACCCAGATCCGGCGGATCCCCGGAGACGCGTCGGAGACGACGATCCTGCCCCCTGAGGTGCTGGCGCATTTCGCGCGACCCTTCGAGGTGTTCTTCACGTGACGAACGACGACTACTTCGACCGGCTCTACGCCGAGAACCTCGACCCCTGGGATCTCGAGTCCAGCGACTACGAACGGCGGAAGCTCGCTCTGCTGCTGGCCGCACTCCCCGAGCCGCGCTACACCAGCGCCTTCGAACCTGGGTGTGCCATCGGAGTGACCACCGCCGCCCTCGCCCCTCGGTGTGACCGGCTGCTCGCCCTCGACGGGTCTGCGGCGGCGGTCGTGCAGGCGACCGCCCGAGTCGCCGCGAGGGCGTCCACCCGACACGTCGTCATCCGGAAGGGGCGGGTGCCGCGAGACTGGCCGCACGCTCGCTTCGACCTCATCGTGCTCTCCGAGCTGCTCTACTACCTCGAGGCATCGGAACGGGCTCGGGTGGCCGATCGGGTTGTCGATTCCCTGTTGCCCGCGGGTGACGTGGCGCTCGTGCACTGGCGTCATCCGTTCGCCGAGGCGACCACCACGGGCGACACGGTGCATGCCGAGCTGGCCCAGCGGTTCGACCGAGGTGGGCTCACGCCCTTGGTCGACCATGTCGAGGAGGACTTCCTGCTGCAGGTCTACCGCCGTACCCGCCCGCCGCAGTAGATCACACCCACCGGTGTGTGCCTGGGCGAAGTCGGTCTCGCGCGGTGGATCGGACGACTGGCCGGTCGAACCTGCGTGTGGAGTCTCGGATGCGAGACTGCAAGCGGCGGTGCCGACTGGCGCCGAAGAGGCTCGCCCAGTGGAATGAGCAGATGGCCCTGACTGTCTCGGTCGGCGTGGGTCCGGTGACCTTCGACGACGTCGTCGCGGTCGCCCGGGACGACGCCGGCGTCACGCTGAGCGACGACGCTGTCGAGGCGATCCACCGCGCTCGCGCGACCGTCGACGTCCTCGCGGCCGCACCCACTCCGGCATACGGCATCTCGACCGGCTTCGGTGCCCTCGCCACCCGCCACATCCCTGAGGACATGCGCGCTCAGCTGCAGCGCTCGCTGGTTCGCTCGCACGCCGCGGGCGCCGGGCCCGAGGTCGAGCGCGAGGTCGTCCGCGCGATGATGCTGCTGCGCCTGTCCACCCTGGCGACAGGACACACCGGCATCGAACTCCGGACGGCCGAGACGCTGGCCGGTCTGCTGACCCACGGCATCACCCCAGTCGTCCACGAATACGGCAGTCTCGGTTGCTCCGGTGATCTTGCGCCGCTCGCGCACTGCGCGCTGGTGCTGATGGGCGAAGGAGAGGCTCGTGATGCGGCCGGCGTACGACGGCCCGCTGCCGAGCTCCTTGCCGAGGCCGGCCTCGAGCCGGTCCAGCTGCAGGCGAAGGAGGGGTTGGCGCTCATCAACGGGACCGACGGCATGCTGGGCATGCTGGTCCTCGCCATTGACGACCTCCGACGGCTCCTCACGACCGCCGACATCGGCGCGGCCATGTCCGTGGAGGGGCTGTTGGCCACCGACCGGGTGTTCGCGGCAGATTTGCAGGCGTTGCGGCCGCATCCGGGACAGGCGGTCTCAGCCGCCAACCTGAGAGCCCTGTTGGCCGACTCCGGTGTCGTGGCGAGCCACCGGACCGGCGACTGCAACCGCGTGCAGGACGCCTACTCCCTCCGTTGTGCGCCCCAGGTGCTCGGTGCGGCGCGCGACACCGTCGATCACGCAGAGGTCGTCGCCACACGTGAGCTCGCCAGCGCGGTCGACAACCCGGTGGTCCTCGACGACGGCCGGGTGGAGAGCAACGGCAACTTCCACGGCGCACCCGTGGCCTACGTGCTCGACTTCCTCGCGATCCCGATCGCCGACGTCGCCAGCATGGCCGAGCGACGCACCGACAGGTTCCTCGACAAGGCCCGCAACGAAGGGCTTCCCCCGTTCCTGGCCGACGATCCCGGCGTCGACAGCGGCCACATGATCGCCCAATACACTCAGGCGGCGATCGTCTCCGAGCTCAAGCGGCTCGCCGGGCCGGCGAGCGTGGACTCGATCCCCAGCAGTGCGATGCAGGAGGACCACGTGTCGATGGGCTGGTCGGCGGCGCGGAAGCTTCGCCGTTCCGTCGACGGGCTGGCCACCGTGCTGGCGATCGAGATCCTGACCGCGGCGCGGGCCCTCGACCTGCGACGTCCCCTGCTGCCGGCGCCCGCGACTGCTGCCGTCATCTCGCTGCTCCGCGAGCAGGTGGAGGGGCCGGGCCCGGACCGGCATCTCAGCCCCGAGATCGAGGCAGTGGTGGGACTGGTCCGTTCCGGGGCGGTGCTCGCCGCCGCCGACTCTGCTCTTGAAACCCCGCTCGCCTGACCGGAAGGACACCCGATGAGCTCTCCTCGTGAGGTTCGCGCAGCCCGTGGCACCACCCTCACTGCCCGGTCGTGGCAGACCGAAGCGCCGCTGCGCATGCTGATGAACAACCTCGACCCCGAGGTCGCCGAGCATCCTCAGGAGCTCGTCGTCTATGGGGGGTCTGGCAAGGCGGCGCGTGACTGGCCGTCGTACGACGCCATCGTGCGGTCGCTGACCGACCTCGAGCGGGACGAGACGCTGCTGGTGCAGAGTGGCCGCCCGGTCGGCGTCATGCGCACCCACGAGTGGGCACCGCGTGTGCTGATCGCCAACTCCAACCTGGTGCCGGACTGGGCCAACTGGGAGGAGTTCCGCCGGCTCGAAGCGCTCGGCCTCACGATGTATGGCCAGATGACCGCGGGGTCTTGGATCTACATCGGCACGCAGGGGATCCTGCAGGGCACCTACGAGACCTTCGCCGCGATTGCGCTGAAGCTGGCTGCAGCTGGACGCACCGAACCGGGCAGCACCACGCTCGCGGGCACCATCACCGTGACGGCTGGGCTCGGCGGGATGGGCGGCGCGCAGCCGCTGGCCGTGACG
Organism: uncultured Actinomycetota bacterium; assembly: GCA_963820035.1. Taxonomy (GTDB): domain Bacteria; phylum Actinomycetota; class Actinomycetes; order Propionibacteriales; family Nocardioidaceae; genus JAWWPG01. The sequence continues at coordinate 309,526 of CAWFYK010000009.1, read as the reverse complement.
ATGAACGACGGCGTGTGCATCTGCATCGAGTGTGACCAGTCGCGGATCACCCGCCGCATCGACCACCGCTACCTCGACGTCGAGGCGGACTCACTCGCGCACGCCGTCGAGCTTGCGGTGGAAGCCCGTGACGCCAAGAAGCCTTTGTCCATTGGGGTTCTCGGCAATGCGGCGGAGATGCTGCCCGAGCTGCTCGCGATGGACGCCCCGATCGACATCGTCACCGACCAGACGTCCGCACACGACCCGCTGATGTACCTTCCTGTCGGCGTCTCCTTCGACGACTGGGTGACGCTACGCGAGAAGGACCCAGCCGACTTCACGAAGCGCGCCCGCGAGTCGATGGCACGCCACTGTGAGGCGATGGTGGGCTTCCTCGACGCGGGTTCCGAGGTCTTCGACTATGGCAACTCGCTGCGCGCCGAGGCCAAGCTCGGTGGCTACCAACGGGCCTTCGACTACCCCGGCTTCGTGCCGGCGTACATCAGGCCGTTGTTCTGCGAGGGCAAGGGTCCGTTCCGCTGGGCGGCGTTGTCGGGCGACCCGAAGGACATCGCCGCGACGGACCGGGCCATGCTTGACCTGTTCCCCGACAATGAGCCCCTGCATCGGTGGATCAAGAAGGCCGGTGAGCTCGTGCACTTCCAGGGGCTACCGGCGCGGATCTGCTGGCTGGGCTACGGCGAGCGCAACCTCGCGGGCGTGAAGTTCAACGAGATGGTCGCGTCCGGCGAGCTGGCGGCGCCGCTGGCGATTGGCCGCGACCACCTCGACTGCGGCTCGGTCGCGTCGCCGTACCGGGAGACGGAGTCGATGCTCGACGGTTCGGATGCGATCGCCGACTGGCCGCTCCTCAACGCCATGGTCAACGTTGCATCGGGCGCGAGCTGGGTCTCGATCCACCATGGCGGTGGCGTCGGGATCGGCCGGTCGATCCACGCCGGCCAGGTCGTCGTGGTGGACGGCACCGACCTGGCCGCGCAGAAGGCCGAACGCGTGCTCACCAACGACCCCGGGATGGGCGTCATTCGGCACGTGGACGCCGGCTACGAGCGCGCCGACGAGGTTGCCGCCGCCCGCGACATCCCTATCCCCATGCACTGACCATCCGAGACTTCCGGCACGACGGTCCGAGACTTTTGGTCGCACCATCCGAAGTCTCGTGCGGGTACGACGGGGCTTGACATGGCGCATCGGTGTACGGGCAGGTCCGGCCGTAAGAACATGACGGCTCGGCGGTAAGAACATGACGGCTCGGCGGTAAGAACATGACGGCTCGGCGGTAAGAAGGTGACGGTTCGATGAAGGTCTTCATCTCGTGTGACATGGAGGGCGTCGCCGGGGTCGTGGACTGGTCGCAGTGCCGTCCCGGCGGGCATGGGTACGACGCGGCGTGCGAGCTCATGCTCGCCGAGGTCAACGCGGCGATCGAGGGTGCGAAGGCCGGCGGCGCCGAGGAGGTCGTCGTCAACGACTCCCATGGCGGGATGTTCAACCTCGACCCGGCGCGGCTGGTCCGCCCCGCGACGTACCTGTCCGGCCGGCACAAACCCGGCTACATGATGGAGGGGCTCGACGCGAGCTTCGACGCGGCGTTCTTCGTCGGCTACCACGGGTCGATCTCGGGGCCGTCCGCCGTGCTCTCGCACACCTACAACCCCGAGGTGGTCTCCGGGGTCCGGCTCGCGGGGCGGCTCGTCGGCGAGAGCGGCATCAACGCCCTTGCGTGCTTGGCCTCTGACGTTCCGATCGCGCTCGTTACGGGCGACTCCGTGACGCTGGACGAGGCCAGGTGGTTCGCACCGGACTGTGTGGGTGTCGCCACCAAGCGATCCGTGACACGCTTTGCGGCCCACCACGTGCATCCGGATGACGCCCGGGCTCGGATCCGGGTCGCTGCCCAGGAAGCGACCGGACGAGTCCGAGCGGGCAGCATCCTAGCGCCGCGGGTGGATCGCCCCTTCGCGCTCGAGGTCGATCTCCAGACTGCGGACATGGCGGAGGTCGCGAGCTGGGTCAAGGGAGTGGAGCGCAGTGACATCCGTTCGGTGTCGATCGAGAACGACGACCCGGCAGCCGTCTTCCACGCCTTCGTGGCGCTCACCTACATCACCCGCCAGGCGGGTGGCCGGTGACGAGCGGTCGAGTGGCCGTCGAAGCGACGCGTAGCCTAGGCGGATGACGACGCCGGACTCGCCGTACGCCGCAAGCGCTCTCGATCTCGCTGCCGCCTTCGCTCGCGGTGACGCGACGCCTCTGGAGGCGGTCGAGCGCTGCCTGGCGCAGATCGACGCTCACAGCGAGCGCCTCGGTGCATTCGTCACCGTGACCGCCGAGTCCGCCCTCACCGAGGCGGCAGCCGCCACCGAGCGGATCAGACAAGGGGCTCACAAGTCGATGCTCGACGGCGTTCCCACCGCGATCAAGGACCTCGCCCTCACTGAGGGTGTGGTGACGCGGTTCGGGACCGTGGTCATGGGGGACTTCGTGCCGCCGTTCTCGGACGAGCCGGTACGGCGGATCGCGGCGGCCGGGATGATCAGCCTCGGCAAGACGAACACCCCGGAGTTCGGCTGTCCTTGTTACACCGAGCCGGAAACGGCGCCGCCGGCTCGGACGCCCTACGACCTGACGCGCAGCGCTGGTGGATCGTCCGGAGGTGCTGCGGCGGCAGTGGCCGCCGGCCTCGTGCCGGTTGCGCACGCCTCCGACGGCGGCGGCTCGATCCGCATCCCGGCAAGCGTCTGCGGGCTGGTGGGGTTCAAGCCGAGCCGCGGGCGGATCAGCCGAGCGCCCGTCTATGGCGACGTGACCGGCCTGTCGACATCGGGTCCGATGGCGCGCACGGTGCGCGACAGTGCCGCCTTCCTCGATGTGATGTCCGGCCCAACTGAGACGGACTCTCTCTGGGCGGCGGATCCGCCCGACAGAGCCAGCTTCCTCGAGTGGTGTGACCGCGATCCTGGCCGGCTGCGCATCGCGCGGTTCGCCACCCCGCCGGTCGCCGACGTGACGGTCGACCCCGAGGTTCTCACCGCCTACGAGCAGGCCACCGCGCTTCTGGCGGACCTCGGTCATGAGATCGACGACATCACGGTCGGCTTCGACAGTTTCACGACCGCGATCTTCGAGACCGTCTGGGCAGTGAGCACGACAGGTTGGCCGGTCGACCCTGCGAAGGAGCACCTGCTTCGCCCGTTGACCCGATGGCTGCGCGAGCGCGGGCGAGCGACATCGGGGCCGGCGTTCGCTCAGAGTCTGGTGGAAATGGCCCAGGCCAGTGCGCGGGTGCTCACGACCCTGGCGCCGTACGACGCGGTGCTCACGCCGACCCTCGCACAGTTGCCCGCGCTCGTCGGAGGGATCCGCAACGACGACGACCCGTCCGCCGACTTCGAGGCGCAGAAGGCGTTCACGCCCTTCACTGCGGCATGGAACATGACGGGTATGCCAGCCGTCTCCCTCCCGACCGGATGGTCCGAGTCGGGGCTGCCGATCGGCACCATGCTCGCCGGCAAGCCCGGCCAGGACCATCTGCTCTACGCGCTAGCCGCCCAGGTGGAGTCGACCGCCGCACCGTGGCGCCGCCCCATCCTCTGAGCTCGGGCACAGCTTCACCGTCGACCCTCGGATGAGCTACGACGAGGACCGCTGCTGGGCCTCTGCGGGCTCGTCGTCGGCGGCGTACCGGACGCCGAGCTGGGCCCGCGCGTCGTCGATGAGCTCCAGGATCGCAACGGTGTCGTCGAGCGGGAGCAGCGGACTCTCGGTCAGCCCGGCGCGAAGGCAGCGTTCCACCTCGGCGACCTGATGGCGGTAGCCGTTGCCGGCGAGTGGTTCGGCGGACATGGTCTCGACACCGGAGGCCGTGGATACTGTGACCGCCTCGGGTCGGTGCAGGCGCCGCTCCAGCCTCAGCCAGCCTTCGGTTCCGAGGATCAGTCCGGTGTCGGGACTCGCCCCGGCCGCGCTTGTGTGCACCTGAGCCACCGCGCCGTCAGGGTAGGAGAGTTGGAGGCCGACCACCCAGTCCGAGCCGGTGGGCGAAAGTCGGCCGGTGGCGGCGACCCTCGACGGTCGGCCAAGCACCGCCCACACGAAGTTGACGGGGTAGACGCCGAGGTCGAGGAGGGCGCCCCCGCCGGCGGCGAGGTCGTAGAGCCGGTGGTGCGGATCGTAAGGGAAGAGGCGGGACAGGTCGGCACGGACACTGGTCAGCTCGCCGATCCGGCCGCTCGTGGCGATCTCGACAGCCCGCAGCAGAAGGGGATTGAGTCGGTACCACATGGCCTCCATGCAGAACAGGCCGCGAGATCGGGCGGTCTCGACGACGTCGCGCGCCTCGCGGGCATTGAGCGTGAAGGCCTTCTCCACCAATACGGGCTTACCGGCCCGCAGCGCCAGCAGAGCGTGATCGTGGTGGTGCCCATGAGTCGTCGCGACGTAGATGACGTCGACGTCAGGGTCCGCCACCAGCTCGTCGTACGACCCGTAGGACCGCGGGATCGCGCGTTCAGCAGCGAACCGGGCGGCCCGGTCGCCGTCTCGTGCGCCGACCGCTACGACTTCGCTGTCAGGTGATGCGGCGATGTCGGCGCCGACGGTGCCGGCGATCGCGCCGGCCCCGAGGATCCCCCAGCGGACCGGGCGCGACGGGTCGAGGCCCGGTGTCACGACCGGCCACCCCAATGCCCCCGGTGCACGACCTCGTCGACCCCCCGCCGGCCCCGTTTCAGCGAGGGCGAACGACGGTCGTCCGCCCGATGCCCGATGGAGACCGCCCCGATCGGCAGGTAGTCATCGGGGACCCCGAACTCCGCCCGGAAGCCTGGGATCTGCCCCGGCGGGATGCCGAAGAAGCACGCCCCGAGCCCCTCGTCCACGACGGTCTGCAGCATCAGCAGCGCCGCCATTCCCGTGTCGATGTCCCAGTAGGGCACCGGCCAGCGATGCTCGTCGAGGTCCGTCCAGCCCTTGTCCGCCTCGGCGTACCGCTCGAGATAGACCCGCTTGCAGGACAGCGGTACGACGATCACCGGCGCCGTCCGCATCCCCGCGAGCCAGGAGTCCAGCCCGGCATCCTCGGGCGTGGACACCGCCCAGAACCGGTCGAGCTCGTCGGCTGTGTCGAGAAGCAGGAATGCCCAGCCTTGACTGAAGCCGGCGCTCGGTGCATGCAGGGCGTTGGTGAGGACCCGCCCGACGACCTCTGCGGTGACCGGCTCGTCGGTGTAGCTCCGGATCATCCTTCGACGGTCCACCACCTGCTGGAATTCCACGTCCGCTCCTGGTCTGGTCGCTGCCTCGATGGCCGCCTCGGCAGCTGACATGTCTGCTCAGCCAGCGGTCGGAGGGTCATCCCCACTCGAGGTTTGTAGGTACTCTAGACAGTGGTCGGGTTCCCGACACCCGCCCTTGCCAATCCAGGGGTGGCCGAACGTCGGCCTTCCCTTTGTGACTCCGCCGGGGGCAGCTTGGTCATCGTCGTCGTTCTCAGTCTGGGGGCAGCGTTCCTCTTTGCCTGCTCGGCAACCGTGCAGCAACAGGCGACTCGCACCGCGGCCAGCACTCGAGAACTTCCTGCACCCGGGCGGGGATCATTGGTCGCCCGGCTTCCTGTGCTGCTCATCGTGCTGGACCTGCTGAGGTCGCGTGTCTGGCTGATGGGTTGGGGCACGAACGTCACCGGCTTCCTCACGCAGGCGTCGGCCCTGCACCTCGGCTCGGTAGCGCTTGTTCAACCGCTGCTCGTCACGCAGCTCCTCTTCACCCTGCCCTTGGTGTCGTGGCGGAGCAGACGCTGGCCGCGGCAGCGCGACTGGCTCGCCGGTGCGTCGATCTGCGCTGGTGTGGTGCTGTTTCTCTCCGTGCGTGGCGGCGTCTCCGAGCCGGGTACGGCGGACCGCACCCGGATCCTGATCGCGGTCGCGGCGGCGCTGCTCGTGATCACCGCTCTCGTGGTGGCTTCGGCCGGCCGAACCCCGGCGTTCCACGCGGCCGGGATGGCGGTCGCTGCCGGGCTGTGCTTCGCGCTGAGCGCGGTGCTGATCAAGCTGACGGCCACAGACCTGACCCATCGCGGCGTCGGGGCGACGGCGATGGACTGGCCGGGCTATGCCCTCGCCGGCTCGACTCTCCTGGGGCTGCTGCTGGAGCACGAGGCCTTCCGGGGTGGTGCGCTGCCGATCACCGTGACGGCGATGACGATCACCAACCCGGTGGCGAGCTATCTGATCGGGGTGCTGGCCTTCAGCGTGGCTGCGCCCACCGGCCCCGGGTCGCTGGCCGCCATTGCCGGGGCGGCCGCCCTTCTCACCATCGGGACCGTCGTCCTCGCGGGCTCTCCCACCGTGCGACGCGACCATGCGCAGCCACCAGCACAATCACGACTGGTGTGCCGAGACGTGTCATGATGAGGGGGCTTCCCCTTGTTCGACGGACGGATGATCTTGTGACACTCGGCACGCGACCTCCGGCACGTGACCGCGAAGTCCGGCCCGCCGTTGACGACACCAGCCTCGTGGTGCACATCGCCGAGCTGCGCCCGACCCTGCTCCGGGCTCTGCGGTTGCTGCTGGAGACGGTCGTCGTTCCCACCATCTTGATGTTGACTCTGCTTCACACCGTCGGGTTGCTGATCGCGCTGGGAGCCACCCTGGGCTGGTGCTATCTCGCCCTCGGCGCCCGACTGGTCGCGCGCCGCCGGCTTCCCGGCACCCTCTTCGTCTGCGTGAGCATGATCTCGGGGCGGGCCCTGATCGCGATCGCCACGTCGAGCGCCTTCATCTACCTCCTGCAGCCGGTGCTCGGGTCGATCTGCATGGCCGCGCTCTTCCTCGGTAGCGCTCTCGCAGGTCGACCGCTGACAATGCGGCTGGCAAGGGACTTCGTGGCGATCCCGGCCCACATCCTGGACCGTAAGGGTGTGCACCGGATGTTCACCCAGGTCGCCCTGCTGTGGGGGATCTCGCGGGTGGCCGACGCCGGGATGAACTTCGGCTTCCTCCACCTCGGCCTCAGCGCCGGTCTCGTCTCGCGCGGCTTCTTCAGCCCGATGCTGAGCCTGCTGACCGTTGGGGTGTCCGTGGTCTGGGGCGTCCGGGCGCTGCGGCGCGACGGCATCCGGCTCCAGCTCGGTGTGGTCCCGGCGACCTGAGCCTCGGCGTACCCCGTGCCCCGAAGAGCTGCCGCGTCTCTGGATGGAGCCGTCGTCCTCGTCACCGGAGCCAGCCGGGGCATCGGCCGAGCGACCGCTGAGCTGCTGGCCGCCAAGGGTGCCACGGTGGTGTGCACGGGGCGCGACCGTCGAGCGCTGGAGACCTTGGTGGCACGGACCGGCGGCTCGTTCGTGCTGGCCGACCTGGCCGATCCCGGAGCTGCGGAGCGGATCGTCGCTCACAGCGTCGCCGAACACGGCCGGTTGGACGCGGTGGTCGCGAACGCAGGTGTCGGCTACGCGGGTGACTTCCTGGAGATGGCGCCAGACCGGGTGGGCGAGATCGTCGACGTCAACGTGCGGGCACCCATGCTGGTCGCGCGGGCCGGCATCGCAGCCATCCGGACGACCGGCCGGCTCGACGCCACCCGCTCAGGGGCGATCGTGTTCGTCAGCTCGATCGCGGGCGTAGTCGGGGTGCCGGGCGAGAGTGTCTACTCGGCGAGCAAGGCTGCGGTCGACGCGTTTGCTGAGTGTCTTCGCGAGGAGCTCCGCGGCGATCGAACGCCGATCTCGGTCTCGACCGTGGTCCCAGGGGTTGTGTCGACGGACTTCCTGCGCGACCGGGGAGTTCCCTATGACCGCCGGTTCCCGCGGCCCATGACCCCCGAGCGGGTCGCGTCGGTTGTCGTGGGTGCGGTGGAGAGTGGGGCCGACCGGCTCGTCGAACCGCGCTGGCTCGTCGTGCCCGCACGCCTCGCGGCGACCACCCCGCGGCTCTATCGGGCACTGGCCCGGCGCTTCGGCTGAGACGTTGGCGGCTGCCCGCGCTGTCGTTTCTTTGCATGGTCCGTCACGTTCCGGGGCACACCCCCTTCCTATCTGGGTGGTCCGTCACGTTCTGGGGCGGGCAAATCGGTTGGCGCACCCCGGAACGTGACGGACCACGCGGGATTCCTGAAGCGACCGGACGAATCCGTGGAGGGGCTCAGACCAGGGAGTCGAGCCGTGCCAGGGCGGCCAGGGTTGCCGCAGCTCTGCGAGAAACTCCGCCCGACCGGTCAGCATCTTGTGGACACAGGCCTGGTGGCCGGTGTCGAAGACGACCGCGTCACGCGGCGATTCGAAGACCTGGTGCACAGCGATCGTGAGCTCGACGACCCCCAGGTTGCGGCCGAGATGGCCGCCCGTCCGGGACACCGTCGCGATCGGCTCCGACCTAATCTCCGCGGCCAGCCGGGCGAGTGCGGCGGATGCAAGCGCCCTCCGGTCGGCCGGGTGGTGGACCCCCGACAGCACGCTCGCCGTCTTGCGGCAGGTCTCCGCGTCACGCTCCCGCGACGGCGCGCAGCGACTCGCGCAGCGAGCCCATGGTGGCGAGGACGGCCGTCGGTTCGTAGCCGCAGTGGGCCATGCAGTTCGCGCACCGCGGGTCCTTGCCGCGGCCGTAGCTGTCCCAGTCGGTCTCCTCGACCAGCTCGCGGTAGGTCGCCGCATAGCCGTCGTTCATCAGATAACACGGCCGTTGCCAGCCGAGCAGGGAGTACGACGGGATCCCCCACGCCGTGCACGAGAGCTCCCGCTTGCCCTCGAGGAAGTCGAGGAACACCGGCGAGTGGTTCAGCCGCCAGTGCTTGCGGCGTCCGTCGCCGAACGCCTTCGCGAACAGTTCCCGGGTCTCCTCAACCCCCAGCCAGTGCTCCTGGTCGGGCGCCTTCTCATAGGCGAACCCGGGTGAGATCTGCATGTTCTCGATGCCGAGGTCGTCGTTGAGGTAGTCGAGAACGTCGATGACGTCCTGGGGGCTGTCGGTGTCGAAGAAGGTCGTGTTCGTGTTCACCCGGAACCCGGCGTCCTGGGCCTGCCTGATAGCGGCGACTGCCTGGTCGAAGACCCCGTCCTTGCACACGGAGGCGTCGTGGCGCTCGCGCAGCCCGTCGATGTGGACCATCCACGCGAAGTTGCGGTGTGGCGTGAACTTGTGGAGGTGCTTGGGGATCAAGACGGCGTTGGTGCAGAGGAAGACGATCTTGTTGCGGTCGAGCAGCTGGCGGACGATCTCGTCGATCTGTGGGTGCATCAAGGGCTCACCACCGGCGATCGAGACCATGGGCGCACCGCTCTCCTCGATGGCGGCGACGGCCTGCTCGACGGGCATCCGCTGCTTCAGGAGCGACGCCGGTTGCTGGATCTTGCCGCATCCGGCGCACTTGAGGTTGCAGGCGAACAGCGGCTCGAGCTCGACGAGCAGGGCGAACTTGTCCTTGCGGAGCACCTTCTGCTTGAGCAGATAGGTCCCCAGCTTCGCGGTCTGACGCAGTGGCATGCCCACTTCTCAGATCACCTCCCTTGGCAGTGTGAACAGAACGTCCTCTTCGATGACGTCCGTGGTGTGAATCGTCACGGGCCCGAGGCCGGACAGGCACTCGACGAGCTCGTCGACCAGCTCCGGCGGTGCGGAGGCGCCGGCCGTGACACCGACCCGGCCGACACCAGCCAGCCAGCGTAGGTCCACCTGGGTCACGTCCTCGACGAGGCGAGCGCGCGCCCCTCGGCGTTCCGCGACCTCGACGAGCCGACGGGAGTTCGATGAGGTGGCCGAACCCACCACCAGCACCAGGTCCGACTCGTCGGCGACCTCGCGCACCGCGTGCTGCCGGTTGGTCGTGGCGTAGCAGATGTCGTCGCGACGCGGTCCGCTCAAGCCTGGGAAGCGGTCGCGGAGTACGGCGGATATCTCGGTCGCCTCGTCGATGGCAAGCGTGGTCTGCATGACGTAGGAGACCCGCTGCGGGTCACGGACCTGGACGGTGGCGGCCTCTCGCGCGTCGCCGATGACGAGCACGTTGTCGGGCGACTCTCCGGCAGTGCCGACCACCTCCTCGTGTTCACGATGGCCGATGAGGAACACCGTGTCGCCACGGGCCGCGTAGCGGCGTACCTCGCTGTGCACCTTGGTGACGAGCGGGCAGGTGGCGTCGACAATCCTGAGCTGCCGGTGCTCGGCCGCAGCTCGCACAACGGGTGAGACCCCATGCGCCGCCAGGACCACGACGGACCCCGGCGGCACCTGGTCGATCTCCTCGACGAAGATCGCCCCACGATCCTCCAGCTGGCGAACGACGTGGGTGTTGTGGACGATCTGCCGCCGTACATAGACCGGTGCGCCGAACCTCTCCAGCCCCCGCTCCACGATCTCGATCGCGCGGGCGACACCGGCGCAGAATGATCTGGGCGACGCCAGTATCAGCTGACGGCGGTCGAGGGCAGCGGCCCACTCCTCGATCGCGGGCGCGGCCGACCGCAGGCCGCGCAGGGCGCGGATCCCACGCGGCACCGTGCCCGGACGAAGCAACGGATGGTCGGGTGTGTCGACGACCGCCCGCACGACGGCGAAGGGGGTGTCGGGGAACGACGCTCCGAGATCGGCCGACTCCAGGTCGACGGCGAGCGCCCCGTCACGCGCGAGCGCAGCCCGGGACCGGCCGGTGACGACGCTGTCGCGAGACTCGACGTCGCCCAGGTGGACCCGCAGCCCGCGGCGCCGCAGAGCAGCCGCCAGCAGCGGCGCGGTGGGGCAGGGCAGCGGCTGCTCGGGTGGCTTCCGCACCTCGGTGGCGATCACCAGGTCACCTGGTTTGACGTGTGGCTGAAGCGACCCGCAGACCCCCGCGACCAGCACCCCGTCGAGCCCGGCCGACTGGGTGCTGAGCCGTCGCGCACTGGCCAGCGATCGGGCAGGCCCCTGACCGGTCCGCTCCACGGTCACGGGGGCGGACCCGAGGCGGCCCCGCATGGTGAGATATTCAGCGAGCAGGGGCGTGCAGACAAGGGCTCGGCTCATGCTGCGGCTCCGAGGCAGCGGCCGAGGGCGGAGATCGGGAAAACCAGCCGGTAGAGGTGGTAGTTGATGTAGAAGTCTCCCGGGAAGCCCGTGCCGGTGAACTGCGGCTCGTCCCAGGAGCCATCGGCGCGCTGCGTCCGCACCAGCCAGCCGATGCCGCGGGCCATCGCCCCGGAGTCGGGCCGGTGGCCGGCCGCGTGCAGGGCCAGGAGTGCCCAGGCCGTTTGAGAGGCGGTGGACTCGCCTCGACCGGCCTGCCTCGGGTCGTGATAGGACCGGAGGTCCTCACCCCACCCACCGTCGTCGTTCTGGTGGGTCTCGAGCCAGTGGACGGCGGCCTGGATCACCGGGTCGGAGGCCGCGACACCCGCGGCGACCAGCGCAGGTACGGCGGCCCCGGTGCCGTAGACGTAGTTGGCCCCCCAGCGTCCGAACCAGCTGCCGTCAGGCTCCTGGGCATCGAGCAGCCAGCGCACGCCACGCACGCACGCCTCGCTTGTGCCGCCGCCCTCAGCAGCCAGCATCTCGACGATGTGGGCCGTGACGTCCGCCGACGGAGGATCGATGACCGCCCCGAAGTCGCAGAACGGGAGCTTTGTCGCGAGCTCGTGGGTGTTGTCGACGTCGAACGCCCCCCAACCACCATCGCGTGACTGCATCCCGCGAAGCCAGCCGGTGCCACGCTCGACGGCGGCACGCAGCCGGTGCGGATCGGGATGGCGGCACCGGCGGAGCGCGAGCACGATCTCGGCAGTGTCGTCGGTGTCAGGGTAGCCGTCGTTGGCGAACTCGAACGCCCAGCCACCGGGCGCCATCCCCGGCCGTCGTACCGCCCAGTCACCGGGGACCTCGATCTCCTCGTCGAGCAGCCAGTCGGCCGCCCGGAGCACGTCCGGGTCGTCCGGCGCCACACCGGCGTCGAGCATGGCGGTCAGCGCCAGTCCGGTGTCCCAGACCGGTGACTGACACGCCTCGACCCGGCGTACAACGCCGTCTGGCGTCTCCTCCCGGACGATGAAACCCTCGAGACCGTCAAGGCCCGCTCTCATGGCCGGGTGGTCGAGGGGAAGTCCGCTGAGGTGCAGCGCCAGCAGCGAGTAGACCCACGGCGGCTGGATGCCGCCCCAGGACCCGTCGGCCTCCTGACGGGCCAGCACCCACGCGACCGCCCGCCTGGACGCCCACGCGCGCAGCCGACGCGAGGGCCGACGCGAGTAGACGTGCAGCGCGGTGTCGAGTCGGCCGAAGAAGCCCTGCCAGCTGTGCCAGGACGCCTTCTCCTGCGGCCGGGCCCCGACGTGCAGCTCGGCGATCTCAAACCCGAGTGGTCGCGCCGGGCGTTGAGCGCAGACGAGGGTGAGGGGCACGATCGTCTGGCGTGCCCAGCAGGCCCAGTTGTAGATATTGAGCGGCGCCCAGCGCGGAAGCAGCATCAGCTCCGGCGGCATCACCGGAAGGTCGTCCCATGACCACAGCCCGAACAGGGCCAGCCAGATCCTGGTGAAGACGCGGCTTCGTTCGACGCCGCCCACGGCTCGGACGAAACCGGCCGCCGCACGCATGTGGGCAGCCCCCGGGTCGTCACCGGCCAGCCGAAGCGCGACCCACGCCTCCACCGTGGTGGAAAGATCGGGCGGCCCGCCATAGAACGTCGCCCAGCTGCCGTCATCGCGCTGCTTGCTGCGGATCCAGCGGGCCGCCTCGGCCGTCTCGCGGTCCTCGCGGATCCCGAGGAACTCGCGGAGCAGCAGATCCTCCGCATCCATGGTCACGTTGGTCTCGAGCTCGCCCTTCCAGTAGCCGGCCGGGTCCTGGAGGTGGCGTAGGTGCGTCACGGCACGGTCCAGCGACTCAGCCGCGTCGGCGCAGCCGGTCAACGGGCGGCCCGGCTCGGTGGTGTCCGGTGCCGGCCGGCTCGGTGCGGTGGCGACCGAGGCCTCCCGCGACGCGAAGCTCTTGAGGGGCTGGGATCGCATCAGTGGTGTCTCGCCACGACGAAGTGGGCCAGTCCCGTGAGCTCGGCGCGCACATCGGCCGCCATGTCGATGTCACCGAGCGAGGCGAGCGCGAGGCGCATCTGGCGTTCCGACTCCTCGACGGTCCAACGGCGCCCGCCCGCCTCCTCGACGAGCACGGCGGCCCGAGCCAGGTCGGCCTCGTCGCTCCAGTCGGCGCGTCGGTAGCGTTCGGCAAGCTCCAGACTGGCCGCGCTCCCGCGGGACAGCGCATAGGTCACCGGCAGCGACTTCTTCCCGGATCGAAGATCGGACAGGACGGGCTTGCCGGTGACTGCCGGGTCGCCCCAGATGCCGAGCAGGTCGTCGACCAGTTGGAACGCCGCACCGAGGTGGGCTCCGTAGCTCGCCAGAGCGTGGGTCGTCCTGGCGGGGGCGCCTGCGAGGACCGACCCGATGGCGGCACTCGCCGACAGCAAAGCCCCGGTCTTGCCGGCCACCATCTGCTGACAGTCGGCCAGGCTGACCTCTTCCCGGGTCTCGAAGTCGAGATCCTCCGCCTGACCGCCGATCAGCCGCCGAGTCGCGTCGAGCAGTAGCCGGAGTGCGCCAGGGGTGTGGGGCGAGCCGCTGTCGAGCAAGGCCTGCTGGGCCGCGACCAGCATCGCGTCACCGGTCAGAATGGCACTCGGCACCCCCCAGACCGACCAGACGGTCGGGCGGTGGCGCCGGTGGGTGTCGTGGTCCATGACGTCGTCGTGGACCAGTGAGAAGTTGTGCACCAGCTCCACGGCCACTGCCCCCGGAACCCCCACATCGGCGGACGCTCCCGCCGCCTGGGCCGACAGCAGGGCCAGCGCTGGACGCAGCGCCTTTCCGCCCGCCGAGTCCGCCGGCCGCCCTTCCAGGTCGGTCCATCCGAGGTGGTATGACGACATGGCCGCACTCGCCGGGTCCATCCCCGCCACCGCGGCTCGCAGGCCGGGCAGCACCGCATCACGGGTGAGCTGAAGCGTCGGACTGGACGTGATCGTCATGCCGCCAGGCCCCCTTTCTTCTCGGTGGACATCGTGCCGTGTAGCAGGGTCGTGGCCGCCGCCTCGCCACTGCGAACGGCGCTCTCCATCGTCGCCGGCCATCCGGTCGCGGTCCATGCGCCTGCGAGGGCCAGCCCCGGGTAACGGGTGTGCGCCGATGGCCGGGAACGGGCGGTGCCAGCGACCGGGTTGAACGTCGCCTGTCGCTCCCGGGTCACGAAGAAGTCGAGCACCGTGGCGCGGCGAGCGGCCGGCAGCAGCGACTCGAGGGCCGGGATCATCAGGTCGCGGATCTGGGCCGTACTGAGGTCGATGCTGTCGTGTGCCGCCGAGACGGAGACCGCGACGTACTGTCCGCCGGTCAGACCGCTCTGCGCTGTGCGGTCGAAGACCCACTGCGCCGGTGTGTTCACGCCCGCCAGAAACGGCTCGTCCAGCACCTTGCGGTCGAAGACCACGTGCACGTTGACGATCGGGGACGACCCGAGTCGGACCGACCAGCCGGGATCGAGATCCAGGCTGCCTGCTGGGAGCAGGTTCTCCGCTTGGGACGGTGGCACCGCCATGACGACCTGGTCGACCTCGTGACGCTCACCGTCGCGCTCGCCGACCAGCCATCCGCCGACGTCGTTCGGTGTGAGGACGTCGACCTTGGCGCGGGTCCGGACCTCCGCCCCCGTCCCCTCGAGGCTGCGCACCGCGGCGTCACCATGCAGCTGCTGCAGGGGAACCCTCGACCAGCCGATGTCGCCAGCGTCGGGATCGGTGAGCAGGCCGGTCTGGAAGACCATCGCGGCCAGCCCGAGCGAGGCGTCTGCGGCCGGAGCATTGAGGGTGGCGACGGCGAAGAGGTCCCAGAGCGCGGCGACCGTGCGGCCGTTCTGGCCATGTGCTGCGAGCCAGTCCCCGAAGGTGTCCTGGTCGAGCGAGTCGTCCGCAAGGTCGAGGCGACGCATGGCCAGGGCGCCACGGACGGCGCGCAGCCGGTCAGCAGGGCTGAGCACCGAGTAGCGCGTCAGCGAGCCGGCCAGATGCAGAGGGGCGGGCAGCCCGGTGCGCCGGAGCCGTGCCTCGCGGCTCCCCCCAGGCGTCCGAACGCCGATATCGAGCCGCCGCTGGAGCACGACCTGCTCCGAGACCCCCAGCCGCTCCAGAAGGTTCCGATACGACGTGCAGCACCGCAGGAATACGTGCTGCCCGTTGTCGACGTCGAGGGTTCCTCGGCGGAACGAGTGGGTGAGCCCGCCGAGCGCCCCCTTGGCCTCCAGCAGGACGACGCTCCGGCCGGCGTCCGCGCACCGGAGGGCGGCCGTGATGCCGGCCAGCCCGCCGCCGACGACGGCGACCCGGCCGCTCACGCCGGCCGTCCGGCGAGGGCCCGGACGGCAACCCCTGCCTTGTTGACGCCGGACAGGGACAACCGGCCGCCGTAGACCTGCGACGGATCCTGCTGGATTTTGTCGAGCAGCCGTTGGTAGATCCCGGCCATCGCTGAGCAGCAGGCAGCGCTGCGCCGGTCGAGGAGGGGAACCAGCCGGAGCCCGTCGGCGTACCAGTCGCGAGCCCGGTCGGCCGCGTCGCGGATGAGGGCGGTCAACGCGCCACCGTCGTCGCACAACCGGCCGGCAGAGTCGAGCCGCAGGTCGACGCCAAACCGTTCCAGATCGTCCCGGGGCAGATAGACCCGGCCTCCTTGGAGGTCCTCCCGGATGTCGCGCAGGATGTTCGTCTGCTGCAGAGCGATGCCGAGGGCATCGGCATATCGTGCGGCATCGGCGTGAGGCCTGCTGCCGAACACGCCGAGGCACAGCCGGCCCACGGAGCCGGCCACGCAGCGGCAGTAGGTGACCAGGTCGTCGAAGGTGTCGTAGTGGCGCCCGGAGAGGTCCATCTGGACACCGTCGATGAGCTCGAGGAACGCCTCCTTCGGCACCGGGTAGGACTCGAGCACGTCGGCGACGGCGCTGAGAACCGAGTCGGGCGCGGCCACTCGGCTGTCGAGGTCCACGATCTGCTGGTGCAGCGCGGCCAGCCGGGACTGTTTCTCGTGGTGGTCGAGATCGCCGTCCCCGATGTCGTCGATCCGACGAGCCAGGGCATAGAGCGCACACAGGGCTGACCGCTTGCCTCGTGGCAGCAACCGGATCCCATAGTAGAAGTTGCGCGCCTGCTCCCGGGTGATCGACTCGGCGACGGCGTAGTCGTGGCCGACTGCTGGCGCACTCACAGCGTCCCCTTGCCGAGCAGGACTGCCAGGTGACGCAGCACGTCACGGCGCAGCGGTTTCGGGGGGCCAGGCAACACGTCGCCGCCCGCCCGCCGAAGCGCGTCGACGGTCGCGCGACCCCCTGCGACGTAACCGGCCACCGCGAGCCGGGCCCAGCCGTGCAGCTGGCTGACGAGCGGTGCGCCGGTCTCCAGGAGGGCGGCCGCGCGGTCGGTCTCGAAAGCGACCAGCAGCCGGACGGCCGGCGACGTGGCGCCGGTTCCGAGCTCGCTCGTGTCGACGGCGAAACGGCGCAGGTCCTGCCGGGGCAGGTAGATCCGGCCCGCGCGATAGTCCTCCGCCACGTCCTGCCAGTGCTCGAGGAGCTGAAGCGCCATGCACACGCTGTTGGAAAGCTCGCGCCTCTTGGCGGACGACTGCCCGAAGACCTCGAGCACGAGGTGACCGACGGGAGACGCCGACAGCGAGCAGTAGTGCAGCACGTCGTCGAACGTCTCGTAGCTGCCGACGACCTGATCCATCAGGTTCGCCTCGACGAGCTGATCGAACGGTTGCCTGCTCAGCCCGCGGCCGCGAACAACCGGCATCAGGCGACGAATCGCCGGGTTGTCAGGAACCGCGCCCTCCCAGCCCCGGGCCAGGTCGAGGGACAGGTCCGTCAGCTGCGCGGTCCGGTCGCCCGATGCCGCGTCTCCGGTGTCATCGATGACCCGGACGACGTCGTAGACGGCCCGCAGGGCATGGCGGTACGACAGCGGGAGGAGGAACAGTGCCACCGGGAAGTTCTCGGCTCGTTCCTGTTCCCGCAGCTGATCACGTGACGATCTGGTCGACGACGTCCTGTTCACCGACCCTTCCACTGCCGGCGCAGTGCATCCTGCCTGGTCATGACCCCATCATTCTGTTTCGGGGGCACGATGTCTGCGCATGAAAGCGTGATCTTCACCGGGTCGCCTTATCACCAGATGACAACAGCTGGCCGTGCGTGAGCAGGACTGGTGGGGTGTACTTGGCAGATGGAAGTGGATTCCGCGACGGGTACCACCCAACTGGCGAGCCTCGAGGGCGTTCTCGTGGACGGTCTCCCAGAGCTGCTCGACGAGCTGGAGAAGCTCCTGCTCGAGGTGTCCGAGAGCTACGCGGCCTTTGTGGCCCAGGCCCGTGCCGTGGTACTGGCGGCATCGGAGGGAGCCGTGCATTCGCTGCTCGTGATGGCCGAGAAGATCCTCTCCGACGGCATGCAGGCCGCCGCGTGGGAGCAGGAAGTCGAGCGAGGTCTCTTCGAGGAGATCGGTCGGGCCCAGTGGCGGCAGGGCATCCCGGTTGGAACGCTGCTGTCGGCCTATCAGCTCGGGGCCCGCGTCGCCTGGCGACAGATGTCGCAGCGTGCGCTCGGCCAGGGGCTCTCGCCGAGCGCGCTGGCGGCGCTCGCCGAGGCTGTCTTCTGCTTCGTCGACCAGCTCTCGTCAGCATCCACGGCCGGCTACCTGTCCGAGCAGTCCGAGGCCGCGGCGGCTCGGGAGCGGTCGCGCGACGAGCTCGTCGAGCTGTTGCTCTCGGACCGCTCGGACTCCGCGTCCGTGCTCGCGGCGGCGCTACGGGCCGGTTGGCCGATCCCGAGTACGGCGGCCGTCGTCTTGGTTGAGGCCAGCAACGAGGTGGGCCGCGAGATGGTGTCCCGCCTCGACCCGACCTGCCTGATCGTTCGGCGGTCCGGGCTCCTCGGGGCGATCGTGCCTGACCCGGCTGCACCCGGCCGCCGGCAGCGACTGGCGAACGTGTTGCGGAGCTCGTCGGCGGTCATCGGCCACACGGTCACCCTGGAGCACCTGCCGGCCAGCGCCCAGATCGCCGAGGTGGCATCCCGGCTACAACAGGCCGGCGTGCTCTCGGAGGACCCCGTCTTCGTCGACGAGCACATCGACGCGATCATCGTGCACCGAGAGCCCCGGCTGCTCGATGCCCTTCGGCACCAGACGCTTGCGCCCCTCGAAGGAGCGACGCCGGCGTCTCGCGAAGCGCTGCGAGCGACACTTCGCTCCTGGTTGCGCAACATGGGTGACCGGCGAGCCATCGCTGCTGAGCTGCATGTGCACCCGCAGACGGTGCGCTACCGGATGGGACGGCTACGTGAGCTCTTCGGCGCGAGCCTCGACGAGCCCGGCACCCGCCTCCAGCTCATGCTGTCCTTGGCCTGGGACCCGAAGGGCCCGGTGTCCTAGGCCGTCGCCGTCACGACGATGCCGGGCACTGTCGCTCGACTCGTTCCCGTGGGACCGCCTGGCGGAGCTCGCCGAAGACCGAGCCGACTGCTCGCTCGAGGGCGTCGACGTCCGGCACCAGGTCGGGATGCACGCTCATCCCGAGCCCGAGGCCGCCCGTCACCCCGAGCGCTCCGATGGCGACGGGCGACCCGGGCGCCAGCGGAAGGATCGGGAAGGCTTCGCGCAGCGGGAGACCGACGAGGCTCAGTTGCACACTGGGGCCGGGGATGTTCGAGACGATCGCGTGCAAGTAGCGCCTGCCATAGACCGTGCGGGCGAACCAGGCATGGACTACCGGCGGGAGTACCTCACCGACGGCGTCCATGACGAAACGCGACGCCAGCGCCCGGGTGCCTCCTCTGGAGGCGGCCGCTGCGAGCTGCGATGTCGGCGAGCCGGGACGGCTCGGACTGCGCCCTCAGCGGAAGGTCCAGCATCGCCGTACCCGTGGCGTTGCCTTCGACGGCGGCGCCGGCCCTCGGCACCATCACCGGCACCGAGGTTCGGAGCTGGCTGAGGGTTGCCAGCCTCGCCGGGTCCGCGGCTCGGGCCAAGGCTCCCGCAACGATGCACAGGACGACGTCGGTGACGCGGACATCGAGCCCCTTGGCCAGCTGACGCACCTGGGCGAGCGGCAGTGTGACGGCGCCGAACCCTCGACCCGCGCTGTCGGCTCCGACGAACGGCTGCTGGGGTCGGCCATCTGTCGCCAGCTGCGCCAGGCCGGTCACCGTCGCCGCGAGACGCTTCACCGGGCCAGGCAGCGCGGCGGCGTCGACCTCCAGAGTGGGGACGGGTGGCTGGAGAAGGCGAAGGGCCTGGGCCACCGTGCCGAAGCCGTCCGCGATCACGTGGTGGGCGATGAACACCACCGCCGACTGCTGCGCCGTGACCCCGGTGACAGAGATGAGCCGCCACAGCGGGCGGTCCCGCGGCAGCGGGGTCGACGCCAGCTCCGCGACGTAGGCTCCCAGCGCGGCTCGGCCGGCCGGCGTACCTGACTCTCCCGCGAGGTCGTGGGTCGTGATGTGCCAGCTCCAGTCGAGGTCGGGCGCGTCGACCCAGCGGGGCCGACGCCAACGGGAGGCTGGTGAAAGCCGCTGACGGAAGCGGGGCAGCTGGTCCAGCTCAGCTCGCACCACCGCTTCGAGAGCGTCACGGGTGGGCCGCTCGGGGTGGCCGTCATGGTCCAGCAGGAGTAGCCCGCCGACGTGTTGAGGGGAGGTCGGGGACTCGACGTAGAGAAAGAACGCATCGGCGGCCGCGACCCGCTCGGGTCTACGGGTGTGGTCCCGGCTCCGATGGCTGAGCATCCCGGCGATCGGCAGGCTCACCATCACACAGGCGGCCCCGCCCACCGCGTCGAGGGCGAAATGGTTGGCGGTCGCCATGATGACGAGGAGCGTCACGAGGACATGGACACTGCTCACCAGCTGGGTCCGAACCGACCCCGCGATCATCCCGAGCACCACGCTGACCCAGAGGGCCCAGCCGAGATGGAGAGACGGCATCGCAGCCAGCGAGTTCGCATGGTCCACCATCCCGTCTCCCCACGACCCGAAGGTGTGTCCTCGTGTCACCGTATCCACGAAGCCGAGATCGGGGAACAACCGCGGCGGTGCCACGGGATAGCCAGCGAACACGGTGAAGGCGACCAGGTTCAGCACGATGAAGGAGGTCCGCGCCCAGCGGTAGAGCTCGGGTTGGCGGGCGTAGAGCCAGCCGAGCAGCAGGGACGCACTGAGGATGTAGGTGAACGCATACTCGTAGTTCGCCGCGACCCGGACCACGTCATGGTGGACGAGCCAGGTGTTCATGGGCCGTTCGATGTCGAGGTGGAGGTCCTGCTCGAGGTCGAAGATGTCCCGGGCGTGGCTCCTCGCCGCTGCCCGGCCGCCGGACAGCGTGGCTCCTGCGACAACGCTGTAGACGGCGAAGACCGCCAACCCGAGCAGCAGCTCATGCCCCAGGGCGGGCCGTTCTGGAGCATCGACAGGGCCGCGCGGGCACGCTTGCTTGCTCGCGCGGGAGTCGGGGCGAACCAGGTGCACCCTCACTGTCTTAGCACCGTCCGAGCCTCTTCGCCCCTCAGATTTTCTGGCGGCTGACGCGGCCCGAGTCGTGGCGGCGCCGGCCTAGCGCCGCGGTCGGTCGGTCGGTCGGGTGAAGCCTTACGCCCACCGCGAACGACCGTGCATCGCCGGACGGCGTCGTGATGCACTGCCCGGCATGGACATTCTCATCCTCGGCGGGACAGCGTGGCTTGGGCGAGAGGTGGCGGCCCAGGCGGTGGAGCGTGGGGACTCGGTCACCTGCCTGGCACGCGGCGAAAGTGCAGCGGTCGCCGACGGGGCACTCCTGGTCCGATCCGACCGGGTGCAGCCGGGCGCCTACGACCCGGTCAGCGGTCGTGACTGGTATGCCGTGGTCGAGGTGTCCTGGCAACCGCGCTTCGTGCGGGAGGCGCTGGCCGCGCTCGGCGACCGGGCCCGGCACTGGACCTACGTCTCGTCGGGCAACGTCTACGCCTCGCACGCGACGCCGGGTGCCGACGAGTCCGCCGACCTGCTGCCGCCGACCGACCTCAACCTCGCTGACCGCGAGCATTATGGCGAGGCGAAGGTGGCGTGCGAGCTGGCGTCGCAGCGAGTGGTGGGAGACCGGCTGATGGTCGCCCGGTCGGGACTGATCGGCGGACCGGGGGACCACACGGGACGCTCCGGAGCCTGGGTCGCCCGCGCGGCCCTCGACCGGCAAGAACCGATGCTGGTGCCCGACACTCCGGACATCCCTACCCAGGTCATCGACGTCCGAGACCTGGCCGGCTGGCTGCTCGACGGTGCGCGGTCGGGGCTGACGGGTACGTACAACGCGGTCGGGCCCGTCGTACCGTTCGGGACCTGGATCGAGCTGTGCCGAGATGCCGCAGGACACACCGGGCCGGTGCTGCCGGCCGAGGCGCGGTGGCTGCTCGACCACGGCGTGGCGGAGTACATGGGGCCGGACTCGTTGGCGATGTGGCTCGTAGAGCCGGGTTGGGATGGCTGGTCCGCTCGGTCCGGAGCGGCCGCGCGAGCGGCCGGTCTGCAGCACCGGTCACGGGCCGAGCTGGTCGCCGATGTGCTGGCCTGGGAGCGCACGCAGGGTCTCGACCGGCCCCGGTCGGCCGGTCTCAGCCGCCGCCGCGAACGCGAGCTCCTCGCCGACCTCTCCCCCTCCCGCTGAGCCGTCAGGTTGTTCCGGTCGAGCCGTCAGGTTGTTCCGGTCGAGCCGTCAGGTTCTTGCGGTCGAGCCGTCAGGTTCTTCCGGTCGAGCCGTCAGGTTCTTCCGGTCGAGCGGTCAGGTTGTTGCCCCGGACCGTCCGGTTGCGAGGCCGTGCCGACCGGTCCGCGCCTATATTGACCGGGTGGGCTTCCAGGAGATGTGGCGCGAGCTGCTGCCGATCGGTCGCGACTCCGCCGACGGCGGCTACCACCGGTCACCGTTCGACTCCGCGGAGCGCGAGTGCGCCGCCTGGTATGCCGCCCAGGCCGCCTCGCGGCACCTTGATGTGAGCCTCGATGGCCAGGGAAACGCCATCGCCTGGTGGCGCCCCGAGGGCGCCACCGGCAAGGGGCTGCTCATCGGGTCGCATCTGGACTCGGTGGAGAGCGGCGGCGCGTACGACGGGCCGCTCGGCGTGGTCTCGTCGTTCGCCGCCATCGATGCGCTTCGCGACCGCGGTGTCACCCCGACGTGTCCGGTCGGCGTCGCGATGTTCGTCGAGGAAGAGGGCTCGAGGTTCGGGATCGCCTGCCTGGGGTCGCGCCTCGCGACCGGTCTGATGTCCCCGCAACACGCGCGAGAGCTGAAAGACCGGCACGGCACGTTCCTCGTCGATGCCATGTCGGCCGCGGGTCTCGAGCCCGAACTCGGTCGTGCGGCAATGCTGGACGATGTTTCGGCGTACGTCGAGCTGCACGTCGAACAGGGCCGCGACCTGGTGGACCGCGAGGCCGCCGTGGGGGTCGCCTCGGCGAGCTGGGCACACGGTCGCTGGCGGTTCGACTTCACCGGCGAGCCGAACCACGCCGGATCGACCCGGATGGACGATCGACACGATCCGATGCTCACCTACGCGATGACCGCCCTCGCCGCCAGCAAGCAGGCTCGGCTCGCCGATGCTCGCGCCACCTTCGGACGGATCGCCGTCGAACCGAACGCCACCAACGCCATCCCTTCGGCGGTCACGGCCTGGCTCGACGCGCGTGGTCCTGACAGCGATGTCGTCGACGCTCTGGTCTCGGTCATCGAGCGGCAGGCGGCCGAGCGGGCGGGACGCGACGGCACGAGTGTCGACGTCACGGCAGAGTCTGTGTCCCCAACGGTCGACTTTGACGCGAGGTTGACGTCTCGGCTCGCGGCCGTCCTCGGTGGGGTGCCCGTCATACCCACAGGTGCGGGGCATGACGCATGCATCCTGCAGCGTGCAGGCATCTCCTCGGCCATGCTGTTCGTGCGCAACCCGACGGGGATCTCACACTCCCCGGCCGAGCGCGCCGACGAGGCTGACTGTCTGGCCGGTGTCGAGGCGTTGACGGCCGTGGTCCAGGAGCTCGTGGGGTGACGTCCTACTGGTGTGAGTACGCCGCGACCGGGATCGGAGTCGTCGAGGCAGGAGTTCGAGTCGGGGTCAGCGGAACGACGATCACGTCGGTCAGAGCCGGTGAGTCGGCTGGGGAGGCGACTCGCCTTGCAGGGTTGACAGTTCCCGGCTTCGCCAACTGCCACAGCCATGCCTTTCATCGCGCGCTGAGAGGACGGACCCAGCGCGGCAAGGGGTCCTTCTGGACCTGGCGCGAGCAGATGTACTCGCTCGCCAGTCGACTCGACCCTGATGGCTACTACGAGTTGGCCCGGGCGGTCTATCGCGAGATGGCGGCGGCGGGGATCACCAGTGTGGGGGAGTTTCATTATCTTCATCACGCACCGGACGGCTGGTCGTATAACGACCCCAACGCCATGGGTCGAGCCTTGATCTCGGCGGCCGGTGAGGCCGGCGTTCGCATCACGTTGCTCGATACCTGCTATCTCGCGTCGGGATTCGGCGCGGACGTCGAGGGCGTGCAGCGGCGCTTCAGCGATGGCAGTGCGGCGGCCTGGCGGGACCGCGTGGCCCTTCTCATGGGGGATGCTCGAAGTGACGTCGTGGTCGGGGCGGCTGTCCACTCCGTTCGCGCCGTGCCGAGGGCGGCGTTGCCGGTCGTCTCGGAGTGGGCGGCGACTACCTCGGCCCCGCTGCACGTCCACCTCTCCGAGCAGGTGGCCGAGAACGATGCTGCCCAGGCTGCGTTTGGTTGCAGCCCGACCGTGCTGCTGGCCGAGGGCGGCGTCCTCGGGAGCCGAACGAGCGTCGTGCACGCCACCCACCTGAGTGACCGCGACATCGAGCTCATCGGCGGCTCTGGTACGACGGCCTGCTTCTGCCCGACGACCGAGCGCGACCTCGGAGACGGAGTTGGGCCGGCACGCGAGCTGGAGGCGGCGGGATCCCTTCTGACGCTGGGTTCTGACAGTCACGCGATCATCGACCCGTTCGAGGAGATGCGAGCCCTCGAGCTCGACGAGCGGCTGGCGAGCCAGCTTCGTGGTCACTGGCCGGCGCAGGATCTGTTGGCTGCCGGGACGGAACGCGGCCACGCTTCGCTGGGTTTCCCCGACGCCGGTCGGATCGCTGTGGGCGCGCGCGCCGACTTGGTGACGATCGACCTTCACTCGACGCGCACATCCGGAGGTGGACCGAACCTCGAGACCGTGGTCTTCGCGACCAGCGGCGCCGACGTCACGCACGTGGTCTGCGACGGCCGCGTCATCGCGGGGCGGGGTGACCATGAGGAGGTCGGGCACGAGCTGGCCGCCGCCATCGGCAGGGTGTGGGGCGAAGGATGACATCGGTTCTCGTCACCAGGATTGGCGAGCTGGTCACGAACGCACCTGAGCTCGGCGACGGATCGCCTGTCGGGCTGGTTCGAGACGCCGCCTTCGTCGTCGAGGGCGGGCGGGTCGTGTGGACCGGGCGAGCGGGGGATGCGCCCACCGCGGACGAGGTGCTCGACGTGGCTGGCGCTGCCGTCATACCTGGTTTCGTTGACAGTCACGCCCATCTGGTCTTTGCCGGCGACCGGGCTGAGGAGTTCGCCGCCCGGATGGAAGGGCGGTCCTATTCCGCGGGCGGAATCCGCACCACGGTCGCCGCGACCCGCGCGGCCAGCGATGAAGCCTTGCTGGCACAGGCTGCACGCCTTGTGAGCGAGATGGCACGGCAGGGAACGACGACGGTGGAGATCAAGAGCGGCTATGGGCTCACGGTGGCCGACGAGTCGCGGTCTCTCGCCGTCGCGAGGCAGCTCACCTCCGAGACGACCTTTCTCGGAGCCCACGTCGTGCCACCGGAGTTCGAGGACGACGTCGCTGGCTACGTCGACCTCGTGACCGGGTCGATGCTCGCCGCGTGTGTGCCGTTCGCGCGGTGGGTGGACGTCTTCTGCGAGCGAGGCGCATTCGACGGTGACCAGGCGCGCGCGGTGCTTCGGGCGGGACGAGCGGCCGGCCTGATGGCGCGGGTCCACGCCAACCAGCTCGGCGAAGGCCCGGGGATCACCGTCGCCTGCGAGGAAGGGGCGGCGTCAGCCGACCACTGCACGTTCACCTCGGCCGACGACATCGCCGACCTGCGCGACGCGCACGTGGTCGCGACGCTGCTTCCAGGGGTGGAGTTCTCGACGCGCTCGCCCTATCCGGATGCGCGCGCGATGCTGGCGGCGGGCGTCACGGTGGCGTTGGCGACCGACTGCAACCCCGGTTCCTGTTACACGTCGTCGATGCCGCTGTGCATGGCGTTGGCCGTGCGCGAGATGAGGATGAGCCCGGCAGAGGCGTTGTGGGCGGCGACCGCCGGTGGGGCGGCGGCCCTACGTCGAGAGGACGTCGGCCGGCTGGGCGTCGGGGCGAGCGCCGACTTCGCGGTGCTGGCCGCCCCGTCGTATTTGCACCTGGTCTACCGCCCAGGGGTGCCGCTGGTGGCGTCGACCTACCGCGCCGGCCGGCCAGTCTGACCTGGTACGGCGTTCGGGAGCGGCACGCGAGGTCAGCCGCCACGACAAGCCACGTGTCGCAGGAGCCGCCGCGTCACTGCGCCTTTTCACCTGCAGGACCAACGCACGCCGCCCGACAAGAGCAACCATCCGCCCGACCCTGGCGCCGTCGTAGCCAGGACAATGTGAGCTCGAGCAGAGTTACACGCCGACGGGATCAATCGGGCGGGCGTCGGGGTCGTCGTCGGGGTCGGTGCCAGAGGCGGGGTCGGTGACGTCGGCTGGATCCGGGGCAACGTCGTCGGGGGGGATGTCGTTCGCGGGAGGGGCAGCACCTACGCCTTGCCTCACGGTGGATCGGGTCTCGATCATGGCCGGGGGGCCGGACGTGGGCGCGAGTGGCGACGGCTCGACCATGAGCACCCGCGCCAGCCAGCCGGGCAGCCACCAGTTCCATCGCCCGAACAGGCTGACCAGGGCCGGCACCAGCAGCGCGCGGACGATGGTGGCGTCGATCAGGATGCCGACCCCGAGGGCGGTCCCGAGCACCTTGATATCGGTGCCCGGCGCCGAGGCCAGGGCGGCGAAGGCAAAGAACAGGATGAGCGCGGCGGACGTGACGAGGCGCCCGGTCCGGCCGAGCCCGGTGATCACGGCGGCAGACGTGTCGCCGCTGTCGTCGTACTCCTCACGCATGCGCGCCAGGATGAACACTTCGTAGTCCATCGACAGTCCGAACAGGAACGCGAAGATCACCACCGGCAGCCAGAACGTGATCGCTCCCGTCGGTGACACGTTGAAGATGAGCTCGGAGCCATGGCCCTCTTGCCAGAAGAACACCACGAAGCCGAAGACGGCAGACAGCGACACCAGGTTGAGGATCACCGCTTTGATGGGCAGCAGCACCGAGCGGAACGTGCGCATCAGCAGCACGAACGTGATGATCGCGATCAGGGCGAGCACGTAAGGGAAGTTGTTGTAGACCGCGCTGAAGTAGTCCTCGACCGTCGCGCCGGCACCGGTGACCCCCACGGAGCCGTCGGTGCTCTGCTCTACCGCGGTCCTGACCCGATCGACGACCTGACTGCTCGAGCTGTCCACCGTCTCCCTGACGGGAAGCGCGTCGATGACGGCCACCCCGGCCTTGTCGCCGCCGATGACGGCCAGTTGGACTCCATCGACGCCGCCTGCCGCGGCGGCCGCCGCCTTGGCGTCTCCCGACGGGACGAGGACCTCAACCGGGGTGAGGACTCCGGTGCCGATGCCTCCCGCGCGCAGCGTCTGCAGGGTGGTGTAGGCGGGGCCGCTGCGCGCCAGCGAGTCGATCCCGGACTGACCGATCTTGAGGCTGAAGACCGGGATGATGAGTAGCCCCAGCATTACCAGCGCGATCGTCGTCGCGATGGCCCGGTGGTGGACGATCGTGCGGGCCCAGGCCGTCCAGCCGCGCGAGGCCGTGGCCTCCTTGCGGATCTTCGGGTAGTCGATCCGTGGGCCGATGCTCGAGAGCATGGCCGGAAGCAGGGTGAGCACCACGGCAACACTGACCAGCGGGATGAGCATCCCGCCGACCCCCATGCTGCGCAGGAACGGCACCGGCACCACGACGAGGGCGACGAGGCTGATGGCGACGGTGACTCCCGAGGCGACGACGGCGCGACCCGCGGTCTGCATCGCGACGACGACGGCATCCTCGTTGTCGCGGCCATGGGCGCGCTCCTCACGCCATCGGGAGACCACGAGCAGGGAGTAGTCGATGGCCACGCCCAAGCCGATCAGCGAGATGAGGAACTGCACCACGAAGCTGACGTCGGTGAAGGTAGTCAGACCGAGCACCAGGATGAACGTCGTCAGGATCGAGACGGCAGCGATGACGAGCGGCACCAAGGCGAGGAACGACGCGAACACGAAGATCAGCACCAGGAGTGCACCCGCGGCTCCCAGCAGCGTCTCCGCGAGCACGCTCGGACCCTGTGAGTCGCCGCCGGCAGACAGCAGCCCGTATGACGTCAGGCCGCTCGTGAAGCCGTGGCTCCTCGCAGCGGCGTTCAACGCGGGCTCGATCGTGGTCTCGATCCCGGGACCGAACGACTCGGGCGGTGGTCCCTGGATCAGGGCGTACGTCGTGCGGCCGTCCGCAGACACGAATCCCTGGTCGCCGGTTGACGTCAGATCGACGACGCGTCCCACTGGCAGGGCCCGACGGACCGACCCGAACACGTGGGCGATCTCGGCCTTGTCGGCCTGCACCGTCTGGCCTGCGGGCACCGTGACGACCGCGATATAGGTGTCTGAGGAGCTCACCCCGAAGGTATCGACGAGCTTCTGCTCGGCGGTGTCTCCCGGCTGGCCTGGGAGGGAGAAGTCGAGGGTGAGCCGGCTGCTCAGCTGCCCTGCTGAGAGCGCGCCGACCACGAACATCACCAGCCAGAAGGCGCTGATGATGCGCCGGTGTCGCACGACGAGCCGAGCGAATCGCTCCACGACGATCTCCTGCGGGTGATGACGGCGTTGGTCGTGAACCTATCCCAGCGGTCGGACATTCACGGCATCATCGGCGCCTGGTCAGCTCGCCGAGGACGGTCGGACCCGACGGTGTCGCTCGGTCTCGTTGGGGTCTCGACCCTGTCGCGGCGTCGGTGGTGTCCCCTAATGTCTGTCGGGACCACACTCGCATCAGCCGGCCAGCCAGGCGTGCGGCCGGGGTAGGGGACGACATCATGGCACGTTATCGAGGCTCGCGGTGTGCGGGCCGGTTCGCTGCGGTCACCGTCGCGGCACTGATCTCCGCTGCATTCGTGACGGCTCCCACGCAAGGCGCCCCGCCGGCCCTTCGCGGCCCAGAGCTACAGCCGACGCAAGGTGGCGTACTCCCGATGCAGCATCCGGTGTTCCGGCACGGTCTGGCGATGCCGGTCTTCACCGAGAGTCCCGCCGACTACGTCGAGCAGGAGCTCTGGGTGACGGCGGCGACCGACTCCGACCACGACGGGCAGAAGGACCTGATCCACATCGACGTCACCCGTCCCCAGGAGACCCGGCATGGGCTGAAGGTGCCCGTCGTCTTCGAGGCGAGTCCCTACTACTCGGGCGGCAACTCCGTCCGCAACCACAACGTCGACCACAAGCTCTATGCCCCGCACCGGCTGGGTCAGCCCTGGCCGGACGAGGCGACCTGGGGCATGACGTCGCGCCCGGCGACGAAGGTGGGCCCGGGGGCGATCAGCAACTCGCTCATCTCCACCTGGGTGCCGCGTGGCTTCGCGGTCGTCCACGCCGAGTCGGAAGGTACCGGTGGCTCGACCGGCTGCCCGACCAGTGGCGGGCGCAACGAGACTTTGGGCATCAAGGCGGTCATCGACTGGCTCAACGGCCGTGCCACGGCGGTTGACGCCCAGGGTCGTCAGGTCACTGCGGGGTGGTCGACCGGCAAGGTCGGCATGATCGGCACGTCGTACAACGGCACGCTGCCCAACGCCGTCGCTGCCACCGGAGTCGAGGGCCTGGAGGCGATCATCCCGGTCTCGGGGATCTCCAGCTGGTACGACTACTACCGGGCGAACGGTGCGGTCGTGGCGCCGGGGGGCTACCAGGGTGAGGATCTCGACGTGCTGGCCCGCTACGTCTACACGCGCCCGGACCGGCAGATCTGCCGGCCGGTCACCCAGTCACTGAACGCGAACATGGACCGTCGGACCGGCGACTACAGCCCGTTCTGGAACGTCCGCAACTACTTCCGCAACGCCGACCGCGTGCATGCCGGCGTCCTCGTCGCCCACGGCCTCTCGGACTGGAACGTCAAGACGACCCAGGCGGCGCAGTGGTACGAGGCGCTGAAGGCGGCGGGAGTGCCGCACCGGATCTACTGGCACCAAGGCGGGCACGGCGGTGACCCGCCGCTCGACCTCCAGGTCCGTTGGTTCACCCACTTCCTGTTCGGCCGTGACAACGGCGTCGAGCTTGGCAAGCTCGCCTGGATCCAGCGGGAGGACGGCAGCCTGTCCAGGTACGCCGACTGGCCCGACCCAGCGATGCAGCGTGTGACCATGACGCTCACCCCGCGAGGCAACAACCCCACGGGCGGCCTGCACGTCGCTGGCAAGACCGCTGGCACGTCCGTCATCGAGCGCTTCACGGACACGCCCGAGCTGACGGCGGCGGCCCTCGCGGCGGCTCCCGACTCGCCCCACGGCCGGGTCTACACGACCGACCCGCTCACCCAGGACGTGCGGATCAGCGGGACCGCGGTCGCCAAGCTCCGGCTGTCGCTCGGCCAGTACGCCGCGAACGTCTCGGTGGCGCTCGCCGACCTGGCTCCGGGTGGCAGCGTCACGCGGCTGGTGACGGAGGGGTGGCGTGACCCGCAGAACCGGGACTCGCTGTCCCGGACCGAGGTTGTCCACCCTGGCGTGACCTACAGCCTCGCCGTTCCGATGGAGGCCAACGACTACGTCTTCGCGGCCGGTCACCGGATCGCGTTCGTGCTGCTGCAGACCGATCACGACTTCACGATCAGGCCGCCGGCCGGCAACACGCTGGACTTGATGACGCGTCAGACCAGGCTCGTGCTGCCCATCGTCGGAGGGGCGAGCCGGCTGTCGCCGTCGAGCTGACTCCTGCCACCCGGGCCACCATCCCCCGTGACTGAGCCGCCGGACCTGGATCGGTCCGGCGGCTCAGGGGGTCGGCTCAGCAGTGGATGCCTGAGCCGGGAGGGGAGCTCAGTCGACGAGCATCTGCTCGCGGTCGGGCAGCTCCATGGAGTCGACGTCCTCCTTGCGGGCAAGCCTGCTGGGCCACCACATCCACCTGCCGATGTCGAGGTTGAGGGCGGTGACCAGCAGACAGCGGACCACGATCGTGTCCAGCAGGACACCCAGCGCGACCGCGAACCCGATCTCGGCGAACGCCACCAGTGGCAGCGTGGCGAGGACGGCGAATGTGCCGGCCAGCACCAGCCCCGCCGACGTGATCACGCCACCGGTCGCGGCCAGGCCGATCAAGGCGCCCCGGCGGGTTCCCCACTTCAACGCCTCCTCCTTGACGCGGGTCATCAGGAAGATGTTGTAGTCGATGCCCAACGCCACCAGGAAGACGAACACGAAGAGTGGTAGCGAGTTGTCCGCGCCGTGGAACCCGAGCACGTACTTGAACGCGAGCCCGCTGAGCCCGAGGGCCGCCCCGAAGGAAAGCACGACGGTGCCGACCAGCACGAGTGGCGCGATGATCGCCCGCAGCAGCAACGCGAGGATGAGGAACACCACGACGAGCACCAGCGGGATGATGACGTTTCGGTCATGGTCGGACGCCCGCTGGACGTCCAGGGTGACCGCCGTTCCACCACCCACTAAGGCGTCTGCCCCGTCAACGGCATGGACGTTGGTGCGCAATGCGTCGATGGTGTTGTATGCCGCCTTGCTGTCCGGTTCATTGCTCAACGTCGCGCTGATGTAGCCCTCGCCGTTGCGGACGATGGGCGGGTCGACGGCGGCGATGCCGTCGGTGTTCTTGACCACCGAGGCCACGTCCCCCGCCTTGTCGGCGTTGGTCATCACGACCACCGGCTGCCCGGCACCACCGGCGAACCCGTGGGCTTCGATGACCTTCTCGCCGGTGACCGAGTCGACCGTCTTGGTGAACTGGTCCTTGGTCTGCAGGCCGTTGGCGTTGAGGGTGAAGACCCCAAGAGCGGCGATCACGAGGACGCCTGCGGTGACGGCCCACACAGTGCGAGGCCTGACACTGATCCAGTTGCCGACCTTCGCCCACATGCCGGTCGCGGTCGGCTCCTCGGAGCCCTCGGTCGGACGCCGCGGCCAGAAGACCCAGCGACCGCAGATGACCAACAGAGCAGGGAGCAGCGTCAGCATCGAGAGCAGGCCGACGCCGACGCCGATGGCGGCGACCGGGCCGAGGCCCTGCGTGGAGTTCGTCTCGGCCACCATCAGGCAGAGCATGCCGACGATCACGGTTCCGGCGCTGGCGAAGATTGCCGGCCCGGCGCGATGCAGCGCGACTGCCATCGCCTCATGCCGGTCGTGATGTCGACGAAGCTCTTCCCGGTAGCGGGCGACCAGCAGTAGTGCGTAGTCGGTGCCGGCGCCGAACACCAGCACGGTCAGGATGCCGGCGCTCTGTCCGTTGACGAGCAGACCGGCGTGGTCGGCCAGCAGGTAGATGACGGCCTGAGCACTGGTCAGGGCAACCCCGGCCGAGATGACCGGAAGTAACCACAGGACCGGGCTTCGATAGGTCAACAGCAAGATGATGATGACGACAGCCATGGCCGAGAAGAGCAGCGTGCCGTCGATGCCTTCGAACGCCTTGGCCGAGTCGGCCGCCATACCCCCGGGCCCGGTGATGTGCACGCTCATGGAGGTGCCGCTGGTGGCGATGGCGCGCCAGCTGTCGGCGATGTCGGGCATCTTGTTCCAGCCGTTGCTGCCCAGGTTGAGCGGCACCGCGACCTGCACGGCTTTGTGGTCCGGCGACTCGAGGGGCCCGATGATCTTGCCGTCGAGGTATGTGTTGGCCGCGAACTTCTTCACGTCCGCGGCGATCTTCGCGTGATCGGCGGCGGTGATGCCGTTGCTGTCCTCGTAGACCACGACGGTCGAGAACGTGTTGGGCGACTGGAATGCGGCCTGCTTGTCCAGTGCCTTGGTGGATTCGGCGCTGCCCGGCAGCCACGACTTCGCGTCGTTCTTCTGGGCGTCCGTGAGCTTGTTGGACAGCGGCACGGCCACGACCATGATCACGATCCAGATCGCGAGTGCGACCCATTTGGTCCGGCGACCGGTCAGCCTGCCGGCGATCTCCCTATGCATGAGCTACTCCCCAACTTCGGTCTCGGTGAGCATGCGTGAGGCCACCCGACGCATGTGCCGACGACGCTACGCCGGGCCCCAGAAACCGTCAACGTAGTTAATGGTTAAGTTGTGGTGACAATTAGTTGACAACGAGGCATGATGGATGTCATGGCCGAGCCCGAGGGTGCATTCGCGCCCGAGCAGTTCACGGGCTTCCTGCTCAGACGTGCGTTCGTGGCCTCGCGCCAGTGTGCCGAGAGCTGTATCCAGGACGACGTCAGCGTTCGGGAGATCCCCGCCATGACGCTCATCGGCGACGCCGGAGCGCTGTCCCAGCGCCAGCTCGGTGAGCTGCTGACGCTCAACCGTACGACGACCGGGAAGCTGGTGGACGCCCTCGAGTCGAAGGGCTGGCTGGTGCGGGCGCGTGACGTGCATGACCGGCGTTCCTATGCCCTCCGACTCACCGATGATGGGCGGCGGGCTCTTGCTGGTCTGCACCGCTCCCTGGATCGCGGTGAGGCTGAGCTCACATCGTCGCTCAGCGATGACGAGCAGGAACGGCTCAGCGCGGCACTGCGCAACCTCCTCGTCGGGGACCTCACCGTGACCATCGATGGCCTCGGCGACCGGTGCGGCTATCTGATCGCGCGCGCTCACCAGGCCATGTTCCACCGGGCTGTCGCCGCGCTCGAGCCGCTCGGGATCTCGCCCCGCGACTTCGGGATCCTCACCGTGCTCACCCTCGCCCAGCCCTGCTCCCAGCAGCGGCTCGCCGAGATGCTGGGGGTGTCCGCCCCGGCCGTGCTGGGGTTCGTCGACGAGCTCGAGGCCGAGGGCCTGGTCTCGCGGCGCCGTAACGCCAGCGACCGCCGCGCCTACGACCTGATGGTGACCGCGGAAGGCAAGGCGAGGCTCGACGCGGGGCGGCAGGTCGCGCGCGATCTGCAGGCCATCGTCGTCGACACGCTGGGTGCCACTGCCGACAAGGACCTGCGCAACCTGCTGCGCAAGGTGATCGGTCCACTCGCGCCATCCTCGACATCGCCTCGAAGCTCCTCGGAGGTGCCGGCGGAAGCTGTCGATGTGGCCGCCTCCTGATCGTCATACGGTTGTCGGGACGGTCCCGACGTGTGAGAGAAAGGTCCGAGATGACCGACAGCGCAGCCGTATCCCCCGGGTTCAACACCGTGACGTGGTGGGAGATCCCGGTGCAGGACCTCGACAAGGCCAAGACCTTCTACGCCGCGGTTTTCGGCTGGACCTACCAGCCTTTCGGTGAGGGCTACGCCGGGGTGTTCGCCGACGGAACAATGATCGGTGGCTTGACCGCCACCGAGGCGGAGGAGGTCGCGCAAGGCGTGCAGATCTACGTCAACGTCGCCGACCTGGAGGGGGTGCTCGACACCATCGCCGCCAATGGTGGATCCGTGACGACACCGCGCCAGGAGGTCGGTGGCGACATGGGCTGGTGGGCCAACTTCACGGACCCGCAGGGTCGCGTGATCGGTCTCTGCACGATGACGCCGCCGGTATGACGCGTCGCGCTTATCGTGCGACGGGCTGACCGGCCGCCGTACCTGCGTCCCGAAAGACTCGGCGCTCTGCCTGGTGGGGATCGCCGGGTCGATGGTGGGTGGCCAACTTCACGGACCCGCAGGGTCGCGTGATCGGTCTCTGCACGATGACGCCGCCGGTATGACGCGTCGCGCTTATCGTGCGACGGGCTGACCGGCCGCCGTACCTGCGTCCCGAAAGACTCGGCGCTCTGCCTGGTGGGGATCGCCGGGTCGATGGTGGGTGGCCAACTTCACGGACCCGCAGGGTCGCGTGATCGGTCTCTGCACGATGACGCCGCCGGTATGACGCGTCGCGCTTATCGTGCGACGGGCTGACCGGCCGCCGTACCTGCGTCCCGAAAGACTCGGCGCTCTGCCTGGTGGGGATCGCCGGGTCGATGGTGGGTGGCCAACTTCACGGACCCGCAGGGTCGCGTGATCGGTCTCTGCACGATGACGCCGCCGGCCTCCTGATCCCGACCGCACCGCTCGACCCAGCGTTTGCCCCAGGACGGAGAGCGCTGGGTCGTTCGTCGTCAGTCGGGCTGCTGTGACCGGAGTCACGGCCGTCGGCGACCGTGCGTTCCGGCTCGCCGCCAGGCGCGCTCGGGTGCGACACTGAGCAAAAATTTCGACCCCCGCACGGGGAACATCCCGGCCTGGTCATGCCTTATACCGACTGAAGGACTTGAGTCGCGGCGACTCAACCCTGGGCCCAGGTGGACCGGGCGTTTGATCGCTGCGGTAAACATGAGCCTGTAGGACTCAACTTGTGAGAAAGGTACATCGAACATGACTCGTGCGGTCGGAATTGACCTCGGTACGACGAACTCTGTCGTTGCCGTACTCGAGGGTGGAGAGCCCACCGTTATCGCCAACGCCGAGGGCGCCCGCACCACGCCATCGGTCGTGGCCTTCGCCAAGAACGGCGAGGTGCTGGTCGGAGAGGTCGCCAAGCGCCAGGCCGTCACCAACGTGGACCGGACGATCCGTTCCGTCAAGCGCCATATGGGCACCGACTGGAACCAGGACATCGACGGCAAGTCGTTCACGCCGCAGCAGATCTCGGCGTTCATCCTGCAGAAGCTGAAGCGTGACGCCGAGGCCTACCTGGGCGAGAAGGTGTCCGACGCGGTGATCACCGTGCCGGCGTACTTCAACGACGCCCAGCGGCAGGCCACCAAGGAGGCCGGCGAGATCGCCGGGCTCACGGTGCAGCGCATCGTCAACGAGCCGACAGCGGCCGCGCTCGCCTACGGACTCGAGAAGGAGTCCGACCAGACCATCCTCGTGTTCGACCTCGGCGGCGGCACGTTCG
Source organism: uncultured Actinomycetota bacterium (assembly GCA_963820035.1). Taxonomy (GTDB): domain Bacteria; phylum Actinomycetota; class Actinomycetes; order Propionibacteriales; family Nocardioidaceae; genus JAWWPG01. The sequence continues at coordinate 274,284 of CAWFYK010000009.1, read as the reverse complement.
ACGTGTCCCTGCTGGAGATCGGGGAGGGCGTCATCGAGGTGAAGGCCACCCACGGTGACAACCACCTTGGCGGCGACGACTGGGACTCGCGGATCGTCGACTGGATGATCGAGAAGTTCAAGAACGCGCACGGCACCGACCTCGGCGCAGACAAGATCGCCCGCCAGCGTCTGCAGGAGGCTGCGGAGAAGGCCAAGATCGAGCTCTCCGCCTCGTCGGAGACGACGATCCACCTTCCCTACATCACCCTCAGCCAGACCGGGCCGCTCCACTTCGAGGAGAAGCTGACCCGCGCGGAGTTCCAGAAGCTGACGTCCGACCTGCTCGATCGCACCAAGCCGCCGTTCAAGCAGGTCATCAAGGACGCCGGCATCGCGCTCGACCAGATCGACCACGTGATCCTGGTCGGCGGATCCACCCGGATGCCGGCAGTCGCCGACGTCGTACGCGAGCTCACCGGTGGCAAGGAGCCCAACAAGGGCGTCAACCCCGACGAGGTCGTGGCGGTCGGAGCCGCGCTCCAGGCCGGCGTCCTCAAGGGCGAGGTCAAGGACGTGCTGCTTCTCGACGTGACGCCGCTCAGTCTCGGCATCGAGACCAAGGGCGGGGTGATGTCGAAGCTCATCGAGCGCAACACGACGATCCCGACCAAGCGGTCCCAGGTGTTCAGCACGGCCGACGACAACCAGCCGTCCGTGATGATCCAGGTCTACCAGGGTGAGCGCGAGATGGCGTCGAGCAACCAGCTGCTCGGCAACTTCGAACTGACCGGGCTTCCTCCGGCACCGCGCGGCATCCCGCAGATCGAGGTCACGTTCGACATCGACGCCAACGGCATCGTCAACGTGTCCGCGAAGGACCGGGGCACCGGTCGTGAGCAGTCGATGACGATCACCGGCGGATCTGCGCTCAGCAAGGACGACATCGACAAGATGGTCGCCGACGCTGAGCAATACGCCGAGGAGGACCGCAAGCGGCGCGAGGCCGTCGAGCTGCGCAACTCCGCGGACGGCGCCGTCTACTCGACCGAGAAGTTCCTCAGCGAGAACGCCGACAAGATCCCGGCCGACGTCAAGATCGAGGTCGAGGCCGACGTGGCCGAAGTCAAGAAGGCGCTCGAGGGCGAGGACAACGACGCGATCGCGGCCGCCTCGGCCAAGCTCGCGGCGTCCAGCCAGAAGATGGGCACCGCGATGTACGCCGCGAACGCGGAGTCCGCGGAGCAGGGCGCCGGCGACGGTGCCGCGGGTGCCTCGGCCGGCTCCGCCGGCTCGGCCGGTCAGGGCGACTCCGACGAGGACGTCGTGGATGCCGAGATCGTCGACGAGGGCAACGACAGCCCACCCGCAGGGGATGAGGCCAAGTGACGTTCGACCCCGAGGAGTACCCGAGGGAGGGCCCGGTGATCCGCGACAAGCGCCGCGTCGATCCGGAGACAGGCGAGATGCGGGAGCGGCAGGAGGCTGCCGCTTCCGCCTCCCCACCGTCTCCTGGGGGCGGCGGAGCCGTGCAGTCGTCAGCCGAGGTGGAGCTCGCCGAGCGCACCGCCGACCTGCAGCGACTGCAGGCCGAATACCTCAACTACAAGCGGCGCGTGGATCGCGAGCGTGAGAATGCCCGCAAGAGCGCGGTCGCCTCGACACTGGCCGCCTTGCTACCCGTCCTGGACGACATCGCCAGGGCGCGGGAACACGAGGAGCTGAGCGGAGGCTTCAAGGCCGTCGCGGACTCGTTCGAGCGCACCACCGCCAGTCTTGGTCTGAAGCCGTTCGGTGAGGTAGGCGACGCGTTCGACCCGCGCATCCATGAGGCGCTCATGCACAGCTACTCCGATGACGTGGACGGACCCGTCTGCCAGGCGATCCTCCAGGTCGGCTACCAGATCGACGACCGGATCGTCAGGCCGGCGCGCGTGGCGGTTGCGGAACCGTCCAGTCCGACGGTTCCGGTCACGGGATCCGACGACGCCGATCTGGCAGATCCGAACGGCGCTTCGGGCGAGGACCCGACGAGCGGGCCGTCGTACGACGACAATGACGTGACGACCAACGGTGAGGACCCGTCGGGCGCAGGTGCCTGACCGGGATCGACGAGGTGGACGAGGAGGTGTAGGGCGATGAGTCCCAGCGACTGGGTCGAGAAGGACTTCTACCAGGTCCTCGGCGTCTCCAAGGACGCGACGGCTGACGAGATCAAGAAGGCCTACCGCAAGCTCGCCCGCGCCAACCACCCCGACTCCAAGCCGGGCGACGCGGCGGCCGAGGAGCGCTTCAAGCAGATCTCCGAGGCCTACTCCGTGCTGTCCGACCCGACACACCGCAAGGAGTACGACGAACAGCGGGCGCTGTTCGGCGCGGGCGGCTTCCGTCGACCCGGCACCGGAGGCGGCAACCACGACTTCAGCGACATGTTCGGGGGGTCGCGCGGGGGCGGCTCGGGCAGCCTCAACGACCTGTTCGGCGGGTTGTTCGGCGGCGGGGGTCGGACCCGCGTCGCGCCGCGTCGCGGCCAGGACGTCGAGACGGAGTCGACACTGACGTTCGACCAGGCGATCGAGGGTCTGACGGTGTCGCTGCGGCTGAGCAGCGACGAGGCGTGCGCGGCGTGTTCCGGAACCGGGGCGAGGGCGGGCACCGTGCCGCGGGTCTGTCCCAACTGCGACGGCTCCGGGATGCAGACGTCCAGCGACGGCGGGGTCTTCTCGATGACGGAACCGTGCCGTGAGTGTCTCGGCCGCGGTCTGGTCGTCGACGACCCCTGCCCGGTCTGCCATGGCTCCGGACGAGGTGTCTCCAACCGGGTCATCTCGGCCCGGATCCCCGCCGGTGTAAAGGACGGCCAGAAGATCCGGCTGCGCGGCAAGGGCGGCCCGGGCGAGCATGGCGGCCCTAACGGTGATCTCTACATCAACGTGCACGTAACGCCACACCGGCTGTTCGGCCGTAAGGGCGACAACCTCACGCTGACCGTCCCGGTGCGTGTGGACGAGGCAGCGTTGGGAGCGTCGATCTCGGTGCCGACGTTGGACCGGCGGCCAGTCACCCTGAAGATCCCGGCCGGCACCCCCAACGGGCGCACGTTCCGGGTCAAGGGTCGTGGCGCTCCCGGGCGCGCGGGCAGCAAGGGTGACCTGTTGGTGACCGTCGAGGTGGAGACCCCGCCGGCTCTCGACGACGCGTCCCGGGCCGCACTCGAGGCGTACCGCGCGGCGGCGGGTGACTACAACCCACGGCAGCGGCTGCTCGGTGAGGCGGCGGCTCATGGCTGACCGAAACCTGCGCTTCGACCCCCAGGACGGCGACGAGCCGGTGTTCGTGATCAGCGTCGCGGCCGAGCTCACCGGGATGCATCCCCAGACCCTGCGTGGCTACGACCGGATCGGGCTGGTGCGACCAGGGCGCGCGGTCGGGGGCGGCCGGCGCTACTCGATGCGCGACATCGAGCTGCTCCGGGCCGTTGCGGAGCTGACCTCGTCCGGGATCGGGATCGAGGGCGTCCGCCGGATCCTCGAGCTCGAGCAGCAGGTGGCCGCGTTGCTGACCCGAGTGGGGGAGCTGCAAGCCGAGCTGGCGGCGACCCACAGTGCCCTCGTCGACGCCCTCACTCCGAACCTGCCGGTCGTGCGGTCGGCAACGGCCGTGATTCGCTACGACGCGACCCGAGCGGCGTTCGGCCCGTCGGCCTGAGGTTCCTTCCGGTCGAGCCGTCAGGTTGTTGCGGTCGAGCCGTCAGGTTGTTCCGGTCGAGCCGTCAGGTTGTTCCGGTCGAGCCGTCAGGTTGTTCCGGTACGACGTCCGCGCGTGACCCGCTGGGCCGCTCGATCCTCGGACGCGAGCCTTGCCGGTAGGTGACCGTACGCGCGACCGGGCGAAACCCCAGCTGGAGGTAGAGCCGTCGCGCGACCGGGTAGGCGCTGTCCCCCCGGGGATAGACCACGGCACGCGATGCTCCTGCTCGGCGAAGCGCCCCGAGGCAGGCCAGGCTGACGACGGCGCCCAACCCTCGCCGAGCATGACGAGGATCCGTGCCCACCGGCTCCAGTTCTCCCGCCCGGTTGTCGGCATCGAGCCAACCCAGCGCGAAAGCCACCAGTGTCCCGTCCGGCGCCTCCACAACCTGGTCGAGGTCAAGGCGATACGGCCAGCCGTCCATGACCGCCTGATAGCCGCTCGTGGTCAGCTGGGACTCGGCGGTGCCGAGATCGACGGGCGGCACGAGCAGGCTGCCGATGCGGCTTGGTCGCCAGGCGGCTCGATGCACTGCGGCGCGGGCTGCCGCCTCGTCCGGTCGGAGCGCACGCACGACGTAGCCGGCGGGCACCGTCGGGGTCGCCAGCGTGTCATCGAGGTCGATGACGCAATGGTCGAAGAACGGCGCGTCGGGCAGTGGGCGGTAGCCGGCCCCTTCCAGCGCCGCCACCACCGCATCATCGTCCTCCACTGCGGTCACCGAACCGGGCGAGTCGTGGGCAACGTCGTCGAACCAGGCGAGCACCTCGGCAGCCAGTCCCGGGTGACTCGGGTCGACGTACATCACCAAGCTGTCGGGGATCTCGACCCAGGCCCAGGCCACCACCTCACCGCGTTGGTGCCAAAGGGCGGTGCGCCACCGTGGCTCGAGACCAGGGGTCGACAAGCGGCCCCAGGCCAGATCCCCGACATGCCACTGGCTCGCGGGCGTCCAGGTGCGCTGAACCGCTCGTTGCATGGCGCGCAGGTCGGCCATGCCGCGGTAGTCGCGTCGCTCCATCCGGGCCTTCCTGTTGGTTCCCGCGTTCACACCACCGTGAGGTCACCCTGCGGCGCAGGGATCGGCGTCGTCACGTGGGTACGACGGCCTGGTCAGCCTGCTTCCTCGAGCTTGCCGTGCCGGAGGGCGACGATGCGGAGCAGGTGGACGCGTCGTGACAACAGGTCGACGAAGGGCCCGAGCAGGATGATGACGAACAACGTGCCCGGCCCGATTGCGGCGCCGAGAAGCCACCCGAAGAGCGCGCCGCCGCACTGGACGCCCGTATAGCTCCAGCGGAACGGAACCGGCGGGTCGAACGCGAGAGCCGCCGCCTCCGTCGGACCGGCGCCGGTCCCGCTTCCCAGATATCCGGCGATGCCGAGCGCCAGCACCGGGAACGCCACGAGAAGCAGGACGACACGGATCCCCAGGTCCGACGGGGAGTCGAACGCGGTCAGCACTGCGGAGACGGTCGCGCCGACCACCACCGGCTGGATGATGGTGCCGGCTCCTGGCGTCAGTCCCCGCGACCACGCCATCGCGACCAGGATGACGCCCAGCGCGCAGTTGACGACCAAGAAAGGCACACCCAGGGAGATGGACGCACCGTTGACCAGGGTCGAGTAGCCGTCGGAGCCGAGGGCCGCAAGCAGCAGCAGCCCGACCCCCACCCCTAGGACCACGCACGCCACGACGAGCTGGATCAGCCGGGACCGCACGGCTCCATTGTGGCGCGTGCCCGCTGGTCGGGGCCTCCGGGTCGTCCGGCCCGTGGGATTGGTCCGGCTCGCCGACTCGTCCGGCGTACTCAGGCGGGAAGCTCCGCGCGCTGGGTCGGACGAATTCGGGCGGCTCGCGAGAGTTGAGCGGAATACACTCAACTTTCGGCAGGTTGTTCGGATGAGGGCCCGGTTGGCGGGTCCCCGACCCGTGCCGAGGCGCCAGCCCGGTGACAACCCGAGAGATTCAGGAGACGCTTGGCCCATGGACGCCAACCGGTTCACCCGCCGCAGCCAGGAGGCGATCGGCGCTGCCATCCAGCTCGCTACCTCAGCCGGGAACCCGGCCGTCGAGCCGGCGCACCTTCTTGCGGCCCTGCTGGGCCAGCCCGACGGTATCGCCGGTGCCCTGCTCAAGGCCGCCGGTGTCGAGCCGGATCTGGTGGCCTCGCGCAACGCTGAGCTGCTGCGCCGGCTGCCCGCGGCGTCGGGATCGACCGTCTCGTCGCCGTCGTACTCGCGGGGCACCATCCTCGCTCTGCAGTCTGCTGAGCAGAGCGCCGAGGCGCTCGGTGACGACTACATCTCGACAGAGCACCTGCTCGTGGCGCTCGCGACCATCGACAGCCCGGTCAAGAGCCTGCTCGACGAGCTCGGCGCCTCGGCCGCCGCCCTGCAAGGGGCGTTCGAATCCGTCCGCGGCTCGTCCCGCGTGACGAGCCAGGACCCGGAGGGCACCTACCAGTCCCTGGAGAAGTACGCCGTCGACCTCACCGCCGCCGCCCGCGACGGTGGTCTCGACCCGGTGATCGGCCGGGACAGTGAGATCCGGCGGGTGATCCAGGTGCTGTCTCGTCGTACCAAGAACAACCCGGTGCTCATCGGCGAGCCCGGCGTCGGCAAGACCGCTGTCGTCGAGGGGCTCGCCCAGCGGATCGTTGCCGGCGACGTGCCCGAGTCGCTCCGCGGCCGGCGCCTGCTGGCGCTCGACCTTGCCGCGATGGTGGCCGGGGCGAAGTACCGCGGTGAGTTCGAGGAGCGCCTCAAGGCGGTGCTCGACGAGATCAAGAGCTCGGGTGGTCAGGTCATCACGTTCATCGACGAGCTGCACACCGTCGTGGGCGCCGGCGCCACCGGTGAGTCGGCGATGGACGCCGGCAACATGCTCAAGCCGATGCTGGCGCGAGGCGAGCTGCGGCTGATCGGCGCGACCACCCTCGACGAGTACCGCGAGCACATCGAGAAGGACGCCGCGCTGGAGCGGCGCTTCCAGCAGGTCTATGTCGGGGAGCCCAGTGTCGAGGACACCGTCGCCATCCTGCGTGGGCTCAAGGAGCGCTACGAGGCGCACCACAAGGTCTCCATCGCCGACTCGGCTCTCGTCGCGGCCGCCACCCTGTCCGACCGCTACATCACCGGACGGCAGCTGCCCGACAAGGCGATCGATCTCATCGACGAGGCATCGTCTCAGCTCCGCATGGAGATCGACTCGAGCCCGGTCGAGATCGATGAGCTGCGGCGGCAGGTCGACCGGCTGAAGATGGAGGAGTTCGCCCTCGAGCAGGAGCAGGATGCCGCGTCCGCAGACCGCCTCGCGACGCTCCGGGCCGAGCTGGCCGACCGGTCCGAGCAGCTCCGTGCCCTCGAGTCTCGGTGGGAGAGCGAGAAGACCGGCCTCAACAGAGTCGGCGAGATCAAGGAGCAGATCGACAACCTGCGCACGGAGGCCGACAAGTTCAAGCGGCTGGGCGGCGAGGAGAGCTTCCGCCGCGCCGGCGAGATCGAGTACAACGAGATCCCACGACTGCAGATGGAGCTCGAGCAGGCTCAGGAGTCCGAGCCCGAGGATCTGATGGTGCGCGAGGAGGTCGACGCCGACGAGATCGCGGCGGTCGTCGCGGCCTGGACCGGCATCCCCACCGGCCGGCTGCTCGAGGGCGAGACCGGCAAGCTGCTGCGCATGGAGGAGGAGATCGGCAGGCGCCTGATCGGTCAGCGGGCGGCCGTCACGGCTGTCTCGGACGCCGTACGGCGGGCCAGGGCCGGCATCTCCGACCCCGACCGGCCCACCGGGTCGTTCCTGTTCCTCGGACCGACCGGGGTGGGCAAGACCGAGCTCGCGAAGGCGTTGGCGGACTTCCTCTTCGACGATGAGCGTGCCATCACCCGCATCGACATGAGCGAGTACTCCGAGAAGCACTCGGTCTCCCGGCTGGTGGGTGCGCCTCCCGGGTACGTCGGCTACGACGAGGGCGGCCAGCTCACCGAGGCGGTGCGCCGCCGGCCTTACTCCGTCGTGCTGCTCGACGAGGTGGAGAAGGCCCACCCGGAGGTCTTCGACATCCTGCTGCAGGTCCTCGACGACGGTCGGCTCACGGACGGCCAGGGCCGCACGGTGGACTTCCGCAACGCGATCATCATCTTGACGAGCAACCTCGGCTCCGCCTTCCTGGTCGACCCCGCCCTCGACGCGGACGCGAAGCGCGAAGGAGTGATGGCGGCGGTGCGGGCAGCCTTCAAGCCGGAGTTCCTCAACCGGCTCGACGAGGTCGTGCTCTTCGACCCGCTCGGCACCGACGAGCTGACCGAGATCGTGGATCTGCAAGTGGCGGCACTGGCTCGGCGGCTCTCGTCGCGGCGGGTCGCCTTGGAGGTCTCCGATGCGGCACGCGAGTGGCTCGCCCTCACCGGCTTCGACCCGGCGTACGGCGCTCGGCCGCTCCGGCGACTGGTGCAGAGCGCCATCGGCGACGCCCTCGCCAAGGCGTTGCTGTCCGGCGAGGTCAAGGACGGCGAGACGGTGCGCGTGGACGTCGACCCCGAGCACGACGGCCTGCAGGTCACGCCTGCCTAAGTCGTCTCCGATCCGCCCCATCCGGCTCGCCGCGCTCGCCGGGGGAAGTTTGGCTGGCTTGCCGGGCAAACCACCCTTTGCACCCGCAGCCCGGCGGGCATGCTCGTCGTACGGCGGGAAGAACATGACGGTTCGGCGGTAAGAACATGACGGTTCGGCGGTAAGAACATGACGGTTCGGCGGTAAGAACATGACGGTTCGGCGGGGGGTGCGTGGGGCACCTGTCGCCTACGCTGAGGCTCTCGGCAGGAGTCGCAGGGTCTGCTGAGTCACAGGGTGGAGACGAGGATGCAGGAGCTGCATCGCTGATGGTGGTCGAGCCGGCGGCGGGTGGACGCTTGAGTCTTTCCGAGGGCTCCGGCCGGTGGGTCCTGCTCGCCACCGTGCTGGGCTCCGGTCTCGCCGGGATCGACGCGACGGTGGTCAACATCGCGCTGCCGTCGATCGGTGACGACCTGGGCGCAACCTTCGAGGGCCTGCAGTGGACCGTCACGGGCTACACGCTGACCCTGGCGTCGCTGATCCTGTTGGGCGGCTCGCTCGGAGACAGGTACGGTCGTCGTCGCGTCTTCTCGATCGGCGTCATCTGGTTCGCCGGAGCGTCGGCCCTGTGCGCGCTGGCCCCCACCATCGAGACGTTGGTGGCCGCCCGGGCCCTGCAAGGTGTCGGGGGTGCGCTGCTGACGCCGGGAAGCCTGGCCATCATCTCGGCGTCGTTCGTCGAGGCGGACCGGGGGAAGGCGATCGGCGCCTGGTCCGGGCTCGGCGGCATCGCGACGGCTATCGGACCCTTCCTCGGCGGCTATCTGGTCGCCGGGCCGGGCTGGCGCTGGATCTTCCTGATCAACCTCCCGCTCGCCGCGGTCGTCGTGTTGGTCGCCCACCGCCACGTGCCCGAGACGCTCGACGCGAACGCCGCCCCCGGCATCGACTTCCTCGGTGCCGGGCTCGGGGTCGTGGGCCTCGGCGGGGTCACCTACGCGCTCATCGCCGCCGGAGACGGCTGGTCGGTCGCGGTCATCGGGGCGGGACTGGTCGGGGTGGCCGGGATGATCGGGTTCGTCGTGGCCGAGGGGCGGAGCAGACATCCGATGCTGCCGCCGCACATCTTCGCGAACCGTCAGTTCACCGCCACCAACATCGTGACCTTCGCGGTCTATGCCGCCTTGAGCGGGGTGTTCTTCCTGCTCGTCGTCAACCTGCAGGTCGTGGCGGGTTTCTCCCCGGTGCTCGCCGGCAGTGCCCTGCTCCCCATCACGCTGATCATGCTGGTGCTGTCGCCACGGGCCGGTGACCTGTCGGTCCGCATCGGACCGCGGCTGCCGATGAGCCTGGGCCCCGTCGTGGCCGGCGTCGGGGTGCTGCTCCTGCTCCGGGCCGGCCCGGGCGCGTCGTACCTCACCGACGTGCTGCCCGCCGTCATCGTCTTCGGGCTGGGGCTCTCGCTCTTGGTGGCGCCACTCACGACAACGGTGCTGGCCGCCGCCGAGAATCGCTACGCCGGCATCGCATCCGGTGTCAACAACGCCGTTGCCCGCGCGGCGGGGCTGCTCGCGGTCGCCACCTTGCCGGTACTCGCGGGCATCTCCGGCGACGACTACCAGCACCCGCAGTCGTTCGAGGACGGCTTCCGCATCGCGATGGTCCTGTGTGCGGCACTCCTGTTCGTGGGCGGCCTGATCTCGGTGCTCACCATCCGCAACCACCCGAAGGTCAACGGCACCGAGCCGACGGAGTGTCGTCGCTACTGCGCCGTCGAGGGACCCCCGGTGGAGGCGGCGCGAACCTGAGACTCGCCGCCCCTTACCTTCGGCGCAGCCGGGTCCCTGGCTAGCCCTGGTCCGCCGTACCTGCTGAGCGCAGGTCCTCGCAGGCGTGCGTCACGCGTGCCGCCATCCCCGCCTCCGCCGACTTGCCCCACGAGCGCGGGTCGTAGACCTTCTTGTTGCCGACGTCGCCGTCGACCTTCAGCACGCCGGAGTAGTTGGTGAACATGTGGTCGGCGACCGGGCGCGTGAACGCGTACTGCGTGTCCGTGTCGACGTTCATCTTGACGACGCCGTAGTCCAGCGCCTCCCGGATCTCCTCCAGCAGCGAGCCCGATCCGCCGTGGAAGACCAGGTCGAACGGCTTCGCGCCCTCGCCGAGATCGTGCTTGGCGGCGACGGCATCCTGGGCCTGCTTGAGGATCGAGGGCCGGAGCTTGACGTTGCCGGGCTTGTAGACGCCGTGCACGTTGCCGAACGTCAGCGCCGTCAGGTAGCGGCCGCGCTCACCGAGCCCGAGCACCTCCGCGGTGCGGATCGCGTCCTCGGGTGTGGAGTAGAGCTTGTCGCCACTGCCGCCTTCGACACCGTCCTCTTCACCACCGACGACCCCGATCTCGACCTCGAGGATGATGTGCGCTGCGGCGGCCAGCTCCAGCAGCTCGCTCGCGATCGAGAGGTTCTCCTCGACGGGGACCGCCGAGCCGTCCCACATGTGGGACTGGAAGATCGGCAGACCGGTCTCCTCGACCTGCTTCCGTGAGGCCTCCAGCAGGGGCCGCACGAAGCCGTCGAGCTTGTCCTTCGGGCAGTGGTCGGTGTGCAGCGCCACATTGACGGGGTAGGCCTTCGCCGCCTCGTGGGCGAAGGCCGCGAACGCGAGGGACCCCGCCACCATGTTCTTGATCGTGGTGCCGGACAGGAACTCGGCGCCGCCCGTGGAGACCTGCACGATGCCGTCGCTCCCGGCCTCGGAGAAGCCACGCAACGCGGCGTGCAGCGTCTGCGACGAGGTCACGTTGATGGCGGGGTAGGCGAACTGCTCGGCCTTGGCCTTGTCGAGCATCGCGGCGTAGACCTCAGGGGTGGCGATCGGCATGTCATACTCCGTTGTTTCGGGCTGGGTGCTGCTCGGCTTGGTCGTGCTGCGCTGTGTTGCGTCGGGCCGCGTCGCTGGAGGCGGGCCCGGCCGGTTCCTCAGTATCGCTGCTGGACGCGGCGGCTGCCAACGGATCGGCGGCCCTTTCGGGTACGACGTGCTGCCGCACCCAGGTGTGCATCGCGATCGCCGCGGCGGCGCCGGCGTTGATCGACCTGGTCGAGCCGAACTGGGTGATCGACAGTGTCGCCGCGCAGGCGGCCCGCATCGCGTCGCTCAGCCCGGGTCCCTCCTGGCCGAACACCAGCACGCAGGACCGCGGGATCGCAGCGGTCTCGATCGGCTCCGCTCCTGGCAGGTTGTCGATCCCGACCAGCGGCAGCCCGGCCTCCGCCGCCCACCCGGCGAACGCCTCGACCGTCTCGTGGTGGTCGAGGTGCTGGTAGCGGTCGGTCACCATGGCGCCGCGCCGATTCCAGCGCCGTCGCCCGATGATGTGCACGCGGGCTGCAAGAAAGGCGTTGGCGGAGCGGACGACGGAGCCGATGTTGAGGTCGTGCTGCCAGTTCTCGACCGCGACGTGGAACGGGTTCCGCCGGGTGTCGAGGTCGGCGACGATCGCCTCGAGGCGCCAGTAGCGGTAGCGGTCGACGACGTTGCGACGGTCGCCGTGCTCCAGCAGCTCCGGGTCGAGGTGGGGCTCGGACGGCCAGGCTCCCCGCCAGGGACCCACCCCGACGCCGTACCCGACACCGCCCCCGGCGGACGGCCGTTTGCTGTCACTCACCTGTGAACCCTATGAGAGCGGTCACTGCGGAGGGTTAACGAGCGGGTTGCCGGGCCGCCGTCCCCTAGGCTCCAGGTGTGGTCGCCATGCTGCAGAACCCCGCGCTGCTCGGCGGCCTCCTCGATCCGCAGAGCCTGATCGACCAGTTCGGCGCCTATGCCCTGTGGGGCGCGATGCTCGTCGTCTTCATCGAGTGCTGGCTCTTCCCGTTCCTCCCGGGCGACTCACTGCTCTTCACCGTCGGCCTGTTGATCGCCGAGAACGACACGGTCACGCAGCCGATCTGGCTGGCCTGCATCCTGCTGTCGGTCGCCGCGGTCCTGAGCAACCTCGTCGGCTACCTCGTCGGCGCCTGGGCGGGTCCGGCGCTGTTCGACCGACCTGACTCGCGGTTCTTCAAGCGTGAGTACATCGACCGGACGCACGCCTTCTTCGAGAAGTATGGCAACCGCGCCGTGCTACTGGCCAGGTTCGTGCCGATCGTGCGCACGTTCATCACGCTGGCCGCCGGCGCCGGGCGGATGCCGATGCGGCGCTTCATCATCTACTCGGCGATCGGCGGCGTCATCTGGGCGACCGGCGTGACGCTCCTCGGCTACTTCCTCGGCAACGTGTCCTTCGTGCACGACAACATCGAGCTGATGCTGGTGGCGATCGTGGCGGTATCGCTGATCCCCATCGGCATCGAGGCGCTGCGCTCCCGTCGTGCCGCCCGCGTCTGACGATCTGTGGGCCGTTCCGGCGCGCGATCGGGGAGCTTCCGGCCGCACCGTGAGACGGCTGCGGTAGGACATTGACCCGAGGAGAGCGGCCGCTCCCGTCAGGGACGTGGCGCGCTGGGGTCCGCCTCGACCAGGAACTGGCGGCAGCGTTGCGCCTCATCGACCTCGCCGATCTCCTCCGCCGCCGACGCCAACGCGGCCAGACACCGCAGGAACCCCTGGTTCGGTTGGTGCGACCAGGGGATCGGACCATATCCCTTCCACCCGCTACGGCGGAGCGCATCGAGGCCACGGTGATAGCCCACCCGGGCGAACGCATAGCCGGTGAGGGTGTCGCCAGCAGCCAGCCGCTCCTCCGCGAGGGTGGCCCAGGCGAGCGACGAGGTCGGGAACGCGGTGGCTGCCTCGGCGGCCGACGTACCGCCCGCCAGCAGACCGGCTGCGGGGTCGGGGGCGAGGAGGGTGGGGGACGGTCCGCCGAGCAGGTTGTCAGAACTCATGGACCCATGATGTCAAGCGCGCACGCCAAGCCCGCACGCCAAGGGCGCAACCACGGAATCGTCCCCTGCTTCGACTCCGAGGCTGCGCCCAGGTGCCTACATTCTGCATCGAGGGCCGGGGCTTTCGTGACAGGAAGATGTCAGCGGCACTAACCTGCCAGCCATGGCGCACTACCGCAGCTCGGCGACGTTGGTCGCTCTTGGCATCAGTCCTCGTAGCGAGGAGCTCTATCGTGCGGTGCTCAGCCACCCCGGCAGCACCTGCCACATCCTTGCCGACCGCACCGGCCGTTCGGTCGAGGAGGTGCGCAAGAACGTCACCACCCTCGTCGAACGCGGGCTCGTCACCGTCGAGTCCGACCGGATTCGGGCCGAGCCCCCGCAGCTCGCCTTGGGGCGCCTGCTGGCCAAGGAGGCCCGCCAGCTCGTCGTTGCCGAGGAGGCGCTGGCCCAGGTCAGGCTCGACGTCTCGCACTACGAGGTCGAGCATCAGGCTGGCCTGATGCCCGACGGCCACGCGCTCGGCGTGCAATTGGTGGAGCCCGCAGAGACCCGGTCCGTCCTCAACGATCTGGCCCGGAGCACCGTCGGGGAGATGCTCTTCCTGCGGCCCAGCCAATGGCGCACCGACACCAGCCGTTCCACCGACGAGACCGTCACCCACGCGCTTCTGGAAGGCCGGGCTTCCCGGGCGATCTATCCGACCGAGGCCACCCACCAGCCCGGTTCGCTGCATGCCGATCGGATGGCGGCCGGAGAGCGGGTCCGCATCCTGCCCGGCGTACCGTGCCGGATGGCCGTCTTCGGCGACGAGGCGGTGGTGCTGCCGCGCACTCTCGACGGTCCCGCGGTCACGGCGGTGGTCGTCCGGCAGCCCGGTATGGTCGCCGTCTGCCGCGGCTACTTCGAGGAGCTGTGGAGACACGGCGTGGAGCTCGCCGCCGCGGGTCAGAAGCCCGCGGACCTGTCACGTGTTCAGCTGCTCGACCTGCTGGCCCGCGGGGTGAAGGACGAGCGGATCGCCCGCACAGTGGGGCTGTCGCTCCGCACGGTGCGGCGCCGTATCGCCGAGCTGCTCGTCGAGCTCGGCGTCGACTCCCGCTTCCAGGCGGGCGCTGAGGCAGTCCGGCGCGGCTGGCTGTAGCGGGGTACGGCGGCCGACGGGCTGATGAACGTCAGGTGCCCGCCATGGTCTCGTTCACTCCGTTCTGTCCGGCAAGGCTTCGGCGAAAAGCAGCAGTGACGCGTCGGCTCCCGGGCCGCGCTCGTTGTCGTGGCGTCTGACGGTTGGCGGGTGAACGGATCCACGCAAGTGCGTTGATATTGCGGTTGAGATCGCGATCTGACCGCAACTTCCACGCATATGCGTGGTTACGTTCGCGGGGTCGGGGTCGGGGTGGGCAGGATCATCGAAAGCGCGGCCGGCTGGACCGTCCAGGTACGGCGCGAGACGGGTCCGACGAGCTCACCGTCGGCGTTGAGCCAGAGCTCGCCGCCCTCGACCGCGACGCTGCCCGCACGCAACGTGATGACGTCCTCTTGGCCGTCGTGGGTGCCGCGTCGGAGCCGCAGGGCGTACTGGAGCCGACTGAGCGGCGGGACGGCGAACGAGACCGTCACGTCGGCCAGCCCGTCCACCGGCTCGGCGGCCGGGCTCAGGGGGGTGCCGCCACCGACGAAAGACCCGTTCGCGACCGCGACCTGGAGGACCCGTCGTGTCCCGTCGGCGACCACCCGGGTGTCGGCCACCACCTTGATCAGGTAGCCCTGTGTCGTCACACCGGCCCGGACCGCGCCGACGACGTAGCCGAGCCTGCCGAGCCTGGCCTTCCACGGCTTGGCGGCTCGGGCGGCCTCGGCTCCCACCCCGGTATGCACAGCGTTGACCACGACGCCACCCTCCTCATCCGTGATCAGGTCGACGTCGCGGCGTACGCCGTCGAGGAAGACCTGCGCCGCCGCCGCCGGGTCGCCGAGGGGGATCCCGACACCTCGCGCGAAGTCGTTCCCGGTGCCCAGCGGCACCAGCCCGAGGACCACCTCACCGAGCCTGCCCCGTCGGTGCAGGGCAGCGACCGCCGCGTGCAGGCTGCCGTCTCCGCCGGCCACCACGAGTGGGCCGGTCACGGTGGACATCGCCCGGCCGAGCTCGTCCTCGGTGCTGGTGGCCAGTTCTGTCACTCGGGCCGCCCGCCCCAATGTCTTCGCCGCCTGCGCCACCGAGGACTCGTCGCTCGAGCCGGCCGCTGCGTTGGTGAGCAGGGTGATCGCGTCCATGGGTGCCTTCTGGTGGGCGGGTTCGACAACGTCCTCGACGGAGGGCGGCGGACCGGCAGGTCGACCCGGACGGGCTCGCCCGAGTGCTAGGGAACGATACGGCGAGCCGAACGCCCACGGCGAGTGGTCGTCGGTCGACGGCTCGACGGTGCTGACCGATGCCTTCCTCGGCTAGGCTGTGGCGGTAAGAGCCCCTCGCTGCTGCGCGAAGCGGGGGCTGTCTTCATGTTCGAGAGTCGCCAGGTCGCTCTCGATGCTGTGAAAGGGTGCGCACATGCCCGCGATCGTGATCGTCGGCGCCCAGTGGGGCGACGAAGGCAAAGGCAAGGCGACCGACCAGCTCGGTGAGTCAGTCGACTACGTCGTCCGCTACCAAGGCGGCAACAACGCCGGCCACACGATCGTCGTGGGCGGCGAGAAGTACGCCCTGCACCTGCTGCCGTCGGGGATCCTCACGCCCGACTGCATCCCCGTCATCGGCAACGGCGTGGTCATCGACGCCGGGGTGCTGCTCGACGAGATGAAGGCCCTCGCCGATCGCGGCATCGACACCTCGCGCTTGCTCATCTCGGCCAACGCCCACCTGATCGGCAGCTACCACGCGGCCATCGACAAGGTGTCGGAGCGCTTCCTCGGCAAGAACAAGATCGGCACGACGGGGCGTGGCATCGGGCCGACGTACGCGGACAAGATCTCCAGGCTGGGGATCCGCGTCGGTGACCTCTTCGACGAGAAGATCCTTCGCGAGAAGGTCGAAGGCGCCCTCGAGCAGAAGAACCAGCTGCTGGTCAAGGTCTACAACCGGCGCGCCGCGAACATCGACGACGTCGTCTTCGAGTTCCTCGGCTATGCCGAGGCGCTGCGGCCCTATGTCAGCGACACCTCGCTCGTCGTGAACCGGGCGCTCGATGCCGGCCAGACGGTGGTCTTCGAGGGTGCCCAGGCGACCATGCTCGACGTCGACCACGGCACCTACCCCTTCGTCACCTCGTCGAATCCGATCGCGGGTGGCGCGTGTGTCGGAGCCGGTGTCGGGCCTACCCGCATCGACCGGGTCGTCGGGGTCATCAAGGCCTACACGACCCGCGTCGGCTCCGGGCCCTTTCCCACCGAGCTGCTCGACGCCGACGGGGAGCGGCTCCGCATCGAGGGCGGCGAGTTCGGCACCACGACCGGCCGCGAGCGTCGCTGCGGCTGGTACGACGCCGTGGTCGCCCGGTTCGCATCCCGCATCAACGGCCTCACCGACCTCTTCCTCACCAAGCTGGACATCCTCGACGGCTGGGAGCGCATCCCGGTCTGCGTCGGCTACGAGATCGGCGGCGCCCGACACGACGAGATGCCGATGACGCAGAGCGAGTACCACGCGGCCAGGCCTGTCTACGAGTTCTTCGACGGGTGGGCCGAAGACATCTCCGGGTGCCGAAGCTTCCGCGACCTGCCGCCCGCAGCGCAGGCGTATGTCCGAGCCCTCGAGGACATGTCGGGTGCGCCGTTCTGTGGGATCGGCGTCGGCCCCGAGCGAGAGCAGGCCATCGTCCTGCGCGAGCTGGTCTGAGGGTCTGATGAGGGTACTGCTGGTCGGCGGTGGCGGTCGTGAGCATGCGCTCGCGCTGGCGCTGGCGCGCGACCCCGAGGTGACGGAGCTGCACGCGGTGCCGGGGAACCCCGGGATCGCGGCGGTGGCCACCCTGCACGCCGCGGACCCGCTCGACGGCCCGGCGCTGGCTGCGCTGGCGGTCGAGCTCCGGATCGACCTGGTCGTGGTGGGACCGGAGGCTCCGCTTGTCGCCGGCGTCGCGGACGCCGTACGGGCCGCCGGGGTGCCCTGCTTCGGACCCAGCCGGGAGGCGGCGGCCATCGAGGGCTCCAAGGCGTTCGCCAAGGAGATCATGGCCGCAGCGGGCATCCCGACGGCGATGGCCCGCATCTGTGAGACCGCCGACGAGGTCGAGGGGGCGCTCGATGCGTTCGGGCCGCCGTACGTCGTGAAGGACGACGCCCTCGCGGCCGGCAAGGGCGTCGTCGTGACCAGCGACCGGGAGACCGCCCGGGCGCATGCCGCGTCCTGCGGTCGGGTGGTCATCGAGGAGTATCTCAACGGCCAGGAGGTGTCGCTGCTCGCCATCTGTGACGGGGTGTTGGTGCTGCCGATGCTGCCGGCGCAGGACTTCAAGAGGCTCGGCGACGGTGACCAGGGCCCCAACACGGGAGGCATGGGCGCCTACACACCGCTTGACTGGCTGCCGGCGGGCTTCGTCGACGACGTGGTCGACCGGGTGCTCCAGCCGTGTGTCGACGAGCTCGCGCGCCGCGGCAGCCCCTTCGTCGGATTGCTCTACGCCGGACTCGCTCTCACCGATCACGGCATCCGGGTGGTGGAGTTCAACGCCCGCTTCGGCGACCCTGAGACCCAACCCCTGCTCGAGCTGCTGACCAGTCCCCTCGGTCAGGTGTTGCATGCAGCGGCCCTTGGCCGGCTCGACCGGGTCGACGGGCTTCGGTGGCGGTCGGCCGCCGCCGTGGCAGTGGTGATGGCGGCCGGCGGCTACCCGAACGCGCCGCGCAAGGGCGATCTGGTCCGCGGCATCGAGGACGCGGACCTGCTCGAGGGCGTCTGCGTCCTGCATGCCGGTACGGCGGCCGGCGAGGACGGTGTCGTGACCAACGGTGGTCGGGTGCTCGCCGTGACCGCCCGTGCCCCGTCCCTCGAACAGGCTCGGGCGCGCGCCTACTCCGGCGTCGACTGCATCTCGTTCGACGGCGCCCAGTGGCGAACGGACATCGCTGCGAAGGCCTGACTCCGTCGCGCCACCCCTCGCCGTAACCCGCCGTCGCAACGCGCGGGACAATGGACACGTGACCGAGATCGCCAACGTGCTCGCGACCCGCTACGCATCCGAACAGATGCGTGACATCTGGTCCGCGCGGGCAAAGGTGGTGGCCGAGCGACGGCTCTGGCTCGCCGTGCTGCGGGCCCAGCGCGACCTCGGAGTCGACGTGCCGGACGGAGTCGTCGAGGACTACGAGCGGGTCGTCGAGGAGGTCGACCTCGGCTCCATCGCCGAGCGTGAGCGCGTCACGCGCCATGACGTGAAGGCGCGGATCGACGAGTTCTGCGCTCTGGCCGGTCACCAGCACATCCACAAGGGCATGACCAGCCGTGACCTCACCGAGAACGTCGAGCAGCTCCAGATCCGGCAGTCCCTGCTGCTCGTCCGGTCGCGGATGGTGGCCACGATCGCTCGGCTGGGCGAGCTCGCGCTCCAGCATCGGGAGCTCGTCATCACCGGGCGGACCCACAATGTGGCGGCCCAGGCGACGACGCTCGGGAAGCGCTTCGCGACGATCGCCGACGAGATGCTGGTCGCCCTCGACCGCGTCGACGACCTCGTCTCGCGCTATCCCCTGCGCGGCATCAAGGGCCCCGTCGGCACGGCCCAGGACCAGCTCGACCTGCTCGGCGGGTCACGCGAGCGGCTCACCGAGCTGGAGTCCCGACTGGCCGGCCACCTGGGCTTCGAACGGGTGCTCACCAGCGTCGGCCAGGTCTACCCCCGTTCGCTGGACTTCGACGTGGTCTCGGCCCTGGTCCAGGCCGTCGCTGGCCCGAGCAGCCTCGCCACGACCATCCGGCTGATGGCCGGTCTGGAGCTCGTCACGGAGGGGTTCACGCCCGGCCAGGTCGGTTCGAGCGCGATGCCCCACAAGATGAACACCCGCTCCTGCGAGCGGGTCAACGGGCTCGCCGTCATCCTCCGCGGGCACCTCTCGATGGTCAGCGAGCTCGCCGGCGACCAGTGGAACGAGGGCGATGTCTCGTGCTCCGTCGTACGCCGGGTCGCGCTGCCTGATGCCTGCTTCACCGCTGACGGGCTCTTCGAGACGATCCTGACCGTGCTGGCGGAGTTCGGGGTGTTCCCGGCGGTGGTCCATCGCGAGCTGGACCGCTATCTGCCGTTCCTGTCGACGACGAAGGTGCTGATGGCCGCCGTACGACGCGGCGTCGGCCGCGAGACCGCCCACGAGGTGATCAAGGAGCACGCCATCGCGGTGGCCCTCGAGATGCGGGAGAAGGGCTCGGAGCGCAACGATCTCTTCGACCGCCTCGCGGCCGACGAGCGGTTGCGGCTCGGTAGCCGCGACCTCGCCGAGCTGGTGGCGGAGCCGCTGTCGTTCACCGGGGCGGCTGTCGACCAGGTCGACACGGTGGTGGCAAGAATCGAGCGGCTGGTCGCAGCGGACCCGGCCGCCGCGGCGTACCGTCCGGCCGCCATCCTCTAGCACGGCGCTGCCGGCCGGGTTCGTCCGGCTGAGCGGGTTCGTCCGGACGAGCGCCGGTCTTTCCGGCAGGATGGGCGCATGATGTCCGTCGTCTCCCCGCGGCCGGAGATCCCCGGCGCCCGGCACGTCTACTCGGGCAAGGTCCGCGAGCTTTACGAGCTCGACGACGGCAGCCTGCTCATGGTCGCCTCGGACCGGATGTCGGCGTTCGACTTCGTGTTGGAGACGACGATTCCCGACAAGGGCGAGATCCTCACCCGGATGTCGCTGTGGTGGTTCGAGCAGATCGCCGACCTGGTGCCCAACCACGTGGTCTCCACCGACGTACCGGAGGTCGTCCGCGGTCGGGCGATCATCTGCGAGCGGCTGGAGATGGTCCCCGTCGAGTGTGTGGCGCGCGGCTATCTCACCGGATCGGGCCTCCTCGACTACGCCGCGACCGGCGGCGTCTGTGGGGTCGAGCTGCCCCCCGGACTCGAGGACGGCTCGCGGCTGCCGGAGCCGATCTTCACGCCAGCCACCAAGGCCGCCCTCGGTGAGCACGACGAGAATGTCTCGTTCGACGCGATCGTCACCACCATCGGCGGCTCGGCGGCAGCGACGCTGCGGGACCTGACCTTGGACGTCTACCGCCGGGCGGAGGAGATCACCCGAGCGCGTGGCATCATCCTGGCCGACACCAAGCTCGAGTTCGGGCACCGGTCGGACGGCACCGTCGTACTCGCGGACGAGGTGCTGACGCCGGACTCCTCGCGCTTCTGGCCGGCCGACCGCTGGCGACCCGGAACGGTTCAGCCGTCGTTCGACAAGCAGTACGTGCGCAACTGGCTGACATCACCGGCCTCGGGATGGGATAAAGGAGTTGGCGGCGCACCACCGCCGCTTCCGGAGGACGTGGTCGCCAACACCCGGGCCGCCTATGTCGAGGCCTACGAGCGACTGACCGGCGAGCGGTTCTAACGCCACTCGTGTGATGGGGAGGGGACCCCGGCAGTGACGAACGAGGAGTGAGATGTTCAACATCGCGGTGATGCTCGAGGACAGTGCCCGGACCGTGCCCGAGCGGGAGGCGATCGTGTGCGGGACCACGCGCCTCACCTACGCCGAGGTGGACGCGGCCGCCAACCAGGTGGCGAACCTGCTCGTCTCTCGGGGCATCGAGCCGGGCGACAAGGTGGCGCTGACCTGCCCCAACCTGCCGTACTTCCCGATCGTGTACTACGGGATCCTCAAGACCGGCGCGGTCGTCGTACCCCTCAATGTGCTCTTCAAGAGTCGCGAGGTCGCCTACCACCTGAACGACTCCGACGCCGTGGCCTACTTCTGCTTCGAGGGGCCGCCGGATCTCCCGATGGGCACGTGCGGGTGGGAGGGGTTCAGCCAGGCCGAGGGGTGCGAGCACTTCTTCCTGATCGAGGCCCAGCCGGGTGCCGAGCCCCTCGCGGTCGAGGGAGCCGAGACGTTCGCCGAGGCCGTGGCGAAGCAGCGCACGACGTTCGAGTCGCACGTGACCGAGCCGGGCGACACGGCGGTGATCCTCTACACGAGTGGGACGACGGGCCAGCCCAAAGGTGCCGAGCTGTCGCACAGCAACATCGGCCTCAATGCGCTGACCAACCACCGGCTTTTCGAGACCGATCCGCTCACCCCCGACACGCACCTCGTGGCGCTGCCGCTCTTCCACTCGTTCGGGCAGACGGTCCAGCTCAACTCCGGTTTCGGAGTCGCCGCGACGCTCGTCTTGATGCCGCGGTTCGACGCCGCCGCCGCCTTGAAGCTGATGGAGGCCGAGGAGGTCACCTTCTTCGCGGGGGTCCCGACGATGTACTGGGGTCTGCTGGGCGCGTTGACCGACGACGTCGACGTCAAGAAGATCGCGCGGAACCTACGGCGGGCCGTGGCCGGCGGCGCCTCGCTGCCGTTGGAGATCCTCAAGGACGTGAAGGCGCGTTTCGACGTCGAGATCCTCGAGGGCTACGGCCTCTCCGAGACATCGCCGGTCGCGACGTTCAGCCGGCTCAGCGAGGAGGCACGGCCCGGGTCGATCGGGGTCCCTATCTGGGGCGTCGAGGTGAAGCTGATCGACGAGGACTGGAAGACGATCGAGGGGCCTGACACGGTCGGTGAGATCGCGATTCGCGGCCACAACATCATGAAGGGCTACTACGAGCGACCGGAGGACACCGCCTGGGCGATCCGCGACGGCTGGTTCCGGTCGGGCGACCTGGCGCGGCGCGACGACGACGGCTACTACTACATCGTCGACCGGGCCAAGGACATGATTCTCCGCGGCGGTTTCAACATCTACCCGCGCGAGGTCGAGGAGGTGCTGATGACACACCCCGACGTCTCGCTCGCTGCCGTGGTCGGCGTACCCAACGAGAGCCACGGCGAGGACGTGAAGGCCTACGTCATCCTGCGCGAGGGCGCCAGCCTGTCGGAGGACGAGCTGGTCGCGTGGAGCAAGGAGCAGATGGCGGGCTACAAGTACCCCCGCCTCGTCGAGTTCCGAGACGCGCTCCCGATGACCGCCACCGGGAAGATCCTCAAGCGCGAGCTCACCTGACCGCTCAGCCGAGCCGTCAAGAAGTTCCGGCCGAGCCGTCAGGTTCTTACCGCCGAACCGTCAAGAAGTTCCGGCCGAGCCGTCAAGAAGTTCCGGGTATGACGCCGACCGGCCTCGGCGTCATACATGTCACGGGAACAACATGACGGTTCGGCGGGAACAACATGACGGTTCGGCGGGAAGAACATGACGGTTCGGCGGGAAGAACATGACGGTTCGGCGGGGGCACGGGAGAAGGGCCGGGCATATCGCCGATACCCGGCCCCTTCCGTTTCCCCGTGCACCTCCTGAGGTCTGGGCCGGGGCTCCCCCGAGCCGAGGCCTTCGATCACGCCGATGTGGCGCTCACAGGAGGCAGGATCCCTTGCAGGAGCCTTATATGGAGATAGACGTAGCCGGGCCGGATTTGGTTGCACCTCGGGACAAGAAATTTCCAGGTCCTAGAATGGGCCTCGAATCGTGGCCCCCATCCACCTCACGAGGAGCAGCCGTGGCACGCGTCGTCGTCGACGTCATGTTGAAGCCGGACATCCTTGACCCGCAGGGCAAGGCGGTGCACGGCGCGCTACCCCGGCTGGGCTTCGACGGGGTGCTGGGGGTGCGCCAAGGCAAGCGGTTCGAGCTCGAGATCGACGGTGCGCCGACTGACGAGCGGCTCGCAGAGATCGGCCGGGTGGCGGAGACGTTGCTGAGCAACCCGGTCATCGAGACCTACACCGTCCGGGTCGAGGAGCAGTGAGAGTCGGCGTCGTCACGTTCCCCGGCTCGTTGGACGACTCCGACGCCCGGCGCGCCGTCGCGGCCGCCGGAGCCGAGGCGGTCGCCGTGTGGCACGCCGACCACGATCTGGGGGGCGTGGATGCCGTGGTGCTGCCCGGTGGCTTCTCCTACGGTGACTACCTGCGATGCGGGGCGATCGCCCGGTTCGCCCCCGTGATGACGGAGGTGGTCGCCGCGGCCGGGTCCGGCATGCCCGTGCTCGGCATCTGCAACGGGTTCCAGATCCTCTGCGAGTCTCACCTGCTTCCCGGTGCGTTGATCCGCAACGACCATCGTCGGTTCGTCTGCAACGACCAGCGGCTGCGCATCGAGAGTGTCTCAACGGCCTGGACGTCCGGCTACGCGCTGGGTGACGAGGTGACGATCCCGCTCAAGAACGGTGAAGGCGGCTACGTCGCTGACGAGGCAACTCTCGACGAGCTCGAGGGCGAGGGCCGCGTCGTGGCCCGCTACCTCGGCGCCAACCCCAACGGGTCGATGCGCGCGATCGCGGGCATCACGAACCCGCGCGGCAACGTCGTCGGGCTGATGCCGCATCCCGAGCATGCTGTCGAGGCACTTTGCGGGCCTGGCACGGACGGCTTGCCTTTCTTCACGTCGGTCCTCAAGGAGCTGGCCGGGCGCTGACGGCACCATCGGGCGCCGGGCAGTGCCGACCCGGTGGGGGCACCGTCCACAACTAGACTCCTGAACGAGCCAGGAAGGGACTGCGATGACCGACGAACCGCAGCGTTATCCCGGCGGCAGACAGCCGTCGGGCGACGACTGGCCGCCGGCCGACCAGCCCGGCTGGGCGCAGGGTGCCCAGCCGGATGAGTCGCCCCGCTGGGCGCCGGACGAGACCCGGACCCAGTGGGTCCAGGCCGGCCAGACCCCACCGTCGGCGGAGCCGCAGCGGGCGGCCTGGGAGCAGCCGGCCGCCGCCGAGGCGGAGCAACAGCCGTCGACCGGATCAGCGTGGGGAGACCAGCAGGACACTTCCGCGCCGTACGACGAGGTGCCGGCTGAGCAGCTTCCTCCCGATCCCGGTCCCTACGACCAGGAGCGCGATCCCGACCTGGCGGCGAGCCCCACCCCGAGCGCGAGGTCGTTGACCGATCTCGGTGGCCTGCGCGTGCTCGCCCAGGTCGCCTGCCCGCTGCTGCTGTTCGTGGGGCTCTCGTTCGACGACCACCGCACCAACGGCTGGCACGACTACACCGCGTGGGCCGTCTTCGCGGCGGTGTGCGCGGTCCTGCAGCTCGCACCGTTGGTGGGGCGCCGTCTCGGGCTGACCACCGAGAACGCCTGGTTCCTGGCCGCGGTCGGCACGGCCGGCCTCGTCGGCTACTGGGTGATCATCGTGCTGCCGGGAGTGAGCAGCAACACCGGGTTCGCCCAGACGCTGGCGGCCGGGTTCGCCGTGATCGGGCTCTGGCTGTCTCCCGGCCGACGACAGTGAGCAAGCCGCCGAGCCCGCCGCAGCCGCCGTCCAGCCGGCCGCCGCGCCGGCTGCCGGGGCTGGTGCTGGGTGCCCTGCTCGTCGGGGTGGTCTCCCTCGGGCTGCCTTGGGGTGATCTCGGACAGCCGGGGTACGCCGGCGTCGTCAGGGTCCCGGTGATCGCCGCCGGCCTTGCCGTGCTGCTGGGGTGGCGCTGGGGATCGCGCCGCCTCGTCAGGGTCGGCACCGCCTTCGGCCTGGCCGCGGTGGCCCTGTCTCACCTGGCGGGCAGCGGACCGCTCGCGTTCGCGTTCGCGATGGTCCTGCTCGAGCTCGCACTCCGTGGGGACGCGCTGCGCCACAGGACGGATCTCACATCGCCCATCGGAT
Organism: uncultured Actinomycetota bacterium; assembly: GCA_963820035.1. Lineage (GTDB taxonomy): Bacteria > Actinomycetota > Actinomycetes > Propionibacteriales > Nocardioidaceae > JAWWPG01. The sequence continues at coordinate 249,389 of CAWFYK010000009.1, read as the reverse complement.
GATGTCACCACGGCGCCCACCGCATCGGCCCTACGATGACGCCATGTCTCTGCGTCTGCCCACTCGAAGGACCGCCCCGATGCTCGGGGTGCTCCTGCTCTGCCTCGTCCCGCTCGCCTGCGCGCCCAAGAGCACGTCCACCTCGTCGTCGACCCCGTCGGACTCCACGTCCAACGCGTGCGCGAACCCCGAGACGGTCAAGAAGGGGGTGCTGACGATCGCGACGGACTCCCCGGCGTACGACCCGTGGTTCCTGCACAACGACCCGTCCAACGGCAAGGGCTTCGAGTCGGCGGTCGCCTATGCGACGGCGAAGGAGATGGGCTTCTCGCGCGACCAGGTCGTCTGGGTCACCGAGCCGTTCAACTCGAGCTACCAGCCGGGTCCCAAGACGTTCGACTTCGACATCAACCAGATCTCGATCAACGCCCGGCGCGCCCAGGCGGTGACTTTCTCCGACGGCTACTACTCGGCAGCCCAGGCCATCATCGTGCCGAAGAACTCCCCTCTCGCCCACGCGACGTCGCTGGCTGACTTCTCCGACGCCACGCTCGGTGCCCAGGTCGGGACGACGTCGTTGGACGCCATCACGGACACGATCAAGACGAGCAAGCAGCCCCAGGTGTTCGACGACACCAACGTGGCGAAGAACGCCCTGCTCAACGGTCAGGTCGACGGCATCGTGACCGACCTCCCGACCGCGTTCTACATCACGGCCGCCGAGATCCCAAGCGCGACCATCGCCGGCCAGTTCCAGCCCGAGACCGGTCAGAAGGAGCAGTTCGGTCTGCTGTTCGAGAAGGGCAACCCCTTGGTGAACTGCGCCAACCAGGCCCTCACCACGCTCAAGCAGAACGGCCAGCTGGCCTCGATCGAGAAGCAGTGGCTGAGCCAGGTCGTCAACGTTCCGCAGCTCACGCCCTGATCCATGACGACCTGGCGGCCGAGCGACACCCAGCGCGAGCGCCTCGCCTTCCGCCGCCGTCAGGCCCTTCGGCGCGGCGCGATCGCGGCTGGGTCGACGGTGCTCGCGATCGTGGTGCTGGTGGTGCTCACGGTGAGTGCCCCCGGATGGAACCGCGTCCAGGCGACCTACTTCGACGTCGGTTATGCGCGTCAGCTGCTGCCCGACCTGGCTCGCGCCTTCATCCTCAACATCAAGCTCTTCGTCATCTCCGAGATTCTCATCCTGATCGTGGCCCTGGCGGTCGCGGTCATCCGGGTGGTGCCCGCGCCCGCCCTGGCGCCGATCAAGCTGCTCGCGGTGGTCTACACCGATGTGTTCCGCGGCACCCCGACGCTGCTCGTCATCTTCCTGGTCTGCTTCGGGCTGCCGGCTCTTCAGCTGCAGGGCACTCCGACGAGTCTCTTCTGGCTAGGTGTGATCGCCCTGACCCTGTCGTACGGCGCGTATGTCTCGGAGGTGATCCGGGCCGGCATCGCGTCGGTCCACCCCAGCCAGTGGGACGCCGCCCGATCGCTCGGACTCACCTACACCCAGACGCTGCGTCATGTCGTGCTGCCGCAGGCGATCCGGCGGGTGATGCCGCCGTTGCTCAACGACTTCGTCTCGCTGCAGAAGGACACGGCGCTGGTCTCGACGGCCGGACTGGTGGAGATCCTGCGCGAGGCGCAGATCAACGCGAGCCGCGACTTCAACTTCACCCCCTACGTCGTGGCGGCCGGGTTCTTCGTGTTGATGACGCTGCCGTTGGCGAGGCTGGCCGACTGGCTGGCGCTGCGCCAGCTCCGGCGCGAGCAGGGCGGCACCTGATGGGCTTACGTCGGGAGGCGCAGATCAACGCGAGCCGTGACGTCAACGTCACGCCTTATGTGGTGGCGGCCGGGTTCTTCGTGTTGATGACGCTGCCGTTGGCGAGGCTGGCCGACTGGCTGGCGCTGCGCCAGCTCCGGCGCGAGCAGGGCGGAACCTGATGGCGATCCTGCGGCTTGACGGGGTGCGCAAGCACTACGGCGACCATCACGTGTTGAAAGGCATCGACCTCGAGGTCGAGGAGCAGCAGGTCGTCTGCCTCATCGGCGAGTCCGGGTCCGGCAAGTCCACTCTGCTGCGATGCATCAACCTGCTCGAGACGGTCGACGACGGCACGATCTGGCTCGACGGCCGCGACATCACCGACCCGCAGGTCAACGCCGACGACGTACGGCGCGAGGTGGGCATCGTCTTCCAGGCCTACAACCTCTTCCCGCACCTGTCGGTCCTCGACAACATCACCCTCGGGCCGCGGCGGTCACAGAAGCAGAAGCGCCCGGACGCCGAGGGGCGCGCGATGACGCTCTTGACGCGGTTCGGACTCGACGACAAGGCGAGCAAATACCCGGACAGCCTGTCCGGCGGCCAGCAGCAGCGGGTCGCGGTGATCCGCGCCATGGCGATGGCGCCGCGGCTGCTGCTGCTCGACGAGATCACCTCGGCGCTCGACCCGCTGCTGGTCGGCGAGGTGCTCGCAGTGATCGCCGAGCTGAAGCACGACGGGATGACGGTGGTCATGGCCACTCATGAGATGGACTTCGCCCGGCAGGTCGCCGACGTGATCGTCTTCCTGGATGGGGGCGCCGTCGTCGAGGAAGGCCGGCCGGAGGACGTGCTCGTAGCGCCGTCCGATCCCCGCACCGCCCGCTTCCTGGCCCGTTACGTCGACGACTGACGAACCGTGGCGGGCGGCTGGCCGGCCGCCGTACGGCGGCGGGTAGCGTTGGCGGCGCCACGCTCGACCGAGAGATCCGGAGCCCGACCGCCGTGACCGACCCGCGACCGCTCGACACGGTCCACGAGGCAGCGCGCACCCCTGACCGCCAGCAGCCGTGGGGGGAGCTCGGGTTGAAGCCCGACGAATACGGCCAGCTGCGGGAGATCCTCGGCCGGCGCCCGACCTCGTCCGAGCTCGCCATGTACTCCGTCATGTGGAGCGAGCACTGCTCCTACAAGTCCAGCAAGGTGCACCTCCAGCAGTTCGGCGACAACGTCACCGACGCGATGCGGGAGCGCCTGATGGTCGGCATCGGCGAGAACGCCGGCGTCGTGGACATCGGCGACGGCTACGCGGTGACGTTCAAGGTCGAGTCGCACAACCACCCGTCATACGTCGAGCCCTACCAGGGCGCGGCGACCGGGGTCGGGGGCATCGTCCGGGACATCCTCTCGATGGGGGCACGTCCGGTCGCGGTCATGGACTCGCTCCGGTTCGGCCCGCTCGACGCTCCGGACACCCACCGCGTCCTGCCGGGGGTGGTGGCGGGAGTCGGCGGCTACGGCAACTGCCTCGGCCTGCCCAACATCGGCGGCGAGACGGTCTTCGACCCGTCCTACGCCGGCAACCCGCTCGTCAACGCCCTCTGCGTGGGGGTGATGCGCCACGAGCAGATCCACCTCGCAAAGGCGACCGGCGACGGCAACCAGGTCATCCTCTACGGCGCCCGCACCGGTGGGGACGGGATCGGCGGGGTGTCCGTGCTCGCCTCGGAGACGTTCGAGGCCGAAGGCCCGGCGAAGCGCCCGAGCGTGCAGGTGGGCGACCCGTTCATGGAGAAGCTGCTGATCGAGTGCACGCTCGAGATCTTCGAGGCCGGTTTGGTCGCGGGCATCCAGGACCTCGGCGGGGCAGGGTTGTCGTGCGCGACCTCGGAGCTCGCCAGCGCCGGCGACGGCGGCATGCAGGTCTGGCTCGACCGCGTCCCGCTGCGCGACCCCTCCTTGACGCCCGAGGAGATCCTGATGAGCGAGTCGCAGGAGCGCATGATGGCCGTCGTCGAGCCACGCCACGTACCGGCGTTCCTCGCGATCTGCGCGAAGTGGGACGTCGAGGCCACGGTGGTCGCGGAGGTGACCGAATCCGGACGCCTGGTGGTCGACTGGCACGGAGAGACGATCGTCGATGTGCCGCCGCGTACCGTTGCTCATGAGGGCCCGGTCTATCGGCGGCCGTTCGCGCGGCCCGGCTGGCAGGACGCCCTCCAGTCCGACACCGTCGGCGTCGCCGGGCTCGCCCGGCCCGCGACCGGCGACGAGCTTCGCGCGACGTTGCTTCGGCTCGTCGCGTCGGCCAACCTGTGCGACAAGTCGTGGGTCACCGACCAGTACGACCGTTACGTGCTGGGCAACACGGTGCTCGCCCAACCCGATGACGCCGGCATCATCCGGGTCGACGAGGACAGCCGCCTCGGGGTCGCCGCGGCACTGGACTGCAACGGCCGCTTCGCCCGGCTCGATCCTTATGTCGGTGCCCGACTGGCGCTCGCGGAGGCCTATCGCAACGTCGCGGCCAGTGGCGCCCGGCCGATCGCCGTCACCGACTGCCTCAATTTCGGGTCGCCCGAGGACCCCGATGTGATGTGGCAGTTCGCCGAGGCGACCCGCGGGCTGGCGGAGGGCTGCCGAGAGCTCGGCATCCCGGTCACGGGCGGCAACGTGAGCCTCTACAACCAGACGGCCGACCAGCCCATCCTGCCGACTCCCGTCGTCGGGGTGCTCGGCGTCATCGACGACGTCGCCCGCCGTACGGCGATCGGCTTCCGGGAGGCGGGGCAGCCGCTCGTCATGCTGGGCACCACCAGGGACGAGCTCGATGGCTCGGAGTGGGTCTTCGTCGAGCACGGGCACCTGGGCGGCATGCCGCCGGTCGTCGACCTCGCCGCCGAGCGGTCGCTCGGTGAGGTGCTCGTCGAGGCGTCGCGTGCCGGGCTGCTCGGTGCGGCGCACGACCTGTCGGAGGGCGGCCTGGCGCAGGCTCTGGTGGAGTCGTGCGTGCGCGGTGGAGTGGGCGCCCGAGTCTCGGTCCCGGGCGCGCCCGGGCTGTTCGAGGCGCTCTTCTCGGAGTCCGCCGGTCGGGCCGTCGTGGCGCTGCGCCCCGGCGAGGAGGAGCGGTTCACGGAGCTGTGTACGACGCACGACGTGCCGCACGTTCGGATCGGCGTCACCGAGGGAACGGGTGATGCGGCCGTCCTCGACGTGGCGGGCGGGTTCACGGTGTCGCTCGGTGAGCTGCGTACTGCCTGGCACACGACGATCCCTGCGGTGTTCGGATCCTGAGCCGCGGGCCGGTTCAGATCCAGTAGCGCTGGCGGATCAGCACGGTCACCACCACGAGCAGGGCCGAGAGCACACCCTTCCACAGCATCCGGCGCTCGACGCGACGGTCCTGGTCGAGCTCCTCGACCGGGGTGGGTGGCTGCTGACGCGACTTCACTGGACGCCGACCTTCCCGGTCTTCTCCGTCTTCTCCCATACCTGGCTCTTGTGCCGGAGCTCTGCGACGTACGCCGCGAACGTGATCGAGCAGAGCAGGGGGCCGTAGCCGACGACGAACAGCAAGGGGCCGATAGCCCACGGCACCTTGCGCGTCCGGTCCAGCCGGTAGACCCCCCACGCGGCGACCATGCACACCGACATCCAGAGGTAGACGCAGAGGACGAGGTAGGACTTGACCGTCGGGTTCCAGCCGATGCCGACGGCGCTGAGGGTGTCCCGCACAAGCGAGCGCGTGGGTTGGGGTGCCAGCACCCACAGCATGATGATGAGACTGATCAACCCAGGAAACGCGATGGCTTGCCGCCAGCTGCGCCGTGCGACGCCGCGGTCGATGAGCAGAGCGAAGCAGGTCGTGAAGACGAAGCCGAGCGCATTGAAGATCCACAGCAGCGTGAAGATGTAATGGCCGCGGGCGGCGTCGAGGAACCAGAGGGTGACGAGGGCGGCCGACGAGAGCACCATGAAGGCCGGCAGCAACAACGTCGACCACCACATCAGGCCGAACCATGGCCGGCCCAGCCGCTGCACCTTCGACGGACGGAAGAACACGTGGCGGAACCGGCGCGCGACCTGGATGTTGCCGCGTGACCACCGAAGCCGCTGTTTCCACAGGCCGGTGATGTCGCCCGGCTCCTCGGCAAGCGCATGGGCGTTGCCGTCGAACACGACCCTTCGTCCGTCCAGCTGCGTCAACAGTGTCGTGACGGTGTCCTCTGCGAGCGTCGTGGTGTCGATCTGGTCGCCAAGGGCATCGATGTTGGCACGGGAGTGCAGCTGGGCGCCGCCGGCCAGGCAGCCCTGGGCTCCCGCGACGTTCTGGGCCCGGCGCCCGGCGGCCTGGGCGACCGCGTACTCGTAGCCGATGTAGCGGTTCATCCAGTTGGGCGGCTCGCTGCCCTCCTTGATGAAGGCGGTGACGGCGCCGACCTTCGGGTCGGCGAGATGGCGCACCATCCGGCGGATGGACGTGGATTCGAAGACCACGTCGGCGTCGGTGATGAGCACCGCCTCTGCCCAGTCGTCGGCGAGGAGCCGCCTGAGGGCATGGTTGAGCGTGTGCGCCTTGCCTTCGCCGCCCTTGTCGCGACGGAAGTTGAGCAGCCGGCCGGGATACTCGGCCTGCTTGGCAGCCAACAGCTCCGGTGTACCGTCGGTGCTCGCGTCGTCCACGACGGCGAGCCGCAGCCGGTCACCGGGGTAGTCCATCTCCATCATCCGGTCGATGCTGAACTGCAGCACCGGGGCCTCGTTCCATGCGGGCACCAGCACCGCCACCCGCGGCAGGTCCTCGAGCTCGACATCGTCGTCGTTGAGGTGGTCTCGCCACCGGTGTCCGGCCACGAGCAGGAACTGGTAGAGGGTCACGGCCATCGGCAGGGCGCCGAGCAGCACGAGCAGGCTCAGCACCCAGAGCCCCACGTTGGCGATGGCGTCGATCACGGCGGTCATGGCGCGCGGGAGAGCAGAGGGTCGTTCGGTTCGAGGTGGTGGTTGCCTGCTGCCATGGCGATGTCGGCGAAGACGGAGTCGAGGTAGGAGTGACGTCCGACGTCCTCCATCCGGTGGGCGTCACTGCCTGCCGTGACGGCGACGCCCGCGCTGGCGAAATACGCCACTGACCGTGCCGATGGGCAGCGCCATTTCTGGTTCACCTCGACGGCGGCGTCCGCCGCGAGGCACGCGCCCACGAGCCGGTCCAGGTGGTCCGCCGTGACGTCGTCCTCGGACAACCCCACCTTCGGCAGCAGGCTGAAGAGGTGAGCGATGATCGGCGGGAACGGGCTGCGGCAGACCCCGAGCGCGGTTGCGAGGACCAACTCGTCGACGGCGTCCGCGGCACTGAGTGAGCCGTTCTCGATCGCGGCTCGAACGTCCGCCGGGTGCTGCGGTCCCGTGGGGCCTGGGAACTGGTGGTCTGCGATGAGCACGTAGTCCAGGTTCGGCAGTGCCTTGGGCAGGTCCAGCCGTCCCGACCTGTCCAACAGCTTCGCCTCTACCCCACAGCGAATCTCCAGGCCCGGCCGCCGGATCGCCCTGGTGGCCACCGCGTAGTCCGCAAGCCAGCCGCTGTCCGCGCGAACGTGGTCGGACAGCCCCCACGACGTGAGCCTCGCCTCGACGGCCGCGTCGGCCATGGCCCCGGCCGACGCGGTGCCGTCGGTCAGGTCGGAGTGGGTGTGCCAGTCCGAACGTACGTCGATGGGGCGCCCACCGATCATCCTGCGACTTTCGCGCGCGGGACTTCGGGCGTCAACGTGGCGTACTCGTCGATGGGTACGACGACCTCGGTCCAATGCCGGACGACCGCCGTCTCACGGAAGGGCAGCGAGTCGGGAAGCCGATGACCGCGAAGCGCCTGCACCGCCAGCAGCGGCATGTCGATGCCGGCTGCCTGGGTGAGGGACATCGTTCCCGGGAACCGGGCGTTGACCTCCAGCAGAGCCGGCCGGCCGGTGGTGTCCATCTTGGCCTGCACGTTGACGACTCCGACCACGCCGATGGCGGCGGCGACGGCGCGACCGAAGGCTTCCAGCTCGGCGTTGTGGAACGTGCGACCGGCAACGGCGATGCCGGAGTCGATCTTGTCGCGTCGGCGCGGGACGACAGCCACGATGCGACCGTCCGGTGAGCCGAGCACGTCGAGTGAGTACTCCGCCCCGGGCAGCATCTCCTGGGCGATGATGGTCCCGTCGTGGGGGATGCCGTGCAGGTCCTCGGATGACCGGACCACCGCGAAGCCGCGCCCGCCGGCACCCTGGCGAGGCTTGATGATGAAAGGCATGCCGAGGACGACCAGGTCCTCTGGGCCGATCGCATCGGTCAGCGCGATCGTGGTCGGCACCCGGACCGATCCCGCGCAGTGCCGAACCAGAACCAGTTTGTCGAGGCAGAGGTCGAGGGTGTGGACATCCTCCACCAGAAGGTCGATGCCCTGCTCTGCGAACCCCGCGCGAGCCGCCGACACTCCACGAAGCTCGGTGTCGACGGTCGGGATGACGAGGGCGGCGCCGCGGTCGATCGCGCACTGCAGCAGGGTGGGGACGAAGTCGGGGTCGTCACCTCGTGGCAGCAGCACCCGGTCCTCTGCTGGCGCGAGATAGAGCCCCACGGCGAAGGGGTCGATGTCGGCGGCGATGAGGTCGGCATGACCCCACAGGCTGCGCATGATCGTGACGGCAGCGGGACCACCTGCACCGGTCACCAGGACGCGGCCCAGCTCGGCCGTCACGGCGACACGCCTTGGGCTGACGTCCCCGAGTGGAGGCTGATCAGCGTGGGCGCCGGGCGAGGTCCTCGAGTGTCGAACCCGGGTCGGATGTCCGCGGACAAGGCCCGGGCGTTCTCTCCGGTGCGCAGGTCTCCGATGGACCGCATGACCTCGAAGGGCTCGGCATAGCGGGCGTTGGCCCCGAGGTGGCGCGCCCAGTAGCGTGAACCGGCCACCACGAGCTCGGGCTCGAGGTAGCTCCGGCCGTTCTGAGAGTTGAACATCAACAGGACCTCGACCTTTTGGCGCAGGACGTCGTCGACCGGGACGAACCGGGTCGGCCTGAACTCGTTGGTGGCCGACGGGGACTGGTAGGAGAAGATCCGGCGTACGCCTCGCGTGGCGCTGGCGGTGGCGGTCGAGACCGCCCGATGGTCCTGGTGGCTGTCGTGCTTGGAGTGCACGTAGACCACCGTAGGGTCCACGGCGCGGACGACCTCCTCGATCAGCCGGATCGTCGCGATGCCGTCGTCGATCCGGGTGTCCGGCAGGTCACCGAACAACAGCTGCGCACCGACGGCGGCGGCCGTATTGGAGGCCTCCTCGAGTCGATCTTCTTGGTCGCCTCCGACCGCGCCCCGGCTGAGGGTGAGGATCGACAGCCGGTCGCCTCGCAGGTAGTGGTCGATGAGCGTGCCGCCACAGCCGATCTCGACGTCGTCGGGGTGGGCGCCGATGGCCAGCACTCGTTCGCGATGAGCGCTCGCATTGAGCAATCCGCGAAGGACGACCTCGTTGACCGCCCCGGGATCCTCGGGGTCGAACACATCGTGCATCCCCGCGTGCAGCCCCCGGATGAGCACGTCGGGGTCGCGGGGCGCGGCGGAGTAGGCCAGCAGCAGCCTGGCGGACGGGGACGAGGACTGCACGATCCGCACCTGTGCCGTGGATGCGTCGTCGACCAGGCTTTCGGGGCCGACGAACAAGAAGGTGAACGGGCCGGCGCTGGCGATGCGGTCGGTCTGGTCGGTCGTGGCCGGGACCGAGACCAGCCCATAAGACTGGAGCGCGCCCAGGATCAGGGGATGCGAGGCGCCGCCGATCAGCAGGGCGGTGCGTTTGGGCCAGTCCCGGACAACGGAGATCTCAGGTCCCAAGGCGATCGGCTGCTGCTCGGGTCGCGACGGCAGGGCAGTGCCGACGCCCGTCTGATTCGGGCGTAACTGACGTACCACGGCGTCCGCGTTCATGGGTCCTTCCCCGCGGTCTGAGGGGTTCGCTTTGAGCGTACACTAATTGCGAATACACCCTAATGCGGCAATAATTCTAATGCCGCAATAATTGCAGAGCCCGCCGATGTCGCCGCGGAGCTGGCCGCCATCCGAGCAGCCGCGGCTGAAGCCTGGTGACCTGGCGTGGCGGTTCAGGGAGCGCACCGCTCGCCCTGCGACGTGCAGCGGCGGGTGGCCGATCCGCGGGGACCGTCAGTCTCTAGGCTGGCGGCGTGGCTGGTCGACTGCGTCCCCTTGCGTCGGTCGAGCTCGACGCCGTGCTCGGTCGGCTCGACGCGGCGGTTGTCCAGCGCGAGCCGGCCGATCCGGTTGACGAGCGTGCTGCCGTCAAGCATTTCCTGGCCGTGCTCGAGAACCGCTATCCCGGCAAGAGCGTGGAGGTCAGGATCCCGCCGTACGCGGCGATCCAGTGCATCGAGGGTGCCCGGCACACCCGCGGGACGCCCCCCGCGGTTGTCGAGACGGATGCGGTGACCTGGCTGGCACTGGCCCGAGGGACGCTCGCCTTCGCCATCGCGACCCACGACGGCCGGGTGCGCGCCTCGGGCGAGCGGTCCGACCTATCCGACCTGCTGCCGCTGGCCTGACAGCCTCCGTCGGCAGGAGTCGAAGCTCAGGGGCTGAGCAGCACGCCGAGCAACCCGGCCAAGGTCAAGCACATGCCGATCGCAAGCGCGACCGTCGACGAGTCGAGAGCGCACAGACCCATCAGCACGAGGCCGACGACGAGCACGAACAGTGACCACTGACGTCGCTGCGGGGGGAGTGGCACCCGGTAACAATAGAGCGCCCGGAGTCGTCGCTACCATCTCGGCTATGACCTCAGACCTCAGGCAAGCCGTGACCGATGTGCTCCCAGGTGTACGCCGCGACCTCGAGCGCCTGGTGCGCATCCCGTCGGTGAGCGCGGACCCCGCCCGGCATGACGAGGTACGCCGGTCGGCCGTCGCCACGGCTGCCCTCTTCGAGGCCGAGGGGCTCGAGACCACGGTGGTGGAGGTCCCGGACGGGCTGCCCGCCGTCATCGCCCGAAGGGCGGCGCCGCCCGGACAGCCCACCGTGCTCCTCTACGCCCACCACGACGTCCAGCCCGAGGGCGCCGTCGGGGACTGGGACACCGCGCCGTTCGAACCGACGGAGCGGGCAGGGCGGTTGTTCGGCCGCGGTGCAGCCGACGACAAGGCCGGCATCGCGGCCCATCTGGCAGCGATCCGAGCGCACGGGGACGACGTTCCCGTCGGCGTCACGGTCTTCGTGGAGGGAGAGGAGGAGTCGGGCTCCTGGTCCCTGCCGGCCCTCTTCGCCGCCCATCGCGACCTGCTCGCCTGCGATGTGATCGTGATCGCGGACTCGGGCAACTGGGACATCGGCGTGCCGGCCCTGACCACCTCGCTGCGCGGACTCGCCGACTGTGTCGTCGAGGTGCGCACGCTCGAACACGCGGTCCACTCCGGCATGTGGGGTGGCGTGGTGCCGGACGCCCTCACCACGCTGTCGCGACTTCTCGCCTCCCTCCACGACGACCAGGGCAACGTCGCCGTGGCCGGCCTCTCGGCGAGCCAGGCCTCCGACCTGGACTACCCGGAGGTCCGGCTCAGGGCCGAGGCAGGGGTCACGGCCGGCGTCCAGCTGATCGGGAGCGGCTCGATCGTGGACCGGCTCTGGACCCGACCCGCGATCGCTGTGCTGGCCATCGACGCGACATCAGTGGACGAAGCGAGCAACACGCTGGTCCCGATGGCGCGAGCCAAGGTGAGCGTGCGGCTCGCTCCGGGCGACGACGCGGACAACGCGATGCGGCGGCTTCGCGAGCATCTGGTCAGCCACGCCCCGTGGGGGGCCAAGGTCACGGTCACCGATGGTGACAGCGGCCAGCCGTTCTCGATCGACGCCCGCGGACCGGCCTACGACGCCGCCCGCGCTGCCTTCGCGGAGGCGTGGGACGGCACCGCGCCGGTCGACACCGGCGTCGGCGGCTCGATCCCCTTCATCGCCGAGTTCGCCGAGATGTTCCCCGAGGCGGCGATCCTGGTCACCGGAGTGGAGGACCCCGACACCCGCGCACATGGGGCCAACGAGGGACTGCACCTCGCCGAGTTCGCCAAGGTGTGCCTGGCGGAGGCTCTGCTGCTGCGCAACCTTGCCGCCCCACCCTCCCCCGGCCGCTCAGCGGGCTGACGGTCGGGTCCCGCTCGGGCCCGGCGGTTCGGAGAACGGCTGTGCGGCGTCTACAGTGGTCGTGTGCCGCGCGGAGATGGGCTGCTGACCCACGATCTCGACCCGCAGTCAAAAGGACCCCAGGACGCGTGCGGGGTCTTCGGAGTCTGGGCCCCCGGCGAGGATGTGTCGAAGCTCTCCTACTTCGGGCTCTATGCGCTGCAGCACCGGGGTCAGGAGTCGGCCGGCATCGCTGTCGGTGACGGACAGAAGATCCTCGTCTACAAGGACATGGGCCTGGTCTCCCAGGTCTTCGACGAGCCGACGCTGAGCTCGCTCAAGGGCTACGTCGCGATCGGCCACGCCCGCTACTCGACGACCGGCTCGAGCGTCTGGCACAACGCGCAGCCGACCTTCCGCCCGACCCCCAACGGATCCGTCGCGCTGTGCCACAACGGCAACCTGATCAACACCGGCGAGCTCGCCAAGCGCGTCGACCAGCTCGCCCGCGGTGAGCTCGGGGTGGTGACGCACACCACCGAGGCATCCACCGACACCGACCTGGTCACCGCGCTGTTGGCGTCGTACCCCGACCGCACCCTCGAACAGGCCGCGATGGAAGTGCTGCCCACGATCGCAGGTGCTTTCTGCTTCGTCTTCATGGACCAGGGCACGCTCTACGCCGCGCGCGACCCGCAAGGCATCCGCCCGCTGGTGCTGGGGCGCCTCGAGCGAGGTTGGGTGGTCGCATCCGAGACGGCGGCGCTCGACATCGTCGGCGCTTCGTTCGTCCGCGAGATCGAGCCGGGCGAGCTGGTCGCCATCGACGAGCACGGTCTGCGCTCGCAGCATTTCGCGGAGCCGGCGCCGAAGGGCTGCCTGTTCGAGTTCGTCTATCTGGCCAGACCCGACACGCTCATCAGCGGCCAGCGTGTGCAGAGCGTGCGGATGGAGATCGGCCGGCGGCTCGCCCGCGAGTTCCCGGTCGAGGCCGACGTCGTCATCCCGGTACCCGAATCCGGTACTCCGGCCGCCATCGGCTACGCCGAGGAGAGCAAGATCCCTTACGGCCAAGGGTTCGTGAAGAACTCCTATGTCGGGCGCACCTTCATCCAGCCGAGTAACACGATCCGGCAGCTCGGCATCCGGCTCAAGCTCAACCCGCTCCGCGACGTCGTCGAAGGTCGCCGGATCATCGTCGTGGACGACTCGATCGTGCGCGGCAACACGCAGCGGGCCCAGGTCCGGATGCTCCGGGAGGCCGGTGCTCGCGAGGTGCACGTCCGGATCGGCAGTCCGCCGGTGAAGTGGCCGTGCTTCTTCGGGATCGACTTCGCGAGCCGTGCCGAGCTGATCGCCAACGGCATGACCGCCGAGGAGATCTGCCGCTCGATCGGGGCCGACTCCCTCGGCTACGTGTCGCTGGAAGGCCTCGTCGAGGCGACCAGCGTGGCGGGAAGCGACCTGTGCCGGGCCTGCTTCGACGGGGTCTACCCGATGGAGTTGCCCGACGCGAACCTGCTGGGCAAGCACCTGCTCGAGACCTCCACGGACCAGCCGCTTCGGCCCGACGGTCTCGCGGCGACGCTGACCGGCGGCGGTGCTGCCGATGCGCTCGCCCGCCCGTGACGGGCCCCGACCCTCGGCTGAGGAGCCGTCAGCCGTGACCTCGGAACCGTCCAGCAAGGGCGCGTATGCCGCGTCGGGAGTGTCGGTCGCGGAAGGTGAACGCGCCGTCGACCTGATGAAGGAGTGGGTGGACAAGGCTCGTCGGCCCGAGGTCGTGGGCGGCATCGGCGGCTTCGCCGGGCTCTTCGACGCGTCAGCGCTCGCGACGATGCGGCGCCCGCTCCTCGCCACGAGCGCCGATGGCGTCGGCACCAAGGTTGCCATCGCACAGGCCCTCGACAAGCACGACACCATCGGACTCGATCTGGTCGGGATGCTCGTCGACGACCTGGTGGTCTGCGGCGCCGAACCCTTGTTCGTCACCGACTACATCGCCTGTGGCAAGGTGGTCCCCGAGCGGGTGGCCGACATCGTGAAGGGCATCGCCCAGGGCTGCACCATCGCCGGTTGTGCTCTGCTGGGGGGTGAGACCGCGGAGCATCCCGGGTTGTTGGGGGTCGACGAGTACGACGTCGCAGGCTCGACCACCGGGGTCGTCGAGGCGGACGAGCTCCTCGGCGCCGAGCGCGTTCAGCCCGGTGACGTTCTCGTCGCCATGGCCTCCTCGGGCCTGCACTCCAACGGCTACTCCCTGGTCCGCAAGGTCCTGCTCGATGACGCGGGCTGGCGACTCAGCCGCCACGTCGACGATCTGGGCTGGACTCTCGGGGAGGAGCTGCTGGAGCCGACCACGATCTACGCGAAGCCGTGCCTGGCGCTGGCCCGTCGTACGTCGACCCACGCGATGTCGCACATCACCGGCGGCGGCTTGGCGGCCAACCTCGCCCGGGTGCTCCCCGGACGCGTCTCGGCGACGGTCGACCGGTCGACCTGGGAGCCGGGCCCGATCTTCAGCCTGGTGGGCGACGTGGGCTCGCTGAGCCGTGCCGATCTCGAGGCGACGCTCAACATGGGGGTCGGAATGATCGCGGTGGTCAGGGCCGACGCCGCGGACGCCGCAATCGTCACGTTGCGCGAGGCCTTGATCGATGCGTGGGTCTGCGGTGAGGTCGGGGCATCCGGAGCCGAGCGCGTCACGCTCACGGGGAGCTACGCGACCTGACCGGCTCGGCCTGCCGGGGTGTTGGACCTGCCCAGTCGCGGGGGAGTCCGGGGTACGTGAGGGAGTCCGGCGATCGGGTAGCTCCGGCATCCGGGTTCGCGGGGCGGTCAGGCCACCGCCTCAGCGAGCAGGCCGACGGCCAGGGCCGCGAAGGTCAACCCCGCGACGACGCTGAGGGCCGTCGAGGTCCGGCTGCCCGACGACAGCGCCTTGCCGGCCCGGCCCGCGAACAGTCCGATCGCGCTGTCGGAGAGCAACCCGACAAGCAGGAAGATCACCCCGAGCATGAGCAGCTGCACCGCCACCGGGCCGTAGCCCGACCGGGTGAACTGTGGGAGGAACGCGGCGAAGAAGAGGATGACCTTGGGGTTGGTCAGGTTGGTCAGCACGGCCCGACGGAGCAGCTGGCGATCGGGGAGTCGGCCGCCGGCGACACCCGTGCGCCGGGCCGCCCGCAACGTCGTCGTCGCGAGATAGCCCAGGTATGCCGACCCGGCCAGCTGGATGCCCGTCAAGGCCCACGGCGTGGACCGCAGGACGAGGGCGAGGCCGAGGGCAGCGGCGCATACGTGCCCGACCATGCCGAGGGACATTCCGAACGCCGACAGCAGACCGGCCCGCGGGCCCCGGTCGAGAGCGACTGCTGCGATGTAGGTGTTGTCCGGGCCGGGGGCAACCGTGACGAGCAGGACAGCGGCCAGATAGCCGGGGAGGACTGCCGGGTCGAGCATGATGCCTCCGAATTGTAACGTCTTGATCTTCTTTAAGACGTTACCAACGAGTGTATGGTCATGCAACGGGTTTGCGCCGCCTTGGGCGTTACACTTGGGTGATGGCGATCGACGTCGACGCATTGCCCGTCTCCGATCTCGTGCGGCTGGTCAACGGCTGGGGGACGGTGCCACGTGCCGAGGCCGGCGAGGCGACCTTGTCGTTCCCGCCAGGCGACGAGTTGGCGCGGTCCATGGGCTTGCCCGAGTCGGCCAGCCCCTCGGATCGCGAGCTCACTGCCGTCGCTGACCGGCTCTATCCGGTCTTCGCGGCCGATCGACCCGAGGAGCGGGCGGCAGCTGTGACGACGCTGCTCACCGAGACGGGCGTCCGGCCGGCGGTGCGAGCCGACGGTCCGAGGGTCAGGGCAGGGTGGACCACCGAGAGTCGCGCGGACATCGTCCTCGCCGCCGCCGCGATCGCCCTTTATGGCCACCTCGACCGGCACCAGGCCGGCCGACTCGGGACCTGCACCGGAGCGCGTTGTGCCGACGTCTACGTGGACGCCTCGCCGGGAGCGCACCGACGCTTCTGCTCGACCACCTGTCAGAATCGGGCCCGGGTGGCCGCCTTCCGGCGGCGCAAGAAGGCCGCCCGGCCGTAGTGCCGAGGGCGGCCGCGCGACGCCACGGCCCGCCAGGATCTCGGCCCGGTGACGGTTTTCTCGACATCCGAGTCTGCTGTAGGTATCGGTCCTGATGCCAGGTATCGTTGTTCCTACGACAAAACAGGTGAGAGACCGGGCATCCCTGGGGTGAACCCGGCCACGAGGTGCGAGGGGGTCGACCCTATGGGGCGCGGCCGAGCGAAGGCTAAGCAGACTAAAGTCGCTCGTGAGTTGAAGTACCGTGAGTTCAACACGGACTTCACCGAGTTGCAGCGCGAGCTGCACGGCGATGAGAAGCGTGACGGGTCAGCCGGCCCCGAGCCCGACGGTCTCGCCGATGACGACGATCCCTACGCCGACCTCTACGGTGAGTCGACGCCTCGCCGCTGACCTGACGGGCCTCACGCCCTGCCACGGCAGTGTCGCCGGGTAGGAGGGATGGGGCGCGAGCGTCGGAGCGCTTTGTCAGCCGTCCGGCGGCCCGGCGGCCGGCGTACTGGGTGCTCTCGCTGCGGATTGGGCTGGCTGGCTCGGGCTGGGAATCTGCTCGCTCGGCGGGACGAATGCGCTTGGTCGGACGAATTCTGGCTGGGTCAGCGGGGCAGCCAGACGCCCCGCAGCCTGCCGACGTCGGCCATCCGCCGCTCGGCGATCCGGTCGGCGGCGACAGCAGGGGTGAGGTCCTCCGCGGCGGCGACGGCGAAGACGTTTTTCGTGGTGTCGTAGATCGTGCTGGCGCGTGCCTTCGCACGCTCGAACGAGAAGCCCTCGAGCTCGTCGGCCACCTGCACCAGGCCGCCGGCGTTGACGCAGTAGTCGGGCGCGTAGAGGATTCCGCGGCTGGCGAGGACATCCTCGATGCCGGGGTGGGCGAGCTGGTTGTTGGCGCCACCGCAGACGACCCGGGCCTTGAGGAGGTGGACGGTCTCGTCGTTGATCGCGTCGCCGAGCGCGCACGGCGCGTAGACGTCGATGTCGGAGGCGACGAGCTCGCCGGCGCTCGCGAGCACCTCGACCTCCGGATGGCGGCTGCGGACCCGCTCCACAGCCGGCTCGTAGACATCGGTGATGACGACCTCCGCGCCGTCGCCCAGCAGGTGCTCGACGAGGTAGTGGCCGACCTTGCCGACGCCCGCGACGCCTACCCGGCGCCCGGTGAGAGTGGGCGAACCCCATGCCGTCTCGGCGGCTGCCCGCATGCCCTGGAAGACGCCGAAGGCCGTGAGCACCGACGAGTCGCCCGCGCCGCCGTGCTCGGCTGTTCGTCCTGTGACGAACTCGCACTCGCGTGCCACGTTGTCCATGTCCGCGCTGTAGGTGCCGACGTCGCACGCGGTGTAGTAGCGACCGCCCAGGGACTGGACGAAGCGGCCGTATGCCCGGAGCAGGGTCTCGGTCTTGTCCACCCGGGGGTCCCCGATGATCACCGCCTTGCCGCCACCGAGGTCGAGCCCGGCGAGCGCGGCCTTGTAGGCCATTCCCTTCGACAGGTTGAGCACGTCCCGGACGGCCTCGGCCTCCGTGGGGTAGGGGTAGTAGCGGGTTCCGCCGAGGGCTGGGCCCAACGCCGT
Organism: uncultured Actinomycetota bacterium; assembly: GCA_963820035.1. Lineage (GTDB taxonomy): Bacteria > Actinomycetota > Actinomycetes > Propionibacteriales > Nocardioidaceae > JAWWPG01. The sequence goes on along the minus strand of CAWFYK010000009.1, from coordinate 231,783 downwards.
CGAGTAGATCGCGATGATCGCGCGGAGACCGGTTTCCTCGTCCTGACAGAACACCACCTCCTCGTGCTCGGGGCCCTGCTGGAACACGGAGAATGTCGGACTTTCGGCCACGTCGCTCATCCTTGCTGGTACGGCGCTCATCACGGTCACCGGGGTGGGTACCCCACGATATGCCTCGCGGCTGTTCCGCCATCTCGGGCCTCCGCGCCGTTACCCTGGACTCGTGATGCTCCCGTACGCGTCGTACCTACGGGTCTATGAGCCGGTGGATCATCCGCCGGCGTCCGGCTCCGCCGCCGGCCGCGGCGACGCCCCCCTCGAGACCGTCGCGACGCTGACGCTCGAGCGGGAGCAGATGACCGTGCTGACGAAGGTGATCGCTTCGGCCGCGCCACCGCGCGCCCACGACGACCTTGCTGGGTGCTATCTGCTCCGGCGTGACGGTCGGCTGCTCAGGTGCCCGGTCGACCTGGCACTCCGCTCGTGGTTGGCGCTGGCCTCCTTCGTGGAGGAGACGGAGGGTACGACGCAGCGGCTGTTCTTCCTGCCCGACCACAGTGAGTCCGCCGCAGCCGAGTTCGCGGACTGGCGGACCGGCCACCCGACGGCGGTCCCGCACATCCGGGAGGCCACGTGGGGCGTCCCGCGCACCTGGTTCCTGCTGGTGCGGCAGGGGGAACGCGAGCACTACGACCTCGACGGATGCCCCTCGGTCCGGTTCACCGTGCCGATCGCGCAGGCGCGGGAGCGGCTCGCCTCAGCATCCGGCCTCCTCGGCCTCATGGTCGACGACGCGGAGCTGCTCGACGAGCTGGATGACCTGACCCATTGGCTGGCCGACTTCCCCGACGGCAGCTGGCTGGAGCTCGACTATGCCGGCGTAGCGCGGCTCCTCGGGGACGCCCTTGGGAGCGACGCGTCCGCGGAGGAGATCACCACCGCGCTAGCCGCGATCGAGGGCCGGGACTTCGCCACTGCAGGCGATGCGTACCACCGTTTCGTCGAGCGTTGGCGGGTCGTCAATGCCCTCGCGAGAGCCAATTGAACTTGTCTTGTTCGGACATTTCTGCAACAACTGGATGCAGGTTTGCCGTGTTCGGCTAGGCTTTGAAGTCGGATGACCGGTTCATGGTGTATCGCGCCGCAGACGCCACAATGGTCCGGCTTGGAGTCGCCAATCGGGGTGGTCCATTCCCATCCAAAGGGCAGGCAGATTCCTTTGCCCTCTCCGCGCGGCCCGGCGAGGCACAACACCCTGTAGGAGATGGAGTGACGGTGAACGTACGTCCGACCGAATCTGAGCCACTGCTGACCCCGGCTGAGGTAGCGGCGATGTTTCGCGTGGACCCCAAGACCGTGACCAGGTGGGCAAAAGCCGGCAAGCTGAGCTCGATCCGCACGCTGGGGGGTCACCGCCGCTACCGCGAGTCCGAGGTACGTGAGCTGTTGAGCGGCGTGTCGACCCAGCCCCAGGCCGAGTAGCCGGCAGACCAGGTCCGCATCGGCCGGGCCCCATCCTCGTGGCGGCGTCAGTCCGTCACGAGGATGACCTCGAGGGTGCGGGGGCCGTGCACCCCTTCGACCCGGTCGAGTTCGATGTCGCTCGTCGCCGACGGCCCGCTGATCCACGTCATCGGTCGTTCGGGGCGGAGCCGCGAGATCGCCTCCGGCACGGTCTCGACGACCTGTCCGGCAGCAACGATGCAGAGGTGGTAGTCGGGGACGAGCGTGATCGCCCGACGACCCTGGCCCTTCGACCCGTCCAGGACGACGGTGCCGGTCTCGGCGATGGCCACGGCCGCCAGCGTCACGACCGCATCGAAGGCGTCCAGCTCGGCGGGTGACAGGTTCCCGTCGTCGACAGTCACCTCGACGTCTGACGGCAGCGAAACCTCCAGCTCCGGTGGTACGACGATCCGGGTCGCGCCCTGATCGCGCAGGGCGTTCGCCACTTCCACCGCGACATCGACGGGTGGGCACCGCCGTACGCGGGCGCGGTAGTCCACCAGCCGCTCGGCGAGGAGGTCGAGCCGCTCGTGATTCGGCAGCGTCCCCACCGCTCGGTAGTCTCGCGGCACGTCGATGGCGGCTGCGCTGCCCGCGACGGCCTGACGGATCCGGTCGAGGATGTCCTCGCGGGCACTCATCGGCCCTGGTCCGCCCACCACTCGCGGAACGTCTGCGGCGGGGGAACCGGGGCGTCCCGGGCGGACGTCCATCGCGACAGCGGCGGCGGGAGGCGACGGATCCGCCCTTGTCGACCGAGCAGTCGTCCAACCCGGCTGGCGCGTTGCGCCTTCCCCCAGCGATCCGCGCTGCTCATCACCCAGCCGGCCGCGGCCATCGCCACCGCCTCCGGGGTGGGCAGCCGCTGGCTGTCGCGGGTCTCCTCGACGTGCCGGGCGCGCAGGTGCACCAGGATCGACGGGATGTCGATCTTGACCGGGCACACGTCGTAGCAGGCGCCGCAGAGCGAGGACGCGTAGGGCAGCGAGCTGCTGCCAGGGTTCTCGTTCACGCCGGTCAGCTGGGGCGACAAGATCGCGCCGATCGGCCCCGGGTAGACCGACCCGTAGGCGTGACCGCCGGTGCGCTCATAGACCGGGCACACGTTGAGGCACGCCGAGCACCTGATGCAGTGCAACGCTTCGCGGCCGACCTCGTCGGCCAGCACGGCGGTGCGGCCGTTGTCGAGCAGCACCAGATGGAACGACGTCGGGCCGTCGCCAGGCGTCACTCCGGTCCACATCGACGTGTAGGGGTTCATCCGCTCGCCCGTCGACGAGCGGGGCAGCAGCTGCAGGAACACCTCGAGGTCTCGCCAGGACGGGATGATCTTCTCGATGCCCATCACGGTCACCAAGGTCTCCGGAAGCGTGAGGCACATCCGGCCGTTGCCCTCGGACTCGAGGACGGCCAGCGTCCCGGTTTCGGCGACGCCGAAGTTGGCCCCGCTCACCGCGACCTTCGCGGTCAGGAACTTGCGCCGCAGGTGCAGCCGAGCCGCCTCCGCCAGCCGACTCGGGTCGTCCGTGAGCTCGGGATCCACGTCGGGCATCTCCCGCAGGAAGATCTCCCGGATCTCGGCCCGGTTGAGATGGATGGCCGGCACCAGGATGTGGGACGGCCGGTCATGGGCGAGCTGCACGATCAGCTCGGCGAGGTCGGTCTCGCAGGCCGTGATGCCCTCCGCCGCGAGCGCCTCGTTGAGGCCGATCTCCTGCGTGGCCATCGACTTGACCTTCACGACCTCGTCCGCACCGGCGGCCTTGACGAGCCTCGCGACGATCTCGTTGGCCTCGTTGGCGTCGGCGGCCCAGTGCACCGCACCCCCTCGCGCCGTCACCTCGCGCTCGAGTCGCTCGAGGTGGCGGTCGAGGTTGCGCAACGTGGCCGCCTTGATGGTGCGACCGGCTTCGCGCAGCTCTTCCCAGTCGCTGAGCTCACCGACCACGCCGGCTCGCTTGGACCGGATCGTGCGGGTGGCTGCACCGATGTTGCGACGGAGCTGGGTGTCGGCCAGAGCCGTCCGTGCCGCGGTGGGGAAGTCGTCAGTGCCGCGCAGCATCCCGACATCGGGAGGAGCGGTCGGCATCCCGAGGAACGTCGTCACGCGGGCACCTCTGTCGAGGCGAGGATCTCGGCGAGGTGGACGGTGCGAACGCCGCTCCGCAGCCGTGACATCCCACCGCCGATGTGCATCAGGCACGAGGCATCGCCTGCTGCGCAGACCTCGGCGCGGGTCTGGATCACGTTGCTCATCTTGTCCGTCAGCATCGCCGTGGACACGTCGGCGTTCTTGATCGAGAACGTCCCCCCAAAGCCGCAGCAGACCTCGGCGTCGGGCAGCTCGACCAGGTCGATGCCGCGGACGCGGCGCAGCAGCCGCAGCGGCCGGTCGCCGACACGCAGTACCCGAAGGGAGTGGCACGTCGGGTGGTAGGTCACTCGGTGCGGGTACGACGCGCCCACGTCCTCCAGCCCCAGCACCTCGACGAGCAGCTCCGACAGCTCGTAGGTGCGCCCCGCCACCGCCTCGGCGTCGACCGCTAGCGCCTCCTCACCCGCCCGCCGCGCGACCATGGCGTGCTGGTGCCGGACCGACCCGGCACACGAGCCCGACGGGGCCACGATCACGTCATAGGGTGCGAAGGTCTCGACGTAGTTGCGGATCAGCGGCACAGCCTCGGACTGGTAACCGGTGTTGACGTGCATCTGTCCGCAGCAGGTCTGCTGCTCGGGGAAGACCACCTCGTGACCGAGCCGCCGCAGCAGCCGCACCGTCGACTTGCCGACGTCCGGGTAGATCGTGTCGACGAGGCAGGTGGCGAACAGGGCGATGCGCATCCTCAGCCTTCCTCGGTCGTCGGCGCAGCGGCGAGCGCCATGCTGTCAGGTCCACGATGGCACAGTCCTCAGGAAGCGCGACCTGACGTGGAGCCGGCCGCGATGGGCAACGTGCTCGGGCAGGCTCGGGCGACGCATTCGTCCGGCCGAGCGCGCAGTTCCCCACGCAGGTTCCCCGGCCTGAGCGGGCCGGACGAATCCGCTAGACGGACGAATCGCACAGCTGCTGAGCACAGCACGGCTCGATTCGTCAGCGGTCCGGATGGGTGCCGCGAGGGAGCGATCGCAGGCGGGTGTTCTGCTGACGAATCCTCCTGACGGCCAAACATCCTGATCCGCTGGACAGGGGGCGACCCAGCCGATAGACAGACCGAACATCTACGACGGCCCGAAGGACACCCGATGACCTCTGCTGCGGAGTCGAGCGCGAACGCCGTCTCGATCGACGGGCGAACGTTCAGCTACCAGGCGGGCGCCGACCACGCGTTCGGTCCGGGTGACGTCGTCCGGCTCGCCACTCCGGACGGCGGTGCGCTGTTCGGACAGGTGACCGACAGCCAGCAAGCATCGCCGGCCGGTGCCATCGCGGGTGCGGGCTCGGGAACGGTCCTGGGCGCGGTCGACGCCGACGGGGCCCCCGACCGGGCCGCGCGTCGTCCGTTCGCCTCGGCGACGGTAACGGCAGCGTCTCGGGAGTCTCTCGAGGCGTTGCAGCGTGGTGCAGGCGCCGGGCTCCCGGTCGGCACCTGGCATTCTGGCGGTCTTGAGGTGCCGGCCCGGCTGCGCGCGGCAGGGTTCAACCGACACACGTTCCTCTGCGGCCAGAGCGGCTCGGGCAAGACCTATGCTCTCGGCGTGCTGCTGGAGCAGCTCCTCCTCGGCACCGAGCTACGGATGGTGATCCTCGACCCCAACGCTGACTTCGTCAGGCTCGGTGAGACCCTCCCGGGGGCTCCATCCGTGAACGCCGACCGCCTTCGCACGAAGGACGTCCGGGTACTCCGAGCCAACTCGCGTGGCGGTGAGCCGCTGCGCATGCGCTTCCTCACGATGCCCACGCGGGCGCAGGCGGCCGTGCTCCAGCTGGACCCGATCTTCCAGCGCGGCGAGTACAACATGTTCCTGCATCTGATGTCGGGGGCCAGATTCGACAATCTCGGCCAGCTCATCGGGCAGCTGCGCGAGGGAGGGGTCGACGAGCGGTCCCTTGCGCAGCGCATCGAGAACCTCGGTCTGCTCGAGTGGGAGGTGTGGGCCGCCGACCAGGCCTCCGCCTCCGAGGTCGTCGAGAGCGGCCCGCGTGCGACGGTCCTGGACCTGGGTGGGTTCGGCCACCCGCTCGAGCCGCTGGCCGCGAGCCTCGACCTGATCGAGAAACTGTGGATGCAGCGCGAGTCGCGCACCCCCACGCTGATCGTCATCGATGAGGCGCACAACATCTGCTCGGCGGAGCCGACCAGCACTCTCGAGATCGCGGTCACCGACCGGCTGGTCCAGATCGCGGCCGAGGGCCGCAAGTACGGGCTGTGGCTGCTGCTGAGCACCCAGCGACCGTCGAAGATCCATCCTCAGGTGCTGTCGCAGTGCGACAACCTGGCGTTGATGCGGATGAACTCTGCCGGTGATCTCGCCGAGCTGGCCGGCGTCCTGGGGTTCGCCCCACCCGCGATGCTTCGCGCCTCGCAGTCGTTCGCGCAGGGTGAGGCGCTCGTCGCCGGAACCTTCGCGCCGGTGCCGAGCTTCATCCAGATGGGTGCTCGGTTGACGTTCGAGGGCGGCAGTGACGTGTCCGTCCCACTTCTGAGCTGACGGAACGCCGAGCCGCTGGCCAGTTCCTGTGGACGTGACGGCGGCCGCGAGTCCTGTCGTGTCCGCAGGAGTTGCGCGGCTGCTCGAACGTCACTGCCCGGCAGCGTCGGCAGGTTCGGCAGCGCCCAGGGGCCTCTCACGGATCGACGAGCTGATCGGCTGAGGCCGGGCGAGCCTTGTCCACCAGCAGCTCGCGCATCTCGATATAGCGCTCGATCGCGAGGTCGACACCGTCGCGGTCCTTGGTGGCAAGCAGGTCGAGGATCAGGCCACGCATCACCGCGACACCCAGCCGGGCGTCGGCTCGCGCGGTGGCCCGGTCCTCGCCCTGTTGCACCAGGTATTCCGTGCCTGGCTCGAGCCAGGAGTCGACGATGTCGGTCAGCAGGTCCGTCGTACCCACCCGCCCTTGCAGGGCCTGCCCGTAGATCTCGAAGAAGAGCCGCTCGCTCGGCCACAGCGCCGGGTCGGCGAACCGACGCCACATCGTCCGCACCGTGTCCGCCGGCTGCACCTCAGGCCCGGATGTGACCTGGCCGAGGAAGTCGCGCTGGGCCGCTTCGACGGCTTGGACGACCGCCACCAGCAGCCCTTCCTTCGAGCCGAAGTGGTAGATGAGCATGCGATGGCTGGTGCCGATCTCGCGAGCCAGCTCGCGCAGGCTCACGTCGCTGATGCCATGGTGCTGGGCATAGTCGACGGCGGCGGCCAACAGCCGGGCGCGCGGCCCCTCACCGAAAATCGCTGGGGTGTCGTTGGCCATGCGTGTTAGTGTACCAATTGGTACATCGGCGGGGACGAAGCCCCGACTGACATCAACAACAGACTTCGAGGAGGTTCTGATCATGGGCAACCGAGTGACGTTCGAGGTGGCCGCGACGTCGCGGGCGACGCCGGACGAGGTTTACGAGCTGTTGCGCTCGAGCAGTAGCTGGCCGACCTGGTCACCCATCGACTCCTACACGCTCGAGAAACCGAGCCCGACGGGTGATGACGGGGTAGGCGCGCTGCGGCTCTTCAAGACGAGCTTCGTCCGGACCCGTGAGGAGATCACCAGGCTCGAGCCGGGCCGCGGAGTCAGCTACCGCGCCTTCGCCGGCCTGCCTCTCCGCGATCACCACGCGAGCGTGGATCTGAGGGCGCAGCCCGACGGCGGCACCGCGATCGTCTGGCGCGAGGACTTCCGCCCGAAGCTGCCCGGTACCGGCGGCCTGCTGCATCGCTTCCTCCGCCGGTTCGTGCAGCAGTGCGCAGACGGGCTGGCCAGCCATGCCGAGTCCAAGAAGGCTGTCGGCTGACAGCGAACGACGCTCTCGCTGCTGAAGGCTCGGTTCTTGACTGGCGTCAATGACGCTTCATGTGACGACGCAGGGGGCAGGGCGACCGGTGGTGGTGCTGCCCTGGGGCGCAGCGATCGGATCGGCGGCTTTCGGGACCGGTTCCGCGCTGTGGGCCTGGCCGCTATCCGCGCGGCAGCTATCTGGTGGTCGCCGCGGGCCGGCCACTACCTCCCCTTCGGGGCCCCGGCCCTCTTCGCCTCCCTCGTCCACAGCTGGCTCGCCACTCCCTGACGATCCGAGACTTTCGGCACCACGATCCGAGACTTTCGGCACCACGATCCGAGAGTTCCGGTACGACGATCCGAGAGTTTCGGTACGACGATCCGAGAGTTTCGGTACGACGATCCGAGAGTTTTGGTACGACGATCCGAGAGTTTTGGTACGACGATCCGAGAGTTTTGGTCCGACGATCCGAGTTTCGGTACGACGATCCGAGAGTTCCGGTACGACGATCCGAGAGTTCCGGTACGACGATCCGAGAGTTCGGTACGACGGCTGTGGCTTCGCGGACGAAAATCTACGCATATGCGTGGATGTGTTCACCCCGACCAGCGTGACGAGCCAGCTGAATTCGAGTGCCGCGGGAGTCGCGCTTCGCTGCCGCTTGTGACCTGCACACCGACGCGCGTCGCCTGACCGGGGCGACCACACACCGGCTCCCGCGCCGCCGTACCCACGACCTGCGAACTCGGATGGTGGTGCCGGAACTCTCGGATGGTGGTGCCGGAAGTCTCGGATGGTGGTGCCGGAACTCTCGGATGGTGGTGCCGGAAGTCTCGGATGGTGGTGCCGGAACTCTCGGATCGTGGTGCCGAAACTCTCGGATCGTCGTACCAAAACTCTCGGATCGTGGTACCAAAACTCTCGGATCGTGGTGCCGGAAGTCTCGGATCGTCGTACCAAGACTCTCGGATGGTGGTGCCGAAAGTCTCGGATCGTGGTGCCGGAAGTCTCGGATGGTGGTGCCGGAAGTCTCGGATGGTCGGGTCAGGTCGCGGTGCCCTGGTAGGCCTTCGCCATGTAGGTGACGAAGTGGTAGACGCCGTCCTCCGCAGGGGCGAGCGGGCCTGGGGTGAAGTGCGGGGTGTTCATGCCGCGCTGCACCGACTCGCAGGCGCTCCAGTCCTGGCGGTTCGTCAGGTCCCAGAAGTCGACGGCGTACGACGGGTCGAAGCCTGCGCGCGCCACCGTCTCCGCCGGGAACGCCCAGCTGCACTGGATCCGCGTCAGGTCGGGGGCGAGCGGTGTCAGCAGATGGCTCATCACGTAGTCAGGGTGCAGGCTGATGAGCAGGTTGGGCATCACCGCGACGTACATGACCGTGCGACGCTGATCCTCGTCGAGCCGCGCCATCACCGCACCGTCGCTGTGACCGTCGAGCGACATCGTCTCGGCGCCCGAGCGGAGCTCCATCCAGCCACCGACCCAGTCGCCGTCGAGCTCGATGTTCTCGCCGCTCTCCGGCGGGCTCACCTTGCAGAGCTCGGGGTGGATCATCGAGCAGTGGTAGCACTCCTGGTAGTTCTCGACGACGACCTTCCAGTTGGCCGCCACGTCGTACTCGTGAGAGGCCGCGGTCACGAGAGTCTCGGTCGCGTAGGGCGCGACGATGCCTTCGAGCTCGCCGATGTGGTCGGCGAAGTCGCCTGCCACCCCGGAGGCGTCGACGAAAACCCAGCCGTGCCACTCCTGCACGGGCAGCTGCATCAAGCCGAGTGTCGCTGCGTCGAAGTCCTGCGCGGTCTTGAAGCCCGGGGCGCCGCGCAGCGAACCATCGAAGTCGTAGGTCCACGCGTGGTAGGGGCAGATGATGGCGCGCGGCTCGGCGCTGCCGCCGCACGGAAGGAGTTCGTGGCCGCGGTGCCGGCAGGCGTTCTCGAACGCACGGAGGGTTCCCTCGGCGTCGCGCGCCAGCAGGACGCCGCTGTCGCCGACCGAGAACGCCTTCAGTCCCGGCTGGCCGGACAGCTCGGTGGAGCGGCAGACGCAGGCCCAGCGGCCGAAGACGTTCGCGCGCTCCCAGCCGAGCACGGCGGCGTCGAGGTACGACGCGCGCGGCAGCATCCGGCTCGACCCGAACGGCTTGAGGGAGCGAGCCAGCTCGGCGGGATCAAGCGGTGCCGGCTCGACGATTGCGGGAGCTGACGTCTTCTGACTGAACACACAGTCAGGATAGAAGGCCGAGCCGGGTGCAGTAAAGCCCGACGGCGGGGGATGTTTCAGGCCTCTCCGGCAAAAACGTCGATGCCCTGCGCGGATCGCTCGCCGCGCGTGAAGTAGCGGTAGATGGACCAACCGAGGAACACGACGAGCAGCGACATCGCGAGTAGCACCGTGGCGAGTGCGTTGAGTGCCGGGGTGGGGGCGGCGCGGGCGGTGTTGAAGATCTTGACCGAGACCGGCTCGGTCGAGGAGTCGCCCGACAGGTAGCGGACCAGCACGAAGTCGTCGATGACGTCGGCGAAGACGAGGACCGTGCTGGCGAAGATCGCCGGCAGCAGCATCCGCAGCAGCACCCGACGGACGGCACCCGAGGGAGAGGCCCCGAGGTCGATGGCAGCTTCCTCGTACTGCGCCCCGATGGTCAGCAACCGGGCTCGCACGATGACGACGGGGTAGGAGAGCTGGTAGGTCACCAGCCCGACGACCTGTCCCCAGGTGCCAAGGTGGAGCGGGGTCTGCAGCACGGTCGCGACGAAGAGCAGGGCGACCGCCAGCAGGATCTCGGGGAGGACGAACGACAGCAGCACTCCGACGTTGGCGGTCGCGGGCAACCGACCCCGCCACCGGTCCAGTCCCAAAGCCATGGCGACGCCGAGCGGGATCGTGATGACGGTCGCCAGCACGCCGAGAGTCAGCGTGTGGACGACGGCCGTGTGCAGGCTGGCGTCGTGCCAGACCGACTGGAGCGGGTCGCCGTAGTACCACCGGGTGGAGAAGCCCTGCCACGAGGTCCGCGACTTGCCAGCGTTGAACGAGAAGAGCACGGCGATCAGCACGGGGAGCAGGGACCACAGCAGGTAGAGGAAGGTGAACCCGGCAAGGACGCGAGGCTTCCGCCACGGGTCGCGCCACCACCCCCGCACCGACCGGCCGCTCATGTCCGAATCTCCGCACCCGCGCGACTCGCCCGGACGTAGATCGCCATGGGAATCAGCGAGACCAGCAGGACGAGCAGCACGAACGCGCCCGCCTGGCCGGTCTCACCCGGGGTGAGCACCGAGTTGTCGATGAGGTTGCCGACCATCGACGTCCGGGGAGACCCCGACAGCAGGTCGCTGGTGAAGTAGTCGCCGAGCATCGGCAGACAGGTCACCAGCATGCTGACGATGACGGTCGTCCGGCTCATCCGCCAGGTGACGCGGCGGAACGTCTCGAAGCGGCTGGCGCCGAGGTCGCGGGCCGCCTCGAGAGCGGACTGCGGGATGCGATCGAGGCCGGCGAAGAGCGGCAGGATCATGTAGGGGACATAGCCGTAGGCGAGTCCAAGGATGACCGTGCCCGAGTGGCCGGCCAGCCAGTGCACCTGGACGTCGAAGATGCCGAGGCTGAGCGCTCGGTTGACCAGGCCGTCGTTCTGCAACAGGTTGACCCACGCCAGCATCCGCATCATGTAGCTGATCCAGAACGGCGCGATCAGCGCCGCCAGCAGGAACCCGCGATAGCGCCCGGCGAAGCGCGCCGTGAAGTAGGCGACCGGGTAGGCGATCACCAGGCAGATGGCGCTCGCGGCCAGCACATAGACGAACGTCCGCAGCAAGGCGGGTCCGAAGAAGCCGTCCGGCCCGAAGATGTGCTGAAGCACGTACTGGAACTGCGAGACATCCCAGTGCACCGGGTTCCAGACCGGCACCGGCTGGCGCAGGATCGGGTCGACCTGCCCGAACAGGATCGCCAGGACGACGTACATCGGGGCGACGAACAGGACGGCGAGCCAGACGATGCCTGGGAGCGCGAGCAGCGGCCAGATCGCCTTCCGACCCGGGGCTGTTGCCCGGTCAGCCACCCGCCTTGAACTCCTGCCAGATCTGGTGGTACTGCCTGTCGGTCTCCGGCGGCAACTGCAGCAGCCGGGCCCCTTCGGTGAAGTAGCGCGGCAGCACCGTCGCCGTGGCCAGGTTCTGCGGGAGGTAGCCGTCGGCAACGATCTCGGCGGGGTTGATGCTGTTCTGCGGGGGCTGGTAGCCGATGAAGCTGAAGTTCTGGGAGGCCACCTTGCGGTCGAGCAGATAGTTGATGAAGTAGTGGGCCGCCACCGGGTTGCTGGACTGGCCGAGCACCACCATCAGGTCGTTGTCGACCATGCCGCGGCCGTCCTTCGGGAACCAGTAGCGCAGCACGTCGGCCGACTGCCCTTTAGGCAGGTAGTACTGGGCGTTGACCACGTCGCCCGACCACATCTGGCACAACCCGTACTGTCCGGCCGGGAGGTCGTTGTACATCGTGATCGTGACCCGAGGGTTCGTCTTGTTGAGCATGTCCATCAATTGCCGCCGCATCAGGTCGATGTCGGACTGCTTCGTGGTGTTGATGTCGTAGATGCCGTTGCGCAGCAGGACCATGCCCATCGCCGTGTGCCAGTCGTCGATCACGGCGATGTTGCCGGAGTACTGCGGGTCCCAGAAGACGTCGTAAGGGTTCTTCATGGCGCCGATGTCCTCGGACACCATGTCGGTCCGCCAGGCGATGCCGGTGGTGTAGACGGAGTAGGGGACCGAGTAGCGCCAGCCCTGGTCATACCAGGGGTTGTGGAACTGCGGCCACACGTTGTCGATGTTGGTGATGTAGTCGTGGGTCAACGGCAGCAGCAGGTCGGCACCCACCATCCGGCCGAGAGAGTCGTAGCTCGGGAAGTAGACGTCGAGGTTGAGGCCGCCGGAGGCGATCTTGGTGAGCGCCTCGTCCTCGTCGTTGAACGTCGAGACCGACACGTTGACGTCGTACGTGTCCTCGAAGTCCTTGATGACCCGGGGCGCGAGATAGTCCGCGTAGTTGTAGATCCGCAATGTGCTGCCGGGCTTGGGTCTCAGCCCCGGTTTGATCCGGGGGTACTTCGTGCTCAGCGGCCAGCGGACCGGGTTCGTCGGAGCCGGGATCGCGAGATCACCCTGCCCGCCGGCCCCCGAGTTGCCACACCCGGTGAGTACGCCGGAGAGTGCGGGAGCGGCCATCCCGGCGAGCATCGCGCCGGTCAGGAAGGAACGCCTGCTGATGGGCCTGCCGAACGGGGCAACCGGGGTATCCCACCCCTGGCCACCACCCGCTCGCCGCCTCCGCCGCATTGCTGGCACTCGCCCTCCCATGAGTTCGTACCAGAATCATTGTCCCCGCCGATTACGGTCGCATAGACTGAACGATCAGTCAATGACTTTCAGGACCTCCACAGGAGCGGTGACGTGACCACCAGCGAGACCGTAGCCAAGCCTGTCCGCGACGACGCCACGACGCTCGACGCGATCATCGCCGAGGAGTCGGAGGTGTTCGTCGAGCGCCAGCCGAGGAGCCGCGCCTACCTCGAGAGGGCGGCGCGCTCGCTCGCCGGTGGGACCACGTCCAACTGGCAGATCACCGAGCCGCAGGCGGTGTGGCTGAGCCACGGCGAGGGTCCCCGGGTGTTCGACGTCGACGGCAACGACTACGCCGATTTCCACGGAGGGTACGGCGTGTCCCTGGTCGGGCACGCACATCCCGCGATCGTCAAAGCGGTCGAGGAGCGGGTCAGGCTCGGCACCCACTTCGCCCAGCCGGTGCCTGACGCGGTCGTCGTGGCCGAGGAGCTGGTGGCGCGCTTCGGCCAGCCGTTGTGGCGGTTCGCCAACTCCGGCACCGAGGCCACCATGGACGCAGTGCACCTGATGCGGGCCTTCACCGGCCGGAGCCGGCTGATCAAGGTGGAGGGGTGCTACCACGGACACCACGACTCGGTGCAGGTCTCGGTGCTTCCCGACGCGGACGACATCGGACCGGCCCGGCACCCGCACAACGTCCCGGGCAACAGTGGCATCCCGGACGAGATCATGGCTCTTGTCTCGGTCGTGCCGTTCAACGACCTCGACGCGGTCGCTCGCGTGCTCGACGAGTTCCCCGACCAGGTGGCGGGGATGATCCTCGAGCCGATCATGATGAACGCCGGCATCATTCATCCCGAGCCTGGTTATCTCGCGGGTCTGCGCGACCTGCTTCACCGGCACGGTGCCCTGCTCACGTTCGACGAGGTGAAGACCGGTCTGACGTCCGGCCCGGGCGGGGTCACCCGGCTGTCGGAAGTGACGCCCGACCTGGTCTGCCTCGCGAAGGCGCTCGGCGGCGGGCTGCCGGTCGCTGCTGTCGGAGGGAGCACCGAGGTGATGTCGATGATCGCGGACGGCCGCTACGAGCAGGTCGGGACGTTCAACGGCAACCCGCTGGCCATGGCCGCGGCTCGCGCCACACTCACCGAGATCCTGACGCCGGAGGCGTATGAGCACATCGGACGGCTGAGGCAGCGGATGGTCGACGGCATCGACGCTGTGATCGCCGAGCACGACCTGCCGTGGCGAGTGATCACCGCGGGGGCGAAGGGCTGCGTCGCGTTCTTGGCGAGCCCGATCCGCAACTACCGCGACTTCCTGCAGATCGACGACCGCTACGGCGAGGCCCATTGGCTGGTGCAGCACAACGGCGGGGTGTTCCTGCCTCCGTGGGGCAAGATCGAACAGTGGCTGATCTCCGTGCAGCACACCGACGTGGAGGTGGACAGGTTCGTGGCGAACGTCGAGCGGTTCGCTGACCGGCTGGCGACGACCGAGGGGACGACGCCGCCACGATGAGCGACGGACGTGGTCGGCTGCTGCTGCGCTCGCTCGTGAAGCGGTTCGACGACCAGGTCGCCGTCAACGGCCTCGACCTGGAGATCGGCGCGGGGGAGTTCTTCTCGCTGCTCGGGGCATCCGGCTGCGGGAAGACGACGACGCTGCGCATGGTCGCCGGCTTCGAGCGCCCCGACTCCGGGGCGATCCTGCTCGACGGACAGGACCTCGTGCAGGTCCCGCCGCACCAGCGGCCGGTCAACACGGTCTTCCAGTCCTACGCCCTGTTCCCGTTCCTCACTGCCCGGGACAACGTTGCCTTCGGCCTGAAGTACCAGCACACAAGCAAGACCGAGACGCGCACGCGTGTCGACCGGGCGCTCGAGCTGGTGCAGATGGGCTCGATGGCCGAACGCAAGCCGCACCAGCTGTCCGGCGGTCAGCAGCAGCGGGTCGCGCTTGCGCGGGCGCTCGTGCTCGAACCCACCGTGCTGCTGCTCGACGAGCCGATGGGCGCCCTCGATGCCAAGTTGCGCAAGCAGCTGCAGATCGAGCTGCGCGCCCTCCAGAAGGCCGTGGGGACGACGTTCGTCTATGTCACCCATGACCAGGAGGAGGCGCTCACGATGTCCGACCGGCTCGCCGTCCTGCGCGACGGCAGGCTGATGCAGGTCGGTACGCCCAGCGAGGTCTACTCCCGGCCCGCCAACGCCTACGTCGCCGGGTTCCTCGGCACCGCCAACATGTACGACGGCGTCGTGTCCGGCCTCGAAGGGCCGCAGGCCACGTGTCGGGTCGGCGAGCTGGACCTGGTGGTCGAGTCCACCCAGGCGGTGGTCGGTGCCGAGGTGAGCCTCGTCGTACGCCCCGAGCGGGTGCGGGTGAGCGCCGCCGACGACGTGGCGGCCGCGGGTGAGGACAACCTGCTACGCGGGCGGGTCGAGCAGCTCGTCTTCCGAGGGGCGCAGACGCACGTGACCGTGCGCGTCGCCGGACTGACGCTGGTCTCCGATGTCGCCAACGTCCACGGGGAGGTGCCGGAATGGTTGCACGAGAACCGCGACGTGTGCGTGCGGATCTCACCCCAGGCGGCCCGGCTGCTGCCACGTGGCGACACCGTCCTGGCAGAGTCCACCCTCGATCTGGACGCTGCCTCCTCGTCGGGGAGCTGAACGCCGCACGCCCGGCCGTGCGGGGCCGACTCCGCGAGACAGGTCGCCCCAGCCCCCTCCTGAGCGGCCGGCCGCCAGGAGGGGGCTAGGACGGTTGCCAGTGGAAGCCCAGTGCCGTGGCGGCGAACCGCATGGCGATCCGGTAGGCGCGGCGGGGGCTGACGACCGGATCGTCAAGGGCCACCTGGATCGAGAGGCCGTCCAGCAGGGCGGTGAAGGCGACCGCGAACTCCTCCGAGTCGACCACCTCGATCTCGCCGGCGTGGACGCCGTCGCGGACGACCTGTCCGACCAGGGTGCGCCAGCGCTGGTCGAGCTCGACCCGATCCTTCTTGACCCCGGGATGCCGGAAGGCCTGCGACCACAGCTCGAACCAGAGCCCCCACGCCCCCGCGATGTCGTCCTTCGGCTGCGGGATGCAGGTGAGCCGGACGAGCGTCTCGAGTCGTGGCACCATCGATGACGGGCTGGCCATCAGCTCGTCCGCGACGGCATAGAACGCCTGCTCCGAGTAGCGCAGCGCCTCGGTCAGCAGCTTGTCCTTGGTGCCGAAGTAGTAGATGACCAAGGCGGGACTGGCACCGACGCGCGCGGCGACGTCAGCGATCCTCGTCTCGGCGAAGCCGCGCTCCGCGATGAGCTCGGCGGCGGCTGCGAGCATCTGGTCGCGTCGCTGATCCGCAACCACATCTGTGTTGGTCTTGACTGCCATCATGCGATCCGGTTCGTCGGTCAAGCGGCTTGCCGGGTAGCCTAACACGGCCATAAACTGAACAGTCAGTCAGGATTTCTCCCGAAGAGACGGCGACCCGATGACTCACGGAACGGCGACGCGATGACCATCCCCTACGACGCGATCGTGGTCGGTGGCGGCCACAACGGCCTCGTCTCTGCGGCCTACCTTGCCCGCGCCGGGCTTCGCACCGTGGTGCTGGAGGCCCGGCGTACGACGGGTGGCGCGGCGACCACCGAGCAACCGTGGCCCGACCACCCGGAGCTGTCGGTGACGCGGTTGTCCTACGTCATGAGCCTGATGCCACCGACGATCCTGCAGGACCTGTCGCTCGAGAAGCACGGCTACCGGGTGCATCCGATGGGGCCCTACTACCAGGCGTTCCCGGAAGGCGGGTCGCTGACGATCTTCGAGGACGACCCGGCGCGGACCCATGACGAGATCGCCCACTGGTCGAAGAAGGACGCCCGAGCCTGGGGCGAGTGGAACGACTGGCTCGCCGGCCTGGCCGACGTCATGGCACCGATGCTCATGACGGTGCCGCCGAGCGTGGGGTCGCACGACCCGGCCGAGCTTGCTGCGCTCGCGAAGCTCGCGTGGCGGCACCGAGGCGTCGACGCCCGCACGATCGCCGACCTCACCCGACTGATGACGATGAGCATCGCCGACCTGCTCGACGACTGGTTCGAGTCGCCTCAGATCAAGGGGGCGATGGCCGTCAACGGGGTGATCGGCACCTGGGCCGGTCCCTACGAGCCCGGCACGGCATACGTCATGGCCCACCACTCCATCGGTGACGTGGGAGACGGTCAGCTCGGCAGCTGGGGCTTTCCGGAAGGCGGCATGGGTGCCGTCTCACAGGCGATCCGCCGGTCGGCAGAGTCCTTCGGTGCCGAGATCCGCACCGACGCTCGGGTGTCGCGCCTCCTCGTGACCGATGGCCGGGTGGAGGGTGCCGTCCTGGAAGGCGGCGAGGAGCTCCGAGCCCCACTCGTCGTGACCAGCCTGCACCCGCGCACCGCGTTCCTCGACCATGTCGGCACCGACAACCTCCCCGACGATTTCGCCCGGGACATCGCTCGCTGGCGGTCGCGCAGCGGGGTGGTCAAGATCAACCTCGCCCTCTCCGAGCTGCCGAGGTTCACCGCGGACCCGACCGACGGGCAGGCCGAGCACCACACCGGGTCGGTCGAGATGGCTCCCACGATGGAGTTCATGGAGCGGGCGTTCATCGACGCACGCGAAGGGCGACCGGCTGCTGCGCCGTTCAGCGACGGCGTCATCCCCACCACCCTCGACAAGACGCTCAACCCCGATGGCACCCACATCTTCTCGCTCTTCACCCAATGGGTTCCATCGGACTGGAACGAGAAGCCGCACCTCGAGGAGCTCGACGCCTACGCCGACCGGGTGGTCGACCTCTACGACGCCGTGGCGCCCAACCTCAAGTCGTCGATCATCGCCCGCGACGTGGTCGGACCTCACGAGATGGAGATGGAGTACGGCCTTGTCGGCGGCAACATCTTCCACGGCGAGCTGTCCGTCGAGCAGCTCTTCCACATGCGGCCGGCTCCCGGGTACGCCGACTACCGCACGCCGGTCTCGGGGCTCTACTACGCCAGCTCGGCGACCCACGCAGGTGGCGGGGTGTGTGGCATCCCCGGGATGCAGGCCGCGCGGGCCGCGCTGCACGACGCCAAGGCGGCCCGCCGGTCTCCGCGCGCATGGCTCGCGTCGCGTCGGGGCTAGCGACCGAGGGCGACCACCTGGCGCGGATGCTGGAGGCTCGCTCGATCGCGGTCGTCGGGGCCAGCGAACGGCCGGGTTCCTTCGGGCTCCGGTTGGCGACCGAGGCACTGCGCAGCCCTTCGGCGCCGACGGTGCATCTCGTGCACCCACAGCGGCGGGAGGTGCTGGGCCGGCCCTGCCTGCCGTCGCTCGCGGAGGTCCCGGATCCCGTCGACCTGGTGCTGCTCGGCGTACCCGACCATGCGTT
Organism: uncultured Actinomycetota bacterium; assembly: GCA_963820035.1. Taxonomy (GTDB): domain Bacteria; phylum Actinomycetota; class Actinomycetes; order Propionibacteriales; family Nocardioidaceae; genus JAWWPG01. The sequence goes on along the minus strand of CAWFYK010000009.1, from coordinate 213,598 downwards.
GGTCGACCAGCTGGCGCTCTCCGCTGGCCGGGGCGACGGCGGTGCCGTGGTGTTCGGGAGCGCTCCGGGGCTGGGTGACGATCTGGTGGCTGCTGCTGGCGACCTGGCCGTCTGTGGTGGCGGATGCATGGGTTTCGTCAACGTGGCAAGAGGCGTCCGCGCAATCGGCTATCTCGAGCGAGAGTCGCTACCGACGGGCGGGATCGCCCTGGTGACCCACTCAGGGTCGGTCTTCTCCGCCCTCCTGCGCACCCGTCGCCGTCTCGAGTTCTCTCTTGCGGTCTCGTCGGGTCAGGAGCTTGTGACCAGCGCCGCCGACTACCTGTTCTACGCGCTCGCGATGCCGGAGACCCGCGTCGTCGGGTTGTTCCTGGAGACCTTGCGTGACGTTCCGCGGTTCCGAGAAGCGCTGACCCAGGCGGCCGAACGGGACGTCCCGGTCGTCGCGCTCACGGTCGGTGGGTCGGCCGCGGGCCGCACCCTCGTCGAGGCGCACTCCGGTGCGCTGGCGGGAGACGACGCTGCGTGGGAGGCGCTGTTCGCCACCCACGGCGTCCACCGGGTCGAGGGCTTGGACGAGCTGGTGGACACCCTGGAGACATTCGCGATCGGCAGACGGCCGGCTCGACCGGTGCGACCTGCTGCCGGAGAGACCGGTCCGGGCATCGCGACCGTTCACGACTCCGGGGCGGAGCGCGTGCTGGTGGCCGACGTGGCACAGCAGGTCGGGGTCCCCTTCGCCGTCATCGGCGAGTCGACCACGCGGCGGCTCAGCGGCCTGCTCGCGCCCGGGCTGAAGCCGACGAACCCGCTCGACGTCTGGGGCACCGGCGCCGACACCGCCCACCTCTTCACCGAGTGCCTGGCCGCCCTCGCCGACGACGAAGGCGTTGGGGTGGTCGCGTTGGCCGTCGACCTGGTGCCGGAGTACGACGGTGACGAGGCTTACCCGGAGGCGGTCGAGGCGGTGCTGACGCGCACGGACAAGCCGGTGGTGGTGCTCTCCAACCTGGCCGCCGCCGTCGACCAGGAAGCGGCGCGTCGGCTGCGTGCGCAGGGAGTGCCCGTCCTGGAGGGCACTCGGTCGGGCCTGCGAACCCTTGCGCATCTGCTGGCGGCCGCTCCACGACCCGCAGCGGCAGCCTCAGCCGCTGACTCAGCCGCTGCCTCGGGCGGCCTGGACGAGAGACGGCGGCAGCGGTGGGCGGACCGGCTTCGCGTCGGACGCCTCAACCAGGAGACCTCGCTCGACCTGCTGACCGACTACGGCGTCCGGACAGCGGCCACCCTCTCGGCGAGCTCGGCAGCGACGGCGGTCGAGGCGGCGGACCGGTTGGGCTACCCGGTCGTGCTGAAGACCGACGATCCGACGGTCGCCCACAAGCTGGCCGCGGGAGGAGTCGTCCTGGGATTGGGCGACCGCGATGGCGTCACGGACGCCTACCGAGACCTGGCCGGCCGGCTGGGGCCGCGGGTCTCCGTGCAGCGGCACGTGGAGCCGGGGGTCGAGCTCTGCCTCGGTCTGGTGAGCGACCCCCTGGTCGGTCCGCTGGTGTTGGTGGCGGCGGGTGGGACGCTCGTCGAGCTGCTCGACCAAAGACGACTGGGACTGCCGCCACTGGACGACGAGTCGGTCCGGTCGATGCTCCGTGGTCTTCCTGTCGCGCGACTGCTCGGCGCCGGCGACGGGGCGGCGATCGATGCCGTCGTCGAGGCGGTGCTGGCCGTGTCACAGATCGCCCTCGAGCTCGGGGACCTGGTTGCGGCGCTCGACGTCAACCCGTTAGTGGTGGGGCCGCAGGGTGCGACAGCGGTCGACGCTCTCGTCATACCGGCGACGGATCAGCGGCCGGCGCAGGGGCCGTCAGGGGCCTGAGGTGGGGAACGGCAGGGCGATCGGGTCGGCGGCCAGCCGGCTGCGGCCCCGCTCGTCGAACCTGTCGAGCCCGAGGTCGGTGACCTCGACCACGTCGCTGCGCCCGTCGACCGCGAGATCGGCGGCGGCCCTCGAGATCCCGGGTCCCCACATCATGCCGTGGCCGCCCGCGCTGGCCACGACCGTGCCGTCGACCGGGCCGTCGGCTCCGATCACCGGTCCGAGGATGGGCAGGTGGTCGGGGGTGAAGTCGATGGTCGCCGCCCACGCCTTGCGGAGGCCGAGGCCGGCTGTCGCCGGGAGCAGCTGCGCGACGCGCTCACGGACCTTCTCGTAGTAGGCCCAGTCGAACTCGGTCGCCTCACCGGGCGGCTCGTCGGGATTGCTCATCCCCCACAGGACGCCGTCCTCCTCGGGCCGCCAGTAGATGCCCGACGCCACGTCGAACACCATCGGCAGCCGGTCGGCCACGAGGTCGGGGTGGGGTGAGGTCACGACGACCTGGTGCCGGACACCCGCGGCAGGAACCCGGGTCCCGGCCAGCCGCCCGACGGCCGCCAGCGTCGGTCCGCCGGTGAGCACCACCCTGCCGGTGGAGATGTCCCCTGCCGTGGTCGCGACGCCGGTCACCCGGCCTGAGTCGGCGTGCAGGCCCGTGAAAGCGGTGTGCTCGATGACGTCGACCCCGGCGACAGCGAGTGCCTTCGTGTAGGCGAGCACGTTGCGAGGAGGGTCGATGTAGCCGTCTCCCGGCGCGAACGACCCGCCGAGCGTCTGGCCCGACCGCATCGCCGGGTTGAGCCTGTCAAGCTCGCCCGGACCTACCCACCGCACGTCGAGCCCGAGCCCTCGTTGCATCGTCATCCGCTGCTCGGCGGTCTCGACCTCCGGCTGCGAGAAGCAGGGCAGGAAGTAGCCCGTCGCCACGAACCCCGAGTCGATACCGATGAGGTCGTGCTGGCCGGCGTAGAAGTCGCGGCTGAACATCCCGAGGCGCACGGCCGTCTCCGTGCCGCCCTGAGCCCGGACCATGCCGGCCGCTCGCGAGCTGGCGCCCTTGCCGAGAGTGCTGGACTCGACGAGGACGACCCGCGACAACCCAGCCTGCTTGAGGAACCAGGCGCACCAGGCGCCGATGGTACCGCCTCCGACGACGACGGCGTCAGCGGTCTGGGGGAGCTGCGTATGGCTGGTCACCACACTCGATAGTCACCTAGACTGAACAGTCAGTCAAGAGATTCCGGATGATTGCGAGCGTGGACCGACGATGTACGGCCTTTCTCCGGCAGACCTCGAGCTGCAGTCGCATGCCCGCGCCCTCGCCGACGAGCTGATCCCCTTCGAGTGCGAGGCCGAGGAGAACGACGGTCGGCTCCCTCCCGACGTCACTGCGGACCACCAGTCACGGGCGATCGAGCTCGGCCTCTTTGCGACGAACCTGCCGAAGAGCGTCGGCGGCCAGGGCTGTACGACAATTCAACAGGTGCTGGTCCAAGAGCAGGCGGGGCGAGTGACCAACGCGCTCGGCTGGTGCATGCACACTCCGCCCGGCTGGTGGCCTGAGGTGGCGAACGACTACCAGCGCGAGCGCTGGCTGTTGCCTGCGGTCCGTGGCGAGGCCCACGAGTGCTATGCGATCACCGAGGAGTTCGCCGGATCCGACGTCGCCGCCATCACCTCGACCGCACGCCGCGAAGGGGACGGCTACGTGCTCGACGGCGAGAAGTGGCACGTCACGTCCTACAACGAGTCGACCTACGCCTTCTTCCAGGCGGTGCTCACCGAGGGCGACCACGCGGGCAGCCAGGCCCTGTTCGCCGTCGACCTCCCCTCGCCTGGCGTGCGAGTGGTGCGCAACCCGTCGTACACCCACACCATCGCCCACCATCATCCGATCGTGGCGTTCGACGGCGTCCGGGTGCCGGCGACCCACCTCGTCGGGACCGAGGAAGACGGCATGTCGTTCGTCTACGAGTGGTTCCGATTCGAACGGCTGATGGTGGCGGCTCGGTGTCTCGGCGCGGCCGAGCGGCTGATCGAGGAGGCGACGTCGTTCTCCCGCGAGCGAGTCATCCAGGGCGTCCCGCTCATCGAGCGGCAGCTGGTCGCGGCGATGCTCGCCGACAGCGTCACTGAGCTGTTCGCCGCGCGCTCCATGACCTATGAGACGGCGCGGGCGACGGATGAGGGCGCCGACCCGAAGGTGCTCCACGCACGCTGCTCGATGGTCAAGCTCTATGCGTCGGAGATGGCCAACCGGGTCGCTGACCGGGCCGTCCAGATCTTCGGGGGGCGTGGCTACATGCGCGAGAACGTCGCGGAGCGGTTCTTCCGCGAGCTTCGCGTCGAACGGATCTGGGAGGGCACCAGCGAGGTCCAACGGCTGATCGTGGCCGACCAGCTCACCAAGCGCGGCCTGCCGGCCCTGGTCTGACCCCGCCCTCCCCCGAATTGCGGGAAGACGCAGGTCTTCGGGCCGGCAGAATCTGCGTTCTTCTGCACTTGACCGGGGCCGACGGCCCACCGTCCGGGGCTCGATATGGCAGCCTTTACGACGGGTCGCCCTCGTCGGGTGCGGGAGGTTCCTCGGCTCCTTCTCGCTCGTCTCGCTCAGCCCAGGCCAGCAGGGGTTCGAGGGAGAAGACCGCGTCGTCGATGCCGGCATGGAGATCGCCGAGCTCGGCAAACCTGTCGGGGACCGTGGCGATCGTGCAGTCCTGGGGCAGGACGTCGTCGATCTCCCCCCAGCGGATCGGGGTCGAGACCGTCGCTGCGGGAACCCCGCGTACCGAGTAGGCGCTTGCGATGGTGTGGTCGCGCGCATTCTGGTTGTAGTCGACGAAGATCGTGGTCGGGTCGCGGTCCTTGCGCCACCAGGTGGTCGTGACGTCGTCGGGAGCCCGACGCTCCACCTCGCGGGCGAAGGCGAGCGCCGCCCGTCGTACGTCGGAGAAGCCCCAGCGCGGCTCGATCCGCACGTAGATGTGCAGACCCTTGCCGCCGGACGTCTTCGGCCAGCCGACTGCCCCGAGCTCGTCGAGCACCTCATGAGCGACGTGCGCCACCCGGCGTACGGTGGCGAAGTCGCAATGAGGCATCGGATCCAGGTCGATCCGCCACTCGTCCGGTTTCTCGGTGTCGGCCCGCCGGGAGTTCCACGGATGGAACTCGACGGTCGACATCTGCACGGCCCAGATCACGCTCGCGAGCTCGGTGACGCACAGCTCGTCGGCGTTGCGGTTGTAGCGGGGGAAATGGACGCGCACCGTTTCGACCCAGGGCGGGGCACCCTGAGGCAGCCGCTTCTGATGGACCTTGTCGCCACTGAGCCCGGTCGGAAAGCGGTGCAGCATGCACGGCCGTTCGCGCAGCGCGTTGACGATCCCGTCGCCGACGCTCAGGTAGTAGTTCGCGAGAGCGAGCTTCGTGTGGCCGCCTTCCGGGAAGTAGACCCGGTCAGGGTTGGAGATCCTGACGGTGCGGTCTCCAACCTCGAGCTCGACCGCTGGCGACGTGCGTCCGGGTGACACGCGACCCAACCTAGCCCGCTGCGGCGTCGTGCGCCGTCGCGGTCATGGGCGGAGTCGGTCGCCTCAGTTTCCGGCTGCCTCGAACTGCGCGATGACACGGGCGGGGATCCGACCCCGTGCACTGACTTCGATGCCGTTGGACGCCGCCCATGCTCGCACGGCGGCCGGATTCGCCCCCGTCTTCACTCGCCGCGCGGAACGCTGCCCCGCGAGCTTTCGACCGGCTTTGACATAAGGCGCCAGAGTCGAACGCAGCTTCTGCGCTCCCTTGGCGTCGACGTCCAGCTCGTAACGCACCCCGTCGAGACTGAAGCTGATGGTCTCACCAGACCCGATGGGAATCTCTTTTCCCGTGAGGTCGTCAATCATGATCGTGACGCTCTTCTGAGCCACTATTTCTCCTTGTAGTCCGTTGGGGGTACAAGGAGCCTACCGGAGTTCCCAGGTCAAGCACGCAAAGCCCGGCATCACGGTTCGACATCGCGGGCCAATATGTCGTCCCAGGTCTCTCGGCGTACGACGGCCCGCGCGGTGGCGTTATCCGCGAATACCACCGGAATGCGGCGGTTTCCGTTGTAGTTGTTGGCCATCGTATGGCAGTAGGCACCGGTCACCGGAACCGCGAGAAGGTCGCCCACAGCCGGCGCCGACAACGGAACTCCGACGACCAGGACGTCCCCGCTCTCGCAATGGCGGCCGACGACGGTGACCGTCTCGAGGTCCCCGCCTCCGTCCATCCGGTTCGCGATGACGGCCTCGAAACGCTGGTCGTAGAGGGCGACCTCGAGATTGTCGCCCATCCCGCCGTCGACAGCCACGAACGTGACCGGACCGCGCTTCACGGTCACGACCCGATAGAGCGTGGTGGCGGCCGCCGCGACCATGCTCCGGCCGGGCTCGATGATGAGCTGGGCGTCGGCCGGAAGATGTTCCCGGGCGGACCCGACGAGTGCGTCGAGGTAGTCGGCGACGGACGGCGGCCGGTCCGCCCACGTATAACGAGCACCCAGCCCGCCTCCGAGGTCGTAGATCGGGAAGTCGCCGAGTCGGGCGATCGAGGCCACGGACGCCGCGAACGGCTCGGACTCGAGGATCTGGGAGCCCACGTGGACATGTAAGCCCTGCATGGCGAGCTTCCGGCTCCGCCCCACCCGGCTGATGACCGCCGCCGCCGCCGCTGGGGCCAAGCCGAACTTCGAACCATCGTGTCCCGTCAGCACGGCGCTGTGGGTCGCAGCCGTCACGCCGGGAATCACCCGGACCAGCACGTCCTGCACCTGGCCCGCTGGCACCGCGAGCTCCAAGCGGTCCACGTCGTCGGAGTTGTCGACGACGACCAGGCCGGCGCGATGCTCGACGGCCATCGCGACCTCCTCGTCGGTCTTCGCGTTTCCGTGCATCACCAGCAGGCCGGGGTCGACGCCGGCCTTGAGCGCCGTCACCATCTCGCCGCCTCCGGCGACGTCGAGACCGAGCCCCTCCTCCGCCATCAGCCGCAGCACCGCCGTACACGGGAAGGCTTTCGAGGCGAAGACGACGCGTGAGTTCGGCCAGCGCGACATCAGCTCGCGTCGGTATTCGCGGGCCCGATCTCGCAGCGCCTGCTCGGCGACGATGAGGGACGGGGTTCCGAACTCTCTCGCCAGGTCGTCGGCGCGGCAGCCACCGACGCGCAACATTCCGTCACTGTCCACATCGCTGCCACGAGGAAACAGCTCGAGCGGGTCGTCGTCCATCGGTGAATCGATCTCCCTTCGCCGAGCAATCCCGGAATTGCTGCCCGGCAGGATTCCCGAGTCTCGCACGTCGAGCCGTCATGTTCTTCCGGTCGAGCCGTCAGGTTGTTCCGGTCGAGCCGTCAGGTTCTTCCGGTCGAGCCGTCAGGTTCTTCCGGTCGAGCCGTCAGGTTGTTCCGGTCGAGCCGTCAGGTTGTTCCGGTCGAGCCGTCAGGTTGTTCCGGTCGAGCCGTCAGGTTGTTCCGGTCGAGCCGTCAGGTTCTTCCGGTCGAGCCGTCAGGTTCTTCCGGTACGACGTCTGCCTCTGCGTTCGCAATACCGAGCCTGTGCGCGGGCGTTGGCGATTCCTGGGTATGGCGTCCGCCCACCTTGGCGTGATCGCGCAGCATCAGGCGGACCTCGAACCGGGAAAGTACGTGACAGTTGGGCGGTAAGAACATGACGGCTCGGCGGTAAGAACATGACGGCTCGGCGGTAAGAACATGACGGCTCGGCGGTAAGAACATGACGGCTCGGCCGGAAGAAGGTGACGGCTCGGCGGGCTAGCGTGGGGCGGGGACAGCGCGCCGAGAGGACGAGTGGATGAAGATCGGGTTGCACATCGCGGACTTCACCTGGGCCGGCGGTCCGCCGAGCCTGGCCGAGGACCTGACCCGGGTGGTGACGGCAGCGGAGGACGCCGGCTTCGCCCGGGTGAGCGTGATGGACCATGTCTGGCAGATCGGGGTCAACGGTCCTCCGGAGCGCGAGATGCTCGAGGCGTATACGACCCTCGGCTACCTGGCCGCTCGCACCACCCGCGTCGAGCTGGTGGCGTGGGTGACGGCCGTCGTCTACCGAGAGCCCGGCATGCTCGCCAAGCTCGTGACCACCCTCGACGTGCTGTCGGGTGGTCGCGCCTGGCTCGGGATCGGGGCTGCCTGGAACGAGGAGGAGGCGAGAGGACTCGGGCTGCCGTTCCCGCCGCTGGCAGAGCGGTTCGAGCGCCTCGAGGAGGCCCTGCAGATCTGCCTCCAGATGTGGAGCGACGACGACGGTCCCTATCAGGGCAAGCACTACCAGCTCGAGCGCACCCTCAACTCGCCGCAGCCGCTGACCCGCCCGCACCCGCCGATCCTCATCGGCGGGGGAGGGGAGAAGAAGACGCTGCGGCTCGTCGCGCAGTACGCCCAGGCCTGCAACCTGTTCATGAGTCCCGAGCTCGAGCACAAGCTCGACGTCCTGCGCGGTCATTGTGAGGCGTTCGGACGCGACTACGACGAGATCGAGAAGACCGTGATGATGCCGATGGAACTCGGCGACAACGGAGAGAACATCGACGCAATGCTCGAGCAGCTGCGCCGGCTGGCTGGGCTGGGGATCCAGGAGGCGCACGGACGTCTCGCAAACGTCTCCCGGATCACCCCCATCGAGCTGATGGGCGAGCGCGTCATCCCCGTCGCGGCCGAGCTCTGACTCAGGCGACGTCGGCGCGGAGCTCCTCGGTCTCGGCGCGGCACCTTCGCTCCCCGACCAGCCGGTAGGCGATGCGAGCGGGAAGCGGTACGGCGTCGAGGAAGTCCGCCCGCTCATCGGGAGACGGGTCCTCGAGCAGGTAGCCGAGCTGAACCAGCAGGCGGGACTTCGGCATGGCCGCCATCCCGCGGTTAGCCAGCTCGTCCCACTCGGCCACCGTGATGTGGTGTTCGACGATCGGCAGCACGTGCTCCTCTTCCTCGTCGAGACGCTGGTCGCGGTTCGCTTCCCCTAACACTGTTAGATGATGCGCCGCGAACCATCGGGTGCCAACGGATGTCAGGACACGAGCCACTCGCGGTGGTGAGGTTGCTCAGTGCCAAGCGGGTACGGCGGTCACAACGATGTTGTCGTCATATCCGCCCGCGGTGGCGTCGAAGTGTCCGCCACATGTCACGAGGGTCAGCCTGGGCCGACCGGTCCGGCCGAAGATGTCCCCGAGAGGCAAGGCGCTCTTGGCGAACGCCTCACGCGAGACGACCCGGTAGTGCCAGACGCGGTGTGCCGTGGTCAGGTTCACGCGGTCACCTGCCCCCAGCGTGCGAAGGTAGGCGAAAGCGCCGAGGCCCGGCTGGTCCGCAGAGTCGAGGTGCCCGACCAGAACGACCGATCCCGACGCCGACCCGGGAGGTGAGCTCCAGCGGAACCAGCCCACCTGATGGATGTCCGCCGGGATGGCCATCTGGCCGTCCGCTGCCACCCCCTCCGGCCGGACGGTGGCGTCGACCCCGATCGCCGGGATGACAACCCTTCGCGGTGCAGGCCCGGTGGTTGACGTGACGCGGTCGCCGCCCACCCGCGAGACCGGGATCTCGGGGATGCGCCGAGCGGCAGTCGGGGATGGATCGCGCGGCTCGGCGAGCCGCTGAACGGCGCCCGGATGGACTGCCGTGACAGATGGTGCGGCGGGGCTGCGGCTCATCCACCACAGAGGCACCCCGACCGCCAGCGCAACGCCGGCGGTCAGGGTGCCGATCGACAAGGCCAGCCGGAATCGTGGCCGGCTTCGACGCATCCGTGGCCCTTCAGTCGCGGGCATGCACCGTCCGCACCGTCGCGACACCGCCGACGAGCAACAGCGTGATTCCCAACCCGGCGATGCTGAGCAGCCACAGCGGAGTGGGCTCGCCGGCAACCGCGTTCGCCGTACCGCCTGTGCCGGCTGGCATCCCGCTGGGGGCGCCACCAAGCCCGGTGATCGTCTGCACCACGAGGGAGAGATTCTTGTCGGACGCCGAACCGATCGCGTAGACGATCGTGTCGGCGCCTTCCGGCAGTGGGAGTGTGGCAGGCCCGATCACAACGGTCGACGTACCCGCCAAGACCACATCGGCCTTGATCGAGCCGGCAGGGAGATCGGCCATAGCCTGCTGCGGGTTCGTCAGGTTCGCGAAGGCGACCTTGCCGTCGGCTCGAACGTCGACAGCTGGGGCCGCAGCGGTGTGACGTACGACGAGACGGGCGTCTCCAGCTGCGATGGCCGAGGTGTCGTTGACGAACGCCGTGAGCGTCGGAGCTCCCCCCGCGTCGAGGTGCGCCACCAGCGAGACGTTCTGACCAGCTTCCAGGGTTGCCGATGCCGAGATCACCGGCTTGCCGGTTCCCGCCGTGTCGGAGGCTGGGAACACGGTGATCTTGTAAGTGCCGGATGCCAGCTCGAGGGGCCCGGCGACCGTTCCCGGCTTGAAGTCCTTGAGTGTTGCCTTGCCGTTGACGAACACGTTCACTGGGGTGTCCGGGATGCCGTGCACCACACTGACGGTGGCCATGTCAGCTGCCTGCGCCGACGCACTGGTGACCAGCAGGCCGGTCGACAACGCGAGCGTTGCCGTGAATGCCAAGAGGATCCTCTTCACGCGTACTCCTTCGGTCTGGGTCGCTGACGGCAGCAAGCCGTCATACCTGGAGTACGGACGGGACCCCGCCCGCGGATGCACTACGGCGAGAGCTGTCCTCGCAGCACGCTCTGCTTGTGCGCGGGGCTGCCGTCGTAGTCCTGTGCCGAGACATCGACGACGTGATAGCTGCTCGGGTCGAGTCCGGGCGGCACGGGAAAGGTGCCGGATCCGTCGGAGGCGAGGGTGCCGACGGCAACCATCTGGTTGATTGCCGGGTCGAAGAGCCAGACCTCGTAGTAGCCGTGGCGATCGGGCAGGCCGACGGCGTTGACGGTGAGCTGCTTGCCCTGCGAGGTCTCGCGGATCTGGGCACTGCCCGAGGCCGACGCGGGTTCACCGGGCATCGGGGCAAGCATCGCCGAGGAGGCGACTGAGGCCTGCTGGTCGTCCCCGCTGTTTCCGGCCGCATAGCCAATGCCACCGGCGACCACGGCGAGCACCGCTGCGGCGACTGCCAACATCCATCCGCGGCGACCGTGACCCGTGGAGATCGCTGTCACCATTGAGACCTGAGGATCGCGCAGCGACCCGTCGTACGACGACTCAGGCTCGATGTGCGACTCGTCGAGCCCGAGCTCTGCGGCGATGCCGTCCCACAGCGACGGCGGCGGAACAGCCTGGGAACCGGCTGCAGCGACGTCCTCGCCGTCCGTCGACCGACGTGCCAGGTCAGCCGTTTGGGCGAGCGCCGACATCTCATGCTGGCACTCGGCGCACGTGGCGAGATGCTCGCTGAAGGTCGGGTCGACCGGCTCACCGAGCGCGGAGAGTACGAGATTGTCGAGCCTCTCCAGCTCATGGCGGGGCTCGTGAAGGTCATCGGGCAAGGACACCATCCACCTCTCCTCGCCGTCGTAGTGTCATCAGGCCGCGACGCAGGTTGCTCTTCACGGTGCCAAGCGGCATTCCCGTGCGCGCTGCGATCTGAGTGTGGGTCAGATCGTCGAAGAATGCCAACCTCAGCACTCGTCGTTGGGGGTCAGGGAGCTCGTCCAGCGCGTCGGCGACGACCAGGCGGTCAACGATGCGCTCTGGGCTGGGCACGTCGGGGCGGTTGTCGACCTCCTTGACCGCAAGCTCTGTGAGTCTATGCCTTTCGTTGACGCGAATCTGGTCGATGACCCGACGCCGGACGATGCCGATGAGCCAGGCCTTCAGCGGTCCCTGCTCCGGGTCGTAGGTCTCACGACCTCGCCAGGCCGACACGAAGGTCGCCTGGGTGACGTCCTCGGCATCGGACTGGACGCGGAGCGTCGCCAGCGCGATGCGGAAGATCAGCGCGCCGTGGCGGTCGTAGAGCGTCTTGAGCGCACCTTCGTCACCGGCCCGGAAGGCGGCAGCCAAGCCGGCTTCGTCGTCCGCCCAGTCCACGCAATCCCTTCCCGACTCCACAGATGTGCGGAGCATTTCTGCCTCGGGTGCATCCGAACCCCGTCCGCCGACCGTAAGAGTCTACGGGTTCTCGCCTGGACCCTCATCGAATACACAAAGGAGCGACATGAGGCACACACGATCACGAGGGGCGGTCATCGTTGCCCTGCTGGGCTTGTTGCTCGCCGGCTTCGCGGCTCTCGTGGCCCCGGCTGCGGTGGCCACAACCGGGGCGGCTACGACCGCCACCCACCACTCGAAGCTGTCGGGTACGACGACCGTCACCACAGCCCCAGGCATCGCCGGGACCCTGCTGAAGGCCGGCGTCCTGCCCCTGCCGGTGCCGCCGACGAGCATCCGCTTCGGCTACCGGCATGGGATCAACGTCACCTATGGCTTTCCGATCACCGGAGGGAACCCGGACCTGAACGCGCTCAAGGGAGACATCCTGCACGCCGGCGGGATCAACTTCGTCGACCTCCATGGCAACAAGCTCGAGATCGGGAAGTTCGACATCGACCTGGCGGCGGGGAAGATCTTCACGCGCGAGGTCAACTTCGCCCCGGCCCGGATCCCTGTCCTCGATCTCGACCTGAGCAAGCTCCAGGTGTCGATGCGCCACGGTTCGACCGTGCTCTCCCACATCATCCTCAAGCTCGACCCGGCAGCGGCCGACGCGCTGAACTCGACGTTCGGGTTGGGCCTGCCGAACGACGGCAGCCTGGTCTTCGCCACGGCGAAGGTGACCTTGCGCAGCTGATCTGGTCCCCGGCGTGGCGCCGCCTCTGTGACGTCGGGGACTCCATGGCACGTTGACTCACTACCCCCGGAAGCGTGCCATCCCTGCCACCGCGAGCGGGCTCCGCCGTTCGCGGTGGCAGGCCCATGCCCGGCCACCCAGCTGTTGCGGGCTCCTCGACCGAGCCCGGCCTCGTCGCGCTCACCCTCACGTCGACTCGTCAGCGAATCCTCCGGGTGCCCGCCCAGCCAGACCGCAGACGGGTCGACGCTGGGGGGCTGACCTGAGCGCCGAGTACGTCGGTCACCTGCGCGGCTTGCGGGAGTCGAAGGGTGTCCCGAAGACGGTCCGGACCCCGGCTGACCAGAGCACCGAGTCGGGCGCCCGATCGGTGATCCCGGGGAGACCGGCCGCCGCAACGAGCTGATCGTCGAGGTGCTCGAGCGTCGCGGTCCGCAGCGGCCATGCCTCGTGCTCGTTGGGCACGAACAAGGGCCGGCCGGTCCAGTGGGTGTGTAGGCCCCACCGGGCAGTCAGGAAGTCGGCCAGCGGGTCGTCGCGCACATCGGCGCCGCCTGGCCGTACGACGATGCGCGAGCTCGGTCCGCGCTCGGGCCAGCGGCGCGTGGTGGTGTAGTGGAAGTCGGGACCGGAGCGGCGTACCCGCATCTTGGCCCAGCAGTAGGGCAGCCCGAACGTGATCCGGGCGCCGAGCACGACAGCGAGCCTGGACGCCTCGAGCGACCGGAACACCACGCCACGGCGACCGTGCTGGTCGACGGCGTAGAGACGAACGTTGGTCTCCGCGAACGTGCCCAGCCACGGGACGGCAGGCCCTCGGCCGATTCCCGCATCGACCATGCGGAAGGGGATCAGTCCCACCCAAGAGGTGTCGTCGTAGAGATCGGGGACGGTGCCGGGCGGCAGCAGCGGCGCGACCCGTTCCGCCTCCACCCGCCAGTGCAGGAAGGCGATGTCATTCCAGTGCTGGTGCATGATCTGCCGCCGCTGCAGCCGGGGTGCGCGGGAAGTGATCTCCTCGGGCCTGTCGTCGGCCACGGCCACTCCTCGTCTCAGGCTGCCGTGGGACGCGCGATGGTCGTCGTACGACGGCAGCTGTCGCGACGGGACCTGCCTCGACGGTAGCCCCGGCGGGGAGCAGCTCGTCGATGGTTCGACCGAGACTGGACTCCCGTGCCGGCTGACGCCTTAGCCTCCGGGTAGCGCTCCGGCTCAGACCGCAAGTACGGGTGGCGCCTCCGGACGGGAGCCCAAGGCCCACTCGCGGATGGGGCGGGACTAACGGCTAGCTAGCTAGTGGTCCTTCGTCCAGCGGCCGCGTCCGAACAGGCGACCGAGACGGTCCCGCAGGCTGCTTCCCGTGTCGGCGCTGGCGTTTGCCCGGAAGCTCGGCGTGCCCGATGGTTCCGGAAGGTTCGCTGCCTGCTCGTCGGTGACGGTGCACCGGACGTAGGCCGTGGTCACCTGAGCCACCTGGTCCGCATCCACGAAGCGCGAGCCGGTGGCCGTCGCCACGACGATGCCGTCGAAGAGGTCCTTGTCGGGGATCTCCAGGACACGCTCCACGGTGCCGAACTGCTTTCCGGTCTCGGAGAGCATCGGTACGCCGGCCGGCAGCGCGGAGTAGGCGATCGGGTCTGCGTCATCGGTCATGGGTTTCGCCTCCGGACATGACGTGCTCGTAGTCCCTCCAGCATCGCACCCACCCCAAGTCGGTTCCGCGTCTCGCGGTGGGACTCAGACGTCGCCTTCGATCTCCTCTTCGATCTCCTCGGCGATCTCCTCCGCCACGATCTCGATCGCGACATCGAGCGCCAACGCGATCTTCTCGGCGGCCGAGACGGTTCGGGGGCCACCGACGATCGGGGCCACGGCGATAAGCACGTCCTGCGCCTGATCGGCCGTGATGCCTGCCTCGGCAGCGGGTTCCAGGTGGAGAAGGTAGGACGACACCGGCGCATCGACGGCGATGAGTGCCGCGAGCCGCACCAACACGAGCGACTGGAGGTCGAGCTCGGTTCGGGCCAGCGAGACGGCATTCATGTCGACGAGCGCTTCGAGGACGGGTGCTTCTCCGGTGGCCATGGGCACTCCTGAGTCGTGGATGTCAGCTGTCGAGGTGGTGTCGAACGGCGCAGGTCGGCGATGTCGACGTCCACGCGAGCGTATCCCGCCGTTGGACGCGGAGGAGTGGCTTCGCCACATTGGCGTCGGCCACGCGGGGTTGCCTGCGCCCCGGCTGTTGCCCGGCTTTGCGATGGGCGGTGATCTCCGCGCGTACGACGTCCGCTGCGGCCCGACTCGGGGCGGAGCTACCTGGCAGACAAGAGACGGCTCGTCGAGCGTCCGCTGTCGCCGATCCAAGACTGCCGTTCCTTGCGGACCTCGTCGCGCGGTCCCCAGCCAGTGTCGCCCGCTGCATGACGAGGAGGACCACCGGGCTTGGTAGTGGCGCCTGGCAGTTCATGCAAGAAGTCTGGATGATCGCGACGACGTTGTTAGCGTCCCGGGCAATGCCTTCTGAGCAACCTGGAGAACTCATGACCGCGTCCGTCTCCGCCATTCCCGAGCTCCAGCAGCTACGAGACTCCGGTCTCGTCCTGCTGCCGGGTGATGCCGGCTACGAGGCAGCGTGCCAGCCGTGGAACGTGGCCGTCGTCCAGCGACCGGCCGCGGTCGCGACACCGACGTCGCCAGAGGAGGTCTCCGCCGTCGTACGGGCGGCGCTCGATGCCGGCCTGCGGATCGCCCCGCAGGCGACCGGTCACAGCGCCGGGCCACTCCCGAGCCTGGACGACGTGCTGTTGGTGCGGACGACGGAACTCATTGGCGTATCCGTCGACCCAGTGGGGCGTCAGGCCCGGGTCGGGAGCGGGGTCCTGTGGGAGGACGTCGTGAACGCGGCCGCGCCACACGGACTCGCGGCGCTCCACGGCTCGTCTCCTGATGTCGGCGTCACCGGTTACTCGCTGGGTGGCGGGATGGGATGGTTCGCCAGGAAGCATGGCATGGCGACCAGTTCGATCAGCGCCGTGGAGATCGTCCTGCCGGACGGTCAGCTGGTCCGCGCGTCGGACCACGACAACGTGGACCTCTTCTGGGCACTGCGAGGCGGCGGTGGCAGCTTCGGGATCGTGACAGCGCTGGAGTTCGCGCTCTTCCCGATCGAGTCGGCGTACGCCGGTGCGCTTGTCTGGGACTGGCACGACGCCGAGCGGGTGCTCACCGGGTGGGCCGCCTGGACGTTTGCTGCCCCGGATGAAGCAACGACGTCCTTCCGGATCCTGCAGCTGCCGCCCATCGAGCAGGTCCCGGAGCCGCTGCGTGGACGGCAGGTCGCGATGATCGACGGGGCCGTGTTGGCCGACGATGAGACGGCCGAGGAGATCCTTCGGCCGTTGCGTGAGCTCGGCCCAGAGCTGGACATGTTCGCCCGGATGCCCGCCCCCGCGCTCGTCCGGCTGCATGGCGATCCTGAAGGCCCCACGCCGGTGGTCACCGACTCGCTGGTCCTCAGCGCCCTCCCCGACGCGGCCGCTTGCGCGTTCGTTGCGGCGGCCGGTCCTGACTCCGGGTCGTCGATGATCACCGCCGAACTGCGGCAGCTCGGCGGGGCGTTGGGACGACCAGCGGCCAAAGCGGGTGCGCTGGGCCGGATCGAAGGACAGTTCGTCGCCTTCGGCGCAGCCATGGCGATGGACCCGGCCAGTGAGCGGAAGGGTGCGAACGACACTCGCCAGCTGATGGAAGGCCTGCGCCCGTGGGGAAACGGCCGTGCCTACCTCAACTTCACCGAGAACGCCGTGGACACCGAGCCGTGCTACGAGCCCGAGGCGTTCCGCCGGCTGTGCGCCATCCGGGCGGCTGTCGACCCGGGGGGCAGGATGCTGGCCAACCATCCCATCCCGCTGCCTGTGTGAGGCAAGAGCTGGCTCGGGCATGAGAGCGAGGGCCCCACCGTCCGGAGCCCTGTCATGAGCTCCGAGCGGCGGTGAGCCGTCCCCGGCCAGACGCTGGCCACGACGTCTTCCGGAGGTGACCCGCTCAGAAGGGAGCGCAGAAGCCCAGGTTCCACTCGTGGGAGAGCAGTCGCTGCGCACCGAGGACGGACTGTCCCAGCCCGCCGCTGAGGGCCGGTGAGGCGTCGGTGACCACGGCGTTGGCATAGAGGGTGTAGCCCGAGGCGCCCAAAGCGCCGGTCAGCTCGCCGATCCCGGTCACGGCTCCGCCGCCCCTCGTGGCCGGCATGTAGTAGTCGAAGGTGTAGCCGAGTGCCGCGCCAACCGTGGACTTGGTCCCTTTGACGTGCATGATCGCCCGCTTGGTGACGGTGTCGAGCGTGTAGCCGACCGTGGCGCTCAGCGGACCGGTCAGCGGGATCGGTGCACTGCCGGAATCCGACTGCGACCCGGCGAAGTTGGCCGGGGACACCGTTGTGGTCAGGTGCTGTTGGAGGCCCGGGCACTTGGTCGTCGGGACCTTGCCGTGCAGCTTGAGGCTGAACTTCGCGCCCGCCCGCTGGACGTCGGGCGCCGACCCGGTGTTGCAGGTCTGGCCGTTCCACTCGACGGCGAACATCTGCTCGGTGGTCGGGCTGCCGAGGACTCCGGTCAGGGTGTTGTTCGAGAGATCGGCGGTCAGGGAGACGTTCGCCAGAAGCTCGTAGGTGCCATAGAGCAGCGGGGTGATCTCGCCTCGCCCGACCACGAGCTTGTTGGGCGTCAGAGTTGCCGGGAACGTGAACGGCGTGTTGGTGAAGACCGGGAAGTTGTTCGCGTCGATCAACGTCAGCGTGCCTGTCATGACCCAGGGGCTGCCGACGCCGCTGCCTCCAATCGAGGTGACATTGGCGGAAAGCGTGCCGTTCAACGGAGTCTGCAACGAACCTCCGTCAACCATCGGGCCTTTATAGGATCCGTCTGCCTCGACGTACGCCGCGCCGCCGACGCCTCCACAGCCGGACTGCACGGTCGACCCGGTCATGTTCGTCTTGGCGGCCGCCTTCTGGATGTCAGGTGCAGGCGGTGGAAAGAGCGGGCGGACCGACGACGTCGACCCCGATGCGGGAAGAGCCAGTCCGGTGAGGGCGATGCTCACTCCGGCCACTCCGATCACGATTCGACTCAACTTGGATTTCATCCGTCCTCCTGGGACATCCGCGTTGGGGTGCGAATAGGACCATGTGCCCTCCGACGTTTGTTAATGAGGCATAGCAGACCGATCGGATACATGGCAAGAGATGGGACGCGACTGGCCCACGGAGATCGCGTCGCCGAGGAGTCCGTTCGGGCCATTGCCAAGGCTGGGCTTCGGCGTTACCGTGAGGTGTTTTTTGTGCCCCAACCACGATCTTCTCGAGAGGTTAGTTTGCATGACTAAGCGACGCACCATGCCGGCAGCCGCCGCACTTGCCGTCTTGGCACTGCTTGCGGCCGGCTGTTCATCTGGCTCCGGCGACGGAGCCTCAAGCGCCCCCAAGGTCCAGCCCGCGGCTCACGAAGATGCCGACGCCCAAGGTGACGCAGACGCACCTGGGGTTGCTGTGCCCGGTGGAGACGCTGACGCGGGTGTGGCGAAGGCCGACCCGGCGTTCGCTCACGGTTCAAAGATCACCAGCACCCACGTGACCGGGTATCACGCCCTTATCAACGTACTTGGACTGCCGCGCACGCCTGCGGTCAGGCAGCCCTGGAAGGAGATGCTGACTCCCCACCCGGTCAAAGGCGCCGAGGGTGTGACGACGGCACCTGCCCAGTCAAACAGCCCGACGGGTCAGCCGCCGGCGCTCAAGGTCAATGTGGCTGGTCTCGACTACAACACTTGGGGGGCCGGGCACCCGCCAGACACCTCTGGAGCGGTTGGGCCGAAACAGTACATCCAGACCGTCAACACCTCGATCGGAGTCTATTCCAAGGCCGGCAAGCAGCTCAACGCCTTCACCTTCAACACGTTCTTCAGCCAGTTCCACACCGGCACCCCGTGCGACAACCAGAACGGTGGTGACCCGCAGGTCATCTTCGACCGACCGTCGAACAAGTGGATCATCGCGGATCTCTCCTACCCGTCCGGCGGGCCCTACTACTTCTGCATGGCGGTCTCCGACGGCCCGAACATCACCAACCAGAAGTGGACCCTCTACCCCTACGTGGCCTCGAAGGACTCTCTGAACGACTACCCCAAGATCGCCTCGGGACCCAACGGGCTGTTCCTGACGTCGAACATGTTCTTGCACTTCCAGTCCTTCATCGGTGCTGAGGTGTGGGCCTTCCAGCGCAGCTCGCTCGGGACCAACAAGCTGAACGTCCAGACCGTCCGGACCAGCTCGTCGTACGGCAGCCTGCTGCCGGCCAACTCCTACGCCACCAAGGAGAGAAAAGGTCCGGACTACCTGGTCTCATTGGAGAGCAGCACTCAGCTCGGCCTCTGGAAGTACAAGGTCAACTGGGCGAAGCCGAGGAGAAGCACGTTCACCCAGACGCCGACGCTGATCACGGTGAAGCCCTACCAGCCCGCAGGTGAGGTTCCGCTCAAGAACGGCAGCGCGGTGGACTCGCTGTCCGACCGCCCGATGTACCAGCTCCAGCTCAGCAAGGGCACGCTGTGGTTCAACCACTCGGTGCAGGTCGGCAGCCAGGCCGGCGTTCGCTGGTACCAGATCGGCAACATCAGTGGCACCCCGAAGGTGTTGCAGCAGTCGACGTTTGCGCCGAAGGACGGGTTGTCCCGCTGGATGGGCAGCGTCGGGCTGGACAAGATGGGCAACATGGCCGTCGGCTACAGCATCGCGTCGTCCTCGGCATACCCGAGCATCAACTACGCGACCAGGCTCGCCGGCGACAGGAAGAACAGGCTGACCGCCGAGGGCACCATCGTCAAGGGCAAGGGATCCCAGACCGGCATCAGCCGCTGGGGCGACTACTCGCAGATGAGCCTCGACCCGAGCAACCACTGCACCCTCTGGTACACCCAGGAGTACTACCTCGTCACCGGGGGTGACTGGCAGACCCGGATCGCGTCGTTCCAGTTCCCCAACTGCTCCTAGCGCAACCTCGTCCAGGTGCGGCCATAGCCGGATCGGGATCGAGAAGCTGAACAGCACGGCCCCCGTCGCCTCGGCGCGACGGGGGCTGTTGCCTTCCCAGCGTCGTCTCGGATTGGTGCGACGAAGAGTCTCGGATCGTCGGTTTAGGCAGTCGGGCTGAGGCGACGGCTGCGGGGACGGGGAATGGCGGCCCGCTGCCGAGCGCGGCTCACCAGGTCTGCGGGCGCGAACAGCGGGTGAGGCACTTCCCCGACCATCCGAGAGTTTCGGCACCGCCATCCGAGAGTTTCGGCACCACCATCCGAGAGTTTCGGCACCACCATCCGAGAGTTTCGGCACCATCTCGTACGGCGGGCTGAGGGCTTCATGGTCGGCTGCCAGCTCCGGTCGACATACCTTGCACGCGGGAGCACCATCGTCGCAAGGGGAGGTCGCCGCACCGGACCCCCATGTCATGACGGCGCTCGGGGAGTCCCATGCGCACTTCAGCAGCACTGAGGGTGACGACCGCGGGCGCGGGCATCGCTCTTGCCGCACCGTTGGCGGCCGGGGCCACCTGCGGAGTACCACCTCGCGGACGTCCGGCGGTATCGATGTCTCCGGCCGAGTTCAACGGCGTGAGCGCGCTGTCTTCCGACGAGGCTTGGGCCGTGGGTGAGAGCGGGAACCCACTCAACCACGGTGCCCGCACCCTCATCCAGCACTGGGACGGGACTGCCTGGACGACCGTCCCGAGCCAGAACCTTCCATCATGACGCTGACGGCATCCGTCATGTGACTGCTATCGTCCTGACGCTGAGCGGGGGCATCGGAAACGCGCCGTCAGCGGCTTCCAGGCACCTTGACCCCCTCGGCTGGGCGGGTCTACCTTCAGCCTACGAGTGGCCGCGATGCCGGGGCACTCCACAGTCGGTTCGGTCCCAGGCCCTGCTTTGAGCCTTGCTCCATGGGCGCATGGTGACTCCGGTGCCTAGGAAGGACGGCCCATGGAGCTGGGACTGAGCGGCAAGGTGGCGGTGGTCACCGGCGCCAGCAAGGGGATCGGTCTCGCCGTCACGCGCTCGCTCGCGGACGAGGGGATGAGCGTCGCGGCCGGCGCGCGAGAGCTCAGCGACGGGCTAGCGGCCCTCGTCGAGGCCGGCTACCCGGTACGGCCGGTTCAGGTGGATCTGACAACACCGGATGGTCCGGACCGCTTGGTCGAGGAGGCGGTGAGTGCCTTCGACCGACTCGACGTACTCGTGAACAACGTCGGCGCCGTCAGACCGCGCCCGGATGGCTTCCTCTCAGTCGATGACGACGACTGGCTGTCAACCATGACCATCAACTTCCTGGCCGCAGTGCGCACTACCAGAGCCGCACTCCCTCACCTGCTTGCTCGTGGGGAGGGCACCATCGTCACGACGTGCTCGGTCAATGCGTTCCTGCCTGATCCTCTGGTCATCGACTACTGCGCCGCGAAGGCCGCGCTCGCCAACTTCTCCAAGGCGCTGTCGAAGGAGTTCGGCCCTCGAGGCATCCGCGTCAACACGGTCAGCCCCGGGCCGGTCGCCACGGACCTGTGGCTGGGCGGCGACGGCGTCGCCAACACCATCGCCCACGCGAGCGGCGGAGACCCGAATGCCGTTGCGGAGCAGGCGGCTGCGGGATCGGTCACGGGCAGGTTCACCACGCCGGGTGAGGTCGCCGACCTCATCGTCATCCTGGCCAGCGGCCGCGCCGGCAACGTCACCGGCGCCGACTTCGTCATCGACGGCGGGCTCGTCCAGACCTTGTGATCACGTCACCCAGCCACGTTGGAGAGGAACAGCCATGAACGAACAGAGCTCGCGATCGCCCGCCCTGAAGCGTCGACCCCGTCGAGGGCTGCTCGCGATCGTCGCCGTCGTCGCTGCGCTGACAGCGGCCGCCCCCGCCCAGGCCACGATCGCGGGCGCAGACTCCGCGCGGGCCACCGTCCAGGCAGCCGGCGTGAGCCCTGCTGACAACCACGTGAAGCCCACCATCGTCTTGGTGCACGGCGCATGGGCCGACGGATCCAGCTGGAACAAGGTCATCAGCCGGCTGCAGCGGCTGGGCTACTCGGTGCGGGTGCCACCGAACCCCTTGCGCAGCCTCTCCTATGACTCGGCGACCGTGGCCGATTTTCTCTCCACGATCTCCGGCCCGGTCGTGCTCGTTGGGCACTCGTACGGCGGCGCCGTCATCACCAACGCAGCAACCGGTAACCCCAACGTGAAGGCACTTGTCTATGTGGACGCCTTCATCCCGGACCAGGGCGAGACAGTCTTCGCGCTCGCCGGCCCCGACTCCGCTCTCGCCGGTGATCCGACGAAGGTCTTCGACTTCGTGCCCTACCCCGGAGCGCCGAACAATGACGTCGACCTCTATCTCAAGCAGGACGTGTTCTTGACGTCCTTCGCGAACGGCGTGCCCGCCCGTCAGGCCTCGATGCTCTATGCGACTCAGCGTCCGATCGCGGGCAGCGCTGGCAACGAGCCCTCCGGAGTGCCGGCCTGGAAGACGATCCCGTCCTGGGATCTGCTCGGAACCCGCGACCTGATCATCCCGCCGTCGGCTCAGCTGTCCATGGCCCAACGTGCGGGCTCGGCTATCACCCGGGTGAAGGCAGGCCACCTCAGCCTGGTCTCTGACCCGGGAGCGGTGACCCGCCTGATCCTCCGCGCCGTCCACGCGACCGACTCGTGAGCGGACCGGCTCAGCGGGGTTAGTGTCCCCGGCGTTCCGCACCTGCGCTGCTGTCGCGACGGGTTCGGCATGGAGCTGCGTGGGACTCCGTGGGACTGCGTGGGACTGGCTTGGCCGTAGGGTGCCTCCATGTCCGTGCCCCGTCCTGAGCCATTCACCCCGCAGACCTCTGCCGCCGCGCTCGAGGATCTCCGGGCACGCTTGCGGGCGACGCGATGGCCGGACGCGCCCGAGGACGCCGGGTGGTCGCTGGGGGTCGATGTGGACTACCTCCGCGAGCTGGTCGCCTACTGGGCGGACGGATTTGACTGGCCGGCGCAGGAGAAGGCCCTCGGCCAGCTCCCTCGGTTCCGCGTCCCGGTGGGCGGCCTCGGCATCCACGTCGTTCATGCCCGGGCCGTGGCTCCGACCGGCCCGGTCCTCCCGCTGGTCCTCAGCCACGGCTGGCCGGACTCGTTCTGGCGCTACCTGAAGGTCATCCCGCTGCTGACCGACCCCGGCAGCCACGGCGCCGATCCCGCGGACGCGTTCGACGTGGTCGTGCCCGACCTGCCAGGCTTCGGGTACTCCGACCCGCCCAGCGGCCAGCCTCTCGACTCCATTGCGGTCGCCGGTCTCTGGGCCGAGCTGATGGATGTCCTCGGGTATCCGAGGTTCGGTGCAGCGGGCGGGGACCTGGGCAGCCACGTCAGCCGTTACCTTGCTCTCGACCACCCGGATCGAGTGGTGGCTGTCCACCGCACCGATGCAGGTCTGCCCATCTTCAGCGGCGACCCGGCGGACCTGTCGCCCGAGGAGCGGGCCTGGTTCGAGGGCGTCGCGACCTGGGGGGCCGCCGAGGGCGGTTACGCCGCCATGCATCGCACCAAGCCTCAGACCGCCGCCGTCGGACTCACCGACTCACCCGCCGGGCTCGCCGCCTGGATCGTCGAGAAGCTCCGCGCGTGGAGCGACTGCGACGGTGACGTCGAGAGGCGCTTCACCAAGGACGAGATCCTCACGAACGTGATGCTCTACTGGGTGACCGAGACGATCGGCTCGTCGATGCGCATGTACGCCGCGAACGCCGCCATTGCGCCCGCGCAGCTCGCCCGCCGGGTCGAGGTGCCGTCGGGTTTCTCCCTGTTCGCCGGTGACGTCGTGCGTCCACCCCGCGGATGGCTCGAGCGCACGGCGAATGTCGTGCGCGTGACCGAGCCTGCCTCCGGCGGGCATTTCGCGCCCTTCGAGGAACCTGAGCTCTACGCGCACGAGCTTCGCGAGTTCTTCCGCCCCTTCCGGTCGGCCGCGGCGGGCTGAGGCCGGCAGCCGCTGTCGGTGGCGACGCCTAGGTTGTGCTGCACCCACCGAACACCACGTGCCTGTTGCCGCCTCCTGCGGCGTTGCGGTAAGGAGATTCCATGGCTACCTTCACCCAGTCCGATGACCTGCAGGGAGCGGAGTTCGTGGATGCGAACCTGCAGGACGCCCGGTTCGTCAGGTCGTCGCTCACGGGCGTCGTGATGCGCGCTGTCGACGTGCAGGGGGCGGACATCGACGCCCCGTGGCTCTTCGACGGTGAGAGCTTCTTGCGCATCAACGGCGTCGACGTGATTCCCTTCGTGGACGCCGAGCTCAACCGACGCTTTCCGGGCCGCGCCGAGCGGCGTGCCGGGGACCCGGATAGCCTCCGCGCGGCTTGGGCCACCCTCGAGCACACCTGGGCGGCGACGCTCGAGCGAGTCGCGACCATGCCGGCCGGCACCACCGACGTGTCGGTAGACGGCGAGTGGTCGTTCGCGCAGACACTGCGGCACCTGGTCATGGCCACGGATACCTGGCTGGGTGCGGCGATCCTGGAGATCCAGCAGCCGTTCCATCCAATCGGTCAGCCGAACGCCGAGTACGAGACCGACGGCAACGACATGTCGGTCTTCGCGACTGACCCGCCGTCGTACGCCGACGTGCTCGACGTCCGAGCGGGACACGTCGCCATGGTTCGCGACTTCCTGGCCACCGTCACTGCAGACGAGCTCGCCGCGCCGCGCAAGAACCCCTGGGCCCCCGAATACCCGGAGACCACCTTGTCGTGTCTGCACGTGATCCTCGAAGAGGAGTGGGAGCACCTCCGCTTCGCGGTGCGCGACCTCGACACCATCGAGGCGGGGGAGTCGAAGCCCGACGACTGAGCGCTCCGTCGGCGATCACCCACCGCTTGCGCTCGCCGAACATGCCCACACACGTGCGTGGATGGTGCGATCGGAGGGGGATCCCCAACCGCAACATCGACGCACGTGCGTGGTGACGCGTTCGTTCAGGTGACTCTGCTTCCTCAGTGCAGGTGGAGGTGACCGCCACCGGCAGCCGCTTTGCTGCTGGGCATCCGGATGAGTGCAAACACCGCAACGACGATTCCCATCACCGCGGCACCGAGCATCCCGCGCGAGAAGGCGTCGGGTGCCCCCGTCGAGGTGGTGAGACTGCCGGCGGTGCTGGCGATCGCCGAGAGGACAGCGACCCCGAGTGCGGCGCCGATCTCGTGTCCGGTCATGAGGAACCCGGAGGCCACGCCGGCATGCGAGGAGGGGATGCCCGCCATCGCAGTCACCGAGACCGGGACGAAGACCAGGCCGACCCCGAGGCCCAGAGCAGAGAGGGCGGGGAGGATGTCGCTGAGATAGTGCGCACCGCTGCCCGCGGCAGAGAGGACTACCGCCGACACAACCGCGATCAGGAGACCTGACGTGGCGATGGTCCGCGGCGAGAGGTGAGCCAGCAGGTGGCGTGCGATGAGGGCACCCGCTGTGATGGCGAGCGCGAAGGGCAGAAACGCCAGGCCGGTCAGGAGGGCTGTGAAGCCGAGGACGGTCTGCAGGAAGATCGACGTCAGGAAGACGGTCCCGACCAGGATGCCGGTGACACCGAGCATGACGGCGGTGCCAGATACCAACGTGTTGAGCTTCCAGACGTGGCGCGGGAGCAGTGGGCTGGTGGCGCGCCGCTCGAGCTTGAGGAAGGCCACCAGGAGCACGATCGATGCGCCGAACGATGCCGCCGTGTGCATGCTCCACCAACCGTGGGCAGCCGCGCTGCTGAGGCCGTAGATCAGGCTGGCGAGTCCGCCGATGACCGCTGCGGCTCCGGGGAGGTCGAACGCGCTGACGGCGGGTCGCGGTGCTCTATCCTTCGCGATGACCCGGCGACCGATCACGAGGGCGAGCAGCCCGATCGGAACGTTGATCCAGAAGATGAACTGCCAGCCGGTCCAGGTCGTGATGGCGCCGCCGAGGAGTACGCCGGCAGCGACGCCGAGGCTGCCGACCGCGCCCCAAATCGCCAGGGCCGTCTTCCGCTGGGTGCCGGCGTAGGTGGTCGTGATGAGCGACAGAGCTGACGGGGTGAGCAGTGCCGCGCTGAGGCCTTGGATGGACCGCGTCACCATGAGCTGGCCGCCGGTGTGCGCGAATCCAC
Source organism: uncultured Actinomycetota bacterium (assembly GCA_963820035.1). Taxonomy (GTDB): domain Bacteria; phylum Actinomycetota; class Actinomycetes; order Propionibacteriales; family Nocardioidaceae; genus JAWWPG01. The sequence continues at coordinate 187,711 of CAWFYK010000009.1, read as the reverse complement.
TGAGCAGAGACGCGACCGTGAACAGACCGAGTCCGATGAGGAAGACGCGGCGCCTGGACAGCAGGTCGGCGATGCGGCCACCGAGCAAGAGGCCCCCGCCGGACATCATCAGGTAGGCAGTGACCAGCCACTGGAGCTGGCTGCCGCCGAGGTCGAGTGACCGACCGATCGAGGGGAGAGCCGTGTTCACCACCGAGATGTCGAGGACGACGAGGATCTGGGCGGCGATGGCGACGCCGAGCAGGGCCCAAGACTTCCTCGACGCCGGTTTGTCGGCCTGCTGTTCTTGCCGCTGGGCGGTCCCGGACTGCCCGGAGTGGGTGGTCTGGGTGGTGGTGGACATGGTGGCTCCTCGCGTGCTGGCGTGAGTGGTTTCTTCTTGTGAGGTGGGCGTTACGTGTGTCGTGGTCATCGCGTTCGCGACGGGGAGTGGCTGCGGACGGCAGCGATGACGTGGTCGATGGCGAGGACCGATGCTGCCGAGTCGTGCGGGTCGTCGAGCAACCCCAGATGGGTCGAGTCGACGAAACGGTGCACGCTGGCGCTGGACAGCGCTGCGAGCCTGCCTTGTGCTGAGGCCCACCCGGCGGTCTTGTCGACGCTTTCGGAGGCGGTCAGCACGGCGAGCGGGCGACTGCCGAGCGTGGTGAGCGCCTGAGCCTGCTGGAAGACCTTGGGGAGCACCGACCACTCGGCGCTGACGTTTCGGGCTCCGCGCGCACTCGCGGTCAGAGCAGCCACCTGCTTCGCCGCGGTTCCCGGCAGACCCGAGGGGTCCACTGCGGCCACCAGCCGACCGAGTCCGAGTCGGCTCAACGTGGGCGCCAGCGCCACGACGCGGTGCATCACGGCGTACTGCCCGGCGTAGCTCGGGATCGCGGTGAACTGCTCGGGGCCCGCGCTGTCGAGAAGCACCATCCCGGCGACCTGATGGGGGTATCGGGCGGCGTAGGTCATTGCGTAGGTGCCACCGATGGAGTGTCCGACCAGGACGTAGGGTCCGTGCTCGCCGGCAACACTCAGGAGCTGGTGGAGGTCGCGAGCAGCCGCGACGCCGTCTTGCCGGTCAGCGGCATCTTGGCTCCAGCCCTGGCCGGCTCGGTCGTAGGCGCACACGCGGGTGGTGCTGTCGATCTGGGGCATGATGCGGGCCCAGGAGGCGGTGACCTCGCCGAGGCCGTTGTCGAGGACGATCGTGGGACTGCCCTGGCCATGGCAGTCCAGGTAGAGCCGGTGGCCGCCGACGTCATAGCTGGCGCCTGGCGCGGCATACAGGTGTTCGTCGCGAACCACGGTGATGTTCTCGTAGGTGGCAGCGACGGATGCGACGGCGAGGACCGCGACGATGGGGGCAAGGATCCAACGTCCGCGGCTCGGGAGGTCGCGCCGCGTCCGAAGCCACATGTATGCCGCCAGAGCCAGCATCGGCGCTGGCCACACCCAGCTCATCGTGGTCATGCCGGCGTTCCCGGGCGTGAAGACGACGAGTCCTAGTCCGGTGGCGCCCATCGCGACGGCTGGGACGGCGGCCCAACGCTGCGGCCGGTTGGTGAGTCGGCTGGTCAGCACGGCGATCAGGGCCCAACCGAACCCGAAGGCGACCAGCGTCGCGCCCGTGATGGTCGCCTCGTCGGCACCAGCGAACACCACCATGGTCAGCACGAGGGCGCTGACCAAGCCAGTGGCGACCGACCCCGCGATGATCCGCGCAAGCGGGCCGGGGGAGACGACGCGGGCTCGTCGTCGGTGCCGGGGTGGTAGGTGGGATGGATGTCGACGCTCATGGTGGGTCTCGCTCTCGCAGTGGGGTGATGCACTGCTGTCGAGCCTGGCCGGAAACGCGCTTGCTCACCCCGGTCAGATGGCCAGGATGTGCCGGGGAATACCGGCTAGCCGAGGTCGAGTCGGGCGAGCTCGACGCGGGACGTGATGCCCGCTTTGGCGAACACGTTGCGGAGATGAAACGCCACGGTCCGTGGCGACACCCAGCACTGGGCGGCAACCTCCTTGTTGGAGAGCCCCGACGCCACGAGCTGGGCGACCTTCAACTCCATCGGCGTCAGGTTCGTCAGGGTCGAGGGGTCGCGTTTGCGGGCGGTCTCACCGGAGGCGCGCAGCTCTTGCCGGGCGCGCGCCGCGAGGGGGTCGGCGTGCACGTCCTGGAAGGTGGCCAGGGCTTGGCGCAGGTGCTGTCGGGCGTCCACCCTCCGCTGGCCCCGGCGCAGCCACTCGCCGTACGCGAGATGGGTGCGGGCCTCGTCGACGAGACGACCGGACCTGGCGTGGTGGGCGAGCGCGTCCTCGAACATCTTCTCCGCCTGGGCTGGGTCCCCGGTCATCGCGCGGCCGTAAGAGACGGTGGCCAGAGCCCATGGCCGAGCCGTGGATTCGGCGAATCCGGCGAGCTCGTCGACCCAACTGCGGGCCACGGCGGGCTCGTCGGCACGAACCGCCGAGTCGATGGCCTCGGTGGCGGCCATCCGGGCGATCGCTGGGAGGCGAATGCTGCGCAGCTGGTGGAGGCAGCCGAAGGTGTCGAACGAGTTGGCGGCGTGCGCTCCCTTTGCCCACCGCGTGAGGTCGTGGACGGGGTTGGTCAGGATGCCCAACGACTCCGCAGCGGTGACTTCCTCGAGGTCTCTCGCGAGGCTGTCAAAGTCGTCCCGGCCCTGAAGAGCAGCCAACAAGGTGAGCCAGGCCAGCGAAGGAGCGGTCAGGGCCCGAGGTCCGACCCCTCGGCCCAGGGCGAGCGCCTCCTCGGCGCATCTGCGTACGGCGCCCCAGTCGCCGGTCACGAGGTGACCGAAGCACAGTCGTTGGAGGGCATAGACCACCGCCATGACCGCCCCAGCCTCGCGGGCCCGCGACAGCACGAGGGTATAGAAGTGCTGCTGGCTCTCGACGTCACCGAGCTGGAGGGCGGCGTTACCCAGGTTGGCGAGCACGTCGAGGTCTGTTACGGCGTCCCCCACCTGAAAAGCCTTGTCGAGTGCCTCCGTGGCGGCCGTCCAATCCGCCTCGGCCGCCCGAGTCAGGGCCGTCAGCAGGTGCTTCAGACACACCGAGCGGGACGTGTCGTCGCTGGCGGCTGCGACCAGAAGGTCACGCTCCGGCAATACGGCGCCGCTTCCGGCGCCGTAGCTGAGCAGGAGGGCTGCGGCGACCGCCATCTCCAGTGCTCGCGGGGGATCGACCCCGGATACCTGTGATGCAGCCTCGGTGAAGATTCGGTGGGCGTCGATGGCAGAGCCGAGGTTGACCTCGATCCGGCCACGGAGCCGCGCGATGTCGGCAAGCAGGAGCCGATCGGTCGCCGTACCGCTCGCCTGCGCAAGCAGCTCGCGCGCCCTGGCCACCTTCCCGCAGGACCAGGCGTTGCGTGCCGCTGCGAACCCCAACGCTGCACGCTGCGGGGACGATGGTGCCAAGGCTGCTGCCCGCTCGTAGGCCGCGAGAGCCGCCACGTATCCACCGCGACGTTCCGCGCGAACACCGACGCTCTCGAGTGCGTCGACGACCTCCTGGTCGGGACCCTCGGTAGCCGCGGCGCGATGCCACGTCTCGCGGTCCGGATCCCCAATCCCGGCCAGCGCGTCGGCGAGCGCACGGTGGACCCGCCGCCTCTGCACGTCGCTGGCGGCCTGATAGAGCGCGGACCGGACCAGGGGATGTCGAACCTTCACGGTTGTTGCGTCGCTCAACAAGAGGCCGGACTGGAAGGCGCGGTCCAGCGCCTGCTCGGTTGCGCCAAGGCTGGCGGCGGCTCGTCTGACGGTGCCGAGGTGCCCGGTATCATCGGTGGCCGCCACGAGCAGAAGTAGCTGCGCGTCCGCCGGCAGCCGCCGGCTGCGGTCGAGGAAGACCCGTTCGACGCGGTCGGTCAGCCAGAGATGCTCGGGAAGAGGCGATGAGCCGTGCAGCTGAGTCTCGCTGAGCCCCGTCGGCAGCTCGAGAAGGGCCAGCGGGTTGCCGCCCGTCTCGGCAACCAGCCTTTCGATGACCTCGGGTGGCGCGGCGTCGAGGCGTTCGCCCAGAAGGGCGCGAGCGGTGTCAGGGTCGAGACCGGTCAGCACCATCTGGACCAGGCCCTCCGAGTCAAACGCAGACTCACTCTCGTCGCGGGCCGCAAACACCACGACGATTCGGTCGGCGTCGATCCGGCGGGCGCAGAACAGCAGTGCGTCGGTGGTGGCCGGATCGAGCCAGTGTGCATCATCGACGATGCACACGAGCAGACCCTGCTCCGCCGCGGCCGTGAGCAGGGAGAGCGTCGCGATCGCCACCAGGAACGGCTCCACGGACGGGCCGTCCTCTTCGCCGAACGCCACTCGCAGCGCCCTCGCCTGCGGGCTGGGGAGCTGCTGACGCAGCCGCGCCAGCGGCCATAGCAGTCGGTGGAGAGCAGCGAAGGCCAGCGGTGTCTCCGCCTCAAGCCCTTGAGTGCGCAGCACCAGCGCATCCTCCGCGAGGTCAGCGAGCTCGTCGAGGAGGGCTGACTTCCCCACGCCGGGCTCGCCTCGGATCACCAGACAGCCGGACGTTCCGTCGCGCGCCCCCTCCACAAGGGCGGCCAGGACTGCACGTTCGTCTGCCCGGCCCGTCAACACCCTGCGAACGTACCCCGATGATGCCCCGGCGCCGGGCAAAGACTTCGGGAGCTGGTGTCCGGACTGACAGGATTGTGGCGTGGACGTGTCCGGAGCCGCACTCTCGCGGAGCTACTACGTCGAGCTGGTCGGCCCAGCCATCGCCGCTCGGTGGCCGGGTCTGCTGCATGCCGCTGGGAGGCTCGGAAGTGGGTCCGACGTTCTGGGGTTGGACGATGACGTGTCGAGAGACCATGACTGGGGGCTGCGTCTGAACCTTCTCGTGCCGGCGGATCTGGCTGCGCAGGTCGACTCCCATCTGGACACCGTCTTGCCCGACAGGTACGACGGCCACCCCACCCGCTTCGCCACCACCTGGGACCCGCAGGTCCGTCATCGAGTCCAGGTGGAGGATGTCGGCACCTTCGTGGCATCGCGCACCGGCATCACCGCGTCCGGCTCGTTGTCCGTGGCCGACTGGCTGACGCTGACCGGACAGGCCGTCTTGGAGGTGACCGCCGGGCCGGTCTTCGTCGACACCACCGGTGAGCTGACTGCTGTGCGCGAGCGCCTCGCCTGGTATCCAGACGACCTCTGGGCCTACGTCGTGGCCACCGACTGGGCCCGGATCGCTCAGGAGCTGCCCCTCGTCGGCCGGGCTGCAGAGCGTGGGGACGATCTCGGCTCCCGAGTCATCGCCACGCGCCTGGTCGGCGTGACGATGCACCTGGCGCATCTGCTCGAGCGGCGCTGGCCGCCGTACGCCAAATGGATCGGCACCAGCCTGAGCCGGTTGCCGCAGGCCGGGATGGCCAGCGAGCCGTTATCTCGAGCGCTCGAGGCGCGGGACTGGCGAGCCCGCGAGGAGGGCCTGGTCGAGGCCTTGCGGATCCTGCACCGGCTGCAGCGGAGTGTCGGGCTGCCCACCGTTGATGACCCCGTCGAACGCTTCTGGGACAGGCACTACCGCGGCATTCGTGAGGACGTCGTGATTCGGCTCGAGGACTGCGTCACCGACCCGACTGTCCGGGGGCTGCCGCGCGGAGTCGGCTCGGCCGAGCAGTGGAGCGACAACGTCGACGTCCTGGTCGATCCCCGCCGAGGCGGGAACCGACCGTCAGACGTCAGCCGATCGGCATCGCCTCGTAGGCGGGGGTGAGCTCGGTCCAACGGTCCTTCCAGACGGAGGACTCGTCGGCCAAGGAGCGGCCGAGGTCCTCGAGGTGTGCCTGCCAGCCCGCGCCGTAGAAGTGGAGCTTGTCGAGTGGGAGCCCGCGCTCTTCCACCACGAGCCGTGACTTGTCGCCTTCGTCGCTCAGCCAGACCTCGATCTCGCCTTCGTCCTCGGTGCCGGGCTCCATCGTCAACAGAAGATGGTGTGGGCGGTTGCACTCCTCGATCCGGCCCGCTCCGGTCCAGCTGCTCGTGAAGCTGGCCTGGATGGTGCCACCGACGCTGAGGTCGCCAGAGACGTCCGCGATCCATCGCGCCAGCCGCTCAGGCGTCGTACACGCATCCCAGAGGTCGTCGATGCCGGTGTCGTAGACGTCTTCCACGCGAACCGCTCCGCGCGTGTCGTCGAGCGCTCGCATGGTGCCGATGGTCTCCATGTGTGGGTCCTTTTCTCTCGGGTTGAGCTCGGTGTGGAGTGCGTCGAGCCGGCTCCGCCATAAGGCGCGACTGTTCGCGGCCGCCAATGCCAACTGGAGCGCATCCATGAACCATTAACGTACCTGACCAGTTACGTAACCGCAAGGGTACAAACAGTGGTTGCATTGGTCACCATTGAGCCGGGTGGATGAACGCGGCGGCTGGCCGACGGAGCCACTGGGTGACGCGCATGGTGAGGGCCATGTCAGCGAGCCTGGCCGTGCGCAAGTTCGTCAGTCTCGAGGGCGTGCAGCCGAGATCTTCCGCAAGCTCAGCCCAGGTGAGGCGCTGCTCCCGCCGTTGCTCGTTGAGCGCGCCGTGCAGCTGGTTCAAGTCCCACCGCAGCCGACTGTCGGTCCCGGCTTCCGGCAACCGGACATCCCCCACGTCGAGAACCACACCGACGAGGAAGTCCTCCGGGGCTCGATGGAGCCAGCGCAACATGAACAGCGCGTACTGGCAGGACGTGGCGCCACGCTCCTGCAGCCGTTGGACCGCGCCGCCGCACAGCGGATGGTCGTTGCTGCGCTGCGCGTTGAGATGGGATGACTGGTCCCACAGCTCGTCGGCGAGCTCGTACCAGCTCAACTCACGGTCGCGGCGTTGTGCATCAAGCGCGTTGAAGAGCGCGTCGCAGTCGAAGACCGGCAGAGTCATGCCGGCCAGCCTATGGTGCACCCGTGTCGGACGAGGAGGGTGACGCCCTTATGGCCGTAGTGCACCGGTACGCGAGGGATCGGCGGGTGGACCTCGCTATCCTCCATCGGTGAGTGCTGATGTGATCGAGGGTGCCATCGCCGAGGCACGGCGGCGACAGGCCATCTCCGACCGAGACCTGTCCGGGTCCGTCGAGCACTTCGCCCGCTCGGTTCGATCGGTCTGTGACCAGTGGGAGCTCAGGGCCGAATGCTGGCTCGACGGTGGGGCATGGACCCCCACCCTGGCCGTCGCGATGCCGGATGGGTCGAGAGGCGTGCTCAAGATCGCCGAGCCGGGCGGTCTCGACGTCGCTGCCCGTGTCATGGTCGCCGCGGAGGGTCGCGGCTATGCCCGGGTCCGAGCGTGGGACGCCGACCGTGGGGCCTTGGTGACGGAAAGGCTGGGATGGTCCCTCTGGGACGAGGCTTCGACGCTTGACCAGCAAGGGCCGCCCATCGTCTCCCTCCTGCGCGACGCCTGGTGCGTGCCGCTCGACCGAGGCAAGCCATATGACGGCAAGGCCGCCGGGCTGCTGGCGATCCTCGCCGACCTTGGACCGCGGTACGGGACCGAGCATCCGCAGGCCATCGCCCAGGCGACCGCCTACGCGGAGAAGCTGGCGAGCTCCGAGCAGCCGGAGGTCGTCTGCCATGGAGACCCCCACGCGGGCAACGTGTTGCGCCGAGAGTCAGGCTGGGCGCTGATCGACCCGGACGGCTTCGTCGGTGAACGCAGCTATGACGTTGGCGTCGTGCTGCGTGATGCGTGCCGAGAGCTCGCCGGCGCAGAGTCATCCTTGCCGGGCTCGGGGGCCGCCCTCCTCCGGCGCGAATGTCAGCGACTCGCCGCACTCGCTGATGTTGATGCTGAGCGTGTCTGGCGCTGGGCCTTCGTCGAACGCGTCACGAGCGGCCTCTACCTGCGCTGGCACGGTTACCCGGAGGTGGCAGCCACCTTCCTCGCATCCGCTGAGATGCTCGGGAGCTGAGGGACTGGCGAGCGCGGCCTCGTCGTACCCGGGCGCCCCGCGGTGGGATGACGCATGATGGTGCCTGAGCGGCGGAACGTCCGTCGCCCTAGTGCGAAGGACGCCGACGATGCCGACCACGCAGTTCAAGGTCCACACGACCTTGTCGCCGAGCAACGTGATGACTCTGATCACCGACTTCGGACCAGACCGGGCCAACCGATGGCCGAACGTCGACGACGCACATTTCAAGGTGCACGATCAAGGCTCGGACTGGGCAGAGGTCACCGAAGGCAACTCGATGGGCTGGGAGCGGGAGCGATACTCGTGGGACGCCACCGCCGGCACGGTCGCGATCGACACCCTGGACTCGAACCTGTGGGACAAGGGCAGCGGCTGGCGTTACCAGCTCACGCCTGCCGATGGAGGAACCGACCTGCAGGTCACGCTGACCCGCGTGCCAAAGTCGTGGAAGGGCAGGGTTGTTGGCGCGTTGATTCCTATCGCGGGAGCGCGCACGCTCGGGAAGCAGTTCGAGAAGGTGCTCCGCCAGGCGGAGGCTGGCTGACCCCCTTCGGCGCCTTCGCCCGCGGAGGGTCCCCGTGAACTGCGGGACGTGCGGCGAGGAGGGATCAGAGGTGAGGTTGCCCCTTCAAGGCGGGCTGCCCCCGGTGGAGAGACTCACCGGTGCCGTCGTGGAGATCGGTTGCGACGAGTCCGGGTTCTCCGGCAGCAACCTGCTGGATGCGTCGACCCCGGTGATCGCACATGCGAGTGTCGACTTGGGCATGAGCGAGGCGGCTGAGCTGATCGCGGAGCTGCGACCCGGACCCGGAGGCTCGGTGCACGAGTTCAAGTCGGGGCAGTTCCTCCGGGATCGGCGAGCCGGCGCGTCGCCCGAGGGGTTCCTGGCCAGGCTGGGTGGTCGGGCACACGTGCAGCTGGTCGACAAGGAGTACTTCCTCGTCACCCGGATCGTCGATCTGTTCCTCGGCGAGCCCTCCTACACCGACGGCACCCGCCTGACCCAACACCAGCGTCCCGCTGCCCTCGACCTCTATCGGGCGCGGCGCCGGGGCGGCCGAGACTGGGGGGTCTTGCTCGCGGCCTTCGTCGAGCTGGTCCGGACCAAGCGGCGACGCCATCCGGACCGCGGCAGCGTGGAGCGGTTCTTCCAAGCCCGCGACCGCCTGCGTGCAGACGGGCTTGGCGCACCGGCCGACGCCGTTCTTGGCGAGCTGAGCCGTTCGCGGGTGTGGCCCGTCCTGACCCGGCTGGCAGAGGGCGACCCGTCGATCCCTCCACCGCTGGAGCCGTTACTTGCGTCGCTGGCTGAAACCGTCCTGTTCTGGAGCGGCGGACAGCGGCGGGTGGTGGTGATCCACGATGAGCAGAGCGCCTTGACGGCTTCCCGATTGAGGCGCCTCCAGCAGGTGCTGGCCGATGCCACTGAACCGACAGCAGGCGACACCGACGAGGCTCGCGCCGCGTCGCGGGCCACGGCGTCGCCGTTGGCCGGCCTGGTGACCGTCGACTCCCGGGATGACCCGCGGGTTCAGGTGGCCGATCTCCTGGCCGGGCTGGCCCGGCGGCGCCCCGAGCCCGGGTACGACGGCGTACTCCAGCCGTTCCTCTCCCCGACGTCACTGCGCGATCCCGAGCAAGGGCGAACCTCGTCGGGGGGATGACGCGCCGCTCGCGGAGGTCTTGTGAGCCCGCGTGGGCCGGGAATAGCATGCGAGGGCTCGGGATCCCGGGCGCGCGGGTGATGCCCGCGTTTGGTACTCGAACGGGAGTCTCGATGCATCGTCGCCTGACCGTCGCTGTCATCACCCTCGTGGCCGCGTCCACCACCGCGATCGCCACCACCTGGGCCGGCCAGGCCAGCGCCGCCGATCCGACCGCGAGACCGGCGGTGAAGCTGATCAAAGTGAGCCACGATCCCTATCAGGGCGATGGGGCCCAGCACGCCACGGAGGCGGAGCCCGACACGCTCGCTGTCGGCAACACGGTCGTCTCTGTGTTCCAGACCGGGCGCTTCGCGAGCGGGGGAGGGTCCGTCAACACGGGATGGGCGACCAGCAGCGATCGGGGCAAGACGTGGACCCACGGTTTCCTACCCGGCATCACGGTGGCGGCGGGTGGCAAGTGGCCCCGAGTCAGCGACCCGGTGATCGCGTACGACGCCAAGTTCGGTGTGTGGTTGGCAGCCGGGATCGTGATCGACGGGACCAATACCGGCCGCGGCGTCTCGGTCAACAGCTCCAAAGACGGAATCCACTGGAAGAAGCCGGTGATGGCGGAAGGCAAGTTCTCCGGGTTCTACGACAAGGACTGGATCGTCTGCGACAACACGAAGTCGAGCGCGTACTACGGCAACTGCTACGCCGAGGCCGATCTCGCATCCAGCGGCGACCAGATTCTGATGGTCACCTCGACCGATGGAGGCAAGACCTGGGGACCTGAGAAGACCACCGCTGACTCGGCATTCGGGCTCGGCGGTCAGCCGTTGGTCCAGCCCGACGGCACGGTCGTCGTGCCCTACTCGGAGGACTTCGGCTCGCAGCGCGCTTTTCGGTCAACCGACGGCGGCAAGTCCTGGGGCGCATCGGTGCTGATCTCCACCATCAGCGACCACGAGGTCCCCGGCGTACGCGAGGAGCCACTCCCCAGCGCCGAGATGAACGCGGCCGGCAAGATCTATGTGGTCTGGGACGACTGCCGCTTCCGCAAGGGCTGCTCCTCGAACGACATCGTGATGTCGACGTCCACCGACGGAGTCTCCTGGTCGGCCGTCTCCCGGATCCCGATCGACCGGGTCGGCAGCGGCCGGGACCATTTCGACCCGGGGATCGGTGCGTCACCGAACGCCTCCGGTGCAGGGACGAAGCTCGGCCTCTACTACTACTTCTACCCGGACGCCTCCTGCTCCGTGGCGGACTGCAAACTCAAGGTGGGCTTTGTGTCCAGCATCAACGACGGTCACTCCTGGAGCGCCCCGAAGACCGTGGCCGGACCCATGACACTCAGCTGGCTCGCTCAGTCGGGCGGCGCGATGGTGGGCGACTACATCTCCTGCTCCGTCATCGGCAAGAAGGCGGTCTCCGTCTTCGCGGTCGGCAAGCCGCCCCATGGTTCCGTCAAGAACCAGGCGATGTACTCCGCAGGGCCCCTGACCATCAGCGGCGGTACCAGGTCCGCACGCTCGGACGGCGTCCGGTACACGCGGACGAACACACGTGAGTTCAGGCCGACTCTGTCCTAGCGAACGAGCGCCGTAGGCCCAGCCGAGGGTGTCACCGGGTGGCGCAGGGTGAGGCGTTCGGTTCTACAAGAATGCAAAGGGCAAGGAGCAGTGCGGACACGTAGTCCCGCTGGGGCAGGTAGCAAGGCATCGCAGTCGGGTCGAGGCGCCATCGGCGGCTCCCGTCCATCCGGCGGATCCGCGCTGCTCTCGTTACCGGTCGTCCCAGCGGTCGAGGTCGCGCAACCAGCCACCGTGATGTTTGGCCGCCCAGGAGCGCCTCACCCGGCCGAGGGTCATCCCGGCTAGCGCTGGTCGGGTGGTTGGGTTCACGACGGCCATGAAGATGTGCGACCCAACCAGCGTCATCGCGATGACGACCGCAACGCCGTGCGCGCCGCCTCCGTCGTCACCGCCAGCGGACCAGGCTTGGACACCGGTGATGATCACGGCGGCGATTGACAGGGACAAGGCCCAGGCCAGCAGCTTCTGGGCCGGGTTGAACATGCCCCACTCGTGCTGGACGCCACGCCTGAACGGGTGTCGCGCGTAGAAGCTGACCCAGGCGACGTCACGCCGGTCGAAGATGAAGAGTCGACGTATGGCGTGCAGGAGTGCTCGGGTGTTGCCGATCACGAGCGCTACGAGCAGACCGGCGCCGATCAGAGCCACCGCCGCGATATGCACCGTCAGCATCGGGCTGCCGGACCCCGAGTCGTCGCCGAGCCCGAGGCCGCTGAGCAGCGCAACGGCCACCATGACCACCGTCCACCAATGGACGAAGCGTTCTGTGAGCCCGAACCGGTGAACCCAACCGTCGTTGTCAAGAGGGACTGCACCGTTCCGCGGGGGGCGAACGTCAAGAGTTGTCCGGTTGCTCATGAAAGAACCACCTGTTCGCCGGATCTTTCCGGCCTCCTTCCAGAGAACCACCCGAGAGGGAGCCGCCACAGGGGCGGACGGCCCGACACGCGGGCCCTTTGGCGAAGGCGGGACAGATCGTCGGGTGCGCCGCGACGAGTCGGTTCGTCGCGGCCCTGGGGCCGTCGTACGCGGTCAGACATCTCGGCAGAAGTCGCCAGGGCCAAGGGGAACGTCGATGCTGAGGGCTGGAATATTCTTGGGCAGCGTGTCGTATCGACGCTGGTGCGTTCGTGGAGGGGATGAGGGCCGGCGGTCCCGGGCTGGCAGATGAGGAGAGGAGCTTGAGATGGCGCTATACCTGATCGCCTTCAACGACGAGTGGACGCCCGACCTGACGTTGGAAGAGCTGCGAGAGAGGGGCGCCTCCGGCAGGGCCGTGATCGAGGAGATGACGGCCGTCGGTGTCTTCGTCTTCAGCGACGGCGGCCTGGACGCCTCAAGCGCCATCTGCAGTGTCGACGCGGGCAGCGGCTCGCCCGTGTTCACCGACGGACCGTACACCGAGACCAAGGAACACCTTGGCGGTTTCGCCGTGGTCGATGTGCCCGACGACGTTGAGGCATTTGGGCTGGCAGGATCGCGGTCGCGGTCGGCTGGCCGCAGGAGGTGCACCGCTTCCCGCATCGCATCGGGTGAGCACTGACCCGCAGTCTCAGGCATCGTCCTGACGTGAAGTCTCTGACAACGACGGTCAGGATTTCGTGACGCGGGACGGTGGGTAAGGCGTTGCGGGGAACTCGAGCCGGGCCTGCTCGGCGATACGCCGCATCACCCAGGCATCCCGGATTGCAATGACGGTGCCCCCGATGAACGGAACGCCGCGGCCGAACCGTCGCCTGAACAGGCGCTGAGTCATGACACCCTGAAGGCGAAAACCGATCCCCTTGTTCGCCAGCAGGACCACGCCTGAGGGGACGAGGTGGATCAGCCGTCGGGTCACTGCGCCTTGCCCCGTTGCTGAAATGGCCTTGACCAGCGGCGAGTCCGTCTGGGCTCTTACGAGAGTCTCGAGCACCGCCTTCCGCACATGAGCGTCGCTGATGTCGTGACCGCGCAGAATCGCGATGGCGCCCACCATGCGAGCAGCCTGGACGTAGAACTCGACCACGTTGACCGGCACCGCCACGGGCGCGGCCCAGATCCCGCCGGCGCCGGTGATCAACCCACCGGCCGCTCCGCAGAGAATCGTCGCGCGCGCCACCCTCGCGACGGCTTCCTCCGTGGTCAGGCTGCCTATCCGGGCCTTGTTGGCGAGTTCGATGCTGGATGCCAGCGGCCCCTGACCGTCGATGCCGATCGCGAGGAGCACCTGCACTGGTCTCCCGACAGAGCGGTGTTCCGCGCCGTCGAGGTCATCGGTGCCGAGGTTGTCGGTGTTCTGTTCGTCGGTGTTGTGTTCGTCGGTGTCGTGGTCACGACCCGCAGCCGGCCGCGTGGCCGTTTGATGAGCCCTCTGGCGTTGCGGACGCAACCTGGCGAACCTGCCCATGGTGGCCTTCTCGACTCGAAGTGGCCTTCTCGCACTCGATCAGACGAGTCTGTCACCCCGGGGTGGAGGACGACCATCAATTAGGTCCCGGAGCGGCCTGCCAGGTAGCGCCGACGGTCCGGTCCGGCGTACCACTCCACGGGCAGCAAATGGCGGGCACCGCTTCACCGTCGTCGAGTTGCTGCTCGTCTGGCCATTTCGGGGTCGCACGTGCGGTACGAGCGAGCGATTGCGAGTGGGTTGCATGTGGAGCACCATGATGGTCAGCCATCGTTGGGCTCCTAACCGCGAGGTGCTCGATCACCTCGCCCTCTGCCCCCATACGAATTTCTGGAGCGCTTGCGCGGCCGGCACTGATGGGAGAAGGAGGTTCGATGAGAGCGATTGCGGTCGTCCCTGGTCATCCCGAAACTGCTGGAGTGATTGATGTACCCGAGCCGGATCGGGCCGACGGCTCGATCCTGGTGCGGACGCGGTTAGTAGGGATCTGTGGCACCGACGTCGAGATTGCGGTCGACGGCTACGGATCTGCACCTCCGGGGGAGGAATACCTCGTCCTCGGTCATGAGTCGCTCGGAGAGGTGATGGAGGCGCCCGAGGGGAGTGGGTTCAGGCGCGGAGACCTCGTCGTGGGCGTCGTACGTCGTCCGGACCCGCTACCGTGCACGGCCTGCGCAGCCGACGAGTGGGACATGTGCAGCAATGGTGGTTTCGTCGAGCGCGGCATCAAGGACCGTCCCGGTTACGGGAGTGAACGCTTCCGCCTCGACCCGCGTTTCGCCGTGCGGATCGACCGTCGGTTGGGTGACCTCGGGGTCCTCCTGGAACCCACAACCGTCGTCGCGAAGGCATGGGAGCATGCCGATTACATCGGCGCGCGCTCCAGCACCGAACGTCAGGTCGCGCTCATCATTGGTGCGGGGCCGATCGGCCTGCTGGCGGCCCTTCTCGCCCGACAACGGGAGCTCGACACCTACGTCGTCGACCGAGTGACGGACGGTGCGAAGCCGCAGCTCGTCAGCGACCTCGGTGCCCACTACCACTCCGGGAGCGTCGCCGACCTGGCGGCCGCTCCCGATGTGGTGATCGAGTGCACGGGCATCGGAGGGCTGGCCATCGCCGCCGCCGAGTGGATGGCGCCAGGTGGGGTGATCGCGCTCACGGGTCTCTCGAACAGCGAAGGGACAGCCGAGTCGCACCCCGATGCCATGAACAAGGCCCTCGTTCTCGGCAACAAGGTCATCTTCGGCACGGTGAACGCTGCACGTCGTCATTACGATCAGGGAGCCGCAGCACTTCTCAGGCCGACGAGGCATGGTTGGGGCGCCTGATCACGCGGCGGCTCTCGGTCGATGAGTGGCCCGCCGCCCTGGAAAAGGGTCCCGCATGACATCAAAGTCGTGGTCGACCTGACCGCTTCGTGAGGAGGTCTGATGCGGGTGATCGTCGTCGGTGGCGGGCCGGCTGGTGTGACCGCCGCCTTGCATGCCGTGCAGTTGGGCGCTGAGGTCACCCTTCTCGAGAAGGGTCGCGTGGGCGGCACGGCACTCAACACGGGGCCGGCTCCGGTACGCACCCTCGCTCGCGCGGCCCGCCTCGTGCGGGACTGGAGCTCGTGGGAGTCCTTCGGCCTACGCGGCCCGAGGCCGGAGGTCGACCTCGCCTCCACGTTGGCGAACGCCGATCGGGTGGCTCGCTATGCCTATGAGCACCGGAGGGCAGCGGAACATATCCGTGCTCAGGGCGTCGACCTGGTTGAGGATGCGGGCGATGTGCGATTCACCGATGCCAACACCCTCGCAGCGCCCGACGGACGGTGCTGGTCTGCGGATCGGGTGGTGATCGCGGTCGGCGGACGTGCAGGACGGTTGCCGATTCCGGGCGCGGATCTGGGTCTGACCTATGGGGATCTCAGGAGCCTGGTCCAGTTGCCGGAGCGGGTCTGTGTCATTGGCGGCGCTGACACGGGTTGTCAGCTGGCATCGATCTTGGCGGATTTCGGCTGCCGGGTGTGGCTGCTCGAAGTCGCGCCCATGATCGTGCCACGTGCCGACCGCGACGTGTCCGTTGGGCTCGAGCGAGCCTTTACCGAGCGCGGAATCACGGTTCTCACCGGTGCAAGCGTGGACCGGCTCGAGACGGTTGGGGGCGGCTTGGATGTCTCGTATCGGCGGGTCGGCGACGAGGCGATCCTTTCGGTCGACGCACTCTTCTTCGCAGTCGGTTGGCCCGCGAACGCGGACCTGCTGGATGTCACCACTGTGGGGATCGAGGTGGATCGCGGCTATGTCGTAGTTGACGAGCACCTCAGGACCAACCTCCCGCACATCTACGCAGCGGGTGATGTGAACGGGCACAGCATGTTGGTCGGCAGCGCCATCTATGAAGGGCGGATCGCGGCCGAGAATGCCGTCCTGGGAACGCGTCGCCGGGTCGTTCACGACGTGGTCCCGGTCGGTAGCTTCACTGACCCGGAGTACGCCAGCGTGGGTCTGACCGAGGAGGAGGCGCGGGCTCGGTGCGAGTGCGTGGTGGCTCTGGCCAGGTATGAAGACCTACTCCGACCGGTGGCCGATGGCCAGCCCGACGGCTTCTGCAAACTCATCGTCGAGACAGAGCACCGAAGGATCATCGGAGCACATGTGCTCGGCGAGTACTCCGCCGAGGTGATCCAAATGGTCGCGACCAGTATGGCGGCCGGGATGCGGATCGAGGACGTGGCCGAGCTCCAGTTCGCGTTTCCGACCTTCACCGAAGCCGTCGGCCACGCTGCCCAGATGATCGTGCGCGACCTGGGCATCCGGCCGATGCCTCAATTGTGGAGCAGCCTCACCCCGCCCGAGTAACCAACCTGGTCCAGGCGTTGTCAGCTTGCAGGCCGAACGGGAGTCGGCAGCCGCTGAGGACCACAATCCGCTCGAGCGCTCGTCAGCCTCAGGGCGCACGCGACGACCGGTCATGGGCGGTCGATTCCCTCGAGGCCTTCGAGGTACGTCCGTTGCTCAGGGGTGAGCGACGCCCAGAGGGTCGCGGCGACGACCAGAATGCTGAAGCCCACCCGTCCCTGATTCGCCGCGAGCCATGAGTTGGTGGCAGCCCAGAGCTGTTGGACTCGTAGGTTGTCGGTGCACGTTTGGTTGAGCATCGCACGCAGCAGCAGCTGCGCACGCCGCCGAGTCCCATTCGAGCGCAGCCAGTCAATTGCGAGCTCCCAGGCTTCTCTTTGACGGGCATCATCCCCTCCCGTCCATGCGACCAGCTGCCCGAGCACGAACGGGGCGAACGCCGATAACGGAGCACGGCGAAGCCACGCCGTCGCCGCAGCCCACACCTCCGATGACTCCAAGCTCCGGTCCGCAGTCGCTGCCAGCAGACCCAAGGCCAGCCCTGCGGTCGGCCCGGAAGGGTCGGCGCGGACCCAGGTCAACGCCAGCCTCCCAGCGTCGATTGCCGGATGAGGTCCGAGCGAAGGCAGGCTCATCAACAGCATGGTTCCCAGTTCTCGGGTGTCGTCTGGGGCCGCTTGACCCGTCTCGTCGGCGCGGGCATGATGCCTTGCCCAGTCCACGGCTGCCCCCACGACGAGTGCCTCGCGGTCTGCTCCGTCAGAGGTGAAGGGCCATGCAAGCAGCGTCTGCAGAAGGGGGCCCGCCTTCGGACGTACCGGGTGAGCCTCTAGCCACCGCCGCGACGCGCTCCAGACAGCGTCGGTCCGCAACCGTGAGTCGGGTTTGGGGGCTGCGCCCGGATCGGCGTTCTCGTGCAACCGCTGGATCAGAGCCTGCAGAAGATACGCGGCATCGGCTGGGATTGGGTCGGCCTTGAGCCACTCAATCGCGGCTGACCAGACTGCCAGCACCCTGTGATCTGGACCCTGCCCGGCACCACGGCCACCGTCCACGTCCAACCAGCCGAGTATCGCTTCGATGACGAACCTCGCTTCGCGGCGAGTCGAATTGTCCTCCAGCCAAGCGCTGGTGGCCCCCCACATCGGCCCGGCCTGTGCTTCGGTGAGGCCGGGCCGATTGAGCAGGTCACGGATGAGGTATGCGGCGTCGGGTCGGCTCCGGTTGGCCTCCAGCCAGGCGATGGCGGCGGTCCAAAGTGCCGCGGTCCGCGTTTCGGTTGAATTCGGCCAGGTGAGCATGTCGCGGAGGAGGTAGCCGGCCCCGGGCCAAGCTGGGCTGGCCTTGATGTCCCCGGTGGTGGCGATCCACAATGCGTCGGCCCGTGAGGCGGTGAGCCCCGGCCAGGTCAACAGCGCTAGGAGGAGATCGTGGACCTCAGGCCGGGCCGTCCGCGCCCGGAGCCCGGCGGCGCCAGCGGTCCAGAGCGCTTCGATGCCTGACTCGGTGATGCCCGGCCAGGCGAGCAGATCCTGGAGGAGGTCGTGTGCCTGGGGCAAGGTCGCATGGTTCCGCAGCCAGACGCATGCGGCGTTGGAGATAGCTTCGGCTCGTGAGTCGGTGATCCCCGGCAACGCCATGAGTGCTTGGAGGACGTAGTTGACGTTGCGTTGGGGTGGGTTGGCTCTCAGCCAGGCGACGGCGGCGGTCCACACTGCCTCGGCGCGAGTCTCGGAAGGCTCGGGCCAGGCGAGCAGCGCCAGCAGGAGGTCGCGGGCCTCGCGTCGGGTTGGATTGGCGTTTACCCAGGCCGCGATGGCGCACCCTAGCGCCTCTGTGCCTGTCTCAGTCAGGCTCGGCCAGGCAAGCAGTTCCTCAAGGAGGTCATGGGCCTCGGGTCGCGTCGAATTGGCGTTCAGCCAGCTAGTGATGGCATCCACCAGCCTCGCGGCCCGGTCCCTTGTGAGCGAGGGCGAGGCGAGCATGGTGCGGAGGAGGAGGCGGCTGGCTTCAGGCCGGGTCGGGTAGACCTCGAGCCAAGTAGCGGCGGCTTTCCACAGCACGTCGGCTTGGGGCTCCGTGAGCCCGGGCTGGGAAAACAGAGTGCGGAGGAGGGAACTGACGTCGGTGCGTGTCGGGTTGGCCTCGAGCCAGGCGGTGGCGGCGTTCCACATCGCCTCGGTCTGAGGCTCAGTGCGCTTCCGTTGGGCGAATAGGAGGCAGAGGAGATCGTTGGTCTGGGGTCGGGTCGGCTTGGCCCTCAGCCAGGTGGTGCCGGCTGTCCACAGCACTTCGATCTGAGGATCGGTGAGCCGGCGCTGGGCGAACAGTGTTCGGAGGAGGGGGGTGACGTCGGGGTGTATCGGGTTGGCCCCCAGCCAGGTGGTGGCGGCTGTCCATGTTGCCTCGGCCTGTGGTTTGGTGAGCCTCTGCCGGTGTAACAGAGCGATCATTAGCGCGCCGGCCTCGGCTCGGTCTGAGTTGGCCTTGAGCCAGACGTCGGCGACGTCCCAAACCTCCTTGCGTTGCAACGGATCGAGTTCCGACCAGGCGAGCAGCGCACAAAGGACGTAGTTGGCCTGGGGCCGAGTTTGGTTGGCCTCCAGCCAGGCGGTGATGGTCGTCCACAGCGCTTCGGCCCGGGTTTCGTTGAGTTCTGGCCAGGGGAGCAGCGCCTGAAAAAGGTAGTTGGCCTCGGGGCGGGTTTGGTTGGCCTCCAGCCAGGCGGTGATGGTCGTCCACAGCGCTTCGGCCCGGGTTTCGTTGAGTTCTGGCCAGGGGAGCAGGGCCTGAAAGAGGTGGCTTGCGTCGGCCCGGGTCTGGTTGGCCTCCAGCCAGACGGTGATGGTCGTCCACAGCGCTTCGGCCCGGGTTTCGTTGAGTTCAGGCCAGAGGAGCAGCGCCTGAAAGAGATAGCTGCCATCGGGGCGGGTCGGGTTGGCCCTTAGCCAGCTGGTGGTGGCAGTCCACAGCGCTTCGGCCCGGGTTTCGTTGAGTTCTGGCCAGGGGAGCAGTGCCTGGAGGAGGTAGTGGGCGGCGGGCCGGGTTTGGTTGGCCCTCAGCCAGGTGTTGATGGACGTCCACAGCGTTTCGGCCCTGATCTGGTTGAGTCCGCGCCAGGCGAGCAGCGCCTGGAGGAGGTAGTTGGTGCCGAGCCGGGTTGGGTTGGCGTTCAGCCAGTCGGCAGCGGCCGTCCATACTGCATCTTCTCGTTGCGTCTGGAGACCGGGCCATTGCAGCAACGCCTGGAGAACAGAGTTTGCTGCCGGTCGAACGGCATTCTTGTTGAGCCATTGCTCCGTGGCACACCACGCCGACTCATCCTCGCCGTCGGCTGACGAGAACAGGCGCTCGAGGAGGCGTGACGCCGCCGGATCCGTGGGGTGCGGGCGCAACCACGGTTCAGTCACTGCTGCATCGTAGGCTGCGATTGGACGCGTCGTATATGGCTCGCTCGTGACGCCCGTCGCTCCATACGAGGCCAAGAGTGCAAAGTGCGGTCCCCTGCATCGCCCGGACATCAGATGTGCGAGCAGCAGGTGGGCTTGGACCATTCCGCAGCCGGCTCGGGTGGTCAGAGAGGATTCACCTGGGGTTTGGGGGGTGGCCAGGGCCGGGATCGAACCGGCGACCTTCCGCTTTTCAGGCGGACGCTCGTACCGACTGAGCTACCTGGCCGCGCCGGGGGGCCATGATGCCGCGCCGCCCCGGCAGACAAACGCCCAGGGCTCCCTGGGCGGTCCAAGTGTATCGGGTACGACGGCCTGGTGTCGTGCGGGTGGGTGGTCCCGGGGCCGTCCCTCAGGACACGGCTCCGATCAGCGGCGGCAGGATGAACAGCATGCTGAGCGACCAGGTCACGTGGGTGATCATCGGGGCCATCACGCCTCCGGTCACCGACCGCAGGAGCCCGACGATGGTGCCTAGCGCGGCGGCCGCGAAGACCAGCATGACGTTCCCCGCCGCGACGGTGGTCAACGTGTAGATCAGCGTCGAGATGACCACGGGGTAGCGGCGGCCGATCGCGGCGAAGAGCGCGCCTCGGAAGAAGAGCTCCTCCGAGATGCCGTTGACCAAGGTGATGACCGCTACGACGGCAAGCGATGCGAACCGCACGTGGTCCAGGACGTCGTTCACGCTGTCGCGGAGTGGCCCGATCTGAGCGATCACCACGGCGCCGCCTGCGAAGACCAGCGCCGCTGCGAAGCCGACGACCAACGGCTGCACGACTGGCCGCGAATACCCGGAGCCGCTGACTCTCCGGACTCGGCCCAGGTGGAGGGGGCCAGAGGCGAGGGACCCGACGACCCAGACGACGGCAAGCGCGAAGGTGTAGGCGTAGAAGCGCCCGTCACCGGGTGGGAGACGAAGCGAGAGCCCCAGGAGGGTCGCCCCGACGGCGATCGTCAGGGCCGCGACGATGCGGCGTCGGTGGAACATCTCGTCGCTCTGCTGATGGTCTCGAGGGACCTGCTCGACGAACGCCGTCCGCAGCAGGCGCACGACCTCAGGTTGCCGACTCGCCACGTCACCTCTCATGTCGTTCCTGCCGCCTCGCCACCGAGTGGGCTTCGCGGGTTCACCACCGTCACCGCCACCAGAGCGACGCATGTCAACCCGGCGACCAGCTCGGGCACTGCCGTGAACGTACCCAACAGGATCACCACCACACCCACCGCGAACAGGGCAATTGTGATCGGTGACCGGTCGTGCTGCTTGAGGTGGAAGACGTAGATCGCGAGCACCAGCACCGCGGTCGGGATGGTGACCGTTGCGGCAGTCACGAGGTCCGACGAGTCCGAGTGGTGGGTGAAGTAGTCGACCCGCGCGGCCAGCCCTGCGCCGATCGCCGCCGTCGAGCTGAAGACGAAGTAGTGGCCGAACCCCCAGATCATGTTGGCCCGGTTGCTGCGCTCCAGCAGGAGGTCGGCGTCGTCGCGGCTGAAGTAGAGCCACCAGAGGCTGAAGACGAGCGGCACCCCGCCGGCGATGAGCATGGCGAGCTTGCCCGCCACAGCCCCTTCATCGAGTGCAGTCTGGATGGCGACGGTGGACGACAGGATCACCTCGCCGAGCACGATGATGAAGAAGAGTGAGTAGCGCTCCGCCACATGGTGCGGGTGCCACGTGGTGCGGCCCGCGGTCTCAGCCCAGGCGGGTACGGAGAGCTCGCACGCGACGAGGACGGCAAATGCCGGCACTGTGAGGCTCTGCGGCAGGAACAGCAATCCCACCCAGCCCAGCTGGACGGCAACGACCCCGAACGCATAGCGCCGGGCCGTCGTACGACGCTCGGGGTCGGCCCGCGAGGCGCGCCACCACTGCGTGACGAGCGCCACGCGCATGATGACGTAGCCGATGACACTGAGGGCGAACCTGTCGTCGAACATCCGCGGGATCCCCGCCGCCAGCACCAGCACGCCGAGGATCTGCAAGATCGTGAGCAGTCGGTAGACGAGGTCGTCGTTGTCGTAGGCCGACGCGAACCAGGTGAAGTTGAGCCAGGCCCAGAAGATCGCGAAGAACGCCATCGCGAAGTGCAGCACGCCCTGACCGACGTGACCTGCGGAGATGTCGTGGTGGAGAGACGAGGAAGCCTGCGAGACGGCTACGACGAAGCACAGGTCGGTGAACAGCTCGAGCGGAGAGGCGACCCGATGCTCCTCGTGGGGGTCGCGCGCCTGAAGCGGGCGCACCAACCGCCGCAGGCTCGCCTGGCTCACGCGCACACTGTACCGAGCGCTGCCCGGCCGAGCTTGGTGCCTGCGAGCCGACAACGCCCGGTCGCCGGGGGTTGTGCTTGCCCGGAGGGCACGACGCGCCCCACCTGGGGACCAGGTGGGGCGTTCAGCGACCCCGACGGGACTCGAACCCGCGACCTCCGCCGTGACAGGGCGGCGCGCTAACCAACTGCGCTACGGGGCCAGCGTTGTCGTGCGCAAACTTAGCGCACGACGCACCCCCAACGGGATTCGAACCCGTGCTACCGCCGTGAAAGGGCGGCGTCCTAGGCCACTAGACGATGGGGGCCTAAGCCCGGGCACCTCAGAGGAAGCCGTCGGGGACCGCACAATCATAGGGGGTGCCCGAGCGTTCGACCAAAACGTGGGCCGGCCGCACCGCCGTACGCTGGGTCACATGATCGACGTGTCCCGCGAGGACTTCGAGGAGCTGGTGGCCGACGCGCTCGACTCGCTCCCGCCCGAGCTCGCGAAGCTGATGGACAACGTCGCGATCTTCGTCGAGGACGACCCTCCTCCCGGCCAGAACCTGCTCGGTCTCTACCAAGGGATCCCGCTGACCGAGCGCGGCTACTCCTACGCGATGGCGCTGCCCGACCGGATCACCATCTTCCGCCGTCCGACCCTGTGGATCAGCCACAGCCCCGCGCAGGTCCGGCACCAGGTCCAGCTGACCGTCGTCCACGAGATCGCCCACCACTTCGGCATCGGTGACGCCGAGCTGCACGAGCTCGGCTACGGATAGCCCGCTGGCACGTCGGCCTGTCCTTCCGTCGAGCCGTCAAGAAGTTACCGCCGAGCCGTCATGTTCTTCCGGTCGAGCGGTCAAGAAGTTACCGCCGAGCCGTCACGTTGTTGCACTCGAGCTCGTGCTCGACGTACAGCGGGAAGAACATGACGGTTCGGCGGGAAGAAGGTGACGGTTCGGCGGGAAGAAGGTGACGGTTCGGCCGGAAGAAGGTGACGGTTCGGCCGGAAGAAGGTGACGGTTCGGCGGAAGAAGGTGACGGTTCGGCGGGAAGAAGGTGACGGTTCGGCGGGAAGAAGGTGACGGTTCGGCGGGAAGAAGGTGACGGTTCGGGGGGATGGGAAGTCGGTCGGCGCGTCGCCCAGGTTTCTGACAACCGAACCCGGGCGCGCTGCGTCCTTGGGTGGAGGGGCGGAAGCTCCGACCCTCACGGGGGTCCCAGTCTCCCAAGGCGAGGGTCTCCCGGTCACCAACGGACAATTCCCATAGGGAGAAAACGTATGTCTGTTCGTCATATCATCGTCGGCGTAGCCATTGCTGCCATTGCGCCCGTTGCCATGCTCAGCGGCGCTGCCCAAGCGGCTCCGAGCCACAGCACGTCGGCGACCTCGTCCATTACGGTCAAGGTGTCCGACAAGACGCCGCGCGCCGGCCAAACATTCCGCATCAGTGGGCTCTTCACGTTGAGGGGGAAGCCGGCGAACCACGGCACGGTCAAGGCCCAGGAGATGTTCAAGGACAAGTGGGTGCAGCTCAAGGGCGCCATCGTCCAGACCAACTCGACCGGCCAGTACGGGATGCGGCTGATCCTCAGCGCCAAGGGCGACCGCGACCTTCGCGTGGTGGGCGTCGTGTCTGGTCCTCAGCCCAACGTGTTCAAGCGATTCTCGGTGATGGTGCACTGATCGACCTTCACCACGAGCAACGGTCCGGCGTACATGCAGCAACGGCTGCTGGTACGTCGGACCGTTGCGTTGCCTCGCACCTTGCGTTCCGCTGCGAGTGCCCGCGGGGGCAGGCGTCCTCGGTCAGCCGAAGCGTCCGGAGATGTAGGCCTCGGTCGCCGGGTTGTCCGGGTTGGAGAACATCTTTGCCGTCGGCCCGTATTCGATCAGCCGGCCGGGCTTCCCGATCCCCGCGATGTTGAAGAAGGCCGTGGTGTCGGAGACGCGCGACGCCTGCTGCATGTTGTGCGTCACGATGACGATCGTGAAGTTCTCCTTGAGCTCGAAGATCAGGTCCTCGATCGCGCTCGTGGAGATCGGGTCCAGCGCCGAGCACGGTTCGTCCATCAGCAGCACCTGAGGCTCGACCGCTATCGCCCGGGCGATGCACAGTCGCTGCTGCTGGCCGCCGGAGAGGCTGCCACCGGGCCTGTTGAGCCGGTCCTTGACCTCGTTCCAGAGGTTCGCGCCCCGGAGCGACCTCTCCACGGTCGCCGCGGCGTCTGACTTGCTGATCCGCTTCCCGTTGAGACGCACCCCCGCGATCACGTTCTCGGCGATGGTCATCGTCGGGAACGGGTTGGGTCGCTGGAAGACCATGCCGATGTTGCGTCGTACCTCGACCGGGTCGACGTCGGCGTCGTAGAGGTCGCGGCCGTCGATGATGATCTTGCCGTCGACCCGAGCGCCGGGGATGACCTCGTGCATCCGGTTGAGAGAGCGCAGGAACGTCGACTTGCCGCACCCCGAGGGACCGATGAGGGCCGTGACGGAACGCGCGGCAATCGGCAGCGTGACTTGTTCGACGGCGAGGAACGACCCGTAGTAGATGTCGAGGTCGCTGACGTCAATGCTCTTTGCCACGTTGTTCCTTCGGGTCTCCTGCACAGTCTGACTCATGGGTCACGCCTTTGTCTTGGGGGAGAAAAAATACGAGACCAGCCGGGCGATGAGGCTGAGCAGCATGACCAGGACGGTGAGCACCAAAGCCGCGCCCCACGCCCTGTCCACGCTGTACTGCACGGGGATGCCAGGGTTCTTGTACTGTCCGTAGATGTAGACCGGCAGGGTCATGATCCGACCGTTGAAGAGATTGAAGTTCGTCGAGTCGGTGGCCCCGCAGATGATCAGCAGCGGTGCAGTCTCGCCGATGATGCGGGCGATGGCGATCGTCACTCCGGTGACGATCCCGGCCAGCGCCGTGGGGAGCACCACCTTCGTGATGGTGCGCCACTTGGAGACACCCAGGGCGTACGACGCCTCGCGCAGGTCGTGCGGGACGAGCTTCAGCATCTCCTCACCGGACCGGACGACCAACGGGATCATCAGCACCGACAGCGCGATGGCGCCGCCGAAGCCCATGCGCACCCCCTCGCCGAAGAAGATGACGAAGAGCGCGTAGGCGAACAAGCCGGCCACGATCGAGGGGATGCCGGTCATCACGTCGACCAGGAAGGTGATCGCTCGCCCGAGCTTCCCACCGCCGTACTCGACGAGGTAGATCGCTGTCAGGAGACCGACTGGGATGGACAGGACGGCGGTCATAGCGGTCACCAGCAGCGTGCCCCAGATGGCGTGGTAGATGCCGCCGCCCTCGCCGACGACGTTGCGCATCGACGAGGTCAGGAACGTCGACGTGATCGCCGGCGCACCCTTGCTGATCACCTGATAGAGCAGGCCGACGAGCGGTAGCAGAGCGACGACGAACGCGGTCGTGATGAGCGTGGTGGCGATCCGATCCTTGCACCGCCGGGCACCCTCGACGAGTCCTGAGACCGCGACCAGCATGATCGCGAAGACCACCCAGGTCGCGAAGATCGAGAGTGCGATGCCCTGGCCGAGGACCAGGTAGAGGAGGAGACCGACGAGGACCGAGACCGCCCCCAGGGCCAACGGGGCTAGGCGGGGCAGCCGGGGGGAGTGAAGCTGCTTCTCGAGCTCCTCGATGTCGATGTCGTGGGGCCGCGGGCCACTGCTGACGGGGTTCGCCATGTCAGTGCGCCTCCTTCGCCGCGCTCCGCGCGACGATGGCCCGGGCGGCGAAGTTGACCAAGAACGTGAGGACGAAGAGCACCAGTCCGGTCGCCACCAGGACATTCACAGCGAGACCGCTCGAGTCCGAGAACTTCAAGGCGATGTTGGCTGCGATCGTGCTGGGGTTCACGCTGCTGATCAGGTTGAGCGTGACGACGTTGCTCACGGACAGCACCAAGGCGACCGCCATCGTCTCACCCAGGGCACGGCCGAGGCCGAGCATGGCCGCGCTGACCATCCCCGACCGTGCATGTGGCAGTACCACCAGCCGGATCGTCTCCCAGCGCGTGGCGCCCAAGGCGAGGGCTGCCTCCTCGTTGAGCCGGGGCGTCTGCAGGAAGACCTCACGGCAGAGCGACGTACTGATCGGCAGGATCATGATCGCCAGCACCACACCGGCGGTGAGGATCGTCCGTCCCGTGACAGACGCCGGGCCCTCGAAGAAGGGGAGGAAGCCGAGGTGGGTCTGGAGCCAGTCGAAGATCGGCACCATCCGCGGGGACAGGAAGAAGATCCCCCAGAGGCCGTAGACGACGCTGGGAATCGCCGCGAGCAGGTCGATGAGGTAGCCGAGCGGCCAGGCGAGCCGCCGGGGCGCGTAGTGCGAGATGAACAACGCCACGCCCACCGAGAGCGGCATCGCCAGCAGCAGCGCCAGAGACGCCGCCAGCACGGTGCCGAACAACAGGGGCCAGATATAGCCGGCCAGGCTGCCAGCCGTCCCGATGGATGACGCCAGCTCGCTGGGGGACGCGGTGAAGGCGGGGATCCCCTCCGCCGTGAGGAAGACCGCGACCCCGGCGAGAGTCAGCAGGATGATCACGCCTGCCGACGTCGCGAGGCCCTTGAAGATGCGGTCACCCAGGCGGCGCGGGACCTTCGGTCGTTCGACCGTGGGGTTGGTCGTCACATCGTTCCTCTACGGGGTGGGTGGGATGACCGGCCGGTCACCTGGACCGACCGGTCACCGGTCACTTGGTGGTGATCGAGTTGATCGCCGCTTGGGCCTTGGCGTGGAGCTGGGTGGTGATCGGCGCCGAGCCGGCAGCCTGTGCCGCCGCGTCCTGGCCGGCCGGGCTGATCACCCAGGACTCGAACGACCTGATCAGGTCGGCCGCGTTGGAGCTCGACTGCTTCTGGCAGGTGATCTGGTAGGACACCAGGATGATCGGGTAGACGCCCGACGCCGTGGTTGTCCGGTTGACCTTGATCGCGAGGTCGGTCGACGGCCGACCCGGCACGATCGTGGACTGGTCGAGCACCTTCGACGCGGCTTGCGTCGATGGGCCGACCGCCGAGCCGCCGACCTTGATCAGCGCCTTGCCCAGATCGCCTGCCTGGCTCGCGTCGGCATATCCGATGGCCCCGTCACCCTGCTGGACCGCGGCCACCACGCCGGACGTGCCGTCGCCGGCCTCGCCGCCCTGGATCGGCCAGGTTTCTGACGCGGGTGCGGTCCAGTTGCTCGCGGCGGCCTGGGAGAGGTAGTCGGTGAAGTTGAACGTCGTCCCGGAGTCGTCCGAACGGTGGACCGGGGTGACCGCCGTACTCGGGAGGGTGACACCGGGGTTGTCAGCCTTGATCTCCGCGTCGTTCCACGTCTTGATCTTGCCGGCCATGATGTCGGCCAGCGTCGCAGGGGACAACGTCAGCTTCGGGACGCTGGACAGGTTGTAGATGACCGCGATCGGGCTGACGTAGACGGGGACCTCGACGGCGTCGCTGCCGCACGTCTTCTTGGCCTGGCCGAGCTGGTCAGTGGTGAGGTAGGCGTCCGAGCCGGCGAAGTTGACCCCGCCGGAGAGGAACTGGTCGACGCCACCGCCGGAGCCGACCGCGTCGTAGTTGACCGTCGCGCCGGGGTTGGTCGTCTGGAAGCCCGCCTTCCAGGCTGCCATGGCGGCCTCCTGGGCAGTCGACCCGGCGCCGTTGAGCGTGCCCGAGAGGGTCTTCTGTGTGGCCGGGTCGTTCTTGGACGAGCTCTCGTTGGAGGCACCGCAGGCGGTCAGCCCGACCGCCACACAGAGTGAGAGAGATCCCAGCGCCAGAGCGCGGGAAACGGGGGGACGGGTCACGTTGTGTCCTCAGGGTTCGGGGCAGCATGCTCTTACGCTCCCGACGCTAGGGACAGGAGGTGTCCGAGACGGTTGCCGATGGTGAACGCGCCGTGAACGCTCAACGGCCAGTGGGCCACAACTGAGGGGCGGGTCACTCGGGGCTGAGCGTGAACTGCCCCAATTCTGGGGCATGATCACGAATGGTCCGCAGACGAGCCCGGCAAGGCCGCGCGGTCAGCGCTGGGCGAGGCAGAAGACGTTGCCCTCCGGGTCGTTGAAGACCGCGAACGCCATGTCGGGCTCGTCGGGGGAGCCGCCCGGGAAGTCTGCCACCAGGCTGCCCCCCAGCTCGAGCACCCGGGCGCGGGCGAGATCGAGATCCTCGACCCAGAGCTCGGGGTGCACCCGGTTCTTGCCCGCCGGTCGCGCCTCCGGCACCTGGTGCAGATAGATGCCGGGACCCTCTCGCTTTGGGTCGACCAGATAGACGTGCTGCGGAGTGTCCTCCGTCCGCTCGTACGCCGTCAGGCCCTGCCAGAAGTCGGCCATCGTGGCCGGATCGGCCACGTCGAACCCGAAGCCGAATGGCCTGGCGGCGACGTCGCTCATCGCCACACTGTAGACATCGCGGGGGTCGTCCTCTGCATCAGCGGCTCCACGCGCGGTGTCCGGCAACTTCCGTTCTGTGGGGTGTGCGTGACGTCCGGCAGAATGTACACAGGAACGGTCACCCGAGCGGACGTACGGCGTCCGCGGGTCGGCCTGATCGGGCAGCCGGCACGACACCGACGCAATGGATGGGCACTGTGAGCGCAGACGGGCACGACCACGGAGCAGCGCTGCTGGCCGACAGCAGCCGCCGTCTCGTCGTGGTGCTCTCGATCACCAGCGTCGTGCTGCTGGCCGAGGTCGTCGGCGCGTTCATCTCGGGCAGCCTCTCGCTGCTCGCCGATGCCGGGCACATGCTGACCGACGTCGCCGGGCTGAGCCTCGCTTTGGTGGCGGCCGTGCTCGGTCAGCGACCGGCCACGGACGCCCGTACCTGGGGATACCGGCGGCTGGAGGTGCTGGCAGCTGCCGCACAGGCGGCCGTCCTGCTGGCCGTCGGCGGTTTCGTGCTGGTCGAGGGCATCCGCCGGCTGGTGTCGCCACCGGACGTGGAGTCGTCGGTGATGCTGGTCTTCGGGATCATCGGCGTCGTCGGCAACCTGGTGAGCGTCGGCGTACTCGCGGGTGGACGAGCGGACAGCCTGAACATGCGGGCTGCGTTCCTCGAGGTGGTGAACGACGCGCTGGGCTCGGTGGCGGTGATCGTGGCTGCGGTGCTGATCGCGGAGTTCGGCTGGCTACGTGCCGACGCGGTGGCGTCCCTGCTGATCGGCGTCCTGATCATCCCGCGGACCATCAGGCTGCTGCGCGACAGCGTCAACGTGCTGCTCGAGTCGACCCCGGCCGGCATGGAGCTGAGCGAGGTCCGCGAACACCTCATGCGGGTGCCTCATGTGCACCAGGTGCACGACCTGCATGCCAGCCAGGTCGCCACCGGGCTTCCCGTGCTGACGGTGCACGCCGTCGTCGACGACGAGTGCTTCCACGACGGTCATCTGATGGGGATGCTCGACGAGCTGCAGGCGTGTCTGTCCGGACACTTCGACGTCCAGCATTCGACGATCCAGTTCGAGGCGGCCAGCCACTTCGCGCACGAGCACGCGGCGCATCCGTAGCTGAGACCTGCCGGCCGGTCGGGCTCTCGGCCCACCCAGCTTTCGGATCCTCCGGTTCGATCGTCCGGTTCGGTCGTCCGGTTCGGTCGTCGGGAGTGCTGGTTCCGCAGTCCTGGTCAGGAGTTCCTGGCGAGTCGCTCCCGAAGCCGGACCAGACGGGCGTTGGGGTCGCGGCGCTCACGCAGGTAGCCGACGTACGCCACTGCGCCGATGGCGGCGACCACGAGCGGCGGAGCCCACGGTTGCAGCCCGCCTCGTTGCCGGGAGCTCATGACCGCACCGAACGACTGGTGGGACATGATCGACCAGCGGGCCATGTTGGACAACGCAGAACCCATGCTCATCGACGAGCCGATCGACAGGCAGGAAGCGAACGACCCGACGCTGCCGATCGACGCGAACGACCCGATGCTGCCGATCGACAGCATCGACCCGTCGGAGGCGATCGACAGGAACGAGTTTCGCGACAACAGCGACAGGCTCGGCATCGGCTCTCCTCGGCAGGTGGCGACTGGCTCATCGCGATTGTGCCACCCGAACCGAGCCGGACGTATCGTAACCGCCATGGGAGCACGTGTCCTCGCCTACCAGTGGTACGCCCGCCGGCTCAGTCGTCAGCTCTCCGGGCGGACGATGCCTCGCCACGTTGCCCTGATCGTCGACGGCAACCGGCGGTGGGCGCGGCAGATGGGCTACACCAATGTCAGTGTCGGCCATCGCTTCGGCGCCGAGCATCTGGAGGACGTGCTCGGGTGGTGTGCGGGTCTCGGAATCAGCCATGTGACGATCTTCGTCGCGTCCGCCGACAATCTTGCGAAGCGATCCGCGGCCGAGGTCTCGTTCCTGATGGAGGTGGCGGAGCGGATCATCGGCGAGCGGCTCGCCCGCCCCGAAGGAGACTGGCAGATCCACGTGGCCGGCCGCCTCGACCTGCTGCCGGACTCAACCGCTCATGCCTTGAAGCTGGCGGTGGAGCGGACGTCGGACCGCGCTCGCGGCTGTCATCTGATGGTGGCCATCGGCTACGGAGGACGGGCCGAGATCGTCGCGGCTGTTCGAGGGTTGCTCGATGACGCAGCGCTCGCGGGCAGGTCGCTGGCCGACCTGGCGGGGTCGGTGACAGTGGCCGACATCGCCGCTCACCTCTACACCAAGGGCATGCCGGACCCCGACCTCGTCATCCGGACCAGCGGCGAGCAACGACTCTCGGACTTCCTGATCTGGCAGACGACCGGCTCCGAGCTCTACTTCTGCGACGTCTACTGGCCGGGCTTCCGCCACGTCGACTTCCTGCGCGCCCTGCGGGCATACGCCACCCGTCGCGAAAGTGGGTGAGGCGGGATCGTCACGGGTGGCGGGAATGGAGGGAAGCCCGCACGGCTGAGGCGGCACGCCGGCCGGACACGATGGCGCCTTGGATCGAGGCGGTGTCGCGGTGGTCTCCGGCGATGAAGACTCCGTCGCCCAGCTCGACGGGTTGTCTGAAGTCGAGCGGCGGAAGCATGGCCGGTAGTGCGACCGGGATCCGGTATGCCCGAACCAGCCGCCAGTCACTCGTCCCGACCCCGTAGATGTCTGCCAGCTGGCGCTCGACGCGAGCCAACATCTCGGAGCCGTCGTCGGCGCCGAGGACGGTCGTCGCCACGAGGGCACCGTCGGGGCAGTAGCGGGCGGCGACGTCGGAAACGACGGCGGTGTTGACGATCGGCCCGTTCCGGTCACCGTCCACGTGAAGCAGCCGGCGCTGTGCCGGGGACTCCGCGACGTGGTGGTAGAAGGTGGTGAGCCCGCGCGTCACCGGAGTGGGCAGCGAGGTGAGTGCTGCTGCGGTCAGAGGGTCGGTCGCCACGACGACGGCATCCGCGGTCATCGCGCCCTCCGCCGTCTGGACAGTGCGGCCGGCCACGGCCTCGACACGGCTTTCGAGGCGCACCGTGCCCGCGGGCAGCAGGTCGGCGATCTGCTGTGGCAGCTCGTGCATCCCTCCCGCCGGCAGTCCGGGGGCGGCACGAGCGAACATGCGGAGGAGCAGGTCGACGAAACGTCGGGAGGTGCGCTGCTCGTCCTCGGCTAGCACTCCGGCCAGGAAGGGCTCGAGCACCGACCTGCGGAGCCTGCCTCGCACCCGAGCCCGTTCGAGTGCCTCGCCGTAGCCGACATCCGGCAGGCGACGCAGGCGGCTGGGGGCGTCCAGTGCGCAACGGGCCGCGTACGCCGCGAAGCACGCCTTCTCGAGCACCGAGCCCGTCGAGCGTGCCGCGTCTTGCCTCAGGTCCCGCGGGGATCTGAAAGGATCCGCCAGCGCCACTCGGTCGCCGAGCGAGGCCACCACGACGCCGGCTTCGAAGAACTGGAGGTCGAGGGCAGCCAGGTCCACAAGACCTGCGAGGGCGGGATAGGCCGGGTTGAGCAGTTGGAAGCCGCGGTCCAGCAGCATCGAGTCGACGCGGTCGGTGCGGATCCGGCCGCCGACGGCGTCGGACGACTCGAGCACCGCCACGTCGACACCGGCGCGGGAGAGCTCGACCGCGCACGTCAGGCCGGCCAGGCCGGCTCCGACGACGATCACATCGTGGCTCTCCATGGGCGTCGCTTCCTCTCCACACGTTGGGTAGCCGTCTGGTGAGGCGGCTTCGCTCGATATGTCAGAACAGCGCCCTACCCGCCGTATACGCCGTAGGCGCGCTCGACGCCGACAGTAGCCTGAGCAGGCAGCAGGCTAGCCGCGCCCGGCTGGTTCACCTTCCGAACCCTCCTGCCGAGCCGTCATGTTCTTCCTGCCGAGCCGTCATGTTCTTCCGGTCGAGCCGTCAGGTTGTTCCGGTCGAGCCGTCAGGTTGTTGCCTCCAGACCGGTCTTCCCGACGTACGCCGGGACGAAGGTGACGGGTGGGCGGTAACAACATGACGGGTGGGCGGTAAGAACTTGACGGCTCGGCGGGAAGAACTTGACGGCTCGGCGGTAAGAACATGACGGCTCGGCGGTAAGAACTTGACGGCTCGGCGGTAACAACATGACGGCTCGGCAGGAGGGGGTCAGGGGCGGAGGGTCGCGGCCGCCTGAAGCGCGTCGAGCACCGCGCCGATGACCGGGTCGGTCTGGGCACCGGCGCGGACGGCGGCGAAGATCCGCCGGGCGGCCGGAGTGCCGACGACGGGGCAGACGACCAGGCCGGGCACCGGGAGTGGCTGGGCGAGCCGGGGAATCAGGGCGACCCCGCACCCGGCTGCCACCAGAGCAGCGACGGCGCCCCACTCCGTGCTGATGTGCACGATGTCCGGGCTGAAACCGGCCGCCGCGCAGACGGCTTGCAGGATCAGCGTGCACGGGTCTCCGGGCCCCGAGCCGACCCAGGGTTCCGCCGCGAGGGTCTCCAGCCGCAGACCGCCCTCGCTGGCCAGTGGGTGGTCCGCCGGCAACACCGCGTCGAGGGGGTCACTGAGCAGGTCGACCCGGTGGTAGCGGGCGTCATGGCGGGGCGGGCCGTCGCGGAAGTCGGACGAGATCGCCACGTCGAGGTCGCCGACGTCGAGAGCGGTGAAGACCTCTGGCGGCACCGACTCGATGATCTTCATGGTGATCCCCGGCCGGTTCTTGGCGAGCTGGGCGAACGCCGGCGCGGCCAGCGACGTCACCCCGGTCGACAGCGCACCGACCCGGACCTCGCCGACCGTCCCCTCTCCCCAGGCGGCCAGGTCGGCGCGAGCCCGTTCGAGCTGTTCATGCACCACGACGGCATGCGACAGCAACACGCGGGCCTGCCCCGTCAGCCGGACGCCGCGGCCGCGCTTCTCGAGCAGCGGGACGCCGATCTCGCGGGACAGCCCGGCGAGCTGCTGCGAGACGGCGGACGGCGTGAGGTGCAGGGCGTTGGCCGTCGCGGCGACGGTGCCGCGCTGCTCGAGCTCGCTCAGCACCCGGAGCCGACGCAGATCGATTGTGAAGTCCCGGCTAACCAAAGTCATGCAGGAATTATAGATGGACTGTCGGGTTGTCGAGCCACAGAATAGACCCTATGAGTCGTCGAGCGTTGCTGTGCTTCATCGGTCTCGGTGTCGCGTGGGGGATCCCCTACCTGCTGATCAAGGTCGCCGTTCGTGACCTGTCGGCGTCCGAGCTGGTCCTGGCGCGGACCGCTCTCGCAGCCGCCATGCTGCTCCCGGTCGCGGTGGCGCGCGGTGCGGTGGTGCCGGTCCTGCGCCGGTGGCGTCCCCTCCTCGCCTTCGCCATGTTCGAGATCGCGATCCCGTGGGTGTCGCTCGGCCGCGCAGAGCAGCAGCTGCCCAGCTCGACGACCGGGCTGCTCATCGCGGCAGTGCCCCTCGTCGGGGTCGCGGTGGCCTTCCTGGGCGGCCGCGCGGAGCCCTTGAGCCGGACCGCCTGGGGCGGACTGGGGCTCGGGATCCTCGGAGTCGCCGCGCTCGTCGGTCTCGACGTCAGTGGTTCCGACCTGAGCGCCGTCGGCCTGCTCGGCATCACCGTCGTGGGCTACGCGATCGGCCCGGCGATCATGTCGCGCTACCTCGGCGGGCTGCCCGGCGTGGGCGTCGTGGCCAGCGCCCTCGCCGTCACCGCGCTGATCTATGTGCCGATCGTCCTCGTGGGCGACGGCGTTCCGACCGGGCTGCCGTCCGGTGAGGTGATCTGGTCCGTCATCCTGCTGGCGACGGTGTGTACGGCGGCCGCGTTCCTGATGCTCTTCGCCCTGGTCGGGGAGATCGGCCCGGTCCGGGCCACGACCATCACCTACGTCAACCCGGCCGTTGCCGTGGTCGCCGGTGCGGTCGTGCTCAGCGAGCCGGTCACCGTCTGGACCGTGATCGGGTTCGTCCTGGTCGTCGCCGGCTCCTACTTCGTGAACCGCCGCCCGCGGCTGGCCAAGCGTCCCGAGCCGAAGCCCGGCGCCCTCGAGATCGAACCCGTCTCCGGCTGAGCCCGCCACCTGGTCGGACTCCTCGCAAGCCCGCTCCCGGGGCCAGCGCTGATGGGCTAGCGTGTCGCCGCGGGCGGGGCCGATGCGAAGGAGGCCGGGGTGCCGGAGGGTGACACGGTCTGGTTGCACGCGCAGCGTCTCAACCGGGTGCTTGCCGGTCACCGCCTCGTGTCGTCCGACTTCCGCGTCCCGGCTCTCGCGACGACGAACCTGGCCGGCAGCGAGGTGCTCGAGGTCGTCAGCCGAGGCAAGCACCTCCTCGTGCGGCTGCGAACGCCGGAGCGCGGCGACTGGACGCTGCGCTCACATCTGCGGATGGACGGCACCTGGCGGACCTTCAGTCCGGGCGAGCGATGGAGCGGCCGCCCCGCCCACACCATCCGCGTGGTGCTGACCACCGACCGATCCGTCGCGGTGGGGTTCCACCTTCACGAGATCGCGCTGGTGCCGCGCGACGAGGAACCTTCCCTGGTTGGGCATCTGGGCCCCGACCTGCTCGGAGACGACTGGGACGCCGACGAAGCCGTCCGCCGGCTCTCCGCGAAGCCCGACCGCCAGATCGCGGTCGCCCTGCTGGACCAGCGCAACCTGGCCGGCATCGGGAACTTCTACAAGTGCGAGGTGCTGTTCCTCCGGGGGGTCTCGCCGTGGACGCCGGTCGGAGAGGCGGGTGACCTACGGCGGATGGTCGACCTGAGCCACCGGCTGCTGTTCGCCAACCGCGACCGTTGGGATCAGGTCACGACCGGCGACAGGCGGCGCGGCCGCAACTCCTACGTCTTCGAGCGCGTCGGCGAGCCCTGCCGCAGGTGCGGCACCCTCGTGCATCAAGCCCGCCAAGGAGGGGATGTCACGGAGGACCGGGTCACCTACTGGTGCCCTTTTTGCCAGCCCGGCCCAGCCCCGGCCGACGCGACATCGCGCCGGGCCAGGGCCCCGCGGCGCGACGTCCGTCGTACGAGCTGACCTGCCCCCGGCGGCGTGCTCGATATCGTCTGACGGTCACCCCCACGTCCCAGGGAGCAGCGATGATCGTCATCACCGTTCGGTTCGAGGTGTCGAACGACGGGTAGCCGGTTTGCCGCGAATGCCCGAAAGCATAGGCATTGCGCCCATCCGGAGATACCGTGAGCTATGAGCGTGAGCAGACTGCCGGCCCTTGTCGGACTCGTCGCCCTGGTTGGCCTCCTCGCGGCACCCTCAACGTCGGCCACGACCGCCACGTCCTCGACCGGCTCGACCGGCTCGACCGGTTCGACCGGCTCGACCGGTTCGACCGGCCCGACAGCGGTCGTCGCCCCGAACGTCGTTCACGTGCAGGGCAACCAGCTCGTCGACGGTGACGGCAACGTCATGCAGCTCGTCGGGCTCAACCGGTCGGGCACCGAGTATGCCTGCGCCCAAGGCTGGGGCATCTTCGACGGACCGTCCGACGATGCGTCCATCGCCGCCATGACCACCTGGAACCCGGGCATCGTCCGGGTGCCGCTCAACGAGGACTGCTGGTTGGGCATCAACGGCGTCGACCCGCAGTACGGCGGCGCGGCCTACCGCTCAGCGGTCAAGGGCTTCGTCCGGCGGTTGGAGAGCCACGGGTTGCTCGTCGACCTCGAGCTCCACCTGAGTGCGCCGGGAGGCCAGCTCGCGTTGGGCCAGCAGGTGATGGCCGATGCCGACCACTCGCCGACGTTCTGGCGCAAGGTCGCGACCACGTTCAAGAACGACCACGCCGTCCTCTTCGAGCTCTTCAACGAGCCGCACGACATCAGCTGGGGCTGCTGGCTGCACGGCTGCACCACGAGCGACGGCTGGCGTACCGCCGGGATGCAGCAGATGCTCAAGGCCGTCCGCGGCACCGGTGCGACCAACGTCGTGCTCGCCGGTGGGCTGGGCTGGTCGAGTGACCTCTCGTCCTGGCTCGCGCACCGACCCGTCGACCCGGCGGGCCAGCTCGTGGCGGCCTTCCACACCTACAACTTCAGCGGCTGCAACACGCAGGCGTGCTGGGACTCGACGGTCGCCAAGGTCGCAAAGCAGGTCCCGGTGGTGACGACCGAGCTCGGTGAGAATGACTGCGCCGGTCGCTACGTCGAGGCCCTCATGACGTGGCTCGACGCCCACGCGATCTCCTACCTGGCGTGGACCTGGGACACCTGGAACTGCAAGAGCGGGCCGGCCCTGATCACGTCCTATGACGGCACCCCGACCACCTACGGTCAGACGGTCCGAAACCACTTCCTGGGGCGCTGAGTCGACTCGGGTCAGTCCCCGCCGTCGCCTCCGGTGTCGCCGCCACCACCGTCGTGCGTGCCTCCACCACCGCTGGTCTCTGCGCTTGGATAACCGTCCGAGCACACGGCGACGAGGGTCGAGGTCGAGCCGCCACGGGAGAAGCGGACCTCGACCCGGTTCGAGCCGGACTGCACCACCTGCATGGTCCAACCGTCGTGGGGTGACGCGTAGATCAGCTGGATGACCTGGCCACGGCACGAGGCGCCCACCTCCCCGCCCTCAAGGGGCCAGCTTCGGGACCGTCGCGGCGGCGCCGGCGGTTGCGCCAGTTTCGACGAGGTGGCCTGGCCGGACGGCGGAGCAGTGAGTGTCGGCGCGGACCGCCCCCGCGGAGGGGACGACCCGCCGGTCGGCGCAGGGGACGACCCGCCGGCCGGCGGAGTTCTGGTATCGCTCGGGGGCGAGGTGCCCGCGCCCCCCCGCTGAGTCTGCGGACTCTGCGGACTCTGCGGAGACTGGGGTCCCGCGGCCGTCCCGGTCGCTCCCGCCGTGCTGGGTTGCTGGGCCAGCTCGCGGCGGATCTCGGACTGCGTCAACAGCGTCTGGTCCGCTGTTCCGCCTTCGTAACCGAGCCGGGCGACCGCGCTCCACGCGACCACACCGGCGATGAGTGCCGCGGCCGCCCAACCGGTGACGAGCAGCAGCCGTCGTACGACGACGTCCGACCACTGCCCCATTCCACGATGATGCCCCGGCCGAGGTTAAGGAGACGGTAAGACGAGGATAGGACTGAGCGGGAAAACGCCGTTCGGGACAACCTGTTTCGTGACTCGTCTACCGTCGAAGTGTGGCCCAGGTGCTGATCATCGAGGATGATCCGCAGATCCGCGCGTCACTGATGAGGGCGCTGAACGACCGGCCGCACGTCACGACCTCCGCCGGCTCGGCGATGGAGGGCCTGGAGCTCGTGGTCGCCAGCCACCCTGAGGTCGTCCTGTTGGACCTCGGACTGCCCGATCTCGACGGTACGGCGGTGCTCGCCATGATCCGTGCTGTGACAGCGGTTCCGGTGATCGTGATCAGCGCCCGGGAAGATGAAGCCGGAATCGTGAAGGTTCTCGACGCTGGGGCCGACGACTATCTGGTGAAGCCGTTCACCGCGGCTCAGCTCGATGCGCGCATCCGAGCCGTCCTCCGCAGGGTGCATCCCGAGGAGGTCGTCGGGCCGACCGTCGTCGGAGGACTCTCGATCGACGTCGCGGCACGTCTGGCAACGCTCGAGGGTGACCCCTTGGACCTGAGTCCGAAGGAGTTCGACCTGCTCAACCACCTGGCTGAGCACGTCGGTCAGGTGATCACCAAGCGGACTTTGGTGGCGGAGGTGTGGAACCAGCCCTACGGCGGCTCTGACAAGACGGTCGACGTGCACCTGCACTGGCTCCGACGCAAGCTCGGTGAGTCAGCCGAGGAGCCCCGCTATCTCCACACGGTCCGAGGCGTCGGAATCAAGATGGTCGACCCGGGGACATGAGGCGGCTGCTCCTGCTCTACGGGACGGCGCTGGTTTCTGCTGTGCTGGTGGCGTTTCTTGTGCCGCTGGGTCTCCTCGCCAGCTCGCTCGCTCACGACCGCGCGGTCGAGGCGGCTCGGCAGGAAGCACAGGGGCTGACCGTGATCGTCAACAACGCAAGCCGTTCTCGGCTTGGCGACGCGGTCCAGGCGCTCAACACCGGGTCGCGGCATACGACTGTCTTCCTGCCTGACGGGTCCGAGCTCGGCTACCCGGCACCGCGGACTCCGAGCGTCCAGCTCGCATCTCGAGGTCAGGCGTTCACGGCGTCGACGAGTGGGGGAGTCGAGCTGCTGCAACCCGTCGGCGGGTCCGGCGGCGTCACCGTCATCCGCACGTTCGTGCCGCACGCACTCTTGACCAGCGGGGTCAAGCGGGCGTGGCTCACGTTGGCCGCGGTCGGGATCGTCCTGCTTGCCGCGGCCGTGATCGTCGGCGACCGGATCGCCGCCCGTCTCTCGCGCTCGGTGAGCGAGCTCGCCGTGGTGGCGGAGCGGATCGGCTCCGGTGACCTGGACGCCAAGGTCAAACCGGCCGGCCCGCGCGAGGTCGCCGCGGTCGGTCGAGTGCTCAACAGCCTCGGCACGCGGATCGCCGGCATGCTCGCCGACGAGCGCGAGCTGGGTGCCGACCTGTCGCATCGGCTCCGGACCCCGGTCACGGCGCTGCGTCTCGATGTGGAGTCTCTCCGAGATGATGCCGAACGTGCGCAGCTGACGGCCCACGTCGACAACCTCGTCGAGTCGGTCAACGCCGCGGTGTCAGCCGCACGCCATCCCGCTCACCTGCGACGGGCTGGGCGCTGCGACGCAGGGGCCGTCGTGGCCGAACGTGCCCGATTCTGGGGCGTGCTCGCGGAGGAGACGGGGCGCGGGTTATGTGTGAGAGTGCCGAAGACGCACGCGCCCGTTCGGGTCTCGGCCGACGACCTCGGTGCGGCTCTTGATGCCTTGGTCGACAACGTGTTCAGCCACACGCCAGCCGGCACGGACTTCTCGCTCAGCGTGCGCGTCCTCTCCAGCGGGACCGAGGTGGCCGTCGAGGACGACGGACCCGGGATCGCCGACGAGCTCGCGGAGCGCGGCGCGAGCGGCGCCGGCTCGACCGGCATCGGCCTCGACGTTGCCCGGCGTACGACGGCCCAGGGCGATGGGGTGCTCGGGGTCGAACCCTCGCCGTCGGGGGGCGCCCGCATCGTGATGCGGTTCCCCCGCGAGCTTTGACGCATTCTTAACCTCATCCTGCTGTCTGGCTAAGAGTCGGCCACGCACTCTTGCTGACAACGCGACCCCCGGTCCGTCGTCGACATACCAGCAGGAGGCACTGTGAGACATCGTTATCGCTCCGCGGCAGCCGTCATCGCTGCCACGGTGCTGGGCAGCGCCGGCGTAGCGGCTGCCGCTACCGGCATCGCGCACCCGGCCGCGAGTGCGACGACCACGGACAGCCAGTCGGCCGGCCCGAGCCAGATCGAGCGGGTCAAGGCGCTCTCGGCAGCCGTCCAGAGTATGGCGGCGAACACCGACCAGCTGAACCACCGGCTCGCGAAGGCTCGCGCCGACCTGGCCCGTGAGATGCAGGAGATGCAGCACCAACGGGCGGTGGCCCAAGCCAAGGCCGTGGCGCAGGCGAAGGCTTCGGCGCAAGCTGTCGCCCAGGCTTCCGCGGCCGCGGCCGCTCAATCGGCGGCGGCTCCCCCGGCGACCTCCGCGACCACGGGCGCCAGCGGTGGCGGCTCCGCGCCCCCGACGCACACCAGCACCGGCGCCAGCGGTGGCGGCTCCGCGCCCCCGACGCACACCAGCACCGGCGCCAGCGGTGGAGGTGCTCCTCCGACCCATACCAGGACAGGAGCCAGTGGCGGGGGTGCTCCTCCGACGCACACCAGGACCGGCGCCAGTGGCGGTGGCGCGGGAGGCGGGGACGAGGGAGGCAGAGATGACTAGTCGCCGCACGCGCCAGCTCACGGCGGTCTGGGTGCTCGCTCCGCTGACGGCTGGTCTGCTGAGTCTCTCGACCGACTGGGCCCTGCACCATGACCCCTCGGCGGACGCCGCCACCGCCCAGACGAGCGAGTCCCCCGCGGTCGGACGCAAGCTGGCTCTGCTCGAATATCAGGTCCGGGTCGCCGCCGAGCGGCTGCACTCGACCAGGCAGACCATGCTCGGCGTCGAGCACACGGTCCACGTTGGCGCCGCCCGAGTGGCGGCCATGGAGAAGGCGAACAAGACATCCGTCAGCATTCCGCCCACAGGTGGCGGCGGCGCAGCGACGGGAACCACGGCATCCCCACCTTCGGTTCCCAACCCCCCAGTCGCTCCGCCGCCGCCTGTCGTCAACACGACGACCGGAGCCTCGTGATGTCCGAGCACGTTGTCGAGAGCGAGCTCACGTTCAGGGCGATGGCCTCCGACGTCACGCTCCGGATGGTGACCGCGGACCCTGGCGCCGAGCAGGCGCTCCAGCGCGCGAAGGCCGTGTTCGACCGGGTGGAGTCAGCCTGCACTCGATTCGATCCTTCGAGTCCACTGATGCGGGCCAATGCCGACCCCGGCCGCTGGCACGAGGCGCCGTGGGAGTGCGTCGCCGCGGTCGAAGTGGCGTCCCGAGCCCACCACGAGACGCACGGGCTGTTCGACCCGCGCGTGTTCGACACCCTGGTGGGTCTGGGATATGACCGGACCTTGCCGTTCGCCGGCGGTGAGGTCCGGGTCGGGGAGCAGCACCGGGGCCAGCCCACTGCCAGCCGTGAGGCGCCGGCGCCTCCGAGGTCGTGGCTGCCGCGCTGGGAGCACGACGGCGACGTGCATCGAATGCATCTCGACGGGGCGCGGATCGACCTCGGCGGGATCGGCAAGGGTCTTGCCGTGCGCTGGGCGGCGGAGGAGCTGCGCGACCTCGGGGGGACCGCCATGGTCGAGGCCGGTGGAGACTGCCAGCTGATCGGTAGCGGCCCCGCGGGCACGGGCTGGCGTGTCGGCATGGAGGACCCGCGAGGGGGCGGCGACCCACTCGTCGTCTTCGAGATCAGCGACGAGGGTTGCGCGACGTCCTCGGTCCGGATCAGGCACTGGAAGGTCGACGGTCGCGATGTGCATCACCTGATCGACCCGAGGACCGGTCGCAGCGGTGGTGATGGTCTCGTGGCCGTCACCGTGATCCATCCCGACGCAGCCTGGGCCGAGGTCTGGAGCAAGACGCTCTTCCTGTCCGGACCGGACCGGATCGAGTCCGTGGCCGCCGATCGAGGCCTCGCCGTGGCCTGGGTCGACAGCACGGGGGCGGTCCGGCTCAACCCGGCCGCCGCCGACCGGGCAATCTGGGTCGCCGCCGGTGTCTAGGGTGTCCTTCGCCCGGCTGGCCCGGGCCTTGCTGCTGACGATGGCCGCGATCGCCTCCGTGGTGACGACGGTCTGGGTCCTGGCCGGGATCGTCGAGACGATGCACGGCCAGCCGATGGCGCCCTGGCTGCTGGCGAGGGCGAGCGGGTTCACGTCATATCTGCTGATGATGCTGCTGGTCGCCTTCGGGCTGCTGATGTCACACCCCGGTTCCGTCCGGTTGAGGCGCCCGCAGCCGCTCACCAGGCTGCGCATCCACGTGGCGTTGGCCGGCTTCACCCTGGCCTTCACCGTGCTGCACATCGTGGTGCTGGCCACCGACCCGTGGGCCAAGGTCGGCTGGCGAGGAGCGCTCCTCCCGATGGCTGCGCAGTACCGCCCCATCCCGGTGACCTTGGGCGTCGTCGCTGTGTGGTCTGCGCTCCTCGCCGGCGTCACGGCCGCTCTCGCTGGTCGGATGGCGGGGCGGATCTGGTGGCCGATCCACAAGCTGGCCGCCTTGGCGTTCGTGCTGGTGTGGGCTCACGGGTTCCTCGCCGGCAGCGATACACCTGCCATGGTGCCGTTCTATCTCGCCACGGGAGGCAGCCTCTTGGTGCTGGCCGTGAGCCGCTATGCCGCGCGGACCCCGGCGGATGAGCTGGAGGACATGCTGCGAGAGCACCTCCCGGCGCCCGCGAAGCAGGGGTCGCGATGATGTCGAACGGCGTGAGGGTCGGGACCACCGGCACCAGCTGGCCCGACCTGCTGGCGGGGACGGGTCTGCTGCTCCACGCAGCCGAGCTGCCTCGGTCGGACCCCCATCCCTCGGCCCTGTCGCCTGGCCGGGTGACCGAGGACCTACCCGCGCACCTGGAGCGCGTCGGACGTCGCCCACGGGGTGAACCCTGGCTGGTCGAGGCGCTCGAGGAGGCGCGGCTGGCCGGTCGAGGAGGAGGTCACTTCTCCGCCGCGCGCAAGTGGCGATCGGCGCTGGCAAAGGGGGCTCCCATCGCCGTCGTCGCCAACGGGGCGGAGAGCGAGCCCTTGAGCGGCAAGGACGCGACCCTGCTACGGCAGCGTCCACACCTCGTGCTCGACGGGCTGTGCTGCGCGGCAGAGACTTTGCACGCCGAGAGAGCCGTGGTGTGGCTGCACGATTCCGATGCCGCCACTCGGGTTGTCGTCGAGGAGGCGGTCGCCGAGCGCCGGTCAGCCGGATTCGCCGAGCCTGTCGTCACGATCGTGAGCGGGCCCAGCACCTATCTGGCGGGCGAGTCGAGCTCCATCGCACAGGCCCTGGCCGGAGGCCCGGCTCTGCCGCTCTTCCGCGGACCGTCGTCGAGTCGGGGGGCGCTCGTGGGCGGGAACACGACGCTCGTGCACAACGTGGAGACCCTGGCACGCATCGCCCTGGCTGCTCGCGAGTGCGGCTTCGACGACAGCAGGGGGCGGCTCGAGTGCTTCGCGCCAGGACCCCGCTCGACCCTGCTCACCGTCCTGACCCCGTCGGGACGACACGTGATCGAAGTGGGGGCGCCCACCTCGCTCGGCGCTGCCGTACGGCGGGTGTGGCCGGAGGTCGACCAGGTCGACGCGGTGCTGCTGGGCG
The DNA here is from genome assembly GCA_963820035.1 of uncultured Actinomycetota bacterium. Classification (GTDB taxonomy): domain Bacteria; phylum Actinomycetota; class Actinomycetes; order Propionibacteriales; family Nocardioidaceae; genus JAWWPG01. Next base: position 144,391 of record CAWFYK010000009.1, on the reverse strand, counting down.
GTTTCGGCGGGATGTGGGCCGCGTGGGATGAGGTCCTTGGTCTTGAGGTGGACGAGACCTCGTTCCGGGCAGCCGGGTGGTCACTCGGCGCCGGAATCGTCGCACCTCTCCCGTCCGGCGCCTGTGGGGTCGCCGAGACGTCGGCGATCCTCGACTATCTGGCGGCGAGCTCCGCGCGCCAGTGCGGGCCGTGCCTGTTCGGGCTCGAGGCGCTCGCCGCGAGCCTCGCGGAGCTCCGAGCCGGAGCCGCCCGGAGAGGTGAGCTCAGGCGAGTCGCCGCTGACCTGGAGGCGGTCCGCGGACGCGGTGCCTGTCACCACCCTGACGGGGCCATTCGCTTGGTGGCCACGGCGCTCGAGGTCTTCGCCGACGACCTCGCCCGGCATGCAAAGGGTCACCCCTGCGCAGCGGCGTCGTCCACGACGATTCCTGTCCCGAGGGTGGGCTAGATGTCGCCGCGCGAGTCCCGACGGCCGAGCCGACTCGTCGTCGACCCGGTCGCCTGCGATGGTGTCGGGTTGTGTTCCCACCTGGCGCCGCGACTGGTCCGGCTCGATCGCTGGGGGTACCCCGTCGTACCAGATGAGGTCCTGACCAGGGCCGGCCTCCGTGCGGCCGGCCGGGCCTTGCGGGGATGCCCGCGCCGAGCGCTCGCCCTCGTGCCGGCCCGAGACGAGGATCTGAACCGACGATCGTGAGCCGGCTTGCGACCGCTCCGAGGGCGTTTGCCTGGCCTGCCAGGCAAACGCCCTCCTTGGCAATCAGCTGTCGTGGCAGATCAACTGGCGTTCACAGAGAGCGTGCCGAGGAGACCGTGTGCCTCGTCGCCCGGGCCTGCTGTGAAGATGACCTCGTCCCGGCCGCTCTGGACACCGTTGCCGGGAAGCAAACCCCACAGACCGTCGATCACGATCGGCTTGTTGTTGGCGCGCTTCAGCGTGCCGACCAGGGCCAGGGTGCTGGGGTCGTAGGCGTGGATCTTGCCGTCGCCGAAGTTTCCGACGAGCAGGTCGCCACTGAACGAGCCGAAGCCGGTCGGAGCGATCGCGAGACCCCACGGGGCGTTGAGCGCCGTCGTGTCAGGCATCCGGGTGAGCAGCTTCCCGTTGAGGGAGAAGACATCAACCCGACCGAGACCAGGCCCGTCGACCTCATCCACCTTGCCCGGGCCCTGCTTGGCATAGGTCACATAGACCTTGCCGCCAAGGACGGCCGTGTTGAACGGTGCGTAGTGGGCGGGGAGCTTGCGGTCCTCGAAGTTGCCCGGGGTGACGACCCGTTGGAAGGTGCCGTTATAGACGTCGACCGTCGCGGCGGAGAAGTCCGCGGCATAGAGCCTCGGACCGCTCTTGACGCTGCCGATCGAGAGGCCCTTCAACACAGCCCCTGGAGTCACGACGGCGTCCTGGGCCTGGGTCGAGGGCGGGTTGGCCGCAGGGACATTGGGGTTCCACCCGGTCAGGTGACCGCTCTCCCCGACGAACATGAAGACGGCAGGACCACTCGACCCGTCCGACCCGTGTACGACGAAGTTGCTGCTCGAGTTGAAGACCTGGCCGGTGGGTGCCCCGCCGGGAATGTTCACGACGAGCGGGTTGACCGTCTCGGTCCCACCATGGACGCCGCCCTGGTAGAGCGTCGTCTTGTCGGTCCCGTTGTCCGAGACCCACAGGGGGCCGACGGGTGAGAACGACATGCCCCAGGGGTTGACCAGGTTCGGGTCGGTGACCTGCGCCTCCCCCGCCTGGTCCGATACCAGGTTGATCTGCTTGTAGGTGCTCGGAGCGGCGCTGTGGGTGCCGGCCATTGCCGGCGCCATGGAGGCCAGGGCCATCGCCCCGACCGCCGCGATTCCCAAAGGCCACTGCCACCGACGTACTTCCATTGCTTCCTCCTCGGCGCGCGGACGGACGCCCGCTGTCGCACTGGCTAACACGGAACCGAGCCGCCGCTGGTTCGAACCCTTTCGCGATGTCATTCTTAGCGATCTCTCAACCAGGGCGTCTGGACACCCACCAACCGGTGCGCAAGGTTGCTGGAGGCTGCACTGCCGCCTGGACGCAGACGCCTCCGGGCCGAGAACTATCCAAGGAGCTTGTGTGAGAAGAAGGATGGTCTATGCCGGCCTGGCTGCCGGCGCCCTCGCCGTCAGCGGCCTCGCCACGGCACTCCCCGGCGCATCTGCGTTGCCCACGCACCCCACAGTCGGGACGCACGCCGTCCATGTCTGTGCGGCGCATCCGCAGCCGGGTCATGCCACCTGTCTTGCCATGGCGGTCGCCGGCGCGGACGGCCAGATGATCACCAGCAGCAAGCCGCTGGCGACGGCCTTTACTCCGGCTGACATCCAAGCGGCGTACAAGCTCACGGGGCTGACGAGCAACGGCCGCACCGTCGCGATCGTCGACGCCTACGGCTACTCGTCGCTCGAGTCGGATCTGGCCAACTTCCGCAGCACCTATGGGTTGCCAGCCTGCACCAAGGCAAACGGCTGCCTGACCGTGCTCGACCAGAACGGCGGCACGAACTATCCCGGCAACGACTCGGGCTGGGACCTCGAGCAGGCCCTCGACGTCGACATGGTGTCGGCGGCTTGCCCGGACTGCAAGATCCTCATCGTGCAGGGCAACGCCGCGACCTGGGAGGACCTGGAGAGCGCGGAGAACACCGCGGCGAACCAGCCGGGCGTCGTGGCGATCTCGAACAGCTACGTCGGGGGCAACATGTCTGACGACCCGGCCTACGACCACAAGGGCATCGCCATCACCGCCGCCACGGGCGACGGCAGCTATCAGGGTGGGCTCTTCCCCGCGAGTGACAGCAAGGTGATCGCGGTGGGCGGCACGTCGGTCTTCAAGGATGCGAACGCCCGCGGCTTCCATGAGACCGTCTGGGGCGGCTCCGGGTCCGGCTGCGGCGTGAACCCGAAGCCGAAGTGGCAGCAGGGCGTCGGCACGACGTGCGCCACGAAGGCCAACAGCGACGTGGCCGGTGCGGCCGACCCGAGCAACGGTGGGTTGAACATCTACTACGGCGGGTTCGAGCAGGTCGGCGGCACGAGCGAGTCGTCGCCGCTGATCGCCGCGGTCTACGCCTTGTCCGGCAGGACGAAGGGCTATCCCGCGCACTATCCCTATGCCCGCGCCAGCCGGCTCTATGACATCAAGACCGGCAGCAACGGCAGCTGCGGGGTCCCGCTGTGCCAGGCCCGCAAGGGCTGGGACGGACCGACCGGCGTCGGCACTCCCCGCGGGGTGGGCGGCTTCTGAGAGCGAGCGTCCTCGGAAGGACCGCGTTTCAGGCCGAGACGCACGAGTGGCCGGGTACGACGTCGTACCCGGCCACTCGTATGACCGGCGGAGCCTACGGACTCAGCCCGTCATGGAACGTTCCTCAGGACTTGGGCAACGCAGCGACCAACGCGGGCACGAACGTCTTCGCGTCATACGTGCCGTAGGCCGAGGCGATGTCGAAGCCCTTGTGGGCGAAGTAGCCCCTGACGCCTTGCCACGAGTTGTTGCCCTTGGTCACGTCGATGATGCCGACCTTCGTGCCTTGCGGGCCCATCTTGTAGAGCGTCGGGTTGAGGTAGCCGAGGGGCTTCCCGTGGTTCTCCTGCGTCGCGAGTGCGAGCAGGCTGGCGAACAGCGGAGCTGACTGCGAGGTTCCCCGCACACCCTCCATGGTGATGTCGGGCAGCGACCGCATCTTGCTCTTGGTGATGTGCGAGACGCTGTCCTGCCAGCTCGGCCGCTTGTAGACGTGTGACAGACCGCCGCCGGACAACTGCACGAGCGAGTCGGGCTCGGTGCGCTGACCGTTGACGATGTGGAGCACGGTGCCACCGGCAGCGGTGACGAGCGGGTCGGACGCCGGCCACTGGACAACCCGGTGGTCGTAGTTGCCGCCACCCTTCTTGGGCCCGGTGGCGCCGGCGTCGCCGGTGGACGTCACGATGGGCACGCCGGCCCGCTTCGCCCGCTCGAACGTCGGGTCGAGGCTCTTGATCTGGGCCGGCGACTTGAAGGTCTCTTCCGTCGCGGCCAGGCTCATCGAGATGACCTGCACGGTCTTGTGCACGAGCAGGTAGTCGATGGCCTTCATCATCTTCGGGAAGCCGGTGATGCCGAGCGTCTCGGCGACGGGGGTCGCGACCACATAGATATGAGCTCCCGGCGCGAGCGTGTGGTACATCTCCACGTCGAGGTCGGTCTCCGCGGCCCAGCCGGCGCACGTGGACTCCTGTCCGGGCGGGCAGGTCGGGTCGCCGACCGGGGCGAGGATCGTGACGTGTGCCTTCGGCAGTCCGTAGTGCGCGTCGTAGGCGTCGATGACCTGCTGGATCTTGGGGTCACCGAAGCTGACGATGGTGGCGAGAGAGGTGCCCTTGCCGGTGATGCCCTTCTTCCACAGCGGTTTCACGTCGTAGGCGCCCACCTCGATGGGCGGGGCGGGAGTCACCTGGGTCATGATGCGGGCGCGCTCGGCGGGGGTCTTGCCTTGGCTGACGCGGAGCGCCGCCGGGCTGAACTTGCCGTCGGGGTTCGGGATGCTCGTCGGGTGGTGGCCGCTCGCGGCGCCACTGCCGCCGTGGCCACCGGTCGCCTGCGCGGCGGCCGTCGTACCGACCAGGCACAGGACTGCTGCACCCGCAACCGCCACGAGACGACCTCGGCTGTGGTTGCTCGTCCGGCTGAGACGCGAGCGAGCGCGCATGGGCGACCTTCGTTGATGACTGGTGTGCCGTGGCATGACGTTCTCCTTGAGCTCCGTGGTCCTTCATGAGTGCCCGTCACACCCAATGTCAAGGCAAATCGTGGCCACCGCTGCCGGGACTGTCAAGGGATCGAGTGGAGTCGGTCGTTGCCGGCCGCAGCCGTCATGGGCGCGCCCGGCTCGCCGGCGGATCAGGTCGTCGACGCGACGAGGTCGAACCGCCCGCTCCGGAATGCCTCGACGAAGAGCCCGTGGTCCCGGCGGACCTTGCGTGCATAGTCCACGCCGAAGTCGACAAGCTCGTCGACGAAGCCGTCGACGTCATCCGCGACCACTGACGCGATGGCCTCCTCCGTCTGGAACTCGACGAGGTCCTCCTCGCTGTCCCGGTCCGAGACGCAGTGCACCTTCGCCGTCGCCCGGCCGAGCGACTCGAGGACCGGCGCCATCTGCTCCGGCTCGGAGATGTTGCTCCAGTCGAGGTCCGCCTCATAGGGCGCCAGCTCGGCCACCACGAAGCCCACACGGGCGACGGTCGTGTGCCCGAGGAACGGGCTGGCGTGGGCCTGCAGGGCGCGTTGGCTCACCACGGTGCGGTGTCCGTCATGCTCGAAGAACTCACGCGCCCTCGGGTCGTCGACGATCCGGCTCGGCGCAGCGACGTTCCCTTGCTTCATGGTGAGCACGATGTCGTTCTCCAGGGCCTGGTTGTAGCCCTCGATCAGCACGTTGTAGGCCGGGAGCCCGGCGCTGCCGATCCCGAAGCCCTTGCGACCGACGATGTCCTTGACGTCGTAGAAGACCGCGTGACGCTCCCGCTTCGACTCGGGAATGCTGTCCAGATAGCGTCGGAACGCGGACTCGACCTTGCGTCGTTCGGTCTTGCCGAGCTCGCGAGTCAAGCCGTCCCGGGTGAACCTTCGCTCGTGGTCGACGACCTCCGTCATCGAGTCGAGCAGGGCGACGCGTGTCGACTGCCGAGCGCGCAGCAACACCTGATGGATGGTGCCTTCTGTGTTGTCGAGGCGGAGCGCGAAGCTGTCGTCATGCGGCTCGTCGACGTAGTGGCGCACCTGCTTGACGTACGACGTGAGGTATCGGGCCGACAGCGCCCGGACGGAGTCGTCGGGCAGCGCCTTCTGCCACCCCATCAGCGCCAGACTCGCGACGAACCGGCGAAGGTCCCAGGTGAAATGCCCGAGGTAGGCCTCGTCGAAGTCGTTGACGTCGAACACCAGGATGCCCTCGGAGTTCATGGAGGTGCCGAAGTTCTCGACGTGCAGGTCACCGTGGATCCACACCCGTGAGGTCCGCTCGTCCGCGAACCGGTCACGCGTCCGCTCCATATCCGCATAGAAGAGGCAGGCACTTCCTCGGTAGAACGCGAACGGGTCCGCTGCCATCTTGCGGAACTTCGTGCGGATGCCGTCCGGGTCGGCGGCCATGAGCGGCTCGAACGTCTCCGTGAGCACGTCCACGATGAGAGCGGTACGGCGGGCTGCTGACACGGGCACGGAGTCTCCTGATCGTCGAGGGGCGGCTTCGTCGCCGGCGCGGTCGGTCCGAATCTATCGGCCCGGCGACGACGCCCTACGGCAGCCATTCCCTCGCGAGCCGCTCCCCGGTCCGGGTGAGCAGGGGCGCCGCGGCCGCCATACTGCGGGCGGGATCCGGCTCGAGGTCCGACAGCGGGTAGGCGGCTGAGATGCCGGCGCTCCGGAGCTGTTCCGCATTCAGGAGGCAGCGCCCAGCGACGGCGACCACCGGCACTCCGGCCGTGGCAGCGGCACGTGACACTCCGACCGGCGCCTTGCCCGCCAGCGACTGCTCGTCCAGCGAGCCTTCGCCGGTGACCACGAGGTCGGCTCCCGCCACCGCGTCCCGGAAGCCGACCAGGTCCAGGATCAGCTCGATCCCGGGGCGCACCTCGGCGCCCAACAACGACACCGCGGCGAACCCGATCCCACCGGCCGCACCGGCACCCGGGTAGGTCGACCGGTCACGTCCGGTGACGTCCGCGACCAGCCGTGACCAGCGCTCGAGACCCTGTTCGAGCTCCTCGATCTCGGCTGGGCCGGCGCCTTTCTGCGGCCCGAAGACCGCTGCCGCCCCGGTGGGTCCCAACAGTGGGTTTTCGACGTCGCTCGCCACGACGACGCTCGTATCACCCATGGCAGCGACGAGCGTGGCCACCTCCAGTCCTGCGGCCTCGACAAGCGCTCCGCCGCCGCGCGGCAGGTCGTCCCCCCGAGCGTTGGTGACCCGGCCCCCGAGGGCCTGCACCATGCCGGCCCCACCATCGGTCGAGGCGCTCCCGCCGACGGCCAACACGAGCTCGCGGGCGCCACCGGCGATCGCCTCGAGCATGACCAGACCGACGCCGTAGGTCGATGTCGCGGTCGGGTCGAGCCTGCCACCGGGCAGCCGGCCGAGCCCGACGACCGTCGCCAGCTCCACGATCGCGAGGTCGCCGTTGACGGCGTACGACGTCGTCACCGGCTCTCCGGTCGGCCCGACCGACGTCACCGGCACCCGGGTGAACCCGGCGGAGACTGCGGCGTCGAGTGTGCCGTCACCTCCGTCGGCCACCGGGACCGGCACCACGTCCGCCGTCGGGCGGGCCCGGCGCACACCTGCGCCGACAGCAGCAGCGACCTCCGCAGCGGTGAGAGACCCCTTGAACTTGTCGGGCGCGATGACCACGCGCGTCGGAGCCGTCATTCCGCCATCCGTCCCTCCACCCTCACCACGGCGCTCGGAAGCCATCCTCGCCCATCAGCCGACAATGCGCGGCAAACGCTCGAACGCATCCGGGAGACCGGGGATGATAGGACGATCCGCGATCCCGACCTCCGAATCGAGTACGACGTGACCACCACCGCACGACCGACCGAGCTGACGACACCCCTGCAGACCGAGCTCTTCATCGGTGGAAGCTGGCGTCCAGGCAGTAGCGGCCGGAGCTTCGCCGTGATCGACCCGGCGGACGAGTCGGAGATCACCTCCGTGGCGGACGCCGACGTGGCGGATGCCGATCTCGCGCTCGACGCCGCCCACGGGGCGCTCGCCGGCTGGGCTGCGACTCCTCCGCGGCAGCGGGCGGAGATCCTCCGGCGCTGCTTCGAGCTGATGACCGAGCACGCGGAGCGGCTGGCGCTCCTCATCTCGCGCGAGAACGGCAAGGCGCTCGTCGACGCGCGCGGCGAGGTGACCTACGCGGCCGAGTTCTTCCGGTGGTACTCCGAGGAGGCCGTCCGGATGATCGGCGCGCTGTCCATGGCGCCCGCTGGAACGAACCGGATCATGGTCCAGCACCAGCCGATCGGGGTCGCGGTGCTGGTCACCCCCTGGAACTTCCCCGCCGCGATGGCGACCCGGAAGCTCGCTCCCGCCCTGGCGGCGGGCTGCACCGCGATCGTCAAGCCGGCCAGCCTGACGCCGCTCACCGCTCTCGCGATCACCGAGCTGATGGCCGAGGCCGGGGTGCCCGACGGGGTCGTGAACACGCTCACGACGACATCGAGCGGGAAGATCGTCGGGCAGCTGCTCGCCGACCCCCGGGTGCGGAAGCTGTCGTTCACCGGGTCGACCGAGGTCGGCAAGATCCTGTTGCGCCAGGCGGCCGACCAGGTGCTGAAATGCTCCATGGAGCTCGGCGGCAACGCACCCGTCATCGTCTTCGACGACGCCGACGTCGACCTGGCGCTGGACGGTGTCATGGTCGCCAAGATGCGCAACGGCGGCCAGGCCTGTACGGCGGCCAACCGAGTCTATGTGCAACGCGGCCTGCACGACACGTTCGCCGCCCGCCTCGCCGACCGGATGGCCGGGCTCGAGGTCGGGAGCGGCGTCAACCCCGGCACGGAGTGTGGTCCCCTCGTCGACGGCGACACCCGCGACAAGGTCGCCGAGCTGGTGGGGGACGCCCTGGAGCACGGCGCGACGCTTGTCACCGGCGGCTCGGCTCCCAGCGGTCCGGGCTTCTTCTACCAGCCGACGGTGCTGTCCGGCGTCGACCAGACAGCCCGGCTGGCCCGCGAGGAGATCTTCGGCCCGGTGGCGGCGATCTTCCCGTTCGACGACGAGGCGGACGCGGTGGCGGCTGCCAACGACACGGAGTTCGGCCTGGCGGCCTACGTCTTCACGTCCGATCTCGCGCGCGGGTTGTCGGTGGCGGAGCGCGTCGAGGCCGGAATGGTGGCGGTCAACCGAGGGTTGGTCTCCGACCCGGCCGCGCCCTTCGGCGGCGTGAAGCAGAGCGGACTCGGTCGCGAGGGTGCGCACGACGGCCTGCTCGAGTTCACCGAGACCAAGTACATCGCCGCCTCCTGGGGCTAACCCCCGCCCAGCCGTCAGGTTCTTCCCGTCGAGCCGTCAGGTTCTTCCGGTCGAGCCGTCAGGTTCTTCCGGTCGAGCCGTCAGGTTCTTACCGCCGCTGCCAGTCCGAGTTGGCGATGACGAGGTCGGCCCCTTCGCGAGTGGAGGTGACGAGCGCGGCGTTCGCCTGGTCCGGGCCGCGGACCCACGCGGAGGCCGCCTCGGGCTCCTTGCCGAACCGGACGTGTCGCTCGATCAGCCGGCGTTGGCGCTCGTCGTCGTCGAGGTCGACGTACCAGACCTGGTCCAGCAGTGACCGGATCGTCGGCCAGTCGCCGGTGGGCAGCAGCAGGTAGTTGCCTTCGGTGATGATGAGCCGGGCGGTCGGCAGGACGGGAATGCTGGCGGCGATGGGCTGCTCGAGAGTCCGCTCGAAGCCGGGTGCATAGACGACCTCGGACGTGTCGGCTCGGATCCGTCGCAGGATCGCGAGATACCCGGCGGAGTCGAAGGTGTCCGGGGCACCCTTGCGGTCTCGGTTCCCGAGTCGGTCGAGCTCGACGTCGGCGAGGTGGAAGCCGTCCACGGGCACGTGGGCGACCCATGCATCGGCCGGGAGACCAGGCGGCGGGGTCTGCCGCAGCGCGTCGAGGAGCAGCGTGACGAGGTGGGTCTTGCCCGCCCCTGGTGGTCCCGTCACCCCCAGGATGGCACGGCGGCCGGGCGGCGCGAGGTCGCGCGCGAGTCCGGCGATCTCGGCCAGGGTCATCGCGAGAGTCATGCCTTCCTGCTCGGTCTCTTTGGCCAGGCTCTGCAGGGTCGTGACGACATGACGGCGGCCCTCCGCCGTGAGCCAGGCTGCATACTTCCCGAGGGCGGAGTAGACGGCGCCGGTGGCGTTCGCACGCTCCTGACCACCGTGCTGACACCGCTCTAGTCGGTGGCAGGTATCGGTCCCGATGCGGAGAGCGGCGGCGGCAGCTCCACGTCGTGGGGACGCTCGAGGGTGACGGCGATCAACGGGAAGATCAGCACGGACAGCACGCCGGCGCCGACCAGGGCCGCCGCGTTTTCGCTCCGCATGATCCCGCTGGCGAGACCGATCTCGGTCAACGCCACCACGAGGGGGAGCGTCGTCGCGCTGCACAGCATCAGCTGCACCCGCTGGCGGGAGGGCAGCGCCTGCCGGTAGATGAACAGGGCCGGCACGCCGCGCACGAGAAGCAGGAGGGCCAGGAAGACCAGCAGCCGAGCCGGCGAGTCTCGGATCGACTGGATGTCGACCCCCATCCCGGCGGTCACGAAGAAGACCGGGACGAAGAACCCATAGGCCACGGCGTCGAGCTTCGCCCCGAAATCGTGCACGTCGCCGGGTGCCCACCGGCGTAGCACCATCCCGGCCAGGAACGCCCCCAGCACGACGTCGAGACCGAACTCGCCGGCGAGCACGAGCAACCCCAACAGCAGCAGGATCGACCATCGAAGGGTGGTCTGGCCGGTCGCGTCGGCGCCGGCCGCGACGATGTCGGCGATCCGGCCGCCGCGCACCAGCTTGGGGAAGGCGGCGAGCACCAGCGCGACCACGCCGATCGTCGCCAGCGAGATGAGGGCGTAGAAACGGTTGTGCACCCCGAGGAAGATCGCGATCGCCAGGATCGGGAAGAGCTCGCCGATGGCTCCGGTCGCGAGGAAGTAGCGTCCGAAGGCGCCCCGCAGCATCCCTCGCTCACGCAGGATCGGGAGGACCGTGCCCATCGACGTTGTCGTCAGCGCGAGCGCCACCGGCACGAACGCTTTGACGAACCCGACAGCGGCGAGCGCCCCGACGATGGCGGCCGCGCTGACCGCGGCCGTCACCCAGGCCGCGAAGGCCAGTCTGCCCGGCCTGGCGAACAACATCCCGGGGTCGATCTCGAAACCCGCCAGCAGGAAGACGAAGCCCAGCCCGACGTTGGCGATCAGCTGGATCTCCGTGGTGCTGTCGATCCCCAAGCCATGTGGGCCGATCACGATCCCGCCCGCGATCAGCAGCACGATCTGCGGCACCAGCTGTTTGGGGATGAACGCTGCGATGAGCGGGGCGAGAGCTGCCACCGCGGCCACCACGAAGAGCTCTTTCAGCCCGACGAGCAGGTCCATGGTTCCCTCTTACCCGAACCGCACGCAGCAGTGCGACTCCACCGTCTCGACCACCAGGTACGGCGAGCCGCCCTGGTGCGTGCCACGAGGACAGTGTGTCGCCTCGGCTGTCCCACCGTCCCGCGTTCTGGCCCTTGGATGCAAGATCCGGCCTCCCTGGTGCGGCCTGTGGTGGGTGCTCAATGGTGCAGAACCGCACCCGAGGGTGGCCGGGGCAACCGCCTGTCGTCGCTGCTGCTTGAAACCGGACGACACGACAAACCGCAGCGGGCAATGGGGAGAACACCCCGAGAGTGGGGGATGTCTACGGAGAGTGGGGGATGTCTACGCGCTGCGGAAACTGCCGGCGTCGATGAGCGGCCGGGCCTGCTGGTAGTCGGTGCTCACCAACGGTGAGGAGATCATCATGTCCGCGGTCGCCAGGTTGCAGGCGACCGGGATGTTCCACACGGCCGCGATCCGAAGCAGCGCCTTGACGTCGGGGTCGTGCGGCTGCGGCTCCAGCGGGTCCCAGAAGAAGAAGAGCATGTCGATCTCGCCCTCGGCGATCTTCGCGCCGATCTGCTGGTCGCCGCCGACGGGTCCGCTCATGAACCGGGTGACCTCGAGCCCGAGCTCGCGCTTGAGCCGGCTGCCCGTCGTACCGGTGGCATAGAGCGCGTGCTGGCTCAGCGTCTCGCGGTTGAAGTCGGCGAACTGCAGGAGGTCGGCCTTCTTGTTGTCGTGTGCCACCAGGGCGATGTGTCGACGTCGATCTTGGGTGGTCATGGCGTCAGTGCTCCTTTCGCGCGGTCGGACCTGGCGAAGGTCAAGCGGCGCGGTGGCTGTTGAGGATGTCGCGGATCTCGCTGGTCTCGGCGTCCTCGTAGCGAGCCAGGATCGCGTCCCACTCGAGCAGGTCTGCGTCAGTGGTGTAATCCGCGAGCTGGCGCTGGAGGGCGACGTGGGAGGCGCGAGCCCGTCGTACCTGCTGGACGTGGTCGCGAACGTGTGCCCACCGGGTAGTGGGGCTGGTCAGGGTCGGCATCGGGACTCCTTGTGGTCTGGTTTCGAGTACCCGTCAAGTGTCGCGCTGCGTGCACCTATGCGTCCAATGACTAGGTCACATGAGTTATATGACGTATCGTCATGGCATGCAGACAGAGTCGCTTCGCTGGTTCCAGCAGGTCGCAGATGGCACGACCGTGACGGAGGTCAGCGACATCGAGATGGTCACCCAGTCGGGGGTGTCGCGAGCCCTGGCCCGGCTCGAGAGTGAGGTCGGCGCCTCGCTGCTCCGGCGCTCAGGGCGCACGCTGCGGCTGACTCGCGCCGGCGCTGCCTTCAAGCGGCACGTGGACGCGATGCTGCACGACCTGGACGACGGGCTCGCCGCGGTCAACCAGCTGATCGACCCCGACACCGGAACGGTCGCCGTGGCGTTCCAGCTGTCGCTCGGCAGCTGGCTGGTGCCTGACCTGGTCAGCAGCTTCCGGGCCGACCACCCGCACGTCAGCTTCGAGCTGCGACCGATCCGGGACGAGCTGGTCTCGGAGGTGCTCGACCAAGGACACGTGGATCTCGAGGTCAGCGCACTGCGGCCGAGCGACGACGTCCTGCGCTGGCGGCCCTTCCTGACCGAGCCGCTCCACCTCGCCCTGCCACGAGAACATCAGCTCGCGGATCGGCGCCAGGTCGAGCTGAGCGAGGTCTCGACCGAGCGGTTCATCGCGCTGCGCACCACGACCGCCCTTCGCCGACAATGCGACGCCCTCTGCCAACGGGCCGGGTTCACCCCGTCGGTCGGCTTCGAGAGTGACGACCTGACGACGATCCGCGGGTTCGTCGCTGCCGGGCTCGGCATCGCGATCGTTCCCGGGTTGCGGGCACGCTCACCCGAGGTCGCCGACGGACCGTTGTCCTATGTGCCGATCGCCGACCGCGGAGCGAGCCGCGAGATCGGGCTGATCTGGAAGGCGGAGCGCCGGCTGCTCCCCGCCGCTGAGGTGTTCCGCCGCCATGTGATCGACCGGGCTGCCGCCGGCAGCCTTCCCCTGCTGGCGGGCACCGGCTGACCGCGGAGGACAGCGCCTGTCCGTCAGACCCGACGCGCCACGTGCAGCAGATACTCCTTGCGGTTCAGCGGGTTGTGGTCCGTCCGCGGGCGCGCCGGGGTCGTCCCGCGGGTCGGCTGGTAGCTGTCGAACGCGGTCTCCAGCACTCCTTCCCCCCGGGTCAGGCCCGGCAGCCGTGACTGCAGGGTGTGGATCCGGGCGGCCGGGATCTCCCCTTCGAGGAGGTACGCCGCTCCGGTCGCCACCGGCTCGTCCGGCATCGCCTGCACGGACGCGAGACTCGAGAGCACCAGTCCGAGGGTGTCGGACGGAACCTCGAGCCGGAACCGGTGGATGGGCTCGCACACCACGGTGCGTGCCTGCCGCAGCGCGCTCATCAGCACCAGCGGGGACAGGTTCCGGAAGTCGTCGGCAATGGTCGAGACGGCCCGGTCGAACACGGCGTGCGGCTGGCTCTGCCGCGGGAAGTAGCCGGAGCTGATGATCGTGACCACGCAGTCGGTGACCTGCCAGCCGTGCAGCCCCTGCTGCAGCGCACCCGGGACGGACTCCTCGATGGCGGTGAGGAACGACTTGGGCAGCGACCCGCGCTCGATCCCGAGGCGGAGCTCGAGACCGGTGCCGATGGCGGCCGGCCCGACGCGAAGCCCGAGCCCGGCCAGGAAGGGATGATCCGCGGAGCGTTGGGAGGGTCGTCGCTCGACGGCCTCGCCGGCCCCGACCGGTCGTTCGATGCAGATGGTGGTGGACTCTTGAAACCGCACGTCGATGCCGTAGTCGCTGGCGAGGGTGTCGCCGATGACCTCCTTCTGCACCTCTCCATAGAGCGAGACGTAGGTCTCCCGCCGGGCCACGTCGTCACGGAGGTTGATGAGCGGGTCCTGCTCCGCGAGCTGGGTGAGCGCCACGTGCAGGGCAGCCGTGTCCGCCGGCCGGCAGGCTGTCACGACCGTCTCGAGCGTGGGCGGAGCGAAGTGGTGGCCACGCGCAGTCGAGCGCGGGGTGCCGATCGCCTCACCCACCCGGATGTCGCCGAGACCTCGCAGAGTGGCGATCTGGCCGGCCCGGACCGACGTAGCCGACACCGCAGAGCCGTGTTCGAAGACGTTGATCGCAGTGACCTTGCGCTCCTTGTCGCCAACGACGCGGACTCGGTCCCGGACGCGGACGGTCCCGGAGAACAGCCGCACATAGGCGACTTTCTCGCCGCCGGGGCCGCGTTCGATCTTGAAGACGGTGCCTGAGACGGGGCCGTCGACCAGGCTCGGCGCGGCCGGAAGGATGTCCGTGATGCCGGTGGTGAGCGCCGCCACCCCGGCTCCGGTGACGGCCGAGCCGAAGTAGACCGGATGCACCGTCGCCGCTCTGGTCTGGCCGACCAGCTGGTCGTGCAGCCCGCCGTAGGACAGCCCTGTCGCGTCGTCGACGAAGGCAGCCAGCACCGTGTCGTCGTGGTCGGCCAACACGTCCGCGAGCCTCGTCGTGGTGGCCGGCTCCGACCCGTCGTACGCCGTGAACGTCGCAGCCCGCGAACCCGGGTCGGATGTCCGGCCCATCTGGACTACCGACGAGCTCAGCCTCTCGGTGATCTCGCGAAGCACTCGGTCGGGATCCGCGCCGGCCCGGTCGAGCTTGTTGACGAAGATGAGGGTTGGGATCTGCAGGCGCCGAAGCGTCCGCATCAACACCCTCGTCTGCGACTGCACCCCTTCGACGGCCGAGACGACGAGGACCGCTCCGTCGAGGGTGCCGAGCACCCGCTCCACCTCGGCGATGAAGTCGGGGTGTCCGGGGGTGTCGATCAGGTTGACGGTGACGTCGTCGACGAGGAACGACACGACGGCGGACCGGATCGTGATGCCGCGTCGGCGTTCCAGCGCCAAGGTGTCGGTCTGGGTGCTGCCGTCATCGACGCTGCCCATCTCGTCGATGACTCCGCCTGCGTAGAGCAGGCGTTCGGTCAGGCTTGTCTTACCGGCGTCGACATGCGCCAGGATCCCGAGGTTCACGGTGTGCATCGAGCGTGTTGTCCTTTGCGTAGGTGGCCACTTCACTAACCCCGCACAAGAACGCTCGGCGCATTGGTCCCTCTCCTGGTCGATCGGCTGTTGCCCTGAGTGCACCAGATCGGGGCCGTCGACGGCAACCGGTTTAGCCGGAGCCGGCCGGGCGACCGGCCGCGATAGTGTCGCGACCATGACCGTCCTCAACGAGCAGCCGCCGCCCCTGCGGGAGAAGGCGTTGCGCTGGCTGTCCCAGCTGGAGGACCCGGCCGGGATGCTCTACGGCGCGATCATCTCGCCCGCGGTTCTGGTGGCCAGCTGGGACCCGCACGAGAGCGCTGAACGGGTGGTGATCGACACCGTGGTCGTGCTCGTCATCTACTGGCTGGCCCACGTCTACATCTACACGGTCTCGGCCCAGCTCCGCGGCGACGCCCACCGGCTGCCGCGGCGCCTGGTGATGGCCGCGCGGCACGAGTCGAGCGTCCTCGTCGGTGGCATCCCCTCCATCGCGGCCTATGTGCTGGCGTTGGCCCTCGGGGCGACGTCCTCGTCGTCGGCCAGCATCGCGCTCTATGTCACCGTCGCCGTGCTGCTGATGGTGGGCTATCTCAGCGCCCACCAGGCTGGGCTTACCCGATGGAACCTAGCGTTCGAGACGGCCGGAGCGGGCATGTTCGGGGTCCTGATGATCGCTGGCCAGACACTGCTGCACTGATGCTCTCGGGCTGCCACTCGCCAGTCGCCACTCGATCGACGTAGCCACTCGGATGATCCTCGCCTGCGAGCACGGCATCACGAGGCCGGCGACCTGATCACGCCGACTGGGCCGGGGTGCCCTCAGGGGCCTAGCGCCCGAAAGAGGTCCAGCTCGGCATCTGCTTCCCGGTCGCGACCTCGCTCGCTCGGGGGAGATGGTCGCCCGTGCGAGCGATGAATCCGGGGTCGGTGGTCGCCAGCCTGGACAGATGCACCTATCTCTCTACTCAGGGCGTCCATCGCCCGACCAGGCGCCACAGTCCGACGTCCCAACCTGGGTCCTTCGGGCGGCGCACGCTGTCCCCCTTGTCACGTTGCCTTCCGGCCTGTGGCGCCTCGCGCTCGCCGCCCACCTCCCCGTGATGGACGCGCCGCCGGCGAGCGTGTCCCTGCAGGTCTACGTCGTCTGCCTGACGATGGTGACCGAGGGGTTGGCGCTGCTCACCCTCGGGCTGGTCCAACCCTGGGGTGAGGTCGTCCCGTCGTGGATCCCCGTTCTCGGTGGACGACGGGTGCCACCGATGGCCGCGGTGCTGCCGGCCGCTGTCGGTGCCACCGCCCTGACGCTCATGTGGCCCGTCGCCGACGCGCGGATGTTCGCCGGGGACTTCTTCGACTACTTCCACTCGCCCGTCCAGCGGGTCGTGGTCACCGCCTGCTACCTGCCGCTGGTGGCCTGGGGGCCGCTGCTGGGGGCCGTCACGGTCGCCTACCATCGGCGCAGAACCAGCCCGAGTCGCGCGGCGGTGCACGAGCTCAGGGTGGGCTGATGAAACCGGTCTCGTACGCCGCGATCACGGCCTGGGTGCGATCCCGTGAGCCGGTCTTCGCCAAGACGTTGCCGACGTGGGTCTTGACGGTCTCCACCGTGATGAAGAGCGACTGGGCGATCTCGCCGTTCGTCGCACCGGTGGCCATCAACCGGAGGACCTCATCCTCGCGCTCGGTGAGTGCCCACGTCCTGATCCGCGGACCGTAGCCGCCCACGTGGTGGCGGGCCATGGTGCGGATCGCGGCGGGGAACAGCAGTGACTCTCCTCGGGCGACGACCCGGATCGCCTCCACCACCTGCTCGGGTCCGGCGCGCTTCAGCAGGAACCCACCGGCGCCCGCGCGGAGCGCGTCATAGACGTAGTCGTCGTTCTCGAACGTGGTGATCACCAGGATCCGTGGTGCGGGGTCGAGTCCCTGGAGGAGGAGCTCGGTGGCGCGGATCCCGTCGACTTTCGGCATCCGCACATCCATCAGCACGACATCCGGTCGCACCCGGCGGGCCACCGGCAGTACCTCGGACCCGTCGCCCGCCTCACCGACGACCTCCAGGTCCGGTTCGCTCTCGATCACGGCACGCAGGCCGCGACGGATGAGCACCTCGTCGTCGACGAGCAGGACCGAGATCATGGCTGGCTCGTCGCGGGGAGTGTGACGGCCACCCGCCATACCCCGTCGACCTCACCGACGTCGATGTCGCCGCCGCGGGCGTAGCTGCGCTCGGACATCCACCGGACTCCCCGTCCACCCGACGGACGGGATGCCTGCTGCGTGGTCGGCAGCTCGTTCACGACCTCCAGCCGGACCGCGAGGTCCTCGGCCCGAACCCGCAGTGAGACGTCGACGGGACCAGCGTGGCGCAACACGTTGGTGAGGCTCTCCTGGATGACCAGGAAGGCCTCACGCGACAGCGGCTCCGGAAGTCGGTCGATCGGTCCGGACAGCTCCGAGCGGATCACCAGGCCGGCAGCCTCGCTCTGGCGGATCAGCGTCTCGACCTCGCGCAACGTCCGGCGCTGCCCGGCCGGACCGTCCTCCCGGAGCACGGCCAACGCCGCGTCCAGGTCGTCCATCGCCTGCCGGGCGGCGTCCTCGACTGAGAGCAACGACTCGCGGGCGAGCTCGACGTCGTGGTCGAGCACTCGTCGGGCGGCTCCGGCCTGAACGCTGACGATGCTGAGCGCGTGGCCGAGCGAGTCATGCAGGTCGCGAGCGATGCGGTTCCGCTCGGAGAGCTCGTCGGTGAACCGTTCCATCTCCGCCAGGCGTTCCGCGGACGACCGCCCCAGCAGACTCGGAGCGAGCGTGGCCAGGAACGCACCGAGCCCAGCCGTTCCATAGGCGGTCGCCAGGATGAGGAACAGGCCGGCGACAGCGAAGAGCGCTCGAGACGACGTCCCGAGCACCTCGCCGGGGTCGAAGAGCCCTACCGACCCGAGCAGCAAGGCGACACCGTTCGGAACGGCGATCACCGAGGCGGCCGCGATGACGCCGCCGCACACCAGGTGGAGCACGAAGTAGAGCCCAGCGCGCACCCGGTCCGACGTCGAGGATGACTCCGGCACCAGCCTCTCGCCGGCAGGGACACCGACCAGCTGGCGGATCGAGACGACCTCGACCTGACGCACGGCGGCGAGGAGGGACGTTGCCGCGATGGCGGCGATCGCGGCGAGCGCCAGACCCAACACGCCGAGCACTCCCCAGACGTCGCCACGACGAGCGACGATCAACAGTGCCGGAACGACCACCACGACGTAGGGCACGAGGACGGCGCCGCCGAGCACCAGGTAGATCCAACGGCGCCAGGTGACGACGGACCCGAGAGGGTGGATGAGGGAGCGGAGCAACGTCACCCTCCGATGCTCCCATGCACAGGTCTCGCGAGCCCTCCCATGCGGCATCGGGTGCACGGTCGGGGGCTCAGACTGTTGCGGGTTTCAGACTGCTCGGTCACGCCCTCCAGCGTCGGGCCTGTTCCAGGAGAAGACATCCCTCCAGCGGGGGATCATGTCCCCTCGCGGGGGTGGGATCTCAGGTCTGGACGGGCTCTTGGTCACGAGGGGGCGTCCTTGCCGCCGCCTTGATCCGGCTGGCGAGCGGGTGGTGGTTCGAGCCGGTCGAGCAGTTCGGCGAGGTGGACGGCGGGCCGGCCGGCCAGCTGCGCGACCTGCGTCCGGCACGAGAAGCCGTCGGCTACGACGACGCTCGTCTTCGGCGCTGTCCGAAGGGCCGGCAGCAGCTCGCGTTCCGCGATCGCGACCGACACGTCGTAGTGGCCACGCTCCATGCCGAAGTTCCCGGCCAGCCCGCAGCAACCGGCCAGCACGCGCACGGCGGCTCCCGTGCCGGCGAGCAGCTTCTGGTCGGTCGCGAAGCCCATCACCGCGTGGTGGTGGCAATGCGGCTGCACGACCAGCTCGACACCCGACAGGTCTGGCGGCTGCCAGCCTTCCCGGTCGGGGGTTCGGGAGGAGTCGGCGGCCAGCGCGAGCTGCTCGGCCAGCGTGCGGACAGCGCCCGCGACCTTGGCCGACCGCGGGTCGTCGGGGAGCAGGTCGAGGAGGTCGGACCGCAGCACCGCCGTACACGATGGTTCGAGGCCGACGATCGGCAGGCCCTGCTCTGCAAGGGGACCGAGAATGTCCAACAGGCGTTGGAGTCTGCGGCGTGCGCCACCGAGCTGGCCGGTGGTGATCCAGGTGAGCCCGCAGCAGGCCTGCCCGTCGGGTACGACGACCCGGTAGCCGGCCTTGGTCAGCACCCGGACCGCTGCTTTCGCCACGTCCGGGCTCAGCCCGTTCGTGAAGGTGTCGACCCACAGCACGACGAGGTCGCGTCGGTCCGACGTCGTGCCGTCGCGACCGCGTCGCGTGGTCCGTCGCCACCACCGCTGGAACGTCTCGCTCGCGATCGACGGGGCTGCTCGTCGCTTGTCAACGCCGGCGGCACGCAACAGGAGTCCGGAGACGGGACGATGCGCCGCCAGCCCGTTGGCGACCCCCGCACCGAGACGCGGGACGCGGCCCACCAGCGCCAACCAGGTCGGCAGCCGCCCCAGCGTGTAGTGGGCGATCGGCCGCCGCTTGCTCCGGTAGGCGCGCCAGAGCACCTCCGACTTGTACTGTGCCATGTCCACACCGGCCGGGCAGTCGCTGGAGCACGCCTTGCAGGAAAGGCAAAGGTCGAGCGACTCGAATACTTCGGGTGCCGCCCAGGAGTCGATCAGCGACCCGTTGGCCAGCTCCTGAAGGACGCGCGCCCGACCGCGAGTCGAGTCCTTCTCGTCCTTGGTCGCCAGATATGACGGGCACATGAAACCGCCGGCGGCGCTGTTGTCGGCTCGGCACTTGCCGACCCCCACGCACCGATGGACGGCGTGGGTGAAGTCGCCGTCGTCATGGCTGAAGTCGAAACCTCGGGCTGCCGGCAGCGGATGCGCCTGCGGTCGGCGCAGGTCCGCGTCGATCGGCTCCGGCGCCACGACGACTCCGGGGTTGAGCAGGTCCTCGGGGTCGAATAGCGCCTTGACCCCGGCGAACAGTGCGAGCGCCGGCTCGGAGTACATCAGCGGCAGCAGCTCGCTCCGTGCCCGACCGTCACCGTGCTCGCCCGAGCACGAGCCGCCGTAGCTCGTCACCAGGCGCGCCGCGTCGAAGATGAACCGGCGGAAGACAGATCCGTCGTGGTCGAGCGGCAGGTCGAGCCGGACGTGCGTGCAGCCGTCCCCGAAATGGCCATAGAGCAGTCCGTTGATGCCGTAGGAGCCCATCAGGGCCTCGAACTCGCGCAGGTAGGCACCCAGCCGATGGGGTGGGACCGCCGCGTCCTCCCAACCCGGCCAGGCTTGGCCCGGCGGGGATGCAGGGTTCGGGATGCGTCCCGCGAGCCCCGCTCCGTCCTCTCGAATTCGCCAGATCGCGGTCGCCGCCGAACCGGCGGGGATGATGGCCGCGTCGAGAGCGGCCGCCTCCCGCGCCAGCGACTCCGCCGACTCGAGCGCCGAGCCGCTGTCCTCGCCGCCGATCTCGACCATCAGCAGAGCCGCCCCCGCGGGGAGGTCCGGCACCGCACCGGCGCCGCGGTGCCGGCGTACCACGTCGACCATCCGCACATCGAGACCTTCGACGGCGAGCGGGGTATAGGTGAGCAGTTTCGGTACGACGTCAGCCGCGGTCGCCATGTCGGGATATCCGAGCACGACAAGAACCCGGGCCGGCGAGATGGGGACGAGCCGCACGGTGGCGTCGAGGGTCACGGCCAGAGTGCCCTCACTGCCGACCAGAGCCTTCGCCAAGTCGCGGCCGGCCTCCGGGAGCAGGTGCTCGAGCGAGTAGCCGGAGATCTGCCGGGGGAAGGTGCCCAGCTCGGTGCGCACCACCTCCAGGCGGGTGTCGATGAGCGCGTCGAGCCCTTTGACAGAAGAGGATCCTCTCGACGCGACCGTCCGATTGCCCGAGCCGTCCACGATCGTGAGTGACTCCACGTTGTCAGCAGTCCGTCCGTAGGCCACCGCGTGTGGACCGCAGGCATTGTTGCCGATCATCCCGCCGAGCGTGGCCCGGGATTGCGACGAAGGGTCGGGCCCGAACCTGAGGCCGAGCGGTGCCGCCGCCCGTTGCAGGTCGGCCAGCACCACCCCGGGCTCGACCACTGCGGTGCGGTTGTCCGCGTCGATCGCGACGATCCTGTTGAGGTGCCGCGAGAAGTCGATGACGATTCCGCTTCCGACGGCGTTGCCCGCCACCGACGTACCGCCGCCACGACCGGTGACCGGGGTAGCTGTCCGCCGGCTGACCTCGAGGGTGGCTAGCACGTCGTCGATGTCGCATGGTTCGACGACGACGCGTGGAACCACGCGGTAGTTGGATGCGTCGGTCGAGTACTCCGCACGGCGTCGTACATCGTCGGAGACGGTGCCGCGCACGTGGCGTCGGAGCTCCCGCGCGACGTCGGGGGCTGCGCCTTCGTGCCGCGCCATCTCGACCTCCCGCGTCAAGCTTCGGTGTGCATCGTCTTGTTGGCCTCGTCGCGCCCGTCGTAAGCAAGTTCGCGATGCGCCCTTACGTCCATTGTCGAGAAGGTACCTTGTGCGAAGGAAAGGCTTCGACATGGTCCAGAAACGCATCGGCCGCCTGAGTGTGGCGGACCGAGAGGCACACGGCGTGGCCGCGCGGCAGGCCACGCCGTTGTCGAGCCATGCCGGCTGGACGGCGCCGGCGGACCGACCGGATCCTGTCGCCCTGCTCGAGGCGCAGAACGCGACCCGCGCCCAGGACCTGGTGCCGGTGCGACACGGCCGGATGCTGTTCTCGCCCTTCACGTTCTATCGTGGCGCGGCGAAGATCATGGCCACCGACCTGCAGAGCACCCCGCGCGCGGGCCTGGTCTCGCAGCTGTGCGGCGACGCGCATCTCTCGAACTTCGGGATCTTCGCGTCCCCGGAGCGGACGCTGCTCTTCGATCTCAACGACTTCGACGAGACCCTTCCCGGACCGTTCGAGTACGACGTCAAGCGGATGGCTGCGAGCTTCACGATCGCGGCACGCAACAACGGCTTCATTACGTCGGACACGCACGAGGTGACGTTGGCGTCGATCCGGGCCTACCGGGAGGCGATGCGGGACTTCGCGACGATGCGCACCATGGACATCTGGTATGCGCGCTTGTCCGAGGAAGAGCTGACGATGTCCATCTCACGAACCGTCAAGGAGCAGAAGGACAAGTCTCGTCGCAAGGCGGCCAAGCGGGCGGAGAAGCGCGCCAGCAAGGCTGCGGCGAAAGCGCGGACCCGGGACAGTCTGCGGGCGTTCTCCAAGCTCGCCGAGCATGTCGACGGCCACTATCGCATCGTCAGCCAACCCCAGATCGTGGTGCCGGCGCGAGACCTCCCTCCGTCGTACGGGCTCACCCCGGACGAGCTCCAGGTGGCGGTGCACGATCGGTTCCGCGCCTACCGGCGAACGTTGGAAGCTGACCGGCGAGCGCTGCTGGAGCGCTTCGAGATCGTCGACGTCGCGCGCGAGGTCGTCGGCGTGGGCAGCGTCGGCACCAGGGCTCTCATCGTGCTGCTGCAGGGTCGCGACGAACAGGACCCGCTGTTTCTCCAGGTCAAGGAGGCCACGCGGTCCGTGCTCGAGGACCACCTGCCGAAGACCTGCTTCAAGGAGTGTGGTGAGCGCGTCGTTCAGGGTCAGCGGTTGATGCAGGCTGCCAGCGACATCTACCTCGGGTGGACGACGGGTGTCCAGGAAGGTCGGCATCTCTACTGGCGGCAGCTGCGCGACATGAAGGGCTCGGTCGACGTGGATGGGATGCATCCGATGGGTATGACGTTCTATGCGCGCCAATGCGGCTGGACGCTCGCCCGGGCGCACGCCCGCTCGGGCGACCCGGTTGCCATCGGGCAATACCTCGGGAAGAGCGACGAGTTCGACCGCGCCGTCACGGACTTCTCCGAGCGATACGCCGACCAGAACGACGAGGACTATCGGACGTTCGCGGCCGCCGTTCGCTCCGGCCGTCTCGCGGCCGTCGAAGGCGTCTGATGGCCACTCGCGGCGGGCCCGATGTGGTGGCCGAGGTGGAGCAACGCGACGCCGGGGTCATCAGGACGAAGCTCACCCCGCCGCGACTGCCACGCGGCTCGGTGAGCCGCCCCCACCTCCTCAGTCGGCTCCGGGAGGGCTACGACCGCCGTCTCACGCTCGTGTCGGCGCCCGCCGGGTTCGGCAAGACCACCCTCCTCACGGAGTGGGTCGGCAGCGACCCGACCCCCTTCGCGTGGGTCACGTTGGACCCGAGCGACGCCGAGCCGGTCCGGCTGTGGAACCACATCATCGCGGCCGTCTCCCGCTGGGAACCCGAGGTCGGTCGTCGTTCGCTCGACATCCTGCACGCCAACCCAGACAAGGTCACGGACGCGATGCTGCCCGTGCTCTTCGACGAGCTCGCCACGGGCACCGCCAACCTGGTTGTCGTCCTGGACGACTACCACTGTGCGGAGTCCGGTGACGTCAACCAGCAGATCGAGGCATTTCTGCGGTATCGCCCGGCGCGGGTCCAGCTCGTCATCGCAACCCGCTCTGACCCGGCCCTCGGGATTGCCCGACTTCGCGCCGGGGGAGAGCTCGTCGAGATCCGGGCAGAGTCCATGCGCTTCGACCAGACGGAGCTGGCCGACTTCTTCGACGGAATGGGCGTCACCGGACTGACGTCGTCGGACCGGGCCCGGATGGCTGAGCGAACGGGTGGCTGGCCGGCCCCCCTCCGACTCGCCGGCCTGCTGATCCCTGACCATGACCGCGAGTCGTTCATCGACTCCTTCACCGGCGGCCATCGTCAGGTCGTGGACTATCTGACCGAAGACGTGCTGGACCTGTTGGAACCGAAGACCCGAGACTTCCTTCTGCAGGTCTCCATCCTGCGTCGACTGAACGGCGCGCTCTGCGACGCGGTCGTCGAGATGTCGGGGTCGGGCGCCGTTCTGGCCGATCTCGAGCGGTCTAACGTCTTCGTGTCGGCCGATGCCGACGGCGAGTGGTATCAGGCTCATCAGCTCTTCGCCGAGGCGCTCCGGCTCGAGTTGACCCGCACCCGCCCGACGCTCGTCCCGGTTCTGCACTCCCGTGCAGCCGCCTGGTTCGAGAGCGTCGGAGATCGGGAGACGGCGACAGACCATGCCATCGCCGCCCAGGATGTTACGACGGCGTCCCGGCTGGTGGCGGCCCAGGTCCAGCCGTTGGCGTCGACCGGCCGCCGGTCGACCATTCGCCGCTGGCTGGCCGCGCTGTCCTGGCCCGAGGCAGAGCGAGACCCGGAGCTGGCGCTCGTCCGAGCCATCGTGGCGAGCCTCGACAACAACGTCGACGAGGCTGTCGCCTACCTGGAGGTGGCCCGGACCGGCGCTCCCGAGCGCCTTGATGCGGCCGGTCTGTCCTTGGGTTTCCGTGCGGACTTCATGGAGGGCGTCGTGGGGGTCGCCGACGTCGGTCGAGCCGAGGCTGCGGCGCTCCGTGCCGTCATATCCGCACCGAACGTCGGCTGGCAGGGGATCGCCCTATCCGGGGTCGGCCAGGCGATGTATCTCCAGGGTCGAACCGCCGAGGCGGTCGAGACGCTGCGCCGAGCGGTCGGTCAGATCCCGGACGCGAACCCGATCATGCTGGCGTTCGGCGTCGGCAACCTCGGGCTCGCCGAGTCCGCCCTGTCGGTCTCCTCGCGTGCCGACCGGATGCTCGACCGGATGATCGACGTGCTCCGGTCGATCGGCGCTGACCGGACGCCGGCGGCCGCCATCGTGCTGCTCGCCTGTGGGGAGCGGGAGCGCCGGGGTGGTGACTTCCGAGCCGCCGCCTCGAGGTTCGAGCAGGCGATCGAGATCTTGGTCGTCATGCCGCGCACCGCCTGGCTTGCCAACGCCTACCTGCTGATGACGTCAGTGCTTCGCAGTCTCGGCGACCCGGCGGCGGCGTTCCGTGCTGTTGACCAGGTGGATGCCACCCTTGCGCGACTTGCCGACAGCGGAAACCTGCGGCAACGATCATCGGAGATGCGCGAGCTGATGGTCGCCCCGGCTAGGCGGGCGACAGAGTTCGGGGAGCAGCTGTCCGACCGGGAGGTCGCGGTGCTCAGGCTGGCAGCCTCCGGGCTCCGGCAGCAGCAGATCGCCGACCAGCTGTTCATCTCCTACAACACGGTGAAGTCCCACCTCAAGGCCGTCTATCGCAAGCTCGGGGTGAGCTCGCGTGACGAGGCCGTCGCCAGGCTGGCCGAGCTGGAGCCTCACCCTGAGGGATCGGACCCGGCGCAGCACACACCCGGGTGAACGGCGTCACGGGTGGTGATCCCGCACCTCCGAGCGGGCAGCATCGGGGGATGGGGTCACTCAGGTGCACGTTCGTCATCTCCGGCCATTTGGACCAGCGGTTCGCTGGGGCCTTCGAAGGCCTCTCCCTGACAACCACGGAGAGCACCAGCAGTCTCCACGGTCTGTTGCGCGACCAGGCCCAGGCCCAAGGGGTGCTCCGACAGCTCTTCGGGCTGGGGTTGAATATCGTCTCGTTCTCCGCGCGCGAATCGATCGAGACGGTTTCTGACGTGGGGAGGCTTCCGGACACTCCGAGGCCGCCGGCTGGAGTGTGAGCCCGCGGAGACCTGACGTTCGTGGTCACGTGGCCGCTCGATAGCTCGGTCGCTCGTGTACAGACCGTGGCCGATCGTCCGGACGCGGGGTCACCGTGTCGGCAGTCACCGGAACCTCCTAGCAGTCACGAACCCTCCCACGGGTGCCGATCTGACCTGAGGTCGGGCAGGCTTCGCCTGTTCAGCAGAGGGGGTCGTAGGGGAAGCGTTGGTGTCGTCGGGGGGTTTGGGTGGGGTCGAGGCGTTTGGGTGGGATGACGTGGGGGTGGCCGTCGGGGGCCATTTGGATGGTCCAACCGGTGTCGGTGTGGACGAGGTGGTGGTGGTAGACGCAGAGCAGGCAGCCGTTGTTGAGGTCGGTGGGTCCGCCGTCGGTCCATGTGGTGAGGTGGTGGGCTTCGGTCCAGGCGGGGGGTCGGTCGCAGCCGGGCCAGATGCAGCCTTGGTCTCGCAGCGCCAGGGCGAGGCGTTGGTGGCGGTTGAACAGTCGCCGGGCCATGCCGAGGTCGAGGATGGTCGAGGGGCCGTCGAGGACGGCGGGGATCAGCTGGGCGTTGCAGGCGAGCCGGCGGGTTTGGCCGATGCTGATCGCGGTGCCGGTGTCCAGGACGGCTTCGCCGAGGCCGGTCTGCAGCCGGGTCAGGTCGGTGGTGATGACCAGGGTGGTGTTCGTGCCGCCGTGTTGGGGCAGCCCGTGACCGGGAGGTGTTCGGCGAGCTCGACGAGGGCCCGGCCGAGCCGCTGCGGGTACGACAACCGCTCCAGCTCCATGTCGTCCGGCTCCCGGTCGGACACCTCGCCTGCGCCGGTGCTCCCGCTGCCGTCGGCCGGGTCGGCCAGGGTGGGGTCGTTGTCGCGGCGGCGGGCGGACCGGTCGCGGCGGGGTGCGGCGAACGCGTTCAGGGCGGTCAGCAGCAGGTCGCCGGTCAGGTCGGGGATGGTGAAGGTGCCGCGGGTGGTGCCGTCGCCGGTCTTCCAGATCCGGCAGACCGCCTGCTGCAACGCGCGGGTCTCGGCGTCGCGGAGCTGGCGCTTCGAGTTTCTTGTCGGCTGCGTCGGGGTCGACCACCTCGACCGCATGGCGGCAGACGGTCTTCAGCTGGGTGTAGGTCAGGCCGGGGTGAGAGTCGCAGCAGGTGGTGTTGCAGCCGGTCGGTCGCCTCGACGGGGATGTGATCCCCGACGTCGGTGACCGCCCGGCCGACCAGCACCGCCCGTTCCGCGGACAGGCCACCGCTGGCCCAGGCTCGTCGGGTCGGTTCACACCGGCCACCCGTTACTACGCCGTACCGGTCCACGTATCGTCCCATCGTCGTGGCCGCGGTCGCCGAGGTTGTCGAGGTCTCCGGCCGAGTCACCGCCATCTGCACCATGGCTGACGGCTGGGCGGGTGGTGCGGTCGCAGACGGGTTGGTCGGTGTCGGCGACCCGGCTGTGGGCGATCAGCCGGTGCGCGTCACCACTGGACAGGCCGTGGGTGGTCATCAGCCAGGCTTTGGCCGATGCCGCTCCGGCGAGGCGGGGCACGTCACGGGCCAACACGTGGCGGTGACCCGTGCGGTCAGTTCGTCGACGGCGGCGCGGACGGCGAGCAGCTCGCCGAGGCGTTCCAGGGCGGCGTCCTCGGTCAATGTCCAGCCGGGCAGCCCGGCCACCCCGGCCAGCAAGTCGCCGATGCCGTCGACCGCCTGTGCGAACGCGTCGAGCGCGGGTCGCCGAGCGGTGTCGGGTGGGTCGAGGGTGCCTTTCATGCAGACAACTCTAGGACCCGTCACCGACAGTTTCCGCTTCGTGTGTTCGACCTGTGCACGGCCGGTTGTGGATCGTCAGGTCTGTGGAAAACAAGGGGTCTGAGAGGTGAGAGTTCGGTTCGTCAGCGTTCGCCCGGCGGCGACACTCAGCCAGACCGAAGACGAATGGAGTATCGGCATCCCTCGCAGCGGCGGACCAACCCGGCGAGCAACCACGTCCGGACAAGCCTGCCACCCCGCCGAGGCGAGGGCGCATATTTCGCTCGTGTCCGTCGTACGCCGACCGGTAGTCTCGGCCGGCGTGGCAACCGAGTGGACCGCACCCGCGACCCAGCGTGCTGACCCGGACTTCGTGTCTGGTGAACGCAGGGCGCTTGAGCAGTGGCTCGACCACCATCGCGACATCCTGCTGGCCAGGTGCGCGGGATTGACGTCTGAGCAGCTGAAGCAGCGTGCAGTTCCGCCGTCCAACCTTTCGCTCCTAGGCCTCGTTCGGCACCTAGCCGACGCGGAGCGCGGCTGGTGGCGCCAATGCGCTGCCCGGGAGGACGTGCCTGACCTCTACTGGACCGAGACTGATGGCGATGCCGACTTCAACGACATCGAGGCTGCCGACGCCAGGGCCGACCTCGACACCTACCGGCGCGAGATCGAAGCGGCGCGTCAGGCGGCGGCTGACAAGGACCTCGATGACGTCGTGCCGTTTCGTTGGGGCGGCCCGGATCGCGACATCCGGTGGATCTACCTGCACATGATCGAAGAGTATGCACGCCATAACGGCCACGCCGATCTGATCCGAGAACGCATCGACGGCGTGACCCGGGACTAGCCGCGATCGGGATCGGGCTGTTCGGGAAGGGCACGATGGCGGATTCAGACGACGAAGGTAGACAAGGCGTTCAGGAACTCCGTCCGACCGGGCTGATTCTTGACGTCCTTCCCGATCTCATGGTCCAGCCACTCCTTCCAGAGTCGCTGGTGGTCAGGGTCGAGGCGACCTCGGTAGTCCTTGAGGCGACCCAGACCCGAGGACCACAGTGTTCGCGGCGGCGTCCTGCGCGCCCTTGCTGATGAGAGCCAGGTCGAGATCCGACATCTTCTTCTTGGCGACTTGCTGTTTGAGCCAGCCGTCGAGCCCGGGACGTGTCCGGCGCTGGCCAGGGAATCTTCTCGCGAGAGTGTTGAATTGCCACCGAGTCGTTCGTAGCAGAGGTGAGTGGCGGCCTGAGGCGGCGGCCGGGACAAGGAGCAGAGGATGGCGCGGTACCTGATTTCGTTCCCCAGTGGCGCGATGGACGTCCCTGAAGGATCGTCTGTGGCCGACGACGCACACGCGGTGATCCGAGAGGCCAAGGAGGCCGGGGTGTATGTCTTCTCTGGCGGCCTGGACGAGGATGTCGAGCCCGTCGTGGTGGCTGGCGACGGGACGATCACCGTCGGGTCGTATCCGGAGACCAAGGAGCTCAGCGGCGGCTTCACCATCGTGGACGTGCCTTCACGGGACGCGGCCCTGGAGTGGGCCGCGAAGATCGCGACCGCCTGCCGCTGCGGTCAAGAGGTCCGGGAGTTCATGTTCGATCCGCTCTCCTGATCGAGGGAGCCGGGCCCACGCTTCGGGGCAAGATTGGATCGGGAGTGGACCCGATCCGGGGGACCGTGCTCAAGGAGCGCGAGGACGCCGTTTTCGTGCGGAAGCGCCCGCGCAGCCAGGCCTTGTGGGCCTCCGGGCAGTCGGTGATGCCGAATGGTGTGCCGATGAGCTGGCTGCGCACGTCGTACGACCACCCGCCGCTGTTCATCCAGACGGCCGCCGGATCCCGCCTGCGTGACGTCGACTGCCACGAGTTCGCCGACTTCAACATCGCCGACATGTCGATGTTCACCGGTTACGGCCCGGCTCCCGTGGTCGAGGCGGTACGCCGGCAGGTCGCGCGCGGATCGCAGTACCTGCTGCCGACCGAGGACTCGATCTGGGTCGCGGGCGAGCTCGCGCGGCGCAACCCGGTCTCCATGGCGGCGGCGCGGGCGATCATGAGTGAGGTCCTGACGGACGAGGCCTACGCGCACAGTCAACGTCTCGGCGCCCGGCTCGCAGACGGGCTGTCGCAGGTCGTGGCCGCAGCAACGGATGAGGACGTCGAGGCCTACCTCGCCGCCTTCGCCGACCTCATCGGCGAGCTGGCCTGAGGCGTCCGATGAGCACACCGCTCGGGCGCTTCAGCTGGGACATCCGCCCCGATCAGACCGACGGCTCGTGCTCAGTGAGCCGAAACAGGACTCGTGCCTGAAGAACCCAGGGGCTCAGCGTCTTGGTGTCCAGCGGATGCAGCTCGCGATGTGCCGAATCGGCATCGTCTGCCTCTGCCTGGCCTGACAGACCTCCTGCAGGGCGGTGCGAGACCGCTCGCATGCGATCGACCGCTCGTCCGGCGTCATCGCGATGGCCATCGAGGTGGTCGCGAAGAGCGCCGCACGCTGTTGTGGAGTGACGTCCCACTGCCATTTGATGCGCTTGAACTCGAGCTCATCCTCCGGAAGGTACGCCAGCCGCTCACGGAGGCCCTCCACGTTGGCCTTGCTGTGCCGGTCGTACTCATCGGACTCCTGCGCGATCGCGAACTCCCACGGCTCAACCGGCTCCGCGGGCACGTTCCAGACAATCCCGAGCCAACCACGTGGCCTGAGAACGCGCCGAACCTCGGCGACCGTGGCGTCCGGGTCGAACCAATGCCACGCGTCCGCCACCAAGACCGCGTCCACCGACGCGTCCGCGACCGGAAGGTGAGACGAATCCGACTGATGGACGCGAGCGGTGGGGTTGTGACGCGCGAGAACACCGAGCATGCGCTCATCGGGCTCGACGATGTCAACGTCAAGACCACGCGCGACGAGGAGCTCCGTGAGCTTCCCTGTTCCTGCTCCCACATCGACGACGCGGGCAGGCGCCGGCGGTGCCAGCCAGTCGACCGCCTCCGGCGGGTACGACGGACGCCACCGGTGATACTCGTCGGCGACGTGGCCGAACGACGTCGCCCTGGCGCTCACGTCCACGGCCAGACCCTACCCGGCGGCAGCCTCCCTCAGTCTGGTGGTCTTTCGCGGGATCCGGTACGCCGCGCCACCGGTGCCGTTCGGTGCGCCGCAGCCGGTTCGGGCGGGTTGCCGCGGCCCACTCGACTGCCTGTCCGGGGGCAACTCTTCAACCCGGCGAGGGCTCGTCAGGCGCGACGGCCTCGTACGAAGAAGGCGCGAGCGTCGAGGGTGAACGGTTCGTCAGGAGCACCGAGCCGGCGCAAGCAGGCGTCCCGCAGGCGACGTAGCTGCTCAGCGTCGAGAGTCGCGCAGTATGCCCCACCGGACCCGACGCCGAACGTGAACGGCTCCCAGTAGTCGTCGACGTTCGTGTAGCCGGCCGTGACGGCGACCGCGCCCGTGGCCACCTCCGACAGACCGTGACGCCTCCAAAGGGCGGAGAGCTCGCTCTCGCTGGAGAAGGCCATCGTCCGTCCCTCGTCCGGAGCAGTGGGATCGAGCTCCAACGCGGCGTCCCAGAAGATTCGCAGCATCTGCATGCCATCCGCGTAGTCCCAGATGCAGCAGGAGACAAGGCCACCCGGCCGGGTCAGTCGGCACATCTCGGCCACCCCGGCGTCCGCGTCCGGGAGGAAGTTCAGCACCAGCTGCGAAACCACCACGTCGAACGTCTCATCCGGCCACGGCATCGAGTCCGCCGCCGCCTGGCGAACGTCTGCTCCTGGGACTCGCTCCGCACAAGCGGCCAGCAGCGACTCCGACGGGTCTACGGCGGCCACCCTGGCCGCGCCCAACCGGTTGGCGAGCGCCTCGGTGAGCGCACCTGGGCCACATCCGACGTCCAGTGCCCGCATCCCGTCCGGCACGTCCAGCCGTGCGACGAAGGCCGAGGCGAGCTGGTCGGAGTAGCGCCCCATGTATCGGTCGTAGGACCCGCGCGGGATGGCGAAGCTCACCCCGGCATTAGCCCACGCGATGCGCCCACCGTCAAGGCGTCAGGGACGTCGGGAGCCACCATGGGCGATAGCCCGACCGAGCCGACTCAGCAGTCCCAGCCGACCCAGCCGACCCAGCCGACCGAGCCGACTGGGTCGCCGGGAGCGCCGGCCCCACACCCGACGCTGGATACTGAGCGGCATGGATGTCGCCCAGGTCGCTACCAGGCTGGCGGGGGTTGCCGGGCAGGTGGCTCTTCTCAATGCCACCGGTCAACCGTCGAGAGCGACATCGTCGTTCGGCCCGATCATCACGCTGGACCTCGGCGTGGCCACTCCCTGGGCCGTCCAGGCGTTCGTTCCGGACGATCCCGCCTCACCGGAGGCGCTGGCCGCAGCGTTGGCGTGGTGTCGCGACAGAGGTGGCGAACGGGGATTCCGGATGAACGCACGAGAGGCTCAGCTCGACCGGTTCACGAACCTCGGCCTGACGGTGCACGAGCGACTCGACGTCTACGCGATGCCGGACCACGTCGCGGGCTCGTTGGCTGTCGACGTCCCGGGCCTCGACATCGGCCAGGCGCGCAGTCGCGATGAGCTTGTCATCGCCTATGGGGGCTGGATGTCCGACGTGCCGCTTGCCCGCGGCCTGGTCACGTCGGAGGACCTGATGCATCCGAGCCGGCGGTTCCTCGTCGGACGGGTCGATGACGAGCCAGTGGGCTGCGCCCTTGTCTGGTTTGCGGCCGGCACGGCCTGCCTGTCAGGGATCGGCATCCGGCCGGGGGCTCGCAGACGCGGCTACGGTCGCGCGATCACCGCGGCAGCGGCGAAGGTGGGCGCCGAGGGCGTAGGCGGAGTCCGTCCGGACCTGGTCTGGATGCACGCCACTCGTGAGGGCGCGGCGCTCTATGCTGCGATGGGCTTCGAGCACGTCGACGTGCACGTGCTGCTCGGCCCTTAGCGCCCAACGACGGAATCGTTTGTTAGGCGTGCTGCTTCGTCACCGCGTCGCGGGCGTCCACGAACGCCTCGACGCAGGTGGAGATGTCGTCGGCGGAGTGACCCGCCGAGATCTGCACCCGGATACGCGACTTGCCGAGCGGTACGACGGGGTAGGAGAACGGGATCACATAGACCCCGCGCTCCAGGAGCGCGTCAGCGATGGCGACGGCGTCATGGGCATCGGGGAACATGACCGGGATGATGGCGTGCTCGCCGGGGAGCAGGTCGAAGCCGGCCGCCTCCATCTGGTCCCGGAAGCTGCGGGCGTTGCTCCACAACGTCGCACGCTGTTCGGCACCGCCGGCGACGAGGTCGAGCGCCACCAGCGAGCCGGCGACGACCGCCGGGGCCACGGCGTTCGAGAACAGATATGGCCGAGCCCGCTGGCGCAGCAGGTCGACGATCTCGGAGTGCGCGCCGATGTAGCCTCCCGATGCGCCGCCGAGAGCCTTGCCGAGAGTGCCCGAGACGATGTCCACCCGGTCCCGTACCCCGAAGAGCTCGGGCGTCCCTGCGCCCGATGGTCCGACGAAGCCCACGGCGTGTGAGTCGTCGACCATGACGAGGGCGTCGTAGCGTTCGGCCAGGTCGCAGATCTCCGGCAGTGGTGCGAAATAGCCATCCATCGAGAAGACGCCGTCGGTGACGATGAGCCGCCGCCTGGCGTCGCGACTCGCCTGCAGCTGAGTCTCGAGGTCGGCCATGTCCCGGTTGTGGTAGCGGAGCCGCTTCGCCTTGCACAGCCGGATGCCGTCGATGATCGACGCGTGGTTGAGCTCGTCGGAGATGACGGCGTCCTCCGCCCCTAACAGCACCTCGAAGACGCCGCCGTTGGCGTCGAAGCACGAGGGGAAGAGGATCGTTGCCTCCGTGCCGAGGAACGTCGACAGCCGGTTCTCGAGCTCGACGTGCTGGGTCTGCGTCCCGCAGATGAACCGGACGCTGGCCATGCCGAAGCCCCACTCGTCGAGTGCCGACTTGGCGGCTGCGACGAGCCGAGGCTCGTCGGCGAGCCCGAGGTAGTTGTTGGCGCAGAAGTTCAACACGGTTCGGCCACCGGAGCGCACGTGCGCCCCCTGCGGTGACTCGATCCGGCGTTCGGACTTGTAGAGACCGGCAGCCCTGATCTCGTCGAGTGATGAGCGGAGGTCCGCACGTAGGTTGGTGTAGATGGTCTGCTCCTAGCTCCAGTCGATGATGATCTTGCCGCCGTCGCCCAGCCGCGCGAGCGCGAAGGCGTCATCCCAGTGAGCCGCCGGGAAGCTGGCGGTGATGATGGGCGAGATGTCGAGGCCGGTGCTGACCATGGCGTTCATGGCATACCAGGTCTCGAACATCTCGCGACCGTAGATGCCCTTGATGGTGATCATGTGGGTCACCACCTTGACCCAGTCGATCGTGATCGGCTGGCTCGGGAGTCCGAGCATGGCGACCCGCGCGCCGTGGTTGAGGTTCTCGAGCATCTCCGGCAGCGCGTTGGGCGAACCGCTCATCTCGAGCCCGACGTCGAAGCCCTCCTTCATCCCCAGCCGCTGCTGGGCCGAGCTGATCCGCTCGTGAGCGACGTTGATGGCGAGGTCGGCGCCCATCTTCCGGGCCAGCTCGAGCCGGGACGCCTTCACGTCGCTGACGACGACGAACCGCGCACCGATGTGCTGCGCGACGGCGGCAGCCATGAGCCCGATGGGCCCGGCGCCGGTGATCAGCACATCCTCCCCGACGAGCGGGAAGGACAGCGCCGTGTGCACCGCATTGCCCAGCGGGTCGAAGATGGCGGCCAGGTCGAGATCCATCCCCTCGGGGTGGCACCACACGTTGCTCTCAGGGATGACGACGTACTCCGCGAACGCTCCGTCACGGTTGACGCCGACCCCCGAGGTGTGGATGCACAGATGCCGCCGCCCGGCGCGGCAGTTCCGGCAGCGACCGCAGACCACGTGCCCCTCACCCGAGACGAGATCGCCGACAGCAACGCTGCTCACCTCGCTCCCGACCTCGACGACGTGGCCCGAGAACTCGTGTCCGGGCACCAAGGGCGCGTCGATGGCGCCCGCCGCCCAGTTGTCCCAGGAGTCGATGTGCAGGTCAGTGCCGCAGATACCCGTGCGGGCCACCCGGATCTTGACGTCGGTGTGGCCGGGTGTCGGCTCCGGGCGCTCGGTCAGGATGAGACCCGGGCCGGCGGCTTCCTTGTAGAGAGCTTTCACCGGGCCACCAGCACGACGGCGGAGAGCGTCGACACCACATGGGGCATGAAGCGTGAGCCTAGCACCCGACAGATCGGTTGAATTCGGGGTCGCAGGCTGGCGCTGGGTCGCGCCACATCGTGGTCGCCACCGGTCCGCCGTCGACGATCTCGAAGACGTCGAGGGGACGGTAGCCGAGCCGGGTGTAGCGCACGTTGTTGGCCGGGTTCGACGACTCGAGGTACGCCGGGCTGCCGGCCTCGTCGAACGTCACCAGCATGGCCGAGAGCAGGCCCATGCCGAGGCCCTTCCCCGCATGGTTGGGATGAGTGCCGAGGAAGTCGAGGTACCAGTGCGGTTCCGCCGGACGGTGCTGGTCGAACCGGTCGAAGGCCGCCACCACCAGATCCGCCTGGCTCGCGCCCACGAGCTCCGCCAGCAGACCCGGGAGCTTCTCCTCGTCGGCCTCGGCGAACTCCGGCCCGCCGGGCGGGATCCAGTTGCCGACCGCCTCGACGTTGTCGGTGACCCACACCTCCCCGACCTCGAACGTGCTGTGCACGAGCAGGGAGAAGAAGCGCTGGAACTGCCGATGCCGAAGGGCGTCGTCGGGGAACGCCCAGCTCCAGACGGGGTCGGCGTGAAACGCGAGGGAGAGCGTCTCGACGACCTGGTCGGTCTCTGACGGACGCGCCCGGCGTACTCGCACCTGCGAGGCTCCGGTCATGCCGGAACGCTAGCCCTCCTGTCCAGCCCTGACCGGCGCCTCGACCACGACCACGCTCGCGAGGGCCGGGTGAGACGCCAGGCTGCCCCGGGTGGCTCGAAAACCGTGGCGTCAGTGCTGCTTCGAGTGGAAGGTCGGGTACACCCAGCCCTGGGTCAGCAGCCGGTAGTTGATCGACTGCTGCATCTCCGTCACGTCGAAGTACACCAGCCACCCGTCTCCCGCGTCACCGGGACGTTGACCGGGGAAGGCCATCGCGACGGCACGCGCTGTCAACGTCGACGGAAGTGACGGCCCACCCAGCAGCCGGGTCACTGCCTCTGGCGGGTTGAAACCCTCATCGCGGCAGCCCCTGACGAATAGGCTCTCGCCCATGACCGACGGCGACTGGAGGGATCGCGGGTTCAGGCAGCGTCGGCCCTCCGTGGAGTCTCTCGCCTGGGTTGCGGCGTCGATGGGTCGGGGCAGTCGCATCGTTGGCTATCGCCGATTGACCGGTGGCGTCTGCTCCGCCGTGCATCGGCTGACTGTCGAGCGACGTGGCATGCGAACGTTCGTCGTACTGCGGCAGTACCCGGGCGGGGTTGGCCTGCAGGTGAGCTTGGAGAAGGAAATCGCCAACCTTGGTGTGGTGGCGGGAAGCGGACTCCCGGTTCCGAGCATCCTGGCTACTGATGTTGCTGGTGCTTCGACGGGGGGCCCGCCATCGTTGTTGATGACACGGTTGCAGGGGCATCTTGACGTCAATCCGGCGGAACCTCGGTCGTGGATGATGAGGATCGCGGAGATTGCAGTGTTGCTGCATTCGCTCGATCTCCCCGCGGAGATGTTCAGACCTTGGACGGATTCCTGGATCGCTCCTGTTGACGGGTTTCAGGTGCCGGTCGAGGCACAGAAGCCGGCTGTGTGGAAGGCGGCATTTGGTGTCATGGCGGGGCCAACGCCAAAAGACACTGCTGTCTTTCTGCACGGTGATCTCCTGCCTGTCAACATGCTGTGGTCACGCGGGAGGATTACTGGACTGACCGACTGGAACTCCATCCATCGGGGGGCGCGTGCGATTGACGTCGGACACTGTCGGCGATACTTGGCGGCGCTCTACTCGCCCGAGTGGTCGGAGCAGCTTCGGTCGCTCTATGAGTCGATCGCCGGGGTGACTCTCGATCCGTGGTGGGACCTGTATGCCCTGCTGCACTACGACGACAGTGCGCCGAAGTGGATCGCAAGTCAGGTCGCTGGGCGCCGTCCCGTCGATGTGCCCGGCATGACTTCCCGGGTCGAGGTCGCTATCGAGACAGCGCTACGGCGCCTCGGATAGCTGCGAGCTCCCTGCTGGTCGCTCTTCCGGTTCTGGCATGCCGCCCGGACCCCTGCACGGGGGCCGGTCGCACTCGCATCAAGTGGCAGTCTGCTTTGGCTTGGCGTCTCACGTTGCTGGACCAGGAAACGTGGATAGGTTCGAGAAGCAAAGGGCGAGGCGCCAAGACAACGTGCCCAGCTCGAGAGATGCTGCGTCACTGCTTTTGAGTGCAGGCAGACGCGCGGCGCACGACGGAGCGCACCACCCGGCTAAGGTCAGAACGGACGACGAAGGAGTTGAGCCGACGTGGCGGGGTCGTTGAGGTGGCTGGCCCGAGGTGAGCACGAGCTGCCCGACGGCCCGGGCTGGTTGACACCCCGTGAGGCGGAGCGGGCTGCCGGCATGAGGTTCACGAAGCGGCGCACGGAGTACCTGCTGCGCAGATGGGCCGGCAAGCAGGCGGTGGTCAGCGCGACGGGGAGCCCGAGCGGTCTCGAGGACCTGGCCCGGATCGAGGTGGCGAACCACCGCAGCGGGGCTCCCTACGTGCTGGTCGACGGACTACCGCTCGGACTCGACGTCTCGCTCACCGACCGCGCCGGGTGGGCGGTCTGCGTCGTCGGCCGCGACCTGACCCGGGTGGGGTGCGACCTGGAGATCGTCGAGCCCCGCACCCGAGGTTTCGAGACCGACTTCCTCACCGAGGTCGAGCAGGCCCTTGTCGAGTCGCGCAACGATCCGGATGCTCGAGCCGCGGTCGCGAACCTGCTGTGGTCCGCCAAGGAGAGTGCCCTCAAGGTACTCCGCACCGGCCTGCGGCGGGACACCAGAACCGTCGAGGTGGCCGTGGGCGACCCCGGACGAGAAGCGGGCTCGGAGGGCTGGGGAACCCTGACGGTCTCGACCCGGGAGGGCGGCACCCTCCCGGGTTGGTGGCGACGCGAGGGCGTGTTCCTGGTGACGGTCGTGGCGGACGAGGTGATGCCACCTCCGGACCTGCTCATCGGCTCCGCGCCACTGCACGAGGCCGTCCCGGTGCACTCCTGGGTCGACCAACCGCGCGCCCCCCACTGGCCCCACGACTCGCCCTAGCCTCCACCAGGTTTCCGGGCCACGCCCGAGCCGCCGTACGCCGGCCGCTCGCCCGAACCTCAGTCCGTCGTCGTGCCGAGGATGCGGGCCATCCCGCGCTCCAGCGCGTCGATGACGTAGGGGCGCAGCTCCCGCGCCGGGATGATCCGATCGACCGAGCCGACCGACAGTGCCCGCTGGATGGTGTGGACCGCGTCGAACTCGTCGGCCACCTCGCCAAGCTTCTCGGACC
The DNA here is from genome assembly GCA_963820035.1 of uncultured Actinomycetota bacterium. Classification (GTDB taxonomy): domain Bacteria; phylum Actinomycetota; class Actinomycetes; order Propionibacteriales; family Nocardioidaceae; genus JAWWPG01. The sequence goes on along the minus strand of CAWFYK010000009.1, from coordinate 106,230 downwards.
GTACGTTCTCGAGAACCCGGGAGAGCTCTGCGCGCAACGTGGCTGCCTCACCGCTGCGGGCAGCCGGGATCGCCTCGCGAAGCTGCGCCACCCGGGGGTCCTTCTCCGTGCGGGTCTTGACATCCCGGGCGAAGACCGTCGCTGCCGCCGGAGCGCCGCCGATCACCGAGGCATAGGAGCCCTCGACGGCGGCGATCTCCATGGCGGGGTTGAGTCGCTTGGAGAAGACCACGAACGCTCCACCGTGGTAGCGGGAGATCACGACGAAGACGATGGGTCCCTGGAAGTTGGTGACCGCACGGCCGATCTCTGCGCCATACTCCAGCTGCCATCGCCGCATGGACTCGGGGGAGCCGTCGAAGCCCGACAGGTTCGCCAGGACGACGAGGGGACGGCTGCCGCTCGCAGCGTTGACTGCACGGGCGGTCTTGCGGGAGGCCTGCGGGAACAGCGTCCCGGACGTCCAGGACAGCGGACCGTCGGCTGGGACGAAGCCGCGGCGGACGAGGGTGCGTGACTCCAGCCCCAGCATGCACACCGGAATGCCGCCGACGTGCGCGTCCCAGACCACCGAGTTCTCAGCCCCGAACCAGCCCGCCCAGCGTTCCAGGGGATCGGAGTCGATGTCGGAGACGGCTCGCATGACGGAACGGATGTCGAAGGGGCTCTTGCGTTCGGGGTTGCGTGTCTCGGAGAAGATGTCCCCGACGACGCGGAAGTCGCTGCCTGGCGTGAGGGTGTGCGGGGACTCGCAGACGTCGCGCCCTGCCGGGTCGGATGTCGAGGCCCGTCGTGGGAAACGCTCGCCCGGCACGACGTAGCTGTGGTCGTAGTGCCTGAGCAGCACCTTGCACGCCTCTTCGAACGTCGGGGACCAGTACTGCGCCTGCCCGTTGGGGCCCATCACTCGATCGAAGCCGCCGATGCCGAAGTTGTCCTCGGCAGACACCCCGCCGGAGAAGTCCAGCGCCTGCTTCCCGGTGAGCACCATCGCGCTCTTCTCGGTCATCACCAGGATGCCCTTGGTGTGCATCAGCATGGTCGCCTCTGCGTTCCAGTAGGGCTGACCGCCGACGTTGATGCCCGTGACGATGATGTTGACCTCACCACCGGCCTGCGTGTACTCGATAAGCCGGCGGAGCACGTCGGCGATCCAGTCCATGTTCTCGGTGCCGCTGTCCATCGCGATGAGGGCACCCGACGAGATGGCGAACCACTCGACGGGCACGCGCATCTCCTCCGCGAGGTCCAGCGCCGCCATGATGCGACGGCACTCGGGCTCCGCGAGGTTGCCGAGGCCGCGCGTCGGGTCGCTGAACAGAGCGACGCGCGTCATACCTTCAGGAACCGTGTCGGTATAGCTGGTGAGCAGCCCGACGACGACGTTGGCGGTGTTCTGGCCGGGTTCCCGCTCGACGGGTTCGAGCTCGCCGTCCGACCCCATGTCGTATTCGACGAAGCTTCCCGGGGGGAAGTCGACCGAGGCGTCGCGGGCAGGTGCCAGCATGCGCACGATCTCGTAGGGGTACGGCGCGCCGAACCGCGCTGCCACCAGCACCTTCTGGGCATACCTCGTCAGCGGACGAACCGGCTCGTCGCCGAGCGGTTGCTCCCGCACCGTGACGCCGCCACTTCCCATGCCTTCGACGACGACGACGGCGTCGCGAAGCCGGTCGTCGTCCTCCGGGATGCGGACCCGCAAGACGACCTTCTCCAGACCGACGCCCTCGGCCAACGGGGCGAGGGACTCCGCCAGCCTTGGCCAGCTCTCTCTCGGGATGTTCCAGGGCGGCTGCAGATAGAGCACGATGCGGTTCGCCAGCGGGCGCTCCCGGGGGGCATAGCCCGCCAGCGCCTGGCGCATCGCGGCGAGCGACTCGAGTGCGGTCCGCTCCAGCCAGGGGTACGTCGGCACGCCCGACGCGTTCGGCGACGGCGTCAGGTCGCGCACCTCGGCCAACGCGAAGAGTCTGTGGTCCTTGGGGTTCTCGTGGGCGACGCCGTGGAAGAGATAGACGTCCTCCGCCGATGACAGCCGCTCCAGGCGGAAGTTGGCGTAGCGCCACAGGTCCAGCCGCTTCCCGAGCATCGGGTGCAGGTTGCGATAGAGCAGGTCCTCCGTGAGGCCACCGTCGGCACGAGGACGGTAGCTCATGTGCTGGGTCCGGAAGTGCTCCGGAGCGTTGCCCTCGCGGCTGGTGACTGTGACGTCGGCGCGCCAGAGTGGGCGGCTGAAGCGGGTCACCGCGAGCACCGACTCGAGCTGTGCCGAGGTCGTGTCGGCGTCGGGCTGCGCGCCGTCCCGCCACGCCGTCACGTCCAGGATCACCTCGCGCCGTTCGTCCGTGTCCTCGAGGTGAGCCGCGATCGAGGCATAGAGGCTCGGCAGGTCCTCGATCGCCGCATAGCCGACCACCAGCTGGAGGTGCTTGTTGCCCCAGTCGTAGTCGGCCGCGCAGAGCTGGTTCCCCCCATGGGCGGTGAACCGGAGGTTGCGGAGCTCGCGAGTCCGGTAGAACCGGCGTGCGTAGACCTCGAGGAGGTGGCGCTGGAACGCCGGGTCGCTGCTCGAGATCCAGTGCCGCAGAAGGTCGCCCCGCAAGGGCTGCGGGCACGAGACGAGGTCGTGCACCTGGGCCGCGCTCTGCGGTCCCTCCGGCGCCTGAGCCAAGGCCGCGAAGTCACGCTCGGTCTGCTGGTAGGCAGCGGCGGCAAGCGTATCGAGGACCGGTTCGTCGAAGTACTCGAAGCGCACGTCCCGGGCCAGCTCTGCCACAGACTGGTGGCGTCCTTGGCAGGCCACGACGAGACGGTCCAGCCGACTGCGCATGTCCTCGTCCGCAAGAGGAAGGAGCACGGCACCTGCATGCAGTCGGCGTTCCAGGACCGACACGATGATGGGGAGCAGGTCGACGACGCGGGCGAAGGATTGGAACATCCAGACGACGGCTGCTTCGAGCTCCGGCGTTCGCGTGAGACCGCGCACCCCGTAGCGCGCCAGCGCCCGCTCCAGCCGTTCGACGAAGGCCGCAGGGAGCCCCGCGCGGTCTGGGTCGAGCCACTGGAGGTAGGCGAGCAGATACTCTTGCGAGCTGCCTGAGCTGAGCTCGTCGTCCGACTGGGTGGTCGTCCTCGGACGGTAGAGAGCGGCGACCTCGGCGAAGAGGTCGAGGAGCCCGTTCTCACACGTCAAGAGGCCCTTGTCGTCTGCGGGTGCTATCTCGCCGAGCCGGCGTTGTTCGACAAAGAGGCGTTTGTGCATGGCGGGGTCGAGGTCGTAGCCGAGCAGGTAGTGGCGGAGGGCGCCGAAGACCCGATCGCATGGTGGCGTGCCCGGCACCGGCTTGGCCTCCAGGCCTTGCAGATCGACAGACGCCGAGACGGTGTCGTGAACGGGCCCGGTGCCCTCCGGGCGGAGCCGGACGAGCGGTGCCCCGGCGTCCACCTGGGCGTTGGCGACCACGTCGACGGCCATGACCTCTCCCGCGAAGGGCGCGACCGTAGTGGACTCCATCTTCATGCTCTCCAGGACGGCGAGCGGCGCGTTCTCCTCCACCCGGTCGCCGGGCCGCACGAGCACGGACACGACGAACGCCGGCCATCCCGCGCGGACGACACCCCCGTCATCGCGGACGACCTGGTGCGCGGCGCCGTCGACCTCGATTCGGAAGCCGGACCGCTGAGCCATCGCGAGGACGCGGTAGCTCTGTCCGCCGCAGACGACGCGTCGTTCGTACTCGTCGATGCTTTCCACCGTCACGTCGGCGTTCGCATCGCCGGTGCGCACCCGGTAGGTGTCGGGGGAGGTGCGGTAGACGTCGAGCTGGTAGGTAGCGCCGCAGTAGCGCAGCCGCACTCGCGTGCCGACCGTTGTCGGCATCTCGGGCCGACCTCGCGCGGCGCCGACATGGAACGCGGCCTGGGCGGCCGCTTGGTCCGCGTCGTAGGCTTCGACGGCCGCGACGAGCAGGGCGACCGGGTCGGGCCGCGGAACCTGGCCGCCCGCCGCCGTGAAGCTGTCCAGCCAGCGGTTGTCCGCCGTACCTTCACGGACCTCCGGCTGGTCGAGGAGGGTGAGCAGGAATGAGCGGTTCGTGGTCCCGCCGTCGACGACGACGGTGCTCTGGGCCAGGGCGCGGCGCAGCCGGGAGAGAGCCTCGTCGCGGGTGGCCCCCCACGCGATGATCTTGGCGATCAGGGAGTCGAACTCGTTGGAGACGACGTCTCCCTCTTGAACGCCGGAGTCGACCCTGAGACCGGCACCGGTCGGGAGCCGCAGCCGGGCCAACCGGCCCGGGGCCGGGGCGAAGCCCTGTTCCGGGTCCTCCGCGCACAGTCTGGCCTCGACAGCGTGACCGCGGACCTCCGGCGGACTCCCTTGGAGCCGGCCCCCCTCGGCGATGTCCAACTGGAGCTTGACGATGTCGAGGCCGGTGGTGGCCTCGGTGACCGGGTGCTCGACCTGGAGCCTGGTGTTGACCTCCATGAAGAGGTACCGCTGGCTCGGCGGGTCGACGAGGAACTCCACGGTGCCCGCGTTGCGATAGCCCGCCGTCGACGCGAGGCGGACGGCGGCAGCGGTGATCTGTGCCTCGGTCTCCGGTTCGAGCGCCGTCGATGAAGACTCCTCCAGCACCTTCTGGTTCCGCCGTTGGACACTGCAGTCGCGGAGTCCGAGTGCCCAGACCGTGCCGTGCTTGTCCGCCACCACCTGCACCTCCACGTGCCGGGCACTGGGGATGAACGTCTCGGCGAAGATCGCTGGGTCGCCGAACGCGAGCTCGGCCTCGTTACGCGCGGACGTGAAGGCCGCGGCGAGCTCACCGGGCTCTCGCACGACGCGGATCCCTCGCCCACCTCCTCCGGCGGAGGCCTTCAGCATCATCGGGTAGCCGAGCCGCACCGCCGCCTCGGAGGCCTGTTCGACATCGTCGACAGGTCCGCCGCTCCACGGCACGACGGGGACGTCCGCCTTCTCTGCAAGGCGCTTCGCTGTGACCTTGTCGCCGAGCATCCGGATGGTGTCGCTGTCCGGACCGACGAAGAGCAGACCGGCCTCTTCACATCGTTGCGCGAATGACGCCCGCTCCGAAACGAAGCCCCAGCCGACCCACACGGTGTCGACCTCGGCTTGGAGGAGGGCGTCGACCACCCCTGCCTCGTCGAGGTAGCGAGACTTGCGGTGCCCGTCGGACGGGTCGAGGTAGGTGCTCGACCCCAGGCAGACCGCCTCGTCGGCCTCCCGAACGAACCAGGACTCGGCGTCGGCGTCCGTGTAGAGAGCCACCGTGGTGATCGGCTCTCGCGGGACCGAGTGGTTGTGCTGCCGGTTGAGCTCGGCAACCGCGCTGAGCGCGCGCATGGCGCACTCGCCGCGGTTGACGATGCCGAGCCTGCGGATCTGGGTCACGACTGCTCGCTCGGCTTCCCCATGACGGTGCCGAGCGTCGTACGGATGTCATCGGGCAGGGCGCTGGGGAGCGCCACGGTGCGGTATCCCTCGACGCGAAGGACGACCAGCCCTTCCTCGTCAAGCACTGCACAGTCGAACGCATCCTCCGACGCGTCGGTGGCGGCCCGTGCTCTCGCCACGGCGACCGTCGCGGATGCCGGGTCTCCGAGCAGGCGGACCCGCTCGACGTGCGCCGGCAGCGCAAGCCGACCGCTGTGACCGGCCTCCCACAGCCCCGCGGCCTGGAAGCAGAGCTCCACGAGACGCGGGCCGATGACGGTCGGCTGGTCGTCGGGTTGATGGTTCGCCGGCAGATCGGCGGCCAGTCGGGCGACAGCAGCTCCATCGTCGCGCCAGGCCTCACCGACGACCTGGTATGCCGGGCCGTGGAAGTAGAGGCGGTAGACGTCCTCGCTGCTGACGACGGTTGCGTCGTCGGAGTGAGCCGCGGGGGCGTCCGTCTCGGGTTGCAGGGGCTCGGTTCCGAGCCGGACCGACCCGGTGAAGTGGACTGTCCGCTGGGGCGCTTCCACGCCGGTGAGTGTCCGGTCCGCGACGAGCCGGCACTCGGCGACGAGGTCCGTCCCGTCCGGTCTCAGCAACGCCGTCACCGTCAGGGTTCGCGGCTCGTCACGGTAGAACTTCAGGGGAGCCCGAAACTCGACGTCCTCGACGCCGAGGACATGGCGGTCCGGAGCGAGCAGTCGCGCCGCCTCGGCGAACGCCTCCATGCCCATGACGCCCGGCAGCACCGGCGTTCCGTCGATCCGGTGGTGGTCGAGGAACGGCTGGGCCGTCGGGTCGAGCGTGGTCTGGACGACGAGGCCGTGCAGCACATCTGCACCGATGACCTGACCGACCATCGGGCCGGCGCCCTCGATGTCGACGGTCGACGGGTCCAGCCCACCGGTGGCATCACTCTCACCGATCATCCCGCCGAGCTCGCCCGCCACCACGACCTCTCCGGCGAAGGCGTGCGAGGTCAGCTCCCGGCGGATCCAGGCCACGCCTGCCTCGGCCGGCAACATCTCGACGCCCGCCATCTCCATGATCTTGGGGATGGAGCCACGGGTCGCCATCCCGATGCCTGCCCACGCCGTCCAGTCGAGGGCGAGGGCGCGGGTGTCGGGGCGGCTCCTGCGGAAGCTGCTCGAGATCTTGCACAGCAGGTCGTTAGCGGCGCTGTAGTCGGTCTGTCCGGCGTTGCCGAACCGGCCGGCGACCGACGAGAACACGACGGTCGCGCCGATCGGGAGTTCGCCGGCACCGTGGAGCAGGTTGAACCAGCCGTCCGTCTTGACGCCGAAGACCCGGTCGAACTCCTTGGGTGTCTTGTCCGGCAGCGAGCGGCTGACCTCGAGCCCGGCGGCGTGCAGGAGCAGGTCGACGTGCCCGCTGGTCTGTCGTACGTCGTCGAGGATCGTGGCGACGGCGGCGCCGTCAGTGAGGTCGACGGAGTGGTAGTGCGAGCTACCTCCGGCGTCCTTGACGGCGTCGATGGCGGCCAGTGCCGCGGCGAGCCGCTCGAAGCCGGCCAGCTCCTTCTCGATGGCCACAGGTGTCGGGCGCTTACCCCGTTCCTTGATCCTGGCGGCGATAGTGCCCTTGAGGGCGTCGCGGTCCTCGATGAAGAGTCGGAGATCGGGGTCGGCCGGATCCGGGGTGGGCGTCAGGTCGAGCAGGTGGAACGTCGCCCCTGAGGCGCGCGCCAGGTCCGCCGTGATCGCGGAGACGATGCTGCCGGCCGCACCCGTGACGAGGACGACGCTCTCGGGTCCGAGTGCGAGGGCGCCGGTCGTCGGCTCGTTCTGGGGCGGGAAGGGACGCTCGGCGAGGGCGACACCCCACCGCATCCCGTCGGCATGTCCGACTTCGACACAGCCGGGATCCCGCAGAGTCTCGTCGACCAGCAGGTGCGCAGCCTCCGAGGGCCCTTCGTCGAGCGGCAGGTCGACGGCCTTGACCAGGACGGCGGCGCGTTCCTTCTTGTAGGACTTCGCGAAACCTGTCACCGCGCCGCCCATCGGCGCCGTCGCACCGGCGTCGTCGTAGCCGTGGTAGCCGCCGAGTCGAGTCCCGGACACGAGGAACGGGCCATCGTCGTAGAGCAGGCGCATGGTGGCGTAGAGGGTCTTCACCCGTCGGCGAAGCGCTTCCTTCCAGCCGGCAGCGTCGAGCTCCTCGTGCGGTCCCTCGTCATCGAGGGCAGGCAGCCAGTAGACGCCGGTCACCGGTCCGTCGGCCCTGAAGGACTCAACGGACTTGAGCAGTCCCGTGGTGGACTGGCCGGCATTGAGCATCAGCGTGCTCACGCCAGCGTCGGTCAGCTGACTGTGAAGCGCATCGGCGACTCCGCCCTCGTCTCGCATGACGACGACGCGGGCACCGTCAACGAGGCTGACTCCCGTCGGCAGACATTGGTCGAGCGACGGTCGCAGCGCCGGAACCGGAACTCGCCGGGGCATCCGGTCGACGGCGTCGAGGTCTCCCGTCACCGAGGTCGGGTGGACCTCCGCAGCGGCGGCGTCGGTCCCAGTCGCCGGTGTCTCGTGAGCGCTGGTCTCGCCGGGCTGGATGCCGGTCTTGTCGCGGATCCAGCCGATGACGTGGGCGATGGTGGGGAACTCGCGGAGGGCGAGGTTGTCGTCGCGTTCGACGTTGAAGCGTTCGCGGACGGCGGCGAAGACCTCGGCTTGTTTGACGGTGTCGACGCCGAGGTCGGCTTCGAGGTCGAGGTCGAGGTCGAGCAGGTCGCGGGGGTAGCCGGTCATGTCGGCGACGATCCCGACGACGGCGTCGGTGATGACGTCGTCAGTTGGTGCAGTGTCGGCGGGTGCCGCCTCGGCTGGTGCGGTTGCGGCTGGCGCGGCGGCCACGGGTGGGGTGGCTGCCGGTGCTGCGCTGGTGGGTTGGATGCCGGTCTTGTCGCGGATCCAGCCGATGACGTGGGCGATGGTGGGGAACTCGCGGAGGGCGAGGTTGTCGTCGCGTTCGACGTTGAAGCGTTCGCGGACGGCGGCGAAGACCTCGGCTTGTTTGACGGTGTCGACGCCGAGGTCGGCTTCGAGGTCGAGGTCGAGGTCGAGCAGGTCGCGGGGGTAGCCGGTCATGTCGGCGACGATCCCGACGACGGCGTCGGTGATGACGTCGTCAGTTGGTGCAGTGTCGGCGGGTGCCGCCTCGGCTGGTGCGGTTGCGGCTGGCGCGGCGGCCACGGGTGGGGTGGCTGCCGGTGCTGCGCTGGTGGGTTGGATGCCGGTCTTGTCGCGGATCCAGCCGATGACGTGGGCGATGGTGGGGAACTCGCGGAGGGCGAGGTTGTCGTCGCGTTCGACGTTGAAGCGTTCGCGGACGGCGGCGAAGACCTCGGCTTGTTTGACGGTGTCGACGCCGAGGTCGGCTTCGAGGTCGAGGTCGAGGTCGAGCAGGTCGCGGGGGTAGCCGGTCATGTCGGCGACGATCCCGACGACGGCGTCGGTGATGACGTCGTCAGTTGGTGCAGTGTCGGCGGGTGCCGCCTCGGCTGGTGCGGTTGCGGCTGGCGCGGCGGCTACGGGTGGGGTGGCTGCCGGTGCTGCGCTGGTGGGTTGGATGCCGGTCTTGTCGCGGATCCAGCCGATGACGTGGGCGATGGTGGGGAACTCGCGGAGGGCGAGGTTGTCGTCGCGTTCGACGTTGAAGCGTTCGCGGACGGCGGCGAAGACCTCGGCTTGTTTGACGGTGTCGACGCCGAGGTCGGCTTCGAGGTCGAGGTCGAGGTCGAGCAGGTCGCGGGGGTAGCCGGTCATGTCGGCGACGATCCCGACGACGGCGTCGGTGATGACGTCGTCAGTTGGTGCAGTGTCGGCGGGTGCCGCCTCGGCTGGTGCGGTTGCGGCTGGCGCGGCGGCTACGGGTGGGGTGGCTGCCGGTGCTGCGCTGGTGGGTTGGATGCCGGTCTTGTCGCGGATCCAGCCGATGACGTGGGCGATGGTGGGGAACTCGCGGAGGGCGAGGTTGTCGTCGCGTTCGACGTTGAAGCGTTCGCGGACGGCGGCGAAGACCTCGGCTTGTTTGACGGTGTCGACGCCGAGGTCGGCTTCGAGGTCGAGGTCGAGGTCGAGCAGGTCGCGGGGGTAGCCGGTCATGTCGGCGACGATCCCGACGACGGCGTCGGTGACGAGATCCGGACCCGGCTCCGCCACGGCAGGCTCAGCCGACAGGGGCTCGGCCACCGTCGGCCCGTTGATCGTCGGCTCGGCCAGGGCGATACCCACCGGCGCCGAGGGAGCGGCCACCGGTGGCGGGGGTGCTGCGACCGAGGGTGCGGGTGCCGCCGGGATCGGTGCGACAAGCGCAACCGGTGCCGCCGTAGGCATTGCTGACGAGGCCGGAGGTCCGGCATCGACGATCCGGAGTCGCCGCGTGGAGACCTCGAGCCGGGTTTCCGGGCGGCCACCGATGGCATCGAGCCAGGCCTGCCACCGCTGCGGGTCGCTGATGCGGTAGGCATACCCGAGGTCCGTCGCTGAGTGCCGTCTTCCGTCGGGTGCCGGGATCCTCCGGGTCAGCGACATGGCGATCTGGGAGCCGAAGCCGGCGGCCAGCCGCAGGGCATAGTCCACCGGATAGGCCCCACCCTGCGACAGGTTGAGGTCGCCGAGGTCGGGGTCGGGCTCCTTGAAGTTGGGCACCGGGGGCACGACACCGGTCTCGAGAGCCTTGATGGCCACGACGTCCTCGATGCCCGCACCCATGGCGTGGCCCGTGAAGCCCTTGGTGTTCGTGATGACAACGGAGTCCGCATCCGGGCCGAAGACGCTCCGCAGGGCGTTGATCTCGGCGGCGGCACTTCCACCTCGGGCCGGGGTGTAGGTCTCGTGCGAGACGAAGACCGTGTTGGGGGCGATGGCTCCCCGATCGACGCCGTGGCTCTCGGCCTGGCCGACGACGTCCTCCATCACGGAGGCGATGTGGTCGATGTCCAGCCTGGTGCCGTGGAAGGCACTGTTGGCGGCGACGGTGCCGAGCACCTCACAGATCGGCTGAAGGCCCCGCTGGCGTGCCGAGTCCGCGGACTCCACGACCATGGCCGCGGCGCCCGTTCCGATGATCATCCCGTGCCGGCGAAGGTCGAACGGGGTGGCTGCATCCTCGACGACATCGTCAGTCGCGGCGGCCCCCGAAGCCAGGAAGCCGGAGGCCACCCAGGGCAGCACGGCATCGCTTGTGACGTCGTCGGCTGCGACGACGATGACGCGACGGCACCTGCCGGCGCGGATCCAGTCCTCTGCGAGCCCCATGGCCAAGGTCGTGCTCGCGCACGCCGAGTTGACCTGGGTGTTCGGCCCGCGGGCGCCGATGATCTCGGCGAACTGCGAGTGCCCCATCGACAGCACACGGAAGAGGAAGCGGCGGTCGAATGCGAACCCGTCGGTGTCGATCAGGTGCTTCAGCTCGGCGATCCGGCGGTCGGTCTCGACGCGGGCCGGGTCCTCGACCCCCATGCGTGACCGGACGGCCTCGAGCGCCTCCACCTGTTCGCGGTGCCCACGGTCGGTGAAGTATCCCATCAGGTCGTGGGCGAACGAGTCGAAGCCGGGGAACGCCGACGCGAAGATCACCCCGGTGTCGTCGCGCAGCGCGTCGGGCAGGCCCCACCGCTCGGGGAGCTTGGACCCGAGACTCGTGGTCTTGTAGCGCATCACCAGCGGGATACCCGCATCCCGCAACGCGTCGAAGCCGGCGCCGATGGCCATCCGGGTCACGGAGTCCAGCGCGACGTCACGTGCCGGGTCGACGCCGTACTCGTTGACCATGTCGATCGGTCCGTGACGGCCGGCCAGTTTGACGACCTCGGACTCGTTGTCGATCCTGTCGAACGTCGGGTTGCCGGCCTCTCGCTTGACCAGTCGGGTGATGTTCATGTCGACCATCTGCTCGCGGAGCTTGTGCGGGATCGTGTCGATGAACTGCTGGCCGTCGAGGATGCGCTGGACGTTCTCGTCGTCAAAGACATGCTCGACGCCCGGAAGCCCGAGTGCGGCGCCCGTGATGACGACCGGCTCTGGGGCGGCAGCAGCCGGCACCATGTCGGCTGGGCTGGCAGCGGGATCGGGCGTGGCGCCTGTGACCGATCGCATGCCCCGCTCGATGATCTCCGAGACCATCCGTCCGAGCTCGGTGTAGGCGTTGTCGCTCAGAGCAGCTCCTGGGGTCGTCGTCGGCGTGGTGCTCGGGGTCGCCGCTGCGGTCGCGACGGGAGAGGCGACAGCCCCCGGAGCCGCCGAAGCCGCCGGAGCAGACACTGGCGCGGCAGTCGGTACGGCGGCCACGGGAGAAACCGCGGCTGGTGCTGCCTCGGGCTCGGTCGCGAACCCGAGTCCGCTGGCCCAGAGGCCGCACAAGGCGGCGTTCATCGACGGCACGTCGCCGTACTTGGGATGGTTGGTGAACAGGGCGAGGACGTCGTCGTGGCTCTCGCCGAGCACGTCTTCCACGAAGCCGTGCAGCGCCTTCTTGGGTCCCACCTCGACGAAGACGCGCGCACCGGCGTCATAGAGCGTGTGCAGGCCGCGGACGAACTGCACGGGGGAGGCGACCTGACGACCGAGCATGTCGAGCATGAACTCGACGTCGGCGTCCGCCGGGTAGAAGTCTCCGGTGACGTTGGCCACGATCGGCAGCACCGGGGCGTGCACGTCGAGCTGGCGCAGGGCGTCCATCAGCGGTCCGCTGGCCGGCGCGACGATCGTGGTGTGGAAGGCATGGCTCACCGGGATGCGGGATGCGTTGATGCCCGCGGCGCCGAACGCCTGGATCGCCCGTTCGACGGCGTCGGTTGCGCCACCGATGACGGACTGGCTCGTGCTGTTGATGTTCGCGATGACGACGTTGCCCTCGATGGAGTCGACGATCTGCTCCACCTGGGCGAGCGGACCGAACACGGCCGCCATGGCGCCGTTGTCGGACATGGACAGGTGGGCCATCCCGAAGCCGCGGGCGCTGACGGCCTTCAAGGCCGCGTCGAACGTCAGCGCACCGGCCGCGACCAGGGCGCCGTACTCACCGAGGCTGTGCCCCATCACCATCTGGGGGTAGATGCCGTAGGAGTTCAGCACGCGGGTCATCGCCAGGTCGGTCGCGAGCACCGCGGGCTGGGTGATCTCGGTCTGCAGCAGCTGCTGCTCGAGCGTCTTGACAGCGGCCTTGTCGCCACCGTCGATGAAGATGTAGGACGAGAGCGGACGGCCCAGCAGCGGAGTCATGATCTCGTCGGCCTCGTCGAACGTCGCCGCGACGATGGGCTCGGTCTCCCGCAGACCCTTCAGCATGTTGACGTACTGCGACCCTTGGCCGGTGTAGAGGAAGGCGACCTTGGGTGCCGGACCCCGTCCGACGTGGACGCCTTGCGCCCGGAGCATCTTCCAGATCGCGGGTGCTCCGGAACGGAAGGCCTTGATCGCCTTGGTCGTCTTGGCCGCCAGGTCCGCCGCGTCGGCGTGATCGATGGCGATGCGAACGGCGGCGCCGGCGAGGGCGGGATCGGGCGCTGTCAGTGACGGGGTCCAGCCCGTGGCCGCGTCGGCTGCGACGCGCTCGAGCTGGGCGACGAGGTCGGCGTCATCGGTACCGCCGAGGACCAGGGCGCCACGCAGCGGCGCTCGCGGGGTCACGGTGGCCGCGGTGGCCGTGGTGGCCGATGCCACGGGGGCGGTCACGCTGGACCGGGGGATCTCCGCTGAGGCAAACGTCCGGGGAGCGTCCTGCTCCTTGTGACGACCGGGGATGTACTCCTCCAGTACGGCGTGGAAGTTGGACCCGCCGAAGCCGAAGGCGCTCAGACCGGCGCGGCGCGGGCCGTTCGGTGACTCCCAGTCGCGGAGCTTGGTGTTGACCTTGAGCGGGGTCTCATCCCAGTCCACCTTCTCGCTGGGGTGCTCGAAGTGCAGGCTGGGCGGGAGCACCTTGTCGTGCAGGGCCATCACCGTCTTGAACAGACCCGCGGCACCCGCCGCGGCCTTGAGGTGGCCGATGTTCGACTTGACGGACCCGAGAGCGACGGTGCCGGGCGATGCACCGGCCTTGACAAGTACCTCGGTGAGGGCGCCGAGCTCGACAGCGTCGCCGACCCGGGTCGAGGTGCCGTGTGCCTCGATCATGCCGGCCGTGGCGGGGTCGACTCCGGCGTGCGCCCAGGCTCGTTCGACGGCAAGCCGCTGGCCGATGGGGTTGGGGGCGGTGATGCCCTTGCCCTTGCCGTCGCTTGCGCCGCCGATCCCGAGCAGCACGGCGTAGATCTTGTCGCCAGCGCGCTCTGCATCGGCGAGCCGCTTGAGAACGAACAGGGCTCCGCCCTCGCCCATCACGAACCCGTCGGCGCCGGAGTCGAACGGCCGGGTGCCGGTGGCCGACAGCGCGCCGATCTTGCAGAACTTGACGAAGGCGTTGATGCCCATGTTGTGGTCGACGCCGCCGGCGATGGCCGCGTCGTAGTGGCCCTGTGCGAGACCTTGGGCTGCGGCCGACATCGCCGCCAGCGCCGATGCGCAGGCCGCGTCAGTCGTGAAGTTGGGTCCACGGAAGTTGAAGAGGCTGGAGACCCTGCCCGCGATGACGTTGGCGAGCTCGCCCGGCATCGTGTCCTCGGTGATGTCGGCGAACCCCGCGGCCCAGTGGGTGCGCCACTCCTCGAGGATGGCTGCACGCATGTCGGCCGGCAGGGACGCGAAGGATGGCACCTCGGCCAGGTCGTGTGCCATCTCCGGGAAGCGGATCCGGAGCGTCGACTCGTAGTGCTTCTCGCCGCCGAGGGCGTTGCCCAAGATGACCGCGACGCGCTCGGGGTCGACTTCCCAGCCCGGCCAACCAGCGTCCACGAGCGCCTCGTGCGCAGTCGCCACGGACCACCGCTGGCCGTCATCCATCTGGGCCGCGACCTTCGGCGGAAGGGGCAGCTTCCAGACCTGGGGCTCCCAGACGAAGTCATTGACCCACCCGCCGATCTTGGTGTAGGTCTTGTCCGGCGCGCTGCGGTCAGCGTCGTAGTACAGGTCGGGATCCCAGCGACCGGGAGGCACGTCGCTGATGCTGTACCGACCCTCGCGGATGTTGGTCCAGAACGCGGCGCCGCTGCTCGCGTCCGGCATGATCGCGGACACGCCGACGATGGCGATAGGTTGGCTGACGGGCTCTTTCATGACGGTTCCTTCTCGAGGATCATTGAGTGATACGTGCATAGATCGCTACGGCGACGGCATCCATGTCGGACACGAGGCCTGACTGCGCGGCGCGGACGGCGTCCAGCGGCAGGGTTGCCACCAGCGCCGAGACCGCTGCGGCGTCGCCCGCGCCGCAGACCCACCGCATGCCCTCGTCGGCGACCCGTTGGGCCGCCTCGCGGGCGAAGACCCGGCTCATGGCGCCCAGCCCGGCTGGCGTCGTAGGTCCGGTCGGCCTTCTCGACCAGAGCTGCCGTCGGCGGCCGACGCGGCGCGTCGGGCCAGCGCCCCAGCGCCTTCGGCCTGAGCCGCGAGCTCTCCGAGCCTCAGCAGCACATGCTGGTTGCGGGTGAGATGGCCGGCCCGGCAGGCCTCGAAGACCGCGGCCAGGCTCTCCAAAGCGAGGGCGGCCACGTCGGCGCCGACCGCCGGGTTCGTCGTGTGCAGGGCGTGCAGGCCGCGCGCGGCGTCGACGTAGTAGGCCCCACGGGTCTTGAGGTTCTGTTGCCAGCGGTCGCGGCCGATGGTCATTTCCATGATCTCCGACGTTCCTTCGTAGATCGTGGTGATGCGCACGTCGCGCCGGATCTTCTCGACGATGTAAGGCCGTGTGTAGCCATAGCCCCCATGGGCTTGGATCGCCGCATCGGCGGCGGCCACCCCGGCCTCGCTGGCGAGGTACTTCGCGATGGCGCCTTCGGTGTTGAGCGCACCTCCGTCGCCTTCGCCACGATCGAGGCGGCTCGCGGTCTCCTCGACGAACGCCCGTGCGGCTTCGAGGTGTACGACGTGCGGGACGATGAGCTTGTGGGTGTAACCCTGCTTCTGGCTCAGTGTCGAACCGCCCTGGACTCGCTGCGTGGAGTAGCGGATCGCGCGCTCGATCGCCTCGCAGCCGCCGCCCAGTCCGAAGGCCGCGACCATGACCCGGGTGTAGCCGAACACCAGCTGGGCCTGGACGAGGCCTTGGCCCTCGGTCCCACCCACCATGTTCTCGACCGGCACCTCCACGTCGTCGAGGAACAACGCGGCGGTGTTGGAGAGGCGGATCCCGTGCTTGTCCTCGGGAGGAGCGCTCGAGAACCCCTCGGCGCCCTTCTCCACGACGAACCAGGTGGGGCCAGCCGGCGCCTGGGCCAGGATCGTGTAGGCGTCGGCGATAGTGCCGTTGCTGATCCACTGCTTGCGCCCGGTGATCTTGTAGCCGGTGACCGCACCGTCGGTGAGCACCGGCACGGCGGTGGTCGTCATCGCACCCAGGTCGCTGCCGGCCTCGGGTTCGGTCGCACCGTAGGCGAACAGGATCCCCTGCTCCGCGATCCGGCCGAGCCACTCCTTCTTCTGCTCTTCGGTGCCGCCCATCAGGATCGGGTCGCTGCCGAGGAACGTCGCGAAGGCCGCGGTGGCGAGGCCGATGTCCATCCGGGCCATCCGCTGGCACACCCGGTAGGAGTCGAACGCGCCGCCGCCCATCCCGCCGTACTCCTCGGGGATGAAGACGAGCTGGACGCCGAGGGCGTCGCTGCACATTGCGCGGACCGTGTCCTCGGGACAGATGTCGTCGTGGTCCAGCTCGAGCATCCGGGTCTCCGGCAGCTCGGCCGCGACGAAGTCGTCGAGGGCCTCCAGCATGAGGTTCAGGGTGCCGAAGTCGAGCCCGTCGCCGCCGAGGTGAGTGGGCTGCACTGTCGGGGTGGTCATGATGGGGTTCCTTCCACGATGGGAGCGACTGGCGGGGATTCCGCCGGGACGCCGAGTGAGCGCAACAGCACCTCGGAGACGTCGACGACCTCGACGTTCTCGGCTGCCTGACCTTGCTGCTGGCGCAGGTTCACGCCGTCGGTGAGCATGACGATGCAGAACGGGCAGGCGGCGGTGACGATGTCGGGCTTGAGCGAGAGTGCCTCGTCGGTGCGGTTCTCGTTGATCCGCTGTCCGATGGTCTCGTCCATCCACATCTGGGCACCACCAGCGCCGCAACAGAACGACTTCTCCTGGTTGCGAGGCATTTCCGTGACGGTCGCCCCGGGGATGCTGCCGAGGATGTCGCGGGGCGGCGCGAACACCCGGTTGTGGCGACCCAGGTAGCACGGGTCGTGGTAGGTGATCGACGCATCGACGTTGGTGACCGGGCGGATGGCACCGTCGGACACCAGCTTGGCCAGCAGCTGGGTGTGGTGAACGACCTCGTAGTGCCCGCCGAGCTGGGGGTACTCGTTGGCAAGCGTGTTGAAGCAGTGCGCGCAGGTGGCGACGATCGTGCGTGCCCCGGCTGCGTTGAGCGTCTCGACGTTCTGCTGCGCCAGCATCTGGAAGAGGAACTCGTGGCCCATCCGCCGGGCCGGGTCGCCGGTGCAGGTCTCCGCCTCGCCGAGCACCATGAAGGAGACGTCAGCCTCGTGCAGGAGCTGTGCCACCGCACGAGTGGTGCGCTGCGCCTTGTCGTCGAGGGCACCTGCGCAGCCGACCCAGAAGAGGTAGTCGACGTCGTCGGGGATGCGGTCGACGCCGTCTGCTCCGAGCACGCGCACCTCGAACGGCAGTCCGTCGGTCCAGGACATCCTGGCGCCGGCGCCGCTGCCCCACGGGTCGCCGGCATGTTCGAGGTTGCGCAGCATCGGGTTGGCCGACTCGGGGAACTCGCCCTCCATCAGCACCTGGTTGCGCCTCATGTCGACGATGTGGTCGATGTGCTCGATGTCCACGGGACACTGTTCGACGCAGGCCCCACAGGTCGTGCACGACCACAGCACGTCCGGGTCGATGACCCCGAAGTCGGCTACCGAGCCGACCAGCGGGCGCTCCGCCTCGGCTCGTTGCTCGTCCGGCAGCGCTGCGCGGGCCTCTTCGGAACCGGCGAGCAGGTACGGCGCCTTCGCGAGGGCATGGTCTCGCAGCGCCATCACGAGCAGCTTGGGCGACAATGGCTTTTCGGTGTTCCAGGCCGGGCACTGGGACTGGCAGCGGCCGCACTCCGTGCAGGTCGCGAAGTCGAGCATGCCCTTCCAGGTGAAGTCCTCGATCTTGCCCCTACCCATGAGGTCGTTCTCGCCAGGGTCCTCGAAGTCCACGGCGACCCCGCCCGAATAGACGGGGAGAAGGGCACCGAGGGCACGAGGTCTGCGCGAGAGAGCGACGTTGGCCATCGCCGTCATGATGTGCAGGTGTTTGCTGTTGACGACGATCACCAGGAACACCAGGATGATCGCGAGGGCGAACAGAATGCCGGCGGTCTCGATGACCTTGTTGGCGTCCGTGCCCAGCGGGGCCAGCAGATCCGCCGCCCACTGTGACGCGAACGCACCATGGGGGTAGGGGAAGACGCCGCCGTTGATCTGAGCGCCTCGGTAGAGCAGCAGGCTCCACACCACGTTGAAGATCATGAAGAGCACGACCCAGGCCGCGTCGATGTGCGACCCGAAGAAGCGGGAGCGGCGCCCTTCGCGACGCGGCGAGTGAACGAGCCGGATGCCCGCGAAGATCCAGACCGAGACCAGGACGAGGACCGCGACCAGGTCCTCCAGGAAACCGAGCCAGGTCGCGTGCCCGATCACCGGGATGTGGAAGTCGCGCTGGAAGAGGGAACCGTAAGACTCGACGAGAGTCACCATGAGCAGGATGAAGCCCCAGAAGGCCAGCACGTGGGCGATACCCGGCACGGTCCAGGCCAGCAGCTTGCGCTGCCCCAGCACCTCGACCACCTCGGCGCGTACCCGCGACCCGACGTCCGCCGTGCGCCCCGGCTCGACGGGCTGGCCGGAGCGGCCGATCCGATAGAGGGTGAAGAGCCGCCGGCCCGCCAACCAGAAGGCGACAGCCGTCATGAGGAGACCGACGACGAGCCTGACGGTCACGGGTTCCCACTAGGGTCTGGGGACGCGGCCGTTCCCGTCTTGCGGTTCTCGATCTCGTCGAGGAGGGCAGGCAGCACGGTGTGGACGTCGCCGACTACGCCGAAGTCGGAGATCGCGAAGATCGGTGCCTTGGCGTCCTTGTTCACGGCCACGATCGTGCGTGATCCCTGCATGCCGGCTCGATGCTGGATCGCACCGGAGATGCCGTTGGCGATGTAGAGCTCGGGAGCGACGGTCTTCCCCGTCTGGCCGATCTGGAAGTCACGGCCGTACCACTCCAGGTCGGTGGCGGCACGGGACGCCGCGACGGCACCCCCGAGGCTGTCCGCGAGCTCCTCGGCGAGCTTGAAGGCCTCCGCCGATCCCATGCCCCGCCCGCCCGACACGATGATTCGTGCGTCGGTGAGATCGGGGCGACCGGTGCTCCTCGCGGCTGTCCGGGCGGTGATGCGGGCACTGAGCGCCGGGTCGCTGAACTCCACGGCAAGAGCAACGACGTCCGGTTGCTCGGGTGCCGGCTGGGCCGAGACGGCGTTGGGTCGGACGGTGATGATCGGCGTACCCCGCAGGACCTGGCTGTCGGCCGTCCAGCTTCCCGAGAAGACGGACTGGGTCACGAGCGGTCCACCCTCACCGGCCTGGACGTCGATCGCGTCGGTCACGATTCCCGAGTCGAGGCGTACGGCGGCACGGGCTGCCACCTCCTTGCCGTCCGAGCCGGACGTCACGAGCACGGCGGCGGCCGACGACTGCCGGGCGGCGGCCACCAGGGCGTCGACCTTCGGAACGACGAGGAGGTCGTCGAACTCGGCGCCCTCGGCGACGTAGACCTTCGTGGCGCCGTACTCCCCGAGCGTGGCTGTCGTGGCGTCGTCGGCCGCGCCGAAGACGAGTGCGCTCGGCTCGCCGAGCCGTCGAGCCAGCGTGAGCAGCTCGAGGGTGGACTTGCGGACGCCTTGGTCGGTCTTCTCTGCGAGGACCAGGATCTCGGCCACGGTGCTTCTCCTTCGGTTCGCGGGCGTGGTGCGTCGGGTCGCGAGGACCAGCGCTCAGATGAGCTTCTGCAGGACCAGGAAGTCGGCGAGCTGGGCCGCGCCGTCCCCCTCGTCGACGATGATGGTGCCGGCCTGACGGGGTGGCTTCGGTGCGGCCGCGCGCACCGCGGTGGCTGCCGCAGCCGTGCCGACCGTGTCCCCGGACACGTCGAGGTCGGCCAATGACCAGGTCGCGACCGGCTTCTTCTTCCCGGCCATGATGGCGCGGAAGGAGGGGTAGCGAGCCTCACCGGTGTGGTCGGTGACCGATACCACCGCGGGGAGCGCACTCTCCACCTGCTGGGTCTCCCCGTCCCCTTCGCGCACGATGGCGACCGTCCCGTCCGCAACCGTGAGGCTGGCGGCCAACGTGAGCTGCGGAACCCGGAGTCGCTCGGCGATCATCGCGGGAACCACGGACATTTCGGCGTCGGTTGACGACATCCCGCAGAGCACCAGGTCGAAGCCGATGCGTTCCAGTGCCGACGCAAGCAGGCTCGAGGTCGACAGGGCATCGGACCCGTGCAGCGCTTCGTCCTGGATGTGGACGGCGTCGTCCCCGCCCATCGCGAGAGCCTTGCGGAGCCCGTCGACGGCCTTGGGCGGCCCCATCGTGAGGTAGGTGATGGTCGCGGGCAAGCCGTTCTCGACCAGCGTGACCGCCTGCTCGACGGCGTACTCGTCGAGCTCCGACAGTCGCCCGTCGACGCCCGCCCGATCCAGCGTGTGGTCATCGGCGTAGTGCCAGGTGGCGGTGGGCTCGGGCACGTGCTTCACCAAGACGACGATCTTCATGGACTTTGGCTCCCTCGGCGCGGCTCGGAAAACGCCTTTCCAAGACGTTACGGCCCAGGACGGGTGCCTGACACGAGTCCTTTGGCCCCTTGCCATCGGGACCGTTGGGGTCATCTTCCGGGGCATGCCCCGGCTGGTGTCGTTGTTGCGGTCGACCAGCCGCGCCATCCGAGAGTTTCGGCAGCACGATCCGAGAGTTTCGGCAGCACGATCCGAGAGTTTCGGCAGCACGATCCGAGAGTTTCGGCAGCACGATCCGAGATTTCCGCATGGCCGGGGTGGATGGTTGCGCCAGTCAGGCGCCTCACGTTGGTCGGGACGTGAAAAGCGGCAGTGACGCGGCGGCCATTCGGGACGGGCACGTTGGCGTGGCGCCTCACCTCCGATGGATGAACGTAACCTCGCAATTGCGTTGATATGGCGCGGTTGAATTCGCGATCGAGCCGCAACATCCGCGCAATTGCGTGGATACGTTTGCGGACGCCATCGTGAGGCGCCCGGACCAACGCTCATGGCTCGAGGCTCACGGATTCGTCCGAGTGGCCGACGTATGGACTCCGCGTCGTGTGGACTCCGCGCGTTGGGGCGGACGAATCCGGAAGGTGCGCGCTGGGTCGGACGAATGCGGGACAGGCGTCAGCCGGGTGAGGTGCTGGCCCCCGTCTGGCGCTCGAAAGCCGCGGTGATGTCCTCCAGCGGCATCCCCTTCGTCTCGGGGAGGAAGCGCGCGATGAAGCCGATCGCCAGGATGGAGAGGACGGCGAACAGCACCATCACCCAGGCCAGCCCGAACGCGTCGTTCAGGGTCGGGAACCACTGCACGATGACGAAGTTGGCCAGCCAGTCGACACTCGCGCCCGTTGCCGCTGCCCGGCCGCGGACCGCGGTCGGGAAGACCTCGCCCTGGATCAGCCAGCCGGTGCCGCCGACACCGATCGCGAACGACGTGATGAAGAACGAGAACCCGATCATGACGACCCAGACCCTCGGGAGCCCGGTCAGGTAGGCGACACCGAAGGCTGCCACGAGGATGAAGACCGCCATGCCGAGATAGCCGCCCATCGCCAGCTTGCGACGGCCGACCCGGTCGATGTAGCGGAACGCGAAGAACGTCGCGACTACGTTGACTGCCCCCAGGATGGCGGCCGCTTCGACTCCCGCGACGGCGGCGTCGACCGCGGACTTGCCGGTCTGGAAGTACTCACCGAGCAACTGCGGCCCGTAGTAGAACGGGATGTTGATGCCGGTGATCTGCTGGAAGATGAAGAAGACGCAGACGACCAGGAGGGCACGCTTCACGCCGGCGGTCCACTGAGTCTTCCGCTTCAGCTTTCGCTCGTTCTCCTCCAGCTCCTTGGCGGTATCTCGGACCTGGTCCTCGGTCACCTCCAGCCCGAGCTTGGCGAGCGCCTTCTGGGTGTCGCCGTAGCGCTTGTGGTGCATCAGCCATCGGGGGGACTCGGGCATCCCGGTGCGAAGGCCCAAGGCGAGCAGGGCGGGAAGCGCGCCGAGACCGAGGATGATCCGCCAGTCCGCTCCGGTCGCCGAGCCCGGGGCGATCTTGAAGACCAGGATGGCGACCAGGTAGGAGACGAGGATGCCGACGGTGATCATCCACTGCTGCATGATCATCAGCGCACCGCGCCGGCTCTGGGGGGCGAACTCGGCGATGTAGGCGGTCGCGATGGCGGAGTCCGCTCCCACCGCGAGGCCGATCAGCGTCCGCGACGCCAACAGCATCGCGGGGTTGATCGTGAGAGCAGAGAGCAACGCCCCTATCGCGTAGATGAGTGCGTCGATGATCAGCAGCGACTTGCGACCGAAGCGGTCGGTGAACGGACCCGCGGCAAGGGCGCCGACCGCGGCGCCGATCGACGCTCCGGCGACCAGGTAGCCGGTTGCGAAGCTGCCTAGGTCGTAAGGGATGAACGAGAGCACCGAGCCGATGACGGCTGTGTCGTACCCGAACAGGAACCCGCCGATGCAGGAGAGAGCCGCCAGATACCAGTAGAACGACGTGGTGACCTGGGTGTCGAGCTTGGCGAGCACCCCTTCACGTTGCGGTTGCTCGGCTTCGGCCTCTGTGCTCATCGGCTCGCCTCCTTGCGTGCATGCGGCGGCGCGCCGACAGGCGGTGCGCCCTGGCGAGAATGTGGAGTACCCGGTGCCTGGGGGTTCAAACTCGATGTCTGAGGTCACCGGGTCTGGCGTCGTTCCCTCACCAGACCGCCAGATCCCCGACGACGCACCGGGACGAAAGTGTGCGCGATTGGGCAGTGCATCGGCCGGCCCGGCTGAAACACTCAGAACGACAACGGAACGGAGTCCGCCTTGGTCGATCATGCGCACGCCGCGGTGGCGCAGGCCGAAAGGACCCTTGGCAGGTCCGGGCCAGCGCGCGGTGACGCCCAGCTCCGGATGCCCCCTGCACGACTCGCGCCGGGGGCGGTGCAGTTGCTCGCGCTGCAACGCAGTGCGGGCAACCGCGCCACCGCGGCACTCCTGTCCCCTGCAGCTCCATCGGCGCGGGCCGGACGAACAACCGAGCCTCACGTTGTTTCCGAGAGGGAGGACACGGTCGAGCCGGGCGGCCAGGACACCGTGCAACGGTGTGGCGGTGTGACCTGCGCCGGCGCGTGTCCGGACCGGGCCGGAGACGATTCGGGTGACGAGGACCCGCAGGGAGGGCAGCAGGACGCCGGCGCGTCTGTCCAACGAAGCACCGGAACCCCTGACCCGGATGTCCGGGCCATCCGGAGCAATGGCATCCAACGTGTCGTGGACCCGGTGCTCGGGCAGGCCCTGGACGCGGGACGGTTCCCCGGTACGGCGGCTGCCCATCCGCCGCTCCTTGACGTCACACAGGTCTTCGACCGGATGTCTGCCGAGGACCGGCGAGACACGGTTCGGGCGCTGAACCCGGGCCAGCAGCTTGCCTGGGTGCGCTTCTGCCTCAACCGCCGGGACGACGCGACCTGGCGGGTCATCATCGAGACGGTCGCGACCGAGGCCCGCGTTGTCGCTGTCCGCTCGTTGATGAGCGCGAACCGTCTCACGGAGCCGCAGGCGCCCTGGGGTGCATACGGGGTCTTGAACGGGCTGAGCGACCCCGACCAGCTCGCCGTCCTCAACCAGCTGGTCGAGCCGGAGCGGAAGGTCCTTCAGCAGCGACTGGCGAGTGCCCCCATCGACAAGCTTCGGCTGGAGCGACAGCTCGCCGCCGTCGACCCGGACACCGTGCCGCCGGTCCGCCAGGTGAACTTCCCGTTGGCTTGGATCGCCGACGAGCTGCCCCCCAGACTGGCCGGCGCCGCTGGTCCGGCCGGCTACATGGCGAGCCAGGGGGCCCACTCGGTGGGACCGTCGAACGCGGCGAGCGGGATGCGGATGATCGGTACCGACTACTGGCGGGCCCTGATCCCGGCTCGTCGTGCCGTCGAGCTCCAACGGATCCTCGACGAGCTGCCTCGAGATCTCAGCACCCATTTTCAGAGCCAGCTGGCCAACACACCGCCTGGCCAGGCACCAAAGTTTCCCTGGATCAGCCAGAACGTCGGGAGGATGGACCGCCCGTTCACGGTCGCGGAGCTCGAGTCGATCCCATCGCTGGTCGCGAAGTTCAACGCGAACCCGAATGGACTGAACGCCGCAGAGGCGACTCTCCTCAGCCGTACCATCTCACTCCATGTCGGCGGGGCGCACCGTGGTGGATCGCCGTGGTCGTCGTGGAGCGTGCCACCCAAGCCAGGGCAGCCCCAGCCCGTCACGTGGTCGGGGGACCGCAGGTTCCGAGTCCGGGCCGACTTCCAGAAGTCCGCCGTGCTGGACAACACCCGGGCCAGCGCCGCCAACTCCTTGAGCCAGGCTGATGCGAGCTTCGAGGCCGGCCTGAACCCCGACGAGGCCGAATACCTGGCGACGGCCGAGAGCGACGCCCGGGTGTTGACCGTCGAGCCCCTGACCGGCGCCGTCAAGGGGGAGCTGATCGCAGGCAGCACTGCCTGGATGGCACGCAACGCCAACCAGATCCGGTGGGCAGGTCGGGGGATGATCGTCGTGTCGTTCGCCGTATCGGGCTACCGGATCGCAACAGCCGACGAGGCCACCCGCGCAAAGGTGATCGGCCAAGAAGCGGGAGCGCAGGCATTCGGCTGGGGTGGCGCCGTACTCGCCGGCGCAGCATGCGTGGGACTCGGCATCGCGACCGGAGGTGTGGGTCTGCTCTTGTGCGGCATGGCGGGTGGGTTGCTCGGCGGCATGGCCGGCTCGGCATTGGGTGGCGCCATGGCCGATCAGCTGAACCGGCCGGCCGCCCCGAACGACCCGTTCGGTCTCATGGGTGGCCGCCCCGGTCCGGCTCAGGCTGTCGGCCAGCCGGCCATTGCCCCGGCCGCAGGTACGCCGGCCGCCGGCTGGGCCGTCTTCACCTCACCGCCGGAGATCCTCATCTACTGAAGACACAGGGTTCTCCGAAGACACAGGGCTCCCCGACGTCTCGCATCGCGCCACGCCGAGCGGGAAGGTGCTCGGCGATCGCCATCAGGGATGGGCGACGTTTGCCCGGTGGAGACAGACGCGCATGGCGTTCTTTCGCTCCGCGTCCAGCACCCAGGAACCCCAACGAGAGTGCAGGTTCGAGTCGTAGTAGGACATGGCGATCACGTTATGGGCGGCGCAGAACGAGAACGCGTCCTTCATCCAGCGCGCCGCGCGTCCGGGGGTTGACGGATCCGTGTGGCACCCGTACTCCGCGATGGCGATGGGCTTGCCCTTCGCATAGGGCAGCGCGAAGGAGGCCTTGTGGCCGAAGCTGAGCCACGGCAGGGCTCCACCCGGCGACCAGTCGTTGTAGACGTCCAGTCCGAAGATGTCGGCGGCCGGGACCAACCAGTCGTTCGGGTTGCGCCCGGAACGGGGGTCGAAGGTCCACTGCATGAGTATCGGTACGATCGTCGTGTTGGGCGCAAGGCCGCGAGCGAGCGAGACCGCGTGGGTCTGCATGTGCACCCAGTCCGCCGGGCTCATCCCGGAGGGACCTGCCTCGTCCTCCGGTTCGTGGTGCAACCCGAGCATCACCGGCTTGGACAGCTGGCCGAGCCTTTGCAGAATGTCCTTGAGCCACGCGTCGGAGTTGCCGGCGGCGACGGAGGCCCAGGTGCCGGGGACCTTGGTCGAGATCAATGGGAAGCGACCGGCGGTGTGGTCCTCGTGTGCCCGGGCGATGAGACCTGACGTCTGACCAGGGCTGAAGTAGCTCCGCCGTACGGTCAGGGTCCCGTTGAGCTTCTTCTCCAGGTCCGGCAGCGACAGTGACGCCATCACGGCGGCGCCGTAGTACAGATTGCCCGAGCCGGGGTCCCCCGGAAACCGTAGGCTGCGGCGTTGCGTGTCGTGCCCCTGCGGTTCAGCTGTGGAGGAGCCACCCCATCCCGATCGGGGAAGGGCGACTCCAGAGGCCAACAGGGCCAAGGCTCCGCTGAGGACCTGCCTGCGATCGAGCTCCATGACGACTCCAGTTCTCCCCCGATGGTGTGCGGCCAGTGAGGATCCGTGGGGCGTCCGACTTGGGCGCCGCCCGCGCGGGACTTAGGGTGCCAGAGCTCAAGCAAGGTGGCAACACGAGTTCGCCTTCGAGGCCCGACATCAGGCAGGAATCGCCTGCTCAGCCGCAGGTTTCGGCGATGTCAGAAATCTGTGGACGTGGGTGAGCCCTCACTTCAGGGACTACGGGAAAGTGAGGGCTGTGTTCCGGGAGGCGGTCACCTGGAGGATGCGCTCGGCTCCCGGACGACACTCACGCCTCTCAGGTCGCAGCAGTGCCGGAAGCATTTTCGCTTTCGCGGACGAGCGCACGCCACGCTGCGCTGCTTCCCCTCTCCAGGGCCAGGATCCTCCGGGGTGTCTGAGCCCGGCTACGAGCCGCGCAGGACGACGACTGAGCGCGGACCGACGGGGACTGTGCTGCCCGCGGCCACCAGGGCAGGGGTGCCGGACGTCTGCGGGTCATGCGTGTCGATCTCTGTTCGCCAGGTCGTCCCAGCATGCGTCTTGGGGACCACGAAGTCGAGCGGTTGCCACCAGGCGTTGACGAAGACGAGGAAGTCGTCGTCGGTCAGCAGGGAACCGTCGGCCGCTCGGTCGGGCTCGTCGGATCCGTCGAGGTAGATGCCGATCGCGAGAGCGCTGCTGTCGGACCAGTCCTTGTCAGTCATCGCCTTCCCGGCGGGAGTGAACCAACCGAGCTCGGTTGCCGCGGCGGATCCCACGAGGAAGCGTTGTCGCCTGAACACCGGGTGCTGGCGACGCAGGGCCACCAGCCGACGGGTGAAGGCAAGCAGCTCAACATCCACGTCGGACCAGTCGAGCCAGGCGATCTCGTTGTCCTGGCAGTAGGCGTTGTTGTTGCCCTGCTGGGTTCGGCCCAGCTCGTCGCCGCCGAGCACCATCGGGATCCCGAAGGACAGCAGCAAGGTCGTCAGCATCGCTCGGGACTGACGCGCCCGTAGCGCGAGTATGGCGGCATCGGACGTCGGGCCCTCCACGCCACAGTTCCACGACCGGTTGTCGTCCGTCCCGTCACGGTTCGACTCCCCGTTGGCCTCGTTGTGCTTGCCGTCGTAGGAGACCAGGTCCCGAAGGGTGAAGCCGTCGTGGACGGTGATGAGGTTCACCGATGCGGTCGGTCGGCGACGCGCTCGGCCGTACATGTCCGACGAACCGCAGAACCGGGAGGCGAACTCGCCGAGGCCGACCGGATGGCTCCGCCAGAAGTCGCGCATCGTGTCGCGGTATCTGCCGTTCCATTCGCGCCACAGTGGCGGGAACCCGCCGAGGTCATAGCTGTCCGCCTGTCCCACGTCCCAGGGTTCGGCGATGAGCTTGGCGCGTGAGACCACCGGGTCCTGCGAGACCAGGTCGAAGAACGCCGACCGCCGCGCGAACGCACCGTCCTGGCGGGCCAACGTCGGGGCCAGGTCGAAGCGGAACCCGTCGACCCGCATCTCGGTGAGCCAGTAGCGCAGCGAGTCTATGATCAGCTGCAGGGTCACGGGGTCGCCGACGTTGAGGGAGTTGCCGCAGCCGGTGGTGTCGACGTAGCCGCGTGGGTCTCGCGGGTCGAGGCGGTAGTACGCCGCGTTGTCGAGCCCGCGGTAGCACAGGGTGGGACCGAGGTGGTCTGCCTCTGCTGTGTGGTTGAAAACCACGTCGAGGACAACCTCGAGGCCGGCGTCATGCAGCGCCTCGACCATCGCCTTGAACTCGGCGACCTGACCGCCGGGCCGGCCGGCACGCACGGCGGCCGAGTAGTGCTGGTGCGGCGCGAAGTACCCGATCGTGTTGTAACCCCAGTAGTTCGTCAACCCACGCCTGAGAAGGAAGGGCTCCGGCACACTCTCGTGGACGGGGAGCAGCTCGACGGCGGTCACACCGAGGTCGACCAGATGGCTGATTGCTGCCGGGTGGCCCAGCCCGGCGTACGTCCCCCGTAGCTCCGGTGGGACGCCGGGGTGGCGCATGGTGAAGCCTTTGACGTGGAGCTCATAGATGACGGTGTCGGCATAGGGATGGTTCGGACGAGGGCGATCGCTCCACGCGAAGCCGTCGTCCATGACCAAGCTGCGGGGCATCTGCGCCGACGAGTCCAGAGTGCTGGGCTCGTCGCGACCAGCGTCGACCTGGTAGTCGAGGACCTCGGGCCCGAACGTCACCGATCCCGAGATCGCCCGCGCATAGGGGTCCAGCAGCAGCTTGGCGGGGTTGAAGCGCAACCCGGCGCCGGGGTCGTAGCTCCCGGCAACCCGGTATCCGTAGGCCTGCCCGGCGCGGACCCCGGGCACGAATCCATGCCACACCCCGGCGTCGTAGTCGAGCAGCGCGACCGGACTCTCGGTGCCGTCGGCGTCGAACAGCGCCAACGCGACGCCCTCGGCGTCGCGGGACTCGACAGCGAAGTTGGTCCCGCCGTCGAGGACCGTCGCGCCGAGCGGGAACGGCGACCCTGGGAGCGCCACTGCCCCGCCGGCCACCGTCGCCCTGCGCGTCACAACGCGCGGCCCTTGGCCATGGCGCGGATCACGTCGCCGACCGAGCCGACGGCGCCGTGCCTGCGGCGGATCACGTCGGCGATCAGGCCGGTCCAGCCGGTCTGGTGTGAGGCTCCGAGCCCCGCTCCGTCGTCACCGTGAAAGTACTCGTTGAACAACAGGTTGTCCTTCCAGGCCGGGTCGTTCTGCAGCCGGTCGACTCCACCGAAGCACGGCCGACGCCCGTCAGGGCCGACGGTGAAGAGGGAGATGAGCCGGTCCTGGAGGTCGTTGCTGATCACCTTGAGCGTGACCTTCTCGCCGGAGCCGGCGGGGTACTCGACTGTCAGCTCGTCGCCGAAGAAGCGGTAGTAGCGTTCCAGGACACTGATGACGAGGTAGTTGAGCGGGAACCACAACGGCCCGCGCCAGTTGGAGTTCCCGCCGAACATGTCCACGGTCGACTCGGCTGGCTCGTAGTCGACGGTGGCGCTGAACCCCTCGACGTGGAACTCGTAAGGGTGCTCGCGGTGATAGGCCGACAGGGCTCGGAGGCCGTAGGGCGAGAGGAACTCGCTCTCGTCGAAGAGCTTGGCGAACAACGTCTGGAGACGGTCCACGCCGACGACGCTGAGCAGCAGTCGTCGGTCTCCCACCTCACCTCGCATCAGGCCCTGCTCGCTCAGCCGGTCGGCGTCGGCGAGATCGTTCCGGTCGAGGAACCCGGCGAACTCCTTGCCAACGGTGAGGGCCTGTTCGAGCCAGGTTTCGTCGACGACGATCGCCGTCAGGAGCGGAATCATGCCCACCATCGACCGATAGCGGACGGACACAGCCGTGCCGTCGGGGGTGAGCAGCCGGTCGTAGTACAGGCCATCGACCTCATCCCACAAGCCCTGGTTGTCCATCGCCTCGGTGATGGCGGCGAAGTGCTCGAGGAACTTCAAGACGAGGTCTTTCGCCGGCCGGTGCCCGCTGCGTTGCAGCACTCCTGCGATCGCGGCCATGGCGACGGCGTAGAAGGCCATCCATCCGGTCGCGTCGGACTGCTGCAGGGTGCCCCCGACGGGAAGATGGGACCGGTCGATCGGCCCGATGTTGTCGAGGCCGAGGAAACCGCCTTCGAACAGGTTTCGCCCATCGGCATCCTCCCGGTTGACCCACCAGGTGAAGTTCACCAACAGCTTGTCGAAGACGCGGCTCAAGAAGTCCAGGTCGCGCCCGCCGTCGATCGCGAAGACCTCGAGCGCCGCCCAGGCCTGGACGGGCGGGTTCACGTCACCGAAGTCCCATTCGTACGCCGGCAACGCTCCGTTGGGGTGTTGGAACCACTCCCGGCACAACAGGATCAGCTGGTACTTCGCGAACGCCGGGTCGACGTGCGCCAGGGTCACGCAGTGGAACGCCATGTCCCAGGCGGCGAACCACGGGTACTCCCAGGTGTCGGGCATCGACATGATGTCGAACGAATTGAAGTTGCGCCACCGGGAGTTGCGCCCGGTCAGCCTGGCTGCGGGAGGAGTGGGCTGCGTCGGGTCGCCGTCGAGCCAACGATCGACGTCGTAGTTGTAGAGCTGCTTGCTCCACAGCATTCCCGCGAACGCCTGCCGCATCACGTTTGCCTCGTCCGCGGTGGCCGCGTCGGGAGTGAGCTCGGCGTAGAACTCGTCCGCCTCGGCGCGGCGCTGGCTGACGGCCGTCTCGAAGTCGCTTCCCAGCGCAACGTCCGCACTGGTGTGCTGGCCGTCGGTCGGTCGCAGTCGCAGCCTGACCTCCGCTGTCTCGCCGGGCTGGACCGTCAGCTGGTACCAGAAGGCGCACTTGGTGCCCCGCTCGGCCGGGTTGACGGTCGCGGCGCCGCTGATCACGTGGTCGTTGATGCCGTCCTTGGGGTACGGCGTCCCCGCTGTCGAGCCGTAGAGCCTGGCCGTGTTGGTCTCGTTCTCGCAGAAGAGCGTCACCGCCGTGGACCCGTCCGGCGCCCCTCCGGCGATCAGCTCCAGAGCGCCGAGGAAGGGGTGACCGACGGCGACCGACGACTCCCCCGTCGATGCCAGCACCGGTTTCGGGGCGTCAGCGTCCCACGACCAGGTGTTGCGGAACCAGGCAGTCGGCAGCACGTGCACCGTGTCGGTGTCCGGTCCGGCGTTCGTCACCCGGATCGTCATCAGGAGGTCGGTAGGGTCGGCCTTCGTGTAGTGCACCTCGGTGACCCAATAGCGGTCCGCATCGAAGATGCCGGTGTCGAGAAGCTCGTACTCGGGGTCGTGCTTTCCGCGCCTGCCGTTCTCCGCCACCAGGTCCCCATAGGGGAAGGCACCTTGCGGGTAGTGGTAGCGCCACCGGTTCCAGGCGTGGCTCGGGACAGCGTCGAGGAACCACCAGTACTCCTTGGCGTCCTCGCCGTGGTTGGCCTCGGCACCGGTGAGGCCGAAGATGCGCTCCTTGAGGATTGGGTCACGCCCGTTCCACAGCGCCAACCCGAGGCAGAGCCGCTGCTCGACGTCGCAGAAGCCGGCCAGGCCGTCCTCACTCCAGCGATAGGCCCGGGAACGCGCGCCGTCGTGCGGCAGGTAGTCCCAGGCGTCGCCGTCGGCGCTGTAGTCCTCACGGACCGTGCCCCATTGGCGCTCGCTGACATACGGTCCCCAGAGATACCACGGGTCCGCCTGACGCAAGCCGTCCTCGAGGCGTCCGAAGCCTGCAACCCGGTCCCGCTCGGCGCCCATGGTCGCCCCTTCGTTCTGATGTGCAGCCCCCAGCGGCTCGCACGCGAACTCGATCGTTCCACGCGCCCTGGCAGCGTGTCCCGGACTCGGCCGTGTTCGTCGGTGGGCCCTATCGCGGACCGGGTTGGCCGCCGTACGGCGGACACCCGATCAGTCAAGGGGCATTGGTCACTCCAGGATGTCGGCCGTCGGAGGCTTCCCCGCGGGCAGCACGACCAACGCAGTGACACAGGCCAGAGCCATGGCGATCGCCATCCCATAGAAGACGGTCTGCGTCGACTGGGAGAAGCTGCTCTGGACCGCCTCGAAGAAGGCCTGCGCCCGCTGCCCACCTCCGGTCATACCGCTCGGTGCGTGCCCGCCGGTCTGGGTCAGCGAGTTGGCGACGGCGTCCGCCTGCGCCTTGGAGGCACCGAGCCTCCCGAACGACGCCTCGAGGTTGATCCGGTTGCGAGAGATAATGAGCGTTCCGAGGATCGCCAGTCCGACGCTCGCTCCGACGTTTCGCGTGGTCTGGGTGATCCCAGTGACCTCGCCATAGCTGGTCTGCGGCGCCCGGTTGAGTGCGTCCGTCGAAGCCGGGCCGAGCACCATCCCCATGCCTGCTCCGGCGATGATGATGCGCCACCACTGGTCCCAGTCCTTGGCCGAGGCGATATCGGGCATGGACCGCGCCCACAGGAAGAAGCCGACGGCTGAGACAGCACAACCGAGGAGGACCGACGGGCGGGCCCCCGCCCTGTCGAGCAGCCGACCGCCCCACTGCGCCGCAACCACGAACCCGAGAAAGAAGATGCCCATATAGAGGCCGGCATTGCTGGCGGTGAACCCCAGCGAGACTTGCGAGTAGATGCTGGCGAAGAGGAACATCGGCACGAAGGCAACTGAGATCAGGAACAGCACGATGTTGTCCGCTGCGAAGCCGCGGCCGGCGAAGATCCGGACCTGCATCAACGGGTACTGGCTGTTGAGCTCGACGAACACGAACACGACGAGCAGGACGATCCCGACAACGATCGAACCGAGGGTGGCCGGACTGACCCAACCCCAGTCGCTGGCCTGCTGAAGACCCAGGACGAGCAGGCCGATCCCGCCGGCGGCCAGGATCGCCCCCTTGGTGTCCAATGGTGCCGGGCGTCGGGTGTCGTCCGGGTTGGCCCGCAGCGTCAGGAAGATGGCAACGATCGCGACCGGGACGTTGATCCAGAAGATGTAACGCCAGCTCACCTCGATCAGGTAGCCGCCGATGAGTGGCCCGAGGGCCGTCATCCCGCCGGCGATGCCGAAGAATGCCGCCATGGCCTTGCCCCGCTCGTCGCGTGGGTAGGCCGACACCACGATGGCCAATGCGGCCGGGAACATGAAGGCTGCTCCGGCGCCCTGCACGATCCGCCAGAAGATCATCCACGTTCCGGCGATCGAGCCGTCCGGCGTGGCACCGCACATCGCTGATGCGAAGGCGAACACGACGATCCCGATGAGGACGACGCGCTTGTGGCCGGCGATGTCAGCGACCCGGCCGCCGAGGGCGAAGAGCGCCGCGAGGGCGACGAGGTAGCCGTTGACGATCCACTGGACCCCGGATTCGCTGACGTGCAGGTCACCTTGCAGGTCCGGGATCGCGATCGACACGATGGTCTGGTCGATGAACGTCATCGCGACGGCGAAGATCATGGCGGTGAGGGCGAGCCGCTTGTTCGTCGCGGGCTTGCGGATGTCACGGATTGTCATGTGTCCTCCTGAGCCGGGAGCGCCGTGTGTCCCGGTCGCCGACGCGTCGCTCGCCACGGCAGGCCGGTCCAATGTCGAATTCTGCGCCATTGCGAGGCATTCCCGCGACCGGAGTGCCGGAGTTCACTCGGCCTCGCTGCGGGCCGGCGTCCGCACTGGAATCTTCTTACCCCCCTCCGCCGGGCTCATCGATGCACCCGTCTGATCGCTGCGCATGTCTGCCCTGGGTTGTCCTGCCTGTCGTCGCGCGGTCGAATGGTGGGGCCGGCGAGGTAGACCGGACATCGTGGGTCGGGCGGCACCGCGGACCGGCCGGCATCGTGGAGAGGAGACGACATGGCGGGAGCCCTGATCATCGGCGCCGGACCAGGACTCGGGCTGGCAGTGGCCGAACGGTTCGCCCGCGAAGGCATGCCGATCGCGCTCGCCGCACGGTCCCGCGGCACGCTCGACGGGTCGGCCGCGGCCCTGGCCGGCTGGCACGTGCCGGTCCTGACTGTGGTCGCCGATGCCGGGGACGAGGCCGCAATGGTCGCGGCGGTGACGGAGGCCGGCGAGCGGTTCGGGACTCCGGAGGCACTCGTCTACAACGCGGCGGTCATCCAACAGGACTCGATCGGACAACTTTCGCAGGCCGAGCAGGTGGCGGCGTGGAAGGTGAATGTCGTCGGGGCCCTGCGCGCTGCCGCCACCGTCGGGCCGGCGATGGCCAGGCGTGGCAGCGGCAGCATCATCCTCACCGGCGGCATGCCCGTTCCCGACGCGAGCTATGTCAGTCTCTCGCTGGGAAAGGCAGCCATCAGGGCCGTCACCTCGATGCTGGCCCAACAGTTCGGAGCCTCGGGAGTGCACGCGGCCACCGTGACGGTCGCCGGGCCCATCGCATCCGGGACCATCTTCGACCCGGCAGACATCGCCGAGCACTACTGGCGGCTGCACGCCCAGCGGCCCGCCGAGTGGGAGCTCGAGGTCGTCTACGACGGGCGCAGCGGCCGCGACGGTCGCTGACCCGGCGCCGTTACCTCGACCGGGCCCGGTGGCCGGGCAATCCCGGCGGGGGGTCAGCCCTCGCGGAGCGGTCGCAGCGCGACCGAGTAGCGGAGCAGCTCGTCGAGCATGGCCTTGGCGGAGCTCTCCATGATCTCGTTGGGCCGGATCACGCCTTCAGCATCGAGGAACTGGGACACGAACGGGATCGCCACCGCTTCGGTGACCGGGGTCATCTTCAGCGTGGTCACCACCTGCTTGGTCATCTGGACGGCCCGGGTGCCGGCGGAGACACCGCCGTAGCTCACGAAGCCGACCGGCTTGTACTGCCATTCGTTGTGCAGGTAGTCGATCGCGTTCTTCAATGCCGCCGACATCCCGAAGTTGTACTCGGGTGTCACGAAGACGAAGGCGTCGGCAGCGTCGACGCTCGCGCTCCACGCCTTGGTGTGCTCGTGCACGTAGGTGCCCAGCCGAGGGTGGTGAGGCTCGTCGAGCATCGGCAGCTCCAGTTCCGCCAGGTCGACCAGCTCGACATCGAACCCGCCGTGTTCCTGTGCGAGCCTGACGAACCACTGGGCGACCGGGTAGCCGACGCGACCTGGGCGGGTGCTGGCGGCGATGACATTGAGCTTCGGCATGCGAGGCATGACCTTTCGGTGGGTACGACGAACAAGGCTCTAGCGCCTCGTCCCGAGGAACTAGTTGACTG
This sequence comes from uncultured Actinomycetota bacterium, assembly GCA_963820035.1. Lineage (GTDB taxonomy): Bacteria > Actinomycetota > Actinomycetes > Propionibacteriales > Nocardioidaceae > JAWWPG01. The sequence continues at coordinate 71,712 of CAWFYK010000009.1, read as the reverse complement.
TTCAATGATAACATCTTCTCGATCGATCCGCCGAGCCGTCAGGTTCTTACCGCCGAGCCGTCAGGTTCTTACCGCCGAGCCGTCAGGTTCTTACCGCCGAGCCGTCAGGTTCTTACCGCCGAGCCGTCAGGTTCTTACCGCCGAACCGTCAGGTTCTTACCGCTGAGCCGTGCGCGATTGCTTTCCCTTCGTTGTCCCGGGAACCCACGGGCCGTGGCCCACGTCACATCCGGTGTAACACTGTCCCGCGTGGGCGGGGTCAGTGAGTGAGCCAACTCGGGAGGGAAAAACCATCATGAGGACCGTTCGTCTCGTTATCGCGACCGTCGCGGCAGCTGCGCTGGTGCCGCTCACGGCAAGCGCCGCGTTCGCGGATCCGCCGGCCAACGACAAACCGGCCGGTGCGATCCCGGTGTCGCTCGGCGACACAGTCAAGCAGAACACCAGCCAGGCCACGACCGGTCGCAAAGACGCCATGCTGAACGCGGTTTGTGGGGCGCCGTTCACCAACGCGAGTGTCTGGTACACCTATGCGCCGACGGAAGACGGGTCCTTCATCCTGGACATGTCACAGTCGGACTACACCGGCGGATTCATGGTATTCGAGGGTGCCCCGACCGCGAAGAGCATGGTGGCGTGTGGCCCCACCACGGTGGGCGTCGACGGCACTGCCGGGACGACGTACACGATCATGGTCTTCTCCGACACCAAGACGAACGGCGGCAACCTGGTGATGTCGCTGAAGTCGGGCCCGCCGCCGCCCACCATGGCGGTGAGTGTGGATGCCAAGGGACAGGTCTTCAAGAACGGCAAGGCGCAGCTGAGCGGATCGTTTGTGTGCAAGAACGCCGACTTCGTGGAGAACGACGGCACGCTCACTCAGATCTGGCGCCGGGTCAAGATCACCGGGGACTTCCGGTTCATTGCGCGCAGGAGCATGTGCGACGGGGTTGTGCATCCGTGGACCAAGCTGATCAACTCGCCCAACGGCCTCTTTGCGGAGGGGACCGCCAAGGTCGCCGTCCGCAGTTTCGGCTGCGGTCTGATCGACTGTGCGAACCAGAGCACGAGGCGGACGGTCACGCTGACCAAGGCCACCGGCAGCCCCGCGGCCACCGCGGCGGCTCCTGCGGCTCCACTTGCCGCGTGCGGGTCGCTCTGGGCAGCCGGGTCGATCCGCGAACATCCCTGTCTGCCGTCGGGACGGTAACGGCGACGTCTTCGGGTTCGTCCGGTCGGGCGCGCGGGCTTTGTGTGTGCTCCGGCCGGGCGAATGCTTCCCCGGCGAAAGCGGGTGGTCTCGCTGTCACGCTTCCCCACTGCGCCACGTCATAGCTCTGACAACGAAGCCAGAGTGTGTGAAGGAGCAGTGAGATGAAGATTGCGGTAGTGGGAGGGACGGGACGCGTCGGTCGCCCCCTCGTCGAGACTCTCGAAGACAGGGGCCATGACGTCGTCACGATCGCCCGCTCAACGGGGGTCGACGTCACCACGGGTGAAGGTCTGGAGGCCGCCCTGTCGGGGGTCGACCGGATCGTCGACGTGGCGACCGGACCATCTCCCGATAAAGACGACGCGACGGCGTTCTTCACGACGGCGTCCGCGAACCTGCACGACTACGGCGTGCGGGCCGGCGTGCACGGGATGGTCGTCGTGTCCATCGTCGGGGCGGACCTGTTCACAGGTGGTTACGGCGTGGCGAAGATCGCACACGAGCGGGCCGCGCTCGCCGGACCGATCCCGACCCGGGTGCTCCGCGCATCCCAGTTCCACGAGCTGGTCGAGCAGCTGATGACCTGGGGCCGACACGATGAGGTGACCTTCGTACCGAAGATGCGGACGCAGCTGGTCGCAGCCAGCGCTGTCGCGGAGGTGCTGGCCGACATGGTGACCGACCCCGGGTTCGCCGCGAGCGCCGCCTCGGGCTCGGAGCCGGTTCCGGAAGTCGCCGGCCCGCAGGAGGAGAGCCTCGTCGAGATGGCCGCTCTGCTGGCAGCTCGGCGCGGTGAACATCTGCGGGTCGAGGGCGTGAGCAACCCGGAGGACGCCGACGACCACTTGTATGAGGAGGGCGCACTGCTCCCCGGGCGGGGGGCCATCTTGACCGGGCCGACGTTCCAGGAGTGGCTCGCCGCAGCGTCCTGACCCGGTCTCCTGCCGGACCCCGGCGCATCCGCCACTTTCGTGGCCGCGCCGGGGCGATAGCAGGTGCGCAGCGGGAGCGCCCGTGCACGAACCCGCTGCTGGGCGAGGGCTGCATACAGGTAAATATTGTAAGACACATTGCCCTTGACAATAAATATGTGGTTTCATCCCACCAGCACCTCTGGTTACTATCGCCTCACCAATGAACAGGGGTCCCACCCGCTGGACTGGAGAACTCCATGACCTCCTTCTCGACGCGGCACACCTCTCGACGTCCTCGTCGGCGGAGTCTCGCAGTCGCCGCCGTTGCAGGTCTGGTGCTGCTCCCGGCGCTGTCTCCTGCCGCCGGCGCCGCCGCCCCCCCAGGCCTCGCCACCTCCGCCCCCGCGTCGCACATCGTGACCTTCCATGGCTTCCAGGTCGACGTGCCCGGCGCGTGGGGGGTCATCGACCTACGATCGCACCCGCATGCCTGTCTCCGCTTCGATCGAACGGTCGTCTACCTCGGGCATGCCGGTGATCAACAAGCCTGCCCGGCCCGGGTGATCGGCGGAGCACCGAGCCTGCATCTCGAGGCATTGGACCAGCGCTCCGTTCGAGGCGCCACCACGCCGATGATCACCGTGCCGTCCAGCTCCGACGTCGCGACCGTCTCGTTACCACCGAGCGGCCCGGTCAGCATCGCCGTGATGGGCGCCGGTGTACTCGTCTCGGCCGTCTACGGCGGGGGCGACGCCGCACTCATGCAGCGCACCCTGTCGAGCAGTGTGGTGCTGCCGGGGGCCCGGCCCTTTCGTGGCGGGCCGCCTGCCGGCGGGGTGAATCCGGCCAAGGGTGCGAGCGTTCCCGGCACCTTCCGTGGCAAAGGGTTCGACGCCTGCACGGCGCCGTCCCAATCGGCGATGGACGCCTGGCTCGGCTCGTCTGGCTACTCCGCCATCGGCATCTATATCGGCGGGGTCGACCGAGGTTGCGCCCAGCCCAATCTCACCGCATCGTGGGTGTCGCGTCAGGTAAGCAGCGGTTGGCACCTTATTCCCACCTACGTCGGACGCCAGGCGCCGTGCACCGGGTTCAACAACCGGATTTCCTACAACACCACGACCGCGGAGGCCCAGGGATATACCGCCGGAAGCAACGGGGTGTTCGACGCGCAAGGACTGGGAATCGCCGCCCCGAGCACCTTGCACGTCGACATCGAGAGCTACGACAGCACCAACCAGGATTGCGTGGCGGCCGTGTTGGCATACGTCTCGGGTTGGGTCTACGCCCTTCACAGCAACGGATATGCCGCCGGCGTCTACTCCAGTGCATCATCGGGAATCCACGACCTCTCGACGCACTACAACTCGCCGCACATGCGCACCCCCGACGACATCTGGATCGCCTGGTGGAATGACCGCGCTGATGTCGACGGCGGCAGCTACGTGCCGGACAGCCAATGGCGCTACCACCAACGCGTCCATCAGTACGTCGGCAACGCCTACGAGAGCCATGGCGGTTACGGCATCTCGATCGACCGCAACTTCCTCGATGTCAGCTCGGTGGTGCGGCTGCCGCCGGGATGCCCCACCAAGCTGACCTTCCGCAGCTACCCCGTGCTCGCCTGGGGAGACGAGAGCTCCGCCGTTCGGGCCGCCCAATGCCTTGTCGCCCGCAGCGGCTTCGACCCCGGAGTGGCCACCGGGAGGCTGCTGTGGCGAACGGCGGCAGCGATCCGCGCGTTCAAGATCTCACGAGGTTTGAACAGTGACGACGCGACCGTACGGCGATGGGCCTGGACTGCGCTGCTGTCCGCGGGGCACACGCAGTTCCTCGAGCTCGGCAAGGTGGGTCCACGGGTAAGCAGGGTGCAGCGCGCTCTGACGGCTGCTCTCCGGAGGCCCGTCGCCGTCACCGGCAGGTTCAACATCCGAACGCGCGATGCGGTTCGGGCCTACCAGGTGATGGTGCATCTGGACCCGACCGGGACCGTCGGCGCACCCACCTGGGCCGCGTTGCAGTCGGGACTCTGACCAGGCATCGGAGAACCTGACGGCGGCGCACCCCGCCAGAAGGGGAAGCTCCGGCTGCTGCGCCGAAACGGGAGCGATTGCGGTCGACATGGGGAATTATCGGTAAGAAGAAGCCACTGGAAGGGAGTGCCGATCGTGTCCGAGGAACACATGGTGGCGTCAGTGCAAGACGCCCTACGCCAGTTCGAGGTCAAGGACCCCGTCCTTGCGGTAGGGCAGTTTCTGCCTCGAGGCCATACCGGAAGCATGTTCGCCGGTGGCCTGGTCGGAAGCGGCATCGGCGACGCCTTCGGCTCTGTGGGTGACGCCATCGGGACCGTAGGGGGCGCGTTGGCAGGTGGGCACATCCACGACTCATCATCCGGCCTGCCGGGGAAGATGCTGGTCGGGGTCACCGCCACGCACGTCTACGGCTTCGCCGCAGCCTCCCGTCATAGCCCCGCCGGCGCGATGGTCTTCAGTGCGCAACGCGACGACCTCGACGTCGCCGTGCACCAGCGGGTCAATGTCCGCGTGCTCGAGCTCATCCAGAAGTCGAGTGGCGCTCGCATCGAGCTGGAAGGAAACCGGCTACCGATGACGCACTCCAAGGACGTGATCAACGCCCTCACCGGCTGAGGCGCCGTACCGGATCTCGGGCTCTATCGGTTGTGCGAAGGAGCACCGCGAGACGAACCCGCGGTGGGTTCGGCCGGCTCTTCCCCACGCCGCTCGCCAGCTTCCGCATGTCGCCGTCCCCTGAAGGGACGGGGGCCTATGCTTCGGACATGCTTGTACTCGGCCTCATCCTCTTCGGCATGCTCATCGGCGCGGGCGCCCAGCTGATCCTGGGAAGGCAGAACGGCCGCATCGACTGGCAGATGGCTATCGTCACGGGCCTGCTCGGGTCATTCGTGGGTGGCATCGTCGTCAGTCTGATCGCAGGTGACGGTCTGGACTTCAAGCCGAGTGGCATCATCGGCTCACTGGCAGGCGCGATCCTGCTGACTGCCGGCTGGCAGTGGTGGCGGGGGCGGGAGACGGCGAAGCCGTCGTGACCGGGGCGAGACCTGCCCGTCGGACCGGTCGGGTCCGCGGCGCAGCAACGACACGTGACGACACAGCTCGAGAGGGACGGAGCGTTCGCTGTCTCGTCCTACCCGTCGGCCGAGGCGTTGAGCGCGGCCATCAAGAGCAAGAGCGCGTACGGCGGGCTCGACCTGTCCGGACCGACGCCCCACCTCTTCGTGGCATCCGCGGCCGGACCGATCGCAGCCAACGTCATGAAGAACAGCTTCACGCAGGTGGTCCAACAGCAGGTTGCGAGGAAGGTGGCCGGCCTTCAGCGCAAGGGCCGGCGGGTCCCGCTGCCGATCGTCAAGACACTCACGACTCCGCCGCAGATCACCGACGTCGTACCTCTCCCACTCGATGACAGGAACGGCGGATCCATCGGGTTTCTCGTCCAGGCGCTGGCGCTCGGGGCGACGGTCGCCTCGACCGGCCTGGGCCGGCTCATCGGAATGACGCGCCGCTCGTGGAAGCGAGGGCTCGGCCATGTCCTGACGTTGATCGTCTATGCGGCAGGGTCGGCGGCCGTCGTGCTCTGGGTCATGAGCTGGTATGGCGTGGGCACGGGTGCAACGCCCAGCAACCTCTACTTCGAGTTCTTCCTTGTCTCCTTGGCGATCACCGCCTCGACCGCCGGTGCCGTCGCACTGGTCGGCTCGCCGGGCGCGCTCTTGGGTCTGTTGTACTTCTCGATCGGCGTGGCGATCTCCGGCGCGAGCATCCCGCCCGAGTTTCTCCCGTCGTTCTGGCGCTGGGTCGGGCAGGGATTGCCCACCGGTGCCGGGGTCAGCGCCATCCGGGACACGTTGTACTTCCCTGCTGCCTCCATCGGCGGACCCCTCGTCGTCCTGTTCCTCTACGCCATCGTCGGCATGGTCATCGTTCTCGTCACCAACTTGTTGCCCAACCGCTTCAAGCGCGCTCGACTGACCAGCGCGGACGTCAGTGGGGTGATGGGTTCTCCGGCGACGCGATCTTGGACCGCAGCCGGGCGGTCTTGACCGCCGCCTTCAACGTCTCGATGTCGTAAGCGCCGTAATGACGCTGGTCGTTGATGAAGAACGTCGGTGTCCCAGAGACCCCGCTGAGGTCCGCCGACTCGACGTGCCGGGCGATCCGCGCGGTGTGGACATGGTGCATCAGATCGTCGTGGAACTGGTCGGCATCGAGTCCGAGCTCGGCGGCGTAGCGCACCAGGTCCTGCGGCCGGAGGGCGTCCTGTCGCTCGAGAAGGAGGTCATGCATGGGCCAGAACAGTCCCTGCGCTGCGGCCGCCTCGCTCGCCTCCGCCGCCAGCTGCGCGGCGGGGTGGACGTCGATGAGCGGCAGGTGCCGCCATACGTAACGGATGTCGGTGTCGGCGAGCAGGTCTCGTACGACGGGCTCTGCCTGGCCGCAGTAGGGGCACTCGAAGTCGCCGTATTCGACGACGGTCACCGACGCCTCCTTCGGTCCGCGGATGTGGTCTCGTCGCGGGTCCACGGCAGGGATCAGGTCGACCATCTGCTGGGACGTGCCGAGCAGAGCGCGCGCGCGTCGTGCCGGGGACAACCGACCCGCTCCTCGATACACGGCCCAGGTCAGACCCGATGACACCACGACGGCCGACAGGGCTCCCAGCTTGGCCTCGGCGAGCCGGTCGCCGTGGAAGGCACGGGTCGCGATCAGGAGCGAGACCGTGAAGCCGATCCCGGCGAGGGTGCCGCTGCCGAGCACCGCCGCCCACCCCACGGGTGGCCGGATCCTGCCGCGGGACATCCGCACCACGAACCACGCGGTGACGACGACGCCCAGAGGCTTTCCCACGACGTAGCCGACGAGGATGCCGAGGGTGACGGGGGAGTGGAACGCCCGACCGAGGAAGCCGACGTCGAGCGCGATGCCGGCATTCGCGAGGGCGAACAACGGGACGATCAGGTAGCTCGTCCACGGGTGGAAGAAGTGCTGCAGCCGCGCATTGGGGGAGAGCGTCGACGCCAGGCCGACGGTGGCCGAACGGGCCAGCTCGGCCGTCGGCTGCTCGCGGAACTGCCGCACCAGGCCGGTGGCCTCCTCGAGCTCGGATCTCGAAGGCGAGTAGGCAGATGCCGTGAGGCCGATCGCCAACCCGGTCACGACGGGGTCGATTCCACTGCGTACGACGGCGGCCCACATCACGACGGCCAGCGCGGCGTAGACCCCGGGCTGTCGGACCCCCACCGCCGTTGCCACCAGGACCGCGCCGAAGACCACTAGAGCGACGGCCAGGTCACCTGTCATGATCTGGTCGCTGTAGAACACGGCGATCACGACGAGGGCGGCCAGGTCGTCGACCACGAACACCGTCAGCAGGAAGGCGCGCACCCGGTCGGGCACGTCTCTGCCAAGGACTGTGAGAAGCCCCAACGCCAGGGCGGTGTCGGTCGACATCGCGACGCCCCACCCTTGCGCGCTTGACCTGCCGTGGTTGATCACGAGATAGATCAGCACCGGGATGACCATCGCCACCAGCCCGGCCGCAAACGGCAGGACGAAGCGCCGCCGGTCCCGGAGCTCGCCGAGGTCGAACTCGCGGCGCGCCTCCAGACCGACCACGAGGAAGAAGAGCGTCATCAGTCCGCTGTTCACCCAGGTCTGAAGGTCCCAGCTCAGGCCATGGCCCCCCATCCGGATCGTCAGGGGGGTCTGCCAGAACGACTCGTAGGAGCCCATGTCGATGTTCGCCCACACCAGGGCGACGACCACGGCGGTGACGAGCACGCCTGCACTGCCAGACTCCGTGCGAAGGAACTCCCGCAAGGGTGCGGACGCGTCACGCGCCCACACCGTTCGGCCACGCCACTGCGACGTAGCGCCGGACGACTCGGTCACGGCTCAGCCGGTGTGGTGCTCAAGGTCGATTACGTCGCCCAGGCTAGCCGTCTCGGGCCCTACCCGCACGACCTGCGAGCCCGCCGTACTCCGCGGATCGTCCGTCAGCTGAGCCGATGGAGGAGCACGTCACTCGCCTTGTTTGTGTCGCCGCGCACCAGGTTCGTCGCCGCGGTGGTGAACACGGCGAAGCGGCCGTTCCCGCTGATGGAGGAGGCCACACTCCCGAAGTTGCCCTGCCCTCCGTGGGAGGTCACCGAGATCCTCGTGGTCGCGCCGCTGCGGCGGTCGTGGGCGAACACGTCTGGGTTGCCGTTGGTGTCCCCCTCGACGAGGTTGTCAGCAAAGCTGTCGAACGTCACGACGTTCCCGTCGTCCGAGATGGCCCCATAGAGACTGCCGTCGTTGCTTTGGCCACCCGAGCTGTCCACGGAGACCAGCTCGGTCGTTCCGGCCACCATGTCGCGGACGAACACGTCGGCCACGCCGTTCGTGTCATCGGGCACCAGGTTGGCTGCCGAGGAGGTGAACACGGCGTAGCGACCCGACGCCGACAGGCCAGCGAGGTCGCTCAGCGCATCGCCCGGAGCGCCTCCGAGTCCGACCGAGATCAGCGCCGTGATGCCAGTACGGCGGTCGTAGCGGAACACGTCGACCTGCCCGTTGTCGTCGCCCTCGACCAGGTTGCTCGCGCCGGACTCGTAGGCGACGTAGCGACCGTCCGGGGTGATCGCCGCGCCGGTGCTCTCGCCGTTCGCCTGCAGCCCGCCCGAGCCGACCGACACCCGCTCGGTGGTGCCGAGCAAGCGGTCCCGCACGAACACGTCGAACCCACCATTCGTGTCGGCGGGGACCAGGTTGGTGGCATAGGAGTCGAACGCCACGTAACGGCCATTGCCCGAGATCGCCGGCCGGAAGCTCTCGGCATTGGCCTGCCCACCGCCGGTCGGCACCGAGACCCGCTCCTGGCTGGTCGTCGAGAGGTCGCGCACGAAGACGTCGTAGGCGCCGTTGGTGTCGTGCGCCACCAGGTTGGTGGCGAACGAGTCGTAGGCGACGTAGCGCCCGGTCCGGCTGATGCCGTTCGCCCTGCTGTCCCCGTCGGCCGGTGCTCCGCCGCGTCCGCGCGTGACCAGCGAGGTCGTGCCCGCGATGCGGTCGCGCACGAAGACGTCGACGTGGTGGTTGGTGTCACCAGGCACAAGGTTGGCGGCTGCGGAGCCGAAAGCGATGCGGGTCCCGTCGGCTGACACTTTCGACGCGCCGCTGCCACCCTTGGCCTGCTGACCCATGTCGCCCACCGACATCCGGATCGTGGCTCTGAGCCCCATGTTGGCGCGGCTCTCGTGGTTGGCTGACGGCTGGCCGGCGTACGACTGCGTGGCCCACCCACCCGCGATGACCAACGACATGGCGATCACGACCGGCGCGGTGACCTGACGTAACGACACCAGAGACCCCTCCCCTTGCCTCGTGTCACCCGAGACTACGGCGGCCTGCCCCTTGCTCTCCCGGGAATGCGGAAAAGGGCAGGTTTCCAGGATCTGAAACCTGCCCTTCCCGCACGTGGAGAGTCCCGCAATCGCGGGGGAGGGGGTGCCCGCGATTCCGAGGAGGGGTACGACGGGTCAGCGGCTGGGGCTGTCGACCAGCGACCAGGTCGTGCCGTCCCAATGCTCGACCAGGGTTCGCGATCCTCCTCTGCTGTTGCCGACGGTCCCGACTGCCCAGACGTCCTTGGCGGATGCCGCGTCAACGCTCCACAGGATGGGGGCGCCGACGGGGCTGGGGGCTTCGGACTGACGCCAGCTGGAGCCGTCCCAACCGGCGATGAGCGTCTGCTGAGGGTTGAGCCGGAAGCCGGCGGCCCACACCTTGGACGACGAGAGCGCGCTTACGCCGAAGAGGAAGGGCAGGGTGCCGCCCGGCGGCAGCTTGCTCGCCACCTTGCGCCAGGTCGAACCGTTCCAGTGCAGCGTCATCGTCCGCTGGTTGTTCGTGCCGGCGTACTCACCGACGGCCCAGATGTTGTTTGCAGAGACCGCGCTGATCCCGTAGAGCTCGTTGAACGTGCCGGGCCGAGGGCTCGTCACCACGCTCCACTTCTGGCCGTCCCAGTGCTCGATCAAGGTGTTGTTCGTGCCGTTGTAGGAGAAGCCGGCCACCCAGACGTCGTCCGCGGAAATGGCGGTCACCCCGTAGAGGTGGCCGTATTGCAGCGGGCTGTTAGCCGTCGTCCAGCGTCTTCCGTTCCAGTGCTCGATCAGCGTCTTCGAGACGTCGCCGTCGTAGTAGTTGCCGACGGCCCAGGCGTTGGATGCGGAGAGCGCCGTCACGCCATAGAGCTCGCCGGTCCGGCTCGGCAGTGTGGTCCACTTCTTGCCGTTCCAGTGCTCGGTCAGCGTGTTCGTCCCGGTGTCCACGCCGGTATTGCCAACGGCCCAGACGTCGGAACTGGTGCGCGCGTCAACTGCCAGCATGAAGCTGTTGTTCGCGCCGCCAGGGTTGGGGCTCGACACCTTGGCCCATTGCTTCCCGTCCCAATGCTCGGTCAGGGTGTTGTAGCGCGTGCCGTTGTTGGTGAGGCCCACCGCCCAGGCGTCGGACGCCGAGACCGCACTGACTCCGCGCAACGTGCTCTGGTGAACACCGGCCACCGGGGCGTCGACGAGTGCCGAGTCCCCAGGCTGACCAGGCTGTGCCGGGTGAGCGGGGGTGGCCAGCGCAGGAGTCGCGGCGCCCAGAGCGCCGACCAGCGCCACCGACAGCACGCCTGCCGCCCACCGCTTCGACTGCGCGCTCATCGGCCGACCGCCGCGGGTCGGAGCGCTCGCATCACGAGGCTGGCTCGAGGGGTGTGACCATGGGACATGACGTACTTCCGTTCTTGATGTGGAGGCGATTGATGTCGGCGCTCCGCGGCGTACCTGGGAGCCGGGTGGGCGCAGGTCGCACAGGGTCGTCGTCGACAGTCCCAGCATCGCTCGATGTCACGGGTCGTGTGCTCACCCGAGTGGGCGCCTCACCCGGGTGAAACCTCTCGTCGAGCCGTCAGGTTCTTCCGCTCGAGCCGTCAGGTTCTTCCGCTCGAGCCGTCAGGTTCTTCCCGCCGAGCCGTCACGTTCTCCCGCTCGAGCCGTCAGGTGCTTCCGTTCGAGCGCGAGGCAGCATCGGCCCACCGGTCGTCGCCGAAGTGGGCGTGGGCCTCCAGCAAGGCGAGCACGACGCCAGCGCCGTCGCTGTAGAGCGTCGGGTCCACCTCGAGGCTGCTGGGTACGCCGGCCCACCCGAGCCCGTCACCCTCCGGTCGTGCGGTTGCCAGCAGCCACTGGAGTGGTTCAAGCGCCAGCGTCTCGTCGTCACTCGCCGTCATCGACAGGCTGGGCAGCATCTCACTTGCTCGGCGACGCCAGCGACCCGGTTTCGCGGCGCAAGCAGACACCACGGCCGCGTCTCCGCCCCGAACCGATCGCCCGCCCTACCCTCGTCGAGGCGTGGCAGTTGGGTCGATGGGGTATGAGTTGCCTATGAGAAACATCGTGATCACCGGCGCGTCCAGCGGCATCGGAGCCGCCACCGCGCTCCGCCTCGACGGTCTCGGCATGCGCGTCTTTGCGGGCATCCGCAAGAAGAGCGACGGCGAGGCGCTGGCGGCCAAGGCCAGCCCGACCCTGCAGCCGATCCAGCTCGACGTGACCGACGATGACTCAGTCACCCGCGCCGCGCAGCACGTCGCCGATGTCGTGGGTGACGACCACCTCTGGGGCCTCGTCAACAACGCCGGCCAGGGATATCCCGGGCCGTTGGAGACGCTGCCGATCAGAGATCTGCAGGACCAGCTCGAGGTGAACCTGATCGGGCACGTCCGGGTGACGCAGGCGTTTCTCCCGGAGATCCGTGCGGCGCGGGGTCGCGTCGTTTTCGTCGGTTCCTTGGGTGGCAAAGTGGCGTTCACGTTCGCCGGGCCTTACCACGCGTCGAAGTTCGCCATCGAGGGCGTCGCCGACGTATGGCGGCAGGAGCTCCATCCCGAGGGCATCGCCGTCTCCGTGATCGAGCCCGGAGTGATGGCGACGGGGATCTGGGGCAAGTCCATCGCCCGGATCGACGACATGCTGGCCGACCCGAATCCCGCGCTCGACCGCTACCGCGACCGGCTCGCCGTCTTTCGCGAGAACCTGGCAAGCGGTGACAGCCACGGCTCATCTCCCGATGACGTCGCCAAGGTCATCGAGAAGGCGCTGACCTCACGCTGGCCGGCGACGCGCTACCCCGTCGGACTCACCGCCAGGGCCGTGACGACCCTGGTCCCGCTCATCCCTGACAAGCTGGTCGACCTCGGCGTACGCCGCTTCCGCAGCTAGCCTGCTGATTGGCCCGATGGCTGAAACGCGAGCGTCTAAGGGTTGACCTGGCGATTTCCCGGTCGACGGCCGCGGACCCATGGGAGAATCGCCGTGTAGCTTCGTGGGACCTTGGCTACCCAAGCCGAAGGAGCTAGCGGGTGTCATCGTCGTTCGATCTCGTCCGGGTGATGCGCGACGTCGCCGACTCCTTGGCGGAGCCGGAGGACCTGGACCAGACGCTGTGGGGGATCACCAAGGCCGCCCAGCAGGTGATCACCGGGGTCGACCACGCCAGCATCTCCGTCCTGTGCGTCGACGGAACCCTTGAGACGGTGGCGCCCACCGACCTGGTCGTCCAGCGCTCCGACGCGCTGCAGTATCAGTACGGCCAGGGGCCGTGTGTGATGGCGGCGAAGACCGGGGAAGACGTCGATGCTCGCCAGGTCGCGACCGATGACCGCTGGCCGAGCTACGGCCCGAGGGTGTCGGAGCTGGGTGTCGTCTCACAATGGGCGTTCGCCCTCCGAAACGACGGGCGGACCTGGGGCGCGTTGAACCTCTACTCGATGGGCGACGACTCCTTCGACGAGGTCTCTCGTGAGACTGCCGCACTGTTCGCCACGAGCGCCTCCGTCGCGCACGGTCTGGCCCACAAGGTCCGCACCCTGACCACGGCCATCGAAAGTCGCACGATCATCGGCAAGGCGGTCGGAATAGTGATGTCCAGCTATGGCCTCGACGACAACCGCGCGTTCAGCTTCCTCATCAGGGCGTCGCAAACCGGAAACACCAAGCTTCGTAAGGTGGCCCGGGAGATCGTCGAGAGGGCCAACGAGGATGCTGCCTCGATCAAGGGTCAGCAGTGATCTCCACCGCGGCCGTGAGCCGCGAGGCCTCGAAAGCCTCGCGCCAGGCCCGCTCGATCTCCTCCGCATGGGTGGCGCGGGACTGGGCGGACTCGATCAGGTCGGCGTGGGCGTCTTCCCATTCGTGAACGTAGGTGAGCATGTCGGTGGTGTCGACGCGGCGTGGGTCCGCACGATGCTCCGAGAGCCAGCGGGCAATCTCGCTCGGCGTCGTCCTCGCCCTGGGTTCGGTCATCCTGGCGGCCTCTCGGGTACGTCGACGCCATGCGTCAGGGAGTGATACGGGTGGCTGACACCCCCTTACCCGTCCGGTTGGACTTTAACCGGACGGGTGGCCATCCGGCGGTCGGTGTCAACCCCATGTGCGCCGGTTGACCTCGTTCTTGACGTCGATCACCAGGTCGGCCAGCGCCTCGAGCGGTACGCCGGCCCGGTCCGCTGCGTCGGTCAGCCGTTCTAGGGCCTGGGCGATCGAGAGGCCGCGCTGTTCGGCAAGGATGCCGCTGGCGACATCGAGGCGGTCCATCGCTGTGAGCGACTCCACCGCTCGTTCGGCGCGCGGCCTGCTCCTCATCGAGAGGTCGGCGTTCATGATCGCGGACTCGACGTCGGCGCCGAAGATCTCCGCAACGGTGCGCTCGCGCCCGGCGAAGGAGTCCCGGTCGCGGCCGTAGAAGTTCACGCTGCCGATCGGGCCGTCGGCTCCCAGGATCGGCATCGAGAGGGAACTACCCACGCCGATCGCGGCGCCCGCCAGCGCGAGCAGTCTCCACTGCTCCTCGTCCATCAGGTCAGCCACAGCCAGTGCCCGGCCGGTGTGCGCCGCGGTCTCGCACGGTCCACCGGCGATGAACTGAGCTGCATCGAGCAGCCGCACCCGGTCGTCGGTCGCCAGCCAGGTGAAGGTCAGCTCGTGCTCCCGAAGCGTCACGCTGAGCCCGACGCAGCCTGGGACGCTCTGCAGCACCTGCTCGATCTCGGCCCGCATGGCGGCCGTCAGGTCGACCTGGCTGATCGTCGCGAGCCGCTGGAGCACCTCGCGAGTCTCGGGTAGTGGCTCCACGGCGCCTCCCGTCTCACAACGGTACGACGAAGCAGGTGCGTTGCTGCGTGACCGTCGTACCCTCACCTGTACCCGCACGGGCGGGACTAAACATCAGGCGCCGTCGGGCCCTCGGACTGTCATGACCGACTGTGTTCACTGATCAGGGCTCGGGCCTGAAGATGACGCTGCCTTCGGTGTGGCAGTCGCAGCCGGACCACAGCCCGGCCGGGAAGCCCGGGTCGGCCTGGGGGTCGGTGACCATCAGATACTTGCCGCCGACTTGTCGTGACTGGTCCGATCGCCAGGACAGAGCCATGCCGGTCAGGGGATCGAGTGCCGCGATGCCGTAGCGGGGGACCTGGACGCCCCCCGGACCCATCACGCACTTCTGATGACCCTGGACGTAGACGGCGGCCGAGGTGACGGCGACCGAATGCAACGTGTCGATGCACGTGTGGTTTCGCCACGTCGGCTGCACATTGGTGCCACGCGCGGCTGACTCCCATCGGGTGGCCGTGTCGCAGAGCGTCTGGTGATCCTTGGTCGAGTCGGCGCCCCCGGTGCCGTCGATCACGAAGTAGGTGCCGTCAGGGGAGAACTGCACGTCGCGCGACCAGACGGGCATGTTGAGGGTCGGTCCGCACAGCCGGTAGAAGCGTGGGTTGTCCCAGTTGAGCAGCTTCACCCGGTTGCGCATGGAGAACCGGAACGCGTTCTGATGCTTGACCCCGTTGACTGACGTGAAGTTGCCGATGGCGACGACCTGGTTCTGAGCCGGGTTGACCGCGAACCGGTAGACCCGGGTGGGACCACTCGTCGCGCCCTCGGCCTGGCCGTCGATCTGCAGGTTCATGTAGGGATCGAAGGCGCCGCTGTCGAGGGTCACCGTCGCGAGCGCGCGCTGAGCCTGACCGTCGATCGTGGAGAACGACCCGCCCACCATCAGCCGGTCATGGGTGACGGCCAGCTCAGTGACGATGTTGTTGGCGCTTGCCTGGAACGACGGCACCAGCTGGCCGGTGGCGGCGTCGATCTCGGCAATGTGGCTGGCCGGCTGGCCGTTGACTGTCGTGAAGTCTCCGCCGATGTAGAGGGCCGTGCCGTCCGGAGATGCGACGCAGGTCTCGACCGGGCCGTTCGTTGCCGGGGCGAAGTCGCTCACGGCGCCCGAGTTGGGGTCGAACGCGAACAGGTTCGCCCGGTCGTAGGTCGTCTGGCCGTCCGGCGACTTCACCTGGGCGAAGTCGCCGCATGCATACATCACCCCGTTCATCGGCACATAGCCCCAGACCTGGGTGTGGTTGTCGGCCGGGAAGCCGCCGCTCACGACATTGGGGGTCGTCGTAGCTTGCGTCTCGGAGACCAGCCCAAGGTCGACGGGTGGCGCTGATGCGGTGGCTGCGGTCGCCGAAAGTGTGATCGCCGATGCCGCGGCCACCACGGTGAAGACAAGTCGTCGAGACCTGCGGTCGTGTTTCAAGATGCCCCCTGGGCGTGCGCTCGTAGTAACTCCGCTGGCTGGACTGGTATCCCCTTCCTCAGGTGCACCTACCCTGAGGGTCCTCCCGACGACCTGTCCGGCTCGTGACGCCCGTGTTCTCGAACCCCACTTCGCTGAGACCCACGAGCATGCCGCGGCGCCTCAACCTCAGGAGGATACCCCGACCGTCCCGAGATGCGCATTAGTTGCAATCTTTTCACGGTCTGCATCAAGCAGGGCGGACTTGGCTCAGCGGCCAGGAAGGACCTGAAGCGACGCGACCTGCCCGATGCCTGGTTCGAAGCGCCGCACCGTTCCATGAGTGTCGTCGACGACCCAGAGCGATCGTGCACACGGACTCAGGCACCATTCAGACCCCGAGCTACTCCCCTGACGGGGCGATGATCGTCAGCGGCGGCAATAGCGCGACCATGAACCTGTGGGGCGGCGGAACTCTGCAGCCGATCGGCTCCCCGGTCACATCGGGAAACCCCGGCCCGTGGTGGGCCTGGTTCACGCCGGCAGGCGAGATCGCCGACCTGTCACCCGACGCAAAGCAGAGTCAGGTCCGGTGGTTCACGATGCCGGGCAGAGCCGATGACTGGGCGACGACGGCGTATCGGATCGCCGGGTACGACCTGACGCCGACGGAGTGGAGCCGCTATGTCCGGGATGGCCAGCCCTACCGCGCCGTCTGCTGATCGGCGCTCCGGCCGGCCTGAAGTGTCGGTGACGAGATCGGTGGTCGGCGACCCGTCGACGTATCGCTTCGGCGGCGTTAGAGTCGTGCCGGCGAAGAGCGTCACGGCACCCCGGACGGAGTCTTCATGGCTGAAGCAGCGGGCGAAACCGGCACCTTGGGTCTACGCGCGGGGGCCGTCGGGTTCGGCGGTGTGCTCTTCCAGTCCATCACGTTCATGGCGCCGGCCATCGCGACTGCCCTGTCGATCCCGGCGGGCATCGCGTTCAGCGGTGGCGGTGCCCCGCTATCGGTGCTGGTCGCGCTCGTCGCCTCCTTGTTCGCGGCAAACTCGATCGGGCAGCTGTCGCGGCACCTGCCGTCCGCCGGATCCTTCTACACCTATGTGAGCAACGGGATCCACCCTGCCGTGGGGTTCCTCGTCGCGTGGGGCTTCCTGCTCGGGATCATCGTCGGCGGTCCCTTCCTCGCGTTGCAGATGGGATTCATCGTCGGCAACACGTTCAACTCGGAGTTCGGCTGGTCGACCGACCTGTGGTGGATCTGGACGCTGCTCGTCTCATTCCTCGTGTTCTCGCTGGGATATCGGGGAATCAAGGCGTCTACGGGCATCGGTCTCCTGCTCGGGGCCTTCGAGGTCCTCGTCTTCGTGGCCCTGTCGCTGACGCTCATCGTCCAGGCAGGCAGTGACAACACACTTCAGGTCTTCGGCACCCACTACGCCAACAACCCCGACTACCCGGGCTTGTCGGGCATCATCGCGGGCTCCGTCTACACCATCCTCGCCTTCATCGGGTTCGAGGAGGCGGCGCCGATCGCGGAGGAGGCCTTCGAGCCGCGTCGTACGGTCCATCGGGCGATCATGCTGTCCTGCTTCGGGATCGGGCTTTTCTACGTCCTCAACACCTATGCGAGCAGCATCACCTTCGGCCCCGCGAAGATGACCGGCTTCGTCGGCGCCGGAGACAGCAACCCGTGGCAGAACCTGCTCGGCCGCCAGGCGTGGGGGACCGCCGGGTTCGTGCTCGTCTTCATCGCGCTGGTCAACTCGGTGGTCGCCAACCAGAACGCCGCCAACAACTCCTCGACCCGCACGATGTTCTCGATGGGCCGGATCCGGCTGCTCCCGACGGCGTACGGCGCGCTGACCCGCGGGTCACCGATGGTGGCACTCGTGACCCAACTCGTCGTGAGCGTCGGCGTGAGCATGTGGCTCGGGTTCCAGTACGACCCCTACACGGCATTCGCGCTGACCGCCACGATCCTGGTCGATATCTTCGTGCCGATGTACATCCTGCTCAACATCGCCTGCATCATGTACTTCTGGCGTTTCCGGCGCGACGAGTTCAACTGGCTGCTCCATGGGTTGCTGCCCGTGTTGGGCGTGCTCGCCTTCATCCCAGCTTTCTTCGCAGGTGCGGGGATCCCGGCGTTCAGCTTCATCGCGACGCTTCCGAAGCCGTTGTCCTACGCCGGGCCGGCCGCCGGCGTGTGGATGGCCATCGGCGTGGTCTATCTCGTCTTCCTCGTCCGCAACCGGCCCGAGCGGGTCACCGAGACCAAGCGTGTGTTCGTAGAGGAGTGAGCGGCGTGGACATCGTCAACTACCGACCTGACGTGGCGGAACTGTCCTGGACGTTCGGTGGCGTGCCGCCGGTACGACGGGTACGCCCCGGAGCCGTCCTCGAGCTGTGGACAGAGGACGCCTTTGCCGGCAAGGTGCGCGGCATCGACGATCTGGTGTCACGGGTCGTCGAGTTCCCCTTCGTGAATCCGCTGACCGGGCCGTTCTACGTCGAGGGTGCGGAGCCGGGTGACACGCTCGCTGTCCACTTCGTCTCCATCGAGCCGTCCCGCGACTGGGCGGCGTCGACGACGATCCCGTTGTTCGGCGCACTCACGTCCACGCATGTGACCGCGAGCCTCCAGGAGCCGCTGCCCGAGCTGGTCTGGATGTACGACGTGGACCGCATCTCGCGGACGGTGACCTTCCGGGCCAGGTTCGACGAGGTAGAGGTCGTGCTGCCGCTCGACCCGATGCACGGAACCGTCGGCGTCGCCCCTGCCAACCTGGAGGCCCGGTCGTCGCTCGTCCCGGATGCCCATGGCGGAAACATGGACACCCCGGAGATGCGGGCAGGTGTAACCTGCTTCCTCGGGGTCAACGTCGAGGGTGCCATGTTCGCCCTCGGCGATGGACACGGCCGACAGGGCGAGGGGGAGACGTGTGGCGTCGCCGTCGAGGCAGCCATGGACACGGTCGTCATCGTTGACCTCATCAAGGGCGTGCCTACTCCGTGGCCCCGCCTGGAGAGCGACGACTACTTGATGAGCGCAGGCTCGGCGAGACCGCTCGAGGACGCGTTCCGAATCGCCCAGCACGACCTGGTCGGCTGGATCGCCGCGGAGTGCGGACTGGATCCCATCGACGGCTACCAGCTCGTCACGCAGGCCAGCGAGAGCCCGATTGCCAACGTCTGCGACCCCAACTACACGGTGGTCGCGAAGATCAGGAAGGCCCACCTGCCCCGTCACGACGCCTACGCCGGTGCCCATGGCCGGTTGCGGGAGATGAGTTCGGCCTACCGGGCCGAGCGGAGCACCGCCACCGGCTGACCGGTCACGGACGAGCGTCCGGTCACGAAACGTCCAGGTCGCGCGGGGTTCGACCTGCTCGACACCTCTCCGCGACGCATGCCTACGCGTTCGAACCGGAGGGCAAAGCGGACGTTCGGTCGTTGCGTGCGATGTCTGCACCGAAATGGTTGACGGGTCAGGTGCCGCCGTGGGATGAATAGGCCCGACAGGTGGGTGCGCGGACTGTGAGGGGTCAGCGCCTTGTTGCACGGGAGGTCTGAAATGAAGTTGCGGTATGCGCGAGGGTTGAGCGTCGCGGTCGCCGTCGGCTTGCTGTTGTCTGGAGGCGCCGCGCTCGCTGCCGGTCCTTCGCCGTCGGTAGCCGTCAAGTGGAAGTCAGGCAAAGACTTCCCGTCATCAGCGACCCGTTTCGACGGCGCGAAGGTTGGCAGCAAGGTCTACTTCCTGGGATTCCGGGTTGACGACGCGGGTACGACGGATGGTTCGGTCTGGTACTACGACCTCAAGAAGGGGAAGTATGTCGACACCAAGGTCGACATGCCGGTCCCGATCTCGAACTACACCGTGGCCCCGCTCCACGACAAGAAGGGGCTCGGCCTCTACACGTTCGGAGGGCGTGACGCGACGGGCAAGATCCTCAAGACGGTTCAGGTCTACTACCCGGCGACCAACAAGGCCATGGTCGTCAAGTCCGACCCGTGGCCGGGCACCACTCCTTCGAAGTGCGTCAGCATGCCAGGCACCGGGGTCGCCGTCGCCGGCAACACGGCATACGTCCTCGGCGGAATGTCCTTCTCGACGAGTGTCCCGCCCTGCACGGACGACAACTCCAAGCAGGTCTGGAGGTTCAACCCCAAGGGCAAGCCCGGCAAGAAGTGGAAGGCGCAGCCGGCCCTGACCCAGGCCCGTGGATACGTGACTCCTGCGGTCATCGGAGGCAAGACGATCTACGCGATCGGCGGCGACGTCAACGACGCCGGGACACTCAACGCCCAGAAGACCGTGGAGTCCTGGACGGTCGGCAACGCGAAGTGGAACGACAAGGCCGTCAAGGACCTGCCCGAGGCCTGCGACGAGTCACAGGCATTCGCGTTCGACAAGGGTCCGCTCGGCGGCACCATCACGCTCGCGGGTTGTGGTCAGTTTCCGAACGCGCTTCCCGACGTGCAGCAGTACAACGTGAAGAGTGACAAGTGGTCGAAGGCGGGCGCGCTGAAGGAAGCCCGTCGTAACCAGGCTGGTGCGAGCATCGGAACCAACGCGAAGCCGCAGCTCATGGTCGTCGGCGGCTACAACGCCGACGCCACGATCATCTTGTCGAGCAGCGAGATCGGTACGCCGGGTGCGTCCGGTCTGGCCCACGCCGGAGCCACCGCCCACGGTGCGGCGGCCGCAGGGGTCGCGAGGTTCTGACCTCCTGAGCTTGACCATCCCGTAGCGGGTGCGGCGCCTGTCCTCTGGACGGGCGCCGCAGCCGTCGCCGGCTGTCCGGACGGGTGTCTACACTCGTGGCCGTGACCCTCCATTTCGCCGGCACACTCGACCACGCCACCGTCATCGATGCTGGCGTCCTGGTCCTCGAGCTGGTCTCCCGGCCCGAAGTGACTGCAGCCTGGACGCGCGAGTCAGCGTGTGCGGGCATGTCTGTCGGGGGGCTCACGCGGCATCTCGCCAGCCAGCCCGTCAACGTGGTGGCTCTGCTCGGGGCGGACCCTTCTCATGGTGCGGATGCCGAGACGATCGACCTCCTCGAGCACTACGCGCGGGCGCCCTGGTTACGCGAGGACCTCGACGGACAAGTGAACAGGTCCATCCGCGAGAGCTCCGACCGCGAGGCCGACGACGGCCCCGAGGTGGCTGTCGCCCTGATATCCGGGGCGCTGTCGAAGCTGGGGGGAGCGCTGGCGGATGCGCCCGCCATGACGTATATCCCCTGGCAGGGGTGGTCTCTTGCCACCGACGACTTCCTCGTCACCCGGCTGATGGAGATGGTGGTCCACTCCGACGACCTGGCTGCCAGCGTGGACGTGCCGACCCCCGACTTCGGGTTCGACGTGCTGGACCCGGTGCTCCGGCTGCTCAGCGCGATCGCGCTACGACGGCATGGTCGCGATGCCCTGGTGCGCACTCTCTCGCGACCCCAGCGCGCGCCGGCCACCGTCTCGGCCTTCTAGGACGACCCGCGAGGGGGTCTCCGCCTGCCCGCGTCACGACAGGTGCGCGCAGACCGATGAGTTCGGCCCGGTTCGCGGGTCTGTCTGTGAGGGAAGCGGGTGGCGTTCGGACGCACGAGCGAACGGGCGTCATTCATCCCACCCAGAGGAGATCAACATGACGTTCACCCGAGTGCTCGCTCAGTCCACGGTGTCAGACCTTGATGGTGCGCCCGGCTGGTATTCCCGGCTGCTCGATCGTGCCTTGATGTGGCACCTCCCCCTTGAGCACGGGAACGGGGGCGTCCGCGACTCACATTCGGGCCACCTCGTTCGTCTTCTATGGAGCGCAGAGAGTTACGACGGAAAGGGAACGACACCATGAGGAATCGCCACGCGATCGTGGACACCGCGCTGGGTGAGCTGACGCTGGTGGCGTCGGGCGGTGCCATCGTCGGTGTCTACTTCCCTCACCACTGGTACCCGCCGTCGAAGGAGACCATCGGCCCGAGGGTCAATGCGCGCGACGACGCCCTCCTCCGGGACGCCCGCTCCCAGCTGGTGGACTACCTGGTCGGCGAGCGGACGTCGTTCGACCTGCCGACGATGACCAACGGCGACGAGTTCCAAGAACGTGTCTGGGCGATGTTGAGGGCGGTCCCGTTCGGCACCACGACGACGTACGGCGAGCTCGCCGCAGAGCTGGGAGACGCGACGTTGGCCCGAGCGGTGGGCCAGGCCGTCGGACACAACCCGCTGTCGATCATCATCCCCTGCCACCGCGTGGTGGGGAAGGACGGCCGGCTCACCGGCTATGCCGGCGGGTTGCCACGCAAGCAGCGGCTGCTGGAGCTCGAAGGGACCCACATGGTCACAATCGGGACCCCCTTCTAGCCAGCCCGTCAGCCGCCGGGTGACAACCCCAAACCCACCTGGCAGCACCTCTAGCTACCTCCAGTCGGTGCGCGCGCTTGCGAGCTGCAACGTCGGGGCCGCCCGCCCGATGCCGCCAGACGGAATGACAGGATCGTCCGCATGGACACACGAAAACTTGGACCGTTCGAGGTCTATCCGATCGGACTCGGCGCCATGCCCTTCTCGATGGGCGACAACGTGAAGCCGAGCCCAGAGCAGGCGATAGCGACTGTGCACGCGGCCCTCGACGCCGGCGTGACCTACATCGACACCGCAGACATCTACTCCCCGAGCTGGGACACCATGGGTCACAACGAGGAGATCGTCGGACGGGCGCTGGCGTCGTACGCCGGCCCGACCGATCAGGTCGTCGTCGGCACCAAGGGCGGCATCACCCGCGGTCCCGGCGAGACGTGGGGTCGCGACGGGTCGATCGGTTATCTCCGCAGAGCAGTGGAGGCATCGCTGAAGGCGCTCGACCGCGAGGTCATCGACCTCTACCAGTGGCATCGGCCGGACCGGTCGATGGTCTATGCGGATGCGATCGCCAACTTCAGGACGCTCCAGGAGGAAGGCAAGCTCCGGGCGATCGGCATCTCCAACGCCAATGTCGAGGAGATCGACATCGCCGTCGATGTCCTCGGACGAGCCGGCCTTGCCAGCGTGCAGAACGAGTTCTCGCCCCTCTATCTCTCGTCGCGCGACGAGCTCGAGCACTGCGGCGAGCTTGGTGTGGCCTTCCTGCCGTGGAGCCCGCTCGGCGGCACCGGCAAGGCATCGAAGTCCGTAGGAGACCGATTCTCCGTGTTCGCGGAGCTGGCCGACGAGCTCGACGTCAGTCCGCAGCTGGTCGTGCTGGCCTGGGAGCTCTCGCTCGGTCGCCACGTCATCCCGATTCCCGGTGCGTCGAGACCGCACTCGATCACGGACTCCGCCAAGGCCGCCACCCTCGTGCTCGACAACGGCATGCTCGACCGGATCCGCGCCGCTTTGGACTGGTAGCCGCATTCGGATCCCCGGACGACACGCGGCTCGGACACAGGATGCCGCCGACCCTCCAGCACGCGTGTCTCGAAGGGTTGATGGCATCGGCGCCGCGAGCTTTGCGCCACATGTGACTAATGGCCCTTGGCGGCGACCGATAATTCGCGCAGATTGGTCTTAGCCGACCGAAAGGGTCAATCTGGGATGGTCGAGATGAGAATGGCAGAGCCATCCCGCGGCTCAGTACGACCTTGGTCGAGCACTCGCTCCATGCCCGCGCTCGGGGGACACGATGAACGCTGACGCCGTCTCAGAGGACTTCGAATCCGAGCTCAAGCGCGTGCGGGGTCAGCTCGAGGAGTTTCGCCAGTCCTTCGACGCCATCGGGTCGGGGAGTGTCGGCCTGTCGCTGAATGGTCAGGAGAGCGAACAGAAGCACTCCGCTCTCAGAAGTGGTGACAGCCCCTACCGCGCGATCGTGGAGGGGATGGGAGAAGGAGCCGCCACGGTCTCTCAGGGCGGAGTGGTGCTTTATGCAAACATCCGGCTCTCCGAGCTGATCGAGCGTGACGTGAGCGCGCTCGTGGGCTCCGACTTCCACACGCTGGTGGACGCCAACTCGCGGGGTCACCTGGAGGCGTTGCTCCTGGCCGCCGAGGGTGGGTCGGCCCGGGGGGAGCTGTCTCTCGTGCGAGACGACGGGACGAGTTTTCCGGTGCTCGCCTCGGTCGTCGGCCTGGATATCGACGGAGTCATGGTGCGGTGCATCATCATGACCGACCTCACTGCTCAGCGGGACAACGCGAACCAGCTGGCCCGGGCAGCCGACGAGGTCGCGGCGAACGCCCGGGCTCTGGAGCGGGCCAACCGCGACCTTGCACGGTCCAACGAGGACCTTGCCCAGTTCGCCTACGTCACCAGCCACGATCTCTCCGAGCCGCTCCGAACGATCAGAGGTTTCGCCGATCTGTTGGAGGGTCGCTATGGCGGGATGCTCGGGAGTGATGCTGACGAGTTCATCGCATTCATCGTCTCGGGCTGCGCCCGCATGCAGAAGCTGATCGATGGCCTGCTGCTCTACAGCCGCGTCGGCACCCGCCAAAGCCTGCTCGAGCCGGTCGATTCGAGCAAACTGATCGGCGGCATCCTCGCCGACCTGCGGTCCCAGATTGACCAAAGCGGAGCCGTGGTGAGCGTGGGTTTCTTGCCAGTCGTCCTCGCGGACGAGGTGCAGTTGACTCAAGTCTTCATGAACTTGATCCGCAACGCACTTGCCTTCGTTGCGCCTGGTGTCCCGCCGCGAGTCTGCGTCTCAGCCGAGCGCAGCGGTGATTCCTGGGAGTTCGCCGTCGCCGACAACGGAGTCGGCATACCGGCGGAGCACCGAGCCCAGATCTTCGGCATGTTCAAGCGGTTGCACACTCACGAGGAGTTCCCCGGTACCGGAATCGGCCTCGCGATCGTGGAAAAAGCCGTCAACCGGCGCGGAGGGGCTGTGCTGGTCGAGGAGAACCCTGGCGGAGGCGCCCGATTCCGGTTCACCCTTCCCGACGCGCCGCCGGACGAACTCGTGGAAGCCGGAGCAGCGCACTGAGCTTGGAGGCGCTGACCGCAATCGCATCGCGAGAAAGTGGCTCCGACCGGATGCTCTTTTTTTGCAATTCACAGCGTAGACTGCAAGAGAACGTGAGGGCGATCACTACGCTTCCCGGAAAGTCCGACCATGACGTCTGAGGTGAACAGGGAGGTGCCTTCGTGACCGTGGATGTCCCACCCGGCGTGCCATTCCGTCCTGCGGACGAGGTGCATGAGAGTCCGCCCGAGCCGCATGACCTCATGCTCCTCTTGGTGGAGGACAATGCGGCGGACGCGCGGTTGACCCAGGAACACCTCCGCGCGGCGATGCCTGCGGCGCGTTTCGAGCACGTCACGCGGCTCGCCGGTGTGACAGCGGACCTTGCGCTGACCGCGGACTGTGCCCTGGTGGATCTGGGCCTGCCGGATGCGAACGGTCTCGACGTGCTTCATGCCATTCGGGAGATGTCCGATCGGCTTCCGATCATCGTGCTGACCGGTTTCGACAGTCTCGAGCTCGGCATCTCGGCCATCCGGCAGGGTGCAGAGGACTATCTCGTCAAGAACTACGTCGACTCCGACTCGCTGACGCGCGCTATTCGGTATGCCATCGAACGTCGAAGGCTGGTCCTCGCAGACCCACGTGCCGTCTCGCCTTCAGAGTTCAGGTCCCATACTGCAGGCTCCACCAAGCACGAGGGGGGAGGGACGCATGAGGTCACCGTGGGGATCGATGCCGAGGGTGACTACACGCTGAGCTGTCAGACGTGTGGATGGAAAGCCGGCCGCGAACCCGGGCCCCGTCACAGCTGGGCTGAGCGGTCGCTCGATGCGACCCTCCTGAAGCATGTGGCGTTCGGCGCGCGGGAACCGTCGCGCTCGATGCTGAAGTCGCTCGCGGACGAACAACGCAAGCAGCTCTCAGAGCGCGAGCAGCTCGCCGCGCCGGCCGAACATGCGGAGGGAGTCGTGGCCGCTGTCGACGCTGCGGCCTCGGCGCTCGACGACGTCGTCGGCGAGACGCCCGTCTCACGTGGAAGGTTGTTCGGACTTCGGCGGCGCTAGCCTCGGGCGACGTGGAGATGCCGCCTCTGGCTTCCGGTGCAGATCCCTGACGACGATGGCGCAGCCGTCGCCGATACGGCTGATCGAGAGCCCGAACGTGCCGGTGAGTCCCTGCGCGGTCTCGGACTCGATGATCGTCTGGAAGGGCTCGCCGGTCTCGACCACTCGGCGGTACTGCTCGAAACGACTTCTCATCGAGGGCCAGATCTCGAGATAGCCGCGATGCAGGAACTCCTCCTCCGCGCGGTTCGTCACGCGGCAGGCCTCCTCGTTGGCGACGACGAACTCCAGGTCGACGATGTGGCCGCCTTCGTCCCGTCGCGCTCGTGTGAGGAAGAAACCCTCGGCGATCGTCCCGATGGCAGACCGAACCTCCTCCTCACGCTGCTCGAGGCGCGCGTCGAGCTCCGCCTGCTGGGTGACGTCACGAAACGCGACCGAGATCGCGGTCCCGGATGGCGTAACGCAGACATCCCATCTGCGAAGCATGTCGTCCTGGCCCACGGACGCCTCGGCAGATGGAACAGTCCTCTTCAACACGGGTTGCTGAGAGACGGCCGCGCGGACGTAGTCTCCGAACAGCTCCGAGTCCCGCATCCGAGGATGCACGTCGAGGAATCGGTGTCCGAGATGATCTGCTCGCGGGAGACCGTTGATGCGACAGCCGGCCAGGTTGATGTAGTCGTAGAGGAAGTCCACGATGCCTCCGTCAGCCCCACGGATCGGCGAGAGGATGGCGAAGCCGTCGAGCATGGACTCGAACGTGGACCGGAGCCGGCGGCCGATGGCTGCTGCCTCGCGCTCCGAGCTTCGTTGCTTCGAGATATCCGTGAAGGAGACAAGAACCTCGCGCACGGAGAGATCCTTCGGGTTACGCAAGGCGCGGACGTTGATGATGAGCCGACGGGCCGTGCCGTTAGTGCGGTGCAAATCGTACTCGAGGTTGGATGCCGGTCGGCCGGTCCTCATGGCCTGGTCGATCGCAGCGGAGGTCTCCACGTCACCGACGATTCCAACTTCGACGAGGAACCGACCTACCAGGTTGCTGATCGGGACCTGAAGGATCTGGGTGGCCTCGAAGTTGGCGTGAACGATCTCACCGTCCGAGCTGGTGATGAGGACGCCTTCAGTGAGAGCGTCGAGCAGGATGCGGTAGCGCTCCTTCCAGAAGGAGTTGTCGGAGCTCTTCGAGTGGAGCGGACTGATCGCGCTGCTGGGACCGAGGCTGGCCTTCTCGACAAACACTCGGTCCGGCAGCGCTCGTTGGATCCCGTCCAGTAGCTCGTGGACGTCGGCGGTCTTCGGCAGATAAGCGTCGGCGCCCGCGGCGAGCGCCGCCGGCCCCATCTTCGCGGCATCGTAAGCCGAGTAGATCATGATGGTGGTTTCCGGGTGATGCGAGTGGATCAGCTCCGCCGCCTCCAGGCCATCCATCCGGGGCATCGCGATGTCGAGCATGACGGCGTCGGGATGCAGCCGCTCGACGGACTCGACTGCCTCTCGGCCGTCATCGGCGGCCGCGACGACGTCCACGCCGTCGATCATCGCGAGCATCGCGCGCAACAGGGCTAGCGACTCGGCAGAGTCGTCCGCGATGACAATTCGGAGGTCTGCCTCTGTTTCAAGGTTCACTGTCGCTTCCGCGAGCGCCATCAGCTGCGCCGGCGCCTGAGGCGTTGGTCGAGATCAGCCAACTTCATGGCGAGAACCTCTCGTTACTTCTACGGCGGCACGGCAAAGTTCGTGACCTCCCCAGTGTGTTCGCGAAGCGGGCATCCTTCCAGAGGCTTTGGTCCTGGCAAAGGGCTGGGCTCTCAAGGGCTATGGGGTGGCGACGAAAGGCCGTTTCGGGAGCAGCTCAGGTCGGGGACCAGGTCGAGTCCTGGACGGTGTCGTGGAGCTGCGGCGGTGGGACTTCTGCCGCGTCGGTCGGCGGCCCGGCATCGGGTGCGCCGCCGATCAGGTCGCTTGCCCGCCGTAGCCGTGGCTGCCACCGGGCATCGACCTTGGCGGCGCGTTCGGCCGCCCGCTCGAGCTTGGCGCCGTCATACCGCTTACGCGCCCACCAGGAGCCTGGCCGCCCGAGCCGGATCGCTCCTACGAGTGCAATGACGGGCACGAACACTCCGATGAGCGACAACCGGTACTTGCCCTTCAGCAGGCATACCCCGACGATTGCGCTATGGGTCGCGATGCCGACCAGTCCAGCGAGCCGCGCCGTCAGCTCCCCCGTGCTCACCTCCTCGGTGTTCACGGGGGTGATCCCGAGGAGCGCCATCCCGATCACGCCGCCGGTGATCGCCACCGCAGCCACCGACAGCCGTCCCTGCTGGGACCAGTACACGTCGTCGAGGTGAAGCATCAGCGCGAACTCGTCCAGCACGAGCGACATCCCGACACCGACGAGCACGGCGGAGACGCATCCCCACACGGTCGTTCTCGACCCGACGGCCATCACCGCACCGGCGCTCAGCAGCACCACTCCGGGGACCATGTGGTGCACGTGCAAACCGCCCTCGGTGACCCGGTCCTTCAGAGGTCCGGTCCCGGATCGGATCATCCTCGTCGCGACCCGCGTCACGACGAACGTCACCACGAAGGCGGCGAAGAGCAGGATGAACGGCAGCCGCCCGGAGGTCACGACCTCTTCGTGCAACCAGCCACCCATGGTGTCGACTCCGTCCCTGTCTCGTCGAGGTCTGCGGCGCAGATAGCGGCCCGCTGACGGATCACCCGGTGCGACCCACGGTAGTCTCGATGGCCCTTTCTGCGCAGACTTTCTGCCGTGCTCGGCCCGTGGCCGAGGTCAGGTGCCTCAGCGATATCGGGAGATCAGAGAATGACCCTCGATGCGTCCTGACCTGGTGTTCCTGAAACAGGACCAGCGAAAAGTCCGATTCCGATAGCCTCACAATGTGATCCTCGGGCTGATCGGCGCCTTTGGCGCTGCGGTGTGTTACGGCGTGGGCTCAGTGCTACAAGCGCTAGCCGCCCGGCAGACCGACAGCACTGAGGGGCTCGACCCGAGACTGCTCCTTCGCCTGCTCGGCTCCTGGCGCTATCTCCTCGGGCTTGGGCTTGACGGGCTCGGGTTCGCGCTGTCGCTCGTCGCCGTCCGTACCCTTCCCCTGTTCGTCGTGCAGTCCATCGTGGCCAGCTTCCTCGCGATCACGGCGGTGTTGGGGGCGGTCGTGCTGCACATGCCTCTCCAGCGGTCGGACAAGATCGGGCTCGTCGTGGTCGTGGCCGGGCTCGTCCTGGTCGGGCTCTCGGCCGCGGAGGACTCCGCGGTCGCAGCGAGGGATGCAGAGCGATGGGGACTGCTGGTGGCGGTTCTCCTGTTGGCGGTGCTGGCGGTGCCCTTCGGCCGGCTGTCCGGCGTCGCGAGCGCGGCCGGACTCGGCGCGGTGGCGGGTCTCGCGTTCGGCGCCACCGCAGTTGCCGCGCGGATGATGCCTGGGTCCTTCAGCCTCGACAACCTGGGCAACCAGGTGGGCTCGCTCTTGACGGACCCCGCCTTCTACGGCTTGGTGATCGCTGGTGTGGTGGCGATGCTCACCTACTCGACGGCGCTGCAACGCGGCAGTGTCACCCAGGCGACCGCGCCGCTGGTCGTGGGCGAGACGATCGCGCCCGCGCTGGTGGGCATCCTGCTGCTGGGCGACAAGCCAAGGGCAGGCTGGGCCTGGGTAGCCGTGCTGGGATTCGGGCTCGCCGTCGGTGGCGCCCTGAGCCTGGCTCGGCATGGCGACCTGACCGAAGACGAGCCGCTCGCGACGGTCGGATCCGAGAATGCCTGACGGAGGCCGTCCTCGCGCCTCGAGCGCTTTGCACCAAGGTATGCGAAGGTCTTCAACGGCGGCACGGGGTGCTGCAGGAGCGGGGAGCACATGACCGACGCGACATCCACCCTGCCTGTCGAGGCGGCTGCGAAGTCACCACGGCCGCGCACGCTGTCGTTACGTGGGGTGACTCGCAAGCCGCTCGACGACCGGTGGCCGGACCGGTTCGCAGCGGCGATGTTCGCGTTCTCGATGTTCGTCGTGGTCGTGTCCATCGTGCCGGCCTGGCGACGGTACTTCCGGGCTCCCGACGACATCGTGTCGATGTTGACGATTCCGGTGCTGCCGAGCCTCGTCTACGCCTCCCTCCTGGCCGTGATGGGCGTGGCCCTCCGTCGTCGGCTGCTCGCCGCCTGGTGGCTGTTGGTGGTCTGGTGGCTGGTGCTCCCCGAGCTCGGCCGGATCGTCTCGGTGACCGAAGAAGCCCAGTTGGCCGAGATCATCGGCTTCATCTTCATCGCCGGAGTTCTGGTGATCGCCTGGCGAGCCAGGCCGCAGTTCGTCGCACGGCGCGTCGCCGGCAGCCTGCCGGCGGCCCTTGCGACGTTCCTGATCGGCGGACTTGTGGTCTTCGTCGGCGGCACCTTCCTGGTCTACAAGTTCGGCACTGCGCCGAGCCTCGGGAACGCCTCTGACTATGTGGCTGACCGGATGCTCGGAGACATCGGCCGGCTCGGCGGGAGGACGCGCACATCGTCCCCGATCTGGGTGCGCTCGGTCATCGGTCTGGCCGCCGCCGCCGTCGTCCTGTTCGCGGCGCACCTGCTCTTCCGCCCGTCGAGGACCGGCCGGACGTTCGGTGTCGCCGACGAGGCACGCGTCCGCACCCTGCTGCGTGACTTCGGCGAATGGGACTCCCTCGGCTACTTCGCGACCCGTCGGGACAAGTCCGTCGTCTGGGACGTCGAGGACGCCACCAAGGCCCGGGCCGGGGTATCCCATCGGGTCATCGGCTCCGTCAGCCTCGCGAGTGGGAACCCCGTCGGCCACCCCGCGAGCTGGCCGGCCGCGATCGCCCGGTGGCGTCAGCTGGCCCGTGCCAATGGCTGGTCCCTCGCCGTGATGGGCGCCGGCGAGCAAGGGGCGGCGGCCTACGACGATGCCGGCCTGACGGCGTACGAGATCGGCGACGAGGCGATCCTCGACATGCGGACGTTCTCCTTGAACGGGCCTGGCATGAAGGCGGTCCGGCAGTCCGTCTCGAGGCTGCAACGCCGCGGCTACACCACGCAGGTCCTTCGGCACGCTGCCTTGAGCGCGGAGGACTTCGCGGCGCTCGGTGTCTCAGCCGGAGAGTGGCGCGGGGACGGCGGGGACGAGCGCGGCTTCTCGATGGCGCTGGGCCGGCTCGGGGACCCGCTCGACGGACACTGTCTGATGGTGCAGGCCCACGATCCGGACGGCCACCTGCGCGGGTTCCTCAGCTTCGTGCCGTGGGGCCGCAACGGGCTGTCGCTCGACCTGATGCGGCGTGACCCCACAGCGGACAACGGCCTGGTGGAGCTGATGGTCGCGTCGCTGGCGGAGCATGCCGCGGCGTTCGGTGTCGGTCCCGTCTCGCTGAACTTCGCCATGTTCCGCGAGGCTTTCGAGCGCGGTGCGGAGATCGGCGCGGGTCCGCTGGCGCGGCTCTGGCGCCAGGCGCTGCTGTTCGCGAGTCGGAACTGGCAGCTGGAGTCGCTCTATCGCTCCAACGCGAAGTACCTGCCCACCTGGCAGCCCCGCTTCATGTGCTTCGAGTACGCCTCCGACCTGCCGCGCGTCGGCACCGCGGCAGGCAGCGCCGAGGGCTTCCTCACGAAGCCGTCGCTGTCGCGACTCAGCCGTCGGGGGCGTCACGGGGACGGGGAGACGCTCGAAACGGCAGATGCGGACCACGCGAAGGCTGTGCTCGCTCTCATCCCGCCGGAGCCCGACCTGGTGGCGGAGGCGATGTCGGCGGAGCGACTTCCGGAGCAGATGCGAGTACGACGGGAGAAGGTCGACAAGCTGCGGGCCGGCGGCGTCGACCCCTACCCGGTGACCTACCCGCGGACCCACACTCTCGCGCAGGTACGCGCCGAGGTCGGGGAGCTGCCGCCCGACACTTTCACCGGTATCCAGGTGTCCGTGACGGGGCGGGTGATGCTCAAGCGCGACATGGGCAGGCGCGGGTTCGCCACGCTGCGCGACGGGAGCGGCGACCTGCAGATCATGGTCGTGGCGGACGCGGTCGGCGCCGCGACCCAGCAGCTCTGGCGCCATGACATCGACCTGGGTGACCACCTCGGGGTGACAGGTGAGGTCATGACGACCCACACCGGTGAGCTGTCGATCAACGCCGAGTCCCTCCAGATCACCTGCAAGTCGATCCGTCCCCTTCCAGACAAGCACAAAGGCCTCACAGACCCGGAGGCGAGGATCCGGGCCCGCTACGTCGACCTGATCGTCCGACCCGAGGCGCGCGAGACGGCGTACAAACGGGCGACCATCGTCCGCAGTGTGCGCGACTCGCTGCGGGCCCGCGGCTTCGTCGAGGTCGAGACGCCTGTGCTGCAGCTGATCCACGGCGGTGCCAACGCCCGGCCGTTCGAGACGCACATCAACGCCTATGACCTCGACCTCTATCTGCGCATCGCGACGGAGCTGCACCTCAAGCGGCTGTTGGTCGGCGGCATGGAGAAGGTCTTCGAGATCGGCCGGCAGTTCCGCAACGAGGGCGCGGACTTCAAGCACAACCCGGAGTTCACGTCGCTGGAGCTCTACGAGACCTATGGCGACTACAACACGATGCGGGTCCTGACCCAGGAGATCATCCAGGAGGCCGCGACGGCGATCTACGGGTCGCCGGTCGCCCGCCGTACCGACGCCGACGGCAAGGTGACCGAGTTCGACTTCTCCGGCACCTGGCCGGTGAAGACGATCTGCCAGGCCGTCTCGGAGGCGCTCGGCGAGGAGGTCACGGCGGATACCCCGGTTGCCGTCCTGTTTCGCCATGCGGAGGCGATCGGGCTCGAGCTGGAGCCGGACGCGTCGTGGGGATTCGTTCTCGAGGAGATCTACGGCGAGCTGTGCGAGAGCAGGACCACCACCCCGGTCTTCTACACCGACTTCCCCAAGGAGAACGCGCCCCTGACCCGCCAGCACCGGGTCGATCCGCGGCTCGCGGAGAAGTGGGACCTGGTCATCTTCGCGGCCGAGCAGGGCACGGCGTACAGCGAGCTCATCGACCCGCTCGACCAACGGGAACGGCTGGTGTCGCAGTCACTGCTCGCGGCGGCGGGCGATCCCGAGGCGATGCAGGTCGACGAGGACTTCCTTCAGGCATTGGAATACGGCATGCCGCCCACCGGCGGGATGGGGCTGGGCATCGACCGCCTCGTGATGAACCTGACCGGCCTGAGCATCCGCGACACCATCCTCTTCCCCCTCGTCCGCCCCTCCTCCTAACTCCTCCCCGACCATCCGAGACTTCCGGCACCACCATCCGAGACTTCCGGCACCACCATCCGAGACTTCCGGCACCACCATCCGAGACTTCCGGCACCACCATCCGAGCTTGCAGACTTTACGACGGCCTCGTTGGGTGGATGGTCGTTGGTTTGAGCCGCACCTTGGTCTTGAGCAAAGGGCAGCCGTGACGCGGCTGCTCTCGAGCCGCCAGGGTCTGGCCGACGCCGCCCTACTCAGGCTGCCGAAAGTCTCGGAGGTGGGGCGAAAAGTCTCGGATCGCCAGGAGCTCACTTGTCCGTCGTTCCGTCCACGCGCTCACGAAGGAGGTCGGCATGGCCGTTGTGCTGGGCGTACTCCTCGATCAGGTGGACGACCACGGCGCGCACGGACATGACCCCTGCGCGCGCGGTGATGGTGTTGTCGTATGACGCGGCGGCCAGCGCCTCGTCAGCGAGCCGGCATTCCTTGAGGAGCCGTTCGTAGTCCGCCTCCGCCCGGGCTGGGTCGAGGGCCTCGAAGTCCGCATCGTCACCCAACTCCGGCGCAAACATCGGCTCGAGCTGCTCCCCAGCGATCAATTCCCGGAACCATCGACGCTCGACCTTCGCCAGGTGGCGCACCAGCCCGAGCAGCGACAGGTTGGAGGGCGGCACGGCGCGCTCCGCGAGCTGGTCCCCGGTCAGCCCCGCGCACTTGTGCAGCAGGAGAGCTCGCTGCCATGCCAGGAAACCTTCCAGGATTGGCCGATCATCACCGGTGAGGGGGAAGTCCGGAAGCGACACCTCGGGTGCTGTCCACGTCATACCCACATCATCACACCAGTCAGCCGCGATCACCGAGCTGCCGATTGACTCGCCGCCTCCCAAGCACAGTTCCGCGACGATCTCCGATTGGCTACGGCTTGAGGGTCAAGAGCATGCAGGTTCTTTCACCGGGATCGCGCCGAGGGATAACGTCGATGACAACCGAGTGGCCCTGTTGCAGGAGGCCGTTATGAGCTTCACGCATGGAACTTCGCCCTCAAGAGCGGAAGGAGCCAGGAGTTCACGTTGTCGACTCTGACCCACCTGGTCTGGACCGTCCACGCGGGAGCCGCTCGTGGCGCGTTGCCGGCTCGCTGTGGTGTGACCCGCAGGGCGACGTCGACTGCACCGTGCTGCCCGCGGTGACCGTCGCCGAGCACCTCCCGACGAGTCTGGCGGGTGACATCCGCGGTGATCGCCATGACACGTTGACGATCGGTCACCTGCCCGGCGCCGACGGCGTTGCCGTCAGCTCCGTGAAGGCGAGTTTGTCGTACGACGACGGCAGGACCTGGAGGCCGGCGACGGTCACCCGAGAGCACTCCGGCGTCTATGCACTCGACTTCACGGTGCCGCCGTTCGCCCGGACCAACGGCTTCGGCGCCCTCCGACTGAGAGCCGTCGACGCCGAAGGCAACGCTGTCTCCCAGTCCGTCACCCGAGCCTTCGCGGTCACCCCCTGAGTCCGGGCGTCCTTCTCCCTGTGAGAGGGACGAGCCCGTCGCCTCCGTCAGAACGGGTGAGCGGGGTACGCCGGATGCTCCCGCGAGTCGGATCGTCGTACCGAGCCGTTCGGATGGTGGTGTCGAAACTCTCGGATGGTGGTGTCGAAACTCTCGGATGGTGGTGTCGAAACTCTCGGATGGTGGTGTCGAAACTCTCGGATGGTGGTGTCGAAACTCTCGGATGGTGGTGTCGAAACTCTCGGATCGTTGTTAGGTGGGGGAGGACTCCAGGGCCGTGAGCAGGGCCCTCATCCACGGGCCGAGATCGTCGGGCGTGCGAGCAGATATCAGCGTGCCGTCGACCACGGTCTCCTCGTCGACCCAGTCGACGCCGGCGTTGACCATGTCGTCGCGAATCGCGCCGACGCTGGTCGCGCGCCGTCCCCGAAGGATGCGCGCCGAGATCGGCACCCAGCCGGCGTGGCAGATGAACGCCACGGGCTTGCCGGCACCGTCGAAATCGCGCACCAGTGAGAGCACCTGCTCCGAACGTCGCAGCTTGTCGGGGGCGAAACCACCGGGGATGACGATGCCGTCGAAGTCCTGCGCCGACAGCTGGTCGACGGTGGTGTCAACGGAGAGCGGCCCATACCCCTTCTTGCCGGTCACGGGACTGTCGTCGAGACCGGCTACGGTCACGGCGACACCCTCCTCACGCAACCGGTGGAGCGGGTAGAGCAGCTCCATGTCCTCGAACAGATCGGCCGCGAGCACGAGCACCTTCTTGCCGGTGAGAGTCACGGCCGCCAGGCTACTCCGGCTCCAGTGAGCTCGGGTCGATCGGGACGTCGACGGCATTCTCGCGCAGCGCCGCCAGTGGGACGATCCGCAGCACTGCTTCGTTGGTCGCGGCCAGCACGACGGGGGCGGCCACACCGTCGTCATAGGCGCGCGCCCAGTTCGCCGCGGTCACACACCAACGGTCACCCGGGGACAGGCCGGGGAATCGGTACTCCGGCCTCGCCGTCGAGAGGTCGTTGCCGATGCTGCGCTGGTGGTCGAGGAACTCGGCGGTGACGACTGCGCAGATGGTGTGGCTGCCGAGGTCCTCCGGCCCGGCGCTGCAGCAGCCATCGCGGTAGAACCCGGTGAGCGGGTCGGTGCCGCAGGGTTCCAGCTCGTCACCGAGGACGTTGCGCTCCGTCACGGTCCCAGCATTCCTCACGGCGGGGATGCTGGCGAGCGATTCGCATGTCCCGACCGAGAGTCTTTCCGCTCCTCAAACGAAAGTCCCGAGAGTCCGGAATCCCGCCGCGAGTGCGCACGGGGAGATTGCTTGTGCCGCGGCCAGCACGGGGTTACGCTTCGCGCAGTCTTCTGACTCCGGGGAGGGTGATATGAGGAAGATCTGGGGGGTTCCGACATCGGGGCTCTCGGCGGCCGTCGTGCTGAGCATGGTGGCGATCGGTGTCGGCAGCGCCGATGCGAGCCCGAAGGTCGGGGTGGCCAGCCGGTTCACGCACAACTCCGAAAGTTGGCTGGTCACAGGGGATCCGGTCTCGCCGGACCCGACCTACGTCAGCACCGGCGGGAACCCTGGCGGTTTCATCCAGACCACTGACGGCGGGCTGGGTGGCTTCATGTATTGGAGCGCTCCGGCGAAGTTCCTCGGAGACCAGAGCGCGGCCTACGGCGGCTCGGTCCAGTTCGACCTCCGGCAGGAGACGACCGGACGCGCCCTCGATGCCAGCGACGTGATTCTCAAGGGTGGCGGGCTCCGGCTCACCTTCAACACGGCCAACGACCCGACGGCGGACTGGACCCATTACCGGGTGTCGCTCAGGGAGAAGGGCTGGCTCAACGGTTCCGTGCCGGCCACCCGGGCCGACATGCAGAAGGCATTGGGCTCCCTCAGCTCCCTGCTCATCCGGGCGGAGTTCGCGGGCGGCATCGATGTCGACGATCTCGACAACGTGGCGCTGAAGCCACCGAAGGCGTCACCGCGATGACCGCGCTGGTGGCCTGATCGGAGCCGTCCGGCTCCGAGACGGGACTTCCCGGCCTCGCCGGCGCACCTAGAATCGGCAGAGATCGATCAGGTGGTCCCAGCGCCCTCGGCGCGGGAAGGAGTCCCGTTGCCCGGAACCGAACAGCACCCCGCGCGTGCGGCGATCGTCACCGTCGATGACGACCCGAGCGTCTCCCGCGCGATTGCCCGCGACCTGCGCCGCGAATACGGCGCAGAGCACCGGATCGTGCGCGGTGAGAGTGGGGACCAGGCGCTCGAGGCGCTGCGCGAGCTCAAGCTCCGTGGTGAACAGGTGGCGGTGATCCTGGCCGACTACCGGATGCCCCAGATGAACGGCATCGAGTTCCTCGAGCAGGCCATGGACATCTTCCCGTTCGCCAGGCGGGTGCTGCTCACGGCGTACGCCGACACGGATGCGGCGATCCAGGCGATCAACCTGGTGGACGTCGACCACTACCTGCTCAAGCCGTGGGACCCGCCGGAGGAGAAGCTCTATCCGGTCGTGAGCGACTTGCTGGAGACATGGAAGGCGCAGGGGCACTCGCCGGTGCCCGAGACCAAGGTGATCGGTCACCGCTGGTCGTCGCGGTCGTTCGAGGTCCGCGACTTCCTGGCCCGTAACCGCGTCCCCTACCGCTGGTATGCGAGCACCGAGCCGGAGGGAGCCCGGTTGCTGGCCGCGGCCGGTGCGACCGAGGACGGCATCCCGGTGGTCATCACGCCGACGGGCGAGCCGCTCGCGTCACCGACCGACGCCGAGATCGCCGCCCGGGTGGGCCTCTCGACCGACCCGGCCGAGGACTTCTACGACGTCATCGTGGTCGGCGGGGGACCGGCCGGCCTGGGAGCCGCTGTCTACGCGGCCTCCGAGGGTCTGCGCACAGTGTTGGTCGAGCGTACGGCGACCGGCGGGCAGGCAGGTCAGAGCTCGCGCATCGAGAACTACCTGGGCTTCCCCGACGGGATCTCCGGCTCTCAGCTCGCCGAGCGGGCACGGCGCCAGGCCATCAAGTTCGGCGCCGAGATCGTCAGCGCCCGCGAGGTCAGCGCCGTCGAGATCCGTGGCGCCGCACGCGTCGTACGGTTCGCCGACGGGGGAGCTGTCGAGGCGCATACGGCGATCCTGGCCACCGGAGTCGCCTACCGCCAGCTCGACGCACCGGGAGCCGAGGCGCTGGCCGGCCGCGGCGTCTTCTATGGCGCTGCGCTCACCGAGGCGATCAGCTGCGCCGACCAGGACGTCTACATCGTGGGTGGCGCCAACTCCGCCGGCCAGGCTGCGATCCACTTCGCGCAGCGATGTCGCTCGGTCACCATGCTGGTCCGGGGACCGTCGCTGGTCTCGTCGATGTCGTCCTACCTCATCGATCAGATCGACGCGACCACCAACATCCAGGTCCGCACCTGCACCACCGTCATCGAGGCACACGGCACCGACCATCTCGAGGGTCTCACGTTGCTGGACGCCATCTCCGGTGAGAAGGAATCAGTTGACACCCAGTGGTTGTTCATCTTCATCGGAGCGGCGCCACGCACCGATTGGCTCGACGAGTCGGTGATGCGCGACGACCACGGCTTCGTGTACGCCGGGCCCGACCTGATGGTCGAGTCCGAGCGGCCGCGGGGCTGGACGCTCGACCGCGACCCCTACCACCTCGAGACCAGCGTCCCCGGGGTGTTCGTCGCGGGAGACGTCCGGGCGGAGTCGGTGAAACGCGTCGCCTCCGCCGTGGGAGAAGGGGCGATGGCCGTGATGCTGGTCCACCGCTACCTCGAGAAGCTATGAGACGCAGGAGCAGCACATGACCATCCCGGACTGCACGCCCGAGCTCCTCCGCACGCTGTTCCTGTTCGAGTCGCTGTCCGATGAGCGGCTCGACTATCTCTGCGAGCACGGTCAGATCGTGGAGGTCGAGCCTGGCTGGCTCTACCGGCAGGGCGAGGACTCGACCTGCTTCTATGTCCTGCTCGAGGGCACCCTGGTGATGTCCCGCAAGGTCGGCGACGACGAGGTCGAGGTCAACCGGACCTCGTTCCGGGGTGCGTATGTGGGCGCGTGGACGGCGTACCTCGGCGACCTGGTGCCCCAGGTCTACGACCAGTCGGTCCGCGTGACGGAGAAGACTCAATTCTTCCAGATGGACGCCTCCGTGCTGCGCGACGTCATGGAGCAGTGGTTCCCGATGGCGCAACATCTGCTCACCGGTCTCTTCCAGGGCTACACGACCCGGCAGCGCACCATCTCGCAGCGGGAGCGGCTGCTCGCGCTCGGGTCACTGTCGGCCGGGCTCACCCACGAGCTCAACAACCCGGCCGCCGCCGCGGTGCGCGCCACGGCCACGCTTCAGCAGCGGGTGTCGAAGATGCGGGAGAAGCTGTCGGCGCTGGCGTCCGGCAACCTCGACGAGGCGGCCCTCCAGACCTTGATCAAGTTCCAGGACGACGCGGCCCAACGCGTCGCCGAGGCACCCAAGCTGTCTGCCATCGACTCCGCGGACCGCGAGGACGAGCTCAGCGACTGGCTGGACGGCCACGACGTCCCGGGGGCCTACGAGCTCGCCCCGACGTTCGTGCAGGCCGGCATCGACGTTGAGTGGCTGGACGTGCTCGCCAACGCGGCGCCACCCGACTCGCTCGGCGGCGCCGTCCACTGGCTCTACTACACAGTGGACACCGAGCTGCTCATGAAGGAGATCACCGACTCCACCACGCGGATCTCCACGCTGCTCGAGGCCGCCAAACAATACTCGCAGATGGATCGCTCGCCTCACCAGAACGCCGACCTGCGCGACCTGCTCGACAGCACGCTGGTCATGCTGGCCGGCAAGATCCCACCTGGCGTCACGGTCGTCAAGGACTACGACGAGTCCCTGCCGCCGGTGCCGTCATATCCCGCCGAGCTCAACCAGGTCTGGACCAATCTGATCGACAACGCGGTGCAGGCGATGGGACCTGAGGGCCGGCTGACGGTCCGCACGCTGCACGACGACGAGTACGCGATCGTGCAGGTCAGCGACACGGGCGCCGGGATCCCACCCGAGGTGAAGGACCGGATCTTCGAGCCGTTCTTCACCACGAAGCCGATCGGCCACGGGACCGGGCTGGGCCTCGACATTGCATGGCGCATCGTGGTGAACAAGCACCGCGGCTACCTCACAGTGACGTCGGAGCCGGGCGACACCACCTTCACCGTGCGGCTGCCCCTTGAAGGGCCTCAGATCGCGGAGACCGCCTGACTCCGGTTGGCCAGCACTCCGGGCTGACTGAATTGCGGGAAAACGCAGGTTCTGAGGCCATGGATACCTGCGCTTTCCCGCAATTCGCGGGGGAGAAACAGGCGCTCCGAGCAGGTCGGGAGGCTGACGAGCGAGCTGGGTCAGGCCTCGGGTTCGAACACGTGCAGCAATAGATGGCGGTTCCCGGCGGGCCAGAGCAGGTCTCGGAGCTGGTCGACGGGACCGACGGGCCACCTGTCCGCGATGCGTACGACGGCCGGATCCTGGATCTTGGCGCGCAGCAGACCCGGGAAGTCGGCCCAGGCGACCTTGA
Organism: uncultured Actinomycetota bacterium; assembly: GCA_963820035.1. Lineage (GTDB taxonomy): Bacteria > Actinomycetota > Actinomycetes > Propionibacteriales > Nocardioidaceae > JAWWPG01. The sequence goes on along the minus strand of CAWFYK010000009.1, from coordinate 31,605 downwards.
ACGGCCGGTCCCACATCTGCTCGACGTGGGTGGTCACCGGCTCGGTGAGCTGGAGCCCGTTGTGCAACGTCGCCATCTTCTCGTAGGCCGTCAGCAGCGCGTCCTCTCGTGCCTGCCACGTCTCGGCCCGAACGACGCTCCACAAGGTCGGTGTGAGGTCGGGACCGCACCTCAGCCGCGAAAACGCCGTGCCGAACCACTTCGAGTACGGCGCGTACTGCCGCTCCATCAAGAAGCAAAGTCGCATCAGGTCCGACACGAGCCGTGAGCCGATCAGCGCGGACCCCAGTTCATCACCCACAGCGCCCGCCCTGCCGATCAGGTTGACTTCCGGATGGACGCGCCACCAGCCCGCCATCAGCAGATAGAGCCAGACGTCGTCGGGATAGTAGGCAAGGCGATCGCGGGCGACCTGCAGGCCGACGTCGTCATGGAACACCTCGCCCGCCGTGAACATCCGAAGACCCTGCTCGGGGAGGGTCAGCCAGTCGGCCGCCTCGATCTCGCCCTCGATGTCAATGGCGAGGCGGCCCTGACACAAGCCACGCACGGTGTGGATCTCGTGATGGACCGGACGACCCCGGAAGGTCGGCGGCAGTTCTCGCTGCAGAATGTCGTCGACGTCATCGCCATGGCGAGCCCGGTCATCCTCGCGCAGGAAGAGCAGGACGTGCGGCCCCCAGTCGTGGTCGGTCGACATCTCGTCGTCGAATCCCAGCACCTCGGACCCGCGACCGACTAGCGCGGCACTGTGGGGAAGCCCTGAAAAGTTGGCAGCCAGGATGGGCTGCACGAGCACGTGGTAGAACTCCCGGCTCAGCTCGAGCCCCGGAACGAATCCAGTCACGTGATCACCCTGTCAAGACGACGTCCTAAACAGAAGCATCCAGCCGTCGTATTCACGGCGTCCACAGCTGCCCGCCGGCAAAGCCTGCCCGGAGGTCTTGCTGCTCCCGCGTGGGCCGGGAATAGCATGCGAGGGCTCGGGCTGCCCGGGCGCGCGGGTGATGCCCGCGTTTGGTACTCGAACGGGAGTCTCGATGCATCGTCGCCTGACCGTCGCTGTCATCACCCTCGTGGCCGCGTCCACCACTGGAGCGCCCCGAAGACCGTGGCCGGACCCATGACACTCAGCTGGCTCGCTCAGTCGGGCGGCGCGATGGTGGGCGACTACATCTCCTGCTCCGTCATCGGCAAGAAGGCGGTCTCCGTCTTCGCGGTCGGCAAGCCGCCCCATGGTTCCGTCAAGAACCAAGCGATGTACTCCGCAGGGCCCCTGACCATCAGCGGAGGTACCAGGTCAGCACGCTCGGATGGCGTCCGTTACACGCGGACGAACACACCGTGAGTTCAGACCGACCCTGTCCTAGCCGCGCTGTCGAGGACGGCGTCGGTGGCGGCCGCGGCCGCCGTACACCTCTGAGGTGCATCGGCTCCGTGGTGTCACGCGACGAAGATGCAGAACGGGTGGCCCGACGGGTCCGCGAAGACATAGAGCGGCTCGTCAGCGTCGTGGGTCCGGTCGAGCACAACCCTTGCGCCCAAGGCTTCTGCTCTCTCTCGCTGCCGGTCTAGCTCGGCATGGCTCGACACCGTGTAGTCGACGTGCAGCTGCATCGGCACGTCGTGCTCGGGCCAGGTGGTCTGCGTCAGTCGATCGACCTCCTGGAACGCCAGCCTGCGCGTCCCTTCGGAGTCCAGCAACACGAGCCAGTCCGCCTCGTCAGGAGCGCCGTCCGCGGGCGGTTCGTCGCCGGGCCGGTAGTGCAGACCGAGCAACTCGCGGTAGAACTCGGCGAGCTCGCGCGGCTTGGTGCTGTCGAGAACGGTGTGGAGCAGTTGGGGGTACTCCGTCATGGTGCCCTCCTCCGAGACGACCGAGACGGCCGAGATGACCGATGCTCAGCGGTCGCGCCAGACTAGAACCCGTCACTCCGGCGCGCCACTGTGGCTTCGCGGGTCAACGGCTCGCCTCAGTCGGAGCCGTCGACGTAGGCGACCACCCGGTTGAGCAACGTCATCGCACGCTGCAGCTCGACGGGCGGGGCGGGTGGGTTCCCGGCGAGCTCGTAGAGGAGCGGAGCCGCAGCGGCGTGGCCCAGATGCAAGGCCACCTGCGCACACGTGCGGGCCGCGAGACGTACGGCGGCCGGCTCGACCGTCCAGATCGCTTCGAAGAGCCGCTGGCGGTCCGGGACGGTCGACTGGCCGGGCAGCTCCCAGGCGGTCAGCAGAGCCGGGTAGTCGGGGGCATCACAGACCACCGCCCACTCCCGACGTATCGGTGCATCCACCGGAAGGTGCACGAGACTGGTGCCTGCGGCGGACTCGGTGGAGCTGGCGAAGTTGGCGAACACGATGGTCGAGCGGGCGATGCGGGCGAGCTCGGTCCAGCGCTCCTCCGACGCGCGGAAGTAGCGCTCGTGCTGGAAGCTGCCGAAGATGATCGGGCTCTCGGCACGCGCACAGCACTCGTCCTCGATGGCCCACGACAGGGCGATCAACGTTGCCTTCTTGAGTCGCTGAGGCTGCAGGGCCGGATAGTGAGCGCGGATGACGGCGTAGACGGTGGGCGGGCCGGGAGGGTCCGCGACGGCTGCCTGGATCAGGGCCGCTTCGGCGATGGCGATCTCGAGACGTGCTCCGGAGTCTCGCCGCCGAATCACTTGCCGCACGAGCTCGACGTCGCTCTCGACGTAGCGGCGGTGACCGCTGTCGCGGCGCTCGGCTCGGGGAAAGCCGTGCCGGGTCTCCCACATGCGCAGGGTCGCCGGCTTCAGCCCGGTCCGCTCCGCGAGGTCGCCGATGGTCAGGCTGGCGGGTGCGACCGTCTGCGAGGTCGCGGCTTGCGGTGGACCGCCTTCGGGGTGCATACTCACACTCTAACCTAAACAGATCGTTGAAGATGTTGTTTAACTTCTTCGCATGTCAATTCCAAGGAGCGCACATGACCGAGACACAGACCCAGACCACCAACGAGGCCGGCGACCAGCTGGACTGGACCGACCTCGGGCGGGAGATGTGGTCCTTCCTGACCGGGCGCCAGGCCGCGATCAACTACCGCTTCATCGACATGGCCGTCGAGGTTCCTCGCGACACCGGCCCCAAGGCCCCGCGGGCGACGTGGAAGCTCAACGGGACGCTGCAGGTGACCACGAAGGACCACGGCAGCTCCACCGAGCACGTCGCCTGACGCGATGGCCACCGACCTCACCATCGACGCCGATCTGGAGTTCTCGGTCGACATTCCGGGCTCGCCGCTCGTGACGGGATTGCTGACCGGCTCCGGCAAGGCGCTCGAGCTTCGGGTCAGCCATCCGGATCTCTTCGCAGGGCGCGCCGACTCGACGGCCATCCGTGGCGTCGCCCGGGCGCTCGCCGAGCGCGGGCTGTCGATCTGTGTGGTCACTCCGGCCGGACCGCTCGTGACACTGGGATCGCCGCGGACCTCGTGGCTGCAGCGACGCGTCACGGGCTCTCGCCACATCCGCATCGAGCGTGGGGCGGGACTCTGGTCGCTCATCCGCGGTCGGCGGAAGGGCCCCAGCGGCGGCGCGCTGCCGGCGGCTGCTCTCGCCCCGCCGGCGACGTTGTTCCCGCTCGCCCCGACAATGGCGCGTCGTCGGCGTCGACCCGTGACGACGACCCATGACCCCAACCGTGGTGGCAACCCGCGGCTCAGCCTCTCGCCCGGCCCCTACCTGCAGTGGGGGGAACGGCCGAAGGAGTTCGCGCTGACCGACGAGGTCACCAGGATCGGGAGCGGTGTCGACTGCCAGATCCGGCTCGCCGGACTGGAGCCTCTGCACGCCGAGATCCGGCACGACGAGAAGGACGACTTCGTGCTCGTGCGCACCGGTCTCGCCGGCAGCCTCCGTGTCTATGGCGCCGAGGTGGAGACCGCGATCCTGCGAACCGGATCCGGGATCGCCCTCGACGAGTGGGAGCTGACGTTCATCCGTGACGAGTACGCCGACCACGGCCGGCCGTATGGCGGCCGGATCGGTGGGGAGCTCGGCCATCAGAAGAGCCAGCCAAGCCGGGAGTGGATACTCAACCAACGGGAGGATGACCGATGACGTCCGAAGGCCAGGTCCTGGTCGCTGGAGCATCCGGCTTCGTCGGACGGCGCCTCTGTCCGGAGCTCACAACGGCCGGCCACCAGGTGCGCGCGATGACGCGCCACCCTGACACCTACGACGGGCCGGGCGAAGCCGTCTACGGGGACGTGCACGAACCGGACACCCTGTTGGAAGCCCTGGCCGGATGCCGGGCGGCGTACTATCTGGTGCACTCGCTGGACTCGAAGGACTTCGAGCACCTCGACGCACAGGCTGCCCGGGCGTTCGGCGAGGCCGCCGCCGAGGCCGGGGTGAAGCAGATCATCTACCTCGGCGGCCTCGGCGGTGAGAAGGACCAGCTGTCCTCGCACCTGCGCAGCCGACGCGACGTCGAGGGTCTCCTCGGCAAGGCCGGAGTGCCCGTCACCGTGCTGCGCGCCGGCATCATCGTGGGCAGTGGCGGCATCTCCTGGGAGATGACGCGACAGCTCGTCGACCACCTCCCCGCGATGATCACCCCGCGGTGGGTGCGCACGAAGACCCAGCCGATCGCGGTGGCCGACGTCGTGCGCTACCTGGTCGGCGTACTCGACGAGCCGCGCGCGGTCGGCCAGGTCTTCGAGATCGGCGGTCCCGAGGTGTTGCAATATGTCACGATGCTGCGCCGGGTGGCCAAGCTGAAGAACCGCCCGCTGGTGATCGTGCCCGTTCCGCTGCTCAGCCCCGGCCTCTCGTCGCATTGGCTGGCGCTGGTCACGAACGTCGACACCCAGACCGGGCGCTCCCTCATCGACTCGATGAGCAACGAGGTCATCGTCTCCGACGAGCGGATCAGGTCCATCGTCCCGTTCGACCCGATGGGCTACGACGACGCGGTCCGCACCGCACTTCGCGAGCACGACGAGCGACAGTCGGCTTGATGACACAAGCGCGCCCCACTCGCTGGTGGCAACGTCGAGTGGCGAAGCTCGGAGATCGGCTCCCGATGCCGATCACGCACGTCGTACCCATCGAGCATCCTGAGTCTGCCGCCGTGAAGTCTCGCAGGCGACGCATCGTCGCCGGTGCCGCGCTGATCGGCACCGGCCTGCTCGGGATGACGCTCTCGACCAAGCCCAACTCCAAGGAGTTCTACGGGCTCACCGCCGCCGTGGCAGCCACCTGGACTGCAGGAGGGGTGCTCTCCGGGCCGCTGCACCTCGGCTGGATCCAGAGTCGAGACCAGCGGCTGCGCCGCCCGATCATCACGCCGATCGCCACCGGTGTCGGAGCGTTCGGCTTCTTCTACGGTTGCGCGCTCGTCGTGCGCAGAGTCCCCTTCCTTGACCGAGCCGTCGGCGACGTGCTGATGTTCGCCGAGCAGGGCCGCACGCCGATGGTCCTGGCGACGACGCTCGCCAACGGACTGGGGGAGGAGGTGTTCTTCCGCGGGGCACTCTTCACGGCCCTGGACCCTGACCGGGCGGTCGCTGCCTCGACCGCCGTCTATGTCGCGGCGACCGCGGCGACGCGGAACCCCGCCCTGATGCTCGCCGGGGGAGTCATGGGGACGCTGTTCGGCCTGCAGCGGCGTGCTTCCGGAGGTCTGCAGGCACCGGCACTCACCCATCTGACCTGGTCCACGCTGATGGTTCTCATCCTTCCGCCGCTCTTCCGTCGCGCCCACCGCGCGAGCTAGACCAGCTGGCCGATCGCCGCGGCCCCGAAGCGACCCCGATTCGGAACCGTGCGGCTGTCCGCCGAGCGAGAATTCGGCCACATCGATCCGGGTCGATTCGCCGTACGACGACGGGCCGGCTCTCGCCGAGCTGCCGACGAGACGGGACTGTCGTCCGGATCTGGGACGATGGTTCCGATGACCTCGCAGCCGACCGCACGACACCTCCAGCGTGCCAAGGACCTGGCCGATGCGCGGTTTGCTGAGCCTCTCACGGTGACCGACCTCGCCGCCGCAGCCCGGCTGTCGCCGGCGCATTTCAGCCGGGAGTTCCGTCGCGCGTTCGGCGAGAGCCCGCACGCCTACCTGTTGACCCGGCGCCTGGAAAGAGCCGCGGCCATGCTGCGGATGACCGACCGCACCGTCGCCGACATCTGCACCGCCGTCGGTCTGTCCAGCGTCGGATCCTTCACGACGACGTTCACCCGCGTCTACGGGAAGTCGCCCGCGGCCTACCGTGCCGGCCTGCCACCGGCGTCGGCGTACGCGATCGTCCCGGCCTGCGTCGTACGGGCCTATGGCCGGCCGAACAACCGCACGTTTCGAGAAGACAGTGGTCCGGACTGATCCCTAGTGTCATCCTCACCAAGACGGCAACCAAGGAGAGATGATGTTTCGAATCGGCAACACGCAGGTATGGGTCCACGACCAGGACGAGGCACTGGAGTTCTACACCAAGAAGCTCGGCATGCAGGTCCAGTCGGACGTGACGATGCCGGAGCTGGGCAACTTCCGTTGGCTGACGGTCGCGCCGGCCGGTCAGGAGGACTTCGGGATCGTGCTGATGGCGATTCCCGGGCCTCCGGTGTTCGACGCCCAGACGGCCGACCAGATCCGGACGCTGCTTGCCAAGGGCGGCACGAGCACCGTGTTCCTCGTCACCGACGACTGCCATAAGTCATATGAGGACCTGGTCTCTCGCGGTGTCGAGTTCCAGGAGACACCAGAGGAGCGGCCCTACGGGATCGACGCCGGCTTCCGCGACCCGTCCGGCAACAACTTCAGGCTGACCGAGGTGAAAGAGCTGGACTGAGCCCGTTTGGTGGCCCCCGTTCGCGGCCAGGTCGAGCTCGGACGGGGGCTAGCGTCAAGACGGGGCTAGCGTCAAGGAGTGCCACATCTCCACCTACGCTCGGCTCACGAGATCCTCGCTCCCGCACTCCAACGCCGGCAAACTCGCGGGTAGCCGATCCATCGTCCTCATCTCAGTGCCCGACGCATGGGAAACTACTCATCCGTTCGCTGATCTTCGTGTCGTTGTACGGCGGGGTGGTGCGATCGGGAAGTCGGCTGAAGCCGCAGCTCCTGGGTCGCCTTGACGCTTGCTCGTAGCCTCGGAGCGACCTCCTCCTGCCAAACGTGGCTCGACGCAAGGGAAGCTCGCGCCTGGTCGGCGCCGTTCTGGTCAGGGAAGGTGGCGGCCCAGACGAACACATGGGTGTCCTCGCGGACGGGAAGCCCAGGGAAGTCGTTCGCGACTGCCAAGGTGCGCCACGTGCCCACTGTCACCCCGAGCGTCGACTCGAGCACGGCGTGCACCTCGCTGGCGAGCCAGGTCGCCACCACCTCGTCCTCGGGAAACTCGTAGACCGTGACCAGGACGCGCTCGCGTGGGGCCTTGTCGGCGGGTGTTGTCCCTGCCGCGGGTCGCGGCTGCTCCGGTTCGGGAACCGGGTGTGGTGGATCCGTTCTCTGGAGGAGCAGCACGTTGTCGGAGTCCACCATGGTCTGGTTCGCGGCTGGGCCGTGCTGGCGCCATACCGGACCGGAGTAGAAGTCGGTCAGCCCAGCCCGGCGGGCGGCCAGGCCCGTGAAACCGCGAAACCAGACGAACCTGTCGGGGTTGGCCTGGTCGCGGAAGAGACCACCCACGCGCATACCGACCGCTTCCTGCGGCTCGATCAGCTCTCGCTCGAAAAGCTCGATCAGGGTGTCCCTGGCGCCAGGCATCAGCGTGTATTGGCGAAGCTCGACAACCGCGGCGGCCGACATCGGTGGGCAGGGGCGTTCAACCTGGGAGGTCGTCATGGGGGCGAGCGTAGGTTCGGGCAGCCGAACTGGGCAACGATTCGGCCGCGACCGAAACCATCCTGTTGCCTCCAGCGCCACGAACCGCGGCGCGGGAAAGCGGTGTCGAATCGTGACCCTCCGACGGGCCTGCTGAGGTTAGCCTCATGGGGTTGACCGGCTCGGGCGGAGCCGGTCGGACGGAGGCGGAGATGGCTCGGTCTGCGCGTGTTGGTCAGGTGGCGGCGGCGGTCTGCGGACTCCTGGTGGTCGGGCTGTCGATCCCGGCCGCGCAGGCGACGTCGACGAAGAGTGTTGTGCACTTCAGTCCTGGAGCGCCAGACCTCGGCGACCGCCTGACGCCTGGGCTTGGCAACGGCGGCTACACAGTCAGTCACTACGACATCGACCTGCACTACGAGCCGTCGACCGGCGTGCTCACCGGCGACACCGTCGTCGAGGCCGTCGCGACCCAGAACCTGTCGCGCTTCGACCTGGACTTCGCGCTCCCGGCAAAGTCAGTGACCGTCAACGGTTCGGCCGCGAAGTTCACGACGGTGCCGGGGCCGAAGTACAGCTACTCCGCCGACCTCGTTGTCACGCCGAGCGCGGGCATTCGGACGGGCACCACCATGCAGATCGAGGTCACCTACCGGGCGAAGCCAGGGCGCGTGAAATACGGCGGCTACTCGGACTGGCACGAGACGCCGACGGGAATCGAGTCGTTGGACGAGCCCAGCGCGGCGTCGGAGTGGTGGTTCCCCGGCAACGACTACCCGAGCGACAAGGCGACGTATGACGTGACGGTCACCGTGCCGAAGGGGCACACGGTTGTGACCAACGGGACTCTCGTCTCGCGGAGCGTGCTCGGGTCGGACGTGACGGAGCACTGGCAGACCGGGGCGCCGATGGCGTCGTACCTTGCGGTCATGATGATCGGGCGGTACGACGTGGTGAAGGGCACGGTGCTCGGGCACGTGCCGTCCTACACGGCGTATGAGTCGGGCGGAGGGGTGTTGATGGCTCGCGCGCGCCGCGACGTGTCGCAGACACCTGACGTGCTCGCGTTCCTCCAGTCGACCTGGGGACGGTATCCCTTCTCCTCAGCAGGCGGCATTGTGTGGCGCTACCTGTTCCCGGCGGCGTTCGAGACACAGGGCCGACCCACCTACGCGATGGGGATGTGGGAGAACAATCGCGCACGACATCTGGGCAGTGGTGCACGAGAACGCGCATCAATGGTTCGGCGACAGCGTCACCGCCTCCCGCTGGCGACACTTCTGGTTGGCCGAGGGTTTCGCGACGTACTCCGAGTGGGTGTGGTCGAACGCGCAAGGTGAGGGCACAGCAGAGCAGCTGTTCCTGTCGATCTACGGGAGCTACCCGAAGGACGACCCGTTCTGGCAGACGCCCGTCGAGAAGCCCTACTACGCCCTTATCATCCAGCAGTATGAGCGAGGTGCCATGACGCTGCAGGCGCTACGGAACCGCGTCGGCACCAAGACGTTCTTCGCGATCATGCGGGGCTGGGCGGCGACGATGCGGCACACCAGCCGGTCGACGGCGGACTTCACGCAGTACGCCCAGCAGGTCAGCGGTGTGGACCTCTCGAGGTTCTTCCGTGTCTGGCTCTACTCGGCCCATCGGCCGGCCCCCACTGAGCAGAACGGCTTCCCGCCAAGGGCTCGTCTCGCCTTGGCCTCCGGCACCGTGACGCCACCGCCGTCGTTCGCACCGATCGAGCGGGCGGACGCCGCTCTCGCGGAGGCAGAAGGTCGGGCCCGGAGCCACTGACGAGGTCGGCCCAGCGGGTAGGCGCTCCTCTCACCAGGGTGCGCGCCGCCGGCGTCCGGAGATCGAGATGCCGGCGGCTGGCTGTTGCGGTGCAGACGTCTCGTCCTGTCAGTTGATGGCGGGGGCTGGGATCACGCCGAGCTGGATCAGCAGTCCGGCGACGTCCATGATGATTCGGCTCTCGACCAGTTGGTCAGCGTGGAACCGGTCGATGGTCCACGCTTCGACTGTCACGCCGCGGCCGGTCGGCGGAACTCCGAGAAACACGCCGCGGTGGGTGCCGGTCCAGGTGGACCAGGTCATGACCTGATCGTCTTCGGCGATCATCTCGTGTGGCGTCCAGCGCAGGTCGGGAAAGGCGGCGAACATCCCGGCGAGTACGTCGGCAAGTCCGGCGCGACCGGGTCCTTGACCGGGCAGTGGGTTCTGCTCGACGAAGTCCTCGGCAACCAGGTCCGCCATGGCGACGTCGAGGTCGCGGGCGTTGATGACCTCGTCGACGAAGCGTTGCGCGAGCCTCTTGAGCGTGTCGGTGGTGGGGGTGGCGGTTTCGGGCATGGCGATGCCAGGCATGGCGGTGTTCCTTTCGGTGAACGGGTTGTCGTTAGAGCGGAAGCTTGTGGCGCAGTACCCCGGGGCCTTCGGCGCGGCCGGAGAGGATGCGGGCGAAGTCGACGGCGTCGACCGTCTGCGGCTCGGCATCGTCGGCGCTGCCGAAATCACCGCCGGCAGGCCCGGTGAGCGTGAGGTGGTAGGGCTGCCCGTGGCGGCGTGACCATTCGGCCACGATGTCGGAGAGGATCCGGCCGTCGTGCTCGTGACTGATCTCCGGTGTGACGCCTGCGGCCCGGGCGATGTCCATTCGGTGCATCCAGACGTCGCGGGTGAAACCCATGTCGAAGAGATAGCGCAGTGGCTGCCAGCCGATGTGCACTCCGAGCCCGGTCCCGATCGGCAGCAGTGGCAGGGCGCGCACGGGGGCGGGCATCCGGCGTCGAGCCTTGAGCGCCGCGCCGGAGTGCCGCTCCCACAGGTCCGGCAGCATCGCCGAGGTCCAGTCGGACCGGGCGCGCAGCTGGGCTTCGTTGACCCCGTCGACCCAGTGCTCGCCGCCGATCTGCGCCGTCAGCGGGCGTCCAGCGACGACCTGGCGGACGAACTCGAGCGGGTTGGCCTGGGCCTGCGCCGATGCGACGAGGTGGACGACGACGTCGCGGACCGTCCAACGGCTGCAGTCGGTCTCCGCTCTCCATTGCTGGCCGTCGAGGGTGCGGAGCTGTGCGAGCAGCCGCGCGTTCTCGGTGGCGGTCAGCCGCATCGCCTCCGCGTGGTCGATGGCGGGGATGAGGTCTGAGCGCTGAGGTGTCTGGATCATGTCGGCTCCGGCGGGTCAATGAAGTGGTCGAGGAACAGGTCGAGGAGTGCCTCGAGGTGGCGGGTCCAGCGGTCACCACCGGGGTCGTTGGCGACCTGCTGGGATCCCAGGCCGGCGATGAGTGCGGTGTAGACGTCGAACTGGGCAGCGCTGCCGGCACCGAGCGCCGACAGCAGTACCACACACCGGTCCACCAGACGACTCGCAAGGGCACCAGAGGCGGGCGAGGGCTCGAACCCCGGAATGGCCCGCTGGAACAGCAGCAGCTGACGTGGCGGGTTCTCCACCACGAAGTCGAGCACCACCCGGGACATCCGCAGCAGCTGTTCGCGCGCCGATCCGCCCGAGGGTGCGGCATCCAGCCGGGCCAGCAGCTGCTCGTAGGCCTGAGCGAACATGACGTCGTACAGATCCAGCTTGGAGCTGACGTAGCCGTAGAGCGATGGCTGCCTGATGCCGACCCGGCGAGCGACCTCATGGAGGGACACCGCTGCCAGTCCCGACTCGGCGGCGATGTCCCAGGCGGCCTCGAGGATCTGGCCGCGACGCTGGGCGCGGCGATCGACGACTGAGGTGGGGATCAAAGTCCCGGCCTATCAACGGTAGTCATGGGACCTATCATTGATAGGCGAGGGCGGTCTGTCAAGTGGAAGACGTCAAAAAGTTTGCATTCCTTGTTGCAGGCTGCCCGCTCGTGGGACGTCTCGCAGCCGTCCCGTCGCCGGCGGTCGCGATGCCGATGACCGGTCAGACGCTCACCTGGGTGGGGTCGTCGATCGACCACAACGCTGACAACCACTCGTGGACCGACCCGCGGAACTGGTCGCCGGAGGGTGTGCCTGGCGACGGGGACGCGGTGAACATCGTGTCCCCCAAGACGGTGCCGTGCGACGTTCACGTCGACACCGTGCCGCAGGGAGTCGACCTGGCGAACCTGCTGCTCAGCACGAGTACGACGACAGGGTGCAGCGCGAGCCTCAAGGGCGGCTCGATCACGGTGTTGAGCACGATGGAGTGGACCGGAGGCACCCTCGACACGCCGGTGGTCATGTCGCCAGGCTCGGAGCTGCTGATCGGGGACGAGCCCGTGCACGTGATCGAGCGACTCCGCCAGCCGCTGACGGTGCTCGGTGCCGGTTTGACCCTCGCGAGTGCCCATATCAGGATCCAGAAGGGCGGCAGCATCTGCTCGACCGGAGTGCCGCGACGAGCGTGAGCCATGCATCCGAGGTCAAGGATCTCCGCACCGGGAGCCGGCCTCCTGGCATCGTGAACCACGGCTCGCTGGCCTTGTTCGCCGAGCTGTCCCTCGACACCGTCGAGATGCGGCAGACCGGGCCGGTCGAGCTCGATGAAGGAACACGCCTTGTCGCAAGCGACAGACTCGCAGGGCGAGCTCGTGGCGAACGACGGGCCGGTGGAGGTCAGGGGTGGTGCCACCCTCCGCCTGCCAGCCTCAGTGCCGCAGGCGGTCACACCAGCTCCATGTCTCAGAGGGTCGTGGAGGCGGTACGTCCGGTCCCGGGCAACCTTGTCCGAAGCGGCGTACTTGATGCCCGAGGAGACAGATGTTCATGAGATGCCCTTCGCTTGAGGCGAACCATCCCCGGCGAGCAGTGTAGAACCGCCGGGATCCCGGCGATAAGTCCGATTACCTGACGCGAAGGTCAGGCCGGCACAGAGAGTCCCTGCAGCCAGGCACGCCAGGCCGGCTCCTCGCGCCGTATGTAGTCCGCCGCGTCGGCGGAGAACAGGTACGCCCGTACGCCCGCCGTCGCCTTGCCGTCGCCCTCGCCGTACACGAAGACGCTGAGCATCCCGGGTACCGGCGCGGTGAGCCGGACCAGCGCCTGCCGCTCGCCGACACGCTCGACCGTGCCGGTGGCGCCGCGCACCTCGACCGTCGCGCCCTGGTCGCCCAGACCGAGCGCGTCGTGCAGGGTCGACCAGAGCACTCTCGCGTCGCCGGGATGGGAGGCGGTGACCTCGAGCTGCGTAGCCTCCTGGCCGGGGAAGTGCGAAAGGTAGAGGCGCAGGTTGTCGAAGAACGGCATCCAGTTGGCGGCCAGGTCGCCCCAGAACTCCGACTCCCAGTCGGCGCCGGTCCCAAAGCCGCTGGTGGTGACACGCACGACGCAGGTGCCGCCGGACTGCGCCTCGACGAGGAACTCCGACGTCAGCGGGCTGAGCGCATCCGGGTCCTTGCCCATGAGGGCGGCCCAGTCCTCCTCGTAGACGATGCGGCGCGGCGGGTCCCAGCCGGTGACCTGGCCGTCCGAGCCCATCTCGGGGCCCATAGTGAAGTGCAGGGAGCCACCCTCGCGCTCCTCCATCTCGGTCGGCAGGAACCAGGCACTCATGCCCTTGGCGGTAGCGATGGCTTGCCAGACTTGCTCCGGGGCACCCGGAACCTCGACGCTGAACTCCAGGCGGTACGGGACGTGCGGGGTCGCACTCATGCGTTCTCCTCAGGAAGTGGGTGGGCGGCGACGACGAGCCGGTGCGGGCGCCCGTCGTCGTGGTGGTAGCGAGCGGCCAGGTCGAGCACCGCGGCAGTCAGGTCGTCCGCGAAGGCAGCCCGGTCGGCGGCCGACCGGAAGCCGATCTTCGTGTCGATGGTCAGCGTCGGCAGGCGCTTGCCGGACGCGCCGGCCCGGCTCGCCAGGGCGCCGACCTCGCGGACCAGTCGGCCGGCCAGCGCGACAAGGTAGCCCGCTGAGAGGTGGTCGGCGTTGGCGTCGGGGTCGGCCGCGGACGCGCTGACGGCCGCCGGCGACACGACGTACGACGCCGCCGACGCCTGCAGCACCCGCTCGATGATGCCGCCGTGCCGGCGCTCCCCGGACAGTTCCACCAGGCCTTGCGCCTCGAGCGCTTTGAGGTGGTAGTTGACCTTCTGGCGCGCGATGCCGACCCGGGCGGCGAGCCCGGCAGCGGAGGCCGGGACGGCCAGCTCGCCGAGCAGCCGGGCCCGGACCGGATCCAGCGCGACGGCGGCAGCTCCTGCGCTTTCGATGACCTCGACGTCCTGCATGACGCCACCGTGCCATTGACAAGAAATTTTGTCAAGAGCGATCTGCCGCCACCCTCGAGACGCCAGCGCCGTATGATCACTGTCGCAGGGGGCCTGACCCCGGATTTTGGACACGCTGAATCCAGCATCTGCCGCGGGTGAAGCGAGATGATCCAGAACCCTGCTCCGCTTACGCCTTAGAGGACTCTCTGGTGGGCCACCCGGGCCCAAACCGGTGCGGTCCTCTGGTCGCCGGCATCATCATTGCCGTCATTCTCTGGCGCCATGTGCTCGTCCAGGACATTCCGGCCAGGCCAGCCATGGCGTCACGACTGGTGTGCATTGACCACAATGTTGCGGACGACCTGAGTTTGGCCGTTGTGAGGGCCATGCCCTGGATCCTGTGCTAGAACCAACTTCGTATCAGCTCTTTGGCAACTATGGAGGTCGACATGAGGGTGGGCGGTTGGCTGGCAAGATCCGTTGTAGCGGTGGGGTTGGTGGCGGCCACGACCGCACCGGCCGTCGCGGCTCGTTACGCTCCCGCGGGATGCGTCGCCGCCGGTGACACGGGCCTCGATGCTGTGATGTCCGCGTCATCCGGGCAGCACATTCATGGCACCATTGACGCCTCCGGGTGCAACCTGGGCATCTTCATCGGGCCGGGAGTGCACGATGTCGTGGTGTCGCATGCGACCATCACGGCCTCGAAGGACCACGGGATCTTCGTCGAGAACGGGACCCGGGTGAGGATCGTGCACAACGTCTTGAGGGGGACCGTGACGGACCCGAACCAGACGATTGCTGAGGACAAGGCGATAGAGCTCGTCGGCACGAGCAACAGCATCGTCGGCTGGAACCTGGTGACCGACACCGTCGGCAGCGGTGGCATCGGGCTCAGCGACAACGGTCCGTTCAACGCCGGGGCGCCCAACCCGGGGATCCTCGCGCCCAGCGTCAATAACGTCGTGGTGGGCAACCGCGTGCTTAACAGCGGCTCGGACTGCGGGATCGTGCTGGCGGCGTACGACGAAGGCAGTGGTGGCGTGCTGCGCAACTCGGTGCAGGGGAACGTCGTCCTGCACAACGCCGCGGGAATCGTCGTGGCGGCGGATCTGCCCAACACCGTGGTGAAAGGGAACTCGGTGGTCGGGAACCGGATCAAGTTCAACTTTCTCCCGGGGGTGATCATCCACAGCAACGCGCCGAGCGACGTTCTCTCGCGACCGTCGTCGCGCAGAACGTGCTCGCCGGCAATGGTTCCGACAGCGAAGCGATGGGGGGCAACGGTCCCGTGCACCCGACGGCGATCATCCTGGCTGGCGAGGTGGAGACCATCACCGCAACCAAGATTCGGTCGAACGCGATCAGCAGCAACGAGCACTTCGGAATCTGGATCGGCAACTCGTCGGGCGAGATCCTCCAGGGCCTCCGCCTCGACCGGGCGCAGGTGCCCGTGTTCCACTACGCTCCGTAGTGAGGACTCGAGCTGTCTGAGCGCCAGACGATCCGTTTGACCGCGCGTCGGCACTAATGGCTGTTGCCGGGGCTGTTAGGCGGGCTTGGTTGTGGTAGGGGTCGCCTGTGTCGATGCGGACGTGGTAGTCACGACCTCGGATCTTGTTGCGCCAGCCCAGGTGCAGCGGGATCGGCGGCGGTGGCAACATCGCGGCTCGGTCGGCCTCGACCAGGTCGACCGGGGCGGCCTTGATCGTGCGGACCACCCGGGCGTTGGCCTTAGCCTTAGTCAGCCAGTCACCGAACTGGCTGTTGAAGTCCGTCGGCGAGGTGAACGTCCGGCCCGGCATGAATGAGGTCTCGAACCAGCAGTTGCGGCGCTCGATGACCCCTTGGACTCCGGGTGGCGTGGTGGCAACGGCACTCAAGTCGACGGCCTGACGGCGAAACTCCGCGGAGTGACTTTTTCTGACCATGGTTCTGGATCATCTCGCTTCCCAGCGGCAGATGCTGGATTCAGCGTGTCCAACAACCAGGGGTCGGCCCCTTCCTCCGACGGCGTCTGCAGGTTAGTCATGAGCGCCTGAATCCCACCAGGACCGCCTCGGTCTCGCCGGGCGTGAGGCCCCGCCAGTTGGCTCCCAGGGCTGCCTCAACGGTCGGCTGGTCGGCGTTGTACAGCTCGGCGAAGTTGTCAAGGTGGTACCCAAACCACACGACGCCCTCGGCACCCGGCGCCACGTATAGCAGCGTGCGGCCAAGGCCGGACGGCGGCATGATCGTGATCGACTTCGGCCACGGCTTGACCCGCCGACCCGGGCGATGCGCGACCTCAATGGCTGCGTCCACCGGTCCCAGCACTCCGGCCTCGTGAGCCACGCCCGTGGTTTCCTTCGACGTCGGCTTTGCGCGAGACGGCTGCGTGGGCGTCTCTTCATCGGGATCGGGCTCGTGGTCCTCGACATCACGGGCCAGCAGAACCTGGCCACTGGCGTCAAGGAACGGCATGAAGGTGACGATCCTGATCGGCACGGTCAACCCGCGCGCTGCTAGGAAGGCAGCCGCGTCGTCTAGCTCGGGCAGCCTCCCGGTGCCGATGAGCAGGATGCTCAACTCCAAGGCATCCACGCCATCCAGCGCCGACCCGCTGTGCTCGGGGCTCGGAGCCTGCCTGGGTAAGGCGGGCGATCAGGGTTTCCGGCTCCATCGAGCCGAGCCATAGGACGTAGTGCAATGCCTGAGCAAGCGTGGCCACGCCCACCACACCCCGCTTGGCTCCGCCACCACCAGCGAACCCTCCCGGGTCGCCCGATCAGGTCCGGACGCGACCGGTCCGGCAGGACCGGCTGCCGCGCCACCCAAGTGAGACCCTCCATCACCAGCGACGGCTCACGCTCGATCCACTCCTCCAGGTGCTTCTTGACGAATCGCTGTGCGCAGAGCTTGACCGGGCGCTCCCCGCTCACCGACCAGATCGCTACCGACATGACAGCCACTATGCCACCGGCTCCGCGAGTTGCCTCCCGCCAAGAGCCTTCAGCCTGAGCTTGCAGGCCACCTACAACGTCGGCGACAGATCACGCCGTCAACGGCGTAAGTGGTGTTTCAGAATCCTTGATTCTCGTGCTTGCTGAGCAATCGGACGCCATCGTCGAACTCTAACCCCCTGTTGCGTCCTGCCCATCGCCATCCGTATCGGCCGACCGGCTCGATTCTGCAGGGAGGCGAGATTTCAGCCCCTCTAACGCCTCGTGCACGACGCCATCGCTTGACTTGGTCACGAGGCTGCCGCGCCTCCCGTTGTGCTGGAGCTCGACGAGCTCATGCCCGCTGTCGATCTTCCATGTCATATCTGTCAGCGGTGGGAGTTGCTTACCGTGGCACGTCCGTGCCACAAGTCGTCAGGATCTACGAGCAGTGCTCGCCGGTCAGTAACCGCCAGGAGGGGCCGTTTCCCGCCGTCGCCGAACTGGTACCAGCCCGAGGCGAGAAGCAGCAGGCTCTCGTCTTCGTCCAGCAACCACCGTAGCCGCCGCTCGATGCCGGACCGAGCGCCGATGTCCACCTCTAGGCATTTCCCTGCAGTGAGAGAGCGTTCGGGCCGACGGCTTCAGGCGCCTGAAGGCACCGTCGACCGCGCGGGCGTGAAGGTCGGCCACGGCGTCCCTACCTCCACGAGGGGGACGTCCTTGGCATTCAAGACGGTCAGTCGCCTTCCCGGGGTCGGCCTCGTACCATAGCGCGAGCGAACGGTGGAAGGTCCGGAGTGCGATATCGATGCGCCCAGCGATGTGCTCATGCTCTTGACGGGCTACAGATATCACGTGGCGTAGCAGCGACAACCGCCTCCTGTACCAGGGCGAATCGGTTCTCCAGCCGCTGTAACGCTGAACGGCCATATTGGCCGTCGGTAGGTGTTCCATCTCCTGCATTGCAGGGAGCGATGTCTCGCAATTCTGCGGCCGGCAGCCGATAACTATCAGTCGTCGGTTGCCTACCTTGGGTTGCCTTGGCAGCCCGACCACCAACACCCGGCCAGGAGCCCCGCCGCTGTCAACGCGGGGCGGCGCCAGTCCCAGCAGCCGGATTTCTTGTAACCGCGCGGAGTCACGAGCCCGCGGTGCCCATGACAGCGGTTCGTCCTCTTGTATAAATGTCAGTATGACGGCCAAACGTACGCTCGAGTACGACGAATGGATCTGCCCCGAGTGCGGCAGCAGGTGGCCCTCGCCCCCGCAGGGAGCAAGGTGTGCCTCCTGTGGCTATACCGGCGCCGGCTTACGCCGGAGGGTGCGGGAGTCGCGATCATTCTCCTGGACCGGACCGGACCCTCACGGCAGTCTCGTCACTGCCGCTTTGGGCGACCGCCCGGACTACTCAGAACTCGCAATGCAGTAGGCCAGTGCGGCAACACTTGGAACTGAATGGGAGCGACGATCCGGACGCGGCACACGCCGCAGAGGAACTGTCAGCAGCTGAACGCTCCCTGGCCGGGGCGACGACGAGCAGACAAGATAGGCTACGGTCCGCTGGCATGACTGCTTTGAAGGCTGCTCGCGATATTGGAGTGGAGGTGGCAGCCGCGGCCATCGCGCGCTCTGTGCATCTAGATGGTTAACGAGAGAGCAACTGCCCTCCAGCGCGGATACGTGCCTGGCTTCCCGTAGTCGGAACGCCCTCTGGCAGCTCTGTTTGTGTCGATCGCGGGCAAGACCGACGTCCCGCTGAGGCGTCGGATGCGGGACAGGTTCTCCTCTCCGATAGCGGAACCTCAACGGGGGCGCTTTGCGATCGCGGCGACTCGACGCCGGTGTCCCGCATGGGTGTACGTTGCGGGACGCCGGCGGGGTCGGGTGTCAGCGTGTCGATGCTGCCTGCGCGAAGCCAGAGCCGGCCTCGCGGGGTCGCATCTGAACGCTGACAAGAGGCCAGGACGGCGGCCGTCCCGAATCCCACACCCCAAGGGGACGGCCGGCGCTGGGCCCACCCCTCCTGGGTCTTGGTCGCCCAGGGTTCGGCTTTCGGCGGTCCGGACTCGACGACGTTTCATCGCATCGTGCGAGCGCCGGCTACCCGAGCAGGGGCGCGAGATATCCACCCTCGGCGTCGAGCAGGTCCATGAGCAGGCGGCAGGGTGGCCAGTCTTGGACACGTTCATCGGCGCTGTCACGGGCGCTCCAGATGTCGAGGTCACGGACTGGTCGAGCATCGCGGCGCCGTGGATAAGCGCGCGGCCATGAATCGGATCCATGTGACGAGCGGCGATCGCCACCGCGACATTGCCTGCCTGCGAATCAACACGCTGGCCTTCCTCGGATACGCGGGCCTCGCACACCAGTCAGCACAGGTCGATCTCGACCGGACCGAGAACCGCGAACTCAAAGTCCAGCAGGGCGACGACCTCGCCGTCCCAGAGCGCGTTCATCAGGGCGAGATCGCCGTGGTTGACGGTCTGCTCCACCACGGGTGAAGCCCGGAAGTAGCCGTCGATGACATCGTGGATCCGCGTCTGCTGGGCGCTGGACAGTCCCAGCGCGACGTCGGCGCGTCTAGATATCCCACGTCCCTAACTTGTCAAGCGGCGCGTTGTTGGGGGTGGTCGGTGCGGTGTGCCCAGGCGATGGTTTCGTCGTAGAGGCTGTGGTGTGTGAGGCAGCCGTGCAGGATGCCGACGAGTCGGTTGCCGAGGGTTCGTAGGGCGGCGTGGTGGGTATCACCGGCCGCCCGGCGGGTGTCGTAGAAGGCGCGGGCTCCTGGGGAGGCGCTGAGTGCGGCGAAGGCCCATAGGTAGATCGCGTCGGCCAGTCGCCGGTTGCGGATGTAGCGGGCGACGACGATGCGTTTGGTGCCGGAGGCTCGGGTGATCGGTGCCATGCCGGCGTAGTTCTTGCGAGACTTGGCATCGGGATAGCGGTTCGGTTCGTCACCGAACTCGCCGAGCACCCGGGCGCCGAGGATGGTCCCTAGTCCTGGCAGGGAGCGGATCACCTCGGCGTCCGGGTGCGACTCAAAACCCGTCGCCAATTCGGCTGCGAGGGCGTCGATCTGGGTGTTCAGGGTGTCGATCACGGCGACCGTCGACGCGACCGAGGCACCCATCGCCGCCGAGATCACCGCCGGGGCAGCCAGCTGCTCGCTGCGCAGCGCGGCCTGGATCTCGCTGGCTCGCTGCTCGATGCGGCGGCGTCGGCCGCCGCGGCGCAGCGCGGTGACGATCCGGGCCTTCGACAGCACCTTGCCCTGTTCGGGGGTAGGGGCGATCCGTAGCACCTCCAGCGCGTCGGGATGGTCCAGGTCGGCGAACGCCTCCAGGGCGGCCGGGTAGAACTCCCGCAGGCTCGACCGCAGCTGGTTGGTCTGCCGGGTCCGGGTCCAGATCATCGACTGGTGCGCCCGGGCAAGGATCTTGACCGCCTGCACCTGCTGCGAATCGGCGGCGACGAGGCGGTGGTTGTGCCGGTCGGTGCGGACCATGTCGGCCAGCACCTTGGCATCCCCGGGATCTGACTTCGCCCGCGACGTGACGTGCCGGTCGCGGTAGCGCGACGTCGACATCGGGTTGACCGCATACACCTGATACCCGGCTCCGACCAACGCGGCCACGAACAGGCCGCGGTCGGTCTCGATCCCGATCACCACCTCGACCGGCTCACCAGCGTGAGCCCCGACCAAGGCATGGAACGCCGTGATACCGGCGACCCCCTCCTTCAGCCGGCCACCAGCAAGCCGTGTCCCGTCCTCATCCTCGACATGGACATCGTGGTGGGCCTCGGCCCAGTCCACCCCTACAAAGATCACCAGAGCCCCTCTCGATGTCGGTCACGATGCACCGAGCCCGAGGACTCCACCAGCTCGCTAATGGATCAGTGCTCCCGGCACGACATCCCACCAGCCATCACAGGAGACCTCACCAACCGGCAGGGGCACGTTCTAGACGCAGAGCTCACAAAACCCCGCCGCCAACAGTGCTCACCCACCGGCCGGCTCAGCCCGACCAGCCTCCCAGCCGAGAAGCAAGCCGTCGATCCCCATTAGCAGCCGCGGTAGCGGCATCGAACGTTGCGGGTACGTAGCCCCCGTGAGATGCGACATGTGTCCGAAGGGACGGGCTCGCGTCGTGCACGATCTGGGCCCGGTCCCACACCTGACTCACCGCCGACCCCTGCTCCGCGGGCGTCAGCGTCGGCCAGGCCTCGTGAAGGTTCGGCCCGCGAACCTCCGTGCTCACGATCCAGCCGTGACCCTCCACAGTGCCCTCTCCGAGGATCTCTGGGTGTCCGACCTCTCGCGGAAGGGCACGCACCAGCGCAACCTCACGAGCCATGTCGACGGGTATGTGCGCGATCCGCACGGCGATGCCGTCACCGACCCACGTCGCGTTCGAGTACCCGTTTGCCCGCTGCATCCGCGCCAGGTCGCCGCCAAACTGGGTCGCAATCTCAGCGGCCAAGCGCTGGACGTGGGCTGTGCTGATCGGGTCGCGACCCTGGTCGAGCGGATGGACACCCGCACTCGCCTCGTTCACAGGCCCTCATTCCTCTTGATCCGGACAGGTGCCGACTCAGCGACGCGGCGACTTCTGTCGTTCTACATCTTCGACTGGGAAGAGCCACAGTGCCATCCGCATCTCGGGGGCCGAAGGAGGGCTGTTTCGCAGAGACGACCTGGACCGCGTCCGAAAGGCGTTGCACACGATTTGTTACCTAGGTAATTTGTGGTCCCATGACATCCCCAACGGAACGGGTCCAGCTCGGCGTGCGCATGGAGAAGGACCTCGTCAAGGTGCTCAAAGGACTCGCCGATTTCAACGACGAGACGCTTGGAGAACTGCTTGAGCGGATCGTTGTCCACTCGTTCGACCCAATTCCCGGCGATGAAGGCGAGTCCTGCGCGAGCCCGCACAGCCAGCGACAGCTTGGCGGCGGTGGAGACACTCCGGTCGATGTACGGGATGTCGAGTGACCCCCACACCGCCCGGTCCTTCGATCGCGACTCAAGCGAGAAGCGGTCCAACGCCTAGGTTGAGCCTCGCGCTCGTCGACTTACGGAACCGTGCTCACCGTTCCGTTGACGGATCCCCTTGAGGTCATGCTCCGTTGAGGATGGTCAGCTGGCTGCTCCAGTCGTCTTGGCCCTGTTCTCCTACTGTCGGGGCGTGGCTGTCGAGAGGGGCACATTCCGCAGCGCTCTGTGGATCCGCAGACAGTGGGTCCCGGCGAACGCAAGGCCCTGCGTTCGTCCGCCGCCAGAGGCCGAAGTCGAGGACCAGGTGGACTGAGCCAGCAGAATCGCGGCTACGAGAACGGCTGCATCGTCGCAGGACGTCGGGTAGGTGAGTCAGGGGTTCCTGGGTGGTGGGGTCTGCGGTTATTGGTCGCTGGTGATGGTGATGGTGACCTTGCCGGCGGGGCGTCCTTGTTCGACCAGCTGGACGGCTTGTGCGGCCTCGGCGAGTGGGTAGGTCCGGTCGATGACGGGGGTGAGCTGGCCGGCCTCGATGAGCTCGGTGATCTCGTCGAGGGTTTCGGTCGTCTCCTTGGCGGTGAAGGCCTTCAGGGTCTGGCCGACGAAGAGGCTGAGTACCGCGGCTTTGATGATGTTGCCGAGGGGTCCGAACCAGCGGTTGCCGTCCCCGTACGACTGGATGAGCGTGCCGTGGGGGGTGAGCACCTTGCGGATGGCTACCGGGGAGTAGGTCCCGCCGAGCTGGAAGACCATGTCGTAGCGGGCGGAACCGGTGGAGATGCCCTGCTTGGTGTAGTCGATGACGTGATCGGCACCGAGGCGCCGCACCAGGTCGATGTTGCCGGTGCTGCAGACGCCGGTGACCTCCGCGCCGAGGTGCTTGGCGATCTGGACGGCGAAGGTCCCGACCCCGCCGGAGGCGCCGATGACCAGGACGTGCTGCCCGGCCTGGAGTCCCCCGGCTCGTAGTCCCTGGATGGCGGTGATGGCGGCCAGGGGCACGGCGGCGGCCTGCTCGAAGGTCAGGTTCGCCGGCTTGCGGGCGAGGCTTCCCTGGGGAACCGCGATGTACTCGGCGAACGCGCCGTGGCCGAAGCCGTAGACCTGATCGCCGGGTGCGAACCCGGTCACCCCTCGCCCCTACCTGCTCGACCGTGCCAGCCAGGTCTCCGCCGGGGATGAGGAACTTCGGCTTGCGGATGCCGCCGATACCGGCGGGCCGCATCAGCACCGGTTCGCCGCGGATGAAGTGCCAGTCCCACGGGTTGGCACTGCTGGCCCGCACCCGCACCAGCACCTCCTGATCACCGACGGCCGGCGTGTCGACCTCGCCGAGCTTCAGGACGTCATCGGGGGCGCCGTACCCGTGCTGGACGATCGCCTTCATCATGCGTCCCTTCCAGGACCGGGTTCTGGCTGCCGAGGTCCAGTGCCATCGGCGGAGTGGTCCTGGACGGCCTCGAACAACAATGAGGGTATCGGCCCGGAGACCACAGCACGCGGGATTCCGAGTCCACCTGTTCGTCCATCCCGACCATCGCGCAGAATTCACTCCACTCCTTCGCGAGGCATGTCGCACCCTGGGTTGCGAGGCCAGAACTCAAGGCAAGCGCCGCCACGGGCGGCGGCAGTCCCGTGGACCGAGCCGTTATCGAAGCACCTGTCCCGCATTCGACACCTCTGCGGGGCGTCGGCCTCCCACGTGATCGACGTGGCCGGGGCAGGCCCTGCCGGGACTCCCAGGCGGACAGGCTCCTCGCGATCCTCGTTAGCTGGGTGTTCAGCGATCGTGGGCGGTGGAAAGGTCGTTTGCTGTTGGTCAGACCGGTGGGATTGAGTCGTCGGGTGGCTCAAGTTCTTCACTCCGACGAGATCCCGATCGATGCCGAACTGGTCCGCGTGTTTGTGCGCCGAGCGATGCCTGACCAAGCCGACTCGCCGGTACGGCGACTCTCATCAAGCGGGTCGACGAATGCGTTGTTCCGTCTCGGTGAGGATCTCCTGGTGCGGCTGCCGCGCCAACCCGGAGGGTCTGCGACCATCGCCAAGGAAGGGAGATGGCTGCCACTGCTGGGACCACAACTGCCGGTTTCGGTGCCAGAGATCGTGGCCATCTTCGGACCTGACGATGACTACCCTGAACGCTGGTCTGTGGTCCGCTGGATCGAAGGGGAGCACCCTCAAGGTCGTCGGTCCCGATACCCCGCTGGACCCAGCGCGACAGCACCTGGCCAGGGATCTTGCCGCGGTGCTGCGCTCACTCGAACAGGCGGAGGTCCCACAGGAGGCGGTCAGCAGCCCCGATCTGCACTGGTATCGAGGCGATCCGCTGGCGACGATGGACAAGACGACGAGAGACAATATCGACCGTTGCCGGCGCCTGCCGGACTTCGGCTTCGATCTCGACGCCGCCGAAAGGATCTGGGACGAGGCGATGAAGCTGCCTGGAGCCGCTGAGCGGACGACGCCTAGGTGGTACCACGGCGACCTGGCGGCCGAGAACCTGCTCGTGCGTCGCGGAGCCCTGGCTGCGGTCTTGGACTTTGGAGGCTTGTCTGTGGGCGACCCAACCGTGGATCTGGTGGTCGCCTGGAGATTCTCGATGCACCCTCCAGGGAGCTCTTCCGCCACAGCTGGCGTCGATGACGCGACCTGGCTACGTGGACGGGCCTGGCACTCTGCATAGCGCTGATGATCTGGTACTACTGGACGACAATGCCGGCAAGACGGGCCAGCCGGGTGGCGGTGCCGTAACGTTCTGGCCGACGCGGGGTATCCGGCGTGACGCCCGCAGACCGTCACGAACCTGCCGCTCGCGCAGAGCGATCGCTACCCGCAGCGTGCCGGTACCGGATCCCTCAAGGTCGGGAACTCTGCGTGACCATCGGCACGCAGATTATCGTCGTCGTGGTAGGCGAGTTGATCGTCATGCCGGACCGCCAGGAGCGGGCAAGACCACTGTTGCCCGAGCGCTGTCGAGCCGGTTCTCACGCAGCGCGCTCGTGGGCGGCGATGACTTCTTCGCCTTCCTCGACCAGGGCTACCTGGCTCCGTGGACCGCCGAAGCCCATGTCCAGAACGACATTGTCATCGGCGCGGCTGCCGCCGCAGCCGGACGGTTCGCGACAGGCGGCTACGCCGTCGTGTACGACGGCGTCATCGGCCCTTGGTTCTTGGAGGTCTTCCTCGCTGGCACGGGCCTGGATTCGCTGCACTGTCGGTGCTGCTCCCGACCGAGGCCACCTGCGTCGAGCGAGTGCGTGCGCGGGCTGGACACGGCTTCACCGATCTCGGCACCACGCGCCACATGTACCGACAATTCGCCGTCGCCGACCTGTCAGCGCAGCACATCCTCGACAACTCCGAGGACGCCGAAGAGACGGCGACGCGGATCTTCGGTCTTTGGGGAGGGCGCGATCGCGTGGCCAAGGCCCCCCATCGCCGGACCGATTGAGGATCGCCATCTGGGAAGCCGATGCTCGGCGTCTCCCTCGGGTGAGCCGGTCAAGTCTTCCGCTGGCTCGTGGTCCTGCTGCCGATCGGAAGGCCAGTGACGCTCGTCTTCGTTCAACTCGGCAGTGGCTTGGTGGTGCGGCGCCCGGGCCGTCCATCCCCGTCGCGACCGCGTTCGACGCCTGCGCAGTAAGTGCTCGGCAACTCCGCTTGGTCCTACTCAGGACGCCGACTCCGGCAATCTGCGACCCCGACGACGGTGATTGGTGGACAGTTAGCACCAGTGGGCCCATCTGAACACGGGAAGACGCGTGACCGAGTACCTGGTATCCAGAGGCGGGGGTGCGCCTCCCGTCGACACTCCCGCGGAGTTGCTGACCGGATCCATGTTCTTCCAGATGTGGAGGACACGCCAGGACCCTTACCACGTGCTCGCCGAAGGTGACACGCTCTGGTGGGCTGACCAGCACAGCCGTAAGGTGTGCTGGGAGTTCCGCGTGGCCAACCTGCGCGCACGCGGTACCGGTCCTTGACCCAGGCGATGGACTGGCTGCGACGGTGGTACGGGATCTTGCCGTCTGACTTGACCAGCTACCAGGACCGACAGGGCAACGAAG
Organism: uncultured Actinomycetota bacterium; assembly: GCA_963820035.1. Lineage (GTDB taxonomy): Bacteria > Actinomycetota > Actinomycetes > Propionibacteriales > Nocardioidaceae > JAWWPG01. Next base: position 5,645 of record CAWFYK010000009.1, on the reverse strand, counting down.
GTTGGCTGATCGCTTGGGAGCACCAAGTCGTGGGCTCGGTCGACGCAGTGTTGCCGGCTGGCGAGAAACTCGGCCGCAACGGTTTCCGTCGCATCTCACCGGAGTTGGCACGCAGTTTCGGTCTCCCGTCGCCTGGACGGCCCGCTGTATTCGAGCCAGAGCCGCTTCCGAGCGAGCCGGACGCGCTAGCGTACCCGCGCAGCCGCACCATTCCGCAAGTTACCAAGGACGAGGTCTGGCGGCGGGACGGCGCCCGGTGCGCCATCTGCGGCGCCACGAACGGCCCTTGGCACATTGACCACGTCTTCCCGTTCAGTAAAGGAGGGACCAATGCTCCGGACAACCTCCAGGTGCTGTGCGCTCCGTGCAACCTCCGCAAAGGTGCGACTGTCGGAAGCGACTCTCCACTCGTTCCCCTGATGAAGCCTTTACTGGAAGCCGCACGATCCGTCGACCTGCCCGTCCCGGCGACGATCTCCGACGTGCAACCAATTGTCAGGCGACTCAGAGAAAGCGATCCTAACCAAGCGCTTGCCCTTGCCTGGGCCCTCGATGAGCACCCCGACACGCCTCAAGAATTGCGGGACCAAGTCGTCGAATTGCTAGCTACAGTCGAGAACGACGAAGGGCAGTTGTTCACTTTGCTGCACAGGTCCGACAACCCCGTCCCAGAGCTCAAGCGGCTCGCGCACTCCAGTATCCCCGCCGTTGCCGGGCGAGTGGCTGCTGAGGCATGCCTGATCATCAACGATGACCACGAGGCCCTGCGATACGCGCGGCAGGCCCGTGAGCAAGCGACGAACGTGTCGGTGCAGGCGACCGCTGCCCTCGGCATCGGCGAATACTCCGATGACGACGACGAGTGGCGGGCAGAACTGCTGTTCGCCTACGAGCACGGCAGCCTTCTGACGAGGCCAGCGCTGCTCTCGCGCTCGGGGAGCAATTGGACGACGACGCGACCGCGTACGCCTTTCTAGAAGAAGCGACACGATCGCCCTTCACGTCACTCGCGGCGGCCGAAATGGAGATACGGTTGCCGACGAACCCCGATCGCAGAGCGGCACAGAGTGATGCGCATCCTGTTGGAAGAGCAACTCGACTCCTAGCCCTTCGAGCCACGGGCGAGAGAGCGCGTCATGCGGTCACTGCTCCCAACCTAGGGACCCCATCTGCCATGTCACAACGACCTTGCAGCCGTCTCGTTCGGTCGCCTCCTTCCATCGACGAGCCCGATACCGCGACACGAAGGCTGGCCGCGATTCCGGACGGTTACGCCCCCGGAAGATGCAACCCGGGCGGTGTTGCCGGCGACGATCGCGCGGCGTGCTCCAGCCATGTATAGCCTCCTGCGCCATGCCCACGAGAGGGGTGACGAATCGTGGGCCTCGGATGTACTTGCAAGGCCACGGTGACCACTGGAGCCAAATCGCCGACTGCGTCGGCCACCACCAACACGTCTGGCTATGTGCCGTTGACCACTGACCGCTCATGTTTGTCCAGGTGCGCACTCTGCTGGATCCGGGCGCGTCTTTCCGGCCAATGACTCATGCCTGCCTGAGGCCTGTCCGAGCCGCCTTGCGACGTCCGCAAACGGATCCTTCCACAGGAGATACCCCCTCGGTAGGCACACTTTGCCCTGAGCGAAGTGGAGGACCGTTTCGTGCCAAGTAACTCGGCTTACAGACGAGAACTTTGGAACGAGTGGTTGACCGCCACGATGACACTTGCGGCTCATATTCCGTGTACGGACGGTGGACTCGTCGTATTCGTTGATTCGACACCGTCTGCAGGAGAGTGATCCCCACGTCCTCAGACCACTTGCGTGAGTCCTCGCCACTCGCCGTTCGACTTTCCCCCACGAGGTGAGTGGTGCCGGACCACCAGCGGTCGTTGTGATGCACCTCGACGGCCTTCGGCGGATCGACGGGTCTGTAATCGCGCAGCGGACTCTCGGATCGGGCCCGACATAGCGGGCGCCCCTCCGTTTCGGCAGTTGGGAGAGGCGTCTGAGGACGGACACTCCCGGACAGCCCTTCCCTAATGCGGCCACGAGTCTTTCAATTCGAAATAACGAGGGCTGTCCGTGCTGCGCGGCCGAGAATTTCTCCGTCTGATTCCGTCCCATGCCGATCGTATCGTTGTGGACGGGTTATGGCCGACCGCCCATGCGTCTTTCAGGAGGCAGCACTAATCCGTAAAGTGTTCTATCGACGTTCCAGGGCTGGACGCGTGGCCTGGTCCAGGTAGTGCCGTCCCAATGCGCGATCACGGTTCGGCCTTCACCATTGTAGGAAGCGTAGTGGCCAACTGCCCATGCGTCGGTGGCTGAAAGTGCGCTTGCTGCGACCAAGCCGCTGTTGATGCCCTGGTGAATCGGGCCTGGCACAGTCGTCCAACTGGACCCATTCCAATGCTCGATGAGGTTCTCTGGCTGTCTCCGTTGTAATACATGCCGACGGCCCACACGTCGAATGCCTACGTGCGCTTACTCCGTAGAACCAGCCGTATATGCCTGGGTCTTCGATTGATTCCTGAGTCCAGTTGTGCCTCCCGATGCTCAACGAGGCGGGAACCACCCCATCGCTTGCATACCCGACGGCCCACGCGTCGGTTGGCGAGATCGCGCTTACCCCGTTGAGAACGTCTATCTGACCAGGGCTAGGGCTTCGCACCTTTGTCCACTTCGTTCCATCCCAATGCAGAATGAGTGTGAAGTTTCCGTTGTCGAAGTATCGACCCACCGCCCAGACATCGGTCGCGGAGATGGCGCTCACTCCATACAGGTAGTTCGCCGCTCCCCGTTCCCGGGTTGGGGCTGACACAGTTGTCCAGCTCGTGCCGTCCCAGTGCTCAATCCAGGTGCCCGGTACACCGTTATGGTTCTGTCGGAGTAGCCGACGGCCCACACATCGTTCGCGGAGACGGCGCTCACCCCGGTGAGGTGCCGAGCTTGGTCCCGCCGGGTTGGGTGGAGCACCCTTCTCCAGATTGTCCCGTCCCAATGCTCAATCAGCGTCCCGTAACCTGCCAAACCCTCCAACGGCCCGGAGCGTCGGAGGGTGAGATCGTGCTCACCCCATAAAGGATCGGTTCCATATTCGGCTCGGGATTAATTGCCTCCACCCGAGGAGCGCCGAGCATGAAGGCTGCTCCAGCCACCAGCGCCACGGTAGCCAGCCCGGAGGCTCCGCGGACCGACCTGCCAAGTGTTGTGATCACTGCGTCTCCCGGGCAACTGTTGGCAATGCGAAACATCCCATGTTTGAGTCTCCTCCGCGATTCACTCTGCGGTCTAGGACCACTAGGTGCATCGGTTCCCATGTGCGGGGACCGAGCCACACCGTAAGTGCATCGCGACTCGGCTGTGTCGAAATCCATGGCCACTCGCTGATCCTGGGTGCGGCGCCAGGTCGTAGGGTGTTGCCGTGCGCACGGGATCCACGCCGTCGACGTTGCGCGAGGCAGCGAGCATCTTGGGGTGCTCGGTGTCCACGGTTCGAAGGTATATCGCCGCGGGCCAACTGTCAGCCGGTGACCCGTACGTGCACCGGGCTCGCCCAAGCAGCAACCAACGCGCACGACGCGACGCTTCGAGCAGGTGATCAGCAGAAGGCCGAGGAGTTCGACATGCCACATGGCAGGCTCGAGTGACCACTCTTGAGGCGGCGTGAGGGGTTTCGGGGGGGTCCTTCAGCTCCCGAGTTGTCCCAACTACTCCGACTAGTGCCAATAGTCTGAGGTTCCTAATACGGGACCATTCCAATTGGGGAGATGCACATGCGATATTGGAAGCCGATTGCCTTGACCATCACGCTAGGGCTTGCTGTCATCCCCCTAACGGCTATCCCCGTAGCCGCCCGGCCAGACGGTGATACAACGCCGCCCATATTGAAAACACCCATTACCGCCGACTTCACCACCGGTAAGTCGTTATATCCCGATTTCTACTCATGCGGAACCGCTGGGGAGTTCGAAGTGGTTTACAGGAGCGTTCAAGTGGAGTGGATCCGACGACAGCGGTTACGTTCGATACGACGCCAAAGCACTTAACACGGATTTCGACCCTGATATCTTCTTCACTGGTAGCACACGCACCTCGATAGATCCCTGGGCGACATCCAATTATTACGACGACTGCGGTGGTGGAGCAGGCACTAGAGTACGCCTATGAAATCACGGCTAGAGATGCTGCCGGCAATGGGACGATTAAGACTGTGTCGGCGAACTTCCAGGTCAGCACAAGACAATAATGTCGGCTACACGGGGACACCAATCACTTACAGCGGGAGCTGGGGGGTTTCCAAGTGCGCCTGCTGGGCGGGTCAGACAACCCATAAGACGTCCGAGGTGGGGGCGGCTGCGAGTTTCACGGTGACAGGACACCACGTCGCCCTCGTGATGCCGACTGGTCCAGATCAAGGCATCGCCAAGGTCTACATCGACGGGGCATTAGAGGCGATCGTTGACACGTATTCGAACCCGAAGGCACCCAGAGTCGTCGTATGGCAGGGCCTCCTCACGCCAAACGACACCCCACACGCAATCAAGATCGTCAACGTCGGTTCGCCGCGCGACCCGGATAGATCTAGACGCTGTGCTGCTCGACTGATGTCTTTGCGGCAGTCATTCAAAGGTGGCTCGGCGCTCGTTTCGCGATGAGGGCTGTGCCGGCTGTGCTTGAGTAACCGGGCCCACGAGCACGCGACTTCGGTGGCGGCTCCAGTACGGTTAGGTATGTAGTTCGATGTTGTATGTGCTTCGAATCTCGCACCCTGGCTGGGTGCAGCTGCAGACCCGCCAGTCCGGGCTCGAGGGCACCGGGGAGATCAAGCTCCGGAATCTGGTGAAGGAGTCGCTGCGGATGCGGCCGTCGCGCATCATCGTTGGGGGAGGTTCGCGCTGAGGCGTGTCTCGACCTGTTGTTGGCACTCAACAGCGGTCTGCCGGGGATGGCCACGGTACGTGCGAACTCGGCACGCGAGGCGCTCGTCAAGCTCTGCACCCTTCCGCTGCTGGCGGTGGGGCGCACCCGGCCAGCTTGAAGCGTGAATGTGCACATGTCCACTGTTAGTGGACTCGGGGGTCTGCGCCGCCTGATCGACAGTCTGGGGGAGCAGGACGTGACGCTAAGGCGGCGGTGTGACCGCGGTTGGTCTGTGTGTTTCGGAGCTTGTACGGGGCGACACCTGCGAGGGTCTGGACCGTGGGCCGCTGGGCCTGGACGCGGTCAGTTCGCTCTGATTACCGTGGAGGACACCGTCGCGCAAGCGGGTGTCGTCATCGCTCAGGCCTGCTTAGGACGTCGTCGAGCCCGACGGCAGTCTGGATGATCTGGTCGATGCCTTCGTGGTCGGCGGCCTGTCGGGTGACGAACACCTTCGTATAGTCAGGATCGGCCAGCGGCTCAGAGACGCGCCCGTTCTCCACGAGGGCAGTAGGTCCGAACTCCAGGAAGACAGCGGGCTCTGGGTCTGAGCGTCCGAGCGTCACGCACCACTCCCATTGCCCAGCAAATTGGGTCTGAACCGAATCGACGTGTCCGTTTTGTAGAGCGCCGTTGACCTAACCTATGAGTGTTTGCTGGGCAATGTGTTTGAGGGCTCTCTTTACCTCGGCGAGTGTCTGACGTCCCTCCTCAAATTGCC
>CAWFYK010000008.1:0-100581 GCA_963820035.1 uncultured Actinomycetota bacterium | reverse complement strand
CGGCCTGCGGACTGCGTCGAGCAGGCAGGCCGACTGACAAGTCATCGGGGGAGCGCCGACGGTCTCGGTTCTGAGACGGCGACGGCTGGTCAAGCTAGTCGCTGAAGATCGCTGCCGCTCACCGATAGCGTTGCCACACGTGACCAGTGACGACCTTGCCAGCCCAGACCTAACGGTCGACGGCGATTGGCGAGAGAACAAGTTCTTCCGACGAAAGCCCTCCTCCGAAACCCTGGCCTGGGTTGCGGCTTCCATGGGCGAAGGCAGTCGCATCGTCGGCCATCGTCGATTGACCGGTGGCGTCAACTCTGCTGTCCATCGCTTGTCAGTGAAGCGACATGGCACTCGCACCTTTGTGGTGTTGCGGCAGTACCCGGCGGGAAGCGTCGCCCTTCGGACAGCTATGGAGGAGGAGATTGCCAACCTCACGGTGGTGGCTGGCAGCGGACTGCCGGTCCCGACGATTCTGGCGACGGACGTGGCTGGCGCAGCTACCGGCGGTGCGCCATCGCTGCTGATGACACGTCTGCCTGGTCATGTTCACCTCACCCCGACAGAGCATCGGCCATGGATCGAGAGGATCGCCGAGTTCGCCGCCCGGCTGCATGCCGTTGACCTTCCAGCCCCCCCATTTCGACCGTGGACCGACTCCTGGATCACACCCCTCGGACAGTTCCAGGTACCGGCCGGCGCGCGAAACCCGGCGGTCTGGCAGGCCGCCTTCGATGCCATGGAGTCAGCACCACCTGAGGATCGTGCCGTCTTCCTGCACTGCGACTACCTACCCGTCAACCTGCTGTGGTCGCGCGGCAAGATCACCGGACTCACCGACTGGAACGGCATCCACCGAGGGTCTCGCGCCATCGATGTCGGACAATGCCGGCAGGTACCTGGCCTCGCTCTACTCACCCAGTTGGGCAGAGGAACTCCGCTCACGTTACGAGTCGACCGTGGGTGTACCTCTCCACCCATGGTGGGACCTGCACGCCCTACTCCACCATGACGACAACGCACCAAAGTCGATCTCGCGCCAGGTTGCTGGTCGCCGCCCACTCGACGTGTCGGGCATGACAGCTCGCGTCGAGGTCGTCGTAGAACAAGCGCTCCAGCGCCTCGGTTCACGCTCAGCCGCAGACGACCTTCAACCGGGCTCCCTGGCCCCGCCGGCGACGCGGGCTTGAGTGCTGCCCGCTGAGCGAACCTCCATCGCGGTCCCGCGTCGGGGCGCCGCAGAACTGCGCCGACGGTTATGACCGTTCCGATTACGGATCCCGCACTGGCACGTTCCGACAAACGATCCGCTGACAACACGAAGCAGGAGCGCGTCATGCGCCGGGTAGAGGCATGGTCATGCTGCTTGCGTTTGGGTGCTGCCGAACTGATCGTTGGCGATTGACCGATGCAATCACGCTGGCCCAGGCCGACCGGCTGGAAGACATCTACCCTCACCGCCACGACCTCAGTCACGAGCTCATCGAGTACATAGTGGACCCGGACTTCGAGCCCGACGTGGAGTTGTTCACAGATGCCCTGACGATCTTGAAGGTGATCAGGCGCTTCCGGACAAGCATCGAAAAGGAGATCGGCGCTTTTGAGACCTGGGAGAGAACCTGGCGACCTTCGCTGACCACTGGTCGCCGAAGGTGGTGACGCGGCTCAATGACGACGAGATCAAGGTCGTGGAGGTCCAAGGCGAGTTGTGTGGCACACCCATGACGACACAGACGAGCTTTTCCATGTCATCGAACCCGGCGGTGAGCGGACCCACCGGCATCCTCGGTGTTTGCCACGCCGACCGGTTCGATGAGCATGGCGTGGACCTCGCCGTCGGCGACCGCACGGAACCTTCAATGGAAGTCCGCTGTTCTCAAGCCGGTATTGAGCGCAGAAGACCGCATAAGGTTGACTGCTTATGTGGACATGGCCTCGGAACTGATTATGAAGCGCGAGCTTCTCGAGTGGCTCGACGCTCAGCGGGCGCATGTTGCGGAACAGCTCAGGGCGATGCCGGCCGAGGCTCGTCGACGTTCTTGCGTCCCCTCAGCTTGGACGCCGCGAGGTTTGATCAGGCACTTGACCCTGGACGTCGAGCGCGTGTGGTTCAGAGCTGTCATGGCTGGCGAGCCGGTGGATCTCCCCGAAGGGTACGACGGCTGGACCACGCCGGAGCTCGAGAGTGACGAGGAATTACTCGAGCAGTACGCCAACGAGTGCAGACTGGCGACGGCGGTTGTCGACAAGCTGGAGCTGGACGCGGAGCCAGCTTGGTGGTTTGAGGATGGCGGTGACCCTCCGTATTCCTCGTTGCGAGAGGTCTTGTTGCACGTGATTGTTGAGACCGCTACGCATGCCGGACATCTGGATATCTGTCGTGAGCTGGTCGACGGCGGACAGCGCCTCGTCCTAGACGAGCCGACCACCTGAAACGCACCTCATGCAGCGATCCGCACGTCATGAACGGTGGTACCCGGGTGCCTCATTCCGCGTCTCCGTCTTCAGCATTCGCCATATGCCGAGGACAGCGCGATCGCGGTAGAGGCTACCGGGGGGCCCGGCCGGTGGCACCGTCTAGGAGTTCTCGCGCGGCGTCAAGGTGCCCAGCGTGGCGTGCCGTCTCCTCGATCATGTGCAGGACTACCCAACGCAGATCGGTGATGGGCTCGTCTGGCCAGTTGAGCCCATGCTCGCCCAGCAGAGCCACGTGTAGGTCCCGCGATTGCAGGATCTCGTTCGACATCTCGCGTTGACGGCGGTACTGCTCGATCACTGCGGCACTGGAATGTTCGGTGGTGAACGGTGCCTCGGGATCGTAGGGCGGGTCGTCAATGCCGTCGTCCCAGGTCACCTGCGGTTGGGTCCCGAGGACGACCCCTTGGAACCACATGGCTTCGGCCCCCGCCAGGTGCCGGATCAGCCCAATCGGCGACCAGCCGGAGGGAAGCACCGGCGTGTGCAGCTGAGACTCACTGAGTCCCTCGATGATCGCCACCACGGCTTTGCGCTGCTGGTCGAGAAAGTGCTGCAGCCGATCGCGCTCGCTGATTCCGGATTCGCTCACGCGCTGACTCTAGGGCAACAACAAGTCCACGCGGAGCACGATCCACTCTCGCTCAGCTCGCGGCCAGGCCGTCATACCAGCCGCAAGTGGGCAACTCCGAGAGGCCACCAACTGGCGCTCTCAACGGCGGTGGGCTACCGCCCACGCGGCGCCCGGCCTTCGGTGCTGTGGCCAGCGGCGTCGCCAGCACCGCCTGCGGTCCCAACTGACACTGGAAACCGAGACTAAGACCGTTGGCGAGCATCGACGAGAGTTAGGGCAGTTCGGGCCAAGGTCGGCGTTTCCGCAGGTCAGCGGCCAGTTTCGAGTGGCGGAGGATAGGGGATTCGAACCCCTGAGAGCTTTCACTCAACACGCTTTCCAAGCGTGCGCACTAGGCCACTATGCGAATCCTCCGCCGCAGAGGCTACCGGTAGGTGGGACGGTGGCGGAAACCCGCTCCGGCAGACACCCAGGAGCCGCCACCGTGTGCAGCTGGTGCGGATTGCGGGAGAACGCAGGTTTTCAGGCCGCCGGAACCTGCGTTTCCCCGCAATCCCGGGGCCTGGGGGACTGTCGTAGACTCTGGCGCAGCCCCTCGTGCGGCGGTATCTTGCCTAACTCCCCCAGGGCCGGAAGGCAGCAAGGGTAAGCGAGCTCTGCCGGGTGCACGGGGGGTCCTTCACGTCCGCAGCAGCCCGAGCCGGGTGGACCAAACGGCGCCGGTGGACGGCCGAGCCCGCTGTCGTCGTACGGCGCTAAGGTCGTGAGGGTGGACGCTCCTCTCGCGCTGTACCGGCGCTACCGCCCGGACACGTTCGCCGACGTGATCGGGCAGGAGCATGTCACGACCCCGTTGGCGCAGGCGCTGGCCAACAACCGCACCAACCACGCCTATCTCTTCTCCGGGCCGCGCGGCTGCGGCAAGACGACCAGCGCCCGGATCATGGCTCGGGCGCTCAACTGCGAGCAGGGGCCGACGCCGACGCCCTGCGGTGTCTGCGACTCGTGCGTGGAGCTGAGCACCGGTGGCACCGGGTCGCTCGACGTGATCGAGATCGACGCGGCCAGCCACGGCGGCGTCGACGACGCCCGGGATCTGCGGGAGCGGGCGTTCTTCTCGCCGGTCCGGTCGCGCTACAAGGTCTACATCATCGACGAGGCCCACATGGTCAGCAAGGAGGGCTTCAACGCCCTGCTCAAGCTGGTCGAGGAGCCGCCGTCCCACCTGCGCTTCATCTTCGCGACCACCGAGCCCGACAAGGTCATCGGCACCATCAAGTCGCGCACCCACCACTACCCGTTCCGGCTCGTCGCGCCCAAAGTGCTTGGCGACTATCTCGTCACGCTCTGCGAGCGCGAGCAGGTAGCCATCGAGCCGACCGTCGTACCGCTCATCGTCCGTGCCGGCGGCGGGTCCGTGCGCGACAGCCTCTCCGTCCTCGACCAGCTGATCGGCGGGTCCGGACCCGAGGGGGTCACCTACGCGCTGACCACGGCGCTGCTCGGCTACACGCCCGACAGCCTGCTCGACGAGACCGTCGACGCGCTCGCGGCCGATGACGGCGGCACCCTCTTCGCGGTCATCGACAAGGTGATCGACACCGGACAGGACCCTCGGCGCTTCGCGGAAGACCTGCTCCACCGGCTCCGCGACCTGGTCGTCGTCTCGGCCGTGCCGGACGCTGCGGCCCGCGGGCTGCTCGAGGTTCCGGAGGACCAGGCCGAGCGGCTGACGAGCCAGGTGGTGCGGTTCGGGCGGGCCGAGCTCACCCGGGCTGCCGACATCGTCAGCACCGGCCTCACCGAGATGCGAGGCGCGACGGCTCCCCGGCTGCTGCTCGAGATCATGTGCTCGCGCATCCTGCTCCCGGGCATGGACCAGACCGCCGAAGGGTTGGGCGCCCGGATCGACCGTGTCGAGCGCCGGCTCTCGGTCGTGGGAGATGCCGGTATGCCGGCCACGCATGCCCCCTCGCAAGGTGCGGTTGAGCCTTCCCGCGGGATGGCCGCATCTTCGGTCGACCAGGCCCGCTCGGAGCGGGCCAGCGAACCAGCGCCAGAGTCGAGTCCGAACGCGGCGCGGGCCGCGGAGCCGTCGCAGGTCCGGCATCCTGCCGAGGCAACCGCTCCGGCAGCAGCCGCGACTCGCGAGCCGAACCAGCCCGATCAGGCACCCCCTCGCGAACCGTCCTCCGGGCTGACCCTCGTCGATGCCCGGCGGCTGTGGCCCGGGGTGCTGGACCGGGTCAAGACGATGCGACGGTTCTCCTGGCTTCTGCTCAGCCAGAACGCGCAGGTCAAGGATCTCCACGACGGCATCATCACCATCGGGTTCGCCAGCGCGGGCGCCGCGAAGAACTTCAAGTCGAGCGGGGCCGACCAGATCCTCCAGCAGGCACTCATCGACGAGCTGGGGGTGGACTGGCGCGTCGAGGGCATCATCGACGGTCCTGGGGACACGACGGCCGCCAAGGCGACCCCGGGAGGGACCGGAGTGGGGTCCGCCAACCTCGCGGCTGCTCGGCCATCCACCAGACCAGCACCGTCAGGCGGCTCGAGCCCGGCGGGCGCTTCCGACGACGCGGGGTCCAGCGAGACGACGTCACCTGGGTCCCCGACCGGCGAGCGGTCCGGCGAGCAGGGCTCCACGACCGACGCCTCGCCGACTAGCCAAATGGACGCCGAACCTCCGGCAACCGCAACCGACACGGCCGAGGTGCCAGCAGCTGCGGCGGCACCGAGCGGCACGGGAGCCCAGGACGGCACCGACACCGCGGTGGGCACAACGGAGCGTGCCACGGGCGGGCGCTCCCCGGATATCGAGGCAGCCAAGCGCGAGATCCGGCGTACCCGATCCGGCGGCCCGCCGGCCAGACAACGACCAGACGCCACGGCTGACGTGTCCGACGACGACCCGGTCATCGACGACGCCGGCCTGACGTCACAGGAGCTGCTCGCTCGCGAGCTCGGCGCCGAGGTGATCGAGGACATCCGCGACGACGTCGCCAGGTAACCCTCGGCAGCGCCACGTAGGCTGGCCGAAACCACAACACGCGAGGGTGGAAAGCCATGTTCCCCGAAGGCACCCCGGATCTCCAGGCGCTGCTCCAGCAGGCGTCGGCCATGCAGGAGCGGCTGGTCTCGGCGCAGCACGAGCTCGAGGAGGCCCGCGTCGAAGGCAGCTCCGGTGGCGGGCTCGTCACAGCGACGGTGACCGGCACCGGTGAGCTGGTCGGGCTGACGATCGATCCCTCCGTGTGCGACCCGGCCGACACCGAGACGTTGGCCGACCTCGTCGTGGCGGCCGTGCAGAACGCCGCCGACAACGCACAGCGCAACGCCGCCTCGGCGATGGGAGACCTCACCGGGGGTCTCGAGGGTGCGCTGGGTGGAGATCTCGGAAGCGCCCTGGGGGGAGTCGGCTTCACACCGCCTCAGCCGCCCAGCGACGACCCTCCGCAACTCCGTGGGTGACGGCTGGACCACCGCGGACATCCCCGACCAGTCGGGCCGCACGGTGGTCATCACTGGCGCCAACAGCGGACTGGGACTGATCGCCGCCCGGGTTCTCGCGGGGGCCGGGGCACACGTGGTGCTCGCCGTCCGCGACACCAGCCGCGGTGCCGCGGCAGCCGACAGCATCGACGGCTCCACGGAGGTGCGCTCCCTCGACCTCGCGGACCTCTCGTCAGTGCGGGCATTCGCCGCTGCCACCACCGGATCCGTCGACATCCTGCTCAACAACGCGGGGGTCATGGCGGTGCCGCAAGGCCGTACGGCTGACGGTTTCGAGCGGCAGCTCGGCACCAACCATCTCGGTCACTTCGCGCTCACCAACCTGCTGCTGCCTCACGTGACCGATCGGGTCGTCACGGTCTCCTCACTGATGCACAAGTCCGGCCACATCGACGAGCAGGACCTCAACTGGGAGCACCGGCGCTACCGCTCGTGGCGCGCCTACTCGCAGTCCAAGCTCGCCAACCTGCTCTTCACGTCCGAGCTGCAGCGACGGCTCGCGGCCGCCGACGCGGCGGTCCGGGCGATGGCCGCCCATCCCGGCTACGCCGCCACCAACCTCCAGAGCCACACCGGCAATGTCATCGCGAACCTGGTGATGAAGGCCGGCAACGCGCTCTTCGCGCAAAGCTCCGAGCAGGGCACCCTGCCGCTGCTCTACGCCGCCACCGTCGACATCCCCGGCGGCAGCTACGTCGGCCCCGACGGCCGCAACGAACAACGCGGCGCCCCCACCCTCGTGGGCCGGTCAGCCGAGGCGTGTGACGACGGCCTGGCTCGGCGGCTCTGGGACGAGTCTGAGCGGCTCACCGGCGTCTCGTTCAGCCTGACCGGCTGAGCGTCGTACCGGTTGAGGGGCGGACCGGCTGACCGTCACACCGGCTGGGCGGCGTACCCCCATGCTCTCGATGGTCCGTCACGTTCCGGGGTGGTCCAATCGATTTGCGTCCCCCAAAGCGTGACGGACCACCCGGAGGGAGGGTGCTTGCGAGTTGGGCGGGGCCAGCAGTCGGCATAGCGTCATGGCATGCGACCTCGTCGGGCACGCCGGGCCATTCCCGTCCTCGCTGCCGTCGGTGCGATGGCTGTGGGTGTTCTCTCGCTCGCTGGACCGGTGAGCGCACACCCGGCGTACGGCGGAGGCTCGCCTTTGGACTCACCAACTTCCGTGCCGGCGTACGGCGACGGCGGGCTCGACACTCCTTACAAGAAGAACATCGCGATGGAGATCGTCTCCAGCAACGAGAACTCGTCACTCGACTGGAAGGCGCAATACGCCTACATCGAGGACATCCACGACGGCCGCGGCTACACCGCCGGCATCATCGGCTTCTGCTCCGGCACCGGCGACATGTTGCAGCTCGTCACGGCCTACACCAGGACCGAGCCGGACAACCCGCTGGCCCTTTTCCTTCCCGCGCTGCGGCGGGTCAACGGGACCCCCTCGCACAAGGGTCTGGGCAAGCCGTTCGTCCAGGCCTGGAAGGTCGCCGCGACGGACCCCGTCTTCCAGCACGCGCAGAACCACGAGCGCGACAAGGTGTACTTCGACCCCGCCGTCGGTCAGGCCAAGGCCGACGGGCTGGCCACGCTGGGGCAGTTCATCTACTACGACGCGATCGTGATGCACGGACCGGGGAACGGGGACCGCAGCTTCGGAGGGATCAGGCGAGCCGCCATGGAGCGGGCCGAGACGCCGGCCCAGGGCGGCAACGAGGCGACCTACCTCAACGCCTTCCTGGACGTACGCCGGGAGGTCATGCTGGGACAGCGCGGCCACCACGACACCAGCCGCATCGACACCGAGCAGCGGGTCTTCCTCGACGAGGGCAACCTCGGCCTAGACCCCACTCTGGTGTGGCACGTCTACGGCGACCGCTACGAGATTGACCCGCGTCAGCCGACTGGCTGAGCGTGTAACCTACGGTAACGTAGGTTCGCTACTGAGAGGCCCACGATGACAACGCACGAGATGAGTCAGACCGATCTCCTCAGGGAGCTGGAGCCGGTCGTCGAGGGGGAGCTCAACCGGCACTACAAAGTGGCCAAGGAGTGGTTCCCCCACGACTACGTGCCATGGAGCGACGGGCGCAACTTCGACGGCCTGATGGAGGGTGACCCCTGGTCGCCGGACGACGCCGACATCCCGGACGTGGCAAGGTCGGCGCTCATCGTCAACCTGCTGACCGAGGACAACCTGCCGAGCTACCACCACGAGATCGCCGTCATCTTCGGCCGCGACGCCGCCTGGGGTGACTGGGTGCACCGCTGGACCGCCGAGGAGGGCCGGCACGCGATCGTGATGCGCGACTACATGGTCGTCAAGCGGCTCGTCGACCCGGTCGAGCTCGAGCGGTTCCGGATGACGCACATGTCCGAGGGCTACCAGTCGGCCCACGGCCAGGACATCATGCGGTCGCTTGCCTACGTCTCCTTCCAGGAGCTGGCGACGCGGGTCTCCCACCGCAACACCGGACGGTTCACGACCGACCCGATGGCCGAGCGGCTGCTCGCCCGCGTCGCTGCCGACGAGAACCTGCACATGATCTTCTACCGCAACCTCTTGAACGCCTCGCTGCAGGTCGCACCCGACCAGGCGATGGAAGCGATCCTCGACGTGGTCAAGACGTTCGAGATGCCGGGCGCGGGCATCCCCGGGTTCCAGCGCAAGGCGGTCGCGATGGCGGTCGAGGGCATCTACGACCAGCGCCAGCACCACGACGAGGTCGTGATGCCGGTGCTGCGCTACTGCAAGGTCTTCGAGATGGAGGGGCTGAGCGGCGAGGGCGAGAAGGCCCGCACCGAGCTCGCGGAGTTCCTCGCCGAGCTCGATGCCTCCGCGACCCGCTTCACGGAGAAGCGCGACGCTCGGAAGGCGAGGCTCGCCGCCCGCGGCTGACCCGTCGTACCCGACGAGCCGCCCGGTCACCAGGTGCCACGTGCCGTCGCTGTGCCTTGTGGCTTGGTCCGGCTGAGCGATTCGTCCGGTTCTCGGATTCGTCCGACCCAGCGCGCGGATTTCGTGGACGAGTACGGCGGACGAACGCCGGGTGAGCGGATTCGTCCGACCCACCGCGGATGTGCTCGCTGAGCCGACCGGACGAATCCGAAACGAGACGGCCGCCAGACCGGACGAATCCGGAACAGGCCGCCAGGCCACACGAAATCTGCTAGACCGGAGCAATCCGGAGGGCCCTCCGTCGGTCGACCCGCGGGGCCGTCCGGATCGCCCGGTAAGGTGGGCTCCCTCGCACTGGACAGGATGGCCGGCGTTTGTACGAAGGCATCGTGCAGGACCTCATCGACGAGCTCGGGCGGCTGCCTGGGGTCGGTCCGAAGAGTGCCCAGCGGCTCGCCTTCCACATCCTCAACGCAGAGGCGGTCGACGTGAAGCGGCTGGCGACCGTGCTGCTCGAGGTGAAGGAGAAGGTGAGGTTCTGCGACATCTGCGGCAACGTCGCGCAGGGCGAGCAGTGCCGGATCTGTCTCGACCAACGGCGGGACCTTAGTGTGGTGTGCGTGGTCGAGGAGCCGAAGGACGTCGTCGCGGTCGAGCGGACCCGCGAGTTCCGCGGGCGCTACCACGTGCTCGGCGGCGCGATCAGCCCGATCGAAGGCATCGGCCCGGAGGACCTGCGCATCAAGGAGCTGCTGGGCAGGCTCGCCGACGGCACCATCACCGAGGTGATCCTCGCGACGGACCCCAACCTGGAGGGCGAGGCGACGGCGACCTACCTGAGCCGGATGCTGCGCCCCATGGGCCTGCGGGTCACCCGGCTTGCCAGCGGGCTGCCTGTCGGGGGAGATTTGGAGTACGCCGACGAGGTCACTCTCGGGCGAGCATTCGAAGGAAGAAGATCCGTTGATGACTGACAGCACGACAGACCCGCTCTCGAGCGATGTGGAGGACCTGGCGCAGGGGATCGCCGACCAGGTCGAGAGCTTCCTGCTCGCCGTCCGCGAGATCGCCCGCCACGGCGACCGCGGCACCGCCGTACCCCTCCTGCTTCTCGAGGTGAGCCAGCTGCTGCTCGCTGGCGCCCGCCTCGGCGTTCACGAGGACTTCGTGCCGACCGAGCAGTTCGAGCCGGATGCCGGCCCCGACCCCGACCTTGACGAGATCCGCCGCCGGCTGGCGACCCTGCTCGAGGGCGTCGACGACTTCACCGAGGTGTTCGACCCCTACATCGACCCGCCGGAGCTCGTGCACTCCCGGGTGTCCGATGACCTGGCCGACATCGCCGCGAGCGTCGCCCACGGGCTGCAACACTACCGCGCCGGCAGTGTGCAGGAGGCGCTGTGGTGGTGGCAGTTCTCCTATGTGTCGAGCTGGGGGCCGGAGGCGAGCGCGGTGCTGCGCGCCATGCAGTCGGTGATCTCCCACGACCGGCTCGACGCCGACGAGATCGGTGAGAACGAAGCCTCCCTGCTCGCCGCCGCCGACGGCATCTGACCGCGCCCGCCAACGGCATCTGCTCGCCGCCGCCGACGGCATCTGACCGCGCCCGCCGACGGCCGCCGACCGCGCCGCTCCGACGGCATCTGACCGCGCCCGCCGACGGCCGCCGACCGCGCCGCTCCGACGGCACGTGAGGGCCGCCTCCCATGAGGTACGACGCACACCTCACGACGGCTGCTGCACCGGGTCCGCCGACCGAGCGGTGCCGGGGGATCGGCCCGGTCCTCAGTAGACTGTCGGGGTGCCAACCCGCCCGTTCTCTCGTCGCGTCGTCACCCGTGTGGTGCGTGAGCCCTCCCTCGGCGCTCGATGCGGCGACGTGACGGGTCGGGTGCTGTGACGATGGGTGTTGTCGTGCAGAAGTACGGCGGCTCGTCCGTCGCCGACGCCCAGGGCATCAAGCGTGTCGCGCAGCGGATCGTCGCCACCCGCAAGGCTGGACACGACGTATGCGTCGTCGTCTCCGCCATGGGCGACAGCACCGACGAGCTCCGGGAGCTCGCCCAGCAGGTCTCCCCGGTGCCGCCGGGTCGCGAGCTCGACATGCTGCTCACCGCCGGCGAGCGCATCTCGATGGCGCTGCTCGCGATGGCGATCGCCAACCTGGGCCACCGCGCGAAGTCGTTCACCGGCAGCCAGGCCGGCGTGATCACCGACTCGGCCCACGGCAAGGCCAAGATCATCGACATCACCCCCGGCCGGATCGAGCAGGCGCTGGCCGAGGGGGACATCGCGATCGTGGCGGGCTTCCAGGGCGTCTCCGTGGAGACCAAGGACGTCACGACGCTCGGCCGGGGCGCGTCCGACACCACCGCAGTCGCGTTGGCGGCGGCGCTCGACGCCGAGATCTGCGAGATCTACACCGACGTCGACGGCATCTTCACGGCCGACCCGCGGATCGTCCCGATGGCCCGCCGCATCCCGCAGATCTCCTATGAGGAGATGCTCGAGATGTGCGCCTCGGGCGCCAAGATCCTGCACCTGCGCTGCGTCGAATACGCGCGGCGCTACTCGATGCCGATCCACGTGAGGTCGTCGTTCTCGACGCGACCGGGCACCTGGGTCGGTGAGCCCACCGAAAGGGAAGTCGTGGAGCAAGCCATCATCGCGGGCGTCACGCACGACCGCAGCGAGGCCAAGATCACCGTGCTCGCGGTGCCCGACAAGGTGGGTGAGGCGGCCCGGATCTTCGAGACGCTGGCCGAGTCCGGCATCAACATCGACATGATCGTGCAGAACGTCTCGGCCGCCGAGACCGGCCGCACCGACATCTCGTTCACGTTGCCGCGCGACGACGGCCAGGTGGCGATGGAGTCGCTCTCGCGGGTGCAGACCGAGGTCGGCTTCGGTCGGCTGCTCTACGACGACCACATCGGCAAGGTGTCGCTCGTCGGGGCCGGCATGCGAACCCATCCCGGAGTGACCGCCAAGTTCTTCGCCGCCTTGGCGTCCGTCGGCGTCAACATCGAGATGATCTCGACGTCCGAGATCCGGATCTCGGTCATCGTCGACGAGGACGTCATCGACATCGCGGTGGCCGCCGTACACCGCGGGTTCGACCTCGACGCCGTGGACGTCGAGGCAGTCGTCTATGGGGGTACCGGTCGATGAGGGACGAGGGCAAGCCCACGCTGGCCGTCGTCGGCGCAACCGGTGCCGTCGGCAGCGTGATGCTGGAGATCCTCTCGCGTCGCGAAGACGTATGGGGCGGCATCGTGCTCCTAGCGTCCGCCCGCTCCGCCGGGAGGCTGCTGCACTGCCGGGGCGAGGAGCTGGTCGTTCAGGAGCTCACCGAGAAGGCGTTCGACGGCGTCGACGTGGCGATGTTCGACGTGCCCGACGACGTGTCGGCCGAGTGGGCTCCGATCGCCGCGGCGAAGGGCGTCGTCGTGGTGGACAACTCCGGCGCGTTCCGGATGGATGACGACGTGCCGCTCGTCGTACCCGAGGTCAACGCCCGCGCGATCCACAACCGCCCGAAGGGCATCATCGCCAACCCCAACTGCACGACGCTCACGATGATGGACGCGCTCGGCGCGCTGCACGCCAGGTGGGGGCTGCGCGAGCTGGTGGTGGCGTCCTACCAGGCAGCATCGGGCGCCGGTCAGGTGGGCGTGGAGCGGCTCTACGACGAGCTGGAGGTGGTGGCCGGCAACCGCAGCCTCGGCCAGACCGCCGGAGACGTGCGGGGCGTGGTCGCCAACAAGCTGGGTGACGACTCGCCGTTCCCGGCGCCGCTCGCCCTCAACGTCGTGCCGTTGACCGGCTCGCTTCGCGACGGCGGGTGGACCAGCGAGGAGCTGAAGGTCCGCAACGAGTCGCGGAAGATCCTCGGAATCCCCGACCTCAAGGTGTCGGCCACCTGCGTGCGGGTCCCTGTGGTGACGACGCACTCGCTGGCCGTGCACGCCGTCTTCGAGCGCAACATCTTGGTCGACGACGCACGGCAGGCACTCGTCGAGGCGCCCAGCGTCGTGGTGCTCGACGACCCGGCGCGTGGCGACTTCCCGACCCCCGCCGACGTGGTCGGCTCCGACCCGACGTTCGTGGGACGGCTGCGGCAGGCACTCGACTTCCCCAACACCCTCGAGCTGTTCGTCTGCGGGGACAACCTGCGCAAGGGCGCTGCGCTCAACACCGCCCAGATCGCCGAGCTGGTGGCAGCCGAGCTGACCGCCGGCTGACCGCCGTACGCCGACTGACCACCCGCACGCCGGCTGACTGTTGGCGGTAACGACGGCCCGCTCGTGACATCCGTCATGGCGCAAGTCGGACGTCTCGTCGAAGGCGCCCGCACCCGACGGTGACACCATGGGGTCATGACAACAGCCGACTTCGCGCCGGCGGGCCTCGACCTGCGGACGCCGGCCAACCGAGTCAGTCGACGCGCCATCGCCTACTGGACTCTGCGTGCGCTCTATATCTGGGTCGTCGTCGGAGCGCTCGAGTTCGTGATCTTCTTCGTGGGCGGCAGCCCGCTACCCGGTCGCTGGGTGATCGTCGGCGTGACCGCCGTGGTGGCGGTCGCCCACATGCTGGTGATGCCACGATGGCGCTACGCCGTGCACCGCTGGGAGACCACGCCCAGCGCCGCCTACACCCAGACCGGCTGGTTCACGCAGGAACGACGGATCGCACCGATCTCCCGGATCCAGACCGTGGACTCCCATCGCGGACCGATCGAGCAGATCCTCAAGCTCGCCAACGTGACCGTGACGACCGCGTCAGCCGCGGGCCCGATCAAGATCCACGGGCTGGACCGCGATACGGCCGACCGGCTGGTGGACGAGCTCACCACGCAGGCGCAAGCCAGCACCGGGGACGCGACCTGATGACCGCCGACGTGTCGGCGCCCTCGTCGGCCCTCGCCACCTCCGTCGAGTGGCGTCGGCTCAGCCCGCGGATGCTCTTCGTCCATCCGGTCAAGGAGCTCGGCCGCGCCCTGCCCGGTCTCGTCGTGCTGCTGCTGGCCGGCTCCGGCTCCGGTCACGGCGCACTGTGGGGACTCGCCGCTGCCGCGGTCGTGACCGGCCTGTCGATCAGCCGATGGTTCACGACGCGCTGGCGGGTGAGCGGCGACCAGCTGCAGATCCAGGAGGGACTCTTCCGCCGCCGTACCCTCGCGGCCCGGCTCGACCGGGTGCGCACGGTCGACGTGACGTCCCACTTCCTGCACCGCGCTCTCGGGCTCGCCAGGGTCGAGATCGGCACCGGGGTCTCCGACCGCAAGGGCAAGTCGATCCTCAAGCTCGACGGGCTTCCCGCCGACCAGGCCGCCCGGCTCCGCGGCGAGCTGCTGCACCGCTCGGCCGTGGTCGGAGCGGCGCCGGTGGGTCAGCCCCTGACGGGCGGCGCGGCGGCCGGCACTTCGGCCTCGGCCAGCACCACCTCCGACGGGGTGGGCGGCGCGGCGCTGGGCTCGGCCATCGCGCCGATCGAAGCCGCCGAGGAAGTCGAGATCGCGCGGCTTCGGCCGGAGTGGATCCGGTTCGCGCCCTTCACCCTGTCGGGAGCCTTCACCGGGCTGGCGATCGCCGGTTTCACCTGGCGCATCGTGTCCGAGGGCCAGATCAACCTGGAGAACATCGGTCCGCTGCACTCGGCGACCAACCAGCTCAGCGCGATACCACTGTGGGCAGCGGTGGTCGAGGGCGTCGTCGCCGGTCTGCTGTTCATCGGGCTCGCGTCGACGGTGCGCTACGTCTTGGCCTACTGGAACTTCCGGCTCACCCGGCACAGCGGCGGCAGCTTCCACGTCTCGCGAGGTCTCTTCACGACCCGCGCCACGAGCATCGATACCAGCAGGTTGCGCGGCGTCGGGATCAGTCAGCCACTGCTGTTGCGACTCATCGGCGGTGCGCGCACGATCGCGATCGCCACCGGGCTCGAGACCGGGCGAGGCGCATCGCCGAGCGGTCGGGGTGGCACCGTCCTGCTGCCGGATGCGCCGCTGGCAGAGGCACGGCGGGTGGCCGGCCTGGTCGTCGGCCGACCCGACCTGGTGACCGCGGAGCTCGACGGACACGGCGAGGCGGCGCGGAAGCGGCGCTATGTGCGCGCGGTCGGCGGGGCGGTCCTGATCGTCATCGCCGTGGGTCTGCTGTGGTGGATGCTGGGCATCGGCGGCTACGACTGGCTCGTCGCGCTCGTGCTGCTGCCGCTGGCGTTTCCCCTTGCCGCAGACCGGTCACGCAGCCTGGGCCATCTGGTGCGTGAAGGTTTCCTCGTCACCCAGAGCGGGTCGCTCGACCGGCGCCGCGCGACGCTGGAGACCGACGCGATCATCGGCTGGAACGTGCGCGAGTCGTACTTCCAGCGCCGCGCCAAGGTCGCCACCCTGGTCGCCACCACGGCCGCCGGGCGCCAGTCCTACCGGATGCTCGACCTTCCGCTGGCGGAGGCCCGTCGGGTCGCCGACGCCACCACGCCCGGGTTGCTCGACGAGTTCACCCGCTGACCTCCCGCCGTACGACGGCGTGGTCCGGAAGCGCGGCGCTCGAGGCGGCCAGCGCCACCTCGACCGACGATGTCTGGGCAGTCGGCCATCTGGGCCAGGTGCTGTCGCGACAGGGCCCATTGGTCGAGCATGGGGATGGCACGAGTTGGAGCCAGGTCGATACGCCCACAGGTAAAGGGTTTGGGTCGCTGGGCAGCGTCAGCATGACCTCGCCGTCCAACGGCTGGTTGGTCAGTGGAGACGATGTCATCGAGCAGTGGGACGGCTCCTCGTGAAGGCTGTGTCGACTCCCCACGTCGGACCGTTCGCCGGGCTCCATGCCGTGAGAGCCACGTCCCGCGCGGTGCCTCGTTGGTGGGAAACAACCGCGACAAAACCTTGGTGGAGCCCTGGAACGGCCACTCGTGGTCCGTCGTACAGTCTCGAGTGTCGGCCGGATTCGCCTTGATCCACCGACACCTGCGGTAGGGGTTCACTCTCGATCACCGTGGTCGGGCTGACAGGATTTGAACCTGCGGCCTCGTCGTCCCGAACGACGCGCGCTACCAAACTGCGCCACAGCCCGAAGCGCAGCGAGTCTACACAGCGACGCGGGGCAACGCTAAACCGGCCGGAGCGCCTCGGCGTCGGGCTTCGGCGGCGAGCCGGGCCGCCGCCGGGAACGGGCTCAGCGTGAGGCCGAACCGCCGCGGGGTGCCGCTGTCAGGAGCG
This sequence comes from uncultured Actinomycetota bacterium, assembly GCA_963820035.1. Classification (GTDB taxonomy): domain Bacteria; phylum Actinomycetota; class Actinomycetes; order Propionibacteriales; family Nocardioidaceae; genus JAWWPG01. Next base: position 83,898 of record CAWFYK010000008.1, on the reverse strand, counting down.
CCCGGTCGCGGCCGAGCAGGCGGCCCGGCTTCAGGGTGACCAGGGTTGCCTCGGGAGGGCAGCAGAAGCGGTAGGGGGCATAGGGCGAGGTGCCGCAGCCGGCGGATACGTGCAGCCAGGACGCCCGGCCCGAAGCACGATGCTGGCTAAGCCCTCGGCAGCGAGCCGGCTCGAGGTCGCAGTTCGTCACGAGCGCGCCGTACCCTGGGACCCGGAGCTGGCCGCCATGGGTGTGGCCCGCGAAGATCGCGTCGTAGCCGTCGCGGGTGAAGGCGTCGAGCACCCGCAGGTACGGCGCATGGGTGACCCCGAGTCTCAGGTCGGCCAGCGGGTCGGCCGGGCCGGCGACGGCGGACAGGTCGTCGTAGCCGAGGTGGGGGTCGTCGACGCCGGCGAACGCGATCACCGAGCCGCAGACCTTGAGCTCACCTCGCGTGTTGCTGAGGTCGAGCCAGCCGGCGCCGGCGAGCCCGTCGCGCAGCGGGCGCCAGGGCAGCGGTGGACCTTGGATGGTCTTCTGGATCTCGTTGGGCAGGAAGTAGCGAAGCGGGTTCTTCATCACCGGGCCCCAGTAGTCATTGGAGCCGAGCACGAAGACGCCGGGCAGGTCCAGCAGGTCTCCGAGGGCGCGCATCACCTCCGGTCCGGCCGCGTGGTGGCTGAGGTTGTCGCCGGTGTTGATGACCAGGTCGGGCTCCAGCGCGGCGAGGCCGCGAAGCCAGGCTTGCTTCTTGCGCTGGTCCGGGGTCAGGTGGATATCGGAGATATGTAGCACCTTGATGGGGTGGCTGTCTGCCGGCAGGCACGGGATGTCGACCCGGCGCAGCTGGAACGCGCGCACCTCGTAACCGGCCGCGTAGGCCATGCCGGCAGCGCCCACCACGGCGGTGGCTGCGGCGGCCCGGACGAGGCGTCTCATATGCCCAGGTTAGTCAGCCACGCCCCAGTATCCGCAATGGCAGCCAGCAGATGAGCGCCCGCGGGCAACTTCGACCGTCGCGAGGCTGCGTCGCGAGGGGCACGACCGCTCCCTCAGGTCCGTCCGCCGGCTGGGAGACTGGGGTCATGTCGACACTGAAGGAAGACCTCCGCACTGCGCTCACCGCCTCGATGAAGTCACGTGATGCGCTGCGTTCCTCGACGCTCCGGATGGTCCTGACGGCCATCACGAATGCCGAGGTGTCCGGCAAGCAGGCCCGTGGGCTGAGCGACGACGACGTCGTCGGCGTACTCGCCACCGAGGCCAAGAAGCGTCGCGAGGCGGCAGCAGCGTTCGAGGAGGCCGGTCGCGAGGAGCTCGCCGCCAAGGAGCAGGCCGAGGCCGCCATCATCACCGAGTTCCTGCCGGCGCAGCTGTCCGCCGACGAGATCTCGACGCTGGTCACGGACACGATCGCGCGTCTCGACGTGGCCGACCAAGGCATGCGCGCCATGGGCAAGGTGATGGGCACGATCACTCCCCAGACCAAGGGACGGGCCGACGGGGCAGCCGTCTCCGCGGAGGTACGCCGGCAGCTCGGCTAGGCCGGCCAGGGGTCGTTGGGACGCAGCCGCCGACGTGGGAGGGCGAGACCGCGGTGAGGGTGCAGGTCAGCGCCCGAGCTCAACGCGACCGCTCCGCCGTACGCACATCTGAAGGTGACGGCTTGAGCGGAAGAACCTGACGGTTCGGCGGTAAGAACTTGACGGTTCGGGCGGTAAGAACTTGACGGTTCGAGCGGAAGAACTTGACGGTTCGGCGGTAAGAACTTGACGGCTCGAGCGGAAGAACGTTGACGGTTCGGCGGGTGCGCGAGGAAAGCGCCCGAGACGGCTAGTGACCGCCGCCGCCACCGCCGCCACCGCCGCCGTTGCCGCCGCCGCCGCCGTTGCCACCGCCGCCGCCGCCGTTGCCGCCACCGCCGCCGTTGCCGCCACCACCGCCGCCGTTGCCGCCGCCGCCGCCGTTGCCGCCGCCGCCGCCGTTGCCGCCACCGCCGCCGCCGCCGTTGCCGCCGCCGCCGCCGTTGCCGTTGCCGCCGCCGCCGTTGCCGCCGCCGCCACCGGTACCACCGCCGGTCCCGCCCCCGCCGCTCGGCGGCGGAGGTGGTGGGGGAGGCGTGTAGCCCTTGGAGATGTAGATCAGGATGGTCTGCCCGGAAACACCGTGCCCCGAGGGGCTGATGTAGGCGACGCTGCCGATGGGCGCCTGCGAGCTGACGCTATAGGCGATCTGAGGCTTGAACCCGAGCTTCGAGAGCAGCTTCGCGGCCGCCGAGGGGCTATAGCCGTAGAGCGGCGGGATCGGGATCGTCTGGCCCTTCACGACTTTGGGGTCCGGCCGGACGAAGTTGGTGTTCGGCAGGAACCGCTCGATCGCGTGCATGGCCTGCAGCCAGATCGGTCCCGCAGTGCCGCCACCAGACGCAAAGCTGATGTATTGGCCGTGGATCGTCTGGCCCGTCAGCGAACGCGGTTGCAGCGTCGGGCTGACGCCGGCGACCACGCTGGCCGCCACCATGTTGGGGGTGTAGCCCACGAACCACACCGACTGCGAGCCGTCGGTGGTTCCGGTCTTGCCCGCAGTCGGCTGCGAGAGGTTGAGCATCGCGCCGGTGCCGCCGGGCTTCATCACACCCTGCAGGACGGCGTTGACGCCGTCGGCGTACGCCGGCTTCATGACGCGGCGGCATTGCTCGCTCGACTGCGGGATCGGCTTCCCGTTCCGGTCGAGAATCTGGCTGACCGGAGTTGCCGGGCAGTAGACGCCGCGGGCCGCGAACGTGGCGTAGGCGTTGGCCATGGCCACCGGGCTCTCGTCGGCGACTCCCAATGTCAGGGAGACGACCTCGTATTTGTTGGGGTCGAGGTTCATCCCGAGCTCGTTCGCCAGCGTGAACGGCCCGCACAGACCGGTCAGCCGCTCGAGCTGGATGAAGTAGGTGTTGACCGACTTCGCGGTCCCTGAGTAGATGTCGAACGTGCCCGCCTCGGTGCCCTCGTTGTGGAACGTGTCCATCGCTCCGCCGACGGGATGGCCGCCGCAGGCCTGGTAGGCGTGCTCGTCGACGGTGATCGGGTTCGGGGACGGGAAGCTGGTGTTGAGTGGGATGCCTTTGCGGATGGCGTCCGCGAGCACGAAGGCTTTGAACGTCGATCCCGGCTGGAAGCCGGCCGCGCCGCCGTACTCCGTGGGGACCGTGAAGTTGAGCATCGTCTCGCCCTTGGACTTGTTCGTGCCCATCGGGCGCGACTGGGCGACGGCCTTCACCTGGCCGGTGCCGGGCTGCACCATCGCCAGCGCGCCGACGGCGCCGGAGTCGCTTGCCAGGACGTGATCGGCGACCGCCTTGTCAGCGGCCTGCTGGTAGCGCGGGTCGAGGGTGGTCTTGATCGTCAGGCCGCCGCCGTAGATCGCCTTGTTACGGTCGGCGACGGTGGCGCCCAGGGCGGGGTCGCGCTGCAGATAACCGAGCAGGTACTGGCAGAACCAGGGAGCCTCGGAACTCTGGCATCCGTTGGGGATGTGGGTGACGTGCAGCCCGAGGTCGCTGCCGAGCGCGTGCCGGGCCTGCGCGGTGGAGATGACATGGAGCTGCAGCATCTTGTCGATCACCGTGTCGCGGCGGTTCTTCGCGAGGACGGGGTGCTGGGTCGGGTCGTAGCCGCTCGGACTCTTGACCAGCCCCGCGAGCAAGGCGGCCTGCGGGAGAGTGAGCTTGTCGGCCGTGGTGTTGAAGTAGTGGTGGGCGGCCGACTGAACGCCGTAGGCCCCGTCGCCGAAGTAGGCCACGTTGAGGTAGTGCTCGAGGATCTGGTCCTTGGTGTAGTGGTCCTCGACCCAGACCGCGTAGCGCAGCTCCTGGAACTTCCGGGAGTAGTCCCGGGCGGTCGCCGCATCCTGCTCCTTGCGGGTGGTCGCGTTGGACAGCAGGGTCAGCTTGACGAGCTGTTGGGTGAGCGACGAGCCGCCTTGGACCGTGTTGCTGCTCGCCTCGTTGACCAGGAGGGCGCGCACGGTGCCTTGGATGTCGATCGGCCCGTGCTGGTAGAAGCGCGCGTCCTCGATCGAGATCAACGACTCCTTCATCACGTTGGCGATCCGGTCGAGCGGGACATAGGTCCGGTTCTCGTCGTAGAACGTCGCGAGCGTGCTGCCTTGGTCGTCGAGCACCGTGGTGCGCTCGTCGAGCGGCTTGAAGTCGAGCTTGAGCGGGAAGTTCTTCATCGCCGTGGCTGCCGCGTCGGCACCCTTGGTGGCCATCGCCACCCATGGCAGCGCGAGACCAGCGATGAGGACTCCGGAGAGCACGCTCATGCCGATGATCACGGCGAACTGAGTGAAGAAACCGCCCTCGTGTCGGGCCGGTCGGACGAGCCTAGGCATGGCTATCAGGGTACGGGACGGCCGGGGACAACAACGAATGCCGCGATTCGGGACGTTCGGACTGGTGGCGGCAGGAGTCCCGGCCCCGAGAAGCCCTTCGGATTCCCGCGAGTTACGCCTTTTGGGTGACGCATTTCGTCGTGAGATCCCGCACACGATGCGGAAAACTCGGCAATAATGCCGTAGTCTAGTCCTTCTAGGCTACTCAGGTTGGGCACTTCGGGCCTTCCGGCGTCACCAGGCGTTGCGTAGCGTGGGAGGGGTTCAAGGGGCGTTTCCTGAGGGGGGGCCGCCTCACCACCTATCGGCAGGGGAAACTGGTATGGGGTCGAATCAGCATTGGTCCGATTTCGCAGCGTGTAAGGGGCTGCGTCCGGACGAGCTCTTTGTCCGGGGGGCCGCACAGAACCGCGCCAAGCAGGTCTGCGCGCTGTGTCCGGTACGCACGGAATGTCTGGCTGAAGCGCTGGACAACTCGATTGAGTGGGGGGTTTGGGGCGGAATGACCGAACGGGAGCGACGCGCACTGCTGCGCCGTCGCCCCAACGTGACATCCTGGCGTCGGCTGCTTGAGGCAGCCCGCGAGGAGCACGGGACGGTCTCCGCCGTACTCGAAGGTCAGGTAGCCGGCTAGCGCCGTAGCTATCCGCCGACCGGCCGGACGCATCGACTCCCGGAGGGGGGAGCCGGTTCCCCGGCCGGCAACGGCGCGTCCACCTGGCGACGCCATCGGTCCAGGGAGCCCGCTCGGGCCATCCGGAGCCACCCGTTCGGTGGGTCCGGCGCAGCCGTCTCGGGCGCCAGCCACGTGTCAACCGGCCGTCGTGGTCACCCGGTCAGCGCATCGGCGATCAGTCGCAGCGAGTCGAGGTCGTGGACGTCGCTCGCCAGCGCCGGAACTGTCACCGTCGGGACCTGCGGGTGCGCCGCCGCGAACCGACGCCGCAGCATGCGTTCGCGGCCGACGCGTCCGAGCCGCTCGGCGTGCAGCCGCAACAGCCCGGCCGTCAAGGCGTCGTCGGCGGCGAGCCTCTCCACTCCCGCCAGCGCACCCTGGACCGAGATCCCGGACGGCGGTGCGACCGTGAGCCGGTTGAGCACCAGGCCGGCGAGCGGCATCGACTCACCATCGAGCCGTTCGACGAAGAACGAGGCCTCCCGCAGCGCGTCCGGGTCGGGTGACGCGACGACGAGAAACGCCGTCTGCCGGTCCTTGAGCACCTGGTAGGTCTTCTCCGCGCGGGCTCGGAACCCGCCGAACAACGTGTCGAACGCCGCCACGAACGTCTGCACATCGCGCAGCATCTGGCCGCCGAGCACCTTGGTGATCGCTCCGGTCACCATGGACATGCCGGCCGTCAGGAACCGGGCCGGACCTCTGGCCGGCGCGAGCAGCACCCGGATCAGCCGACCGTCGAGGAATGACGACAGTCGCTCGGGCGCGTCGAGGAAGTCGAGGGCCGACCGCGCCGGAGGAGTGTCGACCACGATCAGGTCCCATCGCCCGCTCTTCGCAGACTCCGCCTGGAGCTGGCTCAGCTTCTCCATCGCCATGTACTCCTGGGTGCCCGCGAAGGAGCTCGACAGGGCCTGGTAGAAGGGGTTGTCGAGGATCTGGGCAGCCTTCTCGGACGTGGCATGCGCGAGAACGACCTCGTCGAATGTGCGCTTCATGTCCAGCATCATCGCGTCGAGGCTGCCCCCCCGGCTCCGGTCGACCTCGACCACGGGACGAGGGACGTTGTCCAGCTCGGTGAGCCCCATCGACTGGGCCAGCCGCTTGGCCGGGTCGATCGTCAGCACGACCACCTTCCGACCCGCTTCGGCAGCGGTCAGGGCCATCGCCGCCGACGTGGTGGTCTTCCCGACACCGCCGGAACCGCAGCACACGATGATGTGGACGGCGGGGTCGTGCACGAGGGCCTCGACGTCGAGGGCCGGCACGCTCGACAGCGAGCCCGACATGGGGCCGACCCGTGGCTGCCCGCCACGTCCCGGCTGGTTGCTGCTCCGCCGGCTTTTCGTCGTACGCGCCATGTCAGCCTCTCCCGCTCTCGCGGAGGTCGTCGGCGAAGTCGTAGAGCGCCCCGAGGTCGACACCCTCGGAGAGGTAGGGCAGCGTGACGAGCGGGACGTCGGCGTCGCCGAGTCGCCCTCGCTGCTCGAGCTCGAGATCCACGCGGTCCGCATGCTCGGCCGCCTCGTGGGCGAGGCCCGCGAGCAGCTTGTCGTCGGCCGTGATGCCTGCCTTCGCGAGCGACGCCGAGACACGGTCGAGGTCAAGGTTGCCTGCCTTCGCGGCCGCCCGGTCCCTGGCGGACAGCAGTGGCTCGCGCTGCATGTTGACGATGACCGTGCCGATCGGCAGGCCGATCTGCCGCGCCTCGACGATCGCGTCGAGCGTCTCCTGCACGGGCATCTCCTCGAGGGTGGTCACGAAGTGCAGCTTCGTCTGGGCCGACTTCAGCAGCCCCATGATCGACGAGGCCTGGTTGCGGATCGGGCCGACCTTGGCGATGCCGGCGACTTCCGTGTTCACGTTGAGGAACCGGCCGATCCGACCGGTGGGCGGAGCGTCGAGGACCACGGCGTCGTACGCCGGCTCGCCGCTCGACGACTTCCCGTCCGCCTTCCGGCCGACGGCCTCGTAGACCTTGCCGATGAGCAGCACGTCGCGCACACCAGGGGCGATCGTTGTCGCGAAGTCGATGACACCGAACTTGTCGAGCGCCTTGCCGGCGCGCCCGAGGTGGTAGAACATCGCGAGATATTCGAGCAGGGCGGCCTCGGCGTCGATCGCGAGCGCCCAGATCTCGCCGCTGTCCGGTCCGATCGCGATGCGGCGCTCGACGTAGGGCAGCGGGGCGACGTCGAAGACCGAGGCGATGCCCTGCCGGCCCTCGATCTCACAGAGCAGCACCCGACGCCCACCCGCCGCGAGCGCCAGGGCGAGCGAGGCGGCCGCCGTGGTCTTGCCGGTGCCACCTTTGCCCGTGACGATGTGGAGTCGCGCCCCCAGCAGGGGCGACTTCTTCGAGGGACTCATCGCGTCGCGAACGCAGCCGGTACGGCGTCAACTGGGCGCAGGGTGATGTTGGGCGCGACCGGCAGGTCGGGTCGCAGGGACGTGACCCGGCGCGACCGCAGCAGCATGGCCAGCAGCGTGACCGCCTCGAGCATCGCGAAATGCTCTCCGACACAGGCCCGTGGGCCGCCGCCGAAGGGGAAGTAGGCGTAGCGGGGCCGCTCGTGGGGTCCGAGGAACCGCGTCGGGTCGAAGCGCAGCGGGTCGGGCCAGAAGTCGGGATGCCGCTGCGTCGTCCAGGGCGAGACCAGCACCTGCTGCCCGGGGGGCAGGACGTAGCCGCCCACCTCGACCCGCGCCGCCGTGATCCGGTCGGTGGTGTGAGCGCTGGGAAACAACCTCATACCCTCCTGCAACGCGGCCTTGGTGAGCTCGAGCCGGGCCAGCTGGTCCGGAGTCACGGTGACCGAGCTGCCGAGCACGTCGCGGGCCTCCGCGGCCACCGCATCCTGGATCTCCGGGCGTCTGCCGAGCAGGTGAAGGGTGAAGGTCAGAGCGCCGGCGGTTGTCTCGTGTCCCGCCATCAGGAAGATCAGCGCCTGGTCCCGGACCTCGTCCTCGCCGATGTGCTCGCCGGTCTCCGGGTCGGTCGCCTCACGGAGCCGGGTCACCAGGTCGTCGCGCTGGGCGTCGTACGACGGCTGGCCGGGCGCAGGGGAACGGCGGAGGATCTCGTCGACCACGCCGTACTGGCGGTCGCGCAGCATCCGGGCCCGCCGGTTGGTGGGGAGCCGTACCGTGAGCGGGATCTTGATGGCGCGGAACATCCGGCGCCTGGTCACGCTGGACGCTTCCGGCACCAGCTCGTCGAGCACCGGCACCATGTCCTCGATGTCGTCGCCGAACAGGGCCCGACCGACGACCCGCAGCGTGTAGCGCATCATCAACAGGTGAAGGTCGACGCTGCTGCCGTCGGACGGCGCGCCCGCGGCGAGCGCGGCCGACTCCTCCGCCATCAGGCCCAGGTAGCCCTCGACCCGACGCGGGGTGAAGAGCGGTTGGACGATCCGCCGCTGCCGACGCCAGTCCTCGCCGGAGCTGGTGAGCAGTCCCTTGCCCAGCATCTCCGACATCGCCCGGAAGACCTGGGTGTCCTTGCTGAACGTCTTCTCGGTCTGCGTCAGCACCTGCTGGACGTCCCGCGGATGATGCAGCACGACGAGCTGGATCCGCAGCCGGGTGCCTCGGGGGCCGATGGGGTAGCGCACCACGTCGCCGTAGTCCTGGCGGCCGCGGGTCAGGGTGCCGAGCAGGTCGCGGCGGAAGTCCAGGCCGTTCGCGAGCAACCAGCTGCCCCCCTTGGGACCGGGGATGTCGTGGAGCCCGTGCTCGGCGGGCGCGACGGTGGTGCTGGCGGCGTTCACGCCCTCAAATCTACGCATCCGTTATCGGGGTCGCCGATCGAATGCAGTAGGTTTCAAGCGTCCAGGGCGCGCGGGCGTGGGCTGCTGTGCAGTGCCGGCCCGCCGAATGGCCGCCGCGCACGCCTAGGGCGGCCGAATTGGAGGAGTTTCACGTGGACAAGGTCGTCGGAAGTGCCGGCCAGGCTGTGGCCGACATCACCAGCGGGTCATCGATCGCGGTGGGCGGATTCGGGCTGTGTGGGATCCCCACCGTCCTGATCCAGGCGCTGCTCGACTCCGGGGTCGACGAGTTGGAGGCGGTCTCCAACAACTGCGGGGTCGACGACTGGGGACTCGGGGTGCTGCTTCGCGCGAAGCGGATCCGCCGGATGGTCTCGTCGTACGTCGGGGAGAACAAGGAGTTCGAGCGGCAGTACCTGCACGGGGAGCTCGAGGTCGAGCTGACTCCGCAGGGCACGCTCGCCGAGCGGCTGCGCGCGGGCGGCGCCGGGATCCCGGCGTTCTACACCGCAACCGGCGTCGGCACCCAGGTCGCCGACGGCGGGCTGCCGTGGCGCTACGACGACAGCGGCAACGTGGTCGTGGCGAGCTCGCCCAAGGACACCCGGGACTTCGAGACCCCCGAGGGGATGGCTACGTTCGTGCTGGAGAACGCGATCGTGACCGACTTCGCGATGATCCGGGCCTGGCGCGGTGACCGGCACGGGAACCTGGTGTTCCACGACTCGGCTCGCAACTTCAACCCGCTCTGCGCCATGGCCGGGCGGTTGACGATCGCCGAGGTCGAAGAGCTCGTGGAGCCGGGGGACCTGACGCCCAACGACGTCCATCTGCCGGGGGTCTACGTGCAGCGGGTCGTCGCCCTGACCCCCGAGCAGGCCGTCGAGAAGCGGATCGAGAAACGCACGGTCCGGCCGCGGGAAGGACAAGCCTGATGGCGTGGTCGCGTGAGCAGATGGCCGCCCGGGCAGCTTCGGAGCTCGAGGACGGCGCCTACGTCAACCTCGGCATCGGGTTGCCGACGCTGGTGCCCAACTACGTCCCCGATGACGTCGAGATCGTCCTCCAGTCGGAGAACGGCATCCTGGGCGTCGGCGCCTACCCCTACGAGGGCGACGAGGATCCCGACCTGATCAACGCCGGCAAGGAGACGGTGACCCTGCGTGCCGGTGCCGCGTTCTTCGACTCGGCCACGTCGTTCGGGATGATCCGCGGGGGGAAGATCGACGCCGCGATCCTCGGCGCCATGCAGGTCTCCGCCGGCGGCGACATCGCCAACTGGATGATCCCCGGCAAGATGGTCAAGGGGATGGGCGGCGCCATGGACCTGGTCCACGGTGCGAAGCGGGTGATCGTGCTCATGGAGCACGTGGCCCGTGACGGGTCCTACAAGATCGTCGACGAATGCTCGCTGCCCTACACGGGCCGGGGCGTGGTGCAGCGCATCATCACCGACCTGGCTGTCATCGACGTCGAGCCGGACGGTCTGGTGCTGCGCGAGCTGGCTCCCGACGTCACCGAGGACGAGGTCCGGGAGAAGACCGAGCCGCCGCTGACGTCGGCGCTCTAGCCGGCCGTCGTACGGCGGGATCAGGCGGCTGCGCGTCTGGCTGCCGGATTCGTCCGCCTGCCGGATTCGTCGTGCTGCGGGATTCGTCCGGCTAAGGCATTCGTCTGGCCGGCTCTGGCTGAGAATTGGCGCGGTCCGGCGGACGAATCCGGAGCGGCGGACGAATCTCCCGGGGGATGAGCGGTCAAGCAGGGCGGCTGGTCAGGGCGCGAACGACGGTCGGCCAGATCTCCGAGGTCGGGTCGATCAGGGCGAAGTGGTCGACTCCGGGCAGCTCCTCCCACCGGAACGACGCCGTCCCCGGGCTCGACACCAGGTCCGTCGCGAGCCGCCGGTTCATCTCGACCGGGACCCGCTGGTCCGCATCGCCGTGGATCATCACGACGGGCACCCGACCGGGCAACATCGCGACCACGTCGGCCGCGGCGTACGCCTCAGGAACCTCGCTCGGCTCGCCACCGAGCAGATCCTGGACCGCGCCGTCATCCAGGCTGAGCCGCGCGGCCTCGACCACGTCGGTCACGGGTGCGAGCGCCACGATCCGGTCGACGACGTCCGGCCCGGCTCGCAGTCCCGACCAGAGGGCGAGGTGACCGCCGGCGGAGTGGCCCGCCAGCACGAGCGGGGCGGCTGAGTCGAAACGTCGCGGTGCCGCCTTGTCGACGAGCCGGCGTACGACGGCCAGGACCGTCTCGACGTCCTCGCCGGTCTGCGGCCAGCCCCCGAGACCACCGACTCGGCGGTACTCCGGCGTGGCCACCACGAATCCTTCCGCGGCGAGCGCGGAGGCGAGGGGGCGGAGATGGGTTCGGTCCCACGCGTCCCGCCAGAACCCCCCGTGCACCACCACCATCAGCGGGAGGTCGCCGCGCGATGGGCCTGGCGGCAGGAATACGTCGACACGACCGTCACGGTGGTCGGCGTACCGGATCGCCAGGTCAGGGCTCCGGACGCCGCCGCCCTGCCCATCGCCCGGATCCACGGAGACGAGGGTACTCGCACTCGATAGAGTCGCGGCTATGACGAAGTGGGAATACATCACGGTGCCGTTGCTGGTGCATGCGACCAAGCAGATCCTCGACAACATGGGTGAAGACGGGTGGGAGCTGGTGCAGGTGGTGCCTGGTCTCACTCCGGAGAACCTGGTCGCCTACTTCAAGCGAGAGAAGGCCTGACATGACAACTCCGGAAGAGCGCATCGAGGAGCTCGGGCTCAGCATCCCCGAGGTCGTGAAGCCCCTGGCGGATTACATCCCCGCCGTCCGGACCGGCAGCTACGTCTACACGAGCGGCCAGGTGCCGATGCGGGACGGGCAGCTCGCGATGACCGGCAAGGTGGGCGGCGAGGTGACCGCCGAGCAGGGGTTCGAGTGTGCGGCGCAGTGCGCCCTCAACGCCATCGCCGCCGTCAAGAGCGAGGTCGGTGACCTGTCGAACGTTGCGAGAGTGGTGAAGCTCGTGGTGTTCGTCGCCAGTGATCCCGCGTTCTCCGGCCAGCCGGGGGTCGCGAACGGGGCCAGTGAGCTTGTCGGCAAGGTGTTCGGCGAAGCCGGCCAGCACGCGCGCTCGGCCGTCGGGGTGGCCGTGCTGCCGCTCGACGCCCCTGTCGAGGTCGAGATGGTGGTCGAGGTCCACTGACGTGGACAACACCCGGCGCCTCCCGCCGGCGCTCGTCGAGCACGCCCGCGCGTTCCTGACCGGCGACCAGACGCCGGCAACCCCGCGGGGCGCCTCGACCGTCGTCCTGCTCCGCGAGAGCGACGCCGGACCGCCACAGGTCTATCTGCTGCGTCGACACCTCGGGATGGCGTTCGCCGCCGGGATGTATGCCTTCCCCGGCGGCACGGTCGACCCGCGTGACTCCGACCGGGCGGTCGCGTGGGCCGGACCCGACCCGGCCGAGTGGGGTGAGCGGCTCGGCTGCGACGAGGCGGTGGCGCGGTCGCTCGTGTGCGCGGCAGTGCGCGAGACCTTCGAGGAGTCCGGCGTCCTGCTGGCGGGTGCAACTCCGGACACGGTCGTCGGCGACACGACCGGTGACGATTGGGAGCGGGAGCGAGCCGCCCTCGTCGACCGGAGCCTGGCGCTCGCCGAACTTCTCGAGCAGCGCTCCCTGGTACTGCGGACCGACCTGTTGCTGGCCTGGGCTCACTGGGTCACCCCGGAGTTCGAGCCGAGGCGCTACGACACCCGGTTCTTCGTCGCCGCCATGCCCCCCGGTCAGCGCACCCGCGACGTCTCGGGCGAGGCCGACACGGTGACCTGGATGACTGCCGCCGATGCGGTGGCGGGGGTCGATGCCGGGGCGATGGGGATGCTGCCCCCGACCTACATCGCGCTGCGGGAGATGGCGGCGTACCCGACGGTTGCGGCGACGCTCGCCGCCGCCGGCCGGCGGGTCATCAGGAAGGTCGTGCCCGGCGTGGAGATCGTGGGGGATGACGGGTTCCTGACGCTGCCGACCGGAGTCGTGCCGTGACGGCCCTGCCCGGACCGGGTGCCCAGCCGGAGGGATGGCACGGGGGGCGGTTCGGACCGCACGCCGAGTGCGTCCTGGCGCCGAACGCGAGCCCGATGACGCTCGACGGCACCAACACCTGGGTGCTTCGCGCCGAGCCGGCCGGTCGCTCCCTCGTGGTCGACCCCGGGCCACTCGATGACGGCCATCTCGCCGCGGTCGCCGAGCGCGCAGGCCGGGTGGCCGCCGTACTCCTCACGCACGGGCATCCCGACCACAGCGACGGGGCGCGGACTTTCGCCGAGCGGGTCGGCTGTGGGGTGCGCGCGCTCGACCCGACGTTCGTCCACGGCGACGAGGGGCTGCACGACGGCGACGTCGTCGACCTCGAGGGGCTGGAGGTTCGGGTTGTCGGCACTCCCGGCCACACCAGCGACTCGCTCAGCTTCCTGGTCCCGGCTGACCGGGCGGTGCTCACTGGCGACACGGTGTTGGGGCGCGGTACGACGGTCGTCGCCCACCCCGACGGGCAGCTGGGGGCCTACTTGGGGTCACTGCGAAGACTGCGAGACCTGGCCGAAGATCGTGAGGTCGAGACGATCTGGCCGGGGCACGGACCGGTGCTCACCGACGCGTTGCCGGCTCTCGACCACTACCTGGCCCACCGCGCCGAGCGGCTCGAGCAGGTACGGGAGGCCGTGGCGGCCGGCGCTGTCGAGCCGATGGACGTCGTCCGCAGCGTCTACTCCGACGTCGACGAGCGGCTGTGGCCCGCGGCGGAGCTCAGCGTCCGAGCGCAGCTCGACTTTCTCCGCCGTACCCGCACCTGAGATTTCGGCGGTAAGAACCTGACGGCTCGGCGGTAAGAACCTGACGGTTCGGCGGGAAGAACCTGACGGTTCGGCGGTAAGAACCTGACGGCTCGGCGGGTCAGCGGGCCCGGCGCTTGAGGCGCTCGAGGTCCATGATCACGACGGAGCGGGCCTCGAGCCGGATCCAGCCCCGGGAGGCGAAGTCGGCAAGTGCCTTGTTGACGGTCTCGCGGGACGCGCCGACGAGCTGGGCGAGCTCCTCCTGGGTGAGGTCGTGATGCACGTGGATACCGTCGTCCGCGACCCGGCCGAAGCGCGACGACAGGTCGAGCAGCGCCTTGGCCACCCGGCCGGGTACGTCGGAGAACACCAGGTCGGCGACCACGTCGTTGGCCCGGCGGAGCCGGCCGGCGAGCTGCGACAGCAGCCCCCTCGCCACCTCGGGCCGCCCGTCGAGCCACCGGCCGAGCTCGTCGTGGCTGAGGCTCTGCATGGTGCAGTCGGTGACGGCAGTGACGGTGGCCGAGCGTGGCCCGGGGTCGAAGAGGGACAGCTCACCGAACATCTGGCCGGGTCCGAGGATCGCCAGCAGGTTCTCCCGACCGTCGGCCGAGGTCCGGCCGAGCTTCACCTTGCCGTCGGTGACGATGTAGAGCCGGTCGCCCTCGTCGCCTTCGCTGAACAGCACGTCTCCTCGGCGGATCCGCGACTCCTGCATCGAGGCGCTCAGCGCCTGGGCGGCCTCATCATCGAGCCCACGAAAAAGAGGCGCATTCCGCAGGCCCTCGCTGTCCACAGATGTTTCCTCTCGTCGACCCCCGATGGAGTGTCCCACGTCACAGTCTCTCGCACTTCATCTGGCCATGTCACGGACGCCCCAGTCGTAGACCCCGACCCGTCGCCGCCGGGTCGTACGCTTTCTCCATGCCAGCAGCCCGCGTCGGTGCCGCGCCGAGTCGATCGGCGCTGGTCAGACGTGCGCGCAAGATCGACCGCATCCTCGCCGAGACCTATCCCGACGCGGCGTCTGAGCTCGACTTCACCTCCCCATGGCAGCTGTTGATCGTCACCGTGCTGTCGGCCCAGACCACCGACAAGCGGGTCAACGCCGTGAGCCCCACGCTCTTCGCCCGCTATCCCGGGCCACGCGAGCTGGCCGCGGCCGATCGCGAGGATGTCGAGCAGATCATCGCGTCGACCGGCTTCTTCCGGGCCAAGACGCAGTCGATCATCAAGCTGGCCGCCGCCGTGCTCGAGGATTTCGGCGGCGTCGTCCCGGGCCGGCTCGACGAGCTGGTGAAGCTCCCCGGGGTCGGCCGCAAGACGGCCAACGTGGTGCTCGGCAACGGCTTCGGGGTGCCGGGAATCACCGTCGACACCCACGTCGGACGATTGGCGCGCAGGTTCGGCTGGACCAGCGAGACCGATCCGGTGAAGGCCGAGCATGACATCGGCGCGCTGTTTCCCAAGCGCGACTGGACGATGCTCAGCCACCACCTGATCTGGCATGGCAGGCGATGCTGCCACGCTCGCAACCCGGCCTGCGGCGCGTGTCCCGTCGCGCGGCTGTGCCCGTCCTACGGCGAGGGGCCCACCGACCCGGTCAGGGCGGCCACCCTGCTCCGCCTCGAGGGCCGCGCATGACGTCGACTCCGCGCGTATCGCCGCTCGCCCTTCTCCTCGCCATGGTCGCGGTGGCGCTCGCTGCCACGGCCTGCGGCAGCACCCGTCCAGAGCCAGCCACCTACACGTTCGACCCGGGCAAGTCGCCCGTCAAGGTCGACACCCCCGAGCTGCGGGCGCTCAAGGCGAGGGCTGACATCGCGCCCTGTCCCGCGAGCGGCGTCGGCACCGAAGCGTCTCCCGGCTCGCTTCCCGACCTCACCCTGCCGTGTCTCGGCGGTGGGCGCGACGTCGACCTGGCGGGACTTCGTGGGCCGCTGCTGCTGAACTTCTGGTCGCAGACCTGCGGACCGTGCCAGCAGGAGTCACCCCTGTTGCAGAGGTTCTCCACTGCGGCCAAGGGGAAGGTCCGCGTGATCGGGGTCGACTTCTACGACCCGCGACCCTCGTTCGCCCTCGCGTTCGCGCAGCAGCACGGGCTCACCTATCCCCAGGTCGCCGACCCGGAGGCCGCCGCAAAAGGTGCGCTCCACATCGTCGGGCTGCCCATGACACTGTTCGTGGACGGGTCCGGCCGGGTGGCCTACACGCAGGTCGGCGCCCTGACGTCCGAGTCCCAGCTCGACCACCTCGTCTCGTCGCATCTCGGGGTGGACGTGTCCGCCGGGTCCGGCACATGACGACCGACCGGGCCGACCGGTTGCCCGCCTCGATGCCGGACTGGATGGGTGACGTCGCTGCCGCCCTTCCTCGCATCAAGGCCTACCAGCTCACCAGCTTCCAGCCGCCGGCGGGAGGCACGCCGAGAGCGGCGTCGGTGCTCATCCTGTTCGGCGAAGGCCCGACGGGTGCCGACGTCCTGCTGCTCGAACGTGCCGCCGACATGCGCGCCCACCCAGGCCAGGTGGCCTTCCCGGGTGGCACCCAGGACGAGTCGGACGCCGACGCCGTGACCGCGGCCCTGCGCGAAGCCGAGGAGGAGACCGGCCTCGACCCTGCGGGGGTCGACATCGTCGGTGCGTTGCCGACGTTGTGGCTGCCGGCGACGGACTATCTGGTCACGCCGGTCGTCGGCTGGTGGCGGCAGAAGGTGGCCGTGCGAGCCGTCGACCCGGCCGAGACCGCCTCCGTGCACGTCGTACCCGTCGCCGACCTGCTCGACCCCGCCAACCGCGGCCGCGTCAAGCACCCGTCCGGTTATGTCGGACCGGCGTTCCAGGTCGGCACCATCTTGGTGTGGGGCTTCACCGCCGGCATCCTCTCGCGGCTCTTCGGCCTGCTCGGGTGGGAGCAGGCCTGGGACGAGGAGCAGTACTTCGAGCTCCCCGGCGAGGTGATGGCCGGGTCACTACGCGATATGGCGCGCCGCGGGCAGTCGACCTGGGAGGGTTCCGAGTGAACGCGCTCGACATCGTCCTGCTCGTCTGTGCGCTGGTCTATGCATTGACCGGCTACCAGCAAGGCTTCCTGGTCGGCTTGTTCGCGACCGCGGGTCTGGTGGGCGGCGGGTTCCTCGGGATCCAGCTCGTGCCGCACCTTCTCGACGGTCTGTCCGAGAGCCTGACGGTCTCGGTGACGGCCCTGATGATCGTGCTCGTCATGGCCTTCCTCGGTCAGGGGCTCGGTGCGCTCATCGGCCAACAACTGCGACGGCGGGTCGTCTGGCGGCCGGCCCGGCTGCTCGACGCCGTGAGCGGTGCGGCGCTGAGCGTGGCGGCGATGCTCGTCATCGCCTGGGTGCTCGGAGTGGCGGCCAGCGGTGCGCGGCTCGACGGCATCAACCAGGAGGTCCGCGGGTCCGCTGTGCTCGGCGCCGTCGACGGTGCGATGCCCGGAGGCTCCGACCGGCTGCTCTCCGCCTTCAACGCGGTCGTCGGCTCGAGCGACTTCCCGCGCTATCTCGAGCCGTTCCAGCCGGAGCGCATCGTCCCGGTCCGTCCCCCGACCCCGCACGTCGCCCATACGGCGGGGGTCCGGCAGGCGGGCCGGAGCGTGGTCAAGGTCCTCGGCGACGCGCCGTCGTGCAGCAAGACACTCGAGGGCAGCGGTTTCGTCTTCGCGCCCCATCGGGTGATGACCAACGCCCACGTGGTGGCGGGGGTCAAGCATCCCATCGTGCGGCTCAACGACACCGACCACGCGGCGACGGTCGTCTACTACGACTCCGCCACCGACGTGGCGGTGCTCGCCGTACCCGATCTCGAGGCGACGGCGCTGCGCTTCGCCGGGTCTGCCGACTCCGGCAGCTCGGCGGCCGTGCTGGGCTATCCGGAGGACGGTCCGTTCGATGTCGAGCCGGGTCGGATCCGCAGCGAGCAGCAGCTCCGCAGCCCGGACATCTATGACAACGGCGTCGTGACGCGCGACACCTATGCGGTCTACGCCGTGGTCCGGCAGGGCAACTCGGGCGGGCCGCTGGTCGCACCGGACGGCAGGGTGCTGGGGGTCGTCTTCGCCGCCTCGCTGGTCGACGGCAACACCGGCTACGCCCTGACCTCGGGGGAGGTGGCCAGGGCCGCCGCGAACGGCGCGACCTCAACCACCCGGGTCAGCACCGGTGACTGTGCTCTGTGAGAGCCAGGCGAGCAGCAGCCGGGTGAACTCCGCCGGCTGCTCCTCGTGCGGAAAGTGCCCCGCGTCGCCGACGGCATGGTGCACGTAGCCGCCGCGCACATGGCGGGCCGACCCGGTTACCGCTCCCGATGGCTCTGCGGGGTCGGTCGTCCCGCCGATATGCATGACCGGTACGTCGACCGGCCGCCGCATGACCTTGGCGAAGGCCCGCCCGTCGGACCGCAGCCGAGAGCGGAACAGCCACCGGTGATACTCCAGCGCGCAGTGCGGGGAGGGCCAGTGCGCCAGAGCGGTGCGGTAGTGCTCGGCCTCGGCGGCGGTCGGGAAGGCGCTCCCTGGAGCAGCCCAGCGTGAGAGGTGCTGCGCGACGTAGCCACCCTTGGCGATCCGCCGCTCGGGGACCCAGGGCACCTGCATGGCCAGCAGGTGGACGACCGCCCTGGTGGACAGCCAGCTCGACGGTGATCGGGTGAGCGCCAACGGGTGCGGGGCAGAGACCGCGCAGAGTGCTCGCACGCACTCCGGGTGGCGGGCGGCGGCGGCCCAGCCGACGTAGCCTCCCCACCCGTGTCCGACGACGACGGCTCGGCGCGCGCCGAGAGCTCGGACGACACCGGCGACGTCGGACGCGAGCGTGATCGCGTCGTAGCCACGCGGGGTCTTGTCGCTGCCGCCATAGCCGCGGAGGTCCATCGCCAGGGCGTGGTAGCCGGCATCGGCGAGGGCCGGCAGCTGGTGACGCCAGCTCCACCAGAACTCGGGGAACCCATGCAGCAGCAGGACCAGCGGCCTGCTTCCCCCGCCCCGGCTCGGCACCGCCTCGGACAGGTGGAAGCGCGCGCCGTTGGCGGATACGTAGCGGTGCGTCCAGGGGCCGTCGAGCTCGATCTCGGGGCCGGTCAGCGGGACACGGCTCACAGGCGAGTGCTCACCCCCGCGACAGGACCTGGGTGGTCTCCTTGACGCTCTCGATGGTCTGCTCAGGCGCCTTCACCTGCTTCGCCTTGCGGACCCCGATGTAGACCAGGCCCGCCGCGACCAGCAGGTAGATGGCGAAGACGATCAGGAACGCGGTCGCAGTCCCGGCGAACCACCAGTCGAGGAAGAACGCGAAGGCGAACGAGATCATCACGATCGACAGCAGCGCCAGGAACCCGGCCAGGCCGAAGAGTGCGATGCTCACCCCACCGGCCTTGACGCTGACCTTGAGCTCGGACTTGGCCAGCTCGATCTCGTTGCGCACCAGGCTGGAGACGTCACGGGTGGTGTCAGCGATCAGCCGACCGATGGTGGGCTCCTCCTCGGAGGAGGATCCCAGCTGCGGCGTCGTCATCTCTGTCCTCTCATCGCGGGTGCCAGCGGGTCGCGAGAGCCAGCCGCGCCGGCTCGTGCAGACAAGAGCACCCTACGGCCTCACTGAGGCGGATGCGCTCGATGGGCACGGTTGCGGAGCCGGAGAATTCCGGCGGCCGCGATCCCGGCGATGACGGAGCCGGCGAGGACAGCGGTCTTGGCCGCCTCCACCGTCGTACCGCGGAAGGCGAGCTCGCTGATGAGGAGTGACACGGTGAAGCCGACGCCGGCGAGGACGGCGACCCCGAGGACGTCGAGCCACCGAACGCCTGGGGCGAGCTCGGCCCGGGTCAGCCGGGTCACCGCCCAGGCGCCGCCGAGCACCCCCACCGTCTTGCCCACCACGAGGCCCAGCACGATCCCGAGCACCACCGGGTCATGGAGCAGGTGTCCGCCTCCCGACAGCGTCACCCCTGCGGCGAGCAGGGCGAAGAACGGCACGGCCAGTCCGGCGGACAGCGGGCGCAGCCGGTGCTCGAGGCGCTCGGCGGGAGAGTGCTCCTCGTCGTCCTCCAGCCGCACTCGGGTCAGCAGCCCCATCGCCACCCCTGCAACGGTCGCGTGCACGCCGCTCGCGTAGACCACGGACCAGATCGCGATGCTGAGTGGCACATAGACGACCCAGCTGCGCACCCGGAGGTGTTGGAGCAGGGCGTAGCCGGCGAGCAGCACGATGGCACCGGCCAGGGCGAGGAGGTTGATCGAGCTGGTGAACGCGATGGCAATGACCGTGATCGCGCCCAGGTCGTCGACGACGGCGAGGGTCAGGAGAAATGCTCGCAGCCCCGGTGGAAGGCTGCTTCCGACGATCGCCAGCACCGCCAAGGCGAACGCGATGTCCGTGGCCATCGGGGTGGCCCACCCCGACACATCGCCATGGACGTTGATGACGAGATAGACCAGGGCCGGCACGATCATCCCGGCGACCGCGGCGCCGACGGGGACGAGGGCATCGGCCGGCCGGCTCAGGCTGCCGACCATGAGCTCGCGTTTGAGCTCGAGTCCGGCGATGAAGAAGAACAGCGCGAGTCCACCATCGGCTGCCCAGTGCTCCAGCGACAACGGCCCGACGTGGAACTGCTGGAAGGACGCATAGCTCTGCGACCACGGCGAGTTCGCCCAGGCGATCGCGATGACGGCCGCGACCAGCAGAAGCGCGCCGCCGACGGTCTCCTGACGCAGGATGTCGGTGACGACGCTGGTCTCGTTGGGGGTCAGGGACCCGAACGCGCGGCGCAACCGCCTCGACGGCTCAGGACCTGAGGGCTCGACGGTCATGCGGGCCGTGGCGTCTCGTCGAGGCGGACGTCGATGGTGGCGAGGGTCGCGAGGTCGTCGCGGAACGTGAAGCGACCCGTCACCGTGCGTCCGGCCAGCACCTCGGGCAGCCAGTGCCGCGCGTCGGCCCACATCTCGTCGAACGGGATCGCGGCGACCTCATACCAGTCCGGGGCGATCTCCACCGTCTCGACAGGATCGCCCGCCCAGCATTCCGTGACGAAGACGGTGGCGAACTGGTCCCAGCTCGGCCTGGTCGGGAACCGGAAGCCGATCGAGGCGCGTTCGTGAAGCTGGGCCGGAGCGACGATCACGCCGGACTCTTCGGCGACCTCGCGGATAGCGGCCGCAGCGGCGCTCTCGCCGACCTCGACCTTGCCGCCGAGGCCGACGAGGTTCCCGGCACCCAGCCCGCGCTTCTTGCGGCCGAGCAGCACCTCGGCGTGACCCGAGTGCCGGCGCACCAGGAAGCACAGGCACATCGGCGTGAGCAGCATGGCCCCATCCTGGCAGCAGGGCCGAGGGTGGTGTGCTACCTGTCGCTGGTCAGGTCGCCTCCTTGCCTCCAGCTGTCGGGCGGCGTCTCCTGGAACCAGACCTGCACGCTCTCGGCGGGGACGCCGGGGATCCGGAAACAGCCGAGCGGCGCAACCATCGACGAAAGTCACGACGACAAGGAGGCAGCATGCCGCACACCCATCGCTACGAGTCACATCTGGTCTGGGAGGGTACGACGAAGGCGGGCTACGCGTCGTACCCACGGGAGCATCAGGTGGAGACCGCCGCGCAGGACGGGCTGCGCGTGAGCGCCGACCAGGCGTTTCGCGGCGACCCGGACCTGCTCAACCCGGAGCAGCTGCTGCTGGCCGCGGCGAGCTCGTGTCAGCTGCTGTCGTTCCTCGCCGTGGCGGCCCGTGCGGGAGTCGACGTGGTCGGCTACCAGGACGACGCGGAGGCGTTGATGCCGGTCCAGCGCGGCCCGATGCGGATCACCGAGATCATCCTGCGCCCGCGGATCCAGGTCGCATCGGAGGCCGACGACGAGCAACTACGCCGGATGGTCGAGCAGGGGCACGAGGAGTGCTACGTCGCCAACACCCTGACGGCGAAGGTGACCCTCGAACCGACGATCGAGCACGTCTGACCCGAACCACCAGACGACGGCCGCTCAGTCGTCGTCCGTCTTGGCCTTGGCGAGGTTCGACTCGATCAAGTCCATCACGGAGGAGTCCGCGAGCGTCGTCGAGTCGCCCGCCGGGCGGTTCTCGGCGACGTCCCGCAGCAGCCGTCTCATGATCTTGCCGGACCGGGTCTTCGGCAGCTCGGGAACGACCATGATCGACTTCGGTTTGGCGATCGCGCCGATCTCCTTGGCGACATGGTCGCGCAGTTCCTTCACCACATCTGCGCCGCCGTCGCCCGCGCTCTCCCGAAGGATGACGAACGCGACCACGGCCTGGCCGGTCATGTCGTCGTTCGCTCCGACCACGGCGGCCTCGGCGACCTTCGGGTGTGAGACAAGGGCGGACTCGATCTCCGTCGTGGACAGCCGGTGCCCCGAGATGTTCATGACGTCGTCGACCCGCCCGAGCAGCCAGACGTCGCCCTCCTCGTCGAGCTTGGCGCCGTCACCTGCGAAGTAGACGCCGGGGAAGCGCGACCAGTAGGTGTCCTTGTAGCGCTGGTCGTCTCCCCAGATGGTGCGCAGCATCGACGGCCACGGCTCGGTGAGCACCAGATAGCCGCCGGAGCCCTTCTCGACGGCCTCACCGGCGTCGTCGACGACCAGTGCCGAGATCCCCGGGATCGCCTTCATCGCGGAGCCGGGCTTGCCCGACGTCACGCCGGGCAGTGGGCTGATCATGATCATGCCCGTCTCGGTCTGCCACCAGGTGTCCACGACCGGGCAGCGGTCGCCGCCGATCTCCTTGCGATACCACATGTAGGCCTCGGGGTTGATCGGCTCACCGACCGAGCCGATCACGCGCAGGCTGGACATGTCGAACTCGGCGGGCACCTCAGCGCCCCACTTCATGAAGGTGCGGATCGCGGTAGGCGCGCAGTAGAGGATGTTGACCTTGTATTTCTGGATGATCTCCCACCAGCGGCCCTTGTGCGGGGTGTCGGGAGTGCCCTCATACATCACCGACGTCGTGCCGTTGGCGAGCGGACCGTAGACGATGTAGGAGTGGCCGGTGACCCAGCCGATGTCGGCCGCGGTCCAGTAGACGTCCGAGTCGGCTTTCAGGTCGAAGATCGCCCAATGGGTGTAGGACGTGCCCACCATGTAGCCACCCGTGGTGTGCAGGATGCCCTTCGGCTTGCCGGTGGTGCCACTGGTGTACATCACATAGAGGGGGTGCTCGGCGTCGAACGCCTCGCAGGTGTGCTCCGCGCTCTGCTTGCCGACGAAGTCGTGCCACCACAGGTCGCGTCCGTCGGTCCATTCGACGTCCTGCCCGGTACGACGGACTACGAGCACGTTGCGCACGTCGGGACACTTCTCGAGCGCGACATCGACGGCCGGCTTGAGCGAGGCGGGCGCGCCACGCCGGTAGCCGCCATCGGCCGTGATCACGATCCGGGCGTCGCAGTCCTGGATGCGGTCCTCGAGTGCCTGGGACGAGAACCCACCGAAGACAACCGTGTGCGGAGCACCGATCCTGGCGCACGCCAGCATCGCCACGACGGTCTCCGGGATCATCGGCAGGTAGATCGCGACCCGGTCGCCCGCCTCGAGCCCGAGCTCGGTCAGGGCGTTGGCTGCCTGACAGACCTCCTTGTGCAGGTCGGCGTAGGTGATGGTCCTGGTGTCACCAGGCTCGCCCTCGAAGTGGAACGCGACCTTGTCGCCCTTGCCTGCTTCGAGATGACGGTCGAGGCAGTTGTAGGCGGCGTTGAGCTTGCCGCCGACGAACCACTTCGCGAACGGCGGGTTGCTCCAGTCGAGCACCTCGGTGAACGGCTCGGCCCAGGAGATGCGCTCGGCCTGCTTGGCCCAGAATGCGAGCCGGTCGTCGGCGGCCTCGTCGTACGCATCGGCCGTGACGTTGGCGTGCTCGGCCAGCTCCTCAGGTGGGTCGAAGTGTCGTACCTCGTGGAGCAGGTTCGACAGGGAAGGGTTGGTGGTCATCACTCTCTCCGATCCAGGGATGGATGCTGTCGCGGCGCGCTTCGGACGGGGGCACCGTCCCCCTTCACACTCCACCAGTCAGACCGCCACTTCGCAAGGAGAAGGGCGAAGGGCGATGTCCGCGTCGGTGCCGGTCAGCGCGGGAACGTCGGCAGGACGGTCCGCTTGAATGTGAAGTTGGTGACCGCAGCGAACGACGCGTACCAGGCCGCGATCGCGGTCAGGATGCCCAGCCAGCCGCCCAGCCTGATCCAGTTCTCGTTGGCACTGTTGAAGTTGCCGATGGCGAGGACGAGGAACGTCAGGGTCAGCAGGGCGAAGACCGCGAGCACGGCGAGGCTCACCCGGGTGGCGGCGACGGTCATGTAGAGCGTGAAGATCGCCCAGGCGAGGAGGAAGAGCCCGACGCCGTCGGCTTCGCTGTTGGCGGAGAGACCGCTGAGGTCGGTGTGGCCGGTCAGGTACCAGTACGAGATCCAGAACGCGCCGTAGGAGCAGAAGGCCGTGGAGCCGAACGTGTTGCCCTTGGCGAACTCCCAGATGCCGGCTGCGAACTGGCCGATGCCGCCGTACGCCAGCGCCAACCCGAAGACGACAGGCGTCGCACTGATGTCGACGATGTTGGTGTTCGCGACGCTGAGGACGAACGTGGTGAGGGCGAAGGCGGCCAAGCCCAGAGGGGCCGGGTCGGCGATATGTTCGCCGGGGGCGTGGCCCTGAGTGTCGGGCGTCTGCGAGGTCTGGGACATGACGACTCCTCTGTGCTGGTATGTCGGACCGGGTGCCGGACCATTTCTCACAGTAGGGGAGGTTGCGCCTCTTCGCTGGATCGCGATCGACGCGGATGTCCGGTGACGGCGCGAGGCCCAGGTTCCGCCCCCGAACGGGGGGTCAGGCTCGGGTCTCGCCGTCAGCTGAAGTCGATGAGCAGACCGTCGTCGGGGTCGGGGAAGTCGTAGACGCGGTTGACCAACCCCGTCACGGTGGCCCTGAAGCACTGCGCCATCCACGGCATCCGCATCCCGTCGTGGCCCCGTCCGTAACTGTCGTAGATGGCACCCACTTCGGCGAGCAACGACTCCCGCTCGTCCGACGACATCACGGCCACCGCCGAGTTGGAGGAGATGAAGCCGAGCAGTGACTCCCGGTCGAAACGCTGCCAGTGGCGGAAGACCCGCCGCTCGCGGGTCGAGAAGAGGTCGGAGTCGGCGAGGGGGTCGCTGATGTCGTCCTCGCCGAGCTGGATCAGGCTCAGCACCTTGCGCACCCACGGCACCTTGAGATCACCGGTGTTCCACACCAGCGACAGCGTTCCGCCGGGGCGCAGCACCCGCGCGATCTCCGGGAGCGCGCGTTCGGCATCGAACCAGTGGAAGGCCTGTGCCGTCACCACGACGTCCACGGCTCCTCGCGCGAGTGGGATGCTTTCGGCGCGGGCGGCGGCTGAGTGCGCGGCGGGGGCGGCCTCGCGGAGCTCGGCCAGCATCGCCGGCAGCGGGTCCGTCGCGACGACCTGGTGCCCGAGCGCGAGCAGTCTTCCGGTGAGCTTGCCGGTGCCGGACCCGAGCTCCAGGACCTTGGCGGGAGCCGGGCCGGCGAGCCAGGCGACCGCGTCGACCGGGTAGTCGGGGCGGTGCTCGGCATACTCGCGAGCCACTGCGCCGAAGCTGGCTGCGCGGGTTCGCACCTCGACCGGATCCATGATGATCGAGACTAGTCCACCCAGACCCGGCGCCTCCCTCGCGCCGTCGCGGCGGGCTGCCGCTCCCGTCGCCCTCGACGGCACCTGTTGCGGTTCGCGGCTCACCCCTACGCTGGCCGAGTGGCCGACCCTGACGACGACCCGTTCGGCGCGGCCGCACGCCTCGAGGGAGTCCCGTCTGCCCTGGCCGCGGCCCGGGACGGTGTCGACGTCCTGCTCCGTGACCGGGGGATGCGTCGTACGTCGCCAGCCCTCACGTCTGAGTCGCTGCTCGTGGGTGCGGTGGCGTCGGCGCAGCTCGCCGGCAGCGCGGCCACCCTCGAGGAGGTCCGGGCCGGTGGCGGAGACGAGACGTCGGACGGCGCCCTCCGGCTGTATGCCGGGTTGCTGCGGCTGGCCCCCGTCGTCGCACGGTCACCCCTGCAGGCGCTGGCGCGGATGCATGCTCTCGTCGCGGCGGGCTCCGCCCCCGACGAGGAGCTTGGCCGGCCGCGCTCGGATCCGGATGCGGCCGCCGTCCTGCGGGAGCTCGCGGCCTTGTTGCTGGCACCGACGACGGCCCCCGCCATCGCGGTGGCTGCACTCGCGCATGCTCGGGTGATCACGCACCAGCCGTTCGGCTATGGGAACGGCTTGGTCGCTCGTGCACTCGAACGGCTGCTCCTCGTCAGCCGGGGCGTGGACCCGGTCTCGGTGACGGTGCCCGAGGCCGGCCATCTGGTCCTGCAGTCCGGGTATCGAGAGGCCCTGACCGGCTACGAGTCCGGCGGCCCCGTCGGCAAACGGGGCTGGCTGCTGCACGCCGCCGCGGCGGTCACCGAGGGAGTTGCTGCGTCCCCCCTGCGCGAGACCGACTCCGGTTGAGCCATGGCCGGCCGGACCATCTGTGGGAGAGG
The DNA here is from genome assembly GCA_963820035.1 of uncultured Actinomycetota bacterium. Lineage (GTDB taxonomy): Bacteria > Actinomycetota > Actinomycetes > Propionibacteriales > Nocardioidaceae > JAWWPG01. The sequence continues at coordinate 57,684 of CAWFYK010000008.1, read as the reverse complement.
GGCCGCGGACGTGCGAACGGCGCCTCCGAGAAGAAGGCGCCGTCCGCTGGCACAGAAGGCAGGGTTACCAGGCGTGCACTCGATGATCGTCGGCCCGGGCTCACGTCCCGGGGCGACTGCCCTATTCGGAAGGGTAGGTCGCCGCGTGGGTACCAAGCTCCTGTGCGGGTCTTGAGTTGTTGATGTATGTCTACGCCGTTTCTGACCGCGTGGGAAGGGCTACCCGCGAGTCACCTCGACCTAGTGGCGCGGCGAACGGCGGCTCACGACGGCGACGGCGCCGGCCGCGGCCGCGCCGGCGCCCATGGCCACGACCGCGAAGGTGGCCCGCCGAGCCTGTCGGGTGCGACCGGTGCGCGGCGCGGTGGGCTTGCTGAAGTCCAGCACCGGCCAGCCGTTCTCGACGGCTGCCTTGCGCAGCACCTTGTCCGGGTTGACGGCGTGCGGGTGTCCGACGGCACTCAACATGGGCAGGTCTGTGGCGGAGTCGCTGTAGGCGAAGCAGGCGGCCAGGTCGTAGCCCTCGCGCGCGGCCAGCTCTCGCATCGCCGCGGCCTTGTTGTCGCCGTAGGCGTAGAACGCCATCTCGCCGGTGTAGCGCCCGTCGTTCTCGGACAAGCGGGTGGCGATCACCGTCTCGATGCCGAGCAGCTCGGCGATCGGCTCGACGACGTCCGATCCGGACGTCGACACGATGACCACGTCGCGGCCGAGCCGCTGGTGCTCCCGGATCAGCTCGAGAGCCTCGGCGTAGACGAGTGGGGTGACGACCGCATGCAGGGTGTCGGCCACGATCTGCCGGACGGTCTCGATCTCCCAGCCGCTCGTGAGGCTGGTCAGGTAGTGGCGCATCCGCTCCATCTGGTCGTGGTCGGCGCCGGCGACCAGATAGACGAACTGGGCATACATGCTGCGGATCACAGATTTTCGCGAGATCAGTCCGCCGTCGAAGAAAGGTCGGCTGAATGCCAGCGTGCTCGACGTGGCGATGATCGTTTTGTCCAGGTCGAAGAAAGCGGCGGCTCGACCCGCCTCTACGGGCACGTCATCCTCACTTTCCGCGGTTTGACAGAATATTCTTGCGTTTCGTTCGCTTCCCCACCCACAATGTCCGGTCGGGCCTGAGCCGCCTCCGCCTGTTCTTGCTCGTTGGACGTCATTTTGCGATAAATAAATATCCAAGTTCTCGCAAGGGTTGCGCAAGGCGGGGGTCTTAGGGGTACGGTATCCCTAGGACGTCAGCCAAGCAGACACGATGAGGCATGATGTCTCCACAAACTCCAGTGGCATCCCCCCGCCGCTGGATATAGAAGGGCCTAGGTCCCACCCCCCCGGGACCGATCGGCCTGAGGCAGCCCCTGGTAACCCCCCCACTGGGGGCTGCCGCATTTCTCGGGCGCGATCGAGGCCAGCGGGGAACCCGGCGCAGGTGTGGTCAGCTCCCATCATCCACAGCCCACGACGCCTCTTGGGCCCGTCCACAGGAGCGGCGTCCGCACCAGCTGCGGTGGCGCGGCGGCGGCACGCTGGGACGATGGAGACCGTCTCGAACGCAGTCGCGCGCCCGCTGATCCTCACCGTCGACCAGGACCTGCTCGACCAGCTACTGCGCCTCTGCGCGGCGGCGAGCGTCACCCCTGACGTGCTCGGGGAGGCGGTGCGAGCCCGACAGCCGTGGACCCGGGCCTCCGCGGTGCTGGTGGGTGACGATCAGGCCGCCGCCGTTGCTCGCCTCGGGCTCGCCCGCCGCGATCATGTGGTGCTCGTCTCACAGGCTCGCGATCCAGCTCCACTGTGGCCGCTCGCGGTCGAGCTGCGCGCTGATGACGTGGCGCTCCTCCCCGGCGGCCAGGGCAGGTTGATCGAGAGGCTGAGTGACCTCGCCGATGGGGCCGCCAACGCTGCCACCGTGGGAGTCATCGGCGGCTGCGGCGGAGCCGGTTCGTCGACGCTGGCCGCCGGGCTTGCCATGACGGCCGCGAAGGCGGGCCTCCGCTCGTTGTTGGTCGACGCGGATCCGCGTGGAGGAGGCGTCGAGCTCGCCGTCGGATGCGAGGACAGTCCGGGGCTGCGTTGGCCGGACGTGGCGGCTGCGCATGGTCGGGTCAGCGCCCCGGCATTCCGGGCCGCGCTGCCCAGCGTGGGAGCACTCGCCGTGCTGTCCTGGGACCGTGCGGAGGCGCAGCAGCCCGACCCGCCGACCATGCGCGCCATGGTCAGCGCCGCGCAGAGATGCTCCGACGTGGTCGTCGTCGACCTGCCACGGTGGCTCGACGACGCTGCGTCCGAGGCGCTGCTTCGTGCTGATGTGCTCGTCATGGTGGCGACGTCGGACGTGCGGGGCGTCGCGAGCGCGCGTGGGATGGTCGCCGACCTCCGGCGGCTCTGCGCCGACATCAGGCTGGTCGTCCGGGCGCTCCCGGCAGCCGACCTGACTGCATCCACGGTCGCCGAGACGCTCGGCCTGCCATTGGCGGGCGCGATGCGGACCCAGCGAGGGATCGCCCGGGCCGTCAACGACGGACTGGGGCCGCTCGGGCACGGTCGGCTGGAGCGCACCTGCCGCACGGTCATCGACTCGGTGACCACGTCCCTGCAGCCAGCGAGATGAACCCTGTCGAGGCGGAGCTGCTGGACCGGGTTCGGGGTCGCCTCACGGCTCAGAGCGCGGAGCCGACCCCCGCCAAGGTTGCGGCGGCCCTGCGGTCCGAAGGCAGGCTGGTCGGCGACTCGGCCGTGCTCGAGGTCGTCGACGCGCTGCGGCTCGACTCGCTGGGGGCTGGGCCGCTCGAGGTGCTGCTCCGCAGGAGCGGCGTCACCGACGTCCTCGTCAACGGGCCTGACGAGGTCTATGTGGACGACGGCGACGGACTCCAGCGGGTCTCCGTGCAGTTCGCCGATGACGCCGCCGTACGCCGGCTCGCCCAGCGTCTCGCCTCGGCAGCCGGCCGACGGCTGGACGACGCCTCGCCGTTCGTCGACGTCCGGCTTCGTGACGGCACCCGCTTCCATGCCGCCCTCGCACCCGTCGCGGGTCCAGGAACCTGTCTGTCGCTGCGCGTGCCCGCCCGGGCCGGCCTGACACTGGCTGACCTGGTGACGGCGGGGTCGATCACCCGGCTCGGGTCGGAGCTGCTGCTCGACCTGGTGCGCCGAAAAGCAGCGTTCCTCATCTCGGGAGGCACGGGAAGCGGGAAGACCACGCTCCTGGCGGCCCTCCTCTCCGAGGTGGACCCACGGGAGCGCCTGGTGATCGTCGAGGACTCCAGCGAGCTGCGACCCAGGCACCCGCACGTCGTCAACCTGCAGGCCAGGCAGGCGAACGTCGAAGGCGTCGGCGAGATCTCGCTGCGAGACCTGGTCCGCCAGGCCCTCCGCATGCGCCCCGACCGACTGGTGGTCGGCGAGGTCCGCGGCGCCGAGGTGACGGACATGCTGGCCGCGATGAACACCGGTCACGAGGGAGGCTGCGCTACAGTGCACGCCAACACGGCCCGGGACGTGCCGGCCCGGCTGGAGGCACTGGCAGTCGCCGCAGGTCTGCCGCGCGACGCCGTCCACGCTCAGGTCCACTCCGCGGTGGAGGTCGTCATCCACGTACGGCGGGCGGTCGACGGCCGACGTCGGCTGACCGAGATCGCCACCGTCGCGCGCGACGATCGTGGCGTGGTGGTCGCCACCCCGGCCGTCCACTTCTCGGCGGACGGTGAGCCCACGACAGGCGCAGGTGCCGCTGCGCTGGAGCGGTTGCTGTCCGAGCGCAGGAAGGACACGTGAGCGCGACGTCGGCCGCACTCGTGGCCGGTTGCTGTGTCCTCCTGGTGATGCGCGGCACTGACGAGTCGGCCGGCCGCCTTGGTGTGCCGTCCGAGGGCCTCGGCTCGCACCAGCCTGCTGCTCGTCGGGTCCGGCGTCCCGCACTGGCGGTCGGCGGGCTGCTCCTCATGCTGACGGCCCTCTTCGGTGGCGGCTGGGTCGTCGTGCTGGCGGCCATGGCCGGCGTCGGAGCTCTCGCGGCCCACCGGGTCGTCGGTCTCTCCCGGAGCCGACGACGTCGCCGGGAACGGCAGCGCTGGGTGGTGGAGCTGTGTGACGCGTTGTCCGCCGAGCTCCGGGGTGGGCTCCCCACGGTCACCGTCGTCGAGCGAGCGTGCATCGTCCGGGCGGAGCTGGCGCCCGTGGTCGCAGCCGCCCGCCTCGGCGGCGACGTCGCGGACGCCTTCCGGGGCTGCGGAGCCCTCCCGGGTGCCGAGGGGCTTCGTGCGGTAGCCGCGGCCTGGGAGGTCGCGGGCAGCTCCGGCGCCGCGCTCGCCACGGTCATCGACCGGGTCGCCGGCAGCCTGCGGAGCGACGAGGACGCGCGTGCAGAGGTGCAGGCTGCACTCGGCCCCCCGAGAGCCACGGCGAAGATGCTCGCGGTCCTCCCGCTGTTTGGGATCGCGTTGGGCACGTCTGTCGGCGCCCACCCGGTCCGGTTCCTCCTCGGTACGACGTGGGGCCTGGGCTGCCTCGCCGCCGGAGGTTCGCTGGCCCTGGCCGGGGTCTGGTGGGTCGAGCGGCTCGCTGCCGCCGCCGAGCAGTGACATGCGGTTCGTCGCGATGATGTGCGCAGCCGGCATCTGCTGGCTGGTGACCTCGCCAACAACCCGCGTCTCGAGGCTGCAGACGCCCGTCGAGCGGGCGGCAGCACGGCGCGGACCGTCGGGCGGCTCGCTCGTCGAAGCACCGGTGCCACGAGCCATCCTGTGCGCGACCTCGCTGATGCTCCTTGGATGGGTGCTGTTCGGTCCGGTGGGCGGCCTCGGCGGCGTTCCCGCCGGCGTCGTGCTGTCGGGCTGGCTCGGTCGGCTGGAGTCGCCGGCCGCGGCGCGGGCCCGCGAAGAGATCGACCGTGATCTGCCGTTGGCGGTCGACCTGCTGGCGGCCTGCGCGGGTGTCGGACGAGCCCCTCAGGACTCGCTGGCGGTCGTCAGCCGAGCAGTCGGTGGCGCGCTCGGGGCTCGACTCGATGAGATCATCGCTCGCCTCAAGCTCGGTGCCGACCCGGCCACGGAGTGGGGCCGGCTCTCGTCCGACCCGCAGCTCGCCCAGCTCGGCCGCACCCTGCAACGGTCCAACGAGTCCGGCGCCCCGCTGGCCGACGGACTGGCCCGGCTGGCCGAGGACCGGCGCCGTGAGCGGCGTACCCAGACCCAGCTGCGCGCGCGAAACGTCGGAGTAAAGGCAGCCGGACCACTGGCTGCCTGCTTTCTGCCCGCCTTCATGGTTGTCGGCGTGGTCCCGACAGTGGCCTCGAGCTTCCAGCACCTCTTCTCCTGATTCTCCTGACGGCTCCCACCTGATGGTCCGTGGTGTGCGCGGGATGCCGTCCGCGTTCGGCCGGCCGCCGCTGGGGGCCGTTCTCGCCCGCCACGGTGAATCCCCAGGGTGACCTGCGTGCGCACGTCGTCAACAGGACGCGAAACTCCGCTCGCCCGACGGAGCCCGCGGTCGCGACGCTTCACCTGTCAGCAACTCACGTCGTCCGGCCATCGGCCGAGACGCACGACGAAAGGAAGAAACATGACGCATCTCATCGCAGCGCGCGCCGTCGGCGTACTCCGCTCCGGCGACGAGCGCGGGATGACCACCGCCGAGTACGCCGTCGGCACAGTGTCGGCCTGCAGCTTCGCGGGGATCCTCTACAAGATCCTCACGTCCGGCTTCGGTCAGCAGCTGCTCGAAGGTCTGCTCAACAAGGTGATCGGCATCCTGCCGTTCTAGGTCCCGGCCGAGTGGGGTGGGGCTCGCGTGCGTGCCGCACCCCACGCAGCGAAAGGAGTGTGCACATGCAGCTTCCTGCGACGCCCGTGCGGTCGGAGGACGGGATGAACACGGCCGAGTACGCGCTGGGGACGGTGGCTGCCTGCGGTTTCGCGTGCGTCCTGCTCCAGATCCTGACCGGCTGGCGGGGCATGCTCGTGCAGATCTTCGCCAAGATCTTCGAGCTCAAGTTCGGCTTCCTGCTGTGAGACGGGCACACCTGCCAACGCGCCGCTCGCAGAACGGGATGGTGACGGCAGAGGCCGCGTTGGTGCTGCCGCTCATCGCGATCTTCGCGCTCGCGCTGGTCTGGCTGATGACCGTCGGGATCGCCGAGGTGAGGGTCGTCGACGCCGCGCGAGATGCGGCCCGCGCGGTCGCACGCGGCGATGACGACACGGCCGCCGCCGCGGCTGCGCGACGTACGGCGGGCTCGGGCGCCGGCGTGGTGGTGCGACGTAGCGGCGGTTTGGTCTCGGTGACCGTGACGGAGCGGGTCTCGCCACCCGGCTGGCTGCTCGTACCGCTGCCGTCGGTGACCGTGAGCTCCAGCTCCAGCGTGGAGGCCGAGGATGCGTCCGCGAGCCGGTGACCGGGGTGGTCGGACCCAGCACGGGATCGCCACGGTGTGGGCCGTTGCGTGGATGTTCCTCTGCCTGACGGTCGGTGCCATCGGGGCTCTCGTGGCGGCTGCCGAGGCCTCGCAGCACCACGTCGACGGCGCCGCGGATCTGGCCGCCTTGTCGGCGGCGGCACGTCTGCAGCGCGGCGGGGACCCCTGCCCCGCGGCTGCTGCCGTGTCGGCGGCGAACGAAGTGACGCTCGTCCGGTGTCGGGTCGACGGCGACGACGTGCTCGTCGTGGTGCGGGCCCGTCTTGACCTACCGTTCGGCCTTCACCCGTGGGTGTCAGGGGAGGCTCGTGCCGGACCTGTGTGATCCAGGTGTCCAGCCCGGTGGTGCTGTGTGATGTGACGGGCCCATGGCGAATTGGGCTTCCCGTGCTCTCGTCTCGTGCACCACGGCCGTCAGACTCGGGCGCCATCCTGTTGGCGTTGTTCGGATTGGGTGAGTCACGTCACAGGTGGCCAGCCGAGCGGTCGGTCAGCCGGTCGTGGCCCCCGACGGCCAGCTCGGCCGAGCCGCGAAGAAGTGTGGTGAGCAACGCGACGGCCGCCCACTTGTCGAGCGGGTTGTTGGCGTTGCCGCACTTGGGTGACTGCACACACGAGGGGCACCCGTCGTCGCACCTGCAGGCGACGATCGCATCCCGGGTCGCCGTCAGCCAGGCCCGCGCCGCGACGTAGCCCCGCTCGGCGAAGCCGGCACCTCCCGGATGCCCGTCGTAGACGAACACCGTGAGCCTGCCCGTGTCCGGGTGCAGCGCCGTCGACACCCCGCCGATGTCCCATCGGTCGCACGTGGCGAACAGCGGAAGCAGGCCGATGGCCGCGTGCTCGGCGGCATGCACCCCACCGGGGACGGCGGCCGGGTCGACCCCGGCCCCAGCCACCTGGTCGTCGGTCAACGTCCACCAGACGGCCTTCGTGCGCAGCTGCCGCCGCGGCAGGTCCAGGGGCTCCTCCCCGAGCACCTCGCCAGTCGCGATGCGACGCTTCAGATATCCGACGGCCTGGGACGAGACCTCCACCGTCCCGAACGACAGGTCGCCTGGTCCCCAGGTCGACTCCAGGTTCGGCTCGAGGATGCTGATGTCCGTCACGACCCGCGCACTGGTGGAGTAGTCGGGATCGGCCTTGTTCACGAGCGCGATCCCCTCGTTGACGTCGTAGCGCTCGACGAGGTAGGTCTCGCCGAGATGCACGTAGACCGAGCCGGTGTGGACGCTCGTGTCGGCGGCCGCGTGGTCCACGGTGCCCACCAGGCGGCCGGTCGGCGCCTCCACGACACGGACGGGGTTTCCCCCGGTGGACCTGATGTCGGCGAGGCCCGAGGCCTTGTCGCGGCGCGTCCAGAACCATCCGCGGGTACGCCGCCGAAGGTATCCTGCCTCCACGAGGGAGGTGACCAGGGCGAGGGTGTCCCCGTCGAACAGGTCCAGATCCGCCTCGGTCAGCGGCAGCTCCTGGGCCGCCGCGCACAGGTGCGGGGCGACGACGTAGGGGTTGCCCGAGTCGAAGACCGTCGCCTCGACAGGGGCGTCGAGCAGTACCTTCGGATGCGTGACCAGGTAGGTGTCCAACGGGTCGTCGCGGGCGACCAGGATCCCGAGGCCGCCGGTGCTGGCGCGACCGGCGCGACCGGCCTGTTGCCATAAGGACGCCCTGGTGCCGGGATATCCGGCCATCACCACCGCGTCCAGGCCGGCGATGTCGATGCCCAGCTCGAGTGCGTTGGTCGCCGCGACCGCCATCAGCTCGCCGGCTCGGAGCCGACCCTCGATCTCCCGTCTGTCCTCCGGCAGGTAGCCGCCACGGTAGGAGGCGACCCTCCCGGCGAGTGCCGGGTCGACCTCTGTGAGCGCCGACCTGGCCTGCAGAGCGAGGATCTCGGCGCCGTGCCGGCTCCGGACGAAGGCGAGGGTGCGAACACCTTCGGCGACCAGGTCGGCGACCAGGTCTGCGGCCTCGGCGACGGCGGACCGCCGTACGGGAGCGCCTCGCTCTCCTGTGACGGCGGTGAGCGGCGGCTCCCACAGCGCCAGAGCCGTGGCCCCGTGGGGAGCCCCGTCGTCCGTCACGGCGACCACGGGAACGCCGATGAGCCGCCCGGCGGTGACGTCGGGTTCCGCGACCGTCGCCGAGGCGACGACGAAGGTCGGTGCGCTGCCGTAGTGCGCGGCGACCCGCCGTAGCCGACGGACGATCTGGGCGACATGGCCGCCGAACACGCCGCGGTAGTAGTGGCACTCGTCGATCACGACGAAACGGAGGTCCGCCCAGAACTCCGCCCATCTCGCGTGGCTCGGCAGCATGGTGCGATGGAGCATGTCGGGGTTGGTGACGAGGTAGGTCGCATGGTTGCGTGCCCAGTCGCGCTCATCCGGCAGCGCGTCACCGTCGAAGGCGGCGCCGCGAACGCCCGGGATGTCGAGACGCCGGACCGCGGCGAGCTGGTCGCGGGCGAGCGCCTTGGTGGGCGAGAGATAGAGCACGGTCGCTCCGCGCGTGCCAGCATCGCCGACACTGTGGGCGATGGCCGAGAGGGCCGGGAGCAGGTAGGCGAGCGACTTGCCGGAGGCGGTCCCGGTGGACACCACCGTATGGCGACCGCTCCAGGCGTGCTCGGCGGCGGCGACCTGGTGGGTCCAGGGGCGCTCGACCCCGGTCGCTTTCAGCGCCTCGATGACGTCGCGGTGGGCCCAGACCGGCCACGGCGCCGGGTGTGCGGTGCGGGCCGGACGTAGCTCCAGGTGGGTGAGTCGATCGCTGCGGCGAGGCCCGGCAGCGAGCCGGAGCGCCGTCGTCCCGGGGTCGAAGGCACGAGGGGGCCGAGTCACGATGGCCCCATCTTCGCACTTGTCCCAAGCCGGCTCCGACAACGTGGTTGAATGCTTCAGCGCAGACTGTGGTGACGGTCGCGCCCGACCGGTCGGAAGGACCCGAGGCGATGGAGCTGGCGCTCAGCACTCGCGAGAGCGACGGGGTGCTGATCCTTGACGTCGCCGGCGAGATCGACGTCTACACGTCCCCCAAACTGCGAGAACGGCTCGTCTCCCTCGTCGACGGCGGCGTCCGCACGCTGGTCGTCGACCTCGACAATGTCGACTTCATCGACTCGACCGGCCTGGGCGTCCTGGTGGGCGTGCTCAAGCGGATCCGGGCGACCGGAGGCAGGATGAGCCTCGTCTGCGGTCAGGACGGGTTGCTGCGGGTGTTCAAGATCACCGGCCTCGAGAAGGTCTTCGACATCCACGCCACCGTCGCTGCTGCGACCGGCGGCGGGGCGCTCTGACAGGAGCCGGTCGTGGCCGCCACGCCGCGGGATGGGGGTGCCCCCGTCCGCTGCCTCGGGCCTCGCTAGACTCCGGCGGTCACGTCCTGTGAGTCGACTCACGCACACCACAAGAGCAGGGGCGAATTGCCCTTAGTGGAGGTATTTGGATGTCCGGGCTCTCTCTCGCCGCCACTGATTCGGGCGTATCGCTGTCGGGAGGCAACCTCGTCCTCGTCGTCCTGGTCGCCGTCGTCGCCTTGGTGGCTCTCGCCATGGGCGTGCTGTTCCGCAAGGAGGTGCTGGCCGCTCCCGAGGGCTCACCGAAGATGAAAGAGATCGCAACGGCGGTGGAGGAGGGAGCCCAGGCCTACCTCACGCGCCAGTTCAAGACGGTCGCCATCTTCGCCGTGATCGCCTTCCTGGTCCTCTTCGTGCTTCCCGGCGACGCGTCGGTCCGCATCGGCAGGTCCATCTTCTTCCTGCTGGGGGCCGGTTTCTCCGCCTCGATCGGCTATATGGGCATGTCGCTCGCCGTGAAGGCGAACCAACGCGTTGCCCACGCCGCCCAGACGACCGGTCGCGACCCGGCCATGCGTGTCGCATTCCGCACCGGTGGTGCCGTCGGAATGGCGACCGTGGGACTCGGTCTGCTCGGCGCGTCCCTCGTGGTGCTCATCTACAAGAGTGACGCCCCCTCGGTGCTCGAGGGATTCGGCTTCGGCGCCGCCCTGCTCGCGATGTTCATGAGGGTCGGTGGCGGAATCTTCACGAAGGCCGCCGACGTCGGCGCCGACCTGGTCGGCAAGGTCGAGCAGAACATCCCGGAGGACGACCCACGCAACCCGGCCACCATCGCCGACAACGTCGGCGACAACGTGGGCGACTGTGCCGGTATGGCGGCCGATCTTTTCGAGTCCTACGCCGTCACCCTGGTCGCGGCCCTGATCCTCGGCAAGGTGGCATTCGGCAACCAGGGGCTGGTCTTCCCGCTGATCGTTCCCGCGATCGGCGCTGTGACCGCGATCCTGGGCGTCTACCTGACCCGGCCGCGCGAGGGTGAGGGTGGTCTGCGCACGATCAACCGCTCCTTCTACATCTCGGCCTTCGTGTCGGCGATCCTGTGTGCGATCGCGGCCTTCGCCTACCTGCCGACGAGCTTCGCCGGCCTGGACAACTCCACCGCCTTCGGCGCGACCGGCAACCCGCGGGGCATCGCGATCACCTCCGTCTACATCGGGATCGTCCTGGCCGCCGTGATCCTGTCGCTCACCGGCTACTTCACCGGGACCGAGCACCGTCCGGTCAAGGACGTGGCCAAGACGTCGCTGACCGGTGCGGCGACCGTCATCCTCGCCGGCATCTCCGTGGGCTACGAGTCCGCGGTCTACACGGCGCTGGTGATCGCCGCTGCGCTCTACGGCGCGTTCCTCCTCGGTGGCGGGTCGATCACGGTCGCCCTGTTCGCCGTGGCCCTGTCCGGCACCGGACTGCTGACCACGGTCGGCGTCATCGTGGCCATGGACACCTTCGGCCCCGTCTCCGACAACGCCCAGGGCATCGCGGAGATGTCCGGTGAGGTCGACGAGAAGGGCGCCGCGATCCTCACCGAGCTCGACGCCGTCGGCAACACGACGAAGGCCATCACCAAGGGAATCGCGATCGCCACCGCCGTACTCGCCGCGACCGCGCTGTTCGGCTCGTTCCGCGACGCGATCGGCACGGCCGCCAACGAGGCGGGCATCACCAACCCGGCCAGTCTGTCGGCCCACGACCTGATGAGCCTGCACGGCGTCATCGACGCCTCCGACCCGGCCAATCTGGTCGGGCTGCTGATCGGTGGCGCTGTCGTGTTCCTCTTCTCGGGTCTGGCGATCAACGCGGTCGGCCGCGCGGCGGGTGCCGTGGTGTTCGAGGTGCGCCGACAGTTCCGCGAGATCCCCGGCATCATGGAGGGCACCGGCCGTCCGGAGTACGGCAAGGTCGTCGACATCTGCACCCGGGACTCCCTCCGCGAGCTGGCCACACCGGGTCTGCTGGCCATCCTGGCTCCCGTCGCGGTCGGCTTCGGGTTGGGTGTCGGGTCGCTCGGGGCCTACCTCGCGGGCGCGATCGTGACGGGCGTGCTGATGGCGATCTTCCTGGCCAACTCCGGTGGGTCCTGGGACAACGCGAAGAAGCTCGTCGAGGACGGCATCTACGGCGGCAAGGGCTCGTCGGCGCACGAGGCGACGATCATCGGCGACACCGTAGGGGACCCGTTCAAGGACACCGCCGGCCCGTCGATCAACCCCTTGCTCAAGGTGATGAACCTGGTCTCGCTGCTGGTCGTCCCGTCGATCGTCAAGATGAGCTTCGGGACCGACGAGCGCACCTGGCTCCGCCTCCTGATCTCGCTCGGCGCGGCAGCGGTCATTGCGGTCGCGGTCTACATCTCGAAGCGTCGTCCGGTCGCGATCGGCGACGTCGACAGCGAGAAGTCGGCGCCGGCGTCAGCCTGAGTCGCGGGAGGCGTGCGTGGCTCGTCGGGTCTACCTTCACGTCGGGATCGCCAAGACCGGCACGACGTACCTGCAGCGCACTCTGTTCACCAACCGTGAACTGCTGGAGAGGCACGGTGTCCGCTACCCAGGGGTGAAACCGGGCTCGCAGTTCCTGGGCTCGCTCGACCTGCGAGGCACGACGTTCAAGGGTCACACCTACGACGGGCTGGAGGGCTCCTGGGGGCGGCTCGTCGCGCAGGTCGACGCCTTCGCGGGCAATGCCCTGATCTCGCACGAGACCCTGGCCCATGCCAAGCCGGAGCACATCGACCGGGCGGTGCACAGCTTCACGACCGACGACGTGCGGGTCGTCGTCACCTGCCGCGACCTTGCCCGGCAGGTCCCGGCGGTCTGGCAGGAGAGCGTCAAGAACCGTGGTGAGAGGGGCTACGACGAGTTCCTTGCGCAGGTCTTCTCGTCGTGGCGGCGGAAGGGAAGGCTCACCGGCGGGTTCTGGCGGGCCCAGGACACGGCCGCCCTCGTCAGCCGCTGGGCCGATGTGGTCGGCATCGCCAGGGTCTGCCTCGTCACCGTCCCGCCGAGCGGCGCCGAGAAGCTCGAGCTGTGGCGTCGTTTCGCGCGGGCGACGGAGCTGCCCGACCTGGACTACTCGTTCGCTCGCAGCGCCGGCAACACGTCGCTCGGGGTCACCGAGGCAGAGCTGCTCCGTCGGCTCAATCCGCTGTTGAAGGACGAGCTGGACTGGCCGCAGTACGAGAGGGTCGTCAAGCGGCAGCTCGTGGAGGGGGTGCTGGCACCGATCGACCAGCAGCACCGCATCACCGTGCCGCCGGCCTGGCAGCCAGATCTGGCAGCCATCACCCTCGAGCAGCTCGAGCTGCTCGAGAGGTCCGGCGTCACCGTTGTGGGTGACCTCCGCGACCTGGAGGTTCCAGCGGTCGAGTCCGCCAGGCCCGCCCCGCAGCCGAGCGACGTGACCGATCGCGAGCTGCTCGATGTCTCGCTCCAGGTGGTCGCTCGCCTCACCGCGCAGCGCAACCGAGCGCCGATGCTGCCGCCACAGCCGTCCCTGCGCCAGCTCCTGGAGCCGGGCAGCTTCCGACAGGTCACCGAGCTGCTCCGCAGCACGGTCCGCCGCCGCTTCAGGTCCCGCAGCTCTCCCAAGTAGCGGCCGTCCCCGGCCGGACGAGCTGCCGGGTGCGGATGTGCAGACAGAGTGGAACGTTTCGGGGCTCACATCGCGATCTGAGCCCCGAACTGTTCCACTTTGCAGCAGGCGTCTGGCGATTCGGCAGGTTGTGGTCGAGTTTGCGCTCGAGAAGCAGCCACCGCCCGGCTCAGGCCTTCCGGGTCGCCAGGTGGGCGGCCCGTCGTACCCGCTGGCGCGCCCGGCCGGCCAGCCGCCGGGGGTTGAGCCGGTCGAGCCGCCCCGCCGTCGTGCGACCGGCCAGCTCCTCCCGGAGCAGGACGTTCTTGGCCCGGAGCCGACCCGCCTGGTTGAGCAGGGCCGTCGCCGCTTTGACCGCGAGCGGGCCGAGGTCGGCATCGGTGAGGGCGGTCGGGGAGACGTACGGCGTCACCGGGTCGCTCGGCATCAGGTCCTCCAGGTCACCGGCCACCTGGTAGTCGGCCTCGGCGAGCTTGTCGATGAGGGTGCGAGAGCGCTTCTTGGCCCAGTCCACGTGGTTCGGCGGCAGTGTCAGCCGCGTCGAGCCGCCCCCGAGGACCTTCTCCGCGAGGAAGAGCCGGACCAGCGAGTCGTAGCCGCTGACCGGAAGCTTCGTCACCCCGAAGTTCATCCGCCGCACCAGCTCCGTCTCATAGACGCCCATCGACTGGTTCGTCCGGCGCGCCTCGGTGTCGTAGCCACGCGGGTCGAGCCCGGTGACGTCGCAGAACCGGTTCCACAGCGCATCACTGGGACCGCCGGGCTGGGGCACCGTGATCACATGGATCCGGTCGCGAGGCACGAACTCGACCCACGTCTCCAGCACGCGCACCGCGTCCTGCAAGCCCCAGAACATCGTGCCGAACGGCTCCGGGGCCTCCGGTCCGAGCTCCACCAGGTCGTCGACGAACGTCTCAAGAGTGACGGTGTGCCGGTGCTTGATGTGCTCCTGCCAGTCGGCGACCAGCTGGCGGGCCAGGTCGCGAGCCGAGAAGATCACGTGGATCTCGGCGGGGCCGAGCAGGCCGATGCCCTTGTCGATGCGGTTGCGAGGTGCGCCCGCGAGCAGCTCGCTGGACAGGATCACCCGGGAGCCCTGCCAGGTGCGCGCCCGTTCCGCGACGACCTCCCAGTCGTCGATGAACGTGTCGGGAGGGTGACCGAACCAGGTCGTCCCACAGAAAGCATGAGCGGAGCGGAACGACTGACCGGAGTCGCTGTAGGGGTAGAGCACCCCCTGGGTGGCCAGTCTGTCGGCGTTCGCGAGCAGCACCTGCTGGAGGTACGTCGTCCCCGTCTTCGGTGCCCCGATGTGCAGATAGACCCGCTTCTGATCGGATCGCGGGACGGCGTTGTCGCTGGTCATGCCTCTCCTCGTGATGTCCCCCGGCACCGGCGACCCTACCCTCCGCCACTAGGCCGCGGGAGGAGGCGGACGGCTCCCCGCCCGGCTTGTCGCGTCCACCTCGCCCGGTGCCTTACCATGGAGGCCAGATTGGTAGTGCCGGTCTGTGGGTGGGGCCAGCGTCTCGACGCGGGCTACGGGGCTGGCAGGCACTCGATATCGTGAGGTGCCTGCCGACGCAGTTTTGTCACGTTTGCCGGTTATCCTTGGTGTTCCGTTCCGTTGCTTTCGTCGTGAGGACTTGACCTTGACCGATCCCGCGCCGGGGTCCCCGGCAGTCGTCGCCGCCGGTGAGTTCCGCGTCGTGCAGCGCACCATCCTGCGCGCCGACCAGGAGCTGGACATCCGTCCGCTCTATGTCACCGGGCTCTCCAGCTTCAGTGGTGGCGAGAGCACGTCGCGTCAATCCGGCGCATCCGAGGGCGCCGACGACCAGGCGCCCGACGCCGCTGCCGCGCGCGAGTCAGGCAACTACGGCGAGCGGGCCGGTGGAGGCTCCGCGGTCGAGGGTCTCGGCGCCTTCGGGAAGATCACCAGCGACCTCGGCGCGAGCGCACTTCCCGAGCGCCGCATCACGTTCGGCACCTACTTCAACGCCTTCCCGGCGAGCTACTGGCGTCGTTGGACCAACCAGCACACCGTGCGGCTGGTCGCCTCGATCTCCGGACAGGGCACCCTCATCGTCTATCGGTCGACTGCTAAGGGCCACGTGCAGCGCGCCGAGGTCGCCGTCGTCGACTCCGAAGCCCCGATCACCGTCGAGTTCGACCTTCCGCTCAAGCCGTTCATCGACGGCGGCTGGTACTGGTTCGACATCGAGGCAGGCGACCGGCCGATCCGCCTGCACAACGCGGTCTGGGGCTTCGAGACCGACACCACACGGTCGGGGACGGTCTCGATCGGGATCACCACCTTCAACCGTCCGGACTTCTGCGTCGACCAGCTGATCAAGCTCGCGCACGAGCCCGCCGTCCTCGACATCCTGGACGAGATCCTGGTCGTCGACCAGGGCTCCAAGCGGGTGGTGGACCACGAGCTCTTCGAGGAGGCGCAGGCCGCGCTCGGAGCGAAGCTCAGGGTGATCGAGCAGGGCAACCTCGGTGGCTCCGGCGGCTTCTCCCGAGCGATGAACGAGGCCACGTCCAAGGGGGTCGCCGACTACGTGCTGTTGCTCGATGACGACGTCGTCTGCGAGCCCGAGGGCATCCTTCGCGCCGTGGCCTTCGCCGACCTGGCCAAGGACCCGACGCTTGTCGGTGGCCAGATGTTCAGCCTCTACGACCGCTCGGTGCTCCATGCGTTCGGCGAGACGGTTGCGAAGTACCGCTGGTTCTGGGGGCCTGCACCGCACACGCTCCACGGGCACAACTTCGCGATCAAGCCGCTTCGCTCCACCTCCTGGCTGCACCGCCGGATCGATGTCGACTACAACGGCTGGTGGATGTGCCTGATCCCCACCAAGGTCATCAAGGAGATCGGCCTCTCGCTGCCGATGTTCATCAAGTGGGACGACGCGGAGTTCGGGCTGCGTGCCCACGACGCCGGCTACCCGACCGTCACCCTGCCGGGAGTCGCCGTCTGGCACGTGCCGTGGCACGAGAAGGACGACACGATCGACTGGCAGGCCTACTTCCATCGTCGCAACCGGATCGTCGCGGCGCTGCTGCACTCGCCCTACGACCGGGGCGGCCGGTTGATCCTCGAGAGCTTCGAGACCCAGATCAAGCACCTGCTCTCCATGCAGTACGGCCCGGCGGAGATGGGCCTGATGGCCATCGAGGACATCCTCGAGGGTCCGCAGCGCATGCATCGCGACGTGCTGAAGCGACTGCCCGAGCTTCGTGAGCTGCGTCGGGGCTACGACGACTCGCGCGCCCAGACCGACCTCGACCGGTTCCCGACGGCCGGCCGGAAGAAGCCGCCGCGTCGCGGAAAGGAGCCGTCGGCACCCAAGACCGCGCTGGCCCGGGTCAAGACGCTGGCCACCGGTGCGGTCCGCCAGGTGCTGCCGGTGCGTGCCATGGCCAGGGAGCGTCCGGAGGCCAACGTCCCCCACATCGACCTCAAGTGGTGGTTGCTGGCTCAGTTCGACTCCGCGCTGGTGTCCTCGGCCGACGGTAGTGCCGCCGCCTGGTACAAGCGCGACCCCGAGCTCTTCCGGGAGCTGCTCGCCCGCTCGGTGGCGCTCCACACCAGGCTGGTGAAGGAGTGGCCGCACCTCGTCGAGCAATACAAGGCTGCACTGCCCGAGCTGTCGTCGCCCGACACCTGGAAGTCCACGTTCGACGAGTCGATCAAGGAGGACGAGACGGCCAGCTGACGGGCTCTCCCTCGCGGTGCGTCGGGAGGCCCATTAACGCCTTTGTCCACGCCTGAGGCATCATCGTTGCGGCAGCTCCGGCACCCTGCCGGCTCTGCAGCAAGCAAGGAGATCCAGCTTCGTGGCAGCTGAAGGACACAAGCTTGTCATCGTCGAGTCGCCGGCGAAGGCGCGAACCATCTCGGGCTTTCTCGGCCGCGGATTCGTCGTGGAGTCGTCGGTGGGTCACATCCGCGGGCTGCCGAACAACGCCAGCGAGGTACCCGCGAAGTACAAGGGCGAACCCTGGGGACGGCTGGGCGTCAACGTCGATGACGGCTTCCGGCCGATCTACGTCGTACCCGCCGACAAGAAGAAGCAGATCAGCAAGCTGAAGTCCCTCCTCAAGGACGCCGACGAGCTCTATCTCGCGACAGACGAGGACCGCGAGGGCGAGGCGATCGCCTGGCATCTGCTCGACGAGCTCAAGCCCAAGGTCCCGGTACGCCGGATGGTCTTCCACGAGATCACCCCGCAGGCCATCAGCGCCGCGATGGAGCATCCGCGCGACATCGACGACGACCTCGTGGAGGCCCAGGAGACCAGGCGCATCGTCGACCGGCTCTACGGCTACGAAGTGTCCCCGGTGCTGTGGAAGAAGGTGATGAGCGGCACGTCCGCCGGCCGCGTGCAGTCCGTCGCGATCAGGCTCGTCGTCGAGCGCGAGCGCGAGCGGATCGCGTTCCGCTCTGCCTCCTACTGGGACCTCGATGCGACCCTCGACGCCGGAGAGACGCGAAGCCCGCGCCAGTTCCCGGCGCGGCTCACGAGCGTGGACGGCCGACGCGTCGCCCAGGGTCGTGACTTCACGTCTGTCGGAGGCCTCAAGGACGGCTCCGACGTCGTCGTGCTCGACGAAGCAGCTACCCGACGGCTCGCCGATGGGCTGCGAGACCGCTCGTTCGACGTCTCATCCGTCGAGTCCAAGCCCTACCGTCGACAGCCCTACCCGCCGTTCCGGACGACGACCCTGCAGCAGGAGGCCTCCCGCAAGCTCGGCTACGGGGCCGCTCGCACGATGCAGGTGGCCCAGCGGCTCTATGAAGAGGGCTACATCACCTATATGCGGACCGACTCGATCACCTTGTCGGGCACCGCCATCTCGGCTGCGCGTGCTCAGGTGCGCGAGCTCTTCGGCCAGAGCTACCTGCCGGCCGAGCCGCGCACCTACAAGAGCAAGGTGAAGAACGCCCAGGAGGCACACGAGGCGATCCGGCCAGCCGGCGAACACTTCCGGACACCCGCGCAGACCGGGCTCAGCGGCGACGCCTATCGGCTCTACGAGCTGATCTGGATGCGGACCGTCGCGTCCCAGATGCGGGACGCCGAGGGTCGCTCAGTGTCGGTCCGGATCGCGGCCGAGTCGTCCACCGGCGAGAGCTGCGACTTCTCGGCGAGCGGCCGGGTGCTCACGTTCCACGGGTTCCTGAAGGCCTACGTCGAAGGACGAGACGACCCAGAAGGCGACCGCGACGACACCGAGGCACGGCTCCCTGACCTCGCCGAGGGAGACCGGCTGAGCGCCGCGGCACTGGAAGCGGCAGGGCACGAGACCAGGCCCCCCGCTCGCTACACCGAGGCCAGCTTGGTGCGCGAGTTGGAGGAGCGCGAGATCGGCCGGCCGTCGACCTACGCGACGATCCTGGGCACGATCCTCAACCGGGGCTATGTCTACAAGAAGGGCAGCGCCCTCGTACCGGCGTGGCTGGCCTTCTCCGTTGTCCGGCTGCTCGAGCGGCACTTCGCGAGGCTGGTCGACTACAACTTCACCGCGGGCATGGAGGACGTGCTGGACGAGGTGGCTGCCGGGCGTCGCGACTCGACCGTCGAGCTCACCGACTTCTATTTCGGCTCGGCCGAACACGAGGGCCTGAAGTCGCTCGTGAGCGAGCTGGGCGACATCGACGCGCGTGAGCTCTCGACGTTCCCCCTCGACGACGACCTGATCGTCCGCGTGGGCCGCTACGGACCCTACGTCGAGACGGCGGACGGCAGCCGGGCCAACGTCCCGGACGACCTGCCGCCCGACGAGCTCACCCCGGACAAGGCTCGTGAGCTGCTGGCCACCCCTTCCGGCGTCGAGGTCACGCTCGGCACCGACCCGGACACCGGACAGCAGGTCGTCGCGAAGAGCGGCAGGTTCGGTCCCTATGTGACCGAGGTGCTGCCTGAGGACGCTCCCAAGACGGCCAAGGCACGGACGTCGTCGCTGTTCAAGTCGATGTCCCTCGACACGATCGACCTGGAGCAGGCGCTGCGACTGCTGACGCTGCCACGCGAGGTGGGGACCGATCCCAGCTCGGGCGAGCCGATCACCGCGCAGAACGGCCGCTACGGCCCCTACCTCAAGAAGGGCGCCGACTCGCGATCGATCGAGTCCGAGGAGCACCTGCTCACCATCACGCTCGACGAGGCGCTGGCGATCTACGCCCAGCCCAAGCAGCGTGGGCGGCGGGCCGCCGCCGCGCCGCTTCGCGAGCTGGGCGTCGACCCGACGACCGCGCTCCCGGTGGTCGTCAAGGACGGTCGCTTCGGTCCCTATGTGACGGACGGCGAGGTCAACGCGACACTGCGTCGCGGTGACGAGGTCGAGTCCCTGACCCTCGAGCGGGCCACTGAGCTGCTGGGCGACAAGCGGGCCAAGGGGCCGACGACCAAGAAGGCGGCCGGGCGCAAGACGAGCAAGAAGTCGACGGCCAAGAAGACTGCGGCCAAGAAGTCGACGGCCAAGAAGACTGCGGCCAAGAAGTCGACGGCCAAGAAGACTGCGGCCAAGAAGTCGAGGGCCAAGAAGACTGCGGCCACCACGACGACCGGCTCGACGGCCGGTGCCTCGACGAACGGTGCGGAGAAGACCGCCGCCTCCGCGACGGCGACCCTGTCGCCGGAGTGAGCAGACCGTGCCGGCCCGTGTGCTGAAGCGCCCCCCGTTGGGCGGTGTGTTGCACATCAGAGCGTTCCGGCGGCTCTGGATCGGGCTCGGGCTGTCGAGCCTCGGCGACTGGCTGGGGCTGCTCGCGCTGACCGCGATGGCGAGCTCGCTCGCCGGCTCGAGCTATGCGAACCAGAACTTCGCGATCGCCGGCGTACTCCTGCTGAGGGTGCTGCCCGCGATCGTGATCGGACCGTTGGCGGGTTATATCGCCGACCGGCTCGACCGGCGGATGACGCTGGTCATCGGGGACTTCATCCGCGGAGCAGTCTTCATCACCATCCCGATCGTCAACACGCTGTGGTGGGTGCTGGTCGCCACCGTCATCATCGAGGCCGTCAGCCTGGTGTGGCTGCCGGCCAAGGACGCGACGGTTCCCAACCTGGTGCCGCGGGACAAGCTCGAGCAGGCCAACCAGCTCTCGATCGCCACGACGTACGGCTCCGCGCTGCCGGCTGCGGCCATCTTCGTGCTGCTCTCCCTCAGCACCAAGGGCATCGAGTCGTCTGTCGGCTGGTTCAACAACGCCCCGGTCACCATGTCGCTGTGCTTCAACGCCGCGTCGTTCATCGTCTCCGGTCTGGTGATCGCCACGCTGCGCGAGATCCCGCCCGGCCCCGCCATCGCCACCGAGAACCGGGAGGGGATGTTCCGGGTGATCGGGGAGGGCTGGGCCTACGTCGGGCGCAACCCCCTGATCCGGGGGCTGGTGCTCGGCATCACCGGCGCCTTCGCCGCAGGCGGCGTCGTGATCGGGTTGGCCCGCGTCTACGTCGTCGACCTCGGCGGGGGCAACCCGGGCTACGGCGTCCTCTTCGCCGCCGTCTTCGCCGGTCTCGCGTTGGGCATGTGGCGCGGCACTCATGTGTTGCTCGGGATGTCGCGGCCGAGGCTGTTCGCGCTGTCCCTCGTCGTCGCCGGCCTGGTGCTCGGCGCGATCGCGGTCATCGCCAACCTCGTCATCGTCAGCGCGTTCACCGTCGTGCTCGGCTTCTTCGCCGGCACGGCCTGGATCACCGGCTATACCCTCCTCGGGCTGGAGGTCGACGACGCCCACCGCGGCCGGACGTTCGCCTTCGTGCAGACGCTGATCCGGCTCGCGCTGGCCCTGGTGCTCGCGCTCGCACCACTGATCGCCGGGCTGATCGGCGAACACCGATGGCAGGTGACGGACGACTCCGTCCTGCAGTACAACGGGGCCGCGATCACGATGTTCTGCTCGGCCGTCGTGATGGTCGTTGTCGGACTTGCTGCCTACCATCAGATGAACGACAGGCCTGGGGTATCGATCCGGAGTGAGGTGCGACAGTCCCTGATGACCCACCGCGGCGTCTATGCATCGCGTGGTGTCTTCATCGCGCTCGAAGGCGGCGAGGGAGCCGGGAAGTCAACCCAGGCGCGGCTCCTGGAGAGCTGGTTGACCGCTGAGGGCTACGACGTCGTCCTCACCCACGAGCCGGGCGACTCGGACGTCGGACGACGGCTCCGGGAGATCCTGCTCTCGCCGTCGACCGGCGACCTCGACCATCGAGCGGAGGCGCTGCTCTATGCCGCGGACAAGGCCGAGCACGTCGAGAAGCTGGTGAAGCCCGCGCTGGCCCGCGGCGCCGTGGTCGTCACCGACCGTTACGTCGACTCGACACTCGCCTATCAAGGGGCCGGCCGCGACCTGCGGCCCCGTGAGGTCGAGCACGTCGCGCGGTGGGCGACCGGGGACCTCAGGCCGCACCTGACGGTGCTGCTCGACCTTCCCCCCGACGTCGGACTGCGTCGGTTC
Source organism: uncultured Actinomycetota bacterium (assembly GCA_963820035.1). Classification (GTDB taxonomy): domain Bacteria; phylum Actinomycetota; class Actinomycetes; order Propionibacteriales; family Nocardioidaceae; genus JAWWPG01. Next base: position 35,844 of record CAWFYK010000008.1, on the reverse strand, counting down.
GAGTCGCCCGACCGGCTGGAGGCCGAGCCGGTCTCCTTCCACGATCGGGTGCGGGACTCCTTCCTGCGGCTGGCGGCTCTCAACCCTGACCACTACCTCATCGTCGACGCCACCGATCCGATGACGACGATCGCGGCGGAGGTCAGATCTCGGGTGGAGGGACTTCTTCCGCTCGCCGAGCGACACCTGGGGGCGGACGCGTGACGGTGTGGGACGACCTGGTCGGGCAGGAGGAGCTGGTCACCGCCCTCCAGCAGGCGGTGGCCGCCGCTGCCCGGGCGCTCCAAGGGGAGTCCGCGGCGGCCATGACGCATGCGTGGCTCTTCACCGGCCCCCCGGGGTCCGGCCGGTCGAACGCGGCGAGAGCCTTCGCGGCCGCCCTGCTCTGCGACGCGGGTGGCTGTGGTGAGTGCCTCGCCTGCCGCACGGCGCTGACCGGCGCGAACGCCGATGTCACGGTCGTCGTGTCCGAGCAGTCGGTGATCAAGGTCGACCCGATGCGCGAGCTGGTCCGGCAGGCGGCGCTCGCACCGGCCGGTCGGCGCTGGCAGATCTTCGTCATCGAGGACGCTGACCGGCTCAACGACCCGGCCGCGGACGCCCTGTTGAAGAGCATCGAGGAGCCGCCGCCGCGCACCGTGTGGCTGCTCTGTGCGCCCACGGTCGAGGATGTGTTGCCGACGATCAGGTCGCGCTGCCGGACCAAGGTGCTGCGCACCCCGCCGCCGGAAGCCGTTGCGGCGTACCTGATCCGACGTGAGGGCGTGCCGGAGGCGGTCGCAGCCTATGCGGCGCGGGCCTCGCAGGGCCACATCGGCCGGGCCCGGGCACTCGCGCTGCACGAACCGACGCGGATCCGACGTCACGACGTCCTGCGGATCCCCTCCCAGCTGCTCGACCTGGGCTCCTGCATGACGTGTGCGGCCAACCTGCTCGACGTGGCCAACGAGGAGGGCGAGCCGCGCGCTGCGGCACTCGACGCCAAGGAGGTCGCCGATCTCGAGGCTGTCTATGGCGCCGGGTCCCGAGGCGCCAAGAGCTCCGGGTTCGCACCCGCCTTGAAGGAGCTCCAACGCAACCAGAAACAGCGGGCGAAGCGGTTCGTCCGCGACTCGCTGGACCGCTCGCTGCTCGACCTGGCCTCGTTCTACCGCGACGTGCTGGCCGTCCAGCTCGGCGCCGGCAATCGACTCGTTAACGAGGAACAGCGCTCGGAAGTGAGTAGCATTGCCCGCCACACGACAGGTGAGGTGTCTGCGGCTCGACTCGCTGCCATCTTTGCGACCCGAGAGGCGCTCGAGGGCGAGGTGGCGCCGGCGTTGGCGCTGGAGTCGCTGATGATCACGCTGGGAGGCGGCGGCTATGACTGAGCAGTCGGGAGACGAGGGCTCCGAACCGGGCTCCCGACCGAGCCAGCCGCCGGCACAACCGCCACCTCCGGGTTATGGCGCGCCCGGTGGCTACCCCGGCGCGCCGGCTCCGCCTCCGCCTGGCTATCCCGGCCAGCCGGTCAGTCCCGGCCCGGCGGGATATCCCAGCTATCCGGGACAGCAGCCGCCCTACCCACCGCCAGGCGGACCCGGACAGCAGGGGCAACCAGGACAGTCCGGACAGCCAGCACAGCCGGGCTACGGCTACCAGCCGCCGCCTTATCCGCCCGGCCCGGGTGGATATCCGCCCGCCCCGGGTTATCCGGCGGCCTTCCCGGGGGCGCCGGGGCAGCAGGTACGGCCGGGTTACAGCGGCTGGGCGATCGCTGCCTTCATCACGGGACTCGTCCTCCCGCTGGTCGGCCTCTTCGCGGCGGTCCCACTCGGGATCGTCGCGCTCGTCAAGATCTCGCACTCCGGCGCCAAGGGCCGGTGGATGGCGATCGTCGGCATGGTGCTCGCGGTGCTGTGGTGGGTCGGGATCATCGCCCTGGGTCTGTGGGCCACCAGCACCCAGGCGCAGCGCAACGACGCCGGGCAGATCGACCAGTCCGGCCGGATCGACTTCGGGGACATCCGCACCAGCGACTGCGTCACCATCCCAGGGCTCGGGGGTGCCGGTGAGATCGACAGCTTCGACCTGAAGGGCGTGCCCTGCGCCGACAGCCACAACGCGCAGGCGTTCTTCATCGTGACGTTCGACTCCTCGTCATACCCGGGACTGGCCACGATCGCGGCGCAGACCAAGCAGACCTGCTCCGCCAAGTTCGCGACGCTCGTCAAGCCGGGACTGGAGCCTTATGCTCTCTACCCGACGGAAGGACTCTGGAACGGCGGCAACGGGCATCGGGCGATCTGCTTCATCATCAGGACCGACGCGAAGCCGATGACGGGCACTCACCTCAAGTAACCGGCTCACCGCGGAGGCGCCGGGGTTGGCCCTGAGTCGCCGATCCCGGTGGACGACGCGCTGGTCCACGTCGAACTGCGACGTAGGGTTGTTGTCGAGATGACCGGGCATCATGCCCGGCCGCTTTGACGAAGGGCACCGCCGCATGCGACGTAGTCGAGGTCTCCGGTCTGCCGCCGCCGTCGCGGTGGTCGGGCTGCTGGCCGGCTGCGGGGCGGCCCAGGGCATCGCGGACGGAGGTACGTCGACATCGCCGAGTCGGCAGCCTCCGGGGGCCGCGCCGGCGACGACGCCACCGAGCGCACGGTCGTCCTCGCCGACGCCGGCCCCCGGCTCGGGGCTGCCGGCCGGCTTCGGTCAGGGCCCACCGGGAACTGGTCTCGCCCGCTTCTACCACCAGCAGGTGACCTGGAGCGACTGCGGCGGCGGCGACACGTGTGCTTCGATCTGGGTGCCTCTGGACTACCGCCACCCGGACGGGCAGGCCATCACGATCAAGGCCAAGCTGCAGCCGGCGCGCGACCAGGCGAACAAGGTCGGCACGCTTTTCATCAACCCCGGCGGACCGGGACAGTCCGGCATCAACTTCCTCGACTTCATCGACCTCGACGCCAGCGTCACCAATGTCTATGACGTCCTGGGCTTCGATCCTCGCGGGGTCGGCCAGAGCACGCCCGTCCGCTGCATCAGTGACAAGCAGATGGACGCCTACGAGGCGGCTGACCCGTCCCCGGACACCCCCACCGAGATTCACGCCATGGCGAAGACGTGGGCCGCCTTCACCCGGGGATGCGTGAACGAGTCCGGGCCGCTGCTATCTCACGTGTCGACGATCGAGGCGGCTCGCGACATGGACATTCTCCGAGCCGTGGTCAAGGACCCGTCGTTCAACATGTATGGAGCCTCCTACGGCACCTTCCTCGGCACGACCTACGCCGCGCTGTTCCCGACGCGGGTCAACCGCATGGTGCTCGACGGTGCCGTGGACCCGGAGGCCTCGACATACGCTTCCAACATCGGGCAGACCAAAGGCTTCCAGACCGCCCTCACCAGTTATCTCGCCGACTGTGTCGCGGGTGGGAACTGCCCGTTGGGCAGCAGCGTCGCCGTTGCTCAGCAGCGGCTGATCGCCCTCCTGAAGCAGATCGACGCCCATCCACTGCCCACCAGCAGCGGTCGCCGGCTCACCGAGGGACTAGCGTTCCTCGGCATCATCCTGCCGCTCTATAGCAAACAGAGCTGGCCCTACGAGACCCAGGCGCTCGAGCAAGCCCTGGCAGGCAACGGCGACACGTTGCTCTACCTGTCCGACCAGTACACCGATCGTGATCCCAACGGTCACTACTCCGACAACGCGCTCGAGGCACAATCTGCCGTCAGCTGTCTGGACGACCCGCTGCATGAGTCGATCGCGCAGGAAGAGGCGCATCGGGCAGCGTTCCTGAAGGCATCGCCGGTGTTCGGCCCGGTCGCCACCTGGTTCTCCTACGGCTGCTCCCACTGGCCGGTGCGCTCCACGCTCCCGACGCCCGACTACTCGGCGCCTGGTGCGAAGCCGATCGTCGTGGTTGGCACCACGCGCGACCCGGCGACGCCGTACCAACAGGCGGTGCGGCTGTCCAAGGAGCTGGACAGCGGCGTCCTCTTGAGCCGGGACGGCGACGGACACACGGCGTACAACAGCGGCAACGAGTGCATCCGAAATGCCGTGGACAACTACTTCGTCAATGGGACGGTGCCGGCGAAGGGCACGATGTGCTGACCATGTCGCAACCGCCGGCGTCGCAGCTGTGAGCAACCTCGACGCCTCCGTCGAGGTGACGGACTGCGGCGGACAGGTCGACGACCTCGCCCCGGTGATCGAGCTGCTGCGACCGCGGACGGTCTTCCTCGGACCCCACCAGCAGGTACGGCGCGGGCTGCCGAACCGTGACAGGCGGATGATCGGCGCGTGGTGCTTCGTCGACCACTACGGCCCCGAGGACATCTCGGGTGAGGTCGGGATGTGGGTGCCACCGCACCCGCACAGCGGTCTCCAGACGGTGAGCTGGCTCCTGTCGGGAGAGATCCAGCACCGCGACAGCCTCGGAAACGACGCCGTGGTGCGTCCCGGCCAGCTCAACCTGATGACGTCCGGACCGGGAATCGCCCACTCCGAGGAGTCCCCGCCGGGGCACACCGCACTCCTCCACGGCCTCCAGCTCTGGGTGGCGCTGCCGTCGCCCGGCCGCGACGAGGCACCGCGTGACTTCACCCAGTACCGGGAGCTCCCGGTGCTCGAGCGACCCGGCCTGCGCGCCACCGTCGTCGTGGGCGAGCTGCTGGGCGCCACCTCACCGGCCCAGTGCTTCAGCCCGCTGCTGGGTGCCGAGCTGACGCTCAGCGGCAGCGTCTCACTGCCGGTGCGCGAGGACTTCGAGCACGGTGTGCTCGCAATCGACGGCGACGTGCGAGTCGAAGGGCAGCCGCTCGCGCCCAGCGAGATCTGCTACCTCGGCGGGCATCGAGACACCGTGGCGCTCTCCGGGTCCGGGAGGGCGTTCCTGCTCGGCGGCGCGCCGTTCACCGAGAAGGTGGTGATGTGGTGGAACTTCATCGGCCGCTCCCACGAGGAGATCGTTGCGTTCCGCCGGGTCTGGAACGACGGGGGCGGCGACCAGTTCGGCACCGTCGCCGGGTTCCATGGCGACCGGCTCGCGGCACCGCCGATGCCGACCGTGCAGCTCAAGCCCCGCGGCCGCCGCCGCTGAGCCCGACGGCCGGCCTTCGGGATTCGCTCGTCGTACGGGCTCGGACGTCCGCGGGGGCGGACGCTGTCGAGGGTGCGCGCGCGCCGGGGTGCGATTTGGGTCGCCCGAGCGGGAGTTGGTAACCTCTCCCGTCGGCCTTGCGCGCGAGGTCAGCGCCGCCTTAGCTCAGTCGGTAGAGCGTCTCACTCGTAATGAGAAGGTCATCGGTTCGATTCCGATAGGCGGCTCCGATAAGACCGCGGCCCCGGATCCCATCGAGACGTCCGCGGTGGGTGGAGAATCTTTTGATGGAACGTCGATGTCGATGTCGAAGAGCCCGGCGGCCGTTCGACGTACGTGCGAGAAGCAACTCGCCAGCAACCCAGTAGGAGTGATCAAGATGCCGCGTTTCATGGGATTCGTGAGGATGGAAGAGGGCGTCGGTACGCCGCCGCAGGCGCTGTTCGACGCGATGGACTCTCACATCGGCGAACGGGCCGCCAAGGGTGTCTTCCTCGACGGCGGCGGTCTCTACGGGACTGAGGACGCCGTGAACTTCGTGGTCCGCCAGGGCGAGGTCAGCCGGGTCGACGGACCCTACGCCGAAGCCAAGGAGGTCGTCGGTGGCTGGGCCATCATGCAGTACGACTCTCTCGAGGAGGCCGTGGCCGATCAGCGGGAGTTCGCCGAGCTGCACGCGAAGTACTGGCCCGAGGTCACCGTGATCGCGACCCTGCGCCAGATCTCCACCGGCCCGGAGACGCCCGGCGACTGAGCCGGACTCACTACGCTGGCAGCGTGCCGGCGAGAACCAGAACTGACGACACGTCCGAGGCCATCTTCGCTGCGTGGCGGGCCGAGTCGGCCCGCCTCGTCGGCGCTCTCACCCGGATGACCCGTGATGTGGACCTCGCCGAGGACTTGGCGCAGGACGCACTCGTGGCCGCGCTCGAGCAGTGGCCAGCTGACGGCGTCCCGGATAACCCGATCGGGTGGCTGATGACCACCGCGAAGCGGCGCGGCATCGACCATTTCCGGCGCGCCGACACCCTTCGCCGCAAGATCGCGGAGCTCGAACCCGCCCGTGGGAGAGAGGAGGAGGAGATGCCCGACTTCGACGGCCAGGTCGACTACATCGAGGACGACGTTCTGCGGCTCATCTTCTTGTCCTGCCATCCCTGCCTGACGGCCGAGTCCCGGGCCGCGCTGACGCTGCGTCTGGTCGGAGGACTCACCACCGCCGAGATCGCTCGCGGGTTTCTGGCCACCGAATCCACCATGGGCCAGCGCATCTCGCGAGCCAAGAAGACACTGTCCGAGGCTCACGCCGAGTTCGAGCTGCCAACGGGGCCGGAGCGGACCAGGCGCCTCGACGATGTGATGGCCGTGATCTACCTGATCTTCAACGAGGGCTACACCGCCACCGCCGGCGAGGACTGGATGCGCCCCGACCTGGCGAACGAGGCGATGCGGCTCGCGCGCATGCTGGCCGCCGTCGCTCCCGACGAGCCCGAGGTGCTCGGTCTGCAGGCGCTGCTGGAGATCCAGGGCTCGCGGATGGCGGCCCGACTCGATGAGGAGGGCATGCCGGTCCTGCTGGAGGCACAAGACCGGAAGAGGTGGGACCACCTGCTGATCCGGCGGGGGATGGACGCCCTGCACCAGGCTGAACTGCTCGCCGCGCGCGGGAAGCCGGTCGGGAAGTACGTCGTGCAGGCCTCGATCGCCGCCCAGCACGGCCGCGCGGCGCGTGCCGAGGACACGAACTGGCGCCGGATCGCGGCTCTTTACGACGTCCTGGCCACTGCCGCACCGGGACCGGTCGTGGAGGTGAACCGGGCGGTCGCGCACGGGCGGGCGTTCGGTCCGGACGCGGGGCTAGCCGTCCTGGACGAGCTGGACGCAGCTGCCCTCGGCGACTCACCCCTCGTACCGAGCGTGCGCGGTGACCTGCTCGAGAGAGCCGGGCTCCACGCGCAGGCATACGAGGCGTTCACCAAGGCGGCCGCGAGCACGAGAAACGAGAGCGAGCGTGCAGTCCTGCACCGCCGGGCTGAACTCAACCTGACGCGCGTCAGGTGATCAGCAGGCGGGCGCCGAGGTCTGCCTCATCGAGAGCTACGAGGTCGCGGTTGCGTTCGACCCACCGACCGGATGCGAGGTCGGCTCGGAGACTGTCGACCGCCCGCTGCTCCGCGTCAGCCCCGACCGCGTCCCAGACCGAGATCCCGCGGCGGACCTGCTCGTCCAGGTATGCCTCCGGCCGGCGCCAGTAGGCCTCGAAGAAGCCATCGGCGCAGTCCCAGGGGATCGGCACCGGTTCCATCCGGGCTCCGATGGCGCCGGTCAGCTCGGTCGGCGCGGCCAGGATCCTGCGACCTCGCAGGTCAGCGAACTCGGGCAGGTAGTCACGGGTGAGCCAGAACTGGTCCGGGTCACTGGTGTCGAACAGGAACACCACCACGCGTCGAGCAACACGCCGCATCTCGCGCAGGCCGCCGATCGGGTCCTGCCAGTGGTGAATCGTGCACACAGCCATGGCGGCGTCGAAGGACTGGTCGTCGAACGGCAGGGTTTCGGCAGATCCCGCCAGGCATGGTGCCGCATCCGGGAGGCGCTGCGAACGCATCAGCGCAGCCGGCTCCACCGCGAGCACCTGGCGGTCGGCGGGCTCGTAGGACCCGGTGCCCGCTCCGACATTCAGCACCGTGCGCGCATCGCCCAGGGCGGCCCAGATCCGAGCCGCGATCCGCGGTTCGGTACGACGCGTCACGGTGTAGGTCGCTCCGATGGTGTCGTAGAGCTGCCCTTTGGACATACCCCATCTCACCACATCGACCGCCCAGGTGAGTGGGAGCGCCCGTCGATCAGGAGACGGCTGCCTTCACCAAGGCAACGACCTTCTTCTCGACCGTCGGACTCCACGTCGTGATCGCGTACGACACCGGCCACAGATCGCCGTCGTCGAGGTTCGCCGCGTCCTGGAAGCCGAGGGTCGAGTACCGATACTTGAACTTGCCGGAGTCCTGGAAGAAGACGACAACCTTGCCATCCTCGTTGGCATAGGCGGGCATCCCGTACCAGGTCTTCGGCGACAGGTCCGGGGCGGTGGCGGTCACCGCCATGTGCACCCGCTCGGCGAGGGCCCGGTCCTCCGGTCCCATCTTCTCGACCGCGTCCAGGACGGCCTGTAGGCCGTCTGCCTTCTTGGCGCCCTTCTTGCCTTCGGCGCGCAGCTCGGCGGCACGCTCCTTCATGGCAGCACGCTCCTCGGCACTGAAGCCGTCTGATTCCTTCCGGGCAGTCTTTGCGGGCATTTTCGGGTTCCTCTCGACGCTTGGTTTCACGGTGTTGATGCCGGCCTTTCGAAGAAGGCTAGGCCGGAAGACATCGCGACGCTTCTCGATTCCTGACCGAATCGACTGGTGCACCCCAACGGCGAGAGCGGAGCCTCGGCGCGCGCGCCGGGGCGCAGCGCTGGCGTCCAGTCGTGGGCTCGTCCAGGAAGGGCCCGTCTCTGATTCTCGTCGGTAGCGACCAGCGCGCTGACCGGTCCGGCTGAGGCCTGCCGGCCCATTCCCAGAGTGCCAGTCGTATGCCGCCACCGGCATACTATTCCGCTGGTGACATGACGCTCGGTGCAATGTCCGCTGCGTGGCGACACCAGCGCGCCTCGATGAGAGCGGGTGGCCGAGCAGCTCGAAGCGCGACGTGGGAGGCCCCGTGAGCGCGGAGTACGTTGCTTGCGTGAGTACGCCGTCGGAGGTCACCGTCACCTGGACGCGCAGCGCGGACAGCCCAGCGCTCAGGTCGTGTCTCGACGAGCGGGAGGTCGCGCGGATCGGGCGGCTTCGCCGGCAGGCGGACATCGCTCGTTTCGTCAGCGGACGAGCGCTTCTGCGGCTCGAGGTCGGGAAGTGGGTGGGCTGCGAGCCGGAGCAGGTCGAGCTGACCACGACCTGCGGGCACTGCGGCGAAGCCCACGGCAAGCCGATCGTGGCGCTGTGCGGCGTCAGCCGCGGACAGCCCGCTCCGCACGTGAGCGTCGCGCACAGCGGCGACCTCGTGCTGGTCGCCCTCACCGACGCCGGCCCGGTCGGCGTCGACGTCGAGCCGACGGGCGGCGCCGCGTTCGAGGGGTACGACGGCGTCGTGCTCCACCGCGACGAACAGGCAGCCGACGAGCGGCAGCGCGCGATCCTCTGGGTGCGCAAGGAGTCGATCCTCAAGGCCACCGGCGAAGGGCTGCGGCGGGACCCACGGCACCTCCTCGTCAGCGACGCCGACCTGCCCGCGAGCCTGGTGCGGTGGGAGGGCCCGAACCGTCCACGTCAGCCGATCCAGATGTACGACGTGACAGTCGAGGCGCCCTATGTCGCCTGCCTGACGGTGCTGAGCAGGGCGCGCCCTCGGCTCAGCGTTCGCGCGGCAGGTAGGGCAGACCTTTCTGCATGAGCCAGCTGTCACACAGCTCGGCCAGGTCGTGGCCCGTCTGGTCCGAGGCGTAGGCGATGAACTCGTCGGTGGTGACGGTGCCGTGGACGTGTGCGGCGACCCAGCCTCGAAGCATGGCGAAGAACGCCTTCTCGCCCACGGTGAGCCGGATCGCGTGCAGGGTAAGGGCTCCACGCTTGTAGACGCGGTCGTCGAACATCAGCTCCGGACCGGGGTCGCCGACGACGAGGTCCTGCGGAAGCTGCGCGAGTCGGCCCCAGTGCTCGAGCGCCTGTTCGTGGGTCGACCGGATGCCGGACTCCTGCGACCAGAGCCACTCGGAGTAGCAGGCGAAGCCCTCGTGCAGCCAGATGTCGCGCCATCTCTCGAGGGTGAGGCTGTTCCCGAACCACTGGTGGGCGAGCTCGTGGGCGACGAGCCGGACGGTGTCCCAGTTCGACTTCAGGAAGTTGCGGCCGAAGATCGACAGGCCCTGCGCCTCAAGGGGAATCTCGAGGTCGTCGTCAGTGACCACCACGGTGTAGTCGTCAAACGGGTAAGGGCCGAAGAGCTTGACGAACAACGCCATCATCTCCGCCTGACGGCCGAACGCCGAGGCCAGCTCCGGCGCGAGCTGTTCCGAGATGACCGCCCGGACCTTCACCGGGCGCGAGGCGATCGGCTGGATGACGTAGCGCCCGATCTGCACGGTGGCGAGGTATGACGCCATCGGCGCGCGCTGGTCGTAGACCCACGTGTTCGCGCTGGCCCGTCGTTTCCTCCCGACCAGCCTGCCGTTCGCGATGACGTAGTAGTCGGAGGGCGCGGTGATGGTCATCCGATAGCCGGCCTTGTTGCTGGGCCGGTCGTTGCAGGGGAACCAGGACGGCGCCCCGCCGGGCTGGCCGGCGACGATGACCCCGTCGGTGAGCTCCTCCCAGCCCGCCTCCCAGGTCTTGTCGCCGACGGTCCGTGGGCTGCCGCCGTAGGTGACGAGCACCGAGAACTTGCGGCCCGCAGCGATGGTGTTCTTCGGCGTCAGCACCAGCCGGCCGCGGCGGGCGCTGTGCTTGACCACACCCATCCCGACGATGCTCACCTTGGTGGCGCGGAGCCCGATGAGGTCGAGGGTGAGCTTGCTGAGGTCCTCCAAGGCCACCGCGTCGATGCGGGCCTTGCCGTCGAGCCGGTTGCCCTCGAGCGTGTAGTCGAGCGTGAGGTCGTAGTGGTGGACGTCGTACGACGGGTCGCCGTGCCCGGTGATGTAGTCGTCAGCCGTGAGCGGCGAGAGAACCTGTCGGATCGGGCCCGTCACGACGTGCTCCGATCGGGCTTGTCGTCGACCCAGGGCCCGATGGGGTTGCCGATCCAACGGGTCCTGGCTGGGACGGACTCACCTCGCATGACAAGGGACACGGGACCGACGGTAGCGTGCCGACCCAGGATCGCCGCAGGCAGGATCACGCTGTTGGGACCGAGTGTCGCCCCGGCTCGCAGCGTCACCTCGTCCATGCTCAGCACCCGGTCGTGGAACAGGTGGGTCTGGACCACGCATCCCTGGTTGACGGTCACGCCGTCGCCGAGATGCACCAGGTCGGCCTCGGGCAGCCAGTAGGTCTCGCACCAGACTCCCTTGCCGATATGGGAGCCGAGGCCGCGGAGCCAGACGTTGAGCACGCCGGTGCCGGTCGCGGCGCGGGCGAACCAGGGCGCGGCGACGACCTCGACGAATGTGTCGGCCAGCTCGTTGCGCCAGACGAAGGAGCTCCACAGCGGATGGTCGCCGACCCGGAGGCGACCGACGAGCAGCCACTTGGCCGCGGCGGTCACCGCCGCCGCTGCGGCTCCGGCGGCCATGAACACCAGTCCCGAGACGACTGCCGCCACCCACCAGGCACCGTGGATGACCAGCCACTCCAGGGTGAGCACCACGCCGACCGACACGGCGACTCCCACCATCACCGGCACCAGCCGGCACAGCTCGACGGCAGCCCGCGCGACCTTGAGCCGGCGAGGCGGCTCGAACGTGCGACTGCTGTCCGCCGTACCCGGTTGGCGACGCAGTCGTTCCGGTGGGCTGCCGAGCCACGACATGCCGGCCTTGGCCTCACCCCGTCGAGGTGCAGCCGAGAGGACGGCGACCAGCGACTTCTTGGGCACCTTGCGCCCGGGAGCGGTCATCCCCGAGTTGCCGACGAAGGCACGCTTGCCGATCTTCGAGCGCTCCACCCGGAGCCAGCCACCGCCCAGCTCGTAGCCACCGATGAGCGTGTCGTCGGCCAGGAACGCGCCGTCGTTCACCGTCGTGAGCCGCGGGATCAACAGGGCGGTCGAGATCTCCACCTCACGACCCACCCGGGCGCCGAGGGAACGCAGCCAGGTGGGGGTCAGCGAGCTCGCGTAGAGAGCGAAGAGCCACGTGCGCGCCTCGTCCATCGCGCGCAAGGTCGCCCAGGCCTGCCAGGCCTGCCGGCTGTGCACCGGGTGCCGTCCCGCGCGCAGGCCAAGTCCGAGGCAGCGCACAAGCACCCACACGAGCGCCGCCACGGCAACCAGTCCGACGACGGTCCCGATCGGCAGCAGCCAGGCGAGCTGCCGCGCGGCCTCCGACAGCGAGCTGGTGTCCTTGAGCCAGGGTGAGGCAAGCGCGGCCACAGCGACGACAGCGATGAGCGGGAAGGCAGAGATCAGGGTCGCCGCGCCGGCGTAGGCGAGGATCCACTGCGGTCGGTACGGCGGCCGGGCAGCCCACGGACCGGGCGCCGAACCCGAGGGCCTGGCCGGGGCGCCGAGCCAGAGCTCGCCGTCCGGCACCTCGCCGAAGACGGCGGAACCTGGGGCCACCTCGGCATCGCGGCCGATCGACGAGCCCGGGCACAGCGTGCTGCGGGCGCCGACCCGGGCGCCGGCCCGCACCCGGATGGACCCGAGATGGAGCACATCCCCGTCCAGCCAATGGCCGGTCAGGTCGACCTCGGGCTCGACCGAGCAGCCGCGTCCGAGGGTCAGCATCCCGGTCACGGGCGGGACGCTGTGCAGGTCGCAGTTGCGGCCGACTTTCGCGCCGAGGGCTCGCGCATAGAACGTCATCCAGGTGGCCCCCGAGAGGTTCGTCGCGCCGAGCTCATCGGCCAGCCGCTCGGCCAGCCAGAGCCGCAGATGCACCTTCCCCCCGCGCGGATAGTCGCCAGGCTCGACACCGCGGAGCAAGGCCCGAGCCCCCACCGCGGTCAGGCCCATCCGACCGGGCGGGGTGAGCAGCAGCAGCCAGCCGACGGCGACCCACCACCAGGACAGCGTCGGCAGCCACGGCAGTCCGAAGAGGGCCACCGCGACGTTGTTGCCCGCGGCGAGCCACGTGAGCCAGCGCAGCCCTGCGATGGTGCGAAGCGGAATGCTGAACACGGCCTGGCCGCCCTGGGTCTTGCGGGGAGTCGGGCCGACCTTGCGATTGCTGCGGATGGACGGCTCCGCGAGCTCGTCCAGGGTCTTGGCGAGCCCTCCCACGGTCGGGTGCTGGTAGATGTCCGCCACGGTGATCTCGGGAAACCGGCTGCGCAGCCGGGACACCATCTGGGCAGAAGTCAGGCTGCCGCCGCCGAGGTCGAAGAAGTCGTCGTCGGCGCTGGTGACGACGGCCCCCAGGATCTCCCGCCAGAGCTTGGCCACCCACGCGGCTGTCCCCTCGAACGAGGCCTCCTCCGCTGCGGGCTCCTGGTCCGTGAGGGGCCAGGGCAGCGCGTCGCGGTCGATCTTGCCGGACGTGCGGGTGGGCAGGTCTGCCACGCGCGCCAGCCGCGGAACCAGGGCTGCGGGCATGCCCGCCCGCAGCCTCTCCATGGCGGCATGCTGGTCGAAGGTGTCGTCGACCACGACGTATCCGATGAGCACCTGGTTGCCGGCCGACGTACGGCGGATCGCCGCCGCCGCGCCGACGACCCCCGCGAGCCGACCGATCGCGCTGTCGATCTCGCCGAGCTCGATGCGTCGGCCGCCGAGCTTGATCTGGTCGTCGGCCCGACCGACGAAGACCAGGCCGGCCTCGTCGTAGACCACCAGGTCACCGCTGCGGTAGGCGCGGTCCCAGCCCAGGTGGGGCATCGCGGCGTACTTCTCGGCGTCCTTGGCGGGGTCCAGGTAGTGGCCGAGCCCGACGCCGCCGATGATCAGCTCGCCGGTCTCGCCGTGGTTGACGTGCTCACCGCTCTTGTCGACGACGGCAAGGTCCCAGCCGTCGAGCGGCAGCCCGATCCGGACCGGCGAGGTGCCGTCGACGAGGCTCCCGCACGCCACCACGGTGGCCTCGGTCGGGCCGTAGGTGTTCCATACCTCCCGGGCTGGTGTGGACAGACGCTCCGCGAGCTCGGGCGGGCATGCCTCACCTCCCAGGATGAGCAGTCGCACCTCGGCGATCGACTCCGGTGGCCAGAGGGCGACGAGGGTGGGGACCGTCGAGACGACGGTGATGTCGTTGGCGACCAGCCACGGTCCCAGGTCGAGGCCGCTTCGCACGAGGGAGCGCGGCACGGGGACCAGGCAGCCGCCGTGACGCCAGGCGAGCCACATCTCCTCACACGAGGCGTCGAACGCGACCGAGAGACCCGCCATCACCCGGTCGCCCTGGCCGAGCGGCGACCCCTGGAGGAAGAGCCTGGCTTCGGCGTCGACGAACGCCGCGGCCGAGCGATGGGAGACGGCGACGCCTTTCGGGGTCCCGGTCGAGCCGGACGTGAAGATCACCCAGGCGTCGTCGACGGGGCTCGGCGGTGGCGCTGGGTCCGTTGGTGGTGAGGTGGTGGGTGCCGCCTCGGCCGGCGCCCGAGCCGTGGTTTCGGTGCCTGCTGGATCCACCGGTCCCGGTTTTGTGAGCGGGCGTGTGGACGCTGCGTCGGCCGGGGCGCGCGGCACGATCGCCAGGTCGTCACCGATGACGGCGGCGACGGATGCTTCGCCGAAGACGAGTCGGGCCCGCTGCTCCGGGTCGTCCGCATCCACGGGCACGTAGGCCGCCCCGGCCGTCAGGGTGCCCATGATCGCGACGTAGAGGTCGAGAGTTCCGGAGCTGATCCTGACCCCGACCCGGTCGCCCCGCCCGATTCCCAGCTCGTGCAGCTCCGCGGCCACCTCGGAGGCGGCCTCGGCGAACTCGGTGTAGGTGAGGACCTGGGCCCCGTTGTCGAGCGCCGGCTCGTCCGGGTAGGCCTCGACCGTCTCCTCGAAGACGTCGACCAGCGTCCGCGCCGGCGGCGCCAGGTCACCCCGCAGAAGAGTCAAGGTTCAGCTCGACGCCGGGGACTGCGTGCGCGCACGGCTCGACCCTAACGCTCCACGACCCGCCCGCGCGCAGCAAAAGGTCCGATGCCCTCGAATGAAGCGCCGCTGCGTCGTCGCCGGTGAGTGGCGGCAGCCACGAGACCTAGGCGCTACGGCCGGCGCTCGGGGTGCCGTGGCGGGTCGGCAGGAGGTGGAGCTCCCATCCTCGTCGTACCGCCTGGTTCCGACGCGAGACCGCGAGCTTGCGCAGGATGTTGCGCACGTGGGTCCGCACCGTGTTGACCGAGACGAACATCGTGGCGGCGATCTCCTCGGTCGTGAGCAACGCCGCGAGATGTCCGAGCACCTCGCGCTCCTTGAGGGTCAGCGACTCGACGATCAGGTCGCCGGCGGCACCCAGCGGGGTGCCCGCGTCCGGAGGCTCAGCGGGAGGGTCTGCCGCTGCCCGCGCCGTAGCCTCGATGTCGGCGAGGGCCTGGCTCACCCAGGCCGGCGACCGTCGGTCTGCCGCCCCCGTGTCCGGCGTCGCCAGCTGGGCCAGAGCGCCGGCTGGGTCGCCGTGCAGCAGTCGAAGCCTGGAGCGAACCAGCCGGAGCACGAGTGACACAAGCGTGTCGTCTTCGGTCAGCTCGACCGCTTCGGCGTCGAGCAGGGCGTCGCCGACGCCCACCAGGTCGTAGTCCTCCAGAGCGACCCAGGCGAGGGCCGCTGTGGCGGCGGCGGATCGGTAGGCACTCTCGGTGCCCGAGAGACGAGCGGCGGCTGCCGAGCACTCGGCAAGGTCCGAGGCGACCTGCAGCTCGCCGTGCGTCGCCGCCGCCAGGGCGTGCAGCCCCAGGGAGTCCGTCAGGAGACCCTCACATCCCGGAGCCTGGGCCAGCGCGGTCGCTGCCAGGAACGCCGGCCGGGCTCGCTCGATGTCGCCGAGCCACCAGTGCAGGCGGGCCTTCGTGAGCTCCAGGATCGAGACCAGCTCAGGATGGACGGCGAGCGCCTTCCCGGAGCAGGTGGGGAGCGCGCGCTCGGCGGCCCGGACCGCCTCGAGACCGGCGGCGGCATCACCGTCCCGATGTGCCCACTGGGCCTCCAGCAGGGCGATCGTGGCCCGCCGAGCCGCGGCAGGTCTCGAGGTGTCTGACTCGACCAGGGGCCGGGCCAGGTCGAGCTCTTCCCGGGCGCTGGCCGAGCGGCCGGCGGCGCTTGCAAGCGCGGCTCTCACCAGGTGCGCGGGCCCGGTCGCACAGTCGAGCGGCAGGTCATCGAGCAACCCGCGAAGCTCCACGCGGTCGCGTCCCGCCTCCAGCATCGCGATGCCGAGCTCGTCCACGAGGAGGGCTGTGGCCTCGGCCCACTCACCCGCGATGACGGCGTGCCGCACCGCTCTCGGGAGGTCACCTTCCTGGGCGAGCCAGGTGGCCGCGGCACGATGCAGGCGCGGCCCCAGGTCCGGCCGCTCGTAGTCCAGCTGCGCGCGAAGCAGCTCGCGGAAGAGCGGTTGGTAGCGATAGCAGCCGCGGGCCCCCTCGACGCGCTGCAGGAACGGGTTCGCCTGGGCGACGAACTCGAGAGTGCGGGCTCCGATGTGACCGTCCGACAGCGTGTCCACGAGGCCCGGGGTGAGCTCGTCCACGATGCTGGAGCGCAACAGGAAGTCACGAAGCTCGGGCGGCTGGCCGTCGAGCACCTCGGTGAGCAGGTACGCCGCAACGCTGCCCTCGTCTCCGGTGAAGTCGCGGATGGCCTGGTCCACGTCCGACCGTCCGGTGAGGCTCATGGCGGCGAACTTCAGCCCCGCAGCCCACCCGGTCGTCCGGTCCCGCAACGCCTCGATGTCGCGATGCGAGAGCTCCAGGCCGGACATCTGCATCAGGGCGGATGTCTCGTGGGCGGTGAACGCCAGGTCTGCTGCCCGGATGGCGACCATGGAGTGGTCGAGACGGTAGCGGTGGAGGGGCAGCGCCGGGTCGACACGGGTGATCAGCACGAGGCGTAGATTGCCGCCACAACCTCGCAGCAGATAGCCGACGCCGTCCGCCAGCGCAGCCTCCGCGAGGTCCACCGCGTCGTCGAGGATGAGCACCACCGGGTCGGGCTGCTCCGCGATTCGCGCGGCGAGCCGGGACAAGAAGGTCCGGTCGACGGACTCGGCTCTGGCCGGCATCCCGACCGAGCCGACGTCGACGCCGCTCCGCCGCAGCCCGTCGACGACATACGCCCAGAAGACGCCTGGCGGGGTCCCTCCTGCTTCCACCCCCAGCCACACGACCGGCCCGGGACTCTCGCGCATGCCGTACCAGGACGAGATGAGGACGGTCTTTCCCGAGCCCGCCGGAGCACTCACCAAGGTCAGCGGCAGCTGAACACCCCGGCGTACAGCATCGAGCAGGCCGGGCCGCGTCACCAGGTCGACGGGCGGGGTGGGCGCGCGAAAGCGCGTGGTCAGCAGGCTCTCTCCCCACGGAGTCGGCTCAGGAGGTGGGGCTGGACGTCGGGACCTGCGTGCCACCGATGTCATACGTCTCCTTGTCGCGGCCACCGTGAAGGTGGGTCCTGGTGCGACCCCACTCACCCCACCATGTCCGTTCTGCCTCGGCCTAGGGACCAAAGTCCCTGCCGCGGCGGGACGTTCAGCCCCCGACGAGCAGATGCTCAGGGAGAGCTCACCCGTCAGGGATGACGCGACCGCCCTCGCGGTCGAGCAGGCTGTCGCGCACGACAAGGAGGTCGGTCGACCGCCAGCCGCGGCCGCCGCCGACCAAGAGCGAGGGAGTCGAGGGATGGCGCACACCACGTTTGAGATTCGCGTGGCCGGCCAGGTGCCCGAGGACGACCTTCGGGATCTCGGAGCCGTGATGCTGACGGCCGAGCAGGTCCGCACCGTGATCTACGGCGTCGCCGACGAACCGGCGCTGCACGGGCTGCTGGCTCGGATCCGGAGCCTCGGGCTCGAGATCGTCGAGGTCCGAAGGCTCCCTGACCTCTCGTCCTTGGGCGAGCCACCCGACGCGAGCGGCGGTGCGACGGGCGACGTCGGCGTGGAGGACGGTCACGAGACGTGAGGGTTCCTGCAGGGAGATCGACGGAGTCGGCCTACGAGGTTTCGGTCGCCGGAGCGATGCCGCCCGCGGTCGTCGCTGCCTTCAAGGGGCTCACCGTCCGGCGGCATCCCGCCTGCACCGTCTTCCGGCTTCGGCTGGAGTCGTCGGCGAACCTGGCTGACATAGCCGCTCAGTTGCACTCCCGCGGGCACCCGCTCCTCAGCGCCAGGCGGGTCCCGACCGACGACGATGAGTAAGGGCGGCCGAGACGGGGCCGAGACGGGCGCGAGCTCCGCAGGAGGCCGGGCCCGACGGTCGGTCATGGCCCTCGGCGGATGGGCTGCGGACGTCCGGCCGCTCGCCGACCGGGACACCCCGGGGGTATGACGGGCGGTCGCGCCGGTGCGCCGTACCGACCACGTGCGTCCGCCCATCGACGCGGTATGGCGCCCACTCGCCCAGACGTCATACCAGCGGCGCCTCAGTCGGGTGGATGGTCGCTGATGTTTTTCATCACGACGTCAACGCGAGGCGCGTGACCGGGGTGACCGAGCAGCTGGCTCAGGCGTCGGGAGGGTGCGCGTGGAAGCGGCCCGACGAGACCGGGGCGACCGGCCCGCCCACCCACAGGTCACCCGTGGGGCCGGTCTGTCGCACCTCGATGGAGCTCGGCCGGCCCGTGAAGCGGCCCTGGTGCACGACCACCGGCTCGCCGGCCGCTCGCACGCCGTGGTGCAGCAGGTAGCCGACGGCCGGCCCCGCGGCGCTTCCGGTGGCGATGTCCTCCACTCGCCCCGCGTTGTCCCAGGTGCGTCCTTCGGGGCGCTCCGGGTCGAGCACATAGGCGAACTTGGCGCCGTCGCCCACCAGCAGCGACTCGAGGTCGGGATGCGTGATCATCGCCCGCTCGAGCCCGTCGCTGGTCACCGGCAGGATCAGGTAAGGCAGACCGGTGCTGACGACCTGCATCGGAAGCTCCGGGTGCAGCAGCTCCGGGCTGAGTCCGAACGCCGCCGCATAGGCGTCGGCGGCGTCGCTGCTGACGACGACGCCGAGCTCGACCGGACCCTGGTTCATGAACGCCTCGACCCAGTCCTGCTCGGCGTGGGTCTCGACGTGGATCCGTCGCCCGGCGAGGTCGAGGTCCCAGGACGCGTCCGGCGTACCGGCCGGCAGCAGCGAGTGCAGGACGGCTGCGCTGCCGAGGACGGGATGGCCGGCGAAGTCGAGCTCCTCGTCCTCGGTGAAGATGCGCAAGCGTGCGGTCCGGCCGGCCACGTCGATCCCCGCCAGGAACGACGTCTCGAACTGACGGACCTCCTTGGTTATCGCCTGCATCGTTTGGGTCGGTAGGTCCGCGGCGTCAAGCACGACCACCAAGCCGTTGCCCAGCAGGGCCTTCCGGCTGAAGACATCGACATGGCGGAACTCGTGGTCCAGCATCGTCCGAGCCTAACGGGCTCGAGGACAGACGAGGCGGGCTCGCGTTACGGGGCGGCAGCCAGCGAGTGCCGCGTCGCACCTCGAGCATGCGCCCGACCATCCAGGGCAACCAGGGACAGCACTCTGACATTCACCTGACAACGGGATTGTCAGGTGGGATGTCGAGCGTCAGGGCACGTCTCAGCTGACCTAGAGCGTGCGCACGTCCTCCACACGTCGGGCTAGGGCAGGTAGCGGTCCGGCAGCTCCAGCCCGGGTCGGGCGGCGTGGTCTTGACCAACCGGGCGCCCTCGGTGACCAGGCTGGGCAGGTCGCCGTATGACGGCCGGCCGCCCTTCTCGAACGACACGGCGGCGAAGAAGCGGCCCATCAGCTCGGCCAGCTCGGCCAGGTCCTCGTTCATCCGCCGAGCCTCCGATGCTGTCGCCCGGCTCACGCAGCCACTATAGGTGCCGGCGACCACAGTCGGCCGGGTCAGCGATGGGCTCCCGAGGGCCGAGGCTAGTGCGCAGCCCCCGGACACCGACGCTCATCCTCGCCTTCACGGCGTCAGGCGAGACCTGCAGGATGTCGGCGATCTCGCGCCTGGTGTGACCGCCGAAGTAGGCGAGCAGGAGGGGCGCGCGCTGGGTGGCCGGCAGCACCGCGAGCGCCTCGCGGACCCGCTGTGACTCCTGGCGCGCCAGGACCTGCTCCTCCGTGTCGGGCAGCGTGGTGCGGTCGAAGTTCTGCGCGTAGCGGAGGTCGCGATCCGCCGTCCGTTGAGCGGCCCGGACTCGGTCGACCGCGCGATGGTGAGCCATCACCTTCAGCCAGGCGTTGACCGAACCCCGGCTGGCGTCAAAGCGGGCGGCCGTCCGCCATACCTCGAGGTAGACATCCTGGACGATGTCTTCGGCCTCGGTGCGGCATTGCACGACGCGCAGCACGATGGCGAGGACGGAACGCGACGTCGCCGCGTAGAGCTCTTCGAGGGCATCCTGGTCACCGCGCGCGACCCGGGCGACGACCGAGCCCAGCGTGTCACCGGCGGGTTGCGTGGAGGCGAGGAGGGCCGAGGCGGCTGTTCCCATGCCGACCGCGCCCGTCCTCGTCACGGCAAGGGGTTGCCTGGAGTTCACGGTGTCCCCGTTCAAGGCGTCTCGCAGCATGTGACCGAGTCACCGGGGTCCGGGGCAACGCGCCCCCCGGATCTCTGGGGAGATCCAGGATGTCTCCTGACGCTACACCGGCAGCCCTCGTCGCGCGGCCCGAACGTGCTGGGCGCAGACGTCTGTGACCCCATAAGTGGGACAGGGTGCCTGCTATGAAGGGTCGGGCTCGAGGTCCGGAGCGCCCGTGGTCTGCTGTGACGGCTGAAGCACTGTCAACGCGACGCCGATGGCGGCGACCACCAGGACTGCGGCGATCCAGAACGCCAGGTGGTAGCCACCGGTCATCGCCTCCGCGACGTCGGCGCCGTTCGCGGAGAGGCTGCCGCTTCGCGTTGCGGACACGGTTGCGAGCACCGCGAGTCCGAGTGCTCCCCCGACCTGTGCCGTGGTGTTGACCAGACCCGAGGCAAGTCCGGCATCCTCGGGGGTGGCACTCGACATGGCCAGCGTCATCAGGGCGGGGAAGCACAGACCCGCACCGGTGCCCACGAGCACCATGACCGGAAGTACGTCGGGCAGGTAGCTGCCGCCGACCGGCGCCCGCGCGAAGTCGACGAGGCCGATGGCGATGAGGGCCAGACCGGCGATGACCATCGCCCGGGCGCCGAAGCGGGAGACGAGCGTCTCCGTGTAGCGCACCGACAGCGTGCCCATGATGACCGTCACCGGTAGGAAGGCCAGTCCGATCTGAAGCGGGTCGTAGCCGAGGATCTGCTGGAGGTAGAGCGCACCCAGGAAGAAGGTGCCGAACATCCCGGCGACGCTGAGCACCTGCACCAGGTTCGCGCCGCTGACATTGCGTGAGGTGAACACCCGCAGGTGCATCAACGGGCTGCGGGCGGTCTGCTGGCGAACGACGAACGCGACGAGCAGCGCGACGGACGCCAGTCCCAGACCGAGGGTGCGCCCGGCGAGCCAGCCGAGCTCCGCGGCGGGCTTCACGATGGTGTAGACCCCGAGCATCAAGGCGCTCGTGACCAACAGCGCCCCGAGGACGTCGGCGCCCGCGCCGATGCCCGCACCACGGTCGGCCGGGATGAGCCGGACGGCGAGGACTGCGGTCACCACACCGATGGGCAGGTTGACGAAGAAGATCCAGTGCCAGTTGATCGCCTGGGTCAGGATCCCGCCGGCCAGCAGCCCCACCGCACCACCAGCCGAGGCGACGAACGCGTAGACGCCGATCGCCTTGGCCTGCTCGCGCGGCTCCGGGAACATCGTCACGATCATGCCGAGGATGACGGCCGAGGTCATGGCCCCACCGACCCCTTGAAGGAAGCGGGCCGCCACGAGAAGGGTCTGGTCCTGTGCGAGACCACAGAGCAGGGAGGCCACGGTGAACACACTGAGGCCGGTGAGCAAGACGCGCCGCCGGCCGAGCAGGTCGCCTAGCCTGCCGGCGAGCAGAAGCAGCCCACCGAAGGAGATCAGGTAGGCGTTCACCACCCAGGCGAGGCTCGCCTGGGTGAATCCCAGGTCGTCGCGGATGGACGGCAGGGCGACGTTCACCACCGTGGCGTCGAGGACGATCATCAGCATCCCGACGCAGAGCACGACGAGGGCGACCCACCGAGAGGCGAGCCTGGGACCTGGACGGGCGGCGTCGAGGGTGTCGGCCCGGTCCGGTGCCGTTGACGTCGGCGCTGATGCGGGCTCGGCGCGGCGAGCGGCTGCCCGCCGGGCCGGGTCTCAGCGATGGCCAGGTCGTCGTACATGGTTGCCTCCGGTCGTCGATGTGTCACACCGGTTCAGACCGGCGGGTCGCCCGAATCTCATCGCTGGCCGCTGCGATGAGTTCTGCCGGCCCGGTTGGTCTATACATCGAGACGACTTCCCGTAAGGGTGGAGGACATGACCGAAAGCGCGCTTCAGGAAGACTTCTTGCCCCTCGCCGAGCCCTACCGTCGCGAGCTGCTCGCGCACTGCTACCGGATGCTCGGCTCAGTCCACGACGCCGAGGACCTCGTGCAGGAGACCTACCTGCGAGCCTGGAAGGCCTATGACAGGTTCGAGGGCCGCTCGTCCCTCCGCACCTGGCTCTACCGGATCGCCACCAGCGCCTGCCTGACCGCCCTCGAGACGCGCAACCGCCGTCCGCTGCCGAGCGGGCTGGGGGCTCCCAGCGCCGACCCGGACGCCGAGCTGGTCCAGCAGGACGAGGTGCCATGGCTCGAGCCGGTCCCCGATGTGATGGTCGGCGCGACGGCCGGTGATCCGGCGAACATCGTCACGTCGCGCGACAGTATCCGGCTGGCGCTGGTGGCTGCCCTCCAGCATCTGCCGCCGCGACAGCGGGCCGTCCTCATCCTTTGTGAGGTGCTGAAGTGGCGGGCCGCCGAGGTCGCGGAACTCCTTGGCACCACGACGGCGGGCGTCAACAGCGCCCTGCAGCGCGCCCGAGCGCACATCGAGGAGGCGGCGCCCAGTGAGGACGCCGTGACGGAGCCGACGACGGCTCATCAGCGGGACCTGCTCAACCGGTATGTCGCGGCGTTCGAGAGCTATGACGTGAACGCCCTCGTGCAGCTGTTCTCCGACGACGCGGTCTGGGAGATGCCGCCCTTCACGGGCTGGTACCAGAGTGCGGCCGACATCGGACGGCTCGTGGCCACCCAGTGTCCTGCCAAGCGGGCAGGGGACCTGCGACTGGTCGCCACCGAGGCAAACGGCCAGGCCGCCTTCGGGATGTATCTGCGGGACGAGGAGTGCTACCGGCCGTTCCAGTTGCACGTGGTCACCCTCAGCTCCGAGGACATCAGCCACGTGGTCGCATTCTTCGAGCTGTCGCTGTTCCCGACGTTCGGACTGCCCGACAGGATTCCGCTCGATGCCTGATGGCGTCGCCACCGGCACGGTGGCGAGCGGGGTCGCTCTGCTCGAGCGGGCCGTGAGCTACACGTTGGGCAGCTTGAACCTGGTGAACCCCGACGCGATGTCGCGTCGTACGCCATGTGCGCACTGGGATCTGAGTGCCCTGCTCGGCCACATGAACGACTCGCTCGCGGCGCTTCAGGAGGCGATGGAGGAGGGCGGGGTCAGGCTCGGGCCCCGCGACGTCGAAGCGCTGGCCGCTCCCGCTCTCAACCCGGCTCGAGACCCGGTGGCGGCGCTGCGGACGCGCGCCTGCCTGCTCGTCGGAGCGTGGAACGCCCGTCGATCCAGCCGCGTCCTCGTCGGCGGGTTTCCGCTGCCGGCGGGCTTTGTGTCGGGCGCCGGAGCTGTGGAGATCGCCGTCCATGGCTGGGACGTCGCGTCGGCGTGCGGGCAGCGCCGGCCGTTGCCAGACGAGCTGGCGGAAGCGCTGTTGCGGACCGCCCGGGTCTTCGTCTCCAGGGCCGAGCGGGACCGCCATTTCGCGCCGGCGCTGGAGCCGGCCCCCGGTTTCACCGCGAGCGACCGGCTGCTGGCCTTCCTCGGCCGAAGACCGCGCTGACCCGCTCGGACTGACCCGGCACGCGGTGAGGAATCTTTGCGTCGATCGTCAGGTCCGCGAGAGGGTCTGGCCGTCTGGGTGGGTGTCGCCGCGGGCGATCGCTGACGAATCGCCTCTGACCCTCAGCCCCCTTGTCTTCCACAGGTCTGAGGTTCCGGATCGGTTGTGCACATGTCGAACATGGAAGCGAAAAGTGTCGGCAGTCGGTCCTATCGTTGTCTGCATGAAGGGCACCATCGATCCACCCGACACCGTTCGGCGACCCGCGCTCGACGCGTTCGCACAAGCGTGTCGACGGCATTCAGGAGGCCGCTGGCCGGGGTGGCCGGGGTGCCCGGCTGGACATTGACCGAGGACGCCGCCCTGGAACGCCTCGGCGAGCTCCTCGCCGTCCGCGCCGCCGTCGACGAACTGACCGCACGGGTCACCGCCACCGTGTTGGCCCGCGACGTTCCCCGCCTCGCCGGAGCAGCATCAGCGAAAGCCTGGCTGATGACCACCCACGGCCTGTCCAGTGGCGACGCGCACCGGCTGATCTCCCACAGCCGGGTCGCCGACACCGACCAACCCGCCAGCGACCGCACCACCCGCACAGCCGTCAGCCATGGTGCAGACGGCGGCGACTCGGCCGGAGACCTCGACAACCTCGGCGACCGCGGCCACATCGATGGGACCGATGACGTGGCCCGGTACGGCGTAGTGACGGGTGGCCGGTGTGAACCGACCCGACGAGCCTGGGCCAGCGGCGGCCTGTCCGCGGAACGGGCGGTGCTGGTCGGCCGGGCGGTCACCGACGTCGGGGATCACATCCCCGTCGAGGCGACCGACCGGCTGCAACACCACCTGCTGCGACTCTCCCCCGGCCTGACCTACACCCAGCTGAAGACCGTCTGCCGCCACGCGGTCGAGGTGGTCGACCCCGACGCCGCCGACAAGAAACTCGAAGCACAGCTCCGCGACGCCGAGACCCGAGCGTTGCAGCAGGCGGTCTGCCGGATCTGGAAGACCGGCGACGGCACCACCCGCGGCACCTTCACCATCCCCGACCTGACCGGCGACCTGCTGCTGACCGCCCTGAACGCGTTCGCCGCACCCCGCCGCGACCGGTCCGCCACCGCCGCCGAGAAGGCGACCCCACCCTGCCGACCTGGCCGACCCCCAGACCGACACAGCCGACGGGGTGGGAGACGACCCGGAGCGGTTGTCGTACCCGCAGCGGCTCGGCCGGGCCCTCGTCGAGCTCGCCGAACACCTCCCCACTGACGGGCTGCCCCAACACGGCGGCACGAACACCACCCTGGTCATCACCACCGACCTGACCCGGCTGCAGACCGGCCTCGGCGAAGCCATCCTGGACACCGGCACCGCGATCAGCATCGGCCAAACCCGCCGGCTGGCCTGCAACGCCCAGCTGATCCCCGCCGTCCTCGACGGACCCTCGACCATCCTCGACCTCGGCATGGCCCGGCGACTGTTCAACCGCCACCAACGCCTCGCCCTGGCGCTGCGAGACCAAGGCTGCATCTGGCC
Organism: uncultured Actinomycetota bacterium; assembly: GCA_963820035.1. Taxonomy (GTDB): domain Bacteria; phylum Actinomycetota; class Actinomycetes; order Propionibacteriales; family Nocardioidaceae; genus JAWWPG01. Next base: position 10,469 of record CAWFYK010000008.1, on the reverse strand, counting down.
CGGCTGCGACCGACCCCCCGCCTGGACAGAAGCCCACCACCTCACCACATGGACCGACGGCGGACCCACCGACCTCAACAACGGCTGCCTGCTCTGCGTCTACCACCACCACCTCGTCCACACCGACGCCGGTTGGACCATCCGAATGGCACCCGACGGCCACCCCCACGTCATCCCACCCAAACGCCTCGACCCCACCCAAACCCCCCGACGACACCAACGCTTCCCCTACGACCCCCTCTGCTGACTCGTTGCTGACGACAGCCCAAGAACCTGCCGGGCTCCACTCGGACGCCCGCAGGCGGACGTCGAGGCGGTATCGGCGATGTTCCCCGGATGGGGTGCATCCGATCCTCCCCGCCCTTCGGCCACTGGCGATATGGTGACGGAAAAACCGGTCGTGAGGACCGTTGGTTCCATCGGCTCAGACCCACGCGGGGAGGTCGCTATGACGCGTCGATTCGTTGTCATGGGTGGATGTCTGACCCTCTTTGCGGCCGTCATCCTGGCGACCGCCCCGTCGGCGACGGCGGTAGGCCCCGCCCGGACGGCGCTCGCGGGAACCGTGTGGACCGACATCGACAGTGGCGGCAGCCACTCGTGCGCGCTCCAGCGGAACCACACGCTGTGGTGCTGGGGGCAGAACAACGCCGGCCAGCTCGGGCTGGGGGACACCGTGAAGCGTCAGGTGCCTACGCAGGTAGGGGTCGAGGCCGACTGGGCGAGCGTCAGCACCGGGTTCGCCCACACCTGCGCCATCAAGACGGACGGGTCGCTGTGGTGCTGGGGCCGGAACAGGTATGGCCAGCTGGGACTCGGCGACCTCACGAACCGCCTCGCGCCCACCCAGGTGGGCAGCGACCTCAGCTGGGACCATGTCGCCGGTGGCTTCGGACACACGTGCGCGAGGCACGTCGACGACACTCTCTGGTGCTGGGGGTGGAACCGTTACGGTCAGCTCGGTCTCGGTGGCCGGGTGAGCCGGCTCATCCCGACCCAGGTGGGGAGTGACACCTCCTGGGAGCACATCAACTCGGGAGGCTTCCACAGCTGCTCGGTCCGCGTCGACCACACCCTGTGGTGCTGGGGTCGCAACGACGCCGGTCAGCTGGGCGTCGGTGACCGTGCTGTCCGTCGCGTCCCCACCCAGGTGGGCAGCGAGGCCGACTGGGCGCACAGCAGCGTCGGCTATGGGCACACCTGCGGAAAGCGTCTCGATAACACCGTGTGGTGTTGGGGAGAGAACTCGGACGGTCAGCTCGGGGTCGGTGACACGACCGATCGGCTGCTCCCCACCCAGGTCGGCCAGAGCGCGAACTGGCTGCGGAGCAGCTCAGGCGGTGCGCACACCTGCGCTGTCGGGCTTGACCACACCCTGTGGTGCTGGGGAGCCAACAACCGTGGCCAGCTCGGACTCGGGGACCTGAACGAGCGGGAGATCCCCACTCTTGTGGGCAGCGACACGACCTGGCTGTTCATCAGCACCGGCGACAGCCATACCTGCGCCCTCAGGACGGACCACACGCTCTGGTGCTGGGGGGCCAACGGCCAAGGCCAGCTCGGCCTGGGCGATACCCAACGGCGTACCACCCCCCAACAGGTGCTGTCGGCGGCCGCGGCGCTCAGCGGTAGCTGAAGAGGTCGGCGTCCGCACCCTCGAGATGTCCGTGCTCGTTGAAGGAGACCAGGCTCATCCCGCGTCTCCCCGAGACGACCTTGCTGATCCCGGTGTTCGCCAAAACGGGACTCAGTCGTAGCCAGGTCGCGTCAGGAGCGCCGGTCAACGATGTCGCCACTGCGCTGATCGGACCTCCCGACGTCACGACGATCGCCGTCTGGCCGGCGCCGAGAACGTCGAAGGTACGCCGCAGGGCCCGGTCTACCCGCGCCTGGAACTCGCTGAAGCTTTCGGCGTATCCGCCGCCGCCGCTGTCCTCGACCCAGAGCCGGATGGCATCCTCCAGAACTGCCTGGAAGCGGGTCGCGTGCTCGCTCGCGGGCGAGGACGCCAGACCTGCGAGCCGCTCGAGAAACGGCGGCCGGTCGAGCAGCGCCTGGTGGTCGTACTCGTCGTAGCCCTGGTCGACGTCGATGCCCAGGGTCGAGCCGGATGTGGTCAGCATCAGGCGTGCCGTCTCTTGCTGACGGACCTGTCGGCCGGTGACGACGGACGCAGGCGCGATGCCGCGATCCTCGAGCGCCTTCCCGAGGTGCCGGGCCTGTCGCTCACCGAGCGCGGAGAGCACGTCGTAGTCCGCCGAACCGAAAGACGCCTGGGCATGGCGCACCAGGAGGACCACGCTCATGGCCGACTCAGCTCCGACCGGCTGCGATGACTCGCCGACAGCGCCAGTGCAGGTAGTTGACCATCAGCCAGAATGTCCGGAAGGCAGGGTTGTGGGTCTGCTTGTGGTGATAACGGTAGTAGATCTGCTGCACGATAACGGCGAGCCGGAAGATCCCGAACACCTCGTAGAACACCCATCCGTCGTCGGGCAGACCCATCCGGTCGCAGTAGGAGCCGACGACCTCGCGCCTGGTCATCATGCCGGGGAGGTGGGTGGGCTGGCGCCGGAACCGGCGCTGGACCGGGTCGTCGTCGGCCTGCACCCAGTAGGCCATCGCGCCGCCGAGGTCCATCAGCGGGTCGCCGATCGTCGCCATCTCCCAGTCGAGCACGCCGACGACGCGCGGGGTCTTGGACGTGTCGAGCACGACGTTGTCGAGGCGGAAGTCGTTGTGGATGACGCAGGCACCGACGTCATCAGGCTGGTTGTCCTTCAGCCACTCGATCACGCGAGCGAACGACGGGACGTTGAAGGTGCGAGCTGCGACATATCGCTTCGACCAGCCATCCACCTGTCGTCGGACATATCCAGGTCCGCGGCTGAGGTCGTCGAGCCCGGCGGCGCTGGGATCGACCCGATGCAGCTCGACAAGGACGTCGACGATGCGTTCGCACAGCAGGCCCGCGTCCGTGCGGCTGAGCCGGAAGCCCTCGGGCAGGTCGGCACGAAGGATCAGGCCGTCAAGCTTCCGCATGACATAGAAGTCGGAGCCGATCACCGACGGGTCGTCGCAGAGTGCCACCATGTCCGGCACATAGCGGAACACCGGCTTCAGCTGGGTCTGGATGTGGAACTCACGGTGCATGTCGTGTGCGCTCTTCGCCTTGTGACCAGACGGGGGTCGGCGCAGCACGAGGTCGCGGTCGTCGTAGTGCAGCAAGTAGGTCAGGTTCGACGCGCCGCCCGGGAACTGGCGCACCTCAGGGGTGCCTGGCTCCCCGTGGTCTGCGAGCCAGCCGGAGAGGGCGTCGACGTCGAACTCATCCTCCCCCCGGACGGGTCGCGTGACCGGCTGCGGGGTCATCGGGCTCGCGCCTGGTCGACGTACGGCGCCAGCTCCCGCCTCGCCACGACGCCGCGGTGCACCTCGTCGGGGCCGTCGGCGAGTCGCAGCGACCTCGCGCTCGTCCACGCTGCGGCGAACGGGAAGTCCTCGGTCATCCCGGCGCCGCCGTGCAGCTGGATGGCCATGTCGATGACCTGCTGGGTCATCGAGGGTACGACGACTTTGATCTGGCTGATCTCGCTCGACGCACCGGCCAGCCCCACCGTGTCGAGCAGCCACGCCACGTTGAGCACCAGCAGCCTGGCCTGGTTGATCGCGATGCGGGCGTCGGCGATCCGCTCGCGGTTCCCACCGAGGTTGGCGATGGGCTTGCCGAACGCAGACCGCGACAACGAACGGCGGCAGGCCAGCTCCAGACAACGCTCGGCGAGGCCGATGAGCCGCATGCAGTGGTGAACCCGACCAGGACCGAGCCGGCCCTGGGCCAGCTCGAACGCACGTCCGAGTCCGCCGAGGATGTTGCTCGCGGGCACCCGGACGTCGGTGAACGTCACGGACCCGTGGCCGTGCGGCTCGTCGTAGCGCGCCATGGTCGGGAGCATTCGCTCGACCTGGACGCCGGGTGTCTCGCGCGGGATCAGCACCATCGTGTGCTGGGCGTGCCGGTGCGCTTCGGGGTCCGTGAGTCCCATGAAGAGCAGCAGCGTGCAGTCCGGATGGCCGAGTCCGGTGCTCCACCACTTGGAGCCGTTGACCACGACATCGTTGCCGTCAGGGATCGCGGTGGCGGCCATGTTGGTCGCGTCGGAGGACGCGACGTCGGGCTCTGTCATGCAGAACGCGGACCTGATCTCGGCCGCCAGGAGTGGCTCCAGCCAGCGAGTCTTCTGCTCGTCGCTGCCGTAGAGAGCGAGGAGCTCCATGTTGCCGGTGTCCGGGGCGTTGCAGTTGAAGACATGAGGGGCGAGGAACGACCGGCCCATCAGCTCGGCGAGAGGGGCATATTCGGTGTTGCTGAGCCCGGCGCCATAGGTCTCATCGGTGAGGAACAGGTTCCAGAGCCCGGCCGCTCGAGCCTTCTGCTGGAGCTCGGCGATCAGGGGCAGCGGTCTCCACGGATCCTCGGCCTCGGCGACGGCCTGGTGATAGCTCGCCTCGACCGGGTCGACCTCGTCTCGGATGAATGCCGAGACCCGGTCGACCAGCTCCTGCGCGCGCGGCGAGTTCGAGAAGTCCATGCCGTGACGCTAACGGACGCGGCGGCCGCTCCGCATGGACGCGAGACAACGGGGCCGTGACCACAACGTGATACGCCGGCCCGAACCGGACCGTCGAAGGCTGCGTGTTTCTTCCCGCGGGCCTCAAGTCGCCGGGATGCCGGGCGGCCATCGAGCGGGCGGGGCCTGCGGCGAGGCGGAGGCGGTCGGGATCAAGCTGGCGCCGTTCATGGGATTCGTGCTCGCACCGACGCGACTGCTGATGGTCGAGATCGGAAACGGCGGCAAGGTGAAGGGGCTCCTCAACGAGTTCGCACTGACCGAGGTGGGGACAATGGAGGTCAAGCGGCTCGGACTGGGAGGCTCTGTCACCCTCACGATCAACGGAGCGCCGCTCAAGCTGGAGTCGCGCGTCGGGGCCTCCCGTGCGTTCGCCGAGGAGCTGGCGCGGGTGAAGTCTGGCTGATCTCTCGGTGGCCGAGGGTTGGATAAACGATATTCCTGTCGGTGGCGGGTGGCAGAATCTTCTGCGTTGTGCGCCGGCTCGTCTCGAGGCCAGCGGGCAACGCCCTTGCGATTGCCCGTGACTGGAGGTGCGAGATGCCGCACTCGATGGACCCTGCCGACGAAGCCGTCGAGCCCGTTGCTGCTGCTGTGGAGCACGGCGATGCTGTTGGAGAGCAGCCTGATCCACGGCGGTGGCTGGCTCTGGCCGTGCTGGCGGTGGCTCAGCTGATGATCGTGCTCGACGCCTCGATCGTCAACATCGCGCTCCCGTCGGCCCAGGCCGACCTCGGCATCTCCAACGCGAACCGGCAGTGGATGGTCACGGCCTACACGCTGGCCTTCGGCAGCCTGCTCCTGCTGGGCGGCCGCATTGCTGACTACAACGGTCGCAAGCGGACGTTCATCGCGGGTCTTCTCGGCTTTGCGCTCGCCTCCGCGATCGGTGGACTGGCTCCCAACCAGGAGCTGCTCTTCGCCGCCCGCGCCCTGCAAGGTGGCTTCGCGGCCCTGATGGCCCCGGCGGCACTGTCGATCGTCACGGTGACCTTCACCGAACCGAAGGAGCGCGCCAAAGCTTTCGGGGTGTTCGGTGCGCTGGCGGGCGGCGGCGCAGCGATCGGACTGATCGTTGGCGGGGTGCTGACCGAGTACGCCTCGTGGCGATGGTGTCTTGGGGTCAACGTGCCCGTTGCCCTGTTAACGGCCGCCGTGGCGATCCCGATCGTCCATGAGAGCAAGGCGCCAGGCAACACGCGCTACGACATCCCGGGTGTTCTCCTGGCGACGGTCGGCCTGCTGTCGCTGGTCTACGGCTTCACCGAGGCAGCGAAGGCGAAGCACCCCGACAATCCCAACGACACCTCCGTCCTGGGGTGGACAGCGCCCTCCACGATTGCCTTCCTCACCGTCGCCGTCGTCCTCCTTGTGGCCTTCGTTTGGTGGGAACAGCGAGCCAGGAACCCGATGCTGCCGCTTCGAGTCGTGCTCGACCGCAACCGTGGTGGCTCCTACCTGGTCTTCCTGCTGGTGGGCGCTGGCCTCTTCGCGATGTTCCTGTTCCTCACCTACTACTTCCAGGTCAACCTCGGTTACAGCCCGCTGAAGGCCGGCTTCGCGTTCCTGCCATTCAGCGCCGGAATCATCCTGACGGCTGGAGTGGTGGCGCAGGTGCTGCCGCGCATGGGGCCGAAGCCGCTCATCGTCGGTGGCCTGGTGATGGCCGTCGTCGGCATGCTGATCCTGACCCAGATCACGGCCGACACGTCGTACTGGACGCACGTGCTGCCGGCCGAGATCCTGATGAGCGTCGGGTTGGCCGGGGTGTTCATCCCCGCCTCCAGCACGGCGCTGATCGGAGTCGGCCCCCACGACGCGGGTGTCGCGAGCGCTGTGCTCAACACGGGTCAGCAGATCGGTGGCTCACTGGGCACCGCCCTGCTCAACACGCTCTTCGCCGGTGCCGTGACGGCCTACCTCGCGGATCACCTGACTGCCGGCGCGGACGCACACCAGATCGGTCAGCAGGCGCTGATCCACGGCTACCACGTGGCGTTCTTCTGGGGTGCGATGTTGCTCCTCGTGGCCCTGGTGGCGGCCGCCACGATCATCAACGCCAAGAAGCAGGACGTCCCGACCGACCCGGCCGTGGCAGCCGCGGCCTAGCCGGACGGGCCTCCCGCCTCCGGCTCCGGTCGAGCCGTCAGGTTGTTGCGTTCGAGCCGTCAGGTTGTTGCGTTCGAGCCGTCAGGTTCTTCCGGTCGGGCGGGCTGTCAGACGCCCGGTCAGAAGTTGATCATGTGCGGCAACTACGCTCCTGACCTGCATAGGAGCGCGTCAGGCGATCCCGGATGTAACTCCCGTGTAACAGCCGATCGCGGCATCCACCGCCGCGCGGGTTCTGGCGTCACTCGCCGGCATCAGGTGCGTGTACGTCCGGAGCGTGAAGCCCGGATCGGTGTGTCCTAGGTACTCGCTCACCGCCTTGATGCTCTCCCCAGCGTCGAGCAGCACCGAGGCGAAGAAGTGACGGAGGGCATGCATCCCGTTGTCCCGGCTCGCTGGGACGCTGGCCCTCCGAAGAGCTGGGGACCACACCTGCCTGTTGAATTGGTTTCGGTTCATCGGGAGACCGCACACGAGGTCCATCGACAGAGGACGTTCGCCATCGGACTCATCAGGGAGCGTCACGGTGACCGCTGGGTGCGCCGCCAAGTGCGCCGCGAGCGCATCCCGGACGGCACCCGACAGCGGTACAACGCGGCCCTTGCGGCCTTTCGGAGGCCGGAACATCTGCCGACCATCGGCGAGCAATCGCACCTGCCTCTTAACGGTCACCGTGCCGCGCAGGAAGTCGATGTCCGATACCGCGAGGCCGAACACCTCGCCCTGGCGCAGTCCGAGGCCCGCGGCCAGCATCGCCATGACTCGGTGGGGCTCGTCGAGAGCATCCCGGACAGCGAGGACTCGGTCAGCAGTCCACGGAACGACCCGCCGAGCCTCCGCCTTTGGCGCCTTGACTGATCCGGCCCGGCACGGATTCTTGGGGATGCGGTCGTCGTCGACGGCGGCAGACAACACGCTCGAGAGCGTTGTGAAGATGGCGCGGCGATACGTGCTGCTGGTAACCGACAGTCCTCGAAGCCACGCCTGGACGGTCGACGGCTTAAGGTCGCGCAGCTGCTTCGATCCCAGCGACGGGTATACGTGAAGTCGTAGGTGGCGCTCGATGGTGTCTCGCGAGGTGACGTCGAAAGTCTGGGCAGCGAGCCACGCCGCGGCGTACTCCTTCAGGGTCATGCGTCCCGCGTTGGGGTCCAGATACAGACCGCGCAGCTTGTCTGCTTCGACGGTCGCAGCGAAGCCATCTGCATCGGACTTCTTGACGAACGTCTTCCGACGCTGACGGCCCTCGGGGTCGCGGTAGTTGACCGTGTAGCGCCGCGTCTTGGCGCTCCCGGTTGTTGTGATGCTGGCCATTTCAGTCGTCCTCTCCGTCGTTGACGAGGCGCTCCCACCGGACGAAGTTCATCGCCGCCTTCCGCGAGACTCCGGCATCCTCGAGCTCGTTGACGATCCGGGCGAGTTCTCTGAGCTTGTCGAGATGTGGCTCCATCTCCTCAAGAAGCATGAGGTCTGGCGGATCGTGGGGCCTGTTCGTTTGACCGAACTCCTGGAGCTGCTGTCGATGCCCCTCGATCGTCTGCGGCCAAGGGCTCGTGGAGAACTCCATGCCGAGGTGGCCCTCACCCGACGCCCACAACCACGCGCTCTTGGTGTCTACCTCGCCGCCATTCGGGTAGAGCGCCACCGTTTCCTCGTCGCTCGCGTCGGCCGTGAGTAGGAGCCGATTCGGTGTGACGTCTAAGGCGAAGGCCAAAGCAACGAGGTCGTCAACGTCGATGCGCCGGGTACCCTGCTCGATCTTGGTAATCCCGGATGGGAGTATCGGCCTCGCCAGCTCCGCGAGTCGCTCTGACAGTTCGCGGACTGTGACCCTTTCTCGAAGGGTTCTGACGTTCTGAGCGACGCGCTTTCCGGTAACGCCTAGCTTCGGTCCTGTTTCCATGATGGCATCATATCATACCGACTTGCAAACAGTGAAGTTCGCGCATAGCCTGTTTCTAGGTCGCAACGATCTGATGCCAGAAGGGAAGCGAATGTAAGACTTCTCCCGGGTGCCGGTGGCACCCGCATTCCTGTCGCACTCCGAGACGGCAAGTTACCTCGGGATTCCTGAGGCGACGCTCTACGCCCTTGAGTACAAGGGCACGGGGCCGCGGTCCTACAAGATTGGCCGCCACCGCAAGTATCGGCTGACCGACATCGAGGCGTGGATTGAGCAGCGCGCGTCGGACGCGGCCTGATGTGGCGGCAGTCGGCCCGGAAACGAGAAGGGCGCCTGGGAGCGGCTAACTCTCAAGCGCCAGATATCTCGGCGGCGAACCTCGATGGCCCAATGGTACCGCGATGCTGACGGCGGCGGCGGAGATCGACCTCACGGACCTCGACGAGTACGCAGCGAAGCGACGCTGTGGAAGCCTCGACGGCATCCCTGACGGTGCACGCCTGATCGTCCGTGTGGGAAACACCTACGTCGTGCCCTACGAAGCGGCGCATCTGATTGCCCCGCACGTCGACCGTCTCAATGTTGAGATTCGCGGGAATGCCGGGGTCATCCAGCGGTGGCTCAAGGCTCTCCGTGGCGAAGACTTCTGGCGCGGGGAGGGGCCATGACCCAGGACCTCGCGACTCCCGATCTCCTCGCGGGCCTTCGCACAGGCGACTGGCTAGATGCACAGGACTTCCCGCCGCTCGCCTTCGCGGTTCCAGGTGTCATCCCGGAGGGCTTCACGCTGCTGGTCGGACCACCGAAGGCAGGCAAGTCGTGGCTCAGCCTTTCCTTGGCGATCGCAGTGGCCTCTGGTGGCTCCGCGCTCGGCGTCCTTCCGGTCGGCCTCGACCGCCCCGTTCTGCTGCTCGCGCTCGAGGACGGTCACCGGCGCCTGCAGGACCGTTGCCGCTCGCTGCTCGGTCCAGATCGGATCCCTGGGCGACTGCATTACCTGACCCGCATCCTCCCGGGCACGATCCTCGCGACGGTCGGCCAATGGCTCGCGAGCCACGGCCACGAACACCCGCTGGTGATCGTGGACACACTCGGCAAGTGCCTCCCGCCGGCCCTCCCCGGTGAGTCGGCCTATGGACGGGACTATCGCGTCGGAGGGGCACTTAAGCGCCTCGTGGACAGCTTCCCCGGTGCCGCCCTGATGGCTCTTCACCACGACCGCAAGGCCGCCTCCGAAGACTTCGTCGACAGCGTCAGCGGCACGCACGGACTCGCGGGGGCAGGCGGGCACCGTCATTCTGCTGGCCCGGCCACGTCAGTCAGACCAGGCGATCCTGCACGTTACCGGCCGCGACGTTGAAGAGGCCGAGTACGCGGTCAGCTGCCGAGACGGACTTTGGACCTTGGCGGGGACCTCGCTCGCGGACTCCGCGGCGCAGGCAGCGACCGTGAGGGCAACCGTCAACCTGGGCGACCGCTCCGCCGAAATCCTTCGCTTCGTCGCCGCGCACCCGCAAGGCGTGCGAGCCGGGGACGTGGCCGCCGAGATCGGGATGCCAGCCAAAGAAGCAGGCGTCTACCTCGGCAGACTTCTCGACGCCGGGCGCATCCTTCGCCCCGAGCGGGGCCGCTATACCTCTGTTGGTTGTGTTGTGGGTGTTGTACCCGAAAGCGAATACCTGCCCAACACAACACTTCCAACACAACCCACACCCCCTCTCGGGCCAGTTGTGAGGTCTGCTCCTTCCCACTCGCCGCCGCGCTGGTGACTGCGGGCGAAACGACCCACCCGACGTGTCTAGGAGAGGCATCGGCATGAGAAAGCG
>CAWFYK010000007.1:0-352873 GCA_963820035.1 uncultured Actinomycetota bacterium | reverse complement strand
AGGTGGCGAGCGGAGCCGCGGCAGCCGCGCGCGCGACCGAAGAAGTGGTCGAGTCAACCGGACACACGTCGCGGGAACTCCCGCTGCACCCGACGCCCGAAATCGCCAACGCCGCGAGCACAAGACTTGCCGGCACTCCCCGGACCCTCATCGGGGACAGTATTTCGCATCTCGCCGCCCGGGTGCGGGTTCCTTGCGAAGCGAGTAGCCGACGAACTGCTCGTCGGTGTCGACCTCGTCGTCATGTACCGCGGCTGCGGCCCGGCGTTCAGTCTTGCCGTCGTGGACGTGCCCGCGCCGCGGTACTCGATTCGGCATCCGGCCTAGGCTGCGCCGATGGCGGGGCCCGAAAGCGGATCGACACGGCCACCGTGCTGTTCACCGACTCGTCGGCTCGACCGCGCTACGCTCCCGGCTCGGCGAGGAGGCCGCCGACGAGCTCCGGGTGACGCACGACGCGCTGATCCGCGACGCGATCGCCGGGCACCGCGGCCTGGTCGTGAAGCACACCGGCGACGGTGTGATGGCGACCTTCTCGGCCGCGGTCGACGCGGTCGCGGCCGGCGTGGCGATCCAGCAGGCCGTCGACGGGCACAACCGGCGCAGCGCCGAGGAGCGCATTCGAGGTGCGCGTCGGGATCAGCGTCGGCGACGTCACCTTCGAGCCCGACGACTGCTTCGGCCTGCCGGTCATCGAGGCGCAACGGCTCGAGGCCGCGGCCGAGGGCGGCCAGATCCTCTGCGCGGAGATCGTGCGCCATCTCGCCCGCGGTCGCGGCGGCCACGAGTTCCCAAGCGTCGGCGATCTCGACCTCAAGGGCATCCCCGATCCCGGTGCCGGCGGTCGTCGTGCGCTGGGCGCCGGTCGTCCAGGTCGCGATGCCGCGGGAAACGCCGCTGCCGCCGGTGCTCGCCGGCGCCCGCCGCCTTCGACCTCGCCGGCCGCAGCCGACGAACTCGCGGTGCTCGTCGACGCGTGGAAGGAGAGAGCCGAAGGCCGCAGCCACGTGCGTGCTGATCTCCGGGGAGCCCGGCATCGGCAAGACCCGCCTCGTCGACCGAGACCGCGCTCCTCGCACGGCAAGAGCGGCGGGCTCGTGCTCGCGGGCCGCTGCGACGAGGAGCTCGGGCTTCCGTACCAGCCGTTCGTGGAGGCGCTGCGGTTCCAGCTCTCGCTCGGCGAGGACGTCCCGGCGGAGTGGTTCGGCCCGCTCGCCAGTGAGCTCGCGCGCCTCGTCCCCGAGCTCGCGGACCGCGTCGCCGGGTCTGAGTGCTCCCGTGCGGAGCGACCCGGAGTCGGAGCGCGCCCGTCTGTTCGAGGCGGTGACGGGCTGGCTGCGCACGACCGCCGCGTCGGTCCCGGTGATGCTCGTGCTCGACGACCTCCACTGGGCCGACCGGCCGACGTTGCTGCTGCTGCGCCATCTGCTGCACGAGACCACGCACGACTCGCTGCTGATCGTCGGCACCTACCGCTGCACCGATCTCGACCGCACGCCATCCCCTCGCGGCGATGCTCGCCGACCTGCGCCGCGATCCGCACGTCACCCGGCTCGCACGTCGACGGTCTGACCGACGGACGGCGTCGCCGAGCTGCATGGAACGTTCGGCGGGCCACGACCTCGACGAGGCCGGCGTCGCGCTCGCCGACGCGGTGTTCGACGAGACGGCCGGCAACCCGTTCTTCGTCGGCGAGATCATGCTCCACCTCGTCGAGAGCGGCGCGCTGGTCCGGCGCGACGGCCGTTGGACGAGTGACTTCACGCTCGCCGACGTCGGTCTGCCGGAAGGAGTGCGGGAGGTCGTCGGTCGCCGCATCTCGCGGCTCGACGACGACCGCACAACGAACGCTGTCGACCGCGGCGGTGATCGGGCTACGAGTTCGCGCTCCCGGTGCTCGTGGCGGTCGGCGGCAACGACGAGGACGCGGTCGCTCGACCATCTCGACGCCGCGCGCGCGGCCGGCCTGGTGAACGAGGTCGGCCTCGACCGCTACCGCTTCGGGCACACGCTCGTGCGCGCGACGCTGCTCGAGGAGCTCAGCACCTCCCGGCGCGTGCGCACCCACCGCAAGATCGGCGAGGCCATCGAGACGCTGCACGCCGACGACCTCGATGCCGTCATCACCGATCTCGCCTATCACTACGGCGAGGCCGCCGCCGCCGACCCCGACAAGGCCATCGAGTACGCGACGCGAGCCGGCGACCACGCGTACGTCGTCGTCTGCGGCCGACGACGCGGCGCGTTGGTACGGGCTGGCGTTGGAGCATCTCGACGGCGACGCGCGCCGACGTGGCGACGGAGGTCGCGTTGCTCACCCGGCTGGGTCGGGCGGAGCGGGCGTCGGCGACGATGGCGGAGGCGAGGGCGCACCTCATTCTCGCGGCGAACCGCAGCGCGATGCCGGGCTGTACACCGCAATGGCCGAAGCCCTGATCGTGCAGACCCGGACGTCGTTCGACGCGGCTCAGGCCAGCGACCCCGAGAAGATTGCCCTCCTCGAATCCGTTGTCGAGTCGCTCGGCGACGCGCCGGCCCTGCGGGCGCACGCGCTGGCCACGCTCGCCCTCGAGCTGATCTTCGTCGGGGATTTCGAACGGCGCGGCCGGATGCTCGACGCGGCGATCGCGCTTCGCGCGAGTCCGGAGACGCGCTCGCCCTGGCCCAGGTCGCGATGCTCAGCTTCAGTGCGCGGCCGCGTTCCACGTGGTCGACCGACCAGTTGAAGCTCGACCGGGCGATGTATCACGACGCCCGAGATGTCTTCGCCGTTACCGGTGATGCCACGTTGCAAGCCGAAGCCGAGCTGATGAACGGATTCGCGGCGATCGCGTGCGGTGACGGCGCCGAGAGCCGGGCGTGCACGACTGCGCTGAACGAACTCAGTGCGGGTGGCGGAATCCGATTGCGCTGCGAATGTCGCTTCTTCCTCGCGCAGATGATCAGCGCGCTGGAGGGGCGCCTCGTCGAGGCGGAGGCGCTGTCGCTCGAGCAGTGGGAGGCGTGGCAAACCGTGAACCTGGCGGAGGCGATCACCTTCCGTTCCGTTCAGCGGTACGCGGGGAAGCGCGAACAAGGACGGCTGGCCGAGATTGTTTCGCAGTGGCACGAGTACCTGACCACGCACCCGCTCGACGCGGCCGCGGCGTCGATGGTCGCGTACGCCCTCGCGGTGAGCGGCGATGTCGACGAAGCCGCGGTCCGGCTGCACGATGCCGGCCGCGCCGAGTTTCGGGATATCCCCGACGAAGCCGGCTGGCCGATTGCGGTCGCGATGTGGATCGAGACGGCCTTCCTCGTCGGCGACCGCGGCACGATGCGCGCGCTGTACGAGATCTTCCTGCGGTACGACGGCTGCATGGCGGCGACCGGAGGCATCATCATGGGCCCGGGGGCCCGCCTGCTCGGACGGGCCGAGTATCTCCTCGGCGAGACCGAAGCCGCCGACCACCACTTCGAAGCCGCGATCGAGATGGCGCGGAATCTCGGCAGCCCGCCGTGGGCTGCCGTTCGCAACTCGACTGGGCCGAGACCTGGATCGAACGCGGTGACGCGGAACGGGCGCGACAACTTGCCGATGAGGCCGAGGTCGCGCTCGGTTCGCTAGCGCTGCCCGTGTTGCAGCAGCAACTCGCCGATGTCCGCGACCGCGCGCAGTAGACGACGCTTACGGCTGAACGTCCGCCAGGGCGAACGGCTTGCCGGCGAAGCTGACGTTCACCGGCTCTTGCCACTACGTCCGGCTTCTTGCCGTCGAAGCACAGCCACGGCTTTGCACCGCCGTCGTCGTAGACGCCGACGAACTCACCGTTGTGGACCCGCACGAAGTTCTGACACTCGAACGGTGAGTGCGTGGCCGCGTCCGCGTTCGGCTCCGGGTGTTCGCTGGTCCAGTCGATCGGCGGGACGAAGCCGCCGTTCGTGTACCACTTCTGCTGGTTCCAGGTGTTGACGAGCTTCGCCCAGGTGAACTGTGGTCCGGCGGCCTTCAACGCGTCGACGAACTGACGCGCCGCGATCCAGCCCTGTTCGGTCATCTCGGTGACCTTGAGGTTGTGGCGTCTTGGCGTAGTCGAGGTACTCCTGCAGCGCGGGCGGCGCGGGTTTGTGCTCCACGGCCAGGATCCCGACCAGCAGGATGCCGCCCTCGAACAGCGCGGCGTTCTTCTTGACGAAGTCGGCGTTGTACAGGTTGGGGTGGAAGAACGTGACCTTGTCCAGGACGTTCTGACGGGCCATCTCCTTGGCGATCGCGTAGTCGCCGTTGAAGTCGAGGCTCGTCGCGAGGAAGTCGACGCCTTTCGCCTTCATCTGCGCGACCTGCGCGGAGTAGTCGGTCTGCCCGAACGCCAGTGACGTATCGGAGTACACGACCTCCGCGCCGATGTCCTTCGCAAACCGCTTGATGTCCTTGCCTTCGCTCGTCACCGCGTCCGCCGACTGCGGGACGCTGTACCCGAGCAGTGCGACCTTGTGCGCGCCGACCTGCTTGATGATCCACGGCAGCGTGCGGCCGACCGCGCTGCACTCGGTCGAGAAGCAGATCGGGCGGACGTTCGGGAAGAAGTTCTTCGGGCCGCCCCACTCGGCGTTGATGTTCCAGCCGAAGGTCGGAATGCCGGCCGCGGCCAGTTTCTTCGCACCGGTGAACAACTCGACCGCCTCGAACGCGGCGTACACGTTGTCCTGACCGAGTAGTGCTTCGGTCTCGGTCAGGTTGTTGCCGGTCTTGTCGTCCCGTTCGCTCGTCAGCTTCAGCCTGCGGCCCCACACCCCGCCCTTGCGTTGACGACGTCGAAATAGGCCTTGATGCCGTCGTTCAACAACCCGTTCTCGGCTCCGAGTGGGTTCGTCTTCGACGTGATCGAACCGACGTGGATTTCCGTCGCGGTGACGCCGGGCGCCTTGACCGGAACATTCTTGGTGTAATCGGTGCCGGTGAAGGTCGTGACGGTTCCACCCGCGGTCGTGTCGGTGGTCGTCTTGTTCGAGCTCGCATTCGCGCACGCACTCAGAGTCAAAGCGAACGCGAGCGCAACGAACGAACCAGCCCCCCGGGAACGCGTCACGGTCGAGAGTATCTAGCGGTCGGCGCGCTTCGTCGTCAGCTCGACCGGAACGTATTCCGGATCGTCTTCGTCTCGCATGCTGAGCTTCCACTTGCAGCAGACGTTCTCGGTGTCGATCCGCGGCGGGATCGCGAGGATGTCGACCTTCATGTTCGGGTTGTACATCTTCGCGGTCTCGATCAATGACGCGGGACACGTGGAGTGACAGTTCTTCTCCAGGATGTCGGGCCGGCCGAGCGCTTCCCATTGATCCGGCGCGCAGCACTTGTTGAACGTCATGATGCCGACGTCTTCTTCCGGCATCTCGAAGATCAACTCGAACGCCTTACCCGGGAACGACGTTGCGTCGATCTGGATGTCCTTCATGAACGCGGCGACGTCGTTGGTGGTGATGTTCATCCACGCGCCCTTCAACTCGCGTACCCGCGGAAGCACCTCTCGGCTCCACAACTCCCATTGGATGTCGAACATCTGGTCGAGCCCGTAGCGCACCACGACCTCGGCCGCCCACGCCTCGATGACGAGCAGGAAGAACTCGTGGCTCCCGAGGAGCATGTTGACGAGTCGTTCCTTGTCGCACTCCGCGTAACGCGCATCGGGCTTGAAGGGATTGAACTTGACGACTCCGGCGCCGAGCTCCGGCAGCTCGTCGACGCCCTCGAAGGCCATGAACTCCTCGGAGATGCGCGCGATGTGCGGAATGATGCCGTTGGTCCACGCGGACGTCTGGAGCTCCTGCATCTCGGTTTCGCCACTGCGGGAACCGACCTCGGACGCCCACGCGTCGATGAGCACCAGGTAGTACTCGTAACTCATCGACAGCATCTTCACGAGCTGCGGTTGCGCGAAGTCGGAGAATCGGAGATCGGCTTTGAACGGACCGCTGTAGTCGGGCAGGTCGACGTTCGGATCGATCTTTACCTCGCCGCGGATGTCGCGACCTTTCTTCTTGTAGGTCACGTTGTCATCGACGCGCGGGAACTTCTTGAAGTTGTTCAGGTCGACGCCGATGTCGAGCGCGAACTGGTCGACCTGGTGCTCCTCGTAGTTGACGCCCGGCTCGCGCACGGCGAGGAACTTCTGCAGGTTCTCGTCAAGTTCCTGATTGGCCATGACCTGAACCCCCAAGTGCGACGAGCCGACCGGCTGGGCGAGAAGATAGCCGATCGGCTAGGAAGCGCAAGCGACCGGACTACCCTCGAACCGTGAGTTCCGCCGCGCCTTCGGCTGCCGGCCGCCTCGGGGCGCCGCCTCGCAGCGCCGCCCAGACCCGCATCGTCACCGCCGCGCTCGTGCTTTTCGCCGAAAACGGGGTCGGGAGCACGTCGTTGCAGATGATCGCGGATGCCGTGGGCGTGACCAAGGCCGCGGTCTACCACCAGTTCAAGACGAAGGAAGAGATCGTGGTGGCGGCCGTGGAGGTCGAACTCGCGCGGCTCGAACCCGCGCTCGACGCGGCCGAGGCGGACGACGACGGACCGCGTGCGCTCGACCGGTTGTTGTCGCAGGTGATCGACCTCGCAGTGGCGCGCCGCCGCATGGTGAGCACCCTCGAGTACGACCCGGTCGTGGTCCGATTGCTGGCGGAGCACGAGCCGTTCACGACGTTCATGCAACGGTTGTTCCGTCTGTTGGTCGGACACGGAACCGGTCCCGACGCGCGCGTGCGGGCGGCGATGATCTCGACGGCCATCGGTGGAGCAGTCACGCACCCGCTCGTCGCCGACCTCGACGACGATGCGTTACGCACGCAACTGCTCCACCTCACTCGGCAGTTCCTCGATCTCCCGTATTGACGCCGGCGTTACGCCGGGATGCCGTTGACGAACAGTGCGATGTCGGCCGCGGTGAGCTTCGACCGCACCGAGTCGATACCGGTCAGGGTGTTGATCTCGAGCCGATCGTTCGCAGCTTCCGCGCCTGTGATCGCGACCCTCGACACGAGGCCGCGCACCCGCACGGTGCCGTCGGTGTTCGTGACGCGCACCTTGTCGTCGCCGTTGGTGCCGGTGACGATGACCCGGTCGGCCGCGCCGTCGCCGGTGCCCGATCCGGGCGAACTCGAGAGATCGAGCGCGACCGTCTTCACGCCGGTTCCGGTCAGGTCGCGGACGTTGATGGTGTCGGCGCCACCGAGCGCGTTGAACGCAATGGTCTCGACCGCGTCGAGGTCCATCGTGATCGCGGCGACGTCCCGGGTGAATCGCACCCGGCCACCGTTGGCCGACACGTCGATGTTCTCGTTGATGTTCGCGCCGTTGAACCGCAGCGTGTCGTTGCCGTCCTGGCCTTCGACCGTGTCGTTGCCGTCGCCCGGGTTCCACACGAACGTGTCGCCGCCTTCGCCCAAGAACGCCACATCGCTGCCGCGTCCGCCGGTCACGAGGTCCTTGCCCGTTCCGCCGATGAGGACGTCGGCTCCGTCGCCACCGGTGATCGTGTCGCGGCCCGCGCCGCCGTCGATGGTGAGTTGGGTCAGCGGGGCCAGACCGTTGCCGGCCGTGATGACGTCTTTGCCACCGAGACCGTTGACATCCACGTTCTCGGCGATCGCGTTGTAGGCATCGACGCCGTTGCCCACGTTCACCAGCGTGCCGTTGGCCACCACCGTGAAGACGTCGGCGCGGTTGGTGCCGTTGGTCGTGACCGTGTCGGTCTCGGTGCCGCCGTCGACGACGACTCCGATTGCGCTCCCGGCCGCGGGGTCGGCGGTGATGGTGTCGTTGCCGGCCAGACCGTTGACGTGAAGCGTGTCGAGCGCGGGTTCCGCGCCGGTGACGTGCACGGCCGTCCCGCCGGCAGTTCGCGGTGGCCTCACCGTCGCCGCCGCCGACGTTCAACGTGTCGCCGCCATTGGTTCCGTTCACGACGACGTTGTCCGCCGACCCGTCGCCGGTGCCCGACGACGACGCGAGGTTGGAGTTCACGGTGGTGACGCCCGTCCCGCTCAAGTCGTTGACCGTGACGGTGTCCGAACCGCCCAGTGCATTGAAGGCGATTGTCTCGACCGCGTTGAGGTCCATCGTGATGGCGGCGACGTCCCGGGTGAATCGCACCCGGCCACCGTTGGCCGACACGTCGATGTTCTCGTTCACGTTGGCGCCGTTGAAGGCGAGCGTGTCCGTGCCGTTCTGGCCCTCGACGATGTCGTTGCCGTCGCCCGGATTCCACAAGAACGTGTCGTTGTCGTCGCCGAGCAGGGCGACATCACTGCCGCGCCCGCCGCGCACGAAGTCGTCCCCGGGACCGCCGATGAAACGTTCCGAACCGAAACCACCGTTCAAGGTGTCGTTGCCGGCGCCACCGTCGATCGTGGTGATCTCGGTGTCGCTGAAGATGCCGCCGGAGTCGTCGACGGTGACGGTGTCGTTGCCGTCGAGCGTCGTCACGGCGATGTTGTCGAAGTCGTTGCGATTGAAGCCGAGGACGACCGCCTTCGTGACGTCGACGACCTCGAGCGTCGTCGGATCGCCGCCGCGGAGCCGGAGCGAGACGTTGTCCTTGGCGGTCGAACCGGTCACGACCAGCGTGCCGTTCGTGACCTGAGCGCTGATCTTGGTGGTCGCGGCCGCGGCGTGCCCGGCGACGAGGAACGTCGTCGAGAGCACGGTCGCCACCACAACGGCCGGCCGCGCCAGGCGCAGATGTTGGTTGGTATTCACGTTGAACTCCTCGGTTGGGGGGACTCTCATGCAGTACGGGCGGGACGGCGGGCGCGGTTCGCGATTGCTCGCGGGCTGCGGGCCGGGACAGCTGCTCCCGGACGCGATCGACGGTACGGATCGCCCGTCCGCCCGCCATCCGTGCGGTTACGGATTCGGGTTACTGAGAGCCGCTCCTGCGGCCGCTAACTGCGGCGGCGCTTGGCGAAGTCGACGATGGTGCGGAACTCGTCGTCGGTGAGCGGGAGTACCGAAAGCCGATTGCCCTTCGCGAGCAGCCGACAATTCGCGAGCTCGGGGAGCGTGCGCAGTTCGTCGAGGGACACGAACGGAGCGCGCGCACCGGCGCGACGGTGACCCAGTCCCAGCGCGGGTCTTCGGGCTTGCTGGCCGCGTCGTAGTACTTGCTCTTCGGGTCGAACTGGGTCGGGTCGGGTTCTGCGGTCTTGACGATCTTGCAGATGCCGGCGACCCCCGGCGGCTTCGCGTTCGAGTGGTAGAAGATCGCCTGCTCGCCGCGCTTCATCTCGCGCATGTAGTTGCGCGACTGGTAGCTGCGGATCCCGTCCCAGCCCTCGCGACCGGCGCGCACGAGGTCGTCGTACGAGAACACGTCGGGTTCCGATTTGAGCAGCCACTTCGCCATACCGTGAAGCTACGTGACGGGCCTTTTCGATGAAGTGAGTATCGAGACGTTGCGGCGACGGCGGACCGTGAAGTGGTCGCTGTACGGGCCGGACGTGCTCGCGGCATGGGTCGCGGAGATGGACTTCGACATCGCCGCGCCGGTCCGCGCCGCGCTCCTCGAGGCGGTCGACCGCGAAGATTTCGGTTACACGCCGGCAGATCTGACCGAGCTGACGACCGCGTGCGCCGGGTTCCTGGCGACCGCGCACGGTTGGGAGGTCGCACCCACGCGCATCTTCCCTGTGGCCGATGTGCTCGTGGGGATCGCGGGCGCGCTCGACGCCTTCCTCCCGCCGGGATGCCGCGTGGTCCTGCCGACGCCCGCGTACCGACCGTTCTTCGAGATCGTCGAGCTCGGCGGGCGCGAGGTCGTGGCGGTACCGATGGTCGAGGACGGCGACCGGCCGACCCTGGATCTCGACGCGATCGCGGCCGCGCTGCGAGGTGGTGCACGCGGCGTATTGCTCTGCAGCCCGCACAACCCGACCGGGCGCGTGTTCGCGCGAGACGAGCTCGCGCCGCTGGCCGAGATTGTCGACCGGTACGGCGCACGGGTGATCGCCGACGAGGTGCACGCGCCGCTCGTCTACCCCGGTCACGAGCACGTGCCGTACGCGACCGTGTCGGCCGCCGCGGCCGACCACACGGTGACGTTGACCTCGGCATCGAAGGCGTGGAACCTCGCCGGGTTGAAGTCCGCGCAACTGATTGCTTCCAATCATGCCGACGCGAAACGCTGGCGGGAGCTCCCGGTCTTCAAGGTCGCGAACGCAACCCCGCTCGGGATCGCGGCCTCGACCGCCGCGTACGCATCAGGACAACCGTGGTTGCGCGAGCTCGTCGCGTATCTCGACGGCAACCGGAAGCGACTCGGTGAACTGATCGCGGCCGAGCTTCCCGAAGTTGCCTATCGGCCACCGGAAGCGACGTTCCTCGCGTGGGTCGACTGCGGCGGCCTCGGGGTCGACGACCCCGCGACCTTCTTCCTGCAGCACGCTGGCGTCGCGCTCAGTGACGGGCCGCCGTTCGGCGCGGGGAACGAACAGCACGTGCGGTTCAACTTCGCGACATCACGCGCGCTGCTCGAACAGATCGTGCGCGCGATGGGAGCGGCGCGGCCGTAGCGCGGCCGCGGTCTCAGCGAATGAGGCCGAGCCCACCCTGACAGTGCGGACCGCCCCAGTGTTCGACGATCTTGCCGTCGCGGATGCGCAGGATCGCGGTGCCGTTGATCTCCACCGGTTCGCCGGACGGTTCCACCTCGTAGAACGCGGTGCCGGTGTGCGTCCCCTTGACCGACCAGTTGGACACGATGAGGTCGTCCGACTCGATCAACAGGTTGACCGAGAACACCATGTCGGGGAAGGCGTTGCGGACTTCGGTCCACCATTCGAGTTCTTGACCGCGGACGTCCTCGCCGACCATGGCAGGGTTCACCCGCTCGGTGACGTGGCTCACGAAATCGGGAGACCAGTACTCGAAGACCGCGTCGCGGTCGCCGCGCTCCATGGCCGCGCTGTACGCACCGAGGATTGCCAGATTCTCAGACATGGCGACATCTTGCCCGGCGAGGCATCCAGTTGTCGTGGTGGTGGATGTCTCGGTGGCTTGCGTCCTCCGGGCGGTAATGGCATTCTCCTGAAGTGAGTGCAGGACTTCCGCAGCCGTCAGCGAGCGCGGCGGCGACTGATCTCGTCGAACTGCACGCGTTGTGCTCGCGATACATGGCGTACACGAGCCAGTTCCGGCAAGACCGTTGGCTCGACGTGTTCACGCCCGACGGCGAGTACAACGCGTTCGGTACGCCGTACACGCTCGAACGCTTTCCCGCCTTGCTCGAAGCGGCGCCGCGCGGACAGTTCATCGGCAACATGCCGGTCGTCGAGTTCAACGACGACGGCAACACCGCGACCGGGAAGCAGCACTTCGTGTTCATCGATCAGCAGACGCACGCGATGCGCATCGGTTGGTACAACGACGAATACGTGCGTACCGCGAATGGGTGGCGCATTCGTCGCCGTTCCACCACGTTCATGCGCAAGAGCGGCGACTTCGACTCCGGGCGCCAGCACGATCCGCTCGCCAGGGACTGAGGGATTGACGGCCGCGCGATAACGGACCTGCCGAAGATCATCAGCGTCGACGATCAAGTGGTCGAGCCGGCTCGGCGTCAGACGTTTGCTCGGAGGCCGTGGAGGCAGAACTCCCACGTGTCTTCGGCCGTGAGCCGCTTCGCGGCTGTCTTCGACGAGGCGATTGCCGAACCATGTGTACATGACCGTCTGCTGCATCGAGCGACGCGGCCCGGCGGGCGTCGGTCACTTCGATGGCCTTGGCCGCGTTGGCCGCGCCGATGAGATCGACCAACATCAGCGAGATCGGCGCCATCGCGGCCTTGACCCGTTCCGGATGGTTGACGGTGAGTTGCACCGAGAACTCCATGATCGGGCGGCGGTTGTGCGCGCCCGCGCTTGCGGGGCGTGTCGGACGGATCGCACCACTCGTGCAGCCGGATCGTGAACGCGCGGAGCCGCTCGATGGGATCGGTCTTGGACTCCACCACGGCGACGAGGTCGTCGGTCGACTCGCGCACTGTCTCCTCGAACAGGGCGAGGAGCAACTCGTCCTTGCCGTCGAAGTACTGGTAGAAGCCGCGCAGCGACTGCTTCGAGCGGTCGATGACCTCTTGGATCGTGAACTCGGTCGTGCCCTTTTCGTCGATCAGCTCGAACGCGGCGTCGAGAAACCGCTGGACCCGCTGCTCGGCGCGGGAGCGGGCGGCGTTCAGGCTCCGCGAGACCGCTCGCTGCCGCCACGGCCGGCTCGGTCCGGCTCGCTCAGTCGTCCGGGGTCTCGACATCCGCCATTTCAGAAACCCGCTTCCACTTTCTGACACGGTAGCCAGCGCCTTCTGAGAGAATCGCCTTCTCGCTGGAGGCGATTCGTCAGTGCTCAAGCGCCCTTGTAGACGTGGCCGCCCTTCATCACGAAGCGCACGTCCTCGGTCATCGTGATGTCGCTCGGACGGGTCGCCCGGCACCGCGATGATGTCGGCGAGCAGTCCCGGCGCGAGGCGGCCGCGGTCGTCGACGTCGATGAGCTCCGCGCTCATGACGGTCGCGGCGCGCAACGCCTGCATCGGCGTCATGCCGCGGTCGACCATCGCCCACAACTCCTTGGCGTTGGTGCCGTGCGGGATCGCGGGCGCGTCGGTGCCGCACGCGATCTTCACGCCGGCCGCGATCGCCTTGCCCAACATCGCGCGGGCGCGCGGGAACACCTCGGCCGCCTTGGCCTGCAGCTCGGGCGCGGCGCGCGAGACGTCGAGCCCTTCCGACAGGTAACTCGTCGGCACGAGGAACGTTCCGTGATCGACCATCATCTGAATCGTCTCGTCGCTCGCGAGCGAGCCGTGTTCGATGCAGTCGACGCCGGCGCGGATGCACGCGCGGATGCCGGCGTCGCCGTGCGCGTGCGCGGCGACCTTGAGCCCGGCGCGGTGCGCTTCGTCGGCGATCGCCGCGAGCTCTTCGTCGGAGTACTGCTGCGCGCCGGCGAGCCCGCTGTGCGACATCACACCCCCGGACGCGGAGATCTTGATGACACGCGCGCCGTACTTGATCTGGTAGCGCACGGCCTTGCGGACCTCGGAGACGCCGTTCGCGATGCCCTCTTCGACGCTGAGCGGCATGATGTCGGGCCCGAGTCGCTGGAACATCGTCGGGTCGAGATGACCACCGGTCGGCGTGATCGCGTGGCCGGCGGGAACGAGACGCGGACCGTCGATCCAGCCGTTGTCGATCGCGCGGGCGAGCGCGACGTCGAGCAGGTAGCCGCCGGTCTTCACGAACAGACCGAGGTTGCGCGCGGTCGTGAACCCCGCGAGCAGCGTCGTGCGGCACGCGAGCGTTCCCCGCAGCGTGCGGAACGCGGGATCGTCCTGCACATCGCTGCGCGGGTTTCCGCCGCTGGGCCCGCCCAACAACATGTTGAGCTCCATGTCCATGAGGCCGGGGAGCAGCGTCACGTCGCCGAGGTCGATCTCCGTCGCGTCGCTCGGCAGCTGCTGCGGGGTTCACCGCGGCGATGCGTTCGCCTTCGACGACGATCACCGCGGGCGACCGGACCCGCCCGCGTCGATGTCGACCCACCGGTCCGCCCGCAGGACGGTGGTGTCGGCTCATCGGCGCTCATGGCCGGGCTCGATCAACAGGTCGAGGTACGCGGCACCGGAATCGGGGACGTTCGGCTGGCGCCACGCCTCCACCGGGAACGACGCCATGACGAGCGAGTACAGCAACTGCAGTAGGCGTTCCGCGTCGGCGGGCATGTCGTCGAGCGGGAACTTCTCGCAGTACGCGATGGCCGCTTCGGCTCGCGGGAAGAACGCGTCGTAGAACGCCTGCATCTCGTCCATCGTGCTCGCCAGGCGCTGCGCGAAGCGTTCTCGCTTCGGTGGCGAGGCACCACGTCGTCGCGTAGGGCTCGAGCTCGGCGAACTTGCGTCGGGCAGGAGCGCGTCGGTCATCGGGCCGACCTCCGCACGTTCGCGCGTGTACTCGGTCGACCCACTCGCCGGCCACCTTGTGGAGGTGGCGGCACAGGATCTCCTGGTCGTTGAGCGGGAACGACGTGACGACGCGCGACTCCAACATGATCTGCGTCGCCTCGAGTGTGTTGCCGTCCTGCAGTGCGTACTCCTTGAACGTCACCGCGGCCATCTCCTGGGCGAGTCGTTCGCGCGCGTTCTGCGGCGGAACGAAGTAGAGATTGCCCTCGAAGACGTGCGTGTTATGCGCGGTTGGCCAGTAGTGGTACGTGAGGTACCAACCGCGTTCCCAGATCAGGATCACGAAGTTCGGCCAGACCTGGAACGAGTCGAGACCCCAGTTCTTCGTTTGGCCGGGGTTGACGCCGGGCAACGGGTCGACGCCGAGGTCGGGCGCGTCCCACGGTCCGAACAATCCGCTGCGCGTCACGCGTCTCCATGGGCTTGAGCATGTCGGCCGGCATTCGCCAACCCTGCCCACCTGTCGACGTCACCATCCGGTGCGGGCCGTCGATCTCGTAGTACAGCCCCTCGAAACCCGCGGCCTGCACTTCCGGTCGTGATGCAACCGGCGACTGCTTCGCGTGCAAAACGGGTGCGTGGTAAAACTCCTGGAACGCGTCCATGAAGAGCTTCCAGTTGCTCCCGACGGTGGCGCGGTAGAAGAAGCGCTCGGTCTGCTTCTCGAACGGGTACCCCTCCAGTGCGGTCATCATCGGCCCGAGGAAATCGGTGAGCGGCTGACTCGGCTCGGCGGCCAGGTTCACGAAGATGAACCCCGACCACACGTCGCAGTGGACGGGAACGAGGCCGTAGTCGGCCTTGTCGAAGTCGAAGAACTCCTGCTCCTGTTGCACGAACGCGCACGCGCCGTCGAGGTCGTACTTCCAGCCGTGGTACTTGCACACGAACTGCCGGCAGTTCCCGTTCGACTCCTCTTGAGGAAAGTCGGTCCACACGAGCTTGTTGCCGCGGTGCCGGCAGATGTTGTGGAAGGCGCGCACCTGCCCGTCCATGTCGCGCACGATCACGACGGACGTGTTGGCGAACGCGAGTTCCTTGGTGAAGTAGCTCCCCTTGCGCGGCAGTTGCTCGACCCGTCCGACGTTCAGCCACGAACGCTTGAAGATCGCTTCGCGCTCGAGCTCGTAGAACTCCGGCGAGATCGAGTCTTCGTACGACATCGGCTCGGTGCCGAGATCGGGATAATGAGCGGTCCAACTGCCTTCGGCGGGTTTCTTGATCGGGCATTGCTACTCCTCGATCTCGGGAAGTGACGCGGCGGCGAGTTCTTGCAGCTCGGGGTCGAGCTGCAGCCCGAAGCTGTTGAACGCCATCGCGAGTCCGGTGTACGTGCCGACGACGAACACGAGCTCCACGAGCTGGCGTTCGTCGAGCTGTTCCGCGAGTCGATCCCACGTGTCGTCGTCGACGCGGTAGTGATCGACGAGCTGGTCGGTCGCCGCGAGCAGGTCGGCTTCGAGCGGTGTCCATGCGTCCGGCGTCGGCGTTGCCGTGCGACCGCGGCGATCTCGTCGGCCGTGATGCCCGCGCGACCCGCGAGGCGCACGTGTTGCGCCCACTCGTACGGCGCGCGCGTGCGCCACGCGACCCGCAAGATCATGAGCTCGCGCACTCGGGGTTCGAGCGTCGGGGTCTGGAGCAGCACGTTGTTGTACGTCAGGAACGGGCCCGCGAGCGCGGGATGGTGCATCAACGTGGCGAGCGCGGTCGGAGTCGGGATCGCGTCGGGTCCCGGTTGCGAAGAACCGTTCCGCGACCTCGTCGGAGTACGCGCTGCTCGAGCGCGACGCGTACGGCGTCGCCCCACTGCTCCCGGGGGAGCGGGCGCGGCCAGGTGCGGCGGTTCGGGCTCACAGGTACCAGCCGCCGTTGACGTTCAACGCCTGCCCGGTGACGTAGCCCGCGTCGTCGGAGCAGAGGTACGCGCACGCGGCCGCGATGTCGTCGGGCGTTCCGGCCCGCCGCACGGGAGTACGGGCCGCGACGGCGTCGATGGAGGGGAGGTCGCCGCGCGCTTCGGCCCGGCGAGCCATCGGGCGTGTCGATGAAACCGGGCGGGATCGTGTTCACGGTGATTCCGTGCGGCGCGTACTCGACGGCCAGCGCCTTCGTGAGGCCGATGACGCCACCCTTCGACGCGACGTAGTGCGCCATGCGCGCCGCACCCGACTGCGCGCTCGACGACGAGATCGTGACGATCCGGCCCCAACCCGCCGCCAACATGTCGGGGATCGCGGCCTGCACGCAGTTGAACGTGCCCGTGAGGTTGACCGCGAGCATGCGCGTCCCACGCTTCGGCGGTGATGTCGGTGAACGACTGGAACTCGTCGAAACCCGCGCTCGTGACCATGATCTCGACCGGCCCGAGCTCGCTGCGCACCTTCGCGATCGCGTCGTCGACGGCGGCGCGGTCGGTGACGTCGGCGACGGCGCCCAGTGCTTGCGCGCCACCGGTCCCGCAGGTCCTCGGCCGCGCGGGCCGTGGCGTCGCCGTCGAGATCGAGCAGCGCGACCTGATTGCCGGCGGCCGAGAGGCGTTGGGCGACGGCCAATCCCATGCCTGCTGCGGCGCCCGTGACGACGGCGACCCGGTTCATCGCGTTCTCCTCCGACCCAGCGCCAGGCGTCTGGCGTGCGCGAGTATGAACCATCCGCGAATTGTGCGCAAGCTGGCTCTCAAAAAAAGAGAATGGCATTGCCACAACTGCCGGGCCGGTCGTTATGGTCGGCTCGGACACCTCCGGTCGGAAGGGCAACCGAGTGCGGATCGGCCTGATGATCGGCGCCGAGAAAGGGCGCTACCGCGAGAAGGTTGCCGCGCCTCGTCGCCGACGCGGAAGCGGCCGAGCAGGCGGGCTTCGCGTCGATCTGGGTGCCACAGGTCCCGAACGACTTCGACGCGCTGACCGCGATCGCGCTGATGGGTCAGCGCCACCGCGCGCGTCGAGCTCGCGACCGCGGTGATGCCGATCCAGACCCGGCACCCGATTGCGATGGCCCAGCAGGCGTTGTCGAACCAGGCGGTGTGCGAGGGGCGCTTCACCCTCGGGCTCGGTCCGTCGCACCACTGGGTCGTCAGCGACATGCTCGGGCTTGCCGTACGAGCGGCCCGCGCACCTCGTGCAGAACTACCTCGAGGTCTTGAACGTCGCGTTCGCGGGTCCGGGTCCCGTCGACGTCGAGAATGACGACTTCCGAATCCACAATCCGCTCGACGTCACCGACCTCCCGCCGACGCCGATCCTGCTTGCCGCCCTCGCCCCGGTGATGCTGCGCATTGCCGGCGAGCACGCGTCGGGGACGATTCTCTGGATGGCCGACGAGCGGGCGATCGGCGACCACGTCATACCCCGCATCACGAAGGCCGCCGAGTGCGGCCCGCCGACCCGCGCCGCGGATCGTCGCCGGCGTCCCGGTCGTGTTGTGCCGCAACGACGAGGTCGACGCGGCGCGGGCGTGGGCGAACCAGGCGCTCGGGCACGCAGAGTTCTCGCCGAACTATCAGCGCCTGCTCGAGCACGGCGACGCCACCGACGTCGGCGACCTGTGCGCGGCCGGCGACGAGGACGCGGTCGTCGCTCGGCTGCGCAGCTTCCGCGACGCGGGCGTCACCGACCTCTCGGTGCGCGTGCTGCCGCTCGGGCCCGACCGCGCGACGCGGATCGAGTCCCGCGACGCGCACCCTCGAACTGCTCTCGTCGCTCTGCCCGGAGCTGTAGTTCCGGTGTTCACGCGTCGTAGTTGACGACGATCTCCGCGCTGGTCGGAATCGACTGGCACGTCAATACCCAGCCTTCGTCGAGGTCGTCGTCCGACAACGCGTTGTTCGGCGCGCATCGTCACCGAACCCTTGTCGAGGTGCGCCATGCAGGTGGCGCAGTTGCCGGCTTCGCACGAGAAGGGTGGGCGCAGGCCGCCGCGCGCGGGCCGCCTCCAGCAGTGTGTCGCCCGCCTGATACCGAACGGTGTGCTTCTGCCGTTCGAGCCGGATCACCAACGACTCGGGCACGACGGCGTCCACGTCCGCGATGATAACCACACTCTCCGAATGTTGCTAGTCTCGTTCTCGGTCCTGGGGGGATGCGGTTGAGCCGGTACGACGAGAAGTGGCCGCAACGGAACGTGCCGGACGACCTCCGCGAGCGCTACCTCGCCGAGGGGTGGTGGACCGACGACACCCTCGGCGCGCTCGTCGACCGGTCGCTGCGCGCCGCGCCCGACGCGACCGATCAACATCTGGTCGGATACCCGGCCGTGGCACGGCACCTATCTCGACGTGCACACCGACGCGTGCCGCCTGGTCACCGCGCTCGCGGACGCGGGCCTGGAGCCGGGCGCGGTGGTTGCGTTCCAGTTGCCGAACTGGCGCGAAGCAGTCGTCGCGTTCTACGGGCTCGCGATGGGCGGCTACGTGCTCGTGCCGATCGTGCACATCTACGGCCCCAAAGAGGTGCGCTTCATCCTCGGCGAGAGCCGGCGCCCGCGCGTACATCTCCGCCGACCGCTACGGACACGTCGACTATCTCGACATCGTCGACGGCGCGGACGCGGACGAACTTCCCGGATCTCGAGCTGCACGTGGTGGTCGGGGCACGCCGAGGGCGTGCCGCCGGACGGCGTGCGGCGGGTCGGTTGGAACGTCGTCGACGATGCCGCACCCGCGTCCGAGCGGCGGTCCGATCCGGCGCGGCCGATCCCGACGACGGTCTGCGTGCTCGCGTACACGTCGGGCACGACGAGCGATCCGAAGGGCGTGATGCACAGTCACCGCACGCTGCTCGCGGAGCTACTGCACATGCGTGCGTGGATCACGCCGGGATCGCCCAACCTCATGGCCTCGCCGGTCACGCACGCGACCGGCATGCTCGGCGCGGTGCTCGCACCCATGGAGATGGGCCAGGACATCCACCTCATCGACCGGTGGGATCCGACCCGGGTCCTGGCGATCATGCTGGAGGCCGACGTCGGTGCGGGCACCGGCGCGTCGGTCTTCCTCGCGGGCATCCTCGACCATCCCGACTTCTCCGCCGAGCACGCACAGCGGATCCGGCGCGTCGGGCTCGGCGGCGCGCCGGTGCCGCGCGCCCTGGCGGAGCGCGCCGCCGAGTACGGCATCCTGATCATTCGGGCGTACGGATCGACCGAACACCCGTCGATCACCGGCGGCTCGTTCGACGATCCCGCCGACAAGCGCCACGGCACCGACGGCGCGCCGATGACCGGCGTCGAGATGCAGTTGATCGGCGACGACGGCCGGCCGGTCGCGCCCGGCGAGGTCGGGCGAGATCTGGTCGCGCGGTCCCGACCTCTGCGTCGGCTACACGGACGCGGCGCTCGGCGCGGACGCGTTCGACGCGGACGGCTGGTATCGCAGCGGCGACATGGGCGTGCTCGACGCCGACGGCTTCCTCACGATCACCGACCGCGTGAAGGACGTCATCATCCGCGGCGGCGAGAACATCTCGGCGGCCGAGATCGAGGCGGCGATCGCCGCGCTGCCGCAGATCGCGGAAGTCGCAGTGGTCGCCGCGCCCGACGCCCGGCTCGGCGAACACGCGTGCGCGATCGTGCGGCTGGCGCCCGACGCATCGCGCGATCGAACTGCGCGACATCACCGACGAGCTCGCGCGGATCGGTTTGGCGCGCCAGAAGTGGCCCGAGGAGTTGCGGATCGTCGACGATTTCCCGCGCACGGCCGCGGGCAAGGTCCGCAAAGTCGATCTGCGCCGGCAGTTGCGCGCCGACGCCGGCTGACGACAGGCTGAAGATGTGGTGGTGATGGACGACTACCGGACGATTCGCGTGGCGCCGATCGCCGATGCCGTCGGCGCGGAGATCAGCGGTGTCGACCTCGCCGTCCGACCTTCCCGACGAGACGGTCGCGGAGATCCGGCGCGCCTGGCTCGCGCACCTCGTCGTGTTCTTCCGCGACCAGACGCTCGCGCCGGACGCGTTCCTCGCGTTCGCGCGTCGCATCGGCGAGCCGGTGGAGTACCCGTTCGTGAAGGGGATCGACGGGTTCCCCGAGATCATCGCGGTGACCAAGCTCCCGCACGAGACGGTGAACTTCGGCGGAATCTGGCACAGCGACACCGTGTACCTCGAACGCCCGCCGATGGCGACGTTGCTGGTCGCGCGCGAGATTCCGCCGCGCGGCGGCGACACCGAGTTCGCGAGCATGTACGCCGCGTACGACGCGCTCTCGCCGGGAATGCAACGCCTGCTCGACGGGCTGCGCGCGGTCAACAGCTCGGCGCTGGCCGACGTGTCGAAGACGCGGCGAGGACCGCATCCGCGACAGCGGCGGCGAAGGTGACCGGAGACGAAGGAGTACGTGTCCGAGCACCCGGTCGTGCGCACGCACCCCGAGACCGGACGCAAGGCGCTGTACGTGAACGTCGCGCACACCGAGCGCTTCGTCGACATGACGAACGAGGAGAGCCGACCGCTGCTGCAGTACCTGTTCGAGCACTCGGTCCGGCCGGAGTTCACGTGCCGGTTCGTGTGGCGAGCCGGGTTCGCTCGCCCTGTGGGACAACCGGTGCGCGATGCACAACCCGATCAACGACTACGACGGCCACACCCGGGCGATGCACCGCATCACGCTCGCGGGAGACGTACCCCGTTGACGCGCACCGAGGTCACCTGGCCGACGCATTCCCGCGATGGTCCGCGACACGCGCGCGACCGCGTGCGGCGACGTCGAGGCGGTCGTCGACGGCGATCGGCGCATCGACTTCGCCGACGCTGCGCGGCCTGGTCGACGATGCCGCGCGCGCGCTTGATCGCGTCGGGCATCGAACGCGGCGACCGCGTCGCGGTGTGGGCGCCGAACTCGCTGGAGTGGATCGTCGCCGCGCTCGGGGTGACGACCGCGGGCGGCGGTGCTCGTGCCGATCAACACGCGGTTCCGCGGCACGGAGGCGGCGTTCGTGCTCGCGCGCAGCGGCGCGCGCGGCGCTGTTCACCGTGCGCGGGTTCCTCGACACCGACTATCCCGCGCTGCTCGCGAGCGCCGGGCGTGCCGTTGCCCGCGCTCGAGCAGACGATCCTGCTCGCGGGCGAGCCCGACGGCGCGTCGATCGGGTGGGACGAGTTCGTGGCGCGGGGAACGGTCGGTGATCGGCCGCCGATCTCGACGCGCGCGTCGCGGCGATCGGTCCCGACGATCCGAGCGACGTCGTCTTCACGTCGGGCACGACCGGGCAGTCCCAAGGGCGTCGTGATGACGCACGGCCAGACGCTGCGCGCGTACCTCGACTGGTGCGACTGGGCCGACCTGCGGCCCGGCGATCGCTACCTCATCGCGAACCCGTTCTTCCACATCTTCGGGTACAAGGCCGGATGCCTGGCGTGCCTGATGCGCGGCGCGACGATCTTCCCGCTCGCGGTGTTCGACGCGGGCGTCGTGCTCGAGATCGTCGAACGCGAACGCATCTCGGTGCTGCCGGGGCCGCCGACGATCTACCACTCGCTGCTCGACCACCCCGACCACACGAGCCGCGACATCTCGAGTCTGCGGGTCGGGGTGACCGGCGCGGCCGACATTCCCGGTCGAGCTCATCCGGCGCGTGCGCGAGGAGCTTCCGTTCGAGCGCATCCTCACCGGATACGGGCTCACCGAGGCCGGAACGGTCACCGGGAGCCGGCCCGACGACGACTTCGAGCACATCGCCACCACCGTCGGTGTGCCGTGGCCCGGGTTCGAGGTTCGCATCGTGACCGACTCGGGCGCCGACGCCGGACCGGGCGAACCGGGCGAGGTCGTCGTGCGCGGCGAGACGGTGACGCGCGGCTATCTCGACGACCCGGAAGCGACCGCGGCCGCGATCGTCGACGGCTGGCTGCACACCGGCGACCTCGGAACGCTCGACGCCGACGGCTACCTGCGCATCGTCGGGCGCATCAAGGACATGTTCATCGTCGGCGGGTTCAACGCGTATCCGGCCGAGATCGAGAACCTCATGCTGCGGCACCCGCGGATCGCGCAGGTCGCGGTGATCGGAGTGCCCGACGAGCGGCTGGGCGAGGTGGCGAAGGCGTTCGTCGTGCTTGACTCCGGGCCCGGCGATCGAGCCGGCCGAGATCATCGAGTGGGCGCGCGCGGAGATGGCGAACTTCAAGGTGCCGCGTTCGGTGGAGTTCCTCGACGCGTTGCCGGTGAACGCGACCGGCAAGGTCGTCAAGGACGAGCTCCGGGCGCGAACGGGCTCGACGTGAGCGATTCGCTACGAGACGATCCGTTACGACGTCGACTCGGCGACGGGATCGCGCGCATCACGCTGCACCGTCCCGATCGGCTCGAACGCGTTCACCAACGGGATGCAGCGCGAGTTGTGCGACGCGTTCGATCGCGTCGACGCCGATCCCGACGTGCGCGCGGTCGTGGTGACCGGGTCGGGACGCGCGTTCTGTGCGGGCGCCGATCTCGGCTCGGGGAGCGGACGTTCTCGGGCGGCAAGCGCGTCGGGCCGCGATCCCGGCGGTGTCGTCGCGTTGCGCATCTTCGATTGCACGAAACCGGTGATCGCGGCGGTGAACGGTCCCGCGGTCGGTGTCGGCGCGTCGATGACGCTGCCGATGGACGCGCGCTTCGCCGCGCCCGACGCGACGTTCGGCTTCGTGTTCACCCGGTTGGGGATCGTGCCCGAAGCGTGCTCGTCGTGGTTCCTGCCCCGGCTCGTCGGCATCCCGACCGCGCTCGACTGGCTGATGTCGGGGCGGACGGTCGGCGGCCGACGCGCTGGCCGCGGGCTCGTGCGCGAGGTGGCCGACGACGTCGTGGCGGCCGCGACCGAGTACGCGCGCGACCTCGTGCGCGGCACCGCGCCCGTGTCGGTCGCGCTGACGCGCCAACTCGTGTGGCGCATGACGACGGTCGCCGGTCCGGCCGACGCGCACCGCATCGACTCCGCGCTGCTGCTCGCCGCGGCGACCGCGCCCGACGCCCGCGAAGGTGTCGCCGCGTTCCGCGAGCGGCGCGCGCCGGAGTTCTCGATGCGTGTCCCCGACGACCTGCCCGCCGCGTACCCGTGGTGGGAACCCGAGGAATGGAGCACCTGATGGCGCGAGTCCCGGTGGCGGAGGGCATCTTCACGATTCCCGCCGAGAACGCAAAGGGAGGCGGGCCGCAGCTGATCGGGAGCCGGTGCGCCGATTGCGGGATCGTCACGTTCCCCACGCAGGACTCGTGCCCGCGGTGCGCGTCGACCGACGATGGCCGAGCATCTGCTGCCGCGGCGCGGCCGGTTGTGGGCGTGGACGACGCAGGATTTCCCGCCGCCGTCGCCGCCGTACACGGGCGCGAGCGGGCGCGACTTCGTGCCGTTCGGTGTCGGCTTCGTCGAACTTCCGGACGAGGTGAAGGTCGAGGCGCGGCTCACGGAGTCGAGTCCCGACGTGCTCGCCCCGGGCATGGAGATGGAGCTGGTACTGGTGCCCTTCCGCACCGACGACGACGGCAACGAGGTCGTGACGTTCGCGTTCCGTCCGGTGGAGGAGTATAGGTCATGACGGACGTTGCGATTGTCGGAGTGGGGTTGCACCCGTTCGGCCGCTTCCCCGGGCTGACCGCGATCGAGATGGGCGCGATCGCGATCCGGCGCGCGCTTGGCCGACGCCGGCGTCGAGTGGCGCGACATCCAGTTCGCGTTCGGCGGTAGCTACGAGGTCGACAACCCGGACGCGGTCGTCGCGCTGATGGGTCTCACCGGCATCCCGTTCACCGACGTGTACAACGGGTGCGCGACCGCGGCGAGTGCGCTCACGCTCGCGGCGAACACGATCCGGCTCGGTGACTCCGAGCTCGGGATCGCGGTCGGGATGGACAAGCACATCCCCGGTGCGTTCACCGCCGATCCGCGCCTGTACGCGTGTCCGTCGTGGTACGGCGAGGTCGGCCAGTTCATCACCACGAAGTTCTTCGGGATGAAGATCAACAAGTACATGCACGACCACGGGATCTCGCACGAGACGCTCGCCAGGGTCGCGGCCAAGAACTACCGCAACGGCGTGTTGAACCCGAACGCGTTCCGGCGCAAGGCGCTGTCGGAGGAGGAGATCCTCGCGTCGCCGATGCTCAACTACCCGCTGACGCAGTACATGTTCTGCAGCCCCGACGAAGGCGCGGCGGCGGTGGTGCTGTGTCGCGCCGAGAACGCGCACCGTTACACCGACAAGCCGATCTACCTGCGCGCCACCACGGTGCGGACGCGTCGGCTCGGCGCGTTCGAGGTGCACAGTCCGTGGCTGCCGATCGAGGAGACCGTCGGGCGCGACGGTCGACGCGTCGCGGGCCGCGTACGAGATGGCGGGCATCGGGCCCGAAGACGTCGACGTGATCCAACTGCAGGACACCGACGCCGGCGCCGAGGTCATCCATCTCGCCGAGAACGGCTTCTGCGCCGACGGCGAGCAGGAGGCGCTCGTCGGCCGACGGTTCGCTCGAGATCGGCGGCCGCCTCCCCGTCAACACCGACGGCGGGCTCATCGCCAACGGCGAACCCATCGGCGCGTCGGGACTCCGCCAGGTGCACGAGGTGGTGCTGCAACTGCGCGGCCGGGCGGGCGACCGCCAGGTCCCCGGCAACCCGAAAGTCGGCTACACCCAGCTCTACGGCGCCCCCGGCACCGCCGGCGTCTCCATCCTCTAGCGTCTAAAACGTCCACCAACTGTTGGTGGCGAAATCAGCGACATGGTGCTGAGAAGTCCGACAACTGTTGGTGGAGTTGTCGGGGCGGGTGCGCGTCAATTGTGTTCTCTATTTGGTAGAACTAGGTTCTCGGCGTGGACACGCGGGACACGCCGGAGCAGGCGGAGCTGCGGCGCGCGGCCCGGCAGCTGGCGCGGCAGCTCGTCGCCCGCGACGGTCGCCGATCTCGACGACGCGACGCCGCGGCAAGCGTCTCGCGGCCGCCGTGCGCGACGCGGGTTGGCTCGAACTCCGCGACGACGCGGGCGACGGTGAACCGCTCGCCGGGGGCGTCGAAGCGGCGATCGTCGCCGACGCGCTCGGGGGAACGGTTGCCGACGTCGCGTTCGCGGGTCCCGTGCTCGCGCGCGATCTCGCCCGGCGCGCGGGCGTGACCGCGACCGACGACGCGGTCGTCGGTTTCGATCCGACGCTCATCGGCGCCGCGATCGTCGCGGGTGCGACGACGACCGCACCCGTTCTATGCCGTCGACAGCGGCGGCGAGAACCTGACGGCTGCGCACGTGTTGGTTCCCGACGGCGACGGGTACCGCCTGGCCCGGGTGCGGATCGACGGTGTTCCCGCGATCGGGCACCGATCTCACCCGTTCGGCGCGCACGATCCCCGCCGGTGCACCCGTGCAAGTCGTTCCCGATCAGGGTCGACTCCTCACGCGCGCCGACGTCGCCGAGTGGTCCGCGCTCGGTCTCGCGCTCACGAGCGCGGATCTCGTCGGCGTCATGCGCGGCGTGATCGACGTGTCGGTGGCCTACGCAGCCGAGCGCAAGCAGTACGGCGTGCCCGTCGGCTCGTTCCAGGCCGTGCAGCACCTTCTCGCCGAAGCTCTGCTGTCTGATGGAAGGTTCGCTCAGCGTTTCGTTGCACGCGTCGTGGGCCGTCGACAACCTGCCCGGCCGACGAGGCCCGCGCCGCGGGCCGGGTGGCCAAGGCGTACTGCGCCCGCGCCGCGCGCACGGTGTGCGAGACCGCGGTGCAGGTGCACGGCGGCATCGGCAACACGTGGGAGTGCATCGTGCACGTGTACCTGCGGCGCGCGTTGCTCTCGACGCAGTGGTTCGGCGACGACGACGAGCAGCTCCGCGAGTTGTCAGCGCGAACGCCTGGGGGTGACCGATGGACTTTCGTGACTCGCCCGCGGAAGCGGAGTTCCGCGCCCGCTTCCGGGCGTGGCTCGCCGACCACGACGACCTGTCTGCACACGTCGTCGACCGACGACGAGTACTGGGCCCGCCAAGCCGAATGGCACACCGCGCTGTACGACGCCGGTTTCTTCGGACTGAGCTGGCCGGCGCGGTTCGGCGGTCACGACCTGCCGACGGTGTTCGACGTCATCCTCGACGAGGAGTTGGCCGACGCGGGCGCGCCGCCGCGTCCGAGCCTCGGCTATCTCGTCCAGGGGATCTCCACATCACGGCAGCGACGCGATCATGGACCGGTTCCTGCCCGGTCTGATCAGCGGCCGCGAGCGTTGGTGCCAGGGATTCAGCGAACCCGACGCCGGCTCCGACCTCGCCGCACTGCGCACGACCGCGACGCGCGACGGCGACGAGTACGTGATCGACGGGCACAAGATCTGGACGAGCTACTCCGATGTCGCCGACTGGTGCCTGCTGCTCGCGCGCACCGATCCCGACGTGCCGAAGCACAAGGGCCTTTCCGCGTTCGCGGTACCCATGCACCAGCCGCGCATCGAGCAACGGCCGCTGCGAATGATCAACGGCGTCACCAACGAGTTCGGCCAGGTGCTGTTCGACGGCGCGCGCGTTCCCGCCGCGAACATGATCGGCGCGCCCGGCGATGGTTGGCGGCTCGCGATGACGATCGTGAGTCACGAGCGCGAACCCGGTGAGCTCGGTTATGTCGCGCGGTATGCGAAGACGGTGAAGCAGCTCGAGCACGCACGTGCGCGCCGACCCCGCGGCCTTTCGCGACGACGAGCGCGACGCCGTTTGCGTGGGCGCACGTGCAGACGGAGATGTTGCGACTGCACGTGTGCCGCCGGCTCTCGGAGCGCCTCGACGGGATCGAGCACGGGCCGGGCGGTTCGATCGACAAGCTGCTCATGACGTGGGTCGAACAGACCGTCGGCGCGGCTGCGCTCACCGTGTCGGGTGCGAATGCCGCGACCGACACCGACGACGAGGCGCTGAAGATCTATCTCTACAGTCGTGCGCAGAGCGTCATGGGCGGTACCTCCCAGATCCAGAAGAACATCGTCGCGACCCGGATCCTCGGCTTGCCGACGACTTGAGTGCCCGACGACCTTGACCGCACGACCAGACGACGAGGAGCACGAATGGACTACGACCTTCCCGACGTCATCCGGGTCGAATCCGATGGGCCGGTGCGCATCGTGCGCCTCTCGCGTCCCGACCACCTCAACGCGATCAACGAGGAGCTCCATCTCGGTCTGACGCAGCTGTTCCCGCAACTCAGCGCCGATACCGACGGCCCGCGTGGCCGTCATCACCGGCGAGGGGCGTGCGTTCTCGGCGGGCGGCGACTTCGATCTCCTCGATCGGATGGCGAACGACCGCGCCCTGCGCCGCGACGTGATCGCCGAGGGCCGTGATCTCGTCGTCAACATGATCCGCTGCCGGGTGCCCGTCGTCGCGGCGGTCGAACGGTCCGGCCGTCGGGCTCGGATGCAGCGTCATCGCGCTCTCGGACGTGGTGTACATGGCCGAGTCCGCGTACTTGTCGGATCCGCACGTGACCGTCGGGCTCGTCGCGGCCGACGGCGGTCCGCTGACCTGGCCCTTGCACACGAGCTTGTTGCTGGCGAAGGAGTACGCGTTCACCGGTGATCGCATCAGCGCGAAGCGCGCGGCCGAGATCGGCCTCGCCAACCACGTATGCCCCGACGACGAAGTGTTCGCCGCCGCGCTCGCCACCGCCCACAAGATCGCGGGGCTGCCGCGTCAGGCGGTCGAGGCAACCAAACGCGTGCTCAACCTGCACGTGGAGCGCGCGGTGCTCGCGACGATCGACTTCGCGATGGCCGCGGAAAGCGAGTCGTTCGACACGGCCGATCTGCGCGCCAACGTCGACCGCTTCCTGAAGCGCACGTAGCTCCCGAGGTGGGCGGCGTCAGTTTGCGAGCGGACGCGGCGCGATCGTGACGCTCGGAATCGAGAGCGTCGCGCCGCCCCGCAGCACCGCGTCGACGACCGCGACGAGGTGTTCGACGTCGATGAGCGAACCGGCGAGATAGTTGCGCTCCATCCAGATCGGGATAGAGTTCGCCCGCGAGGTCGGTGTCCCAACTCGTGGCGAACTGCGACTGCGCGTCGCTCTCGCCGCCGCGCGCAATCGCCGACGACGACGCGCGTGAACCCGACCGTCGGATGTTCCGCGCGCCACGCCTCCACCAGCTTGTCGAGCGCGGCCTTGCTCACCGCGTACGCGCCGAGCCCGGGCCACGGTGGTGTGAGCGACGCGCTGACCGACGACAGGTAGGCCGCGGTGCCGCCCGAAGCGGTGAGGTGTTCGATCGCCGCGCTCGTGACGATGGCGGCGCCGATGACGTTCGTGTCGAAGACGCGCCGCCAGGTGCGCGGCGTCGGTGTCGGCGAGCCGCACCAACGGGCCGATGCCGGGTGCGTACACGAGCGCATCGATCCCGCCGAGCGCCGCCGCGGCTTCGGCGATCGCGGCTCGACACGACGTCTCGTCGGTGACGTCGCACTCGATCGCGACCGTTGCCGGACCCGGCCTCCCTTGCCGCGTCCTCGAGGTTTTCGCGGCGCCGCGCCAGGAGCGCGACCTGCGCGCCCCGCTGCGCGAGTCCGATCCCGATGCAGCGTCCGAGCCCGCTCGACGCACCTACCACTACGGTTCGCACCGCAAGCCCCCTGTCATGTGTGGTTGGTCGCGCGTGCGTGGGTCGTTCGTCAGCCGCCGAGACCGTGGAGACAGAACTCCCAGGTCTCTTCGGCGGTGAGTCGCAGTTTCGGGTCCTCCACCAGTCGGTTGCCGAACCAGCTGTACAGAACTGTCTGCTGGACGAGTGCGGCGGCACGCCGGGTGTCGCTCACGGTGATCGCGCCGCGCCGCGGC
This sequence comes from uncultured Actinomycetota bacterium, assembly GCA_963820035.1. GTDB lineage: Bacteria > Actinomycetota > Actinomycetes > Propionibacteriales > Nocardioidaceae > JAWWPG01. Next base: position 324,110 of record CAWFYK010000007.1, on the reverse strand, counting down.
CGCGGCATCGACGCAGCTCGATCAACATGTGCGAGAGCGGCGCCAGGGCGCGCCCGCACGCGGTCGCGAGTGATCGACCGGCGAGGCGCATCGAGAACTCGGAGATCGCGCGGCGGTGGTGCGTGCCCCGCTTGCGCGGCGCCTCGCCGGGGTCGCACCACTCGTGGAGGCGGATCGCGAACGCGTGGAGCCGCTCGAGGGGATCGGTCTCGGCGTCGACGGCCCGGCGGATGTCGTCGCCTGCCTCGCGGACGGTCTCCTCGAACAGCGCGAGCACGAGCTCGTCCTTGCTGTCGAAGTACTCGTAGAAGCCTCGCAGCGACTGCTTCGACCGCTCGATGACCTCTTGGATCGTGAACTCGGTCGTGCCCTTCTCGTCGATCAGCTCGAACGCGGCGTCGAGAAAGCGCTGCACCCGCTCCTCGGCCCGCGAGCGGGCGGCGTTCAAGCTGCGCGAGACCGCCCGCTCGCGCCAGCCGCGGGCTCGTTCGTGTCGGTCGAGCGGCGTCGGCTCGGCCATGTCGGTCCTTCATTCGGTCGGGCGGACAGTACTCGCCCTCTCGAGTGAGGACCGTGCGACCGGAAGCGGCCTGCCACTTGTCGAGAGAGCCAATTCTCACATAGGTTCGGCGCCCGTATCGATCCGACAGCCCCGGGGGGTTCCGCAATGAGGTGGAGAGTGGGAGTACGGCGCGGTCGCGGTGGCGGTGGTGCTTGCGCTGCTCGTCGGCGGCGTGCAGCAACGCCGGCAGTCGACAAGGCGACCGCGTCGGACACGACGGCCGGCCCGACGGGCACGACGAACGTCTCGAACACGACTTCACCGAAGAACGATGCCGGTCGACGCGCCGGGGGTCTCGACACCGAGATCCACGTCGGTCCTCGATCACCTCGAAGACGAGCCCGCTCGGCGGGCAAGAAGCCGAGCTGAACGACGGGATCAAGGCCTACTTCGGCTTCGTCAACGCCAAGGGCGGCATCTACGGCCGCAAGTTGAAGCTGACGAAGCGAGCGCGACGACAAGCTCGGCAACAACACGAACGAGGTCGAAGGCCTGCTCGCCCAGGACAACGCGTACGCGGCGTTCATCGCCGCCGACCTCTTCACCGGCGCGTCGAAGCTCGCCAAGGCCGGCATCCCCACGTTCGGTTGGAACATCAACGCCGAGTGGGCCGGCCCGAAGAACTTCTTCCCGAACGTCGCGCCGGTGTGCTTCGAGGGTTGCCCGCTGCTCCCGCACATCCTGCCGACGCTGGTGAAGGACGTCGGAAGCGCACAAGGTCGCGGTGCTGGGCTACAACGTCCCGCAGGCGGCTGGTTGCGTGACGCGGCGCCAACAACACGATGAAGAAGTTCGGTCCCGACGTCGACGCCACGCGTCGTGTTCTCCGACGGTCGCTCACCTTCGGCCAGACCGACTTCTCCGCGCAGGTCGTCGCAGATGAAGCAGAAGGGCGCCGACTTCCTCGTCACGTGTCTCGACTTCAACGCCGACTACGCGGTCGCCAAGGAGATGGACCTGCAGAGCATCAGCGACCAGGTGACCTTCTACCACGCCGAACATGTACAACGCGGACTTCGTGAAGGCAGAACGCGAAGCTCCTCGAGGGCGGCATCCTGCTCGCGCAGTTCACCGCGGTCGAGCACCAGCCCGACGACTCCCGGCCATGCAGGAGTACCTCGACTACGCGAAGGCCAACAACGTGCAAGGTCAGCGAGATGACGATGCAGGGTTGGATCGCGGCGCGCGCAGTTCGTCGACGCGCTGAAGGCCACCGGCCCGGACTTCACGCGGGCGAATCTGATCAGCGCCTGGAACCAGCAGAAGTGGTACACGGCCGGCGGCTGGCTCGTCGCCGTCGACTGGACGAAGCAGCACACCGACCCGAAGGCCGGCGACCAGTACCGCTCCGACTTCGAGTGCGGCAACTTCGTGAAGATCCAGAACGGCAAGTTCGTTCCCGTACCTCGCCAAGCCGGACAAGCCGTGGGTCTGCTTCGACGGGCACAAGCTCGACACGTGGCAGACGCCGATCAATGTGAACTTCGCGCGGCAAGCCGTTCACGTTCGCCGAAGCCAAGCAGCAAGCAACGGGCTAGCCGACGGCCGACGGCGAACGTCGCGATGTCAGCTCCCGACGAGAGTTCCGCGACGAGCTGCGCGGCGTGGCTGACGGAGCACGCGCCGCCCGCCGTCGAGGTCGCGGCGACACCGGCGGAAGCGGCAGACGCTGCGCGAGTGGCAGCGCACGCTGCACGCGGGCGGTTGGGTCGGCATCCACTGGCCGGTCGAGTACGGCGGGCGCGGCGCGTCGATCGACGCAGGTCGCGATCTACAACGAGGAGCTCGCGCGCGCGGGTGCGCCGCCGCTCCTCGGGCGGGCCGGCGTCACGCTCGTCGGGCCGACGCTGATGGCGCACGGCACCGAGGAACAGCGCGCGCGGTGGATGCCGCGGATCCTCGGCGCCGACGACGTCTGGTGCCAGCTGTTCAGCGAGCCCGGCGCGGGCAGCGACCTCGCGAGCCTCTCGACGCGCGCGGAGAAGAGCGGCGGCGTCGTACCGCGTGACCGGCCAGAAGGTGTGGTCGTCGTACGCGACCTTCGCCGACATGGGCATCGCGCTGGTGCGCACCGATCCGGACGCGCCGCCGCACAAGGGGATCTCGATGCTCGCGATCCCGATGGACGCGCAAGGGCGTCGACGTGCGGCCGCTGCGCCAGATGACCGGCGAGCGCGAGTTCAACGAGGTGTTCCTCGACGACGTCGAGGTGCCGGTCGAGAACCTCATCGGCCCGGAGAACGAGGGTTGGCGGGTCGCGAACACGACGCTCGCCAACGAGCGGCGGCGCCTCGTTCATCTGGAAGGAGCAGGTGCTCCACGAGGCCGCGTATCGGCGCCTGGCCGAGGCGTGTCGCGCGCGGGGGTCGGCACGCGACCCGCGTCGTGCGCCAGCGGCTCGCGCGGTCGTGGATCGACGTCGAGATCTTCCGCCTGCACAACGCGCGCACGCTGGCCCGGCTCGCCGGCGGCGAGGAGATCGGCGCGGAGTCGAGCATCGTGAAGCTGTTCTGGGCGGGCATGAGCCAGCGGCTCTACGAGACGGCGACCGACGTGCTCGGGCCCGGGCACGCTCATCTCGGCGCGACGACGCCGAGCCGGGCGTGGGCGCGGGGCCTGCTGTCGACGCGCGCCAACTCGATCATGGGCGGCACGAGCGAGATCCAGCGCAACATCATCGGCGAGCGCCTGCTCGGCCTGCCGCGGGAACCGCCGATGGCAGTGATCGACATCGATCCGCTCGACCTCGTCGATCCCGCGCGCTACGCGGCGCGCGGGTATCCGCACGACGTGTGGACGCGGCTGCGCGCCGAGGCGCCGGTCGCGCGCATCGAGGCGCCCGGCTACGAGCCGTTCTGGGCGATCACGAAGCACGCCGACATCCTGCAGATCGCGTCGCAGCCGCTGCGCTTCTCGAGCGCGCAGGGCATCACGCTCGCCCGCGCCGGCGCGGGGCCGATGCCGCCGACCGAGATCCTCGTGCTGCTCGACCCGCCGAAGCACGCGCCGATGCGCCGCGTCGTGAGCGGGCGCTTCACGCCGAAGGCGGTGCGCGCCCGGCAGCGACGACGTCGAGCGCATCGCGCGTCGACGTCCTCGACGACGCGGCGCCGGCGGTCGACTCCGGCGACGTCGACTTCGTCGAGCAGATCGCGGCGCCGTTCCCGCTCGCGGTCATCGCGTGGATCCTCGGCGTGCCGCAGCACGGACTGGGAGCTGCTGTTCCGCTGGACCAACGAGGTGATCGGCAAGGACGATCCCGAGTACCGCCGGCCGGGCGAGATCGCCGGGCCAGACGATCAAGCGGGCGCGCGGGCGAGCTGCACGCGTACCTCGGCGAGCTCATCGAGCAGCGCCGCGCGACCCGCAGGACGATCTCGTGAGCGAGCTGATCGCGCGGCACGGTCAACGGCGCGCCGCTCACCGACGAGCAGCTCCTCGCGTACTGCGAGCTGTTCGTCGAGGCCGGCAACGAGACGACGCGCAACGCGATCAGCGGCGGGCTGCTCGCCTTCTGCGAGAACCCCGCCGAGTGGGAGAAGCTGCGCGCGCGACCGGAGCTGCTGCCCGACGCGGTCGAGGAGATCCTGCGCTGGGTCAGCCCGATCTGCCACTTCACGCGTGTCGCGACCGAGGACTGCGAGGTCCGCGGCGTGCAGATCCGCGCCGGCGACCAGCTCGCGCTGTTCTTCGCGTCGGCGAACCGCGACGAGGACGTGTTCGACGACCCGTTCGCGTTCCGCGTCGACCGGCGCCCGAACCCGCACCTCGCGTTCGGCTTCGGCGAGCACTTCTGCATGGGCGCGCACCTCGCGCGCGTCGAGATCGAGACGATCTTCCGGCACCTGCTCGCGCGCCTCGACGGGTTCGAGCTGTCGGGATCGGTCGAGCGGCTCGAGTCCGCGGTCAACGGCAGCATCAAGCATCTACCGCTGCGCTACCGCTCGGTGTAGCGCGGCATCTCGAGAGGGGACACGATGGAACATCGGCCGTTCGGACGGACGGGACTCGACGTCTCGGCCGTCGGCTACGGCTGCTGGGAGATCGGCGGCGGCTACGGCGACGTCGAGGACGAGGACTTCGAGCGCGCCGTCGACCGCGTCGCTCGACCTCGGCATCAACTGCTTCGACACCGCCGAGGGCTACGGCATGGGCGCGTCCGAGCGGGCGCTCGGGCAAGGCGCTCGGGAGCGCGGCGCGACGAAGCGATCATCGTCACGAAGTTCGGCATGAACTACCGCGACAAGCCGAACCTCCGCGACAGCAGCCGCGAGCGGGTCATCGCGTCGATCGACAAGAGCCTGAAGAACCTCGGCACCGACTACGTCGACGTGTACCTCGTGCACTGGCCCGACCGGGAGACGCCGTTCGAGGAGACGATGCTCGCGCTCGACGACATCGTGCGCGAGGGCAAGGTCCGCTTCGTCGGCCTCTCGAACTTCAAGCTCGAGGAGATCGAGGCGTGCATGGCCGTGCGCCGCGTCGACGTCGTGCAGTACGGCTGGAACATGTTCGACCGCCGGATGCAGAGCGAGATCCTGCCGTACTGCGAGGAGCAGGGCGTCGGCTTCATGGCGTACGGCTCGCTCGCGTTCGGGTTGCTGACCGGCACGTTCACCGAGGACCACGACTTCGGCGCGCGCCGACTGGCGGGCGCGCCAGGGCAACATGGGCGCGATCAAGATGTTCGCCGCGCTGTTCGGCCCGGAGAAGTTCAAGGACAACGTCCGCGCGGTGGAGGAGCTGAAGGGCATCGCCGCCCGCTACGGCAAGAGCCTCCCGCAGCTCGCGCTGCGCTGGGCGATCTCGCACCCGGCGGTGAGCACGGCGCTCGTCGGCTGCCGCAACGTCGCCGAGGTCGAGGACAACGTCGGCGCGGTCGGCTGGACGATCAGCGACGCCGATCTCGCCGAGATCGACGCGATCTTCGACCGCCACGGCATCGACACCACCCCCGACTTCTGGATCGAAGAGGCGTGAGAAGCCGTGACTAGGGATCCGAGCTCGACGGGAAGGTCGCGATCGTCACCGGCGGCGCGAGCGGGCTCGGGCGCGGCATGGTCGAGCTGTTCGTGGAGGAAGGCGCGAGCGTCGTCATCGCCGACGTCGACCGCGAGGGCGGCGCCGCGTTCGCCGAGCAGCTCGGCGCCGCGGCCGCGTTCGAGCAGACCGACGTCGCGCGACGCGGACCAGATCCAGGCGGCGGTCGACCTCGCGGTCGAGCGGTTCGGCGGCCTCCACGTCATGTGCAACAACGCCGGCATCGGCGGCTCGTTCAAGCGGTTCCTCGACGACGACTTCGCCGACTTCGACCGCGTGATGGCGCGTGAACATCTTCGGCGTGATGGTCGGGAGTCAGCGCGCGGCGCGGCACATGGCGGCGAACGGCGGCGGCGTCATCGTCAACACCACGTCGATCGGCGGGATCAACGCGGGCGCGGGCGTGATGGCGTACCGGGCCACGAAGGCGGCGGTCATCCACTTCACGCGGTCGATCGCGGTCGAGCTGGCCGCGCACGAACATCCGCGTGAACTGCATCGCGCCCGCGCACATCCCGACCGCGATCAACGCGGCGATGGACCAGTCGTTGATCGTGCGCGCGATGCAGCCGCTGCAGCGGGTGGGCTCGCCGCGCGACGTCGCGGAAGCGGCGCTCGTACCTCGCGAGCGACCGGGCCGCGCAGATCACCGGGATCGTGCTCCCCGTCGACGGCGGCACCACCGCGGGCTCGCCGCCGCGCTCGATCGAGGATCTCATGGCCACCGACACGTCGAAGCGAACGAGGACTGCCGATGAGCAGCCGACATCGTCATTCGCGGGCGGAACCGTCTTCGACGGCACGCGGCGCGCCCGGTCGCGTCGCCGACGTCGCGATCGCCGACGGCGTGATCGTCGAGATCGGCCCCGATCTGCGCGGCGAGCGCGAGCTCGACGCGTCGGGCTGCGCGGTCGCGCCCGGCTTCATCGACATCCACACGCACTACGACGCGCAGGTCTTCTGGGATCCGGCGCTGCGGCCGTCGTCGTTCCACGGCGTCACGACCGTCGTCGCCGGCAACTGCGGCTTCTCGATCGCGCCGACGCGCGCCCGAACACCACGACCTCATCGTGGGCACGCTCGAGAACGTCGAGGACATGGATCCCGGCGACGCTGATCGCGGGCATCGCGTGGGACTTCGCGACGTTTCCCGAGTACCTCGATCCGTCCGGCCGCCGCGGGACGCGTCGCTCAACTTCACCGCGTACGTCGGGCACTCCGCGGTGCGGCTCTACGTGATGGGCGACGCGGCCTACGAGCGCGCGGCCACTCCCGACGAGATCGAGCAGATGTGCGGCGCTCGTGCGCGAGGCGATCGCGCGCGGGCGCGGCCGGGTTCTCCACCAGCTTCTCGTTCGCGCACCGCGGCGTCGACGGCAAGCCCGTGCCGAGCCGCTTCGCCGACGCCGACGAAGTCGAGGCGCTGTTCCTCGCGGCGGGCGAAGCCGGGAAGGGCGTGGTGCTCATCACGCCCGGCGAGCAGTGCAGCTACGCCGACGTGTACGAGTGGCAGCCCGCGCGTCGGCCGCCCGTTCACCTACCCGCTGTTCGCGGCGCCGGCGCGGCAAGCACCTCGAGCCGGTGCGGCTGCACGAGGAGGGCCTGGCGCGCGGCGCGGACGTGTGGCCGCAGGTGACGCCCCGCCCGCTCACCATGCAGTTCACGATGGCCGACGCGTACAGCCTCAACACGGGCAAGGTCTTCGGCGAGCTGATGAAGGTGAGCCGCGCCGTGCGCCTCGCGGCGTACCGCGATCCCGAGTGGCGGGCGCGAGGCCGCGGCCGACCTCGAGGAATCGCCGATGAAGCCGCGCTGGGAGACGTTCGAGGTCTCGGAGTCGGAGCGGTTCCCCGAGCTGCAGGGCCGGCGGGTGAGCGACCTCGCGCGCGAACGCGGTTGCAGCCCGCTCGACGTGATGTGCGAGATCGCGGTCGACGAGGATCTCACGACCCGCTTTCGCGGCGTACATCGCCAACGACGACGTCGACGACGTCGGCCGCCTGCTCGACGCACGACCACGTCGCGCTCGGTCTCTCCGACGCGGGCGCGCACATCGACCAGCTGTGCGACGCGCCGCTGCCCACCGACCTGCTCGGCACGTGGGTGCGCGAGCGCGACGTGCTGCCGCTCGAGCACGCGGTGCGCAAGCTGACCGGCGAGCCCGCCGACATGTTCGGCTTCGTGCGGCGCGGCTATCTCCGCGAGGGCTACGCGGCCGACGTGTGCGTGTTCGATCCCGCGACGGTCGGCACCGGTCCGACGCGGCGCGTGCGCGACTTCCCGGCCGACGCCGAGCGGCTGACCGCCGAGGAGCCCACCGGCGTCCGGCACGTGCTCGTCAACGGCACGCCGATCCGGGTCGACGAAGTCGCAGCTCGATCGTGCCGGACCTGCGGCCCGGCACGCGTCCCGAGATCGCGTGACCGTCGGGTCAGCCCGTCGGCGCGGTCGTGGTGAACCGCCGGCAACCAGTCCTCCATGTTGCGCAGGCACTGCTTCGTGACCGCGGCCTCGGGCGCGAGCACGTGAAGCCGTGGCACGCGCCCGGGTACACGTGCAGCTCCGTCGGGCACGCCCGCCTGGTTCAGCCGCAGCGCGTAGTCGATGTCCTCGTCGCGGAACCCGTCGACCGCGCCGACCGACACGAACGCGGGCGGCAGGCCCGGAGAGGTCGGTCGCGCGCGCCGGCGCGGCGGTGGCGGGGATGTCGTCGCGACCGTAGAGATCGCCGAGGTACGACTTCCACCCGAACGTGTTCGAGCCGCGGCTCCACACCGCGAGGTCGTCCTCGTCGGCTCGACGGCGTGATCTGGCGGTCGTCGAGCATCGGCGAGTCGAGGAGTTGGAACGCGACGGGAACCTCGCCGCGGTCGCGCGCCAGCAGCGCGAGCGCCGCGGCCAGACCGCCGCCGGCGCTGACGCCCATGACGCCGATGCACTCCGGGTCGATGCCGAGCTCGTCGGCGTGCTCGTAGGTCCACACGAGTCCGCGGTAGCAGTCCTCGAGCGGTCCCGGGTACGGCGTCTCCGGCGCGAGCCGGTAGTCGACCGACACGCCGACGACGCCGAGCTTCGGGCACCACGTCTCGAACTGCGGATCGTCCATGTGTTGGAGCCGATCACGTAGCCGCCGCCGTGGATCGAGTACATGCACGGCAGCACGCCCGGTCGCGCCCTTGGCCCGGTGCACGCGCACCGGCACCGCCGGGATCGCCGGGCGACGACGTGTTCGGTCCGCGTCGACGGTGTCGGAAGGCGGGCGGTCCGGAGCGACATCGGGCGCAGCGTCGCCAGGATCTCCGCGTTCAGCGTCGGCGAACGGCACGAGCGCGGCGACCGCCGCGACCTCGGGATCGAGCAGGTCGCGTGTGTTCACGTCGACGACCGGGGTGAACTCGAGGTGCAGGTTGCTCGAGGCCGCGCAGCATGTAGATCGGAGAGTACTCGTAGCGGCGGGCGCCGCGCGGGGCCGTGCTCGCGCTCCGAGATCCGGATGTCGGCCATGCGGTCGAAGATGCGTTCGAGGCTCACGCGCGCCTCGGCCCGGGCGAGCGGTGCGCCGACGCACGTGTGGATGCCGAAGCCGAACCCGAGGTGGTGACGGCCGTCGGTGCGGTCGAGGCGGAGCTCGCCCGGCGCGTCGAAGTGGCGCGGATCGCGGTTCGCGGCGCCGTTGTGCACCATCACCGTCGTGCCCGCGGGGAGGTCGACGCCGCCGACCGTCGTCGAGAACGCGCGCCAGCCGGAACTCGCCCTGGATCGGGCTCTCGAGCCGCAGCATCTCCTCGATGAAGTCGGGGATGCGATGGCGCTCGCCGCGCAGCAGCGCTTGGAGCTCGGGATCCTCGGCCAGGCGCTGCATCGCGGAGCCCGAGGAGTCGCGCGGTCGTCTCGCCGCCCGCCGAGAACAGGTTCGCGGCGATGAGCGCGACGTCGTGCACGTCGGGGATCGACCCGTCGGGGAAGGTCGCGGTGGTGATGCCGGACATCACGTCGTCGCGCGGTTCGCGCCGGAGCTCCTCGATGTACGCGGTGAACCGGTCGTAGAGGAACTCCAACGGCTTGTGCGCCATCGCGCCGCCGCCGGATTGCCTGGTCGGGCGGTGGTCGCCCTGCAGCTCCTGCGCGGAACGTCTCGTGGTCGGCTTCGGGAACGCCGAGCAGATCGGCGATCACCAAGAGCGTGAACGGGCTTCGCGTAGTCGTGCACGAACTCGCACTCACCGCGGGCGACGAACTCGTCGATCGTGCGATCGGCGAGCTGCCACATGAACTCCTCGTTCTCCTTCAGCCGCTTCGGCGTGATCAGCCGCAGCAGCAGCCCGCGCTGCTCGGTGTGCTTCGGCGGATCGAACGACGGCAGCTGATCGCTGAACGGCAGCGTGTCGCGGTGGAGGTCGATGATCGCGCTGATGTCGTCGCCTTCGAGCTCGACCGGGAACTTCACGAACGGACCGGCCACCGTGTTGCACGACGAGAACGTCGCCGCGTCGTTGTACACCTGCATCACTTCGTCGAAGCCGGTGATCATGACCACACCCCAGTGCGGCTCGCGCCACACCGGCCCGTGCGCACGCACGTACTCGTAGTACGGGTACGGGTCCTGGTAGATCGCGGGCGTGCGGAAGTAGTCGACCGAGTCGAAGTCGGTAGTGCTCATCGGTTCTCCGTTCGGTCGTCTTCGGTGCGCGGGCGACCGGCCGTCGCGGATGGCGTCTTCGACCAGCCCGATGACCCACGTGGCGCCCGTGATCGCGTCCTTCGGGTCGAGGTCCCAGTCGACGACGAGCCGTTCGTACGACGCGACGCTCCACAACACGTCGAGCATCGCGGCCGCGATCGCGCGGTCGGTCGTCGGGCCACGCGTCGGCCGCGCTCGGACACCGCGGCGATCGAGCGCGGCGCGCTGGCGCGCGTGCGCGGCGACGAGCGTCGGGTCGTCGGGCGTGCGCGACTGCGAGCGGGAACGACGACACGTACTCGAGGATCCGCGCGGTGTGGGCCTGGAGGTCTTCGAGCGCGAGGCCTTCGAGCGCGACGTCGGCGTCGGCTTCTTGGCGGGCCATCACCGCGTCGCGGAGCTCGCGTTCGCTGGCGAAGTAGCGGTACACCGTGCGTTCGTTCACGCCGGCGCGCTCGGCGACCGCGCCGACCGTCAGCGCGCGCCAGTTCCAGACGGGAAAGCCGTGCAGGAGGTCGGCGCCCGCGGAGATGATGCGCTCGCGTGTCTCGGCCGCGCGCTGCCGCCGGACCGGGCTGTCGTACTTCCGGCGCGGTCGCGCCTGCTCGTCGAGCGTCATGGCGTCACGACCGGCAGCGTCTCCCACCCGCGCACGGTCGAGGTCGGCGAGAGCTTGGCGCCCGACCAGTCGACGTCCCACTCCGGGAACCGCTGCAGCACCTCTTCGAGCGCGACGCGGCCTTCGAGCCGGGCGAGCGCGGCGCCGAGGCAGAAGTGGGTGCCGAAACCGAACGTGAGGTGGCCGGCCGGCGTTGCGGTGGATGTCGAACTGGTCGCCGTTCGGGAAGCGGCGATCGTCGCGGTTCGCCGATCCGACGAGGAACAGCATGACGCTGCCCTCGGGCACGGTCCGGCCGTAGTAGCTCGACGTCGCGGGCGACGTAGCGCGCGACGTGCGGCGCGGGCGGCTCGAACCGCAGCAGCTCCTCGATCGCGTTGGGGATGAGCGCCGGGTCGGCGACGAGCTCGCGCCGCTGCTCGGGGTGCTCGGCCAGCACCTTGCCCGTCCAGCCGATCAGGCGCGTCGTCGTCTCGTTGCCCGCGCCGGCGATGACGGTCACGTAGGTGAGGATCTCCTCGCGCGTGAGCCGGCGGGTCGTTCCGGTCTCGTCCACGAACTCGGCGTTGAGCAACTCCGTCATCAGGTCGTCGGAGGGATGCTCGCGCCCGCCAGTCGATGTAGTCGGCGAAGATCTCGCCGCTCAGGATCGCGTCGAGCGAGCTCGTCATGGGTTCGCCCGCCTCGGTGCGCAGCGACGCGTCGACGTGGTCGCGGATCGCCTCCTGGTCCTGCTCCGGGATCCCGAGGAGCATGCCGATCACGCGCATCGGCATCTGCGCGCCGAGGTCGGCGACGAAGTCGAACCGGCCGGCGCCGACGAGCGGGTCGAGGCTCGCCGCGCAGAACTCGCGGATCTGCGGTTCGAGCGCGTTCATCTTCTTCGGCGTGAACACGCGCGAGAGCAGGCCGCGGTGCATGGTGTGGATCGGCGGGTCCTCGAAGATGATGACGCCGGGCGGCATCTCGATGTCGGCCTTGATGAGCTCGAGGATCGCGCCCCGACTCGGAGATGTACGTCTCGCGGTCCTTGAGGCCGCTGCTCGACGTCGTCGTAGCGGCTGACGGCGAAGAAGTCGTACTGCTCGTTGTAGTAGAGCGGCGCCTCCTCGCGCAGCCGGCGGAACGCCGGATACGGATCGGCGTTGATCTCGATGTCGTACGGGTCGTAGGAGACGTCGTCGCGCTGGTCACGGGTCATCGCTCATCTCGACTTCGTGCGGCTTCGAGCGAGCGTCCACGATGCGCGACGGGCTCACCGGCAGGCGCGTCACGCGCACGCCGAACGGCGAGAGCGCGTCGGCCACCGCGTTGACGACGGCCGGCGGCGCGCCGATCGCGCCGCCTTCGCCGACGCCCTTGTAGCCGCCCGGGCCCGGGCTCGGCGTCTCGATGTGGCCGAACTCGAGCGTCGGGACTTCGGCGGCGGACGGCACGAGGTAGTCCATGAACGTCGTGGCGAGCGGGTTGCCGTCGTCGTCGTACGCGAGGTCTTCGAAGAGCGCGCCGCCGATGCCCTGCACGACGCCGCCCGCGATCTGACCCTCGACGACGTTCGGGTTGATCATCGGACCGCAGTCCTCGCTCACGATGTAGCGCAGAGCGTGACCCCGCCGGTGGCGACGTCGACCTCGCACGTGCACACGTGCGTGGCGTTCACCCAGATGATCGGCGCCTCGGCGGTGTAGCGCGCGCTCGCCTCGAGACCGGCCGGGACACCGGGCGGCAGCGAGGCCGGCTCGAAGTAGGCGAGTGTCGCGATCTCGCGCAACGAGATGCCGATCGCCGGCGTGCCGCGCACGGTCGCGCGGCTGCCGGACAACTCGATGTCGTCGACCGCGGCTTCGAGCTTGTGCGCGGCGATCGCGCACAAGCGTTCGCGCAGGATGGTCGCCGGTCTCGCGTATCGCGCCGGCGGTCATCGACCCGCTGCGGCTCCCGGCCGCGCCCGCGCCGAAGCCGGTGACGGCGGTGTCGCCCTGGATCGTGTTGACGTCGTCGATGTTCGCGCCGAGCGCGTCGGCCGCGAGCTGGACGACGGTCGTCTCGATGCTGTTTCCCGGTCGAGCCGCCCGCGATGTACACGTTGATCGCGCCCGACGGCTCGATGCGGATCGTCGCGGCCTCGGTCGCGTAGTAGCCCATGCCGGGCGTCGACGGCTCGACGTAGTTCGACACGCCGACGCCGAGGTAGCGGCCGGCCGTGCGGGCCTCGGCCTGTTCCTTGCGGAACGCGTCGTAGTCGAGCATCGCCAGCGCCTGCTCGAGCGTCTCCGCGGGCGAGATGTTGTCGTAGGGCATGCCGTTGGGGTTCGTGTACGGAAGTTCGTCGCGGCGCAACACGTTGCGCCGGCGCAGCTCGACGGGATCGATGCCCATCTCGCGCGCCGCGATGTCGAGCAGCACCTCGCGGGCGAGCGTCTCGAACTGCCAGGGCCCGCGGTACGCGGTGCGGCCGACGGTGTTCGTGTAGATCGACTTGGTCGCGAAGCCGGCGCGCGGCACGCGGTACGGGCCGGGGAACAGCATCCCGACCGCGGCCGCCGGGCCGATCGGCCACGGCGTCGGGTACGCGCCGCAGTCGGAGACGAAGTCGATGTACGCGGCCTGCGATCGCGCCGTCGGCGTCGAACGCCATCTTGACGCCGTGCCGTGCTCGTGCCGCGACTTGCCCGCCGCGAGCAGGTTCTCGCGCCGGTCCTCGACCCACTTCACCGGCGCGCCGACCTTCGGCGCCGCGAGCATCAGGCACATCTCGTCGCGCTGCACCATGACCTTCTGGCCGAAGCCGCCGCCGGTGTCGCGCATCACGACCCGGATGCGGTGCTCGGGCATGCCGAGCAGGCGCGAGCAGAAGAGCCGCATGTCGTGCGGCGCCTGGGTCGCGGCGTAGATCGTGAGCTCGCCGGTCGCGCGGCGGTAGTCGACGATCAGCGCGCGGCCTTCCATCGGCGCGGCGGCGCACGCCTGCTGGTGAGATCGTCTCGGTCGTCACGTGCGCGGCGGCCGCGAACACGTCGTCGAGCGCGGATTCGGGCAGGCCGTTGAGCTCGCCGATGACGTTCGAACCGTGCGCCTCGTGCACGAGCACGGTCGTCGTTCTCGGCCGTCGTGTAGTCGACGACCGCGGGCAGCGGTTCGTAGTCGACGTCGACGAGCTCGGCCGCGTCCTGCGCGAGCGCGCGAGTCGCGGCGACGACGAGCGCGACCGGATCGCCGACGAAGCGGACCTCGCCCTCGGCGAGCGGCGGGCGCGGCGTCTCGGGACTCAGCGGGCCGATCGACGTGTGCCACTGCTCCTTGACCCCGGGGTTCAGGTCGGCGGCGGTGAACACGGCGTGCACCCCGGGCAGCGCGAGCGCGGCCGTCGCGTCGATCGCCGCGGATCGTCGGCGCGGGCGTGCGGGCTGCGCACGAAGTACGCGTGCAGCATCCCCGGCAAGCGCGATGTCGTCGACGTAGGTGCCGCCGCCCGGTGAGCAGCCGCGCGTCCTCGACGCGGTTGACCGCGTGCGCCGACGTAGCGCGTGGCGCCGCGACCGCCGGGTTGCGTCATGCGAGCTTCGCGGCCCACCCGCCGTCGACGGGGATGATCGCGCCCGACGACGTACGACGCGCGGTCGGACGCGAGGAACGCGGCGACCTCCGCGACCTCTTCGGGCTGCCCGCCGCGGTTCAGCGCGGCCTTCTCGAGCATGCCGGGGATGTTCTCGCCGCCCGCGCTCATCGCGGTGTAGATGAAGCCCGGGCAGAGGCAGTTGGCGCGGATGCCCTGCGCGCCGTACTCGATCGCGGCGGCCTTGGTGATCGCGATCACGCCCGCCTTCGCGGCCGAGTAGACGCCCGTGAAGTACGAGCCGTTCATGCCGCCGAGCGACGACCAGTTGACGATCGAACCCGCGGTGCCGGTCTCGAGCATCGCCTTGATCGCGTGCTTCGTGCCGTAGCAGCACGCCGCGCAGGTCGACGTCCATCAGCTTGTCGTAGTGCTCCGTGGTGACGTCGGCGAGCATCATCGCGTCGGCGAGGCCGGCGACGTTGCACATCGATGTCGAAGCGCCCGAACTCGTCGACCGCGGTGCGGACCAGCGCCTCGACGTCGGCTTCGTCGGTGACGTCGCAGTGGACGGGCAGCACGCGCGGCGCCGAACTCGGCGGCGGTGTCCTTCTCCGCGCCGCTGATGTCGCCGGCCACGACCTTGGCGCCTTCGCGCACGAAGACCTCGACCGTGGCTCGGGCCATCCCCGACCCCGCGCCGGTGATGACCGCGACCTTGCCGTCCAACAGCCCCATCAGGTCATCCCCCGTTTCGATTTCGTGCCACCGCAGGATGACACCAATATCGAGCCCGGCAACCCGCCATCGATGGTAGGGAAAGGGCACCGGAGCCGGAATTCCTACCATCTGATGGCGGGAAATGGTGCAGGGAGTCGGCGGTCGCAGGGAGGGGAAGAAGGCTCGACGTCGTCGGCGAAGAGGGCGGGCTGCTCCATCGCGGCGAAGTGGCCGCCGCGGGGCATGTCGGCCCAGTGGGTCACGTTGTAGCGGCGCTCGACCCAGGGCCGCGGGAAGCGCAGCACCTCCTTCGGGTAGCGCGCGACGCCGGTCGGGCACGGCGACGAACGCCTGCGGCTTCCGCGCTGTTCCGGTGCTCCCAGTACAGCCGCGCCGACGGACGCGCTCGTCTCCGTCAACCAATAGATCATCACGTTCGTGAGCAGCTGGTCGCGCGTGAACGCGTTCTCCGGGTGACCGTCGCAGTCGCTCCACGCGCGGAACTTCTCCACGATCCACGCGAGCAGCGCCGCCGGGGAGTCGTTGAGCGCGACGCCGATCGTCTGCGGCTTCGTCGACTGCTCGAGCGCGTAGCCGGATTCCTCGCGCTGGAAGTGCGCCATCGCCGCGAGGTCGGCTTTGTCCTCGTCGGTCGAGGTCGACCGGTTCGGCGGGGCGGTCCGCGATCGGCATGTTGAGGTGGATGGCGACGCAGTGCTCCGGGATCGAGCGCGCCGATGCGCGTCGCGACCTGCGCGCCCCAGTCGCCGCCCTGCGCGCCGTAGCGCGCGTAGCCGAGCCGCTGCATCAACTCGATGAACGCGCGCGCGATCCGCGCCGACGTCCCAGCCGCGTGCGTGCGTGGCGGCTCCGAGAACCCGTAGCCGGGGAGCGACGGCACGATCAGGTCGAAGCGTGTCGGTGAGCCGCGGGATGACGTCGAGGAACTCGGTGAACGAGCCCGGCCAACCGTGCATGAGCAGCAACGGCAACGCGTCGGGTGCGGCGAGCGCACGTGGACGAAGTGGATCGACTGCCCGTCGATGGTCGGTGCGGAAGTGCGCGAGCTCGTTGAGCTCGGCCTCGTGCGCGCGCCAGTCGTACTCGTCGCGCCAGTACGTCGACGAGCTCGCGCAGGTAGTCGATCGGGATGCCGTACTCCCAGCCCGTGTCGTCGATCTGATCCGGGAAGCGGGTGCGTGCGAGCCGGTCGCGCAGGTCGTCGAGGACGCGCGTCGTCGACGTCGATCCGGAACGGCTCGATGATCTCCGTCATGCGACGGGCGTGAACTCGAGGTGCAGGCGTGTGAGCCCGCGGAGGATGTAGGTGGGCACGTACTGGTAGCGGCGCGGCGCCGGCGGGCCGTGTTCGGCTCTCGGAGATCGTGATGTCGGGCATGCGGTCGAGGATGCGCTCGACGCTGACGCGGCCCTCGGCGCGAGCGAGCGGCGCGCCCGGGCAGGTGTGGATGCCGTGCCCGAACGCGATGTGCTGGCGGGCGTTCGCGCGGTCGACGAGGAACTCGTCCGGGTTCTCGAACCGGCGCGGGTCGCGGTTCGCGGCGCCGTTGAGCACCATCACCGTGGTGCCGGCCGGGATGTCGACGCCGCCGACGGTCGTCGGCACGCGCGACAGGCGGAAGTCGCCCTTGATCGGGCTCTCGATCCGCAGCATCTCCTCGATGAAGTTCGGGATGCGGTCGCGCTCGTCGCGGAGCAGCTGCTGGAGGTCGGGCTCCTCGCCGAGCATCTGGAGCGCGGACGCGAGCAGCCGCACGGTCGTCTCCTGGCCGGCCGCGAAGAGGTTCGCGGCGATCGCGCACGACGTCGACGACCTCGGGGAGTCGAGCCGTCGGGGAACGTCGCGGTCGCGAGGCCGGTCATGCACGTCGTCGCGCGGGTTGCGGCGCCGGTCCTCGATGTACTCGGTGAACCGCTCGTAGAGGAACTCCAACGGCCTGTGCGCCATCGTCTGCTCGGTGCTGCCGACCGCGCGGCCCGGACGCTTCGCGCCGAGCTCGGCGCGGAACATCTCGTGATCGGACTCGGGCACGCCGAGCAGGTCGGCGATGACGAGCATGGCGAACGGGCTCGCGAACTCGCTGATGAACTCGCACGCGCCGTTGGCGAGGAACTCGTCGATCTGCCGATCGGCGAGCCGCCACATGAACTCCTCGTTCTCCCTCAGCCGCTTCGGCGTGATCAGGCGCATCAGCAGCCCGCGGTGCGCGGTGTGCTTCGGCGGATCGAGCGTCGGGAGCTGGTCGCTGAACGGCAGCTCGTCGCGGTGCTGCTCGATCAGCTCGCTGACGTCGTCGCCCTCGAGCGGCACCGGGAACCCGGGGAACGGTCCCGTCACCGAGTTGCACGACGAGAACGTCGCGGTGTCGTGGAACACCGCGATCGCCTCGTCGTAGCCGGTCACCATCACCACGTCGTGGTGCGGCTCGCGCTGCACCGGGCACTGCGCGCGCAGGTGGTCGAAGTACGGGTACGGGTCGGCGACGAGCGTCGTCGTCGCGGAAGAAGTC
This sequence comes from uncultured Actinomycetota bacterium, assembly GCA_963820035.1. Lineage (GTDB taxonomy): Bacteria > Actinomycetota > Actinomycetes > Propionibacteriales > Nocardioidaceae > JAWWPG01. Next base: position 306,401 of record CAWFYK010000007.1, on the reverse strand, counting down.
GATCGTCGTCGAAGTCGGTCACTCGCAGTCCGTCACGGTTGCTCCTTCACAGCTCGATCAGGGTCGGGACGCGCCGCGCGCCGCGAGGAGTTGGCGACCGAGGTCGAGCGCAATGTCGTCGGCGGATCCGAACAATCCTTCGAGCAGCATCGATCGCTTGAGGAATCGGTGGAACGGATGGTCGGTGGTGAACCCGATTCCGGCGAGCACCTGCTGGCAGTGCGCGGCAACGCTGCGCGCGGTGCGGCCCGCCGTCGCCTTGGCGAGCGCGGCCGTGATCGCGTTCGGTTCGTCGGCGGCCGCGCCCAGGGTCGCGTCGAGGGCTTCGATCGCGACGAGGGTCTCCGCGAGCCGGTGGCGTACGGCCTGGAAGCGCACGATCGCCCGGCCGAACTGCACCCGCTCCAACGCGTGGGTGCGGGCGAGGTCGAGCATCGTTCGGCGCGCTCCCGGAGATCTGGTGGGCGACCGCGCGGCGGCCGACCGACACCGCCGTTTCCCACGCGTCGGGTTCGAGTGCCGTCGCCGCCGCCGGCTCGCACTCGACGCGCACGCGGTGGAAGCCGCGCGTCCGGATCGATGCCCTGCACCGGGCTCACCTCGGCGGCCTCCGCGGCACGGTACGACGAGCGCGCGATCCGTTCGCACACCACCAGCAATCTCGCGCGCGGTCGCGACGCGCGAGGTCGCGAGCCCGGTCGCGGCGGCGCGGTCGCCATCGATGTTCCCGGGCGGATCCCACGTGCCGAAGCGGGGAGCAACACCGCGAGGTCGGCGCGCGGTGCGAGACCCAGCGCGGACACGACCACGTCGTCGAGCGCGGACGCGGCGCCGTTCGTCTCGCCGAGCGCGGTGAAGACGATGTCGATCGCGTCGCGTGGCTCGGCGGCGAGCATCTCCAGCCAACCGAGTTCGGTCAGGGCCGCGTCGATCGCCGCCGGCCGCCGCGGCGGCGATCGCGTCGCGGACTGTGGACTGCGAGCAGCGCGTGCTCTTCGGCTTCCATCATGGGCGTCGCATCGTCGTCCCCGAGATCGAGCAGGCGCCGGGCGATGATGTTGCGCTGCACTTCGGCCGTGCCGCCGTAGATGCGTCGCGGCGCGCGAGTAGAGGTACTCGGTGCGCCACGTCACGCCGCTCGCGTCGTCGTCCATCTCCACGACGCCCGGGCAGCAACCGGCGCACCGCGTCGTAGGTCGTGTGCTCCGCCGTCGCGACGAGCACCTTGTCGATCGAGGTTTCCGCGCCGAGCGTCGCGCCGGCGGCGAGCCGGTGTTGCGTGGCACGTGACCGGGCGCGCAGCGCGTGCAGATGCAGGAACGCGTTGCCGACGATCTCCGCGTTGCGATCGTGTCGGGTGCGACCTCGACGGCCTGCTCCAGGCGGCGGTACAGGTACGCGATGCGCTGCCAGAAACACGACGACCGCTCGAACGGGAGGATGCTCATCGCGACCGCCCAGCCGCCGTTCGACCGTGCCGAGCACCCGATCCGCCGGGACGACGACGTCGTCGAAGAACACCTCGGCGAACTCGCGCACGCCGTTGATCATCTCGATCGGCGCGACCGTGATCCCGGGCGTGTCCATGTCGACGAAGAATGCGGTGATGCCGCGGTGGCGCGACTCGGCGGGCCCGGTGCGCGTCAGCAGGACGCAACGATCGGAGTACTGCGCCAGGCTCGTCCAGACCTTCTGACCGTTGATCGACCCAGTCGACGCGGTCTCGGCGTCGCCGTCGGGAACCGCGCGGCAGCTGAGCGACGCGAGGTCGCTGCCGGTTCCCGGTTCCGAGAATCCCTGGCACCACATCTCCGCGCCCGACAGCAGGAGGGGAACGACCTCGGCCGCGAGCGCGGGCGGGGCGAAGTCGATGAGCGTGGGCGCGAGCACTTCGATGAGGGAGAACAGCCCGGGGTCGGCGAGGTCGCGGGCGGCCAGCGCCGCGCCGAGCTCGGTGCGCAGGAGCGGCGAGCCGCCGAGTCCGCCCACCTGCTCGGGCCACCCGTACCGCATCCAACCCGCGTCGTACAGGATCGACTTCACGCGTTGCATCTGCGCGATCTGCTCGTCGAGCGTTCCCGGCGCGGCGTACGCGCGGTGCGAGCTCGTCGTGATGGGGGTCGAGCCAGGAGTGGAGCTCGGCCCGGAACTCGGCGATCACCGGCCCCCGCCCTGGCTCGTTCATTCCGGGCCCCCATGCATCGGCTGGAGAATCCCGCATGCTCTTGGCGAGAGACAGATTCTCGCGTAGCGTAATCGTCCTATCAGGCCGGTACGAATGAGTCGCGATGCGACGCCGGCGCAGATCGGGGGAGCGTGAGTCCGTGACGACCTGGCACGAAGAGCGGCTACTGATCGACGGCGAGCTGGTGCCGGCCGCGAACGGCGCGACGTACGAGACCATCTCGCCGTCGACCGGCGCGGTCCTCGGCGTGGCCGCCGACGCGACGGTGGACGACGCGCAGCGGCGCGATCAGCGCGGCCCGGCGCGCGTTCGACACGACGGACTGGGCGACCGACCACGCGTTCCGCGTGCGCTGCATGCGGCAACTGCACCAGGCCCTGCTCGACAACGTCGACTCGCTGCGGGAGATCCTCGTGCACGAGGTCGGCGCGCCGGTCTCGAGTACGAGCGGTCCGCAACTCGAGGGGCCGATCGATGTCGTGGCCTGGTACGCGGATCTCCTCGAGGGCTACGACTTCGTCGAAGACCTCGGCGACCGCGACACTTTCGCGGGCCGGCACCACCGGTGGATCGAGAAGGAGGCCGCCGGTGTCGTGGGCGCGATCGCCGCGTACAACTATCCGATCCAGCTCGCGCTCGCGAAGCTCGCGCCGGCGCTCGCGGCCGGATGCACCGTTGTGCTCAAGGGTGCGCCCGACACGCCGTGGGCGACGCTCGCGCTCGGCAAGCTCATCGCCGAGTCCACCGACATCCCGCCCGGCGTCGTGAACGTCCTCACCTCCTCCGACGCCGCGGTCGGCGCGGAGCTGACGACCCACCCCGACATCGACGTCGTGTCGTTCACCGGCTCGACCCCGGTCGGGCGCCAGATCATGGCCGCCGCGAGCGCGACGGTGAAGCGCGTGTTCCTCGAGCTCGGCGGCAAGTCGGCGTTCGTCCTCCTCGACGACGGCGACGCGACCATGGCCGCGCTGTTCTGTTCCTATGCCGCGACCTCGCATTCCGGTCAGGGCTGCGCGATCACGTCGCGGCTCGTCGTTCCGCGCGACAGGTACGACGAGGTGGTCGACATGGCGCGCGACGACGCTCGCGGGCATGCCGTACGGCGATCCCACCGACCCGGGAACATGATGGGTCCGCTCATCAGTGCGCGGCAGCGCGAGAAGGTCGCGGGTTACGTCGATCGCGCGATCGCCGACGGCGCCAAAGCGGTGATCGGCGGCCGCATCCCCGAACACCTTCCGCACGGCTTCTTCTACGAGCCGACGCTGATCGCGGGGGCCGACGAGAACTCTGCAGTCGCGCAGGACGAGCTGTTCGGCCCCGTGCTCGTGGTGTTGCCGCACGACGGCGACGACGACGCGGTCCGTATCGCGAACAACTCGATCTTCGGGCTCTCGGGCGCGGTGGTGGGCGCCGATCGCGAGCGCGCGCTCTGCGTTCGCGCGGCGGATCCGGGCCGGGACCATGAGCGTGAACGGCGGCGTCTACTACGCGCCCGACGCGCCGTTCGGCGGCTACAAGCAGTCGGGGATCGGGCGCGAGATGGGATCGGCCGGGCTCGACGAATTCCTCGAGCGCAAGACGCTGGCCGAGCCGGCGAGTTGAGCGCGCCGCGTTACCGCGTCGTCCAGTGGGCGACGGGCAACATCGGTACGCGCGCGCTGCGCGAGGTCATCCGGCACCCGGATCTCGACCTCGTCGGCGTGTTGGTCTACGACCCCGCGAAGGCGGGCGTCGACGCGGGCGCGCTCTGCGGTGAGGATCCGGTCGGCGTGCGCGCGACCACCGATCGCGCCGCGATGCGGCCCTCGACGCCGACTGCGTCCTCTACATGCCGCGTGTCTTCGACCTCGACGACGTCGTGGCGTTGCTCGAGTCGGGAACGAACGTCGTGACGACGCGCGGTGAGCTCTTCGCCGGCGGGCAACGGCTGGACGACGACGCGCGGCCCGCGTCGTCGCGGCGTGCGCGCGCGGAAGCCGTCGATCTACGCGACCGGCAGCAGCCCCGGGTTCATCACCGACGCCCTCCCGTTCGCGCTGTTGTCGATGCAACGCAGCGTCGAGTCGATCGAGATCAACGAGTACGCGAACCTGTCGCGACGCGACTCGCCGCACATGCTCTTCGAGCAGATGAAGTTCGGGAAGCCGGTCGCGTCGTTCGACACGAGCCGCGCCGGCTACCTGCTCGGCGAATTCGCGCCCGCGCTCGGCGTGCTCGCCGAGGCCGCGGGCCGACCGGTCGACGAGTGGACGTGCGTCGGCGAGGTCGCGGCGGCACGCGCACGACACGTCCTGCTCGCGGGAGAGATCGCGGCGGGAACGGTCGGCGCGCAGCGCACGATCATCGTCGGCAAGCGCGGCGGTACCGACGTCGTGCGGTTCACCGCGAACTGGTACTGCACGACCGACGTCGAACCCGACGTGGGATCTGCGCCCGACGGGATGGCGAGTGCGCGTGCAGGGCGACGCGCCGTTCGACGTCGACCTCACGTTTCCCGTCCCCCTCGACGACCTCGCGTCGTTCACGCCCGCGTACACCGCGAACCGGCCCGTCAACGCGATCCCCTACGTGTGCGCCGCCGCGCCGGGAATCCTTGCGACGGCCGACCTCCCGCCGATCACGCCCGCGGGCCCGCGGCATCCGATCCGGTGAACGCGCTGAGCACCGACCCGGCGTCGACCGCGCGAGAACCCGAATGCTGCTTGTTCGAGAGAGCCGTTCTCGGTTACGGTAATCCAGCTATCGGGGCGTCATGGTCAGGGTCGGAAGAACGGGTGCAGGAGCTGACCAGCTCGGTCATCCAGGGCTTCCCGATCGGCTGCGTCTTCGCGCTCGTCGCAGTCGGTTTCGTCCTCACCTACAAGGTCTCCGGGCGTCTTCAACCTCGCGTTCGGCGCGCAGGCGTACGCGGCCGCGGCCGTGCTACTACGAGTTGCGCGTCAAGCACGGTTGGCCGATCCCGCCGGCCGCGTTCGTCGCGGTGCTCGATCGTGTCGCCGTTGCTCGGCCTGCTCCTGTACTTCGGCATCTATCGCTACCTGCGCACCGCCGCGCCGGTGGCGCGCCTCGCGGTGTCGATCGGTCTGCTCGTCGCGCTCCCCGAGATCGTGAAGCTCGTCGCTGCGGTTCGGGAGCTCGCCGCTCTACGGCGTCGTGGGCGTCGTCGGAAACGGCGACACGCGCTACGAGTTCTTCAGCTACGCGGTCGATCGCGATCAGCTCGCGACGATCATCGTCGACGCTCGGCGCTCGTCGTCGGGCTCACGTTGATGTTCCGTTACACCCGGATCGGGCTGCGCATGCGCGCGGTGGTCGAGAGCGCGCGGATGACGGAGCTCTCGGGCATCAGCGCGGATCGCGTCTCGTCGGTGGGCTGGGCGCTGTCGAGCATCCTCGCCGGCATGGCCGGGCTGCTGCTCGGCCCGCTCTTTCCGCAGCTGTCGTCGGAGAACTTCTTCCTGCTGATCGTCGTCGCGATCGCCGCGGCCGCGTTCGCGGGACTGTCGAGTCTCCCGCTCGCGCTCGTCGGCGGTCTGGCGCTCGGTATCGGCGCGCAGGTGCTCTCCCGCACCCTGCCGACGAACAGCATCCTGGCGCAGGGGCTGCGGCCGTCGCTGCCGTTCATCGTCTTGTTCCTCGTCCTCATCCTGAAGCCGTCGTTGCAGCGGCAACAAGGAGTTCGCCGATCCGCTCGCCGGCGTCGACGCGCCGCCGCCCGCGCTCGCCGCGGCCGAACGCGGTCCCGGGCCTGACCCTGCGCGACCCACGTCGTCGGCGCGGTGGTGTGCATCGGCGCCGTCGGTTGGTTCGCGTTCATCGGCAACGCGTACTGGCTCTCGCTCGCGACGCAGGCGGTCATCTTCTCGATCATCTTCTTGTCGATCACGGTGTTCACCGGGATGGCGGGCGAGATCTCGCTCGCGCAGGGTTCGTTCGCGGCGATGGGCGCGTTCACGTGCGGGCAGCTCGCCACCCGGTTCGGGCGTCTCCGTGTTCGTCGGGATGGCGCTCGGCATCGCGATCGCGGCCGCGGTCGGCGCGCTGCTGGCGATCCCGGCGCTGCGGCTCGGCGGCATCTACCTCGCGCTCGCCACGCTCGCCTTCGCGCTCTTCTTCGAGAACGTGATCGTGAAGTTCGACTGGGCGGGCGGTGGCCTGCTGCCGGTCGAGGTTCCGCGTCCGGTGCTCGGTCCGATCAACTTCACCAGCGACCGCTCGTTCTTCTTCCTCTGCCTGCTCGCGCTCGTGATCACGAGCATCCTCGTCATCCGCGTGCGCGCGCGGCACGACGGGCCGGAACCTGCGCGCGCTCGCCGGGAGCGAGACCGCGGCTGCGTCGATCGGCATCAGCTCCGAACCGGGCCCGCATCACCGCGTTCGCGCTGTGCGCGGGGATCGCGGCCGCCGGCGGCGCGCTGCTCTCGATGCGCGAAGGCGCCGCGAACTACCAAGCCAACTTCACCGTGCAGTTCGCGCTGTTCTGGCTGGTGCTCGTCGTGACGCTCGGCTCGCGCACCGTGGAAGGCGCGATCGAGGCCGCGCTGGCGCTCAAGTTCTTCCCCGAGGTCCTGAACGCCCTCGGCGTTTCGCAGTCGTGGCAGTTCGTCCTCTTCGGTCTCGGCGCGGTCGCGTTCGCGCGGCACCCCGAAGGCATCCTCGAGTACTACAAGCGCTCGTCGCTCGCTTCACGTTCATCGACCGACACGAGCGTCGACGGCCGACCTGCGGACTCGCCGGCACGAGCGGCAGCGGTCGCAGTCGATCGCCGGCCGTCGTCGGACGCGAGGGCGCGTGACATGACCGCCAGCCGCACCGCTCCTCGTCGTGCAAGCACGTGACGATGACGTTCTCGGGTATCACCGCGCTCTCCGACGTGAGCCTGACGCGTCGGCGAAGCGCGAGCTCGTCGGCCTGATCGGACCGAACGGCGCGGGCAAGACGACGCTGTTCAACTGTGTGTTCGGCGCGCTGCGCCCGCCGGAGGGCACGATCCGCCTCGGCGGCGCGTCGCTCGGCGGGCTGCCGCCGCATCGGCGGGCGCGCCTCGGGCTCGGTCGCACGTTCCAGCGCATCGAGCTGTTCGCGGGAATGACGGCGCGCGAGCACCTGCTCGTCGCCGAACGCTCGCGGCGCCGCAGCGGCGCGTTGTGGAAGGACATCCTCGGGCTCGCCAAGCCGAGTGCCGACGAGACGCGCACGGGTCGACGCGACCCTCGAGCTGCTCGGCCTCACGCGCGACGCCGACCGGCCCATCGAATCGCTCAGCCTGGGCCGGGGCCGGCTGGTCGAGGTCGGACGCGCGCTGATGACCGAGCCCCGGCTGCTGTTGCTCGACGAGCCGTCGTCGGGCCTCGACCGCGACGAGACGCGCGCGCTGACGCGAGACGCTTGCGCACCGTGCACGCCGAACGCGGCACCGCGATGCTGCTCGTCGAGCACGACATCGACATGGTGCTCGACCTCGTCGAACGCATCTACGTCCTCGACTTCGGGACGATGATCGCGGAAGGACCCGCGCAAGAGGTGCTCAGCGACGCCCGAGTGCGCGAGGCGTATCTCGGTGAGATGGCGACGCACCGACGGAAGACGGATCGTGAGCGCCGGCGCGCTGCTCGAACTGCGCGACGTGTGCGCCGGCTACGGGCCGTTCCGCGCGATCTTCGACGTCTCGTTGTCGGTTCCCGAACACGGTGTCGTCGCGCTGCTCGGTGCGAACGGCGCGGGCAAGACGACGGTCGCGCGCGTGGTCACCGGACTGCTGCCGATCCAGAGCGGACGCGCTGCTGTTCGACGGCCAGGACATCACGCGCCGCAAGACGTGGCAGATCGCGCGCCTCGGCATCATCCACGCCCCCGAGGGTCGCTCGGTGTTCGGTTCGCTCACCGTCGAGGAGAACCTCACGCTCGACTTCGGGCGGAGCCTCGGGCGCAAGCGTGTCGCCGAAGGCCTGGAGCGCGCGTACGAGCTCTTCCCGCGCCTCGGGGAACGGCGCACGCAGGGCGCCGGCACGCTGTCCGGCGGCGAGCAGCGGATGTTGTCGCTCGCGCGCGTGCTCGTGAACCCGCCGCGCCTGCTGGTCGTCGACGAGCTCTCGCTCGGCCTCGCACCGATCATCATCGACGAGCTGTACGCGACGCTGCGGCGCGTCAACGAGGCCGGCACCGCATTGCTCATCATCGAGCAGTACGTCGGGCGCGCGCTCTCGATCGCGCAGTCGGCCGTGATCCTGCAACACGGCGAGGTGATCTACGACGGTTCGGTCGCCGATCTCGGTGACGTCTCCGAACGCCTGCTCGGCATCGGAGTCGACGTTCGACGGCCCACGAGGCGAGCTGAAGTGCCGGTGGTCGTCGGGGCGTGGTAACCAGTAGTGAACCGGTTGACCGAAGAAACGACGAGGAGAAACCGACATGGCACTGTTCAACGCCTTTCGGTATGACGGCAAGCGGGTCCTCGTCGTCGGTGGCGCCACCGGCATGGGCGCCGCGGTCGCGGAGCTCGTGCAGGACGCCGGGCGCCGAGGTCGTGGTGATGGACTTCGCCGACGTCACGCTGGCCGGCGCGAAGGCGATTCACGTCAACCTCTCCGACAAGGCGTCGATCGACGCCGCGCTCGACGAGTGCGGCGGACCGGTGCGACGCGTTGTTCTCCTGCGCAGGTGTCGCCGACGGAACGCCCGGGCTCGAGCGCATCAACTTCATCGGGCACCGGTACATGATCGACCTGCTCCTGGCCCGCGGCATGCTGACGCGCGGCTCCGCGATCGGGTTCATCTCGTCGGCCGCGGGCCTGGGGTGGGAGGCGAACCTGCCGCAGCTGAAGGAGTACCTCGACATCGCCGACTTCGACGGCGCCACGCAGTGGGCGCAGGAGCACCTCAAGACCGACTACATGTGGAGCAAGCAGGCCGTGTGCGCGTACGTCGCGCGGGAGGCGATGCCGCTCCTGAAGCAGGGGATCCGCATCAACGCGATCTGTCCCGGTCCGACCGACACGCCGCTCGCGCAGGCGAACAAGGACATGTGGCTCGGATTCGGCGCCGACTACCGCGCCGCGGTCGGCGTCGAGGCCTCGACTCCGCTTGGAGCAGGCGTACCCGCTCGTGTTCCTCTGCAGCGACGCCGCCGGTGTGATCACCGGCACGACGATGATCACCGATGCCGGCTACTTCGCCGCGGGCATGACCGAAGCGTTCCCGGACGCGACGCCGGCGGTGAACTTCCTCCTCGGCCGGTACTGACGATCTCGGTACTGAGTATCGGGTCTCTTCGCCCGTCCCGGTGCGTTAGCTTCGAACGCGTGAGCGGACTGGATGCCATCGGCGGGACACCCGTGGTGCGGGTCGGCGAACACGCCGCGGCCGAGACCAACGGCGCCGAGATCTGGGTGAAGTGCGAAGCCGCGAATCCGACCGGGTCGTACAAGGACCGCATGGCGCTCGCGATGATCGAAGGTGCGGAACGCGACGGACGACTGCGGCCCGGTCAGCCCGTCGTCGAGTACACCGGCGGAAGTACCGGCTCTTCGCTCGCCTTCGTGTGCGCGGTGAAGGGCTACCCGCTGCGCATCGTCTCGTCGGACGCGTTTGCAGTCGAGAAGATCAAGACCATGGAGGCCTTCGGCGCGGATGTCGAACTGATCCACAGTCCCGACGGGATCACGCCCGACCTGATTCCCGCGATGATGCGGCGCGCGGGCGAGATCGCCGCGGAAACCGGCGCGTACTGGACCGATCAGTTCAACAACACCGACATGGTCGACGGTTACCGGCGGATGGGCGAAGAACTGTTGGAGCAGTTGCCGGGGCCGCCGGCGATCGACGCCTTTTGCAGCTACGTGGGTACGGCCGGATGCTTCCTCGGCACCGTCGGCGCGTTGCGGCAAAAACTTCCCGCGTTGCATCGCCTCGTCGTCGAACCGGCGGAGTCGGCCGTGTTGTCCGGGGGTTCGCCGGGGACGCACCGTATCGAGGGCGGAGGTACCGGGCGTCGGCCGCCGCAGCTCCCGCCCGACGCGTACGACGAGGTCGTCGCGGTGCCGGAAGCTGGACGCGTTCGCGATGGCACGCCGGGCTGCGCTCGAGTTCGGTGTGTTCAGCGGGCCGTCGACCGGCGCCAATCTCGTTGCGGCTTTCGCCGTGGCGCGGCAACTCGGCGCGGGTCATCGGGTCGTGACCCTGCAGGTCGACAGCGGCCTGAAGTACTTGAACGGTCCCTTGTTCTCGGGGTGACGAGCATGCACATCGCGACGACGGTCCCGACCGAAGACCCGGCGCGCTCGGGCGAGCTCTTCGCGCAGCTCGAGCGCATCGGCTACGACACCGGATTCTCGTTCGAGGCCAAGCACGATCCGTTCCTTCCGCTCGCGCTGGCTTCGCAGACGACGACTACGCCTCCGGTTGGGCACCGCGGTCGCGATCGGGTTCGCCCGCAACCCGATGGTGTTGGCGAATGTCGGGTACGACCTGCAACAGATGAGCGGCGGTCGGTTCGTGCTCGGACTCGGTTCGCAGATCCGTCCGCACATCCAGAACCGATTCAGCGAGCAGTGGTCGCAACCCGCGGCGCGCATGCGCGAGCTCGTACTGGCGGTGCGCGCGATCTGGGACGTGTTGGGAGGGCGGCGCGGACTTGCGTTTCGAGGGCGACTTCTACCGCCACACGTTGATGACTCCCGCGTTCGATCCGGGACCGAACCCGTTCGGGCCACCACCGGTGTTCGTCGGAGGCTTCGGTCCGCGCATGATCGAGGTCGCGGGTGAAGTCGCGGACGGGCTCATCGTGCATCCGTTCAACTCGCGCCGTCTCCCTGGAAGAGCATCGTGGCTGCCCGCGCTCGCACGCGGGCGCTCGCGTTCGGGGCGCACCGAGCGCGGCAGTCGAGATCGTGTGGGTGATGATGGTCGTGACGTGGAGCACCGACGAGGAGCACGAGGTCGCGATCCGGTCGGTCAAGGATCAGCTGGCGTTCTACGGATCGACGCCCGCGTACGCGCCCGTGCTCGCCGCGCACGGCTACGACGACCTGCACACCGACCTCAACCGCATGTCGAAGGCGGGACAGTGGTCGGAGATGGCGGCGCTCATCCCGGACGACTTCGTCGAACAGATCGCAGTGGTCGGTCCGCGCCGCGAGATCGCGGGCAAGATCGCGGCGCGGACGAGTGGGATCACCGATCGTGTGAGCCTCGTCAACAACCGCAACCCCGACGCCGCACTCTTCGCCGACATCGTCGACGACCTGCGCGCGCTCGACGGACTCAGCCCGCGGTAACGCCTCGGTCGACTGCGAGGATCGCGCCGTGCACGCTGCGCGCCTCGTCGGAAGCGACGAACGCGAACATCGCCGCGATGTCGTCGGCAGAACCCATGGGCCGAAACCCCATGTACGGACGCATCAGGCTGCCGTCGACGTCGGCCGGGATCTGAAAGTTGTCCGAGAGCGTCGTCTGGATGCCGCTCGGCGCGATCGCGTTGACGCGCATGCTTCGTCTTGACGAACTCCATCGCGAGCGCACGTGTGAGTTGCACGACCGCACCCTTCGTCATGCAGTACACGACGGTGTACGCCTGACCCATGAGGCCCGCGTTCGACGCCATGTTGACGATGTTGCCGTCGGTCTCGAGCAGGTGCGGGATCGCGGCCTGCGCCATGAAGAAGTAGCCGTCGACGTTCACGCCCATCATCCGCCGGTACTGCTCCTCGGTGACGTCGAGGACGTGTTCGGCGCGCGCGATGCCGGCGTTGTTGCCGAGCACGTCGAGCCGGCCGAACGTGTCGACGCATGCCGCGACGGCGGCCCGGCACTCCGCGACCTGCGAGACGTCACCCGCGCGTGTCGCCATCGTCCCGCCCGCGTCGCCGACGAGCGCGGCCGTCTCCGCGAGGCCATCGGCGTTGAGATCGTGACCGAAGACCTGGGCGCCCTCGGCCGCCAACCGCAGCGACGACGGCGCGACCGATACCCGACGCCGCGCCGGTGATCAAGCGCGACCTTGTTCTCGAAACGACGAGATTCGTTCACGGTGTGCTCCTGCCCGAAGATCGCGCCGACGCTACCGCGCCGACAACTGGGGTTAGGCGTCGAGAAGCGCGCGGATGAGGAGCACGCGGGGGATGGTCGCGGCTTCGGGGAAGTCCCAGAACTCCTCGAGCAGCGCGGGCGGCGGCGACGGTTCTTCCATGTCGTCGATCGCCAAACCGGCCTGGCCGAGCGCGTGCACGTACCGGCTCAACGGGCGGTGCACGAACCGCAGGTTGACTCCGGGCTCGACCTCGTGAACTTCGGCGACCTCGCGGAGATACGCGCCGATGCGCCAGTAGTGCTCGCCGATGATGCGGTCATCGACCCATCCGCTGCCCGGCGATTGCAAGAACGGGTGCGCCAGCACCAAGACGAATCGCCCGCCGGGCGCGAGCACGCGCGCGACCTCCGTGGAACGCGACCTCGAACGCGTCGACGTGTTCGATCGCGAGACACAACACGGCCGCGTCGAACGCGTCGTTACGGCACGGCAAGGCTTCGGCACGGGCCCGCGCGTAGTTCGGCCCGCCCCCCGGGCGCCCGCCTCGCTCACCTGGGCCGAGGTGGGATCGAGCCCGACGACCGCCGCACCCAGCCCGGCGATGCGGCGGGCCACCTGACCCTCACCGCAGCCGATATCGAGAACGCGGCGCGCCCCGCAAGGTGCCGGGAGACCATCGGCAGGATCAGTGCTTCGTATTCGGGATCGACACCGTCGGTGAACGTGCGCTGCCACCACCGCGCGTGTTCCTCCCAGAGAACCTCGTTCGGCGCCTCGGAGTCCGCCTCGCCGTCGTCGGCCACGACTAGCTCTGGATCGTGACGCCGGCCTCGTCGAGCTGGATCGTCATGCCCTCGTAGGCGAGGCAGACGCGGTCTTCCATGCCGGGCCAGTTGCTGCGCGCGTCGGCGAGCAGCGCTTCCAGCTCGTCGTCGGTGTGGTACGGGTCGTGGTGGAAGAGCACGAGCTTGTCGACGTCGGCCTTGTTCGCGAACTCCATCGCGTCGCCGACGCGCGAGTGCCCCCAGCCGACGTGCGCGGGGTACTCGTGATCGCGGTACTGGCCGTCGTGCAACAGCACGTCGGCGTCGTGCGCGATGTCGTGCCCGCTCATCCACGCCGCGGGAACGGTGGCGAGGTCGGCGCCGAGCGACGGTTCGTGATCGGGGAGATACACGAGCGTGCGCCCGTTCTCCTCGATGCGGTAGCCGACGGTCGGGCCCTGGTGCGTCACCTTCGCGGCGCGGATCGTCGCCGACCCGATCGTGACCGCGACTTCGGGCGCGTCGTGGAACGTCGATGTTCGACGGCGACGTCTTCGAGCCGCACCGGGAACAGCGGCGGCGAGAGGTACATCGCGATGCGCTCGGCGAGGTCGTTGCACCGGCGACGTCGGGCCCCAGATGTGGATGTCGAGACCCGGCGCGAACAGCGGCCGGAAGAACCCGAGACCCTGCAGATGGTCCATGTGCAGATGCGTGAGCAGGATGTGCAGCTCGACCGGCAGATCGTCCTGCATCGCCACGCCGAGCGGCCGCATGCCGGTGCCCGCGTCGAGGATCAGCACGTGGCCGCTCGCGAGGCGCACCTCGACGCACGACGTGTTGCCGCCGTACCTCACCGTGTCGGGTCCCGGCGCCGCGACCGACCCTCGGCATCCCCACACCCGGGCCTGCATCAGTCGGCGCGATCTCCGGACGCGTGTCCGGCCAGAACACCGCGACCACGCCGTGCATCTCGCCCGTCGATCCGAGCAGCGGGTACGCGGTCGCTTCGTACGCGCGGCGCACGCCGTCGTACGTGGTCGCCAGCACCGTCATGTGCGCGGGCTTGCGCTCGTAGAACGCGACGCCCGACGGCGAGTCGCGCCGCGAAGCAGGTTCGCCGTCGAGTGTCGCGAGTTCGAGCGCGGCGCCGAACTCGCCCGACGGGATCTCGCCGAGCTCCGCGAACGGCTTGCCGAGCAGCAGCGCGGCCGCGTCGTTGTAGAAGACGAGCATCCCGCCCGCGTCGAGCAGGAACATCGGTGTCGCCAGGTTCGCCGCGAGCTCGCGCGCCAGGATCAGCGGCAGGCTCTTCGGCGCACCGGGCGTTCCGAGCGGTTCCGTCACCCGGACATCGTTGCCGCGGTGGCGCGCGGTTGACAAGCCGACATTCCGGGCTGACCGGTGTTGTCGCGCGCCCCACCGCGAGCCCCGTTTCAGGGCTTGCCCTTGTGCTTGCCCTCGCTCGACTTCTTGGGCGGCGCGGCCTCGACGGCCGGAGTTGTCACCGACGTCGCAGTCGTCACCGTCGATGCGATCGTCGTCGGGGATGCGGTGGTCGGCGTGGTGTGCGTGGTCGCGGTGGTTGCAGTGATCGGGGCAGCCGGACGCGCGGGATCACGTTGGCCGAGCGCGACGGCGAGGACGACCGCGGCGAGCGCCGCGCCGATACCGATTGCGAGCGCGTTGATCCGCATGCGTCCGTTGCGCCGCGGGCCGAGCGCTTCCGTCGCGAGAGGAATCGGTGTGGGAAGGGACTGCGTCAGTCCATCGCGAGACCGGCGGTCGATCGCGACGGTCTCGTCGAAGTCCGCGAGTGACGCGGTCGCGTTCGCCGCGTCGAGCGCGCTCGCCATCGCAATTGCCGAAATGAACCTCAGGCCGGGATCGACGGCCATCGCGCGCTCGACGAGGGCGACGACATCTGCGGGGAGGTCCGGCCGCGCTGAAGTCAGTGGTTCGGCATCGCCGCGCTCGATCGCCCGCATGAGCGTGACGGGAGTATCGCCCCGGAACGGGCGCGTTCCGCTCAGTGCTTCGTAGAGGAGGACGCCGATGGAATACAGATCACTGCGTTCCGACGCCGGTTCGCCCAGAAGACGTTCGGGTGCCAGGTATGCCGGCGTCGCAAGCAGCTCGATCGTCTGCGTCTGGTCTGCGTCGTCGAGGGTCTTCGCGATTCCGAAGTCGCTCACTTTGACGTGGCCGTCGTCGCTCAACAAGACGTTGCCGGGCTTGAGGTCGCGGTGGATGATGCCGGCCGCATGCGCGGCCGCAACTGCCGCGAGGATCTCGCGTGCGACTCCGAGCACTCGGTCGGTCGCAACCGGGCCGGCCGCGAGCTCGTCGGCAAAGGTTTGTCCGGGGAGCCGTTCCATCACGAGGAACGGAACGTCGTTGTCCTCGCCGCTGTCGAACACCGTCACGACATTCGGATGAACCAGGCGCGCGGCGGCGCGCGCCTCCGTCTCGAATCGACTCCGGGCGCGGGCTTGTTCCGCGAGGTCGGCGTGCAGGATCTTGACGGCGACCGGCCGCCCGAGCCGTTGATCGAGCGCCTCGCGGACCGTCGCCATCCCGCCCTGACCGAGCCGCGGCCCGAGCTCGTAGCGCCCGGCCAGTAGCGATCCCCCGCTGGGGTGTTCGTCGTCCATCCAAGGGAGTATCCCCGGCATCACGGCGTCCGAAGCCTGGCGCGGCGGTCGG
The DNA here is from genome assembly GCA_963820035.1 of uncultured Actinomycetota bacterium. Lineage (GTDB taxonomy): Bacteria > Actinomycetota > Actinomycetes > Propionibacteriales > Nocardioidaceae > JAWWPG01. The sequence goes on along the minus strand of CAWFYK010000007.1, from coordinate 290,713 downwards.
CATCGAGAGCCCCGGAAATAGGTAGCGCGGACCCGTGATCTAAGGAGTTGTTCCGATGTGGCCGACCGCTCGCGGGCGCATCCTGGCTTCGGGAGGCAGCAGGCCTCGAGAGACAGGAGCAGGAATGACCGCTACTTCAGTGATGACACCGACCGTGGTGACGCGATCCTGGAAATCGACCCAGCGCGTTGCCGTCATGTTGTTCGCGTTGATCGTGTTCTCCGTCGCCGCATTCGTGGCCGGACGGGCGAGCGCGCCCTCGCACCACGCGCCGACGATCGCACCGATCTCCGCGCCGTTCTCGACCGGCGAGACCTCCGGTCGCTGCCAGATCAACCGACCCTGCTGACAAAGGACCTCACGATGCCGTTGTTCATGGATGTTCACGAAAAGGTCGACGGTCTGACCGCCGATGCGGTTGCCGATGCGCATAGTCGCGACCTCGAGGTGCAAGCGGCGCACGACGTTCGCTATCTGCAGTACTGGTTCGACGAGAACACGGGCAAGGTGTTCTGTCTCGTCGAGGCGCCCAACGCGGAAGCCGCGTCCGCGGTGCACCGAGAGGCGCACGGTCTCGTGGCGGATTCGATCACCGAGGTGCGAGAGGGCGCGTGAGCGTCCCGGTACGGGAAGGACTCCCGTATCGGAAACGAACGTCGAGCGCGACGCTTGCGGAACGGGACGCAGAGCCGGATCGGCTCCGCGCCGCGATCGTCGCGCTCGACACCACGGGTCCACGCGCCGCCTTGATCCGGACCGGAGCGGCCGACGGGGCTCCATCGGCAAGCAGACAGTGAGAGTTCGCCGGCCTCCATGCGCCGGCCCTCGCTCCGGGGTGCTCGCGCCCGGCGCCGCGTGCCTTTCCGCGGCGGAATCTTTCCGTGATCTGAGCGTTGTATTTAGGTGCAATCCGGACCCAGCGAGCTCTCAGAAGGTTCGCAGGCAGCTCACGGAATGCTCAAAGGTTTCTTACCGAAAATATGGGAGCGACTCCGCCCGACAACGACGTCGAGCGGGGCCGCGCGTCAGCGGCGCTTCCCCGCGTATCCGGTTCTCGAAGGGCTGAAATCATGAAAGGCAAAGTGATGGTGGACGACGACGAACTGCTCACCCCGGCTGAAGTCGGTCGTCTGTTCCGCGTCAATCCCAAGACGGTCACCCGTTGGGCAATCACCGGCAAGATCAAGGCGGTCCGGACGCTCGGCGGCCACCGCCGCTTCTACCGTTCGGAGATCGAGCGTGCGATCAAAGAAGCGATCGAGGCCGACGAACGCGCCGGCTTCTGACGCTGCAACACAAATTTCGCCGGCAAAGGCGCCGGCGCATCCTCCGAGTCAGTTGACCGACGACGGCTGTCGTCGGTCAACTCGCGTTCGGCTGCTCGTACCCGCTCTCGTCATGCGGCGCCGACTCCCGCCAGTGGTTGACGCCGTCGTTGACCGCGAAGCCCGCAACGAGGAGCGCGGCCACTCCGTCGGTCCACCACCACCCCAGCCACGCGTTCAGCACCAACGCGACGAGAATCCCCGCGGCCAGGCACCCGTCGAGCAGGGTCATCGCGGCCTCGGCGTGCAGAGTTTCGCTGCCGAGCTCCGCGGCCGTGGTGCGTTTGAGCCGAGCGAGGCCGAGCATGGCCACCGCCGTCAGACCGAGATAGGCGACGCCGAGGGGTGAACTCTCGGGGTGATCACGGAGTACGAGGCCGCGCACGCTGAGGACGATGAGAAACGCGGCGAGGAGCCAGAAGGCGACCGCGATGAGCCGAAGCGCGCGATGTATCCGGTGATCGCCGGGGTCGTCACGCCGGTCGCGCAGGTTCCAGATGACGACCGTCGACGCGAAGATCTCGACGATCGAATCGAGTCCGAACGCGATCAGGGCCAGTGAACCGGCTCGCACTCCGAGCGAGACCGTGACGAACACCTCGGTGGCGTTCCAGAGGTTCGTCGCCCATTCGAGGCGTACGCCCCGCCTTCGCAGGGCTGCGGGTGTGCGGTGTTTCGGCACGAGGGCCGATCAGCCACGCTCTTCGGTCTCGTAGACGTCGTACGCGCGACCGACGAGGAGCGGGTCGAGCGGACCGATGTTGCTCGACGTCCTTGCCGGTGTACGGAAGCTTGTGCAGCACGTAGCGGATCGCGTTCAGGCGGGCGCGCTTCTTGCAGTCGGACTTGATCACCGTCCACGGTGCTTCGACGCGTGTCGGTGTGCACGAACATCTCCTTCTTGGCCGCGGTGTACTCGTCCCACTTGTCGAGCGACGCGATATCGACGGGCGAGAGCTTCCACTGCTTCAGCGGATGCTTCTCGCGCTCGTGGAACCGGCGGCGCTGCTCGTCGCGGCTCACCGAGAACCAGAACTTGATCAAGTGCACGCCGCTGCGCGTGAGGTTCCGCTCGAACTCCGGCGCCTGGCGCAGGAATTCGACGACGCTCGTCGTCGGTGCAGAAGCCCATGACCCGCTCGACGCCGGCGCGGTTGTACCAGGAGCGGTCGAACAGGACGATCTCGCCGCGCGTCGGGAGGTGCTGCACGTAGCGCTGGAAGTACCACTGGCCTTGCTCGACGGGAGTGGGCTTCTCGAGCGCGACGACGCGGGCCCCGCGCGGGTTGAGATGCTCCATGAAGCGCTTGATCGCGCCGCCCTTGCCCGCCGCGTCCCGACCCTCGAACAAGATGACGACGCGCTGGCCGGATTCGCGCACCCACGCCTGCAGCTTCAAGAGCTCGACCTGGAGGTGGTACTTCTGCGGCTTCGTACGCCTTGCGCGACATCAGGTTGCGGTACGGGTAGACGCCGGTGCGCCAGTGGTCGACGAGCTCGTCGTCGGCGCTCATCGGGATGGTCCCGAACACGGGCTCGTCCTGGTCGAGAATGACTCGCCGGAGCGTTCCGAAGTCGTCGGGCGACGTGCCTGCGAGCACGGCGTCGAGCCAGCGCGCCACCGCGGCCATCTCCGCCGGCTGCGCGTTCGCGAGCACGTCGCGCACGGCATTGACCTTCGCCCGGCGCGCCCCCTCGGTCGCGGCGTCGACCTCGTAGTGCTCGATACCGGCTCGGTCAGATCCGGCGAGATGTCGCCGTCAGCGGTGTGGCGGGCACTGTCGTCGTGAGCGGTCATCGCGCCGTTGACCTTATTCGGGACAGTGGGCCTCGACCTCACCGCGAAAATAAGATGGCTCCGACCGGCGAACAGCAGAGGAGTATTTGGATGTCTGACGAATGGGGCCCGCTCGGAAAATTGGTGGGCGAGTGGGAGGGCGAGGGTGGTCTCGACTCCGCGTACTCACACGCCAAGCACGAAGTCCTGGCGACGCCGTATTTGGAGAAGTTGACGTTCAAACCGTTCGGTCCCGTGCAGAACGGTCGGCAGTTCCTCTACGGGCTCGACTACAAGTCGGCGATGTGGCGGGACAGCGAAGAGAATCCCTTTCACACCGAGGTCGGTTATTGGCTCTGGGACGGCGCGACCGGTGAGGTCATGCGCGGGTTCGTCGTTCCCCGGGGCATCGTCGTGCTCGCGGGCGGGACCGCGACGGCGGACGCCAAGTCGTTCACGCTGACGGCGACGCCCGGCGATCCTCAGTACGCGATCGGCGAGAACAAGTACCTCGCGGCAGAACGCGTCGACGTTGAGCTACAACGCCACCATCACACTCAACGACGATGGCACGTGGACGTACGACGAGATCACGATGCTCAAGATGAAGGAGTTCGACGAACCCTTCTCGCACTCGGATCGCAACACCTTGCACAAGGTCGGCTGACCGGTCGGATCGTCACGTCACGACGAGAGCCGGACCACGGTGCGGCCGATGGTCTGACGCTGCTTCCATCGCGTCGCAGCGCGGCCGGAAGGTCCGACGAACGGAACCTCCTGGCCGACGACGGGGCGGATCTTGCCCGCCGCGAACAGCTGCGAGCAGCTCGGCGTGCAGCTTCTCGCCGTCGTGGTGCGAGGGGAAGTTGAAGCCACCGGTCAGGCCGCTTGAACACCACCGGGTCGTCGACGTAGGCGTGGCACACGCCGACGAGGGAGAAGTTCCCGAACAACACGGGCCGCGGCACGAGTCCTTCGTCCTCCTGCTCGATGCCCGACGCGAAGCCGGCGAGGATGTGGCGACCGTTGAACGCCATGCACCGGAACGTCTGCAGCGTCACGTCGCCGCTCACCGCGTCGAACGCGACGTCGACGCCGCGGCCGTCGGTGGCGTCGAGCACCGCCGTCGACGAAGTCGGTGTCGCGGTAGTTGATCGCGAGCTCGGCGCCGAGGTCGAGGCACAGCTTCGTCTTCTCGGCGTGAACCCGCGGTCGCGAAGACGCGCGCGCCCGCGTGCACGCCGAGCTGGAGCGCGGCCGAGCCCGCGCCGCCCGCGCCCGCGTGCACGAGCAGGGTCTCGCCCGCTTGCAGCTTGGCCCGCTCGTAGAGCGCGAGCCACGCGAGGTGGAACGGCATGAAGATCGCGGCCGCCTCGGGTTCGGGCATCGCGGCCGGCATCTCGAACGCCATGCTCGACGGGCGCGACGACGTACTCGGCGTAGCCGCCGAACGCGCCGGACGGGATCGCGACGACGCGCCGGCCGAGCCACTCCTCGGCGCCCGCGCCGCATTCCTCGACGACGCCCGAGCACTTCCATGCCCGGGATGTACGGAACCGGCCGCGGCACGGTCTTGTAGCGGCCGTGGATGCCGTCGAGATCGTTGAAGTTCAGCGTCACCGACGTGACCCGGATCTTCAGCTCGCCGGCACCCGGGCTCGGGCTCGTCGACGTCGTCGAGTTGCAGGACCTCGCGCGGCGCGCCGTACTCGATGCACTCTCCAGGCCTTCACGAGCGTGAAGCTACTGTTCGCGCCGTGCGCGATGCGCTGATCGCACGCACGCGGAACGATGGGAGTCGCCCGATGCTGGCGGTAGATCCGGAGATCGAGAGCCTGATCTCATTGGTGCCGATCGCGACCCTCGACGCGGAGTCGCTCCCCGTCGCGGCGCGCGTGGGACATCGTCGGACCGGGGACGTTGTCCGACGCGGTCGAGCGGCGCGACTACACCGTTCCCGGCGATCCCGACGTCGTCATCCGGGTTCACCGACCGGTCGGTGTCGAGGGTGCGTTGCCGTGCGTGTATTCGATCCACGGCGGTGGTTACGTCATGGGCAGCTACGCAATGGACGACCCGCGCTTCGACCGTTGGTGCCCGAAGTACCAGTGCGTCGGCGTGTCGGTGGAGTACCGCCTCGCGCCCGAGACGCCGTATCCCGGGCCACTCGAAGACTGCTATCTCGGGCTGAAGTGGGTGCACGAGCATGGCGGTGATCTCGGGATCGATCCGGACCACATCGGTCTGTGCGGGGCGAGTGCGGGCGGCGGGCTCGCGGCCGCGCTCGCGTTGTTGGCCCGCGACCGTGGTGAGATTCCGCTGCGCTTCCAGCTGCTCGACTGCCCGATGCTCGACGACCGCCAGATCACACCGTCGAGCCAACTCGACGGTCTCTACATCTTCAATCGTGAGTCGAACACGTTCGGCTGGCGGGCATATCTGGGCGACCTCTATGGCACCGACGCCGTGCCCGCGTACGCCGCCCCCGCCCGCGCCACCGATCTGACCGGCTTACCTCCCGCGTACGTATGTGTAGGCGCGGTCGACGGATTTCGTGACGAGGACATCGACTACGCGCTGCGTCTCAACCAGGCGGGCGTCCCCGCCGAGCTGCACGTCTACTCGGGCGCTCCCCACGGGCGTGATGCTGTTTGCCGACGCGCCGGTGGCCAAGCGGTATGGGGCCGGCATCGAGCAGTGGATGGCCCGGGTCACCTCCCGGGAGTGATGCGCCGCCGGCGTGTACGCGCGATCCTGGACGCCCCGGCGAGAAGGAGTGTCCCATGTCCGACCCGAATGCCGTCTTCATCTACATCGGTACCTACGCCAACAAGGATCTGGCCCTGGGCGACTACGACATCGTCAAGGACCTGCACTGGGCCGGCGACGTCGGTACCTACGACGCCGCCGTCATCACCAAGGACGAGAGCGGCAAGGTTCACGTCAACAAGGACGAGACCGCGACCCGGCACGGCGCATGGGGCGGACTCGCGGCCGGCGCGGTGGTCGGCCTGTTGTTCCCGCCCGACGATCATCGGTTCGGCGGTCATCGGCGCCGCGGTCGGTGGCGTCGGCGGTCACCTCTGGAAGGGCATGTCGCGCGCGGATGTCAAGGAACTCGGCGAGTTGCTCGACGCGGGCGAGGCGTGCCTGCTCGTCATCGGCGAATCCAACCTCGAGGGCATCGTCGACCAGACCGAGTTCAAGTCCGACAAGCACGTGCAGAAGCGTCTCGATGTGAGCGCGACCGACGTGGACGCCGCGGTCAAGGAGACCGCGAAGCAACTCGGCTGAGCGGGCTCGCGCCCGGAGCGGCGCGTTCGTCAGGAATCGGTTTGCGGGAGGAGCAGCACCGCGCCGGCGAAGAAGCAGAGGGCGCCGACGAACGTGCCGAGATTCGCGCGTTGCGCGTTGCGGAGCACGTCGGTCTCGACGATGACGTACGACGCGCCCGCGGACACCCCGAAGGCGATCGAACCCACCATGTTCAGCGCCGCGACCCACCAGTCCTTGACCCGCGGCCGCCACGAGATCCAGTGGTTGCCGACCGCGATGAACGCGAGTTCGCTGGCCACGAGGAAGCACACCGAGCCGAACACATCGGGCCGCCAGATCTGCTGGTCGCTCTGCTGGGCACTCAGGTTCGTGATCGAGCGCGTGCGCGGTCGAGACGTTGAAGAAGAGCGTGCCTACGAGCTGCACGGATGTGGCCCACCGGTCGAGGCGGCCGCCCTCGCTCGCGGCTTCGCGGAACTGCAGGAACGCGGCACTCGTGAAGAACAGTGAGCCGACGAAGTAGGTGGTGCCGTCGGCGGTCACTCCGACCGCCGTTGCGTAGCCGGGTGCGGCGCCGAGCGCGAAGCACGCCGACCCGATCATGAAGAGCGCGCCGATCCACCACGCGCGTGCGGACCGGGTGCCCACCAGGTCGTACCGGTTCGCCGATCCTCGGCCGTGACCATCAGGCCGCGATGGTAGATGGGCGCGCTAGCGTTTCGCGGTGCCGAACGAGGGCGAGGTCGACACAGCCGGACTGTTGACGACGATCGCGCCGAAACATTGGGCGCCGACCGTGTTCGGCGTGGTGTCGGGAGCGCAGATCCGGCGCCGGCCCGGCGACATCGTGCGGGTCGTTGTCGCGATCGTGCTGGTCACGGTCACCGCACTCGCGACGAACCGGATCACCAGCCGGGAGGAGAAGGTCTACGAGCTGCTGACCGGCTTGCCCGCGTGGCTGCACTCGAGCTTCGAGTGGATGTTCCACGCGGGCACCGTGGTGCTGCTCGTGATCGTCGCGCTCGCGCTTCTGCTGGCGCGGCGTTGGCGCCAGTTGGGAGGCGTGCTCGTCGCGAGCGCGGCGACCTGGCTCATCGCGGTGTGGCTCCTGAACCTGGTCGATACGAGCGCGGATTGGCACTCGGCGCACCTCGACACACACGGGTCGGTGCCGGTGTACCCGGTCGTGCAACTCGCGGTCGCGATCGCAGGTGTGCTCGTGGTGGCGCCCTTCCTCGTCCGGCCGGCCCGTCGACTGGTGATCGCCGCGCTGTGGATCGGCGCGTTGACCGGCATCGCGGCCGGCGCCGGTCTCCCGCTCGACGTGCTCGGCGGTTTCGCGCTCGGTTGGGGGGTCGCGGCGGCGCTGCACCTGGCGTTCGGCACGCCCGCGGCCACGCCGACGCTCAATCAGGTCGAGCGTGCGTTGGCCGGCCTCGGCGTCGCGGTCACCGGTCTCGGTCTGGACGCGGACCAGGTTTGGGGGGAGACGCGATTCGTCGGGCTCGATCCCGCCGGCGGACCTGTGTCCGTCATCGTCATCGGACGCGACTCGGCCGACGCACGGCTGGTGTCGAAGGTGATGCGGTCGCTGCTGTACCGCGACAGTGGTCCATCGCTTGCGCTCACGCGCCCGCAGCAGTTGGAGCACCGGGCGTATGTCCTCCTGCTCGCGGCCAAGAGTGGCGTGCCGGTGAGTGATGTCGTGATCGCCGGCATGGCGGGGACCGACGACGATGCGCTGCTCGTGCTGCGCGCACCGCAGGGCACTCCGTTGACCGAGGTCGACGCGGCGCGCGTCACCGACGCCGTGCTCGACGATGCGTGGCGCAACCTCAATCGATTGCACGAGGCGCGGTTGGCCCATGGTCAGTGCAATGCCGGAAACGTGCTGTTGCTCGACGACGGTGCTGTCGCGTTCGTCGACTTCGCGAAGGGTTCTTCGGCCGCACCGCCCGATCGCTGCCGCGCGATCGCGTCGAGCTGATCGCGACGACCGCGGTGATCGTCGGCGACGAACGGGCTTTGTCGGCCGCGGCGCGCCCTCGGCCGCGACGGGCTGGTCGACATTCTGCCGTTGCTCGAATCGGCCGCGCTGTCGTCGGCGGGCCGCCGCGGTATCGCCGACCGCAAGAAGTTCTTTACCGGGCTGCGGGAGTTGGGCGCACGGCTCACCGATGAGGAAGTCCCGAAAGCCATGGAGTTGCGCCGCGTCTCGCCCGGCGACATCGCCATGGCCGCGGTCACCTTCCTCGGCTTCTACCTCATCATCATCCAGTTCGTCGGCATCGACATTTGGGCCACGCTGCAGACCGCGGAGATCGGCTGGGTGATCATCGCGGCGTTGCTGTCGCCGTTGCCGCAATTCACCGGCGGCATCGCACTCCAGGGCTCGGTGGCGACACCGATGCCGTACGGCCCGGTGGTGGCCGAGCAATTCGCGAACAACTTCACCGGCTTGATCGGTGGAACCGTTGCGAACACCGCGCTCGTCATCCAGTTCTTCCGCAAGCAGGGCCTGAAGGTCGCCGTCGCGGCCAGCTCGGGGATCATGAACTCGCTCGCGGCCGGCATCGTGCAGGTCGTCCTCGTTCTGATCGCGCTGCTCTTCACGAGTTCGAACTTCCTCCGTCGTCCGATTCGGGCGACGCGAGCGGCATCGCCAAGCTGATCTTGATTTTCGTCCTCGTCGGGGGCGTTGCGTTGGGCGTCACCCTCCTCGTTCCCAAGCTCCGGCGCGTGGCCAAGGGCGTCGTCCAGCCGCAGATCCACGCGGCCCGGGAGAACTTGCACGGGATTCTCACGACCCCGCGCAAGGCGGTGATGATGTTCGGCGGCAACCTCGCGTCGCAGTTGCTCTTCGCGATGGTCCTCGACGCGTCGTTGCACGCGTACGGCGCGTCGTTGCCCTTCCTGCAACTCGTGCTCATCAACTCGCTTGCGTCGGTACTCGGCGGGCTCGCGCCCGTACCCGGTGGGCTGGGTGTCATCGAAGCGGGAATCGTGGTCCGGCGAGGGCGGTCTGTCAAGTGGAAGACGTCAAAAAGTTTGCATTCCTTGTTGCAGGCTGCCCGCTCGTGGGACGTCTCGCAGCCGTCCCGTCGCCGGCGGTCGCGATGCCGATGACCGGTCAGACGCTCACCTGGGTGGGGTCGTCGATCGACCACAACGCTGACAACCACTCGTGGACCGACCCGCGGAACTGGTCGCCGGAGGGTGTGCCTGGCGACGGGGACTCGGTGAACATCGTGTCCCCCAAGACGGTGCCGTGCGACATTCACGTCGACATCGTGCCGCAGGGAGTCGACCTGGCGAACCTGCTGCTCAGCACGAGTACGACGACAGGGTGCAGCGCGAGCCTCAAGGGCGGCTCGATCACGGTGTTGAGCACGATGGAGTGGATCGGAGGCACCCTCGACACGCCGGCGGTCATGTCGCCAGGCTCGGAGCTGCTGATCGGGGACGAGCCCGTGCACGTGATCGAGCGACTCCGCCAGCCGCTGACGGTGCTCGGTGCCGGTTTGACCCTCGCGAGTGCCCATATCAGGATCCAGAAGGGCGGCAGCATCTGCTCGACCGGAGTGCCGCGACGAGCGTGAGCCATGCATCCGAGGTCAAGGATCTCCGCACCGGGAGCCGGCCTCCTGGCATCGTGAACCACGGCTCGCTGGCCTTGTTCGCCGAGCTGTCCCTCGACACCGTCGAGATGCGGCAGACCGGGCCGGTCGAGCTCGATGAAGGAACACGCCTTGTCGCAAGCGACAGACTCGCAGGGCGAGCTCGTGGCGAACGACGGGCCGGTGGAGGTCAGGGGTGGTGCCACCCTCCGCCTGCCAGATACCGACCACCCGCTTCAGCTGAACGGCGGAACGCTCACCGGCGAGGCGACGATCGACGTCGACATCGTCAACTCCGGCGGCGTGTTCGATCCCACCAAAGCGGGCGCTGGCGCACCCATGATCCTGACGGGGTCGTACCTGCAGACGTCGGGAGGTCGGTTGTTCCTCGACCTCAGCGCCGGCTCCGAGCCGATCGTGTTCGGCGGGTCGGTATCCCTGAACGGCATCGTCACCTACCAGAATGCCGTTGGCTACCGTCCGGCAGTCGGAGACGAGCGCACGCCGCTGTCCGCCAGAGGGACCCTGACTCTCACTGGCATCAACTGTCTGTCCTGGCGATCTGGACGCCGCCCAGCCACGTTTCCGCGACGATGGTGAGCTGTAACTCGTCGTAGCCCCCGGCTACCAAGGCGCCTTCCTGCAGCTCAACCTGCGGGCCGTCACCGCGGGAACTCTGCGCAGCGTGCGCGGGCGCGTGGGCAACCACCGAGCAGAGATGCTTCAGCTGACATAGGTGCTGAGCTCGATGAGGTTGTTGTCGGGGTCGCGCAGTTAGACGCTGGTGATTGGCCCGGTCGCGCCGGTACGAGCGACCGGGCCTTCTACGCGGGACGTTCTCCCCCGGGGCATCGGGGCCAAAGTCCCTATCCAGGAAGGCCACTGAGACTGTTGCGTGGAGGTATCGTCCTCGGCCGACCGGCCGTGGGTGCCGTCCAGCAGCGAGTGCAGATCCATGGCGCAGCAGTCCGTGACCGTGGACGCGGGTCCGTCGTACCGCATCAAGCCATCGATCCCGGTGGCAATCGGCGTGGTCATCACCTACGCCGTGCTCTTCCTCGGCGTCGGGGTCTCCTCGGGCATCAAGTACGCCGACTGGTTCGACACGACCCACAACGCCTACCGCACGGCGGTCCTGGGGCTCGTGGTGGGCAGCGTCTTCCTCATCGCGTTCCTCGCATACGCGCGGTGGGACATCCTTTGGAAGGACCCCGAGCGGCTACCCATGTCGCCGTTGCTCTGGACGCTGGTCGGGTTGTTCGTCGCCGTGACTGTTGTCCGCTTCGCCGGCGTCGCCTACAGCGAGATGTCCGGCTCGCTTATCCTCGCGATCGTGGTGGCGAGCATTCTGGTCGGGTTCGCCGAGGAGACCCTGTTCCGCGGGATCTTTCTGCGCGCAATGCGTGAAGGCAATCGACCCGAGGGACAAGCAGCGCTGTGGACCGCGGTCGCTTTCGGACTCTTCCACCTGCCCAACGCGTTCATGGGAGTCGGCGCTGTGGCAGTACTCCAGGTGTTCCTCGCTGCGGGAAGCGGACTGACGCTCTATGTGTTCCGTCGCTTCTCCACGTTGATCGTTGTCGCCATGGTGGCGCACGGGGCCTGGGACATGTCGACGTTCATGGACGGGCAGGCTGGTCAAGGCGTGGCGCACGATATTTCCCTCAGCGCTACCTTCCTCGCTTCCGGGCTAGGCCTCATCGCCATGTTCGTGCTACTGAGGCGTGACAGGCACATCGCCATGACTCCTGCGGGAATCGTGTCGGTCGAAAGCGGTTCGGAGAAGCTGTCCCCGGTCTGAGATCGGCCTTTGGGGCGCCAACCCCTACTTGAGAAGGACGAACTCGAAGTCGGGGCCCGGGCTCAACTCTCCCCAGCAGGACTGCACCGTGGTCCACGTCGTACAGCCAGTTCCCCACGCGTCACCCGGGTTCTGCCACACCGCAGGTTTCCCTTTCTGGGTCTGTGCGGTAACCCAGACGAACTCTCCCTGGCCGGCGTCCAAGTTGGCTACAACCGAGACCCAGCCGACTCCCTTCCTGAGCGTGATGGGGGAAGGCAGTGTGATCGCGGTGTCGCAGGCCACCCATGTGGGGCAAGCACCGATCCTGTTGGACGTTGCGGTCGAGGCAACCCTTCCGGGGAGGCCGCCCTTGTCCCTGTAGAACGTGACGGTGAAGGAGTCCGCCGCACCGTGGTAGACCCTGCTGTCGATACCGACCGTTGACACCCGGCACCTCCGGGTCAGCGTGTAATCGTCGGCCCCCTGCGAGTCGAAGGCGTCGCCTGCTCCGAAGTTCTGCGACACCACGCCGACCTGCGAGACGTCGACCATTTGCTGAAGCAGCTGCCCCTTCGGACAAGGTTGCCCGGGACCGGATGTACCGCCTCCACGACCCTCTGAGACATGGAGCTGGTGTGACCGCCTGCGGCACTGGGGCCCGCCGCCAGCAGCGTCACGGCAAGAACCGCCGCGGAAGTCGACACGGCGAGGGTGGTCGACCGGATGTTCATGAGATGCCCCTCGCTTGAGGCGAGTGAGAACCATCCCCGGCGAGCAGTGTAGAACCGCCGGCATCCCGGCGATAGGTCCGATTACCTGACGCGAAGGTCAGGCCGGCACAGAGAGTCCCTGCAGCCAGGCACGCCAGGCCGGCTCCTCGCGCCGTATGTAGTCCGCCGCGTCGGCGGAGAACAGGTACGCCCGTACGCCCGCCGTCGCCTTGCCGTCGCCCTCGCTGTACACGAAGACGCTGAGCATCCCGGGTACCGGCGCGGTGAGCCGGAACAGCGCCTGCCGCTCGCCGACACGCTCGACCGTGCCGGTGGCGCCGCGCACCTCGACCGTCGCGCCCTGGTCGCCCAGACCGAGCGCGTCGTGCAGGGTCGACCAGAGCACTCTCGCGTCGCCGGGATGGGAGGCGGTGACCTCGAGCTGCGTAGCCTCCTGGCCGGGGAAGTGCGAAAGGTAGAGGCGCAGGTTGTCGAAGAACGGCATCCAGTTGGCGGCCATGTCGCCCCAGAACTCCGACTCCCAGTCGGCGCCGGTCCCAAAGCCGCTGGTGGTGACACGCACGACGCAGGTGCCGCCGGACTGCGCCTCGACGAGGAACTCCGACGTCAGCGGGCTGAGCGCATCCGGGTCCTTGCCCATGAGGGCGGCCCAGTCCTCCTCGTAGACGATGCGCCGCGGCGGGTCCCAGCCGGTGACCTGGCCGTCCGAGCCCATCTCGGGGCCCATAGTGAAGTGCAGGGAGCCACCCTCGCGCTCCTCCATCTCGGTCGGCAGGAACCAGGCACTCATGCCCTTGGCGGTAGCGATGGCTTGCCAGACTTGCTCCGGGGCACCCGGAACCTCGACGCTGAACTCCAGGCGGTACGGGACGTGCGGGGTCGCACTCATGCGTTCTCCTCAGGAAGTGGGTGGGCGGCGACGACGAGCCGGTGCGGGCGCCCGTCGTCGTGGTGGTAGCGAGCGGCCAGGTCGAGCACCGCGGCAGTCAGGTCGTCCGCGAAGGCAGCCCGGTCGGCGGCCGACCGGAAGCCGATCTTCGTGTCGATGGTCAGCGTCGGCAGGCGCTTGCCGGACGCGCCGGCCCGGCTCGCCAGGGCGCCGACCTCGCGGACCAGTCGGCCGGCCAGCGCGACAAGGTAGCCCGCTGAGAGGTGGTCGGCGTTGGCGTCGGGGTCGGCCGCGGACGCGCTGACGGCCGCCGGCGACACGACGTACGACGCCGCCGACGCCTGCAGCACCCGCTCGATGATGCCGCCGTGCCGGCGCTCCCCGGACAGTTCCACCAGGCCTTGCGCCTCGAGCGCTTTGAGGTGGTAGTTGACCTTCTGGCGCGCGATGCCGACCCGGGCGGCGAGCCCGGCAGCGGAGGCCGGGACGGCCAGCTCGCCGAGCAGCCGGGCCCGGACCGGATCCAGCGCGACGGCGGCAGCTCCTGCGCTTTCGATGACCTCGACGTCCTGCATGACGCCACCGTGCCATTGACAAGAAATTTTGTCAAGAGCGATCTGCCGCCACCCTCGAGACGCCAGCGCCGTATGATCACTGTCGCAGGGGGCCTGACCCCGGATTTTGGACACGCTGAATCCAGCATCTGCCGCGGGTGAAGCGAGATGATCCAGAACCCTGCTCCGCTTACGCCTTAGAGGACTCTCTGGTGGGCCACCCGGGCCCAAACCGGTGCGGTCCTCTGGTCGCCGTCATCATCATTGCCGTCATTCTCTGGCGCCATGTGCTCGTCCAGGACATTCCGGCCAGGCCAGCCATGGCGTCACGACTGGTGTGCATTGACCACAATGTTGCGGACGACCTGAGTTTGGCCGTTGTGAGGGCCATGCCCTGGATCCTGTGCTAGAACCAACTTCGTATCAGCTCTTTGGCAACTATGGAGGTCGACATGAGGGTGGGCGGTTGGCTGGCAAGATCCGTTGTAGCGGTGGGGTTGGTGGCGGCCACGACCGCACCGGCCGTCGCGGCTCGTTACGCTCCCGCGGGATGCGTCGCCGCCGGTGACACGGGCCTCGATGCTGTGATGTCCGCGTCATCCGGGCAGCACATTCATGGCACCATTGACGCCTCCGGGTGCAACCTGGGCATCTTCATCGGGCCGGGAGTGCACGATGTCGTGGTGTCGCATGCGACCATCACGGCCTCGAAGGACCACGGGATCTTCGTCGAGAACGGGACCCGGGTGAGGATCGTGCACAACGTCTTGAGGGGGACCGTGACGGACCCGAACCAGACGATTGCTGAGGACAAGGCGATAGAGCTCGTCGGCACGAGCAACAGCATCGTCGGCTGGAACCTGGTGACCGACACCGTCGGCAGTGGTGGCATCGGGCTCAGCGACAACGGTCCGTTCAACGCCGGGGCGCCCAACCCGGGGATCCTCGCGCCCAGTGTCAATAACGTCGTGGTGGGCAACCGCGTGCTCAACAGCGGCTCGGACTGCGGGATCGTGCTGGCGGCGTACGACGAAGGCAGTGGTGGCGTGCTGCGCAACTCGGTGCAGGGGAACGTCGTCCTGCACAACGCCGCGGGAATCGTCGTGGCGGCGGATCTGCCCAACACCGTGGTGAAAGGGAACTCGGTGGTCGGGAACCGGATCAAGTTCAACTTTCTCCCGGGGGTGATCATCCACAGCAACGCGCCGAGCGACGTCCTCTCGCGAACCGTCGTCGCGCAGAACGTGCTCGCCGGTAATGGTTCCGACAGCGAAGCGATGGGGGGCAACGGTCCCGTGCACCCGACGGCGATCATCCTGGCCGGCGAGGTGGAGACCATCACCGCAACCAAGATTCGGTCGAACGCGATCAGCAGCAACGAGCACTTCGGAATCTGGATCGGCAACTCGTCGGGCGAGATCCTCCAGGGCCTCCGCCTCGACCGGGCGCAGGTGCCCGTGTTCCACTACGCTCCGTAGTGAGGACTTGAGCAGTCTGAGCGCCAGACGATCCGTTTGGCCGCGCGTCGGGACTAATGGCTGTTGCCGGGGCTGTTTGGCGGGCTCGGTTGTGGTAGGGCTCGCCTGTGTCGATGCGGACGTGGTAGTCATGACCGGATCTTGTTGCGCCCCAGCCCAGGTGCAGCGGGATCGGCGGCAGTGGCAACATCGCGGCTCGGTCGGACTCGACCAGGTCGACCGGGGCGGCCTTGATCGTGCGGACCACCCGGGCGTTGGCCTTAGCTTAGTCAGCCAGTCACCGAACTGGCTGCTGAAGTCCGTCGGCGAGGTGAACGTCCGGCCCGGCATGAATGAGGTCTCGAACCAGCCGTTGCGGCGCTCGACGACCCCTTGGACTCCGGGTCGCGTGGTGGCAACAGCACCCAAGTCGACGGCCTGACGGCGAATCTCCGCGGAGTAATTCTTCCTGGCCATGGTTCTGGATCATCTCGCTTCCCAGCGGCAGATGCTGGATTCAGCGTGTCCAACAACCAGGGGGTCAGGCCCCGCCCTAGCCATCGAACCTGCATCCCGGCCTTGACCTGCGCTATATCTGTGGGCCCCGTGGGACTCGAACCCACAACCCGCGGATTAAAAGTCCGCTGCTCTGCCAATTGAGCTAGAGGCCCTTGCGCTGCAAACCCGCAGGTCACAGGCTCGCGCGCGCTCAGGCTAACTGAACAACGGTCGTGCCCTGCTCCGCAGGTAGTCCGCGAATAGTCTGGAGGAACCGCTCGCGCACCTCGCCGAGGCTATCTGCCACCTGGTCGAGACCATCATCGTAGGGGTGCCCGTACAGGTCTCAGGCAGCGTCCCAGGTCATCGTCGCCGGGGCATGCCCATCATCGACTGGGCGACGTCGATGTGCTCGCGGGCCCGTGAGGCCACCTGGACTGCGTACCGCCACCAGACACAGCTTTGGTCGTGTTGCTCTGACCCGCGGCGCTTCGGGGGACGGCCGAACACCGACGGTGCCCGTCGTAACAACCGACACTGCCTGTTGTAGGAGATGCGGTCGAGCCGGTCAGTTGGTCAGGGGAGGTGACGCGGGAACGTCTCCGTCCAGGAGACGCCGTCCCAATGCTCAGCGATCGGGAAGTCGTCATGAGCCACCCCCACCGCCCAGGCGTCCCTTGGGGACAGCGCATCTGCGCCCCAGACGACCGAGCCGGAGAGGGCGTCGAGGGCTTCGTTCTTCAGCCGCCGACCGTTCCAATGCAGCATGCTGCGCTCCGGCCCCCCGAACCAGACGTCGGAAGGTCCGCTCGACGCCGCGGCAAGCAACTCTGGGTGCCGCGCCGGGTCTTCGAAGATCCGATGCCAGTCGTCGGTGAAGTGCTGGACGTGCCCGCGGTCGGAGTACACCTCTCCCACCGCCCACACATCAGAAGGCGCGGCTGCATGGATCGCGCGGATCTCTCCCGGATGGGCCAGCGGCAGGTGCTGGTATGTCCATCTGGACCCATCCCAATGCTCCGCCAACGGATAGGGGGTGTGTCCCTCGTCGTCTTGGATTCCGTAACCGCCGGCCCAGACATCCTCACGAGCGGTGCCCGACACACTCTCCAGCTCGTCGAACTGAAACACGCCGCCGTGATCGCCTGACACCTGTGACCAGGCGGTGCCATCCCAATGCTCGATGAGTTGCTCCCCAGCAGAGGATCCAACCGCCCAAGCGTCGTCCACAGCAATCGCGGCGACGCCGTTCAGCATGTGGTCTGCTTCATACGGGTTTTGCGTCGGCACCCGCGTCCAGCGCCTTCCGTTCCAGTGCTCGGCGAGGGTTTCACGGACGCCTCCGCTGGCGTCGTACCACCCCACCGCCCACACGTCACGGGGGCCGGTGGAGGCGACCCCTTCAAGGAGCGTCATGCTGAGCCGCTGAATCGTCGCACGACGCAACGGCGGCTGCCGGCGGCTGACGGCTTGGCGGGAAGAACCTGACGGTTCGGCGGGAAGAACCTGACGGCTCGGCGGGAAGAACCTGACGGCTCGGTGGGAGGTCGAGCCCGGCGGGCCTGGCGCATGCTCGAGGAGGGTCTTCGCTCGTCCTGCCCGCACGGGCCTGCCGAACTACCATCGAAGGGTGGACCGCAAGCAGCGCTACTTCGCCTTGATGGGGACCTGCATCGGTCTCATCGTCCTGGCGTGGTTCGTGGTCCGGTTCTATTCGACCGGGGCGGCGATCGCGATGAGCGCGGTCGCTGCCTTCATCCCGCCCATCGCTGTCATCGTGGGCAACCGGAGCGACCCGGAGCCGCGCCAGCGAACTCGGAAGCATCGGTGGTGACGCGCACCTGGTCACGAAATGGATAATCTCCCCCGCGCGGTCTACACCCCAGGATAGGCTCAGGCCACAAGCGGGTTGTCCTCTCGGTGTTCAGTCTGCGATTCCGAACGCTGCCTCGACGGGAGGGTCTGTGCTGTGAGCGACTCGTTCGACGTCGCCGTGCACGACGCCGAGGCCCTTGCCGAGATCGAGATGTTGACGAACCTCATCATCGCCACCTCCGAGCACGAGGGGCGGCTGCCGCAGGACCGCATCGACGAGATCCTCGGGGTGGCCCCACCTCGCGTCGCCGCCTGCGAAGGCGAGTCAGTGGCTGAAGGCTGCTGAGCTGATCGTCGTACGGCGGCCGGCTGCGGTGACCTCCCAGTGACCCCCTAGCATGTCCGTGACCGTTCCGCGCCCGACGGGAGTCCTCAGTGCCCATGCGCTTTCGGCCCGTTGACAGCACGTTCTACGACCTGTTCACGGAGTCCGCCGACAACCTCGTGCAGGGCGCTCACCTGCTGGCGGAGATGTTCTCGAGCAGCTGCGACATCCAGGACCTCTCCAAGCGGATGCGCGAGGCCGAGCACGAATGTGACGAGACCACGCACGCCATCATCCGCCGGGTGAACACGACGTTCGTGACCCCCTTCGACCGCGAGGACATCTACCGCCTTGCCAGCAGTTTGGACGACGTCATGGACTTCATGGAGGAGGCCATCGACCTGGTGAACCTCTATGAGCTCGAGGAGCTCCCGGTCGGCCTCGCCGACATGGTCGACGTGCTGCAACGCTCTGCCGACCTGACCGCCGAGGCGATGCCCAAGCTGCGCAGTTTGGAGGACCTCGAGGAGTACTGGATCGAGATCAACCGGCTGGAGAACGAGGGCGACTCGTCGTACCGCCACATCCTCGCGAAGCTCTTCAGCGGCGAGTACGCAGCCCTCACCGTTCTCAAGCTCAAGGACGTCGTGGACGCTCTCGAGTCGGCTGTCGACGGGTTCGAGTCCGTCGCCAACATCGTCGAGCAGATCGCCGTCAAGGAGTCCTGACCTCGTGACCCGTCGACGCTCGGCCGGGCCGCCGAGCCGTTCCCAGGCGCCGGGGGGAGGTCCCACCCGGACCCACGCGCCAGCCCCCGCGGCCACCGAGTCAGGAGACCGCTAGCCGTGGAAACTGCGCTCGTCGTGGTGGTCATCGCGGTGGCCCTGTCGTTCGACTACACCAACGGCTTCCACGACGCGGCCAACGCGATCGGCACGGCGATCTCGACCCGAGCGCTGACTCCCCGCAGGGCGCTGGCCATCGCGGCCGTGATGAACTTCGCCGGCGCGTTCCTCGGTCAGCAGGTCGCCAACACGGTCAGCGAGGTGATCGCACCTCCGGCCGGGTCGAGCGGGCTGGTCGTCGTCGTCGCCGGGCTCGGCGGGGCGATCAGCTGGAACCTGATCACCTGGTACTTCGGTCTGCCGTCGTCGTCGTCGCATGCGCTGATCGGGGGCCTCGTCGGGGCCGCCCTGGCGTCCGGGAGCGTGGTCCACTGGAGCGCCATCTGGGACAAGGTGCTGGTCCCGATGGTGGCATCCCCGCTGGCCGGTTTCGTTGTCGCGCTGCTGCTCATGCTGGCGATCATGTGGCTGTTACGGCGCCGGAACCCCAGCCGGGTCAACCGCGGCTTCCGGCACTCACAGATCCTGTCAGCCTCGGCGCTCGCCCTCGGTCACGGGCTCCAGGACGCGCAGAAGACCATGGGGGTCATCTTCCTGGCTCTCGTCACGAGTGGGCACGCGACGGCGGGGCAGGATCTCCCGTGGTGGGTGATCGCCTCCGCGGCGACCGCGATCTCGCTCGGCACCTACTCGGGCGGCCGGCGCATCATCACGACCATGGGGCGGCGGATCATCCACCTCGACCCGCCCCGAGCCTTCTCGGCGGAGGCGACGGCGGCCTCGATCCTCTACATCACGGCCTACGTTTACCAGGCGCCCGTGTCCACGACCCACGTGATCACCTCTGGCGTCATGGGGGCCGGCGCCACGAAACGGCTCTCGGCGGTGCGCTGGGGGGTTGCCCGCAGCATCGTCGCGGCCTGGGTGATGACGTTCCCCGCGGCCGGTGTCGTGGCCGCCGGGGTCTATCTCATCCTGAACATCTTCCTGCCCTGAGCCTCAGCCGGCCGCCCCGCAGGTCCTGTGCGTTACTCGGGCTTCTCGACCGACAGCACCCGGCCGTTCGCCCGATGGACGACGAGCAGCCCGCCAGGGTCGAGCGCCGTCTTCGTGATCCCCAGCGCCTTGCACAGTCGCGGCAGCACCGGCCGGTGCGTGCAGATGACGGTACGGCGGTCGTCCGCGAGCGCCTTGGCCGACAGCTTGCGCAGCGCCTTGTCGGAGACCCGCTCCTCGGAGAGGCCGGACTTCAGCCGCACCTTCGCTCCCGATGCGTTCACATAGGGCAGCACGGTCTCGACGCACCGCAAGGCATCGCTCGTGACGACACGCGTGATGCCGTACGCCGCGAAGACCGGCGCGAGCGCTTCCGCCGTACGCCTGCCGGCCGCCGCCAACGGTCGCTCGTTGTCGTCGCCGCGCCAGGTCTTGCGGGACCGGGCATCCGCATGCCGGACGATCAGCAAGACCGATGACTCATAAGCCGAGACCTGGAACTCCTCGAGCAGCTCCACGTCCCGCTGATATGTCAGGTCGCGCTTGGCCTCCGAGATGGACATCCACATGACGTCGTCGATCTCGGCGTTCGGCTGGTAGCCGGTGATGTCCGCCTCGTGCGGCGGCTGTGCGATCCAGTAGGAGACGACCTTCGGCTGCCCCGTCGAGATCGTGTAGTGGTCGTCGCGCAACCGGGCGCCGACGCTGACCCGCAGCCCGGTCTCCTCCTCGACCTCCCGGGCCGCCGCCACGATCGGCTTCTCCCGCGGGTCGAGCTTGCCTTTGGGGAACGACCAGTCGTTCCACCGCGGCCGGTGGACGACGAGCACCTCCGGCTCGTCACTGCCATAACGCCAGACCACACAACCTGCCGCCCGCACCAGCGAACGGGACGCCCTCGCCACCGACTACCGCCGTGCCGCTGAGGCCGCGTCCCGGGTATGCCGGTGCAGTGCGATGAGGGTCGTCTGGAGATCGGGCAGCGGCTCGCCCGAAGGGCCGAGATGGTGTCTCGTCCAGGTGCCGTCCTCGTCGAGCCACCAGGAAGCCGTACCCTCGTCGAAACCGCGGTCGAGCAGCTCGCCGAGCTCCGCCACGTGCTCGTGTGTCGGAATCCTCACGAGCGCCTCGACGCGGCGGTCGAGGTTGCGGTGCATCAGGTCGGCGGATCCGATCCAGGCCTGCGGCGCCCCGTCGTTCTCGAACCAGAAGATCCTGCTGTGCTCCAGGAACCGGCCGAGGATGCTCCGAACGGTGACCAGCTCCGACAGTCCGGGCACACCAGGCCGGATAGCGCAGATGCCCCGGATCCAGAGGTCCACCGGTACGCCGGACTGCGAGGCCCGGTAGAACGCATCGATGAGCGCCTCGTCCACGAGGGAGTTGAGCTTGAGCCGGATCCTGGCCGGCTTGCCCTCCTGGTGATGCGTGATCTCCCGCTCGATGAGGGAGAGCAGGCCGGACCGGACGGTCTGCGGTGCGACCAGCAGTTCGGCGTAGTCCCGTTTGAGCGCGAAGCCCGAGAGGTCATTGAACAGGTTGCTGATGTCCTCGGTGATGGACTTGTTCTTGGTGAGCAGCCCGAGGTCCTCATACATCCGCGCGGTCTTGGGGTTGTAGTTTCCCGTGCCGATGTGGGCATAGCGCTGGATCCCGTCTGGCTCGTCGCGTACGACGAGTGCGAGCTTGCAGTGCGTCTTGAGCCCGACCACGCCGTAGACGACGTGACAGCCCGACTGCTCGAGCTTGCGGGCCCACCGGATGTTGGCGCGCTCGTCGAACCGGGCCTTGATCTCGACGAGCACGAGCACCTGCTTGCCCGCCTCGGCCGCGTCGACGAGGGCGTCGATGATCGGCGAGTCGCCCGAGGTCCGGTAGAGCGTCTGCTTGATCGCGAGCACGTGCGGGTCGGCCGCGGCCTGCTCCAGCAGCCGCTGCACGCTGGTGGCGAACGAGTCGTAGGGGTGGTGCAGCAGCACGTCGCGACGCCCGAGGGCCGCAAAGATGTCGACCGGGCTGGCCGACTCGACCTCCGCGAGGTGGGCTTGCGTGTGCGGCACGAACGCTGGGTATTTCAGCTCGGCCCGGTCCAGGTCGGCGATGCCGTGCAGCCCGGTCAGGTCGAGCGGGCCGGGCAGGTGGAAGACCTCCGGCGTGGTGATGGCGAGCTCCGACACCAGCAGCTCGAGCACGTGCGGGTCGATGGACTCCTCGACCTCGAGACGCACGGCCGACCCGAATCGTCGCCGCTGCAGCTCCTTCTCGAGGGCCTTGAGCAGGTTCTCGGCATCGTCCTCCTCGACCTCGAGGTCCTCGTTGCGAGTGACCCGGAACGTATGGTGCTGCAAGACGTCCATGCCGGGGAACAGCCGGTCGAGGTGTGCTGCGATGACGTCCTCGAGCGGCACGAACCTCTCACCGGGCAGGTTGACGAAGCGCGGGAAGCTCGGCGGCACCTTGACGCGGGCGAAGTGCTCCTTGCCGGTGTTCGGGTTGGACAGCAGCACGGCCAGGTTGAGCGAGAGTCCCGAGATGTAAGGGAACGGGTGCGCCGGATCGACGGCGAGCGGCGTCAGCACCGGCCAGACGCGCTCAGTGAAGAGCCGGGTCATCTGCTGCTGCTCGCCGGCGTCGAGCTCCTTCCACCGGAGCAGGTTGATGCCGTGCTCACTGAGCGGCTCCACCAGCTGCTCGCGCAGCACGCGCGCGTGCCGCTGCATCAGATCGCTGGACGCCGACCAGATCGACTCCAGCAGCTCGCGCGGCATCTTCCCGCTCGCTGCGGGTACGGCGAGCCCGGCTTCGATGCGGCGCTTCAGGCCGGCAACCCGGACCATGAAGAACTCGTCGAGGTTGCTCGCGAAGATCGCGAGGAACCTGGCCCGCTCCAGCAGCGGGAGGTCGGGGTCCTCGGCGAGCTCGAGCACCCGGGCGTTGAAGCGGAGCCAGGAGAGCTCGCGGTCGAGGAACCGGTCTGGCGGAAGGTCGTCGCGCTCGGGACGGTAGGGCGGCTCGACGTCGAAGTAGTCGTCCGGCGGAGCGATGCGGGGGCCGTCGCTGGGACCCTCGTCGAGCGATCCCGCGGTGGTGACGGGGAAGGCGGTCGGCGGGGTGGTCACTTCGACCGGGGCGGCAGACTCGGTTGGCATGCGTTCATCGTCTCACTTGCAGGTGAACAGCGGGGAATGTCCGGTTGATCTAGTCCTCGACCGTCGTCGCATACATCACGTCGACCGTCGTCGTCACGAAACCGAGCCGTTCATACAGCCGGACGGCGGCCGCGTTGTCGCCGTCCACATAGAGCATCACGCCGCCGAGACCAGAGTCGCGGAGGTGGTGCAGGCCGGTGAGGGTGAGCGCTTTCCCGAGTCCCTCGCCCTGGGCGTCAGGGCTGACCCCGACGGCATAGACCTCACCCACAGGATCGCCGCCTGTCTCGTCCGCGGAATGCACCTTCGTCCAGTGTGAGCCGAGGAGGACACCGTCGCGCTCGGCGAGGAAGAAACCCTCAGGATCGAACCAGGGTTGGCCGATTCGGTGCCTGAGGTCGTCGACGGTCAGCCTGCCCTGCTCGGGATGGCTGGCGAACGCCGCAGCGTTGAGCGCCACCCACGCCTCGTCGTCGCGACCTGGCTCGAACGTGCGGACGTGCACCCCCTCGGAGTACGACGGCTGGGGCAGCTCGACCGCCAGGTCGCGGTGCATCTGCCACAGGTCGCGGACGCGCTCGAACCCGTGCGCCGCGGCCAGTCCTTGGGCGCCCGCGGTGTCGCCGTGTGCCCAGATCCGCAGCGTGCCATCGGAGTCCCCGTCGTCACCGCCTCGGGCCGCGTCGAGCAGGTGGTTCACGAAGACGCTCCCGATGCCGTGTCGGCGGTGCCTCGGGTGCACGACGAGATGGGCGCTCACCCCGTCGCTCTGCCGCACGACATGGCTGTAGGCGATGACGGTGGAACGGGTGTCGGCGCGCCCGAGGATGTGTTCAGCCCCTTCGGACGCGCCGAACTCGAGCTCGGTCCGCACCTGGTCGTCGAGCGGGGAGACGCCGTCGGCGACGGTTGCCGCATCCGACAGGTCCGCGACCGCGATGGCCTCGCGCGCGCTCACCGCCGTAGCGGCGGACAGGGTGACGGGCGCAGACCGTGTCCCGCCTTGCCGGGAGGTCGGGGTCATCGACGCCGCGAGCGCTCGTCGTCATCGGCGGCGTCGTCGCTCTCGACGGGAGGGCCATCGGGATCCACCGCTCGGGACGTCGCGAGCCCGCCTCGCGTGTGTCGCGGGAGCACGAACCGGTAGCCGACGTTGCGCACCGTGCCGATGAGCTGCTCGTGCTCGGGGCCGAGCTTGGCCCGCAGCCGCCGTACGTGCACGTCGACGGTTCGGGTCCCGCCGAAGTAGTCCAGCCCCCAGACCTCGTCGACGAGCTGCTGACGGCTGAAGACCCGACCCGGGTGCTGGGCCAGGAACTTGACGAGCTCGAACTCCTTGAACGTCAGCATCAGGTCGCGCTCGCCGACGCGGGCGGCGTACGACGACTCGTCGACCGTGAGGCCGCCACCACCGATCACCGGTTGGTCGGCCGCCGCGGCGATGGCCAACGACAGCCGGCCGCACGCGAGCCGGAGCCGGGCCTCGATCTCGGCAGGCCCTGCCGTGCACAGGACGACGTCGTCGGCCCCCCAGTCGGCCGAGACGGCGGCGAGACCGCCCTCGGTCACGATGACGATCAGTGGGACCTCGATGCCCGTGTGCTGGATCAGCCGGCACAGGCTGCGCACCGCCGACAGGTCCCGGCGCCCGTCGACGAGCAGGACGTCGCACTCGGGAGCGTCGAGCAGTGCCGTCGCCTCGGCCGGGAACACCAGCACGTCGTGGTGGAGCAGCTCGAGGCCGGGAAGAACGTCAGGGACACCGCCCGGCGCATCCGTCAGGAGCAGCACGCTGCGCACCCTGGATCACCCCACATGTCACGTCGTGACGTTTCGCGCTCCGCTCAGGTGGTCGACCGCCCCGGAGTGATCCGGAGCGATCCGCATCTCGGACAGATCGCCGCCCGGCTTCGCTGGCTTGCGACAATACCTGAGTGGACCGGGCCGACACATCTTCGCGAGCATTGACCCCCGAATTGGGGGCGCCTGTCGTGACCGTGCGTTATTGGGCCGCTGCGCGCGCCGCCGCAGGTCGCGTCGAGGACCGAGTGGCCGGGACGTCGGTCGCCGAGGTGATCGCCGCCGTACGCGCCGTCCACTCCGACAGCTCCCAGTTCGCGCAGGTGCTCGACGTGAGCTCTCTGCTACTGGGTGACCAGCCGCTGGGCCTTCGAGACCTCACGGCGGTCTCCGTCGGGCCAGGCGACGTGGTCGAGGTGCTGCCTCCCTTCGCCGGGGGGTAGCGCACGCAGAAACAGGCGCCCCGCGCTGCCAGATTCTCGGCGTGGTGGCGTCCTTGGAGGGTGCATGAATCTGTATCATCTCACTATACAAACGTCAGCTTTATGGCCGGGAGGGTGAGCATAATCTGAGTGAGTGGGCATGCCGTGCACCACGCATCCAGTCGTCCGCGAAACAGGCCCACCACAACCGGGCCGCAATCTTGGGAGGAATCCGCATGAGCCGCGAGGCCGCACTTGTTGACGCCGACTGGGTCGAGAGCCATCTCGACGACCCCGGAGTCGTTCTCGTCGAGGTCGACGAGGACACCACAGCCTACGACGGGGGGCACATCACGGGCGCCGTCAAGATCCACTGGCAGGACGACCTCCAGGACCCGGTCCGCCGCGACTTCGTTAACCAGCAGCAGTTCGAGGCGCTGCTGGGTCGACTCGGGATCGGCAACGACGACACCGTGGTGCTCTACGGCGGCAACAACAACTGGTTCGCCGCCTACGCCTACTGGTACTTCAAGCTCTACGGGCACGACAAGATCGTGCTCCTCGACGGCGGCCGCAAGAAGTGGGAACTGGATTCCCGCGCCCTGACCGACGACGTCACCAAGCGCGACCAGACGTCCTACCACGCCCAGGCGCCCGACCTCTCGATCCGCGCCTTCCGTGACGAGGTCGTCGACGCGATCGGCTCACGCAACCTCGTCGACGTCCGCTCGCCCGACGAGTACGCCGGCCGGCTGCTCGCTCCGGCACATCTCCCGCAGGAGTCCGCGCAGCGTGGCGGCCACGTGCCGACCGCCGTCAACGTGCCGTGGAGCAAGGCCGCCAACGAAGACGGCACGTTCCGCTCGCAGGACGAGCTGAAGACGCTCTACTCAGGCGCCGGAGTCGACTTCGACACCGACACCATCGCCTACTGCCGCATCGGCGAGCGCAGTGCCCACACCTGGTTCGTCCTTCACGAGCTTCTCGAGCAGCCGAACGTCAAGAACTATGACGGGTCGTGGACCGAATACGGCTCGCTCGTCGGAGTTCCGGTGGCGCTCGGCGACGAGCCGGGGACCGCATGAGCTGCGGCGGGGGAGCCGGCCGCGCCAGGGCCGCCGAGACCGACCTGGGCAGGCAGGCCATCGTCCAGGGCACCGTCGTCCGCGACGGTGAGCCGGTCATCGGTGCCTACGTGCGGCTGCTCGACCGGTCGCGCGAGTTCACGGCAGAGGTACCCACCGGGCCGGCCGGCGACTTCCGCTTCTTCGCGGCACCGGGCGAGTGGACGGTGCGCGTGCTGGCGCCGCGCTCCGAGCCCGTGGAGTCACCGGTCCGGGCCGCTCGAGGTGCCGTCTCGGAGGTGGAGCTCACCCTCGTCTAGATATCCCACGTCCCTAACTTGTCAAGCGGCGCGTTGTTGGGGGTGGTCGGTGCGGTGTGCCCAGGCGATGGTTTCGTCGTAGAGGCTGTGGTGTGTGAGGCAGCCGTGCAGGATGCCGACGAGTCGGTTGCCGAGGGTTCGTAGGGCGGCGTGGTGGGTATCACCGGCCGCCCGGCGGGTGTCGTAGAAGGCGCGGGCTCCTGGGGAGGCGCTGAGTACGGCGAAGGCCCATAGGTAGATCGCGTCGGCCAGTCGCCGGTTGCGGATGTAGCGGGCGACGACGATGCGTTTGGTGCCGGAGGCTCGGGTGATCGGTGCCATGCCGGCGTAGTTCTTGCGAGACTTGGCATCGGGATAGCGGTTCGGTTCGTCACCGAACTCGCCGAGCACCCGGGCGCCGAGGATGGTCCCTAGTCCTGGCAGGGAGCGGATCACCTCGGCGTCCGGGTGCGACTCAAAACCCGTCGCCAATTCGGCTGCGAGGGCGTCGATCTGGGTGTTCAGGGTGTCGATCACGGCGACCGTCGACGCGACCGAGGCACCCATCGCCGCCGAGATCACCGCCGGGGCAGCCAGCTGCTCGCTGCGCAGCGCGGCCTGGATCTCGCTGGCTCGCTGCTCGATGCGGCGGCGTCGGCCGCCGCGGCGCAGCGCGGTGACGATCCGGGCCTTCGACAGCACCTTACCCTGTTCGGGGGTAGGGGCGATCCGTAGCACCTCCAGCGCGTCGGGATGGTCCAGGTCGGCGAACGCCTCCAGGGCGGCCGGGTAGAACTCCCGCAGGCTCGACCGCAGCTGGTTGGTCTGCCGGGTCCGGGTCCAGATCATCGACTGGTGCGCCCGGGCAAGGATCTTGACCGCCTGCACCTGCTGCGAATCGGCGGCGACGAGGCGGTGGTTGTGCCGGTCGGTGCGGACCATGTCGGCCAGCACCTTGGCATCCCCGGGATCTGACTTCGCCCGCGACGTGACGTGCCGGTCGCGGTAGCGCGACGTCGACATCGGGTTGACCGCATACACCTGATACCCGGCTCCGACCAACGCGGCCACGAACAGGCCGCGGTCGGTCTCGATCCCGATCACCACCTCGACCGGCTCACCAGCGTGAACCCCGACCAAGGCATGGAACGCCGTGATACCGGCGACCCCCTCCTTCAGCCGGCCACCAGCAAGCCGTGTCCCGTCCTCATCCTCGACATGGACATCGTGGTGGGCCTCGGCCCAGTCCACCCCTACAAAGATCACCAGAGCCCCTCTCGATGTCGGTCACGATGCACCGAGCCCGAGGACTCCACCAGCTCGCTAATGGATCAGTGCTCCCGGCACGACATCCCACCAGCCATCACAGGAGACCTCACCAACCGGCAGGGGCACGTTCTAGACGCAGAGCTCACAAAACCCCGCCGCCAACAGTGCTCACCCACCGGCCGGCTCAGCCCGACCAGCCTCCCAGCCGAGAAGCAAGCCGTCGATCCCCATTAGCCCCTCCCCTGAACCGCAGGCCGGCCGCCCGCCGTCCGTCCCTGGTGCGGCCGGTCTGCTGCTGTCCGGGCTCAGCGGGCGTCGGACCGGTGAATGGCGAACATGAAGCAGCCGGCCATCACGTTGCGGGCATGGATGACCCCGACCGTCGGATCGTCGAACATGGTGGCGATCGCAGCCTCGGCGTCCTTGCCGTCTACCTTGGCCAGCGCCTCGTAGGCCATCTCGCCCGAATAGTGATAGGGCCGGAAGACCATCGTCGGCCAGTTCCGGTACTGCGGCGGGTACTGGTCGGGTGTCGCGTAGCCGGGACAGTCGTCGGCGTGCACGAAGACCGGACCGACCTCGGCGTACGGGCCGGGTATCGGGAACGGGCTGTAGGCAGCCAGCAGCAGCCGGGTGCCCGGCTCCGCGGGGCGTAGGCAGCAGCGCAGCGGAGAGCCGCCGTCGTCCTCGATGATGGGCGTGAGGTGGTTGCCGTAGTCGTCGGTGCGGGTCTCACGCCAGCGTTCGAGGATCTGCGGCGCGATCGCCTGGATCCTGAACCCGGCCGCGATAGTCTCGACCCTGCGGTCGTCGTCGCTGGGGATGGTCTCGGCCTGTGTCATCGTCATACCCCGTAGACGACGGAGCAGGCCCGTTTGTGATGTCCGACCTCGGCTGGCATCCCCGATGTCTAGACTGTCGGGGTTCAGAGACAGCCGGGCCGCCCGACGGGGCGCCCGTGGCCCTGGGGAGAGGGAGACCGTGGTCGGCGAGCCAAGCGAGCGTCCGTGGGGTGACTACCAGGTCGTGGACGGCGGCGACGGGTTCCGGGTGAAACGGATCCGGGTGCGGGCCGGGCAGCGCATCAGCTACCAGCGGCACCGGTCCCGCGCCGAACACTGGTTCGTCGTGGCGGGGGCCGGAGTCGCCACGATCGACGGGGCGGAGGAGCGAGTGGAGCTCGGCAGCGTCGTCGACATCCCGGTCGGGACCGCCCATCGCGTCGGCAACGACGGTACGACGGACCTGGTGTTCATCGAGGTCCAGACCGGCAGCTACTTCGGTGAGGACGACATCGAACGGCTTGACGACGACTACGACCGCGAGGTCAGCCACAGCCAGGCCTAGCCCCTCGCCGAGCCGTCAGGTTCTTCCGGTCGAGCCGTCAGGTTCTTCCGGTCGAGCCGTCAGGTTCTTCCGGTCGAGCCTCGGCTCAGAGTGGATTGGTTCGGATCGGACCCGATCTCAGCCCCGGACCGGTGTCCTGTCCTGTCTGCGTTCGGCGGCATTGTCGGGGCTACCGGCTGCTACGACGGCTACTTGACAGCGGTGTCGCCCGGGAGGGCGCTGCCCGGGTTGTTCTTGAGGTACTGCGTCAGGCTGCCGTGGTTGAAGTCGTTGAAGAGTGTCTTCGTCTTGGTCGGGTCGAGCCGGACGATGTCCTGGCCCCCGACGACGCCGTAGCCGCCGAGCGGCGCGGTAGTGAACTGCACGTTGCTCGTGTGCAGGTTGCGCAGTGAGATCGCCAGGCTGCGCACGTCCCCGGTGCTCCACGAGTTGTCGACCTGCACGAAGCTCGAAATGGTGCCGACGACGCGGGCCAGCTTGATCGGGTTGGTGAACGTGCCGGACGAGAGCATCGAGCTCATGATCGTTCGGAGGAAGTTCTGCTGGCGCTGGATGCGGCCGAAGTCGCCCGTTGCCAAGCCGTGGCGGGTGCGGACATAGGCCAACGCCTGATCGCCGTTGAGGGTCTGCCAGCCCTTGTGCCAGGTGATGTGCTGGGAGTCATCCGTGAACGTCTGCGGGATGTAGACCCGGACACCGCCGAGGGCGTCGGTGAGATCCTTGAACCCGTTCCAGTCGATCATCGCGACGTGGTCGATGTGCAGCCCGGTGAAGTCTTCGATGGTGCGCACCGACAGCGCCGGACCGCCCCAGGAGAAGGCGGCGTTGATCTTGGCGTAGCCATTGATGTCGCCTGGGAATGTCGGGACCTTCACCCAGCTGTCACGCGGAATCGACACGATCTGGGCGGACTTCCGATCCGCCGGGATGTGCACCAAGATGATGGTGTCGCTGCGGTGGGCGCCGCGAGTCCAGGTGCCGTCCTTGAGGTCGTCGGCAACGGTCTGCGTGTTGTTGCCGTCGTCTGACCCGAGCACCAGGATGTTCAACGGCTTGCCGGAGTCGGACGACGACCCTTGGACTCCGGGGAGCGTCGTGATGCCCGCGTCGAAGTGCTTGATGTTGCCGAGCTCGTGGTTGAGATACCAGACGAAACCGCCGGCGCTTCCGATGATCACCAGCAGGATGACGGCCAGCGAGGTCAGGGCGAGGTGGCGGCGGAAGAAGTTCTTCCGCTTCGGTGCCGGAGCCGGAGCCGCAGGCGGACCGCCCGGGCCACCCGCGAACCCGCCGCCTCCAGCGGGGGTCGCCGGAGGCCCGGCATGGCCGGTATCACCTGGTTCTGGGACGTCGCTCATCGGCATTTCTCTGGTCAAAGGGGAAAGCGGATAGGCCTCAGTGTGCCAACAATCCGGGAGGAACCGAAATTGAGCCGGAGTTCCACAGCGAACGCTTGGTGGTTCTTCAGGTTTCCACGATGAGCGTGACTGGCCCGTCGTTCGTCAGCGTCACAGCCATCATGGCGCCGAAGACGCCCGTCGAGACCTCGGCCCCGAGGTCATGGAGCGCGCGACAGAAGGCGTCGTACAAGGGCTCGGAGACCGGGCCTGGGGCGGCCAGGGACCACGAAGGACGACGGCCTTTGCGAAGGTCGGCATAGAGGGTGAACTGGCTGACGACAAGAAGAGGCGCACCGACGTCCGATGCCGACCGCTCACCGTCGAGGATGCGCAGCTCCCAGATCTTGCGGGCCAGCCGTTCGGCGTCGCCGTCCGTGTCGCTGTGGGTGACCCCGAGCAGCACGACCAGACCGGGACGAGACAGCGCTCCGACCGTTTCTCCGGCGACGAGCACCCTCGCGGTGCTCGCCCGCTGTACGACGGCTCGCATCTGACCTGACCTTCTCGGGAGGGTGGGCGCCCGGAAGTCTGGCACCATATCTGGCATGACGCCTGCGGTGCATCCTGGAACCCTCATCACGATCGCGCCGACCGGTGCCGAGACGACAAAGGAGTCCTGCCCGGCTCTGCCGACCACGCCTCAGGAGCTGACGGAGACCGCCGTGCGTTGTGAGGACGCCGGCGCGGCCATGATCCACCTGCACATCCGCGACGCCGAGCACCGGCCGACGCTCGAGGTGGCGCGGCTCGCCGAGGCGGTGGACCTCATCCGGGAGCACACCTCGCTCGTCGTCCAGCTGTCGACCGGCGGGTCGGTGCACGACCCGCTCGACACCCGGCTGACCGTGCTCGACGCCGACCCCGACTCCTGCTCCCTGACGATGGGCACGGTGAACTTCGGCGACGACGTCTTCTCGAATCCGTGGCCCTTCATCTGCGACCTCTACCAGCTCTCGCAGGAGCGCCAGGTGGTGCCCGAGTTCGAGCTGTTCGACCTGGGTCACGTCGCCGCGTTGCACCGGCTGCTCAAGACCTACGGCCTCCCCTTCGGCGAGCGGGTGCACTGCGACCTGGTGATGGGGGTGCCGGGGGGTATGCCGGGCACTGCTGATGCGCTGGTGGCCGCCGTCCAGGCCCTTCCCGAGGAGACGACCTCATGGTCGGCGACCGGGATCGGGCGGACGTCGCTCGCGGTCGCCTTCGCCTCCTTGGCGAAGGGTGGCCACCTCCGGGTCGGGATGGAGGACACCCTGACGCTGGCGCGCGGCGTACCCGTCACCCACAACGCGGAGCTCGTCGAGCGCGCGGCCGCCCTGGCGACGATGGCGCAGCGGCCGCCGATGTCGACCGACGAGGCGCGCGAGCTGCTTCAGATCAAAGCCCGCTGACGCGCGTCAGGCGCGTTGCAGCCTGGCCCAGATGTGTGGCTGCAACGGCTCGCCGACGGCGGCCATGTCGAATGTCCAGAGGAGGTCCCCCTCGACGAGGCCGTAGAGCCGGTGCCCGCCGACGTACTCCTTCGCCGAGCTGGTCCGGACGACGGCATCGGTGCTCAGCACGAGCTTGCCCTGGTCGGCAGTGCCGTAGTAGATCTCGGCGAAGCCCGTGGGGTGGGTGAGGAGAAACTCGAGCTCGTTGTTGGGCTGTGGACGAAGGAATCCGGTCTCCAGCGCCAGCGGCCGGACCTCCTGGCCGTTGTCGTCGATCAGCCAGGTGCGGCTGAAGTAGTGCAGGAACGGGCGGCCGTCATGGGTGAAGCCGACCTCTTGGCCGAACTGGAACGGCTCAATCGTCGGGTAGTCCCCGTGGCCGTTGCCATGCCAGTGGCCGAGGAGGAACGCCACCGGCATCAGGTCCGGATGCAGGTCGGCAGGGATCTCGAACGGCACCGGAGGTCAGGCCTCGCCGCGATAGAGACGCAGCACCGCAGCCCCGGCGAGGAACGCGATCAGCAGCCCGACGAGCACGAGCAGGCTGACGAAGAGGACCTCCACGAGCAGCGAGTCTAGCGGCTGCGGCCGCTAGAGTGACGCGATGGCGCTCTCGACGAGTCGGCGATCCCTGGTCGTGAAGCTGACGATCGGTGACGATGCCGCGGAGCGATGCAGCGAGGGCTTCACGACCGCCGCGGCCGCCGCCAGCGCCGGCGCGGACGTGTCCCTCTGGCTCACCGGGGAGGCCGTCTGGCTCGCCACACCCGGCCGGGCGGCGGCCTTCGACCTCCCGCACGCCGCGCCGCTCGACGGGCTGCTCGACCTCGTCCTCGGGGCTGGTCGGGTGACCGTCTGTGAGCAGTGCGCAGCCCGGCGAGGTCTCCACCTCGAGGATCTCGTCCCCGGCGTCCAACAGGCAGGCGCCACGGCGTACGTCGAGGAGATCCTCACTCCGCACACGCAGGCCCTGGTCTTCTAGTCGTCTGGCCGACGGGCCGTGCGGCTTCTGCGCGGTGTCGCTCGGTGGTTTCGGCGCGTGATCGGATCCGTTGGGGCTGAGTGATGCGGGCGTTAGGCTGGGTGGGTGGAGTTGGGGAAGAGTCTGAGGGAACGGGGATATCGGCTGACCCCCCAGCGTCAGCTCGTCCTCGAGGCCGTCACCGAGCTCGGCCACGCCACCCCCGAGGACGTGCACGCTTGGGTCCACCACCGAGCCGAAGGGGTGAACATCTCGACGGTCTATCGGACCCTCGAGCTGCTCGAGGAGATCGGTCTCGTCACCCACGCCCACCTGAGCCACGGAGCCCCGACCTACCACGTGGCCGGCGGTCGAGAGCATGCTCACGTGGTCTGTCACCACTGCGGCAAGGTGTCGGAGCTCGAGGTCGGGGACCTCGGATCCTTGGTCGAGACGATCCACGCTCGCACCGGGTTCGTCCCCGACGTCGGTCATCTCACGGTTTTCGGCGAGTGCGACGAGTGCGCGCAGTGACGATCCCGAGCCCATTCCTCGCGCTGCCAGGCGCCGTCGAGGATCTGGGCATCGACGCGGGTGTGGCGGCACACTACGGCGACCCGTTCCGCGAGCAGCGCACCCTCCTCGCGGGCGATGGCGTCGTCGACCTGTCGCATCGCGGGGTCGTGCGCATCAGCGGGGCCGACCGGCTCGGCTGGCTGCACTCGTTGACCACCCAGCATCTGGAGGCGCTGCCGCCATACCAGCGGACCACGACGCTCATCCTGTCGCCGGTC
Organism: uncultured Actinomycetota bacterium; assembly: GCA_963820035.1. Taxonomy (GTDB): domain Bacteria; phylum Actinomycetota; class Actinomycetes; order Propionibacteriales; family Nocardioidaceae; genus JAWWPG01. Next base: position 256,890 of record CAWFYK010000007.1, on the reverse strand, counting down.
GGCCACGTGGAGCACGCCATGTCGGGCTACGACGACGGGGAGGCGTTCTGGGCTCATGTCGAGCCTGGCGAGGCCCCGGGTCTGGTGGCGTGGCTCGACTCGATGCGCTTCATGATGCGCGTCGAGGTCGCCGACGTCACGGGCGAGTGGGCCGCCGTCGCGCGCGGACCCGAGACCGTCGACCTGGTACGACGCTCCGAGCTGGCGGGTGCGCTGGGGCCGACGCCGTGCGGGATGTGGGCCTTCGAGGCGCTGCGGATCGCCCGCGGAGCGGCCCGGTTCGGTCTCGACACCGACCACCGGGCGATCCCCAACGAGCTGGGCTGGCTCGGCTCCGCCGTCCACCTCGACAAGGGCTGCTACCGCGGCCAGGAGACCGTGGCACGGGTGCATACCCTGGGTCGGCCCCCTCGGCGGCTGACGATGCTGCTGCTCGACGGCTCGGCCGACCACCTGCCCGACCATGGCTCACCCGTGCTGCTCGACGGTCGGACGGTAGGTTTCGTCGGGTCGTCCGCCCGGCACTTCGAGCTTGGCCCGATCGGTCTCGCCCTGGTCAAGCGAAACGTGCCGGTCGACGTGGAAGTGCTTGTGGACGGGGTGGCGGCCAGCCAGGAGCCCATCGTCGATCCCGAAGCCGGACTCCACGTCCGCGCTCGCCTCTGACGATCCGAGACTTTCGGCACCACGATCCGAGAGTTTTGGTACGACCATCCGAGACTATTGGCACCACCATCCGAGAGTCTTGGTCGCACGATCGGAGACTTTTCGTCGTACGCCGCCGAGGCGGTTGACGCGGGTACGGCGGCGCCAGGGTCGGGCAGCTGGCCGCTCCTGGCGGGCGGCCGCCTGTAGGTCTGTACTCGCCATGCGGCAGTGACGCGGCGGCTTCCGAGCTGCCGCTTTCGGGCGGGCACGTCACCCTCATGCGGGCCGAACACATTCACGCACGTGCATTGATATTGCGATCAGATCATGATATTCCGCGCAATATCTACACACATGCGTTGTTAGGTTCGCACGATAGAGAGGAGCCGCCAGGTCGTCGTACCCGAACTCTCGGATGGTCGTACCAAAACTCTCGGATGGTCGTACCAAAAAACTCTCGGATGGTCGTACCAAAACTCTCGGATGGTGGTGCCGAAAGTCTCGGATCGTCAGCTGGCGGCGAGGATCATGCCGGCGCCGGCGGTCAGCCCGGTCGCTTCGTCGATCAGGATGAACGATCCGGTGGTGCGGTTCACCTCGTAGGGGTCGCACAGCAGCGGAAGCGTCGTCCGGAGCTGCACCCGGCCGATCTCGTTGAGACCGAGCTCCTTGGTCTCCAGGTCGCGGTGCAGCGAGTTGACGTCGAGGCGGTACTGCACGTCCTTGATCAGCGCCCGCGCCACCCGGGTGGTGTGCTTGATGGCGAGCTTCTGACGCGGGAGCAGCGGCGTGTTCGACATCCAGCAGATCATCGCATCGATGTCCTGGCTCGGCGTCGGTGCGTTCTGCGGCCGGCAGATCATGTCACCGCGCGACACGTCGATGTCGTCCTCGAGCCGAACGGTGACCGACATCGGCGGGTAGGCCTCGTCGAGCTCGGTCTCGAACAGGTCGATTCCGGCGATCTTCGAGGTGTATCCAGACGGCAGCACGAGGACGTCGTCCCCGGGCTTGAGGACGCCGCCCGAGACGCGGCCGGCGTAGCCGCGGTAGTCGTGGTACTCGTCGGACTTGGGCCGGATGACGTATTGCACGGCGAAGCGCGTGTCGACCAGGTCACGGTCGGAAGCCACGTGGACGTTCTCGAGGTGGTGGAGAAGGGACGGGCCCTCGTACCACGCCATGTTCTCCGAGCGGGTGACGACGTTGTCGCCCTGCAGAGCAGAGATGGGGATGATCGTCAGGTCCGGGATCGCGAGCTTCGTCGCGAACGACGTGAACTCGTGGTGGATCTCGTTGTAGCGCTCCTCGGAGAAGTCGACCAGGTCCATCTTGTTGATGCAAAGCACCAGGTGAGGCACCCGCAGGAGCGAGAGGATGACGGCGTGGCGACGTGACTGCTCCGTGAGACCCTGCCGTGCGTCGACGAGGACCAGGCCGAGGTCGGCCGTCGAGGCGCCGGTGACCATGTTGCGCGTGTACTGCACGTGGCCGGGGGTGTCGGCGATGATGAACTTGCGGTTGGGGGTGGCGAAGTAGCGGTAGGCCACGTCGATCGTGATGCCCTGCTCACGCTCGGAGCGAAGCCCGTCGGTCAGCAGCGCCAGATCGGTGTAGTCGTAGCCGCGCGCGTTCGACGTCGCCTCCACGGCCTCGAGCTGGTCGGCGAAGATCGACTTCGAGTCGAGCAGCAGCCGGCCGATCAGGGTGGACTTGCCGTCGTCGACGGACCCTGCGGTCGCGAAGCGGAGCAGGTCCATCGTCGGCCTGGGGGGCGATGAACTCGGAGACATCAGAAGTAACCCTCTCGCTTGCGGTCTTCCATGGCCGCCTCGCTGAACCGGTCGTCGCCACGGGTGGCCCCGCGCTCCGTGATGCGGGCAACGGCGATCTCCTCGATGATCTCGTCGATCGTCGATGCGGTGGACTCGACGCAGCCGGTCAGCGTCATGTCGCCCACGGTGCGGAAGCGCACCATGCGGGTGTCGGTGACTTCGCCGGGCTTCGGCACGTTGAAGCTCCCCGCCGACAGCAGCATGCCGTCGCGGTGGAGAACCTCGCGCTCGTGGGCGAAGTAGATGTCGGGGATCTCGACCTGCTCCTGCCCGAGGTAGTACCAGATGTCGAGCTCGGTCCAGTTGGACAGCGGGAAGATCCGCATGTGCTCGCCGGCGTGGATGCGGCCGTTGTAGAGCGACCACAGCTCCGGCCGCTGGCCCTTAGGGTCCCACTGGCCGAACTCGTCACGGTGGGAGTAGACCCGCTCCTTCGCGCGCGCCTTCTCCTCGTCGCGACGGCCACCGCCGAACGCGGCCGTGAAGCCTTCCTGCTCGATCACGTGGAGGAGGGTGCCGGTCTGCATCCGGTTCCGGCTGGTCTTGCCGTCGTCGACGATCACGCCGTTCTTGATCGCGTCTTCGACCGAGGCGATGACGAGCCGGACGCCGAGCCGGTTGACCCAGTGGTCACGACACTCGAGCACCTCGGGGAAGTCGAACCCGGTGTCGACCTGCAGCACCGGGAACGGGATCTTCGCAGGGAAGAACGCCTTCTCGGCGAGCCGCAGCATGACGATCGAGTCCTTGCCGCCGGAGAACATCAGCACCGGCTTCTCGAACTCCGCCGCAACCTCACGGAAGATGTGGATCGACTCCGCCTCGAGCTCGTCGAGCTGGCTGAGGCGGTAGTCCGCGTGGACCGTCATACCTGGGCGACTCCTAGGGGCGGGGATACCGGGCTAATCCTAACCTTCTCCGACACCCAACATTGACCATGAACGGGCTCACAGTGGCGCACGCAACACGCGACCGCAACCGCGCGCGGTGGAGTCTGCCACCCCGCGGGTACGCCGCCCGACGTCGAGCCGGCCTTCATCGGCCCACCGGGCGAGGGTCGATCACGTCGGTCTCGTCCGGGCCCTGGACGACTGCCGGAATCGGCGCCGGGCGCCCGACGGGGCCGTCGGCCGGTGGCGTCGACCCTGCCTGTGAGCCCCCGTCGCCCGCCGGTGCGGCCTTCCTGGCGGCCTTCTTCGCCGTCTTCTCGGCTGCGGCCTTCTTGGCGGGCTGACCTGCCGCAGCCTTCTTGGCAGGGCGGCCGGCGGCTGCCTTCTTGGCCGGCCCGCCCGGCTGCCCGCCCGGCTGCCCGCTCGGCTGCCCGCCCGGCGACGCCGGGGCACCGTCGGGCGATTCGGCCTGGGCGTTCTCGGTCATCGCCTTCCGGGCCAGCCTCTTGGCTCGCCTGGACGCGGGGGTGCCCGCCGGCGCCTCGATGTCGGAGACGGTGGGCTGCCCGAACATCGGCAGCCCCTCGCGACGGCGCAGCAGTCCCCAGACGAAAGGCAGCAGGAGCAGGATGACCAGCCCGATCACCACGATCGTGACGGGGTGGGTGGTCTCGCCGTCGGGGCCGTTGCCGGTGGGCCACCAGCCGGCTTTGTCGATGAGGGCGAGCCCGGAGACGGTCAGCACCACCACGATGCCCCGTCGGATCGTAGACGACGGGACACGCGGCGCGATCTTGGAGCCGAGGATCGAGCCCGGCACGGACCCGATGAGCAGCGGGATCAAGATGTTCCACTCGAGGCCGTTGGCGATGATGTTGGAGACGGCCGCCGCGAACACGAGCGGGACGGCCTGGACCAGGTCGGTGCCGACCAGCTTCACGGCGGTCAGGGTGGGATAGAGCATCAGCAGGGCGATCATGATGACCGACCCCGAGCCGACCGAGGTGATGCCGACAAGCAGACCCCCGACGGCGCCGACGATGACGGTCGGGATGGGCCGGATCACCGGGTCTCCGGTAGCGACCTTCTCGTCGCCGGTCACGCGTTTCAGCTGGATATAGAGCCGGGCGGCGTACGTCGAGGCGGCCAGCAGCAGCGCGATGCCGATCAGCCGTTTCAGCGTGGTGTCGATGTCGCTCCCGGGGGCGAGCCAGCGGACCAGGAACGGCCCGAGGAACGCGAAAGGCACCGACCCGATGATCAGCCAGCCCGCGAGCTGGAGGTTGGGGGAGCCCTCCCGCCAGTGCACGATGGCGCCGGCCGACTTGTAGACGGCGGCCGAGGTCAGGTCGGCTGTCACGACGGCGGACGCGTCGCCGACGCCCAGGAAGATCAGAGCGGGGGTCATCAGGGCTCCGCCGCCCATCCCGGTGATCCCGACGATGGTGCCCACGATGAAGGCGGCGAGCACGGTCTTGAGCTCTGTCGTATGCCCTGAGATCAGGTTGTCGGCAACGAAAGTTGACGCGGAGTTCAGCATGGTTCCTCCGAGTGGGGTCAGGTGCGGAGCCAGCCCTCGGTGGTCAGCGCAGCGAGGATCTCCTCGAGACATTGTGCAATATCTCGATTACTTGTGTCGACTTTCAGCGCATTCAGTGGCTCTTCATAGGGCGAGGAGATGCCCGTGAAGTCCGGAATCAGCCCTGCGCGGGCCTTCGCGTAGAGGCCCTTCCTGTCGCGCCGCTCACATTCCGCGAGCGGGGTCGCGACGTGGACGAGGACGAAGCCACCGCCCGCGTGCTCGACCATCCGGCGTACCTCCGCTCGGGTCGCCTCGAACGGCGCGATCGGCGAGCAGATGGCGATCCCACCATGCCGCGAGATCTCCGAAGCGACGAACCCGATCCGCAAGATGTTGGTCTCGCGGTCCTCGCGGCTGAAGCCGAGTCCCTTGGAGAGATGGTGGCGTACGACGTCCCCGTCGAGGGAGGTCACGGTGCGCTCGCCCTGCTCGAGGATGTGGTCCATCAAGGCACGAGCCAGCGTCGACTTCCCGGAGCCGGAGAGCCCGGTGAAGAAGATCACGACGCCCTGCCGGTCGCGCGCTGGCCGGTCCTTGGCGACGATCGCGGCGACGTCGGCCGGAAGGTCGTCGGTCGGCGCCGGAGCGGTCGCCACGGGCAATCGTTCGGTGGCGAAGGCTCGCGCGACCGTCGACAACAGCCACTCGTTGGTCACCTCGTCGCCGTGGTCGGCCGCCGCCACCGCGACGACCAGGGACGGCTGGTCGAGCTGGCCGGCGGCGGCACGGGTCGCCCGGACCAGCGCGGGACCGGAGACCCCGATGGGCATACCGTGCCCCACACACGCCAGCAGCAGCAAGGTCCTGCCCTGCCGAGCCGCGTCGGCATCGAGCTCGCGGAGCTCCGAGTGGGTGAGGGGACGTCGTACGGCAACGGCGAGCAGAGTGTCTGCCGCGTGGTCGCGATGCACCTGAGCGGGCGTGAGGTAGAGCCGGCGGAACGGCCCGAACGCATTGTGGGCCAGCCGCGTCACGGAACCCCGGATGCCGACCCGGTCGTCCTCGGCCGCCCAGGTCCCGGTGAGCGTCAGCATGGCCAACGGCGCGCCCTCGGGGTCGATGAGCTCGAGCTGGCCCGCAGCCGTGGCCTGCTCGGCGGTCTCAGGACTTACGACGAGCGTGATGGCGCTCGACTCCCCGGCCTGGTGCGGGTCGACGAAGCCGGCCAGCGGCGGCTCGAAGCTCCCGCTGACCAGCAGATCCAGGTCGTCGAGCTCGCGTGGGGTCGGGGTCCACTGCGGGGTCGGCCGCTTCGAGGCGGGTGCTGGCGTGGGGGAGTCTTCAGGCACCGGCCGATTGTGCCATGAACCCGCGGTTCGAACGGCGTGCGCGAGTCAGCCGGCCAGCGCCGGATGGGAGACCCGCAGCTCTCCGACGGGCCTGCCACCACCGAGCAGCACCGCCGCTCCGGTGGCGTTGAGCGCCGTCGCGTCGACACCGGCCTCCGTGTCCACGCCAAGCCGGCGAAGGGCTGCCGCCATCACAGGTGGCCTGGCCCGGGGAGCCCCGTCGTCCACCTTCAGCGCGACCGCTCGACCGTCGGGCAGCGCGACGGCATAACACGCCTCCGCGCCGGCTTTGCCGATGGCGCCCGGAACGGCCGAGAGCAGCGCCGCCTCGTCCCGGCGGGTGCCCGAGGCGTACGTCGGGTGTGCGACGAAGGCGTCAGCCACCCGACGTTCCGGGGTCCCGTCCGCGGCTGTGACAAGCGCGCGGAAGGCGCGGGCCAGGCCGACCAGCGACGTGGCGAAGAGCGGCGCGCCGCACCCGTCGACGCCCGTCGAGGCGATGGGCTCGGCCGTCAGCTCCGCGAACGTGTCCGCGAGGGCCAGCTGGAGCGGGTGGTCAGGGTCGGTGTAGGTGCCGGTCGGCCAGCCGTTCAGCACGCAGGTCGCCAGCATCCCGGCGTGCTTGCCGGAGCAGTTCATCGCAATGGGCGCCGGCTCGCGGCCGGCCCTGATGTAGGCCACCTTCGCGACGTCGTCGATCGGGTAGTCGGCGGGGGTCCGCAGATCGGTCTCGGCGAGCCCGGCGCCGGCGAGGATCCGCCGTACGCCGTCGATCTGGAAGTCCTCGCCCGAATGGCTCGCGCCGCAGAGCGCGAGCAGGTCGAGGGGGAGGTCAAGCCCGAGGCGGACCATCGCCGCAGCCTGCATCGGCTTGTTGCTCGACCGGGGGTAGATCGGCGCGTGCACGTCACCGATGGCCCAGTCGAGCTCACCGGTGGCGTCCAGCGCGACGACGGATCCGCGGTGATGACCCTCGGTGAAGCCGGAGCGGACGATGTCGATGAGGATCTCGGGACCGGGCACGGCGTGAGCGTACCCGCCGTCGGCACGCCGGTCGCTGGCCGGTCGCTGGCCGGTCACAGCCGGTCACAGCCGGTCCAGCAAGCAGACCGTGCCGCACGTCACGGTGCGGCTGCTTGCAAACGCTAACTTTTGCAAGCATAATAGAGGCATGGCCACGTTGGAGTCACTCGGAGACTTCCTCAAGGAACAGCGGCGCGGCGCCCAGCTCACGCTCCGCCAGCTCGCTGACCAGACCGGGGTGTCGAACCCCTATCTCAGCCAGATCGAGCGAGGTCTGCGCAAGCCCTCCGCCGAAGTGCTGCAGCAGCTCGCCAAGGGGCTGCGGATCTCCGCCGAGACTCTCTACGTGCGGGCCGGGATTCTGGACCCCGACGACCACGAAACGCGCACCGTCGAGCTCGCCGTTCTCGGCGACACCACCTTGACCGAGCGCCAGAAACGCGTGCTTCTCGATATCTACGAGTCGTTTCGCCGCGAGAACGACCGTCCGGTCGAAACCTCGACAGACCACGAGTAGCCACGCTCACCCGAAAGGAAATCTCATGAACACCATGATCGACAGGATCCGCATCAAGGAGCTCGAAGAGTCCCTCGCGAACTCCACCCCGCTGCTGGCCGTCGTCGGCGCCGGCGACTTCGCCGTCGAGAAGCTCCGGGCCGCCCGTGACGAGATCAGCCACCGGACCGCGACGTTCGACAGCAAGTCCTTCCGCGACCAGGCCCAGGCCTCCTTCTCGGCTCGCGCCGAGTCGCTCCAAAGTGACATGAAGGCGGCTCCCGACCAGCTCAAGGCGCTCCCGGAGCACGCTCAGGAGTGGCCCGCGAAGGCGCAGTCGCTCTTCGCCGACGTCGTCTCGACCGCATTCTCCACCTACGGCGACTTCGCCGGCCGCGGCAAGACCATCGTGACCCAGGCTCGCGGCGAGCAGTCGACCAGCCACCCGAAGCCGGTCACCCGGCCCGCGTCGAAGACGACCACCAAGAAGACCACCAAGACGACGAAGCGGCCCTCGGCCACGAAGTCCGCTCCGAAGTCGGCCACCACGAAGACCACGACCACCCACACCACCGCGACGAAGTCGGCTCACACCGAGAGCTGAACCGTCGTTCGACCTGGGCCGTTCCACGGCCTGGCCTCGTGACCGCGGGCCCCGGAGACTCCAGTCTCTCCGGGGCCTGCTCCACGTTGTCGACTGTTCTGCGACGAGGACGACAAGGACGACGAGGACGACGATGGCTGGAGTCGCTGACCTGGGTGTGTTGGGGGTCGGGTCACCCAGCGCGCCGGAGTGGTCGTCGTAGCCCAGAGCTGTCCGGGCGCCCCGGTATCCTGTGGCGGTGGTGGCGTATCGGATCGAGGACTACGTGCAGCTGGTGATCTACTTTCCCCTGCTGTTCATGAAGATCTTTGCGCTTGCCGACGCGATCTACCGCAAGGACGCGTTCTACGTCGCGGCTGACAAGCAGAACAAGGCCTTCTGGATCGTCCTGTTGGCGGTGTTCCTGGTGCTGCAGATCTTCTTGCACTCGCCTCTCCAGCTGCTCAACCTGATCGGCACGGTCGTCGCCGGGGTCTACCTGGCCGACGTACGCCCGACGCTTCGCGCGATGCGCCACTATTGAGCCGTGGCACCGCTCATCGACGGGCCCGAGGGTCACGTCGAGACCCTCGTCACGGGTCACGGCGAGCCGGTGACGGTGTTCGCCCATGGGCTCGCCTCGTCGATCGACGAGACCCGGCCCTTCGGCTCCGGGGTCGAAGGCAGCCGGGTGTTCTTCCACTTCCGCGGACACGGCGCGACGATCGGCCCCGAGTCGCCGTGGACCTACCCGGCTCTTCAGTCTGAGCTCCACGCCGTCGTCAGGCGGTACGACGCCCGGCGGGCGCTCGGTGTCTCGCTGGGGGCCGGGGTCGTGCTGGCGGCCGCTGCTGCCTGGCCCGGCACGTTCGATCGACTGGTGCTGGTCCTGCCGTCCACGATCGACCGGCCCCGCCACGATGCCGCGACCCGCCGTATGCAGGGAATGGCCGAGCTGGTCGAGCACCGGGACCTGGCAGCCCTTGCCGACTCGCTCGTCGCGGAGCAGCCGAGAGGTGTCCGGGGTCGGGCCGATGTCACGCTCTGGGCGTCGCGGCAGGCCCGACGACTGACGGACACGACTGTCGCCCGGGCGCTGCGCGAGCTACCACCACAGCATCCGCTGGAGCGCGGTGCCGACCTGTCGGCGATCGGCTGCCCGGTGCTGGTCATCGGCCAGCAGGACGACGAGGCGCACCCCGCCGCCGTGGCCCGTGAGCTGGCCGAGCGGCTGCCCGCTGCGACCCTTCGGATCTTCGACGGGGAAGGGCTGGTCTGGGGACATCGGGCCGAGCTCCGCGAGCTGGTCAGCTCCTTCCTCAACTCACCGGCCCGTTAGCCGCGAGCGCCACCCGCAGCGCGTCGTACGCCGGTGCACCGAACGCCACGAGGATGCAGCGCTGGACCTGGGTCGGCGTGGCTCGCAGGGTCTCCGCGGCGGCAGCGGCGGCGTCGTCGAGCGGCCAGCCGTAGATGCCCGCCGAGACGAGCGGAAAGGCGATGCTGACGGCGCCGAGCTCGTCCGCCACGTCGAGTGCGTTGGCGTAACACGAGGTGAGCAGGTCGCGGTCGCGCTGGCCCGCTGTGTAGTTGGGCCCGACCACGTGGATCACCCAGCTGGCCGCGAGCTCACCGGCGGTGGTCCACCCGGCCCGACCGGTCTCGAGCCCGTTCGGGAACCGCCTCCGGCAGTCCGCGAGCACCGCCGGGCCTCCGGCGCGGTGGATGGCCCCGTCGACGCCCCCGCCACCCCGCATCCGGCTGTTGGCGGCGTTCACGATCGCGTCGACCTGCTGACGGGTGATGTCGCCCGCAACCAGCTCGATCTCCATCACCCGAGTCTGCGGCAGCATCGCCGCGCGCGCTCGGCATGTCGCGGGCCGTCGTACCGGAACTCTCGGATGGTGGTGCCGGAAGTCTCGGATGGTGGTGCCGGAAGTCTCGGATGGTGGTGTCGGAAGTCTCGGATGGTGGTGCCGGAAGTCTCGGATGGTGGTGCCGGAAGTCTCGGATGGTGGTGCCGGAAGTCTCGGATGGTGGTATCGAAAGTCTCGGATGGTCAGGGGCGGGTGGGACGACGGGCCCGGGCGGCCGTCTTGGCACGCTCCTGCTGGTCGAGGGCCACCTTGCGGATCCGGATCGCGGTGGGGGTGACCTCGACGCACTCGTCCTCGCGGCAGAACTCCAGGGACTGCTCCAGCGAGAGCCGGCGCGGCGGGACCAGCCGCTCGAGCTCGTCGGCGGTCGCGGACCGCACGTTCGTGAGCTTCTTCGGCTTCGTGATGTTGACGTCCATGTCGTCGGCCCTGCTGTTCTCGCCGACCAACATGCCTTCGTAGACCTCCGTGCCCGGCTCGACGAACAGGCTGCCGCGCTCCTGCAGGTTGAACATGGCGTACGACGTCGCGACCCCGGAGCGGTCCGCGACGAGGGATCCGGAGCCCCGGGTCCGGAGGTCGCCGACCCACGGCTCGTAGCCCTCGAAGACGTGGTTGGCGATGCCGGTGCCTCGGGTGTCGGTCATGAACTCGGTACGGAAGCCGATCAGCCCACGCGCCGGCACCAGGAACTCGATGCGCACCCAGCCGGTGCCGTGGTTGACCATCTGCTCCATCCGGCCCTTTCGGATCGCCAGCAGCTGGGTCACGATCCCGAGGTAGTCCTCCGGGCAGTCGATGGTCAGTCGCTCGACCGGCTCGTGGACCTTGCCGTCGATGACCTTCGTGACGACCTGCGGCTTGCCCACGGTCAGCTCGTAGCCCTCGCGGCGCATCTGCTCGACGAGGATCGCGAGGGCGAGCTCGCCGCGGCCCTGGACCTCCCATGCGTCCGGACGCTCCGTCGGGAGCACTCGGATCGACACGTTGCCGACGAGCTCGCGGTCGATGCGGTCCTTGACGAGCCTGGCCGTCACCTTGGTGCCCTTGACGCGACCGGCCAGCGGAGATGTGTTGATGCCGAGCGTCATCGAGATCGCCGGCTCGTCGACAGTGATGAGGGGGAGTGGCACGGGGTTGTCGAGGTCGGCGAGCGTCTCGCCGATGGTGATCTCGGGAATCCCCGCGACGGCGATGATGTCGCCCGGGCCGGCCGATGTGCCCGGCACCCGCTCCAGCGCCTGGGTCACGAGCAGCTCGGTGATCTTCACGGTCTGCTGGGACCCGTCGCGACGTAGCCACGCGACGTTCTGGCCTTTGCGCATCGTGCCCTGGTGGATCCGGCACAACGCGAGCCGACCGAGGAAGGGTGAGGCGTCGAGGTTTGTGACGTGTGCCTGAAGAGGTGCGCCCTCGACGTACTCCGGCGCCGGCACCGTCTCGATGATCGTCCGGAACAGCTGCTCGAGGTTCGGCGCGTCGGGCATCTCGCCGTCTCGCGGCTGCTCCAGCGACGCCCTCCCGGCCCGCGCTGACGCGTAGACCACGGGGAAGTCGAGCGAGTTCTGGTCATGGGTGTCGTCGAGCAGGTCGAGGAAGAGCTCGTAGGTCTCCTCGACGACCTCCGCGATGCGCGCGTCCGGCCGGTCGACCTTGTTGACGACGAGGACGACGGGCAGCTTCTGCGCCAGCGCCTTGCGCAGCACGAAGCGGGTCTGGGGCAGTGGCCCCTCGGAGGCGTCGACGAGCAGCACGATGCCGTCGACCATCGAAAGTCCGCGCTCGACCTCGCCGCCGAAGTCGGCGTGCCCCGGGGTGTCGATGATGTTGATCGTCATCGGCTCGGTGGTCGCCGCACCGGCGTAGCGGACCGCCGTGTTCTTCGCGAGGATCGTGATGCCCTTCTCGCGCTCGAGGTCTCCGGTGTCCATCGCCCGCTCATCGACGTGCTGATGCGCACCGAAGGCGCCGGACTGCCAGAGCATGGCGTCCACCAGCGTCGTCTTGCCGTGGTCGACATGGGCGACGATGGCGACATTGCGGAGGTCGTCGCGGCGAGCGGTGGTGGCAGTGGCGGGGGCAGACATGGTGAAGCGGTCCTGTCAACGATGGGGGAGAGTCACGCGAGGTCGCGGACCTGCACAGTCTATCGACGGGCGCCAGTCCGGGACGAATCCGTGCGACCGGGCTCAACGCTGAAGGCCGAAGGCTGAAGGCTGAAGGCTGAAGGCTGAAGGGTATCGACCGGTCCCGCCCAGAACCGGTCCCACGCAGAAAGGTATGACGAGCTGTCGATATCCAGGGGTGCCATCCGTCGAGGGGGTGTCAGGATGTCAACAAAGCGAAGGAGTCACCATGACGCAGTACATGTTCATGCTCTTCGACGACGAGTCGTGGCACGACAACCTCACGGACGAGTCGTGGCAGGCGGCGATGCAGGCCCACGGTGCGTTCGCTGAGGCCGTCGAGGCGGCCGGGGGTCGGGTTCTCGACGGCAACGCGCTGGAGCGCTCGTCGTCCGCCACGACGGTGCGTAACAACCCGGCGGCCGACCGCGCATTGACGACCGACGGTCCGTTCATCGAGACCAAGGAGGCGATCGGCGGCTACTACGTCATCGAAGCCGCCGACCTGGACCAGGCTCTCGAGCTCGCCGCGAAGTGCCCGTCGCCGATCATCGAGGTGCGGCCTGTCATGAACACCGCCGCCTCGCCAGACGAACGCGGTGCCTGACGCACGGTCAGTCGCCGCAGTCGTCGAGGAGGCGCACCGTCGTCATTGGTCAGCTGTGCTGGCCGCGACGGTGCGCCTCACGCGCGACATCGACCTCGCCGAGGACTGCACCCAGGACGCGTTCGTCAGCGCACTCCGTGCCTGGCCGAGCGGCATCCCGGACAACCCGGCCGCCTGGCTGACCACCGTCTCCCGACGCGTCGCGCTCGATCGGCTCCGACGCGAGTCGACGCTTCGGCACAAGCTGCCGCTCCTGGCGGTGGAGGCAGCAGGCAGCGCCGGCGAGATACCCGGGGCGGACGAGGATGACACTCCGGCCGACCTGCTCCGGCTGATCTTCACCTGCTGCCACCCCGCCCTCGCCCCCGAGTCTCGGATCGCCCTGACCCTCCGGCTGATGTGCGGGCTCACCACGGTGGAGGTCGCCGGCTGCCTGTTGATCAAGGAGTCCGCGGCCGCCGCGCGGATCACCCGCGCGAAGAAGAAGATCGCCGCCGCCAAGATCCCGTTCCGGATCCCGGCTCCCGAGGAGCTGCCGGAGCGGCTCGACGCCGTCCTCACCGTCGTCCATCTCGTCTACACGGCGGGGCACACCGCGAGCGGGCCGGAGCTGATTCGGACCGACCTCACCGGACGGGCCATCGACCTCGCCCGGATGCTCGTCATGCTGATGCCGGACGAGCCCGAGACGGCTGGACTGCTTGCGCTGCTGCTGCTCACGGAGGCGCGCGGGCAGACGCGCGTCGGGCAGGACGGTGAGCTGGTCCTGCTCGCCGACCAGGACCGAGGGAGGTGGGACGGTCGGCTGATCGCCCAAGGAATCGACCTGGCCACCGACGCCCTCCAGCGTGGCGAGGGCCGGTTCACGCTGCAGGCGGCGATCGCCGGGCTGCACGCCATCGCACCGTCCTGGGACACCACCGACTGGCACCAGGTCGCCCGGATGTACGACGCGCTGATGACACGGTGGCCGTCCGCGGTCGTCGCGCTCAACCGGGTCGCCGCCCGCAGTCTGGAACCGGGTGCGGACCTGACGCGCATGCTCGATGAGCTCGAGGCGCTGGCGGCCGAGCCGGCCCTCCGCGAATACTCCTATCTCCCCGCAACGAGAGCCGACGTGCTGGCTCGCCTCGGGCTGACGAGCAAGGCGTCGGAGGCGTACGACGAAGCGCTGGCGTTGTCGGCGAACGAGACCGAGCGGCGCTTCCTGCTCCGCCGCAAGGCGAACCTGCTCAGCTGACGCGTCCCGCCGCCGGCTCGGTCAGCTCTTCGTCGGCCCGGGCAAGTGCCGCGCTGAGTGTCTCCAGTGCGTCGAGCGCCTCGGACTCGCGGTCGCCAAGATGACGACGGAACCTCGCCATCGCGGAGGAGAACGACGGGGCAGAGGCCTCCGTGACCTCCAGACCTGCCGGGGTCAGCGAGATCAGCGTCGAACGCCCGTCGCTGGGGTTGCGCGTCCGCTCGAGATGGCCTCGAGACCTCATCTTCACGAGCTGGCTGGACATCGTCGTCAGCCGGCTGCCGAGGATGCCGGCGAGCTCGCTGGGGGTCGTGGGCTGTTCGACACGCAAGGTGCTGTAGACGGCGTACTCCGAGGGCCGGAGCGGGGCGTCGGCCATCGCCTTGGACAGCAGGGTCCCGAGCTGCTGGTCGAGCGCATAGATGAGCAGGAAAGGTCCGCGTTCGCTCGCTGCCACGCGTCGATTATCCCCGGTCTGGGCGAAACGAGACCAAACGTAGTCCGACCGCGGACTCGATCGTGACGTGCCGTGCCTACGTTTTCGAGAATGACCCGCACACGGCCACCGATCCTCCTGGTCGTGGCGGCGGCGCCCGGGGCCTTTCCCCCTCGGGACCGCCGGATGCGTCTCGTCGGCCGGGGGGTGTCGACTGAGCGACACCCACTTCCGGTGGTCCCGAGTCGGGAACGCCGACCAGATCCTGAGAGGCTAGGTTCCGTGGGGCGGGCCCACCCCTTCAGGATCTGGTGGCCACGGGGCGCTGCGGGGGTCAGACGCGATGCACCTTGTCCTGCGTCGCCTGCGCGCGCGGACGGATCGTGAGCATGTCGATGTTGACGTGGGCCGGCCGCGTCGCGACCCAGGTCACGGCATCGGCAACGTCATCAGCGGTCAACGGATTGGGTACGCCGGCATAGGTCGCGTCCCGGCGAGCGGCATCCCCCCCGAACCGGTTGAGGGCGAACTCCTCGGTCTTGACCATGCCGGGCGAGATCTCCGTGATCCGGACCGGTTTCCCGAGCAGCTCGAGGCGCAGCGTCTGCGTCATGGCGGCCAGCCCGTGCTTCGCAGCCGTGTAGCCGCCGCCACCCTCATAGGTCCCATGGCCCGCTGTGGATCCCATGTTGATCAGCACGGCGTCGCCGCTCGCGAGCAGAGCGGGCAGGAGCGCCTGGGTGACGTTGAGCGTCCCCATCACGTTGAGCTCGAACATCAGCCGCCAGTGCTCCGGGTCGGAGTTCGCGACCGCATCGAAGCCGAAGGCGCCTCCGGCGTTGTTGACGAGGACTGAGAGCGAGTCGCCCACCTCGTCGGCGAGGTGGCGCACCTGCTCGGGGTCGCGGACATCGCAGACCACGGCCCTTCCGTCGATCTCGTCGGCGAGGGCCGCGATCCGCTCCTCGCGGCGCGCGGAGCACACGACGTGGAAGCCGGCCGCCGCGAGGTGCCGGGCGCACGCCGCACCGATGCCGCTGCTGGCTCCTGTGACAACCGCGCAATGCCTGGAGTTCTCCATGCCTCCATCCTGGCACCGGCCAGGGGTCGGCGTGCTGCCGGTTCGCGGGGCCCGGGGAAATACGAGAGACTAGACCGTTGTTGGCGAAGGCGGAGGAGAGGAACTGGTGCAGCGCTCTGGCGGACAGCGAGCGCACGACGGCAACGTCGTGCGCGTGGGGCGCCGTACCCGCACCCTCGGTCGGGTCGCGATGCTCAGCGTTCACACGTCTCCGCTCGAGCAGCCCGGAACGGGTGACGCCGGGGGGATGAACGTCTACGTCGTGGAGCTCGCTCTGCGGCTCGCGGCTCTCGGCACGAAGGTCGAGATCTTCACGCGAGCGACATCAGGGTCGCAGCCGACCGCGACGGAGCTGGAACCCGGGGTCCTCGTCCGGCACGTGATCGCGGGGCCTTTCGAGGGGCTCACCAAAGGCGACCTGCCCGGCCAGCTGTGCACGTTCGCGCGTGACGTGCTGCGCACCGAGGCTGCCCACGAACCGGGCTACTACGACCTCATCCACTCCCACTACTGGCTGTCCGGTCAGGTCGGCGCGCTTGCGCGAGACCGTTGGGGAGTGCCACTCGTCCACTCCATGCACACGATGGCGAAGGTGAAGAACCGGCTCCTCGCTGTCGGAGACGACGCGGAGCCTGGCGCGCGCATCATCGGCGAGCAGCAGGTGGTCGATGCGGCCGATCTGATCATCGCGAACACGCCGGCCGAGGGTCAGCAGCTCGTGGAACTTTACGACGCCGACCCTGATCGCCTGCGAATCATCAACCCTGGCGTGGATCTGAACGTCTTCTGCCCAGGTGACAAGAAGGCTGCGCGGAGCAACGTGGGCATCGAAGGGGACGCGCTGGTGGTGATGTTCGCGGGCCGACTGCAGCCGCTGAAGGCGCCCGACATCGTGGTGAAGGCGGCGGCGATCATTGCGGCTCGCCGTCCCGACCTTCGCGAGCGGCTCGTGGTGCCGGTCATCGGCGGTCCGTCGGGCAGCGGTCTCGGTACGCCGGACGGCCTTCGTCAGCTGGCCGCCGACCTCGGCGTGGCAGACGTCGTGCGGTTCGTACCACCGGTCGGCAGGGCCGAGCTCGTCGACTACTACCGCGCCGCCTCCATCGTCTGCGTGCCGTCATACAACGAGTCCTTCGGGCTGGTCGCCCTGGAGGCACAGGCCTGCGGCACTCCCGTCGTGGCAGCGAACGTCGGTGGCCTGCCGACCGCGGTCCGCGACGGCATCACCGGGATCCTGGTCGATGGGCACCGGCCCGCCGACTACGCCGGCATCATCGAACGCCTGTTGTCCGACCCGCGACTCCTCGCCTCCTTCGGCCGAGCCTGCGTCGAGCACGCGAACTCGTTCGGCTGGGGACGCACCGCCGAGCGCACCCTCGACGCCTACCTCGACGTGCAGGCCCGGATGGTCAGCGAGAGCATGGCCGGCACCGAGGCGATCGCCGCAGCGCAATGACGTCCGGCGCGGGGGCGAACGCCGTCGAGACCGTGCGACGCGCCCTGGTCGCAGCCGAGCTCGAGGTCCAGGAACCGCGACCCGGCGTCTTCCTGCTCGACCTGCCGGGCGTCCACAAGCTGTCGACGCCGTGCCAGCTTGTCGTCGGCGACCACGCCCTTGCCGTCCACGCGTTCGTGTGCCGCAACCCCGACGAGAACCACGAAGCGGTCTACCGCTGGCTGCTCGGCCGCAACCTGCGCCTCTACGGCGTCGCGTTCGGCATCGACCACAACGGCGACATCTTCCTCGACGGCAGGATCTCCCTAGACGCGGTGACGGCCGAGGAGATCGACCGGCTGCTGGGAGCGGTGCTGACGTATGCCGACGAGTCGTTCAACACCATCCTCGAGCTCGGCTTTGCCACCTCGATCCGCCGGGAATGGGACTGGCGGATCAAGCGCGGCGAGTCAACGCGCAACCTCGACGCTTTCCGCGGCTGGCTCGACGTACCGGCGTCGTCACCTGAGGGCTAGCGGTCGGAACATATCCATGCAATTGTGTTGATATCGCGGTTGGACCTCTGTTGTCAGTCTGCGGTTCGGCACGCAAAATGGAACGTTCCGGGGCTCACGCCGCGAGTTGAGCCCCGGAACGTTCCACTTTGTAGGCGCTCCAGATCGATTCGGCACCGTGCGGCTGGTTGCGCGCCCGGCCGACAGCCACGGCGTTCCAAGGCGCCCCGCGGATGGGGTTTCTGGGGCTGGTGGGACAGGCGGGAGTGGGGAGAGACCGCAGGCTCACCGCGCCCCATCCGCCTCGCACCGTTCCCGAACAGGGAAACGGCTCCAAAGAGTTTGAGACCTTCCGGGATCGGTGATCTGACAGCAATATCCACGCAATTGCGCTGATACGTTCAGGCGAGTCGTACGTGCGCCTTTCGCGTCGAGACCGGCCCGCTGCCCGAGACGAGGCCGACCCGATCCGGCTCGGGGTGCTTGACGCCAAGAGCAGCGCGAAGTCTGCCACGTCAGAGCGGTGGGTGACGGTCAGCGGCCCTGCTTGGCAACGGCCTCGATGGCGGCGGCCGCTGCTTCCGGGTCGAGGTACTCGCCGCCCTTCGTGACCGGCCGCATCTCGTCGTCGAGGTCGTAGAGCAGCGGGATGCCGGTCGGGATGTTGAGACTGACCACGGCCTCCTCCGACATGTCGTCGAGGTGCTTCACGAGGGCGCGAAGCGAGTTTCCGTGGGCGGTCACCAGCACCGTCAGGCCGCGGCGCAGGTCTGGTACGACGGCGTCGTACCAGTAGGGGAGGGCTCGCTTCAGGACGTCGGCGAGGCACTCGGTGCGCGGCATGATCTCCGGAGGCAGGTCGGCGTAGCGCTGGTCTCCCACCTGGCTGAACTCGCTGTCGGCGTCCAGGGGCGGTGGCGGGGTGTCGTAGCTGCGACGCCACAACATGAACTGCTCCTCGCCGAACGCGTCGAGCGTCTCCTTCTTGTTCTTGCCCTGGAGCGCCCCGTAGTGCCGCTCGTTGAGCCGCCAGGAACGACGGACCGGGATCCAGTGTCGGTCGATCGAGTTGAGGCAGATCTCGGCAGTGGCAATGGCGCGACGCAAGACAGACGTGTGGAGTACGTCGGGCAAGATGCCTCGTTCGGCGAGCAGCGGGCCGCTGCGTTCGGCCTCGGCGCGACCCCTCTCGGAGAGCGCGACGTCAACCCAGCCGGTGAACTGGTTCTTGGCGTTCCACTCGCTCTCGCCGTGGCGCAGCAGGACGAGTCGATAGGGGGTTTCCGTCATGCTCGCAGCCTAGCGATGCCCGCAGGAGAGGGCGATGCGACTCAGCCCGACCCGCGGCGTGGATCGGCTCGAACGGGCCTCCGCACGGCGCGGACGACCTCGGGGCGTGCGCAGTCTCAGACGGTGATGGGGTGCTCGCCGGTCACGATGAAGACGAGCCGGCGGGCCATCGAGACGGCATGGTCGCCGATCCGCTCGTAGTAGCGACCGAGCAGGGCGATATCGATGGCGGGCTCCACGCCCAAGCCCAGCTCATCCCATTTGTCGCCGAGCAGCGCCTCGAACATCGAGCGCCTCAGCTTGTCCATCTGATCGTCGGTGTCTTCGAGCACGAGAGCGGCGTCCACATCTTGGTGCGCGATGATCTGCGCCGCTGCCGAGATCATGTGGTCGGCCGTGGCCGCCATCGCCTTGATCGTCGGCACCAGCAGGGGCGGGACCGCCTGCCCTGGGTAGCGGCGCCGGGCGACCTTCGCGACGTGTACGGCGAGGTCGCCCATCCGCTCGAGGTCGGCCACCATCCGCAGGGCGGCCACCAGCATCCGCAGGTCGCCTGCCACCGGTGCCTGGCGGGCCAGAATGTCGAAGCTCTCGTCCTCGATCCGGTCCCGGGCGGCGTCGATCGCCAGGTCGGCGTCGATGACCGATTCGGCGCGGGTGGCGTCGGCATCGAGCAGCGCGACGGTCGCCTCGGCAAGGGCGAACCGCACGTCACCCGTCATGTCAACGATGTTGGACAGGACGGAGTCGAGCTGGTGCTGGTAGCGATCGCGCATGTCGTCAACCTAAAGGCATTGGGTGAAGCGAAAGCGTCGGGACGTGAACGGACAGTGAACAGTGGCCGAAGGTGCCGTCTGTGGCGTTCCGCGATTGACATCGTTTCGGGTTCTGCTGCGTACGATCAACATATGCAGACGTCCACGGCGTTCTTGGTGGGCGGCGCCGTCGGGGCGCTGCTCGGTGCCGTCACCATCCTCGCATGGCGTCTCAGTGAGCGCGACCAGAGACGAGCCTCGACGGCGCCCGAGCCGATGGTCCCGCCGGGGGTCGCCGCCGTCCTGTCCGTCCTCCGCTCGTCTGCACTCGTGGTCGGGCCTGACGACGAAGTGCTCAAGGCGAGTGCACCCGCTCACATGCTCGGAATCGTGCGCGGATCCAGACTGGCCGTCAACGACTTGGTCGAGATGGTGCATCTGGTACGGCGGGACGGCCAGATCCGGGAGGGCGAGCTCGTGCAGCGGCGCGGCCGCAGCGGGCCCGCGCGCAACGTGACCGCCCGGGTGGCGCCGCTCGGGAGCCGGCTCGTGCTGGTGCTGGTGGAGGACCGGACCCGGGAAAGGCGGGTGGATGCCATCCGCCGCGACTTCGTGGCCAACGTCAGCCACGAGCTGAAGACCCCGGTCGGGGCACTCAACCTGCTCGCGGAGGCGGTGGCGGAGGCGGCCGACGACCCTGAGGCGGTGACCCGCTTCGCTTCCCGCATGCAGAAGGAGAGCGAGCGTTTGACCCGGCTGGTGCAGCAGATCATCGAGCTGTCGCGCCTCCAGGGTGACGACCCGCTCGACGAGGCGGCCGCGGTCTCCGTCGACGAGCTCGTCGAGCGCGCCATTGACCGGGTGCGCGTGGACGCCGAGGGAAAGCAGGTCGAGCTGTCCTTCGCCGGCGAGCGCGGCTGCGTGATTCTGGGCGACGGGGACCAGATCCTGGCGGCGCTCGGGAACCTGGTGGAGAATGCGGTCGTCTACAGTCCCGTCCGCACCAAGGTGGCCATCACCACGCGTCAGGTCGACTCGATGGTCGACATCGCCGTCACCGACCAAGGCATCGGGATCCCTGCAACGGAGCTCGACCGCATCTTTGAGCGGTTCTACCGGGTGGATCCGGCGCGCGCCCGCGCCACCGGCGGCACCGGTCTCGGTCTCTCGATCGTCAAGCATGTCGCCGCCACCCACGGCGGCGAGGTGCGCGTCTGGAGCGTCGAGGGTGAGGGTTCGACGTTCACGATGTCACTCCCGGCCAAGCTGGACGGTGCCGGAGAGCCGGTCTCGGACACCGGGTCGCACTCAGGCAGGATCGGCAAGGGCTGGATGTCCCGAGGTGGCAACGGGACGTCCTCTCTCGCCCATCTGAAAGAGGCGCCGTGACCCGTGTTCTTGTCGTCGAGGACGAAGAGAGCTACAGCGACGCCCTCGCCTACATGCTCCGCAAGGAGGGCTTCGACGTCTCTCTCGCCGCTACCGGTCCTGATGCGCTCACGGAGTTCGAGCGAGCCGGGGCCGACATCGTGCTGCTCGACCTGATGTTGCCGGGCCTGCCCGGCACCGAGGTATGCCGGCGTATCCGGCAGGTTTCCTCCGTCCCGGTCATCATGGTGAGCGCCAAGGACGACGAGGTCGACAAAGTGGTCGGCCTCGAGCTGGGAGCCGATGACTACGTCACGAAGCCCTACAGCCCCCGCGAGCTGGTCGCCCGCATCCGCGCCGTCCTCCGCCGTGGCGTCGAGCCGGAGCTGGTGCCGGCGACGCTCGAGTGCGGCCAGGTCCGGATGGACGTGGAACGGCACATGGTGACCGTCCACGGCAGGGAGGTCCGGATGCCGCTGAAGGAGTTCGAGCTGCTGGAGATGTTCCTGCGCAACGCCGGCCGGGTGCTCACGAGGGGGCAGCTCATCGACCGCGTCTGGGGTTCTGACTACGTCGGGGACACGAAGACGCTCGACGTCCATGTGAAGCGGCTGCGCGCCAAGATCGAGCCTGAGCCGGCCGCGCCGCGCTACCTCGTGACGGTCCGCGGACTCGGCTACAAGTACGACGCGCCGCTCGCCGTCTCGTCCTGACTCCCGCCGGGCTCATCCCGGCTCTGCTCGGTCAGGGGGTGTGGGTCGGCGTCGTCCCGCTCGGGACCGGCCCGACCGGCACGTTCTCGTAGACCAGGGACTGGGCGATGGCGGGGATCAGAGTCGTGATCGGGGCTGCGTTGTGGAAGAGCAGGGTGACCTTGTAGTTGTCGCCGGGAACCAGGTTGCCCTCGACGCGCACGTCACCGCTGTGGGCGAGCTGGACGGCCCGCTGGGACGGGAGGGGGATGGTGCCGGGCAGGATCGTCGTCTTGAGGGCGCCGCTGCTGGGAGACGTGATGCTCACCGACTCGAGGACGTCGACGCGCCGCTGCTGGTTGATCAGCGCCCCCACCAGGGTTCCGTGGCCGGCTCCGTCCGTCATGACCAGCATGTTGATCCCGTAGACTCCGCCGCTGCGGACGCTGATGCCCGGTCCGGGCTGGTAGATCTGGTCGGTCTGCTGCCCGAAACCCCTGCTGCAGCCGGCGAGCACGGGCAGCAGCAGAACGACGGCCAGCACCACTCCCAGTCCGAGGTGGCGCCGGGAGCGAGGTCGCGACGTGGCCGGCCAGGAGCCCGCGGAGTGGCCCCGGGGGTGGTTCTCTGAGTGGATCGCCACGGTCCGTCGTCCTCCTGGTTCGCGGTGAGGGAGCCTCGCGGACGAGGCCAGGCTCAGCGTATCGAAACCTCCTGGAGGCGGCTTCACGGGACCTCCGACAGGCATGAGATCTACCATTTGTCAAGCCCGAAAAAGCATTCTGACCTGGGCAAACGCGATTCCCAGGGTCCTCCGCACGTGGTATCATTGAGAGGTCGAAAGGGGTTACCATCACATGACTTTCAAGGTCGGCGAGACCGTGGTCTACCCGAATCACGGGGCGGCTGTCATCGAGGACATTGAGACCCGCACGATCAAGGGAGAAGACAAGCTTTACCTGGTTTTGCGCATAGTAGCCCAAAACGACTTGGAGATCCGGGTGCCGGCGTGCAACCTCGATCTCGTCGGTGTTCGCGACGTCGTCGACCAAGAGGGACTGGAGCGCGTCTTCGACGTCCTCCGTGCCGAGCACGTGGAGGAGCCCACGAACTGGTCACGCCGATTCAAGGCCAACATGGAGAAGCTGCACTCCGGTGATGTGATGAAGGTTGCCGAGGTCGTGCGTGACCTGTGGCGCCGCGACCGTGAGCGTGGCCTGTCGGCCGGCGAGAAGCGGATGCTCGGTCAGGCCCGTCAGGTGCTGGTCTCCGAGCTCGCGCTCGCCGAGCACACCAACGAGGACAAGGCCTACACGATGCTCGAAGAGGTCCTGGCCTCCTGAGCCCCCACGGGTGGTGACTGGCCCGGGGTCGGCTGTGGGAGTGCTGACCGTGTCCCCAACCGTCGCAGCCCTCATCCCCGCGGCCGGCCAGGGGCTGCGGCTGCGGGCCGGCCCAGGGGACGCGCAACCGGCCAAGGCACTGCGCACCGTCGGCGGGGTGACCCTCGTCCAGCGTGCGGTCGACCTGCTGTCAGGCGTCGCTGACGAGATCGTGGTGGCCGCCCCGGCTGGCGCTGTCGATGCCCTCCGCGCCGAGCTCGCCGACCGACGGGGTGACGTCGCCGTGGTCGCCGGCGCCGACACCCGACAGGGTTCGGTGGCGCACGCGCTGGACGCGGTCAGCGGGTCCATCACCAGCATCCTCGTCCACGACGCGGCGCGCGCCCTGGTGCCGGTCGACGTGGTACTCCGGGTGCTGGCCGCACTCGAGGCGGGCGCCGCCTGCGTCGTACCCGTCATCGCTGCCGCCGACTCGCTGCGCGGCGTTGCTCCCGACGGATCGAATGCGCCCCTCGACCGAAGCCTCGTCCGGCTGGTGCAGACCCCTCAGGGATTCGCGGCGGCGGCGCTGCGCCGGGCGCATGCGCGGGCGGCAGGCGACGACGCCACCGACGACGCCACCCTCGTGGAGGCGACCGGTGAGACGGTGACGCTCGTCGACGGCGACCCGCTGGGTTTCAAGATCACCCGCCCGCTGGACCTGGTGCTCGCGGAGGCACTGCTCAGGAACGGAGCATGACCAGGGCGGTGGCGACGGCCGCCAGCCCCTCGCCACGCCCGGTGAGGCCGAGGCCGTCCGTCGTCGTCGCCGTCACCGTCACGGGCGCCCCGCAGGCACCGCTGAGCGCCGTCTCCGCCTCGGCCCGGCGCGGACCCAGCCGGGGGATCTCCCCGACCAACTGGACCGCGACGTTGCCGACCGTTGCTCCGGCCTCCGCCAGTCGGCGGGCGGTCTCGTGCAGCAGGGAGACTCCGCTCGCACCGGCCCACGCCGGGTGGGACCTACCGAACTGGCTGCCGAGGTCCCCGAGCCCGGCAGCCGACAGCAGCGCGTCGCAGCAGGCGTGGGCGACGACGTCGCCGTCCGAGTGACCGGCAAGTCCGCGGTCGTACTCCGGCCAGTGCAGTCCGGCCACCCAGAGCTCCCGGCGGGGCTCGAGCGGATGGACGTCGACTCCGATGCCCACCCGGGGGGTGCTGCCGTTCCCGGCGGGGATGGTGGTCACCCTCGCATCATGCCAGCGTGGCCGAGGATCTGACGAAAGTGTGACGGAGCCACGGCCCGCGGGCTGGACGCTCCGGTTGGCTGCGAGGGTGAGGCACTATCGAAGGATGAAGCTCACCCGCGACCAGGGTCGTGGCGCGCTCGCGGGAGTGGTCGCCGCCGGCGCCGGTCTCGCGGTCTCCGAGCTCGTGAGCGGATTCGCCCACCTGCGGGTCTCGCCGGTCGAAGCGGTCGCCGAGAGCATCATCCGGCTGACGCCGGGCTCGGTCATCGAGTTCGTCATCTCCCACGTGGGCCACGACGACAAGCCGCTCGTCATCGGCTCGACGTTGGTCGGGGTCGCGATCGTGAGCGCCCTCGCCGGCATTCTCGCCCTCAGGTCGAAGCCGGCCGCCGAGGCGGTCTTCGTGGTGATGGGGGTCGTGCTGCTGGCCGCGGTGCACAGTCGGCTGCCGTCGGGTACGACGCGCTATCTGCCGGCACTCTCCGGCGTGCTGGTCGCCATGCTGATGCTGTCGATCCTCACCGACCGGGCCTCGGCCGCTTCGACGTCACGGCGGGACGCCGACGGGCAACCTGTCCCGGCGGCGACCCAGGCCCTCTCGAGGCGATCGTTCCTCCGTCTGAGCGGAGCCGTGGCCGTCTCCGCGGTCGTCGTCGGGGTCGCCGGCCGCGCCTTGGCCCACGGCCGAGCCCAGGTCGAGGCGGCCCGAGCCGCCCTCGCGCGGCGCTTTCGCCCACCGCCGGCGGTCGCCGGTGTCGCCGTCGGCGTCGATGGCGTCTCGCCCTGGGTCACCCCGGTCGAGAGCTTCTACCGGGTGGATACGTCGCTGTCGGTGCCGCTCGTCGTACCGGACCATTGGCAGGTCAGGATCCACGGTCTGGTCGACAAGGAGATCACCCTCACCTACGACGAGCTGCTGGCACGGGGGTTGACCGAGGACTGGATGACGCTCTGCTGCGTGTCCAACCCCGTGGGGGGCAACCTGATCGGCAACGCCTACTGGGCCGGCGTCCGCATCGCCCCGATCCTGGCCGAGGCCGGGGTGCGTCCGGGGGCCGACGCCGTGCTGTCGCGCTCCGTCGACGGCTGGACCGCGGGTACGCCGCTCGAAGCGCTCACCGACGGGCGCAACGCGCTCTTCGCGGTGGCCATGAACGGTCAGCCGCTCACGCCCGAGCATGGCTTCCCGGTCAGGATGGTGGTGCCGGGGCTCTATGGCTACGTCTCCGGGACGAAGTGGGTGGTCGATCTCGAGGTGACGAGGTTCGACGACTTCTCCGCGTTCTGGACGCAGCGCGGCTGGTCTCCTCAGGGCCCGGTCAAGACCCAGTCGCGCATCGACGTACCTCGCGGCTCGTCGAACCTGAAGGTGGGCACGGTGATGGTCGCCGGCGTCGCCTGGGCCCAGCACCGCGGCATCCGTCGGGTCGAGGTGCAGGTGGATAACGGACCGTGGCAGGACTGCCGGATCGCAGCCGACCCCACCATCGACTCGTGGCGGCAGTGGGCCTACGCCTGGCAGGCCACGTCTGGTACGCACACGCTCAGGGTCCGCGCCACGGACGACACCGGGGCGACCCAGACGGGAGCCGTCGCCGACGTGCTACCTGACGGCGCGACGGGATGGGACACGATCCAGGTCACGGTGGGCTGACGGCCCGCCCGGGGCCGGCGCCGGTCACCAGTTGGCTTCGGCGTGCCGCTCCGGCAGCGCCTTGTCCGGCGGTGAGATGACGTAGACGATACCGCCCGACCCGCCCAGCCACGCGGTGCTGAACCCATCACGGTCGTAGACCATCCGCACGGCGTCGTCGTCGGCGACCCGATGGGATGCAGGATCGTTGACGATGACGTCGCCGCTGCCCGTGAAGCCGACGATCACCATCAGGTGGCCCTCGGTGGAGTAGCCGGCGCCGCCGAGCTCGTCGTCGGAGAACGACACCGACGCCACGAGCGGGACCCCCGCCTCGATGAACTCCTTCGCCTCATCGAGAGACCGGAGCCGGGTGACGAAGGCCCGCAGGCCGAGCTCGCTCGCGTAGGCGGTGTTGAACGGCCAGTTGCCGGCGCCGTACTCCCAGTCATAGGTGTGCGCGGCCGCGTGCACCACCTTCGGGTTGGGCTGGTCGGGGTCGACCCAGGCGTGCTCCTCGAGGGTCGGGCCTGCTCCGAAGAACGTCAGGACCATCGCCGTCGAGGTCGGGCTGCACCATGACTCGCCGCCGCCGCTGAACTGGGTGTACTGCCCGTTGTGCATCTCCTGGGAGTACGTCGGCACGTCGAGCGAGCGGCCGTCCCCGTCTGCCGGTGAGCGATCGGGCAGAGCGGGCCTCTCCCGGGGAAGCGCCGAGGCGACCGCGCCGACAAGACTCACCTCCGGCGTCAGGTCGGACCCGGGTCGGCGGTACAGCCAGGCGGTGAGCCGCCAGCGGGCGAGCGTGCGACCGCTCCGGGCAACCAGCACGTCGACGGAGACATCGGCCAGGTCGTCTGCCTGGCCGGGAACGCTGGTGCGGTTGATGGTGCCGCGGTCCATCGACCAGCGGCCGAGGCTGTAGCCCGTGGACCGGGTGCCGTCGTCCGCGACGACCTGGACGGTGATCTCGACCCAGGTGCCCGGAGGCGTCACGCAGTTCCACGACGAGACGAGCTCCGTGAACGGGAAGCCAGGGTCGACCGCCGGGGACGTCCAGGACCCGACCTCGAAGGCGACCGAGCGGCCGTCGTGCGGATCGTGGTAGTCGATGGTGTCTGTCGGCGACGTCAGCACGAGGCGGCTGTCGCGCAGGAGGGTGCCCTCGAACGAGCCCGACTCGAAGTCCTCGGCGGTGGTCCACTGGTGATAGCTGATGTGAGGCACGGTTGACCCAGTTTACGCATTCATGGCGCAAAGGTGGCTTTCCGTGCGGTTGTGGACGGAGCGGCTCTCCTCGGTACCCTGTGCCGGTGACGCTTCGCCTGCATGACACCGCCACCCGTGAGGTGCGGGACTTCGTCCCGATCACCCCGGGCCAGGTCGGCATCTACCACTGCGGCCTCACCGTGCAGGGACCTCCGCACATCGGGCACATCCGCAAGGAGGTGACGTTCGACGTGGCCCGCCGGTGGTTCGAGCATCTCGGTTATGAGGTCACGCTGGTCGCGAACATCACTGACATCGACGACAAGATCCTGCAGAAGGAGAACGAGGAAGGTCGGCCCTGGTGGTCCATCGCGTACGCCAACGAGCGTGCGCTACATGAGGCCTACAGCATCCTCGGCTGCCTGCCGCCGACCTACGAGCCGCGGGCCACGGGCCATATCCCCGAGATGCTGGAGCTCATCGCCGAGCTGATCGCGAAGGGCCATGCCTACGTCGCCGCCGACGGCTCCGGTGACGTCTATTTCGACGTACGGTCGTGGCCGGCGTACGGCGAGCTCTCGAACCAGCGGATCGACGACATGGAGCCTGCCGGCGACTCCGACCCGAGAGGCAAGCGCGACCCGCGCGACTTCGCGCTCTGGAAGGGCTTCAAGAAGGAGCTCGAGCCGGCGACCGCCGCCTGGCCGGCGCCGTGGGGGCTCGGGCGTCCTGGCTGGCACCTCGAGTGCTCCGCGATGGCGGGCAAATACCTCGGTGACGAGTTCGACATCCACGGCGGCGGTCTCGACCTCCGGTTCCCCCATCACGAGAACGAGCTGGCCCAGTCCCGGGCCGCTGGCCGGCCGTTCGCGCGGCTGTGGATGCACAACGCGATGGTCAACCTCGCCGGCGAGAAGATGAGCAAGTCCGTCGGCAACTCGATGCTGGTCAGCGAGGTCGTCAAGCGAGTCCGGCCGATCGAGCTTCGCTATTACCTGGTGGCGGCGCACTACCGGTCGATCATCGAGTTCAGCTTCGAGTCGCTGCACGAAGCCGCCACCGCCTTCCAGCGCATCGAAGGCTACGTCGTGCGGGCGACCGAGGTGGCCGGTGCAGTCGACCTGTCGACCGCTGCCATCCCCGGTGAGTTCGCCGAGGCGATGGACGACGATCTCTCTGTCCCGGCAGCTCTGGCGGTCCTCCAGGGCGTCATCCGCGATGGCAACAAGCTGCTCGCGGCTGGTGCTTCCGAGGAGCTGCGCGCCAACCTGGCCGCCGTACGCCGGATGCTCGACCTGCTGGGGCTCGACCCGCTCGGCCCGACCTGGACGCGCACCGGTGACGACTCCGCGGGACTGCGCAGCAGCCTGGACGCCCTCGTGCGAACCCTGGTGGACCAGCGTGAGCAGGCCCGCGCCGACAAGGACTTCGCGACCGCCGACCAGGCGCGCGACCAGCTTCGTTCGGCTGGGATCGAGGTCGAGGACACCTCGAGCGGACCCCGCTGGACGGTCGCCACGACCGCCGGCAAGGAAGGTTGAGCATGGCTGGCAACAGCAAGCGCACTGGAGCGGTCCGCAAGCGTGCCGGGGGCAACCCGACGGCCGGCTCGGGTGGCCGCCGCAAGCGAAGCCTCGAGGGCAAGGGGCCGACACCGAAGGCCGCCGATCGCCAAGGACACAAGGCTTATCGTAAGTCGTCGTCGCCCGACGCGGGTCGCCCCCCGTCATCGCGTGGCCGCCGAGGAGCGGCTCCGACCGCCGACTGGGTGGCCGGGCGCAACGCTGTGGTCGAGGCCCTGCAGGCGCACGTGCCGGTGACGGCGGTCTATATCGCCGAGCACGCCGACCGTGACGACCGGATCCGCGAGGCGTTCAAGCTGACGGCAGAGCGCAACATCACGATCCTCGAGGTGTCGCGGCACGCCCTCGACAAGATGACGGACGGTGCGTCCCACCAGGGGCTGGCGATGAAGGTTCCACCCTTCGACTACGCCGATGCCGCCGATCTCACGACCCGCGCCCCCGACACCGGGCGGCCTGCGCTGCTCGTCGCCCTCGACTCGGTCACCGACCCGCGCAACCTGGGTGCGGTGGTCCGCTCGGCCGCTGCGTTCGGCGTCCACGGGATCGTCATCCCCGAGCGTCGCGCTGCGGGGATGACCGCCAGCGCCTGGAAGACCTCGGCCGGGGCCGCCGCCCGGGTGCCGGTCGCCCGGGTCACCAACCTGACCCGCCAGCTGGAGAGCTACAAGAGCGACGGCGTGATGGTTGCCGGCCTGGACGCTGCCGGGGACGTCGACATCACCGACCTGGAGCTGGCCTCCGGACCTCTCGTCCTCGTCGTCGGCAGTGAGGGCAAGGGGATGTCCCGGCTGGTGCGCGACAGCTGTGATGTGCTCGTGCGGATCCCGATGTCAGCCGCCTCGGAGTCCCTCAACGCCGGGGTAGCCGCGGGCATCGCGCTCTATGAGATCGACCGGCGCCGCCGTACCGCGACGACCTGAGACGAAGGACGAGCACCCATGGCTGTCGAACGCCTGCTTCCCACCCCCGAGGCCGATGAGCTGCTCGCGGTCGTCCGCGAGATCGCCGAGGAGAGGCTCGCCCCACGCGCATCCCAGGATGAGGCAACGGCCACCTTCCCTCGCGACATCTTCACCCTGTTGGGCAAGTCCGGCCTGATGTCGCTCCCGTTCGCGGAGGAGCACGGAGGTGGTGGGCAGCCCTATGAGGTCTACCTCCAGGTGCTCGAGGAGATCGCACAAGCCTGGATGAGCGTGGCTGTCGACATGTCGGTGCACACCCTCGCCGCCTCGGCGACCGCCAGGTTCGGTACGCCGGACCAGCTGGCCACGCTCCTGCCCGACATGCTGAGCGGGGAGCAGCTCGGCGCCTATGCACTCTCGGAGCCGCAGGCCGGGTCCGACGTCTCCGCCATCTCCACCAAGGCGGTCCGCGACGGCGACGACTATGTCGTGTCCGGGACGAAGGCCTGGATCAGCCACGGTCCGGACGCCGACTTCTTCCTGTTGTTCGCGCGCACCTCGCCCGACGCCAAAGGCGGCCTGTCGGCGTTCCACGTCCCTGCGGGAACCGCTGGCATGACCTTCGGGGCGCCGGAGCAGAAGATGGGGATGACCGCATCGGCCACCGCTCAGCTCACGTTCGACGCGGCCCGGGTGCCGGTGGGATACCGGCTCGGCAACGAGGGTGACGGGATGCGGATCGCCCTGTCTGCCCTGGACTCGGGACGGCTGGGGATCGCCGCCGCATCGACGGGGCTGGCCCAGGCTGCCCTCGATCTCGCGACGAACTACGCGAAGGAGCGGCACCAGTTCGGTCGCGCGATCGCTGAGTTCCAGGGGCTCCAGTTCATGCTCGCGGACATGGCAGCCGCGGTCGACACGGCGCGGTCGCAGTACCTCTATGCGGCCAGGCTTCGCGACGCCGGCCGCGACTTCAGTCGGCCGGCCTCGGTCGCGAAGCTGGTGGCGACGGATGCTGCGATGAGGGTGACCACCGATGCCGTCCAGGTGCTCGGCGGCTATGGCTACACCCGGGACTTCCCCGCGGAGCGCTACATGCGCGAGGCGAAGGTGACCCAGATCTTCGAGGGAACGAACCAGGTGCAGCGGATGGTCATTGCCCGGAGCCTGCTGCGGGGCCCACGCGGGTGAGATCCCGCTTGGCGTAGTCCTCGGCGGTGTCGAAGATCCCGATCTCCTTGCCGGCGCCCTCGGAGAGGTACCAGCGGTGCTCGAGGATCTCGTGGAAGAGCTCCGCCGGCTCGAGCTCGGCCCGCTTCTCGGCGGGCACCAGCGCGACGACCGGCAGGAAGATCTCCGTCAGCCAGCGATGTGCGACCATCGCGGGATCCTCGCGCTGGAGGTCGTTCGCGGCGGCGAAGGCGTCCAGGTCGTTGAGCAGCCGGCGCGCTTGGTTCTCCTCCACGTCGAGCCCGGTGAGGCTCTGCAGGCGACGCTGGTGGTGGCCGGCGTCGACGACCTTGGGCTGGAGGCGCACCGTCGAGCCGTCCCAGTCCGTGACGATGTCGAGCTCGTCCACGTCGAACCCGAGGTCGTTGAGCCGGGCGATGCGCTGCTCGATCCGCCACATCTCGTCGGTGGAGAAGTTCTCCGTCGAGGTGAGCTCGATCCAGAGCCCGTCATAGCGCCCGGCGACGCTCGTCGCCAGGTCGTAGGCGTCGATCTCCTCGCTCATCATGCCGCCCGCCTGGAGGTCCAGGATCTCGGCGAACAGGTTGCTGGTCGCGATCTCGAGGTCGTGCGCCCGCTGACCGTTGCTGAGCTGCTCGTGGAGCTCACCCGTCTCCGCGTCCACGAGGTAGGCCGCGAACTCGCCTGCGGATCGCCGGAACAGCGTGTTGGACAGCGAGCAGTCGCCCCAGAAGAAGCCGGCGAGGTGGAGCTTGATGAGCAGGACGACGAGGGCGTCCACGAGCTTCGGCATCGTGTCGGGCCGGACGCCCCGGGAGAACAGCTCGCGGTAGGGCATCGAGAAGTTGAGGTGGCGGGTCAGCAGGGCAGGCTCGATGGTCTCCCCGGCAGGCGACTCTCGCCCCGTCACGACCCCGACGGGCTCGACGGCCGGGACCCGCAGCCTGCGCAGGTCACGAAGCAGCCGGTACTCACCCCAGGCGATCGGCTCCCGGGTCTCCTTCACGGCGTAGAGCTGTTCCTTCACCCGCACGAAGCGGACGATATGGCGGGAGAGGCCACGGGGCAGGTCCACGAGAAACGGTCCAGACCACTCCTCGAGCGGCAGCTGCCATGGCAGCGACACGAACTCGGGCTGGGGCGTCGTCGCCACGATGCGCAGGGCCATGGCGTCGATCCTGCCACTCCGTCACGAAGGACGGCCTGCGCCCACCGGTAGCACATCCCGCGGTCGTGCTCGGCAGTCCTCGCGGCATCGCCCTCCATCGAAGGAGTGCCGGCTACGACGGACGGACCTGACCGTGGTTCTCGTCCGTGGCCAGCCACGCCGGGCCGGGCCCAACCGCAGCCTGCTCGTCGTCAGGGTTGCTGAGCGCGCAGGTGCGCAGCGACAGGCAGCCGCAGCCGATACAGCTTGTCAGCTTGACCTTCATCCGTTGGAGGTCGTCGATCTGACGGTCGATCCTCGCAGTCCAGGAGTGCGACACACGCTCCCAGTCGGCCTTGGTCGGCGTCCGTCCCTCCGGCAAGGACGCGAGCGCGTGGCGGATCTCGTCGAGGCTGAGGCCGACCCGCTGAGCAGCCCTGATGAAGGCGATCCGTCGCAACATGTGACGGGGATAGCGCCGCTGGTTGCCAGCCGTGCGTTCCGCGAAGACAAGTCCCACATCCTCGTAGAACCGCAAGGCGGACGGGGCTACCCCCGACCGTGCTGACAGCTCGCCGATGCTCAGGTGCTGCGTCAGCCGGGTCATCGACCAGGGTCAGTGCTTGAAGACGTCCTTGACCTTCTCGCCGGCCTGCTTGACGTCGGACTTGCGCTGGTCGTTCTTGCCTTCGGCCTCGGTCTGCTCGTCGCCGGTTGCGTTGCCGAGGGCTTCCTTGCCCTTGCCCTGGACGTCCTCGACTTTGTTCTTCGCCTTGTCGTCAAGCCCCATGGGGCCTCCTTCTCTCGGGGCCGGAACGAGATGTCCGGCTCTCGTTCGACCCTACAGGCGCCGTGGTGATATCGCTTCCGAGCAGGACGGACGTGAGTCTGGTCGCCGGGCTCCGGAAGCCTGTTGACCTCAAGTGGACTTGAGGTAGCAGGCTTGCGGGATGGTGCCTTCGACGACCCAGCAACTGACCTCCCACCCGACCGTCCCTGATCCCTCCCGCGTGCTGAGGTACGCCGATCTGCCGCGCCTGATCGAGCTGCAGACCGGGGATGAGAAGCACGATCCCGCCGCCGCCTCGACGCTCGACGTCCTGTGGGTGCTCTATGACGAGGTGCTGCACGTGAGTCCCGAGCTGATGAACGACCCGACTCGGGACCGGTTCTATCTGAGCAAGGGGCATGGTCCGTCCGCCTACTATGCCGTGCTCGCCGCCCACGAGTTCTTCCCGGTCGACTGGCTGCCGTCGTTCGGCGCGTTCCAGTCGCCGCTCGGCTTCCACCCGGACCGCAACCTGGTGCCCGGCGTCGAGATCTCCTCCGGGTCACTCGGTCACGGGCTTCCCCTCGCAGTCGGAACCGCCCTGGGACTGAGAGCCCAGGGAATCGGCTCGCGCGTTGTCACCCTCGTCGGAGACGCCGAGCTCGACGAGGGGACCAACGCGGAGGCGATCGAGTACGCCGGGGCGGCCGGACTGTCGGCTCTGACCGTGGTTGTCGTCGACAACGCGTCGGCCACCTGGGGCTGGACGAACGGCATCGAGAGCCGGTTCGCCGCAGCGGGCTGGCAGGTGTCCAGGGTCGACGGCCGGGACCACGACGTCCTGGCGCCCGCGCTCCGCCGTACGCACGAGTCACATCCGACCCTCGTGGTGGCGGAAGTCGAGGAGAAGTCATGACGCAGCAGGCCTTGGAGCAGACCCTGGAACAGACCATGCGTGAGGCGTTTGCAGAGACGACGTCACGGCTGCTGGACGACGACCTGTCTGTCGCCCTGGTGCTCGCCGACATCTCGGCCGCCGCTTTCGAAGAGGCCGCCCGACGGCATCCCGACCGGGTGGTCAACGTCGGCATCCGTGAGCAGCTGGCGGTGAATGTCGGCGCGGGACTTGCCTTGACCGGGATGCGCCCGATCGTGCACTCGATCGCGCCCTTCATCGTGGAGCGCGGCTTCGAGCAGATCAAGCTCGGGTTCGGGCATCAGGACGTGGGCGGAGTGCTCGTGAGCATCGGTGCGTCATACGACAACGCGACGAGCGGACGCACCCACCAGTCCCCGGGGGACGTGGCCCTGCTCGACACGCTTCCGGAGTGGGACATCCACGTCCCCGGGCATCCACGGGAGCTCGCCTCGCTGCTGGGCCGGGCAGTGGCCGACACCGGTCGCGTCTATGTCCGCGCCAGCACCCAGGTCAACTCTCGGGCGTTCCCGGTCGGTCCGATGCACGTGGTCACCCGGGGCGGGCGAGGGACCGTCATCGCCGTCGGCCCGATGCTGGAGCCGGTGCTGGCCGCGACCGCCGGGCTCGACGTGACGGTGCTCTACGCCTCGACCGTTCGGCCGTTCGACACGGCGACGTTGCTCGCCACGCTCGAGGCGCCGGACGTCGTCCTCGTCGAGCCCTATGGGCAGGGCACGTCGGCAGCGGAGGTGGCGACTGCCCTCTCACACGTGCCGCACCGGCTGCTGTCGATCGGGGTGCCGCGGGTCGAGCTCCGCCGCTACGGGACGCCGGAGCAGCACGCGCGTGCCTACGGTCTCGACGCGGCCGGCCTGCGTAGCCGGCTCACCGGCTGGCTGCCCTGACCAGGCAGGGGTCCGACCGGGGGGCTGCGGGGCTGGTCAGGCCTGTTTGGTGGACTCGTCGGCTTTGCGACGTCGGGGTATGCCGCCCTTGCGCAGTTCGACGTAGCGCCGCGTCATGGCGTCGACGAAGTCCCGAACCTTCTCGAGCTCGACGTCGGGAAGGTCGATGAGGTTCACCGTCGCCTGCGGGCGGTCGGCGGGGAGCGGGATCGGCCAGGTGGTCCCCCAGACCGCCTCGGCGAAGCGCTCGTTGGGCTGGGCGAACCGCTTGGCCACCCGCTGCGCCATCTCGGGCTCCCAGCCCCAGAACTTGTCGGCGCTCCAGCCGTTCTTGCGTGCCCGCGCGGCCGCGAGCCGGTAGATGCGCTGCCCGACCTCGTTCTTGTAGGTGAACGACGGGTCGAGGTCGCGCAGGTAGCTGCCGAGCAGCCGGCAGGCCTCCACTCCGATCAGGTCCGAGCGACTCGTTGGACGATCGTTCGGACAGCGCGAGCTCGTCGAGCGGTACGTCGATCCGGGCCGACTTGAGGATCGCGAACAGGGGGTTCTCGGCAACCAGGTCGGCGAACGGGATCGCCACCAGACTCACCTTGTCGGACTCATACCAGTCGCGGAAACACTTGTCCAGGTTGAAGTTGCCGCTCTGCAGGGCGTTGCGGATGAACGGTTTGAACTTGTCGACGTTGCGCAGCGACTTGACGTTCTGGTTGTAGAGGCTGTTGAGGTGGGAGAGCTGGTCGCGGACCACATAGACCAGCGTGATGTTGTCGGACAGCGGTGAGATGCGTTCCAGCAGCTCGGAGCGCCGCTGCGGCGAGTAGGTCATCCGCTCGAGTGACTCGGAGGAGACGAGCACCGTCTCGGCGTCCACTTCGGCGATCTCGGCTGCACAGCGTCCCAGCCCCCGATGTCGGGCCGGAACCGAACCGGGTCGAGGAGCTCCCACGACGAGGTGGTGATGGTTCACCGTCTTGGACGAGTAGTCGAAGCGGCCCGCCTTGGGGATGTAGACCCCGTACTCGACGGAGGATGTCCTCGTTGTCGAACAATCCGTGCTGGATGTAGGTCGTCGCGGTCTTGGCGGCCCCGATGTGCAGGACTAGACGTGGCACCGGCACCGGTTCTCCTGTCGGAACGTGACCACGGCATATCCTTCTGGGCTCGCCCGAGCCCGCTCGACCTGGTGGGGAGTCGGAAGGAGTTATCGCACACGCCGTCAGGTTGTCGGTATTTGCTCCGTGGTTCCAGGTGCGGACTCCTGTGCGGGCCTTCCACTCCTGCCATGCCTGGCCCAGCTGCTCGGTGACGAACGGATGGTCGACGCTGACGTTCGCGACCTCCGTGCGGTCGGTCTCCATGTCGATAGAGCCTGAACGGCTCCGACCGGCTTGTTCGCCACGATCTTCCATCGCCCGACGAGGGCGGCCCGATGACCCATGTGCTCCCAGAAGCAGATCCCGGTCGCCGCCAGTCGGCGGAGCCGGGCTGGTTGCGCAACACAGAGGCGAAGCTGTGGCCCTGCAGCGGGATGAGCGCGCGTCCGTCGTAGGAGTCCGGATAGGTCGCGTTCGCCAGCTCGAGGAACGTCGGCATCAGGTCGATGATGTGGAGGAACCGGTTGTCGATGCCTCCCGCCGGGATCGTCCCCGGCCAGGAGGCGATGAGCGGCGTCGAGATGCCGCCCTCCTCCACCCAGCGCTTGTACTTTCGGAAAGGGCGTGTCGCTCGCGTTGGCCCATTCGACGCCATAGCTCTGGATAGGTGTTGCTCGGCCCTGGGAAAGACGCCGGGGATGTTGCCGACGATCATCGGCAGACCGTTCGCGGTGGGCAGATTGGAGCGTCGCTTGGTCCTTGACCTGGACCACCTCCGCGCAGGCGCCGTTGTCCGCGAGGAAGAGCACCAAGTGTTGTCTCGGATCCCGAGCCGGTCCAGCGAGGCGAGGATCTGCCCGATCCCTTGGTCCATCAACGTGACCAGGGCGGCGTAGACCTCCATCCTCGACGCCTGCCAGTCCGCTCGCCGACGCTGGTTCCACCGCACGGTGCCGCCGGTCGGGCTCGGCAGCTTCCATGCCGGGTCGACCACCTTGGCGTCCTGGGTCCGACCCCAGCGCTGGTAGCGCAGCTCGTCCCAGCCCATGCAGTAGTTGCCGCGGTAGGGCTCGATGGCGGCGGGGGCGCCTGAAGCGGGAAAGTGCGGATTCTTGTACGGGACGTACATGAAGAACGGGTCGCCGGCGCCGGCGAACCTCTCGATGGACTCGATGGCGGTGTTCGTGATGGCGGTCGTCAGGAAGTAGCCCGGATTGGTCAACGGTCCCGATCGAGGCGCCATCCTGATACAAGGACGGCCGGAAGTAGCCGCCACCCCATCTCGCAGTACGAGCGCTCGAACCCACGGTTGGCGGGCCAGTCGTCGAGGC
The DNA here is from genome assembly GCA_963820035.1 of uncultured Actinomycetota bacterium. Taxonomy (GTDB): domain Bacteria; phylum Actinomycetota; class Actinomycetes; order Propionibacteriales; family Nocardioidaceae; genus JAWWPG01. Next base: position 219,864 of record CAWFYK010000007.1, on the reverse strand, counting down.
GGGATTCGGGGGCCATGTGCCATTTGCCGGATATGGCCGAGCGGTAGCCGGCGGGGCGAGTGCCTCCGCCATGGTTACGCAGAAGCGGTTCAGGTAGCCCTGGTAGGCGGGCGTGCCCTGGTCGCCGGTCATGTAGCCGACCCCGGTCTGGGTGGGATAGAGCCCGCTGAGCAAGGTGGCCCGGGATGGGCAGCACCGGGGGTTGTTATGCATGTTGGTGAACTTCGTGCCGCCGGCGGCGAGCTTGTCCAGGTTGGGGGTGGCGATCTCCGACCCGAAGCAGCCCAGGTCGGAGAACCCCAGGTCATCGGCGATGATCAGCACGATGTTGGGCTGGCCCGACGGGTTCGGCGAGCCAGAGGTCCCTGGCGAGCCGAGCGGGGTGTTGTGGATCGACTCGGCCTGGTGGGAGTCACGGCAGCCGCCCAGGGCCAGCCCGGCGATGGCGGCGCCAGATCCTTGGAGAAGCCTCCGCCTCGTGACCTTCTTCATCGTCTCCTCCGTGGAGGACGTCCGCACCACAGCGTTCGCCTCGACAGCTGGTAGGCAGCCGTGCGACGCGCACGTCAGCACCGCCTCGTGCTTCTGGCACCGGGTGGCAGCCCCCGCCGATCAATCGACCTCACCCGGTGCACGTACGACGATACGTCACGAGAATGCGATCCCGACTTCCAGGTCAGGGCCGACGCGACCTTCTTTGCAGATTCACAGCCTCTGCGTCAGGCTTCTCCTCGGCCGCTCAGAAGGGGATCCGGCTGGCCGGGTCGGATGCCGGCAGCACACCTGCGGGGATGTGCCGTGGCACCTGGCTGAGGTCGCCCGCGTTGGCGCCGAGCGACAGCTTGCCGACGATCGGCAGGGTCAGGGAGCTTGCCCCGAGGTCCACGTCGTAGTGGGTCGCCTTCCCGTCGATCGTGACGAGCCAGTTGGGCGAGGCCCCGAAGATCGCCAGCCCGAGCTGGTGGCCGGCCGGGATCACGACGTCGTTGTAGGCCAGGTCGACCGTGAGCCTGTTCGCCTGGTTGCCGGTCAGCCTGGCCCATCCCCGAGCCACCACCGCGAGCGGCGTGGACAGGGTGTCCTCGACGCTGTTGTGGTAGCAGGCGTCGTCGTACGACGTGGACTTTCCCCAGCAGCTCTGCTTGCTGAGGGTCTTGTTGCCCTCGCCGTTGTCGCGCACCCGGACTTGGGTGCCGTAGTCGACCAGCGCGACCCCGACCTGCCCGACTGAGCCATGTGGGGTGATGGTGAGGTCGACGGTCGGCTCACCGCTGATCCGCACGTTGTGGTTGAGCGAGCCCGTGACGTAGAGCAGCCGGTTGGAGTTGTTGCCCTTCGCGACGGCCTGCGCCTCGCTCTGGTTCGGGTTGTTGACGAAGCTGTCGGTCCCGTTGTCGGACGCGCCTGTGGTGAGCGACCCGTCTGAGTGGAAGGTCAGCGACTGGTTGTTGTTGGAGACCGGCCAGGTGTTGGAGGTGACCCACTTCCCGGGCGAGTCCTCGACGTCGATGCGGGGCTCCCTGAGGATGCCGTTCTTGATGCCCATCAGCTGGCTGTCGAACCAGCGGTGCAGCGTGTCGACCCACTCGGCCCGGCGGTAGTCGAACGGGTCGGTGTGACCGAGCCGCGACAGCCAGACCTTGGTGACGATGTGGTTCTTCTTGAGCAGGTGGTACCAGCGGCCGAAGTTCACGGTCTTGACGTTGGTGTCCTGCAGGCCGTGCGCGAGGAAGACGCTCGCCGTCACCTTCGAGGCGGAAGGCGGGGGAGCGGCCCGATAGTCGCGGTTCGACCAGAACCTGGTGTAGGCACCGGTTTCGTCGGCGTCCCGCTGGTCCATGCGGGAGTTGACCGCTGAGCAGTCCACCTGCCGAGTCCGGGACTGCTCAACGACACGCGAGAGCCAGCTCGGATAGTTGTAGGAGAACGGCAGGCCCTGCGACCTGTCGTAGTCGTACCACGAGCTGATGCCACTGATCGGCACGATCGTCTTCAGCCCTGGTACTCCCGTCGCTGCGACGCCGTTGGCCAGTGTGCCGTCGTAGGACTTGCCGATCATGCCGACGCTGCCGTTGGCCCAGGTGGCCTTCACCGGCTTGCCGTTGACGTCGGTCGCCGTAGCGCGTCCGTTGAGCCAGTCGATGACGGCCTTCACCGAGTTGATGTCGGATGCAGCGCCTTCGTCGGCGCAGCCGGTCGAGCGCGCGGTTCCGGCCATGTCGACCTGCACGATGGCGTAGCCACGTGGCTCGAAGAAGTTGTCGTAGAACAGCGGGAGCTTGAGCGGGTTGCCCTTGGCGTCGTAGGTCTTGGTCTCGGACTCGTTGCCGCGGCCGCAGCAGAGGTAGTAGGGGCTCGCATCCATGATCACGGGCACCGGGGTCTTGCCGTCGAGCTCTTTCGGCCGGATGATGTCGGCCGTGACGAGGTCGGGTTTGCCGTCACGATCGCCGTCGGGCGCCTTCACCCACACCGACTCGCGGATCGCGTTCTTGTACGAGTAGATCGGCTTGGTCTCACCGTTCTTCAGCACATAGGGGACGGACGCCGTCGCAGCTGTGATGCTGGGCTGGGCGGCCGGAGCGGCACCTCTCGCCGTTCCCGCGACTGCCAGCGGAGCGGAGACCAGCGCGATCGCCAAGGCGACCCGGACCAGGATCGAACGCATAGAAGTTCCTCATGTGAGTGGGCGGTGGGCGATGGCAACGCGTCGGACTCTACTCTCCGCGGGGTCCCTGACAAGGCCCTGCGACGTGACGCTGCGGCGACCGGAAAGGTCCCCGCAGCGTCACGTCGAGATCGGCGAGCCGACGGCTCGTCGGTCAGGAAGCGGTGACGGCGAAGGCGTGCACGATCTTCTCCCTGAGCGTGGCGCCGTTGGCGTCCTTGGCCGAGATCGACAGACTGCCGAAGCCGTCGGTCTGGCCCGGCTTGGGCACCGTGAACGTCAGCGTGAACGTGCCACCCGATCCGCCGCTCACCTTGACCGCCTTGTAGGTCTTGCCACCGTCGTAGGAGACCCTCGCCTTGAGGGTCGACACCGACACCTTGGCGTGCGCCAGGTGGGTGATGCTGACAGAACCTTTGGCGGACCCGGCTGGGATCTCACCGAGCAGGTTGACCGGAAGGGCGTAGTCGACGCTCATCAGGGGCAGCACGCTGCAGTCGGTGCCGCCCGAGAGGGTGCAGGTCCAGCCCTTGGGGAGAGCCGGCTGCGGGGCGTCTGTAGGAACGGTCCAGGTGGTCTTCGTCGAGGTTGAGAGCGTGAAGTCGCTGCTCGACCGGGTCGTGTTGTAGGAGATCTCGTAGTCCTTAGCGCCGTTCGGCACGGTCGCCGAGGCCTGAAGCACGCCCGATCCCTGCTGCACGACGGTGCCGTCGGCCTTCACGGCCCAGGCCTGAGACTCCTGGAGCCCGGCTGCCGCGCCATCCTGGTAGGAGCGGTGTTCATCGGAGTTGTCGGCATAGGGGAAGGCCAGCGCGTCCAGCGTCGAGCCTTCGAGGCAAGCCGGGCAGACGGTTTGGTTGAGGAAGATGTCGTGCTGTAGCAGCCGTGGGTGGTTGGGCTGGCCACCCCACACGAGCGACGCCGAGTAGCCCGGCTTGTAGGTCCGCCACGACGAGTCGATCTCGCCCTGCAGCGTGAACGGGTCGGAGACGTAGACCTGATAGTCAACACCCGACCAGGCGAGGTTCTTGCGCGCCGAGTAGTACTCGGTGCGCTGGGTCGGCGATGTGAAGGGAACGTCAGAGGCGATCAGGAAGGACTCCCACGGCAGTGCTCCGAAGCGCGCGTCGAGCGAGTTCTGACCGGCATGCGCAGCGGCGTACCCGGACTTGATGGCGGCCAGGGATCTCGCAGCTGGAGCGTAGTGCTGGTTCTTGGCGATCGTCCCGTTGCTCGGGAACTTCAGATCGTAGGTGTAGTTCTGCTTGGCACCGGCCGCGGAGTACTCCCGCGTGTAGACGAAGTAGTAGAGCTTGCCGACGGAGGGGGCCTTCGTGATCGGCTTGACGTAGAACGTCTGGTCACCGGCCAGGAAGGAGTAGGAGCCGATCAGCCCGTTGGTGTCCGCTCGGGCCACCTCGACCGCCGTGCTCATCGGCGTGGCGGGCTTCGGCGTCGTGATGCTGACCTTGGAGGTGGCATCGCGCGCGTCGACGCTGACCGTGGTGTCGCCCTTGACCGTGAACTGCGCGAGCGTCACCTGGTAGATGGTGCCGGTGTTGAAGTCGTAGAAGAAGGCGACTCCGGCGTAGTGACCGTTGGGCACGTCGTTCAGCTGGGCCGTGCCGTTCGAGAAGCTCACGAAGTTGTTGTAGGTGTTGAGGTCGTCGACGTTGTAGATCGTCATCGAGTCGCCGTTGTCCGGGTCACCGGCCCAGTTCGTGCCGTCGACGGTCAGCGTGTGCAGCTTCGCGCCGGGCCGGACCGCCGAGGCGGCGGGCGCCGCGGAGCCCGCCGTGATCCTCGCGACGCCTCGGAAGAGACCGGTCGTGTGGGTCGGGGACGCGTGGTCGCGCCGCGCCTGCCGCGCGAGCGCCGTGCCGAAGGCGCGAGCACCGGCTGACGAGAAGGAGCCGTGCACCGACGACCCTGATCTGCTCTGGAGAGTGAGGCCGGCAATCGACGCCTTCGCGCCGCCGGAGGTGAGCTGGACGGTCACCGGGAGGTCGCTCCGGGGGTGAGCAGCCAAGCGGGTCACGTCGAACAGCCCGACGTCGAGCGTCGTGCTGAGATAGGGGACGGCGGACTCGGGCACCACATAGAGGTCGCCACCACGAGTGAAGGTCTGGAAGACGCCTGCGGCGCCGGACCGGTGCGCGGAGACCACGGCGGCGGTCTGCCGCCCCTCGGTCGAGGTCGAGACCTGGACCCGGTCCCCGGTTACGAGAGTGACGCTTCGGGCCGCTTCATGCGACGCTCCGGACGATGCCGCGGATGCGGAGCCTCCGGACGCCAGTGCGGCGGGACTGGCCACCAAGGCGCCGAGTACGGCGGCGCTGGCGACCATGACGAACCTCTTGTCACGCAACAGCATGGACTTCACCTCCAGGCGACCTGAGAGCGCGACATCCGACGTGGGCCGCCTGTGTCAGTGCACGGAGTCGCGGTAAGCACTACCCACCAGCGGTGACGATAACGAGGGCTGACCGCTTCCTGTCAAGACCCCGCGGTGACCAATTGTGGCCTAGCGTGTGCGCATGTCTCGCAACCGAGCGCTCGCCATCGTCCAGGCGGGGGGTGAGGGCGGCCGGATGGACGTCCTCACCCGGGAACGCGCTAAGCCGGCCCTTCCGTTCGCCGGCATCTACCAGCTCGTCGACTTCCCGATGTCCAACCTCGTCAACAGCGGGATCGAGAATGTCTGGCTGTCGCTGCAGTATCAGGCGAGCTCGCTCGACGAGCAGATCGCGAACGGCCGGTCATGGGATCTGGACCGCGATCGCGGAGGTTTACGACTGCTGATGCCACAGCAAGGGGGGTCCCCGGATGCCGAGGGGTTCGCGGCCGGCAACGCCGATGAGCTCTTCCGGATCCGCGACCAGATCGCCCTAGCCGATCCCGACGTGGTGCTGGTGCTCAGCTCCGACCACGTCTACCGGTTCGACTTCACGGAGGCGATCGAGACGCACCGGTCCAAGAAGGCGGAGTGCACCGTCGTGACGACGGAGGTCTCGCGGGAAGAGGCGTCGAGCCACGCGACGGTGACATCGAACCGGCTCGGCCGGGTGACCGGCTTCGCCTACAAGCCGGCCCGCCCGACGACCGGGGTGGTCGCGACCGAGATCTTCGTCTACGACCCTGCCGCGCTCGTCGAGGTTCTCGACGACCTCCACCGCGAGCTCACGGCCACCGCGGCGCCCGACTCGGACGGGCTCGGCGACTTCGGTGACCATCTGCTGCCGCGGTTGGTGGACCGCGGGCGGGTCTACGCCCACCCGCTGCCCGGCTACTGGCAGGACCTCGGCCGGCCCGAGACCTACCTGGCCGCGCACCGGGAGCTGATCGCGGGCGGCACCGGCCTCTTCGACGATCCCGCGTGGCCCATCCTGGCCCGGCTCCCGCAACGCTCGCCGGCCCGGATCCATGCGGGGTCCCGCGTCGAGGACAGTCTGGTCAGCCCGGGTTGCGACGTGTTCGGCGCGGTCCGCCGGAGTGTCCTGGGGCCGGGGGTTCTCGTGGAGAAGGGGGCCCGGGTGACCGACTGCGTCATCTTCGCCGATGTCACTGTCGGCCCGAAAGCCGTGGTCACCTGGTCGATCGTGGACCGTAGGACGACGTTCGGGCCGGAGTCGCGGGTCGGCGGTCGGCCACCACGAACACCGGCGCAGACCGAGCACATCACCTTGGTGGGCGCCGAGTCTCGGATCATGCGGGGTACGACGATCCCGCGCGGCGCGCGCCTCGAGCCGGGCACCACTGCCTGAGGGCGCTCCCCTTCTCAGGTCGCCGCCTGGTCGGCGGCGTCCGGCGACTCGACGATCCTTGCAGCCATATCCCAGAGGTTGAGTCGGCTAGCCTTGGCCACCCTGCCCAGCGTGTCGAGCGCCGCCTCGGCATCCAGGCCGTTGCGCTGCATGATGATCCCGGTTGCGCGCGCGATCGTCGTCCGTCGGCTCAGAGCGGCGTGCAGCGCGTGCAGCTCACGTGCGTATCCGAGCGCTATTCTCGCGTGCCCGACATAAACGCGGGTCGTTGGCCCCTGTCCTTCGAAAGCGCCCGTGTCGCGGGAATACAGGTTGAGCGCGGTGAACGATTTTCCGCGATGTGCAAGACCGATCGCGAGCTGGGAGGAAATCCCCATGGCGTGGGCGCCGAGCGCGAAATGCGGCCACCGAGCATCGTGGGCGAGGTCAGAGCTGGAGACGATGGCCTCGACGGTCAGGGCGTCGTAACAGGGACCTTCGTTGAGCTCGTATTGGAGCGCATCGGCCTGCTCCACCAGCGGATCAGTCGCTGCGAAGGTCTCGAGCCGCCCGTTGTCGTGGCGCACGGAGATGCTCGCAAAACTTGTCCCCGGAATTACGCCGACGGCCGACTGGGTGATCCTATCCATCGTTTTGTCGAGGTCGACGGGATCGCTCCACGAGGTCGCAACCCTGCTCATCAGGTCATCGCGATCGAATTGATCAGGCACAGCTGCCAGCTTTCAGAAAAGCCGACGGGAGTCCCCCGACTAGCTGACCAGATTATTGCACAGCGGCTGTGAACGGATCAATGTTCGAGCGCTGACCTCGGTCTCTCACCTCAGCCCGGGTGACGCGCCCCCGACGTACCCCTATCATGTGCGAGGGCTGCGGGGGCAGCGCACCTGTTCACTTGAGAGGAATCGACGAATGCGCAGAACCCTCGCGGGCCTGGTGGGCCTCGCTCTTGCGTCGGGCGCCGTGGCGCTCGCGCCCGCTCATGCCACGACTCTTCCCGTCTCGACTCCGGGCCCGACGTCACAGAACATCACGGGGCAGTCGGAGTCTCCGATCAAGCACGTCGTGATCCTCTACCAGGAGAACCACACGTTCGACGACGTGCTCGGTGCGGTGTGCGAGGCCCGGGCCAACCCGTGCAACGGCTACACCGGCCGCGTGACGTTCGCCGACGGGAGGACCGCAGAGAACATCGTCCAGCCGGACGTGATTCCGCCCGTCGCGCACGACCCAGACTCCCAGGAGCGCGGGCTGCACAACGAATGGGACCACGTCAACGGTTGTACGACACCGCCGTACTCCTGCGTGTCCCATGTCGACCCCGCGGACATCCCTAATCTGGCGGCGCTCGCCGATACGTTCACGGTCTCGGATGCGACCTTCGCCGCCGGACACTCCGCGACGTTCGGGGCCCACGTGACGCTTGGTGCGGGCACGTTCGACGGGTTCGCCGGTTACAACCCGGTGCCGTCGCAGACCGGTGTCAGACCCCATTGGGGATGGGGGTGCCCGAGCCGCCTCGACGACCTGTGGGGCCGGAACCCGGATCATCTGACCTACCAACCGGCCTGTGTGCCCGACCAGCAAGGCCGCGGCCCTTACCGGGCCAGCAAGGTGCCCTATGCGCCGTCCATCATGGAGCGGATGGAACGGGCCGGGCTCTCCTGGCACATCTACGAAGGTCTGAAGGCGAAGCACCGGCCCGACGCCACGAACTTCTCGGTGTGCTCCTACTTCTACTGGTGTTACGCGAACCGGTTCAACCTGAAGTACGACTCGTCCGACAAGGACTTCCTCGCGGCGGCGAAGGACGGGAAGCTGCCGAACCTGTCGATCCTGATCCCGGATGGCGGCGTGTCACAACACAACCTGACCAGCATGAGGCTCGGGGACAGCTACATCGGCGACATGGTCGCGGCGGTCGAGAAGAGCCCGGACTGGAACAGCACCGCCATCTTCATCACCTACGACGACTGTGGATGCTTTTATGACCACGTCAAACCACCGTCACGGTCGCTCGGTCTGCGCAACCCCATGGTCATCGTCAGTCCCTGGGCAAAGCCGCAGGGCACCGACTCCACCACCGCCGTCCAGCCGTACTCCATGCTGGCCTTCGTCGAGCACACCTTCCAGCTGGCGCGCCTGAGCAAGGGGGTCACGGATGCCTACGACTACGAGAACGCGTTCGACTTCTCCCAACGGCCCCTTCAGGGACCGCCGATGAGGAAGAGCACGGTGTCTCCCAGCGAGGCTCGCCGGCTGGCCCGTCTGCTCCCCCTCGTCGAGAAGGACCCCGCCTGACCACGTGACGGGGCGCGGCACGCCGAACAGCGACTGGACAGTGTTGCCCTTGTGGACAAGGGCCTTCTTGGCGCAGAAGTGTCTTTGGCGTGTCGTAAAATAGAGCACATGTTCGAGCTGCTGGAGCCCCCCGATGAGCCGCTGATCGCGCCGGTCGACGACCTTGACGCCGACGCGACCTTGGACGCCGCCCAGCGCACGCAACGACGGGTGAACCTGGCCCAGGTCGAGCAGCTGATGCTGGCCGCGCACTGGGCCGACCTCAACGACCTGGCAGCCCATCCCTATCTGGCCGCCATGCCCGCGAAACCGAGTGCGCGCGCGGGTCGAGAGCAGATCATCCGGCCCGGCGGGGAAGGCACTCCCGGTTTCGCCGAGTTCGCTCCCGCCGAGCTCGGCGCCGTCGTCGGTGTCTCGGTGCACGCGGCCGCGAGCCTGGTCACCGATGCACTCGACCTCAGGCACCGGTTCCCGCTGCTCTGGGCCGAGCTGCAGACTGGCTTCGTGAAGGTGTGGGTGGCCCGCAAGGTCGCCGCCACCACCCGGAGGCTTTCTCAGACCGCAGCCGCCCGCGTCGATGCCCAGGTGGCTCCGATCGCCGCCACTGTCCCCTTCGGACGGTTGGAGAAGATCGTCGACACCGCCATCCTGCGCGCAGACTCCGATCGGGCTCGCATCGAGACCCACCGAGCCGCCGGCGACCAGGGAGTCTGGGTCAGTCGTGATACTGACCACGGCCACGCGACCCTGATCGGCAAGGCCCCCGCCATCGACATCTCTGCAGTCGACGCCACTCTCAACACCCTCGCGCGCGCCCTGACGGTTCTCGGGGACACCGATCCCCACCAGCTCCGCCGCGCCAAAGCCCTCGGCATCCTCGCCGACCCCACCGCCGCCCTCGACCTCACGCGTCGTGCCGATGAGGCTCACGCCGCTCAGCAGACGGCCGATGATCAGTCGGACCGCACCGACAAAGAGGGCCGGCCCGCAGACGGCACAGACCCGCGGCGTGGTTGTGACCTCGGCCGGGCCGTCGTCTACCTCCACCTCACCCAGGCCGACCTCGACCGCACCACGGGCAACAGCGCCGCAGTCGGGGTGGCCCGGGTCGCGGGGGCCGGACCTGCCCTGCTCGACCAGATACGCGACTGGCTCGGACACCGCCACGTCACGATCAGGCCGATCCTCGACATCCCTGGCCTCACCGCCGTCGACCGCTACGAAGTGCCCACCCCGATCGCCGCCGCCATCCGGCACCGCACTCCGGCCGACTGCTTCCCCTACTCAGCCAACACCACCGGCAACGGTGACAATGAGCACACCGTCCCCTACACCCCCATCCACGACGGCGGACCACCCGGCCAAACCAGAGTCGACAACCTCGCCTGGATGAACCGCCGCACCCATCGCATCAAGACCCACGGCCGCTGGAGAGTCACTCAACCTCGAACCGGCATGTGGGTCTGGCGTTCACCCCACGGCCATCACTTCCTCGTCGACGAGAACGGCACCACACCCTTGGGCAGGCTCTGGACGGCTTGAGCAGAAGCGGCGGTTCGGGGCGAGCCAGAGCTGCCGCCGCTCAGTAGCCTTGTCGGGTGCGAACCCTCAACACGGATGTCGCTGGCAGGGTCGTCACCGACTTCGGAAGCAACGGCTTCAGCGTCAGCCCGGTGGCCGGGGGCTCAGAGGTGCACGTCGTGATTCTTCGGCTCGCCGCGGACGGTCGCATCGCGCGGCACCTCGCCGCGGGAATGCAGCTGCTCGTCCTTCTGGAAGGGCAGGCAGCCGTCAGCGGAGAGTCCGGCGACAGCATCGACCTGCTCCCCGGCCAGGCTGTGATCTGGGACCCCGGGGAGAGTCACGAGACGACCAGCACGACCGGCATGACCGCTCTGGCCGTCGAGGGAGACCTCGAGCTTCTGCTCGAGTAAGTGCTATCTCGCTTCACCCGTGTAGGTCGTCGCATATCCGTTGCGGTCGACCACCGCGCAGCAGCTTTCGCGCGGGACACGACACCGAGGTCAAGGACCCTGGGTCGATCTTGATCGGCGCGGTCCGACATGCGACCGACTCCGCCCCGGCCGTCACTCATGCAGACCGAGCGCCTCGATCGGAGGTCCTGTCGCTCAGAGGCCGACCTTGTCGGCGGCTAGTTTGCCTGTGCCAGTGTGAACCCCTCGCCGTAGGACGATGAGAGCTGCCCGATGAGCCCGTCGCGGCTGAAGTGCTCCATCGCCAGGTATTGGCGAGCGGACTTGAACGCCTCCGCAAACCAGTTCGCGTTGATGTGGTTGACGGCGAAGGTCGCGTCGGCCACCGAGAATCCCTCGCCGTAGTTTGAGGACAGTTGGTCGATCAACCCAGCCTTAGAGAAGGCCTCCGTCTGAAGGTAGTCCTGAGCTGAGCCGATGGCCTGCTCCTGGGACGAAGTGTAGTGAGGGGTTGGCTTGGGGCGCACTGAGTGCGTCGGCGGCGGGGCGGGTTGCTTGGTCACTGGGGCCGGGGAAGGTTTGGTGACCGTCGCCGGGTGCGGGGCAGGTTCGGTGACGGTCGCCGGTGGCGGGGCAGGTTCGGTGACGGTCGCCGGTGCCGGGGCAGGTTCGGTGAGCGTCTGTGTCACGGTGGGAGGGGTCGCTGCGGTGCTGTTCTCTTGGCCGCTGCTGCCGGTGGCACTGCCGATGCTGAACGCAATCAGGCAGGCAAGAGCGCCGACCGTCCACTTGTTGACGAACCGTCGCAGCTCTTGCCTGATGGCGGTGGCGAGGCCGGCGGCATCGTCGGCGGGGTCGGTTGTGTCGGATACCCGGACATGGGTGTTCCTTTCGCTGCGATTGACAGCGCCGGATCATCTCGGACCGAACGTCCGCCCAGAGGTGAGGGCCAATGCATCCATCAGATTGGAAGCCGACCCTCCAGCACTCGCTTTCCACTCAACTCTCAGCATGCCCAGCGCCATATGGGCAGCGCAGGGGCGATGGTCCCGTCCCAACCGGGACATTTCTAGGCGTACTGGACGAGGCGTCGCACCCTCCAGCACCTCTGTAGCCCGACAGCACAGTTGCGTTGCAGGCCCCCAATGCACAGGAGGGTGCCCGGTAGCGTCTCCCGGTTCGCGTTCGGGCCATCGGGGATTCCGCTTCCCTGGGAATGGGTCACGAACGCCCTGCGGTGACGAGTCAATCCGGTCCTCCTACTTGGGGTTCGAAGCACCATCTCTTGGGCCGGCGCATGACCATAGAGCACGGCCGGCTGCAGTGGCCAGCCAGGTACACAGGATTCGAGACCAGGCCGGCTGATGTGGCCTTGGCGGTCCGCGAAATCATGTCCCGCGACGGACTTATCGCCTCTGCCGGCGAGTGGCAGCCTGAGGTCACGTCAAGTCACAGGGCGAGAAACCGTGTTCAGGAGCCTTCTGCGGGGATTGCATGCTACGTCTAACCCGCGAGATCGACTGGCTAGCCGACGACCGTTATGCTCGCTGGATTCCTGGTTCGAATCCCAAATTGCTGTGTCGCGGAGACTCGACTCCGACTGACAATGCCGCTATCCGCGCCGCACCCACGAATAGAAGTGGAGTACGCCTGGAGCCCCAGTCCTTCGCACTCCCGTGGCCGGGGCGGCCCTCGGTCCGAACGCTCACTCGCGCCGCCCCAGGGTTGCCGAGACACGAACGTGGAATCGTAGTGTTGCTGAAGTTTCCGGGCGCGAACTGATCGGCCCCGATTCGCAGCCCAGGGCAGCTCTGTCGGGATCCGGGATCAGAGAAGGACTCAACTTTACGCAGACCGCCCGAATCCGAGTTGGCAATCCAATACACCTTGAACTCGGGGCCCGGATCGCGCGCGGCGGTGTCGATCCACAGCGCCGCCTGGGCTGCCCTCGACGCGATGGAGGGTGACCTCGAGCACATCGGCAGCACCATCCTCAACGTCGCCGACGGCTCGCTCCTCGACGACCTCGACGAGCGCATCGAATCGTTCGACGAACGGTTATTGATCCTCAACTCAGTGAACCTAGCGGACGAATGGCGGGGGTTCGGAATCGGCGCCCTTCTCGCGGGCGTAGCGCTTGAAGCTATGTCCCCGGGTGCCCGGCTAGCGGCCACCTACCCAATGCCGCTGGACGATGCTACCGGCGACACGAGGCGGGCAGCGGCTGAAAAACTCGGCAAGGTATGGGCGCAGATCGGGTTCGAGCCGTACCGGAACGGGGTATGGGTCGCCGACTTTGGGAGGGTCGAGTTCACGCGCGGACTTGCGGAACTACGCGTCCGCTTTGGTCTTCCGAGGTGAGGTATTGCATCCCAGATGCATCACAAAGGAGCGATCGTCGTGACAGATGCCAATAACGAGGAACTCTCGGCTTACACAGTACAAGGCCAAGATCAAAGAGGTCGATGTGGCCGAATTGTCCGCCGCCGAGTTCCGGCTCCAGCAGGCCCGGAACGCCGCTTTCAACAGCTCGCTCGAGTGGGGCTCCAAATGGTAAGAGGGCCGCCGAATTGCTGCTGGCTGAGCATTGACTTATGAGCGGGTCTCAGCTGCTGGCCGCGTTGCGCGAGAAGCGTTTCGAGGCGATCGAGGCCGCGCGCTCAGAGCGGGACGTCGCCCAGGAGGCCATGGCCCAGCTCATTGAGTGGGGGCCGACCCGGTTACGGAAGCCGCCGCCGAAGGGCACGCGCACGCTGGTCCCGCAGGCCCGGGAGTCGGCCCGTGTGATCCACCCATACGAGTGGGAGGCGGAACTCCCCATCTGCGGCAGGACGCCGGATGGCTCGTCAGCCATCGTCTACAAACCGAATAATCCGGGCCTGCCGTATCTCTTTACATGGTGCGATCACTGCCACGAGATCGAGATGAAAGAGATCGAAGCCTGGGTCAGGGTCAAGGTGCGCGTGACGGACGCGCCCGCCGGCGCGGGGAGGTCGCCGAACACGGTCACCTCCGGCACCTGCTCACCGGCGGCATACCTGCGATAGATGTCCTCGAGCAGCGCCTCGGCCTCAGCCCACGGGAACGGGTCGCCGGCCGGCTGATCGCAGTCCACGACTGCCGGCACACTGCCCTGTCGGTCATGGTTGACCAAGGCGTGCCGATCTCCGTCGTCTCCGCGTGGGGAGGTCACGCCGATCCGGCGTTCACGTTGCGGCAGTACGTCCACACGACGCCGAGGGGATCGCGGCGGCGGGCGCGACGCTCGGTGCCGTGAGCGCTCGTGATACTTCTGTGAGAGACCGGGGTTCCGGCGCGGTTTCTTACTCAGGCGATGATGGCATTATGGCCCCTGAACTGGGCTTTTGGTCGAGCCGGCGAGGGGATTTGAACCCCTAACCTTCCGATTACAAGTCGGATGCGCTGCCAGTTGCGCCACGCCGGCGAGGTGCCCGCCCATGCTAGTGGGTGGTCATCGACTCGCCGGTGTCACCGCCGTACCTGCCGGGAGGGGCCCGGCGATCAGTTGGCGCAGAAAAAACTTCGGATCGGCTGTAACACTCGGCTCGGTCGGAGCGATAAGCACTCTGCACCACGGCGAGCTCGCGTTCTGCCCGGCGCGGATGGGCGGCCCTCCACGACGTCCGCGCCGGGCAGCACACAAGCTTCGCTTCACCCTCGCCTCGCGATCCTCTCTAGCCGGGTGACGCCGTTGGCGGTTAAGGTCGGGCGACACCGACCGCCGCCGAAGAGAAAGCACCGCCATGATGCGCTTCACCCGTCGCTGGGCTGCCTGTATCGGCCTGGCAGTCCTGGCGCTCTCGACCCCGGCGCTGGCAAGCGCCGCCCAGCCGATCGCCTCGGCCGAGAGCGCGGCACACCCGCCCGCCACTCCCAACTTCAGTGGGACCGTGGCGCTCTCGAACTGCTCCGGCTCGGTCGTCCGCTGGCAGACGTCTCAGCCCACCGACAAGGCGCTGGTGCTGACCAACGGTCACTGCTACGACTTCCTCGGCGCCCGCGAGGTCATCGTCAACAAGCCCTCCGTGCGCAGCGTCGACCTCCTCAACTCCGACGGTTCGACGGCAGGAACCGTCAGCACGGTCAAGGTGCTCTACGCCACCATGTCGCGCACCGACGTCACGCTCTATCAGCTCGATCAGACCTACCAGGACCTGCTGAGCCAGTACGGCGTCCCGGCACTCACGATCGCCTCCACCAAGCCGGCCCCGACCGACCAGCCGATCTCGGTGATCTCCGGCTACTGGAAGATCGAGTACGACTGCAACCTCCACGGCTTCGCCTACCGACTCCACGAGGATGTCTGGACCTGGAACAAGTCGCTCCGTTACTCCGACGGTGGGTGCCGGGTCATCGGCGGTACGTCGGGCAGCCCGGTGCTCGACGGCAACCGCACCATGATCGGGATCAACAACACGATCAATGAGAACGGCGAGCGCTGCACGTTCGACAACCCCTGCGAGGAGAATCGCGCCGGCAAGATCACCGTCCACCTGCACCGGGGCTACGGCCAGGAGACCTGGGTGTTCTACACCTGCTTGACGGCCAACCAGATCGACCTGACCAAGCAGGGCTGTCGGCTGCCCAAGCCCTGACACTCCCTCGCCGGAGGAGCTGCGTCGCCAGTAGGGCGGCTCACGGCCGCCAGCGACGATGCCGAGCCGTCTGCGTGCCCTCGCGAACCAGCTGCAGGCGTGGCTTTGGCCCGTCGGAGCGGCCGGTCGGAGGCTTGCGCCGGCCCTGCCGCCACGGCAACGGCCAGCGGGCTCCCGGCCCGTCGTAGTCCTGGTCGACGGCGGCGTGCAACGTCCAGCTGGGGTCGTAGAGATGAGCCCGGCCCAGGGCGCACAGGTCGGCACGGCCGGCGAGGATGAGCGAGTTGACGTCGTCGTACGACGAGATCGCGCCCACCGCGATCGTCGCCACCCCGACCCGGTTGCGGATGGCGTCGGCGAACGGCGTCTGGAAGGAGCGACCGTAGGCCGGTTGCTCGTCCGGCGTGACCTGCCCGCTCGAGACGTCGACGGCGTCGGCGCCGGACGCCGCGAAGGCCCGCGCGATCTCGACCGCGTCGTCGACATCGATGCCGCCCTCGACCCAGTCGGTCGCGGAGATCCGCACGCTCATCGGCTTCACGGCGGGCCACTCCGCGCGTATCGCCTCGAACACTTCGAGCGGGAAGCGCAGCCGATGCTCCAGTGAGCCGCCGTAGTCGTCCGTGCGCTGGTTGGTCACGGGTGAGATGAAGCTCGACAGCAGGTAGCCGTGGGCGCAGTGCAGCTCGAGCAGGTCGAACCCGGCCGCCTCCGCCCGGCGCGCCGACGCGACGAACTGCTCCTTGATGTCGGCCATCTCCGCCGGTGTGAGCTCATGAGGCACCTGGTTGATCCCGGGCTGGTAGGGCAGCGGCGACGGAGCGACGACCGGCCAGTTGCCGTGCTCGAGGGGCAGGTCGATGCCTTCCCACATGAGCTTGGTCGAACCCTTGCGTCCCGAGTGGCCGAGCTGGATGCCGATCGCCGCAGACGTCTGGTCGTGCACGAAGTCGGTGATCCGGCGGAACGCGGCCTCGTGTTTGTCGTCGTAGAGCCCGGCGCATCCCGGTGTGATCCGGCCCTCCGGCGAGACGCAGACCATCTCCGTCATGACGAGCCCGGCACCCCCGAGCGCCTTGCCGGCCAGATGCGCGAAGTGGAAGTCGCCCGCGACACCGTCGTCCGAGCAGTACATGTCCATCGCCGAGACGACAACGCGGTTGACCAGCGTCAGGTCACGCAACCGGAACGGCTGGAACATCGGCGGACATACGTCACCCGGCCCGTGGCCGCCGCGGCTCACCGAGTCGGCGAACCAGCGGTCGGCGGCCTCGACGAACTCCGGATCCCGCACCCGCAGGTTGTCATAGGTGACCCGTCGGCTTCGGGTCATGATGTTGAAGGCGAACTGCATCGGCTCCTGGCCGAGGTACTGGTCGAGGTTCTCGAACCACTCGAGACTCGCCTGAGCGGCCCGTTGGGTCGACAGTACGACGGGCCGTCGTTCCTCCTCATACGCGGCGAGCGCCGTCTGCAACCCCTCAGGCGTCGACGACTCGTGCTCCTGGAGGCAGGCCGCCAGCGCGAGTGCGTCCTCCATGGCCAGCTTGGTGCCGGAGCCGATAGAGAAGTGCGCCGTGTGGGCGGCGTCGCCGAGCAGGACGACGTTGCCGTGCCGCCAGGTCTCGTTGCGGATCGTCGTGAAGTTGATCCACCTCGAGTTGTTGGCCATTACGTCGTAGCCGTCGAGCACGTCGGCGAAGAGCTCCCGCACCCGCGCGATCGACCTCTCGTCCGACGCCCCTGGCCGCAGCGATGCCGGGTCAGCAGCGAACTCCTCCGCCAGTCCACCGAAGCCCGCGCGTTCCCAGACCGCGTCGTTCATCTCGACGATGAACGTGCTCCCGGATGCGTCATAGGGATAGCCGTGCATCTGCATCACGCCGTACGGCGTCTCGCGCACGTCGAACGTGAAAGCGTCGAACACCCTGCTCGTCCCGAGCCACATGTAGCGACAGTGGCGTGGCTCGAGTGTGGGCCGGAAGGTGTCGGCATACCGCGTCCGGATGGCAGAGTTCAGTCCGTCGGCGGCCACGACGAGGTCATGGCTTCTCGCGAGCTCGTCGACGTCCGGCGCCGGCGTGAGGAAGTGGACATCCACCCCGAGGCTTTGGCACCGGTGCTGGAGGATCTCGAGCAGCCGAGCGCGGCTCATGGCAGCGAAGGCATGCCCGCCGCTCGTCAGCACCTCGCCGCGGTAGTGCACGTCGATGTCGTCCCAGACCGCGAACTCCGCCTGCATGGCGGCATGGATGGCAGGGTCGGCGTGCTCGATCCCGCCGAGCGTCTCGTCCGAGAAGACCACCCCGAAGCCGAACGTGTCGTCGGCGGCGTTGCGTTCCCACACGGTGATCTGATGCCGGCGGTCGAGGTACTTCGTCAGGGCGGCGAAGTAGAGCCCGCCGGGCCCGCCGCCGACGACCGCGATCCGCATCAGTCCGGCTCCTTCCGCCACGGCGGCCCCTTGGGGATAGGTCTCAAAGCTATGCCGCAGGATATGGCGCCTAAGCAACGACCGTCAAAGATACGTCAGACCGGGGTGGGACTAGGCTGGCCCGCATGAGCCCCTTCCGTGGTTCCGCGCCGTTCACTGAGGACTGGGAGCATTTCCGAGTGGAGCGCGCCGACGGCGTGGCCACTGTCACGTTCACTCGGCCCGAGAGGCTCAACGCGCTGACCTTCCAGTCGTACGCCGACCTGCGCGACTTCTTCGCCGAGCTGCCCCATCGCGACGACGCGCGTGTGGTCGTGTTGCGTGGCGAGGGGCGGGCGTTCTGCTCCGGTGGCGACGTCAACGAAATCATCGGAGCGACCCTCGAGATGCGCCCCGACGAGCTGCTGTCGTTCACGACGATGACCGGGGACGTCGTCCGGGCCATTCGGGAGTCCCCGGCCCCCGTGATCGCCGCCATCCAGGGCACCGCGGCCGGCGCCGGCTCCGTGCTTGCGCTGGCGTGTGACTTCCGGGTGATGGCCCGCTCGGCGACGTTCGCGTTCCTCTTCACGAAGGTGGGGCTCGCCGGTGCGGACATGGGCGCGGCCTACCTGCTCCCACGCCTGGTGGGACTCGGTCGAGCAACCCAGCTGCTGATGCTGGGTGACAGCCTGCCCGCCGTACGTGCTGAGGAATGGGGGTTGGTCAGCGAGCTCGTGGACGACACGGAGGTGGATGCTGCGGCGCGGGCACTCGCTGAGCGGCTGGCCGGCGGGCCATGGCAGGGCTTCTCGGCGACGAAGCGGTTGCTCGGCCGCGAGCTCGACATGAGCCTGTCCGGCGCCCTCGAGCTGGAGGCGATGACCCAAGCCCTGTTGATGAACGGCGATGACTACCGGGAGTTCCACGCGGCCTTCACAGGTAAACGCCCGCCGCAGTGGACCGGGCGCTGAGCATGGCGACGACGGCGTTCGAGCTGACCGAGGAGCAGCAGGTTCTCACCGCTTGGGTCCGCGAGGTCGCGCGTGAGCGCCTGGTGCCGATCGTCGAGAAGGGTGCCGAGGGAGCCGTCAACCGGGCCCTGGTGAGGGAGCTGGGGAGTCTCGGGATGCTCGGGCGGCTGTTTCCCGCGAGCGGGTCATCCGGCGGCTCGACCGGCGGCTCGACCGGCGGATCGCGACAAGCGGCGGCGCTGGAGCTCTGCCTGCTACGCGAGTCACTCGCGACCGTCTCGACCGAGGCGGAGACTGCCCTCGCACTCCAAGGCCTCGGGACCTATCCGATCCTGCAGGCGGGCTCGCCCGAGCAGGTCGAGCGCTGGGTCCCCGCGGTCTCCAGCGGCGAGGCCGTCGCGGCGTACGCCCTGAGCGAGGCGGACGCCGGCTCCGACGCCGGTGCGCTCACGCTGTTGGCCGAGCCCGACACCGGCGGGTGGCGGCTCACCGGTGAGAAGCTGTGGATCTCCAACGCACCCGAGGCGGACGTTTACTCGGTGTTCGCGCGCACCACGCCCGACGCTGGCGCACGTGGCGTCACCGCGTTCGTGGTGCCCGGAGACGCGGTCGGCCTGTCAGGAAGCCACCTCGAGATGGTCTCGCCACATCCCATCGGGCGGCTGGCGTTCGACGGCGTGCGCGTCGACCCGGCCGACGTCCTCGGGGAGGTCGACAAGGGGTTCGCGGTGGCGATGCGCACGCTCGACCTGTTCCGGCCCAGCGTCGGGGCGTTCGCGGTCGGGATGGCACAAGCCGCCTTCGACGCCGCCCGCAGCCATGCAGGAACGCGCGAGGCGTTCGGCGCTCCGTTGCGCGAGATGCAGTCCGTCGGTCACACGCTCGCGGAGATGGCGATGCGGATCGATGCCGCACGGCTGCTCGTCTATCGAGCCGGGGCGGCGTACGACGCGGGGCGGCCCGGCGTCTCGAGCACCTCCGCGATGGCGAAGCTCTTCGCCACCGAGACGGCCCAGTGGGTGGTCGATGCCGCGATCCAGATCCATGGGGCGCGGGCGCTCCAGCGCGGTCACCTGCTCGAGCACCTCTACCGCGAGGTGAGGGCACCGCGGATCTATGAGGGCGCCTCCGAGGTCCAGCGCTCCATCATCGCCCGAGACCTCTACCGCTGAGCGGTCGGATCGTGCGGTCAAGGGGGGTGCGGTTTCAAGCAGCAGTGATGGCCGCCCGTACGGCGCCCGGTTCAGTTCTGCAGGGCGGCGGCGGATCGGGGGTTTGATGGCCTGGGGCAGTGTGGCTTCAGGGGGCCTTTGCAATCCGGGTACGGCGCGGCACGTTTCGGCTGGATATGGGCGCTGAATCCAGCCACTGCGTACCAAAGCGAACTCGACCGGGGCTGCAAAGTGGAACGATACGGGGCCGAGAACCGCCATTTCAGCCCCATTTCGTTCCACTTTGCTGGGAGCTCATGCACAGCACCCATCCGCACGAGGTGCCCCACCGAGACCGCGGCGCCCAACCAGCCCCGCCCGGAGCCGGAGTGCGGCGAGCACGGCAGTCGGTCAGGCGAGCGGAACGGACGATGGTTGCGGCCCGGCCGTGAGCAGCCGCCGTCGGGCATCGCCCGGCCAGCCGACCGGGCTGCCCGTCTCGGGGGCGAGCAGCACCGCCGTCAACACGCCCCGCGCGACGTGGGCGACGTCAGCCTCCGCCTCCGCTATGGCGGTCACGTCAGTGAGCTCCGCGGCGACCGGGACATGCGCGGGAGGCGGCCGCCGTACGTCGAAGGCGTAGCGGATCGATGTGTCGCCGACGGACTCGACGGTCAGCTCCAGCTCCACCTCGTCGCGGAAGAAGACGGGCGACAGGTAGTCCACGGCGTACCGCACCCGCGGAACCGAGCCGAAGACGTCGATCAGGTCCAACGCCCCGAGCAGCTCAGCCTCGGCTGCCTCCACCCAGCGGATCACCGTGGAGTGGTGGTAGCGGCCGGCTGCGTCGGTGTCCGGCCACTCGACCCGCCGCCGGATCGTGACCGACGCGGGGCCCTTGGCGTTGAGGGGGGGCTCGACCACCGTCATGAGGCCGGCGCCCGATCCGCGCGCAGCCGGAAGCGTTGCAGCTTCCCGGTGCTGGTGCGCGGGAGCGACTCGGCGAACTCGACGGCACGCGGGTATTTGTAGGGAGCGATCCGCTGTTTGACGAAGTCCTGTAGCTCTTTCGCAAGCGCGTCGTCGCCCACCACCCCGTCGGCGAGCACGACGACGGCTTTGACGATCGACCCTCGAGCCTCGTCGGGCACGCCGACGACGGCACACTCGCGCACGCTGGGATGTCCGAGCAGGGCCTCCTCCACCTCGGGGCCGGCGATGTTGTAGCCCGAGGAGATGATCATGTCGTCGCTGCGCGCCTGGTACCAGAAGTAGCCGTCCTCGTCGCAGCGGAACGTGTCGCCGGTGATGTTCCAGCCGTTGTGGACATAGTCACGCTGCCGGTCGTCGGCGAGGTAGCGGCAGCCGGTCGGACCCTTCACCGCGAGCCGGCCGACCTCGCCGGGGGGCAGCGGGTTGCCGGCGTAGTCCACAATGGCTGCGACGAAGCCGGGGACCGGTCGTCCCGTCGATCCCGGGCGGATGTCCTCGTCGGCCGCGGAGATGAAGATGTGCAACATCTCGGTGGAGCCGATGCCGTCGATGATCTCTACGCCCGTGGCGTCCTTGAACGCCTGCCAGGTCGCCGCGGGCAGATGCTCTCCCGCGGAGACGGCGCGACGCAGCGAGCCCAGGCTGGAGGCCTGTCCTCCCGTCAGCATCGCGCGATATGCCGTCGGCGCCGTGAAGCAGATCGTCACGCGGTTGTCCTCGACGAGCTGGGCCAGCTCTGCCGGCGACGCCTTCTCGATCAGCAGGGTCGATGCCCCGACATGAAGGGGGAAGACGACGAGACCGCCAAGGCCGAACGTGAAGGCCAGCGGAGGGGTGCCGGTGAACACGTCCTCGGACGTCGGCTTGAGGACATGGCGTGAGAACGTGTCGGCGTTCGCGAGCACGTCGCGGTGGAAGTGCATCGTCGCCTTCGGCCGCCCCGTTGTCCCCGACGTGAAGGCGAGGAGCGCAACGTCGTCCGCCGCGGTGGCCACGTCATCGAAGGTCGCCGGGTATGACGCGGCGACTCGGGTCAGGTCCTCGGCCCCCGGCCCGCCGTACTCGATGATCGGCGCATCGCCGAGATCGGCCGCCCGGAGGTCGTCGACGAAACCGTGGTCGCAGAGTGCCGCGTCGATGCGGGCGATCTCGTGGACCGTGCTCAGCTCGCCCGGCCGCAGCAACGGCATCGTCGTCACCACCACGGCGCCCGCCTTCAGCACGGCGAACCAGCAGGCCACCAGCCAGGGGTTGTTCGGCCCGCGCAGCAGCACCCGATTGCCTGGAACGACGCCCAGCCGGTCGACCAGCACGTGCGCGACCTGGTTCGCGCGTCCGAGCAGGTCGCCGTAGCTCCACGGCTCGGCTCCGGGCGACAACAGGCATGGTCGGTCGGCTCCCAGCCGGGCGATGGTGGCATCAAGCAGCGCGGACCCGCAGTTCAGCCGGTCGGGGTAGTGCACCTCCGGCAGGTCGAAGAGGAACTCGGGCCAGCTCTCCTGCGGAGGAAGGTGCTCACGACAGAACGTGTCAACGTGTGCCGATGCAGTGAGCCGCATGGGACGCCTCCGGTGTCAGGTCTGGTCACGGTTAGCCGTGCCGCCACGATCTGAGGTTATCGTGCTCCCGTGACGACGATCAGCCGCAGCGCACATCCGCGCGAGTCCCAACCCCGGTCGCTGATCATCACGATCTACGGGCTCTACGCCCGAGACGTCGACGGCTGGCTCAGCATCGCCACCCTCATCGCGTTGCTCGCCGATCTGGCCGTTGACGAGCCGGCGGTGCGGTCGTCCGTCTCGCGGCTCAAGCGCCGCGGTGTCCTCGAACCTCAGCGTGTCGAAGGCGCGGCCGGTTACGCACTGTCCCCGTCCGCGCGGGCCGTCCTCGGCGAGGGCGACCGGCGGATCTTCGGCCGCCGCCGGGCAGCGCCCGACGAGGGCTGGCTGCTGGCGGTGTTCAGCGTGCCGGAGTCGGAGCGGCAGCGTCGGCATCTGCTCCGTTCCCGGCTGAGCCGGCTTGGCTTCGGGACCGTCTCCGCTGGAGTCTGGGTGGCGCCAGCCCACGTGGAGGCGGAGACCCGCTCCGGGCTGGCCCGTGAGGGCTTGTCGCCGTACGTCGACCTGTTCCGGGCCGAGCACGTGGACCTGAGCGGAGCCGACGATGGCGGTCGCGGCAAGGTGGGAACCTGGTGGGATCTGGGGGCGCTGCGGGACATCTACGAGGATTTCCTGCGGGACTACCGGCCGACCCTCGCGGCGTGGAAGAGGCGGCGACGCCCCGATGACTCGGCGGCGTTCACCGACCACACCCGAGCCGTGACCGCCTGGCGCCGGCTGCCGTTCCTCGACCCCGGCCTGGCGGCCGACCTGCTCCCGCCGGAGTGGCCCGGCGCCGGCGCAGCCGAGCTCTTCTTCGCCCTGCACGAACGGCTGGCCGAACCCGCGCGACGCCATGTTGACGCTACCCGTCGAGGACCGCCATCCCTTGAATCTCGACGAGCGCCTCGACATCCCACAGCCGAGTGACACCGACGGCAGCCATGGCCGGGTAGTGCTCGCCGACCAGCCGTCTCCACACCTGCCCGAGCTCGCGGCCGTGAGCCTTGTAGTCGTCGATGTCCACCACGTAGACCGTGAGAGTAGTCAGCTGATCGGGCCGCCCGCCGGCAGCGCGCAGCGCCTGCACGATGTTGAGCAGGGCGTGCTCGAACTGCACGACGACGTCGCCGTCGACGATGTGCCCGGACCGGTCGAGGGCGGTCTGTCCGGCCAGGAAGACGACGCGACCCTCCGCAACCACGGCATGGGCGAAACCTCGGGCCACTGGGAGGGTGGCCGGGTTGACGCGTTCGAGGCTCATGACTGCACCGCGCCACCGTCCACATTGATCCCCTGACCGTTGAGGGAGCCGTTCGTGACGCAGAGCCACACCGTGTCGGCAACCTCCTGAGGAGTCACCAGGCGACCGGTCGGCTGTTTCGCGTTGAGGATGCCACGGGCCTCCTCCTCGCTGCGTCCGGTCATGGCGACGATGCCCTGCACGGTGGCGTCGGTCATCGGGGTGTCGACGTAGCCGGGACAGACCGCGTTGACCGTCACCCCGGTCCCGGCGAGCTCGGTCGCCGCGGACCTGACCAGTCCCAGGACCCCATGCTTGCTCGCCGTGTAGGCCGAGATGTAGGCGTCGCCGACCTTCGAGGCGATGGATGCCACGACGACGATCCGGCCGGCGCGTGCCTTTCGCATCGGCGGGATCACTTCACGCAGGCAGCGGAACGGTGCGGTCAGGTTGAGGTCGAGCATGCGCTGCCAGTCGTCATCGCTCGTCTTCTCGACGCGGGCCGAGACACCGGCACCCGCATTGGCAACCAGGACCTCGACCGGACCCCACGCCTCGGCAACGGCGGCCACCAGGTCTCGAGGCGCCTCCGGGTCGAGGAGATCATGCGGCAGGACGAGGGTGGGCCCCGCGCAGGCGGCGGCCGTCTCCTTGAGCTGCTCGCGGCTGCGGGCCGACAGCGCGACCCGCATGCCCTCCCGGCTAAGCCGCTCCGCCACCGCCCGGCCGATCCCGCGGCCGGCCCCGGTGACCAGGGCCACCGTGCCGGTGTGCTGTCCAAGTTCTGTCACGAGCCTGACACTAGCCAACCTGTCACCGCACGCCGCCCATCAGTGCGCTGATCGGCCCCGCCAAGACGGCCAGGACGCCGCCGATGCCGATGGCGACCTTGACCGCCTCGAGAACCTCCCCTAGATTGCACGAGGCCCCATCCCGATCACCATCGGCAGGTCAGGAGCACCCATGCCCGGCTTCGGATTCTCTGTTCCCGCCCGGCGCCGAACGGCAGCGGGTGTGGCTGTCGCACTCCTCGCCTCAGCCCGAGCGCCCGGGTCGGCCGGATCCGGCTGCCCGGTGGCCCGGGTCACGGCCTTGCGATGAACGGCGGCGGCTCGTCCGGCACCGCCCCGAACGCGGCGTGGTACACGACCCATCCTGACGAATGGCAGCAGGTCACGCCCGACCCGAACGGCGGCTGGTTCGGGAACCAGTTCACCCTGCTCGCCAACCACCACGCGTATGCGTCGGGCATCACGTTCTGCAACAGCCTCGACACCGGCGCCACCTGGAGCTGCCGTCCTTCCGTCGACAAGGTGTTCGACGGGCCGACGGAGTTCGTCAACGACCAGGACGGCTGGGTCGGCGGTGGCGAGATCAGCCCGGACGTGGCCGGCTGGCTGCATCGAACGACGGACGGCGGCACGACCTGGAGCCGGCGCGTGCTGAAGACTCCATGGCCGATCCGCCAGATCGAGTTCCTCGACTCCAAGGTCGGCTGGGCGTCAGCAGGGGACGTCTACTCCAACAAGGGCGGCATCTCCTACACCAGCGATGGAGGGCGGACCTGGGTGCGGGACGCGACGACGAACGACGAGGTCGGCGCCTGCGACCACAGCGTGGTGGGATCGGGTAGCCGCACGAGGGTCTGGTGTGTCGGGTTCTCGTTCGACGGCAGCGCCTTCAACAGCCCCACCTACAGCACGACCGTGCCGACCCCGGCGGCCAGTCTGCGGGGAAGCAGCCTGCGGTGACGACGGAACTGCCGGTCGAGCCTGTTGATCGGCTCCGGTCGCGGCGCAGCGAGAAGTGGAAGGCCCACCCACCGGATGTGCTGCCACTGACGGTCGCCGAGATGGACTTCTCGCTCGCTCCGCCGGTCTTCGACGCCCTCCACGCTGCGGTCGAACGATCGGACACCGGATACGCGATGCCGCATCCCGAGCTGGGGAACTCTCTGTCGGCTTTCGCGGCGGACCGTTGGGGGTGGGACGTCGTCCCGGCGCAGGTCACCGCGGTGACCGACGTAGGCGTCGGCGTCGTGGAGATGCTTCGGCTGCTGACCAGGCCCGGTGACCCGGTCGTGATCAGCCCACCGGTCTACCCGCCGTTCTTCGACTGGGTCCCGGAAGCGGCCTGCCGCACCGTCGAGGTGCCGCTCACCCGAGTGCGCGGGACCGGCTGGCGGCTCGACCTGCCGGCGCTCGAGGCTGCCTTCGCCACCCATCCAGCGGCCTACCTGCTCTGCAACCCGCACAACCCGGTCGGCCGGGTCCACGAGCCGGCTGAGCTCACCGCGCTGGTCGACCTGGCCGCCCGCTACCGGGTCCCGATCATCAGCGACGAGATCCACGCGCCGCTGGTGCTGCCAGGTGCGACGTTCACCCCGCTGCTGACCGTGCCCGGCGCGGCCGAGATCGCGGTCTCCCTGGTCTCCGCGAGCAAGGCCTGGAACCTGGCAGGGCTGAAATGTGCGGCGATCGTGACCGGCTCGGCAGCCATGCAGGCGACTGTCGAGCGGATGCCGCCGGACGCTCGCTGGCGCATCGGTCATCTCGGGGTGATCGCGACGGTCGCAGCCTTCTCCGCAGGTCGGAGCTGGCTCGACGACCTGCTGTTCACGCTCGACCGGCGGCGGTCCGGCCTGGGTCGGCTGCTGGCCGGGCGCATGCCCGGCCTCTCCTGGGAACCTCCCGAGGCGACCTACCTGGCCTGGCTCGACTGCCGGGGAGTCGCGCCGCAGGATGGGGGACCCGACAACGTCCGCGAGGTGATCCTGGAGCATGGCCGGGTGGCCCTCGAGCCGGGACTGCGCTTCGGTGCAGCGGGGTCGGGGTATGTGCGGCTCAACTTCGCCACCAGCGCCGAGATCCTCGACACCGCGACGGCCGCGATGGCCAGCAGCCTCGGTCAGCTGGTCCAGCGCTCCGAGTGAAGGCGCTCATAGAGCGGCAGACACTCGTCGGCGACCCGGGCGGGCGGTCCGGCCAGCCGGACGTCGCGTGGCCGGTACGGCGCGAAGCCGGTGGAGGCCTGGACGCTCGCATACCAGTACGGGGCCCACACCCCGTCGGTGTCGCGCGGGCCGGCCGGCCAGTGCAGCATCCGTTGCTGGAACTCGACGTCGACGAGACTGCACAGCCGGCGGAGGAACGGTTCCGGCTCGCAGAGGAAGTCGGCGGCGTCGATCACGAGCGGGGTGGTGCCCGAGGCCGACAGGGCGTCGTACAGGCTGACCTGCTGCGGCAGCCCGATATCGCTCGCGGTCACCTGCTCGCGTGACTGGACGTAGCTGGCGACCACCTCACGCGGGTCGCGGATCAGCAGCACGTTGGTGACATTGGCCAGCCAGTCGCGGCCGATGCCCGGGAGCAGGTGGTGGGCCATCTGCTTCTGGTAGCACACCCTGACGCCGTCGGGCAGCGGCGCGAGCAGGTGGTCGACGACGACGCGCCAGTCGCTCTCCCCTGCCGCGAGCACCTGCTCACGGCCTGGATGGTCGAGGCCGGTCTCGGCCAGGTAGTGCGCATAGAACGGCTCGTCGATGACGACGGTGTCGGTCCGGTTCTCCCAGGAGCGCATGAGCGCCGTCGAGATGTTGCGCGGACCCGACCACATCGCGAGCCTCGCCTCGGTCATGAGCTCTCAGCACTGAGGGTTGCCGCCCGCGCCGCCACGTCACGCTCGACAAGGTCCGCGTAGCCCTCCCGCAGCCGGGCGAGGACCGGCCGGTCTGCCGACCCGATGACCCGGCCGTCGACCTGCCGAACCGGCACGAGTCCTGCGAAAGTCCCGGTCACGAACGCCTCGTCGGCGCCGTAGACGTCGGTGAGGCTGAAGTTGCGCTCGGCGGTCGTGATTCCGGCCTCGTGGGCGACCCGCAGCACGTTGCGCCGGGTGATGCCGCCGAGACAGTAGTCACCGGACGACGTCCACAGCTCGCCGTGGCGGACGATGAAGAAGTGCGTCGAGTTGCAGGTGGCGACGAAACCCTGCGGGTCGAGCATCAGTGCCTCGTCGGCGCCGGCGGTGTAGGCCTGGATGCACGCGGTGATGTCATTGAGCTTGCTGTGCGAATTGAGCTTCGGGTCCAAGATGTCGGGTCCGGGGCGTCGTACGTGCACGGTGAACACGGTGATGCCGGCCGCGACGACCTCCGGCAGCGGCTCCTTGTGCTCCGCGATGATCACCACGGTGGCCGGACCCACCGTCACCCGTGGGTCCTGGTAGGGCGTCGCCTTGATGCCCCGCGTCACCATCAGCCGGATGTGGACACCGTCGCGCATGTCGTTGGCCCGCAGCGTGTCGTAGATGGCCGCGGTGAGCTGCTGCCGGCTCCGGCCGACGTCGAGGGCGAGCGCCGCGGCGCCCTCGAAGAGCCGGTCGAGGTGGTCGTCGAGGAACGCCGGATGGCCGTGGTGCACTCGGATTCCCTCCCACACGCCGTCGCCGAGGACGAACCCGCTGTCGAAGACCGACACGACGGCCTCGGCGCGCGGTCGTAGCTCGCCGTTGACGGACACCAGGACGCCCGCGTTGCGCAGGTCGTCGGCGTAGTCGTGGGTTCCGGTGCGCTGGTCACTCATGACGGCAGTGTGTCAGGATGCCGGCTGAGCCGGTTGCCGGACCGGTCGCCACATGTTCGCCACCGGGTGGCGTGTCGTTCATCGAGCGGCGTGCTCTCGTGCGGTGGAATAGGTGAGGCCCCGCGAAGTATGAGTTCGCGGGGCCTCGCGCTTGACCGGCCCTGTGGCGCAACCAGTCTCCCGGATCTCGTTGACGGTCCGCCCAGCCTCGCCACCAGCTGGTCCGAAAGGTTTGACCCTGTCGGCATAGACCGCCACTTCCATCCGTTCCCGCATCCGAGGATGCGTGATGAGAGTTCTACTCCTCGGATGGACGCCGCACAAGGACTTTCGCCGAACTGCTGTCACCCCGAGGGAAGGCCGGACAGTTGTCCACAGAACCGGCCCCGAAGTCCACAGACGGAGCCTCTTTCTCCACAGGTTTACCCACTGCTTTACCCACTGCAGGAAGTCGGCTCCGCACGTCGGGTCGGAGTCACAGCAGCTGCGAGGTCGCGTAGATGGCCAGCCCGGCCAGCCCGCCGACGAGGGTCCCGTTGATCCTGATGAACTGGAGGTCGCGACCGACGTGGAGCTCGATGCGGTTGGCCGCCTCTCGCCCGTCCCAACGAGAGATGGTGTCGGTGATGACGGTGGTGAGCTCGTGACCGTAGCGACCCACCAGGAACGCAACGGCGTCCTCGACGTAGCCGTCGAGGCGTCGGCTCAGGGTCTCGTCGGAGACGATCCGGGATCCGAAGTCCTCGAGGGCGGCCACCGCTCGCTTCCGAAGGTGGCTGTCGGTGTCATCCAGTGCCGTGACCACCGCTCGTCGTAAGGCGTCCCAGAGCGACAGCGCCGCGACCAGCACCTGAGGCTGGGCGAGCATCCGGCGCTTGAGCGCCTCCGCTCGTGCGATCGTGTCGGGATCGGTCTGCAGGTCGCTTGCCAGCTGTCTCAGCAGGTCGTCGATCGCGCGGCGCGCGGCGTGTTCCGGGTCGTCGCGGATCTCCACGAGCCAGGCCAGCGCCTCCGCATGGAGCCGCTTCACCACCTTCTCGTCGACCCACTGCGGGGTCCACCAGGGAGCGCGTGAGCTGAGGATGCGCTCGACCGTCTCCGGGTTCTCGGCCAGCCAGCGGTGCGCCTCGGTGAAGGCGAGGTCGATGAGACCGCGGTGGGCGCCGTCCGTGAGCACCTCCTGGAGAAGCTGCCCCGCGAGGACGCTCAACGGCTCCTCAGCGATCCGCGGCAGCAGCTCGGTCTCGATGAGCCCGGAGATCTCCTCGTCGTCGATCCTGAGCAGGGCCGCGCGTACGCCGACCGAGACCTCGTTGACGACGCGGGCACTGTGGCCCTCCTCCGTGAGCCAGCCGCCGACCCGACTGGCCACCTTCGCGTCTGCGACCCGCGAGCGCACGATGGACTCCGAGAGGAAGTTCTCGGTCACGAAGTCCTGCAGGCTGCGCGCCAGCATCTCCTTGCGGGTGGGGATCAGGGCCGTGTGCGGGATCGGCAGCCCGAGCGGATGGCGGAACAATGCTGTGACGGCGAACCAGTCGGCGATCGCACCGACCATCGAGGCTTCGGCAGCCGCGTGCACGTATCCCCAGGCCCCGCCCTTGTGCAGCGTGAGCAGGTAGATGACCGCGGCGAGAAGGAGAAGTGAGAGCGCAACCGATCGCATCCGACGCAGACCTCTTCGGCGTTCCCGGTCAGCTTCGGAGACGGCGTGCGCCGCATGGGTCACCGGCCACTCTCCTGGTTATCGGGGTTCGACGACGCTACGGCGAGGTTACGGCAGCCGCCAGTCGACGGGAGAACCGCCGAGCTCCACCAGAGCGTCGTTCGCCCGGGAGAACGGTCGCGAGCCGAAGAATCCGCGGGAGGCGGAGAGGGGGGAGGGGTGCGGGCTGGAGATGACAGGGGTGTGGCCGAGTGCCGGCGCGAGGGACTGCGCGTCACGACCCCAGAGGATCGCGACCAACGGGCCGTCGCGCCGGACGAGCGCGTCGATGGCCAGGTCGGTCACGGACTCCCACCCCTTCCCGCGATGGGAACCGGGGGAACCCGCCCGGACGGTCAGCACCCGGTTGAGCAGCAGGACTCCCTGGCCGGACCAGGCAGAGAGGTCGCCATGCTGCGGTGGCTCGATCCCCTGGTCGTCGCGAAGCTCGCGGTAGATGTTCTCGAGACTTCGGGGCAGCGGCCGCACCGTCGGCTCGACAGAGAACGACAGGCCAACGGGATGTCCGGGGGTCGGGTAGGGGTCCTGTCCGACGATGAGGACCTTGACCTCGGCCATCGGCCGGGTGAAGGCGCGCAGGATCACGTCGCCGGCGGGAAGGAAGCGGAACCCGGCGGCGGTCTCCTGACGCAGGAACTGCCCGAGGCTTGCCACCGTCGGGCGGGCCGGAGCGAGCGCCTCCGCCCAGTCGGGGGCGACCAGATCCTCCAAGGAAGCGGGGCTCACGGTGCCCAACTCTGCACGAGATCGGCCGGGTCCGCGCCCCCTCCGGCGTGTTGGCCCGGACACGCCGGGGCCGACGCACATTTTCCAGGAAGTGCTCCGGAAACCCTTGCGTGGTTGGGCTTTGCGAGATAGAAACGACCTTACGAACTTCGGAAACGGAGTTCGGGACTCGATCAGAGTGCAGGTCCGGTCCGGGAGACTTCGGTTTCACGGCCTTGGGCCGGGCAACCGGTCCTGACCGCCCCGTGACGGGGGCTGGGGTGGCCTGCGCAGCAGTTGAGTCGTCTCGGAACGTCACGCCGGGACACCCAGGAGGCTCCGCCAACTCATACTTGGCGGGGCCTCCGCCTTCGTTGTGCCTCCGCCCTCGTTGTGCCTCCGCCCTCGTTGTGTGGATGACGTCGGACGTGCCGGGCCTGGAGAGGTATGAGCGAACCTCTCTTTGCCGAGCGAGTAATCCGCCACAGCGCCGTAGCGAATCACGACCTGAACAACGCTGGGGTCACGACTAGCGGGTGGGTGAGATCTCCGGAGCGCCGAGGTCGGTCAGGAAGCGCTTCGCCCACGAGGCGATATCGTGCTCTCGCACCTGCCGGCGCATGGTCCGCATGTGACGGGCCAGGTCCTTCGGCTCGGCCCGCATGGCGGCGAGCATCGCCCGCTTCAGCCCGTCGATGTCGTGCGGGTTGACCAGGAACGCCTGCTTCAGCTCGTCGGACGCGCCCGCGAACTCCGACAGCACGAGGGCTCCGTTGTTGCGGAACCGGCAGGTCACGTACTCCTTGGCGACCAGGTTCATCCCGTCCGCGAAGGGCGTGACGACCATGATGTCGGAGGCCCGGAAGAGCGCCGCCATCTCCTCGCGCGGGTATGACGCGTGGAGATAGTGCACGGCGGGGTGCCCGATCGTGCCCAGATCGCCGTTGATCCGACCCACCCAGCGTTCGATGTCGTCGCGCACCTCGCGGTACTGCTGGACCCGCTCACGGCTCGGTGAGGCCACCTGGACGAAGACCGACTCCTCGACGCTGGTCTGCCCGTCCACGATGAGCTCTCCAAACGCCCGGAGTCGCTGCCGGATGCCCTTCGTGTAGTCGAGCCGGTCGACGCCCAGGAAGACGAAGCGAGGGTTGCCGAGCTCCTTGCGGATCTCGGTGGCCCGGTCCTCCACCTCGCGGGTGCGGGCGAGCTGCTCGAGCTGGCGGAAGTCGATCGAGATCGGGTAGCTGCGAGCCCGGACGGTGCGGCCGTCGTCGAGCTCGATGCGGTCCCGGTGGGTTTTGTGGCCGAGCCGCTGCCGCACCAGCCGGGCGAAGTTGGAGGCGCCGCCGGGCCGCTGGAAGCCGACGAGGTCGGCGCCGAGCATCCCCTCGAGGAGCCGGTCTCGCCACGGCAGCTGGCGGAAGAGCTCGCTCGGCGGGAACGGGATGTGGAGGAAGAAGCCGATCCGGACGTCGGGCCGCATCTCGCGCAGCATCGTGGGAACGAGCTGGAGCTGGTAGTCCTGCACCCAGACCACGCCGTGGTGACCGACGCACTCCGCGGCCGCCTCCGCGAACCGCCGGTTGACCCGGCGATAGGCGTCCCACCATTCGCGGTGGAACTGCGGCTTCGCGACCAGGTCGTGGTAGAGCGGCCATAACGTGCTGTTGGACATTCCTTCGTAGTACTGCTCGAACTCGTCGGGCTCGAGGTTCACCGGCTTCAGGGTGAGCCCGTCTGCCTCGAAGGGTTTGTCGTTGTCGAGGGGGCCACCGGGCCAGCCCACCCAGACCCCGTCCTGCTCCCGCAGGACCGGCTCGAGCGCGGTCACCAGTCCGCCGGGCGACGTCCGCCATTCGGGGGTTCCGCCGTCGTCCTTCGGGACCCGGTCGACCGGCAGGCGGTTGGCCACGACGACGAACGAGCTCTGCAGCTTCTTCCCAGGCATTGGGCCACTTTAACGGCGCTACGGCGCCCACTGCTCCTCGTAGGATGGCCGGGACACACCAGGCGGGGGCAAATGACATCGATGTTGTTTGTCGCCTAGGATGATCAACGCAGGTGGGGCGATCCGCGATCTCCACCGTGAGCCGTCTCAGGAGTCGACCCGATGGACGCTGCGAACGTCGTGACCTCGGCTCAAGCGGCTCGCGCCGGAGCCGAGCTCTCCGAGCGGGACCAGCAGATCCTCTCCTTCGAGCGCTTGTGGTGGAAGTACGCCGGCGCGAAGGAGCAGGCGGTCAGGGAGCAGTTCGCCATGTCGGCGACCCGTTACTACCAGGTTCTCAACGCGCTCATCGACAGGCCCGAGGCGCTCGCCTTCGACCCCCTCCTCGTCAAGAGGTTGCGGCGGCTGCGTGCGGCCCGGCAGCGGCAGCGTTCGGCCCGACGGCTCGGGATCGAGGTCTGACGTGGCGCTGCCCTCCGTCGTCACTCTCGGCAGCCTCGCCCTGGTGCTGGCGTCCGGCGCCGGCTACGCCGTGATCTCGACCGCATCTGCCGCCTCGGCACCGGCCTCGGCGCCGATCCACCACGTCGTGACCCCACCGGTGACGACCCACACAACGCCGACCCAACCGACGAAGCCGTCGCCCAAGCCGCACAAGACGCCCAAGACCGACGTGGTGCCCCATGTGCTCGTCGTCGTCTTCAACAACACCGGGATCGCCCACCTCGCGTCGCAGAAGGCCAGCATCCTCCGCGGTGCCGGGTGGAGCGTCGCGGCGACCGACAACTGGTACGGAAACATCCCGGAGGACACGGTCTACTACCCGCCTCAACTCAAGGCCGACGCCGCCAAGCTGGCGAAGGTGTTGCACATCACCCGGCTGCGCCCGGCCGTCGCGCCGATGCAGTTCGACCGGCTCACCGTCATCCTCGCCAGCAGCTGACGCCCGCGGGCCTGGTTGACTGGGGGCATGCCTGACATCGCCCCGACGACCCAGCAGGGCCGCGCCGGACTCGACTCGATCCTCGCCGAGCCGGCACATGCGCTGGTGGCGTTCGACTACGACGGCACGCTATCCCCGATCGTCGACGACCCGGCCGCCGCGGCCCCGCAGCCCGGCGTCATCGAGGCCATCGCGGCGCTCGCCCACCACGCCGGACAGGTCGCCATCATCACGGGCCGGCCCGCCCGGGTGGCTGTCGAGCTGGCCGGACTGGCGGAGCTCCCGGGCCTCGAGCACCTCGTGCTGCTCGGCCAGTACGGGCTCGAACGCTGGGATGCCGCCACCGGCGCGTTCACGACCGTCGATCCGCCAGCTGGTCTGGAAGCCGCCCGTGACGCGCTGCCGGCGCTCATCGAGGCGGCCGGCGTACCCGACGCTGTCATCGAGGACAAGGGGCTCGCGGTCGCCGTCCACGTGCGCCGTTCGGCCCAACCGTCAGCGGCCTACGAGAGACTGCGGGAACCACTTCTCGCGCTGGCCGAGCGGTCCGGTCTCGCCGCCGAACCCGGCCGCCTCGTCATCGAGCTCCGCCCGCCCGGCATGGACAAAGGACGGGCCCTCCTCGGGCTGGCGGCTGAGGTCGATGCCCGGTCGCTGATGTTCACCGGGGACGACCTGGGCGACCTCGCCGCGTTCGATGCAGTCTCGTCCTGGCGGGCGACCGGAGGCGGCGGGCTCCTGGTCTGCTCCGGCTCAGCCGAGGTCACCGAGCTGGCCGACCGGGCCGACCTCGTCGTCGACGGCCCGCCCGGCGTCCTCGCCTTGGTCACCGACCTCACCGCCCTGCTCGCCTGACGGCTGCGGGTACGCCGGCCGGCTCAGTCTGGCCTGGCGCTGGCGGAGGGCATGGGGACATATCGTGCGGTGCGCGGTCGGTCAGCTGCTTTCAGCCATGAAGGCGAGGCGGGTGTTGTCCCATCAGCCACCGCGACCGCCAGCGCCCAGCAGCACGCAACGGCGCAGGTACCCGCGGCCACCACTGCCGCTTGAAACTCGACCCCCAACCGACCGCGCGAGGGTTCCACCGGCCGAAGTCCGCGCAGCGAGACGCTGTCTCAGGATGCGGTCGGCACCGAGGAGCGCCGGAGCACCCCCGGCATAGTGGGGCGAAGCCCAACTGACGTGAGGAATGTGATGACCACCGCCACTGAGGTCTCGTCGCGCACCAGGCGTAAGGCCGTGTCCGAGCGCAGCAGACGCGCGCTCGCCGAGCGGCTGGGGTCGGCAGAGCCGAGGCCACGACCGTTCGGGAACGCTCGCGCCCTGGTCTGCCGTGAGTGCGGCGCCGAGCAGCGGCTCGGCCCCCTTTACGCCTGTCCGGAGTGCTTCGGCCCGCTCGAGGTCGGTTACGACTACGCCCGCCACGGCCGCATCACTCGTGCGGAGATCGAGGCGGGTCCCTTGAGCATCTGGCGGTACGCCGCCCTGCTGCCCGTGCGGCCCGACATCGCGAGCATCCCGAACACCGAGCCGGGCTGTACCCGGCTGGTACCGGCGCACAACCTCGCCAAGGCCCTCGGCATGAGGTCGCTGTGGGTCAAAGACGACTCGGGAAACCCCACGCACTCCTTCAAGGACCGGGTGGTGGCCGTCGCACTCGCAGCCGCCCGCGAGCTCGGGCTGACCGTGCTGGCCTGCCCGTCGACCGGAAACCTCGCCAACGCCGTCGCGGCGGCCGCGGCGCGCGCCGGGATGGAGAGCGTCGTGCTCATCCCCGACGACCTGGAGCAGGCTAAAGTGCTCACGACGGCGGTCTACGGCGGCCGGCTGGTCGCGGTCAAGGGCAACTACGACGACGTCAACCGACTGGCCACCGAGATCGCGGCTGAGGAGGACGACTGGGCGTTCGTGAACGTCAACGTCCGGCCCTACTACTCGGAGGGCTCCAAGACGCTGGCCTTCGAGGTCGCGGAACAGCTCGGGTGGCGGTTGCCCGGCCAGGTCGTCATACCGGTGGCTTCGGGGTCGCAACTGACGAAGGTGGACAAGGGCTTCCGCGAGCTTGCTTCGGTCGGCCTGGTGGACGACTCGCCGTACCGCATCTACGGGGCGCAGGCAGACGGCTGCTCCCCGGTGGCGACCGCATTCCGGTCCGGTCGTGACGTCGTCCGCCCGGTCAAGCCCGACACCATCGTCAAGTCCCTCTCGATCGGCAGTCCGGCCGACGGCCCCTACGTCCTCGACGTCTGCCGTCGCACGGGAGGCGCGGTCGAGTCCGTGTCGGACGACGAGGTGCGTGCGGGCATCGAACTGCTTGCCCGCACCGAGGGCATCTTCGGCGAGACGGCCGGCGGGGTTACCGTGGCCACTCTCAAGAAGCTCGTGGACACTGGAGTGCTGGACCCCGAGGTCGAGACGGTCGCCTTCAACACCGGCGACGGGTTGAAGACACTCGACGCGATCGCCGGACGGGTCGGCCCCGAGGCCACGATCGAGCCAACGTATGCCGCGTTCGTCGCGGCCGGACAGTGAGGACATCCATGAGTGTCAGCGTCAGAGTTCCGACGATCCTGCGCACCTACACCGGCGGCGAGGCCAAGGTCTCGGCCGACGGCGACGTGCTCAGTGACGTGCTGGACTCGCTCGACGGGAGCTACCCCGGCATCAAGGGCCGGATCATCGACGAGCAGGGCGAGCTCCGACGTTTCGTCAACGTCTACGTCGGCAATGAGGACGTCCGCTTCCTCGAGGGGCTGTCGACCCAGGTGGCCGACGGAAGCGAGATCTCGGTGATCCCCGCCGTCGCCGGCGGCTGAGCCGGCGAAAGAGTCTGCGCCGGAGAATGAACCGGAGAATGAAGAAGTGGGGCGCGGAAACCGCGCCCCACCTCAAGACCTCGTCGCACCCACGAGGTGCGTTGAAACTAACCAGCGCGCAGCCGCCTCTCAACCGCTTTGAGAAATAACCACCTAAGCGGGCCAGCACGCGTAGTCCTTCTGGGCCATGCCGAGGTGACCACGTCTCGGGCTCCGGAAGGACCGAGCGGTAGGGGTGGGGGCGGTTTGCACTCGGCATGGGCGAGTGCTAATAATGGGTTAGCACTCTCGACCCGAGAGTGACAGCGACCGGCCCGATGAGGGCCTGGCGACCGCGGGAAGGGTCCGCGGCGCGACCAGGTCCGTCCGTCGCGGGCGTCGACCGGCCGCACGTCCACATTCCAGCGCGGGAGGACTCGCGTACATGCCCAAGATCATTGCGTTCGACGAGGAAGCCAGGCGCGGCCTCGAGCGAGGAATGAACCAGCTCGCTGACGCCGTCAAGGTGACGCTCGGCCCCAAGGGCCGCAACGTCGTCCTCGAGAAGAAGTGGGGCGCACCGACGATCACCAACGACGGTGTGTCCATTGCCAAGGAAATCGAGCTCGAAGACCCGTACGAGAAGATCGGCGCGGAGCTCGTCAAAGAAGTAGCCAAGAAGACCGACGACGTCGCCGGTGACGGCACGACGACGGCGACCGTGCTGGCCCAGGCCATGGTGCGCGAGGGTCTGCGTAATGTCGCGGCCGGCGCGAACCCGATGGCGCTCAAGCGCGGCATCGAAGCTGCTGTCGAGGCCGTCACGGAGCAGCTGTTCGCGGCTGCGAAGGACGTCGAGACCAAGGAGCAGATCGCTGCCACCGCAGGGATCTCCGCTGGTGACTCCACCGTCGGCGAGATCATCGCCGAGGCGATGGACAAGGTCGGCAAGGAAGGCGTCATCACCGTCGAGGAGAGCAACACCTTCGGACTCGAGCTCGAGCTCACCGAGGGCATGCGCTTCGACAAGGGCTACATCTCGCCGTACTTCGTCACCGACGCCGAGCGCATGGAGGCGGTGCTCGAGGACCCCTACATCCTCATCGCCAACTCCAAGATCTCGGCCGTCAAGGACGTGCTGCCGATCCTCGAGAAGGTCATGCAGTCCGGCAAGCCGCTGCTGCTGCTCGCTGAGGACGTGGAGGGTGAAGCACTCGCCACCATCGTCGTCAACAAGATCCGTGGCACGTTCAAGTCCGTTGCCGTCAAGGCTCCCGGCTTCGGTGACCGCCGCAAGGCCATGCTCGCCGACATCGCGATCCTCACCGGCGGCCAGGTCATCAGCGAAGAGGTCGGCCTCAAGCTCGAGTCCACCGGTCTCGACCTCCTCGGCCAGGCCCGCAAGGTCGTGGTGACCAAGGACGAGACGACCATCGTCGAGGGTGCAGGTGACGCCGACCAGATCCAGGGCCGCGTCAACCAGATCCGCGCCGAGATCGAGAACAGCGACTCCGACTACGACCGTGAGAAGCTTCAGGAGCGTCTCGCCAAGCTGGCCGGCGGCGTCGCCGTCATCAAGGTCGGCGCTGCCACGGAGGTCGAGCTCAAGGAGCGCAAGCACCGCATCGAGGACGCCGTCCGCAACGCGAAGGCTGCCGTCGAAGAGGGCATCGTCGCCGGAGGTGGCGTCGCCCTGGTGCAGGCAACCCTGGTGGCGTTCGAGAAGCTCGAGCTCAGTGGCGACGAGGCGACTGGCGCTGCCATCGTCAAGTTCGCCGCGGAGGCTCCGCTCAAGCAGATCGCCATCAACGCCGGCCTCGAGGGTGGGGTCGTTGCGGAGAAGGTGCGCAACCTCGACGCCGGACACGGTCTCAACGCCGCGACCGGTGAGTACGTCGACATGCTGGCTGCCGGGATCAACGACCCGGTCAAGGTGACCCGTTCTGCGCTGCAGAACGCCGCCTCGATCGCGGCCCTGTTCCTCACCACGGAGGCTGTCGTCGCTGACAAGCCCGAGAAGGCCCCCGCCGGTGGCGGTGGCGGTGCGCCCGACATGGGTGGCATGGGCGGCATGGACTTCTGATCTGACAGAAGTCTGTCAGCACAACCTGATCACCGCGTCGGCCCCGACCAGGAAGCTCTGGTCGGGGCCGATGTGCGTCACCTGTGCACCGGTTTCAGCGGACCGGATGCCGCTGCGGTGAGCCGAAGCAATGTGTGGTGGGCGGCCAGGCGTTCGGGACGACGTACGCTGGAGCCATGCTATGGATCCTGCTGGTGATCATCGTCGTCGCTGTGGTGGCCTACAAGTTCCGCGTGCCGCTCCTGTCGAAGCTCCTCGGCCAGTCGGAGTCGCGGGTTCAGCGCGCCATCGAGCGTCGCAAGCGCTGAGCGAGCGGGCTCTCCTCACACCGTGCTCCGCACCGGCCGATCCACGGTGTTGCCAAGTCCGAGCCTCCGTCAGCGTTGTAGCCCCAGCACCACAAGGTGCCGCTCCTCGGAGGTGCCGATGTCGGCACGGCCTGTTACACAAGGGGGATGAGCCAACAGCACCCTGATCTCGACAACCTCCAGCTGGTCCCGCTTCCCGGCAGCGAGCGAGCTCCCGCGGAAGGCGCCCAGACCGCCGCCGAGCCGCTCGACCCTGCGTCACGCATCGAGATCACGCTGGTGCTGCGCCGCCGGGAGGAGCTCCCGGATCCAGCCACGAGCCCTCGGCTCACGCCCGACGAGCTCGCGTCGTCGTACGGCGCCGACGCATCCGACATCGAGACGGTGACAGGGGCCATGACGGCGCTCGGGCTTGAGATCCTGAGCACCGACCAGGCGTCGCGACTGGTTCGAGTGGCCGGGACCGTCGAGCGTCTCGGCAGGGTGTTCGGGACATCGCTGGCGGCCGCCAGCAGCACCTCGCCCGAAGGCGGCCGGGTCGACCACCGGCACCGCACCGGCGGGCTGAGCGTCCCGTCGTCGCTCGAGGGGAGCGTGACGGCCGTGTTGGGGCTCGACGACCGTCCGCAGGCGCGGATGCTCTCGCAGATCGCTGCTCCCGGGGCCGTCGTGACCAGCTATACACCGCCGCAGCTGGGGAAGATCTACGACTTCCCGGCGGGCGCCGATGGCAGCGGGCAGACAATCGCGATCATCGAGCTCGGCGGCGGCTTTACCACGAGCGACCTCGACCACTACTTCTCAGGACTCGGCATCACCAGCCCGACGGTCACCGCCGTCGGTGTCGACGGTGCCACGAACGTGCCGGGCGGTGACCCCAACGGCGCTGACGGCGAGGTCGCCCTCGACATCGAAGTCGCCGGAGCACTTGCGCCGGGAGCGCATCAGCTCGTCTATTTCGCGCCTAACACCGACGCCGGGTTTCTCGACGCCGTGAGCCAGGCGGCCCATGCCAGCCCTACCCCCACCGCCATGAGCATCAGCTGGGGACAGAGCGAGGACAGCTGGACCGCGCAGGCGCGCACGGCGCTGGACCAGGCGATGGCCGACGCTGCCGCGCTCGGTGTCACGGTCACCGCGGCGTCCGGCGACGACGGTTCGGCCGACCGGACAACCGACGGCAAGGCGCACGTCGACTTCCCGGCCGCCAGCCCGCACGCGCTCGGCTGTGGCGGGACGACGCTCGAGGCCGACCCGGCGACCGGCACCGTGCACAGCGAGACCGTCTGGAACAACGGCACCGGCAACGGCGCCACCGGAGGTGGCGTGAGCGACGTGTTTCCGCTTCCGACCTGGCAACGCGACGCCGGTGTGCCGGCGCCCAAGGGCGGGAGCGCAGGTGGTGGACGGGGCGTTCCCGACGTCTCCGCGGTCGCCGATCCCCGCACCGGCTACCAGGTCCGGGTCGACGGCACCGACACCGTCATCGGCGGCACCAGCGCGGTGGCGCCGCTGTGGGCCGCCCTCGTCGCCTGCCTGGCACAGCGGGCCGGAGGTCCTTTCGGGCTGTTGCAAACCACGCTCTACGCCGGCACTCCTGCGGGGTCCGTCGCGCCCGGGTTCCGCGACATCACCAAGGGTGACAACGGGGCTTATTCCGCGGGCCCCGGCTGGGACGCGTGCACCGGGCTCGGCGTACCCGAGGGGACCGCCTTACTCTCCGTTATGCAGGCTGCCGCGGGCTGACGACGCTGGCCGGCTCGGGGACGGGTCAGCTCGAGTGCTTGTCGGACTGCTGGCTGGGCGGAGGCGTGCTCTCCGACTCCGTCAGCCCGCCCGAAGCCCCGCAACTCGAACCGACAGCGGTGGCAGCGAGTGATCCGGCCCCGGACCGAGCCGGCTCGGGGATGGGCGAGGATGGACCGGTGGATACGACTCCTTACATCTTCGACGGCCACAACGACCTCGCCTGGGCGATGCGGGACCTCACCGGCTACGACCTCGACAAGGCCGACCTCGCGACCGGTGTGCCGGAGCTGCAGACCGACATCCCCCGGTTGAGGCGGGGCGGCGTCCGGGCCCAGTTCTGGTCGGTGTTCGTGCCCTGCTCCCTGACGGGTGGGTCCGCAGTGACGGCGACGCTGGAGCAGATCGACTTCGTGAAGGCGATGATCCAGCGCTACCCGAACGACCTCACCGCGGCGACGAGGGCCGTCGAGATCGACTTCGCTGTCGCCGCGGGGAGGGTGGCGTGTCTGATGGGGATGGAGGGCGGGCACTCCATCGACAACTCCCTTGCCACCTTGCGGATGATGCATGAGCTGGGTGTCCGCTACCTGACCCTCACTCACAACGAGAACGTCGACTGGGCGGACTCCGCCACCGATGCGCCGGTGCTGGGCGGGCTCAGCGACTTCGGTCGTGAGGTTGTCCGTGAGATGAACCGGATCGGGATGTTCGTCGACCTCAGCCATGTCTCGGCCGACGTCATGCGCGACGCACTCGCGACGACCTCCGCTCCGGTGATCTTCAGCCACAGCTCGGCACGCGCGCTCTGCGACATCAGCCGCAACGTCCCCGACGACGTACTGGGCCGGCTTCCTGACAACGGGGGCGTGTGCATGGTGACGTTCGTGCCGATGTTCACCTCCCAGCCCGTCGCCGACTGGTACGCCGAGTGCCTGCGGATCACGGAGGAGCGCGGCGGCGACCCACGCAGGTTCAAAGACGTCGACCCGGTGATCCAGGAACGACTCTCGCTCGCTCCGTCCAGCACCGCCGACGACGTCGCCGACCACATCGAGCATGTCCGTGAGGTCGCCGGTCTCGACCACGTCGGTCTCGGCAGTGACTACGACGGGGTGATGTTCTACCCGGAGCTGATGCCTGACGTGGCGAGCTACCCCGTGCTCCTCGATGTGCTGCGTGGTCGGAAGTGGTCGGAGTCCGATCTCGGCAAGCTCACCCACGGCAACGTGCTGCGGGCGATGCGAGGGATGGAGGAGGCGGCCTCGGCGTGAGCGGCTCGCCCACCGTCGTCGGCCTGCTGCTCGCCGCCGGCTCTGGCAGCAGGCTGGGCCGGCCGAAGGCGCTCGTCACCGACGCGGACGGCACCACCTGGCTGGTCCGGTCTCTTCACGTCCTCGCAGACGGCGGATGCCCGACCCGCTACGTGGTGCTCGGCGCCGCGGCCGACCAGGTGCGGCCCGCGGTGCCGGCCGGAGTCGCGATCGTCGTCGCCGACGACTGGGCGGAAGGAATGGGTGCGTCCCTGCGGGCCGGACTGACGGCCGTCGCTGCCCGGGAACCCGACACAGCGGCCGTCCTGGTGATGCTCGTTGACACCCCGGGGGTGACCGCGGACGTCGTCGCGCGTCTGTTGGCAGCCGGCGAGGAGGCGGAGACGACCAACCCTGACGTGACGTTGACGTCGGCGCTGGCGCGGGCGTCGTACGAGGGCGCGATCGGGCATCCGGTGCTGATCGGCCGGAGCCATTGGGCGGGTGTTGTCGCGTCGGCGCGCGGCGACCGCGGAGCCCGTGACTACCTCGCGGCCAATGACGTCGAGGTCGTCGAGTGCGGCGACCTCGGTACGGGTGACGACATCGACACGGAACCTGCCCTCGTGCGGTGGCGCCGCGCCTGACCCGCCCCGAGCCTGCCCGATCGTGCCGACTCCCTGGGCCCATCGGGCCGTGTGGGCTCGAGGCGTCGACTCGACCCCGGGCCGCCAGTAGCATGCCAGGATGGCGGAGCGCGCAGAGTCCAAGCGCGGCCACCAGCCCGGGCGAGCGGCGGCTGCCGGCGCCGCTGACCGCCGTAGCACCGCGGAGTCAGCACCCCGCCGGGCCGACCCTGCGGATGCCGGTGTCCAGGAGGTCTCGCCGTCGTCGCGGCTCCTCGGCCTGCAGCGCAGCGCCGGCAACCGGGCCGTGGCGTCCTATGTCGGCCAGGCCGGCCGCGGCACGGTGCAGCGAGTGGAGGTCAAGGACGAGAAGATGTCGGAGACCTTGTACGACCAGTCGGGTGCTGGCGGGAAGGCCAAGGCCAAGGACTACTCGATCAAGCCGGCGTACGTCCTGACCCGCAACGGCGACAGCGGTGTCACCGTGCGGGTCCGGGTGAAGTTCCTGC
Source organism: uncultured Actinomycetota bacterium (assembly GCA_963820035.1). Lineage (GTDB taxonomy): Bacteria > Actinomycetota > Actinomycetes > Propionibacteriales > Nocardioidaceae > JAWWPG01. Next base: position 176,984 of record CAWFYK010000007.1, on the reverse strand, counting down.
ACCAGGTGCGCGACGCCACTGGAGCCCTCAAGGACAAGCCGGTGGAGATTCCCGTCAACGACCCAGATGACCGGCGCGGCTGGGCCGAGAAGCTGGTCAAGGAGCAGACCAAGCCGTGGAACGGTCATGTGACGCTGACGGGGGAGGAGCGCAACGTCCTCTCGGCGAACACGATGAAGCGGCTCCCGGTGACCTTCGAGTCCGTTGCCGTGTTCGGCGCGGACGACGACTACGACAACATCGTCATCATCCACCCGAGCTCCGTGGTGGCAGGCTCGCCCGGGCAGAAGATCGACGCAGGCAACTACTACATCAACAAGGGAAACTATCCCGGCGACGAGAAGGTCATTGCGGCGCACGAGTACGGGCACCTGATCGGCATCCCGGACGAGTACAGCCAGAGCAACGAGCAGATGAACGCCCTGCTCCACCAGGCCGCGCCCTCCACAGCGCCGAGCGCGCACGCTGCGCTGGACAAGAAGACCGTCGAGCGGATGGTCCTGGCGTCCCTGCGGACGCCGCTGCTCACGGCGCTGGACACTGCGATGCCGTCTGTCACCGATGCCTTGCGCGCGAAGCGGGTGGCGGTCAAGAAGCAGCTGGCAGGTGCCGCACGGACGGGCGTCAAGGACCCCGCCGTGCGCAGTGAACTGGAGAAGCAGCTCACCGACTCCGCCCAACCCGGCCTGGCCAAGGATGTGCCAAGGACGGTCGCCTTCCAGACCACCACCAACTTCAGCAACCTCGACCTGGCGAGCTCCACCGTCGAAGCAGGCTTCTCCGCCGCGGCGCTCTCCACGATGATCCGGGACAAGTACTGGCAGAGTCTCGGGGACGCCGAGAACGCGAACGTCAACGTCGCGGGACTGGGTGACGTGTCCATCAACGTCAAGAAATCCGTCCGCGACACCACCAAGGCCGGCGGAGCACAAGCAGGGGATGCCACCAATGCCGCGGCCGGGGCGGTAGGCAATGCCGGCGGCCCCGTCAACTTCCTCGGGCTGCCGCTCATCGCGCCCCCGTCGGGCTTGGTCGGGCAGCTGATGGCCATCCCGGCGACGTGGGGTGCTGCCGGCTCCGCTTTGGAGGCTGGAGTCAGCGCTGCCGCCTTCACCACGAAGATGCAGGGGATCCTCAAGGCTGCTGGCGCTGGAGCGGCTCTCCTCGGTCTGGTCCCCGGCCTCGCCGCCCCCAAGGTCGCGGGGACGCATGCCCTCTACGCGAAGGCGCACGCCATGGTGAACAGCGTCGCCGCCGAGGCTGCCAAGCAGCTTGCGGCCGACCTGCTCACCACAGTGATCCCACCCGTGATCACGAGCGGAGTGACAGATCTCCAGAACTCGATCCAGACCGAGGTCAGCAAGGTCATGGGCACCCCACCGGCGGGCATCGCGGCGCTCGGGAACAACCCGGCGATGGCCGCGATGGTGGCGGCGATGAAGACCAGGCTGGACGTCGACAAGGCGCTGTCGACCGCAGGCGGGCGTGATCCGATAGGGCGAGGGATGCCGGCTCCGGACCAGGACGTCACCTACAGCTACCAGGGTTTGATGGGCAGCCACGGCAACCTGGCGATCCGGGAGGACCAGCTGGCCCCGCTCGTGAAGCAGTTCAACAGTGAGTGCACCTCCATGTGGGAGAAGGCGTTCAAGGCCGAGGTGATGTGATGCGGCGGCTGTCATCGGTGCGCTGGCGGACACCATCGCCAACATCTGTGGACGAGGAACTGGCGGTCTACGACGACGGCTCCGTCTGGCTGGTCGTGCGCAGCTCGCGCGACGGATCGGCGACCATCGGGACCTGGTCGACCACCCCCGGGGTCGACGACCATGTGGGGCTGGTGGCGACAGGGGACATCGACGTCGACCTGCTGCATCCGACGGAGATCCCCGCGGTTGTCGAACGACTGCGTACGGCGGCCATCGCGAGCCCTGTCGCCACCGCCCGGTTCGTCGCCGGTCGCGGCGGCGACGGCGCAGTCACGCTGGTGGCCATCGGCGACGGATTTCGCCCGGTGGAGCTCGAGCTCGACCCGCACGCAATCTCCGTCCACCTCGAGCGGGACGGCGCCACCGCTGCGTGGTTCGAGGCCGCTCCGCCCGAGACCGGTTTCATCACACCTGACGCGGTCGGCCTCGGGGGACTCCACCGCCGAGCGGTGATCCCTCCCGGAGTTGTCGGGGCGATCCTGCTCGACGTGCCGGGAATCGGCGCGGACGCCGACGGCGAGGTGGCCGTCGAGGTCGCCGGCTGGCTGGCGGACGGGCTACCGGACCAGCTCCTGCCGGTGCCGTTCCGAGTCCGCACGGTGCCATCCGACGTAGCGCGTCCCTGACCTCCGGCGGCGTGAGCGCCGCTGCGGTCGTGGCCCCGACATCACTACGATGGTCGTGTGCGGAGACAGCCTGCATTGGTTCGACTGACAGAGCTGATCGGCTGCCATCACTCGCAGAACGGCTTCACCCTCGAGAAGATGGCCGACGCGGACGCGTTCGACCGGGAGCTGGCTGACGAGATCTCTCTGTTGATCCCACGTGGCGACGACGGGCGACGCGAGCTCGAGGTGGACTCGGTCGTCACCTGGGGTCGGCTCGTCACCTGATGACCGACGACGTGGGGGACAGCCGGCATGATGGTCGGTCTGGGCTGCCAGGATTGGTCTCATGACGGAGACCCCCCTCGAAGTCAGCGTGCCGGGTCTGGTGCTCGTCGAGCACGAGATCGCTGTCCCGCTTGACCATCGCGATCCCGCTGGCGAGCAGATCACCGTGTTCGCCCGCGAGGTCGCCGACCCCAAGGGCCGGGACCGCCCGTTCCTGGTCTACCTGCAAGGCGGCCCGGGACAGGAGGCTCCGAGACCAACCGGCGCGCCATCGGCTCCGAGTTGGCTGGCCCGGGCCCTGACGGACTATCGGGTGCTGATGCTCGACCAACGCGGCACCGGACGGTCGAGCCCGGTCGGCCCGTTGTCCGACCTGACCGCTGAGCAGCAGGCCGGCCGGCTCTCCCTCTTTCGGGCGGACTCGATCGTCGCCGATGCGGAGCTGTTCCGTCAGCACCTCGGAGTCGACCGTTGGAGCATCCTCGGCCAGTCGTTCGGCGGGTTCTGCGCCCTCCGCTATCTCTCGGCCGCCCCCGCCGGACTGCGCGAGGTGTTCTTCACCGGTGGGGTGCCGCCCGTCGCCCGGCCGGTCGACGAGGTGTACGCCGCGACGTACGCCACGATGCTCGACCGCAACCGGCGCTACTACGACCGCTATCCCGGGGACCGTGGCCGGGTGCGTGCACTGGAAGAGCGACTGGAGGCCGGCGAGATCCGGCTTCCCAACGGCGATGTGGTGACCGGCCGACGGTTCCGCTCGGTCGGAAGCGGGCTCGGCATGAGCGATGGCGCCGAGCGGCTGCACTACCTGCTGGAGCGCGACCCGATGTCATCGGCGTTCCGGCACGATCTGGCCGCCATGATGCCGTTCCAGGGGCGAAACCCCTTGTATGCCGTGATCCATGAGGCCTGCTATGCCGACGGGGAGGCGACCCGCTGGTCCGCAGAGCGCGTGATGCCGGACGAGTTCAACGACGACCTGACGCTCTTCACAGGCGAGCACGTGTTCCCGTGGACCTTTGACGACGACAGCGAGCTCGCGCCATGGCGGGCGGCCGCCGACCTGCTGGCCGAGTGGGATTGGCCGACGCTCTACGACGCCGAGGCTCTCGGCTCATGCGACGTACCCTGCGCGGCCGCGGTCTATGCCGACGACGCCTACGTCCACCGGGCCTTCTCGGAGGAGACGGCAAACCTGGTCCCCACGATGAAGCCCTGGATCACCAACGAGTACGAGCACAACGGCATCCGGGTTGACGGCGAACGCATCCTCGATCGCCTCATCGGGCTGGCCCGCGGAACGCTCGCCTGAGCGGGCTCACCCTCACAGCAGGCAAACCTGAGGGCCCCGGGTGCCGTAGCACCCGGGGCCATCTCGGTTGAGAGTGGTTACTTCGCGAACGACTTGTAGTACGCCTCGGTCGGCGTTCCCACACCTGTCGTCGTGTCGTAGCCCTTGACTGACGCGAGCTGCCCGTCCTTCGCCTGGCCGGCCGTGGCGAGTGCGACGACGTTGGCACCGCCGGCGCCGACGCCTGCCATCCGGACGTGGGCGATCATCTTGCCGTTGCCGAACGGGTCCTGAACGACGTCGTTGTAGTCCTTCGAGCCGTAGCGCGAGTAGATCGCGGGGTTGGCGAACCCGATGGACGTCCCGCCAGCGGCCTGCTCAGCGTCGGCCTGGATCCCGACGATGAGCGGCGACGAGAGGCTCGTCCCACCGATGCGGCCCTCGCCGTAGACGAACTTGCCGCCCGTCTGCGTGCTGTAGCCCTCGAGGAAGCCTGTCGTCGGGTCTGCCTCGGCCCCGATGTCGGGCGACGTCCGCATGGGCGTGTGTCCGTTGGCCTCGCTGAACTTCTTGGGCACGACGCCCTTCTGCCACTTGGGCTGCTTGAACACCACGGAGGTTCCGCCGCCGGTGCCGCTCTGGAAGTTTCCGGGGGGCGCCGGCTTCCACGAGTTGCCGTCTTTCGAGATCGCCGTGTAGTCAGTCTCCCAGTCGGTCTCCCACATGTAGCCGTTGTTCTTGTCGATGCCGATTGCGGAACCACCGACCGCGGTCACGTAGGGGTCGACGCTCGGGAAGAGCGTCCCGCCGCCTCCACCGTCTCCTGAGGAGAAGTAGAATCCGACGCCCTCAGCAGCGCCGTTCTGGAAGATGTTCTCGTAGGCGGTGATGGTGGCCTGCGACGTCTGGGCGTCCGTGCCACCCTCCCACGAGTTGTTCACGGCGTCGCCGAGCTTCTTGTCGACGATCATCTGGAGGGCATCGCGGAACCCGGAGTCGGCGCCGTTGCCGGCGGAGACGTAGGAGATCTTCGCGTCGGGTGCCATCGAGTGCACGGCCTCGACATCAAGTGCCTCTTCACCCGCCCAACCGGCGTTGTAGGCGGTTCCGCTCGGGATGTACTCCTTGTACTGACGTTTCTTCACGGGTTGCCAGTTGCGATTGGTGTTCCACTTGTTGAGGTCCCTGGCCATCGTGGGTAGCGCGAACGCGTCGACGATCGCCACCTTCTCGCCCTTGCCGGTGTACTTCGAGGCGGTGGCGCCGTAGGCACCTGAGAGCTGCTGCGGACCGTAGCCGCAAACCGCGAACGGCTGCGTCTTGCCATAGGCCCTGGGGTACTTGGTGGCCATCTTCTGACCCTCGTAGGCCGAGCACGGGAACGCCTTGGCCTGCGGAGCGGCCGGCTTCGAGTCACTGATGAGCATCGGGTGGTTGGCTACGAGCTCGCTGGACATGTCGGTCACGGTGAGCACGTTGCTCGCGATGGCAGCCGGCACGGTCACGTTGCCGACGACCGAGTGCAGGGTCTTGCCGTTCACCTGGAACTTGTGCAGCGTCACGCCGAACGCAGCACCGACCTTGTCGGCCGTGCCGCGGAAGGCGACGTAGTGCCGGTTGGACGCCGTGACAGTGAGACCGGTGGACTTCAGCCAGGCGGAAACCTGGTCGGCCGCCCCGGGCCGGCTACCGAACCTGGCGCGCGTGGCGGCTGGGCTGAGGTAGTGGTGATAGAGCGCATTTCCGGGTGTGCTGACGGCTGCGACGAATGCCGTCAGACCGGCCTGGTCGCGTGAGGCGAGATAGACCCGCGCGTTGATCTCGGTGTTGCCGGCTAACACGCCGCGATCGGCGGACTGGGTTGCCCAGCTCGGGGCAACCCCCGGTATGACGTGCCGGGCAGCGCTGGCGCCATGAGCCGGCAGGGCGAGGAGCCCTCCCGAAGCCAAGGCTGCCGCCGCTGCCAGGGACACGGCAGCGGGTACTAAACGTCGTTTCATACGTGATACCTCTCGGGGTGATGGATCGAAAAGGCTCAGCCCTCCGGAGGGCAGTGTTCCCCTGCGCCGCCCAGGGGCGCAAGTACCTGGAGGATGTGAGTCCTGAGCTATCGGCGGACCGAGACCCGGCGTGCCTTGGCCCGGATGCTGCGTGCCAGGCTGACCCCCGAGTCCAGCAGCGCCCGCAGCTGCTCCGGTGTCGCTCCGACCGCGAGGTCGGCGACGGTGACGTCATGGCTCGGCTGGTCGAGCACCACCACCTCGTCGCCGGCGGTGATGCGGCCAGGCTCAATGACCTTGAGCAGCGCCCCGACCTTGCCGGTCGCGTTGAACTCGAGATGGAACCCCTCGATTCCCACGCGCTGGGAGAGGTTCTTGCACGGTGTCCGGGGCATCCGGACCTGGAGGACGACTTCGCCGATCCGCCACCGCTCGCCGATGCGTGCACCACAGACGTCCAGACCGGAGGTGCGGACGTTCTCACCGAACAGACCCGGCGGGACCTCCCGGCAGAGCCGTTCCGCCCAGCACATCGCGTCCTCGGTCGCGTAGGCGTAGACGGCCTTGTCGGGTCCGCCGTGGCTCGAGCTCATCTGCTTGTCGCCCGTCAGCCCGAGACGGGTCACCTCGACGGGTCCGCTGACGGGCCGCTTGTCGATCGCGGTCTCGTGGAAGAAGCCCGGGCTCAGCTGGTGGAGAACGTTCACGGATTCGACAGTTGCCGCCATTCGTCCATCATTCCGCCCCCAACGGGCGACGCCTTGATCGAGATCACCCTCAAGCCCGACGTGGCCACCGTTCACCGATAGCCGGCCGGCAGGTCGATGCCGAATCGCTCACACAGCAGTGGCACGTCGTGTCGGTCGGATTCTCGCAGCGGGTAGCCGTCGTGGAAGCGCACCGACCACTCGGGCGCCTCACATCGCACGGTCACGCCGTCGATTGTTCCGATGCCCGCGAGCGCGGAGTCCGGAAACGTCTCGCCGACGGATGCGCTTCCGTAGTGCCACCGGCCGTCCGGACCGTCCTCGTAGAAATGCAGGTCGATACGCAGCCGACCGCCGTCATGGAGCACGAAGTTCCATGGCCGGTCACCGGGCCAGGGCAGCACCCGGTCGAGTCCGCAGGTCGCGAGTCCGGTGAACAGTGGGTGGACGTCCTCGGCACGCACCCAAAGGTCGAGGTCCGAATGCTCCCGGGTCTGGGCGCCGAGCAGCGCGTCGACGGCCCAGCCGCCTCCGACGCAGGGATCGACGTCCTGGTCACGCAGTACGCGGACCAACCGGGCCGCCCACTCGCCCGACATCACCTGAGAATCCATCCGTCGCCACCTCCCGCGCCGCGCCGATCAGGGCATCGTGGCGAGGGTCTCACGGACGACGATCGGGTGTGCACCGAAGCGCGTCCACGGCAGCTCCACTGGTCTCGCGCGACGGGGCGGCAGCTGCCGGTGGAACGGCGCCTCGAATCGGCGGTCGGGCCATCGGACGCGGCGGTAGGCTTGTGAGGCACCCTCGGCCGGCGCGGGGGTTCTCGAAGGAGACGATGATGGTCGAGGCTTTCCTGGAGTTCACGCTCGTCGTGCTGGTGATGTTCACGGTCGTGTCAGCTCTCGTCGTATGGCGGACGATTCGCATGGTCAGACGGTCGCGGCTGCTGGCCTCGTGGCGGCGACGTGGTGACGTTCTCGGGGCGGGGCTGGCCGATCGGCGGATGATGACCATCGCGGCCAAAGCCCGAGGTGGCCCCGCGGGCGAGCTTGCGGCCCTGCGGGTCCGTCTTGGCCAGGCATTAGAGTCGACGGACCGTGCTCTGGCCTATGCCGAACGACTGGAGCAGCCGGTCGGCTATCTGCCCAGGATCGGGGCCGAGCTGGCTCGCTCGGGGGCATCCCTGGATCAGCAGCTACGGCTGGCACAGCGCGACCCCGACGCGGAGACCCAACGAGGGCTCGTCGCTGTCCTGAAGCCTCAGGTGGAGAGCGTGACGACGTCCGCGGCCGCGCTGAGACGAGCTCTCGCGGAGGCGGCCCACTCCGTTACCGCTCACGATCTCGACGCGGTCAGCCAGGATCTCGACCACGAAGTGGTCGCCATGACGAACTGGTCGCGCACCTATACCCGTCTCGGCAGACCCCTCGACTGACCCGGCGGCGCGAAGCCGGCAGCTGGTGTCCCCGGCGACGCCGTCCGCTGCCTTCCCCACGTCCAGGGGCGACCCTGTGCCGGGTATCCTCCGGTGCGGGCTCGTGGGCCGCCGCGAGTCAACGCAAGCCCGAAGGAGATGCCGGTGGACTGGACACTCGAGGTCGTCGTACTTCCGGTCAGCGACATCGACCGTTCGATCGCGTTCTATCGGGACCAGGTCGGTTTTGCGCTCGACCACGACACGCGCAACGAGCACATGCACGTCGCCCAGCTCACCCCTGAAGGCTCGGGTTGCTCCATCGTGATCGGTGACCTGCCGGCGCAGGCCGAGATGACGCCCGGCTCGATGCGCGGGCTGCAGCTGTGCGTCGCGGACGCCGCAGCGGCCCGGGAGGAACTGCTGAGCAGGGGCGTCGAGGCAAGTGAGATCGGCGTCTTTGACGAGCGTGACGGTGGCACCTTCTTCGGCTTCAGCGACCCGGACGGCAACACCTGGGCCGTGCAGCAGCTCAAGGTCAGGGGCACCAGGCCGCTCATCCCGACTGAGCATCGGGGTCGCTTCGGCGCTGAGTAGCTCGCGCCATCCCGCCTGACCGTTGAGTGAGTCGGCCCTGGGGTGGCGGGTGCCGTCAGCAGAGGGGGTCGTGTGTGAAGCGTTGGTGTCGTCGGGGTGTCTGTGTGGGGTCGAGTCTGGTGGGTGGGATGACGTGGGGGTGGCCGTCGGGGGCCATTCGGATGGTCCAGCCGGTGTCGGTGTGGACGAGGTGGTGGTGGTAGACGCAGAGCAGGCAGCCGTTGCGTATACCTTCTGAGTTTCTCGCCGCGGCTCCCCTGGGCCGAGGCCCGCGTTCCGGCGCCATCGCAGCCACCCGCGACGGCGTCGAGGATCGCCGCAAGAGCGTGCCAGGCTGAGGACGTGAAGCCACGCGAGCTCATGTCAGCGATCGCGGAACGATGTCACAACGAACCCACCCTGGTTGCTGTCGACGGGTTGGCCGGTTCGGGCAAGACCACCGTGGCCAATGCGCTTGGCGAAGAGGCCGGTGAACAGCCGTTCACTGTCGTAAATGCGGACGAGTTCTACGCGCCAGACCAGCGTGACTGGCGGAGCTGGTCGCCTATTGAGGGGTACGAACGGTACTTCGACCAGGTCAGGTTTGAACAGGAACTTCTTCAACCGCTTGACCAACAATTCACCGCACGATATGACGCCTACGACTGGGCGCAACGAAAGCCCGGTGCGCGACGGAGCATTGAACCTCATGACCTCGTCGTTGTCGAGGGGTGTACCTGCTCAAGCCGCGGCTACGGCGCTACTGGGAGGCCAGCATCTGCGTGGAGAGCCCGAGGGATGTGCGTGAGCGTCGCCTTCTCCTGCGAGGTAAGGCCGACCGTGAGTGGATCGAACGCTGGATGCGTGCCGAGGATTACTACATCGAAGTTGACCAACCCATGCGTGCCGCGACGTGGGTAGTGTCAGGCGCGTAGCCGCATCGCGACATGGGCTCCTCATCACACAGGTGGCTCGAAGCAGTGGAGAGCTAGGCGCACAGTTCGTCCCTTCAGCAGCGTTGTCGGTGAGGCGTTCGTGTCGTCGGGGGTTTGGTGGGGTCGAGTCTGGTGGGTGGGATGACCTGGGGGTGGCCGTCGGTGGCCATTCGGATCGTCCATCCGGTGTCGGTGTGGACGAGGTGGTGGTGGTAGACGCAGAGCAGGCAGCCGTTGTTGAGGTCGGTGGGTCCGCCGTCGGTCCATGTGGTGAGGTGGTGGGCTTCGGTCCAGGCGGGGGGCCGGTCGCAGCCGGGCCAGATGCAGCCTTGGTCTCGCAGCGCCAGGGCGAGGCGTTGGTGGCGGTTGAACAGTCGCCGGGCCATGCCGAGGTCGAGGATGGTCGAGGGGCCGTCGAGGACGGCGGGGATCAGCCGGGCGTTGCAGGCCAGCCGGCGGGTTTGGCCGATGCTGATCGCGGTGCCGGTGTCCAGGACGGCTTCGCCGAGGCCGGTCTGCAGCCGGGTCAGGTCGGTGGTGATGACCAGGGTGGTGTTCGTGCCGCCGTGTTGGGGCAGCCCGTCAGTGGGGAGGTGTTCGGCGAGCTCGACCAGCGCCCGGCCGAGCCGCTGCGGGTACGACAACCGCTCCGGGTCGTCTCCCACCCCGTCGGCTGTGTCGGTCTGGGGGTCGGCCAGGTCGGCCAGGGTGGGGTCGCCTTCTCGGCGGCGGGCGGACCTGTCGCGGCGGGGTGCGGCGAACGCGTTCAGGGCGGTCAGCAGCAGGTCGCCGGTCAGGTCGGGGATGGTGAAGGTGCCGCGGGTGGTGCCGTCGCCGGTCTTCCAGATCCGGCAGACCGCCTGCTGCAACGCGCGGGTCTCGGCGTCGCGGAGCTGGGCTTCGAGTTTCTTGTCGGCGGCGTCGGGGTCGACCACCTCGACCGCATGCCGGCAGACGGTCTTCAGCTGGGTGTAGGTCAGGCCGGGGGAGAGTCGCAGCAGGTGGTGTTGCAGCCGGTCGGTCGCCTCGACGGGGATGTGATCCCCGACGTCGGTGACCGCCCGGCCGACCAGCACGGCCCGTTCCGCGGACAGGCCGCCGCTGGCCCAGGCTCGTCGGGTCGGTTCACACCGGCCACCCGTTACTACGCGGTGATCGCCAGCGTCGGCTCCGTCGGGGTCGACTGTGCGGGTGCTGCGGTCGCAGACGGGCTGGTCGGTGTCGGCGACCCGGCTGTGGGTGATCAGCCGGTGCGCGTCACCACTGGACAGGCCGTGGGTGGTCATCAGCCACGCTTTCGCTGATGCTGCTCCGGCGAGGCGGGGGATGTCGCGGGCCAGGATCGACGCGGTGACCCGTGCGGTCAGTTCGTCGACGGCGGCGCGGACGGCGAGCAGCTCGCCGAGGCGTTCCAGGGCGGCGTCCTCGGTCAATGTCCAGCCGGGCAGCCCGGCCACCCCGGCGAGGGCGTCCTGGAGGGTGTCGACACAGTTGGCGAACGCGTCGAGCGCGGGTCGCCGAGCGGTGTCGGGTGGGTCGAGGGTGCCTTTCATGGTTCCAACTCTAGGACCCGCCGCCGACAGTTTCCGTTCGTGTGTTCGACCTGTGCACGGCCGTTGTGGATCGTCAGGTCTGTGGAAAACAAGGGGTCTGAGGTCGGGCATGATTCGTCAGTGGTCGCCCGGCGGCGCCATCCAGCCAGACCGCAGACGAATCAGCTGGCTGACCCGGGCGACCAGCTGACTCAGCGACTAGCTGACCCCTGCGACCCCGATGAGGTTGCCCTCGGGGTCCTCGAACTGGCCGACCACGAGGCCGCCCGGTGACGTGGCGGGACCGAGCCTCCGACGACCGCCGAGGCTTTCGGCCCGTTGGAGCGCCGCCTCCACATCGGGCACCCCGATGTAGAAGAGGGCATGTGCCTCGAAGTCCGGACCACCTCCAACCCCACCCGGGATCCCGGCACCCTCGTCCGTCGTCGAGCGCTCCACGAACCCGTAGTCGTCGCGACGCGAGATCGCCTCCGAGATGATGCCGCTCGTCTCGAAGTCCCACCCGAAGACCTGACCGTGGTAGCCGCAAAGCGCGCTAGGGTCCGTGCCGATGATCTCGAAATGCACGACCGGTTGTGCCATGGTGCGTCCTCTCGTGCCGCGACTCGATGCCGACATTCGGTACTCCGGCCCGGGTCGCTGTCGCGTTTACGTCGGACCATCCTGCACCCGTTTCGCAGGCACGGTGAGACGAGGAGCATGCAGATCAGGATCGAAGGCGGCGGCCTTCCCGGGGCGGTCGGCGCGGCCCGGTCGGCGTCGTAGCTGCTCCAACGACGCGTGCGGCTGGCAGAATCAACGTGTGACCGAACCTGTGCGAGTGATCAAGGCCGCCGACCTGGTGCCCGCGGACCCCACGCCCGGAATGGCGCGGGCACGGGCGTTCGAGCTTGCGTCGCTCTGGTCGGGTCGCGTCGAGACCAGCCCTGGCGCGGTGTCCGGTTGGCATCACCATGACCGCAACGAGACAAGCCTCTACGTCGTTTCAGGGGTGCTGCGCCTCGAGTTCGAGGGTTATGACGGCTACGTCGACGCGGAGGCAGGCGACTTCGTGCACGTCCCTGCATTCACTGTGCACCGTGAGAGCAACCCGACGGATGCACCGTCCGTCGCAGTCATCGCACGCGCCGGTGGAGGCGCCCCCACGGTGAACGTCGACGATCCGAGAGGTCAGCGTCTGTCGGAGTAAGGGGCCCTTTCCGGGCCGGTCATGCTCGCGCGACGACGATGAGCTCGCCGTCGCTGCTGGTCCCCACCGGCTCTCGCTGCCAGCCGCCGTAGAGGTGCTCGATCGTGAAGCCCGCGTGCTCCAAGGAGTCTCGGACCTCCGCCTCGCTCCGAAACCGCAGCGTGGCGGTGCTCAGCAGGTCCTGCCCGTCCGCGAAAAGGTTGTGGCCGGTGAAGCTGACGGTGCCGTCCTCCACGGCGGTGACCTCCGTCCAGTTCTCGACGAGGCTGCCGTCCGGAAGGGTCAGCACCTTGTGCGAGTCCGCGGGGTTCCACCGCTCCCAGCCCCGGGCGTTCGGGTCACGCGTGTCGAACGTCAGCCGGCCGCCATCGACGAGTCCCCGGGTCAGGTCGGCGAGCGTGGCTGCCCACTCGTCGTCGCCCACGAGGAACTGCGCCACGTGGCTGGTCATGACGGCGACGTCGAACTCCGAGCTGGGGATGGCGGACGACGTACCTTCGACCCAGGTCACCGTCTCGGCGCCCGGCTTCCGCCGAGCGGCGGCAAGCGACGCGCGGGCGGGGTCGACGCCGGTCACGACGTGACCGGCCGCGGACATCGCCACGGCGAGGCGGCCGGTTCCGCAGCCGAGGTCGAGCACCCGAGCGCGCGGTGTCTCGTTGACGACGGAGAGGAAGAAGTCATCGTCTCGCGACCACTGGCATGCCGCGTCATAGACGGTGACGAGGCGTGCCTCGTTGAACTCTGCCTGTCGCATCCGTGGACGGTAGCGACGCGTGGAAGGAACCGTCCAACCTATTGCGCGACGGCATCGCGACGACCCGCCTGTGCCGACGTCGGGAAGATGGAGACCGCGCCGTAGAGCCTCACGGCATGTTTCCTCTGGTTGGCTCGCAGGGACGACTGCAGCCGTCGTACCCGCGCGAACCGCTTGGGGAATGTCGGCGGATCGGCAATGCTGGTCAGGTGTACGACGTGTCCTCGCCGGTCGACCTCGCAGACAAGCTCTCTGCGACGGGTTATCTGACCGACGACGGGCTGGCCACGATCGGGTTCCTCGCGCTACGGATGCACCGCCCGCTGATGCTCGAGGGTGAGCCCGGCACCGGCAAGACCGCGTTGGCCGAGGCGCTGGCCGAGTCGCTGGGCGTCGACCTGATCCGCCTTCAATGCCACGAGGGCATCGACGCGAGCCAGGCGCTCTACGACTGGGACTTCGCTCGCCAGATCCTGCACCTGCGCACTGTCGAGGCCACCCGGGGGGCCGACGGAATCGACCAGCAGGAGGTCGAGAAGTCGCTGTTCGACGAGAGATTCCTGCTCGCCAGGCCGATCCTCCGCGCGCTGCGTGAGGCGCCGGTCGTGCTGCTGATCGACGAGATCGACCGGGCCGACGACGAGTTCGAAGCGTTTCTGCTCGAGGTGCTGTCGACCAACCAGGTGACGATTCCTGAGCTCGGAACGGTCACCGCCGTGACGCCACCCATCGTCGTCCTCACCAGCAACCGGACCCGTGAGGTGCACGATGCGCTCAAGCGTCGCTGCCTCTACCACTGGGTCGAGCATCCAGGACTGGCCCGAGAGATCGAGATCGTCCGGCGACGGCTGCCCGACGTGCCGCCGATGCTTGCGGAGCAGGTGGCGACGGCAACTGCGCGGTTGCGCGCGCGCAACGACCTGGTCAAGCCCCCCGGTGTCGCCGAGACGCTCGACTGGGCTCAGGCGCTGGTTGCCCTGGGCGCCAGCCAGCTCGACCTCGAGTCGGCGGCCGTGACCCTCGGCGCGGTCGTGAAGTACCGCGAGGACGCCGACCGGGTCCGCGCGTCCCTCGATGCGATCCTGCTGCCATGAGTGCCGATACCGCTGCCGGGCTGGTGGATCCGGTGGATCCCGATGATGCGGTCGATCCCGTTGCTCCGCTTGGTCCGGTCGGGCCGGGAGCACAGGGCGAGCACGACGCAGCCGAGATCCTGGCTGCGTTCGCGGTTGCCCTCCGGGCGGCCGGCGTCCCCGTGACGACCGATCGGACCAGCGCGTTCCTGGCTGCCTGCGCGGTTGTGGGGGCGGGCGACATGGCGGGCGTCTTCTGGTCGGGCCGGTCCACGCTGTGCAGCTGTCTCGACGACCTCGACCGCTACGACCAGGTCTACGCCGCATGGTTCGGTGGGCAGGGGCTTCAGCCCAGCGCTTCGCGAGACACCCAGCGTCGTCAGTCGCAGGCACCGCTGGGCGACGACGGGGAGTCGGGTGACGGGCCGGACGACGAGGCGTTGACCGTCCGAGCGGCGGCGAGCGCCGTCGAGGTCCTGCGCCGCCGCGACATCGCCGAGCTCAGCCCGGGCGAACGTGCCGCTCTCGCGGCGCTTTTCGGCAGTCTTCGGCCACGGCCGCCGATGCGTACGTCGGCCCGCCGGCGCCCGTCGAGGCGCGGCGAGATCGACGCCCGCCGTACTCTTCGTGCCGAGCTCCGGAATGTGGGGGAGCCGTCGCGGCTGCGGCATCGCGAGCGCTCGACGAGACCACGCCGGATCGTGCTGCTGATCGACGTGTCCGGCTCGATGGGGCCCTATGCCGACAGCCTGCTCAGGCTCGCCCATGTGGTGACCTCGGCCAACCGCAGCCGCACCGAGGTCTTCACGATCGGCACCCGGCTGACCCGCGTGACCCGGGCGATGCGGCTTCGCGACGGGGAGGCGGCGCTGCAGGCCGCCGGGCAGACGGTGCCCGACTGGTCGGGCGGGACCCGGCTCGGCGACTCGCTGCACGCCTTTCTGGACAGGTGGGGCCAGCGCGGACTCGCCCGCGGAGCGGTCATCGTCGTGATGAGCGACGGCTGGGAGCGCGGTGACGCGCACGAGCTCGCCGAACAGATGCGTCGGCTGCAACGGCTGGCCCACCGGGTGGTGTGGTCCAACCCGCACCAGGGCAAACCCGGGTATGCGCCGGTCCAGTCGGGAATCGTGGCCGCCCTTCCCTACGTCGACGACTTCGTCGCGGGTCACAGCATGGCCGCATTCGAGGATGTCCTGAAGGTGGTCGCCGATGCGTGAGGTGCTTCCCCGACTCCTCGAATGGTGGGACGCCGGTGAGTCGGTCGCCGTCGGCACCGTCGTCGCGACGTTCCAGTCCGCACCACGCTCTCCCGGCGCCTCGATGCTGGTGGGACCGGGAGGTGAGGCGGTCGGGTCCGTCTCGGGCGGGTGCGTCGAAGGGGCCGTCTACGAGCTGTCCGAACGGGTGCTGGGCGACCGAGTCCCCGTGCTCGAGCGCTACGGCGTGAGCGACGAGACCGCGTTCGCCGTCGGTCTCACGTGCGGGGGCATCATCGACGTCTTCGTGCAGGTGGTCGACCAGCAGTCGTTCCCCCAGCTCGGGCAGATCGCGGCCGACATCGAGTCGGGTCAGCCGGTCGCCGTGGCAACCGTCGTCGACCATCCGGATGCCGCCCTGGTCGGACGTCGCCTCGTGATCCGGCCGGAGGACCATCCGCACGCGATCGAAGGCACCGTCGGATCGGCTCGGGCCGACGCCGCGGTCGCTGCCGACGCCCGTGGTCTGCTCGCCGCCGGACGCAACGAGACGTTGCACTACGGTCCCGACGGACAGCGTCGGGGTGAGGGAATGGCGGTGTTCGTCACCTCTTACGCGCCCAAGCCCCGGATGCTCGTCTTCGGCGCGATCGACTTCGCCGCCGCGGTCGCCCGCGTCGGGTCGTTCCTCGGCTACCACGTGACGGTGTGCGACGCTCGACCTGTTTTCGCGACGGTGTCGCGCTTCCCGGACGCGGACGAGGTCGTCGTGAAGTGGCCGCACAGATACCTGGCCGAGGAGTCCGAGGCCGGCCGGGTCGACCAACGCACCGTCATCTGCGTGCTCACTCATGACCCGAAGTTCGACGTGCCCCTGCTCGAGATCGCACTGCGGCTGCCGGCCGTGGCCTACGTCGGGGCGATGGGCTCGCGTCGTACCCACGACGAACGAGCCAAGCAGCTTCTCGAGGCGGGGGTCACGGAGGCCGAGCTCAGCCGGCTCTCGAGTCCGATCGGGCTCGACCTGGGAGCCCGGACTCCCGAGGAGACCGCGGTGAGCATCGCGGCCGAGATCATCGCGCTCCGCTGGGGCGGCCGTGGCGAACGGCTCGCCGCCCTCGACGGCCCGGTGCATCACGCCACCCGAGATCCCCGCCCCACCCCATCCTGACCGCCGAGACCTTTCGTCGCACCGTCCGAGGCTTTCGCCGCGACATCCGAGGCTTCCGGTACGGCGATCCGCGGCCCGCGTCGAGGGTAAACGGGTTGTCGGGCCAGGCAAGGACTGCCTACGGTCGGCCGATGACTGGCACCCCTCCGATTGGCCATTACGAGCACCTCGACTTCAACGCGCCCATGTCGGGCGGGCTCGCCGACTCCCTGGCCGGCCGGCTGGCTCGCGTCTCCCCGAAGTCCGTCGTCGACGTCGGCTGCGGGTGGGGTGAGCTCCTCCTTCGGCTCCTGAAGGCGTCGCCCGAGACGCAGGGACTCGGCGTCGACGAGGACGAGCTGGGGCTCGAGCGTGGACGCCGGAACGCCGCCGCTGCCGGAGTCGCCGGCCGGGTCCGCTTCGTGACGGCGATGCCGACGTTCGACGCCGGACTACCCGACGTCGTCATCTGTGTCGGCTCCGACCACATCTTCGGGACCCAGCAGGCCGCGCTCGCCGATCTGCACTCGATGCTGAGTCCCGGGGGCAGGCTGCTGCTCGGCACCGGGTTCTGGGAGTCTCCACCGACGGAGGAGCAGGCGGCGGCGGTCGGCTACGCGCCGTCGTCGCTCACCTCGCTGGCGGATCTCGTCGACGTCGCTCTGGCCGCCGGCTTTCGGCCCCTCGACCTTCGGACCGCGTCTCGTCGCGAATGGGAGGAGTTCGAGTTCGGCTATCTCGCCGACTGGGAGGAGTGGCTCCTGCTCCACGGCGACAGCACCGAAGCCGCCACGGTGAGAGAGCGGGCGGACGTGCACCGCACGGAGTACCTCCGAGGGTGGCGGCCGGTGCTCGGCTTCGCCTACCTCACGCTCGGCAAGCCGGCCTGATGCGGTGGGCGGACCGGTTGGCCCGCCAGTCGGTTATCGGTCTGCTGTCCCTCCGCAGCACCATTCCGTGAATGCGGGCCTGCTGCGCGCGCTTGTCACCGCGAACGCGGACAGGCAAGATTCGCAAGAGAAGGCAGGATTCCACAGAAGCAGGACAGACAGCGAACGCAATCTGACCATTCGCTTGTGGAAACGGTTCTCGCGATGTTGGGTGGACCCCAGACCACGGTGACCGGGGGACACGTTGCGTGGTCGGCGGTCCTTCGTTACTGCGGTGAGAGGGTGGGATATGACGCGCATCAGCGTGACGGTCGACGGGGTGACCTACGCGGACGAGGTGGAGCCACGGACGCTCCTCGTCCACTACTTGCGGGAGCAGGTCGGCAAGACCGGCACGGTCGTCGGGTGCGACACGAGCAACTGCGGCGCTTGCACGGTGCACCTCGACGGCACGAGCGTGAAGTCGTGCACGGTGCTGGCAGTCCAGGCGGACGGTCACGACGTCACCACGATCGAAGGGCTGGCCACCAACGGGACCCTGCATCCGATGCAGGAGGCCTTCCACGAGAGCCACGCCCTCCAGTGCGGCTACTGCACCCCGGGCATGATCATGCAGAGCATCGACGTGCTCAACAACAACCCGCATCCGACCGAGGACGAGGTCCGCAACGGGCTGGAGGGCAACCTCTGCCGATGCACCGGCTACCAGAACATCGTCAAAGCGGTCATGAGCGCAGCGGAAGGGGCGACGTCATGACCGTCACCGAAGAGCGTCGCTCGCCCGAGATCGGTGCCCCGCGTCGCCGCAAGGAGGACCGCCGACTGATCACCGGGCGGACCCGCTGGACCGACAACATCAAGCTGCCAGGCATGCTCCACCTGGCCATGGTGCGCAGCCCGATAGCCCACGCCACGATCTCGTCGATCGACACCAGCGCGGCCAAGGACAGCCCTGGAGTCATCGCCGTCTACACCGGCGCCGACCTGGCCGACGAGCAGGGCGCCACCCTGCCCTGTGCCTGGCCGATCAAACCGGACCAGAAGGCTCCGCCGCACCCGGCCATGGCGGTCACGTCGGTCAACTTCGCCGGCGAGATCGTGGCCTGCGTGGTGGCTCGTTCGGCCGTGGAGGCCCGGGACGCCATGGAGCTGGTCGATGTCGACTACGACGAGCTGCCCGTCGTACTGGACCTGGCCGAGGCTGCCGAGGACACGGTGCTCAGCCACCCCGATCTGGGGACCAACGTGTCCGCGACCTGGGTCTTCGACTCGGCGGAGGCAGGCACCGGGACCGACGTCGACGCGGCGATCGCCGACAGCGACGTCGTCATCGAGCGCACCTACCGCCAGCAGCGGCTGATCCCCGCGTTCATGGAGCCACGCTCCGTAGTCGTCGACCCGACGAGCGAGCAGATCACCATGTGGTCGGCCACCCAGGTGCCACACATCCTGCGCCTGATGCTCGCCCTGACGACCGGCGTCTCTGAGTCGAAGCTCCGAGTTGTCGCTCCCGACGTCGGTGGCGGCTTCGGCGGCAAACTGCAGGTCACGCCGGAGGAGGTCATCACCCTCGTCGTGGGACGCCGCCTCGGCAAGCCCTGCAAGTACACCGAGACCCGCAGTGAGTCCCTGATGGCCGCCCACCACGGTCGCGACCAGCTCCAGCGGCTCACCTTGTCGGCGCGCAAGGACGGCACGGTCACCGGGCTCAAGGTCGACCTGTTGGCCGACATGGGCGCCTACCTCGGGCTGGTCACGCCCGGTGTGCCGATCCTTGGCGCATTCATGTTCAACGCGATCTACAAGTTCCCGGCCTACCGGTTCACCTGCACCAACGTGTTCACCAACAAGAACTGGACGGACGCCTACCGGGGCGCCGGACGCCCGGAGGCGACCTACGCCATCGAGCGGCTGATGGACGAGCTCGCCGTCGAGATCGGCGTCGACCCCATGGAGATCCGCGAGAAGAACTGGATCAAGCACGAGGAGTTCCCGTTCACGACGGTGTGCGGCCTGGAATACGACTCCGGCAACTACGAGGCGGCCACGGCGAGGGCCCGAGAGCTCTTCGGCTACGACGCCCTCCGCGCCGAGCAGCAGGAGCGCCGCGCGAACGGCGACCCGGTCCAGCTCGGCATCGGGATCTCGACGTTCACCGAGATGTGCGGGCTCGCGCCGTCGCGGGTCCTCGGGTCGCTCGACTACGGTGCGGGCGGCTGGGAGAACGCGTCGGTGCGCATGCTCCCGAGCGGCAAGGTCGAGGTCGTCACGGGGTCGAGCGCCCACGGCCAAGGGCATGAGACTGCCTGGAGCCAGATCGTGTCCGACCGGCTGGGCATCCCGTTCGACGACATCGAGGTGCTGCACGGCGACACGTCCGTATCCCCGAAGGGCATGGACACCTACGGGTCCCGCTCGCTCGCGGTGGGCGGGATGGCCGTCGTCGCGGCCGCCGACAAGGTCATCGAGAAGGCCAAGCCGATCGCGGCCCACCTGCTCGAGGCGAGCGCCGACGACCTGGAGTTCGCGGGCGGGAAGTTCACCGTGCGCGGGACCGACAGCAGTCTCGCGCTGACCGAGATCGCCCTTGCCGTCTTCGCTGCCCACAACCTGCCCGACGGTGTGGAGCCGTCGCTCGACTCCGACGCGACCTACGACCCCACCAACTTCTCCTTCCCGCACGGCACCCACCTGTGTGCGACGGAGGTCGACACGGAGACCGGTGAGGTGCGTATCCGCAGCTATGTCTGCGTCGACGACATCGGCAAGGTGATCAACCCGCTGATCGTCGAAGGCCAGGTCCACGGCGGTCTCGCGCAGGGCATCGCCCAGGCGTTGTGGGAGGAGGCGGTGTATGACGAGTCGGGCACCCTCGTGACGGGTTCGTTCGTCGACTACCTGGTGCCGAGCGCAGCCGACGTACCGGCGTTCACCACGGACCGCACGGAGTCGCCTTCGACGTCGAACCTGCTGGGCGTCAAGGGCGTTGGCGAGGCAGGCACCATCGCCTCAACGCCTGCGGTGGTCAACGCGGTGGTGGATGCGGTTCGCCACTTCGGCATCAACGACATCCAGATGCCCTGCTCCCCGCATCGCGTGTGGACGGCGATCCAGCGCGCGTCCGCCGGCGACGCGACCCCACGCGACGTCTCTTTCGAAGACAACGACGTGCCGTCCCACAACGCCGAGGTCAGCGACGGCTCGTCGCACGGTGGCTCGACAGGAGGCCAGGCATGATCCCCGCTGCATTCGACTACGTGGCGCCTGAGACGGTCGCCGACGCCCTTGCGGCGCTCAGCTCGGACGCCGACGAGATCAAGGTCCTGGCGGGCGGCCAGAGCCTCCTCCCGGTGATGCGGCTGCGGCTGGCCGCGCCGACGCTGGTTGTCGACATCGGCCGCATCCCCGAGCTGCACGGAGTCGGCGACGACAACGACGCGATCGTCATCGGTGCGCTGACCACTCATGACGACGTGGCTCACGACCCGCTGATCGCCGAGCATGCGGGGCTGCTCGCGAAGGCGGCCCAAACCGTCGGCGACCCACAGGTCAGGCACCGCGGCACGTTCGGCGGAGCGCTCGTGCACGCCGACCCCGCAGGCGACATGCCGGCGGCGGTGCTGGCCCTGGACGCGGAGCTGGTGATCGCCGGACCCGGCGGGGAGCGCCGCGTCGCCGCGGCGGACTTCTTCGTCGACCTCTTCACCACGGCCGTCGGCCCGGACGAGATCCTCACGCAGATCCGGGTGCCGAAGCACACCGGCTGGGGCAGCCACTACGAGAAGTTCACCCGGGTCGCCCAGCAGTGGTCGATCGTCGGGGTGGCGGTTGCGGTGCAGTCCGACGGTGGCACGATCCGCGAGGCAAAGGTCGGCCTTACCAACATGGGGTCGACTGCCATCCGGGCTACGTCGGTCGAGCAGGCTCTGGTCGGTCAACCGGCGACGGAGGAGATCGTCCGCGCCGCCGCCATACACGCCGCGGAGGGTACCGAGCCGCCGACAGACACCAACGGTGACGCCGACTATCGCCGCCATCTGTCGACCGTGCTCACCCGTCGCGCAGTCCTGGCGGCCGCCGGCGCCTGACCGGCCGAGCCCTGGCCGTCGGCCCGGACATCGAGGAGAATCCCTGAATGGACCTCACCCACCGCTTCACTGTGCCCGCACCCGTCGATGAGGCGTGGGACGCGTTCAACGACCTGGAACGGATCGCGCCGTGCTTCCCGGGGGCCTCGCTGACGTCGTACGACGGAAACGACTTCGCCGGGCTCGTCAAGGTGAAGCTGGGGCCGATCTCCTTGCAGTACACGGGAACCGGGACTTTCGTCGAACGCGACGTGGCCACCCACCGCGCCGTCATCGAGGCCAAGGGCAAGGACAAGAGAGGCAACGGCACCGCTGCGGCATCGGTGACAACTCAGCTCCTCGCGCGTGACGACGGAGCGACCGACGTCGAGGTCGTCACGACGCTCAACATCACGGGGCGTCCGGCGCAGTTCGGCCGGGGTGTCATGCAGGACGTCAGCGACAAGCTGCTCGGGCAGTTCGCCAGCTGCCTGGAGACGAAGCTCGGGCCGTCGGCTGCTGGCGAGGAGGCCCCGGGCGCAGGGGCTCCAGCGGAGGAGCCCGTCGCGGCGCAACCCGACAATGCGGAGAAGGCCGAGGTCGAGACGTCGGTGCCCGCGAAGAAGGCTCCCGCGAAGAAGGTCCCGGCGAAGAAGGTCCCGGCGAAGAAGACGCTGGCGAAGAAGACGGCAGCTGCGGCCAAGAAGTCTGCAGCACCCGTGAAGAAGTCCGCCGCCAAAAAGGTGGCGGCCACGACCGGCCCAGCCGAGGTGAGCGCAGCCCCAGACAGTCCCCCCAGCCGGCGAGCCCGGGACAGACCACGGCTCCCGCGCCGCGCCGGGCCGCCACCGCACCCTCACCCCGGGCTCAGACCGCGGCACCGGCCGAGCTCGACCTCGGCGCGACGGTGCTGCCGATCCTGCTGAAGCGCTTCGGGCCATATCTGCTGGCGGCCCTCGTCGGCGCCGTCGTGCTGGCCCGGCTCCGCCGACGCCGGCGGTGACGACCGGCTACCCTGCGCATCCCGAGGGCTCTCACCCGCACGGGGTGGGCGCGGCCTCCGAGAGTGTGACGACGGCCGGTGGAGCAGTTGACCGGGCCTGCTTGCCCGGGTTGGGGGCCATGAACACCACGGCGTCGCCGGTCATCGAGACGCCGAAGGCGTTCGCCAGCGTGTACGCCGCGCGGGTGCGCGCATCGATCACCGTCGTACCGGCGGTGGTCGTCGAGGTGATCAGCGCCCCGCGCATCGACAACGGGGGGTTGAGACCTCCGGACCGCATGGTGAAGACCCGGTGGGGAACGGCGCCCGGCGACGGCGCGTAGTAGACGCTGGCCGAGTCGGCCCCGACCCAGGCCACCGCTCCACCACTCGAGGCGAAGCTCGACCCGCCGCGCTCGTGGCGCAGTGCGGGCGGCACCGTGGCCGGCCGCAGGGTGCCGAGGTCGACCGCTTTGGCGACGGTCAGGGCGCCCGGCTTCATCGACTCGCCCCAGACCAGCCGCCCGTCGTAGAGAGCGACCGACGTCGGGTGGCCCGTGCGGACGACGGAGCGTCGGTGGTCGGCCAGTCGGAGCAGCACCACCTCGCCGAGACCGCGGTCGTCGAGCCCCTCCACCCAGGCGGCGTAGCCACCGGACACCACCGGGTCGGCCCAGGGGCTCGGGTAGACGTGACCCTGCGGTGACCGGTGCGCGCCGCCGACGCGGCTGACGATGCCCGTCGTGGAGTCCCACATGAAGACCGCGTAGTCGTCGAGCCCGTCGAGCGAGTGGTAGTCCTTCCAGACGACGTAGCGGCCGTCGTAGCCTCCGCCTGCCTGGTCGACGCGGGCATTGGTGAACCGGCGGATGGGGTTCAGCTCCCCATTGGCCAGGTCAACCATGGCGACCCCGGAGAAACCGGGTGAGAAGACGCTCGCCGCGACGTCCGGGCGCGAAGCTGTGGAGGGAAACGTGTTGAGCGACATCCGCCCCAGAGCGGACCACTGGCGGTGGAGGGACGCCGCGACCGTGGCAGGCACGGGCACCGTGCAGGGTCGTCCGGCGACGGCGGGCGTGACGGCTGGGCCGTCGGCTGCGAGTCGGGCCGGTCTGCTCGACGTACAGGCGGCGGCAAGCAGCGCCGCACTGACCACCAGGACGGTCAGGGTCAACGGCGCGGTGCGGGAGCGCCGGTTACCAGATGTACCCACGGCCGCCCACGATCGTGGCGACGGTGGTGGACGGGAGGTGCGCGTATGCCGGCACGGAACCCGACCAGCCGATGCTCCCGGCACCGTGGACCGAGTCCTCGTAGAAGGTGTTGGCGCCGTGCGCCGTGTAGCCCCGGATGTTGAACCAGTGATGGATCTCGACGTTCGGGTGACCGACGAGATGCGGACCGCCCGGAACCTCGTAGGCGTTGCCCACAAGCGGCCAGTTGGTCGCCACGTCTGCCACCAGGCGCACCTGGAAGCGGGTCTGCTGGTATTGCGTCGGGGTGAAGTTGACGTCGACCTGACGGTAGATGGCGCCCGTCGGCCCGAGCCGGTTGTTGAGCACGTCCTCCATCGGGCGGCCGGTGGACGGCTTGGTGTTGACGTAGGTGCCGTACCAGTCGGTCCCGTTCGAGGTGGTCTTGAGCTGGCTGGCCAGCGTGCCCTGGGTCACCGAGAGGTCGCGCTGCAGCAGCGTCTCGCGCATCGCGGCCGGGCCGCACCAGTACGACGTCGCCTGGGACACCTGGCTCTGCGGCACAAAGTCGAACTTCTCGGCGGTGGCGCAGACGCCATGCCCACAGCTCTTTTCGACAGCACGACCGGTCATCGCCGACACGTTGGAGGTCCCGCTGAAGAAGGCGGTCGCCCGTCGGTCGCGCAGGGACTCACTGGCCAGCCAGGCAGCCGAGCGGGCCGGTTCCTTCCCGACGATGTCGGGCGCTCCCGCCGCATCGAGGCGGGCCTTGAGGGCGGCCCCCGGCGCCGGATGATGTGACCCGGCGACGGCCATCGGCGCCGTCAGGACAGGGGCCAGCAGGGCGGCTGCGGCGAGCGCCAAAGAGGGGAGGGCGCGTCGAGTGCGCATTTGTTGCACCTCTATTGTCAAGAGAAAGAAGTAGGCTCGACATTAGTGGGCGCCCCGCTGACTGTCAACTCAGCCGGCCGCAAAGCCCCAGGTCAACGTGCTATTTCTGGTCGCCGATGCTGATATCGGAAAGGTGGCCGAGCGCCGCGATCACCGAGCCCGATGCCGAGCACACCCAGTGCGGGTCGGGGCCGAGCTCCGGCTCGATCGCCAAGCTGTGCTCGACCGGCTCCGCACACGTCGCACAGACCGGCCACCGCTGGGCCTCGTCGAACAGCATGTCCTGAACGTCCTGCGCCACCAGCCCGGCGATGAAGTCGGCCCCCGCCGCCCATTGCGACAGCCACCACCGCCGCTGCGCGATGCAGTCCTCGACCACCGAGACGGTGTGGGGGTCGAGTCGTCCTTGGGATGCGAGGTCGCTGAGCACCAGGGCCCGGGCGGCCAGCAAAGGGTCGACCGACGTCATGGCCTCCATCCTTGCAGGGCTCTCAAGGCAGGCGCAGCGGCGACCGTCGTACGGCGCTGCTCCCGCACGCCTCCCACATCGCGCTGGTGCCTGCTGGCAGTCTGGAGGCGTGCTCCTCTCCGCTCAGGCTCAGGCGACCGTGGAGGTCGTCGCGCTCCATCCTGCCGACGCCGAGAACGCCCAGGTAGGTGGCGCGGACAGGCTGCACATCTGCCGGCTGGTCGCCGACGGGATGCGCACACTCGACCCGGCCGCCGTCAGCGTGATCGTCCGCTCCACAGACCTCCCCGTTCGGGTCACCCTCCGGCTGTCCGAAGGATTCACCACCCAAGGCGGCGAGCTCGCTCGGCTCGCCGGGCTCGTCACCGACTATCTGACGCTCGGGGTGGAGGGTTTCGTCTTCGGTTTCCTGACGCCAGACCTCGACGTCGACGTCGAGGTGTGTGCCACGCTGGCCGACGCGCTCGCCGGGGCGCCCTGGACGTTCGATCGGACCTTCGACCACGCGCTCGACGCCCGCCGCGCCTGGCGGAGCCTCCGCGACCTGCCCGGCCTCGACACCGTCCACAGCGCCGGCTCCGTGCTGGGGCTGTCCACCGGCCTGGATGACCTGCTCGAGCTTGCGTCGTCCTATCCGGGCTTCGCCGCGATGGCGGTCGCGGCCGGCGGCGTGCGGGCCGAGGAGGTGCCCTGGCTGGTACAGGCCGGTATCACCGGGGTCCATCTCGGCGCCTCCGTAAGGCCGGGTGGGTCCTGGCTCAAAGCGCACGTGGATCCCGGCTTCGTGCGCTCGTGGCGGCTGCTGCTCGACAGCGCCGTCGACCACCGGCGCGGGCAGAACCCGCAAGCCGGCTGACGATCTGATGGTTCTCTGGATCGACCCGCCCGCGTGGGCGGCTCACGGCAGGCTGTGGTCCCATCTCGTCAGCGACGTCTCCTACGACGAGCTGCACGCGTTTGCGGCGGCCCACGGGGTGCCTCGCCGGGGATTCGAGCGAGACCACTACGACGTGCCGGCCGAGGCCTACGACGCTCTCGTTCTCGCCGGTGCCACACCGGTGTCGTCCCGCGAGCTGCTGCAGCGGCTCGCGACCTCGGGACTGCGGAGACGGAAGGCCGGCGAGATGGCCCGCCGAGCGGTCGGCAACGCGTTGCTGCGGCCCCGGCGGCTGCGTGCCGGCGACCTCGTCGCGGTGACCGCGACCGCCGGGCCGATCCCGCCGGAGCGGCTCGAGGCGGGGCTGGAGAGGCTGCTCGACTGGGACCTGCGGGTTCGGGTGTTACCTCATGTGCTCGACCGGGGTGACGAGCTGGACTATCTGGCGGGGACCGATGAGGACCGAGCTGCCGATTTCAGCGCCGCGTGGATGGACGACGAGGTCGCGGCCGTCGTCACGGGTCGCGGCGGCTACGGCACCCAGCGGATGCTCGACCTGCTCGACTGGCGTCGGCTGGCCGAGGCGCGGCCCAAGATCCTCACCGGCTTCTCCGACATCACGGCCCTGCACCAGGCGATGGCCAGTCGGCTCGGTCTCGTGACGCTGCACTCGCACGTGACGACGTCGCTCGGGAGCGCGAGCGAGGAGAGTGCCGAGCTGATGCGCCGGATGCTCTTCGAGCCCGAGGTGGTGGACCTCTTCGAGGCAGCCGAGCCGCGAGCCGTCGTCATGGGTCGAGCCACCGGCGTGCTGGTCGGCGGCAACCTCGCGCTGATCGCCGCCGAGGTGGGCACCTCCTTCAGCCGGCCGGGGCGAGGAGGGATCGTTCTCCTCGAGGATGTCACCGAGGATGCCTACCGGATCGACCGGCTGCTGACCCAGCTGCTCCGAGTCGGCTGGTTCGACGGCGTCGCCGGGATCGTAGCGGGCAGGTTCACCGACTGCGGGTCCGAGTCGGCGGTCGACGCCGTCATCACCGACCGGCTGGCCCCCCTCGGGGTTCCTCTCGTCCTCGGCTTCGACGTCGGCCACACCACGACCACCCGCAGCGTGCCGCTTGGGGTGCGCGCCAGGCTCGTCGTACCCGAAACCGGCTCGCCCTCGCTGCGGTTGGCCGTCCCGCCGTTCCTCTGACCGGTCCCCAGTGCGTCGTACCCATCACCATGCCTCGGATGGTGCGACCAATAGTCTCGGATGGTGGTGTCGAAAGTCTCGGATGATCAGAGGCTGATGAGCTCGCGGCGGAGGTTGGCGCGAGCAGGCGCCTCCCACTGTGTGACGCCATGCCGGGTGTGGAACAGGCTCGGCAGGGCCAGCAGCTGCTCGAGGACGTGGCGGCGGCCGGCCCGGAAGTCGTCATCGGCCACGTGGGCGTACTCGCGCCGCACCCGGGCTGCGTAGTCGTCGTAGCGCGCGTGGTCGGCTGCGAGGATCGCCAGGTCGGCGTCACAGAGCACCGCACCGTTGGCGTCGCCCGAGCTCACCCGATGGTCCACCGTGAGCAGCACCAGTCGCACCACCTCATCGATGTCGACGTCTGGATTCGACGCGAGCAGCTCGCGCGCGAGGGCAGCCGAAGCGACCTCGTTGTCGGACCTGTGCACGTCGTAGACCGCGTCGTGGAACCACCCCGCGAGCTCGACGCTGACCGGGTCGGCCAGCTCCGAGCCCAACGACTCGACCCCGTCGAGGACCTCGTGGAGATGCCGGAGGCCGTGATAGACGCGTCCCGGGCCGGCGTAACGGGCCACCAGCTGCGGTCCGACGTCGCCCAGCGAAGGAAACCGCTGTGTCCAGCGGCTCAGGAGACGATCGGAGAGCGCGGGGTCCGAGACGGTCACCGGGACATCATGTCGGTCGGCGGTAAAATTTGCACGTGTCGGACTCCGCTGGGTATGCGCCTGACTGGTACCCAGATCCGTGGCGTCGCCACGAGCACCGTTACTACGACGGCACTCGCTGGACCGAGCATGTGGCGAGCGCTGGCCAGCAGTCGACTGACCCGCCGGGAGGCCGTCGGCCCTGTGGTGGCGGAACGCTCTTCACCGAGCCCGTCCTGGTGGTCAACCAGAAGCTCAAGGTCATCGAGATCAACCAGGAGTTCGCCGTCTATGACCAGCGCGGCGCCCAGATCGGCGCCGTTCGGCAGGTCGGTCAGGGCGCGGCGAAGAAGGTGCTGCGGCTGATGTCGGCTGTCGACCAGTATCTGACCCACCAGCTCCAGGTCGTCGACAGCGGCGGCCAGGTCGTGCTGATGCTCACGCGCCCCGCCAAGCTGATGAAGTCGCGGATGATCGTCGACGGCGGCGACGGCCAGCAGATCGGTCAGATCGTGCAGCGCAACGTCATCGGCAAGATCCGGTTCTCGCTCGAGGCCGGCAACGAGACCATCGGCTCGCTCAACGGCGAGAACTGGCGGGCCTGGAACTTCAACATCCAGGACGCCGACGGCACCGAGGTCGCCCGCGTCACCAAGACGTGGGAGGGACTCGCCAAGACCATGTTCACGACGGCCGACAGCTACGTCGTCCAGATCCACGAGCCTCTCCAGCAGCCCCTCCTGGGCCTCGTCGTGGCTTCGGCGCTCACCATCGACTCCGCCCTCAAGCAGGACGCCCGCTGACCACCCGACCGACTGCCGCCGTACGCCGAACACCGCTCCCGGATTGCGGGAAAACGCAGGTTCTGGGGCCGCCATGACCTGCGTTTTCCCGCAATTCCGGGGAGGGAACTATGCCGCTTGGGGTGCGTCGGGGACCGGCACCGGCCGCTCGTGGACGACGACAAGTGATGTGACCGCGCGTGTCAGACAGACATAGAGCCGGCGGAGGCCGGTGAGCTGGTCGGTCTCGGCGGCCGCGATCTCCGCCGGCTCGAGCAGCACGACGTGGTCGAACTCGAGGCCCTTCGCGAGAGAGGCAGGTACGACGTCGACGCGGGCCTCGATGTCGTCGTCGTTGCCCAGCTGGCTGTGTGTAACCCCGACCTTGGTGAGGGCCTGATGTGCCATGTCGACAAGGGCGTCCGGCACGATGATCCCGATCGATCCGGGCTCGGCGGCGAGCTTCCTGACGGCTTCGGCGGCCGTCGTCATCGGGTGGGGGCCTTGCCGGAACGTCAGCTCGCCGCGGGCCCGCCGTACGGAGGTCGGCTTGCGCAGCGTGGGCGCGATCGCGGGCAGCAGCCGGGCGGCGTAGTCGATCACGTCACCAGGGACGCGGAAGCCGAGGGTGAGCTCCTCGAGATGGGCGTCCGGCTTGCCCAGGTGGTTGAGCGCGTCTTCCCAGGAGCCAACGCCATAGGGGGTGGTGGCCTGTGCGAGGTCACCGAGGACCGTGGCCGAGCCGGTGGAGCACTGCCTCCCGACCGCGCGGAGCATCATCGGTGACAGGTCCTGCGCCTCATCGAGCACGACGTGGCCGAGGCTCGGGGTGCGCTCCATGAGGTCTCGGACCTCGTCGATGAGCACGGCGTCGTGCAGTGACCAGCGTGCGCTGCGCGGGCCTTTCGCCGGCGTCGACCACTGGAGCAGTGACTGCTCGTCGCCAGTGAGGATCCCGTCGGCGGCCACCGCGAGGAAGTCCGGGTCGCCGAGAAGTCGCATCACGAGTCTCGGAGCGTCCGTGGTCGGCCAGATCTCGTTGGTGAGCTGCTTCACCGGCCGCGATCTCGCCACGGATGCATGGACGCGGTCGTCGGGGGAGTCGCCCGCCTCCTCCATCTTGACGAGCACGGCGTGGGCGAGGCGCTGCGGGAGCATCGCCCGGCCGGCGCCGTAGCGCACCTGGCGGGTTCGCAGCTCGGCCACGATGTCGTCGACCAGATAGGCAGGCACGCGCCACCGCCGTACGCCGGAAGGCACCACGAGCGCCTCGGTGGCCGGCCGGACCATCGACCAGAGTGCCCGTTCGAGCACCGTGGCCATCCGGGCGTCACCCTTGAGTCTGGCCACCTCCGTGGAGTCGACCACTCGGATCGGGACGCTGGAGACGAGGGTCTCGACGGTGGTCTGCCGTGCGTCGATCTCACCGAGGGCCGGCAACACGTCGGCGATGTAGCGCAGGAACGAGTCGTTGGGGCCGACCACCAGCACACCTTGCCTGCTGAGCTGGTCGCGATGGGCATAGAGCAGGTATGCCGCCCGGTGCAGTCCCACCGCGGTCTTGCCGGTGCCCGGCGCGCCCTGCACACACACGCTGGTGTCGAGCTCCGACCTCACGATGTCGTCCTGCTCCGGCTGGATGGTGGCGACGATGTCCCGCATCGGACCCATTCGGGGCCGTTCGATCTCGGCCTCGAGGATGTCACTGTGCTGGGGTGCGGTGGCTCCTTCGCCTTCACCAGTGAGGGTCTCGTCCTCGTATGCCGTGACGCGCCCGTGCTGGAAGCCGAAGCGCCGCCGCAGGCGGAGGCCCATCGGCTCCGTCCTGCTGGCGCGATAGAAGGGGAGCGAGATCGGCGCCCGCCAGTCGACCACGAGCGGGTCGCCATGCGGGTCTGTGACGTGACGGCGGCCGATGTAGAAGCGCTCGCCCGGCAGGCCGGCGGTCCCGCCCACCTGGTGCCCGTAGTCGAGGCGGCCGAAGAACAAGGGGACCTCGGGGTCGTCCTCCAGGGCCTTCATCCGCTTGTAAAGAGTGAACTTGAGGTATTCGGCGCTCACCCGGTCCCCGCTCAGGGCGTCCATGGTGGCGGTGCGGTCACGCATCCGGGCGAGCGCTGCCCGGGACTCGGTGAGATGGTCTTGTTCGTGCGCGATTTCGGGGCGCGCGGAATCCCCGGGATTGGCTGGGGGCATCCGGGCATTCTCGCGCACCGTGCGCCCGTCGTCCAACCATTACGCCTTCTCTATGCTTGCCTGATGATGCGCCGATGTGACCTCCGTGGCGACCGGGCGGCCGGCCGGCCCGCGGACTATGCGGCGATGCTGCCCCGGGCCGAACTCGACGTCGAGACGGCGATGGAGGCGGTCCGTCCGCTGGTCGACGCGGTACGGCAGGACGGGCATGCCGCACTCATCGACCAGGCGGCGCGCTTCGACGGCGTCGACATGTCGGCGGTGCGGGTGCCGCCGGCCGCCCTCGCCGGTGCGTTGCGCGACCTCGACCCTCGGGTGCGACAGGGCCTGGAGGACTCGATCGCCCGGCTCCGCACGAGTTGCCAGGCGGAAATGCCCGCCGACATCTCGACCCAGATGCCGGCCGGTGGGCGGGTCACCTGCCGCAACGTCCCCGTCGGCCGGGTCGGTCTCTATGTCCCGGGCGCGAAGGCTCCCCTCGTCTCGTCAGTGGTGATGAACGTCGTACCGGCACAGGTCGCAGGGGTGGCCTCGCTGGCGCTGGCGAGTCCCGCGCAGCGGGAACACGGCGGCCTGCCGCA
The DNA here is from genome assembly GCA_963820035.1 of uncultured Actinomycetota bacterium. Classification (GTDB taxonomy): domain Bacteria; phylum Actinomycetota; class Actinomycetes; order Propionibacteriales; family Nocardioidaceae; genus JAWWPG01. The sequence continues at coordinate 145,726 of CAWFYK010000007.1, read as the reverse complement.
CCCGACGATCCTGGCCGCGTGTGAGCTGCTGGGCGTCGACGAGGTGCACGCTGCCGGTGGCGCCGGAGCCGTTGCGATGTTCGCGTTCGGCTACTCCCACGAGTCCGGTGGCTGCGCACCGGTCGACGTTGTCACAGGTCCGGCGAACATCTACGGCGTTGCCGCCAAGCGGCTGGTGCGCGGGCTCGTCGGCATCGACTCCGAAGCCGGCCCGACGGAGATCGCCATCCTCGCCGACGACACGGCTGACCCGCGCTATGTCGCGGCCGACCTCATCAGTCAGGCCGAGCACGACACCGTCGCGGCCAGTGTGCTCGTGACCGACTCCGAGCCGCTTGCGACCGCCGTCGCGGAGGAGCTCGACAAGCAGGTCATGCACGCCAAGCACGCCGACCGGATCAGAGCTGCTCTCACCGGGCAGCAGTCGGCCGTCGTACTCGTCGACGACATTGCGCAGGGTGAGGAGGTCGTCAACGCCTACGCCGCCGAACACCTCGAGATCCACACGCGTGACGCCGCTGCCATCGCGGGGCGGATCCGCAACGCGGGAGCGGTCTTCGTCGGCCCGCATGCTCCCGTCTCGCTGGGCGACTACTGTGCGGGCTCCAACCACGTGCTGCCGACCGGCGGTTGCGCGTGTCACTCCTCGGGGCTCTCTGTGCGGTCGTTCCTCAAGACCATGCAGGTCGTCGACTACCCGCCTGCAGCACTCGAAGCCGCCGCCGGCCATGTCATCGCGCTCGCGGAGGCGGAGGACCTGCCGTCGCACGCGGACGCCGTACGAGTCCGACTAGGCCCGAAGTGAGCACCGGACTTCCGCTCCGGGAGGAGCTCGTCGGGGCCTTGCCCTATGGGGCTCCCGAGCTGGCCGTCGCGGTCCCGCTCAACGTCAACGAGAACCCCTACGGCCCGTCGGCCGAGATCGCCGCCGAGATGGGCCGCGTCATCCGTGACCTCGCGGGCGGTCTCAACCGCTATCCCGACCGGGAGGCCCTGGACCTGCGTCGTGACCTGGCCGACTACCTCGGTCACGGGCTGACTCCAGAGCGGGTCTGGGCGGCCAACGGCTCCAACGAGATCATGTTGCAGGTCCTGCAGGCCTTCGGCGGTCCGGGACGGACGGTGCTGTCGTTCGAGCCGACGTACTCGATGTACGTCGAGTACGCCCGGTCGACGGCGACGCAGTGGCGAGGCGTGCCGAGGAACAGCGACTTCACCGTCGACGTAGCCGCGGCCGTCGCGGCCGTGCGGAAGGAGGCGCCATCGGTGACCCTGCTCGCATCGCCCAACAACCCCACCGGTGGGTCGCTTCCGCTGGCCGTCGTCGCGGCCGTGTGCGAGGCGTCGGAGGGGGTGGTCGTCGTCGACGAGGCCTATGCGGAGTTTCGCCGTCCCGGGGTCCCATCGGCGGTGTCGCTGATCGACGACCACCCGCGGCTCGCGGTCGTGCGCACGATGTCGAAGGCGTTCGCGCTGGCAGGGGTCCGGCTCGGCTACCTCGCCGGCTCGCCGGACCTGATCGATGCCTTGCGGCTGGTCCGGCTGCCCTACCACCTGTCGACGGTCACCCAGGCGCTCGCCCGGGTGGCGCTGGCGCATGCGGACGAGATGCTGGCCACCGTCGACAGGTTGCGCGACGAGCGCGACCGGACGGTCGAGTGGCTCCGCGAACGCGGGTTCCGGACCGCGGAGTCCGACGCCAACTTCGTGCTCTTCGGGACCTTCAGGGACGCGCGCGCGGTCTGGCAGAGCCTGCTCGACCGAGGTGTGCTGGTGCGCGAGTCCCGGCCCGACGGCTGGCTGCGGGTCTCGGTCGGTACCCCTGCTGAGATGACCGCCTTCCGCGATGCGCTCGACGCCGTCGACGCCCTGGCCGCCGTACGACGAGAGGAGGCTCTGTGACCCACCGAAGCGCGCACGTCGAGCGGATCACCAAGGAGTCGGAGGTGACGGTCGACCTGGCGGTCGACGGCACCGGACGGACTGAGGTGTCGACCGGAGTCCGGTTCTTCGACCACATGCTCGCGTCGCTGGCCCGGCATGCGCTGTTCGACCTGACCGTGCGGGCCACCGGCGACGTGGACGTCGACGCACACCACACCGTCGAGGACGTGGCGATCGTGTTCGGCGAGTCGCTGCGGGAGGCGCTCGGTGACAAGGCGGGCATCAACCGGTTCGGCGACGCCCTGGTCCCGCTCGACGAGGCACTGGTGCAGTGCGCCGTCGACCTGTCCGGTCGGCCCTACTGCGTGCACACCGGAGAGCCGGAAGGTCAGGTCTATGTCATCATCGGCGGCTCCTACGTGGGGTCGCTCACCCGGCACGTCTTCGAGTCGCTGAGCACCCACGCTGCCATCGGGCTTCACGTGCGGGTGCTGTCGGGACGCGACCCGCACCACATCGTCGAGGCGCAGTTCAAGGCGGTCGGTCGAGCCCTGCGCGCTGCCGCGACGATCGACCCGCGGGAGGGCGGCGTACCCAGCACGAAGGGCAGCCTGTGACGCCTCGCGTCGTGCTGCTCGACTATGGGTCCGGCAACATCCGGTCCGGTGAGCGGGCGCTGGCGCGCGCCGGGGCATCGGTGCTGGTGACCGGCTCCGTGGGGGAGGCGTTGGAGGCGGACGGTGTCGTCGTCCCCGGTGTCGGCGCGTTCGCGGCCTGCGCGGATGCCTTGCGGCGCGCCGGGGCCGCCGAGATGCTGGCCCAGCGGCTGGCCCGGGAACGCGCGGTGCTGGCGATCTGCGTCGGCCACCAGGTCCTGTTCGAGCGCGGCGACGAGCACGGGGCCTCCGCCGAAGGCCTTGCGATCTGGCCCGGGGTTGTGAGTGAGGTGAAGGCCGACGTCCTGCCTCATGTCGGCTGGAACACCGTCGCGGTGCCGGAGGGCTCCCGGATGTTCGCCGGGATCGCCGACGAGTTCTTCTACTTCGTGCACTCCTACGCCGCGCACGACCTGCGGGGGGAAGGGGCGGTGGCGGGACCGCCGGCGACGGTGCCGGTGGGGCCGGGTCGCGACGCGCCCCTCGTCGGCTGGACGTCGTACGGCGAGGACCGCTTCGTTGCGGCCGTCGAGGACGGACCGTTGTGGTCGACGCAGTTCCACCCGGAGAAGTCGGGGGACGCCGGAGCCGCCCTGCTGCGCACCTGGGTCGCCAGCCTCTGAGCGAGCGGGTCGCGTGCCGGCTCGCGCCGCTAGCCTTGTCGCCATGTCCGACCTCGAGCTGTTGCCCGCCGTCGATGTGGCCGACGGCCGAGCAGTCCAGCTCGTGCAAGGTGTTGCGGGCAGCGAACGGGTCTTCGGTGACCCGCTCGAGGCCGCGTTGCGCTGGCAGTCGGCGGGTGCGTCGTGGGTCCACCTCGTCGACCTCGATGCGGCGTTCGGGCGGGGAGACAACGCCGAGACGTTGGCGGGGGTGGTCGGCACCCTCGACATCGATGTCGAGCTCTCCGGCGGCATCCGTGACGACGACAGCCTGAGGGCTGCGCTCGCCACCGGCTGCCGCCGGGTCAATATCGGCACCGCAGCGCTCGAGAACCCCGGCTGGTGTGCCACGGTGATCGCCACGCATGGCGACCGGGTCGCGATCGGGCTCGACGTCCGCGGCAGCCGGCTGGCGGCCCGTGGCTGGACACGTGAGGGCGGCGACCTCTACGAGGTGTTGTCCCGCCTCGACGCGGAGGGGTGCGCGCGCTATGTCGTGACCGACGTCGCGAGCGACGGGATGTTGCAAGGGCCCAACATCGGGCTGCTCAGGGACGTCTGTGCGCGCACCGCCCGCCCGGTCGTGGCGTCAGGAGGGATCGCCTCGCTCGACGACCTGCGGGCGTTGGCGGGCATGGTGGGTGACGGTGTCGAGGGAGCCATCATCGGAACCGCCCTCTACACCGGGGCCTTCACCCTTGCGGACGCCCTCGCTGTGGTGAGTCCCCGCCCTGGCGCCGGGTCCCGCCCGACATGACACTCGCCGTGCGGGTCATCGCCTGCCTGGACGTCGACGCCGGACGAGTCGTCAAAGGGGTCAACTTCCGCGGGCTGGTCGACGCGGGCGACCCCGTCGAGCTGGCCGCGCGCTATGACGCGGAGGGCATCGACGAGCTCACGTTCCTCGATGTGAGCGCGTCCAGCGAGGGCCGGGCGACGACGGTGGACGTCGTACGCCGGACCGCTGAGCAGGTCTTCATCCCGCTGACGGTCGGTGGCGGCGTCCGTGGGGTCGACGACGTGGATGTCCTGCTCCGCGCCGGCGCTGACAAGGTGGCGATCAACACCGGGGCGATCGACCGGCCGGCGGCGATCGCGGAGATCGCGGCTCGCTTCGGCCGCCAGGTTCTGGTCCTCAGCGTCGACGCCTTCCGCTCGCCTCGGGCACCGAGCGGCTTCGAGGTGACGACTCACGGCGGCGGCCGGGAGACCGGGCTCGACGCCGTCGAGTGGGCCCGGCGCGGAGCGGCTCTCGGGGCCGGGGAGATCCTGCTCAACGCGATGGACGCCGACGGCACGAAGGCGGGCTACGACCTGGAGCTGATCCGGCTCGTCCGGGCGGCGGTCCGGGTGCCCGTGATCGCGAGCGGTGGCGCTGGCGCCGCGAGCGACTTCCCGCCGGCCGTCGACGCCGGCGCCGACGCGGTGCTCGCGGCGAGCGTTTTCCACTTCGGCACGGTCAGCGTGGCAGAGGTGAAGGCAGCGCTCGCCGGCGCCGGTCACCCGGTGCGATGACGCGACGTGAGGCTCAGGACAATGGCGGGGTGAGCGAGCCGGTGCAGCCTGAGACGTGGCTCGGGCGGCTGTCGACCAACGCGGCCGGCCTGGTTCCCGTCGTCGTCCAGGACCGCACCACGCGACAGGTGCTGATGCTGGCCTGGATGGACGCGGAGGCGCTGCGACGCACTCTCGAGACCCGCCGGGCGACGTACTGGAGCCGGAGCCGTCAGGAGTACTGGGTCAAGGGCGAGACCTCGGGCAACGCGCAGTGGGTTCGCGAGGTGCGGCTGGACTGTGACGGTGACACCGTCCTGCTGCTCGTCGACCAGACCGGACCGGCCTGCCATACCGGCACCACCAGCTGCTTCGACGACGACCCACTCCTCCCTCCCTCCTGACCCTCCCTCCCCCCGACGATCCGAGACTTTCGGCACCACGATCCGAGAGTTTCGGCACCACGATCCGAGAGTTTCGGCACCACGATCCGAGAGTTCCGGCACCACGATCCGAGAGTTCCGGTACGACGATCCGAGAGTTTCGGCACCACCATCCGAGAGTTCCGGCACCACCATCCGAGAGTTCCGGCACCACCATCCGGGCTTATGACGTGGGTACGGCGGCGCCAGGTCGGGCGGATGGTCCCGCCGGTCAGGGCAGCCCGCGCTGGTCTGAACGTGAAAAGCGCAGTGACAGGGCGGGTTTCGGGGCCCTCCCGGCCGGCTGGCGCCTCACCCTGGGCGTTGGATGACAAGGGCATTGACGCCGCAGCCCTGGCGACACGCCCGTTCTCGTGGTTACATCTCGTACGGCGTACACAATCACGCAGGTGCGTTGTTGTTTCGGTCAGATTGGCGATCCGCAACTTGCACGCACGTGCCTGGTTACGTTCGCGATCCCCAAGGCGAGGCGCCTGCTCTAACGGGGTGACGCGAAGCGGTTGCGTCTCTGCCCTTTCACGTCCAGACCAGAGCAGAGTCCCTGACCTGGGGGACCATCGGCCGACCTGGCGCCGTCGTACCCACGTCACGGGAGCTCGGATGGTGGTGCCGAAACTCTCGGATGGTGGTGCCGGAAGTCTCGGATGGTGGTGCCGAAAGTCTCGGGTGCCGAAATCTCGGAGGTCAGTTAGTCGGTGACGGCGGCGGGCTCGGGAAGGGGGGAGCTGCCGAGGGCCCGTCGAGAAGCAGCAGCGCGAGCAGGGCGGGCACCAACGTCAGGGCCGACACGATCGTGACCGCGACGACGAGCGCGGACGAGAGGCCGAGTGCCCCCACGAAGGGCACCCCGGACACATAGAGACCGAGGATGGCGATGACCACCGTTCCGCCCGCCACCAAGACGGCAGCCCCGGACGTCGAGGTGGCCCGGGCGATGGAGTCGATCACCGGCATCCCATCGTCACGACCCTCGCGGTGTCTCGCGACGAGGAGACGGCCGCGGACTGTTGGGCGACCGGCTGTGGAAGACGATGCTGCCGGCGTAGCCGCCCTTCTCGGGGAAGTTCTTCGTCAGCACGTCGAGTCCGGTCGACGACTGGCTGCCGGGGACGGTGTAGTCGTTGGCGAACGTGCCACCGAACTGGCTGTTCAGCCCCACCACCACGAGCAGGACGATCAGCCACGCTCCGATGAAGTACCAGGGCTTCCGGGCCGCGAGTGCGCCCAGCTTGGCAGGGACTCGTGCATGCCGCTCGCTTCCAGGGTGGTCAGGCGTGAAAGGCGTCGCTGGGGTGAGGGGCGTCACAACGGGGTTCGCTCGTCAAAATGGCACCCTGAACCTCCCCATAAGGACGCTTTCGGCTGGTCGGCAAAACCTTCGGAGGGCCGGCGGGTCACCGGCTCAGAACGTCTGGGTCACAGCCGACACGCGTGGATCGTCGTGACGAGGATTCCTCGCGCTCCGAGGTCATAGAGCCGGTCCATCACTGCCTGCGCCTCGACTCGGGGCACCATGGCGCGGACCGCGAACCAGCCTTCGCGATGAAGCGGAGACACGGTGGGAGACTCGATGCCCGGAGTGATCGCGCACGCCTGGTCCACCTGGCTCTCCTGCACGTCGTAGTCGAGCATGACATAACGCCGGGCCACCAACACGCCCTGCATTCGGCGGAGGAAGACCTCCAGGTCGGGGTTCTCCGGGGCGCTCGCTCGACCGACCAGCACGGCTTCCGAGCGCATCAGGGGCTCGCCGAAAGGTGCCAGTCCGGCCTGCCGGAGGGTTGTCCCGGTGGAGACGACGTCGGCGATGGCGTCGGCGACGCCGAGTCGAACTGCAGTCTCGACGGCGCCGTCGAGGCGTACGACGTGCGCGTCGACCTGGCGGATCGCGAGGTAGCGCTCGACCAGGCCGGGGTACGCCGTCGCAACGCGCGTGCCGGCGAGGTCCGTCAACGAGGTGAACCGCCCGGCGGGTCCCGCGAACGCGAACACCGAGTCACCGAACCCCAACGACATGAGCTCGTCCAGGGAGGCGCCCGAGTCGAGCATCAGGTCGCGGCCGGTCAGCCCGACGTCGAGGGTGCCCTCACCGACATAGACCGCGATATCACGGGGTCGTAGATAGAAGAACTCGACGTCGTTGTCCGTGTCGGTGACCGCAAGATCGTGCGCGTCGCGGCGCTGGCGGTAGCCCGCCTCCTTGAGCATGGCTGTCGCGGCGTCGGAGAGAGATCCCTTGTTGGGAACGGCAATCCTCAGCATGGTCGGGCGTCGTCATAGGTGGGCATAGACGTCCTCGAGCTCGAGACCACTGGCCAGCATCAGCACCTGCGCGTGGTAGAGGAGCTGGCTGATCTCCTCTGCGGTGCGTTCCTTGGTCTCGTGAACGGCGGCCATCCAGGATTCAGCGGCCTCCTCGACGAGCTTCTTGCCGATGGCATGCACGCCGGCGTCGACCTCGGAGACCGTGCGAGAGCCCTCGGTTCGCTCACGCACCTTCCGCGACAGCTCGTCATACAGCCCGTCGAACGTCTTCATGCCGGGAAACTGTAGTCCGAGTGCGTTCGACCTCGATCCATCGGTCGGTGTGCTCTCACACGAGCTCGATGGCGTCTGCAATGGAGTCGAAGACCCGGCTCGGTCGGAACGGGAACCGGTGCACCTGTTCCCGGGTCGTCGAGCCGCTCAGGACCAGGATGGTCTCGAGACCTGCCTCGATGCCGGCCACGACATCGGTGTCCATCCGGTCACCGATCATCACCGTCACCTCGGAGTGCGCTTCGATCCGGTTCATCGCACTTCGGAGCATCATCGGGTTGGGTTTCCCGATGAAGTAGGGGCTGGCACCGGTTGCCTTGCTCACCAGAGCGGCGACCGAGCCCGTGGCCGGCAGCGGTCCCTCCGGGGAAGGACCCGTGACGTCGGGGTTTGTCGCGATGAAGCGCGATCCGTTGCTCACGAGCCGGATCGCCCGGGTGATGGCCTCGAACGAATAGGTGCGCGTCTCGCCGAGCACGACATAGTCGGGGTCCGTGTCGGTGAGCACGTAGCCGACCTCGTGAAGTGCAGTCGTCAGGCCCGCCTCCCCGATGACGTACGCCGACCCCTGCGGCAGCTGGTTCGCCAGGAAGTCGGCGGTGGCCAGCGCCGAGGTCCAGATCGCCTCCTCAGCGACCTGGAGACCCGCGTTCGCGAGCCGCGCCGACAGGTCACGCGGGGTATAGATCGAGTTGTTCGTCAGCACCAGGAAACGGCGGTCCCGCTCGTCGAGGCGTTGCAGGAACTCCGCTGCACCCGGCAGCGCCCTGTCCTCATGGACCAGGACCCCGTCCATGTCCATCAGCCAGAACTCCGCAGCAGCATGCGTCATCGTCGTGATCCTCAGTCGTCGTGGCCCGTCGGATCATTGTCCCGCCCTGGCAGAGCGGATCGACAGGGAGCCCCTGGTGAGATCGTCAATAGCGGCATCCGACTCTGCCTGCCAGCTGGCCGGAACGGGCTTTCGGGGGTTGACGAAACCGGCAGATCCGGACACGATCAGGACTCGTTGAACGGAGCTCATGACGAATCGAGCTTCGAGCAATCCGACGTTCCATCGCCGGCCGTCGGGTGGAAGAACAACGCTAGCGAGGCCCCATGCGCACCCAGTCCAAGGCTTCCCGTGCCACCGCACGCAGATCGGCTCTCTCAGGCGACGCCGCCGTCCGGTATCGGCAGGTGTCCCTTCCGGATGCCATGACTCGACATATGCTCAGCCGTTTCACGGCCGGAGTGACGTCGAACCGCATCGCAGATGTGGCGGCAGCCGGCGGTCCGCGCGCGTGGTTCGAGAGGCAGCTGACCCCGGACCGAATCCCGGACCATAAGGCGAACGAGCTCTGGTCCTGGTTCCCCGTCCTTGCCCTCACACCGATGCAGAAATGGCGCCGCTACCAGTCGGGCGTCGAAGACGGCTGGGAGATGATGCAGGATCTCGCATCGTGGGTGATGCTGAGGAGACTGCTCACGGAACGCCAGGTCGAGGAGCTGATGGTCGACTTCTGGTCGAACCTCGTCCATGTCGCGTCACCCAACTCGGAGTCGTGGATGTGGCGCGTGGAATACGAGAACGTCATCCGTAAGCATGCACTTGGCCGGTTCGACGATCTCCTGCACGAGGCGATCCAGCACCCGGCTATGGGCTTGTATCTGAACAACGTCGAGTCGACCGCCGATGCCATCAACGAGAACCTCGGCCGCGAGCTGCTCGAGTGTCACACGGTCGGTGTCGAAGGCGGCTACACCGAGAACGAGGTCATCGACTCTGCTCGGATCCTTACCGGCTTCCACGTCGACAAAGGGGCCACGTGGCAGCAGTCCTACGTCAAGGCGGACCACTGGGTCGGCCGGGTGAGGGTGATGGGCTTCTCGTCACCCAACGCTGACCGCGACGGCCGTCCGGTGCTTGCGCAGTACCTGTCCTACCTGGCACATCACCCTGCGACGGCTCAGCGAATCTGTCAGCGGCTCGCCACGCGCTTCGTCTCGGACACTCCGTCGCATGCGCTCGTCAGCTCGCTGGCCAAGATCTATCTCAACTCAGGAACCGACATCGTCCCGGTCCTACGCGCCATGGTTGCCTCCGAGGAGTTCAAGGGATCTGTTCTGCAGAAGGTCCGCACGCCGGTCGAGGATGCCGTGGCGACGTGGACCCTCGCCGGCGCCACCGTCGCACGGCCCCATCACGAGAAGGACGCCGCCAACCAGTTCATCAGCGTGAGCAGGGCGATCGGCCAGGTGGTCTACGACTGGCCCCCACCTAACGGCTTTCCCGACGTGGCCCCGGCCTGGACGGGTGCCGGCCGGATCCTCGGCTCGATGCGGATCCACTGGTACGCGACAACCGGCATCTTCCCCAGCCAGGGAATCACGTACCGCAAGCCGATGGATTGGATGCCCAAGCTGCCGGCGCGTTTCGACGAGGTCGTCGACTACGTCGTGCGTACCACGCTGTTCATGCCATGCAGCGCGACGATGCTTCAGGCGGCCTGTGTGGCAACGGACATCAAACCAAAGGAGATGATCGACGCACAGCATCGTCTCATCGCCTACGAGTTCCCGCGGCTGCTGGTCAGCATCCTCGACACCCCTGAGCACCTTAGTCGCTGACGTCCGGAAGGGACGAGACATCATGCGAAACAACCAGGAACGAAGCACGCACGTGCACCCGGGATGCGAAGAGTTCCACCGTTCACTCACCTCGCGGCGCAGCTTCTTGAAGGGTCTTGGCGTTGTCACCGCTGGCGGCGTGATGTCCACCATGCATGGCACGGTGTTCCAGCAGACTGCCTTCGCGGCCAGCGGCCACGCGAAGAACGTCCTTGTCGTGTTGAGCCAGCGCGGCGGTGCCGATGGCATGTCTCTGGTCGTGCCCTACGGCGACCACGGCTACGCCAAGGCCCGCCCGACCATTGCCATTCCGGCGTCGCAGCTGCTCGTGACGGACGGCATGTTCGGTCTGCATCCGAACTTCGCCCCGCTCAAGAAGATGTGGAGCGGCGGGAAGATGGCCGCCGTCCAGGCGGTCGGCCTGCCGGCCCCCAACCGGTCGCACTTCGCTGCTATCGAGGAGGTGGAGGAGGCTGCCCCGGGTTCTGCGGAGCGAGTCGGCTGGCTCAACCGGATGGTCGGCATGACGGAGCCCGACAGCCTGTTCGGCGCCGTGCAGGTGGGGCAGAGTGTCCCGGAGACGGAGATCTACGGCCCCCAGCCGACCTTGGCAGCGGTGGACGTCGAGCGGATCCAGATCTACGGGCCGGTGAACGCGATGCCGCAACGCAAGGCCGCGCTCGACGTGACGTGGAATCATGCGAGTGGGCTGCTCGGGCACGCCGGGCGGGAGGGGATCCGGACGGCCGCCCGGTGGAAGCCGGTGTTGCGGACGCCCGCGCATCCGCAGCACGGAGCGCACTATCCGGGCTCGGACCTCGGGTTGGCTCTGGCTCAGTCCGCACGCCTCATCCGGTCGGACGTCGGGGCCGAGGTCATCACCGTCGACCACTCGTCATGGGATATGCACACCGACCTCGGCACGCTCGACGTGGGCGAGATGCGGCTCATGGTCGACGACCTGGCGCGCTGCGTCAGCTCTTTCCTCGAGGACCTGGGTGGACTGGCCTCACACGTCACTCTGTTGACGATCAGCGAGTTCGGACGCCGGGTGGAGGAGAACGGCGATGCCGGGCTCGACCACGGCTACGGCAACGCCATGTTCGTGATGGGTGCCGGTGTCAAGGGCGGCAGGGTATATGGGACCTGGCCGGGACTCGGCACAGCACGCTTGGTGGACGGCGACCTGAAGGTCACGACCGACTACCGTTCCGTGCTGTGGGAGGTCGTCAAGACCCGCTTCCCCGGCGTCAGCCTCGCCAAGCTCTTTCCTGGCTTCAAACCTGAACATGTGGGTGTGATGACGGGAGCATGACCTCGGTCATGAGTAGCCCCCACCGCCGGACGAGCTCGTCGGCGCGGAAGCAGGTGCCGGTGCGCTCGTGATGGCCTTGCCGGCTGGAGTGAGGAGCCACCACTTCGCGCCGAAGTTGTCGCTGCCTTGACCGGTGGTGGCCCCGGCTGAGGTGTCACCGACGAAGTAGTAGAGGGGGTGACCGTCATACGTCACCTGCTTGGTCCCGTCCGTTCGGGTGATGGTGCCGACCGTGCCGCTCGCGAACCCCGACGCCTTGGCCGGGCCGGTGGTAGTGAGCGGCGGCCAGTACTGCGTGCACGAGCCGGAGCAGGTGGACTTTCCGCTCTGGTCAGAGGCGAACAGATAGATCGACCGGCCGGCCGAGTCGGTGACATAGGTGCCGAGCTTGCCATGGTGGGTCGTCAGCGTCACTCCGTGGGCTGACGAGGTCGGTGGGCTCGACTGGATCGTCGACGTCGACGGGCTGGACGAGCCGCCGCAGGCGGCGAGCAGGACGAGTGCGCCGGTCGCCGTGCCGGCGAGCTGGCCAGCCCGGACGAGGGTGTGCGTGGACAGGTGGAAACGCGATGTATTCATGGGCTTGGTGCTTTCTTCCCCCGCTTCGACGGCCTACCGGCCGTGGCGTCGCCGGATGCGGCGTCTCACCCTAAACAACGGTCTCGGTCGCCGAACGGTTCATCGGAGGCTCCTTCAGCCGGCGTCCATCGCCACGCGCAAGGCCGCCAGCTCTTCGACGACATAGCCGTCGTCAGGGTCCTCGACGGCAAGCCGCTCCTGCATGAGGAGGGCTTCCTGGTTACGGCCTAGAGACCTCAGGCAACGTGCGATCGCCCACCGCGCGACGTACTCCTGCGCATCGGTGCCGACTTCCATGCTCACCCGATGTGCCGCCTCGAACTCGTCCAGCGCGTCAACGTAGTGGCCTTCGTCGTGGAGCGCCCAGCCCAGGTTGTTGTGCAACGAGACCGCCCAGCGCTGTGTACGCACGTCGTCGGTGGCCTCGACGAGAGCCAAGGCGTCGTTGGTATGGCGTGCGGCGGAACGAGGATCTGCGATGGCGAGCATGTGGAGGGCGTCAACGGCGAGAAACGTGAGGTCGTGGCTCTTCGCGACCTCGGCGGCTTCCTCGAAGAAGGGGACGGCGTCCGTCGGCCGTCCAGAAGAGTTCCGCAGCCGACCGCGCTCGAGGAGCATTCGGGTCCGCACTGTCGGGCTGGTCGGCTCGATGGCGTCGAGCAGCGACTCGGCTTCATCGAAGCGTTCCAGCAGCCCGAGTGCCCTGGCCCGCTGGGTGCGGAGCTCGGCCCGCTGGTCCGAGCTCACGGCGACCCGCTCCGCGCCTGCGAACCGCTCCTCAGACAGGGCTGGGTCGCCGAAGTCCCACAGCTCGTCGAGTCGCGACTGGGCGAGGGGCGAGTCCGCTGTCATGGCGGCAGTCTAGGGAGTCGTCGCGACTGCGTCAGCGTGTCAGCGGAGAGCGGCACCGCTGGAGAGCCAGCGAGTCTGGAGAGCCAGCGACCAGCCACATCTGGAGAGCCAGAGATTCTAGAGAGCCAGGGAGTCCGCATCGACGATGGTGTAGCCATAGCCCTGCTCGGCGAGGAACCGCTGGCGGTGTTGGGCGAAGTCGGCGTCGACGGTGTCGCGCGTGACGACGGTGTAGAACCTGGCGGATCGGCCGTCGGCCTTGGGTCGGAGCAGCCGTCCGAGGCGCTGTGCCTCCTCCTGGCGGGAGCCGAACGTCCCCGAGACCTGGATGGCGACGGAGGCCTCCGGCAGGTCGATCGAGAAGTTCGCCACCTTGCTCACGACGAGCAGCCCGATCTCACCGCTGCGAAACGCCGCATAGAGTCGTTCGCGCTCGTTGACGGACGTCTCCCCTTTGATGACCGGGGCGTCGAGTAGCTCGGCGAGCTCGTCGAGCTGGTCCAGGTACTGCCCGATGACGAGTGTCGGCTCGTCGCGGTGCTGCTCCACCAGTCGCGAGACGACGCGGGCTTTGTGGTCACAGGCGGCTGCCAGCCGGTAGCGGTCCTCTGCCTCCGCTGTGGCATAGGCCATCCGCTCGCTGTCGGTGAGCGACACCCGGACCTCGATGCACTCGGCGGGCGCGATGTAGCCCTGCGCCTCGATGTCCTTCCATGGCGCGTCGAAGCGTTTCGGACCGATCAGGGAGAACACGTCACCTTCGCGGCCGTCCTCGCGGATGAGCGTTGCCGTCAGCCCGATCCGTCGCCGGGCCTGGAGGTTGGCGGTCATCCGGAAGATCGGCGCCGGCAGCAGGTGGACCTCGTCATAGACCACCAGCCCCCAGTCGCGGGCGTCGAACAGCTCCAGGTGGGTGTAGACACCCTTACGGCGTGTCGTCATCACCTGGTAGGTCGCGATCGTGACCGGCCGGACCTCCTTGACGGCGCCGGAGTACTCGCCGATCTCGTCGGCCGTGAGCGTGGTACGACGCAACAGCTCGTCCTTCCACTGGCGAGCGGCGACGGTGTTGGTCACCAGGATCAGCGTCGTCGACTGGGCCCGGGCCATCACGGCGGCGCCGACGATCGTCTTGCCGGCCCCGCACGGCAGCACCACGACACCGGAGCCGCCGTGCCATGCCGACTCCGCGGCCTCGACCTGGTAAGGACGCATGGTCCAGTCGTCTTGTTGCAGGGCGATCGGATGGGCCTCGCCGTCGACGTAGCCGGCGAAGTCCTCGGCGGGCCAGCCGAGCTTGAGCAGCGCCTGCTTGAGGTTGCCGCGCTCGGAAGCGTGCACCACCACGGTGTCGTCGTCGAGGCGGGCGCCGAGCAGCGGCGCGACCCGCTTGCTGCGCACCACCTCCTCGAAGACGCCACGGTCGGTGCCGGTGAGCACGAGCCCGTGCACCGGGTGCTTGTCGAGACGCAGCCGGCCATAGCGGTCCATGGTGTCGGCGATGTCGACGAGCAGAGCATGGGGAACCGGGTAGCGCGAGTAGGTCAGCAGCGCGTTCACCACCTGCTCGGCGTCGTGCCCGGCGGCTCGCGCGTTCCACAGCCCGAGCGGGGTGAGCCGATAGGTATGGATGTGCTCCGGCGACCGTTCGAGCTCGGCGAAGGGAGCGATCGTACGGCGGCAGTCGCGCGCCTGCGGATGGTCGACCTCGAGCAACAGGGTCTTGTCCGACTGGACGATGAGAGGTCCGTCGGTCACAGGCCGACCCCAGCCTTTCTTCGAGCGCGGTAGGCGGCGACGTTTGCTCGGGACGAGCACCGGTCCGAGCAATAGCGGCGAGACTTGTTGGGTGAGGTGTCCACGAACACCTGGTCGCAGCGCTCCGCGGAGCACACGCCCAGCCGGGTCGGACCGAAGTCGACGACCAGGGTGGCCAGGCCCATGACGCACTCGGCGGTGATCAGCGCCGCGACGCTCGAGCCGCGCTCGGCGACGTGGAGGTGCCAGCTCTCCCGGTCGTGACCGGCGATGTAGGGGGTGACCGGGTGCTTGGCGAGCAGGTTGTTGACCAGCGCTACCACCTCCAGCTCGTCACCGCGGTCGGACGCCTCGAAGATCGGCCGCAGCTCCCGACGTAGCCGCTTCAAGGGGGCCAGGTCCCGGGGCTCGACACGACGCTGGAGCCATTGCCGGCTGGCCAGGTAGTCGGTGAGGTCCTCGTCGGACTCGATGGGGGCGTTGACCAGCCCCGCAGCGAAGTCAGCGTATCGAACGAAGTCCACGTCTTCATGGTACGCGTGGAGGCGGCGGAGCGGTAATGCCCATTTTCGGGCATGGACATTACCGGTCGGCGGCGGCGCAGTCGCGGTCCTCAGGGTGCTCAGACCGAGCCGCCGCGGATGATGTGGGCGGCCGTGATCCGGTGCACCGGGATGCTGAGCCGCTCGGCGTTCCGGCTGTCTCGCGCGGTCACCCGGCCGTCCTCGACGGCGGAGGCATAGACGAGCCGCTCCCCGGAGTCCCCCCGCGTGTCGACGTAGCCGACCCAGACCAGCTCACCGGTCTCGACGGCCTCGCGCAGCGTGTCGAGCGGGGTGTCCGCCATCCCCTCGGCAGCCGGCCGGTCGGCCGGGTCGTGCGGGGCTTCGGGCCGGGCGTCGCGGCGCAGGCCGACGACGAGGTGCGCCGCCGTCTCCGGGTCGATGCTGGGGCCGACGGTCATGCCAGCGAGCGGGGTTCGAACGGCGCGCAGACCATGCTGGTGGTGCGTCGAGCCGGGACGGAGCAGGTCGGCGGGAGCCGAGGCCGCTCTGACGACCCCTCGGTCGAGATCCTCGATGAGGTAGCCGAGCGGCTGCGGAATCTCGGTGCTCGAGCGAGCCCGGAGAATCGCCTTCATCTCCGACGTCGACCAGCCCACCGAGTGGGCCCGCCGCAGCGACTCGACGGTGAACCGGTAGACCGTCGCTCCGCCTCGGGACTCCACCTCGGCAAGCGCTCCGAGCTCTCGCGCCGCTGTCGGTGTGAGAGGCCCGGGCGCGATGGCAGTGAGGTCGTTCTGCACCAGCACCGTCTCGGCCCGGGTCGGCAGCAGCCGGGCGAGGCCGTCGAGGTCGACGCCGGTGCCGAAGCTGGCCAGCGCCCCGAGGCCGGTCACCCCGATCCACGGCGTCTGGTTGAGCCAGGTCGCGGCCCGACGGGTCGACTCCTCGGCGACCCGCGGCAGGTGCCAGGTCAGCCATCGCCTCAGCTCGGGCAGGGCGATCACCCGTCCCTCGCTCGGCGGTCCGAATGCCTCGAGGCACAGCATTTTGACCCGTGGCGTCCCGCTCGGGGGGTGCCCGTCGAACCACCCGCGCACGAGCCAGCGCCACTGGTCGGCGAGCCGCTGCCCCTGCCACCTGTCGAACTCGGCGGTCGG
Organism: uncultured Actinomycetota bacterium; assembly: GCA_963820035.1. Lineage (GTDB taxonomy): Bacteria > Actinomycetota > Actinomycetes > Propionibacteriales > Nocardioidaceae > JAWWPG01. The sequence goes on along the minus strand of CAWFYK010000007.1, from coordinate 129,272 downwards.
GATGAGGGTGTCGGTCCGGCCACGCGGGATGATGCCCACCAGCCCGGCCGCTTGGGCGATCTGGACGTGGTGGAGGGCGATCGCGACGGGGAGGTCCATGAGCGACCCGACCGCCCGGGCCTCCCGTTGAGCAAGCCCGCCATCGTGGCGCAGCCGCAGCGGGGTGTGGTCGGTGTGCTCGACGAGCACCTCGATCCGCCGGACGAGCTCGAAGGCCGACCCGGCCGCCACCTTGTCGACCCGCTCGGGGTCCTGACGGACCGCGTCGTCGAAGGTCGGAGGGTCGGGTTCAGGCGGTGCGCCGGGAGCGCCGTCGCCGAGCTCGGTCGCGAGGGCACGCACCGGACGCAGCTTCTCGGGTCCGCCCCAGAGCAGTGCCAGCCGCCGTAGCCGGTCGAGTGCGTCGGCCGCTCTCGCCGGGTCGACGCCAGCGATGTCGGTAGGGGAGACGGGATGGGGCGACGCACTTGCGACCTCGAGGACCCAGAGGTCGAACGCGTTGAGCGTGTCGAGCACCAGGTGGACCGACTCGCGGGTGGTCGCTCGCGAGGCGACCTGGCTGAAGCTCGTCGGTGGGGGTGTTGCGAGGTCTGGGCGGGCCACGATCAGGTCACGCACGGCCGCGTCGTCGGAGTCACGCAGCATCTGCGTGAGTGACCGCGGGGTCGAGCGAGAGGGTGCCATCACGGTCAACGCTAGAGGGTCGGCAGACATCGTGACCCTTCCGAGTCGGATCGGACGGCTTCGGAGAGGACGGAGTGGTGCATATGACAAGATTGCGCCACCCGGCGGAAGGGGCTGGCCGATGGCGCTCATCCAGGCGCGCGGGCTGAGCAAGACGTTCGGCGGCAAGGCTGCCGTGCGAGGTCTCTCGTTCGACGTCGTGCCTGGGTCGGTCACCGGGTTTCTCGGCCCCAATGGAGCGGGCAAGTCCACCACGATGCGACTGATGCTCGGCCTCGACAACGGCGAAGGCGTGACAACGTACGACGGGGTGGTCTTTCGCGACCTGAAGGAGCCGCTGCGCCACGTCGGCTGCGTGCTCGATGCGAAGCCGTTCCACCCGACGCGCAAGGCCGTCAACCATCTCAGGATGTTGGCGGTCTCCAACAAGATCCCGTTGTCGCGTGTCAGCGATGTCATCACGATGGTGGGGCTCGCCGATGTGGCCAACGCCAAGCCCAAGACCTTCTCGCTGGGCATGGGCCAGCGGCTCGGCCTGGCGGTGGCCCTGCTCGGAGACCCGGGCACGCTCATCCTCGACGAACCGGCGAACGGTCTGGACCCGCAGGGTGTGCACTGGCTCCGCCAGCTGCTCAGAACTCTGGCCGCGCAAGGCCGGTCAATTCTCGTGTCCAGCCACCTGCTCTCGGAGATGGCACTGATGGCGGACAGCCTGGTCGTCATCGGACGAGGCAGCCTGATCGCCAGCGGCCGGATGAGTGACTTCATCTCGACCAGCGGGCGTAACGCCGTCGTCGCGCGCGTCGACAACGCCGCCTTGCTCACCCGGGAGCTTCGCTCGCGACACGTCGCCGTCGTCGCGGAGCCCGACGGTCGGCTGGCGGTGACCGGGATGACGTCCGACGCGGTCGGGAGCATGGCCTTCGACCTGGGCATCCGAGTCTTCGAGCTGGTCAACCGCGAGGCGACGCTGGAGGAGGCGTTCCTCGACGCTACCGGTGCGTCGGAGGAGTTCCGCGCGTCGATGGGCTTCACCGGCGCAGGGACCGGGGGACCGCCCCATGGTCCTCCCGGAGCTCCTCGATGACGGGCGCTCTCGCCTACGAATGGCGCCGGATCACCACGGTCCGCTCGACCTACTGGTTCTCGGGCATGACGCTGGCGTTCTCGGGGCTCATCGCGTTCTTCATCGCCTGGAGCTTCAGTGCGTCGGACTTCAGCTCCGACGGGATCAACTCCTTCCTGCAGGCGTCGACGCTCGTCGTCACCGCCGGCGGGTCGGTGCTCTTCGTCCCGGTGCTCAGTGCCCCGTTCTGCGCCGTGCTCGGAGCGATGTCGTTCGGTCACGAATATCGCTACGGCACCATCAAGCAGACCTTGACGGCAGTCCCGGACCGGGTCACCGTCTTCTTCGCGAAGCTCGCTGTGTTGGTGGGCTGGCTGCTCGTCCTGATGGTGGTCGTGGTGGTCGTCAACGTCGTCATGGGCACGCTCTTTCTGACCGGGTTCTCGCTCGGGACGGATTCGATCCGGCCCATCGTCGACTTCGTCCTCTACAACGTGGGGTTCGGCATCGCCGGCTTCGGGGTGGCCGCGGTGCTCCGCAACCTGGCGGGCGCGATGGTCGCCGTTCTTGTCTACCCCTTCGTGATCGAGCCGATCGGCTACAACATCGTCCGCATCGTTCGGGTGGGCACCTTGGACCGGGTCGCGAACCTGTTCCCGGCGTCGGCGGGCCGGCGGACGATCTACCTGCCCTACGAGCTGTTCGCGAACCCGTCGACCGGCTCGGATCTGACCCTGCACGTCTGGGGGCTGGCTGCGAGCACCCTCGTCTTCTGGTCCGGGCTTGTCGCGCTGCTGGTCTTCGCTCTTGTGCTTTTCTTGAGGCGGGACGCCTGAACCAGCACTAGCCTGACCGCATGAGCCCCGCCGCTGAGCCGTCGTACGCCATCGGCCCGTCCGAGCCCGCACTGCTCGAGCAGACGATCGGCGAGAACCTGGAGCGCACGGTTGCGGCGCACGGTGACGCGGAGGCCTTGGTGGAGTTCGCCAGCGGACGTCGCTGGACCTACCGGGAGCTCAACTCCGCCGTCGACGACCTGGCGCGTGGTCTGATCGGGGCCGGAATCGAGGTCGGTGACCGGGTGGGGATCTGGGCACCGAACTGCGCAGAGTGGCCGATCGTGCAGTACGCCAGCGCGAAGATCGGCGCCATCCTGGTCAACGTCAACCCGGCCTACCGGACCCACGAGCTGTCCTACGTCGTGAACCAGAGCGGGCTCAGGATGCTGTTCACGGCAAGCGCGTTCAAGAGCAGCAACTACCGAGCGATGGTCGACGAGGTGCGCCCGGAATGCTCGGCCCTGGAGCAGGTGATCTATCTCGACACCGGCGACTGGGCCGAGCTGCTGTCACTCGGACGCGATGTGACCGTCGGCGAGGTCAGCAAACGGCTGGCCTCTCTCAGCCCGGACGATGCGATCAACATCCAGTACACGTCCGGCACGACCGGCTTCCCCAAGGGGGCGTCGCTGAGCCACCGCAACATCCTCAACAACGGCTATCAGGTCACGGAGCTGATCAACTTCACGGCTGCCGACCGGCTGGCCATCCCGGTGCCGTTCTACCACTGCTTCGGCATGGTCATGGGCAACCTCGGCTGCACCAGCCACGGCGCGACGATCGTGATCCCCGGGCCTGGGTTCGACCCCGGTGTCACGCTCGACGCCATCCAGGCGGAGTCCTGCACCGGCGTCTACGGGGTGCCCACGATGTTCATCGCGATGCAGAACCATCCTGACTTCGCGTCGTACGACCTGAGTTCGCTGCGCACTGGGCTGATGGCGGGGTCGCCGTGCCCGGTCGAGGTGATGAAGCGCTGCATCGCCGACATGCACATGGCCGAGGTGGGCATCGCCTACGGCATGACGGAGACCTCACCGGTCTCCACCCAGACGCGCGCGGACGACGACCTGGAGCGGCGGACCTCGACAATCGGGCGGGTGCACCCCCATGTCGAGATCAAGGTCATCGACCAGTTCACCGGCGAGGTGGCTCCGCGCGGAGAGCCCGGTGAGCTGTGCACGCGCGGCTACTCGGTGATGCTCGGCTACTGGGACCAGCCGGACAAGACGGCGGAGGCGATCGACGAGGACGGCTGGATGCACACGGGCGACCTCGCGGTGATGCGTCAGGACGGCTACGCGAACATCGTGGGACGGATCAAGGACCTGGTGATCCGCGGGGGTGAGAACGTCTATCCGCGTGAAGTTGAGGAGTTCCTTTACACCCACCCGGACATCGAGGACGTCCAGGTCATCGGCGTGCCTGACGAGCGGTACGGCGAGGAGGTGTGTGCCTGGGTGAAGATGCGCTCCGGCGCCACGCCACTCGATGCGGACGCTGTGCGCGAGTTCGCGACCGGGAAGCTGGCGCACTACAAGATCCCGCGTTACGTGATGGTGGTGGATGAGTTCCCGATGACCGTGACGGGGAAGATCCGCAAGGTCGAGATGAGGGAACAGGCTGTCGAGGCCCTTGGGGTTTCAGGCCATTCGACGCCGAGCTAGTTGACGGTCAGGTAGGTGACGCTCGGCAGTCCGCGGAAGGCGACATAGCCCCACCAGCGCCGACCGGCGTCGAGGTGTGCCCAGCTCGAGGTGACGGAGAACCGACTGCCGCCGTCGACCCCGAGTCGGTCCGGCGTGATGATGAGGTTGCCCTGGTCGGCTCGGGGGAGCACCCAGCTCGTGAAGGCCACGGAGGAGGCGCCCGTGTCGGAGGCCGACCGGTCGAGGTTGACGAAGGCGCGGTAGGTGCCGGGGGTGGGCGCTGTGAGGGTCAGCGTCTCGTCAGGCGAGGACCCGGTTGCCGAGTCCACCAGGGTCGTCCCCCGGTAGAGGTAGATGTCGGCGTCGCCGCCCGAGCGTTGCGCAAGGACCTGGAACCGTGCAGCCCGGCTGCCGGGCGGGATGGTCAAGGTCTCGACGGCGGTGCTGACCGACGTGGCGGGATGCTGCGGGCTGAACGTGCCCGGCTGCAGGTCGAGACTCACCGGTGTGGAGCCCACCAGGCCCGAGGTGCTGGCGCGGATCGTCCCCGTCACCCCGGCGACACCCGTGATGGTCGCCGATCCGTGTCGGCCGGAGCCGGTGAGCTCGGCGGGAGTGGAGGCGAGCTGGGGCCGAACGGCCACCGGGCTCGTGACGGTGGTGCCTCGACTGTCACGCCAGGTGAGCGCCCCGGTCGTGAAGGTGCCGTAGGACGCCGTCTTCTTGGCGGTGAACGTGATCGTGAACGATGCGGATCGGCCCGGCGCCACCGTGAGGCTGGCGGGGGAGATCGAGCTCGCGACGCCATGCAGGCCCTCGAGTGAGGAGGTGTAGGTCTCGGTGGTCGTGCCGACGTTCGTGACGGTGCGGGTCACCTGCTCGCTGCCGACCAGGTCACCGACGGCGATGGACGGCTGGTTGAGCTCGGTGGCGTCGAGTCGCGCGGTATGCCGGCCGCCGTCGAGCCGGATGCCGTCGCCGCGCAGCAGGTCGGTCCAGTCGGACAGCCCGCTCGAGTAGACCAAACCGGGCTGCAGCAGGTTGCGCGAGTCGAGCTCGCCGGCGCCTCGGGTCAGGGAGTTGTTGGGTCCGACGAGCGGGGCGGCGGTGGTCATCATCGCCGACTTGATGGTCGCCGGGCTCCACGTCGGCTCCGCGGCGCGGACCACCGCGGCGAGACCGGCCGCGTGCGGTGCCGCGATCGAGGTGCCGGACTCCACGTCCCACAGCTGGCCGCTGCCGCCGACCGGGGTCACCGCCGAGACGACGCTGACTCCCGGCGCGGTCAGATCAGGCTTGAGCAGGTCCCCTCCGGCGACCGTCGTCGGTCCCCGCCCACTGAAGTCGGCCACAGTGGGGACCTCTGGGCTGTTGGTTGCGTCCGCCACGATGGTGCCCGTGGCGGCGTCGCCGCTCTGGGCGACGTAGGCCTTCACCACTCGGCCGGCGGCCTGGTCCACGTGGACGGTGGGCACGTGGTGGAGGTCGGCGTCCACGCTGCCGGGCCCGGTGTTGACCAGCACCATGGCGGCGCCACCACTTTGGTCGACGGCTTCGCTCTTGCTGACGCGCGAGGTCGTGCCCCGGTCGCAGACGACGATGGCACCGTCGACCCGTTGCGCGTCGAGGCTGCCGGGATAACAGAGCGCGGCGCGAGCAGCGGCCACTCCAGCGGCTGGGGCGTCGGCCGCGTAGACGAGCGGGGCCGGTCCGACGTTCTCGTTGGAGAGCATGGCGCCGACGAGGGTCTGACCGTTGCCGAGCTTGATGCCGCCCTGGAAGACATCGTGGGTGTTGGCTCCGACGGTGGTGACCCATGGGCTCGGGTGCTGAACGGTGCCCGCGGCGGGGCCGGAGTTGCCGGCGGAGGCGGCCACGAAGACGTTGGCGGCGGCCGCGTTGAGAAAGGCCAGCTCGACGGCGTCTCCGAGGCTCGACGTGGTGCCGCCGATCGAGTAGTTGATGACGTCGACGCCGTCCTGTACTGCCTGGTCGATCGCCTTGACGGTGTCGGCCGTGTCACAGCCGTCGCCGTTGGGGTCGGGGGCGGACCAGCATGCCTTGTAGATGCTGAGACCGGCGGCTGGGGCCATTCCGGAGATGTGCCCGAAGTCCTGGCCGGCGATCGTCGTGTCGACGCCACTGTTGCCCGCGGCGATGGCCGCCACGCTGGTGCCGTGACCGCTGCCGTCGCGCGGCGAGAGGTAGTCGGACTGGGCGACCTTGCTACTGCCGAACCCGCGCACGAAGTAACGCGCGGCGACCACCTTCGACGTACAGCTGGCGGCAGTCCAGCGCACTCCCGGCTCGCACGCCCCGGTGAAGCCCGGGTAGCGGTGGGCGAGAAAGGCCGGACTGACCGGGATGCCGGCGAGCGACGGGTTGTCGGGTGAGACGCCGGTGTCGATGACGCCGACGACGACGCCTCTGCCGGCGCGGGCGGCGCCGCCCACCTGGTCCCAGAGCCCCGTCGGCGCCGACACGTGCATCGGGTCGGCGGTGGGACTCGGGCTGGCTCCCGTGGCGGTGACAGGGCCCGCACCATCGACCCTGACGAGGGAGTCGGGCTGCACGAGCAGGACGTCGGGCGAGCCCTGCAGCGTGGTGGCCTGAGCCGCTGTCAGGGTGGCGGCGAAGCCGTCGAGCGCCGTCGTGTAGGAGTACACCACCTCCGGGCTACCCACCTGCCGGAGCAAGCTGGCCTGCTCGGCGAGCAGATGCGCGCGATAGGCCGCCACGATGCCTCGGTCGTTCGCGAAGCGTTGCCCCGGTGGTGGAGCCGTGGCCGGGTAGCCCGCGAGGGTGCCGTGGTACGACGCCACCGGCGCCTGTCGCAGCACCACCAGGTAGGTCTGGGTCCCAGTCGCGATCCCGGCCGGGACCCCGACTGCCTCCGCCGGGAGGCCCGCCGTACCGAAGCCGAGGGCGACCAACGCGAACGCCGCAGCAGACGCGCGGAGCATGCGCTTCACGGCAGACGCCTCCTCGGGGCAGCGACTGGAAAAGAATGTAAAATCGTAACTTTGTGCCGGTGCGGGTCGGTTGCACCTGTGGAAGTTCTTATCCTAGTCGTCTGAAATGTGCACGCCGGAGCCTCAGCGGCCGGCGAGGTAGTTCTGGCGCTCGTCCGCGACGCCGATCAGCGGGGTGCCGCCGTCTCAGCGAAGGGCGTGGATGTGCGCCGGACGTCGTGAGTCAGCGTGGGGAGCGGTCTAAAAGGGTGCCGAGGTTGGTGGTGCCGGTGTTGTCGACGAGGTAGTGGTGGCCGTGGGGTGATGTCCAGAGCCAGACGCCGGAGATGAGTTGGAGGACTTTCCAGTGGCCGTGGGTTTTGATCCGGTGTGGGAGGCGGGCGATGCCGCCGAGGTTGGGGAGGTTGGTTTGGCCGGGTGGTCCGCCGTCGTCGGGGTCGAGGTAGGCGATGGTGTGGTCGGCGTCGCGGTGGCGGGTTGTTCTGCTCCCATAGGGAAAACAGTCGGCGGGGGTGCGCAGGTCCATCGCTTCGCGGAGGCTGTCGGGGATCTCGTAGTTGTCGACGGCGGGCATGTTGGGCAGGTCGATGACGGGTTTGACGGTGACGTTGCGGTGCCGCAGGAACTCGCGCAGCTGGTCGAGCAGGATCGGCCCGACCCCTTCCACCCTCGCCACGGTCGGGTCACTGCCTGGACGCTGGGTGCCGGCGACCGCTTGGTCGGACAGGTGCACATAGACGACTGCAGATCCGATCGTCCGGCTTCGCTTCGCCGGTTTGCCGCCGCTATCGGTGTCCTGGCCGCGGTCGGCAGCTACGAGGTCGAACAGCTCCAGGGTGGCTTGCGGGCTGGCGATGATCCCGATCGCCTTGGCGCGGCGGATGTCGACGTTGTCGGTGTCGCCGAGGGCGGCCAGCGCGGTGGCGATCTGGTCGATACCGGCGTCGAAGGTGTCGATGTCGGGGGCTGCGCCGCGCAGGAACGCCGTCTTGTAGCCGTGGTCGGCCTCGCGGCCGACGAAGACGCCTTGCCGGTCCCGGGCAGCCGCCGCCTCGGCCTCGGCCTGGGCCGGGTCGGCCTGGGCGACGGCGGCGTCGACATACGGTTCGAGACGCCCCCAGGCCATCGTGGTGACGTAGCGGGCGACCTTGCGGTCGACCAGGGCGGCCGCGGCCGGGGAGAGCCGGCGGGTCTTCTGGGCGACCTGGCGGCATACCCACGGCTTGGCCAGCCCGTTGCACATCAGCTCCCACAGCTGCGGCAGCCGGTGCCGAAGATCCAGAGCGTCCCCGATCAGCATCGCCGCCGCTCCGACCGACAGCCGCAGCTGGGCACCGAGCTCGGCCGGCGCGAACTCGGCCACCTCCGGAGTCCCGTCGCCACCCAGACAGACCAGCCGCTCCATCCCGGGAATCGCCCGGCTCACCGGGTCCAGGACGGCGTTCAGGTCAGCCCAATGCGCCGCCACCTTCAACACCTCCGCCTGCGCCAGGTTGACCTGGCGGGCCATGTCGGCGGCATAGACGAGCGTCTCGGCCGGGTCGAACGCGTCCAGGCCGTCCATCGCCCGGATCGCCTCCTCCAAAGTCTCGCTCATGTGTTCTATTATAGGCGATCGCAGGGACAGGGGCACGCCCTGATGCCCTTCTCCACAAGGCCAATCGGTAGTCAACTGCTTGTCCTGAGCCAGATGCTCAAGCGGCTCCGGGAACCTCAAGCCCGCCCGTCACTGCCGTCGCCACCCAAGGTTCTCTCTGGTTATCCACGACATCCCCTCTGAGGTAGACCTGACCAGGCGGTCGGTAGGGTCGCGGATGTGACAGTTGACGTGGAGACCCAGGTCTGCGACGACGAGGAGAGCCTGCCGGAACGGCTCGTCGCGCTTGACGTCCGGCTCCGTGAGCTCGGCAGCGTCGTGGTGGCCTTCAGCGGGGGCGCCGACTCCGCATTCCTGCTCGCGGCGGCCGCCAGGACCCTCGGACCCGCGAACGTCGTGGCCGCCACGGCCGTCTCCAGCTCACTCCCGCAGGCGGAGCTCGACCCGGCCGCTGACTTCTGCGCGATGCTCGGCGTCCGCCAGCTGACCCCGCGCACCCACGAGATGGACCGCGAGGGCTACCGCGCCAACGCCGGCGACCGGTGCTACTTCTGCAAGGCCGAGCTGGTCGACGTACTCGGCCCACTCGCCGACGAGCTCGGGTTCGCGGCGGTCGCCACCGGCACGAACGCCGACGATGCCGTCGCCGGCTTCCGGCCCGGCATTCGCGCGGCGGCTGAGCGGGGCGCGGCCACCCCACTGCTCGACGCAGGCCTCACCAAGTCACAGATCCGGGCCGCCTCCCGAGCCTGGGGGCTGCCGACGTGGGACAAGCCCGCCGCAGCCTGCCTGTCGTCGCGGATCGCCTTCGGGGTCGAGGTGACTCCCGTGCGGCTGGCGCGGGTCGAGCGGGCCGAGGTCTCCCTGCGGACCTGGCTCGCCGACCACGGCGTCCCCGTCACTGATCTTCGCGTTCGCGACCTCGGTATGACGGCCCGGGTCGAGCTCGACCCGACGGCGCTCGCCGCCGTACCGGCGGGTGGTCCCGGGCACGCCCAGTTGGTGGCCCTGGTGACCGAAGCCGGGTTCCCCGAGGTCGTCGTGGATCCGCGCGGTTTCCGCTCTGGGTCGATGAACGAGCTCCTCACGGATCCTGCTCGATACCGCTGAGCGTGTCCGGTCGAAGCTGTAGGCTGGGCGACGCCTCCGTGCAAAGCGGAGGCTTTGTGTTGGACGACACAGTTCAAGGATCTGAGAGGTTCTGCGGTGCCCACCGGCAAGGTGAAGTGGTACGACTCCGAGAAGGGCTTCGGGTTCTTGACGACCGACAACGGCGGTGACGTCTTCGTGAGGTCCGACTCGCTTCCGGCGGGGGTCACGACGCTCAAGAACGGAGCTCGTGTCGAGTTCGGGCTCGTCCAGGGCCGCAAGGGCGACCAGGCTATCCAGCTCAGCCTGCTCGACCCGACGCCTTCGGTGGCGCGCGCGCTGCGTAAGAAGCCCGAGGACATGGTCAACATCGTCGAGGACCTGATGAAGCTGCTCGAGAACCTCGAGCAGACCTACCGCCGGGGCCGGCATGCCGATCCGCGCGCGGCCAAGCAAACGGCCAGCTTGCTCCGGGCCTTGGCCTCAGAGCTCGAACTCAGCTGAACCTGCCGCCCCGTCGTGGTCGGCCGGGTTCGACCGCCCGAGATCCCTCGGTGTCCCCACACCGGGGGTCAATAATTGTGAACGGATCGGGGAGACCTTGAGCCCGTTTGTCACCTATGCTGACCGAGGTCGCCACGAGGGTTAGACGACCGACTCGCTCCGAAGGAACATGCTGTGGGTATTCGCCGCTCATCTCTACGTTCTCTGGCCGGTCTGGGCATCGTCGCCGTCGCCGTCCTGCTCGCAACCGTGGTGCCGTCAGCGTCGGCGGCCCCGATCCCGGGCCATCCTCACGGCCCGGGTGCCGACGCCACGCAGTCAGGTCCCGCGCACATCGTGCCGCCCCGCAACTCGACCAATGCCTTGGCCAACGTCAAGACGACCAACTGGGCTGGCTATGTCGAGAAGGGTCATCCAGTCTCGGCTGGTAAGGCGAGGAGCTCACGGGGCCGAGCCATGCGTGCGGGTCCCGCGCACATCGTGCCGCCCCGCAACTCGACCGATGCCTTGGCCAGCGTCAAGACGACCAACTGGGCTGGCTATGTCGAGAAGGGTCACCATTTCTCGGTCGTCAAGGCGAGCTGGCGGCAGCCGAAGGTCTCCTGCGCCTCGGCCACCGCCACCGCTGCGTTCTGGGTCGGGCTCGACGGCTACCACTCGAGCTCGGTGGAGCAGGCCGGCTCCATGGGCTACTGCCGCCGCGGAAAGGCGTATTACTACACCTGGTGGGAGATGTATCCCTCCAACAAGATCCAGTACGTCGGGAAGCACGTCCGGGCTGGCGACGCGATCACCGCGGTGGTCATCGACAACGGCAACTCCTACACGCTCAAGGTCACCGACCACACGACCGCCGGGAACTCCTTCACTCGCAAGATCACCTGTCGCGGCTGCCAGAGCGCGTCGGCCGAGTGGATTGCCGAGCGGACGAGCGGACCGGCTGGGCTCCTCCCCCTCGCGAAGTTCGGCCGTGTCACCTTCTCCGGCGCCCAGGTGGGCGTCCGTGCGAGTCGCGGTTCGATCGGGAAGTACGCCCACGACACGGTCACCATGATCAACCACTCCGGGTCCACGATGGCGTCCGTCTCCGGACTGCGGGCCGGCGGCACCCGATTCGACATCACCTGGCGGCGGATGAAGTAGCGCCGCCCGCCAGGCGCCGGTCACAGGTTCGGTCGGGCGCGAGGTGCGCGGTCACGCCGGACCGGAGCGGCTCCGGCTGGTTCGGCCGCTCGAGACCCGGCTCTGCAGCACGAACACCGACCAGCCGACGAGCACGACGGCGACGATGGACAGGCCGAGCGTGGCGTTGAGCGGCATGAAGACGCCGAGGAACCCGCCGATGACCCAGGCAAGCTGGAGCAGCGTCTCTGAACGGGCGAACACGCTGGTGCGGACCACTTCCGGCACCTCGCGCTGGATGAGCGCGTCGAGCGACAGCTTGCCCAGCCCTTGACAGAGTCCTGCCACCAGGCCGAGCGCCATGGCCGCGATCAGGCCGAAGAACAAGGCGGCATAGATCGCTGCCGCTGCGTCGAGGAGGAGGGTGACCAACACGATCACCTCGGGTTTTCGGGACTTCAGCATGGAGCCGAGCAGCGTCCCGAGCGTGCTCCCGACACCGGCCGATCCGATCACGAGTGCCAGCAGCAGGGTCTGGCGGTCTTCCCACCCCGGGAGCGGGTTCTCCCGAAGCAGGAACGCCATGAAGAACGTGAGGAAGCCCGAGAGCATCCGCAGGCCCGCGTTGCATCGCAGGCCCAGGATGACCACGGGGGTGATGCCGAGCTTTCGGGATCTCCGGTCGGAGTCGGTGATGTCACGTACGGCGACGTGGGTCTCGCCCTCGGAGGAGTCCACCCGGGCGGGGAGCAGGATCGCGAGCACCGTGCCGCCCGCATAGACGACCGCTGCATAGCGCAGCGACCAGTCCGGTCCGATCAGCGAGAAGAGGGAGGCGAACGGGGCCGAGATCACCGCGCCCGCGATGCCGGCCAACGAGATGCGGGAGTTGGCCTTGACCAGCGTCAGGTCTGGGGGGAGCAGCCGCGGTACGGCGGCGGCTCGGGTCACGCCGTACGCCTTGGAGGCGATCAGGCAGGTCAGTGCATCGGGAAACATCCAGGGTGAGCGCGAGACCACGGCGCCGGCGAGTACCCAGGCGGCGAACGCCCGGATGGCCATGGTGGCGCCGATCGCCCAGCGACGCCCACGGCGGTATCTGTCCAGGAACGGGCCGATGAGGGGGGCGACCACGGCGAACGGCAGCATGGTGATGCCGAGGAAGAGGGCGATCTGGCCGCGTGCCTGCGAGCTCGGCACCTGGAAGAACAAGGTGCCGGCGAGCGAGATCGCGAGCGCTGCGTCGCCAGCGGCGTTGAAGGCGTGCAGCTCGAGGAGCCGGTAGAGGCCCGACTCGCCGGCGCCGCTCGCACTGCTTGCTTTGCGAGCGGCCCGCGCGGCGCCGCCGGCAGCCCGGCTGGACAGGGCCGCGGCGCGGCGGGCCTTGTCTTTTGCCGCAGCCGACCGCGGGCCCTTGTCAGCGGCCGCCCGGGCCCGGTCGGCGGGGGTCGGTCCGCGGCTGCCGGGGATATGGCCGGGCTGCCCGCTGTCCGGCCGTGCCGCGCCACGGTCCCCGCCGGGTGGCGGGAAGCGTGGCTCGTTGTCGTCCGGGTGCACTGTCCCATCCTGCACCGTTGCGGTGCCGCCGGCCCCGGCGTGTGTCCCGTGTTCGGCCGGTTGGGGCGATTCGCCAAGATCTTCGCCGGTGGGCGACAATGACCGGGTGACGACAGCATCCCGCACTTCGGCCCGACCGAAGGCCGACCCGCAGTTGATGGCCGCCGTCGACGAGGCGAGCGCTGCCCTGCTGGGCACGGTCGCGGCGTCGGAGGTCGGTGAACACCTCGGTGTCGTCGTCGAGGACGAGCGTGTCGTGACCCACTTCTTCGCGGCGGCCGACCCCGGCTACGTCGGGTGGCGCTGGGCCGTCACCATCACCCGCGCCCCACGACAGAAGACGGTGACCCTCAACGAGGTGGTGATGCTGCCGAGCGAGCTCGCCGTAACCGCACCAGAGTGGGTTCCGTGGAAGGACCGGGTGGCGCCCGACGACCTCGGGCCTGGAGATCTGGTGCCGGTCGCCGACGACGACCCTCGGCTGGTCCCCGGCTACCTGGTGGGTGACGAGCCACTCGACGGCACGAGCGCCCGGGAGCTCCGCGAGGTGGTGTTCGACGTCGGCCTCGGACGGCAGGTCGTGCTGTCGGTCGAAGGACGCGAGGAGGCCGCCGACCGGTGGTACGACGGCGAGCACGGTCCCGACGACCCGATCGCGAAGGTGGCTCCCGCACAGTGCGAGACCTGCGGCTTCCTGGTCCGGATCAGGGGGCCGCTGAGCCTGCAGTTCGGGGTGTGCGCCAACGTGTCATCGCCAAGTGACGGCCACGTGGTTTCGTACGACCACGGGTGCGGGGCCCACTCCGACGTCCATGGCGAGCCGTCCCAGCATCAGCCGGCGGCGCCGCTGCCTTATCACGACACCCTCACGTCTGACGCCTGGGGAGACGCTGACCTCGAGCTGATCCGCTGATCGGATTCGGCGGCGCCTACAGGCCAACCCAGGGCCGCCTGACAAAGGCGACCAACCGCCAGACTGAGGCGCCACCCCCAGGGCAGGAGCCCCGACGGTCTAGAGGCCGGCCGCTCCCAGTGGACTGGTCTCGGTGTCCCGAGGAGCATGACGGAGCCGCTGTTCGCGGCGTCGACAGTACTCGCGGCCGGCGAGCCCGAGCCCGAATCCCGCGGCACACGTCCACAGCCACCAGAGGTTTCCGTCGTCTCGGAGCGTGCCGTAGAACGGGAGCAGCGCGAAGAAGGCCACCGCCCAGGCGACCACACCCACGGTCAAGGTGCGCACCCCGGTCACGTCCAAGGGCTGCACGTCGGCGACGACGTAGTGACGCTCCCCGATGTCGAGATGGTCGATCGGCGGCCGCCCACCGAACGGGTCGGGGTCACGGACCTTGTCGCCGTGGTCCTTGCTCACCAGGCCAGCCTACGCGCGTCCACCTGGGCAAGGACGTCCCTCGGCGGACGAGCCGACATCGCGGCGTCGAGGCTGGCTCTGGTCGGCGGGTCCTGCGGCGCCCGGCTCCAGCCGCACCTTCCGGAGCGGCTGCTGGCCCGACTGCTCGGGGTCCTCGCGCTCGCCATCGCCGCCTTCTACCTCGTCAGCGGGCTGGGCTGACCCCGCGAACCGGGCCGGGCCGACGTACCCGAGTCGATCGGGCAACGGCGCTGTGCCTCGAGTGTCGCCTGCCCTGCCCTGCCACTACCCTCCCTCTGTGACCTCAGCGCCGACGACCACACAGCGGAGCAGCACCGGCCTCGACAGGTACTTCAAGATCTCGCAACGCGGCTCCACGGTCGCGCGAGAGGTGCGGGGCGGGGTCGTCACGTTCTTCACGATGGCGTACATCGTGGTCCTCAACCCCCTCATCTTGGGCGCGGCCCGAGACATCAACGGAAACTGGATCACCGGTCCGGGACCATCGGCCGATCTGGCGCAGATCGCCGCCGTGACGGCTCTGGTCGCTGGGGTGATGACCATCCTGATGGGTGTGGCGGCCAACTTTCCGCTCGCCTTGGCCACCGGGCTCGGTCTCAACGCCTTCGTGGCGTTCACTCTCGTGGTGCAGATGAGCTGGCCCGATGCGATGGGGCTGATCGTGCTCGAAGGACTTGTCATCCTGGTGCTGGTGCTGACGGGGTTTCGCAAGGCGGTCTTCCATGCGGTGCCGTCCCAGCTGAAGATCGCCATCTCTGTCGGTATCGGGCTGTTCATCACATTGGTCGGCTTCTTCGACTCGGGTTTCGTCGGGCGGCCGTTCGCCGCCAACGGACCTCCCCTGGAGCTGGGAATCGGCGGCCAGCTGGCCGGTTGGCCGGTCGTCGTGTTCGCCTTCGGGCTGCTCCTCATGGCAGTGCTCTACACCCTGCGCGTCAAGGGCGCGATCCTGATCGGGATCGTCGCCGGCACCGCTCTCGCGATCGTGCTGGAGGCCATCGGCAGCTTCGGCGGCCAGGGCTACGACGTCGCACACAACACGCTCACCAACCCGTCCGGATGGAACCTCACGACCCCGTCCCTCCCGGACTCCATCGCCGCCCGCCCCGACTTCGCGCTGATCGGCAACTTCTCGATCCTCGGCGGCTTCGAGGACGCCGGAGTGGTCACTGCCGTCCTCTTCGTCTTCACCCTGCTCCTCGCCGACTTCTTCGACACGATGGGCACGATGACGGCGATCGGGGCAGAGGCCGGGCTGCTCGACGAGGAGGGCGTGCCGCCGAAGGCACAGGCGATCCTGGTCGTCGACTCACTGGCCGCGGCCGCCGGTGGAGCGGCGTCGGCGTCGAGCAACACGTCGTACATCGAATCCGCGTCCGGAGTCGGTGAGGGTGCCCGCACCGGCCTTGCAAGTGTCGTCACCGGGGTGCTGTTCCTGCTCACCACGTTCCTGTCGCCGCTCGTGGCAGTGATCCCGCAGGAGGCAGCAGCCCCGGCGCTCGTGATCGTCGGCTTCCTGATGATGAGCCAGGTGCGGGGCATCGACTGGGAAGACCTCGAGATCGCCATCCCGGCCTTCCTGACCGTGGTCGTCATGCCGTTCTGCTACTCCATCTCGGCTGGGATCGGAGCTGGCTTCATCTCCTACGTCGTGCTGAAGGTCGCCCGCGGCAAGGCGGCCGCCGTCCACCCGCTGCTGTGGGCCGTCGCTGCGCTGTTCGTCGTCTACTTCCTCGTGCACCCGATCAGCGGCTGGCTCGGCGTCAGCTGAACTCTCCTGCTGATTGCTCCATCGTATCGACATTTACTTAGCGAGGCTAACGAGATAGACTGGGGACATGCCTGCTCATGTGATCGCGATGTCCCGGACGAACGCGGGGCTCGCCAGTGCTCTGCGCGTGTCCGTCATGCGGCTGGCGCGTCGACTTCGCAACGAACGCGACGCGAGTGACGACCTCAGCTTCAACCAGTTGGCCGTGCTCTTCACCTTGGCACGGCTGGGGGCTATGACGATCGGTGACCTGGCAGCGGAGGAGAAGGTCCAACCGCCGTCCATGACCCGAACGGTCAACAGTCTCGTCGACAAGGCGCTCGTGAGGCGCGACGTCTCCGAGGTGGACCGCCGGGTGGCGGTCATCACGCTCACCGGTGCGGCATTGACGCTCATCGAGGAGTCCCGGCGTCGTCGCGAGGCCTGGCTCCATCAGCGACTCTGCGAGCTCACCCCAGC
Source organism: uncultured Actinomycetota bacterium (assembly GCA_963820035.1). Lineage (GTDB taxonomy): Bacteria > Actinomycetota > Actinomycetes > Propionibacteriales > Nocardioidaceae > JAWWPG01. The sequence goes on along the minus strand of CAWFYK010000007.1, from coordinate 112,573 downwards.
CCAGCGGCAGATCCTTCGCGAAGCAGCCCCGATCCTGGAGCTCCTTTCGCGCGCATGAGCCCCACTTTCAAGGCACTCAGCGTCCGCAACTACCGCCTCTACTGGATGGGCGGCCTCGTGAGCAACACCGGCACGTGGATGCAGCGGGTGGCCCAGGACTGGCTGGTTCTCCAGCTGACCCACTCCGGCGCCGCTCTCGGGATCACCACCGGCCTGCAGTTCCTGCCGTTCCTGCTGGCCACGCCGTACGCCGGCCTGATCGCCGACCGTTACTCGAAGCGCCGGCTGCTCATCATCACCCAGAGCTGGCTCGCCGTTACCGCAGGAGTGCTCGGGATCCTGGCCGTCACCGGCATGGTGCAGCCCTGGCAGGTCTACGTGCTGGCCCTGCTGTTCGGGCTCGGCACGTCGTTCGACTCCCCGGCCAGGCAGTCCTTCGTCGTGGACATGGTCGGCCAGGAGATCCTGCCCAACGCCGTCGGCCTCAACTCCGCATCGTTCAACATGGGCCGCATCGTCGGCCCCGGCCTCGCTGGACTGCTGATCGCCGCGTTCGGGTCGGGGGTCGAGGCGACCGGCGGCGTCATCTTGCTCAACGCGCTGAGCTATCTCGCCGTCATCGGCTCGCTCAAGGCGATGCGGACCTCCGAGCTCAACTCGGTGGTGCCGAGGGTGCGCGCGAAAGGGGCGCTTCGGGAGGGACTTCGCTACGTTCTCAGGAGTCCCGACCTGGTGTTCGTGTTCGTCGTCGCCTTCTTCGCCGGCACCTTCGGACTGAACTTCCAGATGACGTCTGCCCTGATGGCGACCCAGGTCTTCCACCAGGGTGCCGGTGCATACGGCGTCCTCGGCTCCATCATGGCGGTCGGGTCTCTCACCGGAGCGCTGCTCGCGGCCAAACGCGGAGCCTACCCGCGGCGGATGCTGCTGGTGATGGCGTCCTTCTCGTTCGCGGTGGCCGAGATCGTGGCCGGCCTGATGCCGTCGTACCTGACCTTCGCGGTGTGGCTACCGATCCTGGGGATCACCTCGATGACGATGCTCAACTCGCTCCAGACCGTCGTCCAGCTCAAGGTAGCGCCCGAGATCCGCGGCCGGGTCGTCGCGCTCTACATGATGACGCTGATGGGCGGCACCCCGGTCGGCGCGCCCGTGATCGGCTGGGTCGGTGCAACGTTCGGCGCTCGCTGGATGCTGATTGGTGGCGGCCTCGCCACCGGGATCGCCGTCGTGCTGGCGACGATGTGGCTGATGAGGACCGAGGACATCGACGTGCGAGACCTGTCGGCGAGGACTGCCAAGATAGCCGTATGAACGCACCGAAGCCGTCAGCCCGAGAGGCAGTCCGATGACGCCGACCCGTCTGGAGCCGCAGCGCTACTTCGAGTCCATCGACGGCGACACCGAGCGGTTGCTGGCGCTCGCGGAGCGCGGCCTCGACCCACCCGTGCCGTGCTGTCCGGGCTGGACGGTCGCCGACGTCGTCACGCACGTCGGCCAGGTCTACGAGCACAAGGTCCGGGTGATGGCCGACGATGCCTGGCCGGACCCGTGGCCGCCCGCGGACTTCGAGGACCAGGAGCCGGTCGCCTTCCTCACCGACGCCAAGGCGCACCTTTTCGCCGAGTTCGCCGAGCATCAGATCACCGACCCGATGACGACCTTCGCCCCCGACGACCGGACGATCGGCTTCTGGGTGCGGCGGATGGCCCTCGAGATCGCCATCCATCGCTACGACGCTGAACTGGCCTACGACGAGCCGACGCCGATTCCCGACGACTTGGCCGTGGACGGTGTCGACGAGATTCTGCGGATCATGCTGGCCGGGCCATGGTGGGACGGCCGGGTCGCCACCGACCATCCGGTCGACGCACGGGTCGCCGTCGAGACCGGCGGCCGCCGCTGGCTCTGCACGCTCGAGGCGAAGCGGGTCAGCATCACCGACGACGTGTCGACGCCGGCCGCCGCGACGCTCGCGGGGGAGCCCGACGTGCTCTTTCGCTGGCTCTGGGGGCGGGCGGGTGACGAGCAGGTCGAGATCTCGGGCGACTCGACGGTGGCTGCAGAGTTCAGGGCCAGGCTGGTCGAGTGCACGGGGTAGCCTCGGCCGCATGAACCCGCGCTACCGACGGCTCGTCATACCGGGTGCCCTCCTGGTGCTGCTGGTCATCGTGGTCGTAGCGGCCCTTGCCTGACAGGAGTGACGTGGACCAGGATCCGTGGCAGCGTGTCCGCGCGGCGCTGCTCGACTCCGGGACCCTGGTGCGAGCGGTCGCATCGGGGCGCCAACGCGGGGGGGCCACCCAGTTTCGCCGCGTGGAGGCGCGCTACGTCGACCTCAACGCCGGACTGCGGCTGCAGGTGACGTCGTACGACGACACCCAGGCCTTCACGCGCAATGCCGAGCCAGGCCCGGACGTTGATCGCCTCGTCGACGACTTGCTGGCCGCCGGCTATGCCACCTGGCATGTCGAAGGGGCTGCCGAGACCCTCCAGCTGCGGGTGACCAAGAAGGGGCGGCCACTGCTCCACGCCGTGCGCACGGCAGGCGACGAGCAGCACGTCCCGGAGCGGCGCCACGACCGGGCAAAGCAGCGGCGTCTCGGTGAGGCCGACCCGGTGTTCTCGATGCTCGGCATCACCACGAGCGAGGGAGTCGTCAAGCCCACCAGGGCGGCCAAGTTTCGCCAGGTCCAGGACCTGCTCGCCGCTATCGATCCGCTGGTCGACGACGCCGTGACGCTCGGACCCGGGTCGCTCCTCGGGCCGGAGCGGCCGCTTCGAGTCGTCGACCTGGGCTGCGGCAACGCCTATCTCACGTTCGGCGCCTTCCGCTATCTGGCAGCAGGTCGGGGGCTTCCCGTCGGTGTGACCGGCGTCGACGTCAAGTCGCAGGCGCGCCGGCACAACGCTGACATCGCCGACCGACTCGGCGTGGGCGGGCAGGTGCGGTTCGTGGAGGGGACAATCGGCGAGGTCGAGCTCCCCGAGCCGCCCGACCTGGTGCTCGCGCTGCACGCATGTGACACCGCGACCGACGAGGCGCTGGCGCGGGCGGTGGCCTGGCGCACACCGGTCGTGGTAGCCGCGCCTTGCTGCCACCACGACATCGCGCGACAGCTGAGCGCGGAGACGACGCCGGAGGCCTACCGGTTGGTCACCCGACATGGCATCTTGCGGGAGCGGCTGGCCGACGTCCTCACCGATGCGTTCCGCGCCGCCCTGCTGCGGCTAGTGGGCTACCGCGTCGAGGTCATCGACTTCGTCGACTCTCGTCATACGCCGCGCAACACCCTGATCCGTGCCGTGCACACCGGCGCGCCAGCAGCTCCAGCCACCTGGAACGCCTATCGAGAGCTGGTCTCGCAGTGGCAGGTGACCCCCGCCCTGGAGGTGCTGCTGCGAGACGCCGTCCCGGACCTCCATGACACGCTGGGCTGATGGCGGCGTCCTGGAGGGGGTGGGCGCTTCCTGCCCTCGCCTGGTGCGGTGTTGTGGCCACGATGGTGTCGTCGGCAGCCGGCCCGCACGTCATCTTTCGGATCCCCACACCGCGTGTCGCTGAGTCCAGCTCGCTGGTCGCCAGCACGGCTCACCCGGGCCTGCTCTACACGGCGAACGACTCTGGCGACGGCCCGTTCGTCTATGTCATCAACAGCTCCGGGCGCCTGGTCGGAACGACGACACTGGGCGGCGTCGACGCGGTGGACGTGGAGGCCATGTCGATCGGCTCCGATGGGACGCTGGTGGTGGGTGACATCGGCGACAACGACGCGTCCCGAGACTCCATCGAGCTCTACCGCATCCCGCAGCCCACACCGGGCGATCACGTGGTCACGCCGCATCGGGTAAGGCTTCGTTACGCCGACGGTCCCCGCAACGCCGAGTCGCTGCTCTATGACGCCAGCTCCGGCCGGGCGCTGGTCGTCAGCAAGGAGATCTTCGCTCACATCTACTCCACGCCTCCCGACGTCTTCGCGCGTGCGTCGGCAGTGCTGCGCCCGATCAGCATCGCCCCGCCGATCGCCACCGATGCGACGTTCCTTCCCGGGGGCGGGGCCGCCGTCATCCGCACCTACGGCGACGCCACGGTTTATCGCTACCCGAGCTGGCGGCCGGTCGACACGTTCGAGCTACCGGCCCAGAAGCAGGGTGAGTCGATCGCGAGCATCCCTCACCGGGCGGCGGTGCTCGCCGGAAGCGAAGGCGCGGACTCACCGGTCTGGCTCATCCCGCTCGGCCCGCAGGCGGCGAGACTCGTCGACACCAACCGAGGGACAGGCGACGTACCGAACGCGACGGCGACCGGACCTACCTCCGGCACTCCCTCGGGGGCTGCTGCGAGGCCACCATCCGCGTCGGCTACCCCGGCGACCCCGGCGACCCCGGCGCACCATAGCTCCGGCCGGGCCGTGGTCAGGCTCGGCGCTCTGGGCGTGCTGATCATCGCCGGGTTGGCCGTCGGCATCGGCGTGCTGACTCATCGCCGTCGGCGAGCCTGACCCCTCGGGGGGAGCGTCAGCTCGAGTGGTCGACGACCCAGTCGATGCAGCGGGTGACCGCGACCACGTCGGTCGGGTCGATCGCGGGGAACATCGCAATCCTGAGCTGGTTGCGCCCGAGCTTGCGGTAGGGCTCGATGTCGACGATGCCGTTGGCTCGCAGGACTTTCGCGACGGCAGCCGCATCGACGCCGTCGCGGAAGTCGATCGTGCCGGTGACGAGCGATCGGTGTGCTGGGTCGGCGACGAACGGTGACGCGTGCTCGGACGCGTCAGCCCAGGAGTAGAGCTGCGAGGACGACTGCGTGGTGCGCTCGACGGCGCCCGTCAGCCCACCCAGCCCGTTGAGCCAGTCGAGCTGCCGGGCGAGGAGGAAGAGAGTCGCTAGCGCGGGGGTGTTGTACGTCTGGTCGAGTGCGGAGTTGTCGATCGCGATCTGGAGGTCGAGGAAGGCAGGGACCCAGCGGCCCATCTCCTTGACCTCGGCGACACGGGCGATCGCCCGCGGCGACATCAGAGCCAGCCACAGGCCACCATCGGACGCGAAGGACTTCTGCGGGGCGAAGTAGTAGACGTCGCTCTGGCCGACGTCCACCGGAAGGCCGCCGGCGCCGGACGTGGCGTCGACCAACACGAGCGCATCGTCATCGGCACCTGGCACGCGCGTCACCGGCACCATCACGCCCGTGGTGGTCTCGTTGTGCGCCCACGCGTAGGCGTCGACCCCGACCTCGGCCCTGGCGTCGGGGTGGATCCCGGGGTCCGAGACAAGGATCGTCGGGTCCTGCAGGAACGGCGTCGCCTTCACCGCAGAGGCGAACTTGCCGGAGAACTCGCCGTAGGACAGGTGTTGGCTCCTGGCCCGGATCAGGTTGAACGCGGCGATGTCCCAGAACGCCGTGGCGCCGCCGTTGCCGAGGACCACCTGGTAGTCGTCGGGCAGCGAGAAGAACTCGGCAAGCCCCTCCCGGATGTGTCTGACGACCGAGCGGACGCCCTGCTGGCGGTGGGAGGTGCCGAGGTATGACGGGCCGGTCGCCGCCAGCGCGGCGAGCGCCTCGACGCGCACCTTGCTCGGCCCCGACCCGAAGCGGCCGTCAGCCGGCAGCAGGTCGGACGGGATCGTGAGGTCGGACATGGTGGCGCCTTTCGTGGTGCTCCGAGAGTGTCGGGACTGGAGGCTAGTCGGCCCAGCTCGGGTCCCAGCCCGTGACGGAGTCGGGGTGGCGAGGCGCCGGGCCGGCGTAGTGGGCGGACGGCCGGATCAGCCTGCCGGTGCGTTTCTGCTCGAGGATGTGGGCGCTCCAGCCGGCCGTACGGGCACAGGTGAACATCGACGTGAACATGTGGGGCGGCACCTCGGCGAAGTCGAGGATGATCGCCGCCCAGAACTCCACATTGGTCTCGAGCACCCGGTCGGGGCGGCGAGCGCGGAGCTCTTCCAGGGCAGCCTTCTCGAGCGCCACGGCAACCTCGTAGCGCGGGGCGCCGAGCTCGCGCGCGGTCCGGCGCAGCACCCTGGCGCGTGGGTCCTCGGCGCGGTAGACGCGGTGACCGAAGCCCATCAGGCGCTCGCCGCTGTCGAGGACCTCCTTGACGTAGCCGGCGGCCTCACCCCGGCGTTCGACCTCGTCGATCATGCCGAGGACCCGCGATGGAGCGCCGCCGTGTAGCGGGCCGGACATGGCGCCGACGGCCGCCGATAGGCTGGCGGCGACGTCCGCCCCGGTCGAGGCCACCACCCTGGCGGTGAACGTCGAGGCATTCATGCCGTGCTCGGCGGCCGAGGTCCAGTAGGCGTCGACCGCCTTGACGTGCCGGGGATCCGGGGTGCCGCGCCAGCGCACCATGAACCGCTCGGTGATCGTGTCGCACCGGTCGATCTCCGACTGCGGAACCATCGGCTGGCCGACTCCGCGGGCGGCCTGGGCGACGTACGACAGAGCCATGACGGCGGTGCGCGCGAGGTCGTCGCGGGCCTGCTCGTCACTGATGTCGTAGAGCGGCCGCATGCCCCAGGCAGGCGCGATCATGGCGATGGCGCTCTGCACATCGACCCGGATGTCGCCCGAGTGGACCGGGATCGGGTAGGGCTCCGCGGGGGGCAGACCGGGCTCGTAGCCGCCGTCGACGAGCAGCCCCCAGACGTTGCCGAACGGCACCCGGCCGACGAGATCCTCGATGTCGACGCCACGGTAGCGGAGCGCTGAGCCCTCCTTGTCGGGCTCGGCGATCTGCGTCTCGAACGCGATGACGCCCTCAAGGCCTGGGTGGATCTCGACCATTCTCGACTCCTCTGACGTGTGTACCGCGCTCATTGTCGCCCACGACCCAGGCGTCGCGGACATCCGGGGCTGATGCGGATTCGTCGGTCGGCTACACGGTGTCTTCCGCGCTCGGTCGGACGAATGCGGTTGCTGCTGACTGGGCGGAGGTCAGGGTGCGAGTCGTTCGACGACCCAGCTGGTCTCGTCGGCCCGGTCGAACCTGAACCGGTCGTGTAGCCGACCGGGTCTGCCCTGCCAGAACTCGACGCGGTGCGGCCGAACCACGATGCCACCCCAGTGGTCGGGCCTCGGCACCTCCGACTGGTCGGCGAACCGGTCCTGGGCATGCAGGAAACGCTGCTCCAGGTAGTCGCGCGACTGCACGACCTGCGACTGTGGGGAAGACCAGGCGCCGAGCTGGGCAGACCGCGGTCGGGAGGCGAAGTAGGCGTCTGATGCCTCCGCGCTCACGTGGGATGCGACCCCCTCGACCCGGACCTGGCGCTCGAGCGGATGCCAGGGAAAGAGCAGCGCGCAGGCCGGGTTGCCCGCGAGCTCCGACGCCTTGCGGCTGCGGAAGTTCGTGAAGAAGACGAAGCCGCTGTCGTCGAGGCCTTTGAGCAGCACCATCCGGGAAGATGGACCGTCTTCGCCGCAGGTCGAGACGACCATCGCGTTCGGCTCGTGCAGGCCGGCCGCCGCAGCCTCGTCGAGCCAGGCCTGAAAGGCGCAGACGGGGTCGTCGCCCAGATCGGACCGATGCAGTCCGCGGTCCTCGTACTCGCGCCGCCAAGAGGCGAGGTCGCGTGGGAGGTCCGAGGACATGGGGTCAAACCTAGCGAACATCGAGTCGTCGTACGGCGACGACAAGCGGGCACGGACAAGCCCGCGGGCTGGGCTCGGCAGTTACCGAGGCCGGATGGACGGTCCGGCACCCGCGGGCTCGGGTAGCCAACGTGGATTCGCTACGTCGTCCTGGCGGATCTCAAGGCCCCACCACATGACGTGGGAGGCGGATCCATGGTCGGCCGGCTAGCGGCTGGCCACCTCACAAGTCCGTCTGGAATGCATCTGGCGGACCACCTCCCTTCATGTGTGGCTTCACGTTACGTCGCGATCCTCTGGCAGGCAAGGGCATTTGCCTGGTCGTGGGACGGCACCCGACGAGGCCTCGTGAGCGGTGGCGAGGGCCGAGGTACGACCCTCTAGCCTTGGCGCGTGTCACTAAGCGTGAGCCGCATCCTCACCGACATCCGACCGTTGCAGACCTCCCGCGACTACCGCCGGCTCTGGGTCGGGAACACCGTCTCCCAGCTGGGACAGCAGATGACGGCGGTAACGATCGCGATCCAGGTCTATGCCCTGACCGACTCGACGTTCTCCGTGGGTCTGGTCGGGCTGTTCGCCCTCTTTCCGCTCATCGGTTTCGGACTTTACGGGGGCTCCTTCGCCGACGCGCTCGACCGGCGCAAGGTCGCGCTCGTCTCGTCGCTCGGGCTCTGGGCGCTGTCACTCGCGCTCGTCGTCCAGGCGGTCGCTCACCTCGAGTCGGTGGGCGTTCTCTACGTGGTGGTTGCGCTCCAGTCGGCGTGCTTCGCAGTCAACAGTCCGACCCGCAGCGCGATCGTGCCGCGGCTGATCGAGAAGGACCAGCTGCCGGCCGCCAACGCCCTCAACATGGCGTCGTTCAATCTCGGCTTCACGACGGGACCGCTGCTCGGGGCGTTGGCGATCAGCGCCGGTGGCTACCAGGTGGCTTACGGGATCGACGCCATGACGTTCCTGGCGGCGCTCTATTCGCTCTTCCGGCTGCCGCCCATCCCGCCTCAGCCACTCGAAGGACAGGTGCCGACCCGACCGGGACTCCGGTCCGTCGTCGAGGGGTTCCGCTTCCTTGTGAAAGCCCCCAACCTGCTGATGACCTTCGTGGTCGACATGTGCGCGATGGTACTGGCGCAGCCGCGTGCCTTGTTCCCGGCGGTCGCCGGGCAGTTCTTCGGCGGTGGGGTGAAGACCGTCGGGCTGTTGCAGGCGTCACCGGCGATCGGCTCGCTGCTCGCCTTCGCGTTCTCGGGGTGGGTGAGCAGGGTGCGTCGGCAAGGTCGGGCGGTCGTGATCGCCGTCGTCGGCTACGGCGCCGCGATTGCGGCGTTCGGCTTCTCGCGCGTGCTGTGGGTCGGCGTGGTGTTCCTCGCGATGAGCGGGGCAGCCGACATGGTGAGCGCCGCCTACCGCTCGACGATGCTGCAGGTCGCCGCCCCGGACAACCTGCGGGGACGGCTGCAGGGCGTCTTCACGGTTGTGGTGGCGGGCGGGCCCCGGATGGGCGACTTCGTGATGGGCTCGACCGCTGCCCTGCTCACCCCGACCATCGCGCTCGCGGCCGGCGGGCTCGCCTGCATCGTCGGGGTGCTGGTGGCCAGCGCCGCCCAGCCCGGCTTCATCGCCTACGACGCGGATCACCCGGTCGCGTAGCGTCGGCCCGACCCCGTCGCGGGGCCGGCTCCTGCTGTGCCGCCGAGTCGCCGGCCGGTTAGGCTTCCGAGCTCCAGGGCGTGAGCCAGGTGGTCTTTGGCCAACCCTCGGAGGCGGCCAGCAGCGGGTAGAAGGTGGCGCCATCGACCGTCTCGCGGATGATGTCGGCGTGGCCGGCATGTCGGGCGGTCTCCTCGATCAGGTGGAGCAGCACCCACCGGACCGACCACTCGCTGACGTCCTTCGGATTCCACGGAGCGGGCGGCACCGGCACCGGGTAGCCCAGGTCGTCGATGCCGGCGATGACCTTGCTCGTCTCCGCTGCGACCTCGTCGTAGAGGTCGACCACGGATGCCAGCGTCTCGTCGTCGCCGAGGCGGAACGTCTCGCCGTACGCCGCGAAGTCCAGCTCGTCCTCGCGGCGCAGGATGTGGCCGGTCCAGGTGCGCTCAGTGGCGGCCACATGCTTGATCAGCCCGCCGACACACAGCTCGCTGGCGGATGGGGTGGCGCGGGCCTGCTCCTCGGTCATTCCGAAGGCCGTCACCTTGAGCTTGTAGCGCTCGTGGGCGAGATATTCGAGCAGACCCTCACGCTCGTTGGCTACCGGCGGCACTGTCGCGGCCATGCTGTCCTCCCGGGATCGGTGGCTGAGGATCCCCATCCTGGCAGGCTCCGCCGACATCCGGCGACGGTCGAAAAGGCGCGACGATCCGAGAGTTCCGGCTCGGATGGTGGTGCCGGAAGTCTCGGATGGTGGTGCCGGAAGTCTCGGATGGTGGTGCCGGAAGTCTCGGATGGTGGTGCCGGAAGTCTCGGATCGTCGTACCAGAACTCTCGGATGATCAGGTGTGGAACCAGCCGGCGGTGTTGGGGGGGAGGACGCCGGATCGGACGGTGTCGTCGTGGTCGGAGGCGAGCAGCAGGTCGCCGTAGGACGGCAACCGGCGATGGCGGGTCCCACAGTTGACGACACAGACGAAGCCCGGCTTGCGCTCGAGGGCGAGCACGCCCGGGGCAGGTGACGAGACGGTCACCCGGTGGTGGAGCCCGCCGATCGTCCGGCGCCGCATTGCGAGGGCCCGCCGGAAGAAGTGCAGCGTCGAACCGGGGTCACGTTCCTGTGCTTCTGCGCTCAGCCGAGCCCAGCTACGGGGCTGCGGCAGCCAGCTCGGCGCGGCGCCGTCCGGGCTGAACCCATAGGGCCTCGCGGTGCCCGACCACGGCATCGGCACCCGGCAGCCGTCCCGGCCGACGCCGCCGCCGCGAAGCCACTCCGGGTCCTGTCGTGCCCGCTCCGGCACCTCGACCTGCGGCAGCCCGAGCTCGTCGCCCTGGTAGAGGTACGCCGAGCCGGGCAGGGCGAGCATCGTCATGCTCGCCGCCTTCGCTCGAGCGAGCCCGACGGCCCCGTCGCCGTAGCGGGTGACGGCGCGCACGACGTCGTGGTTGGACAGCACCCAGGTCGGGGAGGCGCTGGCCCGGTCCACAGCGTCGTAGGTTGCCTCGATGACCCGGCGGAAGGCAGCCGCCGACCAGGGGGCCAGCAGCCAGGCGAAGTTGAACACCTGCTGGAGCTCGTCGCGGCGGACGAAGCGCGCCATGTCCTCCGCCGTGTCGACCCACGCCTCGCCGATCGCCATCCGGTCGCCGGGGTACTCGGCCAACACCCGGTGCCATCGCCGATAGACGCTGTGCACCTCGGGCTGGTTCCAGTAAGGGCCGGTGAGCTTGGAGAAGCTGCTGTCGGGTAGGTCGCGCTGCTTGAAGAGCCCGTGGGCGACGTCGACCCGGAAGCCGTCGACGCCTCGGTCGAGCCAGAACCGCAGGATCGACTCGAACTCGTCGCCGACCTCCCGGTTGCGCCAGTTGAGGTCGGGCTGCGTGACGTCGAAGATATGGAGATACCACTGGCCGTCGGCGACCCGCGACCAGGCGGGGCCACCGAACATGGACGTCCAGTTGTTGGGCGCGAGCTCGCCGTCACGCCCTCGGCCGTCGGTGAAGACGTAGCGTCGCCGCGCGCGGCTTCCGCGTTTCGCGGCCAGCGCCTCCTGGAACCATGGGTGCTCCGATGACGTGTGGTTGGGCACCAGGTCGACGATCACCTTCAGGTCGAGGGAATGCGCCTTCCGCAGCATCGAGTCGAACGAGCGCAGCGAGCCAAACCGCGGGTCGACCGCGCGGTAGTCCGCGACGTCGTAGCCGGCATCGTTCTGCGGAGACGTGTAGAACGGAGTGATCCAGACGGCGTCGACTCCGAGGCGTTTGAGGTAAGGGAGCCGGTCGCGGATCCCGGCGAGATCGCCCAGGCCGTCCCCATTGGAGTCGGCGAAGCTGCGCACATAGATCTGGTAACAGACGGCGTCGCGCCACCACGGCGGCGTGGTCGGGTCAGCCATTGAAGTCCTGCGGGTCGACCGCGATCCAGGTGTGTTCGGCATGCCCCACGAGCCGACCGTCGTCATAGAGGCTCGTTGCCGTGTGGGTCTTGCGGCCGGACTCCGAGAGGAGCTCACCGACCACGACATGCGGCTGCCCGACGCGCGGCAGCCTCTCGCACGATGCCGTCATCCGACCGAGCACGACCGGCCTGCGCTCGAGATCCGAGGTCCAGCCACCGGGACAGTCGAGGGCGGCCCAGGCGAACTCCGCACCCGTCAGGGTCGGGTCGTCGCCCGTGACGAGCGAGGGGTCGGGCACCCAGACGCAGGCGGTGCGGCCGGGGCCGACAAGTCCTGGTGTCAGTCGTAGCCCGTCGGCCGGCTGCCGAGCGGGCCCGCAGACGAAGCAGCCGGGGAAGGGATGACCCTCCGCACCTCGATATGACGACCTGGCCGCGGTGGCCGTTGCGAAGTCGACCGGGGAGACCGGCGTCGAGGTGAAAGTGCCGAAGACCGCCGTTGCGACGGCGAGGTCGTCATGCCAGGCGTCCAGACCGGCAGCGGGGTCGTCGTGGTCGGTCGGTCGGATGCTCAGCTCCGTGTCGAGGGGAGGCGGTCGACGTAGTGTCACGGTGACCGGGCTGCCGTCGTACGACGGAGTGGTCGCGATCAGCGCGGCCGCCAGCCGGCCGGCGGTGTAGCCCCCGTTACCGGAGCGCTCCGGACCGCGGAAGCGGCGCTCGATGGTGATCGAGAGAGGTGGCGTCGAGGACATGAGGAGAAGAGGCTACCGGTTCCGGACCGCCTCGTAGCGGGCGAGCGACTCGCGGCGCTCGGCCGCGTGGTCGACGACCGGGTCATGCGGTTCGTGCAGCTCCCTGGTGGGTAGGTCACGCAGCTCCGGGACGTAGCGTCTGATGTAGCTTCCTTCCGGGTCGAACTTCTTGCCCTGGTCGACCGGGTTGAACACCCGGAAGTAGGGCGCTGCGTCGGTGCCGCAGCCGGCCGTCCACTGCCAGCCGTGTTGGTTGGAGGCGAGGTCGCCGTCGACGAGCCACTGCATGAAGTGCCGGGCGCCGTGCTGCCACTCGAGGTGCAGGTCCTTGACCAGGAAGCTGGCGACGATCATCCGGACCCGGTTGTGCATCCAGCCCTCGGAGCGCAGCTGGCGCATCCCGGCATCGACGATCGGGTAGCCGGTGCGGCCCTCCCGCCAGGCGTCGAAGAGTGCGCCGGGCTCGTCGTAGTCCATCGCCGCGAACTCGGGTCGGTAGTAGTCGCGGGCCGTCTCAGGGCGCCGGGCCAGCACGTCGGCGTAGAACTCCCGCCAGCCGAGCTCGTTCTCATAGCGGAACCTGGCCTCGCCCCGGTGCTGGCGCAGGTCCGCGAGCATCGTGCGCGGGTGGATCTCGCCCCACTTCAGATGCACGGACATCCGAGACGTGGTGTCGAGGTCCGGGCGGTCGCGTTGGGACGCGTAGGCGCTCAGCTGCGCGTCCAGGAAGGCGTGCCAGCGTCGCCGCGCGGCCGGCTCGCCCGCGGGCGGCAGCCGGATGTCGCCAGGCGCCGCCTCCGTCGGCAAGTCGTCGCTGCGCAGGTCGAGGCGCCAGGAGACGCTGCGTGGGGTCGGCGCCGGCTCGTCCCAGCCGTGCTCCCGCCAGGCCCGGCTGAACGGAGTGAAGACCTGGTAGCCGCCATCCTCCTTGTTGCGAACCTGCCCGGGGTCGACGGCGTACGGCGACCCGCGGCGGACCAGCCGCCTGCCGTCAGCGAGCGCCGCCGCTACCTGGTCGTCGCGTCGGGCGCCGTAGGGACCGAAGTCCGCGGCGGCGAAGACCTCGTCGGCGCCGGCCTCGAGGGCGAGCCGGGGTACGACATCGACGGGGTCGCCTACGCGCACCACGAGGCCGCCGATGCGCCCGGCGAGCGAGGTCAGGCTGGCAAGCAGATAGACCCGGCGGGGCGCGCCGGCGGGACCCCAGAGGCGCGGGTCGAGCACGAAGAGCGGGACGACGTCGTCCGCGGCGTCCACCGCCGCCACCAAAGCCGGGTTGTCCGCCAGCCGGAGGTCGCGACGAAACCACATGATCGAGCTGGTCATCGCCCTATCATGGCCGACCTGGACGGTAATCTCCTGTGGAGATCCCCGCGCTGCCCCATCGAGGTGGACAACGGCCTATCAGGTCTGGCCTGCACGCTAACCTCTCCTGGTAGGACACAGTGCTGCCCGGTGCGTCGCCCGGGCTCTCGGCAGCCGACACGACAGCGACAGGGTGGGCAGCGCGCGTGACTGATCTGATCGACACGACGGAGATGTATCTCAAGACGATCTTCGAGCTCGAGGAGGAGGGCATCGTGCCCCTGCGGGCGAGGATCGCGGAGCGTCTGCACCAGTCCGGACCCACCGTGAGCCAGACCGTCGCCCGGATGGAGCGTGACGGCCTGCTGACCGTCGAGGGCGACCGACACCTGGAGCTCTCCCCGGCCGGCAGCGAGCGCGCGATGCGGGTGATGCGCAAGCACCGGCTGGCCGAGCGGCTGCTGGTCGACGTCATCGGTCTCGAATGGGAGCAGGTGCACACGGAGGCCTGCCGGTGGGAGCACGTCATGTCGGAGACCGTCGAACGGCGGCTCGTCGAGGTGCTCGACCATCCCCGTCAGTCGCCCTACGGCAACCCGATCCCAGGCCTGGAGGAGCTCGGTGAGGACGGCAGCGACTACGAAGGCTTCCTCGTCGGGGTGCGGCCGCTCGACCAGCTCGTCGTCGCCACCGAGATCAAGGTGCTGGTGGCCCGCATCGGCGAGCCGATCCAGACCGATGAGCAGCTGATGGCCGACTTCAAGCGAGTCGGGGTGCTTCCAGGTCGGGTGGTGACCGCCGTACGCGACTCCCGGGGCGTCGTCACGCTGGGCGTCGGTGGCGACACGGTGACCCTCGACCTGGACACCGCGGCGCACGTCTTCGTCAAGAATGCGTGACCTGTCACGGGGGACTGTGCTCGCCGGCTGCGCAGCGTCGGTCGTGGGTGTCCTCACGCTCTCCGGATGTGGAGGAGCCGACGACCAGACCGGGTCCACGCCCAGCATGGAAAGCACCCCCCACCGCTCCTCGACGAGGTCGCCGAGCCGACCCGACCCCACCCGGCCGACCGAGACGATGCCGAGCCAGGACGACCCATTGCCCTTCGCTAGCGACGGCGTCGGGCTGTCCGAATGGCTTCCGTTCGGGTCACTGAACGTCCGCGCGACCGGCTACGAGCGGGCCGGGGTCGGGCACGCTGCGACGGGCACCCGGATCGATGTGGTCACCGTCGAGGAGTGCGCCACCTCGAGCACCGTGACGGTGCGGCACCAGACGTGGCACCTGATCAACGCGGCGGGCCGCACGCTCGGTGTGGCGGGCGGCAAGATCGTCAACGGCCAGCCGACCGAGGACATCCCCCGACAGCTGTCCCCGGGAGAGTGCGACGAAACCATGCTGGCCATCGGTGTCCCAGGCGACGCCACGGCCGTCGCCGTCAAGGACGGCACCGAGAACGCCTGGCTGCTTACGGACTGACGGACGCGTGAGGAGCCCGTTCAAGGACCTGCCACGCGAGGTCGCCGTCCTGTGCGCGGTGGCTGCCGCCGTAGCTGTCGGCTTCGGGGTGGTTGCACCGGCGTTGCCGGAGTTCGCCAGGTCCTTCGGCGTCGGGAAGACGGCCGCCGGAGCGGTCATCTCGGCCTTCGCCCTGATGCGTTTCGTCTCGGCCCTCGGCAGCGGCCGACTCGTCGACGCTCTCGGCGAGCGAGTCATCCTGGCGACCGGGATCGGGATCGTGGCCGTGTCGACAGGTCTCGCCGGGCTGTCGCAGAGCTACCTGCAGCTCCTCGTGCTGCGCGGGGTCGGAGGTGTCGGCTCGGCCATGTTCACCGTCTCGGCGACCGCCCTGCTGTTCCGGGTGGTGGGGCCGCAGAGTCGAGGTCGGGCCAACGGCCTGTTCCAGTCGGGGTTCCTGATCGGTGGCCTGCTCGGTCCGCTGGTCGGCGGGTTCCTCACCGACTACTCACTTCGGCTGCCGTTCTACGTCTATGCGGTCTCGCTCGTCGCGGCCGGCAGCATCGCGTCTCTGTTCCTGTCCAGCGCCCGGCTGCGGCCCTCCTCCGACTCGCCAGCAGACGACTCGGCCGTCCTCGAAGCCTCCGCCGACGAACCGCTCGACAGCGCTCACGTCGGATCCGATCCTGCCGACCTTCGGGCGGCACCGACGACCTCGTTGCGCGAGGCGTGGGCACATCCGGCCTACCGAGCAGCAGTGGTGGTCAACTTCGCGATCGGCTGGGCGTTCCTCGGCGTGCGGCTGAGCCTGGTGCCACTGTTCGTGACCGAGAGCCTGGGCGCCAGCTCCATCTGGGTCGGCCTCGGCTTCCTGTGCACGTCGGTGGCCCAGGTCTACTTCCTGCTCGTCGCCGGCCGGATCGTCGACCGGTCCGGGCGCCGTCCGGCCATGGTGCTCGGCTGTCTCCTCACTGGCGTGGCTCTCGCGAGCCTAGCGGTGGCCCACGTGCTTCCCGTGTTCCTGCTGGCCATGGTCGCGCTGGGGATCGGCGGAGCCTTCGTCGGTACGGCGCCCGGTGCGGTCGTTGGCGACATCATGCACGGGCGCGGGGGCCGGGTGGTCGCCGTCTTCCAGATGGCGTCGGACGCGGGCGTCATCACCGGACCGCTCGCCGCCGGCTGGCTGGCGGACCAGATCTCCTTCGAGGCGGCGTTCATCGCCTGCTCCGGCGTGCTCTTCGCCGCCATGGTGGTTGCTGCGCGGATGCCCGAGACGCTGGCCGGAGCACCGGCCGGCGGATGGCTCCTCCCCGCGCGGGTGCGGCGTCGATCGCCGGACTGAGCGCCTCGCGCAGTACGCGCAATTGCCCATGCGAGTCACCCTTGCTGTCATAACATGACGGTGGCTTGACGAGGCCGGATCAGGGGTCGGAGCGGCATCTAAGCTTTCAGGAGTTGACATGGCACAGGTCAGGCGCATCGGACTCTCGCGTGCGGGGTTCGCGGTCGGGGTAGCGGTTTCGAGCCTGCTACTCGCAGCCGCGTGTGGCAGCGACTCGGGATCGGGGTCGGGGTCCGGATCGACCGGCGGCACCGTTGTCCAGAAGGACACCAGCGTGGCGTCTCTGGTGCCGCAGGACATCGCTGACCGAGGGTCGGTGACGGTCGGGACGGACCCGTCGTACGCACCCAACGAGTTCGTGAACACGTCGTCGCAGGCGATCGAGGGGATGGACGTCGACCTCGGCCACGCGCTCGGTGACGTGATGGGTGTGAAGTGGAACTTCGAGAAGTCGAGCTTCGACTCGATCATCCCGAGCATCCAGAGTGGGCGTTTCGACATCGGCATGTCGTCGTTCACCGACACGCTGGAACGTGAGCAGGTCGTCGACTTCGTCACCTACTTCATCGCCGGCACGTCGTTCTACACGGCAGCCAGTGGCGGACCCACGATCACCGGGCTCAGCAGCCTGTGCGGCCTCACGGTCGGTGTCGAGAAGGGCACCACCCAGGCCGATGACGCAACCGCGCAAGGCAAGAAGTGCACCGCTGCCGGAAAGAGTAACGTGACCGTGTCGGTCTTCCCCGACCAGAACGGTGCGAACCTCGCCCTCTCGTCAGGGCGCGTCAAGGTCGTCATGGCCGACTCGCCGGTCGCCGCCTACGCGGTGAAGGAGTCGGGTGGCAAGTTCAAGCTTTCCAGCGCGACGTACGGGACGGCGCCCTACGGGATCGCGATCGCTCGGCCGAAGGGCACCCCGCCTGGGCAGGCTCCTATGACCAAGGCGGTGCTCGCGGCGCTCAAGAAGCTGCAGGCGAACGGGACCTACAACAAGATCCTCAAGCAGTGGGGGGTCCAGGCGGGAGCGCTCGACACCCCACAGGTCAACGGCGCCACCAGCTGACCACACCCCGTCCGTCTGATGTCCAGCTCCGAGCCCGCCACCGCCTCTGGGGAGCGCGATGACGAGATCATCCGGGCGGTTCCGACACGGCATCCCTGGCGGTGGGTGTCGTCCGCGATCGTGCTTTACCTCGCGGTCGCGTTCGCCCACTGGATGTGGACGAACCCCAACATCGACTGGTCGGTCTTTCGGCAGTACCTGACCACCCAGGCCGTGCTCAAGGGGCTCGGCTGGACGTTGATCCTGACCGTCGTCTCGATGGCGATCGGGGTGTCCCTCGGCGTGGTGCTCGCCGTCATGAGGCTGTCGCCCTCGCCGGTGATCTTCGGGAGCGCCTGGTTCTACACCTGGTTCTTCCGCGGTACGCCGGTGCTCGTGCAGATCATCCTCTGGTACAACATCGCCGCGCTGACCGGGCCTCGTCTCCCTGTCGGGCTGCCGTTCACCGACGTCGTGTTCTTCCATGCCGACGCCAACCAGATCATCTCGCGCTACACCGCGGCCATCCTCGCACTCGGTCTCAACGAGGCGGCGTACATGTCGGAGATCGTCCGCTCCGGCTTCCTCTCCGTCGACGAGGGACAGACCGAGGCCGCCCAGTCGCTCGGGATGGGCCGGATGCAGACGATCCGGCGCATCGTGCTGCCGCAGGCGATGCGGGTGATCGTGCCGCCGACCGGCAACGAGACGATCTCGATGCTCAAGACGAGCTCGATCGTGTCGGTCATCGCGGTACCGGAGCTGCTCTACGCCGTCCAAGTCGTCTATGCCACGAACTACAAGACGATGGAGCTGCTGTTCGTCGCGTGCTTCTGGTATCTCATCGTCACCTCGATCCTGTCCGTCGGCCAGTTCTACATCGAGCGCTATTACGGCCGTGGGTCGAGCCGGCAGCAGAGACAGACGCCGTTCCAGCGCTTCCGCGGGATCTGGCAGAACAACGTCTCGCTGCGCAGACCCAAGCTGGCCGCACCATCCCATCCCGGCTCAGGGGAGAGCCCATGAGCCCGGTGCCGATGGTCGAGTCACGCGGGGTGCGCAAGTTCTTCGGCCCCAACGAGGTGCTGAAGGGGATCGACCTGACTGTCGAGCCGAGAGAGGTCGTCGTGATCATCGGCCCCTCCGGTTCAGGAAAGTCCACCTTCCTGCGATGCATCAACCACCTGGAGAAGATCAGCGCCGGCCGGCTCTCGGTTGACGGCGAGCTCGTCGGCTATCGGGAGAAAGGCAACAAGCTGTACGAGATGCGGGAGTCCGACGTTGCTCGCAAGCGAGCCGAGATCGGCATGGTATTCCAGCACTTCAACCTGTTCCCGCACAAGACCGCCGTCTCGAACGTGATGGAAGGGCCGGTCCAGGTCAAGAAGGAGTCGAAGAGCGCCGCCCGCGAGAAGGCTCTTCACCTGCTGCAACGGGTGGGGCTCGGCGACCACATCGACGCCTACCCGCGTCAGCTGTCGGGTGGTCAGCAGCAACGGGTCGCGATCGCGCGGGCACTGGCGATGCAGCCCAAGCTGATGTTGTTCGACGAGCCGACCTCCGCTCTGGACCCCGAGCTCGTGGGCGAGGTGCTCGACGTCATCCGCGAGCTGGCCGCCGAGGGGATGACGATGGTGGTCGTCACCCATGAGATCGGGTTCGCGCGGGAGGTGGGCGATGCGCTCGTGTTCATGGACGAGGGCATGATCGTCGAACGCGGCAACCCCCGCGACGTCGTCTTGAACCCCCAGCACGAGCGCACCCAACGTTTCCTCTCGAAGGTGCTCTGACCTCGTCTCGATAGACTTTGGTCGGACGATTCGGCTACTTGACGTCCATCAGGTCCTTGATGTGGATGTACTGGTAGGTCGACGTCGGAACGGTACGGGTCCCGTAGTTGCCGGGTGAGCTGAAGTTGTAGTCCTCGATCGTGACCGTCCCGTCGCCGACGGACGCCACCCAGGCCACATGCCCCTGTGCACTCTGGCTGTCGGACTGCGCGATGGCGCCGCGGGCCGGGACGTCGTTGACAAGGTAGCCGAGCGCGCGCGCGTTGTTGTCCCAGTTGTTGGCGTTGCCCCAACGTCCACCGCCCATGAAGTTGGTGAAGTCGACGTGGTCGGCGCTGTTCATCCGCCAGGCCACGAAGCTCACGCACTCGCGGTTGTAGAACCGCCACGGGTCGATGATGGAGTCCTTCGTGGCGTTGCGCAGCCTGGGTGGGTAGTCGTCTCCGAGGACGCCACCGAGACCCTTGGAGGACCACAGGGCCACGCCATGGAGCGAAACGACGAGGTTGTCGTCGGTCTGAAGCGTCGTTTTCGCGCCGGGGTAGCCGTAGGTCCGCGTCGACCAGATGAGCTTGCCCAGCGGGCCATGGATGGTGAGGTTCCCGTCGGAGCGCATCACGGCCGTGGACCCCGGGACGCCCGTGCCCGAGTCCCAGGTGGCGCGACGCGTCGTCGTGTCGTAGAGCACGAGGTTCCCGCCGGCCTGCATGAGCAGCCGGTAGTGCTCGTCCGCCGATCGGATGGACTGATAGGGGCGCAGGTACTCCGTCGCGTACAAGGTGTCGTTGACCGTGTCGCTGGTCCAGATCGGGGTGCCGTTCGGGGTGGAGATCACCAGCTGGGAGTCCGTCTGAAGCTGCATCGAGTAGGTGCCCGAGGGGTGGCCGCCCGACTTCGTGGTCCTCAGCACCGCGCCACCTGCGGCGTGGACGACGAGGTTTCCGTCGCGTTGCAGCACGGCCCACGCACCGGGATGGCCGCTGGTTCCCATCGACCAGATCACCCGGCCGGTGACGGTCAGGCTCATCGCCAGGTTGCCGTCGGACTGCATCGTCAGCCGGTAGGTCCCGTCCGACGAGATCAGCCCGTTGCCCACCTTGATGATCGGCCCCGACTTGATCGTGTCGCCGGTGACGAAGACGCGGCGCATCGGGCTGATGCCCTGCTGGATCCCGGCGTGCGCCGGCTTGACGACCCGGAACGTGTAGCCACCGACGTCCTTGTAGGACTGCGTGAAGCGGTACGACGACGACCCGTCGAGCCTGGCGGCGGCGACCGTCGTGAAGTGCCCTCCGACGTAGCGCTGGAGATGCACCGTCGCCCCGGAGGCGCCGGGGGAGACGTGGCCGGTGATGTCGAACGGGACCCCGGACGGCGGCATCTGGGAGGGCGCAACGATGGTGACGCCGTAGTGACCGGTCGTCGCTGCCGACGCCGACGCAGGGAGTGCTGAGATCGCCAGTCCGGCGAGCGACAGCGTCAGGACCGAGGCAAGCTGGCGGCCGGAGGGGCGGTGAACGGACACGGAGCGGCACCAGGACATGGCGAGCAGCTTTCAGCCTGTTGAGATGGGTGTCGACACCTTAGTCCCGATTATTGTTGTTAGGTTAATTCTTGACGCAACAAATATAAGAGGCGCAGGTCAGGTGCGGTGTCGGAGCCGGTACGCACGGGCCGCAGACCTGTCGTTGCACCAGACGCAACAGTAGCGGCGAGTGCCGCCCCGAGTCCGGTCGACGAACGCGCAGTGGCATGGGTCGGCATCGCAGGTCCCGAGCCGAGCCACGCCGTACCTGTCGACGTGCTGGGCCAAGGCCACCGGCAGCCGGGCCTGGAGCCAGGCCAGCCCGTGGGCCCCGACGCCCACCTCGAGATGGGCGCTCGGCGGCTCGCCGTCCACGGTCACCAGCAGCGGGATGGCCGCGGCGTCGGACATCAGCGGGTTGAGGATGTCGGCGACGGATGCGACGTCGGTGGACTCGAACGCGCTCCGCACGTCGCTTCGGAGGCGCCGCAGTGGCGCGACGTCTCGATCGTCGAGCTCGTCGGCCAGCGTGGCGTGCCCGACCCGGGCGAGAACGGCGGTCAGCCAGGTCAGGTCCTCAAGCCGGTCGGGCGGCTCCACGAGCGCGTCGTAGGAGTTGACCAGGAGCACGGCGAGGTCGAGGTCGGTCGCGTGCTCCGCCGCCTTCGGGTCCAGCCAGTCGGGCGGGAACCAGGCTTCGGCCGGCATGGGGGACCCTTCTCGGTCGCGCTCTGTCACGGATCGGACTCAGTGGTGTCAGTTGCTTGACGGCCTATGGTACTCACTCTAGCGTCATCAGTAGCAATTGTTTGTATGCTACTGATGGAGGTCGTGCTATGCGATGGAGGGCTACCAGGGGACTGACCCGACGAGGTGGCGTGGCGGTGGCCTCTGCCGCTGCTCTGTGTACTGCGGCGCTGGCTGGCTCGATCACCGGCGCCGCTGCATCCGCGCCGGAATCCGCATCCGCCCACCCGATCTCACCTGGAGCGACGTCCGTGTCTGCCATGTCGAACAACCCCGTATCGAAGAGCGTCGCCTCGACTGGTGCGGGCGCCGCGACCGCGAGCCAGAGCCGGAGCGGCGTGGTGATCGAGGACATCTCCATCGACGTTCCCCACGGGCCGGACGTGCCGGCGTACGTCGTGCGGCCTGCGGGGCAGCTCGCGGCCCACTCTCAGGCCGGTGTCTTGTTCCTGCACTGGCTCGGACAGATCCACAACGACCGGACGGAGTACCTCGGTGAGGCTGTCACGCTGGCCAGCCAGGGCGTCGTCTCGCTGCTGCCGCAGGGCGCCTTCCCGTGGACCGAGAGCCCGGTCGGCCACTCCCAGGACGTCGAGACGGTGCTGCATCAGGCTGCGGCGTTCAAGGTCGCACTGCATCGGCTGGCCGCCATCCCCGCCGTCGACGAGACACGGATCGGGCTCGTCGGACATGACTACGGCGCGATGTACGGCGCGCTCGTCGCGGACCAGGACCCCCAGGTCTCGGCGCTGGTGCTCGAGACCCCCGACGCGCGCTGGGGCAACTGGTTCGCCAAGTACTGGCTCGACCTGCACGGCGCCGAGCGGACTCGCTATCTCGGCTTCTTCCGCGCGATCGACCCGGTCCGCCATACCGCACGACTGGGTGACCACGTGCTCTTCCAGTGGGCGGGCAAGGACGTCTACGTCACGCCGAAAGTGCGCGCGGCATATGCGGCGAGCAGCCCGGACGCCCAGGTCGAGCTGTACCCGAACGCCGACCACCAGCTGACGGACCAGGCGGCGGCCAACCGGGACGCCTTCCTGGCTGCCGAGCTCGGGCTGGGGAACTGACCGGCCCGGTGACGGCTAGAACATGTAGGGCGTCGCCGGCTCCAGCGGCGACCGCATCGCGGCCGAGGCCCGCGCCAGCGCCCCGGGCGTGAGCTCGTCGACGAGGCCGGCCGTGGCCAGGGTCGCGAGGGTGGTGCCCCCGAGGTACGCCGACCCGAGCTCGCGAACGTCGAGGGCCAGGTCCGCCGGGTCGCCGGTCGGCTCGCAGCTGCTGCCGGTGGCATCAGCGGCCAGTCGCCACCGGTGTGCGTTCCAGGGGCACCGGGAGTCGGTGACGTCGAGCACCACGTCGACCTCGCTGGTGTAGCCACGCTGGGCCAGCGCCGTTCCGACGTCGACGAGCCGGGTCCACAGCCCCTGACTGTGGGCAGCCACCGCACCGGACTCCGCGGCCCAGGCGAGGAATGGATGGTCCGGTGGGAGGGCGGGGGTCGTCACCTCGGCCATCAGGTCGAGGTCGAGTACCCGCCGCCACAGGGCGTGAGCACTTTCCGGGTCGACGGCCTGCAGGTCGCCGACCCGTACCTTGCCCTCGGGGGCGTGGTCTCCCCAGGAGGGGCTTCGGCGGAGCACGGCGTAGCCGGTCGGCTCGCCGTCCCGGCGGGCCACCACGATCTTCAGTGCCTCTGCTCCGCTCGGACGCCGCGCCGGCGGGTCGGCAAGATGTCGCTGCCACTGGACGGCAGGGCGGATCGTGTATCCCGGCCGGAGCAGGCTGGCCCGTTCGTAGACCTGCTGCACGATCTTGTCGTGCATCGCGGGGTCGGCGGACTCGAAGTGGGTCGTCACCCGGCCCGAGCCGCGCAACGGCCGAAGCGGCGACTTCGCGGGCAGGGTCACCCGGACATCGTCGGTTGACAAGCCGTAGCCGAAGCGGCCGTAGATGCCGGGCTCCGAGGCGAACAGGCAGGAGACCGCCTCGCCGGGCGCGGAGTCGTACAGGTCGTGGAGGTGGTGGCCGATCATCGCGGACAACAGGCCCCGACGCCGATGGTCGGGATGCACCGCGACCCAGGACAGTCCGGCCATCGGTACGACGGCGGCGCCCTCCGGCGGGGGTGCGGGCACGGTGAGCCCATACGTGAACACCACATAGATACCGGCCATCTCGCCGTCGATATGCGCGCTCCAGGCCCGGTCCCACTCGATCCAGGCGGTGTCCGCCTCTGGGTCGACGTTACGCACGTCGAAGGCGAAGGCCGACTGGTCGAGCGCGAGGACGGCGTCGCGGTCAGCCGCCTCGAGCGGGTGAAGAGTGATCTCGTGGGCCATCCCGACACCATCTCAGGCCCGTTGGCCGGGCGCCACCGAGTATCCGGGGTTGGTGAACCGTCGTACCCTGAGAGCACACTGAGCAGGTGGCGAAAACTCTCGGGGATTCCTAGGGATGTGCACAGCCAACTCACGGGGTCGCGACGTTGACTAGGGCTTAGACCGGACACAGCGACATCAGGAGCCAGTGACGATGAACGACAACGGTGGCGACGAGCCCCTCGACCCGACCGAGCAGACCCAACCGATCTCGGGTCCTTGGGGTCAGCAGGCTCCGCCGTCGTCCGGCGCGCCGATGCCGCCCTACGGCCCGCCGAACCCGCAGTACGCCGCGCCGACCTGGCAGTGGGCGGGGACCTACCCGCCGGGTCAGCCCCCCATGGGGCAGCCACAGCTCGGGCAGCCCCCGGTTGGCCAGTGGCCGCAACCGACCTGGGGTGGGCCGTGGCAGGGCGGCCAGCCCGGACAACCGCCGGTCGGCACCCGACCTCGTCGGAGCACCAGGTTCAAGGTGCTCAGTGCTGCTGCCGCCCTCGTGCTCCTCGGGGGCGCAGCGGCTGGCGGCGCTGCCTTCGGTGCCGCTCACTCGGGCAGCTCGTCGTCCGCCACCGGCATTGTCGGCGGCACCGGTGGCACCCAGGCACCGCAGGGCCAGAGCCCACTGATCCAGCCCCCGTCGAACGGCGGTCAGCATGCTCCCAGGCAGCATGCTCCCAGGCAGCGCAGCGGCGCTGGCGCCTCGAGGTTCTCGACCCCCGGCTTCGCCACCACAACCCAGGGTGTCGGCGTGGTCGACATCAACACCAACCTGAAATACCAAGGGGCCCGCGCGGCCGGCACCGGGATGATCCTGACGTCCGACGGTGAGATCCTCACCAACAACCATGTTGTCGAGGGCGCCACGGCCATCAAGGTGACCGTGGTCTCGACCGGCCAGCGCTATGTCGCCACCGTCGTCGGCACCGACAAGGTCGACGACGTGGCGCTGCTGCACCTCACCGGTGCATCGGGTCTGAGCACGGTCCACGCAGACACCACGCTGCCGTCAGTCGGCGACCACGTGACCGCTGTGGGCAACGCGATGGGCGCCGGCGGGGTCCCACGCGCCGCCAAGGGCACCGTGACGGGCGTGAACCGCTCCATCACGACCCAGAGTGAGCAGGGTGTCGACGGTGAGCGGCTCACCGGGATGATCCGGGTCGACGCCCAGGTCATCGCCGGCGACTCCGGAGGCCCGCTCTACAACGCGGACGACCAGGTCGTCGGCATGGACACAGCGGCGTCGTCCGACGCTGCCGCGTCGACGGGCTTCGCGATTCCGATCGCCAAGGCGCTCTCGATCGCCACCCAGATGCAGAACGGCCAGGAGGGCGGCAACATCACCCTCGGCAACCCGGCGTTCCTCGGCGTCCAGTTCGACCCGACCTCGCCGGCCGACCGCAACGGTGCGGGTGCGCTGGTGAGTGGCGTGCTGCGCAACACCCCTGCGGCCCGGGCCGGGCTGATCGCCGGTGACACCATCACCCGCGTCAACGGGACGGGGGTCACCTCGGGTGACCAGCTCAGGACGGTGCTGTCGCAGTACAACGCCGGCCAGTCGGTGGCGCTGACCTGGACCGACACCCGGGGCAGCTCCCACACGGCAAGCGTGACGTTGATGTCCGGTCCCGCCGAGTAGCCCCACCTCGGCGCCGGGTGGCTTCACCTGATGCCACCGAGAGCCGCCTGCAGACCTGTGACCGGTCCTGCAGGCGGCTCTTTCTTGTTCCGGCCGAGCCGTCAGGTTGTTGCGGTCGAGCCGTCAGGTTCTTACGGTCGAGCCGTCAGGTTCTTACGGTCGAGCCGTCAGGTTCTTACGGTCGAGCCGTCAGGTTCTTACGGTCGAGCCGTCAGGTTCTTACGGTCGAGCCGTCAGGTTCTTACGGCCCAGCCGTCAATTTGTTCCTCGCCGACGGTATGGCGTTCACTCGCGAGGCGTCGTACCGGGAACTTCTTGACCTTCGGCGGTAAGAAGGTGACGGTTCGGCGGTAAGAAGGTGACGGTTCGGCGGTAAGAAGGTGACGGTTCGGCGGTAAGAAGGTGACGGCTGGGCGGTAAGAAGGTGACGGCTCAGCGGTAAGAAGGTGACGGCTCGACGTGGAGGTGGGGCGGTGCCAGCCAGTCTTGCGACAGGCCGAGGCCGACGACGCTCGTCAGCGGCTCTCCGGCGCTCGGGCCAGGATGGTCGGTCGTGACGAACCAGCTCTCGAAGTGGTCGTCGAGCACACCTCGGGTGGAAGGCAGGAACGCTGTGAAGACAGGCGTGGGCGCCACCCCGAGAGTGTGGAGTGGCGCGACTCCGGGGGCGTCGCCGAGCACTAACCGAGCCCCGGCCCGACGGCCGAGGGCCACGTCGGCAGCCCCGGTGAAGTAGATGGACGATCTCATCAGCAGACCCCGGAACGCGCAGTAGTTGACCGCCCCGACGCGCAGCGGGAGCTGGGTCGGCTCAGGCCGGTCGATCTCGATCCGGCACCCCAACAGCCCGTCCACCTCGTATTGGCTCGACACCGTCGTGTCGCTCACCGTGAAGTCGAGGTTGGCCTGATGCTTGGGCATTCCCCAGATCCCCTTGCCGCCCTTGACGGAGATCTCGCTGCTCACCGGCAGGTCGACCACGTACTGGCCTGTTCCATAGGTCCCGCGCAGCAGACCCGGCAGGAGAGGCGGTGCCGATCGGCTGCCATGGGTGCAGGCGATCGCGAGCGAGAACTCGATGTAGCGGCCGATGTCGGTCGTCACATAGTTGACGACGGTGACCACGAGAAGCCCCTTGCCGCCGAGGAGCCTGACCGGGTGCAGCTCCTTGCCGGGGAGCAGGTCGCGTGCAGCGTCGGCGTCGATGGGGAAGGCGGCCATCAGGGCCGGGGTGTCCTCCGAGTTCACCGGAAGCACGAACGGGATGTCGTCCACCCGTGCGTAGGTCCCGGCGAGCCGTCGCTGCCGGCGCGGTACGGCGGACGGCATCAGCGAGAGGGCAGCGCGGGCGACGCCGTAGAGGGCGTTCATCGCGCCAGCTCGTCGAGGATGACCGGGAAGGTGTCGAGCGCCGCCCGTCTGCCGAGGAACACGTCGAGGTGGCCGTAGCCGGAGAACCGATGCAGGCTGTCGCGCCCGGGACGGTGCCGATTGAAGAAGTCGAAGGTGCGCTGCTGGCTCTCGGCGAGGAAGCACAGGTTGTCCTCCCCGGCCAGGAAGGAGAAGCGCGCGTCAGTCTGGGGCGGCTGGTCGACGTACGACGCCCGCAGGCCCGGGAGGTCCGACACCGACACCAGGTGGCCGGCTCTGATGCAGGTGTGCATCTGGGCGAAGAACGTCATCGGCACCTCGGCGAACTCGCCGCGGATCCAGTCGTGCGTCGCGTCGTCGAGGTTCTCGTGGGACCACAGCGCCGGCCGCCCCGAGCCGTAGGTGAAGCTGACCATCCGGCAGACGCTGTTGTGGCACTCGTGGTGGGTGGAGCGGACGAGCAGTACGAGGGCGCGCGTCATCCAGCCGGCAGGCTTGTCGCCCCATGCGGGGGAGACCTGGGGCATCACCTTGGCCACGACGGGGGAGATGCGGCCGATCTTGAACGACGAGAACGTCGGCACCACCGGATGCAGGGACACCGCATTCGAGATCACCGTGTCGACCTCCGGGAGCAGCCCGGAGACGGCAGCCATCATGAATGACGTGGAGCCCTGACAGTGCACGACGGCCTTCAGCGTCGTGGCTCCGGTGCGGGCCAGGATCTCCTTGACGGCGGCGGGATGGTCGAACGCGGCCGCCTCGTCGAGGGTCCACGGAACCGGGTCGAGGTCGATCGAAGCGCGCCAGTTGAGCAGCCAGACGTCCCAGCCCTCGTCGATGAGTGCGTCCACGAGACTGCGCTCGACGGGCGGCCGGAAGAGCTCCGCCCGGACCCCGGCGCCGTGGACCACGACGACCGGGCCCCGGGTCGGGCTGTGGCGGCCCTGCACGTGCACCAGTGTGAGCGGACGGCCGTCGCCTGCGGTGAGGGGAACCACCTCGGTCCGGTGGTCCGCGCGTGTCGTCGGCCGGGACTGGACCTGGCTGGTCATGGATGCCGTCCCTCTCGGGTGATCGTGACGCTGGGTTCGGCGAGGCGCGGGGTCGCGAGCGGATCCGCCGGATGGGGTCGGGTGACCCCGTCGGTGTCATCGTCGACGCGCCAGTCGTGACACACCCGGTCGATGATGACCGGGTAGATCACCAGGTCACCTCCAGCCGTGATCGTCATGCGAAGGAAACCCTTGTGGTCCTCCTCCGCCTGACCCGCCATTTGCCAGTCCGCGACCTTTCCTGGCGGGGCCAGCAGGATGTTGAGTGCGAACGCCTCGCTGCCGAGGGATGCGCCGACCACAGCAGCCAGCGCCAGACAGCAGAGCAGGACGACCCAGTCCGACCACCCAGCCGACCACGGGATGGCCATGGCTACCAGCAGGATGACGAGTGCGCAGCCGACCTGGAAGAGGAAGGCGAGACCCAGCGTGGAAGGCGGCCGGCGTAGATCGCGCACGCGTCGGGCCTTCGCCAGCCAGAGCAGCGCGATGACGACTGCGACCCCGACCAGCACTTTCCAGGCGAAGCTGCCGAGCTCAGCGAGACTCGCCTCGCGCACGGCAGGGACTGGTCGACGTCCCACGGTGAGGCCGAAGATGAAGCTTACGACGAAGAAGCCGACGACGTGCAGTCCGGCCGCCAGCTCCGGGAAGCCCGGGTTGCGACGTGGCAACCATTGCGGCAGCCACGGCAGCGCCAGCCGGCGGGACAACGACCGGGAGTCGGCGGCCGACGGGTAGCTGGTGACGCCCCGGACGAAGGTGGCGGGAGGCACGCCCTTGTCCCGCACTCGGGAGCTGGCCGGGGGGATGGCCAGCTCGGCGGGCAGGGAGTGGGTGGCCGAGAGATACGCGCCGCCGAGCCCGCACGTCACCATCTGTCGCCGGCGGTGGTCATCGGGATCGACCCCGGTCTCGTCGGCGAAGCGCTCGGCGTACCTGGCGTAGTGGTGGCTGTCGCCGGTCACCCAGAGCCGGACGGTCGCGCCGGTGTCCTCCATCTCGCCGCTGTCGCCGACCTGTCGACGGCTGAGGTAGTTGCGGTCGAACCAGTGCAGCGAGTCGAACGCATCCGGGTGGTCGACCGCGGAGTGCACCCAGGTGGGGGTGGCGGAGCAGATGATGACGGCGTCGCCCGGTTCGAGGTGCTGAGTGACATGCTCCTCGAAGTACTCGAGCTGGGGCTGGTCGATGTAGGTACCGAACTGGCTGTCGAGTGCGACCAGCCACCAGTGCCGAGGCAGTTTCACCGCGAAGTAGCTCCGATGCTGCTCTGTCCGCCAACCGCCGACCGGGCGTCCCTGCGTGAAGATCCGCAGGAACGCCGTCAGGCCGTCGTACCAGTCGTGGTTGCCGGGCAGGGCCACCAGAAGAGGTGGGTCGTCGGCGGTGGGAAGGGCCGCCCGGTAGGGGCCGAGCGTGCGGTCCTCGTAGGCGCGCGCAGACGCGGTGGGGTAGACCTCGTCTCCACCCATCACCAGCAGCGAACCTCGTGGCAGGTCGAGTGTGGCACCGGCACCGTCAGCCGAGCTGACCTCGAGACGCGCGGCCGCCAGGTGCGTGGCGATGGTGTACGTCGCGTCGAACCCATCGCCGAGGTCGGCGACGAAATCGAGCCAGACGTCCTCGTCGACCCCCGGCTCGCGGGCCGGCGCGGTCAACAGCCCGCTGCCGAGGGCCGCCTGGATCTCCCGCTTGTCGGAGTAGTCGGCGAACACCGCGGACAGGGCGACCTTGGCGCCGGTCTGGGCGAGCTGTCCGGGTGACAGCCAGCGGACGGCGTCGCGCGGAGCGAACCCGAGCGCCGTCGCGTGCGCGTGCAGGTCGCGCCGGTTCACGACGTGTCCTGGTGGCGCAGCAGGTGGGCACCGTAGACGTCCCATAGCTGACCGAGGAAGAGCTTCCCGAACGAGTCGAGAGAGGAGCCGGGGTGGTCGCCGCTCGCGCGGAAGGTCGTGAGCTGCTTGAGGAAGTCGGGCAGGTGGATCGTGATCACCCCGGCCCCGACGACGGTCGCGGCCGCGTCACCGTCGGGGTGGACGTGACCGTCGAGGATGCGCACGTAGAGGGTCGAGGTGTCCCGCCAAACGTCCATGCCCGGGTCG
The DNA here is from genome assembly GCA_963820035.1 of uncultured Actinomycetota bacterium. Classification (GTDB taxonomy): domain Bacteria; phylum Actinomycetota; class Actinomycetes; order Propionibacteriales; family Nocardioidaceae; genus JAWWPG01. The sequence goes on along the minus strand of CAWFYK010000007.1, from coordinate 82,407 downwards.
TCGTGGACGTCCTTGAAGCCGGTCAGGGTGAGCGGGTTGCCGCCACCGCCGCGGAAGAACAGCCGGTAGAGCATCCGGCGCCGATCCGGGCCGCTGTCCGCGACGAAGAGGTTGAACCACCCCTGCTCGACGTCGAGGCGGCCTCCCAGGACGTCGCTCTCGACGTAGCCGGTCGCCGTGCCCTGGTGGGCGGCGTCGCTGACGAAGCGCTCGACGTCACCACTCGTGATGGTGAGCTCGAACATCAGGCGCTGGTCGAGCGACCTGCCCTCCGCTCGGCCCTCCTCGAACTCGCTGACGCCCAGCGCGACGAACCCCTTCATCTGCTCGGTGAAGGAGACGCTCCGCTCGCTCGGGGGCGGCGCCGCTGCCGTCGCCGCCTTTGCTGGTGACGCGACAGATCCGCGATCGGCGGCCGCTGTCGCTCTTCCCGAACGTCGCTTCGTGGTCGGCCACGGCTGGGAGAGCATCCGGTCGCAGCCGCGGTCGGCAACCGCGGCGATGGTGAGCGAGGGGTTCGCGCCGACCGGCCCGGGTAGCACGGACCCGTCGTGGACGTGGAGACCGGGGAAGCCGAAGACCTCGCCGTGGGGGTCGCAGACACCTTCGCCGACGTGGCGACCCATCGGGGCACCGCCGATCGGATGGACGGTGACGACGCGCTTGGTCCACCACAACGGGTTGTCCTCGAACTTCGCCCCGAGCTGGTCGGCGAGGTCGCGCATCGTGCTGCGCACGCTCTCGAAGTACTCCAACGACGTCTCTGTCGTCCAGTCGATCGCGAGCCGGCCGCGACGAAGGCTCATCACCCCGTCGGGCACGTCGCGTCCCATCCCGAGCAGCGGGAGCGATCCGTCGGACAGGTTGCAGGTCCCCAGCAGGGTCGCGAGATCCGACGAGATCTCCGAGTGGTCGAATCGCGAGAATCGGGAGAGCAGGCGCCCGAGGGCGAAGCGCGCGAAGCGACGGGCTGCCAGCGGCGTCTGCGATGTCTCGACGAGCCAGTCGGCGAAGAGCGGGTAGCCGGCGTCCTCCACGTAGTAGCCGCGGCCCGTCGTACCATCGCCGTCGGCGGCGTCCGCGACGCGGATCGCCGTCGTGATCACCGGACCGCGGCTTCCCTCGATGGTGCGATGCGCCCTGCCCGGCTCGCGGGTGGCCCCCAGCAGGAACGCGAGCAGGTCGCCGTTCCCGCTGAAGCGACTGCCGAGGGCGCGGCTGAGACCGGGCAGGGATGTCCGGTTGCGCAGCAGCAGGTACGTCGAGCCGAACGTTCCGGCACCCAGCACCAGCCGATCGCACGTCAGCCGTTGGATCGGAAGCTTGTCGGTGGCGGTCTTGTGGCCTTCGGTCTCCGGGTCGTGCACGACGTAGCGGACCTCGTAACCACCGCCGTCGAGCGGGTTGAAGCCGCGCACCTCACATCGCGTCCGGATGTCCGCACCATGGTGGCTCGCCGCCGAGAGGTAGGTGTGGTCGAGGGTGTTCTTCGCTCCGTCGTTGCAGCCGAGGTCGCACTCGCCGCAGAGTCGGCAGGTGAGCCGTGTCGCCCCATGGATGTTGCCGTAGTCCGGTGTCGGGATCTGGGTCCGCGCTGCCGGGGTGGCGCCAGGGGGCGCTGCGAACGTGATCGCGAGCGGCGGACGCTGGACGTCGAGGCCGAGGTTGTGAGCAGCCTCCTCCATCGCCAACGTCTTCGTCGTATCCGGGTAGGGATAGCGCGTGGCACCCAGCATCGCCTCGGCTCGGTCGTAGTGCGGATCGAGATCGGTGCGACTGATCGGCCAGTTCTCGTAGCCGCCCCCGGGCACGGGCGACTCGTGCACGAACCACCGTTCGTCCTTGCGCAGCAACACGTTCGCATAGATCAGCGAACCGCCGCCCAGACCGCTCGACACGACACCTTCGAGACCAGAGAACGCCCAGATGTCGAAGAGCCCGTGCAGTCCGGCACTGGGATCCCAGAAGTTCTTCGCCATCTGGGCCGGTGTCCGGGCGAAAGCTCCGGGAGGATAGGGCTTGCCGCGTTCGAGCAGCACGACCGAGCGGCCCGCCTCCGCCAACCGGAAGGCGGTGACGGAGCCTCCGAAGCCAGACCCCACCACGACGGCGTCCACGTGTTCCGCGCTGTCAGCCGACTCCGCACCCTTCGCCGTGCTCATGGCCCCTCCCATGGGTGAGCGGCGCCGGAGGCTCGGGCTCGAGGCGGACTGCTCACCCTTCTGTGTCATGGTGCTCCCGGTGTCGACCCCTGACAAGCGGTTCTCAGAACCGGACGTGCTGTGTCGAAGCGACCCGGTCCGATGCCGGCGTCGGTAGCCTGGGTGTCGCAGCGGAAAGAGGTGTCGTGCCTGATGTCGATGACGGGTCTCGGTCGATCCCGAGGCGCGCGTTGCTGATCGCCGCGATCGCCGTCCCCTTCGTCGCCGCCTGTAGTGCGTCGGAGTCCCTGCCGCCAACCACTCCCGCCGTAGTCGGGCGACTAGGTCGGTTGTCATCGAGACACTGGCCCGGTCATCGGCCCACCTGGGTGATGATGCGACCGAAGGGAGTGCTGAGGCCACGGGTCGTCATCTCCCTGCACGGCAAGGACGGAGACGCCCGGTCGACGTTCGAGCAGCTCGGACTGCAGCGGTTCATCGCATCCACCGGCCTTGCGGTCGCGTCGATCGACGGGGGCAACTACTACTGGCACGCCCGCCGCTCGGAGAGCACCGGGGACGACGACATCAGTTCGGCCACGCCGCCCTGCGATACCGGTGCCATGGTCCGAGACGACTTCATCCCGATGTTGGGTCGGCTCGATCTCGACATCTCGCGGATCGGCCTGATCGGTTGGTCGATGGGCGGCTACGGGGCCCTGCTGCTGGCGGCCACGATGGGACCGAAGCGGGTCGCGGCGGTCGCGCCGATGAGTGCGGCACTATGGACCGACCCGGGGTTGAGCGCTCCAGGGGCGTTCGACGACGCGGAGGACTGGCAACGGCATAACGTCTTCGGCGAGCCGCATCGTTTCGCAGGCATCCCGATCCGGCTCGCCTGCGGCACCAGCGACCCGTTCTACCAAGCAGACAGAGCGTTTGTGGGCGGCTTCCCGCACTCACCGTCGTACGACGTCACGGGGGTCTTCGACCCAGGGGGACACGACGACACCTTCTGGGCGAGTCATGCCCAGGCTCAGATGGGGTTTCTGGCCCGGTCACTCCGTCAACGGTGACGGCGGTCACGGTGGAGGCGGCGGCCGGTCAGCCGCTGGGACCGAACCGTTCGACGCGAATCCGGTCGACGGGGACGCCGAGCTCGACCAGCATCATGCTCGCGGACTCCGCGAAGGACGCCGAGCCACAGACGAAGCAGGTTGCGTCGGGGGTGAGAATCGTGGCCAGGTCGGCGGCCGCCACGCGTGCAGCCTTCCGGCCGCTGGGGGCCACCTCGCGGCTCAGGGCAATGAAGGCGCCTGACGCGGCGAGCTCGTCGCCGTAGGGCAGGTCGGCAAACGTACGCGCGGAGACAGCAAGCCGCAGGAGGTCCGCGCGGCCGAGATGGACGGCGTGTCTGAGCATGGCGATCAGCGGGACCACACCCGAACCGCCGGCGACGCCGAAGGCGGGGGAGTCGCCCGTCCAGACGAACCAGCCGCCGATCGGGCCACGGAGATCGAGCTCGTCCCCCACCTCGACGATGTCGGCGAGGTAGGTCGAGACCTCGCCGTCCTCGAGCCGTTCGACATAGAGCTCGACGAGTGGGTCCGAGGGCGCGGACGCCACGGAGTAGGAGCGCTGGGCCGTGTAGCCGTCCTCGGCCGTCAGCCGGACGACGTAGTGCTGCCCTGGCCAGTGGTCAACTCGGTCGGGGACCTCGAACCTGAGCCGGACGGCCCGAGGTGTCGGATGGGCGACCTGGCGGACCGTCGCCCGTCTCCAGCCGCCGGCGGGCGCCTGCTGCTCAGTCACCCTGGTATCGCTGCTCGCGCCAGGGGTCGCCGAGGTCGTGGTAGCCGTTGACCTCCCAGAAGCCTTGCTTGTCGTGGTCGAGGAGGGTGAGCCTGGTGACCCACTTGGCGCTCTTCCAGAAGTAGAGGTGGGGCACCAGCAGCCGGACCGGCCCACCGTGGTCTCGGGGCAGTGGCTTGTCCTCGTGGGTCCAGACGACCCAGGCCTGCCCACCGCGCAGGTGCTCCAGCGGCAGGTTCGTGGTGTAGCCGGTGGTCGAGGTCGCCAGGACGTGGGTCGCGCTCGGCAGCGGGCGAGCGACGTCGAGCAGCTCGTCGACGCTGACTCCGCCGAAGCTGGTGTCGAACTTCGACCAGGTGGTGACGCAGTGGATGTCGCCACGGAACTCCGACTGCGGGAGCCGGTGCATGTCCTGCCAGGTCCAGGTGTGCGGGGTCTCCACCAGACCGTCGACGGTCATCGTCCATCGCTCCGGGTCCAGCCGTGGCGTGACCTCCGCGGTGAGCACCGGGAAGTCCTTCCCGATGTCGTACTGCCCCGGTGGGAGCCGCTCGCCCCGATCAGAACGACGCCTGCCCACGAAGCCACGGGTCGGTCCTGCCATCCGCTTCTCCTTCGTCGATGCAGACCGAGAGTACCGCCGAGCCGTCAGGTTCTGCCCGCCGAGCCGTCAGGTTCTTTCCGCCGAGCCGTCAGGTTCTTTCCGCCGAGCCGTCAGGTTCTTCCCGCCGAGCCGTCAGGTTCTTCCCGCCGAGCCGTCAGGTTCTTCCCGCCGAGCCGTCAGGTTCTTCCCGCCGTCCGACGTCCCGCGCGATCGGCCCTGGGGTCCACTCTCGAGTGGGGGCTCCCAGGGCCTGCGGTCGGCAACTACTCGTGGGGACCGGCCGTGACGAAGACGTACCCAGAAAGTTCAACCTGAAACCAGCAGCCCCCTTGACCTGCCCGGGTGGTGACCCCATACGCGTCCGGGCCGCACTCCCGCAGCGACCGCGTCCCTGTGGTGTCGGTCGACGGGGGTGCGTCGCCATCCGACCATAGGCTTGTCACCATGGACGACTCACCCGTGGCCGGCGAGACCTTCCTGATGCGCCAGGGCCGCCTGGTGGAGCGGCGGCTGTTTGCCACGTGCTTTCTCGGCGCTCCGCCGAGCGGCGTGGTCGACGCGCTGCGTGGCTACCAGAACGATGACGGCGGCTTCGGTCACGGCCTCGAGCCGGACAAGCGCTGCCCGGCGAGTCTGCCGATCGACGTCGAGACCGCTCTCGCAGCTCTCGCCACGGCGGGCGCCGTCGACCAGCCGATGGTCCTCCGGGCGGCGGACTTCCTGGCGTGTACGTCGGCCGAGGCCGACGCGGGTGGCGCCGTCCCGCTCGCCTTCCCGGTCATCGAGTCGTTTCCTCGAGCAGAGCACTGGAGCGATTGGACCTACGAGCCCGGGCTCAACCCGACGGCCGGGCTGGTCGGGCTGCTCCACCAACTCGGGATCGACCATCCGTGGAGGGCGCAAGGCGAGGCGTACTGCTGGGAGAGGCTGGCTGTCGGCAACGTTCCCGGCGGCGCGCATGAGCTGTCCGAGGTCCTTATCTTCCTCGAGCACGTCCCCGATCGCGACCGGGCGGCCGAGCACATCGCCGCGATCACAGGCGACCTGGCCGCCGTTCCGCTGCTCCAACTCGACCCCGATGCGCTCGGGTACGGCTTGTCGCCGCTGGATCTGGCACGCACGGCCGACTCTCCCTGGCGCGCCCTCTTCACGGACGAGCAGATCGACGCGCATCTGGACCGGTTGCAACGCGATCAGCAGGCCGACGGAGGCTGGCCGATCACGTGGGAGCCACCCAGCGAGGCATCTGCCCTGGAATGGCGGGGAATTGTCACACTACGAGCCCTGCGCACGCTCGCGGCGTACGGCCGCATCGAGCTCGCTTCGCGCTGAATACTGCGTCGGGAAAGGCGAACGGCGAAGAGACGGCCCCCGCGCACACCCATGGCGTCGGGGGCCGTCCTCGGAGCCCTTCCTCAGGAGAGGGCAACCGCCGCGGAGCAGGTCTCGCCGGTCACGGAGTCGGTCGCCGTGTAGTCGATCGTGTCTGTGCCTTCGAGGTTGGGGATCGACTGTCGGACGACCAGCTTCCCGTTCTTCCTCGTCGTAGCGTCGCCGGCGACAACGGTGGTTCCGTTGTCGGCAATGCCGTAGGCCCACGCCTCGCCACCGACGTCCGTGGCGATCTTGGCCTTGACCACGATCGAGTCCTTGTGGCCGCTCGCGACCACCTTGTATGTCGAGGTGCCCGAGCAGCTGCCGTGCGTCGATCCGGCGCCGTCCTTGGCCTGGGCAGGGAGCGCGAGGCTCACGGATACTCCGAGAGCGAGTGCTGCTGCACCGGCAGCGCGGATAGTTGTCGACCTCGTCATCCATGTCTCCTTGTGGTTGGGGAATGTTGCTGTGGTAATCGCAAGGACCCCCGTTCGGGTTACTCCCCAAGGCAAGACCGTTCGTGACGAGCATCGGCTGGTCGTGTGTGGCGATCGGACAGAGCAGCCGACACAATGTGGCGGTGGCCGAGCTGACGGATCAAGATGTCAGGTCAGCCATGGCGGGCGAGCCGGCTGCCCTCAAACGTGTCTACGAGATCCTGGCTCCGCCCATCAGGGGCTATCTCGGTTCTCGAGGTTCGCAGGACGCCGAAGGACTCACCCAGGATGTGTTCGTGGCGCTGCTCCCGCAGCTCGAGACGTTGCACGGAGGCGTCCGGGGGCTGCGCACGCTGGCCTTCAGCATCGCTCACGCACGGTTGGTCGACGAGCTGCGACGGCGAAAGGCACACCCGGGGTCGATGCCCTTCGAGCCGGAGGCCGACACCCGGGTGACGGCGTCCGCGGAGGACCTCGTCATGCATCGAGCCGAGGACGAGGCCGTCGTCCGGCTCCTCGCCGAGCTCAGTCCGGACCAGCGGACAGTCGTGGCACTGCGAGTCGTCGGTCAGCTCAGCCTGGAGGAGACGGCTGACGTCATTGGTCGCAGTGTGGGGTCGGTGAAGCAGTTGCAACGACGTGGCCTGTTGGCGCTACGACACCGGGTCCTCGCTCAAGAGGACGTAACCCGATGACCCCCCCGGGCGATGACGTCAATGACATGAGCAGCCCAGTGAGCCCGCTCTGGAGCGACGAGGAGATCGAGAGGCTCGTTGCCGGCCGCGGTGGCAGCGACCCGGCTCTCGACGACGCCTTGGCGCAGCTACGCATGCTCGGAACGGCGCCTCCGCCGCAACCTCGCGACGACGTCGCAGCTCTGCTGGCCGGTCGACCGCCGAGGCCCCGAAGGGCGCGCACCGTGGTGGTGGCCGTGGTGGCCACTCTCGGTGTCGGGTCGGTGGTCCTGGCTGGGGCCGCAGCCGCGTCCGAGACGATCCGAGCGCCTCTGGTTTCCATCGTGCATCGGGTCGTCACTGGGATCGATGGCGCCTCGCCGGAACCCACGACGCCCTCGACACCGGCCAGGCCTGTTTCGTCGCGAGCAGGATCTGCGGGTACGCCGGTGCCCGCCCAGCCGGGCTTGGGATCGAATCCGACGCGACCCGAGACCGGCCCCGACCGGCTGGGTAGGCCGCCGCACGGAGGTTCGGGGAGGTCCCAGGGGAACGACGGGTCCACACACCAGCACCCCGGCCAGCGTGACGGGAACGGGAGCGGGAACGGGAGCGGCCACCCGAGCAATCATGGAAACGGCGGCGCTCAGGGCCACGGGAACGGGAACGGCAACGGAAGCGGCCGCGCCGACAAGCCAGGGCAACGGGAACGGCCACAGGAATGGCAACGGGAACGGCAACGGGAACGGAAGCGGCGGCGGGCAGAGCCAGGGCAACGGGAACGGCCACGGGAATGGCAACGGGACGGCGGCAGCCACAGCCACAGCCACGGGAACGGGAACGGGAACGGGAACGGGAACGGTAAGGGCAACAGCAACGGGAACTCGCACAACCAGGGGAACGGCGGCGGCCAGAGCCACGGCAACGGCCACGGGAATGGCAACGGCAACGGCAACGGCCATAGCAACGGCAACGGCAACGGCGGCGGCCAAAGCCACGGGAACGGGGATGGCGGCGGCAAGAGCCACGGGCAGGGTCCAGGCTAGCGATGCGGCCGCCCGTTGCCGGGACAACAGCAGAAATCATCGAGGAAGGTTGTCAACCGGCGTAACTTCGCGAGCCCTCGCACGATCACAGTCGTAGCAGCACTCGAGATCAGGGAGGATCCGCGGTTGACGCACGCAACTCTTTCTCAGCAGGCCGGGCACACGGTGCGGCCTTCGGTGCAATCCGGTCGGCGTTGGGGCCGCCGAGCACGGGCGGCCATGGCACCGGTGACAACGGGGAGATCGTTGAGGCGAGCGCCAGCCGCGGATCTGACCGTGCTGGTGCCGGCATACAACGAGGCAGCCTCGATCGGAGACACTCTCAAGTCACTGCTCGAACAGTCCACACCGCCCGGGCGGATCGTCGTCGTCGACGACTGCTCGACGGACGGGACCGGTGACGTAGCCCGCAGCCTGGGGGTCGAGGTGATGCGTCCACCCGTCAACTCGGGTTCGAAGGCGGCTGCTCAGACGTTCGCGCTCCGCCAGGTCGAGAGCGCCTTCGTGATGGCGATCGACGCCGACACCGCTCTTGAGCATGACGCGATCGAGACCTTGCTCGAAGCCTTTGGCAGCCGACTCGTGGCGGCGGCCAGCGGTTTCGTCATCCCTCGACACGTCAGGAGCATCTGGGAACGGGGCCGGTACGTCGAGTACCTGTACTCATTCTCCTTCCACAAGCAGGTGCAGGACCACTACAGCCGTCCGCTCATCGCTTCCGGATGCTTCTCCATCTATCGCACGGATCTGCTTCGGCAGGTCGGTGGCTGGTCGAACCGGACCATGGCGGAGGACATGGATCTCACGTGGTCGTTCTACGAGCAGGGTTTCGTCGTGCGTTTCGTGCCCGAGGCTGTCTGCTACCCAATCGAGCCGCATGATCTGCACTTCCTGGGCAAGCAGCTACGGCGGTGGTCACACGGGTTCTTGCAGAACGTTCGCCTGCACTGGCGAGGTCTGCTGGGGCAACGCTATCTTCGCTCGACGATCGGGATCGGATTCTTCGATGCTCTCGTCGCGCCCCCGATCACGCTGCTCGTGCTCCCCCTCCTCGGGTTCTTCGTCAGCCCGTGGTTCTTCCTCGGGTATGTCATCGACCTTCCCGTCGTTGCCATCCCGGTCCTGGTCGGAGCCGCGAAGCGAGGTGAGTTCCGGAAGGCGCTGGCCAGCCTCCCGGCGTACTTCCCGCTTCGCTTCGTCAACTGCTGGTTCATGCTCAGGGCGGTCGTCGAGGAGTTGCTCCTCGGCCGCCGCCTGAGTGTCTACGAGAAGGGTCACTGACGTGACGGCTGGCGTCCCTGGCCTCGGCCTCGGTGGGCTCTTCGCCCTGATCGCGGCGTTTGGCCTCCCGTTGCTGAGCCGGACCTCCCGTCGCAGCGGCAGCCGTCTGGTCGGGATGGCCATCATCATCGTGCTTGCCGCCATCGCGGCCTGGCGATCGGCGACGTGGCTCTACTCTGTCGCGACGGAGAGCCACGCGCACGATCTGGCGCGTTCGGGCGGCTCAGTCCTGGCGCACCCTGTGGTGGGACAGCTGTTCGGTGTGCCTGTCATCGTTGTCTCGGTGCTGTTGCTGACGCTTTTGCTGATGCTCGGCGAGATCCTCTTTCTCGTCCTGGGGGTACGCCCTACACCTCTCCCGCCGCCGATACCTGCGCCTGAGAGCGGGGCCAGGGCCGGAACTCCCACGCTCCGCGGGCCGACCGCTGGTGACCTAGTTGACCACGATGAGATACGAGCTCTGCGCGATCAGCCAGAAGCCTAGGAGCAGCGACACCACGATGATCAGCTGGTCGGTGTGGGAGTCGATCCAGCTGCGCAGGTCGGAGAGGAACTGCTGGCTCGCGGCCGGTCGGAGGCCCGTGTAGACCTCCATGGCCAGGTAGACGGCGGTGGCGACGACGCAGAACATCATCAAGGCGAGGTAACTCTGCCATGACGATAGCTTCGCTTGGACGATCGTGGCGACACCGGCCGCGACGAGGCCCCACGGCTGGGTCAGCGGTGCAAGGCCGATGACGTACCAGGCCGACATGTTGTCGATGCCGGTCTGCCACTTCGGTGTCTTCTTGGGCTTCTTCGGCCTGCCCATTCGCCGCCATTGCCGCACCCCGATCGCCACCAGCACTGCTCCGAGGAGGATCTTGACGACGAGCGCCGCGACAGACGGTGCGCTGCTCGGTTTCGGCGGGTTGTTCCCCGTCACCAGGAGAGTCACGGCGATGACGATCGCCAGCGACAAGAGCCAGCCGAAGATGAAGGCCGCTCCCTTTCGGGTGCCGTTCCTGGAGGCCAGCACCAGGATGAACGCCGTCAGCGGGATCGGCTCCAGGGTGATCGCCAACCCGATGAGCAGCAGGTCGAGAGTCACGTGGCCGTACCTTTCCGCGAAGGCATCGCTCGGTTCCCCTCCATCGTGAGGTCCGGCCAGCCCGTGCTGAGCCGACACGCCCTCCCGGCTCGGCTGGCGACGATCGCAGGCCGGCTCCGATCGTCGCACGACGGCTGGGGCAGGTGGGGGCACTTCCGCGGAAAGGACAGGGCCGCTCCGGGAGTACGCCGCTCGGTGTCTTGGCCGTCGGGCTTCAGTCGCGGGAAGCCCAACGTCGATGACGTGCCTTCGGCGTCGTGCCCTCGGCAGGATTCGAACCTGCGACACACGGTTTAGGAAACCGTTGCTCTATCCCCTGAGCTACGAGGGCGGGGATGGTAACGCACCTGGTCAGGGGCGGTATGGCCTCATCCCAGCTTCACCACGTCGGCCGTGCTGGACACGGATTGGACACAGTTTGTTTGGAGCAGCTCCGAGCGAGCCGTGTCCAACCGCTTGGCGACGTTGTCAAGGTCGTCATCGTATAGGTGGCCGCACAGGTCCCACGTCATGGTCGCGAAGGCGTGGCCCATCATGGTCTGGACGACCTTGATGTCGGCCCCGGACCGGATCGCCAGAGACGCCGCGGTGTGTCTGAGCTCGTGGGGACCAGCCCCTGGAGCCCGACGCTGGACACGGCCCGGTCGAAGCATCCGCGCCGGAAGTTGCTGTTGCGGAGGTAGCCACCCTGCGGCGCCGGGAAGACCAGGTCGTCGGTGGCCCTGCCGGCCAGGCAGTCGCGGAGGAATCTCGATAGTGGGACCTCGCGTCGCTTGCCGCTCTTCGTGGTGCCAATGCTGAGCACACCACCGGCGTCGAGGACCGAGCGGTCCACGATGAGCCGTGACCGCAGCAGGTCACACTTGTCAACCGTATCGCCACCGCCTCGCCCCAGCGGAGCCCGCAGTAACCGAGTACCCGGATGAACAGGCCGTACTCGCCTGCGGCGTCAGCGAGTGCCTCGAGCTGCGCCATCGTCAGGTAACGGCGACGGCTCTCGGGCAGCTTGGGGAGATCAACGGACTGGGCTGGGTTGGCGGCGAGATTTCGGGCCTTGACAGCGGTGTCCAGCACGCCCTTGAGCACCTGGTATGCCTGCCGTGTCCGAGACGCCGAGAGTCCGGATGAGGTCATCTCGGAGACCCATGCCTCGATGTCGGCGCTGGTGATCGTCGACACCCCGACATCGCGCCAGCGAGGAAGGACCTGGACCTTGAGCAGGCTCTCGTAGCCCGCGTAGGTCTTGGGCTTGACCTTGCCGACCTTCACCTTGAGCCAGACCGGGGCCAGTTGGCCGACCGCAGTGCGCCCCGCCTTCGGGTGGACATACGTGCCTGTCTGAACCGCAGTCGTGACGCCGTCGAGCCACGGCTGGGCGTCCTTCATCTTGTCGAACCGCTGCGAGCGGCTGCGGCCTCGCGCGTCTCTGTAGCGTGCCCGATATCGGCCGCTTGACTCCTTCTTGATGCTGGCCATGCCGGACCTCCTGATGCTCTGTGCCGCGGCCGCGGGGAATTCCCGGGACGGACCTCGTCTCCCGGCAGCCTCAGACGCCTTCCCAGGCGCCACGGCGGGCCGACTGGGGGACACCGCGACCAAGCGACCCTTGGGACGCGCGACTTCGGCCGAGTCCAAGGACCGTGGGGGCCCTCGGGGCTACCGTCTCATCCGGAGGCGACGCTCAAGAGATTCGTGCAGCTCGTTGAACGCCGCGGCGAGATCGGGGAGGGCTCTGTCGTAGAGGCGGCCGGCGTCGAGTTCGCGGCTGAGTTGTCTGAGGAGGTTTGCCCAGTCGTCGTTTCGGATAGGCGTCGTGACGGGGACCCCATGGACACGTTCGACGATCTTCTCGATCTCGACGGTGACTTCTCGCTCGACGAGGGTGACGGCGGATCGACCGGATTCCGCGGCTCGTTTCTGCTCCCAGGCTCGGTGTCGGCAGTTGTCGGAGCACCAGGTCGGGACCCGTCCGCGAGCCTTCAGCGTGATGACAGCGCCGCACCAGGCGCACTCGACGGATGTGGGCCGTGGGCGGGTTCTGGCCGCGGAGGGTGGCTCGTTCACGTGGTCTACTCGTCGGTAAGGTGGGGAGAACCATTCGTGGCAACGATAGCCGATCGCGTGAGTGCATCGGGTGTGTGGCAGATCGATTCGGTCTGGAAAGGCGAGGGGAAAGACCTCGCTCCTTGCCGAGATCGGGGCGCAGTCCGAGGTGAGCTTCAGCGCTTCCTTGCATTGGGTTGTCCATCCGGAGCTGGTCTTCTTGCCTATATGTGCGTGAGAAGGGTCGACCGACTCGAGACGTACGAGGGAGGCCAATGGCGTGAGCAAGCGAGGCACGCAGTTCATCCACCGGCTGACAGCCACTCGCCCAACCGCGAGTGAGTATCGACAATACGCTATACTCGCCGGGTGGTGGAGATGACGAGCGGGCAGCTCCTCAGACGGGCACGAGACCGTGCTGGGTTGACGCAGACCGAACTCGCAACGCGGGCCGGCACGACACAAAGCGTCATCAGCGCCTACGAGTCGAACAGCCGCCGACCAGCGCTGGCCACCCTGGCCGACCTGGTCGCGGCCACCGGATACGAGCTGGACGTACGGATCGTCGACCCCCGCCATCGGCTTGCCCGACTCACCGGTCCGATAGGTCGTCGAGTCCGACGCAACCGCAAACGTCTCGTCGACATCGCTGCCACCCACGGCGTGACCGGGCTGCGCGTGTTCGGCAGCGTCGCCCGCGGCGAGGACCGCGAAGACAGCGACCTCGACCTGCTCGCCGACTTCCCCCCGAGCATGGGCCTGATCCAGCTTGGGCAGGCGAGAGATGCCCTGGAGTCGGTGCTCGGCTCGACGATCGACCTTGTCCCGGCAGACGGGCTCAAGCCCGACGTCGCAGACCGCATCGCTCCGGACCTGGTACCGCTATGACCTACCGCGACGAACAACGCCTGCACGACATCCTGCACGACATCCTGGCCGCCATCGATGCCATCGGGGCCCACACCGCGCGGGGAGACCTCTCAGACGGGCTCATCTTCGACGCCGTCCGCATCCGACTGCTGGAGATCGGAGAAGCCGTCAAGGCGCTGCCGATGGCCCTTCTCGACTCCGAACCATCGATCCCATGGAGCCAGATCGCCGGGATGCGCGACCACCTTGCGCATCGCTACTTCGACACACCACCCATGCCGTCGTCCAGGCCACCGTCGACCACGACATCGCCCCACTCCGAGCAGCCGTCGAACGACTTCTCCGCAACCTGCCACCCGATCCCGGCTGACGGTTCCGCGACGTCATTGCGGCCGGGAGATTCGACAGCGGGCGCGTTCACCGGGACCCGCGCTGAAAGGTCGCGGGACGAACGCCCATCGGCATGCCAGTTCGCGCTCAACGCGGCATGTGCGTGAGCATCCCGAAGTGGGATGCGTCGGAGTACGATGGGTGGCATGAGCACCCAGATCGCTGTTCGCCTCCCCGATGAAATGGTGGCGTTCCTGGACAGCGCCGTGGCGACGGGCAAGGCGTCCAGCCGGGCCGCGCTGGTTGCGGCGGCGGTGGAGCGTGAGATGCGTCGACAGGCTGCCGAGCAGGACGCCCAGGTCCTGCGTGAGCACGGCCCAGCCGATGACCTGGACGACCTGGTGCGGTGGAGCAGCACCCACCTCGAGGTCGAGGACTGATCGGTGCGCGAGATCTGTCTGGTTCGTCTCGACAAGACTCGGCCGGCACTGGTCTTGACCCGCGAGGCGGCCCGGGCCGCGATGACGAAGGTGACCGTTGCGCCCATCACCACCACCATCAAGGGCCTGTCCAGCGAGGTTCGGGTGGGACCCGACAATGGGCTGGACCACGACTGTGTGGTCGCGCTCGACAACGTCATCACCGTCCCGGTGAATCTGCTGGGTCGCACCGTCGGGTACCTCAGCGCCGAGCAAGAACTCCAGCTGGCGCGCGCCGTGGTCCTGGCCTACGACCTTGAGCTACCCCTACTCGAGTGATCCACTGCGCCCCGACAGCGGCAGATGAGTGCGTTGGGGTTAGCCGGGTCCAACGAGGAACGCCACTTCGCACGGCTCGGACTCGTCGTTGGCAGAACGATCACGCGTACCAAGCCAGCATCCACGCCAAGAGAGTCGTACTCGCGGTTGTAGACGTCCCGCAGGGACAGGTGCCCTTTCGACTCGATGGAGAACTCGCCCAGCGTGACAAGCCCTGACATGTCCGTCGCCTGCGCAAGCGTCGCTAACGTAGGGCCGTCATCGACACTCACAGCCCGACCGCTCATCGTCGGCAGGAGCGCTCGACTCGCGGCAGGTGCGTGCGTTCATACTGTCCGCATGTGGCACTGCTCCTGCGCTTCGCTTCCCGACAGGTTCGAGGACGCCAACGTCCAGAGCGTGGCTGTCGTGGCTGTGTCGACGTTGAGAACGCGGTCGAGGACCAGTCTTCCATCAGTCATCGCTTCCTCGACTGCGGGCAGTGGTGGCGCGATGGATTCTGGGATGATCACACGCTCAGGAAGGTGTCACCCCCGCAGCGACATCCCCAGGTAACGCGAACCGCACGGCGGCAGATCCGGTTGACAAGGCGACGCGGGACGCGGCGAAGGGATGTGGTCGGAGAAATCGCGAATGACGGACCCGAGCCGGGGTTGCTTGCGAGGCCGAGACTGGGGCATGTGGCCGATCAGGCTGTGCGCTGCACCTGACGGGTGCCCGTGATCTCAAGGTCGATGAGCACCCCCGTCCATCGGGTCTCGGTCGCGCCTGGGGGACGGCTTGTGGTGTGAGGTGCACCCAGCACCACGGTGAACGAATCCCCGCGCTGGATTCGACCGGAGGCGACCTCACGGTCGTACGCCTGACGCGCTCGCCGGTTCAGGTCGGCCTCGACCGCCGGGTCGGGCTCTTCGATCTCGATGGGTGGGAAGTAGGTCTGCGACACTGCTTCGTACCGAGGACCCTCGGCGACGTTGCGCCAAGACCTGTCCGGGCCCAACACAAAGTCGCGCCATTCCATCCGAATCCGGCGCACCACCCCCGTCGTCTCCGGAAAGCCGTCGGGGGCATCGACGTTGTTGGTGGAGACCGTGCCGACAACCTCGACGGCCCCCTCGGCCGCTTCGAGTGCCTCCCAGTACAGCGCCCCGCCAGCAAGGTCGATCTGAACCGGACGGGGACCTGGCCCCGCACCAGGCCAGCTCGGCAACCGCCGCGCTATTCCCAAGATGGGCTGGACATCCTCAGCCAACTCCGAAGCCCCGTCAGCCTCGTGGAATGTCAGCCACGACGACACCTTGTCGCCCACGCCCAAAACGCGGCCGGACTCCTCCAACTCCCAGGTCGGCACTCGCACCGTCAATATCACTTCAACATCCTCGCAGCCGATTCTTCACGAGTGGAGAGATCCCTCGTCGGTCAAGGGCATCCCCGCCGAGGCGGTACTGATCGCGGTCAGGGCGTCAATCGGGCGCGTCCGACGGTTCCTGATCCTCGTCTGGCGGGCTGCGCTCGCTGGATAGTTCTCGCTTCTCGTCGCGTCGCCGAGCACGAGAGGCCCACGCCTTGGCCTCCTCCGTGAAGCCTCAATGTCCATGTTTGCGTGACATGTCGCGAGGGCCGGCACGCGTCTTGCCGCGCCCCAAAGCCATGGTCAAGGGTAATCCCCAAGAGGTGGTGGAGGTGTGCACACCGGCACGGACCCCGACAGCGGCAGATGAGTGCGTTCACATTTCTTCCGTCGCGGACCCCGTCACGGCTCAGCGGAACCCCAATCACTTAACGATTATGGCAACGAGGGCGAAGAGCTAGCTCTCTTGGGTCGATCATGTGCGACATGGGACGGATGGGCGCAATCGCAATCGTCGCGAGCAGCTGCGTTCTTGTTGCGGCCTGCTCGTCGACCCAGAACTCGGCGGACCCCGGGCCGGTCCCGGTGTCGTCGTCCAGCGGCAGCGACGCGGTCCAGCAGTACACCAATGCGGTCAATGCGCTCTGCGATGGGCTGGAGCAGAAGGTCATCGCGCTGAACGGCGGCCAGTTCGACATCCCGTTGAAGGACTTTCTCGCCCAGCTCCCCCAACACACCAAGTTGCGCGACGACTTCGATCGCAACCTCGCCGCGATCGTCGTCCCCCAGGCTGCTGCCACCAAGGCCCGGGCACTTGCCGACTACATCGTGTTCGCCAATAAGCTCGACGCGGCTCGACTGCGGGCCGCCCGGCAAGGCGTTGCCGCGTATCAGCGCGAGATCCACGCCGAGCAGAAGTTCGCGGCAAGCGACCCTTCCATCGCCGGCCTGGGCGCCGCCGGATTCAGCGAATCGTGCACCGCGCGCTGATCCGCGCAGACTCCTCTGAGCCCATGCGAAGCGACAGAATCCGCGATCCGTCACCTAGACGAACGCTTGCCGACCCAGCGGGGCACTGATGGCTTCTACCGGGGCTCCCCGACGTCGCGTCCCGTGTCAGGCCCGGAATCGTGCCCAGCGCGTCCGGGCTGGCGCTATCAATCTGATGGCACAGCCTGACCTTCCCGCCCGCTCACCGGCAGATCCGACCAGTTCGCGGGCCGGTCTCAATGCACCAACACCACATTGCCTTGGTCCCCCAGAGCGACGAAATGGCCCCAACCGCCCAGTTCGCCGCCGACGTCGAGGGGGGTGCATCAGTCTGTGGATGAGGCCTGGCCCGCCGCCTCGTCCAGCCGCTTCGCCAGCTTCTGAGGGGCACAGACCCGGTAGCTCTCGATGACCAGATCGGCGACCTCCGCCCAGTCCGTGTCGTCGTCGATCACCATCCCGACGATCGTCGGTGACCACGGCGGCTTGTAGAACGGCATGCCGCCGTGAACCAAGGCGAGCAACTCGTCGCCGGTGGCACGGAAGGTAAGGATGGTGGTCGGGTCGGCCACGCCCGTCACGTCGCGGAAGGACGACTCGAAGCCCGCTTGCGCGACCATGACGTGGGCGAAGGTCTTGGCGCGGATCCGCCACCGGATACCGGTCCAGGCGTCCTCCTCGTAGGCCTCGGGCAGCGCCAGGGCAGTCCTACCCAGCCTGGCGACCACCTCCGCGTCGGGTTCGATCCGGTCCGTCCGCGCCATGGGGTGAGCCTGTCATGGCTGCCCGCACAACCCGGCGACCACTACCCCAGAGGAGACCCGAACCGCTCGACCTGCGGCTATGAGCGGGCGGTTGAGTCGGCTAGTCGCCGGTGACGCCATCGGCGAGCTCGCGGAGGATGTCGAGGTGGCCGTTGTGCCGAGCGGTCTCCGCGATCAGGTGCGCGACGATGTACCGCAACGCGAACGGCTTGCCGGTATTTTCGTCCCGGCCGACTGCTTCTGCGTCCCAGTCGCGGGCAGCAATGACGTCGTCGGTGTGGGCTGCATGCTTGGCGTACTCGTCGAGGAGCTCGGCCAGGGGTTGTTCGAGTCCACGGCGCATCTGGAGCTCGGAGTCGTCGTCCGTGCCCGGCCACTGGTTGGGCCCGCCGAGGAAGACCACATCGATCCAGAAGGCTTCTGACCAGCGCAGATGGCGTCCAAGTGATCGACCTGTGCCACGCCCCTGAGTCCCGTCTTGCGGACGCCGACTGGCCGTGTGGAGCGCGCGCCGCGGCGGGGCTCCCGCCTTCGGGATGGTCGGCGAGGTTACCTCCGGGCTCCGATTCATCCGCGTCCTGGGTGGGAATAGAAGCTCAAGCGAGGTTGAGGTATCGGTGTCGCCTCTGGACACAGCTTGGACACAGGATGATGCAGAACAGTGAGTGATGGCGGCAAGTGACGAAAGGTAAAGCACCTGGTCAGAGTGCATTCTGCGAGATCGGCGCAGGTCACGAAAACCCGTGTGACAGGTTAGGAAACCGTTGCTCTATCCCCTGAGCTACGAGGGCGGTGAGGGCAAACCCCAGGTTGGGGCATTGCGACCTCATCTCAGTTGACCATGTCGCCGCGCAGTGAACACGGATCGGCAACCGGTGGCATTCGGCAGTTCCGGGTGCGCCGTGTCCAACAGCTCGGCAGCGTTGTCAAGGTCGTCATCGTAGCGGTGGCCGAACGCGCCTGACCTCGTGGTCGCCCGGATGCGTCCCGCCACCTGGCAGGAAACGCGGAGCCGTCATGTCGCTGAGCGACGCATCCCGCAGCCGCCGCAGGCGGCCTACGTGCTGTTCACTGGTAGGTCCGTTTGCCCGCCGGATCCCGGGGCCGTCCATGGCCGGTCTCGACGGTGCCTGGAAGCTCGAGCGAGACAACGGCTCCGCCGTCGGGTCGATTGCGCGCTGTCGCTCGTCCGCCGTGGGCGTGGGCGATGGCGCTGACGATCGCCAGCCCCAGGCCGGCGCCCCCGTCGCTGCGAGTGCGGCTGAGGTCAGGGCGGGCGAAGCGCTCGAAGGCGTGCGGAAGAAACTCTGCCGGGAAGCCGGGGCCTGCGTCCGCGACCTCGATGGTGAGGTCGTGGCCGGCGGCCCTGGCCGACATCACGATGGGGGTTTCTGGTGGGGCGAACCGCAAGGCGTTGTCGACCAGGTTGTCGATCGCTTCGCCGATGCGATCCGCGTCGACGTCGATGTCCAGGTCGGCGGGGGCCTCGACCTGGCACCAGACTCCGGTCGAGGCTGCCCGGGTTGCTGCATGGTCCGCCCTCTGGGTGAGCAGTAGATGGACGTTGGTTCGTTCGCGCTGAAGCGGGATGTGCTGCTCATCGCTCCTCGCGAGGAAGAGCAACTGTTCGGTAAGGCGCGCGAGCCGTGCTGCTTCCTCGCCGGCTTGCTCGACCGCGGACACGAGCTCTTCGCGGGATCTGCCTGGCCGGCTGGCGAGTTCGAGTTCGCCGCGCAACACGGCGAAGGGGGTCCGCAGCTCGTGACTGGCGTCCGCGATCAGCGCTCGCTGCCGCGCTAGCGCACGCTGCAGCCGACTCAGCAACTGGTTCATCGTCACGGCGAGCGCGGCGATCTCGTCTCGCGTGCGCGGGACCCGGATGCCGGGCGCCTGATCGCGCTCGGAGAGCGCCGCGACCTCTCGGCGCATCCGTTCGACGGGGGACAAGGCGGCCCGAGCCAGTCCGTAGGCGCCGAGAGCCGCCGATGCCACGAGGACCACGCCAGCGATCAGCAGTTCTCGGGTGACATGGCTCAGCGTCGTGTCGAGAGTGTCGAGCGAGACGCTCGAGACCGCGACCCAGCCTGCGTGGTTCGCCAGTGGAGCAGCCATCAGGCGCTCCCGTTCGCCCTCGGCGGTCGTGGTCTGCAGGAGCCGGCTGTGCTGCGCCACGCTGAGCTCGGCCGGGCTCAGCACGGGGCTCGTCCCGGCGTCTGCGCTGGCGCCGCGGACCCGCCCCTGGGGATCGATGACCTGGACGACGTACTCACCCGGCGCCGGGCGACCCGCGACGGGCGTCACTGCGCCCGATGCGGGTAGGTAGCGGCCCGCCTGCGCAAGCTGCACGGCGAGCTGTGAGTCGATGGACCTGAGCAGGGAGGACGAGAGCTGCCTGACGAACAGCGCGCTCCCGATGGTGAACACGAGCGCGGAGGCAACCGCGAACACAACTGCCAGCCGGAGGCGGATCGACATCGCTATCCCGGTTCCTCGGGGCGGAGCCGATAGCCCATCCCGCGGACCGTCTGGATGTCGTTGCGACCGAACGGTACGTCTACCTTGCGGCGCAGGTATTTCACGTATTGGTCGACGACGTTGGAGGTTCCGTCGTAGGCGAAGTCCCAGACGGCCTCGATGATCTGGGACCTGGTCAGCACGGTGCCCGGGTGACGCAGGAAGAACTCGAGGAGGGCGAACTCCTTGGGGGACAGCTCCAGCTCGGTGCTGGCTCGCCAGGCGCGCTTCGTCGCGGGATCGAGCTTCAGCTCTCCTTGGGAGAGTACGGCGGGGCGGCGGCGGTCATCCCGCCGCGTGAGTGCCCGCAGCCTCGCCGCCAGCTCGAGAAGGCTGAACGGTTTCACCAGGTAGTCGTCGGCCCCCGCGTCCAGGCCGCGGACCCGATCACCGACCTCGTTGCGTGCGGTCAGCATCAGAACGGGAGCCCAGACTCCTGCCTCTCGGAGCCGCCGGCACACTTCGAAGCCGTCGAAGCCCGGCAGCATGACGTCGAGGACGATGGCGGCATAGGGATTCTCGGTCGCCATCCAGAGGCCCTCCGGGCCGTCGCCGGCGACGTCCACGGCGTGGCCCTCCTCCTCCAGTGCCCGCTTGACCAGCCGTGCCATCCGGATCTCGTCCTCGATAACCAGCACCCGCATACCTCTGACACTACTCAGGAGATGTAAGAACGATGAGAGTTTGAGGGATCACGAAGATGTGAGGGCTCACATCGTTCTCTCACGGCCGTCTCATGGGCGCTGGCGCAGGATATGACTACCGGGCAGCCCCCGGACGCGATAGGAAGGAAGGAACTCCTGATGAACACGGACCGCAATCCCCGCACAGGGCAGGTGCCGCTGCCGGGATTCGCCGAATCAGTCCCGAACGAGCGTTGGAGGCCGCGCCCTGAATCCGGCGAGCCGGTTTCGGCGGACCAGGCGGTGCGGATCCGCACCGAGGGAATCCGTCGCGTCCGTCGGATGTCGAACTGGACGGCCGCCGTGCTTGTCGTGGGGACTGGGGCCGCCACTGTGGCGCTGGCCCACAATGCCGTTCCCATCTCGGCTCCCGTTGCCAGCTCGTCATCAACCACGACCGGTGCGGGCACGACGACGGTAACGAACGGATCGGGCGGACCACACGTGACTCACTCCGTCGCGACGACCAGCGCCTCCGGCGTGACCACGACGACCACCACCCATGTCGTGAACGGCAAGACCGTGGTCAGCCATGTCAAACACCTTGCGCCCGGCTCCCCCCTCCACGACTGATGGGATGACGACGATGACAGAGCTCGCCGTACAGATGTTGTGGAGCCGGGTCGGCACCGGTGATGACACGGTTGCGGTGGCCGAACGTGCCGCGTTGGGCACCACGGCCCGGGTCGCGGTGTGGCCGCCCGAGAACCTCGGCGATGCGCTCGCCGCCGTGGATGGCGTCCTCAGTGCCCTGGACCAGCAGGCGAGCCGATTCCGGGATGACTCCGAGATCTCCTGGCTCCACGGCAGTGCAGGAGGCTTGTTCATGCTGAGCGACGGGCTCGCCGAAGCAGTCAGCGTCGCGCTGGAAGCGGCCCGGTGGACAGGCGGATTAGCCGATCCCACGGTCGGCGACGCCCTCATCTCACTCGGCTACGACCGTGACTTCGCCGCGATCGATGCAGAGCGGCTTCAGCCCTTTGACTCCCCGGTCCCCGCGCCGGGATGGCGGAAGGTGCGGCTCGAGGGTCGGCTCCTCCACCTGCCGCCCGGTGTCCGGCTCGATCTGGGCGCCACAGCCAAGGGTCTCGGATCAGACCGTGCAGTCACGGCGGCCATGGCCTCAACCAGTCACGCCGGCGGCGTGTTGGTCAGCCTCGGGGGTGATCTGGCGGTCGCGGGCGTGCCGCCGCGTGACGGCTGGCCGATTCAGGTGGCTGACGAGCCAGACCCAACGGGCTCTTCGCGGACCCAGCTGGTGCGGCTTGTCAGCGGGGCGGTCGCGACCTCTTCGATCGCCTGCCGCCAGTGGCGCCAGGCGGGACGCCTGCGCCACCACATTGTGGATCCCCGGACCGGGCTTCCCGCGGATGGGCCTTGGCGGACGGTGAGTGTCGCCGCTGCGACGTGTGCCGACGCCAACGCCGCGGCGACAGCGGCCATCGTGGCCGGTGAGCAGGCAGAGGAATGGCTGCGCACGGCCGGCGTACCGGCCCGGCTCGTCTCCCATGCCGGGGACGTGCGCTACGCAGGTGGTTGGAGGGGCACCGACGGGGACCGCATCGACGTCCCCTCAGGCAGCCATGTCTACGTCTGATACGTCTGAGCCCAGACCAGGGGTGCGCTGTGAGGGTGGTGGGGCGAAGCCTGACTCGGTCTCGGGCAGGGTGGCGCCGCCGTGGGGCCCTTTGGCCCTGACTTGCGCCTCCGCGCCCAGGGAGACTGAGGAAGACGACGGCCAGAGCCCTTCGCAGGCGTGGTGTCGTCGGAGGATGCCGTGAGGAGCTGTGAGGGATAGCGCCAAGGTCCCGCCCCACGATCTGCTGGGCGGGCAAGGACAGGGAGAGTGACGATGAGCCTCGCTGCCGCTGCGACTGGGTCTCAGGGCCTGTGGTTCGTTTCGCGTGCCAGCGGCCTGGTGCTGCTGGTGCTGTTCAGCGTCGTGCTGGTGCTGGGCGTGTCGACGCGGCTGGGCTCAGCACCAAGGCGATGGCCACGTTTCGTCTTCGCCGAGCTCCACAGAACGCTCGCGTTGTTCCTGGTCGCGTTCCTCGCGCTGCACGTCGCGACCGCGCTCCTGGACCCTTATGTCTCCATCGGTTGGGCGGCCACGGTGCTGCCCTTCTTGTCCGGCTACCGGACGCTAGCCATCGGCCTCGGCACCCTGGCTGTCGATCTCGGCGGCGCCGTGATCATCACCAGCCTCGTGCGCCGCCGGATGGGCTTCAAGGCTTGGCGGCTTGTGCACTGGCTGGCGTACCTGGCATGGCCGGTGGCGTTCCTTCATTCCCTGACAGCCGGTAGCGACCTCGGGATCTGGTGGGTAGCCCTGATCGAATGGGGGTCCGCGGCCATGGTGGCAACCGCAGTGCTGGCGCGCGTCCTGGCATCGGTCCGGCACAGCGCGCCGCCCGGTCAGCCTTCGGCGGGCTACGAACGCCTCACACCTCAGGAACCGGCAGCTCGGTGATGCGGACCACCGAGTCGCAGCTTCAGGCGGGTCCTGACGGTACGCCGGCGTCGAAGCAACTGCCTCGCTTGCTGGCAGCGCCCCCGTCGGGCGGCCCCACCACCCTGGCAGCCCATCTGGCCCGATACGGTCCCCTTCGTCCGTCGAGTCTTGGCCGGCCGGAGGGCCAGGCTCTGGTTGAGGAGGTGCGACTCGCCGGGCTCACCGGCCGGGGCGGCGCCGGGTTTCCCACCTTCAGAAAGTTGGCGGCGGTCGCTGCCGGATCCGACCCGATCGTCGTGGCGAACGGAACCGAAGGCGAGCCGGCCAGCGCGAAGGACAAGGTCCTGCTGGCCCGCTCACCACACCTGGTACTCGACGGGGCGGTTCTCGCCGCCGAGATCGTCGGTGCGCGCCAGGCAATCGTCGTCGTGCACCACAGTGCCCGCGACATCATGGACGACGCTCTCGCCGAGCGCCGACGTGCCGGAACCGACCGGATCCGGATCCGGATCAAGACCGGCGCCGACCGGTTCGTCGGCGGGGAAGCCAGCGCTCTCATCCACTGGATCGAGGATGGCATCCCCACTCCCACCAGGACCCCGCCCAGGCTCTCCGAACGAGGACTCGGCGGCAGGCCAACCCTCGTGCAGAACGTCGAGACCCTTGCACACCTCGCACTCATCGCCCGATTCGGGGCACCGTGGTTCCGCATGCTCGGCACACCGCAGCAGCCAGGGTCGATGCTGGTTACGATTCTCGGGGCAGTGAACCGGCCCGGAGTTCACGAAGTCGCGATCGGCACCCCGATCAGGCAGATACTCGGCTTCGCCGACGGCGCAGCCGCGCCGCTGCAGGCGGTGCTTCTCGGCGGCTACTTCGGTACCTGGGTTCCTGCGGCTGCGGTAGACCTGCCCTTCTCGTCGGCAGGCCTGGCCGCCGTAGGCGCCAACGTGGGCGCCGGGCTGGTAGCGGCCCTGCCCGACGACGCGTGCGGCCTCGTTGAAACCGCCAAGGTCGTGCGCTTTCTCGCGGACGAGTCGGCGCGGCAGTGCGGCCCATGTCTGTTCGGCCTGGACGCCATCGCAGGTGAACTTCAACGGCTTGCCGAAGGCCGCGTATCCGATCTGGACACGCTACGGCGCTGGCTCGGCCAGGTCGACGGCCGCGGCGGCTGCCACCACCCTGACGGGGTCATTTCGCTCATACGCAGCGCCGTTACCGTCTTCAGATCCGAACGTGAACAGCATGCACAAGGCTGGTGCTGCGCCACTGGGGCAGTCAGCATCCTGCCCGTCCCGCCGCGGACTCACCCATGACTGCCGGCATCAGGCTGCGGGTTGACCCGATCGCATGCGATGGACGCAAGCTGTGCGCTGAGATAGTCCCAGAGCTGATCACGTTGGACGACTGGGGCTTCCCGATCATCCGCGACCTTGACGTGCCCGAGCGGCTGCTCGAGGAAGCCCGCGAGGCCATCCGACTGTGCCCCAAAATGGCCCTCCGGCTCGAGGATGCGCCCTAGAACCCTGGCTATGGCGGGTCGATTCAGCGGAGAGCCGTCATCGTCGTGCTCCATTGGAGAGCGCCTCGCCGCGAGACGGACACCGCGCACGAGCGCGTGGTCGAAGCGGGCTTCGTGAAGCCTCGGTCACCTCGCTGTCGCCACCTCGTGGATATTGCCCGAGTTCGGGCGGGGATAGCTGGTTCAAATAATCTCGAAGATGTTAATACGCACATTCTCGACGAGACGGGACGTATGGCCCTACCGGTTGGCAGTAGGTCCCGGGACTTTGGTCTCTGGCGGGTTAATGCGCTCGTCTGTATCTGTTGAAACAATGGGTTTGAGCGGGACCGACGGAGGAGAGCCTCATGAGATCGTCAGCAGCCAGGACATGGGCCGGATCGAGAAGGTCACGAGGCGGGGTAGGGCTCAAGGTGTTGGTTGCGCTGCTCGTCGCTGTCGTCGTCGCCATGATGTCGGGGACCCCGGCGAACGCCGGGTCTACCGGGGGCGCGGCCGCCGGGGTGGGCACGCTCGGCGCGAATGCCGCGCCCACCCGGAGCCCAGCGGCCGGGGCGGGCACAGTCAGCGCGAAAGCCCCGACCAGTCCGACCGACCCGACCAAGATTCCGCACTACTTCGGGCCCTACCCCAACTGGGCGAACAGCCCCCAGGTGCTCGCCGACGCGGTCGTGCACCTCACCAACGGGGGCGGCGCGGGCGCCGAGGCGACAGCGACCGTGGACCCGAAGACTGGTGGCATCAGCGGCATCGACGTCACGAGCCCCGGCACCGGATATACCAGCCCTCCGGACGTCGAGATCACGTCGCCGGGGATAAATCCAACGGACCCCGCAAGTGCGCAGGCCGTCATCTCTGATGGCGTGGTGACCAGTGTGTCGGTGGACGAGGCCGGGTTCGGCTTCACGTCGCCGACGGTCACGTTCAAGGGTGGCAGCCACGCACCTGGCCACGTCGCGGTAGCGATCGCGAGTGGCGGTGTGGACGACATCACCTTGACCGACCCAGGATCCGGCTACAAGATCCAACCGGTCGTGCAGTTCTCCCTGCCCGACCTGGCCGACGGCACGCCTGCGACCGCGACCGCGGACATGGATGCGAATGGCGTGGTCACGTCGCTCGACATGGTGACGCCGGGCTCCGGCTACACCTCGGCACCCACGGCGACGATTCTGGACGGCGACCAGGTCAACCCGACAGCCGCGACGGCAGTCGCCACGATCAACATCGGCCAGGTGGATGTCACATCCGGCGGACAGGGCTATGCCTCGACCCCCACGGTGGTCATCAGCGACCAGGTGGGAACCCCAGACAAGGGCGCCAGCGCGACGGCAGTAGTTGCGGCGAAGGGTGCGGTCACAGACGTCACTGTGACTACTCCCGGCGCCGGCTACCTCACCCCGGGGCTGAAGAAGTTCGTCGACACGCTCCCCGGACTCGGACCCAACTCGGCCAACAACCTTGGCCAGTACATCCCGGTGGCCGTTCCTGACACCACTACCTACCCAGGCAGCGACTACTACGAGATCGCCGCGGTCCAATACCGGCAGAAGTTCGCCAGCGATCTGCCGCCAACTCTGCTGCGCGGCTATGTCCAGCTGTCGACAAACGTCGTCCCCGGAAATCGCGTGCCGCTCGCCAACGCGAACCTCGACCCGACGAAACCGGATCTCCCGATCACCGGCTTCACCGGGGTGGACAGCCCGCGCTACCTCGGCCCGACCATCGTGGCCACCAAGGATCGGCCGGTTCGTATCCTCTTCCGCAACCTCCTTCCCACCGGGACCGGAGGCAACCTCTTCCTTCCGGTCGACACCTCGATCATGGGGTCGGGCCCCGGTCCCGACATGATGAAGTTGGACGCGAACGATGTCCCGATCGACATGGCCAAGGACGAGGGCACCGTCACCGATGGGGTTCGCAACCCGATGTGCGGTGAGATTCCCAAGCCGCGCACGTGCTACTCGGAGAACCGCTCGACATGGCACCTGCACGGCGGTGTCACGCCGTGGATCAGCGACGGTACCCCACACCAGTGGACCACCCCCGCGGGCGAGGACACCGCCTACCCCAAGGGCGTCAGCGTGCAGAACGTCCCCGACATGCCGGCCCCCGGACCGGGTGCGATGACCTTCTTCTACACCAACCAGCAGAGCGCACGGCTGATGTTCTACCACGACCACTCGTGGGGCATCACTCGGCTGAACATCTATGCCGGCGAGGCCGGACCCTATCTGGTGACGGACAAGACCGAGCAGAGGCTGATCGCACCCGGAGGCGCTCTCGCAGGCCTGGGTACCGGTGAACCGCTCATGGTCCAGGACAAGACATTCGTTCCCAGCGACGCCACGATGGCGAAGGTCGACCCCACGTGGGACGCCGCCCGCTGGGGCGGCGAGGGCAACCTCTGGACCCCCCACGTCTACATGCCGGCTCAGAACCCAGGAGATCCCTCGGGCATGAGCGCCTTCGGACGCTGGATGTACGGACCGTGGTTCTGGCCACCGGCGACGGATGTCAAATACCCGCCGATCGCCAACCCGTACTACGACCCGAACTGTGATCCCGAGGTGCAGCCCTTCTGCGAGCCTGCTCAGATCCCGTCGACACCGAACGTCTCGGTCGGCATGGAGGCCTTCAACGACACGCCGATCGTCAACGGGACCGCGTACCCCACCACGACGGTCGACCCCAAGGCCTACCGCTACCGCATCCTGAACGCGTCCAACGACCGTTTCTGGAACCTCTCCTGGTACGTGGCCGACCCGACGACGGGGACGATGAGCGAGGTCGCCCTGAAGCCGGACCAGGTGGCAGCAGCGCAGACGGATCCGGCGGTCTTCCCGACGCCGGACACCACCAAGAGCCCCAAAGGCCCTGACTGGATCCAGATCGGGAACGAGGGCGGGTTCCTGCCGAAGCCGGCAGTCATCCCGGCGCACGAGACGACCTGGATCGACGATCCGACGCGCTTTGACTACGGCAACGGCGACCAGCACTCGCTGCTGTTGGCACCAGCTGAGCGTGCCGACGTCGTCGTGGACTTCTCGCAGTACCGCGGAAAGACCCTGATCCTCTACAACGACGCCCCTGCCGCATTCCCGGCACGCGTCCCCGGTTACGACTACTACACCGGTGGTCCTGACTTGACGCCTGCCGGTGCCCCCACCACGCTGCCCGGCTACGGCCCCAATACCCGCACGGTCATGCAGGTGAAGGTGTCGACCAAGGCTCCGGACCTGCCCTTCGACCGGCCGAACACCACGGCGGACCGCATGGGTGCTCTGGAAGCCGCTTTCGCGCACCACCTCGGCCGAAACGGCAACCCTGCTGGCGTGTTCGAGTCTGGATCCGACCCGGTGATCGTGGGTCAGAAGGACTACAACTCCGCCTATGGAAGCAACTTCGCGGGCAGCGGATGGTGCAGCAGCCCGATCGACCCGAGCGCTAAGTGCGACGGCTATGCACGCATCCAGGAGCAGGCAGGTGACCCGTTCAAGTTCGACACGTTGGCAGGTCCCCAGCTGTCGATTCCCCTGGAGGGCAAGGCGATCCACGACGAGATGAACTCTGCGAACTTCGATGAGTGGGGGCGAATGACCGCCAACATGGGTCTCGAGGCCAAGGGCGCAACGCCATTGCTGCAGAACATCATCCTGTACCCGTTCGTGAACCCTGCAACCGAAATCCTGGATACGACGCGAGAGCCCAGCAGCCTCAACGTCACGCCGATAGCCAAAGCTGACGACGGGACCCAGATCTGGAAGATCACGCACAACGGAGTGGATACGCACCCCATGCATTTCCACCTCTTCAATGTGCAGGTCATCAACCGGGTCACCTGGGACAACATCATCATCCCGCCTGATCCCAACGAGCTCGGCTGGAAGGAAACGGTCCGAGTGAGCCCGCTCGAAGACACCTATGTGGCAGTGCGGCCGATCGCTCCGACCACCCCGTTCGGCGTGCCGGACAGCAAGCGACCACTCAACCCGATGATGCCTCTCGGTGCCAGGGGAAGCCAGGCCGGTCCGAACGGAACGGAGGCTGGGTTCAACAACACCGATGTGAACGGAGATCCGATCAACCCGATCGTGAACGTCGTGGCCAACTTCGGCTGGGAGTACGTGTGGCACTGCCACATCCTCAGCCACGAGGAGATGGACATGATGCGACCGATGTCCGTCACGGGGCCGAGGAAGCTTCCTAAGGCTCCCGTGCTCTCGACTACTCAGGGTGGAGCGGGCGTGGATCTCGCCTGGACCGATGGCACACCGGTGGACTATCTCAACCCGAACAGCTGGACCAACCCGGGGACCGCCGAGGTCGGATATCGCGTCAACCGTGCCCTTGTGACCAAAGGTGTGACGGGAACGTTCGCCACGGTTGCCAACCCGTTGGCTAACGTGACGAAGTACAGCGACAGCCCACCCAACCCGAGCCGCACGTACGCCTACCGGGTCGCCGTTTGGAACGCCGCCGGACACCGGACGTCGAACATTGTCACGGTGCCAGGCCGTCGCGCAACGACGACAACGGTCTCGAGCAATGGCACGCCGAGCGCGTTCAAGACCCGGGCGACATTCACCGCCGTCGTCAGGTCGGCCACGGTGGGCCAGGGCATCCCAACCGGCAACGTCCAGTTCGCCATTGACGGTTCCAACGTTGGTGATCCCGTGATGTTGAACGCGAGGGGAAAGGCGAATTACTCCACCAGGGTTCTGGAGGTTGGTAGCCACACGGTCGTCGCGACGTATCTCGGCTCGGCGGCCTTCCTAGGCGGGGTGAGTGCGCCGTTCACGCAGGTTGTCAATTGAGCTGGCGCAGCGGCCGTCCTGACGAGCACCGTCAACCCGGGTGTGAAGGGAGCGGCGGCGTTGGTGACGGACACGCTCGGCGCCGGAACCTTCGATAGGCGCCGACGAACACAGGACCGGAGTTGAGTACGACACTCAACTCCGGTCCTGTGGTGTGCCGCGCGCTGGCACGACCTTCCCGTTGCCGGGCCACGTCGTCGCACCCTGCAACTAAGCGGCGGCTACCCGGTCACGGTCCCGAAAGCACGCAGTTGGCGGAGGCGTTCGAGGCCTCCTTCTGCAGCCCGTAGGGGTTGCCGTTGAGCGTCACGTCTCCACCGTTGCCGAGCGTCGAGCCGAAGTCCCACGCGCACTCGTCGCCGATCTCGTAACCCGCGGCGTCGGTCCAGGCGTTGATGAGCGGGTCGGTTACCGCTTCAATCTGCTCGTGGCTGGTGACGTTGATGGCGGCGTCGGCGTTGACGTTATTGGGGAACTGCTGGACTTGCCCCGGCGGGTAGTAGCAGTTGTTGCCGTCACTCACCGTGGGGAACGGCATGTTGGCGTAGATGAGGTCACCACCGGCGTTCGGGATGTTGCCGTGGTAGGCGCAGTAGTAGGAGTACGACGGGAACTGACAGCCGGCGTCGAAACACGAGCCCTCGTCCTGGGGGGTGAACACGAAGAACATCTTGCTGGTGCTCTTGGTGATCCCGTGGGCGCCCGCGTCTGCGATCACCCGGGCCACGATGTCCGCATCTGTCACACAGTTGGTCCCGGTGTCGGGCGTGTTGCAGTGGTTCTTCGGGAACGGGGTGTTGTCCATCCAGGTTGCCGCGAAGCGGGTGCTGGTGGGTCGCTGCCCCTGGCTCGCGTATTGCCGGTTGTTCTTGTAGAGGCCCGACCTGTTGATGTCGGTGAAGTAGCGCTTGATCAGTCTCTTGTACTTCTTCGTGATGCCTTTGGTGGCCGAACCGTCCTGGAGGTGCCCCGGGTCCCAGAAGATCGCGTATGACGCCTCTCGCTTCATGATCGGTCCGCCGCCGTTGACGAGTGGGGGCGAACCCTGACGCTCGTCGGCGGAACCGTGGACCTTCGAGTGTGTCGTGGGCGTCGGGAAGAAGTGCACGCGGTGGGACGGCGTCGAACCGGCCACGGTCAGTGGTGCCGATGGCTTCGGTGTCACGGCACTCGCCGTCGTACCGGCCAGCAGGCTAGCGGCGAGCAGAGCCGCCGCGCCGCATGCGACAGAGATGGAACGGGTCACGAGCTCGCCTTTCGGGAAACAGACAGGACGAGGACCAATACACCCTGGCGAACGCTGCTCAGACAAGACCCAGATGGGTGGTCCGGGTAGTCCCTCTGAGCCAGGTGGCCATGGGCTGACTCAGTAATAAAACTGCTGGATCTGGTCGATTCCCGGGCCATCCACCCAGTCCATCCGGAGCTCCGGGTTCACCGCTACCCGAAGCGGGACGACGCTGAAGCGCTTCGAGAAGTGGAAGCCGGGGATCGACTCGACGAGGTGGCCGCTCGTTGTAGATGACGATCGCGCTGTCCCCAGTGGGGGCTCACCTGGTACGACGATGGACGGATCAGGAAGGACTTCGCCCCTGCCGACATGACACCCCTCACGTCCGATATGGATCTTCGCGACAGCCCAACGCGGGCGCCTGACCGGTGACACGCTCCCGGCCGCGGCTTGGTTCAGGGTGCGCGCAGCGCCAGGTTGACGGTCGCTCCGTCAAGGTGACCGGACAGGATGGCGATGGCGTTGCGCGTGCGCGTCGACCAAGAACCGTGCAGCGTGCCGGAAACGCCGGCGCCTCGGAGGTCGAGCGTGACCCGCATCGTGTTCGCGTAGCGGGTCCAGACGGCGGTGCCGCTTACAGCGAGGTCGCGGGTCAGCCGGACGCCGTGCAGGTGGAAGGTCGTCACCCGGTTGCCGTTGTAGGTCCAGGTGCCGCCACGTAGGCCGACACCATGGCTGGAGTAGTTGTTGAACCAGGTGTCCTCCAGGTCGGCGACGGTTGCGGCCGCGGCGGCTGCGCCTCGGCGGGGCGTCAACCCGGCATGAGAGCCGCCCAGGTTGCGGGCGGGTGAGACCTGCGCCAGCGTCGCCGGGAAGACCCCCATGGCCCGAAGGGGCGGCACGTCGTGGGTGCAGGCCAGCACACCCCTGCCGAGGCGGGAGTCGGGATGGCGCACGAAGGCCCGCAGCACCGATGAGCCACACCCGTCGGTGTCACCGGCGGCCGTCACGTGGAAGCTGTTGGCGATGACGACCTGCCGCGCGTTGGGGAACTGTCGGGCCACCATCGTTCCCTCGGCCGGGGTGGTGATCGAGTCGAGCTCCCCCGACAGCACGAGCGTCGGCGTGTTCGGGTAGTGGCCCCCAGGCGGCTTCGGCGGTCCGGCCGGGTTGGACCGCGCCGCCACCGGCCACTGGGTGCACCAGTCGAGCTCCTCCCAGTCGGAGGCCAGGTACTCGTCGACCGTGAACGGGCCGTAGACGTTGGGCCTGACGTGGTTCTCACGGGTGACCGCATCCGCCAGCTGGGTCCGTCGTACGGCGGGAGGTGCGGTCATGTCGAAGAGCTGCGGGTAGTCGTGGCAGGCGACGGCGGCATCGAGGCCCTCGCTGTAGGCGCGCACCGGTCCCGCGTTGGTGCTCCCGCCGGTGGCCTCCGCGACCAGTCGGAGCAGCGGCACGGTGTCGCCGAGCAGCGCTGAGCGGAGCGCCGCCGGGAACTCACGGTAGAAGTACGGGCCGTAGGTGGCCCCGAACGCCACCGATACCAGAGCCTTTCCATCGACCACCACGTGCATACGGCGGCCGTCGGCGTCATGGCTGAACCCGGTGTAGGGGTGCTGGCGCACCCGCTCCAGGACGGCGCTCAGCAGCTGCATCGGCGTTCGCCCCGCCGTCGCACACGGTTGCGACCTGGCGCAGGCGAGGGTGAAGGAATCTCGCATGGCGGGCGTCTGGGTGGGATACCAGGCCTCCTCGCCGTAGGTCGGGTAGGCACTGTCGAGGACGATGCTGCGCAACTGATCGGGGTGACGGCCGGCGAACACCTGGGCGAAGAACGTGCCGTAGGAGTCGCCGTAGAGGTCGATCCGGCCGAGGTGGAGCGCACGGATCACCGCCGACAGGTCATCGGCCGACTCTGCGCTTGAGTAGTTGTCGGACCGGATCCCCAGGCTGCGCCCGCATCGTCCGGCGGCCGGGGCATAGCGGCCGTGCAGGTTCTGGAGGTCGGGGCAGTCGATGGGCTCCGACCGCCCGGTGCCTCGCTGGTCGACGAGAAGCAGGTTGCGCCGGTCGAGCAGCGGACCGTACATCGGCACGTAGTAGGACGCCGAGCCTGTCGTGCTGTAGCCCGGTCCGCCTTCGTGTGGGGTGACGGTGCCGAGAACCGGGTCGGCCTGGTCTCGGGCCGGCACGAACGCGAAACCGACCGTCACCGTGCCCGGCTCGCGGCCGGACGGGTCCCACGGTCGCTGGATCGAGCCGCACAGGGCTCTCGCAGTGACGTTGCACGGGTGCAGGGCGAGAGTGCCGAGGGAGCGGCCGGTGCTGCCGAGCGACGTCGCCGCCGCCGGTCCGGGGGCTGCCAGCGCCTCGTCAGAACCAGCGGTCATGACCGGGACCGAGACGGCGAGCACCGCCGCGGTCAGAGCGCCCAGGATCCGCGTCGGTCGGTCTCGCATCGCGCCATGCTACGAGGTCGACGGGCGGCGGCGCGGCCGAAGTGCTCGCCTCATGACCACCCGGGTGGGCGATCGCCGGACGACCTCACGGAACCCGGCGCGCTCGTAGAGGCTTCGGGACCCGAAGAACATGAAGTCGTCGTGGCTTCGCTCGGGCTTGTCCACGGGGTATGCCTCCAGCAGCCGGACACCGTTGTCGCGGGCGAAGTCGACGGCGGCGCCGAGCAGCCGATGCTGCACGCCGGCTCCACGGTGAGCCTTGTCGACGTAGGTGCAGACGATCGACCACACCTCAGCATCGTCGACCGGCTTCATCACCGAGGAACGCCGGAGCTTGAGATAGTCCCCGCGCGGCCCGAGGCTGATCCAGCCCACCGGGACGTCGTCCAGGTAGCCGACCAGGCCGGGGGAGATGCCGTCGTCGACAAGCTGACGAAGCTGTTCCTTGTTGGAGGCGCCGGCGGCGGCGCTCACCGAGACCTTGCCGCTGCGCCGGTAGTACATGCACCAGCAGCCCCGGACGATCGACCCGCCGGGCCGGCCGAAGAGCGTCTCGAGGTCGGACCAGGTGGCCTCCTCAAGCGGTCGCGCGGAGAATCGTGCGGGCATGCTCGAGAGGCTACTGGCCGACGGCGACAGTGACGGTGCGGTGATCCGCCGCGCTGTTGTCAGGAGCCGGAGGGGTCGACCAGGTAGGGCAGACCGTTGATGGTCGTCACGAGGCCGTCGGCGTCGACGGTGATGGCGAAGACCACTGGCTCGTCCTTCGTGGTCGCGATCGCGGCTGGGTCGGGCAGTGCGACGAGCGGAAGCGGCGGCTCGGTGGTGCTGCTGGTCGTGCTCGTCGGCCCGGTCGTCGGGTCCGCCACCACGGTGACGCTGACCACCTGACCCTCGAGTGAGGTGAGCTCCTGTTCGACCGACTGCGCTTCGCCGTCACCGTTGTAGTCACCCTGGGTCAGGGTCAGGTCGGGGTTGGTCCCGAGCAGGAGCGGGAAGCCGTTGACACACCAGCCGGCGTCGCACGCCTCGAGCGTCGTCGGGACGCTCACCGGCTTGTGGTGGATCGGCTTGTGGACCGGCTGGTGGTGACCGGGCTTGGTCGGCTGGCCGTTTCCGGGAGGCGTCGTGCCGCCGTGGATCGGCCCGGTCGCCACCGGTCCCGTCGTCACTGGTCCGGTCGTCACTGGCGGTTGCTGGATCGGGTTTCCACCGATGGGGGTCGGGGTGCCGTTGCCGCCCCCGCCACCACCGTTCCCGTTGCCACCGTTGCCACCGTTGCCTCCGCCGTTCCCGTTGCCGCCACCGTTCCCGTTGCCACCGCCGTTCCCGTTGCCGCCACCGTTCCCGTTGCCACCGCCGTTCCCGTTGCCACCGTTGCCGTGGCCACTGCCGTGATGGCCGCTACCCGTGCCGGGGACCCTGGCCCGGCGGTTCTGCCGGTTGGGGTGGAGCGCGGCCCCGTCGGACTGGCCGAGCTGATCGTGGTGCCGCCGTACGTTGCCCGGACCCTGAAGGGGAGGGGGGACGTTGGTCACGACGGAGACGGGTGGGCCGGATGCGAGATTGGTGCCGGAGCCGTTGGGTACGACGGTGCCGGCGCCGTTGGCGTAGGCCGCCGCGAGCCTCAGGACCAGGTTGACGTAGGCGACCGAGTGGTTGTAGCGCATGATCGCCTGACGCAGCTGGCTGATGTTGCTCAGGTCGCCGCCACCCGCGCACAGGTAGTTGGCGGCCGCGAGGGCCGCGTCGTTCACGTTGTTGGGGTCGCGCACGCCGTCGCCGTTGCCGTCAGCGCCATAGACCGCCCACGTGCTGGGGATGAACTGCATCGGGCCAACCGCGCGGTCCCAGGTGGCGTTGCCGTCGAGCGAGCCGTTGTCGGTGTCGCTGATCGCGCCGACACCGCCGGTGCCGTCGAGGACCGGTCCGAGGATGTGCGGGTAGGTGTCCCCGTTGGCGAGCACCTGCGCACCGCCGTATCGGCCGTTGTCGGACTCGACCTGGCCGATTCCGGCGAGGATCGTCCAGCTCAGGTGGCAGCCGAAGGTCGTCATCGCGACCGAGTCGGCCGCGTTGCGGTAGGCATCAAGGGCCGCCTGCGGGACGTCGTAGCTGGCGGTCGCGCTCACCTGGGCGATGCGCTGCTTGGCCGAGCCGACCACGACCGTCTCGTGCCCGTTGACGAGCGTCCAGTTCGCCGGCGTCGTCTTGGCGACCTGCGAGACCTCGCCGCTGGTGGGAGCATTACCGCCGGCAGCGAGTGTCGCCTCCTCGGCGGAGACGGACGTGGTGGCGGCCGCTGTCGAAAGGGTCAACAGGAGGGCGCCGGCGAGCGCGACGGAGCGCTTCTTGGCTCGGATCGCACTACGCAAAAGCCCCATGTTGTCCACGATAGTCGGGATAAGCAAACCGGGACCAGAGAAGTCCACGATTCAGACGGTCTTCTCGGTAAACATTCGATATCACCTGGCGAAACTGCACGTGGACCCGGCTCGCCCCACCCACTCTGGGACCGGTCCGTGACCCTGGTGACGGTTGGTCGTCCAGGTAGATTCGGCGCTGTGACCCAGGACCCCCGCTACCCGATCGCGAGCCGCACTCTCGACAACGGCCTTCGAGTGGTGGTGAGCCCGACGCCGGGGCTTGGAGTGGTCGCCGTCAACATCTGGTACGACGTGGGCTCCCGTCACGAGCAGCCGCACCGGCAGGGCTTCGCGCACCTGTTCGAGCACCTGATGTTCCAGGGCTCCCGCAACGTGGCGTCGGGGGAGCACTTCTCGCGCGTCCAGGGCATCGGTGGCTCGCTCAACGCGACGACGTCGTTCGACCGAACCAACTACTTCGAGGTGGTGCCGAGCGGCGCCCTCGACCTGGCGCTGTGGCTCGAGGCGGACCGGATGGCGTTCCTCGACGACGTCCTCACCCAGCAGAACTTCGAGACCCAGGTGGCGGTCGTCGGGGCCGAACGCAGCCAGCGGATGGACAACGTGCCCTACGGGACGGTGTTCGAGAAGCTGCTGCCCCTCGTCTTCGATCCCGACCATCCCTATGGTCACCTGCCGATCGGCAATATGGAGCAGCTTGCCGAGGCCACCCTCGCCGAGGTGAGCGACTTCCATCACCACTTCTATATGCCCAACAACGCCGTGTTGACCATCGTCGGCGACGTCGCGGAGGACGAGGCGTTTGAGCGAGCCGACCGTCAGTTCGGCGATGTCGCTCCGGGAGACGCGCCCAAGCACGAGCTGCCCGACCCGCTGCCGCCGGTCGCCGTGGCGACCCGTCGGACGGTCACGGACGACGTACCCTCCCCGGCGGTCTGGTTCGCGGCGCGACTCCCGGCCGATGAGGGCGTCTCGCGAGAGCTTGCCGCGGTGGAGATCGCCGCAAGCATCCTCGGCGAGGGCGAGACCAGCCGGCTGCACCGGCGACTGGTGCGTGAGGACGAGGTGGCGCTCTCGGCGGGACTCGGCATCAACACGCTCATCGCCGGCAACTCCCTCGGCGCCGCTTCGGTGCGGGCCGCGCCTGGCGGCGACCTCGACGCGGCCGTGACGACCGTCGGCGAGGTGCTGCGGAACTTCGCCGACGAGGGACCCTCAGAGCTCGAGCTCGAGATCGCGCGCGCCCAGTCCGAGCGAGGCTGGCTCGACGAGATGAGCACGGCCGGTGGCCGGGCCGATGCCATGTCGGGCTGTGCCTTGCTCTATGACGACCCGTCCGTGCTCAACGAGCGGGTGCCCCTGGTGCGGTCTCTCACCGCCGAGGAGGTGCGAAGCGCCGCCGAGCGATGGCTGCTGCCGGCTCTCCAGGCCGAGCTCCGGGTGCTTCCGGCGGGCGACGACCGATTCGCCGAAGGTGTCGACGCATGACCGGCCCGACTGCGCCTGCTGTGTCGCCGGCGCTCGGTTGGCGCTTCCCGGTGGTGCGCGAGTCCGTCCTCGACAATGGGATCCGGGTACTGGCCTACCACTGCCCTGGTCAGTACGTCGTCAGCGCGTCGCTGCTGTTCGACGTACCTCTCGGCGCCGAACCGCGAGACATCGAAGGGGTGGCCGGGCTGGTGGCACGCACGCTCACTCGCGGCGCCGCGGGCCTTTCGGCCGACGACTTCTCCGACGCCCTGGCCGCGGCCGGTGCCGAGCTCGACGCGTCCGCGTCGGCGGACTCCTTCGCTGTCCGGCTTTCGGCGCCCTCCTCCCATCTCGCCCGCGGCCTCGACCTCATGGCGATGGCCGTCACGGACCCGACCTTCACGTCGCGCGACTTCGAGCAGGAACGGCGGCTGCGGCTGCAGGAGATCGAGCAGGCCAAGGCGTATCCCGGATCCGTCACCGTCGAACGTCTCAACGGCGCGCTCTTTGGAGCCTCGCGCGCCGGCCGGCCGATCGGCGGCACGGCGGAGACCGTCGCCGCGGTCACCCGCGACGACGTCGTCGGCTTCACCTCCGACCACCTTCAGCCGTCGAACGCCGTGCTGATCGTGGCCGGTGACTTCGCCGCCGCCGATCCCGCCGCGGTCGCCGAGCAAGCCCTGGGTGGGTGGATCCACCGGGGCTCGACGCCGGCGGTGCGCGAGCCCGCAACGGTGAGTCTGCAACCGCGGGTGCTGCTGGTCGACTGGCCCGACGCTCCCCAGGCCACCCTCCGGATGGCGACCGCCGGGATCACCCGGGGCGACCCGCGTTGGCCTGCGCTCTTCGTGGCGAACTATGCCGTGGGAGGCAGCTTCGGGTCGCGCCTCAACACCGTGCTGCGGGAGCAGAAGGGCTTCACGTACGGCGTCGGCTCGACCCTCGACACGAGTCGCCTCGTCGGGCTTCTTGGCGTGGGGGCGAGCGTCAAGAGCGAGAGCACCGGCGAGGCTGTCGGCGACATCCTGACCATTCTGCGGGACTCCCGTGGCAGCCTCACCGACGACGAGGTCAGCACCGGTGTCCGCGCCGCGACGGACTCGGCGGCGCTCGGGTTCGAACGGGCGGATGCCGTCGTCGACCGGGTGGAGATGTTGGTGTCGCAAGGGCTCCCCCCCGATAACGTGGACGCCAACCTGGCCCGGATCAGGGACGTCACGACGGCGAGCGCTAACGATGCGTGGGGTCTCGTGGTCGCCCCCGAGACGTTCACCGTGGTGGTCGCCGGAGATGCCTCGCAGATCGCAGGTCCGCTGGAGGGGCTGGGGCACGCGCCGGTCGAGGTGCTGCCGCGGCCCTAGCTGCGGCTCGGATTCGTCCGGTCCTGGGGATTCGTCTGACGCAGTGCGCGGGTTCTCAGCGTGAGCGGACCGGACGAATCCGGGCCGACTCAGGCCTTGAGGGCGCTGGTGACCACGTCCTTCGCCTCCGCCTGCACCTGCGCGAGGTGGTCTGGCCCCTTGAAGGACTCCGCATAGATCTTGTAGACGTCTTCGGTCCCGGAGGGCCGGGCGGCGAACCAGGCCGACTCGGTGCACACCTTGAGCCCGCCGATGGGGGCGTCGTTGCCCGGCGCTGTCGTGAGCGTGGCGGTGATCGCCTCGCCCGCGACGGTCGTCGCGGTGACGTCTGACGGAGACAGCTTGGCGAGCTTGGCCTTCTCCTCGCGGTTCGCGGGAGCGTCGATCCGGGCGTACGCCGGGTCGCCGTGCCGCTCGACGAGGTCGCGGTAGTGCTCGCTCGGGCTCCGACCCGTAACGGCCAGGATCTCGCTCGCGAGCAGCGCCATGATGATGCCGTCCTTGTCGGTGGTCCAGACCGAACCACGGGTGCGGAGGAACGACGCACCCGCGGACTCCTCGCCACCGAATCCGACACTCCCGTCGAGCAGGCCGGGCACGAACCACTTGAAGCCGACCGGCACCTCCAGCAGGTGCCGATCGAGCTCGGCAGCCACCCGGTCGATCATCGACGAGCTCACCAAGGTCTTGCCGATCGCGGCGCCCTCCGGCCAGCCTGGGCGGTGCCCGAAGAGGTAGCCGATCGCCACCGCGAGGAAGTGGTTGGGGTTCATCAGCCCCGCGTCGGGGGTCACGATGCCGTGCCGGTCGGAGTCCGCGTCGTTGCCGGTCGAGATGTCGAAGCGGTCGCGAGCGGCGATCAGCGATGCCATCGCATTAGGCGAGGAGCAGTCCATCCGGATCTTGCCGTCGGTGTCGAGCGTCATGAAGCGCCAGGTGGGGTCGACCGCCGGGTTGACGACGGTGAGGTCGAGCTTGTGGCGCTCGGCGATCGCCCCCCAGTAGTCCACGCTGGCCCCGCCCAGAGGGTCCGCGCCGATCCGGATCCCCGCCGACCTGATCGCGTCGAGGTCCAGCACCGAGGGCAGGTCGTCGACGTAGGCCGTCATGAAGTCGTACGGCGTGCAGCCTGCGGCCGCCTCGGTGCCGCTCACTCGTCGTACGCCGGAGAGGTGGGACTCGAGGAGCTCGTTGGCACGGGCGGCGATGACGCTCGTGGCGTCGGTGTCCGCCGGTCCGCCGTGGGGCGGGTTGTATTTGAAGCCACCGTCGCGCGGCGGGTTGTGGGAGGGGGTGACGACGATGCCGTCCGCCGCCGGACCCCCCGAGGCGTTCGCCGCAAGGATGGCATGGCTGACCGCGGGGGTGGGGGTATAACGGCCGGTCGAGTCGATGCGGACGTCGACGCCGTGGGCGACCAACACCTCGATCGCCGTCTCCCAGGCGGGCCCGGACAGGGCATGGGTGTCCTTGCCGAGGAAGAGGGGGCCGGTGTAGCCCTGCGCAGCCCGGTACTCGCAGATCGCCTGGGTCGTCGCGGCGATGTGCGGCTCGTTGAAGGCGCCGTCGAGGCTCGAGCCGCGGTGGCCCGACGTGCCGAAGACCACCCGCTGGTCCGGGTTGGCGGGATCGGGTGCGATGTCGAAGTAGGCGGCCACCACCGCGTCGACGTCGATCAGGTCCTCGGGGGCGGCAGGCTGTCCTGCTCGTGGATGTGCCATGACTCGCATCATGCTGGACGCGGTGGGCACTGTCGACTCCAGGCGGCGCTCCGCGGTCCGGGGGTCTGTTGGACGACTTACGGAATCCGGCACTTCTGTTATGGTCTCGTAACATCATCGAAGGGGTGGTGCGTGAAGGTTTTCGTCACGGGCGCAACGGGGGTACTCGGAAGTTTCGCCGTCAAGGCGTTGCTGGCCGACGGGCACGAGGTCACGGGCGTTGCGCGGGGGATCGACAAGTCTCGCGCTTTGCAGGGCGCTGGCGCGACCCCGATCTCGGTGCACCTCTTCGACGTCGATGCCATGACGGACGCCCTCCAGGGTTTCGACGTGGTCTGCAACCTGGCCACCCACATCCCCGTCGGGATGTCCGGCATGCGGCGCGGCGCCTGGCGGATCAACGATCGCCTCCGCACGGACGGCTCGCGGGTGGTGACGGCAGCGGCCGAGGCGGCCGGCGTACGTCGGGTGATCCAGGAGTCCGTCTCGACCCTCTATACCGACAGTGGCGACGGCTGGATCACCGAGACCAGCCCGCTCTCTGTGACCCGAGCCCTGGAACCGGCGGCGGTGGCGGAGGCCAACGCGATGGGTTTCGTGACAGCGGGGCGCGATGCGGTCGTGCTGCGGTTCGGCACCCTCGTCGGCGACGATCCGGCGACCCGCTGGATGCTCGGCCGGGCACGGTCGGGCCGACCCATCGGACTGGGCGACCCGAACAACTGGGCCCATCTGGTGCAACCTGAGGACGCGGGGTCTGCCGTCGCGGCCGCCCTGCATGCGCCGGAGGGGGTCTACAACGTCGGCGCCGACCCGATCAGACGAGCCGACATGCTGGCTGTCTTCGGCGAGGTCGTCGGCAGGGGCCATGTCGGCTTCATGCCGCGGATCGTCGTCAAGATGGCCGGTGAACGCCTCGAGCCGGCCACCCGCTCCCACCGGATCTCGTCGACGCGGCTACACGAGGTCACCGGCTGGAAACCGTCCCATCCGGTCTTCGACTCGCAGTGGATGGGCGAGTCGACACCGCGATGACCTCCGGGCACGAGGAAGCGCCCGCGGCCGATGAGCCGCAGGCGGCGGACCAGGCCACCACTGTCGGAGTACGGCGGGACGGTCCTGAGGCGCAGAGCCGGAAGCGGGCTGCCGAGAAGCGCCGACTCGCCGAGGTCTTTGGCGACGTGCTTCCGGAGTCGACCTCCGACGACGTGGCCGACCCCGCCGATGCGACAGGATCCGGCGGCACCGACGCCCGAGATGCCGAGATTCTCCGCGACGTGCCACCGCACCACTGAGGAGCCCCGACGGGAGGTCTCGAATGGCGCGACGGCAAGCCTTGGATCGTTAGGGTGTGGAGGCGCGGTCGCGGAGCAGGTCGCGGATCTCGGTGAGCAAGGTGATGTCTTCGGTGGGCGCCGACTCGGCCTCGGTGGGCATGAAGCGCTCGCGAGCCTTCATGTAGGGCACCACGACGAAGAAGTAGACGATGGCGGCAAGGATCAGGAAGCTGATGAGTGCCGTCAGGAAGCTGCCGACGTGGACACCTCCCGGCGCGTAGCCGGAGAAGTCGGGGGAGCCGCCAAGCTTGCCCACGATGTCGAGGATCATCTGCACGAATGCCGTCACCACCGCCGCGAACGCCACCGCCATGATGAACGCGACGGCGAGCTCGACGAGGTTGCCACGGAGGATGAACTCCTTGAAGCCCTTCATATGCGAGGTGGTCCTGTCCTATTGGGGCGCCCATCGACGGCGCGGATCGGTCGTCGACGCTAGCAGAGCGGCTACGGCGACAGGTCCCGACGGGAGGTATCTCACCGCCGCAGCGTCACCGACAGCACCGAGGTCGCCGCCGCTTGCGCGAGGGCTGCCGCCTGGCCGGGTGAGACGTCCAGCACCACCAGCCCGCCCTGCTCGCTGTCGTCAGTGGCCGGGAGAGTGACCACCGGCGCGGAGGCGACGACGAGGTCGGCGGCGGCATCGGCATCTCGAGCCGCATAGACGTCGATCAGGTCGCCGACCTGGAGCAGCCGGACCACTCCTGCGTCGCGGATCCGGACCGGTGCGGCCACGGAGCCGCGCGGGTAGCCGGCGACGAGGGAGGGCCCCAGCAGACTACGGTCCGTGACGACCGCGCGGGAGCGCATCGGCCCAGCAACGACCTGCCCGACCACCTCGGAGGCGGAGGATGCGGACCCCGCCGGGACGAGTGCAGCCGGCATCCCCACCACCGTCACGTCGCCGGTCGTCACGGTGTCGCCGGCCGCCAGGTCGTGGGCCGCGACCACGACCGGATGGCGCTCTGGGGATGCGGGGGCCAGCGACTCGATGACGGTGAGCACGGTGAGCGCTGCCAGCAGCGCACTCAACGGCCGCCGGTATCTGAGGAGGACGCGGCGGGCTCGCTGGGTGACGGCTCGGATGTCGGCCATCGCACCAGGCTAGGAGGGAGCGGGCACCTGCGGGCCGGTCATCCACAGGGTTCGAGACGCCGGCTCCACCTGTGGATCGAGGTGGACGGGATCAGCGGGCCGCGGCGGCGGCCGGCTTGGTGCCGCTGGACGAACCTCGCGAACCGTCCTTGCCACCCGGGTCTTTGGCCGCCGGCTTCGCAGCAGCAGCCGAATCCGACTTCGCCGCCACCTTCTCCTTGTCGCCGCCCTTCTCGCCATCGGACTTGTCCGCACCGGTCTTCGCGGCCGAGCCGTCCGCCGTACCAGAGGCGCCTGGCGCGCCAGCCGTGGCTGACGCGCGGCTGTCGTTGCGGTAGAAGCCGGAGCCCTTGAACACGACGCCCACCGCGTTGAGGACCTTGCGCAGCCGACCCTCGCAAACGGGACATACGGTCAGCGCGTCGTCGGTGAAGCTCTGACGCACCTCGAGCTGCTCGCCGCACTCGGTGCAGGCGTACTGGTAGACCGGCACGAAGGTTCCTTCCTGTTCTGCGCTCCCGCTGCGCTGATGCCTCGTCGCAGTTAGCACTCGTGGACGCCGACTGCTAAGTGCACGTCTATTGTGCGTCAGCGGGCCGCCGGACGCAAAGCCCAGCACCGGGAGACCGGGCTGAGGGCAGCCACGGGGCACAATGGTCGCCGTGTCCCGCCCGCTGAAGATCCTGACCTGGGGCGCAGCTGTGCTCGTCGTGGTCCTCGTCGTGGCCTCGATCACCGTCGTGTGGACCGTCCACCGGTCTTTCCCGCAGACCAGCGGCACCATCGATGTGCCCGGTCTCCAGGACCCGGTGTCCGTCATGCGCGACAGCTCCGGGATTCCTCAGATCTACGCGGACACGGCGACCGACCTGTTCTTCGCCCAGGGTTACGTGCAGGCGCAGGACCGCTTCTTCGAGATGGACTTCCGCCGGCATCTCACCTCCGGAACCCTCAGCTCATTGTTCGGTCACAGCGCTCTCAAGACGGACATGTTCGTGCGCACACTCGGCTGGCGGCGGGTCGCGGAGGCCGAGCTGCCGCTGCTGTCTCCCGAGACCCGCACCTACCTCGAGTCGTTCAGTGCCGGCGTCAACGCCTACCTCGCCGACCACAAGGGGTCGAAGCTGTCGCTGGAGTACGCCGTGCTGGGGCTCAGCGGGGTTCGCTACACGCCGGCCCCGTGGACTCCGGTCGACTCGATGTCGTGGCTGAAGGCGATGGCCTGGAGCCTGGGGTCCAACATG
Source organism: uncultured Actinomycetota bacterium (assembly GCA_963820035.1). Classification (GTDB taxonomy): domain Bacteria; phylum Actinomycetota; class Actinomycetes; order Propionibacteriales; family Nocardioidaceae; genus JAWWPG01. The sequence continues at coordinate 38,546 of CAWFYK010000007.1, read as the reverse complement.
CAGGACGAGATCGACCGCTCCCTCGAGTCGACGACGCTCTCCACGAGCCAGATCGCCGAGCTCTATCCTCCCTACCCCTACAAGCAGCATCTGCCGATCGTCAACCAGGGCGCGGTGGTCGACGGTGTCTACGAGCAGGATGCGACCCACGGTGGAAGCCGGCTGCCACCGCGACCCGCCTTTCCGGCAAGGGCGTTCACGCCGGCCCTGGCTGCGGCGGGTGACGCCGCCTCGGGGCTCAACGAGCTCCTCGGGAGAGGCGACGGGATCGGCTCGAACGCGTGGGCGGTCTCCGGCCGCCATACCGCCAGCGGCAAGCCCATCCTCGCGAACGACCCGCATCTCGACGAGTCGATGCCGGGAGTCTGGTATGAGATGGGCCTGCACTGCCGGACGGTCACGGCGGCCTGCCCCTACGACGTCAGTGGCTTCACCTTCTCCGGCGTGCCGGGGGTGATCATCGGTCACAACGACTCCATCGCCTGGGGGTTCACCAACCTCTACCCGGACACCGAGGACCTCTATCTGGAGAAGGTCGACGGGAACCGCTACCGCTACAACGGCCACTGGCTCCCGCTCCAGGAGCGGAGGGAGACGTTCGACGTCCAGGGTGGGAGCCCGGTCACGATCACCGTGCGGAGCACGCGGCACGGGCCGATCGTCTCCGACGTCGACGACCAGCTGGCCCGGGTCGGGCGGCGCGCGCCGGCCGTCGCGGACTCGCCGCCGCGCGGGTCCGGCTACGCGGTCGCTCTGCGCTGGACGGCGCTGCAGCCTGGCCGGACCGCTGACTCGCTGTTCGGCATCGACCGGGCGCACACCTGGGACCAGTTCCGGGACGCCGCGCGTACCTTCGACGCCCCCAGCCAGAACCTGGTCTACGCGGACACTCGAGGCCATATCGGCTACCAGGCGCCCGGCAAGATCCCGATCCGGCGTACTGGCAACGGTGACTGGCCGGTGCCGGGGTGGGACCCGGCGTACGAGTGGAGCTCGGACTACGTGCCGTTCGACGCTCTCCCGAACGTGCTCGACCCCAAGGACGGCTATGTCGTGACGGCCAACCAGGCCGTCGTGTCACCGCGCTACCCCTACTACATCGGCGACTCCTTCGACTACGGTTACCGGTCGCAGCGGATCCGCGACCTGCTGGAGCGGACGCCGAAGCTGACCGTGGGCGACATGGCGAAGATCCAGCTGGACACCTTCAGCGCCCTCGCCGAGAAGCTGACGCCGGTTCTCCTCAAGGTTCAGCTGCCGACGCCGTACTACCGCACCGCGCAGGACCTGCTCAAGGGCTGGGACTACCACCAGAGCGCCGACTCGCCGGCCGCGGCGTACTTCAACGCCGTGTGGAAGAGCCTGCTGGCCAAGACGTTCCACGACCAGCTGCCCAAGGAGGCGTGGCCGGACGGCGACAGCCGGTGGTGGACGGTCGTGCAGAACCTGCTCGAGAAGCCGCGTGACAGTTTCTGGGACAACGTCGACACGGCCAAGCGCGAGACCCGCGACACGATCCTTCGCGAGTCGCTCGAGGGAGCGCGCAACGACCTGACGCGGCTGCGGTCGAGCGTGCCCGGTCAGTGGCGTTGGGGCAACCTGCACCAGCTCTATCTGCGCAACCCGACCCTCGGCTCCAAGAACTCACCGGTGGGCTTCCTTTTCAACCGCGGGCCCTACGACCTGCCGGGCGGCACGTCCGTCGTGGACGCAGCGAGCTATAACGCCAGCAAGGGCTTCCGCGTGACCAGCCTGCCGTCGATGCGGATGATCATCCCGCTCGACAACCTCGACGCGGCGCGGTGGGTGGACCTCACCGGCGAGTCCGGCCACGCGTTCAACTCGCACTACACCGACCAGACCAGCGTGTGGCTGGCGGGTGAGACGCTGCCGTGGCCGTTCAGCCCTGCGGCCGTGTCGCAGGCGACGACGGACCGGTTGACCCTGCAGCCGCGCGCCGGGAGTCCGTAGCCGGAAAACTGGGTGTCGGGTGGATGATCATCCAGGGATCCCCGGCACTGTCAGCGCGGAAACAGCTTCCAGTGCCCCTCGGAGACGACCTCGGTGACCCCGTCGACCATCCTGATGGCGGTCTCGTCGTCGATCGCATACGTCGGCGCAGGAATCCGTGCCGCCCACCTCTCTGCGTTGGCCAAGGAAGCGTCGGGGTGGTCCGGGTGGTCCAGGTGCGGGATCACCGCGAAGTCGACGAGTCCCGCTCCCTGTCCCGTGACGAGGACCCGCTCGACGTCTCCCCCGGGTGCGGCGAAGACGATGTCCTCCGACGTCAGCGGTCCATCGTTCTCGGGGGGCGGTGCGTGGTAGGTCTCCGCGAACGTGGAGGTGGCAGCGATGCTCACAGCGCTGACTCCTCCATAGACGGCTTCGGAGCGCAGCGTCGGGAGGACCCGGTCAAACCGGAGCGCCGCATCCAGCTGGCGAGGTACATGGGATCGCCGCCCCCCACGAGCAGTGCGTCGGTATCTCGGACCGTCGGTATCCAGGCAGCCTCCTCGATGCTCGGCAGCGCCGTCAGCTCCAGGACCCCCAACGACTTCCAGCCCAGTCCACACAGCGCCGAGCGAGCCTTGCCGCAGATCGCCTGCCACGCCATACCGGTTCCACCGGGGAAGGGATAGATGGCGGTGGGGATGAACAGGGCTTGGGACTCATGGATCGGTTTGCCCAGCAGGTCCACCAACGCGTTGTTGATGCTGCTGTTCCTGATGCCGGCCGATGTGAGGAGTGCTCTCACGTGCTACCTCCCTGAGTTGCAGTCTCGTGCTCGCTGCTCGGTCCTGCAGAGCACTATGCCCCGACCCGGAGGGTCCGGTTCGGGGTGACCACGACGTCGATCGGCTCGTCGTGGTCGTCGGCGGGTACGCCGGACAGCACCTCGTCGTCGTACAGCAACACGACACGGAGGGCGCCGCCGGCGGGGAGCCGCGCGAGCACCCGGTCGTAGGACCCGCCGCCGCGACCGATGCGACGGCCGAGGCTGTCGGCGGCCAGCCCGGGGCAGATGACGACCGAGGCGGCCTTGAGGGCATCAGGTCCGAGCGGCTCGCCGGTCGGCTCGCTGAGCCCGAAGCGCGCATCACGCAGGGCTCCCGGCTGGTAGGTGGCCCAGTCCAGGTCGAAGTCGGGGCGAAGGATGGGCAGCAGCACCGTGCGACGTTCGGCAGAAAGGGCGCGAAGCAGCGGCGCCGTGCCGGGTTCCTCGCTCGTCGCGACGTAGCACGCGACCGTGGTTGCTGAGGCGACCTCGGGAAGGTCCAGCACCGCCGCCGCGAGGGCCTCCGCGGCGGCGTCTCGCTCGGCCTGTGCGCGGTGTGCCCGGTTGGCGAGAAGGCGGATGCGAAGCTGGCGCTTCGCGGGTCGGACGGCTTTCTCGACAACCACGCGCTCACTGTAGCGGCGGCTTGATGAGCTGGCGTCGAGCCCGCTCCGGGCTCGCGACGCATGCTCCGTCCCGGTCCCCTACGATGCGGGCATGAGCGCCGAGGGGTTACAAGCCGCCATCGCCAAGATGGAGAGCGGAGGCGTCCACCAGACCGCGATCGCGGTCTTCGCCCACTACTACAAACAGCTGGAGACCGGTGCGACCGGCATCGTCGCGGAGAGCGACATCCGGCCGCTCGAGTCGCCTCCGGCGCTGGCCGACCTCGAGATCCCGGACAACGTGGCGCGGGATGCCCTCGACGGCACCGTGGTCATCAAGCTCAACGGCGGCCTCGGCACAGGCATGGGGATGGACCGCGCGAAGTCGCTGTTGCCGGTCCGGGAGGGGCTGACGTTCCTCGACGTCATCGTCCGGCAGCTCCAGTCGGCGCGATCCACCTCGGGGGCCAGGCTCCCGCTGGTCTTCCTGGACTCGTTCCGCACCCGCGACGACACCCTCGCGGCGCTCGACCGCTACGACGACCTGCCTGTCGACGGCCTGCCTCTCGACCTGCTGCAGAACCGGGAGCCGAAGCTGCTGGTCGATGAGCTGACGCCGGTCGAGTGGCCCGCCGATCCCTCCCTCGAGTGGTGCCCGCCGGGCCACGGTGACCTCTACACGGCGCTCCAGGCATCCGGGCTGCTGGACCAGCTGCTCGACGCCGGCCTGCGCTACGCCTTCGTCTCCAACGCGGACAACCTGGGCGCCACGGTCGACGCACGCGTCGCCGGGTGGTTCGCCGGCTCCGGTGCGCCCTTCGCCTGCGAGGTGTGCCGGCGTACCCAGGCAGACCGCAAGGGCGGCCATCTGGCGGTCCGGATCAGCGACGACCAGCTCATCCTGCGCGACTCGGCGCAGACCGCCCCGGAGGACGAGGACGCTTTCGCCGACCTGACCCGGCACCGCTTCTTCAACACCAACAACCTCTGGATCGACCTGCGGGCTCTCGACGCCGTGCTCCGAGCGAACGACGGGGTGCTCGGCCTCGCGATGATGCGCAACGTGAAGACCGTCGACCCGGCGGACAAGGCCGCACCGAAGGTGATCCAGATCGAGACCGCGATGGGCGCCGCTGTGGAGGTCTTCGAGGGGTCGCAAGCCCTGGAGGTCGACCGCGGGCGCTTCCTGCCGGTCAAGTCCACGAACGACCTGCTGGCCATGCGGTCGGACGCCTATGAGCTCAGTGACGACGATGGAGGCCTGCGCCTGGTGGCCGGCCGTTCCGAGGCGCCGTTCGTGGACCTCGACACTGACTATTACAAGGTGCTGGCGGACTTCGACGGCCGCTTCCCTGGCGGCCCGCCGTCTCTCGTCGATGCGGAGTCGTTGCGGGTTGCCGGGGACTGGACGTTCGGCGGCGACGTGGTCGTCCGGGGAGCGGTGTCAGTCTCGGCCGAGGGGTCGCCCGGCAAGATCGCCAGCGGCACGGTGTTGGGCTGACCTGAAGGTGACCGGCCGCCGTACCGAAGGGTCTGGGATCTGCCTACCGGTGAACACATCCACGCACGTGCGTTGATATTGCGGCCGAAGTCGCGATCTGACCGCAACTTCCACGCACATGCGTGGATCCGTTCGCCAACCCAGAGGCGAGCCGCCAGGTGAACGCACGGGGCTCCAAAGCCGCCGCGTGACTGCGCTTTCGCCCGACGTCAACGCACGCAGACAGACCGTGGTGACCACGCACCTGGCTAGGTGCGATGACTCCGAGCTCGGATCGTCGTACCGAAACTCTCGGATGGTGGTGCCGAAACTCTCGGATGGTGGTGCCGAAACTCTCGGATGGTGGTGCCGAAAGTCCCGGATGGTCGTGTCGGAAGTCTCGGATGGTCGTCGGGGCGACCGGCTCCATTAGGCTCGATTAGGGTTGAGAGCGCCTGACCCGGTTCCCCGACACGAGAGTGGGCGGCAGATGCGCAGCGTGGACGAGCACCTCAACGCGATCCTCGAGGTGGTGAACCCGCTGCCGCCCTACGAGCAGCCCCTCCTCGAGGCACTGGGGTTGCCGATCTGCACCGACGTCACGGCCGACATCGACCTGCCGAGCTTCGACAACTCCGCGATGGATGGCTACGCGTGCCGCTATGCGGACGTCCAAAGCGCCTCCGAGGACACCCCGGTCCAGCTACCGGTGGTCGGGGAGTCGGCCGCCGGCCAGGCGAGGGCCTATGCCCTCTCGCCCGGCCAGGCCGTCAAGATCATGACGGGCGCTCCGATGCCTGCCGGTGCCGACGTGGTGGTCCCGATCGAGTGGACCGACGGCGGCCGGGCCGGTGTCCGGGTCACCCAGGCGCCGGAGCCTCGGCAGCACGTCCGCCCGCGAGGCGACGACATCACGGCTGGTGACCTGCTGCTCGAGGAGGGTGACGTGCTCGGGCCCCGTCAGGTTGCGATTCTGGCGGCGACCGGGCAGTCGCGGGTCCGGGCCCGTCCGCGGCCGAGGGTCGTGGTGATCTCGACCGGGAGCGAGCTCCGCGAGCCGGGCTCGCGGCTCGGCTCCGACTCGGTCTTCGACGCGAACTCGTTCATGCTGGCGGCACAGGCTCGCTCGGCCGACGCGATCGCCTACCGAGTGGGCATCGTCACGGACGACCCGCATGAGCTGACGGCCACGCTCTCCGACCAGCTCGTCCGGGCCGATCTGGTGGTCACGAGCGGCGGGGTGAGCAAGGGGGAGTACGACGTGGTGAAGGAGGTGCTGAGCCGGCTCGGCACGGTGCAGTTCGACGAGGTGGCCATGCAGCCCGGCAAGCCCCAGGGTTTCGGCACCGTCGGTGAGGACGACACCCCGATCTTCACCCTGCCGGGCAACCCGGTGTCGTCCTACGTCTCCTTCGAGGTCTTCGTGCTGCCGGCGCTGCGGCGGATGATGGGCAAGCTGCCCTACCGGCGGCCCGTCGTACGAGCGGCGTGTCAGGGAGCCATCAGCTCCCCGAACGGCCGGCGGCAGTTCGTCCGGGGGCGTTTCGACGTCACGGGTCGCGGGGCGGTCGTCACCCCCGTGGGCGGTCATGGCAGCCATCTGATCGGCGGGTTGTCCAAGGCGAACTGCCTGATCGTCATCCCCGAGACCACCACCCAGATCGAGGAAGGCAGCATGGTCGACACGCTGGTGCTCGACCGCAGCTTCTGATGACCGACGCGCGTACGACGAGCCCGCCCGCAGACGACGCCGTCGGCCAGGCGACGCTCACCCACGTGGACGAGACGGGTGCAGCCCGGATGGTCGACGTCTCCGACAAGGTCGTCTCAGCGCGGGAGTCGGTCGCCGCTGGCCGGGTGCTGGTGAGCGAACGGGTCATCGAGCTGCTGCGCGGGGAGGGGCTGCCGAAGGGCGATGCGCTTGCTGTGGCGCGGCTGGCCGGGATCATGGCGGCGAAACGTACGCCGGACCTGGTGCCGCTGTGCCATCCGATCGCCGTCGCCGGGGTCACGGTCGAGCTCACGGTGACCGATGAGTCGGTCGAGATCATCGCGTCCGTCCGCACCACCGACCGGACGGGTGTCGAGATGGAGGCGCTCACGGCGGTGGCCGTTGCCGGTCTCACCCTTGTCGACATGGTGAAGGCGGTCGACCGGGGCGCGGTCATCTCCGATGTGCGCGTCCTCCGGAAGTCCGGTGGGCGCAGCGGCACGTGGGTGCGGGACGAGGCCGACCGTGCTGAGTGAGCGCACAGCGCTCGTCCTGTCGGTCTCCAACCGCGCGGCCGCCGGCGTCTACCAGGACACGACGGGGCCGAGGATTGTCGGAGCCCTTGAGGAGTTGGGCTTCGGTGCGGTCACCGCCCAGGTGGTGCCCGATGGCGGGCCGGTCCGGGCTGCTCTTGAAGCGGCCGTGGACCGCGGTCTCGACCTGGTGGTGACGAGCGGCGGCACCGGGATCACCCCCACCGACGAGACCCCGGAGATGACGAGGGCCGTCATCACGAAGGAGGTGTCCGGCATCGCCGAGGCGATCCGGGCCTATGGCGTCGGCAAGGGGATCGCGACGGCTGCGTTGTCTCGCGGCGTGGCCGGCCTTGCCGGTAAGACGTTGATCGTCAACCTGCCGGGATCCGTGGGAGGTGTCAAGGACGGGCTTGCCGTGCTGACGCCGATTCTCGACCACGCTCTCGAACAGGTGCGCGGGGGTGACCACCCGCGCCCCGACGAGGGAGCCGGGCCCTGACGCGCGGCTGGCCGGTCCAGCTGAGTGCCGGCCCGGTGGGGCTACGTCCGCTGGCCAGACGAGACGCGGGCCGGTGGGCGGAGATGAGGCGTGCCAACTTGGCCTGGCTCTCGGAGTGGGAAGCCACCCAGCCGCCGCTCGCCGGGGGAGTGAGCGCGAGCTACCGGTCGATGACGCGCGACCTGATTCGCCAAGGTCGGCAGGGCCGGTCGCTTCCGTTCGCTCTGACCTACCGTGACGAGATGGTCGGCCAGGTCACCTTCACAGGCATCACCTGGGGCTCGGCTCGCTGGGCACAGGTGGGCTATTGGATCGACGAAGCCCATGCAGGCAAGGGAATCATGCCGATTGCTGTGGCGCTCGCCTGCGACCACTGCCTCCAGGTCGTCGGGCTGCACCGGATCGAGATCGCGATACGCCCGGAGAACAAGGCGAGCCTGCGGGTCGTCGAGAAGCTCGGCTTCGTGCTGGTCGGCACCGCCCCCCGTTATCTGCACATCAACGGGCAGTGGCGCGACCACCTGCTCTTCGCCATCACTGCCGAGGATGTGCCGCAGGGGTTGCTGTCGCGGGTCTCGTCTCAACAAGCCTGAGGCTCCCTCCAAGGACTGCTAAACCCCAACTGCCACAGGTTTCTCAACTTTCACTGCTTTCTCAGGCGACACACCGACGCGGCTGCGCTGCTGGGGTCGGGCGCGGCAATAACGTCATACCTGTGTTGACCGGAGTGATCTATGGCGCCATCGTCCTGGTGTGGGCTGCCTACCTCGTCCCCCTGGCACTGCGACGTCACGACGAGGCGCACCGTCGACGTTCCGTCGAGCGGTTCTCGTCCGCGATGCGGGTGCTCACCCGCAGGCCGGCAGATGAGCAGAGCGCATCGTCGGCGACCCCTCGAGCGAAAGCCGAGCGTCCCCAACCCCAGAAGGTCTTTGCCCCGGCACAGCCCAACCGAGCGGCGGGGCGTGCGGCAGCCGCTCGGCGTCGCCGAGTGCTGAGCCTGCTCATCGGCTTGGTCGTGGCCGTCGGACTGGCCGGGCTCGTCGGCGTCGTACCTGGCGTATCGGTCGTCGTCCCGTTGTTGATGGTCGTGGGTTTCCTTGTCATCGCACGACGCTCCGTGCGGCGAATGCAGCTGGGCCACTGGGTCGAGGTCGACGAGATGGAGGACGAAGGCGCCGATGTCTCACGCGCTGCTGACTCTCCGTTGACGGAAGAGACATCTGCGGGCGTTCTCGCCGTCGGGATGGACGACGAGGAGCCCACCATCAGTCTCACCGCCGCCCAGTGCGAAGCGGCCGCCGCGAAGGTGACCAGTGAGCGCGTCGCCATGTCGATGTCATCGCCGGCCGGGTCGCTCTGGGACCCGCTTCCCGTCACGCTGCCGACGTACGTCGATGCACCGGTTGCGCGGCGAACGCTGCGCACCATCGCCCTCAACGAGCCCGGCGTCTGGTCATCGGGCCGGGCTGAGCAGCCTGCGGACGACCACGACGACCCGGTCGACGAGGTGCCCCGCGTCGTCAACGGCTGAGCGCCACTGGTGGTCCGTTGCTGCGGTCCGCCCGCCCTCGCGAGTTCGGGCCGACTGCTGGCGGATGCTAGAGTTTGCCCTCGGTTTCCACGCCTGCCGCCGACCTCCGACGGCAGATCCCGGGGCTGTAGCGCAGCTGGTAGCGCACCTCGTTCGCAACGAGGGGGTCAGGGGTTCGAGTCCCCTCAGCTCCACCAAACGTCCAGGTCAGGCGCCTAACCCGAAGTCCTTACCCAGGAGTTCGGATGCAAACTCAGCATTTACTCAGCACTTTGGACGTCGGCCTCGCCGCTTCTGCGCCGCTTCTCGGTCGCTCTCGGCGCCCCGCGGAGTGGCTTGGACACCTGCTCGGCATGGACACCAGGATGACCCGTACGAGGAGCACAACCGAGAGCCATGACCCGCTCGAGCCTGCGCTCACCCTCTCGGAGCTGGCCGCCCGGCTGTCTGTCAGCGCGCAGACCATCTACGACCTGCGTAGCCAGGGCCGTGGACCCCGCGGCTTCCGGGTCGGCCGCGAGCTGCGATTCCGGGTCAGCGAGATCGACGCGTGGCTGGCCCGGATGGAGCAGGCCGACGCCGAGCGCCACCCAGCGTTTGGCCGCTGAGATGGCTCGCCCCAAGACCCCCATCGGCGCCTACGGGTCGATCAACGTCCGTCGCTGCGGCCGCAGCGTGGTCGCCGAGACCCGTTTCCGCGACCATGACGGCAGAGTCCGGCAGATCCGAGTCGCCGCCCGGACCGCCGCCGCCGCCCGTCATCGGCTCAAGGAGCGGCTCGCTGACCGGCCCGAGCCGAGCAGCGGCAGGTCGCTGCGAGGCTGCCAGCCCGTTCGTCGACCTGGCGCAGCTGTGGCTGGCCGACCTCGAGCTGCGTGACCTCGCCGAGGGCACCAGGCAGAACTACCGTGACAATCTGCGGCTGCACGTCCTGCCTGCGTTCGAGCACTACACTCTCGCCGAGATCACCACCGGACGGGTCGAGTGGTTCCTCAAGGCGGAGCGTCAGCTGTCTGTCTCCCGGGCCAAGCAGTCTCGCACCCTGCTGAACCTGATGTTCTCGTTCGCGCTGCGTCACGACGCCATAACCCGCAGCCCAGTGCAGGGGACCTCGCCGCTTCCCCGGCAGAAGGGCGCGCCGCAGGCGTTGACCCTGGAGCAGATCGCCGCCATCCGCCAGTCGGCGGCGACCTGGCGAACAGACCCCAAGGCTCGCGGCCCGAAGAACGACGGGCAGGTCCGCGACATCATCGAGGTGCTGCTGGGAACAGCTATGCGGACCGGCGAGGTACTCGCCCTGCGGCCCTGCGACATCACGGACGGCGTGACCGGGATGGTGGCCCATGTCAACGGCACCGTCGTGCAGCGCAAAGGCGCCGGCACGGTGCGCCAGGATCGCCCCAAGACCGACGCATCGATCCGCCACCTCCCCGTACCGGCATTCGCCGCAGAAGTGCTGCGGCGGCGAATCGCCGCACTAGGTGGAGATGCAAGACCGAACGATCTTCGCCAACCGGACCGGTGGCCCGCTCAGCCCGTACAACGTGCGGCGCACGTTCCGCGACTTCCTCAAGATCGCTGGGCTCGGGGAGCTTGGTATCAGTCTCCGCTGGTACCGAAGGACCGGAGCAACAGTCATCGCCCGCGGCATGGGCAGCGATGCGGCAGCGACCTACCTCGGCCATACATCGACCGCGATCACCGAGGGCCACTACATCGAGCCGGATCGCACCATCGACCTGACGCCTGCTTCGCATCTGGAACGAACCCTCCGCCCGCGCCACCCGGACGGCGCACTCCTTGCGATGCCGCCGGTCGACGGCGAAGACGAGATCTTGGCCATGGCAGACGCCGATCCCGACGCTGGAGCCGTCGCATAGCGACCCACGGACGGAAGCCGAAGGGGCGTGACAGGGAGTCCCAGCGCCAGCTGCGCCGCGCCGGCATGGCGCTGCATCCCGCCCAGAATGGGCTATGGATCCGGGGGCAGACCAGATGCCCCGGGCCACCGCGGCGAGCTGACTGACATGCCCGTGGCTGAACTCGCGCAGGAACTGCCCCAACGTGCGCAAGGCAACACCTCAACTGGGCCGACGGCGGACGGCGCCGCGTGTGATCAGGAGGCAAAACAGCTAGCTACATTGCCTCTGTCTCGATCGATGACCACTCCGTTTCGTTTGATGAAGCAACTCACCACGCCTCCTGTGTTCTTCAACTGATGCGTGACTGACTGGCGGCGCCGTACAAAAGGTGCCTCTCAGCTCCGAATGGAAGGGTCTTTATCCCGGCCACCTGTGTCGCGCCGTTGATCGTCAAGGTGACCACGCCGCTGCCCGTCCCACCCGCGTGGAAGATGTATGGCTGAGTTCCGCACGCGGCGTTCGCACCGGCGGCTGTCAGCTGCGCATGGGGTGCGTCTCCTTTTGGCGAGGCGCGTCGCGCTCCATCTGTAGACCAGCCACGACCTTGACCATGCCGATCAGACCGTGCGAGGCTGCCTCTAGGAGCTGCTGCTCGGAGGCATCGGCCGGATCGACAATCCCTGACGGCGGATGTGGCGCCGGTCGTAGGTCGTCGAGACTTCCTTCGACGGTTATCCCGGAGCTAGCTATCGCCTCGATCATGACACCGGCGCGCCGGGCCACCCAGTCCTGCTGGGACTGCGACAACGCATAGCCAGGCTCGGTGTCTGCTCGCACGGCGAGAACCGCCCTCGCGAGGGCGTCCCGGAAGCCATACTTCCGCTCCGTTCGATCCACGTCAGCCATATCGCCGTTGAGCCGCCGCATCAGCTCGGCGGAGTAGGCGCCCAACGAGCTGTTGCTGAACCCGCTCGGTTGCGCCAGGCCGTCGAGAGACACGCCGACCGCCCGGCCGAAGCGACGCGCAACCAGATCGCGGTCGCTGCCGGCGGGCGGGACGGTCACGAGAGTGATTCGCTCAGTGGGCACGAACTGCTTCCACCGCTTGATGATGGCGGCTACGTCGTGCTGCCACCAGAACCGGTCGCGTAACCGCTCCACCTCGCTGCGGTCGTTCTTGCCGACCGCGGGATTGCGTCGTACGCCGTCGCCCCCAAACCCGTCCGCGCAGGCACCCGCAGCGAAGTCCAGCCAGCCGACCGTGCTCCCGTTGCGAATCGTGGTCTGCCAGTGCCCCGGCATCACCCGGGCCAGGTCGCGAGCCGTGATGATCACATGCACTTCGGCCAGGGAAAAGGCATCGACGATGCGGCCCGTCTGCCGGGGGTTCAGGGAGGCAAGAAGCTCGTTGGAGTAGAGCACGTCGCCGTCATGCCTCTCGATCTCCTGCACAAGCTCGCCCCAGCTACCCGTGACGTCCGTGCCCTCGAACGACTGGCCGAAGAAGTCTCGGATCGCGTGGTAGCGGTCGACGGTCGGCCAGTAAACACCCGCCTCCGCCAGCAGATCCGCATTGAGCTCTCCGAGTTCCTGGAGATAGGTCGTCGCAGACTTCATCGTCCCGATGTGCAGGTATATCCGTCGAGCCATGAGCGCACCATAACCCCGCCGTGCCGAAGACAGCCCGGATGGGTCGCGGTGCTCAGCGGCTCGGGAAAGCACTGTTCCGCTAGACGGTATGAGCGAAGGGCTGAGCCTCGCTCGCAAGTGGTCGTGCGGGCCAACTCGACCGGCGGGGTGCAGCTACGCCTGGACGCGATCGAAGCTCTGGAGATGCACTACACGCCTCCCCACGGCCTGCCATCGCGGGAGCAGCCGGACGAGTTCGCGGTCGGGGCTGCCGAGGCGCTTCTCGACATGATCGGGTTCCGCGACGTGATCCGCGACTACCGCAAGTACGTCACCTCTGCCACGCCGGACCAGACCGCGGGGTACATCCTGACGCAGTTCGCTTTGGGTCCGGTGGACAGACGGCTAGCTGCACTCATCATCATCGACGAACTCGGGTTCGCACCACTCGACAACACCGGAGCACAACTGCTGTTCCGGTTCGTCGCCGCCGCCTACGAAAGACGCTCCATCGGCATCGGCTCGCACTGGCCCTTCGGCAATCGGGACGGTACGGCTGGTCCAACTGGCCGGAAGTCGGTGACTCGTTACACTACTATGATAGTTATATAGATATCACGGTAGGTGTAAGGAAGGCGATCACAGTGATACAGCTTGGCGGTACTCGCGTTTTGGTGACCGGTGGCACGAGTGGGCTCGGGCTCGCGATGGCACGCGCGCTGGCGCAGGCGGGCGCCCGGGTGGTGGTGACTAGTCGTGATCAGGATCGGGCAGGCGCGACCGCGAAGGAACTCGGCTCCCGAGCTTTGGGGGTCGAGCTCGATGTCCGGGATCCGAGTTCGGTGTCCGTGGCGATCGACCGCGTCTACGCGAGGTTCGATGGCCTGGACGTCCTGGTCAGCAACGCAGGAATCGGGATGCGCACCGTCAACCCGCAGTTCATGACCGAGCCCCAGCCGTTCTGGGAGGTGCCTCTCGCGGGTTTTCGCGACGTGCTGGAAACCAAGGCCACCGGGACGTTCCTGGTCGCCAGCGAGGTGATTCCACGGATGCTGAGCGCCGGCGGGGGTCGCGTGATCACCATCTCGATGAGCGAGCAGACGATGACCCGGCGCGGTTTCGTCCCCTATGGACCCTCCGGTGCCGCCGTGGAGGCGCTGGCCCGCGTGATGGCGGCCGACCTCGCCGATACGTCGGTCACCTCCAACATGCTGCTGCCGGGCGGAGCTACCGACACCGGGATGGTCCCCGACCAGCAAAGAGACGAGCTACGCGGCAAGCTACTGGACCCCGCAATCATGGGCCCGCCGATCGTCTGGCTGGCTTCTCCGGATGCCGCCGATGTTCACGACGAGCGGATCGTCGCCCGCGACTTCGACGCCTGGCTGGCTGCGCGATCGAAGGGTCAGGAGGAGTGATGGACGGACCCGGTTCCGATCTGGTCCGCGACGCCTGGCGCGCCATCTCGGAGGTGGCACTTGATCGAGACCGCAAGATCGCGGCGTCACAGACCCTCGGTCTGAGCTGGACGCGGGTGCTCGCGCTACGACAATTGGCGACGCAACCACGCACCCAACGAGAGCTCGCTGGACGTCTTGCTGCTGATCCGCCCTACGTCACGCTGATCGTGGACGACCTGGAAGAACGCGGGCTGGCGCGTAGAACCCCTCATCCCACGGACCGACGGGCGAACCTGGTGCAATTGACCCCGACCGGTCGCAGTGCAGCAGGACGCGCCGACTCAATCCTCCACGAACCACCACCCGCGCTGCACGACGTACCCGCGGAGGATCTCGCAGCCGTACTACGCGTCCTCGGGCGCCTTGCCCACGAAGGACCTGTGGTCGGGGACCCGTGATTCCGATGCGAGCTCCCCGTCGGCGGATCCCTCTATGGCACGCTCCGCGTGACCATCGTCATCTGACAGCTGCCGAGGCCAGCCATCCGGATCAGCGGCATCTGGTGGCGTCTGGGCGTGTTTGTCGCCCAGTACGCCCAGTCTGGTGTGGAGGTCTTACGTCGTGTCTCTGGTCGTCGTTGTGGTGGCCATCGGCATGGCCCGCGTGGTGGTGCCGGTATTGCCGTGGCGTCGAGTCAGTGTCCGGCTCCATCCCGCCGATGTCGTCCTGGCTGTCCTCGGGCTGCTCGGTCTGGCCTTCCACTGCGGCGCGATGTCTACCGCTTGACCATCCTGTTCATTCCGGGCACTGATACAGCGGTGGCACAGATCAACGCTCTTCGCGTGGGGAGCACGGTCGCCTTCGCCGCGCCCGCGGCTCTGTCGATCATGGGTCTTCGACGAATCAACTCACCTGCGCTAATGCTCATCGTCCTCGCCCCGGCCGCCGTCGGCACCACGATGTACGACGGCGGCCCGCTGGCCACCCATTTGGCAGCCATCTTCGCCACCGTCACGCTGCTGGCCCTGTGCTCGGCAACGCTGATCGGGGGGCCACGAACCGGCGGCGGTAGTGCGGCCAACGCCACGCAGAACTGAAGTCGCGCCATTTCGCACCACGCGGCCAGCACAACCGGTACCGGAGTCGGCAACGGTTCCGGTGGCTGAGAAGATGAGTCTTACCCAGATCCTCGACACCAGGAGAAGTCGTGACCAGCATCCAGCCTCAGCTGTGGGTCGACCGGGGTGCTGCGGCCGTAGCGTTCTACCAGGCTGCATTCGGCGCGACGATCCTCCATCAGGTCGGTGATGGCGAAGATATCGTGGCACAGCTGGCCGTCGGCGATGCCGCCTTCTGGGTGGCCGCAGCTGGATCAATCCCCGGCCGCTTCAGTCCCAAGTCCATCAGCAGCGCGACCGGCCGCACCCTGCTGGTCGTAGACGATCCGGACGCGATGATGACCCAAGCCCTCGACGCTGGCGCGACACAGGAGTCGCCGGTCGGCGACCAGCACGGCTGGCGCCTCGGAAGACTCGTTGACCCGTTCGGCCACGAGTGGGAGGTCGGCAGCCCCGCGGGAACGTGGCCGCCAAGCTGAGTCCGACGCAACTGCCCGCGTCCCAAGCGAGGATCAGCTACCGGCGAACAGTCGTCACCCTGATCACCCGGTTCGTGACCGGGACCGCCGCCTGGGGCTGGGACGACGTCCCGACGCGGGTGCTGTTCACCCGCCGAGACATCCCGAAGATCCCCAAACCGCTGCCCCGGTTCATCCCCGACCACGAAGTCGCCAAGCTCATGCCCGCCGTCGACCAGTTACCCAACCCCTATCAGCGCGCCGCGCTGATCGTTGCCCGCTGGAGCGGCGCCCGACGCGACCAGATCCGCCGCCTCGCCGTCGAGTGCCTCAACACCTACCCCGACGGCCACCCACGACTGCGGATCCCAGTCGGCAAGGGATACACAGAACGCAGCATGCGCTGCACCCACAGGCCGCCGAAGCGCTGCAACCGCTCATCGACCTGGCCTCGGCCGGCAAATCGACGATCACCGCACACAGATTCCGACACACCATCGACACCCAGCTCGCCGAAGGCGGAGCCCGCATCCAGACGATCATGGCCGTGTTCGGCAACCAGATCTGACTTGGCGCGTTGCGCTTGAGCAGCCGGGTGCCTATTCGGCCGTGGTGAGGTTCAGCTCGAGCTGGCCCAGGAGCTGGTTGCAGCGGCGTACAGCCGGAAGGTCGTTGGGGAGCGCGTCAGAGATCTGTTGGGACCATTCCGACTTGAGGATCTGCAGATTGCTCACGGCGAGATCGGTCGGCGTGACCGACACGCTCCGACCGCCGGCGGATGTGCGGACGACCATGCCCTTCCTCTCCAGGCCGCGCAGCGCGGTGCTCACGTTGGTTCGCTGCAACCGGGTCCGCTCGGCGATCTGCGTCGGCGAGCTGCCCGGGAAGAGGTCCACGACCCGCATGACCTGCCTCTCGTTCGGCGTCAGCGGCACCACGTCTGTGCCTGCCGGGGTACGCACGCGGATCAGCCGGCTGATGTTCAGGATCATGTCGGCCAGCTCTGCGTACGCGTCGTCCCGATCCTTCTCCATCCCATCACCCTACTTTGACTTATGAGGTCATAATGTATGAGTCTATAAGTTACCTGCGGCGGATCGTCCGTGGCAGAGGGGACGAGGAGAACCCGTGAACTCGAGACTGACAGCGGCCGTCGCACCTGAGGGCGTCCTGCACGCCGGCCCCGCCGGGTTACCCGACCTGGCCGACCTGCTCGGCGCGAGCGTCGCCTCGATCGGGGCGTGGATGAGCGAGTACGGCCCCTTCCTGCCGCACCCGTCCATGGACGTGTCCATCGACGACCTGCTCGTGGCCACCGAGGACCTGCACGACCGGTTGCGGGACAATTCCTGCCCAAGCCCGGCACCGCGATGCACCGCGCCGAGCCGTGCCCGACCGACGAGTTCCTCTGGTCCATCGCGGCGGCGCGCATCATCCTTCCTGCCGACGTGCACCTCCAAGCCCCGCCGAACCTGAGCGACGACCTCGTGTCCGTTGCTCGCGGCGGGAATCGACGACTGGGGCGGGGTCTCGCCGCTCACGATCGACCACGTCAACCCCGAGCGGCCGTGGCCGGCGCTCGAACGGTTGCGGGATGCAACCGAGGCGGCCGGGTTCGTCCTCGCGCCCCGGCTCACGGTCTATCCCGAGTTCGTGCTGCGCCCCGAAGAATGGCTGCACCCCGATGTGCGCACGGCAGTGCTCGTCGCCTCCGACCTCGAGGGTCTCGCACGCGACACCGCGTGGTCGCCCGGGTCGCGACGACCTGGAACCGCCGCTGCTGCTCCCGGCGCCCGCGCGGGCGCGACCGCCGGTGGTCCGCGTCGGCGAGGTGCTGGCGGGCGTGCTCGCGGGCGAAGAGGTCGGTATCGACGAGATCGTCACGCTGCTCGGCGCGCGCGGCCCCGAGGTCGTCCGGGTCGCCGAAGTCGCCGACCAACTTCGGCGGGAGATTAACGGCGACGAAGTCACCTTCGTCCGCAACCGCAACATCAACTACACGAACGTCTGCACGTTCAAGTGCAAGTTCTGTGCGTTCTCCAAGGGCCCGCTCTCGCTCAATCTCCGGGGCAAGCCGTACCTCGTCGAGATGGACGAGATGCAGCGCCGCGTGGTCGAAGCGGTCGATTGCGGCGCGACCGAAGTGTGCCTGCAGGGTGGGATCCACCCCGACTTCGACGGCGACTACTACGTCGATGTCGCCCGCGCCGTGAAAGACGTCGCGCCCTCGATCCACGTCCACGGCTTCACGGCGCTGGAGGTCACCGAAGGCGCGCGCCGCCTCGACATGCCGCTGCACGACTACCTCGTGAAGCTGAAGGACGCGGGCCTCGCCACCTTGCCCGGCACCGCGGCGGAGATCCTCGACGACGAGGTCCGCGCCGTCATCTGTCCCGACAAAGTGAACACCGAGGAATGGCTTTCGCGCACCGGACCGCGCACGAAGTCGGCCTGAAATCGAATGTGACGATCATGCACGGCACCGTCGAACGCCCGGTGCACGTCGCCCGTCACCTCGTCCGCACCCGCGATCTGCAGAAGGAAACCGGCGGTTTCACCGAGTTCGTGCCGTTGCCGTTCGTGCACATGGCCACGCCGATCTTCATCCAGGGCAAGGCGCGGCGCGGGCCGACCTTCCGCGAGGTACTGCTGATGCACGCGGTCGGCCGCATCGCGTACCGCGACACCATCCCGAACGTCCAGGCGTCGTGGGTGAAGTGCGGGATCGTCGGCACTCGCCAGATCCTGCAGGCCGGCGCGAACGACCTCGGCGGCACGCTGATGGACGAGAACATCTCCCGGGCCGCGGGAGCGAGCCACGGCCAGGAGCTCGACGAGGCCGAGTTCCGTTCCATCGTCGAGCCGATCGGGCGCACGCTCGCGCAGCGCACCACGCTCTACGGCCGGAAGCAAACGGTTGGCCGCCGGCTTCGTCCCGTCGAAGAACACCCGGTCGCCGGTACCGGTCGAAGTCACTATGGGGGCGAAGAAGTGAGTCGTTTCGATGTGTTGACGCTCGGCAACGCGCTGGTCGACGTGCTCGTCGCACGCCGACGACGACTTCGTCGCCGCGCACCGGCGTCGAGCCGGGCGCGATGACGATGGTCGACGCGGCCCGCTCCGACGAGATCTACGCGGAGATGGGGCCGGCCACCGAGATCTCCGGCGGCTCGGCCGGCGAACACCGTCGCCGGCGTCGCGTCGTTCGGCGGCAAGGCGGCGTACATCGGCCGCGTCGCCGACGACACGTTCGGCAAGGTGTTCGCGCACGACCTGCGCAGCATCGGCGTGCACTTCGATGCCCCGTTCGCGACGAGCGGCATCGCCGACCGGACGTTGCCTCGTCATCGTCACGCCCGACGCGCAGCGCACGATGTGCACGTTCCTCGGCGCCGGCGCCGAGCTCGACGAGAGCTACGTCGACGAAGCGCTCGTCGCCGGCGCGGCGGTGACCTACCTCGAGGGCTACCTCTGGGACCCGCCCGCGGCGAAGGACGCGGTGCGCCAGCGCCGCGGCGATCGCGCACCGCGCCGACCAACGGGTCGCGCTCACGCTCTCCGATCCCTTCTGCGTCGAGCGCCACCGCGACGAGTTCCTCGAGCTCATCGAAGGACGACATCGACATCCTGTTCGCGAACGAGCACGAGATCACGATGCTCTACGAGGTCGACACGTTCGACGAGGCGCTGCACCACGTGCGCGGGCACTGCGAGATCGCCGCGCTCGACCCGCGGCGCCGCACGGTTCGGTGATCGTCGCCGGCGACGACGTGCACGTGATCGACGCCCACCCGACCGACGTGGTCGACACGACCGGCGCCGGCGACCTGTACGCGGCCGGGTTCCTCTACGGCCTCACCCACGGCCACGACCTCGCCACCTGCGGGCAGCTCGCGTCGCTCGGCGCGGCCGAGGTGATCTCGCACCTCGGCGCCCGCCCCGCAGTCGTCGCTCGCCGACCTCGCGCGCCCGCTGCTCGGAGGCTGACCGGCCGGTGGCCCGACTCCCGCGGTATCGCACCGGCGATCCCGAGATCGACCAGGACATCGACGAACTCATCACCAAGGTCGGCGATGTCAACGATGCCGACCTCGTCTTCGAGCTCATCGTCTCGGCGGTTCGCCTGGCGCGCGATCGCGCGACGCGCGGCGACCTGAAGATCGCGAACGCCGCGCTGAAGGAGATGCGCTACGCGTTCGCGGTGTTCGAGCCGTACCGCGCCGCGCGCAAGGCCGCGATCTTCGGCTCGGCGCGCACGCGCCGCGACGACCCGCTGTACGAGCAGACCGCCGCGTTGGCGCGGGAGCTCGCGGAGGCCGACTGGATGGTGATCACCGGCGCCGGGCCCGGGATCATGGAAGCCGGGCATCGAAGGTGCGGGCGCGGCGAACTCGTTCGGCGTGAGCATCCGGCTCCCGTTCGAGGCCGCGACCACGCAGTTCCTCGCCGACGACCCGAAGCTCGTCAACTTCCGCTACTTCTTCACGCGCAAGGTGACGTTCGTCAAGGAGGCACACGCCTTCGTGTTGCTGCCCGGCGGTTTCGGCACGCTCGACGAAGGCTTCGAGCTGTTGACGCTCGTGCAGACCGGCAAGGCGCCGCCCGCGCCCATCGTCCTGCTCGACGTTCCCGGCGGAACGTTCTGGTTGAGCTGGGTGCAGTTCGTCGAGCGCGAGCTTCGCGCCCGCGGCTACATCTCGCCCGAGGACATGAGAGCTCGTGAAGATCACCGACGACGCGTCGGTCGCGCTCGCCGAGATCACCGGCTTCTACCGCAACTACCACTCGCTGCGGTTCGTCGAGGGCAACCTCGTCCTGCGCATGCAGCAGCTTCCCGACGCCGGCCGCGATCGAAGCGCTGAACGCCGAGTTCGCCGACATCCTCGCGAGCGGGCGCATCGAGCCGACCGACACGAGCAAGGCGGAGATCGCCGACGACGACGTCCCCGAGCTCGCTCGCCTGCGGCATGCGCTTCGACCGCCGGTCGTACTCGCGCCTGCGCGAGCTGATCGACCGCATCAACGAAGCCCGACTAGCCCGGCTCACGGCGCGAACGGTCCCTCGTGCGCCCACGTCGACGAGTCGGGCTCGGCGAGCTCGTGCAGCCGTCGCTCGTAGCGTTCGAGGTCGGGCGCGTCGAGGAGGTCGCGCCACTGCCCGCTCGTGCCACGGTGGAAGAACCGCTGGTTGTCGGTCCAGATCGCGTGGGTCGTGTCGGGCGCGATGACGTCGGCATGGTCGCGCATGTTCTCGAACGCCGGCCGCGTCCACCAGCTCGGGCCAGAGGTCTCGGCGACCGTCGATGCCGAGCCGCCGCGCCAGTCGTCGCATCTCGCCTTCGAGGTCGGCTTGGAGGTCGTCGTAGTGGAGCATCACGACGTTGGGCTCGGTCGCGCACGTCCCAGAACGTCTGCAGGTGGTGCATCGTCGACGCGCAGGCTCATCGCGTCGGGCGGCGGTGTCTCGTCGTCGACCCAGAGCCAGAACCGTTCGATCTCGGTCTCGGGCCGCGGCGGCGGTCCCTGGGCGAGCATGTCCGCGACGTCGTCGAGACCGACGGCGCTGCTCGCGCGCGGCGAGGAGCGCCGACGAGGTCCATGTTCGCCATGTGGTTGTCCCACGAACGGAACACGTCGCGCGGGTCGCGACCGACGCAGATGTAGGTGACGTCGGGTCGTGCGGGAGCCCGTCGAGCGGCGTGTGGGTCTTGATGAAACGGCGGTGGGTCTGCGCGTCGAGATCGGCGCGCACCGACGCGAGGTCGCGGGTCAGCATGTCGAGCCACGGCGAGATCAGGTCGAGCGCCGCGGTCGAAGCTCGGTCGTCTGGAACACCAGCAGCGCGCAGATCATCTGCGTCCACGTCGTGCCGCACTTGGGCGGCGTGGTGATGACGATGTCGTCGGGCCGGAAGCGCGAATCCGTCCCAGCGGGCGCTGTCGTAGACCAGCGATCGGTATCGTGAGCGGTCCATCGGCGATCCGGTCTAGTCGTCGACGGTCGTCGGCGCCAACGCCCGGATCGCCTTGGCGATCGCTCGCCGCGCCTGCAGCAACCGCTTCTCTTCGGCCGCGGCCGCGTCCCGGCGTCGTCGTCGGGCGACGCGGGCGACCTCGCGGAGTCGCTCGAACGCGAGGTCGCGCAGCTCCTCCTCGATCGCGGCCAGCCGTTCGGCGATTCCTTCGTAATGCGGTCAGTTCATCGAGCGCCTCCGCGAGCAGGTCGGCAGGATGGCGGGCGTCGATGCCCGCGCCGCGGAGTTGCACCATGCAACCCGGGATTGGCCGAGGCGACGATCGGGTCGCGATCCCCGCCGGCGGCCCGGAGCGCGTCGACCTTGCGGTCGAGGATGCGCCGCGACAGCTCGCGCTGGTGACCGCGTACGCGCCGCCGGCGCCGCAGCACAGTCCCTCGTCGGCGGTTTCCACGAGGTCGTACGCGGGCGCGAGCACCGTCGCGACCGCGCCGTGCGCCTTCTGCACGTGCCGCAGATGGCACGGGTCCTGGACGACGACCGGCGTGCCGGTCGGGCGCAGGTCGGCGGCGGTCGCCGCGCGAGCCATTCGGCGAAGTCGGCACCCGCGCGCTGAACGCCCGCGCCTCGGGCGAGCCGAGCAGCGCGCCGTATTCCTTCATCGCCGCGCCGCACCCGGCGCTGTCGACGACGATCGGCGCGTCGCCGGGCATCGCCGCGATCACCTGCGCGGCGCGAGCGCGCGGGCCTCGGCGTCGCGGCCCGCGTGCAGGTGCAGCGCGCCGCAGCACGCGCCGCCGCGGCCGGACGCGCGACCCGTGCGCCGGTCGCGCTGCATGACGCGCGCGGCGGACGCGGTGCGTGTCGCGCAGCCACGCGTCCATGACGCATCCGGTGAACAACCACGCGTCGGGCGCGCCGCCGACCGGAACGTCGAGCGGTCGGGCGATCGAACGGGCCGACAGCCGCGGCAGACCGAACCGCGTCGGGACCAGGCGCAGTCGTTGCGCGAGCCCAGCGCGAGCCACGTGCATGCGAGAAGCAGCCAGTGGCGCGGCAGCACGACGCGGTACGCCGAGCCACTCCGCCGATCCGCCGCAATCGCGAGCGCGGCGGCGGGAGCGCGGCGCGCGTCGCTTCCATAAGTGGCCGAACTGCACGCCCGACGGGCACGCGGCTTCGCAGCCCGCGGCACGACGACGCACTCCTCCATCGCGTCACGGAACGCGTCGTCGATCGGCGCCGTCGCCGCTCTCGACGGCTCGCATCGCCGCGATCCGGCCGCGCGGCGAGGCGATCTCGCGGCCGGTGACGCGATACGTCGGGCAGTGCGGCAGGCAGAGGCCGCACGACACGCACGCGTTGAGCGTGTCGGCGTCGAGACGCAGCGGGCCGGTCATACGGTCGACCCGACGCGGTGCTCGGGCGCCGAACGGCAGCCGCCCGGGGTTCAGCGGCCCTCGGGATCGAATGCGTCCTTGATCCGCCGCATGACCTCGAGCGTTCGGCAGCGGGCAGCCGTAGCCGTCGTCGTCGGGCGCGCCGCCCGCCTCGCGCAACATCCAGCCGCCGTGCGCGTGGGCGACCGCTCGCGCCGCGCGCGAGCGCGCTCGGCGTCGTCGGCCGCGACGTGGATCGTGCCGACGCCGAGCTCGGCGCACCACCGCACGTTCCGGCGAGCGCAGCGCGTGCACGCTCGCGCACGCGCGCCGGGCGCGACCGAGATGCGGCCGCGGTGCGGGCCGTCGGGAAGCGTCGGGCGCGCGCGTCGAGCGGCGGCGAGCCCGCGGCCCTGCGCGTCGACATCGGCCGGCGACGCCTTCGAGCAGCACCAACTCGTCGTCGCCGTCCCACAGAGCCGGGCCGACGGCCGGAAGCGACCGGCGGTGTCGGTGCCCGGAACCAGCGGCGACACGCGGGCGCGGGGCCGGCACCGCAACGTCGCTTGTTGGAGCACGCCGATCGTGCCGAGCGAGCCGACGAACAGGCGCGGGCAGGTCGTAGCCGGTGACGTTCTTGACGGTCGGGCCGCCGCCTTTGACGAGGCGGCCGTCGCCAGTCGCGAAGCGCACTTCGAGCACGTGATCGCGGATCGGACCGTGACGGAGCCGGCGCGACGCCCGACAGGCCGCACGCGAGGATGCCGCCGATCGTTGCGGCGCGGCGACCGCGGGTCGAGCGGCACTTCCTGCCCGTGCTCGGCGAGTACGCGGTCGACCTCGGCGAAGCGTCGTGCCGGCACCGACGGTGATGGTCATGTCGGCGGGTTCGTACGCGATGACGCCCGCGGGCGCGCGCACCTCGATCGCGTCCGGCGGCGGCGGTCCGCCGACCTCCCACTGCGTGCGCGCGCCGACCGGCGCGACGCCGGTGCCGGCGCGATCATATCCATGTGCCCTCCGGCACGCGCTGGATCTCGCCGCAGCGGCTGCCCGCGCGGCAGGACCTTCTCCGGATTCGCGGCCCCGTCGGGATCGAACGCGTCGCGCAGGCGCGCCTGCGCGTCGAGGTCGTCGACCGAGAACATGCGCGGCATGAGGTCGCGCTTCTCGATGCCGACGCCGTGCTCGCCGGTCAGCACTCCGCCCGGCGTCGAGGCACGCGTCGAGGATCTCGGTCCCGGCCGCGTACACGCGGTCCCAGACGCCCGGGCTCGCGGCGATCGAACACGAGCAGCGGATGCAGGTTGCCGTCGCCGGCGTGGAAGACGTTCATCACGATCAGCTCGTGCGCGTCGGCGATCTCGTAGACGCGCCGCAAGCACCTCGACGAGCTTCGTGCGGGGCACGACCGCGTCGTGCAGGTAGTAGTCGGGTGCGATGCGGGCGATCGCGCCGAACGCCGACTTGCGGCCCTTCCACAACAGCGCGCGCTCGGCGTCGTCGGCCGCGACCCGGACGAGCGTCGCGCCGTTCGCGTGCGCGACGCGGCGATCGCGTCGACCTGTTCGCGCGACGCCGTCTTCGAGTCCGTCGACCTCGGCGAGCAGCACGGCCTCCGCGTCGCGCGGGTAGCCGGCGCCGACGAAGTCCTCGACGGCCTGCGTGATGCGGGCGTCCATCATCTCGAGCGCGGCGGGCAGCACGCCGGCGGCGATGATGCCGCTCACCGTCGCGGCCGCGGCGTCGACCGAGTCGAACGCGCACAGCATCGTCGCCACGCACGGCGGGTCGGGCGTGAGGCGCACCGCGATGCGGGTGGCGATGCCCATCGTGCCTTCGGAGCCGACGAAGCAGCCGCGGAGGTCGTAGCCGGGCTGCGTCGGGTTCGAGGCCGCCGAGGCGGGTCGACGGTGCCGTCGGCGAGCACGACGTCGATCGCGAGGACGTGCGCCGAGGTCACGCCTTCCGCGAGGCAGTGCGGTCCGCCGGCGTTGGTGCCGACGTTGCCGCCGATCGTGCACGCCTGCTGCGACGACGGATCGGGCGCGTAGTGCAGGCCGAGGTGGCGCGACGGCCCGGGAGAGGTCGAGGTTCAACACGCCCGGGTTCGACCCATGCGACGCGCGCGTCGGCGTCGACTTCGAGCACACGGTTCATCTGGGTGGTGACGATGACGACCGGATCGTCGAGCGGCGTCGCGCCGCCCGCGAGCCCGGTGCCGCTCCCACGCGCGACGAACGGCCGACCGTGACGGCGGGCGACGCGCACCGCGGCCGCGACCTCTTCGGCCGAGCGCGGGAAGCACACGGCGACCGCCCGACCGACGGCGACGCCCGCGTCACGCGCGTACAAGCGCGAGCTCGAGCGGCTCGGCGCTCGCACGGTCCGGACCGACGGCCGCCTGAAGATCGGCGAGAAGGTCGGCGAGCGCAGGTCGTGCGGTCGTGTGACGAGGTCGGAGTGCGCGATACGCGGGATGGTACCGACTAGCGTCGACGCTCATGGTTGGACCGACACGCGAATGGATCACGATCCCGATCGCCGGCAAAGAAAAGCGGCAGTGGCAGATCGACGTCACGTTCCTGGCGTCGTCCTGGCACTGCATCTTCGGTCAGGGTTGCCAGGGCGTCCTCACCGAGCCCGCGCCCGAGATGGTGCAGGGCTGCTGCTCCTACGGCGCGTACGAGTCGGAGAAGAAGGTCAAGGAGAAGGTCGAGAAGCTCGCCAAGAAGCTCGGCGACGACGAGTGGCAGTTCAAGCAGATCGGCCTGAAGAAGGGCGTCTGGGCGAGCGCCGGCAAGGACGAATGGCGCACGCGTCTGCACGACGACGCGTGCGTGTTCCTCAACCGCCCCGACTTCGAAGCCGGTCCCGGCTGCGCGCTGCACCTGCACGCGATGAACACCGGCAAGCACTTCAGCGACACGAAGCCCACGGTGTGCTGGCAGCTGCCGCTGCGGGCCGTCGACCGCGACGAGGAAGACGAGTCGGTCACGTCGGTGCTCACCGAGTTCGGCCGCGACGGCTGGGGCGAAGGCGGCGAAGAGTTCGCGTGGTGGTGCACCGAGGCCAAAGAGGCGTTCACCGGCGCCGAGCCCGTCTACAAGTCGATGGAGTCCGAGCTGCGCAAGATGCTCGGCGACGCCGTCTACGAGGAGCTCGCGAAGTACATGGACGTGCGCTTCGACGTCGGGACCGCCGCCCGATGCCGCATCCCGCCGAAGTCCAGGTGTCGCTCGGCCGGACGCGACGCGCGTCCGTGACCGTGACCGTGACCGACGTCGCACGTCGCTCGTCGGCGATCTCGAAGCGGAACAGCGAGAGCTGCTCAGGCGGTCGTCGCCGCGCTCGACGCCGACGCCTGGCTCACGCCGACGCCCGCGTGGGGTTGGGACGTGCGCGACACGATCGCGCACCTCGCCGACACCGACGAGATGGCGATCGACACCGCGACGCGGCGGGCCCTACGCGATCAACGATCTCGCGGCCCGGTGCCGCGTCGAGCGCCGACGTCACCTACGCCGGGGTGTTGAAGGGCCGGCGGATGCCGGGCCCGGCGGTTGCGGCGTGGTGGGCCGCGACGGCGGCGGCCGAGCGTTCGATGTTGCGCCGCGCTTCGCGCCCGACGCCCGGGTGCCCGTGGGGTCTCGGCATGCGCACGCCGTCGTTTGCGACCGCCCGGCTGATGGAGACGTGGGCCCACGGGCTCGACGTCCGGGCCGCGCTCGGCGTGGCCGCGGTCGACACCGACCGGCTCGCGCACGTCGCCTGGCTCGCAACCCGGGCCCTCCCGTACGCCTATTCCGTCGCCGGCCGGGAGCCGCCCGCCGAACCCGTCCGGGTCGAGCTCACTCTCCCATCCGGCGCGGTTTGGGCCTCCGGGCCGGAGACGGCCGCCGACCGCATCACCGGCACCGCCGGGGATTACTGCCGAGTGTTCGTGCACCGCCGCTCAGCTGCCGATACCAATCTCGTGATCGAAGGTGACGCCGCCCGGGCCGCAATCGCGGTCGCGCGGGCGTTCCTCTAAGGGGCCACGCCATGCCGCTCTTCTCATTCGAGGGACTGACGCCGCAGGTGCACGCGGACGCGTTCGTCGCGCCGACCGCGACGCTGGTCGGCGACGTGATCGTCGAAGAGGGCGCGTCGATCTGGTACGGCGCGGTCATCCGGGCCGACTACGCGCCGGTGATCGTGCGCCGCGGCGCCAACGTGCAGGACAACGCGGTGATCCACGGGCCGCCCGGCCTCACGACCGACATCGGCGCGGGCGCGACCGTCGGCCACAACTGCGTGGTGCACGGCGCGATCCTCGAAGAGGAGTGCCTCGTCGCGAACGGCAGCGTGGTGCTCGACGGCGCCACGATCGGCGCCCGCGCGCTCGTCGCCGCGGGATCGGTCGTCGCCGCGGGCACGCACGGTCCCGCCGGGCATGCTGTTCGCGGGCGCGCCGGCCACGTTGAAGCGTCCGGTGAAGGGCACCGGCGCCGAGGTGTGGGTCGAGACGAATCCCGAGGCGTACGCCGAGCTCGCCCAGCGCCACCGCGCCGGCATCCGCTACGTCGACCCCACCGACGACGACGACTGACCGATTTACTGCCAACAGTTGGCAGGAATTCATCGTCACACGGCCGATTTCGCTGACAACTGTTGGCAGGGACATGCGTCGTGGGGTTAGCGGGAGGTAGACGCCGGCGCCGCCGTCGACGACCAGCAACTCGCCTGTCATCCACGACGACGCGTCGGAGACGAGGAACAGCGCGCCCGACGCGATGTCGTCGGGGACGCCGAGGCGGCCGAGCGGCGTGGCTGCGCGCCATCGCCTCCTCGTTCGGTTCCCACAGCGCGCGGGCCATGTCGGTCTTCACGAGCGCCGGCGCGATCGCGTTGACCCGCACGCCCGGCGCGAGCTCCTGCGCGAGCTGACGGGTGAGGTGGATCAGCGCGGCCTTCGAGACGTTGTAGGCGCCGATGAACGGGCCGGGCCGCAAGCCGCCGACCGACACCACGTTCAACACGACGCCGCCGTGGTCGCTGCATGTACTGGTGCCACGCGGCCCGGGCGAAGCGCAGCGGCGCGGTGATGTTCGCGTCGAACACCTTCGTGACCGCGCCGAGATCGGCGTCCATCAGCGGGCCGAACACGGGGTTGATCGCGGCGTTGTTCACGACGATGTCGCAGCGCCCGAGTGCGTTCGATCATCGTGCGCACCGCCGTGTCGGCGACCTCCGGATCGCCGACCGAACCCGGCACGGTCACGACCCGAGCGCCGAGCGCGCGAGATCGCGGCCTCGGTCTCCTCGAGTTCGGCGGGCTTGCGGGCGACGACGCACACGTCGGCGCCGGCGGCCGCACACGCCTCGGCGATCGCCCGGCCGATGCCGCGGGTGCCGCCGGTGACCAGGACGGCCTTGCCGTCGAGGCGCAGCGCGGTCGCCGGGATCGATCACAGGTAGAGCCCCGTGCCGCCCTCGCTCCGGGGCGAGGCGACCGCGTGCACGTCGCGTTCGCGCAGGATCAGGTACTCCTCGCCCTGGATCTCGACCTCGAAGCCGGTGTCGGGCGAGAACAGCACCGTGTCGCCCGCCTCGACCGTGCGCACCGTCGGGCCGACCGCGGCGACGTCGGCCCACACCAGGCGCCGGGAGACGTCGGCGGTCGCCGGGATGAGGATGCCGGCCCGCGACTTGCGCTCGCCCGCTTCCTTCGACTCCACGACCAGCAGACGGTCGGCGACCATGCGGATCGAGTGCTTGTCGTCGCTGCCGTCGGACATCGCGCGCAGGCTAGCGGCGGCCCGTAGCGTCCGATACCGGCCCGATCCGGGCCGGCATGCTCGCAGCTAGCCTGCGGACGCTCTTTCCGAGGTTGGCGTCCGAGGAGGACCCGCAATGTCCCGCCGCTGGAACCGACGCGTACCGCTCGGCCTGCTCGCCGCGTTCGGCCTGTCGCTCGCGGCGCTGTGGCGGCAGGCGGCGGCGGCGGCGACGGCGAGCAAGACCCGGGCGGCCGTCGACGGCACGATCGACGTCAACGCCAACGATCCGTACAACTTCGACGTGAAGACGATCAACGCCTCGCCCGGCCCGCTCACGGTCACCCTGCACGAAAAGGGCAGCCAGGACGCACACGTTCACGATCAACGGATCCGAAGTTCGAGCTCAAGGTGACGCCGAGCAAGCCCGAGGCGACGGGCACGGTGACGCTCCCGGCCGGGACCTACAACTTCAAGTGCTCGTACGACGGGCACGCCGCGCGCGGGCATGGTCGGCAAGATCGTGGTCGCATGATCTCGGTCCACGGCCGGTAGACCGGTAGATTCGCCTCAGCTCGATGCTCCAGTCCGCAGTTCCCCTCGACGTCCGACCCCGGCCGCTGCTCGCGACGATCGGCGCGTACGTCCGGCTCACCAAGCCGCGGGTCATCGAGCTGCTGCTCGTCACGGCGGTCCCGCCGATGGTCCTGGCCGCAGCAGGGCTGTCCCGCGCTTCGGTCTGATCGCGGCGGTCGTCGTCGGCGGCGCGCTCGCCGCAGGCGGCGCCAACACCATCAACTGCTGGATCGAGCGTGACCGCGACCAGCTGATGAAGCGCACCGCACGGCCGCCCGCTGCCGCAGGGCGAGATCGTCCCGTCCCGCGCGCTGGCGTTCGGCATCATCTTGAACGTCCTCGCGTTCGTCCTGCTCGCGCTCGGTCGCGAACCTGCTCGCGGCGTGCTCACGCTGTCCGCCACGCTCTTCTACGTCTTCGTGTACACGCTGTGGCTGAAGCCGCGCACCGTGCAGAACATCGTGATCGGCGGCGCGGCCGGCGCGGTTCCCGCGCTCGTCGGTTGGGCCGCGGTCCGCAACGGGCTCGACGCGCCCGCGTGGATCCTGTTCGCCATCGTGTTCTTCTGGACGCCGGCGCACTTCTGGGCGCTCGCGATGAAGTACCGCGACGACTACGCGGCCGGCGGCTTCCCGATGTTCCCCGTCGTGTACGGCATCGAGCTCACCACCCGCCGGATCGCGGCGTACGCGACGATCACGGTCGCGCTCACGTTCGCGATGACGCTCACGCGACGACGTCGGCCGGTTCTACGCGGCGTCGGTGTTCGTGCTCGGCGCGCTGTTCGTCACCCGGGCCTTCGCGCTGGTGCGCGAGCCCGTCCCCGAAGCGGGCGATCCAGTTCTTCGGCTGGTCGAACGTCTACCTGATGCTGGTGTTCGTCGCCGTTGCGGTCGACGCCCTCGTCCGCTGACGCACCCGCGCGCCCGCCGACTCTCGCGCGGCGCCGTCGTCGCGCTGGTCGTCGTCTCGCTGGCGATCCCGGCCGCGGTCCTGCGCCCTGATCCTCCGCGACCGACAACTCGGCGTCGGCGACGCCACCGACGGGCCCGTCGTCACGCCGACCAAGGCGCAGATCGGCAGCGTCGCGCCCGACTTCACGCTGCCCGGCCTCGACGGCAAGCCGGTGACGCTCTCGGACCTGCGCGGGCGGCCCGTGGTGCTGACGTTCTTCGCCTCGTGGTGCCATCCCTGCGAGGAGGACATGCCCGCCCTCGAGCAGGCCCAGCACGACAACGGCGATCGCATCGCGGTCGTCGGCGTGAACTACCAGGACTTCCCCGACGACACCCGGGCGTTCGTGCAGCGGCTGGGTGTGACGTTCCCGACGCTGATCGAGGACTCGACCGACAATCCCGTCGCGGAGCGCTACGACGTGCACGCGATGCCCGACACGCTCTTCATCGACGCGCGAGGGCGTCGTGCGCGACCGCGTCTTCGGGGAGACCAGCGCCGACGGACCTCGAGGCCGCAGTCGACCAAGCTCCTGCACACCGCTTGATCGGGGGTTACTCCTCCCAGCGGAAGTAGCGGGCGGCGAGCGAGCGGCGCGGCGACGCCCACGCGACGAGCACGACGAGCTCGCCCGCCGGGAACGGCTGCGCCGAGAGCACGGCCCGCACCGTCTCCGACAGCGCGGCCGCGGGCAGCAGCCTTGGCGAAGTCCTGCATGCGCGGTCGGGCAGCTTGGCGAGCGGGTACGCCATGCCGCCGAGGAACAACAGCACGAGGAACAGCCCGTTGGCCGCGGCGAGGTTCGCCTCGGCGCGCAGCGTGCCGGCCATCAGCATGCCGATCCCGGCGAACGCGACGGTGCCGAGCAGCAGCAGCCCGACCGCGGCGAAGATCCCGGCGGGCACGTGCCAGCCGATCGCGACGCCGACCGACGACGACGAGCGACGATCTGCAGGATCTCGAGCGCCGAGCACCGTCGCGGTCTTGGCGACGAGCAGCCCGCCGCGCGACAGCGGCGTGGAGCCGAGCCGCTTCAGCACGCCGTAGCGGCGTTCGAAGCCGGTCGCGATCCCGAGCGACACCATCGCCGCGGCCATCACCGCGAGCGACAGCACGCCGGGCACGAGGAAGTCGACGGGGTGCGCGAAGTCGGTCGAGATCGCGTCGACCTTGGCGAAGAACACGAGGATCCCGAGCGGGATCGCGAGCGTGACGATGAGGTTCTCGCCCCGCCGCAGCTGCAGCGATGGTCTCCGCGCGCGTCTGCGCGACCAGCGCTCGGCGTCTCACGTCACCGACGCCTGCTTCCGCGGTGATCTGCAGGAAGACCTCTTCGAGCGAACGCCGGCCGGCCTGCAGCGCGGCGAGCGTGACGTCGTCGTCGCGGAGGAAGCACGCGAGGTCGGCGATGCGCGCCGGGCGTGCCCGCGGCGCGCACGACGTACTCCCCCGGCGCGGTCCTCGACGACGCCGCCTGCCGGCGAGCCCGAGCGCCGTGCGCGATCGCGATCACGTCGAGGCCGGGTGCGGCCGCGAACCAGATCTCGTCGGCGACCGCGTGCCGGGTCAGCTCGGCCGGCGAACCGAGCGCGCGAGCTTGCCGCCGGTGACGATCGCGACGCGGTCGCAGAGCTGCTCGGCCTCGTCCATCGCGTGGGTCGTGAGCAGCACGGTGACGCCGCGGTCGCGGAGGTCGCGGACGAGCTGCCAGGTGGTGGCGCGGGCGTGCGGGTCCATGCCGGCCGTCGGCTCGTCGAGGAACACGACCTCGGGCCGGCCGATGAGCGCGCACGCGAGCGAGAGGCGCTGCTGCTGGCCGCCCGAGAGGCGCCGCACGGCGGTGCCGCGCGCGTCGCGCAGCCCGACGGTGTCGAGCAGCGCGTCGGGCGACTTCGGCGTCGTCGTAGTACGCGGCGAACAGCCGCAGCAGCTCGAGCGGCTTCAGACCCGGGATACAGGCCGCCCTCTTGCAGCATCACGCCGATGCGGGGCCGCAGCGCGGCCGCGTCGCGCACCGGGTCGAGGCCGAGCACGCGCACGGTGCCGGCGTCGGGCGTGCGGTAGCCCTCGAGCGTCTCGACGGTCGTGGTCTTGCCCGCGCCGTTCGGGCCGAGCAGACCGAACACCTCGCCGCGGGCCGACGTCGAACGACAGGCCGTCGACGGCGCGGGTCGTGCCGTAGTGCTTGGCGAGCCCGACGACGGAGATGGCCGGGTCGGAGGCAGCGGCGGGCATGGCGACCGGAGTCTACGAGTGGCGGCCGCGAGCGGCCGGCTATCGGTCCCGCCAGGCGACGTAGGCCGCGAGCTCGTCGAGCCAGGACCGCGCGCGGCGTCGGCCAGCGGGGCGTTGGCCAGCGCGTCGCGGGCCTCGGCGACGAGCCGCTCGATGTCGGCCTCGATCTGCTCGAGCGCGCCGGTGCGCACGAAGACGTCCTGCAGCGCGGCGACGTCGTCGGGCGTCAGGTCGGGGTCGCCGAGCCGGCCGAGCAGCTCGCGGTCGGCGGCGCCGGCGCGGGCGAACGCGAGCGCGACGCAGCGGCGTCGGCTTGCCCTCGCGGAGGTCGTCGCCGACGGGCTTGCCGGTGACCTCGGCGTCGCCGAACGCGCCGAGCACGTCGTCGCGGAGTTGGAACGCGTGCCCGAGCGGCAGCCCGATCGCCGACAGCGCCGGTCCGAGCGGCGCCGAGCCCGTCGGCGAGCGCGGCGCCGAGGTGCAACGGCCGCTCGACCGTGTACTTCCCCGACTTGTAGACCGCGATGCGGTTCGCGAGCTCGGCTTCGGTGCTCGCGGACGCGGTGCCCGCGAGGTCGAGCGACTGCCCGACGCAGAGCTCGACGCGCAGCTCGTCGAACACGACGTACGCGGCGTCGGGCATGCCGCGCATCAGCACGTCGGCGTAGGTGAACGCGAAGTCGCCGACGAGGATCGCCATCCCCTCGCCGAAGCGGCGCGGCTTCGCCGCGCCACCCGGCGCGACGTGCCGCGCGCGCGAAGCGCGCGTGCACCGAGTCGTTCCCGCGCCGCATCTCGGAGCCGTCCATCACGTCGTCGTGCGCGAGCGCGAACGTGTGCACGAGCTCGAGCGCGGCCGCGGCGTCGACGACGCGCGGATCGGCGGTCGTCGCCGCCCGCGCCGACGAACGCGCAGTAACAGAACGCGGGCCGCAGTCGCTTGCCGCCGGTGGCGACGAAGCCGCGCAGCGCCTCGATCGGTTCGGCGAGCCGGTCGTCGACCGCGCGCCACCGCGTCGAGCTCGGCGGCGAGCAGATCGTCGATCCGGCGCTCGACCCGGGTCGCGAACGGGACCGAGCGCCGCGGGGAACATCGCCTCCTTCGGCCCGGTCGAGGTCATCCTCGGACGGTAGTCGCAGCCGGGCGGCGAGATCCGAACGCGTGCCGCCTACGCTGCGGTCGTGCCCGAGTTCCTGTCGGAGATATGGCTGCGCGAGCTCGACCGCGCGGTGCGCGGCGTGCCGCCGGACTGTCGGCGCTGGCGCCGATCGTGATCGAGCAGGTCGTGCGGCGACGTGCCCGGCCGGGGCGAGGTCCGCTACCGCTTCCGCGTCGACGCCGACGGCGCGACGCGTGGCCGGCGGGACGGACCGCGGACGCGCCCGACGTGCGGCTCACCACCGACTACGACACCGCGGTCGCCATCGCGCGCGGCCGGGAGAACGCGCAGATCGCGCTGGCGCAGCGGCCGGCTCCGGCTCGGCGGCGACATCGACACGCTCGTGCGGCAGCGCCGACGCGCTGGGCGCGCTCGACGACGCCACCGCCGCGCTCCGCGGCCGCACGACCACGTACCCGTCGCCGTAGGATCCGCGGACCATGTGGGGCGAGGTCACACCCGCAGAACGCCTGCGCTCGGTCACCCGCCGCAACGTCGACGACGACCGCCTCGCGGCCGCAGCCGCCGACGCGCTCGCCGGATTCGCGGACGAACCGGCGTCGCTCGTCGTCGCGTGCCGGCGCGTGCTCGCGCACCACCGCGCGCACGGCCCGCTGTGGTGGGTGTGCTCGCCGGATCCTCGCCGCGCGCCGACGCCGCGCGGCCGCGCACGTCGCGGTGCGCGAGCTCGAAGCCGATCGCACCGGCGACCGGCTCGGCGCGACGCTGCCGCTGCTCGACGAGGGCGAGGTCGTCGCGGTCGTCGGCTACACGTCGACGATCGACGACGCGCTGCTCGAACGCTTCGACATCGACGCGGTCGCGGTCCGCGTCGACGGCGACGATCCGGTCGCGGCGCTGCGGCGCCGGCGCAGCGATCACGCGGTCCGGGTCGTCGACGAGTGGGATCCCGTGCTCGAGCACGCGGCCCGCCTGCTCGTCTCGGCCACCGCGATCGGTCCCGACGCGGCGCTCGTTCCGTCGGGCACCGGCCGACGCGCTCGAGACGATCGGCGCGGCGTGCGCGAGCTCTGGCTGGTCGGCGGCGTCGGCCGGGTGCTGCCGGCCCGGTGTGTACGAGATGATCGTCTCGTCGCTGCCCGCCGACGACCGCGTTCGAGGAGATCTCGCTCCAGCGCTTCGACCGCCTCGCCGGGCCGCGCGGCCTCGAACGCCCGGCCGACGCCGCGGCCGGCGTCGACTGCCCCGTGGTCCCCGAACTGCTCCGCCCGCTCGAACTGACGCGCGACGCCACCGTCGATGTCGGTGAGTCCTCAGATGTCGATGATGTCGGGCCGCGTCGAGCTCGGGTCGGCCGGACATCGCTCGGGCCGTACCGACGTAGGTCGATCGCGGCCGGCGATAGCGGCGCTTCGACGCAGCGCCGCGCGGCCGACGCTTGCGCGCGTCGGCGGAGAACAAGAGCACGAGCCCGATCGCGTCGGTGACGAAGCCGGGCACGATCAGCAACACGCCCGCCGGTCAGGACGAGCCCGCCGTCGATCAGCTCGTTCGTCGGGCATCCGCCCGGTCTGCAGCTGGCGCCGGATGCGGGTGATCACGCCGAAGCCGTCGACTTCGTGAGC
This sequence comes from uncultured Actinomycetota bacterium, assembly GCA_963820035.1. GTDB lineage: Bacteria > Actinomycetota > Actinomycetes > Propionibacteriales > Nocardioidaceae > JAWWPG01. The sequence goes on along the minus strand of CAWFYK010000007.1, from coordinate 3,315 downwards.
CACGCGCCGACGATCGAGAGCACCAGCAGCAGGCCGACCGTGTTCAGTGCACCGATCGCGTGGCCGACCTGCACCGCGACGTAGATCTCGACGAGCGGGATGACGATGAACAGGAGCAGCGAAAATCGCCACGCAGCGATGGTACCGACGCCGATCGCGCCAAAGCTCGCGCGTCGGTCGTCGGCCAGTTCAGAACGCGCCGCCGTCGACGCCGATGCGCTGGCCGGTGATGTACGACGCCGCGCTCCGACACGACGAAGCGCACCGCGTCGGCGACCTCCTCGGGCGAGCACACGTGGCCGAACGCGCTGCGCTGCGTCCATCGTGCGGATGTCGTCGACGCCCATCGCGCCCTTCACCAGCCGCCGGCCCATCTCGGTGTCGACGAGGCCGGGCGCGACGACGTTCACGTGGATGCCGTTGCGGCGTTCCTCCTTGGCGAGCGTCGACGGCCAGCGCTTCGAGCGCGGCCTTCGCCATGTTGTACGGCGCCGAGTTCGCGGCCATGTGCACGCGTCGCCGCGCTCGAGATCATCACGATGTCGCCGCGCGGCTGCGTCGCGCATCGACGGCAGCACGAGCTTGCTGCACGCCCACGCGCCGAACGCGTGCGTGCGCATGACGCGGTCGATCTCGGCGGGATCGGTGTCGGCGACGGTCTGCCCGCGCGACGCGATGCCGGCGTTGTTGACGAGGATGTCGACGTGGCCGAAGTCGGCGACAGCCGCGCCGACCATCGCCTCGCACTGCGCGTAGTCGTCGACCGACGCCGCGTACGCGACCGCGCGCCGGCCGAGCTTCTCGATCTCCGCGACCGTCTCGCGCGCCGCGTCCTCGTCGCGTGCGGTAGTTGACGGCGACGTCGGCGCCGTCCTCGGCGAGGCCGAGCGCGATCGCCTTGCCGATCCCCCGGCCGCCGCCGGTGACCAGCGCGACCCGTCCTGTCGAGCACACATCATGCCGTCGCTCCGTGCTCATACTCGTCGGTGAACTGCGGCGGGCGCTTCTCCACGAACGCCGCCATCGCCTCGGTGAGGTCGCCGGTGAAGCTCGACAGCACCTGCGTGCGGTTCTCGAGGTCGATGCCGGCCTGCAGGCTGCCGATCTCGAGCTGGCTCCACATGACTTCCTTCGTCATGCGCACGCCGAACGGGCTGTTGCCGACGATCAGCTCCGCGGTCTCCAGCGCGGAGTCGACGACGTCGCCGTCGGGCACGACGCGCGTGACGAGCCCGATGCGGTCGGCTTCGGCCGCGTCGATCAGCCGGCCGGTGAGCAGCAGCTCGAACGCGCGCGACGCGCCGATCGAGGCGCGGCAGCATCCACGACACGCCGATGTCGCAGCCCGACAGCCCGATGCGGACGAACGCGACGTTGAAGCGCGCCGACTGCGGCGGCGATGCGGACGTCGCTCGCGAGCGCGAGCGCGAGGCCGCCGCCCGACGCGGCGCCGTTGACCGCGGCGATGATCGGCTGCGGCAGCGACGCGCATCTTCGGGACGAGCCCGGCGATCATCTTCTGCACGCGTCATGCCCGCCTGCGCGCGCCCGAGGCCCGGCGTCGACGGCGGGCTCGCGCCCTCGGTGAGGTCGAGGCCGGCGCAGAAGCCGCGCCCGGCGCCGGTGAGCACGATCACGCGGCACGATCGGTCGCTCGGCGAGCTCGTCGAGCGCGTCGTACAGCCCGCGCGACGAGGTCGTAGTTCATCGCGTTGAGGCGCTCGGGCCGGTTCAGCGTGAGCACGACGATGCCCGGGCCGGACGTGCTCGACGACCACCGCGTCGCTCATTGACTCACGCGATCCCCTCTGCTGCCGCGAGCTTGGCGGCGCGCTCGGCGAGTCTCGGCGATCCGAAACGGTCGCACCAATCGCCGAGCGTCCGGGCTGCGGGCCGTGCCACTCCCAGTCGTCGACGGTGCCGACCGGCGCGTCGATCCGCAGCGTCGCGAGGTCCTTGAACAGCGCGGCGACCTCGCGGCCGGCGGCGAGCGTCGCCGCGAGCCGGTCGACGCCGCGCACGCCGGGCACGTCCCACGTCGTCGGCGTCGTCGGGAATCGCTTCGATGTGGCCGTAGCGCGCGAGCAACGCGGCCGCGGTCTTGGCGCCGAACCCGGGCAGGCCGGGGAAGCCGTCGGCGGTGTCGCCGACGAGTGCGAGCCAGTCGGGGATCGACTCCGGGCGGCACGCCGAACTTCTCGCGCACGCCGTCGGCGTCGAGCAGCGACGTCGTTGCGCCGGTCGAGCTGCACGACCTTGCCGCCGACGCACTGGCCGAGATCCTTGTCGGGCGTGCAGATGATCACCTGCTCGACCGCGGTCGTCGGCCGCGCCGACGACCGCGGCCGCGCCGAGCGCGTCGTCGGCCTCGAACTCGACCATCGGCCACACCGCGACGCCGAGCGCGACGAGCGCCTCCTCGAGCAGCGGGAACTGGCCGAACAGCACCGGATCGATGCCGGCGCCGTCCTTGTAGTCGGCCCAGAGGTCGTTGCGGAACGACTCGATCACGTGATCGGTCGCGACGCCGAGATGGGTGGCGCCGTCCTCGAGCATCGTCGAGCATCGACTAGCACGACCGCCCGGGTCGCGCCGACCTCGACGCCCGTCGGTGTCGACGTGCCCGGGCCGGGGCGCGAGGTACTGGCGGAAGAGCTCGTAGGTGCCGTCGACGAGGTGCACCCGCACCGGCCGAGCCTGGCACATGTGGCGCCGGTCACGCCCGCCCTGTGACGGTGGTCACGAGCGCTCCACCCGGCGCCCCGACACGCCGAGAACAGAGCGTGAGCCGCGGCCAGTGGACCGCAGAGTCGGGCATCGAACGGGCCGCGCTGGCGTACAGCCTCCTGCCCGTGCGCTACGCCGACGCGGTCAACCTGCACTTCTCGATCGCCGAACGCCAGCGGTTGCGCGAAGGGCTCGCCCGGGTCCGCGACGCGAGCGACTACGCCCGGATCGAGGCCATCCGCGCGCTCGGGATGGCCGTGCGCCGGGGCGTGGTGTTCCCGCGCCCGCCGGGCACGACGAGAACGACTGCCCGTTCAATCCGCTGGCGAACAACCCCGGACCAAGTGATCGACCTGTTGGAGCGGTTGGCCCGCCGCGACGCTTTCGAAGTCGTGGTCACGCTCTGCCATCTCCCGAGGACGTGCGCCACGAGCTTTGGAACGGCCTCGCTCGGACACCAAGGTGTTCTTCCTCCCGCCCGGCTCGCCGAGGTCCCGCTCGTCCGCCCGGCCCGAACCGCGAGTACGCCCGCGACATGAACGACCGGCTCGCGATATCAGCTCGCCAAGGCGTGACTCGCCGGCGTTC
>CAWFYK010000006.1:0-36434 GCA_963820035.1 uncultured Actinomycetota bacterium | reverse complement strand
GAACTCGACGACGTCACCGTTAGCCCGAGAAACACTTGCCTTCAATGCGGACCTTGCCCGCGGCCTTCGCCGCCGCCATCGAACCGGCCGCCATCAGGTCGTCGTACGAGACGATCTCGGCCTTGATGAAGCCGCGCTGGAAGTCGGTGTGGATCACACCGGCCGCCTCCGGGGCGGTGGCGCCGCGTCGGATCGTCCACGCGCGCGACTCCTTGGGGCCGGCGGTGAGGAACGTGTGCAGGCCGAGGGTGTCGAAGCCGACGCGGGCAAGGGTGTCCAGACCTGGCTCATCGACACGCCCATCTCCGCCAGCATCGCCCGCGCCTCGTCGTCATCGTCGAGCTCGACGAGCTCGGCCTCGAACTTGGCGTCGAGGAAGATCGCCTCCGCTGGTGCGACGAGGTCGCGCATACGCTGCTTCGAGAAACTCGTCACCGAGCTCGTCGGCGTCGCAGTTGAAGACGAACAACATTGGCTTGGCCGTCATCAGCATCAGCTCGCGGAGCAGCGACTTGTCGATGTCGGTGGCCGCGATCGCAGTGCCAGCCTCGAGAGCCCGCTGCGCCTCTTGGATGGCAGCCAGGGCCGACGCCCTGCCCCTTGTTGAGCCGGGCTTCCTTTTCCACGCGGGGCAGTGCCTTCTCAACCGTCTGGAGGTCGGCGAGGATCAGCTCCGTGGAGATCGTCGAGATGTCGTCCTCCGGCGCCACCGCTCCGTCCACGTGGGTGACGTCGGTCGTCCCGGAACACGCGGGTGACCTGGCAGATGGCGTCCGACTCGCGGATGTGGGAGAGGAACTTGTTGCCGAGGCCCTCCCCTTCGGCGGCCCCCCGCACGATTCCCCCCGGCGATGTCGACGAACTGGACGGTGGCCGGCATCAGTCGTGCTGAGTCGAACAACGCGCCCAGCTTGGCCAGGCGCAGGTAGGGAACGCCGACGACGCCGATGTTGGGCTCGATGGTGGCGAACGGGTAGTTCGCGGCGAGCACGTTGTTCTTCGTGAGCGCGTTGAACAGAGTGGACTTCCCTGCGTTGGGAAGTCCGACGATGCCGAGAGTGAGGGCCACGGCGCACAGGCTACGGCGTCCGGCCGGGGTCTCGAAATCGACGCGGAACCCATCGCTGTGGGAAGCCGGAGACGTCATCCACAAATCACGACTTGCCCAGCCCGCGCCGTTTACAGCGGACGTACCATGACTGATGCGCCCGGTGCACACCGGCGGGAGGGCGTGCAAGCCATTCCTGGGGGAGTCAACGGCCGCCTGTTCGTGTGTTCGATCCGGTCCGTTGAAAGGAAGTCATGAAGGTCATTCGTTCGTCCCTGGCTCTCGGTCTCGTCGGAGTGAGTGCGTTTCTGGCCGCGCCCCTCGCACCCGCATCCGCGAGCTCGGTGAGCTCCGCGAGCGAGCTCGTCAGAAACCCTGCGCCCTGCCCCAGCCACGGGATCTCGGTGCACGAGGGCTATCAGTACAACGCCGACGGCGACACCCTCGACTCGCAGAAGGCCGCGTTCGCCATCGGCGGCACGATGGCCGACTCCGACCTGTGGGTCACGAAGGACAACTACATCGTCGAGATCCACGATGCCGACGTGTCGCACACGACGAACGGCACGGGTCTGATCACGGACATGACGATCGACCAATGGGGGGCCCTGCGCACCAAGAAGCACCACGAGCCGCTCGCCACTTTGCAGGAGTCCATGGCGCTCAAACGCGCCTCACAGCCGGGTCGCTACCTGATGATGGAGACGAAGTACTCGTTCTCGAAGATGGCCAACCTGCAGCTGCTGGACGACCAGATCGTCGCCGCCGGGATGCAGTCGCACATCATCATCTACTCAGCCTTCCTCAGCCAGCTCGAGACCCTCAACCAGATCGACCCGTCCCTCATCCTCTGGTACAAGGCCCAGTCGATCCCACCGGTCGGGGACGTGGCGGGTCTGGACGGCGTCATGTTGCCGCCGGACGAGATGACCGCGGACAACGTCGCGACCTTCCACGACGTGGGGATGACCGTCACGCGTGAGCGCGCCATCGAGTCCCTAGGAAACTGGAACGCGTTCCTGGCCACCGGGGCCGACAACCTCATGACCGACAAGGCGCACCGGATGATCGACCTCTGCCGCGAGCTCGGATGACGCCGCGCCGTCGGCGACCGCATGCCGTGGCGGTGGCGTCAACCGGCTGACCGGCCCATTCGTCATACGACACGAGGCCGCGGAGATCGGCAGAACTGTCGGTGGCCCCTGGCATTGTCTGCCAGATGGACACCACGACGTTCGTCATCGCGCTTCTCGCGGCTGCCGCGGGTCTCAGTCTCGGGGTGTTGATCGGTCAGCTGCTCGCCACCCGTCGCCAGGCTGACCTCCGCACCGAGCTTCGGGCGCTCTCCGCGTCTGCGGTCGCGGACTCCAGCCAGCAGGTCTTCGCGATGGCTGACGCAAGCTTCAAGGCGACCGAGACGGTTGTCGCACCGGTTCAGCAGAGCCTCACCGCGCTCGCGACGCGGCTCGAGAGTCTCGAGCGACACGGTGAGTCGTGGCAGGCACAGCTACGTGAGCAGGTGCAGTCAGTTCGACTCGGCGGTGACGAGCTCCGCGCCCAGACCCGAGCGCTGGCGGACGCGCTGCGCCGTCCGCAGGTGCGGGGGCATTGGGGCGAGATGCAGCTCCGCCGGAGCCTCGAGCTCGCGGGACTGACCCGGCACTGCACCTTCGAGGAGCAAGTCAGTGTCGACTCCCCCGCCGGACAGCTGCGGCCCGACGTCGTCGTCACCATGGCAGGTGGACGGGCCATCGTGATCGACAGCAAGACACCCCTCGACGCGTTCTTGTCAGCGGGGGCGGCCGCGTCGACCGAGGAGCAGCTCGGCCACCTCCGACGTCACGCCGGCCACGTCCGCCACCACATGGAGTCACTCGCCGCCAAGAGCTACTGGAAGCAGTTCGAGTCGTCTCCCGAGTTCGTGGTGATGTTCCTTCCGGGTGAGGCCATCTTCGCCCAAGCGCTCGACTCCGATCCAGGACTCGTCGACGACGCGGCCCGCCGCAACGTCATGATCGCGACCCCCACCACCCTCATCGCCATGCTCAAGACCATCGGATACGCCTGGAGCCAGGAAGCCGTCGCCGACAACGCCCGAGAGATCCATCGCTCCTCCACCGAGCTCTACGACCGGCTCTGCACCGCCGGCGCCCACCTCGACAAGGTCGGCCGTTCGCTCGCCGGCGCCGTCAGCAGCTACAACTCCTACGTCGGCTCGCTCGAGACGCGCGTGCTGGTCAGCGCCAGGCGGCTGCACGACCTCGGGGTCGGCTGCGAGGAAGCGCCGGCCGCTCATCCGCTCGACGAGGGACCCCGACCCATCTCAGCGCCGGAGCTCGTCGCCGAGGCCGAGGAGCGCACGGTCATCGCCGGTCCGCCCGGGCAGGAGCAATGGGTGCGACCCGCCGTCGGAGAGTAGCCATGGCATGGCCGCAGTGAGCAGCTCCAAGCCTCGACACCACCCGGCGTGGCAGCACTGCCCCGATGCGCTCCGTCGATAATCTGTGTGCGAAGGAGCACTCGGGAGGCGGCCATGACACCTGTCGATCAGGGGCAATCCGAGTCTTGGCTTGCCGACGAGTCGGAGTCCGGCGGGACCACGACGGCGTACGACGAGCGCGGCGTCGTCGACAACCCGCCGGCGCCCTCCGATCCGCAAGGTTTCCCCGAGGAGCGCGTCACAGGTCGAGGCTACGAGGGTCACGGTTTCGCCGAGCAGGCTGGAATGACTGCCGGACCTTCCGACTGGCACGAACCCCGCCAGGTCGTGTCAACCTCCGACCTCTCCGGACTCAACAGCCGCTCCGTCGTCGCGACGAGCGCGGCCGCAACCGTCGCCTGCGCCTGTCTCGACCTCGCCCTCACCGGCCGGATGACGTTCTTCTTCGACCTGTGCTTCGTGGTCGTCTGCCTGGTGGCGACGATGTCCGTACGCCGGACGGACCTGTTCACCGTCGGCGTGCTTCCCCCGCTCCTGTTCGCCGCCGTGATCGCCGTCCTGTCCGTGACGACTCCTGACGCGTTCGAGTCCGGCCCCGGGGTCAATAAGGTCTTCCTCAGCGGACTCGCCAACCACGCCCCCGGCCTGGTCTTCGGCTACGCCGTCGCCCTGACGGCCGTCGCCCTCCGCATGCTGGCCGCGCCTCCCGCCCGCTCTGGCGCGCCCCCGATGGGCTAGGCCGTCCCGGCAGCCCGCAGGTCGCGCCTGAGCTCTGGCGGAAGAGCGAAGACGAGCGATTCCTCGGCCGTTGGCGACGAGGCTGTCGCAGGGTAGCCACGCTCCTCGAGATAGCTCAGCACTCCCTCGACGAGCTCCTCCGGGACCGACGCTCCCGAGGTCACGCCGACCGTCCTGACGCCGGTGAGCCACGCCTCGTCGATCTCTGAGGCGTTGTCAACGCGATGGGCCGCAGCGGCGCCGCTTTCGACGGCGACCTCGACGAGCCGGACCGAGTTGCTGGAGTTGCCCGAGCCCACCACGAGCACCAGGTCGGCGCCTGGAGCGATCTGCTTCACGGCCTGCTGCCGGTTCTGCGTCGCGTAGCAGATGTCGTCGGAGGGCGGGTCCAGCAGGTTCGGGTAGTGCTCGCGGATGCGCTCGACTGTCTCCATGGTCTCGTCGACGGACAGGGTCGTCTGCGACAGCCAGGCGACCTTCGCGCCCTCGGGCACGGCGACGTTGGACACGTCGGCAGGGCTCTGCACGAGTGTGACGTTGTCCGGGGCCTCGCCCGCCGTACCCTCGACCTCCTCGTGACCCTCATGGCCGATGAGCAGGATCTCGTAACCTTCGTCGGCGAACCGCCTCGCCTCGTGGTGCACCTTGGTCACGAGGGGGCAGGTGGCGTCGATCACCTTCAGGTCACGCTCGGCGGCCTGGGCATGCACAGCCGGCGACACCCCGTGGGCCGAGAAGACGACCGTCGAGCCCTCCGGCACCTCGTCGAGCTCCTCGACGAAGATCGCCCCACCCTTCTCGAGCGTGTGCACGACGTGCTTGTTGTGCACGATCTGCTTGCGCACATAGACGGGGGGCCCATACAGGTCGAGCGCCTTCTCCACGGTGATGACAGCGCGGTCGACTCCGGCGCAGTAGCCGCGCGGGGCCGCGAGGAACACTCGGCGGTCGTTTCCAGGCTGCGGTACGGCGCCCGTCGGGGCCGCTGAGGAGGAGGACGTCATGGTCACCATCGTAGGCAGACGGCCCAGCCCAGTCGTCGGGCCCGCCATGGCCGATCTGGGCACCACTAGAGTCGGGAGCGTGGCCCTCGACACGTCGTACGAGAAGCCGGCGCCGGTCAGAGTGATCGCTCAGGCCATGACCGGCTACATCGACCGGCTCGGGGACGTCTGGGTGGAGGGACAGGTCGCGCAGCTGACCCGGCGGCCTTCCACCTCGACGGTCTTCGTCGTCCTGCGCGACCCCGTCGCCGAGGTCTCGGTCCAAGTCACCTGTTCGCGAAGCCTCTTCGACTCGCTGCCCGTCCCGGTGACCGAAGGGGCCAGAGTCGTCATCCATGCCAAGTTCCAGTACTACATCCCACGCGGGTCCCTTTCGCTCGTCGCGCACGAGATCCGACCGGTCGGTGTCGGCGAGCTGCTCGCGAGGATCGAGCAACGGCGACGGTTGCTGGCTGCTGAGGGGCTGTTCGACCCGGCTCGGAAGCGCGTGCTGCCGTTCCTGCCCCGGGCGGTGGGGCTCGTCGTCGGCAGCAGCTCGGCCGCCGAACGCGACGTTCTCGACAACGCGCGGAAGCGCTGGCCCGGAGTGACATTCAGAGTCGAACACGCCACGGTGCAAGGCCATGACGCTGTGCGACAGGTCATCGAGGCGGTCGCCCTGCTCGACCGGGACGAGAACGTCGACGTGATCGTGATCGCACGTGGGGGCGGGGCGCTCGAGGACCTGCTCCCCTTCTCCGACGAGGGGCTGCTGCGCGCCGTCTCGCGCTGCCGTACGCCGGTCGTCAGCGCCATCGGGCACGAGTCCGACCAGCCGCTCCTCGATCTGGTCGCCGACGTCCGGGCATCGACGCCCACTGACGCGGCCAAGCGGGTCGTGCCGGACGTCCGTGAGGAGACCGCCCGGATCCGCGCGACCCGGGATCGGGCCAGGCTCGCGCTGCGTGCGGTCCTCGACCAGCAGCAACGCGGCCTCGACAGCACTCGGTCGCGACCCGTGCTGACCGAGCCGCACCGGATGTTCGACGAGCACGCTCGGCTCTTGTCGGAGCTGCGAACGCGCGCCAGACGGGCCCTCGACCACCGCCTCGACCACGCCGGGAACGACCTTGGGCACCAACTGGCTCGGGTGCGGGCGTTGTCGCCGCTCGCCACGCTTCAACGTGGCTACAGTCTGCTGCAGCACGCGGGTGGCGGACTCGTCACCGACACCGACGAGGTGTCTGTCGGCGATGCCCTCGTGGCTCGGCTCGCAGACGGTCGCCTTGCGCTGACCGTTGACTCCACGCAACCCGATCCACCGCCCGAGCCCACGACCGAGACGAGCCAGGGAGCCCCATGACCGAGGACCAGCCCGAACCAGGCTCCCCGCCCGACCCCAACGCGGATGCCGTCGACCCGGCCATGACCTACGAGGACGCCAGGGACGAGCTGATCGCGGTCGTCCAGCAGCTGGAGACGGGCGGCGTGTCCCTCGAGGACTCGGTGGTGCTGTGGGAACGGGGCGAGCAGCTCGCCGCGATCTGCCAGCGCTGGCTCGACGGCGCGCGGGCCCGACTCGATGCGGCGATGGACAGGGAGGACGGCTGATCCGGCCGCTCCCGACCCGGCCGCGGGCTTGCTTCAGGGCCTGGCCGCTCACCGTCGTACGACGAGCTCGGCGACTAACCCACGATCCGAGACTTTCGACACCACCATCCGAGACTTTCGACACCACCATCCGAGAGTTCTGGTACGACGATCCGAGACTTTCGGCACGACCATCCGAGACTTTCGGTACGACCATCCGAGACTTTCGACACCACGATCCGAGACCTCCGTACGTCAGTGACCTTCTCCTGCCGCAGGCTCGGCGGCGACGTGGCCGGGTCTGGTTCCGTTCGCGAACGGAACCACGCAGGCTCGTGGATGTGTTCACCAACGCCAAGGCGAGGCGTTACGCCAAGAGGGGAGTCGCGGGAGCCGCTGCGTCGCTGCGCGTCTCCTCGTAGAGACCGCGCCGCGACGCTCCTCGCGACGCAGGACACTAGCGCCACCTCAAATTGTGGCGATGGTGCCGCCTAGCCAAGGACAGGTGAGGTCGGATCGCCGTACCGAAAGTCTCGGATGGTCGTGCCAGAACTCTCGGATCGTCGTGCCGAAAGTCTCGGATGGTCGTGCCAGAACTCTCGGATGGTGGTGTCGAAAGTCTCGGATGGTGGTGTCGAAAGTCTCGGATGGTGGTGTCGAAAGTCTCGGATCGTCGGTTAGTGGAGGGAACGGACGAAGGCGGTGAGCTCGTTCTCGTCGGCGGTGCCGGTGACGATGGTCGTGACGCCGCGGGAGGTGCGCACCAGGGCCGTCTCCCCACGGCTCGCATTCGTCAGGGTGCGCCACGGTTGCCCGTCGATCGTCACGACGGGGCCGGGGTCGTTGGCGGGTGTCTCGGCGGGGACGAACTCCGAAGCGGGCGCGTTGCCCTGATAGAGCCCGATGAAGTCTCTGCCGGGCGTGAGGAAGCCGAGGCGCCACGACACCTCAGGTCCGAGCGGGTCCCAGCCAACGCTGGTCGCCCGCAGCCCCGCCGGCACCGGCTCCGGCGCGAGGATGTGGAACGGCGCGTCTGAGCGGGCAGCGGCGAGCACGCCGGCGTACTGGACAGTCCGGGCCGGGTCGCCCGGGTCGCGATGCGACAACCACGAGAGCACCCAGATGAGCGCCACCAGTCCGAGGACGGCGATCAGGGCGCCGATCATCCCGCCCATGCTGCGCGGATAGCCACGCCGAGGCTGGTTGACCGACTGCTGCGTCACCCCTCCATTGTCCGGGGTCTCCCTGCTCCGCCGAGAGGCGCCCCGGATGATCCGCACGTGCGGCCACAACCACCCACGTTCATCCCGCAGATGCGGTAGCGTCAGCGCGATGACGGTGTACCGGTTCGCGGACGCGGCTGCCCTGCTCGGCGTCAGCGACGACACGCTTCGTCGCTGGGCGGAGAGCGGGAGGTTCGAGACGTCGCGAACGTCCGACGGCCATGCCGGGGTCGAAGGCCGCACGCTGGCGGACCTCGCCCGACAGGTCGCGGCACTTCCCGAGTCAGGACCCGACGCGTCGCCGAACCGGGTCAGCGCCCGCAACTCGCTACGTGGCATCGTCACAGACGTCAAACGAGATGCCGTGATGGCCCAGGTCGACATGTGCTGCGGGCCCTATCGGGTGGTCTCCCTCATGAGCCGCGAGGCCGCGGACTCCCTCGGCCTCGAGCCTGGCGTCGTCGCCGTTGCGTCGATCAAGGCCACCAACGTCGTTGTCGAGGTTCCGCAATGAGACGAGTCCTGACTACGCTGGCTGTCAGCGCCCTGCTGGTGGCGACGTTGGTGGCCTGCAGCAGCGACAACAGCAGGAGCAGCAACAGCCCCAGCCCGACGGGCGGTAGCACCCCTACCGCCGAGACGGGCAAGCTCACCGTCTTCGCCGCCTCCTCCCTCACCGGGACGTTCGGCACGCTGAAGACCCAGTTCGAGAGCCAGCACCCGGGAGTCACCGTCGTGCTCTCCTTCGGTTCGAGTACGACGCTCGCCGAGCAGATCACTGCCGGTGCGCCCGCCGACGTGATCGCCACGGCAGACGAGGCGAGCATCTCCAACGCGGAGAAGGCCGGCCAACTGGACCAGAAGCCGGTCCAGTTCGCGACGAACACGCTCGAGATCGCCGTACCCCCCGACAACCCCGGGAACGTGTCGGACGTCAACGGACTCGGCGGCGCGGACTTCGTCATGTGTGACCCCTCCGCCCCGTGCGGAGCCGCCGGCACCCAGCTGCTGAAGAACGCCGGGATCACCGCCAAGCCGAAGGCCTACGAGCCCGACGTGGCCACGGTGCTCACGCAGGTCGAGCTCGGCGAGGCCGACGCCGGCATCGTCTACGTGACCGACGTCAAAGGCGCCGGCTCGAAGGTCAAGCCGGTCCCGATCCAGGACTCCGACAACGTCGTCAATCCCTACTTCATCGCCACCGTCAAGGACTCCGGCAAGCCCACTCTCGCGCAGGACTGGCTGACCCTCGTGACGTCGGCGGCCGGCCAGAGCGTGCTGCAGAAGGCCGGCTTCGGTAAGCCGTGAGATCCAGTCGGTCACGCGTCTTCGGCCGGGTACCGGTCGCGCTGGTCCTCCCTGCGGTCGCCGCCCTGGCGATCCTCGTCATTCCCGTCGTGGCCGTCGTCATCAAGGCGCCCTGGCGAGATCTGCCCCACCAGCTGACCCAGTCGGGCGCCTCGACGGCCCTGCGACTCAGCCTGGAGACGACCCTCATCACGCTGGCGGCCTGCCTGGTGCTCGGGGTGCCGCTCGGCTGGGTGATGGCCCGGGTCGACTTCCGCGGCCGCGCGCTCGTCCGGGCCTTCGTGACGCTCCCGCTGGTCCTGCCACCCGTCGTCGGCGGAGTGGCGCTGCTGCTCGCGTTCGGCCGCACCGGGGTCCTCGGCCGATTTCTCTACGACGCGATCGGGGTGACGATCCCGTTCACGACGACCGGAGTCGTCCTGGCCCAGATGTTCGTTGCCCTCCCGTTCCTGGTGATCAGCGTCGAGGGCGCGTTCCGGGCCTCCGATGCCCGCTACGACGAGGCCGCAGCCACCTTGGGCGCCTCACGATGGTTGACCTTCCGGCGGGTCACGCTGCCCCTCACGATGCCCGGGATCGTGGCTGGCGGAGTGCTCTGCTGGGCTCGAGCGCTCGGCGAGTTCGGTGCGACGATCACGTTCAACGGCAGCTTCCCCGGGACCACGCGGACCATGCCCAGCGCGATCTACTTCGCACTCCAGACCGACCCCGAGTCGGCCATCGCCCTCAGTCTGCTGCTCATCGTCGTGTCGGTGGGGATCTTGTCCCTGCTGCGCGAACGGTGGATCTCCGGGGTCGCCCCGTGACCCTGGCGGCGCACTTCGTCGTAAGTCGCCCGCAGCACACCACCGTCATCGACCTCGACGGGGCGCCTGGCGACGTGATCGGCCTGATCGGACCCAACGGCTCCGGCAAGTCAACCACCTTGCGGGCCATCGCCGGACTGGTGGCGATCTCGAGCGGCACCATCGCGATCGACGACCGGGTCGTCGCCTCCGACGACACCCACCTCCCACCGCACGCCCGAGGCGTCGGGTTCGTCTTCCAGGACCATCTGCTCTTCCCCCATCTCAGTGTCGCGGACAACGTCGCGTTCGGGCCGCGAGCGCACGGCGTACGCCGCGGGCCGGCTCGAAAGCAGGCGGCCGAGTGGATCGACCGGCTCGGGCTTTCGGCTCTCGCCTCACGCAAGCCGGGGCGGCTGTCGGGCGGGCAGGCCCAACGGGTGGCGATCGCCCGGGCGCTGGCCAGCAACCCGCGGATCCTGTTGCTCGACGAGCCGACCGCCGCCCTCGACGCATCGGCGGCCATGGGACTGCGGACGCTGCTGCGCGATCACCTGAGCGCGTTCTCGGGCGTGAGCATCGTCGTGACGCATACCGCTCTCGACGCCATGGTCATCGCGCAGCGTCTGGTGGTCATCGACGACGGGCGCGTCGTGCAGACCGGCTCGCCAGCCGAGATCGCTGCCCGGCCTCGCACCCAGCATGTCGCCGCACTCGTCGGCCTCAACCTGGTGCGTGGCGAGGCCGTGGGCGGAGTAGTCGAGCTTCCCTCCGGCGCGACGCTGATCGCAGCCGACCCGCTGTCGGGGCCGGTCTTCGCGGCGTTCCATCCGACAGGGGTGAGCCTCTTCCTCGACGAGCCTGCCGGAAGTCCGCGAAACAAGTGGCCGGGCAGCGTCGTCTCGTTGGCGCCGCACGGCGACGCGGTTCGGGTGCAGCTCGACGCACAACTTCCATTGGTGGCCGACATCACACCGGGCGCCCTGGCGGCCCTCGACCTCCATATCGGTGACCGGCTGTGGGCGTCGGTCAAGGCCACCGAGGTGACGGTCTACCCCGCGTAGTCGCCGATTTCGTTACGATCAGCCGCAAAGCCCACCACGAGGAGAGACCGATGACGACCGAGCAGCAGTCGACCGAGGCCGTCGGCAAGCTTGTCAGCCCGCCGCCCAAGGCGCCCGACCGGAACCTCGCGATGGAGCTGGTCCGCGTGACCGAGGCGGCGGCGATGGCTGCCGGACGCTGGGTGGGACGCGGGGACAAGAACGGTGCTGACGGGGTCGCCGTCAACGCCATGCGAGCCCTCATCACCACCGTCGGCATGGACGGCACCGTGGTCATCGGCGAGGGCGAGAAGGACCAGGCGCCGATGCTCTACAACGGAGAGCACGTCGGCGACGGCACCGGACCGGCCTGCGACGTGGCTGTCGACCCGATCGACGGCACCACCCTCGCGGCCAAAGGCATGAGCAACGCCGTGTCGGTGATGGCGGTTGCTCCCCGTGGGGCCATGTACGACCCGTCGGCCGTCTTCTACATGGAGAAGCTCGCGACCGGGCCGGAGGCGGCCGACGTCGTCGACATCCGGCTCCCGGTCGCCGAGAACATCCGTCGTACGGCGAAGGCCAAGGACGGCTCCAACGAGGACATCACCGTCGTGGTCCTCGACCGACCGCGGCATCGACAGCTCGTCGACGAGATCCGTACGACGGGAGCTCGGATCAAGTTCATCACCGACGGCGACGTGGCCGGCGCCATCATGGCGGCCCGCGCCGAGACCGGCATCGACCTGCTGATGGGCACCGGAGGCACTCCCGAGGGGATCATCGCCGCCTGCGCGATGAAGGCGATCGGCGGCGTGATCCAGGGTCGGCTCACCCCGGTCGACGACGACGAGCGCCAGCGTGCGCTGGACGCCGGGCACGACCTCGACCAGGTGTTGAGCACCGACGACCTGGTGTCGGGTGACGACTGCTTCTTCGTCGCCACCGGAATCACCGACGGGGAGCTGCTGCGCGGCGTCCGCTACGCCCACGGCGGCGCGATCACCCATTCGCTGGTGATGCGCTCTCGGAGCGGCACGATCCGCTCGATCACGAGCGAGCATCGGCTCAAGAAGCTGGCGCAGGCCCACTACATCGACTTCAACGCCCCGGCGACGAAGTCCGCCCCATAATGCTTAGTTGACGTCAAGCAACTAACATGGTCGGGGAAGGGAGGCACATGACCGAGCCCGTGCCCAGTAGCCCGCAGACCACGACCACCGCCGGACGCTTCAACCGGGACCACCCCCACTACAAGTGGATCGTGCTGACCAACACCACGATCGGCATGCTGCTGGCGACGGTCAACGCGTCGATCGTGCTGATCTCGCTCCCGGCGATCTTCCGCGGTATCCATCTCGACCCCCTCACACCGTCGAACGTCAGCTACCTGCTCTGGATGCTGATGGGCTACATGCTCGTGACCGCCGTGCTCGTCGTGTCGCTCGGGCGGCTCGGCGACATGTACGGCCGGGTCAAGATGTACAACGCGGGCTTCGCCGTGTTCGCGGCCGCGTCCGTGCTGCTGGCGCTCGAGCCGTTCGACGGCTCGGACGGCGCTCTCTGGCTGATCGGCTGGCGGGTCGTGCAGGGCGTCGGTGGCGCGATGCTGATGGCGAACTCGACCGCCATCCTCACCGACGCCTTCCCCGCCGACAAACGAGGCATGGCGTTGGGGATCAACCAGGTCTCGGCCCTCGCCGGCTCCTTCATCGGGCTCGTGCTCGGTGGTCTGCTGGCCGAGTGGCACTGGCGCGCGGTCTTCTGGGTCTCCGTCCCGATCGGCATCTTCGGGACCGTCTGGGCCTACCATTCGCTCCACGAGCTCGGCCGGCGCGTCTCGAGCCGGATCGACTGGCTCGGCAACGTCACCTTCGGTCTCGGGCTCACGATGCTGCTCGCCGGGATCACGTACGGCATCCAGCCTTATGGCCACGACAACACGGGGTGGAAGAACCCCTGGGTGCTCGCCGCCCTGTTCGGGGGGGTCGCGCTGCTGGGCCTCTTCGTGCTGGTCGAGGCGACCGTCAAGGAGCCGATGTTCCATCTTTCGCTGTTCCGGATCCAGGCGTTCTGGACCGGCAACTTCGCCACCCTGCTGTCCTCGATCGCGCGCGGCGGTCTCCAGTTCATGCTCATCATCTGGCTGCAGGGGATCTGGCTGCCGCTCCACGGTTACGACTACGAGTCCACGCCGCTGTGGGCCGGCATCTACATGCTGCCGCTCACCATCGGCTTCCTGATCGCGGGTCCGATGTCGGGCCACCTGTCCGACCGCTACGGCGCGCGGCTGTTCGCGACCGTCGGGATGGCGGTGTCCGCGCTGAGCTTCGTCGGGTTGGTGTTGCTGCCGATCAACTTCTCCTACTGGGCCTTCGCCGTCCTGATCGCCTTGAACGGCGTGGGGTCCGGGCTGTTCTCGGCGCCGAACACCACCGCGATCATGAACGCAGTCCCGGCGAGCCAGCGGGGAGAGGCGTCCGGCATGCGGGCCACCTTCATGAACGCCGGCATGTTGCTCTCGATCGGCATCTTCTTCTCGCTCATGATCCACGGACTCTCCCAGAAGTTGCCTGCCGCACTCTCCACCGGACTGGTGCACCAAGGCGTGCCTGCGTCGGCTGCCGACCAGGCGGCACAGCTCCCGCCGGTCGGCAGCATCTTCGCCGCCTTCCTCGGCTACAACCCGATCCAGCAGCTGCTCGGGCCCGACGTACTGGCGCGGCTGTCCTCCCAGCAGGTCGCGACGCTCACGGGCAAGGAGTTCTTCCCCAACCTGATCTCGGGAGCGTTCTCCCACGGACTGGCGATCGTGTTCATCGCCGCCACCTTGATGTCGGTGATCGCTGCCGTCGTCTCGGTCTTCGGCGGACGACGCTTCGTTCACGACGACGCGCTCGTGTCGGCTCCCGACCAGCGCCAGCCAGAAAAGGTCAAGGCATGAGGTCCGCACACGCGGGGCATCCCGTCAGCCCGGAACGCAGGCAGACGGAGGCGGCGCGACTGGCGCTAGCCGTCAGCCGGGTCTCTCGGTGGATCCGTCGCCAGAACACGTTCCCCATCGGCCACGGCGCCATCTCAGCGCTGGCCACCATCGCCCGCCTCGGGCCGGTGCGCCTCGGGGACCTGGCCGCGCTCGAAGGCGTCGCACCGGCCTCGCTGTCGCGCATGGTCGCGGCGCTTATCACCGACGGCTACGTCGACCGCCTCGCCGACCCGGCCGACGGCAGGTCATCGCTGGTCCGGACGACCACGGCGGGTGAGCGGCTGCTGACCGAGCTTCGCGAAAGCAGCGCGACGGTGCTGCTCGACCGCCTCGACCGGCTCGAACCAGGACAACGAACCGCTATCCTCGCGGCACTGCCAGCCCTGGAGGCCCTGGCCACCGACACCTGAGACGCGCCGACCTGGCCGATCGATCGGCCGCGGCGGACAGCGTCGCGAGATACATTGACCACGCGAGCGATCACGAACTTCAAGGAGCCAGCCTCGATGGAACGGAGCGACGAACAGTTCGCGCATCTTCCGAGCGGGATCGAGATCTGCTTCGACACGGTCGGCAACCCGGCCGACCCACCCATCCTGCTCATCATGGGCCTTTCCGGGCCGATGATCTGGTGGAGCGACGAGTTCTGCGAACAGCTTGCCGAACGCGGGTTCTATGTGATCCGCTTCGACAACCGCGATATCGGACGGTCCTCGAAGATGGACGGCGCA
Source organism: uncultured Actinomycetota bacterium (assembly GCA_963820035.1). GTDB lineage: Bacteria > Actinomycetota > Actinomycetes > Propionibacteriales > Nocardioidaceae > JAWWPG01. The sequence continues at coordinate 21,559 of CAWFYK010000006.1, read as the reverse complement.
CCCACCCGTCGAATCGACACCATCCAGGCCCTCGTCCGAGGAACGCGGGGACGCCCGCCGTACACCCTGTCGGATCTGGCCGATGACGCGGTCGGCGTGCTCGACCATCTGAGCATCGAGCGAGCCACCGTCGTCGGTGTCTCGATGGGGGGCATGATCGCGCAGACCCTTGCCCTCGAACACCCGACGCGGGTGCTCGCGCTGGTATCGATCATGTCGACGACGGGGAACAGGCTCGTCGGCTGGCAGCATCCCCGCCTCGTCCCGCTGCTCCTGCGCAGCCGGGCGGTCGACCGAGATGCCTACCTGCGGCAGTGGATGGCCGTCTCGCGGCTGATCGGCTCCCCCGGCTACCTGGTCTCCGACGAGGAGGAGGAGGCGATGGCCATGGCGACGTTCGACCGAGGCCTCAGCCCGGATGGGGTCGCCCGTCAGCTGCAGGCGATCGTGGCGCAGCCGGACAGGACTTCCCGACTGGGCACGCTTGCCGTTCCCACCCTGGTGATCCACGGCCTCGCCGACCGGATGGTGCACGTCTCCGGTGGGCGAGCAACCGCCGCGGCCATCCCGGGCGCCGAGCTGCTCCTCGTCCCCGGCATGGGACACGACCTGCCGAAGGCGCTCTGGCCGGACATCCACGACGGCATCGAACGAACCGCCCGTAAAGGCGCCCTTACCTGAGTGTCCTCGCCCTCCCCGTTGAGGGTGCGGTCCGTGCTCGGTTCCGTTTCAGACAGCAGTGATGACAGCGGGGGGCCGTCCTGCTCTTGGGTGCGGTCTCGTTGCTGGTTGCGTTACAGGCGGCAGTGATGCCTCTGCTTGGTTCCGGTGTGACCCATGATCCGAGGCTTGCGAGTGCTTTGCGTACTGGAAGCCGCTCCTCGCGGTCGATCCCGGGTCCTGGAGCGGCGTTCCATACGCAAAGTCATCCCATGGGCCCCACTGGTCTCATCCGCCCCAGGTCGAGTTCGATTCGGGCCGCAACGCCTGCTTCTCAAGCACAAACTCGACCGCAACGTGCCGAATCGCCAGACTGCCGCTTCAAAGTGGAACAGTTCGGGGCTCAGATCGCGAATTGAGCCCCGGAACGTTCCACTTTGCAACAACCGCACCCGGCCGCTCCTCCCAGCCGGACACCCAGCCGCCCCCATCATTTGCTGTCTTCAACGGGACCAACAACGAGGCCGCACCCGAGCGTGCGAACGAAAAGCCTCAGAGTAGGTCGCGTTCGTCGGCGGCCAGGACGAGCAGCTCGTCGAGCGCGTCGCGCAGGTAGCCGATCAGCTTGTCGACGTCGGGCACCAGCTCTCGGCAGGCCAGCAGCCCGAAGTCGAGCGAGCCGTCGTACGAGAAGAGGGTGATGTTCAGTGCCCCGGTGAGGTCCGTGATGGCAGACATCGGATAGACACCTTGGACACGCGCGCCGCCGACATACAGCGGCAGCTGCGGTCCGGGCACGTTCGAGACGAAGAGGTTGAACGGCAAGGCCCCCACGGTGACCATTTGGAACGCGGCCTTGGCGGCCAAGCCGGCGAGCGCGGTGGGAATGACGGCAACGACGTCCTGGAGGATCCGCGCAGGTACGGCGTCGAACTGTTCCTTGGCCTCGGCGATGGCCTCCTGGACACTGGCCAGGCGCTCGCGCGGGTCGCGAATCTGGGTGGCCAGCTCGACGAGCATGACGGAGACCTCGTTCGCCTCGTCGGAGCGCTTCTGGTCCCCACGCACGGAGACCGGCACGGCGACCACGATCGGGATGTCGGGAAGGCCGTCGTGGTCGAGCAGCCAGCGCCGCAGCACCGTGGCGCACAGCGCCATCACCACGTCGTTGACCGTCATGCCGAACGCGTTCTTCACATCCTTGATCTCGTCGAGCGGCAACGAGCCGAATGCGAAGCGGCGATGCGCCGTGATCTGGGCGTTGAGCGGCGTCGGCGGGGTGGTGATCGTACGACGGGCGACGCGACGCCGAGTGGCGCCCGCCGTCGCGACGCTGATGAGCGAGTCGCTGATGCGGCTGACCGTCTGGGCACCGGGAACGAGGGACGCACCCGGCAGGTCCGCGACATGGGGAAGGGCGCGTGGCAGCACGCGCGCAACGTCCACAGGTTGGCGCACCATGGACAGCAGTCCTCGCGCCAGCAGGTCACCCGAGCCCGGAAGCGGCGCGGGCTCCCAGATATCCATCGGAGGGTCGATGACGCGCGGCTCCACGGTCGGGTCCATGATCGTCGCCAGTATCTCGGCACCCGAGACACCGTCGATGGCGGCGTGGTGCACCTTGCTGTAGATCGCCTGCCGGCCGCCGGCGAGGCCGTGGATCAGGTACATCTCCCACAAGGGACGCGTTCGGTCGAGCGGCCGTGCGTGGATCCGCGACACCTGCTCGCTGAGCTGCTGGTCGCTGCCGGGGGCCGGCAGCGAGATGTCCCGCAGATGGAACTCGATGTCGAAATGCGGGTCGTCGACCCAGTAGGGCCGACCAAGTCCGAGCGGAACGTTGACCAGGCGCTGCCGAAAGGTCGAGACGAGGTGCAGGCGCGGCTCCAGGACCGCCCGGAGCCGATCGATCGCGAGCTCCTCTCCTCGCCCGGCCGATGGGTCGACGATGACCACGCTGCCGACGTGACCGAACGTGGTGGAGTTCTCGATGTAGAGGAAGCCGTTGTCGAGGGAGGAGAGCTGCTGCATGACCCCAGTCTCCCGCACTGTCCGAGCGCGGGTCAGTCGGCCACCACGAGGACCGGGTTGGGGTCGATCGTCACCTGGACCCGGTGGCCGAGCTCGAGCCCGGCAGCCTCGGAACGCGGCAGCTGGGCCACGAGGGTGGCCCCGTCGGCCGTCGTCACCTGAAGTCGCGAGATGGCGCCCAGAAAGCTTGACGTGACCACCGTCGCCGTACCGGCGGGGTCGGGGACCAGCCGGACGGACTCCGGGCGCACCAGGGCCCTGCCTGAGCCCTCGCGCACCGACCCCTCGAGCAGCGGGAGCGTCATACCCGCGACGCTGGCCTGTCCTCCCGACACCGTGGCCGCCAGCCGGTTGGTCAGCCCGACGAACTCCGCCACGAACTGCGATGACGGCGCTGAGTAGAGCTCCTCCGGCGGGGCGATCTGCTCCAGGTGGCCCGCCCGCATCACGCCGACCCGATCGGCGATGGCGAGGGCCTCCTCCTGGTCGTGGGTGACGAAGAGCGTGGTGGTGCCGACCTCGACCTGGACGCGCCGGATCTCATCGCGCAGTTGCGTGCGGACCTTGGCGTCGAGCGCGGAGAGCGGCTCGTCGAGCAACAGGACCGACGGCTCGAAGGCGAGCGCCCGGGCAAGCGCGACCCGCTGCTGCTGTCCGCCGGAGAGCTGGTGTGCGTATCGCTCGCTCTGGGTGTCGAGCCCGACCAGCTCGAGCATGTGCATCGCCCGGCGCTTCCGGGTGGCGCCATCCACCCGACGTAGCTTGAGCCCGAACTCGACGTTCTGGCGGGTGGTCATGTGAGGGAAGAGGCTGTAGGCCTGGAACACCATCCCCATGTCGCGCTTGTTGGCGGAGACGCTGGACAGGTCCCTGCCGCCGACGATGACGTGTCCCGAGGTCGCGTCCTCAAGGCCGGCGAGGATGCGCAGCGCCGTCGTCTTGCCGCAGCCGGAGGGTCCGAGAAGCGCCACCAGCTCGCCGGCTGCGATCGTCAGGTCGAAGCTGTCGAGAGCCTTGACGGCGCCGTAGGTGCGGGTGATCTCCTCCAGCCGCACTTCCACTCCGCTGTCCGGCCTCGCGCCGGGAGCCTGGCCGTCTTCCGTCGTCGCCGTCACTCGTGCGTCCTCCGTCCCCTCTGCCGTCCTCCGAGGAAGGACAGACCCAACAGCAGTGTGAACCCGAACATGAGGGTGGCAAGGGATGCGGACATGCTCACCCGCGAGTTGCTCAGACCGTACTCCCCGATCACGACCTGGAGTGTCTCGTAGTGCAGCAACGAGGCGAAGGTGTACTCCCCGAGGACCACAGCCACGGCAAGGAAGGCGGCCGACAGGACGGCGGACCGCACGTTGGGGACGATGATCCGCACGATGACTGTGAACCAGCTGGCACCAAGGCTGCGAGCCGCCTCAGACAAGGTGATGACATCGATCGTCGAGAGACCGGCGTCGAGCGCGCGATAACAGTACGGCAGCACCAGAATCACGAAGGGGAACGTCAGCGCCAGCGGCCCATCCGTGACGAGATAGCTCACCCAGGCCATCACGTTCGTGATGCCCACGACGATGACGATCGCTGGGATCGTCAACGGGAGCAGACACAGGAACTCGACCATCCGATTCGCCCACGGGACCCGGAGTCGCACCCAGACCATCGTCGGCAACAGCAGGATGAGCATCAGGATGGCCGTGAGTACGGCGAGCTCGAGCGACGTCTTGATCGCAGACCGGAGCAGCGGGTCGCGCGTCAGCGCACGCCACGCGTCCCACTCGCCGGCGCCGGGCTGGTAGCTGATGCTGAACTTGAACATCGACCAGAGCGGGATGACGAAGAACCCGCCGATGATCGTGAGCACCACGATCCGGAGGATGTTCAGCTTGCGTCGCCGAGCGGTGGCGGTCGTCAATGCAGCCACCTCGCCGCACGCCGCTGAACCCGGCTGTAGAGGAACATCACGATGCCGACGATCACGACCATCTCGAGAGCGATGGCGTAGCCGAGGTTCTGGTAGCCGAGCAGCACCTCGCTCTTGAGCGCGGCGCGGATCTGCAGCGGCAGGATGGGGGCTCCCTGAGTGACGAGCGCGGCCGCCGTCGCATAGGCCGAGAACGCGTTGGCGAAGAGCAACAGCATCGAGCCCAGGAACGCCGGGAACAGAAGCGGCCCGCCGACGTAGCGCCAGTACTGCCAGGTGGACGCTCCCAGGTTGTCAGCGGCTTCGCGCCACTGCACCTTCATGCCGTCGATGGCGGGCATGAAGACGATGACCATGAGCGGGATCTGGAAGTAGGTGTAGACGAGCACCAGACCCTTGAGGCTGAACAGCCACAGTGTCCCGCCGAGGTTGATCCGGTGGTCGCTGATGCTGTAGAGCCACAGGGTCATGATGCCGCTCTGCCCGACGGTAGCGACGAAGGCGAACGCGAGTGTGACACCGCCGAACTGGGCCAGCACTCCGGAGACGCTGATCACGGACCGCCGGAGCACTCCCGTCGGCTTGGCGGTCGCCACCAGATAGGCGACAAAGCCTCCGACGACCGCACCGATGACCGCTGTGGAGAGCGCGAGCAGGACGGTCCGATACATGATCTTGAGCAGCACCGAACCCCAGAGTGCGTGGAATGCGCCGAACGAGATGCTGCCGCTCACGGTGAACGCACCGATCGCAACGACGATCGTCGGGATCACCAGAAAGATCGTCACGTAGGTGAGGAACGGCAGCAGCCCGACGACCGGCCCGAGGTCCCGAAGGCGCCGCGGTCGCGAAGCCGGTGCGGGCTCCGCGACCTCGTCGGCCGTGGGGAACGCGGTCGCGGAGGCAGGAACCGCCGGCCCCGCTGCGGCGGCTGAGGTCTCGCTCACGTCCGGCGGCGGCTAGCCGGTCACCTCAGCCCAGTGCTGCGACAGGTACTTCGCGGCCTTGTTCGTCTGGGCGTTGGTGGGTACGACGGGCGTGCCCTTGACCGGCGGAAGGGCCGCGTAGGCGGCCTTGTCGATCGTCCCGGCCTTGACCATAGCGTCGGCCTCGATGGGGCGGGCGCCACCTTGCAGCCAGAGGTTCTGGCCCTCGGTGGAGTAGAGGAACTCCTCCCAGAGCCGCGCTGCCGAGGGATGCGGCGCGTCCTTGTTGATCGCCTGGAAGTAGTAGCCACCGATCACCGCGTTGGACGGCACGACGACCTTCCACGACGACACGTTCTTGGTCAGAGCCGCGTTGAGGTAGTCCCAGTCGATGACGACCGGGGTCTGACCCGACTCGACCGTCGCCGACGTCGGGTCGACCGGCAGGAAGTTGCCGGCATCCTTGAGCCTCTTGAAGTAGTCCACGCCGGGAGCGATGTTGTCTGCGCTGCCGCCGTTGGCCACCGATGCCATCATCACCCCGCTGAACGCGGCGCCTGCCGTGGTCGGATCGCCGTTGAGCGCCACCTTGCCCTTGAAGCCCGAACCGAGCAGGCTGTTGAGATCGGTCACAGCCGGCACCTTGGAGCTGTCGTAGCCGATGGACATGTAGCCGCCGTAGTCGTTGACCCACTTGCCCTGCGGATCCTTGTAGCCGGTCGGGATGTCCTTCCAGGTCTGGACCTTGTAGGGAGCGAACATCGAGGTGTTCACCAGCGCGACCGACTGCCCCAGGTCGAACACGTCAGGTGCACGGCTGGTGCCCTTGAGCTGGTTGGCGGCGTCGATCTCGTCCTGGCTCGCTCCATCTGGCTGGTCGGATTTGACCTTGATGCCGTACTTGCTCGAGAAGGCCTTGATGATGTTGCCGTAGTTGGCCCAGTCGGGCGGCAGCGCAATGACGTTGAGGGTGCCTTCGGCCTTTGCATCCTTGACCAGCTGGCTCATATAGGCCGCCGAGGACTGCCCCTGGGACGCGCCCGAGTTGGTCGCTTGGGGACTGTCGTTGCTCTTCGACGGCGGGCTGCAGCTCGCCAGCGAAACCGCGATCGCCGCTGCGGCGAGAGCCGCAAGCGCATTCGTGCGTCGTCTCACGGCGCCTCCTTCGGTTGTGACAGTTGTCCGTCTGATCGCAGAGTAATCACAATGTCGCAGTGGTCACCACAGACGTGGCCGTTGCACGCGCAGCGAATTCTCATCGCGGCGTCGTCCCGGCGTACTGAATCGCGCTGCATCATCAGGATGCGCACGACGTCCACCCGTCCGCGCGCTCACACCCCGGCGATGCCGGGCGTCAGGGACTCAGTCGTCGTCGACGGCACCCCAGCCGAGCCGGAAGACCTCGAAGCTCGACGCGAACGTCGTCCCGAGGCCGGTACCGGCACCTCGCGCACCTCCTTCGAGGAACTCCGCGGGGTCGAAGTTCTCCCACCCCAGCCCGTCGATGTAGGCCTGGTGGGCGGCCAGCGACTCGACGCCGGCCGTGAAGAAGTCGGTCGTGTCGGCTGCATGCTTGGCGTTGGGCGAGCCGGCCGCCCAGACCTGGGTCACCCCACCCCACGGCTCGAGGCCGTCAACGAGCTGCTCGTTGAAGACCCAGCGGTTGCCGGCGTCGCGGGCCGCGTCAAGCGTCGCCTGTCCCGTCACGATGTGGTCCGGTTGGTTGAGGGCCGCGGCACCCCACGAAGGATGGAAGTTGTTGGTGATCACGATCTCGGGTCGGTAGCGCCGCACCACCTCGGCGATGGCGCGTCGCAACGGGACGCCGTACTCGAGCACGCCGTCCGGGAGCCCGAGGAACTCGACCGCGTTGACGCCCACGATCTGGCAGGAGCGACGCTGCTCCTCCTCGCGCACCACGCGGCACTCGTCCGGAGGGAGCGAGTCGATCCCCGCCTCACCGCTCGTGACGAGGCAGTAGGCGATGTCCTTGCCCTGGCTGGTCCATCGCGCAACGGCGGCCGCGGCGCCGAACTCCATGTCATCGGGATGGGCGACGACGACGAGCGCTCGTTGCCAGTCTTCGGTCAAAGGTCGTAGCACGGGGCGCTCGTTCATAGGTCCACCTTGGTGCACCCCGGTCAGGGCGGCAAGGCCGGGGTTGGCAGCCCGTTCGGGCGGCATCCACAATGAAGGTTCAGATCCCCGACCTGAGGAGCGTCGTGCCCGGCATCGTTGCCCGATCCGCGTCACCACGCGGCGAAGTCGTGTTGCGCCGCCGCGACGGAGACGGGCATCTCGAGCTGCGCGTCAACGGGGTCTTCGTCATGGACACGTTGGAGACGGCGTCCGAACGCGGGCTTGCGGCCTGCGCGATCGAGACCGTCGGTGCCCGCGGTGGTCGCGCCGCTGGGCTCCGGGTCCTGGTCGGCGGTCTGGGGCTCGGCTTCACCCTTGTCGAGCTGGCGTCCAGTCCCCTCGTCGGCGAGATCGTCGTTGCGGAGGTCGAGCCCGCGCTTGTCGCGTGGCACCGGTCCGGACTCGTCCCTCACACGGTGGAGGCGCTGGGGGCGCCGCACGTCGCGATCCTTGCTCGTGACGTGCACGACGTCGTCGTCGAACGAGCCGCCGGGACGCTGGAGGTGATCATCCTCGATGTCGACAACGGTCCGGGCTTCCTGGTGTACGACGACAACGTCGGCCTCTACGAACCCGCGTTCCTTGCCCGCTGTCGAGCTGCCCTCGCCGAACCCGGCGTCATCGTCGTGTGGTCGGCAAGTGAGGCGCCCGAGCTCGAGGCCACGCTCGCCGCGACCTTCGGGAGCGTCGCCCACCGTACGACGGACGTCGCGCTGGGCAACCATCCGAACAGCTATCACACCTACCTGGCACCCGCCCCTCCCGGCGAGGACCAGTAATGCCCGGGCCGCTGACGGTCAAGCCTGGTGTCGTCATCCCCAGCGGCGAGCTGCGTTGGCGGTTCTCGCACGCGAGTGGTCCTGGCGGCCAGTCGGTGAACACGTCCGACACCAGGGTCGAGCTCAGCCTCGACGTCGCGGCCACCACGTCGCTTTCGCCGCCGCAGCGCGAGCGTGCGCTCGCGAGACTCCGGCCCCGCCTGGTCAACGGCGTGCTCACCGTCACGGCGTCCGAGCACCGCTCCCAGCTGCGCAACCGGGAGGCCGCCCTGCTCCGCCTCGGCGACGTGCTGCGTCGTGCCATCGCGGCCCCTCCCCCTGCCCGGCGAAAGACGCGACCGACCCGCGCCTCGGTTCGTCGGCGGCTCGACGACAAACGCCGACGCAGCGACCTGAAACGCCAGCGCCGCCGCGACGACGAGGGCTGACCGGCCGAGTCATCACCGGCGGGCGGCCCGTCGTACGGTGGTGCTATGACCGACGACACGGAGTTTCGTATCGAACGCGACACGATGGGCGAGGTGAAGGTGCCTGCCCTGGCGTTGTGGCGCGCGCAGACGCAGCGAGCAGTGGAGAACTTCCCGATCTCCGGCCACCCCATCGAGCCCGCGAACATCCATGCCCTCGGTCTCGTCAAGGCCGCCGCCGCCCGGGTCAACGCGGAGCTCGGCGTGGTCGAGCCGCGGATCGCGACGGCGGTCGAGTCGGCTGCGCTGGAGGTCGCGACGGGCAAGCACGACGCGGAGTTCCCGATCGACGTCTTCCAGACCGGGTCGGGGACCTCCAGCAACATGAACACCAACGAGGTCATCGCGACGCTGGCATCTCGGGCCTCGGATATCGACATCCATCCCAACGACCACGTCAACGCAAGCCAGTCGAGCAACGACGTCTACCCGACCTCGGTGCACGTCGCCGCGACACAGGGGATCGTGGAAGACCTGGTGCCGGCGCTCGAGCGGCTCGCTGAGGTGCTCGAAGACAAGGCGGCCGAGTTCTCCGAGGTGGTGAAGTCTGGTCGCACCCACCTGATGGATGCCACTCCTGTCACGCTCGGTCAGGAGTTCGGTGGCTATGCGGCCCAGCTGCGACTCGGCGTCGAACGCCTGCGCACGACCCTGCCGCGAGTGGCAGACCTGCCGCTCGGCGGCACCGCCGTCGGCACCGGCATCAACACCCCTCCTGGCTTTGCGGGCAAGGTGATCGCGGTCCTCGCCGAGCTGACCGGCCTGCCGCTCACGGAGGCGGCCAACCACTTCGAGGCGCAAGGCAGCCGGGATGCGCTCGTCGAGGCGAGCGGTCAGCTTCGCACGGTGGCGGTCGGCCTCTACAAGATCTGCACGGACCTGCGCTGGATGGGGTCGGGCCCACGTGCCGGCCTCGGCGAGATCCGGCTACCCGACCTCCAGCCGGGGTCGAGCATCATGCCCGGCAAGGTCAACCCGGTGCTTCCCGAAGCTGCGTCGATGGTGTGCGCGCAGGTCATCGGCAACGACGCTGCCATCGCGTTCGGCGGCGCCGCTGGCAACTTCGAGCTCAACGTCATGATTCCGATGATGGCCGCGAACATCCTGCAGTCGATCCGGCTGCTCTCCCACGTGTCACGCCTGCTTGCCGATCGATGTGTCGCCGGGATCGAGGCGAACGTCGAGCACTGCCGCGAGCTCGCCGAGTCGTCTCCGTCGATCGTGACGCCGCTCAACCGCTACCTCGGCTACGAGAACGCCGCAGCGGTGGCGAAACGAGCGCTCAAGGAACGCCGGACGATCCGGGAGGTGGTCATCGCCGAGGGCCATGTCGAGGCCGGCACGTTGACGGAGGAGCAGCTCGACGCCGCCTTGGATGTGCTCTCCATGACCCACCCGTAGGACGGCATCGTTCATGCGCGATACGGGAGCTCGAGCTCTCTTGCTCAGTACCAGCTATGCGACTCCCAGAAGCTCCAGGCGCCGCATGGTGACCCATAGCTCGCTCGGATGTAGGAGAGACCCCACTTGATCTGGGTCTCGGCGTTGGTGCTCCAGTCGCTGCCGGCGGTCGCCATCTTCGAACCAGGCAAGGCCTGCGGGATGCCGTAGGCACCGGAGCTGGCGTTCTCCGCGGAGGGGTCCCAGTTGCTCTCCCGGGTCCAGATCTCGTTGAGGCACGAGAACTCACTCGTGCTCCAGCCATACGACGGGAGCAGCGACTCGGCGATCGCCTGCGGGCTGGCCGGGGCGACCGACTGCGAGACGGCCCCTCCGAGGTCCTGCTTGCCGACCGGCCAGGCAGCCGACTTGGGCGACCGCTGGATGGTCTCCAAGGCCGGACGTTCGGAGGATCGGCTGGCTCGGTCGACCTCAGAGTTGGCATGGGCGGCGAGCACGCTCTGGTCCGCGCCGACCCGCACGCCGCCGGACGGTCGTGCGGATGCGGCACCGCCGTCGGCGTTGACGGACATTGCGGGCGCATCGCTGGCGGTCAGCACACCCGCACCGACGGCGATTGCGGCGACTCCGACGAGGGCGCCGGTGCGCGCAGCAGCTAGGTGTGAACGGCGCCACGGCGCAACGGCGCCAGCAAAACGCCCCAGCGTTCGTCTGAGCGACTGGGGCGACCGGTGGCGCGGTGCGACATGACGTTCATGCACGCAACATCAACTCCTGAAGGGTCTTGGGATCACTTCAGGCTCTCGAATCTGATAGTCGATATCAAACTCAGGCGGCTGGATGTGACACATCCAACAGACGATGTCCCCCAAACGCGAGACACCCGCCCAAACCGTGCGCTAAGCGCCGGAATGGGCGGGTGTGCCGCGGTGATCGGCTCGGCGAAGCCAGGTCAGCCGGACAGCTCTCGCGTCAGAGACCAACCGTGAGGTTGTCACCACTTGCCGGGTCGAAGAGATGCATCTTCGACGAGTCGACGTAGATCTCGGCCTCCTCGCCGTCGCCGATCCGGCTGGCCGCGTCGAGGGCGACGACCAGCTGCGTGCGAAGCGTCTCGCCATCCAGGTCGCGCTCGAGCTGCTGGAGCTGTTCCTGGACCTCGGGTGGAGCCTCGAACGGGATGTAGGCGAACGCCTCGCTCCCGAGCCACTCCGTGACGTCGACAGTCGCTCGGAACGTCGACCCCTCTGTCTTCTTCGCGGCGTCCAGGACGGCCGCGTCGTCGAAGTACTCGGGGCGGATCCCGGCGATGAGCAGTCCGGAACCGGCAACCTTGTCGGCCTTGTCCTGCGGGATCTTGACGGTGCCGAACGGCAGTTCGACAGAGTCGCCCTTCACCGTTGCCGGCAGGAAGTTCATCGGCGGCGACCCGATGAAACCGGCGACGAACAGGTTGACGGGCTGGTCGTAGAGCTCACGCGGAGTGGCGAGCTGCTGAAGGATGCCTCGCTTGAGGACGGCGACCCGGTCACCCAGCGTCATCGCCTCGGTCTGGTCGTGAGTGACGTAGACCGTCGTGATGCCCAGACGCCTTTGCAGGCGCGCGATCTCGGTGCGCATCTGGCCACGCAGCTTGGCGTCGAGGTTGGACAGCGGCTCGTCGAACAGGAACGCCTGGGCGTCGCGCACGATCGCTCGACCCATCGCCACCCGCTGACGCTGACCACCGGAGAGGTTGCCCGGCTTGCGCTCGAGGTGCTCGTCGAGCTCGAGCGTATTGCTAGCGTCCCGCACCTTGGCGTCGACCTCCGCGTCCGGCACCTTGGCGAGCCGAAGCGGGAACGCGATGTTCTCGTAGACCGTGAGGTGTGGATAGAGCGCGTAGTTCTGGAACACCATGGCGAGGTTGCGGTCACGCGGCGCCTTGTCGTTGACCCGCTCACCGCCGATGAGCATGTCACCGCGGGTGATGTCCTCGAGGCCGACGATCATGCGGAGCAAGGTGGACTTGCCGCAGCCGGATGGTCCGACGAGGATCATGAACTCTCCGTCGGCCACGTCGATGGTGACGTCGTTGACCGCCGGAAAGCCGTCGCCGTATTCCTTGACGATGTTCTTCATCTCGATGGAAGCCATTGTCAGATCAACCCTTCACTGCGCCGGACGTCAAGCCGGACACGATCTTGCGCTGGAACAACAGGACGATGATGATGATCGGAATCGTTACGACGACCGACGCGGCGGCCAGCGTGGACGACGGTGGGTTGAACTGGTCAGGTCCGACGAAGAACGACAGCTGGGCGGGCACCGTGCGGGCTGCGGTCGTGGAGGTGAGCGACAGCGCCAGCACGAACTCGTTCCAGGCGAAGAAGAACGTCAGGATCGCCGCAGTGAAGACACCCGGCGCCGCGAGCGGCACGATGACCTTGCGGAACGCCTGCCACGACGTGGCACCGTCGACCTGAGCGGCCTGCTCCATCTCCCACGGAATCTCCCGGAAGAAGGCCGACAGCACCCAGATCGCCAATGGCAACGTGAAGGACATGTAGGGGATGATCAGTCCGGGCCAGGTGTTGAACAGGTGGAGGGTGCGCCACAGGTCGAACAACGGGCCGATCAAGGAGACGACGGGGAACATGGCGATCGCGAGTGCGAGCGAGAGCACGAGCCGCTTGCCCGGGAACTCCAGACGCGCGATCGCGTAGGCACACAACGTGGCGAAGATGACCGCCAGCACCGTGGAGATCAGCCCGATGCCGAACGAGTTTGCCAACGCATGCAGGAAGTCGGTGTTCTTGAGGACGGTCTTGTAGTTGTCGATCGTCCAGGACTTCGGCAGGAACTGCGGACTGCCGGTGGTCGTCTCGGCCACCGTCTTGAGCGACAGCGAGATGATCCACACGATCGGCAGCAGACACCAGATCCCGATGAGCACCATGCCGATCCAGGTGCTGGGTCCCATCTTCGACTTCATCAGCCCTCCCCTCGAGCCGCAGCGAGGTCGACCCGGAATAGTTTCACCAACAGGAACGCAATCAACAGCACGGACAGGAAGAGCAGCACCGAGAGCGCTGAGCCGAGGCCGAGCTGGAACTGCTGGATCACCTGCGCGTAGGTGAGGAACGAGACTGAGCCGGTGTCCACCGCGCCCTTGGTCATGATGTAGATGTTGTCGAAGATGCGGAACGCGTCGAGTGCTCTGAACAGGACCGCCACCATGATGGCTGCGCGCATGTTGGGCAGGATCACCTTGTAGAGGCGCTGCCACCAGGTCGCTCCATCGACCTGTGCCGCTTCGAGCATGTCCTCCGAGACCTGCGAGAGACCAGCAAGCAGCAGCAGAGACATGAACGGCGTCGTCTTCCAGATCTCGGACACGCAGATCGCGAACATCGCGGGCCAGTAGCTCCCGAACCAGTTGGTGTCGGGGCTGATCCAGGGCAGCCAGCTGAACCAGTCGTTCACGAACCCGTTGTTGAGGCTGAAAGCAAACTGCCAGGCGAACGCCGAGACCACGGTGATGATGCCGTAGGGGATCAGGATCGAGGTGCGGATCACACCACGGGCGAACACCACCCGATGCATGACCATCGCGAACGCGAAGCCGATCACGAGTTCCACCGAGACGGTGACGATCATGATGAGGAGCGTGTTGAAGACGTCCCGCCACCAAAGACTGTCGGTGAGCACCACCGCGTAGTTGTTGAACCAGACGAATCCCTTGTCTCCAGGTGACGTCAGGCGATAGCGGAACAGCGACAGATAGAGCGCCTCGAACATGGGATACGCGGTGACGACCAGCATGATGACGACGGCGGGGGCCACCAGCTTCCAGGCCAACCGGGTCTCGGCCTTCGTCCGGTCACTCTGATGCCTCGGCTCTTCCTTGACGGCGGGCCGCTCGTCGGTGGTTGTGGTGGTCATCGGAGTTGGCTCCGACTCGATGTCTGGAGTCGCATGGCGGTCATCACAACAGCGCCTTTCCCTGAAGAACGTCTTCGATGAAGGTCTGGGACTCCGCCGGAGTCGAAGGAGTCACGGAGCTCGGCGGGTGCCAGGTGCTCTGGATCGCACTGGAGATGTCGCTCCAGTACGGCGAGTTGGGCCGCGGTCCACCAGCCTTGAGGCTCGCGCGGAAGAGCGCCAGCAGGTCCGCCGGGTAGGCCTTCTTCAGTGCGGCACTCGAGTACGCCGCGGCCCGGGCCGGCATGTTGCCAGTCTGGTTGGCGTATTGGATCTGCTTCGCCGTCGACGTGATGCACTTGACGGCCTTCAGGGCATCGTCGACGTGCGGCGAGTAGGCGCCGATGCCGATGTTGATGCCGCCGACCGGCGGCCGGGCCGGCTTGCCGGCAACCGTCTCCGGATACATGGTCCAGCCCATGTCCTTCAAGGTGGCGGGGTCGGCCTTGTAGTTCGGGTAGACGAACGTCCAGTTCACCTGGAAGGCCCCCTGCGGGGTCGCGAACGGGGTGAGAACCGTGCCCTCGTTAGAGACCGACAGGTCCGGCTCGGCTGCGGAGGAGTGGGCGAGCTTCTGGATCACCTTGGCCGCGTCGATCCCAGCAGGCGAGCTGATGGTGATCTTGGCGTCCACACCCGCCGCGGTGTCCTCAACGATCTGTCCACCAGCACCCATGATGAGCGCGTTGATCCACACCGAGTAGCCCTCGTACTTGTTGGCCTGGACACCGACGGTGCCGCCGTTGTTGGCGGAGGCGTCGATGATCTGATCCCAGGTGACCGGCTTCGTCATGTCGAGCCCGGCCTTCTGGGCGAAGGACTTGCGATACCAGAGCACCTGAGTGTTCGCCCAGAGCGGCGTCGCGATCAGCTTCCCGCCGAGTGTCGCGGTCTGCACGATGCCGTTGAGGTCGCCCGCCGTGAGCTGCTTCCCGGTGGCCGGCGGGATCGGCGCGAGGAAGCCGGCCGCACCGAACTCCGACGTGAACGCCGGGTCCAGGCTCATCAGGTCGATCGTCGAGTCGTGCGCCGCGAGGCGACGAGCCAGTTGGATGCGCTGGTCGGATGCGCTGGTCGGCAGCTCCTGGGTCTCCACGGTGTACTGGTCGGTGCTGCACTGCTTGGCGAGCAGCGCCTGACCAGCCAACGTGTCCGACACCGGGTCGGGGTTGATGTACCACGTGAGGACGGGCTTTCCGCCTCCACCGCCACAGGCAGCGAGCAGTACCGACGACATCCCTACGGCGAGCCCGAGGGCGAGTGCCTTCCGGCTCCTAGTCTTCCGGTTCGGCGATCGAGCCCACGCATACATAGCGCCTCCCAGTCTGTGACGTGCCTCTCATCCTGCCCCTGTCGCAGAAATTCGCAACCGGAAAACGCCGTGCACTATCAGGAAAATTCACGGGGATTTCGGGTTGAGGCGGGTCAGCCGGACACGTCCTCCAGCAACTCGGTGACGAGCGCGGCGATCGGCGAGCGCTCGGAGCGGGTCAGCGTCACATGGGCAAAGAGCGGATGCCCCTTGAGCTTCTCGACGACGGCGACCACTCCGTCGTAGCGGCCGACCCGCAGGTTGTCGCGCTGGGCGACGTCATGCGTGAGGACGACGCGAGAGCCCGCACCGACCCGCGAGAGTACGGTCAGCAGCACGTTGCGCTCGAGCGACTGAGCTTCGTCGACGACGACGAACGCGTCATGCAGCGAGCGGCCCCGGATGTGCGTGAGCGGGAGTACTTCGAGCATGCCGCGAGCGAGCACCTCGTCGATGACCTCGCCACTGGTGATGGCGCCGAGGGTGTCGAAGACGGCCTGCGCCCACGGCTGCATCTTCTCGGACTCGCTGCCAGGGAGGTAGCCGAGCTCCTGACCTCCGACGGCGAACAACGGGCGGAACACCACGACCCGCTTGTGCTGCCGCCGTTCCAGCACGGACTCCAGACCCGCGCAGAGCGCCAGCGCGGACTTCCCGGTGCCGGCCCGGCCACCCAGCGAGACGATGCCGATGTCCGGATCGAGCAGCAGGTCGAGGGCGATCCGCTGCTCGGCGGAGCGGCCGTGGATTCCGAAGGCGTCCCGGTCGCCGCGGACCAACCGGACCTGCTTGTCCGGCGTCACGCGACCCAGCGCGCTCCCCCGCGACGACAGGAGGACCAGGCCCGAGTGGCAGGGCAGGCCGCGGGCGGCCTCGAGGTCGAGAACTCCCTCGTCGTAGAGCAGGTCGAGGTCTCGCGACTCGACCTCGATCTCGTTCATCCCGGTATAGCCGGTCTCGATCGCGAGCTCGGCCCGGTACTCCTCGGCCATCAGGCCGACTGACGAGGCCTTCACGCGCATCGGCAGGTCCTTGGAGACCAACGTGACGTCGGCCCCCTCGGCACGAAGGTTGAAGGCCACCGACAGGATGCGAGTGTCGTTGTCGCCGAGCCGGAAGCCCGACGGCAGCAGCGAGGGGTCGCTGTGGTTGAGCTCAACCCTGAGCGTGCCTCCCTCGGGGCTGATGGGCATGGGCTCATCGAGCTTGCCGTGCAGCACGCGAAGCTCGTCGAGCATCCGCAGGGCTGCCCTCGCGAAGTAGCCCAGCTCCGGGTGGGCTCGCTTGGCCTCGAGCTCGGTGATCACCACGATCGGCAGCACGACCTCATGCTCGCGGAACCGGCGGAGGGCGCCCGGGTCGGCGAGCAGGACACTCGTGTCGAGAACGTAGGTGCGGGTGGTGCTCTTGGCAGCAGCCACGTGAACTCCTCGCGGACCAGGCTGGCCAGCATCGCCCGGTCCTGGTTGTCAGCCGGACCGGGTCGCTTCCCACGGGCTCGGAGCACGCCCGCCGAGGTGTCGCATGTGGCCTCCCGTAACGCCAGGCTTCCCCACCTGCCGTCGGTCTGACCGTACGGCGGGTGGCCACGCGAGCGACGACGACACGCCAAACCTCAGGTGAACCGTCGGCGACTGCTTGGTCGATGGAGCCGCCGGACGCGGCCGGCGAGTCAGGCGCCGAAGCGCCGGTTGCGCGCCGCGTAGTCGCGGATCGCGCGCAGGAAGTCGGTGCGCCGGAAGTCCGGCCACATGGCTTCGCAGAAGTAGAACTCGCTGTGGGCGCTCTGCCACAGCAGGAAGCCGGACATCCGCTGTTCGCCCGAGGTGCGGATCACCAGGTCGGGGTCGGGCTGGCCCTTGGTGTAGAGGTGCTCGGCGATGTGCTCCATGTCGATCACCTCGGCGAGCTCCTCGATCGTCGTACCCTTCTCGGCCTGCTCGTGGAGCATCGCGCGGACGGCATCGGCCAGCTCCCGACGGCCGCCGTACGCGACGGCGATGTTGACCGTCATGCCGTCGATCTCGGCCGTTCGGTCGGCTCCCGCCTTGAGCCGCATCGCCGTGGAGGAGGGCAGCATGTCGAGGGCACCCACCGGGTGCACCCGCCACCGACCCTTCGAGGCGAGCGAGTCGACGAGGTCCTCGATGACCGTGAGCAGCGGCCCGACCTCCTCGGCTGGGCGGCCCAGGTTGTCGGTTGAGAGCAGCCACAGGGTGACCAAATTGATGTTGAGCTGGTCACACCAGCCGAGGAACTCCTCGATCTTGTCGGCGCCGGCGAGATAGCCGCCTGCGACCTCCGCGCCGAACGCGCGGGCCCAGCGACGGTTGCCGTCGCACATGACTCCCACGTGCTGAGGGAGCCGGTCAGCCGGGAGGTTGCGCAGGAGGCGGCGCTCATAGATGTCGTAGGCGAACCTCCGCATCGAAACCACGACATGCACCTCTCGTCGTCGTCTCGCACCACCCACGAGACGTCCGCCAGATCACATCCCCACTCAAAGGGTACTCCCAGGCCTCCCGCGATAGGGGTCGTCGGCGGTGAGTCCTCTACGGTTGAGACATGACGACCGAGACGACAGATCGGCTTCGAGAGGTGGCTCGCGAGATCAAGCCACGGCTCCGTGGCTGGCTGCATCTCGCGATCTTCCCGCTCAGCGTTTGCGCCGGTCTCGTGCTCGTCATCCTGTCGCCGAACGGCACCACGCGGCTGGCAACGGCGATATTCGCCGTGTCGGCGTCGCTGCTCTTCGGTGTGTCCGCCCTCTACCATCGCCGGCACTGGTCACCGAAGGCCGATGCCCTGCTCCGACGGCTCGACCACTCGAACATCTTCCTGCTGATCGCGGGCACCTATACGCCGTTCGCGATCACGCTGCTGTCCAGCCGCAATGCTCAGCTGCTGCTCGGGCTGGTCTGGGGCGGGGCGCTGCTCGGGATCGCCTTCCGGGTGCTCTGGATCGGTGCGCCCCGTTGGCTCTATCTGCCCGTCTACATCGCACTGGGCTGGGCTGCCGTCTTCTGGCTGGGTGACTTCTTCAGTGCCGCCGGGCCGGCCGTCTTCACGCTGATCCTGGCCGGCGGCTGCCTCTACTCCCTCGGCGGCATCGTCTACGGCCTCAAGCGGCCCGACCCGGCACCGCGCTGGTTCGGCTTCCACGAGGTGTTCCACTCGTTCACCATCGCCGCGTTCGTCGTGCACTATGTCGGCATCTCGATGATCGTGTACGCCGCCCGCTGAGGCTGGGCGTTCCTCACTCGCGGCGGTGGGGCCGACGTACCATCACGTCGGGTTCCGGTCTCGCGCTTCCCGTCAATTGCGGGAGGACGCAGGTTTCCAGGGCCTCGAAACCTGCGTTCTCCCGCAATTCGCGGGTATGACGGACGCACGTTCGCGGCCGTACCTCAGGCGCCTGAGGCTCGGTCCAGCATCCGCTGCACCGGCGGACTCGGTGACCAGCCGAGGATGACGGACCCGTCGAAGCCGTAGTTGTAGGTCACGCAGTCCCAGGCCAGCCAGACCCGATCTCCCCAGCGGTCCACTCCGAGGATCGCCGTCTTCGGGGTTGGCCCGAGGCACCCAATCGCCGGGATCGCCTGGGAGGCGCCTGCCGTCCAGTCCCGGTCGACCGCCTGCACCTGACCATCAGTCAAGATGGCTCGCTGGCTCTGACCGGGAAGACCCTTCGGGTAGGTGCACAGGACCGCCGAGGTGAGGTCGAGATGTCGCGGGTCCAGCAGGATGGACGGCCTGGCGCCGGTCAGCGTCGTCGGACACGTCAGGTCAGCGACGGGAGATGCCGCGGGCGGCGAGAGCATCGCGCGTTGAGCGGCGAGCTGCGTCAGGAAGGCGTGCAGGACCCGGTCGGCTCCTGCGCGCCCCAAACCCGCCGACCCGGTGAGCCGCACGTAGTTGCATCCGTCGTCTTGCCCGCTGAGCCGAACCAGCCGGCCGTCGGCGTACTGGAAGGTGACCGTGAACGCGTGGGCTCCGAGAGGCGGCGGACACGACATCACCCGCGCCGACGGGAGGGTGTTGAAGACGGCAGCGACCGCGTCGACATTGCTGGTGAGCGCATCACCGGGGGCCGACCACTCTCCACTCCCCGAGCCAGTCAGGGGACAGAGTCGGGCCAGCACGGCGCCGCTCCGAACCTGCCCGCTGGGATGCGGCGTCGCGGCAGCCGTCGGGTGGCCGGGTGTTGCGCAGGCGAAGGGATGCGCCAGGTTGGCGGCCGCCACGGTGGTGTCTCTTCCCGTGGCTGTGGTGCTGTGCGTGGACGACGTGAAGAGCCTTGGGGCGGCGATGACGGCGAACGCGACCGCACCCACGGCGAGCACGCTGACCGCTCCGCGCCGTCTCGTGCCGTGACGGCCGCGTCGTACGACCTGGTCGGCCCTTCCGGCCGGGTCAGGACCGTCGGGCACCACGGCCCGCAGCAGGTCACTGAGGCGTTCGCGTTCGCGGTCGCGGTCCGGGATCTGGTCGGTCATCGCGGCTCCTCCCTGTCGTTGTCGAACGGGGTGTCGTCGAGCAGCTGCGAGGAGCGAAGCGCCGCAATCGCACGCGAATGCTGGCTCTTGACGGTGCCGATGCTGCACCCGAGCACGTCGGCCGTCTGGGCTTCCGAGAGGTCCTCGAAGTAGCGCAGCACCACCACGGCCCGCTGGCCTCTGGAGAGGCCAGCGAGTGCTGCCATCACGTCATGTCGCGTGTCGGCCAGCTCGATCGCGTCGAGAGCCTCGCGCTGCTCGGGAACCGACTCGGTGGGCACCTCGCCAGTCCATTTGCGGCGCCACCAGTCGGTGTACGTCGTGACGAGAGCACGCCGCGCGTATGCCTCGACCGAGCCGTCCTTGGCCACCTTCGACCAGCGCCGCCATACCTTGACGAGCGCCGTCTGCAGCAGGTCCTCGGCCTTCTGGGCGTCGCCGGTCAGCAGCCAGGCGCTCCGCCACAGGGCCCGGCTGCGGGTGGCGACGAACGCATCGAAGCTCGGCGGGACGTCGCCATGGGCACCCGCGGAGCCCTCGACGTCTTCCACACCGACCACCCTGGGCATCGCACCCTCCTCTGTCCACTACCAACGAGGCGGGTGGGACGAAAGGTTGTCGGCTGGGGTCAGCCGCCGATGTCGGCCGTGAGCAGCCGTTGAGTGGTGGGCAACGGGTGCCACACGATTCCTGGGCCGGGGCCGGGCGCGGAGAGGACACCTGGGAAAGGATTGCCGGTGAGCTCGACGGTCTGGCCCGATGAGGTCAGACCGATGACCGCCCACGTCTCGGGCTGCGCACCCGAGTCCGCCGGTGGAGCCTTCGGGCGAGGAGCGCTGCCCATGACGGCGTGCGCCTGGAGGTCCGTGTTGACTGCGACGAGCTGCGAGTGTGGCACCCGACCGACGACGGGCGGGGTGCCGACGGGTCCCGCGGGGTAGTGGCAGACCGCGACGGCGTTCAACTCGACCGGATCGGGTGGATTCACATGGGTCGTGAGGGATGTTGCCGCGGGGCACGTGACGGTGATGAGCGCGTCACTCGCCGCCTTTTAGGCGACGCTCGAGATCCGGCTGCTGTCGACGAGGTGCGGCACGATGATGACGGCCAGCGCGGCGACCACGATGAGGGCGGCAGCACCCCGGCGGCGCCATCTCGAGCGGCTGCCCGCTCGGTCGACGCGCCGGGTGTCTTCGGATGACCGGCTCCGCGCCTGCTCCATGACGGGGCCCGAGTCACGATCCGCCCGCATGTCCCTCACGGCCGGCTCGATCCGCTGGGCCGGGTCGAGCTGCCCGGTCCGCTGGGCCCGACCGATCCGTGGGTGGCGTCTCGGACGGCTCGCCGCAACGCCGCACCGATCGTCATACCCGCAAGCCTAGTGTCGTCCGTTGCGGGCGCACCGGGACTCCTCGGCTGAAAGGTCCGCGGTCGGTCTCCGCGGCAGGGCGCCGAATCGGATTCGTCCGG
>CAWFYK010000005.1:0-572033 GCA_963820035.1 uncultured Actinomycetota bacterium | reverse complement strand
GGTATCGCTGGTCCACAGACCGTTGCCGATCGGCTCGCCCGCAAGATTGACGATCGCGTCGATCCTTCGCGTCCGCGGGAGCTGGTCGAGGCTCGTGATCAGCGTGATCGGCGGCGGCAGCATTTCGGCTTTCGCGGGGTTGCGCACCAGCGCGATGACCTGATGCCCCGCCCCGCTCAGGCCGCCACCAGGCGGCTGCCGATGAAGCCGGTGGCGCCGGTCACCAGCACGGTCTGCCGCGCGGGCAGTTTTTCGACCAGGCCCGCCGCGGGCGCGCTGGTCATGCGCGAAAGACGCTTTGACGCCGCGAAATCGCGCAGGCCGCACAGCGCGGCGCCCACGGCCGCGGCCGCCGCGACCAGGCTGAGCCAGCCCGCGTAAGCCGATTTGACGCCGGTCGGCTGCGCTGCCCAGCCGATCAGGACCGGCAGCAGCAGCACCAGGATGGCGCCGTAATTGATCGCGAGCAGCGTGTGATTGATGCGTTCGCTGGCCGGCAATTTCCGGCTCATGTCCTCCTCGACGAAATCCATCAGCGTGATGACGATTTCGGCCGCCAGCACCGCGATGATCAGCATCGCCAGGATGCCGTGCACCTCCAGCCAGCCCAGCACCAGGAACAGCAGCGCATAGAGCATGTTGCGCACGCTATGCAGCTGCAGCTCGTAGCGCTGCGAGGGACGCCATGCGAGCCGTTCGGTCAGTTCATGGTGATAGAACGTGTCGAACACGCCCATCGCGACCTGAATGGCGATCAGGATCCATAAGCAACGACGTCATGATGAAGCCTCCCGGAACAGTGCGGATTGGCGAATGAGTTTGCCGAAGCGCGGATGAACGATCTCCAGCGTGAAGCGGAACGTGCCGCCGCCGAGATCGGAATGGGTCACGGTGAGATCGCCGGGCGTGAGCCGCGCCGGCAGCGGCAATCTCAACGGCCCGATCTGGAAGGAATAGCCGACGCTGCGAAACACCAGCGCCTCGTGCTCGACCGATATTCGCAACGCCATGCTGACGCCGTAGCCGACATATTCCTCGAGCCCGGTCGGCCCGGCGAAACGTTTCGCGGAATGAATGACCTGCGGAAAGCCGTTGCTGCGCGCGCAGATCCGGGTCCAGATCTGGCCACCGCTCGCCGCATCCTCGGTCACCGTCACGACCATCGGGAACGCCGGTCTCGGCGCCGGTCGGCAGCGGCCCGCCGATGACCCGCGCGAGCTGCGCCAGCCACCAGCCGGCGCGGCTGAAACTCGCCTCCTCGATCGTGCCGACATAGATCGACGGTCTCGCCGTCGGCAAAACGCTTCGAAAAACGCCGCCAGATCGCCAGCGGCAAACGGCCCCACTCCTCGTCGGGCAACAGATCGTGGAAGCGGCGGTCGTCGAGCAGGATGGTGTTCGAGGCGAGCGTTGCGGGAAGCCTTGGTACTCTCGTGGACGCCATCGCACGCTCCTGCCTCTGCCCCTCTGCCCTATCTGGTTTTCCCCGCCGGCAAGAAACTGACGATCTTCTCGCCAAGCTTGATCAGCGCGACCAGCCTCGGCCGCGGCACGTTGAGCATCTGCGTGTACCAGCGGTCGACCAGTTCGGTGAAAGCCAGCATTTCCTTCAGCCGCTTGGCTGCGACCGGGCTGATGGTCGGATCGTCGGCCGCGTCGGAAACGCAGGCGCGCAGCGCATCGACCGCGGGATCGATCTCGCGTTCCTTGCGGCCGGCGGCGATCCGCGCCGCCACTTCCCAGATGTCGGTCTCCGCCTCGAAATGATCGCGGCGATCGCCGAGGATCGGCACCCGGCGGATCAGGTTCCAGGCCAGCAGCTCCTTGATGCGAGTTGGAGACGTTGGACCGCGCCATGCCGAGCGTCTCGGCGATATCCTCCGCGGTCATCGGCGCCTCGGCGAGGTACAGCAGGCCGTGGATCTGGCTGACCGAGCGGTTGACGCCCCACTCGTCCCCCATGTCGCCCCAGTGCAGGATGAACCGCTCGACGGCGGCAGGGAGTTTCTTCTTGTCGGTTGTTTCTGTCATAACAGAAATATCTGACGAAACTGCGCGGATGTCAAGCCCGCCGCGAGCCCGCACATTGCGGCTCCGGGTCGCGCCCGACGCAACCGCGGCGTACCAAGGATCCACTGTTGGAGGGAAGCGGAGACTTAAAGGCGGGGAGCGCGCGGCTGCTGACGGATCCTCGGTCGACAGGGGCAAACCTCATAACTCATCGAGGTCATCGAGCTGGAGCGTTCCCCGAGTTGTGCGAGCTGAACGCGTCGCCCCATCTACCGAGCACGGTCCGGAACGGAATTCCCATGAGGCAATCCCCATGAGGCAATCCACGCAGGTCTTGCCGTCACCATGTGGCGGGCACGGCTGCATGAGCAAAGCCGCGCCTCACGGCACTGGAGTTGCGGAAGCGCGTTGTGCGTGGGCCTCTTATGGACCAGGCGTTTTGACGACGAGTTTCATGTTCAAAAGCCGGCTCCCTTGAACGGGTTCGGTGCACTTTCGATAGTGCCTGTGCCCGTAGCGTTTGCGTAGACGCCCGTGCCAGAGAGGATCGTATATTCGCCCTTCGACCGGCCGTCCTGACCGAGCCGATATAATGCGCCGTGATCGGACCATCCTCGAACGTGTAGGTGCTGTAGCCGAAAATGGGTCCGGAGCCTTTGAGCAGGTCGCGGAAGGGACGAACTCTTTCACCGCATTGCGGCCGTCCTTGAAGAAGGCCACGCCGAACAGTTTGCCGGACCCGACCACTGGCCTTCGATGTTTGCTGCCGCTGTCATCTTGTAATCGATCGGCTTGGTGACGAGCTTGAACTCGAGTACCTGCTCTCCGGCTAGAGCGGTCGACGCTGCAATGGTCAGAGCCACGCCAGATAGGAAAACGGCGAGAGACTTGCGCATAGGTTCCTCCTCCGCTTGCTGGAATTAAATCTGAAATACTTGCTGCGCCTCGCCGGCGGCGATGTTTTGGATCGTCCAGCATGAGCTCGGACACAAGTGTGGGTCTAGCGAAGGATGAAAGGTTCAGCGCTTTCTCGCGATCTTCACCAGCCGGGGACAGAGGCGAATTCCATGTCGAAGCCGTCCTTCACCATCGTCCGGAACTCCGGGTGGAACTGACGTTGAACCACCAGGTAGCTCGGCCTCGATGTTCAGCCGTCCTCCTCGCTACCGCGGACGAGACGATCGAATGTTTCGACTTCCGGCTCTGGCATCGCTGACATGACAGCGCCTCTGAATAATCTCCGCTTTGCGGGACAAAGCCAACAGCAGGATCGGCCGCATTATCCCCGAATTTATGAGTACGCCTCAGCGCCCGGCCCCTATCGCGCGCCAGGCCGCCACGAGAGGTCATCGGACAGCACGTAGATCGTGATCGCGGCCAGGCACATCACCACCCCGATCCAGAACATCGGGGAATGATGGATCCGTCTCCAGTCGCGTCCGGGCTGTTGCGGCTTCATTCAGTCACCTCGTGGTGCGTGTCGAGCCATTTGCGGCGGTCAGACCGTCGGCAGCACCGAGAACCGCTCGCCCGCCTGCCGCAGGTTCAGCATGTCGGGACTGGCGGCTTCGTCCTGCAGCGCCTCCACCCGCGCCGATGACGGCCCGCGCCGGCATGCCGCGATCACGGCCGTCACGGCCTCCGCGGGGCCGGCGAACACCGCCTCGACGCTGCCGTCCCGGCGATTGCGCACCCAGCCTTCGAGATCGCGCGACCGCGCCGCGTGGTCGACGAAGGCGCGGTAGCCGACGCCCTGCACCCGCCCGCTGATCGTGACATGGCGGATCGCATCGCTCATGGCTTCTTCAATCCGAGAAATGCGCCGCTGCGCGCCTTCACATCCGCCTCGCGCATCGCCCGGCCGGTCAGTTCGGATGACGCCAGCCCTTTCAAATCTCTTCGGCGAGGTGCCCTCACGCAAGCGCCTTCAGCGTTTCATAGACGGCCTGCGTGGCGGCGGCGAACGGCGCGTGGCCCTGCAGCGCGATCCGCACGCGCTGGCCGGCGAGATAGTCGGGCGCGGCCATGTCCTCGGGCGCGCCGCCGAGCACGATCGGCAGCCGGGTGGCGGCCGAAATCGCTTCGAGCTCGCCGCGGTTCTTGATGCCGGTGAAGAACAGCGCATCGACGCCGGTGGCCTCGTACGCCGTCGCGCGCGCGATGGCGTCGTCGAGGCCGGTGACGGACACCGCGCCGGTGCGCCCGATGACGACCAGCGAGGGATCGCTGCGGCCGTCGAGCGCGGCCTTCATCTTGCCGACGCCCTCTTCCAGCGGGATCAGTTGCGTCCCCGACTGCCCGAACGGCCTGCGGCAGCAGGGTATCCTCGATCGTCAGGCCGGCGGCGCCGGCCGCCTCCAGTTCCTGCACGGTGCGGCGGACATTGAGCGCGTTGCCATAGCCGTGGTCGGCATCGACCAGCACCGGCAGAGCCGGACGGCGCGCGACATCCGCCGCATCTGTTCGGCCAGTTCGGTCAGCGTGATCAGCGCAATGTCGGGATCGCCGAGCACGGCCAGCGAGGCCACCGAGCCGCCGAACATGCCGAGTTCGAAGCCGAGGTCGTCGGCAATGCGGATCGAGGTCGCGTCATAGACCGACCCCGGCCGGATGCAGGCGGAGCCGTCGAGGATGGAACGCAGTCTCTCGCGGCGTTGACGGAAAGCCATGGTGACCTCAGTTCTATCCGCCGTCATTGCGAGCGTAGCCGCGAGCGGAAGCAATCCATCTTCCCTCGCCGCACGATGGATTGCTTCGTCGCTGACGCCCTCGCAATGACGAAACGGGAGCGTTACGCAAACTCCAATATCAGCGCGTCCACCGCCAGCGTCGCGCCGGCCGCGGCGTGGATCTTCTTCACCGTGCCGTCGCGCTCGGCGCGCAGCACGTTCTGCATCTTCATCGCCTCGACCACGGCCAGCGTCTCGCCCGACTTGACCTCCTGCCCTTCGCTGACGGCGATCGACACCACGAGCCCCGGCATCGGGCACAGCAGCTTCTTGCCGGTGTCGGCGGCCGACGTCACCGGCATCAGCCGGGCGGCGGCGGCCTCGCTTTCGGTGAAGACGTTGACCGCGACTTCAAAGCCCTGATGCGCCAGGCGGATGCCGTTCGGGATCGCGCGCACCTGCATCGCCACGAAGTGGCCGTCGATGGTGCCCTGCCAGACCGGCTCGCCCGGCGTCCAGGCCGAGACCAGATTGTGCGGATTGCCCGGCAGGCCGTCGGCGCCGATGAAGCGCACCGCGATGCCCTCGGCCTCGCGCGCCACGTCGAGAGCGATTTCCTCGCGATCGAGCCACACCGCGCGGCGGCGCTCGCGCTGCACCAGCCGGCCGTTCATCTGTCCGGAAATCTGCCGCTTGCGCTCGCCGAGCACATGATCGATCGCGGCTCCCACCGCCGCCAGCCGCCGCGCAATCTCGCCTTCCGGCGGACGCGCCGAAAAGCCCTTCGGAAATTCCTCGGCGATGAAGCCGGTGGACAGCTTGCCCTCGCGCCAGCGCGGATGGTTCATCAGCGCCGACAGGAACGGGATGTTGTGCCTGATGCCGTCGACGTAAAACGCGTCCAGCGCGGTCGGACTGCGCCTCGATCGCAGCCGCCCGCGACGGCGCATGCGTGACGAGTTTTGCGATCATCGGATCGTAATGGATCGAGATTTCGCCGCCTTCCTGCACGCCGGTATCGTTGCGGATGGTGATGCCGTCCTGGCTCGCTTCCGCGGGCGGACGGTATTTCACCAGACGGCCGATCGACGGCAGGAAGTTGCGGAACGGATCCTCGGCATAGACGCGCGATTCCACCGCCCAGCCGGTCAGCGTGACGTCCTTCTGCGCGATCGACAAGCTTCTCGCCGGCGGCGACCCGGATCATCTGCTCGACGAGGTCGATGCCGGTGATCAGTTCGGTGACGGGATGCTCGACCTGCAGGCGGGTGTTCATCTCCAGGAAGTAGAAGCTCTTGTCCTGGCCGGCGACGAATTCGACCGTGCCGGCGGAATCGTAGTTCACGGCTTTCGCCAGCGACACCGCCTGCTCGCCCATCTTGCGGCGGGTGGTCTCGTCGAGCAGCGGCGACGGCGCCTCCTCGATGACCTTCTGGTTGCGGCGCTGGATCGAACATTCGCGCTCGCCGAGATAGATCACGTTGCCATGCTTGTCGCCGAGCACCTGGATTTCGATGTGGCGGGGATCGACGATGAATTTTTCGATGAAGACGCGGTCGTCGCCGAACGAGGATTTTGCCTCGGCCTTGGAGACGTTGAAGCCTTCGGCGACCTCGCTCTTCGAATGCGCGATCCGCATGCCCTTGCCGCCGCCGCCGGCGGAGGCCTTGATCATCACGGGATAGCCGATCTCGTCGGCGATCTTCACCGCGTGCTTTTCGTCCTCGATGACGCCGAGATGCCCCGGCACGGTCGAGACCTTGGCCTTGGCGGCGGCCTTCTTGGATTCGATCTTGTCGCCCATCGCGGCGATGGCGCCCGGATTGGGGCCGATGAAGACGATGCCCGCCTTGGCAAGCTCGCGCGGAAACGCCTCGCGCTCGGACAGGAAGCCGTAGCCGGGATGCACCGCCTCGGCGCCGGTCTTGCGGCAGGCCTCGACGATCCTGTCGATCAGAAGATAGCTCTCCGCCGCTGCCGGCGGGCCGATCAGCACGGCCTCATCGGCCATTTCGACATGAAGCGCATCGCGGTCGGCCTCGGAATACACCGCGACCGTCTCGATCCCCATCAGGCGCGCAGTCTTGATGACCCGGCAGGCGATCTCGCCGCGATTTGCGATCAGAATTCGTTTGAACATGTTCTTCTTGCTTGAGCTTTGGGCAGGATCCTCACCCGCCATATGACATGCGGGACGCGGGTAACAAACCCGTCGTACAGCAAAAATCGATGGAGGCAACGGTCTCGTGTCGGCCGCGTCGCGCCGGAAGGCGGCCGGTCACCCGGAATAGGCGTTGAACCGACCCCGCGCATAGGCATGGGATACCGCCTTCATCAGCTCGCCGACCTCGGTTTCCAGATATTCATTGGCGACGATCAGCGCGCGGATCGTCGCCCGCAGTATCGCCGCCGCAGGCTGAAATGGCCTGATCCACCGCTGATTTCCAGTTCGTCGTGCTGTTCGGATTTCGGCTGTGGAGAGGACGACATGGCGCTTTCCGTGTTTGGCGACGGACTCATGTTCTATTTTGTTCTCATCAAGTCAATGCGCCGTTCGGCGCAGTGGATGCACCCTGCCCCGACGGTTTTCCCCAACCTGCGGCCTGCGCGATCGATGCGCCAGCGCCTTGGTTCAATCACCTCCCCTTATGCTAGAACGGCGGCGTGCCGGTGTGGAATTGATTTGAAAATGAAACAGATGCGGTCACGAATTTTTCCGGTTGCGGCATTGC
This sequence comes from uncultured Actinomycetota bacterium, assembly GCA_963820035.1. Taxonomy (GTDB): domain Bacteria; phylum Actinomycetota; class Actinomycetes; order Propionibacteriales; family Nocardioidaceae; genus JAWWPG01. Next base: position 564,622 of record CAWFYK010000005.1, on the reverse strand, counting down.
TGTCGATCGTGCTTCAGGCCAGCCCGAGCTGGGCCGCCACGGCCATCATCCGCGACGGCGGCACGCTTCAGATCGGCAACGTCACCTACCGGCTCGACGGCATCGAGGCGCCCGCCGTCGATCAACTCTGCATCGACGAGCACGCCGACAGCTGGACCTGCGGTATCGAGGCGCGCGACCAGCTGGCCAGGCTGATCGACGGCAAACAGGTTCGCTGCGATGATCTGGGCGCCGACCCTGCTTTCAAGAAACGGCGCGTCGGCGCCTGCAAGGTCGAGGGCGAGACCATCAGCCTCGGCCAGTTGCTGGTCCGCAAGGGTCTTGCCCTGAACGTCGAGGGCGCCGCCGGCGGACGCTTCCAGGCGGACGAAGCCCGCGCCAAAGACGAGCGCCAGGGCCTCTGGAAGGGCTGCTTCGTCGCACCGCGCGAGTTCCGCATCGGCCGCAAGGACGCCGCCCTGCTCGGCGCATCCTGCCGCGCCGACCGCGACCGCGAAATCCGCGAGGCCCTGTTCCCCGAGGATCTCGCGATGCCGGCGAGTTGCAGCATCAAGGGCAAATACGCCGTCCGCGCCCGCGTCACCGGCAATCTCGGCATCTATCATCTGCAGGCCTGCCGAAGTTACCCGGGCCTGACCAACCCGGATCGCTGGTTTTGTTCCGAGGACGACGCGCAGGCGGCCGGGTTCCGCAGGGCCTATAATTGCAGGCCGCCGAAAGGCAAATGAAGCTGGCAAACGCGCTGCTTCCCGTGTGAGAGTGCCGGCAAAGGTTGACGGCCCGCATGACCCCTCCCGACATTTCCGTCCTACCCGACGCTGCCGCCGCCGAACGATTGCGGCAACATCTGGAGGAGATCGCCAGCGAACGCGATCACGCCCATCGCGCCCTGCAGGAGCGCGAAGCCGAACTGGCGCGGATCCAGCGGATCGCCCGCGTCGGCGGGGTCGAAGTCGACTTCCGCGACGGGTTCAAGAACCGCCGCTCGCCGGAATATCTCATCATCCATGGCCTGCCGCCGGATGCGGCCAACGAAACCCACGAAGACTGGGTCGACCGTATCCATCCCGACGATCGCGAGCGCACGGTCCAACAGTTCCTCGATGCGCTCGCCGGCCGCGACGAGGATTATTCCGCCACCTACCGCATCGTGCGGCCGAGCGACGGCCAGACGCGCTGGATCGATGTCGTCGCCAAGATCGAACGCGACAGCAACGGGCGCGCGTTGCGGCTGGTCGGCGCGCATATCGATTCCACCGACCGCATGCTGGCCCAGGAGAAGCTGCGCGAAAGCGAGCAGCGCTTCCGGCTGATCGCCGACAGCGCGCCGGTGCCGATCTGGGTCACCAAGCTCGACCGCACGCGCTCCTTCGCCAACCAGGCCTATGTCGATTTCCTCGGGCTGCCGTTCGAGGAAGCCATCGCGTTCGACTGGCGCAAGCGGCTTCACCCGGACGACCAGCAACGGGTCGTGCAGGAATCGATCGCCGGCGAGGCTTCGCTCAAGCCGTTCGTGCTGGAGGCGCGCTACCAGCGACGCCGCGGGCGAATGGCGCTGGCTGCGCTCGGAATCCCAGCCGCGCTGGGATCCGACCGGCAGCCATATCGGCTTCATCGGCGTCGCCCATGACATCACCGCGGCCAAGCAGGCCGAGCACGATCTGCGCCGGCTGAACGACATCCTCGAAATGCGGATCGCCGAGCGAACCGCGCAGCTGGAATCCAACGAAGCCCAGATGCGCGCGATCCTCGAGACCAGCCATCAGTATCAGGCGCTGCTCAACCAGCACGGCGACCTGCTGTATGCCAACAAGACGGCGCTGGCCGGAATCCGCGCCGACGCCGGCGACGTCATCGGCAAGCCGTTCTGGGAAACCCCGTGGTTTTCCGGCACCGAAGGCATGCGCGACGCCGTTCACGACGCCTTTGTCGCGGTCATGCGGGGCGAAGAGGTCCGGATCGAGATGCGGTTGCAGCTGCCGATCGGCGAGCGTTATTTCGATTTTGCGATGCGCCCGTTGCGCGATCAGCACGGCGCGATCATCGGCGCGGTGCCCGATGCCGTCGACGTCACCGAGCGGCGGCAGGGCGAGGAAGCGCTGCGCCAGTCGCAGAAGATGGAAGCGGTCGGACAATTGACCGGCGGCGTGGCGCACGATTTCAACAATCTGCTGACCATCATCCGGTCCGCGACCGACTTCCTGCGCCGCCGCGAACTGCCGGAAGAGCGGCGGCGGCGTTACATCGATGCGATCGGCGAAACCGTGGAGCGGGCCTCCAAGCTGACCGGGCAGTTGCTGGCTTTCGCCCGTCGGCAGCCGCTGAAGCCGCAGGTTTTCGATGTCGGCACCCAGGTCGAGGCGGTGGCGCAACTGATCCGTCCGCTGGTCGGCGGCCGGATCCGGATCGACGTCGACATTGCCGACCTCGATTGCTTTGCGATCGCCGACGTCGCCCAGTTCGAAACCGCGATGATCAACCTTGCCGTCAACAGCCGCGACGCCATGGACGGCGAAGGCCGGCTGACCATCCGGGTCCGGAAAGTGGCCGCCATTCCCCCGCTCCGCGCCCAGTCCGCCCGCGCCGGCGACTTCGTCGCCATCACCGTGACCGACACCGGCGCCGGCATTGCGCCCGCCCTGCTCGAGACCATCTTCGAGCCGTTCTTCACCACCAAGGAAGTCGGCAAGGGCACCGGCCTCGGCCTCAGCCAGGCGTTCGGCTTTGCCAAGCAATCCGACGGCGACATCGCGGTCACGAGCGAGGCCGGCCAGGGCGCGACCTTCACGATCTACCTGCCGCAGGCCGCGGCGCCGGCCGATGCCGTCAAGGCCGCCGCGACCGGCAGCGAACCCGCCGCGCGCGGCCGCGGCTACCGCGTGCTCGTGGTCGAGGACAATGACGACGTCGGACAATTCTCGACCGAGCTGCTGGAAGACCTCGGATACACGGTCCGTCGCGTCGCCAGCGCGGATGCGGCGCTGGCGATCCTTGCCGAGGACGAGTTTTCCGCCGACCTGGTGTTTTCCGACGTCATCATGCCCGGGATGAACGGCGTCGAACTCGCCGGCATCGTGCGCGAGCGCTATCCCGGCCTGCCCGTGGTGTTGACCAGCGGCTACAGCAACGTGCTGGCGGAGAACGCCCACCGCGGCTTCGAGCTGATCCAGAAACCCTATTCGGTGGAAGTGCTGTCGCGGATTCTGCGGAAGGCGATTTCCGAGGCGCGCCGGTAGGCACGCAGATCCGGAAACGATCCCTGCCGGCCTTCCGGCCCCAGACTCACGCCGCGTCCTCGACGCCCGCCTTCCCCGCCGCCAGCAGCTCGCGAATTTCCTGCGCCGGACGCGCCGCGCTGAACAGAAAACCCTGCATCTGGGTGCATCCGAGATTCTGCACGGTCTCGCGCTGCTGCAGGGTCTCGACACCTTCCGCGGTCGTGATCATGTTGCGGTCGGCGGCGATGCTCACCACCGCGCGGATGATCGAGGCCGAGGAGGAATTGCGCGTCACTTCCTTGACGAAGGAGCGGTCGATCTTGATCTTGTCGAACGGGAAATCGCTGCAGATATTGCAGCGAGGAATAGCCGGTTCCGAAATCGTCGAGCGCGATGTGAACCCCGAGCGCGCGAAGCTGGTTCAGCGTCGCCAGCGCCGCGTCGTCGTCCGCGATCAGAACGGCTTCGGTGATCTCGAGCTCCAGCCGGCGCGGGTCGAGCCCGGTCTCGGCGAGGATGGACGCGACCTTGAGCGACAGCGTTTCCGAACGGAACTGGATCGGCGAGACGTTGACGGCGATGCGGACATTGGCCGGCCAGGTCGCGGCTTCGGCGCAGGCGGTGCGCAATACCCACTGCCCGATCTCCTCGATCAGGCCGGTTTCCTCGGCGACCGGCACGAAGTCGGCCGGCGAGACCATGCCGCGCACCGGATGCCGCCAGCGCAACAGCGCCTCGCAGCCGGCGACACGGTCGCTGCCGCAGATCGACCTGCGGCTGGTAGTGCAGTTCGAACGCGCCTTCCGCCAGCGCCGTGCGCAAATCCGCCTCCAGCTCGCGGCGATGATTGGCCTGCTGCTCCATCGCGGGATCGAAGAAGCGATAGGTCCTGCGGCCGGCGGCCTTCGCCGCGTACATCGCCAGATCGGCGTTCTTCAGAAGGTCGAACAGGTCCGAGCCGTCGCGCGGGGCGATCGCAATGCCGATGCTGGCGTCGCTGGAAAACTGGTGGCCGTGGCAGTCGAACGGCGTTCGCAGCGCCTGATAGATCCGCGCGACCAGCGCCTGAACGTCCTCGGCGCTCGTCGATGCCGTGCTGCAGGATGGCGAATTCGTCGCCGCCGAGGCGGGCGATGAAATCCTCCGGCCCGACCGACTGGCGCAGCCGCTCCGCGACGCCCTTCAGGAACTCGTCGCCGATCAGATGTCCCAGCGTGTCGTTGATGCGCTTGAACTCGTCGATGTCGATATAGAGGATCGCGAACTGCGCGCCCCGCGGTTTCCCGCAGCAATCCCTTCGGCATGGCGCTGGAACAGCGACCGGTTCGGCAGATTGGTCAGCGCATCGTAATGGGCCAGATGTTCGATCCTGGCCTGATCGCGCCGCCCTTCGGTGACGTCTTCCAGTGTCGTGGCCCAGCCGCCGTCCGGCGACCGCTTGTAGATCAGCCGGATCGTGCGCCCGTCCGGCGTCGAGGTCACGGTGTCCTGCACCAGGCTGTCCGTCGGGATCGAGAAACCGGGCGCAATAGGCGTCGACGTCGCCGACAAAGGAGCCGCGCTCCTGACGATGCCGGATCAGGTCGCGCAAATGGCAGCCGGGTTTGACCACGTCGGTCGAGAGGCCGAACATGTCGATATATCGCTGGTTGCAGATCACGAGCCGGCCTGCGGAATCGAACAGCAGCAGGCCCTGCGTCATGTTGTTGATGGCGGTATCGAGATGCTGGCTCTTCTCCGAGAGCTTGCGCTGCGCGGCGGCATGCTGGTGGCGCAGCTGGCGCACGATCAGGAACACCATGCCGATCACGACGACGATCGCCAGCGCTGCCGCGAAAAATTGCAGCCTGGTTTGCGCCCGCCAGTCGGCGAGTGCGGTCGACGTTCGGGTGGTCGCGACGATCAGGATCGGGAAATGCGTCAGCGCCTTGACCGCGCCGACCTTGTCCTCCGACAGTCTTGCGCTGATGAAGCGTCCCGAAATATTGCCATCCAGCGCCAGCGCGCGCTGAAACGCGTCCGTACCGGCGACGTTGCTGGCCGATCAGCCTGTCGTCCTTCGGGTAACGGGCGATGATGGTGCCGTCGCGGTGAATCATCGAAATCGCGGTGTCGTTGTCCAGCGCCAGCGATGCGACGAAGTTCTCGAAGTGGGAAGGTTCGACGCCGCGGACGGCAAAGCCGATGATCTCGCCCTGGCGGCCGGTGATCTTTCGCGCAAACACCGTCGTCCAGACCTTGGTCACCTTGCTCATGACCGGCTCGACGATCACATCGGGCGTCGGCCTGCCCGACATGAACTCCTGGTAGTAGCGCCGGTCCGTGATGGTCCTGTCCGCCACCGGCCACATCTTGGACGAATTGATCAGCCAGCCCTTGACGCTCCAGAGATTCAGGGCGCCGACATGCGGCAGCACCGACAGCTTGCGTGCGCAGCATCTCGTGCGCGCTCAACGTCGACATCCTGCTTTCGAAGTCGTCGGCGGTGTGGATCCCGTCCGCCCGCAGGCCGGTCACGAAGTCTTCCTGGACGTGCTGGAGATCGCTCAGTTGCTGGTCGAAATGCCGGGACAGCAGCAGTGCGCTGTTGTTGAGTTCGCGTTCGGCGACTTCCAGCGCCCGCTCGCGGTATTGCAGCGCGAAATAGCCGGTGCCGAGCATGATCGCGGTCACCAGCACCGCCGCACTGAGGATCAGCCACTGGATTGCACTCAGCCTGATCCGCCACGGCATGCCGCGGCCGAACCGCGGCCGGCCCTCCGCGATGACGTCTTGCGATGAATTATTCAGCATTTCCGCTGCCCCCACAGGCGCTTGTTGTAGGGAACACAACCCAAAGGGGCGTTAGCAAAGTGAGTTATCGCAAGGTTAAGACAGCAGCGGCATCAGACGGTTGTTCCGCCATCTCCTCTTCCGCGAGGCTGCACTCGATCAGCGCGCCGTCGATCGTGAACTTCGAAAACAGCGTGCCCGGTCGTCGAGACCTGCAGCGCCGCGAAATACTGCGAATCTCCCGGGCTCTTCAGGAAAAACCGGATGTGGCTGGCCGCCATGGTGTCCCTCGACAACCATACGATGCCGGAGAACAGCGCCACCATCATCTGGGCGTATTGGCCGGCGTCTGCGATCCCCAACTCATAGATCGGCGACACCACGATGAAGCGCGCCCGCAGGATCGGCGACGGGAATTTGCTCATCATCAGTCGGCTGACCTGGCAGGCCGCATGAACCCGCTCGCCGTCGGAAAGGCAGTACAGGCTGGGATGATCGCCTTCCTTGGTCAGGCCGTCGTAGGCCGCGAAGCTTCCCGTCGAAAAGGTCGAAAAGTCCTCGCCGACGCTTTCGGCGTCCTTCTTCCATTGGCCCTTGACCGACCGCCAGGACCTCTCCGGCTCTCTCATCGGCAGAAGGCGCATGACTAACCACGATTAATACAAAAGTTGATGCCAGCATTTTACGGACGGGGGCTAAACGTTTGCTTACGCTGGAGCCCGCCGCGCAAATATTTGTTTGACCTCGTAAAACTACTACCTGGCCAGCGTTCTTTGCCCGTCGCGCTTTCGCGCAGTGCCGGGTCGGCGCAAAGCCGCGCACGCGACCGCAGGAACGATCGGCCGCCGTGCGGATTTCCCCGTTATCGGCGTTCCTTCCCCCGCAACGTCGAACTCGAGCCCCGCCGAATCCCCCGAGACGGGGTTGGCGGGGCTTTTTTATTCCATTCCGGTTGTGAAAAAGTAACGATGGTGACGGCGGGCGTGGCGACGGGCCTCCCCCGGCGGCGACGACATCATTGCGGCCTGCGGTATCCCCAGCAAGCGGTCGGCGACGATTGCCATGGAAACACCAGCGCCGCCGCCCCGGCTACCGGCTCTACGCCGCGGCCTCGTAGTTCACTGCTGTCTCGGCAAGCTTGGTCAGGCTTTCGTCGGTCTTCTTCTCCTCGGCCAGGGTCTGGTCGAGCAGTTTTACGGCTTGCGGATTATCGAGCTTGCCGGCCCACGCCTTCAGGGTGCCGTAGCGTGAAATCTCGTAATGCTCGACCGCCTGCGCGGCAGCCAGCAGGCCGGCGTCGAGTGCGGGCGTGTCGGCGTACTCCTCCATGATCTCCTTGCCTTCATCGAGAATGCCCTCGATCGCATCGCACTTCTTGCCGCGCGCGGCCTTGCCGAGCAGTTCGAATATCTTTTCCAGGCGCTCGATCTGTCCTTCGGTCTCGTCGTGGTGCTTTTCGAATGCGGCGCGCAGCTTGTCCGAGTTGGCGGCCTTCGCCATTTTCGGCAGCGCCTTCAGGATCTGTTTTTCGGCGTAGTAGATGTCCTTGAGCGTATCGAGAAACAGTTCGTTGAGGTCTTTCTCAGCCATGATGTCCTCCATTGTTGGCAGGCGGACAACATGGGATTGAAAGTAAGGTTCCTGGGATGCGCGACGCCTCAGCCGCGCGCCGCCGCAAGATCGATCATGACCCCCGATCCCGAAGTCCAGGCACGTCAACCACGGAGCTGCCGAGACCGCGGTCATCTCGCGAGGGTCGATCGTGCTGGCCATGCACACGGCGCTTGTCGCGCGGATCGGCGAGTTCCGCAATTCGGCCATCATTGCCCGCTTAGCCTTGCCTAATTTTCCCGATCCAAAAATTTCTCAGGATGAATTTCATGCGCATGATTTTCGCCGCCATCGTTTGCACCATGCTGGCTTCGTTCGCAGGCATCGCCGATGCGCAGCCGCGCAAGCTGCCTCAGGCCAAAGATTTGCCCGAGCGCGATCAACTCAATGCCGGCACGGTCACGGTGATCACGGCGCCGATCGGCGGGCCGATGTCGATCATGGGCTCCGACATGGCCTCGGTGCTCGACGATGGCGACAAGCTCCGGGTGTTGCCGATCCTCGGCAAGGGCTCGGTCCAGAATCTCATCGACATCCTCCGGCTGAAGAACATCGACATGGGATTTGTTACGACCGACGCGCTGGAGTTTGCGAAGTCCGAATACAACATTACCGACATCGCCGACGCGCGTCCGGTACATCGCCCGCTTGTTCCACAACGACATTCACATCGTCGCCCGGCAGGAGATCCGCAGCCTGCAGGATCTGCAGGGAAAGCAGGTTTTCGCCGAACGGAGCATCGGCTTGCCGGCGGCGCGCATCATCTTTCGCCGCATGGGCATCCAGGCCGATATCGATTCACAAACCGATCCCGACGGCGGCCTGCAAAAGCTGCTCAGCGGCGAGCGGGACGCGTGGATCGCGAGCGTTTCGAAGGGCGCCCCGGTCATCAAGAACATCAAGAACGAGGCGGGGAAATTCCATCTGCTGGAGATCCCCTATGCGAAGCCACTGCAGGATATCTATCTGCCGTCGTCCTTCTCGTACGCAGAATACCCGAACCTCGTGGCGAAAGACGCCAAGGTCTATGCCCTGGCGGTTCCGACCGTGCTGATGGTGTACAACTGGCCGCCCGAAAGCGATCGCTACAGGCGGGTGGCGCGTTTCGTCGATGCGTTGTTCGGCAATATCGGGCGATTGCAGCGGCCGCCGCGTCATCCGAAATGGAAGGATACCGTGTTGACGGTCGGCGTCGCCGGGCTGGAGCGTTTCAAGCCCGCGCAGGACTGGCTCGACAAGAACCCAGCCGGCGACTGCGGCGCCGCAAGCTGGCCGACCAATGCGACAGCCGAAGAATTCCGTAAATTTCCTCGTCGAGAAAACCGGACAAGCGTGCCTCAACAGGATACAGCCAAGGCTTACAACGAATTTCTTCGATGGCGAGCCGGACAGCGATGAGAGCATCTGCAGCGCCATGTCCCATCGCTCCGGTGGGTAACGGCGAATTCCCGCCCCTCGCGCAATGAAGGTGTCGGACGTTGGCCGGTGCTGGCCGACTGTTGAGGCTTTTTGCCCGGTCGATCGCCGCCTCGGTCTACCCTGCTCGCGCGCTGGCGCTTCCCTTCGTCTCTTGTTTCGCGTTCGTCGCGGACAATGCCCTGCTCATGGCCACCGCCCGGACGATCCAGGCTCTATGTTCTCCTTGGATCGCCCGGGACCATCGGGTTTTGACCGCCTGGCGCCGCGCTCCGCCCTTGAGGCCGGTTCCAGCCGATGTAACAATCCTGTCGCACAGCAAAACTAAACGAAGACAACGGCGGCTCGGCCGGGTGTACTTCATATGAGGGAAATCTGATGCGCCGCACAATCGTATTGCTGTCCGCCGGCCTGATCGCGCTCGCCGCAGACCTCGGCGTCGGCGCAAAACGCCGCCCCGCGTAACCTGATCCTGTTCGTGCCCGGACGGCCTGCGCGGCCGCATCGTGACGCCGCAAACCGCCCCCGCGATGGCCGAGCTGCGCGACAAGGGCGTCAACTTCAAGAACTCGCACTCGCTGTTTCCGACCTTCACCATGGCGAACGGCTCGGCGATGGCGAGCGGCCATTACCTCGGCGATACCGGCACCTTCAGCAACACCATCTACACCGGCCACCCGATCGCCGCACGCCGACGACACCGTCACGCCGTTCCTCGAAGTACAATCCCGTTCTTGCTCGAAGTCGACGAGCAGTTCGACGGCGACTATCTGAACGAAGAGACGCTCTTGAAGATGGCGCGCGCGAAGGGCTATCAGCACCGCGGCCATCGGCAAGCGTCGGCCCCACCTTGATCTTCGACCATACCGACAGCGTCGGCAAGCCGGGCTGCATTCGATCATGATCGACGACGCCACCGGCAGCAAGAACGGCGTGCCGCTGTCGGACGAAATGAAGGAGGCGCTGACCAAGGCCAACCTGCCGCTGGCGACGCCCTCGCGCGGCGAAAACGGCAAGGCCGGCGACGCCAAGACGCCGGGCACGACGAGTCGCCAACGTCGCCCAGCAGGCCTACATGGCCGACGTCGCGGCCAAGGTCGTGCTGCCGATGTTCAAGGCGCGCAACAAGCCGTTCGTGCTGGTGTTCTGGTCGCGCGATCCCGACGGCAGCCAGCACAATCACGGCGACAGCCTCAACACCATCACGCCGGGCATCAACGGGCCGACCTCGATGGCCGGCATCAGGAACGCCGACAACAACCTCGCCCAGCTCCGCAAGACGCTCGACGAACTCGGCCTCGCCGCATCGACCAACATCATCGTCTCCGTCCGATCACGGCTTCTCGACGATCTCGAAGGAGAGCAAGACCAGCCCCGCGGCGAAGATCTCCTACGAGGACACGCCGAAGGATTTCCTGCCGCATGGGTTTCCTCGCGATCGATCTGGCGAAGGCGCTGAACCTGCCGCTGTTCGACCCCAACGACAAGAACGCGCGCGGTCGCCGACAACGCCCATCCCAAGGCCGGCAACGGCTTGCTCGGCAAGGACCCCGCGAAGCCCGATCGTGGTCGTCGCGACCAATGGCGGATCGGACCTGATCTATATTCCGAGCAAGGAACGCAAGCTCGCGGACCGCACCATCAAGGCGCTGCTGGAGCAGGATTATGTCAGCGGCATCTTCGTCGATGACGATCTCGGACACTTCCCCGGCACGCTGCCGATGTCGCAGCTCGGCCTCAAGGGCAAGGCGGTCGAGCCGCACCCGTCGATCGTGGTCAATTTCCGCTCCTGGTCGTCAGGGTGCGACGAGCCGACCAACTGCTCGGTGCAGATCGCCGACACCGTGCTGCGCCAGGGCCAGGGCATGCATGGCAGCTTCAGCCGCGGCGATACGCTGAACTTCACGGCGGCGATCGGGCCCGACTTCAAATCCGGCTATGTCGATCCCCTCCCCGTCAGCAACGCCGACGTCGGCGCCACCGCCGCGAAGCTCCTGGGCTGACGCAAAAGCCGAAGGGCAAGCTGATCGGCCGCGTCATGACGGAAGCGATGCCCAACGGCGCAACGCCGAAAGCCTATGCCGGCACCGTGAAGTCAAAGCCGGCGGCGAACGGCCTGCGCACCGTGCTCAACTTCCAGCGCGTCGGCACCCAGCGCTATTTCGATGCGGCCGGTTTCCCCGGCCGCACGCTCGGGCTCGATGCGGAAGGCGGCAAACAGAAGACGGCGGGGAAATAACCCCGCCGCATGTATCTGACTATCCGATGAGCCATAGCCCCTTGTGGATGTCGAACTTCACCAGACCTTCGTCGCGCATCTTCAGAAGCAGGGACTTGGCAGGCTTCCTCATTCGGAAGATTGGCACGCCGCATGACTTGGTAGGCCTTTTGCGGCTTCTCGCGGAGCGCGTTCAGGATATTCTCGCGATCTTTCAGCATAACTGCTCCTGCAATCCAAAACCGGTGTTCATGATGGACTGCTCAGGCCATGACGAGTTTGTTCAGGCCGTCTTCAAGATCCCCGCTGCGAGCGCGTCGCGCGCCATCTTTTCGATAACAGACCAATTTGCGAGAAGATATTTCTGGGCCAGCGCCTTCGTCGGCAGTTCGGTTTGCAGAATGCGGCGCTGCCGCGCATTCCCGTTCGCGATCAGAAAGGACATCGCTTGCGGCCCCTCGATGATCTCTTGTTCGGTGGGCTTGGCAGCAATCCGCATCCGCTATTCCTTTGTGAATGCCTGATTGGGCCAAGCTGTCGGGATCGTCTTCAACAGCCGCGCTGCTTGGTCCGTTTCCTATAGCTTGCGAATGAGCGGCGGCCAGCTAAGACTGATCGTCCTCGGCCTTTGGGGAGAGTTTCGGCATGTGATCGCGCGATTGGCTGCGTGTTGCGGACCGCCTCGGCCAGCATCAGGCGCAACTCATCCTTGCGTCATTCGGTGGTTGCCGCGTGGTCGATGATTTCCATTGTACCATCGAGGGCCTATATGGGGATGCCGGAACGGTAATTAAAGCCCCGGACGCCAGGAACTTCGTTCCAGGCTACCCCAGCTCGGTGCGCAAAGGCGCGTTAGCGACGGGCCACCGATAAGCCGCAGCGTACCGGATACCCCGCTTTCGCGGAATATGACGGCGGAGGACGACGCGGGACATCCAAACAAAAACGGCGGGGAATGACCCCGCCGTCCTCGGATCAGTCGATCCGCAGATGAACCTACAGCATCCCCATATCCAGCATGCCCGGCAGTTGCGCGAGCGGCAGCGCGGCGGCGCCGATCAGGGTTGCGACCAGCGCCGTGAGGCGATGGTTGATGCGGCGCTTGCCGCGCATCTGGCTGGCAAGCCATTCCAGCACCTTGGTATCGATGTTGGCGGCCTGCGTCGGCGCCCAGCTCTCGATGTCGGTATCGGGCGACAGCGCAACCGTGCGCGGCGGCACCGGCAGGCCGGACTTGGAGGCCGCATGATGGGCGACCGCCTTGGCCAGCAGATCGTCGAAACGTCCGTCGTCGGTGCGCTCGGCCGCGGCGTCGCTGATTTCAAACAGCGCCTCGACTTCGGCGCGGCTCACGGGCTGATGCTCGACCGCGCTGACGGTCAGGATGCGCGCGCACCAGGCGGCGTCGTCGGCATCGAGCGCGCGGGAAAAATGGATGCGGCCCTTGGTGGTCGGCCCCTCGCCGGTGATCACGCCATCGCGCACGATGGTGAGCGCGTGGGCCGCGGTCTGGCGGCAGGACGGTTGCGGGACGTCGGACGTTTCGGCAGACGTTCAGCGGCTTTGGCAGTCGAGGCAGGCATTGTTGCACTTCTCAATTTCTTTATTTCAGGTCCAGCATTTCCATACGGGCATGAACGAGCGGTTAACGAATTCGAAACTCGCATTTCGAGATTTTGAGATGGTTGCCAATTGGTCGCTGTGACGCCGGTCACGGTTCAGGCCGACCGGCCGATCCGGAACGGGCGCGGGCGATGGCGGCAATAGCAGAACGGCCAAATCATCGTGAGCAACCAGGACAATTGCGGCAACCGGCTCTTCTCACCGGTCATTGCGTCGCAGACCAGATCGAAAGAAGATGCTAGGAATTCCGCGCTTGCGGAGAAGGATCTCACCTTTTTCGCGAACCGGTTCACTTTAGCCGTCGCTCGGCTCTATATCGCCAGAGACGAATTTCCCTTGTAACTAGAATGGGATGAGGTCGAATCATGGCACTCCAGATTGGCGCAGTCGCCCCCGATTTCGAAGCCCAGACCACCGAAGGAAAGATCAAATTCCACGACTGGATCGGCAACAGCTGGGCGCTTGTTGTTCTCGCACCCGAAGGATTTCACGCCGGTCTGCACCACCGAGCTCGGCGCTCTCGCAAAGTTGAAGCCGGAATTCGACAAGCGCGGCGTCAAGCTGATGGGGCTGAGCGTCGATCCCGTCGACAGGCATGCGCAATGGTCCGAGGACATCAAGGAGACGCAAGGCGCGGCGCCGAACTATCCGATGATCGGCGACACCGATTTCAACGTGTCGAAGCTCTACGACATGCTGCCGGCCGCCACCTCGGGCGATCCGCCACGCGCACCGCCGCCGACAACCAGACCGTCCGCAACGTCTTCATCATCGGGCCGGACAAGAAGATCAAGCTGGTGCTGGTCTATCCGATGACCACGGGGCGCAATTTCGCGGAAATCCTGCGCGTGATCGATTCCCTGCAGATGACGGCCAAGCATCGCGTCGCGACGCCGGCCGACTGGAAGCAGGGCGACGACGTCATCATCGCGGGCTCGGTCACCGACGACGAGGCCAAGACGATCTATCCGGCCGGCTGGAAGGCGCCGAAGCCCTACATCCGGATCGTGCCGCAGCCGAAGTGACGTCGCGTTGCGCCAGCCGACGTCATCCCGGAATGGTCGCGAAGGACCATATCCGGGATCTCGAGATTCCGGGTTCGATGCTTCGCATCGCCCCGGAATGACGGCCTCAGCTTCCGCTTCGCCGCCAGCCAATTCGCAACGAGCAATCCGGCGGTCGACGGAGACCGCCGTCACGAACGCACCCCAGGCGATGTCGACGATGGCGACCGGCCAGCTCCAGTGCTTGAGCAGCGCCAGCGAGGTCAGTTCGAAGGTCGCATAGCAGAACAGGCCGAACAGCGCGCCATAGAGCAGCGTCGACTGCCAGGTCGCGCCCTGCCCGCCGCTGACGAAGATCACGATGCCGACGACATAGAGCAGATAGAACAGGACCGCCGGTACGAGCCTGATCTCGCCCAGCATGTCGCCGACCTGCGAGGTGAAGAAGTCCTTGGCGACGACGCCGAGGAACAGCAAATCAAGCGGAACGATGACGAGCAGCGTCACCAGATAGAGCGCGGCGTATCGGTTCACGGAAGCCTCCAGCCCGGGAAACGCGGGCGATCATTCGCAGTACAGATAACTACGAATCGCGGAGGCTTCCGGTTTCACGCGGCGGCGCGATGCGCCACCGCAGGCCGTGCTCAGGCGGCGCGGACGCGGTCGAGGAACTTCTCGACCTCGGCCTTGAGCTGCAGGCTTTCGCTCGACAGATTCTGCGCCGAGGCAAACATCCGGCTCGAGGTCTCGCCGGTCTCGTCGGCGCCTTGCGCGGCGTTGCGGATATTGGCGGCGACTTCGGCGGTTCCGCTCGCCGCCGCGCGAACGCTCTGGGCGATGTTCTGGGTGGCGCCGCGCTGCTGCTCGACCGCCGCCGAGATCGAGGTGGCGATATCGCTGATGCGCTCGATGGTCTGGCCGATCGCCTTGATCGCGCTGACCGACTCTTCGGTCGCAAGCTGCATGTTGCCGATCTGGCTGGAGATCTCCTCGGTCGCCTTCGCGGTCTGGCCGGCGAGGCTCTTGACCTCCTGCGCCACCACGGCAAAGCCGCGGCCGGCGTCGCCTGCCCGCGCCGCCTCGATGGTGGCGTTGAGCGCCAGCAGATTGGTCTGCTCGGCGATCGAGGTGATCAGTTTCACCACGTCGCCGATCCGGGCGCCGGCTTCCGACAATTCGTTGATGCGCTGGTCGGTGGCGGCCGCCTGCTTGACGGCTTCGGCCGCGATCCCGTTCGATTCCTGGACCCGGCGGGTGATTTCCGCGATCGAGCTGGACAGTTCGTCGGAGGCGGTCGCCGCGGAGCGGACGTGCTCGGAGGCGGTCTCGGAGGCGCCCGCCGACTTGCCGGAGAGCCCGGCGGTGGTCCGCGCGGTCTCGGTGAGCTGCCGCGCGACGCGCTCGAATTCGCCGGAGGAGTTCAGCACCTTGTCGAGGATGCCGCCGACGCTGGTCTGGAACTCGTCGACGAAGCCGCGCAGTTCCGACTTGCGCTGCTCGGCCGCAGCCGCCGCGGCCGCGGTCTGCTCGTCGCGCATCCGGCGGCGTTCGACCGAATTGTTCTTGAAGACCGCGAGGGTGCGCGCAATCTCGCCGATCTCGTCCATGCGCTCGTCGCAATCGATCTCGACGTCGGTGTTGCCGTTGGCGATCGCGGTCAGCGAGGCCGTGACCGAGGTCAGCGGCTTGGTCACCCGGCGCACGATCAGCATGGTCAGCAGCATCACCAGCAGCGCGGCGATGCCGGCGGCGATCGCCATGTTCTGGATGGCATGCGACAGCATGGTCTCGTAACTGCGCCATCGGAATGCCGACATAGAGAATGCCGATCACCTTGCCGGCCGGATTCATGATCGGATAGTAGGCCGTCATGAACGTCTTGCCGAACAGCGTCGCCGGCCCCTTGTAGGCCTCGCCGCGGCGCAGGACGGCCTGTCCGGGATGGTCGGCAGCGAGCTGGGTGCCGACGGCGCGGTCGCCGTTTTCCTTCTTGACGTTGGTGGTGCGGCGGACGAACTGGTTGCTGGCCTCGTCATAGACGAACAGCGTCGCGTTGCCGCCGGTATAGCCCACGGCGCGATCGACGATCGCGTGGTCCTTGAACTCGGGCATCTTGGGAATTTCGGCGCGGGCGACGACCCCGTCCTTCATCGTGATCTTGGCGTCGCCATAGGTCTCGGCAAACGCCAGGCTCAGCGTGCGCAGGTTGACCTCGATGTCCCGCAGCGCCCTGTCGCCGAACTCCGATGTCAACGACCAATGGGCCGCGCCTACAACCAGCGCGGTATTTACCGCAATCAGGAATATGGCGCAGATAACGGCCTTGGTGCCGAGCCGCAGCTTCAGCGCTCGGCAGGAACTTTCCAATGGATCGCGTGGCCATGACGAAGAAATCCCCCAAAATCGCGGCTCAATCTGACCGCGTTTTGCTTACGATCGCATTAATGGGCACAACCCTCGGCAAAGGCTTGAGGAATTCAATGGAACCTATGCGCGCATGACCGCCATCGTCTGGTACCGCGACGACCTCCGCGTTTCCGATCATCCCGCGCTGTCACGCAGCCGCCAAATCGCACGCATCGGTTGCATTCATTTACGTGCTCGACGACAGGGCGCCGGGCATTCGGCCACTCGGCGGCGCGGCGCGATGGTGGCTGGCGCAGTCGTTGCGCGCCCTGCAGGCGAGCCTGCGCGAGCGTGGCGCATCGCTGGTGTTGCGCAAGGGTCTGCGCCTGCGGTCATCGCCGCGCTCGCCCGCGAGGTCGGCGCCGAAGCGGTCTACTGGAACGAGATCGCGCAGGCGCCGCACCAGGCCATTGAAGATCAGGTTGCCGCCGCGCTGAGCGAGCATCGGTATTGCCGCGCATCGCTTTCCCGGCGACCTGCTGGCTTCGCCGAGCCAGATCCGCAACAAGGAGAACCGGGGCCTGCGCGTGTTCACCCCGTTCTGGCGGCGGGTGCAGGCGCTGGGCGATCCGCCGAAGCCGTTGCCTGCGCCGAAGGCGCTGAAGGGCGTACCGCAACCTCGCAAGCGACGGGCTGGAAGACTGGAAGCTCGAACCGACCCGGCCGGATTGGGCCGGCGGCCTGCGCGACACCTGGCAGCCGGGCGAGGCCGCGGCGCAGGCACGGCTCAAGGCGTTCCTCGACGGCGGCATTGCCGGCTATTCCGGCGATCGCGACCGGCCCGACCGCGACGGCACCTCGCGGCTCTCGCCGCATCTTCGTTTCGGCGAAATCAGTCCGCGCCAGATCTGGCACGCCGCGCGCTTCGCCGCGGCCGAGCACCCTCGCCTGTCCGCCGACATCGACAAATTCCTCAGCGAACTCGGCTGGCGCGAGTTCTGCCGTCATCTGCTGTTCGACATCCCCGATCTCGCGACGCGCAACCTGCAGCCCCATTTCGACGCCTTTCCATGGAAGCAGGATGCCAAGGCCTTGCACGCCTGGCAGCGCGGCCAGACCGGCTATCCGATCGTCGATGCCGGCATGCGCGAACTCTGGCACACCGGCGTCATGCACAACCGGGTGCGGATGGTGGTGGCGTCGTTCCTGGTCAAGCATCTGCTGATCGACTGGCGCGACGGCGAGCAATGGTTCTGGGATACGCTGGTCGATGCCGATGCCGGCAGCAACCCGGCGAACTGGCAATGGGTGGCAGGCTCGGGCGCCGACGCCGCCCCCTATTTCCGCGTCTTCAATCCGATCCTGCAGGGCGAGAAGTTCGATCCCGACGGCGTCTATGTCAGGCGCTGGGTGCCGGAGCTGGCGCCATTGCCCGACAAGCTGATTCACCAGCCCTGGACCGCGACGCCGCTCGAACTCGCAAGCGCCGGCGTCGAACTCGGCAAGACCTATCCGCATCCGATCGTCGATCACAAGGCGGGCCGCGAACGCGCGCTAAAGGCTTACGCGACGATCCGCGGCAACTTAGGTCTTCGCCGGCGACGCGATTGACCAGCAGCACGGCGGCAGCGCAGGCGATCATGCCGGCTATCGCGACGGCATCGAGCCGCTCGTCGAACAACACGAAGGCCATCAGCGCAGTCACGGCCGGCACCAGATAGAACAGGCTCGCCACCGATGTCGCGGCCTGGTGCCGGATCAGCCAGTACAGCAGGCCGATCGAGCCGATCGACAGCACCACCGCGAGCCAGACCAAAGCGAGAATGAATTCGGTGGTCCAATGCACCACGCGCTGCTTCGAACAGGAACGCGCCGATCGCAAAGAACACGGTCACCGCGACATATTGCACGAGGTTGCCGCTGCGCCAGTCGATGCGGCTGCAATAGCGCCGCTGGTAGAGCGTGCCGAGCGTGATGCTGACCAGCGATATCGCCGACGCAATCCAGCCCCAGCCGGCCTGCCCGCCCATCGGCCGGTCGTGCAGGATCAGCGCAACGCCGGCAAGCCCGATCAACAGCCCGCCCCATTGCATCGCGGTCACGCGTTCGCCGAGCCAGCGATTCGCGATGGTGGACGTCAGGATCGGCTGCAGGCCCGGGATCAGCGCCGACAGGCCCGCGGGAATCGACAGCGAGATCGCGACCGCCGTGCCGCCGAGATAGACGCCATGCACCAGAATGCCCGCGACGATGCTGTGCCCGATCTCGGCGCGGTTCGGCCAGACCGGCCGGACGATGGCGCAAATGACGGCCATCAGCACCACGACAAGCGCCATGCGGATCGCCAGATAGGTCAAGGGATCGGCATTGTTGACGACATATTTGGTGCCGATGAAGCCGGTGCTCCACAGCAGGACGAAAATCGCCGGCGCCGCGCGGGCGGCGAATTTGTCGAAGTCCTCTTTCATTTGCCGCCCCTGTTGCCCGATCATATGCTATGCGGCAAGAACCGATCGCGCGCGGGAACCTGCGCGATTTCACATATCGAAGCCTGATATCTCGAAGATCGATGAGGAATGCCATGGATGTTCGCGCCGCCGTCGCCGTCGCTGCCGGAAAGCCGCTGGAAGTAACGACTGTTCAGCTCGAGGGACCGCGCGAGGGCGAAGTGCTGGTCGAGATCAAGGCGACCGGCATCTGCCACACCGACGAATTCACGCTGTCGGGCGCCGATCCGGAAGGACTGTTTCCGGCGATCCTCGGCCATGAAGGCGCCGGCGTCGTGGTCGATATCGGCAAGGGCGTCACCAGCGTCAAGAAGGGCGATCACGTCATTCCGCTGTACACGCCGGAATGCCGGCAATGCCCGTCCTGCCTGTCGCGCAAGACCAATCTCTGCACCGCGATCCGCGCCACGCAGGGCCAGGGCCTGATGCCGGACGGCACCTCGCGCTTCTCGATCGGCGGCAAGCCGATTCATCACTACATGGGCACGTCGACATTCGCGAACTACACCGTGCTGCCGGAGATCGCGGTGGCGAAAATCCGCGAGGACGCGCCGTTCGACAAGGTCTGCTACATCGGCTGCGGCGTCACGACCGGCATCGGCGCCGTCATCAACACCGCCAAGGTCGAGCAAGGCGCCAAGGCGATCGTGTTCGGCCTCGGCGGCATCGGGCTCAACGTGCTGCAGGGCCTGCGGCTCGCCGGCGCCGACATGATCATCGGCGTCGACATCAACAACGACCGCAAGGCATGGGGCGAGCGCTTCGGCATGACGCACTTCGTCAATCCGAAAGAGCTCGGCAAGGACCTCGTCCCTCACCTCGTCGACATGACGAAGGCGGGCGCGGACCAGATCGGCGGCGCCGACTACACGTTCGACTGCACCGGCAACGTCACGGTGATGCGGCAGGCGCTGGAAGCCTGCCACCGCGGCTGGGGCCAGTCGATCGTGATCGGCGTGGCGCCGGCCGGCGCCGAGATTGCGACGCGGCCGTTCCAGCTGGTCACCGGCCGGGTCTGGAAAGGCACCGCCTTCGGCGGCGCGCGCGGCCGCACCGACGTGCCGAAGATCGTCGACTGGTACATGCAGGGCAAGATCCAGATCGACCCGATGATCACGCATGTGATGCCGCTCGACGAGATCAACAACGCGTTCGAACTGATGAAGCGCGGCGAGTTGATCCGCGGCGTGGTGACGTTCTAGGAGATGCGGAAGTCGCGCGATCAGCGCCACTCTTCCGGACAGGGATCGACGATCTTCCAGAGCTCGCCGCCGTTCTTGATCTTCTTCATCTCGGTGGTGAGCCCGCCATTGCGGCGGATCCAGTCCTTCACGGTGTTCGGGATAATAGGACATCAGGTCCGACGTCCCTTCCGAACTCGTGACCTTGATGCCGAAGGTGAAGGCCTTGTCGTAATAGGCCTGGTGGAAACCGAGGCTCGCCCTCGGCGTCACGCAGATCTTGTTCATCGGCACGATGCCGAACACCAGCGTGCAGGCCGAATTGCAGATGCCGTCGATGATGACGCGCTCCTTGCGGTCGCGGATGCGCTGGTACTTGGCCTTGTACTCCTCGACATATCCGCCGTGATCGCGCCTGATATGCAGGTCGGCGCGCGCCGGCGTCGCGACCAGAACCGAGAGGGACAGCAGGGCAAGGGACGTGATGCGCATGGTCGATCGGGAACCGGATAGCCGTGGTTAGACGCGGGATAGTCGGTCGCGTGACCGATACAAGACAGCAGAACTCTGGCCGGACTGTGTTGGGAATTCGTTAAGCATCCCTTGAGGCCAAAAATGGGCGCGTCAGGGTGGTTTTCCGCAGCTTTTCGACCGTTTTCTCCGATACGGGAAATCAGATCGGCCAAATTCCAGACAGGCGCGGTTTCAACCGAATTAGAGGTCACCTCCTATCTTATTGTTTTAACGTGCTTTTTCCTGTCCACAAGCAGCTATCCGCCCGGCCCGAAATCGCTATAGTTTCAGGCAGGACTTCCGGGAGAATCGAAATGACCAAAGCGAAGTTTTTGATCGCCGCCGCCCTGCTGGCCGCCGCGACCTTGGCGCCGGGCCTAGCCGATGCCCGCCACAATCGCTCACCATCTACACAATTGGGGACTGCCCTACCCGATCAGCTACCTGCACAATTACGGCCCCGGCCCGCAGCCCGGCACCTTCGCCTATTATGACGGTCCCTCCACCATCCTCTGCCGCCAGAGCGCCGCCGCCTATATCGGCCAGGACCGCCGCCGGCATCCCTGCTACTGAGCTCCTGCCGCTGGCCCTGCCCGGCCAAGTCTGATAATCGACCCCTCGCACGCGCTCGTAGCTCAGCTGGATAGAGCATCGGATTTCGATTCCGAGGGTCGGGAGTTCGAATCTCTTCGAGCGCGCCACTTCGGTACAAAACTGGGCACGCCAAAACCCGCCGTTTTTGCGCTTGAAGCGGCGACGAGCGTGCGCAGGAGTTCGCTCTTCGACCCCATGATGCGAACTTCTTTCGCGTCCACTTCGATGCGCTGAGCGAGCGCGCGCAGGTGATCGCGGCGGTAGCCGCCGTCCTCGGTCCGCATGCGCTTGCGGGCCGGCCTGGCGAAGGTTTTGAGGGCCTGCGGTGTGATGGCCGGTCCCGCGCGATCGATCGCACTCCTCGGCCCGCTCCGCGTCGGCGCGGGCCTGATCGCGGATCGGCCTTCAGCTCGGCGATGCGATCCTTCAGCATCGGGTCGGCGAGGTCGGCGACGCCGTTCTCGATCGCGTCGTAGAGCCGCTTGAGCTTGGCCTCCGCCTCGGCCGCGCGCTTGCGCAATTCGGCGATGTGCGACGGCCCGGCGTTCGGCGCGCTCCTCGCGGCGGTCGAGCACGGGCGACAGGATCTGCTCGAGACGCTTGGGCTGTAACAGGCGTTGCTCGATGTGGTCGGCGACGAGGGTGTCGAGCTTGTCCATCGGCACCGTGCGGCCCGTGCAGCCGGTCTCGCCCTGCCGCGCTTTGGTCGAGCAAGTGTAGTACCGGTACCGGCCGCTCTTGCCGGTGCGCAGCGTCATCGCCCTGCCGCAGGCAGCGCAGAAGCAGATGCCGGTGAGGAGGGTCGGGCCGCTGACGATGCGCGGCGCCGTCAGCGCCGGGCTGCGGGTCTTGAGCAGCGCCTGCACGGCCTCGAACTCGGCCGCGTCGATAATCGGCGGCACCGCCATTTCGACGACCTCGGTCTCCGGCTTGCGCTCGCGGGTCTTCCAGAACCTGGTGTTGAACCGGTGCCGGCCGATATAGGTCGTGCGGGTCAGCACCTTGTGGACGGCACCGACGCCCCAGCGTCCGCCGTCGCGGGTGCGGATGCCGGCCGCGTTCAGGTGCTTGGCTGATCGACTTGACGCCCATCGGCCCCGAGCTGCCGTCGCCCTCGCGCGCCAGGCGGAAGATCAGCCGCACGGTCTCGGCCTGGATGGGGTCGATCTCCAGGGTCTTCTTGGTGCGATGGCCGCGCTGCTCGGCGGCCTCCACGATGCGGTAGCCGATCGGCGGCAACGCGCCATTCCAGAAGCCCTGGCGGGCGTTCTCCTTCATCGCCCGCAGCGTGTGCTTGGCGTTCTCCTTGGACTGGTACTCGTCGAACAGCGCCATGATCTGGCGGATCATGTTGCTCATCGGATCGTCGCCGAGCTCTTGGGTGATCGAGACCAGCCGCACGCCGTTCTTGGCGAGCCGGCGGACATAGAACTCGAGCTGGAACTGGTCGCGGAAGAAGCGGCTGAAGCTGTGGACCAGGATCACATCGAACGCCGGCGGCTTGGCCGTCGCCGCGTCGATCATGCGCTGGAACTCGCGGCCGCCGGTCGTCGGTCGCCGACATGCCGGGCTCGACATAGTCGGCGACGATCTCCCAGCCGCGCGATGCGCAATAGCCCTTCGCCTGGCGGCGCTGGTCCGGGATGGAGAGATCGCTGTCGGCCTGCCGGCCGGTCGAGACCCGCAGATAGAGGGCGGCGCGAACCGGCGTGGTCATGGTGATCGTCCCCTAAGCTCAATGGCGTGTCGAGAACAATTCGTCGAACAGGTCGCCGAACCAGGCCTCGAATACCTCGATCTCGGCCTCGGTCACCGGCACCTCCTCGGGCCAGTCGTCGGTCACCGTCCATGTCACCGAGGCGGCTTGCCCGTCGTCGGCCCGCCGAGCGGGTCGCACGCGCATAGTCGTACAGATCGTCAAGCGGCGCGCTGTCCGACGGACGCCGTGGCCGCGATTTGTGAGAGGGAGCCATGGCGCGAGTGTGGCAGCCCGTCCCATCCGCAGAACGGCCGAAGTCCACGCCACGTCACGCTGCAGCGCTGCGAACTCGCACTTCCTCTGCAGCTTGAGCGCGATCGCGCAGAGCAAGCCATGCGATCATGGCCGGAGATCATGCCCAGCACGCGCGGCAAACTGCTACGCTGCGATGGGTGGCGCTCGGGATATTGATTCCAAACACCTTTTTCATTGAAGCGGCACTGGGGCGTTTTGTATGGTGCCGTCACAGTGCCATCCAAAACAGCGTGCAGACAAACACTTACGACCCTCGACGGCACGGAGCGACACCGTCGCTTTTATCTAGCCGTCGATTCTACACCTTGGTCGCCGCTCTCGTTACTGCACTAACAAACGCATCAAGGCGATGGGTGTAATAGTCGGTTGATGAGCTGAACCACGGTGCGCTCCAGCTCTTCCGGAGAGCTGATGGTGATGCCTTGCTCGTAGTACGGCTCGACCGGGTGGCCGATGCCGATCGCCGCAAGCCGAATGTCGCCGGCCTGCTCGATCTCGCCGGTGACGCGGCGCAAATGGCGGGTCAGATACCCCTCGCCATTCGTGTGCAGTGTGGAATCGTCGACCGGCGCGCCATCGCACAGCACGATCAGACATTTCAGCCTTTCCTCGCGTCGGCGCAAACGCGACGCCGCCCATTCGATGGCTTCGCCGTCGATATTCTCCTTGATGAGTTCGGGCCGAAGCATCGCGGCACAGGATCGCGCGCTCAGCTTTTCGCCAGCGCTGCAATAGACGATGTGCAGCAGGTCGTTCAGCCGTCCGGGATAAGATGGCTGGCGGTCGCTAAGCCATTTTTCCCGGCTCCGGCCGCCCTTCCAGCGCGAGGTCGTGAAGCCGAGCACTTCCTGCTTTGCTCCGAGGCGATCGAGCAAATCGGAGGCGACCAGCGCGGCCCTGGCTGCGAACAGCATCGGCTGTCCGCGCATTGATCCGGAATGATCGATGAGCAATGACACGATCGCATCATCAGCACCAGGAGCGGAGCTGCCCTGCAGCTGGGCAGGCCCCAGGCCAGCACGCCGTGCCGCAAGGTCTCTTTCGAGGTCGTACAACTCTATGGGATCGACCTCTGGAAAGCGTTCGGCCCAGCGCCTGTCAGAATCGGGGAGAACCGCCAGGACCGCATCCAGATCGCCGGCCTTGATCTCCACGTCAAAGTCCCGGGTATAGACCTGATAGGGCCGATTGGGATCGAGCCGGACCGGGCGACGCCGCGATCTCCGAAGCGACGGCAAAAAGCTCATCGCAATGAGCGCAACGAGCGCCGCCAGGAAAATGTCACGCCAAAACAAGCCGGACTCCAGTGATCTCGACCGCGACGCGCAGCGAGTGGTTTGCAACGCAGACCGAATGATCCGACGTGATCGGCAGCGCGAAGAGCTTCGCCGCCGACCCGCGACGGCTCGCGAGGTGCCAGCACGTACCCATTTTGTGCCAGCCATGCCTGGCCGGCCTTCGACTTCGGCTCGATCGCGATTTCGACCAGCAACGGCTGCGCGGGGATGTCATTCGGCATTGCTCAGTCCTGAATTTTCGCTGACCCACTGCCCAGACCACCGTGAGCCGCCTGACTGGAGCAACCATCCTCCCCGGCCATGCCGATTCGTCGTGCCGAAACTCTCGGATCGTCGTGCCGAAACTCTCGGATCGTCGTGCCGAAACTCTCGGATGGTGGTGCCGAAAGTCTCGGATCGTCGAGGGTCAGGAGTCGAAGCCGAGGCCGAGGCGGTCGAGAGTGCGTAGCCACAGGTTGCGGCGTCCCTGGTTGCGGTCGGCGGCCTTGATCGACGCTCGGGTGGCCTGGACGCCCAACCAGGCAAAGGGTTCCGGCGGGAACGGCGGCGGCTTGCTGCGCACCATCGTGGTGGCGGTGCGCTCGGTATCGACTCCGGAGAGCAGGTCGAGCATCACCTGACCGCCGAACCTCGTGGCGCCGACGCCGAGCCCGGTATAGCCGGCCGCATAGGCGACCTGGCCGCCGTAAGCCGTGCCGAAGAACGCGCAGAACCGCCCGCACAGGTCGATGGCACCGCCCCAGGCGTGGCTGAGCCGGACCCCCTCGAGCTGGGGGAACGTCGCATCGAGATGGTCGGCGAGCAGCTCGAACGTCGCGCGCCGAGTGTCGTAGCGCGGCTTCACCCGACCGCCGAAGTGGTAGACCGCGTCATAACCGCCGAACAGGATCCGGTTGTCGGGGGTCAGCCGGTAGTAGTGGAACTGGTTGGCGACGTCGCCGATCCCCTGCCGGTTGGCCCACCCGATCGCGCCGAGCTGCGCACCGGTGAGTGGCTCGGTCACGATCGCGTAGTCGTAGACGGGTACGACGAGGGGCCGGGTTCGTCTCACCAACGACGGGAAGACATTGGTGCCGAGCGCGACCTGCTGGGCCGTGACCACCTGCTCCCCCGCGCCGACGAGGATCCGCCGGCGCGACGACGGCCCGGCCGCCTCGATCCCGGTCGCCCGAGTGCCCTCGTGGATCCGCACGCCCAGGGACTCGGCCGCCCGCGCCAACCCCCAGGCCAGCTTCGCCGGGTGCACCATCACCGCTCCGTCGCGGTCCCAGAGGCCGGCGAGATAGGTCGGCGAGTCCACCTCGGCGCGTACCTCAGTGGCATCGAGGAACTGGCCGCCGTCCTGCGCCGCCGCCTCGCGCAGCCACGCGACCTGGTGCTCCTCGGTCGCGACGTCGAGCTCGCCGGCCGCCTCGAGGTGGCAGTCGATCGCGAAGTGCTCGACGTCGGCACGGAGCCCGCGTAGGTTGTCGGCGCCGAGCCGGTCGAGTGTCTCGAGCTCGTCGGGAAAACGCTCCCGGCCGTTGGCGGCGCCGTGCGTGAGGCTCGCGGCGCAGAAGCCGCCGTTGCGCCCGCTCGCCGCCCAGCCGATCCGCTCGGCCTCGAGCAGCACGACGTCGCGGCCGGGATCGGCACGCTTTGCGAGCAGCGCGGTCCAAAGTCCGCTGAAGCCGCCACCCACGACGAGCAGATCGGCCGTGGTGTCTCGGGCCAGCGGCGGTCGAGCGTCCGGCCGGGTGGGGTGGTCCAGCCAGTACGGCGTGCTGCTGACTCCGTGCAACAGGTCCGGGCGGGACACCTCAGCAGCCTCGTGACGAGGAGACGTCGACGAGCAGCGGCGGGCCGACCGTCGGCATTCCCAGCCCGACGGCCGATCGGCGTGCGCTGGTGTCACGCGTCGCGTCCTGGCGGGACTGCCACGCGTCGGCCGCCCGGGTCCGGCGTACCGACAGGAGCCTTCCGTCTGCCACCAGGTGGTGCGGGGCCGCTCGGGTGACCTCCGCGACGACCAGGTCTCCGGGCCGCACCACCGCGTCACCGGGTGTGAAGTGGACCAGCCGGTTGTCGCGCGCCCGGCCCGACATCCGATGGGTCGCCTCGTCCTTGCGCCCCTCGCCCTCGGCCACGAGCACCTCGACCTGACGACCCTCGAACCGCTGGTTCTCCTCCCAGGCGATCTGGTTCACCCGGTCGACGAGCCGCTGATAGCGGTCCTTGATCACGTCGGCCGGCACCTCGTCGGGCAACGCGGCCGCTGGCGTGCCGGGCCGCTTGGAGTAGACGAAGGTGAAGGCACCGCTGAAGCGGGCCCGCTCGACGACATCGAGCGTCTGTGCGAAGTCGTCCTCGGTCTCGCCGGGAAACCCCACGATGATGTCGGTCGTGATCGCGGCGTCCGGCATCGCCTCGCGCACCCGGTCGAGGATGCCGAGGTAGCGGTCGCGGCGGTAGGAGCGGCGCATCGCCTTGAGCATCGAGTCGGACCCGGACTGCAGAGGCATGTGCAGCTGGGGCATCACGGTGGGCGTCTCCGCCATCGCCGCGATGACGTCGTCGGTGAAGTCGCGGGGGTGCGGCGACGTGAAGCGGACCCGTTCGAGACCCTCGATCCGGCCGCAGGCGCGGAGCAGCTTGCCGAACGCGAGCCGGTCGCCGAACTCGACGCCGTAGGAGTTGACGTTCTGCCCGAGAAGCGTCACTTCCACGACTCCCTCGGCGACAAGCGCCTCGACCTCGGCGAGCACGTCACCCGGCCTGCGGTCCTGTTCGGTGCCGCGCAGTGACGGCACGATGCAGAATGTGCATCTGTTGTTGCAGCCGACGCTGATCGCCACCCAGGCGGCGTACGCGGACTCCCGCCGGGTGGGCAGCGTCGAGGGGAACACGTCGAGCGACTCGAGGATCTCGACCTGCGCCTCCTGAGCGACCCGGGCGCGTTCGAGCAGCACCGGCAGGGAGCCGATGTTGTGCGTGCCGAAGACCACGTCGACATACGGCGCGCGGCGGGTGATCTCGGCCCGGTCCTTCTGCGCGAGACAGCCGCCCACGGCGATCTGCATGTCGGGTCGCGCCGCCTTGACGGGAGCCAGGTGGCTGAGGTTGCCATAGAGCTTGTTGTCGGCGTTCTCCCTTACGGCACACGTGTTGAAGACGACGACGTCGGCCTCTCCGGGCTCGCCGGCGCGCACATAGCCGGCCGCCTCGAGCAGGCCGGCGAGCCGCTCGGAGTCGTGCACGTTCATCTGGCAGCCGTAGGTGCGCACGTCGTAGGTGCGGGTCGCGGTCGGTGTGCTGGTCATCGTGCGCCCAGGGTACGGCGGCCGGCCGCCCGGGTGCGAACCAGCCGCGGCCGCGGGGCGCCCGAAACGAGGTTGCCGCGCTCTCGGGTGGCGAGTAGGTTCACTCGATTGTGCGTGCGGACCTGAGGACCTACCTGAAGCTGGTCCGCGCAGGGTTCGCCCGGCAGGCGAACTACCGACTGGCGATGTTCGCGGGGCTCGCCACCAACCTGGTCTTCGGGTTCATCCGAGCCGCGATCCTCTTCGCCGCCGTCGAGAGCGCCGGCGGCACGCTGGGCGGATACACCACCGGCACGATCAGCGCGTATGTCTGGCTGTCGCAAGGGCTCATCGGGGCCATCGAGCTGAGCGGGAACGCCGAGATCGGCGACCGCGTGCGCACCGGGGACGTGGCCGTCGACTTCACCCGCCCGGTCGACCTGCAGACGTGGCACCTCGCCGAGGACCTGGGGCGGGCGGCGTACACGCTCATCCCGCGAGGACTGCCGTCCGTGCTGATCGGCGCCCTGACCGTCGGGATGGTGCTCCCCACGACGCTGCTTCCCTACGTGTTGGGCACCGTCAGCATCATCGTCGGCGTCGCGATCTCGTTCTACTGCCGTTATGCGGTGAACATCCTGGGCTTCTGGTTGCTCGACACCCGCGGAGTGCGGACCGTCTACCTCGTGACGAGCGCGTTCCTCGCCGGGCTCTATGTTCCCGTCGGGCTGTTCCCGCCGTGGCTGCACACGCTGGCGTACTGCACGCCGTTCCCGTCGATCCTGCAGACCCCGATCAACGTGATCTCGGGGCACGACACCGGGATGACCGCCGTGACCGACCTCGTGGTGCAGACGGGCTGGCTCGCCGCGACCTGCGTGGCCGGCCGGCTGCTGACGAGTGCTGGTCGTCAGAAGCTGGTGGTGCAGGGTGGCTGAGTTGCTGGCATCGCCCTACCGGGTCGTCCTCGCCTCCCGCATCCGGGCGCAGCTCAGCTACCCGGCCGGCTTCGGCCTCGATGTGGCCGGCTCACTGCTGATCGGCATCACCGAGTTCGGCGAGGTGTGGGTCATCTTCCACAACATCCAGGTGCTCGGCGGTCTCAACTTCCACGCCATGTTGGTGCTCTTCGGGCTGTCGAACCTGGCCTTCTCCACGGCCGACCTGGTGGTCGGACACCTCGACCGGCTCCCGACGTACATCCGGGCGGGCACCGTCGACGCGTTCTACCTTCGGCCGCTCCCGTTGCTGACCCAGCTGATGACGAGCGAGCTCGACCTGAGGCGGATCTCCCGGATCATCGTCGCCTTGGTGGCGTTGGTCTTCGGGCTGCGGCTGAGCGAGGTGCCGATGGATGGCCGCAACGTCGTCATCATCGCGATGGCGGTGGTGTTCGGGACAGCGATCTTCGCGGGGCTCTTCGTGTGTGCGGCGAGCCTGCAGTTCTTCCTCATCAACGGTGCCGAGGTCACCAACAGCTTCACGTACGGCGGCTCGTACGCCTCGTCGCAGCCCGCGTCGATCTTCCCCGGCCCGCTCAGGCTGCTGTTCGGCTACCTGGTGCCGGTAACGTTCACGGCGTACCTGCCGACGCTGGCGCTGCTCCACCTGCCAGGCCCAGCCGGGTTGCCGACCTGGTTGGCATGGCTGACGCCGGTCGCGGCGCTCTGGGTGTGGTTCGTGGCATTGACGTTGTGGCGGTGGGGAACCCGGCACTACCAGGGAGGCGGCGGATGACCGACCCGATCATCGACATCACCGACCTGACGCGCACCTTCGCCATCAAGCGCAAGAACCCGGCGGGCGGGCGGGGCGTCCGGACGACCCTCGCTGCCGTCGACGAGATGACCTTCCGCGTGTCCCCCGGCGAGTCGGTCGGCTACATCGGCGCGAACGGCGCCGGCAAGTCGACGACCATCAAGATGCTCTGCGGCATCCTGGTGCCCACCTCGGGGCGGGTCCGCACGTGTGGGCTCGACCCGCTCAAGAGCCGCCGTGAGCTGTCCCGTCGGATCGGAGTTGTCTTCGGCCAGCGGTCCCAGCTCTGGTGGGACCTCCCCCTTCGAGAGTCCTTCTCGATCCTGGGGGCGATCCACCGGCTCGACCCGGCCGTGGCGAGCCGTCGTACCGAGGAGCTCGTGGAGCAGCTCGAGATGACCGAGACCCTCGACACGCCGGTCCGCCAGCTGTCCCTCGGCCAGCGGATGAGGGCCGAGATCGCCGCGGCGCTGCTGCACTCCCCCGAGCTGGTCATCCTCGACGAGCCGACGATCGGGCTCGACGTGTTGTCGAAGGCCCGGTTGCGGGAGTTCCTCATCACCGAGCGAGCCACCAAGGGCACCACGCTGCTGCTCACCACCCACGACATGGGGGACATCGAGCGGTTGTGTGAGCGAGTGCTGGTGGTCGACCACGGTCGGCTGGCCTATGACGGCAGCCTGCGCGGGCTCGGCGCCACCGTCGGCGCCCAACGGGTTCTGGTGCTGGACCTGATGGAGCCGACCGCCGACCTGCTGGGCATCGCCGGAACCCGCCACCTCGGGAGTGAGGGCGAAGGGCTGCGGCAGCGGCTCGGCTTCGACTCCCAGGCGACCACCGCGGCTGCCGTCCTGGCCGCGGTGGCCGAACGCGCCGACCTGCGCGACCTCTCGATCGAGGAGCCCGACATCGAGGACGTCGTACGCCGGATCTACCAGGCGGCCGGCTGACGCCCGTCCTCGCCGGAGCCAAGAGGACCATCCGAGAGTTTCGGCACCACCATCCGAGAGTTCCGACACCACCATCCGAGAGTTCCGACACCACCATCCGAGAGTTTCGACACCACCATCCGAGAGTTCCGACACCACCATCCGAGAGTTCCGACACGACGATCCGACACTCTCGTCGTAACCGTGCTGGCGAAAAGCAAGACGCGCAGTGATGCGCCAGTTCCCGGGTCACCCCGGTTGGCTTGGCACCTGACCAAGGGCGAAGATATTCACGCATGTGCGGTGCTATTGCCGTTGAGATCGCGACCTGATCGCAACTCCACGCATGTGCGTGGATCCGTTCATGCGACTAACCGGACGCGCCAGAACGACAGGCCCAGCCCGGGAGCCGACGCGTCACAGCGCCTTTCACCCACAGACCATCGTGCGGCGAACACTCTCGGAATGGTGCGACCGAAAGTCTCGGATCGTCGTGCCAAAAATCTCGGATGGTCGTGCCGAAAGTCTCGGATGGTCGTGCCAAAACTCTCGGATGGTGGTGTCGAAAGTCTCGGATGGTCGGTTATTCGCCGGGGTAGCTGCCGAAGCTCCAGGTGTTGCCCTCCGGGTCGAGGACGGTGAAGCCACGGCCGCCGTAGTCCTCGTCGCGGATCTCCCGGAGCACGGTCACGCCGGCAGCCTTCGCCTTCTCGTAGATGGCGTCCGGGTCGTCGGTGACGCAGTAGGCGCTCGCCTTGCCGCGGATCTCGGGCCAGCCCTCCGGCCGCGGGCTGGACCCCAGCATGACGCCGCCTCCAGCTGGCCAGTCGAGCTGGGCGTGGACGACCTTCGACGGGTCGTCCTCGTCGCGGTGGACGGCCTTGACGACGAAGCCGAACGTCGAGGTGAGGAACTCGATGCCCGCCGTCGCGTCGGCATAGCTCAGCGAGTGCCAGACGGTCGGCGCCGGGGAGGTGGTGGTGGTCGCGGTGGTGGTGCTCGTCGTTTCTGTCATGTCACGATGGTGTCAAGCCTGGTGGTCGGCGTCTTGAAGGAATGGGCGCTCTTCGGCCAGCCAGGTCGTCGGCGGCAGCCCGACCAGCTCTCGCCACTCTCGGGTGAGATGCGCCTGGTCGGCGTAGCCACACGTCGCGGCGACCTCGGCAAGAGGGCGGTGGTCGCTCCCCACCAGGTCTCGGGCCCAGCCGAACCTGACCAGCCGTGCGGCCTGCTTCGGACCGATGCCGAACTCGGCGGCGAACCGCTGGCTGAGGTGCCGGCGGCTCCAGCCCACGTCAGCAGCCAGTCGGGTGATCGGCAGCCGGCCCCGCGTGACGTGCAGTCGCTCCCAGGCGTGGCGGAGGGTCGGCTCCGGTCGGGCCGGCCGGCCGGCCCGTGCCGCAGCGCACCTCAGCAGCCACCGGTCGAGCTCCGCGAACCGGGCCGGCCAAGCATGCGCACCGGCGACGGCGTCGTAGAGCTGCGCCTCGGCAGCAGCGCCGATCAGGTCGCCGAGGCTGATCAGCTGGCGGCCGAGCTCGGAAGCGGGGACGCCGAGGAGGACGCGCGCGCCGAGCGGAGTGAGGTCGAGGGTGATCCCGTGCTGGCGCCCGGACTGGTAGATGGCCGCACAGGACATGCTGAGTCCGGACGCCAACGTCCAGCTCTGTCGCCGGCTCCCCGCCTCACCCAGCCAGCCGACGTCGATCGGCCGCTCCAGCGCGAGCACGACGGTGAGACCGGTGGACGGCAGGCCGTGGTGGATCGACGGCCCCCCCGGGTCGTAGCAGTAGCCGTGATAGGTGGTGACGAGGTTACGCAAGGCTGGGTCCGGCGTCTTGGTGGCGGACCTCGCGAGGGCGTCGTCGGCCGGCTCGGTCATCCGGCCAGCGTATGCCGTCAGCCGAGCCAGTGCCGCACATCGAGAGTGCAGACGATCTCGGCGCCGGCCGGCTCACCGGGACAGGTGACCTCGTCGATCCGCCGCCCCTGGCGGAAGCCACACTTGGCGAGGACCCGCAGCGAGCGGTGATTGCGATGGCTGGGGCTCGCGAGCACGTGCACCGCGTCGGGGTAGTGGACGCGCAGGACGTCACGGCAGAACTCCCAGACCATCCTGGTGCCGATCCCGCGGTCTACCCATGCGGGCTCGCCGATCACGTAGTCGAAGCCGACGGCATCGGGGTCTCCCGTCGCGACGGCATAGTCGGGGTAGTCCCGGACCCGGTAGTCCTGCAGGAAGCCGGCCGGGGTGTCGTCGATCTCGGCGATCCACATCCGGGTGGGCCGCTCGCCGCGCAGCCGCGGGGCATAGCGAGCGCGCACCGAATCCTCGTCCGGGCTGCGAGAGTCCCACCACTCCCGCACATGCGGGGTCTGCTGCCACCGTGCGACGGCTGCGAGGTCGCGATCCTCCATGGGCCGGAACGCGAGGGCGACTCTCGGCACCCGCGCCGCCTTGCCCTGCTGCCCCGCGACGAACGCGGGCAGCACCATCCTCGCCGCCTCGGCCGGAGACACCCAGACGAACCGATCATGTTCCGGGTCGACGAGCTCGACCTCGCACCCGTCGGGAAGGTCGACGGCGAAGCAGGACCAGTCGCCCGAGAGATCCACGGCCCACGGCACGAGTCCCTCCAGACCGGCCTCCTCGCTCAGCTCGCGAAGCGCAGCTGGGAAGACCGCCTCGCCGGGCTGCCGACAGCCCGCCGGGCTGGTCCAAGCCCAGTCGCCCTCGAACGCGGGACCTCGTGCGTTGCGATGCAGCACCAGCACCTCGGGGTCCCCACGGGAGCCGGGGCGGCGGACGACAACGCTGGATCCGTTGGGTCGATCGACCGCGATCTCGAGCCCGTCCCAGGTACGCCGGAGACTCTCCGTCATGCCGGGATCGTACAAGGCCGAGGAGACACCTCAGCGAGCGATCTCCGTCGTCCTCGACTCGCGGATGACCGTGACCTTGATCTGCCCCGGGTAGGTCAGCTCGTGCTCGATCTGCTTGGCGATGTCCCGCGCCAGCACCTGGGCGCCGATGTCGTCGACGATGTCGGGCAGCACCATCACCCGCACCTCCCGGCCCGCCTGCATCGCGAAGACCTTGTCGACGCCCTCACAGGCCATCGCGATCTCCTCGAGCCGCTTGAGCCGCTTCACGTACGCCTCCGGCGACTCGCGGCGGGCTCCCGGACGCCCGCCACTGATCGCGTCGGCGGCCTGGGTGAGGATCGCCTCGATGGTGCGGGGCTCGACCTCGTTGTGGTGCGCCTCGATGGCATGGACCACGTCGGCCGACTCGTCATAGCGATGAGCGAGCTCCGCTCCGACAAGTGCGTGGCTCCCCTCCGCCTCGTGGGTCAGCGCCTTTCCGATGTCGTGGAGCAATGCGGCACGCTTGACGACCGTGCCGTCGACCCCGAGCTCCGCGGCGAGCAGACCAGCGGCGTGCGCCGACTCGACAAGATGCTTGAGCACGCTCTGGCCATATGACGTGCGGTAGCGCAGCTGGCCCAGGGTGAAGACCAGGTGTGGGTGGACGTCGGTGACCCCCACCTCCACCAACGCATCCTCGCCGGCCCGCTGGCAGAGCCTGTCGACCTCGGCGAGGCTGCGCTCGTAGACCTCCTCGATGCGGCTGGGATGGATCCGACCGTCGGCGACCAGCTCCTCCAACGTGATCCGGCCGACCTCCCGCCGTACCGGGTCGAAGCAGGAGAGCACGACGGCTTCCGGGGTGTCGTCGATGATCAGGTTCACGCCTGTCGTCTGCTCGAACGACCGGATGTTGCGTCCCTCCCGACCGATGATCCGGCCCTTCATGTCGTCACCCGGCAGCCTCACGAGCGACACGACGGATTCCGACGTCTGCTCGGAGGCGAGCCGTTGGATCGCCGTCGCGATGATGTTTCGGGCCCGGGAGTCGGCTTCGGCGACCGCGGCCCGTTCGAGGTCGCGCACGACAACCGCCGCTTCTCGCTTCGCCTCGCGCTCGATGTCGGAGACCAGCTCGGCCTTGGCCTCCTCGGCGGTCAGCTCGCCGAGCCGCTCCAGGATCTCGCGCCGCTCGGCGGCCACGTCGAGAAGGGCGCTCCGCTCCGCGGCAAGCTCGTCATCGAGGTGGGCCAGGTCCGCGGCTCGCTGCTCGAGCTGTCGGGACGCCTCTTCCAACCGCTCCTCGTGTCGGACGAGGCGCTCCTCACGACGCTCGATGTCCAGGTGCTGCTCGTGAAGGTCCCGTCGGAGCACCCGCATCTCGTCCTCGCGAGCCCGCAGGGCGGCCAGCGCCTCCTGGACGGCATCGGCCGCTGCCAGGTTCGCAGACTCGACCTCAGGGAGCCGCGGCGAAGGGTGGTGCACCAGTGCGGCGGCCTCGCTGTGCACGGCGTCGGAGGCGGCCGGCGACAGCGGCTCGAGCCAGCCGGCACGGTCGGCATTCTGTGGTCGCGACGCACCCTGCTCGGTCGGCGACCGACGGCGCGCCACCAGACCGCCGCCGACGCAGGCGATCACCACGACGACGACCAGCCCAAGCCACACCATCCGACCACTCCGATCATCGACCCCGCGAGCCTCCCCCGCACGGGGGGACGTGCGAGCCTACCGTCGAAACGCCACCAGATGGCGCCGTCGCGCCCAGAGAACACTGCTGGTGACGAAACTCCTCTCCGCCGGTTGCGACGTGAGCAGGCGCTCGTGAATTCTCACGGTAGGACGGACGTTCGGGCAGGTCAAGGATCGGCCCGGCAGCGTCGACGGGGTGTCGCTAGGGTCTGGCGAATGGACGCGCCCGTTTCTCCCGCCGTCGTGACGGCGCTCGAACCGCTGCCGAGGGGCTATCACCACGTGGTCAACCTTCTGCTGGGCGCGGCAGGATCCGACGACCGGGTCCGAGCGCTCTGGCTCGGAGGCTCCGTCGGGCGCGGCGCCGCGGATGCCGGGTCCGACCTCGATGTGCTGATCGCCGTCGCAGATCACGAGTACGACGGCTTCTGTGCGGGATGGCGGGACTGGCTCGACTCGGTGATCGAGACGATCATCGCCGCCGCGGTGCCCGGGGTGGCCGGTTGCTTCGCCACCGTGACGACCGACTGCGAGCGCCTCGACCTGGTGGTCGAGCGGGCATCGGACGTGTCCTCCTCCCCCTACCGCAGCCGGCTGGTGGCGCTGGACAAGGACGATCTGGATGCCGTGGTGCCGGCCCCGGACGACTCGCCTCGCGGCCCGGACCCGACGGTGGTCGCCGCCCTGGTCGAGGAGTTCTTCCGCCAGCAGGCGATCTTCCCCGCAGCGGTGGTGGCCCGGGAGGACTGGCTGCTCGGGGTGGTCGGCGTCATGACCGCCCAGCAACTGCTCTACCGGCTCTTCGTGGAGGCGAACCAGCCGCTCCCCATGATGGGGGTCAAGCAGTGGTCGTCCCGCCTGTCGGGTGAGCAGCGAGCGGTATTGGAGTCGCTGCCGGTCCCACGCCCGAACCGCGACGAGACGGTCACCGCGATGCTCGCGGTCCGCACCGCGATGCTCACCCACGGCAGGGCTGCCGCTGAACGCTCCGGTCTCGCCTGGCCGTCCAGGATCGATGATGCGGTGGCGGCGTTCTACGCCAGGGAGCTGGGCGGAGCCAGGTCGTCGTCGGCCTCGCCCGCCGCGGACTCGTCCCGCAGCACATCGGCGACAACCCGCATGGCCAACCCCGAGGAGTAGCCGCGCCGGGCCAGTACGCCCACCAGCTGCCGCCATCGGGCTTGCGGGTCGGCGTTGCGAGCCGAGCGGAGCTTCTTCTCCACCAGCCGGCGGGCGCCGTCGTACTCCGTTTCGTCGTCGATCTGCTCGAGGCTGTCGGAGACGGTCTCGTTGTCGACACCCTTCCGGCGGAGCTCGAGCTCGAGCGCCCGACGAGACAGTCCGCGAGACGACTGTCGTGACTCGACCCAGGTCTTGGCGAACGCCGCGTCGTCGACGAGCCCCACGTCGGTGAACCGGTCCAGCACGCGGTCGGCCACATCCTCGGGCACGTCCCGCTCGGTCAACGCATCCTTCAGCTCGTGCCGCGATCGCGCTCGAGAGGTCAGCTTCGTGAGCACGATCGTCCGGGCGACGGACTCAGGATCGGCCAGCGGACCTCGGTCGGGAGCGGGATCGAGTGGTTCCTCCCGGCCGGGTCGCCGCCGGCGCCGCGCCATCAGAAGTCGACGTTCGTCGGCTCCGATGGGGCTTCGTCCTCGAGGCTCGCGCCGATGCCGAGCTTCTCCAGGATGCGCTTCTCGAGCTCGTTGGCGAGATCGGGGTTGTCGCGCAGGAAGGTGCGTGCGTTCTCCTTGCCCTGGCCGAGCTGGTCGCCTTCGTAGGTGTACCAGGCGCCGGCCTTGCGGACCAGACCGGCATCGACCCCCACGTCGATCAGGCCACCCTCCCGACTGATGCCGAGGCCGTACATGATGTCGAACTCGGCCTGCTTGAACGGCGGGCTGACCTTGTTCTTCACCACCTTGACCCGGGTCCGGTTGCCGACGAAGTCGGTGCCGTCCTTGAGGCTCTCGATGCGCCGCACGTCGAGCCGGATCGAGGCATAGAACTTGAGCGCCTTCCCCCCGGTCGTCGTTTCGGGCGAACCGAACATAACTCCTATTTTTTCCCTCAACTGGTTGATGAAGATCGCGGTGGTGCCGGAGGTGGAGATCGCGCCGGTCAGCTTGCGCAGCGCCTGGCTCATCAGCCGGGCCTGCAGGCCAACGTGGGAGTCGCCCATCTCGCCTTCGATCTCGGCGCGCGGCACGAGCGCTGCCACGGAGTCGATCACGATGACGTCGAGGGCGTTGGACCGGATCAGCATGTCGGCGATCTCGAGCGCCTGCTCGCCGCTGTCGGGCTGGGACACCAACAGCGCGTCGGTGTCGACGCCGAGCTTCTGGGCGTATTCCGGGTCGAGGGCATGCTCGGCGTCGATGAAGGCGGCGATGCCACCGAGGCGCTGGGCGTTGGCGACCGCGTGGAGGGCAACCGTCGTCTTGCCCGACGACTCCGGCCCGTAGATCTCTACCACGCGGCCGCGTGGCAGGCCGCCGATGCCGAGCGCCACGTCGAGGGCGATCGACCCGGTGGGGATCACCTCGACCGGCACCTTGCCGCGGTCGCCGAGGCGCATCACGGACCCTTTGCCGTGGCTGCGCTCGATCTGCGCCAGTGCGTTGTCGAGTGCCTTGGTACGGTCTGCATCAGCCATCTGGGTCATCCAAACGCTAGGCGGGTCATGGACCCGGATCGGTGTCAGGAAAGACGCTAGCCGGAGCCACCGACAGGTCGACCGAACCCGCTCGACCCTGTGGACGGAGAAACCGTTCAGCGCTTGCTGGGGACAACCGTAGACCGAACACTTGTTCGAACCAACGCGACACGCCGTCACCTGTCGCGGGGCGGCAGCTCCAGCTCCTCCCACACCGCGCGCCAGACCACCTTCGCGTCCCAGCCCGCGTCGAAGGCCTGGAGCACCGTGCGCTGCTCGAGGCCGCGGACGACGTGTTCACGCGCCCAGGTCCGCGCGTAGGCCGGCCCGAGCGCGGCTTCCATCCGAGCCCAGAACTCGGTGTGTCGCACGGCCCCGTCTCCCTCCCTCGGGTCTGACTCGGAGTCCGCCGGTCCGTCCCAGCGGGCGCGGTATCGGCAGAGCGGCCACCTTACGTCGCGGCCCGACTCACCTTCGGGAGTAGTCCGAACGGGCTATTGCGAACACTCGGTTCCGGGCGCACGTTCTGGGCAGAGCAGCGTGTCCGGCCGGCACCGGCTCATATCTCTCAGACTCGCTCCCCAACTCTCTTTCGGAGGACATCATGCGGATCACCGCTGCCAAAATCAGCGCCGTCGTCACGGTTGCAGCCGTCGCGGCTCTCGGCGCGCAGTACGCCAGCGCGGCACCCAGCCACGTCTCGACCAGCTCGAAGTCGGCGAACCCCAACGTCGCGCCGTTGCGTAACCTCGCCTACCAGTACTCCACCGCCACGACGCACGGCACCGGTCAGGTCTCGTTCCACATCCCGAACCCGCCCAACGGCGTCTACGCCGCGTCATTCACCGCCAACTTCTTCCCTCAGGGCACCCCCGCGGCGCCGGTCGTGTTCTCGTGCTACCTCACAAAGAACGGCGCCATGCGGGCGCAGAGCACCGCAGCCAGCACCTGGACCAGCGGCTTCTACGTCGGTGTCAACGGCGGCAACATGGTCAAGGTCGACTCGAGCGCCAACGACCTCGAGGTCGGCTGCGGACCGGCTGACGGCTCCGCGTGGCAGTTCGGCTCGAAGCCGGTGTCGGTGACGTTCACGAGGCTCGACGGCCTGGTGAACAAGTCGCTCAACAAGACCCTCTCGAAGGGGCATCTGTCGGCTGGCGTGGCCGGTCGCTGACCACTCACCCACCCGTCCGCGAGTGCGGTGCCGCTTTGGCGGCACCGCACTCGTGCGTCGCAGCCGACACCGCTGCCCGGCTACTCGATCAGGGGTTGCCTGGCTACTTGAGCAGGAGCGTGCCCACGCGTCGGCCCGCCACCACGAGGCCGAGCGTGCCCATGATGGCGAGGTAGGCGACGGAGACCAGTGAGCCCCAGCCGAGCATCCCGAGCGACATCCCCCGGATCAGCGAGACCCCTTGGTACAACGGCGTGCAGCGGACGATCCACTGCACCGGCCCGGAGTAGGTGGAGATCGGGTAGAACGTCGCCGAGAAGAGGAACATCGGCATGATCGCCAGCTGCACGAACTCGAAGTCCTGCCACGTGCGCATCCAGGTCGTCAGCGCCATGCCTGCCCCAGCGAACGCATAGCCGATCAGCAGGGTCGTCGGGAGCGCCAGCAACATCCACCACGACTCCACCAGTCCCAGCACGAGCATGACCACGATGAAGACCGCGGAGTAGCAGGCCCCGCGCAGCAGCGCCCAGGTGATCTCGCCGCGCGCCACGTCGGCGGGGCGCAACGGCGTCGCCAGCATCGCGTCGTAGAGCTTGGCGTACTTCATCCGGAAGAAGATGTTGTAGGTCGAGTCGAACAACGCCCCGTTCATCGCCGAGGCCGCGAGCATGGCGGGAGCCACGAACTCGACGTAGCTCACCTGCACTCCTCCGCTCAGCGTGAAGTCGCCCACCAGGCCGCCGACACCGATCCCGATCGAGAGCAGGTAGAGGATCGGCTC
Organism: uncultured Actinomycetota bacterium; assembly: GCA_963820035.1. Taxonomy (GTDB): domain Bacteria; phylum Actinomycetota; class Actinomycetes; order Propionibacteriales; family Nocardioidaceae; genus JAWWPG01. Next base: position 525,168 of record CAWFYK010000005.1, on the reverse strand, counting down.
GAGCATGCCCGTCAGGAACACGACCCAGCCGCGCCGGTAGACGAGGTAGTTGCGCTCGACGATGCGCCAGTGCCCAGCCCCGAAGAACGGGACGACCCGCGGGCCCAACGTGCTGCGAGGGGTGAGGGTCGTGGTCATTGCGACAACCTCCTGCGGAAGCCGCTCACCGCATAGAACCAGCCGGCCACCACCCAGGCCGAGATATAGGCGAGGTGCCCGAGCGCGGGCCACCAGTCGACCTGGCCGAGCGTGAGCATCCGGGCCAGTGCCACGCCGTTCCAGATCGGGGTCAGGTAGGCCAGCCAGGCGAGGTCACCGAGCTGGCTGATCGGGAAGAACGCGCCGCTGAAGAGGAACATCGGGATCAGGCCGAGCCGGAAGATCAGCGAGAAGGCGTTCTCGCTCGAGAGCCGCGAGCTCAAGCCGGCCGTCGGCGCGGCGTGTGCCAGGCCGACGAGTACGACGACGAGCAACGCCGCGATGCCACCCCACCAGCTGTGCACCGCGCCGTATGCCGTCATGACGAGCAGGAAGACGCCGCAGGCCGCGAAGATCCTGACCGCGATGAACGCCAGCTGAGCCAGCACGATGTCGGCAGGGTCGAGCGGAGTGGCCGCCATCGAGAAGAAGAAGCGCTGCCACTTGAAGCCCGCCATCACGGGGTACGTCGACTCGAACACCCCCGTCTGCATGGCGGTGGTGGCGAGCAGCCCAGGGGCGATGAACGCCAGGTAGGTGACGCCGCCGAGCGTCTGCTCTCCGGCGTTGGTGTCCACGAAGCTGCCGAGGCCCACCCCCATCGCGGTGAGGTAGAGGAACGGCACCAGGAAGTTCGTGATCACCGTGCCGCGCCAGGTGCGCTTCAGGACGGTCGCCCAGTAGGCGGTCAGCCGCGGTGCCAGACGCGGCACCCGGAGCGTGGTCGTGGTCATCATCGTCTGCTCGTCGTCGGCACGTCAGTCGACCAGGGTGCGGCCGGTGAGACGCAGGAAGACGTCCTCGAGCGTGGAACGACGCACGAGGGAGGAAACCGGAACCAGCCCACGGTCATAGACCGCCATGGCAGCGGCCTCGCCGTCGTTGGTGTAAAGCAGCAGCCGGTCGGGCAGCACCTCGACGCGCTCGGCGAGATCGACGACCTTCGGGGCCATCGCCTCGTTCTCACCGATGCCGAAGCGGAGCTCGGTCACCTCGCGGGTGGAATGCTCGGCGATCAGCTGTGCAGGCGAGCCTTCGGCGACGATCAGACCCTTGTCCATCACGACGAGCCGGTCGCACAACTGCTCGGCCTCGTCCATGTAGTGGGTGGTCAGCACGAGCGTGACGCCTTGCTGCTTGAGCCGGAACAGCCGGTCCCATAGCTGGTGGCGCGCCTGTGGGTCGAGGCCGGTGGTGGGCTCGTCGAGCAGCAGGAGGTCGGGCTGGTTGATGAGCGAGCGGGCGATGGTCAACCGGCGCTTCATTCCTCCCGACAGCTGCTCGACCATCACCTTGGCCTTGTCGGTGAGCTGCACGAACGACAACAGGTCATCGGCGCGGGCCGACGACTCCTTGCGGCTCAGGCCGAAGTAGCGCCCATAGACCATCAGGTTCTCGTGGACGCCGAGCTCGTTGTCGAGTGAGTCCTCCTGCGGACAGACCCCGATGCGCCCCCGGATCTCGGGGCCCTGAGTGGCCGGGTCCATGCCGAGGATGGTCAGGGTGCCGGCGCTGACGGGAGACACCGCAGCGATCATCCGCATGGTCGAGCTCTTGCCGGCACCGTTGGGGCCCAGAAAGCCGAACGCCTCGCCCTGCTGTACCACGACGTCGATCCCCTTGACGGCCTCGAAGCCGGCGTACGACTTGCGCAGCCCCTGCGCCACGATCATCGGGGGTCGTGCGGCGGCGTCGGTCACGACACTCGACCCTAGTCTCGGGGCGGCTCACATCACAAAAGCCGCGAGTTCCCCGGACGTGCCTCACCGGCCTGTTGACAGGCCTGGCGGCGAGATGACCTGCACCGGATGGCAGGATGACGGCTGCGTCCGGCAGGAAAAGTAGTGTCCGGGGCAACCAAACCGTTATCGAGGACGTCCTCGGCATGAGGTGACGACAACCCATGACCGAGCGTGCGAGACCTGGAAGAGCCCTGGCAGGGGTGAGTGCATGCGCGACGAGGACCGCGAGGCCTTCGACGCGTTCGTGCGGGGCAGGCTGCCGGACCTGGTCCGGTTCGGCCGAGCCCTCACCGGCTCGACCGAGGCCGGTCAGGACCTCGTGCAGGACGCGCTGGAGCGCACGCTGTTGGCGTGGAACCGACTGGAATCACGAGGCGACCCGGAAGGCTATGTCCGCCGGATCATGGTCAACCGCAACATCAGCATCTGGCGCAAGTTCGGTCGTGAGCACGTCACCGACCAGGTCTTCGACCAGGGCACCGAGGACAGCCACTTCGACGACGACCTCTGGCGTGCGCTCACGTCGTTGCCCACCAAGCAGCGTGCGGTGATCGCGCTGCGCTACTACGAGGACATGTCGGAGGCCGACATCGCACGCACCCTCGGCTGCTCCGTCGGTACCGTCAAGAGCCAGGCGTCCAAGGCGCTCGCCAAGCTCCGCCACCTGGTCCCGAGCGAGATATGACCGACGTCCGCACCTGCACAGGTCCCGACTCCATGCCCACCCCCACACACACCCCGAGGAGGTCACGGTGAGCTTCGACGACGATGACCTCGAGGAACGCCTACGGACGGCGCTGCAGACGTCGAGCACGGGCGACCGGCTGGACGCCGACGCCTTCCTTGCCCAGGTTCGCCACGGCGCGCGGCTACGGCGGATCCGGCGCGGTGCGGCCGTGACAACCGCCGCCGTGCTGCTCGTCTCCGGAGGCGGCTTCGCCCTCGATGCGAGCGGCGTCCTGGCTCGCTCGGAGACGCCGCTCGCGGCGAGCCCCCGTCAGCCGACCTCTCCAGCCAGCGCGCCGAGTCATCCGAGTAGCAGCACGGACCCCCAATCCAGCGCGGACACCCAGAGCAAGGTCGTTCCGCCCACCAAACCCTCCGAGTCGCGCGCATCCACCGCCTCCCCGAGTGCCCAAGGCTCGGTGCGCATCAGGCCCCACCAGCCGATCTCCGCCGGGAACGTCACCCCGGTCTCGCTCTCCGCGACGGGCGACGAGCACCAGTGGGTGCTGGGCAAGACGCCGGGCGGCCACGACTGCGCCTACTCCTCGTGCGCGACGGTGTTCTCGACAGATCAGCACGGGACAACCTGGGCCGACCTCGGTCAGCTCCCGGCGGCACCGGCGACGACCGTCGACCCCACCACCACGTCGGTCAGCCAGCTCCGGTTCACCAAGAGGGCCGACGGCACCTACGACGGCTGGGCGTTCGGCAACGCGCTGTGGAGCACCCACGACTCGGGGCAGAGCTGGTCGGCCGACAGCGCACCACCAGGTCAGGTCACCCAGCTCGAGGCATGGGGCGGATATGTCTATGCGGGTGTCTCGAGCGCCGTACCGGGTGCCGACACCGCGACCCTCTACCGTTCCTCGACGGAGAAAGACGACTGGCAGCCGGTGCCCGTCGGCACCGGTCTCACCAGTGTCCAGTCCCTGTCTGCGGCGCAAGGGGTGCTCGGTCTGGTCGACTCCGGCGGCCCGCGCTCGACCCTCTACGTAAGCAAGGACGGCATCTCGTGGGAGCGTCAGGATCCGTGCCCGACGGGTTTCGACCCGGGGACCCTCTCCACGGCGACCGACACCGCCACGGGCACCGGCTCCTTGTGGGTGACGTGCGACGGCGCCAGCTCCACGTTGATCCGGTTCATGGACACGACAAGTTTCGGCACCTGGCAGGCTCCGACCGGTACCGGATTCGGCGGCACGATCTCCCTCGCCGCTCGCACTCCGACATCGGCCATGGTGGCCGGCGCCGGGGTGTCGGGGATCCTGCAGGTGTCCGCGACGCTCCCGCCCTTCCAGGTCTATCCCCAGTCGGTCGGCACCCCGCTCTACTTCGGCTTCACCAACGACCACTACGGCTACCTGCTCAACACCGACGGCGCGATCGTCAGCACGACGGATGGCGGCAAGACCTGGGCGCCGTACGCCGTGTCGGACACCAAGCCCTGACGTGACCCCGGACCGTCATGCCGCCCGGCCGGGACCGGTTGTCGGTGGCGTCGGGGAAGATAGCAGCATGACGACGCCAGGCTCCGACACGGCGGCGGGGATGCCCGACTTCTCGCCGGTGGCGCAGGCGTGGTTCGCCGACGCCTTTCTGGCCCCGACCCCGTCGCAGCTCGGCGCCTGGCGGGCGGTGGCGACTGGCGACCACACCCTTGTCGTGGCGCCCACCGGCTCCGGCAAGACGCTCGCGGCATTCCTCTGGGCGCTCGACCGGCTGGCGTCGACGCCGCGACCGGCCGACAAGACCCGTCGGTGCCGAGTTCTCTACGTGTCGCCGATGAAGGCGCTCGCCGTCGACGTGGAGCGCAACCTCCGGGCTCCGCTCGCGGGACTTCGCCAGACCGCGGCGAGGCTCGGCGTGCCAGCGCCGGACATTGCCGTGGGGGTCCGTTCGGGTGACACCCCGGCCGACGAACGGCGCCGACTGGTCACGAGGCCGCCAGATGTGCTGATCACAACCCCGGAGTCGTTGTTCCTGATGCTGACGTCGCAGGCCCGGGAGTCGCTCCTCGGAGTCGAGACCGTCATCGTCGACGAGGTGCACGCGGTCGCGGGTAGCAAGCGCGGTGCCCACCTCGCGTTGTCGCTCGAGCGGCTCGACCAGCTGTTGGAGCGGCCGGCTCAGCGCATCGGCCTGTCGGCCACCGTCCGCCCGGTCGACGAGGTCGCCCGGTACCTCGGCGGCGCCAGCCCGGTCACGGTGGTCGCGCCACTGTCGCCGAAGCGCTGGCAGCTCGAGGTCGTCGTACCGGTCGAGGACATGTCCGATCTCTCGGCGAGCTCGCGCCACGTCGACGCTGCGGCCCCCGCTGACCTGAGCGACCTACCGTCCGACCCGACCGTCTCCGACGTCCGGGAGCGGGCGTCGATCTGGCCCCACGTCGAGGAGCGCATCGTCGACCTGGTCGAGCAGCACCGCTCGACGATCGTGTTCACCAACTCGCGCCGGCTCGCCGAGCGGCTGACGGCGCGGCTCAACGAGATCGCCGCCGAGCGGCGCGGCGAGGAGGCGTCGGACTCGGCGCCACCCGCGCAGATCATGGCGCAGAGCGGCGCCGCCGCGGGAGCTCCCGGACTGCTCGCTCGGGCCCACCACGGCTCTGTCAGCAAGGAGCAGCGCGCCGTCATCGAGGACGAGCTCAAAGCGGGCCTGCTGCCGTGCGTGGTAGCGACCTCGAGCCTCGAGCTGGGGATCGACATGGGGGCTGTCGACCTGGTCGTTCAGGTCGAGTCGCCGCCATCCGTCGCGAGCGGCTTGCAGCGCGTCGGCCGCGCTGGTCACCAGGTCGGGGAGGTCTCCCGCGGTGTGCTGTTCCCGAAGCATCGCGGCGACCTGGTCCAGACGGCCGTCACCGTCGAGCGCATGCGGGCCGGCCAGATCGAGGCGCTTCGAGTGCCGACCAACCCCCTCGACGTCCTCGCCCAGCAGATCGTGGCGTGTGTGGCCCTCGACAGCTGGCAGACCGACGAGCTCTACGCGACCGTACGACGGGCGGCGTCGTTCGCCACCCTCCCGCGTTCCGCGTTCGACGCCACGCTCGACCTGCTGGCCGGCCGCTACCCGTCCGACGACTTCGCCGAGCTCCGACCGCGCCTGGTCTGGGACCGGGTGGCCGACACGCTCACCGGGCGGCCCGGTGCACAGCGGCTGGCCGTGACCTCCGGCGGCACGATCCCCGACCGCGGGCTGTTCGGAGTGTTCCTGGTCGGCAGCGACTCTGCTGGCGGTCGACCCTCCCGGGTGGGTGAGCTCGACGAGGAGATGGTCTACGAGTCCCGAGTCGGAGACGTGTTCGCCCTCGGCACGTCGAGCTGGCGGATCGAGGAGATCACCCATGACCGGGTGCTGGTCTCGCCAGCCCCGGGCCAGCCCGGCCGGTTGCCGTTCTGGAAGGGCGACACACTCGGCCGGCCGGCCGAGCTGGGCGAGGCGGTCGGCGCGTTCGTCCGCGAGATCGCCGCGCTGCCCCATGACCGAGCGCTGGCCAGGGCGGCGGAGGCGGGGTTGGACGCGTTCGCCGCTGGAAACCTGGTCTCCTATCTCGGCGAGCAGGTGGAGGACACCGGGTCGGTCCCCCACGACCGACAGCTCGTCGTCGAGCGCTGTCGCGACGAGCTCGGTGACTGGCGGCTGATCGTGCACTCCCCCTACGGCGCCGCCGTCCACGGCCCGTGGGCGCTCGCGATCGGACGCCGGCTGCAGGAACAGTTCGGCGTCGACGCGCAGGCGATGGCGGGCGACGACGGGATCGTGCTGCGGATCCCGGAGACGGACGCCCCGCCGCCGGGAGCCGACCTCTGCCTCTTCGACGCTGACGAGCTCGACGAGATCGTCACCGGTGCGGTCGGTGGGTCGGCGCTCTTCGCGTCCCGTTTCCGCGAGTGCGCGGCGCGGGCACTCCTGCTGCCGCGGCGTGACCCCGGGCGGCGCTCGGCGCTGTGGCAGCAGCGGCAGAAGTCAGCGGCCCTGCTCGAGGTCGCCAGCAAGTACGGTTCCTTCCCGATCGTGCTCGAGGCGGTGCGGGAGTGCCTCCAGGACGTCTACGACCTGCCTGCCCTGCTGACGCTGATGCGCGACGTCGAGGCGCGGCGGATCAAGGTGGTGGAGATCGAGACCCGCACTCCGAGCGCATTCGCGCGCTCGCTGCTCTTCGGCTACGTCGCCGAGTTCATCTACGAAGGTGACTCGCCGATCGCGGAGCGCCGGGCCGCGGCCCTCGCGCTCGACCCGGCCCTGCTCAGCGAGCTGCTGGGACGCACCGAGCTGCGCGACCTGCTCGACCCCGACGTGATCGTCGAGACCGAGCTCGAGCTGCAGTGGCTGTCGCCGCAGCGTCAGGCCCGCGACATCGAGGGCGTCGCCGACCTGGTCCGGATGATCGGGCCGCTCACCCTCGACGAGGTTTCCGAGCGTTGCACCGAACCTTCCGCCGCGCCCGGGTGGCTCGCCGAGCTCAGGTCGGCGGTCCGCGTGGTGGGAGTTCGGATCGCCGGCATCGAGATGCTCGCGGCGGTCGAGGATGTCGGTCGGCTCCGGGACGCCCTCGGGGTGCCGGTGCCACCCGGCGTACCGGCAGCATTCACGGACCGGCTGGCAGATCCGCTGGGCGATCTGGTGGCGCGCCACGCCCGGTCCCACGGACCTTTCACCACGGCGGACGTGGCCGGTCGGCTCGGCCTGGGCGTCGCCGTGGCCCACGACGTGCTGCGCCGACTCACGCACAACGGTCGGGTCACCGAGGGCGAGTTCCGCCCGGGCGGCCACGGCTCGGAGTGGTGCGACACCGGAGTACTGCGGCGGGTGCGCCGGCGGTCGCTCGCGCGGGCTCGGGCCGAGGTCGAGCCGGTGGAGCGGGAGACACTTGCGAGGTTCCTGCCCATCTGGCAGAACGTCGGGAGCCGGCTCCGCGGTGTCGACGGAGTGCTCGCCGTGGTCGAGCAGCTCGCCGGGTGCCCGGTGCCGGCGTCGGCGCTCGAGCCGTTCGTCCTCGCCAGCCGGCTGCTCGACTACCAGCCGCCGATGCTCGACGAGCTGACGGCGGCCGGCGAGGTGGTCTGGGTAGGATCCGGGGCGTTGCCCGGCACCGACGGCTGGGTGTCCCTCCATCCCGCCGACACCGCCGCCCTGACCCTGCCGGACCCGGCGGACGCCGAGCTCACCGATCTGCATCGTTCGGTGCTCGACGTGCTCGCCTCCGGCGGCGGGTTCTTCTTCCGCCAGCTCGCGGATGCCGTCGGGTCGCCAGACGACCGGCTTCTGACGGCCACGTTGTGGGACCTGACCTGGTCCGGGCACCTGACGAACGACACCATCGCCCCGCTTCGCGCCTTGCTGGGTGGCGGCTCAGGCTCGCATGGGCGGCGGCCGAGCACCCCCCGCGCCCGTTTCGGCAGCAGACCTGGTCTGTCGCGTGGCGCCCTGGCCCGGCAGTCGCTCCCGGCCCGCACCGGTCCACCCACAGCCGTGGGCCGTTGGTCCCTGACACCCCAGCGCGACCCCGACGTGACCCGACGTGCCCATGCGACGGCCGACGCGCTGCTCGAGCGGCATGGAGTCGTGACCCGTGGAGCGGCCGTCAGCGAGCAGGTGCCCGGCGGTTTCGCGGCCGTCTACAAAGTGCTGTCGCGGTTCGAGGAGTCAGGGAGGTGCCGACGCGGCTACTTCGTGGCCGGCTTGGGTGCCGCCCAGTTCGCCTCGACGGGAGCCGTCGACCGACTGCGGGCGATGTCGGCCGAGGGTGACCGCGGCGGTGACAGTGCCCCACGGGCCCTCGTCCTCGCGGCCACCGACCCGGCCAACCCATTCGGTGCGGCGCTCCCCTGGCCGGATCGGGCCGCCGACACTGCCAACGCCGGCCATCGCCCGGGGCGCAAGGCGGGTGCACTCGTCGTGGTGGTGGACGGGTCGCTGGTGGTCTATGTCGAGCGCGGGGGACGCACCCTGCTCACGTTCAGCGACGACCCCGCCCGGGTCCAGCCCGCCGTCGACGCGCTCGCCCTCGCCGTCCACGAAGGAGCGCTCGGAAAGCTCAACGTGGAAAGAGCCGACGGTGAGCACATCCTGGGATCGCCTCTTGCGACCGCGCTGGAGGCCGCCGGGTTCTATGCGACCCCGCGTGGCCTGCGGCTACGTCGATGACGACCGGCCCGTAGGCTGGCCAGCGAACCGCAGGTCAGGTCGCCCGATCCGGGCGGCGAGAGTACCCAACCCGAGAGCGAGTCCCATGGTGCAGGTCGAACGCACGTTCCTCGTGAAGCAGAGCTGTGAGACGGTTGTCGGCTATCTCACGGACTTCGCGACGGCCGAGCGCTGGGATCCCGGAACGGTGACGTGCGTCCAGCAGAGTGAGGGCGAGCCGAGAGTGGGCACGACGTACTGCAATGTGTCGGAGGTCCTGGGGCGCAAGACCGAGCTGACCTACGAGCTCACGTACGCCGACCCGCACCGGCTGACGTTCGTCGGGTCGAACAAGACGGCCACCTCGACGGACGACCTGACCTTCGAGGATCTTGGTGATGCCACCTCCATCACTTATCGCGCGACCGTCGTCTTCAACGGGCTGGCCAAGCTGGCTGAGCCGCTCATGAAGCGCGAGTTCAACAAGCTGGCCGAGAAGCTCGTGCCGCAGATGACCGGGGTTCTCGAAGGGCTGCCCGCGGCGTAGCCGTCAAACTGCCCGGTCGACCGTCCGTCCCAGGCAGGCCGCGAGCCGGTCCAGAGCCGGCGCATCGTCCGCAACCGGCTGCGGGGGGGCGAACGGCCGGCGCTCGGGTGGGACCCGTTCCAGACTGCCCTGGGTGAACCTGAGCTCCTGCTCGACGACCTCGGTCGGAAAGTCGACCCGCTGCCCGGTGGCGAGCGCCAGATCCCAGGCGTGCGTGAAGGTCTCCACGAGGCGAAGGTGAAACGCCACCGCGCCGGGGACCGAGCCGAACGGCACCTGCACCAGCCGCTCCATCGCCCCCGGGCGTCGGAACGCTCGCACCAGCGCGTCCGCCGACTCGCGAAACGCCACGTCGGCTCCCTCACCGGAGTCGCCGCCGTACCCTGCCGGGGACGGCGTCGCAGCTCCACCCTCGAGAGCGGCGGCGAAGAGACGGTTGCCTGCCGTGAGATGGCCGACCAGGTCGCGGACCGTCCACTCGGTGCACGGGGTCGGTGCGCTCCACTGGGAGTCCTGCACCCCCGCCACCAGCCTGGCGGTCTGCGCCAGCGCCAGCGCGAGCTGCTCAGGATTCGTGTCCACCACCTGACGGCCTCCCTCCGCTTGTCATGCCTCCTGCAACTCTGCGCCATCCCACCCACGCCCGTCCAGCCCCAGCCGCTGCACCCGCATTGGTCCGACCAAGCGAGCAGTTTCCCACCGGGACCCGACCGGACGGATCTGCTGGACCGGACGAGTCCGAGGGGAGACTCGGAGCCGTCACCGACCGACCGGGCCGCTAGGAGGATGCGGCTGGTGCGATCCCCATGGCCCGGCGGAGGAAGTCGACTTGGAGCAGCAGCAGGTTCTCCGCAACGGTCTCCGAGTTCGCCATGTGGGTGATTCCCGACAACGGCAGCACCTCGTGGGGCTTTCCGGCGGTCAGCAATGCCTGCGACAGTTTCAGCGTGTGTGCGATCGCCACATTGTCGTCCGCGAGGCCGTGGATCAGCATCAGCGGGCGGCTGAGCCCGCCCGCGAGGAGCGTCAGGTCGTTCGCGTCGTAGACGTCTTTGTCGGTGTCGGGATGACCGAGGTAACGCTCCGAGTAACACGTGTCATAGAGCCGCTGGTCAGTCACCGGCGCGCCTGCGACTGCCGCCGCGAACACGTCCGGGCGCCTCAGCACGCCTGCGGCGGCGATATAGCCCCCGAAGGACCAGCCACGGATGGCCACCCGGCTCAGGTCGAGGTCGCCCGGGTAGCGCCGAGCCACCTCCCCGACCACCTCGGCCTGGTCGTCGACGGTGCCGATGAAGTCGTGGTAGGCGAGCCGATCCCATGCAGGTCCGCGGCCGTCCATCCCTCGACCGTCCGCGACGATGACGACGAAGCCCTGGTCGGCGAGCCACTGGGAGGAGAGATAGGCCTGCGAGGCGTTCATCACCCGCTGCCCGTGCGGACCGCCATAGGGGTCGAGGAGCACCGGCAGCCGCCGCGAGCCGCGGACGTGGTTCGCGGGGAACAGCACGGTCGTGGGGTAGTCCCGGGACCCGAGCTGCGACGTCTCGAGGTTGAGTCGCAGCGGCGGCTCGACGTTCAGCGCGGCGATGGTCCCCGCCGTCATGCCGCCGCGGCTCACGGTGGTGCGGGTCACCGCGTCGGCCAGCGACCGGTGCTGGATCACGACCGTGTCGCCCCCCGCGGCGCCGACGGCGACCCCGGCAGGGTCACTGAGCAAAGTGACGCTGCCGTCATATCCGAGGCGTGCGAGGCTCACCGACGCGACCTGCGGCACCACCGACGCCACGACCGCGTCGTCCTCGACCGCAACGACACTGCGCACCTGCAGCCCGTGCGGCGTGAACGCCTCGCCGTCGACCGCGAGCCGCCGGGTGTCACCGTCGTCGAGGCCGTGGAGCAGCCGACCGTCCTTGAGCCGGTGGGGCGTGCCCGGCAGCAGCTCCACCCAGTAGTCGTCGGTGAAGGCGCGTACGACGGTCGTCGCGCCGGTGGCGACGTCGACGTCACGCAGCTCCAGGCGTCTCTGGTCACGCGTCAGCAGGGCGAGCAGCGGACGTCCCGCACTCCACTGAACCTCCGCGAGGTACTCCAGCACAGTGCCGTCGTGGTCACGGTCGGAAGACCAGTCGAGGTCCATCCGGTCGCCCAACAGGGACACCCAGTGCAGCGACACCAAAGCGTTGGCCTTGCCGGCCTGCGGATAGCGCTGGCGGACCGGCTCGACCTCCGGGTGGAGCGGGTCGGCGATGTGCCAGACGGCGACGGGGGTCTCGTCGTAGCGCTCGACCAGAAGCGAGGACCCGTCGGGCGCCCACCAGAACCCGCGCGAACGGCCCAGCTCCTCGCCCGCGATGAACTCGGCAAGACCCCAGGACACCTCCGGTGGGTCCTCCGGATCGGGCCCCACCAGGATCCGGTCCTCACCGGTCTGGTCGACCACATGCAGCGCGCGGTCCCCGGCATAGGCGATCGCCTGTCCCGTCGGATCGAGCTGCGGGTCGACGACAGGAGCGGCGACCGGCACCTCGCGGGCCGGCGCGGACCCGACGAGGTCGGCCACGAACAGCCTGGAGGACAGGGCGAAAGCGGCGACGCGCACCGCCTCATCGGTGCTGAAGGCCACCACCCCGGAGGTCACCACCCGCATCCGCTCCCGGCGTACCCGCTCCTCGTGCGTCAGCTCCTCGTCGTCTTCGTGGAGGAGGTCGGCCGGGTCGGCGACCTTCCGCTCGTGACCGGTGGCGACGTCGAAGACCCAGAGGGAGTGGGTGCGCGACGTGCCACTGTCGGAGCGCAGGAAGACGACCCGCGCCCCGTCGGGGCTGACCACGAAGCCTCGCGGCAAGCCGAGCTGGAAGTTCATCGTCCGCGCGGCCAGGCGCGGGAAGGAGTCCACTGTCACCGTCACATCCTGACACGACCGACGACGCCGGGTGGGTGCGGCGGTGCCCAGCGGAAGGTCAGGCGGCGAGATCCGTGACGCCGGCGGGACGGGCGACGGCGCTCGGCAGCGAGGCGACTCGGTTGTCGGCGGCCTCCTCGCGGGCGATCTCTCCGCTCACGTCCGCGAGTACGACGGACAGCGGCACCTCGAGGGCGTGACAGATGGCCGCGAGGCACTCGGAGGAGGCTTCCTTCTGGCCGCGCTCGATCTCGGAGATGTAGCCGAGGCTGACCTGGGCGCTGGCGGAGATGTCCCGCAGCGTCCGGCCCTGGCGCTGTCGCTCCTGCCGCAGCACGTCGCCGAGCATCCGACGGACCAAGATCATGACGTCCCTCCTCCACCGTGGCGCACAGCGACGTCGAGCCGCTGTCCCCCTAGGCTACCCGGCGGATGGGGCAGGGCGCGGAACCCGGGCCTCTCGGGCGAGCAGGGTGAGCACGTCAAGGACGGTGGCACGCCGGATCTCGTCCCGGGTGCCCGCCAGCGCGAGCGCTCTGACGCGTGCCACGCCGGGCCCGGCCACGGCCACGTAGACCGTGCCGGGAGGCTTGCCCTCCTGCCGGTCGGGGCCCGCCACGCCCGTTGTGGAGACCGCCCAGGTCGATTCGAACAGCAGGGCCGCACGCACGGCCATGGCGCGGGCGCATTCCTCGGAGACGACACCATGGAGGGCGACCAGCTGGGCGTCCACTCCGAGCACGGACGTCTTCACGTCGCTTGCATAGGCGGCCAGCCCGCCGCGCAAGACGTCGGAGGCGCCCGGGACTGAGGCGAGCGTCGCCGAGACCAGACCTGCCGTCAGGGACTCTGCGGTCGCCAGGGTCTGACCGGCATGTCTCAGCCTGTCGAGGCAGGACGCGGCGACCGTCTCGACGGAGGCTTCTGGGACTGTGGTCATGGCGCGTGGTCGCCGGTGGGGGTCGAGCGATGCAGGCGCAACGCCGTCCGGCTGTAGTCGTAGCCCGTGACCACCGTGACGACGACCGCGGCCGCCATCAGCACGACGGCGACCCACCACAGAGCGAGGCCGACCGGCTCCCAGGCCCCGGTGAGCTGACGGAACGGCAGGATGAAGCCCATCAGCGCGAAGGCCTGGAGGGTCGTCTTGATCTTCCCGCCTCGGCTGGCCGCGATGACCCCGCGCCTGATCACCCAGAAGCGCAGCGCCGTCACCCAGACCTCACGGCCGAGCACGACGATGGTCACCCACCACCACAGCTCACCGATCAGCGAGAGCCCGATGAACGCCATTCCCGTCAGGGCCTTGTCGGCGATCGGGTCCATGATCTTGCCGAAGTCGGTCACCAGGTTGCGACGGCGGGCGATGTCGCCGTCGATGCGGTCGGTGATGATCGCCACCAGGAACACGACGAACGCCCAGATGCGCAAGGTGATGTCGTTCCCGCCCTGTGCGAGCAGCAGGTAGCCGAGCAGCGGGGTGAGCAGGATCCGCAGCGTGGTCAGCGCGTTCGGCAGGTTCCAGATGCTCGGGCCGGCTCCTGAGACCTCGTGCGAGGCGGACCGCTCGACCGACATGACCGACAACCTACGGAGTAACCGCGATGGCTGTGAGGTCGACACCCTCGGACCCGGTGACGACCGCGCGAACAATGTCCCCGACGACCACCCCCGGGGGAAGGGAGAGCACCGTCGTGGAGCCGTCGACCTCCGGCCCCTGCGCCTCCGGGCGGCCCACCGCCAGCTGCCCGTCGGTGGACTCGACCAGCACGTCGACCGGCTCACCCACCCGGTCCTCGGCCCGCTGGGCGGTGAGCTCCTCCGCCAGCCTCGTGACGTGGTCCGTGCGGGTGTGGATCTCCTCGTCGCTCAGGTGGCCCGGCAGGCCCGCCGCTTCGGTGCCGTCCTCGTCGCTGTAGCCGAAGATCCCGACGGCATCGAGACGGGCTGCCTCGAGGAAGTCCGCGAGCAGCTCGACGTCACGGTCGCTCTCGCCCGGGAAGCCGACGATGAAGTTGCTCCGGACGCCGGCGGTCGGCGCGGCGCGGCGCACCTCGTCGAGCAGATCGAGGAACCGGTCGCCGTCACCGAAACGTCGCATCGCCCGCAGTACCGGCCCGGAGGCGTGCTGAAACGACAGGTCGAAGTACGCCGCCACCCGCTCCGTCGACGCGATGGCGTCGATCAGGCCGGGCCGCATCTCGGCCGGCTGCAGGTAGGAGACCCGCACTCGGCTGACTCCCTCGACCGAGGCCAGCTCCGGCAGCAGCGTCTCGAGCAGCCTCAGATCCCCGAGGTCCTTGCCGTAGGACGTGGAGTTCTCGCTGACGAGGAACAGCTCACGGGCGCCGTTGGCGGCGAGCCAGCGGCCCTCGTCGAGCACGTCCGTCGGCCGTCGGGACATGAAGGAGCCGCGAAACGACGGGATGGCGCAGAAGGAGCAGCGCCGGTCGCACCCGGAGGCGAGCTTCAGAGGCGCCATCGGGCCGGATCCCAGCCGCCGCCGCAGCACCCGGGGTCCGCTTGCGGGCGCTATCCCGCCGGGGAGGTCGGGCGGCGAGACTGCATGACCGGGTATCGCGTTGCTGGCGGCGCGGGCCCGCTCGGCCGGCGCCAGCGGCAGCAGGGCACGCCGGTCGCGAGGCACGTGTGCGTGATGCTGCTCCCCCGCCAGGATGTCGCGGAGTCGGGCGGCGATGTCGGGGTAGTCGTCGAACCCGAGCACCGCATCCGCTTCGGGCAGTGAGTCGGCGAGGTCAGCGCCGTATCGCTCGGCTAGACAGCCGACGGCGACGACGGCCTGGGTGGGGCCGTGCTCCTTGAGCTCGGCTGCTGCCAGCAGAGTGTCGACGGAGTCCTTCTTGGCCGCCTCAACGAAGCCACAGGTGTTGACGACGACCGTCTGTGCCGTGTCCGGGTCATCGACGAGCCGAAACCCACCGGCCTCCAGTCGAGCAGCGAGCTCCTCGGAGTCGACATCGTTGCGGGCGCAGCCCAAGGTCACGAGCGCGACCGACGTGAGTGTGTTCATGAGGTGTTCCCAGTATGCCCGGCCGCGACGTCAGGCCTCGGAGCGCGGGCCGGTCAGGAGGCCGGGTGCCCCACGTGGACGAAGATCCGCTGTCCGGAGCTGCCCATCGGTGCCTTCGGGTGGCCGGGGGCCGTCAGGGCCACTGCACCAGCGTCGACGGCCATCACCCGGAGCGGTCCCGCCCCGCTGACGGTCTTCACCTGCCCGGGGTGCAGTTGGCCCTGGAACACGACCTTCATCGACTTGTCCCAGACGACGACGCGTGACGAGACACCGGTGCTCGCAAGCGTGACGTGGGTCGGCGGCACGACCGGCACCCCCGCATCGCCGATACCCGGCGAGGCGGCGGCGTTCGACGTCGGCGGCGGGACGATCGAGTCGTTCACGTTGCTCTGGTCGGTGAGGAAGAACCTGGCCACCCCCCAGACGAGCAGCAGCACGAGGACGGTGCCGATCAGCGCACCCCACCGAGCACCCCCGCCGGTCGGCCGCAACACCCCGGTCGACAGCTCCGCGTCGAAGACGGCACGGGGGCTCACCGGTGCGCTGGCGATGTTCTCGTCGTAGGAGGCCAGGATCGGCTCGGGGTCGATGCCCAAGACACTCGAGAGCATCCGGAGATGGCCGCGGGCATAGAAGTCGCCTCCGCACGGGGAGAAGTCACCGACCTCGATCGACTCGATCACGAACGGACGGATCCGGGTGCGCTCGGCCAGGTCGTCGACGGACATGTCGAGCCACTCTCGGGCACGCCGCATCTGGGTGCCGATGACGAGGTTGGCGGGGGTGGCGTAGGAGGGCGCCGGGCGCGACAGCGGCTCCGGCGGCAGTGACGACTCCGGTCGACGCGCCTCGGTCGTCGCTGCAGGGGCGTCGGCGGGTACGTCGGTCAAGGATCCCGCGTAGCTGTGCTCCGGGAAGGGATGCGAGATGCTCGCCGCCGCCACAGCGGCGGCCGGTCCGCCGCCACCCGAGGGAGGGCTGAGGGGTCGGACGGTGCGGACATCGCCCTCCCCGAGCCCCGTCGTCGAGTCGATGATCAGCGCGACGTTGGCCGGGCGCGCCGGGGCCTCCGGATCGACGACGTCGTCCTCTGGAGCGCGGCGACGGAGCTCGACCAGCTCAGGCAGACTCTCGGACTGCTGCTCGAGGCTCTCCGACAGCGCCAGCGTGCCGACCGTCGTTGGCTCGCGTGCACTCGCGGTGGCGGCGTGGTAGCGGCGGCCGGCCTGCGACCGCAGGGCCGAGACCAGCGACACCAGCCGGCGGGTGGCCGGTGGGGTGTCCCGGGCGGCGAGGGCCGCCACCTCGTCCTCGGCCGGAACCTCCTCCTCGGCCGGAAGATCCTCAGCGTCCTCGGTCTCGTCCCCCGTCTCGACCTGTGCTTCCGGGTCGCCCTCGGCGTCGCCATTCGCATCGGTCTCGGGCTCGGCCTCGGAGTCGGGCTCGGCCACGGACTGAGATTCGGGCTCGGCCAGGGACCCGACCACCAGCTCCGACTCGGGCTGGTCCTCGGGCTTGTCGAACGTCTCGGCGTCGGCCGCTGCCGAGACGAAGGGGGTTGCCTCATCCGATGCCGCTGAGAGGTCGGAGGGCTCCGCAGTCGCGGTCACCACGACCGGCTCGGACGCCTGGTCATAAGGCTCGTCGGGTGCTTCCGGCTGCAGGGTGGTGCCGAACCAGCTGCGCTCCAGCACGTCCGGTGCCCCGGTGCCCTCCTGGGCGACGGCCGCGACATGGTCGGCGTGTCCAAGGGTTCCCGCTGCTGACACCTCGACGGTCGGCTCGGGCTCGGCCACCCGCTCGGCGACCACGACGATCTCTGCGCGACCGTCCGCGAGGCGCTCCAGTGAGCCGGGAATGTCGTCGACCGAGACCGTTGTCGTGAGGCCGTAAGGCACCACGAGCGGGGCGTCGTAGAGCCAGCGGTTGAGCAGCACGGCGAACCGGGCCCGGAGCCCGGACTCGGCAAGCGCTCGTCGCTCGTCGTGCGCCCGCACGACAAGCCGACCGTCGCCCACTCTGCCTCGGCTCGCGACCTCGACCTGCTCGACCTCACTCCACGGCAAGCCGGTCCAGCCGCCGCCGAGCCGGACCCGCAGTCCGGTGAGGTCGGCGATCAGCAGGGGTGACCGCGACTCGCGCCAGGCGATGCCATGCACCACCGCGACGACGAGCAGGGCGCATCCCAGCAGGAACGGCACGATCCCATGGTCGTCGCCGAACCGCCACAGGTACGCGACGGACAGCACGAGAGCGACCACGGAGACGAGACCCATCAAGACTCCACGACGACGAACGACCACGGTTACCCCTCTGCCTGGAGGCTGGCGATCACGTCATCGAGATCGTCAGGCTTGATCAACACATCACGCGCTTTCGACCCTTCGGAGGGCCCGACGATGCCGCGGCTCTCGAGGATGTCCATCAGCCGGCCCGCCTTGGCGAAGCCGACCCGGAGCTTGCGTTGCAACATCGAGGTCGACCCGAACTGGGTCGACACGACCAGCTCGACCGCCTGACAAACGAGGGTGAGGTCGTCGCCGATGTCGTCGTCGAGCGCCCGCTTGTTCTGCTGAGGTGCCGTCACGTCCTCGCGATAGATGGGCTTGAGCTGCTGTCTGCAGTGCCCCACGACGGCCTTGATCTCCGGCTCGGTGACCCAGGCACCCTGGATCCGCGCCGGCTTGCTGGCTCCCATCGGCAGGAACAGCCCATCGCCCTTGCCGACGAGCTTCTCGGCGCCGGGCTGGTCGAGGATCACCCGGCTGTCGGCCAGGGACGACGTCGCGAACGCGAGCCGGCTCGGCACGTTGGCCTTGATCAACCCGGTCACCACGTCGACAGAAGGACGCTGGGTGGCGAGGACGAGATGGATCCCGGCCGCCCTGGCGAGCTGGGTGATTCGCACGATGGCGTCCTCGACGTCGCGCGGCGCAATCATCATCAGGTCGGCCAGCTCGTCGACCACCACGACGAGATAGGGGTACGGCGCCAGTACCCGCTCGCTTCCCGGGGGCACGGTGAGCGCACCGGCCTTGACAGCCTTGTTGAAGTCGTCCACGTGGCGGAAGCCGAAGGCAGCCAGATCGTCGTAGCGCTGGTCCATCTCGCGGACCACCCACTGCAGGGCCTCGGCAGCCTTCTTCGGGCTCGTGATGATCGGCGTGATGAGATGCGGGATGCCTTCGTAGCCGGTGAGCTCGACCCGCTTCGGGTCGATCATGATCATCCGCACCTCGTCGGGCGTCGACCGGAACAGCAGCGACGCCACCATCGAGTTGATGAAACTCGACTTGCCGGAGCCGGTGGCCCCCGCGACCAGCAGGTGGGGCATCTTGGCCAGGTTGGCGACGACGAAGCCGCCCTCGACGTCCTTGCCGAGCCCCACCATCAACGGGTGGTGGTCGCCGCGGGCCTGCCGCGAGCGCAGGACGTCGCCGAGGGACACGATCTCCGCATCGACGTTGGGGATCTCGACGCCGATCGCGGACTTGCCGGGGATCGGCGAGAGAATCCTGACGTCGGCCGAGGCGACCGCGTAGGCGATGTTGCGGCTGAGCGCCGTGACCTTCTCGACCTTCACGGCGGGGCCGAGCTCGACCTCGTAGCGGGTCACGGTGGGGCCCCGGGTGTAGCCGGTGATCTGGGCATCGATGCCGAACTGGTCGAAAACCTCGGTCAGCCGTTCGACCACGGCGTCCGATGCCGCCGAGGTCGGCTTGTGCGCGCTCCCCGGCTTCAGCACGGCGTTGTCGGGAAGGGTGTAGCTGATGTCACCGGAGAGGCTGAGCTGCTCCACCCGCTGCGGTAGCGGGGTGTGCGGCGGCGGTTCGAGGACGACGTCGCGGTCCGGGTCGAGGTCGGGCTCCCGGTCCGTCGCCGTGCCCCGGCGCGCGGCGATCGCGCGCGCCTCGAGGGTTCCGTCGGGTCCGGTCGCCGTCTCGTCCGGCGTCATCGAGGCGACTCGGCTCCGGCGCCGACCCCGGTGGAGCGGCTCCGGCTCGGGGACCGGGAGGTCGGTCGTCTCGACGGCGCCGCCCTCCTCCGCCGTACGACGACCGAGGGCCTGGTCGCGCAGCGCCCGGAGCCGCACCGGAATCTGGTAGACGGGCGTCGAGGTCACCACGAGGACCCCGAAGAAGGCGAGCAGCGCGAGGAGCGGGACCGCGATCAGGGTGCTGCGGAACAGGTCCGCCACCATCGCCGAGCCGATGTATCCGACAGCGCCGCCAGCCTCCCGCATGGCCTGCTGACCCGCCCCGGGTCTGGGCAGTCCGTGCTTGATGTGGATCAGCCCGAGGACTCCGAGCGCGATGGCCGACCAGCCGATCAAGGAGCGGCCCGCGGGTCCGTTCAAGCCGGGGCGACGCATCATCCGCCAGGCGCCGATGAGCAGGAGCAGCGGCACGGCGTACGCGGCGATCCCGACGGCACCTTCGACCAGGGCCCGGATCGCGCCCGCGACCGAGCCGGAGAGCTGCCACCACTCGGCGGCAGCGACGATGATGGCGAGGCCGACGAGCCCGAGCCCCAGGCCGTCGCGCCGGTGTGCTGGCTCGAGGTCACGGGCGGTGGAACCGAGGCGACGGACGACCGCCCCGACGAGGTGTGCGAGGGCGAGCCACAATGCTCGGACTCCGCGGCCGAGGGCAGCGAAGAGCCGAGCCACCGGGCCGGACCCGCTGCGTCTGGCTGACGTCGACCGCGAGCGGGAGGATCGGGTCGCGGTGCTGCGGCCCGTCTTCTTTCGCGACGACGACGTGCGTCGGGTCTGGCTGCCGGACGTGCCGGATCGAGAGCGTTTGCCCTGCGACCGAGGGGGGGTGGACGTACGGGTCGCCATGGCGCGACCCTACGCGAAAGTCACACTGGTCCCACGCGTAACACGCCCTGGGAGCCGGCCTCAGCGAGTGACCGGTGGTGTCCCGTCCAGGCGTACGACGAGGCTCGGGCCGCCGTCGTAGATGCCGCCATCGACCGCCAGGGCGAGCCCATCGGCGTAGACCCAGGCGTCCTCGACCAGCTCCGAGGCCATGTCGCGCAGGTCCCCGATGATGCTGTGGCCGTGCACGACCCGGTTTCCACCGACCGCATCGAGCAGCAGGCGGGCCTGGGCGGGGCCCTCGTCGCCGAGGAAGGCGTGGCGGGTCGTCATGGTGCGCCACAGCTCCCACCAGAGCTCGAGGTCGTCGCCGTGCAGGACAGACGTCACCGCCTCGCTGATCGTCTCGGCGTCGCTGCCCCAGAGCAGATACTCGGTGGTGTCCGCATGGAGCAGCACGTCGTCACCCAGCCGGGCGACGGCGGGAAGGTCGCTCATCCACGCGACCATCTCGTCGGTCAGCAGCTGCTGGTCGCGCACCTGCCCGCCGTTGATCATCCAGCTCAGGGCGAAGCTGCGGGTGGGTTCGAAAGGCGACGCTCCCCCGACGCTCGTGTCCATGAACCGCCGGAGACCGAGCGCGAGCACCTCGTGGTTGCCGAGCACGGAGCCGACCCGGCCGCCCGACGCCGGAGCCTGCTGCTGCCATCGGATCACATCGGCAACCACTCCGACGCCATCCGGACCGCGGTCCATCAGGTCGCCGACGAACCAGAGTTCGGCCTCCCCGCCGCTCCAGTCACCGTTGGGATCAACCAGTCCGAGCTGCCCAAGCGCGGCCCGGACCTCGCGCCGGTGGCCGTGAACGTCCCCGACGGCGTACCTCATGGGCAGACTGTAGGGCATCCAGGCGGCTGATTTGAGTGACAAAGGCACTACTACACGGGGTAGTACTACGCGCACCGTGGGTAGTATCCGAAGATGCCGGTCTCCTCGTCTCTTCGTCTGGGCGGCCTCGAGCGCCGGGTGATGGACCATCTCTGGGCTGACGTCTCGGGTGAGCGCTGGTTCACCGTCCGTGAGGTCCATGAGGAGCTCGCCCGCGACCGCGAGATCGCTTACACGACCGTCATGACCGTGCTGCAGCGCCTCGCCCGGAAGCGGCTCGCTCTGGAGGCCCGGGAGGGCCGGGCCTACCTCTACCGCGCCACGTCGTCACGTGGGGCCGTCCTGGCCGACCTGATGCGCGAGACACTCGAGGGCTGCACCGGACCGGACCGCCGCACCGCCCTGACGCGGTTCGTCGAGGAGTCCTCACCCGCTGACGTCGCGGCCCTGAAGTCCGCGCTCCACCACCGGTAGCCGGGGCCTTTCGGACGGGGACTCGCATCTAGGCGCAGCCAGGTGCTTGGTGCGGCTTAAGGCAGCAGTGCCACATGCAGCTGCAAAGCGGAACGATCCGGGGCCCAGCTCGCGATTTGAGCCCCGGATCGTTCCACTTTGCGTCCAGTGCCACAAGCCCAGAGGCCCGGTGCCCGGCCCTACCAGCCGGCACCGAAGCAGAGGAACGACGAGACGCCGGCCGCGTCGACGTCACGGACCGCGTCGGCAAGGGCTTCCGCCGGCGGCGCGCCGCTCGCGAGCCGGGCGTGTGTGGCGGTGAGGACCTCGCAGGCGAGGTCGTCGGCCACGCTCGCCGGGGCCGCCACCACGCAGCGGGTCCCGGCGTGCAGCCACGCCACGGTCATCCCGATCGTCTCCTCACCCCAGCGCACCGAGGACCGGCCCAACTCGCACGCCGAGAGCACCACGGTGGACGGGATCCGTTCGAGCTGGTCGATGTCATAGCCGAACCACGGACCGTCGGCCAGCTCGAGCCCCGAGAAGAGCGGGTTGTCTGCCGAGTGACGCCCGTGCGCTGCGACGTGGAGGACCTCGACGCGCCCCGCGAGCTCGCTGACCGCCGTCGCGTTCGCGGCGCCTCCCGTCAGCGTCTCGGCACTGCTCCAGGCAGCCGCCGCCTTGGAGACCTCCTCATCGGCCCGTACGACGTCGGGTCCCGCGACGAGGCCCACCCGCTTGGGCTCGAACGGACGCCGCCGGGCAGCGAGCCAGAGGGTCGCCGACCGCGGCGCGGTCAGCGGCCGGTCCGACAGACCGGGGAGCATCGACCACGGTGTCCCCGCGAGGATCCCGGAGGGCACCAGAACCACCCGGTCGCCCTCGAGCCGGCAGCCCAGAGGGGCCACCAGCTCGTCGGCCAGACCGGCGACGCGATCGCGCAGCGCCCCGAAGACGACCCCGCGCAGTGCCGGCGGCAGGTCCGCCGCGGCCATGTCGAGGTCGGCCTGCATCCCGGAGAGGAGGGCGCGCACCCTGCGGAGCCCGGGCAGCGGCACCACCTCCGCAGCCCCGGCGCCCACAACGACACAGAGCAGCTGATCGTCGACGACGAGGTAGCTGGCCAGAACTCCGCCCGCGTCGGACAGCACGGATGTCACCTCGTCCAGCCCGGCGAGCTCGCTCACCTGACGCGAGCCCTCGCCATACCAGGACTGTTGCCGGATCCGGGCTCGGAGGGCAGCTGCGGTGGCCTCGTCCCTCGACCTCCTGAGGTCGCGCAATGCCTGGGCCGCCTCCGGATCGCTCGGCGGTCGCACCGGCGTCACCCGGCTGACGAGCGCTCGGGCCCGCTCGGCCCATTCGAAGACGACACCAGGGCGGCCGTCGGCGAGAGCGAGCCGGACCCCTTCGACGGCCAGTCGTCGGCCGCGGCCGACGACGGAGCTCTGCAGCTCGAGGCTGCCGAAGCCCGACTGCCACTCATGCAGCTCGTCGAGGCCCCGTCGCACGTGGTCGAGGCCGGCCGCCCGCCTTCCCCTGGCCGCGGCCACCTGGGCCCGGACCTCGCGTGCCAGCAGCCGGGTCTCAAGAGGTGTCCCGGCGCTTGGCCGCACGTGTGCGAGCCGTCTGCTCGCGGCGGCGGCCTCGCCGGCGGTGAGCTCGGCCCGCGCGGCCGAGAGCGTCATCACCATGGCCTCGTTGCGCAGACCGTGCTCGTGCAGCACGGTGGCCAGGCCCGCTGCCCAGCCCGCCCGGTCAGCAAGCCCGGCCCGCGCCCTCGTCGGCGCCCCGGACTCGATCTCGGCGGCCAGCCGGACCGCCTCCGCGCGAAGTGCCCACGCCTCGCTGCCGCGCTGGCGGAACCTGCGCTCGGCGCGTCTCGCGACCGCCGCGGCGCGCAGCGGGTCGTCCCGCGCCAGCGTCCGCGCCATGATCAGCTCGACCTCCGCTTGTCGTTGACGGAGGCGGTGGGATCCGTAGGCTCGGGCCGCCTGCCCCAAGGCCTCGAGGGCGTCCGCCGGCATACCAGCCGCGACAAGCACCTCGGCGCGGTCCTGCGCACCGACCGCCTGGTAGGTCGTGGACAGCCCGGAGAGCATCGGCGCCGCGGTCTCCATCAACTGGAGCGACGTGACGAGATCGCCGGACAGCAACCGGGCATAACCGAGGTTGTGGTCCGCCTTGGCCGCCTCCACCTCGTCGCCGGCGGCGCGGTAGAGCTCAGCCGCCCGCCTCGAGTCCTCCTCGGCTCGCTCCGCGTCACCGCGCTGGAGATGCACGAGGCCGCGGTTGAGGTACGCGCGGGCCCGCGGCTCCGGCGATTCGTCGAGCAGCGCGATCGCCGCAGCGAAGGAGCTGATGGCAGCCTGTCCGGCCCCGGATCGCATGTGCAGCAGGGCGATCTGCGACTCGACAAGCCCCCGGAGCTGCCGGCTGAGCCCAGGGACCTCGAGGGCCTCCGCGCAGAGCGTGAGGCCTTGTTGGGTGCTCCCGAGCTCGGCCTCGACATACGCCAGGCTCAACTTCACCTGGGCGATGGTGTCGGGAAGCTCGGCGCGTTCGAGGGCTCGACGAAAGAGCACCCGGGCGGAGGTGTACCTCCCGGCGTTACTGCTCGCCAGGCCTCGGCGGTGCAGGTCCGCTGCGGTCAGCACCCCTCCATCTTGGCGCTATTTCATCGCCTTCGTGACGGCCGTCCACCCTCTCGTGACGGCAGCCTCCCTCGACCGGGGCTTGTCGGCGGTCGGCATCGAGTCGACCATCGAGCTCGCGATCAGCCCGGCCTGGACCGGGGCGGCGAACGATGTGCCGCTCCAGACCGCGAACTGTCCGGTGAAATCGTCGGGGTCGATGCTCTCCCGAACCTTGCCGAACGCCTTGGTGCGGGCCATCGGCTGCAGACCTCCCTGCATGGACGGCATGGTGCTCATCACGGCCGCGCCATGGGCATAGCAGCGCACCCATGGACCGGTGTTGCTGAACAGCGCGACCGTCCTGGTGTTGGGGTTGAGGGCTCCCACGGACACCGGCGGCACACAGTCGTCGCGTGGCGGGATCGGACCCTTGTTGTTGGACCACGGCGTGAAGGCGGCCGGGAAGAAGGGTCGGGCCGTCGCGTCGTTACCGGCCGAGCAGGTGACCACCGTGCCGCATTCGCCGAGCAGCTCGAGCAGGTGGTACATGGTCGGGTCGAAGAGCTTGTCCTCCGGCGTCTCGTGGTAGTAGCCCATCGACATGTTGAGTACGTCGAGCGGCTTTCCGCCGGGCTCACCGTCGTAGTAGCGGCGCACCAGCTCACCGACCTGAGTCAGTGCGGTCACCCACTCCGACTCCACGATCGGCCCACTGGAGTTGACGATTCGCCACGCCATGATGTCTGCGTCGGGACAGGCTTGGTGGACGAGTCCGGCGATGAACGTCCCGTGCCCGGAGAGCTCGTCGATGCCACCGTCGAGCGGACCGACCTGGTCGGGGTGGTCCTCCGGGTTCGTCCGCGGGTTGGTGTAGCCGATGCGCTTGCCACGCAGGCGAACGTCGGTCTTGACGACATCGTTGAGCCAGGGATGGTGCCCACAACCGGTGTCGAGGATGCCCACCACGGGACGACGACCGGGGAGCTCACTGTCGTCCCTGCGGTGCGGTCGCGGGCCGACGAAGGAGATCGGCTGCCGCCCGCCGCTACCTTGCCGTGCATAGGACGACAGCTGGTAGCTCGCCGGGTTGGATGAGTCGTAGGGGTTCGACGAGTCGTAGGGGTTCGACGAGTCGTACGGGTTGGAGGAGTCGTAGGGAGTCACGAACAGCACGTGGTCGAGGCCGACGCCCTGCAGCTCGTCGATGCCGAAGCGGGCCCGAGCCTGCTGAAGCAACACCCAGCCGTCAGGAGCGACAACGGCCTTGTCCGACTTGACGGTGAGCTTGAGGCGGGTGACACCGAGCTCGCCGGTGTCCCATCCGCGGCGCTTACGTCGGGCTGATCGACCTTTCACCCAAGGCCTGTGGCCCTCGTAATGGGCGCGCCGCTCGTCGCTGCCCTTGACCCGTGCTCTGGGCAGCCTGTCGTCGATGTCGACGTTCCAGTCAAGGTCGTGGCCGACCTCCTTGAGCATCTGAAGCACCTCGCGTTGGTTGCGCAACGCGGAGACGACGAGCCGCGGACCGACATACACGGTGGGGCGTGGCGTCACTCCCTCGACGGACAGAGCGGTCGCGGGGTCGAGGACCCGGCCCTCGACCTGCTGCAGCATCCGCTTCGATGGCGGGTTCGGGTCTCGGTCGAATCGATCGTGGGCTGCACTGCCGGACTTGGTTGTCCCACTTGGAGTCACGTGATCATCCTCTACAGCTCGAACGCTGGGGTGGCGAAGAGCTCCTGCTCCTCGTCGGGCTTGGCGGACCTGCCGCCGCTGAGCCAGAACCGGGACAGCCCACCCGGTAGCTTCGCGATCTCGAACCTCCCACTGGAGTCGACGTCGGCCTCCCAGGTGCGGCTCTTCTGCTTGACGGTGACCCGCATCTCACGAGCCGGGGTCACCCATCCGTCGACGCGGCGGGATGCGCCGCCGATGCCCGAGACCCGCAGCAGGAGGGCGAAGGACTCGCCGGAGAAGGAGATGGTGAGCGCCTCGCCTCCACCGCGGGCGCCGACCAGCTGGTCGGTGCGCTCCACCAGCTGGAGCAGCTCGTACTCGGCGTCGATGTCGTCAGTGGCGATGGCCACCAACACCTGGTCGACAAGGTCGGAGGGCATCGGGTCGCGGGCTTCCCACATCTCTGCAAGCCGGTCCCAGAGCTCGAGGTCACCGCCGGCAGGCGAGGACACGTCGGGTGCGTTCGCGTCGTCATTCATGTGCCATCTCCCGGTTTCCTTCGGCCAGCAAGGCCTTCAGCTTCTCCAGGCAACGACCCCGGGTGGGGCCGATGCTTCCAACCGGCATCTGCATCTCCTCGGCGAGGCCACGGTAGTCGGGCCGATCGTCGAATGCCACGATGCGCATGAGCCGCTGGCACCGCTCGGAGAGCTGGCGCACACACGCCCACAACCGGTTCCGCTCATCGATGTCCACGGCCTCCGACTCGGCGGAACGCTGCGCGGGCAGCTCCCACTCGAGGACCTCCTCGCCGACGGAGGTGACCTTCGCCGTGATCTTCGCCACCCGCCACGCCTCTCGTCGAGCGGTCGTCGTGAGCCAGGCGGCGACCGCCTGTGGCTCGGCGATCGACTCCTGCCGTCGTACGAACGTGAGCCAGGTGGTCTGCACCACGTCCTGCGCACGCTCGGTGTCGAGACCGTGGGCGCGCACGACGTGCCAGAGCACGGGAGTCAGCAGGCGCACGATGTCGTCGAGCCCGGTCGGGTCGCCGTCCCGCCAGCGACGGAAGTGGTCGGCAGCGTTTGCCCACACACCCGCGGCACGCGGTTGCGGTGGGTTGCTCCTACCCATCACGGCTCCCTCATTCCGGATGACAGTCGGCGAGCTCATGCCACACAGGAGCGGCTCAGACCGGCCGTGATACTCCCTACCCTGCACAAAAGCCCCCCAGTGACGTATCAGCCTACTCAGGGCCGCACTCCTGGGTAGCGATTCGGGGGAATCGGACAACGGGTGGCAGGGCGGCGTCAGGGGTGCCGCTCTGTCCACCTGTTCCGCCTCGGGGACCCTGCCGAGACGCCGCCGGCGAGCAACGGGTAGAACATCGTGGTGAGCGAATCTCAAGCTGACCAGGAGTCTGCGGCGAACCCCGGGATGGCATCCACCCGCAGCAGACGAGTGGTCGTGTCGGGAGGCGGGACCGGACTCGGCCGGGCGATCGCCCGCCGGTTCGCCGGTGCCGGCGACACCGTGGCGATCCTCGGCCGCCGAGCCGACGTCCTCGCGAAGACCGCCGATGCCCTCAACGCTGAAGTCGGCCGTCCGGCTGTGGGCTTCGCTTCGGTCGACCTGGAGGATCCGGACGACGTGCAACGCGTCGCTGCCGCGTTGTCGGACGGCGTCCCGATCGACGTCCTCGTCAACAACGCCGGAGGGTTGACCCCTGACGGCGGTGACGACCTGGCCGGCATCGCCGACGGCTGGCTGAGCGACTTCCGCAACAACGTGCTCACGACGGTCCTGCTGACGCAGGCGCTGCTCCCCATGCTTCGTCGTCCAGGCGGACGCGTGGTGGCGATGAGCTCACTCGCGGCCTTCTCCCCCGCCGGGTCCTACGGCGCCGCGAAGGCCGCGCTGCATGCCTGGGTCTATACAGAGGCGCACGGGCTCGCGGCTGACGGCATCACGGTCAACGCGGTCGCGCCGGGCTTCGTCCCCGACACGGAGTTCTGGTCCGGGCGGCTCTCACCCGAGGTCGTCGACAGCCGGGTGGCGCGGACCTTGGTGAAGCGTTCGGGCACGCCGGAGGAAGTGGCAGAGGCAGTCGCCTACCTCGCGTCGGACCTGGCGGGTTTCACCACCGGTCAGGTGCTGCAGGTCAACGGCGGTGCGGTGTTCGGGCGCGGCTGACCCGGGCCCGGCCCACCAGCCTCTCGTGCCCGGCTCAGCAGGACGGAGACCCCGGCAGCGGCCAGCACGGCGACGGAGAACGCGAGGCCCAGCAGGATCCGCCCACCGGCGCGCGCGGATTCGGTCCCGTCAGTCACCTCGGCGCCCAGGGACCACGCCAGCGGAGCCGCCGACAGCAACCCGAAGAGCAGGGCGACCAAGCCGCCGATCGCCACGTAGCGAGTTCCCATCCGGCTCCCGGCCAACCGCAAGCCGCCCACGCAGGCGGCTGCGACGCCGATGGCGAGCGGTCCGGCGGCGGCACACATCGCCCACTCGTTGGCTGGCATGACCCAGCCTCCGGCGGCCGCGAGGGCCATCACCAGGAGGCCGCCCATGGCGCCCGGCCCGGGCCGATGCCACCCCCACCAGCAGCCCAGCGCTCCGGCGGTGGCCAGCAGCACCAGCACCCAGATCGACACCGGACCGGTCGCCTTCCTCGAGACCAGCAGCAGAACCTGCAGACAGCCGGGCCCGACAAGCAGGGCCACCACCACGGCGAGGTACGCCGGCCGGGCCGCCGGCTGCGGCACCAGCCAGTCGCAGCCGATCAGGCAGCTGAGCCCGACGGCTGTGGTCAGCAGCAGGACCGGCCGGACCCACGAGGGTGCCGGGTCGGACTGGAAGCCCACCAGCATCGTCAGGCAGCTGATGCCGACCACGAGGATCCCGAGAGCCGCCCAGGCGTTCTCCCAGCCGACGATCGACGGCCCTGGCCGAGCCGGCTCGTCGAGCGCCATCGTCAGGACCGCCCAGAGCAGCAGCACCGCGACCACGACCGCCACCGCCCACCAGGGCGGATGCACGCCGAGCCGGGTCTGACCGGACCCTCGGTCGACCAGCGCGAACCAGGCCAGGGGCGCCCACCCTGCGGCCAACGGGACCGCCCAGCCGGCGAACGTCGCCCGCGCCGACGCCGGCGGCAGGTCCTCGACCATGCACAGGCCCGCCATGAACAACGCCCCGACGGCCGTGGCGAGGGTGAGGAGTGCGATCACCAGCTGGGTGTCGGCATTGATGTCCTGGGAGAGCACCAGGCCGAACGTGGCGGCCGCGGCGCCGAGGGCGAGCGGTGGGCCGGGGCCCAGCCGGTTGCAGGAGAGCAGCAGCCCGGCGGCGACCGCCACCGCGACGACCACGGCCGCGCCGACCCAGCCCGCCGGTCGGCGGTCTCCGGCGGCGAGCCGCTCCCACCCGGCGTTGATGTCCGCGAGCGAGACAAGACAGCAGAGCGCCATCGCGGCGGCAAGAAGGGCAACCCCCGGAGCCGTCAGCCGCCGCAGCCGCTCCGCCTGGTCGGCGGCCGTCAGCCTCCGCACATCAGGCCTCGAGCACAACCGGGATGATCATCGGCCGACGGCGGTGGGTCGAGTTGACCCACCGGCCGGCGGCCCGACGTACGACTTGGTGAAGCTGGTAGATGTCGCTGTTGCCGTCCTGCACGGCCACCATCAGGGCGTCCGCTACGAGGGGACGCAGCTCGTCGAAGATGCTGTCGTCCTCTGCGAAGCCGCGCGCGTGGATCTCCGGGCCGGCGACGATCTTGCCCGAGTCGGAGTCCAGGACCACCATCACACTGATGAACCCCTCCTCCCCGAGGATCCGGCGGTCCTTGAGCTCGCTCTCGGTGATGTCCCCGACGGAGGAACCGTCGACGTAGACCAGGCCGCAGTCGATGCGGCCGGCGATCTGGGCGACGCCGTCGACGAGGTCGACCACGATGCCGTCCTCGGCGAGCAGGGCGCGATGCGCGGGCACCCCCGTCCTGATCGCGAGATCGGCGTTGGCCACCATGTGGCGCACCTCGCCATGGACCGGCAGCACATTCCGCGGCCGCACGATGTTGTAGCAGTAGAGCAGCTCACCGGCGCTCGCATGACCCGAGACGTGGACCAGCGCATTGCCCTTGTGGACGACCTTGGCGCCGAGCCGCGTCAGACCGTTCATCACCCGGAACACGGAGTTCTCGTTGCCGGGGATGAGACTGGACGCGAGGACCACCGTGTCACCGGGCTCGAGAGCGATCCGGTCGTGGTTGCGGGCGGCGATGCGGGAGAGCGCCGACATCGGCTCGCCCTGGGATCCCGTCGAGATCACCACGACGTCCTCCGGCGGGTAGCTCGCGAGCTCCTTGAGGTCGATGAGGGTGTTGGGCGGCACCTTGAGGTAGCCCAGATCGCGCGCGATCCCCATGTTGCGCACCATCGAACGGCCGACGTAGACCACCTTGCGCCCCACCTCGACGGCCGCATCCATGACCTGCTGCACCCGGTGGACGTGGGAGGCGAAGCAGGCCACGATGATGCGCTGGTTGCTCGTCGCAAACACTTGACGGAGGACCGGCCCGATCTCGCGCTCGCCGGTCGTGAACCCATGCACCTCGGCGTTGGTCGAGTCGACGAGGAAGAGGTCGACGCCCTCCTCGCCGAGCCGGGCGAAGGCCCGGAGGTCGGTGATCCGGTCGTCGAGCGGCAGCTGGTCCATCTTGAAGTCGCCCGTGTGGAGCAGCAGGCCCGCCTCGGTGCGTACGACGATGGCGAGGGCATCGGGAATCGAGTGGTTGACCGCCAGGAACTCGAGGTCGAAGGGGCCGAAGGAGAGCGTGTCCCCCTCCGCGACCTGATGCTTCGGCGACCTGGTCTGGCGGTGCTCGCGCAGCTTCGCCTCCAGCAGCGCCAGGGTCAGCTTCGACCCGACGAGGGGGATGTCCGGCCGCTCGCGCAACAGATAGGGCACCGCGCCGATGTGATCCTCGTGGCCATGGGTCAGCACCACCGCCTCGATGTCGTCGAGCCGGTCCCGGATCGGTGAGAAGTCCGGCAGGATCAGGTCGACTCCCGGCTGGCTCTCGTCCGGGAACAGCACTCCGCAGTCGATGACGAGCAGCCGCCCGCGGTGCTCGAGCACGGCCATGTTGCGGCCCACCTCCCCGAGACCCCCGAGCGGAAGCACCCGGAGCCCGTTGCGGGGCAGCGGTGGTGGGGGGCCGAGATGGTTGTAGAGGTGGCTCATCAGGCAGTGTCCTCGAGAAGTCCGGCGTCGACGAGGTCTCGCTCGAGCTCAAGGACCTGGAGGTCCGTGGCCTCGACGAGGGGTGACCTCACGACACGGTTGGTCAGGTAGCCCTGCAGCTCGAGCGCGGCCTTGACCATGATCGCCCCCTGCGTGCGCGTCATGATCGCGGCTACGGCTGGCAGCAGCGACCGCTCGATGGTTCGGGCGGTCTCGAGGTCGCCTGCCTGCAGCGCAGCGACCAGATGCCGGTAGCGCAGACCGGCGACGTGTCCGACGACCGACACCACCCCGACCGCGCCGAGCGCGAGCCAGGGCAGGTTGAGGGCGTCGTCGCCGCTGTAGATCACCAGGTCGGTGGTCGAGAGCAGCCAGCTTCCGGAGTAGAGGTCACCGCTTGCCTCCTTCACGGCGACGATCCGGTCATGCTCCGCAAGCGTTGCCAGCGTGACAGCGGCGAGCTTGGTGCCGGTGCGGCCCGGGATGTCATAGAGCATCACCGGCAGCCCCGACGCATCGGCGATCGTTCGGAAGTGCGCGATGATTCCTGCCTGCGGTGGCTTGCTGTAGTAGGGCGTGACGGCGAGGAGCCCGTGGGCACCGGCGGCTTCCGCCGCCTTGGCGAGCTCGACCGAGTGTGCGGTGTCGTTGGTGCCGACTCCCGCCAGGATGAAGGCGCGGTCACCCACGGCCTCGACGACCGAGCGCAGCAGCGCGTCCTGCTCGGCGTCGGTCGTGGTGGGCGACTCCCCCGTCGTCCCCGAGATCACCAGCCCATCGTGGCCACAGTCGTCGACCAGGTGGGTGGCCAGCCCGGCTGCTGCATCGGTGTCGAGGCGCCCCGCGGCGTCGAACGGTGTGACCATCGCACTGAGCACATGCCCGAACGGGGCGGTTGTGACGGGGCTCATGGCAGAAGGCTACCGGTCGAGCCGGCTTGTCCTCGGGCGTGACATGGCAGCGGCTCGGTCGGGTGCGGGCGAAGAAAAGCCCCGTTGCTACCCGCTCGGGGGTCCGGATAGCAACGAGGCACCTCCATGTTAGCCCAGCAGGTGGGTCTCCCGTTAGTAGAATGCTCATCTTATCCATCGACATCGTGGGCCTTCGTCCGAGGCCCGCCCCGGCGGTCGTACGACGCCCAGGCGCCGCCCGAGAACTCCTCACGCGCCACCTCCTCCCAGGCCGCCCAGTCCACCTCCGGGAACCGGGTGTCACCCGGTGGATCCAGGTCGACCCAGGTCAGCATCATGCGGTCGGCAACCGGCAACGCCTCGGCATAGATCCGTGCCCCGCCCTGGATGAAGGTCTCGTCACCGAGACGCGCCGCCTGGGCCAACGCCTCGGGAAGGCTGCGGACCACCACGAGACCCGTCATCGGGCGGCCGTCGGTGGGCCACGGCTGTCGGGACGTGACCACCACCGTCGTCCGGCCGGGAAGCGGTCGCCCGATGGACTCGTAGGTGCGTCGGCCCATGACCAGCACGTGACCCATGGTGACGCGCCGGAAACGTCTCATGTCCTCGGGGAGGTGCCACGGGATCGAGCCGTCGCTCCCGATCACCCCGTTGCGCGCTACCGCCGCCATGATGGTGACGGTCATACGGCGATGGGTGCCTTGATCCCCGGGTGCGGTTCGTAGCCCATGACCTGGATGTCGTCGAGGGTGAAGGCGTCGATGTCGGTGACGTCCTGGTTGAGCTCGAGGCGTGGCAGCGGACGGGGTTCCCGGCTGAGCTGGATCTGGGCCTGGCTGAGATGGTTGAGATAGAGGTGGACGTCGCCGAACGTGTGCACGAAGTCGCCGACGGCAAGCCCGGTGACCTGCGCGACGAGGTGGGTGAGCAGGGCGTAGGACGCGATGTTGAACGGCACCCCGAGGAAGATGTCGGCCGAACGCTGGTAGAGCTGGCAGGACAGTCGGCCGTCGGCCACATAGAACTGGAAGAACGCGTGACAGGGCGGCAGGGCCATCGCCGGGAGGTCCGCGACGTTCCAGGCGCTGACCAGGTGTCGCCTCGAGTCGGGGTTGTCGCGGATCGCGTCGATGACGCCGCGCAACTGGTCGACGTGCCGCCCGTCGGGCGTGGGCCAGCTCCGCCACTGGTAGCCGTAGACGGGTCCGAGCTCGCCGTCGGCGTCGGCCCACTCGTCCCAGATGCGGATGTCGTGGTCGTGCAGCCACTTCACGTTCGTGTCACCACGGAGGAACCACAACAGCTCGCCGAAGACCGATCGCAGGTGCACCTTCTTGGTGGTGACGAGCGGGAAACCTGCGTTGAGGTCGAATCGCAGCTGGTCTCCGAAGACGCTCAACGTGCCGGTGCCGGTGCGGTCGCTCTTCTCGACGCCCTCATCGAGAACCCGCTGCATCAGGTCGAGGTACTGCCGCATGGGCCCGACACTAACAGGGCGGGCCGCCAGCCCCCGGGAAGCGTGCAGGCGCGGAGCTCGGAACGGTGCTGACGTCGCTCCCGGATTCGCTGCCCCTCCGACTACGCCCGAACCAGGTGGTAGATCGTGTCAGCGGTGGAGAAGTACACGCCGCCCGTCGGCGCCGCCTGCATCGAGAGCACGGACGCCGGGAAGTCGAGTGCGACGAACATCGAGGCGACGTCCTTGCGGTCTGCGGTGAGCTTGACCTCCCGGATCTCACCGGTGTTGTAGGCACCGAAGAACAGGTCGCCGTTGGCGGTGGGGATCCCGCACTTCTGGCAGAACGCCAGTCCGGTCGGCGCGATGGTCGGCGTGAACCAGCGAAGCGGCAGGACCCTGGGCTCTGGACCGTCCTGGTTCGTGTTGTTCGGCGCGCTGCCAGAGCAGGTCTCGTGCGGCCCCCACCCGTGGTTCTCGCCTGACTGCTCGACGTTGAGCTCGTCCACGCAGTTCGGCCCGTTCTCCGTCTCCCAGAGGGTGGCGGACCGCGGGTCGAACGCGAAGCCGAACGAGTTCCGCAGGCCGTAGGAGTAGATCAGGCTGCCAGGGAACGGGTTGCTGACCGGGACGCTGCCGTCGCGGTTCATGCGAAGCACTTTCCCCGCGTCGTTCGTCAGATCCTGGGCGTTCGTCGAGTCGTGGCCCTCACCCACCACGGCATAAAGCCTCCCGCCTGGGCCGAAGGCGATGTGGCCGCCATCGTGGTAGGTGCCAGCCGTCGTGTCGAGCCGCCAGATCACCTGGCGGGAGATGGCCTTGCCGTTCGCAACGGTGACCTTGAGGATCTGGTTCTGAAGGGTCTTCTGCTGCCGCGTCGCGTAGGCGTAGATGAACGGCTGGCCGGGCCATCCCGGGTCGACCGCGAGACCGAGCAGACCCTGCTCGCCGTTCGACTCGACCTTGCTGATCCTGAACATGACGGAGAGGTGCCCGTTTGCCGGGTTCAGCAACATCACTCGGCCGGTGTTGCGCTCGCCGTAGATGATCTGGCCGTTCGGCAGGAAAGCGAATCCGGCCGGGTTCGCGAGGCCCGACTTGACGGTGACCGCCTTGACCGTCGCGGGGGCGGAGGCGTGGGTCGACGAATGGGTGACCCCATCCGCAGCAGCGCCCGCAGGCAGCCAGCCGGATGTCGTGGTGGTGAGCGCGGCGGCGATGACCGCCAGCAGGGCGATGCGCTTCATGAGGAGCGTGCCTCCTTCATTCGACCCCTTCCCTGTCCTTGTCGGCGTCGGGGTGGTTGGGCCTGCACCGCCGGGAGGTGAGCTCCCGCAGCGGCACCAGAGTATCGCCCGCCACGGTCCGCCGAGGGCCGCTCGACACGGCACCATTAGCGGCCGAGCAGGTCCTCCAGATGGAGCGGCAGGCTGCGCAGCCGGATGCCCGTCGCGTTGAAGACCGCGTTGGCGACGGCCGCCGCCGTGCCCACGATGCCGATCTCACCGATGCCCTTGGTGCCGTTGCCCCCGAGATGCGGGTCGTCCTCGTCGAGCCAGCTCACGTCGATGTCGCCGACGTCCGCATTGGCGGCGACGTGGTACGACGCGAGGTCGTGGTTGGCGTAGTCGCCGAACTCGCCGTCCATCAAACCCTCTTCGTGCAACGCCATCGAGAGTCCCATCGTCATACCGCCGATGAGCTGCGAACGGGCGGTGCGGGCGTTGATGATCCGGCCGGCCGCGAAGACACCGACCATGCGCGGCACCCGGATCTCACCGGTGTCGGCGTCGACCCGAGCCTCGACGAACTGGGCGCCGAAGGCGTGCCGGCTGAAGGACTCCATGGCCTTGATATCAACGGCCGTGCCCTCGGTCGCCTCGATCCCCTCGGGTGGGATCGCACCTCCTTCGCCCCGCAGCCGGGCGGCCAGCTTCGCCGCCGCCTTCTGCATCGCCCATCCCCACGAGCTGGTGCCCATCGAGCCACCAGCGATGCCGGCCCTCGGAAGCCGGGTGTCGCCGATGAGGATCGTGACGTCCTCGGGGTCCACCCCCATCGTCTCGGCGGCGATCTGGAGCAGCGCGGTTCGAGCACCCGTGCCGATGTCCGTCGCGTTGATCGAAGCGGTATAGCGGCCCTGAGCGTCGACCGAGACGCGAGCGGTCGCCGGAGCGACATGGAAGGGATAGGTCGACGAGGCGACTCCGGCGCCGACGAGCCAGCGGCCATCGCGTCGCCGCCTCGGGCGCGAGTCGCGCTCGACCCAACCGAAGCGCTCCGCCCCGACCCGAAGGCACTCGACGAGGTGGCGGCTGGAGAACGGCAGGCCGCTCTCGGGATCGACATTCGGCTCGTTGCGGATGCGGAGCTCGACCGGGTCGACGTTCGTCGCGGCGGCAAGCTCGTCCATCACGGACTCCAGCGCGAAGGAGCCGGGGCACTCCCCAGGTGCCCGCATCCACGATGGGATGGGGACGTCGAGCTTGGCCAGCCGGTGTGTCGTGCGGCGGTTGGGCGCGGCGTACATCACGCGGCTGATCAGCCCGGACTGCTCGGCGAACTCGCGCACCGTCGATGTCTGCTCGATGACGTCGTGCCTGATCGAGGTCAGGACACCGTCCGAGTCGGCGCCCAGCCGCATCCGTTGGATGGTCGGGGTGCGGTAGCCGACGAGGGAGAACTGGTGCTGCCGCGTCAGAGCGATCTTCACCGGGCGGCCGACGACCCGGGCCGCCATCGCCGCCAGCACGACGTTGGGCCGTGGGGTGCCCTTCGCCCCGAACCCACCTCCCACGTGAGCGCTGACCACCTCGACCTGGGCGGGCGCGATGTCGAACAGCTTCGCCAAGGTGTCGCGGACGATCTGACCGCCCTGGTTCGAGTCCTGCACGGTGAGCCGGTCACCATCCCAGGTCGCGGTGGTGGCGTGCGGCTCCATCGGGTTGTTGTGCTGCGCCGGGGTTCGGTAGGTCGCGTCGACCTGGACCGGGCTCGCGGCGAAGGCCGTCTCCGCGTCACCGATCGTCGTGTCGGGGTCGTCGTGGGGGTTGATGAACTCGGGCTTGTAGAGCGTCGGATGATCCGGGGTGAGCACCGTGTCGTGCGGCTCTGCGTCGTAGTCCACCCGCAGCCGGGTCGCTGCCTCCCTGGCAGCTTCCTGGGTGAGGGCGACGACGAGTGCCACCACCTGCCCACGGAACCCGACATCAACGCCCTGCAGGACGGCGACCATGGCGTTGCCCACGTCCTGCAGCTTCGGGGCGTTCCCGTGCCACAGCACCACCAGCACCTCGTCTCTGCCGACCACCGCGTCGACGTCGACGCCGGTCACCCGACCGCGCGCGATCGTCGCCTGGACGGGCCAGGCGTAGGCCGCACCTTCCGCGGCGTACTCGAAGGCGTAGCGTGCTTTGCCGGTGACCTTGTCGAGGCCCTCGACGCGAGCGATCGACGTGGCGGCCGACCGTCGGTCCAGCGTCGAGGTCATGGCCGCTCCTCGGGCTCGACGCCGGCCAGCCGGACGAGCACCGCAGCGGCGATCTCGCCCGCGAGCCGTGCCTTGAACCCGTTGTCGGGCAACGGTTGAGCCTGCTCCATCTCGAGTGCCACAGCGCGTCGTACGGCGGCAGCGCTCAGCCGCTGACCGCGGAGGGCCTCCTCTGCCAGTCGGGCCCGCCAAGGGTACGGCGCGACCGCGCCCAGCGCGATCCGGACGTCCGCGACCTCGCCTCGGTCGACGACGACGGCTGCGGCCACCGCTCCGACAGCGAAGGCGTAGGAGGCCCGATCCCGCACCTTGCGGTAGGCCGAGGCTCGGCTCAACGCGTCCGCGGGGGGAAGCTCGACCGCCGTGATGAGATCCCCCCGACGCAGGGTCGTGTCGCGTGCGGGGTCATCGCCAGGAGCCCGGTAGAGCTCGCCCAGGGCGAGTCTGCGCGGACCGTCCGCACCCTCGACCTGCACGACCGCGTCGAGCGCGGCCAGTGCGACCGCCATGTCGGACGGGTGGGTGGCGATGCAGCGCTCGCTGACGCCGAGGATGCCGAGGTCCCGATGGATGCCGTCGCGGGCCGGGCAGCCCGAGCCCGGCTGGCGCTTGTTGCACGGCTTGCTGACGTCCTGGAAGTAGAGGCAGCGCGTGCGCTGGAGCAGGTTCCCTCCCACCGTCGCCATATTGCGGAGCTGCCCGGATGCGCCGGTCAGCAAGGCCTGCGAGAGCGCCGGGTAGTCACGGCGGACGCGAGGATCGGCTGCAAGGTCGCTGTTGCGCATCCCCGCACCGAGCAGCAACCCGCCGGCTGCGGTGTCCTCGACGGAGGTGGCAAGCACCCCTGTCACGTCAATGAGCACCGCTGGGCGCTGGACCCCGAGCCGCATCAGGTCGACGAGGTTGGTGCCGCCCCCGAGATAGCTGGTCCGGTCGGCGTCGGACCCGGAGGCGAGGGCGATCGCCTCCTCCACCGTGACGGGTCTCTGGTAGCTGAAGCGCCTCACCGTCCGGTCTCCGCGACGTCGAGGATCGCGGGCACGATGTTGACGTAGGCGCCGCACCGGCACAGGTTGCCGCTCATCCGCTCCCGCACCTCGTCGGCGTCGAGGGCGGCGCGGCCGGAGATGCTGACGGTCTCCGAGGGGGTGACCGCGCTCGGCCAGCCACGATCGGCCTCGTCGAGCATCCCGACAGCCGAGCAGATCTGCCCGGGCGTGCAGTAGCCGCATTGCAAGGCATCACGGTCGATGAAGACACGCTGGAGCGGGTGCAGCCCGTTGGCGTCGGCCAGCCCTTCGATCGTGACGATCTCGGACCCGTCGGCCGCCACCGCAAGCACCAGACACGAGAGTGTCCGCCGTCCGTCGACCAGCACGGTGCAGGCTCCGCACTGGCCGTGGTCACAGCCCTTCTTGGAACCGGTCAGGCCCACGTGGTCCCGCAACGCGTCGAGGAGCGACGTCCGGTTGTCGAGGCTGACCGACAGCTCCTCTCCGTTGACCCGCAGCACGACGTCCGTCGACGTCACGTCGCGGTCCACCGCGGTCAGGCGTCACCCGCAGGAGCCTGGTGCAGCTTGAACACGGCACCGGTCGGGTCGCTGACGTCGGCCATCCGTCCGAAGGCAGTGTCCTCGGCCGGGCGGACGACCGTGCCGCCGAGCTCGACAAGCTTCGCGATGGAGGCGTCGGCACTCTCGACACTGAAGTAGACAGCCCAGTGCGAGGGCACCTGGTCGGGCAGGAACGAGCTCGAGTCCATCAGCCCGACGACCGTGTCCTCCCCCAGCTTGCCGGTTGAGTAGCGGAACTCGTCGGTATCGGACATCGGCTCGATGGTCCAGCCGAAGGTCGAGGCATAGAACGGCGTGGACGTGGCGAAGTCCTTGCTGTGGTGTTCGTCCCAGGTCACCGAGCCCGGTTCGTTGTATTTGCGGAACCCGGTATGGCGGCCCGGCTGCCAGAGCCCGACGACAGCGCCGACCGGGTCGCTGATCACGGCCATCCATCCGAGGTCCTGGACCTGCATCGCCTGGGACAGCACGGTGGCGCCGCCAGCGGTGGCTGTCGCCACGGTGGCTTCGATGTCGTCGGTCGAGATGTAGGTCGTCCACACGTCGGGGCTTCTCATCCCCGGGTTGTTCGGCATCATCCCGGCCACCTGGAGGCCATCGGAGAAGAAGTTGACGTAGCCGCCGAACTCCTGGCCGGCATCCTCGCTCGTCCAGCCGAAGAGGCCACCGTAGAACGCTTTCGCCTTGACCACGTCGGAGCTGAGCAGATCCACCCAGCACGGCGTGCCGGGCGCGAAGGGCGTATCACGGGTTGTCATCAGGAGCTCCTCAACACTCGCCGCGAGATCGAGCCGACAGGCTCGCGGCTGTCTAACCTACCCGCGCCGGATTCTCGCCGCGACTCGATCAGGCGTCGAAGTCGACACTCAGCGTTGGGGTCGTGGGATGACTCTGACAGGTCAGGACATAACCCGCGGCCAGCTCGTCGGGTTCGAGGGCGTAGTTGGTGTCCATCTCGACCGAGCCCTCGAGCACCTTGGCCCGGCAGGTGCCGCAGACGCCACCCTTGCAGGCGAACGGAGCGTCCGCGCGTACCAGAAGGGCGGCCTCGAGAACGGACATGTCGGCCCCCTTGAGCCGGAACGACGAGCGGCGACCGTCGAGGTTGATCGTGACATCGGAGCCCTCGCCCTCGTCGGCCGCAGACGGTGCCCGCACCGGCGGCGCCTTCTCGACGTGGAACAGCTCGGAGTGGATGTGGGTCTTGTCGACCCCGCTCTCGACGAGGGCGTCGCGCAGGTCGATGACCATCTCGTAGGGCCCGCAGAGGAACCACTCGTCGACGGACGTCGCGGGCACCAGCGTCTCGGTGATCTTGGTGAGCCGCGCCTTGTCGAGTCGACCGGACAGCAGCTCGGCGTCCTGCTCCTCCCGGCTGAGCACGTGGATCAGGTGGAACCGGTCGGGATAGCGGTCCTTGAGATCCTCGAGGTCCTCGAGGAACATCACCGTGCGGCTCGTCCGGTTGGCGAACAGCAGAGTCACTCGGCTCGACGGCTCCTCAACGAGTGTCGTGGCGACGATCGAGAGGATCGGGGTGATCCCGCTGCCGGCGGCGATCGCGCAGTAATGCTTGGCGTTCGCGGGGTCGAGCGGCGTGTTGAAGCGCCCCATCGGCGTCATGACCTCGAGCTCGTCGCCGACGGCGAGGGTTCCCGCGGCGAAGCCCGAGAAGTGACCACCGGGAAGCACCTTGACTCCGATGCGGAGCTTGCCGGACCCGGCGGGTGCACAGATGGAGTAGCTGCGGCGGACATCGTCGCCCGCCATGGACGTCCGCAGAGTGAGGTGCTGGCCCTGCACGAAGTCGTAGGCTTCGGCCAGCTCGGGTGGCACGTCGAAGCTGATGCAGACGGCATCGTCGGTGAGCTCGTCGACATCGCTCACCCGCAGCGAGTGGAAGACCGGTCGGCGGGCTTCCGCGGTGTGGATGGTGGGCATCTGCTAGTGCGCCTTGAAGTGGTCGAAGGGCTCCTTGCAGTCGTCACAGACCCACAAGGACTTGCACGCGGTCGACCCGAAATGGCTCAGCTCACGGGTGGCGCCCGACCCACACTGCGGGCATCTGACCGACAGCTGAAGCGTGACGGTCCGGGTCGACGTCGGCTCCGGTGGCGCGATGCCGTAGGCCAGCAGCTTCTGTTTGCCGGTTTCGCTCATCCAGTCGGTGCTCCACGCGGGGGCCAGCACCATCCGCACGGTGACGTCGCGGTAGCCGGCGTCCGCCAGCGCCGACGTGACATCGTCGCGTATCGCGTCCATCGCAGGGCAGCCTGAGTACGTCGGCGTGATCTCGACGTCGACATGGCCACCCGCGTCGACGGTGACGTCGCGAAGCACGCCGAGGTCGTCGATGGTGAGCACCGGGACCTCCGGGTCGAGGACGCCGGCAGCCGCCTGCCAGGCTCGCGTGTCCGTCACCACGTCGCCCCCGGATGAGACCGCTTGATGTGTTGCAGCTCGGCGAGCAGGAAGCCCATCGTCTCGGTGTGGACGCCGCGGCGGCCCCCGGAGTGCCGGACGTGGGTCTCCGGAAGCTCGAGAGTGGCCTCGCCGACCACGTGGTCGACATAGCCAAGCACGCTGTCCTCGAGCGTCGCCGGGTCGACGGCGACCCCCGCTCCTGCGAGTCGGGAGACCAGTTCGTCGGTCTCGAACAGCTCCGCGACGTAGGGCCACAGGTCGTCGATCCCGGTCTGCATGCGGCGGTGTGACTCTGCCGTGCCGTCGCCGAGACGCAGCGCCCACTGGGTGGCATGGTCGCGGTGGTAGTCGACCTCCTTGACCGCCTTCGCGGCAATGGCGGCAACGGTCGCGTCGCGGGACGCGGTCAGTCTGCCGTAGAGCTCGACCTGGTAAGCCGCCACGACGAGCATCCGGGCGATGGTGAACGCGAAGTCGCCGCCCGGAAGCTCGAAGATCTGGGCGTTGACGAAGTCGCGCTCGTCGCGAAGATAGGCCAGGTCGTCCTCGTCACGGCCTTCTCCCTCGAGCTCGCCGGCGTAGGTCAGCAGCTGGCGGGCCTGCCCCAGCAGGTCGAGCGCAATGTTGGCGAGCGCGACGTCCTCCTCGAGCTGGGGCGCTGCTGCGATCCAGCCGCTCATCCGCTGGGCATAAACGAGCGCATCGTCGCCGAGCCTGAGCACATAGTCGCGCACGTCCGCGCGATCGGGATCCTCGCCCGACGAGGGAGGCGTCGTATCGGACAGGTCTGAGGTCACAGGTGCTCCACCCCATCGGGCACCGAATAGAACGTCGGATGACGATAGATCTTGTCCGCGGCCGGGTCGAAGAACGCGTCCTTCTCATCCGGACTGCTCGCCGTGATCTCCTCGGCGGGAATGACCCAGATCGAGACGCCTTCCTGACGACGTGTATAGAGGTCACGCGCGTTGCGGATGGCCATGTCGGCGTCCGGCGCGTGCAGGCTGCCGACGTGGACGTGGCTCAGGCCGCGCTTGGCCCGGACGAAGACCTCCCACAGCCCCCACTCGGACGCCGGGTCGCGTGGCTCGCTCGTCATGCCGCCGAGCTCGCGATCGCCGCCTGCTGCTTCGCGGCGTAGACCGATGCCGCCTCGCGCACCCAGGCACCGTCGTCGTGTGCCTTCCGCCGGTGCTCGATGCGCTCCTTGTTGCACGGGCCGTTGCCCTTGATCACCTCGAACAGCTCGGTGAAGTCGATCTCGCCGAAGTCCACGTGACCGCGTTCGTCGTTCCAGCGGATCTCCGGGTCGGGAAGGGTCAGTCCCAGCGCCTCGGCCTGCGGCACCGTCATGTCGACGAAACGCTGACGCAGGTCGTCGTTGCTGAAGCGCTTGACCCCCCAGGCCATCGACTGGGCGGAGTTGGGCGAGTCGGTGTCGGGCGGCCCGAACATCATCAGGCTCGGCCACCACCAGCGGTTGACGGCATCTTGAGCCATCTCGTGCTGGGCGGGCGTTCCGTGAGACAGCGTGTTGAGGATCTCGAAGCCCTGTCGTTGGTGGAACGACTCCTCTTTGCACACCCGGACCATGGCACGGGCGTAGGGGCCGTAGGAGCAGCGGCAGAGCGGGACCTGGTTGACGATCGCGGCGCCGTCGACGAGCCAGCCGATGGCACCCATGTCGGCCCAGGTAAGCGTCGGGTAGTTGAAGATCGACGAGTACTTCTGCCGGCCGTTGTGCAGCATGTCGAGCAGGTCGGCCCGGTCGGCGCCCAGCGTCTCTGCAGCGGCGTAGAGGTAGAGACCGTGACCCGCCTCGTCCTGCACCTTGGCGATCAGAATCGCCTTACGACGCAGGCTCGGGGCGCGGCCGATCCAGTTGCCCTCGGGCTGCATCCCGATGATCTCCGAGTGCGCGTGCTGGGCGATCTGCCGGATCAGGTTCTTGCGGTAGGCGGCCGGCATCTCGTCTCGCGGCTCGATACGGCGGTCGGCGTCGATGAGCGCCTGGAACCGGGTCTCGAGCTGCTCGTCGTCGGCCGCAGCGGTCTCGTCGGGGGTCGCGAAGTCGTTGCCGTACATGACCGTCATTCTAGCGCAGTGTGACAGTGCCCTCGCACATCTGCATTCGACTGTAACATCTCCCCGCGCAGCCGACTTCCGCCCTGCCGGAACGCTCGCCCGCCCTCAGCGGGTGAGCCCGAGCTGCGCCGCCTCCTCCCACAGCTCCTCGCGGATCCTCGGGTGCGCGGCGGCCTCGATGAGCTGCTCGGCTTGCTCCGATTCGCTCCTCGCCCACAGCTCGGCGACCCCGTTCTCGGTGATCACTGCCGACGGTTGGAACGAGGTCACCGGTTCGTCGACGAGCGGAATGACGGTCGAGACATCGGCGCGTGGGTGCCAGGACCGCAGGGCGATCAGCGCTTGACCGCCGGCGGCATGCAGCGCGCCGACGATGTAGTCCGTCGAGCCGCCGAAGCCGCTGTAGATCCGGCCGCCGATGCGCGAGGCGTTGACCTGCCCGAAGAGGTCGACCTGCAGCGCCGTGTTGACCGAGACCATCCCAGGGTTCGCCGCGATGCGTGCCGGGTCGTTCGTCGTCTCACTCCGCACCAGCCTCAGCCTCGGGTTGAGGTGAGCCCAGGAGTAGAGCTCCGGTGAGCCAAGCAGGAATGACGCGGTGAGCACGACGTCGGGGTCGAGGGCTCCGGACCGCTCGAGGTTGAGGATCCCGTCGCTCACCATCTCGCTCCACACCTTGAGCCCCCGGCGCTTCGTCAGGCTGCCGAGCACGGCGTCCGGGACCTGCCCGATGCCGAGCTGGATGGTGACGCCGTCGCTGATCCGGTGGGCCACCTTCGCGGCGAGCTCGCTCGTCGCGTCGTCATGGGCGAACTCCGCGGGAGTTCCCAACACGTCCTCCGCCTCGATCGCCAGATCCACCTGGTCGAAGGGGATCACGCCGTCGCCGAAGATGTAGGGCACGCCACGGTCGAGCTGCGCAATCACCAGGCCACCTCGGGCCCGGACGGCCTCGATCGCGCCGGGCAGGATGTTGACCTCCGGCCCGAGCGACACCGTCCCGTCGATCGGCGCCGAGGTGTGCACCAGCACCACATCCACGGGGAGTGCCGTGGCAAAGAGTCGGGGCACCATCGACAGCCGGGCCGGAATGTAGTGCAAGCGGGGGCTCGACCTGGCCCCAGGACCCACGAACGCCGACTCGAGGATGACGCCTTCGCGGTCGGGCACGCCGCGCTGCGGGTTCAGCATGTGCAGCCGGTATGACGGGACCGCGGCGTCGAACAGCCGAAGCAGCGTCCACGGAGCGGCGGCGTTGCCGGTCGCCACCACCCGACAAGCCGCCGGTAGCGCGGCAAGGACATCGGTCAGCTTGCTCGCCTCGAGGATCTGCATGTCACCATTGTCCGCTCTGTCGCGATGGCGCCCGGCAGCGGTGGTGGTCGACTCGTGTAGGCGTGTGCGGTAGGGGTGGTGATGGTGGTGGCACCCCCGGCGCCATCGCGGGGATCCGGTCGGTAGGTCCAGCCGGGGGTTTGCTTGACGTAGTTACAGCTCTCGCAGAGGCCTTGGCCGTTGGGTTCGCTGGTCGAACCGCCGGTTGTGTGGGGAACGGCGTGGTCGAGGTGGCGGATAGGGGCGCCGCACCAAGGGGTGCGACAGGTCTCGTCGCGAGTGATCAGCAGGCTCCGCATCGGAGCAGGGAAGAGGCGGCGGTTCGACTCCATCGCGATCAGCTGACCGCTGTCGGGGTGGGTGTAAAGGCGGCGGATCCAGGCCACGGTGTCGCGGCCGAGGCCGCCGAGTAGCTGGCGGGCCCACGAAGCGGGAACGGGGCCGTAGCCGTTGATC
Source organism: uncultured Actinomycetota bacterium (assembly GCA_963820035.1). Lineage (GTDB taxonomy): Bacteria > Actinomycetota > Actinomycetes > Propionibacteriales > Nocardioidaceae > JAWWPG01. The sequence continues at coordinate 480,437 of CAWFYK010000005.1, read as the reverse complement.
CGGGCGGGCGTGGGATCTGCGTCGAGCAGGGCCCGGTCCGTCATCACGAGCTGTATCTCGACGGGAGTCTGATCCGCGCTCGACCGACCCGTCACACGCTCGACGAGGGTGTCGGCCATCAGCTGTCCACGGGACCGGTGGTCACCGGCCGCGCGGCCGGCGTCTGCCGTTCGGCACAAGGCGGCATAGAGGGCGACGCCTTCGGTCACGGGCAGCAGTGCCGACAGCAGGGTCATGGTGTCGGGGGCTGGCCGCAGGGTGACCCTGCGGTCGGTCGCGGCCTTGCTCGAACGGGCGAGGAAGCCATGCGGATCGAGCCGGTAGGCCAACCGACGGGTCTCCGAGACGACATGGCGGTCGGACAGCGACCACAACCGGTTGGCCAGCCGGGCGTCGACCTCCATCCGATCCTGGCGGCTGAGGCACGCAGTCTCGCGGCAGACGAGGATGGCCCGCCACTCCGAGATGTCCCCGGCTGTCAGCGCAGCCAGCGTGTGGGGCAGCTCTCTGAGCAGAGCCTCGGCCAGCCCGACGAGCCGAGAACCGGCGTAGGGCGACTCCCGGCGCGCCAGCGCAACCTGGGCACCTATCCCCTTCCCCAGGTCTCGCGGCCGCACCCCAGCGACCTGCTGGACCTCCAGCTGAGAACCCTTGAACGCAACGGTCTCGCGAGCCTGCGCCGCCGCCACTGCGCCCTTCAGCCGCTCCAGCGCCGCGATCCTGTCGATCCGTGCCGTGTCATCGCTCTCCGGCGACGGCAGTGCCAGACCTGCCACGAACGCCTCGATCTCAGCCACCGAGGGGCCGGTCGATCTCGCCTCGCGCAGTTCGCTCATACGTTCTAATATACTTCATTCGGGAGACAGAATCCTGCCGTGGCAGCTCGGTGTGGACAATCGTGGGATGCGGCTCCTGTTGACGGCCATCACCTGCCCCAAGGGCGAGCTCGAGACCAACCTGACCCGCCATCTCGACCTGCTCAGACAGGGCTCAGAGGCGGCCTGCCAGCTGGTCTTGATGCCGGAGATGTCGCTGACCGGATATCTGGCCGCTGGGCCGATCTCGCTGGACCACCCGGCTGTCGGAGCTCTCGTGGGCGCCACCGCCCATGCGCCGGCGCTCTGCTTCGGGCTGGTGGAGGCGTCGGCGATTGGGCCGCCCTACATCACGCAGCTCGTTGCCGCCGAGGGTCGTCTGGTCGCCGTGCACCGCAAGGCGCATCTCGGCGACGGCGAGGAGGTCGACTTCCAGGCTGGCGCGCCGGCCGACGTCTTCACGATCGCAGGGACGTCATGTGCCATTGCAGTCTGTGCGGAGATCGGGACCGAGCCGCCGTACCGGACTGGAGCGGCGTTGATCCTCGGCCCGTCGGCACCTGGGCTCTACGGCGAGCGGTGCCGCACCGACGAAGACTGGCGAAGAGGTTTCGACTGGTGGCACGGCAGTGTGCACGATGACGCCGCGCGGCTGCTCGGTGACGAGCAGGTCCTCGTCGTCTCGACCCAGGCCGGGGCCACGACTGACGAGGACTTCCCCGGCTGGGCAGGTGTCGTCGTTGCCTCCGGCCGGCGTGTCGCCGAGCTCCCCGACTGGCGTGAAGGCGTGCTCCCCGTGCAGATCGGGACACGTGCATCGGCCTAGGAGCTGACGTTCACCGAGGCACCCGGCGCCCCGAGATCGGTTCACGGCCGATGACGTCAGCTCAACCTGAGCAAGGCGTTCTCCACGACCTCGGGCATCGCCGGATGGATCCAGAACTGCCCGCGGGCCATCTCGTCCGCGGGCAGTCCGAAGCTCATCGCCTGCACGACCGGCTGGATCACGCTCGATGCCTGGGGTCCGACGATGTGGGCGCCGACGAGCTGTCGCGTATCCGGGTCGGCCAGCAGCTTTGCGAAACCCGTGGTGTCCTCCATCGCCCACCCGTAGGCGATCCCGTCGTATCCCTGCACCGCCGCCAGGTAGGGACGACCCTCGCTGATGAGCACCGACTCGGTGACGCCCACCGAGGCGACCTGCGGGCTGCTGAAGATCGCGTGCGGCACGAACCGGTGGTCGGATCTGGTGGGCGACTCGGGATGCAGCAGGTTGTGCTGGACGACGCGGGCTTCGTGGTTGGCGACGTGCTTGAGCTGGTAGCTGCTGCTGACGTCGCCCAACGCCCAGATCCCGGGTACGACCGTCCGTTGCTCGTGGTCCACGACGATGCGGCCGTCCGAATGGGTGGTGACTCCGGTGGCGGAAAGGTCGAGTCGGTCGCCGTTGGGGACCCGTCCGGTGGCCACCAGCACCACCTCTGCCTCGACGGCGCCACGATCCCCTGCGTCCGCCGCGTCCACGAGGTGCAGGCGGGCGACGGCTCCCACCATCTCGGCCTTCGCGACGATCGCGTCAGTGTGCAGGCGCCATCGGTCGCCGACGACCCGGGTGAACTGTTGCGAGACGTCGTGGTCCTCGGCCATCAGGAGATAACGGCTGCGCGCGATGAGGTTCACGTCGACGCCGAGGGACGAGAAGATGTGCGCCATCTCCGTGGCCACCACCCCGCCTCCCAGGATCGCCATCGAGGCAGGCAGCCGGTCGAGACGCATGATCGTGTCGCTCGTGTGGAACGGCACATCGGGGAGCCCGGCGATCTCCGGGATGACGGGTCGGCTCCCGGCAGCGATGACGACACGGTCGGCCGTCACCACCTCACCGCTCTCGAGCTCGAGCCGCTTGTCGCCCACGAAGTGGGCACGTTCGCCGTAGACCGTGACGTTGGGGCTCTCCCGTCGGAACTCCTCGCCACCGGACGCGATCGGGTCGATCCGGTTGAAGATGCGGTCGCGGATGTCGGCCCAGCGGACCCGGTCCACGTGTGAGTCGACCCCGAACCTCGAGCTGTTGCGAGCGGCCGCCGCCAGGTCCGCGGTGTGCACGAACATCTTGGTGGGAATGCAGCCGACGTTGAGACACGTCCCACCGAACGTGCCTTCCTCCACGATCGCGACGTCGAGGCCCCTGAACCGTCGGTCGACGATCGTGTTGCCGGAGCCGGTCCCGATGATCAACAGGTCGTGATGGCGCATGCGTCCATCGTGCCCGACACGGCGACGAGCTCGCTCATGCGTCGCGACGGGCGACCAGCACGTACCCCACCGCGAAGATGGCCGCGACGTAGAGCAGCAGGACGCCGTAGCCGGTCCACGGCCCGAGACCCGCATGGTCTGGATGATGCGCCAGAATCTGTCCACCCGCGTCGGCGGGCAGGTACTTCAGGGTGTGAGAACGCCAGGACGCAGGCATCAGGTTTGCCACCAGCGTCGTGCCGAACAGCAGACCGAAGAATGCCGCGACCGCGCCCGTCGTATGGCGGACGAGCGTCCCCAGGGAGAGCCCCAGCAGACCCACCGCGGCAAGGTAGAGCCCGCCGCCGATGACCGCTCGAGGGACCCCGGGGTCGGTCAGTGACGCTCCGAGGTCGCGAGTGTTCAGAATGGCCTGACCCACGAGAAAGGCAGAGAAGGAGAGCACCTCGCCGACGACGAGCGCGGCGGCACCGAAGACAGCCGCCTTCGCCGTGAGCACGAGCCGTCGCTGGGGAGTTGCGGTGAAAGTCGTGCGGATCAGCCCGGTGCGATACTCGGAGGTCATCACCAAGACGCCCAACGTGCCGATGGCGAGCTGGGCGATCAGCAGGCCGTTGAGGGTGAAGCTGACCGGGTCGAAGCCTGCCCGATCTCGAGCGGACATGTCCGGGTAGCCCGAGGCGTAGTTGGCGCAGACGAGGGCCACCAGCCCGACCGCCAAGCCGACCGCCACCGCCAACGTCCAGTATGTCGAGCGGACCGATCGCAGCTTCGTCCACTCCGACCGCATCACCGCCACGAGGAGATTGCCTCCCCGAGGGGTTGTGGTGGGGACCTGGCCGCGCACCGGGGTCGCTGTCATCGCGACCCCCTCTCGGCCAGAGACAGCCTGCCATCCCCGTGATCATCGTGCTGATCGGTCGCCGGCGCGTCGGTGTCGGAGCTGCCCGCTTGGAACTGCGACTGGGCGCCTGTGAGCTCGAAGAAGGCTGTCTCGAGAGAGGCGGCATGGGTCGCGAGCTCGTGCAAGGTGATCCCGTGCTCGGCCGCCAGCTCGCCGGCCACCTCAGCGCTCAGCCCCCGAACCTGCAGGGCACCATCCGCTTCCACGGTCACGAGCCCCCCGGCCCCGCGGAGAAGCTCGATCAGTCGGGCGCCTCCCGGCGAACGAACGGACAGGAAGCCGCTCTGGCTCGCCGCGAGGAGCTCACCCACCCCGGCGTCAGCAATGAGGCGACCCCGGCCGACGACCACGAGATGGTCTGCGGTGACGGCCATCTCGCTCATCAGATGGGATGAGATGAAGACGGTGCGACCCTCAGCCGCCAGCCGGCGCAACAGGCCTCGGATCCACTGGATCCCCTCTGGGTCAAGGCCGTTGATCGGCTCGTCGAAGAGCAGGATCGGCGGGTCCCCCAGCAATGCGGCAGCGATTCCCAACCGCTGGCTCATGCCCAGCGAGAAGCCTCCCGTCATCTTGTTGCGGACCGACTCGAGCCCCACGAGGCCGAGCACGGCGTCCACGCGACGGCGCGGGATCCGGTTGCTCTGAGCCAGAGCGAGGAGGTGTCGATACGCGCTCCGACCACCGTGGACGGCCCTCGCGTCCAGAAGCGCACCCACCTCGTGCAAGGGGTAACGGTGCCCGGCGTACTCGCGACCCTGGACCCGGCACCTCCCGCTGTCGGCTCGGTCCAGGCCGAGGATCAACCGCATGGTCGTCGACTTGCCTGCGCCATTGGGTCCGAGGAACCCGGTCACCCGTCCGGGCTGCACGGCGAATGACAGCTCGTCGACGGCCGTGTCCTTCCCGTAGCGCTTGGTCACCTGCTCGACCTCGATCACACTCGACCTCATCTCGCCCGTAGGTTGTTGTATCGCTGAACACTATATCGTCCACCGTAATAACGTACAACGACTCAGAAGAGTGGGTGCACTAGGGTTGACCGGTGGGTTTCGGCGGCGTTGTCCTGTTCACACTCGGGGGCACCATCTCGATGGCCGGCAGCGACAACGGCGGGGTCGTGTCACGGCTGGGGGGCCGCGACCTGCTGCCCAGCGCCGTCGACGAGGTCGAGCTCGACGTGAGGGACCTCCGGGCGGTCCCGAGCGCCCACCTCTCCTTCGACGACATCCTCGATGTCGTCGACGTGGCCAGCGCCTCAGTGGCGAAAGGGGCATGCGGTGTGGTGCTCACGCAGGGGACGGACACTCTCGAGGAGACTGCGTTCCTCATCGACTCCGTCTGGATCCACGAGGCACCGTTCGTGGTCACCGGCGCGATGCGAAACCCCACGCTCCCCGGTGCCGACGGCCCGGCCAATGTGGCCGCGGCGGTGCGGATCGCCGCCGACCCGGCCTCTCGTGGGCGCGGCACGCTCGTCGTCTTCAACGACGAGATCCACGCGGCCCGGCATGCCCGGAAGTCGCACAGCTCGAACCCGGCGACGTTCGTCTCCCCTGATCTCGGGCCTCTCGGCCACGTCGTCGAAGGTGTCCCACGGTTCCTCGCCTCGGTGCCACCCCGGCACACGCTCTCCGGGTTCACCCGCGCAGACCTCGCAGCTGTGAGAGTCGCGCTGTATACGACGACCCTCGACGATGACGGCTTGCTGCTGCACGGCATCGGACAGACCCATGCCGGCATCGTGGTCGCAGCATTCGGGGTCGGCCACGTGCCGGGCCGACTGGCTCCGGTGCTGGGTGAGCTGGCCGGCGTTGTGCCCGTCGTCCTGACGTCACGCACGGGCGCGGGAGCGGTGTTCTCGGACACCTACGGCGCGACGGGGTCGGAACGTGACCTGCTGGCCAGAGGGCTCGTGAACGGAGGCTTTCTGCATCCCTACAAGGCAAGGGTTCTGCTGCGGCTGCTCCTCGCCTCGGGCGCCGGACCCGACGCGATCGCGGCGGCGTTCGCTGAGCTGGGCTGACCGAGCCCGCGCTAGCCGTCGTCGCGGCGGGTCCAGCGGAACGTCCGCATGGCGAAGATCAGACCGATGACGAGCCACCCACCGAGCACCAGCGCAGCCGTTCCGACGTGCCAGGTCCCTCCGGGCTCCGCGGCCGCCAGCTGCGGCGGCAGGAACACCGAGCGCATGCCCTGCGCCATCCACATGAGCGGGAACACCGACGCGATGTCGCGCATCCAGCCCGGGAGCTCACCAAAGGTGAAGTAGACCCCCGAGATGAACTGCAGGACGATCACGATCGGCGTGACGACCGCGCTGGCCGACCGCCCGGACCTCGGGACGGACGAGAAGGCGATCCCGAGGACAGTGCCGGCGGCCGCACCGAGCAGCACCAGCCAGCAGAACCGCAGCCACAGCGCCCGGCTCTGCGGAAGGTCGACGCCGTAGAAGAGAGAGGCCACCGCCAGCAGCAGGGTGAGCTGGATGACGGTCGTGACGACGACCTCGGCGATCTTGCCGAGGAAGTAGGCGATAGGCGGCATCGGCGTGCCTCGCAGCCGCTTGAGCGTCCCGTCGTCCCGTTCGGCCGCAATGAACGTCGCCAGGTTCTGGAAGCTCGTCAGCATGATCCCCGTGGCGATCATGCCCGTGATGTAGTACTGCGCGGCCCCGATGCTCGCGCCGCCACCGCTGAGGAAGTCCCGCTGCGACGAGAAGGCTGAGGCGAAGATCACCAGCATCACCACCGGGAAGGCGAAGATGAAGATGACCGCCTCGCGCTCCCGGAAGAACTGCTTCAGCTCGATGCTCAGCCGGGCGGTGCACATGCCGGCCAGGCTGGAGCCGCTCGTGTGCGAGGAGTTGGTACGCCGAGCGGTCGCCGATGTCATGACGACGGCTTCTCGAGCAGCGCGAGATAGACGTCCTCGAGGTCGGGACGGCGAACTTCCAGGTCGGGGACCTGACCACCGAGCCGTCGGGAGAGCTCGACGACGAGCGCAGTGGGGTCGGGCGTCGGTCGCTGATGATGGCCATCCTCGTCACGCCACGAGACCACCGCCGTCCGACGCTGCTCCGCGCCCAAGTTCGCCACCGTGTCGACAGCGACGATGCGGCCGTCCCGGATGACGCCGACCCGGTCGGCCAGCTGTTCGGCCTCGTCGAGGTAGTGCGTCGTGAGCAGGATCGTCGTACCCGACTGGCGGAGGGCCCGGACCAGCTCCCAGAACGCCCGCCGTGCCTGCGGATCGAACCCGGTGGTCGGCTCGTCGAGGAACAGCAGCTCCGGGTCGCCGACGATTCCGAGCGCGACGTCGAGGCGTCGCCGCTGACCCCCGGACAGACCGCGGACGCGGCTGGACCGGTGGGTCTGGAGGCCAACGGACTCGATGACCTCGTCGGGATCGCGCGGCGCCGGGTAGTAGCAGGCGAAGTGGTGCACCAGCTCCGCCACAGTGAGCTCAGCGGCATCGTTCGTCCCCTGCTGCACGATGCCGATGCGGGAGCGCCAGGATCGGTCCGCGACCGCTGGGTCCTCTCCGAGCACCGTCACCTCGCCCTGGTCTCGCCGTCGATAGCCCTCCAGGATCTCGATGGTCGTCGTCTTCCCGGCGCCGTTCGGACCCAGCAGGGCGAAGACCTCCCCCACGCGGACCTCGAGATCCACTCCGTCGACGGCTCGCCGCTCGCCATAGCTCTTGCGGAGCCCGGCGACTGAGACAGCGAGAGCGTCCATCCGGCCATCGACCATGGCAAGAGCCTGCCAGCAGGGTCAACTCCACGCCTGCGAGGGTCAGCGTCCGGTCGCGAGGGCTTAGGTGCCGTCAGGCTACGCGACCCGATGCGCCAGAATCTGCCTCATGGAAGCTCAGATCCGTCGGGCCACCACTGCCGATGTCGACTCCCTGGTCGTCCTGCGGTCGACGATGTTCGACGCGATGGGCGAGCCGAGCGCCCCCCAGGACTCGTGGCGCAGCTCGTTCGCAACGTGGGTCCAGCGGGGGCTCGCCACGAAAGACCTCGCGGCGTTCGTGGCGGACCATCCCACGGCGGGCCTGGTCGCGGGCGCGATGGGTCAGGTCAATCGGCATGCCCCCTCACCCCACAACCCGGTCGGGCTCAGTGGCCATGTGTCGAACGTCATCACCCTGCCCGGCTGGCGCCGACAGGGACTGGCAAGGAACTGTCTCGACGAGCTAATGGAATGGTTCCGGACGTCTACCGAGGTGCGTGACATCAACCTCTCCGCGACCGTCGACGGCTCTGGCCTCTATTCCAATCTGGGTTTCGCCCCACGGGAGTATCCATCGATGCGACTCCGAATTCCGCGTTGACGTACGACGCTGGCACCAGAAGGGTGCACGCCGCCTCGGCACAACGCGTCGAAACGGCGCCGCCTTCGATAATGTGACGTCATTCGGCGGTCGTCGTCATCGTCGGGTTCTTCGTCCTGGCGGTGCCGGCCCAGATCCTCTACCACTTCCGTCGTCCCGAATGGGCAAACAGCGACGAATCGCCGGTGAGCACGGGTCTAGTGTGAGCGGCAGGTCTAACAGGCAGCAGGTCTAACAGGCGGCAGGTCTAACAGAAGGTGAGGCACGTCGTGGACATCACCCAGCTGGATCTGTCCAGGCTGCAGTTCGCTACGACGACGATCTACCATTTCTTGTTTGTGCCGGTGACGATCGGGTTGGCTTTTCTGGTGGCGATGCTGCACACGATGTGGTATCGGTCGGATGACGTGGACCTGCGGCGACTGACGCGGTTCTTCGGCACTCTGCTGGTGATCAACATCGCGATCGGCGTGGTGACGGGCATCGTCCAGGAGTTCGAGTTCGGGATGAACTGGTCGCAGTACTCGCGGTTCGTCGGCGACGTGTTCGGTGCTCCGCTTGCGATGGAAGGGCTGGCGGCGTTCTTCCTGGAGTCGACGTTCCTGGGGCTGTGGCTGTTCGGGTGGGACATCCTTCCGAGGAAGGTGCATCTGGCGACGATCTGGGCGGTCGCTGTTGGGGCGGTCCTGTCGGCGGCGTTCATCATGGCGGCCAACTCGTGGATGCAGCACCCGGTCGGCTACCAGATCAGCTCGACGACGGGCCGTCCGGAGCTGACGTCGATCACGGCGCTCTTCACGAACCCGGTGTTCCTGTGGGGATATCTGCACGTGGTGCTGGCGTCACTGCTGACGGGCAGCATGATCATGCTCTCCATCTCCGCATGGCATCTGCGCAAGAAGAGCAACCCAGACGCCTTCGTCAGGACAGCAAAGCTCGCCATCGCGGTCATGGTGCCGATCTCGATGCTCGTCCTGATGGTAGGCAGCCACCTCGGGGTGATCGAGACCAAGTACCAGCCGATGAAGGTGGCCGCGATGGAGGCGCAGTGGAACACCTGTGCCCCCTGCTCGTTCTCTGCGGCGCAGATCGGAGGCTGGAGCACCAGCGACGAGAACGCAACGAAGATCATCCAGGTTCCCCATCTGCTGTCGGTGTTGGCGACCGGCTCCTGGGACGGCCAGGTGGTGGGCCTCAACCAGCTGGAGAAGCAGTACCAGCGGCAGTACGGCCGCGGTGACTACATCCCCAACCTGTTCATCCAGTACTGGTCGATGCGCGTCATGGCCTACCTGGGCTCGATCATCCCGATCCTCGCGTTGTGGGGGGCCTGGCTCTGGTGGAAGCGGCGGCTCGCGACGTCGCGGGCGTTCCTCGGGATCGCCGTCTGGGCGGCCGCCGCGCCGTTCATCATGAACACCGCCGGCTGGCTGCTCACCGAGAACGGCCGGCAGCCGTGGGTCGTCCAGGGCCTGCTGCTCACCCAGAACGGCAACTCTCCCTCGGTGAGCCTGACCGAGGTGGCGCTCAGCCTGGTCACGTTCTGGGTCCTCTACCTCATCCTCGGGATCGTCTGGGCCTACCTGATGCTGCGCTACGGCCGCCGCGGGCTCGAGAAGGTCGACGCGCCACCCGACGAGCCCCACGACCCCGACACCCCCGCGCCCCGCGCGCCGGCCCTGACCTACTGAGGTGAACCGATGAGTCTCGACGTCGTCTGGTTCATCATCGTCGCCGTGTTCTGGACCGGGTTCTTCATCCTCGAAGGCTTCGACTTCGGGGTAGGAGTCCTCCACAAGGCAGTCGGACGAACCGATCTCGAACGGCGGGTCGCGATCAACACGATCGGGCCCCTGTGGGACGGCAACGAGGTGTGGCTCATCGTCGCAGGCGCCGCGATCTTCGCCGCCTTCCCCGGCTGGTACGCCACCTGGTTCTCGGCCGGCTACCTCGCCCTGATGCTCGTCCTGGTCGCCCTGATCATCCGTGGAGTGTCCTTCGAGTGGCGAGCCCGCGTCGACACCGACGCCTGGCGCGGCACCTGGTCCTGGACGCTGACCATCGGCTCCGCGCTGGTCCCGCTGCTCCTGGGGGTGGCCCTCGGGGACCTGCTCGCCGGGCTACCCATCGACTCCAGCGACGAGTTCACCGGCTCCTTCTGGGACCTGCTGACGCCCTACGGCCTCTGGGTAGGCGTCACCATCCTGCTGCTCTGCCTGCTGCACGGCGCCACGTTCCTCAGCCTCAAGGCCGCCGGCGCCGTCCGTGAACGCTCCCGCACACTCGCCAACCGGCTGGCCTGGCCCGCCCTCATCCTCGTCGCCGGCTACGCCGGCTGGACGATCGCCATCTCCGACGGCGGGCCATGGCGCATCCTCGCCGCCGCCATCCCCGTGGCCGCAGCCCTCGCAGCCGCCCTGCTCATCCGGGCCGGACACGAGGGCAGATCGTTCACCGCGACCGCCGCCACCCTCGGCGGCACCATCGCCGCCCTCTTCGCCAACCTCTACCCCAACGTGATGGTCTCCTCCACCAGCTCCGCCAACAACCTCACCGTCGCCGGCACCGCCTCCGGCGACTACGCCCTCAAAGTCATGACCGTCGTCGCCATCGTCATCCTCCCCCTCGTCCTGCTCTACCAAGGCTGGTCCTACTGGATCTTCCGGGCCAGAATCTCCACCCCCACCGAACCCGCCGCCGCAGACCCCGATGTCCGCCAACCCACCCCCCGTTGACGACGGCGGCACGCCGACCCGGTTGGCGTCGAATGGCGCGGACGGCTTCAATATCGGGGTGACCAGCCTGCCGACCGGGACCGTCTCGATGTTGTTCTCCGACATCGAGGGCTCGACCGGTCTCCTGATGCGCCTCGGGTCGGCCTACGCGGATGCTCTCGACGCGCAGCGACGGCTGCTGCGCTCGGCCTGGAACGCTCACGAGGGAACCGAGATGGGCACCGAGGGAGACAGCTTCTTCGTGGTGTTCCCCTCGGCCCCGGACGCCGTGGCAGCGGCAGCCCAGGCCCAGCGCGAGCTCGCGCATCACCCCTGGCAGTCAGGGGAGCCCGTGCGGGTGCGGATGGGCATCCATACCGGCAACCCGGCCTTGCACTCCGAGGGCTACGTCGGCAAGGACGTGCACCGCGCCGCCCGGATCGCCAGCGCGGCTCACGGCGGCCAGGTGGTGATGTCGGAGGCGACCGCGAACCTCACGCAGAACGACCTGCCCAGCGGCGTGGACCTGGTGGACCTAGGATCACATCTGCTCAAGGACATTCCTCGCCCGGAGCACCTCTTCCAGCTCGTCGTCGAGCCGCTCCGGTCCGACTTCCCGCCGCTCCGCACGGTCGGCGCCGCCTCAAGCCTGCCGGTGCCACCGACCGCGCTGGTCGGCCGAGAGCGGGAGCTCGAGGAGGTGACGGAGGCGCTCGGAGGCAACACCTCGAGCTCGAGGCGGACCGCCTCGTCTCCGGTCCGGTTGTTGACCCTGACCGGAGCGGGCGGGGCCGGGAAGACCAGGCTGGCACTGGAAGTCGCCCATCGCCTCGTGCACACCTTCCCTGACGGTGTCTTCTTCGTCCCGCTCGCGACGGCCACGACGCCTGACGTGATGTGGACGTCGATCACGGAGGCGCTCGACCTGCCGGCGGAGAACCGGAGCGCAGCGAAGCTGCTGCGTCGGCTCGCGCACGCCCGCGCGCTCCTGGTCCTCGACAATCTCGAGCAGCTGACGGGAGCCGATGCGGTCGTCGCCCAGATCCTCGGGCAAGCACCCGACGTCACCATCATCGCGACGTCGCGGAGGCCGTTGCATATCGCCGCGGAGCACGAACATGTCGTGCGACCCCTGGACCTGCCGGATCCCGGTGACCTGGGCTCCGTCGAAGGGTCCGAGGCGGTGCAGCTCTTCGTCCAGCAGGCGCGCAGGGTCCGGTCCGGGTTCGAGCTGACCTCTGAGAATGCCGCGGACATCGCGGCCCTGTGCCGCCGGCTCGACGGCCTACCCCTCGCCTTGGAGCTCGCGGCGGCCCGCACGAAGCTGCTCAGCCCTCATGCCCTGCTCGCCCGGCTGCACACCGCGTTGGATCTCCCGGCGGCCGGTCGACAGGCGCCGGACCGGCAACGGACTCTGCGCGACACCATCGCCTGGTCCGAGAAGCTGCTCACGTCGGAGCTGCGCAGGCTCTTCCACCAGCTCGGAGTGTTCTCGGGCGGCGCCGATCTCAAGGCCGTTTCTGCCGTCGCGGCGTCCGACCACGACGACGCCCGCGAGGACGACGTCCTCGACCTGCTCGGTGAGCTCGTCGATGCGAGCCTGCTGACAGTCGGCGAGACCGCGGACGGTGAGCCGCGGGTCGCGATGCTCCAGACCGTCCGGAGCTACGCACGAGGGGAGCTCGAGTCAGAGGGAGAGCTCGACGCCGTCGACGGGCGACACGCGGCCCACTACCTGAGCGTGGCGGAGTCGCTCGAGCCGCTTCTCTACGGCGTGCGGCGACGGCAGGCGCGGACCCGATTCGACCTGGAGCGTGACAACTTCCGGGTGGCGCTCGACTGGGCGTTGCCTGCGCAGGGTACGGCGGCGAGCAGTGACCACGTCATGGTCGGACTCCGCCTCTGCATCGCCTTGAACGGTTTCTGGAAGGCCAGCGGCTACCTGCTCGAGGCGCAGCGACGACTGGAGCGCGGCGTCGAGCTCGGCGCGGGTCGCGAGAGTGCTGAGCTGGCTCACTGCCTCGCGCTGCTGGCCCGGAAGTGGCGGACCCTCGGCAAGCCGGAGCGCGCGTCCGAGGTCGCCGGCTCGGCATTGGCGATGGCCCGGCGGGTGGAGGGCGGCCAAGCCGCTGTCATGTCGTCCCTCATCACCTTGGCGACGCTCGAGTGGGAAGGCGGAGAGGAGGTCGCGGCGAGGGCGACGTACGAGGAGGCGATCTCGCTCGCCCGCGAGTCCGGCGACCAGACGTCGTTGCACGGGTGCCTGCTCGACCTCGCGACGTTCGAGAGCTACCAGCACCACTACGAGCGGGCGATCGAGCTGGGCGCCGAGTCACTCAAGATCGCCCAAGATCTCGGGCACACGTTCGGGGCCCTCATCGCACGGCACAACATCGCCTGGGAGATGCTTCAGATGGGACGGGTCGACGAGGCGGCCGACGAGATGCGTCGCGTCATCGTGGAGAGCCTCGACCTCGACGAGCAGGCCATGCTGCTTGCGGTCGCGCTTGACTACGCCGTGGTGCTCGCGGCCCTCGGGTCGCCCCGTGCCGCCGTACGACTGCTCGGAGCGGCCGATGCCGGCTATCAGCACCTCGACAGTCTGGTGGACCCCTTGCAGCAGGACGACCGGGCCCAACTGATCGACAACACCAAGGCGTGTCTGGCGGCCGACGAGTGGGACGAGGCCTACGCCTCCGGGCGCACCACACGCATCGAGGACGCCCTGGCCGAGTCGGTCGACCCTCCGACCTAACGGCTTGAGCTCATTTTTGGGTCTTCACCGCAGAGTCGGTGCGGCCATGTGAAAGCATGTCGTGGTTCATCCATCCGGAAGGGGTAGGCATCATGGCGTATCACACGCTGTCGAGCACTTTGGCGGACACCGACCTGTTCTCGGGACTGCCCGACAACGTGCTGTCGGACCTCGTCAACGCCGGTACGACGATCTCGACGCCTGCCGGCCGGACGGTGGTAACCCAGGGCAGCTCAGACGCCGGTCTCCAGGTGGTGCTCGAAGGGTCGGCCGAGGTCGAGGTCAGTGGGACCACTCGCCCGCCGATCCTGCCCGGCGCCTACTTCGGGGAGATCTCGCTGATCGACGGCGGGAAGCGCTCCGCGACGCTGACCGCCGGACCCGACGGTCTGAAGACGTTCGCGATCTCGGCGCTGAGCTTCTCCCCGCTCATCGACAAGCACCCGGCACTCGCCCGCGCATTGCTCAACATGCTCTGCGCCAGGGTCCGTGAGCTCGACGCCAGCGAAGCCTGCTGACGGCCGTCAGGCCCGAATCCTCATCTATGCAAGCCGCCTGAACCAATCCGAACCGTCCTCGGTGTCGAAAGCCTTCTGACGTCCTAGTCCTGGGACGTGGCTCTCGTGCCAGTGCCTCCCAGGTCTCGTACCACTCACCCAGGAGGCTCCATGAGGACACCAACACGCCCGAAGCGGGTCAAGGCCCGCTCGGTCGGCATCGCGATGGCCGGCCTGCTCGTCGCCGGTCTCGCCGCCGTCGCCGGACCGACCCTTGCATCGGCACAGACCACCGGTCACCTGTCGATGTCGGGGATGAACATGTCGGCCGGCTCCTCGCCGGCCGCCGTCGGCAACACGAAGGGCTGGTTCGCCGGCAAGACCTACACCTTCCACTACACGAAGGACTTCTTCTGCAAGGAGCCGCCTGCGAGCAAGGCGACGTCGAGGTGCGAGCTCGGTGACGTCTACGGCGCCATCCCGTCCGGCGAGTTCGACCCGCTGTATGTCATCGTGCCGATCGGGTTCACCCCCAACAACAAGGGCAGTCTGCAGTGCCCGACCGCCGGCACGTGCGTCGACCACCCGAGCACCATCGACCTGTCACGGGTGTTCGGGTCGGGGACGGGCAACGCCCTGCTTCCGCCGCACAGCCACATCGTGACGACCAAGGCGGGCGGCGCGCCCGAGTGGTGGAACGTCGACGTCATCGGCGTGAAGAGCCAAGCCGCCTGGCACCGGATCGTCACGAGCAAGTACTACGCGACCATCCAGGGAATGCGCGTTGCCGGGAACCCCAATGTCACAGGGAACATCCCGACCAACCTGTTCCTCTACTTCTCCGTCGGCTGACGCGTCGGCTGACCGGACACCTAACGTCGGTGGTGTCGCTCCCCCACGGGGCGGCACCACCGACCCTGGAAGGAAGCCCATGACCAGCACGCAGACCATCTCCTCTTCCATGGCCGCCGACTCCCGGTCCGTCGGAGCGGGCACCGGTACTCCGGCGCGCAGCCGGCGGACCTATCGGCTCTCCACTTCCGTGATCGGGCTGGTTGGCGCCGGGGTCCTCGCCTACGGCGTCTCACTGACCTGGCTCTCCACCTTCGCCGGGCTGATCGCTCAGAGCGGTCTCGGGACGCGCAACGGCGACATCATGCTCGCCGGCGCCGGTGTCGCCGCTGTCGCCGCTGTCGGCCAGGCGTTCGTCGCCACCGTCCCGTTGCGCTGGCTGCTCGCCCTCACCGGCTTCGCGATGGCCGGCTATTCGGGCTACCTGCTCATCCAGCTCTACACGATCACCCAGCAGCTCGACGGGATGCTGCTGCCCGACAAAGGCCCCGGTCTCTATGTCGCTGCGGCCGGCGCCACCATCGTGTTCTCCACGATCTTCCTGCCGATGCCGATGAGCACCGGGGACCCGACGACTCCTCCTTCGAGGGACTCGACCGGCGGACGACGTTCCTTCTCTGCCGGGCTTTTCGGCGCGCTACGCTCACCGCAGCGCTACCCCGCGGCCGCGCTGGCGCTGGTCGCCGGACTTGCACACGTGCCCGTCACGCCGGAACACCTGGACGAGGCTCCCTACATCGGCGTGCTCTTCATCGTCCTGACCGTCGTATGTGTGATCTGGGCGGCCGCCTTGCTGATCTCCGACTCGCGTGCCGTCTGGGCGTCCCTCGGCGCGACCTGCCTGCTGGCCGTCGCCGGCTATGTCGTGAGCCGCACCATCGGCCTACCGCTGATGGCTGATGACGTGGGGAACTGGTTCGAGACCCTCGGTGTCGTCTCCGTGGTGACCGAGACCGCAGTCGCCCTGCTCGCCGCCCTCGCGCTGGTCCGCCGTACCGGCTGAGACCGGGTAACTCGCTGCCCGGCGTGGGCCTACCTCCACGACCGGCCGGGATAGCCTGGTGGCGCCGACGACCGGTTCGACGGCCGGCCCGACCCGGGGGGCCGAGGGCGAGGTCGAGGTCGGGGAAGGGCGTGGCATGACGAGACGGCCGGCTGGCGCCGTCGTCGTGCCCCAGGCCTCGACGGAGTCGGCCGAGGCTCACGCGAGCCGGGGCCTATCCGGTCCCCTCAGTTCGCGGCTGTCTGCCCTGACCGCTGACCTGCCGAGCCGAGTGATGCAGTGGCCCCCGCTCATCCCGACGCTGCTGGCAACCGCGCTGGCGATCTGGTATCTCGCCGCGGGCTATGTCGGGACAGACCTGGCGGCACAGATCGCCCGCGCCGACTTCGCGCGCGACGATCCCCTGACCCCGATCGACCTCCGGTGGTTCTCGGGGTCGTCGGCGTTCAGCTACTCGCTGTGGACCCCGGTCGTGATGGCCTGGGTAGGCGTTCGGCTCACTGGCGCGATCTGCTGTGTGGTGGCCACTGCTCAGCTCACCACGCTGTTCGTGCGGACGGGGGCGCGCCGGCCGGTCCTGGGGGGTTTGGCGGCCGCGATCCTGCAGGGGCTCAACCTGATGGCCGGACGGGTGACGTTCGGTGTGGGCACGGTCTGTGCGCTGGCCGCGCTGTTGACCATCGCACCGGCTCGGCCTGACGGGCCAGGGCGCCGCGCCCGATGGCAGACGGCGGTCTGGGGAGTGGCAACGGGCGGCGCCTCGCCGGTGGCTGCGTTGTTCCTCTGGGTGTGCGGCGCTGCGCTCGCGCTGCACGGCCGGGTCCGGGACGGGCTGGTCCTCATCGCGGCTTCGGCATCGATCGTCCTGGTCGCGGCAGCCGTGTTCGGCTCGGGCGGGATGGAGCCGTTTGCGTTCAACGACGCCCGTGACGCGTTCCTGGCTACCCTCGCCGTTGTGATCGTGGCTCCGCGGCGGCCCGCACTCCTGCGCACCGGCGCCTTGATCGGGCTCGTGATGGTGGTCGCGGCGTACGTGTTGCCGACCGCGGTCGGCAACAACGCAGCCCGGCTCAGTCTGCTCTTCGCCGTCCCGGTCGTCGCCGCGTACGCCGGGCGCTGGCTCTGGCTGACCCTGCTCGCGATCGCCGTCACGGCGTACCCGCAACAGATGATCCAGACCAAGGCGGCGAGTGTCTCGCCCGGTGCACGCGCGTCGTTCTATGCACCGCTGCTCGCCCAGCTCGACCGGCACGGCCCGATCACCGGCCGGCTCGAGGTGCCAGAGACCCGGGCACATTGGGATGCGGCCTATCTCGCCAGACACGTCTACCTGGCGCGAGGCTGGCTGCGGCAGACCGATGTCGCTCGCAACGGCGAGCTGTTCTTCTCCGGGGCCCCGATGACCGCCGCCGCCTATCGCCGCTTTCTTGCCGACAACGCCGTCGAGTTTGTGGCCGTCCCAACGGTCCCGCTGGGGGTGTCCGGACACTCGGAGGTGTCGTTCCTGCAGGCCGGTCACCGCTACCTGCGAAAGATCTGGCACAGCCAGGACTGGACGCTTTTCAAGGTTCGTGCGGCCTCGCCGATCGTCGGCCGACCGGGCCGGCTGGTGTCCAACGACGGCGCATCGCTGACTGTCGAGGCACCGGCAGGCACAGCTGTGCCGATCCACCTGGCCTGGTCACGCTGGCTCTACGTCAGCGGTCCGGCCGGCGCGTGCCTCGCACCCGCACCCGGTGACACGGTGTGGCTACGGGTGACAACGGCCGGCCGCTACACGGTGACGTCGCGACTGTTCCCGCCGAACACCGACTGTCCTTGAATCGGGTGAGCCGCTGAGCCAGGTCTTCGCTAGCACTTGCCCGAGACGGCAGTCTCCAGGTTTGTCGCTGCTGTCGAGACGGCCTTCACGGCTGTACCCACCGCCTGCACCGTGGCCAGCGACGGGCTGGCCTGTGCGGCCTTGAGCGCGTCTCCGAGGCTGGACAACGCGTTCTTCAGGGCGGTCGTCTGAGGGGAGAACGTCGTCTTCGCCTCGTCGGCGAACTTCTGGGCATTGGTCTTGACGTCGGACACTGCTGTCTGCAGCGAGCTGAGACCGTTCTGCGTGACGCTGACATCGCCGAGACTCTGGACCGAGGTCTTCAGGTTCGTCTCCGCCGTGCAGTATGCGGGCTTGCTGCTGCTACTGCAGCCACCCACCAAGGCGGGCAGGACCAGCGCGGCAGCCGGGAGGAACAGCCAACGGCTCCTGCGGCGTGAGGCTGCGTGGGGGCTGGACGCATCATCGGGTGTCATGGTGTGGGGCCTACCTCACAGGTCGCGAGAGCACGACCAGGTGGTCGCGCTCGGGTCTCTCGACGATAGGCATGGGCGGATGGCTCGGACTAGGGTCCTTGGTCCTTCACTTGAACGTCGGGAATTACGAGACGGTGTCGTCGGCATAGTTCGTGACATACGTCTCACTGCGCTGTCGGTCGAGGGCGATGCCTTCGGGCTCGGTGCCGCGCTTGACACGGCGGCCGCCGCCGGATGAGAAGGAGATCCGAGCCGACATACCGAGGGGGCGAGCGCGCCCGGTCATGGCTGCTCCTTCTCGGCGCGGGTCCATTCCACGCGCCGTCGCTAATCGTCGCTAGGCAGGAGTCTGTTGGGCGGGACGGGCTGCTCGTCCAGTGGTTCGACGGGTCGACCCAGCTGAGCGAACTCGCGGCCGGATGACCGCCGCGTGTGCTCCCGAATCAGCAGCCAGGCTGGGCGAGAATGCTGGGGATGGATCCCACCGTGCCGCGGTCTGAGACGCGGCGGCCCCGCCGACGGCCAGGCGGTGAGCTGCCCGCGCTCGACGGGCTGCGCGCAGTTGCGGTGCTGTCGGTGATGTTCTTCCACTTCGGGGTCGGCGCGATGCGCGGCGGCTTCCTCGGGGTCGACGTCTTCTTCGTCCTCAGCGGCTATCTGATCACCGGTCAGCTGGTGACCCGATGGGTGCTCGGCGGGGACATCCAGCTCGCCACGTTCTGGCTGGCCCGGGCGCGACGGCTGCTTCCCGGGCTGGGTGCCATGCTGATCGGGACGACCGTCGCGGTGCTGCTGCTGGACCGGAGCCAGGTGGGGCTCTTCCGCGGCGACGTCACCGCTGCCGCGACGTACTCCTCGAACTGGTGGTACATCTTCCACTCCCGCTCCTATTTTGCGGCGGCTGGTCGACCGCCCGTGCTGCAGCATCTGTGGTCCCTCGCCGTCGAGGAGCAGTTCTACCTGGTCTGGCCACTCGTCGTGGCTGCCGTCGTTCTCGCCGTCAGACGACCGCAGACGCGTCGAAGCGTGCTGCTCGTGATCACGTTCGCGGTCGCGCTGGGCAGCTCGCTCACGATGGGCGTCGGCAGCGCCCTCAGCCACTCCCCCCAAGCCGGTGACCCGTCCCGCTGGTACTTCGGCAGCGACTCCCACGTCATGGGACTGGCGATCGGTGCGGGGCTGGCTCTCGTGCACTGGGGCGACCACCTCGGGTCGGAAAGCATCCGACCGAAGAAGCCGGCGAGCGCCCGGGAGACCGTCGCCGGGACGGTGGCGCTGGTCGCCTTGATCCTGATGCTGGCCCAGACAGACGAGTTCTCCGTGTGGCTGTATCGGTGGGGGTTCGTCGCCGTCAGCGTACTGACAGCAGTGGTCATCGCCGTCTCGATCCGCCCGGGTGCGCTCGCGGCGGTCCTGAGCCCGCCGATCCTGCGCGGCATCGGCAAACGCTCCTATGGGCTCTACCTCTGGCACTGGCCGGTGGCCTGCTTCACGCGTCCCGGCGTCGACCTGCCCCTGTCACAGAACCAGGCCCTCGTGCTGCGCCTGAGCCTGACGTTCCTGCTGGCGGAGGCGAGCTACCGATGGATCGAGATGCCGATCCGCCAACGCGGCTGGCACTGGTTCTGGACGTCGATCGCGAGCTCGCGGATCGGCACGGTGCGGGCGCCGACGGTCATCACCATCGGAGTCACGTCACTGGTGACCGCGGTGCTGATCATGCCCGCGACAGCAGTGACCACCGGTCCGGACCTCGCCTCGGGCGGGACTGTCTATGTGGCGAATCCGCAGCCTGGCAACGGCGTGCGTCGGGTGGGCTCCTCCGGTGGTGCCGGCGCCTCGGTGGGCGGCGGCGCTACGGCGACGCGCCAGTCACCGTCTCAGAAACCCGCGACCACTCCCTCATCGCCGGCCCACTCCCCCAACGAGCAGCAGTCGATCAGCCAGCACCCGACGACGCAGACGGCGCCCGCCAGCAGGCACCAGCACTCGGCCGATACGTCGGGCAGCTCCTCCAGCCGGTCGTCGGGCGGAAGCTCACGCACACCCCCGCAGACGGTCGGCCCGCCCCGCTCGGCGAGCCAACTGAAGCACTACGACCTCGCGGTCTACGGCGACTCGGTGGCGCTGGGCGCGGTTTCCGACCTGGTAGCGAAGTTCCGGTCGGTGAGCAACTACGCAACCGAGGGCGTTCAGTCCTGGACCCTGCTCCCGGAGCTCACGGCGGCCGCGAAGTCGGGCCGTTTCGACGGTGACGTCGTCCTGCTCCACACCGGTGACAACGGGGTGGTCGAACGGAGCCAGCTCGATGCCGCCCTCAGTGCCCTCTCGGGTGCCGCCCGCGTGATCGTCGCAATTCCCTATGTGCCCCGGGACTGGCAGGGCGACAACCACGCGACCATCGAGTCAGTGGCCGGTCGCTATCCGAACGTCACGCTGATGGACTGGGACAGCGTGGCGCAGAGCCACCCGGGCTACCTCTGGTCGGACAGCATCCACCTCACGCCGACCGGCGAGCACGCCTACACCGCGCTGGTCGCCGACGCGGCCGTCGTACCGGCGCCGAAGCATCACCGGTCCCACTGATTCGTGAGCCCGGCGGCCGGCCGCCCGCGGAGTTTCAGCTGGGCCGGCCGGTGGATTGTGGCCGGTCATCGAGGCTTCCAGGCGGGAAACGCTTCGAAGGCCTTGGTGTGGGTGATATTCCGTCGGTGTGTTCCGTCGCTTCGGATGGTGAAGATCTCCCCCTTGGTCGGTTCCGTCACACGTGAAAGCGATCTCGCGGCCATCGGGGACCACGACGGTGGCCAGCGGTCGTTTCCGGGGAGATGGGTGATGCGGAGCATGGTGGTTCCGTTGCAGCCCAAGGTGGACACCTCTTCATTCCATGCACCGGGTTGTGAGAGTTCGGGTCTCCGACGGGAGAGCTGAAGGCGATGGAGTGTCGACGGGTGAGAAGCTCTCCTCGTAGGCGCCCGCGGCTGGCGCCGGGAGTGGATGCGGCGGGTTTGCCTGAACCGCACACAGGCCAGACGACACGGTGTCCTGGCTGGTGGTGCTCTCCGCACCGGCGGCTCCCTCAGTGAGCGTTGCCAGCTGAGCAGGCCGTTGTCACGAGCAGCCCGACCGTAGCGCCGACCAGCAGGCGTTGCCAGGTGTTACGCGGCGTCGTGGTGGGGCGAAAGCGGGGCACGATCATGAGAAGCCCGATCCCTTGTGTGGCTGTGCAGGCTTGCGAACACGGCACCCGCGGCATGGTGTTGCCGAGGGTGTCGTGTCCGTCGTACCACCCGCAACAGGTCTTCTCATAGGCTTCGTCGCGGTCCTGGTGGGGATGAGGTCAGATTAGGCGCACTGTCCCATCTTGGATGCTCCGGCGGTGTTTCCGAGGTTGACGAACACGGGACTCGTGTTGCCTTGACAGTTCAAGTTGATTCCGATGATGTTGAAGCGCAGCCGGGTGGCAGGGCCGCTGTTACGGAACGTGAGCAGGTTGTTGTCCACGCTGTTGCTGAATACCCCGACGCTCCCGCTGTTTCCCATCACGACGAGGTTGTTTCCCACCTGAACCGAGCAGATAGCGGTCGGACCGGTGTTTCCCTTGACCATGAGGTTACGACCGACCGTCGGATCGATCATGCATCCGTCGTCGCCGATCTTGGTCATGTGACGAGTCCCCGTGACCATGATGTTGTGACCGACGTTGGTGTCAATGATCTGCACCGTGTGAGAGTGCCGGGTCATCACGTTGCCGCCGATGGTGGCATTCATCGTGTAAAGCGAGCTTCCGGTTCCGGCCGTGACGTTCTTCTTTACGGTCGCGCCATCCAAGGTGCAGGTCGCACCATCCGGCACGACGATCTTGTCATAGGAGCCACTGAGCGTCGTTGTGCAGTCGGTTGCGGGAGCCGCCGACGCAGGGCTTGCGTAGAGTCCGGCGGCGGCTACTGCAGAGACAGCGGTGAAAACAAGCTTCTTCTTCATGTGAAAGTTACCCCTCTACGTGATCCTCGTGGCCTGACAGGCAGTGTTGTCAGCGTTACGGCTGCTCTGCTGTAGCGGCAGCTCGTTTCACGCGCGGTGTTGTGCTCACCCCCTCCGCAGCCTGGTCCGGGTCAACCCGAAACGGGACCAAGGTCAGGGTAACAGGAGCAGAGTGGGTTGAGCCCCACCGAGGTTTAGTTCCTCATTGTTTTGCTTGCAGCAACAATTAGCCATTCTGATGGCCGCTATGAAGGCATCGCCGGCGCGCCTCAAGACGTGTATCGGTACGGCGACAGCACGGTATCGAAAGGAATTGGCGACTGCCTGACGGATCCTGTCGAGCGCCAGGATCACTCGATTCGGTCCTCCAGATGGGAGACGACCCGGCCTTCCTCGAAGCTGGCGCGGCTGTCGGCGGTGGCGATGAGCTCCCAGCCGTTGCGCTGAAGGGGCTGCCGGCGGTCGTCGTCGCTCGGCGGGACGTGCCAGAACATGTCGACCTCGACGTCGGAGAAGTCATCCGCCAGACCTGGCGCGACCGAGCCGGCTAACAGGACGCCCGCCACGTGAGGGTTCTCACCGGAGTGGGCATGCCCGAGGCTCGAAGCTGGCCGCTGGGCGAGCTGCCGGTGGCGATCGGCAAGCATGAGCTCGCGGTCACACTGCCGACCGGGCTGCCGCCCACGTGTGCGCAGTTCGCCGAGCCCAGGTAGCACCGTCCCAAGGCCGGGCCAGCGCCTGAAGACCCGTGCCGTCATAGATATAACCGACGGCCCAGGCGTCGTTCGGGCTAGTTGCAGCCACTCCGTGGCCTCTCCTTACGAGTCGTCACGCAAGAACCGGCGGGAACCTCGGCCTTGGTGGGATTCCTCCGCCGCAGAGCATCACCCTAATCTGCCACCTGCCCACGAGTCCCAGAATATTCGTCAACCACTATCGCCATCCCAAGTCACAGAATGCGCAAACCGCATGGGCCGCGCTGTCGATAGTCGTTGACAGCGATGAACGCAGGAAGTTAATCTCCATGACTTCAGCCGAGAAGCATCGCACCCAGCACCCTGAAGCAACGCCACTGCGGTCGCGACAGGGAGCCGGCATGATAGGTCCACGCCATATCATCGCATTGTTGACCGTCAGTCTTGTGATCGTTGCCCTGGCCCAACCCGCCATTTCTGTCACCGCGTCTGGCCACGTCGGTCGGCCCTCAGCGAGTCAGCGAGCAGCCGCCAACCCGCGGGTTACCACCTCACCGGGTAACGGACAGCCCACCAGCCAAACCATGGTGAGCGGATCCGACTTCGCAGCGAACGAGGCCTCGACCGGCGAGCGACTGTGGCAGACCGCAACCGGTCATACGGGCATCTCATCGCCGGTATCAGTTGCTGATGGGATGCTCTACTTCGTGAGCAATGACGGCACCCTTCAGGCCTACAAAGGCTTTCGTCCACCGCCAGGGTCACGACGCGGCCAGACCCCGCCGCCCTGCGTCGACAGCAGCTGCGGTGACGACGGCGGCTGCGCGGCCGTCGTAAGGCGTGGCCGGCTCACCCGACGATGGGTCGCCAAGCGTCGGTGAGGGTCTTGCGGCCACGCAGCTGGTAGTGGTCGCCGACCTTCTTCGCGGTGAGGATCGTCCACGCCGCCGGCCGACGGTCAGGAGTATCGACCAGCACCCAGCCGTTGCGGCAGTAGTAGCTGATGTGGTGGTGGCCGATCCAGCCACCAGCGCCGGTGCTGACGAGGCACGGCAGTCCCAGGCCATCCCCCAATCTCAACCCCCAGAGGGCACTTGAGGGCTTCCCCCTGCCTGGCAGGTGCCGGGTGAGATTCAGGCGAATCAGATGATGCGACCAGGGAAGCACAAGGCAGACAACGGAGTAGCGCCCGCTCTCCTTCCAGCACGGATCGTGGATGTAGTTGCTCTGAAAGCATCGGTACAGATGGCCGTTCTCGAACGAATACGTCCAGCAGTAACCGGGATGGACCGCGACGACGGAGTACGGCGCTCGCACGTGACCGTGGCTGTCGAGCGGAGTGACCTGATGCACGGCGGTCGGCGGCGCTGACGCGACGGTCCCGCTGGCCGAGAGCGGGACGGCGATGGTGGCGGTTGCTGCCGCCAGCACAACTGCAACGGCGAGACTGGATGGTAGTCGCATGGAGAGCCCCTTCACCCGACCCGGGGCCACGGAGTGGCTCATCGGCGAGCAGGGTGTCCCGGTCCTTGTTACTCGCTTTCGTCACGAATGTCTGGACTCTTGCGAAACCGACGCCCCTTCACCATCGTTAGGGAGAGTTCTTCTGTCGGGTGCCGGTGACCAGGTGTCCGGTGATGTCGAGCCGTCTCAGCGGTATCGGTAGCCGTCGATGAATCGGCGGAGGAGACCGCCCTGTCGCGGCAGCGCCGGCGCGGGCGGCGGCACGGTCGCCCGCTGGGTAGCGATCGGCTTGTCATAGTCCGTCCGGCGGATCGTATCGATGATCTCCTCTTCGGAGTACTCATCCGAACCGTCGATGACCGGAACGAACCCCACCAGCATGCCGTCGCGCATCACCTGGGCCTCGAGGGACGCCGTACCGTCCGAATCCCACATCGCCTCACGGCCGTCCGACAAGATCACTCTGACGCCGAACTGGGGTCCACCGACCGAGGCCAGCTCCGCGTTCGTGCCACGGTCGCGCAAAGCGTCGACGACGCGACGTGCCTTGTTCTCTTCCATCGGTTCAACAGTACCCGGAGACGAACGCCCGGCGCGGTCGCTCCTGACGCATAGTCATCTGCTCGATACGCCCGCTGTGGGTCGTACCGTTGGGCCAGGTCCCTGAAGGCGCCCTTCGCGGCGACGAAGTCGCCCGACGCCCCTAGCAGCTCAGCGCGGGCGAAGTCGACGTGAAACTCGAGCACCGGATCGTTGCCGACGAGCTCGGCCGCGACGACCGAAGACCGGTCCCCAGGCAGCGGATCCAGACTTTGAGCTGCACGGACGGCACGGCGCAGTCGCTGCGGCAAGGATTCCCACGCATCACGCAACTCGCGACGCAGCCGGGAAGGCTGCCCCAGCAGCTCTGACAAGACCGCCCCGCCGATCTCCCTTCGCTCTCGATGCCCCGCGCCCGCAACCGTGTGAAGTCAGGAGCGGCAGGCATCCGGCCGCGGTCCAGCACTGCCGCGGTCCGCGCCAGGAGACCGTGTCTCGGGTCACTGGTAGATGGGGAGTTCGGCGGCGGAGGCGGCGTGGACGATGGTGGTCTGCTCGACGCCTGGCACGGGGACAGGGAGCGTGTAGGGCATGGCGAGGGTGACGACAACCTGATGCCCGGCGACCCCGATCCGGTAGGTCAGGCCGGGGTAGTCGCCGTACGCTCCGATCTCGACGAGGTAGGCGCGGACTGCGGCGGCGGCTGCGGTCTTGTCGATCGGCACGTAGCCACTGTCGGGGTTGCCGTAGATCGAGCCGGCGGCCGCTGCCTCGGTGGCGGCGAGTGCTGCGCCGTCGGCCAGCGAGATGGCTGACTGGCGGCGCAGGTACGCCGCTGACAGGTCGGTGACAGCGATGACGGCGAGGAGCAGGCAGAGCGTGAAGATGACCAGCATGGCGGTGATCTGCCCGTCGTCGCAGCGCAGTCGCCGAGCCAGCATCCGGGGAGCGAGGTTCATCCCGCCCCTTCCCGGTAGGTCCCGTAGGGCTCGACATGGCGCGCGGAGACCGAGATCGACGCGGGCGGGTGTCCGAGGATGTCGGGTACGACGGGCAGCGGCGTCCGGTAGCGGATCCGCACCTCCACGGTCGAGCCGGGTTGTAAGCAATCAGCAGGGCTCGGGTGACAGACGATGCTCAGAGCCGCGGCAGGCAGGGTGATTCCCTGGTCGTGCATCGCCAACCGAGCCGCGATGAAGGCGCGTTGACGCCCGGTCGCCGGATCGGGCGACAGCACATAGGCGCGTCCTGCGGCGCGGGCAGCCTCGGTCACGCCGTAGGCGGACCGCTGCACCGTGACCAATGTCAGCAAGACGTAGACCAGCGGGATCATCAGGATGAGCGACAGCCACACCAGCTCGACCATCGCTGACCCGGCGTCGTCGGATGAGCGCCCACGGCCGGCGTACCTCGTCAGCGGCCGCTGCGTCTGTCTCGGTCGACCGGCTCTCACGGCAGCACCTCCTTGACGGAGTGGCCGCTGACCGTCACCTCGACCGTTGGACCCCAGAACACCAGCACCGGCACGTGCGCGAGGACGTCAACCTCCACGCCCGGCTGGCCACCCAGCATCGTGGTCGCAGCGGACACGTGTTCGCTCAGCCCGGTCCCGAATGTGTCGTGGATGATCGACCGGGTGCGTGCGACGCCTTGAGCTGGGCTGCGCTGGTAGGACGCACCATAGCGGGCACCCTGGGAGGCGGCTGCGGTCAGTGTCGACTTCACGTGCCAGATCAGTGCCAGCTGCAGGATCGCGAAGAACAGCGGCACCAGCACGACAGACACGAGAGCGAAGTCGACGACCGCTGAACCACGCTGCGACCGCCGAGGCCCGGCAGCGCGGAAGATCCGGCGGACAACCCGTCGCGTCACATGTAGCTGTCGAGCGCATCGTTGAGGAACGACGTCACCCTGGTCTGGAAGATCAGCAGGATGGAGCTGGCGATGATGATCGTCATCACCGTGATCATCACCCAGCCGGGCACGTCACCGCGCTCGTCACGGTGCTTGAGGCGGAGAGGAACGGCCAAGAGGTGCGTCATGTTGTTCCTTTCGATGAGCTGGCGCTAGGGCGCCAGCAGGTTGAGTCCAACAACTCCGGGATAGAACGCGAACAGCAACGTCACAGGCAGAATCAGGAACACCACGGGCACCATCATCACGACCTCCTTGCGAGCGCCCGTCTCGATCAGCGCACGCTTCGCGGCCTCGCGAACGTCGGCGGCCTGAGCCGCCAACACGTCCACCAGCGGCGTACCGCGAGAGATCGCAACCGACAGCCCCTCCGCGAACCGGGCCACCACCGCCAGACCGGTACGTCGGGCCAGCCCGTCGAGCGCCGCCACCATCGGCACGCCCGTGCGCGACTCAGCAAGCACGACCGCAAGCTCGTCGACCAGCGCACCGCGACAGCTCGTCACGACCCGGTCCAGAGCCGCGACGGGTCCCTCCCCTGCTGCCACCGACAACGCGAGCATGTCCGCGATCGCCGGGAACTCCGCGAGCATCCGCCGCTCGCGTCCGGCGACCTGACGAGTCAGCATCGAGTCCCGGGCGATCATCGCCAGACCCGCCGTACCCAGACACAGCAGTAACCACGGCAACGCCCGTCCCGGCTGACGGGCCGGTCCGAGCACCCCGATCGCCAACATCACGCCGAAACCGCCGAGCGCCCACTCGACCTGCGAGACCCGGAACTGCTCGACTGTGAGCCCCGACCCGGCACGCTCGAGCCGGCGCTGCACCGACGCCCTCGCGCCGAGGATCCGCTGCAGCCGGTCGGCTCCACTCTCGAGGAACGGCGCAGCAACAGCCGACAACGCCGCCAACACGTTGTCGGTCGGCGGTCGAGGTGTCCACAGCGCCGTTCGCGTCGGGACGTCCCGGATGTATGGCGCGACCCGGCTCTCCAGGGTGGGCCGACGGGTGGCGAGCATCCGGGCACCCACCAGCAGCACACCGAGTGCCCAGACGCCACCGAGAGTCGCGCCCACGACAACCGCGTTCACCGGAGCACCCGCTCCTCGTCGGGGAGTCTTCCGAGCGACACCATCAGCCGGTAGGCGACCGCGCAGGCGAGTCCACCGACGAGGAGGACGACAGCACCGGCCGGTGACCGGTAACGCGCGATCACCTCAGGCTGGAACGACAAGACGAGCAGCACGACCCAGGGTGCCCCCGCTGCAAGCCTGGCCCCGTTGACCACCCACGCCTGCCGTGCCTCAAGCTCTGAGCGGGTGCGGGCGTCATCGCGCAGGAACCCCGACAGTGCGCGAAGGACCCGACCGAGATCACCGCCCCCCACGTCACGCGCCACCCGCAGGGCCTCCACCACCCGGTCGCCCACCGGATCGGCCAGCCGGTCCTTGAGCAGGTCGAGACAGATGCCGAACCGCCCCGACGCCTGGTAGTCACGCCCGAACGACGCGAACGCCGGCCGCAGAGGCACCGGCCCCCGCTCGCCCAGCTGAGTCAACGCCTCCGGCAGCGACAGCCCAGCACGGACAGCCGAGGCGAGGTTGTCGACCGCCTCGGGCCACACCTCCGCGAGCTCACGCTGTCGGCGAAGCGCCCGCCCCCTCACCACGGCGACAGGCACATATCCGGCGATCACGCCGAAGGCGAGAGCGATGGGAAGGGTCTGGGACACCAACAGCATCACCACCGCGGCCGTCAGACCAGACACCAGGCACAGCAGCATCAACCCAACCGGCGTCACATTCTCGATCCCCGCACGTCGAAGCAGCTCCTGCGTGCTTCGAGTTACCCGCCGCGATGACGGCCCGGCCGGTGGCGAGGTTGCTGCCTGCCAGACCAGCAACAGACCCGTCCCCAGAAACAGCCCCAGCACCACCCCCATCTCAGGCTCCCCGCCGATGCTCGGACAGGGCCGGACCGTCGCCATCACAGCCGTCCTCGAGCTGCTGAGCCAAGAGGGCATGAAGGTCAATACCCGCAGCCTCGAAGCTCTCCAGCCTGGGCGGCATACCCTGCGCCCTCACCAGCCGCCCATGCTCGGAGCTGAAGACTGCCTCGGCCTCGATGATGTCAGCCTCGACCCGGCCCGGCACAGCCACAATCTCACGGACCCGCCGCTTCCCATCGGCGTCGACACCAAGCTGCACGACAACGTCGACACTCGCCGCGACCGTGGGTACGACGAACCTCGCCGAGATGTTCTCGCCCGCCAGCAGTGGGAGGGTGCACAGCTTGACGAGCGCTTCACGTGCCGAGTTGGCGTGCACGGTGGCCATCCCCGGCAGACCGCTGTTGAGCGCGAGCAGCAGGTCGAGACATTCCTCGGCGCGGACCTCGCCGACGATGATGCGCGACGGGCGCATCCGGAGCGACTCCTTCACCAGATGCCGGAGCTTGATCTCGCCGGTGCCCTCGAGCCCGGACTGTCGCGTCTGCAGCTGCACCCAGTCGGGGTGGGATATCCGAAGCTCGTAGACCTCCTCCGCCGACACGATCCGCTCCCGGCCCGGCACCGCACTCCCGAGGGTGTTGAGCATGGTCGTCTTCCCAGCCTGCGTGCCACCCGAAACGATGATGTTCAGACCCGCCACCACGCAGGCGTCCAGGAACCGGGCTGCCATCGGCGACAGGGTCCCGAGCGCGACCAGATCGTCCAGCCGCTTCGCGCGCACGACGAACTTGCGGATGTTGACCGCCGCGAAGCCGTGGGCGATGCCCTGCAGCACCACGTGCAACCGATGACCAGAGGGCAGCATCGCATCGACGAACGGGCTCGACAGGTCAAGCCGGCGACCCGACGTCTTCAGCATCCGCTCCACAAGGTCACGCACCTCATCGGCCGTCAGGATCGTGGTGGTCAACTCGTGCCGGCCGTCACGCGCCACAAACACCCGATCCGGCTCGTTCACCCAGACCTCCTCCACGGACGGGTCATCGAGGTACTGCTGGAGCGGACCGAAGCCCGCCAGCCGTGCAACGAGCTCATCAATGGTCCCCTCGGGATCGTCAACCGGGCGGACGACCCCGGTCAGGCTGCGCTGGTCATGAGCCACCACCGCAGATCGCGCGAACGCACGCACCGTGTCGACATCAGTCAACGGGTCGACACCATGACGGCGGATCTCTCCACGCACGTCAGCGTCAAGCAGGTCGAGTGCAGGTGCGGTGTACGCCGACCCTGGACTTCCCATCCGCGGCTCCCATCCCCATGGGCGGTCGATAGACGGACTGTGCCAGCACCAAAATCAGCCCGCAACCCGAGACTCCCCGGACCTGTGGACAACTCCGCCCCGATCGTGCCGTCCGATAGCTACTCGGAGTCGAGACACGAAAACGCACGGACGCGAAGGCCCTGGCGGCCGAGGGCATTCCAAACGAATGTCCACCTGCGTGCTTCGAGAAACCCGCCTCGAAGACGGCTCACGTCGCCGGCTGCCAGAACAGCAACACACCCGTGCCGCAATGGCCCGAGCACGCGTCGCAGTGGGCCCGCCTCATCAACAGCCTTGGCTGCGGGACGATCACCCTCGCCGTGGAACTCATTACCCGCACCGCCTCATGACCCGCGGGGATCGGTGTCCTCCAAACGTGGTCACTCCCACAAGACCATCACCGGCGCCTCGGAGGTTCATGGACTCGGCCGCGTTCGTCGAGCACAGCACGAGTCTTGCGGACTATTCGTGGACCGCAGCCGGGGTACCTCGTACGGCGTGTCATTAGTTACGGGGCATGACGTTGCAAACAATCTGGTGATCTGGATGTGAGAGAGAGCGTCGTCCGACGGCAGGATGAGAAGCGACCAAGTCACTCATCTGTCGAACGGGGGAGCCGCTCATGACTCACCGTAACGCCCCGCTGTCACTTCTTACCTGGCTTTGCCGCTGGTCTCTGGTGACTGCCTCGGCGGGTGCGGCCGTGAGTAGCAAGCTTCCCATCGCGGTCTCGATGGTGGCGATCTGGCGCATGCTGCCGGCGGCATTGGCGAGCGCCGTTCGTGGTATCGAGGACCTCGCACCCGGGCGCCTCACCGTCACGCGGGGCCCGTGGCACGAGCCGGTCGCCCGGCATGCCGGCGCTCACGCCGATGGAGTCGCACTCAAATTACGCAGCGTCTGCTGAGGAAGTGCGCAGCGTCGTGACCCGCACGAGACAAGCCTGCCGGCGGGCCGGACGAGACCCGGGCGCGTTGCGGTTCCCTGCGCACGTGTTCACGTTCGTCGCCGGTACGACCGACGAGATGCCTGACGAGCACGCGGCGATCGAGCGGTGGCGCTCGCTCTTGGAGTCGGTACCGATACTGCTCCAGGAAGCCGGCTTGCCGGACGGTCCGGTCACTGCCGACGCGGCCCGTGTCCGCGCCGCATGCGGGTCGCCTGACACGGTCCGACAGAGGTTGGACGAGTACATCACGGCTGGCGCCACCAACATCGTCGTCTGCGATCTCAATGACGCCATCGCCACGATCGACGCATTGATCGATCCACCTTGATGGTGCCGTTGGTCGTGGTACGAGTGCGCGACACACCTGCGTCCTATCAACGGTGGGCCGGTGCGGAATCGCCCGTCGGTGCCGTCGGTGCCGCGGCGTCAGTGCCTGCTTCGACCCCTGACTCACGAGTCGGCCAGCCAACTCTCTGAGGGTGAGTTGTCCGTCGCTCCAGAGAACCCTCGCCGCGGTCACTGCGCGATGGCCGTCGACCAGTCGCGCCGAGACCTCTTCTGATCCGTTCGACGAACTTGGCGATAGGACGTGCTCACGGGCCGGTCCCCGCCGCGGTGCTGACTTCCGTAGGGAGGCTGCGGGAGGGAATGCCTTGGCCGAACGCGTCCCGCCGAGTGGCGGAGGCGAGGTCTTGACACCCCTGGACCGTTGGCGTTGAGTTTCTGCAGGGAGGACAAATGAACCTACAGGGAGTAACTCAAGCACGTCGACCTATTCTCATCAGTTTTGTGGCGGCCACGGCACTTGTCTGTGGCACGCTGCTGCCTGGGGCGGCAGGAGCACCATCGCGGCTGCCAGCCACCGCCCGTCCGCCGTCCGTGGGACCCTTGAAACCACACTTCAGCCGGGCCGTCGCTCATGACGCGACGGCGCCGCTGCGGGTGCTGGCCGCACGGGCGAAGGCGCATGGTTTGCCGG
The DNA here is from genome assembly GCA_963820035.1 of uncultured Actinomycetota bacterium. Classification (GTDB taxonomy): domain Bacteria; phylum Actinomycetota; class Actinomycetes; order Propionibacteriales; family Nocardioidaceae; genus JAWWPG01. Next base: position 448,205 of record CAWFYK010000005.1, on the reverse strand, counting down.
CACCCAAGCTGGTGCCTGAACGCGGCTCGCTCCGGGCCGGGGCCGCCTCCGGAGGCTCCTCGGGAGACGCTGCGGTGCAGAGCACAGCGGCAGCGAACGGGACGACCATTTTCCCCATGCAGAACTTCGACGGCATCAACAACGAGGCCAACCTCGCAGCTTACGGCGCCCATTTCGTGCCGCCAGACCCCAACGGGGACGTCGGTCTCACGCAGTACGTCGAGATGGTGAACGTGATGTTCGCGGTGTACTCCAAGACCGGCAGGACCGAACTCGCACCGACGCCCATCGGTGCGCTGTGGCAGGGCTTCAAGATCAAGGACTGCACCGATCCCTCGGGTGACCCGATCGTGCTGTACGACCAGCTGGCCGACCGGTGGATCTTGACCCAGTTCACCACTAGCGGGCTCTCCGACCCGCGCAAACCGTTCTACAACTGCGTCGCGATCTCCAAGACCGGCGACGCGACCGGCGGCTACTACCGGTACGCCTTCACCACAGGCTTCAACTTCCCGGACTACCCCAAGTACGGCGTCTGGTCGAACGCCTATGTGGCAACCACACGGGAGTTCGGGCCGACAACCGAGTACGGCATCGGTGTCTACGGGCTCGAAAAGAGCAAGATGCTGCAGGGCAAACCGGCCCGCTCTGTCAGCTTCTTCATCAACGGCAACAAACCTCGCCTGTTGCCCCTCGTCGGGGACGGCCTGCTGCCCGCCGACGTCGACGGCAACCGTCCGCCGCCACGTACCTCCGCCATCCCACTGCTGGGAAGCCAGGACGACAACGCTCCGTACGGCGCGCAGTCGGACGCCTTGAATGTCTGGGACTTCAGGGTTGGCTGGGGCAATCAACCGACGGCATCGCTGGTGTTCGCCGACCAGCTCCCGGTGGCAGCGTTCGACACCGCCTTCCCGTGTCATCCGGACTCGCGGGACTGCCTGCCTCAGCCAGGCATCACGAACCGCAAGAAGTACCTGGACTCGCTGATCAGTCGCCAGCGGTTGATCTGGCGGCTCGCCTACCGCAACTTCGGAGGCTACGAGTCACTCGTCGCCAACCAGGCTGTGGAGGCGCGGCCGCACATCGCCGGCGAGCGCTGGTACGAGGTACGCCGTAGCCTGCAGGGCACCTATTCGGTCGCCCAGCAAGGCACGTACGCACCCCGCGACACGGTCAACCGGTGGATGGGCAGCATCGCGCAAGACAAGCTCGGCAACATGTTGCTGGGCTACAGCGTCGTCAACGGGACCAACATCTACCCCGGCATCAGGTTCACCGGCCGGTTCGCCGGTGATGCGCCAGGAAAGATGACCCTGCATGAAGGCATGATCATCAACGGGAGCGGAGTCCAGCGGACCAACTTCTCCAGGTGGGGGGACTACAGTGCGATGACGGTCGACCCGGTCGACGATTGCACGATGTGGTACGTCAACGAGTACTACACACTGAAGAGCCAGCGGATCAGCCCGTTCAGCTGGCTCACCCGAATCGCCAGCCTGAAGATGCCAGGCTGCCGTTAGCAGAGGCCGCGCTGGTCGGGTGATGGCCAGCACGGAGCACCCCCGGACGAACGGTCCGGGGGTGCTCTTGTACGTACCTCAGCCCGCACCTGCGAAGAAGCAAACCAGGCATGGACGAAGGCTGCCTGGCTCCAAGGGAGAAGCCAGTCTCGTCAGGTTCGTCACCGCGCATCCGCCACCGACCGATCTGCTCGGCTCGGGGGGATTTCTGCGCCGGAACGCGGGGGTGATCGCCCTGTTCGGTGGAGGCGCTCTTCGAGCGACATGGCGGTAGAAAAGCGGAAGCCAGAACCGCTCTTCTGCCTGCTCGTCGAGCATTAGGAAGGTCGTCTGTGGGTGGCCGTCCAGCACTGATCGACGGCGAGGGCGTGGCCATGGGAGGGGACCGACTCCCGAGTCCCGACCTCTGCTCCGTCCACGGGAGTCCAGGGTCAGCGCAGCAGCCAGCCCACCGCCGTACCAAGGACCAGCAAGGCGATCGCGACCAAGGCGACCCAAATCGTGGGCCAGCCTCGCTGGCCTTGGACGGCCGCCTCCCGTGGACCGTGGAGCGCCGCTTCGAGTGCATGAGCGAACGTCTTCGCATCGGCCGGCCGGCGATGCGGGTCGCGTTCGAGCGCAGATTCGATCACGGCGTCCACTCCCGCCGCGACGCCGATCTCGGCCATCAGTGGTGCGGGTCGCAGCTCAACGTCCCGGGAGCTTGCGCGGGTGCGGTCGAGCCCGTCGAACGGTCGCCGTCCCGACAGCAGCTCATAGCAGATCACCCCCAGCGCGTAGACATCGGCGCGACCGTCGAACCCGGTGACCTGCCCGGCCTGTTCGGGGGCCATATAGGCGGGAGTCCCCATCGTGACGGTGAAGCCGCTGGCGTCGGCCAGCATCTTGGCGCTGCCCAGGTCGGCAACGAGCACGCGCGGCGGGTCGGCCCGGGTGTCCAGAAGAAGGTTGCTGGGCTTGAGGTCGCGGTGCACCACTCCGGAGTCGTGCAGCACCTGAACGGCGTGCGCTGCCTCACAGGCCAGTCGCACAGCGTCTTCGGGCGGCAGCCGCCCGACGTGGTCCGCCAGGGTGCCGCCCTCGATGTAGTCCATGACGAAGTACGGCCGCTCTGGGTAGCCGCCCTCCCCCGCCGGAAGGACACCCACGTCATGGACCCGCACCACACGAGGACTTTCTATCCTGCGGAGCAACCGGGCCTCGGTGGTGAACCGTTCCCGCACGTCGGCATCGACCGCCCAGTTGTCGGCCAACACCTTGATGGCGACCACCGCATCGAGCTCAGGGTCATGCGCCTTCCACACGGTGGCGAAGGCCCCGGAGCCGAGCCGACGGTCCAGCCGGTATCGTCCGATCTGCAGCATTGCCCTTCATTATTGCGGTCGGAACTGGAACGAGCGAACCGTGGACGACCACACCGAGCTCGATCAGATGGTGCGGTCGGCGCAGGCGGCGACTCCCGTGCTCTGGAGGAAGTGCTGTTCCGAGTCCGTCCGCTCGTGATGCGGCGATGCGCACGCTTCCTGCCGCACCACCAGGATGCCGAGGAGGCCGCGCAGGATGCACTGCTGTCCATCAGTACCAAACTCGGCACGTACGACGGCCACGGCTCGTTCCTTGGCTGGGTGTCGGTGATCGCCTCCAACAGCGCCCGCTCAACCTATCGTTCGATGCGGCGCCGGGCCGACACAGTTGGCTGGGCCGTCAAGGTTGGCGGGGCCGACATGGTCGAGACGGCCGATCCGCGGACCACCAGCGTGATCGCGGGCACCCGGCTCGACCTGATGGAAGCCTTGGACGAGTTTGAGCGCCGCCAGCCGGTCGTCGTGGAATCGTTCGTCTTGCGCGACCTGGGGGCACTGCCGTATGGCGAGATCGCGGAGCTCACCGCCGTTCCGCTCGGCACCGTCAAAGACCGGATCCACCAGGCTCGGCCGCCGCCCTCTGCCTGTTCGCCCTCGTTCTCGACGCGACCTGGACCAGCACCCAGGACAAGGATGTCTGGCTCAGCGAATCCGTCGCGGAAGGCAAGAACGCTGCAAGGACGACCGCTACGTCAAGACGCTGCTCACCGCGATCGGTGACGTCAAGTCGTGTGAACAGGACCCCGCGCAGGGTGACCACTACGGACCCGCCCACACCGTCAAGGTCGGCACAGCAAGCGGGACCTACTTCGTGGACTACGAGAGCGACGGCACACCTCCAACGGTGGCGGCGTCGCCGTGATCAGGGACGGCAACCGCTTCGGCTACGTGGACCTGTCGTTCGGCCAGGGAAAGCCTGGGACGACACTGAAGTGGCTCACCACTGCCGCTGCGGGGGACCTTCGCTGACGGCTACCCCACGAGGCCACCGACACCCGCCCGCCAACGGAGAGCCGTACCACGCACCCGTCAGGGGTCGGCGGGCATCGCCTCGGCGAGCACTTCGAAGATGTGCCGGTACTCGTGGCCGGTGGCCCGGGTCATGCCGATCTCGCAGGTGCGGTTGCCGCTGACGTACGCATCGGCCGGTCCCAGCGCAGCGACGTCGGCCGCCTCCGGACGAGTGGCACTCGCGGTCAGCTCGGGATGCAGCAGGCCGCGGTCCCCGGCGAACGCGCAACAACCCCACGCCGTGGGTACGACGACCTCCCGCCCCGCGGCGGCCGCCAGGCGGACGAGCGCCTCGGTGCTCCCCAACGCCGTGGTCGAGCAGGTCGGGTGCACGACGACGCGGTCCAATGCAGCCGTCACCCTGAGCTCAGGGAGCACCGTGTCCGCGACGAAGTCGAGCCCGTCGACCACCCGGAACCCGGCGTCGGCGACCAGCAGCGCAAGGCCTTCTGCGCAGGACGACGCCTCCACCACGACCGGCAGCCGGCCGTCGTCGGTGGCGGCGGCCAACGCCGGCACCACGAGCTCGCGCATCCGGCGGAGGCCCTTCAGATGTCCCTTCGACTTCCACGGCGTGCCACAGCACAGGTCGGCGATCCCGACCGGGGTTCGCACCCTGACCTCGGCCCGGTCGCAGAGCGCAACGAACGCCGCCCCCGCTCCACCGCCGAACATGGTGCCCACGCAGGAGGTGAACCACACCGCTGACGCCGCGGCGTCCACCACGTCGACCCGCTCGCGGCCGCCCGGTCCCAGCCCGGCGTCGTACTTCGGCAGCGTGTCCGGGTCGACCACCTTGCGGAGCAGCCGCGAGGTCGAAGCGGCCGCCCGCGGTGCCCGCGACGCGGCGGTGAGCCCGGCCGACGCCGACTTCGTGACCAGCGACCAGTGCTGCGCGGCGCCGGCCCAGACCCGTTGTTCCAGACGAGACTCGTCAGCGGCGCGCAGCCGACGTACCAAGTCACCGGTGTCGATGTGCACCGGGCAGGCGCTGGCGCACATGCCGTCCGCCGCGCAGGTCTCGACCACGTCGTACGTCATATCGGCCCGGATCGCGGCGGCCCAAGCGGTGTCACCACGCGCCTCGGCGGCGGCCAGCTCGCGACGCGAGACGATCCGCTGCCGCGGGGTCACGGTCAGCGACCGGGACGGACATACCGGCTCGCAGAAGCCGCACTCCACGCATCGGTCGACCTCGATCTCGACCGTCTCGGCCGTCTTGAGATCGCGTAGGTAGCCGCGGGCGTCGTCGGTGATCAGCGTCCCGGGGTTCAGCACGCCTGCCGGGTCGAAAAGCGCCTTCACCTCGCGCATCACCGCGGCCAGCTCGGGACCGTACTGGCGCTCGACGAAGGGCGCCATGATCCGTCCGGTGCCATGCTCGGCCTTCAGCGTGCCGCCGAGGCCGAGCACCAGGTCGACCATGTCCTCGGTGAACGCCTCGTAGGACCGGAGCTGCACCGGATCGTCGAAGCGCTCGTTGAGCATGAAGTGCAGGTTGCCGTCGCGGGCATGCCCGAACATCACCGAGCCGTCGTAGTCGTGTGTCGCGAACAGCCGGATCAGGCCGCTGCTGAGCTCGCCGAGCCGCTCGACGGGCACGGCAACGTCCTCGAGCAGCGCGTTGGTGCCGCTCGGCCGGGCGCCCGCGATCGCCGAGTAGAGCCCCTTGCGGGTGCGCCAGAGCCTGGTCCGCTCCCCCGCGTCGGTGGTGAGCGCGAAGGGCTGCGCCAGTGGAAGCGCGGCCAGCGGCGCCCCGGCAGCCTCCCGGATCTCGTCGAGCTCCGCCGGAGACGATGCCTGGAACTCCACCAGCAGGGCGGCGTGGTCGACCACCTCGAGCCGGCGGATCACCTCCGGGGAGCCCGCGTCGGCGCCGGCCACCCGAAGCGACGCCGCGTCGAGCAGCTCGGCGGTGGCGACACGCGTCGCGAGCACGTCGGGCACCAGCGCGGACGCCGTACGCACATCGGGCAGCACGAGGAGCCCGGTGGCGACGTGCGGCAGCACCTCGACGGTCCGCAGCACCGCCGACGCGATGAAGCCGAGGGTGCCCTCGCTGCCCACCATCAGCTTCTGCAGGATGTCGGCCGGCTCGTCCGCGTCGAGGAACGCGTTGACGCCGTACCCCATCGTGTTCTTGATCGAGAACAGCCGGCGCACCGTGGCGACCGAGGCGGCGTCCCCGCGGACCCGGTCGCGCAGCCGGCACAGCCCGGCGTGCAGCTCGGGCTCGTCGGCCGCCAACCGGCGGCCCGCATCGGCGAGCGAGGTGTCCACCACGGTGCCCGAGGTCAGCACGACGACCATCGACTCGACCGTGGCGTAGCTGTTGAGCTCGGTGCCGCACTGCATGCCCGAGGAGTTGTTGGCGATCACCCCACCGAGCGTGCAGGCGATCTCGCTCGCCGGGTCGGGTCCGAGCCTTCGCCCGTACGGCGCCAACCGCGCGTTGACCATCCGCACCGTGACGCCCGGCTGGACGCGAACCCGGTCGCCGTCGTCGAGCACCTCGACCCCGGTGAACCCGGCGCGGGTGTCGACGAGGACGCCGTTGCTCAGGGCCTGCCCGGACAGCGATGTGCCGCCCGCGCGAAACGTCAGGGGCACCCCCCGCCGGGCACAGGCGGCCATGATCGCGGCCACCTGACCGGCATCCCAGGCGGTCGCCACCGCCTGCGGGCGCAGCAGGTAGTGCGACGCGTCATGAGACCGCACCGCGATGTCGAGCGGGCGCTCGGTGACCGTGCAGCCACAGTCTGCGAGCGCCCGGCCCAGCTCCGAGGGGACGGTCAGAGGTCGGCCTTCGCGAACCGGTCCGCGATGTGCTCGGCCTGCCGGATGGCCAGCGCCACGATGGTCAGCGTCGGGTTGGCCGCCGCACCAGTCGTCATCACCGAGCCGTCGCTGACGAACAACCCGGGCACGTCGTGCGCCTCGCCGTACGCACCGATCACACCGTCCTCCGGCCGCTCGCTCATCCGGCAGGTGCCGAGGTTGTGCGTCGCGGGGTACGGCGGCGTGTGGTGGGTGCCGGTGGCGCCGACCGCCTCGTAGAGCAGGTCGGCTCGGCCGTAGCCGTGCTCGCGCATCGCGACGTCGTTCGGGTGGTCGTCGAAGTTGACGTTGGCGACCGGCAGCCCCCACTGGTCCTTGGCGGCCGTGTTCAGCGTGACCCGGTTCGTCTCCTGCGGCATGTCCTCCCCGACGATCCACATGCCGGCCATGTTGTCGTACGCGTCCATGATCGTGGTGAACTCCCGGCCCCACGCACCGGGCTCGACGAACGCGGCGAGGAACGCAGGACCGAGCGACAGCGTCTCCATGTAGTAGCCGCCCGCGAAGCCGCGCGAGGTGTCGAGGCGGGCCTCGTCGGCGATGATCCCGGCCATCGTCTCGCCCCGGAACATGTGCACCGGCTTCTCGAAGCGGGCATAGACCGAGCCGGTCGTGTGGCGCATGTAGTTGCGGCCGACCTGACCCGACGAGTTCGCGAGTCCGTTCGGGTGCAGCGAGCTCGCGCTCATGAGCAGCAGCCGCGGCGTCTCGATCGAGTTGCCGGCGACGCAGACCACCTTGGCGGCCTGCCGGTGCAGGGTGCCGTCCTTGTCGACGTAGAGGACGGCGTTGACCTTGCCCTGCGCGTCATGGGTGATCTGCACGGCATGGCTCTCGGTGCGCAGGTCGCACTTGCCGGTTGCGAGCGCCCGCGGCACCTCGCGGACCGCGGTGCTCCACTTGGCGGTGCTCTTGTCGCCCTGGAAGTTGAAGCCGTCCTGGATGCTGGCGGGCCGACCGTCGTACGGTTCCGCGTTCGTGCCGTAGGGACCGGTGGCGTAGAACTTGTAGCCGACCCGCTCCGCGCCATTGGCGAACACCTTGTAGTTGTTATTCGCCGGCTGCGGCGCGCGGCCGTGCCGGTGCGTCGAGCCGATCGCCTTCTCGGCTTGGTCATAGTACGGCGCCAGGTCGGCCAGGGAGATCGGCCAGTCGAGCAGGTTGGCGCCGTCGATGCCGCTGTAGTAGGTCTTGGCCTTGAACTCGTAGTCACGGAAGCGTGGGGTGGCACCGCTCCAGTGCGTGGTCGAACCGCCGACCGCCTTGACGATCCACGCCGGCAGGTTGGGGAAGTCCTTCGCGACCCGGTAGCCGCCCGACGTGGTCCGGTTGTCCAGCCAGGCCATCTGCCCGAACGCGGCCCACTCGTCGTTCTCGTAGTCGTCGGGCGTCAGGAACGGTCCGGCCTCGAGCACGACGCAAGGGATGCCGCGCTGGGTGAGCTCGTAGGCCACCGTGCCACCGCCGGCCCCGGAGCCGATGATCACCACGGCCTCCGTGCTCTCGTCGATGGGCGTGCCGTGCTGCTGCTGGTTGCTCTCCGTGCTCATGGCCGCCCCTCAGGCGTTCGTGGGTTGGTCGGCGTCGGCCACCTCGACGATCGCGTCGGGGCCGTCGTACTCATCGATGCGCGGGTCGGGCAACCAGTCGAGGTCGTCGAAGCCGCGATGCAGGTAGCCGCCCTTGGAGAACGACTCCCCCTCGTAGCCGAGGATCTCCCAGACCTCGTGGTCGTCGTACAGGGCGACCACCGTGACCGCGCGGACCAGCTTGAAGAACTCGGCATCCTCGATCTCGCGCAGCAGCTTCTCGGCCGTCTCGGGGTCCTGGCTGCCGTCGAGACCGGCCTGCTCCAGCGTGTCCAGACCCTGCTCGAGGGCGAGCTTGAGCCACAGGTCGTCGTCGACCTGAGTGAGGATCGTGTCCGCCACGCGCTCATAGGGACCGTCAGGGAAGCTGTCGTGCGGGTAGGCCGCCCGCAGCAGTCTCACGAGGGCTTGCTTGCGATCTGTCATCGAGGTCTCCCAAGGGGGTGGGCTGGTGTTGGGCAAGTTAGTGTCAAATCGGCTCGGCGGCCAGCGGCGTTCTCGCCGGTCGAGAATGCGCGGACGGCTGGCTTCTGGGTGGCCCGACCCCGCGGTCGTCGGAGGTGCGGTAGAACCGGCTGACCCTGGACGCGGTGGCCCGGATGGCGTGCTCGACCTCGCCTCGCTGATGCGCGAATAACCGGTCGGGAGCAGACACCGCGACCGAGCCGATCAGGGCGCCGGTGTTCCCGCGGACGGCGGCGGCCGCGCAGGTGGCCCCGGCTTGGAACTCGCCGAACTCCCAGGCGATCCCGCGTCGCGCCACCTCGTCCAACTGGGCGAAGAGCTCGTCATACATCGTGATCGTGCCGGGGCCGAACCGGCGCATCGGCTCCGGCTCGAGGTACTGGAGCCGCTGGCCTTCGTCCATGTTCGCCAGCAGGATCTTGCCGAGGGCTGTCGCGTGCGCGGCCTCGTGATAGCCGAAGTCCAGGGGCGCGAGGCGAGGACATGCGGGCGAGTCCGCGGTGAACACGACGACGATCTGCGCGCCCCGGTGCACGGCGAGGTACGACGCGGCACCGAGCTGGTGATGCAGGCCGCTCACCTCTGCCCGGACCCCGCGCGACACCCCGATCTGCTCGTGCAGGGAGACGGTGAGGGCGTGCAGCTTGTAGCCCAGCTCGAACCGCTTCTCCTCCTTGATGTGCACCAGGTAGTCGCCGTCGAGCAGCTCACGCACCAGTCGGTAGACGGTCGGCAGCGGCAACCCGGTCGCGTCGGCGATCTCCTTCGCGGAGGCCCCGCCATACGCCGCGACGACCTCCAGGATGTCCAACGTGCGCGATACCGAGCCACCCATACGCAGACTCTAGCCACCGTTCTCGGCGGGTGATATGAACTCCTTCCGGAGCCGGCCCTCGGGTGGCAGAGTCGGGAGCGCGAACCATCGCCCCGAGTGTGATGTCTTGAGCTGAGGAGCCGCCGAATGATCCTGATCTGCGTCAAGTGGAAGATCAAGCCCGAGTACGCCGACCAGTGGCCGGAGATCGCCCGCGACTTCACCGATTCCACTCGGGCGGAGCCGGGCAACCGCTTCTTCGAGTGGTCGCGCAGTCTCGACGACCCGAACCAGTACGTGCTCCTCGAGGCGTTCGACGACGACGCCGCGGTCGCGCACGTTACGTCGGACCACTTCAAGCGCGCCCAGGAGGAGCTGCCGACGTACGTCCAGGAGACGCCGGAGATCCGCAACTGGCAGAACCAGAAGGACGAGTGGGACCGCCTCGGTGAGTTCGAGGCCTCCTGACGAACCGACCATCCGCCCATGCGGGCGGACCATGCGCCCGCTCCGTGCGCCGAGCCGACGTCCACCTGGGTGCTCGGGAAACCCGCGTCGAGGGCGGGTGGCTCGTTCATGGGCGGCCTTCAGGTGCCTCGCTACGCCCAACGTGCCGGGCGAAGGGAAACAGCCACTCGGGGTCGTACCGGTGCCGGACCACGTCGAGCTGCTCGTTCTGCTCGGCTGTCCAGGACTCGACGATTGCGTCACCGTCGTTTCCGCGCCCTACGAAGTTCACCAGGTCCACTGGTGCCCGCCACGGCGCCACACTACGGAGCACGTCGCGGATCGCGTCGAGCCGTTGATCGTCCGACAGCGTCGGGACGGGGGCCGCGTACACGTTGAGGAGGTGCGGGGTGGCCCGGCCGCCGACCGCATCACCGTGAGAGCGGTTGACAGCCGAGGTATTCGACCGGCGACGCGAAGGTCGCGAATCGTCGACCCGACGACCAGGGCAGGTCCGCGGCGCGGTCGGGTCACCGTGGATGGTGCCCAGTTTCGCGTACGGAAGGACCGCGACGGTGTCGAGCAGTGGGCGGGCAACGGTTCGCAGGTCGCCGAGCTGCGGCCCTGCGGCGCTGGCGGAATCGAGACTCGCGAAGCGTACGTGAACCACCTGCCTGCCCCGGATCTGGTCAGGCGGGACGTCCGACGCCGGCAGCCGAAGCATCGCCACCGACGCGGTGGATGACTCGGGAAGTCGAGGCGCCCACTCAGCGTAGGCGTGCTGAACGGCTCCGGCGTCTTGCGCAGCAAAGTAGCAGCAAAGTAGTGGCCCCCGCCGAAGACCTCGCGAAGGGCGAGCAGCTCGAGAGTCACGGACGTGACGACTCCGAAACCGCCCTTGCCCCCACGCAATGCCCAGAAGAGGTCGGAGTGGGAGTCGGCAGAGACCGTGACCGGCCCATCGGCCGGAGTGACGACGTCGACGGATCGCACGTAGCCACTGCTGAAGCCGAGGCCACTGGCGAGTGGGCCCACACCGCCGCCCAGCAGGTAGCCCGCGACGCCGACACCAGGGGCCGAGCCGCACACGGGGGCGAGTCCGTGCGGCGTCGCGGCCGCAAGCACCGGATCCCAGGTGCACCCGGCGCCGATCCGGGCGGTACGGGCGGCGGCGTCCACCTCCACGCCGTCCAAGCGGCGGACCGCGAGCGCCAGAACTGCGCGGACGTCGTGCAGACGGCCATGGCCGGCACCGAGGACCGTCACCGTCTGAGCGCGGTCCGCCGCAACGGCAACGGTCGCCGCTACGTCGGACGCGGTCTGGGCATCGACCACGACAGCGGGCGCCACGACGACCGCGGTGGCGAACCCGGCCACGGCCTCGTCATACCAGGCCGCACCGGGCTCGAGGACGCGAACCACGCCGGTTCGCAGGATCACCTCACCGTCACCGATGAGGTCGAGCGGTGTGCTGAGAGGGTTGGTTTCCCAGGCGAGAAGAGATCCCGGTAGTTCCGCCCGGTGGTCTGCGGGCCGTTGAGCAGTCGCTCCCCCGGACTCGTTCCCGCCGACCCTCTGACGACTCGGCTCATCAGTACCTCCACGCCGGCCCTGCGGTGCTCGTCCTGCCCCGCGTTCCGCGCGGCGACCATGCGCACTCTACGACACGAGATCGCGGTCGTGGTGAGCTTCAGCTGATCGAGGACAGCGGCAGCAAATTCGATGGTCACCTCCGGCACGCCTTGGCCGAGAGCCTCGCCACTTTCGACCTGTCCGGGCAGCCTCGGAAACACTGTGTCGTCGCTACTTTCCGGGTGGTTAACTGGGGCTATGCGCAGTCGGGGCGCAGTTGCAGCCATCCTCACGTCTATCGTGCTCGGGCTGGGGGTGGTGTTGGCATCGAGCGCGTCGGCGCAGGTGCTGATCAACGCGCCCGCGCCGAAGGTCTGCGTCCATCACACCTTCAGGATCGGCGTCTGGTACCAGTCGTTCAGCGGCGGCTCCCGCGGCTACCGCGTCGCCGTCTACGGGCCGAGCGGCCGGCGAATCTTCTACCGACACGGGCAGGCGCCCTCCGAGCACTGGCAGTTCTGGCACATCGACACCGGGATCTCGGGGCGGTTCACCACGGTCTACCGCAGCGGACCGGAAGCGAAACCGCAATGGCGCAAGACGTTCCACACCGACGCACACCCCTGCCGGCGCCCCTGATCCGCCGCGCGGGTCGGGCAACGTGGAGCAAGATGGGGCTGCAGCACGCGTTCGACCCCAGCGTTGATCCATGTCGCCGAGAAGAGGCCCATCGTGTCCTTCGCCCTTTCGACCGTCGAACTCATCATCGGAATTGCGGCGCTGATCGTCGGGGTCGGTGGTAGGCGGCTTGTTCGCGGGCCGGTCTCTGCATGAGCGTCAGAGCAACGCCGAGGGGACCGCACGAGCAGAGGACAACGTCAAGGAAGCTTCCGGCGTTCCAGTCGCTCCCAGCAGCCGGCCGCTCCCACTGACGAGCTACCCGCCCGATCGGGCCGAGGCCTCGAAGAGCAGGATGGCGGCCGCCGCTGCCACGTTGAGCGAGTCGGCCCGGCCGCGCATCGAGATGCTCACCCGCTGCTGGGCGGCAGCGCGCCACTCGTCCGAGACACCGTTGCCCTCCGAGCCGACGACGATCGCGACCCGACCGCCGTCATACTGCGCATCGCGGTAGTCCAGCGCCACTCGGGGATCGGCGACCATGATGCTGAACCCGGCCCGCTCGAGCGCCCGGCACCCATCGGCTGCGTCGGGCAACTCCAGGGTCGGAGTCGTGAGCACGGTGCCCCTGCTGGCGGAGAACACCGTCGGGTGGGTGCGCCTCGCCGCCGGGTTGCTCAGCACCAGCCCATCGGCACCACTCGCGTCGACCGTGCGCACCAGGGTGCCCAGGTTGCCGGCGTACTCGATGCCGTCGGCGACGAGCAGCAGACGTGCATCTGGATCGAGCACTCGCTGGGGAGACCAGGTCGGGACCCGCACCAGCGACAGCAGCCCCGGCACGCTCGACCCCGGATGCAGCCGCGCGAGCGTCTTCTCCGAGATCTCGTATGACGCGTGGGCCACCGCCGCGACGCCTGCCACCAGACTGTCGATTCCGGATCCGCCATCGGGACGGCAGCACAGGAACGCCTCGATGCTGGCGCCAAGCTCGAGGAGGCGCTCGTGGGCCCATCTGCCGTGGACCGGGATGACCGCGTCGTCTCGGCGCTGCAAGCCGCGACGCGCGCGGAGGTAGCGCTGGGCGGCGGGATGGCGGGCGGCGACCGGCATGAGCCGAACCGGGGCGGGCAGCGGAGACATGATGTCCTCGACGTGATGAGATCCACCTGACCGGCGAGCCGCGTCGCGGTTCGCCGGTCGTCAGGCGCTGGTCCGCGCCTGGCTCACATCACTTCGACATACCCATGGGCCAGACCGTAGCCGCCGCGACGATGGCCGCGCACCTGGTTTTAGCCCGGCACCGAGGCTGGCCAGGCTCAGCCCCCGCTGTCATTCAACCGGGTGCTGTCCATGACCCAGTTGGTCTCCCACGTCGCTCCCCCGTCGGTCGAGAAGTCCTGCTGCCAATGCGTGGTCGTCTCGGTGATGTCCGACCAGACGAACCGGCAGCGGATCGGCTGCCCGTCGTAGACCTCGTCGGCCGCGAAGATGCCGACCCCGTCGGAGAAGCTGCCGACCACCGGCGTGTCCATCCTGCCGGCGGCGCTGTTCACCCAGTAGATCGACCACTCTCGGGTGGACGGATCGAACAGCCGCACGGTGAGCCCGCGCGAGACGCCGTCCGCGAGGCCGATCTCGTCGACCGTCACGGCACCGTGGAACAGCGTGTACGCCGTCCAGGGCGTCGAGAACGACGACCATTCGTCACTGCCCAGCAAGGGCTTCGCCAGTCGGCGATGGTCGACCTGCCAGTCGCCGTTGACGAAGTCGAAGTCCGATGTGATCTTGCCCGTCTGCGTGTGGTCGGGCCGGTCGGTCCGGCGCACCCAGTTCATCTCCCAGTTGACCTCCCAGGTCTTCCCGTCGTCGACCGAGAAGGCCTGCTGCCAGTGGGCGCCCGTGCCCGTGACGTCGGACCAGGCGTAGCTGGCGAGCACCGGGCGGCCGTCGTGCACGTCCTCTCCGACGAGCCAGCAACTGCCGTTGTCCCAGCGTCCGCGGACCGGCGGGCTGAGGCGACCGTCGCGGCTGGAGACCCAATAGATGCTCCACTCCTCGGCTTCGACATCGAAGACACGCAGCGACATCCCGTAAGTCTGCGTGGTCGGGAAGAACATCTCGTCGATGCTGACGCCGCCCGCGAAATGGGTCCGGGCGACGGCGGTCGCCGGGAACTCCTCCCAGTCGTCGCTGCCGGTCAGCGGGTGGCGGAGCCGCCGGTTGGTGACGTCGAAGCTGCCCTCGAGGAAGTCGAAGTCCGACGAAGCGCTGGGCATGGGCAGGGCGCGAAAGTGTGGCACGGTGGTGCCGGGCGTTGTGGTCATGCGACCAGCCTGGCCGTCATACCTGACAGGGAGTGGCAGTGATTCTGTCGGACCTCGGATTTAGCGTGGTGCGATGCGATCGAGTCGGCTGGTCTCCCTCCTCCTGCTGCTGCAGACCCGGCGGCAGATGACGGCGCGTGAGCTGGCCATCGAGCTGGAGGTATCACTGCGCACCGTCTATCGCGACGTCGACGCGCTCTCAGCCGCCGGCATCCCGGTCTACGCCGAGCAGGGTCGCGCGGGTGGCTACCGGCTGGTCGACGGCTACCGCACCAGGCTCACCGGGCTGACCGACCCCGAGGCGGCCGCGCTGTTCATGGTCGGGCTGCCGGGCGCCGCCACCGCGCTGGGGATCGGCGAGCACACCAGCGCGGCGGAGCTCAAGCTGCTCGCCGCGCTCGGGCCCGGGCAGCGAGAGAGCGCCGGCCGGCTCCGTGACCGGTTCCATCTCGACATCCCCGCCTGGTACCGCGCCGACGACGACGAGCCGCACCTGGTCGCGATCAGCGAGGCCGTGCTCCACGACCGCCGCATCGACGTCGTCTATCGCCGCTGGTCAGAGCCCCGCGAGGTCGAGCGCACCCTCGAGCCACACGGCGTGGTCCTCAAGAGCGGAGCCTGGTATGTCGTGGCCCGCGACCACGCGAGCATCTTCCGGCGGCAGCGCCACGGGGGCCCACACGCCACCGAGGCCTTCCGGACCTACCGGGTCTCCAACATCCTCCGGCTCACCCCGACCGACAGCGTGTTCCCCCGGCACATCGGGTTCGACCTCGCGGCCTACTGGCAACGCAGCCTCGCCGAGCTCGACGAGCAGCGCTTCACGGGCTCGGCGACAGTGCGGCTCTCTGCCGACCTCATCGAGCGGCTGCCCGACTTCCCGTCGAGTCGCCTCGCGCGCGTCGCGGCAGCCTCAACTGCAGACCGCGACGACGACGGGTCACTCACCGTGGTGATCCCGACCGAGTCGGTTGCGCTGGCCGCCACCGAGCTCATCACGCACGGCGCCGGCGTCGAGGTGATCGATCCGCCGGAGCTCCGTGCCGAGCTGGTCGCGCTCGCCCATGCCGTCGCGACGGTCTATGCGGACGGCGCTGTCTCACCGAGAGAGCGCTCCGATCTACATGTGCGGTGACAGCCCGGCGTTGCGCATCATGGTCCCGTCGCACTCGTCGGCCGGGACGTGATGGCCCGCCATCCGAGCGCCCTGCTGCAGGTACGTCGGCGTACCCGGCGCATGGCTCGTCGCACCGGCCGCCTCGGCAGCAGGCCCTACGAGCCCGAGCAGCGCTACACACAACAGCACTCTGGTGGAGATGGCAACGACGCGGTGCCTGTCCATGAGCACGGTCCTTCCGAGCAGGCGGAGACGCAGTCTCACGGTAGTCCACGTCACAGCGTCTCCTGGTTCACGAAGACTCAGGATGACGCGCGGTCCGCTTCCCATGCCTTCACTGCGCGCACCGGCGCGCGCAGCCGCCACGAGTCGGTCACGAGCTCGGCCAGCTCCTCAGGAGACAGCGCACCGAGACGCACCAGCACGGCTGCGTAACCCTCGTAGTGGGATGTCGTGAAGAAGACGTCCGGGTCGCCTGCGATCAGCGCGTACTTCTCCTCCTCCGAGGAGACGTAGAGCACCACGGCGCCGAGCTGCTCTTGCACGAAGGCGAAGGCTCGCGGCTTGGTCCGGTAGGACGCGGCGCCGCCATAGGACGCATGCTCATAGGCCTCTGGGAGTGCCAAGGCAATGGTGCGCAGATCCTGCTCGGTCGCCATCCCGCGAGGGTAGTCGGGTCGGGGGTTTGAGGGCGACGCTTGAGGCTCGAAGCCGCCGCGTCGAGCCGGATTCGGCTGGCTGCCCCGGTGTTGGGATGATCGACGCATGAGTCAGCCGACAGCAGACGTGAGCGTCCGGGTCGCGTGGCGGGCCGATGCCGCTGCCATCGCCTCGATCCAGGTGACGGTGTGGCGGGAGGCGTATCACGGCCTCCTCCCGGCCGACCTGCTCGAGGCATTGCCGGAGGACGAATTCACCGCCCAGTGGCAGACGTCGATCACCACCCCGAAGGAGGCGCGCCAACGCGTCCTGGTGGCGCTGGAGCGCAACGCTGTGCGCGGCTTCACGACAACGGCGCCCAGCACGGACGGGGACGCCGACCCGGCGCGCGACGCCGAGGTCGGCCAGCTCGTCGTGGACCCGTCGGCCCGGGGGGCGGGGCACGGCTCGCGGCTGCTTCACGCCGCGGTCGACACGATGCGCTCCGACCGCTTCACCCGGGCCACGACCTGGCTGGCCTCGACTGACGATGACGTGCGCGGCTTCCTGACCGAGCAGGGGTGGGCGCCCGACGGTGCCTTCCGGGAGCTGGACCTCAACGGAGACGGGGCGGTCACGGTCAAGCAGATCAGGCTGCACACCGACCTGACCCGTGCAACCGAACCGGATCTCACCCCGTAGTACACGTGACAGCAGCACCACGGCACGACCGGACAGGTGGGTCATGGGCAGCACACGAGACACCGAGTTCAGCGACTACGTCGCGGGGTCGAGAGCCCGGCTGCTCCGGACGGCATACCTCATCACCGGGGAATGGCAGCTCGCCGAGGACGTCATCCAGACGGCGCTCACCAAGCTCTATCTCGCCTGGCCGCGCGTGCAGCGGGACGGCAACATCGACGGCTTCGTACGGCGGATCATCGTCAACTGCCACACCGACGAGCGCAGGCGGCCTTGGCGTCGCGAGCGCACCTCGCTCGACGGGAACGACCCGCCGGCTGCGCCGGGCCTGTCCCTGGAGGACCGGGACGCCCTGATGCAGGCCCTCGCCGCCTTGCCGGCCAGGCAGCGCCTCACGATCGTCCTCCGCTACTTCTGCGGGCTGTCGGTCGAGGAGACTGCGGCCGACCTCGGCTGCTCGACCGGCACCGTCAAGAGCCAGACGAGCCGCGCCCTGCAGAAGCTCGACGTCCTGCTGTCGCCCACCTTCGACGACTCGAAAGGCTGAACCGTCATGGACGAGCAGGACCTGCGCGATCGACTCCTCACCAGCGCCACCGCAGAGCAACCCCCTTCCTCCGCGGTGAGCGACGACCTGGCTCGGGGGCAGCGCGCTCGACGGCGTCGGAAGGCGGAGGCGTTCGGCGCGCTCGGAGTGGTCGCCGCGCTGGCGACCGTGACGGCCGGCTTCGGACCCCTCGCCAACCACGGCCAAGCCCACAACGTGGCGCCGCTCGACGTTGCCGGCAGCCACTCGGCGAAGCACGCACACTCTGCCCCGGCGACCAGCCCCGTCAACGGTGGCAGACCTACCTCGCTTCCCCAGAGTGGTAGGCACATCAGGGTGATCGACCCGATGGGCCAGTCCTACGCTCCGTGGCGCGACCAGCTCTTCCGGCTGGCCCGCCACCACCTCGACCCGGCCCACCAGTTCCTCAACTACGACACCGACAGCCTGCAAGAGGCCTCCAACGGCGCCGGGCACTCGGTCGGCATCAAGATGGGCTGGAAGTCCGCCCACGACACCGGCGAGGGCATGGTATCCGCGGAGGTCGCCACCGCCGGCGTCTCGGGTCTGGCTCACTGCTGGGACTACCCGCCCTGCCATCCGGTCCACGAGCCTGGCTACGGCAAGGTCCGGATCGGTGGCGACCCCAGCGGGCCCAACGGCTACGAGGTGATTCTCACCCAGGCCGACGGCGAGACCGCCACCGTCGTCGTCGATCCGCTGTTCGGCAACAACTCGCTGACCCCGACCGGGGCGGCCTTGCCGAGCCTCAAGAGCGTGCTGGCGTTGGCAGCCGACCCGAACTTCAATCTGCCCACCGGCTGACCGGGAGGTCGGTCTCCCACGAAATGCCCCGCCGACGCGACGTGTCCGTCGGCGGGGATGACGAACGAGGAAGCGGTGATCGGCAGCCGAAAACCTGCGCTGCCCGGACTCGTGCCCGCGATAGCCTCCTACGATGCCCGAAGATCCGAATCCCTGGCGCAACGCTGCGCTGGAGACGCGCATCGAGCGCAAGCACGTCATAGCCGACTCGCTCGGCGTCGGTGTCGCCACCGGTGCTTACGGCTTGTCGTTCGGGGCAATCGCGGTGGCGAGCGGCTTCAGCACCTGGCAGGCGTGTGCGCTGAGCCTGTTCGTCTTCAGCGGCGCGTCCCAGTTCGCCCTCGTGGGCGTGCTGGCCGCCGGAGGCGCACCGATGTCGGGAGCGGCCACCGCCCTGATGCTGGGTAGCCGTAACACCCTCTATGGCCTGAAGCTGGCTTCGCTGCTGGGTCTTCGTGGCGTACGCCGGGTGGTCGGCGCGCAGCTGGTGATCGACGAGTCCACGGCAATGGCGCTGAAGCCGAAGCAACCCGTGAACGCCCGACTCGGCTTCTTCGCCGCCGGGCTCGCGGTGTTTGCGCTGTGGAACCTGGCGACGTTCATCGGGGCCGTCGCCGGTCAGTCGATCGGCGACCCTGGCACCTACGGGTTCGATGCCGCCGTCCCTGCTGCCTTTCTGGCGCTGGTATGGCCCCGGTTGAGCCAAAGGCCGGCACGGCTCACCGGGCTGGTCGCGGCCGTGCTGGCGCTGGCGCTGGTGCCGGTCACTCGACCCGGCGTGCCGATCATCGCCGCGGCGGGAGTCGCCTTCCTGGCGGCGCTCCGGGGTCACGACGAGCCTGTGAGCGCTGCCTGATGTGGGCGGCGATCATCGTGGCGGCGGTCGGCTGTTACGCCCTCAAGCTGGCTGGCCTGTCGGTGCCAGACAAGGTGCTCGACCGGCCGCTCGTACGACGCGCGGCCGATCTGATCCCGGTCGCTCTGCTCAGCGCCCTGGTGGCCGTCGAGACGTTCTCAACCGGCCAGGCGCTCACGATCGACGCGCGGCTCGCCGGAGTGGCGGCCGGCGTGGTTGCCCTGCTGTGCAAGGCGCCTTTCCTCGTTGTCGTCGCGGTCGCGGCCACGACGACCGCGCTGCTGCGCCTGGCGCTCGGCTGAGCTGCCTGAGGCAGCAGCAGCCGAGCGCAGACGCAGACCCTTGTGTCGGGGTTTCGTGCGGTGCTGCCTAGGCCATCCCGGCCGCGGGCAGCCCTTCGGTCGGAGCTCCGTACTGGTTCGGGGCCGCGTCACCCTTCGTCACGAAGAAGATAATGAGGACGATCCAGCCCACCAGCGGGATCAAGCCGATAAGGATCCACCAGCCGGATCGGTTCGTGTCGTGGAGTCGCCTGACGCCGACGGCGATCGACGGGAGCAAGAGCGCGAGGCTCACAATGATCCCGAGAATCTGCGTGCCGATGATGGCATTGATGATTTCCATCACGACAGACACGAGAACGTTGAAGAGGAAGAACCACCAGTACTCCGGACGGCCGGCCCGGCCGGAGAAGTCCACATACTTCTGCAGACATGTGCGCACTGCATCTTG
The DNA here is from genome assembly GCA_963820035.1 of uncultured Actinomycetota bacterium. Taxonomy (GTDB): domain Bacteria; phylum Actinomycetota; class Actinomycetes; order Propionibacteriales; family Nocardioidaceae; genus JAWWPG01. The sequence goes on along the minus strand of CAWFYK010000005.1, from coordinate 428,219 downwards.
AAAACTCATCTTTGTGCTCCGTCCCAATCAGTGGCTCGACACGTTGGAAAGCTCGTTAGCGCACGCCAATCCGGCTCCGTGGGGAGCCTGAGCAGCAGCGTACCCCGGCAGAATGCTGAAATAGCGCATTTGACCTGCCATCTTGATAACGGGAGGACGTCTCTATTCGAGACCGAGCACGCTTTCCAGCCCCACGGTCAGACCGCGTCGGGCGACCGCTGCCCGCAGGGACGCCAGCACGCCCGGCATCGCCGCTGCCCGGTCGAGCATGTCGTGCCGGATCGTGAGCGTCTCGCCGAGGTTGCCGAAGACGACCTCGTGATGGGCTACTGCTCCACGAACCCGAAGACTGTGCACGCGAACCCCGTCGGCCGTCCCACCCCGAGCCCCGAGCCCATCGGTCGTCGTGGCGTCGGGTGAGTCGCTCAGACCCGCCCGGCGCCGCGCGTCGCCGACCAGCTGAGCGGTGTGCAGCGCCGTACCCGACGGCGCATCGAGCTTGCCGGCGTGATGCATCTCGACGATCTCCACCGACTCGAAGAAGCGCGCCGCCTCGGCAGCGAGGCGCGTCATCATGACGGCACCGACCGAGAAGTTCGGCACCACGACGACACCGACCTCGGTCTGATCCCCGAGGAACGACCGCACCACGGCGAGACGTTCCTCAGTGAAGCCCGAGGTGCCGACCACCATGTTGACACCATGATCGACACACCAATGGATATGGTCCATGACCACGCCCGGGTGGGTGAAGTCGACGGCGACCTCGCACCCGACAAGGCTGTCGAGCGTGTCTGTCTGGTCGATCTCCGCCGCGAGCTCGAGGTCGTTCGATAAGCGGACCGCCGAACAGGTCAGTGTCCCCATCCGGCCGGCCGCCCCGATCACACCCACACGCGTCATATCGGGACTCTAGTGCCCCGAACCAGCTCAACGGGAAGATGACGTAGGCCCGGGACACCAGGGCAAGCCGTGGTACGTTCCGGGGACATGGGGGGCGCGGGAATCACCCACGTGGAGGCGCGTTGTCCCTGTCCCGGCTGATCACGATGGTGTGCACCACGGTCGCTGTGCTCGCGACCGGAGGGATCGCCTCCCACTCGGGCGCCACGTCCACGCCCACCCCGCCGAAACCGGTCCACTGCGCCGGATGCTGGCATCCGGCGGTCCGCACCTCCTGGAACTGGGTGCTCGCTCGACCCGCGCGGCCGCCGTACCGCGACGTCTCGATGTATGACGTGGATGGTTTCGAGACCTCGAAGGCCGGCGTCGCCGATCTCCACGCCGCCGGGATGAAGGTGGTCTGCTACATCTCGGCGGGCACCTACGAGAATTTCCGGCCGGACGCCGACCAGTTCCCGAAGGCGCTGCTTGGGCGCAAGAACGGCTGGCCCGGCGAGAGATGGCTCGACATCCGAGACCTCCAACAGCCCGACAGCGTCCTGCACACGATCATGGACAACCGGCTCGACATGTGCCAGGCCAAGGGCTTCGACATGGTCGAGCTCGACAACGTCGACGGCTACCGAAGCCGCACCGGTTTCCCGCTGACCGCCGCCGACCAGCTCTTCTTCAACGCGACCCTCGCCAACGACGCGCGCTCCCGGGGCATGAGCGTCCTGCAGAAGAACGATCTCGGGCAGATCCCGAAGCTGTTGCCCTACTTCGACGGCGCGCTCAACGAGCAGTGCAACCAATACAAGGAATGCACGACGCAGCAGAACGGCACGTTCGGGCTCGACCAGTACGTCGCCGCGGGCAAGCCTGTCTTCCAGGCCGAATACAGGCTGACCACCGCCCAGTTCTGCCCGGCTGACAACCGCAACGACTTCAACGGTGTGCGGTTCGACCTCATGCTGAACGACAAGATCTTCGAGCCCTGCCGTAGCTGAGCACCGCCGTTCACAAGGACCTGGACGGCCTTAAGCGGCTCAGTCGAGGGTGTCCAGCGCGGCAGCCGGACCGAGTACGGCGAGGGTCGGCTCGGCCGTCAGCAGCAGCTGTGCGACGTCGTAGACGCCGTCGAGGGTGACGGCGTTGATCCGGCCCAGGGCCTCGTCGATGCTGAGCACCCGGCCGGGAACCAGCTCTGCCTTGCCGATGCGCGTCATCCGTGAGCTCGAGTCCTCGAGGCCCATCACCAGGCTGCCGCGCAGCTGACCCTTGCCACGCTCGAACTCCTCGAGCGTCAGGCCGGTGCTCGCGACCTTCTCGAGCTCGTCGCGGCAGATGCCGAGGACGTCCTGGAGCTTGTCGGGAAGGCAGGCGCCGCCGACGGCGAAGTAGCCGCTGTCGACATGTTGGCTGCCGAAGGAGTAGATCGTGTAGGCGAGACCGCGGCGTTCCCGCACCTCTTGGAAGAGCCGGCTCGAGGTCCCGCCGCCGAGAGCGGCGTTGAGCACGCCGAGCGCGAAGCGGCTCTCGTGGTTGCGCGGGAACGACGGCATGCCCATGACGAACATCGCCTGCTCGGTCGGGCGCTCGATCGCCACGGTCGACGGGGCGTTGGTGAGCTGGGTGAGCGGCCGGCGTACGGGCCGAGGCCCGCGGTCGGCGTCGCCCATCGCGCCAGCCCGCTCGAAGGCGGCCGTGACGAGCGTGACCAGCTGGCGGTGGTCGACGCTCCCGGCTGCCGAGAAGACGAGCTTGTCGGCGGTGTAGTGGCGGTGGTAGTAACCGCTGATCTGTCGACGGGACAGGCCACGGATCGAGTCGGGGGTCCCGGTGATCGGTCGGCCCAAGGGCGTCTCGCCGTAGAGCGCCGCGACGAACGCGTCATGGACGACGTCGTCATGGTCGTCGTCGTGCATGGCGATCTCTTCGAGGATCACGTTGCGCTCGGACTCGACCTCGCGCGAGGGCAGCATCGACGACGTCACCATGTCGCAGAGCACGTCGACCGCCAGCGGGACGTCCACATCGAGGACGCGCGCGTGGTAGCAGGTGAACTCCTTGCCGGTGAAGGCGTTGAGCTCACCGCCGACCGCATCGAGCTCAGCGGAGATGTCGAGCGCGGTGCGACGCCGGGTGCCCTTGAACAGCAGGTGTTCGAGGAAGTGGGTGACTCCCGCGAGCGAGGTTGACTCGTCGCGGGAGCCCACTCCGGTCCACAGCCCCAGGCTGGTCGAGCGGGTGCCCGGCATCGCCTCGGTGACGATCCGCAGCCCGCCCGGGAGGACGGTACGACGGATGGTGGAGGCCACCTGGCCGTCGTCGCCGGTCTCCTTGAGCAGGGTGCGGGTCGAGCCGAGGGGCTGCTCGAGCGCCGAGGGATACTTCACGGTCAGGCGTCGACCGACTCGTTCTGGTCCTCGACGACCGGGATCAGGCTGAGCTTGCCCCGGTCGTCGATCTCACCGATCTCGACCTGGAGCTTCTGCCCGACGGAGACGACGTCCTCGACGTTCTCGACCCGCTTGCCGCCGGCGAGCGCCCGCAGCTTCGAGATGTGCAGCAGACCGTCCTTGCCGGGGAGCAGCGAGACGAACGCACCGAAGTTCGTCGTCTTGACGACCGTGCCGAGGTAGCGCTCACCGATCTCCGGCATCTGCGGGTTGGCGATCGCGTTGATCGTCGCCCGGGCCGCCTCAGCCGCGTCGCCGTTGTCGGCGCCGACATAGATGGTGCCGTCGTCCTCGATGCTGATCTGAGCACCGGTGTCGTCCTGGATCTGGTTGATGACCTTGCCCTTGGGCCCGATCACCTCTCCGATCTTGTCGATCGGCACGTGCATCGTGAGGATGCGCGGCGCCGTCGGTGCCATCTCGTCGGGCTCGTCGATGGCCTCGGCCATCACGTCGAGGATCGTCATCCGCGCGTCGCGTGCCTGCTGGAGCGCCGACCCGAGAACCGACGCGGGAATGCCGTCGAGCTTGGTGTCGAGCTGAAGGGCGGTGACGAACTCGCGGGTGCCGGCGACCTTGAAGTCCATGTCGCCGAACGCGTCCTCCGCGCCCAGGATATCGGTCAGCGTGACGAACGTCTGCTCACCGTCGACCTCACCGGAGATCAGCCCCATCGCGATGCCCGCGACCGACGCGCGCAGCGGCACACCGGCGTTGAGCAGAGCCATCGTCGACGCACACACCGAGCCCATCGAGGTCGAGCCGTTGGAGCCCAGCGCCTCCGAGACCTGACGGATGGCGTAGGGGAACTCCTCTCGTGTCGGGAGCACCGGCAGCAACGCCCGGCCGGCGAGGGCGCCGTGACCGATCTCGCGTCGCTTCGGCGAGCCCACTCGACCCGTCTCACCCGTGGAGTACGGCGGGAAGTTGTAGTTGTGCATGTAACGCCGGGTCTTCTCCGGCGACAGGGTGTCGAGCTTCTGCTCCAGTGACAGCATGTTGAGCGTCGTGACACCGAGGATCTGTGTCTCACCACGCTCGAACAGCGCCGAGCCGTGCACCCGAGGCACCACGCCGACCTCGGCGTTGAGGGTGCGGATGTCGACCAGCCCGCGGCCGTCGATGCGGACCTGGTCGCGCAGCACGCGCTGGCGGACGAGCTTCTTGGTGAGCGCGCGGAACGCGGCGCCCAGCTCCTTCTCGCGGCCCCCGAACGTGTCACCGAGGCTGGCGAGCACGCCCGTCTTGACTTCGTCGAGACGCTCCTCGCGCTCCTGCTTGCCGGCGATCGTGAGTGCTTCTGCCAGATCGCTGCCCGCGGCCGCTTCGACGGCAGCGAACGTGTCGTCCTGGTAGTCGAGGAAGCGCGGGAACTCCGTGACCGGCTTCGCGGCCATGTCGGCAAGCTTCTGCTGTGCCTCGCACAGCTGCTTGATGAAGACCTTCGACGCCTCCAGGCCCTCCGAGACGATCTCCTCGGTGGGCGCCTGCGCACCGGAGCGCACCTTCTCCCAGGTGGCATCGGTCGACTCGGCCTCGACCATCATGATCGCGACGTCGCCGGTCTCGGTGACCCGGCCGGCGACGACCATGTCGAACACCGAGTCCTTGCTCTGGCTCCAGGTCGGGAAGCCGACCCAGTCACCGTCGATGAGGGCGACGCGCGTCGCGCCGACGGGGCCGCTGAAGGGCAGCCCGCTGAGCTGGGTGGACATCGAGGCCGCGTTGATGGCGAGGACGTCGTAGGGCGAGTCGGGGTGGAGCGCCATCACGGTGATGACGACCTGCACCTCGTTGCGCAGACCCGAGATGAACGTCGGCCGCAGCGGCCGGTCGATCAGCCGGCAGGTGAGGATCGCCTCTTCGGAGGGACGTCCTTCGCGGCGGAAGAACGAGCCGGGAATGCGCCCGGCGGCGTACATCCGCTCCTCGACGTCGACGGTCAGCGGGAAGAAGTCGAACTGCTCCTTGGGATGCTTGCCGGCCGTGGTGGCCGACAACAGCATGGTCTCCTCGTCGAGGAAGGCGACGGCGGAGCCGGCGGCCTGCTGGGCCAGCTGGCCGGTCTCGAAGCGGATGGTGCGGTTGCCGTGCTTGCCGTTGTCGATAACGGTCTCGACGGACTTGGGTTCGGAACCCGTCATGGGTATCCCTTTCGTTCGCGTGACGTCACGCGACGAACGCCATCAGGCGTTGGCCAGCCGGCGCCCTGGTGAGCGCGGGTCGCGGCGGAGGGCCCCCGCCGAGCGGGAGCCACGCTGACTTTCGAGGCCGGTCTTCGATCGAGGCCTGCGGGATGGTCTGACATCCCGAGGGCCACTACCGAGGACCGGCGCCTCGCTGTTGACGTCAGCGCGCGACGTCACTAGTGGTCGATGCCGCCGTATGCGGCACCGCTTCAGTGGTGTGTTCTCTGTTCAGTTGTGACTCCACCGGATGGGGCTCGGTGGCTGGATTCGGCCTTTCGGTGGCTCGTGCCCACCCCGTCAGATGCCGACTCATGCGTCGAGCGGCCGGTCCGGAGAACGGCCGCCCTGGGGTCAGCGCTGCGATCGGTTAGCGACGCAGGCCGAGACGCTCGATGATGCTGCGGTAACGAGCGATCTCGGTCTTCTGGAGGTAGTTGAGCAACCGGCGTCGCTGGCCCACGAGGAGCAGCAGCCCGCGACGGCTGTGGTGGTCGTGCTTGTGTTCCTTGAGATGTTCGGTGAGGTCGGAGATGCGCTTTGTCAGCAGCGCGACCTGGACCTCGGGTGAGCCGGTGTCACTGTCGCCGGTGGCATATTCGTCGATGATCTGTTTCTTCGTCGCAGCGTCAAGTGACACGCGATCTCCCTTCGGGGCTTTCGTTGCGCGGCGCGCCGGGGCCTGTTCACCCGGGCACTCTCGATCCGCGGCCGACATAGACGGCAATGTCAGACTACCAGCGGGACACCCCCCGCTCACAATCGCGGACGTCAGGGCACCGAGGGTCGATGTGCCTGAGCATCACAGCCGACCCGGGCGGGTGGTCAGCCCGGCGCAGGCGCGCAGGGAGTCCCAGCGGGCGGCCTCGCGCGTCTTCGCGGTGCCAGTAAGCGCCACCGGGAGGCCGTCGACGATCTGCCCGGGGGTCCACTCGGGGTCCGTCACCTGACGGCCGTCGACCGTCACGGTGAGCACACCTGTCTGCGCCGTCTGGTCGCCGTTGGGCACATAGAACTGGAAGTTCCCGAGTCCGTAGTCGACATAGGCCCTGCCGTCGAAACCGCCGCCGAGCAGCACATGGGCATGCTGGCCGACGATCACGTCGGCTCCGGCTCGAACGAGGTCGCTCGCCAGCTCGCGTTGGATGGCGGTCGGACAGGCCATCAGGTCGCTTCCGTAGTGCAGGTCGACCACCACGGTGTCCACGTGGGGTCGGACCGCCTTGACCGCGTCGACCAGTGCGTCGTTGTCACCATCGAGCGCCGTCGCGACTCCGGGCTGGTGGGGTCCGGCCGACCAGGATGCAATGAGATTGCTGTCCACGACCGCGGTGGCCGCGAGAAAGGCGATACGCCGGCCGTGGACGGTCGCGACCCACGGCTGGAAGGCCGCCGCGGCATCTTCGCCGAGCCCGATGACCGGCATAGACGCGGCCTTCGCCGCGCTCAGTGCGTCCGGGACGCTGACCGGACCGTAGTCGAGCCCGTGGTTGTTGGCCATGGTCACCACATCCACGCCGGCTTCCTTGAGCGCGGTGAACGCGACCGGCGGGGCGCGAAATGTGAACTCCTTGGGCTCCGGGGTCCCCCGAGTGGTGACCGCCGTCTCGAGGTTGACGATCGACAGGTCGGCGGCTGCGAGCTGGTCGGCGAGAGGGCCCAGCGCCGTCCGCGGGCGGTGCAGTCGGCCCGCGAGGAACGACGCGAAGTGCACGTCGCCCGCAAAGGCGATCGTGACCGGGGACGTCGGCGCTTGGGCGGTCGACCTGCCTCCACTCGTGCTCGCGACCGAAGGCGAGTCGGGGCCTGAGGCGGTGTGCGCCTGGTGCCCCGGGTGGTGGACTGACGTCACGCCGGTCGACGCCGGCGCGGATCCGCTCGTGGATGAGCCTTCGCCGCACGAGATGAGGATGAGTCCGAGTGACAGGACGGCCGCCGGGGCCGTGAGCGTTCGGGCTGACCGCAACAGGCACACTCCTTCGGATGGTCGGACAACCTGTGCAGAATATCCAGATCAGAGCTTGGCGCGCTCGTACTGGACCGGCCAGTCGGCGTCGTCACCGAGCTCGGCGGCCGCCCGTTGCGGCCAGGTCGGCTCTCGGAGCAGGGCACGCGCCAGCATGACCGCATCGGCGGCGCCGTCGGCGAGGATCTGCTCGGCCTGGGTGGGCTCGGTGATGAGGCCCACCGCCGCGACCGGCAGACCGCTCACCTCGCGGATCCTGCGGGCGAACGGGACTTGGTAGCCCGGGCCGAGGGTGATCTGCTGGTCCCGGCTGTTCCCGCCGCTCGACACGTCGACCAGGTCGACACCGTGACCGGCAAGCCGGCGTGCGACCTCAGCTACCTCGTCAACGGTCAAGCCGCCGTCAACCCAGTCGGTCGCGCTCAGCCGGACGAAGAGCGGCTTGCGCTCCGGCCAGACCTCGCGCACGGCGTCGACCACCTCGATGAGCAACCTGCTTCGTGAGTCGAGGTCACCGCCATAGGCGTCGGTACGACGGTTCGACAGCGGGGAGAGGAACTCGTGCAGCAGGTAACCGTGGGCGGCGTGCAGCTCGACGACCTCGTAGCCGACGGCATCGGCTCTCGCCGCGGCTGCTCGCCACTGGCCGATGAGAGCTGTGATCTCCGTCGGGTTGAGCGCATGCGGAGCCGGCCAGTCGGCGTACGGCACAGGAGACGCGCCCGCGGTCGTCCAGGCCTCCGCAGCGTCGACCGGTCCGCCGCCAAGCCACGGCGCCTTGGTCGAGCCCTTCCGACCGGCATGCGCGAGCTGGATGCCCGGTATCGCGCCCTGCGACGCGACGAACCTCACGATGTCTCGGTAGTCCGCAGCCTGCGCATCGGTCCAGATCCCCGCATCCTGCGGTGAGATCCGGCCCTCCGCAGTCACGGCCGTGGCCTCGGTCATCACCAGACCGGCGCCCCCGCGGGCCAGGCTGCCGAGGTGAACGAGATGCCAGTCCGTCGGGTGCCCGTCGATGGACGAGTACTGGCACATCGGGGAGACCCAGACACGGTTGCGGACGGTCATGCCGCGCATCGTCAGCGGAGAGAAGAGTCGGCTCACTCTCGTCCCAACCGGGTGACCGCCCGGGGTGTTCCCCGGTCGCGACCAGCGCCGTCAGGCGTCCGCGACGAGGATGCGCACGACCTCGTCGGCGTACCGGCTCATCGAGCCGACGGACCGTCACAGCTGCGCAGCACAATCCTCGCCTTCGGTGACCTGCTGATGATGCGCAAACAGCTCGCGAACCTAGCGGACTGTGCGGAGGCGACGACCGGCGCGAGCCCCAGTCGATGCTCCAGAAGCCTGGTGGCGTCACTCGACCCGAGGCTGCGGCTTGAAACGGCGAACCTCGTGAGGCCAGCCGCATCCCTCCGCGACCTTGCTCGCCCACATCTTGGCGGCATCGTCGTCGGCGACGTCCACCAGGGCGAACCCGCCCAGGAACTCCTTCGTCTCGACGTATGGTCCGTCGCTGACGATCACGGTGCCGCTGGTCGGGTCCGCGCTGTAGACCGGCCCGTCCTCCTCCTCCAACCCTCCGGCGAAGACGTAGACGCCGGCAGCCTTCATCTCGTCCACCACCGCCATGGCGAGAGGTCCTCGCCCCCGGAACCACTCCTCGGTGTGGTCGCCCACCCACTGCTGGTTGAAGTAGATGATGTACTCGGGCATGGCCGCTCCTTCTCCTCTGGCGGCCCTTGTGGTCCGCGCTCACCTACCCTACGAACGGCCACGGCCGAATCCGACACGGTGATCCCGGAAGAGTTATCGCTCCTCGCGGAGCGTCGCCTCGAGCCGCTCGACCTTGCCGTCGAGCTCGCCCTCGTGCCCGGGACGGATGTCAGCCTTCAGCACGAGGGACACGCGCGACCCGAAGGGGGCGACGGCCTCGGTCGCCCGCCTCACAACGTCGAGACAGGCGTCCCAGTCACCCTCGATCGTCGTGAACATCGCGTCGGTTCGGTTCGGGAGGCCGGACTCCCGGACGACCCTGACCGCCGCCGCAACGGCGTCCGAGACTGATCCGTCGGCACGCCCGGTGCCGCTCGGCGCAACAGAGAAAGCTACGAGCATCCGGCCAGGCTAGTCCCTGCTCATCGCGGAGGGTGCTGCAGCAGCTCCCGAGCGCGGTCGACGTCGCTTCGGACCTGCGCGACGAGCTCCTCGACCGAGTCGTATCTGACCTGACCGCGCAGCCGCTCGACGAACGCGACCTCGACCAGATCGTCATAGAGCTCGAGGTCGGTGCGGTCGAGGACGTAGGACTCCACCCGGCGGTCGGTGCCGTCGAACGTCGGATTGGTGCCGACCGAGATGGCGGACGGCCACCAGGGCGCGTCGACCCGGTCCAGCCGGCGCATCCAACCCGCATAGACCCCGTCCGCGGGCACGGCGGTACGGCTGGTCGTGACAGGCACATTGGCCGTCGGGAAGCCGAGCTCACGGCCACGCTGGTCGCCTTTGACCACCCGACCGTGCAACGAGAACAACCGGCCGAGCGCCTCGGCGGCCTCGGCCACGTCACCGGCGACGAGGCTTTCCCTGATGTAGGTCGACGACCAGGTCCGATCGCCGGCGCCGTCGAGCGGGAGACCCACGACCTCGGCGCCGTGGGCCGTCGCCGCCTCACGCAACAGATCGACGTCCCCGAGCGCGCGGTGGCCGAACCGGAAGTTGTCACCCACGACGACGCCGGCGGCATGGAGTGCGCCGAAGACCACGGACTCGGCGAATTCCGCGCCCGACTCGTCCGCGAGCTCGGGCGTGAACGCGAGGACCAGCACGGCGTCGGCACCGGCTGCGGCGAGCAGGGCCGTCCGGTCCTCCACCGAGGTGAGCGGCTCGGGGGCCTTGTCCGGGCGGATGACGGTCATCGGGTGCGGGTCGAAGGTGACCGCGACCACCGGGAGCCCCCCACGCGTGCTCGCGAGGCGGCGCGCCTCCGCCAGCACGTGCTGGTGTCCTCGGTGGACACCGTCGAAGTTCCCGATCGTGACGACGGTCGGTCCCAGATCCGTGTCGATCTCGGCCACGTCATGCCACACGCGCACCCGCCGCCACCTCCCGCTATTCGCTGTCGTTCGTCATGTCACCCTGACCGTCCGCGCGCACGGCCCGCTGTGTCGCGCTGGAAAAGCCTATCGCCGCCCCCGAGGCCGCCGAGACCCGAGAGCCTCCGAGTGGTCAGGCGGCCGGGGAACGCGACGATCAGCCACGTGGTCCCGAGCCGACCTGCTGGCCCCTCGCCGGGTGTGCCTGGCTCTGCCCGGCAGACTCCGGATGACGGTCAGCCGGCCAGCGCCGCCGTGGCCGCCGCCCGTCCGGCGACCGGGTCCTCCGCGTCCAGTGCGGCCTTGGCGGCTGCCCGGCAGGCTTCGATGCTCACCTTGGCAAGGGCCGCCCCGACCTGGCCGATCGCGGACCCTGCCATCGACAGCGAGGTGATGCCGAGGCCGACCAGCACACAGGCGAGCAACGGGTCTGCCGCCGCCTCACCGCACACTCCGACCGGCTTGCCGACCGCCTGGCCGGCCTCCGCCGTACGCGCGATCAGCTGGAGCACCGCCGGCTGCCACGGGTCGGTCAGGCCGGCGAGCTCACTGCTCAGCCGATCGACGGCCATCGTGTACTGCGACAGGTCGTTGGTGCCGATCGACAGGAAGTCGACGTGCTCGAGGATGCGGGGCGCGAGCAGCGCAGCCGCCGGGATCTCGATCATCACACCGGCCGTGAGCCCCCGTTTCCTCACCTCGTCGGCGAAACCCTTGGCCTCCGAAGCGGTCGCCACCATGGGCGCCATCACCCACGGCGAGGTGCCGGTCCGTTCTGCGGCGAGTGCGATCGCGTCGAGCTGGTGGGTGAGCAGGTGCGGGTTCGCGATCGCGATCCGCAGCCCACGGACGCCGAGAGCCGGGTTCTCCTCCTCGGACAGGTTGGCGAACTTCATCGGCTTGTCGGAGCCGGCGTCAAGGGTCCGAATCACGACTTTCCGCTCGCCGTAGGCCTCCAAGACCTCGGCATAGATCGCCGCCTGCGCCTCCACGGTCGGCTCGTCGTCCTGGCCGAGGAACGCGAGCTCGCTGCGGAACAGTCCGACCCCCTCGCTCGGCCCCGCAGCGGCCGTGCGGGCCGTCGCGCCGTCCTGGACGTTCGCATAGACGGAGACCTGGGTGCCGTCCGCCGTCCGGCCCGGCCCGCTCCACGCCTGGGCGTCCGCCCGGGTACGACGGTCGGCCGCGACCCGCTCGGCTGCCATCTCCCGGTCCGGCTCGATCAGGATCTCGCCCGTCGAACCGTCCACCAGGACGACCGTGCCGACCTCGATGTCGTCGACGTCGGCCGCCACGATGCAGGGGATCGCGAGCTGCCGGGCGATGATCGCCGTGTGGCTCGTCGGGCCGCCGAGGCTCATGGCCAGGGCGACGAACTTCGCGGGGTCGAGCGCGGCGGTGTCGGCCGGCGCCAGGTCATCGGCGACGAGCACGGAGGGCTGGTCGGGGACGGCGATCCCGGGCTCGGGAAGCCCTTGCAGCTCGGCGACCAGCCGGCCGCCGAGGTCGCGAAGGTCCGTGACCCGCTCGGCCATCAGCCCGCCGACCTGCTCGAACATGGCGGCGAACGAGTCGACGGCCGCACACACCGCTGCCTCGGCGCTGAGGCCGGCGGTGATCTGCTTGGTCGCAGCCTTGCGGAGCCCGCGGTCGGAGACCAGCCCGACCTGGGCCACCAACACCTCGGCAGCCACCCCGCTCGCGGACTCGGCTCGCGCACCGAGCCGGCTCGCCACCACGTCGACGGCGTCGGCATAGCGCTGCCCCTCGGTCTCGGGGTCTCGCGCCGCGATCTCGCTGACCTGGCTGAGGTCGACCCGCGGCTGCGGCCTGATCACCGGCCCCACCGCGACGCCGGGGACCACGGGAGTCCCATGGCGGGCGGCGCCGTCCGAGGGATGGGTGTCTGCGGAGGTCTCGACCATCGTCCGATCCTTGTCTCGAGCCGGCCCGGTCGTCGTACCCGGGAAGACTCGGATGTGGTTTTGCTTGGCTTTCGTGGAAACTTTAGGGCCAGAGGGTTGACATGTCAACAGTCAGTGCGATAGAAACAACCCAACACAACAACCGAACCCAACAAAACCCACACAAGGAGCCCGGTGTACGCAGAGGAGAGGCAACAGGCGATGGCGGGCATCATCGCCCGCGACCGTCGGCTCTCGGTGAGCACGGTCGCTGAGTCGTTCGGGGTGACGACCGAGACCGTGCGCCGCGACCTCGCGATCCTGGAGCAGCAAGGGCTGATCCATCGGGTACACGGCGGAGCGGTGCCGGCCGACGCGCTCACCACAGTCGAGCTGGCGGTGACCGAGCGCGACAAGACCGCCAGCGAGCAGAAGGACCGGATCGCCCGAGCCGCCCTCGACCAGCTGCCCGGCGACGGGGGCAGCATCCTGCTCGACTCCGGTACGACGACCGGCCGGCTCGCCATGCTGCTCCCCCGCGACCGCCGGCTGACGCTCTTCACCAACACGGCCTCGATCGCGATGAAGGTGGCCGGCCATCCGAGCATCGACCTCCATCTGCTCGGAGGCCGGGTCCGGGCCACGACGCAGGCCGCCGTCGGACCTTCAACCGTAGCCGCCCTCGACAACCTCCGCGTCGACGTGAGCTTCCTCGGCACCAACGGGCTCACCGTCGAGCACGGGCTGTCCACCCCGGACGCGGACGAGGCAGCCGTGAAGGCGGCCATGATCCGCGCCGGCCGGCGGGTCGTGGTCCTCGCAGACTCACGCAAGCTCGGCCACGAGTCACTCGTCCGTTTCGGCACGTGCGACCGGATCGACGCCGTCGTCACGGACGACGGAGTCGCCGATGCCGACGTAACCGCCCTTGAAGCCCTCGACATAGATGTGGTGATCGCATGATCGTGACCCTGACGGCCAACCCCAGCGTCGACCGGACGATGCAGCTCGACTCCCCGATCGTCCGTGGCGACGTCTTCCGCGCCGTGAGCGTCGGAGACCAAGCCGGCGGCAAGGGCGTCAACGTGGCTCGTGCGGTCGCCCATGCGGGCCAGCCCGCGGTCGCCGTACTCCCCGCTGACGACGACGACCTGCTCGTCAAGGGGCTCGCCGAAGCAGGAGTGCTCCCGGTCAACGTGCCCACCGGCCGACCCTCGCGGGTGAACATCACCGTGACGGAGCCTGACGGCACGACCACGAAGTTCAACGACCCCGGCTTCGCCTTCCGCGCGGATGTCCTGCCGAAGGTCGCCGCCCGGTTGCTCGGCCGCTCGCAGCAGGGCGACTGGGTCGTGCTGTCCGGGTCGCTCCCGCCAGGAGCGCCCGTCGACTGGTACGCCGACCTGACCGCCCAGCTGAAGGAAGCCGGCCGCCGGGTAGCGGTCGACACGTCCGGTGCCCCGTTGGTGGCAACTCTCCGCGACCGGACCGTCCTCCCCGACCTGCTCAAGCCGAACGCCGAGGAGCTTGCGTCCCTCACCGGAGACGACGAGGCGCTCCTCGAGGCGGACCCCCACGCCGCGGCCGCCGTCGCCAGCCGACTGGTGGCCGACGGGATCGGCAGCGTGCTGCTCACCCTCGGCTCCGCCGGTGCTGCCCTCATCACGTCCGACGGGGCCTGGCTCGCCACCCCGCCGCCGATCACCCTCAGGAGCACGGTCGGGGCCGGCGACGCCAGCCTGGCCGGCTACCTGCTCGCCGATCTTCGGGGGCTCGACGCTCCCGGACGACTCCGGGAGGCGGTGGCCTACGGATCGGCCGCCGCCTCACTCCCGGGCTCCACGATGCCGCGCGAGGGCGACCTCGACCGCGCCGGCGTCACCATCACCACCCTCGCACCGGCTGCCACTGCGCAGCAGTCCTCACCGCACGCGGCCGGCTGACGCCCGTCACCGACCAGCTCACCTAAGGAGAGAACAGTGGCAGACATCATCACCGCCGAACTGGTGGCGCTCGACGCCGCCTTCGGCCAGACAAAGGACGACGTCATCGTCGGGCTGACCCAGCTCGTCGTCGACGCCGGTCGGGCGACGAGTCCCGAGGGGCTGGCGCGAGACGTCTTCGCCCGGGAGGCGAAGTCCTCGACCGGCATGGGCAAGGGGCTCGCGATCCCGCATTGCAGGTCCGAGAGCGTCACCGAGGCAACCCTTGGGTTCACCCGGCTCGCTGAGCCGGTCGACTTCGGGTCAAAGGACGGACCCGCCGACCTGGTCTTCCTGATCGCCGCGCCTGCGTCTGGCGACCAGGAGCACCTCAAGCTGCTCACCAAGCTCGCCAGAGCCCTGGTGCGCAAGGACTTCACGGACGGCTTGCGAAATGCGACGTCGAACGACGAGGTCGTGGCGCTGGTCTCTGGCGTCGTCTCGCCCGAGAAGACTCCCTCCGCGGCGACCGCCGTACCGCCGGCGGCTGCGGGCACGGCCGCGGCTGCGGCTGCTGCGAGCGCGGGCAGCGTCAGCGAGTCCGGAGCGACCCAGAGTGTCGGCGACAACGCCGGTGCCCCCACGCCCGAAGCGGGCCGGCACCTGGTCGCCGTCACGTCGTGTCCCACGGGTATCGCCCACACCTACATGGCGGCCGAGGCGCTCGCGGCGGCCGGCAAGAAGGCCGGCGTCCCGGTTCACGTCGAGCCGCAGGGATCGGCCGGCGCCGAGCCCCTTGACGCCTCCGTCATCGAGTCGGCGAGCGCGGTCATCTTCGCCACCGACGTCGGGGTCCGCAACAAGGGTCGCTTCGCGGGTCTGCCGGAGATCAACACAAGTGTCAAGAGCGGCATCCACGACGCCGACGAGCTGGTCGCCCGCGCTCTGGCGGCAGCCGACAACCCGGACGCGCCGCGCGTCGCAGCCGGAGCAGGCGGAGGCAGCGCCGGCACAGGCATGGCTGCCGTGGGCAGCGGCGGCTCAGGAATGGGCGGGATCGGCACCAAGCTCCGCACCGCCCTGCTGACTGGCGTCAGCTACATGATCCCGTTCGTTGCGGCCGGTGGTCTGCTGCTCGCCCTCGGGTTCCTCTTCGGCGGCTACGAGATCGGGGCGACGTACCGGGCGACCGGCGACAACCTGAGCAACTTCATCCTCGGGCACTACAAGATCACCGACCTGCCGCCCGGCAGCCTGAGCCCGCACGCCCTCTTCAACAGCGGCCTGCTGCTCTATCTCGGGTGTGTGATGTTCTATATCGGCGGGGTCGCCTTCTCCTTCCTGATCCCCGCTCTGGCCGGCTACATCGCCTACGCGATCGCTGACCGGCCTGGCATCGCACCGGGCTTCGTCGCAGGGCTGGTCGTCTCACAGTCCGGTGGCGGCTTCATCGGCGGCATCGTTGCTGGTCTGTTCGCCGGCTACGTCGCCCACTGGATCGCGCTTCGGCCGGTGCCGGCCTTCGTGCGGGGTCTGATGCCCGTGGTCATCATCCCGCTCTTCACGACCCTGTTCGTCGGCATGATCATGTACGTCGTGCTGGTGCGGCCACTCGCGTGGATCACCACCGAGCTGACCAAGGGCCTGAACAACATGAACGGCAGCTCCGCCATCCTGCTCGGCGTCATCCTGGGTCTGATGATGTGCTTCGACCTCGGCGGCCCGGTCAACAAGGCGGCGTACGTGTTCGCGGTGACCGGCCTGGCGGCGCAGACGACTGCCAGCTACCAGATCATGGCCGCCGTCATGATCGCCGGCATGACTCCTCCGCTGGCGATGGCCCTCGCGACCACGCTCCGGCCGAAGCTCTTCACCGAGCCCGAGCTGGAGAACGGTCGAGCGGCCTGGTTGTTGGGAGCCTCGTTCATCTCTGAAGGCGCGATCCCGTTCGCGGCCGCAGACCCGTTCCGGGTGATCCCCGCCATGATGGCCGGTGGAGCCGTTGCTGGTGGCCTCTCCGAACTGCTCCACGTGGGCCTGCACGCCCCCCACGGAGGCATCTTCGTGCTCTTCGCGGTGGACAACAAGTTCTCGTTCCTCATCGCACTCGCGGCCGGCACCATCGTCGGCGCGGCAGCGGTGATCGCCCTCAAGGGCATGCGGGGCGAGGACTTCGCGGCCGAGGCGATGGAGGGAAGCCTGGTCAACGCCTGACCATCCTGCAAGGATCACCCACACCCTCGTGAAAGGAACGTTCATGGCAAGCATCACCGTGACCGTCGGGTCCGCCGTCGGACTGCACGCCAGGCCGGCGACGATCATCTCCGACAAGGCGAGCGAGCTCGACGCGGAGGTCATGCTCTCGGTGCCTGACGGTGAGCCGGTCGAGGCCGACTCCGCGCTGTTGATCATGACGCTTGGAGCCTCGTGCGGCGACCAGGTCATCGTGTCGTCCGATGACGAGGATGCGGCGAAGACCATCGCTGCGCTCGTCGTCCTCGACCTCGACGACCCGAGCTACGAGGCCTGACCGCTCCCCCGTCCGATCCGAGGGGCCGGCGTCGACATCCGTCGGCTCCGGCCCCTCGCTCGTGGTTTCGTGTGAGGCTCGCCCGCCCGGGCCTTCTTAGGTGGCGCTCGCCAGCACGAGCGGGAAGACGGCGGTGGCCCCGGCAAGCCTGAGCTCACGGGCCGCGACCGCGAGCGTCCATCCGGAGTCGGTGCGGTCGTCGACCAACAGCACCCGCCGGCCGCCCAGACCCTCCGGCGCATCGAGCCTGAGCCGCTCGAGGACGTTGGCCAACCGATGCGCCGAGTTGACGCGGTCCCGTGCCGGCGGCGATCCGTCCGCGATGACGACCCTGCCGACCTCTGGCCAACCGGTGTAGCGAGACAGTCCTGCGGCCAGGTGGCCCACCAGCAAGGGCCGCGCAGAGGAGCCGATCCCGACGATGGCGTCGGGGCCACCGTCGGGACCGTAGTCCCAGGCGCCGAGAACCTCGACGAGCGCATGCCGGAGCGGGTGGGGCAGCTCCCCGTCGGCCACTCCCGGCGCGAACAGCTCGCGCAGCCGACCGCCCCAGCCGAGGTCGGTGAGCCGACCGATCGCACGACCGGGCTCGGGCTGCTCTGTTTGCGGGATGCGGCCCGACAGGTCGATACCGAGTGACGACATCGCCGTCGGCCACATCCGCCGAGGCACCACGGCGACGCCGGGCGTGCTGAGCCGCTGCATCGCCTCGTCGACGGCGCCGGGCTCCACCTCCCGGTCGAGGTTGAGCGTTCCGCAGTTGTCGCACCGCCCGCATGGCTCGGCGGTCGGGTCGTCGAGGGCCACGCGCAGGTACTCGAGGCGGCACTGCGACGTGTCGAGGTAGTCCAGCATGGACTGCTGCTCGGCTCGGCGCGTCTCCGCGACCCGGGCATACCTGTCGGCGTCGTAGCTCCACGGCACGCCCGTGGACGTCCAGCCACCGCGTACGCGTCGGACGGCCCCGTCGACGTCGAGCACCTTGAGCATCGCCTCGAGCCTGGCGCGTGGGAGAGACACCAGCGTCTCGAGCGCTCCGGTGGACATCGGCCTCTCGTGGGACTCGAGAGCGGAGATCGTCGCACGGACGTCTCGCTCGGGCGGGAAGGCGAGCGACGCGAAGTAGGCCCAGACGTCGACGTCCTCGCGCCCGGGCAGCAGGATGACCACCGCCTCGTCGAGTCCGCGTCCCGCCCGGCCGACCTGCTGGTAGTAGGCGATCGGGCTCGGCGGCGCCCCGAGGTGGATGACGAAGCCGAGGTCCGGCTTGTCGAAGCCCATGCCGAGGGCCGAGGTCGCGACCAGGGCCTTGACCCGGTTGTTGATCAGGTCGTCCTCGGCCGCGAGCCGCTCGGCCGGATCGGTCTGGCCGGAGTACGCCGCGACGTCGTAGCCATGGTCGCGAAGGTGTTGGGCGACATCCTGGGTGGCGGCCACGGTCAGGCAGTAGATGATGCCGGATCCGTCGAGACGTGAGAGGTTCGCGGCGAGCCAGGCGAGTCGGGCTGCCTGGCTGGGGAGTGTCAGGACGCCGAGATGGAGAGACTCCCGGTCGAGAGTGCCACGGAGCACCAGCACGTCGGCCAGCGACGTGTCGCCGGTGAGCGAGAGCTGCTCGGCGACGTCGGTGACGACTCGCGAGTTGGCGGTCGCCGTCGTGGCCAGCACGGGTATCTGGCTCGGCAGCTCTCCGAGCAGGGTGCGGATCCGCCGATAGTCGGGGCGGAAGTCGTGGCCCCAGTCGGAGATGCAGTGCGCCTCATCGATGACGACGAGGCCGGCGGTGGCGCCCAGCCGGGGAAGGGCCAGGTCGCGGAAGTCCGGGTTGTTGAGCCGCTCCGGCGACACCAGCAACACGTCGACCTCGCCACGGTCGATAGTGTCGTAGAGCTCGGCCCACTGCTCGGGGTTGGTGGAGTTGATGGTCACGGCATGGATGCCGGCGCGCTCAGCCGCTGCGATCTGGTTGCGCATCAGGGCCAGCAGGGGCGAGATGATGACGGTCGGACCGGCGCCTCGGGCTCGGAGCAACGCCGTCGCCACGAAGTAGACGGCCGACTTGCCCCAGCCCGTGCGCTGGACGACGAGGGCCCGCTGGCCCTCGGCCACCAGGGCCTCGACGGCGATCCACTGGTCGTCGCGAAGCCGGGCGTCAGTCGATCCGACCAGCGCCTGCAGCACGGCCTCGGCCTGCTCGCGCAGCGACTCGCGGCCGGTCTCGACGCTGGTCTCGGAAGATGTCATCGGGTCCTCTCGTGACGATGAGACCGACGGTATCCGCCCCGGCCGACAGCCTCGGCCGCCGCCCCGCCGTACCTCTCCCTTCCCGCCGGAAGAACCTGACGGCTCGGCAGGAAGAACCTGACGGCTCGACCGGAAGAACCTGACGGCTCGACCGGAAGAACCTGACGGCTCGGCAGGAAGAACCTGACGGCTCGGCCGGAGGGTCAGCCGGTGAAGACGGCGATCGCCTTCGCGAGTGGTCCGTGCTGCTCGTAGAGCGCCATGAACTCGCCCCCCTCGGTGAACAGCGCCACCGGGCCCTCCGCACGCAGGTCTGCGGTGAGCGCGCGCCCGAAGCCGACGTCCCGCGCCTCGTCAGGGCTGAGCAGGTAGGTCGGGAAGCTGGTCGCGGCCGCCTCTGCAAGAGGGACGACGGCCAGGTCGCGCTCGAGCTCGTCGAGGGTATGCGCCTGGTCCACGTCGTAACCCCCCACCCTGGTGCGCCGCAGGCTGGTCAGGTGGCCACCGACGCCGAGGGCCGATCCGAGGTCCCGCGCGAGGGCCCGGATGTAGGTGCCCGTCGTGCACTCCACCTCGACCTCGACGTCGACGACCTCGCCTCGGCGGTCGACGGCGCGCACCTCGAAACGCGAGACCGTGACCGGACGCGCTGCGAGCACGACGTCCTCGCCGGCGCGAACCCGGCGGTAGGCACGCCGGCCGTCGACCTTGATCGCCGAGACGGCTGACGGCACCTGCGCGATGTCGCCGGTCAGGTCGGCCACGGCGGCCGCGAGGGCGGCGTCGCTGACGGCGCTCGCGTCGACAACCGCAACGACGTCTCCTTCGGCATCATCGGTGACGGTCGACCGGCCGAGCCTGATGGTGGCCTGGTACGTCTTGTCCGACGCCGCCAGACGGCCGAGCAGCCGGGTCGCCTTGCCGACCCCGACCACCAGCACACCGGTGGCCATCGGGTCGAGCGTGCCGGCATGACCGACCCGACGAGTAGCGCAGAGCCGCCGACACCGGGCGACGACGTCGTGTGACGTCCAGCCAGCCGGCTTGTCGACGACCAGCAGCCCGTCAGGCGCCGCCATGCCGTCAGCGCGAAAGGTCGGTCGGCCGGCCGTCCGCCTCGAGGACCGCCCCGTCGACGCCCGCGCCGAGTTCGACCTCGACTTCGTCGTCGCTGAGGTCGTCCTCATCGACATCGTCCACGTCGTCGACCGGCCGCTTGTAAGGGTCGGGCTCGCCGGCGTACGACGCCCGAGCGGCGCTCGCCGCAACGGCAGCGTCCCTTGCCCGTGCCTTGCTGAGCAGCTCCTCGATGTGCGCCGCTGACTCCGGCAACGCATCGAGGATGAACTCGAGCGTGGGCGCGTGACGCATCCCGAGCTCCTTGGCCACCTCGGAGCGGATCAGCCCTTTCGCACTCTCGATCGCCGCCACCGACTCGGCACGCTGCGCCTCATCACCGAGGACGGTGAAGAAGATCGATGCGTGCTGCGTGTCCCCAGTGACGCGGACGTCGGTGATCGTCACGAAACCGAGCCGGGCATCCTTGATGCGGCGCTCTAACATCTCGGCGACGACGACCTGGATCCTGTCGGCGACCCTGCGGACCCGTCCGGTGCTCATGGCGGGCTTCCCTTCTCACTAGACCGATCTGACGACGTACCGGCATTGACGACCCTCGGTCAGGCCCGCGCCACTTCCCGCATCTCGAACGTCTCGACGACATCACCGATCTTGATGTCGTTGAAGCCCCCGAGCGTCAGACCACACTCGAAGCCCTCGCGGACCTCGGTGGCGTCGTCCTTGCCGCGCTTGAGCGACGAGATATCGAGGTTGTCCGCGACAACCACGCCGTCTCGCACCAGGCGAGCCTTCGAGTTGCGTCGGATCGTGCCGGACGTCACCATGCAGCCGGCGATGTTGCCGATCTTCGACGAGCGGAAGACCTCGCGGATCTCGGCGGCGCCGAGCGCAGCCTCTTCGTAGATGGGCTTCAGCATGCCGCGAAGGGCGGCCTCGATCTCGTCGATCGCCTGGTAGATCACCGTGTAGTACCTGATGTCGACGCCTTCACGGTCGGCCACCTCGGTCGCCTTGCCCTGGGGCCTGACGTTGAAGCCGATGATGACCGCGTTGGACGCGGCAGCGAGCATCACGTTCGTCTCCGTGATCGCGCCGACTCCACGGTCGATCACCCGCAGCCGAACGTCGTCGCCGACATCGATCTTGGCCAACGCGTCCTCGAGCGCCTCCACCGAGCCGGAACCGTCGCCCTTGAGGATCAGCAGGAGCTCTTCGCTCTCGCCCTTCTCCATGCTGGAGAGGAAGTCCTCGAGGGTACGGCGGCCGGTGCTCTTGGCGAGCATGGCCGCGCGTTCGCGGGCATCACGCTTCTCGGCGATCTGCCGGGCCACCCGGTCGTCGGTGACGACCAGGAAGTTGTCGCCGGCGCCGGGAACAGCGGTGAGGCCGAGAACCATGACGGGGCGGCTGGGAGGCGCCTCGTCGACCGGGTCGCCGCGCTCGTCGAGCATGGCTCGCACCCGCCCGTAGGCGGGGCCGGCGACGATCGAGTCACCGACGTGGAGCGTGCCGCGCTGAACCAGCACGGTGGCGACCGGACCGCGTCCGCGGTCGAGGTGCGCCTCGATGACGAGACCCTGGGCGTCCTGGTCGGGGTTGGCCCGCAGGTCGAGGGCGGCGTCGGCCGTCAGGACCAGCGACTCGAGAAGCTTGTCGATGTTGAGCATCGACTTCGCCGACACGTCGACGAACATCGTGTCGCCGCCGTACTCCTCGGGCACCAGACCGTATTCGGTGAGCTGGCCGCGCACCTTCGCCGGGTCGGCGTCCTCCTTGTCGATCTTGTTCACCGCCACCACGATCGGCACATCGGCGGCCTTTGCGTGGTTGAGCGCCTCGATCGTCTGGGGCATCACCCCATCGTCGGCCGCCACCACCAGGACGGCGATGTCGGTCGCCTGCGCGCCGCGCATCCGCATGGCCGTGAAGGCCTCGTGGCCGGGGGTATCGATGAAGGTGAGCTTGCGCTCCTCACCGTCCACCTCCGTGGCCACCTGGTAGGCACCGATGTGCTGGGTGATCCCGCCAGCCTCCCGGGACACCACGTTGGTGTCGCGGATGGCATCGAGGAGCTTGGTCTTTCCGTGGTCGACGTGGCCCATGACGGTGACGACGGGCGGGCGCGCGATGAGCGCCTCCTCGCCTCCCTCGTCCTCGCCGAACTCGATGTGGAACGAGTCGAGCAGCTCCTTGTCCTCGTCCTCGGGGGACACGACCTCGATGTTGTAGTTGAGCTCGGTGCCGAGGATCTGCAGCGTCTCGTCGTTGACGGACTGGGTCGCCGTCACCATCTCGCCGAGGTGGAAGAGCACCTGGACGAGCGAGGCGGCGTCGACGCCCACCTTCTCCGCGAAGTCGGTGAGTGAGGCGCCGCGGGACAGCCGGACGGTCTCGCCGTCGCCCTTGCGGACCCGGACGCCGCCGACGGCGGGTGCCTGCATCTGCTCGAACTCCTGGCGGCGGGCCCGCTTCGACTTGCGGCCGCGCCTCGACGGCCCACCGGGTCGCCCGAAGGCGCCTTGGGTGGTGCCTCGTGAGCCTCGGTTGGCTGGCGGCCGGCCGCTGCCTTGCGCGGGCAGGCCGCCTCCTGCGTAGCCACCCCCGGACCGTTGGTTGCCACCGCGGGCCGGTGCTCCGGTCCGAGGTGCACCCGGGCCGCCGGCTGACCTGTTGCCGGGACCGGTCGGGGCGCCGCGGCCACGGGTCGGGGGTGCCCCGACACCGCTCGACTGCTTGGGCATCATGGCGGGGTTGGGACGCGGTGCGCCAGGGACGCCACCAGGGCGAGGCGCTCGGGACTCACCGGGACGCCCGGCGGGAGCGGTCGGCTGCCCACCGTCGGGACGGCGGGAGCGCTGCATGCCCTGCGTCGACGAGAACGGGTTGTTGCCCGGACGCGGTCCGCTCGGCTTCGGGGTCGGCGGGCGTGGTACGGCGGACGGCGTGGCTGAGCCTCCCGCGTCGCCGGACCCGGCTGCCGGCTCGGCCGGTGCTGCGGGCGCGGCCGGAGTCTCCACCGCGGCGGCGGGCTGCTCCGGTGCGGTCTGCTCGACAGGTGCCGGGGTCGGGGTCGGGGTGGACTCGACCGGAGTCTCGACCGCAGGCGCGGGCGCCACGGCGCTGCCGTTGGCTGCCCTGCCGTTGCCTGTACTGCCGTTGCCTGTACCGCCGTTGGGCGACTCCGCGCGGGCCGCCGGAGCGGACCCGACCGTGGTCGCCGCCTGAGCGGCTACCGGCGCCGACTCACCGGCCGGTGCCGCCGACTCGGCGGTGCCGGCTGCTGCGGCGGTTTTGGCAGCCTTCTTGGCTGCTGCTTTGGCGGCTCGGTCGGCCTTGGCCTGTGCCGCCGCCTTCCATTCGTCACCCTTCAGCTCCTCGAGGCGACGCACCACTGGTGCCTCGACCGTCGACGACGCTGACTTGACGAACTCCCCCATCTCCTTGAGAGCTTCGAGCACGTTCTTGCTCGGCACTCCGAAGTCCTTGGCGAGCTCGTGGACTCTGGCCTTTCCTGCCACAATTCTCCTTCTCGGTGGTCCGAACCCCAAGAAGGGAGACGGACCGTCAGCTAGTGGGCGTGCTCATCGCATGAGTCTCATCGAGATGTCATGAGCCGCTGCTCCGCTTTCGTGAGTTGTCTGACGGCGCGTTCTCGGGTGAGTCCGGCCGGTGTGTCTGCAACCACGCTCTCACCGCAGTGGTGTCGAGCGGCCCTTCGAGCCGGAAGGCCCTCGGGAACGCCCGCCTGCGATCGGCGAGATCGAGACACGTAATCGTGGGGTGCAGGTGCGCACCCCTGCCCTGCCTGGTGCCGTGTGCGTCGACGACAACGGACCGCTGAGGACCCGCAACATGGACGACCACCCGCACCAGATCGGACTTCGCCGCCCTCTCCCGGCACCCAACGCAGGTGCGGACCGGAGTGGCAACGCTCATCAACGATACAGTCTACCGTCTCCGGAGGCATCCTGGAATCTCGCCCGCGGGGCGTCTGCGGACCGGAGTGGCAACGCTCATCAACGATACAGTCTACCGTCTCCGGAGGCATCCTGGAATCTCGCCCGCGCAGCGTCTGCGGACCGGAGTGGCGCCGACCGGAGTGGCAACGCTCATCAACGCGACAGCCTTCCGGCTTCCGAGGACCTTCGCATCGCGGCCTCCGGCCGTCGCCGCCACGAACCAGTCAGGCTCCTGGCAGGCCGGGGGCGACGTCGTCCGCCCTCACGGACGCATTGTCCGGCGTACCGGCATCTGGGTCGAGGTCGGCGACCGACTCGGTCCGCTCTGCGTTGCCGGTCTCCGGGGCAGGCGCGGTGTCGGAGCGGATGTCGATGCGCCATCCGGTCATCCGGGCGGCCAGCCGGGCGTTCTGCCCCTCTTTGCCGATCGCGAGCGACAGCTGGTAGTCGGGTACGACAACCCTGGCCGACCGGGCGGCCTCGTCCACGATCTCGACCGACAGCACGTGCGCCGGGGACAGTGCGTGGCCGATCATCTCGGCCGGGTCCTCGGACCAGTCGACGATGTCGATCTTCTCTCCGTGGAGCTCCGTCATCACGTTGCGCACCCGCTGGCCCATCGGCCCGATGCAGGAGCCCTTCGGGTTGACGCCGGGGACGTGGCTCCGCACCGCGACCTTCGTGCGATGGCCGGCCTCGCGGGCGATCCCGCAGATCTCCACGGTGCCGTCGGCGATCTCCGGCACCTCGAGGGCGAAGAGTTTCTTGACCAGGTTGGGGTGAGACCGCGACACCATGATCTGCGGGCCTTTCGGGCCCTTGCGGACGGTCACCACGAGACAGCGGATGCGCTCGCCGTGGTCGTACTTCTCGCCGGGGACCCGCTCCGCCGCCGGCAGGATGGCCTCGACCTTGCCGAGATCGACGAACACCATCGCAGGGTCGCGGCCCTGCTGCACCACGCCGGACACGACGTCGCCCTCCTTGCCGGAGAACTCGCCGAACCGTAGGTCGTCCTCGGCGTCCCGCAGCCGCTGCAGGATCACCTGCTTCGCCGTGGTCGCGGCGATCCGGCCGAAACCCTCGGGGGTGTCGTCCCACTCGCGGCTGATCTCGCCCTCGTCGTCGCGTTCGCGGACCCACACCGTGACATGGCCCGATTTCCGGTCCAGCTCGGCACGTGCGTCCTCGTGCGCGCCAGGGGTCCGGTGGTAGGCCACCAGCAGCGACTGCTCGATCGCGTCGACGAGGACCTCGAACGAGATCTCCCGTTCGCGCTCGAGCGATCGCAGGACCGCCATGTCGATGTCCATGGGCTACCCCTTCTCGGAATGTCGAGGACGGTTGAACTCGACCTCGATGCGCGCGGACGCGACGTCGCTGTAGTCGATCGTGGTGATCGTCCCTTGGACGTCGACAGTCGCGGACTCGTCGCCCGCCCCGACGATGCGACCCGTGAGCTGGGAGCCGTCGCTTCGCGTCACCCGGACCAGGCGGTCCACGTTACGACGCCAGTGGCGTGGGGCACTGAGCGGGCGGTCGGTGCCGGGTGAGGTGACCTCGAGCGTGTAGGGCCTGTCACCGATGACGTCGGTGTCGTCCAGGCTGTCGCCGACCAGCGTCGTCGCGGCCGCGAGGTCGTCGAGGGTGACTCCGCCATCCTTGTCGACCAGGACCCGGACCACGCGACGGCGTCCGGCCGTCGAGATCTCGACCGCCTCGACGTCGAGCCCACTGGTGGCCAGGGGCTGCCGCAACACCTCGAGGAGTGCTTCTGTCGGCTGGTGACCGGTCACGGGAAGTCCTCTCCATGTTGTGTTGTCGTCGGCTGTGCTGGTTCTCGGATGCTGGTGCTCGGTTGTGCCGTTTCTAGAATTACCAGGGTAGCGGCCGACAACGGGTTCCAGCGCCACGGTCGGGTACGGTCTCACAGGTGAGGGACACACCGCGCGTCTCCGACTCACAGGGGTCCCTGCCGAGCCGTCGGACGCTGCTTCGGGGAGCCGCTGTTGCGGCCGCGTCCTTCGTCGTGGGAGGGTGCGGCACCTCGCGTCGCGGGGGTCCGGGGTCGGCCGTCTCACCGTCGCCCTCGTGGACGTCGGTTGGCACGACGAGCGCCTTGGACAACGACATCCGGCTGCTGACGTTGGCGATCCGGTCAGAGGAGCAGCTGCTCAACTTCGCTACGACGGCCAGCCGGCGCTTCCCGGCCAAACGCACTGAGCTGGCGCTGCTCGTCACCCAGCAACAGCTTCGGGTGGCCCGGCTCCGAGCGTCGCTCACCGATCTCAAACCCCCGGCCACCCGCATCAGCCCGCGGGTGCCCTTGCACGTCGCCGATCTGCCCGCGGCGACCGCCGACCTCGCCAGCCGGACGTGGCAGCGGCGCGAGGCGGACTGCCAGGTCGCGACGTCCGGCCTGCTCGCCGAGCTGTTCGGCTCGCTGGCAGCGGCGCACGCCGTCACCGTGCACGCTTGGGCACCGCAGCGGCCGGTCTCCGCGGTGAGCGTGCCGCCCGCCGTCGAGCACGTGGCGGGTCTCCAGCCGTGTCTTGCCGCGGAGCACGCCGCGGTCTTCGGCTATGGCCAGATCGCTGGAGCGATGTCCGCCGGCGTCTCCGACAACCCGGTCGCCTCGGCCGCCGTGACGTCGTACGACGCACACCGGAGCAGGCGCGACACGCTGATGAGGCTGATCACCCAGGGGGGCGAGAAGCCGGTCGCTGCTGAGGCGGCCTACGACACCGGCGCCCCCGTCGCCGGCGCGGCCAGTGCGGTCCGGCTGGCCCGGGACATCGAGGGTCGTTGCGCCGTCGTCTACGCCCGCGCGATCGCGACGATGACGGGGGGCGGCCGGGAGCTCGTCAGCACCACCCTGGTGGCGTGTGCGGTGCGGCGGGTCGAGTGGGGGGCCGAGCCACAGGTGTTCCCCGGTCTCGGCGCGACCTGAGCAGGGAGCCTCACGGCAGGAAGATCATCGAGTCGCCGAACTCGTGCCAGAGGTAGCGCTCCGCAACGGCTGCCCGATATGCAGCTGCCACGATCTCCGGCCCGGCAACGGCTTCCAGCAGGAGCAGGTGGCTCGCCTCCGGCTCGTGCAGACCGCTCACCAGGCCGGTGGTGGCACGCGCCTGTCGAGCCGGGCTCAGCACGAGGTCGGTCCAGCCCCGTCGGGCGGTGACCCGACCCGACTCGTCAGTCGCGCTCTCGAGCGCCCGGACCGACGTCGTCCCGACGGCAACAACTCGCCGTCCGGCCCTTGTGGTCAGGTTGACCAGGTCAGCGGTGGACTGGGGGACCGAGAAGGGCTCCGGCATCGGCGGCTCATGCTTCTCCGGGCTCGAGACGCCGGTGTGCAGCACCAGGGGTGCGATCACGACCCCGCGTGCCATCAGCTGCACCAGAACCCTGCGAGACAAGGGCCTTCCGGCACTCGGCATCTCAGCGCTGCCGGGCTCGTCGGCATACACGTTCTGCAGGTCGCCTAACGGCCAACTCGCGCTCAAGTAGCCGTAGCGGATCGGGCGGCCGTGGTCGAGCAGGTAGGACAGCCTGTCTCGGCCGGGTGTCGGCGTCACTCGCCATAGCCGCGAGACGGCTGCGCCGCTGTCCGGGAAGGCCTCCTCGATGCGCACCCGTTGCACGCCGGTCAGCTCGATGACCTCGCCGGGCGACAGCTCGGTTTGCGGCCCCGAGCTGTCCGGGAGCCGGACCTCGACGACCCACGTGCCGTCGTCCAGCCCGGAGGCGATGTGCACCGGACTCCGGACTCCGTTGCCACGTAGGCCGTCTACAGCAGCCGGCACGGTGGCGGAGGTGTTGACAACAAGCAGATCTCCGGGGCTCAGATGGTCCGAGAGGGCGCGGAACACGGTGTGCTGCACTCCGCCGGGTCGCGCGACGAGCAGCCGGACGCCGTCGCGGGCCAGACCCCGCCGCTCGGCCGGTTCCGACGCCTCGCTCCCGCTCGGCAGCGTGAACCGCGTCGAGGGTGCCTGCAGAGTCGGCGCTTTCACGCCACTGCCACATCGCTCAGCAGGCGGGACGCCTGGTAGCGCCCGCTCGGTCGCGCCTCGTCGAGCAGCCTCAGAAGTGCGGGTACGACGGCCTCGGGGGGCGGACGATCCGAGATGTCCTCGCCGGGGAAGGCGTCCTGGTGCATCTGCGTCCGCATGTCACCCGGGTCGAACGCATAGACGTGCAGGTCGGGCTCTTCAGCCGCGAGGACCGCGGTGAGCTGGTCGAGCGCCGCCTTCGAGGAGCCGTAGCCGCCCCAGCCGTCGTACGGCTCGACGGCGGCGTCAGACGTGACGTTGACAATGACCCCTCGGGGACTGGCGCGGAGGGCGGCCAACAGGTCCTGGGTGAGGGCCAGCGGGGCGATCACATTCACGTCGTAGACCTTCCGGAGCGTCTCGAGGGGGTAGTCGGCGAGTCGCGGAAGCGGGCTGGCACCAAGGGTGCTCGCGTTGTTCACCAGCAGGTCGAGGCCATCGAATGCACGCGTCGCCTTCGCGATGTCGTGGCGATGTCCTGGGTCAGCGACGCTTCCGGCGATCGCGGCGAGGCTCCCCGTTCCGGCAGTGTCGAGCTCAGCGGCGACGACCTCCAGGTCGGTGGGGGTTCGGGCATCGACCACGAGGTCCCAACCGCGCGCCGCAAGGGAGAGGGCAACGGCTCGGCCGAGGCCGCGGGAGGCGCCGGTGACAACGGCAACAGGCATATCAGTGCTCCTGAGGTTGGGGACGGTGCGGTGCCGATGAGCACCACGTGCCCAAGCGTCATACCTCAAGTGAACTTGATGTCAAGGGGTCGAATCACGGTGCCACGACTCTCGGATCGCCGGTGACGTGCGGAGGCGCCGGCGTCGGGCGGGTGGCCGCTGTTGTGAGTCGCGGTGAGAACACGAGCAGCTCGAGAACCGCCGCGTCACCGCGCCTTTCACCCCGCAGATCAACGCACGCCCCCCAACCGTGGTGACGCAGTGACCTGCTCAGGCGCCGCCTGACGTCAGGTCATGCGGGCTCGGATGGTGGTGCCGAAACTCTCGGATCGTCGTACCGGAACTCTCGGATCGTCGTACCGGAACTCTCGGATCGTCGTACCGGAACTCTCGGATGGTGGTGCCGAAACTCTCGGATCGTCGTACCGGAACTCTCGGATGGTGGTGCCGAAACTCTCGGACCGTCAGGTCCAGCCGGCGAGGACGGTGGGGATCTCGGCGAGCCGGTGCACGACCGCGTCGGGCTCACCCTCGGAGTGTCCGCGCTGGTCGTCGGGGATGTCGCTATGCGGCAACCAGATCGTCCGCATGCCGAGCTGGGACGGTCCCCAGATGTCCTCGAACAGCCGGTCGCCGACATAGACCGTGCGCTCCGGGTCGGCGACCTCGACGGCCGCCAGCGCGGCCTCGAACGCCCGTGGGTCGGGCTTCGTCCAGCCCAGCTCGCTCGTGTAGACGTCGCCGTCGACGAGGTGGAGCACACCGTCGCGCTCGAAGAACTCCCGATGCCACTCGCGGGGCCAGATCGTGTTCGAGAGCACCCCGACCCGGATCCCGTCGGAACGGAGGGCCTCCCAGAGCGGGCCGACGTCCGGGTCGGTGATGGTCGCGGGCTCCCAGAACTCCCGGTACGCCGAGATCGCGCGGGCCGACAGCTCGACTCCGGCCAGCTCACAGAGCTCGGCGAGGGTCGCGCTGCGGTGCTCGTCGCGGGATCGGCCCCAGACCTGCGCGCCCGCCGCGAAGATCGCCTCCGCGACCCGCTCGACCTCGTCGAGCTCGGCCGCCGAGGCCAGCGCCATCGCCTCCGCGCGGTAGTCCATCGGGCGCCAGGGCGTCAGGGTGCCTCCCCAGTCGAAGATCACCGCGTCGATGTTCATCGAGGGAACCCTCCCACCCCGGCGGGCACGCTCAGCGGCCGCGGACGACGGCCGTGAGGTGCTCGACCACATCCGAGAGCTCGACGTTGACCCGGTCACCGGTTGCCCGGTCCTTGACCTCGACGACCCCGTCGACGAGACCGCGTCCCACCACGACGATCGTGGGGACCCCGATCAGCTCGGCGTCCTTGAACTTCACGCCCGGCGACACCTTCGACCGGTCGTCGTAGAGCACGCTGATCCCGACGGCCTCGAGATCACTGGCGAGGCGATCGGCCGCTGCGAAGATCGCCTCGTCCTTGCCGGTCGCCACCAGGTGGACGTCGGCTGGCGAGACCTCGCGTGGCCAGATGATGCCGACCTCGTCGTGGGAGCCCTCCACGACGGCCGCGACCGCGCGGGAGACGCCGACGCCGTAACAGCCCATCGTCGGGGTGACCAGCCTGCCGCCCTCGTCGAGGACCTTGAGGTCGAGAGCGTCGGTGTACTTGGTGCCGAGCTGGAAGATGTGGCCCATCTCGATGCCGCGCGCCGTCGTGAGCGGGCTTCCGCAGCGAGGGCAGACGTCGCCGTCACGCACCTCCGCCGCTTCGATGACCCCGTCCGCGACGAAGTCCCTCCCGGCGACCAGGCCGATCACGTGGCGACCCGGCTCGTCGGCGCCGGTGACCCAGGTCGTGCCCTCGACGACCCGGGGGTCGAGGAGGTAGCGGATCCCGCTGGTGCCCTTCTCCCCCAGCGTTCCCGGCCCGATGTAGCCCTTGACCAGAGCCGGGTTGGCGTCGAAGTCGGTCTCGTCGAAGGCCGCCACCTCGGCCGGCTCCACCTGTGCTCCCAGGCGCTTCAGGTCGATGTCGCGGTCGCCCGCCAACCCGATCGCGAGCGGCTCGCGCTTCCCGTCGGGATGGACGATCGTCACGATGACGTTCTTGAGCGTGTCCGCCGCCTCCCAGGGCTTGTCGTCACGGGGGAACACCGCGTTGAGGTGGTTGACCAGCGTCTCGATGGTCGGGGTCTCGGGGGTGTTCTCCACATGTGCCGGGGGGAGCCCGTCATAGGGCACCGGCTCGGGCACCGGAACCCGGACGGCCTCGACGTTGGCGGCATAGTCGCACGAGGTGCAGCGAACATAGGTGTCCTCCCCGCTCTCCGCGATCGCGAGGAACTCCTCGCTCGCCGAGCCGCCCATCGCGCCCGACATCGCGGCGACAATGACGTAGTCGAAGCCGAGCCGGTCGAAGATCCGCACGTAGGCGTCGCGGTGCGCCTGGTAGGACGCCAGGAACGACTCGTCGTTGAGGTCGAACGAGTAGGAGTCCTTCATCACGAACTCTCGGCCGCGCAGGATGCCGGCGCGGGGGCGCGGCTCGTCGCGGTACTTGTTCTGGATCTGGTAGAGCGACACGGGCAAGTCCTTGTACGACGAGTAGAGGTCTTTCACCAGCAAGGTGAACATCTCCTCGTGAGTCGGCCCGAGCAGGTAGTCGTTGCCCTTGCGGTCCTTCAGCCTGAAGATGCTGTCGCCGTACTCCGTCCAGCGGCCGGTCTCCTCGAACGGCTCGCGGGGAAGCAGCGCCGGGAAGTGCACCTCCTGCGCCCCGATCGCGTTCATCTCTTCGCGGACGATCCGCTCCACGTTGCGCAGCACCTGGTAGCCGAGTGGCAGCCAGGAGTAGATGCCGGGGGCGGCGCGCCTGATGTAGCCCGCACGCACCAACAGCCGGTGGCTCGGGACCTCGGCGTCCACCGGGTCCTCACGCAGGGTGCGCAGGAACAGGGTCGACATCCGCATGATCACAGGAGCTCCTCGGGCTTGGTGGTGAAGCCCCGAGGATATCCGCCCGCACCGCGCAGACTCACGCCGGTTTCCTGCTGGGGACGCCGGCAGGTGCCGCTTGACCGGCTACCCTCCCTCGGTGACCCCGTGCTTCAAGGCGCCGAGCAGGTTGATGTCGCTGCGCACCCGGGCCTGCGTCGCGAGCAGGTCGCTGTGGAGAGAGGCGAAAGCCGGGTTCTTCAGATCCTTCTGCACGTCGAGCCAGCGCATCGGATGCCCGATCGGGTCGGAGTAGTCGTAGGGCGTGATCATCGTCGGGATGTATTGCAGCTTCGACACCGCGAAGGCGCCATCGGGCTTGGATGTGAACGTCACGCGCACGGTGTTCCCGTCGTAGACGCCGCTGACCGCCGTATCCTGCTGGGCGATCGCGTTGCCCTGGCCGTAGGCGACCCAGGTGCCGTTGACCCTGTCGTAGGGCTGCACGACGTGGACGTGGTGGCCGTAGATGAACGTGATGTCCTTCGACTTGGTCAGTGTCTTCGCCACCGAGATCTGGTCGGAGATCGGCGAGTGGTCGTACTCGAGCCCCCAGTGCAGGGCCACGATCACGATCTTCGCGCCGTCGACGCGAGCCAGATGCGCCATCCGCAGGATCTTCGTCGTGTTGATGATCGGCACCGACCACGGCTCGGCCTCAGGCAGCGGGATGCCGTTGGTGCCGTAGGTCGCCGAGATCAGTCCGACCTTCACACCCTTCACGGTCACCATCAGGGCATGCTTCGACGCCGCCTTGGTGGTGACCGTGCCGAAGTGGTCGAGCCCGGCCTCGTTGAAGTCGCGAATGGTGCGCTTGATGCCGTCCCAGCCTTGGTCGAGGCTGTGGTTCGATGCCGTCGTACACGCGTCGTAGCCCTCCCACTTGAGGGCCGGCACAATCTCCCGCGGTACTGAGAAGACAGGGTAGGCCGAATAGGGTCCGCCCTGGGGTGCCAGCGGTGTCTCCATGTGGCAGATGGCGAAGTCGGCGCCGGTGATGACAGAGCGCATGTTGGCGAGGATCGGCCGGTAGTCCATGTGGCCGCGGCCGGTGCGTTGGGCGTCGTGCTCCGCGGTAGCCCACAGGCCCTCGTGGAGCAGCACGTCGCCGCTCATCACCATCGTGATCGAGACCGGCTTCGCGGGAGCGGTGGACGAGGGAGGCGTCGTGGCGGACGGGTTCGACGAGGTTCCGGACGCGTCCGGCGTGGACTCGCCCGGCGTGGACGGGGACGAGCCGGCCTGCCCGGTCTGCTGGGGGGACCCCTGGGTCGGCCCGTCGGCTCCGTCGCTGGAGCTGCACGCGGTCACCCCGAGGACGGCAACCACCAGTGCGCCGGCCAGCGCCATGGTCTGTGGACGTCTTCTCATCCGCTCCTCGCCTGTCCGGGGGTCGCGTCGCCGACACCGGGCCCGACCGCTTCGGGTCAGCATGTCACTCGCAGGGCCCGGTTGCCCGCGTAGGCTCACCTAATGGGAAGTGCACGGTGTTGAGGACCCGGAGCAAGGTTCGCGTGCTGGGACGCGACGACCTGCCGGCTGTCCGCCGGGTGCTCGATCAGGATCCCGTCACTCATGTGTTCGTCGACCACCGGGTGCGCGCAACCAGTCTCGACCAGCGCTGGCTGGGCGGCCAGGTCTGGGGCTACGACGACGGGACCGGCCTGGTCTCCCTCTGTCATGCCGCCGCCAACCTCATCCCCGTCTGCGCGACCCCGGAGGCGCTTCGTGCCTTTGCCGGACAGGCCCTCGCCCAAGGTCGGCGGTGCTCGGCGATCCTGGGGCCCAACGACGACGTTCACCAGCTCTGGGAGCTGCTCGCCGACGGCTGGGGCCCGGCTCGCGAGGTCCGGCCACGGCAGCCGTTCCTCACCCTGTCGTCCTCGCCGCTCCTCCCGCCCGATCCTCGGGTCCAGCGGGTACGACCGGACCAGCTCGACATCCTCTACCCGGCATGCGTCGCGATGTTCACGGAGGAGCTTGGCATCTCACCGGAGGCGGGGGGCGGGTCGCGCCTCTACCGCTCGCGGGTCGCGCAGCTGATCGGCAGGGGGCTGGCGTTCGCCCGCATCGACAACGACGAGGTCGTCTTCAAGGCCGAGGTGGCCGCCGTAACCCCCCATGCAGCCCAGATCCAAGGTGTCTGGGTGCATCCGGACCATCGCGGCCAGGGTGTCAGCGCCCCCGCGGTCGCGGCCGTCGCCGGCACGGTGCTCCGCGAGCTCTCGCCCGTCGTATCGCTCTATGTCAACGAGCACAACGTCGCGGCCCGCCGTTCCTACGCCAGTGTCGGCTTCGCCGAGCACACCCGGTTCGCCACCATCCTCTTCTGACGGTCCGAGACTTCCGGCACCACGATCCGAGAGTTTCGACACCACCATCCGAGAGTTTCGACACCACCATCCGAGAGTCTCGGCACCACCATCCGAGACTTTCGACACCACCATCCGAGAGTTTCGACACCACCATCCGAGGCTCTCGGTACGCCGGCCCGGGCTCGGCGACCCGACGACCTGGGAGTGAAGCGCGCAATGAGGCGGCGGCTTCCGCGGCCCGCCCGTCGAACTGCGCCTTCATTCCCGTTCGCGAGCTCGGATCGTGGTGCCCAGAGTCTCGGATCGTCGTACCGAAAGTCTCGGATCGTCGTACCGAAAGTCTCGGATCGTCGTACCGAAAGTCTCGGATCGTCGTACCGAAAGTCTCGGATCGTCGTACCGAAAGTCTCGGATCGTGTGCCGAAAGTCTCGGATCGTCGTACCGAAAGTCTCGGATCGTCGTGCCGAAAGTCTCGGATCGTGGTGTCGAAAGTCTCGGATCGTCAGGTGAGAAGTCTCGGATCGTCGGAGTGGCGGAGGGGGGACAGCCAGGCGACGGCGCAGGCAACCAGCAGGAGGGACGCCATCACGACCATCGCCTGCCGGACTCCCAGCGCGGTCCCGAGCACACCGCCGAGGAGCGCCCCGAGGGTCCAGCCGACGCCCCAGGAGAGCATCCTTCCGGCGGTGTTGACGCGCCCGAGCAGCGGCTCCGGGGTCACCTGCTGGCGGTAGGAGATCGAGTTGACGACGACCAGTGTGTAGGCACAGCTCCAGAGGAACAGCCCGAGGGCGCCCACGGCCCACGAGCGCGCGAAGGGCGTCAGCACCCCCAGGAGCGCTGAGACGGGCAGCGCTGCCAGTGTCACTCGCGCCGCGGTGGTACGGCGGAGCACGCGCGGCAGCGCGGCCGAGGCCAGGATCCCGCCCACGCCCCAAGCGGAGAAGACCAGCCCGAACCGCCAGCCCGACGTACCGATGTCGAGAACCTGGTCGCACCAGACCACGTCGAGCGCGACGAAGCCTCCCCCGGTGAGGCATTGCAGGGTGCCCACGATCGTCATGGTGCGGACGCCGGGGTGCCGCACGAGGAAGTCCAGACCCTCGCGGATGTCAGCCAGCACGGACCGGGCGCTCAGCGGAGAGGACAGCCGGGCCGGGTCCTGCAAGGCCCGGGTGATCGCCCGCACGAACATCGCTGATGCGGCGAAGCTGACCGCATCCACGGCGATCAGCGTCGCCGGGCTCACGACGGCCAGGCAGATCCCGACCGCCGCCGGCGCCACCATCTCGACGGCTGTGACCGATCCCCACACGGCGGCGTTGGCTTCGGCGATGCTCCCGCGGCCGACGAGCACCGGGAGGGCGCCGAAGTTGGCACCGTCGAAGAAGACCGCGACGGCCGGGCCGACGAAGGCGACGACGAGCACGTGCGGAACGGTGAGCACGCCCAGCCAGTAGGCGAGTGGAACCGACCCCAGCAGCGCCGCGTCCGCCAGGTCGGCGCCCACCATGATGGCTCGCCGGTCCAGCCGGTCGGACAGCGCACCGGCGACCAGCCCGAAGACCAGGTACGGCGCCGCCTCGAGCGCCGCGACCAACGCGGTGACGAGCGTCGACCCGGTCATCCGGTAGATGAGCACCGGCAGCGCGACGATGGTGACGGCGGTGCCGCTTCCGGACAGCACCCGCGACCACCAGTAACGGCGGAAGTCGGCGTCGTCACGCAGCCGACTCTCGCGCCGGATGGTCGCGGTCATGCCGAGGACTGCGGCGCCTCGTGCACCTCCAACGACTGCCCATCGCCGTCGACAGTCGTGAGCACCGACCCGAAAGGCTCCTCGCGGATCCGGGCCTCGAACCCGTTGTCGACCAGGCGCTGCGCCACCTCGACCAGCGGCTCGCTCGTCTCGAACGACAGGTCGACGGCTCCGCCCTCAGTGGCGAACGGAGGCTTCGCGCCGCCGGGGTGATGAAGTCCCACTACCCCGTGCTCCCCACCGCCGGCGGTGTACGGCGTGAAGTGCTCGTTGGGTTCGCCGCGCCGTTCCAGGCCCAGAGCTTGCAGAAAGTTGTCATAGGCCCCCATCGGGTCCGCGAACCTGACCGACATCACCCGCCAGCCCGGGACGACCCCGTCGGTCTGGTGCCGCCGGTAGCCGTAGAGGTCGTCACTTCGCTCGTCCACCTGGATCTCGTCGCCGAGCGGGTCGCGGCACGACAGCACCCGACCGTAGGACTCGTCGTAGACGACGACGTCGCTTACCCCGGCCGCCGTCAATCGCTCCGCCAGCACGTCGGCGTCGTCCGCCTCGAAGCCGAGTGACGTGAAGCCACTCGGAGCTCCTCGCTCGGACTCCACCGCCGAGTGCAGCGCCACCATTCCCCCGCTCGCGACCATGTCGACCCAGCCCCCCAACTCGGACTCGATCCGGGGCCGCAGGCCCAGGGTCTCGAGGAACCGCTGCATCTGCTTGAGGTTGTCGGTGAACCGCACCGGCCTCACGACCACGTCCGTCATCGCTGCGCCTTTCCGTTTCGCTCGAGGTAGTCGTCCATCGCCCGTTCGACGAGGGCGGACAGACTGGTGCCCTCGTCGATTGCCCGGTGCTTGATCCGGCGTACCAGGTCGGGCGGAAGATAGACGTTGAACTGCGTCTTCCCGGCCTTGCTGTCGCCCGCTGTGCTCATAAGTTAGGATGCTAGCATCTTAGCCACACATCTGGAAGCGAAAGGATCGACACATGACGCTCAGCATCGGGTATGTCGGCCTGGTCAGCCGCACGGACGAGGACAACGCCGCGATGGCTGCGTTCTTCGCCGACGTCCTGGACCTGCCCGTCGAGGGTGACGCGGCCGAGGGCTACGCCGAGGTGAAGGCCGGCGACGTGACGATCGCCTTGCACCGCGGGGCGATGGTCGACGTCAAGCCGCTCGGTGGGCTGCTTCTGCAGTTCGCCTGCGACGACGTCGACTCCGAGGCGGCGGCGGTCACCTCACGCGGCGGCGACCTCGCGGTCGCTCCCACCAACACCGACTGGGGCACCCGGCACGCCTACGTCCGCGGTCCGCAGGGTTTGCTGGTCGAGCTCTACCAGTGACCCTCAGGTCGAGGTCCACGTTCGTCGCGAGCGGCGGCCTCAGCTCAGCGTCTTGGCCATGTTGACGTTGGTGGTCTCGTAGCCGAGGCTCTCGTAGAGCCGCCGCGCCACGGTGTTGTCACCGAAGACGTGGAGCCTGATCGACGTGGCGCCGTGCTCGCGCGCATAGGTCTCGGCGGCCAGCATGATCGCCCGCCCATAGCCGCGACCACGCACCGCCTCGTCGACCTCGATGTCGTAGACGAAGGCCCGTACCGGCTCCTTGGTGGGGATCCGCAGCCACAGGATACCGACCCGTGGCCCGGCGGCCGAAGCCACGAGCAGGTGGTGCTCGGGCGTCTCTGCCCCCTCGGGCAACAGCTCGGCGAACTCCTTCTTGGCGCTGGATAGCGCCTCGTCGGCGGGCTTGGAACCCGCCCGGGCATGGTCGGCCGCGTAGCTGGCGATGGCCACCGGCACCCAGGCGTCGTACTCCTCGACCGACATCGGCCGCAGCTCGACATCACTCATCGCCGTCAGCTCACCGTCACCGTCGGAGCGCCCGGTGCCACGGTCTGCCCGTTCGCATCGACCGGCTCCCCCATCTCGTCGGCGATGCGCATGGCCTCCTCGATGAGCGTCTCGACGATCTGCGACTCCGGCACCGTCTTGATGACCTCTCCCTTGACGAAGATCTGGCCCTTGCCGTTGCCGGACGCGACGCCGAGGTCTGCCTCGCGCGCCTCGCCCGGTCCGTTGACGACGCATCCCATGACCGCCACCCGCAGCGGCACCTCCATGCCTTCGAGGCCCGCGGTCACTGCGTCGGCGAGCTTGTAGACGTCGACCTGCGCCCGTCCGCACGACGGACAGGACACGATCTCGAGGTGGCGCTCGCGGAGGTTGAGCGACTGCAGGATCTGCAGGCCCACCTTGACCTCCTCGACGGGTGGCGCCGACAGCGAGACCCGGATGGTGTCGCCGATCCCCTGCGACAGCAGGGCTCCGAAGGCGACCGACGACTTGATCGTGCCCTGGAACGCCGGCCCGGCCTCGGTCACGCCGAGATGCAGCGGCCAGTCGCCCGCCTCGGACAGCAGCTCGTAGGCCCGCACCATCACGACGGGGTCGTTGTGCTTGACGGAGATCTTGAAGTCGTGGAAGTCGTGCTCCTCGAAGAGCGACGCCTCCCAGACGGCTGACTCGACGAGCGCCTCAGGCGTCGCCTTGCCGTGCTTCTCGAGCAGCCGCGGGTCGAGCGAGCCGGCGTTGACGCCGATCCTGATCGAGGTGCCGCGGTCCTTGGCGGCGGCCGCGATCTCCTTGACCTGGTCATCGAACTTGCGGATGTTGCCCGGGTTGACCCGAACAGCGGCGCAGCCGGCGTCGATCGCCGCGAAGACGTACTTGGGCTGGAAGTGGATGTCGGCGATGACCGGGATCTGCGAGTGCTGGGCGATCGCGGGAAGGGCGTCGGCGTCGTCCTGGCTCGGGCAGGCGACCCGGACGATGTCGCATCCCGACGCGGTGAGCTCGGCGATCTGCTGCAGCGTCGTGTTGACATCGGCGGTGAGGGTCGTCGTCATCGACTGCACCGAGACCGGTGCGTCACCACCGACCAACACCTTGCCGACCTTGATCTGGCGGGTACGGCGGCGCGGCGCCAGCACCGGTGGCGGAGCCGTGGGCATTCCCAGGTTGATGCTCGTCATACGTGGATCCCTCGCCTGCTAGTCGGAGCCCGGTGTCGGGTGGGGGTCGGCTGCCTCATCGTCGGTCGGGTCGGACGCTCAGCCTGTCAACCGGATCGGGTTGACGATGTCGGTCCAGATCAGCAGCACGCCCATCACGACCAGGATCGAAGCGGCGGCGTAGGCGATCGGCAACATCTGCGCGACGTCGGCGTAGCCGGGGTCGGGTCGGTGGCGCAGGCGCGCCCAGCCACGGCGGATCCATTCGTAGATCGCGCCAGCGATATGGCCCCCGTCGAGCGGCAGCAGCGGGATGAAGTTGAACAGCGCGACGAAGAGGTTGACCACGCCCAGCAGGGTCAGCAGGGTCGCGAACCTGTCGATGACGTCGATCTGGTTGTTGGACGCGACCTCGCCTGCCACCCGTGTCGCGCCCACCACGCTCATCGGGCTCGAGGGATCGCGGGGCGCGGCGCCCACTGCGGACTCAGCCACGCCGACCAGCCGGCTCGGCAGCGAGACCAGCGCCTTGCCGGTCTGCTCGGTATAGCTCCCGATGGTGGTCAGCACGTAGCCGAAGCTCTGCCGCTGGCGCACCTGGTCGGGCGTGATGCCGAGGAAGCCGGCCTGGACGTACTTCGTCGGGTCGTTCAGCGAGAAGAGCTTGTTGATCGTCGGGTCCGCGTGCAGCGTCACGTGCTGGCCGTTGCGTTCGACGACGACGGTGAGCTGCTTGCCGGAGGAGTCGCGGATGACCTGCGAGAACTGGTCCCAGGAAGTCATCGTGACACCGTTGACGGACAGCACCTGGTCGCCGTTCTTGAAGCCGGCCGTCCGGGCCGGTGACGCCGGGTCGCCGGGCTTGCAGACGCTCGACGTGGCGGTGGCCGGCTTCACACAGTCGGAGACCTGCGAGACGGTCAGGCTCGGTTTCGAGACGCCGAGGATCATGAACACCGCACTGAGCATCACGACGGCGAGGAAGACGTTCATCATGGGTCCACCGGACATCACCACGATCTTCTTCCAAGGGGCCTTCTTGTAGAAGAGCCGGTCCTGGTCCGCCGCCGTGATGTTCTCGTATTCGAGGGCCCGCGCGTCGGCGATCATCTTGCCGAAGACGCCACCCGTGATGCCCTTGACGCGGCCGTCGGCGTCGCGCTTCTCCGGGGGAAGCATCCCGATCATCCGGATGAACCCGCCCAGCGGGAAGGCCTTGACGCCGTACTCCGTGTCACCCTTCTTCGTCGACCAGACGGTCTTGCCGAATCCGACGAAGTACTGGGTGACCTTCACGCCGAAGTGCTTGGCCGGGACCATATGGCCGACCTCATGGAGCGCGATCGAGCCGACCACGCCGAGGAAGAACAGCAGCATCCCCAGCAGGTAGATCAGCGGGGTCATCCTTGGTGCGCTCCTCCCGGTCTCGCGGCTTCGTCGACCGCGGCGGCTGCCCGGTCACGGGCCCAGCCGTCGGCCGCCAGCACGTCCTCGACGGTGACGTGGCCCCCACCCGAGGGTACGTCGGCCGCCGCCAATACCGCAGCAACCGTGTCGGCTATCCCCAGGTAGCCGAGGCGCCGGTCCCAGAACGCCTGGACGGCGACCTCGTTGGCGGCGTTGTAGACGGCGGGAGAGATCCCGCCGCGACGTCCGGCCTCCACGGCCAGCCCCAGCAGCGGAAACGCCTCGTGGTCGACCGGCTCGAACTGCCACGCCTGCGACGCGGTCCAGTCGACTGCCCGTGCAGCGCCTGCGATCCGGTCGGGCCACCCGAGAGCAAGGCTGATCGGCAGCCGCATGTCGGGCGGCGACACCTGGGCGAGCGTCGACCCGTCGTGGAACTCGACCATCGAGTGGATCACCGACTGCGGGTGCACCACGACCTCGATGTCGTCGTACGCCACGTCGAAGAGGAGGTGGGCCTCGATGACCTCGAGACCCTTGTTGACGAGCGTCGACGAGTTGGTCGTCACCATCGGGCCCATGTCCCACGTGGGGTGGGCCATCGCCTGTTCCGGCGTGACGTCGACCAGCTCGCTGCGCTGCCGGCCGCGGAACGGGCCGCCACTCGCGGTGATGACCAGCCGGCATACCTCGTCGGCACGGCCTCCTCGCAAGCACTGCGCGAGCGCCGAGTGCTCGGAGTCGACCGGCACGATCTGGCCGGGTTTGGCCGCTGAGGTGACGACCTCTCCGCCGATGATCAGCGACTCCTTGTTGGCCAGCGCGAGGGTCGAGCCGGCGGCCAGCGCTGCGAGGGTCGGCCGAAGCCCGACGGCCCCGGTGATCGCGTTGAGCACGATGTCGGCCGGCAGGCCGGCGACCTGCTCGGCAGAGTCGGGGCCCGCGACGATCCGC
This sequence comes from uncultured Actinomycetota bacterium, assembly GCA_963820035.1. Taxonomy (GTDB): domain Bacteria; phylum Actinomycetota; class Actinomycetes; order Propionibacteriales; family Nocardioidaceae; genus JAWWPG01. Next base: position 386,840 of record CAWFYK010000005.1, on the reverse strand, counting down.
GGGAGGGTGAAGTCTCCGTGGTGGTAGCCGCTGCGCTGCGCGTGGGCGTAGAGCGCGAGCTGGAGGTCTTGGACGGCGGTCGCGTGGGCCACTGCCACGACCGGCGCACCGAACTCGATGACCTGGGCCGCCAGGAGCTGCGGGTCGGACCCGCCCGCGGCCAGCGCGGCGACCCGGAAGCGGTCGGGGTTGGCCCGGATGACGTCGAGCGCCTGGGCGCCTACCGACCCGGTGCTCCCGAGCAGCACGATGTCGCGTCGATGAATGCCGCCGCTCGTCATGTCACGATTGTCCCACGAGCCCGGCCGAGCAAGATCGCACCGGCCCGGTTAGCGGGCGCTGCCGGATTCGTCCGGCCGAACGGATCAGTCCATCCCACCGCGCGGAATCTCACGCTCAGACCACCGGACGAATCCCCACCCGACGTGTGCTGCTCCGCACGTTGGAGCGTGGTGAGAAGCAGCAATGACGCCGTGGCCGCCGAGGCGCACGCGTGGGTCTGGCGCCGCACCCGCGACACCTCGAACGTAACCACGTCAACGAAGATGTCCCGAAAACCGCTGCGTCACTGCTGATCAGAGGTCGAGGCCGGTCAGCACCATGACCCGCTCGTAGGTGAAGTCGCTCATCGCATAGCGCACCCCTTCGCGGCCGACCCCCGACTGCTTTGCTCCGCCGTACGGCATCTGGTCGGCCCGATAGCTCGGCACGTCGCCGACGACCACCCCGCCGACCTCCAGGTCGCGATGGGCGGCGAACGCCGTCTGCAGGTTGTGAGTGAACACCCCCGCCTGCAGTCCGTACGGCGAGTCGTTGACCCGGGCGAACGCAGCCGCCGTGTCGGCCACCTTCTCGACCACCAGCACCGGCCCGAAGACCTCCTCGCACGACACCTTGGCGGCGGCGGGTACGTCGGCCAGCACGGTCGGCTCGACCGTCGTACCGTCTCGCTGGCCGCCCGTGAGCACCGTCGCCCCCTCGGCCACCGCCTCGTCGACCCACGCCAGGATCCGCTCCGCGGCCTCCTCGTTGATCACCGGGCCGACCTGGGTGGCGTCGGCGGCGGGGTCTCCCACCGCCAAGCCTTCCACCGCAGAGATGAGCCGGGGCACGAAGTCGTCGTAGCAGCTAACTGCCACGAGAGCTCGCTGGACGCTGATGCAGGACTGTCCCGCCTGGTAGTTGGAGAAGGTCGCGATCCGGTCGGCTGCCCAGTCGAGGTCGGCGGCACTGCTCCAGTCGTCGCAGACGACGGCCGCGGCGTTGCCACCGAGCTCCAGCACCACGTGCTTGCCCGGGACGGCTCGCTGGATCGCATAGCCCACCGGCCCGGAGCCGGTGAAGGACACGACGGGGAGCCGTTCGTCGGCGACCAGGGGCTCCGCCTGGGCGTCGCGAATGTTGATGACGCTGACCATCCCGGCCGGCAGCCCCGTCTTGGCGAGGATCTCGCCCAGGACGAGCGCCGAGAGCGGGGTCTTCGGCGCTGGCTTCACCACGACCGGGGCACCGACAGCCAGCGCCGGGGCCACCTTGTGGGCCACTAGGTTGAGCGGGAAGTTGAAGGGCGAGATGGCCAGCACCGGTCCCTTCGGGACCTGGCGGACATAGCCGAGGCGGCCACCTCCCGCCGCCTCCGTATCGAGCCGAATGGCCTCTCCCGACCACCGCCGGGTCTCCTCCGCGGCGATCCTGAAGACGGCGACGGCACGCGCGACCTCGATCCGGGCCCAGATGATGGGCTTGCCGTTCTCGGCCGTGATCAGAGCCGCCAGCTCCTCGGCACGGTCTCGGAGAGCATCGCTCGCGGCCGCCAACGCGTCGGCCCGGACGTGGATCGGCAGGGCGGCAGTCTCGCCCCGGACCTCGTGAGCCGCCTGCACTGCCGTCTCCACCTGGTGCGCAGTGGCCCACGTCGTGGTCGCGACGAGCGAGCCGTCGTACGGGCTTCTCACGTCGAAAGTCTCGTCCCCCTGCACTGGAGCGCCGGCCACCCACATCGGAGATACTTGGCTCATACCGTCGACGGTACGCGACGCTTCGCGACCCCCCACACCGAAGGAGACCCGATGGGCGCCCTGTGGCATCCCTTCTCGAACATGAGCATGGTCGAGGAGAACGGCGAGTTCGTGCTGGTGCGCGGAGAGGGCGCCTACGTCTTCGACGCCGAGGGGAACCGCTACCTGGACGCGACCGCCGGACTCTGGTACGCCAATGTCGGTCACGGCCGCACCGAGCTCGCCGACATCGCGGCGCGCCAAATGGCGAAACTCGAGTCCTACAGCACGTTCGGGGACTTCTCCAACGAGCCGGCGATAGCGCTCGCCGAGAAGCTCGCCGGCATCGCCCCCATGGCCGGCAGCCGGATCTTCCTCACGTCCGGCGGCTCCGACTCCGTCGATACGGCGGCCAAGCTGGCCCGCCGCTATTGGGTCGAGCAGGGCCAGCCGAGCCGGAGGTTCGTCATCGGCCGGCAGAAGGCCTACCACGGCATGCACTACGCCGGCACCGCCCTCTCCGGGATCCCCGGCAACCGCGACGGCTACGGCGAGCTCGTCGCCGACAGCGCCACCGTCGCCTGGGACAGCGCCGACGACCTCCGCGCGACCATCGAGCGCATCGGACCCGACCGCGTCGCCGCCTTCTACTGCGAGCCGGTCATCGGTGCCGGCGGTGTGTTCCCGCCCCCCGAGGGCTACCTCGCCGACGTCCGCAAGGTGTGCACGGAGTACGACGTCCTGTTCGTGGCCGACGAGGTCGTGACGGGCTTCGGGCGCATCGGCGGTTCGTGGTTCGCCAGCACCCGCTTCGGTCTCGAGCCTGACATGGTGACCACGGCGAAGGGTCTCACCAGCGGCTACATCCCGATGGGCGCGGTCTTCGTCGCGCCGAAGGTGGCCGAGCCGTTCTTCAGGCCCGGTGGCGAGGTCTGGTGGCGCCATGGCTACACGTATTCCGGGCACGCGACTGCTGCCGCGGTGGCTCTCGGCAACCTGGCCATCATCGAGCGCGAAGGTCTCATCGACGAGGCGGCCAGGCTCGAGACGTCGCTCGCGACCGCGCTGTCCCCTCTGGCCGGCCATGACCGCGTCGAGGAGGTGCGGTGCGGCGTCGGAGCCCTGGCCGCCGTCCAGCTGCGCGAACCCGGCGAGGCGCTTCCGCTGGCGAAGACCCTCCGTTCTTACGGCATCGCCACGAGAGCGGTCGGCGTCGGCGGCATCCAGGTCTCGCCGCCGCTGGTGATGACCGATGAGCAGGTCGACGAGCTGGCGGCTGCCATCGGATCCGCGCTCGACGCCTGAGATCGCCACGGTGGGAATGCCCACTCCGCTGTCGACGCTGTCCCGGTAATGGCACACACGCTGCAGAAGAGGATGTATACCGCCGAGGCAAGCGTCCAGGGCGGCCGTGACGGCCATGGCCGCTCCTCCGACGGGGTGCTGGACCTCGACATCCGCCCGCCGGTCGAGCTGGGCGGGCCGGGCGGCGCGACGAACCCCGAGCAGCTGTTCGCCCTCGGCTACGCGGCCTGCTTCCAAAGCGCGCTCGGCGTCGTCGGTCGCCGGATGAAAGTCGACACCACCTCGTCGACCGTCACCTCCCATGTCAGCCTCGGCCCCATCGGCGGTGGTGCGATGGGAATCGCCGTCGATCTCGACGTGGCGATCCCAGGTGTCGACCTGGAGTCCGCTGAGAAGGCCGCCCAGGCGGCCCACGAGGTCTGCCCCTACAGCAATGCCACCCGCGGCAACATCGACGTGACAATCACCGTGTCGGCCGTCTGAGCCGTCCGGCTGACCGTCGAGCGTCGCCTCGGCTGCGTCCGGTGCCGTTGAGCCGCGCGCTAGGGGGAGAAAGTGCCCGTGGTCACCGGGCCGGATGTCGTGCCGCTCGTGGTCGGCCCGGTCAGCGTCGGCGTCGCCGAGACGGGCGGTGTGGTCCGGGTGGTCGTACCCGACGACGAAGGCGGGGTCGAGGTTGTGGTCGGTGACTCGCTCGTGGTCTGCTCGGTGGTCGTCGGCGTCTCGGTCGGCGTGCTGGACGAGGGGGTCGTGGAGGCGGGTGCCTGTAGGTCTCCACTCGGCGTGGGCGCCGGCCGGACCAGGAGGTACGTCGCCAAGGTCACCGCGAACACCGCCAGCAACACGATGGTCGAGCGGCGAAGGTGGAGGTTCGGTTTCTGCCCGGGCCGGATCATGAGGCGGTCGGCTGTTCGGACGACGTCGCCGGCGGCTCGGACGTCTCGATGCCGCCGGCCAACGCGACACCCGCCCGCGCGAACGCGACGGTGATGCGGGCTCGAAGCGCCCGGCCGACCTCGAACTGCTTGCCGGGCAGGGTTCGGGCCACGACCCGGACGTTGAACTGGCCGACCTCGATGCTCTCCACGCCCATGACACTCGGGGCATCGAGCAGCAGATGGCTCAGCTCGTCGTCGGCGAACGCGTTCTCGCCGACCTCACGCAGGATCTGGCTGACCCGGTTGAGGTCCGCCGAACTCGGAACGGGCACGTCGATGACCGCCCGCGCCCAGTCGCGAGACAGGTTGACCACCTGCATGATCTGTCCGTTCGGCGTGATCACCACCTCGCCGTCGGCCGACCTGATGGTGGTGACCCGCAGCGTCAGCTCCTCGACAGCGCCGGTGATTGGCGTCGTGACGCTCGGTACCGAGAGCCGGATGACATCGCCGAAGCCGTACTGCCGCTCGGTGATGAGGAAGAAACCTGCGAGCAGGTCCTGGACGACGCGCTGCGCGCCGAAGCCGAGCGCGACCCCGACGACGGTCGCGGGCGCCACGAAGCTGCTGAGCGGCACGTTGAGCCGCTGCAGGATGAGCGCAGCCGCCACGCAGTAGACCAGCACGATGGCGCCCCACGTGAGCACCTGCCACATGGCGTGCCGGTGCTTGGCGGCCTCGGAGCGGACCAGCGGGTCGGTCTCCGAGGCCCGTGCGTCGATCGAGGACGTTATCCAGTTGCCGAGCCACGAGACGAACCTGGCCATGAGGAGGGCGCCCAGGACGATCAGGACGATCTCGAGACCGCTGGACCGCGCCCACGTCCCGATGTCGCTGAGCGGCGCCACCGACAACGGGGAGTCTGGACCGTTCAGAGCACCACTCTCCTGGGTCGGCCCCCGGGCTGCTGGGAATCGGGCTGGGCTCGGACTCGAACCCGGCCACGATAGCAACCCCGACGCACCAGGCGCAGGGTGGAACGAGCTAGAGGTTTCGAGCGCGATCGGCCCCATCGTGCTCCCCTCTGGGAATGCGCCGCGGTCTCAGACGGCTCCGCTGGTACGGCGGGACCGGCGCCTCCAGAACACGTTGACGAGCACCAGCAGCACCCCGAAGGCGAACACCAAGGTGCCCATCACGTTGACCTGTGGAGGGGTGCCGACACGAGACGAGCCGTAGACCCACAGGGGGAACGTGAGGGTCTGGCCGGCGTTGAACTCGGTCACGACGAAGTCGTCGATCGACAGCGCGAAGGCGAGAAGAGCTCCGGCGATGACGCCCGGCATCAGGATGGGCAGCGTGACCAGGCGGAACGTGGTGAACGAGCTCGCGCCGAGGTCGTGGGCCGCCTCCTCGAGCGACGGGTCGGCCCCCGCCATCCGGGCCCGCACCGTGATGGCGACGAACACGATGTCGAACATGATGTGGGCGATGACGATCGTCCAGTAGCCGCGCGGGATGCCGAGGGTCAGGAAGAGCGACAGCAGCCCGGTGCCCATGGCGATCTCGGGAGCGGCGATGTTGGCGAACAGGACGAGCTCGAGGATGCCGCGGCCGCGGAAGCGGTACTTGCCCATCGCGTAGCCCATCATGGTGCCGAGCACCGTGGCCGCGATCGTGACCAACACAGCGATCGTGATCGAGTTGACCAGCGCCGTCGTCAGCTGGGGGATGTCGAAGAGGTTGCGGTACCAGCGGAGGGTGAACCCCTGCCAGACGAAGTTGAACTTGCTCGTGGTGTCGTTGAACCCGAACAGGATCATCACCAGGATCGGCAGCGACAGCCAGCCGATGATCACCCAGGTGTAGAGGTGGAGCAGCCGTCCGCCGCGCGGTGGTCGGCCGCCCACGGGACCGACGCTGACCGCGTCCTCGACGGAGTGCACGGACCTGCCCGGGCCGGGCTGCGCGTCGATGCTCATGCCGCGCTCGTGTCCATCACGTCGCTCGTGCCGAGCGCCCGCGCGTACACGAAGATGCCGATCAGCAGCGCGCCGAGCAGCACCGAGCTCAGCGCCGCCGCCTGCGGGTACTCGCGAGTTCGTCAGATAGAGCGTCTCGATGACGTTGCCGATCATCACCTGTCCCGTGCCGCCGAGGATGGTGGCGTTGACGTAGTCCGAGCTCGCCGGCACGAAGGTCAAGATCACGCCGGCGAAGACCCCTGGGATCGAGAGCGGCAGCACGACCCGCAGAAATGCCTGCGTGCGGCTGGCGAAGAGGTCGCTCGCTGCCTCGATCAGCTGGCGGTCGATCCGCTCGAGGGCGACGTAGATCGGCAGCACCATGAACGGCAGGAAGTTGTAGACCAGGCCGCCCACCACGGCATAGCTGGTCGCGAGCACGTGGAAGCGCTCGGGGACCAGCCCCCAGGACTTCAGGTGGCCGAGGATGATCCCGTCGTCGGCGAGCAGGAACTGCCACGCGATCGTCCTGATCACGAACGTCACGAAGAAGGGCAGCAGGATCAGGAAGAGGTACGTCGACTTGTGCCGGCCGCCGTAGAACGCGATCCAGTAGGCCATCGGGTAGGCCAACGCGATGGTGAGCACCGTCGTGACCAGCCCGTACCAGAGCGACCGGAGGAGCTGCACGTGGTACTGGCTGATGACCTCGGTGTAATGGTCGAAGGCGAACGTCTGCTGGAAGCCGTGCACGAGGTCACCGGTCTGGAGCGACACCGACACCATCACCGACCATCGGGATGACGAAGAAGACACCGAGCCAGAGCCCGCCCGGCAGGACGAGCCAGTACGGCGCCAGAGCCTTCCGCATCAGGCCATACCCGTGGCGGTCATGACTGGTAGACCGGCTCGAAGATGCTGTTCCAGGTGTCGAGCTCGGCACCGGCACGCGGGGTGTAGCCGTAGCTGGTCTGCGCATAGACCGCGGGCGTGGGGAAGGTGGCGAAGCTCGTCGCGACCTCGTGCAGGTAGGCGCGGTCGCACCCGGTCGCGTGCCGGGCGTCGGCCGCCACGATCGCGGCCGCCGCCGGGACCGGCGAGATGTAGTTGACCCACTCGGTGACCATGGCCGCGATCGTCGGCTGGTAGTAGAAGTCCATCAGCAGCATGGCGTCCAGCGGGTTCTGGGCGTTCTTGAGGATCACGAAGTTGTCGGTCCACAGCAGGCCACCTTCCTTCGGGGATCACGAACTTCAGCTGCTGGCCCACCGCTTTGGCGCTGACAGGTTCTGCTGGAAGATGTCGCCGGACCAGGCCATCGATATCCACACGTCGCCGGTGGCCAGCGCCTGGATGTAGTTCTGGGAGTAGAACTTGCGGACGAGCGGCTTCATGTGGTCGAGCCAGGCAGCGGCCCGCCGCCAGTCGTTCTCGTTGGACGTCGCCGGGTCGACACCGATCGCCATCAGGGCGCAGTTGGGCAGATCCTCGTTGTTGGCGAACATGCCGATCTTGCCCTGGAACGCCGGGTCGAGCAGGTCGTGCCAGCTGGTGATCTCGCGCCCGCACGCCTGCGGGTTGTAGCCGATGCCGGTGAAGCCGGCCTGCCAGGGGATCGAGAACGTGTTGCCCGGGTCGAACGCCTCCTGCTGGAAGCGCGCTCCGCCGTACCTGCGGAAGTTGGTGAGTCTCGACTGGTCGAGGGGGACGAAGAACCCCAGCTCCCGGAACTTGTTGAAGTAGATGCCGCTGCTGATCACCGCGATGTCGTAGCCGCTGTAGTCGCCGCAGAGAGAGTCGGCTGCACAGCGGCGAAGAAGGGCCCGTTGTCCTGGATGGCCTCGACGTACTTCACGGAGACACCGGTCTGCTTCTCGAAGATGTCGAGACTCGGGTGGTTGCTGCCCCTGCTCGGTGTCCAGGTAGAGCGGCCAGTTCGCCCAGGTCAGCGAGCCGGTGCGGCCCTGACGTGCCCAGTACGCCGCCACAGCCGCGGTGCTGGTGTCCACCTCACCGCCCTGCGGCGGGATGCTGCAGCCGCCGAGCGCGGCCGCCCCGCCGGCGGCCAAGGCCAGCCGCAGGAAGTCACGTCGGTCCATCCGGCCCCGGCTCATGCGGCACCCACATCCGTCTCGGCGTCCGGCGGTCTCCTCCAGCATGTAGGAGTGCTCGCGCGCCCACGACAGCCAGGCGGTGTCGCCCTGTCGGGCCAGATCGCCCTCGCTGCCGGAGTTCTGGGAGTGCACCACGATCTCGTCCCCCGCCAGCGTCGTCACCTGGTACGCCGTGAACGTGCCCTGGTAGACGACGGCGTCGACGACGCCCTTGACCCGGCAGTCGGCCGTCGGCTCGCTGGTCGTCAAGCCGATCTTCTCCGGCCGGACCGTGAGCACCACCGGCGACGGCGCCACCGTCCCGCGCAGCGGGACGACGATGCCGCTGACCCTCGCCGAGCTCGATCAGGGCATCCCCCGCCAGCTCTCTGGCCGCGCTTCCGGTCAGGATGTTCGATGTGCCGATGAAGCCGGCCACGAACCTGGTCCCCGGCCGCTCGTAGACCTCGCGTGGGCTGCCGAGCTGCTCCACGCGCCCATGGTTCATGACGACGAGGCGGTCCGACATCGTGAGCGCCTCACCCTGGTCATGGGTCACGTAGACGAACGTGATCCCCACCTCGCGCTGGATCCGCTTGAGCTCGAGCTGCATGGCCTGTCTGAGCTTGAGGTCCAGCGCCCCGAGCGGCTCGTCGAGCAGCAGCGCCCGCGGCCGGTTCACCAGGGCGCGGGCCAGCGCCACGCGTTGCTGCTGACCACCCGACAGCTCCCGTGGGCGGCGCTTCTCGCGGCCCTCGAGCTGGACCAGGCCCAGCATCTCGTTGACCCGCGCATCGATCAGCCGCTTCTCGAGCTTCCTGCGGCGGAGCCCGAACGCGATGTTGTCGAACACCGTCATGTGTGGGAAGAGCGCATAGCTCTGGAAGACCAGGTTGACGTCGCGCCGGTTCGGCGGGATCCGCACGACGTCGTCGCCGTACAGCAGGATCCGACCCGGCGTCGGCGTCTCGAAGCCCGCGACCATGCGCAGCGTCGTCGTCTTGCCACAGCCGGACGGCCCGAGCAGCGAGAAGAACTCACCGCTGTCGATCCGCAGGTCGACGCGCTCGACCGCCTGGACGTTCTCCTCCGCCGACTCGTAGCGCTTGGAGACCCCCACCATCTCGATCGCGGGTGCGCCGTCCCGGTTGCCCGGTTCTGTCCGGGCGTCGGGGCCGGGGTCACTTGACATGCTCGGTGGCCTCCTAGGTCCCGATGTAGCTCATCACGTGCTTGATCCGGGTGTAGTCCTCCAGGCCGTACATGGAGAGGTCCTTGCCGTAGCCGGAGTGCTTGAACCCGCCGTGGGGCATCTCGGCCACGATCGGGATGTGGGTGTTGATCCAGACGCAGCCGAAGTCGAGGCGACGGGCCATCCGCATCGCGCGGCCATGGTCCTTCGTGAACACGCTGCTCGCCAGGCCGTACTGCACGCCGTTGGCCCAGCGCAGCGCCTCATCCTCGTCGGTGAACTTCTGGACGGTGATCACCGGTCCGAAGATCTCGTTCTGGATGGCCTCATCGTCTTGGTGGAGACCAGACACGACGGTCGGTGCGAAGAAGTAGCCCTTGTCCCCGACGCGTGACCCGCCGGCCTGCAGTTCGGCGTGGTCGGGCAGCCGCTCGATGAAGCCGCCGACTCTGGCGAGCTGGTCGGCGTTGTTCACCGGTCCGTAGAGCACGTCCTCGTCGTCCGGCTGGCCGGTCTTCGTGTTGCGTGCCTGCTCGGTCAGCGCCGCCACGAAGTCCTCGTGGACGCCGGGGCCGGCGAGTACCCGGGTCGCCGCGGTGCAGTCCTGTCCCGCGTTGAAGTAGCCCGCTCCCGCGATCGCCTCGGCCGCCGCCTCGACGTCGGCGTCGTCGAACACGATGACGGGCGCCTTGCCGCCGAGCTCGAGGTGGGTCTTCTTGAGGTCGTGCGACGCGGCTTCGGCGACCTGCATGCCCGCTCTCACCGACCCGGTGATCGACACCATCTGCGGCACCGGGTGGCTGACGAGGGCCCGGCCGCTGTCGCGGTCGCCGGTGACCACGTTCATCACGCCCGGTGGGAAGAACTCCTGGCACAGCTCACCGAGCAGCAGGGTGGACGCCGGTGTGGTGTCCGACGGTTTGATGACGAGCGTGTTGCCCGCCGCGAGCGCCGGCGCGACCTTCCAGATCGCCATCATCAGCGGGTAGTTCCAGGGCGTGACCTGAGCGACGACGCCGATCGGCTCACGCCGCACCATCGAGGTGTGGTCGGCGAGGTACTCCCCTGCCGACCGACCCTCGAGCACCCGCGAGGCGCCGGCGAAGAACCGCACCTGGTCGATGGCGGGCGGCAGCTCCTCGGTCGTGGTGAAGCCGAGCGGCTTGCCGGTGTTCTCGCTCTCGATCGCGACGAACTCGTCGGTGCGGGCCTCCATGGCGTCGGCGAGCTTGAGCAGCGCCCGCTGGCGGTCGGCCGGGGTGGCGTCCCGCCAGGTCTCGAACGCGGCCGAGGCGGCCCTCATCGCGTTGTCGACGTCCTCGCTACCGGAGACGGCGGCAGTAGCGAACTCCTCCTCGTTCGACGGGTTGATCAGGGGCGAGGTGCGGCCGTCGACGGCGTCAACCAGCTCACCGTTGATGAGGTTCTGCAGCTTTCGGGTGGTCATTGGGCCCCTTGCGTACGTCGAAGTGGTCGGTCCGATCACGGGCCAAACTAGTCCGGTGGCCGTGGATTTCGCTAGTGTAACCGCGAATCGTCGACGCTTTCCGTCGTATGGCGTCAGTCCGCTTCACCGCCTGAATGTCCCTCTTGGCGGCTTTCCCGAGGTCTGCCCCCGAGGTCGTACGACGTCGGGCGAGGCCAGCCTGGTCAGTCAGGGGCGTTCGGCCAGCTGGTCGCCCGACAGCCGCTGGGAGAGGTAGATCGGGATCACCGAGAGCAGGATCAGGCCGGCCGCCGCGACGTTGACGATCGGCGCCTGCTGCCGGCTCAGCAGGTTGGTGTAGATCCAGAGCGGAAGCGTCTGGATGTCGGCCGGCGCGGTGAACGTCGTCACCACGATCTCGTCGAACGACAGGGCGAACGCCAGCAGGCCGCCGGCGAGGAGGGCGGAGCCGAGGTTGGGTAGCGTCACGAGCCGGAACGTGGTGAAACGGGTGGCGCCGAGGTCCATCGACGCCTCCTCGAGGTTGCCGCCGAGGCGTCGTAGCCTCGCCACGACGTTGTTGAACACCACGACGATGCAGAAGGTCGCATGAGCGATCACCAGCGACCAGATCGACAGCTCGATGCCCAGGATCGTCGTGAAGGCATTGCTGAGCGCGATCCCGGTGACGATTCCCGGCAGGGCGATCGGCAGCAGGATCAGCAGCGAGACGGCGCCGCGGCCGAAGAACCGGTTGCGCTGCAGCGCGAAGGCGGCCAGTGTGCCCAGCACGAGAGCGACCGCGGTGGCCGCCAGGGCCACCACGATGCTGTGCTGGAGCGAGTCGATCATCCCGGAGCTGTCCTTGGCGCGCCGCCACCATTCCAACGTGAAACCGCGAGGCGGCCAGGAGAACGTCTCGTCGGAGTTGAAGGAGTTGATGACGACGACGACCAGCGGGACGTAGACGAAGGCGAGCACCAGCACGACGACGGCACGCAGCCCCCAGGTGCCTGCCCGGGAGAGCCGGAAGCCCGGCGTCGTCACAGGTTCTCCAAAGCGCCGGTACGCCGGACCAGGGCCAGGTAGATGACCATGATCACGACCGAGACGGTGGCCAGGGCGGCGGCGAACGGGATATCAGTGGCCTGCCGGTCGAAGACCAGGTTGCCCAACATCTGCGTGCTGCCGCCGACGTTCTTGACGGCGATGTAGTCACCGAGCGACAACGAGAACGTGAAGATCGAGCCGGCGATGAGGGACGGCACGATCATCGGGAGCGCGATGCTGCGGAGGGTCCTGCCAGGTCTCGCCCCCAGGTCGCTGGACGCCTCGAGCATGGAGTCCGGCAGCTTCAAGAAGCCGGCGAAGATCGGCAGCACCATGAAGGGCAGCCACAGGTAGGAGAGGGTGATCACCACCGCGGTGACGCCGAAGCCCGGCGTCCACCCGACGGCCGAGTCGAGCACTCCACCGGGCGTCAGCATCGCCCGCCAGGCGAAAGCCTTGACCAGGTAGCTCGCCCAGAGCGGGGTCAGCAGGGCGACGACGAGTGCTCGCGCCACGAACGGTCTGGCGAGCTTCGCCATATAGAAGGCCATCGGCAGGGCGAGCAGCGCGTCGATCACCGTGACCGAGCCCGCGACCAGCAGGGTGCGGAGAATGACGGTCCGATAGACGTCCTCCTGGTAGAGCTTGCGGAAGTTGTCGAGGTTCCACTGCCGCGTCACCGTGACTCCGAAGTCGACCCGCCAGAACGCCGTGAGGAACAGGGCCAACAGCGCGACGAGGTAGATCAACCCCAGCCAGAGCAAGGGTGCTGCCACCAGCCCGGTCACACGGACCCCGTGGTGCCGATGGAGATAGGCCGAGACGCGCCGCGGCACCGAGGGCCGCGGCGGCTCGACCTCCCGAGCCGCCGCGGTCACGTCAGCCCTTGACCTCGGTCCAGGCATCCGTCCACGCGTTGTAGTCGGTGCACTTCACGTCGGTCCGTCCGTCCAGACACTGCGTGATCGGAGTCGTCCAATACCAGATCTTCTTGGCGTAGGCCGCGTCGGTCACGTGGTAGGTGTCGCAGAACCCCTTGCTGGTATAGGCGCACGCCTTCGGGTTGGCCGGCGCCTCGCCGAACCACTCCGCAACTTGGGCCTGCACCTTCGGACTTGCCATCCAGTTGACCCACGTGTAGGCGCAGTTCACGTGGTCGGAGTGCGAGGAGATCATCCAGGTGTCCGACCAGCCCGTCGAGCCACCCTTCGGGAACACCGTCGCCACCGGAGCGTCTGCCTCGGTCAGGTTGGCGATGACCTGCCAGGTGGTGCCGATGACGGACGACCCGGTTTTGAACGCCTGGACCTCCTTGGTGTAGTCGGACCAGTACTCGCCGATGTTCTGCTTCTGGTTCTTGAGCACTTTCACCGCTGCGTCGAGCTGGTCCTGGTCGAGCGCGTAGGGGTTCTTGATGCCGAGCTCCGGCTTGGTGTTCATCAGGTAGAGGGCCGCGTCGGCGATGTAGATCGGCGAGTCGTAGGCGGTCACCTTGCCCGAGTAGGCGCTGGACCCGTCGAACACCGCGCCCCAGTCGGTGGGTGCCGGCTTCACGTCATTCTTGTTGTACATCAGCAAGTTGGCGCCCCACCCGTGCGGGATGCCCCACATCTGCCCATTGACGCTGTTGAAGCTCTGGTCCTTGAGGAACGGCGAGATGTCGGCGTAGTTGGGCACCAGGTCGGTGTTGACCGGCTGCACGTCGCCGGACGAGATGAGACGCAGCGTCGCGTCGCCGGAGGCCGAGACCACGTCGTAGCCCCCGGTGTGCATCAGGCTGACGGCCTCGTCGGACGTGCCGAACTCCCGCACGTTGACCTTGCATCCGGTCTGCTGCTCGAAGGGCGTCACCCAGTCGACCTTCGGGTCGTTCTTGCCGGACTCGGCGTACCCCGGCCAGGCGAGCACGTTGAGCTCCCCTTCAGACGTGCCCACGGACTTCGCCATCGGGATGTCGGGGGCCTGGAAGCCGTTGGCCCCCGGCTGCTCGTTCGTCGAGCCGTTACCGCTCGACGTACCGCAGCCCGCGGCGAGCAGGGCGACCGCGGCGACGATGGCGAGTGCTGCGGTGCTGCCGACATGACGGGACACCCGACGGTCTCCCCGCCGCCGGCCCGTGCGCACTTCTCTCATAGCTCCTCCAACTCAGACGCCTACGCATGGGCGTCGATAGCGATGCAGTGGTGGGTGCGCCAGCTCAGGCGCACGGGTGCGTCGCGGTAGTCGAGCACATCCATCGACGACGTGTGCAGGTTCTGCTGCACGGCGACGAGTCGCGCTCCGGCGTCGAGGTCGACGATGAAGCGCGTGGACGCCCCCGCGTAGACGACCTCCGCCACGGTCCCCAGCGCCGACGTCAGGTCGGGCTCGACCGGTGTGTCGAGGTCGGTCGTGATGTGGATCTTCTCCGGCCGGACGCTGAAGGTGCCCTCGCGCCCGAGGAGGACCTTGGCGGACTCCCCGGTGATCAGGTTGCTGGTGCCCACGAAGCCGGCGACGAACGCGGTCGCCGGTCTCTCGTAGATCGCCGCAGCGTCGGACACCTGCTCGATCCGGCCGTGGTTGAAGACGGCGATGCGGTCACTCATGGTGAGCGCCTCGTCCTGGTCGTGAGTGACGAACACGAACGTGATGCCGACGTCGCGCTGCAGGGCTTTGAGCTCGACCTGCATCTCCTCGCGGAGCTTGAGGTCGAGGGCGCCGAGCGGTTCGTCGAGAAGCAGCACCTTCGGCTTGACCACCAGCGCCCGGGCGAGGGCGACCCGCTGACGCTGGCCACCCGAGAGCTGGCTGGCCTTGCGGTCGCCATGGGCGTCGAGCCTGACCTGCGCGAGCGCCTCCTCGGCGAGCTCTCGACGGCGGGCTCGGGGAACCCGTCTCACCCGGAGCCCGTAGGCGACGTTGTCCCGGACGTTCATGTGCGGGAACAGCGCGTAGTCCTGGAAGACCGTGTTGACGTCACGCTCGAACGGCGCCTGCCGGGTGACGTCGACGCCGTCGAGGTGCACGCTTCCGGAGTCGGGCAGCTCGAAGCCCGCGATCATCCTGAGGACGGTCGTCTTGCCGGACCCAGAAGGTCCCAGCATCGAGAAGAACTCCCCGTTTCGGATCGTCAGGTCGATGCCGTCCACGGCGACGACCGAGCCGAAGTGCCGGGTCAGACCACGAAGCTCGACGGCCGCGTCGCCGGAGCCGGTCCCGCCCGCCGACTGGGGTGCGGCCGTTGGCTCGACTCATGTCTGTCGGCTGGTTCGCAGCATGGGAGGCGGGCTCGGCCGCAGCCTCGAACGCTGGCGCTCTCGGGCCCCCGCCGGTCACGTCCGCCACATCGGCACCCTACTCATGCTGACCGTCTTCGTGCAGCGAAACCGCAGGGCTGGGGATCCGGCCGTCCGCGCGTCTCCGATGTGGAGAGACGCTTCGTGCATTCCTATAGTGGGAAGCCCATCACCTGGTCCGAACGTCTGGAGCAACCGTGTCGACGTCATCCACACAGCCCCCGGCTCCGCTCGAGCTGTTCGCCATCGACGACCTGCTCAACGACGAGGAACGCGCGATCCGCGAGACCGTGCGGCGCTTCTGCGACGACCACATCCGTCCCCACATCGCGGGATGGTTCGAGGCCGCCGACATCCCTGCCCGTGACCTCGCCAAGCAGCTGGGCGCACTGGGTCTGCTGGGCATGCACCTCGACGGCTACGGCTGCGCCGGGACCAGCGCCACGGCGTACGGTCTCGCCTGTGTCGAGCTGGAAGCGGCCGACTCGGGCATCCGCAGCCTGGTCTCGGTGCAGGGGTCTCTCGCGATGTTCGCGATCCATCACTTCGGTAGCGAGGAGCAGCGAGAGGAGTGGCTGCCGCGGATGGCCGCGGGCGACGCGATCGGGTGCTTCGGGCTCACCGAGGCGGACTTCGGGTCCAACCCGGGTGGCATGCGCACCCGCGCCGTGCGCGACGGGGACGACTGGGTGCTCAACGGCACGAAGATGTGGATCACCAACGGCTCCGTGGCCGACGTGGCGATCGTCTGGGCGCGGACCGACGACGGCATCCGCGGCTTCGTGGTCCCGACCGACTCGCCGGGCTTCTCCGCGCCGGAAGTCACCCAGAAGATGTCGCTGCGTGCGTCCGTGACGAGCGAGCTTGTGCTGGCGGACGTGCGGCTGCCCGGCTCCGCCATGCTGCCGTCCGCGAAGGGGCTCGCCGGTCCGCTGTCGTGTCTCAGCGAGGCGCGCTTCGGGATCGTCTTCGGGTCCCTCGGTGCCGCCCGCGACTGTCTCGAGACCGCGATCGACTACGCCGGCAGTCGGCAGGTCTTCGACAAGCCCCTGTCCGGCTACCAGCTCACCCAGGAGAAGCTCGCGAACATGACCCTCGAGCTCGGCAAGGGCATGCTGCTCGCGCTGCACCTCGGCCGGCTCAAGGATGCGGGCACCATCACCGGGACCCAGGTAAGCCTCGGCAAGCTCAACAACGTCCGCGAGGCGATCGCCATCGCCCGCGAGTGCCGGACGATCCTCGGCGCCAACGGGATCACCCTCGAGTACCCGGTGCTCCGGCACGCCAACAACCTCGAGTCCGTGCTCACCTACGAAGGCACCTCCGAGGTCCACCAGCTCGTGATCGGCCAGGCCCTCACCGGCCAGTCCGCCTTCCGCTGACCGACGATCCGAGAGTTTTGGTAGCACCATCCGAGAGTTTTGGTAGCACCATCCGAGAGTTTTGGTAGCACCATCCGAGAGTTTTGGTAGCACCATCCGAGCGCTGCGCTCGCCCCGCGGGGCCAGCGACCGACCAGGCGTCATCGTCCGTCGAGCAGCGGCCCCGCCGGGTCGTGCGTGATCCCCACCTTGCGGGCGGCGATGCCCGACAGCGCCTCGAGGCAGACCCGGTTGGCAAGGTAGGCGGTGATCTCGGCATGGTCGTACGGCGGCGCGACCTCCACGACGTCGATGCCGAGCACGGGCAGCTCCAGGCAGATCCGGCGTACGGCATCGAGCAGCTGGCGAGAGCTCAGCCCCCCGGGTTCGGGAGTGCCCGTGCCCGGCGCGTGCGCCGGATCGCAGACGTCGACGTCCACGGACAGGAACACCCCGTCGCAGTCATCGAGGGCGATCTCGAACGCCTCGCTCAGGCACTCGTCGAGCCCCCGTGAGACGACCTCGGTCATCTCGTAGGACCGCATGTTCTCGCTCGCCATCCACGACAGCGTCTCGGGCTCGGGCCAGTAGCCGCGCAGCCCGATCTGGAGGAAGCGATCGCCCCGGAGGGCACCCGACTCGATGAGCCGACGCATCGGCTGCCCGTGCCCATAGAGCGAACCGAATGTGATGTTGCCAGTGTCTGCATGGGCGTCGAAATGGATCATCGAGACGCGCCCGAAGCCGTGGTGCCGCGCCACCCCGGTGGCGTCGGGCAGGGCGATGGTGTGGTCGCCCCCCAGGATCAGCGGCACAGCGCCGCCGGCGGACACTTCGTAGACGGCGTCCTCGAGGCTGCGGATCGAGGTCTCCACGTCGCCGGAGTACATCTCGACGTCGCCGACGTCGACCACCGCGATGTCGCGGAGCGCATCGACGCGCAGCGCCAGGTGGGGACGCGAGCCGTCGACCGGGAGGTAGCAGGCCTGCCGGATCGCCATCGGACCGAACCGGGTGCCCGGCCGGTGAGAGGTGCCGCCGTCGAACGGCGCCCCCACGACGACCACATCGGCTCCGGCGAAGGTCGAGGGTTCATCGAGGTCGGCAGTGGGTACGCCGAGGAATGTGTAGTCAGGGCCGTACTGGGCGCCATACCGAGTCATTCGCCCATCATGGCGCAGCATCACGCTGGTTGCCCTGATGCGGGCAGAATCGTCGCGAGACTGCGAATATCGTCGTTACGGCTGCTCTTGGCAACTCAAGTCGTTGCCGGGAGGCGCAACGTCCACGATTTCACTTGCCAACGCCGATGCTTGTGGTGCAGACTTGAGGCATGACGATCGACACCTCACGTGACCTTGACTACGCGGCGCTTCAGCAGTCGGCGCGCGATCACCTCTGGATGCACTTCACCCGCATGTCGTCCTACGACGAGGCCGAGGTGCCGATCATCGTGCGCGGGGAGGGCGCCTACATCTACGACGCCAAAGGCAAGCGCTACCTTGACGCCCTGGCCGGCCTCTTCGTCAGCCAGATCGGCCACGGCCGCACCGAGCTTGCCGAGGCGGCGGCCCGCCAGGCGCAGCAGCTCGCCTTCATGCCGCTCTGGTCGTACGCGCACCCGAGTGCGATCGAGCTCGCGCAGCGGGTTGCCAGCTACGCGCCGGGCGACCTCAACCGGGTGTTCTTCACGAGCGGCGGCGGCGAGGCCGTCGAGACCGCATGGAAGCTCGCGAAGCAGTACTTCAAGCTGACCGGCAAGCCCGGCAAGCACAAGGTCATCTCGCGGGCGATCGCCTACCACGGCACCACGCAGGGAGCGCTCTCGATCACCGGGCTGCCCGACCTGAAGGCGCCCTTCGAGCCGCTCGTGCCGAGCACCTTCCGGGTGCCGAACACCAACTTCTACCGTGCTCCTCACCATGGCGACGACCTCGAGGCGTTCGGCCAGTGGGCCGCCGACGAGATCGCCGTCGCCATCGAGAACGAGGGCGCCGACACGGTCGCAGCCGTCTTCCTCGAGCCGGTACAGAACGCCGGCGGCTGCTTCCCGCCGCCCCCCGGCTACTTCCGGCGGGTACGCGAGATCTGCGATGAGTACGACGTGCTCCTCGTCAGCGACGAAGTGATCTGCGCCTTCGGCCGGCTCGGCCACATGTTCGGAGCCGAGCGCTACGGCTACCAGCCCGACATGATCACCTGTGCCAAGGGCATCACCTCCGGCTACGCCCCCCTCGGCGCCATGATCGCCACCGACCGGCTCTTCGAGCCGTTCGGCAAGGGCAACACGTCGTTCGCCCACGGCTACACGTTCGGCGGGCACCCGGTCTCGACCGCGGTCGCCCTCGCCAACCTCGACGTGTTCGAGCGCGAGGGCATCAACCAACACGTGCTCGACACGTCGGGTGACTTCCGAGCCACGCTCGAGAAGCTTCACGACCTGCCGATCGTCGGCGACGTGCGTGGTGACGGCTACTTCTACGGCATCGAGCTCGTCAAGGACAAGACCACCAAGGAGACGTTCAACGACGACGAGGCCGAGCGACTGCTGCGCGGCTTCCTCTCCAAGGCGCTCTATGACGCGGGCCTCTACTGCCGGGCCGATGACCGCGGCGACCCGGTCGTCCAGCTCGCGCCACCGCTCATCTGCGACCAGCACCACTTCGACGAGATCGAGCAGATCCTCCGCGACGTGCTGACGAGGGCCGGGCAGCTGCTCTGAAGCGTGACGCCGGTACGCCGGATGCCACCCGTCGGCAGGATCGGTCGGGAGCGCGAGGCGCCCTGTCTTGGTCTGTCGCATCACACGAGCGGCCATCCGCCCGACCCTGGCGCCGTCGTACCCAGGTCGGGCGAGCTCTCGGATCGTGATGCCGAAAGTCTCGGATCGTCGTACCGAAAGTCTCGGATCGTGATGCCGAAAGTCTCGGATCGTCGTACCGAAACTCTCGGATCGTCGTACCGAAAGTCTCGGATCGTGATACCGAAAGTCTCGGATCGTGATGCCGAAAGTCTCGGATCGTCGTACCGAAACTCTCGGATGGTCGGGAGAAGAGGGGGCTACGTGCGGCCGGTGAGGGCGGAGCGTCTTCGCCAGAGCTCTCCGCCGATCACGAAGACGAACGAGATGAAGAACATCAGCGTCCCGATCACGAAGACCTGAGCGGGGAAGCCACGCTGCTTGGCACCGTAGACGAACAACGGGAACGTCACCGAGTTGCCCGAGGTGAAGTTCGTGACGATGAAGTCGTCGAACGACAGTGAGAAGGCCAGCAGGGCGCCGGCGACGATGCCCGGCGAGGCCAGCGGGAGCGTGATCCGGGTAAACGTCTGCCACTCGTTGGCGTAGAGGTCCATCGCTGCCTGCTCCAGCCGGGCGTCCATGCCCGACAACCGAGCCTTGACCGTCACGACGACGAACGACAGGCAGAAGAGCACATGGGCGATCACGATCGTGTAGAAGCCGAGGAGGCCGTTGAAACCGGCCGCGATGAAGAGCGCCAGCAGCGAGGAGCCCATCACCACCTCCGCCGTCGCCATCGGCAGGAAGATCAGGATGTTCGCCGCGCCCCTGCCGCGGAACGAGTGTCGGACCAGGCCGAACGCGAGCAAGGTGCCCAGGAGCGTCGAGATGATGGTCGCGGTGATGCTGACCTCGAAGCTCAGCTTGAGGGCCGAGCACATCCCCTGCGGCTCGCAGATGGTGCGCCAGTTGCCCCAGGTGAACGTGTTCCACTGTGCCGACGCCGACCGGCCCGACGGTTGGTTGAACGAGAGCGCGATGATGTAGCCGATCGGCACGAATGTGTAGATCAGCACCAGGATCGCGATGAACAGGATGAGGTGGTCGGCCACCCACCGCCACAGCCGCGACGTCGACATCAGACCAGCTCCTCGGTGCCCGCTCGCCGGATGTAGAACAGCACCATGGCGAGCACGATCACCATCAGGATGATCGAAAGGGACGCGGCCAGCGGGTAGTCCTTCTCGACGAGATATGCCTGCTGGATGCGGTTGCCGATCATGTACTGCTTGGGCGTCCCCAGCAGCTCCGCGTTGATGTAGTCACCACACGCCGGGATGAACGTCAACAAGGTCCCCGAGACGACACCGGGCAGCGAGAGCGGGAACGTCACCTTGCGCAGCGTCGTGAGCGGCCCGGCATAGAGATCGGACGACGCCTCGATGAGCCGCGGGTCGAGGCGGTCCAGGCTCGCGTAGATCGGCAGCGTCATGAACGGCAGGAAGTTGTAAATGAGGCCCGCGATGACCGCGAACGGCGTGGCCAGTAGTCGGCCGTTCGGGCCGAGCAGCCCGATCGTCTTGAGCAGCTCGACGACCCACCCGTGGTCGGACAGGATCGCCTGCCACGACAGCGTCCGCAGCAAGAAGCTCGTGAAGAACGGCGCGATCACCAGCACCAGCATGAAGTTCTTCCACCGCCCGGCCTTGAACGCGATCGCATAGGCGAGCGGGTAGGACAGCACGAGGCAGACGACGGTGACGATGGCAGCGTAGCTGAAGGACCTGACGAAGAGCCGACCGTTGTCCTGGATGGCCGTCCAGTAGTTCTGGAAGTGCCACGTCATCGTGTAGCCGAACTCGAACGACCCCAAGGGGTCGTAGAGGCTGGTGCCGAGGAGCTGGATCGTCGGCAGCAGGAAGAAGACGACGAGGTAGAGCATCCCCGGGACGATCAGCAGCCAGCCCCAATGCCGGCGAGGCTTCGACCTGACCTTGTCGTCGGTGGTCGGCGCGGCACCGCTCATAGGTCGTCTTCGCGGGTGACACCCGCTTCAGCGTCCTGCTCGGCGTCGAGCATGAAGGTGTGGTCGGGATGCCATGCGAGCACGACGGCGTCGCCGGTTCTGAACCGCCCTCGCTGTCCGGTGTTCTGCTCGAAGACCATCAGCTCCTGCCCCCACGGCATCCGCACGAGGTATTGCGTGCTGACGCCGATGAAGCTGACATCGCTCACCGTGCCGCCTTCGAGCAGGTTCACGTCACTCGCGTCCTCGCTGTCGGCCGGAGCGATGAAGATCTTCTCCGGTCGTACGCCGAGCCAGGCCCGGTCTCCCGCGCTGTGGTCGCGGCTGCTCGGAGCATGCACGCGGGTACCGTGGCAGTCGATCGTGACGAGGTCGTGGTCTCGACCGCGAACGTCGCTCATGACCAGGTTGGACTGACCCAGGAAGTTCGCGACGAAGGTCGTCTGAGGGTTCTCGTAGAGGTCCTCCGGAGCACCCATCTGCTCGATGAGGCCCTTGTTCATCACGGCGATGGTGTCGGCCATCGTCATGGCCTCCTCCTGGTCGTGGGTGACATGGACGAACGTCGTCTCCACGTCGGTCTGGATGCGCTTGAGCTCGATCTGCATCTGACGGCGCAGCTTGAGGTCGAGGGCGCCCAAAGGCTCGTCGAGCAGGAGTACGCCGGGCCGGTTGATCAGCGCCCGGGCCAACGCCACCCGCTGCTGCTGACCACCTGACAGCTGCGACGGCTTCCGGGCGGTGAACTCGGTGAGCTCCACCAGCTCGAGCATGTCGTCCACCTGGCTCTTGACGTTCTTGACTCCTCGTCGCTTGAGTCCGAAGGCGACGTTGGCGTGGATCGTCAGGTGAGGAAACAACGCGTAGGACTGGAACACCGTGTTGACGGGCCGCTTGTAGGGCCGCAGCCGAGTGATGTCCTGGTCGCCGATGTAGACCGCGCCGACCGTTGGGTCCTCGAGCCCGGCCACCATCCGAAGGGTGGTCGTCTTGCCACACCCGGAGGGACCGAGCAGAGCGAAGAACGACCCGCTGGGCACGGTGAGGGTGAGGTCGTCCACGGCCTTGAAGTCGCCGAAGTGCTTGGTGACGTCGACCAGCCTCAGGTCTCCGGAGCCGCCGACATCCGATTGCGTTTCCACGTCTGTCATCGTCAACCCGTCATCACCTGGGAGAACTGCTGCGTGTACTGCTTCTCCTTCGTCCCTAGGGACATGAAGATGTGTCCGTTGGACAGGAACTTGGCGGTCGGGAAGATGAGCGGGTTGCCGACAGCCGTTTTGTCGAAGTCGGCGATGTAGGCGTCAGCCCCGGCGACCGGACAGAAGTAGTAGTTCCAGGCAGCCAGCTGCGCCGCGATCTTGGGCTGGTAGTAGAAGTTCATCAATGCCTCTGCGTTCGCCTTGTGCGAGGAGAGGTTGGGGACCAGCATGTTGTCGCTCCAGATCGCCATGCCTTCCTCGGGAGCGATCCACTTGAACTTGGGGTCGCCGAGCTGCGGGATGTCGCCGCTCCAGGCCTCGCAGGCCACGATGTTGCCGGACCTCAGGTCGTCGGTGTAGTCGTTGCCGGTGAACCGGCGTACCTGCCCGTCGCTCACCGCCTTCTGCAGCCGCTCGATGCCCTTCTCGAACTCCGTGCTGGTGAAGTTCGCGGGGTCCGCGCCGTCGATGAGCAACATGAACAGCATCGTGTCGCGCATCTCGGTCAGCAGGTCGATCTTGCCCTTGAGGTCGGGCCGGGTCAGCAGCTCCTCGAAGCTGTGGACCGGGTCGGTCAGGTCGGAGTTGTAGCAGATGCCCGTCATTCCGCTCTGCCACGGCACACTGTAGTCCCGATGCGGGTCCCAGGCCGGCGCCTGCAACGACGGCAGCAGGTTCTTCGTGACGTTGGGCAGGTTCGCGTGGTCGAGCTTCTGCAGCCAGCCGAGCGTGATCATCTTCGCCGCCAGCCAGTCGGTGAGGACGAACATGTCCTTGCCCGTCGACTGGCATCGCGCCAGCTGGTCGGCCACCTTGGCGAAGAAGCTCTCGTTGTCGTTGACGTCCGCGACATAGGTCACTGCGATGCCGCTGGCCGCCTCGAACTTGTCGAGCGTCGAGGGCAGCTTGCCCGTCGAGGGGTCGATGTACTCCGGCCAGTTGTCGAACTGGAGAGTCTTCTCGGTGGCCGACTTGTCGTGACTCACGCAGGACCCAGCCGGGATGATCGCACTCGGGGTGCCGCAGGAGCCGAGGAGGTCCGCACCGGCGACGGCCAGCGCAGAGAGGGACAGACCGCGCAGGAAAGTCCGCCTGCCGATCTGCCGCGGTCCCCCGGTCGGTGCTGCCATGACGAAAACCTCCCCTGGAAGGACCCGATCCTGTCAGATGGTATCCGGAGGGACAAGCGATTCCGTCGAAAATATTCGTCGCGCCGACGAATTCTGCCGACAATCACTTGTCATCCCGGCCATCCCGCTCCACACTCGTAGCGTGCCCGCCCGAAACGACGCCCCGACACCGCACCTCGACGAGGTCTCGAAGGGCATCATTGAGCAGCTTCAACACGACGGCCGGATGGCCTACGCCTCGATCGGGAAGGCCGTGGGACTCTCCGAGGCGGCGGTCCGGCAGCGCGTTCAGCGGCTGCTGGAGCACGGGGTCATGCAGATCGTTGCCGTCACGAACCCCCTCCAGCTCGGCTTCGCCCGCCAGGCGATGATCGGCATCCACGCCGAGGGCGAGCTCGAGCCGATCGCGGACGTCCTCGCGGCGATGCCGGAAGTCGACTATGTCATCGTGACGGCAGGCTCCTTCGACATCATCATCGAGGTGGTCTGCGAGAGCGACGACCACCTGCTCGACCTGCTGTCGAAGCGGATCCGGGCCGTGCCCGGTGTGCAGTCGACCGAGACGTTCGTCTATCTGAAGCTGCACAAGCAGACCTACTCGTGGGGAGTTCGGTGAGCTACGACGAGCTCTCGCTCTGGCACGAGACCTGTGACGATGACCTCACCCCCAGGGCCGCCCTGGACTCCTCCCTCGACGTCGATGTGGCAATCGTCGGTGCCGGCTTCACGGGCCTCTGGACTGCCTACTATCTGAAGCACGCCGACCCGTCACTGCGGATCGCCGTCCTCGAGAAGGAGACGGCGGGCTTCGGGGCGTCAGGGCGCAACGGCGGCTGGTCATCGGCACTGTTCCCGGCGTCCAGTGCCAAGGTCGCCACCCTCGACGGCTCCTCTCGGAGCGCCGCGCGACGCCTGACGTCGGCGATGCGCTCCTCGATCGACGAGATCGGGTCGGTGACAGCACAGGAGCACATCGACTGCCACTTCCACAAGGGCGGAACAATCGTCTTCGCCCGCACCCGAAGTCAGCTCTTGCGCGCTCAGCACGATGTGTCCGAGGCTCGCGGGTGGGGCGACACCGAGGACGACCTGCGGCTGCTGACGCCCACCGAGGCGGAGTCGTTCGCCCGTGCGTCCGACGTGCTGGGAGCGACCTACACGCCGCATTGTGCCCGGCTCCACCCGGCCCGGCTGGCTCGTGGGCTCGCCCACGCCGTCGAGCGCCGCGGTGTCACGATCTATGAGCAGACCGCTGTCGACTCGATCGCTCCGAGCCTGGTGACGACGGCCGCCGGCGAGGTGCGAGCCGCCGCCGTCGTCCGGGCCACCGAGGGCTTCACCCCCGGTTTGACCGGCTTGCGTCGCGCGGTCATCCCGGTCTACTCGCTGGTCGTGGCCACCGAGCCGCTCCCGGAGTCGGTCTGGGCGGAGATCGGGCTGTCGGACAGCCCGACGTTCAGCGACTTCCGTCACCTGATCATCTATGGCCAGCGCACCGCCGACGGTCGCATCGTGTTCGGTGGGCGCGGCGCGCCGTACCACCTCGGTTCCGCCATCCGGCCGGGTTTTGACAACAAGGAAAGTGTCTTCAGAAGCATCCGCGAGACGCTGGTCGAGCTGTTTCCCGCACTCGACGGCCATGCGTTCACCCATGCCTGGGGCGGCCCGCTGGGGATCACCCGGGACTGGATGGCGTCCGTCGGCTTCGATCGAGCGACCGGGATGGGCTGGGCAGGCGGCTACGTCGGTGACGGCGTGACGACGACGAACCTGGCCGGCCGCACCCTCGCCGACCTCGTCACCGGGCGGGAGACCGACCTAACCACGCTCCCCTGGGTCAACCACCATTCACCCCGTTGGGAGCCGGAGCCGCTGCGCTGGCTGGGGATCAACGCCGGACTGCGGGCCATGACGGCGGCGGACTACGAGGAGTCGCTGACGCGGAGGCAGAGCGTCGTCGCGAAGGCGTTGGCGCCGCTGCTCGGCGGGCACTGAGACCGCAGCGAGGACCGCACCGTGACCGGTGAGGCGAACGGCTGGCGTCAGTCGCGATGGAGGGCGGGTCGGATGGCGTCGAGGACGCCCAGGTCCTCGATGGTCGACGGCGGTGTCGGGTCCTCGCCGTCCGCGATCTGGCGCATGGTCTTGCGGAGGATCTTGCCCGAACGGGTCTTGGGGAGCCCCGGGACGACGGAGACGTCCTTGAACGCGGCGACCGGCCCGACTTCGTTGCGGACCGCTGCGATCAGCTGACGGGCGAGCTCGTCGGGATCGATGTCGTGACCAGCCTTGAGCACCACGAACCCGCGTGGTGTCTGCCCCTTGAGCGAGTCGGCCGCACCGATGACGGCGCACTCGGCCACGTCGGGGTGCTGGGCGATCACGGCCTCCATCGACCCGGTGGAGAGACGGTGACCCGCCACATTGATCACATCGTCGGTGCGACCCATGACATAGACGTAGCCGTCGTCGTCGATGTAGCCGCCGTCCCCTGACAGGTAGTGCCCTTCGTAGGCGTTGAGGTACGACGACACGTAACGATCGTCGTCCTTCCAGAGCGTGGGCAGCGTGCCCGGCGGGAGGGGCAGGTGCAGGCAGATCGCACCCTCCCGGTTCGGCCCGAGCGCGTTGCCATGCTCGTCGAGGATTCGGATGTCGTAGCCTGGCATCGGGACGGAGGGCGAGCCTGCCTTGACCGGCAGCGGGTCCACCCCGCGCGGGTTCGCGACGATCGGCCACCCCGTCTCGGTCTGCCACCAGTTGTCGACGACCGGGATCCCCAGCTTCGCACTGGCCCACTCATAGGTGTCCGGGTCGAGTCGCTCTCCAGCGAGGAAGAGGTTGCGCAGCGAGGAGAGGTCATAGTCGGCGATCAGCGCGCCATCGGGGTCCTCCTTCTTGATCGCGCGGATCGCGGTCGGCGCCGTGAACAGACCGGTGACCCCGTGCTCGGACACGACCCGCCAGAACGCCCCCGCGTCCGGCGTCCCCACCGGCTTGCCCTCATAGAGCATCGTCGTCGCCCCGACAAGCAACGGCGCGTAGACGATGTAGGAGTGGCCGACCACCCAGCCCACGTCCGAGGCGGCCCACCACACCTCACCCGGCGCAACGTCGAAGATGTTCGGCATCGACCACGACAGGGCCACGGCGTGCCCGCCGTTGTCGCGCACGATGCCCTTGGGCTTGCCGGTCGTGCCCGACGTATAGAGCACGTAAAGCGGGTCGGTCGCGTCGACGGGAACCGCACCGGCCGGTTCGAGCCGCCCGGCCGCCATGGCCGTCGACCAGGTCACGTCACGCCCTTCGACCAGCGGGGCGAGGGACTCTTCGCGCTGCTTGATGATGCACACCCGCGGCTCGTGCTCTGCGATGTCGAGCGCGCGGTTGAGCAGCGGTGCGTAGTCGATGACGCGGCTGTGCTCGACCCCGCACGACGCCGAGACGACGACCACCGGCTTGGCGTCGTCGATGCGCACGGCGAGCTCGGCGGCGGCGAACCCCCCGAAGACGACGGAGTGCACGGCGCCGATGCGGGCACACGCCAGCATGGCGATCACCGTCTCGGGAACCATCGGCATGTAGATGACCACCCGCTCGCCCTTCTCGACTCCGAAGCTCCGCAAGGCCCCGGCGAAGGAGGCCACCTCCTCGAGGAGCTCGGCGTACGTGTAGGTGCGCTTCGCGCTGGTCACGGGGCTGTCGTAGATCAAGGCCGCTCGGTCGCCATGACCCGCGATGACATGCCGGTCGAGGGCGTTGTAGCAGGTGTTGAGCGTGCCTCCGGCGTACCAGCGGAAGAACGGCGGCCGGGACGTGTCGAGCGTCGTCGTGGGCCGGTTGAACCAGTCAACGAGTCCGGCCTGCCCACCCCAGAACGCATCGGGGTCGGCGAGACTGGCCTGGTAGATCTCCTGGTAGCTACTCATCCGGCAACCTTTCAGCAGGCTGGGGCATCTGGGCATGCCCATCCTTCCCCATTCGTAAGGCCATTCGCCTACGAAGGGAAGGGACCTCCGACCCTGACAAAACGGAGTATCCGCGACGACAGTTGGAGGTGAAGAATCACCCGGAGGTGCGAGATGAGTGCCCACGACCACGATGCCCAGCCGACTGACCACACCCCACGTGTCGTCGTCGCCGTTGACGGATCATCGGCGAACGCGCCCGCCGTCCAGTGGGCGGCGGAAGCCGCCGCAGTCCGAGGTGTACCGCTCGAGCTGCTGTATGTGGTGGACGAGGCGATGCGCACCAGTCCCTATGTGTCCACCACCGAGATCAAGATGATGGCCAACCTCGCGGTCGCTCCGGCGATGGATGCCGTTGCCGAGACGCACCCGAGCGTCCAGGTCATCCCGCACAAGCAGTACGGCCACCCCGCACGGACGCTTCGTCACGCGGCCGAGGGAGCGAACATGCTCGTCCTCGGGCGTCGCGGCCACGGCAGGTTCAGCCGCATCCTGCTCGGCTCCGTCTCGTCCGCGGTCGCCAACCAGGCGACCGTCCCCACGGTGGTCGTGCCGAAGGAGTGGGACGCCCGAAGCCACACCGGACAGCCCGTCGTCGTCGGGGTCGACGGGACCCCCGCAAGCGACGCTGCGCTGGAGCTGGCCGTCGACCTGGCGGGCCTGGCCGGCGTCCCTCTGCGCGTCGTGAACGTGTGGGGCCAAGAGCCCTTCTTCACGGCCGAGACCACCGTTGCTCATGGCGGGATGGCCGTCTGGCGCACCGATGCCGGCGAGCTTGTCCGCGCGGCCGTCGAGCCGTGGCGTAGCAAGTTCCCCGACCTGGAGATCGTCGAGGTCGTCCACCAGGGCCACATCGTGGGCACCCTGGCAGAGGAGTCGGAGAGCGCCCAGGCGATCGTCGTCGGTGGTCACAAGGCCAGCCGAATGCACGCCTTGGTGGTCGGATCGACGACCGCCGGCATGCTCACTCATGCTCAATGCCCCGTCATCGTCGTTCCCGTTCACGAGGTCGTACCTCACGACGGCTGACCCCCCGATCGGTGCCGCGCGGGTCTCTGCCGCGACCCGCGCGGCACCTTCAACAGGCACGGCATGGCGATGCCAGGCGACGCCCTGACCGCAAGGACGTCAGCGGCTGTCCCGAAGGTGGGGTGCGTAGGGCTGGTCGGGAGAGTCTGCGACGACAGTCAGCCGGATCTTGGCATCGACGCAGATCACGCCGTGCTGCTGCGCAATGACCGGGTTGAGGTCGAGCTCGGCGATCTCGGGAACGTCGACGACGAGCCTCGCCACCGCCTGGACGACCCGGGTCGCAGCCGCGACGTCAGCCGCAGGCGCTCCCCGGAACCCCTGCAGCAATGGCCAGATCCGGAGCTTCCGCAGCGCCCGGTTCGCATCGAGGTCGGTCACCGGGGGAAGCAGGTAGATCCGGTCGTTCCAGACGTCGGTGGTAGCCCCACCGAAGCCCACCGTGACGAGCGGCCCGAAGCTCGGGTCCCGGACGGATCCGAGAGCGAGCTCCACCCCGCCCCGCGCCTGGGACTCGACCAGCACGGGCGTGTGGTCGCGCCCCAACACCTCGGCGAAGTGCCGATAGGTCCGCTTGACCTGTGCAGCGTCCTCCAGCCCCATCGCCACGAGTCCCGCTTCGGTCTTGTGCACGACGCCCGGATCCGCCACCTTCAGGACGACGGGGTAGCCGACCTCCTCGGCCGCCTCGACCGCCTCACTCGCCGACGAGGCCACGATGCCGACACCGCACGGCACGCCGTAGAGAGTCAGCAGGCGTCGCCAGGTCTCCGGACTCAGCCAGCCGGCCCCATCCTCCGTCACGACGGTGCGGATCAGCTCCTGCGCCTCCTCGCGGATGCTCGGGTCGATGACCACGAGCTCACCAGCGGGGGCCTCGCGCCAGGCCGCGTAACGGGCCGCGTGGGCGAACGCCAACGTCGCGGCCTCGCACGAGTCGAGGAACGTGAGCCCAGTCCCCGCTCCGAGCGAGGTCGGGTAGTCACCGATCGGGCACACGGCCACCGGGATCCCCGGCGAGATCGTGACCGTCGTCTCGATCGCCGTGAGGATCGCTGAGACGTCGGTGACCGCAGTTTCGGCGACCATGACGAGCACCGCGTCGACCTCGCCGGAGGGGAGCAGCGCGGTCAGGCAGGCCTGGAAACCCTCGGCCGTCGCCGCCGCACCCACGTCGATAGGGTTCGCCACGCCCGCAGCACCCTGGACTCGGGCCCGGAGTCGTCCCTGCAGAGCCCGAGACAGCTGGGTCACGACGAGACCGTTCTCGTGCGCCGCGTCGGCCGCGAGGATGCCCATGCCGCCGGCGTTGCCCACCACTGCCAGCCTCGGGCCTACGGGAAGCGGCTGGCTGCCCAGCAGCTTCGCCGTGTTGACGAGATCGTCCATGTCGCGTGCCTGGATGATCCCGGAGTGGGCGAGCAGCGCGTCGATCGCAACATCAGGCGTCGCACCGACCGAGGTGTACGACGCCCCGGCTCGGCGACCACTCTCGGAGCGCCCACCCACGACGGTGAACAGTGGCTTCCGCTCCGCGAACCGCCGGGCCAGCCGGGCGAACTTGCGGGGGTTGCCGAACGACTCGAGATAAAGCGCCCCCGCCGTGACCTCGTCGTCGTCGGTCCACGCCATGAGCAGGTCGTTGCCCGAGACGTCGGCCTTGTTGCCGAGTGAGACGAAGGAGTGAGCGCCGAGGTCAGCCCGGCGGGCCGCGTCCAGGAGAGCCATCCCGACGCCGCCGGACTGTGATGCGATGGCCAGTCCGCCGGGCCGGATGGAGCAGGAGGCGAACGTGGCATCGAGCCGGACGTCCCGGTGGTTGACGGCCACACCCAGGCAGTTCGGCCCGATCAGCCGCATGCCGTGGCGGCGGGCGTCCTCGAGAAGCAGCCGCTGAAGGCGCTCCCCCTCGGCACTGGACTCGCTGAACCCGTTGCTGAGCACCACCGCCACGCGCGTACCGGCCCGACCGGCCTCCCGTGCCACCTCGACCGCCTGCTCGGCCGGAACGGCGATCACCGCCAGGTCGACGACCTCCGGGAGAGCGGCGAAGCTCGCGTAGCTGGTGACGTCGCCGATCTTCTCGGCCGCGGGGTTCACGGCATACAGCCGGCCGGTGAAACCGTGCGCGCCGATGTTCTCGAGCGTCTCACGGCCCACGCCCCCGCGGTCGCGACCGGCCCCGGCGACTGCCACTGACGAGGGCTGGAACAGTGCGCGGAGCGAGGCCCGTTCGGCCTTTCGCTCTCGGCTGTCAGCGGCGGCCACTGCCGTCGCCGTCGACTCCGTGGACAGATGCATCGTCACGGAACCGCTGTCGTTCTCCTGCTCATAGGTGAAACCCGCGTCCCGGAGCACGTGCAGCATCGCCGTGTTGGTGGAGAGCACCTCGGCGATGAACTCGACGACGCCCTCGTTGTGCTGGCGAGCGGCCAGGTGCTCGAGCAGCAAGGTGCCCACCCCGAGGCCCTGCAGGTTGTCGCTGACCAGGAACGAGATCTCGGCCGAGTGCCAGTCGAGGCGCTCGGCGACGGCGAAGCCGACGACCTCTCCGGCGCACACGGCAACCAGGGCCGACCGGCTGGCCCGGGGCGCCTTCAGCACGTGCTCGACGTATGCCTGAGCGGCCGACCGGTTCAGGGAGAAGAACCGGAAGTAGAGACTGCTGTCGGACGCCGCGTCGTGCAGCAGGCGCAGGGCCTTCCCGTCGTCGGGCTCGAGGCTGCGGATCGAGACGACACGGCCATCGGCAAGGAGCGCCTCGATCCGGTAACCGGTGGACGCGGGTGGGTCCGGCTGCTCCGTTGACGTGTCCGGGGGTTGTGTCATCGCTCAGTCCTCGGGTGCTGGTGTCACGCCGGAGGGTCGGTGGAAACCGTCGAGGGGCTCTCGCCGATCGGCATCGTCGGCGGGATGACCGCGAGCGGACACGGTGACTTCCGGATCAGGGTCTGGCTTACCGATCCTCGCAGCAAGGCCATACCGCCGTGAGCGCGGGACCCGGTCACCAGCAGACGCGCCCCCGCGGAGCAGTCGACGAGGGCGGCGGCTACGTGCCCCGAGACATGCCGGTAGCGGATGTCCAGCCCGGGGTTCGCCGCCACGACGCGTTCGAAAGCCTCTGCGGAGGCCTTGTCGCGTGCCGGGTCCTGCGCGACGTGCACGACCACCACCGGCGAGTGAGCGTACGCCGCCTCCACGGCAGCGAAGTCCGCCGCCCTCAGAGCCGCGGCGGAGTCGTCGAGTCCGACGACGACCGGAAGGTTTCCCGACTCGGGAAAGTCCTCGGGATCGGGGCCACGCACCACCACCAGCGGCGCGGTGCCACCGGCGGCGAGCTGAACGGCCGTGGAGCCCAACAGGGCCACGCTCAGCCGGGACGCGCCGTGACTGCCGACCACGAGCAGGTCGGCCCTCCGGGACGCCTTCTCGAGCGCCGGCACCGGCCAACCCTCGATCAGGTCCGGTCGCACCTCGATGTCGGGTGCCACCTCGTGGGCCAGGTCGGACAGCTGCCCGAGCAGGGCCCGCGCCTCCCCGAGTGGCCCGGACGAGTCGGCGCCGTCAGGCACGGCGGCGCCGTCGAGGTGTTCCTCCACCGCCAGCACCATCACCAGGACGGAGCCGCGGCGTTCAGACTCCCGGGCCGCCCACACCACGGCATCCTGCGCGGACTTCGTGGCATCCACGCCGACCACGATCGTGTGCGGCGGGACCGGGTGGGGCGAGACAACGTCGTCGGTCATAGCCCCATCACACCCGGGAACACCGGCCGGCCGCTAGAGTCGAAGGGCCTTTGGGACTCGACCGGACGAACCGCGCACCCCTCGGACTCGTCCGGTCCCTCCACGCTCAAGACCCGCGCGCAACGTCGGACGAATTCACACGTGCATCTGGTTGGCTGGCGTCGAGGTGACGACGATGAACGAGACGATGGCGGCCTGGTCGTTCGACGAGCCGGCGCGTGCGCCGCAGCTGCCGCTCAGGTTGACCAGCAGGCCGGCGCCGATCCCGGGGCCGGACGAGATCTTGGTGAGGGTGCGCACGTGCGGGATCTGCCGTACCGACCTGCACCTGGTCGAAGGAGACCTGCTGCCGCGACGTCGCGGGGTGGTGCCGGGCCACCAGGTCGTCGGAACAGTCGTGGGGAGGGGGGCCCAGGCCGACCGGTTCTCCGAGGGTGAGCGGGTCGGGATCGCCTGGTTACGG
Source organism: uncultured Actinomycetota bacterium (assembly GCA_963820035.1). Classification (GTDB taxonomy): domain Bacteria; phylum Actinomycetota; class Actinomycetes; order Propionibacteriales; family Nocardioidaceae; genus JAWWPG01. The sequence continues at coordinate 353,989 of CAWFYK010000005.1, read as the reverse complement.
CGGACCTGCGGGACCTGTCGGTGGTGCCGTTCGGGGGCGGAGAACCTGTGCCCCCGGTCGCAGTACACCGGGTGGGACGCAGACGGCGGACTGGCGGAGCTGGCGACCGTGCCCGCCGCGTACGCCTACCGCATTCCGGACGCGTTCACCGAGGTGGAGGCCGCGCCACTGCTCTGCGCCGGCATCATCGGCTACCGCGCGTTGCGGCGCGCGAACCTGCCACCCGGCGGCCGGCTGGGGATCTACGGCTTCGGCTCGAGCGCTCACATCACCGCTCAGATCGCGCTCGCCGAGGGCGCCGAGCTCTACGTGATGACCCGCGGAGAAGGCAACCGCGACCTCGCTCGGGAGCTCGGGGCCGGCTTCGTCGCCGGCGCGCAGGACGCGCCGCCGGTGTCGCTGGACTCGGCGATCGTGTTCGCGCCGGCGGGCGAGTTGGTGCCGACGGCCCTTGCCGCTCTCGGACGAGGCGGCACGCTGGCCCTGGCCGGTATCCATATGTCTGACGTTCCGCCGCTCGGGTATCAAGCGCACCTGTTCAACGAGCGTGACCTCCGCACGGTCACCTCGAACACCAGGCGGGATGGCGAAGAGCTGCTCCGAATCGCCTCGCGGATCCCACTCCGGCTGCACATCACGACGTACCCGTTCGATGCGGTCGACCGAGCACTGGGTGACCTGGCGGCCGGTCGGCTCTCCGGGTCAGCGGTCGTGGAGATCGCCTGAACTCCCGCTCTGTTGCACGGGGAGGATTCCTGAGGGACGTACCGACGCCTACGTCGCCTTGTGGACGACCGTGACCGGGCACTCGGAGTGGTGCAGCAGCCCCCGCGCCACAGAGCCGATGAGCGCCCCGCTGAAGCGCCCGTGGGGCTTGCCGCCGACGACCACGAGTCGGGCCTCCGCGCTCAGGTCGAGCAGGGTGCCGACCTCCTGACCGCCGACCACGGTGGACTCGACGTCCACGTCGGGATAGTTCTGCAGGCAGCCGGCGATCTGCTCCGCCATTGCGCGTCGCTCATCACCGAACCACCGCTCGTTCTCGCGCGCGTAGACCTGCACGGGGACGTAGGGGTCGATCGAGGGGCAGACCTTGACACAGGTCAGGCCGGAGCCCGTCTGCGAAGCGAACTCGAATGCGAACTCGACGGCGGCATCACCGGTGGTGACACCGTCGAGGCCGAGGAAGACTCGACCTTTCGCGCGGCTCGCGGGGTCCCAGCCGTCCGGTACGACGACCACGGGGACGCGGGAGTGTTCGGCGACCCCGAAGGCGCTGGAGCCCATCAGGGCTCCCAGGAACCCCTGCCGCCCGCGGCGCCCGACGACGAGCATCCGCTCACCGTCCGAGATGTCGGACAGGACGTCGACCGGCCGGCCGGCCGCGACCTGCTTGCCCGGCTCGCCGGTGGCCGCGCCCAGCTCTTTGAGATGGGTCTCCGCCAGGCCGAGGATCTTCATCGCCTCCGCGCGAAGCTCGTCGTCAGGAACGGTGAAGCCCCGCGTCGTCGGGTGGCTCATATCGGGGTAGGCATGGGCGAGGATGATCGGGCAGCCGTATGCCGCGGCGGTCGATGCCGCCCACGCGATAGCGGCGGATGACCCCGCCGAGTCGTCGACACCGACGACGATGCTTCGGGTTACCAAACCGTTCATGGCAAACTCCTTCGGCTCAGCGAACTCTCGCTTCGGCTCAGCGAACTCTCGCTGACACCTCGACGATCCCGCGGCCGCGGTCGGCAGGCTAGGGCCGCGAGTCACGCGCCGAGCGGGACGTTCGGCCCAGGCGTCATACGAGCGCGTCCGGGCGATCGAGCGCTGACGCGCCGGGCTACGCGGGCAGCGCGTCGGGTCACCGCGGGATGCGCCGCCGCGGCGGGCCCACGTGGCAGAAAACCAGTTGCCAGGGCGATCCCGGCTGGACGAAGATGGGCGCCGGCCGCGACACTCGCGGTCCGATGCGACCTAAGGAGGCGTCGAAAGTGTCTACCGCTGTCAGCGGGACCGTTTCCGTCCCCAGATTCCCGAGGTCGCTCAGAGGCTGATCCGCCGAGTGCCCTCACGATGCTCGAGGAGCACTCACCAGATGCACAACCCCACGTACGACGCCATCAGCACAGACGCATACAGCTGGTACGCAGAGTCACCGTCCAACGTCATCAACCCCCCTGACGGCGGTGACGTCACCGACCGCGCCGACGGTCCTGCCGACGGTGCCGACCTTCAGCTCGTGAACGGCCCGTTCGCCCTGGAGGACTTCGTCTTCTTCGCCACCGACGACCTCGCCGAGGACCAGCGATGGTCGACCTGGTCCTCGGTCGAGAAGGGTGCCCACGGGCCGGAGCCGCGACCCGACTGGGTGATCACCGAGGACGGCGCGATCGACACCGAGCTCGGCATCCTCAAGACCGGCAAGGAAGCCGACGTGTTCCTCATCGAACGCGGCGTTCCCGACGGCCCTTCAGCCCTGCTCGCCTCCAAGCGCTACCGGAGTACCGAGCACCGCAACTTCCACCGCGATGCCGGTTACGTCGAGGGACGGCGCGTACGCCGCAGCCGCGACCAGCGAGCGATCGCCAAGGGCACCGCGGTGGGACGCGAGATGGCCTCCGGGCAGTGGGCGATGCACGAGTTCGGCGCTCTCTGCGCATTGTGGGCGCAGGGGGTGCCGGTCCCCTATCCGGTCCAGCTCGACGGCACCGAGATCCTGATGGAGTACATCGAGGTCGACGGGGCCGCCGCGCCCCGGCTGGCCCAGGTGCGTCCCGACCGGACCACCCTCGAGGGCTACCTCGAGCAGCTACGCGATGCGATGGGTGTTTTCGCCCGTAACCATCTCGCCCATGGCGACCTCTCGCCCTACAACATCTTGGCCCAGGGCGACCGGCTGGTGATCATCGACCTTCCGCAGGTCGTCGACATCGTGGGCAACCCGAACGGCGTGGACTTCATGCTGCGGGACTGCCGCAACGTCTGCCAGTGGTTCGTCTCCCGCGGGCTCGAGGTCGACCCAGAGGAGCTGCTGGCCGACCTGCTGGCCCAGGCCTGGTGATGCTCAGCGCGTCGTCGGGTGCGGCTCCGGGGGCGCCGGGGCCGACTCCGCCGCACTGACGGCCTCGGCGCGGTTCTCCGCCGCCCGGGCGATGTTGCGCTGCATGCCGCCGAAGACGATCCCGTGGAACGGCGCGATGACCAGCCAGTAGAGGTGTCCGGGCAACCCGCGCGGGTGGAAGAGCGCTCGCTGCCGGAAGATCGTCCGGCCTTCGGCGTCGGTGTCGGTCGAGAGCTCGAGCCACGCCGAGCCGGGCATCCGCATCTCCGCGCGCAGCCGCAACAACCGCGGCGGGTCCCGTTCCTCCACGCGCCACCAGTCGAGTGAGTCACCTACCGACAGGTGGAGCGGGTTACGCCGGCCACGACGAAGGCCCGGTCCCCCCATCAGCTTGTCCATGACGCCACGCGCCCGCCAGCCGAGCCCCCACGAGTACCAACCGGTCTCCCCACCGATCCCCTCGATGACCTCCCACAGCACGTCGGCTGTGGCCTCCACGACACGTTCCCGACTGTCGACCGAGAGCGAGCCTCCCGACCAGTCCGGGTCACTCGGAAAGGGGTCGCTCGGCGCCCCTGGCGTCGCGGCCGAGGTCCACGAGCTCACCACCTCGAGGTCGCGGATCTTGGCCAGCGCCAGCTCCACGGCGCGGTCGAAACCGGTCGGCCCACCTGCGGGCTGCTCCACATAGTCGTCGATGTCGTGCTCCTTGCACACCACCTCGTGGACCAGGCTGTCGACGAGTGGCCGGGCGATGCTGTTGGGCACCGGAGTCACAAGTCCCACCCAGTGGCTCGACAGCGACGGGGTCAGCAGCGGCACCGTCTGGATCCGCCGCTTCGGCAACCCGGCGACCCGCGCGTAGCGCTGCATCATCTCGCGGTAGGTGAGCACGTCCGGCCCGCCGATGTCGAAGGCGCGGCTCACCTCGGCAGGCATGCTCGCCGATCCCACCAGGTAGTGGAGCACGTCGCGGACGGCGATCGGCTGGATCCGGTTGTCGAGCCATGTGGGGGTCACCATGACGGGGAGCCGCTCGGTGAGGTAGCGGAGCATCTCGAACGACGCGGACCCACTGCCGATGATCACGGCGGCCCGCAGGACGGTGGTCGGCACCCCGCTCACCGCGAGGATGTCACCCACCTCCTTGCGCGAGGCAAGGTGCGCCGAGAGCTCCTGCCCCTCGGGGAAGAGCCCGCCCAGATAGACGATCCGTCCGAGCCGCACCTCGGCGGCAGCCTTCGCGAACGTCTCCGCCGTCTGGCGGTCACGGTCGGCGAACGTCGCCCCGGTGCCCAGCGCGTGGATCAGGTAGTAGGCGACATCGACGTCCGTCAGCGCCCCGCGCAGGTCGTCATCGTCGGTGGCGTCGCCCTCGGCGATCTCCACCTCGTCGTGCCACTCCCGATCGCGCAGCCGCTCCGGATGGCGAGCCAGCGCCCGGACCCTGAAGCCGGCTTCGAGGAGGGCCGGGATGAGCCGGCCCCCGATATAGCCCGTCGACCCCGTCACCAGGGCCGAAGGACGATCCTGCGCCCGGTCCTCGGTCATGGACAAGTCTCTCAGAGGTTCACCGATCGGCACGCCGGACGTTGGTCAGCTCGCAGGGCCACGCTCCGGCGCAAGACCCACGAGCTCTTCGAGCACCGCCGCGACGCCGTCCTCGTCGTTGCTCGCACAGGTGTGGGACGCTGCCGCACGTACGTCGGGGTGGGCGTTCGCCACGGCGTACGACGTCCCGGCCCACCGCAACATCGGCAGGTCGTTGGGCATGTCCCCGAACGCCATCACGTCAGCGGCTTTGATCTCCCACTCACGGCACCAGTCGGCCAGCACGGCCGCCTTCGTGACCCCGGGAGCGCTCATCTCTGCGAGACCGCCGACTCCGGAGTACGCGACGATGGCGCGGTCTCCGACCACGTCGATCACAGTGGTGAGAAACTCGTCGCCGTCGGACTCCGGAGCCCGGGCCAGCAGCTTCCCGGGCGGCGGATCGAGCAGTTCGGCGATGTCCGCGACCGGAGTGCCAGGCGGCGAGTCGTGCAGATTGAGGTAGCTCGGCTCCATGCCGAAGCCGGACCGGCTCTCGACGGCGAAGGAGATCGCCGGCAGCCGCTCCCGGAGCGCTGCCACCACCTCGATGACGGTCTCCCGGCCCATCGTGCGCTCCGCCAGCACGACACGCCCCGCGACGTCGTAGGTGAACGCCCCGTTGGAGCAGATCGCGACGCCATGCTCTCCGACGACATCGAGCAGACTGTGCATCCAACGCGGCGGGCGAGCGGTCGCGAGCACGAAGCGGACGCCGGACCGTTGCAGCGCCTCGACCGCACGAACCGTCCGCGCAGATACGGTGCCGTCGCTGCGCAGCAGCGTTCCGTCGAGGTCGGACACCACCAGTGCCGGGCGACGCGCCTCCATGGTCATCGAGCCACCGGGGGTGCCGAGGTCACTGGTTCGAGGCGGCCAGCTGGCCGCACGCCCCGTCGATCTCACGACCTCGGGTGTCGCGCACCGTGGTCGGTACTCCCTTGCGTTCGAGTCGTCTGACGAACTCGGCCTCGTCCTCGGGCCGCGACGCCGTCCACTTCGACCCCGGTGTCGGGTTGAGCGGTATGAGGTTCACGTGCACCCAGCCCCAGTCGCCGTAGGAGCGCAGCACGTCGCCGAGCAGGTCGGCCCGCCACGCCTGGTCGTTGATGTCCTTGATCATGGCGTACTCGATGGACACCCGGCGACGCGTGACCCGGGCGTAGTCCCAGGCCGCCTCGACCGCCTCCCGGACGGTCCAGCGGGTGTTGATCGGGACCAGCTCGTTGCGCAGCTCGTCATCGGGCGCGTGAAGGGACAGCGCGAGGGTGACGGGGATGTTCTCGTCGATGAGCTGACGCATCCTCGGCACCAGCCCGACCGTTGACACGGTCACGCCTCTGGCCGACATGCCGAGCCCCTCGGGGGTGGGATCGGTCATCCGGCGTACGGCGTCGATGACGGCCCGGTAGTTGGCGAGCGGCTCGCCCATCCCCATGAAGACGACGTTGGAGACCCGGCCAGGACCACCGGGAACCTCGTCGCGGGCGAGAGACCTGGCGCCCGCGAGTACCTGCTCGATGATCTCCCCGGTGCTCATGTTGCGCTGCAGCCCACCTTGCCCGGTGGCACAGAAGGGGCAGGCCATCCCGCAACCGGCTTGTGAGGACACGCACATCGTCACGCGCGACGGGTAGCGCATCAGGACCGACTCGACCAGAGCGCCGTCGTGGAGGCGCCACAGCGTCTTGCGTGTCGTCCCGCGGTCCGCCTCCATTGTGTGCAGCGGAGTCAGCAACGGCGGGAGCAGCGCGGCGGCCAGCGGCTCGCGCAGAGCCGCCGGCAGGTCGGTCATCCGATCGGGGTCGTCCTCGAGCCGGGCGAAGTAGTGGTGGGAGACCTGGCCCGCCCTGAATCCCGGCAGTCCGGCCGCCTCCACAGCCGCGCGTCGCTCGGCCCCGGTCATGTCCGCCAGATGCCTCGGCGGCTTCCGGGCGCGCCGGGGCTCGTCGAAGACCAGGGGCAGCGTCGTGCCCGGGCCTGGCGCACTCGCGGGCTCAGCGGAGGTGGGAGACATCGCGCCGCTATTCTCTCACGCAGCTCATGCGCGATAGTGGGGTGCGATGCCACCCTCCGACGACCCCAGGTCGCCTCCCGCCGCGGCCGACGACATCACCAGCCCCGCCAACCCGAGAGTCAAGTGGCTCGTCGGTCTGCGCAAGCGGCGGCAGCGCGACAGCGAGGGTCTCACGCTTGTCGAGGGCTACGACGAGGTCGCCCTGGCGCTCGACGCCGGAGTCAAAGTGCGCACGCTCTACCACTGCCCCGGTCTGGGGCCCGGCGCCTCGCGAGCCGGGCTGCTGTCACGGTTGACCGACGCCGGGGTCGAGATCGTCCGGTTGGGTGCCGGTGCGTTCGAACGGGCCTCCTACCGGGAGTCCCCCGACGGCTGGCTGGCCGTCGTACCGAGCCCGGAGCGGCCGCTCGGTGACATCGTGCTCGGACCTTGTCCACTCGTCCTGGTGGCCGAGTCCATCGAGAAACCAGGAAACCTCGGAGCGATGCTGCGCACGGCGGATGCCGCCGGCGTGGACGCCGTGATCGCCGCCTCCCCCGTCACCGACTGGGGGAACCCCAACGTGGTAAGGGCGAGCAAAGGCACGGTCTTCGCGGTCCCGATCGCGTCGGCGGGCACGGACGTCACGATCGAGTGGTTGCACGACAGGGGGCTCAGCGTCGTCGTGGCGACGCCCGAGACCGATACTCTCGTCACCGACCTCGACCTGACGGGCGGAGCTGCGATCGTCGTCGGCGCCGAGCATGCCGGGGTCAGCGACGCCTGGCGTGCCCCGCCCCACCGGACGGCCAGGATCGCGATGCGCGGCCGGGTCAACTCACTCAATGTGGCAACGTCAGCAGCCCTCGTGATCTACGAGGCAGTTCGCCAACGGGACGCGGCAGACGCACCCGCACCACACACCTCCGGAGGTTGACCATGACCGGGCTCAATGGCGTTGCGGGGGGCTCGATCCGGCAAGGGCCCGGCCTTCCACCGGTTATCTGATGAAGTACGGCGGACCCGCGGGCGGTTTCGCGTGCTCGAGGCGCTGGTAGTGCGTCTCCTTCATATCCGGGAGCCCGTCCAACGGGAACCAGCCGACGGCGGAGTTCTCCTCGTCGGCCACCCGAGCCTCCCCGCTCACAAAGCGACAGCGGAAGGTCAGGTCGAGAAACTGCACCTGGTCGCCGTTGGTCGGGATCACCATCGGCTCGCCGGCCCAGAAGGAGCTCAGTCGCTCCACGGTCGCGACCACGCCCGTCTCCTCGAGGACCTCACGCACCACAGCCCGGGCCGGTTGCTCCCCCGGCTCGAGGATGCCGCCGACCAGGGCCCAGCGTCCGGTGTCGCGGCGACGCGTGAGCAGCACCTCGTGGTTGTCGCTGAGCACGACCGCCGTCACTCCGGAGAGCCACAACAGCTGATGACCGACCTTCGTACGCAGCTCGAGGACGAAGTCCGGGGTCGCCACCGGCTAGTGGCTCAGATAGGAGACAGCGCCCTTGGAACCTGACGCCCAGCACGCGAACGACGAGGCACACTGAACACCGTCGTATGACGTCTGGTCGAAGTTGCGCCAGCTGTTCCCACCGTCGCGGCTGATGTCGCTGCCGGTCGGGCCGACCGCAATCACCACCGAGTCCGACTTGTAGGCCACGCCCGAGCGGTATCCGAAGACCTGCTTCTTGCTCAGTGCCCAGGTCGCGCCGCCGTCTGCTGTCGTCGCCGCCGCCGCCGTGCGGTTCGTCGGGTCGGTGTAGTCGCCGCCGACGGCGACGCCCTGCTGCGCGTTGCGGAAGGCGATCGAGTAGATGCCGGCGGACGCTCCGCCGCGGATCGGCGTGTTGGCGACGGTCCAGGTCACGCCCGCGTTGAGCGTGCGGAACACCCGCGGGTGGGTGCCTCCGGAGGCGATCCAGAACTCGTGCCCCGGCCCGGCGACGAGGCAGGTCCCGGAGGCCGCGAAGCCGAACTCGACCTTCAGTGCCTTGGGCATCCGCTTGGGCGTGAGCAGGCTCCACGACTTGCCGCGGTCCGAGCTCGAGATCAGCCGGAAACGGCCGTCGACCGGGTCGCTCATCGCAAGTCCCGTGCCGTCGGAGGAGAAGGCCATGCAGTCGTAGAACGCGTTCGGATCCTTGTTGAGGAACGTCTGCTGCCAGGTCTCGCCGCCGTCGTCCGTCAGCCAGATCCGGGACTGCCGGCCCTTGCCGATCGACAGCGTGACGGCGTGGTTCGCGCCGAACGCCTCGATGTCGCGCAGAGCGTGCCCGGCCGCCGCGGCTGGTGAGACGTCCTGCCACGTCGCGCCGCGGTCCGTCGTACGCAACACGGATCCGGCCTCACCGCTGACCCACGCCGTGCTCTTGCTGACGGCCGCCAGGCCGCGGAACTCCTCCGTGCTGCCCGTGTCCGTGGCGACCCAGCCGACACGCGGTGGCGGGCTTTGCGAGGAGGCCGGAGAATGCGCCGGCGACTGGGCCGGCGACTGGGCCTGGGCCGGCAGCGTGAAGCCGACCAGCAGGGCAGCGGCGCCCAGAGCAACCGCAGAACGACGAATGACCATAGGCTGACCCTAGGCAACGCGTGATGATCCGGCAACGCGCCGACGTCCGAGGACAGGTGGGTGACGAGGTGCCGGTGACCGCAAGCGGCCCGAAGCGGGCCGTGCTCCGCGGCGGGTTGCCTCGATCGGCGACGACAGCGACCTCGGCGGTGTTGGTGCTGCACGGCGGCCGGGAGCGAAGCTCGGACGCCACGGCGGTCAACCAGCTCGCCTTCGTGCGGATGCTCGATATGTATGCCGGACTCCGGCGGCAGAGCAGGAACGCCGCGGTCTATCTCCTCCAGTTTCGGGTGCGCGGATGGAACGCCGACCACCTCAACGGAGCCGACGCCGACCCGGTGGTCGACGCCCGCGAGGCCCTCGACGACATCTCGGACCGCCATCCCGGCGTCCGGGTCACGCTGCTCGGACACTCGATGGGCGGGCGCACGGCCTTTGCCGTGGCCGCGGATTCTCGCGTCGCGGGGGTCTGCGCTCTCGCTCCGTGGCTGCCGTCCGACGAGCCCTTGCCGGCGGTCCGGGGCGACCAGCGGTTCGTCATCGCACACGGCACCGCCGACCGGATGACCTCGGCTCCAGGCAGCCTGGCGTACGCCGAACGGCTCCGAAGAGCGGGAGCGATGGTCGCCCGCTTCGAGCTCGAGGGTGGCCGCCACGACCTGCTCACCAAAGGCCGGCTCTGGCATCGGTTCGCCGTCCGGGTGCCGCTCGGGATCGCGGGAGACGGGGAGCTGCCGAAGGCAGTGGTAGCCGGCTTCGACGACCTCGGCCCGGGTGGCCTCCGGCGCCCGCTCTCGTCCGTCAGTCCGCGCTGAGTCCGACCCCTGACATCCGTCACCGCGAAGTCGTGCGGCTCGGCCTACCGCCGTCGGCAGGTCGCCAGCCAGGCTTGGGTCATGGAGACAGCACCCGCGACCACCCTCACCTCGGAATCCCTCACGGCCGGAATTCGCCTCGACCAGGTGTCCAAGTCGTTCGGTCCGGTCCGCGCGGTCCGAGATGTCAGCCTCGACATCGCCCCCGGCGAGACCGTTGCCCTGCTCGGCCCTAACGGTGCCGGCAAGTCGACCACGATCGACATGCTGCTCGGTCTTTCGACTCCCGACGCGGGCACGGTGAGCCTCTTCGGGATGCCACCGGTGAAGGCGGTGGCACAGGGTGCGATCGGTGCGATGCTGCAGAGCGGCTCCCTCATCTCGCACCTCTCGGTCCGCGAGTACATCCACCTGCTGGGCTCGCTCTATCCGGACCCGCTCCCAGTGGACCAGGTGATCGAGCTGGCCGGGCTCCACGACGTGATGGACCGGCGAACCGAGAAGCTCTCCGGAGGCCAGAGCCAGCGGGTCCGCTTCGCGTCGGCTCTCGTCAGCAACCCGTCGCTCATCGTGCTCGACGAGCCCACGGTGGCGATGGACGTCGAGAGCCGACGCGCCTTCTGGGACGCGATGCGCGACTTCGCCCAACGGGGCAGGACGATCGTGTTCGCGACGCACTACCTCGAGGAGGCGGACAGCTTCGCCGACCGCATCGTGCTGTTGGCGCGGGGAACCGTCGTGGCGGACGGCCCGACGACGGAGATCAAGGCACGCGTCGGACATCGGCTCGTCAGGTTCACCCTCGACGGCGCGTCGGCCGCCGAGCTCGGCTCGCTGCCGGGCGTGACGAGTGCCGACATCCGTGGCGATGCGGTCACCTTGACGTCACTCGACTCGGACTCCGCGATCCGCGCCGTCATCGCGCGGTACGCCGGTGCTCGCGACTTCGAGATCACCGGTGCCGGCCTCGAAGAGGCATTCATCGAGCTCACCTCAGACCCTCGACCGTGAGAAGGCAGACAACCACCATGAGCAGCATCACCTACATGAGCTATGAGCTGAAGCGCACGATCCGCAACCGGCGCTTCTTCATCTTCTCGCTGGCCTTCCCCCTCCTGATGTTCCTGGTGATCGGCGGCAGCAACCGCAACACGGACATCTCTCCCGGGGTGCCGTTCCTCCAGTACTACATGGTCGGGATGGCGGGCTGGGGCGCGATGACCGCGGTGATGGCGGGCGGTGCGCGCATCTCGCTGGAGCGCAGCGTCGGCTGGGTCCGCCAGCTGCGGCTCACCCCGTTGAGCGTCGTCGGCTACTTCCGGGCCAAGATCATCACCAGCTATGCGATGGCCGCCCTCAGCATCGTGATGCTGTACGCCGCAGGCATCGCACTCGGCGTCCGGCTTCCTGTCGACGAGTGGCTCCAGATGACCGGCCTGATCTTCGTCGCGCTGGTGCCGATCGCGGTGCTGGGCATCCTGCTCGGTCACCTGCTCACGCCGGACTCGCTCGGGCCGGCGCTCGGGGGGATCGCGACCCTGCTCGCCTTCCTCGGCGGCGCCTGGTTCGTGCCGACCGGTTGGCTGGCGACGATCGGGCAGTACGTCCCGTCGTACTGGGTGACTCAGGCCGGCCGGATGACCGTCGCGGGTGAGTCCTGGCCGGCGAAAGGCTGGATCGTCGTCGCCGTCTGGTCAGTGGCGCTCGCGGCCCTGGCCACCCATGCCTACCGGCGCGATGAGAAGCTCGGCTGACCGCGTGAACGGCAGCGACCCGACGACGACTCGATAGCCTGAGACCATGGCCCTCGCGAACGCCGAGCCGACGACGCTCTCCCCCTGGCGGCGGAGTGTCGGGCTGAGCTGGGTGGCCGTCTGGCTGGTGTTCCTCGGCTCACCGCTGGCCAGTATCTGGCACCACAACGGCACCATCGGCCGCTTCGTCGGGACCGTCGCGGTCGTGATGTTCGCTGCCTGCTACCTGTGGCTCTTCATCACCGTCCGGCGGAGATGGCGAAGGGATCGAGAGAAGCCCCGATCGTTCCAGGTCTGGCTGCTGCTGGGCGGCATGGTCGCGATGTATGCCCTCGCTGTCCCGTTCGCCCAGGGCTCCAGCGACACGATGCTGGTCTACCTGGGCGCTGCGGCCATGTTCACCTTCCGGCCGGGCGTCGGCGTGACGATCGTGCTGGCTCTGGCCGCGACCGCGGAGCTCAGCGCCCGCGCGGTGACCGGGTGGGCCAACGAACAGTGGTCCGGTTCGTTCGCGATCCTGTTCGCGGGTGCGGCGGTCTACGCAACCCGCATCGCGGCTCGGCGCAGCGACGACCTGCTGGCGGCCCGGCAGGAGATGGCCGAGATGGCGATCGAGGAGGAGCGCTCGCGGATGACGCGGGACCTGCACGACATCCTCGGCCACTCGCTCACCGTGATCACCGTCAAGGCGGAGCTGGCCAGCCGGCTCGTGGGAGCGGACGAGGCGCGCGCGACCGCTGAGATCGCCGACATCGAGCGGCTCGCGCGGGAGGCGCTCACCGACGTCCGCGCCACGATCGCGGGTCGGCGCGAGGTCACGCTGGCTCCCGAGCTCATCAACGCCCGAGCGGCCCTGGCGTCCGCCAACATCGAGCCCGATGTCCCCGGCGCCGTCGATGACGTGCCCGCGGCCAACCGTGAGCTCTTCGGCTGGACCGTGCGCGAGGGTGTCACGAACGTTCTGCGGCACAGCAAGGCGACCCGCTGCGAGGTGCGGTTGAGCAGCACGTCCGTCGAGATCCACGACGACGGCATCGGCGCCAACCCCGTGGATACCGACGGCAACGGTCTGCGGGGGCTCCGCGAGCGCGTGGCGCGGGAAGGTGCGAGCATTCTGACCGGCACCTCGCCGGTGCTCGGTGGTTTCATGCTGCAGGTGACGGCTCGACCGCACGCTGACGCCGATGAGTGACGCACCGATCCGGCTGCTGCTCGCCGACGACCAGGCACTCGTGCGCGGAGCGCTCTCCGCACTTCTCGACCTGGAGTCCGACCTCGAGGTCGTGTGCGAGGTCGGCCGCGGTGACGAGGTCGTCGAGGCGGCCCGGCGTACGGCGCCCGACGTGGCCCTGCTCGATGTGGAGATGCCGGGGATGGACGGCCTCAGCGCCGCCGCCCTGTTGCGGGAGGCGATGCCGTCCTGCCGGGTGCTGATCGTCACCACGTTCGGTCGACCGGGCTACCTGCGCAAGGCGCTCGAGGCCGGCGCCAGCGGCTTCGTCGTCAAGGACACCCCGGCGCGGCAGCTGGCCGACGCAGTCCGGCGAGCTCACCAGGGCCTTCGCGTGGTCGACCCGACGCTCGCGGTGGAGAGCCTCACCGCCGGTGCCAGCCCGCTCACCCAGCGGGAGACCGAGGTGCTCGTGGCGGCGCGGGCAGGCGGGACCGTCGCCGACCTGGCTGCGTCGCTCCACCTGTCGGAGGGAACGATTCGCAACCATCTGTCCTCGGTCATCGGCAAGACCGGCGCGCGGACCCGGGCCGAGGCCGTGCGGATCGCCGACGAGAACGGCTGGCTGCTTACCTGATGGCGGCCGGGGCCACCAGGTGCTGGGCGTCCCAGCACGAGACGGACCCGTGGCATGACTCCATCCGGCGGAGGGTGTCGTGCAGCTGCGTTCGTAACGCCCGCGGCATGGACGCGTACTGGTTGTCGAGCTCGAACGGGTCGCGTGCGAGGTCGTAGTACTCGCGCTCCCCGTTGGCGTACTCCACGTAGGTGGCGTTGGCCGTGCGGATCGCTTCGTACGACGGCGGGTTGCCCGAGTTCGGACCCGCGTGGTCAGGATCCGCCTTGGACAGGTTGGGACCGTGGTGCTCCACCAGGACGGCAGTACGCCAGCCGGGCGGACGACCGCCGTGCAGCTGCGCCACGAGTGAATGCCCGTCCACGGTGCTGGGGGCGCTGGCACCGGCCAGCGACTCGAACGTCGGGGCCAGGTCGATGTTCTCCGTCAGCTGGTCGTTGGTCGTCCCGGGCGGGACCTGGGGGCCGGTCACGACCAGTGGCACGCGGATGTCGGTGTCGAACGCGGTCTCCTTGCCCTGCCGCAGGTCGTGTTCGCCGAGGTGCAGGCCGTTGTCGCTGCTGAAGACGAAGTAGGTGTTCTTCCCGATCCCCAGGTGCGCCACCTCGGCCTCCAGACGGCCGATCATCCGGTCGACCGACTGCACGTCCTGGACCCTGAGCTGGAAGGCCCGGCTGGCCTTGGCGTTGTTACGAGGTGTGAGCGGCGGGATCTTCGCCAGCCACCTCGGGGAGTTGACGACCGGGTGGCCGTAGGCGGGACTCCGCGGTGCCTGCAGACCTGGGAACTTCGAGGCGTCGACCGGCGCCGGTACGAACGGGCTGTGCGGTGCGAACGTCGAGATCTCCGCCAGGAAGGGCCGATGCGCCGTCGCGCTGGCCTTGATGAACTGCCCGGCCTTGGCCGACAGCACCGACGTGAGGTAGTCCTGAGGGTCCGAGCCATAGCTGGCGAGCCGGCGACCCACCGCGAGCCTGTAGCCGTACTCGTCGTACCCGTGCTTGTCCGCCGCTGCCCAGGCCGACCAGCCCGGCGGGACGTACGGCGACTGGCCGGCATAGCTCGAAGCCGGGTTGTAGAGGTTCAGGAACTTGCCGAACATGCCGGTGAGATAGCCCCGGGACTGCAGGGCGGTGGCGAAGGTGTGGGTCTGATCGCCGTGCGACAGAAAGGCGTTGAACCCGCCGTCGGACCCCGTGTTGCCGAACACCCCGTCGTTATGGGGAAGCTCACCGGTCATGATCGAGGTGCGGGACGGACAGCACAGCGAGTCCGTCACGAAGTAGCGTCGGAACGTCACTCCGTGGTGCTCCATGGCGAGCACATGCGGCATGTACTTGACCAGGTTCCACGACAGGTCGTCCGTGAGCACGAAGACGATGTTGGGCTGGTTTGCCGGCGACGCCGGGCGGGGACGCGGAGCCGAACCCACCCAACCCGGACCACCGATCGTCGTCCCGGCAGATGAGCACGCCGCCAGGAGCGCGATCAAGAAGACGCCTCCGGCGAGCATTCTCAGGCTTCGATGAGACACGCCGCGCAGACCTCCTTGCGGCCGAGCCGCTTAACGGGTCCCCTCGCCAACCTCCTCAGCGACTGCAGCCTACGTCGCCGACCTGGGCAAACCCAGCACGGCGGGGCCACGGTCAGGTCACGTTGCGGGCAGCAGGAACGTGAGCACGAGCCACACCACCGACACGGTGGCGAGCAGCGAGTCCAGCCGGTCCATGATCCCGCCGTGACCGGGCAGGATGTTGCTCATGTCCTTGATCCCGAGGTCGCGCTTGATGAGCGACTCGGCGAGGTCGCCGAGGGTGGCCGCGACGACGGCGACCAGCCCGAGCACGACACCCACCCACCAGACGCCGTCGAGCAGGAGCACCACGCAGGCCACGCCGGCGACGACGCACGCTCCGGTCGATCCCGCGAACCCTTCCCAGGTCTTCTTCGGGCTGATCGCGGGAGCCAGCGGGTGCTTGCCGAGCATCACCCCGAACGCGTAGCCGCCGATGTCCGAGGCGACCGTGACGATGATGAACGTGATCACCTGCTTGACCCCGTCGTCGTCGGCGAGGAGCAGGGCCACGAACGCCGCGAGGAAGGGCGCGTAGACCAGACAGAACACCGTGCCGGTGATGTCCCGCACGAACCCGTCCTGGCCGCGCGGCATCCGCCACAGCGTGGTCAACAGAACGGTTCCCGCGAAGACCACGACGAGGACGCGGGAGCCGCCGTAGAACGCACCGGCCAGCATCCCCGTCGAGCCGAGCACCATCAGCGGAAGTGGGGTGACGGTGCCGCGGGTGCCGAGGGCGCGGCCGAGCTCCCACAGTGCGACGCCGATCGCGACGGCGACAAGGACGAGGAACAGTGCCTTGTAGAAGGCGAGTGAGCCGATGATGAGGACACCCAGACCCACCCCGACGCCGATGGCTGCAGGCAGGTTGCGGCCCGCTCCGCTCGGCGGGTGGGAGATGGCAGCGTCGACGGTCTCTCCTGGGGTCTCGGCCGGCCCTCGCTCAGACCTCGAGGAGCTCGGCTTCCTTGTGCTTGAGCACGTCGTCGATCGCCTCGACGTGGTGCTTCGTCATCCCGTCCAGGCGCTTCTCGGCACCGCTGACCTCGTCCTCGCTGAGGTCGCCGTCCTTGAGTGCACGGTCGAGGTGCTGCTTGGCGTGCCGGCGGACGTTGCGCACGGCCACCTTCGCGTCCTCTGCCTTCGTCCGGGCCAGCTTGATGTACTCGCGGCGACGCTCCTCGGTCAGCTCCGGCATCACCACCCGGAGCATGTCGCCGTTGTTCGTCGGGTTGACTCCCAGGTCGGAGTTGCGGATGGCCTTCTCGATCGCTGCGAGCGCCTGCCGGTCGTAGGCGTTGATCGTGACGACCCGCGGCTCAGGGTTGGTGAAGGAGGCGAGCTGCTGGATGGGCGTGGGAGTGCCGTAGTAGTCGGCGGTCAGCTTGGAGAACATCGCCGGATGAGCCCGGCCCGTGCGGATGGTCGCGAACTCGTCCTTCGCCACCTCGACCGCCTTGTCCATCTTCTGGTCGGCATCTCGCAGCGTCTCGTCGATCACACCGGGCTCCTCTTGCTCGTGGTACGTCGCGCCTCGCCGGCGCCTCGTCGTACGCGGTCACGGCTCATCGATGCTCGTCGTCGCTACCCACGTAAGTGCCGATCTTCTCACCTTGGACGCATCGGAGGATCGCGCCCTCGTCCTGCATGCCGAACACGATCATCGGGAGCGCGTTCTCCATGCAGAGCGCGAAGGCCGTCGCGTCGGCGACCCGGAGGCCACGGCGCAGCGCCTCGCCGTAGGTGATCGCGTCGAGCTTGGTCGCCGAAGGGTCGGTGCGCGGGTCGGCGGTGTAGACCCCGTCGACGCCGTTCTTGCCCATCAACACGACCTCGCACTTGGTCTCGAGGGCGCGCTGGGCCGCCACGGTGTCGGTCGAGAAGAACGGCATGCCGGCCCCGGCACCGAAGATGACGACCCGGCCCTTCTCGAGGTGCCGGATCGCCCGTCGCGGGATGTAGGGCTCGGCGACCTGACCCATCGTGATGGCCGTCTGCACCCGCGTCTCGACTCCCTGCTTCTCGAGGAAGTCCTGCAGCGCCAGGCAGTTCATCACGATGCCGAGCATGCCCATGTAGTCGGCGCGGGCCCGGTCCATGCCGCGCTGCTGCAGCTCGGCGCCGCGGAAGAAGTTGCCGCCGCCGAGCACGATGGCGATCTGGGTGCCGGTCTTGACGACGTCGGCGATCTCGTTGGCGATGCCGTGCACGACGTCGGGATCGACACCGACCCGGCCACCACCGAAGACCTCACCGGACAGCTTCAGCAGCACCCGCTTGTACGGCGAAGCGGCCGACTCGTTCACACCTGACTGCGTCTCCACGAATCGGCCTCCTCGGCACGTCGGTCGTTGCGTTGGCCGGGCACCGGGCGGTGCCGACCGGTCAGGGTGCGCCGACCTCGAAGCGTGCGAACCTGGTGACCGATACGCCTGCGTCGTCGAGCAGCGCCTTGACGCTCTTCTTGCTGTCCTGGACCGAGGGCTGCTCGAGGAGCACGACCCTCTTGAAGAAGCCGTTGAGCTGACCCTCGACGATCCTGGGCAGCGCCTGCTCAGGCTTGCCCTCCTCGCGGGCCTTGGCCTCGGCGATCTCGCGCTCCTTGGCGACCAGTTCCGTCGGGATCTCGTCACGGGAGACGAACTCCGGCTTCATCGCGGCAATCTGCATCGCGGCACCGCGCGCGGCCTCGACGTCGTCACCCTGGAACCCGACGAGCACCCCGACGGCGTGCGGTAGGTCGCTCGAGCGCCGGTGCATGTAGGTGGCGACGTTGCCGTCGAAGTAGGTGACCCGGCCGAGCTCGATCTTCTCACCGATCACGGCTGCCAGCGCCTCGATGGCGTCGGCCACCGTCGTCTGGCTCGGCAGCGTCACGGCCTTGAGCGTCTCCGCGTCGGGTGCCTTCGCCTGCTCGGCGGCCGCGGCGATCTCTGTCGCGAGCGCGATGAACGCGTCTGACTTCGCGACGAAGTCGGTCTCGGAGTTCAGCTCCACGAGCGCACCACCCGAGTTGGCGACGAGGCCGGCCGAGGCGGTCCGCTCGGCGCCGCGCTTCTCGACCTTGCTGCGGCCCTTGACGCGCAGCACCTCGATGGCCTTGTCGAAGTCGCCGTCGGCTTCGACCAAGGCGTTCTTCGAGTCGAGCATCCCGGCACCTGTGGCGTCGCGAAGCTTCTTGACGTCTTGTGCGGTGATTGTCATGTCTGTCTGTCAGTCCATTCTGTTCGAGGTGGGCGACCGCCCTCTCGAGGCGGCCGCCCGTCGTCCGTGATACGAGGAGCGAATCGGCTCAGGACTCCTGGCCGTCGCCGGTCGGCGCCGTCGAGTCGGCTGCCGGGGCCGGCTCCGTGACGGCGGGCTCGGCGGGTGCGGCCTCAGCCGAAGTCTCCGGTACGGCGGGTGCCGCATCCGTCGCTGACGCGGCGTCCGCTACCGGCGTCTCGGCGGCCGGGGCGGCCTCCGAGACTGGTGCGGACTCGGCCGCGGGTGCCTCAGGGGCGACAGGCTGCGCGGCGGGAGCGGCATCCGCGGCCGGCTGAGCGTCGGATGCGGCGGCGTCACCTGTGAGCAGCTCGCGCTCCCACTCGGCGAGCGGCTCCTCTGCGCCGAGCTCCTCGCCCGGTGCCTCGTCGCCGCTCTTGACGCCGGCCCGGGCCATCAGGCCGTCGGCCACAGCGTCGGCCACGACGCGCGTGAGCAGCGTGACGGAGCGGATCGCGTCGTCGTTGCCCGGAATCGGGTAGTCGACCATGTCGGGGTCGCAGTTGCTGTCGAGAATGGCGACCACGGGGATGCCGAGCTTGCGCGCCTCGTTGACGGCGAGGTGCTCCTTGTTGGTGTCCACGATCCAGACTGCGGCCGGCACGCGAGCCATATCGCGGATGCCGCCCAGGGTGCGGTCGAGCTTCTCCTTCTCGCGGCGCATGTGGAGGAGCTCCTTCTTGGTGCGGCCGGAGGCGGCCACATCGTCGAAGTCGACCTCCTCGAGCTCCTTGAGGCGCTGGATCCGCTGGTGGACGGTCTGGAAGTTCGTCAGCATGCCGCCGAGCCAGCGCTGGCTCACGAACGGCATTCCGACCCGCTTCGCCTGCTCCTCGATGGCCTCCTGGGCCTGCTTCTTGGTGCCCACGAAGAGCACGTTGCCGCCGGCTGCGACCGCGCTCTTGACGAAGGCGTAGCCCCGGTCGATGTAGGCGAGGGACTGCTGCAGGTCGATGATGTAGATGCCGTTGCGCTCGGTCATGATGAAGCGCTTCATCTTCGGGTTCCAGCGACGGGTCTGATGCCCGAAGTGGACGCCGCTCTCGAGCAGCTGGCGCATGGACACGACGGCCATGTCGGTTCCTCCTTGGGTGCTCGTGAGAGCCCCGGTTTGGGCGGCAGCCTCGCGGGCGGCCGCGTGTGCGGTTGTCGTTTCGATGGCTCGAAACCCTGACGTCCACGTGCGTGCCGCTCGGCGTGCTGACCTTGCGGACAGTTCGGCGAGACCACGTCACGCACCCGCGGAGCACCGCGGTGTGTGGGCGTGCGAAGTCGACCCGCACAGGCGGGCCGCTGCCTCAAGTGTAAGGCACCGCGCGCACCGCCCGAAACCGCCCGGCGCGGACCCCGAGGGGTGACAGCCGAGGTGGTCGGTGGCTCACCGACGACGCGCCAGCAACCTCACGTTGGTGGTCCGCAGCGCGTAATGCTCACCATCGCGTTCCTCGTCGACGGAGAACGACGCCGTCGAGAAGTGCAGCCAGGTCCAGCTCTCGTAGACCCGCTGCAGCAGCCGTTGCGCCTGCTGGCGGCCCAACGGGAACTCGACCCGGGCGGGGTGTTCGCTTCCGTCCGCGGTCACCTCGACCTTGTCGGTCCCGATGATGAAGCAGTGCAGACCCGAGGTCCGGGTGGCCAGCTGGCATTGTCGGAGCACCTTCTCCAGAGCCCCCGCATTCGCCGCGTGCTCCAGCGCCGAGACGGAGACGATCAGGTCGACGGACCCGGGCGCGAGCGCCACATGGTCGAGGTCACCGACGACGGCCTGCACGACGGCGCCGACCCCCGCAGCCTCGGCGTTCGCCCGGAGCCGTTCGGCCGCGACCGGGAGCAGGTCGACACCCACCACCAGCGAGCCGCTGGGCAGCCGCTGGGCCATCGGGATCGTATGTCGGCCGACTCCGGCCCCCAAGTCGACGGCCACCACCCCGGCACGCGCCTCGAGTCTGTCGAGCGACCGCAGCACGAACGGCGACGGGCGGTGCAGCCAGGACCCCTCGGCGAACAGCTCGTGCGTGACATAGAAGTCCTGGTGGTAGCGCACCGTCTCCTGGCGTCCGGCACTGGCTTCGTCCACGACGTGAGACGCTACCCGTGCCGCAGCTCTTCCCGTTCGCCGCCATCCCCAGCGGTCCGCTCGACGCTTGGCCATCCACAGGCTGCGAGGAGCAGGTGGCTCTGGCCGGTCGCCACGACCAGGCTCGGAGCATGAGTCGTCGCATGCTGAGCCGAGTCCTGCTGCTCGTCATTGTTCTCGCCGTGGCGACCTGTCCGGGGTCTTCCGCTGCTGCCCGGGCGGACGGCTGGGTCTGGCCGCTCGACCCCCTCCCGCGCGTCGTGCACCCCTTCGAGGCGCCGAGCTCGCCGTACGGCCCTGGCCACCGAGGGGTCGACCTCGCCGGGACGGTGGGGCAGCCGGTGCTGTCCATCGGTGCTGGAACGGTGAGCTTTGCCGGCTCGGTGGCCGGTCGCGGCGTCATCTCGATCGACCACGGCGCCCTCACCTCGACCTACCAACCGGTGACGGCCCTGGTCGCGACCGGGGTCACCGTCGACGCTGGTCAGCCGATCGGGATCCTGCAGCTGGTGCACTCCCACTGTGCACCGGACGGGTGTCTGCATCTCGGCGTGAAGCGCGGAGCGCGCTATCTCGACCCGCTGAGCCTGCTCGGGTCGAGACCCGTGCGGCTGAAGCCGCTGGCCGGGCTCGGCGGCGACGGGATTCCCGGGCCGCCGGACCAGCATGTGGTCCAGGCACCGGGAGACCCTGGGAGTCGGAACGCGTTGAACACCGGCCGGGGAGCGACCCTCCGCAAGGACGCTTCGAGCCTGCGCGTCCTGACGAATGGCGCGGTTGTGGGGTGGATGGCCGGATATGACGGGCGACGCACGTTGGTTGGCCGGTAATAGGCGCTCTGAAGGGGCGGCTCGGGTCAACCTGGCGTCTCTCGACGGGCTGAACGTGAAAGTGCACCGACGCGGGGCTCCCGCTGTGCTCGACCTCACGAGGCGCCTCAGCAGGGTGAGGCGCCACGGGAACGGGTGTGTGGCGAAAGCCGCCGCGTACTGCTGCCTTTCACCCAAAGCCCACCGTGCGGCGGGCAACGACGGCAACAACAGACCTGGTCATGGCGCCGCCGAACGTGACGGCAGACGACTCGGATCGTGGTGCCGGAACTCTCGGATCGTGGTGCCGGAACTCTCGGATGGTGGTGCCGGAAGTCTCGGATCGTCGTCAGGCTCGGGGGTGCGCCTGTTGGTAGGCCTTGCGGAGCCGCTCCGTCGTGACATGGGTATACAGCTGGGTCGTGGCGAGGGAAGCGTGTCCGAGGATCTCCTGGACGGCACGGAGGTCGGCGCCACCCTCGAGCAGGTGCGTGGCGGCAGAATGTCGGAGCCCGTGCGGTCCGGTGTCCGGGGCGCCCGGGGTCTCGGCCAGCGTGGCGTGCACGAGCGTCCTGACCGCACGCTGGTCGAGGCGGCCGCCCCGGCTGCCGAGGAAGAGCGCAGGCCCGCTTCCGCTCCCCTGCCGGGCCAGGTGTGGGCGACCGACGTCGAGCCAACGATCGAGAGCGGTCGACGCCGGCACCCCGTAGGGGGCCATCCTCTCCTTGCGACCCTTCCCCAAGACCCTGACCACGCGACGTGACGCGTCGATGTCGTCGACGTCGAGAGCGACCAGCTCGCCGACCCGGATGCCGCTGGCATAGAGCAGCTCGAGCACGGCCACGTCCCGGAGGGCGACCGGGTCATCGGCACCGACTCGGTGCCGGGCCGCCTCGAGCAGGTCTCGCGCCTCGTCCACATCGAGCACGGCGGGCAACGTGCGATGCGGCTTCGGGCTGGCCAGCATGGCCCCCGGGTCCGTGGCGAGCAGGCCCGTGCGGAAGGCCCAGGCGCTGAAGACGCGAATCGCGGTCGCCCGGCGCGCGATCGTGGTTCGCGCCTTGCCGAGCGTTCGCTGCTTGGCAAGCCAGCTCCTCAGCACGGTCAGGTCGAGACCGGTCAGGTCGTCACGGCCGAGCAGCGTCAGGTGACGAAACAGGTCGCCGACGTCGGAGACGTAGGCGCGAACCGTGTGCGGTGTGACGTCCCGCTCGTAGACCAGGTGCCGCTCGTACGCGCTCAGCACCTCTGCGAGTGGCTCCGCGACGTCGACTGGACCGACCATGGAGCCAGTCTCGCACCGGTCGCATGCGTCGTTCCGCTACGGCGCGTCGGGGCCACCTGGTGGGAGCCGCCACGCACCACCGACCCCCAGCACAAAGCCACGCCGCGCGAGCTCGGCGAGGCATCCGAGCGCCTGCGACGGCGGCAGTCCCGCCACCGCCGCGATCGATCCGGCCGGAGCGGGCGCCACCATCGGAACGGCGTCGAGGACGCGACGGAGAGTCTCGTCGAGCGCGTCGCGCGCAACGACGGGGCCGCGTTTGACCGGGGCCGGCGCGTCACCGATCGGCGACACCAGATCGACCACCTCGTCGGCGTCGGTGACCAGGACGGTCTCCGGTTGGCGGAGCAGCTCGTGCACCCCGGCCGACATCATCGAGGTGACCGGACCCGGCACCCCCATCAGCACCCGCCCGAGGTCGCGCGCCCAGCCCGCGGTGTTGAGCGAGCCGCTGCGCAGCGCCGCCTCGACGACGACCGTTCCCTGGGTCAGCGCGGCGATCAGCCGGTTGCGGACCAGGAAACGCGACTTGGTCGGTGCGCAGCCCGGAGATGCCTCACTGACGACAAGTCCCGTCGCGGCCACCTCCTCGAGCAGCTGCGCATGGGCCGCGGGGTAGAGCCTGTCGATACCGGAGGCGAGCACCGCCACTGTGGCGCCACCTGTGGCGAGCACACCACGGTGGGCGGCCGCGTCGATACCGTAGGCACCTCCGGAGACGACGATGAAGCCGCGTGCCGCGCATCCGGCGGCGAGCGAACCGGCCACATGGTCGCCGTAGGCGGTCGACGCCCTGGCGCCCACGATGGCCACCCCGCAGGCGGGCAGTCCGTGCATCGAGAGCGGACCGCGGACCCAGAGACCGAACGGTTCCCCAGCTCGCCGGTCGCCGTCGCTCT
Organism: uncultured Actinomycetota bacterium; assembly: GCA_963820035.1. Lineage (GTDB taxonomy): Bacteria > Actinomycetota > Actinomycetes > Propionibacteriales > Nocardioidaceae > JAWWPG01. The sequence goes on along the minus strand of CAWFYK010000005.1, from coordinate 330,495 downwards.
CCTCGAGGCGCTGCATGTCGGCCAATCCTTCGGGCCACTCCGGGTCGCCCGGGACGATGTAGCGGGCAGCCACCCGCTCACCCGAGCGGCGCAGCACGTCGGGATCGGAGCTCGCCAGCCGCTCCGCCCAGGCCCGTGTCTTGCGCCCGGTCAGCGTGGCCTCGCGCAGCCGTTCGACGAGCGCCGCGGCCGTGTGCTCCCGGACGAGCCGGCAGGCGTCGGGATCACCCGGCTCCGCGATGCGGCTCATCTGCATCCGTGCCGTGCGCTCGCCCTCGTCGACCGCCATCAGCTGGCCCGCCTGGATCCCACCGAGCTTCCGTGGAGGCCGCTGGTGCGCAGATAGATCGCCTCTCGGACGTCATCACCGGTGGGCAGGTCCCGGCCGCCGAGGTCGGCTACCGTCCAGGCGATGCGAGTGACCCGGTCGGCACCACGTTGGGTCAGCTTCCCGTCCGCGACCAGGTCCTCGACCGGAAGGGCCACATCGGAGGGAAGCGGACACCGACGCTTGAACTCCACCCCGGGCACCTCCGCGTTGGTGCACCACGGCAGACCGGTGAACCTGGCTCTCGCTCGGTCACGAGCCTCGGCCACCCGCTCCGCAACGGCCGCCGTCGACCCGTTCGCCGACACCGGCTGGCGCATCTCCGCCCTGGACACGGGAAGCACCGTGTGCACGATGTCGAGCCGGTCGCGGACCGGGCCGCTCAACCGCTCCCGGTAGATCCGCTTCTTCGAGGGTGCGCAGGTGCACAGACGGCCCTTGCCGAAGCCCATCCCGCAGGGGCACGGGTTGGCGGCCAGGATGAGCTGGAACCGGGCCGGAAAGCGGGCGGCGCCGTCGGCGCGGCGGATCGCGATCTCACCGCTCTCGAGCGGTTGTCGCAGAGCGTCGTGCACCGAGGGCCGGAACTCGAGAGCCTCGTCGAGGAACAGCACGCCGTGATGGGCCAGGCTGATGGCGCCCGGCTTCACCAGACGAGTGCCCCCGCCGATCACGGAGGGGACCGTGTCGGCGTGGTTGGGCGCCTGATAGGGCGGTCGTGACACGCGTGGGTCGTCTCGCGACAGCAGTCCCGCCAACGAGTGCACCTTGGTGACCTCGATGGACTGCCAGAGGTCGAGGTCAGGCAACAGCCGGGGGAAGCGCTCGGCCAGCATCGTCTTTCCGGCTCCAGGAGGTCCCTCGAGGAAGAGGTGATGTCGCCCCGCTGCCGCGACCTCGACGCACCAGCGTGCCTGGTGCTGCCCACGCACATCACTCAGGTCGGACTCTTCGCGTCGGCGGCCGCCCCGGCTCGTCCCCTGGAGGTCCGCGAGGGGTGGGAAGGGGTCGAGGCCTGTGGGCGGCTCCTCACCGCGGAGGATCGCGACGCACTCTGCCAGGGACTCGACAGCCACGACCTCGAGACCCTCGATCAGCCGAGCCTCTCTGGCGTTGGGCGCCGGAACGATGACCCGCTCGAGGCCGTTGTCGAACGCCGACAGGACCGCAGGGAGGACCCCCGGCACCGGACGCAGTCGTCCGTCGAGCCCGAGCTCCCCGAACGCCACCGTCGACCGGGTGGCCGCGGCGGGAAGCTCACCCTGCGCGACGAGCAGGGCCAGCGCGATCGGCAGATCGTAGTGGGAGCCGATCTTGCGGACATCCGCTGGATACATCCCTACTGTGATCTTGAGATCCGGCCAGGATTGGCCGCTGTTGATCAGCGCGGCCCGGCATCGGTCGCGCGACTCGGCGACGGACGCGTCGGGAAGCCCACTCAGCGCCCAGCCCGGCACGCCGTGGCTGATGTCGGCCTCGATGCACACCAGCCGGCCGGTGACCCCGTCGAGAGACACCGAGTAAGCGATTCCGGTGCCCATCTCAGGCCAGTCCGGGGTAGCACGTCACGATCGGCGCGGACCGACGTGGCAGCAGCACGGCCACGACATCGACCCGGAGCTGCGCGAACGACACCTGGTGGGCGGCCGCCCAGGCGAAGCCGAGCCGATGCAGCCGCTCGGCCTTTTCCGCGGTGATGCCTTGGACGGGGCTGCCGAAGCGGTCGCTGCTCCGGGTCTTGACCTCGCAGACGACGAGAGTCTCGGCGATGCGGGCGACGATGTCGAGCTCGCCCTGGCTGCAGCGCCAGTTGCGGTCAAGCACGATCAGCCCCCGTTGCTCCAGCTCACGGGCGGCCAACCGCTCGCCATAGTCTCCGAGCGCCCTGCGTTGCGCGTATGTCGCGGCCATCCTTCACCTCCGCCGACCAGCCTGCGGGCAGCCAGCGACATCGTGCGGATGGTTGGCGTCGCCCTGTGGACGAGATCGCGGTACGGCGGACCGTGTGGACGAGCCCCGTCAGGACTTCGGCGGCTCCAGGTCGGAGGCAGCCAGCTCCTCGATGTTGACATCCTTGAACGTCACGACCTTGACGTTCTTGGCGAAGCGGGCCGGCCGGTACATGTCCCACACCCAGGCGTCGCTCATCGTCACCTCGAAGTAGGCGTCCCCGGACTCGGTGCGCACCTTGAGGTCGACCTGGTTGCACAGGTAGAAGCGACGGTCGGTCTCCACGACATAGGTGAAGATGGAGACCACGTCGCGATACTCGCGATAGAGCTGGAGCTCCATCTCGGTCTCGTACTTCTCCAGGTCCTCAGCACTCATCTGGCAGCTCCCGTGGCTCGACGTCCCCATCCTCCCAGCCCTCCAGCGCCCACACGTCGGCGCCCGCCTCGACGCGCCGTACGTTGACGAAACGCCGGCGATGAACCGGGCACGGGCCATGGGCGGCCAGCGTCGCCTGGTGCTCCTTGGTGACATAGCCCTTGTGGATGTCGAAGCCGTAGGCCGGGAAGTCATGGTGCAGCTCACACATCAGCCGGTCCCGGGTGACCTTCGCGAGCACCGACGCGGCGGAGATGCAGGCGGCGACCCGGTCACCCTTCCACATCGCCAGTCCCGGAGCCCCGAGCCCGTCGACGGGGAAGCCGTCGGTGAGCACATAGCGAGGCGGTACGTCGAGCCGGGCGAGGCTGCGGCGAAGCGCCTCGACGTTGGCGACGTGCATCCCGAGCGCATCGCACTCGGTCGAGTCGACGACGACCACGGACCAGGCCACGGCGCGGCGGACGACCTGGGCGTAGCAGGCCTCGCGTGCCTTGGCGGTGAGCAGCTTGGAGTCGGCCAGACCGGGGACGACGCCGGCGGCGCCTTCGGGGAGGATCGCGGCAGCGGCCACCAAGGGTCCGGCGCAGGCACCGCGACCCGCCTCGTCCACGCCCGCGATCGGCGCGAGACCCGCCCGCCGCAAGGCTCGCTCATAGCCATAGAGACCCGCGTCTCGACGGATCGTGCTGCCTTTGGGAAGTGGCGTCATGGTGGGCAGCGGGTCACCTGCCCGCGCCCGGGACGGAGCCGATGACGCCCTGGGACGGTGGGTTCCGGCCGGGCGGGATGTCGGAGAACGCGGCCGGGATGCGCATGACGTGGGTGTCGCCGAGCGGCCAGATCACGGCCATCGCCCGGCCGGTGACCAGGCTCTCGGGCACGAACGCCCCCTGCGACGGCAGGTGGTAGGCGGAGTCGCCCGAACGGTAGCGGTGGTCGCCCAGCACGAACAGGTGTCCGGCCGGGACGACGACGTTGAAGCGCGTCCGGTCGGCGAGGGCGTTGCCCTGGTAGAGGTAGCTCGACTCGTTGATCGCCTTGCCGTTGATGGTCAGCCGCCCGTGCGTGTTGCAGCACACGACGTGGTCGCCGGGGAGCCCGATCACCCGCTTCACGAGGTGTTCGTCGCTCGACTCCGGCAGCACCCCGACGAACTCCAGTGCCGACTGGATCGGACCGGGCGGCCCGGTCTTCTCGCTCGGCGGGATCCACCCCCCGGGGTCCTTGAACACGACGACCTCCCCCCGGTGGATCCCGCCGATCCGACTGACCAGGATCTTGTCGTGCAGCTGGATCTCCGGCAGCATCGAGCCGGTCGGGACATAGAACGCCTGGACGACGAACGCCCGAATCAAGGCAGATGCCACCAGGGCGATGACCACGATCACGACGAGCTCGCGGGCGCCACGGAAGATCCGTCCGCCGGTGCTCGTCGTACCGCCGCCGGCGCCGGAGGCCGCCCGCCGGTCGGCCGAGGTCGGGTGCGCGGTCACTGGTCGTCCTCGCCGATGCTGGTGGTGTAGGAAAGCCAGTCACGACGTCGGTAGAGCGTGGGGGCGAGCACGAGGAACGCCCCGAGCGGGATGGTGGCTCCGGCCACCCCCATGGCCGTGTTGAGGGCCGGGTTGTCGAACGTCGCCGGCCGGTGGAAGAAGCGCCACCGGTCGATCGGCCATACGGTGACGAAGACTTTGCCCACAACGTCCTGCTCCGGGATGAAGCCGCCGCCCGGGTCGCCGATGTGCACCCGTGAGTCCGCCGAGTTGTCCCGGTTGTCGCCGAGGACCCAGAGGTGGTCGGGGGGTACGACGACCGACCAGATGCCGGTGCAGGCCTGCGGGGCGAGCGTGACGTAGGACTTCTCGTCGAGGTTGACGCCGTTGACCTGGACGAGACCGTCGTGGCAGCGAACGTGGTCACCACCCACGCCGATCACGCGCTTGACCAGGTGGCCGCCCTCCGGGTAGAGCCCCACGAACGCCAGCGCCTTCGTCAGCGGGTTGCTGGGCTTGGAACCGTCCTCCTCACCGAGCCAGTTCGCCGGGTCGTCGAAGACGATGATGTCACCACGCTGCGGGGTGCCGAACCAGTAGGAGACCTTCTCGACGAGGATCCGGTCGTTGACCTCGAGGGTGTTCTCCATCGACCCGGACGGGATATAGAAGGCCTGCACGAAGAACGTCTTGATGATCAACGCCAGGATCAAAGCGGTGCCGACGAGCAGCAGTGTCTCCTGCCACCAGGGCGTCGCCCGCTTGGTCTCAGCGGGCGTCTTCCCAGGCGGGTCCTCGTCGACGACGACCGGGTCGCGGTCGTCGCGCTGGTCTCCGGCGCTCGCCACATCCGTGGCCTCAGGGTCGTCGGTGCCAGACCTGTCGGGGTCATCCCCGCGAACTGAGGTCACGATGCGAGCCTAACCCGCTGATGCTCAGCGAGCCGCCGGCGCCTCGCGCTTTTCCTTGATCTTGGCGGCCTTGCCACGGAGGTTGCGCAGGTAGTAGAGCTTGGCGCGTCGTACGTCGCCTCGGGTCACGACCTCGATCTTGTCGATGATCGGGGTGTGCAGGGGGAACGTGCGCTCGACCCCGACACCGAAGCTGACCTTCCGAACGGTGAACGTCCGGCCGACGCCCGAGCTCTGGAGCCGGATACACACACCCTGGAAGAGCTGGATCCGGGAGCGGTTGCCCTCCACCACCTTGACGTGGACCTTGAGGGTGTCCCCGGCGCGGAACGACGGAATGTCGTCACGGACGACCGAGGCGGCGATGGCATCGATGGGGTGGGTCATGTCGGTCACTTTCCTCGTCAGTGCCACAGGTCACCCACGCGTTGTGTGGTGAAGCAGGTCAGGAGGCGTCTCCTCGTCTCGTGCCAGGCTCCCCTGTGGCAGAGTCGGCGTCCGGAGGGCCCCCGCAAGCGGGTCCGGGACGAGTGAGTCCAACGGGAAAGTCTGCCACAGGCCCCCTGCTTCCCCTAAATCGACCGCGCAACCCGCTTCATCAGCACCACCGCGCCGCGCTCCTCCTCGACCGGGGCGGGGCCGAGCAGACGGTAGCCCGCCTTGCGGTAGATCCGCAGGTTCCGCTCGCTCCGCTCGCCGGTGAACAGCCGGTAGGACTCCGCCTCCGCCGGCGCTGCCTGCTCGACGTGGCTCAGCAGCAGGCGTCCGAGCCCACGCCCGGTGAGATCGGGCGCCACCATCAACCGGCCGATCAGCCACGTCCGGGGTTCGACCAGCCGGCCGCGCACGGACGCCACGAGCCGGCCGCCCGCCCGCATCACGAAGGTCGTCCAGACGTCGAGGGATGCGCGTACGTCGTCGAGCGTCTCGACGAGCGCGCCGACGAAGAGTGCGTCGTTGAGCTGCGCCTCGCTGACCCAGCAGCACCGCTGGAGCGTCAAGAGCTCGCCCGCGTCCGCCGGTCGGGCGAGCCGCAGCTCTGCCTCGCCCAGCCCGTCGATGCTGAGCGCCTGGCTGAGATGGACCAGGTCGGGGCGGCGCTCGGCGGTCCGCCGTACCGACTCACGCTCCCGCCAGGCGTCGACCTTGCCGTGGTCGCCGGACAGCAGGACGTCGGGCACGTCGAGACCACGCCAGGTCGGCGGCTTGGTGTAGACGGGGTACTCCAACAGGCCGGTGCCCATCGACGTCACGTGTGACTCCTCCACGAGCGACCGGGGGTTACCGACGAACCCCGGCAGCAATCGGGTCACCGCCTCGATGACGACCATGGCCGCCACCTCTCCCCCGCTGAGCACGTAGTCGCCGATGCTGACCTCGAGGACGTCGACCCGGTCCGCGAAGTGGTCGACGACGCGTTGGTCGATGCCCTCGTAGCGGCCGCAGGCGAAGACCAGCCATGGCCGTGCCGCGAGCCGCTCGGCGGTGGCTTGGTCGAAGCGGGCCCCCGCCGGCGTCGGGACCACGAGCGTCGGCCGAATGCCATCGGCGCCGCCGGAGGCGAGCACCGAGTCGAGCGCGGCTCCCCACGGCTCCGGACGCATCACCATCCCCGGCCCACCGCCGTACGGCGTGTCGTCGACCGTGCGGTGACGGTCGTGCGTCCAGTCGCGTAGATCGTGGGTGTCCAGCTCCACCAGTCCCGCGGCGCGGGCCCGGCCGAGCAGCGACAGGTCGAGCGGTGCCAGGTAGTCGGGGAAGATCGAGACGATGTCGATGCGCATGATGCTCACGTCGTCCGCTCGGCCTGCTCGGTCAGGGCGAGCCGGCCAGCAAGGGCGGTCGTGTCGATCCGGGTGGACGAGATCGAGGGAGCGGCGATGCGCATCGTGCTCACGGTGTCGGCTCGGCCGAGTCGGCCTCCGCGAGCAGGCCTGGCCGGTCGGTGATCTCAAGCCGCCCGGCCGCCACGTCCACCGCGGTGACGATCTCCGCCACGAACGGCACCAGCACCTCGCCATGGTCCGTCTCGAGGACCAACAGGTCCTGGGAGGGCAGGTGCAGGACGTCCGCCACCGTGCCCACCAGCACACCCTCGCTCGTGTGGGCCGCGAGCCCTCTCAGCTGGTGGTCGTAGAACTCCTCGGGATCCTCGGGACGCTCGTCGGTGGGAACGGCGACCCGGAGTTCGGTCCCCCGCAGACGCTCTGCCGAGTCGCGGTCGTCGGCCTGGGCGAACCTTGCCACGAGCCGCGCCCCGTGCCAGCGGGTCGAGGTCACCACCAGCGGCCCGCGCGGTGTATCGAAACGGGCGCCAGGCGTGAACCGGCGCTCCGGCTCGTCGGTGCGGACGTCGACGAAGACGTCGCCGCGCAGACCGTGCGCACGACCGACCCGGCCGACGGTGATCTCGACCGTCGGGTCCGACTGGTCCATCGGAGTCGCCGTCCGGCGTTCAGCGCCGGCGGTCGACGTCGACGAAGTCGACCCTGATGTTGTTCTTGCCGCTCAGCGCCTGGAGCACGGTGCGCAGCGCGGTCGCGGTGCGGCCCGACCTGCCGATCACCCGGCCCAGGTCCTCGGGGTTGACCCGCACCTCGAGCGTCTCACCGGATCCCGCGAAACGCTGGTTGCGGCCGCGCGACTCACGTGAGCGGACGCTCACGTCGTCGGGGTGGTCGACGATCCCGCGGACAAGATGGTCGAGAGCCTCGACAAGCATGCTCAGCTCTCCGGCTGGTCAGCGGTGTCGCTGTCGGTCGGCGCGGCCTCCGCAGACTCCGCGGGGGCTGACGCGGCATCGGCGTCCGCCGGGGTCGCGGGCTCCTCAGCAGCCGTCGGCTCGACTGCCTCAGCCGCGACGGCAACCTCGTCGGCTGAGTCGGCGTCGGCGAGTCGGCGGGAGCCTCGGCCGCGGCGGCCGGCTGCTCCGACGGCTCGGCATCCGCCTTCTTCGCTGCCGCCTTCTTGGGCGTCAGGGCCTCGGCGGTCGGCTCGTGCTTGGAGTCCTTCAGGGCCTCGTTGAAGAGGGCCGTCTTGTCCTGGCGCGACTCGGCCACCTTCATCGGAGGTGGCGCCGCCTCCCCCTTGAACTTCTGCCAGTCACCGGTGACCTTGAGGATCGCGGCGACCGGCTCGCTCGGCTGAGCACCGACGCCGAGCCAGTAGAGCGCCCGCTCGGAGTCGACCTCGATGAAGCTCGGGTCCTCCTTGGGGTGGTACTTCCCGATCTCCTCGATGACCCGGCCGTCACGCTTGGTGCGGGAGTCGGCGACGACGATGCGGTAGTACGGTGCACGGATCTTGCCCATGCGCTTGAGTCTGATCTTGACGGCCACGAGTGTGGTGTCTCCTTGATGTCGTGTGGGTGCGCGACCTCGGACCAGGTGGGGTCAGGCTTCAGTCGCGCAGAATCCGCACCGATATGGCTGAGAGGGCCCGCGTCGGTGCGAGGTCGGCACACATTCTGCCAGACATGACCCATGATCTCCCAACCGGCGGGGGCGCGGGTCAGCCCCGCCGGACGACCACACCCCGCAGTACGACGGTCCGAGGATGCAGCAGCACCTCGATGTCGACCAGCGGGTCGGCCTCGTAGACCACGAAGTCCGCGGGATCGCCCTCGTCCAGGCCCCGCGGCCGGCCGAGCCACTCGCGCGCCCGCCAGGAGGCCGCGCCGAGCGCATCCTTCGTCGACAGACCGTAGTGGGTGAGCTCGACTACCTCGGCTCCGATCAGGCCGTGCGGGAGCACCCCGCCGGCGTCAGTGCCGGCGTAGATCTGCACCCCTGCCTCATAAGCGGCCCGGATGGTGGCCTTGCGCCGACGGTGCAGCTCACGCATGTGCTTGGCATACGACGGGAAGCGCGCTTCGCCTGCGTCGGCGTACTGCGGGAAGTTGTCGAGCTGCTTGACGGTCGGGACGAGCGCGACCTTGCGAGCCACCATCTCGTCGACGAGATCGGGCGAGAGCCCGGTCCCGTGCTCGATACAGTCGATGTCGGCCGCCAACAGGTCCGGCAGCGCCTCCTCGCCGAAGACGTGGGCCGTGACTCGCGCGCCGTGGTCGTGCGCGACGGCGATCGCCTGTGTCAGGGCGTCGAGCGGCCAGCACGGGGCCAGATCCTCCACATCGCGGTCGATCCAGTCACCGACGAGCTTCACCCAGCCGTCGCCACGATCAGCCTCCTGGGCGACGTACTCAGCGAGCTGGTCGGGCTCGATCTCGTGGGCGTAGTTGCGGAGATAGCGCCGTGGGCGAGCGAGATGGCGGCCGGCCCGGATCAGTCGGGGCAGGTCGTCGCGGTCATCGACCCACCGGGTGTCCGCAGCCGAGCCGGCATCACGGAGCAGCAGCGCGCCGGCGTCGCGGTCGGTCAGCGCCTGCTCCTCGCTGACGTCGTCGGAAACCGGCCCGTGCTCGTCGAGGCCGACGTGGCAGTGCGCGTCGACGAGTCCGGGGACGACCCACCCGCCCTCGAGCGTCTCGGCATCGGAGACGGAGGTGTAGGTCACCCGGCCACCCACGACGTACAGGTCACGGGGCTCGTCGCCGGGAAGGATGACGCCGGTCACCTTCAGCGCGGCAGGCATGCCGAGACGCTACTCGACGGAGGCAACTCACGACACCGAACCGTCACGACGTGCGTCCATCCGAGTGGTACTGCGCCCGCCCGCGCAGCCGTCGTACCGGAAGAACTTGACGGCTCGACCGGAAGAACCTGACGGCTCGACCGGAAGAACCTGACGGCTCGACCGGAAGAACCTGACGGCTCGACCGGAAGAACCTGACGGCGCGACGGGAGCTTGGCGTTGGCCGAGACCGATAGGGCACAATGCGCTCATGCCGCGGGGAGCCAGCCGCCCTGAGGCGCCCGAGTCCCCGCCGGTCAAGGAGAACCATGAGCAGTCCGTCCGAGCGTAGCGCCGAGCGGTCGAAACGCCTGCAGGCAGAGGCCGCCCGGCGGGAGCGAAACCGCCGGCTCGGGATCGCTGCCGCGGCGATCGCGGTCGTGGTCATCGTGGTCGGGGTCCTGGTGGCCGTGAAGGTGGCTGGTGGCGGCAGCAGCGACAACACCTCGGCGACTGGGCCGTCGGTGGCTCCCTCAGCGCTGCCCGCAGTCGTGCAGGCCGTGAGCAACGTCCCGGCGTCGGCACTCGACAGTGTCGGGGTCGGCACGGCCAGCAGCGCGCCGAAGCGGCTGCTCGGTGGCACGCCGCTGACGGAGGACGGCAAGGCCAAGGTGCTCTACATCGGAGCCGAGTTCTGCCCCTACTGCGCCGCCACTCGATGGGGCGTGGTCGTCGCGCTGTCCCGGTTCGGCACCTTCACCAACCTGGGCCTGACGACGTCGGCCAGCAACGACGTCTTCCCCGACACGGCGACCCTCGACTTCCACGGCTCGTCGTACTCCAGCCCCTACGTCGCGTTCAACGGCTACGAGCTCACCGACCGCAACCACCAGACCCTGGACACCCCTCCGGCTGCCGATGACGCGACCTTCAAGAAGTTCGACAGTCCTCCCTACGTGCCGAGCAACGTGGCCGGCAGCATCCCGTTCATCGACATCGGCGGCAGGTTCTTCAGCTACGGCTCGTCATACGACCCGCAGACCCTGCACGGCCTCAGTCATCAGGAGATCGCCGCGGACCTGAAGGACCCGTCCAGCCCGGTCGCGAAGGCCATCCTCGGCGAGGCCAACCTGATGACGGCGGCGATCTGCCAGGTCAACGGCCTGAAGCCGGCGTCCGTCTGCTCCTCGGCGGGAGTCACTGCGGCCACGGCGAAGCTCGGCAACGGTGGCTGACCGCCGGGTCCCGGTGTGGGTCCCGGTCGTCAGCCTGGTGCTCTGTATGGCGGGGCTCGCCGTCTCGGCCTTCCTCACCTACGAGCACTACACGTCGTCGACGACCCTGTCGTGCCCGAGCACCGGCGTCATCGACTGCCTGAAGGTGACCGAGAGCTCCTACGCGACGGTCTTCGGCATCCCGGTCGCCGTCCTGGGGCTGCTGTTCTTCGTGGCTGCCACGCCGTTGTGCATGCCGGCCGCCTGGCGTTCACCCATCCGCGCGCTCGTCTGGGTCCGGATCGGCGGGGCTGCGGTCGGCGTTGTCTTCGTGCTGTATCTCGTCTGGGCCGAGCTCTTCCGCATCGACGCGATCTGCCTGTGGTGCACCAGCGTGCACGTCATCACGGTGCTGCTGTTCTTCGTGATCTGTTTCGGCACGGCGCTGATCGACTCGCCTGACGACGAGGCAGCCTCCTGAGGTTGCCCGACAAGCCTCCGCCTCGTCTCGACGCTGCGGCCGACCCTCTGAGGGCGAGCGTCAGAGCAGGTCGCGCAGCTCCTTGGGCAGCTCGAAACCCTCCGGCAGGTCGGCGGCGTCCTTGCCGGCCGACGGCTTGAAGCCGAAGGCGGCCGCACCGTCAGGGGCTGCATCAGCCGTGCCCGCCGCGGTCTTGGCGCGCTCCTGGGCGGCCCGTTTCGCCGGGTTGCCGGACGCGCGTTTCGAGCGCCGCTGCGGTGCCTGCTGACGGGCCTTGGTCCGCTTGCCGCCCATGCCCGGCATGCCTGGCATCCCGGGCATGCCGCCGCCCTTGGCCATGGCCAGCATCATCTTGCGGGCCTCGAAGAACCGGTCCACGAGCTGGTTGACGTCGCTGACGGAGCGGCCCGACCCGCGGGCGATCCTGGCCCGCCGCGAGCCGTCGATGATCTTCGGGTTGGCCCGTTCGGCCGGCGTCATCGACTCGATGAGCGCCTGGACCCGGTCGATCTCCTTGTCGTCGATGTTCTCGATCTGGTCCTTGAACTGACCCATCCCGGGCAGCATCCCCATGATCTTGGAGAGCGAGCCCATCTTGCGGACCGACTGCATCTGCTCCATGAAGTCGTCGAGGGTGAACTCGCCGCCCTGGCCCGACAGCTTGGCGGCCGCCTTGGCCGCCTGGTCGGCGTCGAACACCTTCTCCGCCTGCTCGATGAGCGTCATCATGTCGCCCATGCCAAGGATGCGGGAGGCCATCCGGTCGGGGTGGAACACGTCGAAGTCGGTGAGCTTCTCGCCGTTCGACGCGAACATCACCTGCCGGCCCGTGACCTGCGCCACCGACAGCGCCGCGCCTCCGCGGGCGTCACCGTCGAGCTTCGACAACACGACGCCGGTGAACCCGACGCCGTCCAGGAAGGCCTGTGCCGTCGTCACCGCGTCCTGCCCGATCATGGCGTCGACGACGAAGAGGATCTCGTCGGGGTCGACCGCGTCCCGGATGTCCGCGGCCTGCTTCATCAGGTCGGCGTCGATGCCGAGCCGGCCGGCAGTGTCGACGACGACCACGTCGTAGAGCGAGCGCTTCGCCTCGGCGATGGAGTTTCGCGCAACCGCAACGGGGTCCCCGACCCCGTTGCCGGGCTCCGGGGCGAAGACGGTCACCCCAGCCTGGCTCCCGACCACCTGGAGCTGGGTGACGGCGTTCGGCCGCTGGAGGTCGGCCGCGACGAGCAGCGGCGAACGACCCTGCTCCTTGAGCCATCGCCCCAGCTTGCCGGCGAGGGTCGTCTTGCCCGACCCCTGCAGGCCGGCGAGCATGATCACCGTCGGCGGGGTCTTCGCGAACTGCAGCCGCCGGGTCTCCCCGCCCAGGATCGTCACGAGCTCGTCGTTGACGATCTTGATGACCTGCTGGGCGGGGTTGAGCGCCTCGCTCACCTCGGCGCCGCGGGCCCGTTCGCGGACGCGGGCGATGAACTCGCGGACGGCGGCCAGCGCAACGTCCGCCTCGAGCAGGGCGATCCTGATCTCCCGGCAGGTGGCGTCGATGTCGGCCTCGGAGAGCCTGCCCTTGCCGCGCAGGTTCTTGAACGTCGCGGCGAGACGGTCCTGCAAGGTGTTGAACAACGCGAATCCTCGATTGGTGTCGAAATCGTGAGCAAAGTCAGACTACCTGCGCTCACCCGACTGCCAGACTGGCGGCGTGCTGAGAGCCGGCCTGGTCGCCGTCCTGGCTGCGGCTGTCGTCGCTGCCGCGGGATGCTCGTCGTCCCACACCTCAACCGCAGGTCCGGCACAGGGCATCGGTGACCCCTACTACCCCTCGGACGGCAACCGAGGGTACGACGTCTCGGGCTACTGGGTGCACACCCGCTACCTGCCCAGCGACGTGACGTTCCGGACCACCACGCTGGTCCGCGCAACGGCGACCCAGTCGCGGGCCAGCTTCGACCTCGACCTGAGCCGCGGGCTGACGGTGTCATCGGTACGGGTCGACGGGGAGCGTGCCGGCTTCACCCGACTGGCCCCGCACGAGCTGGTGATCACCCCCCGAGCGCCCCTGGTGTCCGGGAGACCCTTCGACGTGGTCGTCTCGGATTCGGGCCGGGTCGGCTACTCCGGTGCGATCAGCGGCTGGCACCCGCTGATCAGCGGCGGTGGGGTCATGGCCGGCGAGCCGCACTCCTGCGCGTTCTGGTACGCCTGCAACGACCACCCCACGGACAAGGCGACGTTCCATCTCACCGCCACCGTCCCGGCCCAGTTCAGCGTCGTCTCCAACGGCATCGAGGGGCCCACGACGTCGGCGGGCTCGGGAGCGTCCGCGACCCGCACCTTCCGCTGGAACCTGGACGTGCCGGCGACGACGTACGAGACCACCATCCTCATCGACCAGCTGGTCGTGAAGCGCTCGAAGCTGCCTGACGGGACACCGGTCGTGGACGCGTACTCGCCCGGCGCGACACCCCAGCAGAAGCATGAGGCGCTGCTCCCGAAGATCCTTGCTTTCCTGTCGACGAAGTTCGGCCCGTACCCGGCGCCGGCCGCGGGCGGGATGTTCGTCGACGCCCCCGTGGGGTTCTCGCTTGAGACCTACTCCCGCCCCGTCTACACGGCCCACGTCAATGTGAGCACCATCGTCCACGAGAACGCCCACCAGTGGTGGGGGGACAACGTCTCGATCGAGCGTTGGCGCGACGTCTGTCTCAACGAGTGCATGGCGTCATACGCCCAGTGGCTCTGGTCGGAGCACAACGGGTCGGACCTCGACAATCACTACCTGCGGACGCTCAGCACGGTCGACTTCAGCGCGCCGCTCTACGACATGGGACCGGGCCACGAGTTCGACTACGCCGGGGTCTACCAGAAGGGGGCCTACTTCGAGCACGCGCTCCGTCACAAGATCGGCAACGACGCGACGTACGTCAAGGCGCTCAAGGGCATCCAGGCGGACTTCAGCGGCAAGAACATGAGCATGCTCCAGCTGCGCGACGAGCTCAGCAGGCGAACCGGTGTCGACCTGACCAGCTTCTGGCACGAGTGGGTGCTGTCGACCGGTCGGCCGTCGGACGCGAACCTGTTCCCGGGCACGCTCGGGAGCTGACGTCGCCGTGCTCTGACGCTGCACCCTCACTAAGGTGAGGGGCATGCGCCTGACCCATCTCGGACACGCCTGCCTGCTCGTCGAGGTCGCCGACACGCGGCTGCTCATCGACCCGGGTGTCTACTCCGGCGACGTCACCTCGCTGACCGGTCTCGACGCCGTCCTGCTCACTCACCAGCATCCTGACCACGTCGACCCGGACCGCCTCCCGGCTGTGGTGGCTGCCAACCCGGACGCCGTGGTGCTCGCGGAGCCTGCGACCGCCGCCCTGGTCGGAGGCCTCGCTGACAGCATCACGGCCGAGGCCTTCCCTGGTGGGCGTTCCAGGACGATCGCCCGCGTGACGGTGGAGGGAGTCGGCCGGCAGCATGCCCTCATCCACGACCGGGTGGACCGGATCGACAACACGGGGTACGTCCTCTCGGCGCCTGGTGAGCCGATTCTGTTCCATCCGGGTGACGCTTATGACGCCGAGCCCGGCCGGTCGGTCGATGTGCTCGCGATCCCGCTCAACGCACCGTGGACCGCGGTCAGAGACACCCTCGCGTTCGCCGACCGGATCGCACCTCGCTGGCAGTTCCCGATCCACGACGGCCTGCTCAACCCGACCGGCCGCGCCGGCTACCTCGCCCACGTACGCGGGTTCGCTCCTGGCGGGACGGAGGTCGTGGACCTGTCCGACGGCACGCCCTGGGACGTCGGCTAGGCGCCCCGGTCTGCCTGAGGGAGCGACCTCCGAGGGAGTCGGCCCGCCTCAGAGAGCGGGCATCCCCGCGTCGTTGCCGAGCAGGGCGTCGACGAACGCGGCAGCCTCGAACGGCGCCAGGTCGTCAGGGCCCTCACCGAGGCCCACGAGCTTGACGGGTACGCCGAGCTCGGCCTGGACCGCGATCACGATGCCGCCCTTGGCGGTGCCGTCCAGCTTGGTCAGCACGATGCCGGTGACGTCGACCACCTCGGAGAAGATCCGGGCCTGGGTCAGGCCGTTCTGGCCGGTGGTGGCATCGATGACGAGCAGCACCTCGCCGACCGGCGCCTGCTTCTCGACGACGCGTTTGACCTTGCCCAGCTCGTCCATGAGCCCAGTCTTGGTGTGCAGCCGACCGGCGGTGTCGATGAGCACGGTGTCGACCTCCTGCTCGACACCGGCACGGGTGGCCTCGAAGGCCACGCTCGCCGGGTCGGCGCCCTCGGCGCCGCGCACGGTGGAGACCCCCACGCGCTCGCCCCAGGTCTGGAGCTGGTCGGCCGCGGCGGCGCGAAAGGTGTCGGCCGCGCCGAGCAGAACCTGCTTGTCGTCGGCGACCAGCACCCGCGCGATCTTGCCGATCGTGGTGGTCTTGCCGACGCCGTTGACCCCGACCACCATCACCACTCCGGGCATCCCGTCGTGCCGGGCGGCGTTCAGCGTGCGGTCGACAGACGGGTCGACGAGCGCCACCAGCTCCTCGCGGAGCAGCCGCTGCGCCTGCTCACCGTTGGCCGCCTCGACCCGCACGCGCGTACGCAGCCGCTCGACCAGCTGCTGAGTCGGCGCGACGCCCACATCGGCGGTCAGGAGGGTGTCCTCGATCTCCTCCCAGGTCTCCTCGTCCAGCTTGTCACGGGACAGGAGCGAGAGCAGCCCCTTGCCGAGCGTCGACTGGGATCGGGCGAGCCGGTTGCGGAGGAGACGGAGCCGGCCGGCGACCGGCTGCGGCCGCTCCAGCACCTCCGTGGGCTCGGGTGCTTCCTCGACCAGCTCCTCCGGGACCAGGACGTCGGTCCCGGCCGTCGCCCCGCCACGGGGTGGATGCTCGGCGGCATCCCCGGATGTCTGGGACGGGCGGACGGAGTCGCGTACGTCGGCTGTCGGTCCGCGCCGTCGTAGCCCGACGACGAGGCCGAGAGCGACCAGCGCGACGGCCAGCACGGCCACCGCGAGGATGAGGTAGGTCGTCACAGTGAAAATCCTTGCAGACGCGGCGAGCGCGTCTGGCACCAGATCACGGGTTGATGCGGTGGTGGATCTTGTTCATCTGGTTCGTGAGCCAGGCGGCGTGCGGGATGGGCTCCCCACGCTCGGGGTAGGCGACGACGGCGGCGACGAGGCCCGCGAGGGCCATCACGACGACCATGGCAACGACGATGAGCAACATAAGCGGCTGAGGTCTCTCCTGCACGCAGTGGGGCGCCGATCGCCCGTCTCACATCCATCGTGCCACGGTCGGCTCCACAGTCGCGAATACCTCACGTCAGGCGGGCTGGCTCAATTGCGAGGAAACGCAGGTTTCGAGACCCCGAAGACCTGCGCTTTCCCGCAATTCGCGGGGTGCGGCAGGATGGGGAACTGGCTGGGTGGCGCCCGGGTCAGCTGGCGGCGGGTTCGCGAAGTCGTTGGCTGATTACCGTCGACACCCCGTCCCCGCGCATTGACACGCCGTAGAGGGCGTCCGCGCACTCCATGGTGCGCTTCTGGTGGGTGATGACCACCAGCTGGGACTGCTCACGGAGCTCTTCGTAGATCTCCAGGAGCCGGCCGAGGTTGGTGTCATCGAGCGCCGCCTCGACCTCGTCGAGGATGTAGAACGGCGAGGGCCGGGCCTTGAACAAGGCGACCAGGAAGGCCACCGCCACGAGCGACCGCTCGCCGCCGGACAGCAGCGACAGCCGCTTGATCTTCTTGCCGGCGGGTCGGGCCTCGACGTCGACCCCGGACGCGAGCATGTCGGTGGGGTCGGTGAGCACCAACCGGCCCTCGCCGCCGGGGAAGAGCCGTCCGAAGATCGTCTCGAACTCGCGGGCGACGTCGGTGAACGCGGCCGTGAACACCTGCTCGACCCGCTCGTCGACCTCCTTGACGATGTCGAGCAGGTCGCGCCGGGTCTTCTTGAGGTCCTCGAGCTGCTCGCCCAGGAAGCGGTGCCGCTCCTCGAGCGCCGTGAACTCCTCGAGCGCCAGCGGGTTGATCCTGCCGAGCTGACCCAGCATGCGCTCGGCGTTGCGGAGGCGGCGTTCCTGCTCCGCCCGGACGTAGGGCGCCGCGTCGCCGGACTCGGTCGCCAGCGGCTGGGCGGGACCGTAGTCGGCGACGAGCGACTCCAGGTCGAGACCGAGCTCGTCGAGGGCTCGCTCCTCGAACTGCTCGAGGCGCAGCCGCTGCTCGGCACGGATGATCTCGTCCCGATGGACGGTGTCGGTGAGCCTGGCGTAGTCCTGGTCGAGAACCCGCAGCCGCGACCGCAGCTCGGTGAGCTCCTGCTCGTGGCTGGTCTTCGCCGCCTCCACCTCGGCGCGTCGGCGGTCGGACTCCGCGCGGGACCGCTCGAGCCTGCCCAGGACGAGGGTCACACCGGTGGCGACGGCAGCGGCGGCGGCCGCCTCGCGACGTCGTCGGGCGCGGCGCTGGGCCAGCTGCTCGCGGGCCCGGCGCTCGCGCGCGGCTGCCTCGACCAGCGCATCGGCGCGGCCGTGCAAGGCCCGGGAACGTTCCTCCGAGGTGCGCAGCGACAACCGGACATCCACCTCGGCCTGCCGCGCGGCTCTGGCCCGCTGGGCAACCACGTCACGGTGGGTCGTGTCGGGTTCCTCGGTCGACCCCGACTCGGCCGCCTGCAGGCGATGCTCGAGATCGGCCAGGCCCAGGATGTCGGCGTCGCGAGCCTCCTCGGCGGCAGCGATAGCCGCCGTGAGCCGGGACGCCTCGGCCTTCGCGTTCCGCGCCAACGAGCCGAGCTGTCCGAGCTCCTCCGCGACGGCGGCGAGCGACGCGTCTGACTCGTGGAGCTTGGCCAGCGCTACGTCTGCCCTGCTCTGGACCTCGGCTCGCTCCGCGGCGAGCGCGCTGAGCTCGAACTGGAGGCGCTCGCAGGTCGAACGAGCCAGGCCGAGCGCGTCCCTTGTCTGGTCGAGGGCCGCCTGCGCTTCGAGGAGGCTGGGTCGGCTGGCCGACCCGCCGGCGGCAAAATGGCCACCGACGACGTCTCCCTCGGGGGTCACCGCCACGATGTCGGGATGATCGGACACCAGCGAGCCGGCCGCTCGCAGATCATCGACGACCGCGGTCTTGTGCAGCAGGTGACGCAGGGCTGCCCGAAGACTGTCTGGCGCGTCGACCACGTCGACGGCATAGACAGCCGTGCCCGGCAGCGCCGGCCAGGCCGGACCACCGATGTCGTCTCCGGCGAGGACCAGTCCCGCCCGTCCGAGGTCGGCTGCCTTCAGATGGTCGATGGCCCCGACCGCCGCACCGACGCCGGTGACCGCCACGGCGTCTGCGGCAGACCCGAGGGCGGCCGCGACGGCGGCCTCGTAGCCGGGGCGGACGGAGAGCAGGCTCGCGACCGAGCCGATCAGGCCCTCGACGTCGGTCCGGTTACCGGCCGCCAGGAGGGCCGCAGCCCCGTCCTTGCGGCGTAGCCCGACCTCGAGGGCTTCGGCTCTGGCTTCGAGGGCAGCCCGTTCCCGCTCCGCCTCCTGGTGACCGGTGGTGAGCTTGATGATCCGGCCGTCGAGGTCGTCGAGCTGGGCGACCGCTCCCTCATGCTCGGCGTCGAGGTGGTGCTCGCCTGCGTCGAGCCCGGCGATGCGGGTCTCGAGCGACGTGAAGTCCTGCTGAGCCCGCGCGGCACGGTCGGTGGCCTCGGCCCGCGCCGTCTCCAGCCGGCCGATCTCGTCGACGGCCGCTGCCGCGCGGCTGCGCAGCGTGTTGACCTGACCGGACAACCGGGCCAGCCCTTCTCGGCGGTCGGCCACCACCCGGAGGAGACCCCCGATGCGCTGGTCCTCCTCGAGATGGGCCTGCTCGGCCCGCTGACGCGCCTGCTGAGCGGCATCCAGATCCCGCTGGAGCCCGGCGATCTGCTCGCCGATCGTGCGCTCCTCGAGACGCAGCCGCTCGCCCTCCGCCTCCATCTCGTCAGGGTCGCGTCCGGCGCGCTCCTCCGTCGGCGAGTCCACGCCGTTGCGGACCCGCTCGGCGGCCACCCGGGCCGTGCTCAGCAGACGTTCGCGGACGCCGGTCAGCTCGAACCAGGTCTGGTGGGCCTCCGCGGCGCGGGGTGCGTCGGCCCGGACCTTCTCCTCCAGCTCGGTCTCCTCCGCACGGGCATGTGCCAGCCCGCCCTCGATCTCGGCTCGCCGAGCGCGGAGCGACTCCTCGTCGGCGAGCTCCTGCTGTTGGGCGGCCCGCATCGTCACAACGTCGTCAGCGAGCAGCCTGGCTCGCGCGTCCCGAACCTCGGTCTGCACGACCGATGCCTGCCGCGCGACCTCCGCCTGCCGCCCCAAGGGCTTGAGCTGCCGGCGGATCTCCCCCAACAAGTCTCCGAGCCTGGTCAGGTTGCCCTCGGTGGCGTCGAGCTTGCGCAGCGCCTTCTCCTTGCGCTTGCGGTGCTTGAGGACACCGGCAGCCTCCTCGACGAAGCCGCGGCGTTCCTCGGGCGAGGCGTGCAGGATCGCGTCCAGCTGGCCCTGACCGACGATGACGTGCATCTCACGGCCGATCCCCGAGTCGCTCAGCAGCTCGGAGACGTCGAGGAGCCGGCACGGAGTGCCGTTGATGGCGTAGTCCGACCCGCCGTTGCGGAACATCGTCCGCGAGATCGTGACCTCGGAGTAGTCGATCGGGAGCTGGCCGTCGGAGTTGTCGATCGTCAGGACGACCTCCGCCCGGCCGAGGGGTGCCCGGGCCGTCGTACCCGCGAAGATGACGTCCTCCATCTTGCCGCCGCGCAGGGACTTGGCTCCCTGCTCGCCCATCACCCAGGCGAGGGCGTCGACGACGTTCGACTTGCCCGACCCGTTGGGCCCGACGATGCAGGTGATCCCCGGCTCGAAGCGCAGCGTCGTCGACGACGCGAACGACTTGAACCCGCGCAGCGTGAGGCTCTTGAGGTACAACGCGCTGCTCCTTGGCGCCCGAAGGCTCCGGTTGGCGTGGGGGAAGGCCAGCCAGAACCATACCGGGGCATCAGGACGTGTCGCGGCACCCCACGCGGGAGCGGCGCCGTCAGCGTCAGAGGGACGCGGGCGTCTTGACGGAGATGTGGTCGGGGACGGTCAGAAGCTCGCCCTCGTGCAGCTGGGCAGCGAGGGCGTCGTTCTCGGCCTGCAGCCGAAGGACGACGACCTGGAGATCAGCGATCTGACGTCGGAGACGTTGGTTCTCGTCGAAGAGGCGCGAGTCGCCTCCCATATACCCAAGGAGCGCCTTGGCCATAGCGAGATTGTCCTCCACGGAATGAGGTTGGGGTGGGCAGCATGCCGCCGAATCGGCGGAATCCGTGCCGCTGTTCCAAGGGTGACACCGTGGGGCCTCAGGGTCAACTCCGCGCCTGGGACGGCGGCCGGCACGGCCGGCAAGGGCCTCTGGCGGTGCCAA
The DNA here is from genome assembly GCA_963820035.1 of uncultured Actinomycetota bacterium. Lineage (GTDB taxonomy): Bacteria > Actinomycetota > Actinomycetes > Propionibacteriales > Nocardioidaceae > JAWWPG01. The sequence continues at coordinate 309,695 of CAWFYK010000005.1, read as the reverse complement.
TATTCGCGCGTTGTTGACGCCGTTCTTGTTGACTCCGTCCCCCGCGCGAGGTGCGCTTGAAGGGTGCCCAGAGATGCCTTGTCGAACCGGGCCGTCGCACGCGCGGCGGCAGTGCTTGCACCGCCCGCGCTGTGTGCCCTCCTGGTGCCGTTTCGCGACACCGCTGCCAACACCGATGCCGCTTTGATCCTCGTCCTGGTGATCGTCGCCGTCGCAACGGCTGGCGACCGACCGGCCGGCGTGCTCGCCGCCGTCTCGGCCGGGGTCTGGTTCGACTTCTTCCTGACGACGCCCTACGAGAGCTTCGCCATCAACGGCCGTCACGACATCGAGACCGGCGTGCTGCTGCTCCTCGTCGGGGTGGCGGTCACTGAAATCGCGCTCTGGGGACGCCGCCAACACGCACTGGCCGATCAGAGCGCCGGCTATCTCGCCGGCCTGCACGACGCCTCGGAGACGGCCGCCGTCGGAAGCACCCCACCGTCGGTGCTGATCGACCGGGTGTGCCGGCAGATCACCATCGTGCTCGGCCTGCGCGGCTGCCGCTTCGACTACGGCACCGGGCTCGGCAACCCCCGGCTTCGCCATGACGGCCAGGTGTTCACCGGCCGTACCGCCGTCGCCGTCGAGGAGCTCGGCCTGCCCACTGACCGCGAGGTCGAGCTGCTCGTCGCGTCGGGAGGAAGCTACCGCGGCCGCTTCCTGCTGGACGCCCCTCCGCGCTGCCGCCCGACCGTCGAGCAGCGCGTCGTCGCCGCGTCGCTCGCCGACCAGGTCGGCGCGGCGCTCACGGAGTACTCGTTGCGTCGACCCGACAGCCCGTGACGCCTGTCGACGCCGCCGCACGGGCGCGGGTCAGGGCTGGTAGCGGTAGCCCATCCCCGGCTCGGTGAGCAGATAGCGGGGCCGGGCCGGCTCCGGCTCGAGCTTGTGCCGCAGCCGGGCGAGGTACTGACGGAGGTAGTGGAACTCGTCGGTGTAGGCCGGCCCCCAGACCTCGACAAGCAGCTGCCGTTGGCTTACCAGCTTGCCCGGGTTGCGGAGCAGGATCTCGAGGATGTGCCACTCGGTCGGGGTGAGCCTGATGTCCTGGTCGGCGCCGTCCTCGTGTCGGGTGGCTCGCCGCGCCGCGAGGTCGACGGTGCACGCGCCCAGCTCGACGGCGGGCGTGTCCCCCTCGGCATCGCCGCCCGTTCGACGGCTCACCGCACGGAGCCGAGCGAGCAGCTCGTCGACGCCGAAGGGCTTGGTGACGTAGTCGTCTGCCCCCGCGTCCAACGCTTCCACCTTGTCGGCGCTGCCGGTGCGCCCGGACAGCACGATGATGGGTGCCTTCGTCCAGCCTCGGAGACCCTCGATGACCTCGACGCCTTCGATGTCGGGAAGACCGAGGTCCAGGATGACCACGTCCGGAGGGTGGGCCGCGGCGTCGGCGAGCGCCTGACGGCCGTCCTCGGCAGTCCGCACCTGGTAGCCGCGCGCAGTCAGGGTGATCCGCAGGGCTCGCAGCAGCTGAGGTTCGTCGTCGACGACCAGGAGCCGACTCATGCGCCACTGCCTGGCGGCGACTGCGGCGGAGGTGTCTGCGGCACCGGCGACTGCGAGACCGGCGACTGCGGGACCGGCGGGAGCTGCTCGACCCAGTGCGCCACGCCTGGAGGCAGCTCCGCCCGCGGACGTGGCCGCTCGCTCGGCTGCGGCGGGGGTGGCTGGCTGGGAGCCGTGGGAAGGCGGACCACCATCGTCAGCCCGCCTCCAGGTGTCTGTTCCGGTGTCAAGGTGCCACCCATCGACTCGGTGAGGCCGCGGGACAGGGCGAGCCCGAGGCCGACACCCGTGGAGTTGTCACGGTCGCCGAGCCGCTGGAACGGGGCGAAGATCCGTTCCCGCTCCGTCTCGGGAATGCCCGGCCCCCGGTCCACGACGCGAAGCTCGATCCACTCCCCCAGGGTGCTGGCGGTGACCAACGGCGGAAGGTCCGGTGGAGAGAAGCGGAGAGCGTTCGCGGTGATGTTGGCGATGACGCGCTCGAGCAGGGGCGGGTCGGCAAGCACGGCCGGCAGGTCGTCGGACACCTGGATCCGAACGGTTCGCCCGAGCTCACCGAGGTCGTCCAGAGCCAGCGGGACGATCTCGTCGAGGCCCACCGGCCGCACGAAGACGCTCACGGCACCCGCTTGCAGGCGGCTCACGTCGAGCAGGTTCTCGACGAGCCGGATCAGCCGGTCCAGAGACTCGTCGGCGGTGGCGAGCAGCTCCGCTCGCTCCTCCTCCGTCCAGGCGATATCAGAGCCGCGCAGACTGGTGACAGCCGCCTTCGCCGACGACAGGGGCGTTCGGAGGTCATGGCTCACCGCGGACAGCAGGGCTGTCCGCGTCCGGTCCGCTGCCGCCAACGGCGCCGCGGCAGCCGCGGCTTCGGCCAGTCGATGCTGCTGCAGGGCGACGGCCATCTGGACGGCGAACGCCCCGAGCACCCGTCTGTCGGCAGCCGGCAACGCGCGACCACGCAAGGCCAGCGCGAGGTTCTCCCGCACGGGGATCTCGTTGTCGCCGTCCTCGGGCCGTTGGCAGGGGTCCGCCCCGGCGTTCGCGACGACGTGCCAGCCGTGACGGTCGACAGAGACGTCGGCCTCGACCGCGACGCCCTCCCCCGGCCCCGTGGCCGGCAAGTCCACCGGCCCCTTCTCGAGGAGCGTCGCGGACGTCATACCGAACGTCCGGCGCACCTCGTCGAGCAGCGCAGGCAGCGCCGACTGGCCCCGCAGCACACTTCCGGCGAGCGTGAACAGCGTCTCCGCCTCGGCCGAGGCACGCGCGGCCTGGGCGCTACGACGCGCGGCGAGGTCGACGACGCGGCTGACCATGGCCCCGACGGCCACGAAGACGACCAGCGCCAGAATGTTGTTGCGCTCCGAGATGCTGAACGTGTGGAGCGGGGGGACGAAGAAGTAGTTCAACAGCAGGCTGCCGGCGACCGCAGCCGCGATCGCCGGCCAGAATCCCCCGATGAGAGCCACCGCGACGACGGCGAGCAGGAAGAGCAGCACGTCACTGGTGAGGTTGAGCACCGATCGGTCGAGGTGCAGCCCGACGGTGAGCGCCAACACGAGCCCGAGCGCGACCAGCCAGCCCAGCAGCCGTCGTCGCGCAGTCAGGCCCCTCGTCAGCGGGGGAAGCAGCCGGCCCTTTCCAGCGCCCTCGTAACTGACCATGTGGACGTCGATGTCGCCCGACTGTCGCAGGATCGAGGCGCCGATGCCTGGGCCGCCGAGGAACGCCTGCAGGCGCCCGCGGCGGCTCGCACCGATCACGAGCTGAGTGGCGTTCTCCCCACGAGCGAAGTCGAGGAGCGCCTGCGGCACGTCGTCACCCACTACCTGGTGGTAGCTGCCGCCGAGGGACTCCACGAGTGCCCGCTGGTTCGCCAGCACCCGGGGGTCAGGTCCGACCAGGCCGTCGGACTTCGTCACGTGGACAGCGAGCAGGTCGCCGCCAGCGGCGCCGGCCGCGATCCGGGCTGCACGCCGGATCAGCGTTCGGCCCTCTTTGCCACCGGTCAGGGCGACGACCACCCGCTCCCGCGTCTGCCACGTGCCGGAGATGTCATGTGCCGCGCGATAGGCGTCGAGCTGCTCGTCGATCTTGTCGGCGAGCCACAGCAGGGCGAGCTCGCGGAGCGCCGTGAGGTTGCCGATCCGGAAGTAGTTCGACAGGGCGGCGTCGACCTTGTCGGGTCCGTAGATGTTGCCGTGTGCCATCCGCCGGCGTAGCGCCTCCGGAGTCATGTCGACGAGCTCGACCTGGTCGGCGTCGCGGACCACCTCGTCCGGGACCGTCTCCCGCTGCGGGACGCCAGTGATCTTCTCCACGACGTCGTTGAGCGACTCGAGGTGCTGGACGTTCAGGTTGGTGACCACCTCGATCCCCGCGTCGAGCATCTCCTGGACGTCCTGCCACCGCTTCTCGTTCTTGACGCCCGGGACGTTCGTGTGCGCCAGCTCGTCGACGAGAGCCACCTTGGGCTTGCGTCGAAGCACGGCGTCGAGGTCCAGCTCGGTGAAGACGGCGCCTCGGTAGTCCACCTCGCGCCGGGGCAGCACCTCGAGCCCCTTCAGCATCGCCGCTGTCTTTGGCCGGTTGTGTGTTTCGACGAAGGCGACGACCACGTCCGCCCCCCGCTCCTGGCGACGCCTGCCCTCGTCCAACATGGCGTAGGTCTTGCCCACGCCGGGCGCCGTGCCCAGGTAGACCCTCAACGTCCCACGCGCCATGAGAGCAATCTTCCTCCGTCCACCGGCAATTCCTGCAGCCCTACCCGTTCGTCGTCAGCTGGTCGAGCGCGATGTTGAGCTCCAGCACGTTGACCGTGGGCTCACCGAGGAAGCCGAGCTCTCGACCGTCCACATGGGCGTTGACGAGCGCCAGCACCTCGGCGGCAGGCAGGTGACGCGCAGCCGCGACCCGATCGACCTGCAGTCGCGCGTAGGCAGGAGAGATGTCGGGGTCGAGCCCGCTGCCGCCGGCCGTGACGGCGTCGGACGGGACCACTGGGTGCCCGGGAGCGTTGCCACGTACGACGACCTGCTGGCCCTTGGAGACGTCCTCGCCGTAGCGGTGGCACTCGACACGGACCCCCTGGTAGGTCGTGATGAACGGCTTGGCCGGACACTCCTGGTTGACACTGACGACGCGAGTCACGGCACCGTCGTAGCCGGGGCCGGCATGGAAGACGGCGAGTACCGCACCGACGCCCGCGTCGGTGCAGTAGGGCCGACTGCCGTCGACTCCGTTCAGCCGTCCGATCTGGAGGCTGCGGGTGCAGACCTGGGTGAGCAGGCTCGCGCTGCTCTCGTCCACGTGTCTCGTCGCCGGGTTGTCGAGTGTGTCGACCACGCTCTCCGGGCCGAGGTTGCTGGCGCTGGTCGCGGTCGGGTCGTAGCCGGTCGCGACGTTCGCCGTCGCGGCCGAGGGACGGCTCTGGAAATACCGCGGCAGCGGCTTGCCTCCGGGCGTGGTGAAGGCCTGACCGATCAGCTTCGACCCGACGACGCGGCCGCCGTACGAGATCATCGAACCGTCGGCACGGGACTGGAGGCCCGGGATCTGCGCGACGGCGGTGATCACGAGGGGATAGGCGATGCCGAGGACCACCGTCAGCACCAGCAGAGCGCGCAGCGCCACGACGAGCTGGCGGGCCCAGGTTGGGGTGTTGCGAGGCAAGATCATGGGTTATCGCACTCCGGGAATGAGCTGGATCACGAGGTCGATGGCCTTGATGCCGATGAACGGGACGATGAGGCCGCCGAGACCGTAGATATAGAGGTTGCGGCGAAGCATCTGCGACGCGCTGCTGGGCCGATATCGGACGCCACGCAGGGCCAGCGGAATGAGAGCGATGATGACGAGCGCATTGAAGATGACCGCCGACAGGATCGCAGACTGCGGGCTGTAGAGATGCATGATGTTGAGCCGGTTGAGCCCGGGGTAGGCGGCCGCGAACATCGCGGGGATGATCGCGAAGTACTTCGCGACGTCGTTCGCGATGCTGAACGTCGTCAGGGACCCACGGGTGATGAGCAGCTGCTTGCCGATCTCGACGATCTCGATGAGCTTGGTCGGGTTGCTGTCGAGGTCGACCATGTTGCCGGCCTCTTTGGCGGCCGACGTTCCGCTGTTCATGGCCACGCCGACGTCTGCCTGCGCGAGCGCGGGTGCGTCGTTCGTGCCGTCGCCGGTCATGGCGACGAGCTTCCCGCCCTCCTGCTCCTTGCGGATGAGCGCCATCTTGTCCTCCGGCGTCGCCTCCGCCAGGAAGTCGTCGACCCCGGCCTCGTCGGCGATGGACCGAGCCGTCATGGGGTTGTCACCGGTGATCATCACCGTTCGGATGCCCATCGCTCGCAGCTCGTCGAACCGCTCGCGCATGCCCTGCTTGACGATGTCGCGAAGGGCCACGATGCCGAGCACACGGGCCGTGCCGGCACGCGCCTCGGCCACCAGCAGCGGCGTTCCGCCCGAGGCCGAGATGCCGTCGACGTACCCACCGGTCTCCTCGGGGACGGTCCCGCCGTGCTCGAGCACCCAGGCCGTCACCGAGCTCGTCGCACCCTTGCGGATCTGGTGGGCATGATCGCGTTCATCGTCGAGATCGACTCCGGACATCCGCGTCTGGGCGGTGAATGCCACGAACGTGACATGCGTCAGCTCGCCGGCGGCCCGCTCCCGCAGCCCGTAGCTCTCCTTGGCATGAACGACGATGGACCGTCCTTCAGGCGTCTCGTCCGCGAGCGAGGACAGCTGCGCGGCACTCGCCAGCTCCTCTGCGGAGGTCCCACCGACGGGGATGAACTCCCGCGCCTCCCGGTTGCCGATGGTGATCGTGCCGGTCTTGTCGAGCAGGAGTGTGTTGACATCGCCTGCGGCCTCCACGGCGCGGCCGCTCATCGCAAGCACGTTGCGCTGGACCAGTCGGTCCATGCCGGCGATGCCGATCGCCGACAGCAGGGCGCCGATCGTCGTGGGGATGAGGCACACCAGGAGGGACACCATGACGATCCCGGTGACGCCGTTCGCGTTGAGGGCACTGCTGTCCGGCAGTCCCGGTTGCTGGGCTTTCGCGAAGATGGCCAACGGCTGCAGGGTGGCGACGGCGAGCAGGAAGATGACCGTCAGGCTCGCGAGCAGGATGTTGAGGGCTATCTCGTTAGGCGTCTTCTGTCGGTTGGCCCCCTCGACGAGGGCGATCATCCGGTCGATGAAGCTCTCGCCCGGCTTCTGGGTGATCTCGACAACGATCCGGTCCGAGAGGACCCGCGTCCCGCCGGTCACGGACGAGCGGTCACCACCGGCCTCGCGGATCACGGGGGCAGACTCGCCGGTGATCGCCGACTCGTCCACGCTGGCGATCCCCTCGATCACGTCGCCGTCTCCGGGGATGAAGTCACCGGCCTCGACGACGACCCGGTCGCCCTGCTGCAGCTCCGCCGCGGCGACCGCCTCCTCGCCATCGGCGACGAGCCGACGGGCCACCGTGTCCGTGCGGGCTCGGCGCAGGGTCTCCGCCTGCGCCTTGCCGCGTCCCTCGGCCACGGCCTCGGCGAGGTTCGCGAAGATGACGGTGAGCCACAGCCACACGACGATCAACCACGCAAAGGCGGTCTCGTCGCGGATCGCGAGCACGGTGCTGAAGGCTGCCCCGATCTCCACGATGAACATGACGGGGTTGCGATACAGCGTCGCCGGGTTGAGCTTACGGACGGCGTCCGGCGTCGACTTCCAGAGCTGCCGGGGGTCGAGTAGACCGCCGGACACCCGGGACGGTGCAGCCGACTGAGGTGGCGGGTCGGTAGGAGTCACTGCGTGCAGTGAGGTGGTGGGCATCAGTGCAGACCCTCCGCGAGAGGACCGAGCGCGAGCGCCGGGAAGTAGGTGAGTGCGACGACGATGATGACGACTCCGGCGAGCATGCCCGCGAACAACGGCTTGTGGGTGGGCAGCGTGCCTGCCGAGACCGGCACCGGATGCTGTCGGGCCAGGCTGCCGGCGAGTGCCAGCACGAAGACGATGGGCAGGAAGCGCCCAACCAGCATGGCCATGCCCAGCGCGGTGTTGTACCACGTCGTGTTCACGGAGATGCCCGCGAACGCCGACCCGTTGTTATTGCCCGCCGACGTGAACGCGTAGAGCACCTCGGAGAATCCGTGTGCACCGGTGTTGAGCATTGAGGCCCGTTCGGTCGGGAGCGCCATCGCCGTGGCCGTGCCGACCAGGACGACCATTGGGGTCGTGAGGATGTAGAGGGAGGCGAACTTCATCTCCCTCGAGCCGATCTTCTTGCCGAGGTACTCCGGTGTTCGCCCGATCATCAGGCCGGCGACGAACACCGTGATGATGGCGAGGATCAGGATGCCGTAGAGGCCGGAGCCAACCCCACCGGGTGCGATCTCGCCCAGCATCATGTTCAGCATGAGCTGGCCACCCGCCAGGCTCGTGTAAGAGTCGTGGAAGGAGTCGACGGCTCCGGTGGAGGTGAGGGTGGTGGCCGTCGCGAAGACAGCCGACTGGGCGACGCCGAAGCGTGCCTCGGTCCCTTCGCTCGCCGCGCCCACTGCGGTCGGCACGGTGCCGTGGTGGGCGACCTGGAACCCAGCGGTGATGAAGAGACTGGCGAGGAACAACCCGGCCATGACGGCCACGATGGTGCGGCCCTGTTTGACATCGCCCACGAGACGCCCGAAGGTCCGAGGAAGGCTGAACGGAATGACCAGGATGAGGAACACCTCGAACCAGTTCGTCCATGAGGTCGGGTTCTCGAAGGGGTGCGAGGAGTTGGCGTTGTAGAAGCCACCTCCGTTGGTGCCGAGCTCTTTGATGGCTTCCTGGCTGGCGACCGGGCCGCCGGTGATGCTCTGCTTGGCCCCGACCAGGGTGTGAATCGTCTGCAGGTCATGGAAGTTCTGGATCGCTCCACCGACGACCAACAGGACGGCTCCGACGACCGAAATTGGCAGCAGGATACGCAGGCAGGTGCGGACCACGTCGACCCAGAAGTTGCCGACGTTCAAGGTGTCCTTGCGGGCGAAGCCTCGGATCAGAGCCACGGCCACCGCCATCCCGACGGCCGCGGAGAGGAAGTTCTGGACGGCGATGCCGGCCATCTGGACCAGGTAGCCGAGGGCCGACTCACCGGAGTACGACTGCCAGTTCGTGTTCGTGACGAAGCTCGCCGCAGTGTTGAAGGCCTGGCTGGAGCCCATGGCGGGGAATCCGAGGTTCAGCAGCAGGTGGTTCTGGAGGCGCAGGAAAGCGTAAAGGAACAGTACGCCTACGAGCGAGAACGCCAGAACTCCACGTAGGTAGGTGTTCCAGCGTTGCTCGACATCCGGGTTGACCCCGATCACCCGGTAGACGACGCGTTCTGCACGGCTGTGGCGCTCGGTGGTGTAGACCCGGTACATGTAGTCACCGAACGGACGGTGTACCAAAACCAGGGCGCCGACCAGGACCACCACGAAGACGACCATGGCCCAGGTGGAGCTCATCAGAACCTCTCCGGGAAGAGCAGCGCGATGATCAGGAAGATCGCCACGAGGATTGCTAATGCCAAGCCCACGGCGTTGTCGGCGTTCACAGCCGCTCCACCCCCTTGACGATGAGGGCGAGCACCGCGAAGACGGCCAGCGTCAGCAGCACGAACCAGACATCAGACATGGTGGAGCTCCTGGTCGAGGGAGTCGGGATATTCCAAGGTCACAAGGCCATCCTGCCGCGCAGAAACGGCCGAAACGGCCGCTGTTGATGCGTTGTATACGCGACGACCCGGTTCGTTGACGCTGACTTGACGCCCACCCTCCGGGTGCCGCTTGCAACCGGCCACAATGGTGGGATGACCCACCTGCCGCGACCGGTTGAGCCGCTGGCCGCGTGGCCCTGTCAGTCCAGCTGCAGCTGGCGACCGACCGATGCAGTCCGGGCGGCTGTAGGGGTCGGTGAACTCCGGCTGTTCCGGTGTGCCGGCTGCGGGTCGGAATGGGTCCGGACCGAGCAGTGGACGCCCATCGACGTCGACGGGGTCGTTCCTCCCGAGGTCAGCCGGGAGCGAGGTCAGAGATGCGGGCGCCGCGGCCGCGGCTGACAACGCGGGCACGTGAAGCTGGACCGGTTCATGAAGGCGTCCCGGCGGATGGGTGCACCGCAGCGGACGCAGGGTTCGCCCTCGCGCCCATAGACGGCCAGCGACCGCTCGAAATAGCCGGACTCGCCGTTGACGTTGACGTAGAGCGAGTCGAACGACGTACCGCCCTCGCCGAGTGCTCGGGTCATGACGGTGCGGATCTCGTCGAGCAGCCGCGCGATCTCGGTGCGGCGCATCGTGGCCGTGGGCCGCGCATAGTGCAGCCGGGCACCCCAGAGCGCCTCGTCGGCATAGATGTTTCCGACGCCCGAGATGAGCGCCTGGTCGAGCAGGGCCCGTTTGATGCCGGTACGGCGGACCCGCACCGCGACCTGGAAGGCGACATCGTCGAAGGCCGGGTCGAGCGGGTCGAGGGCGATGTGGGCGATCTCGCCGGGCGCGTCGGCGCCGCCCTCCGAGACGAGCAGCCCGCCGAACATCCGCTGGTCGGCGAAGCGCACGTCAAGCCCGTTGTCGAGCCCGAGCACGACCCTGAGGTGCCGCTGAGGCTCTTGGTCCGAGGGGCTGACGAGCAGCTGCCCGCTCATCCCGAGGTGGCCCAGGACGGCGTCGGACGAGTCGAGCGATAGCCAGAGGTACTTGCCTCGCCGATGCACGGACTCGACGCGCCGACCGGTGACGCGGTCCGCGAAGTCTTCGGGCCCGCCGATGTGACGCCGGACCGAGCGCGGATGCAGCACCCGCGCCTCGGTGATGGTGTGCCCGGTGACGAACGTGTCGAGGCCACGCCTGACGACCTCGACCTCGGGCAGCTCGGGCATGTCGGTCCGGTCAGTCGACGACGGCTTGGGTCACCGTGTCGTCGTCCTGGATCGCGTGCCAGGCCGTCTCCGCCACCTGCTGCTCGGCTTCCTTCTTCGACCTGCCTATCCCTTCGCCGAAGACGGCGGTCCCGACCCGGACCCGGGCCACGAACGTCTTCTCGTGGTCTGGACCGCTGTCGTCGATGAGATATTCGGGCACGCCGAGGCTGCGGTCGGCTGCCAGCTCCTGCAGGCTGGTCTTCCAGTCGAGACCGGCTCCCAGCTCGGCCGCAGCGGCCATCAGCGGGTCGAAGAGCAGGTGGACGACCTGGCCGGCCACCACGAAGCCCTGGTCGAGGTAGACGGCGCCGATGAGCGCCTCGACGGTGTCGGACAGGATCGAGGACTTGTCCCGACCGCCGGTCGCCTCCTCGCCACGGCCCAGCCGGATGTGGTCACCGAGCCCGAGGGTGCGGGCGACCTCGGCGAGGGCGCGGGCGTTGACCACGGCGGCACGCAGCTTGGCGAGGCGACCCTCGGACAGGTCGGGATGGGCCAGGTAGAGGGCTTCCGTGACGACGACGCCGAGCACCGAGTCGCCGAGGAACTCCAGGCGCTCGTTGGTGGGCAGCCCGCCGTTCTCGTAGGCGAACGACCGGTGGGTCAGGGCCCGCTCGAACAGCTCGGGGTCGAGTGTCTCGACTCCGAGCTGCGCTCGCAGCTGGTCGCGCGAGCTGTCGGCGGCTACCCCCGTCACAACGGCTGTCAGAGGACCTGGCGTAGTTCGGCGCGTGCGCCGTACTGCCCGCACTCGGGACAGGCGCGGTGGGGCAGGTGCTTCGCCTGGCAAGCGGGGTTGGCGCAGGTCACCAGGGATGGCGCGGTTGCCTTCCACTGCGACCGGCGGTGGCGCGTGTTGCTTCGCGACATCTTGCGCTTCGGAACGGCCACGTTCTACTCCTCATCTTCGCCTGCCGCCGGGGCGGCCGCGTCGTCTGTCTGCAAGGCGGCGAGTGCTCCCCAGCGTGGGTCGACACTCTCCGCGTGAACATGTCCGGGGTGGTCGGCCAGGGTCACTCCGCACTCGATGCAGAGTCCCGGACAGTCCTCCCGGCATACCGGCTGGAACGGCAGGGCCAGCACGACGGCGTCGCGCAGGACCGGCTCGAGGTCGAGCAGCTCACCATCGAGCCGCGCGGCCTCGTCCTCCTCGGCATCGCTCTCGGGATAGACGTACAGCTCCTGGAGCGCGACCTCGAGGTCATCCTCGATCGGGCCCAGGCACCGTGCGCACTCCCCCGCAAGCGGCGCCCGCGCCGAACCCGACGCGAGCACTCCCTCCATCACCGACTCGAGCCGAACCTCCAGCTCGACCGACGACCCACGAGGGACACCGACCAGCTCTACTCCAAGGTCTGCTGGCGCGGGGACCGAAAGGGTGAGCTCACGCATCACCCCCGGTCGTCTGCCGAGATCGTGGGTGCTCACCACGAGCGGCGAACGCGGGTCGAGACGCATCGCACATACTTCCGATAGCCGGGCACATCAAACCGCCGCCCTCGGGGGAAGGCAGCATCTAACCCTAGCGGCTCGACGCAGCCGCCTCAAAATCGGGTCAACCGGGTCAACCCACCCGGTCGTGCTCCGCGGGACGCAGCTCGTCGGGGGTGGTGAGGATGTCGTCCGCCCCGGCGTCGTCGAGGTTGCTGACCGCGAGCGCGTCGAGGTCCGAGCGGCCATGGAGAGCCGCCCGACCCCGGGCGACCGCCTCGAGGGTCTTCGTCAGGGTGACCTCGAAGGTTGCGAGCCGCGTGTCGACGTACTCGTCGGTCTCCTTGCGGAGCTCGTCAGCCTCGGTGCGGGCGTCCGACACGATCTTGTCGGCCTCGAGCAGCGCCGCCTTGGCGACCTCGGTGTCGCTGAGGATGCGCTCCCGCTCGCGCTGCGCCTCGGCGATGATCTCGTCCTGCTCGGAGCGAGCCTGCGCGACGTGCTCCTCGCGCTCGGAGACCATCTTGTCCTGACCGGCGAACGCGGTCGGCAACGCCTGCTCGAGGCTCTCGACGAGCTTCAGCGCCTCCGCGCGGTTGACCACGGCCGACGTCGACATCGGCATCGCCCGGGCCCCCTCGATCAATGCCCGAAGCTCGGCGATGAGTTCCTTGACTTCCACAACTTGCCTTCCGTCACGTGTCGGCGACGTGAGCTCCCCCCCGCGGGGCCTCCAGCCGGCTCGACAGCTTCGCGAGCACGTCCGACGGTACGAGCCCCGACACGTCGCCGCCAAATCGCGCGACTTCCTTCACCAGGCTCGACGCGAGGAACGACCACTCGGGGCTCGTCGGCACGAAGACCGTCTCGATGTCGGCCAGCGTCTGGTTCATCTGCGCCATCTGGAGCTCGTAGTCGAAGTCGCTCACGGCTCGGAGTCCCTTGACGATCGCGATGATCCCGTTGGCCCGGCAGAAGTCGACGAGGAGACCCGAGAACGCCTCGACCCGGACGTTGTCGTGGTCCGCCACAGCGTCGCGCAGCATCTCCATCCGCTCGTCGACGCTGAAGAGACCCACCTTGTGCTCATTGACGAGGACCCCGACCGTCACCTCGTCGAACAGGGTCGATGCGCGGTGGATGATGTCGAGGTGGCCGAACGTGGGCGGGTCGAAGGACCCGGGACAGACCGCTTTGCGCATCAGCTCTCCTCGTCGGGCGGGACCGCGACCCCCTCGTGCGCCGGCCTCCAGCGACCGTACCAAAGGACCGTATCCCCGTAGCGCCGGTCGCGCTCCGCCTCGAACGACGTCGGCCACGTCCACGCTCCCGAGCGTCTCGACCGCTCCACCACGACGACGGCGTCCTGGGCGAGCCACCCGGCGCCCGCGAGCGCCGAGAGGGTCTGGGCGAGATCGTCGCTCGCCACGTCGTACGGCGGGTCGAGGAACGCCACCGTGGACCTGACCCTTGGCTGGGCACGGCCGAGCGCCGCCGCGGGCACCGGCATCACGTCGACGTCGTCGAACCCGAGGGTGCGGGCGTTGGCCGTGATGAGGGAGCTCACCGCCCGGTCTCGCTCGACGAACGTGACCCAGGACGCGCCGCGCGAGGCGGCCTCGAGGCCGACCGCACCGGAGCCGGCGTACACGTCGAGGAACGTCGCGCCGTGCAGGGTGCCGAGGCTCGACTCGAGCGAGCTGAAGAGCGCCTCCCGCACCCGATCGGCGGTCGGCCTGGTGCCGTCACCCTGCGGCGTCGTGATCGAGCGGCCGCCCGCGGCGCCGCCGATGATCCTCGTCACGACGTACTCCGGATGGCGAGCGTTGCGTCCTGACTGCCGCGCATACCCGACCCCTTGTCAATCGGTCCCGAGCTGTCGGAGGTTCAGCCTTGCACCCCTGGTCGTCCGGCGCCGTGCGGCCCCGCGGAACCTGCGTGGGTGCGGTTCTCTCGACCTGGTCGCCAACCCCCAATTGGCCTTTCCAGTTGGCTCCCCAGCACCAAAGTGTGCGATCGCGGCGCATCCCGCACGTGTGGCAATCCCCGCCACCCACCGGCGCCCAGACCGGACCAGTCGAGTCGTGGGACGGTGCGCGCATGGTTGCGGCGGTTGAGCCGGTGGCGAAGGCCACCATGAGACCCGGGCGTCGTACCACCCTGTCGCCGCCCTCCATTCCAGGTGGTCCGTCACGCCTCGGGGTATGCACATCGATTGGCACACCCCGGAACGTGACGGACCATCACGGGGAGACCCGCAACGTGACGGACCATCACGGGGAGACCCGCAACGTGACGGACCATCGCGGTGACACCCAGAACGTGACGGACCTCCGAGCGGTGCGGCTCATCAGGCTAGGACTTCTCCAAGAAGCCGGCCTGCTCGTCCGACAGCAGCCGCTCGACCTCGGCGGCGAGCCCGGGAGCCTTGCGTAGCAGGGGATCCTCCGCGACGACCGTCTCGGCCGCCTCACGGGCCGAGCTGATCACGTCGCCGTCGCGGAGCACCGACAGCAGCTTGAGGCTGGTACGGCGGCCCGACTGGCTGGCGCCGAGCACGTCGCCCTCGCGCCGGGTCTCGAGGTCGAGCTGGGAGAGCTCGAAGCCGTCGGAGGTGGCCGCCACCGCGTCCAGCCGCTCACGTGACGGCGACTCCGCCGGCGCCTCGGTGACGAGCAGGCAGAGGCCCGGTGCCTCGCCTCGCCCCACCCGGCCGCGGAGCTGGTGCAGTGAGGAAACCCCGAACCGGTCGGCGTCCATCAACACCATCACCGTCGCGTTGGGTACGTCGACGCCAACCTCGATGACGGTCGTCGCGACAAGCACGTCGATGTCACCGGCAGCGAACCGGCGCATGACGTCGTCCTTCTCCTCCGTGGGCATCCTGCCGTGCAGCAGGTAGACGCGGAGGTCGCGGAGCGGGCCGTCGATGAGCGAGGCGGCGACGTCGGCGACGGCGAGCGGTGGTCGCTGGGGCTGATAGGTCTCGTCGTCTGCTGGCTGCTCCATGTCGGACTCCGGGTCCCCGCCGATCCGCGGGCAGACCACATATGCCTGCCGGCCGGCGGCGACCTCCTCACGAACCCGCTGCCACATCCGGTCGACCCAGGACTGTTGCTCCGCAGGCACCACGGTGGTCTGGATCGGCGACCGGCCTGCGGGCAGCTCGCGGAGCGTGGAGACGTCGAGGTCACCGAACACCGTCATCGCCACGGTTCGCGGGATTGGCGTCGCCGTCATCACCAGCACGTGCGGCGGGGTGAAGCCCGCCTTCTCGGTCAGGGCTGCCCGCTGCTCCACGCCGAACCGGTGCTGCTCGTCGACAACCACCATCCCGAGCTCGGCGAAGGAGACCTTCTCCTGGAGCAGAGCATGCGTCCCGATCACGATCCCAGCCGCACCGGACGCGATGTCGAGTAGCATCGCCCGGCGCCGAGCCGCGGGCATCGACCCGGTCAGTAGCGCGACCCGGGTGCCGGCGTCATCGCCGGTCAGCATGCCCCCTTCGGCCAGCGGTCCGAGCATGGCCTGGATCGCCCGGCTGTGCTGCTGGGCAAGGACTTCCGTTGGTGCGAGCAGGGCGGCCTGTCCTCCAGCGTCGACGACCTGGAGCATCGCGCGGACCGCCACGACCGTCTTGCCCGACCCGACCTCGCCTTGCAGCAGCCGTTGCATCGGGTAGTCGCGGCTGAGGTCGTCGGCGATGACATCCCCGATCTCCCGCTGTCCGGCGGTCAGCTCGAACGGCAGCCGGCGGTCGAACCTGTCGGCCAGCCCGCCCGCCCGCCACGGCCGCGGCTCAGCACTGAGCGAGCGCGCGAGGGAACGACGCTGCGCCAGCACGACCTGCAGCACGAACGCCTCGTCGAAACGTAGCCGCTTCCTGGCCTTGCTGAAGTCTGCGGGTCCGGCGGGTTCGTGCACGAGCCGCAACGCCTCGTCGTAGCCGAGCAGACCCTGGGCCTCCCGAACGCCGTCGGGGAGATGGTCGGGGACCTCGTCGAGCACCGCCAGCGTCTGTCGCACGCAGGTCGTCAGCTGTTTCGACGACACCTTGGCCGACGCCGGGTAGATCGGCCAGTAGCGCTGGGTCTCCTCGTCGTCGAACTCCGAGACGTCGCTGCCGCGCCCCAGCACGTCGAACGTCGGCTGGTTGAGCTGGCGCTGGCCACGAAACATGCCGACCTTGCCGCTGAAGAACGCGATCACGCCGGGCTTGAGCTCGCCGGCTCGCCACTTCTGGTTGAAGTACGTCGCCGAGAGGTCCGTCCGACCATCGGTGATCGTCACCACCGTCCGGGTCGCCAGCTTGTTGCCGTACTTCGGCCGGTAGCGGGACTCGGTGGCCTGCTTGACCTTGGCCAGCACGGTGGCGTGCTCACCGATCCGCAGGTGGGAGATGTCGGTGAGCTCACCACGGTCGTCGAGTCGGCGCGGGTAGTGGGTGAGCAGGTCTCGGACGGTGACGAAGCCGAACGTCTTCTCGAGCGCGTTGAACGCCTTCGCGCCGAGAATCGGTCCGAGCTTGTCGTCGAGCCCGGCCATCACTCGACCCCGATCAGCAGCGGATAGCGCAGCTGTCCGCCCGGGTAGACCAGCAGCTCGACGTCGGGCCTGGTGCGCTCCAGCCGGTCGGCGACCTGGTCGACCAGCTGCTGGCTGGAGCCGACCCCCGTGACGAGCGTGACCAGCTCGCCACCACCGGCGAGCAGCCGTTCGACGACGACGACGGTCGCGGACGCCAAGGTTCCGCCGACGAGCGCGAAGTCGCCCTCGACGATGCCGAGGACCTCGCCCTTGCGGCACGGGCCGGCCATGGTCATGGCATCACGGGCTGCCACCGTGACGGCGCCGTGCCTGGTGTGACCCGCTGCGGTCGTCATCGCGACGACGTCGTCGTCGAAGCTCCGGCTCGGCTGCCGGACCGCGACCGCTGCCAGCCCCTGGACCTGCGCCCGGGTGGGGATGACGGCGGCCCGGATGCCCTCCTCGCGGGCCGCCCTGGCGGCCGCTTCCGCCGCGGCGATCGTGTCGGCGTCGTTGGGCAGCACAATGACCTCGCTTGAGGCCGTCGAGCGGATCGCACCGAGGATCTCGCCAGTGGAGGCCCGGACGCCGTGCGGCTCCACGACGACGGCACCTCCATCGGCGAAGAGGGACGAGAGCCCCGGACCAGCGGCGAACGCGACAACGCCCCGCTCGCCCGTGCCGTTGACGCGGCTGGTGCGGCCACGCCCCACCTGGTCCGCGAAGTGAGTGACGCGGACCCGGTGCGGGTGGCCGGCGTCGATCCCCGCCTCGATCGCGGCCCCGACGTCGTCGACATGGACGTGGACGTTCCAGAGCCCTTCACCGCCGACCACCACGAGCGAGTCGCCGAGCGGCGCCAGTCGTTTGCGCAGCACCGGGATGGCAGCGTCCTCCGCGTCGAGCAGATACATCACCTCGTAGCCCGGGCCGTCCGCCGAGAGGTCGGCACCGGGGCTGACCGGGCTCGGCAGCGACTCCTGGCGCGGGACGGGAGCCGGCCGGCGACCTGTGAAGGCCTCCTCCGCGGCGTCCAGGAGGACGCAGAGCCCCCGACCGCCGGCGTCGACCACACCTGCTGCCTTCAGGACGGGCAGCTGGTCGGGCGTGCGGTCGAGTGCCTCACGAGCCGCCTCCGCAGCCGACCGGATGACGATCCCCAGCTGCCCGAACGGCTCTTCCGGGAGCCCGGGTACGGCGGCCTGCGCGGCCTCGGCGGCAACCCTGGCAACCGTCAGGATGGTGCCCTCCACCGGTTCGCCCACGGCGTCGTACGCCGCCTGCGCCGCGCGCGTGAGGGTGTCGGCAAGCATGGCGCCTGGTCGCCGCGGGTTGGCGCGCAGCAGCTGCCCGGACCCGGCCCGCAGCAGCTGGGACAGGATGACGCCGGAGTTCCCCCGAGCCCCCATCAGGGCACCTCGCCCGAACACCGTCAGTGCGGTCGCCAGGGACTCAGGGTTGGCGTCGAGGATGGCCTGTCGAGCCGCCTCGAATGTCAGATAGAGGTTGGTGCCGGTGTCGCCGTCGGGAACCGGATAGACGTTGAGGGCGTCGATCTCTTCGCGTGCGGCACCGAGGGCGTCCAGCGCGAGATCACACCAGTGCTGCAGCAGGGTGATCTGCAGGTCGTCGCTCACGGTCTGCCTCGGGGATCGAGCCGGTGGTCGGTGGTGCCGCCTCGCCGGCGGATGTCGGCATGGTAGGGCTGTGCGAGAGTCAGGCTACGCGCTGCCACCGACCGCGCGGCCCAGAGTGCGCCGCAGCTGCTCACGTGGGCGACGCCGCCGGATTGGCCTCGGGTAGGAGCGATCCGTTATTCTGGATCGGTTGCCCGTCGGGCGACTCCGAACCATCCGCTGATCACCAGGAGTAAACCGTGGCTGCCGTCTGTGACATCTGCGCCAAGGGGCCCGGCTTCGGTCACAACGTGTCGTTCTCGCACCGTCGTACGAACCGGCGTTTCAACCCGAACATCCAGCGCGTCCGCGCCGTCGTCAACGGCACGCCCAAGCACCTCAACGTCTGCACCTCCTGCATCAAGGCCGGCAAGGTCACCCGCTAAGCACCAGCCCACAGTCGCGGGCAGCCGGTGTGATGCGGCCCCGGCCGGCTGGAGGCGCTGAACTCGATCAAGCGCCGGCCGTCCGATCTTCGGCAGAATGCTGCGATGACCACGCGTTCGGACGTGTTCGCGAGATTCGTCGACCTGGTGGCGGCAAGTCTCGACGATGACGCCGTGCCGACCGATGAGCTGGCCGACCGGCTCTTTCTCTCGCGCTCGCAGCTCGACCGCGTCGTCAGTGCTGCGGCCGGCGAGGCGCCGGGCCGGTTCCGCCGCAGGATCCTGCTCGAGCGGGCGGCCTATCGGCTCGGCTCGGCTGACGTCAGCGTGCTCGACATCGCCGTCGAGGCCGGCTACTCGTCCCACGAGGCCTTCACGCGGGCGTTCCAGCGTGCCTACGGCGCAGCACCCTCGGCCTGGCGCGGCAACCCCGGTGCACCACGCCTCGGGACCCGAAGCGGCGTGCACTTCTATCCCCCCGCCGGCCTACGGCTGGCGGCCCGAGCACAGGTGACCTCCATGGATCTCGTCCGCACGATGACCGAACATCACATCTGGTTGGTCGGCCGGATGATCGACCGTGCCTCGCGACTGACCGACCGCCAGCTCGACACGCCGATCGAGCTCTCCGTCGAGGGTGTGGACCGCGAGCCGACTCTCCGGTCACTGCTCTCCCGGTTGGTCGGCCAGCTGGACATGTGGAACCAGTCGGTGGCCAGTCGACCCTACGACTTCGCCGTGGAGGACCGCGAGAGTCTCGACTCGATGACGGCACGGCTGGCCGTCGCGGGCCCGATCTTCCTCGAGCACGTGGTCGACGCCTGCCGCGACGGGTCGTTCGACGATACGTTCGTCGATGCGACCTCGGAGCCGCCGGAGTTCTTCACGTACGGCGGGATGGTCGCCCACGTGCTCACCTATGCCGCGCACCGCCGGACCCTGGTGGCCGGCGCTCTCGCGAGCAGCGGCGTCACCGACCTCGAGGACGACCCGCTGGCGTGGAGCCCGATGCGCCCCGACGGGCCGACGACGCCCGCTCAGGCGGCCGACTGACGGGGACCCGGGCGGCCGGGACCTTGGACCCTGCTGTCCCCTGCCCGGCTGCGGCATCGTTGGCATCGTTGGCATCGTTGGCATCGTTGGCATCGACGCTACCCAGCACGGGATGTGACTCAGCGGGAGGTGTGACATGACCTACCAGGCTGCTCCGGACACCGTGGTCGTGGGTCTGGACGACTCGGACGGCTCCCGTTCCGCCGTCGACTGGGCCGGGGCGCTCGCGCGCGAGCATCACTTGCCGGTGACCCTGGCCCACGCCTACCCGGATGTGATGCAACCGCCCAGCCACGGCTTCGCCGGGCTGCACCGGGACCTGCTGGCCGACGCCCACCAGATCGCCGACCAGGCCGAGCAGCAGTTGCACGCCATGGGGTGGAACGGCGACTCCGCCAACCAGGTGCTCGAGCCGGGGACTCCCGGCGCCGTCCTGCGCGCCGCGTCCGAGAATGCACGAATGCTCGTGGTCGGCCGGACCGGCGCCGACGGGTTCTTCGGCATGTTGGTCGGTTCGACGGCATACGGGCTGGCCGAGCACTCGAGTGTGCCCGTCGTGGTCGTGCCGGACGGGTGGGACGAAGCCACCGCGGTGGGCAAGCCCGTGGTGCTTGCGGTCGACGACTCCAACGACTCCGGGGCGATCGCCTTCGCGTTCGACTTCGCGGCGATGACTGGCCGTCATCTCGACGTCATCCATGTCTGCCCCGAGCCGAGCCACCACGGCACGGACGCATCGGCTCGCGAGCAGTGGGTCGAGGCGCAGCGCCTCTATCTCGCCGAGACGCTCGCAGGCTGGGCAGAGCAGTACCCGGACGTCAGCGTCGATCGTGACGTCGTCGTCGGCCACCCCGTCGGCTCGCTGCTCCACGAGGCGGCCGGCGCCAGCCTGATGGTCGTCGGTGGAAAGGCTCGCGGGCGGCTCAGCCCGCCACGCCTCGGCTCTGTCTCGCGCAACCTGCTGCACCACGTTCCGTGCCCCATCGCCGTGGTCCACACGCAGGAGTAGCCGGGTGCAGGCCAGGCAGATCCCCGTGGGCTTGCTTTCCACCTGGGGCTGAACCCTGCGGTTGGCACTGGGTCGGGTTTCAAGCCGCAGTGATGCGCCGCGGGTATGGCGGGCCATTCCGGTTCCGCTGGGCGCTCACTGTCTGTCTGGGGCTGATGATGCGGGTGGGACTGCTGTGCGCCTGGAAAGCCGCCGTTTGGCCCTCAGCTGGCCTCCGGGAGCGGCCTTCAGTGCGCAAAGTATTCCCAAGAACCCCATTCACCTCATCTGTTTCACTGCCGATCTCAATTCGGACCAATGCGGGTGGAAGATCAGTGCGAAACCAACCGCAACGTACCGAATCAGCCTGAAACCGCATCAAAGTGGAACGTTTCGGAGCTGACATCGTGGTCTTGAGCCCCAGAACGTTCCACTCTGCAGAACCGCACCCGGCAGCTGGTCCGAGCCGGACTCTCAACCGCCCCCATCACTGCCGCCTGAAACCGGACCCACCGCAAACCGCAGGGATCAGCCGCATGCAGACAGCGAGCGCCCCCGCGAAACTGACCGGACCGCGAACGCGCCCTCACTCGCCTGAAACTGGACCCACCCCGGACCGCAGGACCTACCCCGGAGCGCAGGATTCACCTGGCCGGAAGGATCAGTCCCACGGAGCTAGGAAGGCGACCACCAGCTCGCCGAGGGAGCCGAGGTCGTAGCCACCCTCCTGCACGTGGACGGTCGGCAGCTCGAGCGCCGCGACCAGCTCGCCGGCTCGCCGGTAGCCCGACGCGGTCACGTCGAGGGGCGACTCGGGGTCCACGGCGGCAGCGTCGACGCCCAGCGAGACCACGAGCGCCGTCGGCCCGAACTCCGCCACCCGCTCGACGACGCTCACCACGGCGGTGAGCCAGTCGTCATCCCCGGCCCCCGGCGCCAACGGCACGTTCAGCGTCGTACCCTCCCCAGCGCCGACCCCGGTCTCGTCGCCGAACCCGACGACGTGCGGAAACCAGCCGGCCCCCGGGTCGACGTGGACGGAGCCGTAGAAGACGTCGGCTCGATCGTAAAAGATCGCTGCCGTCCCGTTGCCGTGGTGGGCGTCCACGTCGACGACGGCGACCCGGGCATGCCCGCCTGCGCGGAGGGCCTGCGCTGCAACGGCGGCGTTGTTGAGATAGCAGGACCCCCCATAGGCGGAGCGGGTCACGTGGTGGCCGGGTGGTCGACACAGGGCGTACGACGAGTGCGTTTCGCCGGCCAACACGAGGTCGACCGCCGTGAGGGCACAGTCCACCGCCGCCCGCGCCGCCTCCCAGGTGCCGGCGCCGACCAGCGTCATCGTGTCGTAGCAGTACCACCCGGCGCGGGCGTGCACCGCTGCCGGGAGCCGTCCCGGCAGGCCGCTCAACATCTGGTCGGTCGCGAACATGTAGGGCACCACCCGGTCCTGACCCACGAGCTCGGGGATTCCCGAGTCGGCCCACTCGCGCGCCACCCCCGCAAGGTGGCGCACCAGCGCGACGTCATGCACGGCGAGCAGGGCGTCGTCGTCATGGGCGGTGGCCGTTCGCACGTCGAAGCCACCGGCTTCCTCGAGGGCAGCCAGGATGCGGTCGACCCGCTCGGCCACCTCGGTTCCTGGTGTGCGCACGCCGACCCAGATCTCCGCGCCGGGCGCGTGTCTTCGCGTCTCGGGCGACCACACCACCGACGTCATTGTCCAACTCTGTCAGGACGGCGGCCCCGGCCGTGCGGCAAGATGCCTTTATGCCTCGCATCCGCGACCTCGGAGTCGTGATCGGAACCCTGCCGCCCGGAGCCACCAACTCGCTCGCGGACGTCTCGGGGGTCGGCGTCGGCCACACGACCTTGCTGCGCGACGAGCCCGGCCCCCCTGCCGGCCGGGGGCTCGCGCGCACCGGTGTGACGGTCATCTGCGTGGCCGAGGATGCCTACCAGCGGCCGGTCCCTGCGGGCGGCGCGGTGCTCAACGGAGCGGGCGAGTGCACGGGGTTCATCACCGCGTCGGAATGGGGGCTGTTGGAGACACCGATCCTGTTGACGTCGACCATGCAGCTCGGCCGGGTCTACGACGCCGCTTGCGAGCTGATGGTCGAGCAGCACCCCGAGGTCGCCGACGACGTCGTGATCCCTGTCGTCGCCGAGTGTGACGACTCGTTCCTCAACAACGCGGGCCGCATGCAGGTGACCCATGCCGACGTCAAGGCTGCCTGGCTCACCGCTCACACGAGAGCGGTCGCGGGGTCCGCCTGTGAGGAAGGAAGCGTCGGCTCGGGCACCGGGATGTCGTGCCTGGGCTTCAAAGGCGGCATCGGCAACGCCTCACGGGTCACCCCCCGCGGCCACGTCGTCGGGGTGCTGCTGATGACGAACTTCGGGCAGCGCGAGCGCCTCACCGTCGACGGCGTGCCGGTGGGAAGGCTGCTTCCGCCCGACCCCTTCCTCGAGAAGAAGCCCGCCGGGTCGTGCATCGGCATCGTGGTGACTGACGCGCCGCTCGACGGCGCGGCCTGCGCCCGGCTGGCCCGGCGCGTCGGGCTCGGGCTGGCCAGGGCAGGCTCGACCGCCAACAACGGCAGCGGAGAGATCTTCATGTGCGCCGCGACCGGGCTGCGAGCCACCCGACGGGGGGCGTTGAGCGGCCCGGCGCTCGGTGGGGCAGACCTCGACGACCTCTTCGGGGCCGTCGTCGACGCGAGCGAGGAGGCCGTGCTCAACTCCCTCAGCAGCTCGCCGACGATGCAGGGCCGGGATGGCAACACGAGCGAGGGGCTGCCCGTCGCGGCGGTCAGGGAGCTGGTGACGCGGGCGCGGGACGGTCGTCAGCCGATGCCGTGAGCCAGCACGCCGACTGGTGCACGTCCGCGATCGGCAGCACCCCGGGGTCGTCGCTCACGCACCGGCCGGCGACGCCGGCCGCCTGGGCCGTGCCGTCGGCGTACTTCGGACACCGTGGGTGGAAGCGGCAGCCGCTCGGGATCCGGGAGGCATCGGGCGTCTCCCCCGTCAGCACGATCGGCTCGACCTCGCCGACCTCAGGTACGACGGACAGGAGCGCCTGCGTGTAGGGGTGGCGCGGCGCCGTCAGGACCTGCTCGGTGGTGCCCAGCTCGACGATCCGGCCGAGGTACATCACCGCGATCCGGTCCGCCATGTTCCAGGCGAGCCCGAGGTCGTGGGTGACGACGAGGACGGTGAGCCCCCGGTCGTCGCGCAGCCGGAGGAACAGTGACAGGATCTCGCCACGGATCGAGGCGTCGAGGCTGGACACCGGCTCGTCCGCGATCAGGACGGCTGGCTCCAGAGCGAGCGCACCCGCGATGACCACCCGCTGGCGCTGGCCGCCGGACAGCTCGTGGGGGTAGGCCATGAAGAAGCGCTCCGGTGGGCGCAGCCCGGCGTCGCTCAGCGCCCTGCTGACCAGCCCCTGCTCGGTCACACCGCGGTCGCCCGCAGCCCTCTTCTCCTTGACGATGCCGTGGATCCGCAGCCCTTGGGCGACCAGCTCGTAGACGGTGTGCCGAGGGTTGAGGGCGCCCATCGGGTCCTGCAGGATGAGCTGCACCTTGCGCCGGTAGCGACGCAGTCCACGCGAGGAGTAGGCCAGCCGCGAGCCGGCGTAGGACACATCGCCGCGACTGGGCAGCTCCAGACCGAGCAGGGTCCTCGCCAAGGTGGTCTTGCCGCAGCCGGACTCGCCGACGAGTGCGATGATCTCGCCCGGAGCGACCGCCAGGTTCACCTCGTCGACGGCCCGGACGACCGGTCCACCGCGGCGGGTCGTGAAGGCGACCGCAAGGTCGCGAACCTCGAGCGTCGGGGCCGGTCCCACGTCCACGCCCGCTGCCCGCCCGCCCTCCGGCTGCTCGCTCATGCCGGCGTCACCTCGTTGACCCGGATGCAGGCCGACACCTGGGTGGGTGACGAGACCACCAGCGGCGGCTCGGCGTCATGGCAACGGTCGATGACCCGGGCACATCGTGGGGCGAAGGCGCAGCCTGGCGGAATCGATGCCGGGTCGGGCGGGTCGCCGGGCAGGCCCTGCGGGGCGAACCTGGCCTCCGGGTCGCCGATCCGCGGGAAGGCCGTGACCAGGGCCTTGGTGTAGGGGTGGGTCGGCTGGTCGAAGACCGTCATGGCGGGACCGCGCTCGACGACGCGGCCGGCATACATGACGGCCACCTCGTCACAGGTCGCGCGCAGCACGGACAGGTCGTGGCTGATCATCAGCAGGCCGAGCCCGAGGTTGCTGACGAGGTCACGCAGCAGCGTGAGCACCTGCGCCTGCACCATCACGTCGAGCGCCGTCGTCGGCTCGTCGGCGACGACGAGCCGCGGCCGGCAGGCGAGCGCCATCGCGATCATCACCCGCTGCTTCTGCCCGCCGGACATCTGGTGCGGGTAGCTGTTGGCGCGCGAGGCCGGGAGACCGACCTGGTCGAGCAGCTCCGCCACGCGCGTGCGGGCCGTCTCCTCGTCCGGCTCGGTCCGGTGCAGCATGATCGGCTCGAGGATCTGCGCACCCACCCGTCGTACCGGGTTGAGCGAGTGGAGCGCGCCCTGGAAGATCACCGAGGCCTCGGCCCAGCGCACCGCGCGCAAGGCACCCCACCTCATCGCCAAGACGTCCTCCCCCTCGAAGAGCACCTGACCTGAGACGCGCGCGTTGTCCGGCTGGAGCCGCAACACCGTGTTGGCCAAGGTCGTCTTGCCGCACCCGGACTCCCCGGCGAGGCCTAGCTTGCGGCCGGCATCGACGGTGAGGTCGACTCCGCGTACGACGGGAACCAGGCCGCTCCGCGTCTGGTAGGCCACTCCGACATCACGCAGCTGGAGAAGCGGCGGACGCGGACCGCTGGGGCCGGGGGTCAGCTCGGAACCCTCGACTGCCTCCGTCATCGGACGGCTCATCTAGCGCTCCCTGAGCCGCGGGTTGAAGATGTCCTCGAGCGCTCGGCCGACGAGCGTGAAGGCCAGCACGACGGTGATCACGCACAGCCCGGGCGGGATGAAGAACCACCAGAGTCCGTTGGTGATCGACCCGAGCTGGAACGCCTGGTCGAGGACCTCGCCCCAGGAGATCCGGTCGCTGCCGCCCAGGCCGAGGAACGACAGCGTGGTCTCGGTGAGGATGGCGATCGCCACGGTGAGGGTGGTGTTGGCCATCACCATGGGCATCACGTTGGGCAGCACCTGCCGGCTCATCTGGTGCCAGTGCCCCGCGCCGAGCACCTTGGACCGCTCGACGAAGGGGCGGGACTCGACGGTCAGGGTCTGGGCCCGGATCAGGAGGGCCGTCGACGGCCAGCCGGTCACCCCGATCACGAGCGCCGTGTTGAAGAGCGAGGGGCCGAGCAAGGAGGCCAGCACGATGGCGAGCGGCAGGAAAGGGATCACCAGGAACCACTCGGTGAACCTGAAGAGGGCCGCCCCGGCGAAACCGTGGAAGTGTCCGCCGGCGAGACCGACCACCGTGCCGAGGACCATCGAGATCAGCGTCGCCAGCAGGCCCACGAAGAGCGAGACGCGCGATCCCCAGATGAGCAGGGTGAGGATCGACCTGCCGTTCTGGTCGGTGCCCAGCCAGAACTGGCTGGACGGATGCTCCAACGGCTTGCCGGGCGCCGTGGTCACGTCGAGGCCGCTGGAGCTGGCGATGACCGGAGCGAGCAGCGCGACCGCCACGAAGAGAGCCAGCACGACGAGACCGAAGACCCCGGACCGGTGTCGGCGGAACTCGGCCCAGGTCCGGGCGAGGGAGTCCCGGCGGCGCCGCCAGGCCAGGCTCGTCGGAGACGCAGCGACGGTGCTCATGCGCGGACCCGCGGGTCGAGCAGACCGTAGAGCAGGTTGGCCACCAGGTTGGCGATGATCACGGCCACCGAGAACGTGAAGAAGAGCCCTTCGAGGAGCGGGTGGTCGAGGTTGTCGATGGCCTGCTGGGTCAGCGAGCCGAGGCCGTCGATGGAATAGACGTTCTCGATCGTGATGGACCCCGACACCACGAACCCCAGGTTGAGGGCGACGAGCGTGGTCGTTGGGAGGATGGCGTTGGGGACGGCATGACGGGTGCGCACCAGGTCGTCGCGCAAGCCCTTGGCGCGAGCGGTGTGCAGGTAGTCCTCCCCCATCTCGTCGAGCAGGGACGAGCGCATGATCAGCGAGTACTCCGCGAGGTAGCCGAGCGTCAACGTCGCCACCGGCAGCGCGAGGTGCCAAGCGGTGTCCAGGACTCCGAGCGGCGACATCGGGTCGACGCCGGCCGAGTGCAGCCCCCCTGTCGGGAAGATGCCGGGCAGTGGCCCGACGCCGACGGCGAAGGCGGCCAGCAGCAGCAGGCCAAGCCACCACTCGGGTGCGGAGTACAGCAGCAGGTTGCCGCCGGTCGTCACCTTGTCGAAGCGTCCGCCGTGCCACCAGGCGCTGCGGATGCCCATCCAGATCCCGATGAAGGTGGCCAAGATGGTTCCGCTGCCGACGAGCAGGACGGTGGGCCACAGGTGGGCGGAGATGATCGACCACACCGGTTGGGCTGTCGCGTAGGACACCCCGAACTGCCCATGAGCCGTGTTCTCGAGGAAGATCAGGAACTGTTTCCACAGCGGCTGGTCCAGGCCGAGCGTGTGACGCAGCTGCTCCATCGCCTGTTGGGACATGTGGCGAGCCCGGCCCTGGCTGCGAACCGGGTCGCCGTCGATGATGCGGAACAGGAAGAAGTTGAGGACCGTGACGAAGACCAGGCTCATCGCGGACCCGAGGACCTGCCTCCCGACGTAGCGCGCCGTCACAAACGACGAGGTGCGTTGGGACCGGACCTCGTGGGGAGGTTCGACGTATGACGAGGCGGGATCGGTCAGGTCGAGGCTCATGGCCGGTCGTCCGCGGTCAGGGCTCGCTGCCACGAGACGACGTAGCTCGCAACGAGGCAGACCACGAGCGTGCCGCACAGCAACACCAGGAAGGCGGTCCGGTCATGGGCCTGCTGGGTCTCGAGCTCCGCCGTCC
Organism: uncultured Actinomycetota bacterium; assembly: GCA_963820035.1. GTDB lineage: Bacteria > Actinomycetota > Actinomycetes > Propionibacteriales > Nocardioidaceae > JAWWPG01. The sequence goes on along the minus strand of CAWFYK010000005.1, from coordinate 282,105 downwards.
CGCCACCGGCCACCGGGGTGACGTGCACGTAGTTGTAGGGGCCGAACTGCATCAGGTAGACCCCGTGGGGCCTCGGCTGCGCCGAGAAGTCGGTGAACCGGTCGCTGCGGTAGGCCTCGCCGGTTCCGCCGTAGGTGGTGACCAGGTAGGGCGCTTGGAAGTAGAGCATCCGCTGCATCTTGTCGAGGATGACCTTGCGTTTGGCAGTGTCGAGCTGGGTGTGCTGCGCGGCGTACATGGCGTCGTACTTCTTGTTGCAGAACCACGAGTCGGACCAGTTGCCGCGCTGCCAGCACGTCATATAGCTGAGCACGCTGTCGGGGTCAGGGTCGGCCACCCAGCCCCACTGGAAGACGTCGAAGTCACCCTGCAGGATGATGTCGGTCAGCTTCTCCCCGGACATGATGTTGACCGTCGCGTCGATCCCGAGGTCGCCGAGCCACTCCTTGAAGTAGGTCATCGTGCCGATCGACGTCGGGGAGTCCGAACGCGCATCGAGGCGGAGCGTCCCGATGGGACTGCCGTCCGGCATGTGCCGCTTGCCGTCCCTGCCCTTCGTGTAGCCGGCCGCGTCGAGCAGCGCACCCGCTTTCGCCAGGTCGAAATGGAAGGCCCTGGCTGCAGGCGGCTGCCACTGAAGGGGGTTGCCCGCGGGAACGACCGAGGCGCCCGGACTGCCGAGTCCTTGGTAGACCTTGGAGATGATCTCCCGACGGTCGATCGCGTAGCCGAGGGCGTGCCGGAAGGCCGGGTCCTGCACTGCGGGGTTGCCGTCGCCCTTGGGGACCCCTGTCGACGGGTTGACCGCGCCGGTGTTGAAGGCGATCTCATCGAAGCCCGGCGCCAGCCCGATGTGGGTGGTGATCCCGGGAGCCCCTTGCAGCCGTTGCACGGTGAGGCCCTGGATGCCCTCGACGAAGTCGACCTCGCCCTTCTTGAGGGCCTGGACGGCCGCATCCTCCTCCTTGTAGACGGCGAACACGATCTCGTCGATCTTCGACGGGTCGCCGAAGTAGGTCGGGTTGCGCTCGAACGTGATGGTCGACAGCGTCGGGTCTGCCGAGACGAGTGTGAAGGGGCCGGCACCGACGACGGGCGGCGAGTTCTTGAACGACCGCACCTCGCCCTTGGCGAGCTTCCCCCAGATGTGCACGGGCACGATCGGCATCGGCAGGTAGGGCAGACCCACGTTGGGCTTCTTGAGATGCAGCACCACGGTGTGCTTGTCGGGCGCCGTGACCTTGGTGACCCCTTTGAGGTAGCTGCCCCAGGTGGCCGCCTGCGTCCCACCGTCGACGACCGACTGCAGGCTGAAGACCACGTCGGCCGACGTGACGGGGACACCGTCGGTCCAGACGGCGTCCTTGACCAGGTGGAACGTCCAGGTCAGCTGATCCGCCGAGTGCGACCAGGAGGCCGCGAGCGCCGGCGTGGACGAGAGGTCGGTCTGCGCCGGCGTGGTGAGCGTCGGGTAGATCAAGTACCAGAGCTCGTAGGACTCGGCGGCGATCCCTGTGTAGGGGTTGAGGCTGTCGGGCTTCTGCAACAGCGCCACGTTGAAGACGACCTTCGTGTCCGCCGTCGCCGTCGGGGTGCTCGTCCTGAAGACGCCGAGACACGCGACGCCGGTGAGCAGCAGACACGCCACCACCGTGGCGATGAGCCGGGTTCTCCCCCTCATCCACGGGCTCCCGCGGTAGGTTCCGGCAGATGAGCGACAACGCTGCGAGTCCACCCAGCCCCCGCCGCGACGACTCCTCGCACACGCTGCATGGCACGACGCGGCCCGATCCCTATGCCTGGATGCGCGAGGTCGGGTCCGCAGACCTGGCGGCCCAGCTGCACGCTGAACGGGAGTCCTACGACGCTGCTGTGCGGCATGCGACCCCCTCGACTCAGGTGTTATTTTCAGCGATCGCGGCCCGGGTGCCCCCGACCGAGCGTGGCGTCACGGTCGACCGTCATCGCTGTGTCTACTACACAGAACGGCGAAGTGGAAGGGAAAACGGCGAAATTCGTCGCTTCAAGCGGCACTCGACGAAGGAAAGCTCCGTCGCGGAGCGCGACGGCGACGAATTGGTCATCGACATCGATGCCTTGCAGGACGGATCGTCATACATCGACCTCGGGCTCGTCGAGATCAGCCCGGACGAGACGCTCGCGGCCTACTCGGTCGACATCACGGGCGACGAGGTCTATGAGCTTCGGTTCCGCGACCTCGAGACCGGCGAGGACCTCGCCGACGCTATCGCCCGCTCCTACTACACCGGCGCCTGGAGCAGCGACGGCGGCAGCTTCTTCTACACGGTCCACGACGACGCCTATCGGCCCTACCAGGTGCGCCGGCACCTGCTGGGAACGGACCCCACGGCCGACGTGACCGTCTTCGAGGAGGCCGATGAGCAGTACGAAGTGGAGGTCCGGGCCTGTCGCTCCGGCCGGCTCATCGTCATCCACACCGCCAACCGGGACACCAGTGAGGAGTGGCTTCTCGACCCCGCTGATCCGGCGGCCCCGGCACGGCTCGTCGAGCCGCGGTCGAGAGGCCGCGAGTACGCCGTCGAGCACGCGCCCTTCGACGGCGGCGACCGGCTCGTCGTTCTCACCAACGAAGGCGCCACCGAGTTCCGGCTGATGACGACCCCGACGGACTCACCCGGGCTCGGGTCGTGGCGGTCCCTGACCGCCGACGACGAGGCGGAACGGTTGCACGGCGTCGAGGCCTTCGAGACGTTCCTCGTCGTCGGCCTCCGCCGGGCGGGGCTGACGGTGCAGCGCCTCATCCGGCACGACGGCACCGTCGTGCGAGAGCTCCAGCCGCCGCCGGCCGGACACATCGCGCTCGCCGACAACCCACGGTGGGAGACGACCTCGATCGTCGTGTGCCGGGAGTCGTACGTCGAGCCGGCCGTCTGGTCCGAGGTCGACGTGGCCAGTGGGGAGGAGTGGGTCCGTCACCGCTCGGACGTGCCCGCCTACGATGCGGCCGACTACGCCACGCGCCGGGTTTCGGTGGCCGCACGTGACGGCGTGGCCGTCCCGGTCACCCTGGTGCACCGGCACGACGTCCAGCTCGACGGGACGGCGCCCTGTCTGCTCTACGGCTACGGCGCCTACGAGGCGGTGTTCGAGCCGGAGTTCGACGCTGCTCTCACCGTCCTGCTCGATCACGGCGTCGTCTACGCGCACGCCCACGTGCGCGGCGGTGGCGAAGGAGGCCGACGGTGGTGGCTCGACGGCCGGCTCGCGACCAAACAGCACACGTTCAGCGACCACATCGACGTGGCCGATGGGTTGGCGGGCACGTATGTCGACGGAAACCGGATCGCGACCCGCGGACTGTCGGCGGGCGGCCTGCTCCAAGGCGCCGTGTTCAGCCAGCGGCCCGACCGGTGGCGCGCCGTTGTCGCCGAGGTCCCGTTCGTCGACGTGGTCACGACGATGCTCGACGCGAGCATCCCGCTGACAGCGAACGAGTGGGACGAGTGGGGCGACCCGCGCCGCGAGGCGGACTTCCGATGGATGCTGGCCTACTCGCCGTACGACAACCTGCCCCCGGCCGGCGGGCGCCCGGATCTGCTCGTCACGGCCGCTGTTCATGACGCGCGGGTGATGGTGTGGGAGCCGGCGAAGTGGGTGGCCGCGCTGCGGCACAGCGACCCCGAGTGGGCGGGCAGGTGCCTGTTCCGGGTGGACACCGGTGCAGGCGCCCACACCGGCCCGAGCGGCCGCTTCGCGCGGGCCGGCTACGAGGCCGAGGTCTATTCTTGGCTGCTCGAGCGGCTCACCTGAGCCTGCTCGACCGGCTCATCTGATGGCGGGTGGCCGGCTCACCTGAAGTGCTGGTGGCCGGCCGGGTCGGCGTACTCGGCCCCGTCGACGGTCACCACACCTGCCTCGCCGCCATCGGTTACTCGTCCGATGGCACGCCAGCTCTCGGGGAGCGCCACCTCGGCCGGGAACGTCGCCACCAGGGAGTAGTCGTCGCCACCTGTCAGCACGAAGCGCATCGGGTCGACTCCCATCGCCGCACCGACAGCATGCAGCGGCTCGGGTACCTCGAGCCGGGAGGTCTCGATGTCGACTGCCACCCGGCTCGCCGAGGCGAGGTGGCCGATGTCCTGGAGCAACCCGTCGCTGACGTCGATCATCGCCGTCGCTCCCATCCGAGCCGCCTCCGGACCTGCCAGGTACGGCGGCCGCGGCTGTCGGTGTGCCTCGACGACCAGGCGCGGCGACCGGAACCCCCGGGCGAGCACCGCGAACCCCGCACCCGCCCAGCCCTGTCGACCCGCGAGGGCGACGACGTCCCCCGAACGCGCGCCGGTGCGGCGTACCACTCCGTGGGCGCAGAACCCGAGGGCAGTGACGGACAGCGTGACGGCAGCCGCACTGGTCAGGTCGCCACCCACGACGGAGGCGCCGACCTCTGCGGCCTCCGCGGCGATCCCGTCTGCGAGCTCGAGAACCCAGCCGCTCTCGGTGCCTTCGGGGGTGCCGAGACCGATCAGCAGGGCGGAGGCCACACCGCCCATCGCGTTGATGTCGGAGATGCTCTCGGCCGCAGCCTTGTGCCCGATGTCCGACGCCGAGGACCAGTCGAGCCGGAAGTGCCGGTCCTGGACAAGAAGGTCGACGGACGCGACGACCTCCCCGGCCGGCCCGGCGATGACCGCGGCATCGTCACCAGGCCCGACCTGGACCTCCGGTCCCTGGGTGAAACGAGCGGTGATCGCCTCGACGAGGGCGAACTCGCCCAGGTCACCCGCCGTACGTCCTTGACCCTCAGCCATCTGCTCCCTCATCAGTTAGGTCGCCCACCTCACCGGGCGGTCTGGCAAGACGGTAGCGTGACCATCGCTGCATCGACATGACTCACCCCGCGGAGGTCCCAGTGGTTGTTCAGGCGTACGTGCTCATCCAGACCGAAGTCGGCAAGGCCGCGGACGTGGCGAGAGCGATCTCGGAGATCTCGGGCGTCACGCTCGCGGAGGACGTCACCGGCCCCTATGACGTGATCGTGCGAGCCGAGGCGAGCAACGTCGACGAGCTCGGCAAGCTGGTCGTGGCCAAGGTCCAAGGCATCGAGGGGATCACCCGCACTCTCACCTGTCCCGTGGTGCACATCTGACCAAACTCCGGTGGAGCGCTGCCATCCTCGGCACGGCCGCGCTGATGGCGGGATGCGGCGGGGGTGGGTCGACGGCGGCTCCGGTCCCGGTCACCGCCCCGCAGGTGACCGGTGCCATCGCCCTCCAGTGCGCCGATCTGGTGGCAGATCTCCCCGACTCGGTGAGTGGCCAGGACGGTCGCTCCATCTCCCCGTCGAGCACATTCGCTGCGGCCTGGGGCGACCCGCCGATCGTGCTCACCTGCGGTGGCCCGGCGCCGAAGGCCCTCCGGCCCACCTCCCAGTGCTTCGGGGTCGACGGTGTCGGGTGGCTGGTCACGCAGCACGGTCGGGAGGTGAAGGCGGGCGCACCGCTCGTGGGCGAGCTCGACTTCACGACGATCGGCCGGACGCCCTACGTCTCGGTGCGGGTGCCTGGGGCCTACCAGCCGGCGGCCGACGCCCTGGTCGACGTGGCTGCCGCGATCAAGCGACGCTCCACGCTGGAGCATCCCTGCCAGTGACGCTGCTCAGCGCAAGCCGGTGGTGCGAGCCATCGCCAGGGCGAGCAGCCGGTCGACGAGCTCGGGGTAGTCGACGCCGGACTCCGCCCACATCCGGGGGTACATCGACGCGGGGGTGAAGCCGGGCATGGTGTTGACCTCGTTGACCAGCAACCGACCGTCGTGCTCGAGGAAGAAGTCCACCCGAGCCAGTCCCTCGCACCCGAGCGCCTCGAAGGCCATGGCGGCGATCCGCTGGACCTCGTCGCGAACCTCGTCGCGAAGGTTGGCGGGCACCTCGAGAGTGACTCCCTCCTCGCCGAGGTACTTGGCTTCGAAGTCATAGAACTCGTGACTGCCATAGCCGGTGATCTCGGCCACGGCGCTGGCATCGGCCGAGCCGTCGGGACGCTGCAGGACGCCACACTCGAGCTCTCGGGCGTTGTCCACCGCGGGCTCGACCAGCACCTTGGGGTCGAGCGTCTGCGCATGTGCGATCGCGTCGTCGAGGTCGCCGTGGGTCATGACCTTGGTGATCCCGAGACTGGAGCCACCCCTGGCCGGCTTGACGAACACCGGGAACCCGAGCGAGTCGACGGACTCCCGCGCGGCGGCAGGGTCGGTCGCCCACTCTTGGGGCTTGATCACGACGTACGGCGTGCTGGGAATGCCATGCGCGGCCAGCACGATCTTCGCGTAGTGCTTGTCCATGGCGAGCGCCGAGGCCAGCACCCCGGAGCCGACGTAGCGCACTCCGGCCATCTCGAACAGTCCTTGGATGGTGCCGTCCTCGCCCCACGGTCCGTGCAGCAGCGGGAACACGACGTCAACCTCGCCGAAGGCGCGCGGGGGCTCCCCTGGGTCGGTGACCACCAGGTCCCGCCTCCCCGGGTCTGTGCTGAGTACGACGGCGCTTCCGTTGGCGTCGACCTCGGGGATGTGTCCCGCCGACAGCGCCAGCCGCTCCGGCTCTCCCGACTCGAGGACCCACTTGCCCTCGAGGCTGATCCCAATGGGCACGACGTCGTAGGCCTCGGGGTCGATCACGGACAGCACGCTCGCGGCCGTCGCGCAGGACACTGCGTGCTCGCTGGAACGACCGCCGAACACGACGGCGACGCGGGGTTTCCTGTCAGAGCTCATTGCCGGCAAGCCTAATCGGCCCGGACCGGGCAACCAGCCTGCGGCGCAGGGTGTCGCGGCCCTGCTGCTAGTCGCGCTCGGCCTTCGCCGCGCGCGAGATGAGCCGGCCGAGCATCTCCTCGGGCAACAGCTCACCGCGCATCAACGCGGCCACATGCTCGATGATCGGCATCTCGACACCGTGCCGCTCCGCCAGGTCACGAAGCGACTCACAGGACTTCACCCCCTCGGCCACCTGGCGGGTCTCCGCGGCGATGTCCTCGACGGACCGACCCTTTCCCAGCTCCTCACCGAAGTGACGGTTGCGCGAGAGCGGAGAGGAACACGTCGCCACCAGGTCGCCGAGCCCCGCCAGCCCGGAGAACGTGTGAGGGTCGGCGCCGAGTGCCGCCCCAAGCCGGGCCGTCTCCGCCAGGCCACGGGTGATCACGGTTGCTCGCGCGTTGTCGCCGAAGCCGAGACCGGCCGCCATCCCGACCGCCAGCGCGATGACGTTCTTGGTGGCGCCGCCGAGCTCGCACCCGACCACGTCGGTCAGCGTGTAGGGCCGAAAGGCGGGGGTGTGGCAGATCCGCTGCAGCGCCAAGGCGACGTCGTGACGCACGGACGCGATGACGGATGCCGCCGGCTGCCGTTCCGCGATCTCCTTGGAGAGGTTCGGTCCCGACAGCACCGCGATCCGCTCCCGACCGACGTGTCCGACCTCCTCGATGACCTCGCTCATTCGCATGGCGGTGCCGACCTCGACACCTTTCATCAGGCTCATCACCAGAGCATCAGGGGGGATCGCGTCGGCCCAATGGTCCAGGTTCGCGCGCAGTGACTGGGAGGGGACGGCCAGCACGACGACGGAAGCTCCGTCGAGCGCATGACCGGGATCGTGGGTGGCGTCGATCGAAGGAGGCAAGGGATGTCCCGGCAGATAGTCGCCATTCTCTCGGTCATGGTTGATCGAGTCGCTGAGCTCCTGCCGTCTGGCCCAGAGGGTGACGTCGTTCCCGGCATCAGCGAGGACCAGCGAGAACGCGGTTCCCCAGGACCCGGCTCCGAAGACTGCCACCTTGGTCATGCTGACTCTTCCTGGGGGTCGTGGGGTGCCGGTGCGGGTCTGCCGGTCCGGGTCACCCCTGCTGCCTGGGGGTCGAAACGCAGCTTCGGGGCCGACTCATGGCGAATGTCCTCAAGCAGGCTAGTGATCGCCTGCAACGTGCGGTCTGCCGCCGTGGCGAGAACCTTCGGGGTCAACGGAAGCTCGGCGAGGTCGGACAGGTCAACGGGCGCCCCGGCGCGGATCTGGATCAGCTTGCGTGGGAAGAGCCGTAGCCGGAAGGTGTAGGGCGCCAGCACCTCCTGCGCGCCCCACTGGGCGACCGGGATCAGCGGGCAGCCCGTGGTGAGGGCGATCCTGACCGCGCCGGTCTTCCCCTTCATCGGCCACAGCCCAGGGTCACGAGTGATGGTGCCTTCCGGATAGACGACCACGCAGCGGCCGGCCTCGACCGCCTCGACCGCGGCGCTGAATGCCTTCGCCGCATCGGTTGACTGCCGGTAGACCGGGATCTGCCCGGCGCCCAGGAGAATCCGTCCCATGATGGGGACCTTGAAGACCTCGGACTTGCCGAGGAAACGAGGCAGCCGCCCGTTGTCGTGGACGAAGTGCGCGCTCGTGAGCGGGTCGAACTCGGAGATGTGGTTGACGGCGACCACACAGCCACCGCTTGACGGGAGGTTCTCGGCTCCCCGCCAGTCGCGTCGGGTCAGGAGGAGCATCGGACGACGCAGCACCCGGATGCAGAAGGCCAAGGCCCGGCTCCGGTCGTCGCTCGCCACGTCTGTTCCTTCCGTCGTACCGTTGTCCGTCAACAGGCTTCCCGTCGTCGGCTCTGGTGGGCAGGTGGCAAGATCGTCGCTGATGACACTTCAGCACGCCCGACCGGTTCCTGTCTGGACCATCATCATCCCAGTCAAAGACACCAGGTTCGCGAAGACGCGGTTGAGCCCCCTGGGGCAACCCGTTCGGGCAAGGCTCGCGCTGGCTTTCGCGCTGGATGCGGCGAGTGCGGCATTGGCGAGCCCCGTCGTACGACGCGTGCTCGTCGTCACCAACGATGCTGAGGCGGGCGATGCGCTAGCGGGAGTGGGTGCGAGCGTCACCGCCGATGTTCCGGATGCCGGCCTCAACCCGGCGATCGTCCACGGCTCGCGGGTCGCCCGCAACGACGACCCCGAAGCCGCGGTGGCGGCCATGTCGGGCGACCTGCCGGCTTTGCGCGGCGAGGACCTGACGGAGGCGATGAGAGCGGCGGACGGACATGCGCACTGGTTCGTGTCCGACTCGATCGGGGTGGGCACCACACTGCTCGCCGCCCTTGGCGGCAGGCGACTGTCACCGGCGTTCGGGCCGGAGTCTCGTGCGGGTCACCTAGCCGTTGGTGCGGTCGAGGTCACCCGCAATGGGTTGGAACGGCTTCGCCGTGACGTCGACACAGAGGCGGATCTCTGGGAGGCGGTGCGGCTCGGAGTCGGAGCATTCACGGCTGCGGCGCTGACGGAGCTGCAGGTGGCGCCAGGCCCAAGGGACTAAAGTGATGTGGGTGCAGGCGACCGTGCTCACCTTCGAAGCGGAGACCGGGGCGGGAACGGTGGTGACCGACGCTGGCCGAGTGGTGCCGTTCGACCGGGCGGCCTTCGTCGCGGGTGGTCTTCGGCTGCTGCGCCTCGGACAGCGGGTCCGCGTGGAACAGTCAGCCGAGGGATCGGTCGTCGCGATCACGATCAGCACGCTGCCCGACCCCGCTCGGGCTCAGCACTGAGTCGTTCCTCAACGAGTGAGGGGCCGGACCCGAAGGCACGACCCCTCATCTCAGCTTGGTTGGTCAGCTCTTCTTGGCGGCCCGCTTCGCCGGCGCCTTCTTGGCGGTGGACTTGCTCGCCGGAGCCTTCTTGGCGGTCGTCGTCCTCGACGTGGTCGTCTTGGCGGGCGTCGTCTTGGCCGTGGTCTTCTTCGCCGGCGACGTCTTGGCCGTGGTCTTCTTGGCGGGCGTCGTCCTGGCCGTGGTCTTCTTCGCCGTGGTGGTCCTCGTGGTCGTCTTCTTGGCGGGCGACGTCTTGGCCGTGGTCTTCTTGGCAGTCGTCGTCCTGGCCGTGGTCTTCTTCGCCGCGGTCTTGGTGGCGGTGGACTTCCTGGCGCCAGTAGCCGTCTTCGTGGCGGCGGTCGCGGTCCTGCGCACGCTCGAGACGGCAGCCTTGGCCAGCTTCTTCTCCCCCGAGACGATCTTCTTCAGGTCAGCCCCGGCCTTGAACTTCGGGACCGCAGTCTTCTTGGCGCGCTTGCGCTCCCCGGTACGCGGGTTGCGCACCATGCGGGAGGGACGAACGACCTTCTCGAAGGCCCCGAAGCCGGTGATGGCCACCTTCTCGCCCTTGACGAGCTCGCGCGAGATCGTATCGAGCACAGCCTCGAGGGCATGCTGGGCAGCCTTCTGATTCCCGTCGAAGCGATCGGCGAGGGTCTTGATGAACTCACTCTTGTTCACTGACTTCCCTTTCGTGAACTGCATGTGGTCGAGCCGATGCTCGATGTTGAAGAAACGCTATGCACAACTAAAGCGCATCGGAGAGCGACACACCCAACTATCCACCATGTTTATTGGGATCTTCGCGACCTGCTCGACCGGTTGCGGGGCCCGAAAAGCGGCACCACAAAGGCCCGCCCAAGATGAGACCGGCCTCCCGAGAGACCCCGAAAGCCCTTACCCACTTGATGTCTGGCAACTTCGGCCGGTTCACCACGTGCAATGAGCGGCTCCTTCGAGGGCTGCGTTTCGCCTTGCAGGACAGCCGTCCCGCTTCATCGGCTTCCGTCTTCCACCTGTCACTCTGCTCGGCCGCCGGCGAACTGTGGCGCGCGATCCCGGCGTCCCGCTCGTACCTCCATCGGGGGACAGCCCGACGTACCCACAGCGTGGACGTCTTCTCCCGCGGAGTGGCGGAGCACACACGAAGAGGCAGGACGGCCTTGCTGGCTTGTATGTCAGCATCTGAGACGGCAGTATCGTGCTATGGACTCTTCGAGTGGTGTCGGCGTGCTCGACAAAGCCGCCAAGGTGCTCACGGCACTCGAGGGGGGCCCTTCGACGCTCGCGGCTCTTGTCACGTCGACGGGTCTGGCGCGCCCGACGGCCCATCGGCTTGCCGTCGCCCTGGAGCATCATCGACTGGTGGCCCGCGACGTGCAGGGCCGCTTCATGCTCGGGCCGCGACTGGCCGAGTTGTCGTCGGCTGCGGGCGAGGATCGGCTGCTGGCAGCCGCAGGGCCTGTGCTGGCAAGGCTTCGCGACATCACGGGTGAGTCGGCACAGCTCTTCCGGCGCCAGGGCGATCATCGCGTCTGCGTCGCCGCGGCGGAACGTCAGTCGGGCCTGCGCGACTCCATTCCCATCGGCAGCCAGCTCACGATGCTGGCCGGGTCGGCCGCGCAGATCCTGACCGCATGGGAGGACCCCGAGCGGCTCAACCGCGCGTTGCAGGGGGCCACATTCGACGCGGCCGCCCTGGCCAGCATCCGCCGTCGGGGTTGGGCGCAGAGCGTCGGCGAGCGCGAGGCGGGCGTCGCCTCGGTTTCCGCGGCCGTCAGATCTCCCGCAGGCAAGGTCGTCGCCGCGGTCTCCGTGTCCGGGCCGCTCGAGCGGATGACGAGGCAACCGAGCCGAATGCACGCCCCTGCTGTGATGGCGGCCGCGGAACGCCTTTCGGAGTCGTTGAGACGCACGTCCGAACGCAGCTGACGGCCTCCATCAGCCCGGGACCGGGCGACGCTAGTCGTCGAAGAGGCTGCCCTGCACGGTAGGCGACTCCAGGCTGAGCAGGGCTTTCTTGCGCGGCAGCCCGCCCCCGTAGCCCACCAGGGATCCGTCGGAGCCGATGACGCGGTGGCAGGGAACCACGATGACGATCGGGTTGGCGCCATTAGCGAGCCCAATGGCCCGCGAAGCCGTGGGCGACATACCGATCCCGGCAGCCACATCGGCGTAGGAGGCCGTTGCGCCGAACGGAATGCGCTGGAGCTGCTGCCAGACCCGGAGCTGGAAGTCACTGCCATGAAGCGCTAAGGGCAGGTCGAAGACCTGAAGGTCGCCGGCGAAGTACGCAGTCAGCTGCTCCTTGGCCTCGATGAGGACGGGGGCCGGCTCTTCACCGTCAGGCGCCCGAGGAGGGTCGCCATCGACGAACAGCACGGATGAGACGGCCTGATCTTCACTCACGAGCCGTAACCAGCCGACCGGGGAGTCCAGCAGCAACGTCGAGGTGCTCACGCTGCCTCCGGGTCGAGTGACTTCCAGACATGCATGAGCGCGTAGGAGCGCCAAGGCGCCCAGCCAGCAATGACTTCCTGACCGACGTCGTCGAGACCCATCCGGGCGAGGCCGTGCCGCACGCCGAGGTCGGTGCCCATGAAGACGTCCGGGTCGCCGAGCGCGCGGAGAGCGATGTAGTCGGCGGTCCAAGGGCCGATGCCTGGCAGGGCTAGGAGGTCTCGACGCGCCTCGGCGAGGTCGACCGAGCGGTCGAGTACGACGGATCCGGCGGCGACTGCGGCGGCGACGCCGACGAGGGCGCGGCCCCGCGAACGAGGCATCGGAAGCCGCTCCGGGTCGACCTCGGCGAGCCTTTCGGGTGTCGGGAAGAGATGGGTGAGCCGGTCGGCTGCGGCGAACGGCTCGCCGTACTCCCCGACAAGTCGGGTGAGGATGGTTCGGGCGCCGACAACGGAGATCTGCTGCCCGACCACGGCCCTGACCGCAACCTCGAAACCGTCGACGTGACCAGGCACGCGAAGTCCCGGGTTGGCGCTGACGGAGCTGACAAGGTGCGGGTCACGAGCAAGGTGGCTCTCGATGACGTGCGGGGCCACCTCCAGGTCGAGCAGCCATCGAACTCGTTCGAGAGCGGGGTCACGGTCACGCTCGTCCGGCAGAAGCAGATGGGCCGCCACGCTCGCGGGTGTCAGATCGAGCCGGATCGCCCCTGGCCCGTGGGGCAGTCGCAGCGTGCGGCAGTAGCGGTCGCCGTCGAGAGCCTCGATGCCCGGAACTGCTCGTCGCGCGAGGAAGTCGAGGATCGAGCCAGCGTCGTAGGGCTGCTGAGGCTCGAGGTGCACCGTGACCGGGCTGAGGAGGGTCGACGGATGGGCCATCGGGCCAGTCAACCTCACGCTACCGACATTCCTCGCCTGCATTCCTAGCTGGCTGTAGGTCTTGTCAACTTTGCTGGTGGGCATAGTTGTTGGCTCCGCGGCGCGGGGCTGGTGTGTGCTGTTGGCCGACGGGGTGGTTTGGGGTGGTGCCGGGCGCCCACGCTGACGTATGCGACCTCACTGAGTGGGTCATCTGGCGTCGTTCGGGCTGCTGTGATGGCGAAGGGCCGGGCGCCAAGCTAGAAACGGCGTAACGCGTGAGCGTCCGCCATAGCCTCCACGGCGTCTGGTCCGGCCCTTCGTTGGTCCCACGATCTCACCGGGTGGCCGGAGTTGTGAAGAGGGTCAGATGACTCCTTGGTGTTCGATGGGCGGCGGGTCGGGGCTTCCTCGTCGCCCGATGATGCGCCGCCGCTGGTCGCCGTCAAGGTTCGGTGCGCATGGCTGCGGCCTGGCGTGGATGTTGACGGCTCGGGCGCGGCGGCAGGTTGGCGCCGATCGAGGAATCCCTGGGTGTGGTCAGGTCCAGCGGGTCGGTTCGTAGCCGGTATGGTCACGGACCATCGCGAACGCGATCCGGTTGGCCCGATGCGCCAGCGCGCACGCGATGACGCCGCCGTGCTTGCCTCGTGCCTTCAGGGTTGCCGCGTAGGCCTTCGCGGCAGGTTCGCTCTGCCACAGTCCGATCCCGAGGTCGATCAGGGCGCGGCGCAGCTCGACGCTGCCTTCTCGGCTGATGGAGCCGTCGCGGCGTCGGCCGGCGGACTCGTACTGGGCCGGGGATAGGCCCGAGGTCCGATAGAGCTGCCGGTGGCTTGGCCAGCGGGTCGGGTCACCGACGGCGGCGCCGTAGTTTCCGGCCCGGACGGTCCCCCAGCCCGGTGTCGTGGTCAACGTCGCGAATGGGCTGCCCGGCAGCAGCATCGTCAGCTGTGCCTCGGCGGCCTCGACCTGGGCGTCCAGGTTGGCCAATAGGACCAGGTCCGCAGCCAGCACCTGGCGGGCCACAGCCGCATCCGGCATCGGCAAGGCGTCACGAGCGGCCACGACGAGCCGGTCGGCGACCGTTCGCCGCACCTGCAAGCCACGCGCCGACGCGAACCGGATGAACCGGGTCGCCCCCAAGGTGGCGAGCCGCCTCGGGTCGGCGAAATGCTCCGCGACCAGCCGCCCGACCTTGGTGCCCAGCACGTCCGGCAGCGCCAATGTCAACCCCGGGAACGACCGGTCCAGCTGCCCCAGCAACTGGTTCTTGGTGGCCGTCCTCACCGCCACCCGACGGGTCCGATGCGCAGACCACGCGGTCAGCTGGCCGATCACCTCGGCCCGGCCGGCGACCGGATACCCGCGGCCGGACAGCACCAGCTCGGTGATCGCGTCCAGATCGATCGCGTCGGTCTTGACCCGACGCCGACCCTGGACCCGTCGCTGCTCGCCGACATGCGCCGGGTTCAGCTCCAACACCAGCCAGCCGGCCGGCCACGCCGACGGCGCCACCAGCGGCCGATGGTAGTGACCAGCAGCCTCGACCCCGACGCGCACAGCCGTATCAGCGGCGGGCAGCGCCCCACGGACACAAACCAGAGCATCCGCAAGACCCGGGGCCGTCATCGCGAAGTCGACCGGACCAAACAGCCGAGTCCGAGAGGTATCGGTGACCGACATCGCGAACGTGGTCTTGCCCACATCGACGGCAACAACCACAGTAGAAGACGAGACAACAGCAACAGCAGGAGACGAGACAACAGCAACAGCAGGAGACGACACGACCCACCTCCGGAGGGCGTCAAGAAGACCAGGCGCGCTAACGCCGGATCCTCGAAGGAATCTGATGGATCCCTTCCTGACACCTCCGGAGGTGTTTGTGAAGGACTACTTCAACTCATATCAGCCTCCGACCTGGGGGTGCGCTCGGACGAACAGGGTCGTGCCGATGCCCACGTGCTCCGTCCCCTTCTGCCAGCCGGCCGTGTAGGTCAGGTCGAGCCCGGCAACCCGGATGATGCCGGGACGCGCGGGGGTGACCACCATGACGATCTGCTGGCGCTCGCCACCTCCCACGGTGAAGTCGGCGCCGACCGCAGGCGCCATCGTCGTGCAGTACGGCCGGAGTACGCCGAGACCACCGGCCGCCATCCCCATCGAGGTGTTGCTCGACTTCAGCGTGCACAGCTCGAACGTGAACGTGCCACCAGCGGTGTCGCGGACCAGCCTCGGGGACAGCTTGTCGATGTGCACCGACGAGACGCGCCCGCTGGTGGCCGAGTAGAGCATGCCGACGAGCACCGGCCGCTGCGCCTGGACGTGCGCGGACTGCCCATCGGCATAACTGTCGTGGAACAGAGTGGGATGCCGCGTCCACCAGGCGCCCCATGCCACCAGACCAACGACGGCAAGAGCGACGACGGCCGAGAGCACCGCCTTGCGCACCGGAGAGTGGCGTTGATCCCCCTTGCCGAGGCCCATGGTCAGCGACCCACCAAGCACATCCATCGTCCCTCCTCGCCTCGCAGGACAATACGCGCCACGAAAGACGTGCGTCAGCGTGGCGGATCGGGTTGTCGACTCGTGGCAGCTGCCCGGGTGAGCTGGGCCCGTCGCCGGAGCTGGTCGCGGTCGAGGCTGCCGTGGCCGAGGGCCGGTGGCGGCAGGGTCGTCACGCTCGCTCCGGACGGCAGCGTCCAGGTGATCGCGTTGCTGGCCGGGTCGGCCGCGACGCCAACCCCGGGATGGTCCCGCATGAGATGGCAGCCCTTCGACAGGCCCTGGCCGTTCCGGCGACTGGTCCGGCCCCCGTTGGCATGCTCGACCAGATGGTCGATGTCCTTGATCCGCGATCCACAGCCGGGACCCCGACAGGTCTGGTCACGACCCAGGATCAGCCGCTTCAACGGACCCGTGAACCGCCTCGCCCTGGAGTCCTGCACCAGCACCGAACAGTCCACCGGGTCACAGAACAGCCGCCGCACCCACGCATCACCAGAGGCGGCGATGAACCGGGCCACCCGCGGCGGCACCGGACCCAGCCCGACCAGCCGAGCCGGCCGCTCAGCCAACCCCAGCAACGTCGAAGCATCCATCACCAGCTCCACCCGGGTATGCACCGGATCCCCGGTCGCAACCCCGGTCAACCGCTCCACCAACGTGTCACACATGATCGCCGACACCGACCTCCCGGCCGGGTCACCACCGGCATAGACCGCGGTTGCGTGCCCGTTCAACGCCGACCAGCACGCCGCCACCTGCTCGGCCGGCAACGCCGCCGTCAAGAACCCCGCCCCCGACTCACCCGCCACCGCCGACACATACCGATCCGCCCGGGCCACCGTCGCCCGCCGCTCCGCTGACTCCGGGTCGATCCCGACCACCCGCATCCGCGCCAACTCTTTGACCTGCCCCGGCAGCAACCCCGGCGCCTCCTCGGCGATCACCTCATCCGCCAACGCCCGCAACGCCAGATCATCCACGAACCCGACCTCCCGCGCGATCGACCGGGCCGCCCACCACGACACCTCACCCCGCTCCAACGCCGCCAACGTCGCCGGGAGCTCATCACCCAACCGAAACGCATCCGACAACCACGACGACGCCGACACCGTCGAGGTCCCCCGCGCCGCCGCTACCTCTGACACCAACACCCGATCCTGCTCCGTCGAGAACGACAACCCGCACCGCCGATCCACCTCCTGCTGATCCCACACAAACCTCACCGCACACCGCACCTGCTCCGCCTGCAACCGACGAACCTCCCCCTCGATCTCCCCCATCCGCCCTAACGCCGACCGCACCGACGACTCCAACTCCCGCAATCCGCGCACCCGCTCAGCGGGCACCACCGGATCCACCTCCACCGGCACAAACCGGCGACCCCCACGCGACCTGCCCACCACAACCCCCTCCTATCGAACCGCTCACATCGAACCATGATTACACTCGAACACTAGTACGAACCACCGACAAGAACCGGGACTACACCGGCCCACGACCGCCCGTCGCTAGGAGATCCGTGGGAGGGAAGAGCTGGGAGCCCGGCTGCCGCTGAGTCGAGAGCCCCCTGCGGATCTATGTGTGGCGTGAGCAAGGCGCAGATGTCCTCGTCCATGCCTCAGAATCGTCGAATGGAGACCGCCGTTCTACTGACCGCCGAAGCCTTTGCGCCCTACGTGGATCGCTGGCGGCGAGACTCGTGGGAGGACAACGACCCTCCGATGCGCCTCTCCGACATCGTTCCGCCGCACATCACCCTGCTCTGGCCGTGGCATCCAAACCCGTCCGATCCGGCTGCTCTCCAACGCATGCACGAGGTGACCGCCGCCACGGCTCCGTTCGAGCTGCGGTTCCGCACCGTAGGTGTCTTCGACGACGATCTGGTCTTCCTCGAGCCTGACGCTTCGCATGCTCTCGACGGGCTCTTCCGCGGCTTAGTCGAGGCTTTCCCCGAGTTCCCGCCGTACGGCGGCCGGTTCGACTCCGTCCATCTGCACCTCACGGTGTCCACCACAGGGGGCGAGGCGGTCGCCGCCGACGTCCGGGCCAGCGGGCCCGACCTGCAGATGCTCGTCGAGCACATCTCGGTCTGGAGCCCCGGCGATTCGGGCCGTTGGTCGGAACGCCAGCGCATCCCCCTGGGATCCTCAACCTGACGACTCCACATCGGTCAGTCTGCGACTGGCTCCAGGAACACCAGGGGGATCTCGCGAGACGTCTTCTTCTGGTAGTCCGCGTAGTTCTGATGATCCGCGGTGACCTTCGGCCAGAGCGTGCGCCGTTCACTGGCCGTGGCGACCCTTGCCCGCATGGGCCGGGCGGGTGCGCCCTGGATGGAGACCTGGACATCAGGGTGGTCTCGCAGGTTCAGGAACCAGGCGGGGTGGTTGTCGTCGCCGCCGCGGGAGGCCACGATGATGTATGCCGATCCCTGCTGCAAGGGGGACGTCAGCATCACCTTGCGGGGTTCGCCACTCTTGCGCCCGATGGTGGTGACCTCGAGCACCGGCATGTTCATCGCCGACCAGCCGATGCGGTTGCCGCTGACCTTCAGGATGACGCGGTGGACGGCGTTCATCGTCTTCATCGCGAAGTCGGTCGGCATAGCCGGACTCTACGGCACGCGAACCGACGGACCGGTACGCCGGACAGCACCGACTGGTCAGCGGTGAGTGCCGGAGAAGGTCACACCTGCGCGCTGAAGAACGAGTCAGACCTCTGGTGCCGGGGCTACGACATTAGTGGAGAGCTCGGAGTCGGCGACGAGGTCGACCGACACACCGCGACACCCGTGAGAGATCACTGGGCGCGAGCCACGTCTGGCTCGCTACACACCTGCGCGATCCGGACCGGCCACACCCTTTGGTGCTGGGGGACAACGAGTTCGGGGAGCTCGGCCTCGGCGACACCGTCGGGCGCCTCCTGCCAAATCGGGCGTGAAAGTCGCGTCAGCGCTGCTCGAGTGCAGTCACCGCGTCTCGACTGGCGTCCCTGAAGAGCCAGGCAGACTCAGCGAGCTGCCAAACTGAGGGTCGCCAGGACCGTCGTACACCAGCGGATGTTCTGCTCCTCGTACATGTGTCCGCCCATCAGCACAAGGTACGGGCCGACCGCCTCGGCGTGACGTGGTTGAGCGCTACCCCCCAGGAGACGCTCGCGGAGGCGTTCGTAGCCGGCAAGCTTGTCGCGGGCTCGTTCGAGGCGCTCCTCGACGACCCGCTTCAGCTCATCGAAGTCGTCCACGGTCGCGGCCTGCAGCTTGACCAGCAGGTCGTCGCGCACCGCCGGTGGCCGGGTCGGTTCCATGATGAAACCGTGCAGCTCGGAACGGCCAGCTTGCGTCAACGAGAAGACGCGCTTGTTCGGCCGACGTTCCTGTTCGACAAGGCGACCGCTCACCTGCCCGGCTGCCTCGAGGCGCTCGAGCTCGCGGTAGACCTGCTGGGACGTCGCCGACCAGTAGTTGGCGACAGACACGTGGAAGCGTTTGGACAGCTCGTAGCCGGTCGCTTCCCCTTCGAGCAACGACGCGAGGACAGCGTGGCGTAACCCCATGGACAACCTCCGGGTGGGAGTAATAGCCTCATCAGCACCTAGTCAACAAGTTGAGTATAAGGATTCATCATGAATGCCGATCGAGCGGCGCGCAGCCAGCCGGTGAATGCTGCGACGAGCGGGCTGCCGTACGTAGACGAGCATCACATCGAGATCGCCGCACCGCGTGACGCCGTGTGGCAAGCCCTCAGAACCTACGTCGACACCTCGCTCGGCCTTCGAGCAACCAGCCCCGTCGCCCTGTTGCTCGGCACGCAGCCTCGTTCCGGATTCGAGATCGCCCATGAGGTCCCGTTCCGCGAGCTCGCAATGGCCGGCCGCCACAGGTTCTCCAGATACGTGCTGCTGTTCGAGCTCAGCGATGGGTCCAACGAGCAGACGCAGCTCAGAGCCCACACGTTTGCGGAGTTCCCCGGTCCGCACGGATTCGTCTACCGGACCTTGGTGATCAGGACCCGCGCCCACGTCGTCGCAACCCTCGGCATCCTGCGCACCGTGCGTCACCGAAGTGTCACGACAACCGCCCGATGGTGACGCTCAACGGGCGCCAGCTTGCCGCATTCGTCTACGTCAACGCCGAACCTGGGCCGGACTACGGGAAGTTCACGGTGCTGGAGTTTCCGTCGGGCTCGGGCGGCGAGTCACCGGCGCAGCTGCAGAACGACATCGAGTCCGACACCGGCATCACCGAGGCGCTGACGCTGCAGCGTGGCGGCAACTCGAGCGTGGTGCTCGGCGAACCGGAGGCGATCCCACTCGCCGGCCGAATGCTCTACGTCGAACCGGTCTACACGCAGTCCAGTGGCGGCTCGTCGTTCCCCATCCTGCGGCACGTCATCGCGCTGTACGGCAACGGTGAGCCGTCGTTCAAGAACAGTGTCGAACCGGCCATCAAGGAAGCCATCCAGTCGGCGGGTGGACCGAGGCGCAGCTAGCATCCGTCGCGTGACCTTCAAGGTGCGCCCCGAGCACGCCGCCGACCGCGAGCCCGTACGACGCGTGCTCACGGCGGCGTTCGGTCAGGACGATCCAGGTCACGGGGACGACGTGGCCCAGATCTGGGAGTCGCTCGGCCAACATCGGCGCTTCGGTCTCGTTGCGGAGGATGGTGGCGCCGTCGCCGGGCACGTCGGGCTGAGCCTGGCTTGGGTGGACGCCCGCCGGGAGCTGGTGGAGGTGTGGATGCTGAGCCCGCTGGGTGTGCTCCCCGAGTGGCAGCGCGCTGGCTTGGGCACCGCGCTCGTGGCGGCCGCGGTCGAGAAGGCCAGGGAGAGCGGCGTACCGGCCCTGTTCCTCGAGGGCAGCCCGTTGTTCTATGGTGCGCGCGGCTTCGAGCGGGCCGACCGGCACGGCTTCCTGCCCGCGGCGCTGGAGCGGACGCCACGTGCGGCCTTCCAGGTGGTGCTGTTCGAGCCGCATCAACCGTGGATGACTGGTCAGCTGATCTACCCGGACGTCTGGTGGGCACACGGCGCCACCGGACTGCGCGACCCCCGCTTGGCCGAGCTGGAGCAACTTTTCGCCGACCTCGATTGACTCGAACATCCCCCAGGGGTGTGGTGGCGCGGCAGAATCGTGCCGCGCCAGGATGGCAGACCAGACGAGAGCGAGCTCGCGGGGACGGGAGCCTGGTCAGCCCTTGAC
This sequence comes from uncultured Actinomycetota bacterium, assembly GCA_963820035.1. Lineage (GTDB taxonomy): Bacteria > Actinomycetota > Actinomycetes > Propionibacteriales > Nocardioidaceae > JAWWPG01. The sequence goes on along the minus strand of CAWFYK010000005.1, from coordinate 261,467 downwards.
GTGCCCGGCACGGGTCGCGATCCTGTCGGTCAGAACGGTTCCCGACAGCGGCGGATGAGAGCGAGATGACGACCTATTCAGGCACGAAGGAGTTCGAAGGCGCGACCTTCGTCAAAGCGAGCTTCAAGGGCGCCATCCTGCGATTCTCCGACGTCAGCGGTGTGACGATGCGCAGCGTCGATGTGGACGGACTCGACATCGACAGCCACGACCTGTTCTTCGGCAGCCTCTTCGTCAACGGGGTCGACGTGGTGCCGCTCGTGGATGCCGGCGGCACCTCATCCTGGCGACCGACGCCTGGCTCCGGGGCGGGATCCTGCGGATTCAGCAGCCGTTCCACGAGATCGGCCAGATCTTCACCGGTGCCGACGAGATGGGCTTCGACATGTCGGTCTTCCGCATGGACCCGCCGGTCTACGAGGAGATCCTCACGGTGCGCGCCGAGCGACAGCGCCTGGTGAGCGACTCCCTGGCCACTGCCACGGCCGGGCTGCTCGCGGAGGAACGCCAGGACCCGTGGGGGCGGCGACTGGCGTCCCAGCGTCGGTGACTGCATTCGCGTGATCCTGGAGGAGGAGTGGGCGCACCTGCGCTACATCCGACGGGATCTCGTTCGGATGCGTTGAGCCAGCAGAGCCCGCCAGGACCCACTCCCCAGCCGACAAGCCCCCCTGAGAGACTCACTCGTGGGGGGCATCTCCCGTTCGAGCCAAGCGCTCGCGACTCAGATACCTCACCGGCTTGCCGAGCGACTCCGCGTAGGCAATCTCACGTCGGGTTGACTCACCTACATAGCCACTCGGATCCACGATGTACACCTCGTCAGCCAGGCGAATCTTCTGGAAGTGTATGGCGCCGAGCCGCCCCTTCAGGTCCGAGCGGTCGGCTGTCCAGTCGTAGTCCGGTAGGTCGGGGAGGCTGAACATTCCGAGACTGAACACGACGCAACCATCCATCGTGAGCCGCTGGTTGACCTCCGCGAACTCGGCCTCAAACGTGGTCGAGCCGCAGAGCGTGATGACCTTCGCCTCACCCTCGGCTGACTGCGGTGTCTGCTGCTGGTTCTCCACAAGGTTCATTATCGGTGAACGGCAGGACGGCGAGATGGCCGCACTCAAGGTGAAGCGACTCGAGCTCGCCCGGCGTCGTGCCGTTATCGTGGAGTCGGTGACTCCCGTCCAGGGCAAGGGCCTCGTCTGAGGCTCCCCGACGTCGCACCAGAGCCTCGAGACGGGAAAGGCCCCCTGACCTGCGTTTCCGCAGGTCAGAGGGCCTTTTTCGATGGTAGCCCCGACGGGATTCGAACCCGCGCTACCGCCTTGAGAGGGCGGCGTGCTAGGCCACTACACAACGGGGCCATCGAACTGACGAGCAGCCGAAGAGGCTCGACCGACTCATCGCTGGGGTACTAGGACTCGAACCTAGACTAACTGGACCAGAACCAGCCGGGCTGCCAATTACCCCATACCCCAAAGGCTTCGGCACCCGCGGGGCGGATGCCGAGGGTCGACAATACCGGAGCGCTCCGGCCGCCTCCAAAACGCCTCCCCCGCCAGCGCCTGCAGGCGCCCGCCATTGCGCTGACGACGTGAGACCTGTCACCCCGCGGAGGCCATCGGCTCGTCGGAGCCGACCTCGTTGAGCCAGCGCCGCGGGTCGCTCGGGCGTCCGTCGTCGGGGATGTCGAGCCTGTGCACCGGCACCCCTTCCGGCAGGTACTTGACCAACGCGCAGTTGCTGCGGACCAGCTGCTCGCCGACGCGGCGGCCGGTACGACGGTCGATCACCCCGCGCCAGATCTGGTTGGCCCGGAAGTGCTCCTCGCCCAGCCGGTAGAACCGCTCATCGCGCGCATAGACCTTGTAGGAGTGCTCCTGGGGCTCGTCGACGCGCAACACACCTTCGAGGTAGCGGTCGCCGACGGCCACCCGCAGCTGGAACGTCGACGACGTGTCGTTGCGGACCTGCAAGTCGACGTAGTTGTAGACGATGCTGCAGCCGGTGCCCCACGGCAGCACCCGGCCATTGTCGGGGAAGGGGTCGAACGAGTGCTCCGACCGGTCCGTCACGGTCAGACTCGAGTGCAGCACCATCCAGTGCACCAGGTTGGCGAGCTGGCAGATCCCCCCGCCGATGCCCGGAACGGCCTCTCCGTTCGACAGCCGCATCCCTTCGACGTAGCCACGACGCTTCGTGCAGTTGCCGACGACCTTGTTGAACGAGAACGTCTCCCCCGGCCTGATCAGCAGCCCGTCGACCTTCGACGCGGCGATCGCCAGGTTTGTCACCTTGTTGTGCTGCAAGTGCATCTCCGACTCGCCGAGCTGCCGCAGGAGCAGGGACTTGTGCTCCTTGACCCGGATCTCGAGATCCTCCTCGCTCCGGTACGACGCCCAGGCCGTGTCGCTGCGAAGCCACTCCCACCGCCGGCGGGCCCGGTTGACCCAGACCGCGATGGGGAAGAGCACGGGATAGCGTTCGGACAGCCGGGTGTCGCGGACGACGAGGCGGCGAAACTGCGACTCCTCGGGTCGCCATGCTTCGGGGGTCTTCGGGTCAGGCTGCCAGGTCTCACCCAGCCTCGCCCCAGAGCGCGCCGTCTCACGACGCTCGGCGATATCGGACAAGAGGGCCCCTTCCGGTCATGGCGATTCGGGCTGAGTCGGCGGCCTACGGCCGACTCAGTAACGTGCCATTGTTCAATGAAGAGACGCCCGGGTCCACGACCTCGTTGCCCGGCGTGTCTACATTCTTCGAAACGATGCCTCGCCGTTGCGCGCCCGTGGCCGACATACCGACACCGGACCCGCCCACACGAGAGTGTCGGCACGTGGCCACTAGGCCACTGGCGGGCCGGACGGCCGAGTCTCCGGTGGAGGGGGCGGCAGGATCTCCCGTTTCGATCGTGCTCGGATCCAAGCACCCACGATCGCCAACATGACCGCGTCCAGGACGAACGGGATCCATGTCACGCTCGTCGGGTCGACCGCACCGGAGAGCTCTCCGAGGATCGCCGCCGGGATGAGCACGGAGATGTTCTTGACGGCATGGATCGTGATCGATGCCTCGAGCCCGCCCGTGGTCGTCGCCAGCCAGGCGAAGACGATCCCGATCAGCCACCGGTCCGCGAAGAGGGGCGGCGCGAACTGGCCGTGGGCCGTCGCGAAGACCGCTCCCGAGACCACCCAACAGACCGGTGCCCACATCCTTGTCGCACCGAGGCTCTGCAGCAGAAAACCGCGGAAGAGGTACTCCTCCCCCGCTGCCTGCAGCGGAGTCGTGAGCAGCACCACGACGATGAACCCCACGACCTGACCGTCCAGCCGAGCCTTGTCGGTAGTCGCGATCCCGGCCATCGCCAGGAGGAAGAGCCCGCCCCACACCACCGACGAGATCGCCAGGCAGGTGGCCAGCCAGCGCCACCGGATCCCCGGGGCGATCGACCCCAGCCAGCGCGGTCGGAGCCGGTAGACCGCGAATGCGAGCAAGCCGGCCAGCGGGATGCAGAGGGCCAGGCCGAGGTTCGTCGCCAACAGCAACGCGACACTGAGGTGGTCGTTGTCAATGACGAGATGACCACCGAAGAGCCGCACCACAAGGGCCACCGCCACCAGAGCGGCGAGCGTGACCGCGAAGAAGCCGACCGTGCCGGAAGCCAGTGCAAGCGGGAGCCGAAGCCAGGCCCCACGGGCAGGGCGGGACAGTCGCAGGTAGCTGCTCAGGTCGCGCGGTACTCGGGTCGACATGGAGCGGGCTACGCGGTCCCTTCGACGACCTTCTGCAGCCGGGCGAGCGACCGCTCCTTGCCCAACAGCTCCATCGACTCGAAGAGCGGCGGCGAGATACGACGGCCCGTCACCGCCACCCGGACCGGCCCGAAAGCTACTCGCGGCTTGAGCCCGAGATCGTCGATCAGGCTGGTGCGAAGCGCCGCCTCGATCGCGGCCGTATCCCACTGCTCCAGGTTGGCCAGGGCGTCGTACGACGACCTCACGATGCTTCGTCCGCTGTCGTCCAGCAGCTTCTCGGCGTCGGTGGCGTCGACTGTGAAATCTGCCTCGTCGACGAACAGGAAGCCCAGCATGCCGACCGACTCGGTGAGGGTGTTGATGCGCTCGTGGATGAGAGGCACCGCCGCCGAAAGCAGGTCGAGTTCCTGACCCGTCGGCACCGCCTCGACCAAGCCGGCCTTGTGGAGGAACGGGACGATGCGTCCGACCAGCTCCTCGGTCGAGAGCAGCCGAACGTGCGCGGCGTTGATCGCCTCACACTTCTTGAGGTCGAAGCGTGCCGGGTTCGGGTTGACCCGGTCGATCGTGAAGGCCTCGACCATCTCGTCCATCGAGAAGATGTCGCGGTCGTCGGCGATCGACCAGCCGAGTAGGGCGAGGTAGTTGAGCAGCCCCTCGGGCAGGAAGCCGTTGTCGCGGTAGGCGAGCAGGTTCGACTCGGGGTCCCGTTTCGACAGCTTCTTGTTGCCCTGCCCCATGACGTAGGGCAGATGACCGAAGCGGGGAACACTCTTGGCGACGCCGAGGTCGACCAGGGCGTTATACATGACAATCTGCCGCGGCGTCGAGGACAGCAGGTCCTCGCCGCGGAGCACGTGGGTGATCTGCATGCTCGCGTCGTCAACGGGGTTGACGAGCGTGTAGAGCGGATGCCCGTTGGCCCGGACGATCACATAGTCGGGGACGTGCTCGGCGTTGAAGGTGATCTCGCCCCGGACCAGGTCGTCGAACATGATCGGGGCGTCCGGCACCCGGAAGCGCAGCGCAGGGCGGCGGTCCTCGGCGATGTAGGCCGCCGTCTGCTCCTCGGTGAGGTCACGGCAGTGACCGTCGTAGCCCGGCGGCCGGCCCTCCGACCTGGCCCGGGCGTTGCGCTCGTCGAGCTCCTGCTGAGAGCAGTAGCAGTGATAGGCGTACCCCGCCTCGCGCAGCCGCTCCGCCACGTCCGCGTAGAGAGGGTAGCGCTCCGACTGCCGGTATGGCCCGAACGGTCCGCCGACCTCGGGGCCTTCATCCCAGGTGAAGCCCAGCCATCGCATCACCTCCAGCAGGGTTTCGTAGGACTCCTCCGAGTCGCGGCTCGCGTCCGTGTCCTCGATGCGGAACACGAAGGTGCCACCCAGGTGCCGAGCGAAAGCCCAGTTGAACAAGGCCGTTCTCGCCAGGCCCACATGGGGGTTGCCCGTCGGCGAGGGACAGAACCTGACCCGGACCGCTTCTCCTGTCACGTCAGTCACGTGAGACCACCTTGTTCGTCAGGGTTCCGATACCTTCGATGGACACCGCTACGTCGTCGCCCGGCTGCATCGGACCGACACCGGCTGGGGTCCCGGTGAGCACGACGTCGCCCGGCAGCAGAGTCATGAACGACGTGATGTGGGCGATGACGGCGGGTACGTCGAAGATCATCAGGCTGGTCCGACCGAGCTGCTTCACGTCGCCGTTGAGCTCAGTGCGGACCTCGAGGTCCGACGGGTCGAGCTGGGTCTCGATCCAGGGACCGAGAGGGCAGAACGAGTCGAAGCCTTTCGCCCGGGTCCACTGGCCGTCCTTCGCCTGTAGGTCACGGGCAGTCACGTCGTTGCCGACCGTGTAGCCGAAGATCACGTCGCCGACCCGGTCGACGGGGACGTCCCGGCAGATCCGGCCGATCACGACGGCCAGCTCGCCTTCGAACTGCACGTCGGAGCTCTGGTGGGGGTAGACGATCGGGTCGTAGGGGCCGATGACGGACGTGTTCGGTTTGAGGAAGACCAGGGGCTCGTCGGGGACGTCGTTGCCGAGCTCGGCCGCATGCGAGGCGTAGTTGCGTCCGATGCAGGCGACCTTGCTGCGCGGGATCACCGGGGCGAGCAGCCGGACGTCGGCGAGCGGGAACTGCTCCCCGGTGAGCTCCACCCCGGCGTAGAGCGGGTCCCCCACCACCGTGGCCACGATCTCGTCGCCGTCAGGTCCCCCGACGACGCCGAACTGCGGGTCCTCGTCTGTCGTGAAACGCGCGATTCTCACGACGGACCACCTTACCGGGACGCTTCCTGCCGCCAGCGGGCTGCGTCCGTCGAGCCGACGCGACCCGGGCGCGTCGCCCTGGTCCTACGATCGACGGGTGCGGTCCCTCACCCTTGACCAGACGCAATGGGAGCCGCTTCGGCTTGCCCATGAGCAGCGGGTCGACGCCTGGGTTGGGCCGCATCTGAGGCGGCGTGTTGCCCAGGTCTCTCACCCGGTCGAGGACTTCCTCTTCACCTACTACTCCTATCGGCCTGCTGCCCTGCGCCGGTGGCATCCCGGCCTGGGTGTCCGCCTCACGGGCGAGGGTGCCGCGGCGTTCAGCGAGGTCAAGGGGTACGTCGGCGGGCCGGCCCGAGCGGAGATCGACCCGGGCCTGCCCGCGGCCCGGGCTACCCAGGTGGGTCGGGTCCGTCGGCTTCTCGTCGCCACTGCCGACCGGCCGATGTGGACAGGCTGCTTCGGGCTACACGAGTGGGCGATGGTCTACCGGCAGTCGCCCGACCAGCTGCGGCACACGTCGTACCCACTGCGTCTCGGCCCGACCGCCACCGACCAGGTCGTCGAGAGTCACCGGCTGACCTGCACGCACCACGACGCGTTCCGGTTCTTCACGCCGGAGGCGCGACCGCGCAACGCGGCCCAGCCGACGCGCGAGAGCCAGCACGAGCACGACCAGCCGGGCTGCCTCCACGTGACGATGGACTGCTACAAGTGGGCTTACAAGCTCAGCCCGTTCACGTCGGCCGACCTCGTCGCTGACTGTTTCGCGCTGGCTCGCGAGGTGCGGCTCGTCGATATGAGAGCCGCGCCCTATGACCTGTCGGCACTCGGGGTGGAGCCGATCGCGGTCGAGACGGCGGCCGGCCGGGCCGACTACGTGGCTGCCCAGCGGGAGTTCGCCGCACGCGCGGAGCCGCTGCGAACCAGACTGATCGCGATCTGCGATGCCGTGCTCGACCTGGCCGCGTCAGAAGGGCAGGTAGTTCGTCCCGGTGACCTGCTGGGTGGCCAGCAGGCCTGAGACGACGGCCAGGAGCAGGATGACGCCAACGGCGGTCGCGAGGCCGGATCGGGGAAGACCGTCGGTGACGATGCGGCCTCCGCGGCGCACCTCGCGGGTCATCGGCCCGCCCCAGGTAAGCAGTCCGGCGATCAGCCCGGCCACCACGAGCGAGGGCGTCTCCACTTCCGACGGGCCGAACGTGGCCAGCACCACGAACCCGCCCGCGCACACGATGATGCTGCAGGCGTTGACGAACGTGGCGAAGAGCCGTCGCATCGCGAACCAAGGAGCGAGGATGAGACACATCGCCGGGTCTCGTCGCCGGACCCCTCGGCTGAGCCGCCAGGTGGCGACAGAGCGGCTGCCGAGATCCAGAGTGCGGAGCCCCCAACCCGCAAAGACGACCCAGGCCCCCGCCACGAACGGTGCCGCGACCGTGCTCGCCACCACCAGGCACAGGACAGCCAGCCACCAGGCGGTACGCCGGACCCGACCGCTCTCCGGCTCGGGAGTCGCGGGTGGCGCCATCGGGAAGCCGCCCTGGTCCGCCACCGGCACGGCCATCGTGGAGTGCCACGGTGTGGCGGCCGGCGAAGCCGCGAGGAGGTCGTCGGGGGCGGCTGTCACGGGGGCGGCTGTCACGGGGGCGGCTGTCACGGGGGCGGCCCGCTCGATCGGGGCGGAAGCCTGCCGGCGCGTGCCGGCGATCGCGTCGAGCCAGTCGACGAGCTGGCTCGCGGTGGGCCGGTTGGCCGGATCGGTGCGCAGCGCAGCGGCCAGGATGTCGACGAGAGGTGCGGGTACGCCGGCCAGGTTGAACTCACCTCGTCGTGCCCGGTCCATGATCGCCATCGGCGGTCCGGACCCGTAGGGTCCGCGGCCGGTGGCCGCGAACACCACGCTGGCGGCCCAGGAGTGCACGTCCGCAGCGGGCGCCGGCGGGTCACCCAGCAGGATCTCGGGAGCGAGGTAGCCCGGCGTACCCAGCAGCCAACCGGTCTGGGTCAGTGTCATGTCGTCCGACAGCTGAGCCAGCCCGAAGTCGATGAGCACCGGGTCGCCGTCCTCGATCAGCACGTTCGACGGTTTGACGTCGCGATGCAGGACGTCGGCGCGATGGACCACGACGAGGGCCTCGGCGAGCCCCCGAGCGAGCCGGAGCAACGCGGGCGGGTCGAGAGGGCCGCGCGCCTCGACGACCTCACGCAGCGAGGGGCCGGGGACATACCGGGTGACGACGTACGGGGTCTCCCCCCACGGATCCGCGTCGTAGACCTCGGCGATGCGTGGCGAGCGGACTCGCCGCAGCGACGTCACCTCGCGCGCCAGCCGCGTACGGCCGTTGGCGTCGCCCACGACGTAGGGGCGCAGCACCTTGATCGCGACCCGACGGTCGTCGGGGGCGTGCGCGAGGTAGACCACCCCCATGCCGCCTTCGCCGATCTTGCTGATCAGTCGGTAGGGGCCGACGGCCTGCGCCGACCCGGTCACGGGAGTGGACACGGGTCGCCTAGCTGACTCGGCGCAACCATCCGTGCGTGTCCGGCACCCTGCCGTGCTGGATGTCGAGGAGCCGGTTGCGGAGCTCCATCGTCACGTTGCCGGCCGGCTTGGGGGAGGCGGCCAGGCCGTCCTCCCATTTCAGTGCCGCCACAGGGGTGATGACGGCGGCTGTGCCGCACGCGAAGACCTCTGTGACGTCGCCGCTCTGCACGCCTTCCTTCCACTCGTCGACACTGATCCGGCGCTCGTCGACCTTGTGGCCAAGCTCGTCAGCCAGCTCGATGATCGAGCCACGCGTGACGCCCTCCAGGATCGAGTCGTTGAGCTCGGGCGTCACGAGGGACCCGTCGGCGTAGACGAGGAAGACGTTCATGCCACCGAGCTCTTCGACCATGGTGCGCTGGGCACCGTCGAGGAAGACGACCTGCTCGCAGCCGTTGGCCGCCGCCTCGCGCTGAGCGAGCAGGCTGGCGGCGTAGTTTCCGCCGCACTTGGCCGCGCCGGTCCCGCCTGGTCCCGCGCGGGTCAGCTCGGTGCTGAGCCAGATCGTGACGGGCTTGACGCCGCTGCTGAAGTAGGGACCGGCCGGGGACGCAATCACGGCGAACGTGACCTGCTGCGCCGGGCGGACGCCGAGGAACACCTCCGAGGCGAACATGAACGGCCGCAGGTAGAGGGACTTCTCACCGCCGCTCGGGACCCAGTCGATGTCGGTGCTGACCAGGGCGTCGATGGCCGCCAGGAAGATGTCCTCGGGCAGCTCGGGCAGCGCGAGGCGGTCCGCCGACCTGACGAAGCGGGCGGCGTTGACGTCGGGCCGAAACATCCAGACGGAGCCGTCGGCGTGCCGGTAGGCCTTCAGCCCTTCGAAGATCTCCTGGGCGTAGTGCAGGACAGATGACGCCGGGTCCATCAGAAAGGGCCCGTAGGGCTTGACGGTGGAGTCGTGCCAACCTTCGTCCGGAGTCCAGGTCGAGACGAACATGTGGTCGGTGAAGTGGACGCCGAAGCCGGGGTTGCTGTGGATCTCCTCGCGGCGGGCGACACTGACCGGTGAGGTGCTCCTGTCGATGGCAATCGGGTGTGACGACGTCATGAGAGCACGGTAACCCACCGACTCGCCAGGATTCACGTCGTCCCGGCTTCCCGCGATGCGAGTGGTGCGTCTTGCGGAACGAGATGGCAACAGCCGGGCTGTGCGAGACTCGCTGCTGTGAGCGCGCCGGTTGACCTCCCCGACGTCGTACGACGGGCCCTCGACCTGTCTCGGCGCAAGGGCTTCGTCACGTCGAGCCGGCTCGAGACGGGCCGACTGCTCGCCGCGCTGGCGACCAGCCGCACCGGGACGCTCGGCGAGTGCGGCACCGGGTGTGGCGTCGGAGCGGCCTGGCTGTCGAGCGCCGCCCGTGACGGCAGCACGGTCGTCACGGCCGAGCTGGACCCAGCCTTGGCGGATGCCGTCGCCGACCTCTTCAGCGACGACCCCCGAGTGCAGGTCATCACGGGTGACTGGGCGGCCCTGCGCGAGCGCGGGCCGTTCTCCCTGCTGTTCCTCGACGTGCCCGAGGCCAAACAGTCCGGCGCCGACGGGGTGGCCGACCTGCTGGAGCCGGGCGGGGTGGTCGTGCTCGATGACTTCACGCCCTCGGCGTGCTGGCCACCCATCGTCGAAGGGCGGGTCGACACGGTGCGCGAGCAGTGGCTGTCGGACCCTCGCTTCACCACGGTCGAGGTCATGGTGACGGACGACGCCGCCGTGCTGATCGCCGCCAAACACTGACCCGCCCCCGCCCGCCGAACCGTCACCTTCTTCCCGCCGAACCGTCACCTTCTTCCCGCCGAACCGTCAGGTTCTTACCCCTCCTCAGCTTGGTCCGTCACGCTTTGGGGAGTGCAAATCGTTTTGCTGGCCCCGGAACGTGACGGACCATCCGTCAGAGCGGTCCACGTACCCCGGAGCGTGACGGACCACCGCACGGGGGGCCGGCGTACCCCGCAACGTGGCGGGCCATCAGGACGGGGCCGCCTGGCCGCGCGGGGCAGGGCTACATGTCGATGCTGCGGGCAATCTTGGCCGCCATGTGATCGGCGATCTCGTCGAGCACGGTGGGCGGGAGCGGGGAGTCGAGACGCAAGGCGATCAGCGCGAGCCCCCCGCGAGCCTCGCGCGACACCTGCATCCCGGCGATGTTGATCTGGACATCTCCGAGGATGCCGCCGACCGCGCCGACCATGCCCGGCCGGTCCTCGTAGGTCACGAACACTAGGTGCCCCTTGGGCTCGAGGTCGACCTCATAGCCGTTGACCTCGACGAGCCGCTCCCGCTGATGGATGCCGACCAGGGTCCCGGAGACGGAGACCTGGGTGCCGTCGGCGAGGGTGCCGCGCAAGGTCACCAGGTTGCGGTGGTCGGGACTCTCCTGATCGGTGACGAGACGTACGACGAGCCCGCGCTCCTCGGCGAGGAGTGGCGCGTTGACATAGGACACGGTGTCCTCCACGCCGTCGACGAAGACGCCCTTGAGGGCTGCCAGCTCGAGCACCCGCACGTCGCTCTGGGTGATCTCGCCGCGGACCTCCACGTCGAGGTGCTGAGCTACCTCGCCGGCGAGCGCGCTGAAGATCCGGCCAAGCCGCTCGGTGAGCGGGATCCCCGGGCGGACGTCCTCGGCGATCACGCCGCCGTGCACGTTGACCGCGTCCGGCACCAGCTCACCGCTGAGAGCAAGCCGCACGGACACCGCGACGGAGATGCCGGCCTTCTCCTGGGCCTCCTCGGTCGAGGCTCCCAGGTGGGGGGTCGCCACGACGTTGTCGAGCTCGAAGAGCGGGGAGTCGGTGCAGGGCTCCTTGGTGAAGACGTCGAGGCCGGCAGCCGCGATGCGACCCTCCTTGAGGGCCTCGTAGAGGGCCGCCTCGTCGACGATGCCCCCGCGGGCCGCGTTGACGATCACGGCGTTGGGCTTGCAACGAGCCAGCTGCTCCGCCGCTATCAATCCGGTCGTCTCCGGGGTCTTCGGCAGGTGCACGGTGATGAAGTCCGCCTCGGCCATCAGGTCATCGAGCGAGACCAGCCGGACGCCGAGCTGCGCCGCCCGGCCGGCCTGGACGAACGGGTCGTAGGCGATCACTTTCATGCCGAACGCGCTCAGCCGCTGCGCGACGAGCACGCCGATCTTGCCGAGCCCGACGATTCCGAGTGTCTTCTCGAAGAGCTCGATCCCGGAGAACTTGCTTCGCTTCCATTCGCCACCTCGCAGTGATGCGCTGGCCGGGGCGATGTTGCGGGCGGCCGCCAACAGCAGCCCGACCGCCAGCTCGGCGGCACTCACGATGTTGGACGTCGGAGCGTTGACGACCAGAACGCCGTTCTGGGTGGCCTTCGCCACGTCGACGTTGTCCAGGCCAACGCCCGCTCGGGCCACGACCTTGAGCTGGTGCGCGGCGGCCAGCGCCTCGGCGTCCACCTTGGTCGCGCTGCGCACGAGGATCGCGTCGACGTCGCTGATGGCGGCCAGCAGCTCGGTGCGGTCGGCCCCGTTGCAGTGCCGGATCTCGAAGTCCGGGCCGAGGGCCTCGACGGTGGCTGGGCTCAGCTCCTCCGCGATGAGCACGACGGGCTTGATCACGGCGATTCCTTCAGGAGCGAGTGCGGGCGGCCCGATGAGTTCGGCCCCGATGAGGTGGGCCCGGCGCGTTCAGATCCGGGACCGCGGGGACCTCAGTCTAGTCCCGCCGCTCCGGGCTCTCCTCCGCCCGCCAGGCACAGGGCCGTCGTACGACGGGAGCGTGCGCGAGGATCCGCGGCGGCCCTACTGGTAGCTGATGAACTGCGTGCGCGGCACTGCGTGGAGCAGCTCCCGCGGCGAGAACATGTCCTGGTCCTGGCGGTAGAAGAGCTTGAATCCGATGACGAACTGCTGGGGGCGCGCCACGGAGTGGTAGGTCGCGAGCTTGTCCGACCGGCCGCCCCAGCCGTCGATGTGCTGCACCATCGCGAGGCCCTTGACCGGGTGGATCCGGGAGATGTGACTCACCATGCTCGGCGTGAACTGATGGATGATGAAGACCTTCTGCGGCAGCCGGTTCGCGCGGGCGATGCCGGCGACGTAGTCGGCGGTCTCGTTGACCTCGGCCGCACTCACCGACCCGAAGACGTGCCCGGGGATCTCCGTCGGGCCCATCCGCCACTCGGGGTCGAGGGCAACCCCGACGTCAGGCTCTTTGAGGGCCCAGGCATAGCGCTTGGCGACGGCCGGGAACGTGTCGCGGCCCGGCTGGAGGTCGAGCACGAGCAGGGCATGGTTCCTGCGAGCGGCGGCCAGGTAGGCCTCGACCTCGCTGCGTGGGAGGTCGTGGCTGTAGCTGCCGTCGGGTCCGGGATAGCGGTCCGCGACGGTCGCGATGAGCTCGTAGACGATCTGCACCTTCTTGCCGGAGGCGGCGGCGAAGGGCGCGGCGGCCGCCCGCAGGCGCGCGGTCACGTCCGGGATCGAACCGTCGCCCAGCACGCCGAGCGAGCCGGTGCCCGCGGTGCCGTAGTACGCGACGAGCAGCTTGCCGTCGAAGACGGAGCCGGGACGCCAAGGTGGCAGCGGGATGGGCGTAGTGGCTGAGTCGGACACCGGCGAGGTCACCGCTGGGTCTGTGGCCGGATCCGCACTTCCCGGGGCCGTCCCGGGATCGGTGGCGGCCGAGCCCTGGCTCAATGTCGCGGCCAGCTCACTGCCGGGCGTCGCCGACCACGACGCCGCCGCGTTCACCGTCATGATGGTGATCAGCACAGCAGCCACGACCAGGCAGATCCAGGCTCTCACGCCGGGGAGTTTATCGACCGATCCGTCGCCGCTTGTCCCGCCACACCCGCGGTCAGGCCAGCTGTTTCGTCCTGATACACAGCACATCGGGGAGGTGACTGGCCGCCAACCGCCAGCTGTCTCCCCCGTCGTTGCTTGCGTAGACGTTGCCGTCGCGCGAACCGAAGTAGAGCCCCGTGGGAGACCCTTCGTCGGCGCACATGGCGTCACGGAGGACGGCGGAGTAGAAGCCGCCGTCGGGAAGGCCGTCCGAGAGGGCGGTCCAGGTGTCACCCGCGTCACGGGAGCGCCATACCCGAGGCTCACCTTCGGGCGGGATTCTTCTCGAGTCGGCGACGAGAGGGAAGACATAGACGGTGTCGGGGTCGTGGGGGTCGACCACGATCGGGAACCCGAAGTCGCTCGGCAGCCCATCGGCGATCGACTCCCAGGCTGACCCACCGTCGTCCGTGCGGTAGACGCCGTGGTGGTTCTGCAGGTACATCCGCTCCGGGCGGGCGGGGTGGCCGGCGATCTTGTGCACGCACTGCCCGAACTCTGGCCACGGGTCGGGCATGAAGTAGGCCTTCACGCCGACGTTGGCCGGGCTCCAGGACTCCCCGGCGTCAGTCGTCCGGTATACCCCGCCCGTCGACATCGCGACGGTCATGGCGGAGCTGTCGTCGGGGTGCGGCAGGATGGTGTGGATCGCCTGACCGCCGAAGCCGGCGCCCCACTGCTCCCGGTGGGGGTGGTCCCACAAGGGCCTCACCAGGCTGAACGTCTCACCGCGGTCGGTGCTGCGGAACAACGCAGAGGGCTGGGAGCCGGCGTAGACCACCTCGGGTTCGTCCGACGGGAGAGCGAGCTGCCAGACCGCCTCGAGGGCCGCCCCGGTGTCCTCCGGGAAACGGATGGCGCCGTTGGGTGTCTCCTGCCAAGTCTCGCCGAGGTCGTCGGACCTGAACACTTGTGGGCCGAAGTGCGAGCTCATTGCTCCTGCAAACAACCGGGGTGAGTCCCCCCGGGTGTCGATGGCGCAGGAGGCGATCTCGTTCATGAGGAAGTGCGGCCCTTCCAGCCGCCACGACTCGCGGTCGTCGGAACGCGCCAGCCACAGCCCCTTGCGGGTGCCGATCATCATCAGCGAATCGGACATCACTCTTCCTCCGTTTGGGTCAGACCGATGGAGTTGCCTTCGGAGTCCTTGACCAGGGCCCACCAGCTTCCCCAGGGAGCCAAGGCAGCCTGGTCGACGATCTCGACGCCGGCCGCTGCGAGCTCCGCACAGGTCGCAACAAGGTTGTCGGTCGTCAACACGTAACCGGACATGGCGCCGGCGTCCTCCGGTGCATGGAACAGCACCAGCTTCGTCGCCGCGCCAGGAGGTCGGACCTCGATCCACTTGGGTCCATCGGGTTCGCCCATCGGTACGTCGGTGAGCAGCTCGAAGCCCAGCGTCTTGGTATAGAAGCGCTTTGCGCGCTCCTGGTCCGCGACGTTGACGCTGACGAAGTCGACTGCGGTGATCACATGAGCTCCCGGTTGTTGTGCGCCTCTGCCCCTCGCTCGCCTCTGTCCCCTTCGCTTGACCCACCCCTCGCGACAGGAACTCTATTCCTTTCAGGAATAGTACGCTGACGGGACCATGAGTCAAGACCTGCCGACGACGTCGTACGCGCTGCTCGGACTGCTGTCGTTCGGCGACGACCTGACGGGCTACGAGCTCAAGCAGCGGGCGGACCGCACGCTTCGCTTCTACTGGGTCGCGCCGGCGATGAGCCAGGTCTACACGGAGCTGACCCGGCTCACCCGGCTCGGCCTGGTGACCGCTCGGCAGGAGGGCGGTGGGCCGACGCGCTACCAGATCAGCGACGAGGGACGGCGTCAGCTCCGCCAGTGGCTGTCGAGCGAGGCGCCGGAGTTCCCCGCTCTCAAGCATCCGGTCGCCCTCCGGCTGCTCATGGGGCATCTGGTCGAGCCGGAGCTGGTCGAGACAATGCTCGAGGGCTACCTCACATCCCTCGCCGAGCGGCGCGCGGACCTGCAGCAGGTCCATGACGATCTCGAGGAGCGTCGACATGAGGGGGACGAGGCGTTCCGCTTTCCGAGGCTCGTCGCCGACTGGGGACTCGACTATTACGACGGCGAGCGTGACGTCGTCACCCGTCTCCTCGATCGGCTCCGCATCGGCGACTACTGATCATCCGAGACCTTTCGTCGCACCATCCGAGACTATTGGTCCCCACACGCCTTCGTCTGCCGGCTGAAGTTCGGGCTGCTCCACCATGTACATCCCTACCGCAAGCCGCCAGGATTCCTCTCGCGAGATGAGGACACTCAGGCCCTGTGCCAAGGCGTACACCTCGGCTGCCACTGTATGGCCGGCCACCTCCATATCCGTTCCCCACTCGCCGTCGTGCCTCGACCTGTCCTCAAGCCAGGCGGATGCATCGCGGGTACCAAGATTGTGCGCCAACTGAAGTGGTTTGAGGGTTTCGTAAAGCACAGTCCGTTTCGCCCACAATCGGTCCGCTACCCATAGAGAGGGTGCAAAGGAAGCAACAAAGCATCCGGCAGAACCCAGTTCTTCATCTCCTCGCCGCAGTATGACCGCTGACAGTGCATTTTCGGACCCTGCAAATAATCGAGAAATGGTACCAATCGCCGGCCGAAGATCAATTCTTGCGTCCCAGACCATCATCTTTGTGCGCCTCCAACCACATGCGACGAACTCCAGGTCGTGCGACGAGTTTACCCCCAGGTGAAAAGGCAAGTGTGATGTATTTGTCGTCGGTCCCCTCTTGAACTCCGTTTCTAAAGGCTTGAACGTAGAGTCCCCAGACGCCAGGAACAGGGCAAGGGACGATGAACGTCGAGGTCGAGCAAGACGTTGAGTTAGTGCACTCGTTTCGCTTGAAATCGACCTGGCCTCCGTCGAGACTTAGATCTGCCCACACTTTCGAATTTGCCTTTAGTCCATCCAGCCATCCGGCCGTGGGCGTGCAACAGCGTTGTCTTCTCGTTGTATGAGATGAAAGCACGAGTGTCACCCGGGACTAGATCAAACCTATCGCCAACGACCCGCGGCACTTGGCGCGTAGCCTTGGCCCCAGAATCGTTTACTGTCGCCGTCCTCCCGATGGGCTGGTCAATATCAGCCCAACAACGGTGCTGAGAAGGAAGAGCGGAACCTTCATAGTCGATCCTGTCCCCAGATCTGGTAGCGCTTAGGGCGAGTCGAGGGAAAGCGGCACGAACTCGGGACCAGCGACCACGTTGCGCAGCGGCCGCCCGTCGGCGAGCCGTCGTAGCTGGTAGGACACCAGCCGGTGGGCGCGCGGCCACATCGCGCTCGAGGCACCACCGCGGTGGTGAGAGATGATCACGCCCGGAGCGCTCCACAACGGGTGCCCGGTGGGCAGCGGCTCGGGGTCGGTGACGTCGAGCGCCGCCCGAAGGCGGCCGCTCTGCAGCTCGACGACGAGGGCGTCGGTCACGACGATCGCCCCACGCGCCATGTTGACCACGAGCGCGCCGCCTGGCATCGCAGCCAGGAACGCCTCGTCCACCAGGCCGCGTGTCTCATCGGTGAGCGGGATGATCAGCACGACGATGTCGGACTCCGGCAGCAGCGCAGGGAGATCGGCTATCCCTCGCACCCCCTCCCGAGCCGTGCGCCCCATCAGGGTGATCTCGCACTCGAAGCCCGACCAGCCGACGTTCGATGGCGCGCCCGATGCTGCCCGCCCCGATAACGAGCACCCGCTTATCAGCGAGCGACGAGGTCATCCGCTGGTCCCACCGCCCCAGCCGCTGCGACGCGAACATCGTCGCGAAGTCGCGCTGGGCCGCGATCATCAGCCCGACCGCAAGCTCGGAGGTGGCCGCGTCGTGAACTCCCGTCGCGTTGCAGAGCGTGACCCCCTCGCGCGCCGGCAGGAACTGTTCGTAGCCGGCCGTCAACGTCTGCACCACCCGGAGCCTCGGCATCGCGTCGATCACCTCGACCGGACGACGGTCGAAGCGGTATGACGGCACGTAGAGCTCGGCCTCGGCGGCCTCGGCCGACCAGTCATCGGTAGCATCTGCGACGACGTAGTCGAACACGTCGGGTACGTCGATGAGCTCATCGGGAGAGAACGGCAGGCATACCCTCATCGGGGCACCCTATCGACTCTCCTGGGACGCGGCCGATGGGCGATCTACCAGGATGCCTACCGTCTCGCCAGCCGCGAAAGGTCGGCCGGGCACTATCGGGAGGAACGGCTAGTGTCGTCCGCCAGGAATTCGTTGGATATATCTGGCGAGTCGCTCGAGGATCTCGTCGGCGGTCTTTGTCCAGGTGAACGGTCGCGGGTTTTCGTTCCAGTCGGCGACCCAGGCGCGGATGTCCTTTTCGAGTGACTGCACGGAGGTGTGCACTCCGCGGCGTAGTTTCTTGTCGGTGAGCAGACCGAACCAGCGTTCGACCTGGTTGAGCCAGGAGAGCTGGTCGGGGTGAAGTGCATATGGAACCGGGGGTGAGCGACCAGCCAGGCTTGGATCGCGGGGGTCTTGTGGGTGGAGAGGTTGTCGCAGACCAGGTGTACGTCGAGCTCGGCTGGCACCGCGGCGTCGATCTTGGCCAGGAACTTCTTGAACTCGATGGCCCGGTGCCGGCGGTGCAGCGACCCGATCACGGTGCCGGTCTCTACGTCGAGCGCGGCGAACAGTGTGGTCGTGCCTGAGCGGGCGTAGTCGTGGGTACGGCGCTCGGGCATGCCGGGCATCATCGGCAGGACCGGTGCTGAGCGGTTCAGTGCCTGGATGCCGGACTTCTCGTCAACGCACAGCACCAGCGCCCGCTCGGGTGGGTCGAGGTAGAGCCCGACCACGTCGCGGACCTTCTCGATGAACAGCGGATCACTCGACAGCTTGAAGGTGTCGACCAGGTGCGGTTTGAGCCCGAACGCCCGCCAGATCCGCCCTATCGAAGACTCCGAGAGTCCGGTCTCGGCCGCCATCGACGACCGCGACCGGTGCGTCGCATTCCGCGGGCTACGTTCCAGGGTTGCCACGACCACCTGCTCAATCTGCTCGTCGCTGATGCTGCGCGGCGCCCCCGGTCGCGGTTCGTCGACCAGTCCGTCCAGCCGGTCGGTGACGAACCGGCGCCGCCACTTGCCCACCGTCGTCTCGGTACACCCCACCGTCGCGGCCACCGTCTTGTTGTCCGCGCCCTCGGCACAGCCGAGCACGATCTTGGACCGCAACGCCAACGCCTGCGACGACTTCGCCCGCCGAGACCACCGCAGCAGTTGCTCACGCTCGTCATCGGTCAACACCAGCACAGCCTTGGGGCGTCCGGTTCGAGGCACACCCCAGGCTACAACTTACCCCATGAATTTACGGCGCGACACACTAGGAGTCTGCTGAACAATGCGCGTCGTTCGGGTCTGAGTTCCTTGGGTTCGAGATGATTGGGTATGCAGGGTCGTCCGCTTGATGAGCGTGAGTTGTTGGATGCCGAGTCGGTTGCTGGTCATTTGGTCGATGAGGGCAGCGTGTTCTGGTTGCTGGCCGAGCATCGCCGGGTGCTGTTCGCGGGGGCGATGTTCGCGGACCTGTTCCCTTCGGGTCGTGGTCGTCCCTCGGTACCGGTCGACATTGCCGCGTCGATCTTGGTCTTGCAGGCGTTGCATGGGCTGTCGGACCGTGAAGCGATGGCCGCGTTACGGACTGATCTGCGGTGGAAGGTCGCGTGTGGTCTGCCGATCGGGCATGGCGGGTTCGACCCGTCGACGTTGACGTATTGGCGCAAGCGCCTCGCGGCGAGCGCAGCGCCGAACCGGATCTTCGACGCGGTGAAGGCGGTGGTCGCGGAGACCGGGGTCCTCAATGGCAGGAACCGGCGGGCACTGGACTCGACCATCCTTGATGATGCGGTCGCGACCCAAGACACCGTGACGCAGCTGATCGCGGTGATCCGCAAGGTCCGTCGCGAGGTCCCCGGTGCTGCTGAGGTGGTGACCGAAAGGTGCAGTGCGCACGACTATGACAATCCGGGTAAGCCGCAGATCGCTTGGGACGACAGCGAAGCCCGCGCGGTCTTGGTCGATGCGTTGGTCCGCGACGCTCTCGCGCTGCTCGAGGTCCTCAGCACCTGGAGTCTCGACGGGCCTGCGGCCGAGGCGGTCGCGTTGCTGGCGCTGATCGCGGGCCAAGACGTCGAGCCGGCGCCCGGGTCCGACGGCACCGACGGGCGCTGGCAGATCGCCCGCAGCGTCGCCCCGGACCGGGTGATCAGCATCGTGGACCCCGAGGCGCGGCACGCCCATAAGACCGTGCATCGCCGCCAGGACGGGTTCAAGGCTCACCTCGCGGTCGAGCCCGAGACGGGGATCACGACCGGGTGTGAGTTCACCAAGGCATCAGGCGTGGCGGCTGCGGACGGCACGACCGGGATCCGGCTCCTCGACCACGACACCACCCTGGCCGAGCTCGACCAGGACGAGGTCGCCGACGTGCTGGGTGACAGCGCCTACGGCACCGGTGACGCACTCGAGGCGATCATCCGAGCCGGGCACGTCCCCCTGGTCAAGCCGGGACCGCTCAAGGCGACCGTTCCGGGCGGGTTCACCCTGGACGACTTCACCATCGATGAGCAAGCCGGGACCGCGACCTGCCCCAACGGCTTGACCCGCCCGATCACCAAGACCCGAAAAGTGACCTTCGGGGCAGGCTGTCGAGAGTGCCCGCTCCGGGCGCTGTGCACGACCGCCAAGTCCGGCCGGATGCTGAACCTGCACCAGCACCATGGGCTGCTGCGTGACCACCGCAAACGCGCGAAAGACCCTGCCTGGCAAGCCGCCTACCGCCAACACCGGCCGATGGTCGAGCGCTCGATCGCCTGGCTGGTCGCCGGCGGGAACCGCAAGGTCCGCTACCGCGGCGTCACCAAAAACAACGCCTGGCTCCACAACCGCACCGCAGCCCTGAACCTGCGCCGACTGCTGAACCTCGGCCTCATCCGACAGCACGGGGCCCGGGCCCTGGCCTGAGTCCAACAGCAGCCACCACAAGCCAGCATCCGAGGGCCTGCCAGGCCCCAGGACGCCCTACGCGGTCGACCATCGGCCACCTCGCGCACACCGAACGAGGCAGTCACAACCACGCCACGACACGTGACAAGTCCCCAGCCGAGCGAGCATCAGCTGACAACCCCCCGAAACAAGCCTTGTTCAGCAGTCTCCTAGCCGAGCTTGGCGAGGATCAGCTCACGCACCCGCCCAGCATCCGCCTGACCCCGCATCTCCTTCATGACCGCACCGATCAGGGCGCCGGCTGCCGCCACCTTGCCGTCCCGGATCTTGTCTGCCACGTCGGGGTTCGCCGCGATGGCCCGGTCCACTGCCGCCGACAGTTCGCCGTCGTCGGATACGACGGCCAGCCCGCGCGCCTCGACCACGTCCTCGGGGTCGCCCTCCCCGGCGAGCACCCCGTCGAGCACCTGCCGAGCCAGCTTGTCGTTGATCCGGCCGGAGTCGACGAGAGACTGCAGCCGAGCAACCTGCGCCGGTGTCACCGGCAGCTCGGCCAGTTCCACACCCTGGTCGTTGGCCCGTCGGGCGAGCTCCGACAGCCACCACTTCTTCGCCGCCGCGGGGGTCGCCCCAGCAGCCACCGTCTGCTCGATGGTGGCGGTAGCGCCGGCGCCGACGACGTCGCGCATCTCGAGGTCGGAGAAGCCCCAGTCCTGCTGAAGCCTGGCGCGTCGTACGGCGGGAGGCTCCGGCAGCGTCAGCCGCAGCTCCTCGACCCACTCGCGGGACGGTGCAACCGGAACCAGGTCCGGCTCCGGGAAGTAGCGATAGTCCTCCGCCTCCTCCTTCGGCCGACCGGCTGTCGTGACGCCGGTGTCCTCGTGCCAGTGCCGGGTCTCCTGGACGATCCGGCCGCCAGAGGTGAGGACGGCGGCCTGCCGGGTGACCTCGTAGCGGACAGCACGCTCCACGGAGCGGAAGGAGTTGACGTTCTTGGTCTCCGTGCGGGTCCCGAACGGCTCCGCCGGGTCGGGCCGCAGCGACAGGTTGACGTCGCACCGCAGCGACCCCTGATCCATGCGTACGTCGGAGACGCCGAGCCCGCTCACCAGGTCACGCAGGTGGGCGACATAGGCCCGGGCTACGGCGGGAGCGTTCGCGCCGGTGCCGACGATGGGCTTGGTGACGATCTCGATGAGCGGGATGCCGGCCCGGTTGAAGTCGAGCAGCGAGTAGTCGGCGCCGTGGATCCGTCCGGTCGCCCCTCCGACGTGGAGCGACTTCCCGGTGTCCTCCTCCATGTGAGCACGCTCGATCGCGACCCGGACCACCTCGCCGTCGACGTCGACGTCCGTCCACCCGTTGAAGGCGATCGGCTCGTCGTACTGCGACGTCTGGAAGTTCTTGGGCATGTCGGGATAGAAGTAGTTCTTGCGGGCGAAGCGGCACCACTCCGCGATCTCGCAGTTGAGGGCCAGCCCGATCCGGATCGCCGACTCGACGGCCGTCGCGTTGACCACCGGCAGCGCCCCCGGGAGCGCCAGGCACACCGGGCACGTGTGGGTGTTCGGCTCGGCGCCGAAGCCGGTCCGGCAGCCGCAGAACATCTTCGACACGGTGTTGAGCTCGACGTGCACCTCGAGCCCGAGCACCGGGTCGAAGCGAGCCAGCGCCTCGTCGTAGGGCATCAGCTGCATGGTCGTCATCGCGACACCTCCAGTTCGGGCGCCTGCGCCAGCAACTGGCCGCCCCATTTCTCCTCGAGCATCGCCTCCAGCGCGGCGCCCACGTTGTAGAGGCGGGCGTCCTCGGTGGCCGGGGCGAGGAACTGGATGCCGGTAGGGAGGCCGTCCTCGGGCGCCAGGCCGCTCGGCAGCGACATCCCGGGCACCCCTGACAGGTTGGCGGGGATGGTGGCGATGTCGTTGAGATACATCGCAATCGGGTCGTCGAGCTTCTCCCCGATCCGGAACGCCGTCGTCGGTGCGGTCGGGGAGGTCAGCACGTCGACCTTCTCGAACGCCGCGGCGAAGTCGCGCGAGATGAGCGTGCGCACCTTCTGCGCCTGGCCGTAGTACGCGTCGTAATAGCCGCTGGAGAGCGCGAACGTCCCGAGGATGATGCGTCGCTTGACCTCGTCGCCGAACCCGGCCTCCCGGGTGGCCTCCATGACCTGCTCGGCACTCGGCACGGCGACTCCCGGCGGGGGCACGCGCAGGCCGTAGCGCATCGCATCGAAGCGGGCCAGGTTGCTGCTCGCCTCGCTCGGGAGGATCAGGTAGTAGGCAGCGAAGGCGTAGACGAAGTGCGGACACGACACCTCGACGATCTCGGCGCCCGCATCGACCAGCAGGGCGACGCTCTCCTCAAACCTGGACTTGACGCCCTCCTGGTAGCCGTCACCGCCGAGCTCCTTGACGACGCCGATGCGGAGGCCACTGATATCGGCACGGCGCGCCGACTCGGCCATCGAGGGCCACTGCATGTCGATGCTGGTGGAGTCCATCGGGTCGTGACCGCCGATGATGTCGTGGAGGAGGGCCGCGTCGAGCACCGAACGGGCCACCGGGCCTGCCTGGTCGAGACTGCTGGCGAGGGCGACCAGTCCATATCGGGACACTCCGCCGTAGGTGGGTTTGACCCCGACCGTGCCGGTGACGGCGCCGGGCTGGCGGATCGAGCCCCCGGTGTCGGTGCCGATCGCCAGAGGTGCCGCAAAACCCGCGACGGACGCCGACGAGCCGCCACCGGACCCGCCGGGGATGCGCTCGAGATCCCAGGGGTTGTGGGTCGGTCCGAACGCGGAGTGCTCCGTCGAGCTGCCCATGGCGAACTCGTCCATGTTGGTCTTGCCCAGGATCGGCAGGCCGGCTTCGCGGAGCTTGGCCACCAGCGTGGCGTCGTACGGCGGGACCCAGCCCTCGAGGATGCGAGACCCGGCTGTCGTCGTGAGCCCTTTGGTGGTGGCGATGTCCTTGACCGCGATCGGCACGCCGAGCAGCTCCGGCAGGCCGGCCTCGCCACTCGCGCGGCGCTCGTCGGCAGCCCGCGCCTGCGCGAGGGCACCGTCGGTGTCGACCTGCAGGAAGGCGTGCAGCGCGGCGTCGACCGCGCCGATCCGGTCGAGATGCGCCTGGGTCACCTCGACGGACGTCGTCTCGCCGGACGCGATGGCCCCGGCAAGCTCGGCGGCGGAGAGCCTGATGAGGTCGCTCACTGCTCCTCCCCCAGGATCTGTGGCACCTTGAAGCGCTGCTGCTCCGCCTCGGGCGCGCCGGCGAGCACCTCCTCGGGCGGCAGGCTCGGCCGGACTTCGTCGAGACGCATCACGTTCTCCATCGGCAGCGCATGGGACGACGGCGGGATGTCGTCGGCGGCGACCCGACTGACGGCGGCGACGGACTCGACGATGACCGCGAGCTGCGGCGCCAGGTGGTCCAGCTCGGCGTCGGTCAAGGCGATGCGCGAGAGGTGCGCGAGCTTCGCGACGTCGTCACGCGTGATCACCGGAGGGGATTCGGGCATGCGCGCCATCTTATCGGGGGCACTTCGGCGGGAGATCCGGCGTCCAGCGGCACGGTTGGGCTGCCGTCGAGACAACCCACCCGGGGGGGTTGGCCGTGTCGTCGCGGTCGGGCACGATGGCTCGATGACCCCGACACCCGACTCCGACCGGCATGGACACACGCACCGCCTGGAGCTCACCGACGCAAGCGTCCGCGAATGGGACGCCATCGTCGTGGGCATCGACCCGGAACGTGGGATCGTGCTGGACCGTTCGGCGTTCTATCCCGGAGGCGGCGGCCAGCCGCCCGACCAGGGCGTGCTGCTGTGGGGAGGTGTTCGCACCCGCGTCGTCGGGACGGTCAAGGGCGACGAGCTCTACCTCGTGCCTGCCGAGGGTGACCCGCTTCCCTCGGTGGGTACGGCGGTCCGCGGCGCGCTGGACGACGAGCGGCGTACCCAGCTGATGCGCACCCATTCCGGGCTCCATGTGCTCACCGGAGTGGTCTTCCGTGACTTCGGTGCCCTCGTCACTGGAGGCAACATGGAGCCACTCACAGCCCGGATGGACTTCGACCTGCCGGAGGTGCCGGCGGACTTCAAGGACCGGGTGGCTGAGGCATGCAACGCCGAGATCGGGTTGAACCGCCGCATCGACGTGTCCACGCTGCCCCGGGAAGAGGCGTTCGCCATACCAGACATCATCAGGACCGCGACGAACCTGCTGCCGCCCGACATCGAGGTGGTGCGGATCGTCGACATCGTCGGCCTCGACACCCAGGCGGACGGCGGCACCCACGTCGCCTCGACGTCGATGATCGGGCGCATGGACGTGACGAAGATGGAGAACAAGGGGCGCGGCTTCCGCCGGCTTCGGGTGCGGATTGTCTGATCTGGAAGGGTGTTCCGCGTGACTCTGGAAGGGTGTCTCGTGTGATTGGCCGACTCAGCGAGCTCCGCTCCACAGTCCTGCTCGACGCCGACGAGCGCCACGGCCTGAGCACCCGCGCGAACCGGCGAGACGCCTATCCGAAGGCGTTGGCGTTCTCGCATCACCATCTTTCCTGATCGTCTCTCGTGATGACGAAGACGATCAAGCCGTGACCGCGGCTCGGTTGCGACGCTGGACGCGTCGTCACGATCGAGAAGGAGAAACACGATGAGACTTCCCTATGAAGAGCCGTTGACCGTGCGTCAGCCGTCCGCACCGGTGGTGCCCGAGCCACCACGACGGGGCGAACCTGGCGGTGAGCCTTGCGGGATCTGCGAGGGAGCAGCAACGAGCGCGGTCTGGCACGACGAGCTGTGGAGCGTGCACCCTCCCGTCGGCGGGAGCATGCCGGGCGTGGTGTGGCTGGCGAGCCGTGAGCACGCGGACTCGTTCAGCGACCTGTCCGACGAGGCGGCCGCGGACTTCGGGCTGATCGCCGCTCGGGTCGAACGCGCCATCCTGGGACTCGGCGGCTTCGCCCGCGTCCACCTCTACCGCTGGGGGGACGGGGGAGCGCACTTCCACGTCTGGTTCCTGCCGCGACCCCTGGGGATGCTCGACGCGTCCGGGATGATGCTGCCGCTCTGGGAGGACGTGCTACCCAACGTGTCGGACGACGAGCTCAGGGCTGCCGCCGAGAAGGTCGCAGCTGCGCTCGAGAGCAATGTCTGAGGCGCCAGTGGCGGACCGACCGGCACTGGTGCGTCGGCTCGGGACTACCGATGCCGTCGTCATCGGCCTCGGGTCGATGGTGGGCGCTGGCGTGTTCGGGGTGTTCGGCCCGGCGGCGCGAGTCGCCGGGTCGGGCCTGCTCCTCGGACTGCTGCTGGCCGCCGGGGTCGCCTACTGCAACGCGGTCGCCTCGGCACAGCTCGCCGCCGCATACCCGACATCCGGCGGGACGTACTTCTACGGCCGAGAGCAGCTCGGTGCCTGGTGGGGCTTCACGGCAGGCTGGGGATTCGTCGTCGGGAAGGTGGCGTCGTGTGCCGCGATGGCGCTCACGTTCGCGGCGTACGCCGTGCCGGGATCTGAGTGGGTGCAGCGCCTCGTCGGCGTCGCCGCCGTCGCGGTGCTCGCGGCCCTGAACTATCGCGGGGTCGCCAAGACCGCGGTCGTCACGCGGATCCTGGTCGGGCTGGCCCTGCTCGCCCTCGCGATCGTCGTGGTGGCCGTCTGGACGAACCATCCGGCTCACGCCGACTCGATGTCTCCGGACACGTGGTTCGACACTGGGGGCGTGCACGGGGTATTGCAGTCGGCCGGGCTCATCTTCTTCGCCTTCGCTGGCTACGCGCGAGTGGCCACGCTTGGCGAGGAGGTGAAGGACCCCGCTCGGACGATCCCGCGGGCGATCCAGCTGTCGCTCGGAGTCACCGTCGTCGTCTATGTCGCCGTCGCGATCAGCGCTCTCGCCGCAACCGGCCCGACGTCGCTCGCTTCCGCGGCAGCGCCGTTGACCTCAGCTGTGCAGGCCGTCGGTGCCGACGGGATCACACCCGTCGTGCGCGTTGGAGCGGCCATCGCCTGCCTCGGATCGCTGCTCGCACTCATCGCCGGTATCGGGCGAACGACTCTCGCCATGGCCCGCCATCATGACCTCCCCGGCTGGCTAGCCGACGTACATCCGCGCTTTCGAACGCCGCACCATGCCGAGGCGGCCGTCGGAGCCGTCGTCGCGGTCCTGGTGATGACGACCGATCTTCGCGGCGTGATCGGCTTCTCGTCGTTCGGGATCCTGGTCTACTACGGGATCGCCAACGCGTCCGCCTTCACCCAGCCGGCCTCGCAACGGCGGTGGCCGAGGGCGCTCAACGTCGTGGGCGCGGTGGCATGTGCGGTGCTGGTGGTGAGTCTGCCGCTCAGCGCGGTGGTCGCCGGCATGGTGATGTTCGCCGTCGGGCTGGTCGGCCGCCGGCTCGCCCTCAGCCGCCGCGCGTAACCCCCTCTCCCTCGACGATCCGAGAGTTACGGCACCACCATCCGAGAGTTACGGCACCACCATCCGAGAGTTACGGCACCACCATCCGAGAGTTACGGCACCACCATCCGAGAGTTACGGCACCACCATCCGAGAGTTTCGGCACCACCATCCGAGAGTTACGGCACCACCATCCGAGAGTTGCGGTACGACGATCCGAGCTCGCATGCCGCGAGTACGGCGGCATCGCCGGAGGGTGATCGCATCTGTCAGGCGACACTCGGCGATCTGCACGTCACAAGCGGCAGCGACGCGGCGGCTAACGAACCGCGGGTGTCGGCATGGCGTCTCACACTGGCCTGACAGACGTATCGCGAATGCCTTGGTGAGGTGACCGCGATCACGCTCGCTGCTCGACGGCCGCCGCTTCGGTGCGCTTTCAACCCGACGTCAACGCACGCCGGCCGATGTGGTGACCACGGACTGGGCTATGCAGACGACTCCAAGTCCCAGTCGTCGTACCGGATGACTCGGATCGTCGTACCGAAAGTCTCGGATCGTCGTACCGAAACTCTCGGATCGTCGTACCGAAACTCTCGGATCGTCGTACCGAAACTCTCGGATCGTCGTACCGAAAGTCTCGGATCGTGGTGCCGAAAGTCTCGGATGGTCGGGAGGGCAGGGAAACGGGAGTGGGCCGGTGTGCTTAGTGGGTGGTGAGGTGGTGGAAGACCACCCACCCCACGGTGAAGGCCAACCCCAGCAGGGCGAACACCACGGCCAGCAGGAGCACGAACGCTTGGTGCCCACCGCCGGCTCGAGGCACCCCAAGCGGGTCGATGCCGTCGGGGAGGTCGGGCGGGGGTGGGGTCACGCGTCACCGTCGTTGCCATCAGCCCTGGCGGCGGCCACGTCGGGCACACCCACCTTGGCGACCTTGCGCGCGGCGTCCGGTCCGTCGGCGAGCAACACGGCGAAGCCGTCTTCGTCGAGGACGGGCACCTCGAGCTTGACGGCCTTGTCGAACTTGGACCCGGGCGCCTCGCCCGCGACCACGAACGCGGTGTTCTTCGACACGGACGAGCTTGCCTTGCCACCACGCGTGACGATGTCCTCCTTCGCCTGGTCGCGTGACCAGCCTTCGAGAGAGCCGGTCACCACGATCGACATCCCTTCGAGGGTGCGCGGGACTGACTCGTCACGCTCGTCGACCATGCGTACGCCGGCCGCGCGCCATTTGGCGACGACCTCGCGATGCCAGTCGACCCCGAACCACTCGACGACCGACTCGGCGATCGTCATGGCGACTCCGTCGACGGCGGCGAGCTCGTCGAGGTCGGCCCCCTCGATGGCTTCCAACGACCCGAACGTCTCCGCGAGTGCGCGCGCCGCGGTGGGGCCGACGTGGCGGATCGACAGGCCGACGAGCACCCGCCACAACGGCTGGTCCTTCGCCTGCTCGAGGTTCGCCAGCAAGCGCGCTCCGTTGGCGGACAGGACGGGATCGTCGCCCTCGCCCTTCTTGGGGGCCCGGGTGAACAGCGGCACCGTGAGCAGCTTGGCCTCGTCGAGGGCGAAGAGGTCACCCTCGTCGTGAAGCACGCCGGCATCGAGCATCGCGGCGGCCGCCTCGAAGCCCAGTACCTCGATGTCGAAGGCGCCGCGGCCGGCCACGTGGTAGACCCGCTCACGCAGCTGGGCGGGGCACGACCGAGCATTGGGACACCGGATGTCGGCATCGCCCTCCTTGGCGGGGGCCAGCGTCGTACCGCACGCGGGACACGCCGTCGGCATCTCGAACTCCTGCTCGTCTCCGGTGCGCAGCTCGGCGACCGGGCCGACGATCTCGGGGATCACGTCGCCGGCCTTGCGCAGGACGACGGTGTCGCCCACCAGCACGCCTTTGCGCTTGACCTCGGAAGCGTTGTGGAGGGTGGCGAACTCGACGGTCGACCCGGAGACCCGGACCGGCTCCATCCGGCCGAACGGCGTGACGCGTCCCGTGCGCCCGACGTTGACGGTGATCTCGAGGAGCTTGGTGGTGACCTCCTCCGGCGGGTATTTGAACGCGATCGCCCACCGCGGGGCCCGTGAGGTGCTGCCGAGCCTGCGCTGCAGCGTCACCTGGTCGACCTTCACCACCACGCCGTCGATCTCGTGCTCGACGTCGTGGCGATGCTCGCCGTAGAAGTCGATGAACTCCTGGACGGCCGAGAGGTCGGGCACGACTTTGGCCCGCGCCGACGTCGGGAGCCCCCACGCTTTCAGCGCCGCGTAGGCCTCGGACTGCCGGCCGGGCTCGAAGCCGTCGCGGGCGCCGATGCCGTGACACACCAGCTGGAGCGCGCGGGTGGCCGTGACGCGCGGGTCCTTCTGTCGCAGCGATCCCGCGGCCGAGTTGCGAGGGTTGGAGAACGGCGCCTTGCCCGCCTCGACGAGGCCCTCGTTGAGATGCTCGAACGCCTCAACGGGCATGAACACCTCGCCGCGCACCTCGAGGAAGTCGGGGACGGGATAGTCGTCGCCTGCTGTCAGCCGATCCGGGATGTTGTCGATCGTCCGGACGTTGGGGGTGACATCCTCGCCAACACGCCCGTCGCCTCGGGTGGCACCCCGGATCAGCCGTCCGTGGTCGTAGGTCAGGTTGATCGCGAGCCCGTCGACCTTGAGCTCACACAGGAACTCGGCGCCTTCGCCTCCCTCGCGCTCGACCCTGGCCCACCACGAGTCGAGCTCCTCCCGGGAAAACGCGTTGTCGAGGCTGAGCAGTCGCTCGGCGTGCTCAACAGCGGTGAACTGGGTCGACACCGCCCCGCCGACATGCTGGGTCGGCGAGTCAGGCGTGCGGAGCTCGGGATAGTCAGCCTCCAATGCCTCGAGCTGTTTCATCAGCGAGTCGAACTCGCCATCGCTGACGGTGGGGTGGTCCAGCACGTGATAGCGCCAGCGGTGATCCTCGACCACCTCCGCGAGCGCAGCATGCTGCTCCCGGACCTCGGGGGTGAGCGGCTTGCCGACGGGCTCGGGCTCGGCGGCGGAGGGAGGCGTTGCAGGGGCGGCGGACTCGCTCATGGCTCTATAGTGCCCTGCTCAACCGACAGGTTCCGCGCCACCTGACGGCACAGCTCGAGTGCACTCCGGGCCCAGCCGGGAGAGGCGCCGGCGAGCCCGCACGAGGGTGTCACGGTGGTCGGCGGCAGGGTCTCCACAGCCGTGAAGCCGAGCGCAGCCCACCAGCGCAACAGCTGTGTCGTGAGATCCGGTCCGGTCGGCGCCCGCCCGACCGGGTCCGCCGAGGGTACGACGCCTGGCCACAGTGCGCGGCCGTCGTCCAGCCAGTCGCCCAGGTCGTCGTACTGGCTCGCGGGGATGGCGGCGACGTCGAACGAGACCGCGTGGAAGGGAGTGGAGCGGAGGACGTCGAACGGGAGGGCTGAGGCGCAGCAGTGCAGGACGGGTGTGGCGCCGGCCTCCGCGGCGGCCTCGGCGACCCACGTCAGCGCCTGCGCGGCCTCGGGCGCGGACACCGACCGATGTCGGTTGAACCCGCTGGAGGTCGGGACAGACCCGGTCAGGACCGACGGCAGAGCAGGTTCGTCGACCTGGACGACGAGATCGCTCGGGTCGACCCGGCGGCGTACGTCGGCACAGTGCTCGCGCACTGCCTCACCGAGGGCCTGGGCGAGGTCGCGTCGGGCTCCGCGGTCGGAGAGCAGCTTGTCTCCACGAGTGCGCTCGACGGTGGCGGCCAACGTCCAGGGACCGGCCAGCTGGACCTTGAAGCCGGCCGAGGATCCCGCGACGAGATCCTCCGTCGTGTCCAGGTCCTGGGCGAGGAGCGATCGAGCACGCCGATGGTCCACCCCGGGCGAGCCGGTGAGCCGCCAGCCCGCGGGTTGCAGGTCGAACCCGAGCTCCGGGATCATCGCGAGCGCCCGCCCCGTCATCGAGGCGATCGGCCCACGAGACGGCAGCTCAACCAGATAAGGGAGATCTCCGACCTCGCCGAGGACGATGCGGACCGCCTCGGAGAAGTCCTCGCCTGGCATCGAGCCGATGCCTGTCGCGCGGTTGGTCACCGGCTGAGCCTACCGGGGCTCAGGACCCTCCCCGCGTGGCGTCAGAAGGCCGCCGCCGTCTCGCGGGCGATCGGCTTCCATGCCTTGACACCGCGACCAGCGCCGCGAGCTCGTCGCGACTGGGGCCTTGCGGCGCGGGCGGTCGCCAGCCCGACGCATAGATCTCCTTGGCCCGCGGCTGCACGGCGTCGAGGCTGCACGGCTGGGTGAACATGCCGAGATAAGGCCCCACGACGCTCATCAGTGTCGGGTCTGCCTGCGCGGCCGCCACGACCAGGTCGCTCGGCAGAGGCTGAGTCGCATCGATGCCCTCGCCATGCCAGCGGCGCGCGAGGTGGGCATCCATCGTCACGTGGTCCTCGAACCACGGCCGGATGGTGAGCGTGCACCAGTCGTCGAAGTCCAGGGCACAGGCGGCCAGATCCGAACCATGTTCCTCAAGTAGCGCGAGCAGTCGACGGGCCTGCATGAACGACAGGGCGACGCCCCGGCCGGCTGACGGGTTCGTCGTACACACGGCATCGCCGACGGAGATCAGGCCGGGCAGCGTTGGTCGGCCGTCCGGGGCACGCTGTCCACGGTAGGTGTTGTAGAGATGACCGCCGGGAGTGACCGCTCCAATCGGTCGCGAGCGGTCCGGTCCGGTCCAGGCGGCGAATGCCGGGATCGCGCGCAAGGCCGCGGCGAAGGCGGCGGGCTCCCGAAGACCCATCAGCTCGCGGTCATCGGTTGCGTGCATGACCAAGGTGGAGAACGTCCGGTTGTCGTGGGGGAAGACGATGGCGAGGTAGCCGGGGTAGCCCGCGAGGAGGCCGATCGGCGCGTTCAGCGGGCCGGGCTCGACGCTGGGGAGCAGCTCATGCTGCTGGGAGACGTAGGCGAATCCACAGTCGGCCCCGTTGGCAGCGGCACGGAGACCGCGGGTGAGCCGGCCGGCGCGACCCGAGGCGTCGAGGACGAGGTCGGCGTCGAGGTGGACGCCCTCCTGCTCGACCCCGCTGACGCGGCCGTTGGTGCTCACGACCGTATCGACCTGTCCGTGACGGAAGGTGACACCGGGCTCCGCGATCGCGGCGTTCCGCAGTACTCGCTCGAAGACGAGCCGGCGGCAGCGAACGGCGGTGACACCGATCGGCGCATCGGGGATCTGTACTGCCTCGGCCCCTGCCGCGAGCAGGTCTTCCCAGACCTCCGGGGTCTCCGCGGTCAGGGCATCTACCACCTGCGACCTGAAGGCGTGCGGGTGGTGGAACTGCATGACGCCGCGACGCTGCCAGCTCCCGCCGAGGTCGGGGCCGGCATCCCGGTCGAGCAGCGTGACCTGGTGGCCACGTCTGGCCAGGGCCATCGCCAGAAAGAGCCCGGTTGGTCCGGCTCCGACAATGGACGTCCGCATGTCCGATCTCCATCTACACGGCGAAGTGACCAGCGGGGTCGCCGGTCGTCGATCGTGATGAGCGTTGCTGGCCTGCGGTGATACCTCGCGCTGGGCCGCATCGTCGTACCGAAACTCTCGGATCGTCGTACCGAAAGTCTCGGATCGTCGTACCGAAAGTCTCGGATCGTCGTACCGAAAGTCTCGGATCGTCGTACCGAAAGTCTCGGATCGTCGTACCGAAAGTCTCGGATCGTCAGGGGGCGAGGGTGTCGAGGAACTCCGTGATGGCGGTCAGACAGGCCGGGTCGCCTTCGAAGTGCGGGAGGTGGGCGACACCGGGGAGTACGACGAGCTGGGCGCCTTCGACCCGGTCGGCCAGCCCCCGCGAGAGATCCTGGAACTCCGGCAGGTCGAGGTCGCCGACCAGGACGAGCAGCGGGATCGCGAGCTCACCGAGCCGGTGCCAGGCGTTCACCGTGCTCGGCCCGTCGCCGGGGTCGGTCGCGGCGAGCGCCCGGCCATTCATCTCGAGGAAGAGATCGCGACGCGCCCCGCCCACCCGGCCTTCGGGAGCCGTCGGCCCGTCGAGCCAGATGTGCGCCTCGAGGCGGTTGATCTCGTCGAGGTCGTCGGACTCGTCCGCCTTCTCGAGTGCGTCCAGGAGCGCGGTCAGCGGTTCCGGCTAGCTCTCCTCGTCCGGCGCGCCGGAGACGGCTGGTGCGATCAGCACGAGCGCCGAGACACGTTCCGGCTCTTCGAGGGCCAGGTCGAGCGCCGTCTTCCCGCCCATCGACGAGCCGACGACGACAGCGGACTCGATGCCCGCGGCTTCGAGCACGGCCAGCGCGTCGCCGTAGCGCGTGAACACCTCCGGCTCATACGTCGTCTCGCCGTAGCCTCGGGCGTCGTAGCTCACCGCGCGCTGTGTCGGCACCAGCGCATCGAGCAGGGGACGCCAGCTCCGCCGGTCGGCGACGCCGGCATGGATCAGGAGCAGGTCGGGACCGTCCGTGCCGGAGCCGTTGACGTCGTACGCGAGAGATGCCGAGCCTGAGGGAGCGAACACGCAAGCAGCCTCCCAGCCGGGACGGGACCGGTCAACGGGATAAGGCGCCGCAGGAGTCCGCGAACACCCGCCCGGAACCGGCCTGGAGGAGTAGCGACTCTGCCGTTCATCCCTCGCGCGGGCGGGGCGGTCGCGGACGAGCGCGAGGCGGGTGAGCGTCTGGCTCGCGCAGTTTTGCCGCGCAGAGGGAGGGTGTCATGCGCCGTGCGAGCCGAATCAGCCCGGCCTCACGGAGATCAGGTGCGGGCTCAACGACATCTGCTGGGTGAGCGACCAGGTCGGCTTGGTCGTCTACTCCCCCGTCGAGCTTCCGCAGGCGCAGGGCAAGGTCTTCACCACGCACGACGGCGGGCTGCACTGGGATCCGGTCCCGTTGTGACGCGGGATGTTCAGACCGTCGTACGACGGCCGGCCGAGGCAATCGTGGCCGAGCCTACGACGTGTGGTTCAGACCGTCGTACGACGGCCGGCCGAGGCAATCGTGGCCGAGCCTACGACTCGAGTCCCGTCGTAGATCACCACAGCCTGTCCGGGGGCGACGCCTGACGCAGGCTCGAGCAGGTCGACCTCGACGCGGTCGCCGACCAGCCTGGTGACCGCCCGGTGCTCGGCACCGTGGGCCCGCAGCTGCACGGAGCAGGCGAGCTCTCCCACGGGGACCGCTCCACACCACCGAGGCCCGACGCCGGCGAGCTGGTCGACGGTGAGAGCCTCGCGGGAGCCCACGGTCACGGTGCCGGACACGGGCTCGATGTCGAGCACGTAGCGGGGTCGCCCGTCGGCGGCGGGCCGGTCCAGGCGAAGCCCCTTGCGCTGACCGATGGTGAACCCGAACGAACCTTCGTGGCGGCCGAGCACCTCGCCCGAGGTGTCGACGATCGGCCCGGAGCCTGCGCCGAGCCGGTCGCGCAGCCAGCCCGCGGTGTCACCGTCGCTGATGAAGCAGATGTCGTGGCTGTCGGGCTTGGCTGCGACGGCGAGACCACGGCGCTCTGCCTCGACGCGGACATCGGGTTTGGTCGATCCGCCGAGCGGGAAGAGCGAATGCGCAAGCTGCTCCTGCGTGAGGACGCCCAGCACATAGGACTGGTCCTTGGCGTGGTCGGCGGCTCGATGCATCTCGATGAGACCGTCGGGGCCGGTCTCGAGCCGGGCGTAGTGCCCGGTCGCAACGGCGTCGAAGCCGAGCGCCCTCGCCCGGTCGAGCACTGCCGCGAACTTGATCTTCTCGTTGCACCGAAGGCACGGGTTGGGCGTGCGGCCCTGCGCGTACTCGACGATGAAGTCCTCGACCACATCGTCGTGGAACCGGTCACTCAGGTCCCAGACATAGAAGGGGATCCCGATGACGTCGGCAGCACGCCTGGCGTCGTTGGCATCCTCGATCGTGCAGCAGCCGCGAGCCCCGGTCCGGTAGGACTTCGGGTTGCGCGACAGCGCCAGATGGATGCCGGTGACGTCGTGACCTGCGTCGACCGCCCGAGCAGCGGCGACCGCGGAGTCGACGCCTCCGGACATCGCCGCGACGACCCTCACGAGCGTCGTACCGCGGCGCCGGTCACCCCGGCGGCACGGGCTCGGTCGACCGCGGGCGCGATCGCCTCGACGACCCGGTCGACGTCGTCCTGCGTCGACGTGTGGCCGAGGGAGAAGCGCAGCGAACCACGTGCCGTCGCCTCGTCTCGACCCATCGCCAGCAGAACATGAGAAGCCTGGGGCACCCCCGCCGAGCACGCTGAGCCGGTCGAGCACTCGATGCCCTGCGCATCGAGCAACATCAGCAGAGAGTCCCCCTCGCAGCCGGGGAAGGACAGATGGGCGTTGCCGGGCAGCCGCCCGTCGCCTGCAGGTCCGTTGAGCTGGGCTTCCGGTACGGCGCGCAGCACGCGGCTGACCAGGTCGTCGCGCAGGCCGGAAAGCATCTCGCCACGTTCGCACCGACCCTTGACGGCAAGCTCGGCGGCCGTCGCCAGACCCACGATGGCCGGCCCGTCGATCGTGCCGGACCTGACATCGCGCTCCTGGCCACCGCCGTGCATGAGCGCGACGAGCTCGACCTCCCGTCGCAGCAGCAGCGCCCCGACTCCCAACGGGCCACCGATCTTGTGCCCCGTGACGGTCATCGCATCGACCCCCGAGGCGGCGAAGTCGAGCGGCAGCTGGCCCATCACCTGCACAGCATCGGTATGCACCGGGATCCGCTGGCGGGCCGCGATCTCGACCACCCGGTCGAGCGGCTGCAACGTGCCCACCTCGTTGTTGGCCAGCATCACGGTCACCAGCGCGACGCTCTCCGGGTCGCGCTCGATGGTCGCCGAGAGCGCGGCCACGTCGAGCCGTCCGTCGCGGTCGACCGGGATCAGCTCGACCTCGGCGCCGGCCTCCGCGGCGAGCCAGTGCAGCGAGTCGAGCACGGCGTGATGCTCGATCGCGGTCGAGAGCACGCGCACCCGACGAATGTCGGCCTTGTGCCGAGCCCAGAACAAGCCTTTCGTGGCGAGGTTGTCGGCCTCGGTGCCGCCAGAGGTGAAGACCACCTCCGACGGGCGGGCGTTGACCGCCGCCGCGACCTTCTCACGGGACTCCTCGACGACGCGACGGGCGGCGCGGCCGGAGCCGTGGAGGGACGAGGCGTTGCCGAGACTGGCCAGCTGCTCGGTCATCGCCTCGATGACCTCGGGATAGACCGGGGTCGTCGCCGCATGGTCGAGGTAGGCCACCTGCCGGCGGGGTTTCATTGCCTGGTTCATCGCCTTCCCAGCATAGGTGCCGTTCAGAGCCGGTCACGCCAGGCGTGACCTGGGTGGATCCGATCCAGGAAGTCTGCGAGCCAGCGCCGCTGCCCTTCGTCGAGCAACGGGAGGGTGGCGTCGAGGTCCGCCTGGTCCTTGGGCCGGCAGCTCTTGGCCTTGAAGGCCAGCGCGACCTCGGGGCGGAGGAAGCAGATGCCGTCGTGCTGCCAGGTCACGTCGTCGAGGTCGACGACGTAGGACCGGTCCCGCCGGGACACCCAGCGGCCGTGGTCATCGGGGTTGAGGACGACGTCGGCTCGCCACGGGGCGAGAGCGTGCGCTCGGAGCCACACCTGGTCGGCGGTGTCGGGGATCGACGCCTCCGGTGCCTCCAGCGGACTCAACGCGCCTTCACCGGCCGCCCACACGTGGTAGCGGCCAGCAACGCCCGACCGGAGGACCGGCAGGTCGCGACGGAACATCGAGACGTCGATGTCCTCGTGCTCGCGGGAGACGCCGGTGAACGCCTCGATCGCCCAGCCGCCCGCGACCCACCACGGGATCCCGAGCGGGTCGAAGAGCTCCCTCGCCTCACGCGGGTCGAACGCGTCCCACGGGCCATACAGCCGTTGGAACGCACGCGCGCCGTCGTCGAGGTCCGCGCGGTAGCCCTCGTCGTCGAGCGCCGCCGTCTCAACGCTCCGCTCGCGCGAGGTGACCACCCGCCCACGGTAGACCGCGGCATTGCGGGACGCCCGGGCTTTTCGCGCCGGGGTCTGGTGCGCGGTTCCCTCGGTGGCCGCGCCAAGCGTCAGGGCGGGCCGTCCGCGCCGCCCCACACCAGGACGCGCGGGGGGCGTCGTACCTCGGGCCGGACAACGGGTTTGAGTCATGATCGGAGACGCTGCTAGGGTCCGTTTCATCATGAAGCTCTGACATCAGCCCCGCTCCCCGGCGGTGATCGGCCCCGGGTGAGCATCGACCAACCCGCTTCCTCGGTGATGCTGATGTCGTCCCTTTCTCCACTCCTTGCCCGCGATATCTCCAAGGCGTACGGCGCGCAGGTCGTTCTCGACGGCGTCGACCTGGTGGCGAACCCGGGTGAGCCAACCGGACTGGTCGGCGAGAACGGCGCCGGCAAGTCGACGCTGTTGCGGCTCGTCGTCGGCGTCGAGCCCCGCGACTCGGGGTCTGTGTCACTCCCGCCCGACGTCGGGTACGTCGCCCAGAACCTGGACTTCGCCCCGGGGTCGACCGTAGGCGAGGTGCTCGCTGATGCCCTCGCGCCGCTGCACGACGCCGTCACCAGGCTGGAGGAGCTCGCGCACCGGCTCGACGACGAGCAGGCCGCAACCGCCTACGCCGACACCCTGGAGTGGGCGACGAACCACGACGCCTGGGGCGCCGACCGCCGTGCCGAGCTCGCGTCGCAGCATCTTGGGCTCGCGTCGGTCGACCTCGCCCGGCCGGTCGACGAGCTGTCCGGAGGCGAGCGATCCAGGCTGGCCCTGGCCGCACTCGTCGCGCGCCGCCCGGGCTGCGTCATCCTCGACGAGCCGACCAACCACCTCGACGACGAGGCGATCGAGTTCCTCGAGACGTTCCTGCTCGATCTCCCCGGAGTCGTCCTGGTCGCCAGCCACGACCGGGTCTTCCTCGGGCGGGTGTGCTCGGTCATCGTCGATCTCGACGTCAGCCACTTCGGTGTGGACGGCGAGGGTGGCAACCGGTTCGGGGGCGGCTTCTCGTCGTACCTCGAGCACAAGGCGGCTTCGCGCCGACGTTGGGAGGAGACGTTCCGGACCCAGCAGGAGGAGCTCAACGACCTGCGGCATTCCGCGCGGACGACCGCTCGCCAGGTCGGGCACGCCTACCGGGCGCCGCGTGACAACGACAAGTTCATCCCGCACGGCAAGGCCCAGCTCAAGGACGTGGCGGTCAGGCGTCGGGTACGCAATGTCGAGCGGCGCATCGACGACCTGGAGCGCGACCAGGTGCGCAAGCCGCCTCGGGAGCTGAGCTTCGGTCAGCCGCTCGCAGGCGGCACGGCGGCAAGCGGGCTGGTGGTCCTCGTCCGGGACCTGGTGGTGCCCGGCCGGGTCAGCATCGATCGTCTCGACGTGTCGGCGGGCGAGCACCTGCTGGTGACCGGAGCCAACGGGTCGGGGAAGTCGAGTCTGCTCTCGGTGGTCGCCGGGCAGCTGGCGCCGCAGAGCGGAACGGTGTCGGTGACCGCGCGCAGGGTGGGGATGCTGGCGCAGGAGGCCCTCTTCTCCGATCCCTCGCGAACGCCTGCCGATGCTTATGACGCGGCGACCGGATCGCCAGTACCGCTGCGCGAGCTGGGGCTGCTGCATCCGCGAGACCTGTCGCGACCGCTCGGCGTCCTCAGCGTCGGGCAGCAGCGGCGGCTCGCCCTCGCGATCCTGGTAGCCGGCGGCGTCGACCTGCTGCTGCTGGACGAACCGACCAACCACATCTCGCTCACCCTCGCGGGTGAGCTCGAGTCCGCCCTCGACCGCTCCGCCGGCACCGTCGTGGTGGCGAGCCACGACCGTTGGCTGCGCAGCCGCTGGTCGGGCGACGTCCTCGCCCTCTGATCCGAGCCCTCGGGTATGACGGCTCAGCCGGACGCAATGGTTCGTCCGGCCAGCGGTTCTGGTCAGGTCAACCGGTCAACCGGTCAGCCGTGCCGGGCCTTGATCTTGTCGGTGGCGGCTGGCAGCACACTGTGCAGATCGCCGACCACGCCGAAGTCGACGAGCTCGAAGATCGGCGCCTCCTCGTCCTTGTTGACGGCGACGATCGTCTTCGAGGTCTGCATCCCCGCCCGGTGCTGGATAGCACCTGAGATACCGGTGGCGACGTAGAGCTGGGGCGAGACGGTCTTGCCGGTCTGGCCGACCTGGTAGGAGTGCGGATACCAGCCGGAGTCGACGGCCGCCCGCGATGCCCCGACCGCGGCGCCGAGAGCGTCGGCAAGAGCCTCGACGGGCTCGAAGTTGCCTCCGGTGCCGCGGCCGCCTGATACGACGATCGCGGCCTCGGTGAGCTCGGGACGCCCGGTTGCGCGGCGCGGCTGCCGATCGACGATCCTGGCGCCCTTCGCCGCATCGCTCAGCGTGACGGTCACCTGCTCCTCGGTCGCGGCGCCGTCGGCCGGCTCGGGCGTCGCCGCGTTGGGCTTCACGGTGATGACCGGGGTGCCCTTCGTGACCTGGGCCTGGACGGCGTAGCTGCCGGCGAACACCGACTGGGTGGTGACGATCCCCCCGTCGCTGGGCTGCACGTCGACGGCGTCTGTGACCAGTCCCGAGCCGAGCTTGACGGCGAGTCGCCCGGCTATCTCCTTGCCTTCGGCACTCGAGCCGAGCAGAACGGCGGCCGGGTCGGTCTGAGTGACGAGCTGGGCGAGCGCCTCGACCTTCGGCACAACGAGGTAGTCGGTGAGCTCGGCGGCATCGAGCACGTAGACCTTCGCGGCGCCGTACTGCTTGAGGCTGTCGCGAGCACCGGCGATGTCGTCGCCGATGAAGACCGCGGACGGCTCGCCGAGGCGGCGGGCGATCGTCAGGAGCTCAGCGGTCGTCTTGCGGACGACGCCGTCGACATGGTCGACGAGGACGAGGATCTCACTCATGCTGTGACGCCTACTCTCCTGGCTTGTGCTGGCTGGCGAGCGCTCCCGGGTAGCCGGCGAGGGCGACTGGTCGGCCGCATCAGATGAACTTCCCGGCTGCCAGGAACTCGACGAGCTGGTCTGCACCCGTGCCGTCGTCGGTCACGACCTTGCCGTGGGACCGCGGGGGCCGAGCGGATACCGAGTCGACCTTCGTCCAGGCCGCCGAGAGACCGATGTCGTCGGCGCTGAGCCCGAGATCGGCCACCGTGAGCGTCTCGACGGGCTTCTTCTTGGCCGCCATGATCCCCTTGAACGACGGGTAACGCGGCTCGTTCGCCTGGTCGGTCACACTCAGCACGAGCGGCATCGTCGCTTCGATGGTCTCCGTGGCGCTGTCTCCGTCACGACGGCCGCGCACCGTCTCCCCCTCGATCGTCACCTCCGACGCGAACGTCACCTGGGGAACCCCCAGCCGCTCCGACAGCATCGCGGGTACGACGCTCATGCTGCCGTCGGTGGACGCCATTCCACAGATGACCAGGTCGAAACCCGTCTTCTCGAGAGCCTTGGCGATCACCAGGGACGTGGCCAGCGCGTCCGAGCCGTGCAGCGCATCGTCGAGCACGTGGGTCGCCCCGTCGGCACCCATCTGCAGGCTCTTGAGGATGGCGGCCCGGGCCGGCTCAGGACCGACGGTGAGGACATCGACCTCGGCGTCACCCGCCTCGCGGATCTGGAGGGCCGCCTCCACCGCGTACTCGTCGAGCTCCGACAGCACGCCGTCGACACCGACCCGGTCGACCGTGGCGTCATCGTTGAACGACCGGTCGGCGGTCGCATCGGGGCAGTACTTCACGCACACAACGATCTTCATGGCCTCGTGAGCCCTCCTGTCGCAGACGCACTCTGGTAGCGGGGGGTTGTCGACCCTATGTTA
Source organism: uncultured Actinomycetota bacterium (assembly GCA_963820035.1). Lineage (GTDB taxonomy): Bacteria > Actinomycetota > Actinomycetes > Propionibacteriales > Nocardioidaceae > JAWWPG01. Next base: position 220,887 of record CAWFYK010000005.1, on the reverse strand, counting down.
CTCGCAAGTAGCTTTGCGGCCCGAGCCGCGACCGGGTGGCCTCACTCACAGCCGACGCCGTTCTCCCGTCAGGGCAGCATCCTGCCACGCCGACCCCCAGCTCTCGACCGCCGGGGGCGGGCCGTCACGGGTGAGCCCGACATGCCGGAATCCGTGTGCTGTGCAATTCTGGCAGGTGACGCACGTGTGGCGGGTGACGAAAGGAGCGTTCGATGACGGAGCAACCTGCGCAGGGCTCGATTGATCCGGCCGCGGACCTCCCGGTCTACCCGGATGCGCATCGGCCTGACCCTCAACCCGAGAGTGAGCTCGGCAGCCGGCCATCGGATGCCTCGGTCACCCAGGACCAGACAGGCGCCCACTCCGACCGGGAGTCGGCCGAGGTCACCTCGAAGGAGGAGCCGGGGCCGGCTGCGACGACCGCACCACCCCCCGCAGCGGACGAGGATCTGCTGGCCCACACCCGGGTCAGTGGGACCTGGATCGCACTCATCGTCTTTGCCCTGCTGCTCGTCCTGCTGCTCATCTTCGTGCTGCAGAACACCCAGAAGGTCGAGATCACCTTCTTCACGGCCAACTTCACGATGCCGTTGGCTGTCGCGATGCTGCTGTCGGCGGTGACCGGGGTGCTGCTCGCGGCGATCGCCGGCACGCTGCGGATCCTCCAGCTCCGCAAGCGTGTGAAGAAGAGCCAGCAGACCTAGTCCGCCGACCGATCGTCGCGAGCCGCCCGGGGCCGGATCAGCAGGTCGAGGGCGCGGCCCAGGAGGAGGCAGACGACTGCAGCGAGTCCCCAGTTGACCAGCCGCTCCTTGGCGACGTCGGGCGTCCTGACAACCTCCCCTGGGACATCGCGGTAGAAGACGAAGAGGTGCCCGAACGGACCGGCGACGAAGCGGGCCCCGTCGACCAGCTGCCTCACGACCACCGTCTGCGGGTCCACGAGAAGTGCGGAGAGCAGCGCGCCGACCGCCAGCAGCACGGCGACGGCGACGGCCACCACCCACACGACCGTAGCGATCGTTCGTCGGGCCGAGCTCACCGTCACGCCCAGTCGTCCCGGGTGCCCTGCACGCGCTCACGTACGACGCGAGCGGGCACGCCGGCGAGCACGACGTGGTCAGGGGTCTTGTCGCGTACGACGGCGTGTGCCGCCACCACGGAGCGGGCGCCGATCTCTGCTCCGCGCAGCACCGACACCTTCGTCCCGAGCCAGCTGCCGGGACCGACCCGGACCGGCGACTTGATGATCCCCTGGTCCTTGATGGGGATGTCGAGGTCCCTGGTCGCGTGGTCGAAGTCGCAGACGTAGACCCAGTCCGACACGAGAGTCCCGGCGCCGAACTCGATGTCCAGGTAGCAGTTGACCGTGTTGTCCTGGCCGAACACGCACTTGTCCCCGATGCGCAGCGTGCCCTCGTGACAGCGGACCCGGTTGTCGTCCCCGAAGTGCACCCATCGACCGATCACCAGTCGGCCGTAGCCGCGCCGGGCCGAGACCTCCACCCGCTTGCCGAAGAACACCATGCCCTCGGTCACGACGTGCGGGTTGCGCAGCCGGAACCTGAGGAAGCGCCAGTAGCGCACCAGATAATAAGGCGTCCACGCGCGGTGCGTGACAACCCACCTCAGCGAGGCGAGGGTGAGGTACCTGGCCTGGCGGGGGTCTCGGCCGCGGGGGGGTTGAGGCGAGCCGCCCATCAGGCTCGGGACGTCGCGCCGCCGGCTCCGCGCCGCGCCCCGAACGGCTTCACCGCGCTCACCGAGGCGTTGTAGAACAGCCCGGCCGGGACGGCGTGCGCGAGCAGCCGGTCGAGCCGCGACAGCGCCAGCCAGGAACGGAACGCGAACATCCGCCAACCGTAGCCGAGCCGCTCGGTGGGGACAGCGGCCTCGAACGTCCTAATCGGCCAGCCCACCCAGGCGGCCGTCAGCTCCTCCGTCACGACGCGAACGTCCACGCCACCGGCCCGCGAGACGGTCCTCGCCAGCTCGGCGGGGTCGAACGTGTGCAGGTCGACGACCGCCTCCAGCGCGGCGGCCCGCGACGACTCGTCGAGCTCCTCGCGGGGCCGTGCCCAGCGGCTCCGTAGCCCCGGCAGCGCCGTGATGTGGGTGGTCAGCCACCAGGTGGCCCGGGAGAGCTGCCGCGCGACGATGTCGCCGTAGCGGGTGGGCTCACCGCAGATCACCACCCGACCGCCGGGCCGGACCACGCGGAACATCTCGCGGAAAGCGAGCTCGACGTCGGGGATGTGGTGAATGACGGCGTGGCCCACCACCACGTCGAACGTGTCGTCGGCGTAAGGCAATGTCTCCGCGTCGGCAGCCTGACCTTCGATGCTGAAGCCGAGTGCTTCGGCGTTCCGCTTGGCGACCTCGACCATGCCGGGTGAGATGTCGGTGACCGAGCACTCGTCGACGACCCCCGCGAGCTTGAGGTTGAGGGTGAAGAAACCCGTGCCACAGCCGATCTCAAGCGACCTCCGGTAGGGCCAGCCGGCAGTCCCGGCGACGTTGCTGAACCGGTCGCGGGCGTAGTCGATGCACCTCTGGTCGAACGAGATCGACCACTTCTCGTCGTAGGTCTGGGCCTCCCAGTCGTGGTAGAGGACCTGCGCCAGCTTCGTGTCGTGCCAGGCGGCCTCGACCTCGGCCTCGGTCGCGGCCGGTGTCGGCGTCTGCCGCGACATGTCAGCGACCCTCAAAGGTCGCCTTGCCGGGGCCGTTCTCGACGAACGACCGCATGCCCGCCGTCCGGTCCTCGGTCGCGAACAGCCCGGCGAACTGCAGCCGCTCGATCTCGAGACCAGTGTCCAGGTCCGTCTCGAGCCCGCGGTCGACCGCCTCCTTCGCGGCTCGCAGCGCGTACGCCGGCCCGTGGGCGAAGCGGCCGGCCCACGTCTGAGCGGCCTCGTAGACGTCGGCCGCGGGTACGACCGAGTCGACCAGGCCGATGCGAAGCGCCTCGTCCGCGGCCACGAAGCGGCCCGTGAAGATGATGTCCTTGGCCTTGGCCGGGCCGACCAGCCGCGTGAGCCGCTGGGTGCCACCGGCTCCGGGAATCACGCCGAGCAGGATCTCGGGCTGCCCGAGCTTGGCGTTGTCAGCCGCGATCCGGATGTCAGCGCACAAGGCGAGCTCGCAGCCACCGCCCAGCGCGTATCCGGTGACGGCTGCGACCACCGGTTTCGGGATCCTCGCCACTGCGGTGAACGACGACTGCAGGGCTTCCCCGCGACGCACCATGTCGGTGTAGGACATGTCCGCCATCTCGCGGACGTCCGCGCCGGCAGCGAAGACCTTCTCGCCGCCGTAGACGACCACCGCCCGGACGTCGTCGCGCTCCGCAGCCTCGGCGGCGACCGCCCGGATCTCCTCCTGCATGGCCACGTCGAGCGCGTTCATCGGCGGGCGGTCGAGCCGGATGGTTCCCACGCCGGACGCGACGTCGAGCCGTACGAAGTCAGCCATGGCGGGCAGCGTATCCGACCGCTGTGCGACCCGGTGCGAGACGTCGTCCCACCGGCCGGGGAAAATAGCAGGATGAGCAGCGCCACGCCCGCCCGAATCTGGCCGGGTCACCACCTCCATCGGGGCGCGTTCTACGACGGTCTGGGCACCAACTTCGCCGTGTGGGCGCCGGACGCGACGTCGGTCTGGGTCTGCCTGTTCGACGAGGCCGGACAGGAGACACGCCTGCGGCTTCCTGAGTTCACCCTCGGTGTCTGGCACGGGTTCGTGCCGGGAGTCTCCCCTGGCCAGCGCTACGGCTACCGCGTCGACGGACCATGGCAGCCGCTCGCCGGGCATCTGTTCAACCCGGACAAGCTGCTGCTCGACCCCTACGCCCGCGCTATCGACGGAACCCTGACTCCGCACCCGGTGACCGGCACCACCACCGGGAGCGGCGCGGCGAACCCGGGCGACTCGGCGCCATACGTGCCGCGCAGCGTCGTGGTCGCCGAGGGTGACTTCGACTGGGGCGCAGACGCGAGACCCGAGACCCTCTGGCGGCGGACCGTCATCTACGAGGCGCACGTCAAGGGCCTCACCCAGCTCGCAGAGCGCGTCCCGGCGGAGCTCCGCGGAACGTTTGCGGGAGTCGGTCACCCGGCGACGATCGGCTACCTCAAGGACCTGGGCATCACCGCCGTCGAGCTGATGCCCACGCAGCAATTCGAGTCCGAGCCACATCTGGCCGACAACGGCCTGGTCAACTACTGGGGCTACAACACGGTCGGCTTCTTCGCGCCGCACGCGGCATACAGCTCGTCCGGAACGCGTGGCGAGCAGATTCGCGAGTTCAAACAGATGGTCAAGAACCTCCACGCCGCCGGGCTCGAAGTGATCATGGACGTCGTCTACAACCACACCGCGGAGGGCGGGAGGAAGGGGCCGACGCTGTCGTTCCGTGGCCTCGCCGACCGCGACTACTACCTCGTCGACTCCGCCGGTGACTACTTCGACGTGACCGGATGCGGTAACACGGTCCACGTCTCCGAACGCCAGGTCCTGCAGCTGGTGATGGACTCCCTGCGCTACTGGGTGACCGAGATGCACGTCGACGGGTTCCGTTTCGACCTGGCGCCGGCGCTGTGCCGCAACGACCTCCGCGTCGACCTGAGGGCACCGTTCCTGATGGCGGTGCACCAGGACCCGGTGCTTCGTGAGGCCAAGCTCATCGCGGAGCCGTGGGACGCCACGCACGACGGCTACCTCGTCGGGAGCTTCCCACCACCGTGGTGTGAGTGGAACGACAAGTTCCGCGACACCGTCCGGGACTTCTGGAGGGGACGGGCCGATGGTGTCCGAGATCTCGCGTCGCGACTGTCGGGATCCAGCGACCTGTACGCCGACGACGACCGGCTGCCGTTCGCCTCGGTCAACTTCGTCACTGCACACGATGGCTTCACGCTGCGTGACCTGGTGTCCTACGACACCAAGCACAACGAGGCGAACGGCGACGACAACCGCGACGGCACGGATGACAACCGGTCATGGAACTGCGGCGTCGAGGGCGAGACGGACGATCCCGACATCCTCGCGCTGAGGCAGCGGCAGGCGGCCAACCTGCTCGGGACCTTGCTGCTCTCGACCGGAGTGCCGATGCTGACCGCAGGCGACGAGCGGGGCCGGACGCAGCAGGGGAACAACAACCCGTTCTGCCTCGACGGCCCGGTCTCGTGGATCTCCTGGGACGATCCACCGGGCTGGATGCACCTGCACGAGCTGACCCGGCAGCTGCTCGCCCTGCGCGCCAAGCACCCGGCGCTTCGTCAACGCTACTTCTTCGAGGGCGTCCCGCTGCACGCGGGCGGTCGCAAGGACATCACCTGGTTGCAGACCAACGGCGAGGAGATGACGGAGCACACGTGGGCGGACTCTGGACTGCGGACGTTGGGGCTATTCCTCGCGGGTGACGCGATGCGGGCGCACAACTCCCGCGGCGAGCGAATGGAGGACACGTCCTACGTGATGTGGCTGCATGCCGGCGACGCACACGTGGACGTCACACTGCCGCGCGGCTGGGCCGACCACTACGTCGAGGTGTTCCGCACCGACGGGCCGGCCGTCCCGGATCTGCTCGAGCCCGGCAAGTCGGTGACCCTGCTCGACCACACGATGGCGCTCTTCGAGGCCGTGTCCGCGTCCCCGACCGTTGGCTGAGCGGCTCGGAGCGAGGTCGGGCGGCCGATGTCATGACGTCACCCGGCTGCTGCTCCTGACGCTGGCGGACCCGAGTCTGCCTGGCGAGCCAGCCAAACGCCCCGCCCGCATGCAGAGCTGGGGTCAGGAACCAGCCGCGGCGACCTCCGTCTGCTCGGCATCGTTGACGTCGGGCGGCCACGCCACGATGCCGAGGTCGGCCGACGAGCCGAGCAGGTCGTTCTTCGGGCAGATCCGGACGGTGTAGCCGAACGGACCCGTGTGGTCGAGCAAGACGTCGGCCTCGAAGCGATGGCGCCCGTCCTCGTAGCTCTCGGCGTGGGCCAGGCTCGCCACCTGCGGCTTCCGTAGCTCGTCGTCGGCGGCCACCTTGCCGTGGAGCACCTGCACGTCGACGTCGTCCGGCGAGAGGTCGCCGAGGAATGCGTAGACGCGCACGTTGATCGTCGACCCGAGGGCCGGCGAGTCGGTCACCCCGCTGGACTCGACATGCTCGATGCGGACGTCTGGCCAGGCCGTGCGGACCCGCTGCTTCCACGCCGCGAGCAGGATGGCCCCGGTGTCGTCGCCGTCGAGCTTGCGCGCGATCGTGGCGGCCGGCGTGTAGAGCTGCTGGACGTAGTCGCGAACCATCCGGGACGCCAACACCTTCGGGCCGAGCGACTTCAAGGTGTGCCGCACCATCTCCAGCCAGCGCACCGGCAGGTAGTCCTCGTCGACGTCGTAGAAACGCGGCGCGACCTCGCTCTCGATCAGGTCGTAGAGGGCGGCCGACTCGATGTCGTCGCGGCGGTCCTCGTCCTCGACGCCGTCCGCGGACGGGATCGCCCAGCCGTTGTCGCCGTCGTACCACTCGTCCCACCAGCCGTCGAGGATCGAGAGGTTGAGCCCGCCGTTGAGGGCTGCCTTCATCCCGGAGGTCCCGCAGGCCTCATAAGGGCGCAGCGGGTTGTTGAGCCACACGTCGCAGCCGGGGTAGAGCGGCTTGGCCATCGCGATGTCATAGTTGGGTAGGAACACGATCCGGTGCCGAACCGCAGGGTCGTCGGAGAACCGCACGACCTCCTGGATGAGCTTCTTGCCGCCCTCGTCAGCCGGGTGGCTCTTGCCCGCGATGACCAGCTGGATCGGCCGCTCCGGATCGAGCAGCAGGTTGGTCAGCCGCTCGGGGTCACGCAGCATCAGGGTCAGCCGCTTGTATGACGGCACCCGGCGCGCGAATCCGATCGTTAACACGTCAGGGTCGAGCACGGAGTCGACCCAGCCGAGCTCCGCCGGGCTGGCACCGCGCTGCAACCATGACTTCCGGACCCGGACCCGGACGTCCGCCACGAGTCGCTCGCGCAGGACCCGCTTGGTCTGCCAGATCAGCTCGCTCGGGACCTTGTCGACGGACTCCCAGTTCTGCGCCTCCTCGACCTCGGAGAGGACCGACTCGTCCTCCGCTAGCGCGAACACCTCCCGGGCGACCCAGGTGGGGGCGTGCACGCCGTTGGTGATCGAGGTGATCGGCACGTCGTCGCGGTCGAAGCCCGGCCACAGCCCGCTGAACATGCCGCGCGAGACGTTGCCGTGCAGCATGCTCACCCCGTTGGCGTGGCCGGCGAGCCGTAGGCCCATGACGGCCATGTTGAAGACGGAGTCGTCACCTCCGTCGTAGGTCTCGGCGCCGAGGGCCACGATCTTGGGCACCGGCAGCGGGGTGAGCATGTCGTCGCGGCCGAACTGGCTCTCGATCAGCTCGCGCGGGAAGCGGTCGATCCCCGCCGGCACCGGCGTGTGCGTCGTGAACACGGTGCCGGCCCGGGCATGCTCGAGCGCGGCCTCGAAGTCCAGGCCCCGCTCAGCGACGAGCTCGCGGATGCGCTCGATGCCGAGGAAGCCGGCATGACCCTCGTTGGTGTGGAAGACCTCCGGGGCGACCGCGCCGGTCAGCCGGCAGTAGGCACGGATGGCGCGGATCCCACCCACGCCGAGCAGCAGCTCCTGGTGCAGCCGGTGCTCGGAGCCGCCGCCGTAGAGCCGGTCGGTCACCTCGCGGATGGAGATCGCGTTCATCTCGACGTCGGAGTCGAGCATCAGCAGCGGGACCCGGCCGACCTTCGCCACCCAGATGCGGGCGTTGAGCCGCTCGCCACCGGGGAGCCCGAAGTCGACCTTGGTGACCGACCCGTCCTCCTCGCGGAGCAACCGCAGCGGAAGCTCATCGGGGTCCGTGATCGGGTAGCGCTCCTGCTGCCAGCCCTCCGGTGACAACGACTGGCGGAAGTAGCCGTGGCGGTAGAAGAGCCCGACCCCGATGATCGGCACCCCGAGGTCGCTCGCGGTCTTCAGGTGGTCTCCCGCCAAGATGCCAAGCCCGCCCGAGTACTGCGGCAGCACCGAGGCGATGCCGAACTCCGGCGAGAAGTAGGCGATCTGGCGCGGCGCATCGGGCCCGAGGGTCTGGTACCACCGGTCGCCGGTGAGGTACTCCTCGAGGTCGCCGTGCGCCAGCCGGAGGCGCTTGATGAATCGGCGGTCCAGCGCCAGGCTCCGCAGCCGCTCCGGCGAGATCGTGCCGAGAAAGCGGACCGGGTCGTGCCCGCTCGACTCCCAGCCCACCGCGTCGACCGCCTCGAACAGATCCTGGGTCTCCGGATGCCACGACCATCGCAGGTTGGTGGCGAGCTCCTCGAGGGGGAGCAGCGACTCGGGCAGCACCGGTCGCACGGTGAATCGTCTGATGGCACGCACGGAGAAACCGTAGCCGTGCCGCGCTCTCAGCGCTGAATCAGGCGGGAATTGCGTCGAAGCGGCGAAGATCGGCCGTCCGGACACGCTCGACGGCCCCTGTAACGCGCGACACACCGAAATCGCCGCATCCGCGTGCGACGCCATGTAGCCTATGTATAGTCACTTACTTGACTTTATTGACCTAGGAGCCATGATAGTGGTTATGCAAGCCAAGGCCTGGAAGCGCATCGGCCTCATCGTCGCGGCGGCGCTTGCTGCCGCTCCGCTTGCTGCCTGCGGAAGCAGCAACAACAACAGCAGCAGCTCGACCGGGTCGAGCTCAGGAGGCAGTGGAGGCACACTCACTCTTGGCTACTTCCCCAACCTCACCCACGGAAGCGCCATCATCGGAGTCCAGAAGGGCTACTTCAAGGATGCCCTCGCCAAGGACAACGGCACGCTGAAGACGCAGATCTTCGACTCGGGCAGCGACACACTCGAGGCGCTCGCCGGCGGGTCCCTGGACGCCACCTACATCGGGCCCAGCCCGGCCATCACGGCGTACGCCCAGAGCCACGGCGACCTGGTCCGCATCATCAGCGGTGCGACCGGGGGCGGTGCGGCGCTCGTCGTCAACAAGTCGATCACCTCAGTCGACCAGCTGAAGGGCGCGACCATCGCCACCCCGAGCGCCGGCAACACCCAGGACGTCGCCCTGAAGTACTTCCTCAAGACCAAGGGCTTCAAGGAGACGTCGGACGGCGGCGGCGACGTCAAGATCCTCAACGAGGACAACGGCACCGCGCTCCAGGACTTCGCCCAGGGCAACATCCAGGGCGCCTGGATTCCCGAGCCCTACGCCTCGCAGCTGGTGGCCGAGGGTGGACACGTCCTCATCAACGAGAAGACGCGGTGGCCCCAAGGCACGTACGTCACGACCGTCCTGCTGGTCCGCAAGGACTACCTGGCCGAGCACGCCGACCTGGTCAACGACCTGCTCAAGGGTCAGATCCAGGCCAACGACTACATCAACGCCAACTCCTCCGCGGCGGAGCAGCAGGTCGGCGTCTGGCTGGCGGACTACAGCCAATCGAAGATCCCGACGGCAGTGCTCAACAGCGCCTGGAGCAACCTCACCTTCACGAACGACCCGATCGCGAACTCGTTCATCGCCAATGAGAAGCACGCCGTCGCGGTCGGCCTGCTCGACCCGGTCGACAACCTCGGCGCCATCTTCGACCTCGACCCGCTGAACTCCCTCCTCAAGGCGGACAACCACCCCACCGTGTCAGGACCCTCAGTGCAATGAGTCTCTCCGTCAGAACCACCCCCGAGCTGGCTGGGCCGGAAGCGGCCACTTCTGGCCCAGCCATCACGATCCGCGGCGTCAGCAAGACGTTCGGCCGTGGCAGTGACCTCACGACCGCTCTGCGCGACGTCGAGCTCGACGTGGCTCAGCAGGAGTTCCTCTGCGTCGTCGGGGCCAGCGGGTGCGGCAAGAGCACATTGCTCAACCTGATCGCCGGTCTCGATACTCCCACCGAGGGGAGTATCGAGACCGGTGGCCGCAAGGTCGCGTTCCTGTTCCAGGAGGCGACCCTGTTCCCCTGGCTGACGGCCGGGCAGAACGTCGACCTCGCGCTCAAGCTCAGCGGAGTCCCGCGGGACAAGCGCAAGGCGCGCGTGGAGGAGCTCCTCGAGCTCGTCCACCTCGGTGGGCGGGCCAAGAAGCGGCCCCACGAGCTCTCCGGCGGCATGCGGCAGCGCACGGCGCTCGCCCGGGTGCTCGCCCAGGAGGCCCACATCGTGCTGATGGACGAACCCTTCGCCGCTCTCGACGCGATGACCCGCGACTCCATGCACGACGAGATCGAGCGCATCCATCAGGAGCTCAAGCTGACGATCGTCTTTGTCACCCACAACGTGCGCGAGGCCGTCCGGCTGTCGGACCGCACCGTGCTCTTCTCGAGCTCCCCCGGCCGGGTGAAGTCCGAGATCAAGGTCCCCTTCGACCGCCCACGCAGGTCCGATGATCCCGAGGTCGCCATCCTGTCCGGTGAGCTCACCGACCAGCTCAAGGCGGAGGTGGCCCAGCATGTCCGTTGACATCCAAGCCACCGAGGCCCTCGGCGAGGAGCAGATCAGCCGACCGCGGATGGCAGTGGGCCACCCCGAGGCCGCCCGTTCGAGGGGTCGGCGGGCGTGGGACTGGACCTGGCCGAAGCTCGTCGCGGTCGGCCTGGTCATCCTCGTGTGGCAGATCCTCTGCTGGAGCGGGTGGCGGCCGGACTACGTGCTGCCCACCCCGTCCCAAGTCGCCCAGACCCTCTGGGACCAACTGACCGGGCACCGCATTTGGAGCTCTATGCAGACCACGATGCAGCGCGCGATCACGGGCTACTCCCTGGCCCTCGTGATCGGGACGCTCCTCGGCGTCGCGGTCGTCCAGTGGAACGTGTTCCGTCTCGGTGTCGGCTCCCTCGTCGCTGGCATGCAGACGATGCCGTCGATCGCGTGGTTCCCGCTGGCCATCCTGCTGTTCGGCACCACCGAGAAGGCGATCCTGTTCGTCGTCGTGCTGGGCGCGGCGCCCTCCATCGCAAGCGGCGTCATCACGGGCATCGACGAGGTGCCGCCACCACTGCTGCGAGCCGGCAAGATGCTCGGAGCCCGTGGCATCAACCACTACCGCTACATCGTGCTGCCGGCAGCCATGCCGTCCTACGTGCAGGGCATGAAGCAGGGCTGGGCGTTCTCCTGGCGCAGCCTGCTGGCCGGCGAGCTGCTGGTCACGTTGCCTGCCGTGACGTCGGTGGGCGGCGACCTCAACCTCGCCCGGCAGACGTTCCATCCCACGCTGGTGATCTCGCTGATGATCGTGATCCTCGTCGTCGGCATGATCGTCGACGGGCTGTTCGGCTTGCTCACCAAGAGGATTCGCGCCAAGCGCGGCCTCACCGGCGCCGTCTGACCCCCACCCACCCCAGGCAAGGCCATCAAGGAGGAGACATGAACCCTCTCTCGAACATTCCTGGCGCCGCGCGCGGGCTTGCGCTCGCGTTGACCCTCGCCGGCACCGTCAGCAGCTCGCCCCGTCGGAGCATTCGCGAAGACCCGAAGAGCACCGCTGACTGGGCCGCCGATCCCGCCCGGGTCGGTCACGAGCCGGGCTACACCTGGAACGAGCCCGACGGCATCATGCGCTGTGTGCACTGCGGCTACGGCCCCTGCCAGTCGCCGAACGGGCACAGCCTGTCGTCGCGCACGTCGCACGACCACCCGCTGGCGTCCCAGACGGCCGCCTGAGCGACCACCCACGCGTCGAGGCCGCATCAGACGCAGGTCTGGTGCGGCTCGTCGCCCCCGATCCAGGGCCACCTCTGTTACAGCCTGGCGGAGGTGGCCCCACCTTCTTCCGCCGAGCCGTCAAGTTCTTACCGCCGAGCCGTCAAGTTCTTACCGCCGAGCCGTCAAGTTCTTACCGCCGAGCCGTCAAGTTCTTACTGCCGAGCCGTCAGGTTCTTCCGGGTACGACGGCCGCGCGACCCCGCGTCGTACCGGCCGCAGAGGTGACCGTCGGACCCGGAAGAACGTGTTACCTCCCCCACAGTCCGGGCCTGGTCACGCGTGCGAAGCGCCGGAGCCGCCGGTAGGTTCGGAGCAATGGTCGAGCGCATTCCCATCACTGAAGTCAGCCCCGTCATCGAAGGCGGGCGCTACCCCGTCAAGGCGGTCGTCGGCGAAGCCGTCCTGGTCGCCGCCACGGTGTTCCGCGAGGGCCACGACGCCCTCGGCGCCGGGGTGGTCCTCAAGGGCCCTCGAGGTCGCACCCGGCCCCTCACGCGGCTGGAGCCAACCGCGGAGCCGGACCAGTACGAGGCTTGGGTGACGCCGGACCGACCCGGCGCGTGGACCTTCCGCATCGAGTCCTGGTCCGACCCCTACGCCTCCTGGCGGCACGCGGCCGAGATCAAGATCGAGGCCGAGATCGATGTCGAGCTGATGCTGACCGAAGGGATCCTCGTCGTCGAGCGCGCCCTGCAGGGCATGCCCGCGAAGGCGGCGGTTCGGCGCAAGGTCGTGGCGGCCGTGGCGGCGGCCGGTGACGTCTCGAGCCCGGCCGCCGTGCGGTTGGCGGCCCTGACCGGTCCCGACGTCGAGGCGGCCCTCACGGACTACCCCTTGCGTGACCTGCTGTCCACCTCGGACGCCTTCCCGATGTACGTCGACCGCGAGCGCGCCCTCGTCGGCTCCTGGTACGAGTTCTTCCCACGGTCGGAAGGGGCGACGTACGACGAGGAGAGCCGTCAGTGGGACTCCGGCACGTTCGCCACGGCAGCCAAGCGCCTCGACGCCATCGCCGAGATGGGCTTCGACGTCGCCTACCTGCCGCCCATCCACCCGATCGGCGAGGTCAACCGCAAGGGCCCCAACAACTCGCTCACGACCGGCCCCGGCGACCCGGGATCCACCTGGGCCATCGGCTCCCGGCTCGGCGGTCACGACGCGATCCACCCCGACCTCGGGACGATCGACGACTTCGACGCCTTCGTCGCGCGGGCCCACGAGCTCGGCCTCGAGGTGGCGCTCGACCTGGCGCTCCAGTGCGCACCCGATCATCCGTGGGTGACGAGCCACCCCGAGTGGTTCACCACCCGGGCGGACGGCACCATCGCGTACGCCGAGAACCCGCCGAAGAAGTACCAGGACATCTACCCGCTGAACTTCGATAACGACTTTGCCGGGCTGTCCCGAGAGGTACTCCGGGTGGTCCGGCACTGGATGGACCACGGGGTGCGGATCTTCCGCGTGGACAACCCGCACACCAAGCCGGTGATGTTCTGGGAGTGGCTCTTCACCAAGATCCGGGCGACCGACCCCGACGTGGTGTTCCTGTCGGAGGCGTTCACCCGGCCGGCGATGATGCGGGCGCTCGCGATGGTCGGCTTCCATCAGTCCTACACCTACTTCACGTGGCGCAACACGAAGTGGGAGCTGGAGACCTACCTCCAGGAGCTCTCCCACGAGAAGAGCGACGTGATGCGACCCAACCTGTTCGTCAACACGCCGGACATCCTGCCGGCCTACCTTCAGTACGGCGGCCCTGCCGCCTTCCGGATCCGCGCCACCATCGCGGCGACCGGGTCGCCCTCCTGGGGCGTCTACAGCGGCTTCGAGCTCTACGAGCACGTAGCGGTGCGGCCGGGCTCGGAGGAGTACCTGCACTCGGAGAAGTACGAGTACCGCCCTCGGGACTGGGACCGAGCGGCGTTGGAGGAGCGCACGCTGGCGCCGTACCTGGCACGGCTCAACGACATCCGCCGGCGCCATCCGGCCTTGCAGCGGCTGCGCAACGTCACCGTGCACAGCACCGACGACGAGAACGTGCTGTGCTTCAGCAAGCGTGGCGACGGCGAGAACGCCGACGACGTCGTGATCGTCGTGGTGAACCTCGACCCGCATGGCGCTCGGGAGACCATCGTCCATCTCGACATGCCAGAGCTCGGCTTCGAGTGGTACGAGTCGTTCCTCGTCGACGACGAGATCACCGGCGCCACCTGGCGCTGGGGTGAGCGCAACTACGTGCGGCTCGACCCCACCACCGAGCCGGCCCACATCCTGTCGGTGCGAAGGCCGACGCTGTGACGGCCGACCCGGAGTGGTTCAAGCGGGCGGTCTTCTACGAGGTGCTGGTCCGCTCGTTCCGCGACTCCAACGGCGACGGCACGGGTGACTTCCGCGGTCTTCGCGAGAAGCTGGACTACCTCGAGTGGCTCGGGGTCGACTGCCTGTGGATCCCGCCGTTCTACAGCTCACCTCTACGCGACGGCGGCTACGACGTCAGCGACTACACCAACATCCTTCCCGAGGTCGGCACGCTCGAGGACTTCCAAGCCCTGCTCGACGCCGCGCACCGCAAGAACATCAAGGTCATCATCGACTTCGTGATGAACCACACGAGCGACCAGCACGAGTGGTTCCAGCAGTCGAGAGCCCACCCCGACGGCCCGTTCGGCGACTTCTACGTCTGGTCCGACACCGATGACCTCTACACCGACGCGCGTGTCATCTTCGTGGACACCGAGCCGTCCAACTGGACCTGGGACCCGATCCGTCAGCAGTACTACTGGCACCGCTTCTACAGCCACCAGCCGGACCTCAACTTCGACAACCCCGCCGTCCACGAGGCGATGCTCGACGGCCTTCGGTTCTGGCTCGACATGGGGATCGACGGGTTCCGGCTCGACGCAGTGCCCTACCTCTACGAGCGACCCGGCACCAACGGCGAGAACCTGCCCGAGACCCACGAGTTCCTGCGCAACGTGCGCAAGACGATCGACGCGGAGTACCCCGACCGGGTGCTGCTCGCAGAGGCGAACCAGTGGCCGGCCGACGTCGTCGACTACTTCGGCAACTTCGACGCCGGTGGCGACGAGTGCCATATGTGCTTCCACTTCCCGGTGATGCCACGGCTTTTCATGGCCGTACGACGGGAGTCCCGCTACCCGATCTCCGAGATCCTCGAGGAGACTCCCGCCATTCCCGAGACCTGCCAGTGGGGGATCTTCTTGCGCAACCACGACGAGCTCACCCTCGAGATGGTCACCGACGAGGATCGTGACTACATGTGGTCGGAGTACGCCAAGGACCCGCGGATGAAGGCGAACATCGGCATCCGACGGCGGCTGGCCCCGCTGCTCGACAACGACGTCAACCAGATGGAGCTCTTCACCGCACTCCTGCTGTCGTTGCCCGGCTCCCCCGTGCTCTACTACGGCGATGAGATCGGGATGGGCGACAACATCTGGCTCGGCGACCGCGACGGGGTCCGCACACCGATGCAGTGGACCCCCGACCGCAACGGGGGCTTCTCCACTGTCACCCCGGGCCGGCTCGCGCTGCCGGCCATCATGGACCCGGTCTTCGGCTACCAGTCGGTCAACGTGGAGTCCCAGATCGAGAACACCTCGTCACTGCTGCACTGGACCCGGCGGATGATCCACGCCCGTCGTCGCCACCCGGCGTTCGGCCTGGGGTCGTTCACCGACCTGGGCGGCAGCAACCCGAGCGTGTTCTCCTTCAGCCGCGAGTTCGGCGACGACACGGTGCTGTGCGTCAACAACCTGTCCCGCTTCCCGCAGCCCGTCGAGCTCGACCTTCGCCGGTGGGAGGGCAGCCAGCCGGTCGAGTTGCTCGGCCACGTCCGGTTTCCCCAGATCGGCGAGCTGCCCTACCTGCTCACGCTGTCAGGACACGGCTTCTACTGGTTCCTGATCTCGCCGTCCGGGGAGGTCGGTGCCGCATGACCGACGCCCATCAGGCCACCGCCGACTACCGCACCCTCGTCGCCGACTACTTCGAGCGCCGCCGCTGGTTCGCCGGCAAGGGCCGGGACTTCACGGTGGCGCACATCCATCCGATGTCGTGGCTCGGCTCCGGCCGGGTGGACGACGGCGACGCCCAGTCGCGTGTCGAGGTGGTCACCGTCGCGTTCTCCGACGGCACCGACGACGCCTACCAGTTCCCGGTCGCCTACCTCCGGCACGCCGACCCGGCCCTCGAGCACGCACTCGTAGGCCCGGTCGACCACCCCGAGCTGGGCGGGGTGGTGGCCTACGACGCCGTCTACGTGCGGGACGCGACCAATGCCCTCCTCGAGGGGTTCACCCAAAGGAACAAGGGCGACGTCGAGTTCCACACGGTGGAGGGGACCGACCTTCCCGACCCGTCCACCACCGGCTCGGTGATGTCGGCGGAGCAGTCGAACACGTCCATCGTCTTCGGGGACGACGCCATCCTCAAGCTGTTCAGGCGGCTGAGCGACGGCGACAACCCCGACATCGAGATCCATGACGCCCTCACCCGGGATGGGTCGGAGCACATCGCGCCGCTGCTCGGCTGGATGCGCGGCGAGTGGTCGAGCGCCGGCGACGACCCGCGCTCGGGCGACCTCGGGATGCTGCAGGTGTTCCTGCGGACCGCGACCGATGGTTGGGCCCTCGCACTCGCGAGCATCCGCGACCTGCTTGTCGAGGAGGACCTCCACCCGGAGGAGGTCGGCGGCGACTTCGCCGGTGAGTCGGAGAGACTCGGCGAGTCCGTGGGCGTCGTACACGAGGAGCTGGCACGGCTGTTCCCGACAGCCACACTCGACCGTGAGCAGGTGGCCGGGCTCGCCGCGGGAATGCAGGCGCGACTCGATGAGGCGGTCGACATCGTGCCGCAGCTCGGCCAGTTCGGGGCGGCGTTGAGCGCGCGGTTCGCCAAGCTCCGCCAGCTCGACGAGCCGCTCGCCGTCCAGCGCATCCACGGCGACCTGCATCTCGGCCAGTCACTCCGCACCGTGAAGGGCTGGAAGCTCATCGACTTCGAGGGTGAGCCGGCGAAGACCATCGCCGAACGCTCCGACCTCTCGTCGCCCATCCGCGACGTCGCGGGAATGCTCCGGTCGTTCGACTATGCCGCCGGCGTGACGCTCGAGGAGTTCGGCGCCAACGCCCAGCTCGCTTATCGCGCGGAGGAGTGGAACACTCGCAACCGCGACGCCTTCCTCGTCGGCTACACCGCCGCCGCGGGCCACGACGTACGCACCCACGACGACCTGCTGAGCGCATTCGAAGCCGACAAGGCCATCTACGAAGCCGTCTACGAAACCCGCAACAGGCCGACCTGGGTTGGCATCCCGTTGCATGCCATCGCCCGGATCGCGGCCGAGGAGTGAGATGACCAAGAAGCTCAGCCCGAAGCCGGTGCCCGCCAGCGAGCTCGTGCAGCTCGTGGCCGGCACACATCACAGTCCCCATGACGTCCTCGGCCCGCACCCGTTCGAGGGTGCGGTCACGATTCGGACGATGCGGCCGATGGCCAAGACCGTGACGGTCATCTCCGGCGACACTCGGGTGCCGATGCAGCACGAGTTCGAGGGCGTCTGGTTCGCGGTCCTGGCCGATGCGGAGGTCGGCGACTACCGCCTCGAGGTGGAGTACGACGGTTCAGGCCCTGCCCTGGTCGACGACCCCTATCGCTACCTGCCCACCGTGCGTGAGCTCGACCAGCACCTCATCAACGAAGGCCGCCACGAGCAACTGTGGCGTGTGCTCGGCGCCCGGGTGCACCGCTACGAGTCGCTGCACGGACCGGTGGTCGGGACGTCGTTCGCCGTGTGGGCCCCGAACGCCCGCGGTGTCCGGGTCGCCGCCGACTTCAACTACTGGGACGGTCGGGCGCACCCGATGCGGATGCTCGGCTCATCCGGCGTGTGGGAGCTCTTCGTCCCCGACGTGGGCGACGGCACGCACTACAAGTACGAGGTCTGCGGCGCCGACAGCGTCTGGCGCCACAAGGCCGACCCGCTGGCGCAGCGGACGGAGGTGCCGCCCGAACGCGCGTCCGTCGTCTTCTCGTCGAGCCATGAGTGGAAGGACGCCGACTGGCTCACCGACCGCGCCGATCGCAACCAGGTCGAGTCGCCGATGAGCATCTACGAGGTGCACCTCGGGTCTTGGCGCAAGGGCCGCGGCTACGCCGACCTCGCCGACGAGCTGGTCGACTACGTCTCGGACCTGGGCTTCACCCACGTCGAGCTGCTGCCGGTGATGGAGCACCCGTTCGGTGGGTCGTGGGGCTACCAGGTCTCGTCGTACTTCGCCCCGACGGCACGCTTCGGTGACCCCGACGGGCTGCGGCTGCTCATCGACCGGCTGCACCAGGCCGGGATCGGCGTCATCCTCGACTGGGTGCCTGCGCATTTCCCGAAGGACGACTGGGCGCTGGCCCGCTTCGACGGGACGCCGCTCTATGAGCACGCGGACCCGGCGCGCGGTGAGCACCCAGAGTGGGGCACCTACATCTTCGACTTCGGTCGCTCCGAGGTACGCAACTTCTTGGTGGCGAACGCGATCTACTGGTTCGAGGAGTTCCACGTCGACGGGCTGCGGGTCGACGCCGTTGCGTCGATGCTCTACCTCGACTATGCACGCAACGAGGGTGAGTGGACCCCGAACATCCACGGTGGCCGGGAGAACCTCGAGGCGGTGTCGTTCCTCCAAGAGGTCAACGCCACGTCATACCGCCGGCACCCGGGAGTCGTCATGATCGCGGAGGAGTCCACGGCCTGGCCCGGAGTCACCCGCCCAACCCACGTGGGCGGCCTCGGGTTCGGCTTCAAGTGGAACATGGGCTGGATGCACGACACCCTCGGCTATCTGGCTCGGCCGCCGATCTACCGGCAGTACCACCACCACCAGATGACGTTCGCGATGATGTACGCCTACGCCGAGAACTATGTGCTGCCGATCTCCCACGACGAGGTCGTGCACGGCAAGGGCTCGCTGCTCCGCAAGATGCCGGGCGACCGGTGGCAGCAGCTGGCCAACGTGCGCGCCTACCTCGGGTACATGTGGGCGCATCCGGGCAAGCAGCTGATCTTCATGGGGTCGGAGCTGGCTCAGGAGTCGGAGTGGGCGGAGGGCCGGGAGCTCGACTGGTGGCTGCTGGAGCACGTCGAGCACCGTGGCGTCCATGCCCTGGTGCGCGACCTCAACCGGGTCTATGGCGAGACGTCGGCGCTCTGGCAGCTCGACCAGGACTCCGCCGGCTTCAGCTGGATCGACGCCAACGACGCGGGCAACAACGTGCTCAGCTTCGTGCGCAGCAACGGCGACGGCTCCCTGCTCGCGTGTGTCTCGAACTTCGCCGCGGTCCCCCACGAGGGCTACCGGTTGGGACTGCCGGCGGACGGCCGGTGGACGGAGGTGGTCAACACCGACGCGGAGAGCTACTACGGCTCGGGGGTGGGCAACCTCGGCGGGGTGTCCGCGACGGACGTGGCATGGCACGGGCGGGAGTTCTCCGCCTCGCTCACGCTTCCCCCGCTGGCCACCGTCTGGTTCCGCCACGAGACCGAGGCCTAGACCGGGACCAGTGCCTGGCTCACCAGTCAGACGCCCGCGAGCCCGGTGGGCTCAGAACAGGGCGGCCGTCAACGATCGACGGGCGGCTGACACCCGTGGGTCGGCGTCACCCACCACGGCGAACAGGTCCAGCAGGTGGCGCCTCGCGGCGTCGCGGTCGGCCTCGGTCGTACGACGCACTAGGTCGAGCAGCCGGCTGAACGCGTCCTCGACGTGGCCGCCGAGCAGATCCAGGTCAGCGACCAGGGTCTGCGCCTCGACGTCGTCCGGGCTCGCGGCGGCAGCAGCGCGCGCCGCCGCCAGGTCGACGCCTGAGGTGCGCTTCAGCAGCTGGGAGCGGGCCAGCCCTTCGGCGGCCTCGGGGTCACCGGGCGCCGAGGCGAGGGCCGCCTCGTACTGGCTGATCGCCGCGTCCAGATCGCCGCGGAGCAACGCGTCCTCAGCCTCGGGAAACTTCGCGGGCAGCGCTTCGGGCTCCGCGTCGGCCAGGTCGTCGTAGCCGGGGAGGGTGGCGGGGTCGACCGTCCCGGTGATGCCGCTGGAGGCCGCCGCCTGCAGGACCTGCTGGACCAGAGCCCGCAGCTCGGCCTCCGGCAACGACTCCTGGATCAGCGGAGCAAGCTGGCCGCGCAGGGCCGCCACGACAAGCGGCACACTCGGAATGCCGATCGCGGAGACCAGGTCCGCGTTGGCGCGCGCATCGAGGGTGGCCAGCAGGAACCGGCCACCGGACTCCTGAGCGATCTTCGCAAGTGACTCGTTGATCTCGAGCGACGCGGGTACGTCGGGTGACCAGACACTCAGCAGTACCACCACGGATTGGGACCTGGTGACGACCTCGTTGCGGAGCGACTCCTCACCCGTGATCTCGACGACGAACGAGCCGCCGCCCGCGGACGGCGAGGCGGGAGCCGTCCGAAGCGCTGAGAGGTCGACAGCGCCTGGGCGCGAGAACTGGGGAACCGTCATGTCGTCATCCTAGTGACCGCCGGACCCGGCACCGGTCGCGGTTACCCGCCGGCCGCCAGCCCGTCCGCGGCCTCCAGGTGGTCGCGTGCGGCAGCGGATTCTGTGGCCCCGCTCGACGCCAGCGGACCCACCGGACGACGGCTCAGTCACCGGGCTCGAAAGTGGTGGAGTGCCCCCTCGGATCATCGCGATCGAACGACCGCGTCGCGTGAGGGTCGGCCGAGATCCCGTACATCGTCCGGAGAGTCTCGACCGTAGCCAGCTGGCGCTTGCTGTGCGGACTCGCGCAGGACTCGCCCACATCGCCGGGTACCGGGTCGAACGAGTGCATGACGATCCGTTCCAGCAGCTCGCCGAGGGTCTCGTCGTTGAACTCGGCGAGCCCCTTCAGCACCTTCACCAGGTTCTTCTCCATGCGAACGCCCAGCTGGACACGTTCCGTCGTCGGTCCCATGGGACCATGTTATCCAGGTAACAAGGGCGCAGCAACCGGCCATCAGCGGACGAGCGGCCTGCTCAGAAGCGCGCGGGCTCCCGGTACTCCCCCCACTCCGCGCGAAGAGCGTCGCAGATCTCACCCAGAGTCGCCTCGGCTCGGGCTGCGTCGAGCATCACCGGAATCATGTTGCCGCTCGACCGAGCGACGTCCATCAACCGGCTCAGGGCGGCGTCCACGACGGCCTGGTCGCGCTGACTGCGGCGGCTGGCGAGGTCTCGCACCTGCTCCGTCTCGACCTCGTGCGACACCCGCATGATCTCGAGCTCGTGGGACACCGACGGGGTGTGGCAGTTGACTCCGACCACCCGCTTGTCACCCTTCTCGAGCGCGCGCTGGTAGGTGAAGGCGGCCTCGGCGATCTCCGACATGAACCAGCCCTCCTCGATGCCCCTCAGGATGCCGCTGGTCATCGGCCCGATCTCGTGCGTGATCTCGTCGCCGCCACCCATCTCCTTGATCTTCGCGAAGATGGCCTCGGCCTGTGCCTCGAGCTCGTCGGTGAGCGCCTCGACGTACCACGAGCCACCCAGCGGGTCTGCGACGTTGACGACCCCGATCTCCTCCATCAGCACCTGCTGGGTGCGGAGCGCGATCTCGGCGGCCTGCTCGCTCGGCAGCGCCAGCGTCTCGTCGAGAGCGTTGGTGTGCAGCGAGTTGGTGCCACCGAGTACGGCGGCCAGCGCCTCGACCGCGGTGCGCACGACGTTGTTGTAAGGCTGTTGGGCGGTGAGCGACACCCCCGCGGTCTGGGTGTGGAAGCGCAGCCACTGGGCGCGCTCGGTCGTGGCGCCGTAAACGTCGCGCATCCAGCGTGCCCAGATGCGCCGAGAGGCCCGGAACTTCGCGATCTCCTCGAAGAAGTCGAGATGGGCGTCGAAGAAGAACGACAGCCCGGGCGCGAACACGTCGACGTCGAGGCCGCGCGACAGCCCGAGCTCGACGTAACCGAAACCGTCCGCGAGCGTGAACGCCAACTCCTGCGCGGCCGTCGAGCCCGCCTCCCTGATGTGGTAACCCGAGACGCTCAGGGGCTTGTAGTCGGGGATCTCGGCGGCGCAGTACTCCATCAGGTCACCGATGAGCCTGAGGTGGGGAGCCGGCGGGAAGAGCCACTCCTTCTGCGCGATGTACTCCTTGAAGATGTCGGTCTGCAGCGTCCCGTTGAGCTTGCCGATGTCGGCGCCCTGCCGCTCGGCTGCCGCGAGGTACATGCAGAACACCGGGACGGCGGGTCCCGAGATCGTCATCGAGGTGGTCACCTCGTCAAGCCGGATGTCGGCGAAGAGGGCCTCCATGTCGACGGCCGAGTCGATGGCCACTCCGCAGTGCCCGACCTCACCGAGCGCCTTCGGGTCGTCGCTGTCACGCCCCATCAGGGTCGGCATGTCGAAGGCCACCGACAGCCCGCCGCCGCCGCGGCCGAGGATCATCTTGTAGCGCTCGTTGGTCTGCTGCGCGTTGCCGAAGCCGGCGAACTGGCGGATCGTCCAGGTTCGCCCGCGGTAGCCGGTGGCATAGAGACCTCGGGTGAACGGGAACTCGCCGGGCCAGCCGATCCGGTCGAACCCGGGCTGCTCGGCTTCGTCGTCAGGGCCGTAGACCGGTTGCACGTCGAGCCCCGACACGGTGGTGAAGTCGGCGTCCCGCACCCGCGAGGCGTCGTAGCGCTGTTGCCAGCGGTCACGTCCTGCGCCGATGCCGTCGTCGGGCTGGGCCATTCTCGCCTCCAGAGGTAGCAGGCTGGGAAGCCTAACTAGTTGGACGTCCAACTAGTGAGGCATCGTACGCCACCGGGTCCATTCCCCAACACTCTCGAACGTTGTCCGGCAGTGCAAGGGACGACGGTTCCCGGTGTGCGGTGGACTGCCCGATCTCGATACGGCGGCGCTGCCGTGCCATCCGAAACCGGCCGCAACCGGCTCCGCAGGAGTGCGACGCGCGCCGGCGCGCCGTACTCGGAAAGAACCTGACGGCTCGACCGGAAGAACCTGACGGCTCAACCGGAAGAACCTGACGGCTCGACCGGAAGAACCTGACGGCTCGACCGGAAGAACCTGACGGCTCGGCGGGTGGTCAGTCTGGGGCGGGTTCGGTGAAGTCGCCGGCCGCCAGGCGGACCGGGCGCAGGACCTCGAAGATCGCCCGCAGCTCGGGCCGGCCGACGCTGCCCAGCCCGAACTCGGCGTGCACGAGCCGGTCGGTGGCGACGGCGACCCGTTCGCGGCCGGTCTCGGTGATCTCGGCCAGCACCGTGCGGCCGTCAGTCGGGTGCTTGAGTCTGGTGACCAGCCCGGCCGCCTCGAGCCGGTCGATGATCGACGTGACGGATGTCGGGTGCACCTGCAGCCGTTCACCCATCTTGCCGAGGGGCAGCGAGCCGCGCTTCGCGAACGTCAGCAGCACGAGCGCCTCGTAGCGCGCGAAGGTCAACCCCAGCGGCCGGAGCACCTCGTCGAGCTCACTGAGCACCAGCTGCTGGACCCGCATCAGGCTCGTCACGGCCCGCATCTCGTCGACGGCCGCCCACCGCTGCGCCCAGTGTCTCGCCGCCTCTTCGATGGGGTCGAACGGCAGCGGGTGTTGTCGCGCCATTCCCCGACCCTAACGCCGACAAGCTCGACGCCGACCAGCTCGACGCCGAGCCAAGCCGCACCTGTCAGCGCGCACTCTCACGCAGGCTGGCTGTCCGCGCGCCCCGGACCGTCAGCGCAGCGATCGTCACCGCGACCGCGAACAGTCCGACGGCGATGACGACGAGCAGTCCCGTCACACTTGCGACGTTGAGCGAGGGCACCAGCCGTGGCGTGTGTTCGGTGTCGGCGTAGCCGAGGGTGACCGTGCGGACGACGACGTACTGCGCCACCGAGCCGGCGAGGACCCCAGCGACGGCGGCGGCGCCGAGGACCACGAAGAACTCGGCGATCACCGCGGCGATGATCGAGCGCCGCCGCAGCCCCACGACGCGAAGCGATGCGGCGTCGCGACGTCTGGCCGGCATCTGCACCGCGAGGTTGGCCCCCAGCCCTGCCAGCGCAAGCAGGATGACGATGAAGGTGACCACGAGGTAGAGGTTCAGCGCGAGGGCGAAGGCGTCCTGGTCGAGTAGGTTTCGGGCCGACGACAGGGTCTGGTAGCGGGTGATGCCAAGCCCGCCGAGGGCCGCCGTGACCGATGGCGGGGTATCGCCCCGGGCCAGGATGGTCACGAACGTGGCACTGTTCGTGATCGTCACGTCACGCGACAGCATCGTGTAGTCGATGAGCATCCCGGTCGGACCGGTCACGGGCATCGAGTCGGCTGTCGCCATCGGGTGCACATCGAGCGGGATGAACGAGTCGGTGTGCAGATCGAGGTCCCCCCCGGGAAGCCTCTTGACGACCGTCAGGTGGGCCGTTCGACCGACGACGACGGGGCGGACCAGTGGGACGTCGTTGGGGGTGATCGACGCGAACGACACGGCAGTCGTGCTGTGGAAGTCCACGACCAGCTTGCCGCCGGCGACCTTGGGTTGGCCGGCGACCGCCTCCGGCGTCTTGAGCAGAGGTTGGGAGGTGCGCCAGGGCAGGTCGAGGGCAGCAGGCACCGGCTTCCCGTCCACCGTGAACCCGGTCACGGTCGCACGCCCGTCCATGACCTCGGGTACGGCGGCCGGGCCGCCGAAGCTGACCTGCCGCACCAGACAGCCGGTCTCACACGAGTCGAGTCGGATCGTCCGAGTCGAGACGCCTGGCGCGAAGGGCTGCGGCAGCACGTCCACCTGCTTGCCGTTGGAGTTGATGATCGTCAGGTCGACGCCCAGGTCCTTGGAGTCGCCGGTGACCTGGTTGTCGATCGTGAGCGACAGCCGCTTGCCTGTGAGAACGACCGATGGTCGGCGGGTCGACAGGTCGTGCGAGATGTCGGACGCGCTGAGACCGGGAGTCCAGCTTCGCGGCCAGACCCCGACCCGGGCCAACCGCGGGGTGTCCATGATGACCCGCTCACCGTCCGTTGTGTACTCGGCGCCTACCGCCATCAGCCACCTCCCCTTGGGGTCGATCTGGTGGGTCGTGGCCACGGCCTGGTCCATCGTGAGCTCGGTGCTGTAGGAACGTTCGGCACCGACGATGGTGGCCGCATAGCTCCCCCGCCAGTCGGCTGCAGCCGTGTAGACGCCGGCCGCGAACACGGAGATCGCCAAGGCAGCGGTGAGCGGCAGGATCACCAGCGTCCCCTCGCGTCGCCGCGAGATGGTCCGCGACGCGAGGTAGGCGAAGACGCCACGCCGCTTGCCCGTCCAGGTCGCCCACCGACGGGCGGCGGCCTGCGCCGCGAACGTGGTGATGAGGCCGGCCGCGGCGGCGAGCAGGATGGGCAGTGCGAGGTCGGTGGCATCGGGGCTGGACTTGCGCCCGGACGCGATCGTCGCCACCAGGGCTGCGACCGCCAGGGCGATCAGGACGATCTGCAGCAGCGCCGCCCACCGCCCCGACCGGCCCGGCCGTCGTACCCCGGCGATCTGGGCGCTCAACGGCTCGTTGACGGCATCTCGCACCACGAAGGCCGCCACCACGAACGTGATGACAACGACGGCCAGCGTCGCCAGCAGGCTGGAGAGGCTCAAGGGCATCGGCAGCCCGGCGACGAGCCACTTCCGGGCCAGCGCCTGGGCACCGAGGAACCCGACGACGATGCCGATCGGGGTCGCGATGGCCAGCATCAGGGCCGGCTCCATCAGCCCGAGCAGCCACATCTGCCGTCGGGAATAGCCGCGGAGCGATGCGAGCGCGAGCTCCGGCCTTCGAAGGTCCATGGCGGCGGAGAGCAGCCGAAGCAGGAGCACCAGCGCCACCAGCACCACCGACACGACCGCCGGGGCGACGGTCGACCGCGCGGTCGCGTGCCGCTGCTGTACCTCCTGGCCGACGCTCTTCAGCTCGTTGCCAGGCTCTGCGGCGATCGTCCCCGGCACGAGCGTCCCGACGCCGGCGACCTTCGGGCCCTGGTTGACCTTCCCGACGGCACGCACAGCAGACTGCAGGTCCGCGACCGACATCGTCGGTGTGACGTCGAGCCGCCGGGTCGCGCGGACATACCAGGTCCCGGCATTGAACCGCGCGAACGTCTGCGGCGCCACGATGAACGGAGCCGGCTTGTAGGGCTGCGGCGGCGCATTGCTCCCGCCCGGTGCCGGGGGCAGGCTCTCGAGGTCGATGGGGTTGAACCAGAAGTCCTCGTCGGCGGCACGCGGAGTGTATGTTCCCACGACCTTCAGCGAGCCGGCGATGCCTGCGAGGCGGATCCGCTGCCCGATCTTGACGTGGGCATAAGCGCTGTCGTGCTTGAGGATCAACGCTTCCCCGGCCTTGACCGGACACCGACCGACGATGTTGACGTGTTGGCAGGCGCCCGCCTCTGACACCACCCTGCCCAGTCCACCGAG
Organism: uncultured Actinomycetota bacterium; assembly: GCA_963820035.1. Taxonomy (GTDB): domain Bacteria; phylum Actinomycetota; class Actinomycetes; order Propionibacteriales; family Nocardioidaceae; genus JAWWPG01. The sequence goes on along the minus strand of CAWFYK010000005.1, from coordinate 194,699 downwards.
CGCCCCCAGCCGCGTGGTCCACAGGGCTGTCGACGCCCCGGCGAACTGGTCATTGAGCGTCTGGTCCGCCAGCCGACGCGCGGACCCGAGCGCCGCGGGGTATCGCTCGTCAGGCGACGTCGACGGTCCGTAGTCGAAGACCACGCCCGTCAGGACGTTCGGCTCGGTCCGAAGCTTCGTGACGAGGTACGACGATGCGGCTCCCGTCTGGTACATCGGCCCGACGACGGCCGCCCCGACGGAGATGGCGGCCAGGATGACGGACCCCACGGTCAACAGCAGGCGGGAGCGAAGACCGCGCAGGCCGGTGGCCAGGAGCGGGACGACTTGCGAGACCCTTCTCGTCACGTCAGGTCCTCGCGGAGGTCACGCGGCTGCGACGAGCCGCGGACGCTGCGGAACGCCAGGAAGATCGAGGCGGCGACAAGCGCGGCTGCGACCAAGGCACAGGCAGCGATCAGGACAAGGCGTGGCGTCGCATCCAGCGGAGGCGCGAACGCCCATCCGGAGACCAGCGGCAGCGCCGGCAGCAGAGCGACACCGGTCACCCAGGAACCCACAAGAGTCGCGACGAACGTCACGGCGGCCAGCAGACCGGCCTCATCGTCGGAATCCATCTCTGATGGCGCTGCGGGGGACGCCGACGCTGCGCAGGCTGGCTGCCTCGAGCCGCCGCTCAACAGTCTGCTGGGCCACGGTCGAGGCCAGCGTGACCAGGGCGATCAGCACGGCGAAGACGGCGACGAGCGTATAGAGCCTGGTGCCCTCCGCGCGTGGGCTGGAGCTGAGGTGGGCGAGGGCATCGGCGTACGTCGTCGGTGCCCCCACGGCTCCCGTGGCCCGGAGAGCGGCGAGCACGCTCGCCGGGGTGTCGGCCCGCGCCAGCACCACGGCGCGGGTCTCGGGGACGCTGCCGCCAGACCCGATGAGTGCCTGTCCCAAGTCGAGCATCGACCCGCGAGTACCGACGAAGGGCAGCACGGACGCCTTCCCGATCGTGACGACTGCCCGGTCGGCGCCATCGACTCCGGCGACCGTCGACTCGCCGTCGGCTTTGTTGAGCCTGGTGTGAAGGGTCGAGATGAGCGCCTGCGGTCGGCCGGGGTGAAATGTCGCGACGATGTTGTCGGCATGGCCTGCGTAGCCCGGGATCCTGATGCGAAGGCCACGCTCCTTTCGCCCGACGTGCAAGGGATAGGGATGATCGGCGAGCTGAATGCCGCTCTTGGGGGCGAGGAGCGGCTCACCCGCGAACCCGACCGAGACTAGGTCCAACGGGCCGCGCCAGAAGCCGCTGATGTCCAGCTCGACCGGGCTGCAGGCATCATGACACCCGGCCAATGGCTTCTGCTGCCTCGATAAGCCTCCTCCCGCCGTCGTCGTGGACCGCAACGGGAAGCGGGTGACGGTCAGGTCCCCCGCGTCATCGACGTACTGAATGGTCAGGCTGAGGTTCCGCGCCTTCGCCAGCTGGTCTGTGGGGACGACGGCCGTGACGGTGTCTCCACGTGCGAAGACCCGGGAGGGTGGAGCGGGAAGCTTCTCGAGCTGGCTCGAGAGCGACGCGCTCGACGTGCCGTCGAAGAAGCCGCCGACGACGTTCTTCCACCGCGAAGCCTCGACGAACACCCGCCGGGACCCACTCGCTCGGTCCGCGGTGTAGGACGCGACCGGCAGCAACCACGAGCCGTCCGGGTCGGCCGTGTGGGCAGCCGCATAGGCACGGAGCGCACCGTCTTGGACCGGATAGCTGACCGGTGCCCCGATCTGCAGCTTCGCGCGCTCCACACGCCAGCTCTGCGCGGCCGTGGAGGCGCTCACCGCAACGCCGAGGACCACCCCGGCCGCCACCACGACCCGGATGACCGCCAGACCGTCCGCCCGCCGTAGCAGCCGCCGAAGGGTGACGAACCAGCCGAGCCGGGCTCCCGTCGTGCGCGGGATCAGGAAGATGAGCATCACGACCACGAGCCAGATCGCCAGCTGGCCGATCGCCAGGCCGACGACGGCCGGGCTGATGAGCGTCACCCAGTCGACCCGGGACCGCACGGCCTGCTGCGACTGGTAGAGGGCGATGACGGCCCCCAGGATCAGCAGGAGCTGGAGGAAGAGCCCCACCGTGCCCGCGCCGCGCGGTCTCCGAGCGCCCGCGAGCTGGCTGTGGAGCGGAGCGCGGAGGACGGACCAGCAGCTCGCGGCGACGATCACGAGCACGGCGAGAGTGATGATGGCGACGGTGGTCCACTCGCGGCGTCCGATGGTGTAGGAGGTGCCCGTCGGGAGCCAGGCGCCGAAGACGGCCCGGGTCAGCAGCCAGCCGACACCGACCCCCACCACGGCGCCGCCCACGACCACGACACCTGGCTCGGCGACGGCGAACAGCAGCAACCGCGGACCATGGCGTCCCCGGAGGCGGGCGAGGGCCAGGTCGGGTTCGCGCCGGCGTACCGACTCGACGGCCTGGGTGGCGATCCCGACGAGACCGAGCAGCACGAGCGCGCCGGCAGAGCCCTGCGGTACGCCGGTGGCCCGGGCGAAGCCGGTCGCCACCACGGCTCCGGAGACCACAAGCACCGTCAGGAGGAAGATCGTGAAGGAGACCAGCCGCCTGGCTCCGACGCCGCGGAACAGCACGACCTAGCCACCGAAGCCGACGTGCAGCTCGCTCACCGGCGCGACGTGATCCGTCAGGACGCCGTCATCGAGGATGAAGCTCCGGTCGGCAGCGGCGACGACCGCCGGGTCGTGGGTGGCGACGACCACGATGGCGCCTCGGTGGGCCTCGGCGCGAAGCTGTCTCATCACGTGCTCCCGGTTGCCCTCGTCGAGCTCGCTCGTCGGCTCGTCGGCCAGCAGGATGTCGGCCTTGACGGCGAACCCGCGTGCGCAGGCCACCCGTTGCATCTGTCCGCCGGAGAGCTCCTCGACCTGCCGGTCGCCGAGGTCGCCGATGTGGAAGCGGCCCAGCTCACGGTCGGCCTGCTCGAAGGCCTCCGCCGGCGGCACACCACGCGCCCGCAGGGCGATCGCGATGTTCTCGCGTGCGCTGAGGATCGGGACCAGACCGTAGACCTGGAGGATGAAGGCGACCTCGTGCCGTGGGTCACCGTCGCCCTGCCACATCGACAGCTCGCCGAACGTCGCGCTGCCGCGCATCGGGCGCAACAGGCCGCCCGCGATCGACAGCACAGTCGTCTTGCCGGAGCCCGACGGCCCCGACAGCGACGTCACCTCGCCCGGCCGGAACTCGAGGCTCATCCGCTGGAGGATCTGCCGCTCGCCGATGACGAGCTCGATGTCGTCGAGCCGGAGCCTGCCGGTCACGTGTCGTCCTCGTCCGCGTCGTCACTGGGCCGGCTCAGCAGCACCCGGTCGGTGGTCTCGGGCTCGACCCGGACCAGGGTGCCGGGTGGCCATTCCGCCGCCACATGTGCCGGCAGGTGCACAACTCCGTCGGCGCCCACGACGACGTACTCGGCGCCCTCCCGACCCTCCGAGCCGACCCGGCCGCCGCGCATGGTGATGGTCCTCGGGAACGTCTCGGCCACCTCGGGCTGGTGGGTCACCACCAAGATCGTGGTGCCGAACTCGTCACCGAGACCGTGGATGAGCTCGAGCATGTGGTCGCGGTCCTCGTGGCTGAGCTGGCTGGTCGGTTCGTCCGCGAGCAGCAGGGCCGGCGACGAGGTGACCGCACACGCCAGCGCGAGCCGCTGGCGCTGGCCGCCCGACATCGACCTGGCGACCTGGTCGAGCTGGTCCGAGAGTCCCACCCGGCCCATCAGCTCGGCGTCGGACATCGTGGGGCGGCGACCTGCGGAACGAGCCGCGAGCTGGGCGAACGAGAGGTTCTGCCGTGCTGTCGCGTAGGGCAGCAGGTTGCGCCCGGCCCCTTGGAGCATCGTGCTCACGCGTGAGGCGCGGATCTTGGTGAGCTGCCTCTCCCCCATCCGCGAGATCTCGTCGTCACCCAGGAAGATCCGGCCCGCCGACGGCCGCTGGATCCCTCCGAAGAGCGTGAGCAGCGTCGACTTGCCCGACCCCGAGGGCCCGAGGAAGGCGACGCGCTCGCCGGGCTGGACCGAGAGGTCGACACCTTGGAGGGCCACCACGTCGTGCCCCTCGAACGTCTTGTAGAGGTGGACGACACCCTCGCACCGGACACCTACCCCGGCGGCCGGAGGTGTGCCGGTCGACGCGCCCGAGGCAGGGCCGGCCAGCACGGGGTCGGGGTCGGGGCGCGCGTTGCCGCCCGAAGGACTCATCGTGAACAACCCCGCTTCTGGCTCGTATCGCCCCAGCGCAGTTAACAGGTCCGTCGTGGTCGAGGCAACGTCAAGGCCGGTGCGAGCCCACGTCGTAACCAAATCGATGTCTGATCGGCCCTCAACCCTTCTTGACGGCCGCCAGCAGGGTGTCGGCGGCAGCGTAGGGGTCTCTCTCACCTGCCGCGACCTGGACCGCGAGGGAGTCCAGCGCGACGTGCCCATGCAGGTCACCGAAGCGCTCGCGGAGCGCGGTCAGGGCGATCGCCTGGATCTCGTCGCGAGCCCGCCGGGTACGGCGGCAGGCCAGCTCGCCCGACTCCGCGAGCTCCGTCCAGTGCTTCTCGATCGCGGCCACGAGCTTGTCGACCCCAACGCCTTGGTGCGCGACGGTGCTCACGATCGGTGGTCGCCAGGCGGCGTCGTCGTCGCTGGCAAGGCTCAGCACCGAGCGCAGGTCCCGCACCACCTGGTGCGCCCCGTCGCGGTCGGACTTGTTGACGACGTAGATGTCGCCGATCTCGAGGATGCCCGCCTTGGCCGCCTGGATCCCATCGCCCATCCCCGGGGCGAGCAGCACGAGCGTGGTGTCGGCCTGGCCGGCGATCTCGACCTCCGACTGGCCGACTCCCACGGTCTCGACCAGGATCACCTCGCAGCCGGCCGCGTCGAGCACCCGCAGCGCCTGCGGAGTCGCCCAGGCCAGGCCACCGAGCCGGCCGCGCGTCGCCATCGACCGGATGAAGACCTGCCCGTCGGTCGCGTGGTCCTGCATGCGCACCCGGTCGCCCAGCAGGGCGCCACCGGAGAACGGCGACGACGGGTCGACCGCCAGCACCCCGACACGTTTGCCCTGCTCGCGGAACCGCGCGACCAGTGCCGCGGTGGTGGTCGACTTGCCGACCCCGGGAGACCCGGTGAGCCCGATGACCTGAGCGTGACCGGTGTGAGGAGCGAGCCGCTCCGCGACCTCGCGCAGCAGCGGTGAGGCGTCCTCGACGAGCGAGATCAGCCTGGCGACGGCGCGTGGGTCACCCGTCCGGGCCCGGTCGACGAGCTCCGCGACCGATGCCTGGCGGCCGATCCGGCGACCGATGACCTGCCGCGGGAGTCCGGATGTCTCTCCGGTGGCCTCAGCCTGCGTCACGCGGACGGCACACGGACGACCAGGGCGTCACCCTGTCCGCCGCCACCGCACAGCGCGGCCGCACCTAGTCCGCCGCCGCGACGCTGCAGCTCGAGCGCGAGGTGCAGCACGATGCGGGCCCCGGACATGCCGATGGGATGCCCGACGGCGATCGCGCCGCCGTTGACGTTGACCTTGTCCTGGTCGATGCCGAGCTCGGCCGCGCTCGCCAGGCCGACGGCCGCGAACGCCTCGTTGATCTCGATCAGGTCGAGGTCGGACGGCGCGACGCCCTCCTTCTCGCAGGCGACGGTGATGGCGTGCGCGGGCTGTGACTGAAGGGTCGAGTCTGGCCCGGCCACCTGGCCGGAGGCGCCGATCTCGGCGAGCCACGTCAGTCCGAGCTCCTCCGCCTTCTGCTTGCTCATCACTACGACCGCGCACGCGCCGTCGGAGATCTGCGACGCCGAGCCCGCCGTGATGGTGCCGGACTTGTCGAAGGCCGGGCGGAGCTTGGCGAGCGACTCCGCCGTCGTGTCCGCCCGGATGCCCTCGTCCTCACTCACCACGACCGGGTCACCGCGGCGCTGCGGGACCTCGACAGGGACCACCTCATCGGTGAACAGCCCGTTCTTCCACGCCGCTGCAGCTCGCTGGTGCGAACGCGCAGAGAATGCGTCCTGGGCCTCCCGGGTGAGTCCTTCTCCGTCCTGGTTCCGCGACTCGGTGAGGGCGCCCATCGCCTGGTCCGTGAACACGTCCCACAGCCCGTCGTAGGCCATGTGGTCGCGCATCGTGACGTCGCCGTACTTGTAGCCCTCACGGGACTTCATCATGAGGTGCGGTGCGTTGGTCATCGACTCCATCCCGCCGGCGACCACCACCTCGCACTCGCCCAGCCGGATGAGCTGGTCGGCGAGCGCGATCGCGTTGATCCCGGAGAGACAGACCTTGTTGATGGTCAACGCCGGCACGCTCATCGAGATGCCGCCCTTGACCGCTGCCTGCCGCGCCGGGATCTGCCCCGCCCCGGCCTGCAGAACCTGTCCCATGATCACGTAGTCGACCTGGTCGGGCGAGACCCCGGCTTTCTCGAGCGCCCCCTTGATGGCGACCCCGCCGAGGTCCGCGGCGCTGAGGTCCTTGAGCCCGCCGAGCAGGCGTCCGATCGGGGTGCGCGCCCCCGCGACAATGACACTTCCAGCCATCAGGTCCTCCAAGATCGACTCGCTCGACGTATTCACTCTGCGCTGTGAACGATACCCAGCGTGGGCGCGGCTGGCGAAGGCGCTGATGAGCCGGACAGTGTCGAACGCGTCACACCGGTTGGCAGGCGGGCCGCGCGTCCACGACGATATGGACATGTTCCCCCCGGGCCTCATCACTGCTGTCGACCATGTGGGGATCGCGGTGCCGGACCTGGACGCGGCCATCGCCTTCTACGAGGAGAGCTTCGGTTTCCGGCTCATCCACGAGGAGCTCAACGAGCAGCAGGGGGTCCGCGAGGCGATGGTGGCCATCGGCGACTCCGACACCTGCCTCCAGCTGCTGGCCCCGCTGAGCCCGACCTCGGCCATCGCCACCTTCCTCGACCGGTCCGGGCCGGGGATCCAACAGCTGGCCTACCGGGTGCGCGACATCGACGCCGCAATGGCGGCCGTGCGCGCCCAGGGCATGCGGCTGCTCTACGACGAGCCACGACGAGGGACGGCCGACAGCCTGATCAACTTCATCCACCCGAAGGACGCCGGTGGGGTCCTCGTGGAGCTCGTCGAACCCCGGGCCGAGCCGGCCGGCTCAGCCGGACCCGAGACATCCGACAGCTGATGAGTGGGAAGAGGCAGCCATGCAGGAGATCCTGAGCGCGATCCTCGCCGGCGACACCCCTGGGGAGGACTTCGCCGCGCTGCCACTGCCGCCGACCTACCGCGGGGTGACGGTCCACGCGGACGAGGTCGCGATGTTCGAGGGACTGGAGTCGTCCGACAAGGACCCCCGCCGGAGCCTCCACCTCGACGACGTGCCGGTGCCCGAGGTCGGACCGGGCGAGGCGCTGGTCGCCGTGATGGCCTCGGCGATCAACTACAACACGGTGTGGACCAGCATCTTCGAGCCGGTCCCGACGTTCGCTTTCCTGCGCCGCTACGGAAAGATGTCGCCGCTGTCGAAGAAGCACGACCTGCCCTATCACGTCGTCGGCTCCGACCTGGCCGGCGTGGTGCTGCGCACCGGGGCCGGCGTGCACACCTGGGGACCCGGCGACGAGGTCGTTGCGCACTGTCTCTCCGTCGAGCTCGAGAGCCCGGACGGCCACAACGACACGATGCTCGACCCCGAGCAGCGGATCTGGGGCTTCGAGACGAACTTCGGTGGGCTCGCCGAGCTCGCCCTGGTGAAGTCCAACCAGCTGATGCCGAAGCCGGCTCACCTGAGCTGGGAGGAGGCGGCCTGTCCCGGACTGGTCAACTCGACGGCGTACCGGCAGCTCGTCTCGGCCAACGGCGCGAACATGAAGCAGGGCGACACGGTGCTGGTCTGGGGCGCATCCGGAGGTCTCGGCTCCTACGCGACGCAGTTCGCGCTCAACGGCGGGGCCATCCCCGTCTGCGTGGTGTCGTCGTCCGACAAGGCAGACCTGTGCCGCGCCATGGGCGCCGAGCTGATCATCGACCGGCGGGCCGAGGACTACCGGTTCTGGGGCGAGGATGGCAACCAGGACCCCACCGAATGGCGGCGCTTCGGCGCTCGGATCCGCGAGCTCACCGGCGGCGACGACCCCGACATCGTGCTCGAGCATCCCGGCCGCGAGACGTTCGGAGCATCGACGTTCGTCGCCCGCCGGGGAGGCACCATCGTCACGTGCGCCTCCACGTCCGGATACCTCCACGAGTACGACAACCGCTACCTCTGGATGAACCTCAAGCGCATCATCGGCTCGCACTTCGCGAACTACCGGGAGGCGTGGGAGGCGAACCGGCTGATCGCCAAGGGACTGGTTCATCCAACACTCAGCAAGACACACCCGTTGAGTGACACAGGACTGGCTGCTTTTGAGGTACACAAGAACCAGCACCAGGGCAAGGTCGGGGTACTGTGCTTAGCACCGGATGTTGGCCTGGGGATCCGTGACTCCGCGTTGCGGGAGCGCCACCTGGACGCCATCAACCGGTTCAGCGGCGAGTAGGCCAGGGGGTCGCCGTGGGCGTCCCCGTCGACCAGGACTGAGAGAACGCCATCATGACCGAGCAGCCTCGTTCACCACACCAGGGACTCTCCATCTTCGACTCGCCGGCTGCTGGCAAGTCCGCGGCCGACCCCGAAGATGAGCTGATCCCCCCACCAGCCGCCGACCTTCCCGACGTAGCGCCCGTCGCGAGCGCTCCCCCGCTTGCTGCCGCCACGTCGGGCCCGCCCGACTTCTCCGTCGTACGACGCGGCGGCTACGACCGTTCCGCCGTCGACGAGTACGTCGCCCGCGCCGAGCGCGCGAGCCAGGACGCCAAAGCCGCCCAGCGGGAAGCCTCGGCCCTCCGAGCCAAGCTGGACGACCTGGAAGAGCGGCTGGCGGAGGTCGACAACCCCACCTACGCCGGGCTCGGTGGCCGGGCGGCCACCATGCTCCGGTTGGCCCAGGAGGAGGCGGACTCGCTTCGCTCCCGAGCCCAGCAGGCCGCCGACGAGTCGCGCGCCCGTGTCCTCGTGGAAGGTGCCGCGCTGCGGGCCGACGCGGAGAAGGAGGCCGCTGACATCCGCACGGTGCAGATGCAGGAGATCGACGAGCGTCGTAGCTCCGTGCTGGCCGAGGCCGAACAGGAACGCTCGCTCGCGCGCGCCGAGGCCGCCGACATCTTGGCCCTGGCCAAGCGCGAGGCGGAGCAGCTCCGTCTCGCCGCCCAGCAGGAGGTGAGCTCGTCCCGCGCGGCAGCCAAGCGCGAGGCCGAGCAGCTGCGGGCGACCGCCGACCGCGAGACGAGCGAGGCTCGCCGAGCGCTGGCCGTCGAGAAGGAGAGGCTCACCAAGGAGGCGGCCGACCATCACTCGACCGCCGTCGCGGAGACCGACCGGCTGGTGAAGGAAGCCGAGGCTCGCGCCAACGCCGCCGAAGCCCGCACCCGTGATGCGATTGCGGCCGCCACCAAGCTGCGTGAGCAGGCCTCGACCGACAGCGAGCGTTCCGTCGCCCGCTCCCGTCGGGAAGCCGAGCAGATCGTGACGGGAGCCCGTAAGCAGGCTGAGCAGATCGTCCGCAACGCCCAGGCGGACGCCGATCGCCAGCAGGCCGCAACCCTGCGCGACGTCGAGATGCTGCAAGCTCGACGCGACGGCATCGTGGCCCAGCTCGGCCAGCTCCAGGACGTGCTCCGGACCTTCTCCGATGTGGCGCCCGAGCCCACCGCCATCGACACCGGGGCAGCCGAGCACAAGGAGGGCAAGGCCTCCTAGCCGGCTGCCGAATCCGCAACGGCCACTCCCGCGGAGACCGGAGGGTGCGGCTAGCCGCACCCTGAAGATGCCGGTCTGCACGATCGAGTCGAAGGGCTCCGCCGCCGAGACTCGTTGTCATGACCACCACCACAGCTCCTCCGCTCGACGTCAGCCACCTGACGAAGCGCTTCGGTAGCCACTGCGCCGTCGACGACGTCAGCTTCACCGTCCAGCCGGGACGGGTGACCGGCTTTCTCGGCCCCAACGGCGCCGGCAAGTCCACCACGCTGCGACTGCTCCTCGGCCTCGACCGCCCCAGCGCCGGAACCGCGACCATCGGTGGGCGGCCCTACTCCACTCTCCAGCAGCCGATGCGCACGGTCGGTGCGCTCCTCGAGGCCCGGGCCATCCATCCCGGACGAAGCGCCAGGAACCATCTGCGTGCACTGGCCCGCACCCAGCGACTCCCCGACTCCCGAGTCGAGGAGGTGCTCGACATCGTCGGGCTGCACGACGTGGCCGGACAACGCGCCGGCACGTTCTCGCTCGGGATGGGGCAGCGGCTCGGCATCGCCGGCGCCCTGCTCGGCGAGCCCAGCGTCCTGATTCTCGACGAGCCGCTCAACGGGCTGGACCCCGAGGGCATCATCTGGATCCGCACCTTGATGAAGAAGCTGGCCGGGCAGGGACGCACCGTCCTCGTCTCGAGCCACCTGATGCACGAGATGGCCGTCACGGCCGACCATCTCATCGTGCTCGGGCAGGGTCGAGTATTGGCCGACTCCCCGACGGACGAGTTCGTCCGCGAGCACGGGACGCTCGAGAACGCGTTCCTCGCCGTCACCCGCTCCACCACGGACCACGCCGGGAGGACCCGATGACCACGCTCGTGCCGACCACCACCCCCGTCACGCACACCCTGACCGACCTGACCTCGAGCGAGTGGCTCAAGCTCCGCTCGCTGCGCTCGACGTTCTGGACGACCGCAGCCACGGTGGTCGTCGCGCTCGGGATGAGCCTGCTGGCGACCTGGCTCTACAGCAGCAAGTGGGACCAGCTGTCCGCCGAGAACCGCCACGCCATGCGCGTCGACCCGATCGGGCTGATCCTGCAGCCGGGCATGCAGTGGGCACAGATCGCCGTCTGTGTGCTGGCGGTGCTCGCGATCGCGGGAGAGTACGGCACCGGGACGATCCGGTCGTCGTTGCTGGCCGTCCCGACGCGTACGCCGCTGCTCGTGGCCAAGGCCGCCGTCCTCGGTGCCTTCATGTTCGTGCTGGGCGAGGTCATCGCCTTCGGGTCGTTCGCGATCGGTGCTCCCTTCGTCTCCCGCCATGTCTCGGTCTCCCTGAGCAACCCTGACGTGCTGCGAGCCATCTTCGGCACGGGCCTGTTCCTCGCCATCACCGCCATGCTCGCGCTCGGCGTCGCAACTCTGCTGCGCAACACGGCGGCGGGCATCACCTGCATGGTCGTGCTCGTCCTCGTCCTACCGGTCGCGACGAGCCTGCTTCCCGGCCGACTGGGCGAGGACCTGAGCACCTACCTGCCTGGCGGAGCCGCCGGCCAGAGCATCCTGTCGAGCGGACACGGCGACCTCGTGGTCGGCCCCTGGCCGGGGCTGCTCATCGCCGTCGGATGGGCAGCACTGGCCCTGCTCCTCGCCGCCTTCTCGCTGCGCCACCGCGATGTCTGAGAGGCTGACCTTCCCGACGTACCGGGAAGGAGCGGACGAGCCGATGGACGTCGTACCCACGACGAACGGGTGGGCACCACGGGCCGGCCGAGCGTTCCTGAGGGCCCCCTTCTCGGCCCGGACCTACCGCGAGCTGCTCTATCTCCTGGTCGGCTCGGTCGTCGCCACCGTCTTCTTCGTGCTGATCCTGGTGGGGCTGGTCTGCGGACTCGGGCTCGCCCTGACGTTCCTCGGACTGCCCCTGCTCGCACTGACCGTCTACGCCGCCCGCGGCTCCGGCGCGGCCTGGCGATGGCTGTGCCGGGGGCTGCTGCGGACCGCGGTGTCGCCGCCTCCGAAGCAGCAGCGGCGACCCGGCGTGCTCGGGTTCATCAGCTCCGGTCTGACCAACCGGGCCGGCTGGCGAGCGATCGGCTACGCGACCGTGAAGTTCCCGCTGGCGCTGGTCGGCACCTACGCCGTCATCATCATCTGGGGCTTCGCGCTGGGAGCGCTGACCTCCCCGCTGGTCTGGGCAATCGGCCACCCGACCGAGATCGACGACAACGGGACGGTTCACCACTCGTTCGTGCAGCTCGGCGGCTACTACGTCGACACCTGGCCGGAGGTCATCGCGCTCTCCTTCGTCGGACTGCTGCTCTGCTTCGCCGCGCCGTGGCCCGTGCGTGGCCTCACCGCGCTGGACCGGTGGCTGGTGCGGTTCTGTCTCGGACCAACCGCTCGCGACAGCCGGGTCGCCAACCTCGAGCGTCAGCGGGCCCAAGTGCTCGACGACTCGGCCAGCACGCTTCGCCGCGTGGAGCGCGACCTGCACGACGGCACCCAGGCGCGGCTGGTCTCGATGGCCATGAGCCTCGGCAGGGCGCGCGAGAAGATCGAGAGCGACCCCGAGGCAGCCCGCGGCCTGATCGACAGCGCCCACGCCACCGCCAAGGACGCGCTCACCGAGCTACGCGACGTCGTCCGGTCGATCAGCCCGCCGGTCCTCGACCGCGGCCTCGACGTGGCGCTGGACACCCTCACGTCGCGGAGCACCGTGCGTACGGAGCTGCACACGCGGCTGACGCGACGAGCCTCGCCGGGAGTCGAGACGATCGCCTACTTCTGCGTGGCTGAGCTGCTGACGAATGTGGCCCGGCACTCGGGCGCGACGATGGCCCGGGTCGACGCCTGGACGACGGGTGACGAGCTTCGGCTGATCGTCTGGGACAACGGGAGCGGAGGGGCCGTCGTCGGGAGCGGGTCGGGGCTGCTCGGCCTGCGGGACCGGGTCGCGACCGTGGACGGCACCCTCGACGTCGACAGTCCTGCCGGCGGTCCCACCCTCGTCTCGGTGGTACTCCCCGCACCGGAGCTGCCGCGATGAGGATCATGGTGGCCGAGGACAGCGTCATCCTGCGGGACGGGCTGGTGCAGCTGCTCGTCGACCGCGGCCACGAGGTGGTCGCCGCGGTCGGCGACGGCGAGACTCTCCGCTCGGCCGTGGACGAGGACCCGCCCGACGTGGCCATCGTCGACGTGCGGATGCCGCCGTCGTACACCGACGAGGGGCTCGTCGCTGCCATCTCGCTCCGGCGGGCGCACCCCGATGTGGGTGTCCTGGTGTTCTCCCAGTGGGTGGAGACCCGCTACGCGGCGGAGCTACTGGCCGGGCGGGCCGCCGGAGTGGGCTACCTGCTGAAGGACCGGGTCGCCGACGTCGACGAGTTCGTCGACGCGCTCACCCGGGTGGCGGCGGGGGGCACCGCGCTGGACCCCGATGTCGTGACCCAGCTGATCGGCTCCAGCCGGCGGGCCGAGTCGGTCGACCGGCTCACCCGTCGCGAGCACGAGGTGCTGGAGCAGATGGCGCAGGGCCGCTCGAACGCTGCCATCGCGGCGGCGCTGGTGATCTCGGAGCGCGCGGTCGAGAAGCACGTCACCAGCATCTTCATCAAGCTCGACCTGCCGCCCTCCGAGGCCGACCACCGTCGGGTCCTCGCCGTGTTGCGCTACCTCGACGGGTGACCGACCGCGGTTTCGCCGCCGGTCCGCTGGCCCGCCGTACCCTCTCGTCACCACCCCCCGCTCCCCTCCCGTCAATTGCGGGAAAACGCAGGTATTCAGGGCCCCGAAACCTGCCCTTTCCCGCAATTGAGCACCCGACGTACCGAAAGTATCGGGTCAGCCCGAGATCGGGGCGGCGACGAGGTCCATGGCCTGGGCCAGCAGCTCGAAGGAGCGCAGCCTCGCCTGGGCGCTCGGCGACGGTCCGGCGACGATCACTTCGTCGACGCCCGTCTCGGAGACGAACGCGTCGACGAAGTCCCTGACCTCGGCCGGCGTACCCACCGCCGAGTAGCGGCCCATCTGGCGGACCTGCTGCCCTGCCGGGGTGTCGAGGAGGAGGTCGGCCTCCTCGTCGGTGAGCGTCCGCCCCCGCCCGAGCATCGCGCTCACCCGCCGACGCTGGGCGCTGCGGAACTGCTCCTCTGCCTCGGCCGTGGAGTCTGCGGCGATCACGTTGATCCCGGCGATGGCGTAGGGCTCGGACAGCTGGGGCGACGGGCGGAACTCCGCCCGGTAGGTGGCGAGCGCCTCGTGCAGGGCGGCTGGTGCGAAGTGAGAGGCGAACGCGTAGGGCAGACCGAGCGCGGCCGCGAGCTGGGCGCCGAAGAGCGAGGACCCGAGGATATAGAGCGGGACGAACGTGTTCTTGCCCGGCGTCGCCTCCACTCCGGGGATCCGCGACCGGCCCGTGAGGTAACCCTGCAGCTCGAGGACGTCCTGGGGGAACGTGTCGGCCGACATCGGGTCTCGGCGGAGTGCCCGCATGGTGTTCTGGTCACTTCCCGGCGCCCGTCCCAGGCCGAGGTCGATGCGGCCCGGGTGAAGGGTCTCCAGGGTGCCGAACTGCTCGGCGATGGTCAGCGGCACGTGGTTGGGGAGCATCACGCCACCCGCGCCGAGCCTGATCCGCTGGGTGTTGGCCGCGATGTGGGCGATCAGCACGCTCGTCGCCGACGAGGCGATCGACGCCATGTTGTGGTGCTCGGCGTACCAGATCCGGTGAAAGCCCCAGGTCTCCGCCCGCTGGGCCAGCTCGACGCTGGCGTCGAAGCTGTCGCGCGGCGTCTCGCCCTCCCCCACGTAGGCCAGGTCGAGGATCGAGACGGGAACAGCCATCGGGGGTGCGCCTTTCGAGAGGTGTGCAGACGTCCGGCGCAACCCCGATGCGGACCGACCTATTCCGGCCGCCCTCCACTCCCGGGTTCGTCCGGTCGCGACAGGCACCAAAGTCCGCGCGCTCGGTCGGACGAATCCGTTCAGTCGGACGAATCCGAGAAACGTCGCGTCAGCCTTCCGAGGTCTTCCGCGCAAGCCGCGGCGCCTCGTGCGTCATCTCCCCGTCCCAGGTGGTCGGCAGCGGATGGGCAGCGGGGTTGAGCCGCTCCACGATCAGGTCGAGGACGAGGTCGGCCATCCCCACCCACAGGTGCTTGCCGTCGGGTACGGCGACCACCTCGGCCTGCGGCACCGCGGCGAACCGCTGGCGGGCCTCCGCCGGGCGCAGGTAGTCGTCATGCTCCGGCACGATCGCCACGAGCGGCTTGCCCGACGCCGCCCAGCCGGCGAGGTCGGACTCGGTGGCGGACTTGAGCGGCGGCGACAGCAACACTGCGCCCACCACGGTCGGCTCGTTGCCGTAGCGAAGCGCCAGGTCTGTGCCGAACGACCAGCCCACGAACCAGCATTGCGGGAGGTCAGCGAACTCGACGTACTCGACAGCGGCCGCCACGTCGTACCGCTCCGCCTCCCCGTTGTCGAAGACGCCATCGCTTCTGCCATGCGCGCTTTCGGTGCCCCGGGTGTTGAACCGCACCACGGCGAGCTGGGCCAGCGCCGGCAGCCGAGCCGCCGCCTTGCGGAAGATCTGGCTGTCCATCATGCCGCCGTGGGTCGGCAGCGGATGCAGACAGAGCATGGTCGCCACCGGGTCGCCGTCAGGAGGCAGCGCCACCTCGCCGACCAGGCGGAGGCCGTCCACGGTCGTCAGCGACAACGACTCACGACGGGCCGGCAGCACCGAGTTGGAGCGGATCTTCGTCTGGTGAGACACCCGAACGCCTCAGCGCGCGGTGTAGTCGCGGAAGCCGCGACCGGTCTTGCGGCCGAGGTAACCCGCCGTGACCAGGTGCTCCAGCAGCGGCGCCGGCGCGAAGCCGGGCTCGCGGAACTCGAGGTAGAGCTGACGCTCGATCGCAAGCGACACGTCGTTGCCGACCACGTCGAGCAGCTCGAAGGGTCCCATCGGCAGAGCACATCCCTGCTTCATCGCCGTGTCGATGTCGTCGGCCGCGGCATAGTGGGCCTCCAGCATCCGCACCGCATCGTTGAGGTAGGGGAACAGCAGCGCGTTGACGACGAAGCCGGCCCGGTCGCCACACGCCACGGGCTGCTTGCCGAGCGCGAGGCACAGCGCCCGGACAGTCTCCGTGACGTCGGGGCCGGTCGACACCGTCGAGACCACCTCGACGAGCTGCATGACCTGCGCCGGGTTGAAGAAGTGCATGCCGATGACGTCGGATGGGCGGCGGGTGATGCTGGCCACCTCGATCACCGGGAGTGACGACGTGGTCGTCGCCAAGATGGCGCCGGGCTTGCAGATCTCGTCGAGGTTCTCGAACATCGCCTTCTTGAGGGTGAGGTCCTCGGCGATGGCCTCGACCACGAGATCGACGTCCGCGAGGTCGTCGAGGCTGGTCGAGCCGCTGACCATGGTGAGCGCGGCAGCCGCGCCCGCCTCGTCGAGCCGACCGCGCTGGACGGCCTTCTGCAGGCTGCGGTCGATGTTCTCCCTGACCTTGGCGACCTTCTCGGGGCTCCGCGTCACGTAGATGACGGCCAGACCGGCCTTCGCGAAAACCTCGACGATCCCGGTGGCCATCGTCCCCGAGCCGACCACGCCCACCCGTTGCACCGGCCGGACCAGCCGCGGGGCCGAGTCCGGGTCGGGTGAGTCGGAGTCGTTGACGACGACCGGGCTGTCGGGAGCCTCGTAGGTGTAGAAGCCTCGGCCGGTCTTGCGGCCGAGCAGACCCGCGGTCACCATCTGCTTGAGGATGGGGGCGGGGGCGTGCAGCCGGTTGCGGCCCTGCCGATACATCGTGTCCAGGATCTCGTAGGCCGTGTCGAGCCCGATCAGGTCGAGCAGCGCGAGCGGTCCCATCGGGTAGCCGCAGCCGAGCTTCATCGCGGCGTCGATGTCCTCGCGCGAGGCGAACCGGCTCTCGTACATCGAGACGGCGTGGTTGAGGTAGCCGAACAGCAGCGCGTTGGCGATGAAGCCCGCCTTGTCACCGACCGAGACCGGGTTCTTGCCGAGGCGCCGGGCGATCTCCTGCATCTCGTCGACGACGTCGGGCTCGGTGACGACGGTGCGCACGACCTCCACGAACTTCTGCACCGGGGCCGGGTTGAAGAAGTGCATCCCGATGACCCGCCCGGGCTGGGAGGTCGCCGCCGAGATCTCCGTGACGCTGAGGGACGAGGTGTTCGTCGCCAAGATCGCGTCAGGTCTGACGATCTCGTCGAGCTGCTGGAAGATGGTGCGCTTGAGGTCGAGCCGCTCCACCACGGCCTCGACGACGAGGTCGCAGTCCTTCAGGTCGCTCAGCGACGTCGTCAGGGTCAACCGGTCGAAGATGCCCTGCTGGTCCTCGACGTCGAGCTTTCCCCGCTTGACGGCACGGTCAGTGGAGTGCTGGACATGGGCGCGTCCCCGCGCCACCAGCTCGTCGTCCTGCTCGACGCCCACAACCGTGAAACCGTTGCGCGCAAAGACCTCCGCGATTCCGGCGCCCATCGTGCCCAACCCGACCACGCCGACGGTGGTGAACTCTCGTGCCATGCTTCGAGTCTGCCATGGGCCGCCCCGGTTGCCCGTGTCAGGTACGGCGGGACCCCGTCGGACCCACCGGAGCCGGGCAGGGAACACTTACCCCGTGCGCCTCGTCATCGCCCGCTGCCAGGTCGACTACGCCGGGCGTCTCACGGCACACCTCCCGATGGCCGTTCGGTTGTTGATCGTCAAGGCCGACGGCTCGGTGCTCGTGCACTCCGACGGCGGCTCCTACAAGCCGCTCAACTGGATGTCACCGCCGTGCACGCTCCTCGAGGGCACCACCGAGGACGGCGTCACCGAGTGGCTGGTCGAGGCCAAGGGCGGGGACACCCTGCGCATCCTCATCGAGGAGGTGCTCGGCGACTCGTCGTACGACCTCGGCATCGACCCGGGACTGCAGAAGGACGGGGTCGAGAAGCATCTCCAGGAACTGCTCGCCGAGCATCCGACCCGGCTCGGAGACGGTCTCTCGCTGGTACGCCGGGAGTTCCCCACCGCGATCGGACCCGTGGACCTGCTCTGCCGCGAGTCGACCGGCTCGGTCGCCGTCGAGATCAAGCGGCGCGGCGAGATCGACGGCGTGGAGCAGCTGACGCGCTACCTCGACCTGCTCAACCGAGACCCGCTGCTCGCGCCGGTGCGCGGGATCTTCGCCGCTCAGCAGATCAAGCCGCAGGCCCGGACGTTGGCGGTGGACCGCGGGATCACCTGCATCGTCGTCGACTATGAGGAGCTGCGCGGCATGGACGACCCGGCTGCTCGGCTGTTCTGACCTGAAGTCCGGGTACTCCCGACTGCCCCGAACCCTTGGCCCGCCCTCGCATCACTGCCCCTTGGGTTGGACTACGCCGGCCGCACTGGTGAAAGGCAAAGGCGCACTGACGCAGCGGCCCAAGATGACCCTGCTGTTGAACTGGTGCCTCCGGTTTTCGTTCGCGAACGTATCCACGCATGTGCGTTGTGCGGTCAGATCGCGACTTCACCCCGCAATATCAACGCACATGCGTAGTTGTGGTCACGGCTCGAAACCTGAGGCGCCATACCAACACAAGCATCTCAAAAGCCGTCGCGTCACTGCTGCTTTTCACGTCCAGACCAGGGCACGGCCGAGAACCAGCGTGCCCCGGCTAGAACCCACCGCCGTCGAAGCCACCGCCGTCGTAGCCTCCCCCGTCGAAACCGCCGCCGCCGTCGTCGTAGCCCCCGTCGAAGCCGGCGTCGGCACCGCCTGCTGCGCCGTCGTCGTCCACGGTGCGAACCCCGGCCCGGCCTGCCAATAGGGCATCCGCTGCGGGCCGACCATGACCTGGCGGGTCTGTGGCTCGGCGCCCTGGGCGATGCGGTCCGCGTCAGCCGCGCATACCGGCACCTGCCGAGTGCTGCCGCCGGGCGGCGACCACTCGACGTCGGTCACCGAGGGGCCGTGCTGGGGTTGAGAAGCACGGCGCCCGTCGCTGCGGCACCGGCTCCCCCGCGACCCTGGCGCGCACGCAGGCGATCGCGTAACGACCGTCCTCGAGGATCTCGGTCACGTGACGCACCTGGTTCGGCGCGGTCACGGCCTGCACGGAGGTCTGCGCGCCGGGGTCCGGCCCCCGACCTGCGCCCGCGACGATCTCCGCGAACGCAGCACGAGGGCGACGATGACCATGATCACCACGACCCAGAACACCCAGCTCATACGACGCTGGCCTCTCGCTCGAGAAGGGACACGACCTCGTCGGCACAGCCCCAGGAGACGGTGACACCCGCGCCCCCATGCCCGTAACAATGCACGATCCGCCGGTCGTCGGCCAACCGCTCCACCTCGAGCCGGACGACGGGTCGACCGGGGCGAAGCCCCACCCGGTGTCCCAGGACGTCGGCGGTCCCGAGCTCCGGGACGAGGTTCGTGGCACGCCCGAGCATCTGGGCGGCGGCCAGCGGGTCGGGGCTGGTGTCCCACTGGCCTTCGGAGTCGGTGCCTCCGATGACGATGTCGTGCGAACGCGGGACGACGTAGGTGAGACCATCCCCGTCGAGGACCCACGACTCGAGCCCCACCTGTGACATCAGCAGCACCTGGCCCCGGACCGGGACCATCGTGGAGTCGCCGAGCAGTCGTCTGGCGCCGAGGCCGGAGCAGTTGACCACCACAGGGGCGTCGTCGGGCAGGCTCGACAGGGCGACCCGGGTCAGCGCCCCACCGAGGGACTCGAACCGGGCTCGCAGGTAGTCGAGGTAGATCGGCATCTCGATGACCGGTGCGACGAACGACCAACCGTCCCGGTAGGGCTCGGGTGCGAAGTCGAGCCGCTCCAGGTCGGGGACGAGCGACGACCACCACGGGTCGGGCTGCGACTCGCGCATCAGCTCGATCCCGTATCTCCGGACGACACCCGTCGCCGGGTCGTCTGACAGCGAGTCGAACTCCGCCAGGCTGCGGCCGGCCCACAGCAGCGCCCGGTCGGGCGGGTCGATGCGGTAGGGGTACCAGATCGCAGCGGCGATGGCCGAGGTGGTCTCGAGCGGCATCTCCCGCGCTCGCACCTCGACCTGATGGCCTGCCTCGGCCAGTCGGATGGCGACGCTCAGTCCGACGACTCCGGCGCCCACCACCACCACGTGCGGGTCAGGCATGTCGATCCCCTCCAAGGGTCTTCCACCCTATTCCCCGCTTACGCTGCAGATAGTCCCCGGTGAGCAGGCACGATGCCGGTGTGTGTCTCACCTGACGGCTTCGCCCATCCAGCTGTTCAGCAACCAGCCGTCGGCGTCGGCCGTCAGCTCAGACACTGCACAGTTCCGTAGCTGCCTCCCGCGGGCGAAGTCCGACGGGACGTTCGTGGCGAGGTTCGGCAACGTCACCCCGATGGCCCCGCCGTGGCTGACCACCAGCACGGTCTCCCCCCGGAACTGGTCCGCGATCGACTCGAGCTCGCCCGTCATCCGGCGTACGACGTCCGCCCCGGTCTCGGCGCCTGGAGCCCCGGAGTCGAGGTCACCGTCGAGCCAGCGCAGGTAGGGCCCGTCGAAGCTCCGCACCGGCTGGCCGGCGAGGTCACCGACCGATGCCTCGCGGAGCCCGCTGCGCACCCGGACCGACACGCCCAGGACCGCCGCGGCTATCTCGGCTGTCTGCACGGCGCGCGACAGGTCACTGCACCAGATCGCCGCCACCCGGCGATCCATGAGCGCGCGAGCCATGGCGGCAGCCTGCTGGCGTCCCAGCTCGGTCAGCCAGCCACCGTCGTCGCTAGCGATGTCGGCGACGTCGTAGGTCGCCTCTCCGTGCCGGGCGACCAGGAGTGTTGCCGGACAGAACAGGTCGCTCATCGAGTCAGCCGACCATGGAGACGGGCCCGTCGGGCCTGCGGGATGTGCATCGAAAGAGGCTAGCGGAGCAACGATAGGTTCAGCACATGGCCGAGCCCCAGCCACGTGACCTCGTTCTCGACGACCGCGACGCAGCACTCGATCTCCGCAGCCGCTCGTTCGGCCCGCTCGCCGCGGACTCTCTCCCCTGGTGGGAAGCCCGCTTCGAGGAGACGGTCACCGCCAGGCGGATGCTCGGCGTCTTCGAAGGCGACCTGCTCGTCGGCGCTGCCCGGTTGCACGAGTACCGCCAGCTCTGGGGCGGCCGGGCCGTGCCGATGGCCGGCGTCGCCGGTGTCGTGGTGGCACCGGAGCGGCGCGGCCGCGGCGTCGCCACGACGCTGCTGACCGCGGTCCTGGACCGCGGGATCGAGCTCGGGGACGTGGTCTCGGTGCTGTTCCCGGCCGCTCTGCCGCCGTACCGGCGGCTCGGGTGGGAGCTTGCCGGGGCGGTCTCGCGAACAACGTTCGCGGCGGACGCGCTGCGCGGGCTTGGCGCCGCCCCCAGGACCGATGTCCGGCGGGCGACTGCCGACGACGTCGAGGAGGTCGCGCGACTGCTGCGGGAGGACGCCGAGCGGAGCCGTGCCTGCGGACCGCTCGAGCTGTCCCACGACGAGATTCGCGAGCTGCTCACCGACGATGACAACATCTGCTATCTCGCGGCCGACGGGGTGGTCGTCTATGCCTGGGACGACAAGGACCTGCGCGTCGAGCGGATGGCGGCGGCGAGTGCTGCCACGACACGCTCCCTTTGGTCACTGGTCGGCTCCGGCTCGTCCTGGGTGCGTCAGGTCTATACCTACCTCTCGGCTCACGACCCGATCCACTGGGTCATCGACGGGAAGGCCAACCTCGAGGTCGAGGAGGATCGCTGGATGTTGCGTCTGCTCGACGCCTCGGCCGCCGTAGCCGGGCGCGGGTTCCCGCTCGGTGTCACCGTCGAGCTGCCGCTCGTGCTCGACGACCCCTGGCTGGCGCGCTGCGCGGGCTCCTTCCGGCTGCAGGTCGACGGAGGCTCGGGGGTGCTGGTCCCGGCCTCGGACCTGCCGCCGGAGACGACGCGGCTCGGACCCAATGGCCTCGCTGCCATGTACGCCGGGACGCCGCTCCCGACCCTTCGGGCTGCCGGGCTCGTCACCGGCGGCCGCGCGGAGCACGACGCGATGTTGGACGCCGCGTTCGCCTCGCGGTGCTACCTGATCGACAGCTTCTGACGGTCTTGCTCCCACCGGCCCGGGACGACAGCGTCAAGCCCCGAACACCTGCGTCAGATAGGGGTTGGCGAAGACCCGGTCGGGGTCGAGCTGCCCCCGCAGCGCGACGAAGTCGGCGTAGCGCGGGTAGAGCGCGTCGAGCCGGTCGGGACCGAGCGTGTGCAGCTTGCCCCAGTGTGGTCGCCCGTCGTGCTCTGCGGCGATCGCCTCGAACGCAGCGAAATAAGGGCCGCTGCGCATCCGGTGGTATTGGTGGATGGCGATGTAGGCGGTGGGGCGACGGTGGGCCGTCGACAGCCAGCCGTCGTCGCCGGCCGCGAAGCGCACCTCGACGGGGAACGGGATCCGCTCGTCATGGCTGTCAACCCAGCGCCTGAGCTCATCCAGCACGTCGGGCATCGCCTCGCGCGGAACGGCGTACTCGCTCTCCACGAATCGCACCCGGCGTGGCGAAACGAAGACGCGGTACGACGCATCGACGTACTCCCGTGGGGTGAGCACCCGCGCCGCCACCGAGCTCACCTTCGGCGTGATGCCGGGCCGCCACGAACAGAGCCGGTTGGTGGCCCCGAAGACCCCGTTGGCGAGGATCTCGTCGTCGAGGAGGTGTCGCCACCGCGGCAGCTGCCGCACCGAGCTCTCCTGGCCGGGCGCGAGGCGGTCGTTCGTCTTCGTGAGGGTGCGGTCCGTGTGGGGGAACCAGTAGAACTCGACGTGGTCATGGGAGACGTACCAGTCGTCGATGCCGTCGAGCACCTCGTCGAGCGGTCTCGGCCGCTCGACGGCGTGCACCTGGAACGCCGGAACGCACTGGAGGGTCAGCCGCGCGACGATGCCGAGGGCGCCGAGCGAGACGCGGGCGGCGTCGAACATGTCGCGGTCGTGGTCGGCTGAGCAGGAGAGGATGGAGCCGTCCGCGCGCACCAGGTCGAGCGCCGTCACGCGGGCGGCGAGACCCTGGAAGCGAGCACCGGTGCCGTGCGTGCCGGTCGAGATGGCGCCTGAGATGGTCTGGTGGTCGATGTCGCCGAGGTTCTCCATCGCCAGCTGCTCTCGGGCGAGCTGCTGGTTCAGCCTGGCGAGCCCGATGCCTGCCTGCACGGTGACCTGGTTGGTCGCGCGGTCGACCGAGAGCATCCGGGCGAGTCCCGACATGTCGATCTGCACGTCCGGCGCCACGGCCGCGCCGGTGAAGGAATGTCCGGCGCCGACCGCCCGCACCCGCAGGTGCCGACGCCGGGCCGCCACGACAGCTTCCTGGAGCTCGACGACGCTGCGCGGCCTGGTCACCGACCGCGGCGTACACCGCTCGTTGCCCGCCCAGTTGGACCAGGACCGTGGCGCGGAGCTCATCCGAAGTTCTTTCCTTCACCCCGGTACGACGGAGTGGCCGTCGCCTCGGTCTTACCGGGCTGGACCAGGTGGACGGTGTCGAACCGCTCGAGCATCTCGCCGGCCTTGGCATGCCGGAACCAGAGCCGGTCACCCAACGACAGCCGGCGCGCCGCCGACCCTCGCACCGGCGTCTGGACCTCGCCCGCTCCCTCAGCGCCCAGCAGCCTCAGGCCGGCCGGATGGGCCGGCTGCGGCAGTCGCGACTCACCTGCGGCTCCCGAGGCGATGTAGCCGCCGCCGAAGCCGGTGACGATGCGGCGCGCCGGTCGGCGGGTCACAGCGAGCGCGAAGAACATCGCCGGGTGCGGCGAGAAGTCGCGGTAGCGGTCGAAAAGCGTGGGGGCGTAGAGGCCCGACCCGGCCGCCAGCTCGGTGAGGCAGGGGTCGCTTCCCGTTACATGCAACGAGCCGGTGCCGGCGGCGTTGACGATCCGTATGTCGGCCTCGGTGCGCACCGCCTCCACGATGGCGGCCCGACGGTCTAGGAGCTCCGCAGCCGAGCGGCGCTTGACGGCCCGGACGGCCGCTGTCGAGTCCGGCATACCTGCGATCTGCGCGTCATAGAACATCAGCCCGACGAGCCGGAAGGCCGGATCGCCGGCGATCTCCGCAGCGAGTGCGCGCGCTGCATCGGCGGTCCGCAGCGGCGAGCGTCGTACCCCGAGGTGGAACGGGCCCATGCGAAGGGAGGAGTCGATGTCGAGACACAGCTGAAGCTGGCCGGCATCGCTCGGGAGTACCCGGCGCAGCAGCTCGAGGTGGTCGCGGCTGTCGACCATGATGATGACCTCTGCGAGCGCGCCGGGCGACCGGGCGAGCTGGCGGAGCGCGCCGCGGTCGACGCTGGGATAGGCGACGAGGATGTCGCGATGGCCGTTGTCTGCAAGCCAGAGCGCCTCGGGCAGGGAGTACGCCATCACCCCCGCGAAGCCGGGTCGCCCCAGCACCCGGTCGAGCACCCAGCGACACCTGATCGACTTCGACGCCAGCCGGACGGGGACGCCGGCGGCCCGCCGTACCAGGTCGTCGGCATTGGCATCGAGAGCAGCCACATCCAGGGCCGCGAAGGGTGGGTCGAGTCCTGCCGTAGCATCCTCGATCGCCTGCCAGTCGGTCACCGCCACAGTTAACCGCACGCGAGGACGGCCACGCGAGCGGCCCGCCACGTGGGGACTGGCCGGGCAGACGCTTGCGCGGGAGCGTCGACGTCGCGACGATGAGCACGTGACGACTCCGGAGTACGACTATGACCTGCTTGTCGTCGGCAGCGGGCCCGGCGGCCAACGCGCCGCCGTCGCCGCGGCCAAGCTCGGCAAGCGGGTGGCCGTTGTGGACCGTCGCGCCATGGTCGGCGGTGTGTGCATCAACACCGGGACAATCCCGAGCAAGACGCTGAGGGAGGCCGTTCTCTATCTCACCGGGATGACCCAGCGCGACATGTACGGCGCGAGCTACCGGCTCAAGGAGGACATCCTGATCGCCGACCTCACCGCGCGCACCCAGCACGTGATCGGGCGCGAGGTCGAGGTGGTGCGCAGCCAGCTGATCCGCAACCACATCCACCTGCTGGCGGGGACGGCCACGTTCCTCGACCCGCACACGATGGCCGTCGAGGGCCACGACCATCTGGTCGTCTCCGCGGACAAGATCGTGCTGGCACCTGGGACCCGGCCGGCGCGGCCCCCCAATGTGGAGTTCAACGAGCAGCACGTCGTCGACTCCGACGGCATCCTCGCTCTCGACTCGATCCCGTCGTCGATGCTCGTGGTCGGCGCCGGGGTCATCGGGATCGAGTACGCGTCCATGTTCGCCGCGCTCGGCACCCGGGTCACGGTCGTCGACCAGCGGCCGAGCATGCTCGACTTCTGCGACGAGGAGATCGTCGAGTCGCTGCGCTTCCACCTGCGTGACCTCGCGGTGTCCTTCCGGTTCGGCGAGCAGGTCGAGAAGGTCGAGGTGGGCAACAAGGGCACGATCACCAGCCTGGCAAGCGGAAAGCGGATCCCGGCCGAGACCGTGATGTACTCGGCCGGCCGGCAGGGCGCCACGACCGAGCTCGCGCTCGACAAGGCCGGCGTCATCGAAGGCAAGCGCGGCCGGATCGAGGTCGACGCGGCGTACCGCACCAACGTCGACCACATCTACGCCGTGGGAGACGTGGTCGGCTTCCCGGCGCTGGCGGCGACCAGCATGGAACAGGGCAGGCTGGCAGCGCTGCACGCGATGGGCGAGCCGACCAACAACCTGACCGCGCTGCAGCCCATCGGGATCTACACCATCCCGGAGATCTCCTATGTCGGCGCGACCGAGACGGAGCTCACCTCGCAGTCGGTCCCCTATGAGGTCGGGCTGTCCCGCTATCGCGAACTCGCCCGCGGGCAGATCGTCGGCGACTCCTACGGCATGCTCAAGCTGATCGTGCACTCCCAGGACCGCTCGATCCTCGGCGTGCACATCTTCGGCACCGGCGCCACCGACCTCGTGCACATCGGGCAGGCGGTGATGGGCTGCGGCGGCACCGTCGACTACCTCGTCGACACGGTCTTCAACTACCCCACCCTGTCCGAGTCCTACAAGGTCGCCGCTCTCGACGCCACCAACAAGCTCCGCACCCTCGACCGCCTCCTCTCCTGACCCCCGACCATCCGAGAGTTCCGGCACCACCATCCGAGAGTTCCGGCACCACCATCCGAGAGTTCCGGCACCACCATCCGAGAGTTCCGGCACCACCATCCGAGAGTTCCGGCACCACCGTGATCCTCGTTCCGGGTACGACGATCCGGCCGTCTCGCCGTACCGACGTTCGAGCCAGGCACGACTCCTGTGGACGAGGCGGCGCCTGTGGATGAGCCACCGCACCGGGTGTTGGGATCTGGCTCAATAGTTCGGCATGAGCGAACTCATCAACATGGGCCAGCCGTTCATCGGGTCTCGAACGGGCGAGCTTGGCATCCGGCGCGGCACCTTCAAGAACCTGGTCGCCACTGGTTCCGTTCGAAGAGTCTTCAGGGGTGTCTATGTCGACGCGAGTGTCTCCGACTCGCGGTCACTGCGCGTCGCCGCCCTGCGTCTCGTGAAACCCCCAGGCGCCGTCTTCTACGGCGCGACAGCGGCCTTCCTCCTTGGCGTCGACGTCTTTGCCCCCAAAGATCGGTTCAACCAGGTTCCGCAATGCGTCGTACTCCATCACGGGTCACGCTGTCTACAGACGCTGGTGCGCTGTCGCGAGGGCTACCTCCCACCGAGTGATCTGGAGGAGATGGACGGGCTTGTCGTGACGAACCCGACCCGTACGACGGTCGACCTGCTCAGAACGCTGTGGCGGCCCTATGCCTTGGCCTCGGCGGACGCGATGGCGCACGCCGGCCACGTGAGTCCTGAGGGGATCATGGCCAGCGTCCACGCCATGAGGCGCTACCCCGGCATCGTGCAGGCCAGGTCGCTTGCCCGACTCGTCGATGACCGCGTTGAGTCTGCCGGCGAGTCATGGCTGCGACTCAGACTCGTGGATGCAGGCTTTCCGATCCCAGAGCCTCAGTTCGCGGTCTACGACAACGCGGGCACGTTCCGAGCGCGACTCGATGACGCCTACGAGGCGGTCAGGGTGGGCATGGAGTATGACGGTCGCGAGTTCCACTCGGACACTCCGGACACAGATCATGACGCGCAACGGCGTAACTACCTGACCGACATTCTCGGTTGGCGAGTTCGTGCCGCCCGGCGCGAGGAGATCTTCGGCGACGACCCGTCCTTCGAGCTCGAGATCGGCACCTGGATCGGCATCCCCCCGCAACTGCCGCGGCCCTGGTGAGCGACTGCCACTCTCGGATCGTGGTGCCGAAACTCTCGGATCGTCGTACCAAAACTCTCGGATCGTGGTGCCGAAACTCTCGGATCGTGGTGCCGAAACTCTCGGATCGTCGGTTTAGGGGAGGTGGTGGGCGAGGCGGATCTGGTGGACGACCTCGTGGAGGGTGTCGTTGAGGCTGTAGTCCTTGGGGGTGAACACGGCCGCGACACCGAGGCGCTTGAGCTCGGCGGCGTCGGCGGCCGGCACGATACCGCCGACCACGACGGGTATGTCGCCCGCTCCGGCGTCCCGCAGGCCTTGGATGATCTTCGGCACCAGCTCCATGTGCGATCCGGACAGGATCGAGATCCCGACGCAGTGCACGTCCTCCTCGACCGCGGCGGCGACGATCTCCTCCGGGGTCAGCCGGATGCCCTGGTAGATCACCTCGAAGCCGGCGTCCCTGGCGCGTACGGCGACCTGCTCGGCACCGTTGCTGTGTCCGTCGAGGCCAGGTTTGGCGACGAGCAGGCGCAGCCGGCCACCGAGGTCCGCTCCGGTCTGCCGGACCGACTCCCTCACAGCCGCCAGCCGCGAGCCGCCCTCGGCCGCGCCGGATGCGCCGCCGACCCCGGTCGGGGCCCGGAACTCGCCGAAGACCTCCCGGAGAGCACCCGCCCACTCACCCGTCGTGACCCCGGCGCGTGCAGCACCGAGCGTCGCGGGCATCAGGTTGTCGCCGGATTTCGCATCCTCGCGCAGCCGGTCGAGGGCCGTCTCGACAGCGCCGTCATCGCGTTGCGCGCGCCAGACCCGCAGTGACTCCAGGGCATCCGGCTCGGCCTCGGGGTCGGAGGCCTGGATCGCCGCGCCGAGGTCGGCCGTGAGCGGCGACTCCTCGGTCTCGAGGAAGGCGTTGACCCCGATCACGACGTCAGCGCCGGACTCGATCCTGGCCCGACGACGCGCGTGCGACGCGACGAGCTGCTGCTTCATGTAGCCGGACTCGACAGCCGCCACCGCACCGCCCATGGCCTGCACCCGGTCGATCTCGACGCCGGCGCCCGCCACGAGCTCGGCGACCTTGGCGTCGACCACGCGTGAGCCTTCGAAGAGGTCGTCGTACTCCAGGAGGTCCGACTCGAAGGCGAGCACCTGCTGCAACCGCAGCGACCACTGCTGGTCCCACGGCCGCGGCAGGCCGAGCGCCTCGTTCCAGGCAGGGAGCTGCACCGCGCGAGCCCGGGCGTCACGCGACAAGGTCACTCCGAGCATCTCGAGCACGATCCGCTGGACGTTGTTCTCGGGCTGGGCCTCGGTGAGGCCCAGCGAGTTCACCTGGACGCCGTAACGGAAGCGCCGCTGCTTCGCGTCCTCGATGCCGTAGCGCTCCCGGGTGAGGGTGTCCCACATCTCGACGAACGCCCGCATCTTGCACATCTCCTCGACGAAGCGGACGCCGGAGTTGACGAAGAAGGAGATCCGCCCGACGACCTCGCCGAAGCGCTCTCGCGGCACCTGGCCGGCGTCCCGCACGGCGTCGAGGATGGCGATGGCGGTGCACATCGCGAAGGCCAGCTCCTGGACCGGGGTGGCGCCGGCCTCCTGGAGGTGGTAGCTGCAGATGTTGATCGGGTTCCACGCCTGCATCTCGTTGACGGTGTAGGCGACGACGTCGGTCGTGAGGCGCACGGACGCAGCCGGCGGGAAGACGTAGGTCCCGCGCGACAGGTACTCCTTGATGATGTCGTTCTGGGTGGTGCCGCTGAGCTGACGCGGGTCGGCACCCTGCTCTTCCGCCACGACCTGATAGAGCGCGAGCAGCCACATGGCGGTGGCGTTGATCGTCATCGAGGTGTTCATCTCGGCGAGCGGGATGCCCTCGAAGAGCTCCCGCATCTCCCCGAGATGCGCCACCGGGACGCCGACCTTGCCGACCTCACCCCGGGCGAGCGGGGAGTCGGGGTCGTAGCCGGTCTGGGTCGGCAGGTCGAACGCTACGGACAGCCCCGTCTGGCCTTTGGCGAGGTTGCGACGATAGAGCGCGTTCGACTCGCGCGCCGAGCTGTGGCCCGCGTAGGTGCGCATCACCCAGGGCTTGTCGGGCTCGGCTGCCGTCATGACTGGACTGTACGGCGTCAACCACCCGTTCCGGGCGCCGTGTTAACAGTCTCACGTACGTCCACTTGCGGCGCAGGTATGACGTGAGGTCAGGCGGTGAGCCGAACGACCGCCCGCTCGACGTGCAGGATCCGGTTGAGCCTCGTGACGGCGAGCACCCGACGGATCTCTCGGGGACAGCCCGTCAGCACCAACCGCAGGCCGCTGCGCTCGCACCTGAGGTGCGCCGCGGTGAGCATGCCGAGGGCGGCGGCATCGATGGACTCGAGGGTGGACATGTCGACGACCACGTCGCCGGTGGCGCTCTCCATCATGTCGTGGAGGGCAGCACGAGCCAGCCCGACGTTGCGCACGTCGAGGTATGAGCCGAGCTTGACCGTGTTACCGGTCGTCGAACTGGCGACCATCACGCCTCCCGGTCGGGAGCCCATCACTCCCGGTTCTGTTGTATTAGACGCTTCGGCGGTCGGAAAGGTTGCCGTCAGCAGCCTCTTCTCGCCGTTTCGATACCTATTCTCAATGAAAGTCGTCGACCCCGCCTGATACAACGGGTTTTTCACCAGCCGGACGGACGCCGCCGACCAGCCGCGGTCTCGACCCACGACCTTCGCCGCCTGATGAGCCACAGGCTAGGCCGCGAGCCGGACCGCCGGTCGTAGGCGCGCCCTCGTGGCGTGTCACACGTCACGCGCACGGTCACCCGACCTGTGAGGGTCGCGACTAGCGCGGCGCCATCCGCAGCGCGCCGTCCATCCGGATGACCTCGCCGTTGAGATAGTCGTGCTCCACGACGGTCGCCACGAGCGCGGCGTACTCGTCAGGGCGAGCCAGCCGCTTCGGGAACGGTACGCCGGCCGCCAGCGTCTCCCGGAACTCCTCGTTGACGCCCGCCAGCATCGGGGTGTCGACGATTCCGGGGGCGATCGTGCAGACCCGGATCCCGAAGCTGGCGAGGTCGCGGGCGGCCGACAGCGTGAGGCCGACGACCCCGCCCTTCGACGCCGCATAGGCGATCTGTCCCACCTGACCGTCGTACGCCGCGATCGACGCCGTGTTGACGATGACCCCGCGCTGCCCGGCCTCGTCGGGCGCCGTCTGCGACATGACCTCGGCCCCGAGCCGCAGCACATTGAACGTGCCGACCAGGTTGACCTCGATGATCCGGCGGAAGAGGTGGAGGTCGTGAGGACCGGACCTCGAGAGGATGCGCCCGGCGGTGCCGATCCCGGCGCAGCTCACCACGACCCGCAGCGGGTGGTCGGTGGCAGCCCGGGCGATCGCCGACCTGACCTCGTCCTCGTCCGTCACATCAGCCTCGAGCAAACAGACGCCGGCGACCGGCTCGGCCGACGCGATCGAGGATCCGAGATCCAGCCCGAAGACGGTGGCGCCCTTCGCCGCCAGGGCGGCTGCTGTCGCGGCGCCCAGCCCCGAGGCACCTCCGGTCACCACGGCCGCGCAGCTCTCGATATGCATGACGGGCAGACTAGCGCCGCCTGGATCATCGGGTGGAGGCGGACCGGGGAGGCGTCAGCCCTTCCCCACGGCGAACCGGCTGCCGCCGAGAAAGGCGACAGCCGGTCAGGTTGATGCGGCGGGGATCAGCCGATGG
This sequence comes from uncultured Actinomycetota bacterium, assembly GCA_963820035.1. Lineage (GTDB taxonomy): Bacteria > Actinomycetota > Actinomycetes > Propionibacteriales > Nocardioidaceae > JAWWPG01. The sequence continues at coordinate 163,814 of CAWFYK010000005.1, read as the reverse complement.
CTTTGAAGTGGGAGTAGGGCTTGATCATCGTGTAGGTCAGGCTGTCGCAGTGGAAGTCCGACAGCGGGACGTCGTAGTCGTGGCCCGCGTTGCTCGGGGTGGCGGCGACCAGGTGCCCGTTGACGCCGACCTTGATCCCCCTGGCCGCCACCCGTTTGCCCTGCAGGTCGTCACACGCGTAGCTCTGGCCGTTGGCCTTGAGCTCGGAGTAGAGCTCATAGATGTCCCACCCCTCGCTCAGCCCGGCCTGCGAGCTGCCCGACTGCGAGTAGAACTTCTGCCAGGTGTTCTTCTGGTAGTTGTAGAGATAGGAGGTCCAGGTGTTCGACGCGCCGTCGGTCTGGATGATCTGCACCGAGTAGTTCTTGTGCTGGGTGTAGGTCGACATGAACTTCTTGTTGATGTCGACCTGCGCGACGAACGTGATCGCCTTGCACCAGTCCCATGCCGCGACGACCTGCGAGTCGTGGAAGTAGGCCGTGCTCATCTCGATGCACGAGCCCCCGGACGGGTACATCGTCGGGGTGTAGAGCGTCGTGCCGGCGTTGGCGGGCTTGATCTTCGTCGAGACGCTCTGGGTCGCCTGCGAGCCGAGGGTGTTCGAGTTGAACGACGTGCCGACGTACTCGTGGATCGTGGTGAGGTCGGGACTCGCGGCCGCCCGATCACCGGCTCGCATCTGTGCGTGCAGTGCTCGGAACGCATGCACCGCGGTTCGGTTGTTGATCGAGATCTTCGAGCCGCGCTGCACGCCGGCGACCGTGCCGACGTGGGGGGCACGGGGGTTGGGCACAACCGACGTGGTCGATCTGGCGGTGGAGGGAGCTGAGGAGGCATAGCCCGCCCCGGTGCCGCCAATGGTCAGCGATGCTGCTCCGATGGCGACGGCGAGGCCGAGCGCGAGGTTCCGGTGAGATGGCATGCCCGCCTTTATACCGTGCGGGGCGAAGCGGTGTAACCCTCCCAACGAACCATTCGCCGCCCCGGTGCACGGGCGCAGGGTCACCCACCGTCAGCGCTCACCGCCCGGCTTCCACAGCACGTCGCCGACCTCACGGTTGGCGTAGCGCGCCAGGATGAACAGTAGGTCGCTGAGCCGGTTGAGATACCTGATGGCGAGCACGTTCATCGTGGGCTCGTGCTCGGCGTAGGCGGCCCAGCCGGCCACCTCGGCGCGGCGTACGACGGTCCGCGCGACGTGCAGCAGGGCGGCCGCCGGTGTGCCGCCGGGCAGGATGAACGACCGCAGCTTCTCGAGCGGCTCGTTGAACCGGTCGCACCAGCCCTCGAGTCGGTCGACGTAGTCAGGCTCCACCCGAAGCGGCGGGTAGGCGGGATCGTCAACGACCGGGCAGGACAGGTCGGCGCCGACGTCGAACAGGTCGTTCTGCACCCGAGCCAGCACCGCCGTCACGTCCGCGTCGAGCCCGCCGACCGCGATCGCGTAGCCGATCTGGGAGTTGGCCTCGTCGCACGCCGCGTAGGCCGCGAGCCGCGGGTCGGTCTTGCTGACGACGCTCATATCCCCGAGGTTCGTGGTGCCGCTGTCGCCGGTGCGGGTGTAGATCTTCGTCAGGTTGACCATGAGGTCATCCTAGGAGTGCCGCAGCCCGGGAGCGCCGGTCAGGCGAAGGCGTCGGTCGTGGCGTCGAGGTAGTAGTCGAAAGCGAGCCGTTCGCAGCTGCGGGCGTCCAGGAAGCGGACCAGCTGCTGGTGCACCGGGTGAGCAACATAGGCACCCAGCGCCTCGGGGCCGGGGAAGACGGTGTAGAGCAGGTAATGGTAGCCGCGGGACCGCTCCCCCGTCAGGTCGGCACCGATGCGGCATTGCGACATCACGCCGATCTCGCGCGGGAAGGTGTGCACCAGGGCGAACATCTCGTCGCGGTCCTGCTCGCTCAGCTCCGCTGGGAACTTCATCAGCACGACATGCTGCAGCCGGCTCTGCGTCGTGGTCTCGGTCATGGGATCTCCTGCTCCTGGGCGGTACGGCGGCCGGTCAGCGGAGCAGCCGCTCGTGCCCGGGGGGCGCGGCTTCGGTCCAGGCAAGGAAGGCGGTCAGCGCCTGCTCGCTCATGGCGATCTCGATGCTCGACGTCGAGTTGAGCCTGACCCCGACGACGATGTGGCCGGCATAGAGCGAGAACGCCTCGGCGCCGTGGGGTGTGCGCCGTGACACCACCTGGAGTGACCTGTCGAACACGGCCTTGGGTCTCGGGGAGAACGAGAAGACCCGGAACCATTCGAGCTTCTCGCCGTCGTAGCGGCCGAGACCGAGCTCCCAGCCGCGGGCTTTCGTCGGCGAGGAGGAGGAGGGGGCACGCATCCGGAGGCTGCATTCGAACGTGCCTCCGCGCCGGCTGAGCACTCGACGCCTGGCGAACAGGAAGCCGAACAACAGGGCTGCGATGACGGCGAGCAGGCCGACGACATCGATGATGTCGGCCCACCACGGCATCCTGCTCCTCCCTGCCCTACCGGCCGGCGCCGCGGCCCGGCTACGAGGCCTTCTCGACGGCTGCCACCCTAGCCTGTGCGACCGCGACGGCATGCTGGGAGCGCTCGCTGTCGTCCCGGTTGGCCTCCGCCTCCTCGAGCTCGCGCTGCGCGTCGGAGAGGTCGATCTCGTCGGCGATCTCGGCGCGCTCGGCGAGCACAGAGATCCGGTTGTTGGCCACCGACAGGAAGCCGCCGTCGACGAACGCGATCATCGGCGAGCTGTCGACGGTGCGGATCTCCACGGTGCCGGGCGCCAGCACCCCGAGGAGCGGCGCATGGTTGGCGAGGATGCCCACTTCACCCTCGATGGTGCGAGTGATGACCATCGTCGCCTCCCCGGACCAGACCATCCGGTCCGCGGAGACGAGCTCCAGCTGGAACTCGGCCATCAGCCTTCCTTCTGGATCTGGTCCCACTTGCGCTCGACGTCGTCGAGGCCGCCGCACATGAAGAAGGCCTGCTCGGCGACGTGGTCGTATTCACCGTCGGAGATCTTCTTGAAGGCGTCGATCGTCTCGTCGAGCGGCACCGTGGAACCGTCGATGCCGGTGAACTGCTTGGCGACGTAGGTGTTCTGCGACAAGAACCGCTGGATCCGGCGGGCCCGCGAGACGACGACCTTGTCCTCCTCGGACAGCTCGTCGACACCGAGGATCGCGATGATGTCCTGCAGCTCCTTGTTGCGCTGCAGGATCTGCTTCACGCGCGTCGCCGTCGAGTAGTGCTCCTCCGAGATGTATCGCCGGTCGAGGATCCGCGAGGTCGACGCCAGCGGGTCGACCGCTGGGTAGATGCCCAGGGAGGCGATCTCTCGGGAGAGCTCGGTGGTGGCGTCGAGGTGGGCGAACGTGGTCGCCGGAGCCGGGTCGGTGTAGTCGTCGGCTGGCACGTAGATCGCCTGCATCGAGGTGATGGAGTGACCTCGGGTCGACGTGATGCGCTCTTGGAGCACTCCCATCTCGTCGGCAAGGTTCGGCTGGTAGCCCACGGCGGACGGCATCCGGCCGAGCAGCGTGGAGACCTCCGAGCCGGCCTGGGTGAAACGGAAGATGTTGTCGATGAAGAGCAGCACGTCCTGCTGCTGCACATCGCGGAAGTACTCCGCCATGGTCAGGGCCGACAGCGCCACCCGCAGCCGGGTGCCCGGCGGCTCGTCCATCTGGCCGAAGACGAGGGCGGTCTGGCCGATGACCTCGGACTCGGTCATCTCGGCGATCAGGTCGTTGCCCTCCCGGGTGCGCTCGCCGACCCCGGCGAACACCGACACACCACCGTGGTCGCGCGCGACCCGAGCGATCATCTCCTGGATGAGCACCGTCTTGCCGACTCCCGCACCACCGAACAGGCCGATCTTGCCGCCCTGGACGTAGGGCGTGAGGAGGTCGATGACCTTGATGCCGGTGTGGAACATCTCGGTCTTGGACTCGAGGGAGTCGAACGCCGGCGATGGCCGGTGGATCTGCCACCGGTCCTTGATATCCAGCTCCTCACCCTCCTTGAGGTTGAGGCACTCGCCGATGACGTTGAAGACGTGACCCTTCGTGACGTCTCCGACCGGTACGTCGATGCCGATACCGGAGTCGCTGACCGAAGTGCCGCGTACGAGCCCGTCGGTCGACTGCATGGAGATGGCGCGCACCATGCCCTCACCGATGTGCTGCGCGACCTCGAGGGTCAGCGTCCTCTTCTCTCCGTCGATGTTCGTGTCGACGTGCAGCGCGTTGTACATCGCCGGCATCTCGTCGACGGAGAACTCGACGTCGACGACCGGGCCGGTGACGCGCGCAACGCGGCCGACGCCGCCCTTGCCCTGCTCGGTGTTGGTGTCACTCAGTGTGGCGGTCATTGTGGTTCACTCACTCCCGGCGTTGGCGTCGGCGAGCGCGTTCACGCCACCGACAATCTCGCTGATCTCTTGGGTGATCCCGGCCTGGCGGGCCTGGTTGGCGATGCGGGTATAGCTCTTCACGAGTTCTTCTGCGTTGTCCGTGGCCGACTTCATCGCTCGCTGCCGAGCGGCCAGCTCGGAAGCCGACGCCTGCAGCAGACAGAAGAAGATCCGGCTCTCGACGTACTTCGGCAGCAGCGCGTCGAGGACCTCGGTAGCCCCGGGCTCGAACTCGTAGAGCGGCAGCACCTGGTCCTCCGCCGGCTTCTCCTCGCCCTCGACGACCTCGAGCGGAAGCAGCCGGATGTCGCTCGGCTCCTGCACCAGCATCGAGCGGAAGCGCGTATAGACGACGTGGACCTCGTCGACGGCCTGCTCGCCCTCTTCGGCGACGAACGCGTCGATGAGCGCCTCGCCCACCTTTCGCGCGTCGGCATAGACCGGGGTGTCGGAGAACCCGACCCAGCTGTCGACGACGTCGCGCTGGCGGAACGAGTAGTAGCCGACCCCCTTGCGACCGGTGACGTAGAGGTCGGTCTCCTTGCCCTCGGACCGCAGCTTCTCGCAGAGCCGCTCGGCCTCCTTCAGCACGCTGGACGAGTAGGCGCCCGCGAGGCCGCGGTCGCTGGTCACGACCAGCACGGCGGCCCGGGTGGGGTCCTCCGGCTCGGACGTCAAGGCGTGCTCGACATTGGAGTAGGTCGCGACGGCCGACACCGCTCGGGTCAGCTCGCGAGCATAGGGCGTCGCCGCCTGGGCCCGTTGCTGCGCCTTGACGATGCGCGACGCGGCGATGAGCTCCATCGCGCGGGTGATCTTCTTCGTCGCCTCGACGGACCTGATCCGCGCGCGCAGCTCACGCAGGGATATGGCCACCTCAGCCCCTCTTCTGCTTGACGATCTTCTCCTGCTCGACGTCCTCGTCGGGCAGTGCCTCGAACTCCTCGCGACCGGGCTTGAGCGAGCCGCCCTCGCTGGTCTCGAACTGGTCGAGGAAGGACTCGTAGGCCTCCTTGAGCGCCGTCTCGGTCTCATCGGAGAAGTCCTTGGACTCACGAATGGTGTCCAGGATGCCCCCGTTGTCGCGCCTGAGGTGGTCGAGGAACTCATGCTCGAACCGGAGCACATCCTCCACCGGCACGATGTCGAGCAGGCCCGACGTACCGGCCCAGATCGACACGGTCTGCTCCTCCACGGGGTACGGCGACCCCTGCGGCTGTCTCAGCAGCTCCATCAGCCGGCCACCACGGTCGAGCTGGCGGCGCGACGCCGCGTCGAGGTCGGAGGCGAACATCGCGAACGCCTCCATCGCGCGGAACTGCGCCAGGTCGACCTTGAGCGAGCCGGTGACCTTGCGCATCGCCTTGATCATGGCCTTGCCGCCGACCCGGGAGACCGACTGGCCGACGTCGATCGCCGGGCGTTGGTTGGCGTTGAACAGGTCCGACTGCAGGAAGATCTGGCCGTCGGTGATCGAGATGACGTTGGTCGGGATGAACGCCGAGATGTCGTTGGCCTTCGTCTCGATGATCGGCAGCCCCGTCATCGAGCCGGCCCCCATGTCGTCGGAGAGCTTTGCGCAGCGCTCGAGCAGCCGGCTGTGCAGGTAGAAGACGTCGCCTGGGTAGGCCTCGCGCCCTGGCGGACGGCGCAGGAGAAGCGAGACCGCGCGGTAGGCCTCGGCCTGCTTCGTGAGGTCGTCGAAGATGATCAGCACGTGCTTGCCGGCATACATCCAGTGCTGGCCGATCGCGGAGCCCGTGTAGGGGGCGAGGTACTTGAACCCGGCGGCATCGGAGGCGGGCGCGGCGACGATCGTCGTGTATTCGAGAGCGCCGGCCTCTTCGAGCGCGCCTCGGACGGCGGCGATCGTGGAGCCCTTCTGCCCGATCGCGACGTAGATGCAGCGCACCTGCTGGTCCTCGTCGCCGGACTCCCATGCCTGCTTCTGGTTGATGATGGTGTCGGTCGCGATGGTGGTCTTGCCGGTCTGCCGGTCGCCGATGATCAGCTGGCGCTGGCCGCGGCCGATCGGGGTCAGCGAGTCGATGGCCTTGAGCCCGGTCTGCATCGGCTCGGAGACTTCCTGCCGCTGGACCACGGACGGCGCCTGCACCTCGAGGGGCCGTCGCTCGTCGGTCTCGATGTCGCCCAGCCCGTCGAGCGGCTGCCCGAGCGGGTTGACGACCCGGCCGAGGTAGGCGTCACCGACCGGCACCGAGAGAACCTCTCCCGTACGGCGGACCGGCTGCCCCTCCTCGATGTTGGAGAAGTCGCCCAGCACGACGACCCCGATCTCACGGATGTCGAGGTTGAGGGCGATCCCGAGGGTGCCGTCCTCGAACTCGAGCAGCTCGTTGGCCATCACCGACGGGAGACCCTCGACACGGGCGATGCCGTCCATTGCCTCGGCAACGGTGCCGACCTCCTCGCGTGAGGCCTCTTCCGGCTTGTAGTCGTTCACGAAGCGCTGGAGCGCCTCCTGGATCTCCTCCGGCCGGATGGTCAGCTCGGTCATGTGTATTGCCTCTTCTCTGCGACGGTGGTCAGCTGTGGATCGTGGTGCTTCTCGGCGGCGCCGGTCATCGGGCGATGAGCCGTTGCGCCTGGGCCACCCGGGTCTCGATCGTCGAGTCGATGACGTCGTCCCCGATGGTCACCCGGACGCCGCCGAGGATCGACGGGTCGACGACGACGTTGAGGTGCACCTCATGGCCGTACTGCGAGGCGAGCGACTCCCCGAGCCGCCGCCGCTGGTCGTCGCTCAGCGGAGCCGCGACCCAGACCGTCGCGACGTACCGCTGGCGCAGGGCCGCCGTGACCTCCTGGTAGTGCACCAGTCCCGACGCAAGCGACGGTTGGCGGCCGATGAGCAGCCGGCCGATCAGGTCAAGGGTGACCGGAGCGACCTTGCCCTCGAGCAGCCCCGCCAGGAGGTCCCGCTTGACGTCGAGCGGGGCGGCCCGGTCGGAGAGCGCGTCGCGCAGGTCGGGGTTGGCCTCCAGGATGCGGCCGAACCGGAACAGGTCGTCCTCGAGCCCGTCGAGACTTCCGTCCTGGTCGGCCTTGGTCGCGAGGGCCGTCACCGCACACCGCTCGAGCGCGTCGGCCAGGTCGCGGCTCCGCGACCACCGCGCCACGACGGCGGCTTCGACGACCTGGACCGCCGCCTCGGAGACCTTGCCGACCAGCAGTGAGTGAGCCATCCCGGCGCGAGCCTCAGGAGCGACGGAGGGCTCGGTCAGCACCCGACGCAGGCCTGGCTCGCTGTCGAGAACGCCGACGACCCCGAACAGGTCGTCACCCACGCGTGCTGCATCGGCGCCGCCCGCGATGACCTCGTGCAGCGTGTCGAGGAGAGCGTCCTGGGAGCGCGCCGACCCGCCCTGCATCAGTTGGCCCCGTGGTTGGTCGCCGGGTCCTGGCTCTCGAGGGTGGCGATGAAGCGCTCGACCGTGCGGTTGCGCCGCTCGTCGTCTTCGAGGGACTCACCGACGATCCGACCGGCGAGCGTGGTGGCCATCGTGCCGACCTGGCGGCGTAGCTGCTGGACGACCTGCTGGCGCTCGGCGTCGATCTGCAGGTGGGCGTGCTTGACGATCCGTTCGGACTCGGCCTGCGCCTGCTCGCGCATCTCGGCGATGATCGCCGCGCCTTCCTCACGCGCCTCCTCACGGATCCTGGCCGCCTCGTGACGGGCCTCCACCAGCTGCGACCGGTACTCCTGCTCTGCCGCCTCCGCCTTGGCCTTGGCCTCCTCCGCCTCGGCGAACTCCTTCTTGATCGCCGCCTGACGGTCGGTGAGTGCCTTGTTGATCGGCGGGAGGACGTAGCGTCCGAGCAGCCACAGGATCACCAGGAAGGCGACCACTTCGACGATGAACGTCGCATTGGGCACCAGGAAGTTTGACGTCGCTTCTGGCCTTGCCATCACCATCTGCCTCTCTTCATCGGAACTCGGCCGTCCTGTGCGGCTCGGCTACTTGCCGAGGACGAAGACGAACAACGCCATGAAGGCGAGGTTGATGAAGTAGGCCGCCTCGACCAGACCGACGGTCAGGAAGAAGAGCGTCTGAAGACGCCCCTGCGCCTCCGGCTGCCGGGCGACGCCCTGGATGAGCGAGCTACCGGCGAGGCCGTCACCGATGGCCGCGCCGACCGCGCCCCCGCCGAGGGCGAGACCGCCACCCACCAGGGCACCGGCGGTCTTGATCGCCGAGTCAAGGTTTGCTGAATCTGCCATAACGTCTGTGGCTCCTTGTCATCCTTGCAAAAAATGGTCGCCGGAGGGCCTCCGGGACGCTGGTCCAGTCGTCATGCTCGTGAACAGCCGCTGCGGCGGCTCAGTACGCTCCGCTCAGCTCGGGCTGGGCGGTCTCCGGCTCCGAGGAGTCGGCAGAATCGTGGTCCTTCGCGGCCGTCTCGGCCGATTCTTCGTGGGCTTCCGCGTGCTCTTCCGTGATCTCGGCGGCCATCCCGAAGTAGATGATCGTCAGGAGCGCGAAGATGAAGGCCTGGATGAGCCCGATGAACATGTCGAAGAGCTTCCAGAGGAGGCTCGGCGCCCAGGAGCCCCACAGGGGGATCAGCCCGATGATCGCCAGCATGATCCCGCCCGCGAAGATGTTGCCGAAGAGACGGAGGGCGAGCGTGAACGGCTTGACGATCTCCTCGATGACGGTGAGTGGGATCAGGATCTTCGGACCGTGGGCGTAGCGCTTGAAGTAGCCACGCGTGCCAAGCCGTTTGACGCTGTTGCGGTGCACCCCGATGATGACGATGAGCGCGAGCGCGTAGGTCAGGTTGACGTCAGCGGTCGGCGCCGGCAGGTACTTCGGGTTGTCTCCGGTCGGGATGAGCTCGAACCAGTTCGCCACCAGGATGAACGTGAACAGCGCGAACGCCAGCTCGACGACGTGCCGCTGCACTCTGCCGAGCGACTGCTGCACCTCGTTGGTGAGGTAGGTGATGATCATCTCGTAGGCGAGCTGCACCTTGCTCGGGTTCTTGGCGTCGGATTTCACCGCGACGAAGAGCCCGAGTCCGATCACGATCGCGCCGGCGATGACCGTCGCGTAGATCGTGTCGACGTTGAACGTCAGGCCGAAGACCTGACCGGTGATGTGCGTGCCGACCTCGATGTTGGTGTCGGCCAGCGGGGTCGTGGTCGTGGAGCTCATGCTTCTTTACGCATCTCGTTGAGCAGGGGCAGGCCGGTGAAGATGAGCAGCACCAGATGCATCAGGGCCAGTCCCACGAAGACGGCCGCGCCGTAGGGCCAGAAGGTCAGCACGATCACGAGGGCCAGCAGGGTCACGATCGCGAGCCGGCCGAGCGATCCGACGGCGAACTGCTTGCGGCTGATCTCGCCCTCGTTCTCGAGGGAACGCGCCAGCCCCACCTCAGTCAGGATGTGATTGAGCAGGCTGAGGAAGATCCCGACCGCGAAGAAGACGCCGACCTGGGCCTTGCCTGCCGGGATCGAGATCCACAGCCCGGCCACCGACAGCAGGACGGCGACCAGGAGCGGTCGGCGCTGGCGCGAGAGCACGGTCGTGAGGGTCACCTGTCTGCCTTCCGAGAATGAGTAGCCGGCTGACGCGTCGAGACGTCAGCGGCGGAGGTAGGTTGCGATCCGCAGACACGATCCCACGATGGCGACGACAACGCCAATGCTGAGACCGACCAGGATGCCGATTGGTGAGCTCCCGGCGACGTCGTCGACGAGCCAGCCGGCCAGCATGCCGAGGACCACGCAGCCGACCACGAACCCGCCGAGACCGACCAGGGTCCACGCGTTGATCTCGGGCTCGTCGTCGTCATCGAGGACCACCTGCGAGGCTCCCGTCAGTTCCGCAGACCACCGGGGCCCGACGTCGGTTCGCTGATCGGTGTGCAGCCTGGTCCGGGCCGGGAGAGGTCCTGGTGGATGCCGGGACCCGGTCCACAGTTCTGGTCGTCATGATGGCGGCCATCCTCGATAGGTCGGGGGAAAATCTAGGGAGGAACTGCTTGTGAAAGATAGCACAATCTCCTGAGAGTTGCCTAATCATAGGGCGTCCGGCCGCGTCGTCAGGAACCGCCTCCGCCGCGGCCGTCGTAGCCCGCGGCACCCTCGGTCTTGATGATGCCGGAGTGCCCGGGCAGCCCGAAGGTGACGAGCAGCGCGCTGGCCGCCATCAGCGCGATCCCGATGGCCGACCACCACCCCGAGAACAGGCTCACCACGACGACGCCGAAGGCCACCAACCCCGCCCAGAGGTACATCACCAGGACCGCGCGACGCTGCGAGTGACCGATCTCGAGCAGCCGGTGGTGGAGGTGCTTCTTGTCCGGGGCGAACGGCGACCGGCCGGCCCGCGTACGCCGTACGACCGCGAGCACCAGGTCGACGAACGGCACCACCAACACCGCGAAGGGCAGGATCAGCGGGAGCATCTCAGGCAGCAGACTGGCTTTCGCCCCCGCGATCCCCTCATTGATGTTGTTGGCCGAGAACTGGCCGGTGAGGCTGATCGCCGAGCAGGCCAGCAGCAGCCCGATCAGCATCGACCCGGAGTCGCCCATGAACATCCGCGCCGGCCAGAAGTTGTGCGGCAGGAACCCGAGACACACCCCGGCGAGCGCCGCGGTCAGCATCGCCGCCGTCGTGAAGATCTGCTGACCGTTGACGAAGATGAGCAGCACCGAGAACGAGAAGAACGCCACTGCGCCGATGCCCACGACGCCAGCGGCGAGCCCGTCGAGCCCGTCGACGAAGTTCACCGCGTTCGTCGTGGCGACGATGATGATGACCGTGAGCAGGGCGGCCTGCGAACCGCCGAGCGTGAACATGGAGACGCTCCCGCCGCCGGGCAGGGGCAGCCAGAGCAGCTGGACACCCTGGATGACGACAACACCCGCGGCCAGCACCTGGCCCGCGAGCTTCGTGATGGCGTCCAGCTCATACATGTCGTCGATGACCCCGACCAGGCAGATCAGGGCACCGCCGATGAGGATGGCCCGGGCGTCATGGAAGATGTGCGACCGGTCCGGCGAGTGCCCGAGGAAGGGCAGCCGGGAGGCCACCAGGATCGCCGCCACGAGTCCCGCCAGCATCGCCACTCCCCCGAAGTAGGGGATCGGCACCTCGTGCACGTCGCGGTCCCGGATCCGGGCGAAGGCGCCGAACCGCATGGCGAGCTCCCGCGCGACGACCGCGAGCAGGTAGGTGACACCGAACGCCGTCATGAAGACGAGCAGGTACTCGCGCATCAGCCGGGCGCGGCAACGTCGACGTCGCTCACCACCTCGCGGAGCGCGTCGACGCCGATAGCCCCGAGCCGCCGGACCAACAGGACGTCCGTCGTCGCGTCGACGATGGTCGAGGGGGTCCCGCCCGGTGTCGGACCGGCATCGAGATAGACGTCGACGGCGTCGTCCAGCATGTCCTGCGCCTGCGCGATCGTGGTGGCGGCCGGGAGACCCGTGGTGTTGGCGCTACTGACGGCGAGCGGGCCGGTGTCCTCCAGCAGCGCGAGCGTGTCGTCCTGCGCGGGCACCCGGACGGCCACCGTCCCCCGGCTGTCGCCGAGGTCCCAGCGCAGGCTCGGCTGCTGCCGGAAGATCAAGGTGAGACCACCCGGCCAGAAGGCTTCGGCCAAGGCGCGCGCCTCACTCGTCACTCCGGTGCCGATGGCCGCCAGCACCTCCACACTCGCGATCAGCACGGGGGTCGGCATGTCGCGGCCTCTGCCTTTTGCGCGCAGCAGCCGTCGTACGCCGGTCGGGTCGAACGCGTCGGCTGCCAGTCCGTAGACGGTGTCGGTCGGCAGCACCACAAGCCCGCTGCGAGCCAGGGACTCCTTGGCGCGCGCCATGCCCAGCGTGCGCTCGTCAGGGTCACTGCACGAGAAGACTTCGCTCACACGCCTATGGTGCCAGCCTCGTGCACCCGGCGGGACACCCGGCGCGCGGTGACGAACCGAGGGCGGCCAGCCAGGTCCTCATGGTCACGCACGGCGGACCAGCAGGGCGATGCGGCGAAGACGGCCGGGGCCGACTCGTGCTGGACGTCGGCGTGCTCACACAGCACCAGCCCGCCGTCCGTCAGCAGTCGGCACGCGACCTGCTCCACGACCCGGATGGCGTCCAGTCCGTCGGCGCCCGACCACAGCGCTTCAGGCGGGTCGAAGTCACGGGCCTCGGCCGCGACGCTCTCGAACGCCTCCAGCGGGATGTACGGCGGGTTGGCGGTCACGACGTGGACGAGACCAGCCAGGTCGTCGGCCGCCAGCGCCATGTCACCCAGCCTGACGTCGACTCCGCGCGAGGAAGCGTTGCGCACGGCGTAGGCATGCGCCTGCGGTGACACCTCGACCGCGGTCACCCGGCTGTGCGGCACCTCCGTCGCGATCGCGGCGGCGACCGCGCCCGATCCGGTGCAGAGGTCAATGGCCACGGGCTCGTCGAACCCCGCGGCCGCCAGGCGGGACAGCTCGTCGATGGCCGCCCCGGCAAGCAGCTCGGTCTCGGGCCGCGGCACGAACACGCCCGGACCGACCTCCAGCTCGAGGTAGCGGAAGCCGGTGGTCCGGGTCAGGTGCTGCAACGGCTCGCGGCGGGCTCTGCGGTCGACGAGGGCATGGGCCCGATCCAACCTGGCGCCGTCGAGCGAGGTCGTGCAGCGGTGCAGGTCGCGGCGCGTCGTACCCAGGACGGAGGCGAGCAGCGCCTCGGCGTCGTGCCGCGGGGACTCGACCCCCGCGTCGGCGAGCTGCCGGGTCGCCTCGTCGACGAAGAGCCGGGTCTCGTCGCTCACGACGTTGACGACTCGGCCGCCGCGAGCCGGTCTGCGAGGTCCGCCTCCAGGCAGGCGTCGATGACGGCCTGCAGGTCGCCGCCGAGGACCTGGTCGAGGTTGTGGGCCTTGTAGCCCACCCGGTGGTCCGTGATGCGGTTCTCCGGGAAGTTGTAGGTGCGGATCCGCTCCGACCGGTCCACGGTCCGGATCTGTGACCGCCGTGCGGTCGACGCCTCGGACGCCGCCTGCTCCTGGGCGATCTGGAGCAGCCGCGAACGCAGCACCCGCATCGCCTGCTCACGGTTCTGCAGCTGGCTCTTCTCGTTCTGGCAGGAGACGACGGTGCCGGTGGGGAGGTGGGTGATCCGGACCGCGGAGTCCGTCGTGTTCACGCTCTGACCGCCCGGCCCGGACGACCGGAACACGTCGATCCTCAGGTCATTCTCGTCGATGGTGACGTCGATCGGCTCCGCCTCTGGCATCACCAGGACGCCGGCGGCCGAGGTGTGGATCCGGCCCTGCGACTCGGTGACCGGCACCCGCTGCACGCGGTGTACTCCCCCTTCGAACCGGAGCTGCGCGAACGGCGCCTCGCCCGGCTCCGGAGTCCCCTTGGCCTTGACCGCGACGGTAGCGCTCTTGACGCCCCCCAGGTCGCTCGGCGCCTCGTCGAGGACCTCCAGCCGCCAGCCCTTGGTCTCGGCGAACCGGGAGTACATCCGGAGCAGGTCTCCGGCGAACAGCGCCGACTCCTCGCCACCCTCGCCGGCCTTGATCTCCACGATGGCGTCCTTGTCGTCGATCGGGTCCCGTGGCACGAGGAGCCGACGCAACCGCTCCTCGAGCTCCTGGCGGTGGGCGTCGAGCCGTTCGGCCTCCTCGCCGAACGACGCGTCCTCGACCGACAGCTCATGGGCGACGGCCAGGTCCTCGAGGGTCGTCTGCCAGTCGTGGTAGGCGCGCACGACCGCGGTGAGGGCGGCGTAACGCTGGTTGAGCGGACGGGACCTGACGTGGTCGGAGAACACCTCGGGGTCGGCGAGCTGCCGCTCGAGAGCCGCATGCTCGTCGACGAGCGACTGGACACCCTCGAACATGACGGTCACCTCCAGACCTCGGATGCGGGCTCGGCAGGTGTGCAGAGCCGAAAAACGACGCCGACCCGCCCGCCTGCTGGCGGAGGGTCGGCGCCGTAGGGTCGCTAGTTGGCTGCCTTCTTGGCGTAACGCGCCTGGAAGCGGGCCACGCGCCCACCGGTGTCGAGAATCTTCTGTTTGCCGGTATAGAACGGGTGGCAGTTCGAGCAGACGTCTGCGTGCATCGAGCCGCTCGTCGCCGTACTGCGGGTGGTGAACGTGTTTCCGCAGGTGCAGGTCACCTGGGTCTCCACGTAGGCGGGGTGAATGTCCTTCTTCATGGTGTTCCTCTCGGGTCTCGGCCGCTGGGTCGCCCGTTCGGGGACGTGAACCAGAGCCATCGGAGATTGTGCCACTCCTGGTCCCTAGAAGGCGAACTCGGGCCGGGATATTCCGGCATCGCGATCCCCAGACGTGCCGTGCAGGGTGGCTTCCGCGGGTCAGCGAGGAAGCAGCTTCTCGATGTCGTCGGTGAGCTTGGCCGGCTCGGTCTTGGGAGCGTAGCGCTTGACGACGTCGCCCTGCGCGTCCACGAGGAACTTCGTGAAGTTCCACGTGATCGCGCCGCCGAGCAGGCCGGACTTCTCGTCCTTGAGCCAGCCGAACAGCGGGTGCGCGTCGTCCCCGTTGACGTCGACCTTCGCGAACATCGGGAAAGTCACGTCATAGGAGGTCGAGCAGAACGACTTGATCTCCGCCTCGTTGCCGGGCTCCTGGTGGCCGAACTGGTCACACGGGAACCCGAGCACCACAAAGCCGCGGTCGGCATAGGTCCGACTGAGCTTCTCGAGCCCGTCGTACTGCGGGGTGAACCCGCACTTCGATGCGGTGTTGACGATGAGCAGCGCGTTTCCCTTGTAGTCGGCGAGCTGCTGCTCCACTCCGTCGATCGTGGTCGCGCTGAAGTCGTAAACGGTTGTCATGGACGTCGCCACCCGTCAGTCGTCATCGGAGGAGGAGCCGCGCAGGCCGGACGCCGTCGGCGTGGTCCGGTTGACCTCCATCAGGAACTCGACGTTGCTCCGGGTCTGCCGCAGCTTCTGGAGGAGCAGCTCGAGGGCCTGCTGACCGTCGAGCCCGGAGAGCACCCGGCGCAGCTTCCAGACGATGGCGAGCTCGTCCTTGGCCATCAACAGCTCCTCACGGCGGGTGCCGGAGGCGTCGACGTCGATCGCCGGGAAGATCCGCTTGTCCGCGAACTCTCGGCGCAGCCGGAGCTCCATGTTGCCGGTGCCCTTGAACTCCTCGAAGATCACCTCGTCCATCTTCGAGCCGGTCTCGATCAACGCGGTCGCGAGGATGGTCAGGGAGCCACCGTCCTCGATGTTGCGCGCGGCACCGAAGAAGCGCTTCGGCGGATAGAGCGCCGAGGAGTCGACGCCACCGGACAGGATGCGACCGCTGGCGGGCGCGGCAAGGTTGTAGGCGCGGCCGAGGCGGGTGATGGAGTCGAGCAGGACGACAACGTCATGGCCGAGCTCCACGAGTCGCTTGGCGCGCTCGATCGCCAGCTCCGCGACCGTGGTGTGGTCGTCGGCGGGACGGTCGAACGTCGACGCAATGACCTCGCCCTTGACCGCCCGCTGCATGTCGGTGACCTCTTCGGGACGTTCATCGACCAGCACCACCATGAGGTGACACTCGGGGTTGTTGGTGGTGATCGCGTTGGCGATGGACTGCAGCACGATGGTCTTGCCGGCCTTCGAGGGGCTGACGATGAGCCCGCGCTGTCCCTTGCCGACCGGTGCGACGATGTCGATGAGGCGCCCGATGAGCTGGGTGGGCTCGGTCTCCAGCCGGAGCCGCTCCGCGGCGTAGAGCGGTGTGAGCTTGGAGAACTCGACGCGGTTCTTGGCCGCCTCGGGCTCCCCGCCGTTGACGCTGTCGATGCGCACCATCGGGTTGAACTTCTCCCGGCGCTCGCCGTCGCGGCTCTGCCGGACCATCCCGGTGATGGCGTCACCCTTGCGGAGCCCGAACTTGCGCACCATCGAGAGCGACACGTAGACGTCGGTCGGTCCGGGAAGGTAGCCCGTCGTACGGACGAAGGCGTAGTTGTCGAGGAGGTCCAAGATGCCGGCGGCCGGGATCAGCACATCGTCGTCGGTGACCTGCGGCTCACCGTCGCCACCGCTCGTCGGGCGCTTGTCGCGGTAGCGGTCGCGGCTGCGGCTGCGGCGACGGCTGTTGCGGCCGGAGCTCGTCTGCGTGTCCCGGTCCTGACCACCGCTCTGCTGCGACGGGCTCTGCTGAGACTGGCCGCTCTGCTCCGACGAACGTTGGTCCTTCTTCTGCTGGTCGCCGCTGCGCTGGTCGCCGCTGCGCTGGTCACCGCTTCGCCCCGACTGCCGACTCGACGTCGTGCTGTCCTGGCTGTCGTCGTGGCTCCGTGGCGCGCTGCTGGCGGCACTCCGGTCGCCGTTCTGCTGGTCACCCTGGTCGCTTCGGTCGCCCTGGTGCTGGTCGCGCTGGCTCGGCTGACGCTGGCCGTTGCGCTCCGGGTCGGACTCGTGGGAGGCGGTCTGGGGAGCGCGCTGCTCGTCGCCGCCGCCTCGGCTCGTGAAGGGCTTGTTCTTGTCGTGGCGCGACTCGCTGTCACGCTGGGTGTCGGTCGTCGCGTCAGCGACGGGGGCGCTACGCCGACTGGTGGTGGCGGCCGGCTCGCTTCGCTGGGACTTGGGGTGCGAGCTCTGCTGCGGCCGCGATCCACTGGCCTGCGCCGCCGTGATCGCCTCGACGAGAGCGCTCTTGCGCATGCTGCCGGTGCCCTTGATGCCGAGCGTGCCGGCGAGGTTCTTCAGATCCGACATCAACATCTTGTTGAGGCCGTCCGGCTTTCCGCGCGTCGAGGTGCCGGCCGGCGTCTCGGAAGCGGCGGTGTCGGTGGTTTGGGTCACGTGAGGTCCTTCCCACGTCTGTGCGCAGTCAGATTGCGCCCATTGATAGAGATGACAATGCGTGCGGTGCGGTCACGATGCGCCAACAGTCTTTTCCCGCGTCGGGAGTACGTTGGGGGGTCCTAGGGACGACGTGCTGAGCGATCTCTACGATCCGCAAGGAGTTCCGGCTGATGAATCTGGCCGACGTCGCCGACTTTAGCACCTGCTCCGACCGGATGTCGCCCTGACTAACGGGACCCACCGGTGTGATGCACACAACGAATGGGCAGCCACGTGTATTCCGAGCCGTTCATCCGAGCGAGGTGTCACGGACGCGACGAGCCCCCACGGCGTCAACGCTGAGCCGCAACAAGCGCCAGCCCGGCGGCACCTCCCGTTGCGCCAGGCCCACCCGGTCCTCGCTACAGAGCACGAGAACGGAGGGACCGGCCCCCGAGATAGTGGAGGCGACTCCGGCGGCGCGCAGTGTGTCGACCAGGTGCATCGACTCGGGCATGGCCGGGCGTCGGGTCTCTTGGTGCAGATGGTCGTAGGTGGCCGGGAGCAGCAGGTCCGGTCGACTCGTCAGAGCCGCTACCAACAAGGCGGTGCGCGCCGAGTTGGCACTCGCCTCGTCGTGGGTGACCAGCTCGGGAAGCAGCGCACGTGCCACCGTCGTCGCGAGCGGGTGGGCGGAGCAGAGCACGACTGGGACGACTGCCTCGTCGACGTCGAGGTCGACGGCGTGCGGGCCTGAGTCGTCGGACCAGGCGATGGTGAGGCCGCCGAAGAGGCAGGCCGCCACGTTGTCGGCATGTCCGTCGAGCCCGGCCGCGAACGCCAGCGCGTCGGCATCGTTGACGAGCTGGCCCGGCACCAGCGCCTCGGCCAACCGGAGCCCCGCCACGATCGCAGCTGCGGACGACCCGAGCCCCCGCCCTTGCGGGATGGCGTTGCGGCACTCCAGCCGCAGGCCGGGCTGCGGAACCTGCCACGCGTCGAACGCCCGACGCATCGACGCCACGACGAGGTGGCTGTCGTCCGCGGGAAGCTCACCCATCCCTTCCCCCATCACGACGACCTCCGTCCCGCCACGAGTCACCTTTGCCGAGACGACGTCGGCGAGGTCGAGGCAGAGTCCGAGGCTGTCGAAGCCGGGGCCGAGGTTGGCGCTCGTCGCCGGCGACCGGACGGTCACCGGGTTGGTGGCCAGCTCACCCACGGTCGAGACCAGCCGCCTCGGCGACCTCCGTCACGTCCGCATCGACGACGACGTCGGTGCTGGCGCTGCGGTGGTCGAGCGCGGTCTCGACGTCTTTGAGACCGTGGCCGGTCAAGGTGACCGTGATGGTCAGACCCTGGTCGAGGCCACCCTTCGTGCGCCGGGCGATCAGCCCGGCCGCACCCGCTGCGGACGCCGGCTCGACGAACACCCCGTCGACACAGGCGAGCTGGCGCTGAGCCGCCATGATCTCGGCGTCGCTCACCGCGTCGATGAGACCGCCGGACTCGTCTCGGGCGGCTTCGGCGAGCAGCCAGGACGCGGGGTTGCCGATCCGGATCGCCGACGCGACGGTCTCGGGGAACTCGACCGCGTGGCCCGTCACCAGTGGCGCAGCGCCATCCGCCTGGAAGCCCCACATCGCCGGCCTGGAGTGCGCGCGGCCCGAGCCGGCGTACTCGCAGAACCCTTTCCAGTACGCCGAGATGTTGCCGGCGTTGCCGACCGGGAGCACATGCACGTCGGGTGCCGCGCCCAGCTGGTCGACGATCTCGAAGGCGGCGGTCTTCTGACCCTCGAGGCGGAGCGGGTTCACCGAGTTGACGAGCGACACCGGGTAGTCCTTCGCGAGCTCGCGGGCCAGCTCGAGGCATCCGTCGAACCCGGTCCGGACGCTGATGATGCGCGCCCCGTGCATCACGGCCTGCGCGATCTTCCCGCGAGCGATCCGGCCGTGCGGGACGAGGACCAGCGGGGTGAGCCCCCCTCGCGCGGCGTAGGCGGCCATCGAGGCGGAGGTGTTACCCGTTGACGCGCAGACGACGGCCGTAGCGCCCTGCTCGACGGCGTGGGAGACGGCCACTGTCATGCCGCGGTCTTTGAACGACCCGGTCGGGTTGCCCGCCTCCACCTTGAGCCAGACCTGACAACCTGTCGCCTCGGACAGCCAGCCCGAAAGGATGAGCGGGGTGCCGCCCTCGCCCAGGGACACCAGGCAGGAAGGGTCCGTGGTGGGCAGCCGGTCGGCGTACTCGGTGAGGACGCCGCGCCACGGCCTCGCCGGCGACCCGCTCATGCGAGTCCCTCGACTCGCATGACGGACGTGACGGCGTGGACGGAGTCGAGCGCCTCGAGTGAGCGCACGGTGTGGCTCAGCACGTGGTCGGTGGCGGTGTGGGTCACGACGACGAGCCGTGCCTCGGCTCCGCGACCGTCCTGCTGCAGCGTCTCGATCGATACCCCTTCGGCCGCGAAGAGCTGGGCCACGTTCGCGAGCACGCCCGGCTTGTCCTCGACGTCGAGGACCACGTGGTAGCGCGTCGGCGTCTCCCCCATCGGAACGACCTGGCTGTCGGCGTACGTCGACTCGCCGGCACCCGTCATCCCCGCCAGCCGGTGCCGTGCGACCGTGACGACGTCACCGAGGACGGCGCTCGCCGTCGGCGCCCCGCCCGCACCGGGTCCGTAGAACATCAGCTGGCCGGCGGCGGCGCACTCCACGAAGACGGCGTTGAACGCGCCTCGGACGCCGGCGAGCGGGTGCCCGGCCGGGATCATCGCCGGATGGACCCGGACCGACACGCTCGCCTGGCCGTCCGGCTGCCGGCTCCGCTCGCAGATCGCGAGCAGCTTCACGACCGAGTGGAGGTGGCGTGCCGACTCGAGGTCCCGAGGTGTGACATCGCTGATGCCCTCGCGGTAGACATCCGCCGAGGAGACCCTGGTGTGGAAGGCCAGACTCGCCAGGATGGCGGCCTTCGCTGCCGCGTCGAACCCCTCCACGTCGGCGGTCGGGTCGGCCTCGGCGAAGCCGAGGGCCTGCGCCTTCTCGAGGGCGGCGTCGAAGCTGACACCTGAGGTCTCCATCATGTCGAGGATGAAGTTGGTCGTGCCGTTGACGATGCCGAGCACCCGCTCGACCGAGTCGCCGGCGAGCGACTCGCGCAGCGGCCTGATGATCGGGATCGCGCCCGCCACCGCTGCCTCGAAGTAGAGGTCGCGCTGCGCCTTCTCGGCGGCGGCGAAAAGGGTGCCGCCGTCCTCGGCCAGCAGCGCCTTGTTGGCGGTCACGACGGATGCGCCGGACTCCAGCGCCGTCAGGATCAGCGAGCGGGCGGGCTCGACGCCCCCGATGACCTCGACGACGACGTCGACGTCGTCGCGACCGGCCAGCTCTTCCGCATCGGTCGTGAACAGCTCGTGAGGGACGTCGACCGTCCGGTGCTTGTCGATCCGGCGAACCGCCACCCCCGCCAGCTCGACCGGGGCACCGACCCGCTCGGCGAGGTCGGACGACTGGCTCAGCAACAACCGGGCCACCTCGCTGCCGACCACGCCACACCCCAGCAGCGCGACACGCACCGACGTGGTCATGAGCCCACCCGGCGCAGCAGGTCGGCCCTGCCGAGACCCGGCGTGAGGTCAGACTGCCGGGTGCGCACTACATCCGCTCGGGGGCGGACACGCCCAGCAGGCCGAGTCCGCGCGCGATGACGACCCGGGTGGCACTGACCAGCAGCAGCCTGGCCCGGTGCAGCTCGCTGACGTCCTCGTCACCCATCGGCAGCACCCGGCACTCGTCGTAGAACTTGTGGAACGTCGACGCCGTCGCCTCGAGGTAGCGGGCGACCCGGTGCGGCTCCCGCAGCTCAGCCGCGGTCGACACGACGGACGGGAAGTCGGCGAGGGCGCGCAGCAGGTCACGCTCACGCTCGTGGGCGAGCAGGGCCGGGTCGAAGCCGGCTACGTCGGGTTGGAAGCCGAGCTGGTCCGCGTTGCGCTCGATCGACGCCAGCCGCGCGTGGGCGTACTGCACGTAGTAGACCGGGTTGTCGCTGCTCTGGCGTGCCCACAGGTCGAGGTCGATGTCGATCGTGGAGTCGTTGGAGTAGCGCACGAGCGCATAGCGTCCGGCATCGACACCGACGGTGTCGACGAGGTCCTCGATCGTGAGCACGGTGCCGGCCCGCTTGCTCATCCGCAGCGGCTCGCCGTCACGCAGCAGGTTGACCATCTGCCCGATCACGATGTCGAGGGTCTCATCCGGGTCCTCGCCGAAAGCCCCGGCGAGCGCGCGGTAGCGGCCGACGTAGCCGTGGTGGTCGGCTCCGAGCACGATCATCACCTTGTCGAAGCCGCGGCCGCGCTTGTCGAGGTAGTAGGCCGCGTCGGAGCAGAGATAGGTCGGCTTCCCGTTGGACCTGATGATGACCCGGTCCTTGTCGTCGCCCCAGTCCGTCGACCGCAGCCAGACCGCGCCGTCGGCCTCGTAGGTGTGGCCGCCCTCGCGGAGCCGCTCGATCGCGGCGTCGACGGCACCGCTCTCGTGGAGACTCCGCTCGCTGAAGAAGACATCGAAGTCGACGCCGAAGTCGTGCAGCCTCCGCTTCACCTCGTCGAACATCATCTCGACGCCGGAGACCCGGAACACCTCCTGCGCTTCGGCCACGGGAAGAGACAGCACATCGGGGTGAGCTGCCACGACCTCGGCCGCGACGTCAGCGACGTAGCCCCCGACGTAACCGTCCTCTGGGGTCGGCTCACCTCTAGCCGCCGCCATCAGGGAGCTGCTGAACTTGTCGATCTGGGCGCCGGCGTCGTTGAAGTAGTACTCCCGCGTCACGCTCGCCCCGTCTGCCTCCAGGATGCGCGCGAGCGAGTCACCCATGGCCGCCCATCGCGCCGAGGCCAGCGTGACCGGGCCCGTGGGGTTGGACGAGACGAACTCCAGGTTGACCCGCTGGCCCGCGAGCCCGTTGCCATTGCCGTATGACGGCCCGGCGACCGCCACGGCACGGGCCACCTCTCCCTGCGCAGCGTCGGCGACCCGGATGTTGATGAAACCGGGTCCGGCGACATCGGCCGAGGCGATGCCGTCGTAGCCCTTGAGCTCGGTCGTCAGCAGGTCGGCGAGCTCACGGGGAGCCAGGTCGGAGCGCTTGCCGAGACGGAGGGCGACGTTGGTCGCGTAGTCGCCGTGCTCCTTGTTCTTCGGTCGCTCCACCGTGACCCGCTCGGGCAGGTCGGTGTCCAGGGTGACGGATCCACGCTGCACGAGCGCGGCCAGGGCGGCGGCGATCGTCACGGAGAGCTCTTCGGGGGTCACCGCCCCATCCTATCGACGGGCGTCCTCGTCCCTTGCCGTGACCAGGCTCCGAACCGTGCGCACCAAGTCGGTGGGCTCGAAGGGCTTGGTCAGATAGGCGTTCACGCCGAGCTCCTCGCCCCGAGCGAGGTCGAACCCCTGAGCGCGGGCGGTGACCACGACGAGCGGAATGGCGGCCGTCGACTCTCTGGCCCGCAGCCGGGCCGCCGTACTGAAGCCGTCGAGATGGGGCATCGCCACGTCGAGGGTGATCACGTCGGGGTCGACGGCGTCGACCATCGCCAGACATTCCTTGCCGTCGGAGGCTGTGACGACCTCGAATCCCTCGAGCTCCAGGTTGATCGTGATCAGTGCCCTGATGTCCGCCAGGTCGTCGACGACGAGCACCCGCGGAGGATCATGGACCACCCCGCGACGCTACCAGCCGGTAGTCGGCTGCCGGACGGCTTCGGCGTACACCCGGAAGCCTGCGGTGGCTGCGTTCATGGCCGAAAGCCGTGCAAACCTTGAGAAAACCGGCTTGTAAGCGGCTTCCCACCATGAAAGCCTCCGCGAGCCTCCCGTCAGTTGCGGTCGCCCACCGCCCGACTGCTAGCCTGTGTGCGCCGCGAGCCCCCGTAGCTCAGGGGATAGAGCACCGCCCTCCGGAGGCGGGAGCGCAGGTTCGAATCCTGCCGGGGGCGCCGACAGAAACCGCAGGTCAGCGCCGGGTTTCACTCCTCCACCAAATCCATACTCGTTGGGCTTCCAGATCCGTGGTCCCCACCCCGAACACGGCTGGAGGGAGAACTCTCCCAACGCCGAGGGGCATCCGAATAAGACACCTGCGGTCCGGTCGGGGCCGGAGTCGAGCTGCGGCATCGATTCCTATGTCACCATCCCTACGCATCTGAAGATCGACTGCGTGACAGTCAATCCCGCTGGCGTCTCATGGCTCCACGTGCATGACTACGGGGGAACGGGCAACGAGGGTTGGGTCCCCGAGCGATCCCTTCTGTGCAACGGCGTGGCGAACGGTTGCGGTCCGTAACGGTCGGAGGCCGGCTCGCCGTTCAGCGGTGAGCCGCAGCCAACGTGTGGATCGCTCGGCCAAGCACGGCGATCAGTGGTGACGTTGCCCCGGGGATGCGTATCATGTAATACATCCGATACGTGTCAGGAGCACCGGTGAAGCTGAACAGCAAGGGGCAGGTGACCATCCCCGCGGAGCTGCGGCATCGCCACGGGTTCTTCGAGGGGGATGAGGTCGACGTTGTCGAGGACGGGAAGACGCTGCGCATCGTCCACCGAGCCACCGGGAAGACCCGCGGCGCGCGGATTGTCGCGCCGTTGCGGGGTCGCGCCACCACCACGTTGACGACCGATGATCTGATGGCGCTGCTTCGTGGTGAGTGACCCGCGGACCGCCGCGACCTTGGTCGACTCCAACGTGCTCCTCGACGTCTTCACCGATGATCCCGACTGGGCAGCATGGTCAAGCGGGGCCCTCATACGCGCCTTCGATGAAGGCCCGGTCGTGATCAATCCCGTGGTGTACGCCGAGGTCTCCGTCGGCTTTGACCGGATCGAGGATCTCGACGCCGCGCTGTCCGAGGCCGTGTTCGTCCGTGAAGCATTGCCCTATCCAGCGGGGTTCGTGGCAGGCAAGGCTTTCCTGGCGTATCGCAGGAGGGGCGGGCCGAAGACCGCGCCGATGCCCGACTTCTATATCGGGGCGCATGCGGCGGTTGCCGACTACCGGCTGCTGACTCGGGACGACCGCCGGTATCGGACCTACTTCCCTCGTCTTGAGTTGCTCGCTCCACCCTGAGAACGCCTGGGAGACCACAGCAATGCACGCACTGCGTTGGTATGGCAATGAGCCCATCCGGTGCCCAGAACCGCTCGACGTCAAAGCCGCTGCGTCGGGGGCGCTCCGGTCACTGACATCACCAAGGAGTAGAGCGTGGTGTTGGCGGCGATGAACATTCGGTTGCCCTTGGGGCCGCCGAACCTGATGTTGGCGACCATCTCCGGCACCCGGATCCGGCCGACGAGGACGCCGTCCTCGTCGTAGCAGTGCACGCCGTCCTCACCCGCGGCCGCCCAGAGTCGTCCGTCCCGGTCCAGCCGGATGTTGTCGAGGCTGCCCTCTCTCATGGTGGCGAAGATCCCACCGTCGGAGAGCGCTCCGCTGCCGTCTACGGCGAACATCCGGATCTGGTTGACCCTGCTGTCCGCGACGTAGAGGCGTCGCTCGTCGACGGAGAGCACAAGTCCGTTCGGACCCGAGAAGCCTCCGGCCGCCAGCGTCACCTCCCCCGAGCGGGGGTCGATCCGGTAGACGTTGCACGCACCGATCTCGCTCTCGGCACGATAACCCTCGTAGTCGCTGCCGATGCCGAAGTCGGGGTCGGAGAAGTAGATCGTCCCGTCGGAGGCGACGGTCGCGTCGTTCGGGCTGTTGAGGCGCTTGCCGCCGTAGCGTTCCGCGAGCACCGAGATCGAGCCGTCGTGCTCCGTCCGGGTCACCCGGCGGTTGCCCTGCTCGCAGGTCACCAGGCGGCCGTCGCGGTCGTGGGTGTTGCCGTTTGGATGGCCCGCCGGCGAGCGGAAGACCGACACCGCACCCGAGGTCTCGTCCCAGCGGAGCAGCCGGTCGTTGGGGATGTCGCTCCACACGAGATAGCGATGCGCCGGCACATAGAGCGGCCCCTCGGCCCAGCGACACCGGTCATAGAGGACCTCGAGCTGCTGGTCACCGACGGCGCACCGTCGGAACCGGTCGTCGAGGACGTCGTAGATCTGCACCCGATCGGTCGTCACGGCTGGCCCTCCAGGGTCGTCGGGTCCGAGGACGTTCGGCGCCCATCCTTCCGCACAGCTTGCCCGCTTCGCCATCCTCGCGCGGGTAGGGTGCTCGCAAGCGCACACACGCGAAGGGAGCCCGAGATGGCCGTCGGAGTGCTTGGCCTGTTGATGATCGTCACCGGCGCCGTCCTGATGTGGGCGCTCACCGTCAACATCGCCTACGTCGACGAGTACACCCTCGGCCTGATCCTCTTCATCGTCGGGATCCTGGCGGTCGGCCTGTCGATCGTGATGAACTTCCAGCGCAGCCGCACCACCCACATCGAGGAGCGCCGCTACGACCGCGACGTCTGACGGCACGTTTTGACGAGCGCTCGGCCGGTCAGGCGGTCGGCTTCGCCTCGGTCCCGCCCCGGTGACGTACGACGGCGGCGGCGAGCCGGGCGAGAGACCGGTGGTTATGCGGGAGGAGCTGCACGATGAGATGGTCCACCCCCAGCGCCCGATAGGCGTCCAGAGTCTCGACCAGCTGGTCGGCCGACCCCGACACGGCCGGGTCGTCGGGATCGAGCGGGGTGTCGCTGTCGGGGTCGTGCACCATCATCGCGACCATCCGGGTCAGGGACGCCGGGTCGCGGCCCTCCTCGGCGAGGATGCCGCGCATCGTCGTAAACGTGGAGCGCAGCCTGTCGTCGGGTCCGGCGTACCAGGCGGTCACCCAGCCCCCGGCGTGCCGAGCCGTGAGACGGAGCATGCGCGGCCCTTCGGCTGCGACGAGAACCGGGACCGGGCGGGTGGGGCCCGGCACCAGGGCGGCTCCGTCGAACGATTGGTAGCTGCCGTCGAGGCTCACCGTCTCGCCACGCAGCAGCGAGACCACCACGGGCAGCGCCTCGGCGAAACGCCCCACCCGGTGGTCGACCGGATAGCCGAATGCGGTGAGCTCGGGGTCGTGCCACCCGGTCCCCATCCCGAGCCAGAGCCGCCCCCCGCTGACCTCATCGGCGGTCGCCGCCATCTTGGCCACCAGCCCGGGGTTTCGGAAGGGGCTGCAGAGCACCAGCGTGCCGATCTGCACGCGTGTGGTGACGGCCGCCACGGCACTGACGATCGTCCACGCCTCATGCATCCCCTCCCGATGTCCGTCGAGGGTCTGGTGGAAGAAGTGGTCGAACATCCAGACCGAGTTCAACCCCTGGTTCTCGGCCGCCGTGGCGAAGTCCCGGATCTCCGTCCAGCTCGGAGTGGCGCCGTCGCGAAGGGCGCCTTCGGAGGCTGGCAGCGTGACCCCGATCTGCATCCGGCTGACTCTAACGGGAACCGAGCACCGCCCGGCAGACACGAGGACAAAGTGGAACGATCCGGGGCTCACGACGCGATCTCAGCCCCGTCTTGATCCACTTTGCGCCGTCCCAAGCAGCCCCATCCGGGCCGTACCAGCAGCCGCCAAAATCCCGTTGGGAAGGTCTGGCACGGCTGCCAGGATGACCGGATGCCCTTCACCCGTGACGATCTGAGCTACGCATCCGACCTGGTGGGCCGGATCGTGCCTCCCACCCCGCAGTACGCCTGGCCGCTGCTCCGCGAAGCGACCGGCACCCGGGTCTGGGTGAAGCACGAGAACCACACCCCCACTGGCGCGTTCAAGGTCCGTGGTGGCCTGGTGTACGCCGACCGGCTGGCCACGCGGCGGCCGCGCGTCAAGGGCATCGTCTCCGCCACTCGCGGCAACCACGGGCAGAGCCTTGCGCTCGCTGGCACCTCGGCAGGGCTCGACGTCACGATCGTGGTGCCGCATGGCAACAGCCGTGACAAGAACGCCGCGATGCGAGCCTTCGGCGCCGAGGTCGTGGAGCACGGGCACGACTATCAGGCTGCCCGCGAGCACGCGGACGAGCTCGCTGCCGACCGAGGTCTCGGGCTGTCGACCGAGGTCGTCGGTGTGGTCGCCGAGCGGGCACCCGCCACGGCGAGGTCGTTCGCCGCCGGCCGGCTCGTCACGACCGAGACGGCGGACACGTTCGTGGACGGCGTCGCCACCCGGGTGCCGATCGCTGCGGCCGTCGAGGCGATCAACGCCGGGGCGGCGCGGGTCCTCGAGATCAGCGAGGATGCCGTCGCTGAGGCGATGCGGCTGCTCTTCACGACGACGCACAACCTTGCCGAGCCCGCCGGTGCTCTCTCCCTCGCCGGTCTGCTGAGCGAGCCAGACGCCGTGAGGGGGCGCAAGGTCGCGGTCATCCTGACCGGCGGCAACGTCGACGCCGACGTCTTCGCCGAAGTCCTAGCGGGCCGCACGCCGACGCCCTGACGAGCCTGTTGCGCATTCGAGGGTCCCGGCGCCAGGATCCGATGCACCGTGTATAGCCGGGAGTGATGGTCGCCCCCTGACCGGCGGCCTCTGTTGGTCCGAACGTGAAAAGCGGCAGTGACGCGGCGGTTTCGGGACGGCTGGGTTGGCGCGCCTCGGCCTGGGGCTAACGAAACGTATCCACGCAGGTGCGTTGACATGGCGGCGCAGCTCGCGTTCTGACCGCAATATCCACGCATGTGCGTGGTTATGTTCAGCCGCCCGACGCGAGGCGCCCCGTCGACCGACGTGTCTCCGAAGCCGTCGCGTCACTGCGATTTCCACGATCCGACCACGTGCGAATCAACACCTGTCGAAGGTGCAACAGGCTCCGACGGCTCGTCCACCGCCGTGGCCGAACCGACGTACGTCCTGGTTGCCGAGGCGCCGACCGTTCCTAGACCCCCGGAAGGTAGCGCCGGAACCAGGCGACCGCCACGCCGTCGACCCTTGCGGCGTGGTCGGTCTGCGGCGCCGGCTCGATGCCCGGTTCGTCAGCCAGGCCGTGCGCCATCTCGGGGATGGTGACCAAGGAGACCCGCGAGGCGTCGGTGTAGCGGCGTGCGAGGTCGGCCCGGAACGACTCGGCGGGGCGCCGGAACGCCTCGTCGTCGTCCTCGGCGCCGACGATGAGAAGCACCGCCGTCTGCTCCTCATGCATGAGCTCCGCAGACCGGGACACGAAGTCGAGACGGCCGGCCACCTCGGATGACCCGTCGTCCCACGGGTAGGTGACCCCGAATCGCCGCCCGACAGCCGCCACCACGGGGCGCAGCTGGATCAGAGGGCTGACGAGCACGGCAGCGCCGACCTCGAGGCCGCTCTCAGCCATGACGAGCTGCGCAACCGCGGCACCCGCTGACCCGCCCAGCAGCCCGAACCGACCGCCGGCGAACCCCAGGTCGCCACGAAGCTCGTCGAGCGCTGGGCCGAGCTCGCTGGCGGCCTGCTCGGTGACCGGGCCATAGAGGTTGCGCACCGCGTCCTCCGAACCCAGCCGCATGACCTCGTCCAGACCGCCGGTTGGAGTTCGCGAGCCGCACATCGGCAGGCCGAGGTAGATCCGCCACGCGTCGAGCCCGTCAAGCGGCAGGGCGGCGGCGAAGGCGGCCTCCGTGCGCGGCGCGTCCATCAGGTGCCAGCCCACCACGACCGGAGCGTCGGGCCGGGCTCCGCCGCTCGGCGGGTGTGCGACATAGGGCACGCCGGCCGCCACCCCGGTGATCGGGACGGACCCAGCCGTCCTTGCAGAACGGGCGGGGTGGCCGCCGTGGCGCCGGTCGGACATCTCGAGGGTCATCAGGGCTCCTTCGATCGCAGATGAACTGTACGACGTCCAATATATCTGTACGCTGTACAGTACGCAACGTGACACACCCTCGCGGCCCCGGCCAGCGCGCTGGGCTCGACAGCGCCCACCTGCTCACCGCGGCGCGCGAGCTGCTCACCGAGCGTGGCCTACCCGGCCTCACCATGCGGGCGCTGGCCGAGCGGCTGGACGTCGCCCCCAACACGCTTTACAGCCATGTCGCGAGCAAGGCGGCGCTGCTCGATGCCGTGCTCGACGACGTGCTCGCCGAGGTCACCCCGCCACCGTCGGACGCGGAGGTGACAGCCGGTCTGCACTCCCTGATGTCCTCGACGTACGACGTGCTCCTCGCCCACCCGGACCTGGTGCCCGGCTACCTCCAGCGGCAGGGATCGCGCGGTCCGAACTCGCAGCGGCTGGGCCGGATCGCCCTGGACCTACTCGCGGCCGGAGGCGTCGAGGACGGCGACGCCCGGGCCGCGCTGCGGGTGCTGGTCGTGTTCACGATCGGGTTCGCGGCGTTCGCGGGCGGACCACAGGGTGGCGCGGAGACCGACGGCCCGGCCATCGACCGGGAGCGGCTGGGCGAGAGCTTCGAGGCCGGCCTCCGCTGGCTGCTCGCCGGCGTCACCGGCACCGGTGGCGGGCGTTAGTCGCTGGTCGCTCGTGCCGAGCCGGGCCGTCCCGAATCAGCGGATGACGCGGTCGATCTGCGCCCCGCGAACCGCCTGAGCGCAACCCGCGACGTCAGGGGGTCTGGCGCCGCAGGGTGGCTGCCGCCAGCACCAGGCCGGCGACGACGCAGCCCACGACGACCACCACGTCGCGGACGAACGCACCGCTGACCTGGCCGTCCGCGGAGACTCGCTGCAACGCCTCGACGGCATAGGAGACCGGCATGGCGTAGGCGACCCACTGCAGGACCGGCGCCATCTCGTCACGGGGGTGGAACAACCCGCACAGCAGGAGCTGAGGGAACACGATCAGCGGCATGAACTGGATCGCCTGGAACTCGGTGCGCGCGAAGGCGCTCGCCAGCAGCCCGAGAGCGACCCCGAGAAGCGCGTCGACCGTGGCCACGAGCAGGATCCACCCCAACGGCCCGTCCGAGGGCAGGCCGAGGCTGATCGACACGCCGACGGCGATCAGCACCTGGACCAGGGCGACGATGCCGAAGGCCAGCGCGTAGCCCCCCAGCAGGTCGAGCTTGGCGATCGGCGTGGTCATCAGCCTCTCGAGGGTGCCCGTCGTACGCTCCCGGAGCGTCGTGATGGACGTGACGAGGAACATCAGCACGAACGGGAAGACGCCGAGCAGCGTCGGGGCGAGGACGGCGAAGACGAGCCGGGAGTCGAAGACGAAGCGGAGCAGCACGAGCAGCATCGACGGCACGACGAGCAGCATCACGACCGTGCGCGGGTCGTGACGCAGTTGGCGCGCGACCCGGCGCGCCGTCGCGAGCGTGACCCGCGCCGTCATGCCGCCTCCCCTGCGTCGGACACCAGGCTGAGGAAGGCGGCGTCGAGTGTGTCGGTGGACGTTCGCTCCTTGAGCGCCGCCGGGCTCTCCTGCGCGAGGGCGACACCGGCCCGCATCAGCAGCAGGACATGACACCGCTCGGCCTCGTCCATCACATGGCTCGAGACCAGCAACGTGATCCCGCTCGCGGCCAGGTCGCCGAACAGCTGCCAGAGCTGCTCGCGCAACAGCGGGTCGAGGCCGACGGTGGGCTCGTCGAGCACCAGCAGCCTCGGGTTGCCGAGCAAGGAGATTCCGAGGCTCACCCGCGACAGCTGGCCGCCAGACAACGAGCCGGTCAGCTGATGGGCGTAGGCCGTCAGCTCGACCTGGGTGAGCACACGCTCGACGTCAGCCGGCTCTGCACCGATACAGGTGGCGAAGTAGCGCACGTTCTCGAGGACCGTCAGGTCGAGGTACGTCGAGCTGCCTTGCGGGCTGTAGCCGATCTCCCGCCGTAGGGACGGTGTGCCTGCGGGTCTGCCGAGCACGGAGAGCTGCCCGTCCCGAATCGCCTGGAGGCCTACGACCGCGCGCATCAACGTCGTCTTGCCGCAGCCGCTCGGTCCGAGCAGGCCGGTGACCGACCCGGCGCCCACCTGGAGGTCCAGCCCCTTGAGCACCTCCGTCGTTCCCCGAACCACGCGCAGTCCGCTGACGTCCACCACCGGTTGGCTCATACGCCTAACTATGGGGGTGGTTGCCCACGTTTCACGGGAATCGACTCGATGCCGGTGCCGTTCGACAGGCCCCGCGGCGGCGTAGGATAGGTGTCAGGTCGGGAGGGAACGCGCGGAGATGTCCGGCCTCGTCCGCTATGAGCGCGCTCACACAGATCGTGGGCGGGCCAGACTGCGCAAGACGGGCGTCGAGAGTTAGCCTTGAAGTTGTCCCCCACAAGCGCGCTGTATCAGAATGAGGCGAATCTCAGGCCGTGTCCGAGTCCACACAATCAGATTCCATGGCCGGTTTTGGCCCCAACGAGTGGCTGGTCGACGAGATGTTCGACAAGTTCACGGAAGATCCGGACTCCGTCAGCGACGAGTGGCGCCGGTTGTTCGCCGCCCAGGGGGACGCCGGCGCCAACGGCGGTGCATCCAACGGGCACGCGACCTCGCCGGTCCCGGCCCGAACCCCGCCGCGTGTGACGAAGGCCCCGCCGCGTGTGACGAAGGCCCCGCCGCGTGTGACGAAGGCCCCGCCTCAGCCGAAGCCGACCGAGATCACCCCGCCCAAGCCGCGGATCATCGACGCCGCTCCCGGGCCGGCCCCGACAGCCCCGGCCGAGGCGCCCCGCCCGACGCCCACGCCGAGCGCCGCGACCGCGAGCACGGCGAAATCGGGGACGGCGGGCTCAGCACCTGCGAAATCGGGCGCTGCGGCTGCCGGCTCAGCGGCCAAGCCCGCCGCCGAGCAGGAGCCCCAGGCCGAGCCCGAGCACGTCGTGCTCCGCGGCGCCGCCGCCCGGACCGTCACCAACATGGACGTCAGCCTGACCGTCCCGACGGCCACCAGCGTCCGCAGCCTGCCGGTCAAGCTGCTGATCGACAACCGGATCGTCGTCAACAACCATCTCTCGCGCGCCCGTGGCGGCAAGGTCTCCTACACGCACATCATCGGCTACGCCATCGTCCAGGCGCTCAAGACGATGCCCGAGATGAACTATGGGTTCGAGGAGGTGGACGGCAAGCCGACTCTGGTGAAGCCGAGCCACATCAACCTCGGCCTTGCGATCGACGTCCAGAAGGCCGATGGCAGCCGCCAGCTGATGGTGCCCGCGATCAAGGCCGCCGAGGACATGGGCTTCGCCGAGTTCTGGGGCGCCTACGAGGACGTCGTACGGCGGGCCCGCGAGAACAAGCTGACCGTCGCCGACTTCCAGGGCACGTCCGTCAGCCTCACCAACCCGGGCACGATCGGCACCAACCACTCGGTGCCAAGGCTGATGAGCGGCCAGGGCTGCATCATCGGGGTGGGCGCGATGGAGTACCCGCCCGAGTGGCAGGGCGCCTCCGAGGAGACACTCACGCGCAACGCGGTGAGCAAGGTCATGACGCTGACGTCGACGTACGACCACCGGGTGATCCAGGGCGCCCAGTCGGGCGAGTTCCTGCGCCGCATCCACGCCCTGCTGCTCGGCGGCGACGGCTTCTTCGACGCCATCTTCCGGGCCCTCCGGGTGCCCTACGAGCCGATCCGCTGGGCGCCGGACATCTCCGCGAGTCACGAGGACGAGATCAGCAAGCAGGCCCGCATCCTCGAGCTGATCCACGCCTACCGGGTGCGCGGGCACATCATGGCCGACACCGACCCGTTGGAGTACAAGCAGCGCAGCCACCCCGATCTCGACATCGGCACCCACGGGCTCACCCTGTGGGACCTCGACCGCGAGTTCGCCAGTGGGTCGTTCGCGTCGAAGCGCTTCATGAAGCTGCGGCACATCCTCGGCATCCTGCGTGACTCCTACTGCCGGACCACCGGGATCGAGTACATGCACATCCAGGATCCGGAGCAGCGCCGCTGGATCCAGGAGCGAGTCGAGCAACCTCACTCCAAGACTCCCCGCGACGAGCAGCTGCGCATCCTGCACAAGCTCAACCAGGCGGAGGCATTCGAGACGTTCCTGCAGACCAAGTTCGTCGGTCAGAAGCGCTTCAGCCTCGAAGGTGCGGAGACGACCGTCCCGCTGATCGACGAGATCTGCGAAGCCGCTGCCGACAGCGGGCTCGACGAGGTCGCCATCGGGATGGCCCACCGTGGGCGGCTCAACGTGCTCGCCAACATCGTCGGCAAGCACTACTCGCAGATCTTCCGCGAGTTCGAAGGCAACATCGACCCCAACACCGTGCAGGGCTCGGGAGACGTCAAGTATCACCTCGGCGCGGAGGGCGTCTTCAGCTCCGGCAAGGGCAACCACATCAAGGTGTCCGTCGCGGCCAACCCCTCTCACCTCGAAGCCGTCGACCCCGTGCTCGAGGGCATCGCCCGCGCGAAGCAGGACCTGCTCAACAAGGGCGCCGCCTACCCGGTGCTGCCCCTGCTCGTGCACGGCGACGCAGCGTTCGCCGGCCAGGGAGTCGTTGCCGAGACGCTCAACCTCTCGCAGCTGCGGGGATATCGCACCGGCGGCACGGTCCACGTCGTCGTCAACAACCAGGTGGGGTTCACCACCTCGCCGTCCTCGTCCCGGTCGTCGCTCTACTGCACCGACGTCGCCCGGATGGTGCAGGCGCCGATCTTCCATGTGAACGGCGACGACCCGGAGGCGTGCATCCGCGTCGCCCAGCTCGCTTTCGAGTACCGGCAGGCGTTCAACCAGGACGTCGTCATCGACCTGGTCTGCTACCGCCGCCGCGGACACAACGAGGGCGACGACCCGTCATACACCCAGCCGCTGATGTATGACCTCATCGAGAAGAAGCGCTCCGTCCGCAGGCTCTACACCGAGGCGCTCATCGGGCGTGGCGACATCACCATCGACGAGGCCGAGTCGGCCATGCGGGACTACCAGAAGCAGCTCGAAGCCGTGTTCACCGAGGTGCGGGCGGCCACCAGCCAGCCCGACGAGTACGTCACGGTGCCGGAGTACCCCACCAAGGCAGCCGCCAACGGCATGGTCACGGCCATCACCCCCGAGGTGATGAAGCGCATCGCCGACGCCCACGTCTCCGTGCCCGAAGGTTTCACCGTCCACCCGAAGGTGCTTCCGCAGCTCCAGCGCCGCGCGGGCGCCATCGCCGAAGGTCCCATCGACTGGGGCACCGGCGAGATTCTGGCGTTCGGCTCCCTGCTGATGCAGGGCCGCGCCGTTCGCCTCTCCGGTCAGGACTCGCGACGCGGGACGTTCGTGTCCCGGTTCGCGACCATCGTCGACCGGCACACCGGCAAGGAATGGATGCCGCTGCAGAACCTGAGCGAGGAGCAGGCGAGCTTCCACGCCTACGACTCCCTGCTCTCCGAGTATGCGGCGATGGGCTTCGAGTACGGCTACTCGGTGGCCCGACCCGAGGCGCTGACGCTCTGGGAGGCGCAGTTCGGCGACTTCGCCAATGGCGCGCAGACGATCATCGACGAGTTCATCGTCGCCGGTGAGGCGAAGTGGCAGCAGCAGTCCGGCGTCGTACTCCTGCTGCCGCACGGCCATGAGGGCCAGGGACCCGACCACTCCTCGGCTCGGATCGAACGCTTCATGGCGCTCGCCGCCGACGACGCCTTCACGGTGGCCCAGCCGTCCACGCCCGCCAGCTACTTCCACCTGCTGCGCCAGCACTCGTTGGGGAGCGTCCACCGGCCGATGGTGGTGTTCACGCCGAAGTCGATGCTGAAGCGCAAGGATGCCGCGTCGATGCCGGCCGACTTCACCGAGGGGACGTTCCGACCGGTGATCGGTGACGCGGAGGCCGACCCCGAGTCCGTTCGCGTCCTGTTGCTGTGTTCGGGTCGGATCACCTGGGACCTGTTCGCCGAGCGGAAGAAGCGGGATGTCGACGATCGTTACGCGATCGCCCGGCTGGAGCAGCTCTACCCGCGCCCGGTCGACGAGGTCCGCACGGAGCTCGGCCGATACCCCAACCTGGAGGAGATCCGCTGGGTCCAGGACGAGCCCGCCAACATGGGGCCGTGGCCGCACATGGCGCTGAACCTCGCTCCCGAGCTCGACAGCCGGGTGCCGTTCCAGCTGGTGTCGCGGGCGCAGTCCTCTGCCCCGTCCTGCGGCCAGAAGTCGCAGCACCTCGAGGAGCTCGCGAGCATCTTCGAGCGGGCCTTCGCCTGATCCGCACCCGGAGCCTAGATGTACTTCACTGATCGGGGGATCGAAGAGCTGACCGACAGGCGGGGCGACGAGCTCGTCGCCCTCGCCTGGGTCGCCGACCGGATGCAGGAGTTCGTGGACCTGAACCCCGAGTTCGAGACCGCGGTCGAGCGGCTTGCCACCTGGCTGGCGCGCCTCGACGACGAAGCCGACGAGTGAGAAGGCGTCGGCTCTGGGGTGTGGCGCTCGCCATGCTCCTCGCGAGCATCGGGCTGAGCACGCTGGGGAGACAGGTGCTGCCGCCCGCCCACGGTCCCAACGTCATCCTGGTGATGACGGACGACATGCGGATGGACGACCTCCAGTTCATGCCCCATGTTCGGCATCTGCTGACGGACCAGGGCGCGACGTTCAGCCAGATGCTGTCGCCGTACCCGCTGTGCTGCCCGGCACGCGCCGAGGTGCTGTCCGGACAGTACTCGCACAACAACGGAGTGCAGGGCAACGCGTGGCCTCGAGGTGGCTACTACAAGCTCGACAGCTCGAACACGCTGCCGGTCTGGGTGCGCGACCACGGCTACGAGACGGCCTTCATGGGAAAGTACCTCAACGAGTACGGGGCGCGGGACCCGCACGTGGTCCCCCCCGGCTGGGACGTATGGGACGGCTCGCTCGACAACGTCTACGACTACAACCACGTCATCCTCAACCAGAACGGCACCGTCGTCGGTTATCCGCACGTCTACCAGACCGATCTCTTCGACCAGACGTCCCAAGACCTGGTTCGCCAGTTCACGAACTCCGACCGGCCTTATTTCATGTGGGTCTCCTACGTCGCGCCGCATGCCGAGTGCTCTCGGGCGGGCGGGGTCGAAGGTGAGTACCCGACCTGCTGGCACCCGCCGACCCCCGAGCCGGTCGACCAGGGAACCTACGCCAACCTGCCGCCGCTGACCGACCCGTCGATCAACGAGGCGAACATGAGCGACAAGTCCGCCTTCATGCAGGCCCTGCCCCTGTTGACCCCGGCGCAGCTGGCCGGTCTGAAGACCGACCGGATCATGCGGATCGAGGCCCTCCAGTCGGTCGACCGAGGTGTCGCCCACCTGGTGGCCCAGCTCAAGGCGGCCGGCCAATACCGCAACACCTACATCATGTTCACCTCGGACAACGGGATCCAGCTCGGCGAGCACCGGTGGAGGTTCAAGATCCTCGGCTACGAGCCGTCGGTCCTGGTGCCGCTCATCATCGAGGGACCGGGCATCCCGCACGGTGTCGTCCGCCGTCAGGCGGTGACCACGGTCGACCTGGCCGCGACCATCGCGGGCATCACCGGGTCTCAGCCCGGCCGGCTGCTCGACGGCGAGTCGCTGCTGCCGCTGGCCCGGGGTCGAGTGCCGGACGACGGCGACCGGATCGTGCCGCTCGAGGCCGGGCCCATCCGCGGGACGACCCCGGCGTGGCTCTACCAGGGTGTGCGAACGGACCGCTATACGCTGCTGCGCTGGGACAACGGGGACGTCGAGCTCTACGACCGTCGGCACGACCCCTATGAGATGTCCAGCGTCGACGGCAAGCCCGCCTATGCCGGGGTGCAGCGCACCCTGCTTGGGGAGCTGCATCGGCTGCGCACCTGCGCCGGCCCGGCCTGCATGGCCTGGGTCGGTCACCCACCCCAGCCCGACTGACCCGCCGAGCCGTCATGTTCTTCCCGCCGAACCGTCATGTTCTTCCCGCCGAACCGTCATGTTCTTCCCGCCGAACCGTCATGTTCTTCCCGCCGAAGGGCCAGCGCAAGCACCCACAAGCGGGTGCCGGAGGTGATATGGCGCTCCAGGGGAGATGGACGGGAAAATTCTCCGGTGGTGAGCGGCTACCCCGCGCTTGGGTGGGCGGTATGAGGTAAATCCAGGCTGGCGCACGGTCCAGAGTCGAGCCTGGACGAAGCTGCGGCAAGAGATCTCTTGTCGTTTCGTCGATGAGTCAATCTGCGACAGTCGCCGAACCGTCATCACGTTCCTACCTGAACCGTACGACGCTCAGGCCGCGCAGTCGTCGTACGGAAGAACCTGACGGCTCGACCGCAACAACCTGACGGCTCGACCGCAACAACCTGACGGCTACGCACAACCTGACGGCTCACCGCAACAACCTGACGGCTCGACCGCAACAACCTGACGGCTCGCGCGGAATCAGTCGGTGGTGAAGACGACCTTGCCGAACACATCGCCCTCGAGCATCGCTGCGAAGCCGTCGCGCGCCTGCTGGAGCGGCAGCACTCGGTCGATGACCGGCCTCGCGCCGCTGAGGTCCAGCAGCTCGGCGAGGGCGTGCAGCTCATCGCGGGTGCCCATGGTCGACCCCTGGATCCGTAGCTGCAGGAAGAACACCCGGGTGAGCTCTGGGTCGTCGGGTAGGGCGCCGGACGTCGTACCCGAGATGACGAGGGTGCCGCCCGGTCGCAGCGACCTCACCGAATGCTGCCAGGTCGCGGCGCCGACCGTCTCCATCACGGCATCGACGCGCTGCGGCAACCGGGTGCCGGGCTCCACCGCCTCATGCGCCCCCAGGTCGAGCGCCCGGGCGCGCTTCGACTCGTCACGACTGGTGGCATAGACCCGCAGCCCACTGGCGCTGGCCAACGAGATCAGCGCCGTTGCGACTCCACCTCCGGCGCCCTGCACGAGCACGCTGTCCCCCGGCCGAAGGCGGCTCTGCGTGAAAAGCATCCGGTAGGCCGTCAGCCACGCGGTCGGCAGGCACGCCGCCTGCTCGAAGGACAGTGACGGAGGCTTCGGTACGACGTTGCGGCGAGGCACCATGACCTGCTCGGCCAGGGTGCCTTGGTGGCGCTCCGACAGGAGGGACCGCTTCGGGTCGAGGGTCTCGTCCCCCAGCCACGAGGGGTCGCTGATGACGGCGTGCACGAGGACCTCGTTGCCGTCCTCGTCAAGACCGGCGGCATCGCACCCCAACGTCATCGGCAACCGGTCTGCCGGCAGTCCGACGCCGCGCAGGGAGAAGATGTCGTGCTGGTTGAGCGCGGCGGCCTTCACCTGCACCGTGGTCCAGCCTTCGGGGGGCTCGGGGGTCGGACGGTCGCCCATGACAAGCCCCGTCAGTGGGTCGTCAGGGTTGATCGACTCGGCGTAGACGGCAAGCATGCAGGCAGCCTAACCGGCAGGGTCTGATCCCGCTGCTGCCCGGCGACCACGCCGGAGCGGCCATAGGCGCAGCAGGACGCGGCCCAGCAGATCCTGGTCCGAGACGGCGCCTACCAGCCACGAGTCGACGCCGGCGGTGGGGTTGTCGCGCTCGACCCACCACCCCTCGTCGACCCGGCGAGCCAGCCGCTTCACGGCGACCGGTCGGCCGCCAGGCAACCGCACCACGACCAGGCTCCCCGGCCTCGGGCGAGCGCCGTAGTGGACCAGCAGCCGGTCACCGGCGTAGAGCGTCGGCTCCATCGAACGGCCGGTGACGACGGCGAACCCGAACGACCCCGGGGCCACAGGCGCCTCCTTCTCGGGCACGGTAATGTCCACGAGACAGTCTGCCCGTTCGAAAGGATTGACATGTTGGCCCGTCTTTTTAATCGCACCATCTCCGTCTCCGCGCACTGTGACCTTCCGTGCGGGGTATATGACCCGGCGCAGGCGCGAATCGAGGCGGAGTCCGTCAAGGCGATCATCGGCAAGCTCGCCGACAATGACGACCCCGACTTCCGGACCCGCGCCATCTTGATCAAGGAGCAGCGTTCGGAGCTCGTCAAGCATCACCTCTGGGTGTTGTGGACCGACTACTTCAAGCCGCCGCACTTCGAGAAGTACCCGCAGCTGCACACGCTGGTCAACGAGGCCACGAAGCTGGCCGGTGCCGCCGGGACGAAGGGCAGCATGGACGCCGCCCAGGCCGACGAGCTGCTCGCCAAGATCGACGAGATCGCCGCGATCTTCGCCGAGACCAAGAAGGGCTGAGCAGGCCCGGACCTTGCACGGGTGAGTGCCCCGGCCCCGCGCCTGGTGACAGGGCAGGGGCGGGGCGCTGGCACGTCGAGGCTCGCCATACCTGGGACGCGAGCGCTCGCGAGGAGGAGACTTCCCCGATGAGCCGGGACCCTGTCGCCACCAACCCCCAGCACTACCGCGTGGTGTTCGAGAACGAGCGGATCCGGGTCCTGGAGTACGTCGACCAGCCCGGTGACCGGACGACACCGCACGATCATCCCGACAGCGTCATGTACACCCTGACGTCGTTCCGCCGCCGGCTCGCCCGCGACGGCACCGAACGCGACGTGGAGCTCGCCGCCGGCACCACGAGTTGGTTGCCGGCTCAGGGGCACGCCGGTGAGAACATCGGCGAGACGCCGACCCACGTCCTCTTCGTCGAGCTGAAGGAGCCTCCGGGCGCATCCGCCGCGGAGACTCAGCCGCCCCTCGGGCCCAGCTGAGTCGGCTACTGCAGAGCGTCGTCAGTCCCGGACTGCCCGTAGAGAGCGGTTGTCGAGCCCGGCAGCATCAGCACCACGACGACGAAGATGGCAGGCACGGCGAGCAGGATCGCCACCCAGTCCGTGCCCGAGCCGTGGAAGCTCCAGGCCAGCCCGAGCTGGATCAGCTGCGCCAGCACGATCGGTGCGCGTGCCCAGCTGCTGGCCTTGGCGATCGCTCGCGCCGCTAGGGCGAGGCCCGCGGCGTACACGACGAAGAACACGCTGGTCGTGATGCCGACGGCCAGCCGGCCCGAGTCGAGGGAGGCGACCTCGACGGCCGCCATGACCAGCAGCGCTGCGGCCTCGAGCAGACACACCAATGCCGCCAGACGGAGCAGCCGCAAGGAGGGCGGATCGGCCATGCAGCGATCCTAGTTGCGGCCGCGCGGACACGGTCCACAGCCTTGCGGCAAAGCCCTGCCGTTTGTTTGTCGGAGCCCCTACACTGGAACCTGGATTCGTAGGACTGGCCGTTTTCGGGTGTGCTGTGAGGAAGGTGACAGCGCCTCGGGGGTTGTGCTGGGCGGTTTCTCTTGCGACGATCGTTGTCGCATCACGGTACCGACGTCCACCACAGGACGTCATCTTCCGATCGACACCAGAAGCATCGGTTTTACAAAGGAACGCTCGTGAATCCCTTCACGAGCAGGTTTGGTCACGAAGCGGTCGTGGTCACCGACGATAAGGAGCCATACGCCATGGATTGGCGCCACCGCTCCGCGTGTCTCGACGAAGACCCGGAGCTGTTCTTCCCGATCGGCAACACCGGTCCTGCCATCCTCCAGATCGAGGAGGCGAAGGCCGTCTGCCGGCGGTGTGAGGTGCGCGAACAATGTCTCGCCTGGGCCCTGGAAGCGGGGCAGGACCACGGCGTGTGGGGTGGCATGTCCGAAGACGAACGCCGAGCACTCAAGCGGCGAAACGCACGCGCGAGGATTCGCGCCTAGCGCGTTCACCCGGGGAACCGGCGCTCCACTGATCGGGTCGACACTGATCGGGTCTGATTGGGTCGACCTGGATCTGGATGCCGCGCTGCCTGCAGCGACCAGCCCTCCCCCGCGCGACTCACGGGTCCGCCTCATCGGTAGCGTCCACGTCATGAGTGACGCTGCGACAACCACCGGTGACCAGGCGGAAGCCGGCGCCCCCGTCGAAGGCCACGGAGGCGACTTTGCCGTTGCCGTGGCCCAGGCTCATGGCGTCGAGACCATGTTCACCCTCTCGGGTGCCCATGTCTTCCCGATGTACGACGGCGCGGTCCGGGCCGACCCGCCAGTCCGGCTGCTCGACGTCCGTCATGAGCCGACGGCCGTCTTCGCCGCCGAGGCGACCGGCAAGCTTACCCGGCAACCGGGGTTGGCGGTCCTGACGGCCGGACCGGGCGTGACCAACGGGATCAGCGCCATCGCGCAGGCCAACTTCGCCGGCTCTCCGCTCGTGGTCATCGGTGGCCGAGCCCCGAACACCCGGTGGGGTATGGGCAGCCTCCAAGAGCTCGATCATCCCCCACTCGTGGCGCCCGTCACCAAGCTGGCCGCCACGGTGCCGAAGGTCGGCGAGCTCCCGACCCTGGTCGACGAGGCGTTCGCCAGCGCCGGCTCGCCGCACCGGGGTCCGACGTTCCTCGACGTCCCGATGGACGAGTTCTTCTCTCGGGCGACCTTGGCCACGCCCGTGCCGGTGCAGCGGGCCGGGCAGGAGCCAGATCCCGCCGCCATCCAGGCAGCGGCCACCGCCCTGTCGGCGGCGCGTCACCCTGTTCTGGTGCTCGGCACGGACGTCTGGGCCGACTCCGCCGAGGCGGCCGCGTTGAGGTTCGTCGAGGCGACCGGCATCCCCGTCGTCACGAACGGGATGGGTCGCGGGATCATCCCTCGAGGTCATCCCCACCTGGTGACGAAGGCCCGCTCGACCGCGTTCGGCCAGTGCGACGTGGCCGTCGTCGCCGGCACCCCCCTCGACTTCCGGCTGGGCTACGGCTCGTTCGGCGGCAAGTCCGACAGCGGACCGGCTGCCGTCATCCACCTCGCCGACTCCCCCGGCCAGCTGTCGAACCGAGTGCCGCTCGCCGCCTCCGCCGCCGGCGATCTGACCAAGGTCCTCGACAGCCTGCTCGGCGCGCTCGAGGCTCGCCTGCACATGCCTGACTGGACGGACTGGCTGACCACCCTCCAGCAGGGCGTGGCCGCCGCCGTCGCCCGCGACGCCGACCTGCTCGGCTCCGAGTCCGACCCGATCCACCCCGCGCGCATCTACGGCGAGCTGCTCCCTCGGTTGGCCGACGACTCCGTCGTCATCGGCGACGGCGGCGACTTCGTCTCGTTCGCCGGCAAGTACGTCGAGCCCGCGCGCCCCGGCGGCTGGCTCGACCCCGGCCCCTACGGCTGCCTCGGTGCCGGCCTTGGCGCGGCGATCGCCGCGCGGATCGCCAGGCCGTCCGCCCAGGTCGTGCTCATGCTCGGGGACGGCGCGGCGGGAATGTCGCTGATGGACGTCGACACGCTGGTTCGGCACGACCTGCCCGTCGTCATCGTCGTCGGCAACAACGCGGGATGGGGTCTCGAGAAGCATCCGATGCGCTTCCTCTACGGCTACGACGTGGTGGCCGAGCTCAGCCCCGGAACGTCGTACGACGGGGTGGCCCGCGCCCTCGGAGGCGCCGGCGAGACGGTCTCGAAGCCGGGTGAGATCGGCCCGGCCCTCGACCGGGCGTTCGACGCCGGGGTCCCCTATGTCGTCAACGTGCTGACCGACCCCGAGGCGGCGTACCCGCGAAGCACGACCGGTGTCTGAGTCGTTCGTGATCCGGCTGGCCGAACCGGACGAGCTCGACGAGATCGGTGAGATCACCGTCCGGGGCTACGTCTACGACGGCTTTCTCGACAGTTCCGACTCCTACGCGCCGACGCTTCGCGACGCGGCCTCCCGCGCGGCGCAAGGCGAGCTGTGGGTCGCGATCGGCTCCACGAGCGGGAGGCTCCTCGGGTCGGTCACGTTCTGCCCGCTGGGCTCGCCC
The DNA here is from genome assembly GCA_963820035.1 of uncultured Actinomycetota bacterium. Taxonomy (GTDB): domain Bacteria; phylum Actinomycetota; class Actinomycetes; order Propionibacteriales; family Nocardioidaceae; genus JAWWPG01. Next base: position 121,075 of record CAWFYK010000005.1, on the reverse strand, counting down.
TACCGCGAGCTGGCGACGGACACCGAAGGTGAGTTCAGGATGCTCGCCGTCGACCCCGCGGCCCGTGGGCTCGGAGTCGGCCGCGGGCTGGTGCAGCACTGTCTCGACCGCAGCCGCGCGCTCGGCTTCACCGAGGTCGTCCTCTGCAGCCTTCCGGCCATGACGTCCGCGCACTCCCTCTATCAGTCGCTGGGCTTCGTCCGCGATGTCCGACTCGACTTCTCGCCGGTGCCCGGAGTCGACCTCTGGGGCTTCCGAGCCACCCTCGGCCAGCCGCCCACTCCGCTCCAGTGATCGCCGGACGGATCGCCGGACGGATCGCATCGCCGGACGGATCGCCGGGATGATCACCCGGTGGTCGCCCGGCCCAGGAAGCGCGCCTCGTCCACGACGACGCGGGTGATCTCCCCATGGGCGACCACTCGGCCGGCATCGTCGGTCGCCACCACCTCGAACCGCAGCAATCGGCCATCAACCTGGACGACGGTCGCGGAGCAGGTGACCTTCGACGCCACCGGGGACGCCGCCAGGTGCTCCAAGGTGACTCTGGTCCCGACCGACGAGCTGCCGTCCTCCAGCGCGGCATCCACGGCCGAGCAGGACGCGGCCTCCAGCCAGGCGAGCAACCGCGGCGTGGCCAGCACTGGCAACGCGCCCGACCCGAGGGCCGCTGCCGTGTCCTCGGCGGCCACGATGTGGTCGGCGCTGGCGGTGAGGCCGCGTCGCACCTCCTGACGTCCCATGATCGTCCTTCCGACTTCGAGAACACGACGCTACCGCTGCCTGCCCGGCGCAGATTCGGAGACCGCGCCCACATCTGCGAGACTTGGGACGCAACCCAGAGACCAGGAGATCCCCATGAGCAAGACCGGCCGCAAGCGCCGCGCGCGACGCAAGAACAAGGCGAACCACGGCAAGCGTCCCAACACCTGATCGTCGCGACCATCCGCGTACGACGCAACGAACCCCCGCCAGCCTCAGGCCCGCGGGGGTTCTGTGTGCTCGACAGGGGTCGTGTGTGACGAGACGGAGCATTCGTCCTCGGTGAGGATCCGGACGGCTATCCGGCTGGCGTGCCCGTCGCGGGTCGGCGACTAGTACGACAGTCGTAGATCGTTACCGGGGCGCCAGGTGTGGCGTGTGAGCTCGGTTGGTCGGTACGGCGTGTCATCGGGTGTGGGTGCGGCCACCGCGTCAGCATCGGTTGTTTGTGAGGACAAAAGACGCCGCGGCGGTGGCCGCGGCACACAGCGTATCTGTTGATCGGTGGCAGCGATCGTTCTCCGAGGTGGTCGATCTGATCGCGCCGCGGTTCGCCCGCCACGAGCCGTTGCGGCATGCCGCCGGGCTGATCGAGGGCATGGTGTCGGGGCTGGACCGCAAGAACTGCTGGACGATCGCCGAGCACCGTGGCCAGCAGAGCCCGCATGGGTTGCAGCATCTGCTGTCGCGGGCGAAGTGGGACGCCGACGCGGTCCGTGACGATCTGCGCCGCTATGTGGTCGACCATTTCGGCGACCCGGATGCGGTCCTTGTGCTCGACGAGACCGGCGACCTGAAGAAGGGCAGCCACAGTGTGGGGGTGCAACGCCAGTACACCGGCACCGCTGGGCGGATCGAGAACGCCCAGGTCGCGGTCTACCTGACCTACGCCGCACCGGCCGGGCACGCGTTGATCGACCGGGCGCTGTACCTGCCCAAGTCGTGGACCGACGACCGTGACCGGTGCGCCGCGGCCGGCGTGCCGGACGAAACGCAGTTCGCGACCAAGCCGGCGTTGGCCGCGGCGATGGTCACCCGTGCCGTGCAGGCGGAAGTGCCGTGTGCGTGGGTGGCCGGTGACGAGGTCTACGGCGCCGACCCCACACTGCGCAAGACCATCCGCAGACACGGCTTGGGCTATGTGCTGCAGGTCGCGGCCAACCGGCAGGTCTCTACCGGAGCCGGCCCGGTCCGGGTCGACCAACTCCCCGACCTGATCCCACCCGAGGCGTGGCAGCGCTACTCCGCAGGCGCCGGAAGCAAGGGCCACCGCTGGTACTCGTGGGCGTGGTTCGCCATCCGTCGTACCGGAGGTGCCCGGCAAGGACCTCGGGTCGCGGGTGCGGAACTCGAGCTGCACCTGGCGGATCGAGAACATCACCCGTTGGCGGAGCTCCACGGGGGCATGCTCCGTGCAGGAGCGCGCGACGAGCGCCTTCACCACCCGCTCGAGGTCGACCTCCTCGAGGCACGGGCCGCAGTCGGCGAGGTGCTGCTGGATCTCCTGTGTGTCGGCGTCGGCCAGCTCGTTGTCGATGAAGAAGTACATCCGCCGCAGCACATCGCTGCAGGACTCCTTCTCGTGGCCGCCGGTCATGAGTCCGCCCTCACCGGGACGGGAGACTCGCCGCGGACCAGTCCGCGCTCGCGCGCGTAGTCCTCGAGCAGATGACGGAGCTGGCTCCTGCCGCGGTGCAACCGCGACATCACGGTGCCCACGGGCGTTCCCATGATCTCGGCGATCTCCTTGTAGGCGAAACCTTCGACGTCGGCGAGGTAGACAGCCAGCCGGAAGTCCTCCGGGATCTGCTGCAGCGCCGCCTTGACGTCGCTGTCGGGTAGGTGCTCGAGCGCCTCGGCCTCGGCCGACTTGAGCCCGGCGGCGGTGTGCGTCTCGGCGCGGGCGAGCTGCCAGTCCTCGATCTGCTCCTGGGAGTCCTGGATCGGCTGCCGCTGCTTCTTGCGATAGGTGTTGATGAAGGCGTTGGTCAGGATCCGGTAGAGCCACGCCTTGAGGTTGGTGCCGGGCTTGAACTGGTGGAACGCCGCGAACGCCTTCGCGTAGGTCTCCTGCACCAGATCCTCGGCGTCCTGCGGGTTGCGGGTCATCCGCATGGCCGCGGAGTAGAGCTGGTCGAGGTAGACCATCGCGTCGCGCTCGAAGCGCGCCGTGCGTTCCTCGACGGACTCGCTCTCGACGGACTCGCTGTCGACGCCTGGGGGCTCAGTCATTACGGACAAGCCTAGCCGCCGGGTGGGGATGCCGGTCGCCGCGGACCGCCCAGGCCCCCCGGGGGGTCGCGCGCGCGTGTGCGCGCTGGACTGCCGGTGTCGACAATGCTTGCATGCTCTCGCCCCTTCCGGATGGCTCCGGCGCCCGATCGCGTCGCCACGAACGTCCAGATCCTGCTGCCGCACAGATGTTCTCGCGGCCAGCCTCTGGTGGAACACTCCAGCGGGGGAAGACATTCCGCTCCGCCTCGTGCAGCCGGGGGTATGACGACCAGCCCGCCCCGGCTGACCCGCTCAGGCGATCCGGGTCGTGACCCACTCGACGACCGCCTCGACGACGAGCGCGAGCGTCTGCTCCGCGTCGAGGGCGGCCCGGCGAGGCACCGCGAATCCATGGTCAGCGTCGGGGATCGCGACCAGCTCGGTCGCCGTCGGGAACTCGTCGGGACGCCCGAACGAGTCCCGCTCACCTTGGACCACAAGCGTCGGCAGACCGACCTCCACGAGCTCGGCCAGCCGGCTCGACTCGGGCCGACCGGGGGGGTGCAGCGGGAAGGCGAGCGCCAGGCACCCTAAGGCACCCATCGCCTTGGCCACCCGGCATGCCGACCTGGCCCCGGCACTTCTGCCGCCGATGACGAGCGGCCGCCGTACCCGGATCGCATTGAGACAGGCCACCGTCGCGACATCGAGCACGGCAGGACGCGGCGCCACCTTCTTGCCCGCGCCGACCCACGGCTGCTCGATGCGATAGACCGAGATGCCCTGACCGGGCAGCGCGCTGGCGAGGGCGACCAGGTCGGGAGCGTCGACGCCCTTGCCGGCGCCGTGGTTGAGGGCCAGCGCGGCCACCGGATGTCGCGACCGGTCGGTGTACAGCCGGGCGTCTCCGACGTCGGTGGGGATGACACGGATCTCCGTCACAGCTCGAACAGCACTCCCGACTCGGACTCTGGCTGGGACTTTGGCTGAGACTCTTGTTGGGACTCTGACTCGACCTCGACGTGGGCCTCGCTGGCGAGCGGCTCCACGAGGCCGGAGCCGTTGTTCGCCACGTTGTTGACGTCGGTCGAGACCGGGAAGGCCTCCAGCCGGCCCGGGGCCGCCGGCACCAACAGGTTCGTGAGGCTCTCGAGGTCGGTGGCACGAGCGTCCAGCCACTGGTCGTAGCGGGCTGGCTCGACCAGCATCGGCATCCGGTCGTGGATCTGGCCGAGCGAGTCCTCAGCGGTCGTCGTGATGACCGTCGCCGACCAGAGGAACGCACCGGGGTCGTCGTCGTTCGCCACCTGACGGTCCCGCCAGATCTCGTAGAGCCCCGCCATCGCCAGAATGCCGCCGTCTGACGGCCGGATGAAGAACGGTTGCTTGACCGGGCGGCCAGCCGGACCAGTCCGCGACGTCGGGTACCACTCGTAGTAGCCGTCGGCGGGCAGCAGGCAGCGGCGCTTGCTGAACGCGCGCTTGAACGCCGGCTTCTCCGCCAACGTCTCCACCCGGGCATTGATCATCCGCGAGCCGATGGACCGGTCCTTGGCCCACGAGGGCACCAGCCCCCAGGTGACCGACGCGAGCCGACGCTGGGAGTCCGCCCCGGCGGGCGCGTCCCTCGGCACCCGGTCGAACACGGCGTAGACGTCCTTGGTCGGTGCCACGTTGTAGTCAGGCTCGAGCGGCGTCGGCACATCGACGCGGTCGACGTCGAACTCCTCGACGAGGTCCTCCGGCTTGCGGCTCGAGGCATAGCGACCGCACATGGCCCCCAGCCTGCCATGGATCATGGCGATGCGGTCGAGCCGGCTGTTCCCGTCGTACCGGACCGCCTCCAGCGCGCTTGCCTGGCTCGCCGGTCAAACTCCGGACCCCGCGCTCCGCCCGCACCGGTAGGACGGCACCCGCTCACCGGTGGTACCGGAAGAACCTGACGGCTCGGCGGTAAGAACCTGACGGCTCGGCGGTAAGAACCTGACGGCTCGACCGGAAGAACCTGACGGCTCGGCGGTAAGAACCTGACGGCTCGGCGGTAGGGTGGGGGACGGCACTGACGGAGACGAGTAGTCCGTGGTGTTCGCAGCCCAGAGAGCCGCCGGTAGCTGAGAAGGCGGAGTGCGACCCTCAGCCGAAGACACTCCCGAGCCTGATCTCAACGAAGGCTGATCACTCCAGATCGGCGAAGGTGTGGTGGCACCGCGATCCTGCCCGTCGCCCACGCCTCGAGGGCACCCGACTCTGGAGGAGACTCGTTGACCACCCCCGGCACCCCCATCCCCATCACCAGCTCCGTCGTCCGCGCCGTCACCCACCGCGCCCGCCTCGACCAGCCCAACCTCGACCAGCCCCACGCCTCCCGGTGCCGCGTCGAGCTCACCGGCGTCCGACCGGCTCCCGCGCACGCTCGCTGCCGACCTGCCGTCGTACGCCGACCAGCCCGGCGCGCCGGTTCGCGTGAGCGGCTGGGTGCACCGGCGGCGACGGCTGTCCGGGCTCGCGTTCGTGATCGTCCGGGACCGGACCGGGCTCACCCAGGTCGTCGTCAAGGACCCGGCGACACTCGCCCAGGTGGACGAGCTCACCGAGGAGACGACCGTGGACGTCGTCGGCATCGTGAGTGCCAACCCGCAGGCCCCAGCCGGCGTCGAGATTGCCGACCCGGTCTTCCGACCCCTGACCGACCCGGCGGTGACACCACCCATCGAGCTGTGGCGGCCCGGCATCTCGACGAGCCTGCCGACCATGCTCGACCACGCCCAGGTCACCTGGCGACACCCGCTCCAGCAGGCCAAGTGGCAGCTCGCGGCGGCGTCGCTGCACGGCTTCCGGGCAACTCTGGACGCCGCCGGATTCACCGAGGTGCAGAGTCCCAAGCTGGTGGAGTCCGCCACCGAGTCGGGCGCCAACGTGTTCCAGGTCGACTACTTCGGCCGGCCGGCATACCTCGCCCAGTCCCCGCAGTTCTACAAGCAGGTCCTGGTCGGTGTCTTCGAGCGCGTCTATGAGATCGGCCCGGTGTTCCGCGCGGAGCCGCACGACACCGTGAGACACCTCGCCGAATACGTCTCGCTCGACGTCGAGCTCGGATTCATCGAGGACCAGCGCCAGGTGATCGCGGTGCTCCGCGACGTGGTCGCCGGGATGGTCGCCGCCATCCATGCACGAGCCGCGAGCTCGGTCGAGCTGCTCGGGGCCGACCTGCCCGTCGTACCCGACGAGCTCCCGATCATCCATTTCCGGCAGGCGCTCGAGATCGCCGGAGCGCCGGCCGACGAGCCCGACCTGGCCCCGGAGCACGAACGGGCGCTCGGCGCCTGGGCGAAAGAGGTGCACGGCAGCGACTTCGTGGTCGTCGAGGGCTACCCGACGCTCCACCGCGCCTTCTACACCCATCCCGACCCGGTCGACCCGCACTGGTCACGCGGCTTCGACCTGATCTTCCGAGGCATCGAGCTGGTCAGCGGGGCGCAGCGACTCCACCGGTACGCCGACTACGTGGCGACCCTGGAAGAACGCGGCCTCCCCCAGGGTCCCTACGAGTCCTACATCGACGCGTTCAGGTTCGGCATCCCGCCGCACGGTGGCTTCGCGATCGGGCTGGAGCGCTGGACCGGACGGTTGCTGGAGGCGCCCAACATCCGCGAGGTCACACTCTTCCCGCGCGACCTGCACCGACTGGCCCCGTGACCCGTTCTGTGAGGGCGCCGGCCGGTGGGGCGTGCCCTGCGCCGCCTCGGACCATGCGGTAAGAATGAGGGCATGACTCTTGTCCGGCTGGTTGCCCGCCCGATGCTGTCCTCGATGTTCATCGTCGGCGGGATCAACGCGCTGAAGAACACCGACTACTTCGCGGAGCGGGCCAAGCCAGTGCTCGACCTGCTCAGTCCGCTGACAGCGAGCAGCCCGCTGCCCGTCGAGCTCGACGGCAAGACCCTGGTCCGGGTCAACAGCCTGATCCACGTGGTGGGCGGCGCCATGCTCGCGACCGGACGGGCGCCGCGGTTCACGTCGCTCGTGCTGGCTGCGACGATGGCGCCGACGACGTTCGGCGCCCACCGCTTCTGGGAGGAGAGCGACCCCCAGCTGCGGGCGAACCAGCGCGTGCACTTCATCAAGAACGTCTCCATGGTCGGCGGGCTGCTGCTCGCAAGCGTCGACACCGAGGGAAAGCCCAGCCTGACCTGGCGGGCGAAGCGGCAGGCCGGCAAGGCCAAGGACCGGGCTGCCCAGCTCTCCCCCATCTGACCCGATCTGACACGGGGCCATGTGACGAGCCTGGATCCGAGCGCCTGGCCGGCGCCATACGCCGGGGCACCGGTGCAGGCCACCGTCGCGGTCCCGGGCTCCAAGTCCGTCACGAACCGCGCACTGCTGCTGGCCGCCCTCGCTGAGGCTCCGACGCTGGTGCGGGGTCCGCTCATCGCCCGCGACACGACGCTGATGGCCGCCGCGCTGCGCGCGCTCGGCTGTGGGGTCGCCGAGCGACCTGGCGCCATCGCCGTGGCTCCGGCGCCCCTGCGCGGGCCGGCCCAGGTCGACTGCGGCCTCGCCGGCACCGTGATGCGTTTCATGCCTCCCGTGGCGGCGCTGGCAACCGGATCCGTGCTGTTCGACGGAGATCCTCGGGCCCGGCTCCGGCCGATGGGTGCGATCCTCGACGCGATCCGCACGCTCGGAGCCGACATCGACCCGCGGTCCCGACAGCTTCCCTTCACGGTCGTCGGCAGAGGCAGCCTGCCGGGCGGCGTCGTCACCCTCGACGCCTCGTCGTCCAGCCAGTTCGTCTCGGCGTTGCTGCTCGCCGGCGCTCGCTACGACGCGGGCGTCGACGTGCGACACGTCGGCAAGCCGCTGCCGTCCCTCCCGCACATCGCCATGACCGTCGCGATGCTGCGCGAGCGCGGGGTAACCGTCGACGACAGCGAACCGAACCGGTGGGTCGTGGAGGCCGGCCCGGTCGCGGCCGTCACCGCCGACGTCGAGCCGGATCTCAGCAGTGCGGCCCCCTTCCTGGCAGCGGCCGTGGTGACCGGCGGTGCCATAACGGTTCCAGGGTGGCCGGCCACGACCACCCAGCCGGGAGACCAGCTCCGCTGGATCCTCGGTCTGTTCGGGGCCACCGTCGACCTCGGTCCGAGCGGGCTCGTGGTCACCGGCCCCGGCGCCGTCCAGGGCGTGGACGTCGACCTGCACGAGGTCGGCGAGCTGACGCCTGTCCTCGCCGTGACGGCCGCCGTGGCCGACGGGCCGTCGTATCTGCGAGGGATCGCGCACCTGCGTGGTCACGAGACCGACCGGCTCGCCGCCCTCACCGCGGAGCTTCGTGGGCTCGGCGGCGACGTGAAGGAGACGGCCGACGGCCTCCATATCCGGCCCCGACCCCTGCACGGCGGGGTCTTCCACAGCTACGACGACCACCGGCTCGCGCAGGCTGCAGCCGTCCTTGGGCTGGTCGTCCCGGGGGTGCTGGTCGACGACATCGCAACGACGGCCAAGACGTTTCCCGGCTTCGCCGATGCCTGGCAGGCGATGCTCGGCGTGACGCCATGACCTCGTGAATCTGTGACGCGGGCGGGAGCGAGTGTCAAGATGTCACGCGACAGCGGGGGTTCGGAACGATCCAACCCCGCGAGTCACCTGACCATACGACATCGGGCGGTAGCTCAGGTGCGGCATGATCTGCCTCATGGGGCAGAACCTGCGTGAGCTGACAGGAGAGCCGGGCGGCTCGGCGACCGGCCCAACCGGCGAGGACGACGGGCCGCGGTGACCCCCCAGGCATTCGGCGACGAGGACGACAACGAGCGCTTCGAGCGTCCGCGGCGGCACACCCGTCCACGCACGAAGACCCGCCCGACGTACGACGACGCCGTTCCTGGCTTCGTCGTCACGGTCGACCGCGGTCGCCTCACTGTCGCCATGCGCGACGATGCCGGACCTCGGACGGTCTTCGCGGTCAAGGCCCGGCCGCTGGGCCGCAAGGGTGTGGTGGTCGGTGACGACGTCCGCCTGGTCGGCGATGTGTCGGGCGACGAGGGCACACTGGCCCGGATCGTCGAGGTGGGCGAACGACGCACCGTGCTGCGGCGTAGCTCCGACGACGGCGACCCGATCGAGCGCATTCTGGTCGCCAACGCGACCCAGCTGGTGATCGTCGCGTCCATCGCCGATCCGCCACCGCGGACCCGACTGATCGACCGTTGCCTGGTTGCCGCCTTTGCCGGCCGCATGAGACCCCTGCTGTGCTTGACGAAAGGCGACCTCGGCGATCCCTCGGAGCTGTTGGGGGTCTACCGGGCGCTCGGGGTCTCCTCCGTGGTGACCGGCCGTGGCGATGGCCTTGTCGGCGTCGTCGACCGCCTCCAGGACGAGGTGAGCGTGCTCGTGGGACATTCGGGAGTGGGCAAGTCCACGCTGGTCAACGCGCTGATCCCCGGAGCCGACCGGTCGACGGGAGTGGTGAACGCCGTCACCGGTCGCGGCCGGCATACCTCGACGTCGGCCTATGCCCTCGAGCTGCCTGGTGGCGGCTGGGTCGTGGACACGCCGGGAATCCGGAGCTTCGGTCTCGCTCACGTCAGCCCCCATGATCTGCTCGGCGCCTTCGATGACCTCGCCGAGGTGACCGAGGACTGTCCGCGCGGCTGCACGCACGGCGCCGCGGAGCCGGAGTGCGCGCTCGACGTGGCCGTGGCGGAAGGCCGCCTCGACGCCGGTCGCGTCCAGTCGTTCCGGCGGCTGCTGGAGAGCCGCGAGACCTCAGCGGTCGACTGACCCCTCGGTGCGGCGATTCGACCCGAGCCGACCTCGTCGCTCATGGATTCAGCTGGCCGACGAGGACAGAGCTCGAGCTGTAGTCGGTGGTGCCATCGGGGTTCCACACCGCCTTGGAGCCCGACTCACCGACGCGGTAGCACTGGATCCCCACCGCCGCTGCTCCGACGATCAGGACGGCGCATGCGACGTACTCCACGACACCGGTGAACTTCACCCGGTCCGCGATCCAGCTCGGGGCAAGCCACAGGAGGTAGACGACCACGGCGATCACGGCGAACACCAACATCATCCTCACCAGGGTTGACGCCCGGCCCGCATGCACGCCAACCGCTTTGCCGATCGGCGAGTCAAGCCAGGCTTGACCGCCGCCGAGCTTGATGAGGGTGTTCTCCAGGTTGTGCCCCGTGACCTTCGCGACGTAGACCGCGACGAACCCCGCAACTGACACGAGCGCCATCGGCAGTGCGGCCCATCGTCGCGTGCGTGGGACGACGAACAGGATGGCCAGCAAGGCCGCCAAGGGCACCAGAACGACGGCGCCGTGGACGGCGAGAGGATGGACCGGTAGGCCATGGATCTCGTGGGGCATCTGAATTCCCATCGGATATAGCGACGCGCGGAACCGCGCGTCGCCGAACGTTGGTGAGCGTAGGAGATACACGCGGCGGTAGCGGGGATGGTTCAACCAGCGCGTCCAGCAGGTCCGCCGCGCGGCACGCCGTTAGCCTGACCGGTATGCCTGTGGACCACACCGACGACCTTCGGCTCGCGCACGTCCTCGCCGACGACGCCGACTCGTTGACGATGGACCGGTTCAAGGCGCTCGACCTCCATGTTGTGACGAAGCCCGACCTGACGCCCGTCTCCGACGCCGACCAGCGAGTCGAGGACGTCCTTCGGAGCACCCTCGGCCGGGCCCGGCCTCGAGACGCCGTGCTCGGTGAGGAGTCGGGGTCGAGCGGTTGGGGTCCGCGTCGCTGGGTCATCGACCCGATCGACGGCACCAAGAGCTTCATCAGAGGCATCCCGATCTGGGCGACGCTCATCGGGCTGATGATCGAGGACGAGGTCGTCGCCGGCGTGGTCTCGGCGCCGGCGCTCGGCCGGCGCTGGTGGGCCGCGAAGGGAAGCGGAGCGTGGAGCGGCAAGTCGCTGCACGCCGCCAGCGCCTGTCACGTCTCCGACGTCTCGTCGCTCGAAGACGCCCACCTCTCCTACGGGTCGCTGTCCGGGTGGGAGCGGCACGGCCGTCTCGAGGACTTCCTGGCCCTGACCAGGCGCTGCTGGCGCACCCGCGCCGTCGGCGACTTCTGGTCCTACATGCTGCTGGCCGAAGGCGGCGTCGACCTGGCCGCCGAGCCCGACCTGGAGGTGCATGACATGGCGGCGGTGTCCATCGTCGTCGATGAGGCGGGGGGGCGGTTCACCAGCCTCGACGGCACGCCCGGGCCCCTCGGCGGCAACGCACTCGCGACCAACGGCCGGCTTCACGAGCAGGTGATGGCGTTCATCGGCTCACTCCCCGAGGACGACGGGACTCGCCAGCCCTCCCGTGGTGGTCAGGTGCACGACCTCAGTGCTCGACGTCAGCAGCTGGCTGCGGAGCCACCAGTCCAGGACGACGAACCCGAAGACGACGCGTGACGGCGCTTGCCCGGGCCAGCAACAGCGGAGCCAGCAGCAGGGCGGCCAGGTCGAACCACCCGTAGCCGCCGGCCGCTCCCGATGGCGGATTGCCGATCGACACCAGCCCGGTCGGATCGTGCGGCTGCCACGCCCACGTGCCGAGCGAGGTGCCCAGCAACTCGAGGTAGCTGACCATCAGGAAGGCGCCGATATAGAGGCCGCGCGAAGGTCCCCACCGCAGGAAGCCCGCCAGACAGAGGAACCAGAAGGCGCCGAGTACGTCGGGCCGCGACGAGAACGTGACGCCGTAGACCGCCCAGGCGCCACCGACGACCAGCACGACCCCAGCGAGCGGCCGAGCGTTCGCCCGCACATACGCCGTACGCCCGATCGCCAGTGCAGCAAGGTAAACCAGCCCGTGTCCCGGCGGCACGAAAGCCGGCACGTTGTGGAGTCGGTAGAGGTAGACCCCCAGGAGCGGCGAGAAGGTGTACTCGATCACGGACGCGAAGACCACGACCACACAGGCCTGGACGCGCACCAGTGGGGTCTCGCGGGTCAACACGGCAACGAGCACACCCCAGGTCGCAAGACCCAACAGGCGTTGGGTGTTGATCATGGCGTGGGTGTCGAGGGCGAGCACCAAGGTGATCCAACCGACAACCCCCGGCACCAGCAACGCGGCCGGCCACGGCCTGGAAACCGTGCGTCCACGCGTGGCTTCGAGTACCGTCGTCACAAGGGCCATCCTCGCAGGTCTGCAGAGAGACACCTACCGCGGAGGTGCGGGCGGGGCCAGGATCGTGACAGCCAGTGAGGCATGCACCGACCCGAGAGGCACCCGATGCGGATCAACGAGATATTGAAGTCGAAGGGCACCGACGTCGCCACCGTCTCGCCCGACGCCACCGTCCGGGAGCTCGTCTCCCTTCTCGCCGACAAGAACATCGGCGCTGTCATCGTCTCCACCGGCGACCAGCCGGTCGCCGGAATCGTCTCGGAGCGCGACGTGGTCCGCGGCCTCGCCGGCGGGGCCGACATCCTCGACAAGCCCGTCAGCGAGATCATGACCGTCGACGTCGAGACCGCCGAGCCCGGCCAGTCCATCCCGGAGCTGGCCAAGCTGATGACCGCCCGCCGGATCCGCCACGTGCCGGTCGTCCTCGACGGTGAGCTGCAAGGGATCGTCTCGATCGGCGACGTCGTCAAGTCCCGCATCGACGAGCTCGAGTTCGAGCGCGACCAGCTCGAGTCCTACGTCTCGCACCCGTAGCCACGTTCCGTCGCCGGCCCGGCTGCGCACCGTCGACGAAACCCGTCATTCCACGCACGTCGAGTGCCGACCCGTGGTTACCTGTTGTCGCGGGGCCTGGTCGTCAGCGGATCGGGCCCCGCGCCAACCCCGGTCCGCCGCTGCGGACGTCAGAGCCGGTGACGACGTCCGCGAGGACGACCGGCGGAATGCCCGACTAGGCTGGCGCGATGACCGACAAGCCCGAGATCGACTTCCCTGACTCGCCGCCTCCCACCCAGCTGCAGATCACCGACATCGTCGTCGGCGAGGGCACGGAGGCGTCCTCCGGCGTGACCGTCCTGGCTCACTACGTCGGCGTGGCGCACTCCACCGGGGAGGAGTTCGACGCCTCCTACAACCGCGGTGAGCCGCTGGCATTCCGGCTCGGAGTCGGCCAAGTCATCGCCGGTTGGGACCAAGGAATTGACGGGATGAGAGTGGGCGGCCGACGCCAGCTGGTGATCCCCCCAGACCTCGCGTATGGCGACCGCGGCGCCGGCGCGGTGATCGCCCCGGGCGAGACGCTGATCTTCGTCGTCGACCTCGTCGACGTCCGCTGACTCGCGAGGGTCACTGGGAGCCGACAAGGTGGCCGTGACCACGGCGCGATAGCGCCGCCGACCCGATCTCGACGATCGCCACCGCGAGCAGCACCACGGCGACCGAGCCGAGGATGTCGCCCACGTAGTGAAGCCCGGTGTAGACGCGAGCGAACCCGATGAGAGTGGCCAGCCCGACCAGCAGCCAGCCCCACTTCTTCGACACGAAGAACAAGACGGCCAGGCCCATCGCGAACGACGCCGTGGCATGGTCGCTCGGGAAGGACTGGCCGGCCGCGTGGGAGACCAGCAGATGGATGTCGTGGTGCGTGGTGAACGGTCGAGGCTCGGCGTGGAGCACCGCCGCGAGCAGCCCGAACACGAACGACAGGCCCAAGACGGCGGCCACCTTGGCGAGCGTCGCCCACGAGCGCTGCCGCACCACCGGCACCAGCACGACCACGAAGACGGCGAAGGTGATGAAGATCAGGTAGCGCGCACAGAAGATCATCAGGTCGTCGAGGAGCCAGAAGTGTCCCGACATGTCGTTGACCCCGTCGACCAGCTGGTAGTTCATTCGTCGTGTCTCCTCCGCAGGGTGATCCCCCAGAATAGGCCGCGCGACGGCCGGAATCGGTGCATCCGTGGTGCGCGTGACGCAACACACCCGGAGCAAACGCTCAATACTCGGCGACACACCAGATTAAACCCCCTCGACCTCGTGCGCTCGCGGCCGTTTGGTGGCAGGTTTTCTCTCTGGGAGCATGGCCGACCGCGCGGCGCGGCCGGACGCCCTGAGCGAAGAGGTGTGCACATGGCGACAGACATCGTCACCCCACCCGGTCACCACGGGGAGCTGGACCGGGGCATCGGCTACTGGGGGCTGACCTTCATCTCCCTCGGGTCGATCATCGGCTCCGGCTGGCTGCTCGGCGCCTTGTACGCGGCGGAGGCCGCCGGGGGCGCGTCGATCATCTCGTGGCTGCTGGCGGCCGGCATGCTCATCGCGCTCGCGCTGATCCATGCCGAGCTGGGCACGGCGTACCCAGTCGCCGGTGGGACGTCGAGGTTCCCCTACTTCAGCTTCGGCGCCCTGGCGGGGTTCACTGCGGGCTGGGCGGCCTACCTCCAGGCCGTGACGATCGCGCCCATCGAGGTCGAGGCGAGCATCCAGTACCTGGACGGCACCGACTGGGCGCAGAACAACTTCCAGATGCTGAAGCCCAACGAGACGCTCAACACCCGCGGGCTGATCGTCGCCTCGCTGGCGATGCTGCTCTTCACCATCATCAACGTGATGGGCGCCAAGATCCTGTCCGACAGCAACGTCGCGATCGTGCTCTGGAAGGCCGCAGTCCCCATCCTGACGATCATCGTGTTGATCTACCTCTCCTTCAACATCCACAACTTCACGGCGGGCGGCGGCTTCGCGCCCCACGGCTTCCACGGGATCTTCGCGGCGCTGCCCGCCGGGGTGGTGTTCGCCTTACAAGGCTTCGAACAGGCCGTGCAGATGGGTGGCGAGGCCAAAGACCCGCAGCACACGGTCTCGCGGGCGGTCATCACCGCCATGCTCGCCGGCGCCGCGCTCTACCTGATGCTCGAGGTCGCCTTCATCGGGGCGCTCAACCCAGCTGATCTGGTCCACGGCTGGAATACGCCGTTAGGCCCCGGAAACGTCACGTCCGCCTACTACACGCTCGCGATCGCCGTGGGTGCCGGTTGGCTGGCGAAGATCCTGCTGATCGACGCGATCATCTCGCCAGCCGGCACCGGGCTGATCTACCTCGGCACGTCGGCCCGGATCTCCTACGCGCTCGGCGAGGACGACGTCATGCCCGACTGGCTGACCAGGACGTCGAAGCGCAAGGTGCCGGTGGGCTCCATCCTGTTGGCGTTCGTGATCGGCCTGCTCGCCTTCCTGCCGTTCCCCAGCTGGAGCTCACTCATCGGGCTCGTGACGTCGGCGACGGCGATCATGTACGCCTTCGCACCGATCGCAGCGGCAGCCCTTGCGGAGCGGGACGCCGACCGGCCGCGGCCCTACCGGATGCCGTTCCCGCTCCTGCTCAACCCCTTGGGCTTCATCTTCGCCAACCTGATCATCTACTGGGGCGGCTTCGAGGCGACCTGGAAGCTGCTCGTCGGGATCTTCATCGGCCGGGTGATCTTCGAGATCGAGCTACGGCGGCGTGACGACGTCCACCGTGAGGACGTCGACTGGCGGGCCGCGTCGTGGATCTGGCCGTGGCTGATCGGCATGACGATCATCGGGCTGCTGGGCCGCTATGGCTCCGGTGCCGAGAGCTGGCTGCCGGAGTGGGTCGACATCGGCGTCGTGGCGGCCTTCAGCCTGGTGATCTTCTACTACGCCGTCAGCCTGGCGATGACCCCGGAGAAGATCAGGGACGCCATCAAGACCGAGGAAAAGAACATCGAGGCGGCCCCCGACCTGCGCACCGCCTGAGTCTGGCGAAGCCTGCGACGTCACCGCCTGATGGTCCGGCCCAGCCGGTGGTGGCCTCAACTGGTCAGTGTCAGCGGACGACGAGGGCGTGCGAGCCGGGCGGCGTCGTCCGGCCGATGACCGGGTAGCCCGGCACCTCGCCGACCACGAGCAGGCCGCCAGACGTCTGGGCGTCGGCGAGCAGCAGCAGCTCGGCCTCGTCGACCTCCGAGCGAAGGTGCGGGCGCACCCAGTCGAGGTTGCGCCTGCTCCCGCCGGGGACGAAGCCGTCCGCGGCTGCCTGGCGAGCCCCCTCGACGTACGGCACGGCTGCGGCCTCGACCTCGGCAGAGACCCCGCTCGCTCGCACGAGCTTGAAGAGGTGGCCGAGCAACCCGAAGCCGGTCACGTCCGTGGCGCAGACCACGCCGGCTGCGAGGGCGGCCCGGGCGGCGTCGCGGTTGAGAGTGGTCATCACCTCGATGGCGTCGGCGTTGTCCTCGCCCGTCGCCTTGTGCCGATTGTTGAGCATGCCGAGACCGAGCGGCTTCGTCAGCGTCAACGGCAGCCCGGCGACCGCGGTGTCGTTGCGGAGCAGCCGGTTCGGGTTGGCGATCCCCGTGACGGCGAGGCCGTACTTCGGCTCGGCGTCGTCGATGCTGTGCCCACCGGCCAGGTGGCAGCCGGCCTCGGCGCAGATGTCGGAGCCACCCCGCAGCACCTCGCGGGCCAGCTCGAACGGCACGGTGTCGCGAGGCCACGCCAGCAGGTTCACCGCCACCAGCGGCTCGCCGCCCATCGCGTAGACGTCGGACAGTGCGTTGGCCGCTGCGATCCTGCCCCAGTCGTAGGGGTCGTCGACGACGGGCGTGAAGAAGTCCGCGGTGACGACCACGGCTCGAGAGTCATCGAGCCGTACGACGGCCCCGTCGTCCCCGTGCTCCAGGCCGACCAGCAGGTCCGCCGTCCGCTGCCCGCCGGGAAGCCCGGCCAGGACCCGTTCCAGCTCGCCCGGCGGCACTTTGCAGGCGCAGCCCCCGCCCGCCGCGGTCTGGGTCAGTCGCAAGCGCGCGTGGGTCTCGGTCACCGCACCAGGGTACGGTCCCGCATCCGCTCACGCTGGGGCACGACGACGTACTTCGGGTCCTTGGCCGACGCCAGACCCGCCTGGAAGATGCCGAACCGGGTCAGCATCGATGCCGCGGAGAACGTGACTCCGGCCAGCGCCGACACCGTGCGCGAGCGGCGGCCGAGCACCGAAGCACCTACGCCTGCGATGGTCAGCGCACGTGCGGTTTTCATGAAGGCTCCCGGCCGGCCCTCGCGGTAGGGCTCGGCGACCATCCCGAGCCGCTTCAGCAGCAGGTCGGCACCGGCGAGCTCGATCCCGGCTCCGAGCACGGCCAGTGTCCGGGCCGGACCGGCCTGGTCCGGCGGCGTGCCGATGAGCGCCACACCCGCGGCCGCCGTCGCCGCACTGCCCGCGAAGATGAACGGCATCTCGCGGTGGGCCTCGTGCCAGGCCGGCACTGCCGTGTTGGTGATCAGGGCCGCGGTGTAGGTGGCCAGTGGCGGACCGAGCACCGCCGCGCCGAGACCCGCCAGCCGCCCGAGCCGCGGCAGCCGGCCGGTCAGGTCGGAGGCCAGCGCACCTGCCGCGAGCCCACCGAACGGCGCCAGGATCCAGGAGCCGACGGACAGCGGCGACGTCGGCTTGAGGACCCGGAGCATGTTGAGGAAGCGTTCGGGTCGGCCCAGGTCATGGACCAGCGCCACGGTGCCGAGAGCGGCGCCGCCCGCGGCGCCGACCCGCGCGGCGCGTCGAAGCCCGGGCAGACCCGTCAGCGCAGCACCTTCGGCGAGGACCGCGGACATCCCGGCCACTCCACCCAGGTAGAGATAGAGCGGCACGTCGGGCTGCTTCCATACCGGCGCCTTGAGGATCGGCCGCCCGTAGTACGACGTGGGCTCGACGTCGGGCACCAGACGCGGCTCCTTCATCGGCCACCTCTGAGGAAGGCGATCGCCGCGGCCCCGACGAGGGTCGCCGCCGCCGCGCCGACGTGCTTCCAGATCGCCGGCAGGTCACGCGTCGTGACGACCGGGTCGGGCGGCAGGCCGTAGATCTCCGGCTCGTCGAGCAGCAGGAAGAAGGCGCCGTCGCCACCCACCCCGTCCTCAGGGTCCTGGCCGTAGAGCCTGGCGACGTCGACGCCCTGCGCATGAAGCTCGGCCACCCGCCGGTCGGCCCGCTCGCGCAGCACGTCGAGCTCGCCGAACTGGATCGAGTCGGTCGGACACGCCTTGGCGCAGGCCGGCTCCTCCCCCACCTTGAGGCGGTCATAGCAGAGGGTGCACTTGAAGACTCGGCCGTCCTCCTTGCGCTGGTCGATCACGCCATAGGGGCAGGCCGGCACGCAGTAGCCGCAGCCGTTGCAGACATCGGGCTGGACGACGACCGTGCCGAACTCCGTGCGGAACAGGGCGCCGGTTGGACACACGTCGAGACAGGCCGCGTGGGTGCAGTGCTTGCAGACATCGGATGACATCAGCCAGCGCAGGTCGGTGTCGTTGGTGCCGGTGGTCTGCGGGTCGAGCGCCCGGATGTCCGGGGCCAAGGAGTCCTCGGCACGCATCGCCGGCATCCCGAGGTCGGCGGGCGGTGGTCTCGGCGCCGACGGCTCCCGGTCGAGCACCGGCACGATCGGTGCCGACTGCTCGATGAACGCGACGTGGCGCCACGAGTTCGCGTCGAGCTGGCCGGTGTTGTCATAGGACATCCCGGTGAGCAGCAGTCCGTCCTCCGGCACATCGTTCCACTGCTTGCAGGCGACCTCGCAGGCCTTGCACCCGATGCACACACTCGTGTCGGTGAAGAACCCCACCCGCGGCGGCGGTGCTGCGTAGCCCGCGTCGGCGCTCACGTCGTGGAGCGGACCGGACAGGCGGTGACGGCTCATCCCTCGGCTCCTGTGGTCGACTCGTCGGACGAAGCGGGCGGTTCGGTCGGCGCGGGCGCGGGCGGATCGGGCATCCCGGCCCGACGCCGGTAGTCGGCAACATAGTCGACCACCGCGGGTCCGCGCGGTCGGCGTCCTGGCCGGATGTCGCACGTGCCGACCTTGTCCTGGATGTTGACGTTGGGGTCGACGGTAACGCTCACCAGATCGTTGGCCGAGTCGCCGGTGGTCAGGCCGGTGCCGCCCCAGTGGTAGGGCAGCCCGATCTGGTGGACCGTCCGGTCGGCCAGCCGGAGCGGCCGCATCCGCTCGGTGACGAGCACCCGTGCCTCGATCGCGGCGCGGGCCGTGACGATCGTCGCCCAGCCGAGGTTCTCCAGGCCGCGCTCCGCCGCCAACTGCGGGGAGACCTCGCAGAAGAAGGCCGGCTGCAGCTCGGAGAGGAACGGCAGCGTCCGGCTCATCCCGCCCGCCGTGTGGTGCTCGGTGAGCCGGTAGGTCGTGAATACGAACGGGAACACCTCGCTCCCGTTGGGGTTCGCCACGTTGGCCGGGGAGTCGTAGTGCTTCGAGGCGGGGTTGCTCTGGACGGCGTGCAACCGGTTACGGACCGGGGACTCGGGAGGTTCGTAGAACGTCGGCAGCGGACCGTCGGCAAGGCCGACCGACGCGAACAGCCAGCCCTTCCCGTCGGTCTGCATGACGAACGGGTCGGAGCCGCCGATGGCGTCCGGCCCGATGGCACCGTCGGCTGGGACGTGGTGCGGCTCGCGGTCCGCGATGAAGTCGGGGATGTCGTGACCCGTCCAGCGGCCCTGGTCCTCGTCCCACCAGACGTAGGCCTTGGCGTCGCTCCAGGGCAAGCCGTCGGGGTCGGCAGAGGCGCGGTTGTAGAGGATCCGGCGGTTCGCGGGCCACGCCCAGCCCCACTCGGGCGCCACCCAGCTCTGCTCATGGCCCGGCTTGCGGCGAGCCGACTGGTTGACCCCGTCGGCGTAGACACCGCAGTAGATCCAGCAGCCACAGCGCGTCGTACCGTCCGGTCTCAGCTCGGTGTAGGCCGACAGCGGCTCACCGTCCGGGCCGGTCCCGTTGACCTCCCGCAGCACCGCCTCGGGGCTCGGCTCCCGCTCCGGCCCCTCCTCCGGGTAGTCCCACACCAGGTCGAGCAGCGGACGGTCCATCGGGTCGGGTGAGCCCGCCAGCTTCTCACGGATACGGCGGCCGAGATGGTAGTAGAACCACAGGTCGCTCGTGGCGTCGCCGGGCGGCTCGACGGCCTTGTGGTGCCACTGCAGCAGCCGCTGGGTGTTGGTGAACGTGCCGCTCTTCTCCGTGTGGGCCGCCGCCGGCAGGAAGAACACCTCGGTCCCGATCTCCTCGGTCGCCATCTCCCCCGTCTCGATCTCCGGCCCGTCCTTCCAGAACGTCGCAGACTCCACCATGACCAGGTCGCGGACCACGAGCCAGTCGAGGTTGGCCAGCCCGAGCCGCTGCATCTTCCCGTTGGACGTGCCCACGGCCGGGTTCTCGCCGACCAGGAAGTAGCCCTTGCTCTTGCCGGCGATCTGGTCAAGGACCGTCTGGTAGGTGCCGTGGTCGCCGGTGATGCGCGGCAGGTAGTCGAAGCAGAAATCGTTGTCGGCGGTGGCCGCGTCACCGTAGTACGCCTTGAGCAGGCTGACGGTGTAGCTGCGGATGTTGCCCCAGAAGCCGGCCACCCGCTCGTCCCTTGCGACATAGTCCGCGAGGCTCCGATGCTGGCGGGCATGGGGCATCGGGAGGTAGCCCGGCAGCAGGTTGTAGAGCGTCGGGATGTCGGTCGAGCCCTGGATGCTCGCATGTCCGCGCAGCGCCAGGATGCCGCCGCCGGGTCGCCCGATGTTGCCGAGCAGCAGCTGAAGGATCGCGGCGGTGCGGATGACCTGGACCCCGCTGGCGTGGTGCGTCCAGCCGACGGCGTAGCAGAGCGCCGTCGTACGCTCGCGCCCACTGTTGTCCGTGAGGGCGTCGGCGATCTTCGCGAACTGCTCGACGGGGATGCCGCAGACGTCCTGCACCATCTCCGGGGTGTATCGCGCGAAGTGGCGCTTGAGGATCTGGAAGACGCAGCGGGGGTGGGTGAGCGTCTCGTCGACCTCCGGCTTCGCCGGGACCCGGGGGCCGCCGGAGCCTGCCGTCTCGGACCGGCTGGCCTCGTGGGCCGCCTCGTGCTCACCGTCGCTGGCCTCGGAGTCGCGAGGCGAGCCGTCGTCGTAGCGCCAGGAGTGGGCGTCGTAGGTGCGCTTCTCGGCGTCGAACCCCGAGAAGAGCCCGCCGAGGTCGTCGGAGTCCGTGAAGTCCTCGGTCACGAGGGCCGAGGCGTTGGTATAAGCGACGACGTAGTCGCGGAAGAAGAGGTCGTTGCTGAGCACGTGGTTGACGAGGGCGCCGAGGAACGCCGTGTCGGTGCCGGCCCGGATCGCGGCGTGGATATCGGCCACGGCCGACGTACGGGTGAACCTCGGGTCGACGTGGATGATCGTCGCGCCGCGGGCCTTCGCCTCCATGACCCATTGGAACCCGACCGGATGGCACTCCGCCATGTTGGAGCCCTGGATCATGATGCAGTCAGCGTTGGCGAGATCCTGCTGGAAGGTGGTGGCGCCTCCTCGCCCGAACGACGCCCCCAGACCGGGGACGGTGGACGAGTGTCAAATGCGCGCCTGGTTCTCGATCTGGATCGCGCCCATGGCGGTATAGAGCTTCTTCATGAGGTAGTTCTCCTCGTTGTCGAGGGTCGCTCCTCCGAGGCTCGAGATGCCGAGGGTACGGCGCACGCGCTCCCCGTCGGCGTTCCACTGCCAGTATTCGCGCCGGGTCTTGATCACCCGGTCGGCGATCATGTCGACCGCCCGGTCGAGCTCGAGGTCCTCCCACTCGGTGCCGTAGGGGCGGCGGTAGCGCACCGTAGTGACCCGGCCCGGCGACGTCACGAGCTGGGCGCTGGCGCTGCCCTTCGGGCACAGCCGCCCGCGCGAGATCGGGCTGGCCTCGTCGCCCTCGATCTGGATGACCTGCTCGTCCTTGACGTAGACCTTCTGCCCGCAGCCGACCGCACAGTAGGGGCAGACCGAGTCGACCACCCGGTCGGCGTCGGCGGTGCGGGCCGTCAGGTGGGCGCTGCGGGCGGACTGGACGGCGGCACCCCGACCGAGGACGTCGTGGTCGCGCACCTGACGGACCACCGGCCAGGAGCCGATGAAGGTCGGGATGCCCATAGGCCACCTCTCGCGTGGGCGGGCTGGTCACGTGTTCCGTAACCGGGTCGGTCGTCTCTGCGGTGCGCGACCACCACGCTAACCCCGTACGGTCGGCCGCACACCTCGACCCTCCGGCCAGGTGCCCGGCTCCCTCGGTCTCTCCGGATCGTCCGACCCACCGCGCGGCCTTCCCGGCGTTCCCGACGTACGCCGACCGGACGAATCCGCAGGCCGGACGACGCAAGCCGGTGGCTAGGCTGACCGGCGGAGGCGTACCTCGTCTGGTGATGGGCGCGGTCCTCAAAACCGACGTGACCGGGTATCCCGGTCAGGCGGGTTCGATTCCCGTCCGCCTCCGCAAGTTCGCGGACCGGGTGACCCGGAGGAAGGGCGGCAGCCGTCGTGGACGACCCGCGCCGTTCGGTCCCGCGCACCGATGTCGTGCTCGCGGACCGCGGAATCGCCGCCGCCGCGGAGCTGCTCGGCCCGAGTCTCGTCCGGACGGCCGTCGTGGACACGCTGGCGCGATGCCGAGCCGGCACGGTGGACCCAGGCTCGGTGGTGGCCGAGGTGCTTCGGGCCCTTCCCGACAGCCCCTCGAGCCTGCGGCCGGTCATCAACGCCACCGGGGTCATCGTGCACACCAACCTGGGCAGAGCGCCGCTCTCGGCGGCGGCGCAGCACGCCGTACAGCTCGCCGCCGGGACGACTGACGTCGAGCTCGATCTGCGCACTGGCCAGCGGGGCCGGCGCGGCCGGGGGGCACTCGAGGCGCTGGCGCAAGAGACCCCCGACGCCGAGGCCGTGCTCGTCGTCAACAACGGCGCCGCCGCCCTGTCACTCATGGCGCACGCGCTCGCCTGGGGCGGTGAGGTCGTCGTGGCGCGGGGCGAGCTGGTGGAGATCGGCGACGGGTTCCGGATCCCTGAGCTGCTCGCCGCCTCCGGCGCGGTGCTCCGGGAGGTGGGTACGACGAACCGGGTGCGGCTCGACGACTATCGCGAGGCGATCAACGACTCGACGGCCCTCGTCCTGAAGGTGCATCCGTCGAACTTCGTGGTCGACGGCTTCACGGCCTCGGTCGCCGTCCGGGAGCTGGCTCAGCTGCCCGTCCCGGTCGCCGCGGACATCGGGTCGGGACTGTTGACGCCACATCCCCGCCTCCCGCGCGAGCCGGACGCAGCCACTGCTCTGCGCGACGGCGCTGCTCTCGTGACCGCCTCGGGTGACAAGCTCCTCGGCGGACCGCAGGCCGGCTTGGTCCTCGGCCGCGCCGACCTCGTCGAGCGGATGCGACGGCATCCCGTCGCGCGGGCGTTCCGGGTCGACAAGCTGACGCTCGCCGCGCTCGAGGCGACCCTTCGCGGGCCGGCTCCCCCCGTCGTGGCCGCCCTCGGCCGGGACCAAGCCGCCCTTCTCGACCGCGCGCGGGCCATCCGCGACCGGCTTGGCGACGTGGTGGACGCGGAATCGGTGCCGACGTCGGCCGTGGTCGGTGGCGGGGGCGCACCCGGGGTCGAGCTGCCGAGCGCGGCGGTGGCGCTGCCGGCCTCTCTCGCCGGCAGGTTGCGCGACGGTGCGCCTGCGGTCGTGGGCTATGTCGCCCGCGGACGGCTGCTGCTCGACCTCGCGGCCGTCGACCCCGCACAGGACGTCTCGCTGGTCGAGGCCGTCCGCCGTGCCGCGAAAGGGGGGTGAATCGTGCACGTCGTCGCCACGGCGGGCCATGTCGACCACGGCAAGTCGACCCTGGTGCGCGCGCTCACCGGCCAGGACCCCGACCGGCTCGATGAGGAGCACCGACGCGGACTGTCGATCGAGCTCGGCTTCTGCTGGACGTCACTGCCCACGGTCGGCGACGTGGCTTTCGTCGACGTACCAGGCCATGAGCGCTTCGTCTCGACGATGCTCGCCGGGGTCGGGCCGGTCCCCGCCGTCCTGTTCGTCGTCGCGGCCGACGACCCCTGGATGCCTCAGGCAGCCGAGCACCTCGCCGCACTCGATGCTTTCGACGTCCGGCACGGGGTGGTCGCCATCACCCGCTCCGACCTGGCCGACCCTGCTCCGGCGGTCGCGCGCACCCGCGAGCGGCTGCTCGGTACGTCACTCGAGGGATCCCCGCTCATCCCGGTCAGCGCCCGCGACGGCTCGGGACTGGAGGCGCTCCGCACCGCGATCGTGACGATGACCTCGCTATTGCCTGCCCCACCCGATGACGCGGCTGTCCGGCTGTGGGTGGACCGGCGTTTCCAGATCAGCGGGGCCGGGGTCGTCGTGACCGGAACCCTTCCGGCCGGCCGCATCCAGGTCGGCGACGAGCTCGCCCACCGCGATGACGAAGACCTCGTGCGCGTACGCGGCATCGAGCTGCTTGGCGAGTCGTCCACCATGGCACGTGGCGTCGCCCGCGTCGCGCTGCGACTCGGCGGTGGTGCGCCCGCCGGCCTGACTCGCGGCGGCGCCCTCGTCGAGCCGGGAGGTTGGCAGTGGACGGACCTGGTCGACGTCCGCATACGGGGTCATCGGAACCCCCCGGAACGCCCGCTGCTGCACGTGGGTTCGGCTTCACTGGGGGTGCGGTGCCGACCCTTGGGGGCTGACCTCTACCGGCTCTCGCTCGAGCATTCCCTGCCGCTCCATGTCGGCGACCGCATGGTGCTGCGCGACCCCGGGAGCCGGGCGCTCTGGGGGTCGCGCGTGCTCGACCCGGCACCACCGGGTCTCCGGCGTCGTGGCGCGGCCCGCCGCCGTACGGCGGAGCTCGCCCCCACCGCGGGAACACCGGATCTTGGCGACGAGCTACGTCGCCGAGGCTTCGTCTCGCTCACCCAGCTCCGCCGCCTCGGCGTCCTGCCCCCGGACCCGGCTGCCGCGGCGGAGGCCGGCGCCGCCGTCCGGGCTGGGGAGTGGCTGCTCGGCAGCGGGGCGGTGCCAGCGCTCCAGCGCGAGCTCAGCAGGATGGTCGAGGCGCGCTCGCAGTCGCAGCCGCTCGACCACGGCGTGCCGTTGACCCAGGCGGCGCACGCGCTCGGGCTGCCGACTCCCGAGCTCGTCTCAGCCGTCGTACCCGAGCCGCTGAGTGTCGTCGACGGACGGATCGTCGACGTACGACGCGAGCTCCCGCGCCTGCTCACCGAGGCGCTGCAGGAGCTGGAGGTCCGGCTGGCCGCGGAACCGTTCGCCGCCCCTGATGCCACCACGATGGCCGAGCTCGGGCTCGACCCGAAGGCGGTCGCGGCCGCGAGCCGGGCGGGCCGGCTGCTGCGGGTGACCGAGTCTGTGGTGCTGCTTCCCGGGGCCGACCTCGTGGCGGCCGAGCGGCTGCGGGCTTTGCCGCAGCCGTTCACCGCGAGCCAGGCGAGGGTGCAGCTCGGGACCAGCCGCCGTGTCGCCCTGCCCCTCCTCGAGCTGCTGGACCAACGCCGACTGACCCGGCGGTTCCCCGACGACCGCCGTGAGGTCATCGAACCGTCAGCCGGCGGCTCGCCCGCGGGCGGTTCCACGACGACCGGTTCCACGACGAGCGGTTCGACGGCCAGCGGTTCGGCGGCCAGCGGTTAGGCTGGAGCCCCCGATGCTCAGAAGGGCCGCCGATGAACGACCGACCCGACGCCATCGTCATCGGGTCCGGTCCTAACGGCCTCGTCGCGGCGAATGTTCTGGCCGACGCCGGCTGGTCGGTGCTCGTACTCGAGGCGCAGGGTCACATCGGCGGGTCAGTGAGCAGCGCCCGCGACGTCCATCCGGACTACGTGCACGACACGTTCAGCTCGTTCTATCCCCTGGGCGCCGCGTCGCCCGTGATCGCGCCGGCTCAAGCTCGAGGACCACGGCCTCGTCTGGCGGCGCGCGCCCGCCGTACTCGGCAACCCGTTGCCCAACGGCAGTTGGGCGATGCTCTACGACGACGTCGACCGCACGGCCGAGGACCTCGAACGTCACGCGGGGGGTGACGGTGCGACGTGGCGCGAGCTGTGTGCCGAATGGGACCGGATCGGGTCTTCCTTGATCGGAGCGTTGATGAGCCCGTTCCCGCCGGTGCGGTCGGGGCTCGGCACGCTCGCGCGGCTGCCGGGCGTCGGCGGGCTGTCGTTCGTGCGGATGCTGCTGGAGCCCGCTCGCCATCTGGTCGAGTCGAGGTTCCAGAGCGAGGAGGCCAGGCTGCTGATCGCGGGGAACGCCGGGCATGCCGACATACCGCTCGACGCGCCCGGCTCCGGGCTGATGTCTTTGATCCTCGTGCTGCTGGGGCAGACCGTGGGGTTCCCGGTACCGGAAGGTGGCGCCGGGGAGCTGAGCAACGCGTTGGCCAAGCGGCTCGAGGCGCAAGGCGGCGAGATCCGCTGTGACAGCCACGTCGACCGGATCGTCGTGAAGGATGGCCGGGCCCGGGCGGTGATCCTGCACACAGGGGAAACCTTGCAGGCCAAGCGCGCGATCCTCGCTGATGTCTCCGCACCACTTCTCTACGGAAAGCTCGTGACCTGGGCGGACCTGCCCGACCGGACCCGGAAGTCCATGCAGCGCTTCCAGCTCGACCCGTCGACGGTGAAGGTCGACTGGGCGCTCGACCGACCGATCGGGTGGGCGTCCCGGCCACCACTCGCGCCGGGCACGATCCACATCGCCAACTCGACCGACGAGCTGGTCGCGTCACTCCAGCAGGTCTCCGGGCACATTGTCCCGGCCAAGCCGTTCCTCCTGGCGGGGCAGATGACCACGGCCGACCCGACCCGGTCACCGACCGGCACCGAGTCGTTCTGGGCCTACACCCACGTGCCGCAGGACGTCCACGACGACGCAGGCGGCGAAGGCATCAGCGGCGTCTGGGACCACGACGACACCGAACGGATAGCCGACCGGATGCAGAGCAGGATCGAACAACACGCCCCCGGCTTCGCGTCGTCCGTGGTCAGCAGGCGCGTCATGGCCCCGCCAGAGCTGGAGCGCCGCAACGAGAGCCTGGTCGGCGGCGCCATCAACGGCGGCACGTCCGAGATCCATCAGCAGCTCGTCTTCCGACCGGTCCCCGGGCTCGGCAGGGCGAACACGCCCGTGCGCGGACTCTTTCTCGCATCGTCGTCCGCCCATCCTGGCGGAGGGGTCCACGGCGCGGCCGGCAGCAATGCGGCCCGAGCGGCGCTCGCGGCGCGACGGCTGGGAAGGTTGAGAGGATGACCAGCATTCAGTCACGACAGATGCAGGGACTTCCGACCGATGTCTGGACGGTGCTGGCTGACGGCTGGCTCTACGGCCTGTGGGTGGTCGGCGCCTCCTGCATCCGCACCGTCGACGCGACCTGGCCCGACCCCGGCAGCTGCATCCACCACTCCGTGGGGAGCTGGCCCGTCATCCTCAACGACACGACGACGGTCATGTCGAGCGTGCCCGGTCACGAGCTCGAGCTGCAGGCACGGGCGTGGCCGAGTGGCGAGGCCGCCATACACCTCACCATCGAGCCCGAGGGAGACGGCTGTGTCGTCACGATGAGCGAGGACGCGTCGCGCGGGCCGGGCTTGCTCGTACCGGAGCCGATCCGACGCGTCGCGCTCGACTGGCGAAACGGCGAAAGCCTGCGACGACTGACCTACCTGGTCGAGGGCCGCGGCCGGCGCAACCGCGAAGCCGGCAGCTAGCCCCGACGGGTGGCTCCCGAAGCTCTGGAGCGACGGCAGGCCGGGCGGATGGTCGCTCGTGGCAGGCGACCCGCGGTTGGTCTGCGCGTCAAGAACAGCAACGACGCGGCGACTCTCGCGACCCGTCTCTTCTCGTGGCGCTTCACGTTGAGCAGTGAACACATCAACGCAGGTGCGGGAGCCCAAGCCCGGATCGTCGTACCCGGAACTCCCGGATGGTGGTGCCGAAACTCTCGGATCGTGGTGCCGAAACTCTCGGATCGTGGTGCCGAAACTCTCGGATCGTGGTGCCGAAACTCTCGGATCGTGGTGCCGAAACTCTCGGATGGTGGTGCCGAAAGTCTCGGATCGTCGGTTATTCGGGGTGGACGTCGGTGGGGGACTTGTCGGGACGGAGGCCGAGCCAGGAGGGGTGGCGCAGCCGGCGGTCGTCCGTCCAGCTCGCGTAGCGCACCTCGGCGACCAGGCTCGGCGTGCACCATCGGGCGTCCTTGGCGTCCTTGCGAGGTACATCGACGAACGGGCTGGTCGTGCGCACGAGCCCCGCGAGCCGGCGGTGCAGGTCCTGCAGGGTCTGCTGGCTGAACCCGGTGCCGACCTTGCCGACATAACGCAGGCCGTCCTCGTCAGGCACCCCGAGGAGCAGCGAGCCGATCGTGTCGGCCCGTCGCCCCTCACCCGGGTGCCATCCCCCGATGATGACCTCCTGGGTCGAGACGTTCTTGATCTTCAGCCACGCCTGCGAGCGACGACCGGGCTGGTAGTCACTGTCCATCCGCTTGGCCACGACCCCCTCGAGTCCCTGCTCCCTGGTCGCCGCGAGCAGGTCCTCGCCCTCGCCCTCCAGGGCGGCCGGGGTCTGCCAGGCCGGACCGGACAGCTCGAGGTCCGCCAGGAGCTCTCGGCGAGCCGTGTAGGGCAGCGCGAGAGTGGACTGACCTTCCAGATGCAGCAGGTCGAAGATGATGTAGACGACGGGATCCGTCGCCGCCAGCCGGCGCGCCTGAGCGGGCGACGACACGCCCATCCGCTGCTGCAGCCGCCCGAAGCTGGGCCGCCCATCCTTGTCGAAGGCGACGATCTCACCGTCGAGGATGGCCTGGGTGGTCCCGAGCTGTTCCCCGAGGAGCCGGACTTCGGGGTAGGTGCCGGTCACGTCGCGGTCGTTACGAGTCAGCAGTCTGACCCGGCCACCTTCGATGTAGGCGATGGCGCGGATCCCGTCCCACTTCATCTCGAAGGCCCAGCCGCCCTCGTCAGGCGGCAGTCCTGACGGAGTCGCCAGCATAGGCGGCACATGCGCGGGCAGCGGCTGCCAGCCCTCGGGAGCGTCGTCCATTCGATGAATCATCCAGTTCTTCGGGTCGGTCCGGAACAGCACGTACCTTCCATGGGCTCGGCTGCCCTGCAATGTCACCTTGACCTTGTCGTCCAGCCACTCCTCCGTGACGTAGGTGCCGCGATCCCAGATCTTGACGGCACCACCGCCATACTCGCCCGGCGGGATGCCACCTTCGAACGACGCATACTCCAGTGGATGGTCCTCGGTGGGAACGGCGAGATGGTTGTGCTTCGGGTCGACGGGCAGTCCCTTGGGAAGCGCCCACGAGACCAGAACACCCTTGTGTTCAAGACGAAAGTCCCAATGCAGTGCCCGGGCGTGATGCTCCTGGATCACGAACGTGTTGTCGTCTCCCATCGGCAGCGGCCCGGCGTCAGGAACCGGCTCGGGGGTCTTGCGGGAGTCTCGCTTCCGGCGGTAGTCCGCCAGCGGGTCACGCTCCCCTTGGTCCCGAGGAAATTTAGCCATGCTTACTACCCTTGGGCGAGAGACCGACATTCGTCTGATGAACGCTCGGTCGGGGGTCTTGTATCGGCGGGCATTCGTGATTATGGTGACAGATGGTTGAGTCAACAGCCACGCTTCACCTCCCTAGACCTCGGAGCGATGCGAGATGGTGCAGACTCAGTATGTCAGCAGCCTCAATGGCCGCTCTTTCGTCCTTGTCCGCCCTGGATCGGCGCGACGATGGAGCTGACGGAGTTCGGTGCCTTTGCGCTGGACTACAGCGGAGCTGAAGAGTCATCCGAGCCTGCCGATTTCCCGGCAGGTCGCCATCTCACCCTTGCGCCACCGCTCGAAGACTCTCCACCAGGTTCCGACGGGCTGCGGGCGACCCCTGACCTTGCGTCGCCCGCGAGCATCCCAGCCGCCACCGAGTTCCTCACACCGGGCGAGCGAAGCGCCCACATCGCCCACCTGTTCGAGATGATGAAGTCCCTGACCGCCGACGACCCCCGCCGCGCGGCAGCCCGTGACGAGGTCGTCACGCTGCATCTCCACCTGGCCGATCGGGTGGCCCAGCGCTACGGTCGCTGGGGCGAGCTCGTCGAGGACATCACGCAGGTGGCCAGGATGGGTCTGATCAAGGCGGTCGACCGGTTCGAGCCGAGCCGAGGGAGCGATTTCCGGGCCTTCGCCGTGCCCACCATCAGGGGCGAGGTCCGCCGGTTCTTCCGCGACAGCTGCTGGCGTATCAAGGTGCCCCGGCAGCTGCAGGAGCTTCATCTGCGCGTGAAGTCCGCGACCGAGCAGCTGACCCAAGACCTGGGCGAGACGCCATCGCTTCATGACCTGGCGAACTACCTCGGGGAGCCGGTTGCGCTCGTCCGCGAGAGCATCCAGGCGACGATGTCGTGGAGCCCGGTCTCCCTCGACGAGGAGGGCGACGGCGCCGCTGCCAGGCTAGCCGATCGGGTGGGTCGCCACGACCGGCGCATCGACCTGGTCGACGACCATCAGTCCCTGGTGATCCTGGTGGGCCGGCTGACCGATCGGGAAAGACGGATCCTGGAGCTGCGGTTCTTCGACGACCTGACCCAGCGTGAGATCGGCGAGACCATCGGACTGTCGCAGATGCACGTCTCGCGGATCCTCAACGCGACGCTCGAGCGGCTGCGCTGCGAGCTGTTGAGGGACTGACGTCGCAGCGCCACGGCTTTCCGGTCAGGCCAGCTCGCCGCGAGCAGGCGCCGTTGCCGGACCCGGTCGAGTGACCGAGATCGCCGCGGCTCGGTTGGCAAGCTCGACGGCCTCACGCGGGGCTCGCCCTTCCCAGAGTCCCGCCAGGAAGAAGCCCGTGTGGGTGTCCCCTGCGCCGTTGGTGTCGACCGCCCTCGCGACGGATGGCGCAGGGACCAGCTCCGGCCGGCGACCCGGCATGGCGAGCCAACATCCGGCGGCGCCCACCCTGACCAGCACTCCGGTCCGGCGGGTACGGCGAACCAGCGCCTCCGAACACACCTCCGGCTCGGTCTCCCCCGTGACACGCGCTGCCTCGGCGGCGTTACACGTGAGCCAGTCGACCCGGGCCAGCACGGGCTCCAGGACCGCCGGACCGGCCGTGGCGCCCCGTGGCCCGAGATCGCAACAGACCAGATGTTCCTCAGGCAGCCCAGCCGTCCAGCGCGCGAGCGCCAGGCTGGGCGTGCCCAACCCGAGCGAGTAGCCGCTCACATAGACGATGTCGCTCGAGCCGGCCGGAAGTTTCGCCAACATCTCTGCTGTGCAAGGGATGACAGCATCCGGCGAGGTCACGAAGGTCCGTTCGCCCGCAGTGTCGACGAGAGCCACCACGACGCCGCTGTCACGGTCCTCGGAGACCGGTTGCACCACGCGGCAGCCGATGCGGGTGAGCGCCGCCCGCACCTGGTCTCCGAAGACGCCGCGACCGTGTGCGCCCGCATAGCTCGTCGCGAGTGCGGCTTGGTGCGCGGCATAGAGCACGTTGAAGGCTCCCCCGGGCAGGAGTATCGCCGAGTCCGCCAGCGCATCCGAACCGGCGAGCGGAAGCTGCGGGAGCGTGAGCACCAGGTCGACCGGGATGTTGCCGACCACGAGAACGTGGCCTTCCCCTTCGGCAGAAGATGTCTCGGCACCACCAGGTCTGGCCGTCATGGACATCGGATGTCCAGTAACCGAACCGCCAGCGGCTCGAGCTGGAGGCCGTTGACCTCGCGAACCGTGTGCAGCGCCTCGGCTGGAAAGGCCCCGACGCCGTGGGCCGCTCCGGTCACGGCGCCCACGATCGCGGCGATCGTGTCAGTGTCGCCACCGAGGGAGGCCGCCGCGCACACCGCCCGCCATGGGGAGTCGGGATAGGCCACGAGCACGGCGAACGCCGCTGGCACGGACTCCTGCGTCGCCAGGCTGGTGCCCACCAGCTCAGGGATGCCATCGAGGAGATCGGAGGGTGGCATGCGCCGGGCATAGTCGACCGCCCACTCGAGGCGACGGGCGACCGTCGCTCCAGCCACCCATCGCCCTCGCTCAGCCGCCAACTCGGCTGCCCGGACGGCCAGAGGCACAGCGGCTGGGATCGAAGCTCCTTCGACGCAGGTGCTCACGGCCGCCGCCACTGCGGCCGCCCCGGCCAGGGCCAGTGACGTGTTGTGCGTGAGCATGCTGGCCTCGACGACCCGGTCCACCAGCCGGCCGAGGTCGTCCGGCGGGACCGCGAGGCCGACCGGCCCGATCCTCATCGCCGCGCCGTTGGTCGTCCCACGGGCTCCCGTCTCCGTCAGCGGCGTGCCGGACCGGAAGGCGGTCAGTGAAGCCTGAGTGGAGGGGCCGAGCAGGTCCAACGAGCCCTTCGCTCGCATCCGACCCTCCCAGGAGAGCAAGGCCTCTCCCCACGACCCCTGGTCGAGGTGCGCATCAGGTTGCAGCAGCTCGCCGAGCAGCACGGCCTGCTCCGTGTCGTCAGTCACGGCGCCGGCCTCGAGCCGCGCGGCGATCGGGTGGCTGGCCGATGGTGCCTCGAAGCCGGTGATCTCGCCGTAGGTCCGGAGGATCTCGCGACGCGACAGCAGCTGGGTCGGCATGCCGAGCGCATCCCCGATGGCCAGCCCCCACAGCGACCCGGTGGCGCGGTCGAGGAGCTCAGCGGACGGGTTCACGGCACGCGGAGCAGCTCTGCCGTCGTCGTGACCGTGATGAGCGGCGCATAGAGCCGCATCGCCCCGAGCGCGCGTTCGTGGTCGGCCTCGCTCAGCCCCGCGCACGCATCGCCGACGACCTCGACGCGGACGCCGGCATCCGCCGCGGCCAGTGCGGTCGAGAGCACGCAGCAGTCAGTGGAGACGCCTGCCACCACCAGCGTCTCTGCTCCACCTGTCAGCTCCCGGATGCTGCCAGGCTGTTCGTCCCACTTCCCGAACGTCGGCCGAGTCACCACTGGGCGACCCGCATGGGGAAGGGCCTCGACGACGTCGTACATCGGGTCGTCGGGCGGTGAGAGCGCGAAGGGCCACTCCTCGTAGTACTGCTGCCAGGCCCCGACCGGCGCCGCGGGGGCGACGAAGCGGGTGAACACCACCCGCTCACGGAAGGCGGCCAGCAAGGCGGCATGGTTGTCGAGGATCGAGGCGAAGCCTGGCGTCGCCCAGGGGCTCTCGGGGTCGGCGAACACGTTCTGCATGTCGATGACGACCAGCCAGGGCGCCCCTCCCCGCCGGTCGAGCGGCTGGGTCACACCGACTGCCGCTCGGGGCTCGGGCTCATCGGCCGGTCCTTGGGGCGTACGGCGGAGATCACCAGCTGGCCGAGGAAGCCGACCGCCAGCGCGACCAGCACCCCGATGTTGGCGTAGGCCCAGGAGCCGGTCTTGCCACCCAGCCCGACGCCCATGAAGTAGCCCTGCCAGTCGAGCCAGCTGGCATAGGTGTTCGTGACCAGGCCCCAGCCCACGACGGTCGCCACACACATCAGCAGCACCGGCACGATCTGGACGGATCCGTAGCGGCCACGGGGGTCATAGAACTCCTGCTCGGAGTAGTCACCCTTCCTGGTCGCGAGGTCGGCGAGGAACATGCCGCACCAGGCTGCGATCGGCACCCCGAGGGTGATGAGGAACCCCTGGAAGACCACGAGGAAGCTGTCGGAGTAGAAGACGATGTAGATCGTGCCGGCGATCATCACCACGCCGTCGACGAGGGCTGCGGTCCAGCGCGGGATGGGCAGCCCCAACGTCAGGAGGGCGAGCCCGGACGAGTAGATGTCGAGGACGGCGCCACCGACCAGTCCCAGCACGGCGACGATGGCGAACGGCACCAGGAACCACGTCGGCAGGACGGACGTCAGCGCGCCGATGGGGTCCTTCTCGATGGCCGCATTGAGCTTCGGGGACGACCCCGCGAGCAGGATGCCGAAGATGAGCAGGAAGATCGGGGCCAGCGCGCCCCCGACCGTCGTCCAGCCGACGACCCCGCGGCTCGAAGCCGACCTCGGCAGGTAGCGCGAGTAGTCCGCGGCCACGTTGACCCATCCCAGGCCGAAGCCGGTCATCATGAAGATCAGCCCGCCGATCACCTGCTGCGTCGAGCCGGCCGGGATCGACGAGACGACGTCCCAGTGGATCTGGTCCCGGACCAGGATGACGTACTCGATCGTGAGGATCGCCGTGACGACCGTGATCACCGTCTGCATCCTCATGATGAGGTCGAACCCCACGACACCGGCGCCGACGATCAGGATCGTGACGACAATCAGGGCGATCACCTTGGTGGCGTCGCCACCACCCCAGCCGAGCTCGTCGAAGACCGTCGCCGTCGCCAGCGTCGCGAGCGCAGTGAGGACGGTCTCCCACCCGACCGTCAGTACCCACGACACGGCCGTGGGGAGCTTGTTGCCGTGGACGCCGAAGATCGACCGGCTCACGATGAGCGTCGGCACCGACTCGCGCTTTCCTGCAAGAGCGACGAAACCGCAAAGGAGGAAGGACAGCACGATCCCGACCACGCCGAAGATCACGGCCTGCCAGAACGAGACGCCGAAACCCAGCAGGAACGACCCGTAGGCCACCCCGAGCACGGAGATGTTGGCCGCGAACCACGGCCAGAAGAGGTCCCTCGGCTGCCCCTTCCGCTCAGCCTCGGTGATCACGTTGATGCCGTTGAGCTCTACCCTGGTGACTCCGCCCGGAGCCGCCCCGCCTTCGCTGGTCGTCATGAGGGTCCTTCCCCACCACCGCGCGCCGACGCCGGCACCGCTGTGCCCCAGGCTGCCGTCCTCGGCGCTGCCGACATGTGCAGAACCTATCGTGCGGACCGGCTCGGAGGTGGCACGGCCCGGCTACTCGCCGGTCACACGGGCCGGCTACCGGCCGAGGCAAGGCTGTTGCCCTCCTCGGCTCGGACGGCCGGAACCCGCTCGGGTAGACATGGCCTGTGCACGAACTCACCGCCGAGCAACGCGAGCTGGCCGAGGCCCATGGCGTAGCCACCGACTACGAGGACTGGCTCGACAACCCCGTGACCGTTCCGCGCGACACGGTGCTCGCCGTACTCGCGGCCCTCGGCGTCGACGCCGCCGACCCGGCCGACGCCACGAGGGCTTTGAGCATGCTGCGTCGTGGTCAGCGCGACCACCTGTTGCCACCGTGTGTCGTGAAACGTGTCGGAGAGCGCGTGGTGGTCAGGCTCACTCCCGGTTCCTCGTCGCCCGAGGCGTGGATCGAGCTCGAGACGGGTACGCGTCTCGACGTGACGGTCGAGGCGCCTCCGCGGCTGAGTGACGCGTCGGCCACGGTGCAGGGCGAGGTCGTCCTGACTGTCGCCGACGAGCTGCCCCCGGGCTACCACACCCTTCGGGCGCGCTGGCCGGACGAGGAGGCGTCGAGCACGCTCATCGTGACTCCTGACGTGCTCGGGCTCCCGGATCGCATCCCGGATCGTGCGTGGGGGCTGGCCACGCAGCTCTACAGCGTGCGGTCCCGAGACTCCTGGGGGGTCGGCGACCTGGGCGATCTTGCCACGCTCGCCACCTGGTCGGGCGGCGAGCTCGGCGCCGACTACATCCTCGTCAACCCGCTCTCCGCCGCTGAGCCGGTGGCACCCATGGAGCCCTCCCCCTATCTGCCGAGCTCGCGCCGGTTCGTCAACCCGGTCTACATCCGCGTAGAGCAGGTTCCGGAGTACGCCGACCTGGCAGCCGACGGGCGTGCCGCGGTCGCCGCCCTGCGTGCCGACGTCCACGACAGGCTCGACGAGCTGGACGCGATCGACCGCGACATCGCATGGACTGCGAAGCAGGCGGCGCTCACGCTGCTCCACGACGTGCCGCGCGCACCCTCGCGCCAGGCGGCCTACGACGACTTCCTGCGCCGCGAGGGGACGCCGCTCCGTGACTTCGCCACCTGGTGCGCCCTGGCCGAGGTGCACGGACCCGACTGGCACGCGTGGCCGGACGCGCTCAGGCATCCCGACGACTCCTCGGTGGCCGACTTCCGCGCCGACCATGCCGACCGGGTGGACTTCCACTGCTGGCTCCAGTGGGTCGTCGACGAACAGCTCGGCACTGCCCAGAGCTCTGCTCGCGGGGCCGGCATGCGCCTCGGCGTCATGCATGACCTGGCCGTCGGGGTCCATGCCCACGGCGCCGACGCCTGGTCCCACCAGGACACCTTGGCGCAGGGGATCAGCGTCGGCGCGCCGCCCGATGCCTTCAACCAGCTCGGTCAGGACTGGAGCCAGCCGCCGTGGCGACCGGACCGGCTCGCAGAGCTGGCCTACCGGCCCTACCGCGACCTGATCGCCCGTCTGCTGCGACATGCGGGTGCCGTCCGCATCGACCACATCATCGGCCTCTTCCGGCTGTGGTGGATCCCGGAAGGCATGGGCCCCGACCGCGGCACCTACGTCCGCTACGACCACGAGGCGCTCATCGGGATCCTCTGCCTGGAGGGCCAGCGCGCCGGCGCCGTCGTGGTCGGCGAGGACCTGGGCAACGTCGAGCCCGCCGCCCGCGAGTACCTCAAGGAGCGCGGCATCATCGGGACCTCCATCCTCTGGTTCGAGCGCGACGAGGACGGCCGGCCACTGCCGGCCGACCGCTGGCGGGAGTACTCCCTCGCGTCCGTGACCACCCACGACCTGCCCCCGACCGCGGGCTATCTGGCAGGCGACCACGTCGCCCTCCGCGACTCGCTCGGCCTGCTGACGCGTCCGGTGGACGCCGAGCGCGCGGCGGACCGGGCCGACCGCGAGGGCTGGCTCCGGCAGCTCCGTCACGAGGGGGTACTCCCGGACGGGGCAGACCCCGACGAGACGGTAGTCGCCCTCTATCGCTTCCTCACCGGGACGCCCGCCAGGCTGCTGTGCCTCGCCCTCACAGACGCGGTCGGCGACCGAAGGACACAGAACCAGCCGGGCACGATCGACGAGTACCCGAACTGGCGGGTTCCCCTCAGTGGGCCCGACGGCAGACCCATCACCCTCGAGGATGTGCTCGCGTCGCCGCGAGCACGCGCGCTCGCGGCGGCGGTCGATCCGAGCGGCAGCCGCAGTGCGGCGGGACTGCCCGGCGGCCCGTAGCCTTGGTCCGCTGGGCCGCGCACCCCGTCCCACCCGAGAATGCAGCACCGAACAAAGGAGCACGATGGAGGCATGGCCCGGAGGACCCAACCCGCTTGGGGCGACGTACGACGGGGCAGGAACCAACTTCGCCCTTTTCTCGGAGGTCGCCGAGGCCGTGGAGCTCTGCCTCTTCGATGACGACGACAACGAGACTCGGATCCGGGTGCTCGAGCAGGATGCACTGGTCTGGCACATCTACCTGCCGCGGATCGGACCCGGTCAGCGCTACGGCTTCCGCGTCCACGGACCCTATGATCCGCCTCAGGGCCAGCGCTGCGATCCCAGCAAGCTGCTGATCGACCCCTACGCCAAGGCGCTCGACGGCTCGATCGACTGGGCCCCGGCATGCTTCTCCTACGACTTCGGCAACCCCGAGAAACGGAACACCGAGGACTCCGCTCCACACACGATGAAGTCGGTGGTGACCAACCCGTTCTTCGACTGGCAGGACGACCGGTCCCCGCGCCGCCCCTACCACGAGACGGTGATCTACGAGGCCCATGTCAAGGGACTCACTCAGACCCACCCCGACATCCCGGACGAGATCCGCGGCAGCTATGCGGCCATCAGCTATCCCGCGATCATCGAGCACCTGACGGGCCTTGGGGTGACCGCGATCGAGCTGATGCCCGTGCACCAGTTCGTCAACGACTCCACCCTCATCGACAAGGGACTCTCGAACTACTGGGGCTACAACACGATCGGCTTCTTCGCGCCCCACAACGCCTACAGCTCATCCGGTCAGCTCGGCCAGCAGGTGCTCGAGTTCAAGTCGATGGTCCGCGAGCTGCATCGGGCGGGCATCGAGGTGATCCTCGACGTGGTCTACAACCACACGGCAGAGGGAAACCATCTCGGCCCCACCCTCGCCTTCCGAGGCATCGACAACGCGTCGTACTACCGGCTCACCGACGAGGACCGCTCGTTCTACTACGACACGACGGGCACCGGCAACACGCCGCTCATGCGGAACCCCCATGTCCTGCAGCTGATCATGGACTCGCTGCGCTACTGGGTGACCGAGATGCACGTCGACGGCTTCCGTTTCGACCTCGCCGCGAGCCTGGCCAGGCAGTTCCACGAGGTCGACCGGCTGAGTGCGTTCTTCGACCTGGTCCAGCAGGACCCGGTCGTCTCGCAGGTGAAGCTGATCGCCGAGCCCTGGGACGTCGGCCCGGGCGGCTACCAGGTCGGCAACTTCCCGCCGCGCTGGACCGAGTGGAACGGCAAGTTCCGCGACACCGTGCGCGACTACTGGCGCGGCGAGCCCGGCTCGCTCGGTGAGTTCGCCGCGCGCCTGTCCGGGTCGAGCGACCTCTACGAGAGCGACGGCCGCGCGCCGTACGCCTCGATCAACTTCGTGACCGCGCACGACGGGTTCACGATGCGGGACCTGGTCTCCTATAACCACAAGCACAACGAGGCCAACGGGGAGGGCGGCAACGACGGCGAGGACAACAACCGCTCCTGGAACTGCGGCGCCGAGGGGCCGACGGACGACCCCGAGATCTTGGCCCTGCGAGCCCGGCAGCAGCGAAACATGCTGGTGACGCTGCTGCTCAGCCAGGGGGTGCCGATGATCCTGCACGGTGACGAGGTGGGGAGGACCCAGCACGGCAACAACAACGTCTACTGCCAGGACAACGAGACGTCGTGGATCGACTGGGCGAGCATCGACAAGGAGCTGCTGGAGTTCACCCAGAGTGTGATGCGCCTCCGCGCGGAGCACCCGATCTTCCGTCGGCGGCGGTTCTTCACGGGTGACACGGCGAGCAACGACCTGCCCGACATCGCCTGGCTGAGCGCCGAGGGGACGCCCATGGATGAGAAAAGCTGGGCGCACCCCACGGTCCAGCCGATGGCGGTCTTCCTCAACGGGCGGGGTATCACCGAACCGGGGCTCCGCGGCGAGGACATCGAGGACGACTCGTTCCTGCTCCTGCTCAACCCAGGTCACGAGGACGCGATGATGACGCTGGCCAACCCCGCCTTCGGCGAGAAGTGGGAGGTCCTGCTCGACACCGGCTCGGACCCCGCGCCCAACCGCAAGGGTCGCGGCGGCGGGACCGGCCTCCGACGCAAGGTCAACGCCCGCTCCATCGTCGTGCTCAGGCATGGTTGACCGCCGCGTCCCGGCGTCGACCTACCGGTTGCAGCTCCACGCCGACTTCGGATTCCGCGACGCCGCCGCCATCGTCCCCTACCTCGACCGGCTCGGCGTCACCCACCTCTACCTCTCCCCCATCCTGCAGGCGGCACCAGGATCCATGCACGGCTACGACGTGGTCGACCACACGCGAGTGTCGGACGACCTCGGTGGCGAGCCCGCGCTCCTCGACCTCGCCGAGGTGGCCCATGAGCACGGCCTCGGCATCGTGGTCGACGTTGTGCCCAACCACATGGCGATACCCACCCCCGAGCACCTGAACCGGCAGCTCTGGGACACTCTCCGGCACGGTAGCGACGCGTCGACAGCCCACTGGTTCGACATCGACTGGGATCGGGGCGACGGCCGCGTGGGGCTTCCCGTGCTCGGCGCCTCCCTCGACGAGGTCCTCGAGGCCGGTGACCTGACCGTCGGGGAGCTGGGCGGCGAGCAGGTACTGCGCTACGCCGACCACACCTTCCCGCTCGCACCGGGGAGCGACCCTAGCGACATGGCGGGCCTGCTCTCGCAGCAGCACTACCTGCTGGCGGGCTGGCGGGAGAAGGCGGAGGTGCTCAACTACCGCCGCTTCTTCGACGTCGACACCCTCATCGCCGTCCGGGTCGAGCTCGACGACGTGTTCGACGCGACCCACGTCCGACTGCTCGACCTGCACCGCCGAGGCGTCGTGGACGGCTTCCGGATCGACCATCCCGACGGACTGGCCGACCCGCAGGGCTATCTGGAGCGCCTCCGCGACGAGTCAGACGATGCATGGGTCGTCGTCGAGAAGATCCTCGAGGTCGACGAGCGGCTGCCCGCGTCGTGGCCATGTGCCGGAACGACGGGCTATGACGCCATCCGCGCCGTCCAGGGCGCTCTCGTCCCGGCGCTCGCGGACGAGCTCGACGAGCGCTGGCGGGCGACGGGCGGCGAGCCGTCATACGAGCGGGTCGAGCTCGGCTCCAAGCGGCAGGTGATCGCCGACCAGCTCCAGCCGGAGGTACGCCGGCTGGCCGGCACGGCGGTCGCCGCGGCGGCGGCGGTCGGTGAGTCCCTTTCCTTATCGGTCGCGAGCGCCGCCATGACCGCGCTACTGGCGCACACCGAGGTCTACCGCGCCTACCTTCGCCCGGGGTTCCCGGCGGACCCGGAGGCGGTCGATCGGCTGGACGCGATGTGCCGAGCGGCGAGCGACTCACGGCCCGATCTGGCTGACGCGCTCGAGGTGCTCCGGCAGCTCCTGAAGGACGTCGCGAGCGACGATCGCGCGACCCGTGACCTTGTTGTGCGTTTCCAGCAGGTCTGCGGACCGGTGATGGCCAAGGGTGTCGAGGACACCACGTTCTATCGCTGGCATCGGATGGTCGCGCTCAACGAGGTCGGCGGTGACCCGCTCGCGATGGAGGCAGCCGATCCCGACCTGCTGCACACCTGGGCCGAAGAGCAGGCCGGCTCCCACCCGACCGGGATGACCGCTCTCTCCACCCACGACACGAAGCGCAACGAGGACGCCACGATCGAGACTGCTCGCAGCCGCGGAGAACCTCGCGGGCTGGGACGCCGTCACGGAGGCGGTGATGCGGATGGCGAAGGCCTGTGACGTCGACGAGCCCACCGCCTATCTGGTGGCGCAGACCCTGCTCGGCAGCTGGCCGATCGGGGAGGACCGGCTGCTGGACTACCTGCGCAAGGCGATCCGCGAGTGCAAGCAGTACACCAGCTGGAACGACCCCAACGACCACTACGAGTCCCGGGTCTTCGAGCTCGCCACCGCCTGCCTCACCGAGCCGGTGGCCCGGTCCCTGACCGCCGTCGTGGCGGACAACGAGCAGGCGACCCGGGCCACGACCCTCGCGAGCAAGCTCCTCCAGCTGACCATTCCCGGGACGCCGGATGTCTACCAGGGCACGGAGCTGGTCGCCCCGGCTCTCGTCGACCCGGACAACCGACGTCCTGTCGACTACGAGCTCCGCGACATCGTGCTCGGTCGCCTCGACGTCGAGCAGTCGGGTCGGGACTCGGCCGACGACCTCAGCGCCGAGAAGCTCTGGGTCACGAGCCGAGCGCTCCGGTTGCGTCGTGACGATCCCTCCAGCTTCGGGCCGGCTGCGTCATACCAGCCGCTGACGAGCAGCTCCCCGCACCTGCTCGGCTTCTTACGGGGTGACCGGGTGGCCACTCTGGTCACCCGGTGGCCGGGGCTGCTCGCCCGCACCGGTTGGGGCGACAGCTCGGTCCGACTGCCGGACGCGGGCTGGACGGATGTCCTGACGAGCCGTCGCCATGTCGGTGGCGGCGACGGGCTGCGCTGTGCGGACGTGCTCGCGGAGCTCCCCGTCGCACTCTTGGTCCGGGAGGACGCATGAGGTTCAGCGTCTGGGCGCCCCGCGCCGAGTCGGCGGTGACGCTCATCCTCGACGATGAGAAGCTGCCGATGGAGGCAGCCGAGCAGGGCTGGTGGGAGCTCGACGTCGAGGCCGCACCTGGGACGCCGTACCTCTTCGCGCTCGATGACGGCGCGCCGCGGACCGACCCACGGGCGCTCGCCCTGCCGGAGGGGCCGGAAGGTCCGTCCCTCGTCGTGGACCGGCACCAGCTCGCGATCGAGACGGTCCCGTGGCGGGGCGTCTACCTGCCGGGCGCCGTGATCTACGAGATGCACGTGGGCACGTTCACAGCCGAGGGCACCCTCGACGCCGCCATCGGGCGGCTCGACCACCTCGTCGAGCTGGGCGTCGACATCGTCGAGGTCATGCCGCTCGCCACCTTCCCTGGCCGGCACGGCTGGGGCTATGACGGCGTTGGGCTTTATGCGGTGCACGAGCCCTATGGCGGACCGCTCGCCTTCCGGCGCTTCGTCGACGCCTGCCACGCGCGGCGGCTCGGTGTCTGCCTCGACGTGGTCTACAACCATCTCGGTCCGAGTGGCAACCATCTCGAGGAGTTCGGTCCCTATTTCACCGACCGCTACGGCACGCCGTGGGGCGGCGCGCTCAACCTGGACGACGCCGGCAGCGACGAGGTGCGCCGCTTCATCATCGACAACGCCGTCATGTGGCTACGCGACTTCCACGTCGACGGACTCCGGCTCGATGCGGTCCACGCCCTCTTCGACGACCGGGCGATCTCCCTGCTGGAGGAGCTGTCCGCTGAGGTCAACGCCTTGTCGACCCGACTGGGCCGGCCGCTGTGGCTCGTCGCGGAGTCAGACCGCAACGACCCGCTCACGGTCACGCCTCGGGAGGCCGGCGGGCTCGGTCTCAACGCCCAGTGGGCCGACGACGTGCACCATGCACTCCATGTGCTCCTCACCGGCGAGACCCAGGGCTACTACGGCGACTTCGCGGCGGCAGGTGCCCTGACCAAGGTGCTCGAGGGCATCTTCCTGCACGACGGCACCTACTCGTCGTTCCGGCAGCGCACCCACGGACGTCGGGTCGACCGCGCCAAGCTGCCAGGCTCGCGGTTTGTGGTCTCGCTCCAGACTCATGACCAGGTGGGCAACCGCGCTCAGGGTGACCGGCTGTCGAGCCAGGTCTCGCCGGGGCTGCTCGCCTGCGGCGCGGCACTGCTGCTCACGAGCGCCGGTACGCCGATGCTCTTCATGGGCGAGGAGTGGGGCGCCGACACCCCGTGGCTCTACTTCACCGACCACACCGAACCCACGATCGCCGCAGCGGTACGCCGGGGACGGCGCGACGAGTTCGCCGAGCACGGCTGGGACCGCTCCGACGTACCCGACCCCCAGTCAGCCCGAACCGCCGAACGCTCGCGGCTGGACTGGGACGAGCTGAGGCGTGAGCCGCACACCCGGATATTCTGGTGGTACCGCGACCTGATTCGACTGCGTCGCGAGCGTGGCGACCTCCGGGACCCGCGTCTCGAACAGGTGCGTGTCGTCCATGACCCTGACCTGGCCACGGTGGCAGTCTTCCGGGGCCGGCACGTGGTTGTGGCGAACCTGTCCGGCGAACCGCGCGACATCGACGTGTCGGGCGCACGCGGCGAGCTCGACGTGCTGCTGGCCTGGCACGCGGAGGAGACATCGGTGGACGGCGGCCGGGTCAGCCTCGGACCGCAGTCGGCCGCCGTCCTGGGACCCGCTCGCCGGTGAGGCCTCCCGCGCACTGGGCCGCCTGGTGCTTCCCGAGCGGTTTGCGCACGCACCTCAGGACCTGAGGAGTCTCCTGACCGGCAAGAACAGCTTGCAAAGACGGCCCGGACGGTAGCCTGGCTTAGCCATGGACCCCGTCCCTACAGCCCCCTTCTCAAGGTTGATGTGATGCCCAAACGGATCTTCCTGCATGTCGGGAGCCCGAAGACCGGCACCACCTTCCTGCAGAACGTGCTGTGGTCGCAGCGCCAGACGGCCAACGAACAGGGCCTGCTGCTGCCTCTTGGCTCCTTCTACGACCATTTCCTGGCCAGCGCCGACGTCCGCGAGCTCTCCCACATGCCGAACTTCCCGGATCGGGCCGCCGGGATCTGGGCTCGGCTGGTCGAGGAGGGCGCTGCGTGGGACGGCAACGTCCTCGTCTCCCACGAGCTGTTTGCCGCCACGACATCGGAGCAGGCGAAGCGGGCCGTCGAGGCCTGGGGCGCGGCCGACGTGCAGGTGATCCTGAC
The DNA here is from genome assembly GCA_963820035.1 of uncultured Actinomycetota bacterium. Classification (GTDB taxonomy): domain Bacteria; phylum Actinomycetota; class Actinomycetes; order Propionibacteriales; family Nocardioidaceae; genus JAWWPG01. The sequence continues at coordinate 77,381 of CAWFYK010000005.1, read as the reverse complement.
CGCCCGTGACCTGGTGCGGCAGATCCCGGCCGAGTGGCAGGAGCACATCAAGCACCGGTCATCGAGCACCTTCCGCGAGTTCGTCGAGGGGCTGCGGACGAACGTTCACTCCGCGGAGTGGTTCTGGTCGGTGCAGGACTACGCAGACGTCTGCCGTCGATGGGGCTCGGCGGTCCCGATGAGCAACATCCACGTGATCACGGTGCCGCCGCGCGGAGTCTCGCGAGACGAGCTGTGGCTGCGCTTCGCCCGGCTCCTCGAGCTCGACCCCGAGGCGTTCGACCTGGTGTCGTCGCGCACCAACTCGTCGCTGCGTGCCGAGCAGGCCGAGCTGCTGCGCCGGGTCAACCAAGGACTCGGTGACAGGCTTCTCATCCCGGGTCCCTACCCGCCGACGGTCAAGGAGGTTTTCGCCCAGGATGTGCTGGCTGGGCGGCCGGGCACCCATGTTGCGTTGACCGGTGACGACCGCTCCTTCGCCGTCCAGCGATCCCGGGAGATCGCCGAGCAGCTCGATGCCCTCGGGGTGACCGTCGTGGGAGACCTGGCCGAGCTGGTTCCCGGCGAGGAGACTCTCGATCCGACGGTGCGAGTGACCGACCACCCCGAATCGGTCGATGACGCCATCCTCCTCGGCGAGGGCATCGAGGCGATCGACGGTCTGCTGGTGCACCTCAGCAGGGAGCGACAGAAGGTGCACGACAGCGCCATCGAGCAGCGGCGGCTGCATCATGAGCTCGAGGAGCTGAAGGCCGAGCTTGGGCCGCTGCGGGAGATCAGACCGCACTACGACACGCTCGTGCACGACATGCGCTTCCGGCCGGTCCACCACTTCGTCATCGGGCTGAGCGAGCGACATCGCTGGGTCTTCAAGACCCGGGTCGGCTACTGGCGCACCGTCAACGCGGTTCGCTGGATACGACGCCTCGGCCGTTCCGAAGCGGAGCGAGACTAGAAAGCCCTCGCGAACGTCACCACGCACATGCGTGGAAATTGCAGATCGCGATGCCAACAGCAATATCAACGCACTTGCGTGGATACGTTCACGGCCCACAACGCGAGACCAAGACGTGAGACGCCTCCTCAAGCCACGTGTCACGAAAGCTCCCGCGTCACTGCGCGTGTCGCCTTTTCCCTCAAACGCATCGCGGGGCGGCAGCCCAACCTGCCCGAGCGGTACACGCGGCCCGCAAATCCCTCGCTATGGCATGCCCGGTGGCCAGGCATCGGCCCAGGGGGACTGCCGCTCGTGGGCAGCAGCGACCGAGAGCACGGTCGCATCCGACCAGCGTGGTCCCATGACTTGCATGCCCAACGGCAGGCCCTCGCGGTCGAAGCCCGTCGGCACCGCGCAGGATGGGCCGCCGGTCAGGTTCGCCGGCAGGGCCAGTGCACACCAGTCGTCGAAGAACGGGTCGACTGGGACCCCGTCGATCGACGCTGGGGAGGCCAGGTCGACACCGAACGCGGGGAGCGGCATCGACGGAGCGAGCAGCACGTCGTACCGCTCGAAGAACTCCTGCCACACCCTGGTGAAGGCCGACCGACGCTCCTGCGCATCGAGGTAGTCCCGGGCCGAGGCTGCCCGGCCGGCCTCGATGATCTCGAGGGTCCCGGAGGTCAGTCGGCTGCCCCACTCTTCCACCAGCGGGCCCTCGGATGCGAAGCCCTCGGGAAGTGCGATGGCGTTCCACAGCTCCGGGGGGTACGTCGTGGCGGGCGCCGCCTCGACCAGCTGCGCGCCGTCGTCGGACAGCCGGTCCACGGCGCGCCGGAAGGCCGTCCGGACGGCCGGCTCGACAGATGCCCACCCGAGATCCTCCGACACCGCGACCCGCAGCGATGCCCATTCGGTTTCGCGGGTGACGGTGGCAGGCGGGCCGGGAGACAGCGCGGGCCAGGTCAGGTCGTCTGCGGCGTCCGGACCGGCCATCACCGACAGGGCAAGGGCGGCGTCACGGACGGTCCGGGTCAGCGGCCCGTCCACCGACAACGTCGGCCAGCCGCGGAAGCCGGGGAGCTTCGGCACCAGACCGAACGTCGGCTTATGACCGACCACGCCGCAGAACGCCGCTGGGATCCGGATCGACCCGCCGCCATCCGTGCCCAAGCCGATCGGGGTCGCCCCGTAGGCGACAGAGGCACCGGCGCCGCCACTCGAACCGCCCGGTGTGCGGTCGGGCGACCACGGGTTCCGGGTGAGCCCCCACAGGTCGTTGTCGGTGAACCCGCGGTAGCAGAACTCCGGGTTGTTGGTCTTGCCGACGACGATGGCCCCGGCGGCTCGCAGCCTGGCAACGGGCACGGCGTCCCGGTCGGGCACGAAGTCCCGGTAGGCGATCGATCCGTTCGTGGACCGGGCTCCCGCAAGCCAGATGTGATCCTTGACCGACACCGGTACGCCCTCGAGCGGCCTGTCCGGCCCCCGGTCTGCCGCCAGCCCGCGGTCAGCGGCCCGGGCGGCCGCGAGGGCAGCCTCTCGCAGCACGACCGTGAAGGCATTCACCCTCGCATCGACCTGCTCGATCCGCTGCAGGGCATCGGTGACGAGGCTCTCGGCGGACACCTCGCCGGCGCGTACGGCGGCCGCCATCGCCCAGGCGTCCCTCACCTCGGCCCACTCGCGGGAGCGACCCGGCGAAACACGGCTACGTCACCCGGCTGATGGGCCGGCCTCCGGGCGGAAGTGTCGCATCGCCTCCTCCTCGAGGACCGTCGCCTCCCGACGTGCCAGCTCGGTCTCCGCCTCGACGTCGATGCCGCGGGCGAACAGCCAATAGAGGATGCCCGCCACGGGCAGACCGATGAACAAGGAGTAGTCCGCGCCGTTTGCCGCGTTCGCGATCGGGCCGGTGTAGGCGCCGGTGCTGAAGAACGGCACCATGGCGGCGAAACCGACCACATACGCCACGATCCCCCGCCACGACCAGCGACCGTAGATCCCGTGCGGGTCGAAGATCTCGGCGATGGCGTAGTGCCCGCGTCGCACGATGAAGTAGTCGACAAGGTTGACGGCTGTCCACGGGATGAAGAGATAGAGCACCAGCAGCAGGAAGTCCTCGAAGTTGGACTGGAACGACGACGTGCTGAACAACGCGAGCACCAACGAGATCAGGGCCGTGAAGCCGATCGTCACGAGACGCACGTTGAGAGTCGGCTGGACCCGCTTGAAGGAGTCGGAGGCGCTGATCAACGTCAGCGATCCGCCATACAGGTTCAGCGCCATCACCGACACCAGGCCGAGCGCGGAGAACACCAAGATGATCTCACCGAAGCCGGAGAAGAACTCGTTGCCAGCGTCATAGAGCGACCCGACGGGGTCGAAGCCGGAGCCTGCCCAGGCGGCCAGCGCGGAGCCGATGCACATGATCCAGATGGCGCCGAGAGCCGATCCGCCGTACGTCCAGTAGAACGTCTTCCTGACCGTGACGTCCGGTGGGAGGTAGCGGGAGTAGTCCGACACGTAGATCGCCCAGCTGATCTGGTAGCCGGCGACCACGGAGTACTGCAGCAGGAACGGCGTCAGGTCGAACGTGCCCAGGTCGAACGAGCCGGCCGGGTAGTGCAGCGTCAGGATGACGATCGTCAGGATCCCGAACAGCACCAGGAAGCCGTAGGTGAGCCCCCGCTCCATCTTGTGGATGAAGTCATAGCCGATGACGGCCGCCACGACGGCTGCCACGGTCAGCACCACGATCCAGACCTTGGTGCCGCCGTGCACTGTCGTATCCATCGCCTGGGCGCCGAGCAGGGTGTTGAAGATGTTGAAGCCGGCGTATTGGATGTAGGCGAAGAACCAGACCAGGATCGCGCCGATGTAGCCGAACTGCGGTCGGGACTGGATCATCTGCGGCAGTCCGAGCTGGGGCCCTTGGGCGGAGTGGGCGGCCATGAAGAACGTGCCGGTGAGCACCCCGAGGATGATGGCCACGAGCGACCAGACCAGGTTGCCCCCGGCGGTCACCCCGAGGACTCCGACGGCGAGGGTGGCGATCTGCGCGTTGCTCATGAACCACAGCGGCCCGAGGTGCCACAGCTGACCGTGCCGCTCATCGAGGGGCACGTAGTCGATCGAGCGGACCTCGATCCCTGACTTACGTTCCTGGCGCTCTCTGGTGTCTGTTGCCACCGGGGTCTCCTCTCGTGCACACGGGGTGCTGGTGCGGAACTGCTAGGTCGGCGTGGTGCCGGCCATCAGTGAGACAAGCTCATAGCCGACATGGGAGGCCGCGATGCCGGTCACCTCGGCCTGGTCGTAGGCGGGAGCAACCTCCACGATGTCGGCGCCCACGATGTCTGTCCCGTCCAGCCCACGAAGCGTCGCCAGCAGCTCGCGCGAGGTGAGACCACCCGCCTCCGGAGTGCCGGTTCCGGGCGCCATTCCGGGGTCGATGACGTCGATGTCGACGGAGACGTAGACCGGTCCGTGGCCCAGTCGGTCACGCATGGCGAGAATGATGCGGTCGAGACCGAGCCGGTCATAGTCGGTGCAGGCGATCGTGGCGTAACCGAGGCGCGCCGTCTCGTCGAGGTCCATGGCGGCATAGAGCGGCCCGCGGATCCCGACGTGCAGGGAACGCGCGGAGTCGATCAGTCCCTCCTCGGAGGCGCGCCGGAACGGGGTGCCGTGGGTGAACGGCTCTCCGAAGTAGGTGTCCCAGGTGTCCAGGTGGGCGTCGAAGTGCAGCACGGCGACCGGACCGTGGCGTCGTACGACGGACCGCAGCAGCGGGAGCGCGATCGTGTGGTCACCACCGAGCGTCAGCAGCCTCCCTGCGGTCCCGGACAGCGCGTCCGCCGCGGCTTCGATCTGGGCGATGGCGGCGTGGATGTCGAACGGGTTGGCGGCGATGTCGCCGGCGTCCGCGACCTGCTGGGCGGCGAACGGCGAGCGACCGAGCGCCGGGTTGTAGGGCCGCAGCAGACGGGAGGACTGGCGGATGTGCGCCGGCCCGAAGCGCGCCCCCGGGCGGTAGCTCACTCCCGAGTCGAACGGCACTCCCACGATGGCGACGTCGGCGCGACCCACCTCGTCGAGGCGGGGAAGACGAGCGAACGTCGACGGCCCCGCGTAGCGCGGCACCACGGTCGCATCAGCCGGTCCGACAGGCTCCTCCGTCATCGCCTCTTCCTCGGTTCAGCCAGGAACATACCACCACAACGGCGACTCGGCTCGGCGAGCGAATCGGCCCGGATGCACCTCCGATCATCGCCAGATGAGGGGTCGTCGGTCTCGGCGGACGCCGGCCGGACTGGCCGGCTGCCGGCTGAGCCGCACCGGTCACCCGGTCAGGTCGCGCCGCTGCTCGTCGTACTTCATCTCGGCCTCGAAGACATGCGGCTCGACGTCACCGGCGAGACGGCGAGCTCGCCGCTCCATGGCCCGGAACACCTGCCAGTAGCTGCGGTCGTAGTCCTCGACGATCTGGAAGCTCCAGCGGCCCTCGATCACGTCACGGCCCACCAAGACCTCGTCCAGCTCGTCCGCGGCCTGTCGCTGGCCGGCCTCGCGCAGCTGCATGACGGCATCCTGGAGTGCCAGGTCGGCCATCCCGCAGTGCCGGTGGAACGCGTAGAGCAGCCCGCGGGCGTGCTCGACGATCTCAAGCGCCTCGGAGACCTTGCCGAGCGCCTCGACCGTCGCGTCGTCGAGGCCATCAGGCCGCTTCTTTGCCACCGGACGGTCCGGGTGGGCAGCTCGCCCGTAGGCGGCAACCGGGTCGAGGCCCTCCGGCTCGGCGTTCGCGTCGTTGTCGTCGTCCATGCACCGAAGATAAGGGGCGGCTGGACAGCCGTTGGATACTGGGCATGGCTGGTCGTGGGGAGGGACTCATCTCGAGGTCGCCCATCAGGACGACCCGCGTGGAGTCCGGTAGTCCCGCCTGAGCTGAACCGACGTCACCCGCAAGGAGGTCGACCTGCTGTTCTGGAACCGGACCGAGGCGGGAGTGGCGCTCGCGGCGCTGCTTGCCGACGCCGACCTCGCCGACCCGATCGTCCTCGGACTCCCGCGCGGCGGCGTGCCCGTCGCGTTCATGGTCGCTCGCGCCTTGGATGCCGATGTCGACGTGATCATCGTGCGGAAGCTCGGCGTCCCCCGTCAGCGGGAGCTGGCGATGGGCGCGGTCGGCGAGGGCGACATCGTCGTGACCGACCCGGACGTCGCCGCCCGGGCCGGCGTGAGCTCGCAGGACCTGGCTCGTCTCGAGGCTGACGAGCGCCGCCGCGTCTGCGAGCAGGCCGACGTGCTTCGGGGCGGTCGCGAGTGCGCATCCCTGTCGGGCAGGACGGTGGTCATCGTCGACGACGGGGTGGCGACCGGCTCGACCATGCTGGCGGCCTGTCAGGTCGTTCGTGCGCACGGCCCGGCTCGGGTGGTCGTGGCCGTCCCGGTGTCGCCGAGGTCGACCCTCGAACGGCTCCGCCAGGTCGCCGACGACGTGATCTGCGCCGAGACGCCACACCCGTTCATGGCCGTCGGTCAGTGGTACCACGACTTCGACCAGGTGTCCGACGCCGAAGTCGTCACGCTGCTACGGCGGGCAGCAACCGAGCGGGACTCCGACCTCCGCCTCGAAGCCGGCCCGGTGGTGCTCGGTGCGCGGCTCACCGTTCCGGCCGACCCCTTCGGGCTGGTGCTGTTCGCTCATGGCAGCGGCAGCAGCCGGCACAGCCCGCGCAACCGCTACGTCGCGGAGATGCTGAACCGCGCCGGCCTGGCCACCTGCCTGCTCGACCTGCTCGTGGAGGCGGAGGCGGCCGACAGGGGACGGGCCTTCGACGTCGACCTGCTCGGCGGACGCCTGACCGATGCCACCTCCGCCCTGCTCCGCGCCGAGAAAGCCCTGCCACCGGCAGTCGGCTATTTCGGAGCAAGCACCGGGGCGGCAGCAGCTCTCGCGGCCGCTGCCCGGCTGTCGAACGTGGTCCGGGCCGTCGTCTGCCGCGGCGGTCGCCCTGACCTCGCGGCCGCCGTACTCCCGCAGGTGCGGTGTCCGACCCTGCTGGTCGTCGGCGGTCGCGACGAGACGGTGCTCGAGCTGAACCGCTCCGCGGCTGCCACGATGACCTGCCTGGTCGAGGTTGAGGTCGTGCATCGGGCCACCCATCTGTTCGAGGAGCCTGGGGCGCTCGGCAGGGTAGCGGCGCTGGCCCGCGCCTGGTTTGAGCGTCACCTCCCGGATTCGTCCGACCGAGCGCGCGGGAAATCCCGCTGAGCCGACCGGACGAACCCGCGCCACCGGACGAATCCGCAGCCCGGCGTGGATACTGGAGTTCCGCGTTTCGAAGGTGAGGATTACCGATGGCCAGTCCAACTCCCGGCTATGCGATCGCCGTGCGCGTCGAGACGCCGTCGTCGGCCGGAGCCACCGCCAACCTGGCCGCGTCGGTCCTCAAGGCCGGCGGAGTCCTGACCGCCCTCGACGTGGTCGAGTCTCACGCCAGCAGGCTCGTCGTCGACATCACGTGCAACGCGAGCGACACCGAGCACGCGAAGTCGATCACCGACATCATCGACGAGATGGAAGGGGTCACCGTCCGGAAGGTCAGCGACCGCACGTTCCTGCTCCATCTGGGCGGCAAGCTCGAGGTCAACCCGAAGGTCCCGCTCAAGAACCGCGACGACCTGTCTCGGGCCTATACGCCCGGCGTTGCTCGCGTCTGCATGGCCATCGCCGAGAACCCGGCCGACGTACGACGGCTCACCATCAAGCGCAACACCGTCGCTGTCGTGACCGACGGGTCCGCCGTCCTCGGACTGGGCAACATCGGGCCGGCCGCCGCGCTGCCCGTCATGGAGGGCAAGGCCGCACTGTTCAAGCAGTTCGCGGGCGTGGACGCCTGGCCGGTGTGCCTGGACACCCAAGATGTCGAGGAGATCATCATGATCGTCAAGGCGATCGCCCCCGTCTACGGCGGAATCAACCTCGAGGACATCGCCGCACCACGCTGTTTCGAGATCGAGCAACGGCTTCGCGACCTCCTCGACATTCCCGTCTTCCACGACGACCAGCACGGCACCGCCATCGTCGTCCTCGCCGCGCTCACGAACGCGATGCGGGTGGTGGGCAAGTCACCGGGTGACGTCCGGGTCGTGGTGAGCGGTGTCGGGGCCGCCGGCCACGCGGTGGTGCGACTCCTCGCGGCGCAAGGCTATGTCGACATCGTCGCGTGCGACCGGCACGGGGCCCTTCGACCGGACAAGCCCGACATGGACGAGTTCCGGCGTTGGATCGCGGACAACACGAACCCCGGACACCGGCAAGGCGCTCTCGCCGAGGTGCTCGCCGGAGCGGACGTGTTCATCGGGGTCTCCGCGCCCAACCTGCTGACGGGTGACGACATCGCCACGATGAACGACGACGCCATCGTCTTCGCCCTCGCGAACCCCGACCCGGAGGTCGACCCGTTCGCGGCCGGCGAGCACGCGACCGTCGTCGCGACCGGCCGCTCCGACTTCCCCAACCAGATCAACAACGTGCTCGCCTTCCCCGGATTCTTCCGTGGCCTGCTGGATGCGCACGTTCATGAGATCACCGACGACATGATGCTCGCCGCCGCCCACGCGATCGCCGACGCCGTTGCGCCGGACGAGCTCAACTCGAGCTTCATCGTGCCGTCGGTGTTCGACCCCGACGTCGCGCCCGCCGTCGCCGCCCGGGTCAAACAGGCCGTCGCCGGCGGCTGACCCGGCGGTCGACCCGGTCGTTGTCCGTCACCGGCGAGCGGCTCTCCATGGTCAGCATCGCCTGGGCGGCTGTGTAGGTCGCCATGACGAGGCCCTCGTGACACGGCGGCTCGACGTCGGCGAACCGGTGCAGGGCCAGCAGAGAGTCCGACACCACGAAGAGCGCACCGCCCACGGCGGTGGCCTTGCGACCCGTGTCGAGGGCGGCCACGGCCATCGTGGCCAGCACGGCGCTATAGAGGACGACGGGCAGCCGGTCGCGCCCGGTCCGGTTCCAGAGATGGGCGTTGAGCCCACCGAAGGCGGCGATGTAAGGCACCGCGAGGGCCGGATGACGTCGCACCAGGCGGCGCGACGGCCGCTGCCTGAATGCGGTCAGCCAGGCGACGTGCCCGGCCAGGAAGGAGCCGAGTCCCGCGCTGAAGGCCGCCGACCCGCGGCCTAGCAGCGCGACGTCTCCCAGCCAGCAGAGCGCGAGTGCCCGCTGCGTGGGTCGGTCCCGGCCCACGGCGAGCACCGGCATCAGCAGCGGCTTCGTCAGCCACCGCGGGGCTCCCACCCCGGCCGCGGCCAGCGCCGTGTCGGTCGCCGCCAGCACGACGTACGCCCCGCTTCTCCCCTGTCGAGCCGTCATGTTCTTCCTTCCGAACCGTCAAGTTCTTACCGCCGAACCGTCAAGTTCTTACCGCCGAACCGTCACGTTCTTACCGCCGAACCGTCACGTTCTTACCGCCGAACCGTCACGTTCTTACCGCCGAACCCGAGAGATCGACGTACGCCGGACCGGACCAGGCGTCCGAACCGGTGCGATAGAGGGCCAACCGGTTCGGGCCCACAGCCGCGACGACCACGATGCCATCAACTGTCACGGCGAGCTGCGGGAGGGGATCGTCGCCCGGCAGCGGCGGCTCGGAGCTGAGGGCGACCGTGGAGCCCGCGACATGACCAATGCCGACCAGTGGGCTCTCCCCCGCCCGCCGCGCACCCAGACGAGCGCGTCACCCGGCCCGGCTAGCCGCTCTAGCCGGGGCAGGTCGCGAGAGACCGAGACCAGACCGTCAACGTCTGCCCCCACGACACCGCGGTCGGTACCGAGGCCGATCGCTCCACCAGCGAGCGGGAACGCGACCCCGCCGGGGCACGCCGGCCACGCCGACTGCGGGGTGACCGGAGTAGGCGTTGCACCCCTGAACTCGAACATCGCCATGGTGGCCCCACCCGCGTCGCCGCCGAACACGACGAGGCGACGCCGCTCGCCGCCCAGCGCGAGACCATCGGGCGCGAATGCGACGCGGCCGCGAGCCGGCTCCATCGAGTCCGAAACCTGCGGCCGCGGGTGCGCGCGCCTGGGCCGCCCGATGGCCCGGCCCGTCGGCGGGTACGTCGGACCGCCGACCGCCCCTACCCGGGGACCATCCAGCTGAGCACCGGGGTGGCCTGAAGGGACACCACGAGGACGACCATCGCCAGCAGCAGCAGGCTCCAGCCCAGGCCCTGTCGGAAGATGGTGCCTTCCTGTCCGGCCATCCCGACCGCGGCGGCGGCGATGGCGAGGTTCTGTGGTGAGATCATCTTCCCCATCACGCCGCCCGAGGAGTTGGCTGCGGCGAGCAATACCGGGTCGAGCCCGGCCTTGGTGGCGGTCTGCACCTGGAGAGCGCCGAACAGTGCGTTGGACGAGGTGTCGGATCCGGTGACCGAGGTGCCCAGCCAGCCGAGCACGGGTGACAGGAGCACGAACGCTCCGCCGGCTCCGGCCAGGTAGTGGCCCAGCGTCGTGGTCTGACCCGACTGGTTCATGACATAGGCGAGCGCCAGCACAGCCATGACGGTCACGATCGCCGTCCTCAGCTGGACCACGGTTGCGCCGTAGGTCTTGGCGGCCACGGCCGGAGTGACGCGCAACAGCAGCGCGGTGATGACCCCGGCGATGAGCAGCAGCGTGCCCGCCGCCGACAGCCACCCGAAGGCAAACGTCATCGCCGACAGCGCCTCGCCGCTCGGACTCCGCACATCGAGCCCCGGCCACTGGAACTCGTAGTACCACGGCGCCTTCATCAAGGCGTCCTTGACGGTGGTGATGTTGGCGATCGAGAAGATCGCGATGATGACGACGTACGGCGCGTACGCCCGCGCGATGTCGGCACGGCTGTCCGTCACCCGGGCTGGGCCGCTCTCGGTTCGTGTCGCCGTCGCGGTGCGGCCGGACGAGCCGCCGGACGACGCGCTCGTCCCGCCGGCTGCCGGGTCGTCGCCCACAGGCTCCGACCAACCATCCAGGTCTGGCAGCTCCGCGGGCTTCCAGAGGCGGACCAGGACCACCATCGCGGCCATCGAGAGCAGGGAGGCGAAGATGTCGGTGAGCAACACCGAGATGTAGTTGGAGGCGAGGAACTGGACGATGCCGAACGTCAGACCGGCAACCACGGCAGGGATCCAAGCCTGCCGGATGCCGCGCCGCCCATCAACGACGGCGACCAGCATCAGCGGGACGAAGACGGCGAGGATCGGAGTCTGACGTCCGACCATCGAGCCCAGCGTGTCGACCGTGAGACGGGGATCGTTGCTGACACCAGACGTGATGTCCGCAAGAGTCACGATCAGGATGGCGATCGCGCCGAAGGCGACCGGCGCGATGTTCGCGATCAGGGCGACCATCGCCGCCCGCAGAGGTGGGAAACCGAGCGCGATCAGCATGACGGAGCTGATGGCGACCGGGGTGCCGAAGCCGGCGAGCGCCTCGAGCAGGGCGCCGAAGCTGAACGCGATGATGATCGCCTGCACCCGCGGGTCGGGACTCACCCCCTCGAACGAGCGGCGCAGGACGTCGAAGTGACCCGTCTGGACCGTGAGGTTGTAGATCCAGATCGCGTTGATGACGATCCAGAGGATCGGGAAGAAGCCGAAGGATGCGCCTTCGGTCGCCGACAGCAGCGTCTGACCCATCGGCATCGAATAGACGATGATCGCCACCAGGATCGCCACCCCGAGAGACAGGAGCCCCGACCCAGGCCCGCACCGTGAGCACGCCCAGCAGCACGAAGAGGCTGAGGATGGGTAGCACGGCAAAGATAGAGCTGAGGCCGTACGAGTCGCCGATCGGGTCGAGAATCTGCTGGTACACGCTGGTCACCTCTCCTTATGTGAGCCTGTCGGGTGCGAGTCCCCGGATGGAGGCGTCGAGGACCTCCACGGTGTGGGCGAGCGAGATGGGAGCGCCCAGTCGGCGGGCCGAGGCGGCCACCTGCATGAGACAGCCGGGGTTGGCGGTCACCAGCAGGCTTGCGCCGGTGTCGAGGATGGTGCGTGTCTTGCGGTCGCCGAGCTCGCGCGCCGGTTCCGGGTTGAGCAGGTTGTAGACGCCGGCGGAGCCGCAGCAGATCTCCGGGTTGGCGATCTCGCGCAGCTCGAGGCCGGGGATGGCTGCCAGCAGGGCTCGGGGCTCAGCCCGCACGCCCTGCGCGTGCGCAAGATGACAGGCGTCGTGGTAGGCCACGGTGATCGGCAGCGGGTGGCGCTCCGCGACGGGGCCCAACTCCACGAGCAGCTCCGAGACATCACGAACGGACGGGGCGAAGCGAGCCGCCCGGTCGGCGTACGCCGGGTCGTCACGCAGCAGGTCGGCGTACTCCTTCATCGACGAACCGCAGCCGGCGGCGTTGACGACGACGGTCTCGACGCCTGCTGCCTCGAAGACGTCGACGGTCCGCCTGGCGAATGCGGCCGCCTCCTCCTCGCGTCCGTTGTGCACGCTGAGCGCCCCGCAACAGCCCTGCCGCTGCGGGATCACGACGTCGCATCCCTCGGCGGCGAGCACGCGTGCGGTCGCCGCGTTGACACCGGGGAAGAACTCCCGCTGCACGCATCCGGTGAGCATTCCGACCACCGCCCGGCGGGTGCCGATCGCTGGCACGCGGGCGGGCAACCGGACGACCCTACCGACGTCGGGCGTGAGGGCTTCCATCGCGGCAAGCGTGGGCGCAAGCCGTTCCAAGACTCCGCTGCGGCGGACCAGCCGCTGCAGCCCGAACCGCTGGTAAGCGCGCAGCGGCCCGCGCATCAGGCGGAGCCGCCTCGGATGGGGGAACACGGCGAAGATGGCCGAGCGAAGCAGCCGGTCGTCCGCGGGGCGCTGGTGGCGACGCTCGACCTGCGCCCGGGCGGCCTCGATCAGCTTGTCGTACTGCACTCCCGACGGACACGCAGTCACGCAGGCCATGCACCCGAGGCAGGCGTCGAAATGGCTCACCATCGAGTCGGAGAGCGGCTCACCCTCGAGCCCCTCTTGCATGAGGTAGATGCGCCCCCGCGGACTGTCCATCTCCTCGCCCCACAGGACGTACGTCGGGCATGTCGGCAGGCAGAACCCACAGTGCACACAGTCGGCCGCGAGCTCGGCCGACGGCGGGTGATGGTCGTCGAAGGCCGAGACACCTTCAGGAGTTGGCACATTGCGGGTGCCGTCGGCGGCCATCGTGCCGTGAGAAGCGCTCACGGGCGAACTGTCGCTGCCCATCAGATCCCTCCGACGAATCGGCCCGGTGCCAGCAGGTGGTCGGGGTCCAGCTGGTCCTTGACCCGGCGCATCAGCTCCACGCCGGGCACCGGTCCCCAGACGTCGAGCGAGCCGCGCACGGCCGACGGCGCGGTGAGGACGACCACGCTTCCGCCGAAGGACTCGGCAGCCGACCGGAGATCGGCTACCACGGCGCCGGCCGTCTGCGCACTCGCATCCGCGGCGAGCCCGGCGAAGAGCACGCCTGCGGCTGACCCGCTCACCTCGATGTCGACGCCGTGCGCGTCCTCCGCTCGTCGTACGGCGGCCAGCACCGTCGCGAGGCCCACGATCTCGGTGGTGATCTTGAGACCTACCTGTTCGGCCGCGAAGGGGTAGTGGCCGAACCAGGCCGGGGTCTCGTCGACAGCGGTCGCGCCCACCAGGTCCGCAACCGTCGCGGACCGCTGAGCCACTCCGTGCTCGGTCCCCTCGAGCAACACAGCCACGCTCACCGGGCCTGCCGCCGGGGCGAAGACCTCGACCGCACTTGGAACCACCTGGGAGCCGATCACCGCGGATGCGACACTGCCGGCCGCATCACTACCTGTCACCTCCGCGACCAGAAGCCGGCTCGCCTGCGGGAGCGGATGCAGCCTGAAAGCCGCCTGGGTGATAACGCCGAGCGTCCCGTAGCTACCGGTGAGCAGCTTGCCGAAGTCGTAGCCGGCGACGTTCTTGACCACCTTGCCGCCGGCCTTAGCCACGACGCCATCGGCACGCACGAACGTGACACCGATGAGCAGGTCGCGCACCGTGCCATAGAGCAACCGCCTCGGGCCACTGGTGTTGGTGGCGACCGTACCCCCCACGGTGGCATCCGCGACCGGACTGTCCACCGCGAGCTGCTGCCCGGCCTCGGCCAACGTCCCCTGCAGGTCCGACATCGTCGTCCCGGCGCGGACCACCACCACGAGGTCGCCTGAGGCATGTTCGACGACACCAGCGATCCGTGAGAGGTCGAGCAGCAGGTCGACCGCGGTCGGCGCCGCCCCCCAGTCGAGCTTGGTGGCACGGCCAACGGTCACGACCCGCAGCCCGTGCCGCGCCGCGAGACGCAGCACCTCGGAGACCCGGTCCGTCGAGCCGGGCGCCGCGCGAAAGCGAGCGCTCACCCCACCGACCTGGTCCGCGGACCCGGCAGCCTCAGCATGCCCGTCGCACGTCGTGCGCAGCTCGTCCAGGATCGCGTCCGCCGGCATCGTCAGAACACCTCCGCCAAGCCGGACTCTTGGAGCGGGTGTGCTCCCTTATGACGGCCGGGCACCTCACCGCACAGCCGGGGAGTGGGAAAGATCTTGCCCGGGTTGCAGAGCGTGGCCGGGTCGAAGGCGCACCGGAGCAGCTGCATGGTGTCCAGGTCGTCTTCGGTGAACATCCGTGGCATGTACTTGGACTTGTCCATGCCGACCCCGTGCTCCCCCGTGATCGAACCGCCCGTTTCGATGCAGAGATCGAGGATCGCGGCCGAAACCTCTTCGGCGTGCTCCGCCTCGCCGGGCACGGACTCGTCGAAGAGCACGAGCGGATGGAGGTTCCCATCACCCGCATGGAAAACGTTGGCCACCCGCACCCCGCTCGAGCCGGACAGCTCGGCAATCCGCCGCAGCACATCGGGCAGGGAGGTTCGCGGGATGACGCCGTCCTGGACGATGTAGTCCGGGCTGATCCGGCCAACCGCGGCGAAGGCCGACTTGCGGCCCTTCCAGACGAGTGCTCGCTCGGCGTCGTCGGCAGCGATACGGATCTCGAACGCGTGGTTGTCGTCGCAGTGTCGTGCCACGGCGTCGAACTGGGCGTCGACCTCCGCAGCCGGGCCGTCGAGCTCCACAATCAGCACCGCCCCCGCGCCCTCCGGGTAGTGGCAGTGAACGGCCTCCTCGGCGGCTTCGATGGCAAGGGCGTCCATCATCTCGATCGCGGCTGGTATGACGCCGGCCCCGATGATCGCCGACACGGCGGCTCCGGCCTCGTCGGTCGTCGCGAAGGCCGCAAGCAGGGTCCGGACGGCCTCGGGCGTGCGGGTCAGCTTCACGGTCACCTGGGTCGCGATGCCGAGGGTGCCCTCTGATCCGACGAAGGCGCCCAACAGGTCGTAGCCTGGTGGGTCAGGCGCCTTGCCACCAAGGCGAACGATGTCCCCTTCAGGGGTCACCAGCTGGACGCCGAGCACGTGGTTGGTCGTGAAGCCGTACTTCAGGCAGTGGGCACCTCCGGAGTTCTCGGCGACGTTCCCTCCGATCGAGCAGATCTGCTGGCTGGACGGGTCGGGTGCGTAGTAGTAGCCGGTGGCCGCCGCCGCTTTGCTGACGTCGAGGTTGATCACTCCGGGCTCGACCACGGCCCGTTGGTTCCTCGCGTCGACCTCGTTGATCTCGCGCATCTGGGTGATCACGATCAGCACCCCGTCGGCGTGTGGCAATGCTCCGCCGGAAAGCCCGGTGCCTGAGCCGCGTGCCACATAAGGGACTCCGGCCGCGACGCAGATGCGTACGACCGCGGAGACCTGCTCCGTCGTACGAGGTAACACGACGATGGCCGGCATCACCTTGTAGTGGGCGAGACCGTCGCATTCGTAGGTGCGTAGCCGCTGCCGGTCGGTGATCACTCCTTCGGGTCCTAGGGCCGACCTCAGCCGGATGGCAACATCCTCAACGTCCATGGACATCTGCCCGGCTCAGGGCATCTTCTCGTATGCCGGCAGGGTCAGGAAGTCGGCGAACTCCTCCGCGAGCGCCATCTCGGTGAACAACGCCCTGGCATCGTCCCAGCGACCTTCGCCGAAGCGCTGCTCCCCCATGGAGTGCTGGATCTCGTCAATCTCCTCCGCGATCAGCTGCTCGACAACGTCGCGGCTGACGGTCTGTCCGTCGCTCAGCTCGACCGACGTGTGCAGCCACTGCCACACCTGGGATCGCGAGATCTCAGCGGTCGCCGCATCCTCCATCATGTTGTTGATGCCCACTGCTCCAGACCCGCGTAGCCAGGTCTCGAGGTACTGCACACCCACGCTGATGTTGCTGCGAAGCCCTGCCTCGGTGACCTCGCCGGGAGTCGACGCCACGTCGAGCAGCTGAGCCGCCGTGACCGAGACGTCATCGCGCGGCTTGTCGATCTGGTTGGGCTTGTCGCCGAGCACCGAGTCGAACACCTCCGTGCAGAGCGCAACCATGCCCGGATGCGCCACCCACGAGCCGTCGAACCCGTCTCCGGCCTCACGAGTCTTGTCATCACGCACCTTCTCGAAGGCTTGCTCGTTCACCGCCTCGTCCTTGCTGGGGATGAACGCCGCCATCCCCCCGATGGCATGCGCCCCGCGCTTGTGGCAGGTGTGCACCAGAAGCTCCGTGTAGGCGCGCATGAACGGAACCGTCATGGTGACCGAGTTCCGGTCGGGCAGAAGGAAGTCCCGGCCGCGCGTTCGGAAGCTCTTGATGGCGCTGAACATGTAGTCCCAACGACCGGCGTTGAGGCCCGCGGAGTGGTCGCGAAGCTCGTAGAGGATCTCCTCCATCTCGAAAGCCGCCGGATAGGTCTCGATCAGCACGGTGGCCCTGATGGTCTTCTGGGCGATCCCGAGCGTGTCCTGGGCGTCGACGAACACGTCGTTCCAGAGCCGCGCCTCGAGATGGCTCTCCATCTTGGGCAGGTAGAAGTACGGACCCGAACCGCGCTCGAGCTGCGGCCGGGCGCACTGGAAGAAGTAGAGCCCGAAGTCGAAGAGACTCCCGGACATCCGCTCGCCGTCGACCAGGACGTGCTTCTCGGGAAGGTGCCAGCCCCTCGGTCTCACGACGATCGTCGCGGGGTCGTCGGCCAGCTCATAGTGCTTGCCGTCGTCCGAGGTGAACTCGAGCCTGCGCTCGATCGCGTCCCGCAGGTTGACCTGACCCTGAACCATGTTCTCCCACAACGGGGTGTTGGCATCCTCGTGGTCGGCCAGCCAGACCTTGGCTCCGGAGTTCAGCGCATTGATGGCCATCTTCGCGTCCGTCGGCCCGGTAATCTCCGTGCGACGATCGACCAGCCCCGGGGCGGGGAGCACGACACTCCAGCTGTCGTCATCCCGGATCCCCTTGGTCTCGGGCAGGAAGTCCAACGTGCCGCCCCCGGCCAGCTGCTCGTAGCGCTGCCGACGTCGGTCGAGCAGCTCACGCCGCCGTGGGTCGAAGCGTCGATGCAGCCCGCCGAGGAACTGCAACGCATCATCGGTCAGGACCTCGTCGAACCGTTCGCGGATCAGGCCGGTAACTTCGATGTCTGCCATCACCGTCTCCTGGGTCGTCGGTCTCAGGCCCACCAAGAGACGCCGACGCGACCGTTCACCGCGATGCGCGCGTCGAAGGGGGTGGGCCTCGGAAGGCCCAGCCATGGACCTTTCCCTCACTGTGGCAGCCCTTACGATGTTGCGCAAACGATGGTGGTGACGCGGCTGTTCGCACTGTCGCCATCCGTCGGCGCTCGACGAGCGGACCCGAACAGCCCGCCGCGGCGGCGACCCCTGGCAGGTGGACCTCGCCGACACCACAGCGTTGGCCGACCTGTCGCTGGTCGTCGACGTGCTGGTCAACAACGCCGGGGTTCAGCAGGTTGCGCCCATCGAGGAGTTCCCGCCGGATCGCTTCTCAACCATCGTGCGGCTGATGCTCGAGGCGCCCTTCCTGCTGATCCGGGCCGCCTTGCCAGCATGCACCGGAAGGGATTCGGCCGAGTCGTGAACATCTCGTCGGTCCATGGTCTGTGGGCGTCGCCCTACAAGTCTGCCTACATCGCGGCCAAGCATGGTCTTGAGGGTCTGTCGAAGGTGACGGCGCTGGAAGGCGCAGACCATGGCATCACGTCCAACACCGTGTGCCCGGCATATGTGCGGACCCCGCTCGTCGAGGGGCAGATCTCTGACCAAGCGGAGGCTCATGACATCTCGGAGAGTGCCGTCATCGAAGATGTGATGCTGACGGAGCCTGCGATCAAACGACTGGTGGAGCCCGAGAGGTGGCGGACGTGGTCGCGTTCCGCTGCGGACCGACCGCGTCGTTCATCACCGGATCCTCCCTCACCGTGGATGGCGGCTGGAGTGCCCGCTGACGTCGCCAGGGCGACGTCTCATGCTCGACCGCACAGCGAATGGCGGCCCCGGCTCACATGAGCAGGGACCGCCATCAGCGGATGGACGATCAAGCCGTCCGGTCGTGAGCTAGACGCTAAGAGCTTCTTCCGCGAGAGCGGCGAGCTGCGCCTGGCCAGCGTTGAGCACGCCTACGCGCTCGGCGTGTGCGTTCTCGTAGGCGATGACTGCGTGCACGTCGTCGACGTCGTTGAGCCTCTTGATCGCCTTGGTCACGTCAGGAACCGTCAGGGCGTCGTAGTCCTGGATCGGCAGCTCCTCGGCGGCCAGCGCACCGAGGTCCTTGCGGGTCTCGTGCACCGCGTGGGCGGTGGACTTCCGGCCTTCGGAGCGGGCCAGCTCCTCGGCACGCTGCAATGAGGCGTTGCGACCCACACTGAGGGTCTCCCGCACGGCGTCGCTGAGGGTGGAGGCCTTGCCGGCCACGGTGCTCAGCCGGGCGAACGTCGATCCGGCGCCCTGCTGGACGCCCTCGACGGTGCGGTTGACGGTGTCAGCGGCGTACCGCGCGGGGACGTTGACCGCTCCGGTGACACCACCGGCAACCCGCTGGGTCGGTGACGGCTTGAGAGCAGCCGGGCCGCCCTGCGCCTCTTCGGCGAGCACAACGGTCAGCCACTCGACCGTCTCGGTGTGGGCCCGGATGAGCCGCTCGGCGACCTCGACCACCTTCGGCAGGTTCGCGGACTTCGCCAGGACGCTGAGGTAGCGTGCGCGGTCGAGCAGCTGGTGCTCGAGCGCGAGGTCCTGAAGCAGCGCCTCACCGATCGGCTGGACCTGCTCGAGAGCGGCCTTGACCACTCCGCTGACGCGGCCGAGCGCCGGGGTGACGACGTCATTGACACCACCGACCTCACGGACGGTGCGGGCGAGCAGCTCAGTGCGCTCGATGGCGTTGTCACGGTTCTCGAGAAGCTCGCGGCGGACGGCGTCGGTGCGCGCCTGGCCCGCTCGGATCTGGGCGATCTGTGCCTCGGTCTGGGTGAGCTGCGTCAGCTGGCGCAGCTGGTTCACGATCTTCGTAGTTTCGGTCATGTTTTCCAACGTAACCACGGCTGCTAGCACGAGCAAGCCGAGAGCAAGCAAACTTTCGGTGTCCTGCATCACACCGGTGACCGATGGCGTCGCTACCTGAGGTCTGTGCCTCTTTCTCCTTGTGGCGTTAGATGTCCGGCCTTGCGAGGTTGGCGTCAGACGCCGGTTGGGTCATCCGGCGCGAGGATGCCCTGAGCTGCGTCAGCCCCCGCCTTCGTCGCCTTGCCCTTGAGGATGAACTCGAACCCGACGGCGATCAACGCGCCGACGAGTGGCCCGATCAGGTAGACCCAGTAGTGGCTCAGGTCGGCCCCCACCAGGTCCGGCCCGAGTGAACGAGCCGGGTTCATCGAGGCACCCGTGACCGGGGCGGCCCAGACGGACACCAGGCCGATGTAACCACCGACGGCGAGGGCGCCGTTCGCTCCGATGTTCCGAGCGCCCGACGCGGTGCCCAGGATGACGCTGACCAGGCCGAGGGTCAACAGGGCCTCGGTGAGGATGGCCACCCCGGTGCTCACCTGAGCCGCAGGTTCGGTTGCACCGTTGATCACGTGGCCGTACATCCACTGCAGGACGAACGATGCCGCCACGGCGCCTACGAGCTGCGCCACGATGTAGCCGGGCACCCGGATCCACGGGAAGTTTCCCCGCGCTGCGAACGCCAACGTGACAGCAGGGTTCAGATGGGCGCCGGAGATGGTGCCCATAAAGAAGATGATGCCCATCACCATGATCCCCGGAGCGAGAGCCTTCATGGCCAACGTCAGGTCACCGCCGTACGCAGTGGCTCCGATCACTCCGCCGCCAGCCGCGACCGTGACGAGCAGGAAGGTCCCCCACACCTCGCTGAAGAGCCGCCGATACTCCAGATGGGGATCGTCGAACTCGATCTCGCGCCTGCGGGCAGGTGCCGCACGCGCTGCGAGCCAGGCAACAAGAGGCTCTCCAGTCTCGTCGCCGTGCCCCTTCGGCGGTTGTCCACGCGACTCGCTCATGGTGTCTCCTTCGGTGGCGGGCCAACGGATGTGTTGGTTACCTCCGATGGCGACGATATCGGCGTTGGGCCAATAGGGTCAGCGTTCCGCCAACAATCAGCAGCGCCACATTTGTTGCGAGTACGGCGACGGCGCTGGCTGCGGGATCCCACTCATGCTCGGCGAGGGCGGCTCCGATGAAGGCCGCCGCCGGGATGGTCGTGATCGAGATGGCGACTCCCACGGCCGAGCTCGAGCGGGTCTCGAATGCCAGGATGCCGGCGATCCCCGCCACGAAGGCCACGACGATGGTCGCCACGTTGACGCGAGGAAGAACGCCAAGACCGCCGTCCCCGAGCGGGATGGTTGCTGGGGGGTAGCCGTTCCAACGAAGGAGCGCGCTCACGACGAACGCTGTCAGCGCTGCGACAGCGAGCCCGACGACGAGGGCGAGCAGTGCTCGCACGGCGAGCCGCCGGCGACCTTCCGCGATGCCTACACAACAAGCGCACATCGGCAACAGGTCCGGGCTGATCGCCATCGCGCCGACGATCAGGATCACGTTGCGGGTCAGGACGCCGAACGCGGCGATCACCCCGCCACACGCCATCACGACCAGGTACTGGGGCACGGCGCGGGCGTACTGCCGCGACGTCATGGACAGCTCGCTCCAGGCGAGGCCACTCCCGCTCCACGACGGGATGTCGCTCGCGCGCGTCGTACCCACTGGTCGACTTGAATCCCGGTGGACGAGCTCGATGTCGTCCCCCGCCACCCCGAGCGCTGTCAGCTCAGGCAGCAGAACGTCCACAGCACCACTGTCCACGTCGGCGGTGATCAGCGTCTGGCCGCCGTCGGGGTTGCGTCCGAGCTGCATGAGGTGGTGGACTGCGGGGCTGGCCGTCAGCAGTGTCAGCACGTCATCGACCGCGCTCGACGGGACGTAGACGCGAAGGGCGACCATGTCTCCTCCTCCGCGGCGAGCCGATATGCGCGATAAGCCTACCGATAAGGGGACTTTTGACCCTGTCATGCCACTCGGTCCTCGGGTCGCATAGACACATCAAAACAGGTGAAAGCGACGCCGAGTCGCTTTCTCTGAAAACCCAGTCAGGACGAAGCGCCGTGACAGAACAGTCGGTCGCCGACAACACGTCGACTTCCGGAGTCTCACCGGCGAAACCCCTTCTCGTCCTGACAGGGCTGATCCTGGCCGCAGCGGTTGCGAACGTGAACCTCGCGGTCGCGAACGTTGCGCTACCCACGATCGGGACTGCGTTCGATGCCTCCCAGACCCAGCTGAACCTGATCGCTGTCGGCTACAGCCTCGGTCTGGCGGCGTCGGTGCTCTATCTGGGCGCCGTGGGTGACCGCTACGGACGCAAGCTCATGCTGCTCATCGGGACCGCTGCTGCCGTTCCGCTGAGTATCCTCGCGGCGTACGCCCCGAACTCGGGCGTGCTGGTGGCCGCGCGGATCCTCGGCGGGGTAACGGGTGGCCTGTGCTACCCGACGACTCTCGCGTTGATCGCGGCCCTGTGGAGCGGCCCGGCCCGGACCAAGGCCATCGCGCTGTGGTCCGGTATCGGCGCCGCGTTTGGTGCAGGTGTCGGCCCTGTGGTCGCGGGGGTGCTGCTGGAGCACTACTGGTGGGGCTCAGTCTTCCTGCTCACGATCCCGATCGCCGGCTCCGCGTTCGTGCTGTGCTGGTTCCTGGTTCCGGGACACGTCAACGAGAACACCAAGCCGGTCGACAACCTGGGCGGCGTGCTGTCGGTGGTGTTGGTCGGTGCACTCATCCTGGCTCTCAACTTCGCCGTCGTCCCCGGCTCCAGCGTCCTGGCCCTCTGCCTCGCCATCGTCGCGATCGCCGGACTGGTGGCGTTCGTGATGCGGCAGCGTCGGGTGGCCAATCCGCTCTACGATCTCCACATCGCAGCCCGGCCGACGTTCTGGGTCGCAGCCCTGGCTGGGATGGTCGTCTTCGGGTCATTGATGGGAGCGATCTTCGTCGGCCAGCAGTTCCTGCAGAACGTGCTCGGCTACAGCACCGTCGAAGCCGGCGCGGCAGCCCTTCCCGCGGCCGTGCTGCTTGTGGTGGTGGCACCGTTCTCGGCCAGGCTGGTGGTCGAGATCGGCTCACGCCTGACCCTGCTGATCGGGTACGGCGTCGTGTTCGTCGGGTTCGCCGCGATGCTGCTGCTCTGGGGGGAGGGGACGCCGTACTGGGAGATCGGACTTGCCTATGCGCTCGTCGGGATCGGCGTGGGTTTCGCATCGACGCCGGCCGCTCACTCGTTGACGGGATCTGTGCCCACCACTCGGGTCGGCATGGCCTCCGGCACAGCCGACCTCCAGCGCGACCTCGGCGGCGCGGTTATGCAGTCGATCTGTGGAGCCCTCCTCACGGCGGGCTACGCATCCGCGTTCGCCGCAAGCATCGCCGCGGCGCCCGGCGGCAGCCAGGTCTCCGACGCCACCGAGTCGCAGCTGACGAAGTCCTTCGCCAGCGCCGAGGCGATGACCCAGCAGTACCCGAAGTACTCCCAGGCCATCACCTCAGCAGCAAAGGCCGCATTCCTGGACGGCAGCAACTGGGCCTACACCGCAGGCCTCGTCGCGGTGGCGTGCGGGGCCGCCCTCGTCTTCTTCTGCTTTCCGCACAAGGACGACGAAGCGACCCTGGTCGCCGGCTACCACGCGGCCGACAATGGGGCCGACCACGACGGCGGCAGCTGACCAGGTCGGAGTCGGGCTCTAGGAGAGCTCGGAGGCGCTTTCCTGGATCGCGTCGTCCACGTCCTTCGCACTGACTCCCAGCTGCTTGGCGATCTTCTTCTCCGCCTTGAGCGACGCCTTCTCGAGAGCTGCCTCGATGGTGCTTTCGCCGACCACGAGCAGGCACGCCTCGCCGACGTCGATCAACTCGCCGAACTCCTTGACGTCGGCCCGGGACATGCCCTTCCAGAGGTGGCCGCCGACCCCGCCGACAGCGCCGCCCACGGCAGCCGAGGCGATGATGGCCGGCGGGAACAGAATGCCGACGACGGCGCCGACGGCGATCCCGCCCCACGCGCCATGCCGGGTCGAGGTCTCGTCCTTGTTGACATGCACCTTGCCGTTCTCGTCCTTGGTGATCACGGCGGCGTCGTAGGTGCCCACTGCGCCGGCGGAGTGCAGCTCTTTCACAATGGCGTAGTCGTCGCGCGCCACGGCCTCGTCGGAATAGGTGCCGATGTAGATGAACACACCATCTGCCTTGGACATGTTGCTCCTTCGTGGGGATGAGAGGTTACCGTCAGCAATCCTCGCCGTTCGATGTCGCGCTCAGCAGAGCCGAAAGTCCCTTGCTCACGACGGGCCTGTGCAGTAGATGCTCTGTCTGGCCCGACCATGTGTCCACGCCACGAGTGCGCCCCCGAGCGGCAGCCCTGGGAGCTCGGATGGTGAGGGGAAAAGTCTCGGATCGTCGTACCGAAAGTCTCGGATGGTGGGGTAAAAAGTCTCGGATGGTCGTACCGAAAGTCTCGGATGGTGGGGTAAAAAGTCTCGGATCGTCGTACCGAAAGTCTCGGATGATGGGGTGAAAAGTCTCGGATCGTCGTGCGTCTAGAGACCACTGACGCCCTTGCCGATGACGACGACGCCCATGACCAAGAGAAGCACGGCCATCACGGCTGCGTTGTTGGTCTGCAGCCAGCCCTTGAGCTCGTCCAGCGGATGCCGCATCCGCTCCTTGGCGAGGGCGTAGGCGATAACCGGGATGGCGACTGTGGTCGCGGCCAGCACGACGAACACGGCGACGGCCACCGCCATCGTGGTGTTCACCAGGGAGCTGCTGCCGATGGCGGTCCCGGCCGCCGCGCTGAGAATCAGGTTCTTCGGGTTGATAGCGGCCAGGGCGAAGCCGAGAGCGGCCGCTCGCGCGAGCGTGAACGAGTCGATCGCCGACATCCACTTCGGCAAGGCGGCTGTCTCACCGGGTGCGGGTCTGCCCCGCCACTGGCGGCCGGCGAGCAGGAGCAGCAGCGCTCCCAGCACGATCTTGAACCAGGATGCCGCAGACGATGGTTCGCTCGCTCCGGAGAGACCGGCGGTCGCCGCGATCACGGTGAAGACGGTCGCTGCGGCCGCGATCCCGATCACCCAGCCCAGCAGGAAGCCCGCGCTCGTCCCACCCGCCTTCGGGGCCAGCAACATCAGGATGGTCGCGATGATGGGGATGGGGCTGATGGCGACCCCGAGCGCCAATGGCAGGATGTCGCCGATCACCTGACTCATGTCGCCCCTTCCCTGCCGCGCCGGGGCGAGCAGAGTTGCCCGGCGCCGACTCGCGCCCAGCCTGCCGAGGTCGGCGCACCGGCGCCTCACCCACACTAGGTGAGACCGCACCCCTGCCGACCCGTCACCTTCTTCCGCCGAGCCGTCACCTTCTTCCCGCCGAACCGTCAGGTTCTTCCCGCCGAGCCGTCACCTTCTTCCGCCGAGCCGGTCGATGACGCCCCGGACGACTGACGGAACAGCACCTCGGCCACCTGCGTTGCTCCCACTTCGCCAGTCGAAGAAGTCCACAACAGGACGCTTGCCGCTGGCCTGACCCATCCAGACGAACAACCCGCGGTGGGCGAGCTTGCTCCAGGCGACGGAGAACAGGTCGCCGCCGACCGACTCGAGCACGACGTCGTATGTCCCTCAGCGTGCCTGATGTCCGTCACGACCTCTGGGGCCCCGAGCTCCAGGAGCCAGACTCCGCGGTCCGGGTGCCCGGCCACCAGCCGTGACAGCTGCTCCTTGCGTCGGTGGTCAGGCCCCTCCCAGCGTCAGGTCTCCACGGCCGGCGAACAAGGCAGCTCTGGCAGCCGCAGCGATCACGAGCGGTGATCGATGTGCTCGTCGGTGGCGCAGGCTCGGAGAAGCGCGCCGAGCTCCCGCGACCACGGCCCCTCCGGCACGGCAAGGTACGTCGTCATCTCAAGCCCGGGAGGAGCCAGCGCCCGGATGACGACCTTCTCCCGGTCCAGCGTCCTGGCGTGGGCTGCATAGACCACGGTCCAGCCGGCACCGGCGCCGATGGCGGCCAAGGCGTCCTGGATCTCCGTGGACGGTGGTCTGAGGATCGGCTCGAACCAGGCCGCCGTGCATGCCGTCATCACCACATCGACGAGGGGTGCGTTCAGCCGGCGCGACACGATCCGCAACGGGAAGGTCCTGAGATCGGCGAGCTCGACCTTGTCCAGCCCGCGACTGGACCGCCGGCCGGTACGGCGACAACGAGAGGGTCCTGCCAGACCGGTACGAGCTCTAGCCCGCTAGCCGACTTTCGCCCCGGATGAAGGGGGCGTCGAGCTGACCCGCCCGTACGCGGTCGAGCCGCACGCGGGGTCGGGGCGCTGGTCCGCTCGACGTCGACGTCGACGTCGACGTCGACGTCGGAGGCCCGCAAGGCGTCCAACAGCGTGTCCAGCCGGTCGCCGAGCCCCGTGCTGCTGCCTAGCCGGACCACCCGCCGGCGACATCCGCGGCCGCCCACGACCCGGCCAAGCTCGCGTCGTACGTCGAGCTTGCCGGGCCTGCGATGCGTGCTCGGAGACGGAGTCGAGCGCGAGATGCGGGTCATCGAGGCTGTCGAGTAGCTGAGTCCTGCTGACGCGCGAGCAGCGCGGCCACCGACACCGCCGCCAGCGCGACGACAGCCGCGGCGGTGAGAAGGGCGGTCTGCATCCCCGTCGCGAACGCGGTCTGAGCCTGCCGCGCCACCGGCCCACCCAGCTGGCTGGCCAGCGCGAGAGACGATCGAGCCTGCTCGGCCATCTGGTGCGGCACCCCCGTCGGGTGCAGCTCGCTTCTGTAGGAGGCCTGCAGAACACTGCCCAGCACGGCGATGCCGAGGGCGCCGCCGAGCTCACGCGAGAGGTCGTTCATGGCCGAGCCGACTCCCTGCTGGGCGGCTGGCAAGGCGCCCGTGACCGCCGTGGTCGCAGGCGTCATCGCCAGTCCCATCCCTGCCCCCAACGGAACCAGGCCGCCGAGCATCAGCCAGTAGGAGCTGCTGCTGTCGAGCTGCGAGAGGACCACGAGCGCGCCGGCGATGAGGACCAGCCCAGCAAGGCACACCAACCGGGTGCCGACGCGGGCTGCCACGCGGGGAGCCAGGCGTGCACACGGCATCATCGCGAGGGCGATCGGGACCAGGCTCAGGGCCGAGAC
Organism: uncultured Actinomycetota bacterium; assembly: GCA_963820035.1. Taxonomy (GTDB): domain Bacteria; phylum Actinomycetota; class Actinomycetes; order Propionibacteriales; family Nocardioidaceae; genus JAWWPG01. The sequence continues at coordinate 50,793 of CAWFYK010000005.1, read as the reverse complement.
GAGCGGGCTGTCTCCCCGCACGAGCTGCAGGTATTGAAGAGAGAGGAACACGAAGCCGAAGAAAGCGAAGAACTGCAACGTGATCGAGACCGTCCCCGCGGCGAACGCCCGGTGACGGAACAGCCGTGGGTCGAGCAGGGGGTGCCGGGCAGCGAGCTCCCACGCGACGAAGCCACCGAGGATCGCCAAGCCGGCCGCAATGCCCAACAGCGTGCGGATGCTCGTCCAACCGGCCTCCGGCGCCTCGATGATCGAGTAGACGAGAGCTCCGAGCCCAGCGACCGTGATCAGTGCGCCCACGGCGTCAAGCGGCGGTGCCTCCGGGTCGGATGACTCGGGGATGACGCGGAGAGTGCCGATCACGGCCAGCAGACTGAGCGCGATGTTGAGGCCGAAGGCGGAGCGCCAGGACCACACCTCGAGGAGCAGCCCCGAGCTGAGCAGGCCGAGGATGGCACTGCCCCCAGCGACCCCGGCCCAGACGCCGATGGCGCGAGAACGCTGCTCCTGAGGGAAGGTGCTCGTCAGGGTGGACAGCGTCGCGGGCATCACGAGGGCAGCGCCGACTCCCAGCACGCCTCGGATCGCGACCAGCAGACCGGCGTCGCTTGCCGCCATCGCGGCGGCGGAGCCGACACCGAAGATCGCCAGCCCGGTGAGCAGCGCGCGCCGGCGGCCATAACGGTCGCCGACCGCACCCGCCACCAGCAGCAAGGCCGCGAAGACCAGGGAGTAGGCGTCGATGACCCAGGTCAGCTGGGTCTGGCTCGCATGGGTGTCGTGTGCCAATGACGGCAGGGCGACGTTGAGCGACGAGACTGCCGACACCACGGTGGCCAATGCTAGGCAGGTGACACCGAGGACCCTTCGGTGGTTGACGACCGTCGGCGGGGCCGCCGTAGCCGTTGTCATTGAGGATCTCCTCCTTCGGATTAATTCACTGTTGATGAATTGCTATGCTCATGCGAGCCGAGGAGGATTTCAACCATGATGAATAAATCTCGCCGTGTCGACCGGCCACGAGGTCGGCGACCCGGCAAGCCCGACACCCGCGAGCAGATCCTTGAGGTGGCCCGACGGCGCTTCCTGACCGAGGGCTACAACGCGGTCACCATGAGGTCGGTGGCCACCGAGGCGGGAGTGGACGCAGCCTTGGTGAGCTACTTCTTCGGGTCGAAGCAGGGGTTGGTGGGGGCCGCCCTCACGCTCGAGGCCAACCCCGCGGACGTGTTGACCTCGGCCCTTCCGGGCGACCTGGACGGAGTGCCGGAGCGAGTGCTCCGCGCACTCGTCACGACCTGGGACGACCCGGAGCGGGGTGGTCCACTCCGAAGCATGGTGCGGCTCTCTGCTCAGGACCCGGGGGTCGCCCGGCTGATGCGCGAGATGGTCGAGGAAGGCATCATCGACAAGCTCGCCGAGCGGCTCGGCGGCGTCGATGCGCGGCAGCGCGCCGCGATCTTCACGGTGCAGATCACCGGCGTCATCTTCACCCGTTACCTGGTCGGTCTCGAACCGGTCGCCAGCATGCAGCCCGATGAATTAGTTCGACGGCTGAGCCCCGGGCTCCGCGCCGTTCTCTTGCCCGCTGCGCGGCGCCCCGTGCTCAGGCATCGTGCCCGACCGACGGCAGGCGGGAGCTAGGGCGTGGTCAGATGACCCGCCGCCCGGCCGTGGCGACGTACTGTCGAACCGCGACGCTGGGCCGTCAGGTCAGTTTCCCGGCCATTCACCGGTCCAGCGCTCGAAGGCACGTGCACCGCCTCGGTCGATCGCTGCCTTCACGACCGCATAGATCACTCCCTGGATGGCCGCGGCGGTGAGCATCTCGCGCCAGCCGAACTCCGACTGCATCGGGTCAGGCGGATCCTGGTCTCGTGCCGCGCCCCACACGCGCTTGAAGATCGCTCCCGCGACCAGTCCGCCGAGCATGCCGGTGACGAGTCCGACCGGGCGGTAGGCGATCTTGGCTGCCTTGCTGCTCATCTGCTCCTCCTCACCCCGAACCAGATGACGCCGATCGCAGCGATGACTGCCACCGCGACAGCCGCTGCTTGCGTGTTCGACGTCCGTTGCTTCTGCTGGACGACGGTCTCGCGCACCGTCTGGCTGGCGGCTCGCGTCTTCTCGCTCGCGGTGTCTCGCAGGCCGGCCAGCGAGTCGGCGGTCCGTTGCTTCACGTTCAGCTTGTCGCTCAACGCCTGCGCATCGGCGGCCAGCCGCTCACGAGCCTCGTCGATGTCCTCACGGAGCTCGTCGACCGTCATGGTCTGATTCTCGTTGTCGGTCACTGTTGGTTACTCCCGTCATGGCCCCGCAATGCCTGGGCGTCCTTCTTGAGTCCCGCAACCGCCTCGGTCGGAACCGGAGGGACGGCTTCCTTGACCTGCCTGCGGCCAACCAGCGCGGCGATGGCCGCCACCACCACGAGCACGACGCCGACGAGCAGCGCCGCCAGCCAGCCGGCTATGACGAGGGCCAGCGCCAGGATGGCCGCCGTGATGAAGCAACCGAGAGCATAGAGTCCGAGAACAGCCGCACCGCCGAACAGTCCTGCGCCTGCCCCGGCCTTCTTCCCTTTCTGCTGAAGGTCCGCCTGAGCCAGCTGAAGCTCGGCACGCACCAGCCTGCTGACCTGTGCGCTCATGTCCGAGACCAAGCCTCCGACCGAGTCGGTGTCGGGCTGCCCCGTCTGGGTGTTGCTCATCGTTGTCTCCCGCGTGGACGCATCATGAACCGGCGGTCGCCGGTCCGGTAGTCATACCCGCCGTCGCGGGCGGCCAAACCTCGAGCGTGCTGCGCGCCGGGCGCGAGGCACGCGCCCCTTCGCAGTGAAATGCCGGATGGCGGGCAGTCCAGCCGCTAGGCTCGCGCCTGTATCAGCCTGCTTCAGTCACAGAGAGACTAGGACCGATGACACTAGCTTCCTCGTTCGGCGATGGTGATGTTCTGCTCTGGTTCGTCGAGTTCTTCTTCCTCGTAATTTGGTTCTGGCTTCTTATCGTCATCTTCGGCGACCTGTTCCGCGACCACGAGACCTCCGGCGCGATGAAGGCCCTCTGGGTCCTCCTCGTGGTGATCCTGCCCTACCTCGGCGTGCTCATCTACCTGCTGGCGCGCGGCAATGGCATGGCCGCACGGGCTCAGAAGGCACAACATCAAGCGCAGGCGCAGTTCGACGCACAGGTACGACAGGCCGCCGGCACCTCCGCCTCAAGCTCGGCAGCAGATCAGATCGCGCAGGCCAAGTCGCTGCTCGACTCCGGTGCCATCGACCAGGCCGAGTTCGACCACCTCAAGTCGAAGGCGCTGAGCTCCTAAACCCGGTCGCGGGCGCGGCGACCTCAGGCCGCCGCGCCGCGTCGTATCCGTTGGACCCGCCAGGACCGCCGCCCACCGGATCACGGCCCGGAGACACTGAGCTCCTGGAGCTTCGGCGGCGAGTGGTAGGTCCCCTGATAGATGCGCAGCTTGACGTAGCGGGCCGTCGTCGTCGGAAGGCCGATGATGTCATGGCGCCCCGTCGTACGACCTCGCACGCGGGCTACGGTCTTCCAGATGTGCCCGTCCACGGACGCGAGCACGTCGTACGACGACGCGCGCAGCGTGACCACGGGATGCGCCGGCGGTGGCTGACCCGACGCAGGCGGCGGCGCCCACCGCTGCCCCCATCTCAGCACGACCTGGTTGATCCGCTGCGTGGAGCTCAGCGGCACTGTCAACGTCGCGGGCAGCTTCTCCGGCTGCCAGAACGTCGCCTTGCTGCCATCGACGGCGGCCAGCGGCGGCCCCAGCGACTGTGCGCTGCTGGCACTCGCTGGTCGGCACCGGGCGAGGTCCGCCGTGGGCGTCAGATCGGGCCGACGCGTCGGCACGGCGAGTGGGCTCCCGACCGGCACGCTGTGCAGGTCGCCACGAACGTCGACCGGCAGTGGGGCACCGCTCTGAAGCGCCACCCGGGTCGTCTTCGGCCCGACAGCGATGGTGAACACGCGGCCGCGCCACTGCAGGTCGTGCAGTGTCACGCCCTCGAGCTGGCTGGTCAGGCTCGGGTCGAGCTGGACCGCCTGGTTGTCCCAACGCAGCCCCGAGTAGCCGTAGAGGAACTCCTGCAGGAAGCCCCCGATTCCGGTCGTGAACGTGAACGCACCGCCGAGGCTCGTCTCCGAGAACTGGTCGAATACGTCCCGCATGAAAGGGTCGACGCTGCGCTGGGTGTAGACGTAGGACGCACAGCCGGCTGAGCCCAACGCGGCCGTGTCGATGGTACTGATGGCGTCGGTCATCGAGGGACCGTGCGGGTCAGTGCGTGGCACGTAGTAGCCCAGGTCCCGCGCAGCGACCTTCGACGGCATCTTGAGACGCCACGGGTATTGCAGCATCGTCACGTCGGCCTGCTTGACCGGCTGGCCGCGGTAACCGGTGAACTCGGGGTGCAGTCCGCGCCCCGGGTCGAACCCCACGACCAGACCGTCGGCGATCCGCTCCCACGCCGCGGGAGCATGCTCGCCGAGCACACGCGCCGCCAGGGTCGCGTCCCGCAAGGCCGTGGCGGCCGCCACATTGGTGTAGACCTCGTCGTTGACGTTGGGGTTCTCCTCGTCGGGACCGGTGACATGGCGGATGTGGTAGCCGCCGTCAGGACCCTTCACCACGCGGCTGGCCCAGAACATCGCAGCCTGGGATAGCACCGGCCAGCCGCGGCTGCGCAGCCAGCCACGATCGCCGGTGACCAGGTAGTACTGCCACTGGGCCAACGCGATGTCCGACGTGATGTGCTGTTCATAGAGGCCTTCGCTGTTGACCGACACCGGCGGCGGGATCTGCTCGGTGCCGTCCAGCGCGCTCTCCCAGGGGTATCGCGCTCCCGTGTAGCCGGTGTCCCGGGCATGTGCCTCCGCCTCCTTCAGCCGCTGGTAACGATAGGCGTTCGCGCCGGCGGCGAGCTCGGGGTGCTGGGCGAGCAGCGACGGGTACATCCAGGTCTCGGCGTCCCAGAAGATGTGGCCGGCGTACCCGTTGGACGACAGACCGGCGGGCGAGATGCTCCAGTCGACGCCCTTCCGCGTGTTGGACCAGAGATAGAACTGGCTGGCGTTGACCTCGGTGGCGAGCTGCTCAGTGCCCCGGATGTCGATACGGCCGGACCACAGCCGGGACCAGGAGTCGGTGTTCTCGCCAAGCAGGGCGCTGTAGTCCAGCGATGCCGCGACGTCCGCTTGCTCGCGCGCGTATGACGAGGGGTCGCGCGTGACCTGCGACGTCACCACTCCGACGTACTTCGTCACGGTGTAGGTGTGCCCGCGGTGGACGGCGAGGTCGAGGCGCTGACCGACGCTCTGCGGTGCGGAGCGGGCGACCGCGCGGTCACCGACGGCCGCGCTCGCCGGCTGGACCGCGACGCGGCTGGCCAGCCCGCCGACGAGGCCGGTGCCGACGGTGCGGACCGTCTCCCACACCTGGTGGTCGGACAGGTTCCAACCCTTGTGGAGGCCTGTCGTCAACGTCGCGGGCTTGCCGTCGATGAGGTCGGTCACCGAGGCGTCGCCGTTCCACTGCGGCGTCACCTGAAGGCGGACGGCCGCGACATAGGGCCGCGCGCGGTCAGTGAAAACGTCGTAGCGCAGGTCCGTCACCCGTCCGTTGGGGGCCTTCCACCGAGCGCTGGTGGTGATCACGCCGGTGTGCAGGTCGATCTGCTGGCGCCAGCCGGTCACCGAGCCGGAGTCGAGGGAGAACGTCTGGCCGCCCGCGGCGAACCGCAACGTCGACCAGGTGGGCACGCTGGCCCGCTGCTGGATCTCGTCGCGGCCGGGCGGGCGGGCGTAGAAGCCCGCGACCTCCGACTGCGACGGCACCGATCCGCCGGCATAACCCTGACCATCAGGCGGGACCCGGACGCCGAGATAGCCGTTGCCGGTGAACGTCGGTGCGTAGCTCGAGCCGCGGTTCGTCGCCGTGAGCACGAACCTTCCGGTGCCGCCGCCGTCGACGGCGGCCGGCCCCGGGTCGGCCGCGAGGGGCCCGGCGTCGGCCCGTCCAGGCGCGGTCGGCCCGGCCACAACAGGCCCGATGGCGTAGGGCGGCACCACCAACGCGGCGAGCAGGACTCCGGACAGCAGCACAGAGCGACGAATCATCAACAACCTCCCGAGGGTCGTCCACGACCACTCGCAACCTCTCCATGGTTGAACCGGCCCCGACGGTCCGCAACCGCAACTCTCGTCCGCCGAGCCGTCACGTTCTTCCCGCCGAACCGTCACGTTCTTACGGCCGAACCGTCAGGTTCTTACCGCCGAACCGTCACATTCTCCCCGCCGAACCGTCACGTTCTCCCCGCCGAACCGTCACATTCTCCCCGCCGAACCGTCACGTTCTCCCCGCCCGGCGTTCCGCTTTCAATCTCTGGCGTAACCGCGACGAGCCTGTCTCGTCGTACGACGCCCGTGGGGCTTATCGCGACACGATCGACCTACTGGACAACATCACTCAGGAGCTCGAGCTGGGTGGCTGCTGGATCTTGGGCTGTCCGCCGTCGCTCGGGAGCTCGCGCCGGATGCCGTGTGACGGCTCGACCGGAACAACCTGACGGCTCGACCGGAACAACCTGACGGCTCGACCGGAACAACCTGACGGCTCGACCGGAAGAACCTGACGGCTCGACGGGAGGGCAGATCATCCGCGGGAGACGATGACGGTTGCCGTTGGGTGCGCGAGGTTCAACCGGACAGGCTGCCGAGGTGAGAGGGAACGCCATGGACGACTACCCGCCGATCGAGAACCACGGCCTGATCGGAGACCTCCAGACGGCGGCCCTGGTCACCACGGACGGGTCGATCGACTGGTTCTGCTGTCCTCGGTTCGACTCGCCGAGCGTCTTCGGCAGCCTGCTCGACCACCAGCAGGGCGGCCGTTGCCGGGTGGCGCCGAGGACGTCGTCGTACACATCACGCCAGCTCTACCTCCCCGACTCGGCCATCCTGGTCACCCGGTTCCTCACGGAGGACGGCGTCGGAGAGCTGATCGACTTCATGCCGGTTCGCGGCAAGGTGGCGACCGACAACCACCAGCTCGTCCGGCTGCTCCGGTGCGTCCGGGGTGAGATGACCTTCGAGGTCGACCTGTCGCCCCGCTTCGACTACGGCCGGGTCGGCCACGAGACCACGGTGACGCCGAACGGCGCGGTCTTCAGCAGCGGCGGCCTGAGTTTGACCATGCACGCGGTCCGCAACCCTGGTGACGCGCATCTCGCGTCCCTGCGGAAGCTGGACAACGGCGACGTCCAGGGGGTGGTCACCTTGCATGCCGGAGACATGCGTGGCGTGATCATCGAGTCCGCGTCCCCGACACCACCTCGCGAGTACAGCGTGGCCGAGGCGGAGGAGCTGCAGAAGGGGACGGTCAACTTCTGGCGCACCTGGCTGGCCCAGTCGACGTACACCGGGCGCTGGCGGGAGACCCTGCAGCGCTCGGCGATCACCCTGAAGCTGATGACCTACGCGCCCACGGGCGGCATCGTCGCGGCACCGACGACGGGGCTGCCCGAGCAGGTAGGTGGTGAGCGGAACTGGGACTACCGCTACACCTGGGTGCGGGACGGGTCGTTCTCCGTCTATGCGCTGCTCGGGATGGGGTTCACCGAGGAAGCGGCGGAGTTCTGCGGCTGGCTGCGCGACCGGGTGCTGGAGAAGGTCGGCGGCGAGGGCGGCCCGCTCAACATCATGTATCGCGTCGACGGCACTTCCGACCTCGTGGAGGAGAGCCTGGACCACTGGGAGGGCTACAAGGGCTCCAGTCCGGTCCGCATCGGCAACGGCGCCAGTGACCAGCGGCAGATGGACATCTACGGCGAGGCGCTTGACAGCATCCACTTCGCGGACCAGCGTGGCCTGCAGCTCGACCACTTGGGCTGGCTGGCGCTGCGGGACATCATCGACTGGCTGGTCGACAACTGGGACCAACCGGACGAGGGCATCTGGGAGACGCGCGGAGGTCAGCAGGACTTCACCTACGGGCGACTGATGAGCTGGGTGGCGTTCGACCGGGCGATCCGACTGGCCACGACCCGTGGCCGTCCCGCTGCGATCGGGACGTGGAGCACGCAGCGGGACGCGATCTACGACCAGGTCATGAACCGGGGCTGGAACGCGGAGCGGGGTGCTTTCATCCAGCACTACGGCGACAAGGTGCTCGACTCGTCCCTGCTCCGGATGGCGACCGTCGGCTTCATCTCCCCCGTCGATCCGATGTGGACGTCGACACTGAAGGCGATGGACCGGGAGCTCGTGACGGACAGCCTCGTCTACCGCTACGACCCGGGAGCGTCACCCGATGGGCTGCGCGGGTCCGAGGGCACGTTCTCGCTGTGCACCTTCAACTACGTCGACGCCCTGGCTCGCGCCGGTCGGCTGGACGATGCGCGGCTGACGCTCGAGAAGATGAGCACGTACGCCAACCACCTCGGGCTCTACTCCGAAGAGATCGGGTCGACGGGCGAGCAGCTCGGGAACTTCCCGCAGGCGTTCACGCACCTGGCGCTGATCGACGCTGCGCTCACCCTCGACGAGGCGCTGAACCGCAGCGAGCGGGCCAGCTCGCCGCTCATCGTCAGAAGCGGCTTCCTCGGATGACGGAACGCCGGCCGCCTCACCGCAGCCGGTCGGCAAGGTGGTCGCCCACCCGAAGGGCGTTCGCCATCGCGGTCAGCGAGGGGTTCACAGCGCCGATGCTGGGGAAGAAGCTGGTGTCGACGACGTAGAGGTTGTCGACGTCGTGTGCCCGGCAGTTGACGTCGAGCGCACTGTCGACGGGATCGGCTCCGAACCGTACGGTGCCCGCCTGGTGGGCGGTGGCCCCGATTGGCATCGTCTTGTGCAGGTAGAGGCTGTGGTCGAGCAGGTGCTTGCGCCGCAGCCCGAGATCCCCGAGCAGGCCATCGAGCTTGTGGCGCAACCGCTTCACCCCCTCGATGTTGTTCTTCTCGTCGATGTCGAGGTGGATGGCCCCGTCCTTGTCGAGGGTGACCCGGCTGTCCGGCTTCGGCAGGTCCTCGCCGCAGAGCCAGAAGTCCACAGCATGGTAGGCCAGCACCTCGAAGGGCATGCCAGGACTGAGCTTCCCGGCCCACTTGGGCGCTTCGGCGTGGATCATCACCTCGTCGGACTTGCCGAGCATCTGGATGCCGCCCAAGGGGTAGTCCCAGTCGTCGGCACCGTGGTACCAGTCATTGACCGCGAGGGTCTTCTGGAACGTCGTCGGGTTCGGCTCCTCGGAGACCGCCATCACGGCCAGGTTGTTGTGCCGCATGTAGTGCCGACCCACGACGCCAGAGGAGTTCGCCAGCCCCGCAGGATGCTGGTCGGAGGCGGAACGCAGCAACAACGCGGCCGAGTTGACGGCGCCACAGGCCACCACGACGATGTCGGCGCCGAATGTCGCCTGCTCGCCGTTCTCGAGCGTGGTGACGACGCCGGTCACGTTCCTTCCGCTCGCGTCCGTCTCCAGCCGCTGGACGTGGGCGTTCGTCATCAGCGTCACGTTGTCCAGCGCCAGGGAGGGCTCCACGCACGTGGTCTGGGCGTCGCTCTTCGCCTCGAGCAGACAGGGAAAGCCGTCGACTCGGCTGCAGCGGATGCATTCGCTGCCGCGGGTCGCGAGACCGTTCTCGTCCTCCGTGAGGTGCACACCGATCGGCAAGTGGAACGGATGTAGTCCCTTTCGCTCCAGGTCGTCGCTCAGCTGCTGGATTCGCGGCTCGTGGGAGACGGGAGGATGGGCGTAGTCGGCACTGACTGGTCCTTCGGTCGGGTCCTCTCCGTGTCGGCCGTGCACCTGGTAGAGATGCTCGGCCTCCGTGTAGTAAGGCTCCAGGTCGGTGTAGTCGAGGGGCCAGGCGGGGCTGACTCCCCCGTGATGAATGATCTCGCCGAAATCCTCCGGTCGCAGTCGGAAGAGCGCGGCCCCGTAGAACTTGGTGTTGCCCCCGACGTAGTAGTTGACCTCCGGCTGGAACTCGTCGCCGTGGCCGTCGTACCACTGCTCCTTCGCGAGGTACTTGCCCTTGACGAAGACAGCCTTGGAGTCCCAGTTGTCGAGCTCTCGGCGCAGGAAGTCACCGCGCTCGAGCCACAGAACATGAAGGCCTCTTGCGGCCAGCCGATATCCGAGGGTGCCGCCGCCGGCCCCGGTGCCGATGATCGCGACGTCGTAGTGCGCATCGTTGGTCATCCCCTCATGGTTCTCACCATGGCCGTCGCAGCCATCATCCATGCAGGATGAGGTGGCCGTCATTCCGGCAGAGTTGGCTAACCCCAAGGAGACGTATGCGAGACTCCGTATGTCGGAGCCGCGCGCCGCGGTTCGGCGTGGCCCGCGCGGGCGAAGAGTTCGGGAGGCAGCGATGACAACGACAGGGTCCAGCGCAACCGTCGAGCCCACACCTGCAGGCCAAGCCCCGTCCGCCCCCTCCGTCGCCGATGTCTTTGTCGTCTTCGGCATCACCGGAGACCTGGCGAAGGTGATGACGTTCCGGTCGCTCTACCGGCTCGAGCGCCGGGGACTGCTCGACTGCCCGATCGTGGGCGTGGCGGTCGACGACTGGAAGGTCGAGCAGCTCGTCCAGCGGGCCCGTGAGTCGATCGTCGCGACCGGCGAGACCCTCGACGAGGAGGTCTTCGCGCGGTTCACTGCGCGGCTGTCATATATCCAGGGAGACTTCGCCGACGCGGCGACGTACGCCCGCGTCGGAGCCGCCATCTCGGGCGCCCGGTCACCGGTCTTCTATCTGGAGATCCCGCCGTTCCTGTTCTCCGCCGTCATCAAGCAGCTCTCGGAAGCCGGTCTCACGAAGAACGCCCGTGTCGTCGTGGAGAAGCCGTTCGGCAACGACCTTGCGTCCGCGAAGGCGCTCACCGCTGAGCTGCACCAGTACGTCGACGAGTCGCAGCTCCTCCGGATCGACCACTACCTCGGCAAGATGGGTCTGGACGAGATCCTCTACCTCCGATTCGCCAACTCGATCCTGGACCCGCTCTGGAACCGGCACTACATCAAGGCGGTCGAAATCACGATGGCGGAGGACTTCGGCGTCGAGGACCGCGGGCACTTCTACGACCCGGTCGGCGCGCTGCGCGACGTCGTGGTCAACCACCTGATGCAGATCGTCTCCGCAGCTGCCATGGAGCCGCCGACGGGGCGTGACCCGATCACCCAGCGGGAGGCCGAGATCGCCCTCTTCCGGTGCATCCGGAGCGCGGACCCGGCTCACTATGTGCGCGGCCAGTACGACGGCTACCGCGACATCCCCGGGGTGGCCCCGGACTCCGACACCGAGACCTATGCCGCGCTGCGGCTCGACATCGACAACTGGCGCTGGTCGGGCGTGCCGTGGTTCATCCGCACCGGCAAGCGGCTGCCGGTCACCCAGACCGAGTTCCGGATCGTGTTCAAGGAGCCGCCGGACGTCGACTTCGGCTTCGGCCTGGTCAACACCAAGAGGCAGACGCGCAACCAGGTCGTCTTCAAGCTCGACCCTTCCACCGGCATGCAGCTCAGCCTGGACGCGCACCGTGCCGACCGCGGCGGTGCGCATGCCATCACTCTGGACATGGAATATGCCGAGGAGGGTGGCGAGGCGCCGACGCCGTACGAGGTGCTGCTCCACGCTGCGTTGATCGGTGACTCAAGCAGGTTCAAACGGCATGACGTCGTCGAGGAGAGCTGGCGGATCATGCAGCCGCTGCTCGACACCCGGCCGCCGGTGATCCCTTATGCGCCAGGCTCCTGGGGGCCGGTGGATGCCGCCAACAAGCTGACCGCGGGTCACGGCGGCTGGCAGGGGCCCTGGATCGTCTGAGGCGCTCAGCGCAACGTGATCGACGGCATCCGCAGGGCGGAGGCTGCTGGAAGTCCCAACGCGGAGACCAGGTCGGAGAACTCCGGCAGGGCGGTCGCCATGACTGCTCGCGGATCCTCGCTGTTCTTCGCGCGGCCGAGGCGAGCCAGCGGTGAGACGTGCGCCGGGCGGCACACCGGCGCATCGCTCGGCAGACCGGCGCGAGAGCGGGCGATGTGCAACGCCTCTCGCAAGCCCCCGAGATCGTCGACCAGCCCGATCCCCACCGCGTCGGAACCGGTCCACACTCGGCCGCGCGCGATGCTCTCGATCTCCTCGACCGGCAGACCTCGACCCTGGGCCACCTTCGCCACGAAGTCGTCGTAGATCGCATCGATCGTGACGGCCAGCCGCTCGCGCTCGTCGTCGTCGAAGCCCCGCCGGGTGGAGAACATCCGCGAGTGGGCCCCATGGGACACCGATCCCGTGGTGAGCCCGAGCCGGTCCAACAAGGCACGGACGACGATCTTGCCTCCGAATACTCCGATGGAGCCGGTGAGCGTTGACGGGAGAGCGACGATCACGTCGGCGGGGCAGGCGACGAAGTAGCCGCCGGAAGCGGCGTAGTCGCCCATCGACACGACCACCGGTTTGCCGGCCTCACGCACGCGGCACACCTCGCGCCAGATCGTGTCGGACGCGACGGCTGAGCCGCCGGGAGAGTCGACGCGCACGACCACGGCACGGGCGTGCTCGTCCTCCGTCGCCGCTCGGAGGGCGGCGCTGACCGAGTCGCTTCCGACCTGACGACCCATCGGTCCGCGACGGGTCCGCCCGCTCACGATCGCGCCACGAACCTCGACGAGTGCCACATGACCCCTGCGACGCGCCGGCAGGTGCGGACGGCGTGGTGGGCGCCACCTGTCCGCGAACAACAGCTCCGCGTCCGGGACCTTGGCGCGCATCGCGTCGTAGACCTCGTCGCGGTAACCGAGGGCATCGACCAGCCTGGCATCGAGCGCCTCGGGCGCGGTGCGGGGGCCGGTGTCGGCGAGCTCGCGCACCCGGGCAGGCGGCATCCCGCGGCCACTGGCGATCGCGTCGACAGCCTCGGTGAAGACGGACTCCGCCAGCCGGTCGAGCGCCGTCCGGTGGGCCTCGGTGAACTCGGTGCGCATGACGACGTCGGCGGCGTTCTTGAACTCGTGGCGTTGCTCCAGCTGCGGCTCGACGCCGAGCTTGTCGAGGGCACCCCGGAGGAACGTCGTCTCCACCGCGACTCCGAGTAGGCCGAGCTCCCCGCCCGGCTGTAGCCAGATCGCGTCGAACGCGGTCGCGAGCACGTACGCCGGCATCTCTCCCGAGCCTTCACCGAACGTCTCGGCCCAGGCGACTGTCGGCTTGCCACTCGCGGCGAAGGCGCGCACCCCCCGGCGAAGCTCCTGCATGACCGTCCACGGCAGGGCGCCGCCGACCTTGGCGATCAGTCCGACCACGTGAGCGTCGGCCGCTGCGTCATACAGCGCCCGGAGGGTGGGACGGAGCTGGTGACGTCCGCGAGCGCGAAGCTGGCCGAGCGGGTCGTCGGAGTCGGGTACGACAGGCGTCTCGGTCAGGTCGAGCTCGAGCAACACGTGGGGACGACGGCCGGGCAGCGTGGGCATGCCACCACCCTAGGTCGAGCAACAACCTGACGGCTCGGAGGAATTTCCTGACGGCTCGGAGGGAATTTCCTGACGGCTCGGCGTGGGCTCCCTGACGCTCGGCGGGAATAGGGTCGACGCCATGAGCGACGCCGAACGAGTGACGCGCGACCGTCGTACCTCCTTCCGTTGACTCCTGAACCGTTGAGTCTTGAACCGCTGCTGCGACGAGTGGCCCCCGCGTGGTTCCTCTTCTTCCTGGCGCCCGTCACGGCGGAGTACCTGATCGGCTATGACGACACCATCGGTAACCCGGCCGCGCTCATCTTCGGCCTGTTCATCTTCGGTCCGCTCTATGGCGCACCCGCCGTCCTCATCCGCGAGACGACCCGGCGCGCAGGTCGAGGCTGGCCGTCGATGCTGCTCCTCGGTGTCGCCTTCGGGCTGTTCCAGGCGGGGCTGATCGACCAGTCGCTGTTCAACCCGGACTATCGCGACATCTCCTACTGGGTGGCGACGCGCCGGCCGACGCTGATCCCGGCATGGGGGATCAGCGCGTCCATGACGCTCGGCTTCGTCGGTGGCCATCTCGTCGGCAGCATCTGTGCTCCCATCGCCGTCGCTGAGTCGATGGTCCCGCAGCGCTCGACGAGGCCCTGGCTCGGACGTCCCGGTCTGGTAACCATGGCTCTGCTGTGGGCTGCCGGGGCCGGCTTCGTGTTGGCCGACACCCTCTCCTCGGAGTCATTCCGTCCCTCACCGGCGCAGCTGACTGTCACCTCGCTCCTCGTCGTCGGTCTTGTCGTCGTAGCCTTCACCCGGCCTCGAGTCGGCACCCGGCGAGCAGCCGCCGGGCCGGTCGCTTCGCCGCTCGTCGTGCTGGCCGTCTCAACGCTCTGCCTGGGCGTGCGACCGCTTCTTGACAGCATCAGCGCTCGCGACGATGTCGCCAGTTGGTGGCCACCTACCCTCGCGGGGCTCGGGGTCCTCGTGGTCTTCGGCGTCCTGCTGCTCTGCTGGTCCCGCCGGGTGGGGTGGGATGGCCGACACGCGTTGGCCGTGGCTGCCGGTGGGTTGCTCGGCATCGGCATCGTGGCGTTCACTGTCACGCCGATAGGGCACGTGCCCTCAGCCGCGAAATACACGACCAACAGTGTGCTGTTCGTGCTCATCGTGCTCCTGCTCACCGTTGCGGCTTCCCGCCAGCGAGCGGCTGAGACTTCGGAGTAACCCGCTCGTCGGAGTGCGCGTGCTCCGGCTGCCCGGGTTCGTCCGGTCGGCTGACGCATGGAATCCGCGCGCTCGGTCGGAGCAACCGACGGAATGACCGGATCCCGCTGCCTGCAGCCCGGCTGGGGACGGGATGATCGGAGCATGGACCTCCCCTCGATCGGCCCGCTGGCCTCGCTCCCCGCGACTGACCATCCCGAGCTGATGGCGCCGGTCGTCGCGGCAGCACTCACCTCGTGGCCGCACGCATCATCTGTGGCCGTCGTCGAGATCGACCCCACGTTGGCCGACACCGCGGCGATGATGGAGGCTTTCGACCTGCCGATGGCGGCGGGTGCCAACTGCGTGGTGGTGGCAGGTCGTCGGGCCGGTGAGGAGCGGGTCGCCGCCTGCGTGGTCCGTGCGGACACCCACGCCGACGTCAACAACCTGGTCAGGCGGACCCTCGACGTTCGCAGTGCGTCGTTCCTGGCCATGGACCGAGCCGTCGAGGAGTCGTCCATGGAGTACGGCGGCATCACTCCGCTCGGCCTGCCCGCGGACTGGCGGGTGCTCGTCGACCGCGGAGTGCTGGACATCGACGTCGCGATCATCGGGTCCGGCGTACGGCGGTCGAAGCTGCTGCTCGCTGGTCGGCTGGTGGGTGAGCTGCCGCGGGCCGAGGTCATCGACAGCCTCGGCCGCTGACCCGAAGCCCCACGTTCGATTCGTCAACGACCTCGATGGGAGCCCCGTCGAAGCGACCACAGACGAATCGCACGTGGCGGCGCCGGGCTAGCATCGCCCGCATGACTGACACAGATTCCACACCCCAGCTGCCCGATGAGGCCGTGACGTTCGAGAGCGGCGGTCGGATGCCCCTGCTCGGCTTCGGCACCTGGCAGATCACCGGGCATGAGGCCGTTCGGGCGACCGGCGCGGCCTTGGAGACGGGCTACCGCCACCTCGACACCGCCACCGTCTATGGCAACGAGGCGGAGGTGGGGCAGGCGGTGGCCGCCAGCGGTGTCGACCGCCGGGACCTCTTCGTGACGACAAAGTTCCCGCCCGACCGGTCGGGCCAGGAGGTTGCAACGCTCGAGCACAGCCTGAAGCTGCTCGGCCTCGACTATCTCGACCTTTGGCTGATCCATTGGCCGGGCGACGACGCCGCCCGGGTGGAGACTTGGCGTGCGTTCCTCGAGGCACGCCGGGCCGGGCACACCCGGGACATCGGCGTCAGCAACTTCAGCATCGAGATGATCGACGAGCTGACGTCCGCCACGGGCGTCACGCCCGTGGTGAACCAGATCGAGTGGAGCCCGCTGCTGTTCGATGCCGCCGTGTTGGAGGAGCATCGCGTTCGTGGCGTCGCGGTCGAGGGTTACAGCGCGCTGCGCGGTGGGACGCTCGAGCACCCGACCGTACGACGGATCGCCGAGAGTCAGGGCAGAACCCCCGCCCAGGTGATCATCCGCTGGCACCTCCAGCACGGCGTGGTCGTCATCCCCAAGTCGCGGGACCCGAAGCGGATCCAGTCCAACTCCGATGTCGGCGGTTTCGAGCTGTCCGCGGACGAGATGACGTCGCTCGACGAGCTGGGCACCGCCACCTGAGGCGCACGGTTCACTGCGCCGGATCGCCCACGGTGCCTTCGAAGACGGGGACCCCGGTGGTGTTGTCGAGCACGACATAGGCGAAGGGATGGTCGGCGTCAACGACCTCGCCGCCGATCTGCTCCCCGCCCGCCATCCCTTCGACCTCCGTGGCCGCGGCCGCCACGGTGCCCTTCTCGCCGACCTCGATCCGGGCCTGCTGGATCACCGAGTCCAGTTCGAATGTCGGATCGGGGGTGATGCCGGCAAAGCCGCCCGGGGCGAAGGGTGCCCGCATGCCCATCGAGATCAGGATCGGCTTGAGGGAGGCATCAGTGGCGAAAGACCAGCGAGGCAACGAGAGGTCGACATGCACGCTGGTGAAGCGAGACTCAGCCTGTGTGAGCAGCCGAGGTGCCAGCAGATCGACGGGCGACGTTCCCGCTCGCGGGACGAGGACCTCCATCGACAGCCGGTCACCCCGATAAGGCAACCGGACGGCCTGCCAGGCGCCGCCGGCCGCGTAGTCGACGTCATCGCGGGACAGCACCATGGTCTTGACGTCGATGGATCCGCTCCGCGTCGTGAACTTCTGTGGCGACGTGAGGGCCAGGTCAAACGGGTGCAGCCAACGCGCGTCGAGGTAGAGCGTGTTCACCAGTGACATCACCGTGTCGCTGGTGAACTGGTCCGTGACGAGGTCCGGAACCAGCCCGTGCGTGTGCTGGTCGACGTAGGCGTTGACAGCAGCCGTGCCCTCATCGGGGAACGTCGTCTGATAGACACCGGCGCCGTACCACTTCTTCAACGCATCGAGGAAACCCGTCTCCACGCTGTAGCCGCGTCGGGTGAAGAGGGCGTCTCCGACGTCCAGCACATTGCCCGAGCCTGGGCGAGCAAGAGATCCGAGGAGGGCGTTGAAGTCCTTCGATCGGTTGTGCGGCAACCCGACCGTCTTGTCGATCTGACGGGCCGCCGCTCCCGTTGCGCCCTCCCGCACCATCGCGAAGGCGACCGCCGGGCTGGTCGGCGAAAACACCAGGTTGCCGTCATCCGTCGTCTTCTGCAGGTGCTCGGCAAGCTCGTACCCAAGCTTTCTCATCCCGTCCGCCAGCGCCGTGGACCGGACGCCCGTAGCCGGCTTGACGGTCGTCACCTCGGCTCGCAGCAGCTGCGCATGATCGTTGACGTTCTCGGTCGACGCGGCACTCCCCGAGCCGCAGGCGGCCAGCGCCATCCCGACTCCCATCAGACCGATCCCTCCTCCCGGCCACCGTTTCGCTTGTCGCATGAGGACCTCCCCGAGTTCGTCGCGCTGCTTGGCGATGGGACGGTGCCCGCGACCGGGCCGTTCCTCGAACGCGCGCTCTGAGACCTGATCGATACCCGACACCGAGGGCCGTGTGGTCGGGTGCGTCATGCACGTCGTAGGTTTCGAATCACAGCCCGACGAGACGGCGAGGTGGGCCGATGGGACCCGCGAGTGCGCTCCTCACGGCGAGCGCTCTTCACCTGGGCTTCCAGGCCGCTGTGACGGTCGTCGTCTACCCGGCGCTGGCGGACCTGCCGGTCGAGGCGTGGCCGACGGCTCACGCTGCTCATTCGCGGCGGATCGTCTGGGTCGTCGGGCCGGTCTATGCGGCGGTCGCCGCGGCCTGCCTGTGGGTGCTGCTGTCCGGCCACTCCACGGTGTGGCTGATGGCGGCCGTCGCGGGCAACGCCCTGGCGGGGTTGACCACGGCGCTCGTGGCGGCGCCGACCCATGGCCGGCTCGACAAGGAGGCTCCGACGCCCGTGCTGCTCCGTCGGCTGATCCGCGCCGACCAACTGCGCCTGGTTGGAGCTTTGGTGGCGTTCGCCGCCGCCCTGATGGCCACCCGATAATGGTGAGCATGGCGGCAGGCTGGGAGTTCTGGATCGACCGTGGCGGGACCTTCACCGACGTCGTCGCCAGGCGCGCCGACGGAACGCTCGCCACGACCAAGCTGCTGTCCGAGAACGCGAAGCATTATGACGACGCCGCGATCGCCGGAATCCGTCAAGTGCTCGGGCTCCGGGACGGCGACCCGTTGCCAATCGACGACATCGCCGCCGTCAAGATGGGGACGACGGTCGCAACCAACGCGCTCCTGGAACGGACGGGCGAGCCGACGGTGCTCGTGATCACGCGGGGCTTCGCCGACGCACCGCGGATCGCTTACCAGAACCGGCCCAGGATCTTCGCCCGGCACATCGAGCTTCCCGACCTGTTGCACTCACTCGTCATCGAGGCAGCAGAGCGCCTGGACGCCGATGGGGGCGTGGTGTCCGCGCTCGAGCCGGACTCCGTGCGTCGAGATCTCCAGGAAGCCTTCGACCAAGGCTTTCGAAGCGTGGCGGTTGTCCTGATGCACGCCTTCCGCAACCCGGCCCACGAGCTCAGCATCGGCGCCCTCGCCGAGGAGATCGGGTTCACCCAGATCTCCTTGTCACATGAGGTCAGCCCGCTGATGAAGCTGGTCTCACGTGGAGACACCACTATCGTCGACGCCTACCTGTCGCCGATCCTTCGCCGATACGTCGACCACGTGAGCAGTGCTCTGCCCGGGGTCAAGTGCCAGTTCATGCGCTCCTCCGGGGGGCTGACCGAGGCACATCTCTTTCGCGGCAAGGACGCGATCCTCTCAGGTCCCGCAGGTGGCATCGTGGGAATGGTGCGGACCGCCGAGGCCGCGGGCCTGACTCGCGTCATCGGTTTCGACATGGGTGGCACCTCGACGGACGTGTCCCACTTCGCCGGCACATTCGAGCGCGTGTACGACGCGCAGGTCGCCGGCGTCCGGGTTCGGGCGCCCATGATGAGCATCCACACGGTCGCCGCGGGAGGCGGGTCGCTCCTTCAGTTCGACGGCCAGCGCTACCGTGTCGGACCGGCGTCCGCCGGCGCAGACCCTGGGCCGGCCGCCTATGGCAACGGCGGGCCGCTCACGGTCACGGACGCGAACGTCATGGTCGGGCGCATCCAGCCGGCGTACTTTCCCGAGGTCTTCGGCGACAACGGGGACGAGCCGCTCGACTCGGACCAGGTGGCACGCTGTTTCAGGGAGCTCGCCGACTCGATCGGTGACGAGCGTAGTCCCGAGGAGGTTGCCGTGGGCTTCCTGCGCATCGCCGTGAACAACATGGCGGAGGCGATCAAGAAGATCTCGGTGCAGCGGGGCCACGACGTCACGCGCTACACGCTCTCGACGTTCGGCGGCGCAGGTGGGCAGCATGCCTGCGCGGTCGCCGACGCGCTCGGAGTCACCAGGATCCTCATCCACCCGTTCGCGGGGGTCCTGTCTGCCTACGGCATGGGGCTAGCCGACGTGACTGCCACCCGCGAGGTCGCCGTCGAGGAACCCCTGACGACGTTGGGTCGTGGCGGTCTGGACGGCGCGCTCGCACCTCTCGTCGACGACGCAACCGAGGAGCTGTCCGAGCAAGGGGTCGATCCCGAGACCATCACCACCGCGCGACGCGCCCACCTCAAGTACGCCGGAACCGACACCACGGTGGAGGTCTCGTGCGATGACGACGTCGACGCGATGCGTGCCGAGTTCGAGCGGCTCTACCGCCGGCAGTTCTCGTTCCTGATGCCGGAGCGCGATCTCGTCGTGGAGGCCGTGTCGGTGGAGCTCACCGCCACGACCGGATCGCATCCCGACGAGATCGCCGGCGACGTGCGAGACGGCGCGTTCTCCCCAACCGCACGTGTTCGGATGTATACCGACGCGTGGCACGAGGTGGATCTCTTTCGCCGCGAGACGCTGTCCGCCGGTGATGTGGTGCGCGGGCCGGCCATCATCGCCGAGGCGAACGCCACGACCGTGGTCGACCCTGGCTGGCAGGCAGAGGTGACCATCCAGAACCTGATGCTGGCGAGGATCCGTCCTCGCAGCCAGGCTTCCGGGACCACCACCAACGTGGATCCGGTCCTCCTCGAGCTGTTCAACAACCTCTTCATGTCGATTGCGGAGCAGATGGGCGAGCGACTGCGCGCCACTGCGAGCTCGGTCAACATCAAGGAGCGCCTCGACTTCTCCTGCGCCGTCTTCGACAGCGACGGGAAGCTGGTCGCGAACGCACCCCACATGCCCGTGCACCTCGGGTCGATGGGTGAGTCGATCCGGGCGGTCATCGAGGCCAACGCCGCCACGATGCAGCCCGGCGACTCCTACGTCCTCAACAACCCCTACCGCGGCGGCACCCATCTGCCCGATATCACGGTGGTGACCCCCGTCTTCGGCGATGAGCAGCGGATCATCTTCTACGTGGCGTCCCGCGGTCACCACGCCGACGTGGGAGGTCTGACACCGGGCTCGATGCCGTCGCTCAGCCGCCGGGTCGAGGAGGAAGGGGTGCTCATCGACAACGCCCTGCTCACCCGCGACGGCCGGATGCGCGATGCCGAGATGATGGATCTGCTGACGGGCGGCGAGTTCCCGGCTCGCAGCCCGGTGGACAACCTGGCTGACCTGCGCGCCCAGCTCGCCGCCAATGAGCGAGGAGTCACCGAGCTCGGCTCGCTCGTCGACGACTTCGGGCTGGACGTCGTCCTCGCCTACATGAGGCATGTCCGCGACAACGCCGCCGAGGCCGTTCGCCGGGTCATCTCAGCCCTGCATGACGGAAGCTACCGCTACGAGCTCGACTCCGGGGCCGTCATCGACGTCGCCATCACGGTCGACCGAGAAGCTCGGTCGGCCCACATCGACTTCTCGGGTACGTCGGACCAGCAGCCGGACAACTCCAACGCACCGTCGTCGGTGACGATGGCGGCCGTGCTCTACGTCTTCCGCACCCTTGTGGACGACGACATCCCGCTCAACGCAGGCTGCCTCGAGCCGATCGAGGTCACCATCCCGGAGGGATGTCTGCTCGCGCCGCGCTATCCCGCGGCCGTCGTCGCCGGAAACGTCGAGACGTCGCAGGCCGTGACCGGGGCCCTCTACGCGGCGCTGGATGTGCAGGCGGAAGGTTCCGGCACGATGAACAACCTGACGTTCGGCAACGCGGAGCACCAGTACTACGAGACGGTCGCCAGCGGCTCCGGGGCGGGTCCTGACTTCGACGGGACCGACGTGGTGCAGACCCACATGACGAACTCCCGGCTGACGGACCCAGAGGTCCTCGAATGGCGCTTCCCCGTCAGGGTGGAGAGTTTCGAGGTGATGCGTGGCACCGGCGGTACCGGCCGCCACACCGGCGGGTCGGGCGGCCGCCGTCGGCTGCGGTTCCTCACACCGATGACGGTGACGCTGCTCAGCAGCCATCGCCGGGTGCCGCCATACGGGATGGCCGGCGGCCTCCCCGGAACCCTTGGTCGCCAATGGGTCGAACGCGCGGACGGCACCGAGCAAGCCTTGGGCGGCCGAGACTCTGTCGAGGTCGATGAAGACGACGTGTTCGTCGTCGAGACACCTGGTGGCGGCGGCTACGGCCGGCCGTAGCACGCTGCCTGCTACGTGGCTACCCAGGTGACCAAAGCCCACCCTGTCTGGCTGGCCAGCCCAAGGGTGAGGCGAACACGTCGTCGAACCATGAGAAGACGCCCCTCCGCAGTCTGCGGAGGGGCGTCTCAGCCTCACATCATCTGAGGACGATCAGGCGAACGTGCACGTTCCGTTGATCGTGCGCATGCTGTCGATCACTTGGCCGAAGATGTTGTAGACCTTCGTCCTCGTTGCCATCTTGTACGTCCCGAAGAAGGGAACGCCCATACCCATGCGCGGGTGCTCCACGTAGCCATAGTGCGCGTAGGTGAAGTACGCCGTGGTCATGTCTCCCATGACGTGCCCGGAGCCAAGGATTCCGACTCGGTGTGGTGAGCTAGCCACGCTCGTCCAGCCGGCTGCGCCATTCCACTTCTGCATCACCAGAGTGGTGATGACGTGGCCGGTGAAGAACGGGCTACCCGTGACCTCAGTCTCCGAGCCCGTGAAGCGCACGCTCATCGCCCCCGGGAATGGGAGGCCATCGCATTGCAGGTGGTTGGTCATCTGCATCCACGGCCCGTGGTTGGGCGTGACACTGCTCTTGTGGGTCACGTGCTTGGTGACCTTTACTGCGTGGTGGGATGCGGATGCGGTTCCCGCCAATCCCAAAACTGCCATCGATGTAACGGCAGCGGTCACCGCGAGCTTCTTGAACATCATTCCCCGTACCTCCAAAAGTCAGATGGACCGGATCAGAAGACCGATCCGGTCCCTAAGTTCTACTCTCACCTGGGTGAACACGCAAGCGAAACCTAAGATTGCCTTAAGCGGAGGGCAAGTCTCGCTTTAACATCATGCGCTTGGTGGAGTGCGAGGTCACGGCCGCGGCGGCCACCTCCGCAACGACACGGGTCTCTGCGGATGCGCCGATCCTGGCCCGGATCCTGCACACATGTGGCGATTCCTCCAGGAGAATGAAAATGAACGAACCGAGCGCCACGCGCACGGGACCGCATCAAAGCCCACCGACCCGATCCGGCGAACCGTAGCACGACGATGAGGCCGGAGAACCATATCGCCATAGCACTCAGATACGAGTGTCGCTGCCGAGTTGCTCTGCTAACGGATTATTGTCAACCGCTCGCACGTACTCCATAAGGGGTCATCGTGTTGTTCAACATTCTTCTAACTGACTGTAGGTCTTGCTTTGACCTGCCTGAGGAGCGGAACGTTGGCGACAAACTGGTTGATCGAGTCAGTTTAGAGACTGCCCCGGGGGCCATTTGCCGCAGGAGCGCCCGTGGAGTGGTGGGGGTTTGAGGTCCGGCGAGTCCTCGTGGAGTATGCGGCCCTCGGCGGGATCTTCGGTGTGTAACCGCTCAGCAGGCACTGAAGGAGGCCGACCGATGGCCTGCTCCAGCCCAACGGGAGGACCGGCGGGGCAGGGCTGGCCCATCGAGGACGTGCACATCGTAGGCGGCGTAATCGGGTTGAGGCCGACGAGGATAGGTCAATGACATCTCGACTCGACGACCTGACGTGGCCTCGTCCGACCCAGCGGCTGTCGATCCGCCCGGCGCTGCCATCGGACCTCGACGCGACCTGGAAGTTCCGGCAGCTCGAGTCCGTGTGTCGGTGGATGACATCATTTCCCCAAGACCGCGAGGAGTACCGCGCCACGTTCGAGGACCCGGATCGGCTGGCGAAAACCCTGCTCATCGAGCTCGACGGCGTCGTGATCGGCGACCTGATGCTGGCGATCGAGGACTCGTGGGCCCAGTCCGAGGTTGCCGACCACGCGCGTGGGGTGCAGGCGGAGCTCGGGTGGTGCCTCGATCCCGACCAGGGCGGTCAGGGTTATGCCACCGAGGCAGTGGCGAGCCTGGTCGAGCTCTGCTTCGACTCGCTCGGGCTACGACGGGTCACCGCGAACTGCTTTGCCGACAACATGGCCTCCTGGCTGCTCATGGAGCGGATCGGCATGCGGCGCGAAATCTACGCCGTGCGGGAGTCGCTGCACAGGTCGGGTGAGTGGCTCGACGGCATGGGCTATGCCCTGCTCGCCGACGAGTGGCGTTCGGCGCACGCCTCCGAGGAAGGCTCACGCCCCCGAGCGTGAGGCACCATGGAGAGAGTGTCGAGAGAAACCTCTCGACAATTGTCTTTCGAGAGAATACTCTCGACGATATGGTCCCCTCCTCCTGCGACCCCACGTCCCCCCGACGCCTCACCGACCCCCGGGCGATGCGGGCGGTATCCCACCCCGTCCGGCTGGCCCTGCTCGAGGTGTTGACGCTGCACGGGCCGCTCACCGCAACCCAGGCCGGCGCACTCATCGACGAGAGCTCGACCACCTGCTCGTTCCACCTGCGGCAGCTGGCGAAGTACGGGTTCGTCGAGGAGGCCGGCGGCGGGGTTGGTCGGTCCCGGCCCTGGCGCGTCGTCCAGCTGGGGTTCGTCATCGATCCCGACCTCGACGACGCGGCCGGGCAGGTGGCATCCCAGACCCTGTCGTCCGTCGTGCTCGACCGGCAGGTGAGCCGGCACGAGCACTCCCGCCGCGTGCGCAGTGGCTACCCACCGAAGTGGCGCGACGTCGGCTGGCAGCAGGAGACGGTCTGGTGGTTGACCCGTGAGGAGCTCGACGCTGTCCAGGTCGAGATCGACGCGCTGATCCACCGCTTCGTCGACCGCCTCGCCGACCCGGCTCGGCGGCCGAAGGGGTCGATGCCGATCGAGTTCGTGGCGCTGGCCCACATGTTCGATGCCGCGCTCAGCGAGCAGGACGCACCGCAGCCTGACGCCGAGACTCACGACGTCTCGGCCGCAGAGGAGTAGCGCGATGACCAGGAGCGTCGCCGACCCCGTGGCCCCGGCCGAGTCGACACCCCTGCGACGCAACCGGGACTTCAACCTGATCTGGTCCGGTGGGACTCTGTCGGATCTCGGCTCCTACACGTCGATGCTGGCGATTCCCCTCCTGGTGTTGGCGATCACCGGCTCCGCCGCCCAAGCAGGAACGGTCGGCACGGTTGCTGCGCTGGTCCGTGCGCTCAGCCGGCTGCCCGGCGGCGCACTTGCCGACCGCTGGGACCGACGGCGACTGATGCTCCTCAGCGACCTCACTCGCGCGGTGATGTTCGCTCTCCTGGCCGTCACCGTGTTTTCCCACCATGTGTCACTGGCGTTCGTCATCGTCATCGTGGCTGCTGCCGCGGTCTTCGACGTGCTCTTCTCACCTGCCGAGCTCGCCGCGGTCAGCCATCTGGTTCCCGCCGGCCAGCTCTCCGATGCTTTCGCGCGCAACGAGGCGCGCTCCTACGGCGCATCGCTCGCCGGACCGCCCCTCGGCGGTGTGTTGTTCGGCGTGGGGCGCGCAGTGCCGTTCGCGTTCGATGCCCTCAGCTACCTGGTGTCCTTCGTTGCGGTGGCGACGATCCGCCAGCCCGTGCAGGGCGACCGCTCCGCTGCCTCGAATCAGACCATCGTCCGAGACATCGCGGACGGGGTGCGGCACGTGTTGGCCGACAGGTTCCTCCGCGCCATGCTGCTCGTCGCGGCGCCGCTGAACTTCGCCGTGACAGGAGCCTTGTTCGCGATGACGATCACCCTGCGCCAAGGCGGGACGTCGGCAGCGATGATCGGAGTGACCCAGGGCATCATCGGGCTCGGCGGCCTTCTCGGCGCGCTCGCAGCCCCGCGGATCCAGCGGCATGCCTCGATCCGTCAGTTGGTCCTGGTGACAAGCTGGGGACTGACCGTGTGCTTAGCGATCGCCGGCCTGCTGACCTCCCACCTCGTCATGGCGGTGCCCATCACGGTCGGGTTGCTGCTTGCGCCGGCCGCCAACGCCGTGCTCTTCGGGCGCCTCGCCGCGAGCACACCGAGCCATCTCCAAGCGCGGGTCGTCAGCGTCTTCTACCTCGTCGCCACCACCGCTGCCTCGTTCGCACCCCTCGCCTCCGGTCTGCTGATCCAACACGTCACGAGTACGACGGCCATGGAACTCTCGGCGCTCGCGGCGGCGGGATCGGGCGTCGCCGCCACGCTCAGCCGCGGCATGCGCCGCACGGCCTAGCGACTGGATCCGCGCAACCTGACGGCCGTTCGCGCGGTCAGTGAGTGCCGGGCGGCTTGGCAGTCCTGAAGTGGCGTGCGAGACTCGCGACGTGCGTCCGAGCCTCTTCGAGTTCGCGGGTGGTGAGCCCGCGTTTCTCGCTCTTGCCGCGGCCCACCACCAGCGGTGTGTGGACGACCCCGAGCTCAACCACCCGTTCTCGCATCCCGGCCAGCACCCTCAGCACGTCGAACGACTGGCCCAGTACTGGGCCGAGGTCATGGGCGGTCCGCCTCGCTACTCGCAGGAGTGCGGCGACCAGTCGGCCCTGTTGACCATGCATGCCGGCAACGGCGACATGAGCGACCTGGGCCGTCGGTTCGTCGGGTGTTTCGACCAGGCGGCTGACGACGCCGGCCTGCCGGCCGACCCGGAGTTTCGCCGGGCGCTCCACGACTACATGGAGTGGGCGGTGAGCGACGTCCTGACGTACTCCCCCGTGGGAGCCACGGTCCCGGCGACCGTCGCCATGCCGCATTGGTCATGGGACGGCCTCCAGTCCTGATCCGACAACGCCCCCGGGCCTGCCGTCAGCAGTGTCCGCGTGTGCGGTGATCCTGGTCGGCTACTGCCGTTTCGGTGAAGGCGTCTGGCAGATCTCGCTGTGGTATCGACAGGCCACGACCTGTGGAGTCTCGACCGGGTAACCGGCATCGATGGACGCGGCCAGCCGCAGGAACTGGGCGTGCGTCCACGCCAACGGCCGCGCCGACAAGGTGCCCTCACCACTGGCAAACCTCGGACGGCGGCCGGTCGGCGCGCGCCCGTCCCAGACCTGCTCCGACATCAGCCCGGTCGCATTGTCAGCGGACTTCGCCATCGCGTCGAGGTCGAGCTGCGCTGCACTGCCGTCCGCGAGTTCATACTCACCTCGCTCCCCGGTGAGGAGCGGCCAGCCTCGTCCGAGGGTCAGCCGTGATCCTTCGGGGGTCGGAGCCCAGCGAGCGCCGTCGCGCTTCTCGCCGTAGCCGTCGTACGACGAGCGGTGCCAGAACGGCCCGTTCGCCGTCGTGAAGCCGAGGGTGCGGTCGACGACGGCGAGTGTCGACGCGACATCAGGATCGTCGGCTCGCAGGACCCCGAGGCGGACCAGCTCGAGGAAGCTCGGGTCGACGATACGACGCTGGTCGACGACCGGCCCACCGTCGGGCACTTGGATCTTGGTGCCGGCATTCGCATGGCCCGTGGGGGAGATGCGCAGGAAGTAGGGCTTGTCGGACAACGGCCCGGTCGTCGTCCGCGTCCAGGAGTCGAGGTGCTGGCGCCAGTCGTCGGCCGTCGCCAGGTAATGCCGGGCATCGCCACGTGCACCGTTGTGTCGGGCGATGTCTGCTGCACAGACGAGCCCGGCGATCTCGGCGGCGATGGTCGCCGGGGAATAGCCGCCGAGGTTCTCCCACCGCTCCTGCGGCGAGGCAGGGCCGTGCGCGGCGAGATAGTTCGCCGACAGTCGAACATGTTCCCAGTCGGACCTTCCTGTCCGACCGAGCTGGAGATCCAGGATGATCGGGAAGGCAACTTCGTCCAGCTGGAGGCTGGTGAACACCGGCTTCCCGTCGAGACGCGAGTTCTGGGGGAAGGAGCCGTTCTTCCGTTGCTGGACGGACCACAGGTAGTCGAGGGCGCGGTTGGCGGCCGCCGAGTCGCCGTCAGCGAGCAGACCGGTGGCGATCTGGTAGAGGTCGCGGGACCAGACGGCGTGATAGACGGGGATATCACGCAGCTCGAAGGCCCATGCCCAGGGGCGGGCCGGCGCGGCGACGAAACCACCCCGGAAGGTCTTGTCCTCGCTCGCCGCCAGCACCATGGCGGATACGCGCCACAGCGACTGCCACCGGGCGGCACTCGCAGGAATCGGATCGAGGCTGTCGAGATAGCGACGCCACCCTGATGCGTAGCTCCTCGCAACGGAGGCAAAGCCCGCGGCGAGGGAGGCGTGTGCCGTTCGACTGGCAGCATCGGCGGTCTTGCCGAAGCCGACCGCCATGGTCAGGTGCTGGTGACCGGGCTTCCCGGTAAGAGTCGTCTCGCCGGTCTGCACGATGTTGCCGGGCTCCGGGGCGACATACGACCAGTCCATCTGGTGGTCGAGGTGGAGGTCGGTCCAACCGTCGCTCACCCCGCGGTAGCCTGTCGACACCTTCGTGAGGGCCGGATCGGTGGCCACCGCCGACCCGATCCCGCGTTGGCTGCTGAGCAGCGTGGCGCCGTGGTTACCCCCGGTGTCGTCAGTGCCGTCGTCCCCGAGCGACGGGTCGTGCAGGACGTATACCTGGTAGGGATCACCGGTGAGTGACGTGAACGTGATGTCGACCATAACGGTGGATCGTGCCGGGTCGGTGACGTAGGTCTTCTCGATGCGATAGTCACCAGACTTCGCCGTGTTGACCACCCGGTAGGTGAGACCCTGGTTGTCCAACACTGTCGTGTGATGGGTCGTGTCCCGGTCCTCGCGGTCGGTGAACGTGGACCCGTCGGAGATCACCAGCTGGGAGTCGCGCACGCTCGGGGTGTCGATGCGCGGGTAGAACATCTCCGTCGCCTTGCCTGAGCTCAGCGTGTACCAGACCTTGCTGGGGGTCCCTCGGGCCGTTCCGAAGCCGGTTTTCGCTCCGCTGGTCCAGAACGCGGGGCCGCCGGGCGCCCCAGGGGCGTGTTTCGCCAGGGAGGACGAGTCATGCGCCGAGGCGTGCGCCGTCGGCGCCAGGGCCGCGACCGGAATCAAGACGGCGGCCCCCGCCACCGCAACTCCGGATCGAGTCCCTCGGAACGTTCTGCTGGCCGCCATGCTTCTCCTCCATCTCCCCATCGAGGTCCCTGCGATCCGCCGGCACGCCCTAGCGGTACGGTCCCACGAAACGTAGGGCCCCGCATGCCGCACGGAGCCCAGGCGAACCTGTCCGGCGGCGCCCCAACCCAGACCACGCAGGTGCGAGCGAAACCCGCCGCTTCAGGGGAGCTGTCGTGCCGGTGAGGCGGACACGGTCCTTGTCGAGGGCGCCGAGCCGAATGTCGTCAGGAAGCGGTCACGGAAGTTGCTCATCGGCCAGACCGGAGCCTCGGGGTCGGGCCTGAGGCCCGGGTTCCAGCCCCAGCCGGCGACCCGGCGCATCACCGACGGGTCGTGGGCGATGATGGAGATCGGCACATCGTGGCTCGCATCCTCGCCGCTGACGATCGTGGCAGGTTGGTGGTCTCCGAGCACGACGAGCACCGTGTTGTTGTTCGCGTACTTCTGCACGAACGAGACGAGGGCGTTCAGCGAGTACTGGATGGATCTCCCGTAGCTCGCGCGCACTTTGTCGGCGTCGCTCCATACCTGGTCCGCCGACTCGCCCTGCGCCGGCATCCCGTCGTAGACGGAGCCGTCGCCGACCTGGTTCCAGCCGATCAGGTGGGGAAGGGGTGCCCACGGCGTGTGGCTCGACACCAGGTCCGCCTCCGCCATCACCGGCGGGCGGTTCGTCTTCGCGAGCTCGAGACGCTGGAGCGCCGACAGCGAGTACTGGTCCGGTATGCGGGCATAGCTGAACCGCGGTCCCCGATAACCAACGTTCGCATCGTTGTAGACCTTGTCGTAGTGATAGAACGACGAACCCCCGGGCCAGTCTCCTGAGTCGGATGGGACGTCGCCGACCGTGCGCCAGCCGGCGCGGTTGAACGCGTCGCTGAGGGTGAACCGGTCGCTCGAGGTCAGCTGGTCGTAGCGCTGCTGGTTGTCGACCCACAGGCCCGACTGGAGGGTCGAGTGCGCCAGCCAGCTGATGCCGCCGAACGTCGGCGAGGTGAGGAAGCCACTCCTGGCGGCGAAGCCGGCCGCGTGGAGCTTGGTGCCGCCGGCCTTGAGCACGGCGTCCACCCGTGGCGAGAAGGTCGTCCCCTGGACCGCGACCCGTCCATAGCTCTCGACGAACGCGAAGATGACGTCCTTGCCGCGGAGGCCGGTGAGCAGGTCCTTGGTCGGGGTGTTGCGGAGCGGGTCATGGTTGATCTCCTCGCCGAACACCCGGCCGTCCACGATGCCCGCATGGATCTCACGCACCTGGTTGAACGCGAGACTTGCGGCGCTCGTCGAGGCGATGGGAGCGCCTGGAACGTCTTGCAGGCCGAGCACCGCGCAGATCGCCCACCCGACGCCCACCGCGATGACGACGGGGACCGATCTTGTGCGGTGGCGGCCGACGATTCGGGTCAGCCGCATGAGTGCGAGCGGCACCAGGACCAGCAGGGCAATGAACGTCAGAGCGACGGCGACCACTGCAGCGTTGGCGGCTGCCCGGCCGATGGAGTCGCGGAGCACCCCGATGGCCGGGCCGAAGTACCCACGATCGGTCACCGGGTTGAACGGTCGGTCGAGCGCCTCCCAGAAGCCGATGTCGATGATCTTGACGATCGTGAGCAGGCCGAGCACGAACCCCATCACTGCCGCGATGACACGCCCCCACCGGGCCGGGAGGACGAGCGCGACGACGACGAGCAGGAGCCCCTCGACAGGGATGCGGAGGAACACGCTCGGCGTCAGCTGATTGAGCTCGTCAGGCCCGACGAGGGCGAACCAGACGAGGAAGGCGGCGATGACCGTGGTGAGCCCCGCGCGCGCCGTTCTGACTCTGCTGCGGATGTTTGTGATGGCTGGCTGCTCCTCGCTGACGAGGGCAGCGGTCCTGGTCTCGTCAGCTCGGTGAAGCCAGAGCCACCACACATCGCGGCCGAAGGACTCGGCGAGAAGGGCGAGCGCCACCGCCACCGCGACCTCCGCCCACACGTGAGGCAGGATCTCCGCCGCGGCGACCGTCAAGACGACGCCCTGCGTCGCAGCGACCACCTTGCACCAGTAGCGCGGAGGCGATGAGCGGCGAAGCCAGGGCAGCAACCAGCCGGCCGCCACGAAGACGTAGCGCGCCGCGCCGATTGCGAGAACCCACCACCCGATTGACGGGGCGACGTAGACACTCAGGACGAGGATCAGAGACGCATCCACCTCCATGTCGAAACGTGCGCCGAAGGCGTTCGCGGTGCGGGTGCGTCTCGCAATCCAGCCATCGACCGCGTCGAGGACGAGTGCAGCGGCGGAGAGTGACACCAGTGACACGACGGGCGAGGGTCGGGTGAGCGAGTCCGCGACCAGCGCTGCAACGCCACCCACGAGGGCTGCGCGTATCAGTGTCACCTGGCTAGCGGGGCTCCAGGCATCCTGACCCGCACGCCGGAGGCTTCTCGTCAGGACCGCACAGGTGACAACGCCACAGGCCGCGCCGACCACCCAGCCCAAGGGGCTCAGGCCAACGGTCGCGGCGAGTGCCGCCAACAGGACGACCTCGGCGATCAGCCCGATCACCGGGTCGGTTCGAACTGATCGCACCGGTCCTCCGTGTTTCTAGCGTCAGGATTAATACGAGAAGCAGGTCTGTTCAGTTCATCGCAGATCCGGAAGGGTGGGCCCATGCGGGACGATGCGCTCGCCTACTGGTTGCTCGAACCCGGACTGGGTGAAGTGCGGGCGAGCACGGTGCCGGAGCCGACAGCGGATGATGTTGTCGTGCGCACACTGCGCACCGGGATCAGCCGAGGGACAGAGACGCTCGTGTTTCGAGGCGGCGTCCCGACGAGTCAGTACGCCGCGATGCGGGCCCCGTTCCAGGAGGGCGACTTCCCGGGGCCGGTCAAGTACGGCTACCTCAACGTCGGCGTGGTCGAAGAGGGCCCGTCCGCGCTCACCGGTCGCGTGGTCTTCTGTCTCTACCCACATCAGACCAGCTATGTGGTCCCGGTGGATGCGGTGACCGTCGTGCCCGACGACGTGCCGCCGGGTCGGGCCGTGCTCGCCGGCACGGTGGAGACGGCTGTCAACGCGCTGTGGGATGCCGCACCGCTCATCGGAGACCGAGTCGCTGTCGTCGGCGCTGGGATGGTCGGATGTTGCGTGGCCCGTCTGCTCGCCCGCTTCCCCGGCGTCGACGTCACGCTCGTCGACGTCGACCCCACGCGCGCCGAGACCGCCGCGAGGTTGGAGGTCGGCTTCGCCCGGCCCGCCAATGCTGTTGATGGTTGCGACCTCGTCATGCACACCAGCGCCACGTCTGCCGGCCTGCAGACATCGCTCGACCTGCTGGCACCGGAGGGGACGGTGATCGACCTCAGCTGGTACGGCGACGCCGAGATCCACCTGTCCCTCGGAGCGGCCTTCCACTCCCGACGCCTCGGCGTCCGGGCCAGCCAGGTCGGTACGGTCTCGCCCGCGCAGCGTGGTCGTCGTACGGCGGCCGACCGGCTGGCGCTTGCCCTGGACCTGATGCGCGACTCCGCCTTCGATGCCCTCATCACAGGCGAGTCCCGCTTCGACGAGCTGCCCGACGTCATGGCGAAACTGTCGTCCGGAAGCCTGCCGGCGATCTGCCACACGATCACGTACGGCGAGGTGTAGCCAGTGTTCAGCGTGACGGTCCGCGACCACATGATGGTCGCCCACAGCTTCCGCGGCGAGGTGTTCGGACCAGCGCAGCGGTTGCACGGCGCCACCTATGTCGTCGACGCGACGTTCCGTCGCGAGGAGCTCAACGTCGACCACATCGTCGTCGACATCGGACGGGCCGCCGAGGAGCTGCGTTCCATCGTCTCGGAGCTCAGCTACCGCAACCTCGATGACGAGAGTGCCTTCACCGGCATGAACACCTCCACGGAGGCGCTGGCGCGAGTGATCGCCGACCGGCTGGCTGAGCGGATCGCCGAGGGCGTCCTCGGCGAGGACGCGAAAGGTCTCGCTGAGCTGGTCGTCACGTTGCACGAGTCCCACATCGCCTGGGCGAGCTATGAGCGTTCGCTGTGACCGCCGTACACGTCGTGATGCCGGACGGCATCGATGACCCTGAGCGCCCGAGCGGCGGGAACAGCTATGACCGACACATCTGTTGCGGCCTTGCCGACGCGGGTTGGTCCGTGCTGGAACACCAACTGCCCGGCTCGTGGCCGACGCCGGACGCGGAGTCGCGTGCCTCCGCGGGTGCCGCCGTCGCCACCATCCCTGACGGTGCCGTCGTGCTGTTCGACGGCCTTGTCGCATCCGCGGCTCCCGAGGTGTTGGTGGCGGAGGCGCGTCGGCTCCGGCTGGTCGTCCTCGTGCATATGCCCCTTGGCATCGGACCATCGGGTGTGTCGGCGTCCGCCGCCGTCGACGAGAAGGCGGCGCTCTCCGCTGCAGTTGCGGTGGTGACGACAAGCGCGTGGACCCGGCAGCTCCTGATCGACCACTACGGCTTACCCCTCGAGAGGCTGCACATCGTGGAGCCGGGCGCCGAGACTGCTTCTCTGTTGAGCGGATCGGCGGCTGGTGGTGAACTCATCTGCGTCGCAGCGGTGACGCCGGGCAAGGGATACGACGATCTCATCGAAGCTTTGGCCACCCTGGTTGATCTACCCTGGCACTGCGTCTGCGTCGGCAGCCTGCACCGGGATCCAGACTTCGTCCACCGCATCCGGGACCTTGTACTCGAAACCGGGTTGGAAGATCGGCTGCGATTCACCGGTACCCGCACAGCCGAGGAGCTGAACGGCTGCTATGTCTCCGCAGACCTGCTGGTGCTGGCCTCGCGTGCCGAGACCTACGGGATGGTGGTGACCGAGGCGCTGGCTCGTGGCCTCCCCGTTGTCGCAACAGCTGTCGGGGGGGTGCCGGAAGCGCTCGGTCGTGGCGGCGACGGGACCCGACCGGGATTGCTTGTTCCAGCTGGGGATCCAGGTGCATTGGCGGTGGCCCTGCGCCGCTGGCTGACCGATGTCGACCTCCGCAGTCGACTCCGCCGGGCGGCCCACGAACGATCTCGCTCGCTCACTACCTGGTCCACGACAACGAGCCGAATCTCACAAGTGCTGACCGAGTCGACGGCATGACCGCCGACCTCCTCCCCCACCCAGCGGAGCTCGACGAGCGGACCCGGCTCCCGTCAGCGGCCCGCAGCGCGCGACGCGAGTTTCGCTCAAGCATGTGGCCATGGGCGCGGCTCCTGGTCGGCGCTGCCATCTTGGGCTTCCTGGTATGGCGACTCGGCACCGGCCCGTTCCTTCAAGGCGTTCGGATGGTCGATGCGAGGTCGCTGGCGGCAGCCGCGACCATAGGCGCGCTGACCACGGCGTGCTGCGCGTGGCGGTGGCGGCTCGTCGCCCGCGGCCTCGGTGCCGAGTTGAGGCTGCCGACGGCTGTCGCTGCCTACTACCGCTCGCAGTTCCTCAATACCGTGCTGCCCGGTGGGGTCCTCGGCGACGTGCACCGCGGAGTACGTCATGGCCGCACTGTCGACGACGTCGGGCGGGGCCTGCGCGCGGTGGGCTGGGAGCGCACGGCCGGTCAGGTCATACAGGCCACCCTGGCATTCGTCGTCCTCGTGACGATGCCGTCACCGGTGCAATCGTCGATACCGGCCATCGCTGCCGTGGTCTTCGTCGTCGGCGCCATGGGCGTCGTACTTCTCTATCGGGCTCGTCCGCAGGACCGGACGACCCGATGGGCACGAGCACGACGCACGGTGAGCACAGACGTCCGTGACGGCCTGCTCGCGCGCCGGGCCTGGCCAGGCATCGTCATCGCATCGGCTGTCGTCGTGGTTGGTCACGCCGTGACGTTCCTGATCGCTGCACGAACCGCCGCCGTGAGCACGTCACCGACCAAGATGCTGCCGTTGGCGTTGCTCGTGCTGCTCTCCATGAGCGTGCCGGCGAACATCGGCGGCTGGGGTCCGCGTGAGGGGGTCGCAGCATGGGCCTTCGCCGCGGCTGGACTGACTGCCGACCAGGGCGTCGCCACCGCCGTGGTGTATGGAGTGATGGTGATCGTTGCCAGCCTGCCCGGCGCCATCGTCATGCTGGCTGCCTGGCTCCGGGGCCTTTCCCGGCATCCGGACCGGGAGGATGACTCTCGCTTGCACCCCGCGCTCACCGGGGCTGCTGACGGAGCCGGCGATGGCGGCTGAGCGTCCCTACACGCTGCTGAGTTGCGGCATGTCCATCGACGGCTACCTCGGAAGCGCCACCAAGGGAAGGCTCGAGTTCTCCAACCCTGACGACTTCGACCGGGTGGACGCCGTACGCGCGGACTGCGACGCCATCCTGGTCGGGGCCGCGACCGTGCGCAACGACAACCCGCGGCTGCTCGTCCGCTCACCAGCGCGGCGGGAGGCACGGCTGGCGTGCGGGCTTACTCCGTCTCCTCTCAAGGTCACGGTGACCGAGCGGGCCGAACTCGACGCCTGTGCGAACTTCTTCAGCACCGGAGACTGCGAGAAGCTGGTCTACTGTGCAAGCGAGACCGTGGCGGGCGCCCGCGAGCGCCTCGGGCCGTTGGCGACCGTCGTCGACGGCGGCGAGCGGGTGGACATGCGGACCGTCAGTGAGGACCTCCACGCGAGAGGCGTGCAGCGGTTGATGGTCGAGGGCGGCGAGAGGGTGCACACTCAGTTCCTCACGAACGACCTCGCCGACGAGCTGCAACTGGTGGTCGCACCGTTCTTCGTCGGAGACTCCCGTGCGCGCCGGTTCGTCGGGGACGGTCGGTTCCCCTGGAACCCTGACCGGCGCGCGACGCTCGCGGAGATCCGGCAGATCGGCGACGTCGTGCTCTTGCGCTATGCGTTGTCGCCGCGCTTCCGGGCGGAGTAAGGCGCCGGCGCTGTTCCATGTCCTGCGATCGACATCGCGGGCCAAGGATGACCTGGAGCTTCACGCCTTGACCTATGACGGGACGGCCCGGGCATTGCGTGGATACGTTCACCGACCAAGGTGCGGCGCCAAGCCAACGGAAGTGTCGCCAGAGCCACCGCGTCACTGCTGCTTTGGCCCCATCGTCACCGGATCCGCTTGACTCGTCCGACCCAGCGCGCGGAGTTCCCGCACTACATCACCGGACGAATCCCCTCCATCCGGCTAGGTGGGGTCGTCCTCCGCTGCTGGCCGGAGGCGGGCCATCTCCACCTGCTCCGCCTTGGGGATGACCTGCGTCGTCATCACCGGGCCGCGCAACGGCCGCTGGGTGAAGTCGAACGCGTTCTCGTAGTCGTATGCCGCGTCCACCCCGAGGCTCAGCGACGGGAGGCCGAAGTTGTCCTGCACGAAGGCCAACATCGAGTACGGCTGGATCGCGGTCGTCGAGTCGGTCCCCTGCGGCTTGGCGTAGGGGCTGACGATCACCATCGGGTTCCGCAGCCCGTAGCTCGGCGATGGCGGCTTGACGTGGTCGTAGAAGCATCCGCAGTCGTCGTAGGTGATGAAGATGGCGGTGCTTCCCCAGTTCGGGCCGTTCTCGACGGACGACACCATCTTGCCGATGTAGTTGTCACCGACCGCCATGCTCATGCCGTTGTGCTGCGACACATCTCCGATCGGGATCACGAACGACAGCGTGGGCAAGGTCCCGGCGAGCGCGGCGGCCCCGAAGTCTCCTCTCGATGAGTTGTGCGCCAGGTCAAAGCGGGTGTTGTAGCACCAGTAGAAGTACGTACAGACAGACAGTGGCGCCCGAGACGGCTTCTTCTCGTCGGTGCCGGCGTAGACGTGCCAACTCAGGCCGGCGGCTTCCAGCCGCTCCATGATGGTGGGAACGTAGGAGACCTCGCTCTTGCGATAGGGCCCCTTTCCCTGGACGTCCGGGATGCAGGACGGTTGGTAGGTCAGCTTGTTGGCGGGACCCCACAGCGCGTCCCGGCGGCTCGGGCAGCCCCATCCCGCACGCGGCTTCACCCCCGTGCGGGAGTTCACCGGGTTGGTCCCGGCGAAGCCAGCGATCCGGCCGGCGGCCAGCGTGACGTGGGCACCGAACGACGCCGCATGGCCAGCGGCGAACGTCGCATCCGAGACCGAGAACGTGTCTGCGAGAGCAGCCAGGTTCGGGATGTTCGCCGGGTCGACGTGGGAGACACAGCGGAACTGCCCCCGAAGACAGCCCGGGATGAGATCCCACCTGTCATGCAAGGCGCGCTGCTGCGAGCGTGGGCTGTGATCCACCTCCGGGACGACGTCGGGCTGCACGATGTTCGTGGCGGTCTTGCCGTCGTGGAACGTCACGGGTCCGGTGTAGCCGTTGCACGGGTTGGCGCGAGCCTCGCATACCGGCCCGAGGACGTCGTCGAAGGAGTGGTTCTCCTGGTAGATGATCACCACGTGCTGGATCGGTGAGTCCACCCACGCGCCCTTCTGCGGCGTCGTGGCGGCGGGCACCACACCAGACCCTGGAGCGGCCTGCACCGACGTCGTGGTTGCTGAACCCAACAACAGGGCGATCGACGTCACGGCGAGGCCGGCTACGGCCAGCAGGCTCCGGTTCACGAGATCCTCTCCGAAACGGTGGCGCAGGAGGCGGGCTGGACTCGTCTCCGAGCGGTGAGGCGGCAGCTCCTGGAAGCTCGAGGTCGGAAAGCTCACGGGGCTGGCATTGCCGTCATCGTCCACAGCGCGTACGCCGAAGAAGGAGTCGCCGGTCGAGGGCAGGTCGGCATGGTCGTGTTGGTGAGCTTGGTCGCGTCGATCTGTGCGCCCATCGGCGAGACCCTCGGGTTGGCGAGCGCTGCGAGAGTCGCGCCGTTGACGCGGGCAACCCCGGCGACATCCCTGAACTCCACCAAACGCGGCACGTCCCCGAACTGCACGCCGTGCTCCCATCGGACGTTCTGATGCTCGTGTTGACGTTATCTCACCACTCGGTGGAGCGGACCGCAGAGCGAAATCCACTTTCCAGGAAGAGGATCTGGTCTCCACCCCGCAGATACCTGTCACGACGGAAGATCAGGGCGACATTCATCCCTCTGGCATCATTCTGCCCGACTCCCTTCACATGGCGGGCGAGTTGGCGGGCGGGCGAGCCGTCGTGACCGCTGATGACATCCCGCCGAATGGGGCAGTCCGCCACTTCCCGAGACAGCTCACCGAACTGCCCGGTGAGCCCCGATTCAGGTATCAAAACGCTCGGCTGGCGCCTCTACCTGGTGAGCGACGAAATCGCTCAACCACACAGGAGGACAAGTCATGAGCAGAATCCCACCGCAAGGCGCGACGATGTTGGGCCAGTGGTCGAGCGAACGCCCGCCGCCCGTACGGCGGTCCCGCGGCGGCCTTCGCGAGGGTCTTCGCCGGCTGAGCCGACGTGGGCGGCGGGCCGCCGCGAACGGCGACGTGAAGCCGACGTCCACGGCTGCGATCGCATCCCCCACGACGGCGACAGCGAAAGCTGACGGCCAACCCGCCTGAGGCTCACAGGTCAAGGCGAGTCAACCCCGGATCGGGCCGTGTCACCTCGAGACTCGTCAGCCCATGCCACGCGGGCGAGACCATCAACCGAGCAGTCGAATCAGCCGAGAGAGGCAGCCCGGCCGTCGTAGGGTCGAGGTCATGAGCCCTGTTTCGGATCACCGTGCCCCCCAGGGCCGAGAGCAGCCCTGGTCCGACGACACGCGCGAGCACGGTCGGGTCGTCGTCGTCACGGACAACCCGATCAGCCGGGCCGTCGTGCAGATCGCGGAGATTGCTGGCCGTCGTACCGTCCTGCTGGCCGACGAGGACGTCGACGAGACGCCCTTGCGATGGCTCGAGGCCAACCCGCTCGACGGCAACGACGCCTTGGTGCTCTGCGACCATGACACACCCGACAGGGATCCGCTGCTCAGACAAGCGCTGGCGGGGCGGGCGGGCTATGTCGCCATGATGGGGAGCCGGCGGCGAGCCGACAGCGTCTTTTCAACCCTCGCCGACTCATGGCCGGCTAACACGTTGGCGCGTCTGCACGTTCCTGCGGGGCTCGACACGGGTGGCAAGGCGCCCGGTGAGATCGCCTTGTCGGTCGTTGCCGAGATCGTGGCGGCCTCCTACGGCCGCAGTGGCGGCCCGATGAAGCGGCACTAACCTGGTCGCATGGTAGGCAGCGACACATACGGCGAGTTGGGAGAAGCCGCCTGGACGTGGGTGCTCGCGCACGTGGGCGATGACGACGGGGCCGTGGCTGCCCGCGCCGGTTCCAGATGAGTGGCGACTGCTGCGGTCGTCGACCGTCCCGACCAGTGGTGGGCGGTGCCCGCCGGCGTCCGCACGTTCCACATCTGACCGCCCTACGCCCGGACAACTCGGGTTCGTCCGGCCGAGCGCGCGGAATCCCTGCTGGAGCCGGCAGGACGAATCCGAGGTCTGCGGCTTCGTCCGGCCCAGCTGGCGAAACTCCTGGCGAAGCGGACCGGACGAAGCCGACGTGATCAACAACAGGCAGCGGCAACGATCTGGTGCGTTTCATCGACGGCTGAACCACAGCACCCGTCCGCCGGCTCGTCGGCGGCCGTGGGCGTCGGGCTGTCGGCCAGGACCGTGTAGATCTCCCAGCGCTCACCGTTCGGGCTTCCCTGCACCCAGAACTTGTCCTGCTTGGCATAACAGCACGTAGTGCCACGTTCGTCGATCGATGCGAGACCCTGCTCAGTGAGCCGAACCTGCTCGGCGTCGACGCGGTCGATGTCCGCCACCTCGACACCGAGGTGGTTGAGGGTGCCG
Organism: uncultured Actinomycetota bacterium; assembly: GCA_963820035.1. Taxonomy (GTDB): domain Bacteria; phylum Actinomycetota; class Actinomycetes; order Propionibacteriales; family Nocardioidaceae; genus JAWWPG01. The sequence goes on along the minus strand of CAWFYK010000005.1, from coordinate 11,425 downwards.
CCGTGACCACGATTCTCGATCAGGACGAGCTTGAGCGGAGGCTGGTCGACGGCGAAGTTGGCGTATCCGGGGCGGCGCTTGGCGGGCTCGGTGCCGAAAAGCTTGGAGTAGAAGGCGACGGCGGTCTCGACGTCGTCAACGTTGAGGGCGAGCTGGATTCGGGACATGGTTCCTCCTTGCAAATATCGACGTGTGTCGATGTCTGGTGATGACCGCGACCTTGCCACAGACATCGACGTATGTCAACATAGACAGATGCCTAACTCTTCGCTCGAACTGACGCCGGTGCAAACGGTGGCTTGCTGCTCGCCCTTGCAGCGTGAGTCGTTGAGCCGGGCACAGGCCGAGCGCATTGCCCACCTGTTGAAGGCGCTCGCTGACCCCGTGCGGCTCCGTTTGATGTCGTTGGTGGCGTCCCATGAAGGCGGCGAGGCATGCGTCTGTGATCTGACCGGAGCGTTCGACCTGTCTCAGCCGACGATCAGTCACCACCTGAAAGTGCTGCACGGGGCCGGCTTGCTCGACAGATGCAAGCGCGGCGTGTGGGTCTACTACCGGGCCCGGACCGATACGCTGGCGGACGTCGCCGCGCTGATCGGCGGCCCGGCGGAGAAGGTCTGACGAGCATGACCCTCAAGCCGAGCGTCCTGTTCGTCTGCGTCCACAACGCCGGGCGTTCGCAGATGGCGGCGGGATATCTCGAGTACTTCGGCGGCGACCGCGTCACTGTCCTGTCCGCCGGGTCTGAGCCCGCGAAACACGTCAATCCCGTCGCCGTGGAGGCGATGGCGGAGGAGGGGATCGACATCACCGCCGCCGCGCCAAAGATCCTGACCACTGACTCCGTGGAGACTGCCGACGTGGTCATCACCATGGGTTGTGGTGACACCTGTCCGATCCTCCCCGGCAAGCGCTACGAGGACTGGGACCTCGACGACCCCGCAGGCAAGGACCTCGGAGTCATGCGCCCGATCCGTGACGAGATCCGGCGACGCGTCGAGCGGCTCCTCCTCGAGATCGTCTGAGCCGCTGTGGCAGCCGCCTCGGATACCGACGAGGCAACGCAGCGAATACGCCCGCCCGGACCGAGCAATGCGGCCGGACTTGTGCGACGGCTCGGCCAAAACGCTTGCGCCCTCCCGTGCGGCGCCAGAGAATCCAGGATGGATGACGAGGAGGATCGGGCTTGAGCGCCGCTGACACTCTGGTCAATCGCGTCTACGAGCTTCAGGTCCTAGAAGAGCTCGTGGCGCGGTCGGGAGAGCGCGGAGGAGCGTTGGTGGTCTCCGGGCCGGCCGGTATCGGCAAGTCGTTGCTCCTCCGCGTTGCCGCGGATGAGGCAAGAGGCAGAGGGATGCGCATGCTCTCGGCCACCGGCGTCCAGTCCGAGACGCGACTTCCTTTTGCCGGGCTTCACCAGCTGTTGAGGCCCGTGATGGATCGGTCGGACTCGCTGGTCACCCGTCAGCGGGATGCCTTGCTGGCGGCATTCGGCATGGCCGACTCCGGTGCCCCTGAGCCGTTCCTGATCGCCCTCGCAGCACTCGAGCTCATCGCCGAGACGGCGGCGGAGACACCCCTGGTCATCCTTGTCGAGGATGCGCATTGGCTCGACAGACCGACGGCCGACGTACTGTCTTTTGTGGCACGTCGCCTGGACTCCGAACCTGTGGCGCTCCTGGTCGCCGTTCGAGACGGCTACGACACCCCGCTCACACGAGCGGGTCTGAGGCGGCTCCCCGTTCCCGAGCTGGATGACGCGGCAGCAAGAGCACTGCTCGATGCCCGAGTCCCCAACATCAGCGTCAGGCTTCGAGAACGCGTCCTCGCGGCGGCCGGTGGAACTCCCCTGGCTCTCCTGGAGCTGCCGACGATTCTCGATGCGACCGGGCAGCGTCCGGAGGTCTTCCCGCAGCCGCTGGCGATCACCACGCGCCTCGAGCAGGCCTACGGAGCTCAGGTTCGCGACCTGGATCCGCGCACCCGCGCCGTGCTGCTTCTTGCCGCCGCCGACGATGCCGAACAGATCGATGAAGTACTCGCGGCCGACGACGTGATGAGCACAGGAGCCGGGGGTTTGGAGGAGGCGTTGCAGCCAGCGGTTCTTGCCGGGCTGATCGACGTCGACCATGCCCACTTCCACTTCCGTCATCCACTGATTCGTTCGGCCATCTACCAGTCGGCTCCCATCGTCCAGCGCCGTGAGGCACACGCTGCGCTGGCGACCGTGCTGGCAGATCAGCCCGACCGACACGCCTGGCATCGCGCGGCGGCCACCACAGGGCCAGATGAAGACGTCGCGACCGAGGTCGAAACAGTGGCGATGCGCGCGCAGGCGAGAGGCGGCAGCGCTGTCTCGCTGGCCGCATTGCAGCGCGCCGCACACCTCAGTCCCGATCCGAATCGTCGCGGGCAGCGACTGCTACGCGCCGCCGAGCTTGCCGTCCAGCTCGGCGAGCCGGGCGTCTCGGCCAAGCTCGCGCGCGAAGCAGACCCCCTTGTCACCGGGTCCCTCGACCGGGCCCGGCTGAGTCTGATCCGGCTGACCCTGGAGCCCGGATCGCCGGGTGACCCGCCCAAAGTTCAGTCCCTGCTCAGCCACGGAGAGGCCATGCTGGCTGCCGGGGACGTCGACCAAGCGCTCAGCTTCTTGCATGCGGCCGCGATGCAGGCGTGGTGGGCCGACCCTGGAGAGGACATGCGGCTTCGCGTGGTCGAAGCAACGGCGCGACTTCCGATACCGGAAAGCGATGCGCGAGTGCTGTCCATCTTCGCCCTGACCGATCCGGATGGCCATGGGGCGGTGGTGATCGAGCAGGCAGCTCGGCTGGCTCCTGAGTCCTACTCGCCCGATGTCACCGTGCTCATCGGATCGGCGCTCAACCTGGTCGGTGCGTTCGACCTTTCCGCAGCATTCCTCGACTCCGCCGTGCGGGGTCTCCGCGAACAGGGCAGCCTCGGTCTGATGCCGCCGGCGCTGACCCAGCAAGCCTGGACCGCGATCAACCAGATGAACTGGGGCGTGGCCATCCCGGCCGCCGAAGAGGCCGCCAGGCTCGCCGAGGAGATCGGGCAGCCGCTGTGGCTGGCTGCTGCGCAGACCGGAAAGGCGATGCTCGCCACCCTGCGCGGAGACCAGGTCAAAGCCGATGAGCTCAACCGGCTGGCGGAGTCGATCGCCCTGCCATTGGGGGCAAGCGCTGTGTTGTGCGGGATCCAGCTGACCCGCGCTGTCGGCGCGTTGGGGTCTGGCCGGTACGACGATGCCTTCGCACACCTGCAGCGAATGTTCGACCGGGCCGACCCGGCACACCATCACTTTCAGTCAACCTGGGGAATCGGCGACCTCGCCGAAGCCGCACGCCACAGCGGGAACACCGACCAAGCCCGCATGATCCTGCAAGGGTTGGAGTCTCGCGCCAAGACAAGCTCAAATCCCTGGCTACACGTCGGATTGGTCTATGCCCGGCCACTGCTGGCAGAGGACGCAGATGCCGAGCGGCACTTCCGCGCTGGCCTCGGGACCGACCTCTCTCGCTGGCCGCTCTATCGAGGACGGCTGCTTCTGGAGTACGGCACCTGGCTTCGGCGGCGCAGGCGGGCGGCCGAGTCTCGTGTCCCGCTCCGCACCGCTCGCGAGGCGTTCGACGCGCTTGGCGCGGTGCGATGGGCCGAACGAGCCCGTCGCGAGCTGCGCGCCTCCGGAGAGGCAAGCCAGGATCGCGAGTCAGATGTCTGGGCCACGTTGTCGCCTCAGGAGCTCCAGATAGCCCAGTTGGCGGCTCAGGGACTCTCGAACCGTGAGATCGGCCAGCGGCTCTTCCTCTCCCACCGGACGATCGGGTCACACCTCTATCGGATCTTTCCCAAGCTGGGCATCGCCTCGCGTTCTCATCTGCGCCTGCTCATCGAGCCCCCGGTCACGGACGCCTGAAGAGCGAAGTCAGCCGGTGGAAGCGAGCCGTCGCGGATCCCGCTCACGAGGCCAGATCCGAGCTGTTGCTTCGTCATGGGTCGGGTCGACGCATTGGCGTGGGTTCATGTGCCACGTGCAGTCACCTGACTGAAGCAGGGCGCCGAAGTCCTGGTTCACGATGGACGACAGGGTCCGTACCTCTGAACAGCCGAACACCGTCGTGATCGCCCCGCGGCCCGCCCGGCCATCGACATCGAAGGCAACCGTCATGTCCCACCATCTCGACTCGCCACTGGCCCGCCAGGACCCGAGGCTGAACATCACCGACCAGTATCTATTCGACGCAGGCGCCAGCACGGCGCTCGTGATGAATGTCAGAACATCGCTCGCCGGTGACGGGCACACGGACGCGTTTCACCCTGAGGCGCGCTACGAGTTCAAGGTCCACCTCGATGGCAGCCTGCGAGAAGGCGTCACCTACAGGTTCGCCTTCGCCGGTGGCGAGGAGGGAGAGCAGGCTTTCGCCGTCGAACGACTGGTCGGCGAAGCTGCTGCGGACGACGAGGCGGCAGGCACACTGATCGCCCGAGGACGGACGGACGAGGCCTCGGGCACCGAGGATGGCGGTCAGATATGGGCCGGGCAAGCGCTTGACCCTTTCTATCTGGATCTGAAGCAGCTTGAGGCCGTCGACCGGACCGTTCTTCACGGTGAGGAGACCGACCTCACCCGCTGGGTCGGTGGAGCCGCTCAGGATACGTTCGCCGGCTCGACGGTCCGCTCCATCGTTCTGACGGTCCCGGTTGGAGCAGACGGGTTCACGAACGGACGTTCGATCGCCACCTGGGCCACCACCAAGCTGGCCACCGACGCCGGCGGCTGGCGACAGGTCGGACGCACCGGGCTGCCGATGATCTGGCCCATCTTCCGCGACTCCAGCAGTGACGTGGCAAGCCACGCCAATGAGACCCATCCAAGCGACGACCTGGCGCACTACGGCCAGGCCATCACGGATCTGGTGGCATCCGTCGTACGCCGCCGGGGCACGTCTGACCGGCCAGAGGCCTATGCCGCCAGCGTGGTCTGTCGCATCGTTCCCGACCTGCTGGGCTATGTCGTGGGTTCGCCCGCGGGCTTCGGGTTCGCCGGGTTCAACGGTCGACGGCTCGTCGATAACGCAGCCGAGATCATGTTCTCCGTCGTGACCAACTCGGCTGTGCCGACCGGCCTCAACGCCACCGACCTCAAGCGCGCCCAAGAGGACTTCCCGTTCGTCGTCCGGTCGGCGGACTAGCCTCGGCACCTGACAGCCTCGCTCGCCGACGGCTGGCAAGGGCTCTCACGGGAGTCGAGGCCACGAGACTGGACTTCCCTGGGGAGACGTCCTCGCGGCGCTCACAGCCGTCGCCCTTCTCGCGCCGGAGACGGTCGCGTCCGCGCAGATCGCCGGCATCTCGCCGGCACGAGGGTTGGCGGCAGCACCTCTGTGCCTTCTTGCCTATGCATTGCTGGGCCGGTCGAACCGCCTTCTCGTGGGCGCCACCGCAGCCACGGCCGTGACCTCGTCAGCTGCCGTCCTGACGTTGTCCGCCGACCCAGGCGAGTGAGCCGTCATGGTCGACGTACAAACTCGTGACAGCGATGTCGTCGTCCGCTCTTGGGACGTTCTGCGAGCCATGCCGGAATGAAGCCTGACGTCACTGCTGACGGGTCTCGCATGCCTGGCGGGGCTGCTCGTCCTCGAGACCAGGCTGCCTCGAGTTCAGGCCCCGGCCAGCAGGTTTGCCATACCTAGTCCGAACGCTGGATGCGGCCGCGGACTACTGCGCAGCCGGACCCCGGTCCCGCAACCACCGGAACGTCGACTGACCGGCTCAGTCCCCGACGGTGCGGAGAAGGGACCCGTCGCTCAATCTCGGCCCCGCCGACCGGACCTCTGGCAGGGCAGGGTGCGGCTCAGGAGTCGGCCCCGAGCCCGTGCTTGTCGAGCCAGTTCAGTGATGCGTCGGCGACCTCGCGCCACCCATGGTCGATCGTGAGCGAGTGCCCGCGGTCCTCGAACTCCAGAATCTCGGTGACCGCGCTGGAGTGCTTGTACTGCTTCAGCGTGGACTTCGTGATCGACTCCGGCACCGTGTGGTCCTGGCCACCCATCACCAGTAGGAGAGGACCTCGCTCGGCGTTGTCCGTGTTCACCTTCGCGGGAGAGTGCAAGGAGAAGTTGGCGGCCGCCGCCTCGAACAGCGGCTTGCCGGGTGCGGGGATCGTCCATTGCTCGTAGAGCGCGTTCGACTCCTCCTCCGAGACACCGTTGCCGAAGCTGTAGCGGAACTGGTCGGCCGTCAGGGAGACCGCGCGATGCTTGTTGGCGGGGTTCTTGAACACGGGCAAGGTCGCGCGCAGGGCCGACAACGGGAGCGGCAGGACACCCTTGATCTGCGCCGCATCGATCGCCACGGCGGCGACGGCTTCGTCCATCCCGAGAAGCTTCTCGGCGATCATCCCCCCGAAGGAGTGGCCGATCAGGATCGGCTTGGCGGGCAGCTGCTTGAAGATGCCGACATAGTGCTCCACGACGTCGTCGATGCCGTGGTCGGCAATCGACTCGGGGTTGGCGCGGGCAGCCTCGACGGTGTCGGGATCGCCGGGCCAACCCGGAGCGACGGCTGAGTAGCCGGCTCGAGAGAAGTGTTCCACCCAGGAGCCCCAGGAGGTGGCGTGGAGCCACAGCCCATGGATGAAGACCACGGGCGTCTTGTTGTCTGTCATAGCGAACCTCCAAAGTCGAGAATGTCTGGCCCACCACATGGTCGCTCAGCGGGGCCGGCCGCGCATCCGTCAGGTGACTGACCTTGACAGCCCGGACAACGAATCTGACGGCTCGACCGGAAGAACCTGACGGCTCGACCGGAAGAACCTGACGGCTCGACCGGAAGAACCTGACGGCTCGACCGGAAGAACCTGACGGCTCGACCGGAAGAACCTGACGGCTCGACCGGAAGAACCTGACGGCTCGGCGGACCCGATGATCCGGGGCTCAGGTGCCGCGTCCGAGCCCTACCGGCATCGACGTACCCTGTGACCGGCGGGCTGTCGCTACGTCACCGAAGCCAGCCAGGCGCCGCCGTCCAACAGCGAAGGAATCGGCCTGATCGCTGCGGGCATCATCTTGTTCATCGCGTTCGGCTCCCTCTTCGCCATGGCCCTCCCCCTCGTGGCCGCGGTTGTGGCGCTAGCATCGGGGATCCTCACGGTCGGCCTGCTCACGCACGTCATCGCCATCCCCGTCATCGGCCCGACGCTCGCGGCTCTGATCGGCCTCGGCGTCGGCATCGACTACGCCCTCTTCGTCGTCACGCGGCATCGCAACGGGATCAAGGCCGGGATGACCCCGGAGGAGGCCTGCATCCGGTCGCTGAACACGTCTGGCCGGGCTGTCCTGTTCGCCGGGACCACCGTCTGTATCGCCCTGCTCGGGCTGCTCGTGCTCAACCTCGGCTTCCTCAACGGCCTCGGCATCTCTGCTGCCGTGACCGTGTTGTTCACCATGGCGACGGCCATCACCTTGCTCCCGGCTCTCCTCGGATTCCTCGGCATGCGCGTGCTGTCACGTCGCGAACGACGACGGTTGTCCGGCGAGGGGCCCACCAAGGAGGGACTGTCGGGAGTGTGGGCCCGATGGGCCACCTTCGTGGCGCGCCATCCCCGCCCCCTGGCGATCCTGGCCACGGTGGTGATGCTGACCCTTGCGATCCCCGTCCTCTCGCTCCGACTCGGCCTCTCGGACGCTGGAAACGACCCCTCGTCGACCACGACGCGCAAGGCCTACGACCTGCTCGCCGAGGGTTTCGGACCGGGCTTCAACGGCCCGTTGCAGCTCGTCGCGCTGGGCAGTACGCCGCAGGACAAGGCGGCGCTGGCCAAGCTCGAGAACGCGATCAAGAAGGACCCGACCGTCGCCGCCGTCGTGGCCACCCCTAGCAAGCCCGGCCAGGACCTGTCGATCGTGACCGTCATACCGACATCGGCGCCGCAGGACCAGGCCACCAGTGACCTCATCTCGCGACTTCGTCACCAGCTGATTCCCACGGCGACGGCCGGGACCGGACTGACGGTGTACGTCGGTGGGGCGACAGCGATCTTCGGTGACTTCGCCGACGTCATCAGCGCCAAGCTACCGCTCTTCATCGGGGTCATCGTCGGTCTCGGGTTCATCCTGCTGCTGGTGGCCTTTCGCAGCCTGCTCGTCCCCGCCACCGCCGCGGTGATGAACCTGCTCGCCGCTGGCGCCGCCTTCGGCGTGGTCGTGGCGGTCTTCCAGTTCGGCTGGGGATCCGAGCCGATGGGGCTCGGCCGGGCCGGCCCGATCGAGGCGTTCCTGCCGGTGATCATGTTGGCGATCCTCTTCGGCCTGTCGATGGACTACCAGGTGTTCCTGGTGTCCCGCATGCATGAGGAGTGGCTCCACACGGGCAACAACAGGTACGCCGTGACGACCGGACAAGCCACCACCGGCCGGGTCATCACGGCAGCGGCGGCCATCATGATCTGCGTCTTCATCGCGTTCGTCTTCGGCGGACAGCGGGTCATCGCAGAGTTCGGCATCGGGCTCGCTGCCGCGGTCTTCCTCGACGCCTTCATCCTCAGGACGATCCTGGTCCCAGCTGCGATGCACACGTTCGGCTCCGCCAACTGGTGGCTGCCGGGCTGGCTGGACCGGATCCTCCCCCATCTGTCCGTCGAACCCGCCGACGAGCCACACGCACCGGCGGAGTGAACCCGCTGGCTGCTTGGGTCCGTGTCATCCTGCGTGGCAGCATGAACGTGACGACCTATCTCGGGACATGAGGTCTCGCGGCCGTCGCCACTCCACCGTCCCTGGCCTCGAGGAGGCAGCCGCGAGGCGCGTTCGGATGAATGAAGACCGCTCTCCCGAGCAGACCAGCGAGCCGGACCCGACCAGGGGAAAGCCGGTCGGGCGGCGGATCTTCCTCGGCCTGGTGGCGCTCGGTGGCGCAGGGATCCTCGGCGGCAACCGGTTGCAGAACGGGTTGTCACGACTGCTCGAGCCGGTCGAGACGCGGGACCCGACAGGGCTCGTCTCGCTGTTCCCCCTCGGCGACACGTTCCGCTACTACTCGGTGACCGGCTCGGTTCCCACGCCGACCGCGACGTCGTACCGGCTGAACGTGTCCGGGCTGGTCAGCCGACCGGCGTCGTACACCGTGCAGGACCTCGCGGCCATGCCGCAGACCAGTCTGGTGCAGGACTTTCAGTGCGTGACCGGATGGCGGGTCCTCGAGGTGCCATGGGTGGGGGTCAGGCTTTCGCGGTTGCTGGACCTCGCAGGACCGACGGACGCGGCAACCGCCGTGACGTTCCGCTCGTTCGACGGCACCTATACAGAGAGCCTGACCCTCGAGGAGGCACGCCAGCCGGGTGTCCTGGTCGCGCTCCAGATGCTGGGAGCTCCGGTGACGCACGACCATGGCGGACCGGTGCGGATCTACGTGTCGTCCAACTACGGATACAAGAGCACGAAATGGCTGGGAGGCATCGAGCTCACGCCCCGCCAGGTGCCGGGCTACTGGGAGCCGCGCGGCTACGACATGGACGGCCGGATCAAGGAGTAGGGAGGTCGATGGAGCGCGCAGAGGAGGTCAGCCCGCAACCGCTCGCCCGGTTCACCCGAGCCGAACGAGCAGTGCACTGGTCGTTCGCCGTGGTGATGTTCGTGTGCCTTGCCACGGCCGCAGCCCTGTATAACGGCGTCATCGGAGTGCCGATCGGACATCGACGCATCGTCGAGCTCGTCCATGTCTACTCCGGCCTCGCGCTGCCGGTGCCCCTGCTCGCCGGTCTCGGGTTCGCCGCCTATCGGGCCGACCTCAGCCGGCTCAACCGCTTCACCCCGGCCGACTGGTCGTGGTTGAGATCCAAAACGCGACGGGACGGAACGATCGGAGTCGGCAAGTTCAACGCCGGCCAGAAGCTCAATGCGGCGTTGACGGCCGGAGCCGTGGCCGTGTTGTTGGGAACCGGCCTGCTGATGTTCTACCCCGATGTGGCACGGCTGTCCTGGCGGACCGGTGCGACCCTGGTGCACGACTGGTTCGCGCTCGGCCTGGGGCTGCTCATCCTCGGGCACATCGCGCAGGCGATGCGGGACCCCGAGGCTCGCCGGGGCATGCGCACCGGAGCGGTGAGCCGGACGTGGGCTCTTGCCGAACACCGGCTTTGGGCCGAGGAGGTTGACGAAGAACCACCTGGTCCCATCTGAAGGCAAGGCCCTCTGAACCGACGGGAGAGGTGGTCCATCGACGGGCATCGCTCGATCGTGGCGTCACCCGATCTTCACGAAGCATCCTCGTGAGACTGCCTGCCGGCCGCCGTGCCCCACCCCTGAGGGACGGGGCACGACGGCCTCTGGGACATATCCCAGACGTCGGCTTTCAGCTGGGCAGTTCGAGCCGGAAGATGCGATTTCCCCAGTTGCTGGTTCCTGTTCCGGGGTTGGGGATGTACTGCGTCGCCATCCAGACCTTGTTCAGACCAGGAATGATCTCGCCGTTGGAGTAGTCGCCCCATCGGCCGACGCCGCCGTACTGCTTGGTGGCGGTGAACCCGTTGTCGGGGCCGGTGCCTGCGCCCGCGAGCTTAACGGTCTTGAACTTCTTGCCAGGTCTGGCGATCGAGTAGGCGGCCGACGGATAGGTGGTCGGGCCTCCCAGCCCGAAGGTCATGGCCATCGCTCCGTTGTCCGTCATGTTGACGTGCGGGTACAGCAGATACTGCCCCTGCACCGCCACGTACCCCTGACGGTCGATCCTGGTGGCAGAGTCGACCCGTCCTTCGATGAGCTTCGGATGCACGACGAACCAAGCCGCGCCGGCTCGAACTCCGGTGTCGCCCGGAATCGTCAGGCCGGTGTTGAGTGCTCCCACGAGCTCACCGTTGATAACCTGGGTCTCTTGCATCGCATCCCAGTCGGTCGCCAGGACTCCCGTAGTCGGTGCGCCGTTGCCGTTGCGACAGTTGGCGCAGAATCCCTTGGGTGTTTGGGCGTCCGGTGGGAATGCGTAGGTCTCCGAGCGGATGACCCGCACCGAGAGGAGAGGCAGACCGTGCCCGGAGGTCACGGTGCCCTCGTGGGTGACCGCCCATACGGCGATCCGGTTGTCCGAGGTGCCTAGCGGGTCGAGTGAGCTCAGCAACCACTCCGCGCTCGTCGCGCCGTACTCATTCGCAGGCTGGACGTGGAATCCCGGGCCTCCCGCGACGGTGAGGTTCTCGAACGTCGCCATGCCGGGTGACGAGGCGCCGGACACCAGCTGGGACTTCGACACGGCGTAGAGCTGGGCACCGTTGAAGCCTGTCTCGTCCGACGTGAACTCGTTGGTCGAGATGTAGACATTCTGCGCGTCAATTCCGAGGATCGGATAGTCGGCCAGGCAGGGACAACCGTTATGGAGCGGGTTACTGGTCGGGATCTGATACTGCGTCCTAGCA
>CAWFYK010000004.1:0-764102 GCA_963820035.1 uncultured Actinomycetota bacterium | reverse complement strand
GTCGGCCGCGCGCGGCGGGTCCACCGCGCCGCCCGCGGCGGAGACGACTCGTGGCTCGGCCAGCAGTGGATGCGGCGGCCGCCGCCGGCGACGACCTGCGCGTCCTCCGCGCCTCCGCAGGCCCGTGCATGTGGGCGACGACGAGGCAGGCGCGGCGGGGGTCCCACCGCCTCTCCAGACGTGGTGGCCTGGTCCGCCTTGGCGCGACTCGGCCCGCTCTCCGGCGAAGATGCGAGGTCTCGCCGACGCTGGACTGGGTGACGGACACTCGTCGGCGCGGTACGCGACGGGGACGACGACGCGACGGGGGGTGGGCAGGGACAATGGCTGCTCTGATCGGCGAGGCCTTGCTCTGGATCCTCACCCTCACGCGGACCCGCCGACTTGCGTGTCACGTGTGGCCACGGATGGCCAGCCCAGTCACGCACGTGGTGGTTGATGGACGGGCGTGCGGCGGAAGGATCACCCGGGCGGGTGCCGGGCCGCCGAGAAATGAGAGGTTAGCCTCGTCGTCATGGAGACCTTGTGTGACGAGACCGGCGACGCCGCCGCCAACGAGACGCTGTACACAGACGGGTCCGGCGCGCGCGGCAATGTATTGCTGTGACAGCTCGGTCAGTTTTGAGGGGGTGCGGCTGTGATCCGCAACCACCTGATAATGAACGCCGGCCGGGATAGGGTAGTTACAGACGTCGCGAAGCGAAATCAGGCTGACGTCATTGCCCATTTCCTGCATGCCCTGACACAGCGTCAGCACCACTTTTTCTGCGCCGCCGCCGGGCAGGCCATCGATAATCATCAAAATACGCATAGTTAATCCAGCAGCCGGTTATAAAGGGAGATCAACTGTTCCGACAGGCTGCGACGCCGACGATGATGCTGACGGTGCCCAACACGTAGGGAAGCAGCGTCGTGGGGAGCACCATCCCGACGGTCAGGGCGCCGATCAGCACGGACGGCAGTCCTCGCGGGATGAGCGTGTACGCCGCCCGCCCCAGGTCCTCGGCGAGGTGCCACGTCTGCAGGTCGACCGGGCGGGTGAAGTCGACGGCCACGTCCCCGGTGCGCACGCGGTCGCCGATCTCGGCGTTCCCGCTCAGCTCGATGGCCCCGATGAGCCCTTGCGACAGCCAGACATACGCGCTGATCGTGCCGGTGGTGTATCCGCCCAGCGTGCCGCCGGCGCTCTCGACGGCGGCGAAGAGGATCGCGGCTCGGATGAACCCGAAGACCAGGTTGGTGGCGAGCCCCGCGAACATCGCCAGTCGGTAGTTCGCCTGCCGGGCGAACCCTGCGCGGACCAGCTTAAGGTAGGTCCTCAGGTCCGCACGCACAATCGAGTGAACCTACTCGCCACCCGAGAGCGCGGCAACCTCGTTTCGGGCGCCCCGCGGCCGCGGCTGGTTCGCACCCGGGCGGCCGGCCGCCGTACCCTGGGCGCACGATGACCAGCACACCGACCGCGACCCGCACCTACGACGTGCGCACCTACGGCTGCCAGATGAACGTGCACGACTCCGAGCGGCTCGCCGGCCTGCTCGAGGCGGCCGGCTATGTGCGCGCCGGCGAGCCCGGAGATGCCGACGTCGTCGTCTTCAACACGTGTGCCGTAAGGGAGAACGCCGACAACAAGCTCTATGGCAACCTCAGCCACCTGGCTCCCGTCAAGGCGGCGCGACCCGACATGCAGATCGCCGTGGGCGGCTGTCTCGCGCAGAAGGACCGGGCCGAGATCACCCGCCGCGCGCCGTATGTCGACGTGGTCTTCGGCACGCACAACATCGGCTCCCTGCCGGTGCTGCTCGAACGCGCCCGGGTCGCTCAGGAGGCGCAGGTCGAGATCCTCGAGTCGCTCGACGTGTTCCCCTCGACGCTGCCCACCCGGCGGGAGTCCGCGTACGCCGCCTGGGTGGCGATCAGCGTCGGCTGCAACAACACGATGCACATTCTGCATCGTGCCGTCACTGCGCGGCACCGAACAGGACCGCAGGCCGGGTGACGTGCTCGCCGAGGTCGAGGCGCTTGTCGCCGAGGGAGTCGTGGAAGTGACGCTTCTCGGGCAGAACGTCAACTCCTACGGCGTCGAGTTCGGCGACCGGCTCGCGTTCGGCAAGCTGCTCCGCGCCTGCGGCCGGATCGAGGGTCTCGAACGGGTCCGCTTCACGTCGCCGCACCCCCGCGACTTCACCGACGACGTCATCGCGGCGATGGCGGAGACGCCCACCGTGATGCCCCAGCTGCACATGCCTCTGCAGTCCGGGTCCGACTCGATGCTCAAGGCGATGCGCCGCTCCTACCGCCGCGACCGCTACCTCGGCATCCTCGACCGGGTGCGCGAGGCGATGCCGGACGCCGCGATCACGACCGACATCATCGTGGGGTTTCCCGGCGAGACCGAGGACGACTTCGCACAGACGCTCGATGTCGTCGAGCGGGCCCGCTTCAGCGGTGCCTTCACCTTCGTCTACTCCAAGCGGCCCGGCACGCCAGCGGCCGCGTTGCCCGACGAGGTGCCGGCCGACGTGATCAAGGACCGCTATCAGCGGCTCGTCGACCGGGTGAACCAGATCGCCTGGGAGGAGAACCAGCGGTTCGAGGGTCGTCAGGTCGAGGTGCTCGTGGCCGAGGGCGAGGGGCGCAAGGACGAGGCGACCCATCGGATGTCGGGCCGGGCGCGCGACAACCGGCTGGTCCACTTCACACCCGGTGACGCGGTGGTGCGGCCCGGAGACCTGGTCGTCGCGGAGGTCACCCGAGCGGCCCCGCACCACCTGGTGGCAGACGGAAGGCTCCTGTCGGTACGCCGGACCCGGGCGGCCGACGCGTGGCAGTCCCGCCAGGACGCGACGCGTGACACCAGCGCACGCCGATCGGCCGTCGGGCTGGGAATGCCGACGGTCGGCCCGCCGCTGCTCGTCGACGTCTCCTCGTCACGAGGCTGCTGAGGTGTCCCGCCCGGACCTGTTGCACGGAGTCAGCAGCACGCCGTACTGGCTGGACCACCCCACCCGGCCGGACGCTCGACCGCCGCTGGCCCGAGACACCACGGCCGATCTGCTCGTCGTGGGTGGCGGCTTCAGCGGACTTTGGACCGCGCTGCTCGCAAAGCGTGCCGATCCCGGCCGCGACGTCGTGCTGCTCGAGGCCGAGCGGATCGGCTGGGCGGCGAGCGGGCGCAACGGCGGCTTCTGCGCCGCGAGCCTCACGCACGGCGCCGCCAACGGCCGGGAGCGTTTTCCCGACGAGCTCGAGACACTCGACCGGCTCGGCGCCGACAACCTACGCGGGCTCCGTGCCGACGTCGAGCACTTCGCGATCGACTGCCACCTCGAGGCGGCCGGCGAGCTCGACGTCGCGACCGAGGAGCACCAGGTCGCGTGGCTGCGCGAGGCGGCGGCGCAGGACGGCGGCCAGTTCCTCGATGCCACTGAGGTACGCGCCGAGGTGGACTCGCCGACCTATCTCGCCGGCCTCTGGGACCGCGACGGAGCGGTGATGGTGCACCCGGCGAAGCTGGCCTGGGGGTTGGCGCGGGCGGCCGAGTCCCTGGGGGTGCGGATCCACGAGGGCACTCGGGCGACCGGGATCGAGGCGGCCGGGCCGTCGTCGCGCCGGCGGATCCTCGTCGGCGCGGGGGAGCAGGTGGTCACGGCCCAGCAGGTCGCGCTCGGCACCAATGTCTTCCCGTCGTTGGTGAGACGAACCCGGCCCCTCGTCGTACCCGTCTACGACTACGCGATCGTGACCGAGCCACTCACCGGTGCGCAGCTCGGCGCGATCGGGTGGGCCAACCGGCAGGGGATCGGCGACGTCGCCAACCAGTTCCACTACTACCGGCTGACCCCCGACAACCGGATCCTGTTCGGCGGTTACGACGCGGTCTACCACTTCGGCGGTCGGGTGAAGCCGCGCTACGACACTCGGCGCGCGACGTTCGAGCTGCTCGCCGACCATCTCGATGCGACGTTCCCCCAGCTCGAGGGGGTCCGGCTCAGCCACGCCTGGGGCGGTGCCATCGACCTGTGCGGGCGGTTCTGCGCGTTCTTCGGCACGGCTTACGGCGGCCAGGTCGCCTATGCGGCCGGCTATACCGGGCTCGGCGTCGGCGCCACGAGGTTCGGCGGTCAGGTGATGCTCGACCTGCTCTCCGGAGTCGAGACCGAGCGCACCGCCACCACGATGGTGCGCAGCAAGCCGCCGCCGTTCCCGCCGGAACCCTTTGCCTGGTTGGGCGTCCAGGCCACCCGAGCGTCGATCAAGGCCGCCGACCGCAACCAGGGACGCCGTAACCTGTGGCTACGCACTCTCGACCGCCTCGGCCTCGGCTTCGACTCCTGACCCTCGACGATCCGAGACTTTCGGCACCACCATCCGAGAGTTTCGGCACGACGATCCGAGACTTTCGGCACCACCATCCGACAGTTTCGGCACGACGAATCGGCATGGCCGGGGGAGGAATGGTTGCTCCAGTCAGGCGGCTCACGGTGGTCTGGACGTGAAAAGCGCAGTGACGCGGCGGCTCTCGCGACACCCCAGTTGGCGCAGCGCCTCACCTTTGGCATCGGTGTACGTGGCTATGTTCGCGAACGTCATCGTGAGGCGCCAGGAGAATCGACCCGACCCGCCACGAGGAGTCAGAAGCCGAACGTGACGACCGGCGCCAGGGTGCCAGCCCGCACGCCCTCGAGCACGAACAGCTCGTGCGGCACCACCGGCTCCGGCAGTGCATCGAGGAAGAACCACCCCAAGCCGGCGTTCTTGACGGGCTCCCGGATCGTGGGTACGCCGGTCCACTGGCGGCACTCGAAGAAGAAGTCGGCCCGCTCGTCGATCGACTGGTGGTTGCCATGCGTGCGGTGCATCCCGCACACAGGGACCAGATCGGCGAGCTCGATGGTCACGCCGATCTCCTCTGCGGCCTCTCGCCGAGCGGCCTCGAAGACCGACTCGCCCTCCTCGACATGTCCAGCCGCAGCCATCGCCCAGAACCCGTCGCGGTAGCCGGTGTTCTGCCGCAGCTGAAGCAGCACCTCGTGTCCCCGGCGCAGGAGCACATAGGCGGCCGGCACGACCCGAAAGCGATCCGTCACCTGCCAGACTCTAGCCTCGAAGGGTGCTCGTCGGTGCCGTCGTCTGCCCCCACCCGCCGGCGATCGTGCCTGCTGTGTCCCAGGGTGCCGCCGCGGAGCTGGCCGAGCTCCGAACTGCCTGCTGCGACGCCGTGGCTGCGTTGTCAGCCGCGGATCACGACCTGCTCGTCTGTGTCGGAGCGGGACCGCGTACGACGAGCTGGGGCGCCGAAGCGGGCGGCTCGTTGCGTGCGTTCGGAGTCGACGTCACGTTCGGCGGCGACCAGCTCGTGCTGCCGCCGGCGCTGACGGTCGGCTGCTTCCTGCTCGAGGATGCCGGACTGCCGGCACCCGGCCGCTTCCAGGCCGTGTCCTCGCGCGCGACCCCCGACGAGTGCGCCGCGCTGGGAGCCACGCTCGCCGCGGCAGCCGATCGGGTCGCGATGCTCGTGATGGGCGACGGCAGCGCCAAGCGAACGACGACGGCGCCGGGCTATCTCGACGTCCGGGCCGCCTCCTTCGACAGCCACGTCGTCCGGGCCCTCAGCGAGCCTGATCCCGCGTCCCTGCGAGCGATCGACCCGGAGCTGGCCGACGACTTGTGGGTTGCCGGCAGGCCGGCGTGGCACGTGCTGGCCGGAGCACTCGAGGCATCCGGCGAAGCCTGGAGCTCTCGGGTCGACTATGACGAAGCACCCCTGGGAGTTGGCTACTTCGTCGTCAGGCTGACAGCGGTCTGACCGTCAGCCGACCGAGGTCACACGGGGTTGGCCGGGCCCGTCGGCGGTTGTGTCGACGGCGGCGGAGGAGCGTGCCCGGTGTCGCCGGGCCTGGGCTGCTGCGGCTTCGGCGTCGTGGGCTTCTCGACCTTGTCGACCACCTCGGACGCCTTCTTCGTCCCGGTGGCGATCTTGTCGGAGTACTTGCCCTTCGTCTTCTTGTCGACGTAGGTGCCGGCCTTGCCGATGCCTTCCTTGATCTGCGGGCTGTGGTCGTCGACGACCACGACGGCCTTGTCCTTGGCCTCCATCGCTATGTCCTTGAACTTGTCGAGGAATCCCATCGCTATCTCCCGAAGGCTCTGTCCGTGGGTTTCTGGTCTCGCCAGCCTACCCAGCGCAGGACATGCCCGCCCGGCATGCGTGAGCGGCAGGCGGTCACGCCGGGGGGCTGGGTGCCCTAGGCTTCCCTCGCGGCAGGGCGCCTGTCGCGTCCCGACGGAGGCCGTCATGTCCACCAGGAACTACGCCGCACTCGCGACGGCAGCCGTGCTGGCTGTCGGGGCGAGCGCCTACGTCGGCGACGCGGCGGCCACGACATCTCCCCGCCCGTTGCCCGCGACCGCGATCTCGAACCCCGCAGCGGGCAGCGGCTCCGGGGCTCACGGGCGCTCCCACCCCGTGGAGGACCCCTACTACCCGGGCAAGAGCAACCCGGAGATCGACACCCTGCACTACGGTCTGGACCTGGCCTGGGACGGCACCGTGCTGACCGGCCGGGCTGCCATCCTCTTCCGGCCGACCCTGGACACCGATACGGTCCGCCTCGACCTGATCCCCAGCCTCCGGGTCTCCTCCGTCGAACTGGACGGCGCGGCGATCTCCTACACGCATCCGGGCAGCGGTCTGGTCCTCGATGTCGGCCAGCTGACCAAGCACAGCCGGCACACCCTCACCATCGACTATGCCGGCAAGCCGCACACGGTCAAAGCCCCGAGCCACCGCGGCGACGAGCTCGACGGGCTCGGCTGGACACGTGACCAGGACGGCAACGTCTACACCTTCCAGGAGCCCTACGGCGCGTTCACCTGGTATCCGGTCAACGACCACCCATCGGACAAGGCGATGTACGACGCGCGGATCACCGTCCCCGACGGCGACACCGGCATCTTCAACGGCATGCTGGAGACGCAGCGGCCGGCGGCCAACGGCGCATCCACGTTCGTATGGCACCTGGCGCGCCCGGTCGCGTCGTACCTGACCACGATCGCGATCGGCCCCTACACCGCTCACCACGACACGATGCCCGACGGGACGCCCGCCACCTACTGGCTGTTGCCCCGCGACGAAGGTGAGCTGAGCAAGCTGCAGAGCCAGACGCAGGACGCTTTCGGCTGGCTGACGAAGCACGCCGGGCGCTACCCGTTCAGCACGTTCGGCACCGTCGTCGTCGGCGGCACGAGCGCCATGGAGACTCAGACCCTGGTGACGATGAGCCGCACGGCACTGGACCGGCCCGACGCCGTTGTCGAGCACGAGATGGCCCATCAGTGGTACGGCGACGCGGTGTCACCGACGAACTGGGTGGGTCTGTGGCTCAACGAGGGTTGGGCGATGTGGATGCAGCAGGCGTATGAGAAGTACCGCGGCGGCTACGAGTACCTCGGCGGGATGTCCAAGTGGCGACCGTACGACGAGCAGTCTCGCGAGCGGTCCGGTCCGCCAGGTCACTACGACCGCAGGTCCTTCGGTGACCTCAACGTCTATCTTGGTCCCGCGATGATGCTCGACCGGATCCGCCGACAGGTCGGCAACGCCGAGTTCACGAACCTGTCCGCCGCCTGGGTCAAGGACCACGAGTACGGCGACGTCAACCGCCACGAGTTCATCAGCTGGGTGAACGCCCAGACTGGCAAGGACTTCACGAGTCTCATCGACCGATGGCTCGACTCGCGGCACACCCCCGGCGGGGGATGACCGTGCCCGGCGACGAGGCTCCCGTCGTCGCCGTGGTGGGGCCGACCGCGGCCGGCAAGAGTGACCTGGCGGTGCGGCTCGGCCAGGCACTCGGCGGCGAGGTCGTGAGCTGCGACTCCATGCAGGTCTACCGGGGCATGGACATCGGCACCGCCAAGCTCGGTGAGGACCAGCGCGGCGGCGTCCCCCATCATCTGCTGGACGTGCTCGACGTCGGGGAACCGTCGAGCGTCGCCGACTTCCAGGACTGGGCGCGGCAGGCCATCGGCGACTGCCGGTCGCGCGGGGTCGCCGCCATCGTGGTGGGTGGTTCGGCGCTCTATCTCCGCGCCGTGCTCGATGAGCTCGACATCCCCGGGACGGACGCCGTGGTCCGGGATCGCCTCGAGCGCGAGCTGGCGTCGGTGGGTGCCACGACCATGCATGCCAGGCTCGCCGCCGTCGACCCCGCGGCGGCCGATGCGATCCTGCCCACGAATGGTCGACGCATCGTGCGCGCCCTCGAGGTCAACGAGCTCACCGGCCGGCCCTTCCGGGCCGCACTGCCGCCATATGTCTATGCCTTCGACCGGGTCACGCAGCTCGGTCTCGACGTGCCCCGCGACCTGTTGGACGCCCGGATCGAGGAGCGGGTCAGGCGGATGTGGGCTGCCGGGTTCGTCGAGGAGGTCCGGAGGCTGCAGGATGCCGGATTGGCCGAGGGGCGGACGGCGAGCCGTGCGCTCGGTTACCGGCAGGTGCTGGCTCACCTGGCGGGCGAGCTGACCGAGGACGAAGCCGTGCAGCAGACCGTCACGCGCACGCGCCGGTTCGCGCGCCGGCAGGACTCCTGGTTCCGGCGTGACCCGCGGATCCACTGGCTGCCGTTCGACGCGCCAGACCTGCTGGAGCGGGCGCTCGACGCCGTACGATTCAAGGCGTGACCTTTCCGTTCCTCAAGGGGCATGGCACCCGGAACGACTTCGTGGTGCTCCCTGACCTCGACGGCTCTGTGCATGGCGACCTTGACCCCGACCTGGTCCGGCGACTCTGTGACCGCCGCGGCGGCATCGGTGCGGACGGCGTGCTCCGGGTGCTGAGCGGTGACATCGACGGGGGTGCCGACTTCTTCATGGACCACCGCAACGCCGACGGAAGCGTCTCGGACATGTGCGGCAACGGGTTGCGGGTCTTCGCCCGTTATCTCGAACGGGCCGGTCTGGTCGATCCGGCGAGACCACTCGCCGTGGACACCCGAGACGGAATCAAGGACGTCGTGTTCCAGGCTGACGGCGACATCTCCATCGACATGGGGAGGCCCAAAGTCGGACCTCAGGTCAAGGTCGAGGTAGACGGTCGGCTGCTGGACGCGACGGCGGTCGACACCGGTAACCCCCACGCGGTGGCCCTCGTCGACGCACTTGACGTCTTCTCCGACCGGCTTGGGGCCCCGCGCTTCGAAGCGGCGGACTTCCCGGCCGGTGTCAACGTCGAGCTCATCGTGAGCCTTGGCGGCTCGGCGCTCGCGATGCGGGTCTATGAGCGCGGGGTCGGGGAGACGCAGTCCTGTGGCACCGGCGCGTGCGCTGCGGTGGTGGCGATCGAGCACCAGCGTGGCGGACGAACCGGTACGCCGTACCGTGTCGAGGTGCCGGGCGGCACCCTCACCGTCACCTGGGAGGAGACCGGCCACGTTCGGCTGGCGGGGCCGGCCGTGCTGGTCGCCGAAGGCACCTGGAACGGTTGAGACTCCCCTGCTGGAAGGCCGAGCAGCAGATGATCGACGAGCTCAGGATCTACTTCACGTCGGTCCCGGCCGACACGTTCCCCCATCTGCTCGCGTCGGCGGTCGAGCCACCGGCAGTGGCGAGGAGCGGTTCGAGTTCGGTCTCGAGGTGCTGCTCGCCGGGATCTTCGCGGTCTCGGACCGCTGGCCCCAGCGCACCGGCTGACGCGCACCCTGCTCGGCAGCCCGAAAAACGGTCGAGCCTGCTCGGCCGTCCGACGTAGAGTGGGGGGAATATGACAGCGAACCTCCCGTACGCCGACCAGCCCGGCTTCGAGCCGACCGCGAAGGCCGACCCCTCCTCCGACAGCGACATCGACCTGCAGGGCGGGCCGGCCGAGACCTGGGACGAGTGGGGTAGTGACGGCGAGGACGCCTTCGGCCAGACCCCGTTCGGTCAAGGTGACTACGAGCTCGAGGAGCGCAACGCCCTGCGGCGGGTGGCCGGCCTGTCGACCGAGCTCGACGACGTCTCAGAGGTCGAGTACCGCCGGCTGCGGCTGGAGCGCGTCGTCCTCGTCAGCGTCTGGACCGGTGGATCGGTCGAGGACGCCGACAACTCCCTCGTCGAGCTGAAGCTGCTCGCCGAGACCGCTGGATCCGTCGTGCTCGACGCCCTGTCTCAGCGACGGAGCAGGCCGGACCCGGCGACCTACATCGGCCCAGGCAAGGTCGACCACCTCGCTCTCGTGGTGGCCAACACCGGCGCTGACACGGTCATCTGCGACGGCGAGCTGAGCCCGTCCCAGCTGCGCAACCTGGAGGACCGGGTCAAGGTCAAGGTCGTCGATCGGACGGCCCTGATCCTGGACATCTTCGCGCAGCATGCCCGCTCCAAGGAGGGCAAGGCGCAGGTGGAGCTCGCGCAGCTCGACTACGGCAAGCAGCGGCTGCGTGGCTGGGGTGGCAACCTCTCCCGCCAGGCTGGTGGGCGGGTCGGCTCCCAAGGCGGCGGCATCGGCGGTCGTGGTCCCGGTGAGACGAAGCTCGAGACCGACCGGCGCCGGATCACCGCCCGGATTGCGAAGCTGCGCCGAGAGCTCGCCCACCTGAAGACCTCGCGCGTCACCAAGAAGGCCGAGCGGGTACGCCGCGAGGTGCCGTCGGTCGCGATCGCGGGCTACACGAACGCCGGCAAGTCATCCCTGCTCAACCGGATCACCGGTGCGGCGGTCCTCGTCGAAGATGCCTTGTTCGCCACCTTGGACCCGACGACGCGGCGGGCCACCACCAGCGACGGCCGGGTCTACACGCTGTCCGACACGGTCGGGTTCGTTCGGCACCTGCCGCATCAGCTCGTGGAGTCGTTCCGCTCGACGCTCGAGGAGGTGGCCGAGTCCGATCTGGTGCTCCACGTGGTCGACGGCTCCAACAGCGACCCCGAGGGCCAGATCGCCGCGGTTCGTCAGGTGCTCGCCGAGATCGGCGCGGACTCGGTCCCGGAGCTCATCGTCGTCAACAAGGCCGACGCGGCCGACCCGCTGGTGCTCGCCAGGCTGACCGCCCACGAGCCGCACTCCGTCGTCGTCTCTGCCCGCACCGGCGCCGGTCTCGACGACCTGCTGGCTGCCCTCGAGCGCGACCTGCCCCGGCCCAGCGTCGAGGTCGAGGTGCTGCTGCCCTACTCCCGGGGTGACCTGGTCAGCAAGATCCACGAGCAGGGCGAGGTGCTCTCTCTGGAGCACGTCGACGTCGGCTCCCGGGTCCGGGCACTGGTCAACCCGACCCTTGCGGGAGACCTGCGGGACTACGCGACGGTCCCCAGCGCCGACTGAGGTCACCAGGTTGTCCGGCACCGTCGTCGGCATCGTGGCGAGGCAGCGGTCGAGTGGACGCGCCCGCGTGGGATGAGGTCGTACGATGACCGCATGGACGACGACGAGGACGACCTGCTGCCGGCCAGGCACCTGCACAGCATGCAGGGGATCCCGCGCGACGCCCAGGCGATGGGCCTCGACCGCAACGTCCCCGAGGGAGCCTGGCTGGCGTTCGCCGGCTCGCTCAAAGCAAGCAAGCCGTCGCACCGGCTGGTCGCCTGGCTGTTGCTGGCGGCGATCGTGCTGCCTCTCGCGCTGACGCTGAGATACCAGCTGTTCTAGAAAACTACGGCAATGGGCGCGTGTCTCGTCCGGCTGTGGAGACGGCGAGTGCCTGTGGAGCGCTGACCGGGTGACCGGGTGGGATCGGGGTAGCCTCGGTCGGTGACGTCCACCACCGCGAAGCCCACCGTCGAGGAGGTGCTGCACGCCGCGGTCGAGAGCGTCGGCGGCGAGGACCGACCGGGTCAGGTCGAGATGGCGCTCGCGGTGCGGGCGGCGATGGAGTCGGGACAGCATCTGCTGGTCCAGGCCGGCACCGGGACCGGGAAGTCCCTCGGCTATCTGGTGCCGTCGCTGCTCCACGAGGGTCGCGTCGTCGTGGCGACGGCGACCCTCGCCTTGCAGCACCAACTGGTGGAGCGCGACCTACCCGCTCTGCTGGAGGCGGCGGCCGAAGTCATGGGTGCACAGCCGTCGTACGCCGTGCTGAAGGGGCGCAGCAACTATGCCTGCTTGCACCGGATCCGGGACGGCGTCCCGGACGATCAGGGAGCTCTCGTCGACCTGCCGGAGGGGACGGTCGGTGCCGAGGTGCTGAGGCTGCGGACCTGGGCGGAGAAGGAGTCAGCGGCCGGCGGCACAGGTGACCGCGACAGCGCACCGCCCCATGCGGACCGGGTGTGGCGGCAGGTCTCGGTGAACCATCGAGAGTGTCTCGGGGCGGCCAAGTGTCCCTATGCCGTCGAGTGTTTCGCCGAGCGCGCACGTGAACATGCCATGCGGTCGTCCCTCGTGGTGACCAACCACTCGCTGCTGGCGATCGACGCCATCGAGGGCGTGCCGATGATCCCGGACTACGACACGGTCGTCGTGGACGAAGCTCACGAGCTGGTCGCCCGCGTCACCCAGGCGGAGACCGACGAGCTGTCGCTCCCGCTCGTCGACCGGGCAGCCCGCCGAGCCCGCAACTTCGTCGACGGTTCCGCGCCCGACGACCTAGCTGACGCCGGGGACGCCTTGCGAGCCGCCCTCGACGACGTGATGCCCGGCCGTCTCGACCGGCTCCCCGAGGCCGTCGCCGAAAGTCTCTCGCTGGTGCGCGATGCTGCTCGCGCCACCATGAGCGGCTTTCCCAAGGAGGCGAGCGGTTCCGAGGGAGACGCCGCGCGGCAACAAGCGCGTGGCATGGTCGACGACGTCCGCAAGATCGCCGAGCGGATGGTGGCCAACAAGGTCGACGACGTCGTCTGGCTCGCCGACCGCGATCCGGCCCGCGGCGGCAACCAGCTCTGTGTGGCGCCCCTGCAGGTCTGGGGGCAGCTGCGCGACAAGCTGCTGACGAACAAGACGGTGGTGTGCACGTCCGCAACGCTCAAGCTGGGCGGCGACTTCGCGTCGCTCGCCACGTCGATCGGGCTGAAGCCGTCCGAGCGGGTCGAGGCAGTCCCGGAGCCGAGATCACCGGACCCGGAGGGTGCGACAGCTGAAGACGACGACGGTCACCACGAGGATGACGACGACGTCCCGGTCGTCCTGCCGTGGCGGGGGATCGACGTCGGCTCGCCCTTCGACTACCCGCGGCAGGGCATCCTCTATGTCGCGCGATCGCTGCCCCCGCCAGGTCGCGACGGCATCGGTCCGGCGCAGCTCGGCGAGATCCAACGACTCGTCGAGGCGGCCGGGGGCCGGACACTCGGGCTTTTCTCATCCCGCCGGGCCGCCGAGACCGCGGCGGAGGCACTCCGCGAGGCGGCGCCACACCTGCCCGTCCTGTGCCAAGGCGATGGGCAGCTGCCGCACCTGCAAGCGGAGTTCGTCGCCAACCCCGCGGTCAGCCTGTTCGGGACGCTGTCGCTCTGGCAGGGTCTCGACGTGCCGGGCAGGACCTGTCAGCTGGTGATCATCGATCGGATCCCGTTCCCGCGACCCGACGACCCGCTGATGTCCGCTCGCGCGACCGCAGCCGACCGGGCGGGCGCCAACGGCTTCATGGCAGTCTCCGCCACGCACGCGGCGCTGCTGCTCGCCCAGGGGTCCGGTCGGCTGATCCGGACCAAACGCGACAAGGGCGTGGTGGCCGTGCTGGACCCCCGGTTGGCCACCGCCCGCTACGGCACGTTCCTGCGGGCCTCCCTCCCCCCGATGTGGGTGACGTACGACGGCGACGTCGCTCGAGGCGCGCTCGAACGGTTGGCAGCGGATCAGGCCTAGCCTTCGGCTCGGCCTTGCCTCCCGGTCTCCCTCCGCGGCCGCAGACGGCAAGGCTCAGACGCGGCGCAGCACCGTGACGACCTTGCCGAGCACCACGGCGTCGGTGCCGTCGATCGGCTCGAAGGCCGGGTTCTGGGGGAGAAGCAGGACCTTCCCGTCCTTCTTCTGGAAGGTCTTGACGGTGGCCTCGCCGTCGATCATGGCGGCCACGATCTCACCGTTCTCGGCGTTCGCCTGCTGCCGGATGACGACGTAGTCACCGTCGCAGATCGCCGCGTCGATCATGGACTCCCCGGTCACCTCGAGCAGGAACAGGGTGCCGTCGCCGACGAGCTGCTTGGGCAGCGGGAACATCTCCTCGATTCGCTCCTCGGCGAGGATCGGCCCGCCGGCCGCGATTCGGCCGACCACCGGCACCATGACCGCGTCCGGGTAGGCGTCTCCGATGCCGGTGACGTCGGGGCCTGACTGGAGCTCGGAGTCGGGCAGCAACACCTCGACGGCGCGTGGCCGGTTGGGGTCGCGACGCAGGAACCCCTTGCCCTCGAGGACCCGCAGCTGGTGGGCGACGGACGAGGTGCTGGTGAGCCCGACCGAGTGCCCGATCTCGCGCATGCTCGGCGGGTAGCCGCGCGCTTGCACAGAGTCGCGGATCACCGCGAGGACCCGTCGCTGGCGCGGGGTGAGCCCGGAAGCGTCGGGCGGCCCGTCGGGAAGCTCGTGGACGTCAGTGCTGTGGTCGGCCTTGGCCATCGGTCTCACCTTCGCTGTGCAGTGTTTCGGACACCCCTGACGTTAGACCTCGGGACCGACCGTTTCAAACACCTGTTCGAATCGGCGTGTCCGGACGTTGTCGCCGAGGGGTGCTAGTCTCTCGCACATGTGTTCGATCGAACGTATATTCGAGTGGTGGCCGAGACGGTCACCGCGGTCCTCGTCGCCGGCGGCCTTCGTGTCGGCGGGCGGCGATAGACCAGGGGACGAACCCATGACGAGTCTCGAGACGGCCCACGAGGGGCCGGCTTCCTTCTCCGGAGGTGTCAGATGAGCAGCACAGCCTTATCCGTCAGGCCGAACCAGGTGAGTGCAAACCAGATTCGTGCGCACCAGATCCGTGCGAACCAGATCCGTGCGAACCAGATCCGACCGCACGCCATCCGCGGGGAGCAGCTGGCGCGTCGCGTCCGGCCGGGCGTTCGGCCGACCACCCCGACAGCGCGGCCGACGGTCCGGTTGACGCGACGCGGTCGAGCGGTCGTCGTCCTGCTCGTCGTGGCGGCCGCCCTCTGTCTCTTCGCGGCCCGAGGCGGGCCCGCGGTCTCGACCGATGTGGTGCACCACCCGAAGACGTCCAGTGTCGTGGTGTCCCCCGGGGAGACTGTGTGGGACATCGCCCGGCGGGCCGCGCCCGGCTCCGACCCGCGCCAGGTCGTCTCAGAGATCGAGAACCTCAACTCGCTGACGGACCCGGGCGCTATCCGCGTCGGCCAGCCGCTCTTCGTACCGGTCCGTTGACCGGGCGCTGGCTCGGCGCTGGGTGGCGGCCCTCCAAAGGTCTAGACCCAAAGTCGGCGAGTCCCTAGGCTGGGCGGGTGAC
Organism: uncultured Actinomycetota bacterium; assembly: GCA_963820035.1. Classification (GTDB taxonomy): domain Bacteria; phylum Actinomycetota; class Actinomycetes; order Propionibacteriales; family Nocardioidaceae; genus JAWWPG01. Next base: position 748,725 of record CAWFYK010000004.1, on the reverse strand, counting down.
GCCGGAGCCGGAGGCCGCTGACCCGATCCGCGAAGGGGCGCGAGACGGCAGCGATCACTCGTTGCCGTCCCGGGCCCGGGTGGTGGTCATCGGTGGGGGAGTCGGGGGCGCCAGCATCGCCTACCATCTCGCGGAGCGCGGCGAGACCGACGTGGTCCTGGTGGAGCGCGCCGAGCTGACGAGCGGGTCGACATTCCATTCCGCCGGGCTGGTGGGACAGCTGCGCGCGGATCCTGCCTTGACCCGGATGAACATGTACTCGGTCGATCTCTACCGTCGGCTGGAGGCGACGGAGCACCCGCCGGGCTGGGTCGAGAGCGGGGGGATCAAGCTCGCCTCGTCCCCGGAGCGTCTCGATGAGATTCGTCGGCAGATCTCCTGGGCCTCCACCTATGGCCTCCCGCTGCACGAGATCTCGGTCGGGGAGGCGGTCGACCTGTTTCCACTGATGGACACCACCGACGTGGTTGGCGCGGCGTTCCTCGAGTCCGACGGCTACGTCGATCCCGCGCAGCTGTGTCAGACACTGGCGCGCCACGCGCGCGAACGCGGCGTGGTGATCCGCGGCGGCACCCGGGTGCTGGGCATCGACACGACGACCACCCGGCGCGGCTCGGCGGGTGCCGTCGACAGAGCGGTCAGCCGGGTGCGGACGGACCACGGCGATCTCGAGTGTGACGTGGTGGTCGACGCCGGGGGGATCTACGCCGCCGAGATTGCCCGCATGGTGGGCGTCCGGGTTCCGATCGTTCCTCTGTCCCACCAGTACCTGATCACCGACGCGCTGCCGGGTGCGGCCACCGACCTCGTCGCTTCGGGGAACCGGCTGCCGACGTTGCGCGATCCCGACCTGCTGGTCTACTGGCGGGCCGAGGGAGCCGGCCTCGTGATGGGCGGGTATGAGCCGAATCCCGAGCCCTGGCGGGCCTCGTTGACGTCCTACGACGACATCCCGGCCGACTTCAACGCCAAGCTGTTGCCGGCGTCCTGGGAGCGGTTCGAGACCATCGCGGTCAACGCCGCAAAGCGGCTGCCGGTGATGGCCGACGTCGGTCTGAAGACGTTCATCAACGGACCCGAGGCGTTCACCCCCGACAACGAGTTCTGCCTCGGCGAGACGAGCGTGGCCGGCTTCTTCGTCGCGGCGGGCTTCTGTGCCCACGGCATCGCGGGGGCGGGCGGCATCGGTCGCGTGCTGGCCGACTGGATCCTGGACGGCGAACCCGGCCTCGACCTGTGGCATATGGACATCAGCAGGTTCGGGCCCGCGTTCGCGTCGCCGTCATACACGATGCAGCGCACCCTCGAGACCTACCAGCGCTACTACGAGATCAGCTATCCCGCGACGGAGCGGGAGTCGGCCCGGCCGCTGCGCATGTCTCCGGTCTATGACTGGCACCGTGACCACGACGCGAGCTTCGGTGAGAAGTCCGGCTGGGAACGGGTCAACTTCTACCGCACCAACGCGGCCCTCGGCGACGGGTCGCTGCGGCCGCGCGGGTGGGCCGGCCGCGACTGGTCTCCGGCGACGGGCGCCGAGCATCACGCCACCCGAACGGCCGCCGGCCTGTTCGACGAGACGTCGTTCGCGAAGCTCCGGGTCTGCGGACCCGATGCCGGCCGATTCCTGGACTGGGTGTGTGACAACGCCGTCGACCGCGCGATCGGTGACATCACCTACACCCAGCTGCTCAACGAGCGCGGCGGAATCGAGTCCGACGTCACGGTCACCCGGCGGGGCAGCGACGACTTCCTCGTGGTGACCGGCACGGCCTACGGAAGCCACGACCGGGCCTGGCTCGACAAGCGGGCGCGACTCGACGGCTACGACGTCCGTGTCGACGACGTCACCGGATCTCTGGTGTGCTTCGCGTTGTGGGGACCGGCAGCGCGCCAGATCCTCGGCACCTTGTCGCCGGTCGACGTCTCCGACGAGGCGTTCCCGTTCATGACGGCGCAGCAGACCACCGTCGGCGACGTGCCGGTGTCGGCCCTCCGGGTGAGCTTCACCGGAGAGCATGGGTGGGAGCTCTATGCCGACACTGACTACGGCGCGGCGCTCTGGAGGCTGCTCGCCACCGCGGGCTCGGAGCTCGGGCTGAGGCCGTGCGGCTATCGCGCGATCGAGTCGCTGCGGCTCGAACGCGGCTACCGGGTGTGGGGCACCGACCTCACGCCTGAGACGAACCCGTACGAGGCGGGTCTCGGCTTCTGCGTCAAGCTCGACAAGCCCGGCGGCTTCGTCGGTGCCGACGCGCTCCGCACAGTGCAGGCGACGGGTGTCTCCCGCGCGCTGTGCTGCCTCGTGTTGGACGACCCGCTGTCGGTGGTCATCGGCAAGGAGCCGGTGGCGGTCGACGGTGTGGTCGTCGGTCGGGTCACCTCAGGAGGCTACGGCTACACCGTGGGAAGGTCGATCGCCTACGCCTACCTACCGCGCGAGCTCGCGGCCGCGGGTACGCCGGTCAGCATCGACCTGTTCGGCACTGCCAGCCCCGGCGTGGTGGTCACCCAGGCCCAGCTCTGGGCTGAGCGGGCTCGATGACGGCGCGCCGGCCAGCCGCCTGCGCTACTCACCCCAGGACCGCAAGGGGTTCGGCGGACCGGGTGGTGGTGCCGTTGCCGAGCTCCCCGTAGGCGTTGCTTCCCCAGCACCAGGCGCTGCCGTCAGCGCGGATGCCGCAGGTGTGCTCCTCGCCGCCGGTGATGGCCACCCAGTCGGTCGCCGTGCCGACCTGGACCGGTGTGGTGCGGTCCCGGTAGCTGCCGTCACCGAGCTGCCCGAAGCCGTTCCAACCCCAACACCAGGCCGTTCCGTCGGTGCGGAACCCGCAGGTGTGGCCGCCGCCCGCCTCCCCGTGGACCCAGACGCCGGCCGGACCGACCCGGATCGGGATCGAGCTGTCATGGCGTTTGCCGTTGCCGAGCTGTCCGTGACCGTTGTCGCCCCAGCACCAGAGCGACTTGTTGCTCCTGGTGCCGCAGGTGTCGTAGTCGCCGGTGGTGACGTCGGTCCAGTCGCTCGACGTCCCGACCTGGACCGGGGTGCGATGGTTCGGCGGTGGCACGTCGCCGAGCTGCCCCTGGCGGTGGGCGCCCCAGCACCACAAGGTGGCATTGCTCTGGGTCGCACACGTATGGGTATAACCGGCGCTGCCGCGGATCCAGGTGGTCGCTGCCCCCACCTGGTTCGGCACCAGTCGGTTCAGCCCGTCGTTTCGGTGGTTCGTGTGCTGGTCGCCCCAGCACCACACCGTGCCGTCGTCGCGGGTGCCGCACGTGTGGTAGGCGCCCGCAGCGACACTGACCCAGCTGGTCACGGTGCCGACCGGAGCAGGAGTCCCGCGGGTGTGCCGCGTCCCGTCGCCGAGCTCACCGTCACTGTTGAGACCCCAGCACCAGATGGTCCCGTCCGTGCGGGTGCCACAGGTGTGATGGGCTCCCGCGCTGATCGACGACCAGTCGGCCGCCGTGCCGACCTGGGTCGGGACCGTCCGGTTGACCGTCGTCCGGTCGCCCAGCTGGCCTTGGGCGTTGTCGCCCCAGCACCAGGCCGTCCCGTCCAGCCGGATGCCGCACGTGTGGCCGAACCCCGTGGTGAGCTCCGTCCACCGGACCGTCGCGCTCGTCTGGACCGCCGTGGCACGCTGCGACGCCTGCGCTGCCTGTGCTGTCTGCACGAGGATGGCGGCCACTCCGACCGCTCCCATCGCTGCTATCAGCCGATACCGAACCTGCACGACGCCCCCAGTGATGAGTCACAATTGTGCCATTAACTGGCAGTATGCGCCACGGGGCAACAGCGGCGATGCCTTTTCTCGGCATCCGGCCCACGGATCGTCTGCTACGAGTCGGGTGAGGCGGCCCGCAGTGTTCCGCTCGCACCGGCGACGGTCCGCACGGTGACGCGGATCCGGTCCGGGCGGAACAGGTCCGAGGCATATTCCACCGGCCGCCCCGAGCCCGCGGCCGCGGTCCGTTCGATGCGCAGCAGTGCGGATCCGGCCGGCACGGAGAGCAGGGCGGCTACCTCGTCACCCGCGACGAACGGCTCGAGGAACTCGGTCGCGCTCCGCGGTGCCAGGTCGTAGTCCCGCGCCATCCGGGCATACAGCGACCCGGTGAGCCGACGGTCGAGGAGGCCGGGGAAGAGCTCGGCGGGCAGGAAGGAGCGCTCCAGGGCGAGTGGTTGCCCGTGGGCTCGCCGGACCCGCACCACCTCGTGGACCTCGGCGTTGCGGGCGAGCTCGAGCGCTTTCGCCACCCGCGCCGTGGCCGGCACGGTCGTGGCGCTCAGGACCCGGGCACTGGCCCGCACCTGGCCCCGCCGAAGCTGTTCGGTGAAGCCTGCGAGCCCGGTGATGTCGCACTCGATGGCGGGCTCCGCGATGAACGTGCCGCCGCTCCGACCAGGGATCCGCCGTACGACACCGCGGTTGTCGAGGGCCGACAGCGCCTGCCGCAGCGTCATCCGGCTCACACCGATGACAGCGGCCAGGTCCGCCTCTCGCGGCAGCCGGTCACCCGGTGTCAGGCGGCCGGCCGAGATCAGGTCGGTCAGCCACTGTTCGATCTGCTGGTACGCCGGCAGCCCGCCCGCCGTGACGAGCTCGGGCGGGGCGGGCAGCCGGGCGACCTCTGCGGTGGCGTCGGTCGTGGAGTGACCAGCCACTCAGTCCTCGAAGACCTCGATGACCGTCGGGTCGATCGTGTGCCTCGGTCCCTTGAACCAGTGCTTGGCCGACGACTCCCACCAGATCTCCAGCAGGACGAGTGCCCCGATCGTGAGGATGGGCGCATAGTTCACGTACTTCCAGGCGAAGCCCTCATGTCCGGGTATCGCTAGCGGGGTGAACGGCAGGATGAAGTAGACCGAGATGATCGCGATCTCGAGGACGGCGATCGGGTTCATCCACTTGTACTTGTTGCCGTTGGTCCACGACCCCGGGGTGAAGCGGTCACCCATCCGCCAGCGAAGGTAGATGGGGATGGCGAACGCGAGGTAGAGGCCGATGACCGCGACCGAGACCACCGCATAGAAGGCCACCGGAGTCGGCGCACCGTTGATGTCGACCTGCACCAGCGCTGGCAGGGTGATCAGGACGCTCACCGCGACGCAGAGCAGGACCGCGTTGGCGGGCACCCGCGTCGAGGTCAGCTTCGACCACAGCCGGGAGCCGGGGACGGCACCGTCGCGGCTGAACGCGAACGTCATCCGCGACGTGCTCGTCATGCACGCGATCGTGCAGTAGAACTGCCCGGATGCGGAGATCAGCAGGACCAAGCCGGCCCACCTGCTGGACAGTGCCTGGTCGAAGATGGCAGCGACGCCTCCGCCCGCCGCCGACACGCCGGCGGGGTCCTGGACAGCGAACAGGAAGGACAGCAGCAGCAGCCATCCGCCGATCGCGGAGTAGAAGATCGAGCGCCACATGCCCTGTGCTGCAGCGTGGGACGCCGAGTCTGTCTCCTCGGACAGATGGGCGGAGGCGTCGAACCCGGTGATCGTATATTGCGTCAGCAGGAACCCGAGCGGAAGCACGAGGAACCAGTAGAGCCCGCTGGAGTAGCCGGAGTTGTTGATCCGCTGGGTGAAGACGAAGGACATGCTCTCGTGGTGGTCCGGCACGAACGCCAGGATGAGGATGACGGTCGCCGCCCCGGCGACGTGCCACCACACGGAGATGTTGTTGATGACCGCCATCAGGTGTCCGCTGAAGATGTTCAGCCCGCCGGCGATCAACAGCACGATCAGGAACGTGATGAACACCCTCGTCAGGGAGTAGCCGTCGGCATAGGAGGTGCTGAAGGTGCTGAGGGTGAGGTCGATGAAGGTGGCGCATCCGTAGGCGACCGACGCCGTGACCGCCAGCAACCCGATGAGGTTGAGCCAGCCGGTGAAGAAGCCCGCCCTCGCGCCACCCATCTTCGACGCCCACCAGTAGATGCCACCCGACGTCGGGTATGCCGACACCAGCTCGGACATGGTGAACCCGATGAGCAGGATGAACGCGGCGATGATCGGCCAGCCCCACGAGATCGCGATCGGGCCACCGTTGTTCCAGGCTTGGCCGAACGTCGTGAAGCAGCCCGCCAGGATCGAGATGATCGAGAACGAGATCGCGAAGTTCGAGAAGCCTGACCATCCGCGATGCAGCTCCTGTTTGTACCCGAGCTCGGCGAGTCGACGCTCGTCTTCGCTCATGTGGGAGGTGTCGGACATGTGTTCCCTCCGGTGTGTTGCGCTGCCGATTCGAGCAGCTGCTCGAGGTCGGGGCCGTCGAACTCGGCGACGGCGCGGTCGTACTTCTCCATCCCCCACTCCCAGAAGTCGAAGTCGAGCCGGCTCGTCGCGTCCTGGATGGACGCCCACAACATCCAGCCGTATTTCGACATCAGGCCCTGCAGCCGGGCTCGCGCGGTCAGCCCGGGTGACTCGTGACCGACGTACGCCGCCACCAGCACGTCGAGCCGGCTGGTCGGCAGGCTCGCCTCGCTCCAGACGTTGCCGATCTCGAAGAACGGGTCGTTGTTGCCGGCGTACTCGTAGTCGATGATCCAGATGCGGTTGCCGTCGTCGATGATGTTCGCCGCGAGCAGGTCGTTGTTGCACGGCAGGGCCTCTTGCGGGTACGACGACAAGGCCGCCTTCAGCCGATCGACCGCCGGCATGAACTCGAGGTAGCGCGGCGGCAGCCGGTACCCATGATGGAGGACCGTCTGCAGGTAGCTCCGCTGGATCTCGAACATGTCGAAGTCGTTGACGAAACGTGGCCCCGCGTGCAGGGTGCGGCACGCCTGGGCGACGCGTCCGAGCATGACCTCGTCGTCCAGATCAGCGTCGGTGAGGGTGTGGCCGTCGACATACTCGACGACGAGCAGGTGCGCATCGGGCACGTACTCGACAACGGCCGGCGCCACCCCGGCGGCGGCTGCGGCCTGTGAGTTGGCGTGCTCGGCCTCACGGTCGACGGCGAGGAGGTCACTGTCCTTGCTGGAGATCCGCACCACCACATCTCGGTCGGACGTGGTGACGCGGAGGTTGGTGTTCGTCAGGCCACCGGCGAGCTGGGTCGTCATGCGGGGTCTTCCCCCGACACATGCGAGGCGGTCGAGGAGGCCCTCGAACTCACCCGAGCGCGCGGAATTGTCCCCCGGCGGTGCGTGGCCGTCGGCCACGATCGCCACCTCCGTCCAGGCCGACAGATCCTGCTCGAATGCTAGTGGCGGGTTCTCGCTCCGGTCTAGACTTATTGAGATTTGCCGCCACTTCTTCGAAGGGACCTGACCGCATGTCTCAGCCAGCACTTCTCTCCCTCGCGGAGCTGCGGGATCGCGTCGCAACAGGCGAGATCGACACGGTCGTCGCCGCCTTCACCGACATGCAGGGTCGGCTGCAGGGCAAGCGGCTCCATGCCCAGTTCTTCCTCGACACGGTGGTCGAGCACGGGACGGAAGGCTGCAACTATCTGCTCGCCGTCGACGTGGACATGAACACCGTGGACGGCTACGCCATCAGCTCGTGGTCAGCTGGATATGGCGACATGGAGTTCGTGCTCGACATGGCGACGCTGCGCCGTACCCCGTGGCTGCCCGGGACCGTGATGGTGCAGTGTGACCTCGCCTGGCTCGACACCGCACACACTCCGGTCGCCCAGTCGCCGAGGTCGGTGCTGAAGGCCCAGGCAGCCAGGGCCGAGGCCCTCGGCCTCGTTGCCTATGCAGGCACCGAGCTGGAGTTCAACGTCTACAACGACACCTACGAAGCCGCATGGGACAAGCATTACCGCGACCTCATCCCGGGGAACCAGTACAACGTCGACTACTCACTCGTCGGCACCAGCCGCGTCGAGCCGCTGCTGCGCGATATCCGCAACCACATGTATGCAGCGGGGCTGACGGTGGAGTCCGCCAAGGGCGAGTGCAACCTCGGGCAGCACGAGATCGCCTTCAAGTACGACGAGGTGGTCCGGACCGCGGACCAGCACTCCGTCTACAAGACCGGCGCGAAGGAGATCGCCAGCCTGCACGGCAAGTCGGTCACGTTCATGGCCAAGTACGACGAGCGCGAGGGCAACTCCTGCCACATCCACATGAGCGTGCGAGGGCCTGACGGCGAGATCGTCTTCGACGAGGGAGACGGTCAGACCCGGCTGTTCGAGCAGTTCGTCGCGGGCGTGCAGGCCACGCTGGCCGACTTCACCTTGTTCTACGCGCCGAACATCAACTCCTACAAGCGATACCAGGCAGGTTCGTTTGCGCCGACGGCGGTCGCCTGGGGCTACGACAACCGGACCTGCGCGCTGCGGGTGGTGGGTCACGGTGCCGGCCTGCGGGTGGAGAACCGGCTGCCGGGGGGTGACGTCAACCCCTATCTCGGCCTCGCGGCCATGCTCGCCGGCGGCCTGCACGGCATCGAGAATGAGCTTGAGCTGGAGCCTGCCTTCCAGGGCAACGCCTATGAGTCCGACAAGGACCATGTGCCCCGCACGCTGCTCGAGGCGCGTGACGCCTTCGCCCTCTCCGAGCACACGCGGCCGGCGTTCGGGGCCGAGGTCGTCGACCACTACCTCAACGCCGCCGACGTGGAGCTTGCGGCGTTCAACTCCGCGGTCACGGACTGGGAACGGGTCCGCGGATTCGAGCGGCTGTGACGCCGGTGTCGACCGAAACGGGTGAGCACCCCAACCATCTGGTGGTCAACCCCGCGACCGAGGAGGACGTCTGTGAGGTGGCGCTCGCCACCCTCGAGGAGACCGATGCCGCGATCACGTCGGCGGCGAATGCCTTCGAGGAATGGCGAAAGGTGGCGCCTGCTGACCGTGGTCTGCTGCTGCGGCGCTTCTCGGAGATGGTCGACGGCGCCGTCGACGAGCTGGCCGACCTCGAGGTCCGGAACTCCGGACACACGATCGGCAACGCGCGGTGGGAGGCCGGCAACGTCCGCGACGTGCTGATGTACTTCTCGGCGGCCCCAGAGCGCCTTTTCGGCCGGCAGATCCCGGTCGCCGGCGGACTCGACGTGACCTTCAAGGAGCCGCTGGGCGTCATCAGCGTGATCGTCCCGTGGAACTTCCCGATGCCCATCGCGGGCTGGGGCTTCGCGCCGGCGCTGGCGGCGGGCAACACCGTCGTCCTGAAGCCGGCTGAGCTGACCCCCCTGACGGCGATCCGTCTCGGCGAACTGGCACTCGAGGCCGGTCTGCCGGAAGGGGTGTTCACGGTGATCCCGGGCAAGGGATCGCTGGTGGGGGAGCGGTTCGTCACGAACCCGCTGGTTCGCAAGGTCTGCTTCACCGGCTCGACCACCGTGGGCAAGGGCATCATGGCCGGCTGCGCCGAGCAGGTGAAGCGCGTGACGCTCGAGCTCGGCGGCAAGAGCGCAAACATCGTCTTCGCGGACTCCGACCTCGAGCAGGCGGCGGCCACGGCGCCATCCGGGGTGTTCGACAACGCCGGGCAGGACTGTTGTGCACGAAGCAGGATCCTTGTCGAGCGCGGCGTCTACGACAGGTTCCTCGCGCTGCTCGAGCCCGCGGTCAAAGGGGTCAAGGTGACGGCACCCGACCAGCCGGACGCGGAGATGGGGCCGCTGATCAGCCCCGCTCAGCGTGACGCCGTCCGGTCGTTCGTCGAGGGTGACGGCGTCGACGTGGCATTCCGCGGCACGGCGCCCGAGGGTGCCGGGTTCTGGTACCCGCCGACGGTCGTGCTGCCGAGGAGCGGGCAGGACAGGATCTGGCGGGAGGAGGTCTTCGGGCCCGTCGTGTCCGTCATGCCGTTCGACGACGAGGCCGATGCGATCGCCAAGGCGAACGACAGTGACTACGGGCTCTCTGGCTCGATCTGGACGCGTGACGTCGGGCGTGCCCTGCGGGTCGCGCGAGGAGTGGACGCCGGCAACCTGAGCGTCAACTCCCATTCTTCGGTGCGCTACTCGACCCCGTTCGGCGGGTTCAAGCAGTCGGGGATCGGCCGCGAGCTCGGGCCCGACGCGCTTGACGCCTTCACCGACGTGAAGAACGTGTTCATATCCGAGGTTTGACACGATGGCGCCGACGGCGGAGCCGAGCGTGGAAAGGACGACGAGGATGCCAGCAGAACGGGCCGGGCGGCTCGAGGGTAGGACGGCCGTGATCACGGGAGGGTGCAGCGGCATCGGCCTCGCCACTGCTCGCCGCTTCGCGGCCGAGGGCGCCAACGTCGTGATCGGCGACGTCGACGACGGACGAGGCCCCGATGTCGCAGCTGAGGTCGACGGGCGCTACCTGCGTTGCGACGTGACCAACGCGGAGGAGGTCGAGGGTCTCTTCGAGGCGGCCAACAACACCTTCGGGAGTGTCGATGTCGCCTTCAACAATGCCGGCATCTCCCCGCCCGACGACGATTCGATCCTTGACACCGGGATCGACGCGTGGCGTCGCGTTCAGGAGGTCAACCTGACGAGCGTCTACCTGTGCTGCAAGGCCGTGCTGCCCTACATGCGCGCGCAGCGGAGCGGGTCGATCATCAACACCGCCTCGTTTGTGGCGGTGATGGGGGCGGCGACGTCGCAGATCTCCTACACGGCCAGCAAGGGCGGGGTACTGGCGATGAGCCGGGAGCTGGGAGTGCAGTTCGCCCGCGAGGGCATCCGCGTCAATGCGTTGTGCCCCGGACCCGTCAATACCCCGTTGCTGCAAGAGCTCTTCGCGAAGGATCCCGACCGGGCCGCCCGTCGGCTGGTGCACATCCCGATCGGCCGGTTCGCCGAACCGGAAGAGATCGCGTCGGCTGTGTTGTTCCTCGCGAGTGACGACTCGAGCTTCATCACGGCGGCTCAGTTCCTCGTGGACGGCGGCATCTCCGGCGCCTACGTCACGCCGCTGTGACCCGCTCGCCGCGGCTGTCCGCACGGCCGGTCATCGGCATCACGTCGTACGTCGAACCGGCGAGCTGGTCGCACTGGCGCGAGGTGCCGGCGGCGCTGGTGCCCTTTGCCTATGTCCGGCAGATCAACCAGGCCGGCGGCATCGCGATGCTCGTCCCGCCGCTACCCGAGGGGGCGGACGAGCACGACGCGAGGGAGGTCCTGTCGCGGCTGGACGGGCTGATCATCGCCGGCGGCGTGGACGTGCATCCGCCGCGGTATGCACAGGAGCCGCATCCGTCGGTGCAGAACCCACGGCATGACCGCGACGACTCGGAGCTGCTGCTCGCACAGGTGACCGCCGACGATGACGTGCCGCTGCTCGGGGTGTGCCGAGGAATGCAGGTGATGGCGGTGGCGGCCGGCGGCGCGCTCGAGCAGCACCTGCCGGACCGGCTCGGTGACACCGTTCACGCGCCCGGCGTGGGGATGTATGGATCCCACGTGGTGCGGATCGCCGAGGGCACCCGGCTGGGCGGCATCCTGGGCGACGAGGTGACGGTCGCGACGTACCACCACCAGGGAGTTTCCGAGGCCGGTCACTACACGGCGAGTGCATGGGCCGAGGACGGCGTGCTGGAGGCGCTCGAGGACCCGCGGGCGTCGTTCCGGATCGGCGTGCAGTGGCACCCGGAGGCGGGCGACGACCCGCGGCTCTTCGAGCAGCTGGTACGCGCGGCACGCGAGTCCGGACTGCGCGCCGGCCGGCTCGCCGAGGCCTGATCGGCGCGACGGCTGAGCTCGTCCGTTGGGGTGCGGGAGAGGGAACGTGCGAGCGGGCCAGCACCCGTCGATGCTGACCCGCTCTAGTTGCGCCACAGGGCGCGCGTTGCAGGGTCGCGCAGCCCTACGGTGCTCTTAGAGGATGCCTCTATCCACGAACGCATGCTTCGTTTTTGCCGCAGCTTGTGCGCCGTACAACTTCTTTGCGGCGGTCACGATGTCCTTTGCGGCGGCCGGCATGGTGGTGTTCGGCGCGAAGTTGAACGTGCCTTCGACGATGGCCGTGGTGGCCTTGTCGCGACCGAGGGCGACGTTCATGTTCCAGAGGGCATGCGACCAGATCTCGCCGTCGTCGTGCACTTCACCGTCGAGGTCACCGGGGTACATCTTGGTGGTGTTGGTGGTCCGCAGGCAGTGCTTGGGCGGTGGCGTGTAGGAGGTCGAGTCCCAGTCCATCACGCAGGTCGTCGGCGTCAGCTTGGTGTTCTTGCCGAACTTCTGACCCATCGTGACCGCGATGTAGTCGCCGTAGCCTTCCCCGATGGCACCGGCCTGTTCGGACGAGCCGAAGCCGGGCACCTGGTCGTCCTGGGTGGCGTGACCGTCCTCGTGCCAGACGACCTCGGGGTCTTCGGCGTCATCGACGCCGCCGGTGCCGGTCTGGATGAGGTCCTGCGACGGGAGGTACCAGGAGTTGTCGTCCGCCATCGCGTCGGCCTGGATCCGCTGCGGCTCGGCGTTGACGTCCTTGAAGCCGAGCTGCTGGTAGTAGGACTCCTCGGTGTCGAGCGCGTAGTAGTCCATCACCTGCTCGAACCTGTCGTTGGCACGCTTGTACTTGTAGACGTTGTTGGACGACGTGGCGACGTTGCCGGTGTTGATGACCTTGGCCCACTTACCAGAGAGCTTGTGGGACCGGTCGAGGTGCCCCAGGGTGCGCATGTGGTAGCCCGCCATCGGAACGGCGGCGTTGGAGTCGTTCTGGTCGGTGAGCTTCTCGTTCTGCAGCTGGACGACCGGGTTGGGGTCGAAGACCCGGGCCTTGCCGTTGACGTACTTGCCGGCGCGGGTGTCGTTCTTCGACTCGACGTAGGACTTGAGCACCTTGCCGGTGGCGGCGTCGACGTAGCTGACGTGACCCGCGCCGTTGCCGACCGTGCTCACCTGCCACACCAGGTGCGACTGCAAGGCGCCGGGGAGCACCCAGAGGCTGGGCGCCGTGATGGTGAGCGGCGTGGCCTTCGTGTAGGCGGCAGCGGACCGTGCGGCCGTTGTCGAGGCGACCGATACCTTCGTGGTGACGAGCGGCCCGACCTTCACGCGGCCGTCCCAGACCGTCACGTGACCCTTGCTGGTGCCGGTGGTGTCGATATGCCGGGCAAAGAGGCCGCCGACGACGGGGTAGCCGTTCTGCATCTGGCGGTACCACTTGTGCACCCCGAGGAGCGAGGTGCGCACCTGGAGCAGCTTCACGTTGCTCGGTACGCCGGTGGTGGCCTGCGCTGAGAGCTCCTGGAGAGCCGTGGTGGGCCTGGCGCTGCCATGGAGACCGGCGGACATGGCCGGTCCGGCACCGAGCAGTCCGACGACGGCGGTGACGCCGACGACTGCCTGGGCACGACGACGGTTACGGGCGGGTTTCGATGACATAAGTCCCCTTTAGGGCGTGACGAGCGGCTGCGGCGGCGCTTGACGACCTGATGAATCCCCCGTGAAGCGACCTCGACCGCCGTGGATGTGAGTGTGGTCGGAGTCACCCTAAGCGAGGGAGCGGCGATTCGGAACCTTTCCCCCCGAGAAGGTGGTCGATCGTGACCTCTCGGACGCCCCGTCGGCCGCATGGGTTCCGGCCGCATGGGTCGGAGCGTCAGTTGCTCGGCACCAGGACCGCGCTTGCCTGCTTCACCGGCAGGTACGACGTCGTCCCGGCGATCACCAGTTGGTCGCCGACGGTGACCCAGTCCCCGCCGTCGACGCGGAAGGTCGCCCCGTAGGCCACGTCGACGCGCAGCGGCAGTGGACTCGCAGCCTTCGTGGCATGGCGATAGGTGTGGGTCACGTCGCGTGCCGGATATGGCCGCCCGGGTGTGTGCGTCGTCGTGGTGCCGCCGTCTCCCCAATGCCAGGCGTAGTTATCCGGGGTGATACGAACGTCCACAGTGAAGCCGATAATGCTCAGCGAGCGCTCGATCGTGGGCGCGCTAGTGTAGAACGTCGTCCGAAGGTTGACCAGGGTGTAGTCCGGTCCCTCCACAACCGATGGTGGTACACCGATACGCCTGATCGCCGACCTGATGTCTTCCCAGGATAAGACCCTCTCTCGTGTCGGCCCGAGGTCTCTTGGATCCCGACATTTTGATGTCAGGTAATGCCAGGGAAGGATTACGCGTCCTTCGTCATCAACGATCTCACCGTATAACGACTGGGATATCAGCTTCGGGTTGCCGCAAGAATGTGCGCCGGCACAGTTCACATCCTGAGCACCTGGGGTGCCAGGGAGTGCGTTCGGGCATGTCGGAAGCCAGAGATACTGGTAGTGGCGTCCGGCGCCACCACCACCGCCTGGTCCCATCGGTCCGCCTCCACCAGGATGGCCCTCGTCGCTGTGGCAATGGGACCAGTAATTTCGCGGATCTCCAGGATTCACCACAACACCACAGCCACCTCCTGCGGACCAGGCAGGCGTGGCCAGAACCGGCATCACGCAGATCCCAAGCAGGCAGACAATCAAGCCTGTTAGAACCCCCCTCACTGCGACACCGCATCGGTGAAGAGCCATCTGTCTCCAGTCCAGGCCAAGTGGAAGTCCCATTGAGTGGTTTCGCCAGGGATGGTTCTCCAGTCCGCGGAGGCTCGAGGCTTCCATCTTCCGGCCGACGTCCGTACGGCCGTGTGAAGGATGGGTTTCGTAAAGGGTTGCAGTGGGATTTCGCTGACCGACCGGATGGACCAGACGGCTCCATCTGTCTTTCCATGATCTTTGCGAATTCCATCAATGCCGTCGGCGATGCTTTGGCATGAAACGCAACCATCGGCGAACAGAGTTCTCAGGGCTCCGGTGTGCCGTGTAGCCCACGCGTCATTCATTGCATGAACGAACACCGAGACGAAGGCTTTGGCGCCGGCGTTGGACTTCTCGCGGGCGAGCGGTGGGATGACGGGCGCGGTGGGCGAGCCGGGGGTCTGAGTCGGGGTGCTGGTCGGCGGGCTCGATCGCGTCGAGGGCGGCGGCGACATGGGAGGGTCCGCGTCAGGCGAGGCGTCACTGCAGGCGAGCAGCGCCGGGGTGCAGAGTGCCGTGATAGCCGCGGCGACGGCCAGGCGGTGCATCCGAGCCTCCTTCGTGGTGCCGAAGTAGCGCTCAAAGTACCGTTCTCCGCGCTCATCGACCACTCATGAGCAGGCAGTCTGTGGATAACCCGCCGCTCGGATCTCGGTGGGGATCGGGCCCGACGGGACCAGCCCCGTGGCCGAGCGGGGCCGCTACCCGACACGCCGGGCTGCGCGGACTGTTCCGGGCGGGCTGACCTGCCGGAATGTGAAAAACCGGGGTTCGTGGCGTGATGCGCTTGTGGTCTCTGGGGTGTTGAGCGTAGGGTCACCACCAGATATAGTAGTTACAGAGATGTAGTTCTCCACAGATTGTGGTCGGCTACCCACAGGCGCCCGTGTCTTATCCCCAGCGGGTCCACCGGTTCATCCCCAGGCTGGCAGCGCGGGAAGCGCTGCCAAACGGTGGCACAAGTGTCGGTGGGTGGCAGTAGAACTGCAGGAAACAGTCCACCCGGGAAGGGGGCGGCAGCACCGTGCATTGTCCGTACTGCCGTCATACCGAGACCCGGGTGCTCGACTCGCGGGTCGCTGAGGACGGTGCCTCGATCCGCCGCCGCCGCTCGTGCTCGAGCTGTGAGAAGCGGTTCACGACGGTGGAGCAGATGCAGCTGACCGTGGTCAAGCGTTCGGGAGCCACCGAGCCGTTCAGCCGGGAGAAGGCGGTGGCCGGTGTCCGCAAGGCCTGCAAGGGCCGACCCGTCAGTGCGGACCAGCTGGCCCTGCTCGGGTCCCGGGTGGAGGACTCGCTCCGGGTCTCCGGATGGGCGGAAGTGCCGGCCAACGAGGTCGGTCTGGCCATCCTCGGTCCGCTTCGCGAGCTCGACGAGGTCGCCTACCTGCGCTTCGCGAGCGTCTATCGGTCGTTCGAGTCGGCCGACGACTTCGAGACCGAGATCGCCCTGTTGAGGGCCGAACGTTCGCCCACCGGCGAGGAGCCGGCATACGACGCACCACCCCGCAAACCTCGGTGACCCACGGTCACCACAACCACCATCCCGACCATGCACGTTGAGGCAGGAGAGACCATGACCGAGACCGACAGTCGCCGCCAAGCGGGATCCAGGCGCGCCAAGGGTCTGACGATCGAGCGGATCTTCACGTCCGAAGGCACCCATCCCTATGACGAGGTGACGTGGGAACGGCGTGACGTGGTCCAGCAGAACTGGAAGACCGGCGCCACCGTCTTCGAGCAGCGCGGCGTGGAGTTCCCCGACTTCTGGTCGGTCAACGCCTCGACGATCGTGACCACGAAGTACTTCCGCGGAGCGGTCGGCACCGACGTGCGCGAATGGAGCCTTCGTCAGCTCGTCGACCGGGTGGTGAAGACCTACCGGGCTGCCGGGGAGCAGCACGGCTACTTCGCGACTCCTGCCGACGCGGAGATCTTCGAGCACGAGCTGACTCACATGCTGGTCCACCAGGTGTTCAGCTTCAACTCGCCGGTCTGGTTCAACGTCGGCACCAAGAGTCCGCAGCAGGTGAGTGCCTGCCAGCCTTACGACGCGCTCGTCAGCACCCCGCAAGGGCTGATGCCGATCGGAGCACTCGTCGAGAGCGACGCGGTCGGGACCAAGGTCTACGACGCGCACGGCTTGACCAAGATCCTCGCCGTGAAGGCCAACGGCATGAAGGACGTGCTTCGCCTGCACCTCAAGGCCGGAAACGCTCTGGACGTGACAGCGGACCATCTTGTGTGGCGCAACAGCGGGCGACCTGGGGAAGGGTCGTTCGTGCCGGCCGGCACGCTCACGCGTGGAGACACGTTGGAGTGGCATCGGCGCGAGGCGCACGGTGAGGGTGAGATCGATCGCGACCTGATCTCGGAGGCGGCGCTCGCCGGCTGGCTCCAAAGCGATGGCTTCGTCGGGAAGTACGCATCGGGCACCAACCGCTCGCTGACGATCGAGGCCATGACGGTGACCGATGCTGAGCTGGCCTGGGTGACCGAGGCTCTGGACGTCGTCTTCCCGGGCATGCACCGCGATGAGCGGAAGGTCGTCACGCAGAGCGAGGCGCTCGACTGCCGTCGTACGCGCATCTATGGCGCTGGCTTGGCAGGCTTCGTCGAGAAGTGGGGTCTGATGCCCCGGGGCTCGGACATGGTCGTCCCGCCGCAGCTCTTCACGGCGCCGCTCCCGATGGCCGCGGCCTACTTGCGTAGCGTCTTCCAGGCCGAGGGTTTCGTCTCGGCGCGCGAACGATCCACTGTGGTCGAGGTGGACATGGTCGGCGAGGAGCACATCAGGGGCATGCAGAGCCTTCTGCAGCGCTTCGGAATCTTGGCTCGTGTCGGGTTCAAGAAGGATGCCCGCGCGGACCGCAAGGGATGCTGGACGCTGCGCATCCAGAATGCCGGCGACCGGCGTATCTTCGCCGACGAGATCGGTTTCATCGACCCCGTCAAGGCTGAGACGCTGGAGCGCTCGTTCGACAAGCCGGGCCTCGGCGCCCAGCCGGTCAAGCGGCTCGAGATCGACCGGGTCGAGAACCTCGGGCCGATGGAGGTCTACGACATCCAGACCGAGAGCGGCGAATACCTCTCCGGCAGCCTGCGAGTCCACAACTGTTTCATCCTCAGCGTCGACGACTCGATGGACTCGATCCTCAACTGGTACAAGGAGGAAGGGTTCATCTTCAAGGGGGGATCTGGCGCCGGGTTGAACCTCTCCCGGATCCGGTCGAGCAAGGAGTTGTTGTCCAGCGGCGGTACGGCGAGCGGACCGGTCTCCTTCATGCGCGGCGCAGACGCAAGTGCAGGCACCATCAAGTCCGGGGGAGCCACCCGGCGTGCTGCCAAGATGGTGGTCCTCGACGTCGACCACCCCGACATCGAGGAGTTCGTCGAGACCAAGGCGCGCGAGGAAGACAAGATCCGCGCGCTGCGTGACGCCGGCTTCGACATGGACCTCGGCGGCCGAGACATCGTCTCTGTCCAATACCAGAACGCCAACAACTCGGTGCGGGTCACGGACGAGTTCATGCGGGCCGTCGAGGCCGGCGACAAGTTCGGCCTGCGTGGCCGCATGACCGGTGAGGTCATCGAGGAGATCGACGCCAAGGAGCTGTTCGAGAAGATCGCGCAGGCGGCCTGGGCATGCGCAGACCCCGGTATCCAATACGACGACACCATCAACGACTGGCACACCAACCCCGAGACCGGCCGGATCACCGCGAGTAACCCCTGCAGTGAATACATGTCGCTCGACAACTCGTCATGCAACCTGGCGAGCCTCAACCTGTTGAAGTTCCTGCGCGACGACGACTCGTTCGACTCGGAGCTGTTCGGCCGATGCGTCGAGATGATCATCACCGCGATGGACATCTCGATCTGCTTCGCCGACTTCCCGACCGAGGCGATCACCAAGACGACCCGCGACTACCGCCAGCTCGGCATCGGCTACGCCAACCTGGGTGCGCTGCTGATGGCGATGGGGCTCGGCTACGACACGGAGGGTGGCCGCGCGCTGACCGCGGCCATCACCTCCTTGATGACGGGCACGTCCTACAAGCGCTCGGCGGAGCTCGCTGCGGTGGTCGGCCCCTACGCCGGCTACGAGCGCAACGCAGAGGCCCACCGCCGGGTGATGCGCAAGCATGCTGCGGCCAACGACGCCATCCGAGCAATCGACGACAACGACCGGCAGGTGCAGCAGGCCGCTGCCAGGGCCTGGGATGCCGTCGTGACGCTCGGGGCCGACAACGGCTACCGCAACGCACAGGCGTCTGTGATCGCACCCACCGGCACCATCTCCTTCATGCTCGACTGCGACACGACCGGCATCGAGCCGGACTTCTCGTTGGTCAAGTTCAAGAAGCTGGTGGGTGGCGGGTCCATGCAGATCGTCAACCAGACGATCCCGCGGGCGCTGCGCAAGCTTGGCTACGCCGAGGAGACGGTCGAGGCGATCGTGGAGTACATCGCCGAACATGGTCATGTCATCGACGCGCCGGGCCTGAAGCGCGAGCACTACGAGGTGTTCGACACGGCGATGGGCGAGCGGGCGATCGCGCCGATGGGTCACGTCCGGATGATGGCCGCCGCTCAGCCGTTCGTGTCCGGGGCGATCTCGAAGACCGTCAACCTGCCGGAGCGAGCCACCGTCGAGGAGATCGAGGACGTCTACCTCCAGGGCTGGAAGCTCGGCCTCAAGGCACTTGCCGTCTACCGTGACAACTGCAAGGTCGGCCAGCCGCTGAGCGACGGCAAGGCCACGTCGGGCAGCGCGACCGGCGACGACGCCGAGGTTGTCAAGGTGATCGAGCGGCCGGTGCGCAAGCGGCTGCCGAAGTCGC
This sequence comes from uncultured Actinomycetota bacterium, assembly GCA_963820035.1. Lineage (GTDB taxonomy): Bacteria > Actinomycetota > Actinomycetes > Propionibacteriales > Nocardioidaceae > JAWWPG01. The sequence continues at coordinate 729,467 of CAWFYK010000004.1, read as the reverse complement.
GTCCCTCGCGGACCACGTCGTTCACGGTCGGTGGTGCCGAGGGCTACATGACGGCCGGGTCCTACCCCGACGACGGACTCGGTGAGGTCTTCCTCAAGCTCGGCAAGCAGGGCTCGACGCTCGCCGGTGTGATGGACGCGTTCTCGATGGCGATCTCGATCTCCCTGCAGTACGGCGTCCCGCTGGAGACCTATGTCTCGAAGTTCACCAACATGAAGTTCGAGCCGGCCGGTTTCACAGACGACCCCGATGTGCGGATGAGCCAGTCGATCATGGACTACATCTTCCGCCGGCTGGCCCTCGACTACCTGCCGTTCGAGCGGCGAGCGGCCCTCGGCATCTACACCGCCCAAGAGCGCCAGCGCCAGCTCGACACCGGGTCCTACGAGGCGTCGGTCAACGACACCGAGCAGATCCCGGAGGCGGAGTCGCTCAAGACGCAGCCCACCACCGGGTCGGCTGGCACGGGCCAGCCGAGCCCGGCGGTCGCCGCCGAGTCCACATCGCGCCCGATCACCGATGAGGCGGGGACGACGGCCGAGGAGCAGGGCCGCACGGCGAAGACCTCGACCGAGTTGCTGGAGGCCATCCAGGGCAAGGAGGTCGACGCCCCACTCTGCATGACATGCGGGACGAAGATGCGGCCGGCCGGAAGCTGCTACGTCTGCGAGGGCTGCGGCTCCACCAGCGGCTGTAGCTGACGTTGTCGACCAGGCATTCGTCGGCGCCGACCCGATCTCACCTCGTTCGTGGCGTATGACGAGCGTTTGGCCGCGGCCGCGACCGCAGCAGGACTCCCGCTGTCCGTTCCTCGGTGAACACCGGCCGGGCAGACTTGAGCCGTGGTCATGCCCTGGGTGCTGCACGTCGATCTCGACGAGTTCATCGCGGCGGTCGAGGTGTTGCGGCGACCCGAGCTCACCGGCCGGCCGGTGGTCGTCGGCGGGCGTGGTGACCCTACCGAGCGCGGCGTCGTCTCGACCGCGTCCTATGCGGCTCGCGCGTTCGGGGTCGGCTCAGGGATGCCCCTGCGGATCGCTGCCCGCAAGTGCCCCGACGCCGTCTTCCTGCCCGTCGACAAGCCGGCGTACGACGAGGTGTCGTCAATCGTGATGGACAGCCTGCGTTCGCTCGACGTGGTGGTCGAGGTGCTCGGCTGGGATGAGGCATTCCTCGGGGTTGAGACCGAGGACCCGGAGGTATTCGCCGAGCGGGTCCAGCAGACGGTGCTCGACGCCTCCCGGCTGCACTGCTCGGTCGGGATCGGCGACAACAAGCTACGGGCCAAGATCGCCACCGGCTTCGGAAAGCCGCGCGGCATGTTCCGGCTGACCGAGGACAACTGGTTCGCCGTCATGAGCGAGGAGTCTCCGGCGGCGTTGTGGGGGATCGGAAAGAAGACCGCTGCCCGCCTCGCCGAGCTCGGCATCACCACGGTGGGTGGCCTCGCACAGGCCGACGCGGTCGAGCTGGCGGCCCGACTGGGACCGACGATGGGTCCGTGGTACCGACGGCTCGGGCGGGGTGTCGACACCTCACCGGTGGACGGCTCGCCCTACGTCGCGCGAGGCCACAGCCGGGAGACCACCTTCCAGCAGAACCTGACGGACCGGGCGGTGATCGAAGCGGAGCTGCGGCGGCTCGCGCGACAGGTGGCGGCTGACCTGGCCGTCGAGGAACGTCCGGCGGTCCGGGTCGCGCTCAAGGTGCGCTACGCGCCGTTCGAGACCCGATCCCGCAGCCGAACCCTCCCGCAGCCCACCGGTGACGCGGCCGAGATCGAGGAGGCGGTCGTCGCGCTCGCGGGAGGTATGGAGGCGGGCCGCGCCGTGCGGCTCCTCGGCGTGCGCGCCGAGATGTCCGACCCCACCTGACGAGGGCGGCCAAGCCGCCACCGGCTCGGACCACCCGACGGTCGTTCGTGGCAGCTGGAGACCGGTCTCCGATGGCCTCACGCCGACATTGTGGACAAGACGCCACAAGACACTCAGCCTTCTCCGCCGAATGAGAATTGGCCCCCCTCTGGGCCTTGACGTGACCGCGGCCACAGTGGTTACGTAAGCGGTTAAGTACGTAACCGCTTACGTCAGGATGACAGTGGCCAACGCCCGATCCACGATCTATGAGGTGGCGAGACGCAGTGGAGTCTCGACGGCCACCGTCTCTCGTGCCATGCACGGCGGATCGGGTATGTCGCCGACGACGCGCGACCGTGTCCTCGCCGTCGCCAACGAGCTCGGCTGGGTGCCAGACGGTCGTGCTCGTGGCCTGGCCACCCGGCGTTCGGGAATCGTCGGCGTCCTGTTCCACGACGTCGACTCGTCCGGTGAAGCTGAGGAGGAGTCGCCGCTCTACCTCGACGAGGTGATTCGGGGCGCCGAGCGGGCCGCCACCGCGGCGGGCGACGCCGTCCTGATCGCCGCTACCCGGGGCAGGTCCGGCCGAGAGCTGGCATTCTCGATCGTCGGCAAGGTCGACGGACTCGTCGTCCTCGCGGGCAGCGTCAGCAAGCAGGACATCGCGGCGCTGGCGCGCAGCCTGCCGATCGTGACGGTCGCGACCCGGTCGCGCAGCAACCCGTTCGACGACATCAGCGTGGACAACCGCGGGGCGATGCGCGCTCTGGTGGACCACCTCGTGGTCGACCACGGCTACTCGGACCTGGTGTTCCTCGGGGGGCCGGCTCGGTCGCCGGACTCCCTCGAGCGGTTTGCGGGATACAAGGAGGCGCTGCGCACCCACGGCCTCCCCGTCCCGAGCTCTCCGGACGCCGACGGAGGGTTCACCGAGAAGGGTGGCGCCCGAGCGGTGGAGAAGCTGCTCGCCGGTCGTACGCCACCCCAGGCGATCGTGTGCGGCAACGACGAGATGGCCCTCGGGGCGCTCGGTGTGCTGCGCAGCCAGAAGCTGAACGTCCCCGGGAACGTGGCCGTCACCGGCTTCGACGACATCGCCTCGGGGCGACACATCCGGCCAGCCCTCACGACGGTCCACCAACCCATGCGTGACGTCGGGGAGCGGGCGGTGCGGATGTTGTTGGAGCGGATCGAAGAGCCCGAGACCAAGCGCCGGGCTGTCGTCCTGCCGACCCAGCTGCGGATCCGCCGAAGCTGCGGCTGTGGCTCCCGGCCGGCGTCCCGGCGTACCAGCACGTCGACCACCCCCTCGAACACGACGAGCACCGCACCCACCACGAGAAGGAAGAGCCGATGACAGACAACGTCGAGGAACGGCGCGCCCGGGAGGACTGGGAGAACCGGATCTACCGACGCCTCACCGACACCACCAGATCGTCCGAGGAGTTCGCGCTGCCGGCGCCGCGGCGGGTGATGGCCGTCGCTGCCGTCGGACACGTGCGGCTCTCGTGGGATGAGGTCGACGGCGCCGCCGGCTACCTCATCGAGCGCACCGGGCCGGACGGAGAGAGCCGACTTGTCCAGCACGGCGGAAGCGACGTGCCCGCCGTCCCGGGATCGACCTTTGCAGACACCGGCATCGAGGACAACGAGACCTACACCTACCGCATCGGCGCCGTCGCCGGTGCGGACTACCCCGCCTGGGAGTGGAGTGCCCAGGTCTCGGCCGGCACTCTGACGACGGAGCCCGGCCCCCTCAAAGTCGCCGTGGACGCCGGCGCGCCGGTCGGGCGTCTCGATCGGGTATGGCGGATGGTCGGCTCCGAGCGGCTCACTCAGCTGCGTTTCGGCGACGACGGATCGGGTAACCACATCGGAGACGAGTTCGCCGAAGCACTGGTGCTGGCCCGCGACGACTTGGGCGTCACGCACGTCCGGGCCCACGCCATCCTGCACGACGACAACCACGTCGTGACCCGGGCGGACGATGGCTCGTTGTCCTTCCATTTCGACGAGGTCGACCGCATGTATGACCAGCTCCGCGACATCGGCATCAAGCCGGTCGTCGAGCTGTCATTCATGCCCGCAGCGATCGCCCGCCAGCCGGAGGACACTGTCTTCACCTACCGCGGCATCATCTCGCCACCGAGCGAGTGGAGCGAGTGGCACGACGTCGTCGCGGCGCTCGCGCAGCACCTGGTGGACCGCTACGGCGTCGACGAGGTCGCCACCTGGCCGTTCGAGGTGTGGAACGAGCCGAACCTCGAGGTCTTCTGGACCGGAACCCAGGACGACTATCTGCGTCTCTACGACGAGGCGGCGCACGCCGTGAAGAGTGTGGACCAGCGGCTGCTGGTCGGCGGCCCGTCAACGGCGGCCGCCGAGTGGCTCGAGGTCCTTGCCGCCCATGCCGAGAAGGAGACCGTGCCGTTCGACTTCGCGACGTCTCACACGTACGGCAACCTGCCGCTCGACACCCGTCCCGCGCTCGAGCGACACGGCTACCAGGACGTTCCTGTCTGGTGGACGGAGTGGGGCGTCGGTTCGACGCACTTCGGTGGCATCCACGACGGTGTCGCCGGTGCCCCCTTCGTGCTCAGCGGCTATGCCGCCGTCCAGGGCCGGATGGATGCCCTCGCCTATTGGGTGATCAGCGACCACTTCGAGGAGCTCGGTCGGCCACCCGCCCTTTTCCACAACGGCTTCGGGCTGCTCACGGTGGGCAACCTACGCAAGCCCCGCTACTGGGCGGCCCACCTCGCGGCTCACCAAGGTGACGACATCCTGCGGTGCAGCATCCAGGGCGACGGAGCCGACGTGCTCGTCCGATCCTGGGCCACTCGTCACGACGACGGCACCGTCGACGTGCTGCTCTGGAACGGGACCGTCAACTCCGAGGTCATGCATGGAGACCCCCGCCTCAACCGGCGCATCTCGCTCTCTATCGAGGGGCTCACTGAGTCGTCGTACGACGCCTGGCTGGCTCGGGTGGACGTGCAGCACTCCAACATCTCGGCCGGTTACCCCGACGGAGCCGACTGGCCAGATGCCGAGCTCTGGCAGCGACTGCACGCCGGCGACCAGCTGTTTGAAGAGAAACTGCCCGCCGTCATGCCCCGCAGGGGGACAGCCGAGTTCGACATCGCGCTGCCCCAGCCGGGGGTGGCACGAATCCGACTGTCCGCCGGCACGCTGGCCGGCACGAACGAAGGAATGAGTCCCCGATGAAACGCGCACCCCGCCCCCGCTCAGCACTCGCTGCCACGGCGGTCGCCCTCCTGACGTCCACCACGCTCGCCGCCTGCAGCGGGGCAGGAGCCAACAACGGCACCTCGTCATCGGACAGCAGCGTCCTGACCATCCAGGGCGACGCCGGCAACCCCACGCTGGTGGAGAACTTCAACCCGTTCTCGACCACGCAGCTCGAGGGCACCCGGCTGATCTACGAGCCGCTCGAGATCCCCAGCTCGGTCGACGGCGCCTACACCCCGTTCCTGGCGACCGGGCACCAGTTCACCACGCCCACCACCCTCGTCTACACGATCCGCTCGGGGGTCACGTGGAGTGACGGCAAGCCGTTCAGCGCCAAGGACGTCGTCTTCACGTTCAAGCTGCTCAAGAAGGACCCGGCCCTCGACACCACAGGGGTCTGGGCCCAACTGAGCTCCGTGACATCGTCGGGCAACAAGGTGACCGCCACGTTCAAGCAGCCCGATGTCCCGTTCGCCGCGACCGTGTCACAGGTCCCGATCGTGCCGGAGCACCTGTGGGCCTCCGTGTCGAAGCCCGACACCTACTCGAACACGAAGCCGGTCGGCACCGGGCCGTTCACCCTGAAGTCGTTCGCACCCACGCAGTACACCGAGGCGAAGAACGCCTCTTACTGGCAGGCAAGCAAGATCGCGCCGAGCACGATCAACTTCCCGGCGCAGTCGAGCAACCAGTCGACGAACCAGCTCGACGTCTCGAGTGGGAAGTTCGACTGGTCCTACAACTACCTTCCCGACGTCCAGCAGACCTATGTCGACAAGGCGCCCTCGACACGCAGCTACTGGTTCCCCCCGGGCGGCACCATCGGCCTGTTCCTCAACCTGACCAAGGCCCCCTACACCGACGTCAGCTTCCGCAAGGGCCTCTCCCTGTCGCTGGACCGCGACACGATCGCGCAGAAGGCGGTCAACGGCTACACCGGCGCGGCGAGCCTGTCGGGTCTGATCCTGCCCAACGAGGAGAAGTGGCTCGACCCGAGTCTGCCCAACAAGGGCCTCGTCTCGCAGGACCAGACCGCGGCGAACGCGGCGTTCGCCAAGGCCGGCTACACCTTGCAGGGCGGGAAGCTGATGAAGGCCGGCCAGCAGGCCACCATGACCCTGGTCATGCCGAACAACTTCTCCGACTGGATCGCCGCCGCAAAGGAGGTCAGCAGCCAGCTCGATGCCGCCGGCATCAGCGTCAAGCTCGACCTGCCGCAGTACGCGCAGTACGAGAAGGAGATCCAGGCGGGCACGTTCGATGCGGCAATGGGTGGTTTCGGTGGGTCCGGCAGCCCCTACACGGACTTCAACAACGCGCTCAACAGCGCCTACGCGGCTCCCATCAACACGCCGACCGTCAACAACTTCGAGCGCTTCAAGAGCCCGCAGGTCGACGCAGCCCTCAACAACCTGGCGAAGGCGACGAGCCAGTCGCAACAGCAGGCGGCCACCAACACGTTGGAGCAGGTGATGTACGACCAGGTGCCGATCGTGCTGATGTACTACGGCGGCAGCTGGGGTCTCTTCCAGACCTCGCACTTCAAGGGTTGGCCGTCCCAGAGCGACCCCTACATGTTGCCGACGCCCTATAACTACGCGATGCTCCGGATCGTCACCAACCTCAGCAAGGCCTGACATCGCTGTGAGCGTTGACGACATCCACCAGGAGATCCGGTCATGAGATATCTCGTCCGCAGGATCGTGCTGTTCCTCGTCACCCTCTGGGCGGCGGTCACCCTCAACTTCCTGCTCCCTCGTCTCATGCCCGGCTCTCCGGTGGATGCGGCCCTGGCGAAGCTCTCGTCCAACGGAGTGCCGGTGACCAACGCCGAGCGCGCCGCCATCGAGGCCCAGCTCGGTTCTCCGCACGGCAGCATGCTCAGCCAGTACTTCACCTACCTGAAGGACATCGCGACCTTCAACTTCGGCCGGACCTACTCGTTCCCAACCGAGACCGTCTCCCAGGCGATCCTCAAGGCGCTGCCCTGGACGCTGATCCTGGTCGGCGTCACGACGATCCTGGCATTCGGGATCGGCTCACTGCTGGGGGTCTACGCCGGTTGGCGACGTGGCAGACCCGCGGACTCGGTCGTGACCTTGGGTGCAACGTTCTTCGGGGCGTTCCCTCCCTTCTGGCTCGGGCTACTGCTGCTCTATGCCTTCGCGTTCCATTTCCAGTTCTTCGCGATCAAGGGCGGCTACTCCGAGGGGCTGACCCCCAGCTGGAGTCCGGCGTTCCTCTCCGATGCCTTCCAGCACAGCATCCTGCCGGGGCTCACCTTGGCGATCACCGCCCTTGCGGGCTGGGTGTTCGGGATGCGGAACAACATGATCAACACCCTCGGTGAGGACTACGTGACGTTCGCGGAGGCGAACGGACTGAAGTCCCACACCGTCGCCACGCGCTACGCCGCCCGCAACGCGCTGCTTCCGAACGTCACCGCATTCGGGCTCTCGCTGGGTGCTGTGGTCGGTGGGGCAGTGCTGGTGGAGGGGATCTTCAGCTACCCGGGTCTCGGTAACCTGCTCTACATCGCGGTGACCAACCACGACTACCCGCTCATGCAGGCGCTCTTCCTGGTGATCACCGTGAGCATGCTGGTCACGATCTTCATCGTCGACCTGCTCTACGTGAAGCTCGACCCGCGAGTACGGCGGGAGGTGGCGACGTGAGCATCCTGTCGTCCCAGACACCGCCCAAGGACACCGTCGTCCCCGCCCAGATCCCGAGCAAACCTGGGCGCGGCAGGTCGACACCGGTTCCCGTCCTCTTCATCGGGCGTGGGGTGCGAACTCTGTGGAGCAACCGCAAAGCCCGCGTGGGGATGGTGCTGATCGCCCTCTTCGTCCTCATCGCGGTCTTCGCGCCGCTGATCGCACCGCACTCGCCCACGTCGACCGACTTCACGCCCTACCAAGGCCCGAGCTCGACCAACTGGTTCGGCACGACCGGCAACGGCGAGGATGTGTTCTCCCAGCTGGTCTACGGCGCCCGGGTGTCCCTGCTCGTCGGCATCACGGCCGGCATCCTGGCCACCTTCGTGGCCGTGACGCTCGGCCTCGTCGCTGGCTACCGGCCCGGTCTGGTCGACGACGTGCTCAGCTTCGTCACCAACCTCGCGCTCGTCATCCCGGCCCTGCCGCTGATGATCATCCTGGCTGCCTACATCCCGAGCCGGTCGATCTGGACGATCGTGTTCGTCGTCGCCTTCACGAGCTGGGCCACCGGGGCGCGGGTGATTCGTAGCCAGGCAACGACGTTGCGCACCCGTGACTTCGTCTCGTCAGCGGTGTTCTCCGGCGAGCGGCTCTTCCGGATCGTGTTCCGCGAGATCCTGCCCAACATGACGTCGCTGGTGGCGGCGAGCTTCTTCGCAGCCTCGACGGCAGCGGTGCTGGCTGAGGCGAGCCTCGAGTTCCTCGGTCTGGGCAACCCGACGACGGTCAGCTGGGGCACCATGCTCTACAACGCGCAGCAGCAGAACGCGTTGCTGACCGGCCAGTGGCTGCTCATCTTCGCGCCCGGACTCGCCATCGCGCTGCTCGCGCTGTCGTTCACGATGATCAACTTCGGGGTCGACGCGCTGTCCAACCCGCGGCTGAGGGAGAAGTCATGACGCTGCTCTCCACGCGCGGCCTCAACGTCGCCTACGTCCCGACGCGGGGCCAGCGCATCTGGTCGGTCCGCGATCTTGACCTCGATCTCGACGAGGGCGAGTTCGTCGGTCTGGTGGGAGAGTCCGGGTGCGGCAAGTCCACGCTCGGCTACGCCATGACGCGAATGCTGCAGCCACCGGCCCGGTTGGAGAGCGGGCGCATCACGTTCGACGGCACGGATATCGCCACCCTCAGCGGTGAAGAGCTGCGTCGTCAACGGCGCAACGGGTTCGCGCTCGTGCTGCAGAGCGGCATGAACGCCCTCAACCCTGTCCGCAACGTCGCCAGCCACTTCTCCGACATCCTGAAAGCCCACGCCCGCGAGGGTGAGCGCTACTCCAAGGGCGCAGTCCGCGAGCGCGGTGCCGAGCTGCTCGCCAAGGTCGAGCTCGACGCTGAGGTGCTCGGGCGGTTCCCGCACGAGCTTTCCGGCGGCATGCGGCAGCGGGTGGCGATCGCGCTCGCGTTGGCGCTCGAGCCCCGGCTGATCGTGTTCGACGAGCCGACGACTGCGCTCGACGTGATGGTGCAGCGTGCGGTGATGAAGACCATCAAGGACCTCCAACGCGACCAGAGGTTCACTGCAGTCCTCATCAGCCACGACCTCGGCGTCGTCCTCGAGGCCACGCAACGGGTCCTCGTGATGTACGCCGGGCGGATCGTCGAGGACCAGCCGTCGAAGGACCTGCTCGACGGGGCCCACCACCCCTACACCGAGGCACTCCTCGGCTGCTACGCCGACCCGCGGGCGGAGACCGTCTCGTTGAGCGGCATTCCCGGCAGTCCACCCGACCTGTCGCTTCCCTTGGCAGGTTGCTCGTTCAACCCTCGGTGCCCGTTCGCCGAGGACGTCTGCCTGGAGCTGGAACCCCCCCTGACGCCGCTGGGTCCCGGTCGGGCTGCGTGCCATGTGCGGGCGCGGGTGACCGAGAGCGCGGGAGAGGTCGTCGGCATCCCGACTCGCTCGGCCGAATCACAAGGAGTCCCCGGTGTCCGCTGATCATGCTCCGACCGCACCCACGGGCGGCGTCCACGGCGAGGGGCCGGCGCCCCTCGTCGTGGACGGCGTCACCAAGACCTATCGGGTCCGTCGGCGCCGGGAGGTCGTCGCCGTCGACGACGTGTCGTTCACGATCGCACCTGGCGCGGCTGTCTCGCTCGTCGGGGCGAGCGGCAGCGGCAAGAGCACCATCGCGAAGCTGATCACCGGTCTGGAGCGACCGACGTCGGGAGCGGTCGGGTTCGGAGACATCGCCGTCCACAAGCTGCGTGGTCGAGCCATGCGCGACTACCGCCGAAACGTGCAGATGGTGTTCCAGGACCCGTATGGCGCGCTGAACCCGCTGCACACGGTCGACTACACCCTGGCACGCCCGTGCGTGAACTTCCTCGGTTTGTCACCGCGGGCTGCGAAGGCTCGCGTCGACGAGCTGCTCGAGACGGTGGGCCTGACACCGCCGGAGCAGTTCGCGCCGAAGCTGCCGCACCAGCTGTCCGGCGGTCAGCGCCAGCGGGTGGTGATCGCCAGGGCGCTCGCCTGCGACCCGCAGCTCATCGTCGCCGACGAGCCGGTGTCGATGCTCGATGTCTCGTTGCGCGCCGGCGTGCTCAGCCTGCTCGCGAAGCTCCGTGAGGAGCGCGGGCTGTCGCTGCTCTACATCACCCACGACCTGCTCAGCGCGCGTGTCGTCACCGACGAGATCCTGGTGCTCCACCATGGTCGCGTCGTCGAGCGTGGCGTCACCAAGGACGTTCTCCAGCACCCCCAGGACGACTACACCGTGGCGCTTCTCGACGCGGTGGCCAACCCCTATGCGGACGCACCCGCAGCCGGCTCCGCCTCCTGACGGACCGCCGGACCCGCACCCACCACAGGAGGAACCATGCACGTCCATCGCCCTGCCCGTCGGTTGCTCGGGGCCGCGGTCGGAGGGCTCGTTGCGGCTGCACTGGTCGCCGTACCGAACCTCAGTCCGTCGTCGGCAGCCGCCGCGGACCAGCAGTCGTTGCTGGCGAACGCCGTAAGCGGCCACGGGTCGGACGGCCATGGTGGCTTGACGCCTCAGCAGCGCGCCACTCTCTATGGTGTTGCCAAGGACACCTGGGCGTTCTACAGCAAGGACATCGACCGCAACACGCACCTGCCACTCGACAACCTGGGCCCCGGTGACACCCGCGGCGCCTACACATCGGCTGCCAACATCGGCGTCTACCTCTGGGCCGTCGTCGCCGCCGGCGACCTGCGGCTGATCAGCAGGACCACCGAGGACTCGCTCGTGAAGGCGACCCTCACCGAGGTCGCCACGCTGAAGCGGACGCACGGCTTCCTCTACCAGTGGTATGACACGAGCAACGGTGACGTGATCCGTAACCCGGGCGACATCGACTGCTCCCAGGAGACGACGCCCACACAGGACAACTGCTTCTTCCTGTCCGCCGTCGACAACGGCTGGTATGCCTCCGGTCTCGTCGTCGTCCGACAGGCGCTCCCTGAGCTGCGTGGCCTCGCCAGCAGCCTGCTCGGCGACATGGACTTCTCGATCTTCTACGACAACCGGGCCCAGAAGCCGGGCTGCAACACCAACCCCGACATCCCCGGCAACCAACCGACCGGCCAGATGTACGGCGGCTACTACGTCGACCAGGGCCCCGCCGGCTACCACAACGGTGCGCTCTACAGTGACCCGCGGATCGCCATGTACATCGGAATGGGGCTGCACCAGATGCCGGGCGACGTGTGGTGGCGCACCTGGCGGGTGCTCCCGCCGAAGCAGTGCGCGACAGACCCGGACTTCTCGTGGCAGGGCCAGCCCGCACCTCAGGGCTACTGGACGACGATTCGCGACCCGCAGTCCCACAAGACGTTCAACGTCTGGGAGGGGCACTACACCTACCCGGGCACTGACCTGAAGTACATCCCGACGTTCGCGGGCGGCATGTTCGAGGGCCTCATGGCCAACGACGTGGTGCCGGAGACGACGTGGGGTCAGCGAGGCTTCGGGCTCGCCGATGCTCGCACTGTCGACGTGCAGATCAAGTACGCGACCGAGCAGCTCGGACTTCCCGTCTGGGGGATGTCCCCGTCGAGCACCGCCGATGACACCGGCGGCTACGGCGGCTTCGGCGTCGAGGGTCTGACCCTGCCGGTCGGCCAGCAGCTGTCACAGTGCGTCACCTGCGCGACGGAGACCACGGTGACCCCGCACGCGTCGTTCCTCGCGCTGGCGACGGACCCCAAGGCGGCGTACGCGAACATCTCCAAGCTCCGCTCGCTCTACCCCGACATCTACACCCACGACGGCGGCTTCTACGACGCGGTGAACCCGACCACCGGATCGGTCGGCCACCGGTTCCTGGTCCTGGACCAGTCGATGATCATGGCGTCGCTCGACGACGCGTTGAACCACGACGCGATCCAGCGCTACTTCGCCAGAGACCCGGTGTCGTGGGCCGCTCGCACCTACCTCTCGATGGAGACGATGTCCCTCAACTGACCAGTCCCCCGAAGCCCCGGCCGCGACCCTGAACCGAGAGTGGGGTCGCGGCCGGCTCCACTCCGCCAGCAGGTAGTCCTTGCCTTTCCCTCGATCCGGGATGACACTCTGATATCGGGGATTTCGGTGTGCTCGGGGAGATGGGGTCCAGGTGAGCAACGGAACTCAAGAGGTCCAGGTCCGGCTGCGGACGGGGCTCGACGGCGAGGAGCTCGCCGAGCCGGTGATCCTCTACGTCGAGGCGCGCCAGGATCAGGGCGAGGCTGAGGTGTCGAACCGGGTCGTTGACGGGCTGCAGAACGTTCTCGACGCCATCAGGGCGATGGCTGGCCAGATCGCCTCGACCGTGCAGGAGGTCGGCCCCGACACGTTCACCATCCAGATGGGCTTCGAGATGAAGGCCGAGGCGGGCGGTCTGGTCGCCATGTTGGTCCGGACCGGGGGATCGGCCAGCATGCAGGTGACCCTCGAGTGGACCAAGGCTCCGCCTCCGATGCCGCCACCGGCGCCACCCGCGTCACCGGCGCCACCCGCGTCACCGACCCCGCCGGCTCCGGGCGCATGACCCAGACCGTCGTACCGGAAGCCGAGCTCTCGGCTCTGCTGAGCAACTGCGTGCTCAAGGTGACGACGGCCTCTGACCAAGGGAGCGGCTTCGTCATCCGACGCAACATCGTGCTGACGTGTCGTCACGTCGTCGAGGGCGTGGACGTCGGTGGCCCCGTCACCGTCGTCGACATCCGGGGGCGTTCCTACGAGGCCTCCGTCATGGCGAGGTTCCCGCCGGAGACCGCGGCCACCCTCGAGGGTGTCTATCGGTGGCCCGACCTGGCGCTGCTTCGCGTCGACGACGGTCAGGACCTCCCGGCGGTGCTGATGGACACCCGGGAGATCGAGCCCACGACCCGGCTGCTCGTCGGCGGCTACCCGGCGAAGGCCGCCGTGGGCTACCAGACCCGTGACTACGTGGCCGGGTCCTCGATGAACGTCGAGCCGACGTCCGGCCATCGCTACCTGATGCTCAGCGGTGAGTCCATCGACGCTGGACAGTCGGGAGCCCCGGTGCTTTCGCCTGCAGGACTGGTGTGCGGTTACGTGCGGTTCACCCGAGCCAGCAGTACGCCGCTGGGTGGGCTGGCTGTGCCGCTGTCAGAGGTCGTCCCGGTGATACCGGAGCTGCTCGACGCCTATCAGGATCCGGGGAGCTCCGCGCAGCAGTGGCTCGGCGTGCTGCCCGCGATCATGTTGAAGGAGTACGGCCGCGACATGAGCGGCGTACGGTTCGACGCGGCCGAACGTGCCCCGGCCATGATCGACCTCGAGCTCTCGCGGGCCGAAGGGGCCGGCTCGAGCACCGTCGTGAGCGAGTGGGACGTCTGCATCACGAGCGAGCCCGGCCTTGTCGAACACGTCCGCACGGCCGACCTCGGAGACGGCGTGCTCGACGCGGTCAACCACTGGTCGAGACGACACCGCCTGGTGACCAAGTCGCAGGTCGATCTGCTGGGCAAGGTGCTCTGCCGGGGTTTCCTGCCAGGGCCGATCGTGCAAGCCATCGCGGACGTGGACACCCGCGAGCCGCCACTGGTGAGACTGCGGACGGATGAGGACGACGCGCTCGCCGTGGTTCCGTGGGAGTACGCCGACGGGCTGGCCACCACCCCCAACTGGACCTTCACGCGCTACGTCAAGGGGCCGAAGCTGCAGCTGCCCCGAGCGGACAGCGCTCGTGCGCTGGTGGTCGTCAACGGATCCCACGAGGCAGAGGCCGACGAGCTCGCCCGGACGTTGGACGAGTCGATGACGGCGCTCTGCAAGCGCATCGACTTCCGGGTCGTCCACTCGCAGACGTTCGCGGACTTCACAGCGGAGCTGCACAGTGCGCCCTGGGACATCGTGCACTACGTCGGCATCGGCTGGGCCGACTCCGGGCTCGGGTTCGACCGCGGTGGCTGGGTGCGCGGTGAGCAGAAGCTGGCTCGCGTGGAGTGGGCCACGGTCAACGAAAGCCTGTCGTCGACCGGGGTCAAGGCCGTCATCCTCCAGCTCGGGGCTCAGCGTTCGGACCTCTCCCCGTCGTTGGCCGGTTTCCTCGACCTGCTCACCCGACCGGACAACCAGGTCCGGGCGTTGGTGCTCGCCGAGCATGCGACCACCGTGGACCACGTCATGATGTTCAGCAGCTCGTTCTACAAGGACATCGACGGTGGTGGCTCGATCGAGAAGGCCGTCCAGGAAGCCAGACGGAGTCTCTATGACGCGCCGCCGGCGACCTCATCGCGACAGGACGAGCTCGACCATGCGGCGTTCGGCACCGTCAGCGTGATCACCACCGAAGAAGGGAACATCACGCTGCTCACCCGCGACCCGACACGTGGTGGCGGTCCCTCCGCGAGTGCGAAGTCGGCGCAACCCGGCGCCGACAGCTTCCGATCCGCCGACCGTCCCGGAGACCTCGGTCCCGCGGGTCAGACGTGGGGCACGGACCCGAACGTCGGCACCAAAGCCGGGTTCGACCGATGACGGCGACCCAGCGTGAGCTGACGTCGGCGCTACGCGAGTCGCTCGAGGTCGTCACCGCGGCCGTCGAGGAGATCCTGCATTCTTTGGACAGCGACTCGGACCTGGCCACCAGCCCCACCGAGGCAGACGTGTTCCGTCGCAGCTTCGGCGCCGTCGATGGACTCGCCGCGCAGATCAGCCAAGCGTCGCTGGTGGTGGCGGCACGCGAAAGTCACGAGGCGTGGGAGCGTCGCTACGGCGACGTCTGGTGGCCCGAGCGCTTGGCACGGCTGCAGGACGAACTGAGGGCGGACCCCGATGTGGGGACGACGAGCTGGCTCGATTCCTGGGTGGACGCGCTGACGGTCGGTGCGTGGGAAGAGTCAGCGCGACTCCTCGCGGAGCCGTTTGCGCTCGCTGGCTGGGGGGTCTGGCTCCCGGACCGTTGTGCGGCCGTGGAGGGTGCGGTATCGGCAGCGCTGGTCGACCCGGAGCGCTCGGCTGAGCGGCTGACCGACCTGGTGGCGCTGATGGCCCCGGTGAAGGGGGTCGGGCCCGACCCGTCGTCGTACTCCACGAGTGCGCCGACCGTGCGTGACCGGTTGACCGACATCCCCGCCACCAAACGGATCCGGCTGCTTCTCCTGGTATGCCGCGTGCTCGCCCGAGCAGCGAACCCTTGGGTTCCGGACCTCCTGGCGGAGGCGAGGGAGCAGCTCAATCTGGTGCCACCGTCGGACGAGGCGGCGTTGACACGCTCGATCCTGGCCACCGAGTCTTTCATCGACCGTCACGGGCTGACCTCTCACCGACGGGCGCCTCGGTGGACGAAGGCGATGCGCAGCGCGGCGGCGAGCGACCTGGGCAGCCTGCTCGAGTACATCCTGAGGTCACGGGCTGATCGATTGTCCGCCAACGACCCCGGCGGGGGAGCCGACGAGCTCGACGACGAGGCGGTTCGCGACCTGATGGCCGACGCCCAGACGATGGTGGACGCCCTCCCTGATGTGGCGGGCGCTTCCGCCTGGTTGGCTGCGCTCGTGGAGGTGCCGCCGGACGAGCTCGTTCTGGCCCTGGTGACTCGGCTGGCGCGGGAGCGGCGTTTCGCCGGTGCGGAGCGTCTCCTCGACACCGTCTCGGTGACGAGTGCGCCGCTTCGCATGCGGGAGGCCGAGCTCAGGGTCGAGATCGCGCGCGGGGTCAACGCGCCGGCCGAGGAGTTGGCTGAGGCTCTGTCGGATGCGGCGGACTGTGCCCTGTGGGGCGGCGAGGCGAGTCTCGCCGTGGAGCACAACACTGAGTCGCTCCGGCTGCGCCCGCGGCATGCCGAGACCGTGCGTTCCCTCGCGGACGCGATGCAGGTCGCCTCGTGGGGTCAGGAGACGGGCGTTCGCGCGGAGATGCTGGCCCGGGTGCTGGAGCTCTGTGCGGAGGCGGTGGAGCTGGAGCCCGTGACGAGTGGGACGTCATGGATCCTGCTGGTCGAGCGGCATGCGCACGCGATGCTGGCGGGGTTCTCCTCGGGCGACCGCGGTCACCATGTGTGGGGCGCGGTCGCCGGCTCTGCCAAGGCGGTCTGCCTGGCGCCCTCGCAGGACCGTCGATGGTTCCAGCTTGCCGACGACCTCGTCACGGCCGGGGCGTTCTTCTCGGCAGACCTGGTGGCGCAGCACCTCAGGAACCTCACGCACGACGCGCCGGAGGCGATGGGTCTTGCCGCGGTGACGGCGCTGAACCTCAGCCGAGCCGACGAGGCGCTCGAGCTGGTGGACGGCGCGGGAGGTGAAAGCGATGACGAGAAGGCCTGGGGAGAGGCATTGCGCGGCTACTCGTGCCGGTTGCTCCACCGACCGGACGAGGCACGCGAGCACATCGCGGCAGCAGACAAGCTGAGCCCACAGCTGCGCTACCGGCAGTGGATCGCCGAGATCCTCACCGAAGGTGCTGACGACGACGCGGCGGAGCACTGGCGGCTGCTCTGGCGAGACTCCGACCTCGAGACCATCGAGGGCCTGGTGGTCGCGGCGTGGGCGGCGACCTACCAGCGCATGACGATCTCCTGCCGGGAGATCGCCGCCCGGCTGGCACCGTTGGGAGAGCTGGTGGCGTGCCCCCGGACCTCATACCTGGTGCGCGGGATCGCCGCCGTCTGGGACAGTTCCGGCCGTGATGGCTGGGGAGACATCGAGGCGGCGTACGACTGGACCTTCCCACCGCTGATGATGAAGCAGGACGAGCCCTTCCTCGTCGCGATGATGAGCCGGGCGCCGGTCGACGACCCCTCGTCTCTGGTGGCACAGCTGGAGGCCTTGATCGAGACGAAGTCGGCGGAGTACGCGAAAACGCTCGACGACAGGCCCAGCACACCGCCGGTGGACGTCGAGCTCGAATGGCTGGCTCGTCGCTTCGAGGGGTCGGTGGTCGACGAGGCGCTGCCGGCGCTGCGCGCCGCCGTGGAGCTCGCTCGGGCGTCAGATCCCGTCATCGAGGCTCTCGAGGACCTCGGCGATCTGGATACGGACTTCGAGGACCCGGCTGCCGTTGTGGATCAGTCCGGCGACCCGCACGGGGTGGATGACGAGGGGGTCTCCGGCGACCAGGTGGCCGCGGACGGCAGTAGCGCCCCGGTCATGGTGGCGCTGCCACCGTCATGGTTCGCGGAGCTGGAGGGGCGGGAGGAGACCCACATCCTGTTCCGGCGCGCGCTGCCCGACGCGCGGTCGGCCGAACGCCGCACTGGCATCGTGCCCGCTCTCGACCGCCCGATCCGGGTGCGGGTCGAACCCGACTGCGAGCCCGACAAGGTCTGGGTCGGAGCGTCCGACGGGCCGACGGAGTCGGTCGCATCGGTGCTCGACGGCCACTGGTACTGCCCGGTGGAGTGGCTTCCCGGGCTCTCGTCGGCCCGAAGCACCGCCAGCACGGCGACGGCGCTGCCGTGGCTCCTCGAGGTCCCGGCCCCCGATGGCGTGATCGGGCGGCTGAGCTCGTGGAGTGCCGCAGAGACCGTCGCGCGCGTGGTCCTGCGGGCGGTGCGTGATGAGGCGCGACCAGAGGCGCCCAGGCCTTAGCAGGGTGTGATGCTCAGGCAAGAGCGTCGGTGAACTCGCAGAAGGCGTCGTACGCGCGTGGACCGTAGATGGACGCCGGTCCGCCCTTCATCAAGAAGGTGACGCCGATGGCCTCGGCGGCCTCCTGCTTGCTCGCGCCAGCGCGGGCGGCGCCCTGTGCATGGGAGGCGATGCAGCCGTCGCATTCTTCGACGACGCTGATCGCGAGGGCGATCAGCTCCTTGGTTCGCGAGTCGAGTGCACCGGGCGCAAAGGCCGCCTTGTGCAGTTCGCCGAAGCCCTTGTAGACATCGGGCACGGCGTGACGCAGCTCGCGGTGCAGCGGGTTGAGTGCGTCGAGGACGTCCTTGCCGTGGGCGTGCTCGAGGGCGGTCGTCCTCATGATGATGCCTTCCTTCTTTGCCGGGTGTGAACGGTGGTGGGGATGGTGGGGCTGAGCGGGATCATCCGGAGGTTCATGACCGGCGACCGAAGAAGCGCCCGAGGCGGCTGGAGCTCTCGCCCTTGGCATGGCCCGGGCAACGATCGGACCGTGGGACACCGGCGAGCGCACGCTCCACGTGGCGGCCGCAACCGGCCCACGTCGCCTTGCCGCAGGTCTTGCATGTGACTGCGTGACACATGGCGGGTAGCTCCTCTGCTTGTAGTGGAACTCGAGCGGCCGATGGCAGCAACAAGACCGTGGAGTCCCGTCGTAACGGCGGGTCTCAAGGGTGTCATACTTATACCCTAGGGGGTATAAGTGCAAACACAAAATTACCCCCGGGGGTAAACTGGTCGACCCAAGCCCAAGCCCGCACTGTGGAGGAGCACTGATGGAGCTGGACCCCACCGAGATGTCGCCGGTCGTCAACCGGATCAAGCGCGCCCGCGGTCAGCTTGACGGCGTACTGCGGATGCTGGAGGAGGGGCGGGACTGCGAGGACGTCGTTACCCAGCTCGCTGCTGTCTCCAAGGCCCTCGACAAGGCTGGCTTCGCTATCGTCGCAGCCGGACTCCAGCAATGTCTCGCCGTTGGCGACGGCATCGACAGCGTCGACGTCAAGAAGATGGAAAAGCTCTTCCTCTCACTTGCGTGAGGTCGTCGAGTGAAAGCGCACGAGACCGGGCCGTGGCATGGTTGACTTGCCGCGGTAAGGCTTGTCACGTTCGAGTGCGAGCCGGAGCTTGGCCAAGTGCTGGCTCACGGCTGATGGACTCGCATTGATCAGCTCGGCCAGACAGTTGACCGAGGACTCCCCTTGCAGCAGGGCTACCAGGGTCTTGATCCGGTTCTTGTCGCTGAGCATCCGGAAGGCATCCGCTGCAACCTGCACATTGGGGGTGACTCCCTGACGGCGATTCCCCTCGGAATCGCGTTCTTGATGCGTAGCCGGCGCGGCGAACGTTGGGCCGGCTACGCCGTTGTTCCCGTCGTCCTCGCCAGCGCCTTGCTCGCTCTCGTCCAAGTCGTCGAGCGATTCCTGCATCCGCAGACTCCGACGCATCTGTGGGCACTGCTGACCGCCGGGGTAGTCGGCGTGGTCGCCAACGAGGTGGCTGCCGTCATCCGCTGGCGCGCAGGCAAACGTCTCGACTCGCCCGCCCTTATCGCCGACGGCAACCACGCCCGCGCCGATGGCTACGTCAGCGGCGGCATCATCGTGTCCACGGCGTTCATCGCCATCGGTGTCCCGATCGCGGATCCCATCATCGGACTCGTCATCACGGCGCTGATCTTCCACACCACATGGGAGTCGTGGCAGACGATCAGACGCGGATGAGTCCCCGAGGCAGCTCTCACGGACCTGCCTCGTCGGGAGCGACCGTCGTACGTCGGCGCGGCTCAGCTCACCTAGCTGGCCACCACCGAGGCGCTCGTGAAGACATCGGTCGGCATCGCGTGGGCGAGCCGCCAGGTGATGGCGATTGGCCGATCGCCCGTATGGCTGACGTAGGTGGCGAGACCGAGAAACGTGTAGGGCGAGGTGCCGAGCTCGTCGACACGGTGGTCGCGGGTGAACAGCAGGACGCTACTGCCGCGGCTGGCGTGGTGGAGATAGCGCTGGCCGGTCGGCGACGCAACCGAGGTCGTGGACTGCGACTCCCAGTGGAAGAGCGTTCGGCTGACGGCGTAGTCGCGATACATCGTGGTGGGCGAGTAGTCCGCTTCTGACTTCCTTAGAGTCACCAAGAATGCGTCTGCCTGGTGCGGCTCACTAAACAGGACCCCGGACTGGAAGCTGCTCGGCACTCGCTTCGACTGCTGAGCGCCGCCGAGGCGTGCGTAGTCAAGTGCCGCCAGGATCTCCTCTCGCTGATATCGCGCGTGCACCCGGAGCGGCAAAGGCGCGAACCTCCCGGTCATCGGTACGGCGTGGTGGCGGGTCCCGTCGAAGCTCATCCTGACAAGTGATGTGAGCTCATCGCGGGCAGCGGGTTCGCCGCGAAGCGTCTGCAGCCCTTCGTGGTAGGACACGAAGCCACCCCCGTTCGGCCATAGGGACCAGAACAGCATCCGAGCGAAGCCTTGCTCGCTGGAGCTCATCTCGTCATAGCTGGTCGCACTGTCGGCCAGGATGGCGCGGTAGGCGACCATGCGATCGCGATCGTCGACGTGTGCGACCGCTCGTGATCGCTTGAGAATGGACGTTTCATGCGGTCCACCTGGCCGCGTGAAGAGCCCCGCTTCACGGCGAAGCCGTGTCCAGCTCCGGTCTCCGCGCAGGATGTCCCCCAGCTCGACGCTCGACTCGTCGACGAAGGTCGAAAGTTCCTGGTCGCCGTAAGCCCGTAGCTCGGAGACGATCTGCGACCAGCGTGTGGTGATCTGCGACTTGATGGACTCCAGGATGATGGCCTGTGCCTGTGCGTCGAGGAGGATCTGGCAGCCGGATGGAAGGAACGGAAAACCTCGCTCGACCTGCCGTTCGATGGTGCGCCGAGTGGCACCCGTCAGTGCTCGGAATCTCGTGTCGAAGCGGAACTCTTTGCGTTGCTGGCCAACGAAGTCGAGCACCGTCAGGACCGCTTTGCCGGGTGCCTGGCGCAGACCACGGCCGAGCTGCTGAAGAAAGATGGTGGCGCTCTCGGTGGGCCGCAGGAAGAGCACCGTATCGACGAAGGGCAGGTCGAGTCCTTCGTTGAAAAGATCGGCCGTGAACAGGATGTTGACTCGACGGTCGCGCAGATCCGTGAGCGCCTGCTTGCGGCCGGCAGCCGTGGTCTTTCCCGTAACTGCGGTGGCGGGCACTCCGGCCGCGCGAAACACCTCCGCCATGTAGTTGGCGTGTGCGATGGAAACACAGAACCCGAGGGCTCGCATGGCGCCGACATTCGTGAGCTTGTCACGGACCTGTTTGAGCACGATCGCTGCTCTGACATCATTGCCGGTGAAGACGTTGTCGAGGTCCCGCTCGTCATATCGACCCCGCTTCCACTCGACGCCTCTCAGGTCGGTGCCGTCGGCGATGCCGAAGTAGTGGAACGGGCAGAGCAGGTCGGCCTCGAGAGCGTCCCAGAGCCTCAGCTCAGAGGCGGTTCGGCCGGCGAAGTAGGTGCGCACGTCCACACCGTCGGTGCGCTCGGGTGTCGCGGTGAGCCCGAGAAGCTCGCGCGGCTCCAGGTGGCCAAGGATCCGTCGGTAGGTCGCGGCCTCGGCGTGGTGGAACTCGTCGATGACGACGACGTCGAATGCATCAGCAGGGATGTTCGTGACACCGTACGACGTGAGCGACTGAACGGATGCGAAGACGTGCCGCCAGCGCTCAGGGCGCGCTCCGCCGACGTACGGCTCGCCAAACGAGGGATCCGCGAGTACCTCACGGTAGGTGCGCAGGGACTGCTCGAGAATCTCCTTCCGATGTGCAATGAACAGGAGTGAGGGTCGGTTGGGCGGCGTCGACGCGACATCGGCCCCGGGCTCGCAGAGCCGCCGATAGTCGAGCGCGGCGACGACAGTCTTGCCCGTCCCCGTGGCGGCCACGATCAGGTTTCGGTGGCGATCGTGGACATCGCGCTCCACCTCCAGAGACTCGAGCATCTCCGCCTGGTACGCGTACGGACGAACGTCCAATCCTGATAGTGAGATGGTGAGCCGACCCCGACGGTCATGGTGACCGGCGGCTTCGGAGAGCGCATCATCCAGGCGGTCACGCTCCCGGGTGTTGTCCGGGTTGTAGGTCTCGAACGCCGGGTCGTTCCAGTAGGTGTTGAAAGTCGCGCGGAACTTGTTCAGCAGACTCGGGGTGGCCACCTGTGAGAGTCGAACATTCCACTCGACGCCATCCAGTAGGGCAGATCGAGAGAGGTTCGAGGAACCGACATAGGCAGTGTCAAAGCCCGTTGACCTGGTGAAGAGCCATGCCTTTGCATGGAGTCGCGTGCGGACAGAGTCGTACTGGATCTTCACCGTGGCGCCGAAATCCCGGACGAGACGATCGAGGGCCGCTCGTTCCGTCGCACCGACATAGGTCGTGGTAACCACGCGCAAAGGTGCGTCGCGTTCGCGCATTCGCGTGAGCTCCCGCTCGATGAGTCGCAGGCCGTGCCACTTGACGAAAGCGCAGAGGAGATCTGCCTGGTCGGATGTGTCGAGCTCTGCGCGAAGCTCGGCCCCGAGTGATGGCTCGCCGTGCGCGTTCGTGAGCAAAGCAGCATCAGAGAGCGGGGTGTTTGGCCTCGTCACGAGCCGTCCGGCGGGGCCCGGCTTCGGTACCCTCGTAAGCGCGACCAGCTGACGTGGCTCCGGCAGCACCTCTTCTTCTGCCGCGTCCAGGAGATCGATCAAGGCATTGACGACTCTGAGCCGAGCCTCGACATCCCGCGTGGACTCAAGAACGCGGACAACCGCGTCTCGAACGTGCCGAGCAAGAATCTCAGGCTGGTCGGTTGGGTCAATCGAGGTGATCTCATCCGTCACATCGCCGAAGACTCGCAGGGCAGCGAGTTGACGCTCGAGGCGAGCGGTGATGAGGCTCTCGTACAGACCATCGTGCACGGCGACATGACCCCCTTGTTGAGCTGTCGACAACAGCTTCGCACGGGCGTCGAGCAAAGAGCGCTTTCCTGCGCGGAGTCTTCGGATGCGTCGGGCCGGTCCATGGTCATCGTGAGGCGGAGGATGCCCCTGGATCTCCTTGGGTGCTGCCCAGATCGGCGGCGCGAGCGGCGTCAGCGTACGCGAGGGCGAGGGTCCCGATCGTCTCGTGAGCGTTGAGCCCGCTCGGGTTCGGCACCACCCAGAGCGCAGCACCGGCCAGCTCGTTCGGCTGTGGGCCAACCTTCGCTCGAGGGAGCCCGAAGGCAACCCGGTATGCCGTCACCCCGGCGATGGCGACGACCCGGGGCTTGGCCTTGTCGACCAAGGCGGTCAGCGCAGCGACCCCGGTGCGCAACTCGTCGGCGGTGAGCTCGTCGGCGCGCGCTGTCGCCCGAGCGACGAGATTGGTGATCCCTACCCCACGGCTGATGAGGTAGTCACTATCCTCGGCGGTCATACCTCCGGCCGGGTTGATCGGTCGCTTGATGATGCCCGCCTGAAAGAGCGCGGGATAGAAGCGGTTTCCCGGCCGGGCGAAGTGAGCTTGCGCTGCGGCAGTCCATAGCCCCGGGTTGATCCCCACGAACAGCAGCCGAAGGCCGGGTCCGACAAGATCCGGAAGCGTGGCGTCGCGAAACGACTCCAGGTCCGCACGGCTGAAGCTCACCACGCGATCGAAGCCTACGTGGCGTCAGCCGGCGATCTCTCGCCGCACGGTCCACCACAACGTCACTCAACTACGCGAGGGTGGCCGGAGTTTCGTCGTCGGCATGGGCAATCCGGTTCCCCTGCGGCGGACTGAGACCGCAGGATGTCGACAGGCTCTAGACCTCGGATCGACCAGCTGCCCTGTGAGCGTTGAGGATCCGGGCTGAGGATGTTGTGCACAGTCGTTGTTCGGGTGGTGCTGCCTGTCGGTTTGGTGGTCTATTATCGAATGTATGAGCGAAGCCCTGGTATGCGACACGGTCGGCCCGTCGGTGGTCGACCTTGCGGTGTTGCTTGCCGCGCTGGGTTGCCCGTCGCCGGCGACGGATGACCGGGGCCGGATCGACCGGATCGCGATGCTGGAGCGGGTCAAGTCCGCCGCCGCGGCGGCGCAGGCACGGGAGGCGGTCGCGTTCAAGACGTCCCAGCTGGCCGCCCAGCGGGCCGCCGGGACACCGGCCCGCGATGTCGGGAAGGGGATCGGCGCCCAGCTGGCGTTGGCGCGGCGGGAGTCCCCGTCGCAGGGGGCCCGGCTGGTCGGGTTGGCCGACGCGCTGGTGCACGAGCTGCCACACACGATGGCGGCCCTGACGGCCGGGGAGGTCTCGGAGTGGCGGGCCACCCTGGTGGCCCGCGAGACTGCCTGCCTCAGCGTTGAGGATCGGGCCACCGTCGACGCCCGGCTGGCCGCCCGGCTGGGGACGCTGTCGACCGGTCAAGTCGTCGCCGAGACCCGCCGGCACGCCTATCAGCTGGATCCGGCCGCGTTCACCGCCCGGTCGAGCCGAGCCGCCAACGACCGTCGGGTGACGATCCGGCCGGCGCCGGACACCATGACGCTGCTCACCGCGCTGCTGCCGGTCGCCCAAGGTGTCGCCGCCTACGCGGCGCTGTGCCGCCACGCCGACGCCGCCCGCGCCGCCGGTGACCCCAGGTCGCGGGGCCAGCTGATGGCCGACACTCTAGTCGAACGGGTCACCGGGCAGACCGACGCCGCCCAGGTCCCCGTCGAGATCCAGCTCATCATCACCGACCAGACCCTGTTCGGCGGCGACCCCACCCCGGCCCGCATCACCGGCCACGGCCCCATCCCCGCCCCCTACGCCCGCCGCCTGCTTCAAGACCTCGACCCCGACACCGACACGTGGATCCGCCGGCTCTACACCGACCCGGCCACCGGCCGGCTCGCCGGCATCGACACCCACCGCCGATGCTTCACCGGTGCGCTCCGCCGGCAACTCATCGCCCGCGACCACATCTGCCGCACGCCCTGGTGCGGCGCCCCCATCCGCCACATCGACCATCCCTTTCCCACCGCCGCCGGCGGCGCCACCAGCGAAGCCAACGGGCAGGGACTCTGCGAAGCCTGCAACTACACCAAAGAAGCCCCCGGCTGGATCAGCCGGCCAGCACCCGATGGGGCCGGCCACCAGGTCACTACGACCACCCCCACCGGACACACCTACACCAGCCGACCACCACCGCTCCCCGGCGCACCACCCGACAACGCAGACGTCGCATCAGCACCGGACCACGCCTCGTTAGCGGCAACGGGTTCGTGGCGGTCGGCGGTGTCCGAGACTCGAGCGACACGACGCGCTCGTGGACGCTCAGGCCTTCCCGACGAGCTCGGCGACGTGAGCGGCCTGCCACGCGACATACGGGACCGAGGCACCCAGCACGAGGCCGGTCCCCAGGCAATGCAACCCGGGCAAGGGACGAGCCAGTGCTGCTCGGGCAGCGGCCGTGCGGGCACCCCGCCACCCGAGCGGATACGACGACTCGCCGGTCGACCGACCCTCTCCCTCGGCTTCATGCCAGTCGACGCGGGCTGTGACGGAGGACCGGATGTCCATCCCGCGTTGGTCCAGGAGGGCGAGAGGGTCTGCCCCTGACCGGGGGACGCTGACCGTCCAGGCGTGCTGCCCGGCGGGACCGACTCCACCGGTCGACACGACCACGAGGGGGTCACCGTGCAGCACCAGCTCGCCAGGAAGGTCCGGTCCGGGGCCAGCGAGTCCGACATAGCTCACTGACCGTCCGGAGGACTCGGCCGAGATGTCGAACAGAGCGGCGGCTCCGCTCGTCGCCGGATCATCGAGCAACCGACCGAACACCTCCTGCGGCGCCACGGCGGTCACCACAATGTCCGCATCGGCCGTCGTACCGTCCATGAGCACCACTCCGGCGACCCGACCTCCCGAGATCCGCACCGACACGACCTCGCTGTCGAACCTGATGTCGACGGAGCGTTCCCTCATGCGTATCAACAGCGCCTCGGTGAGGTCGCGCATCCCGGCGGGCGATCGCCAGATGCCGAGGGTTCTCTCCAAGAAGGGCTCCACGGCTCGAAAGGCCGGCTCGGCTGAGGGATCGGCGCCGGATCGTTCCGTCGGGAAGCGGGCGAGCATCCGAAGTCGATCGTCGTCGAACGCCTTACGCAGCAGACGATCCAGCGATGTTCTCGAGTGCAGGGCTCGCGCGAGCCGGCGCTCGCCGAGCCGCCGTACGCCGTCCGGAACGTCGAGGACGTCAGCCCGGAGCAGCTCCCAGACGTCGCCCTGGGCGTCGACGAAGTCGGTCCAGGACGTGCCTGCCCGATCGCCCAACGCATCACGTACGGCATCGAGCTGCCCAGCGCGCGATCCGGTCGGCAGGTCCACCACGCTGCCGTCGCGAAAGATGTGGCGGCGAGCGGGAGTGCTCAGCTCCAGGTCGACGTAGCGCTCCAGCGGACGTCCCGACTTGCGGAACAGATCGCGCAGGACCGCCGGCACCGACGTCTGCAGCGGGGTGGCGTCCCACTCGTGGCCGCCTGCCCGGACGCGGCGGAGCAGCCCGCCGGGCTCGCTGCCACGTTCGAAGACGACCACCCGGTGCCCGAGCTTGGCGAGCCTCGTGGCGGTCGCGAGGCCGCCGAGGCCGGCCCCGACCACGACGACGTCAGCCACGCCGGACGCTCACGCTGCCGAAAGCCGGCAGGGAACCGCGGCCGTCAACCGATCGTCACCGTGACGACATTCGACGTCTTGCCGGTGGCCTTGTCGAGCATCCGGAAGTGGTTGGCGCCGACCCTCCCGGTCTTGATGTAGGTGGCGAACTTACCGGCGCTGACTCTGGTGTCGGTCGGGAAGTCGGCCCAGGGGCCGCTGCCGACGCTGCGCTGCACTTGCAGCGTCGCGCCGTCGTTGCCGGGGTAGCGGCCCGTCAGGTTGACCTGCTGATAGCTGCCGGCGGTCTTCGGGCTGGCCGACAGGGTGATCGCCTTCTCGGCCGGCGGTGGTGTCGAGCTCGCCGGGGTGGTCGATGCCGTGCTTGGTGGCGGCGCCTGGCTCGCGCCGCTGCCGGTGGTGGGCAGGATCGGCTCCGGGGTCGAGTGGGTTGAGCTGCTGGTGCTGCCGACCCCCGCGAAGTCGGCGGCCGTCAAGGCGCCGACCGCAACGATCCCACCGATCATGATGCCGATGGCGACGAGGACCGACAACCCGATGACAAGCTGCCGCTGCCAGCTCGGTTCCTGGTCGTCCACGAGGGGTTGCTCCGTCGATCGGGTGCGTGTTGTCGCGTTCCATGGTGCCACGGCAGCAGGACTGCTTCGACATCGGTTTGTGCTGGTGAGGGGTGTGTCGGTGGTCCGGTTATGACGCCTCGTCGACCTCGATCTCGATGGCGGTGGTCATCGCCAGCAGCTCGTCGTAGGTCGTGTCGAAGACCGCGTGGGCGTGACCGGCGGCTGCCCAGACGACGGGGTACGCCGCCAGTGCCCGGTCGAGGTACGTCGGGACCGGCGACGGATGCCCAACCGGCGCCACGCCGCCGATGGCCTGACCGGTATAGGCCCGGACGAAGTCGGGAGTGGCCCGGGCGAGCGCTGCGACGCCGAGGCTCCGGGCGACGAAGGCGGTGTCCACCCGATGCGCCCCCGACGTGAGGATGAGGATGGGGGAGCCGTCGGCGTCGAAGATCAGCGAGTTCGCGATCGCACCGACCTCGCAGCCGAGCGCGTCGGCCGCCTGGTGGGCCGTTCGGGCCGCGTCGGGCAGCACCCGGACCTGGCCGGTGGCACCGAGCGCGGTCAGCACCGTGGTGACGTTGGCGATGCTCGGGTGGGTAGTGGGGCCGGTGTCGGCCCGCTCCTGCTCGTGCATCCGGAGATTCTAGTCGCGCCGCCGTACTCGTCAGGCGGGAAGAACCTGACGGTTCGGCGGGAAGAACCTGACGGTTCGGCGGGAAGAACCTGACGGTTCGGCGGAGGGGTTGACGTGGAGGTCGGCGCGAGGTTAACTGGACGCATGGTTCGAACACATGTTCGAGTCGCGAGCGGGCCATCGCGGACCGCTCGGTAGGCGGACCGCCGTGGCGGGGATGGCTTCGACCCCTGTTCCCGCCACGGTGACCTCTCGTGCTTCGAAAGGTGGTCGTGATGCGTCAGTACGACGACCCGATCGACGTCCGCCGCGGGCTGGTCGCAGGTCATGATGCTCCCGAGCAGTTCGTCTGGCGCGGCAGGCTGTGGGTGGTCCGGGAGATCATCGCGCACTGGGTCCGGACCGGAGCCTGGTGGGAGCAGAGCCAGTCACGGGACCTGCTGGCCGAGCAGGAGGTCTGGCGGGTCGAGGCGGGACGCGGTCAGGCGACGAGCAACGGGGTGTTCGACCTCGCCTTCGACTGGGGCGACGGGCGCTGGCTGCTCGTCTGCAGCTTCGACTGATGGACCCCGGCTGATGGACCCCTTCGTGCACCTGCATGTGGCGTCCGGCTACTCGCTCCGCTACGGCGCCTCCCATCCACGCCAGCTGGCGGAGCGTGCCGCCGAGGCGGAGATGGATGCGCTTGCGCTCACCGACCGCGACGGGGTCTATGGCGCCGTCCGCTTCGTCAAGGCCTGCCAGGCGGTCGGCATCCGGCCGATCCTCGGTGTCGACCTGGCGATCGAGCCGTCCGGGCAGGTCCCGCTGCCGACCGGCACCGTGCCGGTTTCGCGCGCGCAGGCGGCCATCCCCCCGCCTGCCCGGACCCAGCCGTCGCGCGGTGGCAGCTTCCTCGACCACGACCGGGTGCACCCCCGGGTCACCCTGCTGGCCGGCAGCAAGGCGGGCTGGGCGGCGTTGTGCCGGCTGGTGTCGGCAACCCACCTGAGGGGGGAGCGCGGGGTGCCGGTGGCCACTCGCGACCTGGTCGCCGACCACCTGGCCGGGCTGGGCTCCGGCGCCGACCTGCTCGTCATGCTCGGTCCCGCCTCCGAGCTCGGCTGGGCAGCGACCCGCCGCCGCGACGACCTGGCGCGCGCAGTGCTTCGTGACTGGTGCGAGGTGACCGACCGCACCAACCTGCTCGTCGAGGTCATCTCCCACCGCCGGGCCGGCATCGGGCCGGGGTCGAGCCCACACGCCGCCCGGATGGCCGGGGTCGGCGCGGCCGCCGGCTGCCAGCTCGTCCTCACCAACGAGGTCCGCTACGCCGACCGGGCCGACGCTCCCGTCGTCGACGTCCTCGACGCGGCCCGGCGGTTGGTCCCCCTCGACCTGCGGCACGTCGACCGGGCCAACGCCGAAGGGTTCCTCAAGACCGGTAAGGAGATGGCCGACATCGCCGACGAGATCTGCCGGTTCGCCGGCCTCGGCGTCGCCGACGCCGAACGGCTGCTCGCAGGCACCCGGACCGTCGCCGACAGATGCGCCCTCGACCCCCGGGCAGACCTGGGGCTCGGCGAGGTGCACTTCCCTGAGCTGGATGTCACTGGGCTGGATGTCACTGAGCTGGATGTCACTGAGCTGGATGTCTCCGGATCGAATGGCTCGGGGCTGGGTGTGGCCTCGACGTCCGGCGACGCCGTACTCCGGGCTCGCTGCGAGGCAGGTATCGGCCGGCGCTACGGCTCCGGCGTCGACCTGGCCGCCGTCCGGTCCCGGCTCGACGACGAGCTCGGGGTGATCGACCGGCTCGGCTACGCCACCTACTTCCTCACGGTCGCCGACGTCGTCGACCTGGTCCGCGACATGGGGGTGCGCGCGGCGGCGCGCGGGTCGGGAGCCGGCAGCCTGGTCAACTTCCTGATCGGGGTGTCCGGCGTCGACCCGATGCGCTACGGCCTGCTGATGGAGCGGTTCCTGTCACCGTTGCGGATGGCGCTGCCCGACATCGACGTCGACGTGGAGTCCGCGCGCCGGCTCGAGGTCTACGAGCGGATCCTCGAGCGCTATACCGGGGAGCGCTGCGCCTGCGTCTCGATGATGGACACCTACCGGGTGCGGCACGCGATCCGTGACGTCGGGGCGGCGCTCGGCATGCCGCCCGGCGAGATCGACTCGATCGCCAAGGCGTTCCCGCACATCCGGGCCCGGGATGCCCGTACCGCCATGCGCGAGCTCCCGGAGCTGCGCGCGGTCCGGCTCGGGGAGGCCCGTCTCGACATGCTCTTCGAGCTCGTCGAGAAGCTCGACGGGCTGCCGCGGCACATCGCCGTCCACCCGTGCGGTGTGCTGCTGTCCGACGCGACGCTGCTCGACCGCACCCCCGTCGAGGCCAGCTTCCTCGGCTACCCGATGAGCCAGTTCGACAAGGACGACGTCGAGGACCTCGGGCTGCTCAAGCTCGACGTGCTCGGGATCCGGATGCAGTCGGCGATGGCGCATGCCGTCGCCGAGGTAGCGCGGGTCGACGAGGTGGAGATCGACCTCGACGACGAGTCCCAGGTGCCGCGGGACGACCCGGCGACCTACACGCTGATCCAGAGCACGAAGACGCTCGGGTGCTTCCAGATCGAGTCGCCGGGCCAGCGTGAGCTGGTGGGGAAGTTCCCGCTCGAGAGGTTCGAGGACATCATCATCGACATCTCGCTGTTCCGGCCGGGGCCGGTCAAGAGCGACATGATCAACCCGTTCCTGCGGGCCCGGCACGGCTGGTCCGAGGCGGAGTACCTGCACCCCGACCTGAAGCCGGTGCTGGAGCAGACCCAGGGCGTGGTGGTGTTCCACGAGCAGGTCATCGAGATGATCGCGATCTTCGCCGGCTGCTCGCTGGCCGAGGCCGACGAGGTACGCCGGTCGCTCGGCAACCGGGACGCCAAGGACGGCGTCAAGACCTGGTTCTTCCCTCGGGCGCTCGGCTGTGGTTACCCGCTCGGCACCGTCACACGGGTCTGGGAGGTGCTGGAGGCCTTCGCCTCGTTCGGGTTCTGCAAGGCCCATGCCGCCGCGTTCGCGCTGCCCACCTTCCAGTCGGCGTGGCTCAAGGCGCACCACCCCGCCGCGTTCCTGGCCGGCGTCCTCACTCACGACCCGGGCATGTATCCCAAACGGCTGATCCTCGACGACGCCCGCCAGTTCGGGATCGCCGTGCTGCCGCTCGACGTCAACGTCTCCGACGACGTCTACCGGGTCGAGCGGCTCGCGGCGCCGCACACCCGGCCGCCCGTCCCCGGCCGCGCTGCAGGGGATCGAGGGGACGACAGCGGCGCGGTCGGAGATCGCGGGACCGATCGGGACGGCTCCTCTTACGGCATCCGGTTGGCCCTCGACGAGGTCAAGGGCATCAGCGCCGCCGAGGTGGCTCGGATCATGGCGGCGCGACCGTTCCACTCGCTGACCGACCTGTGGCAGCGGGCCCGGGTGTCACGGCCCGTCATGGAGCGGCTGGTACTGGCGGGTGCGCTCGACACGCTCTATGGCATCGGCTCCGCGGTCCCGGTACGGCGACGGGGCACCGTGACCCGGCGCGACCTGCTGCTCCAGGTGGCGGAGCTCGACAGGTGGACGCGGTCCACCGACCGGGCGGTCCGTGCAGCCTCCGCTCGCTCGACACGAGGCTCGACAGCAGGGCAGCGCAGACCCGTCAAACCGGTGCCGGCCGGACAGGAGAGCGGAAGCGCCGCGGGCTGGGCCGACTCGACCGGCCGACCGGTCGTCGACCCACGCTTACTGGCGGCCGCGCAGTCCCAGGGTCCGCTGCCGGTCGAGCCGGTCACGGCCGTCCAGCTCACCCTCGACCTCGACGACGTCCCGGCGCTCACCGAGGCCTCCGGGCTGCCGGAGATGTCGGGAGCCGAACGGGTCCGGGCCGAGCTCGAGGTCCTCGGCCTCGACGTCAGCCACCATGCCGTCGACTTCTACGCCCCGATGCTCCGCGACCTCGGGGTCACCTGGTCACGCGACCTGCTGAGACGCCGCAACAGGCAGGAGCTGCTCGTCGCCGGCGTCAAGGTGGCCACCCAGACGCCGCCCATCCGGTCCGGCCGCCGGGTGATCTTCCTGACCCTCGACGACGGC
Source organism: uncultured Actinomycetota bacterium (assembly GCA_963820035.1). GTDB lineage: Bacteria > Actinomycetota > Actinomycetes > Propionibacteriales > Nocardioidaceae > JAWWPG01. The sequence goes on along the minus strand of CAWFYK010000004.1, from coordinate 697,638 downwards.
ACCGGGCCGGTCGACGCCACGTTCTTCGAGGACGTCCAAGGGCCGTACGCCGCGACGGTCTTCCACTCCTGGTTGCTGGTGGTCAGGGGGGAGGTACGCCGTACCGGGCCGAGAGGGATATCGCTGCGGGCCACCGGATGCTGGGAGCTGCCGGACCTCTACGCCGCGTGGCAGCGCGACGGGATGACGGGGGTGCACGCGATCCTCGATGTGGTCCCGGCCGGGTTCGGCGAGCCGCAGCAGCCCCGGCGGGTCCTCGTGCATCCGAGCGGGTTCCGGCAGTCGCCGTACGCCGACATCAAACCCGCCGGCGTCGAGACGAAGACCGCGCCCCGCAAGCTCTGGCACTCCAGCCCCGGCAGCGCCGGTGGCTAGCGCTCCCCGGACCCGGGCGGTCCAGACATTAGGGTTGGAGGACCGGGCCGGACGCGGTCGGCCCCGGGAAGGAGTCAGCTCGTGGTGGTGCCTCGGCGTGGTGTCCTACGCGATGCCGTGGTGTGGGACGCGCTGCGCCAGGTGCTGGGGTCCGGCCCGGTTGGCGCGGGTGCCGGGCTGCATGTCGTCGACCTCGGTGGCGGCACCGGTGGGCTGGCGGTCGCCGTCGCCGAGCTCGGTCACCAGGTCACCGTCGTCGACCCCAGCCCCAACGCCCTGGCCGCCCTGGAGCGCCGGGCCGCCGAGGCCGATGTCACGTCATCGGTGCGCGGGGTCATCGGCGATGCCGCCACCCTGCCGGAGCTGGTGGGACCGTCGAGCGTCGACGTCGTGGTGTGCCACGGGGTGCTCGAGATCGTCGACGAGCCGCTGCAGGCGGTGCTGGCGGCTGCCGACGTCCTCCGGGCAGGGGGGCACCTCAGCGTGCTGGCGACCCAGCAGTCCGGCGCGGTGTTCGCGCGGGTCCTCGGCGGTCATATCGACGAGGCGATCTCGATGCTCGAGGACGACAGCGACCAGTCCCCCCGACGGTTCTCCCGCCGTCAGCTCGAGGGGCTGGTGGCGGCGGCCGACCTCACCGTCGCCGAGATGCGGGGCGTCCGGGTGTTCAGCGACCACGTCAGCAGCCGGGTCCTCGACGCGGAGCCTGGTGCGGCCGAACAGCTGGGGGAGCTGGAGGCCGCCGTCTGTACCCATGCCGACTTCATGCCGCTGGCCACCCACCTGCACCTGCTGGCCCGCAAGGACGCTGCCCACCCACGCTGAGCCCACCCACACTGAGCCACACCCACACTGAGGCGGGTGGCAGATGACCACCGCCGACACCTCCGGCTGCACCGTCCTGCACGTCGACATGGACGCGTTCTATGCCGCGGTGGCGATTCGCGACAAGCCGGAGCTGCAGGGGGTGCCGGTGATCGCCGGCGGCGGCAACCGGGGTGTGGTGCTGTCCGCGTCCTACGCCGCCCGCCGCTTCGGCATCCGCTCCGCGATGTCGATGACGAAGGCTCGGCGGATGTGTCCGCAGGCGGTCGTCATCCATCCCGACTACGACGAGGTGAGCGCGGTCTCCGCCGCCGTCATGGAGACGTTCCGCAGCGTGACGCCGCTGGTCGAGACGCTGTCGATGGACGAGGCGTTCCTCGACATCACCGGTGCGCTCCGCAGGTTCCCGTCCGCCGTCGCCATCGGTGAGTACCTTCGGGCCAGGATCGCCGACGAGCAGCGGATCACCTGCTCGGTGGGGATCTCCGCCACCACCCAGCTCGCCAAGCTGGCGTCGCGGCGGGCGAAACCGGACGGTCTGGTCATCGTCGCGCCCCACGAGGTGACGGCCTTCCTGCATCCGCTGCCGGTCGACGAGCTGTGGGGAGTGGGGGAGAAGACGGCCGAGCAGCTTCGCCGGCTGGGTCTGCGGACCGTCGGCGACCTCGCCAACAGCCCGGTCGCCACGTTGCAGCGGGCCATGGGCCCGGGTCTCGGCCGGCAGCTGCACGCGCTGGCCTGGGGCGAGACGAACCGACCGGTGACCGCTCGCCGGGGCCCGGACGAGCCCGACCACAGCATCGGGTCCGACGAGACGTTCGGTCGGGACACCGACGACCCCGACGTGGTCGCCCGGGAGCTGCTGCGGCTCAGCCGCAAGGTAGCCGCCCGGATGCGGACGGCGGGGCTGACCGGACGCACCGTCGTGCTGAAGGTGCGGTTCTCCGACTTCACCACGATCACCCGCTCACGCACGCTGCGCGATTCCACCAACCTGACCCCGGAGATCTACCGGACGGCCCTCGAGCTGTTCGCCGCCCTCGGGCTGCAGCGGGCCCGGCTGCGGCTGGTCGGTGTCCGGATGCAGGGCCTCATCGACGTCGCGTCCGCAACCCGCCAGCTGATGCTGGGGGCGCGGGAGCACGGCTGGGAGGACGCGGAGCGTGCCGTCGACCGGGCCACCCTCCGTTTCGGCCACCAAGCCGTGCTGCCCGCGACACTGCTGGCCGGGAGCAGACCCTGACCTGGACCTGAGACCAGATGATCCGGTCTAGGACCAGGACCCGTAGACCGTGACCCACAGGGTCTTGTTGTGGGTGAGGTCCCAGAGCTGCCGGGCGTCCTCGACGTACATGTTGACGCAGCCGTGGCTGTGGTCGATGAACGGGCTCATCATCAGCCGCGACCCATGCAGCGCCTCGCCACCGTCGAAGAACTGGGAGTAGGGCATCGGGCTGCCGAAGATCGACGAGACGTGGTCGATGTCGCGGTAGTAGACCTTGTGCGTCCCGAGCCTGGTCTGCGTGGAGTAACCGCCGCCGCGCACCAACCAGGTGTTGTAGATCGCGCCGTTGCGCCACAACGTCACCTGGTGCATCGACCGGTCGTAGCAGGCGTGCCAGCCTGCGGTCTTGCAGAAGCCGGGGATCGAGCTGGGGTGTCGGATCGTGCGTTGCAGCAGCAGCTTCCAGGTCGCGGGCGTCGCGACCCCGGACACCGGAAGGTGCCGGCGAGCCTGGAACTCCTTCACCCCGGCCCGGGTCACCGAGCCGAAGTAGCCGGTCGGTGCGGGGGCGAACAAGCCGACCCACTTGAGCCGGTACTGCAGCTCGAGGACGTGCTGGATCGCGTAGGGGTTGGCGTCGCGCTGACCGTAGTGGACCTCCTCGCGCGCCCACGGGGCGTTCAGCCCGGTCGCGTTGGCCACCACGTTCTTCAGCGCTGACGTGGATGCGGCGCCGTGCGCAGCCGTTGCCTGGGGCGCTGGACCTGCCGCCGCCGCCGGAGCCGACAACGCCACCGCGCAGCCCCCCAATGCGAGCGCCATCGCTGCTACGAACTTCTTCATGCGTCCTCCGTACGTCGTGACCGCTGCCCCCCAGGAGCCCCGGACGGGGCGCCCGATACCCGGCGCGGCGAAATGCCCGTGTGCCGGGTGTCGACAACGTCGCCCCAGCCTGTCATGTGATGAGACGCAGCGAGAAGGAATTTGGTTGTCCGGGTGTCAGAAGCTGGAACGGGTGCCTAGAATGAGAAGGAGAAGCACCATATCCCTCGTCGGCGGGAGGACCTGATGCCGCTCTCAGAGGAAGAGCAGCGTCTGCTGGAGCAGATGGAAGAAGCCCTCGCGGCGGAAGACCCGAAGTTCGTGTCGACCATCCGCGGGTCCTCGTCGCGCACGCGACACAAGCGCATCGCGATCCTCGCCACCTTCGGTTTCGTCGTCGGAATCGGCGTCCTCATGGCCGGTGCCGTCACCACGCTGACGCTCGTCGCCGTGGCGGGGTTCGTCATCATGCTCGGGTGCGCCTATCTCGCGATCACCCACTGGCGAAGACTCGGCGACCCGGACCTGCCGAGCAACGTGCACCCGATCGGCAAGGCGAAGGGCCGCCAGTCGACCCAGCCGTCGGGGTTCATGAACCGGATGGAAGACCGCTGGCGTCGCCGCCGCGACGACTACTGAGTCTCCGGACCGCTGGGCATATTGGTCACTGGGCATACTCGTCACTGGGCATACTCGTCACTGGGCATACTCGTCACTGGGACGGCTGAGCGGGACGCCGCCGCAGCCTGGCCCCGATCCGGGCCCAGCCGATCCGCAGCTCCGGCATCAGCGATACCGGCCACAGGAATGCCCAGGCGCGCTGCTTCGCGTTCGTGCCGCGACTGATGGCGGCCATGATGTCGCGGGCGTCGTCGCCTGGATGCGCCCCCGGCAGCGGTGAGCCGGCATAGCGGGACCGCTCGATGGTGAGGCTGAGCCGGTCCAGCGCCGCGACCCCGTCCGGGTCGCCTCCGAGGAGCGGCTCGACGAACTTCTTCCTGGCCCGGGGCGTGAGAGACCCGGTCCACGGCAGCCGTAGGTCGATGATGCGGTCGCGCAGCTCGAGCCAGGCGTACTCGCAGGAGTCGCCGCCATCGATCGCTCTGGCCAGCCGAGAACGTCGGACCCCCCAGCGGACGGTGCCCGGTGCCAGCCCGAGGACGACGACGGCCAGCACGGCGAGCAGGGCGACCGGCGGCACCCCGCCAGCGCTGCCGCCGCCTCCGGACCCGCCGCCCGCGGACGGTGCCGCGGAGGTGGTGACCTGCTCACCGCTGACCTTTCCGCCGCCGACCGGTCCGGTGCTGTCCGTCGACTTGGTCGGTTGCGTCGGCTGCACCGTGGGCACGTTGACGAGGTGGGTGTACGACGGAATGGTCGCCCCGTTGCCGGGCGTCGGCTCGAACCGCACCCAGCCGACGCCGCCGAAGTAGAGCTCCGGCCAGGCGTGCGCGTCGTGCGAGGTGAAGACGTAGGCGTTCGGCCCGCCACCCCGGCTCGGGCTCAGGAAGCCCACCACGACGCGCGAGGGGATGCCGAGCTCGCGGGCCATCATCGCCATCGTCGCTGCGAAGTGCTGACAGTAGCCGCGGCGGGCCAGCAGGAACTTCGCCATCGCCCGGTAGCCGTAGCCGTAGCCGGCGTTGAGGTCGTAGTGGAACTGGTTGTTGTCGCGGAAGAAGCTCTGCAGGTCGAGGGCCCGCTGGTAGTCGTTGGTGGCGCTGGCGGTGACGGCCCGCGCCTCGTCGCCGACGATCGCGGGCACCCCGGCCGGGACCCCGCCGTAGTCCGTGACGATCTCGGCCGGCGCGGGTGTGGACCCCTCGAGCTGAGCCTCTGTGGGGTTGATGTCGGCGTAGCCGGCGGTGTAGTAGCGCACCGTCGCGAGTGCCTTGCTGGTGCTACTCGTGACCGTCTGGTCGCTCGGGACGTAGGCGAAGTCACCGGGCAGCTCGCCGAACTGCTGGCCGATGTCAAGGGTTCGGATGTCGAAGGGGACCGGCAGCCAGACGCTGTCGCGGGGGAACGAACCGGTGAGACTGATCGACATCGACCGCGGGATGGTGGCGACGTCTGCCGCGAGGCCGGTCGGTGGCGGCAGGTTGCCTTCGGCCGTCTGGGTGTCCGACAGCTTGATCCCGGTGTTGGTCCACGCGTTGGGGCCGGGCTGATTGAGGACGGCCAGACGCAGGTACGACGGCGTCGTCTTGCTGATGACGTCGAGGAGGTCGACCGGGTCGTGGACGTGCAGGCTGGTCGCGAGGCTCACCATCGGGTCGCTGAAGCTGAGCGAGTCGCCGTTGCCGTTGCCGAGACCGGCTCTGCCGTGGAAGAGCGTGTGGGTGAACGTCGGCACCAGGAACGGCAGTACGACCGCGGACGCGATCGCGAGCACCGAGATGCGCCGACCCGCCGCTGCCAGGCCGGACGTGTCGATGGAGTCCGCCTGCTCGCGGGTCGACGACCGAGCCACCCGGCGGCCCCAGTGGGCCAGCCGCTCGCGCTCCGAGACCATCAGCAGGGCCAGGTAGGCGGCGGCTCCCGGGATGAAGGCGATCGCGGGGACTCCGTCGGGGAGCGACGCGACCGGCACCGAGTAGAGGGCCAGCAGCGGCAGTCCGGCGAGCGGGGCCCGCCCGAGGCCGGCGGCGAGCAGGTCGACGACGATCGCCACCAGCGCGATGAACCCGACCGTCATGAGGGTCAGGCCGGCGGTCGGTGGCACCGGCGCCGCGAAGCGCTGCGCCACGTCCATCCCGATCGAGAGGGAGTGCTGCACGGCGTCGAACGACGCCGGGGTGGGGACCACCCCGAGCTTGGTGTGGTGCCCGTAGCCCAGCAGCAGGAGCTCGGCGACCACCAGGACCTGCACGATCGGGGCGACGACGGTGGGCAGGTGCAGCTGTCTCACCAGCATGCCGATCAGCACGACGATCGCACTCAGCCCGGCGCCGATGATGAAGTAGCGCTTCTCCTCCAGAGCCGGGAAGAGGCTCAACGAGGTGGCGACCGTTGCCAGCCAGCCCAGCGCACCCAGCCGGTGGCGTTCGGCCATGCTGAAGATCATGCCGCCGGCCCGTCCTCGTGGATCGTGGCATGGACGGTCGGACGGAACACGCTCGGACGCGAGCGCGCCAGGTCGGTCCAGACGGTGGCCAGCGGGTCGTCGGGACCGGCGACGACGACGGACCAGCCCTGTCGTCGCATCAGCTTGGCCTGGTCGTCGACATTGGCCGAGACCCGGACGGCTCCGCCGTCGGAGCGTGACCAGCCGGCGACATCGAGCAGCACCGCCAGCGCGCGGGTGGATCCCGACTTGAGCCCGGCGAGGCTGGCCACGTCACTGGGCGACATCTCCCCGAGGACGGCGATCACCAGGCCGGCCGCCGAGTAGTCCGACGAGGTGATGTCGAAGTCGGCCCGGTTCGACAGCTGGATGACGGCCAGCGACTCGAGCAGCATCTCGACCTCGGCCGGTGCACTGATGCCGCGGTCGTGCCAGGTGGAGTCCGCCGCACCCTGCGTGTCCACCAGCATCCGGACGACGAAGCCGTTTCCGGCCAGGTGACTGGCGATCGAGGCGGCCGCGGAGACGGCGTACTCGAACGACGAGGACGGCCCCGACCCGCGGTGCGCGGTCATCCGGGTGTCGAGCAGCACCGTCACCCGACTCTGGTGCGGCTGCTCCTCGCGACGCACCATCAGCTCGCCGGTGCGGGCGGTCGACCGCCAGTGCACCCGGCGGAGATCGTCGCCGAGCCGGTACTCGCGGACGGTGATGTCCTCGGTGCCCGCCGCGGCGAAGGCCCTGGGGCGGTTGTCGCCGGCCCCCGACCAGTCACCCGAGAGGGTGGTCGCGGGCAGGTGGTGGATGACCGGGGTGACGACGACGGCGGTGCGCGCCGCGAACGAGCGGGACAGCTCGACGAAACCGAACGGGTCGCGTCAGCCGGACGGTCAGCGGGCCGAGGATGTAGCGGCCCCGGACATCCGAGCGCACCGTGTAGGTGATCTCGCGGTGCCAGCGCGGTCGGAGCTGGTCGATGACGAACCTCGGCCGGCTGCCCAGCACGTAGGGGATGGTGTCCTCGAGCAGCATCAGCCCGGTCGGGGTGCGCCCCGGGTTCTCGAGCCTCAGGTCGACCTCGGCAGGCTGGCCGGCCTGCACCCGGGTCGGGTTGACGGTGCGGGAGCAGGTGAGCAGGTAGCGGGCGCGCTGGGCGACGAGGACGGTCAGCAGCGGGAGCACCAGGAGCAGCAGGGAAACCCGCAGCAGGTCCTTCTGGCCGACGATGAGGGCACACACCCCGCTCGCGACCCCGGCGGCCACGAACGCGCGCCCCCGGGTCGTCAGAGCGGAGAAGCCGGCCGCCATGGCTACGAGCGGCTGCCGTTGCTGGCGGCCTCCGGGACGGCGACCGTGCGGAGCAGGGACGTGACGATCTGCTCGGGACCGCGTCCGCCCATCTGGGCTTCGAGACCGGTGATGATGCGGTGGGCGAGGACCGAGACGGCGAGCCGCTGGATGTCGTCGGGGATGACGTAGTCGCGGGACTCGAGCGCGGCGTGCGCCCGGGCGGCGCGCACCAGGTGGAGAGTGGCCCGCGGCGAGGCACCGAGGCGCAGGTCGGGGGAGCGGCGGGTGGCCGACGTGAGGTCGACGGCGTACTGCTTGACGGCGTGGGAGACGTGGACGGTGCGGACCACCTCGATCAGCTTCGCGATCTCGGCGGCGTCGGTGACCGGCTCGAGGTCGTCGAGTGGGTTCGCGGCGGAGTGGCTGTCGAGCATGTCGAGCTCGGCCCGAGACACCGGGTAGCCCATCGAGAGCCGGGCCATGAACCGGTCGCGCTGCGCCTCAGGGAGCGGGTAGGTGCCTTCCATCTCGATCGGGTTCTGGGTGGCGATCACGATGAAGGGCACCTGGAGGTCGTAGGTGACGCTGTCGACGGTGACCTGACGCTCCTCCATGCACTCGAGGAGGGCCGACTGGGTCTTCGGCGACGCGCGGTTGATCTCGTCGCCGACGACGACGTTGGCGAAGACGCCGCCCGGACGGAACTCGAAGTCGCGGGTCTCGCGGTTGTAGATGGAGACGCCGGTGACGTCGGACGGCAGCAGGTCGGGGGTGAACTGGATGCGCTTGACGGTGCAGTCGACCGACCGGGCGAGTGCCTTCGCCAGCATGGTCTTGCCGACCCCGGGAACGTCCTCGATGAGCAGGTGGCCCTCGGCGAGCAGCACGGTGATCGCGGTGCGGATCACGTCGGGCTTGCCCTCGATCACCTTCTCGATGTTGTCGCTGACGCGGCCCGTCACGGTGGCGAGCGTGTCGATACTGCTCATCTGTCGTCCCATCGAAACCTGAGGTGTCCGGTCAGCCCGCGGGTCTGATCTTGGCAAGTCCGCCACGCTTTCTCGATGGCCTGGGCATAACGATGTGGTGACAGCGCGCACTCACCGCTAGCAGCCGGTCCGTCCAGAATGACGGGGCCTGGTCAAGATTACGCCGCGATCCGCGTGTTGAGCAGGTCACCGGGGAGGCAACACGGGTCGCGCGACACGGTGAAGTGGTAGTCGAGTGGAGGATTGTGGAGTAGTGTGGTGAGCAGTGGAGGACAGGAAGGCGGTGGGTGGTGTTTCTCGGTACCCACATGCCGCGGCTCGATGACAAGGGCCGGCTGTTCCTCCCGGCCAAGTTTCGCGACGAGCTTTCGGAGGGCCTGGTAGTGACACGCGGACAGGAGCACTGCCTTTACATCTGGCCGAGCTCCGAGTTCCGCACCTTCACCGCCGGGCTGCGCAAGGACTCCGTCACCAACCGGAAGAACCGTGACTTCATGCGGATGCTCTTCGCCGGCGCCTCGGCGGAGGTCGCCGACCGGCAGGGTCGGGTGACGATTCCGCCGCTCTTGCGCACCTACGCGGGCCTCGAGCGCGAGTGCGTCGTCATCGGGGCCTACAACCGGGTGGAGATCTGGGACGCAGCCGCGTGGCAGACCTACACCGACGAGCAGGAGGACGCCTACGCGAACTGGTCGGAGGAGGTGCTCTCCGACCCCGACGAGACGTGACACGAGCGTCGTACGGCGAGGTCCTCGGACCGCCCTTCGGCCCTCTGACACACCTTCCCCGGTGCCAGAAGGCACTTCCTCGAAGGTGCGGTCGGGGACCTGGCCGTACGAACGAACAAGCGGAACCCCGCACCACCAGCCGCACTGCACCAGCCCCCCGTGAACCGAAGGGTCGACGATGATGCGCTTCGAGATCGCTGCCGAACACACCGAACGAGAGCCGATGCCGGCCCGGCGGGTACGCGACGAGGTCAAGGACGGGGTGGCTGTCGCCGTGGCCTCGGTGGCCGCCTCGGTGACACTGGTACTCGTCGCGACCCTCCTCATGAAGCTGGCGGGCTGACGTCACCGATGGACGTCCCCGAGCACGTCCCGGTCCTGCTCGACCGCGTCGTCGCCCTGCTGGCGCCGGCCCTGGTCGAGCCCGGCTCGGTGCTCGTCGACGCGACCCTCGGTCTCGGCGGACATACCGCCGAGATTCTGGCCCGGTGTCCAGCCGCCCGGGTCGTCGGCCTCGACCGCGACCCGCAGGCGCTGCGCCTCGCCGGGGTGCGACTCGCCGGGTCCGAGGAGCGCGTCACGCTCGTGCACGCGGTTTACGATGAGATCCCGCGAGTCCTTGCCGAGCTCGGCCTGTCGAGCGTCAACGGCGTGCTGTTCGACCTGGGGGTGTCCTCGATGCAGCTCGACCGACGTGAGCGCGGCTTCGCCTACTCCGCCGACGGGCCGCTCGACATGCGGATGGACCCCACGGTGGGCGTCAGCGCCGCCGAGGTGCTCAACAGCTACTCGGCGGCCGACCTGGCCCGGGTGCTGCGCCGCTACGGCGAGGAGCGCTTCGCCCGCAGGATCGCCGACAAGGTGGTGAGCGAGCGGGACCGCGTCCCGTTCGACACGAGCGAGCGGCTCGTCGAGCTCATCAGGTCCGCGATCCCCGCTGCGGCCCGCCGGACCGGCGGAAACCCCGCGAAACGCACCTTCCAGGCCCTGCGCATCGAGGTCAACGACGAGCTGTCCGTGCTCGAGCGGGCGCTGCCGCGGGCCGTCGACGCGCTCGCGCTCGGTGGGCGCATCGTGGTGATGTCCTACCACTCCCTGGAGGACCGGATCGCGAAGCACGTCCTGGGGGCCCGCGCGAGATCCACCGCGCCGGCCGACCTGCCCGTCGTACCGCCCGAGCTCGAGCCCGAGCTCCGCATCCTCACCCGCGGGGCCGAACACGCCACGCCTGACGAGATCACCATCAACCCACGGGCCGCCTCCGTCCGGCTCCGTGCTGCCGAACGCATCCGGGAGGTCGCGTGAGCACGTCGATGAACCACAGCGGGTCACGGGCGGCGCTGCCGCACGTCCCGCTGCCCCGGCCTCGGCTGACGGTGGTGCCGCGGCTGTCGCCCCGGGCGGCACGGATGCCGTTCGTCGTGCTGGTCATCGCCCTGCTGGCGGCCGGTCTGGTGGGCCTGCTGCTGCTCAACACCAACATGGAGCGCGGCGCCTACCAGGTCACCTCGCTGCGCACGGAGTCGGCGGCGCTCGCCGCCCAGCAGCAGACCCTGCAGCTCCAGGTCGCTGCCCTGCAGGATCCCCAGCGGGTGGCGGAGAAGGCCCAGCGGCTCGGGCTCGTCCAGAACCCGTCGCCTGCGTTCATCTCGCTGGCCACCGGCAAGATCCTCGGTGACTCCATCGCCGGGCACCACAGCGGTCTGGTCAACATCGGCGCCAAGATCGGGCCGAGCGTCGACCGGCTCGGCAAGATCAGCCCGATCGTGGGCGGCGAGGCCAACAACGCCGCAGGAGGTGTGGTCCGGCACCCGGCGCCGAAGACCCACACAAAGCCCGGCGACACCAAGACAAGCTCCCCGCCATCGAAGCACTAGCAGGATAGAAAAGAACTCCGGCAACACGACGCACGTCAGCCCCAGGGACCGCCCGGTTCCGGGCGGTGGCGTCGGCACGTCTTTCGGCAAGAGGGAGCGTTGGTGAGCCAGCGGAAACCGCGACACCCGGGTGAGCGCGGAGCGAAGCGACCAGCGGGGGCTCGCCGCCGCACCCGGGCGCCACGCGCCGCATCGGAGACCTCGGGCTCCGCAGCGGCCGGCGGCCGTCGCGAAGGGGGGCCGTCTGCGCGGCAGCCGAGGAAACGTCAGCGGCGGAGCATCAGGCTCGCCACCGGTCCGTTCCGGCTCTGGAGTGCCTTCTGTGTGGTCGCCTTCATGCTGTCCCTGTTCGCGGCCCGGCTGATCCAGCTGCAAGGGATCGACGAGAACGACTACGCGGCGCTCGCCGAGGCCAAGGGTGCCCAGACGATCCCGCTGGAGGCGCCCCGGGCCCCGATCTATGACCGCAACGGCGTCAAGCTCGCCGAGACCGTCGACGCCTCGAAGCTGGTGGCCGACCCGACGTACACCAAGGCGCATGCCGCGATGATCGCGGCCGTGCTGCACCGCCGCATCGGCGCCGACTACCTCGACACCGTCGCCTTGCTCCGCACGCCCAACACCCGATACGTCGAGCTCGCCCGGCACCTGGCGCCCGACGTCGCGACCGCGACGGTCGACCGGCTCAACCAGCTCAACCTGCCCGGTGTCTACACCACGCACGACACCCTGCGCGTCTACCCGGCCGGCGATGTCGCGGCCAACCTGCTGGGGTTCGTCGGGAGCGAGGGTCAGGGCATGTACGGCTTCGAGCGGTCGCAGAACAACCTGCTGCGCGGCCACAACGGGTCGGCGACCTACCAGGTCGTCAACGGCCAGATCCTGCCGCTCGCCAACAACACGGTGACGGAGCCGAAGGAAGGCACCGGCATCAAGCTCACCATCGACCAGGATCTCCAGTTCCTCGCCCTCCGCAAGCTCGCGGCGGCGGTCAAGAGCGTCCACGCCGACTCCGGGACTGCCGTCGTGCTCGATGCGCGCACGTCGCAGGTGATGGCGCTGGCCGACTACCCGACGCTCAACTCCAACGACCCGGGAGCCTCACCCGCCGCCGACTGGGGCTCGCGGGCGCTCACCGACGCCTTCGAGCCGGGCAGCGTCGAGAAGATCCTCACGTTCAGCGCGCTGATCAACGGCGGCTATGTCACTCCCGAGACCAAGATCGTCGTGCCGCCCATGATTCAGGTCGGTGCCAACCCCATCCACGACTACTTCGCGCACGGCACCCTGCGGCTGACGGCCGCCGGGGTCATCGCCAAGTCGTCGAACCTCGGCACCGTCCGGGCCGCCGAGCAGATGCCCAACGGGGAGCTCTACTCCTACCTGCGCAAGTTCGGGATCGGCCAGCCGCTGCACCTCGGCTTCACCGAGAGCTCCAACGGCCTGCTCGCCAAGCCGAACACCTGGCCGCTGATCCAGCGCGACAACATCGACTTCGGCCAGGGCATGAGCGTCAACACCCTCCAGATGGCCGCCGCGGTCGGCGCGGTCGCCAACCACGGCGTCTACGTCGCCCCGTCGCTCATCGAAGGAAAGGTGGACAGCAACGGCCACTTCACGCCCGCGCCACCGCCCGCCCGCCACCGGGTGATCTCGGCCGACACGGCTCACCAGGTGGCCCGGATGATGGAGACCGTCGTCGGCCCCGAGGGCACCGCACCGAAGGGCGCCATCAAGGGCTACGCCGTCGCCGGCAAGACCGGGACGGCGCAGCGGTCCAATCCCAAGTGCGGCTGCTACGACGGGACCTTCACCGTCTCGTTCGCCGGCTTCGCCCCTGCCGACAACCCCCGCTTCGTGGTCTATGTCGTGATCCAGCACCCGCGTGCGGCCGGCGCCGGCGGCGGTGCGACCGCTGGCCCCGTCTTCCACAGCCTGATGGTGGACGCACTCGAGAAGTACGGGGTTCCGCCGGACCGCAAGCGCCAGCCCTTGCTGCCCGCGACCTGGTGACCGCGGCTAATCTTCGGGCTGTGGTGCGCATCGAGGGGCTGACGACGGCGAAGTCGCCGTGAGCGTCCCGACCCGTCCCAGCTCGGTCCGCCCGGTGGCGCTGTCGGCGCTCGCCGAGGTCGCCGGACTCGCCTCACCGGCGACCGACGTCGACGTGACCGGGGTGTGCCTGCGGTCGGGGTCGGTGGTGGCGGGTGACCTCTTCGCCGCCCTCCCCGGCGCCCGGACGCATGGTGCCGCGTTCGCCGCGCAGGCCCGAGCTGCCGGAGCGGTGGCGGTCCTGACCGACCCGGACGGAGTGGGACACGCCACCGCCGCGGGCCTGCCGACCCTTGTCGCGGCCGACCCGCGTTCGCTCCTCGGAACCCTGGCGGCCACCGTCTACGGACACCCCGCGACCGCGCTGTCCCTGGTGGGGGTCACCGGGACCCAGGGCAAGACCACCACCACGCAGCTGCTCAGTGCTGGCCTCGCGGCGGCTGGCCGTCGTACGGCGGTCATCGGGACGATGGGCACCTGGGTCGACGGCGAGCAGGTCAAGACCCCGCTCACCACCCCCGAGGCGCCGGACCTCCACGCGATGTTCGCGGTCATGCGCGAACGTGGGGTGGACGTGTGCGCGATGGAGGTGTCCAGCCATGCGCTGGTGCTGGGCCGGGTCGACGGAGTGATGTTCGACGTGGCCGTCTTCTTGAACTTCGGCCGCGACCACCTGGACTTCCACGGCGATGTGGAGCACTACCTCGCAGCGAAGGCCAGCCTCTTCACGCCGGAGCGGGCCCGGCGGGCCTTGCTCAACGCCGACGACCGGGTGGTTGCCGGGCTGCTCGAGCGGCTCGAGATCCCCGTCCACACCTTCTCGCCGGCGGGAGGGACGGCGGATTGGCGCTGTGTGGACCTGGCCCTGCGGCCCGACGGCTCGGACTTCACGGTCGAGGGGCCGGGGGGCCTGCGGACCCGGGTCTCCACCAACCTGCCGGGCGACTTCAACGCGGCGAACGTGCTGGCCGGCCTCGCGGCAGCGGGGGAGGCGGGCTATGACGTGCCGGCCGTGGCCGCAGGGATGGCCGAGATCACGAGCGTGGCGGGACGACTCGAGCGCGTGGACGCCGGGCAGGCGTTCGCTGTCGTCGTCGACTACGCCCACAAGCCGGACGCCGTCTCCGCCGTGCTTCGGGCGCTCCGCGCAGTCACCGCGGGACGTCTGTGGATCGTCCTCGGCGCCGGCGGGGACCGCGACCACGGCAAGCGGGCGCTGATGGGACGCGCCGCCGCCGACATCGCCGATGTTCTCGTCGTCACCGACGACAACCCCCGGGGCGAGGATCCCGCCGTGATCCGCGCGGCCATCATCGAGGGAGCCCGGGAGGCGCTGACGAGCCCCTCCCGTCGCGGCCGGGTGGAGATCCACGAGGTGGCCGGCCGGCAGGCCGCGATCGAGCGAGCTCTCGTCGGGGCGGCCGATGCAGACACGGTTCTCATCGCCGGCAAGGGCCACGAGACGGGCCAGGAGGTCGGCGACCGGGTCATCGCCTTCGACGACCGGGCGGTCGCGCGGGACATCCTCACCGGGCTCACCGGAGTGGGGTCCACCCGATGATCGCGATGACGCTGGGCGAGATCGCCGCGCTGGTCGGTGGGCGGATCGACCCCTCCGCCGAGCACGTCGTCGTCACGGGTGACGCGTTCCTCGACTCGCGTTCGCCGGTGGCCGGCGGGCTCTTCGTGGCCGTGCCGGGCGAGCACGTCGACGGCACCGACTTCGCCGAGCCCGCCGTCGCCGGCGGGGCGGCGGGCGTGCTCTCGGCGCGCGACGTCGCAGTCCCTGCCGTGGTGGTCGACGACGTCGTCGCCGCGCTGGGGATGCTGGCCCGCCACGTCGTGGGACGGCTCCCGGAGCTCACGGTGGTCGGGCTGACGGGTTCCCAGGGGAAGACGAGCACGAAGGACATGCTCGCCGAGATCCTGGGCGCTGACGCCCCCACCGTCGCGCCGCGGGAGTCGCTGAACAACGAGATCGGACTACCCCTTACCGCCCTTCGGGTCGCGGCCGACACCCGTTACCTGGTGGCTGAGATGGGCGCCCGCGGCATGGGTCACATCGCCTACCTGGCCGACATCGTGAAACCGTCTGTCGGGCTGGTGCTCAACGTCGGGGTCGCCCATATCGGCGAGTTCGGCAGCCAGGACGGGATCGCGGCGGCCAAGGGGGAGCTTGTCGAGGGACTGCCCGCCACCGGTCTCGCCGTGCTCAACGCCGACGACCCGCGAGTGCTCGCGATGGCGGCTCGGACGGCGGCGCCGGTGCTGACCTTCGGCACCACCGAGCAGGCCGACGTACGGCTGAGCCGCGTCGACCTCGACGACGTCGGTCACACCGTGCTCCGGATCTCGTGGCACGACCACACCGCCGACCTCACGCTGCGCTACGTCGGAGCCCACCACGCCGCGAACGCGGCGGCCGCGGTCGCCGTCGCGGTCGGCCTGGGCATCGAGTTCGACGCGGCAACCGCGGCGTTGCGTGAGGCGTCCCCACTGTCGAAGTGGCGGATGGAGGTGACCCAGAGCCCGGACGGCTATGTCGTCATCAACGACGCCTACAACGCCAACCCCGACAGCGTCCGCGCCGCGCTCGACGCCTTGGTGGACATCGCCCGACGGCGCGGTGACGGGCGCACCGTCGCCGTACTCGGCGAGATGCTGGAGCTCGGCGACACGAGCCGGGACGAGCACGAGTCGGCTGGCAGGTACGCCGTCGAGCTGGGTCTGGACCGGATCCTGGCGGTCGGCGAGGGCGCTCGCCCGCTCTACAAGGCGGCCTCGCTCGAAGGACCCCCGATCGGCACCACCGGCTTCGCGTCGGACGCCGACGAGGCCCTGCGGCTGCTGCGCGGCGAGCTGCTCCCGGGAGACGTGGTGCTGGTGAAGGCATCGCGAGCCACCGGGCTCGAAGACCTGGCGGCGTCCCTACTCGAGGGCCTCGGCCACGCCTCAGCAGAGGATGGTGAGCGATGAAGGCTATCCTGATCGCGGGGACGCTCAGCCTCGTCATCGCCCTCATCGGCACCCGATGGGCGATCTCGATCCTGTCCAAGAAGGGCTTCGGGCAGCTGATCCGGGACGACGGGCCGACGTCCCACCATACGAAGCGCGGCACCCCGACGATGGGCGGCGCCGTCATCATCATCGCGGTCCTGATCTCCTACTTCGGCGCGAAGGCCCTCGTCGGGGAGCAGCCGTCGATCTCGGCGATCCTGCTGCTCGGGCTCTTCGTCGGCATGGGCACGGTCGGCTTCGTCGACGACTACATCAAGATCTTCAAGCAGCGAAGTCTCGGCCTGCGCAGCAAGGCGAAGGCCACCGGCCAGACCATCATCGCCGTCTTGTTCGGCTGGCTGAGCCTGCACTTTCTCGACAGCCGGGGACACGCCCCGGCGTCGCAGGCGATCTCGTTCATCCGGGTGATCGACTGGCGGCTGCCGGCCATCGTGATCATCATCTGGGTGCTGATCATGATCATCGGGGCGAGCAACGCGGTGAACCTGTCGGACGGCCTCGACGGGCTGGCGACGGGCGCCTCCATGATGGTCTTCGCGGCCTACACGCTCGTCGAGATCTGGCAGAACAACCAGTTCTGCGAGTACCGGCCCGGACCCCAGTGCTACAACGACATCCGCGACCCGCTCGACCTCGCGGTCGTGGCCGCTGCGATCACCGGCGCGTGTTTCGGCTTCCTCTGGTGGAACGCGAACCCCGCGCGCATCATCATGGGCGATACTGGGTCGCTCTCGCTGGGTGCAGCGATGGCCGGATTCGCCATCATGACCCGCACCGAGCTGCTGCTCGTCGTGCTCGGCGGGCTCTTCGCGATCATCACGCTGTCGGTCATCCTGCAGGTCGGCTACTTCAAGCTCACCGGCGGCAAACGGCTGTTCAGGATGGCGCCGCTGCACCACCATTTCGAGCTCATCGGTTGGGCGGAGGTCACGATCGTCATCAGGTTCTGGCTGATCTGCGGGATCTGCGTGGCAGCGGGACTGGGGCTCTTCTATGCCGAGTGGGTGGTCGGGACGTGAGCGGCCGATGAGCCGGACCTCACTTCCGTGGCTGGACACGGCCAGCCGGTCGTCCCCGTGGTCGCAGAGCGTGGTCTGCGTGGTCGGTGGCCTCGGGGTCTCCGGCTTCGCGGCCTCCGACGCACTGTTGCAGGTCGGCGCCGAGATCGTCGTACTCGACGACGCGGACGACGACGCGGCGAGAGACCGGGCCACCCTGCTGGAGATCCTCGGTGCCGACATCAGGATGGGGCCAGGCTCGACCGGCAGGCTGCCGGAGGGGGTCGACCTCGTCGTGACGACCCCCGGTCTAGCGCCGACCACCCCGCTGCTCGTCGCGGCGTCGGCTGCGGGCCTCCCCGTCTGGGGCGAGGTCGAGCTGGCCTGGCGGCTGCGAAACCCGCAGCGTCCGACACCGTGGCTCTGTGTCACGGGCACCAACGGCAAGACCACCACGGTGCAGATGCTCGAGGCCATCCTGCAGGCCGACGGTCTGCGTGCCGTCGCGACGGGCAACGTCGGTCTCCCCGTCTGTGAGGTCGTGATGGATCCCGAGCCGTTCGACGTCCTCGCGGTGGAACTGTCGTCCCACCAGCTGCACTGGATGCACTCGCTGTCGGCCGAGGCGGCGGCGGTGCTCAATGTCGCGCCCGACCACCTTTCCTGGCACGGCGACCTGGCGAGCTACGAGGCGGCGAAGGCCACGATCTACCAGAAGTGCCAGGTCGCCTGCGTCTACAACGTCGAGGATGCGCGGACCCGCGAGATGGTGGAGCAGGCCGAGGTGACGGAAGGTTGCCGGGCCATCGGCTTCACCCTCGGGGTGCCGGCCATCGGCATGGTCGGCATCGTCGACGGGGTGCTCGCCGACCGGGCGTTCGTCGCGGCGCGCGCCCACAGCGCCGCCGAGCTCGCGAAGGTCGACGACGTGCCCACCGGTGCCCCGCACAACGTGGCCAACGCGCTGGCCGCCGCTGCCCTCGCCCGCGCCCACGGGGTGGCGACCAGCTCGGTACGCCGCGGCCTGCGCGGGTTTCGGCTCGACCGCCACCGGGTCGAGCAGGTCGGCACCGTCGCCGGCGTGAGCTACGTCGACGACTCCAAGGCGACGAACCCGCATGCGGCACACGCGTCGCTGCTCGCCTTCGATCCCGTCGTCTGGATCGCGGGGGGTCTTGCGAAGGGTGCAGAGTTCGACGAGTTGGTCGTCGATGTCCGCGGTCGGCTGCGAGCCGTTGTCCTTCTCGGGGCCGATCGGGACATGATCGCCGCCGCCCTTTCGCGACACGCCCCGGATGTGCCGGTGATCGACGTCGCCGCCACCGACACTGGTGTCATGGAACGCGTCGTCGCAGCCGCCGCGGGCGTCGCCCAGCCAGGTGACACCGTGCTGCTCGCCCCGGCGTGCGCATCGCAGGACCTGTTCGCGAACTATGCGGCCCGTGGCGAAGCGTTCGCCACAGCGGTCGCCGGGCTCCGCAAGCGCTGACACGCGTCGGGCACCAGGCGTCGAGGCAATCGAGGAAGGGCGGACGTGGCGACAGCGAGCGAGGAGAAGTGGCGGATCGGTGCCCAGGCACCGGGTCTGCAGGCTGCACTCAAGCGGACACTCGACAAACCGCTCACGTCGTACCACCTGGTGCTCGGGGTCTCCGGCCTGCTCCTGTCGCTCGGGCTGCTCATGGTGCTGAGCGCGTCGAGCGTCACGTCACTCAACGAGTTCGGCAACTCCTATGCGATCTTTGCGAAACAGGCGATCTGGGTCTGCGTCGGCGTCCCGCTGGCGCTGGTGGCGTCGCGGCTGCCCATCGGGCTGGTCAGGTTCGCCGCGTGGCCGGCGCTGGTCGTCTCGGTCTTCCTGATCGCGCTCACGTATCTGCCCGGGTTCGGCGTCTCGGTCAACGGCAACCGCAACTGGCTGTCGTTCGGCGGACCGTTCCAGATCCAGCCCTCCGAGCTGGCCAAGCTGGCGATGGTGCTGTGGTGTGCCGACGTCTTCAGCCGGAAGGACCGGCTGCTCACCCAGTGGCGGCACGTGCTGGTCCCCATGATGCCGGTGTGTGGGCTGGTCGTGGCCATGGTCGTGCTGCAGGGAGACCTCGGCACCGCGCTGGTGCTCTTCGCCATCGTGCTCGGCATGCTGTGGGTCATCGGCGCACCGGCCCGGCTCTTCCTCGGCTCGTTCCTGGTCGTCACCGTGCTCGCCTTCGGGCTGGCAGCGTCGCAGCCGGAGCGGATCGCCCGGCTCACCGGATTCCTCAACCCGATCGCCAACTACGGCTCACAAGGCTGGCAAGCCAGTCACGGCTTCTTCGCGCTGGCCACCGGCGGCATCTGGGGCTCGGGGATCGGTGCCAGCCAGCAGAAGTGGGGGAACCTCCCCGGCGCCCACACGGACTTCATCTTCGCCATCATCGGGGAGGAGTTCGGGCTCTTCGGCACGCTGGTCGTCCTCGGGCTGTTCGTCACGCTCGCCTACGTCGGCATCCGCATCGCCAGCCGGACCCCCGACAAGTTCGTCAAGTACGCCTCGGCCGGGATCGTCGTCTGGCTGCTGTCGCAGGCGCTCATCAACATCGGGATGGTGCTCGGTCTGCTCCCCGTGATCGGGATTCCGCTGCCGCTGATCTCCTACGGCGGCTCGGCCCTCGTGCCGACCCTGGTCTCGTTGGGGTTGCTGCTGTCGTTCGCTCGAACCGAGCCGGGCGCTCAGGCTGCGCTGCGGGCGCGACGTCGGGATCGCCGTCGGCGGTGGAGCCGTCGGGACGACCAGGAGGGCTAGCGCATGGCTGTGGTGCGCGCCCTGCTTGCGGGTGGGGGCTCGGCCGGTCATACGTCGCCACTGCTCGCGACCGCCGATGCGCTGCGCCGACTGGCGCCTGACATCGACATCACGTGCCTCGGCACGGAGCGTGGCCTCGAGACCCGGGTGATCCCGGAGGCGGGTTATCCCCTCGAGCTGATTCCACCGGTACCGCTGCCGCGTCGTCCCGGCGTCGACCTGCTGCGCGTGCCCGGCCGGTTGCGGGCCGCCGTAGGCGCCACGCGCGAGGTGTTCGGGCGGATCGAGCCCGATGTCGTGGTGGGCTTCGGCGGCTACGTCTCGATGCCCGCTTACCTGGCGGCCCGGCGTCTCCACCTACCCTTGGTGATCCACGAGGGCAACGCACTGCCGGGGCTGGCGAACCGCTTCGGTGCCCGCTTCTGCACCAAGCGGGTCGCGACGTCGTTCCCCGACACGACGCTTCCCCATGCCAGCTTCACCGGGCTGCCGATCCGCCGTAGCATCTCCACCCTCGACCGGGCGGCTGGGCGGGCCGCGGCCCGCGCCCATTTCGGGCTTGACGCCGATCGGCCGACCCTGCTCGTCACCGGGGGCTCGCAAGGGGCGGCGCGCATCAACGCTGCCGTCTCTGGCGCCGCCAGAGCCTTCGCCGACGGCAAGGTCCAGGTGCTCCACGTGATGGGCCCGAAAGGCTCGGTGGACCTCCCCGACGACCGCGGCGACGACCCGCCGCCCTACGTCGTCATCCCGTTCGTCGACCGCATGGAGCTCGCCTATGCGGCAGCCGACGCCACGATCGGTCGGGCCGGGGCCAACTCCGTCACGGAGGCCGCGGTGGTCGGTCTGCCGGCCGTGTTCGTGCCGTTGCCCATCGGCAACGGAGAGCAGCGGCTCAACGCCGCCGCGGCGGTCGAGGCCGGGGCGGCGATGCTGGTGGACGACGCCGAGCTGACGTCGGACTGGATAGCGGCCACCCTGCCCGCCCTGCTCACCGACGGGGCACGGCTCGCGCGGATGGGTGAGGCGGGGCGAGGCCTGGTCCCGGCTGACGCAGACGAGGCCTTGGCCCGGATGGTGCTGGCGGCCGTCTCGTGATCGTTCCCGTTCCCGATCCAGTGCTACCGGCCGAAGCGCTCGGCCGGGTGCATTTCGTCGGTGTCGGGGGTGCGGCGCTCTCCGGGCTGGCGCGGCTGATGGCGGCTCGCGGAGTAGACGTGTCCGGCAGTGACGCTCGCGACTCGGTCGTCCTCGACTCCCTCCGCGGGCTCGGGATCACGGTCTACGTCGGACACGACGCCGCCTACGTGCGGGGCGCCGACACCGTGGTCGTCTCGACTGCGGTCCCCTCCGACAACCCCGAGGTCGTTCAGGCTCAGCACGACGGGCTACGGCTGTGGCCGCGCTCGGCCGCCGTCCAGTCGCTGCTGCTCGGCCGGCAAGCGGTCGTGGTCACGGGGACGCACGGCAAGACGACCACGACCTCGATGCTGGTGACCGCGCTGCTCGCGTGCGGTGCCGACCCGTCGTATGCCATCGGCTCCACCTTGAACGCCTCCGGGCTCAATGCCCATGCGGGGGCTGACCCGCTCTTCGTGGCCGAAGGAGACGAGAGCGACGCGGCGATCCTGGTCTACCGGCCGTTCGGTGCCGTCGTGACGAATGTCGACGCCGACCATCTCGACTTCTTCGGCACGCCGCAGGCCTACTCCGAGGTGTTCGACTTGTTCCTCGGCCGGGTCGACCCGCAGGGCTTCTGCGTGTGCTGCATCGACGACCTGGGTGCGCGCCGACTGGCGACCCAGAGCGTCGGTCTCGGGCTGCGCACGGTCACGGTGGGCACGGACGAGGCCGCGGCCGTGCGGGCCGTGGCGGTCGAGACGCACGAGGGCGGGTCGCGCTGCCAGGTGCTGCTCGAGGGTCAACCGGCCGGTGGGCTGGAGCTGCGGGTCCCGGGCACGTCGTACGTCCTGGACGCGCTGGCAGCCCTGGCGGCCGGACTGGAGCTCGGCTACCCGTTCGACGGGCTCGCCCGAGGGCTCGCGGAGTTCCGGGGGAGCGGTCGCCGGATGGAGCTCAAGGGCGAGGTCGGCGGGGTCCGGCTCTATGACAGCTACGCGCACCACCCGACTGAGATCAGCAGTGACCTGGAAGCCGCCCGCGGGTTGGCCGGCGGCGGGCGACTGGTCGTCTGCTTCCAGCCACACCTCTTCAGCCGGACCCGGTTGTTCGCGCAGGAGATGGGGGCCGCGCTCGGAGCGGCCGACGTGGTGGTCGTGATGGATGTCTATCCGGCTCGCGAGCGACCGGTCGCCGGCGTGACCGGGGCCCTCGTTGCCGATGCCGTCCCAGCAGGCGCCGTCCACGTGGTCTATGAGCCGGATGGCGACCGGGCGGCCGACGTACTCGCGGGCCTGGCCCGCCCCGGGGACCTGCTGCTCACACTCGGCGCAGGTGACGTGACGACGATCGGACCGCAGGTGCTGCAACGCCTCGGCGACAAGAAGGAGCCGGCATGAGAGCCCACAACATCGACGCGGCCTCGCGGTTCGGGCGCCGGCAGTGGCGACGTCGGCTGCGTGTCTGGCGACCATGGATCCTCACGGTGGCAGTGGTCGCGGTCCTCGGCGTGGCCGGCTATGCCGTCTACTTCTCGTCCTGGCTCGGCGTCGACACCGTCCGGGTCGAGGGGGCGCACGACGTGCCGGTGGACCAGGTGACGGCCGCCGCAGACCTCTCGCCAGGTACGCCGCTCGCCCGCGTCAGCGTCGAGACCGTGGCCTCCCGGGTCGAGGCCATCCCGGCGGTCGCCTCCGCGACGGTGCACCGGGCCTGGCCACATACGGTCGTGATCACCATCCGGGAGCGGCAGCCGGTGGCCGCCGTCCATCATGACGGGAGCTGGTGGGTGATGGACAAGACCGGCGTCCTCTATCGCAAGACGATCGGTCGCGACCCGGCCGAGCCGATCGTCGAGCTCGACGGCTCGGCCGGCCCGCAGACGCTGCCGCAGGTGGGCGCCATGCTCGGCGCCGTGCCGGCCGACTTGGTCACCTCGACCCGTCGGGTGAAGGCGTCGTCGATGGACTCGATCAGCCTGCTGCTCAAGAACGGCAGCCAGGTGACCTGGGGGAGCGCGTCGGAGTCGGCCGAGAAGGCCGCCGTCTTGCACGCCCTGCTCAAGCACCACGCCACGGTCTACGACGTCAGCATCCCCTCTCAGCCCGCCCTCCGCGACTGACCGTCCGAGAGTTTCGGCACTACGATCCGAGAGTTTCGACACCACGATCCGAGAGTTTCGGCACTACGATCCGAGATCGTCGCTGCTCCCCACCTGACCGACGTCTGCGAGTGTGCACGGGGTACGACGAGCCACCAGACTGTGGGCGAACGGACCGCAAGGTTGAGGCTGAGGTCGAGAGTCGAGGCGGGGATGGTTTTCCTCGGTCCCGCTGCCTCGGCGTGTCTCTCGTGTCTCGGGCGTTTCTGTTGCTCGCGCGGGCTTTCGTGACCTAGGTTGGTAGCCGACAGCAGGCTGCCATAACACTCAAGTGTTCGTTGAGGGTTAGGGTTGACCGACGAACGTTGACTTCCCCACCGCATGACCCCTGTTCGGGTGCGTCCTGGTGCGCCCGAAGCAACGCAGCGCAGATGGTGGCTCCGCCCGGGGCTGCCAACCCGAACGTGAGAGGCACCATCGTGGCAGCACCGCAGAACTACCTGGCGGTCATCAAGGTTGTGGGTATTGGCGGCGGTGGCGTCAACGCGATCAACCGGATGATCGAGGTCGGTCTGAAGGGCGTGGAGTTCATCGCCATCAACACCGATGCCCAAGCCCTGTT
This sequence comes from uncultured Actinomycetota bacterium, assembly GCA_963820035.1. Lineage (GTDB taxonomy): Bacteria > Actinomycetota > Actinomycetes > Propionibacteriales > Nocardioidaceae > JAWWPG01. The sequence goes on along the minus strand of CAWFYK010000004.1, from coordinate 673,748 downwards.
GATGAGCGACGCCGACGTCAAGCTCGACATCGGGCGGGATCTGACGCGCGGGCTGGGAGCCGGCGCCGACCCCGAGGTCGGGGCCAGGGCAGCCGAGGACCACGCGGAGGAGGTCGAGGAGGTCCTCAAGGGCGCCGACATGGTGTTCGTCACCGCAGGCGAGGGTGGCGGCACCGGGACGGGTGGCGCGCCCGTCGTGGCTCGGATCGCCAGATCCCTTGGCGCGTTGACGATCGGCGTCGTCACGCGGCCGTTCGCCTTCGAAGGCAGGCGGCGCGCCAACCAAGCCGAGGAAGGCATCGAAGGTCTCCGTGAGGAGGTTGACACGCTGATCGTGATTCCCAACGACCGGCTGCTGTCGATCTCCGACCGTTCCGTCTCCGTCCTGGATGCGTTCAAGCAGGCCGACCAGGTGCTGCTGCAGGGCGTCTCGGGGATCACCGACCTGATCACCACACCGGGTCTGATCAACCTGGACTTCGCCGACGTCAAGTCGGTGATGGCGAACGCCGGTTCGGCTCTGATGGGCATCGGGCGGGCCAACGGTGACGACCGGGCGGTCGTCGCAGCGGAGATGGCCGTGTCGAGCCCGCTGCTTGAAGCCTCCATCGACGGCGCCCACGGCGTCCTGCTGTCGATCTCGGGCGGCTCCGACCTCGGGCTCTTCGAGATCAACGAGGCCGCGGCCCTGGTGTCGCAGGCTGCCCATGCCGACGCCAACATCATCTTCGGCGCGGTGATCGACGACGCCCTGGGCGACGAGGTGCGGGTGACGGTGATCGCGGCCGGCTTCGACGGCGGAATGCCGAAGCGGCGCGACCAAAGCCAGCCTGCCCTGCGACGTGACCCCGCCACGCAGAGCCAGCCGTCCTCGACGCCGTCGTCGGCCAAGCCCGCCCCCGCGCCCAGCGGCGCCGTTCCGCCGGGCCCGGCGCAGGACAAGCCGGCGTCGGCCAAGCCCGCCCCGGCTGCTCGTCCCGGCTCGTTCGACGACAATGAGGACCTCGACGTCCCCGACTTCCTCAAGTAGTCCGTGTTCGCCGGACGGGACCGACGTCAAGGCGGCGGCCACACGGTCGAGGTCGCCTTCACCGACAGGCACGGGGGCGTCAGCACCGGGCCCTATGCCAGCCTCGACCTGACCCGCTCGCGCCTCGGGTCCGACCACGAGCTGGAGAAGAACCGGGCCTTGCTGGCAACAGCGTTCGGCGTTGACGGGTTCGTCACCATGAGACAGGTCCACGGAGCCGACGTGGTGGCCGTCGGCCGTCTCGAGCCGTCAGCGCTGACGTGTGACGCCCTCCTCACGACGACACCCGACGTCGCGCTCTGCGTGCGGGTCGCCGACTGCGTCCCGGTCGTGCTGGCCGACGTCGACCGGGGCGTCGTGGCCGTTGCCCACGCCGGACGGCCGGGGGTCGTGGCCGGCGTCGTCGCCTCGACGATCGACGCGATGCGATCCAACGGGGCGATGGATATCGAGGCCTGGGTGGGGCCGCACGTCTGCGGTGGCTGCTACGAGGTCCCGGCTTCGATGCGCGCCGAGGTCTCGGCGGTCGAGCCGGCCGCGTTCGCGTGCACGACCTGGGGAAACCCGTCGGTCGACATCGGGGCCGCCGTGGTCGCCCAGCTGGTCTGCGGGGGCTGCAGACGCATCAACGAGTCAGCGCAATGCACCCGAGAGAGCGAGGAGCTGTTCTCTTATCGCAGGCAAGGATCGGAGTCGGGGCGGCTCGGGGGTCTCGTGGTGCTCCGTGACGACCGGCCCGGCCGATGACGGCTGCCGCCGGCGACGACCGGCAGGCAGAGCTTGCCGCCAACCTCCAGCTGGTGCGAGACCGGATCGCAGAGGCGGCCGTGGCGGCGGGGCGAGACCCGGCCGACGTGACTCTCGTCGTGGTGACCAAGACGTTTCCCGCCAGTGACGTCCGGCTGCTGCATGAGCTCGGCGTCCGTCACGTCGGGGAGAACCGCCACCCAGAGGCGGAGGAGAAGCGGGCCGAGCTGCTGGACCTCGATCTTCGCTGGCATTTCATCGGACAGGTGCAGTCCAACAAGGCCGCGCGCATCGCGTCGTACGCCGACGTCGTCGAGTCGGTCGACTCACGCCGGCTGGTCGCCCGGCTCGGTTCGGGAGCCGTCCGGCACGACCGGTTGGTCAGCTGCCTGGTCCAGGTGAGCCTGGACCCGGACCAAGCGCCCGGCAGAGGCGGTGTCCAGCCCGCCGACGTCGGGCAGCTCGCCGACGACCTCGAGACCACCCCGGGGGTGCGCTTCGACGGGCTGATGGCCGTCGCCCCCCTGGGCGAGCCGCCCGACGACGCCTTCTCCCGTCTCGCCGAGATCGCCGCGGACTCTCGCATCGCGCACCCCGGCGCGATCTGCCTGTCAGCGGGCATGAGCGACGACTTCCCGGCTGCGATCGGGGCCGGAGCGACACACGTGCGTGTCGGCAGCGCGGTGCTCGGTCACCGCCCTCCCCTCCGGTAAGGTCGGCGACGCCGGGCGCCGAGAAGCGTGCGTGCAATACGTGGACCATCGAACCGGAGGCGACGACGTCATGGCGGGTGCAATGCGCAAGGTCGGTGTCTACCTCGGCCTGCTCGAGGACTCTGACCGCTACGAGGACGACGACTACTACCAAGACGACGACCCGCAGGCACAGCCCAACGCCCAGCGGCCGGTCCAGCCGGTGCGTGACGACCGTCCTGCTCCAGTCGCCTCCATCTCCGAGCGCCGCCGCCCGGCGCAGCCCGTGCCCACCCAGTCCCGGGTCGCCGAGTTGTCGCGCATCACCACGCTCCACCCGCGCAACTACAACGAGGCCCGTACCATCGGGGAGCACTTCCGCGAAGGCATCCCGGTGATCATGAACCTGTCCGAGATGGACGACAGCGACGCCAAGCGGCTGGTCGACTTCTCTGCGGGTCTGGTATTCGCGGTGCGCGGTTCGATCGAACGGGTCACCAACAAGGTCTTCCTGCTCTCCCCGCCCAACGTGACGGTGGCCGCTGAGGACAAGCAGCTCATCGCCGAGGGCGGTTTCTTCAACCAGAGCTGATCGTCTGCGCACGCGAACCCGCGCCGCCGATCCGCTTGGAGCATCCCTTAGGCTTCGGACGTGGCGGTTGTCGGCAGCATCATCGAGCTGGTGCTCTGGTTCTACATCCTGTTGCTGCTGGGACGACTGGTGGCGGACTGGGTGCAGATGTTCGCCCGATCCTGGGAGCCGCGAGGGCCGATCCTGATCCTGCTCGAGGTCGTCTACTCGCTGACGGACCCGCCGCTCCGGTTGATCCGCCGGCTGATCCCACCGCTGCGGCTCGGCGGGATGGCGCTCGACCTGTCGATCCTGATCGTCCTCCTCGTCTGTTATGTCCTGTTGTACGTGAACCGCCGGCTGCTTCCGATCGGCTGAGGAGCAGGCGAATCGGCCTCGCCCGGTCGGTCGGGCAGATAGCGTCTGTCCTAAGGTCGGAGCGCCCAGAAACCCCGATGACTGAGGTGGAAACCATGCCGTTGACCCCCGAGGACGTCCACAAGAAGACGTTCACGCCTGTCCGACTCCGCGAGGGGTACGACCAGGGGGAGGTCGACCAGTTCCTCGACGAGGTCGAGGGTGAGCTGAAGCGCCTGCACCAGGAGATCGACGAGCTGCGCGCCAAGGCGGGGACGGCCGCCGGCGTCGCCGGTGCGGCCCCCGTCGCGACGGACAAGCCCGCGCCGAAGGCCGAGGCGACCCCGGCGAGCCCTGCGGAGCTGCCGGCGGTGAAGACCGTCCCGGAGGCGTCGAGCGCCGCTGCCCGGCTGCTGGAGATCGCCACCAACAACGCCGAGCAGCTGGTGGCCGAGGCGAAGAGTGAGGCCGAGACGATCGTCGGTGAGGCCAGGACCACGGCCGAGCGAGTCGAGAGTGAGGCCAAGACCAGGGCCGACTCTCTCGACGCCGATGCCCGCAGCCGGTCCGAGCAGCTCGACTCGGAGACGGACGAACGCCGCCAGCAGCTCCTCGGTGAGCTCGAGCACGAGAAGACCTCCCTCGCCGAGGAGGTCGAGGGTCTGCGCAGCTTCGAGCGCGAGTACCGCAGCCGGCTGAAGGAGTACTTCGAAGGTCAGCTCCGAACCCTCGAGGGGGATGTCCCGCCCGAGACCTCCGACCCGCTGGCTCCCTCGGACGCCGACGCTGACACCACCCCTCGCCGGCTGCGTGAGCTGATGGGGGAGGACAGCTGAGTCGGTCGGCTTAGGAGTCGGCCTTCGCCAGGGCGAAGCGGAAGCCGAGGTCGGCGTCCTCGCTCCACGGCGTGCCAGCCGGTGGCGCCTCGCCCAGGTCCGACTGCCGAGTGGAGCCGGGCGGATTCGCGGACACGTCGACCGCCTCGACCGCCAGCACCTCCGCACCGATCATGGCGGCGTTGTCCCGGACGGCGCGAGCCGTCTCGCCGGAGGCCGACCACCACAGCCTGATCCGGTCGCTCACGTCGAGGCCGGTCGTCTTGCGGGCCTCCTGGACGAGCCTGACGACCTCGCGGGCCAGCCCGGCACGCACCAGCTCCGGCGTGAGATGGAGGTCGAGCGCGACCGTCTCACCGTGCTCGTTGACGACCGACCAGCCCTCGCGCGGGCGTTCGGAGATGATCACGTCGTCAGCGGTCAGCTCAACCGGCCCGTCGACGTCGACGACGGTCGTCGTACCGGTAGCCAGCTCGGCGGCCAGCCTGGAGGCGTCAGCGGAGGCGACGGCGGCGGCGACGACCGGGGTCTGCTTGCCGAAGCGCCTGCCCAGGTTGCGGAAGTTGCCCTTCGCCGAGTAGTCGACGAGGTCGCCCGCCGACGCGAACGACTCGACGCTCCCGAGGTTCAGCTCTGCCGCGACCTCGGCCGCGAGCTCGTCGCTCAGCCTTTCCCGGGTCGACGACGAGACCAGCGCCCGTGCCAGCGGCTGTCGGGTCTTGACCTTCGCCTCCGCGCGGGCCGACCGGCCGAGCTCGACGAGCCGGCGGGCCAGCGACGTGGCCGCCTCCAGGTCATCGTCGACCAGGCTCTCGTCGTACGACGGCCAGCTCGCCAGGTGGACAGACACCGCGGCCGTCGGGTCCGTGGCGCACCGCAGGTCCTGCCAGACCCGCTCGGTCACGAACGGGACGAGCGGGGCGAGCAGCCGGGTCAGCACGTCGAGCGTCTCGTGCAGGGTGACCAGCGCCGCTCGGTCGCCTTCCCAGAACCGCCGCCGGGACCGGCGGACATACCAGTTGGAGAGGTCGTCGATGAAGCCGCTCAGCAGCTGGCCGGTTCGCTGGGTGTCGAACGACTCCAGGGCGGCGGTGACGTCACGCACCAGCCGGTTTCGGCTGGACACCAGCCATCGGTCCAGCACCGGGCGGTCGCCCACTGGAGGGCCGCCGTCCTCGGGCGACCAGCCGTTGGCCCGGGCGTAGAGGGCATGGAAAGCCACGGTGTTCCAGTAGGTCAGCAGCACCTTGCGGACGATCTCCTGCAGCACGGTGGGACCGAGCCGGCGGGCGGACCACGGTGACCCGGACGCCGCCATGAACCAGCGCACTGCGTCGGCGCCGTGCGCCTCCATCAGCGCCATCGGCTCCACGATGTTGCCGAGGTGCTTCGACATCTTGCGGCCGTCCTCGGCGATGAGCAGGCCCAGGCACACCACGTTCTCGTAGGCCGAACGGTCGAACAGCAAGGTGCCGATCGCCATCAGCGAGTAGAACCATCCACGTGTCTGGTCGAGACCTTCGCAGATGAACTGTGCGGGGTAGGCGGGTTCGAACGCGGCATGCGAGCCTTCGGCATAGGGGTAGCCCCACTGGGCGAACGGCATGGCACCGGAGTCGTACCAGGCGTCGATCACCTCGCTGACGCGCTGCGCCTGCTGTCCGCAGGCTCCACCACCCTCCACCCCGTCGCCCTCGACCGGGTGCGCGCAGAAGAACGTGACGTCGTCGACGTAGGGGCGATGCGGGTCGAGCAGGCTCAGGTCCTCACCGGCCAGCGCTCCGAGCTCCTTCAACGAGCCCACACAGGTCAGGTGACCGGACGGACAGCGCCAGATCGGCAGCGGCGTCCCCCAGAACCGGGTGCGCGACAGCGACCAGTCGACGTTGTTGCGAAGCCAGTCGCCGAAGCGACCCCACTTGATCGTCTCCGGGTACCACGTCGTGCGTTCGTTCTCCCGGAGCAGCTCTTCCTTGATGGCCGTTGTCCTGATGTACCAGGCCGGCAGGGCGTAGTACATCAAGGGCGTGTGGCATCGCCAGCAGTGCGGGTAGGAGTGCTCGAAGGCAACGTGACGGAAGAGCCGGCCGCTGCGCTCCAGCTCACGCACCAGGTCGCTGTCGGCATGCTTGAAGAACTGGCCGCCGACGAGCGGCACGTCGTCGGCGAAGTGCCCGTTGCCGAGGATCGGGTTGACGACGGGCAGTCCATAGGCGAGGCAGACCTCGAGGTCCGGGGCCCCGAACGCCGGTGACTGGTGCACCAGCCCGGAGCCGTCGTCGATCGTCACGTAGTCGGCGAGGACGACGTAGTGCGCGGGAGCCGGGAAGTCCACCAGGGCGAAGGGTCGCTCGTAGGTCCACCGCTCCATCTCGCGACCGGAGTAGGTTGCCTGCACCTCCCAGCCGTCACCGAGCACGCTGTCGAACAACGGCGCCGCCACGACCAGAGACTCGGAACCGTCGGTGGCGACCACGTAGTCCACGTCCGGATGGACGGCGACGGCCGTGTTGGACACCAGGGTCCACGGCGTCGTGGTCCACACGAGCAGAGCCGCCTGGCCGGCCAGCGGCCCCGACGTCAGTGGCATCCGGACATAGACCGACGGGTCGGTCACCGTCTCATAACCCTGGGCGAGCTCGTGGTCGGAGAGCGTCGTCTCGCATCGGGGGCAGTACGGCGACACGCGTTGCGCCTCGAACAGCCGTCCGGCGTCGAAGATCCTCTTCAGCGACCACCAGACGCTCTCGATGTAGGACGCATCCATCGTGCGGTAGGGATGCTCGACGTCGACCCAGTAGCCCATCCGCTCGGTCATCTTCTCGAAGGAGCCGACGTGCCGCTCGACCGACTCGCGGCAGCGTGCGTTGAACTCGGCTATGCCGAAGGCCTCGATGTCCTTCTTGCCGGACAGCCCGAGCTCCTTCTCGACACCGACCTCGACATGCAGGCCCTGGCAGTCCCAGCCGGCCTTGCGGTCGACGCGGTAGCCCTGCATGGTCTTGAAACGCGGGAACAGGTCCTTGAACACCCGCGCCTCGACATGGTGGGCGCCGGGGAGCCCGTTCGCGGTAGGCGGACCCTCGAAGAACGTCCAGCTCTCGCCCTTTCGGGTCTGCTCGAGGGACGCGGCGAAGATCTGCTTCTCCCGCCAGAGCTCGAGGACGCCGTACTCCAGCGCGGTCAGGTCGACCTGGGCTGGCACCGGGCGGTACTGGCGGCTCATCGCGAGCTTCCCTTCTCGTCGTCGCGTCCCGACTCCGGGAGGAGCCGAGCCGAGCGTGACGAAGGGACGATGCCGGCAGCCGTGCCGACCCCGCGGTACCACCCTCCTTGGCCCACCACACCTGCGGTCGGACCCACTTCGTTGCCTGCCGCGGCCGGGTCTAGTGAGCCATCCGCAGATGGCCGTTCTTCCGGCGGCTCCGGGGTGATCGCCCCATCAGTGCCGTGCGGCAGCACCAGTGTAGGGGAGCGGTTGTCGAGACCCACGTGGTTATCCGAGTGCGACGGGTGTTCTCGAACGCCGTTCCGAGGCCGGTCATTGAAGCAGCGGCTGGAACGCTCTATTCTCACGGCACTGCTTTCGCAGATATCGGGGAACCTCAAAGAAAGGCCGACTGGGATGGCTGCACAGAAAAGCACGGCCATCAAGGCCGTGACGAGCAGCGACGCCGGCAGCGGGGCCGCAGCGACATCGACGCCCAAGAAGTCAGCCACTAGGAAGTCGACGGCGAAGAAGTCGTCGGCGAAGGCGGCAGCTGGGCGGCCGGCGGCTGGGCAGGGCGCGAGCAGCCGGCCCGGCCGCAAGCAGACCGCCGCCAAGAAGACCGCCACCAAGAAGACCGCCGCCAAGAAGGCGCCCGCGCGCAAGAGCGCGGCCACGAAGACCTCAGCCGCCAAGAAGAGCTCCGCCGCGAAGCGCACGACGGCGAAGAAGTCGGCCGGTGCGAAGAAGGCGAGCGCCACCAGGACGACCGCCAAGAAGGCAGCCACGAAGAAGTCAGCCACGACGAGGGGTGCCGAGAAGCGGAGCACCGGCCCCAACGGTGGAGCCACGAAGGCGGCGGGGAGCAAGCGCTCGCCCGCGACCCCGGCGCGCAAGCAGGCCGCGAAGAAGTCGGCCCGGGCCACGGCAGCGGCCGGTTCGACGACCGGGAAGCGGCAGGCCACCCGGCAGTTCGAGGCGAAAGTGTCGAAGACGGCGAGCGCCAGCCCCCGTCGTACGCCGGCCCAGAAGACTGCCCGAAAGGCGGCAGTCGCGCTGGCCGTGCGCGACGGGGAGCGGCCCTGGACCGCACGTGAGATCGCCGAGGTTCGGGCCCTTCTGCAGAAGGACGAGGAGCGCTTGCAGGAGGAGATCTCGGCCGTGGAGGAGGAGATCGGACACCTGCTCCGGGAGGGCGGCGAGGGCGCTGGTCACGACCAGGCCGACGTCGGGTCCAACACGTTCGAGCGTGACCACGAGATGTCGATGGCCAAGAACGCGAGGGACAACCTCGTCCTGGTGCAGGAGGCGATCGGCCGGATCGACGACGGCACCTACGGGAGGTGTGAGTCGTGCGGGAACCCGGTGGGCAAGATGCGGCTGCAGGCATTCCCACGTGCCACACTGTGCATGGAATGCAAGCAACGACAGGAACGCCGCTGAGCGACCGAGCGGGCGGCGCGGCGCGCGACCGTCGAGCACGTCGCTACCTGGTGCTGTGGGCGCTCGTCGCCCTCGGTGTCTACGCCCTCGACCAGGCCACGAAATGGTGGGCACAGCGTGACCTCACCGTGGGGGTGCCTCGCCACGTCGTCGACGGTTGGTTCGAGCTCGACCTGACTCACAACGCAGGAGCCGCCTTCAGCATGGGGACGGGCTATACCGTCGTCCTCACGCTCGTGGCGATCGGGGTCGTCCTGATCTGCCTGCGGGTCGCGAGCCGGCTCGGCAGTAGGGCATGGGCGGTCGCACTCGGGCTGCTCCTCGGCGGCGCCCTGGGCAACGTCACCGACCGGATCTTCCGGGCGCCTGGGCCTCTACGCGGGCACGTGGTGGACTTCATGAGGCTGCCGCACTGGCCGATCTTCAACGTCGCTGACACCTCCATCTGCATCGCCGCCGTGCTCTTCGTCTACCTCAGCCTCCGTGGGATCCGGCTGGACGGCACCCGCGTCGGCGGCGACGACGACACCGACCAGCCGTGACGGCCTCCGACGACAAGGTCGTCCTGGTTCCGGGAGGGCTGTCCGGGGAGCGCATCGATGTCGCGCTGGCCCGGATGTTCGGTCTCTCGCGCACCCAGACCGCCGAGCTGGTCTCGAACGGCCGGGTGCTGCTCGACGGCGCCGTCCCGGCCAAGTCCGAGCGGGTCGTCGAAGGCAGCCGGCTCGAGGTCAGCCTGCCGGCGCCTGCGCAGCCGGTGCGCGTCGTACCGGAGACGGTCGACGGCCTGCAGGTGGTGTTCGCCGACGACGACATCGTGGTGGTCGACAAGCCGGTCGGCGTCGCAGCGCACCCCAGCGTCGGCTGGACCGGACCGACCGTCCTCGGGCACCTGTTCGCCGCCGGCTACCGGCTGTCAACGAGCGGCGCGTCCGAGCGGCAGGGGATCGTCCAGCGGCTCGACGTCGGCACCAGCGGTCTGATGGTCGTGGCCACCTCGGAGACGGCGTACTCCCGGCTCAAGAACCAGTTCCGCCAGCGGGTGGTGGACAAGACCTACCATGCACTCGTGCAGGGCCATCCCGACCCGCTGACCGGGACCATCGACGCGCCGATCTACCGGCACCCGAAGCATGACTACAAGTTCGCGGTGGGCGAGGGCGGTCGCAACAGCATCACCCACTACGACACCTTGGAGGCCCATCGGTTCGCCTCGCTGCTCGAGATCAAGCTCGAGACGGGCCGCACCCACCAGATCCGGGTCCACCTCAGCGCCCTGCACCATCCCTGTCTGGGCGACCTGACCTACGGGGCGGACCCCGTGTTGGCGGCCAGGGTCGGTCTCGAACGCCAGTGGTTGCACGCCCTGCGGCTCGCGTTCGAACATCCGACGTCGGGGGAGTGGGTCGAGTTCGAGTCCTTCTATCCGGCCGACCTGCAGCACGCGCTGGACGTCATCCGTGAGTCCCATTGAGCCGGGGCCGCCGGGGTTGGTGATCTCGGCAAACAGGCTCCAGCTCTGGACGTTCCAGAGCAACACCGTCGCCCGAAGGTTCTACGAGCGGCCCCACTGCAGGGGAGTGTCGGAGGTCGAGGGCAGAGTGGGCCGTCGTACGCTAAGGACGCTTCCCCAAAGCCGAGCCGGAGCCTGCCGCGCCAGGTCCTCGGCCGTCGGATGCTGGTCGTGTCGTCGTGACGAGGAGGCTGTGAGCCCATGCTGAGGCCGGGACAGCGCTGCCCTGAGGGAGCTCGCCGGTGAGCGGCGAGTCCTTCGTGCATCTGCACTGTCACACCGAGTTCTCGATGCTCGATGGTGCAGCCCGGGTGGGCGAGCTGGTCGACGAGGCGGCCCGCCTCGAGATGCCCGCGCTGGCGGTCACCGACCACGGCAACATGTTCGGCGCCTTCGACTTCTACAAGCAGACGACGGCCCGCGGCATCCGCCCGATCATTGGCATCGAGGCCTACCTCACCCCCGGCACCAGCCGCTTCGAGCGGCGCCGCGTCCGCTGGGGCAACGGCGGTCGCGACGACGTCTCCGGTGGTGGCGCCTACACCCACGTGACGATGCTCGCGGAGACCACGGAGGGCATGCACAACCTGTTCCGGCTCTCGTCCCTCGCGTCGATGGAGGGCCAGTTCTACAAGCCACGGATGGACCGTGAGCTGCTGGAGCGCTATCACCAGGGCATCATGGCCACCACCGGCTGCCCGTCGGGCGAGGTGCAGACGCTGCTGAGGCTCGGAAAGTACGACGACGCGCTGGCGTCCGCTGCCTACTACCGCGACCTCTTCGGGGCCGACAGCTACTTCGTCGAACTGATGGACCACGGTCTCGACATCGAGCGCCGGGTGCGCACCGACCTGCTGCGCATCGCCAAGGACCTCGCCCTGCCGCTGCTCGCGACCAACGACCTGCACTACACCCGTCAGGAGGACGCCGTCGGTCACGAGGCACTCCTGTGCGTGCAGTCGGGCTCGACGATGAACGACGCCGACCGGTTCTCCCTCGAGGGCGACGGCTACTACCTCAAGACCGCAGCCGAGATGCGCGAGGCCTTCCGCGAGCTTCCGGAGGCCTGCGACAACACCCTGCTGGTCGCGGAGCGCTGCGAGGTCTCGTTCACCGAAGGGCGCGACCTGATGCCGCGCTTCCCGGTGCCCGAGGGCGAGACCGAGGAGACGCTCTTTCTGCGGATGGTCAACGAGGGGCTGACCCGTCGCTACCCCGACGGGGTCACCGCGGAGGCGCGCGACCGGGCCGACCTCGAGACCTCGATGATCCTGCAGATGGGCTTCCCGGGTTACTTCCTGGTGACCGCCGACCTGATCAACTGGGCGAAGTCCCAGGGCATCCGGGTCGGTCCGGGCCGCGGTTCGGCGACGGGGGCGATCGTCGCCTACGCGATGGGCATCACCGAGCTCGACCCGCTCGTCCACGGGCTGATCTTCGAGCGCTTCCTCAACCCTGAGCGGGTGTCGATGCCCGACATCGACATCGACTTCGACGAGCGCGGCCGGGGCGAGGTGCTGCGCTACGTCACCGAGAAGTACGGCGAGGACCGGGTCTCCCAGGTCGTCACCTACGGCACCATCAAGGCCAAGCAGGCGCTCAAGGACTCGTCCCGGGTTCTGGGCTACCCCTACGCGATGGGGGAGCGCATCACCAAGGCCATGCCGCCGTCCGTGATGGGCAAGGACATCCCGCTCAGCGCCGTCTTCGACGAGACCGAGAAGCGCTACGGCGAGGCGTCGGAGCTGCGCGGGCTCTACGAGTCCGACCCCGACGTGCGGAAGATCCTCGACACCGCCCGCCAGCTCGAGAACCTGAAGCGGCAGTGGGGGGTGCACGCCTGCGCCGTGATCCTGTCCCGCGAGCCGCTGCTCGACGTGATTCCGCTGCTCAAGCGCGAGCAGGACGGCGCCATCATCACCCAGTTCGACTACCCGACGTGCGAGACGCTCGGGTTGCTCAAGATGGACTTCCTCGGGCTCCGCAACCTCACCGTCATCGACGAGTGTGTGCGCAACATCGAGAGCAACCGCAGCTCGAAGGTCGTCATCGAGGATCTCGCCCTGGAGGACTCGGTCACGTTCGAGCTCCTGTCGCGCGGTGACACCCTCGGGGTGTTCCAGCTCGACGGCGGGCCGATGCGGGCGTTGCTGCGGGCCATGCGACCCGACTCGTTCGAGGACATCTCGGCGGTGATCGCGCTCTACCGGCCGGGACCGATGGCGGCCAACGCCCACATCGACTATGCCGACCGCAAGAACGGCCGGAAGCCCGTCACTGCGATCCATCCGGAGCTCGCCGAGCCGCTGGCGGAGATCCTCGACGAGACCTACGGCCTGGTGGTCTACCAGGAGCAGGTGCAGGCCATCGCCCGGAAGGTGGCGGGCTACTCCCTCGGCCAGGCCGACCTGCTACGGCGGGCGATGGGCAAGAAGAAGAAGGCCGAGCTGGACGCCCAGCTGTCCAACTTCACCGCCGGGATGCGGGCCAACGGGTTCTCCCAGGGCGCGATCACCGCGCTGTGGAACACCCTGCTGCCGTTCTGTGACTACGGGTTCAACAAGTCCCACACCGCAGGCTACGGGCTGGTGTCCTTCTGGACGGCCTACCTCAAGGCCAACTACCCGGCGGAGTACATGGCGGCGCTGCTCACCAGCGTGCGCGACGACAAGGACAAGTCGGCGGTCTACCTCAACGAGTGCAGGCGGATGGGCATCAAGGTGCTGCCACCCGACGTCAACGAGTCGCAGGCCAACTTCACCCCGATCGGCACCGACATCCGCTTCGGGCTCACCGCGATCCGCAATGTGGGGGCGAACGTCGTCGGGGCACTCGTCGAGGCCCGGGTGCGGGAGGGCAAGTTCACCGACTTCGCCGATTTCATGACCAAGGTGCCGGTCTCGGTCTGCAACAAACGGGTTCTCGAGTCGCTGTGCAAGGCGGGGGCGTTCGACTCCCTGGGCTACGCGCGGCGGGCACTGGTGGCGATCCACACCGACGCGGTCGACCAGTATCTCGACCTGAAGCGCAACGAGGCGATCGGGCAGGACTCGTTGTTCGGAGGCCTCGACGACGACTTCTCGGCGATCTCCGTGAAGGTTCCGGCCCTCGACGAGTGGGACAAGCGCACGCTGCTGGCGTTCGAGCGCGACATGCTCGGGCTCTACGTCTCCGACCATCCGCTGACCGGGCTCGAGAACGTGCTGGCCCAGGCGAGTGACGTGTCGATCGGGCAGCTCGTCACCGATGAGAGCCGGGAGGACGACTCGATGGTGACGGTGGCGGGGCTGGTCACCGCGGTGACCCGCAAGACGACGAAGAAGGGCGACCTCTATGCCGTCGTGACGATCGAGGATCTCGAAGGGGCGGTGAGCGTGATGGTCTTCCCGCGGGACTACCAGCTCTCGTCGACCCTGCTTGTCGAGGACTCGATCGTCCGGGTCACCGGCCGGGTCAAGCGGGGCCGCGATGAGGGTCTCGAGATGATCGGGACCGACATCACGGCGCTCGACGTCAGCCGCGGTGCGAGCGACCAGCCCGTCGTGATCGCCCTTCCGGCGGTGCGGGTGACCGCCCCGGTGGTCGAGCAGCTCAAGGACGTGCTCGCGACGCATCCTGGCGTGGCGGAGGTGCATCTCAAGCTGCATTCGGCCGGGCGGGTCACCCTGATGCGGCTCGACGAGCGGCTCCGGGTCACCCCGACGCCCGCCCTGATGGCCGACCTCAAGGCGCTGCTCGGTCCCGCCTGCCTGAGTGCGTGACCGCGTCGGCGCGGCCCGAGCCGACGTGCCGAGACTAGGATCGACCCTGTGACGAGCTCCGACGTGACGCCCGCTCACCACGTCGAGGCACCATCCGTCGGCTCCCCCGTGCGGGGGCTGGTCGCGCTCTTCGGCGGCGCGGCCGTCGCCGGTGTGGTGCTGGCGCCGATCGCCGGGTGGCTCTGGGTGGTCGTGGCCGACCCGCCGAAGGTCCCGCTCTACGCGAACGGCGGGCTCTACCTCGGTGAGCAGGCGCTCAACCAGCAGGCTGGTGTCACCCTCTGGTTCCTCGTGATCGGCCTCGGCTTCGGTGCGGTCGCCGGGCTCGTCGTCGGCTGGGTGGGGCAGCGGTTCGGGTGGCTGACCGTACTCGCGGTGCTGCTGCTCTGTCTCATCGCGTCGGTCGGCAGCGGGTATCTCGGGGTGCATCTGTTCGGTCCCGATCCCAAGGCCGAGGCGTCGGGCGCGCGGGTCGGCGACCTGATCCAGGTCGGAGTCCGGCTGGACACCTGGGTGGCCTATCTGGGCTGGCTGATCGGCGGTCTCCTCGGTGCGCTGGCGGCGATCGCCGGCTGGAGCAGATCCGCACCGGCCGACGAGCCCGCATTGGCCGACGAGCCCGCATTGGCCGACAGGCCCGCACCGGCCGAGGGGCCCGCACCGGCCGACGGGCCCGCACCGCCCGAATAGCCGTCACCATGATGCGTGGCTCGTGAGCACGCGGGGGAGGGAGAACCGAACCGTGAGCCCTCCGCCGACCGTCTCCTCCAGGACGACTCGGCCGCCTCCGACCGTGATGAGGCGCTGCACGATCGCCAGCCCCAGTCCGGTTCCGCCGCTGTCTGCGTGACTGGTCTCGAAACGCTGGAACGCGTTCCGGCGTTGGGCTGCTGTCATACCGGGCCCATCGTCGGCGACGGTCACGAGCGCGTCGTCGCCTTGCTTGTCGAGGGCCAGCCGGACGTGCTGGGGCGGCGGCGTCAGGTCGAAACAGTTGCCGAGAAGGTTGTCCAGGATCTGTTCGAGATGGCCGTGCACCGCCCAGGCGCGCACCTCCGCGCCTGGCTCCAAGGTCAGGGAGACACCACGCTCGGCGGCCAGCGGGGCCCAGGCCGATACCCTGTCGGCCAGCACCGATCGGGTGTCGAGTGGCATCGGCTGCCCAGACGTGGCCTCGGCGCGCGCCACGGCGAGCAGCCCGTCCACGAGCCGCGAGAGCCGGTTGAGCTCGTCGAGCGCCTCGTTGAGCTCCGTGCTGTCGTGGGAGTCCGACTCGGCGAGAAGCTCGAGCCGCAGTCGGAGCGCAGACATGGGCGTGCGCAACTGGTGCGACACGTCCGCGATGACCGCCCGGTGCCCGTCGACGAGCGAGTTGAGCCGCGCTGCCATCGCATCGAACGCTGCCGCCAGCCGGCGTACCTCAGGAGGACCTTCTGCCACCGCGGCGCGGGCCTCGAGGTTGCCGGCACCCACGACGTTGGCCGCCTCCTCGAGCCGGCGGATCGGCCGCACGACCCACCGGGAGAGCCAGAGAGCGATTCCGATCGCGGCCAGCGCCGCCACGACTGCGACCACGGTGAGGGTCAGCCACAGCATGCGGATCCGGTGATCGAGGGGCTCGGCCTGTCGGGCCAGCACGACGACACCGACCTGGCTGTCGCCGCTGCCGATCGGTACGGCGGACAGGAGAAGGTCACCCTCGGCTGCGTCGGTCGCCGCGGTGCGTGGCTCCGTGGTCGCCTTCAGCGAGGAAGGGACGACAAACGCGGCCCCGGCTCTCTCCAGGGTCGCGCCGCTCGCGCTCACCAACGCGACCCCCTGGCCGCGGTCGACCAACCTGCGGAGGGCGCGGCGCAGTATCGGATCCGGCTCGTGGTCGGACAACCGCTCCTCGGCCACCGCCGCGAGGGCTCGCGCCTGGTTGAGGGAGGCGTCCGCGTAGTCGTGGCGATAGGTGGCCGCTGTCTCCCATCCCAGAGGCAGCACCACCCCACCAAGCAAGAGCGCAGTCAGAGCGAGCAGCCCGACCATGACCCGGCGGGTCACGGGCGAGGACCGAGCCGAAACCCGCGGCCGTGGACCGTCTCGATGAGGAGCGGCGTGCCCAGCTTCCGTCGGAGGGCGGCGATGTGGACGTCGAGGACCTTCGTCGGGCCGTACCAGTGTTCGTCCCAGACCCTGCTGAAGATCTCCTCACGGGACACCACCCGTCCGGGTTCCATGGCCAAGGTGTGCAGGATGTCGAACTCTCGTCCCGTCAGGGCGATCTCCTCGCCGGCCAGCGTGACCCGGCGCGCGCCCCCGTCGACGGCGAGGGTGCCGTAGCGGTAGACCTCCGAGGCCGCGGGAAGGGTCCGTCGGAGGACGGCTCGCATGCGCGCGGTCAGCTCGCCGAAACCGAAGGGCTTGACCAGATAGTCGTCCGCTCCGAGATCCAGGGCATCCACCCGATCGGCTTCCTCGCCGCGCGCGGTGATGACGACGATCGGCACGTCGGAGCGGCGCCTCAGCTCGCGGCAGACGTCGACTCCGTCGGCATCGGGGAGGCCGAGGTCGAGCAGGACCAGGTCCGGCAGGACGTGAGCGAGGGCGTCGGCTGCGTTCGCCACGTGGTCGACGTCGTACCCTTCACGGCGAAGCCCGGAGACCAGCTGCGCCGCGATTCCCGGGTCGTCCTCGACCACCAGCACGTGCAGGGCCGCGCCGGGTGACGGGTTGCTCGGTGCTTGCGCTGGCACAGCAGACACGCTACGGCAGCCTGGTCGGGCAGCCAGGCATCTGAACGGTTTCTTAGGCCTCCGGGAGTCATCATGGGCCTATGACGTCACGCAAGTATCCGCCGCCACGGACCAACGAGGGCCCACGCCTTCCTGCCTGGGCTCGCGGGCCGGAATGGGACACCCGCAGGTTCAGCCAGCCCGGTTGGCTGCTTCTTCCCCTGCGTGCGTTCCTCGGCGTCACCTTCACCTTCGCCGGGTTGCAGAAGCTGGCGAACCCGGACTTCCTCAACGCCAGCTCCCCGACGTCGGTGCAGCACCAGATGGGCATGCTCGTGCACAGCAGTCCCATCGGGCCCTTGGTCCAGCTGAGCCTGCACGCGGGAGCCGTCACCGGGGTGCTGATCGCCGTCGGCGAGCTCGCCGTCGGGATCGGCGCGCTGCTCGGACTACAAGCCAGGCTGGCTGCCGTCGGCGGATCCTTGCTGGCTCTGACCTTCTTCCTGACGGTGAGCTGGAACACGACGCCGTACTACTACGGCGCCGACATCGTGTTCCTCTTCGCCTGGACTCCCTTCATCGCAGCGGGGGCGGCAGGCGTGCTGTCCCTGGACGGACTGCTGGCCAGCCGCAGGCGCCAGATGCTGAACCGGCATGCCGACGGACGGCCCGTGCGGGACCAGGAGCTCGCTGGACAGTACGACGCTGCGCTCCGGCAGGAGCGCCGAGCGATCATCACCGTGGGCACGGCCACCTTGCTTCTCGGCGGCTTCACCGCGCTGTTCGGCAGGATGGCCCATCAGGGCCAACCCGCGGCCACCAGTCCGCTGAAAGGATCGTCGACACCGTCCGGCCATACCCCTTCCCATGGACAGGCGTCGCACCAGCCCTCGGCCTCGCCGAATTCGTCCGCTCCGCCGCCCTCCGGGACCAAGATCGGGTCGACGAGCGCCGTGCCCGTCGGACAGGCCGCCCAGTTCACTGACCCGGCAAGTGGCAGCCCGGCCTGGCTGGTGTGCCTTGCCCGCGGCAAGTACGCCGCCTTCAGCGCCATCTGCACCCATGCCGGGTGCACGGTGCAGTACGACTCCAACAACACCGAGTTCGTCTGTCCCTGTCATGGCGGGGTCTACAGTGCGCGGACCGGGCAGGTCCTCGGCGGACCGCCTCCGTCGCCACTGCCGACCATCCCTGTCCAGGCGGCCAACGGCCAGCTCTACGTCGACTAGGGCACCGACCCGCACGCGCCCGTCGGCCGGGAACCGCCGGTTCGGGATGCCGCGATGACATCATGACCCCATGCGCGAGGTTCTGATCGACCCGGCTTCCATCCAGCGTCTGGCCAACCTGCTCACCCCGGAACGAGCGGAGGCGTTCGAGGCGACCGCCCAGCACGGCCGCGCCATGCTCGAGGGCCGGACGGTCTGGAACGTCAACGCCACCTCCCAGGGCGGCGGGGTCGCGGAGATGCTCCAGGCGTTGCTCGCCTACGGCCGCGGCGCCGGCGTCGACACCCGCTGGTTCGTGCTCGCTGGTGACCCGGAGTTCTTCGCGATCACCAAGCGGCTGCACAACATGCTGCATGGCTCGCTCGGCGACGGGGGTGAGCTCGGCCCCGCCGAGCGAGCGCACTTCCTGGAGGTGACGCACGCCAACGAGGTCGAGTTGACAGAGCTGGTGCAGCCGAACGACGTCGTGCTCCTGCACGACCCGCAGACAGCCGGCATGGTCGAGACGTTCCAGGCCCGAGGTGCCGCCGTCGCCTGGCGCTGCCATATCGGCACCGACTTCTCCACGCCGGTCACCGATGCGGGATGGGCCTTGCTGCGCGACCTGGTCGAGCCGGCCGACGCGTTCATCTTCTCCCGGTCGCAGTACGCGCCGCCCTGGGTGCCGGCCGACCGGCTCGCCATCATCCCGCCGTCCATCGACCCCTTCAGTGCCAAGAACTGCGACCTGCCGGACGCCGACGTCGCGGCGGCCCTGCGCCGGGCCGGTCTCGTCGACATCGGTGCCGACGGCGGCAGCGTCCGGTTCTCCCGGCGTGACGGGTCGGTCGGGACACTGCGCCCGCTGAACGGGCTGATCGACGGTGGACGACCGATCCCCAGAGACGCGCGCGTCGTCATGCAGGTGAGCCGATGGGACGCCCTCAAGGACATGACGGGTGTTCTCCAGGGTTTCGCGACCTACATCGACGACCTGCCGAGCGACGTGCATCTGCTGCTCGCCGGCCCGGATGTCAGCGGGGTCACGGACGACCCCGAAGGCGCGCTGGTGCTCGAGACGTGTCGCGTGCTCTGGCAGGGTCTGCCCCCGGCGAGCCGGGACCGCGTTCATCTGTGCTCGCTGCCCATGGACGACGTGGACGAGAACGCCCACCTTGTCAACGCCTTGCAGCGGCACGCGTCGGTGGTGGTGCAGAAGAGCCTGGTCGAGGGCTTCGGGCTCACCGTGACGGAGCCGATGTGGAAGGCCAGACCGGTGGTCGCCTCAGCTGTCGGGGGCATCTACGACCAGATCGAGGACGGCGTCAGCGGCCTGCTGCTCCGCGACCCCACCGACCTGGAAGACTACGTCGGCTCGGTCAAGAAGCTGCTCGACGACCCGGACCTGGCTCACCACGTGGGATCGGGCGCCGAGGACCGGGTGCGCGACCGTTTCCTCGGCGACCGGCACCTCACGCAGTACGTCGAGCTCTTCGACCAGCTGGCGCCCTGACGGGGCCGCTCCAGGTCAGGGGTAACGGGTGTCGACCATCCAGGTGAACAGCCCGACCACCGCGGCGCTGGCGGCCGCCAGGCCGCACATCGTGACCAGGTGGATGAGCAGGTCGGTCGCGCTACCGTCGGGCCGGACACCCAAGGCGAAGAACAGTCCCGCGGCGACCGCCAACCCGGCGACCAGGGCCGTCGGCCGGGCCCTCGGGGTGGCCCGCGGCTCGGTGCCATGGGTGATGGCCAGTACGGCGAGCACGCCCGAGCCCCAGGCGAGTGTCACCGCGAGCGCCGCGACCACGTCGCTGGGGCGGTGCCAGCCGGCGATGACGGTGCCGACTCCCGTCACCGAGACGCCGACGGACCCGGCGAGGGCGACGAGCCAGCGGCCGCCACGCGGGACGACGAGCAGCCCGGCCAGCACCAGCGCCGCCACCACGGTCGTGTGGCCGCTGGGCAGGCTGTTGAGCTCTCCGTAGCCGAGGCTGGGCCTGGTCAGCAGCTGGCGCTTGAGCGCCTCGGTCGTCGCGATCGAGCCGGCAACGAGCACGACGGCCCCGAACGCCAGAGCCCACCGCCGGCGTACCAGCGCGATGCCGACGCATGCCGCGAGCATCAGGGCAAGCCCACCGAGCGTGACGGTGTCGAGCAGGGTGGCGACGCTCCGGCTGGTGTCGAGGGAGTGGCCGAGGTGGTCGAGGGCGACCTGGTCGAGATGCTGTCCGCGACGGCTCCGCACGAAGAGGGCGTAGACGGCCGCCAGCACGCCGACGGCGGCGATGGCGACACCCAGTGCGCGGGCACCGCTCAGCACATCGCGCCGCCCCGGTTCGGGCAGCTGCGCGGTTGGTGGGTAGTAGTCGGGCAGCGTCGTCATCGTCTTCCGCTGGGGGCTAGTTCGGGCACCACTGGGTGCGGGCCAGTGACGTGGCCGGCAGCGACGGGATGACGCGGATGGCCCGGAGCTCCGACCGCAATAACGCGGTGCCGAGCCTCAGCCGGCTCGTCACGTCCGGTGACTCGAGCAGCTGCTGGCGCTCCGCCATACTCAGGACCATGGCCGCCGCGAGGGTGTAGGACAGGTCGACGGGGTCACGTGGGGTCTGGCCGTCGAGCACGTCGTTGCCGGTGAGCTCCTCCAGCGTGACGCGGTAGACACTGAACAGGCTGCCGGCCGTCTCCGCCGCCTCGGCCGTCTCCGCCGGGGTGGCGCCGCTCGGGTCGCCCAGCCATTCGACGTCGGCCTGCAGGTAGTCGAGGCTCGGGTCGAGGTCCTCCACATGGAAGCGACGCCGGCCCACGACGATGATCTCGTAGCTGCCGTCGTCGTTGGCGGTGATCTCGGTGACCAGGGCGGCGCACCCGACCCGCTGGATCGTGTGCACTCCGCGTTCGCCCACCTCGTAGCCGACCTTGATGGCCACCACGCCGAACTCGGGCTCGCGGTTCGGGGACAGCGCGATGAGGTCGCGGACGAGGGCGCGGTAGCGGTCCTCGAAAATGTGCAGCGGCATCACCACACCCGGGAAGAGCACGGTGTTCAACGGGAACAGCGGCAACGGCTCGCTCACTCTGCGAACCTAACACCGCGCACGAGGCAGGGAGCGGCGCCCGGCTGCGACGCCTCGGCGTGCTGACGGGGCTGGCCGGGGGAGCGGATCCGGCACGGGTCGCGTCGTACCGACATGATCACGACACGGACGCCGGCTCTTGCGGTGGCGGCCGTCCTCGTGACGGTCGTGGCGTGTACATCATCCAACGGGGCGACGGCGCCGGGACGGAGCGAGCCCACGCGTCCGTCTGCCGAGTCGACGCCCTCACAGCGCGTCACGCAGGCACGTTCGGTGACCCTGGTGCGGAGCGGCGGCCTCCGGCCGTCCCGCCCTGCATGACGGGCGCCGCCCGCACCCCACCCGGCTTCTCCACCTCGTCCAGTCCCATGACCATCCGAGAGTTTCGGCACCACGATCCGAGAGTTTTGGCAGGACGATCCGAGAGTTTTGGTACGACGATCCGAGAGTTTTGGTACGACGATCCGAGAGTTTTGGTACGACGATCCGAGAGTTTGGTACGACGATCCGGTTCCACCACCTTTCCCGAGCTCGGATACGGAGACGGCGGCAGGGTCGACGTAGTGGGCTGGCGGGTTGCTTTCGTCACGCGGCGCGCGTTGGTCCGGAAGGGAAGAATCGCAGCGACGCAACGGATTCTCGAGGCGCCTCCGTCGAGCTGGCGAGTCGCGTGGTGGGTCGCCACGCCAACGCTGCTGTCGCAGGAGCCGCCGCGTCACTGCTGCTTACTGCGTTCAGACCAACGCACTATTCCCGCCAAGAGCGACCCTCCACCTGCAGCGGCGCCGCGAAACTTCCGGACAGGCGCCTCCGTGATCGTGGGTGCCGGAAGTCTCGGATCGTCGTGCCAAAACTCTCGGATGGTGGTGCCGGAAGTCTCGGATCGTCGTACCAAAACTCTCGGATGGTGGTGCCAGTCTCGGATCCCCTGCTACCATAACTCTCGGATGGTGTGCCGAAACTCTCGGATGGTGGTGCCGGAAGTCTCGGATCGTCGACGGTCAGAAGCCGAAGCGGGCGGTCCGGAGGCGGTCGACGTCGTCGGGGGCGCCGTCGAAGGTGACGTCGGCCGCCGAGCCGCGACCGAACGCGAACAACGCAAGCTCGCTGGGCGGACCGGTCACGATGACGGCGTGTGCCTTGCTGGCGGCGACCCGCAGCTCGCCGGTGTCGCTCCGGCGCAGGGCGGCTCCGACCGGCGCCTTGCGCATCAAGCCGCGCACGGCGATCGTGAGGCCGCTCCAGATCTCGTCCTCCGCCCACTGCGGGACGTCGCGGGCGCCCGGCTCGGAGCCCGCCCGGCGGACGTCCTCGTGATGGATGTAGAACTCCAACCCGTTGCCGTGCTTGTCGGTGAACCCGGTGCCGAAGACGGAGAGCTTCGGCGGCCCGCTGCGCAGCTCCTCGACGAGCGAGCCCAGCTCCCGCTCGGAGACCAGCCGCTCGAGCTCCGCCTCCGCTGCCTTGGGGCGAACCAGGTTGACCAACGCCAGGGGGCTGGACTCGCGGGCTACCAGGTGGGCCGCGAGATGGTGGGCGTCCCAGCCGGCGCACAGGGTCGGGGCATCTGGGCCCACCTGGTCGAACAGGTCACAGAGCTGGGCTCGTTCGACCTGGGCGACGGACGTCTTGTCGGCTGCGGCCGGATAGGTATGCGCGGAGAGAGTCACACGTTCCATCGTACGGAGTGCCTGGCAGGGCGCTCCATGCCTGTCGCAGGGCACAATGGGGGCCGTGGGAGACGGGTCAACAGGCACACCGGCCGCGCGCCGGGCGCTCTACGCGCCAACCCTGATCATCGGCCTGCTCGGCGCCGTCGGCATCACCGTCGGCACGTCGAGGCCATGGGTGTCCGCGACGGCCACAGTGCCGGGGCTGCCCACGATCCATGCCACGGCGACGGGCGCCGACCTGGCCCCCCTCGTGGGCGCGCTCGGAGTCGTCGTCCTCGCGGCCTTCGGTGCGGTCGTCGCCACCCGGGGCTGGCTACGCCGGGGGCTCGGCGCCGGAGTGCTCGTTGCCTCCGCCGTCGTACTGGTGGCCGTGATCGACCCCGCCGGCTCTGGTGACGTGCTCCGCGACGGCCTGTCGGCGAAGGGCTGGTCCGGCGGCAGCTATCAGTCGTCGACCGAGCCCTGGCGGTGGCTCGTGCTGGTCGCGGCGCTTGCGACCGCGTTGGCGGGCGCCTCGACTGCCCGCTACGGCGCCGGCTGGGCCGTCATGGGCTCCCGGTACGACGCCCCGCGCGCCGGGAGGGCCGCGACCTCGGTGCCGGCCGAGGAGCTCAGCGAGACGGACGTCTGGCGGGCGATCGACCAGGGACGTGACCCCACGCAGACGCCCTGAGCGACGCAGGTCACAATAGGAGCCCGACGAGAGGAGCAGCAGGCCATGGCCGAGGCGCATCACGGCAACACTCCCGCCGCGTGGACGGCGGTCTGCGTCGCGCTGGTCGCGTTTCTCGTCGGGGCCGTCGGCCTGCTGGTCGACAGCTGGCCGACGTTCTGGGTGGGGGTGGCGCTGCTCGTGGTCGCAGCCGCAGTAGGTAAGGTCATGCAGGCAATGGGTCTGGGTGACGGGTGACGATGGGCTTTCTTGACGAGATCCTCGCGGGTGTCCGCGAAGACCTTGCCGAGCGCCAAGCCGCGGTCGGACTCGACGAGCTCAAGGAGCGGGCGAGCCGGCAGGACCCGGCTCTGGACCCGATGCCACACTTCCGAGCCGACGGCATCTCCGTGATCGCCGAGGTCAAGCGCGCGAGCCCGAGCAAGGGTGTGTTGGCCGAGATCAGCGACGCCGCCGCCCTCGCAGCCGACTACGAGGCGGGTGGCGCCGCGACCATCAGCGTGCTCACCGAGGCACGCCAGTTCGGGGGCAGCCTGGCCGACCTCCGAGCGGTACGGCACGCCGTTTCGGTGCCGGTACTGCGCAAGGACTTCATCGTGAGCTCCTACCAGCTGTGGGAGGCCCGGGCCGCCGGCGCCGACCTGGCTCTGCTCATCGTCGCCGCCCTCACCGACAACGAGCTCGAGGGGCTCATCGACCGGGCCCGCTCGATCGGGCTCACCCCGCTCGTCGAGGTCCACGACGCCCGTCAGCTCGCGCGTGCGGTCGACGCCGGAGCCGACCTGGTCGGGGTCAACGCCCGCAACCTGACCACGCTCAAAGTCGACCGCGACACGTTCGCTCGGCTCGCGCCGCGCATCCCGAGCGGCATCGTCCGGGTCGCCGAGTCGGGGGTGCGCGGCCCCCACGACGTGCTCGACTACGCCCGCAAAGGGGCCCACGTGGTGCTCGTCGGCGAGACCCTGGTGAAGGGCAAGGACCCTCGCACGGCCGTCGCCGACATGGTGGCTGCCGGCGCCCATCCTGCTCTCAGGCACCGGCGTTGACCGGCGACATGCTGCCGGAGGCGGCCGCGCCCGACCCGGCCGCGCCCGACCCGATCGGGGCGGACGCGTTCGGGCACTTCGGCCGATTCGGCGGGCGTTTCATGCCCGAGGCCCTGGTGGCGCCGCTCGACGAGCTCGCCCGGTCCTGGCAGAGCGCGGTCGCCGACAGCGCCTTCCGTGACGAGCTCGACCGGCTGCTGCGTGACTACGCCGGGCTGCCCAGCCTGCTCTACGACGCCGAGCGGTTCTCCGGGGCCATCGGTGCCCGGGTGCTGCTCAAGCGCGAGGACCTCAACCACACCGGAGCCCACAAGATCCGCAACGTGCTCGGCCAAGCCCTGCTCACGCGGCGGATGGGCAAGCAGCGCGTCATCGCCGAGACGGGAGCGGGTCAGCACGGCGTCGCCACCGCGACCGCATGCGCCTACTTCGGACTCGAGTGTGTCGTCTACATGGGCGAGGTGGACACCGTCCGGCAGGCGCTCAACGTCGCCCGGATGCGGATGCTCGGCGCCGAGGTCATCCCGGTGACGACCGGTAGCCGTACCCTCAAGGACGCCATCAACGAGGCGCTGCGCGACTGGGTCGCCAACGTCGACTCGACCCACTACCTCTTGGGTACGGCGGCCGGGCCGCACCCCTTCCCGTCGCTCGTCCGCGACTTCACCCGTGGTATCGGCGACGAGGCGCGTGCCCAGTGCCTGGCGCTGACCGGCGCCCTTCCCGATGCTGCGCTGGCCTGCGTGGGCGGTGGCTCCAACGCCATCGGCCTGTTCACCGCGTTCGTCCCCGACGGGAGCGTGCGGCTCTATGGGTTCGAGGCCGGCGGTGACGGTGTCGAGACCGGCCGGCACGCGGCGACCATCACAGCCGGCCAGGTCGGCGTACTGCACGGCACCCGGTCCTATCTCCTGCAGGACGAGGACGGCCAGACGGTCGAGTCCCATTCCATCTCGGCGGGCCTGGACTACCCGGGCGTCGGCCCCGAGCACGCCTGGCTGAGCGAGAGCGGCCGGGCGACGTACCGGCCGGTCACCGACGCCGAGGCGATGGATGCGATGGCTCTGCTGACCCGCACCGAAGGCATCATCCCGGCGATCGAGAGCGCGCACGCGCTCGCCGGCGCCCAGCAGGTGGCCCGTGAGCTCGGCCCTGACGCCACCCTGCTCGTGTGTCTGTCCGGGCGGGGGGACAAGGACATGGACACGGCCGCCGAGTGGTTCGGCCTGCTCGGCGAGGACATCCGCCGGTGACGTCCGTCGCGTCGGCCATCCGCAGCGCCCGGGCCGACGGCCGGGCCGCGCTGGTCGGCTATCTGCCGGCCGGGTTCCCGAGCGTCCCGCGGTCCGTCGAGCTCGCGGCAGCCCTCATCGACTCCGGGGTCGACATCATCGAGATCGGGCTTCCCTACTCCGACCCCGTGATGGACGGGCCGACGATCCAGGCGGCGGCCGAAGCTGCGTTGGCCGCGGGCACCCGGGTGAAGGACGTCTTCCGGGTCGTCGAGGAGGTCGCCGCACTCGCGCCGACACTCGTGATGACCTACTGGAACCCCGTCGAGCGCTACGGCGTCGAACGCTTCGCCACCGACCTGGCAACGGCCGGCGGCGCCGGGCTGATCACGCCGGACCTGATCCCCGACGAGGCCGCCGAATGGATCCGGGCCGCCGACAGGCATGACCTCGACAAGGTCTTCCTGGTCGCCCCGTCGTCCACTCGCGAACGACTGGCCAGCACAACCGCCGCCTGCCGTGGCTTCGTCTACGCGACGGCTGTCATGGGCGTCACGGGTGCCCGTACGGCGGCCAGTGACGCCGCGCCCCACCTGGTCGCCCGGGTGCGCGAGGTAACCGACCTGGCCGTGGGGGTCGGTCTTGGCGTCTCCAACGGCCGACAGGCGGCCGGCGTCGCCACGTTCGCCGACGCGGTCATCGTCGGGAGCGCCTTCATCGCCGAGATCCAGCGCGCCGTCGACGACGCGTCCGGCCTCGCGGCGGTGGCGGCGCTCGCCGCGGACCTGGCCCGCGGGGTCCGCGGGGAACTCTGAAGGCCCACCGCCCGTTGTCTTGAGCGTGTACGGCGCCCTTTAGCGTGGGCGGCGCAGCTCGCCTGCACACGCGCCACGAGCGTCTGTCCGCCAGCCCACCGATCCTCAGCATCCCGGAGCCGCACGCATGAGCCGAACCCGCCACTGGTACGTCGTTCTCGCCGTGGTGGGCGTAGTGGTGAGCTGCCTGGCCGCGTGCGGTGGCAATGGAGGCGCCGCGACATCGTCACCGACCAACCCGGGAGGTGCGGATATCTCCGGAGTCCGCCAGGTCGGCGCCTTCCATGGGATCGAGCCTCCCGAGCCGTTCCGGATGCCCGACGTCACGCTGACCGCCGACAACGGCCAGCCGTTCAACCTGGTCAGCGACTCCGCCTACCCCGTCACGCTGGTGTTCTTCGGCTACACCAACTGCCCCGACGTGTGCCCCCTGGTGCTCAGCGACCTGACGTCGACCTACCTGCAGCTTCCCGCTGACGTCCGGGCGAAGACCCAGGTGCTCTTCGTCACGACCGACCCGGCGCGCGACACCGCCGACGTCCTGCGCGCCTACCTCTCGCGCTACAACCCGTCGTTCGTCGGGCTGACCGGCAGCCTCGCAGACATCATGTCGGCCGCCCACGCCATGGGCGTCGCCATCAGCGGCACCAAGAAGCTGCCGAGCGGCGGCTACGACGTCGGGCACAGCAGCCAGGTCATCGGCTTCCGCGGCGACCGGGCGCCGGTCATGTGGACCCCCGGGACCTCCGTGCCGGACATGGTGTCCGACATCGACAAGCTTGCAGGGCAATGACCGGGTCTCGCGGGACGTCGGGGTAGCCTGACCCGCGATGACCCTCGCCTTCATACCGAGCCCCGGACAGGGCGTGTGGCACCTCGGACCCCTCCCGGTCCGTGCCTACGCCCTGTGCATCCTGCTCGGGGTCGTCGTCGCGATCTGGGTGGGCGAGAAGCGCTGGGTCCGGCGTGGCGGCAAGCCCGGCTCCGTCGGCGACGTCGCCATCTGGGCAGTGCCGTTCGGGCTGGTCGGCGCCCGGCTCTATCACGTCATCACCGACCCCGAGCTCTACTTCGCATCTGGCAAGAACCCCTGGGCGGCGTTCTACATCTGGCAGGGTGGGCTGGGCATCTGGGGCGCGATCGCGATGGGTGCCCTCGGCGGCTGGCTCGGCTGCCGCCATAAGGGCATCCGGTTCCCGGCCCTCGCCGACGCGCTCGCCCCGGGCCTTGCCATCGCCCAGGCCATCGGCCGATGGGGGAACTACTTCAACCAGGAGCTCTACGGCAAGCCCAGCACCCTCCCCTGGGCGGTGAAGATCGACCCCGCCCACCGCGAGCAGGCTCTGCAGCAGTACGGGACCTACCAGCCCACGTTCCTCTATGAGTCGATCTGGGACCTCGGTGTCGCCGGGGTCGTGATCTGGGCGGACCGCCGGTTCCGGCTCGGCCACGGCCGGGCGTTCGCCCTCTATGTGATGGCGTACACGCTGGGTCGCGGCTGGATCGAGTACCTCCGGGTAGACACCGCCAACCACGTGCTCGGTATCCGGCTCAACGTGTTCACTGCCGCTATCGTGTTCCTACTGGCTGCCGTTTACTTCGTGGTGTCGGCGAAGCGGCATCCGGGACGGGAGACCGTCGTGCAGGTCGAGCCCGGCGAGGACTTCCCGCCTGACGACCCCGGCCGACCCGGCGACGGCGGGCCGGGCCTCGACGACGAGGTGGACGAGGACGAGCGAGACCCGGCGGACCTGCTGGGCTTCGTGTGGGAGCAGGACGAGGAGGCAGGGGAGCCCGCTCACGTCGTGGCTGCGCCCCCGCTCGACACTGATCAGGTCGACACTGATGAGGTCGACACCGATCAGATCGACACTGGTCAGTCCGAGAATGCTGACCAGCCGATCGGGGAGACGGCGCCAGCCGAGCATGCCTCCGACGTGGACGGTTCGGCCGAGAGATCCGAGGGCTCGAGATGAGTGAGACACCACAGGCGCACCCACACGATGACCTGGAGATCGGCCATGAGCATGGGGACGTCGCAAGCGGCTGGTTGCGCCCCTCCGTCTTCGGCGCGATGGACGGCCTGGTGTCGAACTTCGCCCTCATCGCCGGCGTCGTCGGAGGAACCTCCGGGAACCAGACGCATGCGGTCGTCCTGGCGGGCCTTGCGGGTCTCGCCGCCGGCGCGTTCTCGATGGCAGCCGGCGAGTACACGTCCGTCGCGAGCCAGGCCGAGTATACGAGCGCGGAGATCGAGATCGAGCGCCGCGAGATCCATCTCCGCCCTGAGGCGGAGCAGGCCGAGCTGACCCAGATGTACATCGACCGCGGGATCGACCCGGAGCTGGCGGCGGCGATCGCCGAGCAGGTGCACGCCGACCCCGAGATAGCCGTCGCCGTGCATGCCCGGGAGGAGTTCGGGGCCGACCCCGACAACCTGCCTCGCCCGTATCTGGCCGCCGGGTCGTCGTTCGTGTCGTTCGCCATCGGGGCGTTGCTCCCGCTGTTGCCGTTCCTGCTCGGTGCGAGCAGCCTGCTCCCGGCCATGGTCGTCAGCCTGGTCGCGTTGTTCGCCTGCGGCGCGCTCGTCTCGCGCCTGACGGTGCGGTCCTGGTGGTTCGGCGGGCTGCGCCAGCTCGTTCTCGGTGGAGTGGCCGCGGGGCTGACCTACCTCATCGGCCAGGCGGTGGGTGGCTCCGTCGCGTGAGCGCCCGGCCGTGACCGACCCCACGCGTCCACATTCTGGGGATTCCGGACCGCGCCGTCCCGGCTAGGTACCCTCGGAGTACGTGAGGACGAAGTCGTCCACGCGGCCGACCGCTGCCCGGCTGATGGCCGGCGGCCGACAACCGGGAGACTGCGATGAGCTCAGTCCCGCCACCCCAAGGTCTCTATGACGCTGCCAACGAACACGATGCCTGCGGCGTCGCTCTCGTAGCCACCCTGACCGGCGTACCCTCGCACGACATCATCCAGCAGGCGCTCACGGCCTTGCGCAACCTCAACCATCGCGGGGCGTCCGGCGCCGACCCGGATTCCGGCGACGGTGCGGGGATCATGACCCAGGTGCCGGACTCGTTCTTCCGGGACGTCTGCGACTTCGAGCTGCCCGCCGCCGGCAGCTACGCCGTCGGCACGGCCTTCCTGCCCGTCGACGCAGAGGCGGCCGACAAGACGCGTTGTCACATCGCTGACCTGGTGGCCGCCGAGGAGCTCAGGGTGCTCGGCTGGCGCGACGTGCCGACCCGTCCCGAGGTGGTGGGATCGACGGCGCGTGAGTGCATGCCGACACTGACCCAGCTGTTCGTCGCCGCGGGTGCCGGTATTTCGGACGGCACCTCTCTCGACCGACGCGCGTTCTGCCTGCGCAAGCGGGTGGAGCACGAGACGGAGGCCTACTTCCCGTCGCTGACGACGGGGACCATGGTCTACAAGGGCATGCTGACGACGCAGCAGCTGGACCGGTTCTACCCCGACCTCGAGGACGAGCGCTTCACCTCGGCGCTCGCGATCGTGCACTCCCGCTTCAGCACCAATACGTTCCCGTCGTGGCCGCTCGCCCACCCCTACCGGATGGTGGCTCACAACGGCGAGATCAACACGGTGCGGGGCAACCGCAACTGGATGCGCGCCCGGGAGGCGCTGCTGGCCAGCGACGTGCTCCCGGGCGACCTCAGCCGGCTCTTCCCGATCTGTACGCCGGGCGCCTCCGACTCGGCGACCTTCGACGAGGTCCTCGAGCTGCTTCATGTGGCTGGCCGATCGCTGCCGCACGCCGTCCTGATGATGATCCCGGAGGCGTGGGAGAACAACAGCGAGATGAGCCCGAAGCGTCGGGCCTTCTACGAGTTCCACTCGACCCTGATGGAGGCGTGGGACGGTCCCGCCTGCGTCGTGTTCTCCGATGGCCGCCAGGTGGGCGCCGTCCTCGACCGTAACGGGCTACGCCCGGCGCGCTACTGGGTGACCGACGACGGTCTCGTCGTGCTCGCCTCGGAGGTGGGGGTCCTCGAGCTGCCGCCGGAGTCCATCGTGTCGAAGGGCCGCCTGCAGCCGGGCCGGATGTTCCTGGTGGACCTCGAGGAGGGCCGCGTCGTCGAGGACGACGAGATCAAGGACACCCTCGCCGCCGAGCACCCCTACGACGAGTGGTTGCACGCGGGGCTGATCAGCCTGCCCCAGCTGCCGTCGCGCCAGCATGTCGTGCACACGCGGGTCTCGGTGGCCCGGCGCCAGCAGATCTTCGGCTACACCTCGGAGGAGCTCCGGGTCCTGTTGACGCCGATGGCGCGTGACGGCGCGGAGCCTACCGGCTCGATGGGCACTGACACCCCTATCGCTGTGCTGTCGGAGCGGCCGAGGCTGCTGTTCGACTACTTCAGCCAGCTCTTCGCCCAGGTGACCAACCCGCCGCTCGACGCGATCCGGGAGGAGCTGGTGACGTCGCTGGCGGGCACCATCGGCCCGGAGGGGAACCTGCTGGCCCCGGGACCTGCCTCGTGCCGCCAGGTCGTGCTGCCCTTCCCGGTGATCGACAACGACGAGCTCGCCAAGATCGTGCACATCAACCGGGACGGCGACCTGCCCGGCTACGCCACCCACGTCATGCGTGGGCTTTATCCCGTGGGCGGCGGGGGTCGAGCGCTCGAGACGCGCCTCGCCGAGCTGTGCGACGAGGTGGTCGCGGCCATCGAGGCCGGCGCCCGGGTCATCGTGCTGTCCGACCGGCACGCCACCTCCGACGTCGCTCCGATGCCGTCGCTGCTGATGACGGCAGCTGTGCACCACCACCTGGTACGGGAGCGGTTGCGGAGCCGGGTCGGCCTGGTGGTGGAGGCGGGTGACGTCCGCGAGGTGCATCACGCGGCCCTGCTCATCGGCTACGGGGCGGCCGCCGTCAACCCCTACCTGGCCATGGAGTCCGTCGAGGACCTGGCGCGGCGAGGCGTCTACATGCGCGGCCTGGCCCCCGAGCGGGCGGTACGCAACCTCGTCACGGCTCTCGGGAAGGGGGTGCTCAAGGTGATGAGCAAGATCGGCGTCTCCACGATCGCCTCCTATACCGGAGCCCAGATCTTCGAGGCGGTGGGGCTCGGCCCCGAGCTCGTCGAGCGCTACTTCACCGGTACGTCGTCGAGGCTGGGAGGCGTGGGCATCGACGTCCTCGCAGAGGAGGTCGCGAGGCGGCACCACCGTGCCTACTCCGTGGAAGCCGCCGCCGAGCCACATCGCAGCCTCGAGATCGGGGGTGAGTATCAGTGGCGCCGCGAGGGGGAGCCCCACCTCTTCGACCCCGAGAGCGTCTTCCGGCTGCAGCATGCCACCCGGACCGGCCGCTATGACATCTTCCGTCAGTACACCGCGCGGGTGGACGAGCAGTCGGAGCGGCTCATGACGCTGCGCGGGCTGATGTCCTTCACCCACGACCGGGAGCCGGTGCCGCTCGACGAGGTCGAGCCGGTCTCCGAGATCGTCAAGCGCTTCTCCACGGGTGCGATGTCCTACGGCTCGATCAGCCAGGAGGCGCACGAGACGCTGGCGGTGGCCATGAACCGGCTCGGTGCCCGCTCCAACACCGGCGAGGGGGGCGAGGACGCCGACCGGCTCCACGACCCGGCCCGCCGGAGCGCGATCAAGCAGGTCGCCTCCGGCCGGTTCGGGGTGACCAGCGACTATCTCACCAGCGCCGACGACATCCAGATCAAGATGGCGCAGGGCGCCAAGCCCGGCGAAGGGGGCCAGCTTCCGGGACCGAAGGTCTACCCGTGGATCGCCCGGACGCGCGGATCGACGCCGGGCGTCGGGCTGATCTCGCCACCGCCGCACCACGACATCTACTCCATCGAGGACCTCGCCCAGCTGATCCATGACCTGAAGAACGCCAACCCGTCCGCCCGGATCCACGTGAAGCTGGTGGCGGAGACCGGGGTTGGCACCGTGGCGGCAGGCGTGTCCAAGGCGCATGCCGACGTCGTCCTGATCTCCGGCCACGACGGCGGCACGGGCGCGGCGCCGATGACGTCTCTCAAACACGCTGGCGGGCCGTGGGAGATCGGTCTGGCGGAGACCCAGCAGACGCTGCTGCTCAACGGCCTGCGCGACCGGGTCGTCGTGCAGTGCGACGGCCAGCTCAAGACCGGCCGCGACGTCGTGATCGCCACGTTGCTGGGGGCGGAGGAGTTCGGCTTCGCGACCGCACCGCTCGTGGTGTCCGGCTGCATCCTGATGCGGGTGTGCCACCTCGACACCTGCCCGGTCGGGATCGCCACCCAGAACCCGGAGCTGCGGGCCCGTTACACCGGACAGGCAGACCATGTCGTCCGGTTCTTCGAGTACATCGCCGAGGAGGTGCGCGAGCTGCTGGCGAGCCTGGGCTTCCGCACCGTCGCGGAAGCTGTCGGCCATGCCGAGCTGCTCGACGTGGGCGCGGCGACGGCTCACTGGAAGGCGGCCGGTCTCGACCTCGAGCCGGTGCTCCACGTGCCCCCCCTGGCCACGGACGGCGGTCGCGGGAGGACCCGCGACCAGGACCATGGGCTCGACCGGGCGCTGGACAACGCGCTGGTCGCCGCGTGTGCGCCGGCCCTGGAACGTGGGGAGCGGGTCCGGCTGAGCCTGCCGATCCGCAACGTCAACCGGACCGTCGGCACCATGCTGGGCCATCACGTCACCTTGGCCCATCCCGACGGGCTCCCCGACGGCACCATCGACCTCACCTTCACCGGCTCGGCCGGGCAGTCGTTCGGAGCGTTCCTGCCGCGCGGTGTCACCGTCCGCGTCCTCGGTGACGCCAATGACTACGTCGCCAAGGGCCTGTCGGGCGGCCGCGTCGTCGTCCGTCCCGATCTCGCCGCCACGTTCGTCGCCGAGGACGAGGTGATCGCCGGCAACGTGATCGGCTACGGGGCCACCTCAGGCTCCGCCTTCGTCCGCGGCATCGTCGGCGAGCGGTTCGCCGTCCGGAACTCCGGGGCAACCTTCGTGGTCGAAGGTGTCGGCGACCACGCCTGTGAGTACATGACGGGCGGCGAGGTCGTGGTCCTGGGATCGGTCGGGCGCAACGTGGCGGCCGGCATGAGCGGGGGAGCGGCCTATGTGCTCGACCTCGACGCGGCCCGGGTGAACCCCGGGATGGTCGATCTGGAGCCGATGTCGGAGGCCGCCGCCGCTCGGGTCCGTGAGCTCGTCGCCGAGCACGCAACCGAGACCGGCTCTCCGGTCGCGCAGGCGCTCCTCGACAGCTGGGGCGAGGCACGCCTCAGGTTCACCGAGATCGTGCCCCGCGACTACCGCCGCGTCCTCGCGGCGAAGGAGCAGGCGGAGGAGTCCGGGCTGGGTGAGTCGGAGGTCCTGGTGGCGATGATGGGAGTTGGACGTGGCTGACCCCCGAGGGTTCCTGCGCTATCCGCGCGTCGTGGCGGAGCGCCGCCCGGTCGACGAACGCGTCCACGACTGGCAGGAGGTCTATCCCGACGCGGTCGGCCGGGTGCTGCTCCCGATCATCACCGACCAAGCGGCTCGGTGCATGGACTGCGGGATCCCGTTCTGCCACGACGGGTGCCCGCTCGGCAACCTGATCCCGGACTGGAACGACCTCGTCTACCGTGGCGACTGGGAGTCGGCCAGCGAGCGCCTGCATGCGACCAACAACTTCCCCGAGTTCACCGGCCGGCTGTGCCCGGCGCCGTGCGAGTCGTCATGCGTGCTCGGCATCGGGTCCGATCCCGTGACGATCAAGAACGTCGAGGTCGCCATCGCCGACCGGGCGTGGGACGCGGGGTATGAGCGGCCGCGCCAGGTCGAGTGGATGACCGGCCACACCGTGGCTGTGGTGGGGTCCGGTCCAGCCGGACTCGCGGCCGCCCAGCAGCTCACCCGGGCCGGTCACACGGTGGTGGTCTACGAGCGTGCCGAGGACGTCGGCGGGCTGCTCAGATTCGGGATCCCCGAGTTCAAGATGGAAAAGCGCGTCCTCGACCGGCGGATCGACCAGATGCGCCAGGAGGGCACGGTCTTCCACGTCGGCGTCCACGTCGGCGTCGACGTCGACGCGGTCGAGCTGCGGGACAGGTTCGACGCGGTCGTGCTCGCCACCGGGGCGACGATCCCGCGCGACCTTCCGGTGCCGGGACGCGAGTCCGACGGCGTGCACCAGGCGATGGACTACCTGCCGCAAGCCAACCGGGTCGCCCTCGGCGGCACCGTGGAGGGGCAGATCCACGCCGGGGGCCGGCACGTCGTCATCCTCGGCGGCGGGGACACCGGAGCCGACTGTCTGGGCACGGCGCACCGCCAAGGGGCGGCGTCGGTGACCCAGCTGGAGATCCTGGCCCGGCCCGGCGAGGACCGGTCGCCGGCCCATCCGTGGCCGACGTACCCGGCGGTCTTCCGGGTGTCGTCAGCCCATGAGGAGGGCGGTCGGCGCGCCTATGCCGTCTCCACCCAGGAGATCCTGGCGGACGAGTCGGGCCGGGTGCGGGCGCTGCGCCTGGCCGACGCGCAGTGGCGCGACGGCGCCTTCGTGCCGGTGCCCGGCACCGAGCGGGAGCTCGAGACGGACCTGGTGCTGCTGGCCATGGGGTTCACCGGCCCCGAGACCGACACCGTGGTGGCCCAGCTTGGTGCGCCCCTCGACCCGCGGCGGAACGTCGCACGCGACGCGTCGTACATGACGTCGCTGCCCGGTGTCTTCGTGGCGGGCGATGCCGGGCGCGGCCAGTCGCTGATCGTGTGGGCGATCGCCGAGGGGCGTTCGGTCGCCGCTGCCGTCGACGCCCACCTGACCGGCTCCACCACCCTGCACAGCCCGGTCGCGCCGACCGCGCGCTCGCTGACCGCCTGACCCGACCGCTCCCGTCGCGGACCACACGAGAGCGCCCGACGACATGGCACGTCCCAGGGCCGGGCGAGGGGAGTGGGGATCGCGTCGACGCCGGTAGGCTCGACCTGTGCGAAGAGCAAAGATCGTGTGCACGATGGGTCCCGCGACGGCTTCCCCGGAGGTCATCCGCCAGCTCGTCGACGTCGGCATGAACGTGGCCCGGCTGAACCTCAGCCACGGCAGCTACGCCGACCACGAGAAGACCTACCGGATGATCCGCGAGGCGTCCGACGAGACCGGCCATGCCGTCGGCATCCTGGTCGACCTGCAGGGTCCCAAGATCCGGCTGGCCCGGTTCGCGGACGGACCGGTGGCGGTGACGGCCGGAGACCAGTTCACGATCACCACCCGCACGGTGCCCGGCTCGCAGCAGATCTGCGGTACGACGTACCTCGGGCTCCCCGGCGACGTGACGGTGGGCGACATCATCCTGATCGACGACGGGCGCGTGGCGCTGCACGCCGTCGACGTCACGGACACCGACGTCGTCACGAAGGTGGTGGTCGGCGGTCCGCTCAGCAACAACAAGGGCATCAACCTGCCCGGCGTCTCCGTGAGCGTCCCGGCCCTCAGCAAGAAGGACACCGAGGACCTGCGGTGGGCGCTGCATCTGCGGGCAGACATGATCGCGCTGTCCTTCGTGCGGTCTGCGTCCGATGTGGAGGGTGCGAGGGCGATCATGGCCGAGGAGAAGGAATGGCTGCCCGTCATCGCCAAGATCGAGAAGCCGCAGGCCATCGACAACATCGACGAGATCGTCGCCGCGTTCGACGGGGTGATGGTCGCCCGCGGTGACCTCGGGGTGGAGATGCCGCTCGAGGACGTCCCGGTGCTGCAGAAGCAGGTGACCGAACGGGCCCGCCGAAACGCCAAGCCCGTCGTAGTGGCCACCCAGATGCTCGAGTCGATGATCTCCTCCCCACGCCCTACCAGGGCCGAGGCATCAGACGTCGCCAACGCGGTGCTGGACGGTGCCGATGCGGTCATGCTGTCCGGCGAGACGAGCGTGGGCGCCTACCCGGTCGAGGCGGTCCGGACCATGGCCCGGATCATCGAGTCGACGGAGGACCACGGGCTCGCCAGGATGAGCGCCATCACGTCCCAGCCGTCGACACGGGGTGGAGTCATCGCCAAGGCGGCCGCCGAGGTGGCCGAGCGGGTGGGCGCGAAGTTCCTGGTGGCGTTCAGCCAGTCCGGTGACACGGTGCGGCGCCTCACTCGCTACCGGTCCCAGGTCCCGGTCCTCGCCTTCACCCCGGTGCAGGCGGTCCGGTCCCAGCTCGCCATGACGTGGGGGGTCGAGACCTTCCTGGTCGACCCGGTGCAACACACCGACGAGATGGTGATGCAGGTCGACCGGGCGCTCCTCGACATCGGCCGGTGCAAGGAGGGCGACCAGGTCGTCATCGTGGCGGGCAGCCCGCCGGGCATCCCCGGATCCACCAACGCGCTCCGGATCCACCGGATGGGCGATGCCATCAACGCGGTCGTGCCGGCGTATGAGTCGGCCGCCGCGGACCCGGCCCCATGACCCGCGGGCGAGCACGAGGTGTCATGGCTGCCCGGTCGGTTGCGCTTGCGGGTGTCTGCGGTCTGGTGCTCGCAGCCTGCGCGGGTACGACGACCGCCCGGCCGCCCAGCTCAGCCACGACGTCTGCCCGCCCCTCCGGCCCGGCGGCCGCGACCGTGACGGCGGCCGACTCGGGAGCGGGACGCTCGGGGGCGACCCGGGCCGCCCGGTCCGAACCGAGCGCCCGATCGGTCGCAAGCGGCGAGCCGACCGTCGGGAGCGTGCCTGATGCGCGCGACCCCATCTGGGTGCGCATCGACAAGATGTCGCTGACCAACAAGGTCCGCCAGCTGGTCGTCGCCGGGTTCTCCGGCACCACGGTCCCGACCGGTCTGATCGACGGGCTGCACCCCGGCGGGCTCATCTACTTCTCCGGCAACATGACGTCGCAGGCCCAGGCGCGGATCCTCACCACGAGAATCCAGCGGGCGGCACGCGGCGTCACCTACCCGATGCTCATCATGACCGACCAGGAGGGCGGCCCGGTCACCCGCATCCCAGGCACCGAGGGCACGCCGGGTGGACTCGAGTTCCATGGCAACGCCGGCTGGGCGAGATCGACCGCGGCCGACACCGGGAGACTGATGTCCGGGCTGGGCATCAACACCGACCTGGCGCCGGTGAGCGACGTCAACACCGCCGGTTCGGGCGGGGTGATCGGCGACCGGTCGTTCGGGTCGACTCCCGGCGTCGTGTCGAAGCTGGTGACCGCTCAGGTGTGCGCTTACCACGACGGCGGCGTGGCGGCTACCTCGAAGCACTTCCCCGGCCATGGCTCGACCGACACCGACAGCCATCTCCACACGGCCGTGATCAAGGAGTCGGTGGCACGGTGGAAGGCAACCGACCTCCCGCCGTTTCAGGCGGCCGTCCGTGACCACGTGGACATGATCTTGGTGGGCCACCTCGCCTTCCCGGCGATGGACCCGAGCGGGCGACCCGCCACGATCTCCAAGAAGCTCAACTCGAACCTGCTGCGGGGCCGGTTGGGCTACCAAGGGGTGGTCATCACAGACGCGCTCAACATGGGCGGCATCACGTCGTGGGGGACGCCCGGGGAGATCGCCGTCGAGGCGATCCAGGCGGGCTCCGACCTGCTGCTGATGCCTCCGGAGCCATCTGTGGCCGTCCAAGCCGTCATCGCCGCCGTCCAGGACGGCCGGATCACCCCGACCCGGCTCGACGCGTCGGTCTACCGGGTGCTCAAGCTGAAGCAGACCCTCGGGCTGCTGGTGCCGCCCAAGGCGCTGCCCCACTGCGGCTCCTAACCCCCGCCGAGCCGTCAGGTTCTTCCCGCCGAGCCGTCACGTTCTTCCGCTCGAGCCGTCAGGTTCTTCCCGCCGAGCCGTCACGTTCTTCCGGCCGAGCCGTCAGGTTCCCCTCGAGACTGTCCGAGGTGTCCCGGAAAAGCCGCGGCATCACTGTGCCTCTCACCCCAGACCAACGTGCGGCGCGTGCTAGAGCGTGACGACACGCCAGGCGATGGGCGAGGCCAATTCTCGGCATTGCCGAGCAGGTCGAAAGTGGCGCTAAACCGAGAGTTCTCCACTAAATCGTGCGAAGATAGCACGGAAAGTTCTTCCCGGCGTACCACGGTGGGTGTGGGGAGTCGTGAGCGACTCCGGGAAGTAGTGTCGGAGTTCGCATCACATCGTCCGAGGGGGGCACCAACGATGAGCGAGATGATTTTCCAGTGTGTCGGTGGTAGCCCCGCCGATGCCGAGGGGATCTGCTGCGAGCACGGTGAGGCGGCGTGCGTGATCGGCGTTCGAGTGGGTATCAGGCTCCCGTCGAAGCTCGAAGAGGACAGGCCCTCTGCGTCGCTGGCCTACCTGACGTCGCGGACCAAGGGTGGCTCCGGCT
Source organism: uncultured Actinomycetota bacterium (assembly GCA_963820035.1). Classification (GTDB taxonomy): domain Bacteria; phylum Actinomycetota; class Actinomycetes; order Propionibacteriales; family Nocardioidaceae; genus JAWWPG01. The sequence goes on along the minus strand of CAWFYK010000004.1, from coordinate 634,832 downwards.
CCAGGGTCACCAACTAGGGCGGCAGCCCGCCAGCCGGCGTACCGACCTCCGCTCAGCAGCAGGAGCCGCCCATAGTTCAGGACGTCTCCCTTCGGCCCCGTCAGGCGATCCGGGCCGTCCAGACGATCCGGGTTCCGCCATCATCGGGGGTAGTGAGCTCGAGGGTGCCGTGGTTGTCCTCGGCCCGTCGGCGGATGTTGGCGAGTCCGCTCGTGCGCGTCGGAGTGCCCAGTCCGCGGCCGTCGTCGGTGACCTCCAGCCGCACCAGGTCCTGGTCCAGGCTGAGCAGGATCTCGACCGAGCCGGCACCCGCGTGTCGCGCAGCGTTGGACAGCGACTCCCGGGTGACCGCGAGTACGTCGTCGGCCACCTCCTGCGGCACCAGGGTGTCCAGCGGTCCGGTGAACCGGACCTGAGGTGCGAACCCGAGCTGGGACGTGTGCTCGCCCACGATGGCGAGCAGCCGGGCCTGCAGGCTCCCGTGGGGGCGGCCGACGTGCAGCTGGAAGATCGTGGTGCGGATCTGGCTCACGACGCGGTCGAGCGCATCGACGTAGCCGATGATCCGGGCACCGACCGCGGGCTTGTCGACCACGGTGGCCAGGCCCTGCAACCCCATCCCGACGGCGAAAACTTCCTGGATCACGTGGTCATGGAGATCGCGGGCGATCCGGTCGTGATCCTCGAGACTGGCCAGCTCGAGCTGGTCGGCGCGGGCCTCGATGAGCTCCATGGCGACGGCGGCGTGGTTGCCGAACGATGCAGCCATCGACATGTCACCTTCGGTGAACGGCGTGCGGTCGGCCAGCCGGCCAAGGGTCAGAGCACCGCGGATGACCTCTCCTGACGCGACGGGTACGACGACGAGCTGGCCCACGTCGCGGCCGAAGGACAAGGACTGGTCGCCGGCGCGGCTGTCGGGGACCAGGAGCGGCTTGCCGGTGAGGATCACCTCTCCGGTGGGGGATGCGGCGAGCGGTCCGGTGCGGCCCAGCAGACCAACGCCCTGGCTCCCCGTAGCGGCCTTGACCACCAGCTGGTGGTCATCGTGGCGCACCGCGAGGGTCGCGAAGTCCGCGTCGGCGGCGGTCGCGGCGATGCGGGTGATGAGCTCCAGCGGGTCTGCGGCGTCCGCCGAGAGCAGCTGGTGAGTGAGCTCGCCGGCGGCCGCGAGCCAGCCGCGCCGCTGCTCGGACTCGGTGAAGAGCCGGGCGTTGGCGATGGCCACCCCGGCCGTCGCCGCCAGAGCCTTGGCGAGCTCCTCGTCCTCGGCGGTGAACTCGCCGCCGGTGAGGCGCTCGGTCAGGTAGAGGTTGCCGAAGACGTCGCCTGCGACCCGGATCGGCACGCCGAGGAAGCTGGCCATCGGGGGATGACCTGGAGGGAACCCGGCCGAGGCGCCGTCGGCAGCCAGGTCGGGGAGCCGGATCGGGACGGCCCGGTTGATCAGCAGCCCGAGGATGCCGCGACCGCGGGGGAGGTCGCCGATCTCGGCCACCACGTCGTCCTCCATGCCGGCATGGAGGAACTGCTCCAGCTCGCCGTCGCTGCCGATCACCCCCAGTGCGGCGTAGCGCGCCCCGAGCAGCTCGCGCGCCTCCGCGACGATGCGGCGGAGTACGACGTTGAGGCTCAAGTCCGAGGCCACCGTGGCGTTGGCCCGAAGCAGCCCCCGCAGCCTGCCTTGGGTGGACAGGACGTCGTCGGCCCGGTCACGAAGCTGCTCGAGGAGCTCGTCGAGCTCGAGCCTCGGGACGTCCGGGAAATGCAGGACCTCCGGCGGCTCTGGAGACGGCGAAGGGGAGGGATCGTCCGGCACCGGCTGGCCCACGGCGCTGCTGACGCCGGAAGCAGCCGCCGTGTCGACGGGCTGCGGGGGTGTCTTGGTCATGTCCGCCCGATCGCCGCAGCCGCGAGGGGATACGGACATTCGTCCTGTTCACCGCGGCCGGCCATGCCCTCAGCCTACCGGAGAGCCGCCCGCATCCCAGCCGCAAACGTCACCTGTGGGGCCGGACCGAGGCTGTCCTGGCTGGGGCTCCACGAGTGCCGGGTGTGGGACTTGAACCCACACATCCTTTCGGACAATGGTGTTTGAGACCATCGCGTCTGCCGATTCCGCCAACCCGGCTTGCACCACGAGTTTAGGACCGCAACCACCTGCGGCGTCGGCTGGGTCGGCCGATGTGGTCTCCGAGGATGTCACGAAATGGCAACGACGACCACGCGACACAATCAGGGTCCTGACTGTTGGTGCCTCGACACGCTAGGTTCTTGCCATCGATAAGACTGGACCACCGATGGCTCCGGTCGTTTCAGAGACGGAGGGGCCCATGATCCGCCCATCGCGCGTTGCCCGCGGAGCCGCGGTCGTCGCAGCCACAGCGCTGATGGTGAGCGCCTGCGGGGGTAGCAACAGCTCGTCGAGCAGCGACACCCCCAGCTCCAACACCCAGAGCTCCTCGTCCAAGCCACCCACCACCGCGAAGCCGATGGTCTACGGCGAGCTGTTCCCCGAGACCGGCGACCTCGCCTACCTCGGCCCACCCCAGTTCGCCGGTGCCGACCTCGCGTTGCAGGACATCAACGCCGCCGGCGGAGTGCTCGGCAAGCCGGTCACGTCGGTCAAAGCCGACGAAGGTGACGGCACTCCCGACCTGGCGAGCGGCTCCGCCGACAAGCTGCTCAACGCGGGGGCCGACGTCATCCTCGGCGCCGCGGCGTCGAGCGTGACGCTGAGCGTCATCGACAAGATCACCGGTGCCGGCGTCATGGAGGTCTCCGGCTCCAACACCTCGCCTGCGTTCGACACCTACGACGACAACGGGCTCTACTTCCGCACCGCCCCGTCCGACGCGCTGCAGGGCACGGTCCTGGGCAACCTGATCACCCAGGACGGTCACTCCAACGTCGCCATCCTGGCCCGCCAGGACTCCTACGGCGAGGGGCTCGCCTCGCAGCTCGCCAAGACGGTCGAGTCGAAGGGCGGCACGGTCGCGATCAAGCAGCTCTACTCCGCCGACGCCACGAACTTCACGGCGGAGGTCAACAAGGTCGCAGCCAGCAAGCCGGACGCGATCGCGCTGATCTCGTTCAGCGAGGGTGAGAAGATCATCCCCCAGCTGATCGCGGCGGGCGTCGGCCCGCAGGACGTCCCGACCTACCTCGTCGACGGCAACACAGTGGACTACTCCAAGACCTTCGACCCCGGCACCATGACGGGCACGAAGGCGACGATCCCGGTGGGTGTCGACCTGGGCGCGGCCTTCAAGAAGCGGCTGCTGAGTGTCAACCCCAAGCTGAAGGACTTCACCTACGGTCCGCAGGTCTATGACGCAGCCATCCTGGCGGCACTGGCGGCTGACGACGCCGGCAGCACGAACGGCAAGGCCATCGCAGCGAAGATGACCGAGGTCTCCCGTGACGGCACGAAGTGCACGTCCTACAGGCAGTGCCTGGCTCTGCTCAAGGCGGGCAAGGACATCAACTACGAGGGTGTCTCGGGTCCGGTGGACTTCAACTCCAACGGCAGCCCGTCGAAGGCCACCATCGGCATCCAGCTCTATGGCAAGAACAACATGTTCAAGCAGGTCGACTCGGTCACCGGCATCCTGCCCTGACCCCGCGCCACCTGAACCACGAGACGGCCCGGCCAGCTCTGCTGGCCGGGCCGCTTCGTCAGGTCAGGCCTTGGCGAGCGTGCCGAGGTAGAGCTGGATGACCTTGGGGTCGTTGATGAGATCTTTGCCGCTCGCCGTGTAGGCGTTCCGGCCCTGGTCGAGGACGTAGCCACGGTCGCAGATCTGCAGGCAGCGCCGGGCGTTCTGCTCCACCATCACGACGCTCACCCCGGCCCGGTTGATGCGCCTGGTCTGGATGAAAACCTCGTCCTGCATGACGGGTGACAGGCCGGCGGACGGCTCATCGAGCAGCAGCACCGACGGCTCCATCATCAAGGCCCGGCCCATGGCGACCATCTGTCGCTCACCGCCGGACAGCGACCCCGCCCGCTGGTTACGGCGGTCGCGGAGCGCCGGGAACAGGTCCGACACCACATCGAACCGGCGTTTGAAGATCTTGGGGTTCTGGTAGAGCCCCATCTCGAGATTCTCCTGGATGGTGAGCGATGGGAAGACGTTGTTGGTCTGGGGCACGAAGCCGATCCCCTTCGCCACCAAGACGTCCGCCCGTTGGTTCGTCACGTCGTCGCCCTTCAGGCGCACGGTGCCGGACCCGATCTTGACCAGCCCGAACAAGGCCTTGAGCAAGGTGGACTTGCCCGCCCCGTTGGGCCCGATGATCCCGACGAGCTCAGCGGGCTGGCAGTAGAGGTCGGCTCCGTTGAGGATGTTGACGCCTGGAAGGTAGCCGGCGACCAGGTTGTCGGCCCGCAGGACCGCTCCTTCGGCCGCCTCGACGTGGGCGGAGCGGTCGCCGTCCGTCGCGCGCTCAGACACCGTCGTCCCTCCCGTGGGCCTCGTCCGGCGTGATCTCGCCCGGTGTGGTGGCCTGGTCAGGCGTGGCACGGTCGTCAGGCGCCGCGGGCTCGTCTGGCGAGTCGTCCGCCATACCGGCTGGGTCGTCCGCCACGTCGTCCACCTCATCCACCTCGTCCGGCAGGGCGGTGTCGTGGTGTGCGCCGAGGTAGGCGTCGATCACGCGTGGGTCGGCCATCACGTCATCGGGTGGCCCTTCGGAGATGACCTGGCCCTGTGCCATGACGATGATCCAGTCGGAGATGTCACACACCATGTCCATATCGTGCTCAACGAACAGCACGGTCATGCCGTCCTCGCGGAGCGACTTGACGTGCCCGAGGAGTGACTGCTTCAGTGCCGGGTTGACCCCGGCCATCGGCTCGTCGAGCATGACCAGCTCCGGCTCGACCATCAGCGCGCGAGCCATCTCGAGCAGTTTGCGCTGGCCACCGGACAGGGATCCGGCGAAGTCGTCCTGCTTCTGGTCGAGGGTGAACCGCTCGAGCAGTGCCTGCGCCCGTGCCGTGTTCTCGTCCTCCTGGCGCCGCCACAGAGGGGCGAACATGGCCCTCAGCAGGCTCTCGCCGCTCTGTCCGGTGGCGCCGATGCGCATGTTCTCCATGACGGTGAGCTTCGACAGCACCTTGGTGAGCTGGAACGTTCGCACCATCCCGAGCCGGGCGACCTTGTAGGCCGGCATCCCGCTCAGGTCACGGCCGTTGAACGACCACGAACCGGCGCGCGGGCTGTCGAACCCGGTGAGCAGGTTGAAGAAGGTGGTCTTGCCCGCGCCGTTGGGGCCGATGAGAGCGGTGATCACCCCGCGCTGGATCTCGACGTGGTCGATGTCGACGGCCTTGAGCCCGCCGAACTGCTGGAGCACCTTGTCGGCCACCAGGATCGGGTCAGGCTTGCTCGCGCCGGGCTCGCGGGGTAGGTCGGCCAGTGCGGCGCGCGAGTCGACGGATCGGTCGACCGATGTGTTCGCAGCGTCAGTGGGCATCGAGGGCCAGCTCCCTGCGGTCGCCGAAGATGCCCTGCGGACGGAAGATCATCAGCAGCATCAGGGACAGCCCCATGAAGATGAGCCGCATCAGACTGGCCTGCTGGTTCGTCATGATCCAGGTGGGGATCAGCGGGTGCGTGCCGTCGGTCGCCGCCCCGAAGAACAGGTCGAGGAAGGTGATGAGGAACCAGAAGATGATCGCGCCGGCGACCGGCCCGAGCACCCGGGCGGCACCTCCGACCAGCAGCACGGTGTAGGCGAAGAAGGTGGTGTCCGTCGCGAACAGCGAGGGGTTGATCGCCGAGTGCTGGAGGGCAGACATGAAGCCGGCGATCGCCCCGAAGAGCCCGCCGATGATGAGCGACTGCATCTTGTAGGCATAGACGTTCTTGCCGAGGCTGCGTACCGCGTCCTCGTCCTCGCGGATCGCCTTGAGTACCCGTCCCCAGGGGCTGCGCATCAGGAGGAACACCACGAGACAGCAGACCGCCACAAGACTCCAGCCCACGACGAGCAGCCAGAAGTCATAGGGTCGCCAGGTCGTGCTGCCGATCGTGACCGAGGAGTGGAACGGGTTCATCCCCTGGAATGTGCCGACGAACTGCTGCAGACCGTCCTGGCCGCCGAAGTACTGGAGCAGGCTGACGGAGCCGATCGTCTGCCGGATGATCTCGGCGGCGGCGATCGTGACGATCGCCAGATAGTCCGCGCGTAATCGCAGTGTCGGGACGCCGAGCACGAGTGCGAGGACGGCGCTGAGCACCAGTCCCAGGGCGATGCCCAGCCAGAACGACAGCCCCCAGGTGACCACGCTCGCAGCCAGCGCGTAGCCGGCGATCGCCATGAAGCCCGCCTGGCCGAAGTTCAGCAAGCCGGTGTAGCCGAAGTGCACGTTGAGCCCGATGGCGGCGATGCAGTAGACGACAGCCGGGGCGCCGAGCCCCTGTTGAAGCGAATCGCCGAAGATGCTGGACCAGTCCATCCGGTTCTCCTCCTATCCGACCCGCTGGGAACGGCCGAGCAGACCCTGGGGCCGCACCAGAAGCACGAGGATCAGGACGACGAGCGCTCCGACGAACTTCAGCTCGGCCGGCACCACCAGAGTGGAGACCTCGATGAAGATCCCGATGACGAAGCTGCCGAACATGGCGCCCCAGATCGTGCCGAGCCCGCCCAGCACGACGGCCGCGAAGCAGAGCAGCAGGATCTTGAACCCGACCTGGTAGTCGAAGCCCTGGGTCATGCCCAGGAGTACGCCGGACAGCCCTGCGAGCGAAGCGCTGCCGGCCCAGACGACCGAGATGACGCGGTCCACGTTGATGCCGGATGACGCCGCGAGGGGAGGGTTGTCCGCGACCGCCCGCATGGCCTTGCCCATCCTGGTGCGCTGGAGGGCGATGGACACCAGCACCAGGACGATCGCGGCGAAGATCGCGACGCCCACCGCCTTCGGGGTAATGAGGATCGCGCCGATGTGCCAGGGCTCGGGGGTGGCGAACTGTGAGTAGGTGTGGTTGCCGGCGCCGGCGAAGAACTGGAACACGTTGCGCAGGAAGATCGCCAGCCCGATGCTCACGATCATGGCCGCCACCAGCCCGGTCCCGCGGTGTCGCAGTGGTCGCCACAGGATTCTGTCCTGGGCCCAGCCGAACATCGCGCCGAACACGATGGCCGCGAGGATCCCCACGAACAGGGTGACGTCCTCGCCGGCGACCCTGATGGTGCCGGGCAGCGAGTCGACAGCGAACGCGACGAGAGCGCCGAACGTGATTAGCTCGCCGTACGCGAAGTTCGTCAGCCCCGTCGTGCCGTAGATCATCGAGAGCCCGAGGGACGCCATCGCCAGCAGCAGCGAGAAGACGATGCCGCCGATAGCCAACTGGATGCCCTGGATGAACTCCGAGGTCGGCGGGTTGGGGTTGTCGCCGATCGGGAACGTGATGAAGATGTCGCTCGTGATGGTGATCTGCTGCTTGAGCTCGACCTTCCTGGGGTCGCGCAGCGCCGAGCCGTTCGGCAGCGTCGCCGTGTCGATCTTGACCGTGAACGTCTCGCCCAGGACGTCGATGTCCTGACCCAGCGGGATGGAGAACGTGCCGTTGGCGTCGGAGGTGGCCTTGCCGATGACCTTGCCCGAGGAGTTCTCCACGGTGATCTTGACTCCGGGGACGGGCTTGGGTGGGCTGACCCGGGTGTCGATGAGCTTGCCTTTGACGTGGATGACGTCAGCGGCGCCTCGGGCGGCGACACCGAACCCGGTCGTCCACACCGCAGACGATGCGTGGGGTGACGAGGCGGGCGCTGACGACGCGTCTGCCGGCGCGGCCACGAGACCGAGCCCGGCCAGGGCCACGAGTACCAGTGCCGCTCCTGCGATGAGGCGCTCTCGCACTGGTGACTCCTGTCGCGACGGTCAAGCGGCTCGGTCGTCATACGCATCGGAGGCGCGATCAGCTTCACCTCAGATCCTGCTGGGACTATACGACACCAGGGGCAGGGCACGGGGTGAACGACACCGAGGGCGTGGCACCGGATGAAACGCGACACGCTGAGAGCCTCCGGGACTGGCGGTGAAGGATCGGGCCTAGCGCAGGCTGGCCACGATCTCCGTCAGCAGTGGCGCCACCAGCAGCGCCGGCAGCAGATCCCCGACCGGGATCTCGCGGATGCGGAGCAGACGCAGTGCGACTCCGACGAGCAGAATGCCTCCGGTGGCGGTGATGGCGAGCAGCTCCGGCTCCGGCAGCAGTTGACCGACAAGTGCACCGACGATCGTGAGGCTGCCCTGGACGACCCCGATGACGATCACCGAGGCCGCGACCCCCCAGCCGAACGACGAGGCGAAGGCGATCGCCGCGAACCCGTCAAGCGTCGCCTTGAGGAACAGCTGGTCCGCCCCGTCGCCCAGGCCGTCCGACAGGGAGCCCAGGATCGTGAGCGGGCCGACGCAGAACAACAACGAGGCAGAGACGAAGCCTTCGATGAACCGCTGGCGCTGCTCCGACCCGGACGAGCTCGCCAGCCTCCACTGCAGCCAGCCGCCGAAGCCCTCGAGCCTGGCCTCGATCTGGAGCAGCGACCCGCTGATGCCGCCGATGAGCACGGCACCCAGCACGATCAGGACGGGTGCCGAGCCTCCGACGGCCCGAGTGAGCCGCGAGTCGGTCACCGAGATGACGGAGAGTCCCGCGACCAGCAGGACGACGAGACCGAGCCCGTCAGTCACGACCTCGCGCGTGCGCTGCGGCAGCCGGTTCCCGAGCAGCACTCCGATGCCGGAGCCGACGAGAACGGTCGCCATGTTGACGACCGTGCCGATCCCACGGAACATCGGGCGGCACCTCCTTGCGCTGGCTGAGCGGTCATCCGCGGGCCGTCTCGAGGGCGGCGACGCACGGTGGTCAGGGCATTCTGGCACCCGACGAGCGGAGTCGGGCAGGAGGTCGTAGTCTGGGCGGGTTCGCACCGGCCGAGCTCGGTCTGCGCGGGCATGTGCACCGACCGCTCGGGGGTCCAGCTCAGATGGAGAGAGTCATGACCCGAGTTCGCCCGACCGTGCGAGACGCTGTGCCCGACGACGCCGAGGCGCTGCTCTCGATCTGGACCGACTTCACGTCCGACCCGCCGCGGCAGCCGCGGCCGGCGACGGATGTGGACGACGTACGTCGGGCGGTTGGCCGGATCTGTGACGACCCCGCCCAACGGCTCGTGGTGGCGGTCGCGGACGACGTCCCGGTGGGCGTCGCGCACCTCCGGCAGGCCCCGTTGTCTCCGATCCACGGCGAGGACGCCGTCCACGTCGGTTATCTGCATGTGCACTCGCGGTTCCGCCGGCGCGGGCTCGGGCAGGAGCTGGTCGAGACCGCCGCGGAATGGGCCGAGGAGCTCGGCAGCATGCACATCGTCGCCTCTGTCGCCGCCAACGCCCGAGACGCCAACCGGTTCCTGACCAGGCTTGGGATGGCTCAGGTGGCGGTCGTGCGAGCGACGACGGTGTGCGCCCTCAAGGCAAAGCTGCGGATGACGGCCACGACGACCCGCCAGACGATATCCCCGAACGTCGTGAGGGCGCGGCGGATGCGGCTCATTGCTTCGCGGGGACCAGCTGGCAGGTGAGCCGCGCCGTGCAGATGCGGCGGTCCTTATCGTCGGTGATGACCACCTCGTAGGAGGCGATGGTCCGCCCGAGGTGCAGCGGCCGCGCGACCCCGGTCACGGTTCCCGTCGACGCGGCTCGGTGATGGGTCGCGTTGATGTCGGTCCCCACGGCGACCCGCTCCGGCAGCCCGTGCAGCGTCGCCCCGATCGACCCAAGGCTCTCGGCCAGCACACACGACGCACCGCCGTGCAGGAGACCGAGCGGCTGCGTGTTGCCGTCGACCGGCATGGTCGCCACCACCTTCGTCGCGCTCGCCTCGACGATCGTGATGTTCAGCCGTTCATGGATCGCCGCGGGCGGAAAGGTCGCGAAAGCGTCTCCGTCGGCCGGCCGGTTGGCCGAGGGTGTATCCGTCACAATGGCCTCCTCGAGATGGCGCTCGCTCGCGCGTCGTACCGAGGATCCTGTCAGATCACCGGCGACGTCCTTGTCGGTCCAGCCGACTAGAGTTCAACGGTGGCTGCCACAGAACCAAGCGCCGTCGACACCCCGACCGCCCCCGCACCGAAGCGGCAGCTGTTGCTGCTGCTCGACGGCCACTCGCTGGCCTACCGGGCGTTCTATGCGCTGCCGGTGGAAAACTTCTCCACCACCACGGGGCAGCCCACCAATGCGGTCTACGGCTTCACGTCGATGCTGATCAACGTGCTCCGCGACGAGGGGCCGACCCATATCGCTGTCGCGTTCGACGTGTCCCGCCAGACCTTCCGGTCGGCGGAATACGCCGAATACAAGGCCAACCGGTCGAAGAGCCCCACCGAGTTCAACGGCCAGGTGTCCCTGATCAAGGAGGTGCTCGAGGCGCTGCGGGTCACGACCGTCGAGCGCGACGGCTTCGAGGCCGACGACGTGATCGGCACCCTGGCCACTCAGGCTCAGGCACAGGGTGTCGACGTGCTCATCTGCTCCGGTGACCGCGACTCGTTCCAGCTGGTCAGCGACAGGTGCACGGTGCTCTACCCGAAGCGCGGCGTCTCGGAGCTGGCCCGGATGACGCCGGAGGCGGTGCTGGAGAAGTACGGCGTGCCGCCCGAACGCTATCCCGACCTGGCCGCGATGGTGGGGGAGACCAGCGACAACCTACCCGGGGTGCCCGGGGTGGGTCCCAAGACCGCTGCGAAATGGATCAACCAGTTCGGCTCGCTGGAGGAGATCGTCGCGCGGGTCGACGAGATCACCGGCCGAGCCGGCGACTCGCTCCGCGAGCACCTTTCCGACGTGATCCGTAACCGCCGCATCAACGCACTCGTGCGCGATCTCGAGCTCAGCGCGACGGTCGATGACACCGCCGTCCGGCCGTGGAGCCGCGACGAGGTGCACCAGGTCTTCGACAGCCTCGAGTTTCGGGTGCTGCGCGACCGGCTCTTCGAGACGCTGTCGGCCGACGAGCCGCAGATCGAAGCCGGTCCCGAGCTCGAGGCCGCCCGGCTCGGTGCCGGCGAGGTGGCCGGCTGGCTGGGCGAGCACGCCTCCGGAACCGGCCTGACCGGCCTGTTCGTGGTGGGCCAGTGGGCCAGTGGCACCGGGCAGGTCGACGCCGTCGCGCTCGCGACCGGCGACGGGGTCGCCGGCTGGGTTGACGCGGCCGAGATCGGGCCAGTTGACGAGGCGGCCCTGGCCGAGTGGCTGGCCGACCCCGAGAAGAGGAAGGCGCTGCACGACGCGAAGGGCCCGATGCTCGCGTTGGCGGCCCGGGGCTGGCCGCTGGCCGGCCCCGCCGCAGACACGGCCCTGTCGGCGTACCTCTCGCACCCCGACCAGCGGTCCTATGACCTCGCCGACCTCACGTTGCGCTATCTTCACCGCGAGCTGCCCGGCACCACCGATGCGAGCGCCCAGCTCTCCTTCGACCTCGACGGCGACTCGACCGGCGCAAGCGAGGCGATGGCGAAGGCGCACGCGGTGGTCGACCTGGCCGACGCGCTCCGCACCGAGCTGGACAGCCGGGGAGGCTCCCGGCTGCTGGCCGAGGTCGAGCTGCCGCTGGTCGAGGTGCTCGCCCGCATGGAGCAACGCGGTATCGCCGTCGACGTCGACCATCTCGAGCTTCTTGAGTCCCAGTTCGCGACCCGGGTGCGGCAGGCAGCCGACGACGCCTACGCCGTGATCGGCAAGCAGATCAACCTCGGCTCTCCCAAACAGCTCCAGGTCGTCCTCTTCGACGAGCTCGCGATGCCGAAGACGAAGCGCACCAAGACTGGTTACACCACGGATGCCGAGGCCCTTCAAGGCCTCTTCGACAAGACCGAACACCCGTTCCTGCAACACCTGCTGATCCACCGCGACGCCAGCAGGCTCCGGCAGACCGTCGAGGGTCTGCTCAAGACGGTGGCCGAGGACGGCCGCATCCACACCACGTTCAACCAGATGATCGCGGCGACCGGCCGTCTCTCGTCGACAGAGCCCAACCTGCAGAACATCCCGATCCGCACCGAGGAGGGCAGACGGATCCGGGAGGCCTTCGTCGTCGGGCCGAGCGGCGAGGCCCTGCTGACGGCCGACTACAGCCAGATCGAGATGCGGATCATGGCGGACGTGTCCGACGACGCCGGCCTGATCGAGGCGTTCAACTCCGGGATGGACTTCCACTCCGTAACGGCGGCCCGGGTGTTCGACGTCCCCGCCGAGACCGTCACGGGGGCGCAGCGCTCCAAGATCAAGGCGATGAACTACGGCCTCGCCTACGGCCTGTCCGCCTACGGCCTCAGCCAGCAGCTGAGGATCGAGCCGGCCGAGGCGAGGGTCCTGATGGAGGAGTACTTCGAGCGGTTCGGCGGGGTCCGCGACTATCTGCGTGGAGTGGTCGACGAAGCCCGGCGCACGGGTTTCACCGAGACGCTGCTCGGGCGGCGGCGCTACCTGCCGGACCTGACGAGCGACAACCGGCAGCGCCGCGAGATGGCCGAGCGGATGGCCCTCAACGCCCCGATTCAGGGCTCCGCCGCCGATCTCATCAAGGTGGCGATGCTGAAGGTCGACGCAGCGCTCACCCGCGAGTCCCTTCAGTCGACGATGCTGCTCCAGGTGCACGACGAGCTGGTGTTCGAGGTGGCGCCCGGTGAGCTCGAGGCGCTCGAGACCGTCGTACGACGGGAGATGGCCGCCGCCTATGACCTCGCCGTCCCCCTCGAGGTGTCGGTCGGCATCGGCAAGAGCTGGCACGAAGCCGGCCACTGACCCCTCCCGCCGAGCCGTCAGGTTCTTCCGGCCGAGCCGTCAGGTTCTTCCGGTGAGTGGGGGAACAAACGCTGTCGGAGGAGGCTGCCATGATGACGGCCATGCAGACCCCCCGCGCCGTCGCCGTCGTGCGCGACGATGACAAGGTCCTGGTCATCAAGCGGCACTACGCGGGTCGTGACTATGCAGTGCTTCCCGGCGGCGGCGTGGAGCCCGGAGAGACGACTCGGGAGGCCGCGCTGCGTGAGCTGTGGGAGGAGACCACTCTGAAGGCCGCCATCGACTCACTGCTCTGGACTGGGCAGCACGACGGGAGGCCAGCCTCCTACTTCCTCATGTGCGACGTCACCGGTTCCCCTACGCTGTCCGGGCCCGAGGCCGACGAGCACTGCCCCGCCAACAGCTTCGAGCTCCGGTGGGTGCGTGCGGGCGAGCTCGAACCGCTGGGTCTCTACCCGGCTGATCTCGTCGGGCGGCTGACCGACCTGCTACACAGCTGACAACGCACCCGCGCATTCGTCCGACCGAGCGAGCGGATACTCCTCGTGACGCAGCAGGACGAATCCGCAGTGCTTGCGCCTCCTGAGGAGCGGCTGCCAGACACCGGACTGCACCTGCCAGAGAAGCGACATCCGGTGATCCCACAGACTGACAAAACGCCGTCCACAGACTCGCGGATCACAGCGACCGAGGCTCTGCCCGGGGGTGGCCCGCACCGGCGGCCAATCGTCCTGCGACGGGGAATGAAGCCTCGCTGTCGCTGTGCGGAGGGATACTGTCGGCGGCTGGCAGCACCAAGGTGAAGGCTGCGCCATACCCGAGATGACTGGTGACGGTGACACGACCGCTGTGAGCCTCGGCCACCGCCTGGACAATCGACAGCCCGAGTCCACTGCCGGCATTTCCGCGACCATGGCCAGCGTCGATGTGCGTGGACCGGTCGAAGATCCGCTGTAGGTCGGTGGTCGCGATACCGGTTCCGGTGTCCGACACCTCGATCAGCACCTTGTCGTCGCAGGCACGTGCGGAGAGGCGAATGGAGTCATCCGGCGAAGTATTTCCGACCGCATTTTCGATGAGGGCGTCGATGGCGAGGACGAGCCGATCCCAGTCACCCATCACTTCTGTCTCGCTCGACGTGGCCACGGACCACCGGCGGTCGGTCGGCAGCCACCTCTGTGCGATGACCGTCAGGAGCGAGTGAACATCGATGACCGACCAGTTCAAGAAGTCGTGACCCATGGGTGCGGCGAGTGCGAGCATCCTGTCAGAGAGTCTTCGGAGACGATCCAGCTCATCGATGACGACATGAGCGTCGTCGTGCATTGTTCCGGCCTCGAGATGGTCGGCGATCAGCTCGGCGTGACCGAGCGCGATGGTGATGGGCGTCCGGAGTTCATGTGAGGCGTTAGCGACGAACTGCCGTTGCTGCTCCAGTAGCCGCAGGTTGTCCTCGGACATCTGCTCTAACGACCGCATCATCGCGAGTCGCCGGCGCGCGTGCCAGACCATCGCGAGGAACATCGCAGCCATCAGCGGCACTTCAGTGAGCTCTCCAGGAAGCTGGTCGCCGGTGGAGATCTCCCTGGTGATGAGGATGCCGGTGCTGAGACAGACGACCGACAAGACAACCCACGTTGCCGGAAGAGACCATACTCGAAAGCCATAAACAATGGTCAGACTCACCCAAATAAAGTGAAAGGGGACAGTCTCCCAGCCGGGGAGCGTCAGGATCGCGATGAGATTCGCAAGGCTGAACGTAGCCCACGCGACGTCGATCGCAGCGCCGCCGTAGGGCCAAGGATGCGATCTACCCGACGGCAACGCGGTATCCCTCTCTTCGAACGGTCTCAACGACCTCGTTGCCCAGCTTGGCCCGGAGCCGCCCAACGGATACTTCGACGACGTTCGAGCCGGGGTCGAAGTCCAGTCCCCAGACAGCTGACAGCAGGCGTTCTCTCGAAACGGTCGTGCCTCCATGCCGAATGAGCTCCCGCAGCAGGTGAAACTCGCGTTGCGTGAGGGAGACTGGACCCGTGCCGACGTCCGCGGCCTGGCGCTCGAGGTCCAAACTGATGCATCCCACCTCGACGTGCGTCGTCGCACCGCGAGCCGCGGTGCGAAGCTGTGCCCGCACCCGGGCAAGCAACTCCTCGAAGAAGAAGGGTTTGGCGACGAAGTCGCTGGCTCCGAGACCCAAGCACCGCACTTTGGAGTCTGTGTCAGTGAGACACGACAAGATGATGACCGGCTGGTCGGGCTGCTGCAGCATCAGTTCGCGTAATACCGAAATGCCGTCGATGTCCGGCATCAGGAGGTCCAAGATGACGAGGTCGCAAGACCGGCTTCGGACCACCTTGAGCGCTTCTCCTCCGCCCAAGGCGACACACACCTCATACCCGGCCTCCGCCAGTCGGCGAGCAACGAATCGAACGATGCGATCCTCATCGTCGACCACCAGTATCCGTTGGGGCACGGCAGTGGCGGGTACGGTCTGAGAGTGGCTCACCGGCGCCTCCTTGGCCACAGCGTAGAACCACCTTGCTGTGGTGGCTAGCGATTCTACGAACGTCGGTTCAGCGGGTCCCCGAAGCGGACGACGGTCTGCGGCAGCCCCTTCCGCGAGGTCAGCCACCTGACAATCTTGTTAGGTTCAGCGTTGACGTCTCCCGACGGTCTAGTGTGCAACGCGAGTGGGGTACGTGTCTCAGCGAATCGCGGCCCAAACGGGTGGCGACGCAGGGCTCAAAATCAGGCATGGGGAGTCGGGCACTTCGGGAGTTGAGTTTCAATCGCGAAGGGGTAGACATGCGACGCGTGGCCGGATGTATTGGCACGGTACTTGTTGGGGCCCTCGTCGTCTTCGGCGCTGGGTGGATCCTCCATCAGCGACCGGGTCCCGCCCAGGGAACTGCTGTGGTGGTACGTGGGACGGTTGCCACTCCCCAGGGCAACGTGCCGCATGTGTTCGTCCACCTGGCGACCTATCCCGACAGCATGGCGGGGGAACATGGTGCCGACGGAGGTGCAGAGCCGGACTGGGTCAGCTACGGTCCCACGACTGACCTCTCGGTGCCTGCCCACTCCCTGGTCACGGTCACGATCGATCAGTATGACGGGGGCGAGGAGATCACGAATCCCTACTTCGCGCGAGTCCACGGGACGATCGGCGGGACGGAGAGGGTCAACGGCAAGACGATCACGAGGGCGAACCCGAAGCTGATCGGACATACGTTCACGCTGCATGCAGCACCAACCGCCCAGTCCCCGATTTTCGTCAGTGCGCCCTTGCCAGCGGTGCCAGACGACGCTCCGCCGGCGCCCGGGAGTGACTACCCGAAACCCAACGTCGTGACCTTTTCCTTCATGACCGGGAGTGCAGGCAAGTATGTCTGGAACTGTGAGTTCCCGTGCGGCGACGGCTACTACGCCAAGTTCGGCGGCCCGATGTCGGCGCGGGGATACATGTCAGGGACTTTGACGGTGACCTAGGCCGGTGACCGTTCCATCTTCGGGCAATCGGAGGCCGAAAGGAGGGGCTTGTGGCAAATCTGCCGCCAGCTGAACGCGTGCACTGGTGGTCCAAGCGCGAGACCCGTGAGGTGTTCGTCCTGTGGGCCGTCTTCACGATTCTCCTCGTGGTCTTTTCGCTGACAGTGCCGGACGCACTGATGGGCGTCCAGGCCTCGAACACGATGCGCGCCGTGGAGCAGACCTTTACCATCTTGTCGGTCGCCGCGTCACCCGTGGCAGCGCTGGTCTGGGCGATCGCGCTCTATAGCCTGGTGCGTTGGCGTCGCAAGGGTGACTATTCACCCGGTGACGAGGACGGTGCGCCGATTCGAGACAACCGTGGCGCGGTGGGGCTTTGGGTGGGCGGATCGTCGGCACTTTGCCTCTTCATCTTGGTCCTGGGACTCGTCGAACTCCAAGTGGCGTCGTCACCGAGCGAGAACCCGCGGATCGCGCCGGCCCAGGCCCGAAACCCACTGGTCGTCGAGGTCACCGGCCAGCAATGGGTCTGGACCTTCACCTACCCGACGAGCAGGAACGTCGAGACGGACCAGCTCTATCTTCCCATCAACCGTGCTGTCGTCTTCAAGGTGACGTCCGAAGATGTCATCCACTCCTTCTGGGTCGTGCAGATGGGTATCAAGGTGGATGCCAATCCCGGCGAGACGACGACGACCCAGACGACTCCGGACCGGCTCGGCGTCTACACCGTGCGGTGCGCCGAGCTCTGCGGTCTGTTGCATGCCGACATGGAGACGACGGCGCACGTCGTCACCCAGGCGAAGTTCGCCGCGTGGCTGAGGGCCAACCAGCCGAGGTCACCGTGAGAGCCACCAACACGAAGCTCTCGCTTCGGAAGCCGTCGCAGCTGAACTCGAGGAGGGCCATATGAGCGTGGTGGACACGGCCGAGAAACCCCATGCGACTGGACCCTCTGCCGGCGGAATAATGCGCCGACTGAACATGGGGACAGCGATCCTGAGTGGTGTCGTCCTCGCGTTCATCGGACATTGGTTGGCCTCGTCGATGATCTCGGCGGACCCCGAGGAAGCCTCGAGTGGCGTGCATGTGGCGAGTCAAGTCAACATCATCACCATGGCGTGTTGGGCTATCGGCTTCATGGGTGGTCTTGGCGCGTTCGCTGGCCCGCTCCGCTGGGTTCTCGGGCACGACATCACGCACCCCGACGAGATGTTCCTCGCCGGGAAGGACCAGGGAGTTTCGCGCTACTTCCGTTTCACCACCGACCACAAGGTCGTGGGTATCCAGTACCTCGTGCTGACGATGGTGATGCTTGGCGCTGGTGGGACGATGGCGATGCTGATTCGCACTAACCTCATCACGCCCGACTCCGGATTCCTAGGACCTCAGACATACAACTCGCTCGTCGGCCTGCATGGGCTGACAATGATTCTCGCCACCATCATCATGGTCACGGGTCCTTTCGGAAACTTCGTCGTCCCGATCATGATCGGGGCCAAGGACATGGCTTTCCCGCGGTTGAATGCTCTCAGCCTATGGCTCCTCGTGGCCATGCTGCCGGTTCTCTACTCGGCCGCGTTCCTCGGCGGCATCCCCACGGGATGGACGGGCTACACACCGTTGGCGGACCAAGGGCCGGGCGGCGTCGACGCCTATCTGATGGCGATCGTCATCTTCGCCGTCTCTACCGCTGTCTCGGGCATGAACATCACGACGACCGTGCTGACGATGAGGGCACGCGGTATGACCTGGAACCGAATTCCAATCTTTGTATACGGAGTCGTGGCGAGCGTTGGCCTCGCCATCCCGGCCTTTCCCATGTTCATGACGGCCGAGGTGCTTCTTGGGTTCGATCGGGCGCTCGGGGGGAATTTCTATGTAGCCTCTGCCGGCGGGCAACCATGGCTCTATCAGAATCTCTTCTGGCTCATGGGACACCCCGAGGTCTACGTCATCGTCCTGCCAGCGATCGCGGCGCTCATGGAACTGACCGCGGTCTTCTGTCGCAAACCGCTTTTCAGCTTCAACGCGGCGGTGCTCTCCATCGTCGGGATAGTCGGGCTGAGCGTGATGGTGTGGGCTCACCACATGTTCACCTCCGGATGGGCAACTCCGCTCAACGGGGCGTTCATGCTCACCACCGAGCTGATCTCCATTCCGACCGGCGGACTGTTCCTGGTCATCGTGGGGACGATCTGGCGGGGGAGGATCTGGACGACCCTACCGATGATGTCGACGTATGCAATGCTGTGGAACTTCATCATCGGCGGCATCACCGGGATCTACCTCTCCGATGTACCGCTCGACTATGCGATGCATGGGTCCATGTTCGTGACGGCGCACTTCCACTACACGTTGATGGGTGCCGGCCTCACGGGGGCGATCGGGGCGCTGGCGTACTGGTTCCCGAAGATGACCGGTCGCATGCTGGACAAGACCCTGGGGTTCGTGTCCTTCTGGCTTGTCCAGATCGGGTTCAACGTGACGTTCCTCGGCATGTTCATGGTTGGACTTCAAGGCCAGCCTCGCCGGGTCGAACACTACGACAGCACGTTCGCGACGGGGAACTTCATCTCGACGATGGGTGCGTATGCGATCGGAGTGGGGATGCTTGTACTCCTGTACGCCATCGTGAGCTCGTGGCGTCATGGGCAACGCGCACCGATGAACCCATGGGGTGCCAAGACACTCGAGTGGACCGTGCCGAATCCCATACCCCTGGAGAACTTCGACGTGATGCCGGTGATCACGGAGGACGCCTACGGATACGGAAGGCCGGAGCCGAGGCCGAGGATTCCCGACCCGATACCGGAACCGGAACGGGTGCCAGCGGGAGCACCCAGCGACTCAGGCGCGGGACCCTATGGCGATGAGGCGGATGAACAGCTTCCTGGATCACGCGGCTCAACTTCGGGATCGGCGAGCACATGACCACTGACTCCCTGCTGAGGAATGACGCGCATTCACTCGACGACGCGGAGAACGTCGGTCGTCGCTGGATGACCGGCGCGCTACTCCTGATCGTCGCCGATGCATCATTTGTCGTGGCTCTGTCGTTCACCTATCTGTATCTGCATGGAGTAGACACCGAAGGGGCCTTCCACCCACCCAAGTCTGCTACAGCGTCACTCTGGTGGTCGTGGGCCATCACGGCGGTCATGATCGCTGGCTTCATCGTCTACGGCACCGGGCTCCGGCGGTCCCGGCGGGCCGGGTACTCGCTTTTCGTCGGCAGCACCGCCATGGGCGTGCTCCTCATGCTTGTGGCGCTTGTCATGAACATCGTGCAGATGGCGATGTTCCCCTTCAAGATCGCTGACAACGCCTACTCATCGGCTGTGTTCGTTATCGCGGCGGGGAATGTCTTCCATCTGCTCATCACGGTGTTCATCGGGATCGGGGCGGCCAACCGCGTCCGTCGCGGCCTGACGGGAGGACCACAGCCATGGTCGCTGCGCATCATCGGCGCGTGGTGGGGTTGGGTATGCATCTCGTCTGCCACCGGAGCGCTGACCCTCTCGTTGGCTAACGGAATCATCAGGTGAGCCGGCCCGAACAGGGGTGCCCGCAGGGAGCGTCAATCGGCTCCGTTCGTGTCGTGCGCTCGATCGGCCCGCTCCGCGTCGGCCAGGTACTGGCGCCAGGCCACCAGTCCCGGGTCGTCCTCCGCCACGGGCGGCCGTTGTCCGGCGGCGGACCTTCGGCCGCTCTCGCGGACGTCGTCCGCATGGACGATGGTGCGCCACCAGATGTAGGTCCCGACGACGGCGAATCCGGGCCACTCGAAGGCATACACCCACGCGATCGTGTGACCGTGCCGGGCTCGGGTGAGCTCGAACCATCCCGCATAGATGCAGACAGCAACTCCGAGCAGCAGGGGCACATGGAAGCGCAGGGATCTCAGCGAGAAGAGGTCAACCTGCCGCTTCGAGTTCACCATGAGGAGCCCGTCCGAGGAGTCTCGTGGGCGGAGGTGATCGACCGAGCGACAGCACGGTCGACACTGTGCGATCGACGTTCCTCTGCGTGCAGCCAGCGCATGCCCACGATGCAGAACCAGATTGCTACAAAGATCATGCTGGTGGACCACATCAACGCTCCGCTGAGCTGTTGGTCGGCCAGCGGGGCGGGACCGAACGGCCGTGCCTCGTGCGCGTAGAACGAGTAGTCGACGTGGGGCGATACGTAGATGAAGAATCCGACCATGGCCATCGGGAACATCATCGTGAACAGCGACAGTCCCCGAAGACCGTAGGGAACTTCTCGACGTCCCGAAGTCGCGGCGAGGATGGGGTAGAAGTAGAGGAGCGCGCTCGCAACGTACAGCGGGTGCTCGACGTAGTCATGAACGACCGGGTGGTCGAGGGCGTAGTCGTAAACCTTGGGGGCATGACTCACCAGCATCACGGTCACGAAGACGATCCAGCCGACCAGTGGATTGGTGGCCACACCAACCGGCCTGCTGCGGAGAATCGGGACGAGCCTGCGCTTGCGGAACGATCGAGATGCAGCGCGCAGGCTCAGCAGGATCGGGTTTCCGAGGATGATCAAGGGAGCTGCGATCATTGTCATGATGATGTGCTGCGTCATGTGCGCGTAGAAGAATACGTCGTCGAAATAGCCTGGTGGGCCCAGGATCGCGACCCACAGGGCGCCAACTCCAGCCAGGAAGCACGCCGTGTGCTTTCGGGGCCACGGCTGCGATGGATGAAGGTGGTCGACCCGGGCGGCCGCCGAGGCGTAGAGGATCGCCGACATCAGCAGCGTCATCGCCGGAATCGGTGTCCACGCCCAGCCGCTCAGAATAGCTTCGGCCACCCTCACGTTGGTGAACACTACGCCGTTCCGGACGATGCGGGAATCACTTCGACGGGGCAGGTCGACCTTGTTTCGCTGAAGGGTGCGGGGCCTGGGACCGATCCGAGGCGGTGCCATGCGTCGACCTAATTGCTGGACCCTGTTGATTGTCGCGTCCGGATGCACCGCCCTCCTGGCTTGTTGTGGCGCCCCTTCCTCACGGGTCACACAGCCACCGCCGTCGCTTGTGGGCACCCAGCTGAATCATCCGGTCCCGAGGGCCCTGGTGAGTCTGCCTCTTACCAACCAGGCGGGGGAGCGGCGCACGTTGGGCTCGTACCGGGGCAAGATCGTCGTCGTCTCGGACATGATGACGCTTTGCCAGGAGACGTGTGCCATCGGCACCGCGAGCATGTTGCAGGCGGCGCGAGCGGTCGACGGGGCCGGCCTTACTGACCAGATCGAGTTTCTGAGCATCACGATCGACCCGGGTCGGGACGACCAGCAGCACTTGCTGGCATACCAGCGTGCCTTCGGGCGAGTTCCAAACTGGGAGCTGCTGACCGGATCGTCCGCTGATGTCAACGAGCTTTGGGACAAGCTGGGGATATGGCGACGTAGCGTCTCGGTGCCTCGTCCCTACCCCCGTGACTGGCTCACGAATCGACCGTTGACTCAAGACATTCAACACTCGGATGACTTGATCTTCATCGGTCCGGACGAGCGATTCCGGTTCGAGGTCGACGGGCCGGGCTCGGTCCCCTCAGCTCACGCACTGCCTCCTCGCATCTTCGGGTTCATGGACGCGTTGGGCCACCAGAATGCCCGGAGCCCTTCCGCAGGAAGCTGGTCTGCGGACCAGGTGTTGCAGGTGCTCCATTGGCTCGTTGGTGAGAGTAGGCAGGGGTGAGCCTCTTCCGGCAGGGCCCGCTCTGCCTTTGGAGAAGGCACCGGGTCGGAGCTCGGCCACTGCTGGTTGGTTTGATGGTGGCTGTCACCGTGAGCTGCTCGGTATCCAAGGGCGCTGTGACCACCGACCAGTCAGACGGACTCGGAGTGCACGTCATACCGTCGGGCCAACGTGCCGCTGCGCCCGTGCTGTCCGGGTTCACCTTGTCCGGGAGCCGGTTTGCCCTTGCCGACCACTTAGGAGGCCGCATCATTCTCCTTAACGTATGGGCGTCCTGGTGCGGACCGTGTAGGCGGGAGATGCCACTACTCGCCAGAGCCTCGAGAAGGCTTGGCTCCCGGCTGCTCGTGGTCGGCATCAACGAACGCGATCGCGACTCCTCCGCCCGTGCGTTCTCGTCTTCATTGGGCGCAACTTATCCATCGCTTGTCGACCCGGACAGCCAACTTCTGATGAGACTGCCGATGCTGCCCCACAACGCAATTCCCAGCACCCTGTTCATCGACGGCCAAGGCGGGGTCGCAGCCTCGGTCGTGGGTCCCATAACCTCGCAGGAACTGACATCGGTGCTCTCCCGAGTCAGGGCAGGACAGTGATGTCCGGCGCTCATTCGGACAGTGCCGGCAGTACGGCGCTCGCTCCCACGAGGGTGTCGCTTCTCGACATCCGTGCCGTCGTACGCGCCTACCTGGGGCTGATGAAGCTGCGCATCATCGAGCTCCTGCTGTTGACGACCGTGCCGGTGATGTTCCTCGCAGCGGGCGGCGTCCCGGCGCTGTGGCCCGTTGTGGCGACTGTTCTCGGTGGCACGCTCTCGGCCGGCAGTGCGAACACCCTGAACTGTGTCCTCGATGCAGACATCGACCAGCGAATGCGCCGCACCCGACGACGCACATTGCCACGCGATATGGTGTCTCGACGCGCTGCCCTCGTCTTCGGTCTCGTCCTCGGTGCCGTGTCCACGCTCGAGCTCGGGATCACGGTCAACTGGCTGTCAGCCTGGCTGGCGCTCACCGCAAACCTCTTCTATGTCCTTGGTTACACGTTGGTCCTCAAGCGGCGCACAGCACAAAACATCGTCTGGGGCGGTGCCGCCGGATGCTTTCCCGCCCTGATCGGCTGGACCGCGGTACGTGACGAGCTGTCGTGGGTGCCCGTTGTGCTCTTCCTTGTCGTCTTCTTTTGGACGCCGCCGCACTTCTGGTCCTTGGCGATTCGCTACCGCGAGGACTACGCAGCCGCCAACGTGCCGATGCTCCCATCCGTGGCACCGATCGATGTTGTCACCCGACAGATACTGGCCTACTCCTATGTCATGGTCGCCACCTCCTTGCTGCTGTGGCCGGTGGCTGACACCGGGCTGTTCTACCCGCTTGCCGCCGTCATTCTGGGGGGAGCGTTTCTTGCCGAAGCCCATGGGCTGAGACGTCGCGGTCAGCTCACTCCGAGTCCCGACGGTCTGAAGTCGATGCGGATGTTTCACGCGTCCAACCTGTACCTGACGCTCTTGTTCCTCTCCGTCGCAGTCGACGCGGTCGTGCACTGAGGGTTCCCATCAGGTGTCCGATGCTGTATGTATCCTCCGGACGGTCACGATCCCCAGGGCAAGGAGCAGAACACCCCCGAGCGCTACCAGTGCCCAACCGATCACATATCCGCCGGCGATCGCCAAGGGATAGCCCGACGCGTAGGAAAGGGCGCTCGCCAGGCCGAGACGGATCTGCAGCTGGGAGGGATTCATGCCGTGGAAGGTCACATCATGATTCTCCCCGAGTGGAGGCTCTCAGTACAGCATTCAGGCGATCAGCAACGGGTTCAGGCGATCAGCAAGGCGTGCGACTACCCGAGACCCGTGGCCATGGCGTCGTCATTCCAGGTCGAACCTGGCTAAGGCGAGGTGAGTCCGTCAGAGCGCCCTACGACGCGGGTGGATCAGCGGCTCTCTCCAGCGCGGGTCGGGGCCGTTGCCGGGTTACGACGGGCCAGCGAGGCTCCCCGGAGCCCCGGCCACAGACAGAGCACCAGGGCGACGGAGCCGGCCGTCACGCTCGCGACCGCGGCGAGGCCTTCGACCGAGTGCACCAGGAAGGACGCCACCGCCGCGAGCACCACGACGCCGACCCATAGGACGGCCGCCGAGTGGGACTGGCCGGCGATGCTGTCGTAGACGAGGATCTGGAGCGCCGCGAACATGGTTCCCTCGAGGGCGAACACCCATGCGATGCTGCCGAGCCCGACGTAGGCGCGCCCACCGGCGAACGCCTCGGCGAGCCCCGGCAGGAGCAGGGCGCCGATCACCGCGCACCCCCCGAGGGCCAGCACGATCGCCATCGGCCGCAACCAGGCCCGACGACCTCGGTCGGCCGCCATCGACGGGAAGGCCACCACCAGCACGAATGTCGTCAGGAAAAGGCAGGCCTTCGTGATGATGGCTCCGCCGGCATAGATCCCCGCCTCGTGGTGGGAGAACAGGTGGCGCGCCAGCAACACGTCGAGGTTGGTGAAGGCGAAGAAGGCGAGTAGCCGATGCCCGTTGCGCCACACCTCGCCGTAGAGCGAGCGATCGTCCCCGGTCGCCCCTGCCGCCGGGCAGAGTCGCCAGCCGACCACCAAGGGAAGCAGGCTCCCGACGGCGACGCCGATCATCGCCGAGCGCGTCGACGCGTCGATGACCAGTGCGACCCCGCCGGCCAGGAACCGGCCGACCCCCATCGTCAGGTAGATCGCGGCGAGAGAGCCCCAGCGGCGTTCCCCTTGGACGATCCCGGCATAGCCGCCCATCATCGTCAGTGCGGAGCAGGCGACCGCCACCATCGCGGTGGCCACCCAGTCGTCGAGCTGGAGGAGGGTGTCGAGGAGGGGTACGGCGGCCAGCAGAAGCAGTCCGAGCACGACCGACAAGGTGCGACCGCTCTGGAGCACGTCGCGGCGGACGACCGGTAGCTCGTCCGGTGTCGAGGTCGCCAGCCGACGTGCCGCGGTCGCCTGCAGGGTGAGGGAGCCGACATTCGCCACGATCATCACGCCGAGCAGCGCACCCACCGCTCCGAACGACGTGGGCCCGAGCACGTGGGCGGCGAGCAGGGTGAAGGCGTAGGCGAGGGCGTTCATCATCATCATGCCGACCCCGACGATGGTGGCGGCCCGTCCGGTCGCAGCAAGACCGGCGGCTGGAACGACGGGGGCGGCCGGATCGGCCGGATCGGCCGGGACGGCCGGCGTCATGTCCTCGCCCTCGGTCGTCATGCGCTCAGTCTGCCGGTCAGGTGGCGAATCCGGCGTGGACATGGTCATGGTGGGTGTCATCGCTGAAGAACTGGCTGCCGACCCCGGCGAGCTGGTAGGGGCCACCGACGTTGTAGGAGCCGGCCTTGGCCGCGGCCCGCATGTAGCCGATCACCAGGCTTCGGGGTGTCGCCGGGTCGACCACCAGCCGACCGTCGATCCGGAACGTGTCGAACGCCCGGCCCTGCGGATGGTCGCTGAGCCTGTCGGTGCCGACGACATAGATCGGATGACCGGAACGGACCACGCTCACGCCGATCCGGTAGCTCGTCGCGAGCCTGCGCATCGCGGTCAGCACACTGTCGTGGACCTGGCCCGACCGCACGTCGGCCTCGGCGGCGGGTGGGAGCTCGATCCGCGGGTCGGCCAGCACCCCGCGCGCCGCAGTCGAGAGCCGGCCGGCCGGCGGCCCCGGATCCGCCGGATGGAGGGCGGTCACCCGCCAGCGGGGGGTCGCCTGCTCCAGCCGCACGTCGACCGTGGTCCCGGCCGGCAGGCGAGAGCCGTCCCGGAGCACCAGCCACTGACGGCACACCACAAGGACGCTCGCGGTGGAGCTCAGGAGCCCGCCGTACTGCGCCTCGACCACCTCGACAACGGCCGCTGCTGCGTGATCGAGGAGTGGTCCCGCTTGGCCGACCAGCCGACCCGGCTGGCCCAGCGCGAAGACTCGGTCGACCGCGGCGCGGGTCCCGGCATCGCCGGCGGGCCAGCCGCCGATGGCCTCGACGACCCCTGCTGCTGCCGCCTTCACCGCGGGCTCGATATCACCGTCGTTCGGAACCCAGGCGGTCACGCGCGGCAGCGTCGACGTCGGCGGGGACGGGGCTGGTGCTCGAGGGAGTGGCGGTGGGGCCGGCAGCGCTCCCGGCACCGGACCCACTCGCGGTCCGGCCGGGAGACGGCGACCCGGCGTCGGCAGTCTTGTTGTCGCAGGCCGCGGCGAGCAGCCCGGCACCCAACAGCAGGAAGCCGCGCCGCCCGACGGAAGGGCTGCCGGTCCGTCGAGTCGTCACCGTTCCAGTCTGCATCGCCGCTGCGGACGGGGCCGCTGGGCTAGGGTCGCCTGCATGGACACTCCCGGCTCCGACCCGGCGACCGTGCTGGCCGCCAAACGTGAGCAGCTCGAGGAGCAGCTCGCGCGGATGAGCGCGCCGACGGGCGACCAGGGGAGCATCTCGTTCGGCAAGCGCATCGGTGAGGGCACCAGTCTGGCGGTGGAGCGGCTGGCGGCCGTCTCCGCCCACGACAAGCTGCGCGACATGCTCGCCGAGGTGCGGCGTGCCGAGGCCAAGGTCGCCGACGGCAGCTATGGCGTCTGCGACGTCTGCGGCGACGACATCGGGGACGAGCGTCTCGAGGCACGGCCGTGGGCGACCCGCTGTGTGCGCGACGCGGGCCGCGCCTGACGCCGGCCGAGACTGAACGCCTGCCGATGAGCGTGCTGGACGAGTCGAGCCGGCCGAGCGCCCGCGAGCCCGCCTCCGACGTGACGCCCGCCGCGCCCTGGGGGAGCTGCCGGAGCTCACTTGGTCGAGGTGCACGACCATTTCCGGCGAGAGCTGACCCAGCTGCGGGAGATCCTCGAGCAGGTGCGCGCGGGTGCGGCAACGGTCGGAGCGGCCCGCAACGAGCTCAACCTGATGACCCTCCGGGCGAACGACTGGACGCTCGGTGGCTATTGCCAGGCACATTGCCTGGCGGTCACCCAGCACCACGGAATGGAGGACCAGGCGATCTTCCCGCATCTGCGGCAGAGCCAACCCGACCTGGCGGACGTGCTCGACCGCCTCCAAGCCGAGCACCTCGTCATCCACGAGCTGCTCGAGCAGCTGGACTCGGGGCTCGTGCGGCTGGTGCAGCACCCTGATGAGTTCGGTCCGACCACCGAGGCCATCGACGTCCTCGCGGACGCCCTGGTGTCCCACTTCGCCTACGAGGAGCGGGAGCTGGTCGGCCCGCTCGGCCGATTCGGGTTCTATCGCGGTCAGGTCTGACCGACGTACGCCGGCCCGACGGCTAGGTTGTGTCGGTGATCATCTGGCTCAACGGGACCTTCGGGGCCGGCAAGACGACCGTCGCGTCCCGGCTGCTGGAGCTCGCCAGCGGGTTCCGTGTCTTCGACCCGGAGTTCGTGGGCTATCTGCTGATGAACGCCGGCCAGGACATCAGGCCCTGGCGGCACAACCACGTCGAGCCCTACCTGGCGGCACGCTCCTGGCTGTTCGACTCGGCCGACCTCGTCGTCGACACGGCTGTTGTCTCACCGGTGGCGGCAGCGGCCAAGATTCTGCGGACCATGGACCCGCCCGTCCCCCCGGAACTGCGGGAAAACGCAGGTTCGGAGCTCCGTGCAACCTGCGTTTTCCCGCAATTCGCGGGGGAGGGTGAGGAGACTCGGGGTGGCGCGGGTGTGGGCGAGGACGAGGGCGGCGAAGGGCAGCGGTGAGTGCTGTCGACCCGGCGGTCAGCCGGGCCCGGGCTGTCGTCGGGCTGTACGGCGACCCGACGGTCAGCTGGAGCATTGCGCTCGACGTCGTGCTGTCCGAGCCCGTGGCCGCCGACCTCGCCGCCGGCCTCGACCTCCGATGCTCGGCGCTGACGGTCGACAACCCCGGGCTGGGAACCCCACCCACTCCCGTCCGGTTCGACGACGAGGCGGCGGCCGACGTGCTCGCGCGCTTCCTCGACACCCCGTACGGCGACCACGACCCCCTCGTGCGCGTCGCCCAAAGCGACCGGCAGGACCGGCTGCTGGTGGCGGCCCATCATGGTGCGGTCGACGGGCTGGGGCTGCTCGCGGTCCTGAGCCTGCTGCTCGGCGACGACGTGATGAGCACCGCCCGCGGGATCGGTGACCGGGCGTCGACCGTCGGTTTCATCCGGTCGTCGGTGACCCGGCTCGTGGAGGCGCTGATGATGCCTCCGACGCGGCTTGCAGCAGATCCGGCCCAGGCACCGGGCGAGCCTCGCGGCCGGCAGCCGCACGGCACCGCGGCCAGAATGCCTGGCGACGTGACCGCTGCCGTCGACCTGCCGCCCACGCGGGTCGACACGGCCAGGTCGGTGGCTGCCGCAGCCCGGGCCGTCGCCAGATGGAACCGGACCCACCGGGCGCCGGCTGACCGGCTGGTGGCCGCGATCGGAGCCTCGAGGCGGGACGGGTCCGCTGCCCGCCCGGATCGGGACACGGCGTACTTCCGGCTGCGACTGCCGCCGGTAGCCGATGCCGATGCCGATGCCCATGCCGCGACGGTGGCCCGGCTCCTCGGCGCGACCAGCCCGGAGCCGACGTTTCCCGAGCGCCCCCCCGGGGCGTGGACGTCACGGCTCACCCGCGTGCTTCGAGACCGGCTCGGCTCCAGCCTGCTGGTCTCGAACCTTGGGTTCGTCGAGGCTCCCGGTTTCGTCCGTCGTATCGCGTTCTACCCGTC
Organism: uncultured Actinomycetota bacterium; assembly: GCA_963820035.1. GTDB lineage: Bacteria > Actinomycetota > Actinomycetes > Propionibacteriales > Nocardioidaceae > JAWWPG01. The sequence goes on along the minus strand of CAWFYK010000004.1, from coordinate 606,091 downwards.
GGCTGCCGGGCCTCGCGCGCTCGCGGTCGGGGTGGCGTCCACGGCCTCGGCTACCACCGTGACGGTCCGGATGCCGCGAGCGGACTTCACCACGTCAGCCGCGCTGGCCGTGTCTGCCTCGATCGCCGCCGAGCTCGGCGCGACCCGGAGTGATGTCTAGAGCGGTGCTGCCGCCGAGGTCGAGGCCGGTCCCGTGCATCACGAGCTATCCATCAGTAGGGGTCGTACTCACCCTCATGACCCAGCAGCCGCGCGACCCGCCGCAGCCGGAGCCGCAACACCACCTTGACCACGACGTTGCGCATCCACCACGGCAGCTCCCGGATGATCCGCCAGCGGTCTCGGACAGCGGGGGGACGCCGGGAGAACCTGGCGAGCGAACCGTCGCGGCCGTCATAGGCAAGCTCCCGCGACGGGAGCACGTGGGCGAGCACGGCGAGGGTGACACCGATGGAGGAGAACGCATCGTGGACGAGCACGGTGCCTCCGTCGCGGACCTGCCGCGCCCACCTGAGGTCGTCACTGCAGGTCCAGTAGTCGTGCTTCCCGTCGACATAGAGCAGGTCGATCTGCTCGCCCCAGCCGGGTCGCACCCGGGTGCTGTAGTCGGCAACGAGCCGCACCGTGTCCTCGAGGCCGAACCTCGCGATGGTGGCCTCGAACGCGTCTCGGGTATGGCGGCCGCCGAACAGCCGGCCCTCCACGAACGGGTCGATGGCGACCACCCGGCCGGTGCCGTCCAGCGCGGCAGCGAGCACGACCGTCGACCGTCCCTGGTGGCTGCCGATCTCGACCACCACGGCACCGGACGGAAGGGTGGCGGCCTCACCCCACAACCGGCGCGCCTGCGCCTCCGTGAGCCAGCCCTTGACCGATGAGGCATCACGCCACAGGTCCTCGAACTCGAGCCGCCGTCCGCGCGTCCCGTCGTGCCCCTGCTGCACGCTGCCTCCCTGCTGCACGCCACCTTCGGCCCGGCATCGCGCCGCTGGCGACAGCGTACCGTCGCCTACACTGACCGGACCGGTCGACGAGAGGACGGGGAGCACGTCGTGAGCAAAGGCCGGGACAGGGTTGTCCGCGGTCTCCGCTCTCCCCAGCGGCTGGTGCTGATCGGTTGCTACCTGCTGATCGTCCTCGTGCAGCTGCTCCAGTCGCCGGGGCGGACGACGTTCGACACCAAGCTCGACCTGCTCGTCGACCCGGGCCGGTTCATCTCGCAGAGCCTGGACCTCTGGTCGTCGCGGATCGGGATGGGGGAGATCCAGAACCAGGCCTACGGCTACCTGTTTCCGCTCGGCCCGGTCTACTGGCTCGGCCAGCTGCTCACCGTCCCGGCGTGGGTGACCGAGCGCCTGTGGACGGCCACCTTGATGATCGCGGCCTTCGAGGGCGCCCGCCGGCTCGCCCTCGCGTGGGGCGGGCTGGGGTGGCGCAGCGCGCTTCTCGCTGGTGCGGCCTACGCGACCGCGCCGAGGCTGCTCACCACGGTCGGCGTCCTGACCGGCGAGGCACTTCCGACGGCGGTACTGCCGTGGGTCGTGCTGCCCCTGGTGCTTTCGAGGCGGGGGAAGCTCGGGGTGTACGCCGGTCCGCTGCTGTCGGGCGTGGCCCTCCTGTTCATGGGCGGGCAGAACGCGGTCGAGACGGCAGCGACCCTGCCGCTCCCGCTGGTCGTGCTCGCGCATGCGGTGGTGCGCGCCGAGCTGCCGTGGCGCTCGCTTCTGGTGTGGGTCGGCGCCGTGGTCGCAGCCTCCGCCTGGTGGCTCGGCCCGCTGCTGCTGCTCGGGACCTACAGCCCGCCGTTCCTGGACTACATCGAGTCCGCCATGAACACGACGGCCGAGCTCGGCTGGGTCAACTCCGTGCGGGGAGCCGACCACTGGGTCGCCTACGTGACCGTCGGGGGCCGGCCGTGGTGGCCCGCGGGCTTCGCCCTCGCCACCGACAGGTGGTTGGTCGTCCTGACTGCCGTGGTGGCCGCACTGTCCCTGGCTGGCCTGGTCGGGCGGGGGGTGCCCGATCGGGTCTGCCTCACGCTGCCGCTCGGCTTCGGGCTGGCGTGCCTCGTCGCCGCTCACGGCGGCTGGTCCGGCGGCTTCTTCCCCGGCGAGCTCCGCTCGCTGCTCGACGGCGCGTTGGCTCCACTGCGCAACGTGCACAAGGTAGACCCGCTCGTGCGGCTGCCGATGGCACTCGGGTTCGGCTACCTGGCGCATGAGGTCCGGGTGGCGCTGACCGGGCGGTTCCGCCGGGTCCCGGCGTCGGTGGGCCGACCGGCCACGATCGCAGCGGTCGTCGCCGGCGTGGGTGCGCTCGCCCTTCTCGCGGCCTCGGCGCAACCTGCTCTCGCGGGTGAGCTGCGCCAGCAGCCTGGTTGGTCGGCGATCCCCGGTCCGTGGGCCCGAGCCGCCCACGCGATCGGCGACCTGCCGAGCGGCAGCCGCGTACTCGTCGTACCGGCGACCGGCTTCGGCCTCGAGGTGTGGGGCAACACGGTCGACGAGCCGGTGCAGGCCCTCACCACGGGCGACTGGGCGAGTCGAGGGCAGGCGCCTCTGGCGCCAGGCGCCACCGTCCGGTTGCTCGACTCCGTCGAGGCACTGCTCGCCAGTGGCAAGGGGTCGGCGGGGCTGTCGCCCCTTCTTGCCAGGTCGGGCTTCACCGATGTGCTGCTGCGGACCGACCTCGACCCCAATGCGAGCGACGCGCCCAGCCCCGACGTGGTGCAGACGTCACTCGCGTCGTCGTTCGGGATGACGCTCGCACAGACGTTCGGAGTGCCGCCCGGCGCGAGTCTGCCGCTCCAGCTGTGGAAGGTCGACGCGGCGACCAGCGATCCTCGGGCGTCCGTCGTCGCCGCCGATTCCGCCCGCGTGGTGCAAGGAGGTCCGGAGGCGCTGCTGCCCCTGCTGCAGACCGGGATGCTCCAGCAGGACCAACCTGCCTTGCTGGCGGGGCAGAACGCGCCCGACCGGGGGCCGGTGAACCTGCTGACAGACTCCCTCCAACGCCGCGAACAGGCGTTCGGCCGGGTCAACCAGGCCATCTCGTCGGTGATGGCCGCCGCCGACCCGTTCCGGACGACCCGGGCAGCGCACGAGTATCCGGCCTTCCCGGGCGAGCAGGAGACCGTCGCCTACTACCCCGGCATGACATCGGTCAGCGCATCCTCCTCGGGCGGCTACGTCGACATCCTCGGCGCAGTCCGCCCCGAGCAGGGTCCCTACTCGGCGCTCGACAGTGACGACACGACCGCATGGGTGACCGCGCCGTACACCGACCCGGTCGGTCAGTCGCTGACGGTCCGGCTCGCGAAGCCGGCCCGCCTCGGGCAGGTTCCCGTCGAGCTGTGGGTGGGCCAGGGTCAGCCCTCGGTGACCTCGCTGACCGCGACGACGGACCGCGGGTCGGTCACCGTCCCGGTGCCTGTGGGCACAAGAACGGTCAACGTCCCGACTCCGTCGGGCACGACGAGCTTCGTGCGCTTCACCGTGTCCGGCGTCGACTCACTGCGCGGCACCCGGCAGGTCGGGTTCGCCGACATCCACCTCCCGGGGGTCGACCAGTCCCGGACGCTCGTCGTCCCGGGATCGGCCGGGCCCGCCACCAGCATGCTCTTCACCTCGTCCCCCCCCGTGCGAGCCTGCACCTATCCGCAGCGGCAGTGCGACCTCTCGTCCGCGCGGCCGGCCGAGGAGTCGTCGGCGATGGACCGGTCGTTCAGCGTCATCGGGGGCGGCCGGTGGGACCTCGACATCGCTGCCGTCGCCCGGCCTTCCGCCGCGACGGCCCAGCTGCTCGCGCCCGTGCAGCCCGGCTATACGATCGCGGGCTCGTCGATCCTTGGCGGAGACCCGGTGGTGGCGCCGACGTTCGCGCTCGATGGCAACCCGCTGACCAGCTGGGTCACCGATCCCGGGGACACCTCGCCGACGCTGACGTTGGCCTGGCCGAAAGCGCGCACGCTCGACCGGATCCAGATCGGGCTGGGCACGCAACAAGAGGTACGACGACCGACCGTCGTCCACCTCCATTCCGACCAGGGTGACCGGACCGTGCAGGTCGGCACCGGGTCCCTGGGCTTCTTCCGCCCCTTGCGCACCAACAACGTCACGCTCACCTTCGACTCTGGGCCTCGCCTCCGCCGGGGCTCGGAGCTGCCGATGGAGATCTCAGAGGTCACCATCGACGGGCTGCACGGGGTCCGCTATGCCCCGCGCCCGGGTTCCGCCACGGGCGAGCCGTGTGGTTTCGGTCCACCCGTGTTCGTGGACGGCAAGCGACATGACACGAAGGTGACCGGCACCTTGGGCGACGTGTTGGCAGGAACGCCGGTGTCAGTGACGCTGTGCGGTGGGCGGGCCATCCGGCTCTCGGACGGCCCGCATCGGATTCGGATCGCATCCACCGCGCAGTTCCAGCCCACCCGGGCCCAGCTGGTGCCGACGTCGGCCCCCCGTGTGTCGAACAACCTGGGGCGCACGATGCACGTGACGTCGTGGGGGGACAGCCGGAGAACCCTGGCGGTGGGCTCGGGCGGGCCGGCGATCGTCTGGGTGACCCAGAACACCAGCGCTGGATGGGCGGCGACGGCCGACGGCGCCACCCTCGAGCCGATCGTCATCGACGGCTGGGCCCAAGGCTGGCGACTTCCCGCGGGCGATGCGACCACCGTGACACTCACCTTCCATCCCCAGCACACCTACGCGGCGGCACTGGTCGTGGGTGGCGCTCTTGCCCTGCTGCTGGTGACGGCAGCCATCGTCTCCGTCGTACGACGACGGGACCCGGCCTCCGGGAGACCCCGGCGGGCGCCGTTTGTGTCGACCCGGATCAGCAAGTGGTTGGGACTGGCGGGCGTGGCCGTCGCCGCTGCATTCGCCGGGGTGGGGCTGCTCGTGGGCGCCGTGATCGGCCTGCTGCCGTGGACTCGAGGGGTCTGGTTCCGGCGCGCCCTGGTGGTCGCGGCCGTCGTCGCGGCCGGCTGGTGGCAGGCCTGGTCAGGCGCCGAGAGCAACGCGTCGGATCTCCTCGCGGCGTTAGGGGTTGGGCTGGTCCTTGGTCCAGACTTCTCCTATCGGGAACCGCCCGATGCGCGAAGGAGCCCACCGTCATGAGCCGCGGCAAGCCCACTCGCCGGGCCACCCGGGTAGCCGCGGCCCAGCAGGAGCGGGCCGCCGCAGCGCGGGCCAGGGCTGCCGGCGCCGAGACTTCCGGGGCTGCCGAGACGCCGGTCTCCCGCTCCAGCGGGACCCGACCAGTGAGCAACCGGGGACGGTCGACCGTCCTGGCGGCCGAGGAGGGTCCGGACCATGATGCCGTCGCGACCACGGGTGGCACGGGAGATCGCCGCTTGCTGCTGCGGGGCAGGGAGGCGTGGGTCGGATCTCCCGCGGTTGCCGCCGTGGTCGTCCTGCTGGTCCAGCTGGTCTGGCGGACCTACTACCTCGCGAAGGGTTACTTCACTCAAGACGACTTCCTGATGCTTCATAAGGGCGGCACCAGCGCGCTGACGCCGTCGTACCTGATGCAGAACTACTCGGGTCACTTGTTCCCGGGGGGTTTCGTGTTCGCCTACGCGGAGGCGCGCATCGCACCTCTGTCCTGGCCGGCCGCCTACATCCCTGTCCTCCTGATGCAGCTCGCAGCCGGGGTGCTGATGTGGATGGTGCTGAGCCGGCTGCTCGGGAGCCGCTGGGAGCGGATCCCGATTCTCACCATCTTCTGTCTCAGCCCGATGTCGCTCTGGTCGACCCAGTGGTGGGCGGTCGCGATCCAGTTCCTGCCGTTGGAGCTCTGCGCCCTCGGTGCTGCTCTCGGCTACCTCCGCTGGCGGCAGGACGGCAGTCGTTGGGGGTGGCGGCTGACACCGGTCTTCGTCGTCGCGGCCCTGCTCTTCGAAGAACGGGGCATCCTCGTCCCCATCACGATCGCCGCCCTTGCCGTGATCCTTCCCCGCGGGGAGTCCCTCAAGAGTCGTTTCATCGGCGCGCTCCGGCGCGATCGTATGCTGTGGCTGATCCTCTCGGCGATCGTCGCGGCCTACCTGCTCCTCCACGCGTGGCTCGCGCCCGTTCGGGCCACCGGCGGCGGTGGGACCAACGACTCGCTCGACCTGGTCACCAACTTCTTCTTCCGCAACCTGGTGCCGGCCATCGTCGGTGGGCCATGGACCGGGGCGGTGTTCATCGGCTCGGCCCTCGTCCCACCTGGCTGGGTCATCGTGGTCAGCTGTGCCGTGGTCGCTGTCACGGTGGTCTACACCGTGCGGTTCGGTGGCGGTGCCGCCGGAGCTGCCTGGCTGATGCTGCTGGCCTACGCGCTGGTCGACGGCCTGCTGGTCTTCGCCGGACGGGCCCAGTACGGCAGCCTCTCCGGCCTGACCCCCCGCTACGTGGCCGACATGCTGCCCATCTTGGTCATCACGTTCGCTGGTGCCGTCCGTGACGTGGCCGCCCCTCCGCGCGTATCGCAGTTCTTCGCGCGGCGCGGCCGGGTCGACCGTCGGGTCGCCGCCAGCATCGGTGTCGCCGTGCTCTACACGGCGTCGGCGGCAGTGACCACACATCTGACTGCACCCGACCTCTACAACACAGCGGCGCGGACGTACGTCGACAACCTCCGCCACGACCTTGCCACTCAGCCTGCCGTGTCCCTCTTCGACTCGACGGTGCCGGAGGACGTGATGGTGTCGTGGTTCGGCAACGATGACCGGGTCTCGACCGTCTATGGGATCGCGCCGGGCGCGCCGGGCTTCGACGCGCCCAGCGAGCAACTGCGCATCGTCGGTCCGGACGGGCATGTGCATCCGATCGAGCTCGCGAACCCGGTCACCGCTGTGAAGGGTCCCAGCAAGGCCTGCGGCTACAACGTCACCCTGAACACGACCCTGGTTTTCATGTCTGCCCATGTGCCGCTGAACAAGAACGTCATCCAGCTCGGCTACTACACCAACGTCGACGACACTGCGGTGCTCACCGCGGGAACCGAGACCGTCCGGTTCCCGGTTCATCCCGGGCTGCACGTGGTCGACGTCGTGGTCGAGGCGGAGTTCGACAACTTCACGATCAGGCTGTCCCGGACGGCCGGCACGATGTGTCTGGTCTCGGTCAAGGCCGGCGTCCCACAGCCGGCGACGCCGTGACAGGTCGACCAGCAGACTCGTCATGACGAGGCTGGTCACGCCCCAGCGGCTCCGTGCCGCCGGTCCCTGGCTCTGGTCGGGCGCGATGGCGCTACTCGTCACCGCACCGCTGCTGCTCTCGCGTGGCTTCGCCCTGACCCATGACATGGTCTTCGTGCCCCGCCAGCCCTTCAAGGACGCGTGGCTGGGGCTCGACGGCTCGGTGCCGCGGGCCGTGCCGATCGATGCGATCGTGTCGCTGCTGAGCGTGGTCGTCCCCGGTGACATCCTGCAGAAACTGGTGATCTTCGGCCTGCTCGCGCTGGCAGGTGGGGGAGCGGCCGCCGCGGTCCCGGGGAGCGGACTCCCCGGAAAGCTCGCCGCATCGACCCTGTATGTCTGGAACCCCTACGTCTTCGAGCGTCTCGCCATGGGACAGTGGGCGCTGCTCTGCGGCTACGCCGCCCTGCCGTGGGTGCTGGTGGCCGCGATGCGGGTCCGGTCCGGGCGAGCGCTCGGATGGCCGCTGCTGTGTCTCGCGTTGGCGGCCGCGGGGTTCACCAGCCCGACCGGGGGAGTGCTCGCGGGGCTGCTCTGCTGCTGCGTGCTGGTGGGCCGGCGAGCCGCGGCCACCTGGCGGGCCCTCGCCCTCTCGCTCGTCGTCAACCTGCCATGGATCGTGCCGTCCCTGCTCTATCGAGGCGGGATCCCGGCCGACCCCGACGGGGTCTCGGCCTTCGCGGCGCGTTCGGACACGCCGTACGGCGTCCTCGGCAGCCTCGCCTCGCTCGGCGGCATGTGGAACACCGATGTCGTGCCGCCTGGTCGGGACTCGTGGTTCCTCGCAGGGCTGCTTCTGCTGGTGTCCCTCGCAGCAATCGTCGGGGTCACCTGGTCGAGTGAGGTGACCGGCGGTCTGCCGGTACGCCGACTGGTGGTCGTCGGGCTGATCGGACTGGTCCTCGCTGCGGCAGCCGCCCTCCCCGGCGGCCTCGCGGTGATGCAGTGGGCTGACGTCCACCTGCCGGGGGCGGGGCTGCTGCGCGACTCGCAGAAGTGGGTGGCTCTACTCGCCCTGGTCGAGGCCATCGGGCTGGCCGCGCTGGTGACCCGGCTCGGGCGCCGGTTGAGCCGCTACGGCGCCCAGGCGACCTGGTGGCTGCTCGCGGTCGCGGTCTTCGTGCCCGTGGCGGCGCTGCCGGCGCTGGCGTGGGGGCTGGCCGGGCGGCTGCAGCCGGTCGACTACCCGCGTGACTGGGCTGAGGTCTCGGGTCTGCTCGACGGCTACGAGTCGAGCGGCATGCGTGGCGACGTCGCTGTGCTGCCCTGGAGCATCTACCGGCAGTACCCGTGGAACGACAACCGGCCGGTCCTCGACCCCGCCCCGCGGTACTTCCCCGGGCGGGTCGTCATCGCCGACACGCTCGTCGTCGGTCCACACGCCGTCGGCGGCGAGGATCGCCGGGCCGCCCAGGTCGGTGCCCTCCTCGCTCGCGGGGGAAACGTCACCGAGGGGCTACGACGGCTCGGCATCGGCATCGTCGTGGAAGAGAACCACACCCCCGGCATCGGACAGGAGGCGACCGTGCACGGCACCTTGGCCTTCGACGGGCGGTGGCTGAGGCTGTGGCTGCTCGCGCCACCCGCGTCCGGACCGGCATCGCCCGGCACGCCGACCCTGGTGGCGATCCTGGTCGGGGACGCCGTGGCAGCCGGCGCGTTCCTGACATCCCTGGGGTTGGTCACCTGGGCGGGCTGGCGCCGCTATACTGGCCAGTAGGCATCGACCGTGCATGAGACAGCGTGTATGACCTTGCATGAGCGTCGACGTCCACGTCCTCAGGAGGGGTTGGAATCATGATCGTCACACTGCTCTCGGCTCTCGCGGGCGGCGTCGTGGCGACGGCACTCGCCTTCGGCGGGGTCGCGATCCTCCAGCCGCACGTCGATCCGCCGGTGTCTCAGAGCCAGATGGTCAAGTACGGCGACAGCAGCCACTGACCCTCCGCCCGGCGGTCCGTCGTACCGGCTGCCAGTCCTGGTCCGCGCTGTTTCGGCCTCAGCGCGCTGTTTCGGCCTCAGCGCTGAGCGTGCCGCTGGCAGGCGCCGGAGAGCGTCTCGTCGATCAGCTGCGCGGTGGTGCCCCAGCTGAAGTCGCGAGACCGCGTCTCTGCCTTCGTGCCCAGCGCCGTCCGGAGCTCCTCGTCGAGGAGGAGCGTCCTGGTGCATTCGACGAACTCGGGGAGGTCAAGGGCGAGCAGACCGGTCACCCCGTCCTGGATCGACTCCTGGACGCCGCCGGCCGAGTAGTAGGCGATCGAGGGGGTCGCATGGGTGGCCGCCTCAACGATGGACAGTCCCCACCCCTCCTTCAGCGACGGCATCAGGTGCACCCAGGCGCGAGCGAGCTCGCGGTGCTTGGCGAGGTCCTCCACGTGACCGGCGAAGACGACCCGGTCGAGCACGGCGCAACGCTCGGCGTGCGCCACGAGCTCGTCATGCCACCATCCCGACCCCATCACGACCAGGGTGAGGTCGGGGAAGTCGCGTCGCAGCAGGGAGACACAGGTGATCGCGTGCTCGATCTGCTTGTGCGGCACCAGCCGGCTGAGCACGACCAGTCGCGGCGCGCGGCTGCGGCGTACCCCTTCGAGAGCAGGAGCCGGTGGGACACCGTTGCAGGCGACGGTGACCCGGTCGGGCGAGACGCCCAGGTCACCGAGCTCCACCTTCGTGACCCCCGAGACGGCGATGTAGCGCGAGTGCCGGTTGACGGCGGGCGCGACGCGCGACTCGAGGAACCAGCCGACCCGGGAGAGCAGCGGACCGACGACCGGCCACTGCTCGCGGTGCACGTGGTGGACGAGCACCACCACCGGCTTGCGGGTATAGAGCCGCGCCAGAAAGGGCATGCCGTTCTGGACCTCCAGGACGACGTCAGGTCGGCCGAGCCGGCCGAGAAGCTGCAGGACGGCGGCCCAGAGATAGACCGTGAGGTGCCCTCCGCGCCGGACGAAGTGCAGCCCGTCGCTGTCCTCACGTCGGGGCGTTCCGGGACTTTGAGCCGAGAACAGCGTGACCTGATAGCCCTTGCCATGAAGGAGGTGGGCGATCTGCTCGACATAGACCTCGCTGCCGCCCCCTTCGGGGTGGCGCATGTCGCGCCAGTTGAGGATGAGGAGCCGTCGCGGACGCGAGCCTGCGCCATTGTCGTGCTGCCGACCCACTCTGTTCTCCCTCACGTCCAGTTACTGAACAGTAGCATCGGGCGACGGCGACCGAGCGACGTTCCGCCGACCGCGTACGATGCGCGCGTGACGGGCGAAGCGCGGCATCGCGACGGTCTGGGTCGGTCCCTGCGGCTCTTCCGCTCGTTCCTGACCGAGCAGTCCGACCCTGACGGGTTCTACTCCACCATCGCCGACGACACGGTCGAGCTGGTACGCCGGCACGCGTCTCTCGCCGATGCCACCCTGCTGGATGTCGGCGGCGGGCCTGGCTACTACACGCGCGCCTTCCGCAACGTTGGTGCACGTTGTCTGCTCGTCGACGCCGACATGCGAGAGCTGACTGGTCAGGGGCCGGCCGACCGGACCGCGGTCATGGGCGACGCCCGGCGGCTCCCGCTCTCGGACGGTTCGGTCGACGTCGCCTTCTCGTCGAACCTGCTCGAGCATGTCGACGACCCGTGGGGAGTTGCTGCTGAGCTCGCGAGGGTCGTTCGGCTGGGCGGCCTGCTGGTGCTGTCCTACACGATCTGGCTCGGTCCGTGGGGAGGTCATGAGACGTCGCCGTGGCATTACCTCGGCGGTGACTACGCGGCCAGACGCTACGAGCGGACGACCGGCCGTCCGCCGAAGAACGTCTACGGCACCAGCATGTTCGCGACGTCCGCAGCGGCCGGTCTGCGCTGGGCACGGTCAGCTCCCGGGCTCGAGGTGGTCGAGCTCCGCCCCCGTTATCTTCCGGCCGCGTCGAAGGTCCTCCTGCTGGTGCCGGGTCTTCGCGAGCTCGTGACCTGGAACCTCTGGATGGTGCTCCGGAAGGCATCGGCAACCTGAGCGTCACGGGAGCTCGTTCGGCGCCGCGGCGGGCCTACTCGCTGGTAGGGTTCAGCACAAGGCTCCCTTCGAGGTGAGCGGGACGGAGGGCGGTCGTGCGAGTCATCGGCCGAGTGCTCGTGGGGCTTGGTGTATTCCTGATCGTGCTGGCCCCGTTCATGCGCTACTACGCCTATCCCCGTCTCGCCCAGGCGCCGGCGGACCAGACGCTCAAGATCGTCTCCTACGGCCCGAACGCGAACGTCTTCGACACCAAGTCGCTCACGAACATCAAGACGAACCTGACGGCCACCCGGCTCGTCCAGGGTGACGTCGCCGCGGCCGACAAGGAGGGCAACGACACCGTCGTCTGGAACTCCACGGTGTCGACCGTCGACGACAACGGCATTGTCAGGTCCCGCACGATCGAGCGGGCCGCCTTCAACGCGAACACCTCGGCCTCCGTGAACTGCTGTGGGGAGTATGTGTCCGTCACGAAGGGTGTGGATAGGCACGTCAAGCACACGGGCATTGTCTACAAGTTCCCGTTCGACACGCAGCAGAAGACCTACCAGTTCTGGGACCTCACGCTGCTCAAGGCGCTCCCGATGGTCTACCAGGGCACCGAGTCGATCGACGGAGTGACGACCTACAAGTTCGTACAGACGATCAAACCCACTCCGAGCGCCAAGCCGCAGCAGCTGCCGGCCAGCCTGCTCGGGCTGCCGGGCACCGGTGACGTGAGCTCCCAGGCCTACTACTCCAACGTGCGGACGGTGTGGGTCGAGCCGCAGACCGGCGTCATCTTGAAGGGCCAGGAGCAGCAGTACAACACGATCCGCGCGGAGGGCCAGGACCGCCTGGTGACGACGGCCGTGACGATCGGCTACGACGCGGCAAGCGTCCAGTCCCTGGCCGACACCTATGGCAGCAAGGGCAGTCAGCTGCACCTGATCCGCACCGTGATGCCGTTGATCGCTCTCGTGCTGGGTGTGCTGCTGATCGCCGGTGGGCTCGTGCTGGACCTGGTCATCGGCCAGCGCTCCGGCGGCACCCGGCGGGCGCCTCGGCACGTGGAGGGAGCACCGGATCCACCGGGGGCGGCGTCGGCCTCCGCTCCGGCGGCCTCAGCCGCCGCGGCAGAAGCGACATCCGCTGAGCCAGCTGAGGCGTCATCGGCTGGCTCGTCCGAATCGCCGCCCGAAGACTCGGCCGCGGCGCCCCCGGGAGCCTCGGAAACGGCCACCCCGGGCCCTCCTGACGCTGCCGACCCAGCGGTCGAGACCTCGACCACTGCGGTCTCGCCGACCGCACCGGGCAGCTCGAGCGAGTAGCCGCTCCCTTTCGGCCCAAAGCTGACCTCGACGTCCATGCCGAGCCAGGCGCTTCGCGGGCGGCGCAGTAGCCGGCCTGGCGGCACCGCGCCAGGCTACCTACCCGCCGGAGCCGATGGGCTGGGTGTCACGAGTACCGTCAGGACGACCCTGGGAGGACATCGAGCGGGGTCGCCGGACCGTTCGGACGTCCGGCTCAGCAACCGAGCCAGGGAGCCCGCCGACCCCATGCGCGTTACCACCTACGACGAGCTTCTGACGTTGCTCGACTCCCTCTTTGGCGACGGGGCGGACCGGACGAGCACCGACGCGGCGCCCTTCTGGGATTCGCTTCTCGGGAAGCCTGACCACCCGCTCACCACGGATCTGCCGGATGCCTGTCTCGTCGCCTGGCACGCCGATGAACTGCTCGGCGACCGACCCGGCCGGACGGCCCTCGACGTCGGCTGCGGCCTCGGCCGCAACACCCGATGGCTGGCGGGAAAGGGCTTCTCGACCACAGGCGTCGATATCGCTCCGCTCGCGCTCGAGCGCGCAGCCCGGCGGTCCCAGCCGGCAGGCGCCAGCTATCTGCTCCGAGACTTCGTACGGGTGCCTCTGTCCAAGGGCACGTTCGACCTCGTCTACGACTCCGGGTGCTTCCACCACCTCGCCCCGCACCGCCGGATCTCCTATCTGGAGGCACTCCGGAGGGCCCTCGCGCCCGGTGGGCTCTTCGGCATCTGCACGTTCGAGGCCGGTCGGATGGGGTCGACGGCCGATGACGGCGACCTGCTTCGCCGAGGTCGGCTCGACGGCGGGATCGGCTACACGCCGAACGAGCTCCGCGAGATGTTCTCCTGGCTGGAGCCGGTCGACGCCAGACCGATGCCCCGCCAGGAGGCGCTGCCCGAGCCGGTGTTCACCCAGGACTTCCTCACGGTCGCCCTGTTCCGGATGCCCGGGTCGCCGAGATGATCAGGGTGCCCGGCACGTAGCGCCCTCGCACCGGTCCCCACGCACCCCAGACACGATCGAGGCCCTCGGGCCAGTCAGGCTCGACGAGGTCCGTGATGGCCAGCCCCGCCGCAGCGAGGGCTCGGGTCCAGTCCTGCAGTGTGTGGTGCGCCTCGACGTACGACGGCCGCCCGGCGTCGTCCGTCTCGACGTAGGGGGTCCGATCGAAATACGACCTGGTCACGCCGAGCCCGCTCTCGGTGGGGTCGTCGGGAAACATCCACCGCGCCGGATGCACGACGGAGAAGACCAGCCGGCCGCCCGGCCGCAGTACCCGGGCGACCTCGGCCAGGGCCACGTCGATGTCGATGATGAACGGAAAGGCCCCGAAGGCGGAGCAGGCGATGTCGACCGACGCGCTGGCGATGGGCAGGGCCGTGGCGGTCGCGCAGGCGGCGGGCACCGCGATCCCGGTATCGTCGTCGAGGCGCCGGCTGTGCTGGAGCTGGCGGAACGACAGGTCAACCCCGACAACCGTGGCGCCCTGGGTCCGGAGCCATCGGGCGCACTGGCCGGCGCCGCAGCCGACCTCGAGGACGCAGGCGCCCGCCACCGCGCCGATCAGGTGGACGTCGGCCTCGTCGACTCCCTCCGGGCACCAGATGAACCCGACGTCGCGGAGGAACTCACCGTGCTCCCGCTGGTAGTCGTCGGCTTCGTGGTCCCAGTCGGCACGGTTGGCCCGGATCACCTCCGCCGGCGTCAGCCTCGAGTGCTCGTCTGCGCTCACTCGTCTGTGCTCACTCGTGGGGGGGTCGGTCCCGGTTCCGGTTGCGGTCCCGGTCACGCTCTCGGCCGCTCGCCTCCACCGCGGGCATCTTGCTGCGGAGGAACGAGTAGTAGGCGGCGATCGCGAGTGCCCCGAAGATCGCGATCGGTGCCAGCGCGGCGCTGAAGAACAACGCCGACGCGAGCAGCAGCACGGCGTAGGTGAAGGGAACGGCCCGATCGAGAGTCCTGCGGTCCATGGCGGTCCTTGTCGGCAGTGCGGTGCAGGGGCGAGAACCCCGGAGGCGACGCCCGGTCGCCGTGTGCGCTGGACTTTAGCAGTCTGCGGCGGCCGGGATCGCTCTCGTGAGCGCGTCGAGAGTCTCCCCGACGGGTCGCTCCACCTTGAGCGAGAACAGGTGGTCGGCGCGAGTGCGCCCGATGTTGACTGCTGCCACCGGCTTTGCCAGCCGATGCGCGGCCACGACGTATCGGTAGCCGGAGAACACCATCAGGGATGATCCGACCACGAGCATGGCGTCCGACGTCGACAGCGATGCGTTGGCCTGGGCGTGTCGCCAGGGTGGCACGTTCTCGCCGAAGAAGACCACGTCCGGCTTGACCACGCCGGCGCAGCGCGGACAGCTCGGCACGTCGAACGTCGTGAAGTCCACGCCGTCGAGGTCGGCGTCGCCGTCCGGCGCGATGGGCGCGTCGAGGCCCGCCCAGGTGGCATTGCGCTCCTCGAGGTGTGCCTGCCATGCGGTACGGCGCCAGCCAAGCCGGCACGACATGCACACCACCCGGTCGAGCCGGCCGTGCAGGTCGATCACCCGACGGGAGCCCGCGGCCTGATGGAGCCCGTCGACGTTCTGGGTGACGAGCAGGCCGACCCGGCCGGCCTTCTCGAAGGCGGCCAGCGACCGGTGTGCCAGGTTGGGCTGCGCGGTCCCGAAGCTGCGCCAGCCGACCAGGCTTCGGGCCCAGTAGCGCGAGCGCGTCGCCGGGTCGCGCATGAACGCCCGGAACTCCACCGGCTTGCTTCGCTTCCACTCCCCGTCGCCGTCGCGGTAGTCAGGGATGCCCGACTCGGTGCTACAGCCGGCGCCGGTCAGCACGAAGATCCGCGGGTGCTGCTCGACGAAGCGCTGCAGGGTCGGTACGTCGCTCATGGCACCCCGAGGCTACCTCGCACATCGATGGACCGGCCGACGTCGTACCCACCGCTGAGCCACATCGCCCGCCGTGGGGCAGGATTGCCGCATGGCACAGGCAACGATCGGATATGCGGCCGCGCTCGAGCAGTTCGCCCCTCAGGAGATCCTCGAGATCGGCGAGGCATCCGAGCGTCACGGGTTCAGCGGCACCATGGCCGCCGACCACTTCCAGCCCTGGGTTCCCGCGCAGGGCCAGGCGTCGTATGTCTGGAACATTCTCTCGGCCCTCGGCCAGCGAACCGCCGGTGACCTCGGGCCCGGCGTCACCTGCCCGACGTTCCGCCATCACCCGGCGATCGTGGCGCAGGCGGCAGCGACGCTGGAGTCCCTCTACCCGAGCCGGAGCTGGCTCGGGCTGGGGTCCGGCGAGGCGCTCAACGAGCAGGTCTTCGGCGGTTACTGGCCGGAGGCGCCGCAGCGGATCGCGATGATGTTCGAGGCGGTCGAGGTCATCCAGAAGCTCTTCAGCGGCAAGGACGTGAAGCACTCGGGCGACTACTTCAGGCTCCACTCGACCCGGTTGTGGACGCTCACGGACCCGCCGCCCCCGATCTACATCGCGACCGCCGGTCCGATCACCGCCAAGAAGACGGGGGCGCGCTGCGACGGCATCATCACGCCCGGCGCCACCGACGAGAAGGTGTCATCGGTGCTCGCGAAGTTCGCCGAAGGAGCCCGGTCGGCCGGCAAGGACCCGGACGCGATGCCCAAGCTCCTCCAGCTTCACCTGTCCTGGGCGCCCACTGACGAGGAGGCGTTGGACAACGCGATGACCCAGTGGCCGAACGGCGGGATGAAGTTCGCGAAGCAGGACGTCCGGTCGCCCCACGACTTCGCGCAGATGGCCGCCCTGGTGAGACCGGAGGACTTCGAGGGGCGCATGGTCATCTCGGCGGACCCGGACCGGCACCGGGCCGAGATCCAGCGCTTCATCGACCTCGGGTTCACGAACATCTACCTGCACAACGTCGGACGCAACCAGGTGGAGTGGCTCGAGGTCTTCGGCTCCGAGGTGTTGCCGCGTCTCACCCGCTGAGCGGCTCGGACCGGCGAGCGCTGCGACGGCAGGCCCGACCTACGCTGGTCCCGTGACGATTCATCCCGAGCATCCCTTCCAGGCGGCGCTCTCGGACCGCGACCCGGTACGCCGACTGCGCGGTCGCCTCGGCGGAACCGTCACGCTCTGGACGACCGGGGCGATGCCGGAGACACGGGCGGGGCTCACCGTGTCGTCGCGGATGATCGCCACCGGGGACCCCGGTCACGCGCTCGCGCTGCTTGACCCGGACTCGGCGTTCGCCGAGACGCTGGCCACCACGAGGACCGCCGTGATGCATCTGCTGAGCTGGGAGCATCGCGACCTCGCCGACGCGTTCGCTGGCGTGGCACCGGCGCCGGGGGGCGCCTTCCGCCGCGGAGAGTGGGTGGACTCCGAGTGGGGTCCGTTGCTGGTCGGTGTCAGCGGGTGGGCCGGTCTGCGACTCATCGAAGGGGAGATGACCCCGGTCGGCTGGTCGATGCTGGCCGACGGCGTGATCGAGCACGTCGAGATCCACGGCGAGGCGGAGCCCCTCGTGCATCGGCGGGGCAGGTACCAGCGTCCTGCCGGCCTCTGAGCGATCGGCAGCGGCCGCCACTCGCCGGCGTCAAAGACCTGGCCTCGGCCTTGAGCCCGGTGCGAAACTAGCCGGATGACGACACAAGCAGTAGATCTGAAAGGGGAGCTGTCGCGGTTCTCCGAGCACTGGTCACCCCACGTCATCGCCCGCCTGAACGACTATGAGATCAAGCTGTTCAAGGGCGAGGGCGGGTTCGAGTGGCACAGCCACGCCGACACCGACGAGTTCTTCCTGGTCATCGACGGTGACCTCACGATCCACCTCCGCGACGGCGACGTCAGGCTCGGACCCGGCCAGATCTACGTCATCCCGCGCGGCGTCGAGCACTGCCCCGAGGCCCACGGCGAGGTGCACGGGATGCTGATCGAGCCGCTCGGCGTCGTCAACACCGGCGACTGACCTGCTGCCCCCCACGATCCGAGACTTTCGGCACCACGATCCGAGACTTTCGGTACGACGATCCGAGACTTTCGGTACGACGATCCGAGACTTTCGGTACCACGATCCGAGACTTTCGGTACGACGATCCGAGACTTTCGGCACCACGATCCGAGACTCTTGTCGCACGATCGGCGAGTTTCGGCGTATCAGGCTGGATGGTCACTCTCGTCGGCGGCTCACGTTGGTGGGCACGAAAAGCGCGGTGACGCGGCGGCTTTTCGAACGGCTGCGGTGACGTGACGCCTCACCTACGCTCAGGTGACGTATCCACGCAATTGCGTTGATAGAGCGGTTGGATCGGCGCTCTGGCCACAATATCCACGCAATTGCGTGGATATGTTCACCGGCCGAGGTGAGATGCGACATCGGCAATGCAGCCGTCGGTCGCACCCGCTTCGAAGGCTTGTCGGGTGCGACTCCTCGACAGTGACGGCTCCTTCGTCTCGGCCGGCCGGCCGGCTGTGACCTCACCTCATTGGGCGGTGGCGTTCACGCCTCGTCGGCGTTCTCGAACGCGATCCGCCTTGCCGGCCACGACGGCGGCTGTTGGAGCCTTGGTCACGATTCCAAGCACATGCTTGACATGACCGTCATCCGGCCGCGACGATGTCAAGCATGTCTTGGGAAAGCGCCGACGACCCTGCCAACGACGACGAGCCGATCGACTCCGGCGGCGTCAGCTCCGGGGTGCCGGCCGGCTCCGAGGCAGTGCCCGCGAGGCGGGTCCTCGACGACCCGAGCGTGCTGCGGGCGTTCGCGCATCCGCTCCGGCTGAGCCTGCACCGGCTGCTCATCCGGGAGGGCAGCTGCTCCGCGGCCTACGCCGCCCGCGAGCTCGGCATCAGTCAGGCCCTTGCGAGCCACCATCTCCACCAGCTCGCCAAGTACGGCTTCGCCGAGCAGATCACCGGCCGCGACCATCGGGAGCGCCCGTGGCAGGCATTGTCGACGTCGACGACCTGGCTCGGGGCCGACACCACGACGGAGGGGGCGGTCGCGGCCGACCTGCTCGAGCAGACCCTCGCCGAGCAGGCGATGTCGAACCTGCTCGAGTGGCAGCGTCGCCGACGTCGCCCCGACCAGTGGGACTGGCACGACGTGGCAGGCCTCGACACCAGCCTGCTCTACGTCACCAGCGCGGAGGCAGAGGAGCTGGGCAGAGCCTTCAGCGAGCTCTGCCGGCCGTTCATCGAGCGCGGCCGCGACGAGCAGCGCCGGGCGGGCAACACGGTCCCGGTGGAGCTGACGCTCCTCATGGTGCCGCTGACCCCGACCGCCACCGGCTCCTGACGTGAGGGCGCTCTACCGGCTGCTCGCGGCCAACCGGGACTATCGCCTGCTCGTCAGCGCCGGACTGGTCTCCATGACCGGCGACTGGGTGCTCCACGTCGGCCTGACGTTCCTCGTCTACCAGCTGACGGGGTCGACGCTCGCGTCCGGCGGCATGCTGCTCTCGACGTTCCTGCCGTCCATCCTGCTGGGCTCCTTCGCCGGCGTGATGGTCGACCGCTGGGACCGGCGTACGACGATGATCGTCGCCAACGTCCTGCAGGTCGTCGGCATCGTTCCCCTCCTCGCGGTTCACGACTCCAGCACCATCTGGGTCGTCTACGTCGTCGGCGCGTTCCAGGGCTGCGTCGAGCAGTTCTTCACACCCGCCGAGCAGGCACTCGTCCCGCATCTGGTGCCAGAGGGCGAGCTGCTCGGCGCCAACGGGGTCAACTCGCAGATGCGCGACCTCGCGCGACTCGTCGGCTCAGGAGTGGGTGGAGTCATCGCAGCCCTCGCCGGGATTGCCGGCCTGGCGATCTTCGACGGCGCCTCGTTCGCCGTGGCTGCGGCGCTGCTGGCGATGATCGGCTTTCGACGCGACGACGCCGCCGGCGCAGCCGCCCCCGCTCACGAGCCCGACCACGTCGGATCGCTGACCCGGATGCTGCAGGAATGGCGGGCGGGGCTCGCGACCTGTCTCGCCAGCAAGGCGCTGCGCGTCATCCTGCTGTTCGAGGCCATCACGGCGATGGGTGAGGGCATCATGGGCACCCTCTTCGCGCCGTTCGTCCATGACGTGTTGCACGGCACCGGCTCCGAGTACGGCTTGATCGTCGGCATCCAGGCCGTCGGCGGGATCATCGGAGGACTCGCGGTCACGTCGGCCGGGCATCGGTGGAGCGCCTACGCGCTGTTCGGCTACGGCGCGCTGGCGTTCGGGTTCCTCGACCTGGCGCTCTTCCTCTACCCGCTGGTGCTGTCGGGCGTGGTGCCTGCGGTCGTTCTCATGGCGATGGTGGGGGTGCCCGGCGCCTTCACCGTCGCGGGCGCGATGACGACGTTCCAGACGATGACCTCGGACGCCTTCCGTGGCAGGGCCTTCGGTGCCCTGACCGCCGTGCAGGGTGGGTCCGTTCTGGTCGGTATCGGCATCGCAAGCTGGCTGGGCGAGACTGTCGGCATCGTCCCGATCATCGCCCTGCAGGGCGGTGGCTATGTGGTCGGCGGTGTCGTCGTGCTGGTGACGCTGCGGCACACCGCAGCCTCGACGGTCCATGTGGACGACATCGACGCCGACGCCGTCGCTGCCGAGGCCCCTGACCATCTCATCGCGGGGGCGGCTGCCGAGGAGTCCGCGCCACCGAAACATCCCCACTGACCACGCCGACACGTACTCCCCGAGGATGGAGGCATGACGCCCAGCGAACCCGGAGCCCACGAGATCCCGACGGACTGGCACGGCCCGGCGCTTCGCCCGCTCGCCGGCGGCTACAGCGGGGAGACGTTCGTCGCTGGGGAGGGCAGTGACCGCGTCGTCGTCCGCATCTACACCCGGGAGCCGGCACGGGCGGCCGTCGACGCGTCCCTGCTCCGCCTCGTCCGTGGGCTCGTCCCCGTGCCGGCCGTCCTGGAGCTTCGGCTGCCCACGGCCTCGACCCCGGCCGTGCTGGTCACCGAGTACGTCGAGGGCACCCGGCTCGATGTCGCCCTGGCCGCGGGCGGTGTCGCGAGTGACGAGCGTCTCGACCTCGGGGTCCTGGGCGGCAGTCTCGCGAACCTGCTCGACACTCTCGCCGGGATCCCGTTCCTGCGGTTCGCCGCCTTCGCGGACGCCGACCTCACCCTGGCCTCCGGGCCGCTCCCGGGCGACCTGGAGGAGTGGGCCGAGCGGCTTCGTGCGGCGGGACGACTGGCCACCTGGCCGGAGGCCGACTGGCAGGCTCTGCTGCGGCTTCTCGACATGGCTCAGACCAGGCTCGAGGACGAGGCATCCCGGCGGCCGGCACGAGCCGTGCTGACCCACAGCGACCTCAACCCGAAGAACATCCTCGTCGACCCGCCGACCTCGCAGGTGGTGGCCGTTCTCGACTGGGAGTTCGCGCACGCCGGCTCGGTGCACACCGACCTGGGAAACCTGTGCAGGTTCGAGCGCGATCCCCGCTTCGTCGAGCCGCTGCTCGCCGCCTTGAGGTCGGGCATCGGAGGCGACGCCCGGGAACGGCTGCGGCTCGGGCGGGCGATGGACCTGTGGGCCTTGCTGGAGCTTGCCGGCCGACCCACGCCCGGCCCGGTACAGGAGCTGGCCAACGACCTGCTGGTGGCGCAGGCCAGGGCCGGTGACCTGGATGCCTGGCCATGGGATTCCCCGCGGATGCAGCCGGCACCGGCCGGGACGGGCTGATCGACGCGCGCGCTAGAGGCCGGCGCCGTAGCGCAGCATGAAGTCGCGGTCGGGGTCACGACCGCCGTTGGGGTCGGGGGCCGGATCGGGATCCTTGGTGGCGATCGTGTCCTCGAGGTGCACCGGCTCGGGAAGGTGCCGATATCGGTCACTGACCTGCGCTTCCTCGGGCGCACCAGCAGGCGGCCGTTCGCGCTCGGAGCCCCCTGCCACCTCCGGGTGTACGCCGTCAGCCATCGCCCGCCTCCTGGGGCCAGTGTGCCACCGAGCCCAAGGACGGAGCCGCCGTCCCTCGTGCGCGGTCGGGTCGGCGAGCGATCCCGCGGGGGCGAGGTTGCTCCGGCCTGCACGAACGCCGTATTCTAAGGCTTGCGCTATGGGCCTGCACGACCTCAGACAGAGCAGGCACGTGCTCGTAACTCTATCGACCGGCCACCAGTTCGGCCCGGGTCACTCGGTGGGACGCGATCCAAGGGCCTTTGGCGTGCACGCACAACCACATTCATCCAACGGAGTTCCACATCCCTATGACGAGCAGCATCGAGGCCCCTCCAGCCGCACAGGAGGCACCGCAGGTAGCGGTCAACGACATCGGTTCGGCTGAAGACTTCCTCGCCGCCATCGACGCGACAATCAAGTACTTCGACGATGGCGACATCGTGGACGGCACCATCGTGAAGGTCGACCGGGACGAGGTCCTGCTCGACATCGGCTACAAGACCGAGGGTGTCATCCCCTCTCGTGAGCTGTCTATCAAGCACGATGTCGACCCCAGCGACGTGGTGTCGGTGGGTGACAAGGTCGAGGCGCTGGTCCTCCAGAAGGAGGACAAGGAAGGCCGGCTCATCCTGTCCAAGAAGCGCGCGCAGTACGAGCGCGCGTGGGGCACGATCGAGAAGATCAAGGAAGAGGACGGCATCGTCACCGGCTCGGTCATCGAGGTCGTCAAGGGTGGTCTCATCATCGACATCGGCCTGCGTGGGTTCCTGCCCGCCTCGCTCGTCGAGATGCGCCGGGTCCGCGATCTGCAGCCCTACGTCGGCAAGGAGCTCGAAGCCAAGATCATCGAGCTCGACAAGAACCGCAACAACGTGGTTCTGTCGCGGCGCGCGTGGCTCGAGCAGACCCAGTCCGAGGTCCGGCAGAACTTCCTCACGCAGCTGCAGCCTGGCCAGATCCGTCCGGGTGTCGTCTCCTCCATCGTCAACTTCGGTGCGTTCGTCGACCTCGGTGGGGTCGACGGTCTGGTCCACGTCTCGGAGCTCTCGTGGAAGCACATCGACCACCCGAGCGAGGTCGTCGAGGTCGGCCAGGAGGTCACCGTCGAGGTCCTCGACGTCGACATGGACCGCGAGCGCGTCTCCTTGTCGCTGAAGGCGACCCAGGAAGACCCCTGGCAGCAGTTCGCCCGCACCCACCAGATGGGCCAGATCGTCCCGGGCAAGGTCACCAAGCTGGTGCCGTTCGGCGCGTTCGTGCGGGTCGACGAGGGCATCGAGGGCCTGGTGCACATCTCCGAGCTCGCGGAGCGTCACGTGGAGATCCCCGAGCAGGTCGTCCAGGTCAATGACGACGTGATGGTCAAGATCATCGACATCGACCTCGAGCGCCGGCGGATCTCGCTGTCGCTGAAGCAGGCCAACGAGGGCGTCGACCACACCTCCGACGACTTCGACCCGACGCTCTACGGCATGGCGGCGTCCTACGACGAGCAGGGCAACTACCTCTACCCGGAGGGCTTCGACGCCGAGACGGGCGAGTGGCTCGAGGGCTACGACGAGCAGAAGGCCGCCTGGGAGAAGCAGTACGCCGAGGCGCACGCCCGCTGGGAGGCGCACAAGAAGCAGATCCAGGAGGCGCAGAAGGCCGATGTCGAGGCCGGAGAGGCGTCGACGTACTCCTCCGAGGACGACAGCCCGGCGGCTGCGCCGTCCAGCGTGCCGACCCCCGCGGCGGGCTCGCTCGCGTCGGACGAGGCACTGCAGGCGCTTCGCGAGAAGCTCACCGGCGGTCAGTAGCACCGACCAGCACCGTCTCGACGACCCCCCGGCTGCCGGTCGGGGGGTCGTCGCAGGTTCGATCGCGTACCGTTGGCGGGTGCCATCTCGTCGTACTCTCCTCGCCGCCGTCTCGCTCGTCGGGTTCCTCGCCGCCACTGCGTGCAGCGGAGCCTCGAGTGACAGCGTGTCGACCTCGCCGCCCAGCTCGGCTCCTCCCACCCACTGGGTGGTGAGTCTCGGTGACAGCTACATCGCGGGAGAGGGCGACCGCTGGGCGGGCAACACCAATGGCAACTTCGAGAAGGTCGACGCCCTGGGACCCTTCGCGTACGCCCGGGCCAACGGCCTCGAGACCATCCCCGGCTGCCACCAGGCCGACCTGCCGGAGGACGCCGTGGACACCGGTGACCTCCGCGGCGAGAATCTCGCCTGCTCCGGTGCCGAGACGGCCACCAAGACCGAGGGCTCGGCCTTCAAACCCGGCATCGACTTCTACGACAAGGGCGGGAACGTCGGCCAGGCGCTGGCGCTCCAGCGCTTCGCCGACAGCCACGACGTGACGACCGTGGTGCTCTCCATCGGGGGCAACGACTTCAACTTCTCGACGATCGTGACCAGGTGCGTCGAGGACTTCTTCACGACGTCGGTCGGCCCGCACACCTACTGCAGCCAGGACCCCACGCTCGCCGCCTACTTCACGAAGAGCTACGCCGCTGACGTGAAGCAGCGCATCGGCGGTGCGATCACGAACATCACGACCGCGATGAAGCACGCGGGGAAGCAGCCCTCTGACTACCGGATCATCGTGCAGAACTATCCGTCGCCGGTGCCGTCGGGTGGTGGCTTCCGCTATCCCCAGACCGTGGCCGGCAGGTTCGACCTCGGCGGCTGCCCGTTGTATGACAAGGACGCCACCTGGGCGAACACGACGGTGCTTCCGACGATCAACCGCACCGTGCAGCAGGCGGCCGACGCGAGTGGTCTTGACAACATCACGTTCCTCGATCTGAGCAAGGCGTTCCTGGGCCACCGGCTGTGTGAGAAGGGCTCGGCCCAGATGCAGGAGACGTCGCTCGGCTCATGGAAGTCACCCGGCGCCGCGAACCAGCTCGAGTGGGTCAACCAGATCTACGTCAAAGGCATCCCGTGGCAGACCCAGGAGTCGGCGCACCCGAACTACTGGGGCACCGCCGCCGAGCGAAACTGCCTTCGTCAGGTCGTGACGGAGCAGCAGGCGGCTCCGAGCGTGGCGTGTGTCCGCGACGGCACGGCGATGGTGGGCCGGGAGCCGAAGATGAAGCTCACCACGTCTTGACCGCTCGAGTCACCCGCATCGGGCTCACCGGAGGGATCGCCTCGGGCAAGTCGGCGGTCAGCTCACGTCTGGTGGAGCTGGGCGCCGTCGTGATCGACGCGGACGCGCTGGCACGCGACGTCGTACGTCCCGGCACTCCAGGGCTCGCGGCGGTCGTCGACGAGTTCGGCCCGGCAGTCCTCACCGACTCGGGGGAGCTCGACCGAGCGGCGGTGGCCAGAGTCGTCTTCTCCGACGACAGCGCGCGTCGTCGACTCGAGGCGATCGTCCATCCGCTCGTCCGGCAGCGCGCCGCAGAGATCGAGGCAGCCGCCCCCGCGGGCTCGGTGGTCGTCCACGACATTCCGCTGCTCGTCGAGTCTGGTCAGGCGGACCAGTTCGACATCGTCGTGGTCGTCGAGGCCGCCGAGGCGACGCAGCGTCAGCGGCTTCAGGACGCGCGCGGGATGTCACCGGAGGAGGCCGCAGCCAGGATCGCGGCTCAGGTCGCGCCCGAGCGGCGGCGGGCTCACGCCGACCACGTGATCACCAATGACGGCTCGCTCGACGACCTTCGCGCCAGCGTCGACCGGCTGTGGCGCGACCTGGGACTGTGAGACGCTCCGGAGAAAGTCGGCCCCAACCGGGAACCGCGGGTCCCGTGCGGACATAGACACATGTGAGGTTGCAGCAGGGAGTGCGGATGCCGGCGGAGGCCTTCGACGCAAATCCGACGTCGTCCTGGTCGACGAGCTCGGACGCGGCAGCATGGCTGCCTATGCCGCCTTGTTCGACCGGCATGCCGATGCCGTCTACACGTTCTGCTTCCGTCGAACCGCCTCGTGGGCGAACGCGGAGGACCTGACCTCGACGGTCTTCCTCGAGCTGTGGCGCGCTCGCGCGAAGGCGGCGGCGTACGACGGCTCGGCGCTTCCCTGGCTCTATGGCATCGCCCGCAACGTTTGCCGGGCCAAGGAGCGGTCAGCACGGCGTGGCTTCCGGGCTCTGCTCCGCGTCCTGCATGAGACGTGGGAGGCCGACCCGCACGACGTCGCGGACGATGTCGTACGGCGGGTGGACAGCCAGCGGCGGATGACCACGGTGCTGGCCGCGATCGCAGAGCTGCCATCGCGGGAACGCGACGTGCTCGAGCTCGTCGTTTGGGCCGGCCTCAGCTACGAGGGCGCCTCGGCCGCGCTGGGAGTCCCGTTGGGCACGGTCCGCTCGCGGCTTTCGCGAGCCCGGCAACGACTCTCGCTCGCCGTCGACGACCCATCCGGTTGACGGTCCGCCGACCGACCCCCTTCTGATCGCGAAAGGAGAGCTGCCATGTCCGAGCCTGACGACATCACACCACCGCCGGAGCAGCGGCTGCCGGCTGCACGACGGCAGGCCATGCTTCAGAGCATCCTCGCCGCCGCAGACGCTCCGAAGGTCAGGGTGGCCCACCGATGGGTCGCGCCTGCCCTGACGGCCGCTGCCGTCGTGGTGATCGTGGCAGGGGGAGGGCTGGTGACCAGTCGACATCACGAGTCCGGCGGCACGCCGACACCGCTGACAGCCGCTGGACGGCCGTCACACCCGCCCGGGGCGTCATGTCGAGGCCAGATTGCCGGGCTCCACCTGCCCGACCTGGGCGCCGCCGAGTCGGTGACGGCGGATCGTCGCTATGCAGGCGGGAGACTCGCGCTGCACGAGACGAAGCAGGCCTGGGTGGTCTGCGACGACCCGTCCGCCCGCGAAGGGGGCCCGCCGGTGCTGTTCCAAGCGCATCGAAGGTTCGAGCCATACCACCCTGACGCCTCGACTTTGGCGATCCTGGAGACTGCCGGTCCGCACCCGCGGTTCGTCGCGGCGGGCCGTGACTTCGACGGCGTACGGGCGATCTCCTACACGTTTCCCGACGGCACGACGGTGTCCGCCCGGGTGGGGGTGAACGGGCTCTGGTCGATGACCTACCTCCCCAGCACCGGCATTCTGCGCGACGGAGCCGTCGACAGCTCGGGTCTGGCCCCGGTGGTGGTCACGGTGCACTACACCGCGAAGCCCCTCCACAGCGTCACCCTGCAGTGGGGGAAGGACATCTGCCTCTCGACCGACCCCGGCTGCTGAGCCGGAGCCGGGGCCTGTCCCTTCCGTCTCCCTCGGTCCCCTCCATTTCCCTTTCTTCGTCCCTCTTCACTCCAGGAGCCCATCGACGTGCCAGCACCCACCCTTCGAGACCTGCTGTCGACCGCGAGCGCGGTCTTCGTGCTCGTCGCACCCCTCACCCTCGCGGCGCACTCCGCAGCCGCCGGACCGTCCGGTGCTCCGTCGTACGTGAGGCACGACCCGTCGGCGACGGTCCGCCAGGAGCCGAGTCGTAGCTCGACCGGCGCCGCCAGCGGGGTAGTCACGCTCGTCACCGGCGACCGGGTGCGAGTCACCGGACTGGGCGGCGGGCGGTCGACGACAGCGATCCAGCCGGGCTCACCGCACGCCGACAGTCACGTCACGGCGGTCCAGACGCCGAGCGGCTGGTACGTCGTGCCCCGGCTCCCGTTGCCCGAGCGCGAGAGGCTGGACGCCTCGTTGTTCGACGTGACAGCCCTCTCCCGGTTCGCGGGCGGCAGCATCCCGGTCTCCGTGACCTTCGACCCTGGGATAAAGCCCCATGCCGTTGAAGGGCTCACTCTCGATGCGGGCTCGGCTCGACGCCTGGCCTCGGGCCCGACTGTGGTGGCGGGGCGCTACGACGAGCGGACGCTGGCGGGCCGGGACGCAATGTCGCGGTGGGCCGGCCTGCGGAAGGTGCGGCTGCGCGGAAGCATGGCTCTTCTGGCGGATCCGACGTACCGGATGCGCACGCTGACGATCCACCTGACCAACCGACACGGCGACCCCGTGCGTTCGGAGCTCGCCTGGGTCGAGAACGTGGATGACGCCGGACGCTTCACCGACCCTGTCAATGTGGTGGACGGGGTGGCCACAGTGTCGGTGCCCGAGGGCCACTATGCCGTGTTCACGTCCAGCGGCACGAGCGTCGTCGACGACCCGGAGTTTCCGGTCGTCGATGACACCACGATCTCTCTGACGTTCGCCGACGCCACGATGCGACCCATCGAGACTGTGCCCGGCCACCATGCGGTCGACGCCGAGTTCGCTGTGGTCCGCAATGCCGAGGATACCGGTGCGTTCACGTTCCTGCTGATGGCGTCGCGCTTCGGCGTCCGGGTCCAGCCGACCTCTCCGAAAGTCGAGCACGGCGCCATCCGGTCCGTCGTCAGCGCGGCGGCGGCCTCAGACCAGGCCGACCTCGATCATTCGCTCGCCTACACGAAGGACACCGGGAGGGGGATCCCCGATCGGATGGCATTCACCCACTCCGCAAGGGACTTCGCGGTGGTTCCGCAGCGGTTTTACGCCAACGGCCCTTCGGGGCAAGGCCTGGCCGATGCATTCGCCCTTGCACCGTTCGAGTACGGCGCCATCGTGCCCGGATACCCCGTCCGAGTGCCAGGCAGGCGGACGATCTGGCTGCAAGCCTCGATGAGGTTGACCTGGCAGCAGGACTTCGAGGCCATCGCGGGCGAGAGGTCGGCGACCCTGTCGAAGGCCGGTCGATATGCGGCGGGTCCCGCCCGGCCGGTCAACTTCGCCCACGGCCCGGTCGGACCGGGTATGGAACAGGGCTACGACGCGGCGCGCACCGGCCACGGCTGCCTGCTGTGTCGTGACGGGGACACCCTCCGTGGAACGCTGCCGCTGTTCAGCGGTGCCGGTACGGCGATGCAGGGGCAGTTGTCGGACGATGACATGAGCGCCTGGTCCCTTCGCGACGGACGGCATGAGGTGGCGTCCGGACACGACCTCATCGATCCGCACCTGACGTTGCCCAGCGGATCCCGCCGCTACACCCTGGCGGCGGTGTCCCATCCTCGAGCGTCCTCATGGCGGCTCTCCACCAAGGTCTCGGATACCTGGAGATTCCGGTCCCGCAGGGGAGAGGCGGTGGTCCCGCTGCTGATACCGTCGTACCTCCCGCCGACGACGTTGGACGGGTCGATGCGACCGGGTCCGACTCGGTTGCGGCTCGCCTTCGGCAACCTTGGTCCCGTGGACGCCGCGGTGACCCGGGCGACGTTCGACCTGTCGACCGACGCTGGGACGAGCTGGCGCCGCGCTCGGGTGGCCCGGCTCGGCGACCGATCGTTCGCGGTGTCCTACCTGAACCCGGCGGCGAACGGCCGCACCCGCACCGTGAGTCTGCGGGTCTCCGGGGTCGACGCCGTGGGCCGCACGGTCACCGAGACGGCCATCGACGCCTACCGGCTCGTCTCGTCCTCGTGACTCAGCCACCGTGAACGTCGACGTTAAGGGGCTCCCGCTGTGAGAGCTCGGGCATGGACGAGGCCCCTCGGCACGTCTGCCAAGGGGCCTCTGTTGTGGTTCGGATGCCTGGTTCAGGCGGCGAGATCGGGGTCCGCAAGCTTGCGGAGCGCGGCGAGTGCCTCCCGCTCGAGCTGGCGGACGCGTTCCGCGGACACCCCATGACGGGCGCCGATGTCGGCCAGCTTCTCCTGTCGGCCGTCGACCAGGCCATAACGCGACCGGATCACGTCGGCCGAACGCGGGTCGAGCAGCTCGACGAGGTCGTCAAGCCGACGCCGTGACTCGACGTCGAGCACGGCCGAGTCGGGCCCCGGCATGGTCTCGCGAGCCACCAGATCACCGAGCGAGGTGTCACCATCCTCGTCGACGGGTGTGTCGAGGCTCACATGGTCACGGCCCCAGGCGATCAGGTCTAGGACCCGCTCGACGGTCATGTCGAGCTCAGCGGCCAGCTCGGCAGGCTCCGGCTCGCGGCCGAGCTGACGCTCGAGGTTGCGCCGGGCCGAACCGATCTGGTTGAGCTCCTCCACGACGTGGACGGGGAGCCGGACCACGCGGGCCTGCTGGGCGATCCCGCGGGTGATGGCCTGACGGACCCACCAGGTCGCGTAGGTCGAGAACTTGAAACCCTTGACGTAGTCGAACTTCTCGACGGCGCGGATCAGCCCGGTGTTGCCCTCCTGGACCAGGTCCAGCATCGGCATGGCCGACCGGCCGTACTTGCGGGCGATCGAGACGACAAGACGGAGGTTCGCCTGGATGAACCGCCTGGTGGCACGCTCGCCCTCGGCGACGATCCACTCCAGCTCCTCGCGGGTGGCCCGCTTCGGGGCACCACCCTTGGCGCGGCCGACGCGGCCGGTCGCCAGCAGGTGCTCCGCGAAGAGGCCTGCTTCGATGGACTTGGAGAGCTCAACTTCGGTGGCTGCGTCGAGCAGCGGGGTGCGGGCGATCTCGTCGAGGTACAGACCGACGCTGTCGCGACCCTCGATCGAGTGTTCGCGCGCGTCGAGCGTTCCTGAACGGCTAGTGGCCACAGGGGACTCCTCTCCTCGAGTCTTTGACCGGTACGCGTCATAACGCGTCCGGTCG
The DNA here is from genome assembly GCA_963820035.1 of uncultured Actinomycetota bacterium. Taxonomy (GTDB): domain Bacteria; phylum Actinomycetota; class Actinomycetes; order Propionibacteriales; family Nocardioidaceae; genus JAWWPG01. Next base: position 576,180 of record CAWFYK010000004.1, on the reverse strand, counting down.
GCAAGAGATTCCGCATCTTCGCCGTCTCTCGAGCCGCTCCACCGTCGGTGGGATACCTACTACACGACTGGTGACCTGGGCGAGTTGCTCTTCTCAGCAGGTTCTTACACGCCTGCGGGGCTGTCCTCCGGAGCCGGGCCGACGGCATGAAGAGCCTGATGGGAGGCGCCTGTGACGTCGATCGCCCAGGCGGAGTAGTCCGCGGTCTCCCGCCAGGCCTCGTAGCGGCCGCTGGCCCCGCCGTGGCCCGCCGACATCTCGCACTTGAAGAGGATCGGACGGCTGCCCGTGGTTGTCGCACGGAGCTGGGCAACCCACTTCGCCGGCTCGACGTAGAGGACCCTGGTGTCGTTGATCGACGTGAGCGCGTAGATGGCGGGGTAGTCCCCGGAGGTGACGTTCTCGTATGGCGTGTAGGACTTCATGTAGGCATAGGCGTCGGGGTCGTGCAAGGGGTCTCCCCACTCGTCCCACTCGATCACCGTCAACGGCAGGTCGGGATCGAGGATCGACGTGAGCGCGTCCACGAAGGGCACGTTCGCAACCACCCCGGCGAAGAGCTCCGGAGCCTGGTTGGCGATGGCTCCCATGAGGAGACCACCGGCGCTGCCGCCATGGGCGACCAAGCGGTCCGGGGACGTCCATCCGGTGTCGATGAGATGCCGCGCACAGTCGACGTAGTCGTTGAACGTGTTCTTCTTGCGGAGCAGCTTGCCGTCGTCGTACCAGTGCCGGCCCATCTCCCCGCCGCCCCTGACGTGGGCTACGACGAAGACCATCCCGCGCTCGAGCGCGGACAGCACCTCCACCCGCATCCTCGGGTCCATGCTGAGCTCGTAGGCGCCGTAGCCATAGAGCCAGAGTGGGGCGTTGTCACGGGGTCGCACGTCCTTGTGGTGGAGCACCGAGATCGGCACCTCAACGCCGTCTCTCGCCCGCACCCACTCGCGTTTCTGGACGAAGCGGCGTGCGTCATAGCCCACGACGGGCTGGCGCTTCCTGATGATCTGCTGCTGGCTGCGGGGGTCGTAGTCCAGCACGGTGCGGGGCGTGACCCAGGACTCGAACGTGAGCCGCACCAGCGGTTGGTGCCAGTCGGAGAAGGGCGCGGCGTGAGCGCTGAACAGTTCCTCGTCGAACACGATGTTCTCGCCGGCGGCCAGACCGGCGTCGGTGACCGGGAACACCCGCACCTGCGGGAGCCCGGCCTGGCGGAGGTTGACGGCCAGCGTGTCCCGGGAGACGTGCATCCCCGTGAGGCGGACGGCGGGGTCATGAGCGATGACGGTCTTGAGCTCGTCAAGCGAATGCAGTGAGAGGGAGCCCATGCCGAGCGTGAAGTTCTGCGCACCCTCGTTGTGCAGCACGAGCCATCGGTCCTGGCCCGCGATGACAGCGTGGTCGAGGTGGTACTCGACCCCGGGTCGGCGAGGGATGACGACGCTTGGCTCTGCGGTGGGGTCTGCCGCGTCCAGGACTCGGCTCTCCGACGTGACCCGTGACCCGGAGGCGATGACGAGGAACCGGTCCGACGTGGTCCGTTCGACAGAGGCCCAGAAGCTGTCGTCGGTCTCGTGGAAGACGCACTCGTCGTCATGCGCATCTGCGTTGCCCACCACGTGGCGCCAGACCTTGTCGGGTCGCCATGCGGCGTCAACCGTTGTGTAGAAGAGGTGCGCCCCGTCGGCTGACCAGGTCACGTCGTGCAGGGTGTTCGGGATCACGTCAGGCAGATGCGAGCCCGACTCGATCTCGAGGACGCGGACGGTGAAGCGCTCGTCTCCGACGGTGTCGGTGGAGTAGGCCAGGCGTTTCCCGTCGAGGCTGACCGTGAAGGCACCGAGCGCGAAGAACGGCTGGCCTTCGGCGAGCGCGTTGCAGTCGATCAGAGTCTGCTCGTCCTGCGCCGCCGAGCCGGGCTCGAGTGCGGGTGGCGTCCAGCTGTTGTCCGACGCGGCCGGGAGTCGGCACAGCACGGGGTACTGCTGCCCCTCGTGCGTTCGGGCGTAGTACCAGAAGTCACCGGTCCGCCTGGGGACCGAGAGATCGGTCTCCTGGGTGCGGCTCTTGATCTCATCGAACACCGCCGCGCGAAGATCGGCCAGCCCGGCGGTCATCTCCTTGGTGTAGGCGTTCTCCGCTTCGAGATACGCGATCGTCTCCGGGCTCGCCTTGTCCCGGAGCCACTCGTAATGGTCGATGTAGGTGTCGCCATGGAAGCTGCGTGTGGTCGCAACCCTGGGCGCGACGGGAGGCACGGGGGGTGGGGAGGTCGTCGTCACGCCGGTGAGCCTACCTGCGGCCGACGGTCGGGCACGACGCGATTGTCGGTCGTTAGGACGCCGTCCGTCGCGGGGCGCGCCTGTCAGGTGGTGGGGGATCGAACACCCTCGGAACCTGCCGCGGAACGCCGGACATCGAGGTCTTCTGGGCTCATCGGCGAGTGGTCCGAACGCGGAGAGCTCTCGTCGTGGTCTCCCTGGTGTGTCATGGGGAAAAGAGCGGCGCTCATGTTCACCCGAATGGTGCCGGGGGTTCGGGGCGGGTTCGCGGCACTGTGCAGCAAGGTGGACGCCTGTTCCACGAGGTCGGTGCACTGCTCCCACCTGTCCGGCGCCACCCACAGCTCGGCGTCCGTGAACTGGAACTTGCCGGGGGACCGCAGTGCGCTCCGGCGTGCCATCTCCTGGGCGATGGCCTGGATCAACAGCTGGTGGTCGACCTGGTCCGACGGGAGGGACGCAGCCGGCCACTCCGGCCCGTCAGCGCCGCCCCACGGGTGCCGGTAGCGCTTCGCTGTGCCGCCCCGGATCCGCTCCTCGCCCGCGGGCACGAGCAGACCGGCCGACGCGAGCACCCGCAGGTGGTACGACGCGTTGGCCTGGCTGGTGTCCAGCTCCCGGGCGACTTCCGCCGCGCTTAACTGGGTGCCCGTCAGAAGCGACAGGATCTGCAGCCTGAGCGGGTGCGCGACGGCGCGGAGCATGTTGGTGGTCGTCACCCACGTCAGTCAACCACGCAACATCGACGCCGTCAGGCCATGCGGGCGACGGCTTCATTCTCGCTCTCGCGATGGAGGGTGTCACGAGGCAGGGTCAATTCCGGTTGAAGCCCGAGCGGCGGGTGATGGAGAGTGGTGCCGTGTACGTACCCGCACACTTTGCCGCTACCGACGAGCTGCTCCGCTCGTTCCTCGATGCGGGCGTGCTCGCCGACCTCGTCACCGTTGGACCGGAAGGTCTCGACGCCACGCCTCTGCCGCTCCTGCTCAATGCCGAGGGAACGTCGCTGCATGGCCACCTCGCGCGCAACAACCGGCAGTGGGAGGCAGACGGGTCGCCGTGTCTGGTCATCGTGCGTGGTGCCGATGCCTATGTCAGCCCGGGTTGGTACCCGTCCAAGCGGGAGCACGGTCGAGTGGTGCCGACCTGGAACTACGAGGTCGTGCACGTCCATGGGCGCCTGGTCACCCACGACGATGCAGCTTGGACGGAGGATCTAGTACGTCGGCTGACTGAGCGGCACGAGGCGGCGCAGCAGACGCCATGGTCGGTCGATGACGCGCCCGCGACGTTCACCTCGGGACAGGTCCGCGCCATCGTGGGCATCGAGGTCAGGATCGACCGCATCCAGTCGAAGTCGAAGCTCTCGCAGAACCGTCCTCGGAAGGATCTCGAGGCGGTCGCTGATGTCCTGGGCGCGGGCGATCCCAGCCAGCGCGCGGTGGCCGAGCGGATGCGCGAGGAGCCGGCCGAACAGACCGCGTCCTCCCACGGGATAGGTCCGACGGTCCATGCTCGAAGGCTCTGAGGCATGGGGGCCAGGGTCGGATGGCTGGTCGCCCGGCTCCGAACCGCGCATGGGTTCTCGACGTGAAAAGTGCAGTGACGTGGCAGCGCGCGAGCGCTTCTGGACTCGGCGCGGCATCGCTGCCGGTCCGGTCGACGTCCGACGTGGCGCGGTCACGTCGGGACACCGGATCAGGCTCTAGGAGTCTGCTGAACAATGCGCGTCGTTCGGGTCTGAGTTCCTTGGGTTCGAGATGATTGGGTATGCAGGGTCGTCCGCTTGATGAGCGTGAGTTGTTGGATGCCGAGTCGGTTGCTGGTCATTTGGTCGATGAGGGCAGCGTGTTCTGGTTGTTGGCCGAGCATCGCCGGGTGCTGTTCGCGGGGGCGATGTTCGCGGACCTGTTCCCTTCGGGTCGTGGTCGTCCCTCGGTACCGGTCGACATTGCCGCGTCGATCTTGGTCTTGCAGGCGTTGCATGGGCTGTCGGACCGTGAAGCGATGGCCGCGTTACGGACTGATCTGCGGTGGAAGGTCGCGTGTGGTCTGCCGATCGGGCATGGCGGGTTCGACCCGTCGACGTTGACGTATTGGCGCAAGCGCCTCGCGGCGAGCGCAGCGCCGAACCGGATCTTCGACGCGGTGAAGGCGGTGGTCGCGGAGACCGGGGTCCTCAATGGCAGGAACCGGCGGGCACTGGACTCGACCATCCTTGATGATGCGGTCGCGACCCAAGACACCGTGACGCAGCTGATCGCGGTGATCCGCAAGGTCCGTCGCGAGGTCCCCGGTGCTGCTGAGGTGGTGACCGAAAGGTGCAGTGCGCACGACTATGACAATCCGGGTAAGCCGCAGATCGCTTGGGACGACAGCGAAGCCCGCGCGGTCTTGGTCGATGCGTTGGTCCGCGACGCTCTCGCGCTGCTCGAGGTCCTCAGCACCTGGAGTCTCGACGGGCCTGCGGCCGAGGCGGTCGCGTTGCTGGCGCTGATCGCGGGCCAAGACGTCGAGCCGGCGCCCGGGTCCGACGGCACCGACGGGCGCTGGCAGATCGCCCGCAGCGTCGCCCCGGACCGGGTGATCAGCATCGTGGACCCCGAGGCGCGGCACGCCCATAAGACCGTGCATCGCCGCCAGGACGGGTTCAAGGCTCACCTCGCGGTCGAGCCCGAGACGGGGATCACGACCGGGTGTGAGTTCACCAAGGCATCAGGCGTGGCGGCTGCGGACGGCACGACCGGGATCCGGCTCCTCGACCACGACACCACCCTGGCCGAGCTCGACCAGGACGAGGTCGCCGACGTGCTGGGTGACAGCGCCTACGGCACCGGTGACGCACTCGAGGCGATCATCGGAGCCGGGCACGTCCCCCTGGTCAAGCCGGGACCGCTCAAGGCGACCGTTCCGGGCGGGTTCACCCTGGACGACTTCACCATCGATGAGCAAGCCGGGACCGCGACCTGCCCCAACGGCTTGACCCGCCCGATCACCAAGACCCGAAAAGTGACCTTCGGGGCAGGCTGTCGAGAGTGCCCGCTCCGGGCGCTGTGCACGACCGCCAAGTCCGGCCGGATGCTGAACCTGCACCAGCACCATGGGCTGCTGCGTGACCACCGCAAACGCGCGAAAGACCCTGCCTGGCAAGCCGCCTACCGCCAACACCGGCCGATGGTCGAGCGCTCGATCGCCTGGCTGGTCGCCGGCGGGAACCGCAAGGTCCGCTACCGCGGCGTCACCAAAAACAACGCCTGGCTCCACAACCGCACCGCAGCCCTGAACCTGCGCCGACTGCTGAACCTCGGCCTCATCCGACAGCACGGGGCCTGGGCCCTGGCCTGAGTCCAACAGCAGCCACCACAAGCCAGCATCCGAGGGCCTGCCAGGCCCCAGGACGCCCTACGCGGTCGACCATCGGCCACCTCGCGCACACCGAACGAGGCAGTCACAACCACGCCACGACACGTGACAAGTCCCCAGCCGAGCGAGCATCAGCTGACAACCCCCCGAAACAAGCCTTGTTCAGCAGTCTCCTAGCGCCGGTGCAGCCGAGGGTCGTCGGCGGGGAAGGTGATGACGGGTCCGGGTTCGGTCTCGGCCGTCTCGAACCGCACGGTGACCCGGCCCAGTCCTGAGCCCCACACCCAGCCACTGCCATGGTCGTCGTGGACGACGTCCATCCCTGGCCGCCACCCGCTACCTCGCCGGGCGCCCTCGGTCTTGGTGACGGTGGGCATCTCGAGCGGCTGGTCCTCCGCGTCGTCCTGCTCGGTGAACAGGTCGTCCTGGACCCAGTCGGTCAGGGACGAGACACCCACCCCGAGCAGCCGGATGCCCCCTGAGGTGTCGAGCTCGGCGAGCAGCTCCCTAGCGATCCTGCTGAGCACCGCTGGCCGGTCGGTCGGCCCGGCCAGCGTCGAGGACCGGGTCCGTGTGGAGAAGTCGTGGTGTCGCACCTTGAGGGTCACCGTGCGGCCGCTGAGCCGAGCCTTGGCCAGCCGCTCCGAGACCAGGCGGGCATGCCGGTCGACGATCGCCGCCAGCAGCACGGGATCGACGATGTCGTGCTCGAAGGTGTCTTCGACCGACACCGACTTCGTCTCCCGCTCGGCGACGACGATCCGGTCGTCGATGCCTCTGGCCAAGGCATACAGCCCCCCGCCATGGGCGTGGCCGAGCACGCGCATCAACTCGGTCTCGCTGAGCTGCTCGAGCTGCTCGATCGTGGTGACCCCCACCTGCCGCAGCCGGGCAGCGGTGGCGGGGCCGATTCCGGGGATGACCGTGACGTGCATGGACCTCAGCAGGTCCTGCTCCGAACCCGCCGGTATGACGACGGTACCGTCGGGTTTTTCGAGCTCGCTCGCGATCTTGGCGATGAGCTTGGACGTTCCGATGCCCACGGAGGCCGTCAGACCTCCTGTCGCCTCGTGCACAGCCAGCTTGATCCGGCGGGCGATATCCACAAGTCCGTCATGGCTCAGGTCGACACTGTCAGGACCTGCCGCCAGGTCGACGTACGCCTCGTCGAGGGACAACGGCTCCACCAGGGGGGAGAAGTCGCGGAGTACCGCCAAGACCTGCTTGCTGGTGGTCTGGTAAGCATCGAACCGCCCACCGAGGAAGGCACCGTGGGGACAGCGGGAGCGTGCCTCGGCCGTCGACATGGCGGATCGGACCCCGAACTTCCTCGCCTCATAAGACGCGGTGGCGACCACGCCGCGAGGGCCGGTCCCGCCGACTATCACGGGTTTGCCGCGCAGTGACGGCTTGTCTCGCTGCTCGACGGAAGCGAAGAACGCGTCCAGGTCGAGATGCAAGATCGAAGCGGTCGTCCGCACAGCCTCCATGATGAACGACTTCGGTCCACAGGTCGGCCAATGGGGCGCGCGGCGGAGCCCGCCGCCGGGTCAGGGTGGACACATGTCCCGATCGAACAGAGCACTCAAGAAAGCCCGCACGGGCCGCCAGGGTCCCGGCCGTCCCGTCAGCAAACTGGGGGGACCGCCCGACGTGATCGCGATGATCCCCTACCTCTTCGGGTTCCAGCCCGTCGAGAGTCTGGTCGTCGTCGCCCTCGAGGGCCCACGCAAGAGGTTCGGCCCACTCCTTCGTATCGACCTGGCCGCCGACCCGGACGGGACCGATACCGCTGTCGCCGAGCTGCGGGCCGAGCAGGTGGTCGCGATCACGGTGCAACACGCGGTCAGCCGCGTTCTCGTCGCCGCGTTCAGCCGTTCGCACCAGCGTGCCGACCCCGTGGTGCAGAGGGTCCTCAGCGGCCTCGTGGCGAGCGGAGTCGCGATCGAGGACGCCTTCCGGGCGGACGGCACGCGCTGGTGGTCCTACACGTGCCGCAACCCCATGTGTTGCAGCCCTGACGGGGCGGTCTATGACGTCGGGACGTCGCGGGTCGCCGCAGAGGCAGTTCTCAGCGGACTCACCTTCGAGCCCGACCGCGACGCCCTGCGAGCGCTTTTCGCTCCCGAGCCGGCCGACCAGCGAGACGCGATCCGGATCGAGGTCGATCGGCTTCGCGGCGCAGGGCAAGCCGTGTCGTCCGGCGTCGCGGATCCGCAGCTCCTCCGGGAGCGTGTCTCGCGGGCCCTCGACGACCCAGCTGAAGAGTCTCCGGCCGACATCGCCTGGCTTGCGCTCGCGGTTCAGTCGGACGTCGCGATGACCGCCGTCGTCGGGATGGTCGACCGGTCCCGTGCAGCCGCTCACTTCGAGCTCTGGCGCGCCGTCCTGCGATGCGTGGACGACGAGCTGCTGCCGGCGATCGGGTGTCTCGCCGCGTTCGCCGCGTGGCTGGACGGCAGGGGTGTGTTCGCGTCCCATGCCCTGGACCGGGTCTTCGAGGTGGCACCGCAGCACTCGGTGGCCCGTCACATCGAAGGTTTGCTGACCTGTGCGGTCAACCCGAAGACCTGGGACGGCTCGAGCGACCCGATGGACGGCGACGAGCCCACCATCGGGGGCCGGACCGTCGGCTGATCTGGCGTTGCGGTGGCGACGGCACCGCGCGCACGGCAGGCTGGGGTCAGCACGTCCTGCCGGTGACCGGCACACTCGTGACTCTGCTACGGAGAAGGGGCCACCGATGGGAAAAGACGTCGAGCGAAAGGAGTTCACCCGCGAGGACCGCACACGTCACCGCGCCAAGGTCCGCACCTGCCTCGACGTGTTCGCCCGGATGCTGCGCGAGTCGCGGTTCGACTTCGAGCGGCCCATGACCGGCCTCGAGGTCGAGCTCAACCTGGTTGACGAGACGTGCGACCCGGCGATGAAGAACGCCCAGGCGCTCGAGGCCATCGCAGACCCGGACTTCGTCACGGAGCTTGCCCAGTTCAACCTGGAGATCAACGTCGCGCCGCGAAGCATCGCCGGTGAGGGCATCGCCGCGTTCGAGCGAGACGTGCGCGAGAGCCTCAACGCGGCGGAGGTGAAGGCCAAGCAGGTTGGTGCGCACATGGTGATGGTCGGGATCCTGCCGACGCTGCAGACGAGCCACATGAGGCGCGAGACTCTTTCGGCCAACCCGCGCTACCAGCTGCTCAACGACCAGATCTTCGCTGCCCGCGGCGAGGACCTGACGATCAACATCCGAGGAGCCGAACGCCTCGAGCTCACAGCCGATTCGATCCTGCCTGAGGCGGCCTGCACCTCCATGCAGCTGCATCTTCAGGTGAGCCCGGAGGAGTTCCCGTCGTACTGGAACGCGTCGCAGGCGATCGCCGGAATCCAGCTCGCGATCGGCGCGAACTCACCGTTCCTCTTCGGCAAGGAGCTGTGGGCCGAGACGCGGATCGCGCTCTTCGAGCAGGCGACCGACACCCGGGGTGAGGAGCTCAAAGCGCAGGGTGTCCGACCGCGCGTCTGGTTCGGCGAGCGGTGGATCACGTCGATCTTCGACCTGTTCGAGGAGAACGTCAGGTATTTCCCGGCGCTGTTGCCGATCACGGACGACGAGGACCCGGTGGCGATGCTCGATGCCGGGAAGACGCCTGCCCTGTCGGAGCTGCGGCTGCACAACGGGACGATCTACCGATGGAACCGTCCGGTCTACGACGTCGTCGACGACGTACCTCACCTGCGCGTCGAGAACCGGGTGCTCCCTGCAGGACCCACCGTGGTCGACATGATGGCCAACGCCGCCTTCTATTTCGGGGTCGTGCGATCGCTCGCGCAGGACGAGCGACCGATCTGGTCGCAGATGTCGTTCAGCGCAGCGGAGGAGAACTTCCACGCCGGAGCTCGCGACGGCATCCACTGCCACGTCTACTGGCCAGGCGTCGGAACGGTCTCTGCGACGGAGCTCGTCATCCGCCGACTGCTTCCGCGTGCCAGCGAAGGGCTGGACGCCTGGGGCGTCGACAGTGCGCTGCGTGACCGACTGCTCGGAATCATCGAGCAACGCTGCCTGACGGGGCGCAACGGCGCCGCCTGGCAGACGGCCGTCCTCCACGAGGTGAGCATGACCCACCCGGGGGACCGCCCGGCGGCACTGCGTGAGGTCGTTCGGCGCTACTGTCAGCACATGCACGAGAACCTGCCGGTGCACGAGTGGCCGGTCTCCGACGCGTCCGACGCGGACTCCCCGTGACACCTGGGGTCAGGGGAAGCGTTCGGCCTGTGGACACTCCCGATGACCACCGGTAGCGTTCGAACCCTGGTCAGGGGGTAGCGTTTCGACCTCACCGACCGTGAAGAAGGAGAGGCATGGGCGTCATCGTGGTGGGCTACGTTCCCAAACCCGAGGGAGACGCCGCACTTCGTCTCGCGGCTGAGGAGGCTAAGCTCCGAGGCTCCTCGCTTGTCGTCGTCAACTCCCATCGCGGAGGCCGTGAGTTCGAGTCCGACGACTCGATCGAGGTGGCGACCCACCTCGACGAGGTGCGCACCCAGCTGACCGCAGCGGGGATCCAGCACGAGGTTCGTCAGCTCGTGCGCGGTGCCGACCCGGCAGACGATCTCGTCTCGGTTGCCGCAGAGGTGTCGGCGGAGATCATCATCATCGGGCTGCGACGCCGGTCACCCGTGGGCAAGCTGATCCTCGGAAGCAACGCTCAGCGCATTCTGCTGGACGCGCCATGTCCCGTTCTCGCTGTGAAGGCGGCCGAATGACGTTGCACATCGTCCAGGAGGAGGCAGCCGACGAGGTCCTCTCCACCAACAGCTTCGCGCTGCTCTGTGGCATGGTCCTGCACCAGCAGGTGTCACTCGAGGTCGCCTTTGCGGGGCCGGCCAAGATCCTCGATCGCTTCGGCACTCTCGACCCGAAGGCCATCGGGGAGGCGCCTAAAGAGGAGTTCGCCGAGCTGTGCGCGGCGGAGCCGGCGGTGCATCCTTACCCGGAGACGATGGCGGAGCTGCTCCAGTCGGTGGCGAAGCATATCGACGCCAACTACGAAGGCGAGACCTCATCGATTTGGACGACTGCTGGATCGGGCGAGCACCTGCTGTCCAGGCTGATGCTGGTCCCGGGACTCAACAAGCGGCGTGCCCAGATGTTCGTGGCACTGCTCGGCAAGCAGCTGGACGTCCGGCCGGACGGCTGGGAGAAGGCGGCAGGTCCCTTCGCGAAGCCCGGGATCTTCCGGTCGGTCGCAGACGTCCACGACCCCGAGTCCCTGGAGAAGGTCCGCGGCACCAAGGGGTCGCGTAGCGGGGACGAGAACGCTGATGACGCACGAGCGGCATCCGCTTCGGGACCGGGCCACAAGGGGGCCAAGAAGGCGGCCAAGAAGGGCGCCAAGAAGAGCGCGAAGAAGGCCGCGAAGAAGAGCGCCAAGCACGCAGCCACGACGGGTGCGGCGGCGACCGCGGCCACTGATACCCCGGAGCGGAGGGCCAGGCGGGCCGCCAAGAAGGCTGCTGCTGCGCAAAGCGCCGCCGAGAGCACCGCCTCTGAGGACGACAGCGCCACGGCGTCGGCCGACACCGAAAGTGGCGACGGCGGCCAGCAGACGACCGGCCGGGGCACGGCTCGACGAGGGGGCAAGCGAGCGGCGAAGAAGGCCGCTGCGACGCCCGTCGGCGACGAGGTGTCGCAAGCGAGCGACCCGGATGAGGCCGCCGGCGGTGGACGGCGGCCAGGTGCGGGCGGGCGACCCGGCAGAGGGCGCAAGCGGGCCGACACGCGCCGCGGCGAGGGCGGTCGAGCGACCAAGCAGGCCCAGCGGGCACGAAGGCAGCAGCGGCGTGCTGATGCCGCGGCTGACGCGGGTGGTCCCGCGGACGTCGACTCGCCTACTCCGGACTCGACTGGGGAAGCTGTGCCGTCATCGGCCGAGCACGGAGTCGCGGGCCAGACGGCGCCCGAGGGCGCGACAGCCTCCGGAACCTCAGCAGAGGTGCCTGCCGCCGACAACGCGTCGACAGGTGACTCCTCAGCCGACGGCTGAGTCGACTCGCTGGAGTCCTAAGCCCGGCAGCGGAGTCGGTCGAGCGCCACCCCCGCGGCTGGACAAGCCGTCGACACCCATTAGTGCCCCATCAGGTACTTCCAGTCGTACTCCTGGGGCTGCTCCTTGACCTGCTTGTCGCCCTTGCGTCCCGCGAGCCGCCGTTCGATCTTGCGGAGAGGCGGGGCGAGCACCCCGCGCCCGTCAAGGGACGGTCCGGGCTGCCGGGCGGCGGCCCACGCAGCCGCCTGCTGCGAGACGTCCCACTGTTCCCAGCTGCCATCTCCGCTGAAATGGAAGTGCACCAGGTGGTTGTCGGCCCGCCGGACGAACACGCCGGACCCGTCGTAGGACACGGAGGGGTCTCCGCCGATGGCCCAGCCGCCAGCGAGCTCGGAGACGTCCCACTGCTCCCACTCCCCGTCGGGGTTGAAGTAGAAGTGCGCCAGGTGGTTGTCGGCCCGCCGGACGAACACGCCCGACCCGTCGGTCGAGACGCAGGGGTCGCCACCGATCGCCCAGCCGCCAGCGAGCTCGGAGACGTCCCATTGCTCCCACTCGCGGTCGGCGTTGAAGTAGTAGTGCACGAGGTGGTTGTCGGCCCGCCGGGCGAAGACCCCACGCCCGATGGGCGACGTGGCTGGCCGGCCGATCACCCAGCCACCGGCCTGCTCGGTGATGTCCGACGGGATCCAGACGTCGTCATCATTGTGGTAGAGCTGCGCCAGATGGTTGTCGGCACGACGCAGGTAGACGACGCGGCCGTCCGGTGAGACAGCGGGCCGGCCCACGATCCAGCCGCCGAGATCGCTCACTTCCCAGTCGTCCTCATAGTCGCGTTGGAAGAGCGCGACATGGTTATCAGCCCGGCGGACGAACAGACTGCGCCCGTCGGGCGCGAGGTAGGGGTCGCCGTTGACCATCCAACCACCCTCCCGGTCGGAAAGGTCCTCCTGCTCCCACTGACGCAGGTGGTTGAAGCGGAAGTGCGCGAGGTGGTTGTCCATGCGGCGGACGAACACCGAATGTCCATCGGTGGAGACGACGGGGTCACCGCTCACGGTGACGCCGCCAGCCTGCTCGGTGACATCCCACTGCTCCCATTCGCCGGTGGCGTTGAAGAAGAAGTGGACGAGGTGGTTGTCCGCCCGGCGGATGAAGATCCCCTTGTGGTCGCGTACCAGGGCCGGTTCGCCGGCTACCGCCCAGCCCTCGAGGTCCTGCATGGTCTCCGTTTCGTCCTCAGGTGTGAAGTAGAACCGGAAGCGGTTTGACGGCATACGGGAAGCCCCCTCCTACGATGACGATCGGCAGCCGGTGCGGCGCGCAACAACGCCTCACCCAGATGTCGGTCCATGGACGCACGACCAGACTCTAGCGTCAGCTGAGCGCCCGACATACCACCTGAAGTCGGAGTTTCGGCTGCGGCGACTCAATCAGGCTGAAAACGGCGTCGCACGGGCGTCGCGGCGGGGAACCCGCTGAGCCGAGCCTGGATGTCCGTCGGCACGGCCGAGGAGGAGGTCTCGTCCGGGAGTACGCCCGCCACGCTCGTGACCAGCTCCACCACCCCGGCCCAGCCGCCGGCCGCGACGTCGGCCTCGTCGTCTCCTGGCCCACCGGTTCGCATCTTGACTGACGCCTCATGGAGCGGCAGGGCGACCACCGCGGTGGCTGCCAGCTCCTTGCGCAGCGGCTCGCGCAGGGTCGCCGAGCGACCCGGGACGGCATGGTCGACGATCAGGTCGAGCGCCCGCCGGCGCTCGCGGTCGTCCGTCACTGCGCGGGCGCGACCGCGCACCACCGCGGAGCGGTAGTTCATCGAGTGATGGAACCCGGACCTGGCCAGGACCAGGCCATCGAGGAGCGTGACGGACACGCAGATCTCGGTGCCGGGACCGTCCCGAAGCGACCGGGAGGCTACTGAACCGTGCAGATAGAGAGTGCCGTCGAGGTCGTCTCCTGCAGGGTCGTAGCCGAACGCGGTCGGGACGACGAGCGGCGCGCCGTCGACGACGACGCCGAGGTGACAGATCAGCGCCTCGTCGAGGACGCTGAAGAGCGCCGAACGGTCGGTGCGGGCTCGCTCGGCGTGACGCCTCGGCGTACTTCGGGCAGTGGGGGACAGCGACGACTGCATCGCCCTAGTATGCGGATGGACGTGCCAGCCGTCTTTTCCAGCCACGCCAGGGCCGGGGCAATACTTGAGCCGCGGGATTCCCGTGACACAATGGAGATGCGGCGTCTTGACATGACCGGGCTTCGCCGCGCTCCGAATTGATCGACGAGAGGTTGTTCGTGTCTTCGAGCACGTCCCGCAACGAAACCGAATCCATCCTTGCGCACCCGGCCCTGGCGGAGCTCTTCTCGCTCGGTGAGCGCACCGGAGAGGTGACGCCCGAGCAGGTCCGATCGGCTTTCGAGGCAGCCGAGGTCTCGGCGCCGGCCCGGAAGAAGGTCTTGAAACAGCTGGCCCATCAGGGAGTCATCGTCGCGATCCCCGTGGACGACTCCGCGGGCCGCAAGAAGGTCGCCGCAGCGGCGACGGCGAAACGCTCATCCGTGTCGTCGGCGGCCAAGGTCTCGACGCGCGCGGGAGCCAAGTCGGCAGCGGCGAAGAAGGGCGCCGGTGCCAAGTCGCCCGTGCGAGCAGTCCCCGCGCCGTCCGAGGAGGATGACCCGGTCGCCTCGGGTGCCGCTGTGGCCGCAGGCACAGCGAAGCGGGCGTCCGCGAAGAAGTCGCCCGCCAAGAAGGCGGCCGCAAAGAAGACCAGCCGTAGCCAGTCCTCAGCCGCGAAGCCGGCCGTGACCGAAGGCGACACCGCTACGCTCGCCGGCGACGGCGTCGACGTGATCCAGAAGAAGCGGTTGGACGACATCGACGACACCGTCTTCGAGAAGGACCTGGAGAACGATCCCACGCTGAAGGAGGACGAGAAGGAAGGCTTCGTCCTCTCGGAGGCGGACGACAACGACGAGCCGGAGCAGACGGTGACCGTCGCCGGCGCTACCGCCGACCCGGTCAAGGACTATCTCAAGCAGATCGGCAAGGTTCCCCTGCTCAACGCCGAGCAGGAGGTCGAGCTCGCGAAGCGCATCGAGGCGGGGCTCTTCTCCGAGGAGAAGCTCGCCCGGGAGCAGAAGATGTCGGCGAAGCTGCTCGACGAGCTGGAGTGGATCGCCGAGGACGGCCGCCGCGCGAAGTACCACCTGTTGGAGGCAAACCTCAGACTCGTGGTCTCGCTGGCCAAGCGCTACACGGGGCGCGGGATGCTCTTCCTCGACCTGATCCAGGAGGGCAACCTGGGTCTGATCCGCGCCGTCGAAAAGTTCGACTACACCAAGGGTTTCAAGTTCTCGACCTACGCCACCTGGTGGATCCGGCAGGCGATCACCCGGGCGATGGCCGACCAGGCCCGGACGATCCGGATCCCGGTGCACATGGTGGAGGTGATCAACAAGCTCGCGCGGGTCCAGCGCCAGATGTTGCAGGACCTCGGCCGCGAGCCGACTCCCGACGAGCTCGCCAAGGAGCTCGACATGACCCCGGAGAAGGTCGTCGAGGTCCAGAAGTACGGACGCGAGCCGATATCGCTGCACACACCTCTGGGCGAGGACGGCGACTCCGAGTTCGGGGACCTGATCGAGGACTCCGAGGCGATCGTTCCGGCCGATGCGGTCAGCTTCACCCTGCTTCAGGAGCAACTGCACGCCGTGCTGGACACGCTGTCCGAGCGCGAGGCCGGGGTAGTATCCATGCGGTTCGGGCTGACCGACGGGCAGCCGAAGACACTCGACGAGATCGGCAAGGTCTACGGCGTCACGCGCGAGCGGATCCGGCAGATCGAGTCGAAGACCATGTCGAAGCTGCGCCACCCCTCGCGGTCCCAGGTCCTCCGCGACTACCTGGACTGAGCGAGCGGCCAGACCACCAGAGCCGTGCCTGGCCGGCGTACCCGCACGCTTCGCCCCATCCGGAGCGAGGGGCCGGTCGCGACGGTGTGCCCAGCCGTGCTCCGAGCATCGACATGGATATCTGACCTGACGTGTCGGCTTGTCCGGGGGTTTGCCGAGTCGGCACACCGGGTAGACGACGAGTATGGCCGGAGACGGCTCCGGAGTCGCCCCCGACCCACGTCGGGTCGTTGAGTTCCCAGCGTCTCGGTCGCCCCTGCCCCAGGTACCCACGAGGACCTGGGGCAGGTGGGGTTGACGAGCCGGACGGCCCATGGGCGCAGCTGCCGGATCCGGCCGGAAATATATCCGGTTTGAGGAATGTGTGTTTATCGGGGGATGGGTGGGTATGGTCTTGTCACCGGCCGGTCGTCACGCGCTGATCCCGGTCGCAGGCCCTGGAGACCTTCCACGGAGGGTAGGTCTCCAGGGCTGCCTAGTTCCTGGAGCTCGGTCGCGACCCCGGCGGGTACGACGTCCGGCGCGGACCCGTTGTTGCATGCTGGCTGGGTTTCGCCGAAATGCGGCCTACAGTCCGAATCCCGGCCTACTGTCGGGTCGTGTCGTCACTCCGGGTCAAGAGCATCATCTTCTATCTCGCCTGCGGGCTGGTGCTTCTCGTGATGACCACCAAGGCGTTGACCCACGTCCTGCCAGCCGGTCTGGCGCACGAGATCGACGACGAGAGCGAAGCGTTCCCGATCGCCATCCTGTTCTGCGCCTACGTGCAGTTCCTGTGGAGGCCGACCTCGAGGGCGCGCCGCTCACAGTGGCCGCTGGCCGTTGCCCTGGCCGTCGGGTGCTGGCTCGTGGCCTACCTGCTGCTCACCCTGTCCCTGCCGACGTCGGTGGTGACCTTGAACGAGTCGTTCGTCGCGGTGGGTGCGCTGATCCTGTACGCCTGCCTGCCCCGCCCCATCCCGTGGGCACCGGTGCTGACGCTGGTCATGCTTGTCCTGCTGGTCGTGTTCCAGCCCACACACTTCGTCTCCTCGCAGGCGGAAAGCCTGGTGCCGATCGCACTGGCGCCGGTGGCCTTCGACTGGGCGGACCGGACCATCCTCGACCCCGCGGCCACGGACGCCCCGCTACGTCGGGCTGTCTGGTGCGTGCTGCTGGTGGTGGTGCCCGTCGTCTCCAGGGCCCACGTCAGCATCGGCTCCTCCCACGACGTGCTGCATTACGAGCGCCGGGCGACGGAAGGCTTCCTTGCCCTGCTGCTGATCCACGTGTACTTCTCATACTGGCTCGGCAGCGGTTGGCGCGACCGGCTGCGAGCGCCGTCGGCCGATCGTGAACGGCAGCCCGCCTGACGCCGCGGCACGTCCTGACCCGAACGACGGCTCCGGGACCGTCTCGGTGACACCACGTGCGGTCGTCGTCACCGGCGTGCCCGGGTCCGGGAAGACCACTCTGGCCCGTGCGTTGGCGACGGCTCTCGGTCTCCCACTTCTCTCGCTCGACCGGGTGAAGGAGGCGCTCCATGACTCCCTGAGTGGCACCGAGGTCTCGGCGTTCGCCCTGCGACTGGCAGCTGAGTCAGTCATCGCCGGTCTCCTCGAGGACGCCTCGACCGGGGCCGTCGTCGACATCTGGCTCGATCCAAGCCGAGCGGACCGTGACCGCCTCATCGACCTTCTTCCCTCCGGCATCGACGTCCGTGAGGTCCGCTGCGACGTTCCGGCCGACGTGGCTCTTCGCCGGTACTCCGGTCGAAACCGGCCCGCGCCGCACCTTCCCGCCGACGAGCAAGTGCTACGGCGGATAGCCCGCAGCGTCGAGCTCCTGGCGGAAGGCGCGGAAACCGCTCCTCGTGGTCTGGGGCCGGTCCTGCGCGTCGATACCAGCGGGACCGTCGCGATCGACGCCGTCGTCAGCTGGCTGGCAGCCGGCTGAGTCGATGCGGCCGCCTCTGGCGACGCGACGTCAGGACGGCCCGGTCACGGGGCGAGGACGACGGCGGCCAGCCACACCCCGGACGCGAGGAGCGCTCCCACCAGCTCGATGACGGTGGCCAGGCCGATCGCCCGGAGGGCCTGCATCGTCGATCTCCACGCCGCGTTGTGGCGGCCTAGCCGGGCCAGCTCCGCGACGTACAACCCGAGGACGAAGCCGACCGGGAGCCCGACGAAAGGGATGACGAAGAATCCGATCACCCCGGCGACCGCACCCAGAAGCATCGTCGAGCGCGGCACACCGCCGGACGACAGCCGCCGAGTCGGGACGACGTACTTGGCGATCTGAGACACCAGGACAAGGGCGGCGGCGACCCCGAAGGTCAGCCAGCCGACGGCCGTACCCACGAGCAGTGCCCAGACGAAGATCGACCCGATAACCAGCAGCACGCCGGGCAGGACAGGCACCACGATGCCGACCAACCCCACCAGGATGACAAGTGCGACGACGACCAGCCCAGCGATGCTCATGGCGGAGGCCGGCTCATCGGACCAGAGACGCGGAAAGCGGCCACCAGCACCTGGTGACCGCCCACATCGGCACGAGGGCCGCTATCGGCCCGACGTGTTCCCTCAGCTCCCCTTCGAGGCTCCCAGCGTGCCGGACTCGTCATGGATCGTGGAGGCGACCTGGTGGAGCTTCTCAGCGTGCTCGCGGGCGTGGTGGGCACAGAACATCAGCTCGCCCCCACTGGCAAGCTCGACGCGCACGTAGGCCTGCGCTCCACATCGGTCACAGCGGTCAAGGGCAGTGAACTTGGGGCTCGGTGCAACGGCTGTCGTCACGTGTGGCCTCTTTCTGAATCCGGTAGGGCAACGTATCTCGGCCAACAGCGATCCTGCACTGAACATTCCGAAACCGTCACCCCGACTGGTGAGACGTTACTTGAACCATACGTCGCATCCTGGGCGTTTGCGGGAGCCGGGTCCGGCATCTGACACGTTTCCGGGCCGCGTGTCGCGTCGCCAGCGCGGGTACGCCGGCCCGTCGGGCCCTCCGAGTAGGGTTCAGAGGCACCCGAAAGGCGGTCGCCGACCGGGTCGTTCCGTCCGTTTTGAGGAGTCCCGTGTCACCTCGCGTCACCACCGTCGACTCGACGTATAACGCCCGTCACCTGCTGGTTCTCGAGGGACTCGACGCTGTCCGCAAGCGTCCCGGGATGTACATCGGCTCGACGGATACCCGCGGCGTGATGCGCTGCGTGTGGGAGATCATCGACAACGGTGTCGACGAGGCGCTGGCCGGACATTGTCACGAGATCGTTGTCACACTTCACCCCGACCGTTCCATCGAGGTGAGCGACGACGGGCGCGGGATCCCCGTCGACACGGAGCCCAAGACCGGGCTCCCGGGCGTCGAGGTGATCTTCACCAAGCTGCACGCCGGGGGCAAGTTCGGTGGCGGCTCCTACGTCGCCACCGGTGGCCTGCACGGCGTGGGCGCCTCGGTCGTCAACGCGCTCTCGGAGCGACTCGACGTGGAGGTCGACCGCAGTCCGTCGACCCGGGCGATGTCGTTTCGTCGCGGCGTGCCGGGCGTGTTCGCCGGGGACGGCCCCGCGGCCGCGTTCACTCCCGGGTCCGGGCTCACCACCCTCGGTCGGGTGCGCAAGGGCGTCACCGGTACCCGCATTCGGTTCTGGCCCGACCGGCAGATCTTCACCAAGGACGCCCACGTCACCCGGGACGAGCTGGTCACCAGGGCCCGCCAGACGTCCTTCATCGTGCCGGGACTGGAGATCCGGATCCGCGACGACAGAGGTCCTGAGCGCGTCGAGGAGAGCTTCCGCCATGACGGCGGCATCGCGGAGTTCTGCGACTTCCTGGCGCCTGACCCCCCGGTCACCGGCGTCGTCCGGCTGGAGGGCTCCGGAGCCTTCACCGAGACGGTGCCGCTGCTCGACGATGCCGGCCACATGACACCGCAGGACGTCGAGCGCACCCTCGAGGTGGATGTGGCCCTGCGATGGGGCACGGGCTACGACACGGAGGTGCGCTCCTTCGTCAATGTGATCGCCACGCCCAAGGGTGGGACGCATGTCGCCGGTTTCGAACGGGCGCTGGCGAAGACGTTCAACGAGGTCGTCCGCGCCACCCGAGGGCTGCTCAAGGCGGGTGAGGCCGAGCTGACCAAGGAGGACGTGCTGGAGGGTATGACGGCGGTCGTCACGGTGCGGCTCGCGGAGCCCCAGTTCGAGAGCCAGACGAAGGAGGTGCTCGGGACGCCGGCCGCCTCGCGGATCGTCGCGAAGGTGGTCTCGGAGCGGCTCCGGGCATTCCTCACCTCAACCAAGCGGGTCGAGAAGCAGCAGGCGCGTGCGCTCCTGGAGAAGGTGGTGTCCGCTTCTCGCGCCAGGGTGGCCGCACGGCAGCAGCGCGACACTCAGCGCCGCAAGAACGCCCTCGAGTCGAGCGCCCTGCCCACGAAGCTGGCCGACTGTCGCAGCAACGACGTCGAGCGCAGCGAGCTGTTCATCGTCGAAGGCGACTCAGCGCTCGGCACGGCGAAGCTCGCCCGCAACTCGGAGTACCAGGCGCTGCTGCCGATCCGCGGCAAGATCCTCAACACGCAGAAGAAGTCCTCCGGCGAGATGCTGCAGAACGCTGAGTGTGCCTCGATCATCCAGGTGGTGGGGGCCGGCAGTGGGCGCACCTTCGACCTCCAGCAGGCTCGCTACGGCAAGATCATCTTCATGGCCGACGCCGATACCGACGGCGCCCACATCCGGTGCTTGCTGACGACGCTGTTCCACAACCACATGCGGGAGCTGTTGGCCACCGGGCGCATCTTCACCGCCGTGCCACCCTTGCACCGCATCGAGCTGTCCAACCCCAAGAAAGGGATGGACAAGTACGTCTACACCTACAGCGACGACGAGCTGCAGCGGCGCCTCGCCGAGCTGACGAAGAAGGCGGTGCGCTGGAAGGACCCGATCCAGCGCTACAAGGGGCTCGGCGAGATGGATGCAGACCAGCTGGCCGAGACCACCATGGATCCGCGCCGGCGTACCCTCCGGCGCATCACGATCGACGACGCGGCTGACGCCGAGCAGGTCTTCGAGCTGTTGATGGGCAACGAGGTAGCGCCGCGCAAGGAGTTCATCGTGCAGGGCGCCTACGAGCTCGACATCGAGGCCATCGACGCCTGACCCGCCCCTCCCGCCGAGCCGTCACGTTCTTCCGGCCGAGCCGTCACGTTCTTCCGGCCGAGCCGTCACGTTCTTCCGGTCGAGCCGTCACGTTCTTCCGGTCGAGCCGTCACGTTCTTCCGGCCGAACCGTCACGTTCTTCCGGCCGAACCGTCACGTTCTTCCGGCCGAACCGTCACCTAACCATCGCTACGTCGACCAGCTGGCCGGTGCTGACGCTGACCCAGAGGTCGCCGCCGATCGCGACCATGTTCTCTGCCGATCGCGACCATGCTCTCTGCCGATCGCGACCAGGTTCTCGGCCGGGCCGTCATGGCGAGCGATCCCAGGACGTGACCGCTCGTGGGGTCGATCCGGTAGATCGCGTTGCCCGGATAGCCCGCCACCCAGACCGAACCCCGGGCGAAGGCGACCGAGATCGGGGTCGAGCCCGGGAGCTGCACCTGCCTCCGGACCGTCTCCGACCGTGGGTCGACCCTGGCTCAGCGTGTCGGCCTTGAAGGCCACCGAGGCATACCCCGACTGCGCCTTCGTCGACAGCGTGCTGCTCACGGTGAGCCTTCCGGGCAGCTCCGGAACCGGCAACTGGGAGGCCCTGCCTGATGACCTGGCAGCCACCCTTCTCGGGGTGCGGGCGCTGGGGCCGTACGCCGACAAGCTGACCCACCGGACGATCTTCGACCACGGCGTCCAGTTGCTGCTCGACAGCATCACAGGGGCTGCGGACCGCGGTTGAGAGGTGACCGGCGGCGCGGGTCGACGCTCAAAGCCCGAGCCCGCCCATACCGCGCTCGTCCGTCGTGGCGGCCCCCCTGAGCAGCGCCAGGGAGAGGACTCCGGCGACCGTCGCCGACACGGCCGCGCCCCAGAAGACCGCGTGCAGCTGGGCGACGCCGGCCTGCTTGAGGACGGTCACGTACGCCGTGCAGAGCGTGTCGCTGTGGCATACCTCGCGGAGCGAAGGCTGGGTGGCCGACACGGCATAGAACCGTCGCAGCCCGATCGACGTCAGGGCCGAGATTCCGACCAGCATGCCGACCATCCGGGCGACCACGAGGAAGGCCGATGCCAAACCGTGCACCGCCTCCTCGGTCGCCGCCAGAAGGGCTGCGTTCGTCGGTGCGATCGACAGCCCGAAACCGAGCCCACACACCACCAGCGGCACCGTGGCGTCGGCGTGATGGAGCGTCGTCACGCCCCATCCGGTCATCATGACGAAGCCGAGCGCGGCGAGCAGCATCCCGAGTGCGGCGAGCCCGGCGAGGGGGATCCTGCGGCACAGGTAGCCGCCGAGCACTGCGCCCACCGGGATCGCCACGAGCAGCCGCACCAGCACGAGCGCCGACTGGAACTGTGAGCTGGAGTAGACGGTGACGCGGGCGAAGACCGGCACGTCGACGAGGGCGGCGATCAGGGCGGCCCCGACGAAGAAGCTGACGGCGAGGGAACCCCAGGCCGGCCGGGCTCGGAGGGCGCCCGCCGGCAGGAGCGGTGTGCGGGCGCGTCGTTGGCGGACCGCGAACGCGATCGCCATGACGGCACTTCCCGCGAGCAACCACGGACCGGCTGGCGACAGGACGCTGACCTCGGGGTCGGACGTGGCGAACGCGAGCACCACCCCGGCCAAGGCGAGCCCGAGCAGCGCCGCCCCGGGAAGGTCAGCCGACCTCGCGAGGTCCCCCCAGGACCGCCAGTCGACCAGGGGTCGGCGACAGGTGGCCTCGCGGGCCACGAACAGGCACAACAACACCCCGAAGGTGAGGGCCATCGGCGTCGACCAGCGGCTGTCGCCGGCGTACCTGATGAAAGCCAACCCGGTGGTCAGACCGTTGACGAGCCTCGTCGGCTCTGTCATCACCAGCGCGAGCGCGGCGAGAGTGAGCACGGCGAGTCCCAGCCCGATGGTGTCGAAGCGGGTACGGCGGCCGGCTGCTCCTCCGGCCCCCGCCGGGGGAGTCCGACTGTCGACGGGGAGCTGCTCCGTCCTCCCGATGGCGATCAGCGCCGCCACCAGCACCAGCCCGCACAGCAGGTTCACCCAGAAGATCGTCGGCCAGGACCAGTACACCAAGATCACAGCCCCGAACAGGGGGCCGATGACCGACCCCAGCTCCTGCACCGCACCGACCACGCCGAGCGGAAGTCCTCGGCGGTCGGCCGTCCAGATGTCCGCCACGAGAGCGAGAGTTGCAGGCACCAGGCCACCAGCGCCGGCGCCCTGGATGAAGCGGCCGAACACCATCGTCACCAGGTCGTAGGAGCAGGCCGTGATCAGAGAGCCGACACAGAAGACGACAAGCGAGCCGACCAGGACCGGGAGTCGGCCGCGCAGGTCCGCGATCCTGCCGATCAGCGGCAGCATCGCGACGTAGCCGAGCAGGAAGCCCGAGATGACGGGGGCGCCACGCTGAAGCTGGTCGACGCTCAGCCCCACCGAGGCCATCATGTCTGGCAGCGCGAGCACGACGACGTAGGTGTCAGCCGCCGCCACACCGACAGCGATGGCGGCAATGACGAGCAGGCTACGCCTGGGTATCGCCTGGGCCCGGGTGCCGAGTTCGGTCACGAGTGCGACCGCCTACGACGGGGCGGTGACGGTGACCGGATCGGCCGACAGGTCGAGCACGATGGAGTAGGTGCTGTCACCGTGGTCCGCGCCGTAGAACGGGCCGGTGATCAGCACGCTGTGCAGAGCGTCGTCGGCTGTCAACGTATAGGTGACCTTGAAGTCGGCGTCCGCCGCCGACGAGAAGAGCCGTTGCACATCCTTGCCGGGCAGCGTGCCGTCGATCTTGGTGAGCACCTCGCTGCCGTTTCGCTCCGAGCCGGCATCCGTGGGATCGACCGTGTCCGTGAGCAGCGACGACAGTCCAGTCGACGTGTTCATCAGGGCGGCTGGATCGGGGGCACCGTAGTCGGCCGGGTTGATCTTCGTCCAGCCGACGAACGGCAGCTCGGCGTAGACCTTGCCGCCGACGGCGATCAGACCTGCGTCGAAGGAGAGACCTTTCCGGACCTGGATCTTGCCGGTGAACGACGGGGCGTGAGTCCCGGTGCCGGACGCCGACTCGAGGGCGTCGACTCCGTCCGGCAGGTTGTCCGAGGTCAGGGTGAAGCCGATGAAGCTCGCATCGTCGAAGCTTTTCTTCGCCGCATCGAGCCGGGCACCGACAGGCTCCCCATTGGACGCTGAGCCACCGCATCCGGTGAGCCCCAGGACAGCCAGGAGGGCTGTCACCAGGAGAAGCGAGAGCCTTCGCACGTGCACAGCCTGCCACGCGCGGATACTCGCATCGCGGCTAACCGCGTGGCGGCCCGGCAATCGCTGCAATCGGCTGGGCGGCCGGGAGACCGGAGCCGTCTCGGCGTCCGATCTCCGTCGGCAGGTCGACCGGGGCGCCACTCGCAGCCCCGGCGCGGACGGGAGGTGCGCCGACATACGCCGTGAGCAGGACGTCCTCACCCTTGAGGAAACGGTGACACCGCACGCCTCCGGTGCCTCTGCCCTTGGCGGGGAACTCACTGAAGGGGGTTAGCTTCACCGTCCCGGCTTCCGTGCCCGGCAGTGCGCTGCCTGCTCCGGCGACGGTGACGACGAGGTTGTCGGACGACAGGTCGACGGCACCGAAGAAGGTCACGTGCGCGCCGGCGGCCAGCCGGACACCGGCCACCCCGCCGCCGCTGCGACCTTGAGGGCGGACCACAGATGCCGGGAAATGCAGCAGCTGGGCGTCACTTGTGACGAAGGTGAGCTCGTCGTCACCCGAGACCGCCAGCCCACCGACGACGCTGTCGCCGTCATCGAGCCGGATCAGGTCCCAGCTGTCCTTGCCCAGGACTTCGGCTTGCACCCGCTTCACCACACCGTTGCGGGTGCCGAGCGCCAGGCCGGACGCACTGGGCAGCAGCGACGTGAGGGTCACCACGCGCTCCCCGACGTCGAGCGAGACGAACTCCGTGACAGGCGCGCCGCCTTGCAGAGTGGGCGCGTTGGCGGTCGACGGAAGGGCGGGCAGGTCGAGGACGCTGAGCTTGAGCAGCCGCCCGAGCGACGTGACCAGCCCGACCGACCCCCGTGCCGTCGCCTGGGCGGCCGCGACGACGACGTCATGGCGTGACCGGCCTCCGCCGGTGCCGAGCGGTGCGTCGTCGCCGCTTCGGGCCAGCAGCCCGGTGGACGAGAGCAGCACGCGACACGGGTCGTCGGCCACCTCGAGCGGTACGACGGACGAGACCGCCTGACCCGCCGACTCCAACAGGACGGTACGGCGCGGTGTTCCGTGCTGCTTCGCGATGTCACTCAGCTCGTCGGCCGTCACCTTCCTGAGCAGCGCCTCGTCGTCGAGGATCGCCGAGAGCTCCACGATGGTGCTCTGGAGCTCGGACTGCTGCGTCTCGAGCTCGAGCCGGGAGAACCTGGTGAGCCGGCGCAGTGGCATGTCGAGGATGTAGGTCGCCTGCTCCTCGGACAGGTCGAAGACCGAGATCAGCCGTTGTCGCGCCTGGTCGGCATTGTCGCTCGACCGGATCAGCTGGATGACCTCGTCGATGTCGACGATCGCGATGAGCAGGCCCTCCACGAGATGGAGGCGCTCGGCGGCCTTGGCACGGCGGTGAGCCGAGCGCCGCCGTACGACATCGAACCGGTGGGCCAGGTAGACGTCGAGCATCTGCCGGAGGCTGAGCGTCCGCGGCTGGCCGTCGACGAGGGCCACCGCGTTGATCGAGAAGGACTCCTCGAGAGGTGTCTGACGGTAGAGCTGCTCGAGGATCGCCTCCGGATGGAAGCCGTTCTTGATCTCGATGACGAGATGGAGACCCTTGGCCGAGTCGGTGAGGTCCTTGACGTCGGCGATGCCGAGCAGCTTCTTGGACTGCGCGAGCGCCGCGATGCGCTCGATGACCCGCTCCGGCCCGACGTTGTAGGGCAGCTCGGTGACGACGATGCCCTTGCGTCGCGGGGTCACGCTCTCGACCCGGGTGCTCGCGCGCATCTTGAACGCGCCACGGCCGGTCTCGTAGGCCTCGCGGATCCCGTCAAGCCCGACGATCTTGCCGCCGGTCGGCAGGTCGGGTCCGGGGACGAAGCGCATCAGATCATCAAGCGTGGCCTCCGGATGGTTCACCAGATGACGCAGCGCCTGCACCACCTCCACCAGGTTGTGGGGAGCCAGGTTGGTGGCCATCCCGACCGCGATCCCGCTGGCGCCGTTGACGAGCAGGTTCGGGAACGCCGCCGGTAGCACAACCGGCTCGACCTCGCGGCTGTCGTAGTTCGGCTTGAAGTCGACCGTGTCCTCACCGATGTCGGCCGTCATCGGGATCGCCGCCGGCGCCATCCGGCACTCGGAGTAGCGCATCGCGGCCGGGGGGTCGTCCGGCGAGCCGAAGTTGCCGTGCCCGTCGACCAGCGGCAGCCGCATCGCCCACGGCTGGGTCATCCGCACCAGAGCGTCATAGATCGCGGTATCGCCATGCGGGTGCAGCCGGCCCATGACCTCACCGACCACCCGGGCGCTCTTCACGTGCCCGCGGTCGGGTCGCAGGCCCATGTCGTGCATGGTGTAGAGGATCCGGCGCTGCACCGGCTTGAAGCCGTCGCGGGCGTCTGGAAGGGCGCGAGAGTAGATGACGGAGTACGCGTACTCGAGGTAGCTCGACCGCATCTCGTCACGCACATCGACATCGACGATGTGCTCCTCGAAGTCGTCGTCGGGCGGAGTCGTCGTACGTCGTGCCATCGTGGTGTCGCCATCTCCTCACTCGAAGCGCCCGCCGTCACGGCGGGCAGCCGGCACCTCGCGGTGGGCCAGCACCATTGTGTCTGCTCGGTACGACGGCCATGGGCAGCGACCCGCCTGCTCTCGCCCGGCGTCCACTTCCGGCCATCTTGGCTCTGTGGTGAACCGTCGCGGCGGTCTGTCCGTGTGCCACAGAGACAAGCCTTCGCCCTCGCGAAAGGACCACCGGATGTCAGCACGCCGAAAATCGCTCCTCACCCTCGCCGTCGTCCCTGTTGTCGTGTTGCTGTCCCTCGTGTCGCTCGGCGTGGCCAACGCCGCCCGCTCGACGCACCCGGCAGCGCACCACACGGCGATCGCCACTCCGACGATCACGATCAGCATGTTCGCGTTCCGGACGCCAGCGAGCGTCAAGCCCGGCACCAAAGTGAAGATCGTCAACAAGGATGCGGTCCCCCACACCGTGACCTCGGACAAGGCCGGTACGTTCAACGTCTCCGTCCCCGGCAACTCGACCGCCTTCATCAAGGCGCCGAAGAAGATCGCGAACTACAAGTTCCACTGCACGATTCACTCCACCATGCACGGGGTGCTGCACGTCAAGTGACCCCGCACGAGGCGGCCTCCCGGCACGGGGCAGCAGGCCGCTTCCGACGAGGACGGCAGGTCCGCGCGGGCGGGCCTGCCGGCCCTCCGTCACGTCCTGCCGCGGCGGAAGAACCTGACGGCTCGGCGGGAAGAACCTGACGGCTCGGCGGGAAGAACCTGACGGCTCGGCGGCTACTCGCCGACGGCGCCGTCGAGGAGCTCGCGGACCACGTCGAGGTGGCCTGCGTGCCGCGCGTACTCCTGCAGCACGTGGAGCAGGATCCGTTCCAGCGTCGGTGCCGGCTCGCCGACCGGGAAGCGCCCGCCGTGGGCGGCCACTGCGGACAGGTCCGCAGCCTCCACGATCTGCCGGATACGTCGGCCACCCGCCTGCAGGGCGGCCAGCAGGTCCGACAACGGCACGTCGTTCGCCACGCGCCAGGTGCCGTCGTCGCCGTTGTCGCCCCACGGATCGGGCACCTGCTCGGCGAGAAAACCCCAGACGAGCCAGCGTCGCTCCATGAACGTGAGGTGCCGCACGAGCTCGGCGGGGGTCCAGCCCGACGGCAGCAGACTTCGCCTGAGGTCCGGGTCCGCGAGACCGACGGTCTTCTCGGCCACTGTCGACCGGAAGAAGTCGAGGTAGCCGAGCAGCACCTGCCGGTTGTCACCGACATCGGTCGTGGGGTCGGGGAAGCCCGGGGGCATCCGACGTCAGACCTTGAGGTCGGGGAAGTCGTCCTCGCTGTAGGAGTGGGGGCCGTGCTCACCCGTGTCCATCAGCTGAGCCTCGTCGTCGCGAAGCTCGACGCGACGGATCTTGCCCGAGATCGTCTTCGGCAGATCGGTGAACTCGATCCGGCGGATCCGCTTGTAGGGCGCCAACCGCTCCCGGGCGAAGGCGAGGATGTCGCCGGCCTGCTCCTTCGACGGCGAGCGCCCGGGCGCAAGCACGATGAAGGCCTTCGGAACCGCGAGCCGCACCGGATGCGGCGACGGCACCACGGCCGCCTCCGCGACAGCCGGGTGCTCGATGAGCACGCTCTCGAGCTCGAACGGGCTGATCCGGTAGTCGCTCGCCTTGAAGAGGTCGTCGTCCCGCCCGACGTAGGTGATGTACCCGTCCTCGTCGATCGAGCCGACATCACCGGTGTGGTAGAAGCCGTCACGCATGGCCTCCGACGTGCGGCCCTCGTCGTCGTAGCCCGACATCAGCGCGAGTGGCCGGGTGCCGAGCTCCAGGCAGATCTCTCCGTCTTTGCCCACCTCGCCCGACTCGGCGTCGATGAGCGTGACGTCGTAGCCGGGGAGCGGACGACCCATGGAGCCGAGCTTGACGAGCTGACCGGGGGAGTTGCCGATCTGGCAGGTCGTCTCGGTCTGCCCGAACGCGTCGCGGACGGTGAGATCCCAGGCTCGCTGGACCTGCTGGATGACCTCGGGGTTGAGCGGCTCCCCGGCGCTCACGCACTCACGGAGGCTGAGTCGGCGCCCGGACAGGTCCGCCTGGGTGATCAGCCGCCACACGGTTGGTGGGGCGCAGAACGTCGTGACGCCCACCCGCTCCATCATGTCGAGCAGGGCGTTCGCGTCGAAGCGGCCGTGGTTGAAGACCACCGCGGTCGCACCTGCGATCCAGGGAGCGAAGAAGCATGACCAGGCGTGCTTGGCCCAGCCCGGTGACGAGATGTTCAGGTGCAGGTCGCCCGGCTGCAGGCCGATCCAGTACATCGTCGACAGGTGGCCCACAGGATAGGAGGTGTGGGTGTGGCCGACGAGCTTCGGCTTGGCCGTCGTACCGGACGTGAAGTAGAGCAGCAGAAGGTCGTCGGCTCGAGTGTCGCCCCCGACGACGGTGGGCACGGTGTCGGCGACCATCTCGTCGTACGACGACCACCCGGTGACGTCGCCGATGCTCACGCGGATGAGCGACGACGTCTCGGGCCCGAACTTCTCGGTGTCTGCGGCGGAGGCCATCACGGCGCGCACGTGACCACGCTCGAGCCGGTCCTCGAGGTCGGCGGCAGAGAGCAGAGTGGTCGCGGGGATCATCACGGCGCCCAGGCGGGTGCACGCCAGCATCGCTACCCAGAGCGGTGCCACGTTGCCGAGCAGGAGAAGCACATGGTCGCCTCGGCTCACACCCGCGGCGGCGAGGGAGCCGGCGAAGCGCTGCGACAGCTCGGACAGCTCGCCGAACGTCCGCTTCGTCTCGCCGCCGTCCTCCTCGAGGATCCACAGGGCAAGCGCGTCCGGCTGCTCGGCGGCCAGTACGTCGAACCAGTCGGTCGCCCAGTTGAACTCGTCGAGCTCCGGCCAGCGGAAGTCGCGGTGGGCGGTGTCGTAGTCCTCGCGATGCTCGAGGAGGAAGTCGCGCGCGGTGCGGAATGCCGTCGTCGCGGCGCTCTCCGTCGGGTCAGTCATCGGCCAGCACTCTCATGTCGGCACTGTACGACGATCGGGCTGACAAGGTGCACGTCCCGGCGATGTCATCTCGTGCCGGCCCGAGCGGTTCGGAGCCGTCAGTCCCAGTCCACCGGGCGGGCCATCGACCACGTGCCCTGCGGGGCGTGGGCGAACCACTGCGCCGCCGGTGGGACATCCTCTGACCAGTCGGCGTCCGGCCCGCCCTCGCGGGCGACCCCGAGCAGTGCCCGGGTCAAGCCGGCGCCCTCCTCGAGCATCTCGTCGAGCGCCACACCGAGGGTCTCGTCGGTCACGGTCAGCCGTCCGGACCCGCCGTCGTTCCGTGCTGCGACGAGTGCGGCCTTGCGGACCAGCTCCTTGATGAACGACGCCGTGACACCTTCCGTCCTCGCCACCGCCTCGGGCATGTCTCGCAGCCGCATGTCGACCGCGGCGCCGTAGAGCTCGAGCAGTCGACGCCGGCCATCGTCGTCAGGCAGCGCGATCTCGACCGCCAGGTCGACGCGGCCAGGTCGGGCGGCGAGCGCCGGTTCGAGCACGTCGGCCCGGTTCGTCGTGAGCAGGAACGTCAGGTCGGCATCCTCGTCGAGGCCGTCCATGACGTTGAGCAGCTCGAAGAGCAACGGAGACCCGTCCCCAGTCTCGGGATTTCGCTCGTTGGCCACCAGGTCCACGTCCTCGATCACGACCAGGGCGGGTTGCAGCGACCGCGCGAGTGAGGCCGCCGCACGGATGTGGCGCAGCGCCGGGCCGCTGAGGACGACGACCGTGTGGTCGACGAGCCGCCCGATGAGATAGCGGGTGGTGAGGGTCTTGCCGGTGCCGGGAGGCCCGTGCAACAGCAGGCCGCGCTTGATGTGCTGGCCCGAGGCGAGCAGCCGCTCGCGATGCTCGGCGATGCCGAAGACGTGGTTGTCGATCGCCGCAAACGTGTGTTCCGGCAGGATGACGTCGTCGGCGCTGAGCGTCGGACGTCCTTGGAACACGACCGGCCCCGCGGTCTGGTCACCGAGGGGGCCAGGTTCGAGCGTCAGGACCTGGCTGCGGAAGACGCTCCGCTCCACACTGAGCCGGCGTAGCTCGGCCACCAGCCGCTCGCCATGCTCACGTTCGGCTGCCAGGACCTCGACGGTGATCCGCTGGTGCGGGCTGTGCTCGGTGCTGCCGCGGAGCAGGATGGCGACCGGCGTGCCGTCGTCGTCCAGGAGATAGAGACCGGCCTGGACGCACGGCCGCACCGAGTCGAAGCCATCCGCGAGAGACAGGTAGCCGACGGCGCCCAGGCTCAGCCCGCGATGGGCGGAGCTCTGCACCATCTCGGCAAAGGACATGTAGACGTGCTGGTCGCCGAGCAGACCCACCAGCCGGTGAGTGCGACGGGGCTGCTCGAGCAGGGCCTCGAGAGCCACCTGCGCGTTGACGTGCTCGAACGGCGCGAACCGGTCGCTGACGACAGGAAGCTGACGGGGGTCGCGGCCGAGATGCTCCGTCAGCGTGGTCCGGAGTGGCTCGTCCTCGTCATCGGCGCCGAGCGTGTTCACCATCATGAGAAAGCGCTGGAACGTCCGCCCGAACTCCCTGAGCTCCCCCTCATCCATCCCCACACTGTAAGCCGGGTTGGCGGTGCGCGGGGTTCTTCTTGGTCGACTATCAGCCTCCGGGCGGGTCGCGAAGGCTCGTCGCGACCGGCCGCCGTACCTCCCTCCTCGGATGGTGGTGCCGAAACTCTCGGATGGTGGTGCCGAAACTCTCGGATGGTGGTGCCGAAACTCTCGGATGGTGGTGCCGAAACTCTCGGATGGTCGGGGAGAGAGGGGGCAAGGTGGGGAGGCGATAGATTCACGGTGTGGCTGTCGACGAGGCGAACCCCACGTACCCCGCCCACTGGGAGGCCGACGTCGTGTTGCTCGACGGCGGTGCGGCCAGGCTCCGGCCGATCCGGCCGGACGACGCCGACGGCCTCGTCGAGTTCTACGCGCGGGTGTCGCCTGAGTCGAAGTACATGCGGTTCTTCGCGCCCTATCCCGAGCTGTCCCAGCGCGACGTTGACCGGTTCACCCAGGTCGACTACCACGCCCGGACGGCATTCGTCGTCACGATCGGTCGCGACATCGTGGCCGTGGGGCGCTACGACGCGATCGACGAGGCGAACCGGCATGCGGAGGTTGCGTTCCTGGTCGAGGACGGGCATCAGGGCCGGGGGATCGCCCAGCTGCTGCTCGAACATCTCGCCCAGGCCGGCCGGGAGCGTGGGATCCTCACGTTCGTCGCCGAGGTGCTGCCCGACAACGTGCGGATGATCCAGACGTTCCGCGAGGCCGGCTTCCACGTGGCCCGGGCCTACGAGGACGGCGTCTTGCGGCTGGAGTTCCCGATCGCGTCAACCGACACCGCTGTCGGCGTGATGCAGTCGCGGGAGCACCGGGCGGAGGCTCGCTCGATGGCCCGGTTCTTCCTCGCGAGCAGCGTCGCCGTCATCGGTGCGAGCCGGCGGGAGGACACCATCGGCCGCACCCTGGTGCGCAACCTCGTCGTTGGCGGCTACTTCGGGCGGGTCTACGTCGTCAACCCGACCGCCGACGCGGTCGCCGGCATGCCCGCCTACAAGACCGTGCAGGACATCCCCGGCCACGTCGACCTGGCGATCGTCGCGGTGCCGGCGGACGCCGTGCAAGACGTCGTCCTCGACTGCGCCGCCAAGGGTGTCCACGGCCTGGTGGTGATCTCGAGCGGCTTCGCCGAGACTGGCAAGGAGGGTCGACGTCGCCAACGCCGGCTCGTCGGGCTGGCCCGCTCCTACGGACTGCGGCTGGTGGGGCCGAACTGCCTCGGGGTGATCAACACGGCAGCAGACGTCTCGCTCAACGCCTCGCTCTCGCCGGTGATGCCGCCTCGCGGCCGGGTTGGCTTCTTCTGCCAGTCAGGGGCACTCGGCGTGGCGATCCTGGAGACCGTGTCGCGGCGGGGGCTCGGCCTCTCCACGTTCGTGTCGGCCGGAAACCGAGCCGACGTGTCCGGCAACGACCTGCTGCAGTACTGGGAGGAGGACGATGCGACCGAGGTGGTGCTGCTCTACCTGGAGTCCATCGGCAACCCGCGCAAGTTCTCCCGGATCGCTCGCCGGGTCGGCCGCAACAAGCCCGTGGTGGCGGTGAAGTCCGGCCGTACGACGCAGGGGGTGCCGGTCGGTCACTCGGTGCGGACGACGATCGCGCCGCCCGCCGCCGTCGACGCGATGTTCCGTCAGGCCGGGGTGATCCAGGTCGACAGCCTCGACGAGATGTTCGACGTCGCCCAGCTGGTGGCCCACCAGCCGCTGCCGATGGGTCCGCGGGTAGCGGTGATCGGGAACTCCGACGCGCTCGGGCTGCTCGCCGCCGACGCCGCGTCCGAGGCGGGACTGATGGTCGAGCACTCGATCTCGCTCGGTGCCGACGCGACGGCCGACGACTTCGAGCGGGCCCTCGACAGCGCCATCGACAACCCCCGGGTGGACGCCGTCATCGCCTTGTTCATCCCCCCGCTGAACACGACGGGCGACCAGGTCGCCAACGTCCTCGCCGCCGTCGGCGAGCAGTCCGACAAACCGCTCGTCTCGACGTTCCTCGCGAGCGAGGGTGTGCCGGAGCTGCTGAGGGTCGCAGACCTGGAGGGATCGGCCGGACGGGGATCAGTGCCGTCGTACCCCGCTCCGGAAGCGGCCGTGCGCGCACTCGGCCGGGTCGTGGAATACGCGCACTGGGCGAACCGGCCGCCGGGGGAGGTGACGGTGTTCGACGACATCGACAGCGTCGCTGCCCATGCCTTGGTGACACGGGCGCTCGCTGCCGCCCCCACCGGCCGGGAGCTGACCCAGGACGAGCTCACGGAGCTCCTGAGGCACTACGGGATCGTGCTGCGGCCGAGCATCGCCGTCAGCTCCTTGGAGCAGGCGGTGGCTGCGGGAGAGGCACTCGGCTGGGACGTCGCCCTGAAGGCGACGGCCGACCACCTTCGACAACGGCCGGACCTCGCCCACGTCTGGCGGACGATCGAGGGCGCCGTCGACATGACGGCGGCCTGGGAGGGTCTGACCGCCCTCATCGACGACCCCGACCGGGCCGGGTTCGTCGTGCAGCGGATGGCGCCGCCCGGGATCCCGGTCTCGATCGGCAGTCATGAGGACGGTCTGTTCGGTCCGATCGTGTCGTTCGGGGTGGCCGGCCTGCCCAGCGAGCTCCTCGACGATGTGTCCTACCGCATCCCGCCGTTGACGAACGACGACGCCGCGGACCTCATCCGCGACGTCAAGGCGGCCCCGCTGTTCTTCGGCTATCGGGGGTCCGCACCGGTCGACGTCGCCAGCGTCGAGGAGGTCATCCTGCGGCTCGCGAGGCTGAAGGACGACCTGCCGGAGGTCGAGGTGCTCAACCTCGGCCTGGTGCTGGCGTCCGCCCACGGGATCGACGTCCTGCGCGCGTCTGGCCAGGTCTGTCCGAGCCCCAACGCCCGCAGCGACTGGTTCACCCGCCGGCTCGAGGGCCCGTCGAGCTCCGACGACACGATGTACGGGCCGCTGTCGCCGGGCCGATGAGTCCCGCCGGGCCGGTCGCCGTACCGGTCCCGCATGCTGCCCGACGGCGCCCCGACCCGACCGTGGCAGGATGAACAGCATGCCCGACAGCCCCGCAAACCAGACCCGCGAGCTGAGGACCGCTCTCGACCGGGTCGGCTACTACCCTGCCGAGGTTGCCGCGGCCGTCGAGGACTCGCTCGCGGGTGAGACGGTGGTGAGCTATGTCATCCACCATGAGCCGACCTTCGACCGGGACGAGGTACGCCGCCACATCACCGTGCTGGTGCTGACGCCGTCGCGGCTGCTCATCACCCACACGGACGAGAACCCGCCGGACGACCTGCTTCCACAGCCCTACACGTCGACCTCGACGGAAGCGATCCCGTTGGCCCGGATCGGCAGCGTCTCGCTCACCCGGATGGTCGCCCTCCCGGTCGACGACCGGCCGGCCGTGGACCCGCCGGTCGCCGAGGCGGTGCTGACCGTCGGCTGGGGCTCGGTTGCCCGGGTCGACCTCGAGCCCGCGGAGTGTGGCGACCCCGCCTGCGTCGCCGACCACGGCTACACCGGGGCGCTCACGGCCGAAGACTTCTCGCTGCGCATCAGCGCAACGGCCGACGGCGTCGACGCCGTCGCACATCTGCTCGGGTTCTCGCGCTCGCTGAGCGCCGCGACCGTCCGCCGCTGACCGTGGCCGGGCAGGACGTTGTCTCGCCCCGCTACGGGACCGGATCGCTCTGCGACGTCGTCCCGTCGATGCTGGCTGCGCTGGGGCACGAAGGCTGGACGAACGCACTGGCGCTGCCGGCTGCCTCGTCGTACGTCGTGCTGCTCGTCGACGGTCTGGGGTGGAACCTGCTGCGTCGGTTCGCGTCCTCGGCGCCCTATCTGGGCGACCTCGCCGACACCGGTCGCTCGATCACGTCCGGGGTGCCGTCGACGACGGCCACCAGCCTCACGAGTGTCGGCACCGGGCTGCCTCCGGGGACCCACGGCGTGGTGGGCTTCACGTCGCGGATCCCGGGGACGAACCGGCTGATCGACGCACTGCGCTGGGACTCGCGTGTCGACCCACTGCACTACCAACCACACGAGACCGCCTTCGAACGCGCCGCGCGAGCAGGGATCCCCGTCAACGTGGTGAGCAGGCGGATCTTCGAGGGCTCGGGGTTGACCGTCGCCGGTCAGCGAGGCGCCACCTTCCTCGGTGCCGACCTGGCAGGGGAGCGGATCTCCACCACCGTGCGGTCCGCCGCCGAGCCGGGGTCCGTGACCTACGTCTACGACGGTGACCTCGACTCGACGGGTCACCGCCACGGCTGCGAGTCACGAGCCTGGCGCTACCAGCTCGCCACCGTCGACTCTCTCGCTGCCACGCTGCGGGCCGCGCTGCCGCATGAGACGGCGCTGGTGGTCGTGGCGGACCACGGGATGGTGGACGTGCCGAACTCGGGACGGGTCGATGTCGACACCGAGCCGGCGCTCCAGGCGGACCTCAGCCTGTTCGGTGGAGAGGCGCGGTTCCGCCATCTCTACTGTGAGCCGGCCGTCGTTGACGCCGTCGCCGCGCGGTGGCGCGCCCGGCTGGGGCTCTCGGCCATCGTCGTGACTCGGGACGAGGCCATCGACCTCGGCTGGTTCGGCCAGGTCCACGACCGGGTGCGACCACGGCTCGGGGACGTGATGGTCGCCAGCACCGGCGAGACCGCGGTCGTGTCCAGCGCGCGGTTCCCTCACGAAGCGGCCCTGGTCGGCCTCCACGGTTCCGTCACCGCTGACGAGATGCTCGTGCCGCTCCTCGTCGACCCACCCCCCTGACCGACGATCCGAGACTTTCGGCACCACGATCCGAGAGTTTCGGTACGACGATCCGAGAGTTTCGGTACGACGATCCGAGAGTTTCGGTACGACGATCCGAGAGTTTCGGTATGACGATCCGAGAGTTTCGGTATGACGATCCGAGAGTTTCGGTATGACGATCCGAGAGTTTCGGTACGACGATCCGAGAGTTTCGGTACGACGATCCGAGAGTTTCGGTACGACGATCCGAGACTGTCGGCAGCACCATCCGTCCTCGGATGTTCTGTGGGCGTCGGGAACGCCATAGTCGGTCGGATGGTGGACTTGGTCACGCGGCGTGCGTTGGTCGGGGGGTCACAGGCACTCGTGACGCAGCGGCCCGAGATACGCCCGTTCTCATGTCGTCTCGCGTTGGATACGTTCCTGAACGGCTAGCTGAGGCGCCAGGATGGCATCCGTACTCCGGAGTCGACGCGTCATTGCGCCTTTCAGCCCAACGACAACGTACGCCGCCACTGTGGTGACAACAGACCGGACCATGGCGCCTCCGGCGTCAGGCCGAGCGCTCGCGTCGTCGTACCAGAACTCTCGGATGGTGGTGCCGGAAGTCTCGGATCGTGGTGCCGGAAGTCTCGGATCGTGGTGCCGGAAGTCTCGGATGGTGGTGCCGGAAGTCTCGGATGGTGGTGCCGAAAGTCTCGGATCGTGGTGCCGGAAGTCTCGGATGGTGGTGCCGGAAGTCTCGGATGGTGGTGCCGAAAGTCTCGGATGGTGGTGCCGAAAGTCTCGGATGGTCGTCAGGGGGTCGTCAGGCGGCGGTTGCCGCCGGAACTCTCCGGGTCCTCCGGGTCGTCGGTCCGCTCGGCTGGGTCGTCAGCGGGAGCGACGTCCGGGTCGATCCGGTCGGCTCGCCTGAGCTCGCTCTCAACCTCGTCACGGGCCTCCGACGCGGACATCTGGTGAGCCTGCGCCTCCGCCGTGAGCCGATCGGCCTCGGCGCCCTTGGCCTCGGCTTCGGCTCGCGCGCTACGCGCCCGCGCCTCTGTCTCGGCAGCGGTGGCCTCCATGCCGTCCACCTCGATGGATCGCGCGCCCGCCTCCGCCCGGATCCGACTGGCCTGCTCACGACGCTGCGCGCCTCCGCGACGCATAGCGAGCACCACGCCCCCGATGACAACGGCCACCACCACGACAGCGATGACAACCAAGACGACCGTGCCGGCGTCCATTCCCGCTCCTTTCGTCGACCTCAGCTCCGTACCCGGCCCCGCGAGGGGATAAACGGCGGGCGGGTCCCGTCGCCCGTCTCTGGTCGGCGTACCCGGCTGGTGGACCACCCTTCGGACAGCTCAGCCGGAGGCGACCGCGAGACCCTCCAAGGCCGCGAGTACGTCGTGCAGTGCGGGCGGCCCGAACTCGGCTAGGTGCTCGCGCAGGGCGCGAGCCACGTGCCAGCCAGCCTCGGTGCTCGAGAGCGTCTCCTCGGCCAGCACGATCCCGCCGACGATGTGGGATGCGGCCAGCCGGTTCGGCGGGACTGCCTGATATCGCCATTGGGCGAGCTGGACGCGCGGCGGCTCCGACCTGAAACGCCCGGAGCGTCCCGCGGTCGCCACGCAGCCGGGGATGCCGCTCAGTGAGCCGACGACGAGGTCGGCGCCACCGGCCGTCTGAAGTGCACGGGTGACGACGGCGGCCGTGGTCGCCGTACTGAACGACGGAGTGCCCGCGGTGTCCGTCATGGCGTCCCGGCCGTGCTGGCCGCCACACGCTTCAGCGCGCGGCAGCCGCAGTGTCGTGGTCGTGTGGTCATCGGTCGCGGTGTCGTCAGGTCATCGGCAGCGTGAAGGAGGGCTTGATCGGGGCTGCCTCGCCGAGCGGCCGGATGGCCGTGCCGTCCGCGTAGAACTCCAGGGTATGCACGCCCCAGACGTAGTTGTGCACGGTGAACCGGACGCCCACCACGCCTTCTGCACCGTCGCGCTCGGCCTCAGCCTGCATCCGGCTCATGGCCAGCTCGCGCGCCTCGTAGTTGCCCTGGGTCCATTGCGGCATCTCGACGTTCTGCCCCATCTGCTTCAGCGTCTGCATGAACCCCTGGGCCGCCACGTGGTAGACGCAGTTACCCAGCACCAGAGCCACCGGGGCGTGCCCGGTGGCCAGCAGGGTCACCAGGTCCTGGCCGGACAGGTGGCTCGAGAACGCGCTGCCGTTGGGTCGCCGGTAGGCCCCGGGCTGCGGGTTGTAACGGACGGCCGTGCCGACGGCGACGAACTCGACGTGCTCGTTCGCCGTCCCATGCGCCCGCCACTCGAGCCGCACTCCGACGATGCCGTCCGCGCCGAGCGAGTCCGCCTCTGCCTGCATCCGGGACATGGCGTTCCAGCGCGCCCGGTACATCGCCTCCGTCAGCGTGGTGAGCTCCTGCTGCCGGCGAAGCCCCGACGTCTGGAAGCCGACGTGGTAGACCGAGACACCCATCACCAGGTCCAGCGGGTCGAACCCGGCGCCATGGAGCAGGGCGAACTCGTTGATGGACAGGTCCGAGGTGTAGAGCGATTTCGCGTGGGAGAGCCGCTCGGCCGCGACGGGGTCGAGCTGGGGAGTATCGGTCACCTCCTCAGTATCCGGTACGTCGGCCGGGTCACCTTCTCGAGGTGCCGCCCGCACGGTTGGCAGGTAGCGTGCGTCCCGGCGGGGGTCGACCGAAGAGGAGGACGTGACGGATGGATGTGGCGACCGGGAGCCGGCAGGCCCGCGAGGTGAAGGAGAGCGGCTGGCTCGAGCCCACCATCAGGGTGGGGCTGGTCGCCTATGGCGTGGTGCACCTGCTGATCGCCTGGCTCGCCCTCCAGCTCGCATTCGGCCACCGGTCGAAGTCCGCCGACCAGCAGGGCGCCCTGCATGAGCTCGCCGGTCAGCCGTTCGGCACCCCGCTGCTCTGGGTGGTGGCCGTCGGGATGTTCGCGTTGGCGATATGGCAGCTCATCGAGGCGGTCTGGGGTCACACCCGCGAGGACCAGCCGAAGCGCACGTTCAAGCGGGTCGGGTCCGCCGGCAAGGCCGTGATCTACGCGGCCATCGGGATCAGTGCCGCCAAGATCGCGATCGGAGCCGGCTCCAGCTCGCAGAACCAGCAGCTGACCTCCCGACTGATGTCGCAGCCCTACGGACGCTGGCTCGTGGCAGCCGTCGGAGTCGTCATCATCGTCATCGCCATGCTCCAGGCAAAGCGGGGGCTGACGTCGTCGTTCACCAAGGACCTGCAGCCGTCGGCAACCTCCGGGACGTCCGGAACGATGGTCGTCCGGCTGGGGCAGGTCGGGTACGTCGCCAAGGCAGTCGCGTTCGTCGTCCTTGGTGGCCTCTTCGTCTGGGCCGCCTGGACCTACGACGCCAAGAAGGCGGGCAGCCTCGACACGGCGCTGGCCACGCTCCTCGACGCGGGTGTCGGCCCGTGGCTCCTGGTCCTCGTCGCGCTGGGGATCGGCTGCTTCGGCGTCTACTGCTTTGCCTGGGCCAGGTACGCCGACACGACGAGCTGACCTCGCCACTCGAGTGCTGGACTGCACGGTGCAGTGCTGGACTGCACGGTGCTGTGCTGGACTGCACGGTGCTGGGGAGCCTGCTGCTGGTGGCCGGTCTCCTCCCGCGGTTCCCGGGTGGCGACCACGGCTCACGCCGCACCGGATCACTCAGGACCGACAGCCCCACTCGCTAGGATCCGATAGGCCCCCACGTCGTGCCGGCGTCATGGGTCACCCACAGCTGCCCCCGCGGCTCGAACCCGTTGGCGGGGGAGTAGACGACGTATGCCGTCGCGTTGGACACATAGACGATGTCGTTCCAGCCCACGCCACCATCCCCCAGCCCGACCGGCATGGTCCAGGTCTTACCGCTGTCGTTGGCGTAGATGAACGAGCCATCCGACGCCGACGCGACGGCCAGGTTGCCCGAGGGTGACGCGGCGAGCTCGGCCTGGATCCCGAGCAGCCCCATCTGGCCGCGGCTGACGTCGGTCGTGCCGGTGTCGGACGACGTGTAGACGATCTTGACGGCCTTGCTGAAGCCCGGGTCGCCGTCGCACAGCAGCGCTACATGGGATGCCGACGTGGCGACAGCCTGCAACAGCTCGAGGTCATCGGGGTGGCTGCACGGTGCCGGGCGAGACTCGAAGGTCCGGCCGTCGGTACTGGCATAAAGCAGGTCCTCGCCGCCGAACTCCAGCTGCGGGTCGACGACATAGACCGTCGTGCCGTACGACGTGATGTCGGCGGCGAAGTTGAACGGCAGGTTGACCTTGACCTGGGTCCACCTCGTGCCGGCCGCCGTCGTCGTGCGCCAGAGCGTGAGGGGTTGCTTGCGGCAGGACCCCGAGTGTCCCCAGATGCAGGGGGAGACCACCATCCAGCTGCCGTCCGCATCGGTCGTCAGGCTGAGCACCTGCCCGCCGTTGCCGGGGATCGCCTGCTCAGTCCACGTGCGGCCCCCGTCGTCGCTGTGCCGCAGGAGCGGAGCGAACGCCCAGCCGGTCTGCGCCGTCCCGAACCGGATCTCGGTCACGCCTGGGTGCTTCCGCCTGCCCGGCTTGGGGATCGGGGTGTGGGTACGGCCGAGCACCTTCCAGGTGGCGCCGCTGTCGTCGGTGCCGGCCACCTTCGCGCAGGTGTGGTCGCCACACGGCGCCTTGCCGAGGACCCAGCCCTGCTTACTGCCGACCCAGGCCGTGGATTGGGCCACGAAGCCCGTCGGGAGTGCGCCAGCGGGCGCAGCCGAGGTGGCGGCTCCGAGCCCGGGTCGGGGGGCCGGGGCCGTGGACGCGCTCGCGTCGGCGGCTGGAAGCAAGGCGGCGAGTGCGACGCCGGCGGCGAGCGCGGTCACGGCGTACGGCAATGGTCGCTTCATGGATGAACCCTCCCCAGTCAGGTGCGTGCGTCCCCGAGAGGACGCTACGCCGCCCGGCACCAGTGGTGACACCGGCGTCCCGGTCCGGCGCATCCGAGCCGGGCTCGGGCGGCCGGCGTACCGACAGGGTGGCATGATCGGGCCTCGTGGCCGAGCTTCAGTTCTTCACGGGGACGATGGACTGCGGCAAGTCCACGCTGGCGCTGCAGATGGACCACAACCACGCCGCGCGCGGCCGGGTCGGCCGGATCTTCGCCAGCCGCGACCGGGCGGGCTCCTCGAGGCTCTCGAGTCGGCTGGGACTGACGATCGACGCCATCGAGGTGCCGGAGGAGTTCAACTTCTGGACCTACGTCGTGGACTCCCTGACGAGCGGTGGCCGGATCGACTACCTGGTCTGTGACGAGGTGCAGTTCTATACGTCGGAGCAGATCGACCAGTTGGCCCGGGTCGCCGACGAGCTGCAGATCGACGTGTTCGCCTTCGGCATCCTGACCGACTTCCGCACCAGGCTCTTCCCGGCGTCCGGCCGGCTGATCGAGCTGGCCGACCGGGTCAACGTGCTGCAAGTGGAGGCGCTGTGCTGGTGCGGCAAGCGCGCCACCCACAATGCGCGCACCGAGAACGGCGAGATGGTCGTGGAGGGCGAGGTGATCGTGGTCGGTGACGTCGAGGACGCGACCGGGCCCGCCGAGGTCGGCTACGAAGTGCTCTGCCGACAGCACCATCGGCGCCGCCTCACCGCCGCCCGCGCGCATGCGGCCGCGTTGTCCCCCGACGTGCTCCCGTTCGGCTGACCGCCCTGGTTCCTGTCAGCCCGAGGATGTCCC
Organism: uncultured Actinomycetota bacterium; assembly: GCA_963820035.1. GTDB lineage: Bacteria > Actinomycetota > Actinomycetes > Propionibacteriales > Nocardioidaceae > JAWWPG01. Next base: position 534,584 of record CAWFYK010000004.1, on the reverse strand, counting down.
TGCAGCGCGAGCATGAACGCATGGCCCGAAACGCCCCGCAAGCACGTGAACATGCCCCGCGGTTTGGGATACCCCTGGTCAGAACGTTTGCGGGGTGCCGCCGGGCATCCGGGCGATCATCTCGCGGGCCTGTTCGGCGAGCTTGTGCTCGACGAGCACCTCGTACTTCGTGGCGACGACCTGGCTGATCGACGAGAAGTCGCGGGTGCCGCCGCGGGTGATCGCGGAGTAGCCGATCTGGCTCCACACAGCGCCGAAGACCGCACCGAGGATGACCAGGGTGATGACGAAGCCCACGGCGTTACCGCCGCCGAACAGCGCGAAGGCAACCCCGATGAAGAGGCCCAGCCAGATGCCGGATGCGGCACTCGCCAACGCCACCTTCCCGCGGGTCAGCCGGCCCGAGATGCGTTCGACGGTGCGGAGCTCGGTGCCCACGATCGCGAGGTTCTGCACAGCGAACTCGTTGTCGGACAGGTAGTCGACGACCTTCTGGGCCTGCTCGTAGCGGTCGTAGACCCCGAGGGACATCGGGTACTGGAGGTCGAGTCCGGGTCGCGGAACGTTCGGCAGGCTCATGACACGCCAAGTCTGGCACAGTTGCGGCGTGGGCCTGCTGATCAGCGCGCCGATGCTGGCCGCGGCGCTGCCGTCGTACACCATCCTCGACGTCCGCTACCGCCTCGTGGGCGGACCGGCGCGAGGGGACTACGACGACGGGCACGTCCCGGGCGCGCACTTCGTCGACCTCGACCGGGACCTGTCGGGGAGTCCGGGCGAGCATGGCCGCCACCCGCTGCCGAGCCGCGATGCTTTCCAGGACGCCATGCGTCGGGCTGGGGTCTCCCTTGCTCGCCCGGTCATCTGCTACGACTTCGCCGACGGGACGTCCGCGGCGCGTGCGTGGTGGCTGTTGCGCTACTTCGGACACCCCGACGTGCGTCTGCTCGACGGTGGGTACGCCGGCTGGCGGGCAGCCGGGGGTGAGGCCAGCCGCGCAGTGCCGGACGCGGGCGACGGAGACTTCGTCGCCGAGCCAGGACACCTGGCCCTGCTGGACGCGGCCCGGGCAGCCGCCGTCGCTCGGACCGGTCTGCTTTTCGACGCCCGGGCCGCCGAGCGCTACCGCGGGGAGGCCGAGCCTGTCGACCCGGTCGCGGGACACATCCCGGGGGCGCGGAGCGCGCCGACTCTCGAGAACGTCGACGCGACCGGTCATTTCCTGGCGCCGGACCGGCTGCGTCAACGGTTCGAGCGTCTCGGTGCGACCGAGGAGGTGCGGGTCGGCTGCTACTGCGGCAGCGGGGTGACCGCCGCCCACGAGGTGTTCGCGCTGGAGCTCGCCGGGCTGCCCGAGTCGGCCTTGTATGCCGACTCGTGGAGCGGCTGGATCACCGACCCGCGACGTCCCGTCGCGACCGGGCCGCTCCCCGGGTAGATCAAGCTCGCGTCGAGACCGTCGGTGGCTAGGTCTCGTCCTTACCGAACATGATCTCGTCCCAGCTGGGCACACTCGCCCGTTTCGTCCGGCGCCGACGTTCCGGGGTCGGTTCGGTCTCCGTGGTGGCGCCGCGGGCGGGCTCGCTCTCCGAGCTGTCTGCGGCATTGCCCGCGGTCGTCACCTCGGCGGCGCCGTCAGCAGGGCCGGGCTCGCCGAGATCGTCGGTCTCTCGTGCCGTCTCGGGTGAGCCCTCATCAGACCGGCTGAGGGCCTGGTCGAGGAAGGAGGTCTGAGTCGGCTCATCCGCAGCGCCGTCCGACTCCTCGGACTCGTCGGAGAAGTCTCGTGCGGTTTCGGTGGTCTGCTCGACATCCGCGACCTGATCGTCGTCGGGTGCTGCCTCGACAACGATCTCGCCATCCGTCTCCCGCACCGCTCGGACGACTGCCGTCAGGTCGTCGGTCGAGTCGTCGCCGTCGGCGATGCTCAGCAGGTCATCGTCGGGAACGGCGGTCAGCCGGCGGTCGCCGGCATGCCCCCCTTCGCGTGGCTGGGGCCCTTTGCTGGTCGACTGACGTTCGCCGGTGAGCCATCTCGCTTCGTCGTCGTCGGCGAGAGAGTAGCGGCCGACGGCATCGAAGGCGAAGACGGCGGTGCGCTCGCGCTCGCCCGACAGGTAGGAGGCCTGGACGGCCCACCGACCGTCTTCGCGACGCCATGCGTCCCATTCCACCGTGCGCGGGTCGATGCCGCGGGCGCGGAGGCGCTCGGCCGTCACCTCGGCGAGGGCCCGCGACGGACCTTCGGCCCCGCGCCGGCGGACGTGGCTGCGGCGGGCCAGCTCGCCGATGTGCTCGCGCTCGGCGAGCACCGGAATGCAGTAGGGCATGATCTTCTCGACGGGGACCTGGGCCAGCACCGCGACGGTCTCCGGCGAGTCACCAGCCCGGATCCGGGCCTGGATGTCACGCGGTCGCAAGACGCTTTCCATCTCGATCTCCAACTGGCCGAGCCTGGCGCGGTCGCCCCGAAGCGCCGCACGCAGCCTGTCGTCTGCGGGAGTCGCGAACTCGGCACCCGCGTCGTCGACGAGGACGACCTGGCTGCCGTCCGCGCTCAACCCCACGAGCCTGAGGTTTCGCATCTGTCCCGCTCCTGTCCACACCCGGGTGCCACGTTCGGCGAGCGTGTCGTGGTGGCTAGTTTGTCGTGTAGCGGTGACTTTATCCAAAAGGACGCGCGCCGCCCTCACCTTAGTGAACACCCTGCTCGATGCGCAGCGCGCTCGCCGGGCCCGTCGGGCCCGTCGACCGCGGGCGACGCTCCTGCCGCGTCGATATGTACCTCGATATGCACACAGCGTCATGTGATCCCGCTGTGGCATACCCGTCGACGTGATCACGCACGTGCCGGCTCGGCCTCGTCAACCCTCAGACCGCCGTCGTGACGGGTGCGACGTCACGCGACACCTGACGCGAAGGGGTGAGCGCAGCGACGATCGCCGCGAGCACGCCGCCCACCGCTGGCACGGTATAGGCGGTGCTGGCGCCGTACTGGTCGATCAGGTAGCCCGCGATGGCCGCGCCGGGAGCGACGCCGAGGCCGATGCCGGTCACCACCCAGGTGATTCCCTCGGTGAGCCGTGACGGGGGGACGTGGGACTGGATGAGCGACATGCTCGCGACCAGGGTGGGGCTGATGGCGAAGCCGGCGAGGAACAGCGCGACGGCGAGCAGCGGCAGGCTCTCGACGAACGGCAGCGGCAGCATCACGAGCGCCATCCCAAGTGCACCGAGCCGGTAACGACGCAAAGGCGACGCCTTCCAATGCACGCTGCCGGTGATGATGCCGGCAATGAAGCTGCCGCTGGCCCAGATTGCCAGCAGTACGCCGGCGAGCCCGCGGTGACCCTGCTCCTGGGCGAAGGCGACCGTGACGACCTCGGTCGAGCCGAACAAGGTGCCGAGGCAGCAGGCGCCCGCCACCATCATGGCGAGCCACCCCCATCCCATCGCCTCGGTCTCGGCCGAGACTCGTGTCGACCCGCGGGCGGCCGGCTCGGTGCTGGTGAGGCTGGCCAGCCAGGCGCTGCCCACCACAGCGAACAGAATCACGACCACGATCCCGAGCGTTTCGTTGACGCTTGTCGCGAGCACGGTGACGAGAACCGGGCCGACCATGAAGATCGCCTCGTCGATGACGGCTTCAAGGGAGTAGGCGGTGTGCAGAGACGCTGACTCACCGAGGGCCGAAGCCCAGCGGGCTCGCACACAGGCCCCGATCGGCGGATAGCAGGCTCCAGCCAAGGCGGCGAAGACATGGGGGACGGGAGTGGGCCAGGAGAGCTCGATCGCGGCGACGAGCCCGACCATGGCGAGGGCGAAAGCCGATACCGCGGGCAGCAACACCCGGTGCTGGCCCCACGCGTCGATCAGCCGAGCCAGGATCGGAGCCGAGACCGCGGCGGCGACCATGTAGGCCGCGGACACAGTGCCGGCCAGGCTGTAGGAGTCCGTCTGGCCCGCGATCAGCAACACGATCGCCAGCGTCACCATCGAGATCGGCATCCGAGCGATGAAGCCCGCTACCGACCACGCCTTCGCCCCCGGGGTCGCCAAGACGGATCGGTACGGCGCCAGCATGCCCGCGAGTCTAGTGACGGGCTCCGACGGGGCCGCCGCATTTTCTGCGGACGGACGGCCGTCGGTGGGTCAGCGCTCCGACGCCCGTGAACGTCGGCGATCAGTCAGGTGGCAGGATCGACGTATGCCCGGTCCCCCCTCGGTGGAGCCCTACGATGCTCTGCTCCTCGTCTCGTTCGGCGGCCCCGAGCAGCCCGATGACGTCGTCCCGTTCCTGGAGAACGTGACCAGAGGTCGGGGGATCCCACGGGAGCGGCTCGTCGAGGTCGGCGAACACTACTTCGCCTTCGGCGGCCGCAGTCCGATCAACGACCAGTGCCGCGCCTTCCTGGCGGCGGTTCGGGCTGACCTCTCAGCCAACGACGTCGACATCCCGGTCTATTGGGGCAACCGCAACTGGGACCCCTTCCTGACCGACACCTTGGCGCAGATGACGGCTGACGGGGTACGTCGTGCGGCGGCCTTCATGACGAGCGCCTACTCGTCGTACTCCGGGTGCCGCCAGTACCGGGAGAACCTGTTCGACGCCGTGCAGGGGCTCGAGGCGCCGCCGCGCGTCGACAAGCTGCGGCACTACTTCAACCACCCCGGGTTCATCCACGCCGTCATTGACAGCACGAGGTCTGCGCTCGAGTCGCTGCCGGCGGACGAGCGGGCCGAGGCCCGGCTGGTATTCGTCACGCACTCGATCCCCATGACGATGGCGGACACCTCCGGTCGTCTCGGTGGTGCCTACGTCGACCAGCACCGAAACGCCGCCTCTCTCGTCGCCGCGGGCCTCGAGGCCGCCACGGGAGTGGGCGCGGAATGGGACCTCGTCTACTGCAGCCGGTCGGGGTCGCCCCGAATCCCGTGGCTGGAGCCCGACGTCAACGACCATCTGGTGGCATTGCGGGGGGCCGGCACCTCGGCGGTCGTGGTCGTGCCCATCGGCTTCGTGTCCGACCACATGGAGGTCGTCTACGACCTCGACACCGAGGCTGCGGCGACCGCCGAGCGGATCGGCCTGATCATGCGCAGGGCCGGTACGGCCGGCGTCCATCCGGCGTTCGTCTCGGCGGTTCGCGACCTGCTGGTGGAGCGGGCCGCCGTCGAGAGTGGCAGGGCGGCGAGCCGCCAGGCCCTCGGCGATCTCGGGCCATGGTGGGACGTCTGCTCGGCGGGGTGCTGCCCGAACCCGCGTGGGCCCCGACCCGCCCTGTGTGAGCTACCTGCCGCCGAGGTCGTCGCGTGACGACAGCGCCTGACCCGGAGCCGCAGCAGCTTCTCAGGCTGGCGAGGGACGTCGCCGAGAAGGCCGGCCGGCTCGTCGCCGAAGGTCGTCGGGGAACCGTCGAGGTGGCCGGCACCAAGAGCAGTCCCACCGACATCGTGACCGCGGTCGACGTCGCATCCGAACGGCTGATCCGCGAGGAGATCATCGCCGCCCGGCCAGCCGATGCCTTCGTGGGCGAGGAGGGCGACGACATCGCCGGAAGCTCGGGGGTCACCTGGGTGGCTGACCCGATCGACGGCACCGTCAACTTCCTCTATGACATCCCGCAGTTCGCGGTCTCGTTGGCCGCCCGGGTCGGCGACACCGTCGTCGCCGGCGTGGTGCACAACCCGATCTCGGGAGAGACCTTCACCGCGACGCGCGGCGGAGGGGCCTTTCTCGGCGGTCGACGGATCTCGGTGTCCTCCTGCACGGACCTGAGGTGGGCCCTCGTCGGCACCGGCTACACCTACCTGGCCGAGGTCAGGGCTCACCAGGCGGTCGAGACCTCTCATCTGGTCGCCGTCGTTCGCGACATCCGGCGGCTCGGCTCGGCAGCGCTCGACATGTGCTTCCTGGCCTGCGGCAGGCTCGACGCCTACGTCGAACGCGGCCTCAAACCCTGGGACCTCGCGGCCGGTGGGCTGATCGCCAGCGAGGCGGGCGCCCGGGTCGGTGGGCTCGGGGGAGCCGCCGCGTCGGAGCTCCTTGTCGTCGCCGCACCGGCCGGCCTCTACGACACCTTCGAGGCCGCCCTGGTGACGGCGGGCTTCGCCGACTGGCCGATGCCGAGCTGGCCAGGCTGACCGGCATACCTGCTGGCTGGACTGACCGGCATACCTGCTGGCCGGACTGACCGGCATACCTGTGTGTCCGACGCGCTCACAGGACGTGCGCTTGGTCACGTTGAGGCATCGAAGTAGGCACCATCTCGGACGACCGGCGCCACCCGCGGCCTAAGCGCTGGCATTGGATCGGGAATTGAGGCACAATCGCGCCGCCGGGTGGGCACAAAACACGGGTACTCTGCGTTACGCACAGAGCCCGGAGGAACGCCGGGACATCGTGCAGGACTCAGACGACGAGCAGGACAGGTTCGAATGGCGACAGACTACGACGCACCACGCAAGACCGATGAGGAGCTCAACGAAGACTCCATCGAGGAGCTGAAGGCACGGCGCCTCGACAAGAACTCGGGCAAGGTTGACGAAGACGAGGTGGAGGCGGCCGAGTCGTTCGAGCTGCCCGGAGCCGACCTCTCCCACGAGGAGCTGTCGGTCCAGGTGCTCCCGCGGCAGTCGGACGAGTTCACCTGCTCGCAATGCTTCCTGGTTCACCACCGCAGCCAGCTCGCGAGCGAGCGCAACGGGCAGCTGATCTGCCAGGACTGCGCCGCCTGAGCGGATCCAGACTCTGTTCGAGCCCGCACCGACCCTGGGTCGGTTGCGGGCTCGAATCGTGTGAGGGGGCCGCTGCGACCCGCGTCAGGGAACGTCGGGGTCCATGTCCGGATGGAGGTGGTCCATGCCGGGTGGCAGCCGACCCGTCGACTTCACCCAGTAGGTGGCTGCCCGACGGGTGGCGTATGTCTTCGCGACGCTGATGGCCACCCCGCTGAGCGCTGCCCACAGCAACGCATCCCGGGTGCTGAGGTCCGGGTTGTCCACACGATCGGGGGCGGTGCGGCCGGTGGCCGTCTTCCACGTCGCATCCAGGGCCTTGGCAGTGAGCAGGCCGGCACCCATCGCCGCTCCCGTGCCGAGCATCCGCCAGCGCTTGGCGCCGCGCGCCTGCTCCGCCGCGGCGGCCTTCGCTGCTCGCTTCTCGTCCCGCGACATCTTGGGTCTGCTGGCCACCGTCTCGCTCCTCGTCGGCCCGTGGGCACCTCGGCCGTTGCTCCGTCGTGGCGCCTGCTCGGTCGCTGCCTAGTGTTGCACGGCGCGCGCCGTCAGGCTCGCAGCGAGAGCCGCCGCGTGACGCGTCGAGACCAGCCAGTACGGCGTCGGGTCGGCCGGGTCGTCGACGGTCACCTTGACGGCGCCCCGGCAGTAGGCCCGGACCAGCAGATAGGCACGGGCGTCCGCGTCCACCCCGAGAACTCGGCGGGTGGACTCGGCGTCGAGCGGCTCCGCGGACCCGACATGCCGGTAGGGGAGCAGCGCCCGACCGGCGCTGAACCCGTCGGGATCGGTGGCGACCCGCGCGGCGCCGTACCGGCTCAGCCCGCCGAAGACCAGACCTCCCGTGACGAGGGCCACGACCGCCGTCACCGTCAGCGGGGTCGCGACGAAACACGCCCAGGTCACGGCCAGCACGAAGGCGGCGCCCAGCAGCCACCAGCTGGCCGGCACGTCGAGCGTCTCGACGTAGGGATCGTCGTGGTTCACCACGGTGCCAGCCTGTCATGCCCGGGCTCGGTGGCCCTGCCCCGGTCAGCCGGTGGCTGCGGTCGGCTCGGGAGGTGGCGGCGACGCGGCCAACCTTGCGCGGGTAGTGTGTCCGTCGAGTCGCTGGCTCACTCATACCCTGTTCCGGAGGCGCCCTGACGATGGTCGACGTGTTGGTTCGGCGACACGACGACGCTGTCCCGCTGCCGTCGTACGCGCACCCGGGAGACGCCGGCGCCGACCTCGTGACGACGGTCGACGTGACGCTCGCCCCGGGTGAGCGGGTCAAGGTGCCGACTGGGGTGAGCCTCGCCCTTCCCGACGGCTACGTCGCCCTCATCCACCCGCGGTCGGGGCTGGCCGCGGCCTCGGGCATCTCGATCCTGAACGCGCCTGGCACCGTCGACGCCGGCTACCGGGGCGAGATCCAGGTGCTGCTCGTCAACCTCGACCCGCACCGGTCCGTCGACCTGCACCGCGGCGACCGGATCGCGCAGGTGGTGTTCCAGCAGGTCGAACGCGCCCGCTTCATCGAGGTCGAGACGCTGCCGGGTTCGTCGCGTGGGACCGGCGGCTACGGATCGACGGGCGGGGTGGCGCGAAGCGACGACCCCCCGCCGCCCGCACCCCTGCCGGGATCTCTCGCGGCCCCGGCATCCGCACGCACGCAGGAGGAGAGACCGTGATCTTTCGGCGCAGGTCCGCAGACAAGTCCGAGGAGCCGACCGAGTCCGGGGCCGCGTCCGGCGACGAGCTGGAGGAGCTCGACGAGCTCGAGGTGCAGCGGCCTCGCGGCCCGTGGGACCGCGAGGAGACCACGGTGGACGAGGAGGACGATGCCTACATCGACCTCGGTGGTCTGGTCGTGCGGGGCACCGAGGGGCTCGAGCTGCGTCTGCAGGTCGAGGACCAGGAGGGCACCGTCGCGGCCGTGATGCTCGCCGGACCGGAGTCCGGGCTGGAGCTCCGGGCGTTCGCGGCGCCCCGCTCGGGGGGCATCTGGGACGAGGTGCGCAGCGACATCGCGAGTGAGGCGACGCGCCGGGGTGGCACCGCCAGCGAGGTCGACGGCGAGTTCGGCACCGAGCTGACCTTGTCCGTTCCGGTCCAGACTCCTGACGGCAAGCAGGCTACCCAGGTCAGCCGAATCGTGGGCGTCGAAGGACCCCGCTGGCTGCTCCGGGGCACGTTCCTCGGCAAGGCGGCGCAGGCGCCTGACCCAGAGGGCCTCATCGAAACGGCGTTCCGGCGGGTCATCGTGGTGCGCGGGAGCGAGCCGATGGCCCCGCGGGACATGATCGCCATGCGGATGCCGGCCCAGGCCCAGGCGCAGCTGATGGCCCAGCAGGAGGCCGCCGCCGAGGCGGCGGGCGAGGACGAGGACTGAGCGTCGTCCACCCGGAGCTGGCGGTGGACGTACTCTTGAGCCATGACAGAGCACCAGTCCGGCGGCCGCCTCCGCCGCGCACTGCGGAGGTTCGCCGTCACGCCCGACGAGCTCGAGGCCGACGACCTCGACGCTGAACGCGTGGTCCAGAAGTGCCAGGCGATCAACGGGATCACCGACCGAGAGGTCGTGACGCTCTATGGTGAGCTGAAGAACGTCTCGCTCGCACCGCGAGCAGGCACCCCGACCCTCGAGGCGTCGCTCTATGACGGCTCCGGCATGGTCACGCTCGTCTGGCTCGGTCGGCGCAAGATCGCTGGCATCAAACCCGGTGCCGGTCTCGTGGTGTCCGGGCGAGTCTCCTGCCAGGACGGCCAGCGCGTCATCTACAACCCGCGGTATGAGCTCCAAGCCTGAGCCGGCAACCGAGACGAACGGCGCAGGCGAGCCGGTCGAGCCCGGAGCCGAGACGAACGTGGACACCGGGTCGGCTGGGCTGGCTGAGTCGGCTGAGTCGGCTGCTCGTGATACGGCTTCGGCTTCGGTGTCGGCTACGCCTGGGACGGCCACGCCCGCGACGCTGGAGACCATGGTCCGCCTGCAGCTGGCGAAGGCGCTTGGCGGCACCCGAGGGATGCTCGAGGGCGCGATCCCCACGGTCGGCTTCACGCTCGCCTGGGTCATCGCCCGCGACCTCAAGCTCGCCCTCATCATCTCCGGCTCGCTGGCGGTGGCGCTGCTCCTGCTCAGGCTGATCCAGCGCCAGACGGTTCAGTTCGTCCTCAACTCCATCGTCGGGATCACCATCGCCGCCATCTTCGCGTTGCGCTCAGGACGGGCCGAGGACGCGTTCCTGCCCGGGGTGATCTACAACGCGGTCTACGCGGTGGTGCTGGCCGGCTCCGCCCTCATCCGGTGGCCGTTGGTGGGGTTCATGATCGGCGGCGTCACCGGCGATCTGACGGCCTGGCACAACGACAAGCACCTCGTCTCGCTCTGCTCGAAGCTCACCTGGCTGCTCGCCATGCCGTGCATCGCGCGGGTGATCGTGCAGTACCCCCTCTACCGGGCGCATGAGGTCGGCTGGCTGGGGTTCGCCAAGCTGGCGATGGGCTGGCCGCTGCAGATCGCTGCTCTCGCGGCCATGGTGTGGCTGCTCCGGCGCGACGACACTCCGATGTCGGTCCCCGCCGCCAAAGCCTGACCGAGCCCTCCCACCATCCGAGACTTTCGGCACCACCATCCGAGACTTTTGGCACCACCATCCGAGACTTTCGGCACCACCATCCGAGCCCATGTCCCGTGGGCGGTGGAGTCGCTGTCGTCGGTTGGATGGTCGGTCTTGTGACGCGAGGTGCGTTGGTCTGTGGTGAAAGCAGCACTGACACGGCGGCTCTCGAGCCGCGCGCGTTGTGCTAGCGCCTCACCTCGGGTTTCGCGGTACGCCAGGTGAGCCGCCACGACAAGCCGCATGTCGCGGGAGCCGCCGCGTCGCTGCGCTTTTCAGCTACACAGGCAACGCACGCCGCCTGACAAGCGCAACTCCTTGCCCGGCCTGGCGCCGTCATACCCGAGACTCGCGAAGTCTCACTCAGGTGCCGAAACTCTCGGATGGTGGTGCCGAAACTCTCGGATGATCAGAGACGGGTGAGGGGCAACGAGTCGTCGCCGTGCGGGGCGAGCATGTCGGCGAGATCCTCCTCGGTCTCCGGGGTGGCCACGAACAGCAGCTCATCGTGGACTTCGAGGGTGGCGTCCGGGTCCGGCTGGTGCACGTGGCCGTCACGAAGAACAGCGACCAGGGCCGCGTCGCGCGGCCACTCGACCTCGCGAAGCTGGGTGCCGACGTATGGCGAGGAGTCCGGCAAGGTGATCTCGACGATGTTGGTGTTGCTCTGGCGGAACGTGAAGAGCCGAACGACGTCGCCGACGGAGACAGCCTCCTCGACGAGCGCGGACATGATGCGTGGCGTGGAGACGGAGACGTCGACGCCCCAGGAGTCGTTGAACAACCACTCGTTGGCCGGATGGTTGACCCGGCCGACGGTACGGGGGACCGCGAACTCGGTCTTCGCGAGAAGCGAGATCACCAGGTTGGCCTTGTCGTCGCCGGTGGAAGCGATGACGACATGACAGCGTTGGAGATCGGCCTCGTCGAGCGACGAGAGCTCGCACGCGTCGGCCAGCAGCCACTCGGCGTTGGGGACGCTGTCGGCCTTGATGGCGCGGGGGTCCTTGTCGATGAGCAGCACTTCGTGACCGTTGTCGAGCAGCTCGGCGGCAACCGATCGTCCGACGGCTCCGGCCCCGGCGATTGCGACGCGCATCAGGCCTCCTCGGGTCCGTGGTCGATGGCGCCCATCACGGCAGAGGCGTCCTTCTCGGTCATCACCAGGTGCAGGACGTCGCCGTCCTGCAGCACCAGGTTGTGGTCGGCCATCATGGCCTCACCGAGGCGGGTAAGGAACGCCACCTTGGCGCCCGTCGTCTCAAGGGTGTGCACTTTGGCGCCGACCCACGACTCGGGCACCGGCACCACGGCGATGCGGATCATCCCCGACGCGTCGCGCCACTCCGGCTCCGACCCCTCGGGCAACAGCCGCCGCAGGATCTGGTCCGCGGTCCATCGGACGGTGGCGACCGTCGGGATGCCGAGCCGCTGGTAGACGGCGGCGCGACGCGGGTCGTAGATGCGGGCCACGACGTTGTCGAGTCCGAACATCTCGCGGGCCACCCGGGCAGCGATGATGTTGGAGTTGTCCCCGCTGCTGACGGCGGCGAAGGCCTCGGCATCCTCAATGCCCGCGTTACGCAGGACCACGCGGTCGAAGCCGTATCCGGTCACCTTGTCACCGGCGAACTTCGGACCCAGCCGCCGGAACGCCTCCGGGTTGGCGTCGATGATCGACACGGTGTGGGAGCGATCCTCGAGGTAGAGCGCGAGTGTCGAGCCCACCCGGCCACACCCCATGATGACGACGTGCACGGTTGCCTTCCAGGTCGTGGCTCCAGACGACGGCGGACCCGGTCGGGCCCGTCGCTCCAGACGCTACACGTTCACGCCGGGATCGACCGGCTTAGCCGAGGCGAGGGTCGCGTCCGACTGCTTCGGGCCTCATCGCTCTCGGGCGTGAGCGAGCGCGTCGTCCGTCTCCACGCCTCAGTGGTCTAGCATCCGTGCGTGGGCATCCGCGATGTCGGCAAGCGCCTGGTGATCGGGCGCAAGCTGCGCAACACCCAGCTTGGGGAGACTCTCCTCCCCAAGCGGATCGCGTTGCCGGTGTTCGCCAGCGACGCCCTGTCGTCTGTCGGTTATGCGCCTGACGAGATCTTTCTGACGCTCTCGGCGGCCGGGCTCGCCTTCTATACGGTGTCCTGGAAGATCGGCATCGCGGTCGCCCTCGTCATGCTGACCGTGGTGGCGTCGTACCGGCAGAACGTTCAGGCCTACCAGTCCGGTGGCGGCGACTACGAGGTCGCGACCGTCAACCTCGGCAAGACCGCCGGGCTGACGGTCGCCAGCGCGCTGATGGTCGACTACGTGTTGACCGTCGCCGTGTCGATCTCATCGGCCGCCCAGTACGCCGCCGCGGCTGTCGAGCCGTTGCAGGGGCACGAGAAGTGGCTCGCCATCGGCGCGACCCTCTTCCTGATGACGATGAACCTGCGCGGCGTGAAGGAGTCCGGTACGGCGTTCGCCGTGCCGACGTACATCTTCATGTTCTCGATCCTGGCGATGTCGCTCTATGGGTTCATCCGTTATTTCGCCGGGAACCTGCCCAACTCCGAGCTGGCCGACTACACGATCAAGGGCACCGAGCATCTCACCGGCGGGTTCGGGAGCCTGGCCGTCACCTTCCTTGTGCTACGTGCCTTTGCCTCCGGGTCAGCCGCCCTGACCGGTGTCGAGGCGATCAGCAACGGAGTGCCGGCGTTCCGCAAGCCCAAAGGGAAGAACGCGGCCACGACATTGCTGCTGCTCGGCACCGTCGCCGTCACCATGGCTCTCTCGATCCTGATCCTCGGCAACCTCATGAGCGTGCGGCTCGCCGACGTCGGCAATGGCGTTCGGCTGGTCAACCCGCAGGGACAGGTGATGCCAGAGAGCTTCACGCAGGACCCGATCATCGGTCAGCTGGCCAAGGGGATCTTCAACGGTTTCCCGCTCGGCTTCTATATCGTCGCTGCCGCCACCGGCGTCATCCTGGTGCTGGCCGCCAACACCGCCTTCAACGGCTTCCCGGTCCTCGCCTCGATCCTGGCCCGCGACGGCTACCTGCCCCGCCAACTGCACACGCGCGGCGACCGGCTGGCGTTCTCCAACGGCATCCTGCTGCTGGCCGGCTTCGCCATCATCCTGATCTACGCGTTCGACGCCGAGGTCACGAAGCTGATCCAGCTCTACATCGTGGGCGTCTTCGTGTCGTTCACGACGAGCCAGACCGGCATGATCAGGCACTGGACAGGGCTGCTGCGGCTGGAGCAGGACCCGCAGAAGCGGCGCCACATGCAGCGCAGCCGTGTCATCAACGCGATCGGGCTCACCGTCACGGCGATCGTGCTGGTGGTCGTGCTGATCACCAAGTTCCTGCATGGCGCCTGGATCGCGATCCTCGCGATGATCGGCCTGTTCTTCCTGATGAAAGGCATCCGGCACCACTACGACCGGGTGGCCAACGAGCTCGAGGCGGCCGACGAGGACGCAGCGCTTCCGTCGCGCATCCACGCGATGGTGCTCGTCTCGAAGGTGCACCGGCCGACGCTCAGAGCCCTGGCCTACGCGAAGGCGTCGCGGCCCAACACGTTGGAGGCGATCACCGTCGACGTCGACGACGACGCGACGGCCAACCTGCTGCAGGCATGGGACACCGAAGGGGTCTCGGTCCCGCTCAAGGTCCTCGCGTCGCCGTACCGGGAGATCACCAAGCCCGTGCTCGACTACGTCCGGGTGCTCCGGCGGAAGAGCCCCCGTGACGTGGTGATGGTCTATATCCCGGAGTACGTCGTCGGCCGCTGGTGGGAGCACATTCTGCACAACCAGAGCGCCCTTCGGCTGAAGGGCAGGTTGCTCTTCACGCCTGGTGTGATGGTGACGTCCGTGCCCTTCCAGCTGAGGTCCTCGGCACTCGCCGAGCGGCGGCTCGAACGTCCGACCGCGGTCGTGGGCAGCGTACGGCGGGGGCCGGCTCGGTTGCCCGGCAAGCGGGCCGCCAAACGCAACGCGCCACCCGCGGCCGAGTCCGTGGTCGCAAGCCAGACCGTCGTCGACGAGCCGCCCGCGTCGGCAGAGTCGGTGGCGACGGCAGCCGGAGACGGCTCACCCGAGGGATCGGGTCGGCGCGCGCGGCGTCGTCGAGGTCCGGGCGACCCGGCACAGCAGCAGGACGCGGGCCGGAGTGGCCGCCGGCGCAGCGGCGGTGGTGGTGGTCGCGACGATGGCGATCGGGACGGCGGCGGCCGTGAGCGCGGCGGCGCACGTGATGAGAGTCCGGCCGCGGGTGGCCGGGGCGGGCAGCGGCAGAGGCGCCGACGTGGCCAGGACGACCCCGGGGCACTTCCGGGCGACGCGGGTGGCGGGCCGCAGGGAGGCTCCAGCCAGGGCCGACCGGGTCGGGGGAGCGGCGCCGACGAGAGCGACGGCTCGGCGCGGCGCCGGCGGCGAGCCCGCGACGATGACGACGAGCGGCCGGACGGCCGACGACGCGGGCGAGGGGATCCGGACGACGACACCTGACCGACGGCGTGGTAATGTATCTTGATATCAAGATAGTTGCACTGAGCGCCCTGCTCCGCCTCGGGTGGTGCGGTGTCAGCGGCTGGTGAACGATGACAGTGAGACCACATCGGTGAAGGAGTCTGAGCAGTGAGCAACGTTGACAGTTTCGGGGCCAAGGGCACGTTGGACGTCGGCGACCGGTCATACCAGATCTACCGGCTCTCCGCCGTATCGGATGAGGGTCTCGACGTGGCGAGCCTGCCCTACAGCCTGAAGATCCTGCTCGAGAACCTGCTGCGCACCGAGGACGGCAGCGACATCACCGCCGACGACGTCAGGGCCGTGGCTGGCTGGGACCCGGAAAGCGAACCCAGCAAGGAGATCCAGTACACACCGGCCCGCGTGATCATGCAGGACTTCACCGGGGTTCCGGCCATCGTGGACCTCGCGACGATGCGCGAGGCGATGAGTGACCTCGGTGGTGACCCGACGGCGATCAACCCGCTCGCGCCTGCTGAGCTCGTCATCGACCACTCCGTCATCGCCGACGTCTTCGGCACCTCGGCATCGTTCCAGCGCAACGTCGAGTTCGAGTACGACCGCAACAAGGAGCGCTACCAGTTCCTGCGGTGGGGTCAGGGCGCCTTCGACGACTTCAAGGTCGTTCCGCCCGGGACCGGCATCGTGCACCAGGTCAACATCGAGCACCTGGCCAAAGTCGTCTACGTGCGTGACTCGACGTCCGGCGGCGGGTTGCCGGTTGCCTTCCCGGACACGTGTGTCGGCACCGATTCGCATACCACCATGGTCAACGGTCTGGGCGTGGTCGGCTGGGGTGTCGGCGGCATCGAGGCAGAGGCCGCCATGCTCGGCCAGCCGGTCTCCATGCTCATCCCGCGGGTTGTCGGGTTCAAGCTGTCCGGGGAGCTGCCGGCCGGTGCCACCGCCACCGACCTGGTGCTCACCATCACGGAGATGCTGCGCAAACACGGCGTCGTGGGGAAGTTCGTCGAGTTCTACGGCACTGGCGTGTCGTCGGTGCCGGTGGCCAACCGCGCGACGATCGGCAACATGTCTCCCGAGTACGGGTCGACGATCGCCATCTTCCCGGTCGACGACGCCACCCTGACCTACCTGCGGTTGACCGGTCGCGACGACCAGCAGCTCGCCCTGGTGGAGTCCTACGCCAAGGAGCAGGGCCTCTGGCACGACCCCGACGCCGAGCCGCGCTACTCCGAGCGCCTCGAGCTCGACCTGTCCACCGTCGTACCGTCCATCGCCGGCCCGAAGCGTCCTCAGGACCGTATCTCGATCACCGACGCGAAGTCGGCCTTCCGTTCGGTGCTGGGGGACTATGTCGCTGACGCCGACGACGAGGAGACCGGCTACGACGAGGCGTCGGCCGAGTCGTTCCCTGCCAGCGACCCGCCCTCCCACGCGAACGGCAACGGGTCGCCCCCACCTGTCGAGCAGGTCCCGGCCGGCGACCGCGGCAAGGACCGGCGCCGCAACCCGGTGGCTGTGACGCTCGACGACGGCACCACGTTCGAGCTCGACCACGGTGCCGTGGCGATCGCCGCGATCACGTCGTGCACGAACACCTCCAACCCGTCGGTCATGATCGGAGCGGCGCTACTGGCCAAGAACGCCGTCGATAAGGGCCTGACGCGCAAGCCCTGGGTGAAGACGACGCTGGCTCCCGGGTCGAAGGTCGTCACGGACTACTACGAGCGGGCCGGGCTGACGCCGTACCTCGAGAAGCTCGGCTTCAACCTGGTCGGCTACGGCTGCACGACGTGCATCGGCAACTCCGGGCCGCTGATCCCCGAGGTGAGCGCGGCCGTCAACCAGTCGGACCTCGCCGTGGCCGCCGTCCTCTCCGGCAACCGCAACTTCGAAGGCCGCATCAACCCCGACATCAAGCTCAACTACCTCGCATCGCCGCCGCTGGTGGTGGCCTATGCGCTGGCCGGGACGATGGACATCGACCTCGTCAACGAGCCGCTGGGGCAGGACGCCTCCGGAGCGGACGTCTTCCTCACGGACATCTGGCCGGCACCGGCTGACGTCGACGAGATCGTCGCGAGCGCCATCACGTCCGACATGTTCACCAAGGACTACGCCGACGTGTTCGCCGGCGACGAGCGTTGGACGTCATTGCCGACGCCGGAGGGTGCCACGTTCGCCTGGGACCCGGAGTCGACGTATGTCCGGAAGCCGCCGTACTTCGACGACATGCCGCAGGAGCCAGCCCCGCTGGAAGATGTCCACGACGCCAGGGTGCTGGCCAAGCTGGGCGACTCCGTGACCACGGACCACATCTCACCGGCGGGCGCCATCAAGCGAGACTCGCCGGCGGGGACCTACCTGTCGGAGCACGGCATCGAGCCGCGGGACTTCAACTCCTACGGCTCGCGGCGGGGCAACCACGAGGTGATGGTGCGCGGGACCTTCGCCAACATCAGGCTGCGCAACCAGCTGGCCCCCGGCACGGAGGGAGGCTTCACCCGCAACTTCGCCAGCGACGGTGAGGTGACGTCGATCTACGAGGCTTCCGAGGCCTACGCCGCCGCCGGCACGCCGCTCGTCATCCTTGCTGGCAAGGAGTATGGCTCTGGTTCGTCGCGTGACTGGGCGGCCAAGGGCACCGCACTGCTGGGTGCCCGCGCCGTGATCGCCGAGTCCTACGAGCGCATCCACCGCTCGAACCTGATCGGGATGGGAGTGCTTCCGCTCCAGTATCCCGAGGGCGAGAACGCCGAGTCGCTCGGACTGAGCGGCGAGGAGACGTTCCAGATCACCGGGATCGAAGCGATGAACGACGGGGACAAGCCGGAGACCGTCAAGGTCAAGGCGACGGGCGGCTCGTCCGACGTCGAGTTCGACGCGGTCGTGCGCATCGACACCCCCGGCGAGCTCGGCTACTTCCGGCACGGCGGAATCATGCACTACGTCCTGCGCAGCATCCGCAACCGCTGAGCCGGCAAGGCATAGCAGTGGGGGCGCGGGCGTGGACGTGGGAGACCCTAGGCGCCGAGACGCTCCGGCGGCAGTTCCCCCGCGTCCGTGGTCGTGGTGAGGCTGCGGTCGTCGAGACGGTACGACGGATCGGCGCGATCCAGGCGCAGTCGGCCCGCGCGCCGTTCCTCGGGGTGGCGGCGCGGCTGCCTGGAGCGTCGTACGACACCGTGACGGCAGCGCACGAATCCCTGGGGCTGGTCAGGTCCACCAGCCTCCGGGGGACGGTGCACACGTCGACGCGCGCCGAGCATGCTGTGCTGTCCCCGGTCGCGGCGCGCGCGCTGGCGCCGCTGTGGCGCCGTACCCTGCTGCTCGACGACACGGAGCTCGCGGACTTTCGCGCCGAGCTGGAGGAGCAGACGGCCGCGGGCTGGGCAACCCACGATGCGCTCGAGACCCACATGCGCGGCTGGCTCGGAGCGCGGGGGAAGCGGGACTCCGCGACGGCGACCGGGCAGCAGATCGGGCGCTATGCCTTCCGCGGGCATCCGGCGATGCTCCGGCGGCCCCGGTCCGGCGGGTGGGCGAGCCAGGCGGAGGTGGTCTACCGGGCTGCCCGGTTCGAGCTCGGTGAGGAGGCGATGGACGCGCAGCAGGCACTCGTCGCCTTGGTCCGGTCGCACCTCGGGTCGGCCGGTCCCCTCACGCGCCAGGACCTCGCGTGGTGGAGCGGGGCCGGGCTCCGACAGGTCGACGCAGCCGTGGAGGCGCTCGGCGAGGAGGTCGTCGTACGCCCGGGACCGGACGGGCACAGCTTCCTCGACCTGGCAGATCCGCCACGAGCCGGTTTCGCGGACCTCGGGGTGCGGCTGCTGCCGGAGTTCGACGCGCTCGTGCTCGGCTACGCCCCGGCGGGACGCTACCGCTTCGCCGAGCCCGAGCTGTTGGGTCTGTCGTGGAGCAAGGCCAACGGCGTCCACTCACCCACCGTGCTTCTCGACGGGCGGTTGCGGGGGACGTGGCGACTGACCCGAAGCGGGGGTGGCGACGGGACCATCGACGTGCGGCTCTTTCCCGGCGAGGCGCTGCTCGACCCGGCTGACCTGACCGAGCCGGCTGCTGCCGTCGGTGCCGTCCTCGCGCTGTCCGTCACCGACGTCACGATCGCCCCCTGGCCGTCCTAGTCCGGTCGAGCCGTCAGGTTGTTGCGGTCGAGCCGTCAGGTTGTTGCGGTCGAGCCGTCAAGTTGTTGCGGTCGAGCCGTCAGGTTGTTGCGGTCGAGCCGTCAGGTTCTTACCGCCGAACCGCCGTCAGGTTCTTTCCGTCCGGGACACCTGCGCATGACCGCAATCTCGCGGCCGTCCGGGTGACCGAGTACGACGTCCGCGCCTTTGGCCACGATTGCGCCCGATCAGGCGGGACGTCTGGAGGTTGAACCGTACGGGTTGTCCATCGGTCGCCGCATGGACTACCGACGGCATTCTGTGCGTGGGAGACGACCGACGACCCGCGGGACTGACGCATCCTGGGAGAACCGGGACGCCGGGTGTCCCGGCGCCTCGATCAGCCGGACGCCGTACGGAGAATCGGACGGCTCGGCCGGAAGAACCTGACCGCTCGGCGGGAAGAACCTGACGGTTCGGGGGGAAGAACGTGACGGTTCGGGGGGAAGAACGTGACGGTTCGGGGGGAAGAACGTGACGGTTCGGGGGGAAGAACGTGACGGTTCGGGGGGAAGAACGTGACGGTTCGGCGGGAAGAACGTGACGGTTGGGCGGGAAGAACCTGACGGTTGGGCGGGAAGAACGTGACGGTTCGGCGGGAAGAACGTGACGGTTCGGCGGGAAGAACGTGACGGTTCGGCGGGAAGAACCTGACGGTTCGGCGGGAAGAACCTGACGGCTCGACAGATGTCTATAGTATTAGTAGAGATTGTGTCCGCACCCTGAGATGCGCGGTGCGAGGGGTGGACACGCGGCCTACATTCACCCCATGACTTCGAGTAACGACTGGTCTTTCGAGACCCGCCAGATCCACGCCGGGCAGCAGCCCGACCCGACGACTGGGGCGCGGGCCCTGCCGATCTACCAGACCACGTCGTATGTCTTCAACGACGCCGACCATGCCGCCAACCTCTTTGCGCTCAAGGAGTTCGGCAACATCTACACGCGAATCATGAACCCGACCCAGGACGTGGTCGAGCAGCGGATCAACAGCCTCGAGGGCGGCGTAGGCGCCCTGCTGGTCGCGTCGGGCCAGGCCGCCCAGCACATCGCGCTGCTCAACATCGCTGAGGCGGGCTCGCACATCGTCGCGAGCTCCAGCCTCTACGGCGGGACCTACAACCAGCTGCACTACACGTTTCCCAAGATCGGCATCGAGGTGACGTTCGTCGAGGACCCCGACGACCTCGAGTCGTGGCGCGCGGCGGTCAAGCCCAACACCCGCGCGTTCTACGGCGAGACCATCCCCAACCCGCGTCAGGACATCCTCGACATCGAGGCGGTGGCAGCGATCGCGCACGAGGTCGGCGTACCCCTCATCGTCGACAACACCGTCGCGACCCCCTACCTGGTCCGTCCCCTCGAGTGGGGAGCCGATGTCGTGGTCCACTCGACCACGAAGTACCTCGGCGGTCACGGTACGTCGATCGGTGGCGTGATCATCGACGGCGGCACGTTCGACTACGCGAGCGACCCAGCGAAGTTTCCCGGCTTCAACGAGCCCGACCCGAGCTACCACGGCCTGGTCTTCGCGCGTGACCTCGGCGTTGGCAGCGCCCTGGGCGCCAACCTGGCCTACATCCTGAAGGCCCGGGTGCAGCTGCTACGCGACCTCGGGCCGGCGATCTCCCCGTTCAACGCCTTCCTGCTGTCGCAGGGCATCGAGACGCTGAGCCTGCGGGTGGAGCGTCATGTCCAGAACACCCAGCAGGTCGCCGAGTGGCTCGAGGCGCGCGACGAGGTGGAGAGCGTTGCCTACGCCGGCCTCGAGAGCAGCCCGTGGCACGAGCGGGCGCAGAAGTACGCCCCCAAGGGAGCCGGCGCCGTGCTGGCGTTCGAGATCAAAGGTGGGCTCGAGGCGGGCAAGCGGCTCGTGGAGTCGCTCGAGCTCTTCAGTCATGTCGCCAACATCGGTGACGTGCGCTCTCTCGTCATCCACCCGGCGTCCACGACGCACAGCCAGCTGACCCCGGAGGAGCAGGCCTACTCAGGCGTCACGCCGGGGCTGGTCCGGCTCGCCGTCGGGCTCGAGTACATCGACGACATCCTGGCCGATCTCGACGCGGGGTTCCGGGCTGCCAAGGCCGACTGACCGACGTGCCCCCTGATCTGCCGCCGGTGACCGGCGCCTGGCGCGCCGGCGACCCGGCCGGACGGCGACGTTTCGTCGACATCGGCCCCGTTGCTCTCGAGTCGGGACGGACGCTCCCCGACGTCCGGATCGCGTATGAGTCGTGGGGTGAGCTGTCGCCCGCCCGCGACAACGTGGTGCTCGTGCTGCATGCGCTCACCGGTGACTCCCACGTGGTCGGTCCCGCGGGGGTCGGGCATCCCTCTCCAGGCTGGTGGGACGGCCTGATCGGGCCGGGCCACCCGATCGACACCAACCGCTGGTACGTCGTCGCGCCGAACATCCTGGGGGGCTGCCAGGGGTCGACCGGCCCGTCGTCACCGGCGCCGGACGGCCGCCCATGGGGCAGCCGCTTCCCTTATCTCACGACGCGTGACCAGGTGACCGCGGAGGTCGCGTGGGCTGCCGCGCTCGGTCTCGACCGGTGGGCTCTCGTGCTCGGCGGGTCCGCCGGTGGGATGCGAGCCCTGGAGTGGGCGGTCACCTACCCCGAGCGGGTGGAGCGGCTCTTCATGCTGGCGTGCACGCCGTACGCCACCGGCGACCAGATCGGCTGGTGCGCCCCCCAGCTCGCCGCCATCGAGTCGGACCGGGGCTTCCACGGGGGTGACTACTACGACCGGGCCCCGGGTGAGGGACCACACGGCGGTCTTGCCGTGGCGCGCCGGATCGCCCACGCGACGTACCGCTCGATGGTCGAGCTCAACACTCGCTTCGGTCGTGACGCGCAGGACGGCGAGGATCCTTACGACGGGCACGGCCGCTTCGCGGTGGAGAGCTACCTCGACCATCACGGCGAGAAGCTGGTCCGGCGTTTCGACGCGAACTCCTACGTGGTGCTGACGGACGCGATGAACAGCCACGACGTCGGACGGGGCAGGGGGGGCTACCAGGTGGCGCTGGCCCGCGTCACGGCGCGCACCGTGGTCGCGGCGATCGACTCCGACCGGCTCTATCCCGTCGAGCTGAGCGAGCTGATCGCCGAAGCGATCCCCGCCGCCGGACCCGTGCACATCATCGAGTCACTCTATGGCCACGACGGCTTCCTGATCGAGACCGATGCGGTCGCGAAGGTGGTCAGCCCGCTCCTGTCCGGCTGACGGTGGTTCGTCACGGATCGGGGTCGGCCAATCGGTTTGCAGACCCCATAGCGTGACGGACTATCCGGGGATGTCGGCCACCGAGTGCTGTCGCCTGGCCGACTCGGTCGGCCGCCGTGCCTCCCGCATCCGTGCGCATGAGCGCAGGAAGTTGCCGAGCAGGTGGTGGCCGTCTCGGCTGAGGATGGACTCCGGGTGGAACTGCACCCCCTCGACCGGGTAGTCGCGGTGCCGGATGCCCATCACGATGCCACCCGCGGTGTGCGCGGTGGCGACCAGATCGACCGGCAGTGGGCCCACGGACACCACCAGCGAGTGGTAGCGCGCGGCCACCAGCGGACCTGCCAGACCTGCGAAGACACCGGCGCCGTCGTGATAGACCAGCGATCGCTTGCCATGGACGATCGACCCGGCTGCGACAACTCGACCGCCGTAGACCTCCGCGATGCACTGGTGGCCGAGGCAGACGCCGAGCACCGGCACTGAGCCGGCCAGGCGCTTGATCAACCCCATGCTGTCGCCCGCCTCGGCCGGAGTGCCCGGACCCGGGGAGACGACGACACCGTGCAGGCGGCCCTGCCCGACGGCCTGCACCACCTCGTCGAGGTCGAGTGCGTCGTTGCGTACGACGCGCGTGTGCGACCCGAGCTCCCGCACGTACTGGTCGAGGTTGTAGACGAACGAGTCGTAGTTGTCCACCAGCAGGACGTTCATCCCGCGCCCGGGGGAGCCCTCGGGGTCACGCCGCGCCGGCCGAGGGCGGTGGCTCGCTCCCGGTTGGAGCCGCCGGCCGAGCCAGCCGGCCATCGGCCCGGGATCCCAGGCGCCGTTGCCGTCGACCGCCGTTACCGCTCGGGCCCGGTCGAGGGAGCCGGTCACGAAGACCTCCGTGGCGTCGGCAAGCGAGGCGAGCGTGAGCCGATTGCTCTCGACGACGTCGACACCGGCCCGCCCCAGCTCCTCGATGACTCGGCTCCGGGTGACGCCCGGAAGCAGCCGCCCGTCGAGCACGGGGGTGTGGACGGCATCGTCGGTGACCACGAAGATGTTCCCGCGGCCGGTCTCGAGCAGGGTCCCGTCCGCATCCGTGAGCAGGGGATCGCAGTCGGTCGACCACGTCCCGACGGCCGGCTCGACCAGCCGCAGGCGGTTGCGGTCGGCGTACTTGTGTCCGCCGAGGCCGCCGGGAACGACCACCGGCACCAACCGCCAAGGCCCGCGACGGGCCGCGGGTAGCGAGGTCGGGGTTAACCTCACCTCGCCGGCTCCGGGCCGGCCGGGGACGTAGGCGATCCGCAGCCGATGCGGACCGCGCAGCCGGGAGGCGGCGACGACCACGCGCTCGGCGGTGCCGGTAGGCAGCCGTTCCCCGTAGACGTCGGCGACACTCTCGCCCAGCCGGGTGAGGTGCCGGTGGAGGTCGACCGGCCGCCCGTCCGCGACCAGGCAGGTGGTGAAGATCCCCGCTTCCCGGTCGGGAGCCGGAAGCGGATCGCCCCCGGGCTGCCGGCGGAGCGGGGTCTCGCGAGTCGCGGCGATCGCCGTGGCCAGGATGCGCATCTCGGTCGGGCCGAGCCGAGCCCCGATCGCGGCGGCCAGCGGCGCCACCTTGACCACCGTCTCGCGCAGCTCACCGTCGGGAGTCGAGTCGGCCACCACGCCGCCACCGGCCCCCAGCCAGACCGTTCCCTCGGCGAACTCGAAGGTGCGGATCGCGACGTTGAGCTCGAGCCCCGCGCAGGGACTGAGGTAGCCGACGGCACCTGTGTAGGTCTCCCGGCCGGTCGCCTCGACCTCGTGGATCACCTCCATGGCCCGCACCTTGGGCGCACCGGTCACGGAGCCCGGCGGGAACGTCGCCCGGAGCAGGCTGGCGTCGTCCTCGCCGGCGGCGAGGGTGCCGACCACGTCGGACACGAGATGCCACACTCCGGTATGCCGCTCGGCCCGGGCGATGTCCTCGACGCGGACCGTCCCCGGCTCGCAGACCCGACCGAGGTCGTTGCGCATCAGGTCGACGATCATCACGTTCTCGGCGCGGTCCTTCGCGGACGTGATGAGCGCCTCGACGTCGCTGCTGAGCGGTGCGGTGCCTTTGATCGGCGCGGTCCGCACCTGCCGACCCGATCGTCGGAGGAAGAGCTCAGGCGACAGGCTCGCGACTGCGCCGTGCGGGGTGCGAAGGAAGGCCGCGTACGCCGGCGCGAGCGTCTCGACCCCGGCACAGAACACATCGAGCGGGTCGCCGGAGAAGGCAGCCTCGAAGCGTCGGCAGATGTTCGCCTGGAAGATGTCGCCCGCCGTCAGGTGGCGGAGCGTGGTCTCCACGGCGGCCCGATGGCCGTCGCGGTGGGGAGTGGCGACCAGGTCGCCGCAGGTGTACGGCGCCGCCGGCCGCCGTTCGGTCACCTCGACGAGGGCCTCGACCCGGCAAAGGCAGCGCGCGACCCGGTCGGCGTTCTGCTCGTCGACGAGGGCCTCGAACCACCAGGTGTCGTCGTCGCGGACGAGGACGTGGTCGTAGTAGGCGAGGATGGCCGGCGGCCCGGGGACCGGGCGCGGCGGGCTGGGGGGCAGGTCCTCGATCAGTCCGCCCAAGGGATAACCGAGGATACCGAGCCAGCCGCCGCCGAACCCGCCGGCGCCGGTCGGCTCATCGACCCGGGGCAGTCGACCGATCGCCGCGAACGGGTCCACGCCGTCGGGCAGCCGGTGCGCCGGGTCGAAGCCCACGACAGACCGACCGCCGTGCCACGCGCCCACCAGCGCGACGAGAGCGGTCTCGTCGCGAAGGTCGCGCAACATCTGGGTCGTGGAGACCGATGTCGCCAGTCGTCGCCGGAACAGCCGGGTGACCACGGGTCAGCCCGTCTCGAGCCAGGTCCGGAGCCGGTGGGCGTAGTCGTCGGCCTCGGCCGGGTCGGCGTACGTCGTTCGCGGCCAGAAGAACCCCCGCAGCCCATCGCCCTTGGTGCGGGGCACGACGTGGCCGTGCAGGTGCGGCACCGACTGGCTGACCACGTTGTTCATGGCGACGAACGAGCCCTGGGCACCCAAGGCGTCCGTCATGGCTGCGGCCAGCCGCTGCATCGTGCCGAGAAATGCCGGCGCGAGCTCAGCCGGGAGATCGACGAGGGTGTCGACGTGGCGGCGAGTCACGATCAGCGTGTGGCCTTTGAAGACTGGTCGGGTGTCGAGGAACGCCATCGTGTCCGGTCCGTCGAAGACGACGTACGCCGGCTCCTCGCCGGCCACGATCCGGCAGAACAGGCAGGCCTTGCCGTCACCGCGGGGCATCCGGCTATCCTGCCGCGTCGCCGCGGGTGCCGGCGCCGTGGGTCGACTCCACGCCTTCCGGTGTCGGGTCATTCTCGCCGAGCGGACACGTCCACAGATGGGGATTCGTCCGGCAACCGGACTCGTCCGGCAACCGGACTCGTCGGGCAACCGGACTCGTCGGGCAACCGGACTCGTCGGGCGCAAGCGCGCGGATTCTCAGCGTGAACCGTTCGGACGAATCCGGCCGTCGTACGTCGGGCCGCCGAGGTGGCGGACAAGAGCGATGCGAATGGCGTCGTGCTGGGGACCCAGGGCGAAGGCGGGGTCATGCCAGTTATCGGTGGGGTAGAGCCAGACGGGGCCACTGACCTTGTCGGCAGGCTCCCAGTCGTAGCGGGGCCATACATGTGCGTGCAGGAACGGGTCGGTGTTGCCGAGGATCTCGAGGTTGACCCGCCGGAACGCCGGGTCGAGCTCGGCACAAGCCAGTTCCACGGCCTCGCCCAGGCGATCCACGCTCGTCAGGAAGTCGAGGCGTCGAGCGCGTGGCAGGTCCGAGAGGCGTGTGGCGGCCGGGTCGTCGGCGAGCAGGACGCAGTACCCCGGCAGCCACTGGACATCCCCGATCACGGCGAATCCGCCGGGTAGCCGGGCAAGCACCGTGGGGTTCTCGCCCCGCAGGGCGGCTCCGATGCGGTCCGCACGCCAGTCGCTCATGGCACGACGGTAGTGGGCGCGGATTCTGTGAAACGGTGTGCCCCTGGCGACTCGAGGAGGGCTCTAGGGTGGCGCTCGCCCCCCAGGACCGCGCTTGTCAGGGTCGGGAGGATCGGGAACACTGGCGCGATGACAGCGCAGTACGGACCGCATCGATGGTCGGCCGGCTACCACGACGACGGCAATAACGCCGCCTTCCGGGGGGCGAGCTTCACGGTCGCCGATCTCACCGGCGCGAGGTTCCTGGACTGTGACCTGAGCCAGGTCACGATCGTCGACTCGTGGCTCGTCGACGTCAACGTGTCGGGTTACGTCAGCAACTTCGTCGTCAACGGCGTCGACGTCAGCGCGTTCGTGGATGCCGAGCTCGACCGGCGTCATCCCGAACGTGTCCAGCTCCGCCAGATCGGGTCTGCGGACGACTTTCGCGCCATGGCGGACACAGTGGAGCGGCTCTGGGCGGATGCGACCTCCCGGGCGGAGCGGCTGCCGGAAGAGGCTCTGCGAGAGCGGGTCGACGGCGAGTGGTCCTTCGTCGAGACGCTGCGCCATCTCGTCTTCATCACCGACTCCTGGGCGAGTCGGACGATCCTCGACGAGCCGATGCCCTTCCACCGGCTCGGCCTCCCGCAGACCGCCTATGCGCCGGCGGACGCGACCGCGCTCGGCATCGACCTCGACGCGCGTCCGTCGTACGCCGAGGTGATGGCGGTGCGGGCCGACCGGATGGCGCTGGTGCGCGGCATCGTCGAGAGTCTCGCCGACGCCGACCTCGGACGGATGTGCTCTCGCAGCCCCGCGCCGGGCTATCCCGAGGAGCCGCGCGCCGTTGGCGAGTGCCTCGGTGTGGTGATGGAGGAGGAGTGCGAGCACTACCGCTTTGCGATGCGCGACCTCGAGTCTGTCGAACATATGTTCGACTCATGAGGTAGACTGCCCTGGTGGCGTACGACGGGCAGGCACGCGGATCCGCGGCCCCGCTGCGCTTCGGCGACCGGCCCGTCATCCCGCCCGGCTGGCCCCCGTCGGTCCGGCCGCCCGACGCGCCACGCTGGGAGGACACGGCGATCGGCTGGCTGCTCGACCAGTGCCCTCCGGAGTATCGGATGTACGACGGCCTGCGGCGCCATCCCGTCGTACTCGCACGGTTCGCGGCGCTGCATGTCGAGGCCAGCATCCAGGCGGCGCAGCGTGGCATCTCGGAGGCTCGCGTGAGCCTGCGCGAGGTGCTGCCCACGGAGGCCGTCGAGGGCGCGATCGGCATGTGGGAGCGAGAGGGGGCTCGGCTGCTCACGGTCCGCCGAGCCGTCGGGCTGGTGGAGGAGGCCTTCCGGGGCCGACGTTTCCGCGCCCGGCTCTAGACATCCCACGGCTCCAGATCTGACGGCTCGAGCGGAAGAACCTGACGGCTCGAGCGGAAGAACCTGACGGCTCGGCGGAACGCCCAGAACACACGACGGTCGGCTGGCCTAGACTCTGCTGGGTGGTTCGAACCACGACCACCGCGCGGAAAGGGTGACAGATGAGCGTGCTGGACTCGGTGCAGGAGCCGCGGGACCTGCGGGACCTCGATGCCGAACAGCTCACCCAGCTCGCCGCCGAGATCCGCACGTTCCTCGTCGACAACGTCTCCAAGACCGGCGGCCACCTCGGCCCCAACCTCGGCGTGGTGGAGCTGACGATCGCACTTCACCGGGTCTTCGAGTCGCCACACGACCGGTTGATCTTCGACACCGGCCACCAGGCCTATGTCCACAAGGTGCTCACCGGGCGGGCCGCTGAGTTCGGTTCGCTGAAGCAGGAGGGCGGCCTGTCCGGCTACCCCAACCAGGCCGAGTCCGTGCACGACATCGTCGAGAACTCACACGCCTCCACCTCCCTCTCCTACGCCGACGGGTTGGCGAAGGCCTACCGGCTGAAGGGCGACAAGCGATACGTCGTCGCCGTCATCGGTGACGGCGCGCTCACCGGCGGGATGTCCTGGGAGGCGCTCAACAACATCGCGGCGGCCCCCGACAGCCGGGTGGTCATCGTCGTCAACGACAACGGCCGCTCCTACTCTCCGACCGTGGGTGGGCTCGCGACCCACCTGTCCAGCCTGCGCACCGACCCCCGCTACGAGCAGGCTCTCGAGCAGATCAAGACCCGGCTCGCCCGCACCAAGCTCGTCGGGCCGCCCCTCTACGACGCCCTGCACGCCATCAAGAAGGGCCTCAAAGACGCTCTTGCCCCGCAGGGAATGTTCGAGGACCTCGGGCTCAAGTACGTCGGACCTGTCGACGGGCACGATGTCCAGGCTGTCGAGGACGCGCTCACGAAGGCCAAGAAGTTCCGCGGCCCGGTCATCGTCCACGTCGTGACGAAGAAGGGCTTCGGCTACCCGCCCGCGGAGCAGCACGAGGAGGACAACTTCCACTCGCTCGGGTCGTTCGACATCGGCACGGGAGCGGTCGCGAAAGCCGACCCGAGCTACGTCGACCTGTTCCGCGCCGAGCTCGTCTCCTTGGGCGTCGAGCGCGACGACATCGTCGCCGTCACCGCTGCGATGCTCTACCCGACCGGCCTCGACGGCTTCCAGCGGGTGTTCCCCGAGCGCACGTTCGACGTCGGCATCGCCGAGCAGCACGCCGTCACGGCGGCTGCCGGGATGGCGATGGCCGGCCTGCACCCGGTGGTGGCGATCTATGCCACGTTCCTCAACCGGGCGTTCGACCAAGTGCTCCTGGACGCGGCGCTGCACCGCTGCGGCATCACCTTCGTGCTCGATCGAGCGGGCGTCACCGGACAGGACGGCCCGTCCCACAACGGCATGTGGGACATGTCCGTGCTGCAGGTCGTCCCCGGGCTCCGCCTCGCGGCGCCGCGCGACGCCACCCGCTTCCGCGAGCTGCTTCGCGAGGCGGTCGTGGTCACCGATGCGCCGACGGTGCTGCGCGTCCCCAAGGGCGCTGTGCCGGCCGACATACCCGCCGTCTCGTCTGTCGAGGGGGTCGACATCCTGGTCAGAGCAGGCGCCAAGGACGTCCTCATCGTCGGGATCGGGGCCCTCGCCGGGGCGTGCGTCGACGCCGCGGAACGCCTGCAGGCGCAGGGCATCGGCGTCACCGTCGTCGACCCGCGCTGGGTGAAGCCGGTCAACCCGGCCCTGGTGGAGCTCGCTCGCGATCACACGGTCGTGGTGAGTGTCGAGGACAACGGCCGGGTCGGCGGCTGTGGCAGCGCGCTCGCGCAGACGCTGTGCGACGCCGGTATCGACCGCCCGGTCCAGGTGTTCGGCCTGCCACAGGAGTTCCTCACGCACGCGAAACGGGCGGCCATCCTGGAGCGTGAAGGGCTGTCCGCGGCGAGCCTGGCCCGCGAGATCACTGCCCGAGTGGCCGCGCTCGACCACTCCGGGTCACCCGAGACCGAGTCCACTGCGGCCGACTCGGGCTGAGCCGCTGCGCCGGGACTGCGACTGAGCCGCTGCGCCGGGACTGCGACTGAGCCGCCGCGCCGGACCTGCTGAGGAGTCGTAGGGGCGCGACAGCCGCGGGCCGCGCCCAGCTCGACGTCGTCCGTCCACAGGTCTGGCTCAGCCGGCAGAGGTGTGCATCACGACGTCTCGGGCTTCCACGCCCGACGTAGAATCCGGACAGGAACGCGCGGACGAGCGTGTGCGAACCCGGAAGGCAGGTCCGTGGCGCTGAGATCGCGGTTGGCGGCGTGTGCTGCGGTCGCCCTGGTCGTCCTGGTCGTCCTGGCAGGGTGTGCCGCCCACCCGATGGTGGCCGGGTCCCGGGTCGAGGTGTCGCCGTCCGCCCCATCCGTGAGTCCGAGCCACCACGACTTCGTCGCGATCCGGCGGCTCGCCGCCGCGCGGGCCGCGGCCGTGCTCCACGGCGACGAGGCGGCGTTCCTCGCGACCGTCGACCCGACGAACCGGTCCTTCTACGACGCGCAGCGGGTGATGTTCGAGAATCTGCAGGCGTTGCCGGTGACGTCGATGAGCTTCGAGGTCGGTGACGCCGGTCTTACCAACGCTCCCGGGATCACGGGTGGTCCGCTCCTCAGTCCGGAGGTCGTCGAGCACGTCGGGTTCGCCGGCACCGACCGGGCGCCGGTGGCCAACGAGGTGGCGGAGACCTTCGTCAAGCGGTCGGGAGGCTGGCTGCTCGCCGCCGACCGCACGGACTCCTCGCAGACCGGCGGCGACACCGCCCGCCCCTGGGCCGGACCCAGGATCGCCGTGGTGACCCGCGGACACCTGATCGTGGTCGCGGACGCGACCAGACCGGGGGCCGCGACCGACCTCGCCAACACGGTCGAGACAGACCTCAGGTTCGATGCCGGGATCCTCGACGTGCCCGTCGACGACCACCTGATGGTCGACGCGACGTCGTCGGGTTCGGTCACGAAGTTCGACAACCGGGAGTCGGCGGCGGCCGTCACGTTCGGAGTCTCCGCCGGTCGCGACTTCCGCCAGACCTCGCTCGCCGGCCTTCGGGTGAAGGTCAACCCGACGTACATCTCGGTCCTCGACCGGGACCCGGTCCTGCTGCGCCACGAGCTCACCCACTACCTGATGTTCCGTTACTCAGGGGCCAACCCCACGTGGCTGACCGAGGGGCTCGCCGAGTACGTCTCGCACCAGCCGGCCGGGCTGCGCAGTGAATACATGACGCCGTCGACCTACCAGCGCCTGATGAACCGGCCGCGGGTGCTCACCACCTCCGGGCTCTACGGGCAGGACCCGGATACCGACTATCCCCTCGCGATGGCCTGCGTGACCTATCTGGTCGACCACGGCGGGGTCGCCCGGCTCGAGCGACTGATGAGCACCTATGCGTCGTACGCGGACGCGCCCTATGAGGACGAGCACACGGCCGAGGCTCTAGGCAAGGTCTACGGCCTGACGCCGGGCCAGGTCGCGCACGGAGCGTTCGGCCTGCTCGCCGCCCTGCAGTGACCTGGGCCCACGGTCTCGCCAGGACCTGACTGCCACTTGGGGATAGACCCTGGGTGGTCCGTCACGTTCCGGGGCAGACAAATCGGTTTGCTCTCCCCGGAACGTGACGAACCATCGGGGAGGAGCTCCGCGGTTGGTCGGGTCAGCGGGTCCGCTGCCGATACCAGTCGGGCTGGCAGAGGGTCCACCTGTCGCGGGCCCGGTCCCGGCCCATGCCTCGGCGCCAGGCTCGGTTCAGCCGCTGGACCGTGGGGCCGGTCCTGCCCAGGTCGATCGAGGTGACCCGGGCAACCACGAGGCCATGCTCCTCGAACGTCTCCTCGCGGGCGTTGTCCGCCGTATGGTTCCGGAGGTCGCGATGCTCCTCGCCGTCGTACTCCCCGACGGTTGCGGACTCGACGTCGAGCAGATCAGGGATCCCGATCAACGCTCCGTCGAGCGAGAAGACGGCACGGTTGACGAGCGGCCGGGGAAGGCCGGCCTCGCGGATCCAGAGCATCCGCAACCGTGTCTCGGGCGGACTCTTCGAGGCCGGGTCGGCCAGGGACCATGCGCCCCGCGCCTGGCCGACGCCCTTCCACGCGGGCCGGTGGGCGGGCAGGTACGCCGCGAGCTCGTCCAGGGTGAGGAGTCCCGCCGCCATCATCATGTCGAGGAAGACGACCGCCTCGACCAGTGACGGGGCCAGCCGGGCCCCGTCGAAGGCGGTGCGGACGGCCGTGGTGACGGCCAGCCCGCGCACGACCGTCACGTCCTCGGCGGTGAGGCGGGCTCGCGACAGTTGTACGCCCGGTGACGGTCGGATGTGACCGGTGCCGTCCCCGACGCACAGCAGGACCGGCGCTCGGTGCAGGCGGGCGGAGGCACTGCCGCCGCCTTGAGGGTCCAAGCCATGCCGCCCGTCGAGGAAGCGAGCTCCTCTCCAGTACGCCGCCGCCCAGCCCCCGATCGCGCCATAGGTCGGCAGCCTGGCGGCGGCCTCGGCGATCCGTTGCGAGGGCGAGTCGGGGGCGTTGACAGGGACGTAGAAGCCGCGGCTCGACCGCCGCCAGGTGCCCCGCCGTACCTGGTCACGAGCCCAGGACCCGGAGCGACCGCTGCCGAGCACGGGTGGCACGCCTTCAGGTGGGGGGTTGGCTCTGCTGTCCCAGCGATGCATCTGCTGATCCTGGTTCGGATGGCCGGTCGGTGCGGTGGCCGTCCACAGCCTCCAGCACCCCGGGCGGTCCTGTGGACAGTGTCCGAATGCGCGCCCCACTCCCGGTGGTCCGTCACGTTCCGGGGCAGGCCAATCGATTTGCACACCCCGGAACGTGACGGACCACCCGGGCAGGGTCCCGGAACGTGACGGACCACCCGGTCTTGAGGGTCTGATCCTGGCCCGGCTGCCGAGCTGATCGGGTCAGGAGGGCAGCGGGGCGAAGCGGCTTCCGGTGACGCGCTCGCTGATGCCGCTCCTGTCGAGGTACGGCGTGATGCCGCCCAGGTGGAACGGCCACCCCGCCCCCAAGATGAGGCACAGGTCGATGTCGGCGGCCGCCGCCACGACCTCCTCGTCGAGCATCAGCCGGATCTCCTCGGCCAACGCCGCCATGGCGCGGTCGCGGACCTCGTCGGCGGTCGACGGGCTGTCTCCGGCCGTCAGCAGTGCGGCGGTGTCTTCGGCGAGGTAGGGCTGCCCCTTCTCGTTCCACGACCACAGGCCGGGCTTCTTGGCCTCGACGAGCGCCTTCAGGTTGTCACTGACGTAGAAGCGGTCGCCGAGCGCCTCGTGGAGCGTCTCCGCGACATGCAGCCCGATGGCGGGTCCGACGAGCTGGAGCAGCACGAACGGGCTCATCGGCAGACCCAGCGGGTCGAGGGCGTGGTCGGCCACCTCAGGATCGGTTCCTTCGTCGACGGCCTTGGTCACCTCGCCGAGGAACCGCGTGAGCAGCCGGTTGACGACGAAGGCCGGTGCGTCCTTGACGAGGACCGACGATTTCTTCAGCGTCTTCGCGACCGCGAAGGCGGTGGCCAGCGTCGCGTCATCGGTCTGCTCGCCGCGCACGATCTCCAGCAGCGGCAGCACCGCCACGGGGTTGAAGAAGTGGAAGCCGACGACACGCTCCGGGTGTGCCAGGTCGGCCGCCATCGCCGTCACCGACAGGGACGACGTGTTGGTGGCGAGCACCGCCTCGTCGCCGACAACGGCCTCGAGGTCGGCCAGCACGCGCTTCTTGACGCCGAGCTCCTCGAAGACCGCCTCGATGACGAAGTCGGCATCGGCGAAGTCCGTGAGGTCGGCGCGGCCGCTCACGAGCGCCTTGAGCCGGTTGGCCTTGTCGGAGGAGAGACGACCCTTGGCGAGGAGCTTGTCGACCTCCGCGTGGACCGACCCGACGCCGGCATCCACCCGCTGCTGGTCGAGATCTGTCATCACGACGGGCACCTCGAGCCGGCGGGCGAAGAGCAGGGCGAGCTGGCTCGCCATCAGCCCGGCGCCGACGATGCCCACCTTGCCGACCGGGCGGGCGAGACCCTTGTCGGGGGCGCCGGCGGGCCTCCTGGCGCGCTTCTGGACCAGGTCGAACGAGTAGAGACCGGAGCGGAGCTCCGGGCTCATGATCAGGTCGGCGAGCACCTCGTCCTCGGCCGCGAAAGCGGCGTCCCGAGTCGCGGACTTCGCATCGGCGATGAGCTCGAGCGCCCGGTACGGCGCCGGGGCCGCCCCGTGCAACCGGGCGTCGACCCCGGCCCGGCCCTTGGCCACCGCAGCATCCCACGCGTCGCCCCGGTCCACTTCGGGGCGCTCGACCTTGGCCACACCGGTCAGCACCTGAGCGGACCAGAGCAGCGACCGCTCCAGGAAGTCGGCGCCGCCATACATCTCATCGGCGATGCCCAGCTCGAAAGCCTTGCGCCCGTTGAGCATCGTGTTCTGGTTGAGCGGGTTCTCGACGATCACTTTGACGGCCTTCTCGGCACCGATGAGGTTCGGCAGCAGGAAAGCGCCTCCCCAGCCGGGCACCAGGCCGAGGAAGACCTCGGGCGTCGCGATCGCCGGCACCGAGTCGAGCACCGTGCGGTAGTCGCAGTGCAGCGCGAGCTCGAGGCCGCCACCGAGGGCGGCGCCGTTGATGAAGCAGAACGACGGTTTGCCGCCGTCGCGGAGCTTGCGCATCACACCGTGACCGAGCTCGGCGATGACCTTGGCCTGGTCGCGTGAGCTGATCAGGGGGACTCCGGTCAGGTCGGCGCCGACGGCGAGGATGAAAGGCTTGCCCGTGATGCCGATGGCGACGACCTCGTCGCGGCCCAGCGCCGCGTCGAGCGCCTCGTTGAGGGACGCGAGTCCACGCGGCCCCAACGTGTTGGGCTTGGTGTGGTCGAGGCCGTTGTCCAACGTGAGCAGGGCCATCGTCCCGGCGCCGAGCGGCAGCTCGACGTCGCGGCTCAACGTGCGGGTCACGACCTCGTCGTCGGGTGACATGGCGACAGCCTGGTCGAGCATGGTGTCGAGGGTCGTCGTCATGCTGCAGACTCCTGGCTCGTGTCGGATGTGGAAGCTGACCACCGCGGGTTCTCCCAGACGACCGTGCCGCCCATGCCGATCCCGATACACATGGTCGTGATGCCGTAGCGCACCTCGGGGTGCTCCTCGAAATGATCGGCGAGCTGGAGCATCAGGCGGACACCCGACGAGGCCAGCGGGTGTCCGACGGCGATCGCTCCGCCGTAGGGGTTGACGCGGGGGTCGTCATCGGCGATGCCGTAGTGGTCGAGGAATGCGAGGACCTGTACGGCGAACGCCTCGTTGATCTCGAAGAGTCCGATGTCGTCGATCGAGAGCCCGGCCTTGGCGAGCGCCTTCTCGGTCGCCGGGATCGGACCGACTCCCATCACCTCCGGCTCCACGCCGGCGAACGCGTAGGAGACCAATCGCATCCGGACGGGCAGCCCGAGCTCGCGCGCGGTCTCCTCGTCTGCCAGCAGGCAGGCGGTGGCGCCGTCGTTCAGGCCGGCGGAGTTGCCCGCCGTGACCCTGCCGTGCGGGCGGAAGGGCGTCTTGAGGGCCGCCAGGTCCGCGGGCGTGGTGCCGGGCCGGGGTGGCTCGTCCTTGGTGACAAGGCCCCAGCCGAGCTCCGGCGACCGGGTGGCGACGTCGACCAGGTGTGGCTGGATCTGACCGGCCTCATAGGCGGCAGCCGTCTTGGCCTGGGAGGCGGCCGCGTAGGCGTCGGCCCGCTTCTTGGTCACGGCCGGGAACCTGTCGTGCAGGTTCTCCGCAGTCGCGCCCATCACCAGGGCCGATGGGTCGACGAGCCGCTCGGAGAGGATCCGAGGGTTGGGGTCGACGCCCTCGCCCATCGGGTGCCGGCTCATGTGCTCGACACCTCCTGCGACGACCACGTCATAGGCACCGAAGGCGATTCCGGCCGCTGTCGTGGTGACCGCCGTCATCGCCCCGGCACACATCCGGTCGATCGCATAGCCGGGGGTCGTCTTCGGCAGCCCGCTCAGCATGCCGGCCGTCCGGCCGATCGTGAGGCCCTGGTCGCCGATCTGGGTGGTCGCCGCGACGGCCACCTCGTCCACGCGCTCGGGTGGCAGCTCGGGATGACGTCGCATCAGCTCGGCGATGCACTTGATGACCAGGTCGTCTGCGCGGGTGTCGTTGAAGACGCCGTGCGCCTTGCCGAAAGGGGTTCGGACGCCGTCGACGAAGACGACCTCACGGAGTTGCCGGGCCACGGTGGCTCCTCTGGATGCTGGGTGTCTGCGAGTCATGCGATGCATGTCGGGGCGTTCTCCTCCGATGCTACTCGACAGTAACAAGAGCGGGCATCGGTCTCCCGTGTGCCTCGTCTCACAACGAATCCCGGCAGTGCAATGATCGTCCGGTGCCGAACTCCGTCCCCGCAATGCTGGAGCTGCTCGAGCTCGAGCAGCTGGAGGTCGACCTGTTCCGCGGCCGTCAACCCGACACGGCGATGCAGCGGGTCTTCGGCGGCCAGGTCGCGGCTCAGGCGTTGGCAGCCGCCTGCCAGACGACCCCGCACGAGGTGTCAGCCCACTCGCTACACGCCTACTTCCTGCGCCCGGGCGACACCGCAGTGCCGATCGTCTACGACGTGGAGCGCATCCGGGACGGCCGTTCCTTCGCCACCAGGAGAGTCGTGGCCCGCCAGCACGGCAAGTCGATCTTCTTCCTGACGGCGTCCTTCCACGTGACCGAGATCGGCTTCGACCACCAGGACGCCATGCCCGACGTACCGCCACCGGAGGAGTGCCCGACGATGGGCGACCTGTTCCGCAAGGTCACCGGCCGGCACGACGACACGTCATGGGAGCGCGAGTGGGCCGCACTCGACGTGCGGTACGCCGGCGACTCCCGCCCAGGTGGGAGCCTGAGTCCCGCCGGGGAGCCCGCCAGGGCCCAGATCTGGCTGAAGGCCTCGGACGAGGTGCCGCCCGACCGCGTCACCAACATCTGTGTGCTCGCCTATGCGAGCGACCTCACCCTGCTCGGCGTCAGCCTGGTGCCCCACGGGCTGATCATCGCATCGCCGCAGGTGCAGCCGGCATCGCTCGACCACTCGATCTGGTTCCACCGGCCCTTCCGTGCCGACCAGTGGATGCTCTATGACCAGCACTCGCCGTCCGCGTCTGGGGCGCGTGGCTTCGCCCTGGGCCGCGTCTTCACCCGGGAAGGCGCGCTCGTCGCCTCCGTCGCGCAGGAGGGGTTGATCCGCCCGCTCGGCGCCGCCCGGGAGGGGTTGTCGTGAGATACGGCTTCGCGATCGACCACCGCACCTGCATCGGGTGCCACGCATGCACCGTGGCCTGCAAGACCGAGCACCAGATCCCCGTCGGCCAGTTCCGCACCTGGGTGAAGTATGTGGACTCCGGCACCTTCCCGGACTCGACCCGCGACTTCGGCGTGATGCGGTGCAACCACTGCACGGATGCGCCGTGCATCGAGATCTGTCCCACGAACGCGCTCTTCAAGCGCGATGACGGGATCGTCGACTTCGACAACGAGCTGTGCATCGGCTGCAAGTCGTGCATGCAGGCGTGTCCCTACGACGCGATCTACATCGACAAGGAGACCAACACCGCGGCCAAGTGCAACTTCTGTGCGCACCGGGTCGACAACGGTCTCGAGCCCGCGTGCGTGACGGTCTGTCCCACCCACAGCATCTGGGTCGGTGACCTCGACGACCCCCTGAGCGGCATCAGCCAGCTCGTCGCCGCGAACGAGACATCCGTCCGAGCGCCGGAGCAGCAGACTGGGCCGAACGTGCACTACGTCGGAGCGAGCGACCTCGTGCTCGACCCACTGGCCGCCCCGGTCCACGACGCCTACATCTGGTCCCAGCCGGACGACCTCCGGCTGTTGATGTCGCAGGACGGCGCGGGCGACGACCCGACGGCAGCCACGACGCTCAACACTGCGCACGCGAGACCCTGGGGCTGGCGGGTTGCGACATATCTCTGGACCAAGGGGGTCGGAGCGGGCGCCTTGCTCGTGTCGGCTTTCGCAGTGCTGTTCGGTATCGGGCTCGATGGGCCGACCACGCTCGGTCCGGCGCTGGCCGTTGTCGGTACGGCGACGACCGGCGCCCTGCTGGTCTGGGACCTCAAGCGGCCCGAGCGCTTCTACTTCCTGCTGACCAAGCCGAACCTGAGCTCCTGGCTCGTCAAGGGCGGCTTCTGCCTGATGGCGATCGCCGCGGTGTCGGGGATCTGGCTGCTCGCCCAGCTGGCCGGCATCGACTCCGACGGGCTCAACGTCGTACTCGCTCTGCTCAGCCTGCCTGCAGCCGTGATGGCCGCTGGCTACACCGCCTTCCTCTTCGCGCAGGCCGAGGGGCGAGATCTGTGGCAGTCGCGCTGGCTCTTCCCGCATCTGGTCGCCCAGGCGCTGATGGCGGGGGCCGGTGCAGTCGCGGTGCTGTCGCTGTGGGGGGAGGCGGCGGCCCGGCCGGCCGGCATGGTCGCCAAAGTGCTCGTCCTCGGGACCGTCGCGCAGGTCGCATTGGGCATGGTCGAGCTCCTTGGACCCCATGAGACCAAGGGAGCGGCGCGTGGCGCCGAGATCCTGACCCGCGGCCGATACTCCCGGCTCTACTGGGGTCTGAGCGTGGGACTGTGCCTGCCTGTCGCCATCCTCGCCGCCGTCGGCTGGACGGGGGACAGCGGGATGCAGCCGCTCGTCGCGGTTGCGGGCATGCTTTCCCAGGTGTCCGTTCTCAGCTATGAGTTCTGCTTCGTGCGAGCAGGCCAGGAGGTCCCTCTCTCATGAATGCCGGTGTGCGATGACGACCGAGCCTTCGGCTGCTGACCTGCCTGGCGCTCGCAGCCACGAGGCCCTGCACAACTTCCCGCCGCCCGATCAGTGGGACAGCTTCACGGCGTTCGATGCGAAGGCCAACCCCCGCAGGGTGAAGCGGGAGTTCATGCTCATCCCCACAACCTGCTTCAACTGCGAGTCGGCATGCGGGCTGCTCGCCCATGTGGCCAAGGACGACCTGAGCATCACCAAGCTGGAGGGCAATCCGGCGCATCCTGGCTCGAGGGGACGCAACTGTGCCAAGGGCCCGGCCACCATCAACCAGCTCGACGACCCGGAGCGGATCCTGCACCCACTTCGTCAGGCCGGCCCGCGGGGGAGCGGGCAATGGGAACGGGTCAGCTGGGACGAGGCGCTCGACGACATCGCCTCGAGGATCCGCTCAGCCATCGTGGACGATCGCCACGACGAGGTGATGTACCACGTGGGTCGTCCCGGAGAGGACGGCTTCGCCGAGCGGTTCCTGCTCGCCTGGGGTGTCGACGGCCACAACTCACACACCAACATCTGCTCGGCCGGCGCCCGGCTGGGCTACTCACTGTGGGGCGGCTACGACCGGCCGTCGCCGGACCATGCCAACAGCAAGGCCATCTTGCTGCTCTCGTCGCACCTCGAGACCGGTCACTACTTCAACCCGCATGCCCAGCGGATCATGGAGGCCAAGGCGGCCGGCACGAAGCTGGTGGTGATCGACCCGCGGATGTCGAACACCGCCTCGCACGCCGACCTCTGGCTTGCCCCGTGGCCGGGCAGTGAGGCCGCGATCCTGCTGGCCGTGGCGTCATACCTCTTGCGCAGTAGGCAGATCGACGTCGACTACATCAAGCGCTGGGTCAACTGGGACGTCTACCTCGAGCGCCTTCACCCCGATGCAGATCCGTCGTTCGAGTCGTTTCTCGACCGGCTCGAGGCCGACTACGCGCCGTTCACGTTCGAGCTCGCGGCGGCCGAAGCGAAAGTACCGCAGGGGAAGATCGAAGACTTGGCCACGATCGTCGCGGGGGCGGGTACCGCGCTATCGGCGCACATCTGGCGCTCGGCCGCCGCAGGGAACCTCGGCGGCTGGCAGGCCGCGCGCAGCCTCTTCTTCCTCAACGTGCTGACAGGAAGCGTCGGCACCGTGGGTGGGACCAGCCCCAACGGCTGGGACAAGTTCATCGCGCACGGCTTCGACGTTCCGGCGGGGCACACACACTGGAACGAGCTGCTGTGGCCGCCCGAATATCCCTTGTGCACCAACGAGATGTCGATCCTGCTGCCGCATCTCCTCAGCGAGGGCCGGGGTCGCCTCGAGGTCTACTTCTCGCGGGTCTACAACCCGATCTGGACCAACCCCGACGGCTTCAGCTGGATGGAGGCGCTCACGTCGGAGGAACGGGTCGGCTGCCATGTGGCGCTGACCCCCACCTGGTCCGAGACCGCGACGTTCGCCGACTACGTGCTGCCGATGGGCCATGCGACGGAACGTCACGACACGCACTCCTATGAGACGCACGCGGCTCGCTGGCTCGGGTTCCGCCAGCCGGTACGACGAGTCGCGTTCGAGAAGCTGGGCAAGGAGTTCCTCGACACCCGCGACACCAACCCGGGTGAGGTCTGGGAGGAGAACGAGTTCTGGTTCGCCCTGTCGTGGCGGATCGACCCCGACGGGTCCCTCGGCATCCGGCGCTACTTCGAGTCGCCGTACCGGCCGGGTGAGCCGGTGACTGTCGACGAGTACTACCGCTGGGTCTTCGAGAACCGCGTCCCGGGGC
This sequence comes from uncultured Actinomycetota bacterium, assembly GCA_963820035.1. Classification (GTDB taxonomy): domain Bacteria; phylum Actinomycetota; class Actinomycetes; order Propionibacteriales; family Nocardioidaceae; genus JAWWPG01. Next base: position 494,307 of record CAWFYK010000004.1, on the reverse strand, counting down.
TTCCCGAGAAGGCCGCCGCAGAAGGACTTTCAGCCCTTGCCTACATGCGCAAGTACGGCGTGGTCGAGATCGCCAAGGACCTCTACCGACAAGACGAGAGAAGACTGACCGACGATGAGCTCGCGGGCGCAGTGGCCGATGAGCGTGGAGTGCTGCGCAAGCCGACCGACGACGACTCCACACCGCCGCTCGTGGGGGAGGCCGGAGCGGTCGGGGTCGAGCTGGCCGACGGCTCGCGGGTGGCCGGGTGGCTGACCCCCTCACGCAAGCTGGAGCTCTATTCCGACACGGTGGCGTCGTTCGGCTGGCCGGAGCACGCAACCCCGGGCTACATCCCCTCCCACGTGGCCACCTCACAGATCGACCCCGCGAAGGACGAGATGGTGCTGGTGCCGACGTTCCGGCTGCCGACGCTCATCCATACCAGGTCGGGGAACGCGAAGTACCTCAACGAGATCAGCAACACCCATCCACTGTGGGTCAACGCCGACGACGCCCGGGAGAAGGGTTTGTCGACGGGTGAGCTGGTCCGGGTGACGACGCGCATCGGGCATTTCGTGGCGCGGATCTGGGCGACCCAGGGGATCCGTCCCGGAGTCATCGCGCTGAGCCACCACATGGGCAGGTGGCGTCTGCACGACAACGACGGAAGCCGCTGGGTGACCGGCAAGGTCGACATCACCCAACCGGAGCCCGGGGTATGGCGGCTGCGCTATGCAGAGGGCGTCCAGCCGTTCGCCAGCGACGACCCGGACTCGTCCCGGATCACCTGGGAGGATCCGGGCGTGCACCAGAACCTGGCGTTCCCGGTGCAGCCCGACCCGATGTCGGGAATGCACTGCTGGCTGCAGAAGGTGACCCTGACCAAGGCGCTGCCCACCGACCACTACGGCGACGTCGAGGTCGACACCCGCAAGTCCCGCGCCGTCTACCACGAGTGGCTGGCGATGACGAGACCTGGGCCGAACGCCGACGGGCTACGGCGGCCGGAGTTCCTGATGAGGCCCGTCAAGCCGCGGCGTCGTGCGTTCAAGGTGGAGCGGACCCGTGGACTCGCCGACTGAGGAGCCCGACGTCAGGTTCCTGCTCGCCAACGAGCGCACGATGCTCGCCTGGCTTCGGACCGCTCTCGGGTTCGTGGCGACGGGACTCGCGCTGGTCGCGCTGCGGCATGTCGGGGTGAGGGCAGGCTGGCTGATGGTCGCTGCCGGCGTGAGCTGCTGCGTCGGGATCGTGACCGCGATCTGGGCGTATGCACACTGGCGGAACGTCGACCGGGCGATCCGAGAGTCGAAGCCTCTGCCCGGCCCCGGCATCGGGCCGCTTCTGGTGATCGGCGTCGTGGTGATCGCCGCGACCGGTGTGATCGCCATCCTGGCGCAGCTGTGAGCGCGTCGGGCTCCGGGCCGGGCCGACCCGCCGCGGACGGCCTGGATGAGTCCTGGCGGCCGGGGTATCCCGCGGAGCGCACGTCGATGGCCTGGATCCGGACCTTGTTGTCGATCTTCATCGCCTCGGGGGCGATGATCCGGCTGTCGATCCTCGACAGGGCCGACTGGGCCTGGGGGCTGGGAGCCTTCGGGTGCGCGGCCTGCCTGCTGTGCATCTGGCAGAGCTGGCATCGAATCCGCCGAGGTGTGTCCGGCAACCGGTCGGTCGACTCGGCGGAGACTGCGCGAGTCGTCATCATCGGGGCGGTGGTCTCCGTGGCGTGCGTCGGTGTCGGCGCGCTCGGGCTCGCCGTACTCGCTCTCGTCGGCTGAACCGAGCCGTGGTCAAGACGTCTGTCGAGGTGCGTGCGACGGCGTGCGTACGCGCGGACGTCCGGCCGTTCAGCCGGCTTCGCGCGCGTGCCAGGCGGCCAGCAGCTCGGCCTCCCTGTCGGCCGAGATACCCCACCCGGAGGGCGGCTCCGCCATACTCTCCTGAACCCAGGCGAGGGTATCCGTGATCGTCTCCGCCAGGGGTCGAGCGGTGAAGCCGGTGGAGCGCGCCCGTGCGTTGTCACCCGCGAGCGTCCACTCGTCCTTGCCTTCGTTCCACAAGGGAAGGTGCTGGCCGTTGACGCCTTGCTCGACGAGCCAGTCGCCGTCCACCCAGGTCAGCGACGTACCCTTCGGCGCCACCGCGTCGACGGTCGCGGTCAGGAGGTCCTCGAAGCTGAAGGGTAGCGGCGTGCCGATCCCGTTGAACACCCCTGCGGTCAGCGTCTCCGCGAGTCGCACCGTCCAAGCCCCCTGGTCACGTGCGTCGACCAGCTGCATGGGGGACGCCGCCGGCCCGGGAGCGAGCACGTCGCCACCGGCGGCTGCTCGCCTCACCCAGTAGGGGAAGCGGAACGTGTAGTCCTGTGGCCCCACGACGTACGTCGGACGGACGATCGTCAGGTTCTCGTCGCCATACGCGCGAGCGGCGGCCTGTTCGCACAGCACCTTGAGCCCGCCATAGGTCTCGTTCGTGACCTGGTCGACCTCGGGTCCCGGAGTCGCGACGAGGGGGGAGTCCTCCGTGAAACCGGGGGCGTCCGTGTCGGCGTAGACAGAGACCGTGGAGATGAGGACGTGGTGGCCCCCTCGGTCCTCCAGCGCCTGCGCCAGCACGTCGACCTGCCGCGGTAGGTAGGCGCAGACGTCGACGGTCGCGTCGAACTCCCGGCCGGCGAGTGCCGACAGGTCGCCGTCTCGATCTCCCAGGATGTGTTCGGCCGTCGGAAGGTCGTCGGGGTTCGTCTTGCCTCGATGGAGCAACGTCACCTCGTGACCTGCTGCAAGGGCGGCCTCGGCCATCCCGCGTCCGACGAACCTGGTGCCACCGATGAAGAGCATGCGCATAGCGGGACCTTATCCAGGTGGGGGTCGCAGCGGGAGTGTCGTTCGCTCTCAGCAGACGGGTTGCTGGGAAGGATGGCCCCGTCCGGGTGTGGGAGCGCGTCCAACGGGTACGACAGGGATATGGCGGATACAGGATTCACGGTCATCTTCGACGTGGACGGCACCCTGGTGGACTCGACGTACCACCATGCGATCGCGTGGCAGCGAGCCTTCCGCGCCTGCGCGCTCTACGTGCCGGTCTGGCAAGTCCACCGGTCGATCGGGATGGGAGGCGACCGGCTGGTCGCCGCGGTGCTCGGTGACGTCGTCGAGGACAAGATCGGCGACACGCTCCGGGAGCGCCACGCGGAGGCGTACCGCGAGCTCGTCGGAGAGGTCCGGCCGCTCCCCGGCGGTCGCCACCTGGTCGAGGTGCTTCACGGACGGGGCAACCGGGTGTGCGTGGCCTCGTCCGGCAGCCGCGAGGACACGGAGGACGCCCTGGACAACGTGGGTATCCGTGGCTTCGTGCAGAGCACGATCTCTGGGGACAATGTGGAGAGCTCGAAGCCCGCGCCGGACATCCTCGGCGTCGCGCTCGAGCAAGCTGGGGGTGGACCGGCGGTCGTCGTCGGCGACTCGGTCTACGACGTCCAGTCGGCGGCCGGCCTCGGGCTTCCGTGTGTGGCCGTCCGAACCGGCGGGTTCGGCGCGGCGGAGCTTGAGAGCGCCGGTGCCGAGCTCGTGGTGGACGACTTGACCTGCCTGATCGACACCGACTGGGCGGTCCTGGTCTCGAGTCCGGCCCGCACCTGAGCAACCTCCCTGTCGAGCCGTCAGGTTGTTGCGGTCGAGCCGTCAGGTTGTTGCGGTCGAGCCGTCAGGTTGTTGCGGTCGAGCCGTCAGGTTCTTGCGGTCGAGCCGTCAGGTTCTCCGAGTACGACGGTGGTGCGCTCAGCGTCGTACCGCACGATTCGGCGACCTCGACCCGACGGGAAGAACATGACGGTTCGGCGGGAAGAACATGACGGTTCGGCGGGAAGAACATGACGGTTGGGCGGGAAGAACATGACGGTTGGGCGGGAAGAACATGACGGTTGGGCGGGAAGAACATGACGGTTCGGCGGGAAGAACATGACGGTTCGGCGGGAAGAACATGACGGCTCGGTGGGGGTGGGGGAGCGGCTCGGCGTGCTTGCCCTTGGCAGCGCCAGTAGTCTGTTAGGGATCCGTCCGGTCCAGCAGCGTGCCGGCGATGCTCAGGTTGATCGGAGATCGCCGTGCTGCCCAGAACCCCGCAGCAGCCAGATTCGCTACGAAGCTTGGATGACCGGACGAGGGACATGCTGGCTGCGGCAGTCGAGGCCCCCACCGACGAAGAACGTGAGCGGCTTCGTGAGGAGGCCGTCACCGCGAACATGACGTTCGCCCGGGCCGTCGCGTCCCGATACCGGTCAAAAGGTGTGGAGTGGGATGATCTCGTCCAGGTCGCCTACCTGGCTTTGGTCAAGGCGGTGGCGCGTTTCGACCCGACGACGCCGCACCGGTTCTCCGCGTATGCCGGCGCTACCGTCCGCGGTGAGATCAAACGCTGGTTCCGTGACCACGACTGGCTGGTCCGGCCGCCACGACAGCATCAGGAGCTGCGGCTCGTGGTGTCGCAGCGCGAGTCGGACCTTGCGCAGGAGCTCGGTCGGACTCCTCGCGCAGGTGACCTGGCGAGCGTGCTGGGGGTGAGTCGCACCGACCTGGACGCGTCGACGCTGGCCTGCCAGGGGCGCCGTTCCCTGTCGCTGGACGCGCCGGCGTACGACCCGGGCAGTGCGACGTTCGGCGAGACCGTGCCGGACCCCGATGACGACATCGACCTGGCGGAGTGGCGGCTCACGCTCCGGGCGGCGCTGGCGCGCCTGGAGCCGCGGGCCCTGCGCATCCTGCAGCTGCGCTTCGAGAGCGAGGCGACCCAGGCGGAGATCGGCAAGGCGCTGGGGGTCAGCCAGATGCACGTGTCGCGATTGCTCTCCCGAGTCCTCGCTGACCTTCGCGACGATCTGCAGGTGGCCGTCTGACCAGGCGTGTAGCGTCGAGGCTGCCAACGCTCGTTCGCACGGTGTGCCCGAATGGAAGACTGCCATGTCCGAACCCTCCGCCTCCGTCTTCGCCGAGGTCGCCCTGCTGCTGGAGGCCGCCGACTCCCACGACCAGACGGCCGAGCAGGTCGCCGTGCTGGCGCAGCAGACTCTCGCCTGCGACTTCGCGAGCATCACGTTGCGACGGAGCGGCGGGACCATCGAGACGGTGGCGGCGACACATCCCGACGTCGAGAAGGCGGACGCCCTGCAGTACGAGTTCGGCGAAGGGCCCTGCTTCGACGCGGTGAAGGAAGACGGAGACTTCCTGGCCCAGGACGTCGAGCACGACGAGCGCTGGCCCACCTGGGGGCCTGAGGCGGCGAAGCTCGGACTCAACAGCCTGCTCGGCATCCGGCTGCGGACCCGGAGCGAGACCTACGGTGCGCTCAACCTCTATGCGCGGTTGCCGCGCACCTATGACGCCGACGACATCGTGGTGGCCCACATCTTCGCCGCGCATGCGTCCGTGGCGCTTGCCGCGTCCAGCAACGAGGAGAACCTCAAGCGCGCGGTCGACACCCGCCACGTGATCGGGCAGGCGCAAGGCATCCTGATGGAGCGGTTCAAGCTCGATGACGTCAGGGCGTTCGGCGTGCTGCGCCGACTCTCGCAAGACAGCAACGTCAAGCTCAGGTTGGTGGCCCAGCAGATCGTGGACGAGAACAAGACCTGACCCCAGCCGCAGACCTCCCCACCAGGCGGGGGTGGCGCGGGCGCGGGCGTTGACGTCGGAAAAAACAGCCTGCCGGCGAGGTGTACGACGATCTCTCCCGGGTATGTACCAGGGTGGCCCTGGCAGCGGCTCACGGACTCTTCGGCGAGCCGCTGCCTTTGCTGTGCCCCTGCGTGTGCCGGGGCGCTCTCCCGACAAGAAAGGCGTGACCGTGGACTTCATCCTGTGGATCATCGCGGTGATCCTGGTGGTTTCCGGAATCGTGGCGCTCTTCCGGCGTCAGCTGCTGTGGGGCGTCGTGCTCATCATCGTGGGCCTGCTCGTCGGCCCCGGTGGTGTGCACGTCTTCTAGCCGGACGAGCCGCGGGTGGCGAGCCTGCGGATGGTGTCGATGGTGTCGGCCTCGTCCGCGGGCTTGTCGTCGCGGTAGCGCAGCACCCGGGCGAAACGCAGTGCCCACCCGCCCGGATAGCGGGTGGAACGCTGAAGGCCGTCGAACGCGATCTCCACGACCTGCTCCGGCCGGACCCGGACCACGTGACCTGAGCGTGACTCCTCGAGCTCGAGGAACCGCGCCGTCTGCCAGCGCAGCATGTCGTCGGTCATCCCCTTGAACGTCTTTCCCAACATCACGAACGACCCGTCGACCGGGTCACGCGCTCCGAGATGGATGTTGGACAGCCACCCGCGGCGACGGCCGCTGCCCCATTCGACGGCCAGCACGACGAGGTCGAGCGTGTGCCGCGGCTTCACCTTGACCCAGGCGGACCCGCGCCTTCCCGCGTCGTACGACGCGTCGAGCGCCTTCACCACGACACCCTCCTGGCCGGCGCTCACCGCGTCGTCGAAGAAGCGCTGCGCCTCGATCGGGTCGGACGTGGTGATCCGCGGCACCCGGACCCCCGGCGGAAGCAGGTCGTCGAGGACGACGAGCCTGGCCGCGAGCGGTTCGTCGATCAGATCGGTGCCGTCGACGTGGAGAACGTCGAAGAAGAACGCCGCCGTGATGCCGGCCCCGTCGGGAACCGCCGGCCCGACGTGGGTCGCGGTCCGCGATGCCGTCTCCTGGAAGGGGCGCGGGCGCCCGTCGGCGTCCACGGTGAGGACCTCGCCGTCGAGGATGACGGTGCCCGGCGCGAGCGCGCGCGCGACCACGCACACCTCGGGCAGCCGGGAGGTGATGTCGTCGAGGCTGCGGGTGAAGATGCGGACCTGGTCGCCGTCGCGATGGACCTGGATCCGGATCCCGTCGAGCTTCACGTCGAGCGAGGCGGGTGAGCCTGATGTCGTCATGGCCGCCGCCACATCCGGAGCGGAGGCGGCCAACATCGGGCGGACCGGCTGTCCGACGGTGAGCCCGAAGGCCGCGACCGCATCGGGCCCCACTGTCAGGGCGGCGACGGCCACCGGGCCGGTCGCCCCGCGGAGCATGGCCGCTCGCCGGATGGAGGCGAGTGGGATCTTCGATGCTGCGGCGACCGCGTCGAGCATGGCCGCGTCGAGTGCCCCTTGTCGGAGGTCGCCCGAGATCAGGCCGCGCAACAGCCGCTGCTCCGACTCCGTCGCCCGCCCGAAGAGGGTCGAGACCGCGGTCGACCGTTGCGCGGCCGAGCCCGGGCCGTTCAGCCGGCTCAGCCGCTCCAGCTGCGCATCCACCTCGGTCACGGTGAGAGTCGGCTCCGCCGCGGGCTGCGGCAGTGAGCCGAGCGCCGCCCAGCCGATTCCGGTACGGCGCTGTCGGAGCTCGCCTGCGAGGTAGGCCACCACGATCTCCAGGTCGTCGGCCTCCGCGCGTTGCAGAGCGGCGACGAGCAGATCGCGCTTCTCCAGCCGGGACCGGGTGGCGGCCAATGCAGAGGAGGCGACGGCGACGTCATACAGGAGCACGAAGGACATGCTGCCAGCCCGGTGGGCGGGACGCGCGCGGGTAGCCTGTGGCCGTGGCGGTCGGCGGCTCACTCGTGCGGGTCTGGCGCCCCGGCTGGCCGTGCGAGCCGTTCGACGTGCTGCGACCACTGCGACGCGGGGCCGGCGACCCGACGTTCCAGCGCGACCCCGACGGCACCGTCTGGCGCGCCAGTATGACGCCCGGCGGCGCATCGACGATGAGCATCCGAGCCCGCCCGAGCCTCGCGGAGATCCATCTCGAGGCGTGGGGAAGCGGTGCGGAGTGGGCTCTCGGCAACGCTCCCGCCCTCCTCGGGGCGGAGGACGACGTCACCGATTTCCAGCCGAGCAGCCGCCGGGTGGCAACGGCCTGGCATCGCAACCCACATTGGCGCGTGACCAAGACCGGCCTGGTGTTGGAGGCACTCGTCGCGGCGGTCATCGAACAGAAGGTCACGGGCCAGGAGGCCTGGCGTGGCTGGCGGCTGGTCACGCGACGGTTCGGTGAGCCGGCGCCGGGCCCAGGAGCCGAGCGGGGGATGCGCTGTCTGCCGGCAAGTGACCGGCTGGCCCGGGTGCCTTCGTGGGAGTGGCTGCGCTGCCAGATCGACGGGAAGCGGTCAGATGCGATCGTCCGAGCCGCCAAGGTCGCGACCGCCCTGCAACGGACCGTCGGGCTGCCGGCCCATGAGGTCGACAGACGGCTCCGGTCGCTGCCCGGAGTCGGCGTGTGGACGTCGGCCGAGATCCGCCAGCGCGCCCACGGCGACGCCGACGCCGTGAGCTTCGGCGACTACCACGTCGCCAAGCAGGTGGGGTTCGCCCTCACCGGCACTCCCATCGACGACGAGGCGCTGGCGGCGCTGCTGGAGCCCGATCGTCCGCATCGCTACCGGGTGCAGCACGTCGTGACGACCAGGATGGCGGGTCCGCCCCGACGCGGCCCGCGGATGGCGCCGCGCACCCATCTCCCGCGATGACGCGGGTGCGGTTGCGGGCCCGGGAGAAGGCCGTGGTGGCGGTCAGCCTGGTGGTCCTCGGGGTGGTGACCTGGCAGGTCGCGGCAGGCAACGTGCTGGTCCGGTTCGACCATCACGTGTATATGTCGTGGGGCGCGAGCACGTGGTGGCCGGTGGAAGCCGTCACGGAGCTGGGAAGCGCACCGCTGTCGGGGGTGGTTCTCGTGTTGGCCGCGGTCCACGGCGCCTTCTCGGCCGGGAGATGGTGGCCGGTTCTGCTCGCCGCCGGCACCAGTCTCGCCATGACCCTCGTGGTGCTGGCGCTCAAGACGGCGACGGCGCGGACCGGGCCGGGTCTCACGGAGCTCGACGGCTACCCGGGGTACTTCCCGTCGGGTCACACGGCCACGGCCGCCGTCTGCTTCGGGACGGCCGCCTACATCACGGTGGTACTGCGGCGGCGTCGCCCGCCGCGGTCGCGGAACCCGGTGCTGCGTGGGGATCCCGCGGACCTGGGGCTGGCGTCGGGGCTGGGCGTGGGAACGCTGGTCGGCGCGATGACCGTCGTCACCGGAAACCACTGGGTGAGCGACGTGGTCGGAGCCCTGGCCGTCTCGGCCATCGTGCTCACGCTCGGCTTCGCCGCCGTCAGAGCCTTTGCCAACCGGTCGGCCCCCGCTCGTCCGGGGTGAGTGTCGGTGGGACGTCGTACGCTCGTGGCATGCGAGCAGTGGACGATCTGGAGCGCACCGTCGCGCCCTTCACCGTGAAGTCGGACTACACGCCGTCGGGCGACCAGCCGACCGCGATCGACGAGCTGGAGAGGCGCGTGAAAGCCGGCACGCAGGACATGGTGCTGCTCGGTGCCACCGGCACCGGCAAGACCGCGACGGTGGCCTGGCTCGTCGAACGGGTGCAGCGGCCGACCCTGGTCATGCTCCCCAACAAGACGCTGGCGGCGCAGTTCGCCAACGAGCTTCGCGAGCTGTTCCCCGATAACGCCATCGAGTACTTCGTGTCCTACTACGACTACTACCAGCCCGAGGCCTACGTCCCCCAGACCGACACCTACATCGAGAAGGACTCGTCGATCAACGAGGAGGTCGAGCGACTGCGGCACTCGGCCACCTGGAGCCTGCTCACCCGTCGGGACGTGATCGTGGTGTCGACCGTCTCCTGCATCTACGGCCTGGGCTCGGCCCAGGAGTACCTCGACCGGATGGTGCACCTCACGGTCGGTGACGAGCGCGACCGCGACACGTTGCTGCGCACTCTGGTGCAGGCGCAGTACACCCGCAATGACCTGGCCGCGACCCGTGGCACGTTCCGGGTGCGCGGCGACACCCTCGAGATCTTCCCGGTCTACCAGGAGCTCGCTGTCCGCGTGGAGTTCTTCGGCGACGAGGTCGAGCGGCTGATGACGCTCCATCCGCTGACCGGGGAGGTGCTCTCCGACGAGAAGGAGGTCTACGTCGGGGCGGCCACCCACTACACGGTCGGCCCCGGCCGGATGGACCGGGCCATCGAGGGCATCGAGGTCGAGCTGGGGGAGCGGCTGTCCGAGCTGGAGCGTCAGGGCAAGCTCCTCGAGGCGCAACGGCTGCGGATGCGGACGACCTACGACATCGAGATGATGCGGCAGATCGGCACCTGCGCCGGCATCGAGAACTACTCGCGCCATATGGACGGCCGGGCGGCCGGCAGCGCACCCAACTGCCTGCTCGACTACTTCCCGAGCGACTTCATGCTGGTGCTCGACGAGTCCCATGTCACGGTGCCGCAGATCGGCGGCATGTACGAAGGCGACATGTCCCGCAAGCGCACGCTGGTGGAGCACGGCTTCCGGCTCCCGAGCGCGATGGACAACCGGCCGCTGCGCTGGGAGGAGTTCCTCGACCGGATCGGCCAGACGGTCTATCTCTCCGCGACCCCAGGACCCTACGAGCTGGCGAAGGTCGACACCACCGTCGAGCAGATCATCCGGCCCACCGGTCTCGTCGACCCCGAGGTGATCGTGAAGTCGACGAAGGGTCAGATCGACGACCTGATCGGTGAGATCAACAGCCGGGCGGAGCGCGGCGAGCGGGTGCTCGTGACGACGTTGACCAAGAAGATGGCCGAGGATCTCACCGACTACCTGCTCGACAACAACATCCGCACCCGCTACCTGCACAGCGAGGTCGACACCCTGCGCCGCATCGAGCTGCTGCGTGAGCTGCGACTGGGGCTGTATGACGTGCTGGTCGGCATCAACCTGCTGCGTGAGGGACTCGACCTGCCCGAGGTCTCCCTGGTGGCCATCCTCGACGCCGACAAGGAGGGCTTCCTGCGCTCCGGCACCTCGCTGATCCAGACCATCGGCCGGGCGGCTCGCAACGTCTCCGGCCAGGTGATCATGTATGCCGACCGGATCACCGACTCGATGGCCAAGGCCATCGACGAGACGAACCGCAGGCGGGCCAAGCAGGTGGCCTACAACAAGGAGCGGGGGGTCGACCCGCAGCCACTGCGTCGCCGGATCGCCGACATCACCGACATGCTGGCCCGTGAGGACGCGGACACCGCCGAGCTGCTGGGTGGCGGAGGCCGTCAGCAGTCCCGCGGCAAGTCCCCGGTGCCGGGGCTGTCCAGCAAGGACGTCGGGAAGCATGCGAAGGGCATTGCCGGGATGCCGTCGCGAGACCTCGCCGATCTGGTGCAGCAGCTCACCGACCAGATGCATGCCGCTGCCGCCGAGCTCCAGTTCGAGGTTGCCGCCCGGCTTCGGGACGAGATCTCCGAGCTGAAGCGGGAGCTCCGTCAGATGGTGGAGGTGGGTTCCTGACGTGCGGGCCGAGGAGCTCCGGGACTACTGCCTGGCCAAGTCCGGGGCCTGGCCCGACGAGCCCTGGGACGGCGACAGCGTGGCCAAGGTCCACGACAAGATCTTCGCCTTTCTCGGTTCAGGATCGGTCGGGCTGAAGTGCGGCGCCGGCCGTGACGAGGCCGACGAGTGGTTGGCTCGCTACCCCGACGACGCCTCGGTGATGGCCTATATCGGCCGCTCGGGCTGGAACACCCTGCGGATCGACGGCTCGATCCCCGATGACGAGATCCGCGAGGCGGTCGACGACTCCTACGCCACGGTGGTTTCCAAGCTGCCCAAGAAGCACCGACCCGCGGAGTAGCACCCCGCTGCTCCTGGAGCTGTTCTCAGCGGAGGGCCGGCCCTCAGCTCGTGGCGATCCTGGAGACCGCATCCGGCCGGGCGCATCGACGCCGGCGTGGATCTCGCCCTCGTGACCGCGCGAGTTTGCCGGGACCGCGGTCCGCTGCCACACTTGAGGCAGCGGAGGGGAGTATTCCCCAACGGCTGTGCCGTCATCACGGGCTTTGTCGCCCCGGCGCAGCAGGCTCGGCGTCCGTCAAGCGGAAGAGACCTCCGGAGCAACGTCCCTGACCACGCGCCGCTGCGCGCAGACGCTCCGGAGGAATTCCATGGATGTCCCGACCTGGGTCTGGTGGACGACGATCGTCCTGACCACCGGAATCCTGCTGTTCGACGTCTTCATCATCGGACGGCGTCCGCACGAACCGTCGATGAAGGAGGTCACCACCGCTCTTGCGGTCTACGTCGGTGCTGCCGTCGTGTTCGGGCTCGGCGTCGTGCACTTCTCGGGGGTCCAGTACGGCACCGAGTTCTTCGCCGGCTGGCTCACGGAGTACTCGCTGTCGATCGACAACCTGTTCATCTTCATCATCATCCTGAACCGGTTCGCCGTACCGCGGCAGTACCAGCAATCGGCGCTGATCATCGGGATCGTGCTGGCCCTCGTCATGCGCGGTGTCTTCATCGGCGTCGGTGCCGCCGCCATCAACACCATCAGCTGGGTCTTCTACGTGTTCGGCGCGTTCCTGGTCTATACGGCGGTGCGGCTGGCCAGGGACAAGGGAGATGACGGCGACTACCAAGAGAACAGGTTGGTGAAGGCGGTCGAGAAGCGTTTCCCCGCAACGTCGGACTACCACGGCACGAAGCTGTTCGCCAAGGAGAACGGCAAGCGGCTGATCACCCCGATGTTCATCGTGGTCGTCACCCTCGGGACGACGGACCTGCTCTTCGCGCTCGACTCGATCCCGGCGATCTACGGTCTGACGAACGAGCCCTACCTCGTGCTGACCGCCAACATCTTCGCGCTGATGGGCCTGCGCCAGCTCTACTTCCTCATCGGGGGGCTGCTCGAGCGGCTCATCTACCTGTCCTACGGACTGGCGTTCCTGCTCGCCTTCATCGGCGTCAAGCTCATCCTGCACGCCATGCACGAGAACGAGCTGCCTTTCGTCAACGGCGGACAGCCCATCGCATGGGCACCCGACATCCCGATCTGGCTCTCGCTCGCGGTCATCGTCGTCACCCTGACCGTGACCACCGTCGTCAGCCTGACGGTTTCTCGCCGGCGGGCCGGCCGGGAGCAGGTCTCCCTCGAAGCCTGACCTGCCGGGCGGTTGCCGTTCAGAGGGGGAGCCGGCCCGCCGCGAGGAGGGTCTCCAGTCGGCCCGGGTCCAGTGGCGCGTCCTCGATGCGCTCGCCGGTCTGTGGAGCGTGCAGCATGCTACCGCGACCGGTCACGAAGCCGACGTGGAAGACGTGCCCGTCGGCCCGAGCGAAGAAGTACAGGTCCCCGGGCCGCTCCTCTCCGATCGGTACGCGGGTTGCGGCCAGGTACTGCGCATGGGCATCGCGTGGCACGACGAGACCCGCCGCGCGGTAGCTCACGTGGACCAGCCCCGAGCAGTCGAGCGCGTCCGGCGTCGTACCGCCCCAGAGGTAGCGCAGCCCGAGATGGCGGTGGGCTGCCTCGCAGATGGCCACCGGGTCCGGCTCGACGCCCTGGCCCGCCGGAACCGGGGGCGTCCCGTCACGTGGCTCGAGATGCCATCGGGGGACCCAGCCGGGGTAACCGCGCGAGTCGCCGGGGTCGGGCTGCCAGGGCGCCACAATGCGTACCCAGTCGCCAGCCTCCTCGATGATGTCGACCGGTTCTCCGGCGACGAGCTGGGTGAGGGAGCGGCCGTGCAGACCGAGGCGCGCCTCGGACCCCGACGCGTCAAGGGTATCGAGCCAGCCGCGGACGTCGGGGACCTCCGCGATGGCAAGAGCGTCAACGTCGCGAGGAGCCGTCGGGGAGGTCCAGGCCATCGAGACCTCGACCGCGACCTGCTGCTTGTCGCGGGCGCTCATCTCAGCTCAGCCCCTCGACGCCGAGCCCCGGCCCCGCGGGCAGGACGATGGTGGACCCGTCGTAGAGGATGCCGCCGACCACTGGCCGGCCGGCGAGCCACCAGGCGGCGTCGAGGTCGCTCGTCAGGGTCGAGCCGAACGCGGCGACCAGAGACGCTGCCGCTCCCACCCCGATCGGGCCCTCCATCATGGAGCCGACGATGAATCCGATGCCGTGGGCTCTGGCGAGCCTGATCATGGCGACCGCCGTTGCGAGCCCGCCGCACTTGGCGAGCTTGATGTTGACCAGGTCCGCGGCCCCCCGCTCGATGACCTCTGAGAGGTCGCGCAGCCCGAACACGCTCTCGTCCGCCATGACTGGTGTGTCCACGGCGGCCGTCACGGCTGCCAGGCCGGCCAGGTCATCGGCCGGCACGGGCTGCTCCACGAACTCCAACAGCACCCCGGCGTCCTCGACTGCCCGGATCACGTGAACGGCCTGCCGTCGGGTCCATCCCTGGTTGGCGTCGACCCGGATCCGGACCTGCGCTCCCACCGCCTCGTGCACGGCGCGGATGGTGGCGATGTCGGCCTCGGGGTCGGTGCCGACCTTCAGCTTGAGCACCACGAAGCCCTCCGTCGTCCGGGTCCGGGCTGCTGCCGCCAGGGCGCTCGGGTCGCCCGCGCTGAGCGTCACGTCCGTCTCCACGTTGAGCCGACCGCTGCCCAGCAGGCGGGGCAGCGGCACCCGCAGTCGCCGGGCCGCCAGGTCGTGCAGCGCCACGTCGACAGCCGCCTTGGCGCCGTGGTTCCCGACCACTGCCGATGCCACGTCGTGCGTGAGCTCGTTGAGGTCGTCGGGGGAACGGCCTTGCACCGTGTCGCTGAGCGGACCTGCGATGCAGGCCTCGGCACCGGCGAGGGACTCCCCGGTGACCCGCCAGACCTGCGGGGCCTCCCCGAACCCTCGGCCACCGTCGGAGTCGATGATCTCCACCACGGTGGTCTCCAACGTCGAGGTGCTCCGGAGGGCCGTCACGAAGGGCGTGTGCAGGGAGGCGGTCAGTCGGTGGGTGCGCACCGCCGTGATCGTCATGCGAACATCTTTCTGTCCTGCCAGGAGGCCGCTGCGGCACCGGCGATGAGATCCAGGGACTCCTGCTCGGTGATCGTGGACGTCGTACACATGATGAGGACATAGGCCGGAGCGTCGGGCGGGTAGATGATGCCGCCGTCGTGCGAGATGCCCTCGATCCACCCGGACTTGTGGGCGACCTTGGTGCCCGGTGGCAGACCCGGTGGGATCGCGTCGTTGATCTGCTGTGCGGCCAGGGTTGCGAGGATCTCCCGCGACGACGCTGTGGACGCGGCTCGGCCCCGGGCGACCGCGCTGAAGACGAGGGCCATGTCGGCGGCGGTGATGAGATTCTGATGTCCGGCCTCACGGGCCGGGGCGTCCTCGATTCCCCGGGCCACGACGGTGCGCTCGGTCCCGATCACGTCGAGAGCCTCGGCGACGGCCGGCAGCCCGACCGCCTCCAACACGAGGTTGGCCGACAGGTTGCCGGACTTCACGATCGCCCGGTGGGCCAGCCACCGCACCGACACCGATTCGCCCGTCCGGTCCCAGGTCTGGTCGTCGCCGTCGTCGCTCCGGTCCATCGCGAACCGCACCCCGCCGATCGCGGACTCGAAGTCCTGGTGGATCGTCACCTGGCTGTCGAGGTCGAGGGTTCCGGCGTCGGCTCGCCGGTAGGCGGCGATGACGAGCGGGAGCTTCATCATGCTGGCCGCGTAGTGCTGCTCATCGGCGTTGTGGGCGACGACGGGAGGTCCGTCGATCGGGCCCACCCACAGCGAGAAGTCGCCTTCGGAGGGCAGGGACTCGATGTATGACGAGAGGGCCGGCGTGATCACCGGCCAAGCCTAATGGCGGTCCGAGGTCGACCAGCCGGAGCGGGTGGCGGACGTGCGGATCTCGAGTCACCGCTTCTGCGCGGCACCTGGACCGGGGGGTCACCCCCGGCCTGGGCGGAGCCACACGCGCAGCGGTCCCGCGATGCTGAACCCCGCCGCCTGAGCGGCATCCAGATCGGCGCCGCGCTCGTAGCCCACCAGAGGCACGCCGGGGAACAGCTGACCGACGGTGGCGACGACCCCGGCCCAGGCCGCGTCGGCCGCCAGCCGCGGAGAGAAGACATTGCTGACTCCGACGGTCTCCCGTGAGCGGTTGACGATGGCACCGGCGGCAACGCCGTCGTTGTCCCAGGTGGCGATGAACCGCACCGAGGGGTCGGACAGCAGAGACGTGCCGAATGCCGCGGTGGCTCCATGCGCAAGCGACCAAGTGGCCAGGTCGCCCTCACCGTCGAGGACGTGCCACGTCGACGGATCTGGTGTGGGTGACGAGTCTGACTCGAGGACGATCCACTCGGCATCGAAGAGTGCCTCGAATCCCTCCGTCGTGAGATCCAGCGCCGCGAAGCTGTCCTTGACCGAGCAGCCGGGCGAGTCGTCCACGAGGCGCCATGCTTCAGCGACGTCGGCGGCTGGCGCGAGCGTGACGATGTCCGGGTAGAACATCGGCGACCTGCTGGTGGCGACCCAGCAGGTGGACGTGACCGCGGTCCGGATGCCGTGGGAGCGGCATACCGTGTCGCACCAATGCGCATTGTTCGCGGCGGCCGCTCGGACCCGACTGTCCACGACACCATCCTCGCCGACGTCTCGCCGCCGCGCACTGCGCCACTCGGGACCTCCGGCCTAGGCCAAAGAACCTTAATTGCTAGAATTGACCATTACCGCAACATAATTTGCCCGCTTGTGATTTCTCCGCGTTATGATGGAATTTCCTAGCCGGGAATCGCCATTTTTGCCCGGTCTGTCTAGATCAGGGGCTGCCTCATGAGACGCCATCGGGCCATGTTGTTGGGTATGGCAGTCACCCTCGCACTGGGCGTGCTCGCTGCCCTCGCACCCTCGTCATCGGCGATGAAGTCCAGAACGTCGCAGTCGTCGGTCAGCGGAGAAGTCTGGGCGTCCCTCGGAGTCGGGGGGTATCACACCTGCGGAATCAAGACCGATGGATCCCTGTGGTGCTGGGGGTACAACGACCACGGCCAGCTCGGCATCGGCCCGCAGGAGGAGCAGGAATCGCCCGTCCAGGTCGGCACGGCCACTTCCTGGGCGAGCATCAGCCTGGGGTTCAGCCACAGCTGTGCGCTTCGCACCAACCACACGCTCTGGTGCTGGGGATATAACGCGGACGGGGAGCTCGGACTGGGCGACCTCAACGACCGGGAGAGCCCGACCCAGGTGGGCACCGCGACCAACTGGATGTCGATCAGCCTCGGCCAGGAACATACCTGCGCGATCCGGAGGAACACCTCCCTGTGGTGCTGGGGCTACAACGGCGACGGGCAGCTCGGCCTCGGCGACGCGGCATTGCGCTCAGTGCCCACCCGCGTGGGCACCGGAACGGGCTGGGTCCATGTCAGTGGTGGAGGTACCCACACCTGCGGGATTCGTACCGGGAACACGCTCTGGTGTTGGGGCTACAACGGCTCCGGACAGCTCGGCCTCGGTGGCTCCGCCAGCCAGCTCACCCCGACCCAGGTCGGCACGCTCACGGTGTGGAAGGACGTCAGCAACGGCGGCGACCACACGTGCTCGTGGCGCAAGAACAGCACTCTGTGGTGCTGGGGGAACAACAACAGCGGCGAGCTCGGCGTGGGTGACTTGGCTGACCGTCACCGCCCGACCCGGGTGACGGGTGAGTGGGCGCAGGCGGGTGGCGGCGCCTTCCACACGTGCGGGATCCTGTCCGCCCAGACGCTCTGGTGCTGGGGCTACAACATCCAGGGTGAGCTCGGAACCGGGGACCGCAAGAACCGCTCCGCGCCAGCCCAGGTCGGAAGCGCTTCGAACTGGCTGTACGTCGGCCTTGGTCGCCTGCACACCTGCGCCATGGCGACCAACAACACGGTCTGGTGTTGGGGAGACAACGAGTCTGGGGAGCTCGGTCTCGGTGACCCCTTCCCCCGGCTGCTACCCGTCCAGGTGTAGGCCGCAGGTGGCCAACGTCGACGGGGAACACCAGGATGGCCCGTCGCCAACCTCGAGACATTCCCCGGCACGTCCGCGACCCCAGGGCGGTCCAGCACAGCCGGCCGAACGCGTCCCGCGATGGTAGGACGAGGACTCGGCTGCGCGCGTCCTCAGGGTCGCGTCACCAACCGCGGGCACGCCACTCGGCCAGGTGCGGGCGTTCGGCTCCCAACGTGGTGTCCTTGCCGTGTCCCGGATAGACCCAGGTCTCGTCGGTGAGCTTGCCGAAGATCTTGGTCTCTACGTCGTCGAGCAGGGAAGTGAAGTCGGTCGGTGAGCTGGTCTTCCCCACTCCGCCAGGGAAGAGGCTGTCCCCGGTGAAGAGATGCGAGGTTCCTTCGGGATCGTCATACAGCAACGCGATCGACCCCGGCGTGTGCCCGACGAGGTGGATGACCTGGAGTGTGCACGATCCGACGGCCACCGTGTCGCCGTCCGTGACCGCGCGGGTCGTCGCGACCGGGATGCCCGCTACGTCGTCGGCGCCCGCAACCGTCTCGGCGCCAGTGGCTGCGACCACCTCTGCGAGAGCCTGCCAGTGGTCACCATGTCGGTGTGTGGTGACCACCCGGGCGAGTCCGCTCGAACCGATGAGCTTCAGCAGGGTGTCCGCCTCGTTAGCGGCATCCACGAGCACCTGCTCGTCCGTACGACGACAACGCAACAGGTAGGCGTTGTTGTCCATCGGCCCCACCGAGGCCTTGGTGATGATCAGCTCCGGCAGCTCTCGCACCGCGGGCGTTCCCGGTTTCACCTTGCCCCAGTAGCTCATCGTGACTCTCCGCACATGGCTCACATGCTAGCCAGCGACCGGCAGGCGTGCTCGTGGCGCACCTGACGACCCGGATGCCATGGTCGCGGACGCCGCAGGCCGGGTTGCCACGTCAGGTCAGCGCCAGGAGGGCAACTTCGGCAACGCCTCCTGGCTGAACACCCCGATCCCGTCCGTACGGCCGAGCAGCCAGCCGAGCAGCGACGGGGGTGTGCCGGTGATCTCCGGCCCACCGGCCCCGATTGTCCAGCTGCCCTCGTTGTCGTTGCCCACCAGCACGAAGCCCGGTATCCCGTCGCGGCCGGAGTACTCGTGGGCGGCGTCGGCCAACATCCTGAGGACGAAGTCCGCGGGGAGGTGGGCCAAGGTGTAGTCGAGGTCGAGGTCGACGTGGTGCACCTCGACCTCGACCCGACGCAGCGTCGGGATGAGCGATGCGGGGGTCTCGCGCAGGTTCCGGCCCCAGCGGACGACCGTCTCCCACTGCTCGTCATCGAGGTCGGCTGTGGCCGCGAGCAGTCGTTCGTGGGAGTGCCCGACGTCGGCGATCAGCTCCGCCGCCGGCCGGTTCGCACCGGCTTCGATGTCGGCTGCTCGCTGCTCCGGGCCGGCGTACATCGGCGTCTCGACGCCGGTCCGCGCCCAGGTGGCGAGGTTGACCATGCCGTCGGCGTTGCGTGCCACGTGGGTGAGCACGTGCCCGCGCGTCCAACCGGGAAGCAGCGAACCGCCCCTGACCTGCTGGTCCGTGAGCTCGGCGATGGTGCGCTGGAGTGTATGGGTCGAGGCCGTCATGTCGTCGAGGGCACGGGCAACCTGGCGGTTCATGACCTGAACCTACCGGCCCGGCTGGCCTCCGGCGAGAGGACATCCCTGAGGGCGCCAACGCCCGATCGCCGGCCGCGGGTTCGAGCGGACTCGTCCCTTGTGTGGTTAGGTAGGATGGCGAACGTATGTTCGAACCCCACCCCGAGGTTTCAGTGGGCGAAACCTGTCGGTTGGCCGTGCCATCATGGCCCGGGTGACAAGTGTGGGTGGCGACAAGGCTCTGTGGACGAGGATGGCCGGTGACTGACAAGCTGCTGATTCGCGGTGCGCGCGAGCACAATCTCAAGGACATCTCGCTCGACCTGCCGCGAGACTCGATGATCGTGTTCACCGGGCTGTCGGGTTCGGGCAAGTCGAGTCTGGCCTTCGACACCATCTTCGCCGAAGGGCAGCGTCGCTACGTCGAGTCGCTGTCGGCCTACGCTCGCCAGTTCCTCGGTCAGATGGACAAGCCCGACGTCGACTTCATCGAGGGTCTCTCGCCGGCCGTGTCCATCGACCAGAAGTCAACGTCGAAGAACCCGCGCTCGACCGTCGGCACCATCACCGAGGTCTACGACTACCTGCGGCTGCTCTATGCCCGCGCGGGTCGCCCGCACTGCCCGGTCTGCGGCCGGCCGATCGCCCGTCAGACGCCGCAGCAGATCGTCGACCGGGTGCTGGAGCTGGAGGAGGGTGCTCGGTTCCAGGTGCTGGCGCCGGTCGTGCGCGGCCGGAAGGGCGAGTACGTCGACATGTTCCGCCAGCTGCAGGCACAGGGGTTCTCGCGCGCTCGGGTCGATGGTGAGACCTACTCCCTGACCGAGCCGCCGAAGCTCGACAAGCAGAAGAAGCACACGATCGAGGTCGTGGTCGACCGGCTCGCCGTGAAGCGGTCCGCGAAGCAGCGCCTCACCGACTCGGTCGAGACGGCGCTGGGGCTGTCCGGCGGCCTGGTCACCCTCGACTTCGTCGACCTGGCGAGCGACGACCCCAACCGCGAGCGGGTGTTCTCCGAGCATCTCGCCTGCCTCTACGACGACCTGTCGTTCGAGGAGCTCGAGCCGCGGTCGTTCTCCTTCAACTCCCCGTTCGGCGCCTGCACCGACTGTCACGGGCTCGGCACCCGGATGATCGTCGACCCGCAGCTGATCGTGCCCGACCCGACGAAGTCACTCGCCGAGGGCGCGATCTCACCGTGGTCCAACGCCCACGTCGCCGACTACTTCACCCGGCTGCTGGATGCGCTGGCGGAGGAGATGGGCTTCTCCGTGGACACGGACTGGCAGCTGCTGCCGGCCAAGGCGCGAGAGGCCGTCCTGCAGGGCCGCGCCGGCAAGCTCCACGTCCGCTACAAGAACCGCTACGGTCGCGAGCGGTCCTACTACGCGCAGTACGAAGGCGTCATCCCCTACATCGAGCGGCGCCATGGGGACGCCGAGACCGACACCAGCCGGGAGCGTTTCGAGGGATTCATGCGGGAGGTCCCGTGCCTGGCCTGCGACGGAGCCCGGCTGAAGCCGATCTCACTGGCCGTGACGATCGGCGAGAAGAACATCGCCGAGATCTGCTCGCTGCCGGTCGACGAGGCCGCGGCGTTCCTGGCCGGTGACCTCGACCTGTCGACCCGGGAGAAGCAGATCGCCGAGCGCGTGCTCAAGGAGATCGGCGAGCGGCTGCGCTTCCTGCTCGACGTCGGACTCGACTACCTGACGCTCAACCGGCCGACCGGATCACTATCCGGAGGGGAGGCTCAGCGGATCAGGCTGGCGACGCAGATCGGGGCCGGCCTCGTCGGGGTGCTCTATGTGCTGGACGAGCCCTCGATCGGCCTGCACCAACGCGACAACCATCGGCTGATCGAGACGCTGGTGCGGCTCAAGGACCTGGGCAACACGCTGATCGTGGTCGAGCACGACGAGGACACCATCAGGACCGCCGACTGGGCCGTCGACATCGGGCCCGGCGCCGGCGAGCACGGCGGACAGGTCGTCGTGTCGGGGCCGGTCCAGGACCTGCTCGACCATCCCGACTCCTTGACCGGGGCATATCTATCCGGGCGCGTCGAGATCCCGCTGCCCGCCGTCCGCAGGCCCCCGACCCCCGGTCGTGAGCTCGTGGTGCACAACGCCACGGAGCACAACCTGCAGGACGTCACGGTCGCCTTCCCGCTGGGATGCTTCGTCGCGGTGACGGGCGTCTCCGGCTCGGGCAAGTCGACTCTGGTCAACGCGATCCTCTACTCCGCGCTGGCCAAGCGGATCTACAACGCCCGAGAGGTCCCCGGCCGGCACCGCGACATCACGGGTGTCGAGCACGTCGACAAGGTCATCCACGTCGACCAGTCGCCGATCGGACGCACCCCGAGATCCAACCCCGCGACCTACACCGGGGTCTTCGACCACGTGCGCAAGCTCTTCGCGCAGACCCCCGAGGCGAAGGTGCGTGGCTATCTCCAGGGCCGGTTCTCGTTCAACGTCAAAGGTGGCAGGTGCGAAGCCTGCTCCGGTGACGGGACGCTGAAGATCGAGATGAACTTCCTCCCCGACGTCTATGTGCCGTGTGAGGTCTGTCACGGTGCCCGCTACAACCGCGAGACGCTCGAGGTGCACTACAAGGGCAAGACGATCGCCGAGGTGCTGGACATGCCGATCGAGGAGGCGGTCGAGTTCTTCGAGGCGATCCCGCCGATCGCCCGCCACCTGAGTACCCTCTGCGACGTCGGGCTCGGCTACGTCAGGCTCGGCCAGCCGGCCCCGACCCTGTCGGGTGGTGAGGCGCAGCGGGTCAAGCTCGCGTCCGAGCTGCAGAAGCGTTCGACCGGCCGAACCGTCTACGTGCTCGACGAGCCGACGACCGGGCTGCACTTCGAGGACATCAGGAAGCTGCTCAACGTGCTCTCGCGCCTCGTCGACCAGGGCAACTCGGTGCTGGTCATCGAGCACAACCTCGATGTGATCAAGACGGCCGACTGGCTGATCGACCTTGGCCCCGAGGGCGGCAACAAGGGTGGTCTGGTCGTCGCGGAGGGTACGCCGGAGGACGTCGTCCAGGTGCCCGCGAGCTACACCGGGCAGTTCCTGGGACCCGTCTTGCAGGGTCGGGCCGTCGCAGTGGCGGCGCTCGACCGAACGCTGGCAGCGGACCCGGACGGCCGCGCGGCGAGCAACGGGCGGGCCGTGCCGGCCTCGTCGCGCCCGGTCCCTGCGAAGCAGACAGCCGCGAAGAAGACTGCCGCGAAGAAGGCGGCCGCCCGAAAGACGACGGCGCAGTCGAGCACCGCGAAGAAGACGCCGGCCAAGAACACGCTGGCCAAGAAGGCGGCGGGGAAGAGGACGGCGGCCAAGAAGACGACGGCGAAGAAGGTCGTGCGCAGCGGGGGGTGAGCGACTGGTCCGTGGTCGCTCCGCAGGAGGACCCCAGCCAGCCCGCAGCCGAATCCCGCTCCCAGGATCGAACCGAATCCACGGCCGACCCGTGTCTACGGATGACATCCACTGTGTGGAGCGCACCGAATCGCCACCCCGGCCAATCGGGCCGGGAGCGTTCTCAGCCAGCACCCAGGTGCCTCACAGCCAGCCGACCTAGGCTCGCGGCACCGTGCCCGACCCGCCAAGGAGCACACCATGGCCGAAACCGACGTGACCACCAGCCCGGGGGCGGATACCCCCGCCGCCGGTCACCCGCCCGACCCGATGAACCGTCGCACGATGCTCACAGGTCTCGCGATCGGCGCGGCAGCGGTCCCTTTCCTGGCGGCGTGCGGTTCGAGCACCGCCTCGAGCGGGTCGAGCCCGAAGGCACTGTCCGGCGGCGCGGCGGGTACGTCGGGGGGTGGCGCGTCGTCGCCCGGCTCAAACAGCTCGAGCGGAGACGCCCTGACCCAGGTCTCCGACGTCCCCGTCGGGGGTGGGGTGATCCTGCCCACGCAGAGCACCGTTGTCACCCAGCCCAGCAAGGGCACGTTCGAGGGCTTCTCGTCGACCTGCACCCACATGGGGTGCACGGTGGCGAGCATCCAGGACGGCAAGATCATCTGCCCGTGTCACGGCAGCATGTACTCCATCAAGGACGGCAGCGTCCTCGGCGGTCCGGCTCCCGCGCCGCTGCCCAAGAAGCCAGTCAAGGTCGAGGGATCGGACATCGTCCCCGCCTGACTGAAATGAGGCACCCCAAAGCCACCCATCATCAGGGGTGCCCATGACCTTGGTGGCCGCGGTTGAGTTCTCGGTTATCCCGCGGCCACCAAGGTGCCACCGGAGGTCACTTCAGCGTCGGGCCGGACACGCGGACTCGGCCGGAGCGTGTCGCCCGGTCAGGTCAGCTGGCGGACAGGATCGCGACGGCGCGAAAGTCTCGATCCCGCGGGCACGGCCGCCGGTCGAGTCGCCGGTCGATCACCGGAAGGGCCTCCTGGAAGCGGCCGGCGGCCAGCAGGGCCGCGATCAGGGTGTCCTCGACCACCTCGCGCTGGGCGTCGCTGCCGCCGAGCCGCCAGATGGTCCCGATCAGGGCAGACAGCTGGTCGGCCGCCGCGCCCGGATCGCCCTCGGCGAGAGCCCGCAACGCCGCGCACAGCGGAGCCACCACGTCGCGGTACGCCGGGTTGACCTGACGTCGCGACCACCGGTCGAGCCGATCAAGCCGGTCGACCTCGCCGAGCGCGCACAGCGTGACGGCGGAATGCAACGCCATGAAGGGAGTCGGGGGAGTGTCGAGCAGATGCTGGTCGATCGTGGCGAGAACACTGTCAACCGACGGCACGTCACGGGCTCCCGGCGTGATCGCCCACCTCCACAGCAGCGAGCATGAGTCCACCAGGGCGCGACAGCCGACGACCTGCGGAGGGGAGAGCTGCCGGGAGTAACGCGACCGCACGGCGGTGAAGTCGCCGATCGAGAGCTCGTGCAGCGCGGCGTGCCAGGAGTAGTGGGCGAGATTGTCGGCGGTCCTGCCCGGCCCACTGATCCATCCGTCGAGCCAGTCCCGTCCGGCGACATGGTCGCCCGTCTCGTAGTGGACGTGGGCCCGGGCGTGCACCGAGTGACCGGCGGTCGGCTCCTGGTCGAGCGAGGCGCAGGCGAGCGACATGGCTTCGTCCCAGCGCTGTTGCTCCTGCCGGATGAACGCGAGCAGGCCGTTGAACCACCAGTCGTCCCCATAGCCGGAGCGAGCGTTCTCGACGATCTCCCACGAGTCCTCGGGCACGCACGTCACTCCCGCGAAGGCGATCGTCGGCACCGCTACGGACAACAGCAGGGCGTCCCTGGGGTGGGCCTGAAGATGCTGGACGAGCGGCCGGGAGTCGCCGGCGACGTGTGACACGACGGCGTGCACGTGGCTTCGCTCACGCTCCGAGCCGCGTCGGGCGTGCAGCCTCGCCGCGGCTAGCCGGGACTCGACGTCGACGGCCGCGCCGTACTCATGGCCGAGAAGCGCAAGGCCGGCATGCCCGAGGGCGAACGTGGGGTCGTGGGCGATCGACTCGGAGATGCTCAGCAGCCCACCTTCCTGGACGCGCAGAAGAGCGCTGACCCCGGTGTTGTAGGCCGAGGCAGCGGTCGCGGACGTGGACAGCGACAGGTCGTACAGGTCGCGGGTCGCTGTCATCCGCTCGCTCCTTCCGGTGCCAGGGGTGAAAGTCTATCGGATCACTAGACTTAAAACGACCATGTCGCCGGGGCCGTGTCGTGACCTGGCACACCCGGGTCGGGTCGTCGCCGCGGACGGGCCGGCCCACCCCGGTCCAGTCCCAGTGTCGCACCAGTGTGGCCCATGGGGGAGCGACGCGGCTAGGGCTTATCGCCCGTTTCCGCCATCCGCGCTGACGCCGGCCGGACCGTCCGCGGTGCTGACTAGGGTGGTGGAGTGCCCGATCCGACGACCTACCGCCCGGCCCCGGGTTCCATCCCGGACTCGCCCGGTGTCTACCGGTTCCGCGACCCCTCCGGACGGGTGATCTACGTCGGCAAGGCGAAAAGCCTGCGGGCGCGGCTGTCGTCGTACTTCCAGGACGTCGCCAACCTGCACGAGCGCACCGCGCGGATGGTGACCACGGCCGCTTCGGTCGAATGGACCGTCGTCGAGACCGAGGTCGAGGCGCTGCAGCTCGAGTACTCCTGGATCAAGGAGTACGACCCGCGCTTCAACGTGAAGTACCGCGACGACAAGTCGTATCCCTGGCTCGCCGTCACACTCAACGAGGAGTTCCCGCGGGTGATGGTGGGCCGCGGCCCGAAACGCAAGGGGGTTCGGTACTTCGGTCCCTACTCGCATGCCTGGGCGATCCGGGAGACCGTCGACCTGCTGCTGCGGGTGTTCCCGATGCGCTCGTGCTCGGCGGGGGTCTTCAAGCGCAGCGCCCAGATCGGCCGACCGTGCCTGCTGGGCTACATCGGGAAGTGCTCCGCACCCTGTGTCGGGCGAGTGAGCGCAGAGGAGCACCGCGAGATCGTCGACGACTTCTGCTCGTTCATCGCCGGTCAGACCGGGGTGCACGTCAAGCGGCTGGAGCGCGAGATGCGCGCGGCGTCGAACGACCAGGAGTACGAGCTCGCGGCGCGGCTCCGCGACGACATCGGCGCGCTGACCAGGGCGATGGAGAAGAACGCCGTCGTGCTGGCCGACGGGACCGACGCCGACGTGATCGCCGTCGCTGAGGACCCGCTGGAGATCGCGGTCCAGGTCTTCTACGTGAGAGGGGGCCGGATCCGAGGGGAACGGGGCTGGGTGGCGGACCGCGTCGACGACGCCGATCTCCCGGAGCTGCTTCGCCGCTTTCTCATCCAGGTCTACGACGTCGAGGGAAGCGACACCATCCCCCGCGAGGTGCTGCTGCCCGAGCGGCCCGACGACAACGACGCCGTCACGGCGTGGTTGGCGGCCAAGCGCGGCAGCAAGGTCGCGATCCGGGTGCCGCAGCGCGGGGACAAGCGCAGTCTCATGGAGACGGTTGCGCGCAACGCCGGGCAGGCGCTCGCCATCCACAAGACCAAGCGCGCGAGCGACCTGACCACCCGGAGCCGGGCGCTCGAGGAGATCCAGCAGGCACTCGGCCTCGCCGAGGCGCCGCTGCGCATCGAGTGTTACGACATCTCCAACCTGCAAGGGACGGAGGTCGTCGCGTCCATGGTCGTCTTCGAGGACGGACTGCCGCGCAAGTCGGACTACCGGCGGTTCGTCATCAAGGGCGTCGACGGCCAGAATGACGTGGCCGCGATGCACGAGACGATCACGCGGCGCTTCAAGCGGTTGCTCGACGACCGTGCCGAGTCGGCGCAGCCCGATCTCGGTGACGCCGACGGTGAAGACGGGCCGGTGCTGATCGACCCTGACACCGGTCGGCCACGGAAGTTCGCCTACGCTCCGGGGCTCGTCGTCGTGGACGGCGGCCCGCCCCAGGTCGCCGCCGCCCAACGCGCCCTCGACGAGCTGGGCATCGACGACATCCCGATCGTGGGGCTGGCCAAGCGGCTCGAGGAGGTCTGGCGGGCGGGTCAGCAGGACCCGGTGATCATGGCGCGGACCAGCGAAGGTCTCTATCTGCTTCAGCGCGTGCGAGACGAGGCTCACCGCTTCGCGATCACCCACCACCGCAACCGGCGCTCGAAGTCGATGGTCGAGAGCGTCCTCGACGACGTCCCGGGTCTCGGCGAGGTCCGCCGCAAGGTGCTGCTGCGCCATTTCGGCTCACTCAAGAAGCTCCGCGCCGCGGGGCTCGACGAGATCGCCGCCCTGCCGGGCTTCGGCAATCGCACCGCTGAGGCGGTCGTCGTCGCCCTCGCATCCGCCTCGTCGGCTGGACAGCGGTCGGTGAACACCGCAACCGGTGAGATCATGGACGAGACAACCGACAGCGGGGCCCGATCAGGGGAGCTCTCGCCGTCGCCCAGTCGGCGGGAAGGCGGGGGCCATGGGTGAGCGAGTTTCGGATCTCATCATCGTCACGGGCATGACAGGGGCCGGTCGGAGCACGGCGGCGAAGTCCCTGGAGGACCAGGGCTACTTCGTGATCGACAACCTCCCACCCGAGCTGCTGGCGGCGGTAGTCCGGCTGGTCTCCGACCAGCACGACGACGAGAGCAAGGTCGCGGTGGTGGTCGACGTACGCTCGCGCGGCTTCTTCAGCGACCTCCAGGGTGCGATCGACGAGCTCGTCACGGTGGACGTGCATCCGAGGGTGCTGTTCCTCGAGGCATCGAACGACGTGCTGGTACGCCGACAGGAGGCCGCCCGCAGGCCCCATCCGCTCCAGGGTGGCGCCCGCCTGCTCGACGGGATCCTCCGTGAGCGCGAGCTGATGCGAGACCTGCGCGGAGCCGCCGACGTCCTGATCGACACCTCGACCCTCAACGTGCACCAGCTGGCGACCAAGGTCGAAGCCGCGTTCGCGGACGGCCGTGAGCAGAGCGTCCGGGCCACTGTGGTGTCGTTCGGCTTCAAGTACGGCATTCCTGTCGACGCCGACATGGTCCTCGACATGCGGTTTCTCCCCAACCCGCACTGGGTCCCCGACCTGCGGCCGCAGAACGGTCTCGACTCGGCCGTGAGCGACTACGTGCTGGGGCAAGCGGCCGCCGGCGAGTTCCTCGGACGCCTCGATGCGCTGCTGCAGACCGTCTACACCGGCTTCCTCGCCGAGCGCAAGCACTACCTCAGCATTGCCATGGGCTGCACCGGTGGCAAGCACCGTAGCGTGGCAATGGCGGAGGCCGTGGGAGAGCGGATGACCCGTCGCGGTGTCGAGACGCTCGTGGTCCACCGCGACCTGGGCCGCGAATGACGTCGCCGGCCCCCGGCGACCTGTGGGCGAAAGTCACCGACAGCGTCGCTCCCGACCTCGCGGTGACGGCGCTGGGCGGCGGCCACGGGTTGGCCGTGACGTTGCGGGCGCTGCGCACCTTCTGCACCGACCTGACGGCGGTGGTGACGGTCGCCGACAACGGCGGCTCCTCTGGTCGGCTCCGAAACGAGCTTGGGGTGCTCCCGCCGGGCGACCTGCGGCAGGCGCTCTCGGCGCTCTGCCGCGACGACGAGTGGGGGAGGACCTGGGCCGACGTTCTCCAGCATCGGTTCGAGAGTGCCGGGGAGCTGCATGACCATGCCCTGGGCAACCTGCTCATCGTCGCTCTGTGGGAGCTTCTCGGTGACCATGTGGCAGGACTGGACTGGGTCGGGCGGTTGCTCGGAGCCCAGGGTCGCGTGCTGCCGATGGCCGCCGTACCGCTCGACATCGAGGCGTCCGTGCGGGGTGCGGACCCGGCTCGTCCCGACGAGCTCAGCGTCGTGCGCGGCCAGGTCGAGGTCGCCACGACCCAGGGCCTGGTCGAGACCGTCGAGCTGGTGCCTCGCCGGCCGCCGGCCTGCCCGGAGGTGCTGGCGGCCATCGAGGCGGCCGACTGGGTCGTGCTGGGTCCGGGCTCGTGGTTCACCAGCGTGCTTCCTCACCTGATGGTGCCCGAGCTGTTGGCGGCGATCGTCAAGAGCCCGGCCCGGCGATGCGTCACACTCAATGTGGCGCCCCAGCCGGGGGAAACGAGTGGTTTCGGTCCGAGCACCTATTTGGAAGTATTGGCGGTTCATGCTCCAGACCTGCAGGTGGACGTGGTGATTGCCGATCGCGCCAGCGTGATCGACAGACCGATGCTGGAGCAGACGGTGAACGGGCTACGGGGTGAGTTGGTCATTGCCGACATCGCCGCGCTCGACGGCAGCCCCCGCCACGACGTGACGCGGTTGGCCCAGACCTACTCGGGGATCATGACATGACGCAGACGGCAGGAACGCAGGCGGCGGGCACCTCGGTGTGCGCGCAGACACCCCAAGAGCGGCCGGTCCGGCTGCACTCACAGGCTTCCAACGACAACCCCGGGCTCCGGCGTGGCAGGATCGGTCTCATGGCGATGACGGCACAGCTCAAGTCGGAGCTCGCGAGCACGTCGGTGAAGAAGTCCTGCTGCCGCAAGTCAGAGGTCTCGGCGATGCTGCGGTTCGCGGGCGGCCTGCACATCCAGGGCGGGCGGATCGTCGTCGAGGCCGAGTTCGACACCGGAGCGGCGGCGCGCCGGATCCGCCGGGACCTGGTCGAGATCTACGGCCACCACAGCGAGGTCGTGGTCATCAGCGGCGGGGGGCTGCGTCGAGGCACCCGCTACGTCGTCCGGGTCGCGAAGGACGGCGAGGCGCTGGCCCGGCAGACCGGCCTGCTGGACACGCGCGGCCGCCCCGTGCAAGGTCTGCCGCCGCAGGTCGTGAGCGGCTCGAGCTGCGACGCCGTCGCCGCCTGGCGGGGCGCCTTCCTGGCCCACGGATCGCTCACCGAGCCTGGTCGGTCGTCCGCCCTCGAGGTGACGTGTCCGGGTCCGGAGGCGGCTCTCGCGCTCGTCGGGGCGGCTCGGCGGATGGGGATACCCGCCAAGGCACGAGAGGTTCGTGGGGTCGACCGGGTGGTGATCCGCGACGGTGACGCGATCAGTGCCCTGCTGAGCCGGTTGGGCGCGCACGAGTCGCTGCTGGCCTGGGAGGAGCGCCGGCTCCGTCGCGAGGTCCGGGCAACGGCGAACCGGCTGGCCAACTTCGACGACGCCAACCTACGACGGTCCGCGCGCGCCGCGGTGGCCGCCGGTGCCCGGGTGGAGCGCGCCCTCGAGATCCTGGCGGACGAGGTGCCCGACCACCTGAAGCTCGCCGGCGACCTCCGGGTGAAGCACCGGCAGGCCAGCCTCGAGGAGCTCGGACAGCTGCACGAGCCGCCCCTGACGAAGGACGCGATCGCCGGCCGGATCCGGCGGCTGCTCGCGATGGCCGACAAGCGCGCCCAGGAGCTCGGCGTCCCCGACACGGAGTCCTCACTCACCCCGGACATGCTGAGCGACCCCTCCTGACCTCACCGGCCGGGTCCAGCGCCGTCCTCCCAGAAACCAGCAGCCTCACGAAAGGATCGGGACGTGACCTCAGGAGACAGCGCAGCCGGATCGACGAGCCCCGGCGCGACACCCGCGGTGGATGCGAGACGGCAGCAGGCCGGGCCGATCGTCGTGGGGATGGACGGCTCTCCAGGGTCGCTGGCGGCCCTGGGCTGGGCGGTGCGTGAGGCTCGGCTGCGTGGCTCCTCGATCCGTGCGGTGATGGCGTGGCAGCAGCCACTGGCTTACGGCGGCGCGAACAGCTGGGCCCTCGGGATGGACCCGGCCGTCGACACCGAGTATGACCTCTCGGCGGCCGTCGATGCCGAGATCGCGCGGCTCGGCGAGGACTTCGGCCCGCAAGACGATGTCGATATCGTCTACGAGGCTCTCGAAGGCCATCCCGCGGAGGCGCTCATCGCGGCCGCTGACGACCCGGACGCTCTGCTGGTGGTGGGCTCTCGCGGTCACGGTGGGTTCGTCGGGGCTCTGCTCGGCTCGGTGAGCCAGCATGTCGTCTCCCACGCGCACTGTCCGGTGGTCGTCGTGCGGGCTCCTGAGAAGTCGCCGAAGAACACCGCCTCGTGACCGGCCGGCCGGAACCCGAGCGGCGTACCGGCAGTGGCCGCGTCGACCCCGCTGCCGTCCGTGCCCTCGGCCTCGTCCAGGGCGTCCGCGGGTGTCTGTTCGACCTGGACGGTGTGGTCACCAAGACCGCCAAGGTCCACGCCGCGGCGTGGAAGGAGATGTTCGACGAGTTCCTGACGTCCTCGGCGGAGCGTGCTGGGAAGCCGTTCGTGCCGTTCGACCCGGTGGAGGACTACGACCGCTACGTCGACGGCAAGCAGCGGGCCGACGGTACCCGGTCCTTCCTCGAGTCGAGGGGCATCGAGCTGCCCGAGGGTGGACCCGATGACGACCCCGGCAGCGAGACGGTCAACGGGCTGGGCAACCGCAAGAACGAGATCGTCCTCCGACGCATAGACGAGGACGGGGTCGAGGTCTACGAGGGCTCGGTGACCTATCTCCGGGCCGTCCGGGCTGCTGGTCTGCCCCGCGCCGTCGTCTCCTCCAGCGCCAACTGCCAGGCGGTCCTGGCAGCCGCCGGCATCGAGGACCTGTTCGACGCGAGGGTCGACGGGGTGACCGCCCAGCGCGAGCACCTTGCCGGCAAGCCGGCGCCGGACATGTTCGTCGCCGGTGCGCAAGCCCTCCAGCGGACGCCGGCCGACTGTGTGGTGTTCGAGGACGCCCTCGCCGGCGTCGAAGCCGGTCGGGCCGGAGACTTCCGCCAGGTGGTGGGCGTGGACCGGGTGGGCCAGGCAGCCGCCCTTCATGAGCACGGCGCCGACGTCGTGGTCTCTGACCTTGCGGAGCTGATGGACGCTCCATGATCGGACATGCCAACTTCGCCAACGACCCGTGGCGCCTCAAGGAGACCGGGCTCGACCTCGACACGCTTGCCCAGACGGAGTCGCTCTGCGCTTTGTCAAACGGGCACATCGGCTGGCGCGCCAACCTCGACGAAGGGGAGCCCTACGGGTTGCCGGGCTCCTATCTCAACGGCGTCTTCGAGCTGCGGCCGCTGCCCTACGCCGAGTCCGGCTTCGGGTACCCCGAGTCCGGCCAGACCATCATCAACGTGCCCAACGGCAAGCTGATCCGGCTGCTCGTCGACGACGAGCCGTTCGACGTCCGCTATGGCGAGCTCAGGCGGCACGAGCGTTGTCTGGACTTCCGCACCGGAGTGCTGAGCCGTGAAGTGGACTGGGCGTCCCCGTCCGGGCGCCGAGTCCTGATCCGATCACAGCGGATGGTGTCCTTCGTCCAACGTGCCGTCGCGGGGATCTGCTATGAGGTGGAGGCCGTCGACAGCGCGGTGCGGATCGTGCTCCAGTCGGAGATCGTCGCCAACGAGCGGCTCCCCACCGCATCGGACGACCCGCGGGTGGCGGCCGCCCTCGAGGCGCCCCTTGTTGCCCAGGAGGACGCCGCGCTGGGCGCCAGGGTGCACCTCGTGCACGCCACCAGGGCGAGTGGACTCGTTGTCGCCACCGCGATGAACCACGTCGTCGACGGCCCGGCCGGCACCGAGGTGAGCTCGGACTGCCTGCCCGACCTCGGCCGGGTGACGATCTCGGCCACCCTCGAGCCGGGGGAGAAGCTGCGGGTGGTCAAGCTGGTCGCCTTCGGCTGGTCGGCATCGCGGTCGCTCCCGGCGGTCAGGGACCAGACCGATGCTGCTCTCGCAGGCGCCTCTCGGACGGGCTGGGAGGCGATGCTCGCCGAACAGCGCAGTTACCTCGACGACTTCTGGGACCGGGCCGACGTCGAGATCGACGGAGACCCCCGGATCCAGCAGGCCGTGCGGTTCGCCCTCTTCCATGTCCTGCAGGCAGGCGCCCGATCCGAGGGTCGCGCCATCGCAGCGAAGGGACTCACGGGTCCGGGCTACGACGGACACACGTTCTGGGACTCCGAGACGTTCGTCATGCCAGTGCTCACCTACACCTCACCCGAGGCGGCCGCCCATGTGCTGGGGTGGCGCCGCACCATCCTGCCGCAGGCCCGCCAGCGGGCGCAGCAGCTCGGCCTGAAGGGCGCGGCGTTCCCGTGGCGGACTATCCGCGGGGAGGAGTGCTCCGGTTACTGGCCGGCCGGGACGGCGGCGTTCCACATCAACGCCGACATTGCCGCGTCGGTCGTGCGCCAGGTCCAGGCGACCGGCGATCTCGAGTTCGAGCGCAAGGTCGGTCTGGAGCTGCTCGTCGAGACCGCTCGGCTCTGGCGCTCACTCGGTCACTTCGACGCCCAAGGGGTCTTCCGGATCGACGGCGTGACCGGACCCGACGAATACGGCGCCGTGGCGGACAACAACGTCTACACCAACCTGATGGCGCAGCACAACCTCACCAGCGCGGTCGAGGCTGCCGGTCGCCACGTCGACGTGTCGCGAGAGCTCGGCGTCGACGAGGACGAGCTGGAGGGGTGGCGTGATGCGGCGACGGCGATGTTCGTCCCCTATGACGAGCGGCTGCGCGTGCATCCGCAGTCCGAGGGCTTCACCGCCCACCAGATCTGGGACTTCGCCGCCACCAAGCCGGAGCACTACCCGCTCATGCTGCACTACCCCTACTTCGATCTCTATCGCAAACAGGTCCTGAAGCAGGCCGACCTGGTGTTGGCCATGCACCTGCGCTGGGATGCCTTCACCTCCGAGGAGAAGGCCCGGAACTTCGCGTACTACGAGGCGTTGACCGTGCGCGACTCGTCGCTGTCGGCCTGCACCCAGGCGGTCATCGCGGCCGAGGTCGGTCACCTGGCTCTGGCCGACGACTATCTTGGCGAGGCGGCTCTGATGGACCTCGAGGACCTCGAGCACAACACGAGGGACGGCCTCCACCTGGCATCACTGGCCGGAGTCTGGACGGTCCTGGTCGCCGGGTTCGGCGGGATGCGCGACGACGGAGGCCCGGGCCCCCTGAGGTTCGCCCCACGGCTGCCACCGATGCTCGGTCGCCTCTCGTTCGGGATGGTCGTCGCGGGCCGCCGCCTCCGGGTGACCGTGAGCCAGACGGAGGCGTCGTACTCCTTCGCCGAGGGCGAGCCGCTGGAGATCAGCCACCACGGTCAGCCCGACACGGTCAGCTCAGGGACGGTGCTGACCCTGCCCATCCCACCCCGTCGGGACCCGGGCCCGAGCCCCACCCAACCGGCGGGACGGGCGCCCAGCCGGCGTACCTCGCGGCCATGAGCTGACGAGGGCGGCGTCGCGACGCACCCGCTGAGCTTTGGCGCTCGGCGGGGTCGGGAGTCAGAGGCGTGCGCCGTCGGCTGCGAGACGTCCCGCCGTCATCCGCAGTTGATAGGGTCGCGTCAAGAGCAGGCTCGAGCAGCAAAGACGTGAGGGAGATCGCCGCGTGACCGTACGGGTAGGTATCAATGGCTTTGGCCGCATCGGCCGCAACTTCTTCCGTGCCGTCAAGGCGTCCGGAGCGGACGTCGAGGTCGTCGGGGTGAACGACGTCGCGCCGACCGACATCCTGGCGCACTTCCTGCGCTACGACTCGATCCTCGGGCGCTACCCCGGCGAGGTCGCCGTCGAGGGCGACGACCTGGTGGTCGACGGGGCAACCGTCAAGTCCCTCTCTGAGCGTGACCCGGCGGCGCTGCCGTGGGGCGACCTGGGTGCCGACATCGTGATCGAGTCCACCGGGATCTTCAACAAGGGCGCCGATGCGGGCAAGCACCTCACGGCCGGCGCCAAGAAGGTCATCATCTCGGCCCCGGCGACCGACGAGGACGTCACGGTCGTGTTGGGCATCAACGAGGGTGACTACGACCCGGCGAACCACAACATCATCTCCAACGCCTCATGCACGACGAACTGCCTTGCTCCGATGGCGAAAGTGCTGCTCGACTCGTTCGGCATCGAACGCGGCTTCATGACGACGGTGCATGCGTTCACCACCGAGCAGCAGGTGCTCGACCAGATCGCGCTCAACCGCAAGGGCCAGATCGACCTGCGTCGAGCCCGTGCCGCCGGTTCGAACATCATCCCCACCACGACAGGCGCGGCTCGGGCCATCTCGCTCGTGCTGCCCGAGCTCAAGGGCAAGCTCGACGGCTACGCCCTCCGGGTGCCGGTCCCCACGGGTTCGGTGACCGACCTCACCGTCACGCTCTCGCAGGAGGTGACGAGGGACGAGGTCAACGCCGCGTTCAAGGCGGCGGCCGACTCGGGTCCGATGTCGAAGTACCTCGTCTACACCGAGGACCTGATCGTCTCGTCCGACATCGTGACCTCGCCCGCCTCGTGCACGCTGGACTCGGCGCTCACGCTGGCCAACGGCCCGCAGGTCAAGGTCGTCGGCTGGTACGACAACGAATGGGGCTACTCCAACCGGCTGGTGGACCTCGCTGCTCTCGTCGGCTCGTCCCTCTGACGGGCCTCCGTCGCGTGGTCACCACAGTCGACGAGCTCGACCGCAGGCTCGGTGGGCTCGCGGGTAAACGGGTCCTGGTCCGCTCTGACCTCAACGTGCCGCTCGACCACGGAGCCATCACCGACGACGGCCGCATTCGGGCTAGCGTCCCGACCATCGCGGACCTACGCGGTCGGGGTGCGAAGGTCGTCGTGATGGCCCATCTCGGCCGGCCGAAGGGTACGCCGGACCCCGCCTACTCGCTGGGACCTGTGGCGGCCCGGCTTTCCGAGCTCCTCGACGCCCCGGTGCGCCACGCCTCGGACACCGTCGGAGACGACGCCGCGTCCGCCGTGGCCGCAATGGCCGACGGGGACGTCGTACTTCTCGAGAACGTGCGTTTCAACGCAGGCGAGACGAGCAAGGACGACGGCACCCGGGGGGAGTTCGCCGACAAGCTGGCCGCTCTCGGCGACGCGTTCGTCAGCGACGGCTTCGGGGTCGTGCATCGCAAGCAGGCCAGTGTCTACGACGTCGCCCAGCGCCTGCCGCACGCGGCCGGAGGCCTGGTACTCAAGGAGGTCGACGTCCTGCGCCGGCTCACCGAGGACCCGGAACGCCCTTATGCCGTCGTGCTCGGCGGCTCGAAGGTCTCCGACAAGCTCGGGGTGATCGACAACCTGCTCGGCAAGGCCGACCGGTTGTTGATCGGCGGCGGAATGGTGTTCACGTTCCTGGCCGCTGAGGGGCTCGAGGTGGGCCGCAGCCTGCTCGAGTCCGACCAGCTCGAGACGGTTCGCGGCTACCGAGAGGCGGCAGCCAAGGCCGGCGTCCAGATCCTGCTCCCGACCGACGTCGTGGTGGCACCGGAGGTGCGGGCCGACGCGCCCGCGACCGTCGTACCGGTCGACTCGATCCCCGCCGACCAGCTCGGGCTCGATATCGGGCCTGAGAGCGGGGCGACATTCGCGGCGGCGCTCGCCGATGCCAGGACGGTCTTCTGGAACGGGCCGATGGGAGTCTTCGAGATCGATGCCTTCGCGGAGGGCACTCGCGCGGTCGCCCAGGCGCTGACCGAGGTCGACGGCCTGTCGGTCGTCGGCGGTGGCGACTCGGCCGCGGCCGTGCGCAAGCTGGGTTTCGACGACGCCCAGTTCGGTCATATCTCCACCGGTGGTGGCGCGAGCCTCGAATACCTCGAAGGCAAGTCCCTGCCCGGTCTCGACGTGTTGGAGGACTGAGATGGCAAAGCCCACCAGGCTGCCGCTGATGGCAGGCAACTGGAAGATGAACCTCAACCACCACGAGGCCGTCGTGCTGGCTCAGAAGCTGGCGTGGACGCTGGCTGACAAGAAGTACGACCCGACGAAGAGCGAGGTCGCCGTCCTGCCGCCGTTCACCAGTCTGCGCAGCGTGCAGACGCTCATCGACGGGGACGCCCTGCCGATGAAGCTGGGGGCGCAGGACATCTCGACGCACGACGACGGCGCCTACACAGGCGAGATCAGCGCACAGATGCTGGCTCGGCTCGGTTGCAGCTACGTCACGGTCGGGCACTCGGAGCGTCGGGACTACCACCACGAGGACGACGCGACCGTCAACGCCAAGGCGCACCAGGCGGTGCGGGCCGAGATCACGCCGATCGTGTGTGTCGGGGAGGGGCTCGACGTACGTCGGGAGGGTCGACAGGTCGTCTACACACTGCAGCAGGTGGACGGCTCGCTCGCCGGGTTCGACGCCGAGCAGGTGGCGTCCCTGGTGGTGGCCTACGAACCGGTCTGGGCGATCGGCACGGGCGAGGTCGCGACCCCCGACGACGCCCAGGAGGTGTGCGGCGCCATCCGTGCCCGGCTCACGGAGGTCCACGGCAGCGACGTCGGGGACAGCGTCCGGGTGCTGTACGGCGGGTCGGTCAAGGCTGCCAACGTGGCCGGCATCATGGCCCAGCCCGATGTCGACGGCTGCCTGGTGGGCGGTGCCAGCCTGCAGGCAGACGAGTTCGGCGGGATCTGCCGCTTCTACGACATGCCCGCGCTGTGATGCCGCGCGGTCCCGTGACTCGGAGCCCCCGGTGTGGCCCTGGTCACGAGGTGAGCCCGCCCGCCGTGGAGCGGTGGACCGGCGCGGCACGCGGAGCAGGTAGGATCTGACGTTGTGATTATCGCTGTCGACGTCCTGCTCCTGCTGAGCAGCGCATTCTTGATCCTGATGATCCTGCTCCACAAAGGTCGCGGTGGCGGCCTCTCCGACATGTTCGGTGGCGGTGTGTCGAGCGGGCTCGGCGGCTCATCGGTGGCCGAGAAGAACCTGGACCGGATCACGATCGGCGTCGCCGTGTTGTGGGCTGTCTGCATCGTGGTGTTGAACCTGCTGCTGAAGTCCGGGTGAGCAGGGCTTCGACGTACAATCCCCTCAACCGGGCACTGAGGTCGTGCTCCGGCTCACGTCAAGGAGTCTCAAGTGGCTGGTGGTAGTGCGATCCGCGGCAGCAGGGTCGGTGCAGGACCGATGGGGGAGGCCGAGCGAGGAGAAGCCGCACCCCGACAGCGCATCACATACTTCTGCGCGAACGGTCATGAGACCGCCCCGATGTTCGCCATCGATGCCCAGATCCCGTCTGCCTGGGACTGCCCGCGGTGCGGGCTGCCCGCCAACCGCGACTCCGACAACCCCCCGCCCCCGCCGAAGGCGGAGCCCTACAAGACCCACCTCGCCTACGTGAAGGAGCGCCGCTCCGACGCCGAGGCTGAGGAGATCCTCGACGAGGCCCTGCAGACCCTGCGGGCCAAGCGCAAGTCCGGCGAGGTCATCTACTGACACCGAGGCGCCCCCGGCGGACCACCGAAGAGGTGGTACGCCGGGGGCGCCTGCGGTTGCGTCCAGGTCGGGGACGCGCTATTTCACTTCGCTCCGCATCAGCCTGATGGCCCCGGCGACCAGCGGCAACGCCACCCAGATCATGAACGAGACCAGCAGCTGGAGCCAGTGCTCACCGGTCATGTCGTGGCTGAACAGCGGCTGAGTCGCGGTGCCGAGGTCGACCCACGGCGCTGCGCTGTTGAGCGCGCTGACGATCCCGAACAGGATCCCCCAGGCGATCGGCACGACGTAGTAGATGACGATGGCAGCGGCCGAGCTCATGAACAGCATGCCGAACGCGAGGCCCTGGATGATCGCGATGACCTGGCCGGTCGCGACCTCGCCGACCCAGGCAAGGGTGTAATGCCACGACCCGTTGCCGTCCCGGAGCACGATCCCGAGCACGTTTCCGACGGCCGCCAGGGCATAGGCGATGACGACCGCTGCCAGCCCGAGGATCACCATCGCGATGAACTTCGCCACCACGACGCGGGCTCTGCTGGGTTCGAGGGTGAAGGTGACCAGCCCGGTGCGCTGAGACCACTCGCTGGTGATCGCCAGAATGCCGAGCACCGGCAGCAGGAATCCCTGCGGGGTGCCGGTCGCGCTCAGGAAGTTGTCGAACGTCAGGTCGGACTTGTTACCGGCGAACAGGAAGATCACCACAACCGCGGCGGTGATGGCCGCGATCGAGATGAGCAGCCACTTGCCGGCTCGGGTGTCGGTGATCTTGCGCAGCTCGACGCGCAGCAGGCGTGACATCGGGACACGGGCGATGGCGTCGGGGTTTGCCGGCCGCTCAACCGCGGCGCTGGTTGCGGTGGTCATGCTGCAGTCTCCTGTCGGGCGTCGTCTGAGGTGAGCTGGAGGAACAGGCTCTCGAGACCGGCTCCATCGGCGGGCCGGAGCTCGGTCAGCACGACCTGGTCCGCCATGGCGGCGCGGCTGATCTGCTCCGCGCTCGCTTCGACGATGAGGGCGTCGCTCCCGTTGTCGTTGAAGGTGAGCTGGGCCCGCTCGAGCGAGGCCCGCAGGGCGGCGAGGTCGAGGGCGCGCACCAAGATCCCGGCCTGGGAGACCAGCTCCTGCTTGCTCCCCTGCGCGACGATCCGGCCGCGGCCGATCACCAGCAGCTGGTCGGCGATGATCTCGACCTCGTTGAGCAGGTGGGAGGAGAGGAAGACCGTGCCGCCGCGCTCCGCGAAGCCGCGCAGCAGCCCGCGCATCCAGTGGATGCCTGCCGGGTCGAGGCCGTTGGCCGGTTCGTCCAGGATGAGCACGGACGGGTCGCCGAGCAGCGCGTGGGCAATGCCGAGGCGCTGGCGCATCCCGAGCGAGTAGTTGCCCACCCGGCGCTTTGCCTCCTCCGGGGTCAGACCGACGACCTCCAGCAGCTGGTCGACCCGGGTGTCCTCGAGTCCCATCACCATGGCACCGAGCTTGAGGATCTCGCGACCGGTGCGGCCCGCGTGCTGCGCCGAGGCGTCCAGCAGCACCCCGACCTGGCGGCCGGGGTTGGGGATCTGGGAGTAGGGCTGGCCGAGAATGGTGGCGTGGCCTGCGGACGGCGGGGTCAGCCCGACCATCATCCGCATGGCCGTCGACTTGCCTGCCCCGTTCGGTCCCAGGAACCCCGTGACCGACCCTGGCTCGACGGTGAACGAGACGTGGTCGACGGCGGTGAAGCCGCCGTAGCGTTTCGTGAGTT
This sequence comes from uncultured Actinomycetota bacterium, assembly GCA_963820035.1. Classification (GTDB taxonomy): domain Bacteria; phylum Actinomycetota; class Actinomycetes; order Propionibacteriales; family Nocardioidaceae; genus JAWWPG01. The sequence goes on along the minus strand of CAWFYK010000004.1, from coordinate 454,564 downwards.
CTTCGACAACGATCATGGTGACATCCTCGTCGTACCAGCACCGGCTGCGCATCGTGCGTTGGTCTCGACCGGGATAGCCGAAAGTAGGGGGTCAGCTCGCCGTTCGGCGGTGGTGTGGCGGGCGAGGCGGACCCTACGCTCGTGATATGGAGAACCGCGGCCTGGTCCAGCCGCCGCCGCTGACTCGGTGGCAGTGGACGTGGCGCTACCTGGTCGCCCTCCTCATCGGGCTGCTCACCTGGTCGAGCGTGGTCCGGGCCGAATGGTCACACCAGCGCTGGCTGTTCTGGCTCGACCTCGCCCTCGGCGTGGTCGGGTTCGTGGCCTACCGCTTCCATCGCCGCTGGCCGGTCGGCGTGGCGGTCCTCACGACGCTGCTGGGAGTCGTCTCCGCAGCCTCCGCCGGCCCTGGGGTGCTCGCATTCATCTCGATGTCGACGCGCCGGCGCTGGCGCGAGATCATCCCCGTCTCGGCACTCAACATCGGCTGCGGCCTGCTGTTCGGGTATGTCGCTCCTGAGCAGCCCGATCCGTGGTACCTCTCGATCATCTACGTTGCGTTCGCCACCGGCATCGCGGCAGCGATCGGGCTCTACATCGGGGCTCGTCGCGAGCTGCTTGCGACCCTCCGCGACCGGGCCGACCGGGCGGAACGGGAACAGGCGATGCGGGTGGCGCAGGCACGGGCCAACGAGCGGTCTCGGATCGCCCGGGAGATGCACGACGTCCTCGCCCACCGGATCTCACTCGTGGCCATGCACGCGGGCGCGCTGACCTATCGTGCCGACCTGACGCCTCAAGAGACCGCCCAGGCCGCCGACGTGATCCAGCAGAACGCCCATCAGGCCCTGGTGGACCTGCGGGAGATCCTGGGGGTGCTGCGCGACAGCGACAGCGTCCGGATGGGGGAGCGACCGCAACCCACTCTGAGTGACCTGCGGGGGCTGATCGACGCGGAGCGCCAGTCCGGCGCGCATATCCGGCTGTCCAGCGCCATCCCCCTCGAGTCAGTCCCGGAGTCCATCGGCAGGAACGCCTACCGGATGGTCCAGGAGGGCCTCACCAACGCGCGCAAGCACGCTCCCGACACGACGGTCGACGTCCTAGTCGAGGGCGAGCTCGGCGGCTCGCTCCGGCTCGAGGTGCGGAACCCGCTCCGTGTCGGCCGAGCCGCGTCGGTGCCCGGAGCCGGGCTCGGCCTGATCGGGCTCGCCGAGCGGGCCGACCTCAGCGGCGGCGGGCTCGAGCACTTCACGACCCCTCATGGCGACTTCGTGGTCCGCGCCTGGCTACCCTGGCCTCCGTGACTGAGCCCGCCACCCCGATCAGGGTCGCCGTCGTGGACGACGACCCGCTCGTCCGGGCCGCGCTGACCATGATGCTCAAGGGGGCGGCCGACCTGGAGATCGTCGGTGAGGCGGCCGACGGCGCGCGTGGCATCGAACTCGTGGAGCAGAAGCGGCCGGACGTGGTGCTGATGGACATCCGGATGCCGGTGATGGACGGCCTCGAGGCGACCGCGGCCCTCCTTCGCCGGGCCAGTCCACCGAAGGTCATCGTCCTCACCACGTTCGACGCCGACGAGTACGTCGCCCGCGCGCTCGGCGAGGGAGCCAGCGGGTTCCTGCTCAAGGACACCCCGCCGGCCGAGCTCGTGTCGGCAGTCCGCAAGGTGGCGGCCGGCGAACCGATCTTGTCGCCGAGCGTCACGGCAACGCTGATCCGACAGCTGACGGCGTCGGGTCGGGCGGACGACGAGCCGCGCGAGGTCCAGCAGGCCCGTTTCCTCGTCTGCGCGCTCACCGAACGCGAACGGCAGGTGGCAGTTGCGGTGGCCCACGGCAAGTCGAACGCAGAGATCGCCGGCGAGCTCTACATGAGCGTCGCAACCGTCAAGGCGCACGTCTCGCGAGTGCTGGCCAAGCTGAACGCCACCAACCGGGTGCAGATCGCGATCTGCATGCACGACGCCGGGTTGCTCTGACCAGACGTGGGCGCCGACCCCGGACGATCCGAGAGTTTCGGCACCACGATCCGAGAGTTTCGGCACCGCGATCCGAGAGTTTCGGCACCGCGATCCGAGAGTTTCGGCACCACGATCCGAGAGTTTCGGCACCACGATCCGAGAGTTTCGGCACCACGATCCGAGAGTTTCGTGGTGCCGAAACTCGGAGGTGAACACTCGGTCAGGGGAGCGACTAGGGGGAGGCTATCCGGGGGAGGTCCGGAGGTAGCCGGGAAGCGGCCGACTTGTCGAGCAGCCACCAGGTGCTGAGGATCCCCTTCGGGCCGGCGGCCGGGATCTGCACGACGCCGGCCCCGCTGAGCGCCAGGTGCACTGCCCGGGCCTTGCCCTCACCGGCCGCCACGAACCAGACGTCGTGCGCGTGCTGCAGGGTCGGCATCGTCATCGTGATGCGGACGGGGGGAGGTTTCGGCGCGCCGCGGACGCCGACGACGGTGCGCTCGTCGTAGAGCGCCGGCTTCTCCGGGAACAGTGACGCCACGTGGCCGTCAGGTCCGATACCGAGCATCAGCACGTCGAACGTCGGGACGCCGTCATGGTCGCCCGGCCCGGCCGCGTCGGCCAGCTCAGCGGCATAGCTCTCGGCGGCGAGGTCCGGATCATCGTGGGCGCGCGAGGGCGTGGGCATCGGGTGCACCAGGGCAGGGTCGAGGCGCACCTGGTCGAGCAACGCCAGCCGGGCCTGGTGCTCGTTCCGTTCGGGGTCGCTCTCGTCGACGAAGCGCTCGTCACCCCACCACACCTCGACGGCTCCCCAGTCGACGGCGTCCCGCGCCTCCGAGACGGCGATGGCGTGGTGGATCTTGTCGGCGATGGTGCCGCCGGTCAGCACGATGCGCGCCACCCGGCTCGATGACTGGACGTCGACCAGCCGGGTGATGAGGCGTGCTGCGACCGACTCCGCAAGAGCCACGTCGTTGTGATGGACGACGACCGACGGGACGCTCATCGGCTGCTGCGGGACGTTCGGCTGGCGGCCGACGGGGACGGGCCGGCGGCCCGCTTCGTGGTCGACCGGGTGCTGCCGGCGGTCGTCTTGGTGGACTTCCGTGCAGAACCGGATCGCTTGGCGGTGCTGGACTTCTTGGCCGAGCTCGACTTCTTGGCCGAGCTCGACTTCTTGGCGGTGCTGGACTTCTTGGCCGAACTGGACTTCCTGGTGGTGCTCGATTTCGTTGCCGGGCTGGTCTTCTTCGCTGTGGTCCGCTTCTTCGCGGGCGGCTCTCTGTGGTCCGACTCGCTTCGGGCGCCGCCCGGCATCGGCCGGTTGGTCAGGCTGGCGGCACTTGTGGACGCCTCGGCCGCAACCGTGGCAGAGGCGGGAGAATGGCGGGGCGGAGCCGCCGCCTTTCCCGATCGTGGCAGCGCGGTGGAGCTCGACGCCGACGTACCCTTCGGGCCGCCGTCGACAAGCCGGCAGAGCCGCTTGACCGTGGCCTCGTAGATGTCGTCGGGGTCGAGCCGCCGGAGCTCCTCCGCGAGCAGCTCCGGTGTCGAGCGCCGCTTCAGCGCGACAGGCCGGTTGGGTGCGTTGGGGATGGTGAACTCGGCGAGCAACCCGTCGGGACGGCAGATCTCGATCGGACCGCCGCCCGTGTGCAGCGTAACCGAGGTGATCCCGGGTCCCTTCGACATGGTGCGCATGACATCGACCCGGAGCCGGTCCGACAGCCAGGCGACCAGCAGGTCCGCGCTCGGGTTGGTGCGCTCCGCCTCGACGACGGCGCTGCTGACCCGCGCCGGGTACTGGTCGAGCGCCGCCGCGAGCAGGGCTCGCCACGGAGTCAGCCGGGTCCAGGCCAGGTCGGTGTTGCCGTCGGCATATGACCGCGCCTGGGCGAGGATCGCCTGGGACTGGTTGCGTTGAATCGCCGCGGAGTCGGTGATGCGCCGCTGGGCGAGCTTGCCGAGCGGGTCGGCCGCGGGATCGTCCGGGGCCTTGCGCGGCCACCACACCACCACCGGCGAGTCCGGCAGGAGCAATGGGAGTACGACGCTCTCCGCGTGCTTGGTGAGCTCACCGTTGATCCGCAGCAGCACCGACTCGCCGGACCCACCCACGCTGAGCTCGGCATCCAGGTTGGGGCGGCCGCGCGAGGAGCGCTTGATGATGCCGAGGATCCGGGCCGGATGCTCGCGCGAGACGGCCCGGGCGACCTTGAGGGCGTCGTAGCTGTCGCCCTCGTCGGTCACGACGACGAACGTCATCACCATGCCCATGGCGGGGGAGCCGGCCTTGCGGCGCTCGGTGAGGAGCGCCCCGGCGATCTGGTGGGCGTTGGTCGACGTCAGTTCGATGGACATGGCTCTCCTCAGGGACGACGCCAGACGCGCCCGTCGCGCGCCAGCATGTCGGTCGCCGACTGGGGCCCCCAGGTGCCCGACTCATAGGTGTCGGGCTTCCCATGCGAGGCCCAGTGGGCGATGATCGGGTCGAGGATCTGCCAGGACAGCTCCACCTCCTCCAGCTGGGGGAACAGCGGCGGGTCCCCGAGCAGCACGTCGAGGATCAGCCGCTCATAGGCCTCCGGGCTGGACTCGACGAAGCTGCCGCCGTAGGCGAAGTCCATGTTGACGTCTCGGATCTCCATCGCCGTGCCGGGAACCTTCGCGCCGAAGCGCATCGTGACGCCTTCGTCAGGCTGCACCCGGATCACGACGGCGTTCTCGCCGAGCTCCTCGGTGGCGGTCTTGTCGAACGGCAGATGCGGTGCCCGCCGGAACACCACCGCTACCTCGGTGACCCGGCGACCGAGCCGCTTGCCGGTGCGGAGGTAGAACGGCACCCCGGCCCACCTGCGGGTGTCGATCTCGAGCCTGATCGCCGCGAACGTGTCCGTGGTCGACGTGCTCGGGATGTCGGGCTCCTGGAGGTAGCCACCGACCTTCACCCCGCCGGCCCAGCCCGGACCGTACTGGCCACGCGACGTGGTCTGGTCGAGGGGGTGCGCACTGCTGACGGCGCGCAACACCTTCTGCTTCTCGATCCGGAGGCTCTGAGCGTCGAAAGAGACCGGCTCCTCCATCGCCACCAGGGCCATCAGCTGCATCAGGTGGTTCTGGATGACGTCACGCGCGGCACCGATGTCGTCGTAGTAGCCGGCTCGCGAGCCGATCCCGATGTCCTCGGCCATCGTGATCTGGACGTGGTCGACATAGTTCGAGTTCCAGACCGGCTCGAAGAACTGGTTGGCGAACCGCAGCGCCAGCATGTTCTGTACGGTCTCCTTGCCGAGGTAGTGGTCGATGCGGAACACCGACTCCGGCGGGAAGACGCTGGAGATGACCTGGTTGAGCTCCCTCGCACTCGCGAGGTCGTGCCCGAACGGCTTCTCGACGACGAGGCGCCGCCAGGAGCCGGACGTCGGGTCGGCGAGATTATGCTCCTTGAGCTGTCCGATGACGTCAGGGAAGAACTTCGGCGGGATCGCCAGATAGAAGGCGTGGTTGCCGGCGGTGCCGCGCTCGCGGTCGAGCTCCTCGATGATGTTGTGCAGCTGGCCGAAGGCGACGTCGTCGGAGAAGTCACCCGGCACGAAGCGGAAGCCCTTGGCGAGCTGGTTCCAGACCTCTTCGCGGAAGGGCGTCCGGGAGTGCTCCATGACGGAGTCGTGCACGATCTTGGCGAAGTCCTGCGTCGCCCAGTCACGACGGGCGAAGCCCACCAGGGCGAAGCCTGGCGGCAACAGGCCGCGGTTGGCGAGGTCGTAGACGGCCGGCATGACCTTCTTGCGGGAGAGGTCACCGGTGACGCCGAAGATGACCAGGCCGCACGGCCCCGCGATCTGCGGAAGCCGTCGGTCGTTCTCGTCGCGGAGCGGGTTCTGGGTGCGGGTGGAGCCGTTTGCCGATGCCGCGGTGAGCGACCCCGTTGGCGCCGCGCTCACGCGCAGGGTGGCCTGTTGGGTCATCGCAGGAGGTCCTGCACCGTGGCGACCCCCGTCGTGGGATCAGTCAGGTGGAGCCGCAGCACGGGCCGGCCGTGGTCGGCCAGCACCCGGGCGTCCCCGGCCGCCTGAGCCGCGATCAACGTCCCGAACGTGAAGGGTCGGCCGGGGATCTCCACGTCGACCGGCTCCTGCGAGGTGATCTGCAGGTAGACACCCTGCCCCGGTCCCCCCTTGTGGTACTGGCCGGTGGAGTGCAGGAACCGCGGCCCCCAGCCGAAGGTGGTCGGTCGCTCGGTACGGCGGGCGATCGCCGCGCGGACGCTGTGCAGGCCGGCGTCCCGTTCGGCGTCGAGGTAAGCCATCACCGCGACGTAGCCATCGCCGGCGAGCCGGCCGAAGAGCGACTCGACAGCGCCGGCGAGGGTCTCGACCCCGTCCAGCAGGCCCTCCGAGCCACGCACCTCGATGCCGCTCTCCACGATCTGAGCCGGCTCGTCCTCCGGCTGGCTGTCGAGCAGCCCCCTCGCCGCCTTCTTGGCGCTCTCCACGTCGGGCTGGTCGAAGGGGTTGATGCCGAGCATCCGCCCCATGACCGCCGTCGCTGTCTCCCAGGTGAGGAACTGCGCACCGAGGGACCCCGACACCGTCACCCAGGGCTCGCCGAGGACGGCCGTGGCGGACCCGGGCTCCCCTGGGGTGCCGGCTGCCTGGTGCTCGGGAATCGAGCCCCCGGGGGTCGAGTCGCCGTGGGGCACGGCGTCGGGAGCGACCAGGGCGGCCACCACGACGTCCTTCGCGGGCCAGCGAACCTCCGGTGCGTCGTCCCCTTCGACCGCGACGGGGAGGACTCCGTTGCCAAGCTTTCCGGTCGACTCGGCGATGAGCTGCTCCGACCAGTCGGCGAACCCCGTGATGCCGGAACCCAAGTCGACGATGGCGGCCTTGTCGCGCCCGCGGTTGCCCGCGAGTGCCGCCGCGAGCAGCAGCGCCGGGTTGTGCGGAGCGTCGGCGGCGAGCCGGCCCATGACGTCCTCCGCCTCGTCAAGCAGGTCGGCGATGTCGACGCCGGCGAGCCCCGTCGGCACCAGACCGAACGCGGTCAGCGCGCTGTAGCGGCCACCGACGTGCGGGTCCGCCAGGAACACCTTGCGAAAGCCTTCGTTCCGGGCCAGCTCCTCGAGCGCCGAACCTGGGTCCGTGACGGCCACGAACCGGCTCGGCGCGTCGATACCGGTCTTCTCCATGGCTGCCGCGAGGGCTCGACGCTGGCTGTCGGTCTCGAGGGTGCCTCCCGACTTGCTGGAGACCACGACGACCGTCCGCGACAGGTCGCCGCTGATGGCGCGGTGCACGACGCTGGGGTTGGTGGAGTCGAGGATCGTCAAGGGAATGCCGTAGGTGCGCGAGATGACCTCCGGTGCCAGCGAGGAGCCGCCCATCCCACACAGCACGACGCGGTCCAGTCCTTCGGACCACAGGTCGGCACGCAGGGCGTCGATCTCCGCGAGCAGGGGGTGGGAGGTCTTCGCCAGCGACACCCAGGACAGCCGGATCGACGCCTCGGGCTCGGCGCTTTCACCCCACAGGGTCGGGTCTTGGGCCGCGAGCTTGCCGGCCACCCCCTGGGTGACGAGCTCCGCGACAGTGTCGTCGTACGACGACGAGGTCCGGACCGCGAGCTCGACCTTCATGCCGTGGCCTCGTCGAGCGCGTGCTGCACGGTGTCGAGAAGCTCGAGCCAGGACTTCTCGAACTTGTCGACGCCCTCGTCCTCGATCACCTGGACGACGTCGTCGTAAGAGATGCCGAGCTTCTCCAGGCCAGCCAGGACCTGCTCGGCGTCGTCGTAGTTGCCGGTGATCTCATCCCCGGTGATCTCACCGTGGTCGGCGGTCGCCTCGATCGTCGCCTCGGGCATCGTGTTGACGGTGTCGGGAGCGGCCAGCTCGGTCACATACATCGTGTCGGGGAGCGCCGGGTCCTTGACCGAGGTCGAGGCCCAGAGCGGGCGTTGCCGGTGGGCGCCGGCCGACTCGAGAGGAGACCAGCGCTCGCTGGTGAACACCTGCTCGTACTCGCGGTAGGCGAGCCTCGCGTTGGCGACGGCGGCTTTGCTGCGTAGCGCCTTGGCCTCCACGCCACCGATCGCGTCGAGCCGCTTGTCGACCTCCGTGTCGACCCGGCTGACGAAGAACGATGCCACCGAGCGGATGGTCGACAGGTCGACGTCCTTGGAGTGCGCCTGCTCGAGACCGGTCAGATAGGCGTCCATGACCGCGCGATAACGCTCCAGGCTGAAGATCAACGTGACATTGACACTGATGCCCTCGGATGTCGCGGCGGTGATCGCCGCGAGCCCTTCCTGGGTGGCCGGGATCTTGATCATCACGTTGGGTCGGTCGACCAGCCACCACAGCGCGCGCGCCTCGGCAATGGTGGCGTCCGTGCGATGGGCGAGCCTGGGGTCGACCTCGATGCTCACGCGACCGTCCAGGCCGGACGTCCGGTCGTAGACGTCGCGAAGCACGTCACAACCCCAGCGGACGTCGTAGGTCGTGATGGCGCGAACCGCCTCCTCGAGCTGAATGCCTCGGACGCCGAGGTCGTGCACCTGCGTGGCGTAGGTGTTGGCGTCGGTGACCGCCTTTGCGAAGATCGTCGGGTTCGACGTGACGCCGACGACGTGTCGCCGCTCGACGAGGTCGGCGAGTCCTCCGCTCTCCAGCCGCTGCCGCGAGATGTCATCGAGCCACACGGACACGCCGAGATCGGACAGTGCCTGCAGGGGGTCGTTCATGAGTTTCCTTTCGAAGCGTCGAATCCGTCTGGTCCAGTTGGCACCGGCTTGGGTGACGACCGGGATCGCCGAGGTCAGCCCTGGGCGTCGGCCGCGGCGATACTGTCGATCGCCGCCTGGGCAACGACCTCGGCGGTGAGCCCGAACTCCATATAGAGGCGCTGGTAGTCGGCCGACGCACCGAAGTGGTCGAGCGAGACGATCCGGCCGGCATCACCGACGATGTCGCGCCAGCCGAGCGCGACGGCCGCCTCGACGGAGACCCGCGCCTTGACGGTCGGGGGGAGCACCGTGTCGCGGTAGGCCTTGTCCTGCGCCTCGAACCATTCCCGGCAGGGCATCGAGACCACACGCGCCCGGATGTTCTTGGCAGCGAGCTGGTCCCGCGCGGCGACGGCGATCTGCACTTCGGAGCCAGTGCCGACCAGGACGACGTCGGGCGCGCCCCCGTCGACGTCGAGCAGGACATAGGCGCCGCGCCATACGTTGGAGGTGTCGGCGTAACCGTCCACTCCTCGCGGGAACGTCGGGACGTTCTGCCGCGAGAGGGCGAGTCCCGCGGGTCGGTCGGTGTGCTCCAGGATGGCCTTCCAGGCTGCAGCCGTCTCGTTGGCGTCGGCCGGCCGTACGACGTCCAGGCCGGGGATAGCGCGCAGCGCGGCGAGCTGCTCGATGGGCTGGTGGGTCGGCCCGTCCTCGCCGAGCCCGATGGAGTCGTGGGTCCAGACGTAGGTCACCGGCAGCTTCATGAGCGCCGCCAACCTGACGGCCGGTCGCATGTAGTCGGAGAAGATCAGGAACGTGCCCCCGTAGGGACGGGTCCCGCCGTGCAGGCTGATGCCGTTGAGGATCGAGCCCATGGCGTGCTCGCGGATCCCGAAGTGGAGCACCCGCCCGTACCAGTCGCCGTCGAACATCGCGGTGGCGTGCTCGGGAGGAATGAAGCTCGGTTGGCCCTTCGGGGTCGTGTTGTTGGACCCGGCGAGGTCGGCGGAGCCGCCCCAGAGCTCGGGGAGCACCGGAGCGATCGCCGTGAGGACGTCACCGGAGGCCGCCCGGGTCGCGACGCCCTTCTCGTCAGCCTTGAAGGTCGGCAGGGCATCAGCCCACCCGTCGGGCAGCGTCCGCGTCCGCATCCGCTGGTAGAGGGCGAGCCGGTCGCCGGCCTTCGCGGCCCACGCGTCGAACTCTCCCTGCCAGGCTTCCTGGGCGAGCTTGCCGCGGTCGACGGCCTGACGGGTATGGGAGATGACATCGTCGCTGACGACGAACGACTGGTCCGGGTCGAATCCCAGGACCTTCTTCGTGGCGGCGACCTCGTCCGCGCCGAGGGCGTTGCCGTGGGCCTTGTAGGTGTTCTGCAGGTTCGGTGCCGGCCAGCCGATGATGGTCCGCAGCTTGATGAAGCTCGGCCGACTCGTCTCGGCCTTGGCTGCCTCGAACGCCGCGTAGAGCGCTTTGACGTTCTCGTCGTACCCTTTGCCGCCGTTCGTCCAGTCGACCGTCTGGACGTGCCAGCCGTAGGCCTCGTAGCGCGAGGCGACGTCCTCGCTGAAGGCGATGTTGGTGTTGTCCTCGATCGAGATCTTGTTGTCGTCGTAGAGCAGCACCAGGTTGCCGAGCTGCTGGTGGCCGGCGAGCGACGACGCCTCGGCGCTGACGCCCTCCTCGAGGTCGCCGTCGCTCGCGAAGGCGAAGATGTGGTGGTCGAAGAGGCTGTCGCCGGCTGCGGGCTTCGGGTCGAACAGCCCGCGCTCGCGTCGGGCGGCCATCGCCATCCCGACCGCGTTCGCGACGCCCTGGCCGAGGGGCCCCGTCGTCGTCTCAATGCCTGCGGTGTGCCCGTGCTCGGGATGTCCGGGGGTGAGGCTGCCCCACACCCGCAGCGCCTTCAGGTCGTCGAGCTCGAGGCCGTAGCCGGCGTAGTACAGCTGGATATAGAGAGTGAGGCTCGAATGGCCGCACGACAGCACGAAGCGGTCGCGGCCGGCCCAGTTCGGGTCAGCCGGGTTGTGACGCATCACCTTCTGGAACAGGAGGTACGCCGCAGGCGCGAGGCTCATGGCTGTGCCGGGGTGGCCGTTGCCGACCTTCTGCACAGCGTCCATGGCGAGGGTCCGGACCGTGTCCACCGCCCGCTCGTCGATGTCGGTCCAGTCGAGCTTCGCGGAGCGGGTCGTGGATGCGCTGGTCACAGCGGCGCGTCCTTCCTGAGCGTGGTCGTGACGTGCGGGTCTGGAGGTCCGACACGGCGATCCCGGCCGCCGTTCGGCATCCAGAGTGAGCCTACTGCGATCCGTCCTGACACACCCGGCGAGGAGGGTGCCCCGGCAGCGTGCGGGATGGAGGCCGCGGACTAGACTGCCCGATGAAGTAAGCGCCCGTGGGTGGCGGTGGTCCACGCCGGGTGACCTCTCTGCCAACTCGAGGTGTCCGTGACGGCTGTCGACCCGCAACCCCCCGTGATCGCGCGGGAAGCATCGGTCGACCCGATGGCTCCGATCGTGCCGAGTCAGCCGCCGCGTCCGGAGTTGCGCGTCGTGGTGGCGTCGTACATCGCGCTGACCAAGCCACGCATCGTCGAGCTGCTGCTGCTGACGACAGTGCCGGTGATGTTCTTGGCCGAAGGTGGCGTGCCGTCGCTTTGGCTGGTCGCGGCGACTGTCGTTGGCGGCACCTTCGCCGCGGGGAGCGCCAACACACTCAACTGTGTCCTGGACCGCGACATCGACGAGCGCATGTTGCGGACCCGCCGACGGCCGCTGCCGCGGCACCAGGTATCGATCCCTGCTGCTCTGGCCTTCGGGATCGGGTTGGGGGTGGCGGCGACGCTGCTTCTCGGCCTCACCGTCAACTGGCTGTCGGCCTGGCTCGCGCTGGCGGCGAACGTGTTCTACGTGCTGGGTTACACGCTGCTGCTGAAGCGGCGCACCTCGCAGAACATCGTCTGGGGTGGTGCCGCCGGCTGCTTCCCGGCGTTGATCGGCTGGACCGCAGTGACCAGCTCCCTGGCGTGGCCGCCTGTCGTCCTGTTCCTGGTGGTGTTCTTCTGGACGCCGCCGCACTTCTGGTCGCTGGCCATCCGCTACCGCGAGGACTACGCCGCGGCCGACGTACCGATGCTGCCCGTGGTCGTGTCGTCGGCCCGGGTCGGTCGGCAGATCGTCATCTACAGCTGGCTGACTGTCGCGACCTCGCTGCTGCTCTGGCCGGTCGCGTCGACGGGATGGTTCTACCCGATCGTGGCCGCGCTCCTCGGGTGCGCGTTCCTCAAGGAGGCGCATGCCCTCGGCAGGCGCGCTCAGCGGTCCGACGACTCGGTCGCCCTCAAGGCGATGCGGCTGTTCCACTGGTCGAACGCCTACCTGGCCCTGCTGTTCCTCTCGGTCGCACTCGACCCGCTGCTGACCCGCTGACCTCCCGGATTCGTCCGGCCCCGGGATTCGTCCGGCTGACTCGCGAAAGAAATCCGCGCGCTGGGTCGGACGAATGTGTGATCTCGACGGCGAGGCCGTCGCCGGGTCTCTGCGAGCGAGTGTGCTTCTCCGCACCTAGGGCGGTGGGTGAAGGGCAGCGATCACGCCGCGGCTTTCGACCTACTCACGCGAGTCGGGCGCCTTGACTTGGCGTCCGGTTCATCCAGCTGAAGGTGAGGCGCCACGTCAACGCAGCTGTCCCGAAAAGCCGCCGCGTCACTGCCGCTTTGACCGTCCAGACCAACGTGAGCCGCTTGACAAGAGGGACCATCAACCCCGGCTATGCCGGAACTCTCGGATGGTGCTGCCGAAACTCTCGGATCATGGTGCCGAAACTCTCCGATCGTGGAGATGCGCGGCAGGCCGGGCGAGTCGGAGGTCGGACGAATCCGGGGGGTCGGCCGGACGTGCGGAGAGGTTCGATGCGGCCGGGAGATATTGCGATATCGTATCAGTTCTGGCTGATCTGATCCGCGGACGCAATCCCCGGCCTACGGTCATCGCACGCCGTCTCGACACCGGAGGTCCGGATGCTCCCGCACCGTCGTCGTTCGCTCGCCTGTCGCCCGCTCGCCCGTCGGCCGTTCGCCCGTCGTCCCGGGGCGCTCATCGCGCTGGCCAGCACAACCGCGCTGCTCGCCGCAGCGTGTGGCTCAGGCTCCGACTCCTCGTCGGTCGCGGACCCGTCGGCTGCCGAGACATCTCATCACCGCCCTTCCCGATCCCCACCGGCGTTCACCGCCACACCGGCCACGGGCACCGGGCAGGCGGCCGATCCGGTGCCGGCGCCAGGTGCCGCTTGTCTCGAGCCGGCAGCCCGGGCACAGCTCGTCAGGTTCGGTCCCCACGGGGTCCTCGGGGGCTACGTCCTCGGGACCGGCAGGAGGTACGTCGTCCTCGGACACCAGAGCCAAGGGGACAGCTGTCAGATGCTGCCGCTGGCCCGACGGTTCGCCGCCGCGGGCTACCGGGCGATGGCGATCGACTTCTCCGGCATCGAGTCCAGCGCCAAGGCGAGCTACATCAACCGGCGGCTCTCCGACGACCTGCTCGCGGCCGTGGCGTTCTGCCGCAACCACGGGGCGGCGTCCGTCTCGCTCGTCGGCGCGTCCATGGGCGGTTACGGCGTCCTCGCCGCCGCCATGCTCGCGCGGCCGCCGGTGTCAGCGGTCATCAGCCTGTCGGCCCCGGACGCCTGGGACGACCCGCAGGGCCGGACTCTCGACATCTCCGGGATGCGCAGCCCGGTCCAGCTGTGGGCGTCGCGCCTCGACAGCGGCTTCGCCAAAGCCGCCACGACGTTCGCCCAGCAGGACCGGGCGGCCGAGGTGTTCATCGTTCCGGGCGGCTTCCATGGTGTCGCGCTCGAGCCGGTGGCATTCGCCCGGATGAAGACGTTCCTGGACGCGCAAACGGGCGCAGCCTGAGGCCGGGCACCAGGCGTCGGGTCACCCGGCAGGAGCCGGCTGCTGCCGCGGTCCCTCCACGACGGCAGTTCCGGCGAACTTGTCGTGCAGGGCCTGGTTGCGGCTGTCCCAGAGGGGCCACAGGTAGTCAAGCAGCCAGGCGATGCCCGCGAACAGCGACACGACCGGCACCAGGGTGAGCAGGGCGAGCCCGTTCATGAAGCCGACCCGGCGCGCGATCATCGCCCACGAGAGCTGCCCGCCGCGCTCCCACGCCCGGACGCTGATCCCGAGCAGCATCTTGCCGGGGGTCGCGCCCCACCTGCGCAGGCAGACGACCTCGTAGACGACCTGCAGGAGCAGCGACACCAGCAGCAGCGCGATCTCCCAGCCCAGGGCGTCCCCGGTCGGCACGGTGATGTTCATGAGCGACGGCGTGGCTCCGGCGGTCTGGTCGAGGTAAGCCTGGTAATAGCGGTAGATGAAGTACGCCGTGACCGGCAGCCCGCCGATGAACACGAAGATGCCGTCGAGCAGCCTGGCCGCGAAACGCTTGATCCAGGTGGTGACGGTTGCGCCGTCCGGCGTGAGCGGGCCGGTCTTGGCCACCTGAGGCGCCTGCTGCCACACCTGCTGGGCCGGGGCGCCGTACTGCCAGGTCTGCTGTTGGGCCGGCGGGGCCCCGGGGTACTGCCACTGGGGGACGGTCGGAGCCTGCTCGCGCGCCGTCACGTGATCGGTCCACGCCGCACCGTCCCAGTAGCGCAGCTGCTGGGCGTCGCGAGGGTCGTCGTACCAGCCGGCGATCGGTGCCATGGTCCCTAGCCTGCCATGGCCGTCGCCCGCCCAGAGCAAGGTATGACGGACGGCCCGGGCGTGCGGGGTGTCGTCAGGCGTCCCCGAGCAGCCGACGCGCCCGCCGCCCCATCGCCGCATCGACCATAGCCCCGCTCGCGAGGACCGCGACGCCACCTCCGGCAGCCTCCAAGGCGGCGAGAACCTCCCCGGCCCAGTCGAGCTCGGCCCGGGTCGGGGTGAACGCCCGCGCGATGACGGCTAGCTGAGACGGGTGGATCGCCGCCCGTGCCGTCGTACCCGCAGATGAGCCTGTGGAGTCGCGGACATAGAGCCGGGGCGGCACCGCCAGGCCCTTGGTGGGTCGTTCCGGGTCCTTCAGCCTCAGGAGCAGCAGCCGGGCGGGGTGCCGACCACGTTGGTGAGAACCGAGCGACACGCTCTCAGCGTCGGCGTTGTGACCGTGGCGAGCTCGGTGTCGTGAGGCCGCCAGGCTGCACCCCACCCTGGCCGGTGACGGCGGGGTCGGTAGCAGCCTGCGCGTGGTCGGGGGGACCCACACCGACGACTTCTGGCTGCCGGCAGTGACGACCGCACTCCGGCTCGTCCAGAAGTGACGGCCTGGGGGCGTCGAGCCGTCAGGTTGTTGCGTCCGAGCCGTCAGGTTCTTCCGGTCGAGCCGTCAGGTTGTTGCGTCCGAGCCGTCAGGTTCTTCCGGTCGAGCCGTCAGGTTGTTGCGTCCGAGCCGTCAGGTTCTCGCGAGTATGACGGTGGTGCGGTCAGCGTCGTACCGCACGATTCGGCAACCTCAGCCCGGCGGGAAGAGCATGACGCTCGGACGGAAGAACCTGACGGTTCGGCGGTAAGAACATGACGCTCGGGCGGAAAGAACATGACGGTTCGGCGGTAAGAACATGACGGTTCGGCGGTAAGAACATGACGGCTCGGCGGTAAGAACCTGACGGCTCGGCGGTAAGAACATGACGGTTCGGCGGTAAGAACATGACGGCTCGGCGGTAAGAACCTGACGGCTCGGCGGAGGATCAGGAGGTGGGGAGGCCGCGGTCTCGCAGGCCGATCATCAACCAGGCGGCGGCTGCGCTGATCAGCGCAGCTCCGAGGACGTGCAGGCCGACGAGGATGATCGGCAGCCCCGTGAAGTACTGCGTGAAGCCGACGACTCCTTGGGCGAGCTCGATGCCGAGCAGCCAACGGGCCGCCCGGAGCGTGCGTTCGGGGGCTCCGGTCGCCCAGAGGGCCAGCAGCATGCCGACCGTGAGGCCGACGAGGAGGAACACCAGGTCGGCGTGCAGCTGGCTGACAGAGGTGGTCCGGAAGCCGTTGCGCGGGGAGTCGGGGCTCCCGGCGTGCGGGCCCGATCCGGTGACGATGGTGCCGGCGTAGAGCGTCAGCCAGACGACGACGAAGAGCGCCCGACCAAGGGCGACCACTGGTGCGGGCACGGTTGGCAGTGGCGGGTCGTCCGTCTCGTCCACGCGACGGATCAGGACGACCGCGACACCGATGAGCGCGAGCGACGACAGCAGATGCAGGCTGACGACCCAGGGGTTCAGGTGCGAGAGCACGGTGACAGCCCCGATGACGGCCTGGGCGGGGATGCTGAGCAGCAGCAGCGTCGCCAGCCAGCGGATCGAGGAGCGGGCCGGCAGCAGCCGCATGGCAGCCAGCCAGGTCGCCACCGCGACCGCCGTCAACACGAACGTGAGCATCCGGTTGCCGAACTCGATGTAACCGTGCACTCCGAGCGCCTCGTGCGGGACGAACGAGTCCGACGTACAGCGCGGAACCGTCGGGCAGCCGAGACCGGAGCCGGTCAGCCGCACCGCTCCTCCCGTGACCACCAGCGCGATGTTGGTAACCAGGGATGCGATCGCCAGTCGGCGCATCGTCGTGTGAGAGGGGACCGGGAGCCGGTCCCAGAGCGCGCAGGCCCGGCCATGGACGGAGCGTCGCTCCGCCGTCGGGGCCTCCTGAGGTGTCACTCCCACCGGAAGAACCTCATGGTCGCGACGGTTCCGGCGAGCGCCCAGGCAGCGAGCACCACCAGGTGGAGTGGCGCGATGTCGCCGCGGGTGAGCACATCGCGCAGACCTTCTGCGAGGGCTCCGGACGGCAGCAGGGTCACGATGTCGTGCATTCCTGACGGGTACGACGACAACGGGACGACGACCGCCCCCGCCACCAGGAGCACGACGTAGACGAGGTTGGCGGCGGCCAGCGTCGCCTCGGCGCGGAGGGTGCCCGCCATCAGCAGGCCGAGCGAGGCGAACGCGGCCGTCCCGGCGAGGATCAGCACGAGCGCCCAGAGCACGCCTCCTGGCCCCGGCTGCGGCTGCCAGCCGAGAGCCAGCGCGACCACCGCGATGAGGGCGAGCTGGGCCACCTCGACGAGCAGCAGGCAGACGACCTTGCCGAGCAGCAGACCGGCCCGGGGGAGTGGGGTCGCCCCGAGCCGTTTGAGCACGCCGTAACGGCGCTCGAAGCCGGTCGCGATCGCCAGCGACGTGAACGAGGTGGACATCACCGCGAGGGCCAGGACGCCCGGAGTGAGGACGTCGATACGGCGGCCGCTCCCGAGGTTGACGACGCCACCCGACTCCGCACCGCCGACGAGCAGGAGGATCGGGATCACCACGGCGAGCAGGAGCTGCTCCCCGTTGCGGGCCAGCAGCCGCGTCTCGATCCGGGCATGCGACCAGACCATCGACCCGAAGCGGGCCGACGCGGGCGAGGGGGTGAAGTCCAGGGTCGTCACGTTCGGAGCTCCCGACCGGTGAGCTCGAGGAACACGTCCTCGAGGGTGGCCCGGCCGACAGTCAGCCCCTCGGGCATCATTCCCCGGTCCGCACACCACGACGTGACGGCGGCCAACGTGTCGGGGGAGACGTCGCCGCTGACGGCGAAGGCACCGCCGGGCTGGGCGGTGACGACGCAGCCAGGCGGCAGAGCGGCGGTGAGCGCTGCGACGTCGAGTCCGGCAGGTGCGCGGAACCGGATCGTCTCGGCAGCACGGGACGCCGTCAGCTGAGTCGGGCTGCCGGAGGCGAGCACCTTGCCATGGTCGAGGACGTGCACCTGGTCGGCGAGCCGCTCGGCCTCCTCGATGTAGTGGGTCGTCATGACGACGGTCACCCCGTCGTGAGCCAGCTGCTCCAGCAGATCCCAGGTCGCGTGCCGGGCCTGCGGGTCGAGCCCGGCCGTGGGCTCGTCGAGGAAGACCAGCTCCGGACGGCCGACGAGAGCCATCGCGATTCCGAGCCGTTGCTGCTGGCCGCCGCTGAGTCGTCGGTACGGCGTCCGCCCACAGCTCCCGAGCCCGAGCCGCTCGACGAGCGCGTCGACCGGCAGCGGTCGCGCATAGAGCGACGCGACATAACGGAGCATCTCCGTGGCCCGGACAGCCGACCATGCACCGCCCTGCTGCAGCATCACCCCGACTCGGGGTGCAAGCGCCTGTTGGTCCGCCCGCGGGTCGAGCCCGAGCACCCGGACGACGCCCGCCTGGGGTCGGCGGTAGCCCTCGCAGGTCTCGATCGTCGTCGTCTTGCCGGCTCCGTTCGGCCCCAGCACGGCGGTGATCCCACCGGCGGCGACTGTCAGCGACAACCCGTCGACGGCGACCTTCGCGCCGTACCTCATCACGAGGTCGGTCACGTCGACCGCGGGGATTGTCACGACTTGCAGTCTAAGGAGACTGCACGCTCGCATTCGCACTGACCTCCCCTCGCCGCTGACCGGGCTTCAGTGGATCCCGACTTCAACACCATCATCGGACTTCACCGTGGCCTGCGGGGCGCGCCCGTCGGGTGGGTGGTCACTCTTGGCAGGCGGCGTGCGGTGCCTGGATGTGAAAGGCGCGGTGACGCGAAAGATCTCGCGACACACCCGCTGGACAGGCGTCTCGCCTTGGTGTTGGTGTTCGCGAAGGGCGTCGTGAGTCGCCAGCACAACAGATCGCGCCTCGAGAGCCGCCGCGTCACTGTCTCTTCCCCGCCGTTGACGGCATCAGAGGCCACGGCAGCCAGTTAGGCGAGCCTTATTTGAGGCTGCCCGGCAATTAGGACACAATGGTGTTGTGAAAAACATGGCCAGCACCGACGTGCCGGCTCGGGTGGCCGAGGGCGACGCCCTTGTGCCCGACGAGCGGGCTGCCGGGCCTGCCGTGGCCGACCGCGGTTCCTACCTCGCCATCGACGAGGACGCCCCCACCCGGGAGCGCGTCGCCTCGTCGATCCTCGAGAACGGACCCTCCACCGCGGCTGCCCTCGCCCAGCGACTTTCGCTGACACCCGCCGCTGTCCGGCGTCACCTCGACCAGCTTGCCGCCATCGGAGCCGTCGAAGGCAGGCACCCCAGGGTCTACGGCGCTCGCGGCCGGGGCCGGCCGGCCAAGGTTTTCGTGCTGACGGAGTCGGGTCGCGACACGTTCTACCAGGCCTACGACGACCTCGCGCTCCGAGCGCTGCGCTTCGTCCGCGACTCGGGTGGCCCGGCCGCCGTCGCCGACTTCGCGCACCGCCGCACGGCCGAGCTCGAGGAGCGCTACCGGCCGGCCGTCGAGGCAGCTCCTTCAGCGGATCGGGCCACCGTCCTCGCGGCAGCGCTGAGCCAGGAGGGTTACGCGGCCTCCATCACCGAGGCGCCTACCGGCGACCAGCTGTGCCAGCACCACTGCCCGGTGGCGCACGTCGCCGCCGAGTTCCCCCAACTCTGCGAGGCCGAGACCGAGATGTTCGCCCGGCTCCTCGGCCGTCACGTGCAGCGGCTCGCGACCATCGCCCACGGCGACGGCGTGTGCACCACCAACGTTCCCCACGCGACCAGCACCACCCACACCGCAGGCTCCTCCGCACCTCCCCGATCCGGAAGGATGACGTCATGACATCGATCGAGCAGCTCAACCCGGCACTGGAGGGCATCGGCCGCTACGAGTACGGCTGGGCCGACTCGGACGTGGCGGGCGAGAGCGCCCACCGCGGTCTCGACGAGGACGTCGTCCGCGACATCTCGAGCCGCAAGAACGAGCCGCAGTGGATGCTCGACCTGCGCCTGAAGGGACTCAAGCTCTTCCGCCGTAAGCCGATGCCGACCTGGGGCGCCGAGCTCGGCGGCATCGACTTCGAGAACATCAAGTACTTCGTGAAGTCCACGGAGAAGCAGGCCGCCACGTGGGAGGACCTTCCCGAGGACATCAAGCGCACCTACGACAAGCTCGGCATCCCCGAGGCCGAGAAGCAGCGCCTCGTCTCGGGCGTCGCCGCGCAGTACGAGTCCGAGGTCGTCTACCACAAGATCCGCGAGGACCTCGAGGCCGAGGGTGTCATCTTCCTCGACACAGACACGGCCCTGCGCGAGCACGAGGACATCTTCAAGGAGTACTTCGGGTCGGTGATCCCGGTTGGCGACAACAAGTTCGCGTCGCTCAACACCTCGGTCTGGTCCGGAGGGTCGTTCATCTACGTCCCCAAGGGTGTCCATGTCGACATCCCGCTGCAGGCCTACTTCCGGATCAACACCGAGAACATGGGCCAGTTCGAGCGCACCCTCATCATCGTCGACGAAGATGCCTATGTGCACTACGTCGAAGGCTGCACGGCACCGATCTACAGCTCCGACTCGCTGCACTCGGCCGTCGTGGAGATCATCGTGAAGAAGGGCGGCCGGTGCCGCTACACCACGATCCAGAACTGGTCCAACAACGTCTACAACCTGGTGACCAAGCGCGCCACATGTGAGGCCGGCGCCACGATGGAGTGGGTCGACGGCAACATCGGCTCCAAGGTGACCATGAAATACCCGGCCATCTACCTGATGGGGGAGCACGCCAAGGGCGAGACGCTGTCCATCGCCTTCTCCGGTGAGGGCCAGCACCAGGACGCCGGCGCCAAGATGGTGCACGCCGCACCCCACACGTCGAGCTCGATCATCTCCAAGTCGGTCGCCCGCGGAGGTGGGCGTACGTCGTACCGCGGTCTGGTCCAGATCAACGACGGTGCTCACCACAGCGCCAGCACCGTGCGCTGTGACGCGCTGCTCGTCGACCAGATCAGCCGCAGCGACACCTACCCCTATGTCGACGTCCGCGAGGACGACGTGTCGATGGGGCACGAGGCCACCGTCTCCAAGGTGAGCGAGGACCAGCTGTTCTACCTGATGAGCCGGGGGATGGCCGAGGACGAGGCGATGGCCATGATCGTCCGCGGCTTCATCGAGCCGATCGCACGCGAGCTGCCCATGGAGTACGCGTTGGAGCTCAACCGGTTGATCGAGATGCAAATGGAGGGTGCTGTTGGTTGATCGCGGAGCGATCAAACCAACAGCGCCGGCGGGGGCTCGTGTGGTCACCATGCGCTATCCAACAGCCCCTGGGCGGGGCGCTCGTGTGGTCACCTTTCCAGCCCTCCGCTGGTGGCACCCGCATCGTGACGTGCTGACCCGCGGCAGCAAAGACGAGAAGATGGAGAGATAGGTAGTGACTGCAACTGAGACGCCGCTGGTGGCGCGAGCCGTCGAGACGGTGGCCAGCCACCTTCATCCCGCGCCGTCGTACGAGCTCGTCGACCACCCGATGCCCACCGGGCGCGAGGAGGTGTGGCGGTTCACCCCGCTCAAGCGGCTGCGCGGGCTGCTCGCGGGTGACCCGTCCGACCAGACTCTTCGGTGGGATTCCGACATCCCGGCCGGCGTCACCGTCAAGGAGATCTCCCGCGAGGAGGCGACGGCCCTCGGCGAAGTGAAGCCGGCGGACCGGCCCGCGGCGCTGGCCGTCGCCAACGGCCCCGGCGCCGTGCTCGTGGACATCCCGGCCGAGCTCGAGCTCGACGAGCCGCTGATCATCAGGCTCACGGGCAACTCTCCCGACGACCTGGTCTGGGGTCACATCCTCGTTCGGATCGGCGCGCAGGCCAAGGCGACGGTCGTGTTCCAGCACGCCGGCAGCGCGCGCTACGCCGCGTCGACCTCTGTGCTCGTGGGCGACAACGCCCAGCTCGACCTGGTCAGCGTCCAGCTGTGGAGCGACGACGCCGTCCACGTCGGCCAGCTCGGCCTCCGCATCGGGCGTGACTCCCGGGTCAGAAGCTTCCAGGCGAGCCTCGGCGGAGACCTGGTGCGGATCACCGAGAACGTCGAGTACGACGGCCCGGGCGGCGAGGTGGAGATGTTCGGTCTCTACTTCGTCGACGCCGAGCAGCACATCGAGCACCGCCTCTTCATCGACCACAACCAGCCGCACACCAAGAGCACCGCCGTCTACAAGGGCGGCCTGCAGGGGCACGGCGCCCATTCGGTGTGGGTCGGTGACGTGCTGATCCGCAAGGTCGCCGAAGGCATCGAGACGTTCGAGACCAACCGCAACCTGGTGCTGACCGACGGCTGCCGCGCCGACTCGGTGCCCAACCTCGAGATTGAGACGGGCGAGATCAAGGGAGCCGGGCACGCATCGGCCACCGGACGCTTCGATGACGAGCAGCTGTTCTACCTGCAGTCGCGGGGCATCACCCACGACGAGGCGCGCCGGCTCGTCGTCCATGGTTTCTTCGCCGACGTCGTACGCCGGATCGGCGTCCCCGAGGTCGAGCAGCGCCTGATGGGCTCCCTCGAGGTCGAGCTCGCCCAGAACGTCGGTCCCGTCGCCTCGTCGCTGGGGCCGGCATGAGCGACTTCGTCCGAGCCTGCGCCGTCGACGACGTCCCGATCGGGGGCGTACTGGCGGTTGACGTCGACGGCGTCGAGGTGGCCGTCGTCCGCACGTCCGATGAGTTCTTCGCGATCCGCGACGAGTGCTCCCACGCCGCTATCGCGCTCAGCGAGGGGGACGTCGACACCGACGACTGCGAGATCGAGTGCTGGCTGCACGGGTCGCGCTTCGACCTCCGCACCGGCAAGCCGACCGGCCTGCCCGCCACCGAGCCCGTCCCCGTCTACCCGTGTCGGGTGGAGTCCGGGGACGTGAGCATCGACATTCTTCATCCGCACGACATCGACCACGACACAGTTGGGAAGAACTAACCCATGGCAACGCTCGACATCACGAACCTGCACGTCGCCGTCACCACCGACGAGGGTGAGAAGCCGATCCTCAAGGGCGTCGACCTCACGGTGCGCTCCGGCGAGACCCACGCCATCATGGGACCCAACGGCTCGGGCAAGTCGACGCTGGCCTACTCCATCGCCGGCCACCCGAAGTACCACGTCACCGACGGTGCGGTCACTCTCGACGGCGTCGACGTGTTGTCGATGACCGTGGACGAGCGTGCTCGCGCCGGTCTCTTCCTCGCAATGCAGTACCCCGTCGAGGTCCCCGGCGTCTCGGTCTCGAACTTCCTTCGGACGGCGAAGACCGCTCTCGACGGGGAGGCGCCGAAGCTGCGCACCTGGGCCAAGGACGTCAACGCGGCGATGGACCAGGTCCAGATGGACCGCGACTTCGCGCAGCGCAACGTCAACGAGGGCTTCTCCGGCGGTGAGAAGAAGCGTCACGAGATCGTCCAGCTGGAGCTGCTCAACCCGACGTTCGCCATCCTCGACGAGACGGACTCCGGGCTCGACATCGACGCGCTCAAGGTCGTCGCCGGAGGGGTCAACCGGTTCCGCTCCCAAGGTGACCGAGGCGTCCTGCTGATCACCCACTACACCCGCATCCTTCGCTACATCACGCCGGACTTCGTGCACGTGTTCGTGGGTGGCCGCATCGCGGAGCAGGGTGGTCCGGAGCTCGCCGAGCAGCTCGAGGCCGAGGGTTACGACAAATATGTCCGGGCTGCCGTGTGATGACCACGTCGCTGGAACGTCCCACCGAGCTCGGCTATGACGTCGACATGGTCAGGGCCGAGTTCCCGATCCTGTCGCGTCGGCTGGCCGACGACCGGCCGCTCGTCTACCTCGACAGCGCCAACACGTCTCAAAAGCCACGCGCGGTCATCGATGCGATGCGCGACCACTTCCTGCTTCACAATGCCAACGTTGCGCGAGCGGTGCACCAGCTGGGAGCGGAGTCGACGGCCGCCTACGAGGCCGCGCGGGACAAGGTGGCGGCCTTCATCAAGGCTCCGTCTCGCGACGAGGTGATCTTCACCAAGAACATCACCGAGGCCCTCAACCTGCTGGCCCGGGTGCTCGGCGACGACGCCGGTCGCTGGCGGGTCGGCGAGGGTGACGAGATCGTGATCACCGAGATGGAGCACCATTCCAACATCGTCCCGTGGCAGCTGCTCCGCGACCGCAGTGGCGCGACCCTGCGCTGGTTCGGGCTCACCGACGAGGGCCGACTGGACCTGTCGAACATCGACGACCTGATCAACGAGCGCACCAAGGTCGTGTCCATCGTCTGGGTGTCCAACATGCTCGGCACGGTCAACCCTGTCGAGGAGATCATCCGGCGGGCGCATGAGGTCGGTGCGCTTGTCATCATCGACGCGGCGCAGGCGGTGCCTCAGCTGCCTGTCGACGTGGCGGCGCTCGGAGCCGACTTCGTCGCCTTCACCGGGCACAAGCTGGTCGGGCCGACCGGCATCGGGGTGCTCTGGGGTCGCGCGGACATCCTCGGTGAGCTGCCCCCGTTCTTGGGGGGTGGCGAGATGATCGAGACGGTCACGATGGCGAAGTCGACGTACGCCGGGATCCCGCACCGGTTCGAGGCCGGGACGCCGCCGATCGCGGAGGCGGTCGGGCTGGGTGCCGCGGTGGACTTCCTGTCCGGGATCGGGATGGAGGCGGTGGCCGCGCACGAGAAGACTGTTACGGCGTACGCGCTGGCCCGGCTCGCCGACGTCCCGGGGCTCACCATCCTGGGGCCGACCGAGCCGGTGGACCGTGGCGGCGCCGTCAGCTTCGAGCTGGACCGGCTGCACCCGCATGACGTCAGCCAAGTGCTCGACTCGCTGGGGATCGCCGTGCGGGCCGGACACCACTGCGCCAAGCCGGCCCACGCTCGTTTCGGGGTGCAGTCGTCCACGCGCGCCTCGTTCTACCTCTACACGACACTGGCCGAGATCGACGCCCTCATCGACGGGCTCGAGCAGACCAGACGATTCTTCAAGGTTGCCTGACAGATGACCATGAACGTCGACATGAACGGGCTCTACCAGGAGATCATCCTGGACCACTACCGGTCGCCCCACCACGCGGGTCTCCGAGAGCCCTACGAGGCCGAGGTGCACCACGTCAACCCGACATGTGGTGACGAGATCACCTTGCGGGTGCATCTGGCTGACGGCGTCGTCGAGGACATCTCCTACGACGCCGAAGGATGCTCGATCTCGCAGGCGTCAACCTCCGTCCTCACCGACCTGTTGATCGGAAAGCCGGTCGGCGAGGCGATGGGGGTGCTCGACTCGTTCGTCGAGCTGATGCAGGGACAGGGCCGGGTGGAGCCCGACGAAGACGTCCTCGAGGACGGGATCGCGTTCTCCGGCGTGTCGCAGTTCCCGGCCCGGATCAAGTGCGCGCTGCTCGGTTGGATGGCGTGGAAGGACGCGACGGCGCACGCCGTCGCAGAAGCGGAGGCATAGATGACAGACCTGCCAGCGGTTGACGTGAGCCCCGAGGGGTCGTCGGTCAGCGACGACGACGTCCTCGAGGCACTCAAGGATGTCGTCGACCCGGAACTGGGCATCAACGTGGTCGACCTCGGGCTGATCTACGGGGTCTCGGTGGACGAGGCGACGACGGCGACGATCGACATGACCCTGACGTCGGCGGCCTGCCCGCTCACCGACGTCATCGAGGACCAGACCCGGGTCGCCCTCGAAGGCCTGGTGAGCGACTTCCGGATCAACTGGGTGTGGATGCCGCCTTGGGGCCCTGACAAGATCACCGACGACGGTCGGGAGATGCTCCGCGCCCTCGGTTTCAACGTCTAGTACGCGTCGTCAGGCCCCCGAGCCGAAGATTCGCTCCGGGTGGCGCGCAGGGGGCTCTCGACTCCGCAAACACGGGTCATCCGGCCCTCCCTATATTTGTTGCGTGTGCATAGTCTCGAAGAAAGATCATCGAGAGGCCAGCACATGTCGACTCCTCACAAACGGGTCCATCCCGTCAGTCGCCGAGCCGCCCTGATCGCCACGGCAGCGGTCGGTGCGACTGTCGCGCTGCCCACGTCCGGGGCGTCGGCGGCCACGAAAAATGCCACTCGGCCCGACCGCGCCGTGCGAAGGTACAAGGTTCCCAAGCACCATCTCAACAAGGTGCCGGACCCGCAGGTCCGCCACGTGTTGAGCCGGTTCACCGCCGGGGTCACGACGGGGCGGCTGGCCGAGGTCGCGGCGGCAGGTGGGATCGACGCCTGGTTCAGCCAGCAGATGAGTCCCGGCGGGATCGCCGACGGGGCGGCGGACGCCATCTGGTCGTGGTTCCCGTCCTTGGCCCTCTCGCCCCAACAGAAGTGGGCCCGCTTCCAGAACGGAACCGAGACCGGCTACGCCATGATGCAGGACCTGGCCACCTGGGTCACGCTGCGCCGGCTCTTCACGCAGCGCCATGTGCAGGAGATGATGGTCGACTTCTGGTCGAACCTGCTGCACGTGCAACTGTTCAACCCCGACGCGTGGGTCTACCGGGTGGACTACGAAGAGACCATCCGGAGCAACGCCATGGGCAGCTTCGACGCGCTGCTCAACGCCGCCATCGTTCATCCCGCCATGGGGTTGTACCTCAACAATGTCGAGTCCACCGCGCTGAAGATCAACGAGAACCTCGGCCGTGAGCTCCTGGAGAACCATACGGTCGGCCTCGAGTCGGGGTTCAGCCAGGCCGACGTCGTCGACTCGGCGCGGATCCTCACCGGCTTCCAAGTCGATGTGCGCAAGACCTGGAAGGCGTCGTACGACCCGGCGAGCCACTGGATCGGCCGGGTGAACGTCCTGAGCTTCTCGTCACCGAACTCGAACGCCGACGGGCGGGCCGTCCTTCAGCAGTACCTCAGCTATCTGGCGCACCACCCCGCGACCGCAAAGCATCTGTGTCGGCGACTGGCGGTGCGGTTCGTCTCGGATGAGCCGTCCGACGCCTTCGTCGCGTCGCTGGCGCAGGTCTATCTTGACTCCGACACCCAGATCGGCCCCGTGCTCCAGGCGCTCGTCGCGTCCGACGAGTTCAGGGGATCCGTGCTGGCGAAGGTGCGGACGCCGGTCGAGGACGCAGTGGCCACCTGGGCCGCCATCGGCGCTGTCGTGCAAGAGCCGCACAGTGTGCAGGACGCCGCCAACAGGCTCGTCAACTTCGGCAACGGGATCGGCCAGGTTGCCTATGACTGGCCCACCCCCGAGGGGTTCCCGGACGTCCAAGCGGCCTGGATCGGCGCGGGCCGGCTGCTCGGCTCGATGCATGCCCACTGGTACGCCGCGAGCGGCTTCTTCCCGAAGGCCGGGATCATCTACCGGCCCGCCATGGACTGGATGCCGCAGCTGCCGACCACCTTCGACGAGGTCGTGGACTATGTGGCGCGGAACCTGCTCTTCCTGCCCTGCACCCCGACCATGCTCGAGGCGGCTTGCGTGGCCACCGACACCGATCCGCTGGACATGGTCAGCGACACGTCGGTGCTGATCAAGTTCGGCTTTCCGTGGCTGCTGTGCGCCCTGCTCGAAACCACCGAACACCTGAGTCGCTAGTCGACGGAAGAGACGAGAGACCATGGGAAGCAACGCAGAACCCACTGCACCCGACGTGCATCAGCACCCCCACCTCGCCAGCTCTCGACGGACCTTCCTCAAGGGCGCAGGGGTCGTCGCCGCCGGCGGTGTCATCGCCACCATGCCTGGCAGCGTGCTCCGCAGCTCGGCGAACGCTGCGACCGGCCCGGCAGACAGCGTGCTCGTGGTCATCAGCCTGCGCGGCGGCGCCGACGGGCTCTCGATGGTTGTGCCGTATGGCGATCCGGCGTTAGCGACCGCCCGGGCCAAGACCGGCATCCCACCGTCCCAGCTGCTCCAGATGGACGACATGTTCGGGCTGCACCCGAACTTCGGCCCTCTTGAGCAGATGTGGAAGGCCAACCAGATGGCCGCCGTCCAGGCTGTCGGCCTCGCGAACCCGAACCTCTCGCACTTCTCGGCCATCGATCAGATCGAAGAGGCGAACCCCAACGCCAGCAGGCGAGTCGGCTGGCTGAACCGAGTCGTCGGGCAGTCCCAGCCGGCCTGCCTCTACGGAGCGGTGCAGATCGGGCAGAGCGTGCCGGACATCGAGATCTTCGGCGACCAGCCAACCCTCGCCACCGCCGACCTCGAGCTGATCCAGGTCTACGGCCCGGTCAACGCGATGCCCGAGCGGCGGGCAGCGCTCGACGTCATCTGGGGCGACGCGCAAGGTCCGCTCGGAAGTGCCGGCCGCGACGCTCTTCAGACGGCCGATGACTGGAGCGCGGTGCTCAGTACTCCGGTCGCGCCCCAGCACGGGGCGCACTATCCGACCAGCGACCTTGGCGGGGCGATGGCCCAGGCCGGCCGCTTGATCAGGGCCGACGACGGCGTGGAGGTCATCACTCTCGACCACTCCTCATGGGACATGCACAATGCCCTCGGGAACCTCAGCTTCGGCACCATGCGGAACATGATCGACGATCTTGCGAAGTCCCTCGCCGCATTGTTCACCGACATCGGGGCCTTGGCCTCCAAGGTCACGGTCGTCACCATCAGCGAGTTCGGGCGCCGCGTGAAGGAGAACGGGAACGCCGGCGCTGACCACGGCTGGGGAAACGTCATGCTGCTTCTCGGCGCGGGCGTGAACGGCGGCAAGTACTACGCCAAGTGGCCCACGCTGGACCCTAAGGCGCTCCTGGACGGCAACCTCGTCGCGACCACCGACTACCGGTCCGTCCTCGCCGAGGTGGTTGCTTCCCGGTTCCCCGACGTCAGCGTCCCCCAAGTCTTCCCAGGCTTCACTCCGACGAGGATCGGCGTGATGCAGGGCACCTGAGAGGCAGGCGTCTGGCTCGGGCGGTCGATGCCGCCAACCCCTTCCCGGCATCGGCCGGCCGCGCCGACGGCGGGCGGCATCAGCTCCCGCGCTGAGCTTGAACGACGGCGCAGCGTGGGTGAATAGGATGGGTGGAGTGAGGCCTGCAAGAAGGGGGGCGTCACTCCGCTCATCCGACGTGGGGTGCGCGCGGCCCTGACGACCCTGTCGCCTGAGCAGCAGCCACCGGGAGGTGTCGTGGGAGCAGAGCCGCGGCAGGTCCGGGTTCCGTTCGAACGGCTGGCCGGCTGGTTCGAGCGCTACGACGTCGCGCACCCGGACACGACGTGGCGGGTCGATCCCGCATCTGCCGTTGCGGAAAGTCCCGACGGCACCCACGTCCGGATCGCCGTACCGATCCCGCCACTCGAGGTGGCCACCCTCGAAGGCCTGGTCGCGCACGTGGGGCGGCCGTGGCGCATCGGTGTGCTGCTGGTGCGCAAAGGCGGCTTTGCCGTGGCGCTGCTCGAAGGAACGACCGAGGTGGAGTCCAAGACCGGCCGGCGTCATGTGCAGGGCCGGACCAAGGCCGGCGGCTGGTCGCAGCACCGTTTCGCGCGTCGCCGTGACAACCAGGCGCAAGCGGCCTTCGATGCGGCGGCCGGACATGTCCACCGCCTTCTCGGCGGTGCTGCCGGCACGCTCGACCTGCTCGGCATCGGGGGCGATCGTCAGGCGGTTGCGAACGTGCTGGCCCATCGGGATCTTCGGCCGCTGGCAGACCTTCCGCAGACCTGGCTCGGCGGCGTACCTGACCCGACCCGGGCCGTCCTCGACGCCGCCGTGAAGGATGCCCGCTCGGTCGAGGTCCGCATCAGCCCCTGACCCCACCGTTGGTGGATAACGATGTGCTCGCGTGCGGGGGGCGCCTGTAGCCTGGAGGGAGGCCAAGCGGCCTGTCCCCGCCCTCCGATGGGCGCCTCATCGCCCCGGAAAGTGCCTTTCACCCGCCATGATCAACGCCCATCACCTGCAGGTCAGGGTCGGTGCCCGCGTCCTCATCGAGGATGCGAGCTTCCGCATCGCACCTGGGGACAAGGTCGGGCTGGTCGGCCGTAACGGCGCCGGCAAGACCACCATGACGCGGATCCTCGCCGGCGAGGCGCAGCCGACCGGCGGGTCGGTGACCCGCACCGGGAGCGTCGGCTATCTGCCGCAGGATCCGCGCACTGGTGACCTCGAGATCCTCGCGCACGACCGCATCCTCAGTGCCCGCGGGATCGACGACGTCGTACGCCGGCTGCGGGCCGCCGAGCAGCAGATGGGCAGTGACGACGACGAGATCCGGGACCGTGCGATGCGCCGCTATGCGACGGCGGATGCGGAGCTGCACTCCGCTGGCGGGTTCGCGGCGGAGGCCGAGGCGGCCCAGATCAGCGCAAGCCTGGGGCTGCCGAACCGGGTGCTCAGCCAGCCGCTTCGGACCCTCTCCGGTGGGCAGCGACGACGGGTCGAGCTGGCCAGGATCCTGTTCTCCGGCGCGGAGACACTGCTTCTCGACGAGCCGACCAACCACCTCGACGCCGACTCGATCAGCTGGCTTCGCGGTTTCCTGAAGTCGCATCACGGCGGGCTGGTGGTCATCAGCCATGACGTGGCCCTGCTCGATGAGACGGTCAACCGGGTCTTCCACCTCGACGCCAACCGGGCGGAGGTCGACATCTACAACGTGGGCTGGTCGACGTACCTCAAACAGCGTGAGACCGACGAGCGGCGCCGCAAGCGCGAGCGCGTGAACGCCGAGAAGAAGGCCCACACGCTCTTCGCGCAGGCCGACAAGATGCGCGCGAAGGCCACGAAAGCGACGGCGGCGCAGAACATGGCGAGACGTGCCGAGCGGCTCCTCGAGGGGCTCGAGGCCGAGCGGCGACAGGACAAGGTCGCCCGGCTGGCCTTCCCGACCCCTGCGCCATGCGGCAAGACACCGCTGATGGCCAACGAGCTGTCGAAGACCTACGGTTCGCTCGAGGTCTTCACCGACGTCGACCTTGCCGTCGACAAGGGCAGCAGGGTGGTGATCCTCGGCCTCAACGGTGCCGGCAAGACGACGCTGCTGCGGATCCTGGCGGGGCTCGACCTCCCCGACACGGGCGAGATCCAGCCGGGGCACGGTCTGAAGCTCGGCTACTACGCGCAGGAGCACGAGACCCTCGACCTGACCCGCACGGTGCTCGAGAACCTGCAGTCGGCGGCGCCCAACCTCACGGAGACGCAGGTGCGCAGTGTGCTGGGGTCGTTCCTCTTCTCCGGCGACGACGCCACCAAGCCGGCGCGAGTGCTCTCGGGCGGCGAGAAGACGCGGCTGGCCCTCGCGACGCTGGTCGTGTCGGCCGCCAACGTGCTGCTCCTCGACGAGCCGACCAACAACCTCGACCCGGCCAGCCGCGAGGAGGTCCTCGGGGCCATCCGCAGCTATGCCGGCGCCATCGTGCTGGTCACCCACGACGAGGGCGCCGTGACGGCGCTGCAGCCCGACCGGGTGCTCATCCTTCCCGACGGCGTCGAGGACCTCTGGAACGACGACTACGTCGACCTGGTGGCCCTCGCCTGACGACCATCCGAGAGTTTCGGCAGCACGATCCGAGAGTTTCGGCATGACGATCCGAGAGTTTCGGCATGACGATCCGAGAGTTTCGGCAGCACGATCCGAGAGTTTCGGCAGCACGATCCGAAAGTTTCGCTACGGCGGATCGGCCGAGCTCCTGGCTCGTTGTCGGGCCTAGCGGTCAGGCCGACGGCTGGCCCGCCGCCAACGCGTGGAGCCGCTTGATTTGCGCCGCTCGCTCGGCGGCGAGCTGGTCGTCGTAGCCCCTGAGTGTTGCGGTCCGGAGGAGTGCCTTCGTCGCCGCGACCGCATCGGCCGGCGCGGCGCTCACGGCGGCGACCAGGTCCCCGACGGCCCCGTCGAGATCGGCGCGGGGTACGACGATCGTCGCCAACCCGAGGTCGCGGGCCTCGGCCGCGTCGATCCACCGCCCGGTGACGCAGATCTCCAGAGCGCGGGAGTAGCCGATCTGCTCGACGAGAGGTTGCGTTCCCCCGAGGTCAGGGACCAGCCCGAGCGTCGTCTCGCGCATCGACAACCGCGCGTCATCCGCGAGAACTCTGAGGTCACATGCCAGCGCGAGCTGGAAACCGGCACCGATCGCGTGGCCCTGGACGGCGGCGATCGTGATGAGTGACGGCCGGCGCCACCAGGTGAACGCCTCCTGGAAGACCGCGATCGTTTCGTCGAGCTCGGCGTCATCCAGCCTCAGCAACTGGCCGAAGGAGAGGTCGCCCTCGATGCCGTCCGCTCCGAACATCGCCAGGTCCAGACCGGCGCTGAACGACTCGCCGTCGCCGCGCAGCACCGCGACCCTCACATCGGGGCCGAGACTCGCACCGATCTCGGCGATGGCAGCCCACATCTTGGGGGTCTGCGCGTTCCGGACCTCGGGGCGGCACAAGGTGATGGTGGCGACCTGCTCGGCAAGCTCGACCCGGACGCCGTACTCCTCGTAACCATCTCGCATGGGCCGCAGCCTACGACAGCTCACTGGCATCGTGCCGCCATACCGGCCCGGTCCGGGGAAGACGCGGAGACTCTCCGATCGTCGCGCGAAACACTCCGATGGTGGGAGCGAGTAGCGTCGACGTCGATGAGCAGCCCGATGTCGCCGTACCGAGTCATGCACTCCTACTCCCGGAGCAACCCGCTGTCCGACCGTCAGGGGTTGGCTCCCGGCACGGTACGGCGGGTGGTCGCGTTCGCCCGGCCGCACCGTCGTGCGCTCGCCTGGTTCCTGGTGCTCGTCGTGATCGACGCCATGCTCGTGGTGGCCACACCCCTGCTCTTCCGCGACATCGTGGACAACGGGATCTCGAAGAACAACGGTCGGCTCATCACCATCCTTGCGGTCATCATCGCGATCGTCGCGTTCGGCGAGGCATTCCTCACCCTTGCGCAGCGTTGGTATTCAGCCCGGATCGGAGAAGGGCTGATCTACGACCTGCGCACGACGGTGTTCAGCCACGTGCAGCGGATGCCGCTTGCGTTCTTCTCCCGCACCCACACCGGCGCCCTCGTCTCGCGACTCAACAGCGACGTCATCGGCGCTCAGAGCGCTTTCACGTCAACGCTCTCCAATGTCGTCAGCAACGTCATCGGTCTGCTTCTGGTGGGGGCGACGATGTTCCTGCTGTCGTGGCAGATCACCCTCCTGGCATTGGTGATCCTGCCGGTGTTCATCTTCCCCGCAAAGTGGGCAGGCCGTCGGCTGTCGAGTCTCACGCGGGAGCAGATGCAGACCAACGCGACGATGGCATCGATGGCGACCGAGCGCTTCCAGGTCGGGGGCGCACTGCTCGTGACGCTCTTCGGGCGGCGCGACGACGAGGACGTGGAGTACGCCCGGCGGTCAGCCAAGGTGCGCGACCTCGGGGTGGAGATCGCCATGACCGGACGCATCTTCTTCAGCGCCCTCACCCTCGTGGCAGCTCTCGCCACCGCTCTCGTCTACGGCGTGGGCGGCCACCTCGTGCTGAGCGACACCATCTCGCTGGGCACGCTGTTGGCGCTGGCGGCCTTGATGGGCAGGCTCTACGGACCTCTGACCTCGCTCTCCAATGTGCGCGTGGACATCATGACGGCGCTGGTGTCGTTCGAGCGCGTCTTCGAGGTGCTGGATCTGGAGCCGATGATCACCGAGCGCCTCGACGCCGTCGATGTCACCGGCCGGGCGTCCACGGTCGAGTTCGACCAGGTCCAGTTCCGCTACCCCTCGGCTGCGGAGGTCTCCCTCGCGAGCCTCGAGGCGCTCATGGCGAGCGACTCGGGACCGAGTCACGAGGTCGTCCGCGGGGTGAGCTTCGTCGTGGAGCCGGGCCAGCTCGTCGCGCTGGTGGGGCCTTCAGGAGCGGGCAAGACGACGATCACCCATCTGGTGGCGAGGCTGTATGACGTGACGAGCGGAGCCGTCCGGGTCGGTGGTGTCGATGTCCGCGATGCAAGCCTCGACTCGTTGCACGCGATGGTGGGATATGTGACGCAGGACGCCCACATGTTCCACGACACGATCCGGGCGAACCTGCTCTATGCCCGCCCGGAGGCGACCGAGGCCGAGCTCGTCGAGGTCCTGCGGGCGGCCCAGGTCTGGAACCTGGTCGAGGCGCTGCCCGATGGTCTCGAGACCGTGGTGGGGGAGCGCGGTTATCGACTCAGTGGGGGAGAGCGCCAGCGGCTGGCGATCGCTCGGCTGCTGCTCAAGGCACCGCACGTGATCGTCCTCGACGAGGCGACCGCCCACCTCGACAGTGAGTCGGAGGCAGCGGTTCAACGCGCCCTCGACACCGCGCTCGCGGGTCGGACGTCTCTTGTCATCGCCCACCGGCTGTCGACCGTGCGCAACGCCGACCTGATCCTCGTCGTCGACGGCGGACGCATCAGGGAGCGCGGCACCCATGTCGAGCTGCTCGCCGCAGGCGGCATGTATGCCGACCTTTACCGCACCCAGTTCAGTGACGACAGCGCTTCGAGGTCTCCTGCCACCGCCTGAGGTCGAGCCGTCAGGTTCTTGCGGCCGAGCCGTCAGGTTCTTCCGGCCGAGCCGTCAGGTTCTTCCGGCCGAGCCGTCAGGTTCTTGCGGCCGAGCCGTCAGGTTGTTGCGGTCGAGCCGTCAGGTTGTTGCGGTCGAGCCGTCAGGTTGTTCCGGTATGACGTCCACGCGACGGGGCGTCATACCGCTCGAATGGGCAGACGTCCCAGGCTTGCGGAGTACGGCTCGGCGCGGCACGGTGCCACGGCGTCCCGATGGGGGGACGCCGGGGCCCACTGGTCAGTGCCGCTAGGTAAGAAGGTGACGGTTCGGCGGGAAGAAGGTGACGGTTCGGCGGGAAGAAGGTGACGGTTCGGCGGGAAGAAGGTGACGGTTCGGCAGAATGGCGGGATGGATCTTGGGTTGCGCGACCGTGTCTTCATCATCACCGGCGGAAGTCGAGGACTAGGGCGCGCCACGGCCGAGGCGCTGGTGGCAGAGGGCGCAAAGGTGGTCGTCTCGTCACGCGGGCAGCAGCATGTCGACGCCACCGTGGCGGCCCTTGGGCCGGACCAGGCCACGGGTATGGCCAGCGACAACGCCGACGCGAACGCCGCCGCGACGCTGGTCCAGGTCGCCCAGGAGCGTTTCGGACGTCTCGACGGCGCGCTCATCAGCGTCGGAGGTCCGCCTCCCGGTCCGATCAGTTCGACGACCGACGAGGAGTGGCGGCGCCAGATCGACGCGATCTTCCTGGGCGGACTGCGGCTGGCCACGACCGTGGCGGCGGAGCTCGAGTCCGGGGGCTCGATCGCGTTCGTGCTCTCGACGTCGGTCAAGCAGCCGATCGCCAACTTAGGTATCTCGAACGCCCTCCGGCCCGGGCTGGCGATGGCGGCCAAGACACTGGCGGACGAGCTCGGACCGCGCGGCATCCGGGTCAACGGGCTGCTCCCCGGCCGGGTCGAGACCGAACGTGTCCAGGAGCTGGACGAAGCATCCGACGACCCAGCGGAGACCCGACGCGGCCACCTCAGCTCGATCCCGCTCCGGCGCTACGGTCGGCCGGACGAGTTCGCGGCGGCAGCGGCGTTCCTGCTGTCACCGGCGGCGGCCTACATCACCGGGGCGATGCTGCCCGTCGACGGAGGGATCACTCGGGGGTTGTGACGAACGGGTCGGCCGTGATGTCGTCCTCCTTGTCGGCACCCGGGCGCCAGGGCTTGCGAGGCGGCCGCGTCCCGCGACCGGTGTCCTTGCCCTTCACCTTCTCCTGATACTCCGCCCAGGCGAAGTAGCACCAGAAGCCGAAGAAGAGCAGCGCGAAGAACAGCCACTGGAAGCCGTAGAAGAAGCTCGGCCCGCCACTGAGGTCCGGTTTATCGGCCTTCTCCGGTGGTTGCGGTGAGCCAGGGGTCTCGTGCGTGAGCTCGACGAAGCCGTCGTACACCGGGTAGGGCAACACCGGTCGCAGCGCCCCCGCGGAGATCGCGCGGACGGACCCCTGGGAGGGCGTGACCTGGTCGGAGCCGGCGTCGGAGTCGACGCGGACCCATCCGGTCATGGTGACCGGGCCGCTCGCCGGAGCGGGGAGCGCCTGCCTGAGGTTGCCGTTGGCCGGACTCGGCAGCCAGCCTCGGTCGACGAGGACAGCGGTCCCCGCGTCCGTCACGAAGGGCGTGACCACGTCGATCCCGGGTGCGCCGTTCTTGGTGCGGTAGAGCACCGCCAGCTGGTGGGCCGCGTCATAGTGCCCGGTGGCCGTGACGGAGCGCCACTCGTGGTCGCTCGAGGGCTCGGACGTCGACGTGAGCAGCGAGCCAAGGCGGACAGGGGGGGCGGCGAGGTTGTCGCGGACGAGCGTGTTCGAGTCCTTGCGCTCGTAGTAGCGGTGGAACTGCCAATCGCTCAGCCGCACACACGTGAAGCCGAGCACCACAACGACAGCGAGCAGGCCCATCCATCGGGGCGTGAGAAGGAAACGCACCACAGCACCTCGACAGTAGCCCGCGCGAGTCTGAGACTGGGAGTCGGGGCGTCGGCACCGTAAGGTGGTCGGATGAGCCAGCACCCGGCGTCGCGAACCTCGCTGCTCGACACCTACGGTCGGGTCGCGACGGACCTGCGTGTCTCACTGACAGACCGGTGCAACCTGCGGTGCTCCTACTGCATGCCGGCCGAAGGGCTCGACTGGCTTCCCGGCGACGAGGTGCTCACCGACGACGAGGTCGTCCGGCTCATCGAGGTGGCGGTCACACGCCTCGGCGTCACTCAGATCCGCTTCACCGGCGGTGAGCCGTTGATCCGCCGCGGTCTCGTCGACATCGTCCGTCGTACGGCGCTGCTCCGGCCCCGACCGCGGATGGCTGTGACGACGAACGGGATCGGCCTCGAGCGCACCGCAGCGGGGCTCGCGGCCGCGGGTCTCGACCGGGTCAACGTCAGCCTGGACACCGCTCGCGCCGACACGTTCGCAGCGATCACCCGCCGCAACCGCTTCGACGACGTGGTGCGTGGGCTCGCGGCGGCGGCGGAGGCGGGGTTGACCCCGGTCAAGATCAACGCCGTGCTGCTGCGCGGCCACAACGACGACCAGGCGGCTGAGCTGCTGGGATGGTGCCTCGAGCGCGGCTACGACCTGAGGTTCATCGAGCAGATGCCGCTCGACGCCCAACATGGCTGGAGCCGCGCCGCGATGATCACCGCCGACGAGATCCAGACCGCGCTCGAGAAGGAGTTCGTGCTGACTCCCGACCCCGGCCACCGTGGGAGCGCGCCGGCCGAGCTGTTCGAGGTCGACGGGGGGCCGGCCACCGTGGGGATCATCGCCTCGGTGACCCGCCCGTTCTGCGGTGACTGCGACCGAGTGCGGCTCACCGCCGACGGCCAGGTGCGCAACTGTCTCTTCGCGCGTGAGGAGTCCGACCTGCGCACCGCCATGCGGGCCGGTGCCTCGGACGACGACTTGGCGGACCGCTGGCGGGCCGCGATGTGGACGAAACGGCCCGGTCACGGCATCGACGATGAGTCTTTCCTGCAGCCGGCGCGCCCGATGAGTGCGATCGGCGGCTGATTCGCGGCGCGGCTGATGACAGCCGCGCGGAGTGTCAGCCCGACGGTGGCCCGGCGTCGGGCGGCGAGCCGTCCGCACTGAACGGCTCGACCTCGCGGAGGAACCCGCGAGCCGCGAGGAAGTCGGTCAGCGAGCTGCGATGGTCGTCGCAGGCGACCCAGGTCTTGCGCCGCTCCGGTGGGTGGATCTTCGGGTTGTTCCATCGCAACGCGAACGTGGCGATCTGGGTGCAACCGCGGGCAGAGCAGCGCGGCGGCTCGTCGTCCACATCTCCTCCAACCGTCGTGGGAACCGGCCGGATGCCGGGCGGTCGGCCAGGTCCGAGCGACTCGTGCGTCAGGTCCGGGACGAGCACAAAGCAGCGAGATCAGGCCCGGAACACCGCGAATCTGCCCGGAAGAAGTGCAATGCCAGGCAGCCACGGGGGGAAGCTGCCCGGCATCGCGTGGGCTTTCCTACGGGGGAAACGGAAAACCGGTGCCTAGTCTGGCACGTCGGCAGCGGATGGTCCAGAGGGCGGGCCGGGTCGAGGCGTCGCAATCTCGCTGCCGACGGGCGTGGTCGGCGGCGCTGAGATCTGCGGGAGATCCTGGGCGGGGAACTGCGCCGGCCCCACAGAGCCGCGGCGGTCCGTGGCGTTCGCGAGCACGACCGCGAAGTACGGCAGGAAGACGGCGCCACCGACGAGCACCCACCGGAACGGCCCGGAGACGATGATCGCAAGCACGAAGCACACGGTGCGGATCCCCATGGAGACGAGATACTTGACCTCACGTCTCTTGATGTCCGCGCTCCGGCTCGACCGAGCCGAAGTGATGCTCACGGGTACGTCGTGCTGCTGGGTCATGTCAGTCCTCTCACCCCCACCGTACGCCGGGGATGGTGGCGTGAGACGTCGAGGCCTGAAGTTTCGCCGGGTCAGGCGAGCCGGTAGCGTCAGGCGCCACACCACCGTGCAGAGGAGTCACCAGTGAGCAGGTCCGTGTTGGTCACCGGAGGCAACCGCGGCATCGGGCGCGCGATCGCCCAAGCCTTCCTCGACGGCGGCGACACGGTGGCGGTGACCTATAGGTCCGGCCAGCCACCGGAGGGCTTCCTCGGCGTGCACTGCGACGTGACGGACGGGCCTCAGGTGGAGGATGCGTTCGCCGAGGTCGAGGCCAAGCAGGGGCGCGTGGAGGTTCTGGTGGCGAACGCCGGGATCACTCGCGACAACCTCCTGCTGCGGATGTCGGACGACGACTGGAGCGCCGTCCTCGACACCAACCTGACCGGGTCGTTCCGGGTCGCCAAGCGGGCTGCCAAGGGGATGCTTCGGCTCCGCCGCGGCCGCATCATCCTGGTCTCCTCGGTGGTCGGGATGCTCGGCTCGGCGGGCCAGGTGAACTACGCCGCAAGCAAGGCCGGCCTCGTCGGGATGGCCCGCTCGATGGCCCGCGAGCTGGGCAGCCGCTCGATCACGACCAATGTGGTGGCGCCCGGGTTCGTGGAAACCGACATGACCGCCGCTCTGCCGGAGGAGAAGCGAGCGGAGTACCTCAAGTCGATCCCGCTGGGCCGCTACACGACGAGCGAGGAGATCGCCGGCGTGGTGCGCTGGGTGGCCTCCGACGAGGCGGCCTACATCACCGGCGCGGTGATCCCGGTCGACGGCGGTCTCGGCATGGGTCACTGACGAGCCCAGAGAACAGGGACGGGCGAGCGACCACCAGCAGGACGACCACCAGCAGGACTGACCACCAGCAGCGACCGAGCAGCATCACCGAGCAGCGAAGGACGACAGCGATGGGCATTCTCGACGGGAAGAACATCCTGGTGGCCGGGGTCACGATCGACACGTCGATCGGCTTCGCCACCGCGAAGGTCGCGCAGGAACAGGGCGCGACGGTGCTGATCTCGAACTTCGGCCGGGCGCTCTCGATCACCCGCCGGATCGCGAGGCGGCTCCCGGTCGAGCCGCCGGTGCTCGACGTCGACGTGAGC
Source organism: uncultured Actinomycetota bacterium (assembly GCA_963820035.1). Taxonomy (GTDB): domain Bacteria; phylum Actinomycetota; class Actinomycetes; order Propionibacteriales; family Nocardioidaceae; genus JAWWPG01. The sequence goes on along the minus strand of CAWFYK010000004.1, from coordinate 415,625 downwards.
AACGACGAGCAGCTCGCGGGGCTCGCCGACCAGGTCCGTGAGCACGTCGACCATCTCGACGGCGTGGTGCACGCGATCGCCTTCGGAAACCCGGAGACCATCCTGGGCGGAAAGTTCCTCGAAGGTCCGTGGCCCGACGTGGCGCAGGCCGTGCAGGTGTCGGCGTACTCGCTGCAGTCCCTCGCTGTCGCGTGTCTGCCCTTGATGAGCGAAGGCGGCAGCATCGTCGGGATGACGTTCGACGCGTCGGTGGCCTGGCCCGGCTACGACTGGATGGGCGTCGCGAAAGGGGCGCTGGAGTCGTGCAACCGATATCTCGCCCGTGACCTCGGCGCCCGCGGGATCCGGTGCAACCTGGTCAGCGCCGGTCCACTCAAGACGCTGGCTGCTAAGGCCATCCCCGGCTTCGAGCTCTTCGAGGAGGAGTGGACCAAGCGGGCACCGATCGGCTGGGACCAGACGGACCTGGAACCGACCGCTCGGGGTGCCGTCGCCTTGTTGAGCGACTTCTTCCCCAAGACCACGGGAGAGATCGTCCACGTCGACGGCGGCTACCACGCGATGGGTGCCTGAGCTATGGCGCTGATCGACACGGCGCTGACAGCGCGCCTCGGAATCGACCTTCCCGTGGTGGCGGCGCCGATGGCCGGGGTGGCCGACGGACGGTTCGCGCTCGCGGCGAGCCGGGCCGGCGTACTGGGATCCGTCGGTGTTGGCGGCACAGCGAGCGGCGACGCCGTGAGGCAGCAGCTCGCGATCGTCGCAGAGGGTGGACTCCCTTATGGCGTAGGAGTGATGGCGTGGGCTCTTCCCCAGCACCCGGACCAGCTCGAGGCCGTGCTCGACGCCCGGCCGGCCCTGGTGTCGGTCAGCTTCGGCGACTTCCCGTCGTACGTCGAGGTGCTGCGTGAGGCCGGCATCGCCGTCGTCTCGCAGGTGGGGACCGTCGAGCAGGCGCTCCGTGCGGAGGATGCCGGAGTCGACTTCGTCGTGTGCCGCGGTCGTGAAGGCGGTGGCCACGGATACGACCTGGTGGGCACTCTTCCGCTGCTCGAGGCCGTGCTCCCGCGAGTTCGGGTGCCGGTCATCGCCGGCGGAGGTATCGGCACTGCGCGAGGGCTCGCGGCCGTGTTGGCCGCGGGCGCCTCGGGCGCGTGGGTGGGCACAGCATTTCTGACCTGCCGCGAGGCCATGACCCCCGACGACAGCGTGGCGGTTCTCGCGGACGCCGACGAGACCTCGACGGCCTACGGGCACGTCTTCGACGTGGCCTCGGCGGTGGGCTGGCCGAGTGACACCGGCGGCCGAGCCATCCGCAACGCCTTCTTCGACACCTGGGACGGCCGCGAGGACGAGCTGCCCGGCGACTCGGAGGCCGTGGGCACCTTCCGCCGCGCGCCCGAGGCGCGCGACTTCTCGACGATGCCCGTGTACGCCGGCCAGGGCGTCGGACTGCTGGACGGAAACCGGCCGTCGGTGGCCGACGTGGTGGCCGAGCTGGCTGGCGCCGGACAGCTCCTTCGCGAGGCCGCAGGACGTGTGTCAGAGCGGTAGCGTGTCGCCGTGACCTCATCCCTGCTTGAGCTTCGAGTGCTCGAGGGTCCGAACCTCTACTTCTCGAAAGCCGCGGTGAAGGTCACGCTCGACGTGACTGCCCTGACCGAGGTGAGCGAGGACGTCGCCGGGCGGCTGGCCCGGCGCATCGGGCTGCCCAACGCGCGTCCGGGCGGGTCGGGAACGGGGTTCCGCCAACGTTTCGCCGCGCGGGCGCTCGCGCGGCTGGTCCGCCAGATCGCCGCGGAGGCAGGCACCCACCGGCTCGCGGTCCGGGTTCGGCCGACGAGCGATCCCGATCGGCTCGTCGTCGCCTACCCGTGGCGCCACCGGACGAGGGCCGAGGCTCTTGGCCGGGCCGTCGCGGACGTGCTCGATGGGCTCGCTGCCGCGGACGTCGACGAGGTCATCAGCATCGCGGCACTCGGAGTGCGTGACTCGGAGGCCGGCCCCCGACCCACGACGGTGCGGCCCGCGATACCTGTCGTCGCGGTCACCGGAACCAACGGGAAGACCACCACGTCGCGGATGATCGGCCAAATCGCTCGGGCCGCCGGCAGGCACGTCGGGTGGTCGTCCACGGACGGGATCTACGCCGACGGCGAGCTTGTCGAGGCGGGCGACTACTCAGGGCCGAGCGGTGCCGGGCGAGTGCTCGCCCAGCCGGGGGTGCAGCTCGCGGTCACCGAGACCGCGCGCGGCGGGATCCTGCTGCGCGGCATCGGGGTCACCCACAACGACGTCTCGGTGGTCACCAACGTCACCGCCGACCACCTCGGCCTGCAGGGGATCGACACCGTCGACCAGCTCGCCGAGGTGAAGGCCGTCGTCCCGCACATCACGAAGGCGGACGGCTGGGCAGTGCTCAACGGAGACGACCCGCGGGTGATCGCCATGCGCTCGGTCATCTCGGCCCGCCCCTGGGTGTTCTCCCGCGATCCGGACTCGCCGGCCGTTCGTGAGGTGCTGGGCGCAGGTGGTCGGGCGACGACGGTCATCGACGGCTGGATCTGCGTGCTCCGGCCCGGAGCGGACCCCGACCCGCTGGTGGAGACGGTCGACGTACCGATGACGCTCTCGGGTCTGAGCCATGTCAACGTGGAGAACGCGCTGGCAGCGACGAGCGCGGCCTTGGCGGTCGGGCTGCCGCGGGACGCGGTCGTCTCCGGGCTGAGGTCCTTCGCCCCAGGGCCGGAGCTCAACCCGGGGCGGATGAACATCTACTCGCTCGACGACGTGACAGTCGTCCTGGACCTGGCCCACAACGAGGCGGGTCTGGAGGCGCTGCTCGAGATCATGCACGGGCTGTGCAGACCGGGTTCTCGGACCCTCCTTGCGCTCGGCACGGCGGGCGACCGCACCGATGACCTGGTGCGCGGGCTCGGCGCTATCGGTGCCCGCGGAAGCGACGTCATGGTGGTGATCCACAAGCGGCACTACCTTCGCGGCCGCGACGAGGACGACCTCACTGCGCTCTATCTCGCGGGAGCGGAGGAGGTCGGCGTGACCGAGGTCCCGGTCTACGGGTCGGAGTTGGAGGGTCTGCGTGCCCTCGTCGAACGCGCCGGCCGTGGCGATGTGGTCGGAGTGATGTGTCACCAGGACCGAGAGGTCGTCGACGAGTGGCTGCGCGAACACGGAGCGACCGTGGACCCTCCGGACGTCTTGCGCGACAAGGTGTTGTTGGCTCGAGACGATGCCACGGAGGTCATGACATGAAGCTCGCCGAGATCCCCGGGCCGCAGACCCCGGCTTCTCAGGCGGCCCTGGAGGTCGTCACGGAGTACTCGTCCACCGCCCTCGTCAACCACTGCATGCGCTCCTACCTGTGGGCGGCGTCCTATGGGACGGCACACCACGTCGGGTACGACGCCGAGCTGCTCTACGTCTCCGCCATGCTGCACGACATCGGGCTGGCCGCGCGGTTCGACAACCACGCCGATGCGTTCGAGATGGCAGGAGGCAACGTCGCCTGGGTCTTCGGGGCCGGTGCCGGTTGGCCCGTCGACCGGCGCGTCCGCTCGTCGGAGGTCATCATCCGGCACATGTGGGACCACGTCGACGTCGCCGCCGACCCCGAGGGTCACCTGCTCGGGATCGCCACCGGTCTGGACATCTCGGGACGCAACCCCGGGTGGTGGCCGTCCGAGCTACGTCGGGAGGTCGTCTCGTCGTACCCGCGGCTGGGGTTGACCACGGAGTTCGTGAGCTGTTTCCAGGACCAGGCGAGGCGCAAGCCGGAGAGCTCTGCTGGTGCGTCGGTGCGGTCGGGCATCGGCGACCGGATCGCGGCGAACGTGCTCGACGGTCCCGACCCCGGCGCCTGAGCCATCTGGCGGTCGACCTCCCGCACCGGTCGGCGCCTTCTCCCGGAGCGTGCGGCGCCGGTGGCGGAGCCTCCTAGACGGTGGCCGGCGTCGAGCCGGAGAGGTCCGGATCGCCCACCGGTTCGCCGTCCGCGACCGAGGCGCCCGCCTGGGCCTGTTTCGACCAGGACTCGAGCTCCGCGAGTACGGCGGCGTGCTTGTCGACGCAGAGGATCACCAGGTCACCCTTGTTGGCCCGCGACATGGCGTGCCGCACGGCCCCGATCTCGTCGAGCACGAGCTCCACCTGCTTGCAGCGGGCCCCCTCGGAGATCCGCTCCCGCACCCCGTCGGCCACGTGCCCCGCGGTCTCGCCTGCCGAGCGGCCGCGGAGGGCGACGTCCTCGCGCACCACGATCACGTCGAAGTGGTCGGCCGCGATGATGCCGAGCTCGGCCATGTCGGACACGCGCCGGTCGCCCGCGGTAGCGATCACCCCGATCCGGGAGGGTTTGCCGAGCTCGCTCGACGCGAGCAGGCTGTCGCCGAGGCGGTCGACGAAGTCGCCGAGCATCCGCATCCCCGGGGCGTTGTGGCAGTAGTCGATGACGACGTTGACGCCCTCGACCTCGATGAGGTTGAGCCGGCCGGGGGACAGGTAGTAGTTCGTCGAGAACGTGCGCAGCCCCTGCCTGATGTCGTGCAGCGGAGCACCGGCTGCGAACGCGGCAGCCGCCGCCGCCAGCGAGTTCTGCACGTTCATCACGGCGCGGCCGCCGAAGGTCGCCGGCAGCAGGTGCGTCCAGGCGAGCTGCATCTGACGGTTGCCGTGGCGTACGACGATCATCTCGCCCTTATCGCTCGACTCGAGGACGATCGCCTTGCCACCGCGGCGACAGTGGATGTCGATGAAGTCGCGCACCTCCGACCCGGCCGGCTGCATGCTGAACCAGACGACCTCTCCTGAGCACCGACGCCGCATCGCCCGCACCAGCGGGTCGTCGGCGTTGAGCACGGCGTGGCCGTCACGAGGGACGGCCTCGACGGGCACCGCCTTCACGTCGGCGAGCTGTTCGATGGTGTCGACCCCGCGGAGCCCCAGATGGTCGGCCTGGACGTTGAGGACGACGGCGACGTCGTTGCGCTCGTAGCCAAGACCCTCGCGGAGGATCCCTCCGCGGGCCACTTCGAACACCGCGAAGTCGACACGGGGGTTCTGCAACACCATGCGAGCGGACTTGGGGCCGGACGCGTCGGCCCGGATCACCAGCCGCTCGTCGATCACGACCCCGTCGGTCGACGTCATGCCGACCTTGCGGCCCATCCCCTTGAAGATGTGGGCGATCATGCGTGAGGTGGTCGTCTTGCCGTTGGTGCCCGACACGGCGACGATCGGGATCCGGCTCGCGGCACCCGGGGGGAACATCATGTCGACGACCGACTTGGAGATGAACTGCGGGTCGCCGATCGTCGGGTGGGTGTGCATCCGGAAGCCGGGAGCAGCGTTCACCTCGCAGATGGCGCCTCCGGTCTCGCGGACCGGCTCGGTGATGTCGGGACAGATGAAGTCGATGCCAGCGATGTCGAGGCCGATGACCTGGGCGGCCTCCTCGGCGATCTCGATGTTCTCCGGGTGCGCCTCGAACGTGCGGTCGATCGAGATGCCGCCGGTCGACATGTTGCCCGTCAAGGTGAGCTTGACCATCGTCTCGTCGGGCGGTACGTCGGACATCGCGAAGCCCTGCTCGGCGACCAGCGCGATGGCCGCATCGTCCACCTTGATCCGGGTCAGCACCTTCTCGTGGCCGACGCCGCGCCGGGGGTCGGCGTTGGTCTCCTCGACGAGCTCGGCGACGCTGTGGATGCCGTCGCCGATCACATGTGCCGGGACCCGCTCGGCGATCGCGGCGATCTTGCCGTCGATGACCAGGCAGCGATAGTCCTTCCCGGTCACGAACGTCTCGACGATCACCCAGCCACGCCTCGACTGCTCCTCGGCGACCGCGAAGGCGGCGCGAACCTCGTCGGCGTCCTGCAGGTCGAGGCAGACGCCTCGCCCGTGGTTGCCGTCCAGTGGCTTGCAGACGACGGGATAGCCGATCCGCTCTGCTACGGCGACGGCGTGCTCCGCGGTGCGGACCGACTCGGCGCGTGGGACCGGCAGGCCTGCGGCGCTCAGCAGCCTGCCGGTCAGGTCTTTGTCGCTCGCGACGTCGACCGCGATGGACGACGTGTTCGACGTCATCGTCGCCCGGATCCGGCGCTGGTGGACGCCCTGGCCGAGCTGCACCAGCGAATGCCGGTTGAGCCGGATCCAGGGGATGTCGCGAGACTCCGCCTCGTCGATGATCGCCTGCGTGGACGGGCCGAACGCCGTGCGCTCCGCCCCGACGATGAACGACTCGAGCTCCTGCTCGAAGTCGAAGTCCGGGTCGGGCTCCACGAGGTGGTTGATGAGCCGCACCGCAAGCCGGCCGGCGGCGATGCCGACGGTCTCGTCGACGTATCCGAAGATCACGTTGTAGCGGGAGTGCTCGCCGGGCACCTGCCGGGTCTTGCCGCGCCGGAGGTCATGGCCCACCTCCTGCTGAAGTTGCAGGGCGACGTGCTCACTGACGTGACCGAGCCAGGTCCCCTCGGTGAGCCGCTCGACGAAGCCACCCTTGCGGCCGCGCGAGCACGAGTGGTTGCGCAGGCCCGGCAACAGCTCGAGCAGTCGCTCCGTGAACCCGGGCAGCCGGTCCGTCGGCCACTCTTCAAGGCAGCCGAGGTCGACGACCAGGTGGATCGCCTTCTCGTAGGACCAGATGTTTGCGCCGCGATAGACACGGGTCTCGATGATCGCGAGCTCCGGACGGGGCCGGTCTGCGCTGGGGTCAGTGGTCGTCCGGTCCCCGGTCTCGATCATCCTGTGCCGTCCTCTCGGTGGTGGCCGCCGTGCTCCGGGGCGGGCTCCTTCGCTGTGCCGGGCCTGGTGCGAGCCCGTTTCCTGCGCAGGTACGTCGGCGAGACCCCTTCGGCGGCGATGGTGCCCGCCATCCGGCGCAGGTCGTCCTCGGCAAGCTTGAGCTCGGCGGCCTCGACCGGGTCCATCTCGACCGGCGCGTCGAGGAGTGAGCGGGTCACGAGGTCGAACCTCGCACCCTCCGGCAGCACGTGCAACCGGGCCCCGGAGACCAGCAACGGCCGGGTGTGGGTCGCTTGATGGGCGTTGGACGTCATGTCGGCGCCGTCGACGATGGTGACCGCGCCGCGGCCGATCACGTCGAGCACCCGGCCCTCGGTGATGACGGCCGCGGTGTCCTCGTCGACACCGATGCCGAGCAGGTTGGGCGACTGCGCGACGGCCATCAGCAGCCGCCCGTAGCGGTTCCGCTGGGCGAAGTGCTGGTCGATGACGCAGCCCTCGACGAGCCCGAGCCCGGCGGCGATCTGCGTCATCCGCTGCTTCGGCGTGGACCCACCGCTGCCGAAGGCGACCATGTGGGAGGACTGGAAGCTGGCCCCGGCCGACGTCCCGCCGACCGTCACACCGCGGTCGTGGGCGTCCCTGATCGCCTGGCCGAAGCGGGTGCCGTTGACGATCGCCGAGAGCTTGAGCTGGTTACCGCCGGTCATGAAGATGCCGGTGGCGTCCGCCAGCCGCTCGGCGAGGGCCGGGTCGCCGGCCTCCTCGCGGGTCTCCGGGCGCAGCGCGAACACCTCGGCGGCGCCCAACCGGGTGAACAGGGCGGAGTAGACGTCCACGATCTCCGCCCCCAGCCCCGAGGCGGTCGGGATGACCGCGATGCGGCCCGTCGTACCACCGCACGCCGCCACGAAATGGGTCAGCACCGTGCGCCTCTTGAGCTTGTCCTCGGCGCCGCCGATGACATAGAGCGGGCCGACGCGGGGGGAGGGGTCACGCATCCGGGCACCCTACGGGTCGCCCCACGACCTCAGGTTTCCGGCTCCATGATGATGGGCAAGACTGAGGCATGGTCGAATCAGGCTACCGACAGTTGATCGTGCTCCGCCACGCAAAGACCGAGCAGGACGCGAGCAGCGACCGCGCCCGGAAGCTGACGTCTCGCGGCCGCAACGATGCGCAGAGCGCCGGCAGATGGCTGCGCGACCACGACCTCGAGCCAGACGTCGTGCTGACCTCCCCTGCCGCACGGGCTCGGGCCACGGCCGAGATCGTCGCGGGTGAGCTGTCCAGGGTGCCCCCGGTCGTCGTGGTGGACGAGCTCTACGGCGCCTCGTCCACCGACGCCCTCGACGTCGTCGCCACGGTCGAGGACGACCCGCAGAAGATCGCCATCGTGGGGCACAACCCCACCATGGCGGAGCTGGCGTACCGGCTCCAGCGTGAGCCGGCTGAGGCGCGGGGACAGCACCTCCCCACGGCCGGGATCGCCGTCCTGCAGATGCCGGGCGACTGGGCCGGGGTGTCGACCGGCAGTGCTGAGCTGGTGCACTGGCACGTGCCGCGCGGGTGATCTGCCGGCGTACCCGACGGGTCGGCGTCCCGGAGAGACTCGCCGGAGCGGTCGCTGCGCGCCCGCGGCCGGCGCGAGACGTCGCTCAGACCGCGGGGCGGTCAGGGCTCGCTCAGACCGCCGGGCGGGGGGTCTCGATCCCCGCGCTTCTGTCCTCGGCCTCCACGTCCTCCCGGCTGATGCCGAGGAAGTACATGATGGCGTCGAGGTAAGGCACGGTCACGGCGGCGTCCGCTCGCTCGCGCACGGTCGGCTTCGCGTTGAACGCGATCCCGAGCCCCGCGGCGGCCAGCATCTCGACGTCGTTGGCGCCATCACCGATCGCCACCGTTCGTTCGGGTGCCAGGTTCTGCGCGGCGGCGAAGCGGCGCAAGGCCACCGCCTTGCCGTGGGCGTCGATGAGCGGGCCAACGAGGTTTCCGGTGATCCGCCCGTCGACGATCTCGAGCTCGTTGCTGGCCGTATCGGTGATCCCGAGGTCGGCGGCGATCCGTCTGGTGACCGCGCCGAAGCCACCGCTCACCAGAGCGAAGCCGTAGCCGAGCCGGGTGAGCGTCCGAACCAGGGTGCGGGCACCGGGGGCCAGCGGCAGAGCGTCGTACGTGCGGGCCAAGGCACCCTCGTCGAGACCGGCGAGCAGGGACACCCGCTTGCGGAGCGCCTCTGCGAAGTCGAGAGTGCCGTGCATGGCCCGCTCCGTGAGCGCGGTGACCTCGGCACCGACGCCTGCCTCGGCGGCCAGCAGGTCGATCGCCTCACCCTGGACGAGCGTCGAGTCGACGTCCATCACGATCAGCCGGCGTCCGTGCCGCAGCAGGCCGACGGCCTGGACGGCGACATCGACGCGTTGGCGAGACGCCTCCCGGGCGAGCAGCTCGCGAAGTCGGGCGACGTCGGTGCCCGAGACGTCCAGCTCGAATGCCGTGACGGGGTAGCGGGCCATCCGGACGATCCGGTCGATGTTGGCGCCGGTGTCGGCGATCCGGCCCGTCACCGCCGCGACCGCCCGAGCGGACAGGTGGTGGCCGAGTAACGTCACGTGGGCCCGGCCAACTCGGCGGTGCTCATTGTCACCGGTGCCGGTTTCGACCTCGACGTGCATGCCCAGGCTGTCACTGGTCTCGCGAATGCTCTTGACCAGCGCCTGGTGGTTGGTCGGCGCGGTCACCAGGATGCTCAGCACCAGGCTGCCCCGGAGCACGCTCTGCTCGACGTCGAGGACCTCCACCGCGTAGTCGGCCAGCGTGGCGAACACCGCTGTCGTCAGGCCAGGACGGTCCGGTCCGGTGGCAGTGAGCAGGATGGTCGCGGTCGTCGCCATGGCGAGATCAGGCTACCTGCCGTCGATCGACGAAGCCGCAGCCACGACGGCGGCGCGGGCTGCCCGGTCGAGCGGCTGGAGCGCTGCTGCCCGCTGCGCGGCCTCCGACACGGAGACGGCGCCGCCGTCGTCCACCCGCGCGAGCGCGACGATGCTGCCCGCACGCAACGCCTCGTGGACCACGCGCGCCGATCGCGACGAGGCGAACGGCGCGCCCTCCTCGAAGGTGGGAGGGCGCCTCAGGTTCATCAGCTCGTCCGCGACCTCCGGTCGCCACGAGGCCACATCGAGGTTGGCGAGCTCGTCGGCAGCCTCGGTCATCGCGAGCCGCAGCGTCCGGTCGGCCTCGGCGACATCGGGCAGATACGTCGGCGGAGTCGCAACCTCGACGCGCCAGCTGAGCACACTGCCCGCTCGGACCGGCACCAGGCCAAGGTCCGCGCCGTGCAGCACGACGCCTTCCTGAGCGTCGATCACGTCGGCGTTGAAGCCGGCCGGCCCGCCGAGGCCGAGCGGGTCGCCGGGCACCGGGAGGGCCGCGCTGGCCCGTCGTACCTCCCACGCCCTGAGCTCGCCGAGGAAGAGTGCCGGGGACAGCCGGGATCCGGGGGTCGGCCCGATGAACTCGGTGCCGAGGCCGTGGCCGGCCAGCCCGGAGATGACGGAGTCCGCGCTCACCCGCGCCGCGAGCCAGGCGTTGATCCAGCAGGCGACCCGAGCTGATGCCGGGAGCGTGAACACGTCCCGAGCCTAATGGGGTGCATCACCGTGGTTTCGGCCAGAGTGGTGTCCGAGTCCGCCGGCGGGTGAGCACGAGGAGTGCGGCCGTTTCGTCCCCCTCCCGGGGGTCGAGCCGTCAGGTTGTTGCGGTCGAGCCGTCAGGTTGTTGCGGTCGAGCCGTCAGGTTGTTGCGGTCGAGCCGTCAGGTTGTTGCGGTCGAGCCGTCAATTGGTTCCTCGCCAACGATATGACGCTCACTCGCGGGGCGTCGTACTGGGAACTTCTTGACGGTTCGGCGGTAAGAAGGTGACGGTTCGGCGGTAAGAAGGTGACGGTTCGGCGGTAAGAAGGTGACGGCTCGGCGGTAAGAAGGTGACGGTTCGGCGGGAAGAACCTGACGGCTCGGCCGAGGAGGGACGTGCAATAGGTTTAGGGCGACCCATCGTGACGGTAGAGGAGCCAGATGAGTGCGGTGATCGAGCTCGCCGGCGTGACCGTCGTACGCGGCGGAAACCGGTTGCTGAGTGACATCGACTGGCAGGTCGAGGAGGACGAGCGGTGGGTCGTCCTTGGGCCCAACGGCGCGGGCAAGACCACACTGCTGCAGATCGTCAGCACCCATCTCTACCCGACGGAGGGCGTCGTCGGCCTCCTCGGCGAAGTGGTCGGCACCGTCGACGTGTTCGACCTGCGTCCCCGCATCGGCCTCACCAGTGCGGCGCTAGGCGAGCGGGTGCCGAGTGGCGAGCGGGTCACCGATGTGGTGATGTCCGCCTCTTACGCCGTCGTCGGGCGCTGGAAAGAGGATTACGACCGGCTCGACCAGCAGCGTGCGACCGACCTGCTGCGTGAGCTCGGGGTCAAGCACCTCGAGGACCGGACGTTCGGCACGCTGAGTGAAGGGGAGCGCAAGCGGGTACAGATCGCGCGCGCCCTGATGACCGACCCCGAGCTGCTGCTCCTTGACGAGCCGGCGGCCGGGCTCGACCTCGGAGGCCGCGAGGACCTCGTGAGCACGTTGTCCCTGCTGGCCTACGACGACACGGCGCCGGCCACCGTCCTGGTGAGCCACCACGTGGAGGAGATCCCGCCCGGCTTCACCCACGCACTCCTGCTCCGCAAGGGGTCAGTCGTGGCCGCCGGCCCCCTCGAGTCGACGTTGACCGAGGAGGCGCTCTCCCACACGTTCGCCCTCCCTCTGCAGCTTTCGCAGCAGGACGGGAGGTACGCCGCGCGCCGCCGCTCACGAGCAGGGAGACACTGACGCGATAGCGTAATCTCGAACGTATGGACTGGTTGGGCGAACACGGCTGGCAAACCTGGCTGATCATCGCCCTCGCCCTGGCCGCCACAGAGCTCGCCACTCTCGACTTCACCCTGCTGATGCTGGCCATCGGCGCCGCGGCCGGCTGCCTGATGGCGGCGCTCGGTTTCAACCTCGCCGTTCAAGTGTTGGTCACGGCCATCGTGGCAGTGGCGACCCTTTCCTTGGTACGGCCGAGCGTCGTACGCCGCATGCATGCCGGCCCCACGCTGCAGACCGGTCCCCGCGCCCTCGTCGGGCAGTCCGGGCTGGTCCTGGAGCGGGTGACCCCGATGACCGGGCGCGTCCGTCTGCGTGGTGAGGTGTGGTCGGCGCGAGCCGTCGACGATGGCCTGACGATCGAGCCCGGTTCCAAGGTGGGCGTTGCCGAGATCGACGGAGCCACCGCAGTTGTCTATCCGCTCTAGCGACCATCCCCTCATCGAGGGGCGTCGTGCCTATGCGACTCGGAAGATCTCCGCGTCGTCTCCCGTGAGAGGGGACCTCGAATGGTTGCGTTGATCATCTTCGGCGTCGTGGTGCTCGTCGTCATCTTCGTGCTCTTCCGTGCCGTTCGGATCGTGCCGCAGGCGCGGGCGGGTGTGGTGGAGCGTTTCGGCAAGTACCGCGCGACCCTGCCGGCCGGGCTCAACGTCGTGACGCCGTTCGTGGACCGGGTGCGCTACCTCATCGACCTCCGCGAGCAGGTGGTCTCGTTTCCGCCCCAGCCCGTCATCACCGAGGACAACCTGGTGGTCTCCATCGACACGGTGATCTATTTCCAGGTCACCGATCCGGTCGCCGCGACCTATGAGATCGCCAACTACATCCAGGCCATCGAACAGCTCACCATGACCACCTTGCGCAACATCGCCGGTGGTCTCGACCTGGAACAGGCGCTGACCAGCCGGGACGAGATCAACGCGACACTGCGCGGTGTGCTCGACGAGGCGACCGGGCGCTGGGGCATCCGGGTCAACCGCGTCGAGCTCAAGGGCATCGACCCGCCGCCCTCCATCAAGGACGCCATGGAGCAGCAGATGCGGGCCGACCGGAACAAGCGGGCGTCGATCCTGACGGCCGAAGGCATGCGGCAGTCGCAGATCCTGACCGCCGAGGGGCAGAAGCAGTCGGCCATCCTGACCGCCGAAGGTGATCGCGAGGCGCTGATTCTGCGAGCCCAAGGCGACCGGCAGTCTCGGATCCTTCGAGCACAAGGTGAGGGACAGGCCATCCTCACCGTCTTCCAGTCGATCCACGACGGATCACCCGACCAGGCTTTGCTCGCCTACCAATACCTCCAGATGCTCCCCAAGATCGCCGAGGGTGACGCCAACAAGGTCTGGATCGTGCCCAGCGAGATCGGGCGTGCCCTCGAGGGGCTCGGGAGCACACTCGGCTCGATCCAAGGCATCCCTTCCCAGGGCATCCCGTCCGCCGAGGGCCCGTCCGCGCGGGTGCCGGTCGACTATGGCACCGATGAGGTCGCCGACCCCGCCGAGATGGACTCGTCGCTCTCGACGACCCACGACGAGGTGGCCGAGGCGATTGCGGAGGCCGCCGCAGCCGCCCGCCCGGGCCGTCGGCTCGACCCGGAGCGAGCCGGTACGACGACCGAGGCCGCCGAGTCGGGCAGCGAGCCACCACCGTCCCCGCCGTCCCCGCCAGCCCCTGACGCGAGCCAGCCGGCAACGGCCACTTCCGTGCAGCCGCCAGCCTCCGCCGGCAGCCCCGACTCGGCCCCAGACCAGGAGCCACCGCAAGGTTCGCCTGCTCCATGACCTTGCTCGAGGCTCTTGCTGTCTTCGCCTCGGGAATTGGAGCTGGCACGATCAACACGGTCGTCGGGTCAGGCACGCTCATCTCGTTCCCGACCCTGCTGGCGGTGGGTTACTCGCCGGTCTTGGCCAACGTCTCCAACACGGTCGGGCTGGCTCCGGGGTCACTTTCGGGAGCCGTCGGCTACCGACGCGAGCTCCGTGGCCAACGTCCACGGCTACTCCGACTCGGAACGGCGTCAGCGCTCGGGGGCGTCACGGGTGCGCTACTTCTGCTCTGGCTACCGGCGGCGGCGTTCCAGGCGATCGTCCCTGTCCTGATCGGCCTCGGATGCCTGCTGGTGCTCGCGCAGCCGTGGATCGCCCGGCACATCCATCCACCCGAGCATGCGCCTTCGCATGGCTCGATCGTGGTGCTGGTGTTGGTCTATGCGGCGGGGGTCTACGGCGGCTACTTCGGTGCGGCGCAAGGCGTCATCCTCATCGGGATCCTGGGGCTCGGGTTGTCCGAGACGATGCAGCGCATCAACGCGTCGAAGAACGTGCTGGCCGGCATCGTGAACGGAGTTGCCGCGGTCGTCTTCATCCTGGTGAGCCACATCGCTTGGCTGGCAGCTGGGCTGATCGCCGGTGGTTCGATCATCGGCGGTCAGCTGGGTGCCACGGTGGGCCGCAGGCTTCCCGCCCCCGCGCTTCGCGGCATCGTCGTCGTAGTGGGTCTGATCGCGATCCTGAAGCTGGAGCTGTAGGGGCCCTGCCGGTGCGGTCGTCATACCGGGGGTGCCCGGAAGACACCACCAGGAGTCTGGCCATCAGAGAGTCTGGTATGACGGTCCGAGCCCGGATCCCTCTGAAGACTGCGGCACTACTACTCGCCATCCGGTCACTCATTGTCAGGCGGCACGTGCTGGTCTTGCGGTGAACGCCACAGGCCATCGCGCGGCGTACATCTTCTCCGACTGCAGACGTGGCCATGACTCCCCCGATCCTCGGCTCCTGGGTTCGGATCGTGCGATGAAGACTCTCGGAGGGAGCGACCAGAAGTCTCGGATGGTGGTGCGGAAAGTCTCGGATGGTTAGGGGGGTGGGGAGGGGAGGGCGTAGTCGAGCCAGCGGTCGGTGTGCGTGAAGGCCTCCTCGCGTACCTCCTTGCGAGACAGGAAGACGTCATGCATCGCTCCAGGGATGCGGACGATCGTGACGTCGTCCCCGAGCTGGTGGGACCATCGGGCGATCTGCTTCACGTCGAGCACGGTGTCGACGGTCTGCATCTCGTCGGTGTAGACGTCGGCGACGGTGCTTCGCTGCGAGCAGAGCACCAGGATGGGTGCCGGGATGGCGAGCCCTTTGTGCACGGTCCGATGCCCGGCCCGCACCGCGCGAAGCCAGCCGGCCTTGACCGGCAGACTCTCCAGTGGCTTCCAGGTCAGGTCGAAGTCCCACTCACCGTGGTGGTCGCGATGAAGTGACTCGGCATAGACACCCGATACCGTCCGGGGCACCGTGGCGTACGGGCGCCGCTGTCCCAGTCGGTTGATCGCCTCGGTGCCGGCGGTCCGGACGAAGAACGAGCCCTGAAGGTCCAGCCACGGGCTGTTGAGCACCAGCGCCTCCGCGACCAGGTCGCCCTCGGCGGCTCGGGCGGCCGTCCACAACGGTGCGATGAGCCCGCCGGTCGAGTGGGCGCTGAGCACGACCCGGTCGTGCCCGGTGCGGTCCCGGATCGTGCGGAGCGCGGCGTCGAGGTCCTCGTAGTACTCCGCCAGGTCGAGGCAGAAGTTCGGGGTCTGGTTGGGCAGCAGGGACCGGCCGTACTTGCGCAGGTCGACCGCGTAGAAGTCGAAGCCCAACGACGTGAAGAAGTCTGCCGTCGCGGTCTGGAAGAAGTAGTCGCTGAAACCGTGGACGTGGAGCACGACCCCGCGACGCCGCCCGGTCTCCGCGGGGCGGTGCACGAGGGTGGCGACGACGGGACCTTCGTAGTCGTCCTGCAGCGTCAGCGTCTCCCGGGTATAGGGCTCACCGAGGAGATCGGGCTCCGGCATCTGTCGACTCAGGCCTGGTGAGTGCCAACGAGGATGGCCCGGCCGAGAGTCTTGAACGCCAGGTTGAAAGAGGCGACGGCGGGACTCGCCTCGGGGTCGACCCCGAGCGTGTCGGCACCGACGGCGTGCACGACGAAGTAGTAGCGGTGCGGTGGGTCGCCCTCGGGCGGAGCCGCGCCGTCGTACGCCGCCCGGCCCACGTCGTTGCGCAGATGGAACGCTCCACCGGGCAGCGTGTCGTCCGACTCGCCGGCCCCGGCCGGTAGCGATGTGGTGTCAGCGGGAAGATCGACCGCCACCCAGTGCCAGAAGCCGCTCGGCGTGGGCGCGTCCGGGTCGTAGCAGGTGACGACGAAGCTCTGCGTTCCTTCCGGGGCGCCCGACCACGTGAGCTCGGGCGACCGGTTGCCGCCCGACCCGACGGCGCTGTCCGGGAGGGGCTTGCCGTCGGTCACCTCGGAACTGGCGACGGAGAACGCCGGCACCTTCGGCAGCTTGTCATAGGGGTCTTCTGCGGTCGGCCGGTCAAGTGTCATCCCACCATCTTGGCGGATTCTCCGACGGGGACAAGCCGAACCCCAACCCCGGCGGCCGTTAGGCACCCCCGTGCGCGGGCGACGTCCCGCCGATCGGCGCTCGCCCGGATAATGGGCCGGGTGGCCGAGCTCATCCACGTCGAGGATCCCGACGACCCGAGGCTCGCCGACTACGTCCGGCTCCGAGACGTTCAGCTCCGTCAGCATCTCGAGGCGGCCGAGGGTCTCTTCCTCGCCGAAGGCGAGAAGGTGGTACGCCGAGCGGTCACGAGCGGCTGTCGCGTGCGCTCGTTCCTGATGGCCGAGCGCTGGCTGGCGGGCCTGGCCGACGTACTCGCACTCTCCGCAGATGCGCCGTGCTTCGTGGTCAGCGAGGAGCTCGCCGAGCGGGTCACCGGCTTCCACGTGCATCGCGGCGCCCTGGCCTCGCTGCACCGGCCCGCCCTGCCGCGCGTCGACGCGGTGCTGTCCGGCGCACGACGGGTGGTCGTGCTCGAGGACGTCGTCGACCACACGAACGTCGGCGCGATCCTTCGCTCCGCCGCCGCGCTCGGAGTCGACGGGGCGCTCCTGTCACCCCGGTGTGCCGACCCGCTCTACCGCCGTTCCGTCAAGGTCGCGATGGGCGCTGTGTTCTCGCTGCCCTGGACCCGGCTGCCCGACTGGTACGCCGCCCTGCCGCGGCTGCACGACGCCGGTTTCACCACGGTGGCCCTCACTCCGGATGCCGACGCTGAGGAGCTGCCGGTTGCCGCCGAGACCTTGCGACGGCAGCGGCTGGCGATCGTGGTGGGGTCGGAGGGGCCTGGCCTCTCCGGTCGCTGGCTGTCGGCGGCCGACGTCCGGGTGCGGATCCCGATGGCGGCGAGCATCGACTCGATCAACGTTGCCGCCGCGGTCGCGGTCGCGTGCTACGCCTTGACCAATAGGCAGCAGTGACCCGCGGCGGCTCTCGCGCCGCGAGGTCTGCCTGGCGTCTCGGCTGGGCGGGCGAAACACAACCACGCATATGCGTTGATATTGCGGTCAGATCGCTCGGGGAACCGCAACTTCCACGCACATGCGTGGATACGTCGATCCGGTCAGCGTGAGGCGCCGGGTTGACGTGAGTGTCGCAGGAGCCGCAGCGTCACTGCTGCCGTGACCTTCAGGCCGACGTAGGCCGCCTGACAGGGACCGACCATCCGCCCAACCATGGCCCCCCCGCCGTACTCACGCTGCCGGAAGTCCCGGATGGTGGTGCCGGAAGTCTCGGATGGTGGTGCCGGAAGTCCCGGATGGTGGTGCCGGAAGTCTCGGATCGTCGTACCGGAAGTCTCGGATGGTGGTGCCGGAAGTCTCGGATGGTGGTGCCGGAAGTCTCGGATGGTGGTGCCGGAAGTCTCGGATGGTGGTGCCGGAAGTCTCGGATGGTGGAGATGGTGGACGGGCGCTCACTGGGGCCTGTCAGCCGGCCACTCCGGTGGGAAGTTCTCGGCCTGCCGGTCGGCCTCCTTGAACAGCTTCTTGCGTGCCCTGTCGGGGAGCCGGTCGCCGAACACCACACCCTGCAGATGGTCGAACTCGTGCTGGAGGCAGCGGGCGACGATCCCGGCGCCGGAGTGCTGGACCGGCTCCCCGCGGTGGTCGATCCCGCGGACCGTGGCGACGTCAGCCCGGGCCAGTGGGGCGAAGGCGCCCGGCAGAGACAGGCAGCCTTCCTCGTCCTCGTCGAGCACCCGCTCTCTGCCCTCCGGGACGTCCAGCTCCGGGTTGCAGACCACACCGCGGTGCGGTTCGCCGTCTTCGCCGGGACAGTCGAAGACGAACACCTTGAGCGCGACGCCGATCTGGTTGGCGGCCAGTCCCACTCCGTCGGCGGCGTACATGGTCGCCACCATGTCGGCGACCAAGGCGAGCAGTTCCTCGTCGAACGACTCCACGTCGCGGCACTTCTCGTGCATGACGGGTTCGCCCCATCGGGTCACCGGACGTGGGCTGCCACCGGAGGGTAGGTCGGTCACCAGGGGACGGTACCCCAACCGCCTCAGGCGAACTGCCACGACCGCTTGGACAGTCCGTACCAGAAGCCCTCGACCGCAGCGAGCGGTGGAGCCACTGTCGACTCGTCACCGAGGGCCGCGCCGAGCGTGACGAAGAGCGGCGCGAAATGTTCCGTTCGGGGGTGCGCGACCTGGGCACCGGGACCTTTGTGCTCGAAGTCGAGTACCGCATCGATGTCGGACGAGGCGAGGGCGCCGGACACCCAGGCGTCGAACTCACTGGACCACGCCGGTGGGGGGTCGTCGCTCGCGCCACGGAGATTGATGAGCTGCAGGTTGTGGGTCGTGAACCCGCTCCCGAGGATGAGCACACCCTCGTCGCGCAGCGGTGCCAGCCGGCGGCCGATCTCGAAGAGGGTCGGTGGGTCCAGGGTCGGCATCGAGATCTGCAGCGTCGGTATGTCGGCCGCCGGATACATCTCCACCAGCGGCACGTAGGCGCCGTGGTCGAGGCCGCGGTGCGGTGCATCGTGCGTCCCGAGTCCCGGGACGCCCAGCAGGCTGCGCACCTGGGCCGCCAGGTCGGGGGCGCCCGGCGCCGCGTAGGTCACGGTGTAGTAGTGCTGCGGGAAGCCCCAGAAGTCATAGACGAGGGGGACCGTGGTGGTGGCACCGATGGTCAGGGGCGCCTCCTCCCAGTGCGCTGACACAACGAGGATCGCGCGCGGCCGGGGGAGCGCGGCCGACCAGTCGGCGAGCTCGCGAGTCCACCGGACGTCGTCCGCCAGCGGGGGAGCGCCGTGGCTGAGGTATAACGAGGGCATCCTGCTGCCGGGGACGACGGCCGGCTCATCGGGGAGAGACATGTCCGCTCCTGAAGTAGTTGACGCTTCAAGTATAAGAGATCAGGTACGGCGGACCAAGGGTTTCCCAGATTGGTCAGGAGGCGGACGAGGCGTACTGCTCACCGGGCTCGGCGGTCAGGTGTGCTCGCCCGATCATGATCATCGTGAACCCGTCCATCAACAGCTGGATGCCCAGCAGGATCCCGAGCAGCTTGTAGGAGGCGTCCACGAGGTTGAACAGGACAATCAGCCCCAGCACCGTCGAGACGGCGCCGGCCAGCAGGAGCGGAATCCGGTGGTCGGGCTCTTGTGACGAAACGGCCAGCCGGACGATTCCGCTCACGAGGAACAACGACCCGGCGATGAGAGTCAAGGCGATCGCGGCAGCCGTCGTGTTGCGCAGCATGGCGATCCCCAGCACCGTGAGAATGCCGCCGGTCAATGCGGCCGACCAGAAGCCGGGCTTGCCGATGCGGAACACGGCTCCGAGCAGACCGACGATGCCGGCCAGCAGCACGGTCCACCCGACGAACAGCACGGACAGGTGCGTCGCGAAGGCGGCGTCGCCGAGGAGGATGACCCCGGCGATGATCAGCAGGATGCCGAAGACCAGGTCCCAGCCGGTTCGGCGAATCTCGACAACGAGCTCAGACATCGCTCAGCCTCCTTCACGCATCCGCAGGAGCCGATGCGTCGTCCCCTGGGTCGTCTCTTCAGGGTCCCGTGCGGCAGGGAGCCGCGGATCACCCGAACGGGGTTAGTCTCCCCGGTCGCCGGCTGCTGCGGTCAGCGGCTCGCCGAAGCCGGGTTGCTTTCTGCGGGTGGTCCGACGACGGAGGGTCAGGTCGACGGGCGGTCTGAGGAGCGGAAGGCGCTCAGCACGCGCAGCGCCGTACCGAGGTAGATCAGGTCGAAGATCATCTGCGCCGACACGATCAGCTGGGGGACCTTCGCCGTCGGGTAGATGTCCCCGAAGCCCACGGTAGACACGACGGTCACCGAGAAATAGAGCGCGTTGGTCCGGTCGCTGATGCCGACGAAGTCGTGGGGGTAGTGCTCCGCGATGAACGCGTAGGCGAGTGCGAACAGCAGCACCAGCAGGTACAACGCGCTGAGCAGCCACTGGATCCGGAGGTAGACCGTCTCCTCGGTGCGCTTCGTGTGTCGCAGGTGGAGGACCAGCACCTTGCCCAGAACGACGAACGCGAGCACGCCGACCCCGAACCGGAGCAGCTCCGACTGGTCCTGCCAGAACGTTCCGAGCGGCAGGATGTAGTAGCCGAACGTCAGGAGGATGAGCACGATCGTCGTGTTGCCGAGCATGACCAACAGAGAGCGAGGCACTCGCTCAGACTGTCGCGAAAGCGCACAGACTGGCATCATCCCGGCTGGGTGAGACTTTCTCACCCACGAAGGGTGACGCGGGGTGCCGAGGGGCGGGGCTCGACTGTGCAGGACTGAGCTGTCCAAGAAGCAGCGCATCCCATTCGAAGGAAGTCGGCATGCAACCGGCAATCTATGAGATCGACGTCGATGGCGTCCTCCCCGCCGCCGAGTGGTCGGAGTTCGTCGGGATGGAAATTGCCGTCACCGCAAGCCAGACAACGCTGCGGGGCGTTGTTCGTGACCAGCCGGCCCTGGTCGGCGTCGTCGCCAGGATCGAGTCTCTCGGCTGCAGCGTCCGCGAGTGCCGGGTGCTCGAGACGTGGTTCGACTTCGGCAGCGGGAAGGTGTCGTGACCTCAGACGACGCCAGCGGCGGGACCGGTTGGTCGCAGTGGCAGGTGCGGGTGCGTGGAGTGATGGGTCCGACGGGGGCCCGTGCGCTCCGAGATTATCGCGTCACCCAGCAGGATGACGTCACCCTCCTCGAAGGCCCGTTGAGGCCGGGCCACGGCTTGGTCTCCCTGCTGCTGAAGCTGCAGTCACTCGGGCTCGAGGTGATCGATATCCGGCGGAGCCGGGACTAAAGCCCCTTCGCCGTATGTCGAAAGACCCTCGAAAGCGCTTTTCGCTGTGTCAGGCTGGAGCGGACGGATCTCATGACCTGCGCCCGTTTCCCGCACCGAACACGAGGCGCCCGACAGTGGCGGGTGGAGCGTGGCGGTACGGCGGCTGGTCGGCGCGTCGAGGCACGCGCTGTCGTCGTCCCTTCCGCGAGTCCCGGACGGTTTCGTACGCCGCGACCGGCTGGCCGCCATGGTGGAGGCGGGTGTCGGACGCGGCCTGGTCGTCGTATCTGCACCGGCGGGATCCGGGAAGACGCTCATGCTGGCATCGTGGGCGTCGCGACGCTCGACGCCGCCCGGCTGGCTTGCCGTCGAGCCCGAGGATGCAGACCCGGCCCAGTTCTGGTCTCGTGTCCTGCTGTCGCTTCAGCTGGCGCCCGGTGTGCCCGCCGACAGCACTCTCGCGACGATGACGGCCCCGCCCACCTTCGATGCCCGTTTCGTTTCGCACCTGATCAGGGCGTCTGACGAGCTCACCGGCGTTCGCACGCTCGTGCTCGACGATGTGCACCTGCTCACGGGCACGATGGCGATGGAGACGCTGGCGAATGCCGTGCGTCGCGGCCTGGGCTCGCTTCGGCTCGTGATCTCGACGCGGAGCGACCCGATCATCGCGCTGCAGCGACTACGGCTGCGCAATGAGCTCACCGAGATCCACTCGACGCATCTGGGGTTCGACCCGACCGAGGCGGGTGTCCTGCTCGCACTCCATGACGTGACGTTGCGGCCGGAGCAGCTCAAGACCGTGCTCGTCAAGACGGAGGGCTGGGCGGCCGGGCTGCGGCTCGCGGCCCTTTCTCTTCAGAGTTCAGAGGACATGAACCAGGCGGTGGAGGCGCTCGCCGGCGAGCAGCGAACCGTGGCGGACTACTTCGTCGAGGAGGTGTTGTTGCCCCAGACCGACGAGCTGACGAGCTTCCTGCTCGACACCTGTCTCGTGCGTCGGATCTCCGCGGACCTGGCCAACGCGCTGACCGGACGTGACGACGGTCAACGGATGCTCGCGCAGCTGGAGCGGGAGAACCTCTTCATCGTCGCGCTCGACGACCGTCGCGTGTGGTACCGCTACCACCATCTCTTCGCCGACCTGCTGCGCAACAGACTGTCCCTTGAGGGCCCGGCGCGTCAGCTCGCGCTGCATCAGCGGGCTGCCGACTGGTGGTCCCGGCACGACGAGCCCCTCGAGGCGGCACGACATCTGGCGACGGCGGGGGACTGGGCCGGACTCGCCCGTCTCGTGGTACGAGATGCGGGGCGGCCGATCATGGGACTGGAGCGAATGTCGCTCCTGGAACTGCTGCGCGGCATTCCGTCGGACGTCCTCGATGAGAGCCCGGAGCTCGCAACCGCTGCAGCGGTGGCATGCTGCGCAACGTACGACGCCCCGGCGGCCACGGCGCACATCGCTCGAGCCAGGGGTGCGTTGACCCGGGCGGCGCGCGACGAGGAACCGCTTGCCGACGCGATCCTGACCGCCCTCGAAGCGGAGGCCGCCTGGGTGGCCGGCGACACCCGCCAGCAGATCCGGTCCGCTGTTGCCGCACTCGCCAAGCTCGACGGCCTAGGCCCCGATGAAGCGCCGTTGCTGCGGACATCTCGGGCCTCGACCCTGCTCATGCTCGCCATGGGCCGGTTGTGGACGGCACGACTGGCGGACGCCGAAGCCTGCTTCCGGGAGGCGTCGACCGCTCTCGCCAGCAGCCCCCAACTGACGCACTCCTTCGCCGTGCCCCTGCACGCCAGCCTCTCGCTCCTGCGAGCGTTCCAGGGTCGGGTAGACGAGGCCGACGAAGAGTCGGTCACCGCGCTGGCACTCGCCGAGGAGTCCGGGTCCCTGATGCTTCCCCAGTCGGCCGTGGCCTTCTTGGCGCGCGCCCTGGTCTATCTGGTTCGGGCTGAGCCCGAGAAATGTGCCGCGGCGCTCGACTCGGGCCGGCGTTGTCTCGCTGGCTCGCGCGACCGGTCCGTCGAGGCCGGGATGATGCTCACCCAGGCGGGGCTCGACGTGATGTCCGGCGAGGTCGCGGCAGCGCGGCTCACCTTGGCGCGGCTACCCGGCGAGGTGACCGGATGGCAGCCTGGCCCGTTCCTCGACCAGTGGCGTGAGCTCGTCGAGGCCGAGGTCGCCCTCGCGACGGGTCGTGTCGATGAGGTGGTGGCCGGACTGGGCGCATCGGACGGACAGCTCGAGGAGGAGTCGACCGCCGCCTGGCGTGCCGTGCTGCGAGCGCGCGCCCTGCTCGCTCTCAACCGGCCGGGAGAGTGCCTGACGCTCGTCTCGAAGGTGACCGCAGGCGCGTCAGCGGATCCGGTGCCGCTGATTCATGGCTGGCTGCTGACCGCGCTCGCGCACGACCAGCTGCGCCACGACGCGGACGCCTCGACAGCGCTGGGCATCGCCTTGCGGTTGGCCGAGCCTCACGACATCAAACGCCCGTTCGTGGTCGGCGGCGACCGGGTCCACACCCTGCTCGAACGCTACCGGCAGGCTCATCTGAGCCCGAGCCCGTTCACGGCGACCCTGCTGGCCAAGCTCGGTCCGGCGCTCGCGCCGATCGGTCCCGCATTGCTGGAGCCGTTGACGCATCGCGAGCGAAGCGTCCTGGTGCTGCTACCGACAATGATGACCAATACCGAGATAGCCGACGAGCTCTTCGTGTCGGTCAACACCGTGAAGGTGCACCTGAAGGCGCTCTACCGAAAGCTCGGCGTCAGCAGCCGACGTCGCGCGGTGCTGCGGGCGCAGGAGCTCGGCCTCATGCAGGACCTCCCCGTCGCCTGAGCCCGACCGGTGAGCGGAACCGCGGGGCCTAGCCGAGGTGCTTCAGCGCTTCTCGCCGGGAGAGGCCCGACATGGTGTCATGCCGGGACGCCACGAAGCCCCGGACCCAGTCAGGCGCCGTACGCGCGTAGTCCCGAAGTGCCCAGCCGATGGCCTTGCGGATGAAGAACTGCCGGTCAGCCAGGTTCCGGTCGACCACGGCAGTCAGCAGCCCGGTGTCCGTCTCGGCTCGGTGGCCGAGCTGACAGATGATCGAGCTTCGGCGCAGCCACCGGTCCGCGGCCCGCGACCAGTCCTGCATGACCTGCGTCGTCGCCGCTCGGTCACCGAGCAGCACGTCCCCCACCCGGCGGGATACGTCGTCGACGATGTCCCACCACGAACCCTTCACGATGAGGTGGGTGTAGAGCGGCAGGCTGGCGGGCTTCTGGTATTCGCGGAAGCGGGGGTGACCGGCCACCACGAGCGCGGCGTATCGCTCTTCGCGATGGGTCGCGTCGTCGAACAGTGCGCGGATCGTGGCTTCCCAACCGGTGCGGGTGCCGATCGGGTACTCCGACACAAGACTCCGCAGCGTCGAACGGACGACCGGCATCGGCACGCCGTAGAAGGGCAGCTCCGACTTCATATAGGCCTGCATCTGCGGTGCTCGCTCCGGGTCGGCGAGGCCGGCGAGGGTGTCCCGTGCTGCTCTGACAAGCCGCTCGGACGTCATAGCGTCGGAGGTGACAGGGTCGGACGTCACAGGCTCGGCCGACCCTCGCTCTGACGCCCGGGCCGCGACGTCAGAGCAGCGATCGGTAGAGGTCCACGGTCTGCGCCGCGATCGCCGGCCAGCCGAACGACTCGACCGCGCGGCGACGGCCGGCCGCCCCCATCTCGGCCGCGCGGATCGGGTCGGTCGCCAGCGCGTTGACCGCGTCGGCGAACCTGCCTTCGAACGCCGCGGGGGCGTCCGGGGTATAGGGGACCAGCAGCCCCGTCGTGTCGTCGACGACGACCTCGGGGATCCCGCCGACGGCGCTCGCCACCACCGCGGCGCCGCACGCCATCGCCTCCAGGTTGACGATCCCCAGCGGCTCGTAGATCGACGGGCACAGGAACGCGACGGTGTGCGACAGAACCTGGCGGACGGCCTCCCGAGGCAGCATCTCGCTCACGAGCACGACGCCGTCGCGGGAGCGTCGTAGCCTCTGGATGGCGTCGTCGGTCTCGGCCTTCAGCTCGGCGGTGTCCGCCGCGCCGGCGAGCAGCAGGACCTGCACCGACGGGTCGAAGTCCAGCGCCGCCCTCAGCAGATGGGGGACACCCTTCTGGCGGGTGATCCGTCCGACGAACGTGACATAGGGCCGGTCCAGGTCGATCCCGAGGCTGGTGACGACGTCGATCGCCGGGTCAGGGCGGTAGAAGTCGGAGTCGATGCCGTTGTAGATCACCGAGATCTGCTCCGGGTCGAGGTCGGGGTAGGAGGCGCGGACGTCAGCCGCCATCCCGTGGCTCACCGCGACCACGGCGTCGGCGGACAGGTAGGCAGTGCGCTCGACCCAGGAGGAGACCCGGTAGCCACCGCCGAGCTGCTCCGCCTTCCATGGTCGCAGTGGCTCCAGCGAGTGCGCGGTGACCACGTGCGGCACGCCGTAGAGGAGCTTGGCCAGGTGGCCGGCGAAGTTGGCATACCAGGTGTGGGAGTGCACGAGGTCCACGTGATCGCAGGCAGCCACCATCGCGAGGTCGGCCGACATGGTCTGGAGGGCCTGGTTCGCCGTCGGGAACCTCGGGTCCGACTCGGCGAACGCCTCGGCATCCGGCCGCTCCTCACCCATGCACAGCACCGACAGGTCGACGAGCTCCCGGAGCTGTCTCGCGAGGTAGTCGACATGCACTCCCGCGCCGCCGTAGATCGCTGGAGGGTACTCACGGGTGAGCAGGCCGACGCGCATGGTCGAACCCTAGCGGGCAGACCCCGATCTCGACCATCGGAGAACAGTGCCGTCTCGGCCGCTTGGCAGTAGCGTGTCGCCATGGCGAAGCCGAAGGTTCTCGGGATCGTGATGGCAGGCGGCGAAGGCAAGCGGCTGATGCCCCTTACGCATGACCGGGCGAAGCCCGCCGTGCCGTTCGGCGGCACCTACCGGCTGATCGACTTCGCCCTCTCCAACCTGGTGAACGCGGGCTATCTGCGCATCGCCGTCCTGACGCAGTACAAGTCCCACTCGCTCGACCGGCACATCTCGGTGACGTGGCGGATGTCGACGATGCTGGGCAACTACGTGACACCGGTGCCGGCCCAGCAGCGGCTCGGGAAACAGTGGTTCCTGGGGAGTGCCGACGCCATCTACCAGTCGATGAACCTGATCGTCGATGACGAGCCCGACATCATCGTGGTGTTCGGGGCCGACCACGTCTACCGCATGGACGCGGCTCAGATGGTGGAGGCGCACATCGACTCCGGTGCGGGAGTGAGTGTCGCGGGGATCCGGGTGCCCCGTAAGGAGGCCTCCGACTTCGGTGTCATCGCGACGGGCGACGACGGGGTGCGGATCGCGGAGTTCCTGGAGAAGCCGATCGAGCCTCCCGGCCTGGTCGACAGTCCCGACGAGTCGTTTGCGTCGATGGGCAACTACGTCTTCACCGCGGACGCCTTGGTGGACGCTCTCGCGAAGGACGCCGAGAACCCGAACTCGCGCCACGACATGGGCGGCGACATCATCCCGATGCTGGTCGACCGGGGTGAGGCGGGCGTCTACGACTTCAAGCGGAACGACGTCCCCGGCTCGACCTCGCGCGACCGGGACTACTGGCGCGACGTCGGGACCTTGTCGTCATACCACGAGGCGCACATGGACCTGGTGTCCGTCGAGCCGACGTTCAACCTCTACAACTCCGACTGGCCGATCTTCACCGGCCACATCCAGCAGCCCGGCGCGAAGTTCGTCGAGAACGCCTCGGCCAACGACGCGATCATCTGCGCCGGGTCGATCGTGTCCGGCGCGACGGTCAGCTCGTCCGTGATCGCCAACAACGTTTATGTGTCCACCGGGGCCGAGGTGGACCGGACGGTGCTCATGGACAACGTCAAGATCGGGCCGGGCGCCGTCTTGCGCAACGCGATCATCGACAAGAACGTCGTGGTTCCCGACGGTGCCCGCATCGGGTTCGACGCCGAGGCCGATCGGGCCGCCGGCTTCACCGTCACCGAGGAAGGCATCACCGTGCTCGGCAAGGGGCAACGGCTCGAGGGCACGTACTCGGGTCCGAGCTGAGGCATCCGTGACGAGTCACCGCCGGCTGCCGGTCTCGGTGGCCGCCGGGAGTACGGCGGCCGCCGAGGCCGGCGGCGAGATGCTCTGCCGAGGTGGCAGTGCTGCCGATGCGGCCGTCGCGATGGTCCTGGCGGCCAGCGCGGCGGAGACCGTCTTCACCGGGCTGGGCGGCGGCGGGTTCGCCACCTACTACGACGCATCGACGGCCACGACGACCTGCCTGGACTTCTTCGTGGCGGTCCCCGGCCTGGGCGGGCACACCCCCGAGCCTCCCGAGGAGGTGCTGATCGACTTCGGCGGTCACATCGTCCCCTATGCGGTCGGACCGGGCACGGTGGCCGTCCCCGGGGTTCCGGCCGGTGTCGCGGGGCTGCACGCCAGATGGGGGGTCCTGGACTGGGCCGAGGTCGTGCACCCCGCGGTCGGGCTCGCCCACCATGGCACCCGCTTCGGGACCCAGCAGGCGAAGGTGCTCGCGACCGTCGCCGACGCGATGCTGCGCGGTGGGGGAGCGGCGGCGTACGCACCTGACGGCGTGCTGCTCGACGCCGAGGCGAACCTGCACCATCCAGGGCTCTCACACGCGTTCGAGGTGCTGCGCGACGAGGGGCCGTCCGCGTTCTACACCGGCCGGATCGCCGAGGCCATCCTGGCCGCCGTGGGCGGTGGCGGACTCGGCGAGCGAGACCTGGCGGCCTACCAGCCGTTGGAGTCGGCTCCGCGTGAGGTGACACTGAGTGGGTGCATCGTGCAGGCGCGGGGCGACGACCTCGACGACCTCCTCGGGGTGCTCGAGCCGCTGGACCTCGACGGCACGGACGCCGAGGTGGCGAAGCGACTCGTCGACGCCCTCCGCGCCGTGCCCCGTCGTAGCGACACGACCAGTGCAGCGGCGGTCGATGCCGCAGGGAACGCGTGCGCGGTCACCACGAGCCTGGGACTCTCCTCGGGGGTGTGGGTGGCCGGCTACGGCATCCACCTCAACTCGATGCTCGGCGAGAGCGAGCTACTGCGGGGCGACCTGGTGCCGGGTCAGCGGATGGGATCGATGATGACGCCGCTCGTGATGCTCGACGCGGACGGGCTGCGCCTGGTCGGCGGCGCGGCCGGCGGGAGCCGGATCCGCTCATCCTTGGCACAGGTGCTCGTCCGCGTGGTGCGCGACGGGCTCCCGGTCGCCGACGCGATCGCGGCCCCACGGCTCAACCCGGTGCCGGGTCGGGTGCATCTCGAGCCCGGCATTCCCGACGAGGTGGTCGAGGCCCTCAGGGCCTCAGAGACCGTTGTCACGTGGCCCGGGCGGGAGGCGTACTTCGGCGGCGTCTCGGCGATCGACAGGTTCGGCCCGGGTGCCGACCCGCGCCGGGACGGGGACACCCGCCGGGTAGCGAGCGACGTCTCATAGGGTGTGACCATGTCGAATGTGCCGCCCCCTTCGTCGCCGGAGCCCCCGCGACCTCCCCGCACCAACACCGCAACCGTCGTGGTCGTCGTCGTGGTCGTGGTGGCCGTCGTCATCGGCTTCGTCGCCCTTGGCTACTTCGTCAACGGCTCGTCGAGCTCCAGCGCGGCACAGTCGGCCCCGACAACGCCGTCACACACGGTGACGTCGCCGAGCCCTCCCGGCCACACCCAGGCCCCGCCACCGTCCACCCCGACGAACCTGCCGGCGCTGAACTGCCAGCCGGCGCCCCCGCTGCCGAAGAACCCGCAGCAGTTCGCGAAGGCGCCCAGCCCGTCGCTCTCGCAGAACGCGACCTGGCAGGCCACCGTGAAGACCAACTGCGGCACGATCGTCATGGACCTCGACGGCAAGGCGGCGCCGCAGACGGTCGCGTCGTTCCTCTTCCTCTCCCAGAAGAAGTTCTATGACGACACGCCGTGCCACCGGCTGACCACAGCCGCGCAGGGCCTCTACGTGTTGCAGTGTGGTGACCCGACCGGGACCGGCTCCGGCAGCGCCGGATACTCCTACGGCATCGAGAACGCCCCGGCGGACGGTTCGTACCCGACGGGCACGGTGGCGATGGCCCGCTCGACCGACCCCAACAGCAACAGCAGCCAGTTCTTCATCGTCTACCAGGACACCACGCTGCCGACGCAGGGTGGTGGCTACTCGATCTTCGGCTCGGTGGTCAAGGGCCTGCCGATCGTCCAGGCGATCGCCGCGAAGGGCCTCGCCAGTGACGGACAGTCGCCCGCGCAGCCGGTCAGCATCCTGAGCATCTCGATCGCCAAGAAGTAGCCGATGCAGGACGACGGTGCCGGCCAGGCAGGGGGTCGAACGGCCGGGGAAGGGGAGTCGCTCCCGTCGTCCGGGGCGCCGTCCGGTGCGCCGTCGGGTGCGGACCTGATCTTCAGCGGTGGAGGGGTCTTCGCTCCCCGGCCGGAAGGTGGCGGTCCGGCAGCGACTCATGTGGCCGTGACGGCCGGGCGAATCGTCGCGGTGGGGGACAGCGACGTACTAGGCCTGGAGACGTCACGAACGCGGCGGGTCGATCTCGCGGGTGGTCTGCTCGTCCCCGGCTTCCAGGACGCCCACCTCCATCCGGTCCAGGGCGGGCGGGAGCGCCTCACCTGCGACCTGTCGGACCTCGAGACAGAGCGTGACTATGTCGAGGCGGTCGGGAGCTACGCGTCGCGGCGTACCGACCTGCCATGGGTCACGGGAGGCGGCTGGATGCTCTCCGCGTTTCCGGGTGGCCTCCCACGCCGTGAGTCGCTGGACGCCGTCGTGCCGGATCGCCCGGTGATGCTGCTCAACCGGGACCACCATGGGGCGTGGGTCAACTCGGTCGCGCTGCGGCTGGCCGGGGTGACGGCGGCCACCCCCGACCCGTCGGACGGGCGCGTGGAGCGTGACCCCGACGGGTCACCGACGGGCATGCTGCACGAGGGAGCGATGGACCTGGTCGGTGGGCTTGCTCCACAGCCGTCGGAGGCCGACCAGGTGGAGGCCCTCCTCGAGGCGCAGGGTCACCTGCACTCGTTCGGCGTGACCGCCTGGCAGGACGCCATCCTCGGCAGCTACGCGAACATCACGGACGCGTGCAGCGCCTATGCGGCCTGCGTGGCGGACGGCTCCCTGACGGCCCGGGTCGTGGGCGCCCTGTGGTGGGACCGGGCTCGAGGGACGGAGCAGATCCCCGAGCTCGTGGACCGGCGCGCCTTGTGGACCCGCGGGCGGTTCAACCCGACGAGCGTGAAGATCATGCAGGACGGGATCGTGGAGAACTGCACCGCGGGCATGCTGACGCCCTACCTCGACGGGGCGGGGAGGGCGACCGGCAACACCGGCTTGTCGATGGTCGAGCCGGCGGCGCTGCGAGAAGCGGTGGCCCAGCTCGACACCCTCGGCTTCCAGGTCCATGTCCATGCGATCGGCGACCGGGCGGTGCGCGAGGCGCTCGACGCGTTCGAGGCTGCGCGGACCTCGAACGGGGCGAGCGACAACCGGCACCACATCGCCCATATCCAGGTGATCCACCCGGACGACGTCGAACGTTTCGCAGCTCTGGGCGTGACGGGCAACATGCAGGCGTTGTGGGCCACCCATGACGACCAGATGGTCGAGCTCACGCTGCCCTTCATCGACGCCGGACTGGCGGATACGCAGTATCCGTTCGGCTCGCTGTCACGAGCCGGGGTCCGGCTGGCGGCCGGCAGCGACTGGCCGGTGAGCAGTCCCAACCCCCTGTGGGCGATTCATGTCGCTGTCAACCGCCAACTGCCGGCCGAGGCCGGTCAGGTGCGTGAGCCCCTGGGGCTCCGGGAGGCGATCGACGTCGAGACGGCGCTGCGGGCGTATACGGCCGGCTCGGCCTACGTCAACCACCTCGACGACACCGGGACGATCCGAGTCGGCGCGCTGGCCGACCTCGCTGTTCTCGACACGAACATCCTGACCTGCGACCCGGGGGCGATCGGCTCGACCACCGTCGTGTCGACGTACGTCGAGGGGGAGCAGGTCTTCGTGGCGTAGGACGCGTTGGGTCGGCTGAGTCATCCGAGTGGGATCGGGTCATCCGAGTGGGCTCGCGCTAGGGGCGTCGGGCGCGGACCAGGGTGTCGAGGGCAGTCCCCTCCGGGGTCGGCCGCTCGACCGTCTCGGCCACCTCGACCACGAGACCGCAGAAGTCCGCCAGCAGATGTCTCATCTCGGCGGGATCGTAGAGCAGCACGGGATCCTGTGGCCCGGACACTCCCTCGGCCAGGTTGCGCCTGTCGTGCGCAACGATCACCAGGCATCCGGCGGGCCGGAGGGCGGCGGCCGAGTCTGTCAGCATCGCGTCGCGTTCAGGGGGTGGGAGCTGGACATAGCTGGCCAACGCCAGGTCGAGGCTGGCCGGCGCCAGGTCGAGCCGGGAGACGTCGGCGACCCGCCAGGTGAGCCGCTGCGCGACGTCGGCCGGTAGCTGCGCCGTCGCCTCCTCCGCGCGCTGGATGGCTACCTCGGAGAAGTCGACTCCCGTCACCCGCCAACCCAGCCGGGCCAGCCACACCGCGTTGCGTCCTTCTCCACACGCGAGGTCGAGCGCGTCGCCCGCGGTCAACTGCTCGCACTGCTCGCGAACGAACCGGTTGGGCTCGACCCCCCACATCTGGTTCGTGGCGGCGTACCGTTCGTCCCACTGCCGGGCGTCCATAGGCTTGACGCTACCGCTGCCGTCGCTCCTGCGGGTGCCTGGCCGGCGTACGCACCAGGGTCGTCAGCAGATGGTCGAGGGCGGCGCCGGGGTCCGCAGCGTCGGGGTCGATCACACCGCCGTGCACCGGCCCGGGCTGGACGACGGTGCTGCGCGGAGCGGCCAGGTAGCCGAAGCGGTCGCGAAGCCCGCCGGCGCCAGCAAGTCCCGCGGCGCTGTCGCCGCGACACACGGCCTCGACAGCGCGCATGGCCTCTGCCACCGCGTCGAGGTCGAGGTCGGGCCCCAGGCTCAGCAGTCGCGCCGGGTCGAGGTGGCTGGCGCAGTCCAGGAACTCCGCCCGCTGGCAGTAGAGCACGACGCCCACATTGACGAACTCCTCCCGGTCGACCCGAGGGACGCATCGCAGCACGAGGTACTGGTAGGCGTTGTCTGCGTGCCCGCTCATGACGCCTCCGCATTCGGCAGCCAGGGGCGCGGGCCGTCCAGCCGCGCTACCAGGAAGTCGACGTACCTGGCTCGTTGCTCACCGGGACTCTCCGCGCCCGGCACCGGGTCCAGCCACGCGTCGGGTACGTCGGCCAGCACGGCCTCGAAGACGTCTCGCGACAGGACGCCGGCGACGCCCGCGTCGACCGCGGCCACTCCGGCAGCGTGGCGTTGCAGGATGTGGTCGGTGGCGTCGTAGGGCTGCTGCGCGAACCGCTCGGGCGAGCTCACGCCGTTGGCCCAGCCGTGGTGGAAGTAGAGCGCGGCGCCGTGGTCGATGCACCAGATCCGGTGGTGCCAGACCAACAGGTTGGGGTTGCGCCAGCTCCGGTCGACGTTGGCCACGAAGGCGTCCAGCCAGAGGATCGTTGCGGCCTCCTCGGCGTCGAGGACGGCGCGGGAGTCGACGCCGAACGACCCCGGCAGGAAGTCGATGCCCAGGTTCAGTCCGAGGCTCGCTGTCAGCAGCTCCTGGACCTCCTCGTCGGCCTCGTAGCGCGCGATCTCGGGGCACAACGTCAGCGCGACCAGGTCGGGCACCCGCAGGCCGAGGGCGCTCGCGATACCGGCGACCACCACCTCGGCGACGAGAACTCGCGGACCCTGCCCCGCGCCGTAGAACTTGATCACATAGGTGCCGAGGTCGGCAGCCTCGACGATCCCGGGGAGCGAGCCACCCTCACGCAAGGGAGTGACGTAGCGGGTCACGCCGGTCCGAGGGAGCACGCCAGAACCCTAGGCCAGGAACCCGATGCGACGCACGACCGGCGGTCCGGGCGGCGGGTCCCGCCGACCATCCGAGACTTTCGTCACCTCGATCCGAGACTTTCGACACCACCATCCGAGACTTTCGACACCACGATCCGAGACTTTCGACACCACGATCCGAGACTTTCGACACCACCATCCGAGACTTTCGACACCACCATCCGAGAGTTTTGGTCGCACGACCCGAGACGTCTTCGTCCCACCTGCGACAAGGACTCTCAGATGGCGGGTTAGACGGTGGTGTCGAAGTCGTGCTGGCGGAGGGCCTCATAGACGGCGACGGCAGCGGTGTTCGACAGGTTGAGCGAGCGCAGTCCGGGACGCATCGGGATGCGTACGGCGGCGGTGACCCGGGGGTCCGCTACAACCTCGTCGGGGAGTCCGGTGGACTCTTGCCCGAACAGCAGGACGTCGCCCGGCTCGTATCGGATGTCGGTGTAGCGCGTCGACGCCTGGGTCGTGAACGCGAAGACGCGAGAGTCCGGTACGGCGTCCCATGCGGAGCTCAGGTCGTCGTGGACGCTCACCGACGCGAGGTCGTGGTAGTCGAGACCGGCCCGCCGTAGCTGCGCGTCGGACAGGTCGAAGCCGAGTGGTCGCACCAGATGCAGCTCACACCCGGTCGCGGCGGCCAGCCGGATCGCGTTGCCTGTGTTGGGCGGGATCTCCGGCCGGTGGAACATCACGCGGAACACCCGCCGATGGTCTCACGGCCCGGTCCGGGCGTCCTGGTCGCCGAGGGTCTCGTGGCGGAGCACCAGGATCAGACCGCTCAACAGGGCGAACGCCACCGCCAGCACCCCCTCGGCGTCGCTGCGGTCGAGGTTGCGAAGGGCCAGCGCGGCCAGGTAGACCAGGCCGGTCAGCGCGACGACGAGGGCGCAGCGGCCAAGCCACCTCCCGACGGCAGTCCGGTCGACCGTGGCCTGCGGCGGCGCCGTCGTCCGAAACGCCAGCGCGACGTGGATGGTGAACATCAGCAGGGCGATGACGAGGCTCCACGGCGTCAGGTCGTCGGGACGGGCGCCGATCCACACCAGCGCGATGATGCCCAACGCGGCCAGTGCGTGCGGCGAGTCCTGCCGGGTGGCCACCATGGCGGCCGCGATGGCGAGTGCAAGAGCCATCCAGGCCCGGAAGTCGCCGGCAACGACGACCACCGGGACCACCAGGACCGTCGCGACCCCGGCCAGCCCGGCCAACATCTGGTCCTGACCACCCAAGCGGCCCTCGAACCTGCTCATCGGCGAGCCATCCGTGGCGCGGAGCTGCGGCGTCCGAGGTCGCGCAGCACTTGGTCGAGGCTCCCCGGACCGTGCCACGGGACCACGGGGACGCCTGCATTCGACAGCTGGCTCAGCTCGGTGTTCCGCTCCAGGCGCCGGATCCGCCAGGCGATGGTGAGCGCCGGGTCATCGATCCCGCCGATGTGGTCGGGGAGGGTGTCGATGACGATGACCGACAGTCCGCGGCCGACGAGAGTGACCGCCTGCCGAAGCGCGAGCTGCGAGATGCAGGCGGACAGCATCACCACGGTCGTGTCGGCCCCGAGGTGGAGTCGCAGCAGCTTGCCCTCGGCGGAGGTCTTGTTGCCCACCTTCGTCTCGGCCAGCCGGTACAGCAGCTTGCGGAGATGGTTCTGCCCGGCCGCTGGAGGCAGCCGGAGCAGATCGGGACCGAAGACGCAGAGCCCGACCCGCTCGCCGCGGCGCAGGAAGTGCTCGGCGACCGCCCCGGCGGCGCGAACGGTGACGTCGAGGCTGCTGGCGTAGCCGTCGATGCCCTCGCTCGTCCCGAGATCGGTGGAGGCGTCGACGAGCAACATGATCTCGGCGTCCTGGTCCGCCCAGGTCGCCGTCACGTGAAGCGTCCGGCTGCGCAGCGACACCGGCCAGTGGATGCGACGCAGCCGGTCGCCGACCTGGAACGGCCGGATGGTGGCGAACTCACTGCCTTCGCCGCGCCGCGCCGCCCGGTTCAGCCCGACCAGCCCGACCGGGTGGGGCGTCGGCGCCGCCGCGTTGAACACCGCCGGAAGCGGCAGGGTGGTCTGGTCGAGGGCGGGGATCGCCACCAGGCCCCAGCGGTACGCCGCCCAGCTGCTCGTCGCCGAGACCAGCGCCTGTCCGACGCGCTGATGCCCCCACCGGGTCGACCGGGCCTGAACGCCGAGCGAGAGGGTCGGTTCTCGGTCGGGACGAGCGGCCGCCGTACGCACGCCGCTGCCCGGCCTGAGCTCCTGGAAGTCGGCTCGGGCGAAGAGCAGGGCTGCCTGGTCGAGCCCGGGGACGGCGTCGACCTCCACGTGCCAGCTCATCGCCTCGCCCTCACGGAGTGTCGGGAGCGCCTGCGGATGGCGCAGCCCGGGGGTCGCTCGAGGCCTGGTGATAATCGACCAGGCCGTGACCGCGAGGAAGGGCGTGGCCAGTACCGTCAGCCCCGGGCTGTGGAAGAGCAGCGCCGCAAGCAGCAGGGAGACTCCGAGGACGACGGCCCGCACATAGGCGTGGGTCGGCCGCCAGGACGAGACATGGGCGGCGGGCGTGCCCTGGCTAGCGGGCACTGGTGAGGTCACCGATCGCTGGCGTGGCGACGGACGTCAGCACATCGCGTACGACGGTGACGCCCGATGCGCTGCTCATCCACAGCTCGGGCTTGACCGTGATCCGATGTGCCAGCACCGACTGGGCGACCGCCTTGACGTCCTCGGGGGTGACGAAGTCGCGGCCGTCGATCACAGCATAGGCGCGCGACGTCAGCATCAGCGCGAGGGAGCCGCGGGGGGAGGCGCCGAGCAGCGTGTGCTGATGCTCGCGGGTGGCCCGGGCGAGCGCGACACAGTACTCGGCGAGACTGTCGTCGAACGTCACGGTCTCGACGGCGTTCTGCATGGCGATCAGGACGGCCGGGTCGGTCACCGGGTCGAGGGTCTGTTCCTCCTGCTGGCGGGTGATCCGTCGGCGCAGGACGTCGCGCTCCTCGTCGTCCGTCGGGTATCCGAACGACACGCGCATCAGGAAGCGGTCGAGCTGGGCCTCAGGGAGCGGGTAGGTGCCTTCATATTCGACCGGGTTCGCCGTGGCGAGCACATGGAACGGACGGGCCAGCGGGAACGTCTCGCCCTCGACGGTGATCTGGGACTCCTGCATCGCCTCGAGCAGGGCTGCCTGCGTCTTGGGCGGGGTCCGGTTGATCTCGTCGGCCAGGAGGACACCGGTGAACAGCGGGCCGCGGCGGAAGACGAAGTCGCTGGTGCGCTGGTCGTAGATGAAGGAGCCCGTCAGGTCGCCCGGCAGCAGGTCAGGCGTGAACTGGGCCCGGCGGAACTCGATGCCGAGGGTCTGGGCGAACGACCGGGCCGCGAGCGTCTTCCCCAGGCCGGGGAAGTCCTCGAGCAGCACATGCCCGCGAGAGAGCACGCAGCTCAGGATCAGACCCAGCGCGTTACGCTTCCCGACCACGGCCCGCTCGACCTGGTCGAGCACCTGGCCGGCCAGGCCGGACACCGTCGTGATGTCGAGCTCTGTCACAAAGACTCCAATCGGGTGAGGACGTCTGAGAGGGCGGGTGAGAAGACCCTTGCGTCGTCCTCCGGGTCGACGCCGAGGAACGCTGAGGTGGGGCCGCCCAGGACCTCTCGCGCCGCGTCGGGATCGACGCCGCGGTTCACGCCGTAACGCTCGAGCAGGATCTTGTCGGCGACCTGCGACAGGCTCTGATGAACGGCGCGCGAGGCGGCCTTGCGGTCGGACGCCTCGGCGATCTCCTGGGAGAGCCTCGAGAAGCGAGGGTCGAACGTCCGGTCCGGCGAGATCGACTGATAGAGCGCCCACTGCGGCGGCTCGGCGACCTCATAGGCATCGGTGCACAGCCAGACGACGGCCAGCACTGCCGTCACCGCGGCGGCGAGCCCGACCGGATGGGGCTGCCGGTCGTCGAGAGCCGCATAGCCGAGGAGGGCGGCCCAGACGGCCGCCGCCACGACGCCTCGAAACAACCAGCGCCTCATGCGTGAGCCACCTCACCGGGCTCGTGAGAGCTCGGCTGGACGAGGTTCGTGAGGATCTGCTCAAGAGCGGCGACCGCTTGTCTGCGGTGGTGCTCCGAGAGCGTGTGCTCGGAGAACCTGGCCTCGCGGTAGAGCGTGGCGAGGGTGTCGACAGCCTCGGCTGCCACGGCGTAGTGGGAGAGCACCCGGGCGGTGAACTCCGTGGAGGTCTCAGCCGGAGACCGGAGCAGCCCCGTCTCGCGACAGGTCAGGTCGAGCTCCAGCCAGCAGGCGACGATGGCGTTTCGGGGAGTGCCCTCGTGGATCGTGCGAAGCTGGCGCTCGGTCGTCTCGGCAAGCCGGGGAGGGATTCCGAGCGCCGCGACCGCGTCGACGACCTTCTTGTCCGACGCGCGGGTCGCCCACTTCTGGCGCCGGTTGCGTCGGACCACCGCGGTCGCGAGGAAGATGAGCAGGCCGACCGCGACCAGTCCGAGGGTGAGGTAGCCGACCGGGCCGAACCAAAGGTTGGTATGAGGTGGCGCCGGCGGCCGGTGGGTGGGTGAGCGGTGGCTGGGCTGGTGAACCTGAGCCGCGGCGGGCGGCGTACCACCACCACCGGACCCCGATCCTGGCGACAACAGGTGGACCGGCTCGGTGCTCGTCACCCAGACCGCGAGCAGGAGCACCGCGACGCTGAGCAGGACTGCGGCGAGACCTCCCCGTCTCACCGGGGCACGCCGTCCAGGACCGCGTCAGATGACGGCCGGTGGCGGTGGGCGCCGGTCAGCTGTCCGGCCAGCACGACGAGTGCGCCGACCGCCTCGGTGCGCTGCTGCTCGGTCATCTCGTGGTCGGAGAACCGGGCCTCGCGGTAGAGCTCGCTGAGCGTGGTGATGGCGGCCGGGTCGAGGTCGAGTCGGCGCAACGCGCGGACGGTGAACTCGAGAGACGTCTCCGACTGCTCAACGGGTACGCCGGCACTGCGGGTCGCGTCCTGGAGCCGCATCCAGCACGCCACGATCGCGTTGCGCGGGGAGCCGCGTGTCAGCCCGCTGAGCTGCTCCGTTGCTGCGGTCGCGAGCTCGGCGGAGATCAGCGCGCCCCATGACGAGGCCTCGGGGTCGGCGTCGGGGCCGAGGTCGAGCGCCTCCTCCTCGTCGAGCCGCTGGGCCAGCCGACTGAAGACCGCGAGTGCCACCAGACCGAGCGCATAGAGCACCAGCAGGACCGTGAACGCGGTGAGCATCCAGTGCGGGA
Source organism: uncultured Actinomycetota bacterium (assembly GCA_963820035.1). GTDB lineage: Bacteria > Actinomycetota > Actinomycetes > Propionibacteriales > Nocardioidaceae > JAWWPG01. Next base: position 377,550 of record CAWFYK010000004.1, on the reverse strand, counting down.
GGGCCCACTGCTGGGCGCCGAGCCGCGACGGCGGGTCGACCCGCGTGAAGGGTTGGTCCGTGGCCGGCCCGGCGTGACGTTGCCGACCGAGCAACGACGCGGTCGAGGTGCTGGCGACGACGAGCGTCATCAGCACGGCGGCTGTCGCGGTGCCGACCACCATGTATGCGCGACGCACCATGGCCGCCACCGTAGGTGAGCCCGAGGACAAACACGAGGGCAACGGGCATATCTTGTCCGGCTTGTGACGGTCTCCGCTGCGGCCCGTCGACCGCCGTACGGTGTCATCCTGCGGCCGGAAGTGTGTTGTAGGAGGCAACCCGGGGCTGGCCACTCAGCTCGGCGACCGCATCCATCACGGCGTCGGTCGCGATCCGCCGGGCGGTCGCGGGCCGCTCGGTCGCTCCGAGCTCGTCGAAGTCCAGCGGCGTGCCGAACCGCACGGTGACGCGATGGACCCGTGGGAACCGGCTGCCCACCGGCATGATCCGGTCGGTGCCGATCAGCCCGACGGGTACGACGGGGGCATGGGCCGTGAGGGCCAGCCAGGCCACCCCGGTGTGGCCGCGGTAGAGCCGGCCGTCTCGCGAGCGAGTTCCCTCCGGGTAGATCGCGAACGTCTCACCGGCGTTGAGGACGGTGAGAGCCGCGTCGAGGGAGGCCTGGGCCGAGCGAGCCGTGACCCGGTCGACGGGGATGGCACCGAGCGTCGTGAACAAGGCGTTGCGGAGCCGGCTGACGGGTCCCCGACCGGTGAAGTACTCCGCTTTCGCCAGGTAGGCCACGCGGCGCGGGGCGACCAACGGGATGACGATGCTGTCGATGAACGACAGGTGGTTGCTGGCGAGGATCACTGGTCCCTCATCGGGAACGTTGTCGGCTCCCTCGATGATGGGCCGGTAGATCAGCCTGGTCAGCGGTTTCAGCACGAGATGCAGGACGTAGTAGAGCATCTGTCCCTCCTGACCCGGCAACCACGGGCAATGTCAGCCGCATCCTATCGAGCCGGCCCGCACCTGCGCCGCGGCGACATTCCGCGTGGCCGCCGGGAGGGTGGCCGCGACGGTCGCGGTCACGGTCCGCGGCCGTCGCCAACCGGCGGGTGGGATCGCGGGTGTGATCGCGGGTGGGATCCATGTCAGCCAACGACCTACCCAGAATGCTACTTCCGAGTAACATTGGCCCAAACGACTATCGGAGGGACCCGATGAGCATCGACGTGAGCCGCCCGCCCGCAACCCAGCCCGACGTCACCGAGCGCCAGGCGCGCGAGGTCGCCGAGGCAGCCCGGGAGACCGAGTGGAGCCGTCCGAGCTTCGCGAAGGAGCTCTACCTGGGCCGGTTCGACCTGGACCTGATCCACCCCTACCCGACGAGCACCGCGGCCGACAGCGAGCGCGACACCGAGTTCCTCGGTCGACTCGCGGCCTACTGCGAGACCATGGACGGCGGTCGCATCGAGCGCGAGGACCGGATACCCGACGACTACCTCGCCGGGCTCGCCGACCTCGGTTGCTTCGGGATGAAGATCCCGCCGGCGTACGGCGGCCTGGGACTCTCGACATCGTGCTACGGCCGCGCCCTGATGCTGATCGGCTCGGTGCACCCGAGCCTCGGCGCGCTGATGTCGGCACACCAGTCCATCGGGGTGCCCGAGCCCGTCAAGATGTTCGGCACCGAGGAGCAGAAGCAGCAGTTCCTGCCGCGCTGCGCCGCCGGCGCCGTGACCGCGTTCCTGCTCACCGAGCCCGACGTCGGGTCGGACCCCGCCCGGATGGCGTCGAAGGCCGTGCTGACCGACGACGGGTCGGCGTACATCCTCGACGGCGTCAAGCTCTGGACGACGAACGGCGTCATCGCCGAGCTCGTCGTCGTGATGGCAAGTGTGCCCAAGACGGCCGACAGCCGCGGCGGGATCACGGCCTTCGTCGTCGAGACCGACGCCGAGGGAGTCACCGTCGAGCGGCGCAACTCGTTCATGGGGCTGAAGGGCCTGGAGAACGGTGTGACCCGCTTCCACAACGTGCGGGTGCCGGTCGAGAACCGGCTCGGCAAGGAGGGGCAGGGGCTCAAGATCGCCCTCACGACCCTGAACGCCGGCCGCATCTCGATCCCTGCGCTGTGTGCGGGCGCCGGCAAGTGGGCGCTGAAGATCGCTCGCGAGTGGTCCGGCGTGCGGGTGCAGTGGGGCCGACCGGTCGGCGAGCACGAGGCCGTGGCCACCCGGATCGCCTTCATGGCCGCCACGACGTTCGCCCTCGAGACCGTCTTCGACATCTCCGCCCGACTCAACGACCTCGGCACCAAGGACATCCGCATCGAGGCGGCGCTGGCGAAGCTGTGGTGCAGCGAGATGTCCTACCAGATCGCCGACGACCTGATCCAGATCCGCGGCGGTCGCGGCTACGAGACGGCGGACTCGCTGGCAGCCCGCGGCGAGCGCGCCGTACCGGCGGAGCAGGTCCTGCGTGACCTGCGCATCAACAGGATCTTCGAGGGGTCCTCGGAGATCATGCACCTGCTCATCGCCCGCGAGGCGGTCGATGCGCACCTGGCCGCCGCCGGTGACCTGGCGTCCCCTGACGCCGCACTCGGAGACAAGGCGAAGTCGGCCGTCAAGGCGACCGGCTTCTATGCCGGCTGGCTGCCCAAGCTGGTGGCCGGGAAGGGCACCGCACCCAACGGGTTCGCCGAGTTCGGCGTCCTCGCCAAGCACCTGCGTTACGTCGAGCGCTCGTCGCGCAAGCTCGCCCGGCAGACGTTCTATGGCATGGGCCGCTGGCAGGCGAAGCTGGAGTACCGACAGGCCTTCCTGGGCCGCATCGTCGACATCGGTGCCGAGCTCTTCGCGATGGCCGCGGTCTGCAGCCGCGCCGAGTCGATGCGCGCGGCCGGAGACCCGAACGCGGAGTCTGCGGTGTCGCTCGCCGACGTGTTCTGCGAGCAGGCCCGGCTGCGGGTCCAGGTCCTGTTCGACGAGCTGTGGAGCAACACCGACACCGACGACCGGAAGCTCGCGCGCTCGGTGCTGGCCGGCGACCTGACGTGGCTGGAGGCGGGCGTTCTCGACCCGTCCGAGGGCACTGGACCGTGGATCGCCACCTGGGAACCTGGCCCGTCGGCGACGGACAACGTCCGCCGCCGCTACCGCTAACCCTTCCCGGCCGAGCCGTCAGGTTCTTTCGGTCGAGCCGTCAGGTTCTTCCGGTCGAGCCGTCAGGTTCTTCCGGTCGAGCCGTCAGGTTCTTTCGGCGTACGACGTCACCGCCCGTGACGGTCATACCGCGACCGCAACAACCTGACGGTTCGGCGGTAAGAACCTGACGGTTCGGCGGTAAGAACGTGACGGTTCGGCGGTAAGAACGTGACGGCTCGGCGGCAAGAACCTGACGGCTCGGCGGTAAGAACGTGACGGCTCGGCGGGGTCAGAAGGCGGAGATCCCGTCGGGCGTGCCGACGCCGCTCGGGCCGTCGTACCCGGGCGCCGCTGTGCAGAGGTAGCTTTGCCGGCAGCGCCCGTTGGCACCTTCGGTCACGTCGAAGAGGCCGGCACCGGGGCGATACAGCCGAGCCCCCGCCGGGACCGAGCCGGTCCGGTCCCGGAGCCCGAACACTCCGGCCACGATCGCGCTGGCGGCACTGGTGCCGCCGAGCTGCTGCCAGCCGCCGAACCCGAACGTGTCGTAGACGGCGAGTCCGGTCGACGGGTCGGCGACGGCCGCCACGTCGGCGGTGGTCCGTTTCGCGCACAGCGGGTCGTGCTGCCACCGTGGCTTGGCGATGTAGGCCGAGCAGCCGCTCGTCGTGCTCGACCAGGCCGTCTCCGTGAAGCCACGGTCGTTGCCCGCCGGCGTGAGCGTCGTGCCGCCGACGGCCACGGCGAACCGGGACGCCGAGGGGTAGCTGACGCTCCCGATGATCGGGGCCCCGTTGCCGTAGCCGTAGTTCCCGCTCGCCACGACGAACGGCACCCCGAGCGAACGGTAGTCCTTCTCGAAGAGTTGCTCGCCGGAGAACTCCCCGGTCGTGCCGTAGCCGCCGGAGATCACGTCGGCGTGCAGACGCGACGCCGTCACGGCTGCCGGAGCGAGGTCGTCGAGCGAGGGGCTGTCGGCCTCCACCAGCAGGATCTTGCAGGTCGGGCAGGTGGCCGAGATGGCGTCGAGCGCGAGCGAGGTCTCGAGGCCCCAGTCCGACGACGAAGGCGGCAGTGGGGCCGACTGGCCGTCCTGGTTGACTTTCGTGAGGCACCCGGACCCGACGGAGCACGCCGGCAGCCCGAACTCCTTGCGGTAGGCCGCCAGGTCGACCGCGGCGTTCGGGTCGTCGTACGGCGTCACGATGGCGACGGTCGCCTGGGACTTCCGGGCGCCCGGCAGGTCATAGGCCTTGCGAAGGTCTGCTGGGCCGTAGCCGACCGGCGCATCCGGATGCATCCCGGCGCTGACGTCGGCAACGGCGAGGCAGCGGGTCAGCGGCGGCTGCACCGGCGCAGCGCACCCCAGAGCCCGGGCCGGTGAACTCGAGGCAGCCGGCGCGCCCGACGAGGCCGACGAGGCGACCGACCCGGCTGGCGCGGTCGGCGCGCCCGGTGTCGTCAACGGGTAGCCATGGATGACCGTCTGGCTGACCTTGCTCCCGGACTTCGCCGTCGCATCGATCCGCAGCGACGCGTAACCATCGGTCCGAGCCAGCTTCGGCTGCCGGTAGCTCAGCCGGTACGACGTGTCGGAGCTCCGCGTCGCCGTCACCGCCTTCCAGTTCTTGCCGCCGTCATAGGACACCTGGCCTGTGAGCGAGGTCAAGGGGTCCGGTCGGAGCCCGCGCTGCGGGCTGACGTCGACGTCGATGTGGGCGACGGTCCCGGCTGGGATGACGCCGTCGAGACCAGCCGACGCCACATAGTGCGGCAGCAGCACGTGCTCGAAGCTGCAGCCGTCGTCGACTCGACGAGCCTGCTTGCCTCCGCAGGTCCAGCCCGGTGGCAGCTGGTTCGGCGGCCGCTCCCGCGAGCGGAACGACCAAGTCGTGGAGACGTGCGTCGAAGTCGGCCACCACGCCGCTGTCGTGTCGACGTCGTAGACGAGCTGGTATGACGCCGGGTCGGCACTGAGCGGGAAGGACGCGAAGCCGCCACGGGACTGACCGACCTCCGTGCCGTCCTGGTAGAGCGTCATGTTCTCGGTGGTCGCGCCGTCGGCCAGCATGAAGTCGTTGCTGGAGTCGACATGCGGGAATGCCGTGACGGCCAGCGTGTCACCGCTGCGGCACACCGGACAGGCCTGGCCGCCGTCGTACTCCTGCTCGAGTCCGGAGCCGCTCGGCTGGTCGCTCCACACCTTTGCGACGGTCTCGCCGGGATGGTAGATCGCCGCCGGGGCGAGCATCCGGCCGGCACCGTCCGGGACGTCGAGGTCGACCTCCTGGTGCCAAGCGAGCCGGGGGAGTGCGGTGACGTACTCGGTTCGGCTCATCGGCGCGACCAGGTCGTTGATGGCTCCCACGAGCAGGGTCTGCCACGGCAGGCCACCGAGTCGTGACTCCTCCTCCGTGCGGGCGGGTACGACGCTCGCGTAGCCGGCGTGGACCGTCGCGAGATCGGCGGCGGTGACGTCGTATGTGAGGTCGCCGGGAATCGAGCCGACGGACGGGAACTCGAGGTCGTAGAGGTAGCGGCTCAGCGACCCGTTGGCGTCACCGAGCCGGGTGCCGGGGTAGAAGTGCAGCCGACCGACGGTCACCGGGTCGGTCGGCGTCGCGTAGAGCGGCGTCGGGTCGAACGTGGAGAGGGAGTCGGTGAACGCCGGACCGTGAGCCGAGTTTCGCTGGAGGTTGAGCTCACCATGCACGGCGCTGCTCGGTCGCGGTGTCGTCGCGGAGAAGCGAGTGCCGTCTCGCGCGTCGAGCGTGATCGTCACGTCACGGTTGACCAGGAACTGCGGGTTGGTCGCGAGCGTGTAGCTCAACGTGCCCTTGCGGTCGACCGTCGAGATGAAGGACTGCACGCTGTAGCTGCCGCGTGGCACGCTGAACGAGAAAGTGCCCCGGAAGAAGGTCTGGCCGGCGATGAAGCGGTTGGTGTTGTCGACGTTGGTCACCACGCCGATGTCGCCGGAGTCCTTGTGGCCAGACCGGTCGAGCCCGTTGATCGTCACCGTGTAGAGCTTGCCGGCCGGCTTCGACGTGAGTCTGCCGTGGGCGGCGACGGGGGAGCCGGGCAGCCTCAGCTCGACGCCACGCAACAGGGTGGGGATGCGGCCGGTCTGCTTCTCGGTCGCCCAGGAGCGCGCGAGGGCTGACCCGAACGCGGCTGGGTCGGTGACGTCCACGGAGGTCGAAGACGTTCGCGTGAGACCCACCGGAAGGCGGGTGTACGACGGGCCGAAGGTCGCTGCCAGACTCAACGGCTGCGTGCTCGGTCGCCGAGCGGCGCCGGCCAGCGCCGTCACGTCGAAGAGGGACAGGTCGAGCCCGTGGCCGATGAGGCCGGCCGCCGCCTGCGGCACCACGTAGGTGTGGCCGTTGGCGGACAGGACTGTTGCCGCCGACAAGGGGCCGCCCGCGCGCGGTCTCACCAGCACGCTCGGCACTCCGCTTCGGAAGCCGCGGAGCACCACCCGGTCCCCGGTCGGCAAGATCACCTCTGTCGTCGGGCCTGCTGGATGTCCGGTTGCCGTCGTACTCCCTGTGCGGGCAGTCCTCGACGTGACGGCCGCGGCTGGGGTTGCGGACGCAGCAGGAGCCGTCAACGGGAGCGTCACCAGGGACGCTGCGAGGACTACCGCGGTTGTTGCACCGAGGACGATGCGGGTCATGGGTGCGCCTCCGTCAGGGAGTGGACAAAGCGCCTTGACCGTATGGGGGCCGGAGGTGGGCGTCAAGGGCGAATCGGCCGCCGGTGGGCGAATGGCCGCCACCGCTCGGAGGAGCGGCCCGGACGCAAAAGCCCCGCGCCACCAAGGTGACGCGGGACTTCCTGTGGTCGTTGTCGCGGTTGGTCAGCGCCGGGTCAGGCGCTGCTCAATGCGTTCGATGCGGTTGGTCAGGCGCTTGTGACGACGAGCGAGGCGCACCCGGCTGCTCAGTGCGGCCTCATCGGCCTCGGCTCGCCTGGACACGACGATCTCGCGTGCGACGTCCGTGGCGGTCAACATAACTTCCTCCGGTTCGAGCTCCCTGGGAGCGGATCTGTGACGTAAGACACTACTGGCTGCAGTGACTCTTACATTCTACAGGTGTGGAAGGTGCCTGACAAGGCGGCCCCCCGGTGGCCCAAGCGCGTCTGACCTGGGATCTCGTGGACCGCTCCGACCGCCACACGGGGTCGGACTAGACTTCGGCAGGGATCGTGCTGAGGGAGGCTTGATGCGGCAGGCGATCGTAGCAGGAACCGTCGAGATGACCGGCGCCGGAGGCGACGAGATCGAGGCCTACGTCGGGCTCCCGCAGACCGACCGGAGCACCCCGGGGGTCGTCATCATCCACCATATGCCGGGGTTCGATGCGGCCACGAAGGAGATCGTGCGGCGGTTCGCCGGGTGGGGATACGCGGCCGTCTGTCCGAACCTCCACTACCGCGAGGCGCCAGGCGCCGATCCGGACGATGCAGCCGCCGCGAACCGGGCCGCTGGCGGCGTCCCGGACGACCGGCTGGTCGGTGACGTCGGGGCCGCCCGTGACTATCTCCTGAGCTTGCCGACCAGCAATGGCACGTCCGGCGTCATGGGCTTCTGCTCGGGCGGTCGGCAGGCTGTGCTGGCGGCCTGCCGACTTCCGTTCGACGCCGCGGTGGACTGCTATGGAGCGTTCGTGCTCTCACCTCCGCCGGCTGGCCGAGGGCTGACGGCGACGCCGATCCGAGACCTGCTGCCCAAGCTGGGGTGCCCCCTGCTCGGGCTCTTCGGCACGGAGGACTCCCACCCGTCACCCGACGAGGTGGCCGAGCTGGATGCCCTGCTCGCGGAGGCGGCCAAGCCGCACGAGTTCCACAGCTTCACAGGCGCCGGGCATGCCTTCTTCGCGGTCGACCGCCCGACCTACCGACCGGGAGTCGCCGTCGAGGCCTGGGATATCACCCGAGGGTTTCTCGCGACTCACCTGGGTCGTCCGGCGTACGCGAAGGAGTCCTGATGTGCACCTACCAGACCGCTCGCTGCGCGGTTGAAGGCAGTGGCAAGGGAGCCGCGGGCTGGTTCCCACTCTCGACCGCCACGGTCTATGTCGACCATCCGGTGCATGCCGCCGCGGAGCACACCCTGAACATCGACTTCGCGGCACCGGAGCGAGGCGCCTCGGCTCGGGTGGCAGTCGAGCTCACCGCCGAGTCCGCGATCCGGATGATCGCCACCGTGGCGGAGGCTCTCGTGGGCGTCCCACTCGACATCTCCGGCCTGAGCGAGGTCCAGGTCACCCGGCTGCGCGACCTGATGCCGGCCACAGCTGAACCGGTCGAGGGGGGCCTGCCAGCGAGCCCGGAAATGTCTCGGATCTGAGACACCGGGTCGCCGCTACCGCCGCCGCGAGACCCGAGTCGGGCCCGCGAGGCGCTCGGGGGCCGGGACGCGGCGCCGGGCGCCACGCGAAACGTGGCGCCCGGAACCTGTCGAGCAGCGTGGATCCCCCTCCGGACCCGCGTGCCCTCCACCTCCGTTTACGCCGGACAGGAGCCCGACGCGCCGGGGCGTCATCGATACCGGTGTGGACGGCGATCCCTTGCCAGGCAAGCGGTTCGGCGTCGTATCGTGGGCGAGACTCGCGTCCCGGCCTCCGGTATCAGTCGGCTGTCAACACCCGTAAACCTGATCCGCGACCTTCTCGGGGAGGGTCGCGGACCGTTCGCCGGATCAATCTCGTACGTGCTAGCAACTCGACTGGCGCAAGTTTAAATGACCCGGAGGGTCCGGACAACACCTGTCCGGGACTAACTCCTCACTCAGGTTCATCCCCGGACGTCGAGGCCTCCGGTATCAGGGGCCGCCACGCCATTCCGGCCGGCTCGAGCCGTCAGGAGCCTTGGAACACGTCCTGGCAGATGCCCGCGATCTCCTTCGCAAAGCTCGACGGCGAGGGCGGATTCGTCCGGGCGGCACCGGCTAGCACCCCGCGCGCTGGGCAGGACGAATCCGGGGAAGGCGGGTTCGCACGCGGTGGCTAGATCTCGATCTCCGCGCCCATCGTCACGGTCTGCTCCCGGGGGAGGTCGAAGAACTCCACCGGGTCGGACGTCAGCCTCGCCATCGTGCGTTAGACGTGCTTCCTCTACCGGGCCATCCCCGGCGCCCGAGTCACCCGCAGCCGAGTGATCGACAGGAAGTAGCTGACCCCCTCGATGTCGTCCTCATCGGCCTCGAGTCCGTGTTCGACGGCCTCGCGCAGGGGGGTGGGCAGACTCGGGTGGTCTTGGTAGCCGAGACGGGCGGTCAGGTAGCTGATCCCATCGTTGGCGAACCCCGGATCGCTCACCGTCAGCTGGTCCGCCCGCCGTACCCGCGGCACGGACTCGGTCTCGAGGGTGAGGAGCACCGTGCAGGAGTGCAGGAGTGCAGCGTGTGGTTGTGCTCCACGTTGGCCCGCATCGCGAGCGGAGCCTTCCCCTCGCCGCGACTGAGGAACACGGCGCAGCCCGAGACCCGCTGAACCGACGACGCGTCTTCGCGCAGCTCGTCGACGAAGTCCTGCAGGTCCCCCTCGACTCGGTCGCGTGCGGCGTCGCTCAGCTGGCGACCGCGGTGCCAGGTCGTGAGGATGACGAAGAAGATGACACCGATGGAGACCGGGAGTCAGCCACCTTCCAGGATCTTCACGGTATTGGCGGCCAGGAACGTCAGCACGAAGCAGCGACAGCAGGGAGAGCAGCCCACCTTCACCGTCGTTGTCGGCGCGCATGAAGAGCCGGACATAGAGGATCGTCACGATCAACGTGATCGTCCAGATGAGGACGGAGACGACGCCGTAGATCGATGTCTCGTCGATAGGAATCGGGCGTACGGCGGTGCGCTCGAAGATGGTCTGCACGGCGTACAGCGGGCTGGTGCCGATGTCGCCGAACACCACGCCGACCGCCGCGATCAGCAGGACGAGGTGGGCGGACGGCCGCTCGCCTCCCGAGGGTTTCGCCAGTGCCGGGCAGCCTATGCCCCACAGTCGGGATGGGCGCGGCGAACACGACGCGCACACGGACGCGCCACCGGCCTCGACTCACCCATGTGATTGGGGACGTGAGGACGCCCCCTCCGTCGGGGGTCGAAGGGGGCGCCCGGTCAGGGGCCGACGCGCAGGTCGGCTCGTCCTCTCGTCTGACTGTAGCGAGCGCCGGGCCGATGTGACCGGCGACGCACCGACTCGGGACCTTTGGCCTGTCGAGCGAGTCGACCGGCCCTGTTGTCCTATCGTCGACAGACGTAGATAGGTTGGTGGAGGCGGCCTCAACTGCGCCCGAACAGACAACTGAGGAAGTGGAAAGGCCGACCGTGGACGTCCTGGAGATCGCCCGATGGCAGTTCGGGATCATCACCGTCTACCACTTCCTCTTCGTCCCCATCACCATCGGCGTTTCGGCCGTTGTCGCTGCCTTCGAGACGGCGTGGCTGCGCACCCAGGAACCCGCCTATCTTCGGCTGACCAAGTTCTTCGGCAAGCTGTTCCTGATCAACTTCGCGCTCGGTGTGGTCACAGGGATCGTGCAGGAGTTCCAGTTCGGGATGAACTGGAGCGCGTACTCGCGGTTCGTCGGCGACATCTTCGGAGCCCCGCTGGCCATCGAGGGGCTGCTGGCGTTCTTCCTCGAGTCGACGTTCCTGGGGCTGTGGATCTTCGGCTGGGACAAGCTTCCGCGCAAGATCCACGCCGCCTGCATCTGGATCGTGCACATCGGCACGGTGCTGTCGGCGTACTTTATCCTCGCGGCGAACTCCTGGATGCAGCACCCGGTGGGATACAAGTACAACCCCAGGACCGGTCGTGCTGAGCTGACCGACTTCTGGGCGGTTCTCACCAACTCGACCCAGCTGGTCACCTTCCCGCACACCATCGTCGCGTCGTACCTCACCGGAGGTGCGTTCGTCGCCGGTGTCGCGCTCTGGCTGCATCTTCGAAGCAGCACGCCCAAGGCAGACAAGCTCATGTATGCCAAGGCGACCCGGGCCGGTGCCTGGCTCCTGGTGATCGCCGGGCTCGGCGTCGCGGTGACCGGAGACATCCAGGGCAAGATCATGACCGACCAGCAGCCGATGAAGATGGCGGCCGCCGAGGGGCTCTACAACTCCGAGAAACCGGCCAGCTTCTCCATCTTCACCATCGGCACCCTGAACGGGTCGGAGGAGACGTTCGCGATCAAGGTCCCGGGCCTGTTGTCCTTCCTGGCCACCGGAAGCTTTACCAGCAAAGTCGAAGGCATCAACCAGCTGCGCGCGCAGTATCGCAAGACATATGGCCAAGATCCTGGGAAGGCCTACTACTCCCCGGGCAACTACACGCCGATCATCCCGGTGACGTACTGGTCCTTCAGGCTGATGATCGGGCTCGGCCTGCTGGCCGCTGCGCTCGGGGCACTGCTCCTGCTGATGATGCGCAAGGGCCGCTCCTTGGCATCGGCGCACTGGCGATGGGTCGCGATCTCGCTTCCCCTGCTGCCGCTGGGCGCCAACTCGTTCGGCTGGCTGTTCACCGAGCTCGGCCGCCAGCCATGGGTGGTCTTCGGGCTCATGACGACAGCCAACGGTGTCTCCCCGGGAGTCAGCACGACCGAGGCGTTGATCTCGGTCATCTCGTTGACCGCCATCTACGGCATCCTCGCGGTTATCGAGGTGGGCCTGCTGCTCCGCACCATCAAGAAGGGGGCCCCCGAGTTCGAGGAGCCACCAGACCCCGGATCCGGCGACTCGTCCGACGACCGCCCACTGGCTTTCGCGTACTGACCTGACGAGGAGAGGAAGACATGGAGCTCACGACGGTCTGGTTCTGTTTGATCGCGATTCTGTGGATCGGCTACTTCGCCCTGGAGGGGTTCGACTTCGGGGTCGGCATGCTCGCTACGACGCTGGCCCGTGACGACGTCGAACGGCGTGTCCTGATCAACACGATCGGCCCGGTCTGGGACGGCAACGAGGTATGGCTTCTTGTTGCCGGCGGTGCCACGTTCGCGGCATTTCCGGAGTGGTATGCCACGCTCTTCAGCGGGTTCTACCTGCCCCTGCTGCTGATCCTGTTGGCCCTGATCGCGCGCGGTGTCGCCTTCGAGTACCGGAACAAGCACTCGAGCGCGTCGTGGCGGCACCGGTGGGATGTCGCGATCTTCGTCGGGTCGCTGGTGCCTGCCTTGCTGTGGGGAGTGGCGTTCGCCAACATCGTGCACGGTGTCGCTATCGACTCCTCCAAGGACTACGTCGGGTCGTTCTTCGACCTGCTGAACCCCTACGCGCTGCTGGGCGGCCTCACCACCCTGTCGCTCTTCCTCACCCATGGCGCGATGTTCATCGCGCTCAAGACCGACGGCGACATCCGACACCGGGCCAGGAGCCTTTCGGTGAAGCTCGGGCTCGGTGCCGCCGTCATCGCCGTGGTCTTCCTGCTGTGGACACAGATCAGCAGCGGCGACGGGTGGTCCCTCGTGCTGTTCGTGCTGGCTGCAGGCTGCCTGGTGGCCGGCATCTACGCCGCCTACCTCGGCTATGAGGGGTGGGGCTTCCTCGGGACGTTCCTGACGATCGCGATCGCGGTTGCCGGGCTCTTCGTGGCGCTGTTCCCCGACGTGATGCCGTCGACGATCAACCCGGCATACTCCCTCACCACCACCAACGCCTCAGCAACCGACTACACCCTGAAGATCATGACCGTGGTCGCGCTGGTGTTCACCCCGATCGTTCTCGGCTACCAGGCCTGGACCTACTGGGTGTTCCGGCGCCGGATCTCGACCCATCACATCCCCACCGAAGAGCTGGCGGCCGAACCGGTCTCACCTGTGTCATGAGGCCGCTCGACCCGGCTGTCCGGCGACACCTGCAGGCAGCCGGAAGGCCACTCGCGGCCGTGCTGGCCGCGGGGGTCATGCAGGCATTGCTGGTTGTCGCGCAGGCGTTCACTGTTGCAGGTGCGGTGGTGGCGTTGGTCGAGCACCGGCCCCTGTCGACCTGGATCCTCGTCCTGGTGACGATCTCGGCCTGTCGAGCCCTCGTGTCGTACGTCGGCGACGGAGGTGCTGCCCAGGCGGCGGCGCAGGTCGGAGCCGGTCTTCGACGACGCCTGCTCGACCGGATCGTCCTCGACGCCCGGGACGACGAGCAGAACCGCTCGACGGGATCCGTCGTCGTGCTCGCCACCAGAGGCATCCAGGAGACGGAGCCCTACCTCACTCGCTATCTCCCGGCCCTGGTGCTCGCTGTCGCACTTCCTCCTCTCGCTGTGCTGGCCATCGCGACCCAGGACCTGCTGAGTGCCCTCATCGTGCTGATGACGCTGCCGCTCGTCCCACTCTTCGCGGCCCTCGTGGGGTGGCGGACTCAGACCCGAGCGCAGCGGCAGTGGCGTCAGATGTCCATGCTGGCCGGGCATTTCCTCGATGTCGTCAAGGGTCTGCCGACGCTCGTCTCGTTCCGGCGGGCCGATCACCAGACGGGCACGATCCGGAGGATCACCCATCGTTACCGGGTTGCGACGATGGACACCCTCCGCCTCGCGTTCGCCTCGTCAGCGGTGCTGGAGCTCGTGGCGACGGTCTCCGTGGCACTCGTTGCCGTGGAGGTCGGACTCCGGCTGGCGTCTGGGTCGCTCGGTCTCCAGACCGGGCTGACGGTCCTGCTGCTCGCTCCCGAGGCCTATTGGCCGTTACGGCGGGTGGGGGCAGAGTTCCACGCGGCCGCGCAAGGTCAGGCCGCGTTCGCCGAGGTCGACACGATCCTGGCAGAGGGGCCGCGCGACGAGGACGTCGCAGTCCCCGACGAGGAGCACCCAGTCCCCGCGTCGGCGACGCCAGTGGGCATCGAGGCGCCATTGCTCGCGGGGCAACCTATCGAGCTCGACCTCGACGGGATCTCGGTCGAGTACCCGGGGCTGGCCGCACCAGCGCTCGCGTGCACGACCGTGGCTCTGCACGGTCCTGGTCTGGTCGCGGTGACCGGGCCCTCCGGCTCTGGCAAGAGCACCCTGCTGGCCGCCGTCCTCGGGCGGGTGAGGCCGGCCTTCGGGACCATCGAGGTGAATGGCAGCCGCCTCCAGGACCTCGACCAGACGTGGTGGTCGTCGCAGGTGGCCTGGCTCCCACAGCGACCGTTCTTCGTGCGCGGCAGCATCGCTGACAACCTCCGGCTGGGCCGCCTCGACGCCGGCGACGACGAGCTCTGGGGTGCACTCGCCGACGTTGCGCTCGCCTCTCTCGTCACGAGTCTGCCCGGTGGGCTGGCTGCCACGGTCGACGAGGACGGCCTCAGCCTCTCGGCTGGTGAGCGGGCCCGGTTGGCGCTGGCGCGAGTGATCGTCGCGCGGCGCCCGGTCGTCCTGCTCGACGAGCCGACCGCCCACCTCGACGCCGAGTCGGAGCAGGTCGTCGTGACCACGATCAGGGCGTTGGCGCGTCACGCCCTCGTCCTCGCCGTGGCCCACCAGCCTGCGGTGGCCCGGGAAGCGGACCAGGTCATCGTCCTCAGCGCCCCGCACGTGCCCGTCGACGCGGCCCTTCCTGCGTACCCGTCGGCTCTGGAGTCCGTCGAGCTCGAAGCCGACGCCGTCGAGGGAGCGACGCCCGATCCCTGCCCGGTCGTCGCGCAGCCCGAGGCGGAAGGCGTCCCGTCGGATGAGCCCACCCCGTCCGGGCGACGCCAGGAGGTGCTCGGAGTCGCGGGGAGCATCGCGCTCGGGGTCCTGGCGTCCGCAGCCGGTGTGGCTCTCACCGCGACCGCAGGTTGGCTGATCGTGCGCGCGTCGCAGCATCCGCCGGTGCTCTTCCTGCTGGTTGCGATCGTGGCCGTTCGCACGTTCGGGATCGCGCGTCCGGTGCTCCGCTACCTCGAGCGGCTGACCTCTCACGACGCCGCCCTGCGGATGCTCGCTGAGAAGCGGGCCCAGGTCTACGCCGCCCTCGTTCCGCTGACCCCTGGTCGTCTGGGGCTTCGACGAGGCGACGTGCTGACGTCTGTCGTCGACGACGTGGAGGGCTGGGTTGACCGTCGCCTCCGCGTCTGGATGCCGCTCATCACGCTGGCGCTCACCGGGGCTCTCACCGGCATCCTGGTGGCTCTGGTCCTACCGAGCGCGGCGCTCGTCGACGTCGCGCTCGTCGTCGTCGGAGCCGGGGGAGTGTTCGGTCTGATCGAGTGGGCGGTCGCCCCGCCGGACGCTGCCGCCGTACGAGAGCGCGCCAAGCTGGGTGAGGACATCACCGAGCTGGTCGAAGGCTCCGACGAGCTTCGGTCGTGGGGGGCGGCTGCCCAAGCGCTCGACCGGGTCGACACCCGGAGCCGAAGGCTGGAGCGGCTGTTGGCGTCGTCGTCCCGCCGGACAGCGGTCGGACGGGCGCTTGCGATGGTGGCCGTCGGGGTCGCGGTGGCGGCGTCTTTCGCGGTTGTCGGGCCCGCGGTCGCCGGTGGTGGGCTGAGCTCGGCCACCGGAGCTCTGCTGGTGTTGGTTCCGTTGGCGCTCGGTGAGGTGATCGTGCCGGTCGCCGACATGGCAGTCGCGGAGGTACGCACCCGCCGCGCGCTCGACAGACTCCGCGAGCTGCTGGACGCCGAGCCTGCCGTGCGAGAGCCGACGTCACCCGTGCCGCTGGCAACCGGTCGCCACGACCTCGAGGTGACCGACTTGAGCGGGGGCTGGGGGACGTCGAAGGCGATCGCCGGTCTGGACCTGAGTCTGCCGAAGGGGGCCAGGATCGGGGTGGTCGGACCGTCCGGCTCGGGCAAGTCGACGCTGGCGGCTCTGCTCGTGCGGTTCATCGACCCGTCGGACGGTGCCATCACCTACGCAGGAACGGATCTGCGTGACAGTCCCCTGGACGACGTACGCCGCACCGTGGGTCTCCTCGACGACGACCCCCATGTGTTTGCGACCACCCTTGCAGAGAACATCAGACTGGCCAGACCAGGGGCGTCCGACTCCGAGGTCGAGGCAGCGCTGTCGGCGGCCAGCCTCGGGCCATGGCTGCGCAGCCTGCCCGAGGGTCTGGACACCTGGCTGGGTGACGGGAACCGTGATGTCTCGGGAGGCGAGCGGGCTCGGCTCGGCCTGGCCAGAGTCATCCTCGCGGGCCAGCCTGTGGTGGTGCTGGACGAGCCGACGGCGCATCTGGACGCGCAGACCGCACAGGACGTCATGCGTTCCCTGGTGGGTGGTGCGGAAACCCGCAGCGTGGTGCTCATCACCCACCGGCCGGAGGGTCTCGAGTTGGTGGACCAGGTCATTGCGTTGGACGGGCCGCCGACGGTGCAGGTGCAGGAGATGACCGCGTCGCGGTCGTGACAACGCAAGCTCTGCGCTATCTCGAAAGACCCGCGCACGCAGGCGGCCACGGTGTAGCCGGCGGCTTAGGGCACTTGTCCTCAGGCGCTCGGGACCTTGTCCTCTAAGGCTGCCGGCCGTTGCGGCAGAGGCTCGTCTTGGAGCCCCTCGCTCTGCGGACAAGGGAGGAACCATGTCGAGGCTCGCGGTCGTGCAGCCCACTGCGGCGCTGCCGGCTGTGTCACACAAGTGTGGCTTGTGGCGGTCGTCGCCTTGGTGTTCTCACTGGCGTTCATCCACTACTCCCGCAACCCCGGCGACAGCTGGTAGGTCGTCTGGGGACCCTTCCTGATGACCGCCGGCGTCTTGGCCCTCGCGATCCAGGTGCGTGCCACGAAGCACAAGCACATGACCGAGCCGCACCCGTTCCGGCGTACCACTGACCACCCTGCGAGAGGACACCAGCGATGACCTTCCACGTCGACTCCGAGGTTGGCAGGCTTCGAGAGGTCGTCGTACGGCGACCCGGGACTGAGCTGACCCGCCTCACGCCCGGGAACAAGGACGACCTGCTGTTCGACGACGTCATGTGGGCAGAGCGCGCACGTGAGGAGCACGACGCGTTCGTGGCCCAGATGGTGTCTCGCGACGTGGTCGTCCACGAGTTCGGGGCACTGCTGGCGGAAGCACTCGACCAACCCGGCGCCCGTGAGTTCCTGCAGCAGGACTTGACGACGGCCACCCGGTTCGGTCCCGCGCTCGACGCTCCGCTCGACCTGCTGATCGGCGGGACGGCAGCGCCCGAGCTGTCGGAGATGCTCATCGGCGGGATCCTCAAGCGCGAGGTCAAGCCCCTGCTGCACACGTCGAGCCTCCTGATGGAGTATCTCGACGACGGAGACTTCCTGCTCAAGCCGCTGCCGAACCACCTGTTCCAGAGGGACAACGCGGCCTGGATCTACTCCGCCGTCTCGATCAACCCGATGTCGAAGCGGGCGCGCAAACGGGAGACCATCAACTCGCGGGTGATCTACAACTTCCATCCGATGTTCCGCGACGCCGACGTCACGTTCCTCTACGGCAACGACTCGCTGTCCCACGAACCCGCGACGGTCGAGGGCGGCGACATCACAGTGATCGGCAACCGGGCCGTGATGATCGGGATGGGGGAGCGCACCACCCCCCAAGGTGTCGAATACCTGACCCGGCGGTTGTTCAAACTCGACCTGGCAGCCAAGGTGATCGTCGTCGACCTACCTAACGCCCGGGCGTTCATGCACCTGGACACGGTGATGACGATGGTCGACACCGATGCCTTCTGCGTCTACCCTTACCTGCCGAGCGCCCTGCGGTCCTTCACGATGACGCCACGCGGCTCGGCGGGAGACTACAAGGTCGAGGAGAACAAGGACCTCTTCCCCGTTGTCGCAGCAGCGCTCGGCGTCGACAAGGTGCGCGTGCTGCGAGCCCCGACGGACCAGATGAGCGCCCAGCGCGAACAATGGAACGACGGGAACAACTTCCTCGCCCTGTCGCCAGGTGTGGTCATGGGATATGAACGCAACACGACCACGAATGCGTATCTGGCGGACGAGGGCATCGAGGTCCTCCCCGTTGTCGGATCCGAGCTCGGCCGTGGCCGAGGTGGTCCGCGCTGCATGACATGCCCGATCCTGCGCGACCCGACGGTCGCGTGACTGCCATGTCGGGTGGACCGCCGAGCCACCAGGCGCGGAGGCAGCCATGACTGCGCTGGTTGTGGTGGACTCGCCCTACGGGACCACGCGCACGGTCGCGGACAACGTGGCGGGCGGCCTGAGCCATACGCTCGCGGTTGCGGTCAGATCGGTTCAGGATGCGCCGACCGAGCTGCCGGCCGGCGTCACCCTGCTCGTCGTCGGCGCCTCGTCCCGTGCGCCCGGTGCGATCGACCCCGGGCGCCGGATGCAGGCAGTCCCGCGCGGGGCCGCTCGTTCTTCGCACGGTGACCTTCGTGGCTGGCTGACGGCGGTCACCGGTCTGTCACCGGGGTTGCCGGCGGTCGCGTTCGACACACATGTCCCCGCGGGCCCGGCGCCAGGCAATGCCCCCGGTTCCGCGTCGCGGGCGGCGGTGCGGCGACTGCGGGCACTCGGATGTGCGGTGATCCTGCCGCCGGAGACGTTCCTGGTCTGGGGCTCGCACGACCCCCTCTCGCCCGTCGAAGAGGACCGGGCCCGCGGATGGGGCTCGCAGATCGGCCATGAGCTGCGGCGCCAGGGCAGCCTGACGCTGCCCGCCTGACAGTCGACACCGGTACGGGCGGAGCAGCCGCTTGCGCACCGCCCGCCGTACGGGCTCGGCTCGTGAGGTCGCTCGGTCGCGTCAGCTCGGCTGCGTCACCGAAGCAGTCACCGGGTCAGCCCCACCCTGGTCCAGCCGGAACGGGGGGTAGTCGTCGGTCATCAACGTGCTGTAGGCGGTCACCCGGAAGGCCCAGCGGTTCAGGCCGAGCACCAGGTCGAAGATCGTCCTCGGGTAGTAGCCGCGGAAGAGCAGCACCACGGCAGCGAAGAAGACCAGGACGCCGATGAGCCCACCGCCCGTGTAGGCGGTGCTTCCGCCGTGCGCGTGGTCGGCGGCCCAGATGCCTCCGTTGACGAAGAGCCCGACGACGATGTACTGCGGGATGGCCAGCAGCCACCACTTGACGAGCACGAGTCCCCGCGAGAGCTTCTCCGGGTAGTCCACCTCGAGGTGTGCCGGGTAGTCCGCCACTTCGCTGAGCGAGAAGGGCGGGTAGCGGTCCGTCCCCAGTGCTGCATAGGCGTAGAAGTTCACCCGCCATGACCAGCGCAGCACGCCGACGTTGAACTCGAAGATCGACCGTGGATACCTGCCGGTGAAGAGGATCGCGAAGAAGACGACGATCGTGGTCAGGAAGAACGCGATCCAGAGGAAGAACAGCACGATGAAGTGCGGAATCGCCAGCAGCCATTTGACCAGCCAGAGCCATCGGCTCAGCCGATCGTCGAGGGTGCCGTTCAACCGGAGCGGATAGGAGGGCGGGTCTGCATCAGTATGGAGTGCCATATCCCCACGCTCGCAGGTAACGCAGGCTGCGTTCAGGGTCGGAAGGCCCCTGTCTCGACGCGTCCTGGGTCGCGGCGACGGGCCGAAACCTTGGGGACCAAGGGCCCTGGTCGTCTGGGTCGACATCCTCTGCCGCCGGAAGGACCCTTCCGCAAGGCTGGGCTGGACACCATCCGGAGGTGACTCGACCATGACGTTCGACAACGACTACCGACCCATCGCCGTGGGGGTTGACGGCAGCCCGGACGGTCTTCGGGCCGTCGAGTTCGCCGCCAAGGAAGCCCACGCGAGTGGACATGAGGTGCGACTCATCCACGCTTACCACGTCACCGCGGGCTTGAACCCGATGCTTCCGCTCTATGGGGTCGAGGGCATGCGCGAGAACGGGGTGAACGCCCTGCGAGCAGCCCAGCGCCGGCTTCAGGCCGTAGCCCCAGAAGTCAAGGTCGAGCACCTGCTCGTTGCTTCGTCCCCGGCGGCAGCCCTGGTCGAGGCGTCAACGACCGCGACTCTGGTCGTCGTCGGTCGTCGAGCGCTGCATGGGCTCGGCAGGCTGCTCAGCGGGTCGACGACAACAACCGTCACTGCGCGGTCGCGCTGCCCCGTCGTCTCCGTGCCGGTCAGCTGGCCCGGCACCCAGACCGTCGACCGGGTCGTGGTCGGCGTTGACGGCTCCGCCAACGGCCGCGCCGCCCTCGCCTACGCGTTCGGTGCGGCCTCCCGCCGAGGTGCAAGCCTCACAGCTGTGCGGGCCTGGGACGTTCCGAGCAGGTGGTACCCGGATCACTACGACGTGGAACGACACGCGACCGACTGGCTCGCTCGGGTGCGATTGGCGCTTGCCGAAGATCTGGCGGGTTGGTCGGAGCGGTTCCCCGACGTGGCGGTCGAGCGTGCCTTCGAGCGGTCCAGCTCCCCGGCGGAGGCGTTGGTCCGTCGTTCCCAGGGCGCCTCGATCGTGGTCGTCGGCGCTCGCGGACTCGGCGGGGTTCCGGGACTGGACCTGGGCTGGACAGCGCGGGGCGTGCTGGCGCATGCGACGTGCCCGGCGGTGGTCGTCCATGACGACCCCTCCCGCCACCAGGAGCTCGCGCCGCGGACCGGCGCCGGGTTCGCGTCAGTCACCTGAGCCCGGGCCCCCGCCTGGGGCAGGGGCGCGTGAGTCCGTCGGCTGAGCACGGCCTCCCGCATCACTGGTGCCCGCCCGACCGCCTCACCGCGTGACGGCTAGGCCGCGCGTACCTTGACGATCTCCATCGACTTGGTGAGGTCGAGGTTGTAGTGCTTGTCGCCGCGCAGCGACTGGGTGGACCTCCGTTCGATGGCGAGTGAGGCGGGGAGCACGAGGGTCACGGACCTGTCCTTCTCCCGCAGCAGGTAGATCGTCCATCGCGAGCCACCTTCGCTCGTCACCACGACGCCGGTGTCGGACTCACCCCCCCTCGAGCCAATGACGAGCCAGCCCTGCGCCGGCTGCTTGCCGTCGTGGACGCCCAAGAGTGACTTGACTTCGGTATAGGCCGGTTTGGGGCGGGTCGGGGTCATCATCCCGAACAGGCCTTCCCGCCCGGCGACATTCTGAGACTCGTCGGCGAGCTCGTAGACCATGGTGCCGACCATGCCCGTCAGGTGGTTCCGGAGAAACGCCTCGACGGTGAACCGGCCGGCAGTGGCGGGATCGGTGTCGGCACCCGTCCAACCGGTCTCGCTGTGCCACAACGCGAGGTTGCCGTAGGCCAGCCGGGCTCGTTTGGCTTCGGCCGCGTTCCTCACCGGACCCGCTGCGCCGGGGTAGTAGTGGAAGTCGCCGGCGTCGCACCAGCGCTCAACACCCGCGGCCCGCAGGGCACGGTAGTCGCGCTCGATGTTGGTGTTGTTGTGCATCAGAGCCGGGCCGACGATCGCCGTCTTGCGAAAGGCGGCGTACTTGTGTGCCTCGGTGTAGATCGCCTTCTGCACCGCCACCACCCGTCGCGGCCAGTTGTTGCCTCCGCCCGCGTTAGGCTCGTTAGGCCCGCAGAGCGCGACGATGCTGGACGCGTAGGAGGCACGGGCGAGCGCCTCCACGTCCGCGGCGACCGCCTTCTTGGACGACGAGACCGTTCCGACGAAGAGGTAAAGACCGATCCCGGCTCGAGACACGTCCGCGAACGCGGTCCGCTGTCCGGTGTCGCCCGGCCATGCCCGCTCGCGAATCATCCCGACGCCGAGCCCTTCCAACGAGGTCACGATGTGGTGGTTCGGCACGTCATGCTTGGTGTAGACGGAGGGATCAAAGCAGAAGTGCGTGTTGGCGCCGGCGCCCTTGCGTAGGTCGGCCCGGGCGGTGACGTTGAGGTGACGTGACACGGTGTCCTCGTTCCAAGTGCGCATTGTTGCGATTCAATATTGAGCGTCCAACAAAACATTCGACCCAGGTAGGGCGGATCGGCCCGGACAACCATGGGTCGAACGCCTCTATCCGAGCTCGCGACGCCCCGGGCACCCTGAGACATGTCACGGCCGCGCGGCCGCGCGGTCGAGGGGGCGGGAGGAGGGAGGAGAGGCATGAGCGGACGACGGCCGATCGGCCCGGTGGACACGATCTGGCTCAACATGGATCGACCGAACAACCTGATGGTCGTCGACATGCTGATGTTCTTCGACACGGCTGTCGACTGGGACCGACTTCTCGGGGTCATCCAGACGCGCCTGCTGGACGAGTTCCCGGTCTTCCTGCAGCGGCCGGTGGCGGCCCACACGCCGCTCGGTACCCCGCACTGGGAGGACGACCCGGACTTCGTGCTCGAGCGGCATATCCACCGCGCCGTTCTCGAGGCACCCGGTGACGACGGAGCCCTCCAGCACTACATCGAGCAGCAGCTGCACATCCCGTTCACGCGAACCCATCCGCTCTGGGAGATCCACTTCATCGACGGCTTCGGGTCGGGAGCCGTGGTGTACGCCCGGATCCACCATGCGCTTGCCGATGGCATCGCGCTCGCGGGCGTCTTCCTCTCGTTGACCGATGTGACGCCGGAGGGCGACGTGCGACACCACGAGGAGGTCTACCACGCCGAGCCGGCCGGCCTGGTCGGCGATGCGCTCCGCGGTGCCTTCGCCGTGGGCTCCGCCGTGCGCGACGTTGCGTCCGGAGTGCAACATCTCATCGGGGACCTTCCCCACCTGATCAATCCGATGCGAGTCGTGGACGCGTTCACTCTCGCCCGCAAGAGCGGGCACGTCGCCAACAAGCTGGTCCTCGGTCACAACCCCGACACGGTGCTCGGGGGTGAGCCCGGCGTACAGAAGCGTGTCGTGTGGTCCGAGCCTGCTCCGCTCAACGAGCTCAAGCACGCCGGGCGGCTGTGCGGTGCAACCCTGAACGACGTCGTCATGAGCGCCGTCGCAGGGGCCATCGGGGACTATCTCAGCGACCACGGCGACGCGGCCGTCGACCTGAGCACGATGGTCCCGGTCAACGTGCGGCCGGCGGACCAACCGCTGCCGCGCGAGCTCGGCAACAAGTTCGCGTTGGTCATTTGTCCGCTCGCCTCAGGCGTCAAGGCCCCGTTGGCGCGCCTCGCCGAGACGAAGCGCCGGATGGATGCCATCAAGAACTCGCCCGAGGCCGTGCTGACATTCGGGCTCATCAGCGCGATCGGCCGCTCGGGCTCGGAGCTGGAGCGCTTCTTCGTGGACTTCTTTGCCAGCAAGGCCATCGGCGTCACGACCAACGTTCCAGGACCGACAACTCCACGCTACCTGGCGGGAGCAAAGGTCACCGCGGTGCTCGGCTGGGTGCCGGGTTCCGGACGCCAGACGCTGGGGGTGTGCATCACGACCTACCTCGGAACTGTGCGGGTCGGCTTCAAGGTCGACGCCGACCGCGTCCCCGACCCCGACAAGCTGGTGCACGCCTTCGACAACGAGCTCGCCGACATCATGCGCCTCGCCCACGCTTTGTGAGCAGGCGAACCGGAGATCACGGAGCAGAGGAGCAGAAATGCCCACCGATAGTGCGACGCAGACGGTTGAGGTGGCGGCGGCCTTCGACGACGTACTGGCCACCATCCGCGACGTCGAGAGCCAACCGGACTGGATCCCGGAGATCCTCGAGGCCGAGCTGCTCGAGGTCTACGACGACCCGGACCAGCTGCCGGCCACGGCGCGGTTCAAGGCCTCCGCCACCGTCGGCACCGACGAGTACACCCTGTCCTACGAGCACGCCGACAACCAGATGAGCTGGACCATGGTGAAGGGGCGGCTGCAGACCGGTCAGGAGGGCTGCTACACCCTGGAGTCGACTGGCCCGTCATCGACCGAGGTCACCTATGAGCTCACGATTCACCACAACCTACCGCTCCCTGGTTTCATCCGGAACCGGGTGATCCGTGGGCTGGTAGCGAGCACCTTGACGGGGCTTCAGCAGCGATTCGCCCCTGTCGGCTGAGACGCGTCGGTCCGAGCGTGGACGGCGCTAGCGGTCCTCGTCATCGTCCCGGTCGACCGGCTTGCCGACCAGCTCGGCGTCGATCGGGTCGTTGTCATCGATCCCCAAGGCGTCACCCTCACCCGACTCCGCGTCGTCGTCGGTGGCCGCCGTAAGGTCGGCACCTGGTCCGTCGAGATCAGCGTCCTGGTTGCCTTCAGGATCTGTGGGCTGAGTGGTCATGGTGGCTCCTTCGCGATGGGGTGCGTCCACGATCTCACCGTCGGCGCCGACCCGCCCCCTGCCGAGCCGTCAGGTTCTTCCGATCGAGCCGTCAGGTTGTTGCGGTCGAGCCGTCAGGTTGTTGCGGTCGAGCCGTCAGGTTGTTGCGGTCGAGCCGTCAGGTTCTTCCGAGTACGACGGTGGTGTGCTCAGCGTCATACCGCACGATTCGGCGACTTGGACTCGGCGGGAAGAACCTGACGGCTCGGCGGAAAGAACTTGACGGTTGGGCGGGAAGAACTTGACGGTTGGGCGGGAAGAACTTGACGGCTCGACCGGAAGAACTTGACGGCTCGACCGGAAGAACGTGACGGCTCGGCGGGAAGAACCTGACGGCTCGGCGGGCGGCTAGGGGCCCGCGGGAGAAGGCAGATAGAACGAGCCGGGTGCTGTCAGCAGGTTCTTGAACGCGTCGAAACGCTCCACATTGCCGCCAGCGTCGAGAGTCCACGGAGTGCCGCCGTCATTGACGTTCTGGTTCGAGTCGAAGAAGCTCATCGCGACGGTGTCGCCCCGGGCGACGAGGAGCTGTTGCCAGTCGCGCATCCACTGAGCGGCTCGGAGTGGATCGACCGGGTCGCTGCGGACGCCGTACTCAGCAAGGGCGATGGGCTTTCCGAGCTTGTCCAGGGTGTCCCAGTACTCCGTCATGACGGACGGGTCGCGCCACTTGTTGTCACCGCCCTCGTACCAGTGGTTGTAGGTGTCGACGCCGACGATGTCGATCGCGTCGAGCGCATACCACGGGCGGATATCGGCTGAGCCGCCGACTGTGGGATCGAAGGGCGCGAGCTGCAGGATCGGGGCGAGCGCCACGTTTGACGGCTTGAACAGAGCGGCGTGCCGGTACATGTCGGCGTAGTCGGCCGGCGTCTGCCCCGGGCCTTGGTCGTCGTAGGGCTCGTGGTGCAGACAGAGCCACACCGGACCAGGAAGATCACCTAGCCGCTTCATCAGGTCGGCCAGCCAACCGTCGTACTTTCCTGCTGCCACGTCGGCCCAGGTGCCGGGAAGTTTGGTGCTGACAAACGGGAGCCGACCGGCGTCGAGGTCGCGGGCGGCCGTCGCGACCAGCTCGGGGACCTGGCTAGCCTGCCAGTAGGAACGATAGACCCCGACCCGGTGGCCGAACTCGGCCTCGCGTTGGGCCGGGTCACCCCCATCGGTGTTCAGGCCGAAGTAGAGATTGCCGACGCCCGGGTCGCCCGGGAAGCGTGCGCCCGAACCTGGTTGCGAGATGGCGTCGACCTGTGCGGTTCCAGACGTCGCCAAGAAGGTCAGGACGACGGCAAGCATCAGCCACAGGATCCTGCGGCTCGTGGTGGCACGGGACATGGGTGTCACAACTCCTCTTCGTGTGGGTGCGAATCACGTGTGGAGGCAAAAGCGAAAAGCCGGAACGAAGGGCCGTGCGCCCTCCCGACCGGACATCTGTCGCCGCGAAGCGTGAGAGACGCTAGCGGGTTTCTTGCCTTCCTGGCAACGTCTCCAACTATTCGCGGCTGACACACCGACCGCACCGAGCCGCCAGAAGCCACGCGCACCGACGGTCAGTAGACGCAGCATCTCGGCGTCGCGCCGCCGCCAACCGGCGGCTCGCCCCTGGCGGCGAAACGGCTGCCAGGTTAACTCTTTTGGGCCTGCAGCAAGGGCCAATTGCAACATTTCGCTTGCCTGGCAATGGTTCTGCGACATCTGCCACGAAGGCAAGCGCTCAATGTCACGAACGAGTGCATTCGTCGGCGTTCGCCAGGCGCGAAAGACCATCAGAACCGCTGACGAATCGGAGCGCCTACACGGTCGAGCCGGGCGCCTCTTTGACGTAGCGGTTGAACCAGTCCAGCACACGCTCCTGGATGTCGATCTGGTGCCGGCGTTCCTTGATGCCATGTGGTTCGCGCGGATAGGACACCAGCGCGACCGGTGCGGGCTGGTCGGCGAGAGCTCGATAGAACCCGGTCGCCTGGCTGAGCGGGACCCGCTGGTCCTCAGCGCCGTGCAGGATGAGCAGGGGAGTGGTACGGCGGGCGGCGTAGGAGATGGGGGAATGGGCATCCGCGATGTGCGGCCCCGGGCCGTCCCAGCGGTTGTCGCCACCGAGCGCCGCCTCGAACCCCGGCAGATCGCCCGTCGCGGCCATCAGGCCCCAGTCGCTGACGCCGGCGCCCATCACGCCGAGCTTGAACCGGTCGGTCGCCGTCACCGCCCAGGCGGTCAGGAAGCCGCCCTGGCTCCACCCTCCGATGCCGAGCCGGTCCGGGTCGGCGATGCCGGCGTCGACCGCCGCATCGACGATCGTCAGCACATCCCCCCACTCGGCACCGCCCATGTCGGCGCGGACGGAGGTTGCGAACGCGTTGCCATGGCCGTATCCGCCACGGTAGTTGGGCATTACGACGGCGAACCCGGCAGCCGCGAGCAGCTCCCCCCAGTCGAGCGGATGCACATGCGCCTCGAGCCCCGAACGTCCGTAGGGTCCGCCGTGCACCAGGACGGCGGTCGGCCAGGGGCCTGTCTCGCTGCCCGGCGGACGGATCACGACGGCGTCCAAGTCGGTGCCGTCGGTCGCCGTACAGTGCAGGGCCTCGAACCGCCCGAAGGCGGCCGCCTCGATGTCGTCGTTGTGGCGCGACAGGACGCGCACGTGGCCGGGAGGCCCGGCGACGACTTGCGCCGAAGGCCCGGCCGAGATCTGGACCGCGGCCAGCACCGGGCCGTCGGGGCCCTCGGCGAATGAATGTCCGAACACCTCGCCGGGCAAGGTCTGGGCCGGGCTCCGCTCCGCCGTCTCGACGGTCAGCCACTCGAGCCGGGTCTCCAGCCCCTCAGCGACGACCAGGAGGGCACGCGACGCGTTCGGCGTCTGGGCGAGACCGACCGTGCAGCGCGGTTCGTCGCGTCCGGTGCCCACCAGCCGGGGTGTGGCGCCGCCGTCGGCGCGCACGGCCCAGACCGTCCCACTGCTCTGCGGCTCGACATCGTGCGGCGCGGCGAAGACGAGCGTGCCGGCGCCGCTCCAACCGATGCTCTCCGCATACGGCGCCGGACACACGAGGACAGACTGCGGGTCGCCTGGCCGCAGGACGTGGACCTCGCTGGTGTCCATATGCTCGAGGAGCGGCGACCGGCGTACCAGCAGGGCCACTCGCGCCCCGTCCGGAGACCAGGCAAGCTCCACCAGATGGCGGTCAGGAGACCAGACCACCGTGGGTTCCCCGCCGGCCGTGTCGACGAACCACAATCGGTGATGCTGCCACCGCTCGCCGAACACGTCTGCGTCATCGCGCTCCTTCTCGCGCCGCTTGTCGTCGTCCGTCGGCTCGTCCGGCGCCAGGAAGCCGAGCCGGCTGCCGTCCGGCGACCAGGCGAGGGCGGCGACGCTTCGTTCGCGTACGACGAGCGGGACCGCCTCACCACCGGCGGCATCGATGACGTAGAGACCGTGGATGCCCCGCTCCTTGCGGTCGGAGAGGAACGCCAGCCGCCTCGAGTCCGGAGACCAGCGGGGTGCCTGGTCGTCGGCGCCGTGGGTCCAGCGACGGGCCGGAGTGGAGAGGTCCACCGGAGCAACCCAGATGCCCTGCTCTCGGTGTTCGCTCTCGGCTCCATGCGGGGCGGCGGTCCAGGCGACCAACCGCCCGTCGGGTGAGATCTGCGGGTCGGAGGGCGCCCAGAGGGAGGCGATGAGTTCCGGGGTCAATGCGGGAGACATGGCCGGACGGTAGCAAAGCAATCCCCGCGCAGGAGTGGTGGCAGGACTCCGGAGCGCAGGGTCACTCCCCGGGCGCCTCGGGGCCCGTCGAGATCTGGCGCAGCGTGGAGATCACGGTGACCTCGGGCCAGAACTTCGCGTGCAGGTCGGCGAACGACTCCTGGTCGGCCGCGGCCTCCTCGAGGCTCGGGTACTCCATGATGGCCCAACCGCCGACGACCTCCTTGGCCTCGGCGTACGCCCCGTCGACGCGGGTGACCGCGCCCTGACGGACGACGTAGTTCACGGCGTCCTCGGTCCCGTAGAGACCGCCCCCGTCCAGGAACACGCCTTTGGCGGCCCGCTCCCCGATGTACTCATCCATCGCGTCGAACAGCGCCTGAGGCGGCGTACCAACGCCCTCTTCCATCCGCACGAATCCCATGAAACGCGGCATCCTGATCACTCCTTGTAGTTCCGATGTGGCTTCTCGCAGGTACGTCGAACGCGGAGGCCGCTCTTCGACATCGGCCCTCGAGGTTTCCGCGACGAACGTGCAGACACCGGCACCCGGCACCCGGCACCCGGCGGCTACTCGGCGCCGCGCTGCCCGGGCGGGACCGGGCCGAACAGCCGCCGCCACCACGGGCGCCTGGCCGATCCTGGTGGTCGGCGGGTCCGTTCCCACTCCGTCTTGGTGAGCAACGTGCCGGCCTTCCGCTTCCTTGCCACGCACTCGTTGTGGGCGTGACGCCGCCGCTGACGGTCGCCCTCCGGACACAGCAGCGTGTTGGGAGCCATCGCCAGCAGCGGGCCGTGGCAGATCGGACACGTATAGGTCTTCGGCTGCCTGCTTTGGGCCGGGCGGATGTCCCACCAGAGCACCGTGTCCGCCATCGAGCAAGGCTACGACGAGCGCCCCATGGATCCGCTGACGATCATCACACCCTCCCGGATCGTGTACACCGAACACTGGTTGCGTCGGCACGGATACGGACCTCGCCAGACGTGGCGGGCGTGAACCTGACGTGGTAACCGGCCGGATCTGGCGCTCTCCGTGCACTCGCCGAGTGGCGTGCCTGGCCAACCTCGACGACTGGGTCGACGGACGCGGGGCGCTCGCGGCAGGTGTCGATCGCGATGTCGTCGGAAACGGGAGCACGGAGGTTCAAGGGAGCGGCAACGCGCCGTACTGGCCCTCCAGAGGTGTAACGCACCATTCGCATGGCAGGGCGCCCGATCAAAGACCTGGTCGACCAGCTCCGCGACATCGTCGAGACGCTCACGGCACCTGTCGCGCAGACAGCGCCGAGGTTTGCGTACAGCCAGGATCGCGGGTGATGCTTCGCTCAGGACGTCGCGTGGTGACCGCCGAGGCACACATCCGAGCGAGGCATGTGCGCATGTGCGTGTCCGAGGGGGGACCCACCGTTAAGCACATGGCCGCTCACCACCGACTTGGCCCTATGAGATCCTCGAGCGGCGCTCGACGCGCGTCGCCTCGTCGCCATGCGCCTGCGCTCAAGTAACACGGTATATGATGGTTGTTCAGATCGTATATAGGGGAGGTGCGGGTGACCAAACGCCTGATCGACATCGACGATGACCTGCTGGACTCCGCAGCGCGCGAACTGGGAACGAGTGGAGTGTCGGACACGGTACGTACGGCGCTGGCGCAAGCAGCGGCGGCCGCGGCGCGGGGACGCCAGGTCGAGTGGCTGACCGAGGGTGGTCTGGCCGAGTTGGCCAACTCTGAGCAGCGGGCGGCCGTGTGGCGCTGATCGCCCGCTTCCTGATCGACACCAGCGCCGCCGCTCGCATGACCCACCCGATGGTCCGGGAGCGGCTGGAGCCGTTGATCGCCGGGGGAGCGGTGGCGACCTGCGCCACCCTTGACGCAGAAGCCCTCTACAGCGCCCGGAGCCTGCAGGAGTACGAACAGATCCGATCCGACCGCAGAATCGCCTATGAGTATCTCCCGATCGACGACGAGCACTGGCAGCGCGCATTCGACGCACAACGCGAACTCGCCCGAACCGGCCGACACCGCGCCGTTGGCATCGCCGACCTGCTCACCGCGGTCCTGGCCGCCCGACACCGCCTCACGGTCCTCCACTACGACGCGGACTTCGACACGGCTTCCGACGTGATCGAGTTCGACCACCGCTGGGTCGCTCCGCGCGGCGCTGTCAGCTGAGCCAGGTGCCGTCAGGAGCTGCGTCTGGTAACGGTGATACCACACGAGCCACGCATAGCACCTGTGGTTGAACAGAGCGACTGTCGCTGAAACGGGATGTGCGTCCCTCCGCCCAGTTTGACGCTAGAGTGCGGACCTGTTGACGCACCATCGGCGATGCGAAGGTCCTAGTGACCCGTGGAGTCAGTTCTCGCTTCGAGTCTTGGGAATGGCGGCGCGCGCGTCGCCTCCGGCGCATGTCGTCAGGAACAACCAGGTGGGAGGGGCATTACGACGACATCGCGCGCTCATCGGACTACCGCCAATGTCTGCCCGGTCACGATGTGACGTGGGAAGTCACGCCTCCAGGGTGTCAGCACTAACCCACCCAGGAGGACACCATGCCCAGTGCTAGCAAAATGACGACCCCGGTGGCCGTCGACCTCCCCCAGATCGAGGGACGGTACGCCGAGCTCGGCGGCTACACCGTCAGCTTCGAGACCTTCCCGCAGGACGCCGACCCGGCGCCGTTCTTCGCCGGCCTCCCGGACGACCGTTGCCAGTGCCCGCACTGGGGCGTCGTGCAGTCCGGCCAGGTCACGTTCCGGTGGGCCGACCACGAGGAGACCTACGGCGCGGGCGACACCTACTACGTCACACCTGGCCACTTGCCGTTGGTCGCCGCCGGCACCAACGTCGTCGAGTTCAGCCCGACCGATGCTCTCGGCGAGACAATGGCGGTTGTCGAGCGCAACCTCGCCGCAGCGGGAGCAGGTGCGTGATGACGACCTCGACGATGCCGTTGTCGGCAACCATCCAGACCAGCGTCGACAAGTTCGTGGCGTTCCTCGAGAGCGGGGGCATCGCCCCCGAGGGCCTGTTCGCGCCGACCGTCTTCGGCGATCTGACCTTCCCGCACTGGCGCATCCAGACCGACGGCGCGGATCAGCTCATCGCCGGCCGGCGGGGGCTGCACCCCCAGCCGGGGCGCGTCCGGCTGGAGCGGGTCACGCCAACCGAGACCGGCTACCTGATCAAGCTCGAGGAGCGCTGGGAGGACGGCGGCGAACAGTGGTACTGCCGGGAGGGCTTCGTCCTCGACCTCGACCAGAACGGTGCGGTCTTCGACTGCACCCTCTACTGCACGGGGGACTGGGATGAGGATCGTCAGCGCGAACACGCGAACACGGTGACCCTGCTGCGCCCGTAGTGCCACGATGGAGCCTGTGGGACCCACCGCGGGGGACCTCCCGGACTCAGCACATCAGGCGCTGCGCCTGGCCGAAACCTATGTCTTCGGCACCGAGCCCGGCAGGATCCCCGTGGTCCTGCACGAGGCCTTCGAGGCCTCCAGCGACGACCGCGTCCGCGCCCGGCTGGGCGCCACCCTCGCGCGATGCTGGGTCTACGCAGGGGCCCACACCCGCGCGGTCCCGTTCGCTGACGCTGCCCTGGCCCACGCCACCGCGACCGGTGACGCCGCACTCCTCGCGGACGCGCTCGACGCTGCGCTCGCCACGCACTGGGGACCCGACGAGCTGTCGGTCCGCACTGGACTGGCGCGCCAGCTCGACGACGTCACCGCCCACCTCACCGACGTGGACGCACGCACCCAGGCGCACCTGTGGATGCTCACTGTCGCACTGGAGCTGCTCGACCTGCCGGCGATGAATCGACAGATGCGCGCGCTGGAGCTCCTCGGTGAAGATCGTCGAGAGCACTGTTCTTCGCGGCCTCAAGGCGGCTCACCCTCGACCTGGTTCGGGGAGGACGGACACTGCGGCGGAACTCGTCGCGGTAGCAGGCCGGGCGTCGGAGACGGCCGGGCTGGCCGACGGCTGGCTGGTCGTGTCCAGCATGCGCGGGTACGCCGCAGTCCACAGCGGCGACCGGGCCACGGCCGCTGAATTGGCCCAGCTGGCAGAGGACTTCGCCAGCACCGAAGGCGTCCGCGAACTCTACGCCGAGGCGGCCTGGATGTGGCTCGGCGCCGGTCAAATCGAGCGCGCCATCGCGCTGGCAGCGACCTTCGACGCCAGTGGTCTGGCGGTCCTGCCCCGCGACTTCAGCTACCTGCCGACCCTCCAGCTCGTCCTCGACGTCGCACTCCACGCCCGCGACACCGACCTCGTCGCCCGGGTCGCACCTTTGCTCGCCCCGTACGCCTGCCGGCCCGTCGTCGCATCAGGTGGGGTGATGTTCCACGGGCTCACCGATGACACGCTCTCCCGGGCCGCGGACTTCCGCGGTGATCACGATGAGGCCGCACGGCTGCGGGCGGACGCGCTGGCGACGTACACCCGGATCGGCGCGACCTGGTGGCGTCAGCGGCTAGAACACTGGGCCCCCACACTGCCCGCCGCCCCCAGCAACAGCCAGATGACCGACAGCCGGATGACACTGCGCCCCGGCCCCTCCGGCACGTGGCTGGTCGGCCACGCCGGCACAACGACACCAGTGCCGGCGCGCAGGGGCATGGCCCATCTGCACCTGCTGCTCTCCCGGCCAGGCATCGGCATCGACGCGCTCGCGCTCGCCGGCGGTGCCGTAGCTGAGAGCGACCTTGGGCCCCGAGCCGACGCAACCGCGCTGGCCGCCTACCGCCGCCGCCTGCGACAACTCGACGACGCACTCGACGCCGCTGACGCGAACGGCGACGCCACCGGTGCGGAGACCCTTGCCGCCGAGCGCAACGCGCTGCTGGCCGAGGTCTCGGCGGCCACCGGACTCGGCGGCCGAGCCCGCCACATCGGAGGGAGCACCGAACGCGCCCGGGTCACCGTGCGCAAGGCGATCGTGACTGCGATCGACACGATCACGTCAGCCGATCCCATCGTCGGCCGCCACCTGTCGACCCACATCCGGACCGGCTTCATATGCAGCTACGAGCCGGATGCCGACCAGCCCTCGACCTGGCAGCTGTGACCCCGTCCTTCGTACGATCTGGCTGCACGGGCCCGAGAGGGGGCCAGCACCAACCACCCCGACATGCCCGCGACCCGAACGGTGCGTCCTTTCGCCGGGTAGAGGGCACGTCATAGCGCTGGGAGCCGGGTCGTCGCACCGTGATTAGGCCCGGGAGCTGCCGAGGCGGCGCCCGGGTACGGGAGAATCTGTTGTGTGAGTGTGAGCGGCGGGGCTGCTGCTGCTCGGTTTCGCGCCCAGTTGCTCCTTCCGCCGGGCGCTGCTGGTGTGGAGCAGGTCGTTGACCGGCTCCTGGGCGTGCAGGCCCAGGATGGTCGGGCATTTCGCCTGGCGGTGCGCCCCCGTAGCCGTGGGATGTTGGCCCGCGACGTTGAGGTCGCGCTCAGCGAGCGGCGGACGCTGGTGGTGTCCTGGCTGTTTCGTGGAACGCTTCAGCTGGTGAGGTCGGCCGACTACTGGTGGCTGAACACCCTCATGGCGCCGCGTATGGTCGCGCGGAATGCGCGGAGGTTGGAGCAGTTGGGGTTGGACGAGGTGACCACCGGGCGAGCGGTTGGGGTGGTTCGGGAGGAAGTCGCCGATGGCCCGAGGACGCGTGCCGAGCTGCGAAGTGCGCTCGACGCAGCCGCGGTGCCGACCGCCGGACAGGCTCTCGTGCACCTCCTGGTCGCCGCGACCTTGCGGGAGCACCTGGTCCGGGGGCCGGTCCGCAACGGCGAACAGTGCTTCGTCGACGCCAAGCAATGGCTGGACCAGCCGCCGATGCCTCACCATGAGGGCTGTCTGGAGATGCTGGCACGTCGCTATCTCGCCGGCCACGGCCCAGCCAGCCCGTCCGACCTCGCCGCCTACGCTGGCATCACGCTCACGGGCGCCCGGCGCTGCTTCGACTTGGTCGCCGCCGAGACTCGACCGGTAGATGACACGCTGTGCGCGCTCGTCGGCGACCAGGACACCCCACCGTTGCCGCCACCGCGGCTGCTCGGCATGTTCGACCCCCTGCTGCACGGATGGGCGGACCGTTCGTTCGTGACTGGCGCTCACAGAAACGTGGTGATGGCGAACGGCATGTTCCGAGCGACCGCGCTCATCGACGGTCGCGTAGCCGGAACCTGGACGATGCCCGACGGCGTGGTGACCCTGAACCCCCTGCGTCGACTGACCTCAACAGAACTCACGGCGCTGGAAGCCGACGCCGCCGACGTGCTGCGCTACCTCGAGCTGCCACAGACGCCGCTGCGCGTACGACGAGCGTAATGCCGCCCAGAAGGCCTCAGCACCCTCGCCCAAATATGACAACTGAAGGTGCGTCATTTCCCGGCTATGGTGACCCGGATCAGCCGAACGTGGCGCTCCATGACCTCTGCGGCGCGCGTGCTAGTGACGTCAAGTCATCGGGTGCGTTCTGACGTCGCCGTGCACGAGCTCACACGAGAATTCCCATGACTGCAACCGAACCGGTGTCCGAGGGGGGACTTGAACCCCCATGCCCTAATACGGGCACTAGCACCTCAAGCTAGCGCGTCTACCTATTCCGCCACCCGGACGTGGGTGCTCACAACACCTTCGCGAGCGACGTCACTCTAGCAAAGAGCGCCCAAACCATGGTTCTGACCCGGTCGCGCCCGGCTGGACACCGGGCGCCGGCGCCGGCACACGTGTCGATACGGTAGCGCCGATCGGACGGCACGGGGATCGGCGGACGTGTGGAACGTGGCGACCTGGTGGTCACGAATGCGCCGTTATGGCCGAGTCCCGACGTCGAACCGATCCCGGACCGAGCCGTCGTCGTTCGAGATGGACGTATCGACTCCGTCACTCAGATGTCGGAGTCGGCCGAGCTGCCCAGCGGAATGCCGACGTGGGACGCGCGCGGCAGGATTCTGACGGCCGGCTTCTGGACCTGCCATGTGCACTTCTCCGAGCCGGCCTGGTCGAGGGCGAAGCATCGGTCCGCAGCTCGCCTGCAGGGAGCGCTCGACGACATGCTTGTCTCCCGTGGCTTCACCAGCGTGGTCGACCTGGCCTCGAGTCGACGTCATCGCCCACGTGCCCGACGAGACCGAGGGGACCGCCACCTTGCTTCGGCACCGACGTGGGCTACATGCGGGAATACGACATCACCGGTGAGCTGACCGCGCTCCACCGATGCGGTGTGCAGAGCCCGAGATCCTGCGCTCCCTGACCACCGAGCCGGCGCTCGCTGCGACGACCTGGGTGAGGTCGAGCCGGGTAAGACCGCTGACCTGACGATCCCGACCACGACGCACACGAGGGTGCTGCCTGCCGACTTCGGCCACATCGTAGGTGTCGTGAAGGCGGGGAAGCTGATCTTCTCCGCCGACTGAACGCGATGGCGCGCTCCCACAGACGTGATCGGACGATCCAGCGTCAGGCGGCCCTCGAAGGGGTCGCTGCGAATGAGCGAGTCTGGCCGCACTTCGTCACCCGATGCGGTTGTCTGGTCTCATGGAGAGCCTACGGCGGATCACGGTCGCGCTGGTGGGACTGGTCGCCGTCACGTTGGTGGGGACCATCGGTTATCTGATCCTCGGCTTCCCCCTTCTGGACGCGCTCTATCAGACGGTCACCACGGTGGCGACCGTCGGCTTCCGGGAGGTACGCCCGCTGAACACGGCCGGGCTGATCTTCACGATGGTGCTGATCGTGGTCGGGGTGGGCACCGTCCTCTACAGCCTCGGCGTCATCCTCGAGGCGGTCTCCGAGGGTCACCTGCGTGCATACCTCGAAAGGCGTCGCATGGAGAAGCACATCGCCGGCCTCCACGGGCATGTCATCGTCTGCGGATATGGACGGGTCGGTCGCTCGGCCACGGACTACCTCGTCGGTATGGGGTACGTCGTCGTGGTCGTCGACAACGACGAGGAGCGGCTGAGCCGCCTCGGCAACGAGGTGCCGCACCTGCGTGGTGACGTCACGCGGGACGAGGTACTCCGGGAGGCCGGCATCGAGCGGGCGCGCGCACTCGTCGCAGCCCTCGAGACCGATGCCGACACGGTCTACGTCACGCTGTCCGCCCGGGCGATGCGCGCTGACCTGGTCATCATCTCGAGAGCTCGCACGACCGAGGCAAAGGCCAAGCTGGTCCTCGCCGGAGCGACCAGGGCAGTCAACCCGCAACGCATCGGTGGCCGGAGGATGGCGGTCTTCGCCCTCCAACCGGACGTCGCGGAGTTCCTCGATGTGGTGATGCACGACGAGGACCTCGACTTTCGGATCGAGGAGATCCACGTCGGCGAGGGGTCGATGCTCGCCGGTCGTAGCTTGGGCGAGCTCGCCCTCCGCGAACGCACCGGCACCTTGCTCCTGGCCATCCGACGGAGTCCCCGGCAGCCCTTCGAACCACACCCGGACGATGCTGCTTCGGTCCCGGTCGGATCCGTGCTGATCGCCCTCGGGACCCAGGCCGAACTCGACCAGCTGACCGCGCTCGGCCGCGGCTGAGACCGGCCCGCGCGGCGACGTACGCCTGGCCAACAGACGCGACAGGTGCCCCGGAGACAGTGCAGGATGGGGGAATGCCCCCGAGCTATCGACCGGAAGCCGATGTCATCGAGATCTGCCGTGACCTGATCCGCATCGACACCACGAACTTCGGCGACGACTCGGGCCCGGGAGAGCGGCTGGCGGCGGAGTACGTGGCCGAGAAGCTCGCGGAGGTCGGCATCGAGTCGGAGTTCTTCGAGC
Organism: uncultured Actinomycetota bacterium; assembly: GCA_963820035.1. Taxonomy (GTDB): domain Bacteria; phylum Actinomycetota; class Actinomycetes; order Propionibacteriales; family Nocardioidaceae; genus JAWWPG01. The sequence continues at coordinate 340,857 of CAWFYK010000004.1, read as the reverse complement.
CGGTGAAGGGGCGTACGTCGGTCGTCGCCCGGTGGGGTGACCCGAACGCAGCCGACCGGCTGTTGGTGCACGGTCACCTCGACGTGGTGCCGGCCGCCAAGCAGGACTGGAAGGTGGACCCCTTCTCAGGAGAGATCGTCGACGGCTACCTGTGGGGGAGGGGGGCGGTTGATATGAAGGACTTCGACGCCGCGATCCTCTCCGTGGTCCGGGCTCGCACGCAGGCGGGTCAGCTGCCCGCCCGGGCCGTCACTCTCGTCTTCACCGCGGATGAGGAGGCGGGCAGCATCGCGGGCGCCCACCCCATCGTCGCTCAGCGTCCCGAGTGGCTCGAAGGCTGCACCGAGGGGATCGGCGAGGTCGGCGGGTTCTCGACCACGGTCGCAGGCAAGCGGATCTACCTCGTGGAGACTGCCGAGAAGGGTCTGGCCTGGTTGCGGCTCCGTGCCCACGGCACCGCCGGACACGGCTCGATGCGCAACACCGACAACGCGGTCACCGCGGTTGCGGAGGCGGTCGCGGCAATCGGTCGGCATCAGTGGCCGGTACGGATTACGCCGGCCATGGGCGAGCTTCTCGACGAGGTGGCACGGCTCACGGGTCACGCCAACGTCGAGGACAACGTCGACGCGCTCGTGGAGTACTTCGGCCCGGCGGCCCGGATGCTCGCCGCGGTCGTCCGGAACACGGCCAACCCGACGATGCTCGACTCCGGCTACAAGCACAATGTCGTTCCAGGAGAGGCGACGGCCTCGGTCGACGGTCGTTTCCTGCCCGGCTACGAGGACGAGTTCTTCGCCACGCTGCGCGACCTGCTCCCCGACAACGTCAGCTACGAGCTGCTCGTCCACGACAAGGCGCTGTCCACGCCGTTCGACGGACCTCTCGTGGAGGCGATGAGCGCCTCGCTGCTCGCAGAGGACCCGGATGCCACGGTGCTGCCGTTCATGATGTCGGGTGGCACCGACGCCAAGGCCTGGAACGACCTGGGAATCCGCTGTTTCGGGTTCTCCCCGCTGCGACTGCCGGCCGACCTCGACTTCACCGGACTGTTCCACGGTATCGACGAGCGGGTGCCCGTCGACGCGCTGGAGTTCTGTGCGCGGGTGTTCGACGACTTCCTTGACAGGATCTAGCCCCAATACCGTTCAGTTAGGGTAGCGGATGGTGTAGGTCGTGGAGGGTTCGGGGCGTGGCCAGTCGGTGTGGTGGGCCCGTCTGACGTGCCACTTGGCGTACTTGCGTTTGATGACGCGTGGGTTCGCCCGTGCTCGGCGAGTGGGGTTGAGGCGGCTGATGACGCGGTGTAGGAAGGTCAGCCAGCTGCGGTGGCGGGTGTCAGGGTCGTGAGGGGGGAAAGTCGCCCTGGTGGGCGATGGATTGGCGGGTGATCCGCAGGGCGGCGACGAAGCTGACTCGGTCCGGGTCGTGCCCGGAGTGCAGCGCTGCTTCGGTCATCAGGGAGCGGATCGCGTAGTGGCAGCACAGGTGGCCCCAGATCTCTTGGAGGACCAGGTCTGGGGACTTCGATCGCAGTACCGTGCGCGGTCCGCGCTGGTGGGTCTTGAGCTCGTCGAAGGCGAGTTCGATCTCCCATCGCTGCGTGTAGGCGGCGGCGAGGTCGACCGCGCTGGCCTCGGCCGGGTCGCGCAGCGTGGTGAACAGCCGGTACACGGTCGGGTTCTCCCGCCCGTCGTCGATCGTGTAGTCGATGACCCGGACCAGGATCGGTTCCTCGCGACGCGCGGCGGCCGAGTGCGTCTGATGCAGATGGGCGAGCCAGGACCCGTCGGCGAGGTCTTCGAGGTGGGTCGGCTTCGGGCCGAACCTGTCGGTGCGAACTCGCCACAACAGGTCGGCTCCGGTACCGATCGCCTTGCGCCATAAGGCATAGGAGAAGAACCCGCGGTCCGCGGTGAGCAGCATCCCCGGGGTCAGCCGCGCCAGCAGCGGCTCGGTCAAGGTGGCCTCGGAGTCGGCGTAGACCCCGACCTTCGCGGCGAAGATCGCGTGAGTGCCGCACTCGGCCAACGCGACCACGCGTGCCATCGGGAATGCCGCCTGCTCACCCTTGTTGACCCCCGCCCGGCCGAAATGCTCGGCATTCACGATCGTGTCGGCCACATCAAGGCAGGTACCGTCGATCGCGACCAGTCGCCGCCCGGCCAGCCACACTCCAGGGGTCGCCTCAGCACCGATCGGCCTGGCGACCCGTTCGAACAACGCTGCCAACGGCTCCGAACCCAGCCGGGCCCTGGCCTGGAAGATCGCGGACTTGGTCGGCGGCGAGTACGTCTCCTGCCAACCCGACGCCCACGACAAGCCGTCGGTCAACTGCGCGAGCACGTCCTCATACGAGCCCTCGGAGTACAGCGCCATCCCGATCGAGAAATACGCCATCACCCGCGCCGGCAACGAACGATGACGCTGCTCGGTCCGCCCGACCGAGGCGATCACCTCATCAACCAGATCCGGCGGAAACACCCGGGTCAACACCCCGACCGACACCAGATCCGACAACCGACGATCCGTCTCCGGCTTCACCCACCCAGCACGAGGCATGACACCAAACTACACCAGTGTAATCTTAACTGAACGGTATTGGGCCTAGTCCGCCTCCAACGAAAGCCCGACTCGTCCGGTTTGACGAAGCGCGAGAACCCGCGCGTCGGCTCGGACGAATCCGTACGTCGGGCCTCAAGCTCACGTGTGAAACCAGAACATCGTCAATCCCCGGAAGCAGTCTCCAGGAGGCGCTGCAGCACGGGTACGTCGGCCGGGCCGAGCTCGTCGAGAAACCGCGCCAGCGCACGTTCACGAGACTCGGCCGCGTCGAGCTCCCGGCACATCTTGCGAGCGGTGACGGTGCAGGGGTCCACCAGAGAGTAGGCGTAGGCGCGGCCGGCCCGCGCTCGGGTGATCACGCCCTTGTCGTGCAGCCGGACGAGGGTCGTCATGACGGTCGTGTAGGCGAGGTGGGAGCCGAGGCGATCGAGAACCTGTGCCGGTGTCAACGCCGACTCCGCAGCGGAGAGGGTCGAGAGCACCTCGCTCTCGAGCACCCCTGGCTCGCGCCTGGTATGTCCCGCGCAGGCTTGTTGGGTCGACATGACACCCCCTTTCAACTACTACTCAAACGATCGTAACAACCTCGTGGTGAGCCGGCACGCCACTCTGCTCCCGGCCGGGGAGAAAGTGGGTCATGATGGGACCAGCGCCTGGGCGGGGAGCAGGGCCGACGGCGCTGAGCTCGGGCGGAATAGAGCTGGAAGATTGAGCATTCAACTATTTCGACCGTGGACGAGCGTTCGCGAGGACTGGACGAAGGAGCTCAGACGATGCCTGCTGTGACTGTTGACGACCTGACCGTGCTGCCTCGGGTGGCGCCGGCCGAGGGGTCCCGACCAAGGCCGGTGGTCTCGCTGACGACGGCTCCCCGGGGCTTCGAGGGAGAGGGGTTCCCGGTCCACCGCGCATTCGCCGGCGTCGACCTGGCTCTGCTCGACCCGTTCATCCACATGGACCAGATGGGTGAGGTGGAATATGCGCCAGGCGAGCCGAAGGGCACCCCGTGGCACCCGCACCGCGGCTTCGAGACCGTCACCTACATGCTCGACGGCGTCTTCGACCACCAGGACAGCAACGGGGGCGGTGGGTCGATCAGCAACGGCGACACCCAGTGGATGACCGCCGGTGGGGGAATCCTGCACATCGAGAAGCCGCCGGAGTGGCTCGTGCAGAAGGGCGGGTTGTTCCACGGGATCCAGCTGTGGGTCAATCTGCCGCGGACCCAGAAGCTGATCGCACCCCGCTATCAGGATCTTCGGGCGGGTCAGGTCGGGCTGGTCGCCACAGCGGACGCAGGCGCCCTCGTGCGGGTGATCGCGGGTGAGGTTTCCGGTGTGAGCGGACCGGGGTCGACGTACACGCCGATGACGATGGTGCATGCGACGCTTGCTCCCGGGGCGGAGATGACGTTGCCCTGGCGGCCCGACTTCAACGCGCTGGTCTACGTCCTGGCGGGAACGGGCACGGTCGGAGCGGAGCGTCGCGCGTTCGGCGCCGGACAGCTCGCGGTGCTCGGCGCCGGCGACGACGTGCGCGTGGCGGCCGACCGCGTCCAGCAGAGCCGCTACCCGGCACTCGAGGTGCTCGTCCTCGGCGGCCAGCCGATCCGCGAGCCGATCGCCTGGGGTGGGCCGTTCGTGATGAACACCCGGGCTGAGGTGATGGCGGCGTTCGAGGACTTCCAGGCGGGTCGGCTGGGCCAGATTCCCTCTGTTCACGGCCTTGGGACCGACATCACTACCCAAAAATGACAGTCCCCTACCTTTTGTTGCAGCCGTAAGGCAGACTGTCACTAGAGCAGAGGGCGGTGCATCAAGACGCGCCGCGGGGAACTGCTCTCGACTGCGCCGCTTTCCACAAGCGGTGCCGCGAGGACAGCAGCAAGGAGGGGTGCGAATGTCCGCGGGTAGAAGGGGACGTCCATATCAGGTCCCAGAGGACCGTACGCCGCTACGTGCGGCGACGGTCGATGTGGACGCACGGGTGGGCTGGCTGTTGCTGATGTCCCGGCTGCACCACCGTAACTCGGAGCTGGCGCTCGGCGGGCCGTTCATGTCGGCTCTCAACGACATCGGGCTGCAGGCAGACCGCAGTGCCGTCAGCCGCTGGGAGTCCGGCAAGATGCAGCCGCGGTTCTCGGTGCTGACCGCCTATGAGAGGGTGCTCGAGCTGCGTCCTGGCCAACTGAGCAGCGTCGTCAACGCGCTGCGCCGGGCCTATGCGCCGCAGGGCCAGCGTGCCTGGGCGCCGGTGCTCGACCCGCAGTCCGACGCGTTCCACCTCCGTCTCGACTACCTGCTCGACGTCTTGATGTCGGACAAGGCGACCGGTCCTGACTGGACCGAGTTCGGCTACTACGTGTCGACGCCCGACACTCTCTACCTGCACGGCACCGTATGGCGCGAGCTGACCTACCGCTTGGTCGACCAGATGGCGCGCAGTGTCGGCCTCGCCTACCTCCAGCGCTTGGAGACGATCCGGGTGCTGCTCGAACACCGCATCGCCCAGACCTGGCTGATCCGGGCCGTCGGCGACTACCTCAGCGACCCCGAGGTCCAGGTCGTCAACGACCCGATCGGGGTCCTGGAGATCTCGCCCGCCCAGGACGCGGCCGCAGTGCTGCTCGAGAAGTTCGTCCAGACCGAGTCGGAGTCCGTCTTCGACGCCTCGGTCGCCGGGATCGCCTACAAGGTCAGCATGGGCCAGTACTCGAGGTCGGAGCTCGAGCGCATCGAGGCCACCCTGATGCGCGCCATGCGCCAGCGCCCGCGTGAGATCGGCGGTCTCGAAGAGGTGATGGTCGCGATGCCGGAGCCCGCACAGGGTCGCCTCATGGAGGCATCGCGCGGACTTCGCGGCCACCAGGATCTGGCCACCGTCGCCGCCTGCGGCGAATGGGTCCGGCCGGACACCGCACGACGGGTGTCTCAGGCGGTCGCCGACCAGGTGCGCGCCCAGCTTCCCTCCGCGACCTTGTATGACGAGGACCCGATGACGCCGCGGATCATCCGTGAGGCGTTGTTCTCCGCCCGAGGCGAGCACCGCCATATCTCCAGCCTGGCGCTGTTGGGAAGCCCGTTCCGCAAGCAGCTTGCGGCCGTGCTGGCCGACCAGATCGACACCGAGGCATGGGAGCCGCAGATCCTGCTCCGCCTGCTGCATCTGCTGCGCTACCTCGTCGAGCCGGAGCAGGAGAGCCTGCTGCTGTCATGGATCCCGCGCGCCGAGGACCCGATGCTCCGCGACATGGCGCTCGCACTCGGGCATCTGCCTCCGAGCGGTGCCGACCTCGGTGTGCTCGTCGACCGGCTCGGCGGCGAGCAGATGCTCGACCGGGCCATCCTCTACGGCGTCGGGATGCGCCGTGACAAGTTCCTCGGCGTGCTCGCCACGGACACCTCACACTCGGCCGCCGTACGCGGTGGCGCTGCGTGGTGGCTCCGCCAGGGTGGCGCCGTCCTTGACTGATATTTTGTTGGTAGTTGCGGATCTGTTCGCAATTTTTTGAGGGTCTTGAGCCTGGCCGCGCTGACCGCTAGAGTGCCGGCCGAGGCGGCACCACATGTTTCACCCCGCGCAACCTGGGTTCTGCGACCACACGCACCGCGCCGCCTACCCACGGGGTTGTGCCGCAAGGCTCGGTTCGGTCCATCCGGCTGAGCTGGTGAAGGTCTGGCGGTCGTCCGGAGTCAATGGGTGAGGTCTCCGGCAGGGCGCCAGAGTACCCAAGGACGCCTCGGCCCGACCCACGACTCGGGCTGGGGCGTCCTGTGGGTGTCGGCCCCGCCGTACCTGCCGCTGCGCCATCGCGGCCGTCCTCACTGGCGGCGAGTGGCCGGGGCTGCTCGCACCTCGGATCGGGCGCCGGCCGAGACCCGACAAAGGAGCGCCCCTTCCGTCGGCACGGGAGCGCCCCTTCCGTCGGCACGGGAGCGCCCCTTCCGTCGGGGGTCAGGAAGGGGCGCCCGACAGCAGGCTAGGGCTCGGCGGCCTGCGACGCATGCCGACACTCGCAGCGGCCGCAGAGTGAAACGAACCGGGGCGGAAACGGGTTCGCGGAGCCTCGCGTTGCACACGCTGTCAATCGCCGCGCGCTCCATGGATGCCGACGATGGCGCCGCGCCCGCCGACGCGCCGGCCAGCGAGTGCCGGCCGGCCGGTCGAACGGGGCAGTTGGGGTGAGTGACGGGACTTGAACCCGCGGCCACCTGGACCACAACCAGGTGCTCTACCAGCTGAGCTACACCCACCATGGCGCGACACCGGTCAAGGCGTCGAGCAGCCCGGTAAGTGTAACGGCTACGGCGCTGGGGTCGCGCCGCAGGTGGATCACTCCTGGGCGGTCCCGGCCGGCGAGCCGATAGAGCCACCATGCTCGTCGGCAAGCAGCCGCGCCTGCTGCGAGTCAGGACCTGGGGCGGGCACGAAAATGGCCGCCCGGTAGTAGCGCAGCTCCTCGATGCTCTCCTGGATGTCGGCGAGAGCGCGGTGGTTGCCGTGCTTTTGCGGGCTGGCGAAGTACGCCCGGGGGAACCAGCGTCGGGCGAGCTCCTTGATCGACGAGACATCGACGATCCGGTAGTGCAGGTAGGACTCGAGACGCGGCATGTCGCGGCTGAGGAAGAGCCGGTCCGTTCCGACCGTGTTGCCGGCGAGCGGCGCCTTGCCCTCCTCGGGAACGTGCTCGCGGATGTAGTCGAGGACCGTCGTCTCAGCGGTGGCGAGGTCGGTCCCGCCGTCGAGCTCGGCGAGCAAGCCCGACGCGGTGTGCATCTCGGTGACGACCGGGTTCATCTGGGCGAGGGCTGAGGAGGGGGGCTTGATCACGATGTCGAGCCCGTCGGCCAGCACGTTGAGGTCGAAGTCGGTGATCATCGCCGCGACCTCGATGAGAGCGTCGCTCTCCACGCTGAGCCCCGTCATCTCGCAGTCGATCCACACCAGCCTGTCGTTCACCCGGGACAGACTACGGCGTCCGCGTCCGCGACGCCGGGTACGCCGACCCGGAACTCCGGCATCATCCCCTCCGTTGGCTACCATCGGTAGCGAATCCGCCCGCCGAGAGGTACCACGTGAGTGCACCAGCAGCCACCGCGCCATCCTGGCCGACGGTGTTCGTCCGCACGTGGTGGCCGTGGCTCAGCATCGTGGCGCGGTTGATCGTCGGCGTCGTGTGGATCACCGCTGGGATGCTCAAGCTGCAGGACATCGGCGACAGCATCCGCTCTGTGCGCAACTTCCAGATCCTGCCCGAGGCGATGGTGCACACGGTCGGGACAGCGCTACCGATCTTCGAGATCGTCATCGGCGCCCTGCTGATCGTCGGGTTGGCGATCCGGGTCACCGCCGGCTTGTCGGCACTCCTCCAGCTCGCCTTCATCATCGGGATCGCGTCCGCCTGGGCCCGTGGCCTGCAGATCGATTGTGGATGTTTCGGTGGCTCCGGGTCACTGGTGCAGAACGCCTCCGCGAAGTACCCCTGGGAGATCGCCCGCGACGTCGGGCTGATGGTGCTGTCCATCCTCCTGGTCGTCTGGCCACGGAGCAGGTTGGCACTCGACGACTGGCTGCTCCCCCCGATCGAGGTCGAGAAATGAGGAACACGTGATGGCCAAGTCCAACAAGCGTCGCGACGAGGAGAGGCGGCGCGCGGCCGCCGAGAAGGTCGCCGAGATGCAGCGGGCACAGAAGGTCGCCGAGCGGCGGCAACGCTCCTTGATGGTGAGCGCCATCGCCGTCGCGGTCATCGTGGTCATCGTCGGCGTGTTCGTCCTCGTGCAGCACAACAAGTCGACCCCGACCGTGGCTGCCGCGGGGGTCGGTGGGTCGACCGGCAACTACGGCTTCGTCGTCGGCAAGCCGAACGCGCCGGCATCCATGGTCGTCTACGAGGACTTCCAATGCCCGGTCTGCAAGCAGTTCGAGACGACCGATGGCTCGACCATCCAGAAGTACATCACCGACGGAAAGCTCAAGGTCGAGTTCCGGCCCATCGCGTTCCTCGACCGGATGTCGCAGGGGACGGAGTACTCCAGTCGCTCCCTCAACGCTGCGGCGTGCGTCCGGAACTACACCGACGCCACGACGTTCAAGCTCTTCCACGACCTGCTGTTCAAAGTGCAGCCCGCGGAGAACACGTCCGGTCTCACCGACGCCCAGCTCGTCGACTATGCCAGCAAGGCCGGCGCCACCCAGCCCGCCGTCGCCACCTGCATCACCGACCGCACCTACAAGGACTGGGTGGCGAGCGCCACCGAGGCCGCCTCCAAGGCGGGGGTGACGGGTACGCCGACCGTGAAGCTCAACGGTCAGGATGTCCCGCTCGACACCCTCGCCTCTCCCGACAGCCTCAAGGCCCTGCTCGACAACGCGATCAAGACCAACACCAACTAACCCATCGAGCCGTCAGGTTCTTACCGTCGAGCCGTCAGGTTGTTACGGCCGAGCCGTCAGGTTGTTACGGCCGAGCCGTCAGGTTGTTACGGCCGAGCCGTCAGGTTCTTACGGCCGAGCCGTCAGGTTGTTGCGGTCGAGCCGTCAGGTTCTTACCGCCGAGCCGTCAGGCTCTTCCATCCCGACCGTATGACGCTCGCTGGCCGGCGTCGTACTGGGAATAACGTGACGGTTCAGCAGGAATAACGTGACGGTTCGGCGGGGAGAACATGACGGTTCGGCGGGAAGAACGTGACGGTTCGGCGGGAAGAACGTGACGGTTCGGCGGGAAGAACGTGACGGTTCGGCGGGAAGAACATGACGGTTCGGCGGGAAGAACATGACGGTTCGGCGGAGAAGAGGGCGGGGCGCCGAGTCCGGAGACATCGACGCCCCGCGTCTTAGTGGCTCAGCGGCTGAGCGGTCAGCGGGTCAGCGGGCGAGGGCACCCATCGGGTCCCAGGCGGGCAGCACGATCGGATCCGTGTCAAGCGCCTGCTGGAGCTCGGCCGGGAGGGAGTCCCGTCGTACCGAGATCTCGAAGACGTGCTCGCCGAACCAGTTGTCGTTCATGGTCCAGAGACCCTTGTCGGCGGACTCGTCGCCCCAGCTGTTCTCTACCCGCCACTTGCGGGGCGAGCCGTCGACCACGTCGACGCCGACGAACAGCATGGCGTGGGTCATCAGCGAGTCGTGGAAGACCAGCCGGTCGGCCTTCGCCATCGACAGGTCGGTGTCGTAGACGCCGTTGTAGTCGTAGAGCGCCGCGTCCCACATGCCGAGCTTGGTGTTGCTCATCTTCCCGGTGTCGCATCCGAACCAGACCGGCTCACCGCCGACGATCGTCTCCATCGCGAGCTCACGGAGCTTGTCGATCTTGACGTTGAGGTAGGTGACCGGTCGCGCGCCGACGATGTTGCCCAAGAACTCCACGGTGTAGGTGCGGCCGGGCTCGCTGCTCTCCCGCGGGTCGTGTACGAGGCAGACGTAGTCGTCGAGCGGGATCGTGACGTATCGTTCGGCGAACTCCAGTGGCGTCAGGGTGCCGTCGCGGTGGAAGTTCTTGTCCTCGTCTGTCCACTGCCAGAAGACCTCCGTCGGAGGCGTTCCGAGGTGGATGACCAGGATGCGGTGGGCGGCCTCGAGGAGGTCGCTCTTCACCTCGCGGAGCCGCTCGACCGACGTGCCGGCTGCCGCCTGGGCGCGGAGGTCTCGGGTGCCCTTGCGCAGCAGCTCGGTCAACGCCTGGTTGAGTCCTCGGGTGTTGGACGACGAGTTGGTCTCCGGCATCGCAGACTTGGGCACCAGGCCGTGCTTGCGGACGAGGGCGACGAACATGTTCCACTGGCCACCGTCGCTGATCGGCTCGGAGAGCAGGTGCGCCACCGTGCGGTCGTCGACGTCGCGGTCGGCCGTCTCGATGACGGCCTCGAGGAAGTAGTTGGCCTTCTCCATCTTGTCCCAGAAGAGGGCGTAGTTCTGCGAGAACTCGAAGTCCTTGACGCCGAGCTTCTCTGCCGCACCAGTGCGCAGCAGGTTGAGCCCGGCGAAGAGCCAGCAGCGCCCGCTCTTCTCCTGGTTGGTGACCTTGCGGTCGGTCAGCAGGTTGGACACGGTGTGGTCGATCGAGGTCACGACGTCCCGGTCGAGCGCGACGTCGTCGACTGCGGTCTTCGACACGGCGTTCTGCATGAGCTTGTGGTGCGAAGTCGCACTGAACTCCTTGGCGAAGCGAGCCAGGTCGGCGTCGGTGAGCTCGGCACCCGCCGTCACGCTGTGCTGTGGCTTGTCAGACTGCATCATTGTCCTCTCGGTCCGCGGACCCTCCCCGACGGGAAGGCTTGGCACGCCCCGCTGGAGCAAGCCTGCGACCGTAGGGTCTGGCAGAGAGTCTGCCGACTTGCGTCCTGCTCGAGCGCCTCGTCACTTCTGCCAGCATAGACACCTCGGGTCTCACGGCCGATCGGGTTATTCGCGGACCTGCCTCTGCGGGAGTGCGGCCGAGTCGATGTCTCCGATGGGCCCGAGGTGGTCGAGCTTGTCCGGGTTGATCTGGTTGTGTACGGCGGCTAGCCGGCCGCGCTCGAACGCGAGGCTCATCACCCCGACGAGCTCGCCGGTGGCTGTGAGCAGCCGAAGCGCCGGCTGTCCATTGGCCCGCGCCACCTCGGCGTACGCCCCGACCTTGGCTCCCCTTCGGAAGATACCGACCAGGAACCGGGCGACCGGGAGGCGTCCCGTGAGGGGCTCGTGGAGAGCCTGCACGCGGCCGCCGCCGTCGCCGTAGAACACGACGTCATCGGCAAGCATGCGCTCGAGGCCGGCCAGGTCGCCTTCGCGGACGGCGGCGAAGAACAACTCGGTGAGCTCGGAACGACGGTCGGTGTCGTGCTCAAAACGCCTGCCGGCTCCCTCGATGTGCTGCCGCGCCCGGCTGAGCAGCTGGCGGCAGGATGCTTCGCTCCGGTCGAGCACCGCGGCGATCTCGCCGTAGCCATAGCCGAAGACCTCCCGGAGCAGGAAGACGGCACGCTCGGTGGGGGAGAGCCGCTCGAGCATCATCAGGAACGCCACCGAGACGGTCTCGTCCATCTCGAAGCGCCAGGCCGGGTCGGCATCGGCTGCCTCGAGGAGCGGCTCCGGGAGCCACGGCCCGACGTACCGCTCGCGTCGCAACCTCGCCGAGCGGAGGGCGTCGATCGCCAGCCGGGTCGTGACGGTCGTCGCGAACGCGTCGGGGGACATCATCTGGTTGCCCTCGAGCTCGCTGCGGTGGATGCGGAGAAACGCCTCCTGTACGACGTCCTCGGCCTCCGCCACGCTGCCGAGCATGCGGTAGGCGATGGAGAACATCAGCGGTCGCAGGTCGTCGTGCAGCTCCGCGAGCTCCGTCATGCTCCGATGCAACCACAGCGCGGGTCACCCCGGCGAGATCGTTTTCCGATTCCTGTCACAGCGCTGGTGGGTCCCTCGTCGGACGGGCAAACGAAGGGAGAACCACCATGAGAGTTTTCGTCGCCGGAGGATCCGGCGCCATGGGACAACACCTCTTGCCCGGTCTGATCGAGGCGGGCCACCACGTCGTCGCGACGACCCGGTCGTCCGACAAGGTCGACGCGCTGAAAGCCGCCGGAGCCGAGCCGGTCATCATGAACGGCTTGGACCGCGAATCCGTGTTCAAGGCCGTGGTGGCCGCGAAACCGGACGTCGTGATCCACCAGCTGACCGCACTCAGCAGCATGAGCAACCTGAAGAAGTTCGACGTCGAGTTCGCGACGACCAACCGGCTGCGCACGGCAGGCACCGACAACCTGCTCGCCGCGGCGCGCAAGGCCGGCGCCACGCGCTTCGTCGCGCAGAGCTACACGGGCTGGAACAACGAGCGTTCGGGTGGGCCGGTGAAGTCCGAGGACGACCCGCTCGACCCCCATCCCGTCGAAGCGTCCCGCCAGACCATGAAGGGCATCCGCCACGTAGAGCAGGCGGTGACCTCGGCACCCGACCTGGCGGGAATCGCGCTGCGTTACGGAAGCCTCTACGGCCCCGGGACCAACATGGCGGCCGGGGGATCCATGATGGAACTGGTACGACGGCGCAAACTTCCCGTCGTTGGCGGAGGTTCCGGGATCTGGTCCTTCTCGCACGTCGAGGACGCCGCTCGGGCCACCGTCTGCGCGCTCGACAACGGGGCGCCGGGGATCTACAACATCGTCGACGACGAGCCGGCCGCCGTATCCGAGTGGCTGCCCTTCCTGGCCGAGGCGATCGGTGCGAAGCCCCCGCGAAACCTGCCCAGCTGGCTCGTCAAGTCGATGATCGGCGAGATGGGTGTCTCGATGATGACCCAGATCCGCGGCGCCTCGAACGCGAAGGCCAAGCGCGATCTCGAGTGGAAGCTCGCCTACCCGACCTGGCGGGAAGGCTTCCGCACCGGGCTCGGCTGATGATGCGGACGCCCGGGCGCGGGGCCGAGCCGGGTCTGAGGCGGCGGCTCAGGCGGCCTCGAGGGCCAGCAAGGTCCGCTTGGCCGCCGCCCCGCCCGCATAGTTTCCGGGGGACCCGTCGGAGCGGACCACCCGGTGGCAGGGCACCACGACCGGAAGCGGGTTATGCGCGCACGCGGACCCGACCGCGCGGACCGCCAGCCTGTTGCCGGAGCGGATGGCGACCTCCGCATAGCTGGCCGTGGCGCCGTACCCGATCTCGAGCAGGTGATCGAGGACGGTGCGCCGGAAGCCGTGGGCGAGCTGCGTGTCGAGCGGCAGGTTGAAGGTACGGCGTCCGCGCGTGAAGTACTCGTCGAGCTCGCGCGCCGCGTCGTCGAGGCGGGCCGGTGCTCTCAGGATTCGGGGACTGACCCGATCGGCGATCGTCGCCAGCACGTCGTCGTGGCCCTCGCGGGCGAAGGCGACCCGCACGAGCCCGCGCGGGGTGCGCGCAAGAAGCAGGTCCCCGAGGGGCGAGTCGACGGTCCGATAGGCCACGTCGAGTACTCCGGCTTGCTGAGCCTGTTCGGCAAGCCGCCGCCTCAGCCCGGTCAGGACCGCCTCGTCGGCCTCGCCGACGAGTCCTGCGACGAGGTCGGCGTCGGATTCGTTGGTGGTCATCATCGTCATTCTCCCGCGGATCGGCCGGTGAGCGGAGGTCGCTCCCGGCGCCGTCATGTGACGCTCTTGGCAGGTAAACGCTGAGAGCTGCACTTTCGTGAGACTCGGCAGGTATGAGCGCCGCCGGTCGCGCCGACGCTTCGTACGGCGTGGTCCGGCACGGTCGCCGTGTGGCACATCAGTCGGCCTGAGACGATTCGGTCATGATGGTCCTCCGCTCCCTGCTGTTGTTCGTGCTCGCCGCGCTGGCCGAGATCGGTGGCGCGTGGATGGTGTGGCAGGGCGTCCGCGAGCACCGGGGATGGGTATGGTCTGGTGCCGGTGTCATGGCGCTCGGAATCTACGGTTTCGTCGCCACCCTGCAGCCGGACGCGCACTTCGGTCGGATCCTCGCCGCCTACGGAGGCGTGTTCGTCGCGGCGTCGCTGGCCTGGGGGGTCGTGGCCGACGGGTTCCGGCCGGACCGGTTCGACATCACGGGTGCCGTCATCTGTCTCGTCGGCGTGGGGGTGATCATGTATGCGCCGCGCCCGAGCTGACCGGAAGGACGTCAAGATGCGAGTACGCCGGTGAAGGACATCGAGCCGTTCGCGTGGCTGGTGCTGCTGGTCGCGCTGGCCGGCCTCGCTGCCGTCCTGTCGAACCATGCGGCGCAGTGGCTGAAGATCCCGACGCCCGGCATCTTCTTCGTCGCGGCCGCCGCCGCGGTCCATGTGATCCCCAATTTGAACTCGCCGCCCAATACTGCGGTCCAGCGGCTGGTGACGGTTGCGCTGCTCGTCATCCTCTTCGACGGTGGGATGCATATCGGTTGGCGGCGGTTCAACTCCGCCAAGGGTCCGATCACCCTGCTCGGACTCGGCGGAACCTTCCTGACCGTGGTGGCAGTCGCCGTGCTGGGACATGTCGCTCTGGGCCTCGGTTGGTATGCCGCCGTGCTCGTCGCCACTGCCGTGTCGCCGACGGACCCGGCCGTGGTGTTCTCGGTGCTGGGCAACCATGAGGTAGCCGGTCGCAGCGGGACGATCCTCGAGGGCGAGTCCGGTGCCAACGACCCGGTCGGAATCGCCCTGATGGCCAGCCTCGTCGGCGCGGGCGGGATCACCGCGGTTGCGTTGCTCCATGCGGCGGGCGGCTTCGTGGTTCAGATGCTGGTCGGAGGACTCGTCGGCGTGGTTGGGGGGCGGTTGCTGTTGTGGTTCACCCGCCGGGTGCCGCTGCCCAGTGAGGGGCTCTACCCGCTGCGCACACTGGCCAGCGCCTTCGTCCTCTACGGAGCCGCCACGCTCTGCCATGGGTCGGGATTCCTCGCGGTCTTCGTCGCGGGCATCGTGATCGGCGACGCGCGGGCGCCGTACAAGGTCGAGGTGGAGCGCTTCACGTCCGCCTTGGCGAGCCTCGCCGAGATCGTGGCCTTCACCGCGCTCGGACTGACCGTGGACCTCAAGGAGATCACCAGACTCGACGTCTGGGTCCCTGGGCTGGTGCTGGCGATCGCTCTGGCCGTCGTGGTGAGACCAGCGCTGATCGGGCTGTGCCTGCTTCCGGTGCGGCTGAGACGCAACGAGTCGGTGTTCGTGCTCTTCGCCGGACTCAAAGGTGCCGTGCCGATCCTGCTCGGCACCTATTTGCTCACCGCTGGCCTACCGGACGCGGACCGTCTGTACGGCATCGTGATCGTCGTCGTCACGTTCTCGGTCCTGGTGCAGGGGAGTCTGGTGCCGACGGTGGCCCACTGGCTGAACATCCGGATGCGCATGGTCGAGCCGGAGCCGTGGGCGCTGGGGGTCCGGTTGGGGGAGGAGCCGCAGGACGTCATCCGGCTCACCGTCCGGTCCGGCGCTCTGGCGGACGGGCGGAGTGTCGAGGACCTCACCGACCTGCCGGACGACATCTGGGTCAGCCTCGTCGTCCGCGACCGGCGGCTGGTGCCGGTGCGTGGCGACACCGTCCTGCACGCGGGCGATGAAGTGCTGGTGCTGGCCGAGTCCGGCATGCACGACATGCTCACGTCGATGTTCGAGCGCCCGTCCTGACCGTCTTTCTGACGCCGCAGCGCTCGCCGTACGACGCCGTGGCGCTGGTTGTCTGCCCGGCGCTCGCCGTCTGCCTGGGATGCATCGGTTCGGCGATGTGTTTCGGCGGGTTCGGGCTTCTGCATGCGACGGCGGGCCTCACGTGGTTGGCTCTATGCGGCACAACGGGGGTGAGTCTTGGGTCACCAAGGAGTGAGAGATGACGGAATGCGCCATTTCGGCCTGCACGCATGATCGAGCTGAGGACTCCACCTACTGCGCCGAGCATCGGGACCACCCGGCAGCGGCGTCAGCTGTCGGTGCAGAACGAGCGATCCGGTTCCTTGCCTTCGTTGGCCTGTGCTCTCCGTGCTCGGCTATGTCATCGCCGTGCATCAACATCCACGAGCAACCGCACTGGGGTTGGATGCCTATGGGACCGCACGGGTCTCCGGCTCGGCGGCAGGTGTCTTGCGTTGCTGGTCTCCGGCCTTGGGCTCATGATGCTGTTCGTCGCCTTGGTCGCGATCGGAACCAGGCTGGCTCGGGCGGCGGGCAGATCTCCCACCTCGGTAGTCCCTTATCAGCGTGGCGAAACCTGTGTGGCATGATTGTGGCATGACTCGCATACGCCTGAGCACCACGGTGAGTGAAGAACTCCTGGACGACGCCCGGCGGGTGCGCTCTGGCGTCAGCGATGCAGCGCTCATCGACGCGGCCTTGGAGGCTTTTCTCGCCAACCATCGCGCCGCCGAAGTAGACGCGAGCTACGCCGCCTACGACGTCCACCCGCTCGAGGAGCCTGACGAGTGGGGTGACCTGGCTTCGTTCCGGCAGGCCGCCGGCGGGTCGTGAGCGCTCGACCGGCGCGGGGCGAGCTCTGGTGGTGCGAGATTGCCGCTATTGGTAGGCGCCCGGTCGTCGTCCTGTCACGTGACGCAGCGATCCCACGGCTGGGACGAGCACTCGTCGCGCCCTGCACGACGACGATCAGGGGCCTTGCCAGCGAAGTCGTCCTCGAACCAGGCGACGACCCGGTCCCGCGCCGCTCAGCCGTTAACTTGGACTCTGTCGAGAGCGTTTCGGTAGCCATTCTCGTCACGCGGCTTGGTCGATTGGCAGACGCCCGTATGCACCAAATCTGCCGTGCTCTCGAGATCGCGGTCGACTGCCGAGGTTGACCGCGCATGCGCAGCCGACGTCTTCGATCGCTCGTGAGCGCCGGACGGCAGCGGCGATGACGTTGGACGTCTACTCGGGGCTGTTCGCTGACGACCTGGACGCGCTCGCTGAGCGCATGAACGTCGCCTCGGCTCGATCTGCTGCGGACTCAGTGCGGAGGCGTGGACGTCTTCGCGATCGAGGATGGGGGTTTGAAGCGCTGACCTGCGAAAACGCGGGCGCGCCCGGCAGGATTCGAACCTGCGACCGTCGGATTAGAAGTCCGGTGCTCTATCCAGCTGAGCTACGGGCGCTCGCCTACATCATGCCTGGTCAGAAGCCATATCGGCACCCTCCAGGTTGACCACCTCGTCGGCCCCGTCCGCAGATGGTCCGCACGAACTCCGCAGGAAGTCCGCGCGGGCCACGTCGAGCCGCTGGGCGACGCTGTGGAGTCGTCATCGTACAGATGGCAGCAGAGGTCCCACGTCATCGTCGGGGACGCAGCCGCGGTCGCCCGGTCGAGCCAGCGCTGCGGCGGTCCCGCGGTCGACGCGCTTCGACGGTGGAATGTGAGCTGGTCCGGGAAGGTGGTCCCTGATGTGCCGTCCGCGTAAGGATCCGACTGAATCACGGAAGCAGGGTGTTGATCCGGTGCCTGGGCGGCCGAGCGGGCGAACAGGAAGATCTCCGGACATGGTCCGCGCATATCGGCATGTTCCGTGGCGATGGCGCCCACGCGTACGCCGCTCGGGGTGCGAGCCCGATGGTCTCAGGCCGTTCCCGGCCCGCCGCCAAGGGAGCAATTGCCGAATCTGGACCTCATCGTTTCCACCTTGAGGCCGTCGGCGTTGAAAAGGCCGATGCGGATCGTCGCTCGATAAATGCCGTCGACGTCAACGCGGGCTCGCAATCGCGGATGAGCAGGATCGGCTGCTCTCTTGAAGAGGAATTGGCGCCATCCATGTGGGCCCGGGGGACCGGGAACGCCCTTGATCGGGCCCACAACAGCAACTCTGGTGAATTGGCCGTCAACCTCTCGCTGCACCACTTCTGTGGCCCTCGCGAACGCCACCGAGCCCCTTGGCCCCTCAGCACCTCGAAAGCGGATCGAAACCACCCCCCCAGGTCCGCCGATAGCGCTCTTGCACGCAAACGGACCCATCTGCCAAGGGAAGTGGACAGCTTCGGCAGTGTTGGCGCGCGCCGGTCCTGCAGCGCATATGCCGACGGCAAGCAACGGAATAACCGTCGCCGCACCTAGTCGTCTCATGTCACGCTCCGGTCTCATGTGCTGCGGCAAGATCATGTGAGCATAGTTCCGATTGATCCGGCAAGCCACCTCTGCCGACGTAGGAAGTCGGTCACCCTGATCTGCATCCAAGGCCGACGGGTTATGTCGGTGTTTCGCGGTGTGACAATGACCGAGGTGGCTTGAATAATGTGACGTCGCGACGATTCCCTGTTCACAGGACCGGCCGCGGCCGTGTTCGCACGTCGTGAGGGTTCACCAGATTCCCACACGATGTCTGGTGGGGAGGTCTGCTTTCGGGCCCCCATGCCGAACTCGATCAACGGCTGAGTCTAGGAACAACGAGGGTGTCGCCGCGCCACACGGCCCATCGTGATGGAGGTTCACTCATCGCAAGGCTCATCGCAAGGCTCATCGCAAGGCTCATCGCAAGGCTCATCGCAAGGCTCGAGGCGAGGCGAGGCGAGGCGAGGCGAGGCGAGGCGAGGCGACCGCGACCGCGACCGCGACCGCGACATCAGCGTATGTGAGCTGTTACGTCGGCTGGCGCATCCTCCGAATCGGCCGCTCTTGTGGCTTGGCGCATGGCGAGCCAGCAGACCGCGAGCATCCCGACCAGGAACACGATGCTGTGGCCGTACTTGCGGGCTGCTGAGATGTGGCCGATCACGGGGAAGTAGGTGAACGAGAGGACAGCGCGGGTCAGCACGAAGCCAGCGGCGACGGCCACCGTGTGACGCATGGTCCACTCGGGCGAGCGCGCGGACCGATACAGGAGCACGCAGCCGACCGCGACTGCCGTAGCGGACAACGCGAAACCCGTCCAGGTCGGCGGCAGCAGGTTGTAGAGGACGGCGACGACGACGGCGCCGAAGAAGATCGTCCGGACTCGCGCTGCGGGGCGGTCGACGGTGGTGTCAGCCCGGTTGCGGAGAAGGAAGGCGGCCAGCACCAGAGGCCCGATGACGCCGACGGAGCCGATGACCTGGTAGATGCTGGCGTGCGACGTCTCGTATACGAGTGAGTCCTCGAGCACGAATCCGGAGGCCGCGGCATACAGGAGGGCGACGACAGCAAGACCGGTGCGACCGAGCCAGGGCTCGCGAGCATGGGACGGCCGGAACGCCTCGACCAGGGCGATCGGCGCGCAGATGCTGTAGATGACGTGTCCGCCGACGAAGTTCAGCGTGTTGTAGGCGCTCAGCCCGAGCGGGGCGAGGAACGTGCCGCGCAGGGTCGCGTCCCACGACTCGATGTGGCGGTAGTCGAGGCTGAAGAGTGACTGGTCGACCACACCTGCCTCCATCAGCCCGAAGGCCGTGGCGAGCAGGATGATCCCGACCCACCCGAGCCCTGCGCGTCGAGACACCTCGCGGATCAGCAACGCCGGGGCGCCGTAGAGCGGGCTGAAGATGATCAGGCCGCCGATCAGCTGGACAGCGTCGCCCGTGGTGTTGTCGTACGCCGCGAGGTACTCGGCGCAGACCGGCGCAAGCACCAGCAGTGCCGCGATCTGGAGACGGCGGGGCCACGGCGACTCCTGAGCCGGCTCCAGCGGTTCTGAGCGGGGGGCGCGCCCGACGTCGCGAGGCGCGCGACCCCGTACGACGGCCAGCACGCAGGCGACGAGGGCGGTCCCGGCCCCGACGAGGAGCAGCCAACTGCCGAACGCCGCGACGACGCCGCTGCCGCCCTCCAGCGGATTCGACGTCCCCCCGTCGGACACGTTCAGCAGACCCACGAGCGCGACCAGGCCGCCGATCGCGCAGATCCAACGCCACCGGACCCAGGCGAGGAGCGCCGACCCGATCAGCAGGATCACCGCACCCGGTGCCACCAGTTGAGGATCGGCACTGGTGAGCGCTCTGAGACTGAGGCCCAAGGCGCCAGTCGCGAGACCCCCGGCCCCGATCTGAGCGACAGGCCGCCAGGGGCCTCGACGGGTCAACGTCACGAAAGCGTCGCGATAGGCCATGCTTCGACGCTAAGGAGAAGCAGCGCCGGGCACATCGGGCTCGAGAGGGGTCTCTTCTCCGTCGTCAGGCGGAGCCGGGATAGACCAGGCCGACGTCGTAGGCGAGCACCACCGCCTGCACCCGGTCGCGAAGTCCGAGCTTGCGCAGCACTGACGACACGTGGGTCTTCACGGTCGCCTCGGAGATCACCAGTCGGGCGGCGATCTCGGCGTTCGACATGGCGAGCGCAACCAGCCGCAGGATTTCGACCTCCCGCTCGGTGAGCTCGCTCAGCGGAGCGGGTATGGACGTCGGCCCGGGCAGGGCTCGAGCGAAGCGGTCGAGCAGTCGTCGCGTCACCGAAGGAGCGAGCAACGCCTCACCGCGGGCCACCACCCTGATCGCCTCGGCCAGCTCAGCGGGTCTGACGTCCTTGAGCATGAACCCGCTCGCCCCCGCCCGAATCGCGGCATAGACCGAGTCGTCCACGTCGTACGTCGTCAGCACGATCACGCGTGCGCGACTGCCGGAGCTCACGATCCTTCGGGTGGCTTCGATGCCGTCGAGGATCGGCATCCGGACATCCATCAGGATGATGTCGGGGGTCAGCCGTCCTGCCAGCGCCACGGCTTCGGCGCCGTCGCCAGCCTCGCCGACCACCTCCAGATCGTCGCGAGCGTCGAGGATCATCCGGAATCCGCTTCGGACCAGGGCTTGGTCGTCCGCCAGGACCACGCGGATGCTCACGGGGCCGTCCTCATCGGCAGCCTGGCGCTGACGCGAAAGCCGCCGGCTGGCGCCGGTCCGGCCTCGAGCGTCCCGCCCATCATCGTGGCCCGCTCGCGCATGCCGGCGATCCCGCGACCTGTCGGATGCCCGGCCGAGTCGGGCGCTCGATGACCGTCGTCGCACACCTCGACCTCGAGCGCGCCTGCTTCGACCCGGACCCTGACGTCGGCGCGGCTCGCACCCGAGTGCCGCAGCGTGTTCGTCAGGGCTTCTTGGATGATCCGGTACGCCGCGTGGTCGACAGCGGCCGGCAGCAGCCGGTCCGGCTCCTCCGTCCGGTGGAAGACCACCTCGAGACCGGCCGCCCGTAACGGCTCGGCGAGCTCAGCCAGCTGGTCCAAGCCGGGGTCCTGGCGGGCAGCCGAGCCCGACCCGGCGTCCGCGTCCGCAGCCTCGCCCGGTCGCACGGTGACGAGGACCCGCCGTAGCTCAGCAAGGGCACTGCGCCCGACGGTCTCGATCGAGCGCAGGGCAGTGCGCGCCTGCGCGGGGTGCTCGTCGAAGACGTCGTCGGCCGCGGCGGCCTGCACGACGATGACCGACACGCTGTGGGCAAGCACGTCGTGCAGCTCCCGCGCGATCCGCGCCTGCTCCTCGCTCACCGCACGGTGTGAGGCCTCGACGATGGCCGCCCGACGGTTTCGGACGGCTTCACCGAGTGCCCATGGCACGACCGCGACCAGCATCGCGAACGTGGCATCGCCGGTGTTCGCCGTCAGGTAGTCCAAGGCGGTGACGCCGAGCAACGCTCCGAGCGCCGGGACCGAGACGAGCGGCGGGCGAGCCGCAGCGAGTGACGCCATGGCGATCAGGGCGGCGTACGGGAAGATCGCGTCCGGAGAGATCAGCTGGATCACCGCGCCGCCGACGAGCGCGATCGCCATCACCGTGACGGGCCGCGAGTCCCGCCACCACAGCGCGGCGCCTTGGATGGCACCGGCCGCCATGCCGAGGGCCTTGACACCGGGGGAGAGCTCTACCGTGCTCTCCACCAGGCTGACCAGGAAAAGGGCCACCACGACGGGGATCGCGACGTCGACGACCCGCATGAGGCGGCGACGAGACTCGGCCATCCGTGAAGTATCGCTGGTCCGCGGGCCGCGGTACCCGATCGCTCGCCGGCGACCGCGCGGTGGCGGATCGGCGGCCGCCACCGATCCGGGGCGGCTGCGGCCACCGGCCGGTAGCCTCGGACACGTGACGACGCTCGCGGATGCGGTTCCGGCCACCGATCCGGTGCCGCGCCGTCGAGCGACAGCCGCCATCGTGGTGGCGGTGGCCATCGCAACCGTCGCGGCGCTGTGTGCCTGGGCCATCTATCTCGACCTCAACGGCCTGATCGGTCGGACCGCACTCGTCTATGCTTTGCTTTTCGCGTTCGTGCCGGTGGTGCCGTTGGCCGCCGCCCTGCTCTGGCTCGATCGGCTTCGCCCGGAGCCCTCCTGGCTGCTGGTGGTGGCGCTCCTCTGGGGCGGTCTCGGGGCGACGTATCTCTCGCTACACATCAACGGGTGGTTCGCCCGGCAGATCGGCGACGACTACGGCGCCAGCGCCCGCAGTGCCGTCTTCGTTGCCCCGTGGGTCGAGGAGACGACGAAGGGCGCCGTGCTGTTCCTGCTCGTCTGGTGGCGTCGCAAGGACTTCAACTCGCTGCTCGCGGGTGCGGTTTATGGTGGGCTGGTCGGCATCGGCTTCGCGTTCACCGAGAACATCGTCTACTACGGACAGCTCTTCCAGCGCGTGAAGGACTACCAGGGCAGCCAGCATGTGGCGCTTCAGGCGGTGGAGCACCTGTTCCTCTGGCGCGGTGTCGCCGCGCCGTTCGTGCATCCGATGTTCACCATGATGACGGGGATCGGCATCGGGCTCGCCGTGCGCAACCGTCACGTCGGGGTGCGCATCGTGGCGCCGGTCGCCGGCTTCCTGCTGGCCGTGCTCCTGCACATGGGCTACAACGCTGCCGCGAGCTTTGCTCCGGCCAAAGCGCTCACCGCGGTCTACATCGCGATCCTGGTGCCTGCGATGCTCGCGATCGTCGGACTCGTGCTGCTCGTCCGGCGTTACGAGTACCGCGTCATCGGCGCCCGGCTGCGCGACTACTCAGCCTTCGGTTGGCTCCCCCCCAGCCAGGTCGCGCTCATCGCTACCCGCAAGGGGCGGCGCGAGGCGCGGCGTCAGGTGCGCCCGCACGGGCGGACGGCGCGGGAGACCGTGCGAAGGTTCCAGCAGGTCGGCGTCGACCTGGGACTGCTGCGAGACCGCCTGGTGCGCGGAGTCGAAGGCGCCGACGAGAGGCCCCGCGAGCAGGAGCTCGTCGGTGAGCTGCGCGCTCTGCGCGAGCGGGTGCAGCTGCCGGATACCGGTGAAGCCGCCGCCCCGAGCCTGACCCGGGCTTCCTCGAGCTGGTGACCTCGAACTCGGCTCAGCCGGCCCGACCGGCTCGTCACGTGGCGGCGGTGGGCGACTCCGACCGCCCGGCCGGTTCGTTATCGGCGTTGCTCCGGCTCCGGGAGTGCCTGGTCGGGAGCACGTTGCCGCTGGCGACGCCCGACCTCACAGACGGCCGGGCCGAACGCGACTCCGTCATCGGTCAGCTCGACGACTACGTCATCCCGAGGCTCGTCCAGATCGACGCCCCGCTGCTCGCCGTCGTGGGAGGGTCGACCGGAGCCGGGAAGTCGACGCTTCTCAACTCCCTCGTCGGTCGGGTGGTGAGTGAGGCCGGGGTTCTCCGACCGACGACCAGGTCAGCGGTTCTCGTGCACAGCCCGGCGGACACCCACTGGTTCGGGGCGGACCGGCTGCTGCCCGACCTCGAGCGCACCAGCCGGGTGACCACGGACCCTGCGGCCCTGCAGCTGCTGGCGGTGGACAGCATTCCCTCCGGCCTCGCCCTGCTCGACGCCCCCGACGTCGACTCGGTCGAGAAGCGCAACCGCGTGCTGGCCCGTCAGCTGCTCGGCTCCGCGGACCTCTGGCTCTTCGTGACATCCGCGGCCCGCTACGCCGACCAGGTCCCGTGGGACTACCTCAGGGCCGCAGCCGACCGGTCCACCGCCGTGGCCGTCGTGCTCGACCGGACGGGTGCTGCCGCCGTACCGGAGGTGAGCGCCCATCTGTCCGAGATGCTCACCGCACGAGGACTCGGCAGCGCGCTGCTCTTCACCGTCACCGAGTCCGTCCTGTCTGCGGATGGCCTGCTCCCGCCGGCCGAAGTCGCGCCGATCCGGGACTGGCTGGACGGTCTGGCGGCCGATGCATCGGCACGACGTGCCGTCATCCGCAGGACCCTCAACGGTGCCATCGCATCGCTGCCCGCTCGCGTGGCCCGAGTCGCCGATGCCCTCGACTCTCAGGAGGAGGTCGCGGACCGGCTCCGGGCCGACATGATGTCGGCCTACTCCGACTCGCTCTCAGCCGTCGACGAGGCAACCCAGGACGGCTCCATGCTGCACGGCGAGGTGCTGACCCGCTGGCAGGAGTTCGTCGGCACCGGCGAGCTGCTCCGGGGCCTCGAGACGCGAGTCGGCCGGGTCCGTGACCGGATCTGGTCGGCGGCGAGGGGCAGAGGCGAGCCGAGCCAACGCTTGGCGGTTGCGGTGGAGTCGGGGCTGCACACGCTGATCGTCGAGTACGCCGAAGCGGCCGCCGAGCGGACTGCACTCGCCTGGCGCGCCCTCCCGGCCGGGGAGCAGCTGCTGGTCGAGGCGTCGGTCGACCTAAGCCGAGCCTCGCGCGACCTCTCGCAGGGCGTCGACCGGGCCATCCGCGACTGGCAGGGCGGCGTCCTCGACCTGGTGCGCAGTGAAGGAGCTGAGAAGCGGGCGACCGCGAGGTTCCTCGCCTATGGGGTCAACGGGCTCGGGCTCGCGCTGATGATGGTGATCTTCGCCTCGACGGCCGGCCTGACCGGGGCCGAGGTCGGGGTGGCCGGGGGTACGGCGATCATCGGCCAGAAGGTGTTGGAGGCGGTCTTCGGAGACCAGGCGGTACGTCGGCTGGCCCTG
This sequence comes from uncultured Actinomycetota bacterium, assembly GCA_963820035.1. GTDB lineage: Bacteria > Actinomycetota > Actinomycetes > Propionibacteriales > Nocardioidaceae > JAWWPG01. The sequence goes on along the minus strand of CAWFYK010000004.1, from coordinate 316,071 downwards.
CGAGCACATCAGGATCTCCACCGCAGGGTCGACGAGCTGTACCGCGGCGAGCAGGACCGTTTCACGATGATGCTCGACAAGCATCCGGTGACGCCGGGTGCGGGTGAGCGGGCCCGATCGCTGGGGCAGGAGCTCGCCCGGCTGCCGCTCGACGAGAGGTCGACGTGAGCGTGCTGGGCTCGCTGCGGGCGAGGCTCGGCCGGCCCGGCGACCTGGGGGCACGGCTCGACGGTCTGGAGGCGGCCGTGGAGGCGGCCCGGGGGAGGCTCGCGCCCGACGTCGTGGAGGACGCCGCCGCCGTCGTCGCCCGCGCCCGGGACCGGCTCCGGCTCTCGCCCGACCACACCGTCGTCGCGCTGGGTGGCGCCACCGGCTCCGGGAAGTCGTCGCTGTTCAACGCCCTGTCCGGGCTTGACCTTGCAGTCGTGGGTGTGCGGCGCCCGACCACGTCCTTCGCACTCGCCTGCGTCTGGGGCGACGGCGCTGACGAGCTCCTGGAGTGGCTGGAGATCCCGGCGCGCCACCAGGTCAACCGGGCCAGTTCGCTCGATGGGCGCGAGCCGCAGCAGGATCTGCAGGGGCTGGTTTTGCTCGACCTTCCCGACCACGATTCGATCGAGGTGTCGCATCACCTGGAGGTCGAGCGACTGGTCGCCCTCGCCGACGTCCTCGTCTGGGTGCTCGACCCACAGAAGTACGCCGACTCGGCCATTCACGACATCTTCCTGCGACCGCTCGCCCGCCATCGTGACGTGCTCCTGGTCGTCTTCAACCGGATCGATGAACTCGCCCCGGACGCCCTGGCTGCGGCCCTCGCGGACGCCAGACGGCTGCTCGCCCTGGACGGGCTCGGCGATGTGGCCCTGCTCGCCACGTCGGCCACCCGCGGCGACGGACTGGCCGCCCTGCGCGAGGCGGTTGCTGGGCGCGTGGCCGCCAAGCGCCAGGCGCGAGACCGGATCTCAGCCGACATCGTGGTCGCCGCAGGTCGGCTGGTCGGGGTCGGCGGGTCCGCGGATCCATCTCCGTTCGGACCTGGGATGCGGGAGGAGCTCGTCGATGCGTGCGCCGAGGCGGCCGGCGTACCGGTGGCGGTGGCGGCTCTCGAGGCGTCGTGGCGGAGGCGAGCGGGCCAGCAGACCGGCTGGCCGATGACGCGTTGGCTCTCCAGGCTGAAACCCGATCCGTTGCGACGGCTGCATCTTGTGACCCGCGGCCGGCCAACGATGGGCCGCGGGCTCACGGGCGCTGGAGCAAACGGCTCGGGTGCCGTCGGCTCGGGTGGTGCCGGCTCGGGTGGTGCTGGCTCGGGTGGTGCTGGAGTGGGTGCCGGCGGGTCCGGTGGCAGCGGCGGTGTCACCGAGTCCGGGCTCCCCACTGGGGCGACGTCGGAAGCGACGTCGGCAGGACCACCCGGGCGCACCTCCTTGCCCGCGGCATCGCCGGTCCAACGCGCCAGGATCGCGTCCGCGGTTCGGATCTCAGCCGACTCGGTCTCAGCCGGTCTGTCGGTCGGCTGGTCGGGTGCGGTCCGAGACGCCTCGCTCTCCCGGATGTCCGACGTGCCAGACCGCCTCGACTCCGCGGTGTCCTCGGTTGACCTGGGGGCGGCGCGAGCGCCGCGATGGTGGGGCGCGTTGCGCGGTGTGCAGTGGGTGCTGCTCGCCGCCGTGGTCGTCGGTGCGGTCTGGCTGACCGCCGTGGCTGCGGTCGGCTATCTCGGCCTGCCCCGCCCCGACGGACCACGATGGCGGGGGGTTCTGGCGCCCACCTGGATGCTGGTGGGTGGCGTCGTGGTGGCCTTGGTCGTCGCAGCGCTCGGACGATGGGCCGGCGGTGTCTCGGCCCGACGGCACGCCCGGACCGCCGACCGGAGGCTCCGGGCGGCCGTCTCACAGGTGGTCGACGAGCTTCTGGTGGCGCCGATGGAGTCCGAGGTCGACGCCTACCGTCGCTGCCGAGCGGGAGTCGAGGCAGCGCTCGGGGACTGAGGCGGCTCGTCCCCAGGTTGCCGCGACGCCGCGGACTTTCCACAGCTGGCCGTCTCCGGATGGCCAGGCCGATGCGACGCGAGGACCGTTGTCTGCACGCGATGTGCGATGTCAGGAGGACAGATGACCGAGACAGTGATCCATGTGGTCGGCAACATCGGGACCGATATCGTCCTTCGGGAGGTCGGCGCCGGCACGCAGCGGAGCACGTTCCGCCTCGCGACGACGCCCCGTCGCTGGGATCGGGTCCGGCAGGCCTTCGTGGACGGTACGACGAACTGGCTGACGGTGCAGTGCTGGCGGTCGCTCGCCGTGCACACCCACACCTCCTTGAGTCGGGGCGACCCGGTGATCGTGGTCGGCAAGCTGCGCACGGAGGAGCGGATGGCGGAGGGCCGACGAACGTCGCGGCTCATCCTCGAGGCGATCGCCGTCGGGCACGACCTGACCCGTGGGGTGAGTGTCTTCACCAGGGTGTCGCGACCGGTCGACAGCCCGCCGGCCCAGGACGGCATCTCGGCCAGGGCGCCGGCCCAGGACGGCATCTCGGCCAGGCCGCCGGTCGGCGTTGGCGGCTCCGCTGCTCCCCCTGCGCCGAAGCACGACTGCCGCCCGACGGCCGCCGGCCCGGGGACCCTCGGCCGCGGTCCTGTCGCCGATGGTCCGGAGGTCGCGGGCGCTCGATTCGGACTCGGAGGTGGTGCCACGTAGGCTTCAGGGCTATGGCCGACTACGTTTTCACGCTACGAAACGTGCGCAAGGCGCACGGCGACAAGGTGGTGCTGGACAACGTCACGTTGTCGTTCCTCCACGGCGCCAAGATCGGGGTTGTCGGTCCCAACGGCACCGGCAAGTCCACCATGCTGCACATCATGGCGGGCATCGAGCATGCGTCGAACGGTGACGCGATCCGCGACCCGGATGCGACCGTCGGCATCCTGCTCCAGGAGCCTCCGCTGACGGATGGGACGACCGTCCTCGACAACGTGGAGGAGGCGGTCGCCGGCACCAAAGCGAAGCTCGACCGGTTCAACGAGATCTCCGCTGAGCTCGCCGACCCGGACGCCGACTATGACACGTTGCTGGCCGAGATGGGCGACCTGCAGACCGACCTTGACCATGCCAACGCCTGGGACCTGGACTCCCGACTCGACCAGGCGATGGACGCGCTTCGCTGCCCGCCGCCCGACACCCTGGTCGACAGGCTCAGCGGGGGAGAGCGGCGCCGGGTCGCGCTGTGCAAGCTGCTGCTGCTGCAACCCGACCTGCTGCTGCTCGACGAGCCGACCAACCACCTCGACGCCGAGAGCGTGCAGTGGCTCGAGCAGCACCTCAAGGCCTACCCGGGCGCCGTCCTCGCCGTCACCCACGACCGGTACTTCCTCGATAACGTCGCGAGCTGGATCCTCGAGCTCGACCGCGGCCGGGCCCATCCCTACGAAGGCAACTACTCGACGTATCTCGAGACGAAGGAAGCCCGGCTCGTCGTCGAGGGCCGCAAGGACGCCAAGCGGCTCCGGATGCTCGAGCGGGAGCTGGAGTGGGTCCGGTCGAACCCGAAAGCGCGGCAGGCCAAGAGCAAGGCGCGGCTGTCGCGCTACGAGGAGCTGGCCACCGAGGCGGAGCGCAATCGCAAGGTCGACCTGACGGAGATCAATATCCCTGCCGGGCCACGGCTCGGCGACGTCGTGCTCGAGGCCTCCGGTCTGACCAAGGGCTTCGGTGACCAGCTGCTCATGCACGACCTGAGCTTCAGCCTGCCGCGGGCCGGAATCGTGGGCGTCATCGGACCCAACGGGGTCGGCAAGACGACCCTCTTCCGGATGATCGTCGGTGAGGAGACTCCGGACGCCGGGCAGCTCAAGGTCGGCGAGACCGTCAAGATCTCCTACGTCGACCAGAGCCGCGGTGGTCTCGACCCGAAGAAGAACGTCTGGCAGATCGTGTCGGACGGCCTCGACCACATCAAGGTGGCCAACTTCGAGATGCCGTCGCGGGCCTATATCGCGTCGTTCGGCTTCAAGGGCGCCGACCAGCAGAAGGCGGCCGGCGTGCTGTCCGGAGGTGAGCGCAACCGGCTCAACCTTGCGCTGACCCTCAAGCAAGGCGGCAACATGCTGCTGCTCGACGAGCCGACCAACGACCTCGACGTCGAGACGCTTCAGTCGCTCGAGGACGCCCTTCTCGAGTTCCCCGGTTGCGCGGTGATCACGTCGCACGACCGGTGGTTCCTCGACCGCACCGCGACCCACATCCTGGCGTGGGAGGGCGACGACGACGACCCGGCAGCCTGGTTCTGGTTCGAGGGCAACTACGCGAGCTATGAGGCGAACAAGGTCGAGCGGCTCGGCGCGGAGGCCGCCCGTCCGCACCGCGTCACCCACCGTCGGCTGACCCGCGACTGACAGTCCCCGGCCACCCGCGGACCCGGCCACCCGCGGACCCGGGCGTCAGCCGACGAAACCGGCCGGCAGACGTGCGCTCAGCCGACGCGACCTCGTGACAGGCCGGACTGTCAGCCCACCAGGTCGTTGAGCCGGTTGTAGTCGAGCTCTGCCCGCAGGGTCTCGTAGGTGCCTGCCTCGGTCAGCTCCCGGGCTGCCGCCTCGGCGACGGCGTAGGCCGCTGCTGCGACCGAGGAGCCGAGGCTGATCCGGCGTACCCCGAGCCGAGCGAGTTCGGCGACGGTCGGCGCACCCGGCCCGACCAGGATGTTGACCGGCGCGTCGATCACCGCGACGAGCTCACGGATGGTGTCCGGGTCGATGACCCCCGGCACGAAGACCCCGTCGGCACCGGCGGCCAGATAGGCCGCCGCCCGGGACGCCGCCTCCGGCAGTCGGTCGGCTGTCGACCCGATGCCGCGAAGGTAGACGTCCGTGCGGGCGTTGATGAACAACGGCACACCTGCGTCATCAGCCGCGGCCCGGGCCGCGCCAATGCGGGCGGCCTGGTCCTCGGCAGTTCTGAGCCGGTTGGCGGCCTCGGGCGAGACGTCCTCGATGTTGATGCCGACGGCGCCCGCCTGGAGCACGGCCGCTATCGTCTCGCCGACACCCGCGGCATCGGCGGCGAAGCCGCCCTCGACGTCGGCGGTGACGGGCACCCGGACGGCTCGGGCAACCCGGGAGATCAGCTCGACTGCTCCGCTGCGCGACAGCACGTTGCCGTCCGGCACACCGAGGCTCCAGGCGACTCCCGCACTGGTGGTGGCAACCGCTGGCGCACCGGTCGCCTCGATGACCGTGGCACTTGCCACGTCCCAGGCATTGGCCAACAGCAGGGGCGTCCCCTCCTCGTGAAGCGAACGGAGCAGCTGCGCCTTGTCGGCTTGGGTCGAGGTGTCGTGGGTTCGAACAGTCATGGACCCATCTGACCACGCCCAGCCGACAGCGCGCGACCGTGTTTCGAGGCGCCGCTAGCCGACGGCCGCGGAGCCGACGCGGGGGGACAGGATCGGGTCAGGCCGTCCGGTCTCGAGCCGCTCGCCGACGAGCCCGAAGGCGCGCCCGACGACCTCGAGATCGTCGTCGGAGATCACCTCGACGAGGGCCTGACGCACACTTTCGACGTGGTCCGGCGCGGCCGCCGCGAGCTTCTCGAAGCCGCCTTCAGTCAGCACCGCGATGACGCCGCGCCCGTCGGACGCGCACGGCTGGCGGGCGACGTAGCCGGCATCCTCAAGTCGCTTCACCGTATGGGTGATCCGGCTGCGCGAGTTCTTGACCGAGTTCGCGAGCTCCGCCATCCGCAGCTCACGTTCGGGTGCCTCCGACAGCCGGACGAGGATCTCGTACTCGGGAAGGGAGAGGCCGTGCTTCTCCCGTAGATCCCGGTCGAGCCGCTCCATGAGTAAAGTGGTGCCCAGCAGGAAGGACCGCCAGGACCTCTGCTGGCTGGGTGATAGCCATCCGCCGCTCATGCCTCTCATCGTATCAGAGATAGTTGACTCTTAAACTTCTTTGGGGTACGCTCGTCTCTATGAAGTTGAATGCTCAACTAAAGGAACGAGCGTCAGGCTTCCCCCCAACCACCGGCACCACCACCACCGCCACCCAGGAGGTAGCAACGATGACTGTCACGATCAGCGATGTCCGGCTCGAGGGACTCACCCCCGGCACCTGGACGATCGACCCCACCCACTCCGAGGTGGGCTTCACCGTCCGACACCTGATGAGCAAGGTCCGTGGACAGTTCACGGCGTTCGACGGCGAGATTCACATCGCCGAGAACCCGGTCGAGTCCTCGGCCCGCGCAACCATCGACCTCTCGTCGGTCGACACCCGCAACGCCGACCGCGACACCCACCTGCGCTCGTCCGACTTCTTCTCGGTCGACGAAGGCGCTGTCATGGCCTTCGCGAGCACCGGCGTCTCCACCCACGGCGAGAGCATGACGCTGACCGGCGACCTGACCATCAAGGGCGTCACCAAGGGCGTCGACCTGGCCGTCGAGTTCCTCGGCGTGCAGAACGACCCCTACGGCAACACCCGGGTGGGCTTCGAGGCCAGCACCAAGATCAGCCGCAAGGAGTGGGGCATTACTTTCAACATCCCGCTCGAGGGCGACAAGCTGATGATCGGTGACACCGTCAACGTGGTCATCGCCGTCGAGGCCGTTCGCCAGGCCTGACTCGACGTCCGACTGAAACACCAGCTCAGCACCACGGCCGGCGCCGGCTCCCCGACGGGAGGCCGGCGCCGTCCTGCGTCCCGGCCGTCGAGCCCGCGCGTCGTACCCGTCACTGCCCCCAGCCACGTGGGCGGGGGAGGGTCAGCCGAGCCGCTCGACGATCATGGCCATGCCCTGACCGCCTCCGACGCACATCGTGATCAACCCGGTCTGCTTGTCGTGGAAGTCCAGCGAGTTGAGCATCGTCGCCTGCAGCCGCGCGCCCGTCATACCGAAGGGGTGGCCGACGGCGATCGCGCCCCCGTTGACGTTGAGCTTGTCGATGTCGATGCCGAGATCCTGGTATGACGGCACGACCTGCGCCGCGAACGCCTCGTTGATCTCGACCAGGTCGATGTCGTCGAGCGTCATCCCAGCGCGCCCGAGCGCCTGGCGAGTGGCGTCGACCGGTCCCAGGCCCATGATCTCGGGGGAGAGGGCACTGACTCCGGTGGCCACGATGCGCGCGAGCGGCGTCACGCCGAGCTCGGCTGCCTTGGTGTCGCTCATGATCACCACAGCTGCCGCGCCATCGTTCAGCGGACAGCAGTTGCCGGCGGTCACCAGGCCGTCCGGGCGGAACACCGGTTTGAGCTGGGAGACGGCCTCGTAGGTGACACCGGCGCGTGGGCCGTCGTCGGCCGCGAGCGTCGTACCGTCAGGAAGGGTGACCGGCACGATCTCCCGCTGCCAGAAGCCGGCGGCGAGCGCCTTCTCGGCGAGGTTCTGGCTCCGGACCCCGAACTCGTCGAGCTCCTGGCGGCTGATCCCGCGCGACGTCGCGAGGTTCTCGGCGGTCTGGCCCATCGCCAGGTAGACGTCGGGGACCAGCCCGTCGAGGCGCGGGTCGTGCCACAGCTCGCCGCCGCCCTCGGCGGCCGTCTCGGACCTGGCCTCTGCCTCGGCGAAGCGGGGGTTGCCGGTGTCCGGGTGGCTGTCGGAGTTGCCCTTGACGTATCGCGAGACCATCTCGACGCCGGCCGAGATGAACACATCGCCCTCACCGGCCTTGATCGCGTGGAATGCCATCCGCGAGGTCTGCACGCTCGAGGAGCAGTAGCGGGTCAGCGTCGTCCCGGGGAGATGGTCGTAGCCGAGCAGGACCGCGACCACGCGCGCCATGTTGAAGCCCTGCTCGCCGCCCGGGAGCCCGCAGCCGAGCATCAGGTCGTCGATGTCGGCCGGGTCGAGCTCCGGCACCTTCGCGAGGGCGGTGGCCACCATCGTCGCGGTCAGGTCGTCGGCACGGAGCGCCGTCATGCTGCCTTTGCCGGCTCTGCCGATGGGCGATCGGGCGGTGGCGACGATCACTGCTTCAGTCATGGTGTCCTCTCAGGGGCGTCGTGCCTGCAAACCTACTTGCCGGGTACGACGGCCAGCCACCCGGCTGCCGAGATCGGCCGGGCCTGTCAAGATGAGGCGTGACCCGACATACCTTCCTGCTCAAGCCGCGATGGTCGGATCTGGACGCCTACAACCACGTCAACAATGTGACCTGGTTGGAGTACCTCCAGGAGGCCAGGGTCGACATGCTCTTCGTGCACGCGCCCGAGCGGGGGGCCGAGGGGCTGGCGGAAGGCATCCTCGTCGTACGCGCGGAGATCGACTACCGCCGCCCGATGCTGTTCCGGCAGGCGCCCTACCCGATCCACATGTGGGTCTCGAAGGTCGGCGCCGCGTCGTTCACGGTCAGTTACGAGATCTCCGATGAGCTGCCCGACGGGGGGACCCTGCTCTACGGACGCGCCAAAACGGTGCTGGCCCCGGTCGACGGAGGGAGCGGCGCGCCTCGTCGCCTCACACCCGACGAGCGCGCTGTCCTCGAGCTCTTCCTCGAGTGACCTGGGCGCCCGGCCGGATCGTCCGTCACTCTTCGGGGGATGCCCATCGATGTGCTTTCCCCAAGCGGGAGGGACCATCGGGGAGGCGGCGAATGTGGTCAGGGCTGGTCGTCGAACGTGTTGACGAGGAAGTGAGCGGCCCGCTCGACGTACTCCCACATCTGTGCGGTCTGCTCAGGTGTCATGCCCGCCTCGTCGACAGCCGTCTTCATGTGCACCAGCCACCGGTCACGCGCGCGGGGGGTGACGGCGAACGGCGCGTGCCGTTGGCCGAGCCGCGGGTGGCCGCGCTGGTCGGAGTAGGTGGTCGGCCCACCCCAGTACTGCTCGAGGAACATGGTGAGCCGGTGGGCCGCGCCGCTCAGGTCGGCCTCGGGGTAGAGCGGCCGGAGCTCCGGGTCGGTGGCCACTCCGTCGTAGAAGCGGTCGACGATCCGGACGAACGTGTCATGTCCGCCGACGGCGTCATAGAACGTCTGCACGTCTGGTCGTCTCACAGGGCCATTGTGTCAACCCCGACGGCGGTCGCCTCGACCGGGCGTCGTCTCGGCCGAGGGACACAACACCCCCGGGCAGATGCCCTCGGGACCCCGTCAGGGCAGGATAGGGGCGCGGCAGCTGCGGAAGCTGTCCACCGGACGGAAGGAAACCATGACCACGACACGCACGGCCAACGCCCATTGGAAGGGTTCGCTCATGGAGGGTGCCGGAAACGTCTCCCTCGACTCGTCCGGAGCCGGCTCCTTCGATGTCACCTGGGCGGCCCGTTCCCAGGAGGCGAACGGGAAGACGAGCCCCGAGGAGCTCATCGCGGCCGCCCACTCCACGTGCTTCAGCATGGCGCTGTCTCACGCCCTCGCCGGGGACGGGCACGCTCCCGACGAGGTCGACACTCGCGCCGACGTGGACTTCCAGCCAGGCCAGGGGATCACCGGCATCAAGCTGACGGTTCGTGCTCGGGTGCAGGGGATCACGAACGACCAGTTCGTCCAGGCAGCGCAGAGCGCCAAGCAGAACTGCCCGGTCTCGCAGGCGCTCACGGGTACGACGATCACCCTCGACGCGGCCCTGGCGGAGTAACGGGAGCCGGGCCTCGGCCGGACCCCCGGATTCGTCCGGTGGGTTCGAGCGGGAGGTTCCGCGCGCGGGGTCGGACGAATCCGGTGGGCGGACGAATCTGGATGCAGAGGCCCGACCGGGCCCTGACGGGCGGTGGTGGACACACGCCGCACCCTCGAGGGTGGACTGTGAGGGTTCGCAGTACGGTTAGTCCGTGCCTCTTGCGGATACCCCCTCGACGTGGCCCAACGGACCTTCCCTGTCCACGTTGCATGTGCTCCTTCTCTTCGTCGGCATCCCCTTGCTGGTCATCGTGGTCGTCTCCCTGCTGGTGCTTGCGCCCGGCTGGGTGAACGGTCCGCGCTACCGGCCGGGTCAGCCGTGGGACGCGAAGAGCGAGTGGTTCGGCCCCGCTCTCGCCGGTGGTTCCCCCGACCAGGACGACGCCGCCCACGAGCCGGCGTCGGTCGACGCGTCAGGCGGCCAGTCGGGCAGTCAGGCGAGGCCGGCATCGGCGGCCGCGTCCGCCGGGCAGACCCGCCAAGGAACAGGAGGCGCGAGTGCCGGCTGGTGAGGCTTTCACAGACACCCAGCGTGAGGAGATCCGCCGCTCGGTCGCCGAAGCAGAACGTGTCTCCGGCTGGACGTTCGGCGTCGAGGTCGGGCCGGCGGAGGGCAGCGCCCGTGCATATGCGGAGCGGCTACACGCCAGACTTCCCGACCCCGACCGCAGCATTCTCGTGCAGGTCGACCCGGAGCGGCGGACGCTCGAGATCGTAACGGGTGCGGCCGTCCGGAGGGTCCTCGACAACCGGGGCGCCGCGCTGGCGTCCCTCACGATGCAGACCGCCTTCGCCGGCGGCGACTTGACAGCCGGCCTGACCAACGGGCTCCAGCAGCTCGCGCAGCTGGCCCGGGCGCCCAAGAGCCTGCACACCGACACCCCCTAGGCGCCGGCGCACCGGGTACGCCGGGCACCCGGTACGCCGGGCACCCGGTACGCCGGGCAGCCGGGCAGCGCGGTTGGCCCGCCCGGCTGCCAACCCCGCACGGCTACCCCTCGGCGTCCTTGCGCTGGGCGTTCAAGGCCCGCTCGAGGTCCGATCGGCCCTCCATGACGTAGCGTTTCGCCGCCGGGTTCGCCTGCGCGGTCTCCAGCCAGGCGTCCACGGCGTCGAGGGTCTCCTGAGTCGCGATCGTGCTCGGGAACAGATAGCTCAGCACGGTCGACGCCTGGTGGACACTGCGTTCCTCCCAGATCGTCTCGGCGGTCTCGAGATAGCGTCCGACATACGGCTTCAGGATGTCGTCCTGCCGCGGCTGGTTGAAGCTCAGCGCGATACTGCGCATCGTCTCGTTGGCGACGTCGTCGCGCACGACGGCGTCGTTCCACGCCTCGGCCTTCGCTTCGGCGGTGGGCCGGGCGGCGCGCGCGGCGGCGGCGCTCTCCTGGCCCGAGATCGTGTGGTCGCGCTCCAGCTCGGAGGTGATCTCGTCGTCACCGACCCGACCCGCGGCGGCAAGGGCTTCCAGCAGGGTCCAGCGCAGGTCGACGTCGACGGCCAGCCCCTCGAGTGTCCGCGTCCCGTCGAGCAGGCCGTGCACCAGGTTGAACGACTCGTCGGACTTCGCCGCATGGGCGAGGGCCCGCACGAACGTCAGCTGCTTGTCGCTACCCGGCTCGGCCTCGAGCGCCAACGCCCGAGCTCCCTCATCCCAACGGGCGCTGACCTCCTCGCGGTTCTCCGGCGCGGTGTACGCCGAGACCACCCGGCCGGTCTGGCCGACCAACGCGCGCAGCGCAGTCATGTCCGACTCGCTCTTGATCCCGCGCAGCACGAGGGCCACCCAGTCGCTCGCGCGCATCTCGGCGTCACGCGTCATGTCCCAGGCTGCACCCCAGCAGAGCGCTCGAGGCAGCGACTCGGTGAACCTGTCGATGTTGTCGACGACCGTCTTCAGCGATCGCTCGTCCAGGCGCACCTTGGTGTAGCTGAGGTCGCCGTCGTTGAGCAGCACCAGGTCGGGCTGGCGCTCGCCGACCAGCTGCGGGACCTCGGTCTCGTTTCCGGCGACGTCGATCTCCACGCGAGTACGACGGACCAGGCCCTCGTCGGTCAGGTCGTAGAGCCCGACGCCGAGCCGGTGACGGCGGAGGGTCGGGTAGTCGGGGTGGGCCGTCTGATGCACGATGAATGACGCGAACGTGCCGTCATCGGCCAGCTCGAAGACCGGCCGGACCGTGTTGACGCCCGACGTCTGCAACCATTCCTTGGCCCACGAGCCGAGCTCGCGGCCGGAGCTCTCCTCCAGCGCGGACAGCAGGTCCGTGAGCTCGGAGTTCCCGTAGGCGTGGGCCGCGAAATAGCTGCGCAGCCCCGCCATGAACTGCTCCTCGCCGACCCAGGCGACGAGCTGTCGCAGGGCCGAGGCGCCTTTGGCGTAGGTGATTCCGTCGAAGTTGACCGCGACGGCCTCGAGGTCGAAGTTGTCCGCCGCGATCGGGTGGGTCGAGGGCAGCTGGTCCTGCCGGTAGGCCCACGTCTTGCGTGCGTTGCAGAAGCTCGTCCACGCCTCGTCGTACTTCGTTGCCTTGGTCGAGGCGTGATGGGAAGCCCACTCGGCGAACGACTCGTTGAGCCACAGGTCGTCCCACCACCTCATCGTGACAAGGTCGCCGAACCACATGTGCGCCATCTCGTGGAGGACCGTGTTCGCCCTGCCCTCGTAGGCGGACCGGGTCTGCCGGCTGCGGAAGATCATCTCGTCGCGGAACGTGACGGCGCCGGCGTTCTCCATCGCGCCCATGTTGTATTCGGGCACGAAGAGCTGGTCGTACTTGCCGAACGGGTAGGGCATGTCGAAGGCGTTTTCGAAGAACTCGAAGCCCTGCTTGGTGACCGTGAAGATGTCGTCGGCGTCCAGGTGCTCCTGGAGCGACTCCCGCAGGTAGATGCCGAGGGGGATATCGCCGCGGCTGCCGTGGTAGGTGTCGCGGACTTCGACGTACTCGCCGGCGATGAGCGCCGTGATGTAGGTCGACAGGCGCTTGGTCGGCTCGAAATGCCAGACCGACCTCCCGAGACCGAGATCCTCCGGCTCCGGTGTCGGCGAGTTCGACACCACCTTCCAGTGCGACGGAGCCGTGATGTGGAACGTGAACTCGCTCTTGAGGTCGGGCTGCTCGAAGGTCGTGAAGACCCGACGTGCGTCGGGTACCTCGAACTGCGTGTAGAGGTAGACGAGCTTGTCCACGGGGTCGACGAACCGGTGCAGCCCTTCGCCGCTGTGGCTGTAGGGCAGCTCGGCGACGACGGTCAGCTCGTTGTCCTCCTGCAGGCCGGTGAGCTCGATCCGGTTGTCGGTGTACGCCGAGAGGTCCAGCGCGTCGCCATTGAGGGCGATCGTTTCGACGGTGGCGCCGTGCAGGTCGGCGAACGTGGCGGCGCCCGGCTCCTTGCAGGTGAATCGGATCGTCGTCGTCGAGGCGAACGTCGTCTCGGACGTGGTCAGGTCGAGTGCGATGTCGTAGGTCGAGACGTCGAGCAGTCGCGCTCGCTCGGCAGCCTCGTCACGGGTCAGGTTGATTCCGGGCATGCCGCCATACTTTCACGCGCGCCTGGGGAATGCAGCGATGGATTCTGGCCTTGGCACCTAGCGGGGACGGCACCCGCACCCATCTCAAGGAGTCAGCCTTGGCCACGCACCGCACGATGACCACCACCGCGACGACCGCAGATTTCTGGTTCGACCCGCTCTGTCCGTGGGCCTGGATCACCTCTCGTTGGATGAAGGAGGTCGAGCAGGTCCGCGACGTCAGGACGCACTTCCACGTGATGAGCCTGTCCTACCTCAACCTGGATAAGCCCGACATCTCGGATGACTACCGGGCCATGCTCGAGTCCGGCTGGGGCCCGGTGCGCGTCGCGATCGCGGCGGCTCGCGACCACGGCGACGAGGTGCTCGACCGCCTCTACACCGAGCTCGGCACCCGGTTCCACAACCAGGGCCGGGAGAGGGACAAGGAGACGATCGAGGAGGCTCTCGCTGCCGCGAACCTGCCGACCGGGCTCTCGGCGGCGATGACGTCGACGGACTACGACGACGAGCTGAAGAAGTCGCACCATGCCGGGATGGACCTGGTCGGCACCGATGTGGGCACCCCCGTCATCTCGGTCGAGGGCAGCGCGTTCTTCGGTCCGGTCGTGACCCCGATCCCGCGTGGCGAGGCCGCCGGTCGACTGTGGGACGGCGTCCGCCTGGTGGCCGCCACCCCTGGCTTCTTCGAGCTGAAGCGCAGCCGCACGGAGGATCCCTCCTTCGACTGATCCCCCCGCCCGCAGGTCGTCATCGGGCCCGGCGGACCGCTCTGCACAGGGTCGTCCGCCGAGCCCCGGCTTCCGGCCCGGGTCAGCCGGTGCGATCATCACCTCATGCGCGTCCACCTGGGGTCCGACCACGCTGGCTTCGAGCTCAAGAGCCACCTCGTCGAGTGGTTGCGGGAGCACGGCCACGAGCCGATCGACCACGGCGCGGCGGCCTATGACGACGGTGACGACTACCCGCCGTACTGCATCGCGGCGGCGGAGGGAGTCATGGCCGACCCGGGCAGCCTGGGGATCGTGATCGGCGGCTCCGGCAACGGAGAGCAGATGGCCGCCAACAAGGTCGAAGGAGTCCGGGCGGCGCTGGCCTGGTCGACGGAGACCGCCCAGCTGGCGCGGCTGCACAACGACGCCAACGTCGTGTCGATCGGTGCTCGCATGCACACATCCGAGGAGGCGACCGGCTTCGTGGAGGTGTTCCTCACGACCGCGTTCTCCGAGGGCGCCCGGCACATCCGACGGATCGCGCTGCTCGCCGACTACGAGACGGGCAGCCGCGATCGCCCCACACGACCTGACGGCCGGCTCGGCACGTCCAGGACTCCTGACCTGGGTCGGTCAGATGCCTGAGGGTCACACTCTCTATCGGCTCGCCACGGATCTCGACGAGGCCTTCGCCGGTCAGTCGTTGCGGGTGTCGAGCCCGCAGGGGCGCTTCCTCGAGGGCGCCGCCGCCCTCGACGGACAGGTGATGAAGTCGGCCGAGTCGGCTGGCAAGCACGTCTTCATGCTGTTCGACAGCGATCTGGTGGTCCACGTCCATCTCGGCCTCATCGGCGTCTTCACCTTCGGCCGCACTCCCGCGCCGCCGCCTGTGGGGGCGGTGCGGCTTAGGCTCGAGGGTGACACGACGTACGGCGACCTGCGGGGTGCCATCATCTGCGAGCTCGTCACGCCGGACAAGATGGCGCTGATCATGGCCAAGCTCGGGCCCGACCCGCTCCGCAAGGACGCCGATCCCGACAAGGCGTTCGACCGGATCCATCGCAGCTCGAAGGCTGTGGGGGCACTGCTGATGGACCAGTCGGTTCTCAGTGGCGTGGGGAATGTCTTTCGCGCCGAGGTGCTGTTCCGGGCCCGGCTGCACCCACTGACGCCTGGTCAGAAGGTGAGCAAGAGGCGCTGGAACGCCATGTGGGACGACCTTGTGATGCTGATGGACTACGGCGTCCGCACCGGTCGCATCGACACGGTTCGGCCCGAGCACGAACCGGAGGCGATGGGGCGGCCGGCGCGGGTGGACGACCACGGGGGAGAGGTCTACGTCTATCGGCGCACCGGCCAGCCGTGTCACGTGTGCGGATCGACCGTCCGCACGAAGATCCTCGAAGGACGCAACCTGTTCTGGTGCCCGATCTGCCAGCGCCGCCGTTGAGACCGCACGTGCCAGCCGTATCGAGTCGCCGGCGGTCGTGTTGGATGGTCAGGCATGCTGCGCAAAGCCGCAGGTGATCTGCCTGAACGCCCTCGGACGCCGTACGTCGGCCGATACGCTCGCGGGGTGACTGTCCGGCTCTCCTCGGTGACGCTGCCGGGCAGATCCATGGGTCGGGGGTTTCGTCGAGCGTCCTACGAGCTCACCCGCCGGCTGCACGAGGCCGAGGCGTCCGTGCTGGTGGCGCTGGTCGCGCTGAGCCTGCTGTCGCTCCTGATGACCTACCAGTTCTGCAGCGCCTGGCCGCTCAGTGCCTACCTGATCCCGATCCTGCTGGCGATGAACGTGATGCCGCTCGGCCGGCTGTTGGTGCTCGAAGGGGTCATCTTGCTCTGCATCGCGATCTCCCTCGCGCTGATCACGATCACGGCGCTGCGACTCTTCGGCGTCTCCATCGTCTTGCTGGGTATGGTGATCGCCGCCGTGCACACGCGCTCCAGGACCAAGCTCGGGCTGCTCCCCATTCGAGGCGACTCGATGCTCGTGGACCTTCGGGACCGGCTCGCGAGCCAGAGCCGGCTGCCCGTCCTGCCGCATCATTGGCTTGCCGAGGCGGTGATGAGACCGGCCGGGGGCGCGTCGTTCTCGGGCGACTTCATCGTGGCCGCGAAGACACGCGACGGACAGTCCCTCGAGGTCGTCGTCGTCGACGTGTCGGGCAAGGGTCTCGATGCCGGCACTCGCTCGCTTCAGCTCTCCGGCGCGTTCGGTGGCCTGCTCGGCGCCCTTGCGAGCCAGGACTTCCTGCCGGCGGCCAACGAGTACCTGTTGCGCCAGGAATGGGAGGAGGGCTTCGCGACCGCCGTGCACCTGTCCCTGGAGCTTGGGTCGGGATCGTTCGAGGTGCGCACCGCGGGTCACCCTCCGAGCGTGCAGTTTCACGCGGGCTCGGGACGCTGGACCGTGCTCTCGACCGAGGGCCCCGTTCTCGGAGTGGTGGGGGCGGCGCAGTACTCCGTGCACCGCGGCCACATGCAGGTCGGTGACGCGATGCTGCTCTATACCGACGGTCTCGTGGAGCTGCCCGATCGCGATATCGCATTCGGGATCGACAAGCTGTTGGGGGAGGCGGAGCGCCTCGTGCAGCGCGGTTTCCTTGGTGGCGCGGAGGTGCTCGTGTCGAGCGTCGACTCCGAGGACGACGACCGCGCGTTGCTTCTCCTGCACCGACAGTAGGGCGCTCCCGCTGTCCAGCGGCTCGCTGCCGGGACTCGGCTCGTCGGCTTTGCGGTGCTCAGCTGTCGGCCGTGGGCAGCTGGCTGACCAGGCCGACGAGGTTCCCCTCACTGTCGCGCACGAATGCCATCCACTCGTCGGCGCCGGCCGGCCCGATCGCGTCGTCCTCGTGGCGGAAGATGACGTGGGGGGCGGTGTCGATCGCGACGCCTTTGGCGGCCAGCTCGTCCACGGCGATGCGTACGTCGGGGACATGGAGGTAGACGAGGGCGCTCGGCGCGACTTTGTCGAGCAGCAACCGGACACCACCCAGGTCGAAGAACACCAGGCCGGGTGGGTCGAAGCGCGCCGCCGGCGCACTCCCTGTGAGGTCGGCGTAGAAGCGGGCAGCCCGGTCGAGATCGTCCGCGTGCTGGGCGATCTGGATGATGCGGGTGGCCTGGGAAGTCGACATCAGCAGATCTCCTTTCAGATAGGATGGCTACGTATTCGTAGGGATGCTATACATGTCGCATGAGTGAGCGCAAGGGCACGGCGACCAGACCCGCTGGCATCGACCAAGACCACGTTGCGGACCGGACCGCAGCGGCGCTCAACACCGGTGCGATCCACCTGCTCCGCGCATTGCGGGCGGTCGACCGCGAGGCGAACCTGACGCCGGCCCGGTTGAGCGCCTTGTCGGTGCTGGTGTTCGGCGGTCCGCAGACGCTCGGTCGGCTGGCAGCTGCCGAGGATGTCGCCGGACCGACGATGACACGGATCGTCGACGGGCTGTGCGACCTCGGTCTGGCCATCCGGCGACCGCACCCCGACTCGGCCCGGCTGGTGCAGATCTCGGCCACTTCCGAGGGTGACGACCTGATGCGTACGGCGGCGGCGCGGCGGATCGAGACCATCGTGGCGGCCATGTCGACGTTCAGCGCCGCCGACCGGCGCCGGCTCGAGGCGGCAGCTCCGGTCCTCGCCCGACTTCCGGCCGTCGTACGCCAGCAGAGCGCTTGACGGGGCCTCCGCACACCCTCGCCGGCTCGGCGGCACAACCTGACGGCTCGGCAGTGTGCCAACCTCGGAGGGTGAGGATTGCGATCCGGGTTCGGCCCGGGGCCGGCCATACCGCCGTCGGCGGGTCTCACGACGGCGCGCTCGTCGTGCGGGTCGCGGCCAGAGCAGTCGAGGGCCAGGCAACCGAGGCGGCGATCGCCGCGGTCGCGGAGGCGTTCGGGGTTCGGCGCCGGGACGTGCATATGGTCACCGGGAAGACCAGTCGCATCAAGGTGCTCGACGTGACCGGCGCGACGAAGGAACAACTCACCGCGCTCCTCGGAGACCCGAACTCCCGCTAGCCCTTCTGTCGAGCCGTCATGTTCTTCCCGCCGAGCCGTCATGTTGTTGCCGCGTCGAGCCGTCAGGTTGTTGCGGTCGAGCCGTCATGTTCTTCGCGCCGAGCCGTCAGGTTGTTCCGGTCGAGCCGTCAGGTTGTTCCCTCCGAGCCGTGAGGTTGTTCCGGTATGACGTCCACGCGACAGGGGCGTCATACCGCCCGAATCCGCAGACGTCTCAGGCTCGCGCAGTATGGCGTCGGCGCGGGTGGTGCAACGGCGTCCCGATGCCCGGACGCCGGGGCCCACTGGTGAGTCCGCGAGGCAAGAAGGTGACGGTTCGGCGGTAACAACATGACGGTTGGGCGGTAACAACATGACGGTTGGGCGGTAAGAAGGTGACGGTTCGGCGGGAAGAAGGTGACGGTTGGGCGGTAAGAAGGTGACGGCTCGGCGGGAGGGGGCTCAGCCGACGCTGATCAGGGTCACGGCGACGGCCGACAGCACCAGCCCGACGGCCTGGGTGCGACTCCAGTGCTCATGCAGGAAGCCGCGGGCCAGCACGATGGTGACGGCCGGATACAACGACGTCAGCACCGCGACGACGGAGAGCTCTCCCTCACCGGTCGACGCCAGGAAGAGCAGGTTCGCGGCACCCCCCAGGACCCCGGTGATGAGCGCCGGCACCCAGGCGGCCGACCACGTTCCGGCCGGCTTCCCGAGCGCCAGCCCGAGGGCGAGGACGGACAGCACCGCGACTGCCTGAGCTGGTACGAGCGGCCAGGCGCCAGAGTCCGTCCCGGCCCGATCGAGCGCGATGAAGAGCAGCGCGAAGCCCGCGCCCGCAAGCAGACCCTCAGCGACCCCGGAGGGACCCGATTCCCTCCCTTGCTGGACCTGCCTGGAGACCAACGCGATCCCCGGAAAGGCCAGCACCAGACCGAGGAGCCGCAGGGGGGAGAGGACGTCACCTGTGGCGATCCCGACGATTGCCGGCAGCGCTGCGGCGAGCACCGCCGACAGCGGCGCCACCACGCTCATCCGGCCGACCGTCAGCCCGCGGTAGAGCGCCAGCGTGCCGACGCCACTGCCCAAGCCGCTGATCGCACCCCAGACCAGGACTGACGCAGTCGGTGAGTTGCTGTCGAGCACGAGGACGGCCACCACCGCTGCCAACAATCCGATCGGCTGCGACAGGATCGCCACCGCTTCCGAGCTCGCGCGCCGCCCACCGACGCCGGCGGCGAAGTCGGAGGTGCCGTAGCAGAGCGCGGCGAGCAGCCCGAGAACGATTCCCACGAGGGGTCAGCCTGCCACGCCGCCGCTCAGCCCAGGTCGGCGTAGCGGCGGGCGTCGTCGGCTGCCGCCCGCAGCCCTTCGCCGTCCAGCTCGGTGATGTATGCCGGAGTGTCGCGTTGCACACGCCAGCCCTCGGCCAGGGGTCCCAGGTCCACGACGTCGAAGCCGAAGTGCCCGATCAGCGCGCCCACCGTGCGCTTGGCGGCATCGTCGTCTCCGGCGACGGCCAGCGCCCGGCGTCCGGGCGTCCCCGCCGGAGTGCCCGCGGATGCGATGTCAGCTGCAGTAGTTGTTGGTGTCGATGACGACCTTCCCCTCGAGTGGTGCCACGGGTACGTCGTCAAGGCTCCTCAGCGCGATCGTTTCATGGCGCACCCAACGCAAGGCCCTGGCGAGGCATCCCGCCTGCGGCCGTCGACCCGGGCCAGCGGGTGATGTCCCCGGCCCCTCACGGCAGGTCGACGACCAGCCCCTCCTCGGCGACGACGACCTCGCCGGAGTACGCCGCCCGGGCAGCCGCGCGCGAGACCTCACGGTCGTTGCCCGGCCAGAAGTGGGTGAGCATCAGTCGCTTGGCTCCTGCGCTCGCCGCGGCCTGGCCGGCGTCGCGCGACGTCAGATGGAGGCGTGGCCCGGCGGGAGCGGGTGTGGCCCCGGGCTGCTGGTCCCGAACGGTCGCCTCGACGATGAAGAGATCGGCGTCGCGGCCGAGGTCAGCCAGCAGGGGTGACGGACCGGTGTCGCCGGTGTAGGCGACGGTCAGGTCGTTGCGGGAGAGGCGTACTCCGGCGTTCGGCACGAAATGCGGGAGGCCCTTGCTCGTAAGGCGAAACGGCCCCACGTCGTACTCCGCCGGCAGAGGGTGCCAGTCGAAGACGCGCAGGATGGCGTCCTCGTCGTCCTCCTCCAGGCCACGCAAGCGGTCGACGACACCCTTGGGCGAGAAGAGCGGGATCGGCGCGCCTCCTCGCTTGCCGAACCAGCGAGCCCGGAAGAGTGCGTGGACGTCGAGCATGTGATCCGGATGCTTGTGGGTGACGACCACGGCGTCGACCCCGTCCGCAACCGTCGAGCCCAGCAAGGTCAGCAGTCGCGGCAGCGTCCCGTAGCCGAGGTCGAGGACGATGCGGTATCCGTCGTGTTCGAGCACGTACCCGCTACAGGCTCGACCGGGCTCGGGCCAGGCGCCGCAGGATCCGAGGACGACGAGTCGGCTGTTCACCGCACCAGGATGCCCTCCTGTCGGGTCGGGCGCCCGCACATCGAGCGTCCCAGCGTCAGCGGGTTGGCCTGATGCCGGGCAGCGAGCCACCGTGCATTGCGAGCAGGGCCACCTGCAGGTCCCGGCGGATCGCCTCGACGTGCGGCCGACCGATGACGTCGGCCCACTCGGCTTCGAGCTCGGCGTAGACCCCCTCGACGACGCCGAGCAGGTCACGGGCGCGTGCTGTCAAGGCGAGCGACTTGACCCGCCCGTCGGCCGCCGTTCGGCCGCGCTCGAGCAGTCCCGCCTGCTCCATCCCGGTGACGAGCACCGAGGCGGCCTGCTTGGTCGTCCCCATCAGTGCCGCGACCTCGCGTGGCGTGATCGGGTGTTCGCGGGCGGCCAGCAGCACGAAGCCGTACGACGGCCGGACATCCTGCCAGCCGAGCTCCGCAAGCCGCCCGTGGAGGGCCTCCACCATGTGGTGGTAGGCCATCGCGAAGAGGCGCGCCAGCGGGATCTCGGGTCCGTTCCCGGCGCCGGTCATCGAGCGACTACAGCGCCCACGGCGGCACGAACTCGGAGCCGTCCGCCAGCCGGGCCTGCCCGCCGACGGGGAGGCAGCAGAGCGCCCGGAGCGGCTCCGTGCCGAGGACGGCCAGCTCGAACCGGGTGTCGGCCGGGACGACGATCGCGTCGCCCGGCACTGCCTCGGCGTGCTCCTCGCCGAGTCGTACGTCGGCTCGGCCGGCCAGCACGACGAACACCTCCTCGCGGGTCAGGGTGTGTGGCGTCGAGGGTGTGCCGGGGGCAATTTCCACGTGCCAGACGCTGGTGTCGACCGAACCGAGGCTCGGGGTGGCGAGCGAGGTGAAGCGGGTGGCTCCGAGGTCATGAGTGGGAGCAGGCGGTGCAGTGATGACGGCCATGTCAACCTCCTGGGTGGGCCGCTGGAGTCGGGGTCGTCAACCAGCGTCCCGCACGGCGGCGAGAAAGTCAATCACATTGACTAGTTTGCCATGAGACGCTGTCTCACGCGACGGCCTCGGTGGCGCGGCCGCCGTACCTGCGGACCAGCTCGCTCACCACGGCCTGGGCGTTCTCGCTCCGGACATCGTCCGGGACCGGTGGCAGGAAGTCGTCCCAGAGGGCGAGGCAGGTGCCGAGCAGCTGGGGCATCCGGGTCGGCCTGGCGAAGAAGAAGACATGCAGATGCGCGCCGCCGTCACCCCACTTGCTCACGTGCACGCGAGCCACGCTCGGCAGGGTCTCGATAGAGGCCCCCACGGCGACCAGCAACCGACCGAGCTCGCTCGCCAGGTCGTCGGGCAGGTCGGTGAGGTCGTGGTGGGCGCGCGGCGTCAACAGCATCACGAGTGGCGCACCCGAGCTGATGCTCTCGAGGAACCAGCGGTCGTCCTCCCAGACCTGGTTGTCCGTTGGGCGACCCCGCACGCACCAACACTGCGCCGGGTCCTCCCCGTTGCGCGGGGTCTCATCGTCGGCGAGCGGCGCCAGCGGCTTGAGCCGGAGACCCTCCGGTTCGAACGGGAAGATGTCCCAGGTTGGGATCCCCGCGCTGTCGAGCGCGATCCGCTGCTCGGCGTCGGCAGCTGCCAACACCCGTGCGTAGTAGTCCTCGATGGCCTCAGGCATGGCGCACACCCTATGACGCAGCGGTCTCACCGGCCCGACCTCGACCGCCCCGGTTCGTCCGGTCCGCGGTGGTTCTTCACGCGTTCCGGTCGGACGAATTCGGGGGTACGGCGGACACTCGAGCGCCGGGGCGTCGTACCTTTCGGCGCTGTCAGTCGCCGTCAGTCGCTGTCAGACGCCGTCAGTCGGAGTCGGTTGGGTCGGTGACCCGGCCGATGAAGACGGGGGTCGCCGTCTCGACGTCGTGGATGACGAAGAGGAACGGACGGTCGACGGTGATGACGACCGGGAGAGGCATCGAGAGCCTCACGATGACGACGGCAGTCGCCGCCGAGGCTTCCGTGCCTTCCTCGTCGACGGCGACGAAGGCCTCGTGGACCACGGCCTTGATGCACAGCCGCTCGTCGGCGGTCATCGCACTGAAGTCCGCCTGGCCGGGGTCGAACGCCGTCGGCATGCCCAGCGCTGCCAGCGCGTCGCCGAGGGACAGCTGGCGCCGGAACGTCCAGCGGGGCAGCTGTAGCGACAGGGCAGGGACTGGCTGTCCGGCGGTGAGCAGCTCCGCCAGGAGCTCTGCGTCGAGCGACTCCTCGAGCTCCGCGAGGCTCGCCTCGGGTAGGACGACTGTCATCGCGAGCCCGCCGTCGGCGTACTCGAGCCGGGCAGTCTGCCAACCCGTCCCTGCGCCGACCCAGGCTTGTTTGAGCGTTGCCGCCATCATGGGGACGTCGACCTCGGACCCGTCACTGCGAGTGAAGGGCAACAGCTGGGTCCGCCCCGACCCGAACGGCTCGGCCCACGGAGCCTTCAGATACACGGCATTGACCAGCAACAACCGAGTGTCCGCGTCGATCACCCCGCCCGGGACGATCTGCTCGATGCGGCCGTGGGTCCGGTCCGCGGTCCAGGCGTTGATCTCGGCACGCGCCTCCTCGGCACCCGCCACGAAGTCGACGAGGTGGATCCCCGACCCGTAGTCCGCGGCAAGCGGCTCCAGGAAGCCGCTGAGCCAGGTGGTGTCGCGCTGTCCCCACAACGAGTTCGCCGACTCGAGTGAGACATCGGCCCGGCTGCCGTCGCGGCGCTCCCGTTCGCCGGCTCTGCTCTCCAGTACATGGGAAAGGGCATTGAGCCCGGCGTTGAGGATGTCGAGATCGGGAGCGTGCAACACCGCGTCCAGCTCGTCGGCAGTCGTTCCTCGCGCACCGTTGCGCGTCATCGCCAATGCCACCGCGACTGAGTACGGCGAGCAGACCACGTTGCCTGGTTGGGCTGCAAGGCTTCGGTAGAGGTCGGCGGTGAAGGCCTGGATCGGCTTCACCGACTCCGGCTGAGCCTCGGCAGCACCATCACGCCGGGGTACGTCGGCGGCAGCCAGCCTCGTGTCCCGGCGATCGTCGTCGTACGACGGACCCAGCCGCTGGTCGGGCACGTCGGTCGGTCGCTCGCTGCTCCCAGCCATAAGGCGAACGCTAGTCCGTCGGCAGGCGCGACCAGCGATGACCCGCTCCTGAGCCCGGCAGTCCGGGCGCCATCGATCAGCGCCGGTCGGGCGACTCGTCGGGAGCGTAGCGGGCGACCCAGAGATCCTCGGCCGGCCACTTGCTCGCCCAGTCCGGTGTCACGATGTCGTAGTACAGCGCATCGTCCGCACCCTCCGGGGCATACAGCTCATGCAGGTGCTCGATGACGAACCCGTTGGAGCGCAGGATGCGCACCCAGTCGCCGTGACCGGGATGGAACTCGACGCCGCCATCAGGCCACCGGACCCGGTACAGGTCCCGCTGCGGGCGCAGCAGCGACTCGCCGGCGTACCCCTCCTCGTCCGGCACACACAGCGACACCAGCACGCTGTTGACGAGGAACACCAGCCGACCGCCCGGGCGGAGCAGTCGCGCCGCCTCCGCCACCCAGCCGGCCGGGTCACACCAGATGCTCGCGCCGTATTCGCTGACGGCCAGGTCGAAACTGTCCGAGGGAAGCGGGATGGCGGTGGCGTCCGCTTCCACAAGCGGGAAGGTCAGCCCGAACGACTCCTGGCATCGTCGCGCGGTCGCCAGCTGCGCCGGCGTCAGGTCCACCCCGACCGGACGGGCGCCCCGTCTGGCCAGCCAGGCGGAGACGTACGCCGTCCCGCAGCCGAGCTCGACCACGTCGAGGCCGTCGACGTCGCCCAGCGCACCGAGCTCCGCCTCCGGCACGTTGAACAACCCCCAGGTGATCTCCTCGGCGGCCCAGGCGGTCGCGGCTCGCTGGTCGGTGTACTCCTCGTTGATCTGGGTCCACAGGGCACGGTTGAGCCCGAGGTCGTCGTTCGCGGCAGCCGGCGTGGTCACCCGGGTCATCCTAGGAGCCCACCTCAGTTGCCGGGTGGTCGTCACGATCTGGGTGGCGGCGGACGGTATGGCGGCCGGCGATCACGAACAGCAGGCCGACGAGGAAGAAGACCGGATGGAAGAAGCTGGCCTCGCGAATGAATGCCAGCTCGACCACGATCCATCCCATCAACAGCACGCCCGCCACCGATGCGGCTGAGCCCGTGCGCCGGTCGTCGCGCCACGCCAAGGCCGCGACGGCCGTGAAGGGCACCGCCACGACGAGCGCGAGCGCGGCCCCACCGAAGACCACGCTGTCGAAGGGCAGCCGGCCGTCCAGCCCGCGGCCGAGGGTGAGTGCACTTGAGGCGAGACCCACCGCCCCTGCCCACGCGCTGAGAGCCGTGGCGGCGGCGGCGACCGCCAGGATGCGATGTCGCCGCGGAGGGTGCGGGCTGGCCGGTCGGCTGCGCGCAGCCGATGACGCCGCGCTCTCCCGGCCCACGTGCGTCATCCTTCCATCGTGGTGAGGCTTGCCTCGACGAGGTACGGCCGAAGGTCCCGCCTTCCCGGGCCACCCCGCTGTGATCTGTCCTTCATCGCCGAAGACGTGGCATCGTTGTCAGGTGGCCTTCGCGGCCGGTGGATCTCGATCTCAGCGCAGCTCCCTTCGTCGTTCGTGCATCACCCCTCGAGAAAGGGCCTCCATGACCACCCCAGCAGGCGCCTCCAGCAGCTACGGAGTGCACTCGGAGGTCGGCACGCTCCAGAAGGTGCTGGTCTGCCAGCCCGGACTCGCTCACAGTCGGCTGACGCCGACGAACTCCGACGACCTGCTCTTCGACGACGTGCTGTGGGTGGAGAACGCTCAGCGTGACCACGCGGACTTCATGCACGGGCTTCGGTCCCGGGGCGTCGACGTTGTCGAGCTCCATGAGCTGTTGACGGAGACGCTGGGAGTCCCCGGCGCGAAGTCTTGGCTCCTCGACCGCAAGATCGTGCCCAACCAGGTGGGGCTCGGCCTGGTCGACGGCACCCGCAGCTTCCTGGAGTCGCTGTCCGATCGCGACCTGGCGGACTACCTCATCGGCGGCCTGGCGACTGCGGACCTGCCCGACGACTACCGGTCCGGCCACATCGCCCTTGCCCGCGACACGTCCGGTGTCCGCGAATACCTGATGCCGCCGCTGCCCAACACGCTCTACACCCGCGACACCACCTGCTGGCTCTACGGCGGCCTGACGATGAACCCGCTGTATTGGCCGGCTCGCCACGACGAGACGCTGCTCATGAAGGCGATCTATGAGTTCCATCCCGACTTCGTCGGGTCGACCGTCTGGTGGGGGGATCCCGAGCAGGACTGGGGCCAGGCGACGTTCGAGGGCGGCGACATCATGCCCGTCGGCAACGGAGTGGTGCTGATGGGCATGAGTGAACGGACCTCGCGACAGGCGATCACCCAGGTCGCGGCTGCCCTCTTCACGGCAGGTGCGGCCGAGCATGTCGTGGTGGCAGGGATGCCGAAGCTGCGGGCGGCTATGCATCTCGACACCGTCTTCACCTTCGCCGACCGCGACATCGTCACCCTCTTTCCCACGATCGTCGACGGGATCCGCACGTTCTCGCTCCGACCGAGCGACAAGAGTCCGGGCGTCGAGGTCGTCGAGGAGTCGAAGTCCTTCGTCGGTGTGGTCGCCGAGTCGCTCGGACTCTCCGAGCTGCGAGTGATCGAGACCGGCGGCGACGTATATGCCTCGGAGCGCCAGCAGTGGGACAGTGGCAACAATGCGGTCGCCGTCGAGCCCGGAGTTGTGTTCACCTATGACCGCAACACACACACCAACGCTCTGCTTCGAGAAGCGGGCGTCGAGGTCATCACGATCGTCGGCGCCGAGCTGGGCCGAGGGCGTGGAGGCGGCCACTGCATGACCTGCCCGATCATCCGCGCCGCGGTCGACTACTGACTGTCCCGTGCGGATGATCTTCCGGGAGGCCAGGTTGGGCGACGTGGCGGATCTCGTCGAGGTGCAGGCCGAAGGGGCCATCAAGGCACTGTCGCACATCTTTCCGCAGGAAACGCATCCGTTCCCGCGAGCCGAGCTGGTGGCGCGCTGGACCAGAGAGATCGCGGCTCCGGACATCCACCCCTACGTCGGCACTGACGACGTCGGCGGGATCATCGGTTTCGCGGCGACGCGGGACTCGGAGCTGCTGCACTTCGGCGTGGCGCTGCGGTCCTGGGGGAGCGGGCTGGCGCGTGAGCTGCACGATGCCGTCCTGCACGCATTGGCCGAGACGATGAGAACAGGGACGGCGAGCCCCGAGCCGGCGAGTCCCGGGACGACCTGGGTCCGGTTGCGGGTCTTCGAGGAGAACCACCGGGCCCGCCGGTTCTACGAGAAGCTCGGCTGGACCGAGACGGGCCGACGTACCCAGACCTCATTCGCACCCCACCCCGTCCTCCTCGAATACCACCGCACCCTCCGCTGAGCCCTCGACGATCCAGATCCTTGGTCCCTCGATCCCAGGCTCGTCGTCCCCTCGATCCGAGCCGCGGCCGTCGTCCCTGTCGGTCACGCTCGATAAGGTCCTGTGTATGACGGACAGCGACGGTTTGGCGGTCGCCCTGCGGCCGATGCAGGAGTCGGATCTCGACACATTGTTCGACCAGATGCGGGACCCCGAGTCGGTTCGGATGGCGGCCTTCACGCCCGACGACCCAGACAACCGCCCGTGGTTCAACGGACACATGGCGAAGATCGCAGCCTCGCCCGAGATCACCCAGCGGGTCATCACCTGCAACGACGAGATCGTCGGCAGCATCGGCTGCTTCGTGCTGGATGGGAAGACCCAGATCACCTACTGGATCGACCGTGCGATGTGGGGGAGAGGGATCGCGAGTCGAGCCCTTGACATGCTTCTCGACGGGATCGAACGCCGGCCGATCTATGCCGGTGCGGCGACCGACAACGCCGGTTCGTTGCGCGTCCTCGAGAAGGCCGGGTTCCGCGTCATCGGCACGGAGGTGTCGTTCGCTTCAGCACGCGGGACGGAGATCGAGGAGACGCTCCTCCGGCTGGACTGAGACGGCCGGACCGCATACCCGCCAGGTGGCGGATGTTGCGTGCTGCTCACGCGTAGCAGACTGGACGGCATGTCTCCTCGAAACGTGCGTTCTGAACCAGACCATCAACCGGGTGCGCCCTCTCGCGTCCCCTCCTGGCGAGCGAGGTCCGCAGCCGTTCAGCTCTCGACGGCAACGCCGACCGCAACCGACGAGGAGCGTGCACGATGAGGGTCTTCCTTGCCGGCGCCAGCGGCGTCATCGGCACCCGTCTCGTCCCGCTGCTGGTTGCCCAGGGCCACCAGGTCGCGGGCATGACTCGCTCGCCCGCCAAGCTCGAGCGGCTTGGCACGCTTGGCGCCGAGCCCGTCGTCTGCGATGTGTATGACGGCGCCGCGCTCCGCGACGCCGTCGTCGCCTTCGGTCCCGAGGTCGTCATCCACCAGCTGACCGACCTGCCCGACGAGACGTCCCGCATTCCCGAGTTCCACGGCGCCTATGACCGGATGCTCGGCGAAGGCACCCAGAACCTGCTGGCTGCGGCTCGCGCAGCGGGCGCACAACATTTCTTGGCGCAGAGCCTGGCCTGGCGGCTGCCTCCGGATCGTCAACCGACGGTCGACAGCCATGAGCGAGCGGTGCTCGACGTTGCCGGCGTGGTGATCCGCTACGGGCAGTTCTATGGGCCGGGCACCTACTACGAGGGGGAGCCACCGGAGCCACCTCGGGTGCACATCGACGAGGCTGCGCGCCGTACCGTGCCGCTGCTTGATGCTCAGAGTGGCACCGTCGTGATCGTCGATGACGTGCCCTCAGCGTGCACCGGACCCGAGTCCGTCGCCTGACCACCGAACGTGCTGGCCCGTCCTCCCCTCGGCCAGGAATGCCATCAAGGGCAGTTCCGGAAGCGGAGTGTCCGGAACTCGGTTTATTGTGACGCGCATGACCACTCAGGACACGTCGTTCACACTGCCGCCCTGGGAGCCTCCGCTCGCCGGTACCGAGGTGGAGCAGCTTGTCGGAGCGCTCGACCGGCTCCGGGCAACCTTCCGCTGGAAGGCCGACGGCCTCGACGCCACGGGGCTGCGGACCACCATCGGCCGGTCCACCTTGAGCATCGGCGGGCTGCTCAAGCATCTCGCCGCACAGGAGGACTACGCCTTCACGACCAAGCTCAGCGGTGAGCCGCTCGGCGCGCCGTGGGACGGGTGGGGCTGGGACGGCTCCAACGACTGGGAGTTCACGTCGGCCGCCGACGACACGCCCGACCAGCTCTACGCGGTCTATGACGGGGCCGTTGCGCGCTCTCGAGCGAGCCTTGCCTCGGCCCTCGCCGACGGCGGCCTCGACCAGCTGATCCACGCCTCGTGGCCCGACGGTCGCCACGCCAGCGTGCGCCGGTTGCTCTGTGACCAGATCGAGGAGTACGGCAGGCACACGGGCCACGCCGACCTTCTCCGTGAGGCCGTCGACGGCCGCGCAGGTGAGGACCCGCCGGCCGACTGGCGGCCAGCCGAGCCAGCAAGCCCGATCCGCAACGACGCGGGCTAGCGAGCCAGCTAGGCGGCGTTGCACCTGTGTTGCGGCCTCGGGTGGATTCGGCGGCCACGCAGACCCCGGGATGATGGGACACGGTTCCGGCTATCACGCGGCCACGCTGACGTGCTCCGTCTCCGCGACGATCCCCGGCGAGATCGTGCAGGTCACCCTGGCGGATATGAGTATGACGTCGTCGATGTCTGGAGTCGCTCCCTTGGGAGAGCGCATGATGCTTCGCGCCCCCCGGGCTCGGTCGCCGCCGGCACCGTCAGCCTGGTGGTGACGAACCGGCGTTGGCGCACCCATGAGCTCGTGGTTCTCCCGCTCGACAAGGGCGCCATCGCCGGCCAGCGGACCGTGGGGCAGAGTGGCAAGGTGGACGAGACTGGAAGCCTGGGTGAGGCGTCGCGATCATGTCATGCCGGTACAGGCGACGGCATCACCTCGGGCGCCGTGGCAGATTCGACACCTGATCGAGCGCTGGGCCGCGGCCGTGCACGACGGTGATCTGGCTGGCGTCTTGGCCGACCATGCGTCCGATATCGTCATGTTCGACGTGCCGCCGCCGTACGACGGCGTGCGCGGACTCGACGCGTATCGCGAGTCGTGGCCGGGCTTCTTCCGGTGGCAAGCGTCGGGTGCCGTCTTCGACCTCGAGTCGCTGGATGTCACGGCCGGTGCGCACGACGCCTTCGCGTTCGGGCTGCTCCGATGCGGGACGCCCGCCGAGTTCGAGCGCAACCCTGAGCAGCAGCTCCGACTCACCCTCGGTCTCCGCAAGAATGGGGACAGGTGGGTCGTGACTCACGAGCACCATTCGTTCGCTGACGCGAGTGACTGACGGCGGGAACCGATCCTCGGTGACGAGATCACAGACTCGCTCGAGCGGAGCCGCACGTTTGGCCACGTCGAGGTGCGCGAGAACACCCGCACAAGGAGCCCCACCAGCAGGACGGATGGATCGGATCCAGCCGCCAGCTCGGCCTCGACGCGCTCGCCCGCTCACGCGCCATCATCACTGACAACGACACAGCCGCCACCACGAAAGCACGGCGAGGTCCTGACACCAGCAACACCCGCCACCTAAAGTGCTAGTACCGGATCAGGTGGTGCCGCCCTCCTCCACCCACGACCCTGGACTTCACGGACCCCGGCACTGGATGGAGCTGGATCAGATGCGACCCGGCCTGGAGGCGCAGAAGGTCATGGGAGTTGCGGCGCCGATGCGCAGGAAGAATTGCTTGCTGGCGATGGAAGCCAGCTTATGAGGAGGCGCTCTCGCGGAGCCGCCATCGCGGCCGTTGCGTTGCTGGCAGTGGTGGCCTGCTCTGCGGGAACCGTAAGCCCAGGGTCGAGGCACTCCGCCGATGCCTCGGGACTACGACTGTCCCCGAAGTGCCCCCCTCCCCCTGCCAAGGAACTCAAGCCGACGGTCGACCAGCTCAACAAGTTCGGCGAGGCGCTCAACCTGCCAGCCTGGCAGGCGGGCGACATCGGGGCGAGCGCACGCCTCAGTGATGGTCGGTTGGTTTGGCTCTTCGGGGACACCATCCGCCCGACGCTGCAGCCACAACTGGTCGCCAATTCGATGCTCGTCACTTCTGGGCTGTGCGTCTCACAACTGTTGGACGCCAGAAAGGGCCCGGTGATTCCCGACGTGTCGCCGACGGTCGTGCGTTGGCCGATGTCGGTGGCCGTGAATAGGGAGCAAGGTCACGAGGTGATCTTTGTGCTCTGTTCGCGTATTGACCGAGGGAGTGGGGGGCAGTTCGCGTTCACGTTTCTCGGCACCAGCGCCGCGGTGTTCACGGTGAAGAGTGGCCAGGCCCCGCAGCTTCTCAAGGTCGCGGATATCACGCCCGACTCTCGAAACGAGCAGCAGATCAACTGGGGTGCTGCCGCGACCGTTCACGACGGCTGGTTCTACGTCTACGGCACCCGGCTGACCGGCCAGAAGTACGACTTCGGCCGCGAGCTTTATGTCGCCCGGGCTGTGGCTGACGACCCAGGCAACCGCAACAGCTGGCAGTTCTGGGACGGGAGGCGCTGGCGGTCGGACGTCTCCAGAGCGAAGTTGATCCTGCCCAGCCAGGGGGGGGTATCTCAGACCCTGTCCGTCGACAGTGTCGGCGACGGCTTCGTGGCGGTGTCCAAGCTTGGCGGAGACGTCGCCAACTTCGTCTACAAGTGGACCGCGCCACACCCGTGGGGGCCTTGGACTCCCGTGAAGGAGCTCAAGGCGCCCGCAGGCTTCGACACCGGCCACTACGAGTATGCGCCGCTGGCCCATCCGGAGATCCCGCTTGCCTCGGGCCAGCTCTTGGTGTCAATCTCACGCAACACCAACGACTTCCAGCACCTCATCGACGACCCCGAGGTGGGCCGGCCAGAATTCGTCCAGGTGCCGTGGTAGGTCGTGTCCTCGGCGTGAATTCACGGCTGAACCTGGCTCCTAGCCCACAGCGGCCACGGATCTCCGCTCGACGCGGCGGTACCGCACGACGAGCAGCGCCAGCAGGCACGAGGCACCTCCCCAGAGGAGCAAGACCGTCACCACCCGAGCAATCGAGCCGGCCGACCCCCCTGCGACGAGCTGACTGGTGGCGTTGACGTAGGACGTCAGTGGCAGGACCCGGTTCAGCAGTGGCAGGGGTGCCGGGGCGGTCTCGATCGGAAGCACGTTGCCCAGCGCCGCTGCCTGCAGCAGCAGGAGCAGGACGAATGCGAGGATGCCCGCACTGCCGAAAGCCCAGCGAAGGCATACGCCGACCAGGGTGAAGGTGGCCGCGGCTAGGAGGGTCAGCAGGCTGAACACCACGGGGCTCGAGGCATGCACCTGCACCAGCACCAATGCCAGCAGCACGGCCGCGCCCTGGAGGAGGGCGATGCCGGTGGCCGGGCGCAGCTGCACCATGGTAAGGCGACGCGACGAGACGGGAGTTGTCGAGTTGCGCAGTACCGGGGCGAGGTCGCGGCGTAGGACGCCCAGGAGGGCCGCGAGCCAGAGGACGACGCCGAGGACGACGCCCAACAGCCACCCGTTGCCGTGGTCTGTGTTCTCCACCGACGCGTTCATCTTCACGGGCTCGCTCACGACGATGGTAAGTGCCTGCTTCTCCTGCTTGGAGTACGTCGGGCTCTGGCTCGCCAGTTGGTCGAGACCTTGGCTGAGTTGTTGGGCACCCTGGTTTGTCGACGTCGCCCCGGAGCTGAGCGACGCACTGCCGGAGGCGAGCTGGTTGCCGGCCTGGGCCGACGAGGTGGCCCCGGAGGCGAGTTGACCTGCGGCTTGGTCGGTCTCGGTGGCGCCTTGCGCGAGCGAGGATGCACCATTGCTCACCTTATCGGCTCCGGACGAGACCCGTGCGGCCGCGCTGTGCAGGGCGTTAGCCGCACCAGCGAGCTGGTGCGAGCCGGTCGCGAGCTCTCCCGCGCCGGTCGCGAGCCCTTGGTCGGCACGGGCGGCTGCAGCGCTGCCGGCTGCCACTGCAACGGACGCTTGGGCTACCCGGCCCGCCCGGTCTTGGGCCCGGGCCAGAGCGTTGCAGAACCGATCGGAGGCGCCGGACCGCTGGCATACCCGGGTCAGGACCAAGAGGTTCACCGCAATTGCCCGGCTGCCCAGCGACAGCTTCTTGGCGCCGTCGGCGACCCGGGCCGACCCGGCCGCCACGGCGCGGGCGGCCCGGGTGAAGCCAGCCTCCTTGCCGGCAAGGGTCTGCGCGCCAGTCGCCAGGGCGTTCGACCCGCTCGTGAGCTCGTTGGCGCCTCCTGCGACGGCATCGGCGCCCGTGGCGAGACTGTCGGCACCGCTCCTGAGCGAGGCGGTTCCTTGTGCGAGCTGCTGCGCTCCGCTGGCCAGCTGGCCGAGCCCGGTGGCAAGAGTCCCGGCACCTGAGCCCACCTGCTTCGCCCCCTGGGACACCTGCGCGGTGCCCTGGGTGAGCTGGCCGGCGCTCGAGGCCGCCTGCTTGTTCGACGAGGCAATCTGGTTGAAGCCGTCATACACCTGGACCAGGTACCCCTGGGTGCTCTGCTGGCCCAGCGAGGTGGCGGCTTGTGCCGCGATCGCTTGGCTGATGAACGGCACCGTGGCGCTGGAGGCGCCGTTGCTGACGAGCTTGAGCTTTCCCTGCATGGGGTTGTCGGTGCCGGTGGAGAGGATGGCCTTGGAGAAGTCCTGGGGGATGGTGAGCACGGCGTAGTAGTCGCCGTCCTTGAGTCCCGTCGCCGCGTCGTTCGGGTTGGCCAGGGTCCAGTCGAGGTTGGTCTGGTCGGAGCTCGGCTCGGTGAGGGCAGCCGCCAGCGCGCGGCCGGCCGCCATGGGTTGGGGCTTTTGGATGATCTGGTCGTTGTTCACGACCGCGACGGGGACCCGGTCGAGGTTCTGCGGTCGACCGGTGGTCGCCCAGACCAGCACGGTGGCCGCTACGAGCGGGAGCACGAGCCCGACAAGGGCAAGCCGGCGCCAGCTGGGCGACCTGAAGTCGTCGATGGCCCCGAATATCTGGGAGCGGGTCACTGCCGGGCCTCCTCTGGTTCACGGGGGAGTGCGTGCGCGGTCGGCGGCAGATTCGAGGCTGACGCCCGCCACACGTCCGGGCAGAGCAGCACCACGGTGACTCCTTCCTGGGACAGGTGTTGCGCCAGGGTCTCCGCCGTGCCCGCCGGAACGGTGCTCTCCGGCCCCTCCTGGATGAGGACCAGCAGTCTGACCCCCCCGGCCACGGCCAGGGCGGCCTCGATCACAGCGGCCCGGATCGCTGCCCGGCCCACGGGGCCGGCCTGGCCGGCCAGGGCCGCGGCCGCAGCGTTCAGCCCCTCCGACAGTGTTGTGCCCCGCTTGGCGAAGGCGGCGCGACGCCGCCCGGTCGTGGCCGTGAGTCGGGCGCGCTCCTCCACCTGATCGGCGACCGTCCGCTCGTCCTCGCGCGGCCTCCCGACGTCGACGAAGGCAGCTGTCGTGAGCACCGCCTCCCGCTGCTCAGGAAGGAGCAGGCCACCCACGACCAGTTCGCCGCCAGCAGGCCGCTGCCTCCCCACCAGCACCATGGCCAGCTCGACGGGGTCCAGATCCTCCGGAACTCGCACCTGGGTCACCACACCCGGCGGTGCCTCCGCGCTCACGGGCGTGCGGTTGGCGCCCGTCACCACGTCCCGCGCCACGAGAGCCGCCGTGCCATTGGTCTTCTCCCAGTCCTCGTAAGCGATCTTGCGGTGCATGGCTGCTCCCTCGACGTCGACGGCGGGAATCCTGCGGTCCAGCCATGAAGGCAGCCACCAGGCCCGTCGGCCGAGCAGCATCAGCACGGCCGGCACGAAGGTCATCCGCACCATGAAGGCGTCCACGAACACCCCGACGGCAAGGCCGAAAGCGATTGGCTTGATCGTCGTCGACCCGTTGGGGACGAAGGTGAGGAACACCGACGTCATGATCAACGCGGCCGCGGTCACCACGATTGAGGACGCCCGGAAACCGGAGTACACGGCGTCCTTGGCATCGCCGGAGTGCACGAACTCCTCACGCATCGCCGAGACGAGGAACATCTCGTAGTCCATAGCCAGCCCGAAGAGCACACCCATGACGAAGATCGGCAGGAAGCTGACGATCGGCCCCTCACTCAACCCGGGTATCAGGCTGTCGAGCCACCCCCACTGGAACACCACAACCACGGCACCCAGCGCAGCACCCACCGAGAGCAGATAGCCCAGCGTCGCCTTCAGCGGAACGGCCACGGAACGGAAGACGACCATCAGCAGCAGCAGGGACAACCCGATGACGATCGCGGCGAACGGCAGCAGAGCAGCGGCCAGGCGGGCTGAGAGGTCGATGTTGACCGCTGTCGGGCCGGTCACCAACATGTCGGTCACGCCGTACTTCTTCTCCAGCTCCGAGCTGTGATCGCGCAGCTCGCCGACCAGCCGAGCAGTCGACGGTGCCGTTTGGCCGGCAACGGGGATCACTTGGATCAGAGCGGTGTCGCCGCTCTGATTCGGGGTTGCCTGGGTGATTGCTACGACCCCCGGCAGCTGCCCGAGAGCCTTGGCCAGCTTGTTGACGGTGCCTACCGGGTCGTTGCTGGTGATCACCCCGGCGGTCACCGTCAGGGGCGCGTTGTAGCCCTCCCCGAAGGCGGCCGTGATGTCGTCGTAGGTCTGCCGCTGCGGGGTGGCCTCCGGCGCGGAGCTGTTGTCGGGCAGTGCGAGGTCCAGGCTGGTCGCGGGCACGGCTGCGAGCAGCAGGATGGCGACGACGGCGGCGATGGTGAGCAGCGGCCGCGCCGTGACAAGGTGCACCCAACGGCTCGAGAACGTCGACCGTGCCATGGGGGTAACGGGTGTCTGCCTTTTCCCGCGTCTAAGCCACCTCCGCCCCTCCCGTGGCCGTGGCCGTGGCCGCAACCGCTCGCCGAGCAGCAGAGCGATCGCCGGGAGCAGCGTCAGCGCGACGACCACCGCTACCGCGACCGCGGCTGCCGCTGCGAGACCCATGACGGTCAGCACTGGGATCCGGGCCACGGCCAGTCCCGTCAGCGCGATGATCACGGTGGTTCCGGCGAAGACCACCGCGCTGCCCGCGGTAGCGAGTGCTCGTGACATCGCGACCTGTGGTGAGTTCGCCGGATCGGCGAGTTGGCGTCGGTAGCGAGACAGCAGGAAGAGGGCATAGTCGATCCCCACGGCGAGACCCAGCATCTCCGCGAGATTCGGCGAGGCGCTGGAAACGGTGGCGACGTTCGATGCCAGCGCCACCGAGCTGATCGTGACACCTACCCCCACCAGGGCCGTCAGGATCGGCATCCCGGCGGTGAGCAGGGAGCCGAACGTGATCGCCAAGATGATGAAGGACACCAGCAGCCCGATGAGCTCGGGCACGTGGCTCGGTGGCGACGTCGCCTTGTAGGCGTCGCCACCGACGGACGTGGCGATATCCGATCCCGGAGGTGGCTGAGCGGCCGCCTGGACCGCCGCGAGCGTCTGGTCCGAGGGCTCCGCCTGGTCAAACTGCACCTGTCCCAGGGTGGACCGCCCGTCTGAGGAGAGCACCGGCTGCGACTGCCCTGGGGGCGGTCCCAACGGGTTGCTCATGTTGGCCCTCGGCACCGCGTTGATGGCGGCCGCGACCTGCTTGACCGCCTTGGCATGGGCCGAGCTCGTGACCTTGCCATCACCCGCGGTGAAGATCACCTGGCCGGACGTGCCGCTCTGGTCGAAGCGGTCTCGGATGAGGTCCAGTCCCTGCTGGGACTGGGTGCCAGGGACGGTGAACGAGTCGTCGTACTGATCACCGAAGGTCATCGAGGAACCGACGACGCCAAGGAACACAAGAAGCCACCCGCCCACCACCGCTCCGCGGTGTCGGCTCAACAAGCCCCCGAGGCGATACAGAAAGATTGACATCGGGCAACCCCCGGTCTGGCAGACTCTTGGAAGTCTTTCGCACACCCCGTGTGCTGGCCCATGCTGCCCTACTTCGGGTGCGGAAACCATACAGATCGCGGGAGTGAGCACGTGGTCCGGACCGCCGCGCGAACGATTCACCCAGGCGTTGATGGTCGCCGACGGTTTCGCGTCACGTTGGAAGGGACACCTGGACTGAGCCGACCCTCCACCTGCGACACCTTCCGAGAGCGAGCCCGACGATGAGACGACCTGGGCATTCGTTCACCAACGCGAGTGACTGACGGCGGGAAACCGATCTCAAAATCTGCAACCAAAGGGTTGCATGTGTCTCTTTAGATGTGCAACTCTAGGGTTGCACTGATTCGAACGACGAAGGAGACATCATGCAGGACACCATCGAACGCAGCATCGCCATCGCGGCTCCCCTCGAGCGAGTCTGGGATCTCGTCACGGAGCCCGGTTGGTGGGTGCCGAGCGACGCCCACGGCGACACCGACCGCACGCCGGGCCACGTTGTGGTGCGCGAGTCGGAGAAGTGGGGTCGCTTCCCGGTTGAGGTCGTCGAGCTGCGGCCCATGACGTACGCCGCTTTCCGCTGGGCGAGCTCGTTCCCCGGCGAGGACCTGACACCAGGACGCACCACCTTGATCGAGTTCACGGTGACGCCGAAGGGCGACGAGGTCCACGTCGGCGTGGTCGAGAGCGGCTTCGCGAAGCTCGACGCCACCGACGAGATCAAGGCCCAGGGCATCGAGTCGAACTCCGACGGTTGGACGAACGAGCTGGCCTCTCTCCGCACCCGGGCGGAAGACTGAGCGGAGAGCTCATGAGTGTCGAGAGCGTCCTCGGTGCGCTCGCCGACCCCACCCGGCGGCAGGTGCTCGAAGCGCTGGCCCCGCGACCCGCGGCCAGCGCCTCGGCCCTGGCACGCGACCTTCCCGTCAGCCGCCAGATGGTGCTCAAACACCTGGCCGTCCTTCAGGACGCCGGCCTGGTCAGCTCGGCTCGGGTCGGGCGCGAGGTGCTGTTCCAGGTGCGCAGCGCGCCGCTCGCTGAGACCGCCGACTGGCTCTCGTCGCTTGCTGCACAGTGGGACTCCCGACTCGCCGCGCTGAAAGCTCGCGCCGAACAGCCCGAACACCCCGAACAACCCGGCTAGTCCGAGCAACGTGAACAACCTGCGCGACGTCGGTCTCGCAGGGAGCTGCACTGCGCCCACATCCTTTCTGCACAACGGGTCTGACGACCCACTCAACCAACCATCACAAGCTGAGGAGCATGACATGAGCATCGAAGGCACGGCAGTGTTGATCACCGGAGCCGACCGGGGCATCGGGCGGGCCTTGGTCGAGGAGTCGCTGGTCGAGGAGGCGCCGGCGAGGGGTGCACGGCATGTGTACGCCGGGACGCGCGCGCCCTTGTCAGCCGCGACGGCGCTCGCTGCGGCGACAAGCCTCGGACTCGCCATGGCCGGCTGGGTTGTCTCGGTGCTTCAGCTGCGCGGGATGAACATGGGCACGCAGACCGAGCTCGGCTCGTGGGGGTCGTTCACGCTCGGCTGGGTCGCGATGATGGCGGCGATGATGCTTCCTGGCGCCGTCCCCGCTGTTGTGAGGGCCACCCAGACCAGCGGTCGGCTCCGCGCCATCGCGACGTTCGTCGCGTGCTACCTCGCCGTCTGGAGCCTCGTCGGCCTTGCCGTCTACGCGTTCTACCGGCCGCACGGCTATGCCGTCGCCGGTGCCGTGGTGATCGCCGCCGGGATCTACGAGCTCAGCCCGCTCAAGGGACGCTTCCGCCGGAGCGGCTATGGGAGCATCGCGCTCGGCTGGGAGTTTGGGCTCTGCTGCCTCGGCTCGAGCATCGGCCTGATGCTGGCCTTGCTGGCGATCAGCCCGATGAGCATCGGCTGGATGGCCGTCATCGCGGTGCTCGTCACCCTCCAGAAGCTGCTGCCCTCGAAGGCTGCGTTCGATGTCCCGCTGGCGCTTGTCATCGTCGGGCTCGGACTGCTCATCATCGTCGCGCCGTCGGCGGTCCCCGCCGTCACGCCCAGCATGTAAGGCGCTCTCACCGGCACCTCGAACCACCAGACAACTGTCACCACAGGAAGGAAGAAACCGCTATGACTGACCACACAATCGGAACCCGCGCTGACTGGCTGCAGGCTCGGCTGGAGCTCCTCGGGGAGGAGAAGGCACTGACGCGACGCAGCGACGAGCTTGCGCGCAAGCGGCAGCAGCTGCCATGGGTCCGGCTGGACAAGAGCTACCGGTTCGACACCGACGCGGGCGAGGCTTCCCTGGCCGACCTCTTTCAGGGACGCTCTCAGCTGCTCGTCTACCACTTCATGTTCGGCGCCGACTACGAGGCAGGCTGCCCGAGCTGCTCGGCGATCGCCGACGGGTTCGACGGCTCCGTCGTCCATCTCGCCAACCACGACGTCACGCTGTGCGCCGTTTCCAGGGCTCCGCTCGCGAAGCTGCAGGCGTTCAAGAAGCGGATGGGCTGGAGCTTTCCCTGGGCGTCTTCGTCAGGAAGCGACTTCAACCACGACTTCCAGGCTGCGGTCACCGCCGAGGAGTGGGAGTCGGGCGCGGTCGACTACAACTTCCGTACATCGGACTTCCGCACCTCGGGCGACGAGGCAGCGGGCTTGGACGAGTTCGCCTCAAGCATCGTCGGGACCGACTGGCCGACGTATCGGCGAGAGGGGCCCGGCGTGAGTGCCTTCGTCCTCGACGACGGCATCGTCTACCACACCTACTCGGCATACGAGCGTGGGCTGGACGGCCTCTGGGGCATGTACCAATGGCTCGACCGGGCGCCGTTCGGCCGCAACGAGGACGGCTTTTGGTGGCGTCGCCACGACGAGTACGACGCCCACGTCACGCCATGACGCGTCTCCCCAACGCCCCCGGATCCGCGCGGGCGGTCGGATCCCTTCTGCTCGTCAGCCGGTAGACGTGCCCTGCAGCGCGAACATGAAGTCCGAGACCGGAGTGTTGCGGAAGCACGTGTCGACGGGCGTGTAAGCGTGGCACTTTCGACTCCAGCCCTTCTTGGGGTTGCGCCAGGTCGCCTGCGAGCCATGCGGCGACGTCGTGGCCCAGTACCACGAGCCGTGGTGGTCGAAGTTGATGCGGATCTGGACAGAGACCCAGTAGGTGCCGGCGGCCAGGGTCACACCGGAGTCACCGAGCGGAATCGTGAACGACCCCGTCCCGTCTTCGGTGCCGACCGACCTGATCCTGGTCACCAGGGTTCCCGGGGACCCGTTGGCATCTTCATAGAACATGACGTTCTCCGAGTTGGCGGGCCCGCTCTTGGTGACGTAACGCCCGGTGACGTCGATTTCGTTGATCGTCCAGGTGCCGCTCGGCACGGTGAAGTCGTCGGCGCCGCGGTTGTCGTAGCTTGGTGTACTTGGGCTCGAAACGCTCGGAAGGAAGCTTGCCGATGGCATCGGTGTTCTGCGAGTAGAGGACGGTGTCGCTCTGCCCCGAGATCGGGACGGACGTGGGGCGGCCGCCCGCGAGAGCAGCGCTCTGGGCTGGCTGCGCAATCGCCGAGGTCGCGAGGCCCGTGACGACCGATAGGGCGAGAATCACGGCACCCCCGATCGCCACGGTTCGGCGCCCCATGGGGTTCTGCTGCTTTCCTGAAACCATCGCTCTGCATCCTTTCGGTCCTGCACGCCGAGAGTACGATTGTCGAGGTTTCGGGTCCGGCGATCCGTGTCCCTCCCCACATGCGGTGTCAGGATTCGCTTCGCCGGTCCCTCGTGACCGTACCGCGGATTCCGCGCTAGCGGCAGACCCTCAACCGGGCTACGGGCGACGTTGCTTGGCGCTCCACCCCGCTGATCGTTGCGCCGGGGCCGTCCTTGGACTCAGGTAAGGACCTCGATGGAGCATCGTGGACCGGGGGCCTTCGAGAGCCGTACATCACTTGTGAGGAATGGCGCGTCGAGGGCCTCGGCCAGCGCGACGTAGGCCGCGTCATAGATGGTGATGTTCTCGCGTAGCTGCCAGCATCTGTCGAGCAGCGGTAGGTGTGGTGCGCGCTGCAGGGGTAGGTCGGCGAGGTCGAGCAGAGCGAAGAGGGCCCTTCGTTCGTCAAACGTGCCCGCACTCACCTTCTTCCGCAGGACTGAGGCGATCTCGAGATCAATCAGCTCCGGCGCCGCGAGGCGTTCTCCGCGAAGGCGGGAACGCGCATGGTCACCGCCGGAGTCATCATCGGCCAAGGCCACCGCCAGGACGCTTGCGTCAATGACGAGCACGATCGTCCCGAACCGTGGCAACTGCCTCTGTGAACGACAAGCTACCTCCCGATCTCCCGCCCGCCCGGTCGAGCACCTCCTCGATGGTCGGAGTGCTCGCCTCCTCGATCAGCCGGGCACGCAGGTACTCCTGCAGAGACTGGTGCGATGCGGCGGCACGCTGACGCAGGATGGCGTGGGTCTCCGCCGGGACATCCTTGATCTGCACGCTGGGCATGGCGCCATTATGGCGCCATCGGCGCCAATCTGCAAGCGTCACTTCGCCTTTCACGTCCAGACCAACGCATTCCACCTGACAAGAGGACCACCCACCCAGCATGGGCCGCCTCTGGCTGTCAAGGCACCAGACCAGCCGGACGCAGTGTCGAGACCTCAGGCGTCCGACCCGGCCGGCGGTAGGATCTCCGCCGAGGTGGCGTCGTCTCGGACCCCGCCTGCCGACCACCCGATGAGTTCCCACGAGATCCCAGGTCCACACCACCATGACTCTCACGACCTGTCACATGTCCATCTCGCTCGACGGCTTCGTCGCCGG
Organism: uncultured Actinomycetota bacterium; assembly: GCA_963820035.1. Lineage (GTDB taxonomy): Bacteria > Actinomycetota > Actinomycetes > Propionibacteriales > Nocardioidaceae > JAWWPG01. The sequence continues at coordinate 274,893 of CAWFYK010000004.1, read as the reverse complement.
TCCCGACCAGAGCCTCGACCACCCGCTCGGCCTCGGCGGAGATCGGGTGCACAGATGGCACATGGTCGGGGATGGCGATATCCACCAGGCGGACGCCACGGCCCGCGACGACCTGTTGAAGCGCCGCGGTGCCGTCATCATGGGCCGGAACATGTATGGCCCCATCAGAGGCGAGTGGGAGGGCGACTGGCGTGGCTGGTGGGGCGACGACCCGCCGTACCATGCGCCGGTCTTCGTGCTGACCCACTATCCGCACGAGCCGATCGAGATGGAGGGCGGGACGACGTTCCACTTCGTCACCGACGGCTTCGACGCGGCTCTCGAGCAGGCGCGGGCAGTGGCCGGCGACCAGGACATCGCCATCGCGGGCGGTGCGTCCACCACGCGGCAAGCGCTCGTGGCAGGTGTCATCGACGAGCTTGTGCTCGACGTCGCACCCGTCCTGCTGGGCCGCGGCGAGCGCCTGTTCGACGGTGTCGAGGATCGCGGGTTCCGTCCCATCGAGGTCATCGCCTCGCCCCTTGCGACCCACATCCGTTACGCCATCGGTCGCTAGACCCGTCCGGCCCGTCGGCTGGGTTGCTAGACCCGTCCGGCCCGTCGGCTGGGTTGCTAGACCCGTCCGGCCCGTCGGCTGACGCGCAGCCGCAGGAGGGGTGCCGAAAGTCCCGAAAGGATGGGCACTCCGCACGTGGCGGCAGACGCCTCCAGAGGACTTAATACAGAGAGAACGCACCGCACCGGGCTGCATCGCGAGGGGTGCCGAGACTGTCGCCGCGCGCTGCGCACCGGGTGCGGCTGATGGCTCTGCTCGCGGATGATCCGCGACCTCGTGAGGAGGCGGTATGACGGCCAGGTTCAGTTATCGAGCCCCAGTGCAGCGCGAGGAGCTGCTCGACCTGCTCGCCGACCAGGGAGAGACCACGAAGATCCTGGCCGGGGGCACGGACCTGCTGGTGAACCTCCGAGGCGGCTTCGCAACGCCCTCGCTCGTGGTCAACGTCAAGGACGTCGCCGGCTATGGGGAGCTGTCGTGGCTTCCGGGCGGCGAGCTCGTGATCAGGCCAGCGACGACCATCAACGACATCCTCGAGGATCCGCAGGTGCGCCAGTCCTACCCGCTCCTGGTGGGATGTGCGCGCGACCTGGCGTCGTACCAGATCCGCAACCGCGCAACGGTCATCGGGAACGTCGCGAACGCGTCCCCGTGCGCCGACATGGCCCCGGCGCTGCTGTGCCTCAGGGCGCATGCGGTGATCTCGTCGAAGTCCGGGTCGCGCATCGTGCCGTTCAACGAGTTCTTCACGGGCGTCAAGCGCACCGTCATGCGACCCGACGAGATCCTCGAGGAGATCGTCATCCCGACCGAGACGGCCGGAGCCCGCGGCTTCTACACCAAGCTCAAGCGCATCAAGGGCCACGACCTCGGGATCGTCGGCGTCGCCGCGCTGAACAACGACGGGGACCTGACGCTCGGCATCAGCTCGTGCGCACCAACCCCGATCCTGGTCGAGGGCCTCTCGGCTGGGGATCCGGTCGAGACGGTGGTGGCCGCCGTACACGACGCCATCAGCCCGATCAGCGATGTGCGCTGCAGCCGGGAGTACCGGCTGCACATGGTCGGGGTCTTCGTCCGCAGGGCATTGGAAGAGGTGGCGTGATGAGAGTCTCGACGACGGTCAACGGGATCGGCTACGAGCGTGACATCGAGGAGCACTGGACCCTGCTGCGCTTCTTGCGCGAGAGCATCGGGCTCACCGGCACCAAGGAGGGCTGTGGCGCCGGCGAGTGTGGCGCCTGCACGGTCTTCCTCAACGGCAAGACCATCAACTCCTGTCTGGCCCTCGCCGTCGAGGCCGACGGTGCGACCATCGAGACGATCGAGGGAGAGGCCAAGGACGGCGAGCTGTCCGCCCTCCAGACGGCCTTCGCGAGTCACCAGGCCGTCCAGTGCGGGTTCTGCACCGGGGGCATGACCCTCTCGCTCCGTGACCTGCTGGCCCGCAACCCGAAGCCGACGACCGCGGAGATCAAGGAGGCGATCGAGGGCAACTTCTGCCGCTGCACCGGCTACCAGCAGATCGTCGAGGCTGCTCTCGCCGCCTCCGGCCAGCTCGACGAGGCTTCGAAGGGAGCGATGACCCGTGTCTGAGCACGACGTCCGCGAACACCCACAGTCGGTCGGCGTCGACGTCCCACGCGTCGAGGTCATGGAGAAGCTCACCGGGGGAGCGCTCTACACCGGCGACCTGACCCTCCCTGGCATGCTGCACGCCAAGGTGAAGAAGAGCCCGCACGCACGTGCGCGCATCGTGCGCATCGACACGACCCGGGCGGAGGCGCTGCCCGGCGTGCATGCCGTGCTCACCGGACACGAGCTCGACTACCGCCTCGGCCTCTATGTCGTCGACAAGGACATCCTCGCCAAGGACGAGGTGCGGCACTTCGGCGAGGCGGTCGCGGCCGTCGCCGCCGAGACGGTGGACATCGCCGAGGCCGCGGTCGACCTGATCGAGGTCGACTACGACGTCCTGCCGCCAGTCCTCGACCCGATGGAGGCGATCAAGCCGGAGGCGCCGCTGGTCCATCCCGACCTCGGCGACTACTCCTACGTGGAGGCGGCCTTCAGCCCCCAGCCGGGCACCAACGTCGCCAACCTCACCAAGATGCGCAAGGGTGACCTCGAGAAGGGCTTCGCGGAGGCGGAGTGGGTGATCGAGCGCGAATACACCAACCCGTCCGTGCAACACGTTCCGCTGGAGACCCACGTCGCGATCGTGCAGTGGAAGCTCGGCGACGACGTGACGATCTGGACGAGCGCACAGTCGCCGTTCACCGTCCGTCAGCTCTTCTGCACGGCCATGCGGCTTCCGCTCAACAAGGTCCGGGTCGTCATACCCCATGTCGGTGGTGGGTTCGGCGGCAAAGCCGGCATCCACCTCGAACCGCTCGTCGCCTGCCTGTCGCGCAAGGCCGGCGGACGACCCGTGAAGCTGCAGGCGACGCGTGAGGAGGAGTTCAGCCTGCTCCCGTGCCGGAGCGCGCTCACCTATCGGATCACGACCGGGGTGCGCTCGGACGGCAGGATCACCGCGCAGAAGATGGAGATGTTCTGGGACGCCGGCGCCTACGCCGACTACGCCGTCAACGTGACGCGTGCGTCCGGCTACTCGGCCGGTGGTCCCTACGAGATCCCCAACGCCTGGGTCGACGCCTACACGATCTACACCAACAAGCCTTATGGCACGGCCTACCGCGGCTTCGGCCACGTCGAGTTCTTCTGGGGCCTCGAACGTCACATGGAGCTCGTCGCGCAGGCGATCGGGATGGACTCCTTGGAGTTCCGCCGCAAGAACCTGCTCAAGCCTGGCTCGCTCACCCTCAGTGGCGAGACGATCACCGAGCACACCGGCAACCCGACGAAGTGCCTCGACGAGGTCGCGAAGGCGATCGACTACGGTCGGCTCACTCCGGACGAGGAGGAGCACCAGCGGGTCACCGGCCGCAAGATCGGCAAGGGGCTCGCGACGCTCCACAAGGCGCCGGCGATGCCGTCGTTCACCGCGACGGCCTGCGTGATCAAGATGAACTCCGACGGCTCCGTCGTCGTCAACCTTGCCCTCATGGAGATCGGCCAAGGCTGCAACACGGCGATCGCGCAGATCGCCGCCGAGCGGCTCGGCTTCCCCGTCGAGAAGGTGAAGGTCGCCATCGAGCGTGACACCGACAAGGACCCCTACGACTGGCAGACGGTCGCCTCGAAGGGGCTGATCCTGTCCGGCAACGCCACGATGCTGGCGGCCGACGACCTGCTCGCGCAGGCGTATGACGTCGCGGGCCAGGTCCTGCGCGCGAAGGCGGTCGACCTCGACCACGACTCGGAGAAAGTGTTCGTCAAGCATCGTCCCGACGAGTTCGTGACCTTCGCCTCCATGGCGATCGGCTACGCCTTCCCCAACGGCAACGGAATCGGCGGACCCCTCGTCGGCGTCGGGCGATATGTCGCGCAGGGTCTGAGCAACCTCGACAAGGAGACCGGCCAAGGGTTCCCGGCCCTGGACTGGACCTACGGCGCCCATGGTGTCGTGGTCGACGTGGACCCGGATACCGGCGAGTTCGACGTGCTGGCGATCGCGTCGGCATACGACGTCGGCAGGATGATCAACCCGGGAATCGTGCGTGGTCAGTGCATCGGCGGCATGATCCAGGGCCTCGGCACGGCGCTGTGCGAGGGCTATATCTACGACGAGCAGGGCCGCCTGCTCAACCCCTCCTTCACCGACAACAAGATTCCCACCGCCAAGGACATCCCCGACCGGATCGAGTGCATCGCCGTCGAGACCCCCCAGCTGGACGGGCCCTACGGCGCCCGCGGCGTCGGTGAGCACCCGATGATCTCGGTCGCACCGGCCATCGGCAACGCGATCCAGCACGCAACCGGTGCCGAGCTGATGCACATGCCGATCCGGCACGAGGACGTCTGGCGGGCGATGCGCGAGCTGGAGCCCATCGACCACTGGATCACCTCGACGCCCTACGGTTCCTGCCGGTCCGACCTGCCGGGTCGACACCTGCCGGTAGCCGAGCCGGGGGCCCCCGAGAAGCAGCAGCCTGGGAAGGAGCAGCCGCCGGCGGACCTGCCGGTCAGTGAGCCGGTGCCGACGGGCTGACGGCCGGCGACAGCCAGTCCCACCCGATCTCGGTCTCGAGCTGCGCTCCCACGCGCACCAGCAGGTCCTCGCGACCGAAGCGGGCGACCAGCTGGACGCCCACGGGCAGACCCGAGGCCGTGCGGTGCACGGGCAGCGACACCGAGGGTTGGCCCGTGATGTTGAACGTCGAGGTGTACGGCGACCACTCGCGCACCCGCTGCCCGCCGAGCCGGACATCACCTTCGGCGCTGAAGTAGCCCGGCTGAGGCGGCAGGCCTGAGACGGTCGGCGTCAGGAGCAGGTCGAAGCCGTCCTCCGCCCACCAGGACGCGACACGCGCGGAGAACTTCTGCAGCCAGTGCCGCGACTCGAGGTAGTCGGCGGCGGACAGCTTGGTCCCGATCCGGCGGAAGGCGACGTTGCGTGGCTCGAGGTCCTCGTCCTCGATCGGCCGGCCGATCTCGGCCTCCCAGCGACGCAGCGACACGATCACGTCGGCGCCGATCATTCGGGCGTAGTGCCGGTCGAACTCGACGTCGTCCAGTGCGGCCGGTGCACGCGACGTCACGTGGTGGCCCAGGCGCTGCAGCAGCAACGCCGCCGACGAGACCGCCTCGGCGCACTCCGGTGCCGGGTCACCTCCCGCCCGGGGCCGTCGTACCAACATGCCGATGCGCAGCTGCCCAGGGTCGCGTCCGACCTCGTCGCGTAGCGGTCCGGGCAGTGCGGGCGCGTCATAGGGGTCGCCCGGCTCCAGCCCGGCCATCACGTCGAGCAGCGCGGCGGTGTCCCGCATGGTGCGGGTGACGACGCCCTCAACCGTCGCTCCGGCCCAGGTCTGCTCACCGTGCAGCGGCCCGGCGCTGATGCGGGCCCGCGTGGGCTGGAGGCCGACGAGCCCGCAGGCGCTCGCCGGGATGCGCAGCGAGCCGCCACCGTCGTTGCCGTGTGCGACAGCCACCATCCGGGCGGCGACTGCTGCCGCGGAGCCTCCGCTCGACCCGCCGGGGGTTCGGGTGAGGTCATACGGGTTGAAGCACGGCCCATAGGCCGCGGGCTCGGTCGTCACGTCAGTCGCGAGCTCCGGAGTGTTGGTGCGCCCGAGCACGACGAAGCCGGCTGCCTGAAGCCGGCGACCGAGGTGGCTGTCCTGGTGTGCCCGCCAGCCGGCGTCGCGCAGGAAACGGGTGCCGTAGGTCTGTGCCTCACCCGCGAGCTCGGCTCCGACATCCTTCAGCAGGATCGGTACGCCGCGGAAGGGCCCGTCGGGCGCCGCCGCGGCGTCCTCGAGGGCCCGCTCGAACCGACGGATGACGACGGCGTTGAGGAGACCGTCGGTGGTCTCGATGCGTGCCATGGCCTCCGCGACCAGCTCGCGGGAGGACAGGTCGCCGCGCCGGATGAGCTCGGCCTGCCCGACGGCATCGTACTCCAGCGGCTCCACCGGCCCAGTCTCACACGGCGGCTGTCACACAGCCCGCTCGGCCAGCGCGCCCACAGCATCGGTGAACACCGACATCGGGGGCGTGACGAGGCCGGCCCCGACCTGGCCGATGCCGGGCTCCTTGCCGGCGATGCCGGTGTTGACCGCGGGGACGATTCCCGTGCGGGCCACAAGCGTCGCGTCGATGCCGGCCGGCGTACCGCGGAAGCCGAGGACCGGGATCTGGTAGGCCGGATGCTCGCTGAGGGTGATCTGGTACATCTCCTCGGTGCGCCGCACCGCCTCGGCTGCGTCGCCGCCCACGAACTGGACGATCGCGGGTGCTGCCGCCATCGCCATCCCGCCGATGCCCACGGTCTCGGTGATCGTCGAGTCCCCGATGTCGGGGTTCGCGTCGTCCGGACCGTAGCCCGACAGGTAGAGACCCTTCACCTCCGGCGCGGGAGCCGTGAACCACGCATCGCCGGTCCCCGACACCTGGATACCGAAGTCCGTGCCGTTGCGCGCCATCGCCACGACCATTGACGAGCCGGCGATGTCGCGAGCGGCGTCGGCGGCCACCTTGCCTGCGGGCATCGACAAGTTGAGGAAGAAGTGGTCGTTGCCGGAGATGAACCGGAACACCTCGGCCACCACGGAGACGGAAAGGTCGCACTCGATGAGGTCGGGAGTCAACTCGCGCAGCAGCAGCGAGGTCGCCGCCCGGTTGCGGTTGTGGCACTCGTCGCCCATCTGCAAGGCCTGCACGATGAGGGTGCGTACGTCGACCGGGCCGTGCCGTTTCAGGACCTTCGTCAGGGCCGGCGCCAGCACGAGCTGAAGCCAGCGGAGCCGGTCGACGACGTCGGGAGAGTAGGCGCCGTAGCGCAGCACCTTGCCCAGGCCTTCGTTGAGCGTGCAGTAGGAGCGGCCGCCGTGTTCGAGGTCCTCGATGACGGAGACCGGCATGGAGGCGCTGACGACGCCCGCCATGGGGCCTACCGCGCCCCGGCCGTGACAGGGGAAGAGCTCGATGCCACCGGAGGCGGCGAGGGTCTCAGCAGCGGCGGCGTCGTGGGCGAGGCCCTCGTAGAGCAGCGCGCCGATGATGGCGCCGCGCATCGGCCCTGATGCGCGGTCCCAGCTCAGCGGGGGCCCTGCATGCAGCAGCTGCCGCGGCCCGAGCCCGAGCACCTCGGAGGCGGGCTTGATGTCCACCCAGTGCGGTCGGGTGCTGGTCAGCCGGCTGGCGGCCTGCGCGTTCGCATTCGGAGTACGAGGATCGGCAGCAACCGTGGCCAGTGCCTCCTCGGCTCCCGCTGCTGGGGGCTTCCAGTCGACCGGGATCACCTGGGCGGCCTGTGACGTGACCGCGTCGGCAAACATCGCTGCGCCGACCGTGACGACGACCGGGGACTCATCGAGATCGAGAGTAGGCATTCAGACTCCTTCAACAAGCGCGGCAGCGGTCCGCGCGGCGTCGGCATTGGACAGGTGGACGCTCGCGCCGGCGGCAGCCAGCGCGGTCGCCGTACGTTCGAGACCCTGCGGGTCGCTCGACGAGCCGACGAGGCAGACAACGACGGCGAGGTCTCGCCCGTCCGCCGCCGCGCGGGCCCGACCGGCCTCGATGGCTGGTGCGAGCTCGGAGGCCGGGTCGTCGTGTGCTCCGAGGCCGAGGACGACGTCGAGCAGCAGGACCGCGCACTCGGGGTCGGCCGCCTCCTCGGCGATCCGCTCCAGCCGCAGGCTCTGGTCGATCATCGGGTGTGGCCTGCCCTGGGTCAGCTTGTCGTCGCCGAAGTCGATCATCAGGTGCTTCGCCGCGTGCAAGTCTGGAGGCAGCGACCATTCCGGTTCGAGCGGCGTGTTGGACGCGATCGGTCCGAGCTCCTCGGCGCCGATGGCCATCGCCTCGTCGCACAGCGTGCCGCCGGCGAACAAACCCCGGACGAACCCAGGTCTCGGCGACCGGTCTGACGGGCCTGGCCAGACCCGGGGCGCATCGGTGTGGTGGTCGAGCATCGAGAGAGCCTTGGCGGTCAGCACGGTCATGTCGTCGTTGCCTCGACCGACGAAGCCGACCAGCGTCGGCGTCGACATCGTCGCGGCGGCCTCAAGGATCTGCGTCGCGACGGCTGGGTTCGGCGGCTTCGAGATGACGAGCACGAGACGTGTGCCGGCATGCTTGTCGAGCAGTGACATCGCGGCGAGGGTCGAGCGGCCACCGACTGCGGCGGACAGGTCCCGCCCGCCGACGCCGAGCACGGCGGTCACCCCGACTCCGGCGGCATCGAGCAGACAGCTCACCTGCTGGGCGCCGGTGCCGGACGCGGCCACGATGCCGACCGGCCCGGGGCGGAGCACGTTCGCGAAGCCGAGCCCGACACCGCCGACGACAGCAGTGCCGCAGTCCGGTCCCATCACGAGGAGGCCACGCCGGTCGGCCTCCTCCTTCAGGCAGACCTCCTGGGCCACCGAGACGTTGTCGGAGAACAGCATGACCGAGACGTCGGCCCGCAGCGCGTCCATCGCCTCGACGAACGCGTACTGTCCGGCCACCGAGATGAGCCCGAGTGAGCCAGGACCGTCCCGGAGGGCGGCGCCCGTGGTGTGCGGGCGGACCGACTCGGCACTCCCCCCGGCGTCCGCGCCGGAGCGATGCACGAGTGCGGCGTCGACCGCGACGACGGCGGCGGCGAGCAGCTCGTCGTCGTCCGCATTGACGGCGACGAGCAGGTCGTTGGGAGTGGCGCTGGCGATGGCGTCGGGGTCGAAGCCGAGCCGCTCGTAGACCTCGATGTTGAGCGGAGTGGCCATCGCCACCATCACCGCCTTTACCCCCGGCCGGTCAGCCACCTGCTGGCTCGCCTGCATCAGGGATACCGAGTCGTGATAGGTGCTGGTGCGCACCTCGACGTGGACTGTCATTTCGCCTCCATGGCATGGACTCGTGCGGTTGCGGTGAGCGCTGTGGCGAGGCCGAGCGCGAGGTCGTGGCCAGAAGTGGCACCGACGGCGAACAGCCCTCGTGCCACTGAGCCGATCGTGTCGGAGTCGTCGTCGCCGATCAAGGAGTGCAAGAGCCGAGCCGCCTGCGGCACGACCTGGCCGCGCGAGGCGGCGACGATCAGCGCTGTCGAGAGCGCCGTGGTGCGCGACCTGGCGGCCGACGTGATGTCGTCGACTGCGGTTTCGGGCAGCCGGTTCGTCAACGCCAGTGCCGCAAAGGCCCCGGCAATCACGTCGTCACCCGCCGGAGTCAGCCCCGGCCCGAAGCCGAGGATCCAACACGCTGGTTCTGGATTGCCACGTGCGAGCTCGGACACGGCGAAGTGTGCGCGGTCGAGCTCGATGCCGAATCGCTCCGACGGTTCGGACCGGACGAGCTCGTCAAGGCGCCACCCGAGGGCAATCAGGGCGTTGGCGTCGACCCGCGGCCTCGGGTCCCACCATCGGGCGGCTCGCCAGGCGTGGCCGGCTGCCGTGACGCTGCCCTCGCCGATGGTGAAGGGGTCGCCCTGGGCTACGGCGGGCAACCGTGCGACGTACAGGGAGATCGGCAGCCGGACGGCGCCGGGAGCGACGATCGCGATCACGCTCGGGTCGGATTCCTCGTCGAGCATGGCGTAGCAGGCGAACCGCGTGGCCGTCAGCACGGTGCCGTGCTGCACCGGTCCGGACATGGTGGCGTCGAGCGCCGTGCTCACCCAGGCGGGCTCCTGGGGCGCTTCTCGCCTCACACGCACCTCCACAGTTTGACGGGAGAGTGAAATACGGCTTCCCTCCCAGACCAAGAGAACGCGATTCGGGCCAAAATAGTTAGTGACGAACGACCCCGCGGCCCGGGCCTTTCTGCCCTTCAGCCGAAGCGTCCCTTAACGACAATCTAGGTATGCGCTTCACCGCAGGGGACCAGCCGTTGCTCGGCGATGTTGCTCCGCAACGGGTAACAAGCTAGGGCCGACGATGCCCGATCAGGGCGGAGGGGCCTGACCGAAGAGGTGAGAAAGCATGGCAAAGCTCGAGCTGTGGAAGGTGCATGGCGACGGTCGTCACGTCGGACCAACGGAAGTGGTGACGCCTGAAGAACGCCTTGCGTGGCCTCTGACCGTCGGCATCGGCATGCAGCACGTCGTGGCCATGTTCGGTGCGACGTTCCTGGTGCCGGTTCTGACAGGGTTCCCGCCGACCGCGACGATCTTCTTCTCCGGTGTCGGCACCCTGATCTTCATCGCCATGACCAAGGGTCGTGGCCAGATTCGCGGGCTGCCGAGCTATACCGGCTCCAGCTTCGCCTTCATCTCGCCCGTCATCGCGGCACAGGCACACGGCGGCGTCCCCGCCGCTCTCGGCGGCATCCTGGCCGCTGGTGGTGTGCTGTTCCTCATCGGTGTCATCGTCAACCGTTGGGGCTCCGGGTGGATCAACACCTTGATGCCGCCGGCAGTCACCGGTGCCGTCGTGGCACTGATCGGCCTGAACCTGGCGCCGGTCGCGTGGGCGAACTGGGAGCTTCAGCCCTGGACCGCCTTCATCACGTTGTCCGTCATCATCTTGGCGACGTGCCTCCTGCGCGGCTTCCTCGGTCGGATCTCCATCCTGATCGGCGTCATCATCGGCTACCTGGTGGCCTGGCCGCAGGACCAGCTGTCCGGCCTGTCCAAGAACGTGGGGGACGCCAGCTGGCTCGGTCTGCCGGACTTCCAGGCACCGACGTTCAACATCACGGCGATCCTGCTGATCGTCCCTGTCGTTGTCGTCCTGATCGCCGAGAACACCGGCCACATCAAGGCAGTCGCCTCGATGACCGACCGCAACCTCGACTCGTCACTGGGACGTGGCTACATGGGTGACGGCGCAGCGACCATGGTGGCCGGCCTCGGTGGTGGTTCCGGTACGACGACCTACGCCGAGAACATCGGTGTCATGGCCGCCACCCGGGTCTACTCCACCGCTGCCTATGTCGTCGCCGGCCTCACGGCCATCTGCCTCGGCATGATCCCGAAGTTCGGCGCGCTGATCGTCAGCATCCCCGTGGGTGTTCTCGGTGGCGCCACGATCATCCTCTACGGCTTGATCGCCGTCCTTGGTGGTCGTATCTGGGTCGAGGCCCACGTCGACTTCAAGAACCCGGTCAACCTGTTCCCCGCGGCCATCGGCCTGATCCTGGGCGCGGCCAACGCGACCTGGACGTCCAATGGTGGCAAGGGCGACATCTCGTTCAACGGCATCGCGATCGGCTGCTTCACGACGATCATCGTCTACCAGGTGATGAACTTCGCGTCGAAGTACGGCGTCTTCAAGAACCAGCCGTTCGAGACTCCGATCGTCGGGATCGGCGACGCATCAGCGAACCCGCCCCAGGCGTGGCACAAGCCGACGCACGAGGAGATCAGCCACGAGGAGACCCAACCCCCCATGAAGGTCTGATCCGAGGCGGGGCGGCCGCACTGCCAGCAGACGCGACCGCTCCCGCCGTACCTCCGCACCTTTCACCTGCACCTGCTGAATCTGGACCCGACTGAATTGTGTCCGTACCTGAATCTGCACAGACCCGGCATCACCCAAAGCTCAATCACAGGAGTGAACCACGATGTTGCTAGACCCCCCTGAAAAGGTCAGCCAAGAGACCATCACGCTCGACGTGCGTGAGATCGAGCCGCTGTTGCAAGCACCACCGATGGGCATGCTGCCCTGGCCGGGGGCGATGATCACCCTCAAGGACGGCCGCACGATGTACATCCGCGAGGCCCGCCTCGAGGAGGCGCCCGCGATGATGGCCTACATGCGCCAGGTCATGGATTCCGACCACGACTTCTATGACATCGTCGGCGCGCGTGTCTACGCCGAGCTGCTCGGCTGGTACCGCAAGCGGTTGAAGGACCCCTACACCCTCGTCGGGCTGATCGACGGCGAGTGGGCCGGCTTCGCGAACGGCCGGCTGGTCAACGAGGACATCAACATCAGCCTGCACACGATGGCCCTCGCCCGCGGTGGCCGCGTCGGAGCCATCATGTACTACGCGAAGGCCTACTACGGCTTCGAGATCCTGCACAACAAGGAGTTCCGGGCGACCTACGAGTCCTACAACGGCTGGCACCGCTGGGGTCTTGGGATGGCGCAGCCGACATACCCCTGGCCCGACGTGCAGCACGAGCTCGGCGGAGCGACGGTCTTCTACGTCACCGACAAGTACTGGGAGTCGAGAGTCAAGAACTACGTGCACCAGATGGTCGGGGCCGACCTGGTCTTCGACGTGCCGCAGTCCGTCATCGACGCCAACGCCACGATGCGGATCCCCGAGCACGTAGCGGTCTGATCCCATTGCCGACCGCGGGTCTGCGGTCCGGCTGTCGTTCCGTGGGCCCGCTTAATCTTGATCCATTCGAATCATGGGAGGCTTGACCGAAATGCCAAGGGCAATAGAAGTAAGAAAGGTCCCGATCGAGAGCGTCAGCGACGCCAGTGGACTTGCCGAGCTGATCGAGAAGGGCGTGTTCTCCGCCGACGACGTCATCGCCGTTGTGGGCAAGACGGAGGGCAACGGCGGGGTGAACGACTACACCCGCATCATCGCCACCCACGCCTACCGCGACGTGATCGAGCAGATGGGCACGCGCACCAAGGAGGAGGTCGCTGAGATCCCTCTGGTGTGGTCGGGCGGCACGGACGGCGTCATCAGTCCGCACGCGACGATCTTCGCCTATGCGAAGGAGGGCTCCTACCCGGTCACGGACGAGCCTCGGGTCGTCGTCGGCTACGCGATGAGCGACCAGATCCTGCCTGAGGACATCGGGCGGCCCGCCATGGTCGACAAGGTCGCCGAAGGTGTACGCCGGGCGATGGAGACCGCCGGCATCACCGACCCGGCTGACGTGCACTATGTGCAGACCAAGACTCCGCTCCTGGTCCAGGACACCATCAACGACGCCGAGCGGCGTGGGAAGACGGTGTTCACGCACAACACGCACGAGTCGATGGACGTCTCGAACGCCACCACAGCGCTGGGAATCGCCGTTGCGCTGGGTGAGATCGAGACGCCGACCGCCGACCAGATCTTCGAGGACCTGTCGCTCTACTCCTCGGTCGCCTCGTGCTCGTCGGGCGTCGAGCTCGACCAAGCGCAGATCGTGGTCGTCGGCAACGCGCGTGGAGTGGGCGGGCGCTACCGCGTCGGCCACAGTGTGATGCGCGACGCGCTCGACATGGACGGCGTCTGGGAGGCCATCCGCGACGCCGGCCTCGACGACATGCCGGCTGACAACATCCACCCGCGGTTCATCAAGGGCCGGCTGGTCAACCTGTTCCTCAAGTGCGAGGCAGACCCCTCCGGCCGCGTCCGCGGGCGGCGCAACATCATGCTCGACGACTCCGACGTCCCGTGGCACCGCCAGATCAAGGCGACCGTGGGTGGAGTGGTCGGGGCTGTGACCGGCGACCCGATGAACTTCGTGTCCGTGGCCGCCGTACATCAGGGCCCGTCAGGGGGAGGCCCCGTCGCCGCGATCGTTGATCTCGGCGTCTGACTGGCTGCCGGCTGAACCTGGCTAGCAGCTAGCCCGAACAAGACCCGGACGTCGGTGAAGCGACGTCCGGGTCTTGCACGTCCTCCTCCAGCCGAGCCGTCAGGTTCTTCCGGTCGAGCCGTCATGGTTCTTCCGGTCGAGCCGTCATGTTCTTCCGGTCGAGCCGTCATGTTCTTCCGGTCGAGCCGTCATGAAATTGCGGTACGGCGTCCGCGCGCGTCAGCGTCGTACCGCTCGAAACGTGGCCAGTTGGAGTTGAGCCAGTCTGGCTTTCAGCAGAGGACGCGCGTCCGCTCAGGGTCGAAGAATGGCTTCAAGGACATCTGGGCCGGCACCCGGGTGCCGGCGATGTCGATCTCGAACGAGCCTGCGGCCAGGTCGGCGCCGGTGAAGCCTGCGTCGCGAGTGATCCCGGCGATCCCGCACGAGGCGCCGAGCGAGTGGCCGAAACCCGCACTGCGGACATGGCCGACCGGGTGGTTGTCCCAGTACACCGGTTCGTCGCCGAACAGGTCGTAGTCGGGCGAGGTGAGCAACACGTTGACCAACCGACGGCTTGGCGGACCCGACTCACGTTGCTTGAGCAGCGCGTCACGTCCGATGAAACCGCCGGTCTTGTCCCAGGCGATCGCGAAGCCGAGCCCGGCTTCGAGCGGCGTGTCGGTGGAGTCGATGTCGTGGCCCATGTCGCGGAATGCCTTCTCCAGTCGCATCGTCTCCAGCGCCCCGAGGCCCGTCGGGCCGAAGCCCAGGTCGGCGCCGGCCTCGCGCAGCTGATCGTAAAGCGTGGCGCCGAACTCGGTGGGCACCAGAAGGTCCCAGCCAAGCTCACCGACATACGTCACCCGCAATGCCCAGAGCGGGGTGTAACCGAGCTCGACCCTTTGAGCGGTGAGATAAGGGAAGGCGTCGTTCGACCAGTCGTTGGGGCTCAGCCTTTGCAGCACCTCACGCGACCTCGGGCCCTGCACCGACAGCAGCGAGTGCCCGCTGGTCACGTCGGTGACAACGGCGAACTCCCCCTCGCGAGTCTGCCGACGGATCCATGCCGGCACGCGGCGGTGGATCGTGTCGCCGCTGATCACCACGTAGGTGTCCTCGGCCAGCCGGGTAACGGTGACGTCGGCGATGATCCCGCCGCGGTCATCAAGCCACTGGGTGTAGACGACTCGGCCGACGGGGGTGTCGATGTCGTTGGCGCAGACCCGGTTGAGCACGACGCTCGCGTGGGGCCCCTGGACGAGGTGATGCGACATCAGCGACAAGTCGAAGATCGCGAACGCGTCGCGGGCCCGGAGGTGCTCCTCGCGGGTGCGCTCGAAGGCCTCGCCCCGCGCGAAGCCCCACTCGACGGTCGGTGTGACTCCCGGCCCGGCGAAGTAGTCGGGGTACTCCCAACCGCTGGTGGCCACGAAGTGGGCGCCGTCCGCGACATGGCTGGCGTGGTACGGCGACCGGCGTACGTTGCGACCCAGCCGGGGCTGCGCGTTGGGCCAGGCCAGGTCATTGAGCAGGAACCCCAGCCGCTCCACGGTGCGCTCCTTGCGGAAACGCCGGGTTGCCTGGAACTCGTGCGTTCGGTCGACGCCGACAGCGGTGACGTCGAGCGGCGGGTGCTCCTCGATCATCCACTGCGCCATCACGTGCCCGAGGCCGCCTCCGGAGAGGATGCCGACCGAGTTGAGACCGCACGCGAGGTAGAGGTTGTCGACCTCCGGGGACTCCCCGAGCATGGGCGAGAGGTCATCGGTGAAGCTCTCCGGCCCGCAGAAAAGCGTGCGGATCCCGGCGTCCTCGAGAGCCGGGAAACGGCGCATCGCGACCTCGAGGAACGGCGCCAGCCGGTCCCAGTCGGGCGGGAGCACGGCGAACGCGCTGTCCTTCGGCGTGCCGTCCAGCGCCCATGCCTTCCCGACCGGTTCGAACATCCCGACGAGGAGTCCGCCGCCTTCCTCTCGGTAGTAGCCGTAGGCCTCGGTCTCCTCGACCACCGGCACCGACTCAGGCGTTACTCCGTCGATGGGTTCGGTCAGCAGGTAGTAGTGCTCTGCGGCCTGGAGCGGCACGGTGACGCCTGCCTTGGCTGCCACCTCGCGACCCCACAGCCCCGCTGCGATCACGACCTTCTCGCACTCCAGGTCACCGCGCTCCGTGCGGACGCCGACCACCCGGCCGCGGTCGAGGACGAAGTCGGTGACCTCGGCGTCCTTGAAGATCTGCACGCCCCGCTGACGGGCCCCCTTGGCCAGTGACATCGTCACGTCGACCGGGTTGGCCCGTCCCTCGTCGGGCGTCCAGAAACCATGGATGACGTCTTCGGTCCGGATCAATGGCACCAGGTCGGCCACCTCGCGCGGAGACAGCACGTGCTTGGTCATGCCCACCGAGCGCATGTACGCCGTCTCACGGCTCAGGCTCTCGTCCGCGCGTGGCGTCGTGGCCAGCTGGAGATAGCCGCATCGGCTGAACCCGGTCGAGAGCCCCGTCTCCTCCTCCAGTCGTGCATACAGCTCGGCGGAGTAGCGCGCCATCCATAGCGCATCCTCCGTCGTGCCGCCTGAGACCACCTCCCCGGCCGCGTGCCAGGTGGTGCCCGAGGTGAGCTGGTTGCGCTCCAACAGCACCACGTCGGTCGCACCCAGCAGAGCCAGGTGATAGGCAATCGACGTGCCGACTACTCCGCCCCCGATGACGACGTACTGCGCCCGGCTGGGCAGGTCGCGGGAAGGGGAGGGCAGAGGGTCCCCCGCTCTGGCGGCGGCTGGATTGATGGCTGTGAAGTCGAGCGGCATGGAGGCACCTTGGCACCTTTTGAACCGTCGTTCAATCGGATCTCGAAGAGAGATCGCGAGAAGCCACCTCCCCTGCATCGCCGCGCTCGCCGAGCCGTCATGTTCTTCCGGTCGAGCCGTCATGTTCTTCCGGTCGAGCCGTCAGGTTCTTCCGGTCGAGCCGTCAGGTTCTTCCGGTCGAGCCGTCATGTTCTTCCGGTCGAGCCGTCAGGTTCTTCCGGTCGAGCCGTCAGGTTCTTCCGGTCGAGCCGTCATGTTCTTCCGGCCGAGCCGTCAGGTTCTTCCGGCCGAGCCGCGGTTACGTTCCTCCCGAGGCACGCGGGCTACCAGGGTCCTCGGCCAGCGTGCTCAGGCGCTGACACCGGGGTGGGTCAAGCGCCCCGCGCGGTGATCAGCCAGGTCGCCGACTGCAGGAGCACACCGTCGACAGTCGCGTTGTCCACCAGGAGCTGATGAAGCGAGGCTGTCGCGCGTCCCCGTCCGTCGGTGTCAAGGTCGTCGTCGATCCAGGTTTCGAGGAACGCTTGGGCGTCGTTCACGGCGCCGAAGGCCAATGGGAGGTCGAGAGCCTCGACCATGATCTCGACGAAACCCGCGCCACGCAGCCAGGAGGTGCAGCGATCCGGGTCGCCCAGGGAGAACGGGCCCGGGACATAGCCGGTTGCCTCATCCGTGGCCTCTGCTTCATCCGTGGCTTCCGGTTCGCCAAGTGCGCTGTCGATCGCGGTAACCCAACGGTTGGCCCTCCGCTCCCGCCATACGGCGAGGGCGAGTCGACCGCCCGGTCGAAGAGCCCGACCGATGTTGGCAAATGCCGACGCGGGGTCACCGAAGAACATGCACCCCATGCGGCTGACAGCCACGTCGAAGGAGGCGGGGTCGAAGGGATACACCTGGGCATCCCCTTGGACGAACTCGGCGTTTCGGATGGACGCGCGATTGGCGGCCGTCCTGGCGATCGCGAGCATCGGCCCCGACAGGTCCAGACCGAGTACCGAGCCAGAGCGTGCGCGGGCTGCAAGGGCGAGAGTCGTCGCCCCGGTGCCGCACCCGATGTCGAGGCACCGGTCACTGGGGCGAACGTCGGCGGCCTCAAGCAGAGCGCTCTCGAAGACCTCGAGAAGGCGCTCGTAGTGCTCGTGGTGCTCGGCCCAGTACTCGCCATCCGGACCGTCCCACTCGCCGGCTTGCTCGGCATTTGTCGGATCCACCGGGAAGGCGAGAGCATCCACGTGACCACATCCTGCCGGAGCCTGCCGGCGGCGCCTACTGCCGCGCCATGTGGGCTCGGAGCTCCGCCTCCGGGTCGTGGATGAGCTCACCGCTGACGTCGATCGTGACCTTCTCGAGGTCTCCGGTGAACTTGAAGGGGCTGGTGTAGTCGGGCGTGACGGGTGAGCCCGGGTTGGTGCCACAGCTGAGGGCACCGGGGTTGAGCACGAACGGCGTCGTGACCGGCGTCTCGGCGTTGGCGACCAGGTCTCCGTCGACATAGAGCTGGAGCCTGCCGGGAGCGCCGCGGCCTTGTTCGAGGTCGGGCTTGCCGGTGGGTTCGAACTCGAAGCGGAGCTCGTGCTTGCCGGTTGGGAGCGCGTCGGGGGTGGAGACGCTGTGCAGGCTGCGGCCGACATAGTTGTGGACGTAGTGGAGCTTGTTGTCCTTGATGTAGAAGGAGTATCCACCGGCCGCCGTGCCTTGGCTGGCGAGCACCCCCTCGGCACCGCCGTCGGGAATGTCGACGAACGCGGTGATGCTGTGGGGTCGGTTCAGCAACCGTGGGCCGGCGAAGAACGGGATCGACTGCGTGTTCGGCCGGATCGTGTAGTGGTCGCGTGGTGGGGCGACGAGGGGCTTCTCGGCGACCATCCGCGCCAACCCGCTCCCGTCGATCGGCAGCACGCCGTGCTTGCCTGCTTCGGCGTACCAGGTGCTGACCAGCGCGATCAGCCGGTCGCGGTGCTCCTCGGCGAGGTTGTGGTTCTCCGCCGGGTCCTCCGCGACGTGGTAGAGCTCCCACCCGGTGGCGTCGATCTCCGACAGCTTCTCTGCGCTGATCGGCTGGCCGAAACCGACTCCGGCCTCGCTGAACGACGGGCCCGGCCAGGGGCAGACTGCTCGCCAGCCGTCGTGGTCGATTGCTCGATGGCCGAGCATCTCGAAGTACTGCGTGTGGTGCTTGCTGGCGGCGTCCGGGTCCTTGAGGGCATGCGCGAAGCTGACGCCGTGCATCGGTGCCTGCGTGATGCCGCGGATGGCGGCTGGGGGCTCGATGTCGAGCAGGTCGAGCACGGTGGGCACCATGTCGATGATGTGGGCGTACTGCGGCCGGATCTCGCCGCGCGCCCTCACCCCGGCCGGCCAGGACACGATGAACGGGTCGCACGAGCCGCCGCGGTAGGTCTCGCGCTTCCAGCGGCGGAACGGTGTGTTGCCGGCCCAGGTCCAGCCCCACGGGTAGTGGTTGAAGTGGTTCGGGCCGCCGATCTGGTCGATGACGGCGAGGCTCTCCTCGAGAGTCTCCTGGGCGTTGTTGAAGAACTGTGCCTCGTTCGTCGTACCGGTGGGTCCGCCTTCGGCGCTGGCACCGTTGTCGGAGATGACCATGACGATGGTGTTGTCGAGCTCGCCCTGCTCGCGCAGGAAGTCGAGCAGCCGGCCCAGATGATGGTCGGTATGGCTGAGGAACCCAGCGAACGCCTCCATCAGCCGCGCCGACAGCCGACGCGCGTCCGGTGACAGCGAGTCCCACTCGGGGACGTCCGGATCGTGGCGCGACAGCTCGGCGTCGGCCGGCATGACGCCGAGCGCCTTCTGTCGGGCGAAGACCTTCTCACGGTAGGCATCCCAGCCGTCGTCGAACTGGCCGGCGTACTTGTCGATCCACTCCTTGGGGGCATGGTGCGGGGCATGTGTCGCCCCGAAGCAGAGGTGGAGGTAGAACGGCTTCTCCGGATCGACCTGCTTGGTATCGGCGATGAACTCGATCGACTTGTCGACCAGGTCCTCGGTCAGGTGGTAACCCTCTTCCGGGGTCCGCGGCGGCTCGATCTGGTGGTTGTCGTAGACGAGGTCGGGGTACCACTGGCTGGTGTCGCCACCGAGGAAGCCGTAGAAGCGTTCGAACCCACGCCCGAGTGGCCAGCGGGAGTAGGGGCCGGTCGCGGTCTCCTGGTTGCTCGGGGTCAGGTGCCACTTGCCCACCATCAGAGTGCTGTAGCCGCGCTCGACCAGGATCTCCGAGAGCATCCCGTTCTCGAACGGCATCACCCCGTTGTAGCCGGGGAACCCGCTGGACAGCTCGGTGATGGCCGCCATGCCGTTGCTGTGGTGGTTGCGTCCGGTGATGATGCACGAGCGGCTCGGCGAGCACAACGCCGTCGTGTGCATGTTGGTGAAGCGGAGACCCTCAGACGCTAGCGCGTCGAAGTTGGGTGTCTCGATCGGGCCGCCGTAGCAGCCGAGCTGTCCGTAGCCGGTGTCGTCGAGGACGACCATCATGACGTTGGGCGCTCCCTTGTCGGGTCGCACTATCGCCGGCCACGCCGGACTCGACTCGTCGGTCGTCCGACCGATCACTCCCGAGAACGCGCTCCCAGCCGGATATTCCTCAACCGCCATTGCAGCCTCCACATCCTTGTCAGCGTCCACGAGCCCGCCCCGGCATCGTCGAGCGCGAGAGTCCCGAGAGTGAAACCGACGATAGGGCAAGCGGCCGCCGCAAACCACAGATTCGACTTCCCGGGACAGGCCACCTCGAGGTTGAGACGTGTGTCCCGGTTACCGCGGCCGTGCCCCGTCTCGGTCGCGGGCGGTGTCGCTCCTGGCGTAGTCGCCCATCAGGTCCGAGGGTGGCCGGCCCTGTCGCAGCAGCCTGGTCATGGCGTCCATGGGAGCCTGCACGTGGTGGAAGAAGTGCTGGTAACTCGGGCACAGGTAGTGCTGGCCCGGCTCGTCGTACGGCGAGGTGGCGAACCGGTCCTTGGGGCATCCGCCGTTGCACGCGAAGCGCACGTCGCAGTCCAGACAGAACTGTGTCAGCGAGTCGCGCTTGTCGAGGCCGAAGGTGCGCTGCTGTGGCGAGGTGACCAGCTCGAGCATCGACCGGCCCCCGATGTTGCCCAGCAGGTAGCCGGGCTCGACGTAGTGGTCGCACGAGTAAAGGTCGCCGTTGTGCTCCAGTGCGAGCTGCTGCCCGCAGGTCTCGGCGTGGACGCACATGCCGCCCGGCTCGCCGTACCAACTGGCGAGGGTCGAGTCGAACATCTGGACGTAGACGGTCCCGATGTCGTGGCGCACCCATTCCTCGAACACGTCGACCAGGAACCGGCCGAACTGCTGGGGCCCGACCGAGCGGTGCGTCACGAGGGAGCCGTCCTGGACGTAGAGGGGGCGTCCGTGCACCCCGCTGCCCCAGCCGGTGTCGGCGATCGGCAGGGTCTGCGGCGTGGCTCGCTCGATGATCGGGATGAGCTGGATAAACGTCGCGCCGAGGTCGTCGCGCAGGAACCGGTAGACGTCACGGCCATGGTCGCCGTTGACGGCATGCACCGTCGTCAAGACGTTCCAGTCGACCTGATGGCTCTTCAACGCGTCGAGGCCGCGGATCACCCGGTCGAAGGTCGGCTTCCCGCCCTTGTCGACGCGGTAGGCGTCGTGCATCTCCGGCGGGCCGTCGATCGAGATGCCGACGAGGAAGTCGTGTGCCTTCAGGAACGCCCCCCACTCGTCGTCGATCAGGGTACCGTTGGTCTGCAGCGTGTTGAGGATCCGCTGGCCGGGCTTGGCGTAGCGGCGCTGGAGCTCGAGGGCTCGCCGGAAGAATGGCAGCCCCATCATGGTGGGCTCGCCCCCCTGCCAGGCGACGACCACCTCGGGCGCGTGGGCGTGGGCCTCCAGGAGCTGCCGGATGTAGGCATCCTGGAGGTCGTCGACCATGCGGAATCGGCTACCGGGGTAGAGCGCCTCCTTGGAGAGGAAGAAGCAGTAGTCGCAGTCCAGGTTGCAGACCGCGCCCGTCGGCTTGGCCATCACATGGAACGGCGATGGCGGGCCGCCGGTCAACGTCACTGCATGTCGAAGACGAGCCGAGCCGGAACGTGTCCGGACAGGACTTCCTCGAAGCACTCGTTGACGTCTTCGAGCCTGCGGGTCTCGGCGACGACCCTGGTGCGACCGCTGGCGTGCAGCGCGAAGCACTCCTTGAGGTCGTTACGAGTGCCAACAAGCGAGCCGGTCACGGAGATCCCCTTGAGCACCGTCTCGAAGATGGGGAGCTCGAGGTTGTTGTCGGCTGGCAGCCCGACCAGGACGAGACGCCCGTTGGGGTTGAGGGAGGCATGGGCTGCGTGCATCGCGGCCGGTGAGGGAACGGTGACGACGGCCAGATCGACGCCGCCGAGGTCGGCCAGCGCCTTGGCCTGGTCGCCGCGACCGTCCACGACGACGTCCGCGCCGAGGTCCTTCGCCAACTGAAGCTTCTCGTCCTCGACGTCGACGGCCACCGTGGTGGTCCCGAAGATGCGTGCGTACTGGAGAGCCATATGTCCGAGACCGCCGATCCCGACGATCATGGCCGTCTCCGCGGGCTTCGGGTGAGCCACCTTGAGTGCCTTGTACGTCGTGACGCCGGCGCAGGTGATGGGAGCCGCGTCGATCCAGGACACGCTGTCCGGGACAATGACGACGTGGTCGGCGTACGCCAGCGTGTAGTCGGCGTAGCTGCCGTCCATCGTGTAGCCCATGTACTGCGGGGTCGTGCAGTAGGTCTCCCAGCCATCCACGCAGTAGCGGCAGCGACCGCAGGCGTAGCCGAGCCACGGCAGCGCAACCCGATCTCCGACCTTGACGGGGGAGTCGCCCGGACCTACCTCGACCACTCTGCCGACACCCTCGTGTCCGGGGATGAGGGGCATTTTGGGCTTGACCGGCCAGTCACCACGTGCGGCGTGGATGTCGGTGTGGCACAACCCGCTCGCTTCGATCTTGACGACGACCTGTCCATGCCCAGCGGTGGGGACGGGTACGTCCCGGATCTCGAGCGGTTCACGGAAGTTCGGTACTACGGCTGCCCTCATGATTCCTCCTTGGAATCGGTGTCACCTCCATCCAACGGCTCATCCCGGGGCCCCCGACAGTGTCAAATGTCTCGCGCGGTCGGGGGCGAAGGTCCCGACCGCGCGCTGGAAGAGGCCCTCGACGTTCCACTTCACGTGTGACGCCAAGCTCGCCGGGCTCGGGCACGATGTGGATGTGCGGATCGTCGCGCGAACCCCCGGAGATACCACCGACAGGCATTGGCGATCCGGGCGTGGCTGGCCGAGGTAACGCGCCGCCTGCTGGCGGAGCCGGCGCACGTGCCCAACGGCGGGGGAGAGCCCGCCGTACCCCGGGGCGGCGGTTGCGGCCATGTCTTGGGACCATCTTCGACGAGGAGTGGGTCCACCACGGCTTCCGCGTTCGCGACCTCGAAAGCTGTAGCAGCGGTGCATCGTCAGCACCTCGAGGGAGGCGGGCCGATGGTCGAGCATGGCCGCACGGCATGCCGTCGTGGGCGCCGTGGTGCCCGCAATTCGGCGAGCGGCGGACGCTGACGCTCGCTGTCAGAGACATGAGCGATCTGGAGGCGCGTCGTACCGCCAAGCGACGGCAGCCTGTCATCCCGGCCGAGTGGTGACGTCCTACGAGGAGTCTGATGAGATGTGTCGGATCGGGGCGAGCCTGTTCGTGGATGGGGTAAGCGGACCGCCGCGGTCGCATTCCTCATCGACGACACTGACATCAAGGAGACACCGTGAAGCTTCTTCTCACCTCCGGGGGCGTGACGAACGCCAGCATCCGCGACGCGCTCGTCGAGCTCCTGGGCAAGCCGATCGCCGAGTCCAGCGCGCTGTGCATTCCCACTGCGCAGTACGGGCATCCCATGGTCGGCCCGGGAGTGATGGCTTGGCAGTTCATCAGCGGCAACTCTCAGAACCCCATGGTCGATCTGGGCTGGAAGTCCGTGGGCGTGCTGGAGCTCACCGCGCTGCCCAGCATCGACAGGGAACGTTGGGTGCCGCTGGTCCAGGAGGTCGATGCCCTGCTCGTCGCGGGGGGAGACGTCCTGTACCTGTGTCACTGGATGCGCGAGTCCGGGCTGGCGGACCTGTTGCCGTCCTTGAGCGAGACTGTCTGGGTAGGGCTCAGCGCCGGGAGCATGGTGATGACCCCGATTGTCGGTGACGACTTCATCCAATGGCGCCCAGCCAGCGGCGACGAGACCACGTTGGGCGTCGTCGACTTCTCGATCTGCCCTCACCTGGCTACCGACGGCCTGCCAGGGAACTCCATGGCCGAAGCGGAACAGTGGGCGGCCAGCATCCCGAACACGGCCTACGCGATGGACGACCAGACGGCGATCACGGTGGTCGACGGCGACGTCGAATTCGTTTCCGAGGGCCACTGGGAGCAGCTCCGGACTCTGACGTCAGCTTCCGAACTCGCGTAGATAGCCCGTGCACCTGCGGCCCCGGGGCCGTGATGATGCAGCACCCACTGAATCGCTCGATCAGGTGGCCGAATCTTGTGTGGTGAAAGGGGTTCGGGTCTGCCATGCCGGCTCGTGGGGCTTGTCGTTGTGTACGACGATGTCGGCGTGTTCGGTCGGGTGGACCGTAGCGAAGTAGAACTGTTGGGAGGGGATGTAGCGCTCGCGCCACCGGCGCTCGACGTCGGCGGCGACCAACACTCCCTGCTCCCGGACCAGGGCGCGATCCACGGTCTCCTCGAATGCGGTCGACACGAAGATGCGCAGGTCCCACCGATCGATCACGTCCCTGCGCATGAGGAAGACGCCGTCGAAGACCAGCACGGAGTCGGGGAGGGCCGTCGAGACCGGCTGGGACAGCGCGGTGTCCGTGCTCCGGTCGTAGACCGCGTGCTGGAACCGTCGGTCACCGCCCGGACCGAGTGGATCGAGCAGGACATGGTTCAGCGCGTCGTAGTCGTGGGTGTCGTGGTAGCAGCCCTCGGGCGAGTACTCACCGCGCCGATAGCGCTGCGCCCGGGGAAAGAGGAATCCCTCAAGCGTCGCGCGGATGACGTCGCGGCCCTGCGCGCGGAGTACGGCGGCCAGTTCGTCTGCCAGCGTGGTCTTGCCGGCCGCCGGGGGTCCGTCGACGGCAACCCGCGTCGGATGCGCACCCCTGACGGACGAGACTGCCTCGGCCACGCGGCTGAGCATCTCGTCACGGGTGCCGCTGTCCATGATCCTCCGCCATCCCCATCTCGTGAAGACCCGTCCGGGGCCACCTTAAGCGCCCCAGCACGTGGCAGCCACGAGCTTCGAGGCGCGGCTCGAACGACGAGTTCGCAAAAACCTCATGGCACGCACCGAAGTGCCGGTCAGATGAAAGGACCCTTCATCTGACGGGCATTTCCTGGGCCGAGGTTCGCTCGGCCGCGGAGCAGGGACTCGAAGGCATCGGGCTCGTCGGGGGTGACGATCGGACTGATGTTGCGTCCGAGGTCAACGACAAAGCCGATCTTCTTCTGCGGCCGCTTCGTGTCGAGGTTGGCCCAGTACCTCGGGTTGCCCGTTCCCCAGAAGCGCCACTTGCCAGAGAGGACGCCCTTGATCTCGATGCGTTGGAGGCCCTGGATCTGCGAGTACGGGATGCTCTTGGTACCGAATGGAAAGTAGTAGGAGTGGATCTCCAGCCGCCCGGGGCCGCACACGATCACGCCATCGTCGTAGGTGTCGGGCACGTTTCGAATCCTAGCCGTGCCTCGAAGCGCATTCCCTTCGCTGGCATGGGGCGGGTTGGCCTACCTGGGCGCCTTCACTATCAAGATCGTTGCGATGTCCCTGATGATCACCTTTTCTGGGCACACGCCGCACGGACGGTGCCCCTGATCTGCAAAGCATCCCGCGCCTGGTGACGGGGATCGAACCGGCATGACCGTCTTGGAAGAGTGAGTTGAACCAGCTTCGCGCGTTGCGACGCTGGTTCACGTGGTGCGGGACTACCGGGAGCATCGGGCGTGGCCCAGCCGTCTACCCGCGTCTGACGAATGTCGACACCGACGAGTCCTGCCGTGTCTGGATGGCAGGAGTTCGCGATAGGAAACCTCGCGCGCGACGGGTTGCTGCCAGTCGTGCTCTAGGGTCGAGACGATCGGGCCCGGAGGTAGTGGATGGGAGCCCGCATGTCTAGTCCCCTGATCTGGACCAAGCTCTACGTCCCCCAGGCGCGACATGTCGTGGTGCCACGTCCGCGGCTGGCTGACCGTCTGGGCGGAAGTGTGAAGCCGCGTCTGACGTTGATCTCCGGGCCGGCGGGGTTCGGCAAGACGACTCTCCTGGCGGCGTGGGCTGGGGCCGCGGCGGCTGCCGGTCGCCCGGTCGCATGGGTGTCGCTCGAGGAGACGGAGCAGCAGCCCGCATCATTTTGGACCTACGTCGTCACCGCCCTTGATGCCGCGGTGCCGGGTGTTGGGGCCGGGGTGCTGCCTCTCCTGCAGGCTCCGCACCCGTCGATGGAGTCGGTTCTCGCCATCCTTCTCAACGAGCTGGGCGCCGTCGCCGACGGCGTCGACCTCGTCCTCGACGACTACCACCTGGCCGACGGCCCCGGGATTGCCGGCGACGTCGCGTTCCTCGTCGAGCACCTTCCCCCTCATGTCCACCTGGTGATCAGTACGCGCGCCGACCCTGCCCTCCCGTTGGCTCGGCTGCGAGGGCGCGGCGAGCTTGTCGAAATTCGCGCCGCCGACCTGCGCTTCACGGTCGACGAGGTGACGGCGTACTTCAACGGCGTCGTCGGGCTCGACCTCGACGCCTCCGAGATCGCCACCCTGGAGGGCCGGACCGAGGGCTGGATCGCGGCGCTGCAGCTGGCCGCCCTGTCGCTCCAAGGACGTGAGGACGCCGCGGGCTTCATCGCCGGCTTTGCCGGGGATGACCGGTACGTCGTCGACTATCTCGTCGAGGAGGTCCTCGGTCGCCAGCCCGCCGCCGTTCGGAGCTTCCTGCTCGACACCTCGATCCTCGACCGGCTCAGCGGCTCCCTCTGCGACGCCGTCACCGGCGGCAGCGAGGGCAAGGCGGTGCTGGAGTCGTTGGAGCGCTCGAACCTGTTCGTCATCAGCCTTGACGACAGGCGCCAGTGGTACCGCTACCACCACCTGTTCGCCGACGTCTTGGGTGCACATCTGCTCGAAGAGCGGCCGAACGAGATCGCCGGCCTGCACCGGCGCGCCGCCGAGTGGTACGGATCGGCGGATGAGCCGGCACCTGCCGTCCGGCACGCGCTTAAGGCCGGGGATGTCGAGCAGGCAGCCGACCTCGCAGAGCGGTCGGTCATCGGCATGCTGCGGCAGCGGCAGGAGGCAACCGTCCGCGGCTGGGTCGACGACATCCCGTACGACGTGGTGCGCCGCCGCCCGGTCCTCGCCGTCGGTTTCATCGGGGCACTGATGTCGAAGGGCGACTTCGAGACGGTCGAAGACCGGCTCAACGATCTCGAGCAGCTGCTGGCCGACCCGCCGGCGGACATGGTCGTGCTCGAGGAGCCCGAGCTGGCACGGGTGCCAGGGGCGATGGAGACCTACCGAGCGGCCCTCGCGCTCGTCGCCGGCGACTCGGCGGGCGCAGTCGCCCACGCCGACATGGCGATCGCCACAGCCGCGCCTGGCGACGACCTCACCATCGCGGCCGCGTCGGCCTTGGCAGGGCTCGCCTCTTGGGGAGCCGGAGACCTGGCGGCGGCTCACCGCGGCTACTCCGTCGCCGTGAAGGGATTGGAGCGGGCGGGGAACATCGCCGACGTGCTCGGCTGCTCGATCACCCTGGGCGACATCCGGATCACCCAAGGCCGGCTCGGCGACGCCTCGCGCACCTACGAGGACGCGCTTCGGCTGGCCGGCGCCCACGAGATCGACGGACCCCTGCGCGGTACGGCAGACATGCTGGTCGGCCTCAGCCAGATCGCCTTCGAGCGCAACGACCTCGCTACGACGGCCGCCCACCTGAAGCACCTCGATGCACTGGGCGAACGCCTCGGTCTGCCACAGTTCCCCTACCGATGGCGGGTCGCCCGCGCGCGGCTACGCGAAGCCACGGGAGACCTGGCCGGGGCAGTGGCCCTACTCGAGGAGGCTGAACGGGTCTACGTCGGTGACTACTCCCCGAACGTTCAACCCGTCGCAGCCCAGCGTGCCCGGGTGCTGGTGGCGCAGGGCCGCATCGGCGAGGCCCTCGACTGGGTTCGCGCGCAGCACCTTGCCCCGGACGACGACCTGGCGTACGTCCGCGAGTACGAGCACGTCACCCTTGCCCGGATCCTGATGCATCAGCAACCCGTCCGCTCGGCGGCGCACGATCTGTTGGAGCGTCTGCGAAACGCCGCCGAGGATGGAGGACGGTCCGGCACCCTGATCGAAATCCTTACTCTGCAAGCCCTCGCGCACTACGCCGAGCGCGGCCGGGACGACGTACCGGGTGCGTTCGCCCCGCTGGAGCAGGCACTGCGGCTGGCGGAGCCGGAAGGCTACGTGCGGGTATTCGTTGGTGAGGGTGAGCCGATTGCAGCACTGCTAGAGGCTCTCGTCCGGCAGGACCCCACGTGGGCCTACCCGCGACGGCTGCTGGCGACGTTCGACCTGAGACCGCCCCGACCCGTCGACCAGGGTCTCGTCGATCCGCTCAGCGAGCGCGAGCTCGACGTGCTCCGACTCCTCGCCACCGACCTCGACGGGCCGGAGATCTCGCGCCGGCTCTACATCTCGCTTAATACGCTGCGGACGCACACCAAGAACATCTACACCAAGCTCGGTGTCAACAGCCGGAGGGCGGCGGTCACGAGGGCTGGCAAGCTCGGGCTGCTCTGACGGACCGCTCGGTGAGGATCACCATCCCGTTCACCACATGATGTGATCCCCGCTCCCCACCTCGGCTCCTAGCTTGGGGACATGAACACCGCAGTCAGCAACCCGGACGGGGCCGGTTGGTACGAGATCCGCATCCAAGGGCACCTCGACCCCCGATGGTCGGCCCGCTTCGACGGCATGACCCTGACCACCGGTGACGGCTTCACCCTGCTCGCGGGGCCAGTCGTCGACCAGGCCCGGCTGCACGGCTTGCTGCACCAGCTACGCGACATCGGGCTGCCTCTGATCTCGGTCCGCCAGGTCGCCGCCGACGCCGAGTCGCGCCCACCTCACCACCCCGACACCTCGATCACAGGAGCCTGACATGACCATCACCTCACCCACCGTCACCGTGCCCGCCGTTCGCCCTGATCCCACGCGTAACTACGCCCGCGTCGCCGGCATCTTCTACCTGCTCACCTTCGCGTCCTCGATCCCAGCACTCATCCTGATCGGACCGGTGCTGAACGACGCCGCCTACGTCACCAGCGCCGGCCAGGACACGCGCGTCCTGTGGGGCTGCCTGCTCGACACCGTCAACGCTCTCACCGCGATCGGCTCCGCGGTCGCTGTGTACGCCGTCGTGAAAAGACAGAACGCATCCATGGCCCTCGGCTTCGTCACCTCTCGCCTCGTCGAAGCGGCGGTGGTCATGATCGGCGTCGTCAGCCTGCTCGCAGTCGTCACCATGCGCCAGGACTTCGCCGGCTCCGGTGCCGACGCTACGTCGCTGACGGTAACGGCCAACGCCCTGGTCGACGTCCGGAACTGGACCTTCCTCTTCGGCCCCGGCCTGATGCCCGTCTTCAACGCATTGCTCTTCGGCACCTTGCTCTACCGGTCCCGCCTCGTTCCTCGCGTCATCCCGACCGTCGGCCTGATCGGTGCGCCCCTGCTGTTCATCGCCTTCATCGCAAACCTCTTCGGCGCCTTCGCCCAGGTCTCGACGGCCTCCTTCTTCCTCACTCTGCCCATTGCCGCATGGGAGCTCAGCATCGGCATCTGGATGACGTTCAAGGGATTCCGCCCCGAGGCAGTCGCCGCCCTCGAGGCACGGGACCACGCCTGAAGACTGGCACCGGGCCTCGGGCGGTGGCAGGGATCGACTCGTGGGAGACGGATGCGTTAGTGAGCATCCGTCTCCCACCCGGTTTGGGCCGCGGCTCTCAGGGGTGCCGCGTGGATCCGCTATAGCATTCGGTGCATGGTCGGTCCAGAGTCGTCGGCGCAGCGGATGAGTGCGTACCTCGACGAGCGGGCTGCCCGGCCGTTTGGGAACCTCGAGATTTCGTCAGGACGTGCCCTCTCCTCGTTCAGTAAGTCATCGTTTACCGCTGCGAGCAACTTGCTGGCCAAGGCCGATGATGCTCTTATCCGTGGAGATCGGGAGCGCGCGGATCGCTTCATGGAACGTGCCGCAGCTTTGAACTACGACGACCACGAGCAGACCGCGCCAGCTGCCTTCGCCAGCCACATGATGCTGTTCGACGCTGTGACCGATGCCTTGGAGGGCAGCGTTGAGGGTGACCGGCGCTGGCTGGATGCGGCCGTCGCGACGCTTTTATCGGCAGGGGTGTGGGGCCAGTCGGAGATGCGCTACGTGCTGCTCGCCGTTCGCCAGGACTATGCGACCGAGCTGAGCGAGAGCCGCACGATCCGAGATGTGGTGGCCGACGTACCTGAACGGGCCGAGTTGCGCGACGTCGTGATGTCACCGGCAGAACTCGTCGAGGCGGTGACATCCGTCCTGCAAAGTCTCCAGATCTACCGTGCGGCGCTGAACTCGACGAGCGGGTGAGCCCTGAGCCGCCCATCGGATCAGGTGCCAGCCGTGTAGAACTTGGCGACCCTGGCCACGGCCGCGACAGTCCTGTGTGGTTTCGCTGAAGCCGTCGCTGGCGTCGGCCGTCACCCCAGCGAAGTCCTGACCGTGCGCCAGCAGTACCAGGAGTCGGTAGCGCTCCTCGATCGCATCAGCAATCGCCGCGACCTCGGTGATGGTCGCTGGGACCCGCTCGGCGGGTCGACCGCGTGGGCCCGTAAGCGTCCGGCACTCGACGACTGGCACGCGTGAAGCCCGCGGCTTCCGGCTGCCGGCTGAACTGAGCGAATCGCACTGAATCGGTAGCGTGCCACCCATGCCCATCACATTTGAAAACGTCGGGATCGCCGTCCGGGACCTCGATGCCACGATCGCCTTCTTCACCGATCTCGGCCTAACTCTCATCGGCCGCGACACGGTGAGTGGAGAGTGGACCGATACCGCTGTCGGCCTCGACGGCAACCACGCCAAAATCGCGATGCTCCAGACGCCCGACGGCAACGGTCGTCTCGAGCTCTTCGAATACATCCATCCGGACGCGATCGAGACCGAGCCCACCCGGCCCAACGAGATCGGCATGCACCGCGTGGCGTTCTCGGTCGACGACATCGACGAGGCCCTCGAGATCGCCGCCCGGCACGACTGCCGCCCGCTGCGTGGGGTGGCAACGTATGAGGACGTGTACAAGCTCACCTATATCCGCGGCCCCAGCGGAATCCTCGTGATGCTCGCCGAGGCGTTGAAAGAGCGCTAGCCGGGCCCGGCCTCGGGCAACGCATTTCGTCGGGGTACGACGTCTCGACGTCGAGATCGTCCAAGAGTCGGGGGATCGGTCAGATGGGCTCCGATGGAGCGGGTGCCGGGATCGAACCGGCATGACCACCTTGGAAGCGTGCGCTCGACCAACCTCGTGCGTGCTGATTCAGGCGCACTCTATCTCAAACTGTCCTGCCGATGTGTCCGCTGTGTACTGCTAGGTGCCGTGGGTCTCCGCACGTAGTGGCACGCGAGTGGCACGACACGCCGAGATGGGCCCTGGTCACGTCGCCGTCGAGTACGGAGTCTGCGATGACACTTGTGGCCTGTCGGTGCAGAAGGTTGTCAGGACCTCAGCGGAAGTCGTCGTATACGCAGATGCGTGGGTGAGATTGAGGCGACAGCTCCGGCTTGGAGCCTCTCTTCGAGGGTGGGGAGAGTGGCCGGAAGAAGCGCGGCTTGCTCAGGTGTGAGAGTGTCGGCCGACCTGAATCGCAGGAGGCAGGTGCCGTCTTCTTGCTGACGGCCAAGATCGTGCCAACGTCGCTGGCGACGGAGGCGGTCGCCGCAGTCTACGAGTTGGCGAACTGTGCGATCTTTGCTGCGGACGCGTCCGCCAGACCGTGATCGGCAACGTGGCGGCTGAAGGTCCGCGGAGTGCAGCTGATGAGCGACGACGCGCGACAGGTTGGCGCCGATCAGTAGCCTCGTCACGGTGCCCGACGGGCTGCAGACCGGAAGAGAGCCACACCCGCCGAAGCGGGTGGGCAGCCCACAGGAGAGCGTCCCGCCGGGGCACCTGGACCGAGTCTGGCCAGACACCGATCCTGTGCCAAGTCTCTAATAGCCCAGAAGGACGCAGATCGTGGCGGCCCGTTCGCATGCCGTCAGGATGCCTTGTCTTCGGATGCGCGCCGCAGGTCAGGTGTTCGCGATCAGGATCCCCGCGGCGAAAACGGGGGCGAGGTAGAGCAGCGGGAAGGCGACGTGCCGGTACGCTCGGGCATGCAGGACTGTGAGCACGGCGCCGACGAAGTAGAGGGCGAGGCCGACCGCGGCGGCCAGGCCTAACGTGGGAAGCCAGATCCCGGCGATCAGCCCGGCCGTGCCCAGCGCCTTCGCGATGCCCAGCCAGGCCCACCACCGGCGCGGCACGCCGTATTCGGCCAGGTTGTCGACCACCCAGGACTGGTGGGTGAGGACGGCGTACGCCGAGAAGCCGACCCAGCCGGCGACTGCGGTGACAATGACGGACGTTGGCATGTTCATACCGTGTCGACACGGCAGTGACACAGGATGTGACCGCGCCCGATCATTCGTCCAACGCACTCAAGTCCAGTCGGGCGAGTCGCTTGGGGTCGCCGAGTACGTCGATGGCCACGATTCGACCGTCGGTAACCGTGAACGCCATCACGAACTGCAGCGTCCCGTGCGGAACCACTAAGGCGCCGGGGGTGCCGTTGACGAGGACGCGTCGCACGAAAGGCGCCAGCCGACCCGAAACCAGTGCCTGCCGGGCAACGTGGTCGCTGCCCCGTACCAGCATGTTCAGCTGTGGTCGGGCTCTGCCGCCGTCGGAGCGCAGAACCACGTCAGGATGCAGCACTGCAACAAGCGCCTCGAAGTCGCCTTGCCGGGAGGCGGCGAAGAATGCATCGACGACCTCACGCTGGCGGGCCAGGTCCGGGTCGGGCTGCGGCGCTTCGCCTCGGACTCGTTGCCGCGCGCGGCTAGCGAGCTTGCGCGCGGCTACCGGCGTCCGGTCGATGATCGGGGCGATCTGATCGAAGGAGACGCCGAACATGTCGTGCAGCACGAACGCCAGCCGCTCGGCAGGGCCGAGCGAGTCGAGCACGACTAGCAGGGCGAGACCCACGCTGTCGGCAAGCAGGAGGGCCTGCTCCGGGTCCGTGCCCGATTCCTCGCTGATCACCGGCTCG
Source organism: uncultured Actinomycetota bacterium (assembly GCA_963820035.1). Classification (GTDB taxonomy): domain Bacteria; phylum Actinomycetota; class Actinomycetes; order Propionibacteriales; family Nocardioidaceae; genus JAWWPG01. Next base: position 242,072 of record CAWFYK010000004.1, on the reverse strand, counting down.
GGCACCAGGACGAAAGGCTCCTCGCGCCGTTGCTTGCGCGCGCGCAGGAGGTTCAGACACACCCGCGCGACGACCGTGGTGAGCCAGGCAGCCATGTTCTCGACCCCGTCGATGTCGGCGCGGCTCACCCGCAGCCAGGCGTCCTGGACGGCGTCGTCAGCATCGGCAGCCGACCCGAGCATGCGGAAGGCGATCGCCCGCAACTGCGGGCGGTGCTCCTCAAAATTCGCCTCGAGCCGGTCCCGGCCGTCCATGGCCACTGTCCGCCTCCTCGCCAGCTACGATTCACACCGACAATCCTTCGACACCGTGATCGCCGCCGATGTGACGCCGTGACCTCCCGTGCGGCAGCACCAACCGTTCGCACTTTCGGGTGGCCGTAAAGGGGGTCGTCATTGAGGTCGAGTCACGCCGAGACTGGTTCTGCTCGGCCACCATGCCCTCCCGTCGCGGACGTGGGCAAGGCCAGGGGTCTATCAGGAGCTTCCCGCAGCCCGTCTGCGCTGTGGTGACCCGGCTTCCTCATCCTCGATGCGCTTAGCCCTGGCTACCGATGCGATCACCGAGGCGACGCCGGCAGTCACGGCAAGGGCTATTCCGAGGGGCATCCAGGGCAGCCGAGACGCGCCTTCATACCTAACCTCGATGATGAACCCGAGCCCAAGAGCAAAGGTCAGGAGGATCAGCATGCCAATAATGAGAATCTTGCTCCGAGTCATGACAGTCCTTTCCGAGCGGACGAGCGTTCGAGCTTGTTCGTTGTCTTGAGGTGGCCGATCGAGGGTTCGACTGGCCAGACGCCGGCGGAGTCGATCTCGCCGCTGGCGACCGCGAACGATCTGAGCGCGGTCGCCAATAACGGCCGCTCGCCTGGGGGCATGGCCTCGATCACGCTGCTCAGCGCTCGTCGCCGCTCCGCCACCAAGCGATCGATGATCCGCTGGCCGCGAGGGGTCGCGGTCAGCTCGAGGTTGCGCCGGTCGCGTTCGGCCTGTCCGCGGCGTATCAACTTGGCCTCGACCAGACCGTCGCAGAGGCGGGTGGCGCTGGAGGGGTGGATTCGCATCAAGTCCGCCAGCGCTACCAGATTCAGAGGTCCGCGGCGGGCGATGATCAAGAGGCATCGGAGTTGCCGGGTGGTGAGCGGTACGTCGAGGCGTTCCCCGGCCGCAATGACGATCGCTACGAATGCTCCCGCCGCGGCCATCGCCGCCTCCACCGACTCCGTCAGCCCCCCATCGCTGGCGCTTTCGCCGTCCGGTTGCAGGTTCATGACACCAGCGTATAGTCAATCATTGAGATTTATCAATGATTGACTAGCCGGGTTCGCTCGCCGATGCCCTGATTGGGAACCTCTGCAGGCATCCAAGTTTGAGCACCCCGAAGGAGGCACGATTGCATGGCGAGGCATGGTGGGCGGCAGGTTGTGGTAGTCACTGGAGCGAGCGGCGGGATCGGGCGGGCGGTTGCCAAGGCGTTCGGAAGACAGGGGGCAGCTGTCGGTCTGTTGGCCCGGGGGGAGCGGGGCCTTGAAGGTGCCGCGCAGGATGTCGCGGCCGTTGGCGGGGAGCCGTTGGTGGTCAGAGTCGACGTGAGTGACAGTGAAGCCCTGGAGGACGCCGCGAGCCTGGTGGAGAGCACGCTGGGACCGATCGATGTGTGGGTAAATGTGGGGTTCACCTCGGTTTTCGCGCCCTTCGAGGAGATCACCGCGGATGAGTACCGTCGGGTGACCGAGGTGAGCTACTTGGGATACGTGTTCGGGACGATGGCTGCCCTGAGGCGGATGAAGGCGCGTGACCGGGGGACGATCGTGCAGGTTGGCTCCGCATTGGCCTACCGAGGGATCCCGCTCCAGAGTGCCTATTGTGGCGCCAAGCACGCCATCCAGGGTTTTCATGAGTCGCTGCGCTGTGAGCTGCTACACGAAAAGAGCCGCGTGCGTGTGACCATGGTCCAGATGCCTGCGGTCAACACGCCGCAGTTCTCGTGGGTACTGTCCCGGATGCCGCGCCAGGCGCAGCCGGTCCCCCCGATCTACGAGCCGGAGGTCGCTGCCGGCGCCGTCCTACACGCCGCAGCGCACGCGCGGCGGCGGGAGTACTGGGTGGGTGGGAGCACTGCCGGCACTTTGATCGCCAATGCGGTAGCGCCGGGTTTGCTGGACCGCTATCTGGCTAAGACCGGCTTCAGCTCGCAGCAGACGAGTGACGCGAAGCCCGCAGACCAGCCGAGCAACCTGTGGGAGCCAGCCGATGGCATTCCAGGCAAGGACTACGGGACGCGTGGGATCTTCGACGGCAGGGCGAAGCATCGAAGCGGTCAGGTGTGGCTTTCCCAGCATCATGGACTCGTCGGTGGCATCGCGGCCGCCATGCTCGGTGCGGTCGTGGCAGGACTCGGGCGGCGCCGGTGAGCCGGCGGTCCGGGCCGCAACGTCTTGGTCTCAACGCATGTGCGCGAGGCGTGCTCGGGGCGGTGTTGGTTTCGCAGCCGAAGCGGATCGGGGCTCTCGTGGACTCAACCAACGGCTCTGACATGACCGAGGCGGGGATATGGGTGCTGGGCGTCCGTCATCTGGCGGAGGCCGTGCTGTTGACGGGCTATCCGCTGCCGATCGTTCGTCGTGTTGTGACCGGGGTCGACGTCGTACACACCGCCAGCATGTGCGCCTTGGCGATCGGCTCGACGCGCTACCGCAAGACCGCCACTGCCGCTGGCGTGCTCGCGGCCGGACTGGCGGTCCTTGGTTTTGCAGATGGCGTTCATCACGAATGAGAGGACTGGTATGACGGGCACCGTAGCTGATTTCTTGATGGAACGGCTCAGGGCGCGGGACGTTGACAAGGTCTATTGGCTATGCAGGTGACGGGATCAACGGTCTGTTGGCTGTCTGGGGCCGCCGACAACCATCCGGCGTTTGTCCAGGCTCGACATGAGGAGATGGCGGAGTTCGAGGCGGTCGGTTGCGCCAAGCTCACCGGGCGACGGTCGACCGATGCCTGAGGGGCAGCCGAGCGCGCCGCAGCGACAGCTCGACGTGTCAGCACACGGCGCACCCGACGTGCACGCTCGAGTCGCCGCGGCGACTCCCAACCTCCGCCACGTCGAGTGGTTCCACGATCATGTCCAAATCGAGCAGATGCTCTTCGACGGCGCCCTCGACCCAGCGGGAGGAGTGGTCACGCCCGCTGCCGACCGGGCCGGCCGCGGTCTGACGTTCCGAGCTGACGCCGCAACGGCGTTCCGGGCAGCATGACCCGTCGAGCTTGGGAGGACTTCCCGCCTCACGTGCTGCGTGAGTACGCCCTGCTTGCCGATGGAGAACGCGGCGCGCTGTGCGGTCCCCGCGGCGACATCGCCTGGTTGTGCGCACCCAGATGGGACTCCGACGCGGTGCTCTCCGGTCTCGTCGGCGGCCCTGGCGTCTACGCGGTCACCCCCACCGAACCCTGCGTGTGGGGGGGATACTACGAAGCGGGGACGCTGATCTGGCGCAACAGATGGATCACATCCAACACGACGATCGTATGCCGTGACGCGCTTGCCTACCCGGGCCATTCCGAGCAACTTGTCCTGCTCCGTCGGATCGAAGCCGGAGCCGAAGACACCAAGGTCAGCGTCATGCTGGATCTGCGCGCCGGATTCGGCGCGCATGCCATGAGTGGGCTGCGCCGCCATCGAGACAGCGTCACCGCTCAGTCCGGCAACCTGCACATCCGCTGGGGTGGCGTCGCCGATGTCCACCGCGCGGGCGACGGCCGGCTCTCCCTCGACATCGTCGTTCCTGCCGGAGCACACCACGACTTGACCCTGGAGATCACCCCGGCGGATCTGCCTCTGGAACTGCCGGAGCCCGATGTCTGCTGGAGCGAGACCGAACACGCCTGGCACGAAGCCGTGCCGACCTTCGAAAGCTCGGTCGCACCACGCGACGCCAGGCACGCCTACGCAGTGATGAGGGGGCTCACCAGGCCCAACGGCGGGATGGTGGCAGCCGCCACTCTCGGCCTTCCCGAACGCGCCCAGGCCGGCCGCAACTACGACTACCGCTACGCCTGGCTTCGTGACCAATCCTATGCGGGCATCGCGGCTGCCGTGGACGAACCTCTTCCGCTGCTTGATGACGCGGTCGCATTCACATCTGCCCGACTGATGGAATATGAAGGCACGATCGCCCCTGCCTACCGGGTCGACGGTCGGCCGCTGCCGTCCCAGGTGACACTCCCACTGCCCGGATATCCCGGGGGCCGCGACGTCGTCGGGAACTGGGTCAACGGACAGTTCCAACTCGACGCGCTCGGTGACATGCTCACGCTGTTCGCCGCTGCTGCCGGGCACGACCACCTCGACAGCGACGGCCACCGGGCAGTTCAGATTGCAGTCGGCGTGATCGAGACCAAGTGGAACGAGCCGGAGGCAGGCATCTGGGAGCTCCACGACGCCTGGTGGACACAGTCGAGGCTTGCCTGCGTCGCGGGACTGCGCTCGATGGCCGCCCACCTGCCGTCGCACGAGGGGGCCCGGCTGTCGAGCCTGGCCGACTCGATCCTCGCCCGCACCTCCCAACTGTGCCTGGACCCCTCGGGAGCCTGGTTACGGCAACCAGGGCAAGCCGGAACAGACGCATCGTTGCTCCTGCCTCCGGTACACGGGGCACTGCCCGGCGACGACCCGCGCACGCTCGCCACCCTCGATGCGGTTGGACGCGACCTGACCCAGGACGGCTACATATACCGTTTCCACGCCGACGACCAGCCCCTCGGAGACGCGGAGGGCGCCTTCCTGCTGTGCGGCTTCACCATGGCGTTGGCGCACTGGCATCAAGGCAACCTCACCGAAGCGTTCCGGTGGTTCGAGCGTACCCGCGCCGCCGCCGGACCGCCCGGTTTACTTGCCGAGGAGTACGACGTCCGGCAGCGCCAGCTAAGGGGGAATCTGCCGCAGGCCTTCGTACATGCAGCCCTTCTGGAGACAGCACAACGTCTGGCCAGCCCACCGTGCCTGGTCAGGAGGTGACCCGGGTTCACCTTCAGGAGCCTGCTGGGGCGCCCTAAGAAAAACCCGTGTGCTCCACTGCGCCGGCTCCAGAACAGCCCCGTGCCGAACGCCCGATTCACGAAGGTCACGGTGCCACCGCGACTCGGGTACGACGTCGAAAGTCGCGCGTAACACCTGGTCGTCAGCAACGCCACCACTCCGGCAAAACAGAAACGCGAGTGGCGCCGCACCCCGCGGTGATCTGAACCGAGAGGCCGAGGACCGCGAAGATCCCACAGCCCATGATCCCCAGACACCCGATCGCGACCGCACCCCACACCCGACCGGGCATGTACTCGTAACCGCCGTCGCAGGCACTCCAGGAGCGTATCCACCCGCAGCAGCCGATCCCAGGCACCATGACCCGTCCCCGAAGCCGCGTGCGGCGCCTCGATCGCGGCGACAATCAAGATGGCGATTGCGAAGATGACGTTGACGCTAGTGATCTCCATGTACCTCAGCCTTCCGATGGCCTGTGCTGCCTTTGTTTCGCCGTCATACGCGCTTGCCCGACACGGCTCGCTTCCGCTCTCCAGCCATGGGTGAGGCGGAATCGTCATCTAGCCTGGTGCGCTCGCCGTGGAAACTCCCGCAGCCCTGCCCGCGTGACCCTCGTCGAAATCCTGTCGTGTGCCATGGCATGGGACCATGCCGCCTGGTCTCACCAAGCGGCTGGACGGCGGCGACCCGGTTGAGCTCGTCGACGACGCGTAGCGGTGCTCCCATTGGTGCGAAGTCGACGGTGCCAATTGTGGCCCCTGAGGCCCCACACAGGCTGAGGGTAGAACAGTCAGAAGTTGGCGGTCACACACGCCGGTTCGGTGGAGCAACGTGAGCCGCGCGTGCAACCGCAAACTACCTGTAACATCACGGTTTATGCTTGTGAACAAGGGCGGAGTAGTCGGCTGCGGTCACTGACTGTGATGTCAGGGCTCCCCCGGGGAGCGGAGCTTGGAGCGGCTCCCCGTCCCGTGTGAAGACCACCTGATCGACGGCCGCGATCGAGGTGGCGGTCAGCACGACCTGTCCGATTGCGAGCGGCAGGCGGTCGGCACTCGGCGGTTGGGATCCGGTACCAACATCGAGGACGACAGTGGAACCGCTGAGTTCGGTGACTTCAATGTTGGTCCCTGGCGACAGGTTCGTACTCAATCCGCTCGTCCGCTCGCCGACCGGAGGCCCGCCGGACAATTCTCTCAGCAGCTGCTGCACCTGTGCGTACCGGGTGCCCTTCACGGGCACTGAGGGCGCTACCGCGACCAAGTTCTTCTCATGCTCGACCCAGTAGAGCGTCGGCTGGCTCGTCGACGCGTCTTCCGGGGTGCTACGGCCGGGAGAGTCCTCAACCTTGCCCAGCAAGTTGTAAGGCACCTCGTTCCGGTCTATCGATCGAGCTGACTCGTCCCGGGGTAGGCCGCATCCAGACAGGCTCGCTGCCAGGATTCCCGCGACGCAGAGACACGCCATAGCGGCTGCGGGTGAAGTGGGCCAGCGCCTCATGACTCGTCCTCGGTTGTGGTCGGGAGCCGGGCAACGAAGCGTGCACCTCGGCCGTCGTTGTCACGGCACCAGACGCTGCCACCGTGAAGGGCCATCGTCTGCGCGACGATGCTCAGGCCGAGTCCGGTTCCCGTTCCTGCCCGGCGGTGACCGGCGCGGGCGAAGCGCTCGAAGATCCGCTCGTGGTCGGCGGGATCGACCCCGGGTCCATCGTCCTCGACGCTGATATCAACGACGCCGTCGTGTCGTGTGACCCGAATTCTGCTGACGCCACCACCATGGGAGTCTGCGTTGTCCATGAGGTTAACCAAGGCACGCGAGATCTGTTGTCTGTCGACGTGGACCTGGGGGTCGTCGAGGGGAGATTCCTCGATCAGCAGCCCAGCCGGACGTCCGGTCGCCTCGAGTGTCTGCCTGATGAGCCTGGCGATGCCGACGCGCGACAGTTGGGTCTCCAGCACACCTGAGTCGAGGCGACCGAGGGTGAGGAGATCGTCGAGTGACCGGCGAAAGCGCTCGAGTTCTGTCGCCATCAGGCCTACGGCATGCTTAGATCGTTCGGAGAGATCAGGCGAGTTCTCCAAGACGCTGACGCTGGTGATGAGTGTTGTCATGGGAGTTCGAAGCTCGTGGCTCACGTCGGCTGCGAACCGCGCATCGCGTTCGACCCTCTCCTCTAGCGCATCGACCATATTGTTGAACGCGCCGACCAGCGGGGCCAGATCCGGGTCGGACGTCCGAGCGAGCCGGGTATGCATCTCACCAGCCGATATCCGTGCTGCGGCCGTTGTCACGTGACCGAGTGGTGTCAGCACACGTCGCGAGGCCGCTCGACCTAGCACCCCACCCGCGACCGTGGTCAAGGCGGCGCACACGACGAGTGCGATGCGCAGAGTGCTGAGGGTGCGGTCGAGCTCACGAGCTACGGCCACCTCGTAGAACTGAGCGTCGACGGCCGGCAACGGGACGCCGAGGACCACCGCGCCTGGATCCGTGGCGCCGGTCCAGCCGATCGCCGGCAAGCCGGCATCTGCCTGTTCACGAATGACCGACGGTATGTCCGAAGTGCGTACATCGAGCGATGAGGAGTACCACTCGCCGTTGCGACGCAGGAACAGCACGGTTCCTGGTGGGGGCGAAATGTCGCCGAGTACGTCGCTGACCTGGGTACCGGACGTCAGCAACCCGTCGCGGACGATGGACGCGTCGGCGAAGGCCTGCCGGAGCGCGGTCTGCTCGCGTTGCTGGAGGAGGTAGTGCCGGGCGGAGAAGTAGGTGGCCAGTGCCAGGCTCACCGATAGCACCAAGGCGCCCACGGCGAATGCGAGGGTGACCGCCGAGCGCTGGCCGAGGGGTCTCATCACCTAGCGTCAAGGCGGTAGCCGAGGCCCCGGACTGTGACGATAATCGTTGGGCTCCCGGGGTCTCCCTCCACCTTGGTGCGCAGTCGCCGGACGTGTACGTCCACGATGCGTTCATCGCCGAAGAAGCCTTGATCCCACACATGCCGGAGCAGTGCGTCGCGGCTCAGCACCTTGCCGGCGTTCTCGGTCAGGACTCGAAGGAGGTGGAACTCGGTACTGGTGAGGTGGATCTCGTCCAGGCCGCGCCGCAAAGTGCCTGCGGGGATGTCGAAGCTCAGCGGTCCCGCGTGACTGTCGAGTACGACTGCGCCGTCCCTGGTCTCTTGCGCCCCCCCGATCGGCGGGCGCCGAAGCATCGCTCGCAGCCGAGCCTTGATCTCCTCGACCACGAACGGTTTCGTCACGTAGTCGTCGGCTCCCGCCTCCAGGGCCGCGACGATGTCATGGGTCGCATCTCGAGCACTGATCACGACGATGGGCGCATCCGACACCGGACGCGCGCGCTGAATGAACGTGAAGCCGTCGATACCGCCGAGCATGAGATCAACGAGCATGACGTCCACCCGTGAGGCCTCGACCGTGCGTAGTGCGCTCTCGGCGTCCACGTGCTCTGCGACGACGTACGCCTCGTCCTCCAGGGCAAGTCGAAGTGAGGTGCGCAGCCCATCGTCGTCCTCGAGAAGAAGCAATCGCGTCGGCACGGTTTCCATCGTGCCATCGTCGAAGGAGGTGAGTCGACTTGGAGTTCGGTGCAGGCAACTGTCATGAGACTGCAAACCGTTCGCGCCCGTGATCGCAAGACTAAGATGGCAGACTCGAACGCATGATTCGCCATCGCGTACGTCCACGAACAGTGCCGCACAGGGCTTCTCCACCCCGCCGGTTTTCTCCGCTCGTTGACGAAGACACGACACAGGTGGTGATGTCGTTGGATGACGACTGCCTGCGCCAAGGAATCACCGACCTCCGGTGGAGACTCGGCCGCCTCCTGGCCGGAGGGCAGTCCACACTGGTCGTCGATGTGTCGGGCCTCGACCGCATGTCCTCGACGACTCTCGCGGCCCTGCTGTGGGTGAAGAGACGCTGTCGTGCGCGGCGGGTCGGCGTCGTCGTCCGTGAACCGAGTCGCCACAGTCTCGAACAGCTACGGCGGACAGGCCTCATGGACGCCTTCGACATCGAGTCGCGCCAGCTTCAAACGCGTTCAGAGCAGGATGAGGCAAGGGGGGATTTGAACGGTCTCCGGTCGACAAAGCGGTTCGGTCGTGCACATCGCGAACCTTTGGGGGAAATGCGGTGACCCGTGCTCGTCTTGCTTGCGGGGACGTCGCCCCCTCGAGGGCCCGGCAGCTGACCCGCGATTGGTGCCGCGACCGGGCGTTGAATGACTCGGTCAGCGAGGACATGACCCTGCTCGCCGGCGAGCTGGTCGCGGATGGACTGCGCCTCACTCCGCGATCGGCCGTGATGGAGCTCACCTGGGACAACCTGGATCACGCTCGGGTCAACGTCGAGTTTCGAGGCGTCCGCGTTGGTCCGGTCAGTCGACGGCTCCCCACGATGCCCCGCGCATCCGTTGAGCTGTTCGAGCGGCTCGCATCCGACTGGGGACGACAGGCGACTCCACACGGAGTCCGTCATTGGTTCGTGTTCGACACCGAGAGCGATACTGGCCAGGACGAGTGTCGATCGAATGGCCGGTAGCCGGTTGGTAACGGGGCTCGCGATCAGCGCGATGGCGGTGGGGATCGCACTTCCCGTGACTGCCACTGGCACCACACCGATACCACAACCTGAGAAGGGGCCAGCCCTCTTTGGCCCGGGAGTGCCTAAGAACTTCACGGCCCAGTCGATGAGCTGGCCGAACGCGCGCCGTGCTACGTCCTCGCCCTCGATGCCAGCAAGGCGGGAGCCTACGCGGTGGTGTCTTCGTGCAAGTACGGACATGGTCTCTGCGATCAGCCGTTGGCGTTCTGGCGGAGCCGGTGCCACAGCGATGCCTGGCAGCAGATCGACGTCGACCTGCCACGCAACACCGCGGCCAGCGTCAATGCCCGGGGCAAGACGGTCTGCGTCGTCGGCGACACGCTGTTCACCGGAGGCGGTCAGGACAAGCTCTACGTCAGCACGGACGGCAGGCACTTCGCCGCTCGCCCGTCACCGTGCGACCACACGCAGGATCTAGCGCTGTACCAGGTGGTGGCGACGTCCGCACGCGACGTCGACGAGTTGTGCATCGGTGATCCCGGCATGAGCAGGGCGATCAAGACCGTCTACCGGTCGACCGAGACGGGCAAGACCACGCAGTACGCCGGCCAGGCCGGGCCGTACGGCATCCAGAGCCAACTCGCCGCGTCAGCCAGCGGCAACCTGGCCATGTCGTCGGTCGCGTCCGGCTCCTTCATCTACCTCAACGGAGGTGGGGGTTCGGACTGGTCGATGCCGGTCGACATCGGAGATGGGGGCAAGGGCTGGAATGACATCGTCTACACACGTACAAGATCGAGGCGCGTTCACGTCCGGAGGGCGAGCGCGATCACCGGCAGCTGTGACACCAGCCGCCGTCGCGCGTCCGCGGATCCGTCGTACGGCCACCCGGCGAGTCGGCTGAGCACCACGCGCACGATGGGAGCGAGTAAGGCGTTGCGGCGCTCGTAATCGGCGAGGACATCGGCCGCCTCCGCGTCGTCGAGCTCGCGCCAGATGGCGCGGAAGTGTCGCTGGCCGATCGCGACCTCTGCAACGGAGTTCGCGTGCAGGTTGCGATACCAGTCGGCGGAGCGGCCGAATCCGGCCATCACATACACCTCTCGGCGCGCCCGGTCCTGGCCGATCACCTCCAGCATCGTCTGGTAGCGCCGCCCCGACCGTCGCCCGCAATGTGTGAGCCGAAGGAACCGGTGGCCGAACAGCCACCCGGCGTGGATGTCATACAGCCGCACGGGTGCGCGAAGCAACGCCTTGGTGAGCCGGCCGCGCCGATGGTCCGTCGTCATCATCGGCGTGGGATCACGGAACGGCCGCCGAGGCACCTGGCCAGATCTCCTCGGCCGCCGCCGACAGCATCTCCATCGCCCGGGCAACGCCTGCCCGTTGGTCAATGGGGATCTCGGTGATAATCGCAGACAGGTCACGTCGCCGTCGGGCCATTACCGTTCGAAGGGTACGGCGACCCTTCGCTGTCAGCGAGAGGTGGGTCTCGCGCCGGTTCTCCGGGCGCACGGTCCGCGCGACCAGTTTGGCGGCGACCATCCGATCGACCATCCGCATGGCGGTGGACGGGGCCACGTCGAGCGCGTCGGCGAGCCCGGTCAGGTTGGTGGATGCGGACTCGAGGACGACCAGCATCCGAAACTGCGGAAGGGTGACCCCTCCACTGCTGGCGATGGAACGAGCCGACAGCGCCACAAGCGCCCGCGAGGCCGCCAGCATCGCGTCCACCACCGCCTCAACTGAAGCGTCGCTGCCCACGCCAGCGGCCGGCCGGCAACCGCCACCGCCATGGTCGTTGACGTGAGGGTCCATGTTCATGTCGCCTTCCTGTTGACGGAGCCAACCATGGCACTACTACAAACGTTGCAGTATGCAATAATAGTATCTATGCGAAAAACGCGCTGGTCGATGACCGCGGTGCGGACGGACCGGTTCGGGCTGCTCGTGCTGGCACTTGTTATCGGGGTCGGCGCCGGATTCGGAGCGGTCGTGTTCCGATATCTGATCGAGGGCCTCACCCGCCTGTTTACTGGCTTCTCCGACTATTCTGACGTCGGTCACGCCGCCAACCCCACTCTGCCGGGCCTGGGCAGGTGGTTCATCGTGATCGCGCCGGTCGTTGCCGGGTTGCTCTACGGGCCCTTGGTCTACCGGTTCGCCCGCGAGGCACGCGGCCACGGGGTCCCCGAGGTGATGGTGGCCGTCGCACGCCAGGGCGGCCGGATCAGGCCGCAGGTCGCCGTCGTCAAAGCGGTAGCGTCCGGGCTTTGCATCGGCGGCGGCGGTTCGGTCGGCCGCGAGGGGCCGATCGTGCAGATCGGCTCGGCGTTGGGATCGACGCTTGGTCAGGTTGCACGTCTGGACGAGCGCCGGATCCGGCTGCTGGTGGCGTGTGGAGCCGCTGGCGGGATCGCCGCGACTTTCAACGCCCCGCTAGCGGGTGTGTTCTTCGCGATGGAGCTGATCCTTCGACAGTGGTCGGCGGAGTCGTTCGGAATGGTGGTGCTCTCGTCGGTCACAGCCAGCGTGATCGGCCGCGCAATCCTCGGCGACGCTCCGTTCCTGGCGCTGCCCCATTTCCGGGTTGAGCACCTCGTACAGTACCCCCTGTTCGCGGTTCTGGGGGTGCTGGCCGGACTGGTCGGGGTCGGGTTCTCCCGGATCCTGTACGGCGTCGAGGACATGTGCGACTGGGCGTGGCGGGGCCCCGAGTGGCTTCGGCCCGCTGTAGGCGGGATCCTGCTCGGCGGCGTCCTGCTGGTCCTGCCGCAGATGTACGGCGTCGGGTATCCGGTTCTCGGTCGCGCTGTCGGTGGCGGCTACGGCTTGGCGTTCCTGGTGGTGCTGCTCGCCGGCAAGATGCTCGCCTGCAGCCTCACCATCGGCATCGGCGGATCCGGCGGCGTCTTCGCGCCCAGCCTGTTCTGCGGGGCGATGGCGGGCGCGATCTTCGGCGACGTGGTCCACGCCATATCGCCGACCGCCGGAGGGTCGGTCGGGGCGTACTCGCTGGTCGGGATGGGGGCGCTGTTCGCCGGCGCCGCCCGCGCACCGATCACAGCCGTCGTCATCATGTTCGAGCTGACGGGTGAGTACAGCATCATCCTGCCGCTGATGCTGGCCATCGTTCTTGCCACCGGGATGAGCCAGCTGGTGTCGCATGACACCGTCTACACCCGAAAGCTGCTGCGGCGCGGCATCGACATCGACGAGCCCGCCGACTCGGTGCTTCGCCGCCGCCCGGTCGTCGAGTTCATGGTGGCGCCGCCGGAACCGGTCCGAGCCGACGCGCCGCTGCGGGCGGTGGCGTCCCGCTTCGCCTCCGCAGCCGACAGCTCGCTGCCGGTAGTCGACGCCGAGGGGCGCTACCTGGGCACCGTCCGGGCGCACGACCTGATGGATGCGCTGGCCGCCGACGAGGACACCGACATCGTCGCCCTCACGGCCGGCACGACCCCTGTCCACGACGACGACACCGTCGGGGCGGCACTGCGTCAGCTCGACCGCGGCGCCGACGCCGTGCCGGTCGCCTCGCCGGACGGCCAGCTCGTGGGTTGGATCCGGCACTGCGACATCCTCACGGCGCTGACGGCGCCGTCCGTCGCTGCGGTCGCTGGCGCGGGTTCGTCGTCGCAGCCAGAGACTCGCCGGTCCGCCGGGGCGGAGCACCTCGTGCAGACTGGGCCGGGGCGCTAGGTAGGCTGGCGAGGCCCGGTCGGGCGGGCACCGGCTAGTGTTCTCGAACGACGAAAGGCTCCTTTTCCGTGCGGTGCAGTATTCCGGCGCGGCCATCCCGGCTGCGCCGTCTGACGGCGGCGATCGTTCTGTGTGCGGTGCTTGCGGCCTGCTCAAGCTCGCCCGGTGGCGGCGCGGCGACCCGGGGAAACGCCACACCGACGGTGGGCTCGGTGCTTGACCGAACCGTGCCGGCAAGCGTCGGATCCCTTCCGTTGGTCGACCAGAACGGTCGGCGGGTCACGCTGGCGTCGCTGCGGGGAAAGGTTGTCGTCCTGGTTGACTTTCTCACGTTGTGCCAGGAGATCTGCCCGCTTACCAGCGTCGACATGAGTCAGCTCGACACGAGCCTTCGACAGTCTGGGCTGACTGACCGAGTCGAGATCCTCGAGGTGACGGTCGACCCGCAACGCGACACGCGGCGTCGGTTGGCGGCGTACCAGAAGATCTACGGCGCCCAGCCGAACTGGCGCTTCGTGACCGGCCCCGCAAAGGACCTCAATGCCCTGTGGGCGTTCTTCGGCGTGTCCTACCAGAAGGTGCCCGAGGCCGGCACGCCCGCGCCGCGGGACTGGATGACCGGCAAGCCACTGACGTACGACGTCACCCACCAAGACATCGTCTGGGTGCTCGGACCCGATGGCCACGCCGTCTGGGAGGACGACGGCACCCCGTACACCCATGGCCAGGCGCCGCCCGGCAAGCTGAACGGCTTCCTCACCGGCCAGGGGCTGCGCAACCTGCACGCCAAGGCAACCGCCGCCACCTGGTCCACTGCGCAGGTCGCGGCCGCTGTTCGCTACGCATTGTCAGATCAGGTCGGTTGACGAAGCGTCTCAGCGGGGCTGATGGCTGCGACTGCGGGTGCGGTTGCGGAAGATGACCAGCCCGCAACCGGCCAGCCCGACCGCCCAGAGCAGGCCGATGGCAAGGTGCCCCACAGCGCGGTGTGTCCGAACGAGCCTCCGACTGCGAACTGCGTCGGGCCGGAGGACGGGAACCACTGCAGGAGCGGTTTGTTGGCGAGTGGGTTGCCGAGCGGGTTCTGCAGGAAGGTGTCCATCAGGCCGCCCATGATGATGAGAGAGACCCTTCAGGTCGCTCTTGACAAGCACCCGCACCGCGTCGAAGACGGCGAAACCCACGATGATGGTCAGCGCGTTCAGGCCTGCCGTGATCAACGTCAGGTCGCCGCCGTCGACGCGGAGGAGCCGACCCGTGGAGAACAGCTTGAACGTCAGCGGCGCATGACCCGCCATGGCGTACATGACGAGATACCAGATCGGCACGAACACGACGAGCAACAATGGGAGGTAAGTTGCCAGCCGCCTCACCTCAACCGAGTCGCGCACGCTGTCATGGCCGAACACCGTCAACGACCTCGAGGTTGGACGGATGAAGTCGAGCAGCATTCGCATCAACGTCGTCGTGCCGGCACCATTCGCCCCTACCGGACCCATCACTTGCCCGGGCTCGACGATCAGGTCCACCCTGACGATGCCACGCGCCCGACCGTAGGACTTCGTAGTGCACGGGCCCCAAGCGTCAAGGGAGTCAACTCCACTACCAGAGGCGAGCGGGCCGCAGCCGAGCGGTCGGCGTGCGTGTAGGAGTCTGAGAATCCGGGGGCGCGCCTCGCATCGTGGGGGAACCGGAATCGTCCGCGTGGCCGTCGGCGGAGACTGCATCGTTGCCCTCTGAGGTCGAGTTCAGCTAGGCATGGACAGGGCTCACCCAGCGCGGCACGTCAGAGACTGAGTACGAGCCGGAGTCCACTGTCGACTTCATGCATGAGGTATTCCGGGAGGCGGGCAGGAAGAAGTTGCCGGGCAACGGTGCGTTGGTGGTGTTCAAGGTGATGACGACGGCCAGTGTGGTGTTGAGGCGGTTCTCGCCGAAGGGTCTGCCTCGACGACCAGGACCGGACGGCGCTTGGCGTTCTACTGCTGCGGGCGACGCCGACGTCGATCCAGTGGATCGCGCCCCGCTAATCACCAGTCCTGGTCCTTGAGCTGGTGGCGGCCAGCCCACACGGCCGCCGTCGAGGCGTCGTCGTCAGAGCCGGGAAGGTCAAGAGCCTGGTCGATCTGGCTGGTGAGCGACTCGCGCGCCAGCTCGTCGAGGTAGCGGCGCGCTGCCGTACTGAAGAACTCGGAGCGACTGATCCCGAGCTCGCGCGCACGCTTGGTGGCCCCCTCGAAGGTCGCGTCAGGGATCGAGATCGAAGTCTTCCGTATCGTTGAGTCCAGCTGAACCTTGCCGGTAGCGCTGACCCAGGATGCACTTCCGCGACGGCCCAGGACCTCGAGGTAGCGGCAGGGAGCGACCTGTCGGATGCGGAGTACGCCCGCGAGTATGCCTCCGTCCACCCAGAATGACGGTCCCAGGACACCCGTAGGCAGCAAAGCGCGGGGTGTTCGCCGAGTCGGAAACCGGTGATGTGTGACGTGACAGATCCAACGGGCTGTCGGGCGCCTTGGGACATAATCGGCTGGTGAACTTGCCGCTGCTGGAAGGTGACTTCGAGTCCGAAGGTTTGCTCCAGCCCGCTCTGGTCGTTCCCGACGTCAAGCTCCCTGAGTGCGGGGTCTTGTGTTTCTTCGGAGATGTCGTTGCCGAGACGGTTGCGGTCCGACCAGGCGCCCGACGTAGGGCGGTGCTGTCGAACGAGGCCGGGTCGACGTCCGTGTGGGACATCGAGGTCTCCGGCCACAGAGTGGCGGTTCTTCAACCGGGTGTGGGAGCGCCGTTGGCCGCCGCATTCCTGGAGGAGGTCATAGCGATGGGTTGTCGGCGACTCATCGCATGCGGAGGCTCCGGCGCGTTGGTTCCCGACCTCGTGAAGGGGCATGCCGTAGTTGTCAACAGCGCCCTACGTGATGAAGGCACGTCGCACCATTACGTGCCTGCGAGTCGGACTATTGACGCCGACGCCCACGCCGTAGCAACCATGGTCGCATCGCTTCAGCGCGGGGGTGTCGCTCATGTCCTGGGCCGAACGTGGACCACTGATGCGATCTATCGAGAGACCCGCGGCCGTGCGGACCGCCGGGTCGGTGAGGGTTGCGTTGTCGTAGAAATGGAAGCAGCAGCGCTGATGGCCGTCGCTAGGTTTCGCAACGTGATGTTCGGTCACCTGCTGCTGGCCAGCGACTCGCTGGCCGGACACACGTGGGACGACCGCGGGTGGATGTCCGCGCAAGAGGCTCGAGAAAGACTGTTCTGGGTGGCAGTGGAGGCCGCCCAATCGCTGTGAACAGTAGGGCACGGCGACGCGCGACGAACCGACGGCCGACTCGTGCTGCGCCCGCTGTCTGGCAAGCCCATCGACAGGCGTGACGCCCACCGGATGGTCGCCCGGATCGCGAAAGCCGCAGCCATCCCTCGTCACATCAGCCCGTACTCACTGCGCGATGCCGCCATCACCGACGCCCTCGACGCCGGCGTCCCGCTCCGCGACGCCCAGTTCCTGGCCCGCGACGCCGACCCACGCACCACCGAACACTACGACCGAGCACGCGGCAACCTCGACCGACACGGCGTCCACTTCCTCACCGCCTACGTCGCAGGCGTCTAGCACGGCAGGGGATCTCCCGACCGCAGTGTCCTTTCGCCCAACACCGCCCACTATGACGCAAGGTTCGTCGCCGTCTCCTCACGACGCCGCAGGTGGTGATATCATGCGATATCGAAGGGAGGTGTCGAGATGGCAGACGTGTTGATTCGCGATGTTCCCGACGGCGTGCTGGCCGGGGTCGACGCGCACGCGGCGCGACTGGGGATCTCCCGCGTCGAGTACATCCGCAGACGGCTGGCGGCCGACGCCGCTACGGCGAGCGCGCCCGTCTCCGTCAATGACCTTCGCGCGTTCGCCGACAGGTTCGCCGACCTGGCCGACGACGACGTGATGGACGCCGCGTGGCAGTGAACGACTGGCTGGTCGACAAGTCTGCGTTGGTGCGGCTGGGGAACAGTCGCGATGCCGTGGACTGGGCTAGCCGCATTGAACGCGGGCTGGTCAGGATCACGACCATGACCCGACTCGAGGTCGGCTATTCGGCGCGGACCGCCGCCGAGGCGCGTTGGGCGTTCGATACTCCACCGATCTCGATGATGCCGGTTGAGTACCTGACTCCCGCGATCGAAGATCGGTCACTCGAAGTGCAAATGCTCCTGGCGAGCCGCGGGCATCACCGCGCTCCTTCGATCCCGGACCTGCTCATTGCGGCCACCGCCGAACTTGCAGGGCTGACTGTGCTCCACCTCGACAAGGACTTCGAACTGATAACGGAGGTGACCGGACAGGCGAATGAGCGTCTCCGTTCATGAGGACCTCTGCCGGGCCTAGCATCATGCGCCGCGTGTGTGGGCGTGGTCGCTTCTAGGATCGGCGTCCTGTTCTGCCCTGATTGGGGTGGCGGCGGCTCTCTCAGACGTCCATCCTTGCGCTATGGATGAACCGCGTCGACTCGGCGACGGGGCTCTCGGCGACTGGCTCAACCGGCGTTTGTCGAACCATGGCGGAACCGGTGTACGGGTTGGGTCGGTGGTGCCGACCGGGTTCGCGAAGGTGGTGCGAGTTCTCCACCCGGCCGGTCATGGACGCCCTGGGATGCCGTGGCACGCGCGGACGGCAAAGTGGTCCATCCCCTTGTGCAGTGGGGAAGTATCGCTCCCCACTTCGACGACCGGCTGCGACTCCGATGACCCTGAGGAGGGTTCGGCGCCTGCGGACACCCTGACCGCCACCCTGGAGCACTGCCCGGCTGGCGGCGACGTGGTCTACAGCGTCTGGGATGGCTGGGGCATTTGGACAATGCAGGTAGACAGGCCAGTCTCATGCCGGGTTGGGGTGGACGTTCTTACCGGCTCTTCGCTGCGCCGAAGGGTGCCTTCATGCAGTGGCCGGGGATGGATTCGATCGGACCCCAGTCGGCGAACCTCATCTGGCCGATCGACATTCATGGTGCATCGCAACGGAGATCGACTGGGACAGCACCCTCGTCGCATGCTCGGAGCCTATCGCCGCTGCCATCCGGCCGATGAGCGCCTTGAAGCGTTCCATGTGGCGTATGACGACGACTTACCTGGTAAGGCGACCGTGTGAATTCCTGCCCGGCATGGCTCAGCTGATCGCACCCGCCACGCGGTCGCCACCCTGACACGACCCCCATCCGCGTTCCGAGTCACGCCTGTCCGCGATGCGCGCGCGTCGTTCAAACCGCGGGCTGCGGACAAGTTGGGCCGAATCAGGGGCGGACAGGTGTCAGGTTGTCCCCAACCCGGTACGCGGTTGACGCGGCGCCACGCGCGGTCCCTGCGTTTGGGCTGCGCCGGCCCGTGGGCGCTATACGATCGGATGCCCCGCAACTGAAAGGCGCGCCGACGTGACCAAACGCCTTACTGTCGTCACGGCGGCGGTCGGCGTCGCCCTCGTGGGCTGCAGTAGCCCTTCCGTGCCACAGCAGCGCCTCCCGGACGGCCGCTTCGGGGCCGCACTGGACACGATGGCCGGCCACGCAGATTCGTTGGTGGAGCAGATCCCCTGCACGGCCCGTGCATTCGGGGTCTCGCCAGCCGGCGCTACCCGCGTCGATGAGGTCAAGAGCATCTACGCCTGGAGCTTCTGCCGCGGCCGCTGGGAGCCCGGCGCACCGGTTTCCATGTCACTCGTGCAAATAGCTGTCACCACGGGCGACCCTCCTAAGGCCGACGAGATACCCGACGACACCGGGCCAGGCGATGCCCGCTTCAATGCGATGTTCCCGCCCGACGTCAGGACCTGGGCGGGCAGGCATCCGACGATCGCCTGGGTCACCCATCCTTGACCGCACCGCACTGGGCAAAGGTGCCCCATTGCGCCGCGAGTGGACGCGGGTCTCCCGATCAGCATGCATGGGCTGAGGTTGAATGATCCGGTGCCGACGACGAGCCACCACCCGCGATACGCCGGGGTCCTCGCATCCCACGAGGGTCGCGTTGTACTGGTCCGCGAGGAGTACCCCCGTTGGGGCGGGGCCCACTGGAACATCCCGAGCGGCAGGATTGAGGACGACGAGACCCCTCTCGAGGGTGCATGCCGAGAGTTGGCCGAGGAGACCGGACTTGTCGTCATAGCCGCCGACCTCGTCCTCTATGGAACTTCCGAGGTCGCAGGTCCTGACAAGATCAGCCGGGCGTGGAACTTCACCGTCGACGTGGACGATCCGACCCTGAGCGTCGACGATCCTGACGGATTGATCCAGGATGCTCGCTGGTTTCCCACCCGAGAAGCAACAAGGCTGCTCCGCGAGTTGCCCTACAGACCGCTCTCGGAACCGTCCGTCGCAATCCTGACCCAGCGGGTCGCGCAGGGCGTCCACTGGACCTATCCCGGCCCAATGGACGCGCCTCTGGTCACCTTCCCTGACAGGTGAGGCTCACAGCCGCGGCCGGGCTGTCCGCCATACGGTCAGCACACTCACACGCCGCCATCCGATCGACCGCGCGGTACGTCATACGCCGCGTGGCGGCGCAGTTCGAACCGCACGCAAAGGCGATGTCAAGTCATACCTGCTTCACGGTTTCGGGCCACTATAGGGCCCATGTCCGCCCTCGAAGGAAGAACCGCATTGGTGACCGGAGCAGGACGTGGCATCGGTCGTGCCACGGCCCTGGAACTGGCCCACGCTGGCGTCCCCGTCGCTCTTTTGGCCCGGTCTCGTGACGATCTGGAGGAGACTTCCGAGCGCGTACGCGAGATCGGAGGGACCGGCCTCGTCGTCCAAGCCGACCTCGGGGAATTCAGCGGACTCCCGGAGGTTGTACGACGAGTGACCAGCAGTCGGTAGCGTACAGATCCTGATCAACAATGCGTCGACCCCGGCACCGGTCGGCGCCGCCCGCCAACGCCTATGTCACCAGTAAGTCCGCGCTCGAAGCGCGCCCCCTGAACTTGGCCGCTGAACTGGTCGACAGCGGCGTCACCGTCAACGTGTTCCGCCCCGGATCGGTGCACACCGACATGTTCGCCTACCTTCGGGGCCACCCCGCGAACGTCGGCACCCAGAAGTGCACGAGTGGGCGGTCCACGCCTATAACGACGGTGAGCTACTCACCCCCGAGCACGCAGCCCGATCTCTCGTTGCGCATCTGGATACCGATGCCAGCGGGCAGATCTGGGATGTGTCGGCCGAGCTGTAGCAGCCCGCCGAAGGCACCCTCGCACGTCCCCTGCTGGCGCGTCATGCCGCGCTGCGGGCACGGCTATCTGCCAGCAGTCAGCAGGTCGCACCGAGCGCCCGGACCTGCTTGATGAGCGTTCACGGCGGCGCCATAGTCCACGCTCTGGTGCGATCGGCACGGGTGGGCACTGCATCGCTATCTTGGGCCGAGCACCTATTCCGGGGGTGCATCCTCGACGAGGCACTCGCGGGCAACTCTCCAGACCCCATCGACTTCTTTGCGGAGGACCAGCATGAAATGACACGCGACATCGACTTTCTCAGCCGCGGGATCCGGCAGGATAGCGCAGGAGAAGTGCCCGAACACCGACGCTAAGCGGCCTTCACCCACAATCGACTCCGGACAGATGACAGCGTCATAAAGCGGCAGAACGTCCTCGCGGGCCAAGAGTTCCTTGTGCCCACGCACAGGCGGCCCACCATTCATCAAGATCGCATCTTGCGTGTACAGCACGCGGACCGCGTTGTTCGGGTCCACGAGCAACCGCTCAAGGTCTCTCAGCGTCGACTCAATCTCGGCAGGGTCGAAGTTGCCACTCACGGGCATAGAGCGATTATCACCTCGTGCGACCGAACAGTCGAGGTTCTGGCATCACCGGCGACTCGGGATCACGGCCGCCGCCGCGCGTGAGCCTTTCCGCCGCGTCACGGAGCGGCCCAAAGGAGCGATGCGAGGTGGCGGGTCCGAGCTGGCCGTGTGGCACTGGCGGGCTGGATCCCCGCGAACGCCCGTCCGGGGTGGCACCAGGCTGCGTACCCGGCGCCCCGGTGATAGCGAATGTCATCCGCGGGTGCGAGCCCGCGAAGGTCGTATGCTGCTTTGATGCTCGACCTGAGCAAGATCGACCTGCAGGAGATAGCGACGGCGCTGTCTGATCAGACCAACTATGAGCATCGATGGCTGATCGACCCTCTGACCGGGGAGATCGCTTTCTGGACCGCTGATACCGGGATCGATGGACAGCACCCGACCGACCTCGATGAGTTGGATCTGCTGCCGATTGACCCGCTTCCCTCTTCGATCTGGTACGCAGACATGGCTGACTTCGTTGCTGGGCTCAACGATGACGTCGCTGTGCGGCGGTTGGGTCGAGCCATTGATGGCAAGGGCGCCTTTCGCCGCTTCCGCGCGGAGCTGTACGAGGAGTATCCGGATCTGGTGCCGGTGTGGCAGACCTTCCGCGACAGCCGCGCGAAGCGTCGCGCGGTCGAGTGGCTCCTCGACGAACAACTCATCGACGAGGCTGACGCGCAGCGTGCACTGGCCGACCACCCAGACCCTGCCCTGCGTGACAAGCCGCCGGGAATGGCGTGACTGGCAACCTCGGCCACGCTTTGCCGGATCGGCAGGCTGTGCAACTCCAAGCCGCATATGGTCTTGGACCGTCGCGCACGACGTTCTGCTCGGCAGCCTGATTCGTAGACGAAGAAGGAGTCACACCTCTTGCCCTTCGTCGCGCCAGATGACGAAGGTCGTGGAAGTGGAGGTCCGGTCGCCCGGCGGCCCGTCGAGCGGCATCCCACGTCTTGGTGAAGTTGTTGCGTCGGACGAGCCCGGGCCCGTCACCTGCGGCTTTGTGGAGCGGGTGACCGGGATCGAACCGGCATGACCAGCTTGGAAGGCTGGGGCTCTACCATTGAGCTACACCCGCGCGGCGCCGAGTCCGCCACTGACGACGGTGGGGAGCGCGCGGCAATATGGTGTCATGCCGCACCCGCCCGGAGCCAACCAGCCCGATTCGGCGGCGTCTCGCGGCAGGGCATCACGAGCGGACTCGATAAGCATCAGAGTCCCTCGCCCAGATGATGCGGCCCGCCTTGCCGAGGTCAACATCGCGGCCTGGCGGTCGGCGTACGGCGGGATTGTCCCGGACACCTACCTCGACACCCTCGACCTCGCCAGCATCACCGAGAGATGGGCCGGCAACATCGAGAAGCCGCCGAGCGAGCGGTTCACCCTCGTCGCCGAGATCGACGGCGCAGTCGCGTCGTACACCGTCGCCGGCCCCTACCGCACCCAGCAGGACGCCAAGCCCGAGGACACCACCGACTGGGGTGAGCTCTTCGCGATCTACACCCACCCTGACCACCAGGGCAGAGGCGCTGGCAGAGCCCTCCTCGACGTCGTCATCAGCGAGCTCGCTAGGCGCGGCCACTCAACGGCCGCCCTGTGGGTGCTCCGGGACAACAGCCGAGCCCGCGACTGGTACGCCGCCCACGGCTGGCATGAGGACGGCGCCACCAGCACCTGGCTCGGGGCCGGCGTGCCGCTCCAGGAGGTCCGGCTCAGCCGCCGGATCCCGACCCGCGAGCGGTAGCCGACCAAGGTCGCCGAATGGGAGTTTCGGGGCGCTCTCGTCTAGACTCGGGCGCTGAACGACCGGGGCGTAGCGTAGTGGCTAGCGCGCCTGCTTTGGGAGCAGGAGACCGCAGGTTCGAGTCCTGTCGCCCCGACCAGGTCACCTCGGTCGTCCTCGGACCTGATGCCTGACAGATGCGACTGACGTACAGATTCCACTGACGTAGGAGAGAGACCCTGTGAAGAGCGCCGTCGAGACCCTGAACCCCACGAGGGTCAAGCTGAGCGTCGAGGTGCCCTTCGACGAGCTCAAACCGAGCGTCGATGCGGCGTACAAGAAGATCGCCTCGCAGATCACCGTGCCCGGCTTCCGCAAGGGCAAGGTCCCGGCGATGATCATCGACCAGCGCGTCGGACGCGACACCGTGCTCATCGAGGCCGTCAACGAGGTGCTCCCCACGCTCTATACGAAGGCGCTGGAGGACAACGACATCACTCCGCTGTCCCAGCCTGAGCTCGACATGGACAAGATCGAGGACGGCGCCGACCTCACGTTCACCGCCGAGCTCGACGTCAAGCCCAAGATCGAGCTCCCGGAGTACCACGGCATCGAGGCCACCGTCGACGACCTGTCCGTCGAGGACAGTGACGTCGACGAGCAGCTCGACACCCTCCGTCAGCGGTTCGGCTCGCTCAACCCCGTCGAGCGCGCCGCCGGCAAGGACGACTTCGTCACGATCGACCTGTCGGCCGCCAAGGACGGCGAGGAGATCACCGAGGCCCAGGCAGCCGGCATGAGCTACCAGATCGGCAGCGGCACCCTCCTCGACGGCCTCGACGAGGCGCTCGAAGGGATGTCCGCCGGCGACGAGAAGACCTTCCAGACCACGCTGGTCGGCGGCAAGTACCGCGACCAGGAGGTCGACGTCACGGTCAAGCTAACGGCTGTCAAGGAGCAGGAGCTCCCCGAGCTCGACGACGAGTTCGCCCAGAGCGCGTCGGAGTTCGACACCGTCGAGGAGCTCCGGGAAGACGTCCGCGAGCGGGTCACCCGCGCCGCGCGTCTCGAGCAGGCCGCCTCGGCCCGCGACGTCGTCCTCGAGAAGCTGCTCACCATGGTCGAGGTGCCCCTCCCGGACGGCGCGGTCGAGGACGAGAAGACCAGCCGCCGCCAGACCATCACCGAGCAGCTCGCCTACGCCGGCATGACCGAGGAGCAGTTCCTCGAGTCCGAGGGCCAGACGCCCGAGGAGTTCGCCGAGCAGCTCGACACCCGCGTCCGCGAGTCGATGGCCGCGCAGTTCGTCCTCGAGGAGATCGCCGACGTCGAGCAGATGGGCGTCGACCAGGACGACCTCACCGGGCAGCTCATGCGGCGTGCCCAGCAGGCCGGCGTCAGCCCGGAGCAATACATCCAGCACGCCATGGAGCACAACCATCTGCCCGAGATCGTCGGTGAGGTACGCCGGGGCAAGGCTCTCGCCCACGTCGTCGAGAGTGCCCATGTCAAGGACGAGTCCGGCAACGTCGTCGAGCTCGCCACCCTTCTCCCTGACGGCACGTACGCCGACCCGGCCGAGCTCGAGGCCGCACAGCAGGAGGCCGAAGAGGCCGCTGCTTCGGCCACCGACTCGGCCGCTGACGTCGTCGTTGCCGGTGACTACGTCACCGTGGAAGAAGACGCGCAGTAGGTCAGCGCCAGGCTCGCACGCACGACGCTGCCTTAGTCACGCACGAACGGCGGGTCCCCCCGATGTGGAGGGGCCCGCCGTTCGCCGTACCGCCTGCCGGATTCCTCCGGCTAACTGATTCGTCCGGCCGCGCTACCCCGGAGAAACCCGCGCGCTGGGCCGGACGAATGCGTGGCGCAGGGATTCGTCCGGCATCTGTACGCGAACAATCCGCGCGGTGCGTCGGACGAATCCGGAGGCCTGAGATCGGGGCCAAGCGAATCCGGGGCCGATGGTGGCCACGACGATCGCACGATCACCCGTCGCGGCCACCAGCCCGGGGTTAGCCGTCCCCGTGAGTCTTGGCGCTGGTCGACGTCAGCTCGTGCTCGGGCTGGCCGACCGCCACCGGCACGGGCACGGGCACGGAGACTGGCCGACGTACCCGCATCGGCCACCACGCCGCCCGGCCGAGCAGCACCAGGATCGACGGCAGCATGACCACCCGCACGAGAGTCGCGTCGATCAGCACGGCGGCCGCCAGACCGACGCCGATCTGCTTCATTTCGACCATGCTCAGCGACGCGAAGATCGCGAACACCGAGACCATCACCGCGGCCGCGCTGGTGACGACACCGGCCGTCTGGCTGACGCCCGACTCAACGGCCACCCGCGGCGGCAGACCCCGCGCGATCCCCTCACGCACCCGGCTCAGCACGAACACGTGGTAGTCCATCGACAGCCCCATCAGCACCACGAACGTGAAGAGCGGGATCCACGAGACGATGAAGCCTGGTGACGTGTAGTTCAGCAGCCCGTCGGCCCAGCTGTGCTGGAACACCAGGGTCAGCACACCGAACGCCGCTCCCACCGAGAGGAGGTTCAGCAGCGTCGTGATGATTGCGATAGGCACGCTCCGGAACGTGATCCCCATCATGAGCAGGGTCAGCAGCAGCACGAAGCCGATCACGTAGGGCAGCTTGTCGCGCTGGTGCTGCGCGTCGTCGTAGGACGTCGCAACGGAGCCTCCGACGACCCAGCGAGTGCCACCCTGCGTATCGAGGAAGCGCGGACCCAGGTCGTTGCGCAGGTCGAGCAACGGAGCGTCCGCCTGAGGCGTCCCTGCGGCGTACGGCGTGGTGAGCGTCAGCACCGCGACCGTCTTGTCCTTCGACACCTCGATGTCGGGCTTGGCCGTGTCTTGGAAGTCCGGGTTGCGGCTCGCCGCCCCACTGAGCGACCTAAGCGCCTTCTCCACGGCAGGCATCGCAGTGGGGGAGGACTGCGTCACCACCTGGATGGTGTCGCCTTGCGACGGGAAGATCGCGGCGACCCGCTCGGTGTTGTGCACCTCGGGGATGTCCTGCGGGAGCGCCTTGATCGTGTCGTCGTGGATCGTCATGGACATGGCCGGCAGAGCGAGTCCGAGTACGACGGCCGCGGCGATGATCAGGGACACACCCGGCCGGCGTAGCACCGGAGCCAGCACCCGACGGCTGATCGAACCGGGTTCGATGCGACCCATCGCCTTGCCCAGGAAGGGGATCCGCGGCTTGTCGACCCAACCCCCCAGCTTCGCCAAGAGAGCGGGCAGCACCGTGATCGAGCCCACCACCGCGACCGCGACAACCATGATCGCGCCAGTCGCGAGCGAGGCGAACGTCACGTCCCCCGCGAGATACAGCCCCGCCATCGACACGATGACGGCCGCGCCCGACACCACGATCGAGTGCCCCGAGGTCGCGGCCGCGATCTCCACGGCGTCGAGCTTTGACTTGCCTCGCCGGCGTTCCTCACGAGCCCGCTTCAGATAGAAGAGCGAGTAGTCGACGCCGACCGCCATACCGATCAGCAGCACCATGCTGGACACGGTTCCCTCCGCCGGGATGCCGAAGTGGGACAGCGGAGCCAGCAGGCCGATCGTCGCCACGACTGCTGAGATCGCAAGCAGCACAGGGATTCCGGCGGCGATGATCGCGCCGAATGCAAGCAGCATCAGGAGAAGGGTCACCGGCAGGCTGATCGACTCTGCCGAGCCGAGGTCGGACGCGACCCGTTGGTTAATGGCGGCGTTGACCGATGCCTCGCCGACCTCCACGACCTTCAGCTGGTGGTTGCCCGCCTGCACTCGCTTGGTGACGTCCTGAAGAGGCGTCACGTCAGGGTCGGTCACCCCCTTCTGCAAGGCGATCGGCACCAGCAGCGCAGTGTGCTGCGCTGACCAGACCGGCGTTCCGACGTTGTGTACGACGGCGATGCCGTTCATCCCGTCGCGGATCTGTCGCGCGGCCGACTGCGCTGCAGACGCCGACAGGGGACCGGACGTGGAGGTGATGAGCACGTTCTCGGTCGACGGCTTCGCGAGGCCCGAGTCGGTGATGAGCTGGTCGGCAACCCCGGAGTCCCCCACCCGGTAGTCGGCATCGCTGGGTTGCACGGTGGAGACAACGCTCCCGAGGCCGACCCCGATGACCACGAACATCACCCAGATGCCGACCGCACGCCAGGGATGTTCCGCACTCCAACGGGCCGCCTTCAGAGTCATGGAAGACCTCGCCATGGTGGTTTCGCCTTTCGTCCAAGCAGAGCCCGGTGCTCCGCCGTACATCAGGCTCGCAAGGCACCGGGCTCGCGTCAGGGGTGCTGAGACCCATTCCCCAGGTAGGCCTAGCCCTACTGTCTCGACCCGTCGCATCGGCCAGAATGAAGGCACCGCCGCGTTCGAGAGGAACCATGTCCACGACCAGCTCGCCCACCGCCCGGATGACCGGTCGGCTGCGCCTCACCGGGGTCGCCTGGCTCTACGTGCTACTGGCGATCCCCGTGGTTGCACTGTTCGTCCTCGAGGTCGTGTTCATCCCGCTGACGATCATCACCGTTGGGCTTTTCGCCCTCCAGCTCATCGTGCCGTTGGTGGCTCTCGTCGCCGACGCCCACCGCAGACTGGCCGAGCTGGTGTTCGGGGAGCCGGTGCCGGCGCCGTACCATCCGGTCGACGGCAGCGGGATCCTGGTGAGGCTCAACGCCTGGATGCGCGACCCGGCCCGCTGGCGCGACCTCGTGTGGATGTTCGTCGCGATGACGCTCGGCTGGGCGATGGCGCTCCTGGCCGCGATGCTCCTCCTCTACGTCATCTGGCTCGCGTTCTTCCCCGTGCTGTGGGCGATCACCCCCAAAGGCGTCTTCGACCAGCAGCTCGGTGTGATGACCATCGACACGCAGGCCGAGACGTTCGTCGAGTGGATCTTCGCGGCCGTTGCGTTCGTGCTGTGGTGGTATCTCACGCCCGCCCTCGTCCGCGGCCATGCCTGGATCGACCGCTCGATGCTCTCCAACCGCACTCAGCGGCTCGAGCAGCGGGTCCAGGTGCTATCGGAGTCGAGGGCGGAGACGGTCGACCTGTCGGCGGCCGAGCTCCGGCGGATCGAGCGCGACCTGCATGACGGCGCGCAAGCCCGGCTGGTCTCCCTCGGCATGAGCCTCGGGATGGCCGACGAGATGCTCGACTCGGACCCCGAGACTGCCCGCAAGCTGCTGGCGGAGGCGCGGTTGGCAACGTCGGCTGCGCTGGGCGACATCAGGTCCGTCGTGCGCGGCATGCACCCACCCGTGCTCGCCGACCGCGGTCTCCTCGGCGCCGTGCAAGCGCTCGCACTCGATATGGCGATCCCCGTCCACGTGACCTCCGATCTCCCCGGTCGGCCGCCCGCTCCCGTCGAGTCGGCCGCTTACTTCGCCGTGGCGGAGTGCCTGGCCAACACCGCGAAGCACTCCGAGGCGCGTCAGTCGTGGGTCGGCATCGGCTACGTAGCGGGCGCGCTGCGGGTCGAGATCGGGGACGACGGCGTCGGCGGCGCCGACTTCGACAAGGGCACGGGCATGACAGGGGTGGCCCGCCGGTTGGCCGCCTTCGACGGCACAATGTCGTTGTCCAGCCCAGCCGGCGGGCCGACCGTCGTACGCCTGGAGGTGCCATGCGTGTTGTCATCGGGGAGGACCACGCCCTCCTCAGGGACGGGCTGACCCGCCTCCTCGAGGCCCACGACTGCCAGGTCGTCACCGCCGTCGACAACGCGCCCTCCCTGAGCCGCGCGCTGCAGGAGGAGGACCTCGACGTGGCCGTCGTCGACGTCCGGATGCCGCCGACCTTCACCGACGAGGGACTCCGGGTGGCGATCGAAGCCCGCGCCAAACGGCCCGGGCTGCCGATCCTGGTGCTCTCGCAGTATGTCGAGCAGCTCTATGCCCGCGAGCTCCTCGAGAGCGGCGAGGGTGCCGTCGGCTACCTGCTCAAGGACCGCGTCTCCGACGTGAGCTCGTTCGTCGACGCGGTACGACGGGTAGCCGGCGGCGGCACCGTGCTCGACCCGGAGGTGGTGTCGACGCTGCTCAACCGGCGCGGCCACGGCTCGCCCGTGGGTCGGCTGAGCCCGCGCGAGCGCGAGGTGCTCGGGTTGATGGCCGAGGGGCGGTCGAACGCCGCGATCGCCGCCGCGTTGTTCGTCTCGGAGAAGGCGGTCAGCAAGCACACCAACAACATCTTCACCAAGCTGGACCTGCCGGTCGACGGGGACGACAACCGGCGGGTGCTCGCCGTACTCGCCTATCTCGGCGAGTAGCGCACCGGCAGCAGAGATCTGCTCACAGCGGCTCGATCTGGTGCAGCTCGTCCGGACGCCCGTGCGACAGCAGGTCGGCCAGCAGATGGCCGAGCCGCCGCGGGGAGAGGACGGCGTATGCCGGGTCGTCGACATCGCCGCGGTCGTAGGCAGCCTGCGCCGACTGCAGCGCGTCGTAGCTCCACCAGCGGACCGCGTCGACGTTCTCCGCGAGCAGCTCCGCGTCGGTCAGCTCCGGCCGCGGTTCGAACGCCTCGACCGGCACCCAGAAGTAGGTGTCCCGCTGGCCGTCCCAGCGATCCATCGGGAACAGATGCTCCTTCCACCAGATCGGCGGCCCCGGATCGGTGATGTCCAGGCCCAGCTCCTCCCGAAGCTCGCGCACCAGCCCGGCCTGCTTCGACTCGCCGGGGGCGATCCCGCCGCCCGGACACGACCACATGCCGTCCGGCAGCGTCTCGTCCCAGGGAAAGTGGAAGTGCACCAGCAGGATGCGACCGTCCGGGTCGGTCACCACCGCACGAGCCGCCGGCCGGATCCTCGGTGCAGCCTGCATCGTGGGATTCTAACCAGCCCCGAAGCCCAGCGGACCAACCCCGATGCCGGGGGCGCGAAGCCCGGGGATCCGTCGCGGACCAATGCTGAGCTGACCAGCCCTTGGTAACCAGGCTGACGACAAGCCGAAAGCGGCGTACAACTTGGGTGTGACCCCTGGAGAGGGATGGGACGGGATCGCTCCGCTCGTGGGCCGAGACAACGAGATGGAGGTCATCGACCGCGTCCTCCACGCGTCGCGGCGACGGCCCGCCATCATCCATGTCGTCGCCGGGCCGGGCCTCGGCAAGACCCGTCTCCTCGGCGAGATCTGCGAACGCGCGGACACCCTCGGCATGCTCGTGCTCCGCGGGCTCGGTGAGGGACACCGCTCTGGCCGGCTCTTCGGAGCGCTCGCCGAGCCGTTCGCGACCTTCGTGGCCGACGTCGACGAGAGTGACCGCTCGGCGGCCGACGCGAGCGACCCGGACCTGCTCAGGCTCGCGAGGCTGGCCGACGGGGCCGACGGCGAGACCGAGGACGTCGGTGCTCGAGGCGTGACGGAGCAGGTACGGCGGGTGCTCAACCGGCTGACCCGAACCGGCCCCGTGGTGCTCGTCCTCGATGACGTCCAGTGGTCCGACGAGGGCACGCTCGACGTGCTGACCAGCCTGTCGCGCCACCCTCCGCGGGGAGGAGTGGTGGTCGTCTTGAGCTACCGGCCGCTGCCCGGGCTCGGCGCCTTCGCCGACGTGCGGCCCGGCCGCATCGAAGGGCCCGTGGTGGGTGCCCTGCACCGGCTCGAGCTCTCGGCTCTCACCGAGCCACAGGTCACGGACCTGCTGCCCAACGTGACGCCCGCCAGGCGGCGAGCGCTCTTCGCCGCCTGCGGCGGCAACCCCTTCTATCTCCAGGCCGTGCATGCCTCGGGAGGCGACATCGTCCTCGACGAGCAGGCCGGCGACCGGCTGCCCGCGGCGGTCCGCACCGCGCTCGCGGCCGAGCTCGATGCGCTCGACCCGACCACTCGCCGGGTCGCCGACACCGCCGCCGTCGTCGGCGGTCTGCTCGACCCCGACCTCGTCGCCCGGGTCGCGGACCTGCCGATGACCGACGTCCTCGACGCGTTCGACACGCTCACGTCGCGGACGATCTTCCACGCCGTCGCGCCGGGGAGGTGGCAGTTTCGCCACCCGCTGCTGGCCCGGGCGGCGTACGCCACCCAGACGACCGCCTCGCGCTTCCGGGCACATCATGCGGCCGCCGTCGAGCTGTCCCGGCGCTCTGCCCCGCTCGCAGAGCAGGCACGTCACCTCGCCGTCGCCAGCCGGCGGGGTGACCTCTCGGCCGCTGAGACGCTGGCGACCGCGGCGTACCAGCTGGCCGGCCAGGCGCCCGGTCAGGCGGCCCAGTGGTACGCCGCCGCTCTCGACATCGCCCCGCGGGCCGACCCGGGCTGGATCGGGGCCGTCAACCTGGCCCGCGCCGGCGCCCTCGTCGCGATCGGTCGGGTGGAGGACGCCCACACGATCCTGCACGTCTATCTCGCCGAGGTCCCTGCCGACGACCCCGGCCGGATCAGTGCGACGGCCCTCGCGGCCCGGGTCGCCTACCTCCTCGGTCACCACGGCGAGGCAGAAGCGATCCTGCAGCGAGAGCTGCTGTCTGACGTTCGCTGGCAGCCGGCGGCGCTGGCCGCCGTCCATGTCGAGCTGGCCACGGCCCGGCTGATGAATGCCGACTTCGGCGGCGCTCGGGAGGCCGCGGAGCAGGCTCTCTCGCTCGCACCCTCCTCGGAGCAGCCGACCGTGGCCGGGGCCGCGGCGGTGATCACCCTCAGCAGCGCCGCGAGCGGCGACATCGAAGTCGCCCTGGCGCACGGCAACAACGCCGCGACGCTCGTGGACAGCCTGTCCGACGGCGAGCTCGCCGCGTCCCTCGAGGTCGGGGTGTGGCTTGGCTGGGCCGAGATGTTCCTGGAGCGGGTCGACCTCGCCAAGCGTCACCTGGAGCGCTGCCTGCGCATCGCCCGTCGTGGCGCCCACCAACACCTGCTCACCCACCTGCTGGTCGGCTGGGGAAGCGTGCTGAAGATCAAGGGTGACCTCGCCGGCGCGACTGAGGCGTTCGACGACGCCCGCGAGGCCGCCGAGCGGGTCGGCAGCGCCGAGCTCACGACGATGGCGACCGCGATGGAGTGCCGGGCGGCGACCTGGCGCGGTGACATAAAGGCGGCCCAGCGACTGGGTGCCGAGGCCGTCGCGATGGCCGCGGAGCGTTCGAACTGGTTCGCCTCCGTCGCGGCAGCCCTCCATGCCCAGGCTCAGCTCGCGGCCGGCAACCCCACCGGCTGTGTCGAGGCGATCCTCGGCGCCGGCGGCGGACCGGACCTGCCCGGCTTCGACCCCGCGTCACGCTGCGACTGGTGGGAGGTGGCGATCATCGCGGCACTGCTCGAGGGTGACGTCGCCACCGCGCGCGACCTCAGCGTCCGGTCGAGCGTCTGCGCCGGCATGCTCCCCCTCCAAGGGCCGAAGGGCTTCGCCCTGCTCGGCGAGGCACGGATCCTGCTCGCGACCGGCGAGCCGGGGGAGGCGAGCGGGTACGCCGAGAAGGCCGCCGCGCACTTCACGTCCGTCGGTCAGCGGCTCGAGGCGGCCCGGGCGAAACACCTCGAAGGCGTGGCGACCGGACGGGCGGGGGAGCGGACTCGAGCGGTGGAGCTGCTGACCGAGGCCGAGTCCGTCTTCGCCGAGTGCCGCGCGGCGCGGCTGCGGGCCGAGGCTCGCGCGGAACTACGGCGGTTCGGGCGCCGGGTCGCGACGATCGGCACGGGCGGGTCTCCCCGGCGTACCGACGGGTCGCCGCTCGGCTCGCTGTCCGCACGCGAGCGACAGGTCGCCACGCTCGTGGCAGCCGGGAAGACCAACAGGCAGATCGCCACCGAGCTCGTCGTCAGCGAGAAGACCGTTGAGAGCCATCTCGGGCACATCTTCGTCAAGCTCGAGGTCACCTCGCGAGCATCCGTCGCCACCGTGGTGGCCCAGGAGCAGCCCGGTCCGGACGATGTCACCCGTGAGCCGAGCCGGTCCTCGGCGCGCGAGCGGTCGCTGCGGGGGTAGTCGCGGTCCGGTTCGCGGGGTGCATGCGAGGGGTTGTACGCGCGGGCTGCGCGCGAGGGTCTGCACGCGAGGGCTGCTCGCCCCTGGCCGGCCTCGTGGTGTCCAGGCCGGCCGCCGTCGGGACAGACCTCTGACCCCGACCCCCTGATGCGCAGTGATGTGCGGGATTTCCCCGATGCCGCGCCGTGAGACAACGACGACTCTGATCATCAGTTGACCTAGACGGGTCACCGCGACCGGGATCGAAGAACCCGCGTCTCAACCACACAACAGGAGTAGTCATGAGGAACAAGCTTCTCGGCGCCGCATCCGTCCTCGGTCTGGGTGCAGCCTTCGCGCTGTCGGCCATCGGGCCGTCGACCGGCGCGACGGCAGGTGCCCACGCGAAGCAGCTGAGCGGGGATGCCATCCACTTCAAGCTCAACCGCTCGCAGGGTGTCATCGCCGCCAACTGCCTCGCCAACGCGTCGGCGAACGTCACGGTCAAGCCCGGTGGTGTCGCCGAGACGATGACGATCCACGCGCACAACCTGCCGGCGAACCGCGAGTTCGACGTCTTCGTCATCCAGGTGCCCAACGCACCGTTCGGCGTGTCCTGGTATCAGGGCGACCTCGAGAGCGACCAGTGGGGCAACGCCACCGGGACCTACCGCGGCCGCTTCAACATCGAGTCCTTCATGGTGGCGCCCAACGTGGCGCCCGCCGCTCAGGTCTTCAACGGTGACGGCGCCCAGAACGTCGCGTCGCCTCCGATCCACACCTATCACGTGGGGATCTGGTTCGGCTCGCCCGACGCCGCTGCCGCGGCCGGCTGCCCGACGACCGTGACGCCGTTCAACGGTGAGCACAACGCCGGAATCCAGGCGCTTGCGAGCACCGGCTTCGACGACCTCCGCGGCCCGCTCCGCCGGCTCAGCTGACGACACCCCTCACCCGTCCACGACTGCACACCCACCCCGCAGCTCCCCGGCTCCTCGATCAGAGGGGCCGGGGACTTGCGCTGCGCTGTGGGCGAACAGCGGGCAAACTACCGTGGCTTTGTCGGGGGCGGCCGCTAGTGTCGAACACGTGACACACCACGACTCCACGACCATCGAGGCCAACGGCGGCAATAGCACGGCCGGGCTCGACGACCACATCTATCAGCGGCTGCTCAAGGAGCGCATCGTCTTCTTGGGCTCCGAAGTCAAGGACCAGAACGCCAACGCGATCTGCGCCCAGATGCTCCTGCTCAACGCGGAAGACCCCGACAGCGACATCTTCCTCTACATCAACAGCCCCGGCGGATCCGTCGACGCAGGCATGGCGATCTACGACACCATGCAGTTCATCTCCAACGACGTCGCGACCGTCGGCATGGGGCTGGCGGCATCGATGGGGCAGTTCCTGCTCTGCGCCGGCGCCAAGGACAAGCGCTACGCGCTGCCACACTCGCGGATCATGATGCACCAGCCCTCCGGCGGTCTCGGAGGATCGGCCTCCGACATCAAGATCCAGGCCGAGCAGTCCCTCTATATCAAGAAGGTGCTGTTCGACCTCATCAGCAAGCACACCGGCCAGACCCTGGAGCAGGTCGAGCTCGACGCCGACCGCGACCGGTGGTTCACGGCCGACCAGGCGAAGGACTACGGCTTCATCGACCATGTCGTCGAGCAGGGCGCCCAGGTGTCTGCCGGCAAGAACGAGGGTCCGAAGGGGTTCGAATGAGACTCGACCTGCCCGCCCTCGACCGCACCGCAAAGGACCTCGCCATGGGTGACACCCCGCTCCACCAGCAGACCGCGCCACGCGCCGAATACTTCATCCCCCAGTGGGAGGAGCGCACGTCGTACGGCGTCCGGCGCATCGACCCGTTCGCCAAGCTGTTCGAGGACCGGATCATCTTCCTCGGCACCCCGATCAGCGACGACATCGCCAACGCGGTGATGGCCCAGCTGCTGTGCCTGCAGTCGATGGACCCCGACCGCGACATCAGCATCTACATCAACAGCCCCGGCGGGTCCTTCACGGCGCTCACCGCGATCTATGACACGCTCCGCTACCTGAAGCCCGACGTGCAGACCGTCTGTCTCGGCCAGGCAGCCTCGGCGGCTGCCGTGCTGCTGGCCGCCGGCACCAAAGGCAAGCGGCTCGCGCTTCCCAACAGTAGAATCTTGATCCATCAGCCCTACACCGAGGGCAGCTATGGGCAGGCCAGCGACATCGAGATCCAGGCCAACGAGATCCTGCGCATGCGCACGCTTCTCGAGCAGATGATCGCCGAGAACACCGAGAAGTCGGTCGAGGAGGTCAGCAAGGATATTGAGCGCGACAAGATCCTGACCGCTCAGCAGGCGATCGAATACGGCTTGATCGACCAGATCCTGGAGTCGCAGAAGGCGACACCAGCACACGCCTGATCGAAGATGCGAGTGGTTGACTCTGCCGACCGGTAGCGTCGAGACTGAGGAACTAGGCATCGGTGCGTGGCACCGGGGGGCCCCGAGACGAAGGAGACCGAGCAGGTGGCACGCATCGGAGATGGCGGAGACCTGCTCAAGTGCTCCTTCTGCGGGAAGAGCCAGAAGCAGGTCAAGAAGCTGATCGCTGGTCCTGGCGTCTACATCTGCGACGAGTGCATCGAC
The DNA here is from genome assembly GCA_963820035.1 of uncultured Actinomycetota bacterium. Lineage (GTDB taxonomy): Bacteria > Actinomycetota > Actinomycetes > Propionibacteriales > Nocardioidaceae > JAWWPG01. The sequence continues at coordinate 206,629 of CAWFYK010000004.1, read as the reverse complement.
CTCTGCAACGAGATCATCGAAGAGGAGCTGTCGGAGGGCGTCGAGCTCGGTCTCGAGGAGCTGCCGAAGCCGCGGGAGATCTATGAGTTCCTCAACGGCTACGTCATCGGTCAGGATGCCGCCAAGAAGTCGCTCGCCGTCGCTGTCTACAACCACTACAAGCGCGTCCAGGCGGGCACCGGGGTCGCGAACCGGCCCAGCAAGGACGAGGTCGTCGAGCTCGCCAAGTCCAACATCTTGATGATCGGCCCGACCGGCTGCGGCAAGACCTACCTCGCGCAGACGCTGGCCCGGATGCTCAACGTGCCGTTCGCGATCGCCGACGCGACTGCGCTGACCGAGGCGGGCTATGTCGGCGAGGACGTCGAGAACATCCTGCTCAAGCTCATCCAGGCCGCTGACTACGACGTCAAGAAGGCCGAGACCGGGATCATCTACATCGACGAGATCGACAAGGTCGCCCGCAAGTCGGAGAACCCCTCGATCACCCGTGACGTCTCCGGTGAGGGCGTGCAGCAGGCGCTGCTCAAGATCCTCGAGGGCACCACTGCCTCGGTGCCTCCCCAAGGTGGGCGCAAGCATCCGCACCAGGAGTTCATCCAGATCGACACGACCAACATCCTCTTCATCGTGGGTGGGGCGTTCTCCGGGCTCGAGCACATCATCGAGCAGCGCGCCGGCAAGAAGTCGCTCGGCTTCACCGCTGAGCTGACGATCAAGACGAAGACCGACATCGACGCCCTGCTCTCCGACGTACGCCCGGAGGACCTGCTGAAGTTCGGCCTGATCCCGGAGTTCGTCGGCCGGCTGCCGGTCATCGCGACGGTCGACAAGCTGCAGGAAGACGACTTGATGCGGATCCTCACGGAGCCGCGCAACGCCCTCACGAAGCAGTACCAGAAGCTCTTCGAGCTCGACAACGTCCATCTCGAGTTCACCTCCGACGCCATCGAGGCGGTCGCCGAGCAGGCCATGCTCCGCGGCACCGGCGCCCGCGGGCTGCGGGCCATCCTCGAAGAGGTGCTGCTCAACGTGATGTACGACGTGCCGTCACGTGAGGACATCGCCAAGGTCGTGGTCAACCGCGAGGTCGTGTGCGACAACGTCAACCCGACACTGGTGCCTCGCGAGGAGCCGCCGAAGAAGAAGAAGAGCGCGTAGCCGACGGCAACAGCTGCACCCGCACTCTCCGCTGGTCGGCACCGAGCACCCGCACGTTCATCGCGTTGAACGCGCGCAGCGGATGCCAGGCGATGATGCGCCACCCGGCGGGCGAGTGATGTCACACCGGATCAGGCGGGTCTCGATGCTGCTGCACCGCAGGACCAGCCGTCAGGCTGTTCCCGCCGAGCCGTCATGTTCTTGCGGCCGAGCCGTCATGTTCTTGCGGCCGAGCCGTCATGTTCTTGCTCGGCGGGAACGGCCCAGGTCGAGTTCGGTGAACGACTGGGCGCCGCCCGCGAGCAGGGCAGCGGTCTCGACTGTCAGGGTCGGCTGGTTCCGGCTCGAGTGTAGCCAGGAGTCGTACCGGGGCGGGTCTGATGGAGGCGGGAAACCCGGCAGCGGCCCGGCCAGGTCACCTTTCGCAGTCATCACCTCGACCGTGTCACTTTCCCAGCTCTCGAGTCCGCCGGCTCACTGGCGGTGCGGTGGCTGAGGACCGCCCGTGAGCGGGCCGGAGTGCAGCACCCGAGCCAGTGCCGTTGGGCGTGCGGGAGCGAAGCGTTCTGCAGCGCAATCGCCGATGGGGCGAGCGAGTGCCGTCGCCCGATGTCGATCTCGTGCTGGACCTGCAATGTGAGCACCCCAGAGCGCGCAGCTGAGCCCGGCTCACGACACGGAGCTTGTCCTCGGCGACCTGGCTCAGACTCACCAGCCGCTGAGCGCGCGTTGACGAGGCGGCGGCCGGGAGCAGCAGATCCGGACAGCCTGCCCCCAGACCGAGGTGGGTGCCTGCGGGTATCCACAGGCCTCGGTTCGTCAGCGATCGTGCTGGGTGTCTACGCTGGGGCATCGCAGTCGAATGCGAGAAGCCCGAATCCGAGAAGCCTGGGAGCCGTGCATGTCCTTTTCCGTTGCCGTCGCCGATCGTCGGGTCCTCGCCGACCTGGTGCCGGGCGCGCTGGTCCGTGACGTCACGCTCGTGGTCGGCGCGGCGGCCCTGACCGGACTGTCCGCGCAAGCCTCCATCCTGACGCCCCTGTCGCCGGTGCCGTTCACCCTGCAAACGTTCGCGGTGTTGGTGACCGGGGCCGCCCTCGGCTCAGTCCGGGGAGTGTCGGCCATGCTGCTCTACCTGGTGGCCGGGATGGCGGGTGTCCCCTGGTACGCCGACCACAGCAGCGGAGCGGGCGGGCCCGCCTTCGGCTACCTGCTCGGCTTCGTCGTGGCCGCCGGCCTCGTCGGCGCGCTGGCCCGTCGCGGGGCCGACCGCCACGTGGTGAGCACCCTGTTGCTGATGGTGGCGGGCAGCGTTGTCATCTACGCGATCGGGACGGCCTGGCTCGCCGCCGACCTCAACCTCAGCGCGGCGAAGGCGTTCGACCTCGGCGTCCGACCGTTCCTCGGCACCGACGCCATCAAGCTCTGCATCGCCGCTCTCGCGTTCCCCTCCACCTGGGCTCTCGTCCAGCGCGGCGACGACCGCGGCAACCGCACCGACCGGTGAGGCAGCCCCAGACCAAAGTGCCGCCAGCGAGCGGCGTAGGGCAGGATGAGGAGCTGCACTTCGGGGCTGGTGCCTCGGTATCACTGAGGCGAGGGAGCGTGGATGAGCGAGCAAGCCGCAACCCGGCTCGCTGAGCGCCTGAGCGGCAAGACGGTCCTGCTCACGGGTGTCACGGGCTTCGTCGGGGAGGCCCTGCTCCACCGGATGCTGGCCCAGACGCCGGAGACGACGCTCGCCGTGCTGGTCCGGCCCAAGGGCTCGGCGACCGGCCGCGACCGCATCGCCACGACGCTCGCCAAGCCGATCTTCGCCGAGGTGGTCGAGGCCGCCGGGGGAGCAGAAGCCCTCATCGAGTCCCGGCTGGTGGTCGTCGAGGGCGACCTGGCCGACGTACCCGCCCTGCCGAAAGACATCACCGCCGTCGTGCACTGCGCTGGAGACGTGTCGTTCGACCCACCGGTCGACCAGGCGTTCACCACCAACATCATCGGCACCCGCAACCTGCTCGCCCGAGTGTCCGAGCTGGGCCCGAGCGTCCACTACGTGCACATCTCGACGGCCTACGTCGCTGGGCGGCGCCGCGGTTCCATCCCGGAAGGTCCCGTCGACCACAACGTCGACCTCGAGCAGGAGCTCGTCTGGGGGCTCGCGCAGCGGCAGATCATCGAGAACCGGTCGCGGACGGCCGAGCATCTCGCTCGGCTGCGCAAAGCCGCCGAGAAGGAGCACGGTCGCGCCGGACCGATCACCGCGGCGTCGGCGACGGAGGAGAAGCGGCGCGAGTGGGTCAGCACCGAGTTGGTGCGGACCGGCACCGAGCGGGCCCGCAGCCTCGGCTGGACGGACTGCTACACCTTCACCAAGGCGCTGGGGGAGCGGGTCGTCGAGGCGCACGCCCAGACGGCTCCGGTGACGATCGTCCGGCCCAGCATCATCGAGTCCGCCCTCGAGAGCCCCCATCCGGGCTGGATCGAGGGCTTCAAGATGGCGGAGCCGCTGATCCTCGCCTACGGGCGCGGCGAACTGCCCGAGTTCCCGGCCGCCCCGGACCTGGTCGTCGACATCGTCCCGGTCGACCACGTCGTCGCGGCCATCGTGGCGGCCCTCGGCGAGACCCCCGAGGTGGGCAGCCCGCGCTGGTATCACGTCTCGTCGAGCGCGCGGAAGCCGTTGTCGTTCGTCCATCTCTATGCGATCGTCCGCGACCACTACGGCGAGCACCCGTTCGACATGGGCGAGCGCGGCGCCGTGCGGCTGCCCGAATGGAGGTTCCCGGGTGCGCAGCGCGTCGAGCGGCTGCTGATCACGAGCGAGCGCGCCTACCAGGTCGCCGACTACATGGTCACCCACGCCCCCCGCCACGCCCGGACCCGCGAGGTCGCCCGCCAGCTGGAGACCCAGCGCCGGCGCCTCGAGTTCCTCCGCCGCTACCTCGACCTCTACTGGGAGTACTCGCAGGCCGAGCTGACCTTCTCCGACGTCGAGACGATGGGGCTGTTCGAGCGGCTCGACCCCCAAGACCGCGCCGACTTCGCGTTCGACACCTCCGTGATCGACTGGGACCACTACCTCGGCGAGGTGCACATCCCCGCCGTGACCGAGCCGCTCCGCCAGTACGACGTCGTCCGGCGCGCTCGCAAGTCGTCGCCCGGCCTCAAGCCCCGCGCGCTGAGCGCTCCGGACGGGTCGGAGCACGAGGTGGCGGCGCTCTTCGACATGGACGGCACGCTGCTGTCGTCCAATGTCATCGAGACCTACCTGTGGATGCGCATGCAGGAGCTCGACCCGGCCGAGCGGCTGGCCGAGCTGGCTCGCGCCGCCGGTCGACTTCCCGGTCTCGTCCGCGCCGAGCGTCGCGAGCGGGGCGCGTTCCTCCGGCTGGTCTACCGCGAATACGAAGGTGCTCGCATCGACGACCTCAACGAGATCGCCGACCGAGTGCTCACCTCACACGTGCTCGCCCGGCTCTCCTCGACCGCCGTACGGCGGATCCGCGAGCATCGCGCCGCCGGTCACCGCACGGTGCTCATCACCGGCGCAATCGCCCCCTTGACGCGTCCGCTCGCGCCGTTGTTCGACCACATCCAGTCCGCCCAGCTGTCCGTGGACTCGCGGGGAGTCTGCACCGGCTTCCTCGACGGGCCACCGCTCGTGGGGGAGTCGCGGGCCGCCTGGCTCCGTTCCTATGCCGCCACCCAGGGTCTCGACCTGCAGCGCAGCTTCGCTTACGCCGACTCCCACTCCGATCTCCCGATGCTCGCGGCGGTGGGCAACCCGGTGGCCGTACAGCCCGACATCACCCTCTACCGCCACGCCAAGAAGGCGCACTGGCCGATCGTCGACTGGTCGAGCGCGAGCACCGTCTCGCGCACTCTGGCGCCGGCAGGTGGCGTCTGATGCTCGCGCTGGAGATGTTCCGCTCGCTGCCGCGGCACGTCGCTGCCAAGGCGGTCGGCGGCCGCATTCCGGGTGTGCTCTCAGGACCGGTGGCCCCGCTGCGGCTGGTCACGCTCGACGAGCCCGTCGTCAACCAACCCGGCTGGGCCCGCCTCCAGACCCGGCTGTCGGGCATCTGCGGCTCCGACCTCGGCGCCCTCTCGGGTCGCACCAGCCTCTACTTCTCGGCTCTCGTGTCGTTGCCGCTGGTGCCCGGCCACGAGGCGGTCGCCGAGCTTCTCGACGACTGCGAGGACCTGCCGGCGGGGACCCGGGTCGTCATCGATCCGATCCTGCAGTGCGCCGCCCGCGGCGTCGAGCCGTGCGACGCCTGCCGGGCCGGCCAGACCAACCGCTGCGACCGGATCACCGTCGGCCACATCAGGCCTGGCCTCCAGACCGGGTTCTGCGCCGACACCGGAGGTGGGTGGGGCGAGCAGTTCGCCGCCCACCGCAGCCAGCTGCGCGTCGTACCTGACGAGCTCTCCGACGAGCAGGCCGTGCTGATCGAGCCGATCGCCTGCGCCGTCCACACCGCGCTCCGTGCCCAGGTCCGCCGCGGCGACCACGTGCTGGTGAGCGGCGCCGGGTCGGTGGGTCTGTTCACCACCCTCGCGATGCGCCGGCTCACCGATGCCGGCCAGATCACCGTGGTGGCCAAGCACGCCCAGCAGCGCGAGCTAGCCCGGCTGCTGGGCGCCACCGACGTCGTCGCGCCCGGTGAAGTGCTCCGCGGCGTACGGCGGAGCACCCGCGCGTTCCACGTGAAGCCGCAGTTCCACCGGTCCTACCTGCTCGGCGGCGTCGATGTGGCCGTCGACGCGGTGGGCAGCCGTGACTCGCTGGAGACCGCTCTGCACTCCACCAAGGCCGGTGGTCGGGTGGTGCTGTCAGGGATGCCGGGAGGCGCCGACCTGTCCGCCGCCTGGTTCCGCGAGCTCGAGGTGGTCGGCTCGTATGCCTCGGCCGCGAAGGAGCCGCGGGCCGACGGGCGCGGCGCCTTCGACATCGCCACCGAGCTGGCCGGCGACACCGTCATGCACGGCATCGCCGCCGCCGTCGTGAGCTATCCCCTGCACCGGTGGCGTGAGGCGCTCGATCATGCCCACTCGGCCGGTCGGCTCGGTACCGTGAAAGTTGCATTCGACCCAAGGAGCAATCGGTGAGTCGTCCAGGTTTCGTGCTCGAGGTCGACGACCGGACACCCCCGATCGTCGTCCACGAAGGGGAGGGGTTCCGGCTCGAGGAGTTCCCGCTCGGCACCCGGGTGGTCTACCCGCCCGAGCCGCTGCCCGCCGTACCCGACGTCGAGGCCGCCATCCGGCACGCGCTGCTCAACCCCGAAGGCGACGACCCCCTGCCCGAGCTGCTCAAGCCGGGGATGCGGCTGACCATCGCGTTCGACGACATCTCGATCCCGTTGCCGCCGATGCGCAAGCCCGACATCAGGCAGCGGATCATCGAGGCCGTCCTCACCATGGCCGCCGCGGCAGGCGTCGACGACGTCGAGCTGATCAGCGCCAACGCGCTGCACCGCCGGCTCACCGCCGCCGAGCTCAAGGACATCGTGGGGGAACGGGTGTTCCGGTCCTTCTACCCGCAGGGGTTGCTCTACAACCACGATGCGGAGGACCACGCGAAACTACTCCACGTCGGCCTCACCGACCAGGGTGAGGACGTCGAGATCAACCGCCGGGCGGCCGAGTCCGACCTGCTCGTCTACGTCAACGTCAACCTGGTGGCGATGGACGGCGGCCACAAGTCGGTGCCGATCGGGCTGGCGTCATACAAGAGCCTGCGACACCACCACAACTCCAAGACGATGGTGCGTTCGCACTCGTTCATGGACCACACGAAGTCGCATCTGCACCACTCCGCCTGGCGGATGGGCAAGCTGCTGGCCGACCACCTGAAGATCTTCACCATCGAGACGACGCTCAACAACCGGGTATTCCCCTCCCCTTATGACTTCCTCCAGAAGCGGGAGTGGGAGTGGAGCATCAAGGACCAGGCGTCGATGCTGGCGATCCGACGCGGGCTGGCGGTCGCTCCCGACCGCTTGAAGCACAAGCTCTTCCAGGACATGCGGGCGCCCTACGGCCTGACCGGCGTGCACGCCGGCGAGACCGAAGCCGTGCACGACAAGACGATCGCGAATGTGCACCGGCAGCAGCTCGTCGAGGTGCAGGGGCAGTCCGACGTGCTCGTCATGGGGGTGCCCTACCTCGGGCCCTACAACGTCAACTCGACGATGAACCCGATCCTGGCCACCTGCATGGGGCTCGGCTACTACTTCAATTCCTACCGAGGCCAGCCTGTCGTCCGCAAGGGCGGCGCCGTCATCCTCTACCACCCGGTCAAGCCGGAGTTCAACCAGCTCCATCACCCGAGCTACGTCGACTTCTACGAAGAGGTGCTGTCGGAGTCGACCGACCCGGCGGTCATCGAGGCGAAGTACGAGCTGCAGTATGCGACGGACCCGTGGTACATCCACCTCTACCGCACCTCGCACGCCTACCACGGCGTCCACCCGTTCTATATGTGGTATTGGGCGGCGCACGCCATGGACCATGTCGGCGACGTGATCTGGGTCGGGGCCGACCGGCGGGCCGTGCAGCGGCTGGGGTTCAGGGCCGCCTCGAGCCTCGCCGACGCCCTCGAGATGGCGTCCGGCACGGTCGGCAGGTCGCCGTCGATCACGTTCCTGCGCAACCCGCCCCACATGCTGGCGGACGTCCGCTGATGGCGGCTTCGTCCCGGACGTCCCGCGCGTCGCGCCCGCTGATGGGGGCGATCGACGACGTACGCACGGTCTCCCGCGGCTGGCGCTGGGGTCGCCGGTCCCTGGTGCCGCGATCGGCCGAGCCCTACGTGCAGGAGACCGAGTCCGCGGTCTTCCCGACCGCGTGGTCGCGCAGCCCGTCCGCGCGGACGGTGCGTGAGGTCGCGCAGAAGGGCGCCCTGGAGCCACTCTTCCGCTCCCAGGTCAGGGCGCACGCCGAAGGCCTCGACGTGCTGGACCGGGTGACCGGCCCGGTCATCTTCGTGGCCAACCATGCCTCCCACCTGGACACCCCGCTCATCCTGCTCTCGCTGCCGGACGAGTGGCGGCGCACGACGGCCGTGGCGGCCGCGGCCGACTACTTCTTCGACACGTGGTGGCGGGCCGTGGGGTCCGCCGTACTCTTCAACACCTTCCCGATCGAGCGCCGCGGGGGCTCGATGGCCGCGACCCCCGGGCAGGTTCTCGCCGATGGCTGGAACCTGGTGGTCTATCCGGAGGGGACCCGCTCGACCGACGGCTGGCTCGGCCGCTTCCGGATGGGCGCGGCATGGCTGGCCGTCGAGAACCAGGTGCCGGTGATTCCCGTCGCGCATCGCGGAACGTTCGCCGCCATGCCGCGTGGGCAGGGCTGGCCGAGCCCCGGTCGCCGACCGGTCACGGTTCGGTTCGGAGAGCCACTCCGCCCCGCGGACGGTGAGTCGGCGCGCGACTTCGCCCCGCGGGTCCAGGACGCCATCGCTGCGCTCCTCGACGAGGACCAGACGTCATGGTGGGACGCTCGCCGGCGGGTGGCCGACGGCACCACTCCGGATCCGGCGGGCCCTGACGTGGCGCAGTGGCGGAGAGTGTGGATCCAGTCCGCCCCACCGCGCGTCGGTGGTGCCGGCGCCAGCTCGCGGCCGACGTGGCGTCGTCGGTCGCGGTCCCGTCGCTAAAGCTCTCTTTGGGGGTGGGGCGACTCGCCCGATCGGGGTCGTCAGGGGTGGTTCTTCCTGGGTGTATCGATTTGCATATTCTTCCTGTCGAGGGATCGACGTAAAGAGCGCGCACTGACGGTCTGCACCCTAGACTGCGAATGCGGATGGCGTTGATAGGGGGATGAGCATGCGGCGAGTTGGTGGCGGCGCACCGGACATCGTGGTGGGGGCCGTTGACGACCATCCCGCCATCTTGTCCGGACTACGTGCTGACCTGCACGATCTCGATCCTGGCTTGCACTTCGTCAAGGCTGCGCCGACGGTTGAGGAGCTCCTTGAAGAGTCCAAGCCGATCGATGTCGTCCTGCTGGATCTGCGGCTCCAGGACGGTTCGCGTCCGCGAGACAACGTGGAGCGACTGCTCGAGGCCGGTGCGAGGGTCCTCGTCTATACCGACGGCGACAGCGGGTCGATGATGCGCGAGGCGATGTCGGCCGGAGCCCTCGGCATCGTCTTGAAGGACCGCGCCCTGCCGTCGGTCGTCGAGGCGGTGCGGCTGGTCAGCACGGGCGACTTGGCGGTCAGCGCCGAGCTCGCAGCTGCCCTGCAGGGCAGCGAACGGCTTCGGCCGAAGCTCTCGGCGCGCGAGCGCCAGGTCCTCGAGCTCTACGCTGTCGGGCTCCCTGCCAAGTCGGTGGCCAGGCGGCTCGGGGTCCAGATCGGCACCGCCAAGGTCTACCTGAAACGCATCCGCGCGAAGTACGCCGCCCTCGACCGGGGGGCCGGAACGAGGGTCGAGCTCTACCAGCGGGCCATCGAGGACGGTTTCATCGACCCACCCAAGGGAGGAGACTCGTCGATATGACGTGGCAGCAGGTCCACCGCCTAGTCGCAACAGTGCTGGCGGTCGCCCTGCTGAGTACGCTCCCGGGCATCTTCATCAGCCTCTCCGAGGGCGCCACGCCGGCTCCCGACTGGTGGGGCTATCTGTTCGCCGGACTGCTTATCGGCGTGACTGTCGGGGTGGTTGTCACCGCGGTGCGGGGGAGCGATCCTCGCTATGCAGCCCGCGCCTTGGTCCTCCTGACGATGGTGATCCTGGCGACCTATCCGATGGTCGCCGCCAGGCCGCCGAGTCCCAGTGTGCTGCCGTGGGTGCGGGTCGTCGTTCTGAGCGCGATCGGCGCAACCGCCGTGGCGTTCCGCGCGCGTACGGCATTCGCGGTCACCGGTCTGATCATCGTCATCCGGCTTGTGGAGCAGTCGCAGCTGAGCTGGCAGGTGGCAATGGGGGTCCAGGTCGACGACATCGTCTTTGCGATGGTCCTGGTCACTGCCGCGGTTGTGGCGGTCGACGCGGCGTACTCCAGCGCTCGACGGGTCGAGACCGCCAGGAGGGCGACGATCCAGGCGTTCGCGAAGGAAGCGGCGCGGCGGGCCGAGCAACGTGAGGTGCTGCGCTGGAACTCTCTCGTCCACGACAGTGTTCTTTCGGCGCTTTCCGTGGCGGGCCGGGGGCCCGTGCCGGTCACTGACGGCAGCAGCCAGGAGGCGCGACGGCTCGCCGAATCCGCGCTGGAGCGCTTGTCCGAGGACCGGGTGTCCACCGAATGCACCAGTCATGACCTCGTGACCAGGTTGCTGGAGGAAGTCCGCGACATCACGCCGTGCGTCGAGATCCACCTCGACGAAGGACCTCTGGTGACGTCGATCCCGGGCGACGTCTGCGCCGCCCTCATCGACGCCACGTTGGAGTCGGTGCGTAACGCGGTGCACCATGCGTCGCCGAGCAGCCGAGTTCAGGGTGCGGCCCGGCCGCTCGTCTGGGTGGATGGGCACTGCGATGTCGACGGCGTGGTGGTCAGAGTCAGCGACCGGGGGCCGGGTTTCAACCTGACTCGAGTGCCCCGCGACCGGCTCGGTCTGCTCGTGAGCGTGATCGGCCGTATGGAGGCCGTCGAGGGGTCGGTCGACGTCAGCTCGGTTGCGGGCACCGGCACCACCGTGACGCTCACCTGGTCGGACACCGCCCCCCACGACGCACTCGTGGCGCCGGTCACGGGCGGGAACCTTCCGTTGGTCCTCGACGTCAGGAACCCCGACGACCGACACGTGCGGACGCTCATCAAGGCGTCCCTCCTGATGGGTTGCCTCTGGCTGGGTCTGCACGCCTTCCTGGCCATCGCGGGGCTGTCGGAGAACCGCGAGCCGGTCGCCTCACTCGTCGCGCTCGGCCTCTGTCTCCTCGCCGGTGTCTGGGGAATGCGGCCGCTGTTCGACCACCCGATCGAGATGACGGGCGTCGAAGCCTGGGCCATGTGTGCGGTCGCGGGGCTGGTCGGCCTGTTGGTCGGGCCGTTCGTCGAGAACGAGGCACTGGGCGGCTTCTCGAACTGGACTCCCGGAGCGGTCAGCCTGCTGATCGGTGTCCTGGTGCTTCGGCGCCGTCTCCCGCAGGCGATCGTCGCGACGGCGCTCGCACTGATGGTGATCGCGATCCCGTTCCTGGTCGGTCCCGGTGCGGCGACGACCTCGGCGGTGGCGACCGTGTCGCTGCTGTGGGTCACGCCGCTCGCCTGGTTCGTCGCGTGCCTCGGCAGCCGGCTGATCTTCGACCACACCGACGTCGCCGTCACCCGCTTCTTCGAGACGGAGGGTGAGGCTCTCGTGCGAGCAGCTGAGGCCAGCAGCTCGATGGCGCTCGCCGAGCTTCGGCGCGAGGAGCTCGCTCAGGTCGCCAAGCCCCTCCTCGAGCAGATCGCCGGGCGGCGGCCGAGAACGACGGGCGACTTCGCCGCCGAGTGCCGTCGCGCGGAACATGAGCTCCGTGACTCACTGCGCGCCCGCGCCCTCCTCGGGGACGAAGTCAGGCAGGCCGTGTTGGCCGCCCGCAGCCGCGGGGTCGTCGTGAAGCTGCGCGACGACCGGAAGAATGAGCGCGGTCCGCTCTCGACGTCGATCCGGGCGTGGGTCACGACCGCGATCGACACCGTCGCGGGCGGTGAGCTGACGGTGCGGTTGCCGCCATACGGGCCGACGCTCACGCTTGTCGCACTGGCCGACGTGAGAGTGGTCTCCGGGCTCTCGACGACGTTGTCAACTGCCGCTGAGCGGCTCGACCTCAGGGTGCAGATCGACGCGGGCGACGGCGACCTGCTGGCCGCGGTTGCCGAGGGTGTTGACGGCGCCGAAACAGCGCGCTCGCTCAGTGAGCGAGCGCAGTCGAATCGACCTGCGGGCGATATCCCTGTCGGAGCGCAGCCAGAACCGTGGGGGGTGTGACGGCAGTCGCCGTTCCTGCGCGGGGTCGTGGGGTCGGTGCGCCGTAGCCCGAGGTCGACCAGGGCACGACTCGGTCCTCCATGACGATGGCCGGACCGTCGTCCTCCAGGACGAACGCACCGTCGGGCAGGTCGTTCCAGGACAGCGGGTACAGCTGCCGCCGATGGGTGCCGCGGTGGATCCGCTCGGCATGGAGCCGCTGGTCGATCTGCTTGGCGAGCAGCGGCGGCCCGTCGTCGGCGCTCGCGATCGCGAGCGCGTTGCGGAACTCGTTGTATGCCGGCCGGCGGCAGAGCGCGCAGGGGCGGTGGCCGGCGGCGAGAGAGACGGCCTCGTCGTGGAAGAAGAGCAAGGTGAAGTGGTGGGGCTCCCACTGCGGAAGGCGCCAATCCTTGAAGCTCAACGCGCAGGTGATCCAGAGGTCACTGGCATGGAAGCGCACCACGTCGTGGCCGCGGTGGAGGATGCCTCGGTTGCCGCACCAGGCTCCCCGCAGCGGGACAGCGACGATCTCGCTGAGCGGGGTCACTCGGTTTCGTCGGGGAGCCTCGTTCGTGGACCGGAGACTGTCACCGGTGGGTCGCGGGCCGTCGCCCGTGGCTGGTCCGGAACCGGAGTGCTCATTCATCCGGTCACGCTAGACGGCAGCACCCACACTTCTCCGTGTTGCATGGCCTTCGTCGCCGAGCCGTCAGGTTCTTCCGGTCGAGCCGTCAGGTTCTTCCGGTCGAGCCGTCATGTTCTTCCGGTCGAGCCGTCAGGTTCTTCCGGTCGAGCCGTCAGGTTCTTCCGTATTACGTCCCGAGGGCCGGCCGCCGTACCACTTCCGTGAATAGGCGGACGTGTGCGCCGAAGTATGACGTCCGCGAGTTCGGGCGACAAAGCGCTCGTTCGCGATGAGTTCAAAGCCTCGTCAACGCTCGTGAATGCTTCGTGATCGCTATCGCGAGCATGCCGCTGATGGCCAACCCGAAGGCCGGCTGCCCCAGGGACCTCTCACCGAGCCGCGGGAATAACGTGACGGCTCGAGCGTAAGAACATGACGGCTCGAGCGTAAGAACATGACGGCTCGAGCGTAAGAACATGACGGCTCGACCGGCGGTAAGAACATGACGGCTCGGCGGGAAGGAACGTCAGGGCTCGACGAGGGTGACGTCGACGGTGATGTCGTCGGCGTCGGACGGGGCGAACTCGACCTCACCGGTGATGCGGCCAGCCGCCCTCAGGTCGTCGAGGGCCCGTCGTACGAGGTCGAGGCGCTCGGCCGGGCCGGAGATGACGGCCCGGGAGACCTCGGTGCGCATCGAGACCTTGGCCACCGACTTCGCGCCGCGGACCCCGGCGAGCGCCTCAGAGGTCGCCTTCAGCACCCGCGGGTCGTGCGGCACGCTCGGCAGGTCCACGTCGGGCTCGGGCCACGATGTCCGGTGGATCGAGCCGTCCTGCCACCACGACCAGACCTCCTCCGTGACGAACGGCAGGAACGGCGCCAGCAGCCTCAGCTGCACCGACAGCGCCGCCGAAAGTGCCGCCTTGGCGGACTCGGCTCCCTCCTCGCCGCGGGTGCCGTAGGCGCGCTCCTTCACGAGCTCGAGATAGTCGTCGCAGAACGACCAGAAGAACCGCTCGCTGACCTCGAGCGCCGTCGTGTAGTCGTAGGCGTCGAACGCCTCCGTGGCCGCCTCGACCACTTGGCGTAGCCGGCGGATCATCGCCAGGTCGAGCGGGTTGCTGAGCAGCATCGTGTCGCCGTCGGTCGCCCCCAGCCCGAGCACGAACTTGGAGGCGTTGAGGACCTTCATCGCCAGCCGGCGCCCGACCTTCAGCGGCGCCTCGTCGAACGCGGAGTCCTGACCGGGACGTAACGACCCAGCCCGCCAGCGGATGGCGTCGGACCCATAGCGGGTCAGCAGCTCGGTCGGGGTGGTGACGTTTCCCTTCGACTTCGACATCTTCTTGCGGTCGGGGTCGAGGACGAAGCCCAGGATCATCGCGTGCTTCCACGGCGTCTCGCCGTGCTCGAAGTGCGAGCGGACGACGCGGGAGAACAGCCAGGTCCGGATGATGTCGTGAGCCTGCGTGCACAGGTCCATCGGGAACACCCGGCTCCACAGGTCCGGGTCGGTGAGCCAACGACCGCCCACCTGGGGAGTGAGCGACGACGTCGCCCAGGTGTCCATGACGTCGGTGTCGCCGATGAAGCCACCGGGTTGCCCGCGTTGTGACTCGTCGTAGCCTTCGGGCGCCTCCGACGAGGGGTCGAGGGGCAGCCGGTCCTCACTCGCGACGAGCAGGTCGTCGTAGAGCGTCTCGCCATCGTCATCGACCCGGTACCAGACCGGGAACGGCACACCGAAGTAGCGCTGTCGGGAGATCAGCCAGTCACCGTTGAGACCCTCGACCCAGTTGGAGTAGCGCTGCTTCATGTATGCCGGCGTCCAGCCGATCTCGTCGCCGTGGGCGAGCATCACCGCACGCAGGCCGGCGTCGCGGCCGCCGTTGGTGATATACCACTGTCGGGTCGCCACGATCTCCAGAGGCTTGTCGCCCTTCTCGTAGAAGTTCGTCATCCGCCGGGTCGGCACCGGCTCGCCGCCGAGGTCGCCGCTCTCGCGCAGCAGGTCGACCACCGCCTGACGCGCGCTGAAGGTTGTCTTCCGCGCCAGCAGCTCGTATGACGACCGGGCACGCTCAGACGTCAACCAGGCCGGCGTCTCGGCGTGCAGCCGGCCGTCCTTGCCGATGATCGTGCGGACCGGCAGCTGGAGCTCGCGCCACCACTGCACATCGGTCAGGTCGCCGAACGTGCAGCACATCGCGATGCCGGCCCCCTTGTCGGGCTCGGCGGCCGGGTGGGCCAGCACCGGGAGCTCGACGTCGAAGACCGGCGACGTGACCGTCGTACCGAACATCGGCTGGTAGCGCTCGTCGTCGGGGTGGGCGATCAGCGCGACGCAGGCGGGGACCAGCTCCGGGCGCGTCGTCTCGATCCACACCGGCCCGGTGGCACCGTGGAAGGCCACCCGGTGGAACGCCCCGTCGTACTCGCGGGCCTCCAGCTCGGCCTGCGCGACAGCGGTCTGGAACGTGACGTCCCACAGCGTCGGAGCCTCGGCGCGGTAGGCCTCGCCGCGGGCCAGGTTGCGCAGGAAGCCCACCTGAGAGGTGGCCCGAGCCTCGGCGGAGATCGTCCGATAGAGGTAGTCCCAGTCGACGGACAGCCCGAGCTGGTGGAAGAGCGCCGCGAACGCGACCTCGTCCTCCTCGGTCAGCTGCTGGCACAGCTCGACAAAGTTGCCGCGCGCGACTGGCACCTGGCGCTTCGGGTCGGGCTTCTCGGGCGCGTTGAAGTCGGGGTCGTAGGGGAGCGACGGGTCGCACCGCACCCCGTAGTAGTTCTGCACGCGGCGCTCCGTCGGCAGCCCGTTATCGTCCCACCCGATCGGGTAGAAGACCTCGCGGCCGCGCATCCGCTGGTAGCGCGCAACGAGGTCGCACTGGGTGTAGGAGCAAACGCTGCCGAAGTGGAGCGTGCCGGACACGGTCGGCGGCGGCGTGTCGATCGAGTAGACCTGGTCGCGGGTCTTGGTGCGGTCGAAGCGGTAGGTCCCCTGTTCCTGCCAGATCGGGTCCCATTTGTCCTCCAGACCTTCCAGCCCGGGCCGCTCGGGTACGACGACCGGGCGCGGGGCGGCGGTCGTCGTACCAGGAGCGTTGGGCAGGAAGTCGTCGGTCATGCCTCGAAATCCTACGGCGGCCGGTTCGAAGGCCGCGCGCCAGTGGCGGTCGCCCCTGCGGCGAGCTCGCGTCATACTTTCTGCCATGGCGTACGACGAGGATCTCGCCAACCGGATTCGCGAGGCGGTCCAGGACGAGACCGGGCTGACCGAGAAGCACATGTTCGGTGGCCTCGGGTTTCTCGTCAACGGCAACCTGGCCGTCTCGGCGAGCGGTCGCGGTGGGCTGCTCCTCCGGATCAACCCCGCCGATTCCGAGTCGTTGGTATCGCCGCCGCACGTCGGGCGCTTCGAGATGCGCGGCCGGGAGATGGACGGCTGGCTTCGGGTCGACGCGGCGGTCGTGGAGGATGACGGCGCGCTAGAGGCGTGGGTCGACCGTGGCCTCGCCTATGCGCGCTCGCTCCCGCCCAAGTAGGTCCGGAATTGCCGCGTCGTGTGCTGCGTCGGTGTGTCGTGTGTCGTGTGTCGTATGCCGGCGCATTCGCTGGTCGGCGACGACTCGCCTACGTGCCCCTGAAGGTCCTGTCGAGGAACCCGACGACCCGGTGCTCCCACGCCACCGGATGTGCGTGCAGTCCGCCCGTGTGTCCGGCGTCAGAGACGACCCACAGCTCGACGGAGGCAGGAGAGGCGGAACGGATGAAGCGGTCGGCCCATGGCTCGTCCGGAACCGAGCCCCCGGCGATCAGCAGCACGGGCCTGGGCGCTGCCGCACGCACCGCAGACCGCAGGGAGCTCGGCGAGTGAGCCGCGGTGAGCAGATCGGTGATCGAGTACTGCAGCCACTCGACGCCCTCCTGGAGGGTGCCGCGCCATCCGTAGGCGTCGGACAGCCACGCCCGGTCCGCGGCGACGCGGGTCGTGGCGCCCTCGGCCACCACCGCCCGGATGCGCGGATCGACGGCGGCAGCGCCGATGGCCTCCTCGCCACCCATGGAGAGCCCGAGGGCGGCGATCCGGGAGGGGTCGACGTCGGGCTGAGAGTCGAGGAACGACACGGCCGCGCCCACGTCAGCGTCGCCATACCAGCCGAAGTCCATCGCCCGCCCCTCGCTGAGGCCATGGCCGCGCGCGTCGAACAGCAGCACGCCGTAGCCGTGACGCGCGAGGACCGCTGCCTGGTCGAGTACGGCGGACCGGGTCGAGCCGGCGCCGTGCAGCACCACGACGGCGGCGCCGTTGGAGGAGGGGACATACCAGCCGGAAAGTCGTACGCCATCAGCGGTGGTGAAGGTGACGTCTCGATACGACAGACCGCGGTCCGCGGGCGTGGCGGCACCGAGCTCCGTCGGAGGGACGTTGGTCGCCGCCACGGCGACGCCGAGCGTCCAGCAGGACGTCACGAGAGCGAGAGCGAGCACTGGCGCGACGACGAGCCGCCACCAGCCCGGCGTACTCCGGACCAACCCCAGCCACCCCGCGAGGGCCAGCACGAGTCCGCCGGCCAGGGTGAGGACACCTGCGGTTGACATCGCATCGAACCCTGACGAGGCGGCGAAGGGCAGCGCGACGCCGATCCCGACGGGTAGCGCGACCAGTCCCGCCGCGAAGGCCAGTGCAGAGCGTTCCGGGCGCCTAGCGCGGCCCAGCCTGACTGCGAGGAGCGCCGTCAGCGCGCCTGTGACGGCCAGGCGCACGAGCCGCCATAGGGGGCTTCCATCATGGCCGACGAGATACGTGAGCCCGAGTCCGGCCACGACCGCGGCAGCGGGGAGCACCCATCTCCAGCGGTCACGTGCCCGGGGGGACATGCTGGTCTGCCGAACCGGACCCAACGCTGTCTCGTCTGTGAGGGCCACGACGCATCACCTCTCGAGCCGGCATCGCTCGCTGCTGACCCCCACGATTCGCCCGACCGTCGGACGCCACCAGAGCCCAACGACCCAACCGAGGGGGTCCATCGCCACCGCTGACCGGACGTGGCCGAGCCATGTCGACTGAGCAATGCTCGGACGGCGAGTTGCCAGTGCGCCGTACGGCGGGAAGAACCTGACGGTTCGGAGGTAAGAACATGACGGTTCGGAGGTAAGAACTGACGGTTCGGAGGGAAGAACATGACGGCTCGGCGGGAAGAACCTGACGGTTCGGCGGGAAGAACGTGACGGCTCGCCAGTGGGCTGGAGGGCGGTCCGAGGATGGCCACTAGACTCCGAGGCGATGTCCGAGACCGTGAGCGAGCCGACGTACGCCGAGGTCGAGCAGGCGCTGCTGGCCCGGTGGCCGGAGAGCAAGATCGACCCGAGCCTGGAGCGGATCCGGGCCGTCTGCGACCTTCTCGGTCAGCCGCAGCGCGCCTATCCGGTCGTTCATCTGACGGGAACCAACGGGAAGACCTCGACCTCACGGATGATCGACGCGCTGCTTCGCGGGCTGGGACTTCGCACCGGCCGCTTCACGAGCCCGCATCTCGAGTCGATGACCGAGCGCATCACGATCGACGGGACTCCGTTGGCGACCGAACGGTTCGTCGAGGTCTATGCGGAGGTGGCCCCCTACGTCGACCTCGTCGACGCCTCGTCGGACATCCCGATGTCGTTCTTCGAGACGATCACCGCGATGGCGTTCGCGGCGTTCGCCGACGCGCCGGTCGACGCCGCGATCCTCGAGGTCGGGCTCGGCGGCAGCTGGGACGTCACCAACGTGGCCGACGCGGCCGTGGCGGTCATCACCCCGGTGGGGGTCGACCACTCCCACCTGCTGGGGGACACGCCGGGCGAGATCGCCGTCGAGAAGGCGGGGATCATCAAGCCGGGCAGCTTCGCCGTGCTCGCGCAGCAGGACGTCGACGTGGCCGAGGTGCTGCTCCGGCGGGTCGCCGAGGTGGGTGCGACCGTCGCCCGCGAGGGGCTCGAGTTCGGCGTGGCCCAGAGACTGCCGGGCGTCGGTGGGCAGCTGATCAGCGTGTCGGGCCTCGGGGCGACGTACGACGAGATCTTCCTGCCGCTCTATGGCGCCCACCAGGCCCAGAACGCCGCCTGCGCGATCGCCGCGGTCGAGGCGTTCGCCGGCGGCAAGGGCCTCGACGGCGGGCTCGATCCCGAGGTGGTGCGCGAAGCGCTCGCCACCGTCTCCTCGCCAGGGCGCCTCGAGATCGTCAGGCGCTCCCCGACCGTGATCCTCGACGCCGCCCACAACCCCCACGGCGCGCGGGCGACGGCTGAGGCGGTGCAGCAGGAGTTCTCCTTCTCCCCGCTCATCGGCGTCCTCGGGGTGATGGCCGACAAGGATGTGGTCGGACTTCTCGAGGCGTTCGAACCGGTGCTCGCGGCCGTCGTGTGCACGCAGAACTCGACGGCCCGGGCGCTCCCCGCGGAGACGCTTGGCGACCATGCGGCGGGAATCTTCGGCTCCGACCGGGTTGAGGTCGTGCCGCTGCTCGACGACGCGCTGGTCCGAGCCATCACGCTCGCCGAGCAGGGGATCGGTGGGGACGTCGGCTTCGGCAGCGGTGGCGTCCTCGTGACAGGGTCCGTGATCACGGTGGGCGAGGCACGCACCCTGCTCGGCGACGGCACGTGATGCGCTCTCCGAGACGCATGATGTGCGCGGCCGTGCTCGCCTTCGAGTCCATCGTGCTGGCCCTGTCGAGCATCGTGCTGATCAGCGTCGAGAACGTCTCCGTTGCCACCGGCCTCGTGGTGGGGCTGGGTCTCGCCGTCGCCGCCATCGTGATCGCCGGGCTGCTCCGCAAGGAGTGGGCCTACTACGCGGGCTTCGCCCTGCAGGTCGCCGCGCTGGCGGTCGGGGTCGTCGTACCCGTCATGATCGTGCTCGGCCTGGTCTTCGGATCGCTCTGGACCATGGCCTACGTGCTCGGCCGCAAGATCGAGCGTGAGCAGGCTGCGCGCGTCCAGCTCTGACGAACCCGAGTCAGCGTCTGCGCCTCGACTCTCGGCGGACCCTCCGTGGGCTTCAGGGACTGGGTGGGACGGCCATCCGGCGGCCCGGGAGTGGCTTGGTTAGAGTGCTCCGCATGACCCAGCGCACGCTCGTCCTGTTGAAGCCCGACACGGTCCGCCGTGGCCTCATCGGTGCCGTGCTGTCACGCTTCGAGTCGAAGGGCCTGACGATCGTGGCGATGGACCAGCGCACGATCGGCGCTGAGCTGGCCGACCGGCACTATGCCGAGCACGTCGAGAAGGCGTTCTACCCGCCGTTGCGGGACTTCGTGACGAGCGGCCCGCTCGTCGCCATGGTGCTCGAGGGCGACGAGGCCGTCGACGTCGTACGCACCCTCAACGGTGCCACAGATGGCCGGACGGCGTCGCCCGGGTCGATCCGCGGCGACTTCAGCCTTTCCAACCGGGAGAACCTGGTGCACGGCTCGGACTCACTCGAGTCGGCGGAACGCGAGATCGCCCTCTGGTTCCCCGACCTCTGAGCCGACGATCACATCCTGAGCCCGGCCCGGACGCGAGCCCACCGTCAATTGCGGGAGAACGCAGGTTCTTGGCGCCCGAGAACCTGCGATTTCCCGCAATTCACGGGAAGTGGAGCGGGACCTACGCCGATGAACGCTCGTCGGCGACCTCGCCCCACGTCATCACCGCGACCGAGACGACCAGGAACACCAGCGCCACGATCGTGCTGAAGGCGATGGCCAGCAGGAGGGCCGCGACCGCGAGGAGAAGCAGCTTGACCTGGAGTCGGCGTGGGTAGGGCAGCCGGGTCGAGGAACGCGGAGCCAACCAGCGTCCCCATACGACGACGGCCACGAGGGGTAGCCCGATGGCGAGGACGACGCTCGCCATGATGCCGCTTCCCAAGGCCGCCCCGGCGACCGCCAGGACCGCCAGCAGGACGAGCTCGTCGATGAACACGACCAGGTCCAGCAGGGACGGCTGGGTCGGTGTACCACTCTCCGACATCCCCGTACCGTATCCCTCCTCGGGGCCGCGGGAGGACGCAGTCATGGACTGCTGGAGACGTGCGTCCTCCAGCGATGTGCGTGGGACCGAGGGCCGGCGGGTGTCCGGCGGTGGGCGCTAGTCGACGTCGTACTCCAATGTCAGGGGGTAGCCGTCGTCCGGCGGTGCGCCTTGAAGGCTGACGTGGAGCTTCCCGCGGAGCCCGGCCAGCCCGCCGGTGCCCATCCCGGTCACGATCTCTGCCATCGCGTCGACGCCGTGCTCCGCCTGGGTCCCGGTCGAGGTCCACACACAGCTTCCTTCGAGACCGCCGATCGTGCCGGTGAAGCGCTCGACGGCGAGCACCGGAGCCGGACCTTCCCGGTAGGTGATCAGGTAGAGGGCGGTGCTGGTGCCCTCCATCTCGCCCGAGTACGTGAACGTCGCCTCGACGGATGTGACGCCGCGCTTCGGGTAGTAGACGCCGTGATTGGTGGGGCCTTGCCCCGCGTCGATGTCTTCCTTCACGGTCTCGGTCCAGCCGTTCATCTGCATCTTTGTGTCTGCCGTCTTGGAGTAGGTCATGTCCCGACGCTAGGCGAGGGCGCCGTGACGCGTCTTGAAGAAACGCGTCAGCCGGTCGGCGCTCCGGTGGATAGGCTCCCCCGATGACGAGCGAGCCGCGCGGGGAGCCGGGGGCCCTGCTGCGCCCCGATGCCGCCGCGCCGCGGATCCGGCTCTCGCGCCACCATCCGCGCCCTTCGCTCGCTGCGTTCGTCGACTACCTCTGGGTCGTTCGCTGGAGCGTCGAGGAGCCCTTCAAGCAGACCGTACTCACGCAGCCCAAAGTGCATCTCGTCGCCGAGCAGGGCCGGATCCTGGTCTACGGAGTCAGCCGGCGGCTCTTCACACGGACCCTCACGGGCGACGACCGGGTCATCGGCGCCGCCTTCCGGGCCGGCGGCTTCCGCCCCTTCATGCGGCCGGCCGAGCGGGTCGGCTCCCTCGCCAACACGGTGGTGACCGGCCATGACGTGTGGTCGATCGACGACCGCGCGGCGTTCCGGCGTACGGCGGAGGCCGCCGACGACAACGACATGGTCGCGAGCCTCGAGGACCTGCTGGACTCCCGCACCCCGGCGCGGGACCCGGTCGCCGAGCAGGTGGCCGAGCTCGTCGACACGATCGAGCGTCAGCGTTGGCTCAGGAGGGTCGACCAGCTCGCGGCCGAGTCGGGACTCGGCATCCGAGCCCTGCAGCGACTCTTCCGCGAGTACGTCGGAGCGTCACCCAAGTGGGTCATCCAGCGTCGGCGACTGCTCGACGCCGCCGAGCTGGTCCACGCGGGCGAGCGGGTCTCCTGGGCCGACCTCGCCGGGGAGCTCGGCTACAGCGACCAGGCCCACCTCGTGCGCGACTTCACCGCCGCCGTCGGGACTCCTCCTGCCGCCTACGCACGCACCCTCGACGAGGCCGCCTCGGGCTCGGCCTGAGCCTGGGCAGCAGCGGCCGGCCGGCCCGCCTCGCTGGTGTACGGTGGCAGCCCTCGCCACGAGACCCGGTCTGGGGGCCGCAGATGAGACTGTTCACGCGCCCCCGGCCGACTTGGCGCTGGCGGCGACCCCCGCGCAACCGTGTGGCGCTGCTGGGTGCCGCCGTCCTGGTGGCCCTCGCGGCCGGCTGCTCCTCCGGCGGCGGCTCGACTTCCGACGGAGGCCTAGGCCCGGACGCCCCGGTGGTCGGGCAGTGTCACGTCCTCACCGCCGCCGACGTGTCGGCGGCAACCAACGCGACCCCGACGGTCGCCTGCAGCGAGCCCCACACGAGCGTCACGATCGCCGTCGGCGGCTTCCCCCGCGGCACGGTCACCAACAAGCATCTCCGCAACGGCGACCTGGGGGTCGAGGCGCTCCAGCGGTGCACGGCCGCCTGGCGCACCACAGTGGGCGGTGACCGGATGAACCAGCTCACCTCGGTGGTCGCGCTTGCCTACTACCTCCCCGACCCGGACCAGCTCGCCGGTGGCGCTCGCTGGTACCGCTGCGACCTCGTCATCGGCGGCAAGGACAAGATGGCCCTCGAGAACCTCCCGGCGCACGTGGACGGTCTCCTCAACGGCTCTGTGCCCGACGGCTTTCGCGCCTGTCGGACCGACCCCGAGTTCCGACGAGGCCGCCAGGTGCCGTGTACGTCGGACCACGTCCTTCGCGCCGTCGGCACCGCTCCGGTCGCCCACCAGGCCGGTTATCCGGGCGCGAACACGCTCCGCGCCGAGAGCACGAAGGTCTGCCGCCCGGTTGTCGACCACTGGCTGCACGGCCGGGTCAGCGGGGGCATGTCCACCTCCTGGCCCGACGCGACCGGCTGGCGGTTGCTGGACGAGCACGTCGCCACCTGCTGGGCCGTCACGACGGACTGAGCCAGCAGGCCGGCGTATGGCGGAACAGCCGGCACGGGTCCGCACGCCCTGTCAACGGGCGGCCAAGGTCCGCCCACGGAAATCCCGAGTGCCGTCGAAGTGTCTCCCTCATCCGGCGGTCCTCCCGCTTTAGCCTGATCCCAGGTTGCCGGCTTCCCCTCGGCCACGGGGTGATGCTCGGCACGTCGTCGTGGCGGGAAAGGACTCGGCCGAGCGTATGGCTAACAGCATCATCGGGCGCGACATCGCGGTCGACCTCGGAACGGCCAACACTCTTGTCTACGTACGCGGGCGCGGCGTGATGCTCAACGAGCCGTCCGTGGTCGCGATGAACTCCCAGACCCGCGAGATCCTCGCCGTCGGTGCCGAGGCGAAGCGGATGATCGGCCGCACCCCCGACACGATCATGGCGATCCGGCCGCTGCGCGACGGCGTGATCGCCGACTTCGAGGCCACCGAGCAGATGCTCCGGTTCTTCATCCAGCGCGTGCACCGCCGCCAGTACTTCGTGAAGCCCCGACTGGTGATCTGCGTTCCCTCCGGGATCACCGCGGTCGAGCAGCGGGCGGTCAAGGAAGCCGGCTACCAGGCGGGGGCCCGGCGGATCTACATCATCGAGGAGCCGATGGCGGCGGCGATCGGCGCCGGCCTGCCCGTCCACGAGGCGACCGGCAACATGATCGTCGACATCGGCGGCGGCACCACCGAGGTGGCGGTGATCAGTCTCGGCGGGATCGTCACCAGCCAGTCGATCCGGACGGCGGGCGACGACCTTGACCAGGCGATCATCAACTGGATGAAGAAGGAGTACTCCCTGATGCTGGGGGAGCGCACCGCCGAGGAGATCAAGATGGCGCTCGGGTCGGCCTTCCCGAGCCTCGACGAGCCCGAGGCGGAGATCCGCGGCCGCGACATGGTCAGCGGGCTGCCGCGCAACGTCGTCATCTCGTCGGCCGAGGTCAGGCAGGCGCTGGAGGAGCCGATCCACGCGATCGTGGACTCGGTGCGCACCACACTGGACAAGACTCCTCCAGAGCTCGCGGGCGACATCATGGATCGTGGCGTCGTCCTCGCGGGCGGAGGAGCCCTGCTTCGCGGTCTCGACGAGCGGCTCCGTCACGAGACCGGGATGCCGGTCCATGTGGCCGACACGCCGCTGGACTCGGTGGCCCTGGGCGCCGGGAAGTGCGTCGAGGAGTTCGAGGCTCTTCAGCAGGTCCTCGTCTCCGAGCAGCGGAGGTAACCGAGGATGCGTCACGACTCCCGGCGCTCCCGACTGGTGATCGGTCTGCTGGTGCTGGCGTGCGTCACGCTGATCACTCTCGACGCCCGGCACGACACGTCGTCGTCGCCGGTCGACCCGCTCCGCAGCGCGGTCGGTGACGTGCTGGGTCCCGTGGAGGACGGCGCGTCCAGCGCGATGCAGCCGATCACCGACATTCCCGACCACTTCAGAACCGAGTCGGACCTCAACGCCCAGAACGCCGCGCTCCGGCAGGCCAACGCGCGGCTGCAGACCCAGCTCGAGACCGAGCAGGCGAACGCCACCCGCAACGCCGAGGTCAACACCATCGGCTCGTTCGCCGACAGCAAGGGATACCGCGTCGTCCAGGCCCAGGTCGTCGCGATGGGTCCGGCCCAGTCGTTCTCCCGCACGGTCACGATCGACGCCGGCACCGACGACGGGGTGACCCCCGACCTCACGGTGATCAATGCCAACGGCCTCGTCGGTCGGGTGATCGCGTCGTCGGCGACGACGTCGACGGTGCTGCTGGTCATCGACCGCGACTCCACCGTCGGGGGCAGGCTGGGCAGCTCGATGGAGCTCGGCTTCCTCGACGGCACCGGCGACATCAGCGGTGGCGAGGGCCTGACCCTGAGCCTCGTCGACCACACGGTGACGCCGGCCGCGGGCGACACGGTCGTCACGTGGGGCTCGCGCGACGGGGCGCCGTACCTGCCTGGCATCCCGATCGGCAAGGTCGTCAGCGTGCATTCCTCTCCGGCCGAGCTGACCGAGATGGCGACGATCCAGCCGTACGTCGACTTCTCGTCCCTCGACGTCGTGGGCGTCATCACCTCCCACCAACGAGACAAGAGCACTGTCGCGAGTGGGAGCAGCCGATGACGACCGCCGTGAGGGGCGCCGTCGTCGCGGCCCTGATCGTGCTCACCGTGACTCTGCAGGTCAGCGTGTTCAACCATTTCGCCGTCGACGGGGTGGCGCCCGACCTGGCACTGCTGCTCGTCATCGGCGCGGCGCTGGTGCGGGGCCCGACCTACGGGGCCCTGGTCGGGTTCGCCGCGGGGCTGATCCTCGACCTGGCCCCGCCGGCCGACCACACCGCCGGTCGTTGGGCGCTGGCACTCGTGGTGGTCGGCTACCTCACCGGTCTGGCCAGGGCCGACCGATCCCAGCCGGTCGTCGGGACCCTCGTCATGGTGGCCGCGGCGGCGTTCATCGGGACGTCGGTCTATGCACTCTCCGGCCTGATCCTCGGCGAGAACTCCGTGACCGTGTCGTCGGCCATGCACGTGGTGCCGATCGCCACCGGCTACGACGTGCTGCTGGCACCGCTCGTGGTGCCGCTTCTTCTGTTGGTGTTCCGGCGCCTCGAACCCGCGGACCGTTGGAGGTAACGTGTCTGCCGTCTTCCGGGTGCGGTCCCGCTCGCGCCTGATCGTCATCCAGGTGTTGATGCTCTCGCTGTTCGCGACGCTGTTCGCCCGGCTCTGGTACATGCAGGTGGTGGGGGAGCAGACCTATCAGGCCGCTGCCGTCAGCAACTACGTCCGCAACATCGATATCCCGGCGCCGCGCGGCCTGATCGTCGATGACCAGGGTCGACCGCTGGTCGCCAACCGGACGTCGTGGGTGGTGACGGTGGACCGAAGCGTGCTCGACAAGCTCGGCTACGACACCCGCCAGGCCGTGCTCGCCCGGCTGGCCAGCATGCTGCACATCACCCAGAGCGAGCTCGTCCAGCGCACGAAGATGTGCGGCGAGGCCGGAGCCGCGCCCGCCCCGGTGTGCTGGAGCGGGTCGCCCTATGCGCCGGTTCCGGTGGCCGACAACGTCACCCAGCAGGTCGCCGCCGCCATCCTCGAGCAGTCGGAGGACTACCCGGGCGTGACCGCCACCGCGGAGCAGGTGCGGACCTACCCGCAGCCCTACGGCGTCAACGCCGCCCAGGTGCTCGGCTACCTCTCACCGATCACCGACGCCGAGCTCAAAGCGGACCAGCAGCACGGCGAGACGGGGCTCAACGGACGGTCGATGGTCGGCCGCTCCGGGCTCGAGCAGACCTATGACAGCTATCTCCGCGGCTTTCCCGGCG
Source organism: uncultured Actinomycetota bacterium (assembly GCA_963820035.1). Taxonomy (GTDB): domain Bacteria; phylum Actinomycetota; class Actinomycetes; order Propionibacteriales; family Nocardioidaceae; genus JAWWPG01. The sequence continues at coordinate 180,197 of CAWFYK010000004.1, read as the reverse complement.
TCAAGCACGTGACGGTCGACTCAATGGGGCGGGTGACCGGACATCAGGGCGGCACGACCCCCAGGCTCGGCGACACCCTTGTCACCAGCATCGACGCGAAGGTCCAGTCGGTTGTCGAGCAGCAGCTCAAGGGCGCGATCATGACCGCCCGCAAAACCCTCGACCCGGTGACCGGCCGCAAGTACGTCGCCGACTCCGGCTCGGCGATCGTGCTCAACGCCAAGAACGGTCGGCTGGTCGCGATGGCGAGCTATCCGACGTACAACCCGAACATCTGGACCGGCGGCATCACCCAGAAGGATCTCGACACGCTCTACAGCCAGGCGGCCGGCCTCCCCCTCCTCGACCGTGCCGACCAGGGGCTCTATGCGCCGGGCTCGACGTTCAAGCCCTTCAACACGGCCGGCGCCCTGACCCACGGCTTCACGACGAACACCCGGCTGGACTGCTCGTCGTCCTACCAGGTGGGCGGCCGGACGTTCAAGAACTACGAGTCGGAGGCCTTGGGCTACATCAACTTCGCCCAGGCCCTGCAGTACTCGTGCGACACGTTCTTCTACCGCGTCGGCTTCGCCGAGTGGCTCAAGTCGGGTGGCAACGCCAAGGACGTGCACGCGACTGACCCGCTCGTCGACAACGCGAAGATGTTCGGCTTCGGCCGGGCGACCGGCATCGACCTGCCCGGCGAAGTGGCCGGCCGGATCGCTGACCGGACCTGGAAACTCGCCTACTGGAAGGCCAACAAGGGTTACTACTGCAAGCTCGGCAAGTCCCCGCAGACCGACTTCCTGCACGTGTTCGCCCGCGAGTTCTGCACGGACGGCTGGGAATACCGAGCCGGGGACGCCGTCAACTTCGCGATCGGTCAGGGCGACACGCTGCTGACACCCCTCCAGCTGGCCGTCGGCTACGCCGCGATCTCCAACGGCGGCACGCTGTGGAAGCCACGCGTCGGCGAGGCGATCGTCAGCCCCAAGGGCCGGGTCCTGAAGCGCATCAAGCCCGAAGTGGCCAGCAAGGTCAAGGTGCCGCAGAGCGTGCTGCACTACATCGACACCGCGCTGCTCGGTACGGCGAAGGTGGGCACGATGGCGTGGAAGATGGGCGGCTTCCCGCTCGACAAGGTCAAGATCCGCAGCAAGACCGGCACGGCCGAGGTCTACGGCAAGCAGACGACGTCGTGGGTCGCCACCTATGACAAGCAGTACGTCGTGGTGATGCAGATCTCGCAGGGCGGCACCGGGTCCGGGACGTCGGGCGAAGCGGTCCGGAGGATCTGGGAGTCTCTCTACGGCATCAAGGGCATGAACGTGGACACCGCGAAGGCGATCCTGCCGGGTGCGAAGCCGCCGAGCACGCTGCCGGTCTTCAAGGCCAACGGGTCGATCGCGCCGCCTGAGCTGCGCGCCCCGGGCCGCGACTACGCCGGGCAGCAGACCCCGCCTGCGACCAAACAGCGAAGGCACCACTGATGGTCGTGACGACGACATCATCGACCACCCGGTCGTCCCGCCGGGTCAACGTCACGGAGAGCCGTGCGGTCTGGCAGCGCGTCGACTGGCTGCTGATCGGCTGCGCCGGTGCCCTTCTCGTCCTCGGCACCTTGCTCGTCTGGTCGTCGACGAGCAACAACGTCGCGCTGACGGGGGGAGACAGCACGGCGTTGGTGACCAGGCACATCACGAACATCGTGATCGGGGTCGGGCTCGGCTTCGTCGTCGCCGCGACGGACCACCGCTGGGTGAGGATCTGGACACCCGTCGTCTACGTCGGCGCGATCTTCGGGCTGTTGCTCGTGCTGTCGCCGTTCGGCACCGTCATCAACGGGTCCCGCTCGTGGATCGTGATCGGGGGGATGTCCATCCAGCCCGCCGAGTTCGCGAAGCTCGGGGTGATCACCGGGATGGCCCTGCTGCTCGCGGAGCGGATCGAGAGCAAGAAGCAGCGCGGCGCCCTGCGTGACGGTGACGTGCTGGGAGCGCTGGCGATCGCCGCCGTACCCGCCGTGCTCATCCTCGCGCAGCCCGACCTGGGGACGATGCTCGTGCTGGCGGTCACCGTCTTCGGGCTGATCGCCGTTGCGGGCGCACCGAAGCGCTGGCTCTTCGGTCTTGCCGGCGTCGCCATCGGAGGCGCCGTCGCCGCCGTCCAGCTCGGCGTGCTCAAGGGCTACCAGCTGCTCCGCTTCGAGGCGTTCATGAACCCGAATCTCGACCCACGTGGCGCCGGCTACAACACGACACAGGCCAGGATCGCCATCGGCAACGGGGGACTGTTCGGCCAGGGTCTCTTCCACGGCTCGCAGACCCAGTCGGGCTTCGTCCCGGAGCAGCACACCGACTTCATCTTCACGGTCGCCGGTGAGGAGCTCGGACTGGTCGGGTCCGCGTTGATCGTCGGGCTGTTCCTGGTGCTGCTGTGGCGGGCGATCCGGATCGCGGCGCGCTCCGACGACGCCTTCGGCAGGCTGGCCGGTGCGGGGATCGTGTGCTGGTTCGGCTTCCAGTCGTTCCAGAACATCGGCATGTGCCTCGGCATCATGCCGGTGACCGGCGTACCGCTGCCGATGGTGTCCTACGGCGGCACCTCGATGTTCGCCTCCTTGATGGCGATCGGGCTGCTGCTCAACATCCACCTGCGCACCGAACGATCGCTCGGCATCGGTGTGGTGCTCCGCGGCCGGATCGCCCGCTCCCGCCGCTTCTAGCCCGCCGCCCTTCCCGCCGAGCCGTCAGGTTCTTCCCGCCGAGCCGTCAGGTTCTTCCCGCCGAACCGTCAGGTTCTTCCCGCGGCCGGCGACACGTCCGCTCGGCGCTGCAGGATCGTCGTACCCTTAGAGGCGTCCGCAGCCCGACGTCTGGAGTTCCCTCACCATGCCGACCGAGTCCCCGACCGTGGAGTCGCTCTTCGCGACCCTCGAGCCGTTGCTGCCGACGGTGCAGAAACCGATCCAGTACGTCGGGGGTGAGCTCAACTCGACGACGAAGGACTGGGGCTCGGTCTCCGTCCGGTGGGCGTTGATGTATCCCGACGCCTATGAGGTGGGGCTGCCCAACCAGGGGCTGCAGATCCTCTACGAGATCCTCAACGAGCGCGACTGGATCCTGGCCGAGCGGACCTACGCGGTGTTCTCCGACATGGAGAAGGTGATGCGCGACAACGCGATCCCGCAGTTCACCGTCGACGGGCATCGACCGGTGGGCGCCTTCGACCTCCTGGGCATCTCGTTCGCGACCGAGCTCGGCTACACCAACATGCTCACTGCTCTCGACCTTGCGGGCATCCCGTTGCACGCGGTCGACCGCGACGACTCCCACCCGATCGTCCTCGCAGGCGGACACTCGGCCTTCAACCCCGAACCGGTCGCCGACTTCATCGACGCAGCGGTGCTGGGCGACGGTGAGGAGATCGTGCTCGCGATCAGCGACGTGGTCCGGGAGTGGAAGGACGAGGGCTGCCCGGGCGGACGAGGTGAGGTGCTGGCGCGCCTGGCCGCGTCCGGCGGCGTCTACGTCCCGAAGTTCTACGACGTGGACTACCTTCCCGACGGACGCATCAAGCGGGTCGCCCCCAACCGTCCCGGGGTGCCCTGGCGCGTCCACAAGCACACCCTGATGGACCTCGACCAGTGGCCTTACCCGAGCAAACCCCTGGTCCCGCTGGCGGAGACCGTCCACGAGCGCTACTCCGTCGAGATCTTCCGCGGCTGTACTCGCGGCTGCCGGTTCTGCCAGGCGGGCATGATCACCCGTCCGGTACGCGAGCGGTCCATCACCACGATCGGCGACATGGTCGAGACCGGCATCGCGAACTCCGGCTTCCAGGAAGTCGGCCTGCTCTCGCTGTCGTCGGCCGACCACAGCGAGATCGCCGAGGTCGCGAAGGGCCTCGCCGACCGCTACGACGGCACCAACACCTCGCTGTCGCTGCCCTCGACCCGCGTCGACGCCTTCAACATCACGCTGGCCAACGAGTTCTCCCGTAACGGACGCCGCTCTGGCTTGACGTTCGCGCCCGAGGGCGGGTCGGAGCGGCTGCGCAAGGTGATCAACAAGATGGTGTCGGAGGAGGACCTGATCCGCACCGTCTCGGCTGCGTTCTCCCACGGGTGGCGCCAGGTGAAGCTCTACTTCATGTGTGGTCTGCCGACCGAGACCGACGAGGACGTGCTCGAGATCGCCGATCTTGCTCGCAAGGTCATCGCCACCGGACGTGAGGTGTCCGGCCGGCGCGACATCCGCTGCACCGTGTCGATCGGAGGCTTCGTCCCCAAACCCCACACGCCGTTCCAGTGGGCCTCCCAGCTCGATCACGAGAACACCGACCGTCGCCTCGCCAAGCTACGTGAGGTCGTACGCCGCGACAAGCAGTACGGCCGCTCGATCGGCTTCCGCTATCACGACGGCAAGCCGGGCACCATCGAAGGCCTGCTGTCACGGGGAGACCGGCGCATCGGCGCCGTCATCGAGGACGTCTGGCGCGACGGCGGCCGCTTCGACGGGTGGAGCGAACACTTTTCGTTCGACCGGTGGGTCGCCGCCTGCGAGCGAGCGCTTGCCGGGGAGCCGGTCGACCTCGACTGGTATACCACCCGAGAGCGGGACTACGCCGAGGTGCTGCCCTGGGACCACCTCGACTCCGGGCTCGACCGCGACTGGCTGTGGGAGGACTGGCAGGACGCGGTCAACGAGGTCGAGGTCGACGACTGCCGGTGGACGCCGTGCTTCGACTGCGGCGTGTGCCCGGAGATGGGTACTGAGATCCAGGTCGGTCCGACCGGGCAGACCTTGCTTCCGCTGGCGGTGGTGTGACCTGCACGAGGAGGACCTGACGTGACGACGATCGGCGTACTGGGGACGGGCGTCGTGGGACGGACGCTGGCGCTCCGGGCGGCCGAGGTGGGCTATCCGGTCACAGTGGGAGCGCGTACGGCGGACTCCGCCAGCCTCGAGGCGTTTGCGGATCACCCAGGTGTGTCGACCGGTTCCTTCGCCGATGCCGCGGCGGCTGCCAGCCTGGTCATCAACGCCACCAACGGGTTGTTCTCCCTCGCGGCGCTCGACCTCGCAGCCGACGACAACCTCGCGGGAAAGACACTGCTCGACGTCTCCAACGAGCTCCGACCCGTCGAAGGGGGTTTCCCACAGCCGGTGGCGTCGTTCGACAACAGCCTCGGGCAGCGAATCCAGTCGGCTCACCCGGCGGTGCGGGTCGTGAAGGCGCTCAACACGATGAACTGCGCAGTGATGGCCGACCCGACACTCGTGCCGGGCGACCACGTGGTCTTCCTGAGCGGGGACGACGATGCGGCGAAGGCCGAGGTGAGGGAGCTGCTCGGCCGTTTCGGGTGGCGGCCTCCCCAGTTCCTCGACCTCGGTGGTATCGAGACGGCTGCCGCGACGGAGATGATGATGGCCGTCTGGATGCGGGTCCGGATCGCCCGTGGCATGGACGCCGCGCCCTTCAACTGGGCGGTCAACGCACGCTGACGTTCACCCCGCCGGAAAGGTCCGCCGTTCTGCCACCAGCTCGCGCAGCTCTGGGACCAGGTCGTCCCCGGCGTCGAGCAGACTGTCCAGCAGCTCACGCTCCGTGGTCATGGCTCGGAAGGACAGCCCGATCGTCACCTCGTGGTCGGGGCGGTGGCACACCTCGAGCGGGTCGCCGGTCCGGACCGCGCCGGGTGTCACCACGCGCAGGTAGGCGCCCGGACGAGCGTCCGCCGTGAACGTCTTCAGCCAGCCGGTCCTCTTCATCCAGCCGCGGAACGTCGCGCAGGGGATGCGCGGGCCTGTCACCTCGAGCTCGACATCGGCACCGATCCGCCAGCGCTCCCCGAGCCGGCTCTCGGTGATGTCGAGTCCCATGGTCGTGAGGTTCTCGCCGAAGGCACCGTTGGCCAGTGACCGTCCGAGGACCTGCTCCCACCGGTCCAGGTCCTCGCGAGCGAAGGCGTAGACGGCCTGCTCGTCGCCGCCGTGGTTGTCACGGTCGCCGATGTGGTCGCCCACGAGACCACTTCCCAGCCCCGCCGACTTCGGACCGGGTGCCCGCACGTCGACGGCCTCTGACTGGGGCACCTTCCCGATGCCAGTCGTCTCCGCCGTCTTGTAGGGGTTGGGGTGCGGCTGGCCGACATTGACAGACTGGACGCGCAGGTCGTGGTTCACCGCATGTCGCCCAGTGAAAGCCGCTCGCCAACCGGACCGTCGTGCTGGGGGAAGGAGATGCGACCCGCCGCCGTCCACCACCGTGCCGCCTCGATTCGCAGCCGACCGGCCAAGACGGACCGGTCCTGCCGGGCAAGGGCCAGGGCCTCGTCGTCCGGCCGCACCAGGAACACGATGGTCCGCACGTCGAAGTCACGGGGGACACCTGGGGGAGGTTGCATCTCCGCATCGTACGAGTCGAGGGCCTTGCATTCCATCCAAATCCGGCGTGGGTCTGCCGGACCGAGCGAGACCTCCTAGGCTCGACTCCATGGGGAAGAAGAAGCGTGGCAAGGACCGTGGACGGCAGCCACAGCGTCGGCATCTGCGGTCGGTCCCCACGAGCCCCACGCGCCAGGATGACACGCAGGATCCGGAGCTGTTGCAGGTCGTGCGCACGGCGCTGCGATCCGACGAGCCGCTCGAGCTGTTGAATGTGGTGAGCGGGCTGCTCGAGGCGACGGACACTCGCGCCCGTAATCCATTCGCGCCTGACGAGCAGCACACCACCCGAGACGAGCTGGTCGAGTCGTTGCTGGGGACGTCGTACGCCGAGACGACCGCCGCTCTGACCGTGATCCAGGCGCTGCTGCCTGACGAGGTCCTCGGTGCTCGCATCAGACGCGAGCTGGCGGTCCGTTCCCAGCCGATGCCCGACTGGCTGGGCAGTCTGTCCGAGGTGCGGATCGAGCCTGAGGTCTGGACCTTGACGCATGTGCTCGGAGACGGGGACGACTACCTCCTCGGGGCAACACTGCCGTCCGGATATAGCCTGGCCGCGCTGGTGTACGTCGACCACAACGTCGGCACGGCAGTCAAGGACGCCTTCGTCGTCCCCGAGTCGCTCGACGGACTGCTCGACAAGTTGCGCGAGACGATCACGGACCCTGACCAGCTGATCGCCCGATACGATCCCGCGACCGCACGCGTGGTCGTAGAAACGGCAATCGACCAGGGGGCGCGGACCTACCCGCCGCTCGCCTCGGAGAGCTGGCCGGTGTGCCGACCGCTGGTCGAGTGGCTGGTGCGGATGCTGCCCGAAGGCGGTGTGCTGCCCGAGCGAGCCGAGTGGTCCCAAGCTGACAAGGCCATGCTTGTGGAGGACTTCTTCGCGTCGCCGTTCGGTGCCGGCCTCGACCGGCCCGACGAGCGGGACCTGCTGGAGAGCGTGCTGTGGTTCGGGACTGACTACGGCCCCGGCGACCCACTGCGGTGGAGCCCGGTCAGCGTGGAGATGATCATGGACGATTGGTTTCCGCGCAAGGTCGTCGCGGAACCGGCGTACCTCTCCAAGCTGCCTACGCTGCTGCGCGCCTTCATTCGCTACAGCCACGACCGGCGTGGCATCCGCGCGTCGCTGACCACGGAGACGCTGGGAGCTGTCGACCATTTTGAGCCGCTGTACCAGCGCGCCATCCGATCGGACCGGCTCCAAGGCCCGGCTGCCCTGCTCGCTCGTGTGATGCCGTCGGCGGTCGGCGAGGGGGACGAGGCTGACGTCGACGACGCATGGTTCGTCCTCGAGGAACTGGATCGTCACGTCGGCGGTCGGTTCCAGCTGCAGAACCTCGATGACGCACCGCTCCCCGACGAACCGTTCGAATGGGCCGGGATCGCCGACGACATTCGTCCCGTCATCCAGGAGATGGTGGAGGCCTGTGACGGCTGTGCGGACGAGCTCCTCGATGTCGAGCACCGAACGGCCATGCGGCGATTCCTCAGTAGGGCAGCGGTCGCCGATCACAACCTGTTCCGGCGGAGGGCGTCCACAGCCAAAGGGGCCGCCGCCGTCGCCTGGGTGATCTGTCGGGCGAACGACGCCTCTGGACGGACAGGTACGACGATCGCGGTTCAGGACCTGCTCGCATGGTTCGGCGTCATGGGCAGCGTGTCCCAGCGGGCCGAGCCGCTGCTTCGAGCCAACGGCGTCGATCCGCATCGGCAGTACGGGTCGATCGGGCTGGGCGCCGCCGACCTGCTGACCTCCGAACGCCGCGCGGAGATCATCGCCACGCGAGACCGGTGGCAGGCTCAGTGATAGCCGACACCCATCCTTCATCCACCTCAATGAGTTCCTGGGCGCGTGTCGGCAAGAGCACGTCGCTGGTGGATGGCTTGCGCGCTTCGAGACGCCCTGACCGCAGGTGGTGCCTCAGGTCGCTGTGAGGTAGCGGAGATAGACCATGCCGTTGCCGAAACGATGTTCCTCCTGAAGGGTGAGATCGACCCGAGTCTCGTTCGGGAAGAACGGTGTGCCGCCTCCCGTCGCGACCGGTGCGACGACGAGCTGATACTCGTCGACCAGACCGGCTCGGATCGCATATGCCGCGAGAGTGGGACCACCCACGCAGAGGTCATGCCCGGCATCTGCCTTCAGCTCTCGGAGCACATCGGAGCTGAACCTTCGCTCGATCCGCGACCTGGTCGTGGAGACCGTGGGCAGGGACGTCGAGAACACGATCTTCTCCGCTGCCTGCCACTGGTGGGCGAAGTCGCGCATCACCTCCGACTGGGCAGCCAATGAGGGGTCGGTCTCCCAGCCTGACATCGTCTCGTAGAGGCGGCGGCCGTAGAGATAGGTGCCGATCGGACGCTGGAGGTCGTTGATGAACGCGTGGACCTCCTCATCCGGCATCGCCCAGTCGAAGTTCCCCTGTTGATCGGTGACGTAACCATCAAGCGACACCAGGAACGAGTAGATCAGCTTCCCCATATCTGTCTCCTTCGAGAACGCTCAGTCGACCGAGTTGGCATGGCGTGCATCCTGCACCTCACGGCTACCGTGATCGCCGCCGAGGACCTCGCGCAGTCGGCTGGCAAACTCATCGGAGCCTACGCCGGAGGGCCGACAGTGCCTGAGGTCTCAGGGACGCCGACCCCACGCTCCGGCCAGGATCGGCGGAACCAGCACGGAACCCGTCGCCCGCAGGGACTGTGCGGTCCGGGTCGCCAGTGTCTCGAGGTCAAGTTCCTGCTCGGTCGTCAGACCGTGCGCCAGCATGACCGGAGCAAGGGACCGGACCACGCCGCTGAGCATGGCCGGACCGACCGGGTTGTCTGGCGAGAGGTACTGCGCGATCGCCAGTCCGCCGACGTCCTCGGCACCGGCTTCAGCAAGAATGCTTTGCAGTCGTGACCCGATGGTGGGATCGGCACCGGAGGCACGGAAGGCCGTCATGATGAGCGCGGTCATCCTCTCGGTGAGGGGGTCCCGCGGCTCTGCCCGCAAACCGCCGATGTCGTAGTCGATAAAGACCATCGGGCCGGCTGGCCGAATCGATCCCAGATGATGGCGCAGGACGCCGACCGGATCCGGCAGGTGGAACAGGATGAGCCGACCCACGACGGCGTCGAACGGCTGGTCGTCGCGCCAACGCGCCACGTCCCCCTCGACGAACTGCACGTAGGGCAGGTGCCCCGTCCGAGAGTGCGCCAGCTCGAGCATCCGCCGATCCACGTCGAGACCGACCACCTGCCCGCCGGGACCGACCAGGTCCGCGACCGCTGACGCCACATGCCCGAGGCCAGTGCCCAGGTCGAGCACCCGCATACCCGGGCCGATGCCCGACGCCTCAAGTAGCACCCGCGTCGGTTCACGGAGGAACTCCGCCTGACCTTCCAGCCGCGCGATCTCGGCGTCGTTCGAACCGAGCGAGTACGTCGCCATTGGACTTGCACCTCCTGACGGTGATCCCTGCAGGAGGCATCGGCCCTCAGCTCTGATACGGCGCAGGTATGGTATCGCGCAGTTCGGTATCCGCAGTTTGGTTTCGCGCAGGTCCGGTATCGCGCAGGTCGGTCAGGGCGCCACGCGTTGCTCGCTCCAGGAGCTCGCCGGCGGGCCGGCTGACTGTGCGGCGCTTGCGGCCAGGTGAGCGCTCGGTGTACCCGCGGACGGGTGGGACTCGACGAGATCCAGCCGGTCGTGTCGGAGGACGCCGCGCCGATAGCCGATGACCAGGGTCAAGGCTGCGTTGACGAGGGCGAAGTAGACGGGATACATCAGCAGGGAGGGCGACATGACACCGACCGAAGCCCCGGCGGCCACCCCGCCGAGGGAGGCCAGCCCGTAGGTCGACAGGGTCTCGGAATGGGGGTTTCGCCAGGTCTTGGGGATCATCATCAGCACCGCGATGAAGTCCGCAACGATCACGCACAGGGTGGCGATGACCGGCTCGTCCACCGCGAACCACCCGAACACCCCTGCCCCAGCGAGGGCGAGCAGAGCCAGTTCGACCCGGCTCAGTCCACCGCGCCCGAGCTTCACGGAGAGCGCGAACACCAGGCAGGTGCCGACCGCCTGCGTGATGAGGGGGACCAGGCTCCAGCGGGCGCCGTCCGCTCGCTGCGCCTCGATCGCGACTACCTCGATCACCCCCCAGATCAGCCAGGAGCCTCGGTGCGGGGTGGTCGAGCCACGCCACGTGTCGCGCACATAGGGGATCGACTCGACGACACCCACGGCGCCGCCGAGTACGGCGAACGACGCCGTGGCCCCGAGCATGGCTACGTCACCGCCCGTCCGCTCACGCGGCCCGGGTGGCAGGTGTCATGCTCAGTGCGCTGTCGATGGCTGTCATCGGTTCTCCTCCGTGGTTGCTGCGAGGAGGGCTGCGGGTGGTGGACTGATACTGGTGGGTGGCCGCGACGGGTTGCCGGGGTCGGCGGGGTCGGCGATGTCGACGAGGGCCTGACAGACGGACTCGTTGGCGCCGTACGCTTCGGACGTGGCTGTTGGGCTCGAGACACTCTCCCTGCGACAGCGCAGGCTCGTGGACCGATGGCTTCCCGGTGCGATCGTCGAGGCAGACCACAGCTGGGGCCTGGTCGAGACTTTCGTCCTCCAGCTGAACTATGCAGGGTCCCGATTCATCGTGAAGGCCGCCGGGGAGAGCGACCGGCACATCGAGCGGGAGATTCACGCCCACCTGAACTGGCTCGATCCCTGGACCAGCATCGGCCGCGCCCCGGCGCTCAGGCATTTCGACGCTGAGGCGAAGATCCTGGTGACGAGATACCTTCCCGGGCGCATCGTCCAAGGAACCGCCCATGCCGACGATCCGCGGACCTACCTGCAGGCGGGTCGACTCTTGGCCCTGATGCACGCCCAGACGACCATCGACGACCCCGACTACGAGGCCCGCGTGAACGGTGTATCGCTTTCGTCGTTGAACGGGCCGCACCGGATCGCTGCTGATGTCGAAGAGCAGCTGCGGGTCGAGGTCGCCTCATGGCCGACCCCGTCGGCGACGCTCGTCGCGACGCATGGTGACTGGCAACCTCGCAACTGGCTGGTGCACGAGGACGTCATCAGGATCATCGACTTCGGGCGAGCTGGGATGCGTCCAGCACTCTCAGACTTCGCCCGGTTGGCGGTTCAGGACTTCTGCCGTTCACCCGAACTTTGGGCGGCGTTCCTGAAAGGCTATGGGTCCGACCCGCGAGACGCCTTCGTGTGGCACCGCATTCGCGTTCGGGAGGCGATCGGCACTGCCACGTGGGCGTACCGAGTCGGCGACGAGGCGTTCGAAGCCCAGGGTCACGAGATGATCGCCGCCGTGCTCTCCGAGGATCATCGCGCGCCGGTTCGCTAAGGGACGTGAGGGTGTTCGAGCTCTCGTGGGGCTGGGCATCTGACTGATCCCGAAGGAGACGGCGTGCGGGTCGTCGTCGATAACGGTTCTGCGGCCGTTTGCCGTAGCCCTGGGGCGCGGACCAGCCTTCGATCCCGCCGAAGCAGGGTCAGCCCGCCGGGGGAGTGTCGTCGAGCAACCGTCGTACGGCGGCTCGGGACACCATGAGTGCGACGACGAGCAGCGTGACGGGGATGAAGCCACCCAGGCTCACGGAGTCTCCGAAGACCAGGTTCACGAGCTCAAGAACGAGGAACTTGCTGCCTGCGGCTACTGCCCACAACGCCAGGGCGGCGATGACTCGGCTGACCCGGCTCGTGGCGTTACGAAACCGGACGAGGATCTTGTTCTTCACCACGATCACCAGCTCCAAGGAGACCTTGAGGAGCGCTGCCGTGAGCAACGACAGGGTGAAGCTTTCGCTGATGACGGACGGAAGGTATTCGATGGCGAGGTTGAGGACCACGACGTAGACGAACAGGTCGACAACATCTCCGGGGCGGGCGCGAATCCCTCGGCGAACCGATCCCCGCCAGGACAGTGGTTCGTTCGGCGACGCCTCTCCCGCCGGTTGACTCACACACTGATCTTGTCGCATAGCGCCCAGGGGCCAACCGGTGGTGTGGGCCGGGCCAGCCTCCGGCTGGGGTAGCGGCTCGCACACAGCGGGGCTCATGCCACGCGATTGAGCCCCGCTGTGCACCAGTTGCCACGCGATTGAGCCCCGCTGTGCACCAGTGTGCGCTGCTGGCTAGCCCTTCCGCCGGCCGTACGCGAAGTATCCGATGGGTACGGCGCCGACCGAGTTGATCAACGTGATGGCGAGTGCCCACCACCGCTTCGAGCCCCGAACCTCCTCGGCAGGTCGGCGGACCAGGTCGATGAGGGCAGCAACCTTCAGCACGCCCTCGAACACACCTCCGACAAGGATCAGCCGACGACTCCCGGGGCTGAGCTCGTTCCACTTCTTCTTGACCATGTCGACAGCCTTCCCCTCGCCGAGGCGTGGTGCAAGGTCGCCGAATCCGCGGGGACAGGGTCGTCCGGCGTACTGCGCGGTTTGTCAGGCTGGGCCGGCCGGACGAATCCGGCAGGGGTAGGGCGGCCGCACCTGAGCCGTCGAGCCACTGAGCCGTCGAGCCACTGAGCCGTCGAGCCACTGAGCCGTCGAGCCACTGAGCCCTCGGGCCACTGAGCCCTCTAGCCGCCGAGCCGGCCGGCAGCCTCCGGCAGGATCTTGAGCTCCTCCGGCGTCATCGTCGGGTCGGCCGCGCGGTAGGCGACCGCGGCCGCCGTATCTGCCGGAGCGATCGGACCGGAGTAGTCCAGGAAGCAGCCGAGCAGCTCTTCCGCCGCACGTCGCAAGGGTCCGTCGAGGCTGGCCACCTGGGCCAGGATCAGACCAGAAAGAGCCACGTCCATGCCAGCCGGACCGAGACCGCTGTTGCCCCAGTCGATGACGACCGGTCCGTCGCCGGACAGCAGGATGTTGTCGGGATGCAGGTCCAGATGCACCAGGGCGTCTCCCTCCTCGCCGCCGGGAGGTGGCGGCAGGCTGTGCAGCCAGGTCAGCAGCTCGACCAAGGCGCGGGCTCCGTCGGAAGTCGACGTGGTGCCCGACATCAGAGATGCCAACATGGTCGGCCCGTCGACCCTCGTCAGGACCATGTCGGGCCCGTCGACGGAGTGCACCTCAGGCACCGGATAGTCGTGCGCCCGAGCCCACTCCATCATGTCGGCCTCCCACTGACAGTCGTGGAGCGGTGCACGGGACCGGCGGAGCACCCGGCCCTCCCCGAGCGCGAACACCAGGGCGTCGCGGCCCTCGGCGATCAGTTCCATGGCGCAGATCCTAGGGTTCGCCCAGGCCGAGCTCGTCCTCGAGGTAACGCTCGCGAGCGACCATCAGACCGGTGGCAGCCTGCGGCACGACGAGGATCAGCAGCACCACGAGTGGCACCGTCCACGACCCGGTGGCGCCGTAGAGCACGCCCATCATGAACGGCCCGGTGCCCGCGATCAGGTAGCCGATGCTCTGCGCGAACCCAGAAAGCGCCGCGGTCCCTTCGCTCGTGCGGGCTCGAAGCCCGATCAGCGTGAGTACAAGGGGGAAGATGGACGTGCCGATGCCGATGAGCAGCGCCCACAGCCAGGGCAGCGATGCGGGGGTCAGCAGCAGGCCGACATACCCGACGACGTACGACGAGGAGAGCGTCAGGATGATGCGTCCCTGGTGCCGGCTGCGCACGGTAATGCCGGGCAGCACGAGCGAGAGCGGGATGCTCGTTGCCGTCGTCACTCCGAGCAACAGGCCCGCGGTGGCCGCCGAGAAGCCGGCATGTCGGTAGATCTCCGGTAGCCAGCCGAAGATCGCATAGGCCTGGAGAGACTGGAGGCCGAAGAAGAGGGCCATCGTCCAGGCGAGGCTCGACCTGAGCAGGGCGCGGTTCGTGATCGTCTCGTGAGTCTGGGCAGGCGGCCTGATGTCGTGTCGGATCAGCCCGAGCCACGGGATGGCGGCGATCAGGGCCAGCACGGCCCAGGAGCCGAGACCACCACGCCACGAGCCGGTGGCATCGGCGAGCGGCACGGTCAGGACGGACGCCGCGGTCAGCCCGATGGCCAAGGCGGTGGTGTAGATGGCGGTCATGGAGCCGATGTGGTGGGGGAAGTGCCGTTTCACGAGCGACGGCATCAGCACGTTGGCCGTCGCCATCCCGCCGAGGGCCGGCACCGTCGCCGCGATGAAGAGCACCGACGTATGCGCCTGGGCGCGTACTGCCAGCCCGCCGGCCGTGACCAGCAAGGAGCCGAGCATCACCCGGTGCACGCCGAATGTGCGGCCGGTCCAGGGCGCGACATACCCGAACCCCGCGAAACACAGGACGGGCAGGGTGGTGAGCAGGCCGGCGGTGGTGGAGCCCATCCCCAGGCCCGCCTGGATCTCGTCGAGAACCGGCCCGACGCTCACCGCCGCCGGGCGGAGGTTGACGGCGAGCACGATGAGTCCGAGCGCAACGAAGGCGAGCTGGCGGCGGGACACAGCCGTGATTGTCCCTTCCCGGTCGGCTGGGCACGAATCGCACCCGTCCGGACGTACCAGGGCGGCCCACGAGGATCGACGTTCGGGCTGGGTCCGAGCGACGAAGGGTCTCGGATCGTCGTACCGGAACTCTCGATCGTCGTACCGGAAGTCTCGGATCGTCGTACCGAAAGTCTCGGATCGTCGTACCGGAACTCTCGGATCGTCGTACCGGAACTCTCGGATCGTCGTACCGAAAGTCTCGGATCGTCGTACCGAAAGTCTCGGATCGTCGTACCGAAAGTCTCGGATCGTCGTACCGAAAGTCTCGGATCGTCGTACCGGAACTCTCGGATCGTCGTACCGAAACTCGGAGGGAGCGTCCGTGACCTCGCGAGTTCGCGGTTGACGAATCGCCGCCAGGACAGGGCGGCGACCGCCGCGACGGCCGCGCCTCCGGCTCTCAGCTGAGCCGGCGGTGTGATCGGGCGTTGTAGAAGTCGGTCGACTCGCGCCGCCACAGCAAGAACAGAATGCTGATGGCGAGCACCACACTGACCGCCTGGAAGAGCACCTCGATGCTCGTTGCCTGGCCCTGGGCGAGCATCAAGAGGAACGAGAGGATGTTGAGTCCGCCCAGCACGGACGCGATGATCCGGGCCGCCCGACGTCCCTCGCCGTTCGCCCGGGCCATCCACAGCCAGACTGCGATACCGACGATCCCGACCACGATCAACGTCACGACGGCGACGTGATAGGCCGTGTCGAGGTCGGACTGCGTGTAGCTTCCGTTGTCGTCCAGCGAGTCGCGGATGTTGTTCTTGATGGAGCCCAGGCTCAGCAAGCCCACCAGCAGCGACACCACACTGAGCGCGGCCCCCGCCCACATCAGCCGGACGGCGGTGCGGATCGAGGTCGGCTGGTCCACCTGCGCCCCGGGCTGGTCCTCCGCTCCCGAAAAGGTCGCCATGGTGTCGTCCGCCCGCGGATACGACGCGTAGGCAGGATAAGGAGTAGCGGGCTGGTCCGGCCCGTCGGTCGGCTCCGTCGGCGGCGGTGGGTTGGACGTCATGCCTCGCTCCTCTGTCATGCGTGCGGGTACGGCGCGCGCGTTACGGCGCACGGGCGCACGGGCGTGCGGGCGCGCGGTGGCGTGGGCGGTCGGCTCCATGATGCCCGAGGTGGGAGACAGGCGGAGCACCACGGTCGTGGCCGCGGGCGGCGGATCGAGCATTAGGGTCGACAGCATGCCGGACCAGCCGACACAGCAGCCGCCAGCCGTCCAGAAGCTGCGCGTCCGGTATGCCAAGCGCGGCCGGCTGCGCTTCACCAGCCATCGCGACTTCGGACGGGCGGTCGAGCGAGCCATCCGGCGAGCGGGGCTGCCGATCGCCTTCTCGTCGGGGTTCAGCCCACACCCGCGGATCTCCTACGCCAACGCCTCGCCCACCGGAGCCGCGAGCGAGGCGGAGTACCTCGAGATCTCGCTCGTCACCGAGGTGGATCCGGAGGTCGCGCGGCGGGAACTCGACGACGCGCTGCCCGCGGGTCTGGACATCGTCGACGTCGTCGTCGCCGGGACCGGCCCGCTCGCCGACCGACTGGAGGCGAGCGCCTGGAGAATCAGGCTCCCGCAGGTCGATCCGGCTGACGCGGCCGAGGCCGTCAGCGCGTTTCTCGACCGTGAGCAGGTCGAGGTCGAACGGATGACGAAGCGGGGTCTTCGGCGTTTCGACTGCCGCGCCGCCGTCGTCACGATGTCCGCGCGCGGTGATGCGGGGGATTCGGACCCGTGTGCGATACTGGACCTGGTTGTACGGCATGGAACACCTGCTGTGCGACCCGACGACATCCTCGCCGGCCTCCGCGTGATGGCTGGCCTCGAGTTCCCGGTTCCGCCGTTGCAGACCCGGGTTGCGCAGGGGCCGCTTGACCCGCTGACCGGCTCGGTGACGGACCCGTTCGACCAAGATCGCGACGCGCCTCTCACAGGGCGCGACCGCTGACGGGCCAGACAGTCCGCCACGAGATGCCAGCCGCAGGGGCTGTCGTTGCCGCCCACCGGGTGATGGTCACCAGACAGCTGGCTCCACCACCCGGCAAGCAGCACCGAAAAGCTTGCATCGTGGCCCGTCAGAGATGACGGTCACGGTGACCGACCCGCCTTCGCGCGGCGCCCTGCGCCCGGAGGCACTGAGGAGCAGCATGTCCATCGACGAGACCACCGAGTCGAGCACGTCGAACCCCACCAGCACCACCACCGAGAGCGAGAGCCCGGCAGCCCCCGCGCGCCGGACCCGCAGGCGAGCGGCGAGCCGACCGGCCGGGCCGCCGCAGCCCTCCACCTCCACGTCCGCACCGGCAACGACGAATCCCAGCGTCTCCACCTCCAGCACGGAGGTCCCCCCGGCCGCGGAGTCTCCCGCTCCGGGCAAGCGCTCGTCGTCTCGGCGTGGCTCCAGCAAGAAAGCGGCTGCCGCCGCGCCCGCCGCCGCTGGCACCGAGCCCGGTTCGAGCGACGCCTCGCCGACGGTCGACTCACTCGTCCCGGCCGAGTCCGCGCCGCTCGTTGACACGTCCCCGGCCAAGAGAACGACCGGACGTCGCGGATCACGTACGACGGCGGCTGTCGTCGACCCCTTCGCTGGCGCTTCAGACGCGGCAGCTGTAGACGCGGCAGCTTCAGCTGTCGCGGCCCAAGCTCCCGCTGAACCTGCGGCCCCGGCCGCCGGCAGCTCGAGCGACGACAAGCCCGCAAGCGGCCGCCGCCGGTCCTCCGGTGTCGCCTCGCCCGTCTTCCAGCCGCCGGACCCGGCCGATGCTTCCGTCGTAGCAGCCGGCGAGAGCGACTCCGCAGCCGCCGACGACCGTGCCGACCGCGCCTCAGCGCCCACCCATGACGATGGCTCGGCGGAGTCCGGCTCCTCGTCGGACGGCGGGGCAGCATCCGACGGTGACCAGGGCGGCGCACCGTCGACCTCGAACAGGCGCCGGCGTTCGCGGGGCGGGCGGGGCCGGCGCAAGCCTTCCGAGGCGACGACCGGTGACGGCTCCGGCACTGCACCAGGCGCGTCAGCAGACTCGGCGGTTGATGACGGCTCCGGGCCGGCGGCCGGGGCAGCCAGCCAGTCCGGCGAGATGGTGGGCGAGGCTGACTCGACGGATGCCGACCGAGACCCGGTCACGTCCGGCACCTCGAAGCCCAGCAAGAAGACCGACAGCAAGAAGACCGACAGCAAGAAGACCGACACCAAGAAGACCGACGGCAAGAAGTCCGACAGCAAGAAGTCCGACGATCAGGCACCGGCAACCTCCGAGGCCGGGGACACCGAGGAGCCGGAAACCGGCACATCGTCGTCGTCGCGGCGTCGTCGTCGGCGCCGCCGGAGCGGCGACAACGGCTCGGAGGCCAGCAGCGACGCGCCGGCCGCCAAGTCGCGTGAGCCCCGACCGGCGTCGGAGTCCATCAAGAGTGTCGAAGGCTCCACCCGGATCGAGGCGAAGAAGCAGCGCCGACGTGAGGGTCGCGAGGCGGGTCGTCGGCGTGCCCCGATCCTGAGCGAGTCCGAGTTCCTGGCCCGCCGCGAGTCGGTCGACCGAGTGATGGCGATCCGCCAGCACGACGACGTCACCCAGATCGCGGTCCTCGAGGACAACGTGCTCGTGGAGCACTACGTCGCGCTCGAGACGCAGAGCTCGCTGATCGGAAACGTCTACCTCGGCCGGGTGCAGAACGTGCTGCCCAGCATGGAGGCGGCCTTCATCGACATCGGCAAGGGCCGCAACGCGGTCCTCTATGCCGGCGAGGTCAACTGGGACCTCATCGGCGACCGTCAGCAGGCCCGCCGTATCGAGAACGCGCTGAAGCCGGGCCAGCAGGTGCTGGTGCAGGTGAGCAAGGATCCTGTCGGCCACAAGGGCGCCCGGCTGACCAGCCAGATCAGCCTGCCCGGCCGCTACTTGGTCTACGTCCCAGGCGGTGGCTCGAGCGGCATCAGCCGCAAGCTCCCCGACACGGAGCGCAGCCGGCTGAAGAACCTGCTGAAGGAGATTCTGCCCGACGAGGCGGGTGTCATCATCCGCACCGCAGCCGAAGGAGCGACCGAGGAGGAGCTCACCCGCGACGTCACCCGGCTCACCGAGCGGTGGGCCGAGATCGAGAAGCTGGTCAAGGCGGGCAAGGCGCCAGCGGTGCTCTACGCCGAGCCTGACATCACCTTGAAGGTGGTGCGCGACCTGTTCACCGAGGATTTCGCCAAGCTGGTCATCTCGGGCCAGCAGGCCTGGGACCTCGTGAGCGACTACGTGACCTACGTCGCGCCCGAGCTCACCGATCGACTCGAGCGCTACGACGGGAAGCAGGACATCTTCGCCGAATACCGGGTGGACGAGCAGATCGCCAAGGCACTCGAGCGGAAGGTGTGGCTGCCATCCGGCGGGTCGCTCGTGATCGACCGCACCGAGGCGATGACCGTCGTCGACGTCAACACCGGGAAGTTCACCGGGTCCGGCGGCAACCTCGAGCAGACCGTGACGAAGAACAACCTCGAGGCCGCGGAGGAGATCGTCCGGCAGCTGAGGCTCCGCGACATCGGCGGCATCATCGTCATCGACTTCATCGACATGGTGCTCGAGAACAACCGTGACCTCGTCCTCCGGCGGCTCGTCGAGTGCCTCGGCCGCGACCGGACGCGCCATCAGGTCGCCGAGGTCACGTCCCTTGGCCTGGTCCAGATGACCCGCAAGCGCATCGGCACCGGTCTGGTGGAGGCTTTCAGCGTCCCCTGTGACGTCTGCCATGGCCGCGGGGTCGTCATCGAGACCGAACCGGTCAAGGGGAAGTCCGACGAGCAGTCCTCCACTGGACGCAGCAGCTCGAAGCGGTCCAGCGGTCGGCAGCGGTCCAGCAAGAAGGCCGAGCCTGAGCCCGAGAGCACCGCTGATCCGCTGGCGGTGGAGAAGCACAGTGCGGCCGCGGCTGCCACGGCGGCGATCGCGGCGGCCCTGCACCCCGGGTCGAAGGGCTCGCACCCGGACGGCGCTGACGACGGCGCAGGTGAGCCCATGGCGTCCGACGAGCCGACCGGGCGGCCGGCCGACTCCGACGAGTCGTCGCGCACGACGCCGGCTTCGCTTGCCGTCGAGGACGGCGTCCCGGCGGAGGGGTCCGACAGCCAGGTCGATGCAGTGCTCGATGCTCAGGGGACTGCTGGGCTCGACGCTCCGGTCGAGCCGGAGCCCGACGTCGCGCCGGTGGCCACGGCCACGAAGGCCACCCGGAAGGCGCCAGCCTCCAAGCGGGCGACGACAGCCAAGAAGGCAACGTCAGCCAAGAAGGCAACGTCAGCCAAGAAGACGACGACCAAGAAGGCGACAACCAAGAAGGCGACGACACGGAAGAAGTCGGTCGCCGCCAAGACCGACGCCACGTCGGACGCCTAGGCACGCAGGGGACCTCGCCGTCGTTTTGACCGGCGCGCGGGACCTCCGTAGACTTGACCGTCGGTGTGCGTGCTGCACACCTTGTCTTCGCGCCCCGGTGGCGCGGTTGGTGAACGTCCGGTCCGCCGTACCCGGCGGGCGGTGGGCGCCGACATGAGTTTCTAACGAGAGAGTGAGCTCGCGGTGTACGCGATCGTGCGCAACGGCGGACGTCAGCAGAAGGTTGCTGTCGGCGACGTCATCGAGATCGACAAGCTGGACTGCACGCCAGGTGAGAGCCTGTCGCTGCCGGCCGTCCTCGTCGTGGACGGCGACGCGCTGACCACGGACTCGGACGTGCTGGCCAAGGTCGATGTGCAGGCCGAGGTCGTCGGACCCACCAAGGGCCCCAAGATCCGGATCATGAAGTACAAGAACAAGACCGGCTACCGCAAGCGTCAAGGTCACCGTCAGCACTACACGCAGGTCAAGGTCACCTCGATCACGACCAACTGACCATCGGCATCCGATCACCGGCTCCGGCCGCCACCGCGAACCACCCGATGCGACACCAGCCCTAGGACAGGTCATGGCACACAAGAAGGGTCTCGGCTCCAGCAAGAACGGCCGCGACAGCAACGCGCAGCGCCTCGGCGTCAAGCGCTTCGGCGGTCAGCTCGTCAACGCCGGCGAGATCATCGTCCGGCAGCGCGGCACCCACTTCCACCCCGGCACCAACGTCGGCCGTGGCGGCGACGACACCCTCTTCGCCCTCATCGAGGGCAACGTCGAGTTCGGCACCCGTCGTGGTCGCCGGGTCGTCAACATCGTGCCTGCGGCGAACTGATCTGGGGCTGACGCTCCACCTCTGACCTGATGGCAGTCCCGACGTTCGTCGACCGTGTCATCGTGCACGTCGCCGGCGGCAAGGGTGGCAACGGCGTGGCCTCCGTCCACCGGGAGAAGTTCAAGCCGCTCGGCGGCCCCGATGGTGGCAACGGCGGACACGGCGGCGACGTCGTCCTCCGCGTCGACCCGGACGTCACCACCCTGATCGACTACCACCGTGAGTCGCACCGCAACGCCGGCAACGGCACCCAGGGGATGGGCGACCACAAGTCCGGTTCGAACGGCGGCACGGTCGTGCTGCCCGTGCCGAACGGCACCATCGTCTCGACCCTCGACGGCGTGCTGCTGGCCGATCTGGTCGGCGCAGGCAGTGAGCTGGTGGTCGCCGCCGGTGGCCGCGGAGGTCTCGGCAACGCCGCGCTCGCGTCCACGTCCCGCAAGGCACCGGGCTTCGCCCTGCTGGGGGAGCCGGGTGACGCCCGCACGGTCGTTCTCGAGCTCAAGGTGGTCGCAGACGTCGGCCTCGTCGGGTTCCCCAGTGCCGGCAAGTCCAGCCTCGTCGCCGCGGTCTCGCGAGCCCGCCCCAAGATCGCCGACTACCCGTTCACGACGCTGGTGCCCAACCTCGGCGTGGTGACGGCGGGCGACACGACGTACACCGTCGCGGACGTCCCCGGTCTGATCGAGGGGGCGAGCGAGGGTCGCGGCCTCGGCCACGACTTCCTCCGACACATCGAGCGCTGCGCCGCTCTCGTCCACGTGCTCGACTGCGCCACGGCGGAGCCCGGGCGTGACCCGCTCAGCGACCTCGACACGATCGAGGCCGAGCTCAGCGCCCACGGGGGACTCGACGACCGACCCCGGCTGGTGGCCCTCAACAAGGTCGATGTGCCGGAGGCTCACGATCTCGCCCAGATGGTCAGACCCGACCTCGAGGCGCGTGGGCTCGCCGTCTTCGAGATCTCCGCCGCCACCCACGAAGGGCTTCGTGAGCTCACCTTCGCCATGGCCGAGGTGGTCTCCGCGGCGCGGGCCGCCCCGGAGCCGGTGGAGCAGACCCGCATCGTGCTGCGTCCCCGTGGCGCGGATGACGCCGAGTTCACCGTGACCGAGGTCGCGGGGGCCTGGCACGTGCGGGGGGAGAAGCCGCAGCGCTGGATCAAGCAGACGGACTTCAGCAACGACGAGGCGGTCGGCTACCTGGCGGACCGACTCAACCGGCTGGGGATCGAGGAGCGGTTGACCGCCCTCGGGGCCAAGGTGGGCGACGACGTCGTCATCGGCGACGACGACAACGCGGTGGTTTTCGAGTTCGACCCCCAGGTGCAGGCAGGTGCCGAGACACTCTTCGGGCGACGTGGGCAGGATCCTCGGCTGGAGAATCGCTAGCGTAGGCTGGTCCCTGAATTGGCGCGTTTGGCAGACCGCGACGCTTCGGGGGGAGCATGCTGGGAGTCCGGACGTGGTGACGCCGGCACCCCTCCGCAGGAGTTGCGATGAACTACGAGACCCATCTTTGGCATGTCACGGTCACCGTCGGGGGCGATCCGCAGGATCTGAACAAGACCTCGGCAGCTCTGACAAGGTTGCTCGCCGAGCGGCCCTTCACGCATTCCGCGAGGTATGACGAGCGTCGTGCCGAGATCCGCTACTGGGAAGAGTCGCCCGAGATGGTGGACGCGGCGTCGCTGGCGCTGCGGATGTGGAACGAGCACCGCACCTCCGCCGACCTGCCGGACTGGCGGGTGATCGGCCTCGAGGTCGTCGACCGGGACACCTTCCAGTCGCGCGAGCAGTCAGCACCGAGCCGGATGAGCGCCATCACCCCGAAGCGGTTCTGAGCCACCTCGGGCCGGAAGGGCGCCGACCTGCCGGGGGCCGACACGGCGCCGCCTCCGACCGGCTAGCCTTACGTCATGTCCTCCGCTCTCATCGCGCTCGCCGACCGGAAGCACGACATCCCGGTGCCGCCCTACGTGATAGGGCTGACGATCTTCCTCTTCTTCTGCGTCCTGATGGCCGCGCTGCTGATGTTCGGCAAGGGCCGGCCGCACGCCTGATGGACCCGGTCCGAACAGCCTGCCCTGCCGTGCGCGTTCGGGTGAACCGACGTTGAGGCTCAGATGACCGAGCGTTCGAGGCGGGTCGGCATCATGGGCGGCACGTTCGACCCCATCCATCATGGCCACCTGGTGGCCGCCTCCGAGGTCCAGGCGTGGTTCGACCTCGACGAGGTCGTGTTCGTGCCCACCGGGGAGCCGTGGCAGAAGCTGGACCGCGAGGTGTCGGCCGCTGAGGACCGCTACCTGATGACCGTGATCGCGACCGCATCCAACCCGCGCTTTTGGGTCTCGCGCGTCGACGTCGACCGGCGCGGTCCGACGTACACCATCGACACGCTCACGGACCTGCGCCGCGAGCGGCCGGGAGCGGATCTGTTCTTCATCACCGGCGCCGACGCCCTCGCTCAGATCGTGACCTGGCACGACGCCGACAAGATCTTCGAGCTGGCGCATTTCGTCGGCTGTACGAGACCGGGTACGACGATCGACGAAGGCACCCTGGCAGGCCTGCCGGCCGACCGGGTGACGATCATCGAGGTGCCGGCGCTCGCGATCTCCTCGACGGAGTGCCGGGCCCGCGCCAGTGTCAATGAGCCGGTGTGGTATCTCGTCCCCGACGGCGTCGTCCAGTACATCACCAAACGCGGGCTCTACCAGTCCGCCGAACCCCAGTCCCGCAGGCCTTTGGAGGGCAGCGCTACGTGACAGCCACCGACCGCGCACTCGAGCTGGTCCGAGCCGCCGCCGCGGCGGCCTCTGACAAGCTCGCTGACAACATCATCGCGTTTGACGTCTCCGAACAGCTCGTCATCACCGACGCGTTCGTGCTCTGCTCGGCGCCCAACGACAGGCAGGTCAAGTCGATCGTCGATGCCGTCGAGGAGCGGCTCCGGGCCGCCGGCGCGAAACCGGTCCGGCGCGAGGGCGAACGGGACGGGCGATGGGTGCTGCTCGACTACGGCGAGATCGTCGTCCATGTCCAGCACGAGGAGGAGCGGCTCTACTACGCCCTCGAGAGGATCTGGCGGGACTGCCCCGTGATCGAGTTGCCTGAGTCGGTGACGAGCGGGCAGGGAGCGCGTGATGCGAGCAGGATCTCTGGTGACAGGGGAGTAGCGGACCGGTGATCCCGCGCGACATCTGGGCGCCGGGCCAGCCCGGCACCCGGCGGCTGGTGCTGTGGCGCCACGGCCAGACGGAGTGGAACGCGGTCGGGCGCGCCCAGGGGCACGCCAACGTCTCGCTCGACGAGGTGGGACGCGCCCAGGCGGACCGGGCGGCGCCGTTCCTGGCGTCCTACCAGCCGAGCTTCGTCTGGTCGAGCGACCTGGCGCGGGCTCGCGAGACGGCCGAGGCCCTGGTCGCTCTGTTGCCGTCGCTCGAGCTGGTGGTCGACCAGCGGCTCCGCGAGTACGACGTGGGTGTGCGGCAGGGTTTGACCTTTCCCGAGTTCGAAGAGAAGTTTCCGGAGGCGTACGCCAGCTTCGCCGCTGGCGGATCGGTCCTCGTCCCGGGGGCCGAGACCTCGGCGCAGGTGCGCGCCCGGATGGTCCACGCGCTCGGTGCCGCCGCCGATGCGGTCGAGGTCGGCGAGACGGGTGTGGTCGTCGGTCACGGGGCCTCGCTGCGCACCGGGCTGCTGGCCTTCCTCGGCGTACCGCCTGAGCTCGACGAGATCCTCGCGGGGATGGCGAACTGCGCGTGGACGGTGCTGGAGCTGCGTGGTGGTCGTGGCTGGCAGATCATCGACTACAACGCCCAGACCCTGCCCGAGCCGGTCAGCCTCGCGGACGGCCCTGGCCTCTGAACCGGCCTGAGTTTCACGTTGTGACGGTCGTTGGCTAAACTTCTCGGGCCCGCGGGGTTCGTCCCGGCGGGTCCGCAGAACATCGCGGGGCTGTGGCGCAGCTGGTAGCGCACCTCCATGGCATGGAGGGGGTCAGGGGTTCGAGTCCCCTCAGCTCCACCGGACGCCCAGGTCAGCGACCTGGCACCTTCAGCGAAGGCGCACCCACAGCTCACCGGCTCCAGCCCACCGAGATCCGCCCCGACGAATCCGTAGGTGGCTCGGCCGTCGGCGATACCCATGGACATTTGAGCGCCGTGTGAGTGTGTGATCGCAGGAAGTCAGCTGTGGGTCGGGTGGAAGTCACCGTTTTGGGGAAGCGGGGTCGTGATGGCGAACGCGTCGACGGGGCAGCCACGAAGGTCGGGGTGTACTTCGCTGGGTGCAGGCGTGAAGTTAGAGCACCTCGTCGAAGGCTGCCCGACCGGCATTGAGGGCGCCGTGGTCGCTCAAACATCCATTGGCCGTTTCGTGGATGTCGAGCAGCGTGGGACGGCGTGGCAGACCGGGTAGTGGATCTCGGCTGGGCGGGGCCAGTCAGGCCTCTCTGGCCGCCGTTCATTGATATATCCGTACGAACGTGCGATCATACGAGCATGGCCCTGAGTACCCACGCCCATCCCGTAGACGCCGCAGGTGTTGGCCGTGCGGGGGCCGCAGCCATGCCCGTTCATGCAGCCGAGAGGCTTGCGCAGCTACTGGGGATGCTGGCTGACCCCACCCGCGCTCGGGTCCTGTTTGCACTGGGAGCAGTCGATGAGCTGTGCGTCGGCGACCTGGCCCTTGCGCTGGGCATTTCGATGGACCAGTCGTCGTATGCCCTGAAGGTGTTGCGCGGCGCCGGGCTGGTACATGTTCGACGTGCTGGCCGCGTCATGTACTACCGACTGACAGACGGCTTCCCCCATCAACTCCTTGACCACTGCATGCTTCAGTTACTCGCCATCGCCACCAAGGACGAACCGTCATGACAGTGAAGCACCACGACCACCGGGTCCGTGAAACCAGTCACGTCGATCACGACATGGGCAGCCTCAACAGCATGGCCGCGAGCGCGACCCTCCATTGTCTGACCGGCTGCGCCATCGGCGAGATTGTCGGCCTGATCATCGGCACCGCAGCCGGGTTCAGCAACGCCGCTACTATCCCCCTGTCCATCGCATTGGCGTTCATGTTCGGCTATACCTTGTCCACCCTGCCGCTCCTCAAAGCCGGCCTGGCGGTGGGGGCGGCGCTCAGCGTAGTGCTGGCGGCCGACACTCTCTCCATCTTGACGATGGAGGTTTTCGATAACCTCGTCGTGGCGATCATCCCCGGCGCAATGAACGCGGGACTGGTCAACGTGACATTCTGGGTCAGCTTGATGCTGTCCCTCACTGCTGCCTTCATGGCTGCATACCCGGTCAACCGATTCCTGCTCCAGCGAGGTAAAGGCCACGCCCTTACGCACGAATACCACGGGGGCAGTCACCAGGGCACGGGCTGGAGGCGGCGTATTCCGTCACTGGCCACGAGCACGCTCGCTGCGGTTCTGATTGCCTTCATCTTGGGTGGGCTGCTCGTGTCGATCGCCGACGCACTCGCTTGACATGATCGCGCCCGACTGTGAGAGTCGCGCATCTCAACGCCAACTCGGCGCAGGACCCGGGAGATCGGTCGGTACGACGTCCGGTTGTCACGAGGTCGCGGCCGCGCCAACGCCGGCAGCGTTGGCGTCGTACCAGGCGAGCACCCGACGGGCCCGCAGGGTGTTCCAGCGGCTGGGGTGACCGTCCCCGTCCTCCATGGTGAAGTGCCGTGCACCGGGATGGGTGTTCTCGAGCAGCCACCGTCCGTCGGCCTGCTGCTTCGAGCGCACCAGATCGATGCCCTCGGCGAGTCGCGAGTCGGGCGGGTCGCCGGTGGCTCGGAAGTAGTCCAGTGCGCGCAGGACGTCGTAGTGCCACCAGGTCGGGAAGGAGAACCGCAGCCAGTCCGGGTCGGCCACCTCGCCGGTGCTCAGGCGTCGGAACAGGTGGCGCTCGAGGAGATACTCCTGGCCTAGGCGGCGCGCCTCGAGCGCCTGCGCCGAGGCGCCACTCACGCGCTCGTGCTCGAGCAACCCCTCGAGGACGCAGATCGTCGTCGCGAAAGACGAGCGAACCGAGCCTCTCTCGGCTTCGCAGTTCCAGCCGTCGTCCGAGAGCTGTTCCTCGGGCAGTCGCGTGACGATGCCATCGACATCAGCCCCGAAGTACGCGCCGATCGTGACCGTGTTGCCGTTGATGCAGGGCTCGACCTCGCCGTCGAAGAACCGCTGTCCGTCGTGCTCCCAACGGCAGTTCTCGCGCACCAGCCGGACGGTTTCGCGCACCGTCGGCGCATCCGGGTCGACGCCGAGCCTCTGCAGGAGCAACAGGGTCGGCATGGTCGCGGTCCACGGCTGACCCTGAGAGAAGTCGCCGCGGAAGCCGGCTGGGAAGCACGCGCCGCCCGCCCACTGGCCGTCTTTGTCGCGAAGAGCGAGCAGTCGCGCGCCCCACCCCTCGGTCGCGACCCGCGCCCGCTCGCGAGCCGCCTCCTCAGGCGTCACGTCGCCAAGGTCGCGCATGACCTGCCATCGCAGGGCAGGGTCCGAGTCCAGCAGCCAGTCCATGACGTCCACGCGTCGACCGTAGGCCAGTCGGCAAGAGGTCACCGGACCAAATCGTTTTGGAATCCTTGGTACTCTACGAATCTGTTGTCAGCGCCGTCAGCTCGCTCATGGGATGTGGCCGCGCGGGTCTGCGAGAGGTGATGCCCATGCCCGGGGATGACTCGGCCCATGTGGCGGTCGACAAGGGCCGCGTGACGATCGCGCAGGTTGCCAGACGGGCGGGCGTCAGTCCCACCACCGTCTCCCACGTGCTGTCCGGCAAGCGACTGGTCGGGGAGACCACTAAGGGCACCGTCCAGGAGGCGATTCGCGAGCTGGGCTACCGGCCCAACAACATCGCGCGCAGCCTCCGCACCAATCGGTCGAAGATGGTCGCGGTCGTCGTTCCCGACATCGCCAACCCGTTCTACGCCGTGCTGACCCGTGGTCTGGCCGACTCCGTCGACGGGCCGGGTTATGGCACCTATGTCTGCAACACCGACGGGATGGTTGAACGCGAGAACACGTTTCTGGAGGATGTGCTCGACCGTGGGGTCGACGGCGTGGTGATGGCCTCGGTGAACGTCGCCGGACGAGGCAGCGCCGGCCCGGCGGCGTGGGGAACCTCGGTGGTCTGCGTCGGCGGCGTCTTCGACCATCCCCAGGCCGACCTGGTGGCTGCCGACGACGAGGTCGGCTCCCACGAGGCGGCGAGCTATCTCCTCGAGCGCGGTGCCCAGCGGGTCGCGATGATCCAAGGTCCATCGGAGTCGGGCACGGCGCGCGACGAGGGATACAAACGGGCGTTGGCGGAGGCGGGCCGCGCTTTCGAGCCGAGCCTCATGGTGCGTGGCGACTGGACGCGTCAGGGTGGCCAGCGCGCGATGCGCACGCTGATGTCGCGAACGGAACGGCCGGACGGCGTCTTCTGCGCCAACGACCTGACGGCCATCGGCGCTGTCGACGTCGTCCACGAGCTGGGCTTGTCGATCCCCGGTGACGTCGCCCTCGTCGGCTTCGACGACGTGGACGCAGCGACCGTCGTGAGCCCGAAGCTGACCACGGTGCGCAACCCGGCCTACGAGATCGGTCGGACGGCGGGTGAGCTGCTCCTGGGCCGGATGCTCGGTCGTTACACCGACGAGGGCCGCCGGGTGATCCTGCCGTGCCCGCTGATTCGTCGCGAGTCGGCCTAGCCAGTCCCACCGTCGGACATCCCGACCGCCTTGGTGAAGCCGGGGGGTTCGTTCAGCGACGCCTCGAAAGCCTCGTCGATCTGCTCGGGAGTGAATTGGTGGGCGTCGTATCCCCACTCCGACGCGAGGCGGCAGATCTCCACGAAGGGCAGGTCAGCGAACTGGCCGGTGAACAGCGTGACGGGTCGTGGCATCGAAGCTCCTTCCGAGGGTTGCGCGCACCGAGTCGGTCGCAGGCCGGGTCATCGTGGGCCTACGCCGGTCCAGCGCGACTGGTCCTGGGACGACTCCTCGACGGCAGCCAGCACCTGCTGGACGGCCAACCCGTCCGCGAAGGAGGGGCTCGGCGGCCGGCCGGCCGCGACGTCGCGGACAAAGTCGGCGATCTCATGGACGAACGTGTGCTCGTAGCCGAGACCGTGGCCGGGCGGCCACCAGGCACCGGCATAGGGATGGTCGGGCTCGGTGACCAGGATCCGGCGGAAGCCGGCGTCGGCCGCGGGCACAGTGCCGTCGTAGACGTGGAGCTCGTTCATCGCCTCGAAGTCGAACGACACGCTGCCGAGCGACCCGTTGACCTCGATGCGCATGGCGTTCTTGCGACCGGTGGCGAACCTGGTCGCCTCGAACGTCGCGAGCGCACCGCCGTCCGTGCGGCCGAAGAAGACCGCCGCGTCGTCTACGGTGACCTGGCCGATCACGGAGCCACCGCTCCCGCTCAGCCCGGTGGCGCTGTCCGGCAGCGGCCGCTGCTTGATGAAGGTCTCGAGCAACCCGGAAACGCCGACCAGGCGCTGCCCGGTGAGGAACTGGGCGAGATCGACGATGTGGGCGCCGATGTCGCCGAGTGCTCCCGAGCCGGCCTTCTCCCTCTGCAGCCGCCAGACCAGCGGGAACTCAGGGTCGACGATCCAGTCCTGAAGGTAGTGCGCCCGGATGTGCCGGACATCGCCGACTCGTCCCTCGGCGATGAGCTGCCTTGCGAGCGCCAGTGCGGGCACTCGTCGGTAGTTGAAGCCGACGGCCGACAGGACGCCTCGCTGCTGAGCCTGCTCGGCCGCGGCGGTCATCTCCGTCGCCTCGACGACCGTGTTGGCGAGCGGCTTCTCGCAGAGCACGTGCTTGCCGGCCTCGAGGGCTGCGATGGCGATCTCATGGTGGCTGTCGCCCGGTGTGCAGATGTCGATCACGTCGATGTCGTCACGCTCGAGCAGGTCACGCCAGTCAGGCACCCAGGCGGTCCAGCCCAGCTTCTCCGCGGCAGCAGCGGTCGCCTCCGGGGTCCGGCCGCACAGCAGCCGCATCTCGGGTGCGACCGGCAGGTCGAAGAAGCGGTGCGCCGCCCGCCAGGCCTGCGAGTGGGCGGCCCCCATGAAGGCATACCCGACCATGGCGACGCCCAGCGGCGGCTTGCCAGCGTCAGCCCTGTTCTCTGTCACGGACGGGGTCTTTCACGGTCAGACGGTCGTCGGTAGGAGGGTTAGCAAATCGATTGCCCTCTGACCGTAGAGGAGGTCTGAACGATGTTCAAGACCCCATCGGCAGGTCGTCGCGGGTCGGATAACTCGCCTGCGCCCCGGCCCTGCCGACCGCATGGCTGCCGGCCGCGACCCCGAGCCGGACGGCGGCCTCCCAGGTCGGCACCACCGCTCAGCGCCGCCGCCAGCGCCCCAGTGAAGGCGTCCCCGGCTCCGGTGCTGTCGACCACCTGCACCGCCTCCGCCGGCACCAGGTCGACCGAGTCTCCGGACGCCACGACGGCTCCGGCGCCACCCACCGTGACCACCACGGAACGGCTCCGCTCACGCAGCCGAGTGGCGAGCTCGGAGGCGTCGGTCGGATGGTCGTCGGTGAGTCCCAGCACGGCACGCGCTTCACCTTCGTTGACGACCAGCGGGTCGGCCATCGCTAGCACCGACTCCGGCATTGCTCGGTACGGCGCCAGGTTCAGCACGGCTCGCACCCCGACCCGGGCCGCCTCGGCCATGGCAGCCTGCACGCCGTCAGGGGGGATCTCCGCCTGGACGACGAGAACGTCGGATGGACGCAGCCGCCCGGCCACGCGGTCTCGGACGAAGTCGGCGTCCAGCCGCCCGTTCGCGCCGGGCGCCACCACGATCGAGTTCTCGCCGTCCTCCGCGACCATCACGAACGCCGCTCCCGTCCTCAGCTGGTCGACCGTCTCGACCCCCGCCGTGTCGACCCCGGCAGCCTCGAGGTCGTGCAGGAGCGCCCGGCCGTCGGCGTCGGATCCGAGGCACGCCACGAGCGTGGTCGGCGCGCCGAGCCTCGCCGCCGCGACGGCCTGGTTGCCGCCCTTGCCGCCGCTGCCGAGGCGGAGCTCCCCGCCGAGCACCGTCTCACCCGGCCGCGGGACGGCGGGCACCCGGCAGACGTAGTCCCGATTGACCGACCCGACCACCATGACACCGGCCGGCCTGTCGTCGTTCGTTGCGCTGCTCACGCTCGGCTCCGTCCTGTTGTCCTGCCCCGTCAGAGGGCAGCGATCCGGGTAAGGAACAGGTCGACGAACGCGTCGCTGTCGACCGCGGTGGCGATCTCGCAGTTGGGTGTCGGCGGATGACTCGACGTCAGCAGGTCGGCGACCATGATGCCTCGGGTGAGCGGGCTGGACGTCTCTACCTGGACGAAGGCCTGTCGCCAGGTCACCAGCTCGGGGTTGGAGACGACCGCCACGGCAAGCGGGTCGTGGAGCGCGCAGCTGCCGTGCTCCGCCGGGTCGCCGGGGAAGTTGTGCTCCACGCGGTCGATCCACTCACGAGTGCAGTCCGCAGCAAAGGGCCCGAAGGCGCTGTCCGCCGTCGCCATCGCGTCCGCCGCCTCGCGAGTGAGGCGCACCTGGAGTGTCACGTCGAGGCCGACAAAGCGAAGCGGAGCCCCGCTGCGCAACACGATCGCCGTTGCTTCAGGGTCGGCCCAGGTGTTGAACTCACCGGGCATCTGCGCCCGGTTCGTGTGGCGAAGGAAGACGCCGCCCATCACCACGATCTCGCGAACGCTGTCGGCCAGTCTCGGCTCTATCGCCAGCGCCAGGGCCAGGTTGGTGAGCGGACCGATCGCCACGATCGTCAAGGCGCCCGGCTCGGCCGTCACTCGCTCCACCAGGGCGGTCGCCGCATGGCCCGGCTCGGGGTTGCGACTCGGCACTGGCTCGGCCGGAAGGGAGTCCGGGGACCGCTGCCGCCATCCGCCGCCCAACGTACGGGAGGCGCCGCGCGCCACCGGGACGTCCGAGCGTCCCAGCCGCTCCAGCAGCTGGAGCGTGAGCTGCGTCGCCGAGTCGACGTCGGTATTGCCGTTGACCGTCGTCACGAGCTCCACCGACAGCTCAGGATCGGCAAGGGCGAGCGCCAGGGCGAAACCGTCGTCGATGTCGGAGCCAGGGGCCCCCATCGCGAGGTCGGTATCGAGGATGATCCGTCTCATCGTGGTGCCCGCGTCACCGGCTCGCCCACAGCAGCCCGCGCTCGGTCAAGGTCCGAGCCTCGGGGACATCAAGGTCCTGCGGAGTGTGCCCGATCGTCGAGACGAACACCCGGCCCTGTCCCCACTGACGGGTCCAGACAGCCGGCACCACGAGGTCGGCTCGCCACGGCGTCTCCGGCCCGACCTCGAAGAGCGAGGTGGCGAGCACGTCGTTCAGCCCGTCGGTGAGGCACCAGTACTGCTCGGTGTGGTGCTTCCACCGGTTCAGCCCGGTGACGATCGGGTGGTGCGCCCGCTCGGGGACCACCTCGACCTCGTAGTCCACGAACCCGCCGGGATGGGCCGCCCACTGGCCGCCCGTCATATGCAGGTAGTCGGGGGATGCGCGGAAGGAGTCGACCACGCCGCCATGCCAGCCGGCCAGACCTGTCCCCGCCCGGACGGCCTCCGACAGCCCCTTCACCTGCTCATCGGTGGCCACCCCCTGGGTGTAGCACTGCACCACCAGGTCGGTCCGAGCCATCGTCTCGGAGTCGGCGTAGATCTCGGGGCTTTCGTGGACCCCCACGTCGAACCCGTTCGCCTTGAGGAACGGGAAGAAGCGGTCGGTGGCCTCGACGGGCGAGTGGCCTTCCCAGCCGCCGCGTACGACGAGCGCGTGTCTGCCTGGTCGGTCCTGCATCTGGGCACCCTCCTGGGCGTTGTGGGTCAGGTGGACGGAAGTCTCGCGGCAGTGAGCTCCCGGACGTCGGCGTAGCGCTCGCGGACAGCCGGGGTCGACAGCCCGCCGAACGTCTCGGTGCCGTCGACCGGCCAGCTCGGCGGCTCCGGATCACCGCTCGACACCCATGCCGCCTGCCGCGCGGCCCCGGTTGCGACGTACTCGCCGACCTCCGGCACCGTGACCTCCGAGCCGAACACCTGCGGGGCGATCCGCCGTACGCCTTCAGACCTGGCGCCGCCGCCGATCAGAACGATGCGGTCGACGTGCGCCCCTTGGCTGCGCAGGGCGTCGAGGGCGTCGGCGAGGCCGCACAGCATCCCCTCGACGGCCGCCCGCGCCAGATGTCGAGGGGTGGCCGTGCCGAGGCGGAGACCGTGCAGTGCACCTGTCGAGTCGGGCCGGTTGGGGGTCCGTTCGCCTTCGAGATAAGGGACCAAGACCAAGCCGGCGGCGCCGGGCTCCGCAAGCAGAGCCAGTCGCGACAGCTCGTCGAGGCTGACGTCGAGCATCCTCGCGACTGCGTCGAGAACCCGGGCGGCGTTCAGCGTCGCCACGAGCGGTAGGAACCGCCCCGTGGCGTCGGCGAAGCCGGCCACGGTCCCGGTGGTGTCGGCGGCGGGGTGCTCCGCGACGGCACACGCGACCCCCGACGTACCGACGGAGACCACGACGTCTCCCGGCTCGGCACCGAGTCCGAGAGCGGCCGCCGCGTTGTCTCCCGTGCCCGGCCCGAGGATTGCTCCTTCTGGAGTGTGGCCGGCCGACTCCGCGGGCCCGAGCACCCGCGGCACCACCGCATCGTGTCCGAGAGCGGCGCGCAGCAAGTCGAGGCGGTAGCCACCGGTCAGCGGCGACCAGTAGCCGGTCCCACTGGCATCTCCCCGGTCGGTTACCAGCGCGTCGAGACCGGGTGACCCGGCCAGCCGCCAGGTGAGCCAGTCGTGGGGCAGGCAGACCGCGGCGGTGCGTTCGGCGTTGACAGGCTCGTGGTCCGCAAGCCAGCGCAGCTTGCTCACAGTGAAGGAGGCGACCGGAACCAGGCCGACTGCCTCCGCCCAGGCAGCCTTGCCGGCACTGCCGCCCCCGAGGTCGGCGATCAGGTCGTCGGCAGCGTCCGCCGACCTGGTGTCGTTCCAGAGCAGGGCGGGCCTGACGACGGTGCCCTCCTTGTCGAGGCAGACCATGCCGTGCTGTTGTCCGCCGATGGCAACCGCCTCGACGTCAGCAAGGCCCCCCGCCTCGTCCACGGCCTGACCGAGGGCCTGCCACCAGGCCTCGGGGTCGACCTCCGTCCCCTCGGGGTGGGCCGCCTGACCCGAGCGCACGAGTCGGCCGGTGCCGGCGTCACGAACCTGGACCTTGCACGACTGGGTCGACGAGTCGACGCCGGCTACCAAACCCACTGCGGACCTTCCCTCGACACCGTGGACGCGGCCCTCAGCGGGCCCCGAGCAGGTGCTCGACCGCCAACTGGTCGAGTCGCGCGACGCCATAACCCCTGGCGGCTGCTTCGTCGACGTCATATTCCTCATATGACGACCGGTCGGCTGCGAGATCCGCCGCGGTCTCGCCCTCGCCAAGCGTCGGGACGGCAAGGTCGAGGACACCGGTATAGGCCAGGGCCTGCTGCACCTCGGGGTCGGCC
Organism: uncultured Actinomycetota bacterium; assembly: GCA_963820035.1. Lineage (GTDB taxonomy): Bacteria > Actinomycetota > Actinomycetes > Propionibacteriales > Nocardioidaceae > JAWWPG01. Next base: position 145,528 of record CAWFYK010000004.1, on the reverse strand, counting down.
CGGAACGCGACGGCCCGCTCCTTCAGCAGCAGGTAGGTCCGCATGTTGGCCGCCGCCGACTCCCAGACGCCGGCCATGTCCTCGGTCCGCATCGGCTTGTAGTCGAAGTGGCGAGGGCCGTCGTACGCCGGGCCGCCGCCGGGGGAGCCGTGCTCCAGCAGGTCGACGAGACCGAACGCGCTGATCAGGTCGCCGTGGCCGAAGACCAGGTCCTGGTCGAACTTCGGCCCGTGCTGGCCGTTGAGGTCGATATGGAAGAGCTTGCCCTGCCACAAGGCCTGGGAGATGCCGTGCACGACGTTCAGGTTGGACATCTGCTCGTGGCCGACTTCCGGGTTGAGACCCACCATGTCGGCGTGGTCGAGCATGGAGATGAAGGCCAACGCATGCCCCACGGTGGGAAGCAGGATGTCGCCGCGAGGCTCGTTGGGCTTGGGTTCCAGGGCGAAGCGGATGCCGTAGCCCTGGTCGACCACATAGCCCGCCAGGAAGTCGAGCCCCTCCCGGTAGCGGTCCAGCGCCGCCGAGACGTCCTTGGCCGCGTCCACCTCAGCGCCCTCACGTCCGCCCCAGAACACGTAGGTCGTCGCGCCGAGCTCGGCGGCGAGGTCGAGGTTGCGCATCACCTTGCGCAACGCGAACCGACGTACCCCGCGGTCGTTGCTCGTCAGGGCGCCGTCCTTGAACATCGGATGCGTGAAGAGGTTGGTCGTCATCATTGGGACGACCAACCCGGTGTCCTCGAGCGCCGCCTGGAACCGGATGACGTCCGCGTCGCGGGTCGCCTGGTCGCTACCGAACGCCATCAGGTCGTCGTCGTGGAACGTGACGCCGTAGGCGCCGAGCTCGGCCAGCCGCTGGACCGTCTCGACCGGGTCGACCGGGGCCCGCGTCGGGTCGCCGAACGGGTCCCGCGCCGGCCACCCCACGGTCCACAGCCCGAACGTGAACTTGTCGGCCGGAGTCGGGTGCAGGTCGCTCATCGCGCCATCCTGTTCGGTCGCTGGGGGGATCGCCGGGCCGGAACCCGTCGGTCGAGGTTCCGCTGGGGCGGGCGGCGCCCCCATGATGGCACGCTCACCGAGCCGAGGGAACCATCTGCGGGGGCCGAAGTGAATCGATTTGCCCCCAGCGATTTGACGGCGGCTAGGCGAGCCGGAAACGGCGGTGCCGCGGCGGCCAGCAGGGCGGCGAGGATGGCGGTCCGGCAGCGATTGTGCCAGGGTGACGGGACCAACCTTTACGACGGATCGTCCGGCACGTGCCTGCCGGTGAAGGGATGTTCAGCATGGCCACGGTCAGCTTCCAAGGCGCCACCCGGGTCTAGCCCGGATCGACGGAACCGGCCGTCGACAACCTCGATCTCGACATCGTTGACAGTGAGCTGATGGTCCTCGTCGGGCCGTCCGGCTGCGGGAAGTCGACGTCGCTGCGGATGCTCGCCGGCCTCGAGGAGGTCACGTCGGGAAGCATCATGATCGGTGACCGCGACGTCACCACGATGCAGCCGAAGGACCGCGACATCGCGATGGTCTTCCAGAACTATGCGCTCTACCCGCACATGACCGTCGCGGAGAACATGGGCTTCGCGCTGAAGATCGGCGGCTCCTCGCGCGACGAGCGGAAGCGGCGAGTGCGGGAGGCCGCCGAGCTGCTCGGTCTCACCGACTATCTCGACCGGAAACCCAAGGCGCTCTCCGGCGGCCAGCGTCAGCGGGTGGCGATGGGCCGGGCGATCGTCCGTAACCCCCTTGTCTTCTGCATGGACGAGCCACTCTCCAACCTCGACGCGAAGCTCCGGGTCTCGACGCGCACCCAGATCGCCTCGCTCCAGCAGCGGCTCGGTGTCACGACCGTCTACGTGACGCATGACCAGGTGGAGGCGATGACCATGGGCGACCGGGTCGCCGTACTCAAGGACGGGGTGCTCCAGCAGGTCGACAAACCGCTGGTCCTCTACGACGACCCGGTCAACCTGTTCGTGGCCGGCTTCATCGGCTCACCGGCGATGAACCTGATCGAGGGGACCCTCACCGAGCAGGGCGCGATGATCCACGGCTACCAGATGGACGTCCCGCTCACCCCGTCGATCCGCAGCAGCCACACCGGGGGGATCACGATCGGCGTACGCCCCGAGGACTTCCGCATCGCGGAGGATGGCGAGGGTCTGCCGATCACGGTCACCGTCGTCGAGGAGCTCGGCGCCGACGCCTATGTCTACGGCGTCGCGGGCGCCGCGAAGCTGGACCCCAACGCGGTCGATCCTGCCACGGACATCGTCGTCCGCGTCGAGACCCGCCGCCCGATCGAGCGGGGACCGTCATCCACCTGGCGGCCAAGCCCGAGGACGTACGGGTCTTCGCGACCGACTCGGGCGACCGCCTTCGGTGAGGTGATGTTGCTGTTCCGGCACACCCTCGAGGGGCTACCGGATGGCGGCACCCGGGTGACGCATCACAGAGGTGATGTCGCGAGGGCGCGATTCGTCCGGCTCTGCGGTTGGTCCGGCTCTGCGGGTTCGTCCGGCTCTGCGGGTTCGTCCGGGCGACGTACGGCTGCTCGTCGTACTGCGGGACCCGAACCGCCAGGATCTGTCGCCCGAGTCAGCGTCCGGCACGCCCTGAGGAGAGTTCGGGATCGCCGTCCGGCCCGTCGACCACTCCGGGCTCGCGGGCGGGTGCGGGATAAGGCTCCGGCCAGAAGTCCACGACCTCCGAGATCAGCCCGGCGGAGTCGAATCGGAAGACCGTCACCGCATCCTGCTGCTGACCCTCGGCTGATGACATCACCCAGGACATGGCCTGGTCCCCGTCGGCGATGATGCGGTGGACGTCGATGTGCCACTCGCCGGGAAACGTCATGTTGAAGTGGAGATAGCGATCCCGCCCGGTGATCGCTTCCCCGGTCTGTGGAAGGCGGTAGACCACGTCCGGAGAGAGCAGGTCGCGAAATGCCGTCCAGTCGCGTGCGTCGGCGCTTCCCCAGTAGGCCTTAATCGTCTCGGTGCCTGTCATGAAAGGACGATAGCGATCCCGACCCGGCGGCACCCCGGCTCATCGCCTCACCGGCGTGACCAGGTTGCGCCGAGAGCAGCTCAGCCAGCTGCCGCGGTCAGGGCTTGGAGGTCCTCGTCGGAGAGGCTGACTGAGGCGGCCGCCATGTTGTCCTCGAGATGGGCGACGCTCGACGTACCGGGGATCGGCAGCATGACGTCTGACTGGCGGAGCAGCCAGGCGAGCGCGAGCTGTGGAGGAGTCACCTCGAGCCGCTGTGAGATCTCGCGAAGCGGGCTGCCCTCGCCGACCAGGTCACCGGTGGCGAGGGGGAACCATGGGATGAACGCGATGTTCGCGGCCTCGGCGTAGCGCAGCAGATCCTCGGCGCTGCGGTTCGCCAGGTTGAAGAGGTTCTGCACGGAGGCGATCGGTGCGATCTGCTGGGCCTCCTGGAGCTGGGAGACGCTGACCTCGGACAGCCCGATGTGGCCGATCTTGCCCTCCTGCTGGAGCAGCAGAAGCTCTCCGACCTGATCGGCAAGCGGAACCAGCGGGTCGATCCGGTGCAGCTGGAAGAGGTCGATGCGCTCGAGCCGCATCCGCCGAAGGCTCATCTCGGCCTGCTGTCGCAGGTATTCAGGACGACCGAGCGCTCGCCAGTCGCCCGGCCCTGCCCTGGTGAGCCCGGCCTTCGTCGCGATCACCAGACCTTCGGGATAAGGGTGCAAGGCCCGCCGGATGGCGTGCTCGGCGACGTGCGGCCCATAGGAGTCCGCCGTATCGATGAAGGTGACGCCGAGCTCAACGGCTCGCTTGAGGACCCGGATCGCCTCGGCGCGGTCGGCCGGAGGACCCCAGACGCCGGGTCCGGTCAGCTGCATGGTGCCGAAGCCCAGCCTGTTGACGACGAGTTCACCGCCGATCTGGAACGTACCGGACTGGGCGGCGATGGGGATGCTCACGGCGGGGGTGCTCATGGGCGCCAGATTACGGCCCCGGTCAAGGACGGCGTCGCGACGAGGTCATGGGTCGGCGATCCCGCGAACAACCGAGGCGCGGTCCGGTTGAGGCCATCGTCTGCGTGCTGTGCGGCTGAGCCAGCGAGCGAAACCTCTGACGGATCGGGTCCGTGTGGTGGCATCCCCAGCGGGTCGCCAAGCGCAGATCGTCCACAGGGCTTGCCTCTGAGCCTCGTGATGGTCCTGCCGCGACGGTAGCAAGGAGGACACCGACCGAACCGGATCCGTCGGGCGACGGCGGATCTGTCACCACAGGGGGATTGCCATGGACAACCCGACTCCGGAGACGATCGAGCGTGAGCTCAGGACGGTGGCCGATGCCCTGACGACGCCGCTTCCGGTGGAGTGTGTGCTGTGTTACGTATGGCGGATGCTCGACGCGTTCGGCTGCAACGCGACGCTGCGATGGGTCCGACAATGGCGTGACGCCCGTGCTCCGAGAGCGACCGCTCTCGAGCGACGGTTGGGACGGCAGGGCGGCTTCTGCGACTGCGAGGTCTTCCTCAACGCCTGGGTGCCTGCCGGCTCGCCGGCCGGGAGCGACTGGACCACGCCGGCCGTCCCGGCGGTCGGGCTGTGTGCCGGCGTACGCCGTGGGTCGGCTCAGCCGTGCCGGCGCTGGACAGCTCGGCCGCGGCCGTGGCCGAGGTAGTGCCCGCCTGTCCGGACCCTCGCCTTTCCCTCATGTCGATGCGACACTCGATGAATGGCCTACCTGAAACCGAACGTCTTCACCGCCAAGGTCTTCAACCGGATCGCCATGGCGACCGGCATCGGCGGCTCCGAGACCATGACGTGCACCGGTCGGAAGTCCGGCAACCCCCAGCAGATCCCCGTCGTGCCGGTGGAGGTGGACGGCACCCTCTACGTCGTCTGCCCTCGCGGCGAGACCCAGTGGGTCCGCAACGTCCGCGCCGTTCCGAAGGTTTCGATCAAGAACAAGCAAGGCAGCCATGACTACGCGGCGTCCGAGCTTCCGGTGGCGGAGCGGTCGCCGATCATCGCGGCCTACCGCGCCAAGGCCGGTAAGTCCGTGAATGGGTACTGGAAACACCTTCCGGACGACAAGGACCACCCGGTCTTCAAGCTCACGTAGGGAGATGTGGCTGGACTCACGTCGCAAAGCGGCGTTTGGGTTTGGGTGCCCGGCGGCGGTGTCTCTACCGTTGAAGATGATGTCTGATGAGCCCGCACCCCGCCTCGAGCTGAGCCTTCCCAAGATCCTTGCTGGGGCGCTCGCTGCCGCTTCAGCGGCTGTCGCCTCGTCGTGGCTCGGCGTGGCGGGAACGGTCTTCGGCGCCGTCGTCGTGAGTGTCGTGGCGACCGTCGGAACGGCGCTCTACTCGCACTCGCTGGTGCGAAGCCAGCTTGCCATCAGGGAGACCCTGCCTGCGTTGGCCACCCGGTCACACCTCTCGCGCAGCCTTGGACACGACCCGGACTCGGTCGACAACTGGCCCGAGACGTTGGAGATCAGTGCCGTGACGGCCGACCCGGTGCGACCACCGGTCAACTGGGCAACGGTTCTCGTGAGCTGCGTGGCGACCCTGGCACTCGGGCTCGGTGTGCTGACCGGCTTCGAGGCACTCACCGGGAGGTCGGCCTCCGAGCTCACGGGATCGAGCTCCACCAGGGGCACGACGCTCGGCTCGATCGTCGAGGGTGGAGGCGGCTGGAGCCACCAGGAGCCCAGCGGCCCCTCGCAGCCGACCGTGACGCGGCCGACGGACACCGCGCCCACCCCGACCTCCCCGACGACCACGTCACCGGTGACGACCACCCCGACGTCGCCGACGACCACGTCGCCGACGACCACGTCGCCCACCTCCCCGACGACGACGTCGCCGACCAGCACCTCTCCGACGTCGCCGCCCACCACCAGCCCCGCCAGCACCACCCCCAACCGCTGACACTCCCAGTCGCCCATCCAGCCGCAACCGTGACGTCAGGGTCAGGAGTCCGGCCGGACGTGGTCGGCGCGCCGGTGCCTACTCGTCCTCGATGTACCCGGTCCGTGGGTCGACGGTCGCCAGGAAGCCACGGATGAGCACTCGATGCTCCTCCAACGTCGGGTCTGCAACCGGGCCTGACATGCCGAACCCGTAGCCGGGGTTGGGTCCGCTGACCCAGACGTAGTCAGAGGTGTTGGGCTGCTCGCTCGACGTCACCGAGAAGACCTCCCCGTCGACGTGGATCGTGGTCGCGGGCCCGGCCGGGGGGCTCGCAGGCGCCAGACCCGGTCTCGCCACGTCGCCCTCGCGAGCTTCCTTGTCATCCATGCGTCCATCCTGCCCTGCACGCCCGGCCCGGCGAAGGAGAGACTCCGAGGCCCTTCGTCGAATGGACGGAACCGACCGCGGGAGCGCCGCGTCGTAGGGATGAGACGAGATCCCCGGACCGTCGCCGGCCATGCACGACGAGGTCGGTGTAGATCACACCAAGCCATCCGGGTCGCGCGCCTGCGGCCCGGGTCGGGTGAGGAAGTCGGCGAGAGTCCCGCGCGGGCTCTCGCCGACGCCCGCCCGCTTTCACGCAGCTCGGAACCGGCCCTCAGCGGCCGCGGTCCGGCTCGTCTCCCAGAAGTGACCGGAGGAGCAGCCGGGTGCCCTCCATCGCCTGCGCCCGCCGTTCGGGCTCCGGCGTCCCGAGGGCCGAGAGCATGATGCCGTCGAGCGCCGCAACCGTTGCCTGTGCCCGAAGTCGGGCATCCTTCAGTCCCGCCGCGCACATGCGCTCCTGCACGACGTCAAGCAGATGTTCGCGCCAGGGTGTGAGAGTCTCGGCCAGCTCCGACTGCCGGGCTGCCTCGATCCCCAGCTCGAGCCGAGTGGCCAGCACTGTGGGGTCGGTGAGCCAAGAGTCGACCAGCCCTTCGGTCTGGGCGATGGCGTACTCGTGGTCCCCCTCCCGCCCGACGAGGGCCTTCTGCAGCCGGTCCACGTCATCGCTGCAGATGGCGGCAACGTGGTCGGTGAGCGCCGAGAGCAGCGCCAGCCGGGTGCGGAAGTACGCCGAGGTGGTTCCTTCGGGGAGGCCGGCCTGCCCGTCGACGGCACGATGGGTGAGGCCGCGGAGGCCGCTCGTCGCCACCACCTCGACGGCTGCGTCGAGCAGGCGCTGGCGTCGCTGGGTGCCACGTCCGACGGTCGGCTGACCGTCGGCGGTCGAGTCCTGCTGCGTCATCTGCGTCCTGACCGGGTGAGGAGGCTCTGTGACTCACGACACTACCGCCGCTCCTTGCGTGCGACCTGCCGTTGGCGTAACTTCTACATCAGTAGAACTACAAATGTAGAAAGTCCAGGAGGACGTCATGCAGAACATCACCGAGGTCACCGACTTCTTCGCCGCTTTGATGGCGGCGGCGGCGCTGGTCGCCGTGGTCATGGTCGGCCTGCTGGCCGGCCGGCTGGCAGCCACGCGTCGTACCCGAGTGTCCGTCGCCGACCCGACCACCGTCGTCGGCTCACCTCGCATCGAGGCGCCCGCCGTCGTCGCGGAACCGGCCCGCCGTCGTACCCCGCACCGGATGGCCCACCAGCACTGATCGCACGTGGCTGCCGGCGCCGAACGCTGACCCTTCGGCGCCGACGGCCGGTTGTGCGGTATTCTTCCGGTCATGCATAAGGCGCTGCTTCTTCGCTAGCCGCGATGCTCTCCGGTCCGAGCACCGCGGCTACCCCTCGTTGACGAGGGGTTTTTTTGTGCCCAGGACCGGACAGGCGGGCAATCATCGCGAGACCGGACACGCACGAGGAGAGCACAGATGACCGCGCAACAGGCAGCAGGGCAGGTGCCCGACGACGCCGACCCCACGGCTCACCATGACGTCGAGCGGCAGACCTACGACGTCGAGGCCACGCAGGAGAAGTGGCTGAAGGTCTGGCAGCGGCTGGACCCGTTCAAGGCCCTCGACGACGGTAGCCGCGAACGGCGCTACCTGCTGGACATGTTCACCTACCCGTCGGGCGACCTGCACATGGGTCACGCGGAGGTCTTCGCGCTGGCCGATGTGATCGCGCGCTACTGGTTCCAGCAGGGCTACGACGTGCTGCACCCGATCGGCTGGGACAGCTTCGGGCTGCCGGCCGAGAACGCCGCCATCAAGCGTGGCGAGCATCCCGCGGAGTGGACCTACCGCAACATCGAGACACAGGCGGAGTCGTTCCGGCGCTACGCCATCTCGGTCGACTGGTCCACCCGGATGCACACCTCCGACCCGGAATACTACAAGTGGACGCAGTGGCTGTTCCTCAAGCTGTACGACGCGGGACTGGCCTACCGCAAGGCCTCCGCGGTCAACTGGTGTCCGAACGACCAGACCGTGCTGGCCAACGAGCAGGTCGTCGGTGGGCGCTGTGAGCGCTGCGGCGCGGAGGTCACGAAGCGCAACCTGACCCAGTGGTACTTCAAGGTCACCGACTTCGTGCAGCGGCTGCTGGACGACATGGACGCCCTGCAGGGCAACTGGCCGGAGCGGGTGCTAGCCATGCAGCGCAACTGGATCGGCCGGTCCGAAGGTGCTCACGTCGACTTTGTGATCGGCGGGGACCCGGCGACAGGTGAGGGCGGGCGGGCCGTCACGGTCTTCACGACCCGGCCGGACACCCTGTTCGGCGCGACTTTCTTCGTCATCGCAGCCGACTCGCCGCTGGCCGCCGAGGTCTGTCACCCGGACCGCGTCCGGGAGTTCGAGAGCTACCTGACCGAGGTGCGGCGTACGACGGAGATCGAGCGGTTGACCGAGGGTCGCGAGAAGACCGGGGTGTTCCTGGGCGTCTACGCCACGAACCCCGTCAACGGGGAGCAGATCCCTGTCTATGCAGCAGACTACGTGCTGGCCGACTACGGCACCGGCGCCATCATGGCCGTGCCGGGGCAGGACCAGCGCGACTGGGACTTCGCGACGAAGTTCGGCCTGCCGATCGTCCGGACAGTGCAGCCCTCGGACGACTTCGAGGGAGACGCCTACACCGGTGAGGGTCCGGCCATCAACTCGTCGAACGACGAGGTGAGCCTGGACGGCCTGTCGATCGAGGACGCCAAGAAGACGATCATCGCCTACCTGGAGGGCACCGGCGGAGGCAAGGGCACGGTCAACTACCGGCTGCGGGACTGGCTGGTGTCGCGGCAGCGCTTCTGGGGTGCGCCGATCCCCGTCATCCACTGCGCCGACTGTGGCGAGGTCCCCGTGCCGGAGGACCAGCTGCCGGTCGTCCTGCCGCATCTGACCGGCTCCGAGCTGGCACCCAAGGGCGAGTCGCCACTGGCGGCCGCGACCGAGTGGGTCAACGTGACCTGCCCGACGTGCCACGGCCCCGCCAAGCGCGACACGGACACGATGGATGTCTTCGTCGACTCGTCCTGGTACTACCTGCGCTACCCGACCCCCAACGACGCCACTCAGGCGTTCGACGTCGAGGCCGTCCGCCGGTGGGAGCCGGTGCATCAGTACGTCGGCGGCGTCGAGCACGCCATCCTGCACCTGCTGTATGCGCGGTTCGTCACGAAGGCCCTGCACGACATGGGCTACCTGGACTTCGTCGAGCCTTTCACCGCGCTGATCAACCAGGGTGAGGTCCGCAACCAGGGCAAAGGCATGAGCAAGTCTCTGGGCAACGGCGTCGACCTGGGCGAGCAGATCCGCACCTTCGGTGTCGACGCCATCAGGCTGACGATGGTCTTCGCCGGACCACCCGAGGAGGACATCGACTGGGACGACATGTCGCCTGGTGGGTCGCTGAAGTTCCTGCAGCGGGCCTGGCGGCTGAGCGGCGACGTCGCAAGCCCGGTCGGTGCTGACGTCTCGACGGGTAACCTGGCCCTGCGCAAGGTCACCCACCGCACGATCAGCGATGCGACCCAGCTGATCGAGAGCCACCGCTTCAACGTGATGGTGGCCAGGCTGATGGAGCTGGTCAACGCGACTCGCAAGGCGATCGACGCCGACTCCGGTCCTGGTCCTGCCGACCCGGCCGTCCGGGAGGCCGCCGAGACGGTCGCGATCGGGCTGAGCCTGGTAGCGCCCTACACCGCGGAGGAGATGTGGGAGCGGCTGGGACACCAGCCCACCGTGGCGAAGGCCGGCTGGCCGAAGGCGGACCCCGAGCTGCTGGTGCAGGAGTCGGTGACCTGCGTCGTCCAGGTGCAGGGCAAGGTCCGCGCCAAGCTGACGGTGAGCCCCGACGCCACCGAGGCCGAGCTGGAGTCGCTGGCCCTGGCCGACGCCAATGTCCAGCGCGCCATCGGCGACCAGACCGTGCGCAAGGTCATCATCCGCGCCCCGAGAGTGGTCAACCTCGTCGTCGGATGAGGCGGTCCGTTAGTGTCCGTGACATGAGCCGACATGTCGCCCTCGTCTCCGACTCGACCTCGGTCGACGCGCACCTTGCGGCGCGGCTGGACACCACCGTCGTGCCCCTGCAGGTCGTCATCGGCGCGAGGTCCTACGACGAGGGGTCGGCTGCGACCCCCGAGACGGTGGCGGCTGCGTTGCGCGCCTGGACGCCGGTCAGCACCAGCCGCCCGGCCCCGGAGCAGTTCGTCCGCGTCTACCGCGAAGCTGCTGCCGCCGGGGCGGAGGCGGTCGTGTCGATCCATCTGTCCAGTGAGGTATCGGGCACCTATGAGTCGGCGATGTTGGCGTCGCGGGAGGTCGACATCGACGTCGTCGTGGTGGACTCGCGCCACCTCGGAATGGGCACGGGTTTCGCGGTCGCGGAAGCAGCGGAGGCGCTGGACAAGGGCGCGAGCGCGGAGGAGGCGGCCGAGCGGGCTCGGACCCGGGCTGAGGCCACCACCGGACTTTTCTATGTCGACACTCTCGAATACCTCCGCCGGGGTGGCCGGGTCGGAGCCGCTGCCGCCTTCGTCGGGTCTGCGCTGGCGGTGAAGCCTCTGCTGCGGATCGAGGACGGGCGCATCGTGCCGCTCGACAAGGTCCGGACGTCGAGCCGCGCTCTTCTCCGTCTCGAGGAGCTCGCGGTCGATGCCGGGCGTCGCAACGGGACGGTCGACGTCGCCGTCTCGCACCTCGCGAACCGCGACCGGGCGCTCACCCTGGCGGACCGGCTGCGGGACCGGCTGCCTGGGATCGCCGACCTGGTCGTCAACGAGGTGGGGGCTGTCATCGGTGCCCATGTCGGGCCGGGCATGCTGGCGGTGGTGGTCTCACCGCACTCTCCCTGACGGCCGCGACTCGCGTTGTGGTGTGCGCTCTATCCCCAGCTTGAGGGGACGAGAACCCCTCGTCCACAGGCGGGATATCGACCGTGGTGGCTGAGGGAGATGGGCCATAGCGTCACGGCATGTTCGGTCGGCGCAGCTCCCACGACGGTGACATGGTCGCGGCCGCCCAGCGTCGTCTCGCGGCGTTGGCGGAGCGGCATGCCCGAGACGAGGGGGCCGGCGAGCCGGTGGACGATGCGGCCGGCGCCGTCGCCCCGTCCCTGCCCGACCGCGATCCGCTGCTGAGTGACCGGGGTGCGGCCCGGCACGCCGCACCACCGCGTGGGGCCGGCTACCGCTGGGGCCTGACCGCCCAACAGGTGACGGTCGTGGCCGTGCTCCTGGTCGCTGTCCTGATCGCGGTCGCCTGGTGGGCGCTGCGATCGACACCGCGTCTCGAGCCGATCGATATCAGCAGCCAGCGCCCGCTCCCCGCCTCGAGCCCGACCGTCTCGTTGGCCACCGCGCCGCCTCCCGTTGGCTCAGCCGGCGGAGCGATCGGACCGGCGAGTGGGCCGGACACGACCATCATCGCCACGACCCGGCTGGTGGTCGACGTCGCTGGGCGGGTGCGTCGACCCGGCATCGTGGAGCTGCCCCAAGGTGCTCGGGTGGTCGACGCGCTGGCAGCCGCCGGTGGGGTGCGTCCAGGGGTCAAGCTCATGTCACTGAACCTGGCCCGACCTCTCGTCGACGGCGAGCAGATCGTGGTGGGTGTCGACGTTCCGGACGTGCCACCACCGTCGGGGTCGGCTCCGGCAAGCGGGTCCTTGAGCCAGACGATCGCGCCGGTGGACATCAACACGGCGACCGCCGAGCAGCTCGACACGTTGCCCGGCGTTGGTCCGGTGACGGCCCAGGCGATCCTGCAGTGGCGATCGGACAACGGGCCGTTCGCCAGTGTCGACGAGCTGCTGGAGGTATCAGGAATCGGTGATGCCACCCTGTCCGACCTTCGGCCATACGTATATGTGTGACGGTCATGCGTGAGCGCGGTTCATCCAGCAGAGACGCTCGACCTTCGGTTGGCGCCGGGAGCCCTCGCTGCGTGGGCCGCCGCGGCAATGGGGCTCGGCTGGTCGCCGGGTCGAGCCCTCGTGTCCGCGGCGCTCCTGTGGATGCTCGGCGGATTGGTGCTCCGGAGGAGGGCGGGTGCCAGCCGTCGCCGTCTCGCGGCTGCGGCAGTCCTCGTCATCGGTGGCGGCGCGCTGGCCTCGGCCGGGCTTCGGGCCGAAGCAGTGCAGGCTGGACCGCTGCGCGAACTGGCGTCGGAGGGGGCGTCGGTTCACGTCAGCGGTCGAGTCACCAGCGATCCCGTGCGTCACCCGGGCCAGTTCGCGCCCTATGTGGTGCTGACCTTGTCCGTCCACAGCGTGTCCGTGGCCGGTGTCACCACGCGGGTCAGGTCTCCGGTGCTCGTGATCGGCCCGCAGAGCTGGCTACAGCTCTCGTATGGCGACCAGGTCGACGGGTTCGGGCACCTCCAGCCGCCTGAGGGGCCTGACCTGTCCGCCGTCCTTGTGGCCTCGGGTGCTCCAACGGTCGCGAGCAGCGCGGGTTGGCTCGAGCGTGGCGTCGGCCAGGTCAGAGCAGGTCTCGATGAGGCCGCCGTCCCACTTCCGCCCGCGGAACGCGCCCTGCTGCCGGCGTTGGTCGACGGCGACGTGTCCGCGATGCCTGAGCAGACGATCGCCGACTTCAAGACGGCGGGGCTGACCCATCTACTGGCGGTGAGCGGGTCCAACTTGACGTTGGTGCTCGGTTTCGTGCTGTTCATCGCGAGATGGCTGCGGGTGCGGGCCTATGGGCTGGCTGTGGTGGGGTTCGTCGCCGTCCTGTTCTTCGTCGAGCTGGCTCGGCCGCAGCCGAGCGTCCTTCGGGCGGCGGCGATGGGACTGGTGGCGCTGGCGGGTTTGTCGGGCGGCTCGAGGGCGCGCGGAGTGCGGGTGCTGTGCGTCGCCGTCATCGGTCTGGTGATGCTCGACCCCTGGCTGGCAAGGTCTCTCGGCTTCGTGCTGTCGACCCTGGCCAGCGCCGGGATCTTGGTCCTCGCCCCGTGGTGGCGTGGGCTGCTGGAGCGTTGGATGCCGGCGTTCCTTGCGGAGGCTGTCGCTGTTCCGATGGCGGCCCAGGTGGTCTGCACACCGGTGATCGCCGCGATCTCCGGCCAGGTCAGCGTGGTCGCCGTGCTGGCGAACCTTGCTGTCGCGCCTGCGGTCGGGCCGGCGACGGTCGCGAGCCTGCTGGCAGGACTGGCATCTCTCCTCGATGTCCGGCTGGGGCAGCTGGCGGGTCACGCCGCAGGTGTCCCCTTGTGGTGGATCGTCTGGGTTGCCGACCATGCCGCGCAGGTCTCCGGCGCCAGCCTGGCGTGGGGGGTGGGTCCGGCATCGATCGCACTCCTCGTCGTCGTCTGCACAGCGTTCGTCGCGGCCATGCCGTGGCTGCTCCCGCGCCGGTTGCCGTGTCTCGCGGCGTTCGCTGTGGTTGTCGTCGTCCTCGTCCACCCACCCGGCCGGCTCGGCTGGCCTCCCGACGGTTGGGTGATGGTGATGTGCGATGTGGGACAGGGCGACGGCCTCGTGCTCAACGCCGGCCACGGAGCCGGGGTCGTCATCGACACCGGCCCGGACCCGCGGAAGATGGACACCTGTCTCAGGGGCCTCGACCTCCACTCCATCCCGCTTGTCGTTCTCACTCACTTCCACGCGGACCACGTCGATGGTCTGCCGGCGGTCCTGGGTGGCTGGACCGTCGGGGAGATCGAGACCTCGCCGCTCGACGTACCCGTCGACCGATACAACGCCGTCATGGCCTGGGCCAAAGCCTCCGCGGTCCCGGTCACGGCTGCAGCGGCAGGGGAGCGGCGTCGGGTCGGGGAGCTGGCGTGGACGGTGCTCGGTCCGACGGCCGTCACCGCGGCCGGGGACGGGTCGACCGACGACGGATCGGGGCCCAACAACGCCAGCGTCATGATGCTGCTGCGGGTCGCCGGCGTCCGGATCCTGCTCGCGGGAGATGCCGAGCCCGAGGAGGAGGACGCGCTCCTCGCGTCGGGGGCAGATCTCCGGGCCGACGTAGTCAAGGAGCCGCACCACGGCTCCGCCGCGCTCGACCCGAGGTTCCTGTCCGAGACCGGCGCGGCCGTCTCGGTCATCTCCGTCGGCGCCGACAACCCTTATGGCCATCCGGCGCCGCAGACTCTGAGCTGGCTGCACCAGCTCGGGATGAAGGTCTACCGCACCGACCAGGACGGTGACATCGCCCTCGTCGTGCGTGAGGGTGCACTCAGCATCGTCCCCAGTCGTTGATCCCGGTAGCGGGTCAGTCCCGGGTGATCAGGCCTCGGCCGACCAGGTCGAGCGTCGCCTCGATGATCGCCTCTCGCTCTCTCGGAGGTACGTCGGCCAGAGGCCCGAGCAGCAGCACCGAGAGCCCGTGCACCGCAGCCCAGGCCGTGGTGGCAGCGGCCTCTCGGTCGCCGGCGGCGAGACCGCCGGCGACAATCAGGTCGTCGAGGGAGCGCAGGAGGAGCTCGTAGGGTGAGAGCCCGAGGGCGCCGGTGGCATGCGTCAGGTCGTCCTCGGCAGAGTGTTGGTGGAACGCGGTGGCGAAGAGACCCTGCTCGGCCAGCGCGAAGTGAACGTAGCCGCGCCCGATGGCCCGCACCCGGTCGTAGGCGAGCCCGACGCTGTGCGTGCCCGGCGCGCACCGCTCCAGCTCGGCCTCCATGGTGGTCGCGAGCAGCCTGAGCGACTCGACGGCGACGGCGCCGACCAGGTCCGGCAGGGCGTGAAAGTGCCGGTAGGCCGCTGTAGGGGAGACCCCGACCCGGCGGGCCGCCTCGCGGAGCACGATCGCCGAGGGTCCGCCCTCGCGGGCGAGCTCGACCCCGGCCTCCACGAGTGCGTTGCGGAGGTCGCCGTGGTGGTACGGCTGCGAAGGATGAGACGAAACATTCACAGAAATAATGTTGACATCGTTAACTTCAACTGGCAAGTTTACGTCGTCAACATCACTCACCCTCGCCCATATCTGGAGAAGCCGTGTTCTACAACCTGGGGCTGTTCCTCGCCCGCCGAGCCCGTGCCGTCCTCGCCTTGAGCCTCATCGCGCTGGCCGTCGCGGCCGTGCTCGGAGTCGGAGTCTTCGGCCGGCTCCTGGATCAAGGCTTCGACGACCCGTCGTCGGACTCGAGCCAGGCCAAGCTGCTCCTCGACCAGAAGTTCGGCGGAGAGCCGGACCTGGTCTTCCTGGTCCACGCCAGGAGCGGAACGGTCGACAGCTCCGCCGTCACCGCGAGCGCTGACGCTCTCAGCACCCGTCTCGGCGACGACTCGCGGCTGGCCGGTGTCACGTCATACTGGACGACGCACGCGCCGAGTCTGCGGTCACGCGACGGCTCGGACGCCCTGATCCTGGCTCGAGTCGTCGGTAACGACTCACAGAAGTCGGCGAACGCCTCCGCGGTGCTCGGCGACTACGCCCACCTCGACAACGCGGCCGTCACGGTGCGCATGGGCGGAGCCGAGGGCACCGACATCGGCGGGCAGGTGGGGCGAGACCTGGCCGTCGCCGAGTCCATCGCCGTGCCGATCACCCTCGTGCTGCTGATCCTCGCCTTCGGCAGTCTGGTCGCGGCATTGCTGCCTCTCAGCGTGGGTCTGGTGGCCGTGTTCGCCACCTTCGCCGAGCTCAACCTGCTCACCCACGTCACCAGCGTCAGCGTGTTCGCGATCAATCTCACGACGGCGCTCGGACTCGGGCTCGGGATCGACTACGCCCTGCTGACGGTCAGCCGTTTCCGGGAGGAGCTCGCGGGCGGCGCCGACGTCTCGGAGGCCGTCGCCCGTACGACGGCGACGGCCGGGCGCACGATCGCCTTCTCGGCCCTCACGGTGGCCGCCGCGCTGTCGGCTCTGCTCGTCTTCCCCGTCTACTTCCTCAAGTCCTTCGCCTACGCAGGTGTCGGGGTCACCGCCTTCGCGGCAGTCGGTGCGCTGGTCGTACTGCCCGCCATCTTGGCGATCCTCGGACACCGCGTGAACGCCGGCCGGGTGCCCTGGGTCCACTCCGTGCGTAGCGCCGAAGCCCCGTTCTGGGGCCGGCTCGCCTCAGCTGTGATGCGGCGACCCGTGCTGGCGGCCGGACCTGTCGTCCTCGTGCTCCTGGTGATGGCCGCGCCGCTCCTCGGCGTCACGTTCAGCACGCCTGACGACCGGGTGCTGCCGGCGAGCTCGGCACCCCATCAAGTCGGTGACATCCTCCGCAACGACTTCGCCGTCCAGCCGACCCTCGTCGATGTCGTCGTGACGCCCGCAGCCACTCCCTCCGCCCTACGCAGCTATGCGAACGAGCTGAGCGACCTGCCGGGAGTGCAGCGGGTGGACAGCAGCGCAGGCAGCTTCACCCACGGTCGAGCGACACGCACCGGTCGGGAACCCATCCGCCTTGGCTGCCTCGGGCGCTCAGCGGGTGAGCCTGAGCACGGGTCTCGACGCATCCTCACCAGCCGCCCAGGATCTCGTCGGACAGGTCCGCGACGTCGCCGCACCACCCGGTACGACGGCCCTCGTCGGCGGCACCACCGCACAGCTGGTCGACGCGAAGCACGCCATCGGCTCACGCCTGTGGCTCGCCGGCGGGCTGATCGTCGTCACGACCCTCGTGCTGCTCTTCCTTTTCACCGGCAGCATCGTCCAGCCGATCCGGGCCTTGCTCGGCAACATCCTGACCCTCGGCGCCACCCTGGGCGCCATGGTCTGGATCTTCCAGGACGGCCATCTCTCCTCGGTCCTCGGCTTCACACCGACAGCCACCAACACGGCCATGCCGGTGCTCCTGTTCTGCATCGCGTTCGGGCTGTCGATGGACTACGAGGTGTTCCTGATGAGCCGGATCAAGGAGCTGCACGACGCCGGCAGCTCGACGAAGGAGGCCGTCACCCGCGGGTTGGCCCGCACCGGCCGGATCGTGTCGACGGCGGCCGCGCTGCTCGCCGTCAGCTTCTTCGCCTTCGGCACCAGTCACGTGAGCTTCATCCAGTTCTTCGGTCTCGGCACCGGCCTCGCGATTCTGCTCGACGCCACCCTGGTTCGTGGGGTGCTCGTGCCGGCGTCGATGCAGCTGATGGGCGAGCGCAGCTGGTATGCGCCGCGCTTCCTGCGCAGCCTGCACGGCCGGATCGGACTGGGTGAGAGTGGCCCGACCGAGCCGGTCGCGGAGGGCTTAGACGGTGACCGCCACGGCGCGCCGTACCGCGTCCACTGAGGCGGCTACGTCGGCCTCGTCGGTCGACCAGTTGCTGACCGACACCCGCAGGACGTCGCGCCCGTGCCAGCGCGAGCCGGACATCCACGTCACACCGTCCGCCAGCAGCCTGGTGGTGACGGCACGGGTGCGGGCGTCGTCGCCGAACGCCGCACAGACCTGGGTGAACGCCACCTCGTTGAGTACCTCGCCTCCCTCGATGGCGGCGATCCCGTCGGCGATGCTGCGTGCGTGGGCGGCGAGCCGGTCGACCAGGTCCGTGAGACCGGCGCGCCCGAGCGACCGCAAGGCCGCCCAAACCGGGACGCCACGCGCTCGCCGGGAGAGCTCGGGGACCTTCTCGAGCGGGTCGACGCCGCCCTCGTTGGCCGCGATCAGGTAGCTGGCGTGCACCCCCATCGCTGCCCGCAGCGCCTCGGGTCGAGCCACGATGGAGATTCCACAGTCGTACGGGACGTTCAAGGTCTTGTGGGCGTCGGTGGCCCACGAGTCGGCAGCGTGGTAGCCGGCGAGGTGGTGCCGCAGATCGGGTGAGACCGCTGCCCACAGCCCGAAGGCGCCATCCACGTGGACCCAAGCGCCCCGACGGTGGGCCAGCTCGGTCGCCTCGGCGATCGGGTCGAAGTCCCCGGAGTGGATGTTGCCCGCCTGCAAGCACAGGATCGTCGGCCCGGCGGTCATGGCCAGGGCCTCATCCAAGGCATCCAGCCGGATGCGTCCTTGGGCGTCGGCCGGCACCTCCGTCGGCGTCCCGAGCCCGAGATAGCGCAGCGCCAGGTCGACGGTGTCGTGGCGCTCGGCGCCGACGAGCACGTGCACGCGAGGTGCTCCGGTCAGCCCGAGCCGGTCGAGGTCCCAGCCGACGTCACCGAGCACCTGCTGGCGTCCGGCGGCCAGCCCGGTGAAGTTCGCCATCGTGGCGCCGGTCACGAAGCCGACCAGGGCATCAGCCGGAAGCCCGAGGACGTCGAGGAGCCAGTCTCCGGCAGCCTGCTCGATGGCTGCCGTCGCCGGGGTGGCGAAACGCATCGCGCTGTTCTGGTCCCATGCACTGGTGAGCCAGTCAGCCCCGAGCGCCGCCGGCAGGGATCCCCCGATGACCCAGCCGAAGAACCGTCCCGACGGCATCGCCATCAGACCGGGCTCCGCCTGGGCTGCCAGCAGGTCCACCACCTCTGCGGGGGCTGTCGATCCCTCCGGGAGCGGCCCGCCGAAGACGGCGTCGAGGTCGTCGGCTGTTGCACTCGGCGGGACCGGGCGGTCGGGCATCGACCGGAGCCAGGAGCGGGCGTGGGCGAGCGCCCGTTCGAGCGCCGCGTCGTACGCCTCACCCTCAGCCGTCATGGCCATAGCCTGCCACGGCGTCCGCCTCGGCCTGGCGGATCCGCCGCTCGCGTACGGCGTGCTCGTCGGTCCGGGCGTCGTAGCCCCAGAAGTCGCGCAGCACCGCCGCGGTCACCGCCACCCCGCCGACGCACAGCAGCCCGCCGCTGGTGATCGCACCGCGGACGCTCCAGGCGTCGGCGACGAGACCGGCACGAGCCTGGCCACCGAGCGGGCCGAGGTTGTAGGAGAGCATCTCGATGCCGGCGAGCCTTCCCCGCATGGAGTCCGGGATCGTCTGGTTCCAGATCGTCGCCCGGAAGATGCCGCTGACCATGTCACCACCACCGGCGACGACGAGGGCGAGCAGCGCCCACCAGATGTTGGGCGACAGGCCGACGAGCGCGATCGCCCCACCCCACACCATCGACGCGAGCACGATAGCCCGACCGTGGTGGTGCACGCGCGTGGTCCAGCCGCTCGTCGCCGTGACGAGCAGACTCCCCACGCTCTCGGCCGAGTAGAGCAGCCCGAGCATCGTGGGCGCGTTGAAGACCTGGGTCGCCAGCGCGGGGAACAGCACGATCGGCATCGCCATGAACATCGCCACGATGTCGACGATGTAGGTGCCCAGCAGGTCACGACGACCCACGGCATAACGGATCCCCTCCATGATGCCGTTCAGGCTCGGCGGGTTCGACCGGTCGGAGGCAGGGTAGGGGTGCATCAGCGCGAACAGCACCACCGCCACGACCAGCCCCGTCACATCGACGGCGTAGCACCAGGCCACTCCGGCAACCTGGATGAGGATGCCGCCGATGGTGGGTCCGACCAGGACACTGGCGTCGCGACCGAGAGAGGCCACGGCCGATGCCGCAGGCAGCTGCTGGTGCTTGACGGTGCGCGGCACCAGAGCCTCACGTGACGGCCGCTGAAGCGCCTGTGCGGCGGCCAGCAGTCCGCCGACCAGGTAGATCAGCCACACCTGGGGATCGGGTAGCACGGCGTTGCCCAGCAGCACGGCGGTCAGCACCACCTGCATCATCCCGGTGGCCACGAGCATCAGCCGGCGGTCGGCGTGGTCGGCGAGCGCGCCGCCATACAGGCCGAAGACGACGAGCGGCACCAGCTCGACGATCCCGAGCGCTCCGACGGCGAAGTTGGATCCCGTCTGGTGATAGAGCTGGTAGGGCACCGCGACATACGAGACCATGCCACCGAGGTAGAAGACGGTGCCGCCGGCGAACAGCAGCCGGAAGTCCCGCGACTCGCGCAGTGGTGTGGTGTCGAGACGCAGATGAGTCATCCACTCCCGCCAGCTCACGCCGTCAGCGTCGCAGAGGCGTCCGGGCGACGCCATCGAAATAGTGCGTCGCTCGCACGCTCCGCCCGCCGATGGGCGATCGCTCCGAGCCGCACCGTCACGCCACGGTCTCGCCCCCGCAAACTCCGGGCGAGGGAGCTGGAGACTGAAAAAACTGGTGTCGGCAGGTCGTGGCATGCTGGGCGATCATGGCGACCCCGACAGCCGCTGACTTCCTCGGTACGACGACGCTCATCACCGGCAGTGACGAGTTCGTCGCCGACCGCACGATCACCCGGACCAGGCGGGCCATCTGCCGGTCGGACCACGACGCCGACGTGTCTGAGCTGTCCGCCGCCAACCTGGGTCCAGGGGCGCTGGCCGAGATCACCAGTCCGTCGCTGTTCGCGAGCATGCGGTGTGTCGTCGTGAGTGGGCTCGAGAACCTGCCCGCGGACGCGGTCGACTCGCTGGTGGCCTACGTCGCCGACCCGGCGCCCGACGTCGCCCTCGTCCTCCACCACGCGGGCGGCGTCAAGGGGAAGGCGGTCCTCGACAAGCTCCGCGGCGTCGGCGTGACCGAGGTGAAGGCGCTGCCGATGAAGAAGTGGGAGCTGCCCGGCTGGGTCGCCGGCGAGTTCAAGCATCACCGGGCGAGCGTCAGCGAGGCGGCCGCGGCCGCCCTGGTCGACGCCGTCGGGGAGGACATGCGCGCGCTGGCCGGGGCCGCCGACCAGCTGGCCGCCGACGCGAACGGCGAACCGGTCACGCCTGAGCTGGTCCGGCGTTACTTCGGAGGCCGCGCCGAGGTCAAGGGGTTCGCCGTCGCCGACGCGGCGATCGAAGGCAAGACGGGGGAGGCCTTCGAGCAGCTGCGCTGGGCGTTCGCCGGGAGGGTCGACCCGGTGCTGATCACCAGCGCGGTCGCCGCGGGGCTGCGTGCGCTGGCCCGCTACTCCTCAGCCCCGCGCGGGCTCCGCGAGGGCGACCTGGCCCGCGAGATCGGCGTACCGCCGTGGAAGCTGAAGTCCCTCGCCGTGCAGTCGCGCGGGTGGTCGGCGCGGGGGCTGGCGGCGGCGATCCAGGCGGCCGCGACGGCTGACGCCGACGTCAAAGGGGCCGCAGGCGACCGGATGTGGGCCTGCGAGCGGCTGGTGATCTCGGTCTTGCGGTCCCGCGCGATCCGCTGACCACCCGATCCGCCCGAGCCCCGCGCGATGGCTGTCGAAGGACCGCCGCTGATCGCCGGCCAGGACCCCTGACAAACAGAACGGGCCGACCCCGCAGGGAGTCGGCCCGGCTTGCCAGGGCGGTCACGCCGGCCCCGGCCGCGTCAGAGCGCGGCGGCCTTGGAGGCGATGGCCGACTTCTTGTTGGCTGCCTGGTTCTTGTGGATGACGCCGGCCGATGCGGCCTGGTCGAGCTTGCGGTTGGCGGCCCTCGCCAGCTGTTGCGCCTTGTCGGTCTCCCCTGCGTCGACGGCTTCGTGGAAGTGCCGGATCGACGTCTTGAGGGCGGACTTGACGGACTTGTTGCGCTCGTGCGCAGCGTCGTTCTGCTTGATGCGCTTGATCTGGGACTTGATGTTCGCCACGAGTGAGTGCTCTCTCAGTTGAAGAATCGGGGGCTCAGGTGATGACTGTCAGGTGATGTAGCCGGGGCGTCGTCATGCACGAGACGCGACCACCCAGGTTATCAGCGCGGCTCCGACCCGGCCAAATCGCTCACCGCGAATGCGCTGGTCACGTCGTCGCGACGGGCCGGTCGGTGTCGAGCGCGAGTGCGTGGTGCTCGTAGGTCTCCGCCACTGTCATGCCGACGTGTTCGTAGAGGCCGAGCGCTCCGGTCCGTGAGTCCGTGTTGAGCCGCGAGGTCGTGGCGCCCCGACTCCGGGCCCGAGCAAACGCGGCCACGAGCAGGGCGCGGCCGAGTCCAAGCCTGCGGGCGTCCCGTCGTACGGCGATCTGGTCGATCCAGCCCGCACCCTCGTGTGCGGTCACGCGTGCATGCTCCGACCACCTGCTCGTCGCCGTCGGCGTCGTGCACCACGAGGATGATCTGCCAGGGCTCGAAGTCTGCCCGGCCCAGAATCCTCGCTGACCAGTCCTCGAAGGTGCTGGGCTGACGGTTCGGCCACTCGTTGAAGGCGTCCTCGACCGTCTGGTAGACGCCTCGGGCGTCCCGGTCCTCGTCGAAGTCGCGCAGGCGGAAGCCGGCCGGCAGCTCGGCCTCACCGATGGCGGCCCCTTCGGGAAGCTCGAGGATCCACGACGTCCAGAGCAGCTCGCAGCCGAAGCGGCGGAACAGGGCGAGAGCCTCGGTGTTGGTGACCGGCACGGTCTGCCCGAGACGGTCGTAGCCGAGCTCTCGGGCCTTCGCGATGCCCCAGGAGAAGAGCGAGGTGCCGATGCCGCGACCCCGGCTCTCCGGGCGCACGTAGCCCTCCAGCCGGTTGCGATGCACCTCCCCGTAGGCCACGAGCTCGTCATCCTCGAAGAAACCGACGCTCTGCTCCTCCAGGTCGTATGACGGTTGCGACCAGTCGCCTCGGATGTCGTCGAGCTCCACGAGGCTGTGGCCGGTGTCGTGCAGCTCGGCGTCCCTGGTGAGCTCGAAGACGGCCACGGCGTCTGCGAGGCGAAGTGGCCTGGTCGTGAGGGAAGGCGCCCGACCTGTCGTTTCTGGCATGGGAGAACTCAACCGCTCGCAGGCTGGTCTTGTCATCCTGTTTCGGTGGCACCCAGGTGGATCCACCCGGCGAACCGGCCGAGCTCCCCGGGGCATCGGGCGGGTGGCGTTGTGTCAAGGTGTCGGTATGACGCGCTCCCCGGCCGACGCCGTCACCACCGTCGACGCCTCGCTCGCCCGGATCCGCGAGGTCGACCCGCTGGTCAACAGCGTCTGCACCCTCAACCCCGCCGCCCTCGACCAGGCCGCAGAGCTGGACCGCGAGACCACCGACGGGCGGTCTCGGGGACCGTTGCACGGCAGGCCGATCCTGGTCAAGGACAACATCGACACCGCCGACCGACCTCGCTAAGGAACAACCAGCCGTGGTCCAACCGCTGGCGACTCGCTGGTCGACATGGCAGAGCGACCGTGTCCTGATCTGGACGAGAAGAAGGCTATCGCCCCTAGTCCGCGTCGGCACCAGCGGCATCCCGCTTCTTCTTCATCCGCCGCTTGCGACGTCGGCGGCGCTCCCTCTCATCATCTGTCGGATCCGGGCTGAGACCCTCATCATCAGCAGGGTCGTCCATGGTCGAGGCAGCCGTATTACCGGCGAGCTCCCGTTCGAGCGAGGCAACGCGGACCAGCAGCTTGGAGATGACATAGGTCGCTGCCTCTGGCACCGGCTCGGCCGGTGGGATAGTTCGTCGCGATCATCGCGCGGGTCGACGGGCGGGATACGCAGATCGTCAAGATCTCCCAGGATCCGGACCTGCATGGACGGGAGCGCGCTCAGCATGGTGTCGACTCGCTCTGACAGCCGGGCGTGCGATGCGGCGCCAAGCTGAGGGCGATCGCTTGAGGCCCCTTCGACGGGCTGCTGCTGAAGCATCTTGCTGGCGATCTGCCGCCATACCAACCGCCGGTACTCGAGTGCTGCGAGCGACTCGCGAACCATGATGTTGACCGCGCGGAGCATCTCACACTGGGAATACGTCAACGAGACGTTGCTCTTGGCATCGGGCTCCGAGTCATAGGTGTCGGGGTCGAGCCCGACGGCAGAGCAGAACCGGTTCCACAGCAGATCTCGCGGACCTCCGGCCGGTGGAAGGGTGATCAACGTAAGGTTGTCCGGGGCCGACCGCTGTCGCCCAGTTCCTCGTCACCCGCGCGAGGTCATGGGCCCGCCAGAAGGTGGTGCTCATCTTTTTGGCGTCCCGCTTCTTCGCATCGGCCGCGTCGGGAGGATCCAGCACTGCGGCGACGAATTCAGCGAACGACACCGTCGAGCCGCTGCGCACATTCGTCTGCCAGTGCGAGGGAATGTTCCGCAGCAGGTCCCTCGCGGTGATGATCACCGAGACCTCGTGGCCGTGGTCGCGGAGCCCCCCGATGACTCGCTCCGCCTCCGCCAGCGGCGCGGCGGCCAGGAACTCCTGACTCAAGAGCACGCTCTTTCCGGGCCAAGCGTCAACCGTGGTCATCATCCTGTTCCACGCGCCCTTGAACTCGCGGGGCCAGGTCTTGCCGTCGCGCCCCCGGAGCTCCTGCATCGCGGACATGATCCGCGTCATCTCGAGTACGCCGGCATCGGCCAGCGCAGCGTCGTTCCGCCGCATCAGCGCCTGAACGTAGGAGGTTCCGCTCTTCATGGTCCCGACATGCAAGAACACCTCGGAGCCCGTCGAACCGCTCATGACTGCCACCATCCTCCCGGATCTGTCACTGCCACCAGAAGGCTTGTCGTGACACTGCCGCAATCCGGTTCGTCCGCCCCTGAGGGCATCCCGAGATCACGGATCGTCGGACCCGCCAGCAGCTCCCGGCCGGGGGCGACCTGCTCGACGGGCGACTCGACCAGACCCGCGGTCATCTGGAGCTTGTCGAACGGCCGCTCCAGGGCTGCGTTCTCAGCCCACACCGCGGGCCAATCCGAGGTGCAGCACGATGCGAGACACTCGGTTACCCGACCGTGGAGGCAGTCACAGAGCATCCCTCCGAGTGGAGCGAGCGAACCGCGAGTCGGGCTCTTGGGGTGAGTGGACAGAGGCTCATGTTACACAGGTCTGGCCAGACTCGGCCTGATAGGCGCACGTCGGGCGTCAGGTTGGCCGATAATGCATGTGTGGGTGCCAGGTCCGGACCCCTGTGCGCACCTTCCACGCCTCCCACTGAGCGCCGAGATCCCGTGTGATCGCCGGGTTCTGCGCGGCCACGTTCCGCGTCTCGGTGCGGTCCGAGGTCATATCGAAGAGCTCGAACTTGCCGGTTGAGTGGTCCGACACGACTTTCCAGCGGCCCTGTCGTGCAGCCCGGTGTCCCAGGTGCTCCCAGAAGCACGAGCCGGGCCGCTTCCACGTCAGGGAGTTGGGAGCGTTCTTGAGGATGGGTGCGAAACTGGCGCCCTCGAGCGGTGTCAGCCTGTGGTCGCCGAACGACGTGGGATAGGAGGCGCCGGCCAGCTCGAGGAAGGTGGGCATCAGGTCGATGATGTGCAGGAACCGGTCGTCGACACCACCGACCGGCAAGGTGCCCGGCCATGAGGCGATGAGCGGCGTCGAGATGCCGCCTTCCTCGGTCCACCGCTTGTATTTGCGAAAGGGACTGTTGCTGGCGTTCGCCCAGTCGACGCCGTAGCTCTGGTAGGTGTTGCTCGGCCCGGGAAAGAGCCCCGGAATGTCTCCCGCCTGCATCGGGAGGCCATTGCTGGTGGGGATCTTCCCTTTATTCTTGTCCCTCGGGATCTCGGCGCACGCGCCGTTGTCCGACAGGAAGAGGACGAGTGTGTTGTCGCGGATGCCCAGCTCCTCGAGGGTGTCCAGCACCTTGCCGACTCCGTCATCCATCAAGGTCACCTGAGCTGCGTACACCTCCATGCGTGCTGACTGCCAGTTCTTCCAGCCCGTTTCGGACCATGGGACGGCGGCGACGTCCGGAGCCGGCAGCTTCCAGTCGGGGTTCACGACCTCGGCGTCCTTGGTCCGCTCCCACCGCTGCTGACGCAACTCGGTCCAGCCCATGTCGTAGGCGCCGCGATACTTCGCAATGGCGGCCGGCGGTGCCTGCAGGGGGAAGTGCGGATTCTTGTAGCCGACGTACATGAAGAAGGGATCGGTCCCCTGAGCGAACGTGCGGATCGACTCCACAGCGTGGTCGGTGATGGCGTAGGTCAGGTAGTAGTGCGGGTCGGTGGGTATCCCGACGATCGACCCGTTCTGTAGAGAGTCGGACGGAAGTAGTCGCCGCCCGACATCTGGCAGAAGGACCGCTCGAACCCTCGCTGGGCTGGCCAGTCGTCGAGCCGGTTCGCGGGCGCGACGTGCCACTTGCCGGAGATTGCCGAGCGGTAGCCCGCCTGACCCAGCGCTTGCGCGATCGTCAGGCAAGACTCGTTGAGGTAACCCTGGTAGGCCGGAGTGCCCTGGTTCGCGGTCATGTCACCCACGCCGGCCTGGGTCGGGTACAGGCCTGTCAGCAGGGTCGCCCTGGAGGGGCAGCAGCGCGGGTTGTTGTGCATGTTGCTGAAGCGACGGCCGGTCGCGGCCAGCCGGTCCAGGTTCGGCGTCGAGATCTCCGAACCGAAGCAGCCGAGATCGGAGAAGCCCAGATCGTCTGCCAGGAACACCACGATGTTAGGTCGGCCGGAGGCGGTGGGCGTGGTGCTCCCAGAGCTCGCAAGGGGAGAGGTCTCACGTCGCGAGGAGTCGCCCGAGCAGCCACCGAGCGCCAAGCCCGCGAGGACGGCGCCGGATCCCTGCAGCAGTCGGCGCCGCGTGATCTGGCTCATGAGTTCCTCCGTCAGGGATGGCGGTCCAAGGCACCCCCGCGCTGCCGAGTCAGCACAGCAGCGCGTCTACGGACGGCCGAGCTTGCGCGCACTCGATGCCGTTCGGCACGGTGGGCCCGACGACTGAGAGGATACGACACCCCCTGTACAAGAGCACGCTTCAGCCTTGCCCTGAAGGGACTTCTTTGAGAATTCACAGCCAGAGCACGGTGGTGGGCAAGCCCAAAGGTGGTTGTCCGGCGCCGCACTCCGAGAACAGCTACCTGCTTCACGAGAGCCGTGAGCTTTCGCGACATCGACGGTGGCACCGCGGGAGTGGAGGTAACGGAGGGGTCGGCGGTGAGCACGCCCGACACCGGGCATCGGCCGTGACCTCAATGTCTTGGCTGTGTCAAGGTGTCGGTATGACGCGCTCCCCGGCCGACGCCGTCACCACCGTCGACGCCTCGCTCGCCCGGATCCGCGAGGTCGACCCGCTGGTCAACAGCGTCTGCACCCTCAACCCCGCCGCCCTCGACCAGGCTGCAGAGCTGGACCGCGAGACCGCCGACGGGCGGTCTCGGGGACCGTTGCACGGCAGGCCGATCCTGGTCAAGGACAACATCGACACCGCCGACCTGCTGACGACCGCGGGGTCGTTGGCGCTCACCGAGACGCCCCCGCGCGCCGATGCACCTCTGGTACGGCGGCTGCGAGCCGCCGGTCTGGTGATCGTCGGGAAGACGAACCTCAGCGAGTGGGCCAACCTTCGGGACGAGGGCTCCACCTCCGGGTGGAGCGCGTTCGGCGGGCTGACGCGCAACCCCTATGCGCTGAACCGCTCCGCCGGGGGGTCGAGCTCCGGGAGCGGCGCCGCCGTCGCGGCTCGCCTCACGCCGTACGCGATCGGCAGTGAGACCGACGGTTCCATCACGTGTCCCGCTGCGTTCAACGGCTGTGTGGGGATCAAGCCCACCGTCGGGCTGCTCCCCGGCGAGGGAATGGTGCCGATCTCCAGGTCACAGGACACGGCCGGGCCGCTCGCGATGACGGTCCACGAAGCCGCTCAGGTTCTCGACATCTTGGCTGATGACGGTCTGGACTATGCGGGCCATGCCCGACCCGGCCGCCTCGCGGGTAAGCGGATCGGCGTCCCGCGGACGGGCTACTGGGGCTACAGCCCCGGGGCCGACGCCGCCGCGGAGCACGCGCTGCGACTGCTCGCCGCCGAAGGCGCCACGATCGTCGACAACACGGACCTCGCCTCGATGGCCGACTACGGCTTCGAGGACGAGTTGCTCGTGCTGCTGTCGGAGCTCAACGCGGGCATGGCGGACTACCTGGCGACCAGGCCCGAAGGCTCGCCACGCACCTTGGCGGAGATCGTGGAGTTCAACCGTTCGCACGCTGACGAGGAGCTGCGCTACTTCGGGCAGTCATTCTTCGAGCAGGCCTTGGAGACACCTCCGCCCGGCTCGGCCGAGTACACCGCAGCCCGAGCGGCCTGCCTGGCCCACGGACGAGACGACGGCATCGACGCCGTGCTCCGCGAGCACCGCCTCGACGCGCTGCTGACACCGTCGTACAACCCGGCGATGCCGATCGACCTGGTGAACCCCGAGCACTCGTGGGGACCCTGCACCCAGCCGGCCGCCATGGCCGGCTACCCACTCGTCACGGTGCCAACGGACCTCGTGCATGGGCTCCCCGTCGCCGTCACCTTGTGGGGTACGGCGGACAGCGAGCCGGCGCTCATCGAGATCGCGGCCGGTTACGAGGCGGCTCGAGACGCCGATCTCGGACCGCTCCCCGAGCCGACGTACCCCTCGTTCATCTGACGACTCGCCTACGCACCCGAAGAACTGAGCAGACCCGTGCCCGCCGAACCTCGCCCACCGCTCGTCATCGAGCCGATCCGCACGGAGCGCCTCGACCTCACCCCGCTCGACCCGGCGGCCGACGCGGCGGCCCTGCATGCGATGTTCGGCGACCCGCTCGTGCATCGCTACGACGCGGACGCGCAGGTGTCCGAGTCCGTCGACGAGACCGAGGAGCGGTTGCGCCGGCAGGTCGTCGCCAACGGCGGCACGACGTGGGCGATCCGACTTCGTGGCGGCCACCCCATCGGCACCATCGGCGTCTTCGCGGACCAAGGCACGACGATCCGCGGCGTCGGGTGGAGCCTCGACCCGGCGTACTGGAGACGGCGCATCATGAGCGAGGCCGCCCGAGCCGCCCTGCCGTTCCTGCTCGCGCAGGACGGGGTCGACGGTCTGGAGGCCTGGGTCGACTCGGCGAACGCAGCGTCACTGGGCGTGGCCCGGGCGGCGGGGATGACCGAGCGGGGCAGACTGCCGCGCACCTATGGTCACTCCGTCGGCCAGACGGTGGTGATGGCTCGCGCTGCGGTGCCACAGGACCCGGAAGTGCTCGGAGTCACTCCGGTCCTGGTGGTCAGCGACCTCGCTGCGTCGACGCGGTTGCTCCAGCAGCTGCTGCGACTCCACGTCGCCTGGGCCTTCCCGGACCCGCCCCGAGTCGCGTTCCTCGCCGTCGAGCCCTGGTCCGGCAGCAACGGCTTCCAGCTTCAGCAGGCCGATGGCCTGGTCGAGCCGGCCGCACTGTCGTTCGACGTCGGCATCTCGGTCGACGAGATCCGGAGTCGCGTGGTGGCGGCTGGCCTGTCGGTGGTCGAGGAGCCGGCGGAACGTGCGTGGGCCCGGCGCGCGATGAGCTTCCGGCTGCCCGACGGGCACCTGATCTCCATCAGCGGACCGATGGCACCGCACCAGCTCTGACTACTCACAGAACTGTCGAGCCGCGAGCGTCGGGCTGGCGCCTCACGATGGCGTGGGGGTGACGGGTGAAGGAAGCCGCAGAAACCCCAACCGTGGGCGCTTGGGAACGCAGCGGCTGTCGGCCGGCCGCGAAACCAGCCGCACCGTGCCGAATCGATCTGAGAGGGCGGCAAAGTGGAACGATTCGGGGCCCAAATCACGTGTTTCAGCCCCGAAACGTTCCATTTTGCAAAACCGCACCTCTGGCAGCCAGATAAGCGCACCTCCGTGCATACGTTCCTGAGACCGACGGTGCGGCGCCACGTCAACCTAGCCGTCCCGATAGCCGCCGCGGCACTGCTGCTTTCACGCGCAAACCGTGCCGCCGGCGGCAGTGCCGTGAGTACCTCGATCTCGTGCCGGAAGTGGTCCGGGGTGTCGGGGTTGACGCTGCGGCCGACGGCCTTGACGAAGGCCGTCGCACCGTTCGCGGCCCGCAGGGTGGCCGCGACCGCTGGTGACATGCCGCCGACGCGAGGCTGGACGCCCACGAGCTTGGCGCCGAGCAGGTCCTCGGCCCAGGCCCGGACCGGCGCGGGAGCCGCGTCATATAGGACAGCCGGACGCCGACGAGCCGGTTGCCCTCACGCTCGGCCGCCGGGCTCACGACGACCCCCCGCGAGCAGGGTCGGACCCGTCGCCAGCCGCGCGGAGCCGGGCACGCAGCCAGCCTTCCGTCGCCTCGGCGTACCAGCGCTGGTGGTCGCGCAGGTGCGGCGAGAACGGCGGAACCGGGTCGTCCATCCTGGTGGTGAAGTAGAGCCACAGGTTGGCCAGGAAGGCATTGACGGATCGCGGGGGAGTGTCCCGGGTCAGCGGATGCTCGACGATCACACCCTCGACGTCGAGCCCGTCGCCGAACGCCGAGAGCAACACGCACACGAGATCGACCCACGGCGCGGCCCGCATGGGGAAGTTCCAGTCACAGATCCAGACCCGCCGTTCCCGGTCGATCAGGATGTTGTCGTCTCGGAGGTCGAGGTGGGCGATCCCGTGTCCGCTGCAACGCTCGACGGACTCGGCGCCGAGCGCGGCCACTTCTTCGAGCCACCGGCTTTCTCCGTCGCGCTCGACTACCTGCTCGAGCCAGCTCACCCAGTCGCCGAAGTCGTCCTCGAACGTGCCGAGCTCCAGCCCCGGCGGCACTCGCGCGAGCCGCGGCGCGATGGCGGCCAGCTGATCCGTGACGAGGCCGAGCTCATCCGCCCGCCAGGGTCGCCGGGGCGGGCGGCCGTCGACGTGTTCGAGGCCGAGGACGACCCAGGGCTCGCGATCGACGGGCTCGTCGAGGCTGAAGCGCAGAGCCGGCGCGCCGATCCCCTCGGGAAGCCGTCGCAGCTTGCGGATCTCCTCGCGGTAGGCGTCGGTGAGTCGCCAGCCGTGCAGGTCGTCGTAGCCTCCTGAGGCGGCCTTGACGAAGATCGGGGCGCCGGTGTCGAGGTCCAGCCGCGAGGCGAAGCCCGGGGTGAACCCGGTGCCCGCCGACTCCGACCCGACCACTACCGCGCCGACGGCGCTCTCGATGTGGCCGCGCACCTTGGTGGGCAGGTCGCCCCAGCCGGGCCGGCGTGCCGTGGCCCGCACCGGGATCGGCACGCCGTCGCGAGTGGTCACGCTGTCGCGGACCCACGCGGGGGTGGTGTCGCCCTCGGGCTGCGGGGAGGCTGGCATGCTCCATCCTCGCCGACCGCCCGGGCCGCGAGCCACCGGGTTTCCTGGCCATGCATCCCGATGGTCCGGCACGCTTCTTTCCCGATGGTCCGGCACGTTTCGGGGAGGCCAAATCGATTGGCCGCCCCCTGAGCGTGACGGACTACCCACTCCGTGGGCATGGGATGATGGAGGCGGGACCGGTACGACGTACCGCGTCGCTCGCGTTGCCGGGGCCGAGCCCGGGGCAGCCGCAGGACAGATCCGTCACCGACACCGAAAGCTCTCCGTGCCCACACCCCTGACCGCCGCCCCGCAGCCGGGCGACACCGACCCGGCGATCATCCGGAACTTCTCGATCATCGCCCACATCGACCACGGCAAGTCGACGCTTGCCGACCGGATGCTGCAGCTCACCGGGGTCGTGGAGGGTCGCAGCATGCGTGCGCAGTACCTCGACCGGATGGACATCGAGCGGGAGCGCGGGATCACCATCAAGAGCCAGGCCGTCCGGCTGCCGTGGACGGCCAGCGCCGGAGAGCGGGCCGGCACCCAGTTCGTGCTCAACATGATCGACACCCCAGGACACGTCGACTTCACCTACGAGGTGAGCCGCTCACTCGAGGCGTGCGACGGCGCCGTCTTGCTCGTCGATGCCGCGCAGGGGATCGAGGCGCAGACGCTCGCGAACCTCTACCTCGCGCTCGACGCCGACCTGCGCATCATCCCGGTCCTCAACAAGATCGACCTGCCGAGCGCCCAGCCCGACAAGTACGCCGCCGAGCTCGCCCACATCATCGGCTGCGACCCGGACGACGTGTTCCGGGTGTCGGCCAAGACCGGCGAAGGTGTTGAGGCGCTGCTCAACGAGATCGTCGAGACCGTCCCGGCGCCGCAGGGCAACGCCGACGCCCCGCCCCGAGCGCTGATCTTCGACTCGGTCTACGACACCTACCGCGGCGTCGTCACCTACGTCCGGGTGGTCGACGGGCGGCTGACGCACCGCGACCGGATCAAGATGATGTCGACCGGGGCGGTCCACGAGATGCTCGAGGTCGGAGTGATCTCACCGGATCCCCTCCGTGCCGAGCACTTGGGCGTCGGAGAGGTCGGCTACCTCATCACCGGCGTCAAGGAGGTCCGCCAGTCACGGGTGGGCGACACGGTCACGTCGGCCGTCCATGGCGCGACCGAGGCGCTCAGCGGCTACCGCCACCCCAACCCGATGGTCTACTCCGGGCTCTATCCCATCGACGGCGACGACTACCCGACTCTGCGCGACGCGCTCGACAAGCTGCAGCTCAACGACGCGGCCCTGATGTATGAGCCCGAGACCTCCGGGGCGCTCGGCTTCGGCTTCCGGTGCGGCTTCCTCGGCCTGTTGCACATGGAGATCGTCCGCGAGCGGCTCGAGCGCGAGTTCAACCTCGCCCTGATCTCGACGTCGCCCAACGTGGTCTACCGGGTCGAGATGGAGGACGGCTCCGAGGTCGTGGTCACCAACCCGAGCGAGTACCCCGGCGAGGGCAAGATCGCCGCCGTCTACGAGCCGATGGTGCGGGCCACCATCCTCACCCCGTCCGACTTCATCGGGGTGATCATGGACCTCTGCCAGGGCCGACGTGGCTCCCTCCAGGGCATGGAGTACATCTCGAAGGACCGCGTCGAGCTGCGCTACACGCTGCCGCTGGCCGAGATCGTCTTCGACTTCTTCGACGCGCTCAAGTCGCGGACGAAGGGCTACGCCTCGCTCGACTACGAGCCGACCGGCGAGCAGGCGAGCGACCTGGTCAAGGTCGACGTGCTGCTGCACGGCGACCCGGTCGACGCGTTCTCGGCGATCGTGCACCGCGACGCTGCCTATGCCTATGGGGTGGGACTCACCCTCAAGCTCAAGGAGCTCATCCCGCGCCAGCAGTTCGAGGTGCCCATCCAAGCGGCCATCGGGGCTCGCGTGATCGCCCGCGAGACAGTGCGCGCGATGCGCAAGGACGTGCTGGCCAAGTGCTACGGCGGTGACATCACCCGCAAGCGAAAGCTGCTCGAGAAGCAGAAGGAAGGCAAGAAGCGGATGAAGATGGTGGGCCGCGTCGAGGTGCCGCAGGAGGCGTTCATCTCCGCGCTCAACACCTCGGAGACCGGCGAGAAGTCCAAGCGCTGATGGGGCTCGGCACCCCCGGCGGCCCACAATCGCCCTTCGAGGCTGCGGCGGACCTGAACCCCCGAAGCCTCATCCCGCAAGGCCTGCTGGCCTTTCGGGACCGCAGTGAAGGTTGGCTCGACTGGCTGGATGCGCTGCCCCGGCTGGTCCGCGAGACGCTCGACGACTGGGAGCTCATCCCCGACGGTGAGTCGCGGCACGGGTTCTGTGCCCTCGTCGTGCCGGTGGTCGAGAAGGACGGGCGGCGATGCGCTGTCAAGTTCTCGTGGCCCCATGACGAGGAGGAGCACGAGCATCTGGCGCTGCAAGCCCTTCAGGGCAACGGGATGGTGCGCCTCTACCGCGCCAACCCGGGTCGTCACGTGATGTTGCTCGAGCGTCTCAACTCCGATCGCGATCTGCGTGGCGTCGACGTCATCGAGGCATGTGCGATCGTTGCAGGCTTCTATACGAGGCTGCACATTCCTGCGCTGCCACAGCTGCGCACGCTGTCGTCGTACATCGACCGCTGGACCCGCAACCTCGCTGCCCTCGACCGCGACGCGCCGATCCCGCGACGCCTCGTGGAGCGGGCGGTCTCGCTGGCAACCTCCTTCATCGCGGACGACGCCACCGACTCCGTGATGATCCACGGTGACCTGCACTACGAGAACGTGCTCGCCGCCGAGCGCGAGCCGTGGCTCGTCATCGACCCCAAGCCGATGGCCGGTGACCCGCACTACGAGGTGGCGCCGATGCTGTGGAACCGGTGGGACGAGGCGGTGGCGTCGGGCAATGCGGCGCGTGCGGTTCGCCGGCGCCTCGAGACCATCGTCGACGCAGCCGGGTTGGACGAGGATCGGGCGAAGTCCTGGGTCGTCGTCCGGATGATGCACAACGCCCTGTGGTGCATCGAGGACGACCCCACTCTCGCGGACGAGAAGACTCCTGACTACCTGACGATGTGCATCGCTGTGACGAAGGCGATGACGGACTAACGGCCCTGGTCAGGTAGACTGTTCGTTGTCGGCCCGCAGTGTCTTGCCTCGGGCCCCGTTTCTTTGTCGGACCACGAC
Organism: uncultured Actinomycetota bacterium; assembly: GCA_963820035.1. Classification (GTDB taxonomy): domain Bacteria; phylum Actinomycetota; class Actinomycetes; order Propionibacteriales; family Nocardioidaceae; genus JAWWPG01. The sequence continues at coordinate 111,254 of CAWFYK010000004.1, read as the reverse complement.
GCACCGCGACCATCGCGGGAAGCGACACGCAGGACGACCCTTCCAACGTTCGGAGAGCTTTATGGCGGCCAGCCGCCCCCATCACGTTTCGCATGCCCAGCACCACCCCCAGAGCTCGACTGCTCCCCAAGCAGCCGGCACCACCTTCACCCAGCTCGGTGTCCCACCGGCGCTCGTCAGGGCGCTCACCAAGGCAGGCATCACCGAGCCGTTCCCGATCCAGGCAGCGACGCTGCCCGACTCCCTCGCCGGCCGGGACCTCCTCGGCCGCGGCCGGACCGGCTCCGGCAAGACCTACGCGTTCCTGCTGCCGATGCTGGCCCGGCTTACCGCCAGCCACGGGCACCGCCGGCCGAACCGTCCGCGTGCGCTGATCCTGGCGCCCACCCGCGAGCTGGTCACCCAGATCAACGCATCCCTGGTCCCGCTCGCGCAAGCCCTCCAGCTTCGCAGTGTCACGGTCTTCGGGGGCGTCAGCGCCCATCACCAGATCAAGGCCCTCAAGGCTGGAGTCGACATCGTCGTCGCCTGTCCGGGACGGCTGGCCGACCACGTCCAGCACGGGCACGCCAGCCTCGACTCGATCGAGATCACGGTGCTCGACGAGGCGGACCACATGGCCGATCTCGGCTTCCTGCCCGTCGTACGGCGGCTGCTCGACAAGACGCCATCCGACGGGCAGCGGATGCTCTTCTCCGCCACACTCGACAGCGGCGTGGACGTCCTGGCCAAGCGCTACCTGAAGAACCCGGTGACCCATGAGGTCGACCCGGTTGAAGGTCGCTCCGTCGAGATGACCCACCACGTGCTCCACATCGACCGCGACTCACGGCTGTCGGTCATCGTGGACCTCGCGTCCGCACCCGGTCGCACGCTCGTCTTCACCCGGACCCGGCACGGCGCCAAGCAGCTCGCCAAGAAGCTGACGGCCGCCGGTGTCCCGGCACTGGAGCTGCACGGGGACCTGTCCCAAGGCATTCGGACGCGGAACCTGACCGCGTTCGCCAGCGGGAAGTCGTCGACCCTGGTGGCCACCGACATCGCCGCGCGGGGGATCCACGTCGACGACATCCGGCTGGTCATCCACGCGGACCCGCCGGCCGAGCACAAGGCTTACCTGCACCGCTCCGGCCGCACCGCACGAGCCGGCGCCTCGGGGACCGTCGTCACCCTGATGGTCGACAGCCAGGTCTCCGACGTACGGTCGCTGACTCGCAAGGCCGGCATCAAGCCGACGACCACCAAGCTCGGCAGCGGTCACCCCCTGCTCGGCGAGATCGCGCCAGGGGAGCGGGTTCTTGTCGAGCCGTCCCTGATCAGGCCGACGCAGCCGGCGCCCCCGAAGAGCCGGGGAGGCCACCGCCGCAGCGGCCGTCCGGCCTCGGGCGGACAGTGGAACGCGAACGGCGGGTCCGCGGACCGGCACGGCCGGTCGCGGCCGCGACGAAAGTCCAGCCAACGGGCACAAAGACCTGTCGCGAGCTAATCGAGTCCTCTAACGTCGAGACCATGGTGGACAGTCAGCACGAGCAGGCAATGGATCTGATCAACAGCCGTCCCGCGAGTCTCGGGCGGATGTTCTTCGACCGGGTCGCGGCGACGCCCGCGCGGCCCGCTTACAGCTACCCCGAAGGCGACGGCTGGACCACGGTCACCTGGGCTCAGACGGGTGAACGGGTCAGCCGGATTGCCGCGGGGCTGATCGCCCTGGGAATCGAGCCGCAGCGACGAGTCGCCATCGCCTCCGGAACTCGCTACGAGTGGGTGCTCGCCGACCTCGCCATCTTGGCTTCGGGGGCGGCGACCACCACGGTCTACCCGTCCACGATGGCGGTGGACGTGGCGTTCATCTTGTCCGACTCCGACTCGCGAATCGCGTTCGCCGAGGACGACGTCCAGGTCGCCAAGCTCCGCGAGCAACGGGCGGAGCTGCCCGACCTGAGCAAAGTCGTCGTTTTCGACGGCGAGGGCGACGGCGACTGGGTGATCACACTCGACGACCTCGAGTCGCTCGGCGCCAAGCTGCTCGTGGAGCAGCCCGACGTCGTCGAGCAGCGAGTCGGCCAGACCGGGCGCGACGATCTCGCAACCCTGATCTACACGTCCGGTACGACCGGCCAGCCCAAGGGCGTCCGGCTGTCGCACTCCGCGTGGACCTACGAAGGCGTCGCCGTCGAGTCGCTTGGGATCCTCACCGTCGACGACACCCAGTTCTTGTGGCTCCCGCTGGCCCACTCGTTCGGCAAGGTTCTGCTGTCGGCCCAGCTCGCGATCGGCTTCCTCACCGCCGTCGACGGCCGGGTGGAGAAGATCATCGACAACCTCGCGGTCGTCCGGCCGACGTTCATGGGTGCGGCACCACGCATCTTCGAGAAGGCCCATGGCCGGATCATCACGATGACCGAGGCCGACGGGGGCATCAAGAAGAAGATCTTCGACCGGGCCTTCACGGTCGGGCTCAAGGTCGACAAGCTGCGCCGTGACGGTGCGAACGTCCCGGTCCCGCTGTCTCTCGAGCACCGCCTCTACGACCGGCTCGTCTTCGCCAAGATCCGCGAGCGTTTCGGCGGCCGGGTGCGCTTCTTCGTCTCGGGTGCCGCCGCGCTCAACCGTGACATCGCCGAGTGGTTCCACGCCGCGGGAATCCTGATCCTCGAGGGCTACGGGCTCACCGAGACCTCCGCAGGAACCTGCATCAACCGCCCGGACAACTACAAGTTCGGCACGGTCGGGCCGCCGTTCGACGGCACCGAGTTCAGGGTCGCCGACGACGGCGAGCTGCTGATCAAGGGCCCCGGCGTGATGGCCGGCTACCACAACCAGGAGGCGGCCACCGCCGAGACGCTCGACGACGGCTGGCTGCACACCGGCGACATCGGGGAGATCGACGACGAGGGCTATGTGCGTGTCACGGACCGCAAGAAGGACCTGTTCAAGACGTCGGGCGGCAAGTACGTCGCCCCGCAAGTGATCGAGGGGCTGTTCAAGGCCATCTGCCCCTACGCCAGCCAGTTCGTCGTGCACGGCAACGAGCGCAACTTCGTCAGCGCGATCATCACCCTCGACCCGGACGGGCTCGACGAGTGGGCCGCGGGCCACGGACTGGGTGGCCGCTCGTACGCCGAGATCGTCACGTCCGACGCCGCCTCCACCATGATCCAGGGCTACGTCGACCAGCTCAACACCCGGCTCAACCGCTGGGAGACCGTCAAGCGCTGGGTTGTCCTGGATCACGACCTGTCCGTCGAGCACGGCGAGATCACCCCCAGCATGAAGGTGAAGCGGAAGGTCGTCGAGGACCACTACCGCGACCAGCTCAACGCGCTGTATCGCTGAAGGGCGCGCCGGTGCGACCGGTGAGCGAGGCCGTTTCAGCCTTGCTGACATGATCGACGGGTGCCTTCGAGACTGCCCGACGGAGACCCTGCTCCGGCTGACGGTCGCCTACCTCAGTCCGCGCTGGAGGGCCTTGGCGCCGTTCCGTTCGGCCTCTACGTCCACGTGCCGTTCTGCCGCGTGCGGTGCGGTTACTGCGACTTCAACACCTACACGGCGAGCGAGCTAGGGACGACGCCGGGAGCGTCGCAGGCGACGTATGCCCAGGCGGCCGTCGCCGAGCTGCGGATGGCCCGTCGGGTCCTCGGTGACCGCGACCTGCCGGTCTCGACCCTCTTCTTCGGTGGAGGTACGCCGACCCTGCTGCCGCCGGGTGACCTCGCGGCGGTCGTGACGGCTGTGCGCGACGAGTTCGGGCTCGCGCCCGACGCGGAAGTGACGACGGAGTCCAACCCGGACAGCGTGACTCCGGCCGATCTGGCCGAGCTGAGGGACAGCGGCATCAACCGGATCTCCTTCGGGATGCAGTCGGCGGTGCCATCCGTGCTTGGCGTGCTCGACCGCACTCATGACCCGACCCGGCTGCCGGATGTGGTGGGGTGGGCTCGCGCTGCCGGATTCGACCAGGTCAGCCTCGACCTCATCTATGGGACGCCGGGTGAGGCGCTCTCCGACTGGCGAACCAGCCTCGATGCCGCGCTGACCCTCGCTCCCGACCATCTGAGCGCCTATGCCCTCATCGTCGAGGAGGGCACGGCGCTGGCCCGGCGGGTCGCGCGCGGCGACTTCACGGCGCCGGACGACGACGACCTTGCGGACAAGTACGAGCTGGCCGACGAGCTGCTCGGTGCCGCGGGGTTCGGCTGGTACGAGGTGTCGAACTGGGCGCGTACGGAAGCCGACCGATGCCGGCACAACCTGGGCTACTGGCAAGGTTCCGACTGGTGGGGGATCGGCCCGGGAGCGCACTCGCACCTCGGCGGAGTGCGCTGGTGGAACGTGAAGCATCCGGCTGCCTATGCGGCCCGTCTCGGCGAGGGGCTGAGCCCGTCGGCGGCCCGCGAGGTCCTCGACGCCGAGACCCGCCGTGTCGAGCGGGTGCTGCTGGAGACCCGGCTGGTCACCGGTCTGCCGCTCGACGTCCTCGACGGGCCAGGGCGCGCGGCAGTGGCCGACCTGGTTGCCGAGGGTCTCGTCCAGCTGGGACGGAGCGGTGCCGCCGCAACGACGTCGCCGGCGTACACCGCGACGACGACCTCGCCGGCACCTGACGTCACGGAAGCTGGCGCCCCGGTGCTCACTCTCACGCTGCGCGGCCGGCTGCTCGCCGACGCCGTCGTCCGCACCCTCCTCCCCTAACCATCCGAGACTTTCGCCACCACGATCCGAGACTTTCGCCACCACGATCCGAGACTTTCGCCACCACGATCCGAGACTTTCGCCACCACGATCCGAGACTTTCGCCACCACGATCCGAGACTTTCGGCACCACGATCCGAGACTTTCGGCACCACGATCCGAGACTTTCGGCACCACGATCCGAGACTCTCGCCACCACGATCCGAGCCTTCTGGAATGCCGACGCGAGCTTGGATTCAGGGGCTCTGTCACGACGTCTGCTGTCACGCCTGGCGAACGTATCCGCGCACGGGGTGGAGGCTGCGGTCAGACCGCGATCTCATCCGCCCGAGTCTCAGCCTTCCGGTCACTCGGTGACGAAGTCGATCAGCTGCTCGACCCGGCCGAGCAGGTCAGGCTCGAGGTCGGCATAGGAATGCACAGATGACAGAATGCGCCGCCAGGCCTCGGCGATGTCGGCCTGACTCCCATAGGGCCAGCCGAGTCGCTTCGCGACGCCATGCTTCCACTCCTCCGACCGGGGTACGTCGGGCCATCCGGCGATGCCGAGAGTGGCCGGCTTCACGGCCTGCCAGACGTCGACGAAGGGATGTCCCACCACGAGGACGTGCGCGCCCCCGGGGCCGTGCGCCACGTCGTCCGCGATCCGGCTCTCCTTCGATCCCGCGACCAGATGATCCACCAGCACCCCCACCCGCCGTCCCGGGCCGGGACCGAAGTCCGCCAACGCCTCCTCGAGCCGGTCGACCCCCTCGAGGTACTCCACGACGACGCCTTCGACGCGCAGGTCGTCGCCCCAGACCCGCTCGACCAGCTCCGCGTCATGGCGTCCCTCGACGAAGATCCGGCTGCCCCGCGCCACCCGGGCGGGTGCGCCGGCCACGGCGACGGAGCCCGACGCCGTGCGGACGGCCCGTGTCGGTGCGGTGCGAGCCGGCGCCTTGAGCACCACCGGTGCCCCCTCGAGCAGGAATCCTGGGCCGAGGGGGAAGGTGCGGCGGCTGCCGTGCCGGTCCTCGAGGATCACCGTGCCGAGGTCGCGCTCGACTCGGACCACCTCCCCGCACCAGTCGGTGGTCGCGTCCTCGACAACCATCCCGAGCTTCGCTTCGACGGTCGCCGACCGGCCGCGCTTCGGCGCGCGCCAGTCGGTGCCGAGCACGTCCCGGCCGTAGCGGTCGTCAGCCACGTGCGGCCGACTCGCTGCTCACGATGGGCAGCGTGGCACCCGCGCCGTTCCATCCGACATCGAGCTGCTGGTAGCCGCGCCGGACGGCCTGGTCGAGGTAGTGCGGCGCAAACGGCCAACCTGTCCCACCCGCCACGGGTGCGCCGCCGGGTTCGAGGCTCGCCGCGAGCGGTGCCGGTCGAGCCGCCTGCTCACCGGCCGCCAGCGCCTCCTCGAGCGGCACCCGAGCGCTGGCCAGCCCCTTGATGATCTCGGCCACGTCGGCGATGTCGTTGCGCTGTGCCTCGACGAAGCTGCGGTCGACGACCGCGCCATGGCCGGGTACGACGAGCGAGTCGACGCTCAGCAGGCCGATCACCAGGTCGAGGGTGGGAGCCCACTCGAACGGCCAGCAGTCCGAGCCGAAGCCGGGCGTCGCGTCCCGGTCGGCCGACTCCTCCACGAGGTCGCCGGCGAACAGCACGTCGGTGTCCGGGACCCGCAGCACGAGATCGCCGTCCGTATGGCCGCGTCCCGGGTAGAGCAGCTCGACGTAGCGGTCACCGAGGTCCAGAGTGGCGACCGAGGAGAACGTCCGGTCGGGCAGCCGAGGCTCCGTGTCCAGGACTCCCTGAAGCACCTCGTCGGTGATCTCGGGATGCTCGGGGTCAGGCTCCCGGTCGGCCTCGATCAGCCGTTTGATGGCCGCTGCCGTCCCCGGTATGCCGGCCGCGGCGTTCTCGTGGGCGTGGATCGTCGCGCTCGTGAAGGCCGCGTTGCCGAAGACATGGTCGAAGTGCTCGTGGGTGTTGACCACCCAACGCACCTCCGGCCGGCCCGGCAGCCGCGCGACATCGTCGCGCAGCCGTTCACCCTGCGCGAGGGTGGCCCTGGTGTCAATGACGACCGCGCCCGCCGTACCCACGACGACCCCGATGCTCACGTCCCACTCGCGGTAGCGGGCGACGTAGCACCGGTCGGCGATCTCGACGAAGCCCCGCTCCCAGGGAGATGACATGGCCCGATTCTAGGACGCGTGCGTGATCCGCCGATGTGCCGCGGGGAGGGTAAGATTGGCACTCCGGGTTCCGGAGTGCCAGACGAGGAGGCGGAGATGCTCGACGACCGCAAGCTCGAGGTGCTGCGTGCCATCGTCGAGGACTACGTCCAGACCCACGAGCCGGTCGGCTCGAAGGCCCTGGTCGAACGCCACCGCTTGGGCGTCTCGTCGGCGACAGTCCGCAACGATATGGCAGCGCTCGAGGAGGACGGCCTGATCGCTCAGCCGCACACCAGCGCGGGGCGCATCCCCACCGACAAGGGCTACCGGCTGTTCGTCGACAACCTCACCGACATCAAGCCGCTGACGGGAGCCGAGAAGCGCGCCATCGCGAGCTTTCTGCAGGGGGCACTCGACCTCGACGACGTCGTCCACCGCAGCGTCCGGCTGCTCGCCCAGCTGACCCAGCAGGTGGCGATCGTGCAATACCCCACGCTGTCCCGCTCGAGCGTCCGGCACGTCGAGGTCGTCACGCTCAGCGGCACCCGGCTGCTGCTCGTGCTCATCACCAGCGCCGGCCGGGTCGAGCAGCGCGTTGTCGAGCTCTCCCGGCCCCTCGACGACGAGGTGGTCGCCGATCTTCGAGCCCGCCTCAACGTCGCCGCCGTCGGGCACTCGCTCGCCGATGCGGCGAGCCAGGTGAGCACGATCCCCGAGACGTTCCACCCGTCCGACGCGGCCGTCATCGCCCAGGTCATCGCCGTATTCGCGGAGGCCGTCGCCGACGAGCGCACCGACGAGAAGGTGGCGATCGGCGGCACCGCCAACCTGATGCGCTTCGGCGACGAGTTCGACCGGTCCATCAAACCGCTGCTGGAAGCTCTCGAGGAGCACGTCGTGCTGCTCAAGCTGTTGGGGGAGGCGACCACCCCGAGCACGGTGACGGTGCGGATCGGCCACGAGGTGCCCCATGAGCAGCTTGTGGCGGCGTCTATCGTGGCAACAGGCTACGGGCCGGGTGACCGGGCGTTGGCGACCCTCGGCGTACTCGGGCCGACCCGCATGGACTACCCGGGCTCGATGGCCGCGGTCAACGCCGTGGCGCGCTACGTGAGCCAGATCCTTTCCGATGCCTAGCACCGCCGACGCATGAGCGGCGACCCGTTCCGACCCCTCCCGAATTGATGGTTATGACCCACGATCTGTACGAGATCCTCGGAGTGTCGCGCGACGCTTCCCCCGAGGAGATCAAGAAGGCCTACCGGCGGCTGGCCCGCCAGCTGCACCCCGACGTCAACCCCGACGCCGAGACGCAGGAGCGGTTCAAGGAGGTCACGCTGGCCTATGACGTGCTGAGCGATCCCAAGAAGCGGGAGATGTACGACCTCGGCGGTGACCCGATGTCGGGTGCCGATGCGGGAGCGGGCTTCGGGCAGGGCTTCTCGTTCACCGACATCATGGACGCGTTCTTCGGACAGCAGGGCGCGTCGCGCGGGCCGCGCACCCGCACCCGACGCGGCCAGGACGCCCTCGTGCGGGTCGGTCTCGAGCTCGCCGAGGCGGCGTTCGGGGTCAAGCGCGAGCTCAAGGTCGACACTGCGGTCGTGTGCACGGTCTGCTCGGGCGCGGGTACGGCGCCCGGGACCCAGCCGACCCGATGTGACACCTGCCAGGGCCAGGGTGAGATCAGCCACGTCCAGCGGTCGTTCCTCGGCGAGGTGCGCACGATGCGTCCCTGTCCGACCTGCCGCGGCTTCGGCACCGTCATCCTCAACCCGTGCGGTGAGTGCTCCGGCGACGGCCGGGTGCGTGCCCGGCGGGCGATCACCGTGTCGATCCCGGCCGGGGTCGACACCGGCACCCGGGTCCAGCTCTCCGGCGAGGGCGAGGTCGGACCCGGCGGCGGGCCGGCCGGGGACCTCTACGTCGAGATCGACGTGGCGCCCCACCCGGTGTTCACCCGGCACGGCGACGACCTGCTCTGCACCGTCACGGTCCCGATGACGGCGGCCGCCCTCGGCACCACGATCGAGCTGCCCACCCTGGAGGCCGATCTTGTCGACTCCGCCGCCAGCGACGTCGAGAAGACGATCCCGCTCGAGATTCGCGCCGGCACCCAGTCGGGGGAGCGCTTCCTGGCCCGGGCTCGCGGCGTACCCCGGCTGCGGGGGAACGGGCGAGGAGACGTCGTCACGACGGTCACCGTCGAGACCCCCACGCGGCTCGACGCCGAGCAGGCTGATCTGCTGCGCCAGCTGGCAGGACTGCGCGGCGAGGAGAAGCCCGTCGTCGACATCGAGTCCCGCCACCGCAGCGTCTTCGACAGGTTCAAAGACGCGCTCGGGGGACGATGAGCCCCACCGGCCGCACACCCGAGGAGCACCAGATGACCACCGACCCCGAATGCCTGTTCTGCCGGATCGTCGCGGGGGAAATCCCCTCCGAGATCGTCGCTGAGAGCGAGCGCGCGCTCGCCTTCCGCGACGTCGAGCCGCAAGCGCCGACCCATCTGCTCGTCGTGCCCCGCGAGCACAGCCCGACGCTCCCCGAGCTCGCCGCCGCCGACCCCGCGTCGGCCGTCGACGTCCTCACCTTGGCTCGCCAGGTCGCTCTGGACCAAGGGCTCGCCGCCGGCTACCGGCTGGTGTGCAACAACGGCGCCGCCGCCCAGCAGACGGTCTTCCACGCGCATCTGCACGTGCTGGGGGGACGGGAGCTCACGTGGCCTCCTGGCTGACCGTTGGGTGCACCGCCCGCCGTACGCCAGCGCACGAGGCCGACAAAGTCGCTATGGCGGCCCGAGGCCCACGCCGTAGCATGGTGGCACGATGACACAGCAACCCTTTCCGCGCCACGCGATCGTGCTGCCGAACAGTCTGCCTGTCGTCGCCATCCTCGGCCCAGGAGACGAGTTCCTCCGGATCATCGAGCGGGAGTTCGACGCGGACATCCACGTCCGCGGCAACCAGGTGACCATCGACGGGGATCGCGGCGAGGTGGCGCTGGTCGAGCGGCTCTTCGACGAGCTCGTCACCATGGTCCGCACCGGCCAAGGCCTCTCGGCCGACGCGGTCGAGCGGAGCATCGTGATGCTCCGGGCCGAGACCAAGGAGCGCCCCGCGGAGGTGCTGACGCTCAACATCCTGAGCAACCGCGGCCGCACGATCCGCCCGAAGACGCTCAACCAGAAGCGCTACGTCGACGCGATCGACGCCCACACGGTCATCTTCGGGATCGGCCCGGCCGGCACCGGGAAGACCTACCTGGCGATGGCCAAAGCCGTCCAGGCGCTTCAGGCCAAGCAGGTCAACCGGATCATCCTGACCCGCCCGGCGGTCGAGGCCGGGGAGCGGCTGGGCTTCCTGCCCGGCACGCTGAGCGAGAAGATCGACCCCTATCTCCGCCCGCTCTACGACGCGCTGCACGACATGCTCGACCCTGAGACGATCCCGAAGCTGCTCACGTCGGGCACCATCGAGGTTGCGCCGCTGGCCTACATGCGCGGGCGCTCCCTCAACGACGCGTTCATCATCCTCGACGAGGCGCAGAACACCTCTCCCGAGCAGATGAAGATGTTCCTCACCAGGTTGGGCTTCGGCTCCAGGATGGTAGTCACCGGCGACGTCACCCAGGTCGACCTGCCGTCCGGCACCAAGTCCGGCCTCCGGGTGGTCCAAGAGATCCTCACCGACGTCAAGGACATCGGCTTCATCCGGCTCACCGAACACGACGTCGTCCGTCACAAGCTCGTCGGCAAGATCGTCGCAGCCTATGAGCACTACGAATCCAACCGGCAACCGGCGCACCCCGCGAGCGTCGAACGCCGATGAGTGTCGAAGTCCTCAACGAGTCGGGGATGGACCTCGATCTCGGGGCTTTCACGCGCCTTGCCCGCTTCACGATCCGGCGGATGCGCGTCCACCCACAGGCCGTGCTGTGCCTGAAGCTCGTCGACGAGACCACGATGGCGGACTACAACACCAGGTTCATGGGCAAGACCGGGCCGACCGACGTGCTCTCGTTCCCGATGGACGAGCTTCGGCCCGGCCGTGAAGGCGAGCCGGAACCGGACGGCATTCTCGGCGACATGGCCCTCTGCCCGCAGTACGCCGCGGCGCAAGCGCCGACGTACTCGCGGACCCCCGAGGACGAGATGCACCTCCTCACGATCCACGGGATCCTGCACCTGCTCGGCTATGACCACGCCGAGCCCGATGAGGAGCGCGAGATGTTCGGGCTGCAGGCCAGGCTGCTCGCCGAGTGGCAGGCCGTCAAGGCGGGTGACGTCGTCGAATGACGACCACGGACGTGTTCCTGTTGGTCGTCGCGCTGGCGCTCGTCTTCGCGGCCGGGCTGCTGGCGAGTGTCCAGACCGCGATCGGCGCGATGTCGAAGGCACGGGCGTCGGAGCTCGCCGAGGAAGGCCGGCCGGGAGCCTCGCGGCTGCTCGCGATCGTCAGCGACCCGGCGCGCTTCGTCAACACCGCCCTGCTCGCGGGTGTCGCCTGCGAGACCACCGCCATCGTGATCGTCACGCGCGCGGCGCTCAACGAGATCTCACCCGTCTGGCTCGCACTCGCCGTCTCGGCGGCCGTGATGATCGTGGTGTCCTACATCGCCGTCGGCGTCGGGCCCCGCACCGTCGGGCGCCAGCATGCCGAGCGGGTCGCCTCGATCGCCGCGGGACCGGTTGCCGCGCTCGGCGTCGTGCTTGCCCCGGTCGCCCAAGTGCTGATCCTGATCGGCAACGCCGTCACACCCGGCAAGGGCTTCCGTGAAGGGCCGTTCGCCTCCGAGGCCGAGCTGCGGGAGCTCGTCGACCTGGCCGCGCTGTCCCGGGTGATCGAGTCGGGCGAGAGCAAGATGATCCACTCCGTCTTCGAGCTCAGCGAAACCCTGGTTCGCGAGGTGATGGTGCCGCGCACCGACATGGTCTTCATCGAGCGGCACAAGACCTTGCGGCAGATGATGTCCCTTGCGCTGCGGAGTGGCTTCTCGCGACTGCCAGTCATCGGTGACGACCTCGACGACGTCGTCGGCATCGCCTACCTCAAGGACGTCACGAAGCGGGTCTTCGACAACCACGAGGCGGAGTCGACGGAACGTGTCGAGTCCGTCATGCGCGACTGTTTCTATGTCCCGGACTCCAAGCCGGCCGATGACTTGATGCGGGAGATGCAGGCCCGCCGTACCCATGTCGCGATCGTCGTGGACGAGTACGGCGGCACGGCCGGTCTGGTGACCATCGAGGACCTGCTGGAGGAGATCGTCGGCGAGATCACTGACGAGTACGACGTCGACCCCGAGGAGGTCGAGCGGCTCAACGGCGGCGTGCGGGTGAGCTCCCGGCTGCCGGTCGACGAGCTCGCCGAGCTGTTCGGGGTGCGCATCGACGACGAGGACATCGAGACGGTCGGAGGCCTGATGGCCAAGCACCTGGGGCGGGTGCCGATCCCCGGTGCCGAAGTCGTCTGCGAGGGGCTGCGGTTCCGGGCTGAGAGTCTCGCCGGTCGGCGCAACAAGATCGTCACCGTCGTCATCACCCGAGAGGGGATGGAGGAGCCGCCGCTCGACGGACAACGACGCGTGGACGGCGACAAGACGGCATCCGCCGATGACGGCGCCGATGTGACCGCGGGGGCCGTCCGCGACTCCGCATGGGACGAGGCGTGACGACACCTGCGACCGACCCGGCGCGGCCACCGTTCCGCAGCGGCTTCGCGAGCATCGTCGGGCGGCCCAACGCGGGCAAGTCGACGCTGACGAACGCCCTGGTGGGGTCCAAGATCGCTATCACCTCCGCGAAGCCGCAGACCACTCGTCACACCGTGCGAGGTGTGGTGCATCGTGCCGATGCGCAGCTCGTGTTGGTCGACACACCCGGTCTCCACAAGCCCCGGACCCTCCTGGGGGAGCGGCTCAACGACCTGGTCCGGGCGACCTGGGCCGAGGTCGACGTGATCGTGGTGTGCCTGCCGGCGTCCGACCCGATCGGGCCGGGCGACCGGTTCCTCGTCGAGGAGACCGCCGGGCTACGGCGCATCCCGAAGCTGGCTGTTGCGACGAAGACCGACCTGGTCGGGCCGGACCGGCTCGCCGAGCACCTGATGCAGGTGCAACGGCTGGGCGAGGTCTACGGGTTCGAGTGGACCGAGATCGTGCCTGTCTCGGCGGTCGAGGGGGACCGCATCGACCTGCTGCGGGACCTGTTGCTCGCCGGCCTGCCGGAGGGGCCGCCGTTGTTCCCGGAGGGTGAGCTGACCGACGAGCCGGAGACCACCCTCGTCGCCGAGCTCATCCGCGAGGCCGCGCTCGAGGGTGTGCGCGACGAGCTGCCGCACTCGATCGCCGTGGTCGTCGAGGAGATGGCCCCGCGCGACGGGCGCCCTGCCGACCGACCTCTGGTCGACATCCGTGCCGAGCTCTATTGCGAGCGCAGCAGTCAGAAAGGCATCGTGATCGGACACCGAGGCGAACGGCTCAAGGCCGTCGGCTCCGCCGCCCGGGTGCAGATCGAGGCGCTGCTCGGCACTCCGGTCTTCCTCGACCTCCATGTGAAGGTCGCGAAGGACTGGCAGCGCGACCCGAAACAGCTACGCCGGTTGGGCTTCTGAGCCACGCTCGCACCGCTGCGCAGGCCGCGGTCAGTGGGTCGTCTTGTTCCAACAGAACCCGAAGCGCTGGCCGGACGCCCAGTCGGACTCGGTCGGGTAGGTCCAGGCGTAGGTGTAGCCGCTGTTGGTGCCGAGGGCGTTGGCGATATAGGTGGAGCAGCGCTTCTGCCCCGCGGTTCCGGCGACCGCCTTGCCGGGGTAGCGCGAGGTCGTGGTGCCGAGACGCAGCGCCGTCAGCGCCCGGAAGGTGTGCGGCTGGCCGCAGATGACCAGCGCCGATGTGGTGGCCCCCGGCTGTCCTGCCGAGCACACGCCGTAGTCCTGGAGAGCGCGCGAGTCGTCGAGGAAGCCCTGGAGTGGTTGGGGCAGCGGAGCCAGCGCGTCAGCCGACTGCAGGGCGACCACGTCACACCGCACCCAGTCGGCACCTCGGTCGTAGTACTTCTGCGGGGGAAGGAAGTAGGTGACGCTGAGCCGGGACAGGGCCCGTCGGGTGGGGTCCCCACCGATGAAGCGGCTGAAGGCGGCCTCGCAGCCGGCCGACGCGGCGGACTGGATGCTCTTGTTACCGATGCTCGCCCCCGGCACGTTGACGTCCGGTGGCAGTTTCTGGACCGCGAAGGTGTAGCTGGTGTGCGACCTCCCACACGGCACCACCGGGTCGGAGTTGGTGTAGTGCGAGATTGCGGAGAAGTCGAGCTGGTGGCACCCGGAGACCGCGGGAGGTGGTGGTGGCGGGGGAGCGGTCGTCGTACTCGATCCGGTCGAGGAAGGTGTGTCGCCTGGGGAGTTTGCGCTCGTGCCGGACGTCGCGCCGCCACCTGAGCAACCGGCTGTCAGGGTCACGGCGGCAATGAGCACAGCGGCCCGGCGCAGGGAGAGCCGGGGGACAGGACGATTCATGGCCCCCCACTGTAGGCGGGCGGGCCTCAGATCGTGCGTTGCAGGGCCACTCCGAGTGCCGTGACGTGGCAGCCCAGCGCCTCGTTGACCGCGATCATGTGCGTGTTCGACGTGGCGTTCCAGGTGTCGATCTTGGTCAGGCCGGGTTCGGCCTCCCGGAGCCACAGCAGCATCGACGCCTTGAGCAGCATGCCCAGGCGGTGCCCGCGGTGCTCGCGGCGCACGCTGGTGTCTTCCTGGATGGCGTATCCGGGCCGGGTGTTGTCCACGCACACGATCGTGTGGCCGCCCCACTCGCCGGTACGACGGTGGCGTGCCATCAGCCGGTAGAGATCCTGCCGCCTGGCCCGCATGGCGGCCTCGTAGCGGCGGATCCGTTCCACCGGGTATTCCTCGGTCTCGAGGGCGATCTCGTCGAGCGGAGCGTCGTTGATCGCCTCGTGCAGCGAGGTCAGCTCGGGCAGCATCTCGTCGGGCGCCGGACCGTCGAGCCGGACCAGCTCGTAGTCGGCCGCATGCTCCGCCGCATCGGCAGCCAGCCGGGCGATCTGGTCCGGATCCATCTGGTCAGGCAGCAGGCGCCGCTGCGCCGTGCGCTGGGCGACCGTGAACCCCTGGCCGGTCATGAAGCCCGTCTGGGCGCTGGTCTCGACCGAGAAGGTGAGCAAGGAAGAGCGGCCCATGTCCCTCGCCTGCTCCAGCTGGGCGTCGAGGAGAAGGTTCTCGACGCCGATGCCGCGAGCCGAGGGGAGCACTTCGATGAACATCATCCCCAGCTGCGGGTTGTCCCAGTGGGGCGCCTCGAAAGTCCCGTGCCCCAGCAGCTCGCCCTCGTCGGAACGCACCAGCCACACCCCGTCGATGGGCTCGTCGCTATGACTGTGTCGGATCATCAGGAGCCGACCCTCACCCGTCATGACCATCATCTCGGGTGCTTCGACGTCCCGCTCGGCCCCGGAGACGGCGGACATCTCCTCGGCGGTCGCCAGGCTCAGGTCGCGGGGGTCCACGCGCTCGATCTTCACGGCGCCAGTCAACCCGCTGACCGCGCACCCCTCAACCCGTTATCGCGCCCGTTGGCTTCGGAACGGGCCACAAAGTGGAACGTTTCGGGGCTCAAATCCGCCATTTCAGCCCCGGATCGTTCCACTTTGCACCCGTCGGACGAACCAAGCGGGTTGCTCCAGGGTCCAGCGATCCCGAGACACGTCGCGCGCCATGCCCCGGCGCCAGGCGCGAGCGAGCCGCTGCGCCGTGGCGGTCGGTCGTCGCAGGTCCACCGCCGTCACCCGGGCCACCACGACACCGTGCTCCTCCAGACTCTCCTCACGAATGTTGTCCGAGGTGTGGTTGCGCAGGTCGCGGTGGTCCTCGCCGTCGTACTCGCCGGCTGTGGCTGCTTCCGGGTCGAACACGTCGGGGTATCCGAGCAGCTGACCCTCGACGGAGAACACGGGTTGGTTCACTCGTGGGGGAGGCAGTTTCGCCGAGAGGGTCCACAGCAGGCGGAGACGGGTCTCCGGTGGGCTCGCGGCCGCCGGATCGGCATGACTCAACGCATTCCGGGCTTTGCCCACGCCCGCGAGTCCGCTGCAGTGCTCGAGGTACGCCGAGAAGTCGTCAGGCGAGAGCAGACCCGAGGAGAACATCATGTCCAGGAAGACGACGGCCTCGACGAGACTCGGTGCAAACCTCGCGCCGTCGAGCGCCGTTCTGGCTGGCGATGTCACGGCGGCACCTCTCACCGAGACGATCTCCGGCTCCCGCAGGCGCGCCCGTGAGAGCCTGATGCCGGGTGATCTTCTCAGCTTTCCCTCCGCTCCCAGGCAGAGCAGGACAGGCACGCTTCCGGTGTCACGGCGGCCGTCCAGGAGGCGGACACCACACCAGTACGCCGCTGCCCAGCCACCCAATGCCGCGTAGGACGGCATCCGTGACAGCGCCTCCGCGATGCGCTGCGAAGGGCTGTCACGGACGGATGCCGGCACGTAGAGGCCCTGGCTGACCCGGCGCCAGCCAGGGCCTCGCAGGGCGTCCCTCGTGGGTGCGGCGGGTCCGTCTCCCGACCGGAGGGGGGGACCCCTCCTGGTGGTGGCCGTAGCCCGGGTTCCCAACGGTGCATGACGCGAGTGTGGCAACCGACCGCTCGACCGTCGCGCGTCGGACGAGCAGTTGTGGACGAAACGCGGCGAGCCTTCTGCTGTGGACCGGCGGCCCCGCCCCGGTGTGGAGTAGTCGGTCGTGGGAGGCTCGGGTCAGGGGGTGGGGAGGCTCGCGATGCAGGCCGTCGCGGTCTGCCGAAAGCCCACTCGCTCATAGATCCTGGCGACATCGGAGCTCTGTGCTGAGCAGAACACCGTCGTGACGCCACGGTCGAGGGCGTCCGTGGCCAGCACATAGGTAAGAGCAGCAGCGAGCCCGCGTCGGCGGTACGCCGGCAGCACCCCCACGCCGGCGATCTCGGTTACCGCGCCCACCGGGGTGTGACCCCCCCCGCCGACCGGCCCGAGGTCGAGAGCCCCGGCGTCATAGCAGGCGGCTGCCCGGACGGCTCCCGAGGCGAGCCGATCGCGCAGGTCGTCGTCGATGACCGAGAAGCCCTGACCGGTGGCGGCGTTCCTGGCCTCGATCCCTTCACTGCCGGACGCCGTACCACCGGCTCTGAAGCCGACGTCGATCGCCGCCCGCGACAGCGACAGGTCCGCCACCTCGTCCGCGTCGAGCATCCGCGCGGTCCCGACGGCGCCCGTCGGCGCCCCCTCCAGCACGAGGAGCGGGCAGCTCTCGATGTGCAGACCGGCCTCCGCGACGACCGACTCCAACCCTGGCGTCGTCTCGGCCACCCACTCGAACGCGTGCGGCACGCCGAGCTCGTGCTGGCGGTCCAGGACCCGTCGTACGTCGGCAACGGTCGCCCCGGTCGGCCCGTGCAGACGAGGCCGGGCGTAGTAGGGCCAGCCCATCCTGGCGACGAAGAGCGTGAACGGCCCGATCTCCTCGGGGTCGGCTCGGCCGCGAGGCACGGCGTCGTAGTAGGTCTCCAGCAGGGCCAGTGTCGCGTCGTCTGTCATCAAGGAGGGAGCCTGCCACGGTCTCCGCTGGTCGTGCATCCGGATTGTTCGCCGGCGAAATGCCTGCGGGGCGCGCGACATCGTGTGACACTGACGCGGGCCGGAGATGCCGTGCCCTGCCGTCGAGGACATCATCGCCTCCGGCGGTGCCGCCACAGGAAGGCGCAGGATGCTGGTCTCGGAGCGCGTCGGCGAGTTCTTCTTCGAAGGCAACCGGCTCGAGTTCACGGAGTACGGGTTCGGGGACAACCTCGTCGTGCTGCTGCACGGCCAGCTGATGTTGCGGCGGATGCACGAGCCGCTCGCGCGAGCGATCGCCGCGGAGGGCTACCGGGTGATCACTCTCGACCTGCTCGGCCACGGGCGCAGTGACCGCCCGGACGACGCCAGGCTCTACTCGATGACGGCGTTCGGCCGGTCCGTCATCGCCCTGCTCGACCATCTCGGCGTGGCGTCAGCCGTCGTCGGTGGTACGTCGCTCGGGGCCAACGTCAGCCTGGAGATCGCCGACGCGGCGCCCGAACGACTACGCGGCATGGTCCTGGAGATGCCGGTCCTCGACAACGCCGTCGAGGCGGGCATCGTGGCGTTCGCCCCGCTGATCTTCATCGGCCGAGTGACCCCGTGGGCCGTGTCGGTCGTTCGGATCGCGTCTCGGGCGGTGCCGCGGGCCTTCGTCCCGTTCTGGACCGGGGTCGCGCTGGATGTCCTCGACCAGGATGCCGCGCCGATGGCCGCAACCGTGCACGGCATCTTTTTCGGCCGGGTGGCCCCCGCGTCACGGCGCCGCAAGCTCATCGAGACTCCGGCTGTGGTTGTCGGCCACGCGCATGACCCGATCCACCCGGCCGCCGATGCCGAGATGCTGGCGGACGAGCTGCCGAACGGGCATTTCGTGGCCGCCAAGTCGATCTTCGAGTGGCGGTTGCGGCCCAACCGGCTCAACGGCGAGGTGCTCGAGTTCCTGGCAGGTGTGTTCCCGCCGCCGATCGTCCGGCAGCGCCCGAAGACCACCCGCCCCAAGACCACGCGTCCGCGCAAGAACACTCCCTCGGCCGCCGGATACGCGCCACATGGCACGCAACGCAGCCCGGTGAGGGCGCGGACGGGCACAATGAGTGGGTGAGGCTCTCCCGCGACGAGGCGATCGTGCTGCGTACCCAGAAGCTGGGTGAGTCGGACCGCATCATCACGTTGCTCACCCGCGAAGCAGGGCGGGTCCGGGCGGTCGGCCGCGGGGTCCGCCGTACGTCGTCGAAGTTCGGCTCGCGGTTGGAGCCTTTCATGCACATCGATGTCCAGATCGCCGCCGGCCACTCGCTCGACGTGATCGCCCAGGTGGAGACCATCTCGCCGTTCGCCCGGTCGATCGGCCCGGACTACGCCCGCTACACCGCCGGGACGGCGATGCTCGAGACGGCGGAGCGGCTGGTCGCCGAAGAGGGTGAACCGGCGGTGCAGCACTACCTGCTGCTCCTCGGCGGTCTGCGCGCGCTTGCCGACGGCGTTCATGCGCCGCCACTCGTGCTCGACTCCTTTCTGCTGCGTGCACTGGCGATCTCGGGTTATGCCCCGTCGTTCGACAGCTGCGCCCGCTGCGGCGCAGCTGGCCCGCATCGCAACTTCAGCGCCGGGGCCGGCGGCATCCTGTGCAGCGACTGCCGGCTCCCCGGCAGCGCGCGCCCGACCCCGGACGTCGTCCGGCTGCTCGGCGCCCTCCTTGCAGGCGACTGGGCGACGGCGGAGGCCATCGACGCTCGCTTCCGCAACCAGGCCAGCGGCATCGTTGCGGCCTACCTGCAGTGGCACCTCGAACGCAGCCTGCGTTCGCTGCCCTACGTCGAACGCGACACCCCCAGCGTCGAGCTGCAGCGGACGACGCCGTGACGGGGGCGCCGGAGGAGGCGTCAGCAGCCCGGCCGCCCGACGTACCCGCCGACCAGGTGCCACGGCACGTGGCCGTGATCATGGACGGCAACGGACGATGGGCCAAGGCGCGCGGACTGCCACGCACGGCCGGTCACGAACGAGGCGAGGCCGCCTTGTTCGACGTCGTTGTCGGCGCCATCGCCGCGGGCGTCTCGTGCATCTCCGCCTATGCGTTCTCGACCGAGAACTGGCGCCGCTCGCCGGACGAGGTGCGCTTCCTGATGGGCTTCAACCGTGACGTGATCCGCCGGCGGCGCGACGAGATGAACGAGATGGGCGTGCGCGTGCGCTGGGCGGGCCGCCGCCCCCGGCTGTGGCGGTCGGTGATCAAGGAGCTCGAGATCGCGGAGGAGCTCACCCGCGACAACACGGTCATGACCTTGACCATGTGCGTGAACTATGGCGGCCGCTCGGAGCTTGCTGACGCCGCTCGTGAGCTGGCCCGACAGGTGGCGGACGGCTCGCTGAAGGTCGACAAGATCGACGAACGGGCCTTCGCCCGGGCACTCTATGTCCCGGAGCTGCCCGATGTCGACATGGTGCTTCGGACCTCGGGGGAGCAGCGCTTCAGCAACTTCATGCTGTGGCAGGCTGCCTACGCGGAGATGGTGTTCATGGACGTGCTGTGGCCCGACGTGGACCGCCGCACTCTCTATCGGGCGATCGAGATCTACGCCAGCCGGAACCGCCGCTATGGGACGGCCTGAGTCTGCGTTCTCGTCGGACGGCCTTCAGAACCAGCCGACGATCCGCCCCACTGCCGCCAGTACGACCAGACTGATCGCGACGACCCGCATGGCGCGTTGCGGGGTCGTGAGCACCGGCCAGGAAAGGAACGCCAGCCAGCTGATGAACGCGACGACCACCAGCAACGCCAGCACGGCGAACACCACCGGCGCCGCGAGACCCACGACCATCAACAGCACCATCAGGGCCGGAATCAGGAACTGGGGGAGCCGGGACAGATAGACCACCGGTCCGCGGGAGTAGTTCGCGACGAACGCGCGCAGCGCCGAGTCGTCGGCGTCGGCAGGCGATGTCGCCTTCCGGCGTGCCGGCCGGGCGGAGGCGGCCGGGCGCCGCGACTGGGGCGTGGCCTTGCGGCTGCTGCCGCCTTTGCGCTTCGGTTTGGACTTGGCCACGGGCTCAGCGTATCGGTGGGCGATCGGGGTCACCGAGCCGCCGGCTCGACCAACCGCACGGCCGAGGGGCAGAATGCCCGCATGCTCGCCATCTCCCGGTTCCGGTACGACGAGGACGCCGCGGCAAGAGCGGAGGACGAGCTCGGGCGTTGCCTCGACGGCATGAGCGGCTGCCGGGGCTACCTCTCCGGCGCGGTCGGCCGGGCGTTGGACGACCAGACGCTCTGGGTCGTCGAGACCCGGTGGAAGTCGGTCGGTGACTACCGGCGGGCGCTGTCGTCGTACGACATGAAGCTGACCGTGGTGCCGCTGCTGTCGCGGGCACTCGACGAGCCGTCGGCCTTCGAGGTCGTGGTGGGAGAGGGTGCCACGAAACCCAACGTGGTTCAGCCGCGTGGGACGGTAACGTAGACGTTTCGCATCGAGGACATGCTCCCGAGCCCGGGAGCCCCGCCGACCGCCAGCCGGATGGAGAGAACCGTGGCACCTTCAGCAATCGACAAAGTCACCAGCCTGTGCAAGCGACGGGGGTTCGTTTACCCCTGTGGAGAGATCTACGGCGGCACGCGGTCGGCATGGGACTACGGGCCGCTGGGAGTCGAGCTGAAGGAGAACATCAAGCGGCAATGGTGGCGGGCCATGGTGACGTCCCGCGACGACGTCGTGGGGTTGGACTCGTCCGTGATCCTGCCCACCAAGACGTGGGAGGCGTCCGGCCATCTGTCGACGTTCACCGACCCGCTGACGGAGTGCCAGAGCTGCCACAAGAGGTTCCGCGCCGACCATCTCCAGGAGGCCGTCGCCGCGAAGAAGGGGATCGAGGATCCCGACTCCGTGCCGCTGGGCGAGATCGCCTGCCCGAACTGTGGCACTCGCGGCGCCTGGACGGAGCCGCGACCCTTCAACGGGATGCTGAAGACCTTCCTCGGCGTGATCGAGGACGACAGCGCACTGCACTATCTGCGTCCCGAGACCGCTCAGGGCATCTTCCTCAACTTCGCCAATGTGATGACCTCCGCCAGGAAGAAACCACCGTTCGGCATCGCGCAGACCGGGAAGTCGTTCCGCAACGAGATCACTCCCGGCAACTTCATCTTCCGCACGCGGGAGTTCGAGCAGATGGAGATGGAGTACTTCGTCAAGCCCGGCACCGACGAGGAGTGGCACGATATCTGGATCGACCTGCGCAAGCAGTGGTACGTCGGCCTGGGCATCAACCCCGACAACCTGCGCTTCGTCGAGCACTCGGCCGAGAAGCGTTCGCACTACTCGAAGCGCACCGTCGACATCGAGTACCGCTTCGGCTTCGTCGGCTCCGAATGGGGTGAGCTCGAGGGCATCGCGAACCGCAGCGACTTCGACCTCACCCAGCACTCGAAGTTCTCCGGTGTCGACCTGAGCTACCTGGACCCCACCACCAACGAGCGGTGGACGCCCTACGTCATCGAGCCTGCCGGAGGCCTCACCCGGTCGTTGATGGCCTTCCTGGTCGACTCCTACGACGAGGACCAGGCGCCCAACACCAAGGGGGGTGTTGACACCCGGATCGTGCTCCGGCTCGACCCGCGCCTGTCGCCGGTCAAGGTTGCGGTGCTGCCCCTGTCCCGGAACTCCGACCTGTCACCGCTGGCCCGCAACCTGGCGACCGAGCTTCGGGCGAGCTGGAACGTCGACTTCGACGACGCGGGAGCGATCGGCCGACGCTACCGGCGCCAGGACGAGATCGGCACGCCCTACTGCGTGACGATCGACTTCGACACGCTCGAGGACCAGGCGGTGACGGTGCGGGAGCGCGACACCATGAAGCAGGAGCGGGTCGCGATCGACCAGGTCAGTGGCTTCTTCGCGGAGCGTCTGCTCGGCTGCTAGCGACCGCGAACCCCGAGCGGACGAAACCGGCTGCCGACACCAGCAGCCCCACCAAGGCCGCGGCAAGCGTCACGAACGTCGGGCTCGCCAGCAAGCCGTTGTCGGTGTGCAGCAGTGACGGTTCGCTCACGGCGACTCCAACTGCCCACCCGGTCACGGCCAGCGCGGCAACGGCGACGCAGCTTCCGACGGCGAGGATCGCGAGTCGCCGGGTGAGCACGATGTCTGACTGCTCCGGCAGCCGGGTCGCCACTCGGATGAGAGCGATCGTCGCGCACCCTCCCGCTGCGAGCGTGACGGCCACCAGCAGCAGGAAAGCCGCGACGTTGGGAGCCGAGTGCGGTCCGTCCGGACCGCTGAAAGCCTTGACCAGAACGATCGTGCCGAGCACGACGAGCAGGCAGAGCGGTACGACGAGCAGAGTGGCCAGGTCGCGACGTCGTCGCGCCGGGTCCTCACGCAACACCGCGAGGAGGGCCGGCACCACGGCCAGCAGCATGACCGCCGCTGCGCCGATCGCCGCCACCATCAGCGCGTCGACGCACCAGCCGAGCACCGGATGGCTTCGGGCTGCGGCGCTAAAGGCCGGGTCCTCGTTGAGCTTCGCGAACGCCGAGCCGGCAAACACGAAGAGCAGCAGGCTCCAGGCGGCGGGCCGGACCAGGCGCGTGGTCGGATCAGGCATGACGGTCCTTTCGGGGTCGGGGATCGGGTTGAGCCAGGCGTCGACGGCTCCCACTGCCAGATCGGCGGTGAGTCGGCCGCGCGAGGTGCCGGCCGCGAGAAGACTGCTGACGGTGTCCTCCAGCTCACCGCGATAGCGGGCTCGCCACGACGCCGGGTAGCAGCTCAGGACGACCCGGAGGAGCGGGTGCATCGTCGTCGGTTCGGTCTGGTGGCTCATGCGCTGGCGAGCCGTTGCCGGCCGGTCCTTGCGATGCGGGCGAGCACGGTCAGGTGCTCCTGGAGGGCGGCAGAGCCCTCGGCGGTGATCGCGTAGGGGCGGCGGCGCTCGGCCGGTGCCAAGGCGCGGATCAGGTGCTGACCCTCGAGGCGGGTCAGGGCGCCGTACAACGTGCCGGGGCCGAGCTCGACGTCGGAGAAGTCGAGGATGTCCTGGATGAGGGCATAGCCATGCTTCGGTCCACCGGCCAGGCTGGTCAGGATCAGCACCGACGGCTCGGCATAGCGGCCGCCGGTGAAGGGATCGGAAGCCATGGTCGCTCCTTGTCGTGGTCATTGCTACGCCTCGCGTAGTACGCACAACGATATACAGGATCACGCTCGCTGTCCAGCGGGAATGGCGATCACCTCGGTCCGGCTGTCTATGCTGGCGGCATGCCCGCAGAGCTCAAGCTGGGTCCGCACGTCGTCTAGCGGGAATGGCGATCACCTCGGTCCGGCTGCCTATGCTGGCGGCATGCCCGCAGAGCTCAAGCTGGGTCCGCACGTCGTCTAGCGGGAATGGCGATCACCTCGGTCCGGCTGCCTATGCTGGCGGCATGCCCGCAGAGCTCAAGTTGGGTCCGCACGTCGTGGATCCGCCCGTCGTCCTCGCGCCGATGGCCGGTGTAACGAACGCGGCCTACCGCACGCTCTGTCGCGAGCAGGGTGCCGGACTCTATGTCTGCGAGATGATCACCAGCCGCGGGCTCGTCGAGCGAGACGAGACGACGCTGAGCATGCTGGTCTTCGACCCCGAGGAGAGCGTCCGGTCGGTCCAGCTCTACGGCGTCGACCCGGCGACGATGGCGGCAGCCACCGCGATCCTCTGTGGTGACTACGGCGTCCGGCACATCGACCTCAACTTCGGCTGCCCGGTGCCCAAGGTCACCCGCAAGGGAGGAGGGGCCGCCCTGCCGTGGAAGCGGCGGCTGCTGCGGGCGATCCTGGACCGGACGGTAGCGGCGGCAGCGCCGTACCAGGTGCCGGTCACGATGAAGACCCGCAAGGGGATCGACGACGACCATCTGACCTTCCTCGAGGCTGGCGAGATCGCCCAGGACTCCGGGTGCGCCGCCATCGCGCTGCACGGCCGGACCGCAGCTCAGCACTACTCGGGTGCCGCCGACTGGGCGGCCATCGCCGAGCTGGTCGCCCACGTCGAGATCCCCGTCCTCGGCAACGGGGACATCTGGGAGGCCTCCGACGCTCTGCGGATGGTGGAGGAGACGGGGTGTGCTGGTGTCGTGGTCGGGCGCGGGTGCCTGGGTAGACCCTGGCTGTTCCGCGATCTCGCAGCCGCCTTCGCGGGTGAACCCGCCCCGGCGCTGCCGACGCTCGGAGAGGTCGCCGACATGATGCGACGCCATGCCCAGCTCTTGGTCCACTACATGGGCGAGGACCGCGGGTGCAAAGAGTTCCGCAAGCACATCGCCTGGTATCTCAAAGGTTTCCGGGCCGGTGGGGACCTGCGCCAGTCGCTCGGGCTGGTCGACTCGCTCGCCTCAGTGGACGCGCTGCTCGCGCGTCTCCAACCTGGTGAGCCCTATCCGGTCGCCGAGCTGGGCAGCCCCCGTGGCCGGCAGGGCAGCCCTCGGCGGGTGTCCCTTCCGGACGGCTGGCTGGATGGACGTGACGACCTCGCTGTCGACCCCGGCGCCGAGATCGGAATCTCCGGCGGCTAACGGCTCAGACCGGCGCGTTGCTGACCTCAGCGCACCTGGACGATGGTCAAGAGAAATTGCACAAGAGGTATTGCACAA
Source organism: uncultured Actinomycetota bacterium (assembly GCA_963820035.1). GTDB lineage: Bacteria > Actinomycetota > Actinomycetes > Propionibacteriales > Nocardioidaceae > JAWWPG01. Next base: position 86,158 of record CAWFYK010000004.1, on the reverse strand, counting down.
TAGTTCTTGTACGTTTAGCATCGGGTGATGACCACGCCGTCGCAGCACTCATCCGCCGGAATCGACGTCATAGCGGCGGTCCACCATCCGGTGCGGCGTAAGCTCCACGAGCTGCTGATCCTCGACGGCCCCGCGACGGTCAGCGGCCTGGCCGACGCCGCCGGCGAACGAGTCGGCAACGTCAGCCATCACCTCAAGGTCCTGGCGGGGGCCGGTCTCGCCGAAGAGGCCCCCGAGCTCGCCAAGGACCGGCGAGAGCGGTGGTGGCGGGCGCTGCCGGTGAGCCTGAGTTGGTCTATTGCCGACACGACCGGCGATCCGGTGGCCGAGCTGGTCGCCACTGTGGCCGAGCAGCAGAACCTGACGCACCACGTGAGCAAGGTCCAGCAGTGGTTCGGTCGTCGCGATGACGTTGACGACGCCTGGGCGCGGGCCGCGTTCAGCACCGACTCCTGGGTCCGCGTCACCCCGGATGAGCTCGACGAGCTGGGGGAGCGCATCAACAGGGTGATCAGGGAGTACGACGTCGACCGCGAGAGACCGGGCGATCCCGGCCAGGAGTGGGCCTACGTCTTCGCCCACGGAGTGCCGGCGACGCCGTAGCCGCGCCGGCACGACCGGGACCTTCTCACCCAGCACTTCACGATCGACCAGCCGACCTGAGCGACAGCCCGAAGCCGAGCCACCAGCCCGGCTGCGCTGCGCCACGCCCCGAAGGAGGGCGCTGTCATGCCTGCCGTCACGCCAGACCAGATCCCACCCCTACGCCGAGACGCCCGCATCCTGACCTGGGTGCTCGCGTCGTCGTTGTCGCGGACCGGCGACGTCGCCTGGTTCATCGGCCTCGCCTGGACGGCCGCCCACGTTGCCGGACCGGCAGGAGCCGGGCTGGTGATGGGCATCGGGTCGCTTCCCCGGGCCGCGATCCTGCTGCTCGGCGGCGCCTATGCCGACCGACTGGATGCGCGGCGCACGATGATCGTGGCGAACCTCTCGCGGATCGCCGTTCTGGTGGCCGCCATCGTCGTGGTGGAGAGTGGACAGACGACGATTGCGCTCCTCCTGGTGGTGGCGGTGGTCTTCGGGCTCGTGGACGGCCTCTACAACCCGGCGTCCGGCACGATGCCGCGCCAGCTCGTCCGGCCGGACGACCTGGCTGCGGTCTCGTCGATGTTCCAGCTGGGCAGCCGCATCGCCACCCTCGTCGGCGCCCCGCTCGGCGGCCTGCTGGTCGCGACGGGAGGCCTCTCGGCCGTCATGACCTTCGACGCGATCTCATTCCTTGCCATCGCCGTGGTGCTCGCCCTCGTGGTGAGACCGCGGTTCCCGCTGCCGCGCGCACAGGGCCACTCGGTTCGGGCCGACCTCGTGGACGGCTTCCGCTACCTCCGCCGCGCTCCAAGCGCACGCGCGCTGACGATTGCGCTGATGGGCCTCAACGTCTTCGTCGGACCTGTCACGGCCGTCGGGCTGGTGCTCCGGACCAAGGACGAGGGCTGGGGCTCCACCAGTCTCGGTCTGTTCGAGGCGTGCATCGGCGCCGGCGCCGCGGTGGGTGCGGTCGTCGCGATGCGCTGGCGCCCGAAGGCTCCGGCCCGGACCGGGTTGCTGATCCTGGTGGGACAGGCGGCCGCATGTGCCGGAGTCGGCTTCCTGCCCTACGCCGGCGTGGTGGGCTGCATGCTCGTCATCGGCGTCACCGCCGGTCTGGCGTCGGCGTTCCTGTCCGGAGCGTTCCAGCGCGCGATCGACCCGTCGTACCTCGGGCGTGCCGGCAGCATGGTCATGCTGTCCGATGACGCCGTGATGCCGCTCGCGATGACCGGCTTCGGCGCGCTGGCGGGCGGCACGAGCATCGTGGCAGCGTGTGCCGTCACCGGTGCCGGCTTCGCGGCCCTGGTGCTGTGGTCAGCCCTGCGGCCAGGCATCGACGACGCCCCCGCCACCCTCGGCTCCCCGACCGCTGCCTCCACCCCCGCCTGACCGACGATCCGAGACTTTCGGCACGACGATCCGAGACTTTCGGCACGACGATCCGAGACTTTCGGTACGACGATCCGAGACTTTCGGTACGACGATCCGAGACTTTCGGTACGACGATCCGAGACTTTCGGTACGACGATCCGAGACTTGTCGTCGTACGATCCGAGGCTGGCACCGCTTCGCCGGCAGGTAGGTTGCTCAGGTGACCAACGGGTACGACGAGTCGGACGCCGAGCGCTACGTCGACGAGCCCGAGTCCTCCCGCAGGTCCCCCTACCAGCGGGACAGCGCGCGGATCGTCCATTCCGCCGCACTCCGGCGGCTGGCCGGCAAGACGCAGGTCGTCGGCCCCGAGAGCGACGACTTCATCCGCAACCGGCTCACCCACACCCTCGAGGTCGCCCAGGTCGGCCGCGAGCTCGCGGGCTCGCTCGGATGCGACCCGGACATCGTCGAAGCGGCCTGCCTGGCCCACGACCTCGGTCATCCGCCGTTCGGCCACAACGGAGAGCGCGCGCTCAACGACGCCGCTGCCGACATCGGCGGGTTCGAAGGCAACGCCCAGACGTTCCGGCTGCTCACCCGGCTCGAGGCGAAGTCGTTCGACGCGAAAGGCGCCAGCGTCGGTCTCAACCTCACGCGCGCCACCCTCGACGCCGCGTCGAAATACCCATGGACCGGCGCGGAGTCCACCGCGCCCAGCGGCCGGCACGGTGACGGGCTGCCGCGATCCGTCCACAAGTTCGGGGTCTACGCGGATGACCTGCCGATCTTCGGCTGGATGCGCGGCCAGGCGCCCGCCCGTCGTACCTGCGTCGAGGCCCAGGTCATGGACTTCGCCGACGATGTCGCCTACAGCGTCCACGACGTCGAGGACGGCGTCGTGGCCCAGCGGATCGAGCTCACTGACCTCGCCGACGCCGGGCTGCGTCGCGCGGTGTGGAAGACCGCCCGCGGCTGGTATGCCCCCACCCTCCAGCTCGACGCGTTCGAGGCAGCCTTTGCCAGGCTCTCCCGGCTCGATGTCTGGCCAGAGACGCCGTACGACGGCAGCCGCCGCAGCCTCGGGGGCCTCAAGAACCTGACCAGCCGCCTGATCAACCGCTTCTGCCTGGCGGTCCGCGACGTGGTCGCCGCCGAAGGTCTGCTGGGTGACATCCGGCGATACCACGGAACCCTCACCGTGCCGGCCGAGACCTTCGAGGAGATCGTCGTCCTCAAGGGGATCGCCGCCCAGCTGGTGATGAAGGCGGCGGGCCGCGTCGAGCTGATGGCCGAGCAGCGCGCCATGCTGGCCGACCTCGTCGACGGCATCTGGCGAGCGGGTCCGCGAGTGCTGGAGCCCGCCTTCAGGCATGACTTCGAGGCGGCGGCAGACGACGCGGCGCGGCTCCGCGTCATCGTCGACCAGGTGGCGTCGCTCACCGACCCGTCCGCTGTGGACAAGCACCGCTCCGTGTGTGGGGGCACTGCGTAGACTCGCGGAGTGGCAGCAGGGCGGATCCGGGAGGACGACATCGTGCTCGTGCGCGAGAAAGCCCGCATCGACGAGGTCGTCTCCGCCCACGTGACACTCCGCAGTGCAGGCTCCGGCTCGCTCAAAGGACTGTGCCCCTTCCACGACGAGAAGTCACCCTCGTTCCATGTCACCCCGGCCCGAGGGTTCTACCACTGCTTCGGCTGCCAGGAGGGCGGCGACGTCTTCACGTTCGTCGAGAAGATCGAGGGGGTCGGGTTCAGCGAGGCCGTCGAGCGGCTCGCCGGCCGCTACGGCGTCCAGCTGCACTATGTCGACGACGGCGGGGCGGTGCCTCGTCGCGACCCGGGGCAGCGTAGCCGGCTCATCGAAGCCCACCGTCTGGCCACGGAGTTCTACCAGGAGGCGCTTGCGTCGTCCGATGCGGTGGCCGGCCGTCAGTTCCTCGATGAGCGCGGCTTCGACCAGGACGCGGCAGCGATGTTCGGCATCGGGTTCGCCCCCCGCTCCGGCGAGGCGCTGCTGGGGCAGCTGCGGGGCAAGGGCTTCTCGGACGACGAGCTCGTCACCGCCGGTCTGGTGGCGCGCAACAACCGTGGCCCCTACGACCGGTTCCGAGGTCGCCTGATGTGGCCGATCCGCGAGCTGTCCGGAGACGTGGTCGGCTTCGGTGCGCGCAGGCTCTTCGAGGACGACGTCGTACAGGCGAAATACCTCAACACACCCGAGTCGCCGATCTACAAGAAGAGCCAGCTGCTCTACGGCGTCGACCTGGCCCGCAAGGACATCGCCCGGACGTCGAAAGCGGTGGTCGTGGAGGGTTATACCGATGTGATGGCCTGCCACCTGGCGGGCGTGACGACCGCCGTGGCCACCTGTGGCACCGCGTTCGGAGCCGACCACACCCGCGTGCTCCGGCGACTGCTGCTCGACCACGACGAGTTCCGCGGCGAGGTCATCTTCACGTTCGACGGAGACGAGGCGGGCCAGAAGGCCGCGCTCCGCGCCTTCGAGGGCGACGAACAGTTCGTCGGCCAGACCTACGTCGCCGTGGAGCCCGAGGGTCGCGACCCGTGCGAGCTTCGCATCGCGGAGGGCGACGCGGCGGTGCGCGAGCTGGTGGCCAGACGCGTCCCGCTCTATCGCTTCGTGTTGAGCAACGTCATCTCCCGGTTCGACCTCGACCGCGCCGACAGCCGGGTCGATGCGGTCCGCGAGGCGGTCCGGCTGGTCACGAGCATCCGCGACCGGTCCAAGGTCGACGCGTTCGCCCGCGAGGTGGCGGGGATGGTGGGCGTTGACGTGGAGCAGGTGCGGGCCGAGGTCCAGAACGCTCGCCGCCGCCCGTCGTCGGCCGCGTCGGCCGCGGCGGCCCCGGCGTCCCGTCCGTCGACCACCCTCCCAGCAGGCGCGGCGCCGACCGGCCAGGTCCCGCGTGACGTACCCGACCCGGGGGAACGCCGCTACTCCATCGAGCGTGACGTTCTGAAGATCGTGATCCAGGCGCCGACTGCGATCGCCGGCCCGTGGGGCGAGCTCGAAGAGCAGGACTTCACGCACCCCTACTACCGCGAGGTGTTCGACGTCGTCCAGGACCTGGGTGGCCCGCCCTTCGCGAGCACGGAGGCGCTCGTCGAGACCATCGCGCAGGAGCCGGTGCGCAGCCTGGTGTCGGCCCTGTCCGTCGAGCCGCTCCACGTCACCGGCCAGCCTGATGCCCGGCTGGCCATGGCGTTCGTCGTGCGGCTGCGCGAGCTGACCGCAATGCGCCGGATCAACGAGGTGAAGTCCAAGCTGCAGCGGATGAACCCCGTCACCCAGACCGCCGACTACAACCGGCTCTTCGGCCAGCTCGTGGCGCTCGAGAGCCACCGTCGGACGCTGCGCGAGAGCGCCATCGACACCGTCAGCTGACCGCCACGTCGACGGCCGACGTCGTACGCCGACCGGTCTGGCGGACACATGTCCGGGGCGAAGCGGCAGGTCGGCGTATCAAGAAGCCCCCGAGGTGCACCTGTGGGATATGACGACCCAGGCAACCTTGTCCCGACCCGCGCCTCGCGCCTCCGTTCGACCGATCGTCCGCCGCGAGCCGGACACGGCCAACGCCTTCGCGATCTACCTGCGCGACATCGGGGAGGTCCCCTTGCTGACCGCGGCGGACGAGGTCCGTCTCGCCTGCGACATCGAGGTAGGGCTGCTCGCCGCCGAGCGGCTTGGTTCCGAGCGCCCCCTGACCGACGCCGACCGACGCGACCTGCAGGTTCTCGTCGAGCAGGGGCAGAGGTCGAAGGACGTGCTGGTCGAGTCGAACCTAAGGCTCGTGGTCGCGCTCGCCAAGCGGTATGCCGGGAGCGGGACCGCGATGCTCGACCTCATCCAGGAGGGAAACCTGGGTCTCATGCGCGCCGTCGAGAAGTTCGACCACCGGCGCGGCTTCAAGTTCTCCACCTACGCGACCTGGTGGATCCGGCAGGCGATCGCCCGCGGCTTCTGTGAGCAGGGGCGAACCATCCGGATCCCCGTGCATGTCGTGGAGGCGATCCAGCGGGTGCGCAAGCACCAGCGCGCCCTCTTCCAGCAGCTCGGCCGCAACCCCACGATCGAGGAGCTCGCCACCCTCTCCGAGCTCACCCCCGAGAAGGTCGTCGACCTGCTTCGACTCGCCGACGAGCCGATCTCCCTCGACCTCCGGGTCGGCGACGGTGAGCAGGGAGACCTGGCCGACCTCATCGTCGACGACAGCACGGACGAGCCCCTCAACGAGCTCGGTCTGCAGGCGCTGCGACGCGAGGTGGACCAGCTGCTCCGCGTGGTCGGTGCCCGTGAGCAGCATGTCCTGAGCATGCGCTTCGGCCTGCGGGGGCTGCGGCCGCACACCCTTGAGGAGGTGGGCAACGAGCTGGGCGTCACCCGCGAGCGGGCCCGCCAGATCGAGGCACGTGCACTGGCCCGGATCAGGAGCACCCAGAGCTTCGAGGACTTCCGCGAGTACTTGCAGGCCTGAGCGATGATGGGGGAGTGCCCCTCCTCTCCCGGCGACCCCGCCAACCGCGACCGCCCGCCGACGTCCTGACCGGGCTCGACCTGCGTCCGCACGAGCGAGTGCTGGCCTGGGCCAGCGGTGTCGACGGCGAGTGGTACGTCGGGACTGCGCTCGCGCTCTACCTCCCCACGGACGCCGACGCCCATCGACGGCTGCCATGGGAGGAGGTCGAACGGGCGGACTGGGACGGCGACGCCGACCGGCTCTCGGTGGTCGAGGTCGCCGACTGGGGGCAGCCCGAGCGGACCACGGTGGCCCGCATCGAGGAGCCGGGGAGGTTGCTCGAGCTGCTCCGGGAGCGCATCACGAAGAGCATCGTCTGCTCGGTCTATGCCCGGGTCAGGGGCCGAGCGGGCCTGAGCGTCATCGGCCGGCGCTCGCCCGCCGGGGACGGGACGGTGAGCTGGTCCTATGTGCTCTCGGCCGGGCTCGACCCGGCGGATCCCGACGTGGACCGCATCGCGCAAGAGACCCTGGCGACCGCTCAGCGTGAGATGGCCGGACTCTGAAGGACCTGGCCGGCGCCGAAGCGGGAACGCCGTCGACGCACGATGGCTCCCCCGGATGGACTCGAACCATCAACAACTCGGTTAACAGCCGAGTGCTCTGCCAATTGAGCTACAGGGGAATGAGGCGGAAACCATCTTAGGACGCCCCCCGAAGCACGTCCAACCGGTACCCCACCGCCGCCCGGCCGCTCGTACCGCCCTCCACTCCGGATGGTCCGTCACGTTCCGGGGGAGGCCAATCGATTTGGGCGCCCCAGAATGTGACGGACCACCCGGGCAGGAGGGAGTCATGCTGTCGCGAAGCCGACCCGAGAGCCCGCCTGCGGATCCGCGAGGTCGGCATACTGCCGGTCGACGTCACCGATCGAGTGGTAGTTCTCGTAGTAGAGGTAGTAGCAGCCTCGGTGCTTGAACATGGCCCCCTGCCAGACGGCCCCGTTGTCCGGCTCGAGCTCCGTGCCGCGCTGGAAGTACGTCGACCCCGGATGTGCGGTCGCAGGGTTCACCACCCAGGGACCGGCGTAGGGGTTGAGTGCAGCGGCGAGCACGAACCGGTCGGGCCAGTCGGGGACGTGGTCCCCGTCGTTGAAGTGCAGGTAGTAGATGCCGTTGTCGAACATCACCCGGAACCCGTAGATCGCGCCGCCCGACGCCCGGGAAACCGACGTGAAGATCGGCAGCCCGCTGGCCAGCTCGGGGCTGCCGACAGCGGCATCCTCGACGAGCGCGGTGGCCATCACGGCCTGGTCGCTGGGTCCGGTCTGCTGGAAGACCACCGCCTGATAGGTGTCGTGGTCCGGCTCGCGGAGCGAGACGAGCTCGGGACTGCCTCGCAGCCGGATGCGCCGCCGGTCCTGGTCCGGCGTACCCGAGCCGCCTTCGTGGGTCCAGCCCACCGGCGCCGGCGTGGTGATCTCCCAGGTGTTGGTGCTGATGTCGAAGCGCGAGTAGACGACCTGCCAGGTGCCCGCGCCGGCCTCGCCCTCGATGGACTCCCGCCCGAGGAACAGCACCTTGCCGCCGCCGACGTACGCCGTGGACGGAGCGTTGAGCTGGAGCGAGCCGGGTCCCGAGGCGATCTCGGCGCCCGGTGCGGCGTTGGTGAGGAGCAGCGTGCCCCCGGTGACGGCGCCGCTCGCGAGGTTGGGGTCGGTGAAGTGGATACCGTCGAAGCCGGGAACGTCGGCATACAGGACACCCACCCGGCCGACGGAGGGCCGACCCTCGATCCGCGGGTTGCCTCTCATGAAGTAGAGCACCCGGCCGTTGAGGGTGATCAGGTCGGAGTTCGCGCTGTCCTCGGACCGCCACGCGGCCGACGGGATCGGCCGGAGCGGGAGGGCTGTCGCCGCCCCGGCGATGTTGCCGGCTGGCTCGGGGATCTTGAAGGAGTACTGCCAGGGCAGCAGGCCACGCCGCTTGCGCCACTGGAACGGGACAAGCTCCAGCGCGGCGAGGTCCGCGCCCTCGCCATAGCGGATCAGCCGGGTGCGGATGACGCGTGACGTGCTCGTCGCGGGTGTCAGCGCGCAGAAGTGCAGGTTGCTGAAGTACGCGGAGGTGTTCTCCGTGAGCATGCCCGCGTAGCCGGTCGTCGGCCAGCCACTGCCTGCGCGCAGGGAGATCACGTTCGTGCCGTCGATGAAACCACGGACGACACCGTCACCTGCGCTCGTGAGCGTCAGCTCATAGCGGGTCGTCGCCACGATGCCGAAGTCGTAGGGCAGCACCTTCTCGGTGGTGATCCGTCCTGCCTCGTAGCGGGCCAGCCGAAGCTGACCGCCCAACGGGTTGAGCATGAAGGTGATGCCCGAGAAGTCGCCCGTCGGCTGCGCGGCTTGGACGAACAGGCCGGCCCAGCCGTCGATGGCGGAGGGGAAGGCCACGCCGGCCTCGATCGACGACCCGTGGCCGTAGGCGTCGGGGTGGAAGACGGGGTTGAGTCCGACCGTCGACGCCTGGTAGAGCGCCCGCGCGCTGGCCGGGTCGTCACCGACCCGCGCCGGGTCCTCCCACGTCATCCGGCCGTAAGACCAGGCGGCGCCGCTCGAGCCGGGTCGCCACAGCATCGGCGCCACACGGGGGGGACGGTTGAACGTGTCGCGCAGGTCGAGCCCGGCCGCCTCGGTCGTCGCCTGTCCGCGCGGGACGACGGCGCCCCAGGGCAGGGCGACGCTGCAGATCCGCACGTCATCGAGGAGGCAGTACGTCGGCGCGGCCCTCGTGCCGCCGAGGCCCACCTGCTCGGAGTAGGTCGTGTCACCGCCGTTCGTCGCGAGGAAGCCGACGCCGACCCCGTTGACGAGGAGGGCGACGCCGTTCGCACCACCTGCCTGCTGTCCCCAGGTGACGGCGACGTGTTCGAGGGTGCCCGGTTCGAGCACCTGAGGGCGGTCGGCCGTGACCGTGTCGGTCCGACCGCTCGGCCGCCGTACGTCGAACGCCCAGCGGCCGGACTCGGTGTAGAGCGTGAGCGTGGCGGAGCGGCCGCGGGCCGTGAAGATCTCCTTTCGGCGGCGTCGAGCCGGGTCCTGAGGATCGGCCAATGGTCGGTACCACGCCTCGAAGGATCCCGAGTCCCCTGACAACGGCGAGCGGTAGTTGAGCCGGTTGTCGGTGGCCCGCCAGGCCCCGCCGAAGACACCCGGCACGAAAGCGCTGGTGGCCTGGCGGGCGAGGGCCCTCGATCCCTGCTCCGTGGTGGTTGAGGCGGCGAACCGCTGGGTCAGCACGGTCGTCGAGTCGACGGGATGCGGAACCGGGTCGCTTCCCTTGTAGTGGCTGAAGACCTGCCGGGATTCGTCCATCGACTCGCTCGTCTGGGTGAACACCTTGGGCAACCCGACGATGTGCAGCCGCGCGACGTCGGCCGCGCTCAGCGCCACGTCATAGAGCGCCGTCTCGTCGAGCGCGCCGGTGAGCCGTCCGCCGAGCACCAGGCCCGCCGTCAGTGATGTGCCGCTGAAGGGAGCGGCGGCTGCGGTGGCGACCCGCACACCGCCGACGAAGAGGTCGAGGGCGCCGGTTGACGGGCTGGCGGTCGCCGTCACGTGGGTCCAGGTCTGCGGCGTGACCGTCGAGCTCGGCGTCCGCACCGTGTGGCTCAGCCCGGCCGCGTCCCGCAGCGTGAGAATGAGCGCGCCCGCTGAGTCGAGGGTCAGCGTGTAGGCCACTCCGAACCCGACGAGGACCGCCGTGCCGGCCGGCAGCGAGTCCGGCCTGAACCAGCACGAGACCGTCAGGCCGTCGAGCTTGCGCGGGTCGGCCGTCGGGGCGGCCTCCAGCCACCTGGTGCCGTCGAGATAGACGGCGCCACCGCGGAGCCCACGCCGATGGATCGCCCCGAGCAGCCCACTGTCGGTGGTGTTCCACTCGAACCCGGTGATGACGAGGGGATGGCCGTTGCCGCTGACGTCATCGAATGTGTAGCCGCTGCCCTCGTCGAACTGCCAGGCCGCCACGAGGTGTGGGAGCCTGGCCCGCCGCTCCAGGTGCCGCCACCGCACGGTGAGGTCGGTGGCCGGCTGATCGCTGGGGTACGGCGGCGCGCCGGTCGGCGGCGACGCCTCACCGGGCCTGCTCGCGTCCTGCGCATCCAGGTCCTCGGCCAGCCGGAACATCCCATAGGCTGCGGCCGCTGCCGCCCCGGCCCCGGCGACGAACGCGCGACGGCCAAAGCGGCGCTGGCCAGGCGTCACGGTGGTCTCCTCGAAGGGGTCTCGCGGGCGTGCAGCTTCCAGTGTGCCTCGGGCCGCGAGCACCTCTTCCGCCGACGACGCCCGGACGCCCGGACGCCCGGACGCCCGGACGCCCGGACGCGAGGCCGGACGCCCGGACGCCCGGACGGCCCCGGCGTCGAGCGAGCGGGGGACGCGCTCAGGCGTCGATGGACGACATGTCCGGGTAGCGGTCGCCCTCGACCGACTCCGGCGGGATGGCGTCGGCGAGCGCTGCCAGCTCCTCGTCGGTCAGCCTGATCGCGTCGGCCTGCACGTTCTCCTCCAGGTAGCGCACGCGCTTCGTCCCCGGGATCGGGACGATGTCGTCGCCCTGGGCGAGGACCCAGGCAAGCGCGAGCTGGCCGGCGGTCACGCCCTTCCGGTCGGCGAGGTCGCGCACGGCCGCCACCAACGTGAGGTTCCGGTCGAAGGCGGCACCTTGGAAGCGGGGGTTGTTCCGGCGGAAGTCGTCGTCGTCGAAGCTCTCGGTCGAGGAGATCGTCCCGGTCAGGAAGCCACGGCCGAGGGGGGAGTAGGGCACCAGCCCGATCCCGAGCTCCCGCAGCGTCGGGAGGATCTGGTCCTCCAGGTGCCGGGTCCACAGCGAGTACTCGGACTGCAGCGCCGTGATGGGGTGCGTCGCGTGCGCTCGCCGGATGGTGACCTCGGACGCCTCGGACAGCCCCAGCCGGCGTACCTTGCCGGCCTCGACGAGCTCGGCCATCGCACCGACCGTCTCCTCGATCGGCACCGTCTTGTCGACCCGGTGCTGGAAGTAGAGGTCGATGTGGTCGATCCCGAGTCGGGCGAGGCTGGCGTCACATGCGGCGCGGACGTAGTCGGGGCTGCCGTCGATGCGGCGCTTCCTCGCGTCGTCGGGATCGCGCACGTTGCCGAACTTGGTGGCCACCACCACGTGGTCGCGACGTCCCCTGATCGCGCGGCCGACCAGCTCCTCGTTGGTGTAGGGGCCGTACATGTCGGCCGTGTCGAGCAGGGTCACGCCGAGCTCGAGTGCGCGGTGGATCGTCCGGACCGCCTCCGACTCGTCGGGAGTGCCGTAGAACTCGGACATCCCCATGCAGCCCAGGCCCATCGCGGAGACCTGGAGGTCGCTGCCGTGTGCTGCTGTCCCGAGGGTGCGTGTGCGCATGGTGGCGCCATCAGTGTCGGTCATGGCCCAAGTCTCCCCGGCGGGTGCGCTGGACGCCACGTGGGGTTGGGTCGGGCTCGCTTCCGGTGCACCGCTACCGTCGTCACCAGCAGACACCCATGGAGAGGAGCAACATCCCGTGACCACCAACGTGGCCGTCGTCACCGGCGCGTCCTCGGGCATCGGGGAGGCGACCGCCCGTCGGCTGGCCCGGGAGGGTTTCATCGTCTATGCAGCGGCCCGCCGGGTCGAGCGGATGACCTCCCTAGCCGGGGACGACATCCGCACTGTCGCCGCCGACGTCACGGACGACGCCTCTCTCACGAGCCTCGTCGAGCGGGTGATGGCTGATGAGTCCCGGATCGACGTCCTGGTCAACAACGCCGGCTACGGGTCATACGGGGCGCTCGAAGACGTGTCGATGGACGAGGCGCGCCGACAGGTCGACGTCAACCTGCTCGGTCTGGCGCGGCTCACCCAGCTCGTGCTGCCCCACATGCGGGCGCAACGCGGCGGCACCATCGTCAACATGTCATCGATGGGTGGGAAGCTCTACGAGCCGCTCGGCACCTGGTATCACGCGACGAAGTTCGCTGTCGAGGGGCTGAGCGACTCGCTGCGTCTCGAGGTGGCCCCCTTCGGGATCCGGGTCGTCGTCATCGAGCCTGGCGCCATCAAGACGGAATGGGGTGGCATCGCGGCCGAGAGCGTGCTCGAGTTCTCCGGCGACACGGCGTATGCCGGCCAGGCTCGGGAGCGGGCCAGGATCCTGCGCTCCGATCGCGTCGGTTCACCGCCCGAGGTGGTTGCCGATGCCGTCGCCAGGGCCGTCACCGCGAAACGGCCGCGGACCCGCTATGTCGTCGGAGCAGGCGCCCGACCGCTCCTGATGGCACGCCGGATCCTTCCCGACAAGGCGTATGACCGGTTGCTGATGTTCGTCTTCCGCCACGCCACCTGACTGGACGCAAAGTGGAACGATCCGGGGCTCACATCGCGATCTGAGCCCCGGATCGTTCCACTTTGCAGCTGCGTGTTGGCAGTCGCCAACCTTCGGGGCTTCCTGGTGCCCTGCCTCGCGGCTTTGGCACCCGCTTCAGGCAGGGTTGTCGGCCAGCCGGCGGATGAGAGCCTGCGCGTCGTAGGGCGCTCGGACCTTGGCGTCGTTGTCGAAGTAGACGAAGACGTCGAGCCCCGACCCGCGCCAGCGTCGTACCTTGTCGGCCCAGCGGTCAAGTGCGTCGTCGGTATAGCCGCTCACATACAGCTCGTCCGCCCCATGCAGCCGGACGTACATGAAGTCCGACGTCGGCTCCGCGACGGCTGGCCAGCGGCCCGCCGTGTCTGCAGCGACGAGCGCCACGTCGTGCTCGCGTAGCAGCGAGACGGCTTGTGGCGTCGCCAGGCTCGCGTGGCGGACCTCGACGGCGTGCCGAAGCGGTTTGTCGACCAACACGGCGGTGAACGCCTGGTCGTCGGTCAACCGGTCGTCGTGGGTGGCGGCAAGCTCTGCCGCGGCCGAGGTGGTCCGTGGAAGGAGGGACAGGAACCCGCTGAGTCTCGCCTCGTCGAAGGTGAGCGTGGGAGGCAGCTGCCACAGGACCGGTCCGAGCTTGGCGCCCAGGGCCAGCACGCCTGACGCGAAGAAGTTCGCCAGCGGCTGCTCGACGTCCAGGAGCCGTTTCATATGCGTGATGAACCGGCCACCCTTGACGGCGAAGGTGAAGTCGTCAGGGGTCTCGCCGTGCCACTTCTGGTAGCTGGACGGGCGCTGCAGGGAGTAGAAGGACCCGTTGATCTCGATGGAGCTGAGCCGTTCGGCGGCGTAGGAGAGCTCGGCGCGGTGCGGCAGACCCGTGGGGTAGAAGTCGCCCCGCCAGCCGGGGTAGGTCCAGCCGGAGATCCCGACGCAGACCTGGCTCGCTGTCGGCTCGCCTGCGAGGGGTGTCGGCGTCACGGGCCGTCGGGGGAGGAGTCCTCGTCGTCGTCCGCCGGTACGACGCGTGCCTGCTCGGCGACGTCCGCCTCGTCCGCATCCCACGAGGGGGCGGGGCCCGCCTCCTGGCCGTCGTCAGGCTCGCCGTCAGCGACCTCGTGGCGCTGTTCGAGCTCGTCGGCCTCGTCTCCGGTGGGAAACACGCCTGGTTCTTCGGTCATCGCCGGTCTCCTTCCGAGTTCCCTACCTTCGAACGTACAGTCGCGAACGTAACAGGCGATCTCTCAGTCGCCGGCGATGACCGCCCAGGTCGCGATCGCGGAGGACACGGTCGTCCAGTAGCCGTAGGTGTCGTAGAACCAGACCGCCCACATGGCCTGGACGTCGGGGGAGGTAGGCAGGCTTCCGTTGATCTGAGGGTCGCTCGCGTTGCGCACCACCAGCCAGCGCGGCGCATCGGCGCCCAGCTCATCGCACACCATGCCCAAGGCGGCGTCGCCCATCTCGACACCGCAACCAGCCCGGGCAAGGTCGTTTGTCGACGTCCCGAACTCGAAGTAGTCGGTGGTGAGGATGGGATGGAAGGCCGGGAAGTCCCGGCCGTCGAGCTTGAGCTGCGGGTGGTTGGCCCGGCCGGGCAGCACCTGGCTCTCGCCCGGCAGGTGGTAGCGGGTTGTGGGGGCGGCGAAGTTGGGCTCCGTGAGCCTGTCGGCGTGGGCGGCCAACAGCGCGTCCGCGGCATCGAACATGTCCGTCGGGACGGTGAAGTCGCTCCTATAGAGGCTGTCCGCGAAGGGCTCGTTGCGGAACTCCCGCCGGAGCCGGAACTTGGCGGCTCGGGTGATCATCACGTCGCCCAGGGCGTGGTCGGCGTACGTCGCCCCGGCGGTCCCCGTGGTGATCACCAGCGTCGGCTGCACTTCCTCGATCATCTGCTTGAACAGGTCGGCGACCGGCATCGTAGCGAGACCCTGGCCAGTGCTGATGCCGTCCTGGTTGAGGTGGAGCTCGGACTTGACGCACAGCACGGACTTGTCCCCGACGCGCGTCGGACAGTAGCTGGCCAGCCGCTGGGCGGCACGGGCCGGGGCCCCCGAGCGGATCTTGGGTAGGTAATCGGTGGCGAAGTTACGGTCGTATGGATGCCAGCTGGTGCGCGAGATCCCGGGAGTGAGGACGTCGGCGAGCGCAGACAGCTCGGCGACAGTCCAGGTGACGACCAGATAGTCGGCGCGCGGAAGCGGCGCGTCGGAGGCAGGGGCCGGGTCGAGGAGCGCCGGTTCGGGTGCGAGCCCGGCGGGGAACAGGTCGTGCAGGTCGTGCTGGGTCTGGAGCAGCGTGAGCACCTCGGGCGCCGACTGCAGCAGGGCATCGGGCTCTGCTGTCTGAAGACCGGGAGGGTCACCGAGCTCGACGTCTGCCGGCGTCAGCCCGAAGTCGATGATGTGGCGCGCCAAGGCAACCCTGTCCATGTCCGCTCCTCGCGTCGTGCGCGCCGCGCTCAGAGCGGCCGCGCCTGATGGAGAAGAGGGTTGAGGCTGGATTGTGATACGTCCTGGATATGACGGTGCAAGAACTCGAGGAGCTTCGGTTGACGAGAGAGCGGCGCAATTCCCCGACATCCGGATGAGGGACGGCGTGGATCCGCCGCCCCTCATCTCGGCGTTTCAAACCCGAGTCAGATCGGGGGTGAGGTGACTACCGGTAGACCGCGAACATCAAGTCCGGTCCGGGGGCACCGAGGCAGGTCTCCAGATTGCTCCAGGTGGTGCATCCCGTGCCGAAACCATCGCCGGGGTTCTGCCAGAGCGCAGGCTTGCCGGCCTGGTTGGCCGTGTTCTCCCAGCCCCACTGACCGCCGACAGTAAGGTCCATGTTCACCTGGACCGACACCCAGTAGCGACCGGGAGCCAGGTGGATCGGGTCAAGCGGGATCGTGAACGAGCCAAGGCCGTTGTCGACGCCCGCGACTGTCTGCGCTGAGATCACGTCTCCGGGAGCTCCATGGTCATTGGCGTAGAACGTGACGTTCTCGGAATCTGCGGGGCCGATCCCGTTGTAGTACTGACCGACCACCACGATCGACGACGCGTTGCACTTGTTCCGCAAGGTGAAGTTGTCGGCTCCCATTGCGTCGTACACATCGAAGTCGGACTCGAAGTTCTGTGACGTGAGGGCGTCTCCGGTGTCACCCTCCAAGTTGGAGAAACACGTTGGCCTGACTGCCGCACCCTGTATCGGCGTGGCCGTACCGTGATGGCTGGGCGAGACGTGCGTGCTGCTGGCATTCGCCGTGGGAGCGAACGCGGCCGCGGCAACGAGAGCAAGAGCACTCACACCAACGGCGGGCAGAAGTCTTGCATGCATACGAGACCCCTCTCGATAAGTGTTTCGCATCTCTAACTAAGAGACACTGACCTGCACACCCATGGCAGGTCGAGACCAGATTAGGGTTGCTTGGTTCGGCCAGGTATAGCCCTTCTGGGTCATTCCCGAGATTTTGCCTTTATGGCGCGACTTTCCGTCGCGGTCCGTGAGGACTCGTCGCCGACGGCCCCGGATCGGACGACGCGACGCCCCGATGTTGCACGCGATTGCCCACTACCACGGAGACTCGACCTCAGCCGGACTCGGCGCTCAGGATCTCGGCGATGGGACGGCGCGAGCCGAGCCGTGCGGGAATCCCTGTCAGGGCTGCCGTGACAACCACGGCCAGACAGCCAAGACTGACCAGCCACCACACGGGTGGCATCGCGGGTTGGCCACCGTGGTCGAGAGCTGCGAACAATGCCAACCCGGCAGGAATGCCAAGGACAACACCGGCCGCCGCGGGCAGTGCCTGCGCGGTCGCGAGCGCTCCGGTGGTGGCAGCCGGGGTTGCGCCGAGCGCCCGAGTGACCGCAAGGGAGGTCTGTGCGTCGAGCGCGGTGGCCGTCGCGATGAACACGAGGTTCACGACCGCCATGACGCACAGCAGGATCGTCACCGCCAGCATCACCTGGCCGAGGCGCTGCGCGTTCGGGTCGATCAGCTGCGACGAGCGGCCCGGTCCCTCGTTGTCAAGCTTGGTCTGGGCGCACATCACGACGACCATCCCGCAGATAGCGATGGCGATGGTGCAGGCACCCAGGATGGTTCGCCGGGGCCGGCGGGCGGCGATCCGCAGCCCGACCAGGAGGGGCGCTGGCAGGTGCGCCGACAGAGCGATGAGAGCCTTTCCACGCCGAGGGGTTCTCGCAGCGTCGGCGAGCGCGCGGACCGTGCTGGTACGCGCGGCCCGCCAGGCGGGCACAAGGGTCGCGAGCACCGTGATCGCCACCGCAACAGCCACGACGGTCGCGGCGGCGGACAGGGTGAGGGGTGGTGAGCCTGCTCCTCCCAGCAGACCTGCGCTCGGTGTGGTCAGCACCGGTGCGAGCACGCGTCCCAGCAGCAGGCCGGCTCCGGCGGCGAGCAACGCGACTGCCAGGTATTCGGCCAGCAGCACGGCGGCGACGAAGCCGGGACTGCCCCCGACTGCCTTGAGGGTCCCCACCCGACGCAGCTCGCCCGTCATCCGGCCACCGACCAGGACCGCCACCGTGGCGATCGCGAGAATGCCGAGGAGTGAGCTTCCGAGCAGCAGGATGGCCTGCTCGTTGCGCAGCAGCTCGGCATGGCGCGCCCTGATGTCCTGCCATGCCAGCAAGGCTGGGGCCCCCACGAGCCGCGCGGTGCCGTGGCGGGCGACGAACGCCGGCGCCTGGTGAGGATCGGCGAGCGCGAGGTTCTCGAAGTAGGTCAGCGGCTCTGTCGTCGTCGCCAGTGCGCGGGTCTCGTGACGGGTCAACCAGACGAGTCCTGGCTGAACGGATGACAGTGCCGGTGTCGAGAGGATGCAGCCGAGGGTGCACAGCTGCGGGTATGACGGAAACGCTGCCGTGACCGCCGTACCGACGACACGGAACGGGCGGCCACTGAGGCGGATGGTGTCACCCACCCCCACTCCGAGCGCATCGGCGAAGCTTCGCTCGACGACAGCTCCATGGGGGCGCACCCAGCCGCCACTCAACAGCTTGGGTCGATCCACGGGAGACTCGGCTCGGTCGCGGCCCTCGACCTCGGCGCCACCGCTGAGGTTCCCGAAGCGAAGGGGAGTCCAGGTGACGGGGAAGGGACCGCTATGTCCAGTGACGCCTGGTTGGCGGACGAGCGACACCAGCTGCTGGCGTTGGGCGGCGGTGACTGACGTTCGTGGTGGCGGGAAGTACTGAGCCACCACGTCCGGTCCTGCGGTGGCCGCTCGGGTCACGGCATACGGCGCTGCTGCCTCGCCGTGGAGCACGAGCCCGACGGTCAGCGTGGTCGTCGCGACGGCGACCGCGACCAGGAGCAGGGTGGTCTCAAGGGAGCGCCGGCGGAGGTCGCGGCGCGCCAGCCGAAGCACCAGAACGAGTCGACTCATCCGGTCAGCCCTCCAGCCCGGCCAGCACGCTGAGGTCACCCGACCCGGACGAGAGCGTCGTCTCGTCGACGCGGCAGCCATCTCGCATGGAGATGATCCGGTCCGCAGTCGCCGCGATGCGCGGGTCGTGGGTGACGATCACCAGGGTCTGCCCGGCCTCGTGGAGACGGTCGAACAGCCGCAGCACCTCCAACGTTGCGGCGCTGTCGAGGTTGCCCGTCGGCTCGTCGGCGAGCACGACCGAAGGCTCGTTGCTCAGCGCCCGGGCGATCGCGACGCGCTGCCGTTGCCCTCCGGAGAGGGCGGACGGCAGGTGCGCCGCCCGATCCGCCAGGCCGACCTGGTCGAGCAGCTCAGTCGCCCGGCGACGTGCCCGGCGTACGGCGTGTCCAGCCAGGAGGGCCGGAAGCTCCACGTTCTCCACGGCAGTGAGCTCGTCCATCAGGTGGAAGGCCTGGAAGACGAAACCGAGCTGGTCGCGGCGAAGCCGTGCCTTCGCCCGTTCCGACATCCGGTCGACCCGCCGTTCATCGAGCCAGACTTCGCCATCGGAAGGTGTGTCGAGACCTCCGAGAAGATGAAGCAACGTCGACTTCCCGCAGCCGCTGGGACCGGTTACCGCGACGTTCTCGCCGGCCCGCACGCTCAGGTCGAACTCGTCGACGGCACGGACCAGTCCCTCGTCCTTCCCGTAGTGCTTGCTGAGGCGTCGACACTCGAGGACCACGCGGGCCGTGGTCGGGGCGGCGGTCATGGCGTCACCGCCCAGTTGCGCTCACAGGCCTCCAGCCAACGGAGGTCGGCCCGCAGCCGGAGCACGATGCCCTCTAGCAGGAGGGAAGCGTTCGAGCCGTCGGGCTCTGCCATGGCAGCACGCTGCGCATCGCGCAGCCTCCGCAGTAGCTCCCGTCGTTGGCTGTCGACGATGGTGACCGGATCGGCAAGACGCGCCGCCGCGGCCGCCACCAGCTTGAGGTGGAACTCGGTGAGGTCAGGTCTGGGCCACTCCACCTCGCTCAGCCACGTTTCGACGCGGTGTCGGCCGGGCGGTGTCAGCTCGTAGACCTTGCGGTCGGGTCGGTCCGCCACTCCAGCTGCACGCTTGGAGACCACGAGCTCCGACTTCTCCAGGCGACCGAGAGTGACGTAGACCTGTCCGGCGCTGACGCCGTCGGCCAACGGACCAAGGGCCTCCTGCAGACGAGCCCAGAGCTCGTAGCCGTGGGACGGCTCCTTCGAGAGCATCGCGAGGATGAACTCCTGTTGCACGTGCGACCACCCCTAACGGTTAGTGGATCTATGGTTAACCGTTAGGGGTCGCCATGTCAACGGGGTTGGCCGCCGCGACGCACGGCTGGTGCCGGAGGCTGCCAACGCGGCGAAGCGGGACGACCCAGCGCTGATCGTCTGGGACTTCGAACGTGAGCAGTGAGCACCCGGCGAGGACGGACCTCATGGCCGCTCGACTCGACCCTGCCCGCTAGGAGTCTGCTGAACAATGCGCGTCGTTCGGGTCTGAGTTCCTTGGGTTCGAGATGATTGGGTATGCAGGGTCGTCCGCTTGATGAGCGTGAGTTGTTGGATGCCGAGTCGGTTGCTGGTCATTTGGTCGATGAGGGCAGCGTGTTCTGGTTGTTGGCCGAGCATCGCCGGGTGCTGTTCGCGGGGGCGATGTTCGCGGACCTGTTCCCTTCGGGTCGTGGTCGTCCCTCGGTACCGGTCGACATTGCCGCGTCGATCTTGGTCTTGCAGGCGTTGCATGGGCTGTCGGACCGTGAAGCGATGGCCGCGTTACGGACTGATCTGCGGTGGAAGGTCGCGTGTGGTCTGCCGATCGGGCATGGCGGGTTCGACCCGTCGACGTTGACGTATTGGCGCAAGCGCCTCGCGGCGAGCGCAGCGCCGAACCGGATCTTCGACGCGGTGAAGGCGGTGGTCGCGGAGACCGGGGTCCTCAATGGCAGGAACCGGCGGGCACTGGACTCGACCATCCTTGATGATGCGGTCGCGACCCAAGACACCGTGACGCAGCTGATCGCGGTGATCCGCAAGGTCCGTCGCGAGGTCCCCGGTGCTGCTGAGGTGGTGACCGAAAGGTGCAGTGCGCACGACTATGACAATCCGGGTAAGCCGCAGATCGCTTGGGACGACAGCGAAGCCCGCGCGGTCTTGGTCGATGCGTTGGTCCGCGACGCTCTCGCGCTGCTCGAGGTCCTCAGCACCTGGAGTCTCGACGGGCCTGCGGCCGAGGCGGTCGCGTTGCTGGCGCTGATCGCGGGCCAAGACGTCGAGCCGGCGCCCGGGTCCGACGGCACCGACGGGCGCTGGCAGATCGCCCGCAGCGTCGCCCCGGACCGGGTGATCAGCATCGTGGACCCCGAGGCGCGGCACGCCCATAAGACCGTGCATCGCCGCCAGGACGGGTTCAAGGCTCACCTCGCGGTCGAGCCCGAGACGGGGATCACGACCGGGTGTGAGTTCACCAAGGCATCAGGCGTGGCGGCTGCGGACGGCACGACCGGGATCCGGCTCCTCGACCACGACACCACCCTGGCCGAGCTCGACCAGGACGAGGTCGCCGACGTGCTGGGTGACAGCGCCTACGGCACCGGTGACGCACTCGAGGCGATCATCGGAGCCGGGCACGTCCCCCTGGTCAAGCCGGGACCGCTCAAGGCGACCGTTCCGGGCGGGTTCACCCTGGACGACTTCACCATCGATGAGCAAGCCGGGACCGCGACCTGCCCCAACGGCTTGACCCGCCCGATCACCAAGACCCGAAAAGTGACCTTCGGGGCAGGCTGTCGAGAGTGCCCGCTCCGGGCGCTGTGCACGACCGCCAAGTCCGGCCGGATGCTGAACCTGCACCAGCACCATGGGCTGCTGCGTGACCACCGCAAACGCGCGAAAGACCCTGCCTGGCAAGCCGCCTACCGCCAACACCGGCCGATGGTCGAGCGCTCGATCGCCTGGCTGGTCGCCGGCGGGAACCGCAAGGTCCGCTACCGCGGCGTCACCAAAAACAACGCCTGGCTCCACAACCGCACCGCAGCCCTGAACCTGCGCCGACTGCTGAACCTCGGCCTCATCCGACAGCACGGGGCCTGGGCCCTGGCCTGAGTCCAACAGCAGCCACCACAAGCCAGCATCCGAGGGCCTGCCAGGCCCCAGGACGCCCTACGCGGTCGACCATCGGCCACCTCGCGCACACCGAACGAGGCAGTCACAACCACGCCACGACACGTGACAAGTCCCCAGCCGAGCGAGCATCAGCTGACAACCCCCCGAAACAAGCCTTGTTCAGCAGTCTCCTAGAGGCCGAACCGGAGGTCGGCAAGCGCCTCCTCCAACCGAGAAAGGCTCACCGCCTCACTCTGCCCCGAGGTGTCGAGCTGATGGTCCGGGGGCCAGTCAGCGGTCAGGGTGTGATGTTCGGCCGTGTGTTTCTCGAGGACGCGCTTGGTCCGCTGCCGAGAGCGGGCCAGCGTGGTTTCGAGCGTCGGTCTCACGACGAGGATCTTCCAGCGGAGCCCGGCGAGCAGAGGCAGCCAGAGGGACTCGAAGGTGTGCCGGACGAAGACCTCCTCCAACGCGACCGAATAGCCGTCGTCGTACAGCGATCGTGCGAGGGCCCCGCACGCCCGAACACTGACGCGGTACTGCCGTTCCTGCTCATCGCTGATGATCTGCGGGTCGACCCCGCCACCCAGGATGAAGCTGCGCACGGTGTCGAGCTCGACGACAGCGGCACGAGCCTGCCGCGCCGCCCAACCTCTCGCGAGTGTCGTCTTGCCGGCCCCCGCAGGGCCCCCGATGAGGAGGACCAGCGGCTCCGGACGACCGGGGGCGCTCCGCTCACTCATGCGGTCACCCGCCTCCTCCACCTGGCCCCTGCACCACGCCGGCTCTCCCGATCCCGTGAAGTATGCCCCACCGCCACCCTTACCCAGGATGACGATCCGAGAGTTTCGGTACGACGATCCGAGAGTTTCGGTACGACGATCCGAGACTTTCGGTACGACGATCCGAGACTTTCGGTACGACGATCCGAGACTTTCGGTATGACGATCCGAGAGTTTCGGTACGACGATCCGAGACTTTCGGTACGACGATCCGAGAGTTTCGGTACGACGATCCGAGACTTTCGGTACGACGATCCGAGACTTTCGGTAGACGATCCGAGACTTTCGGTACGACGATCCGAGACTTTCGGTACGACGCGCCATAGCCCGGTGCACCGTCACCACCCGCAGGCGCCTCGAGCTGACGTCCGGGCGGAAGCGTGCATTGATGCGGCGGCTTTCGAGGCCGTCCTGTCGAGCTGGCGACTCGCCCATGATCACCCGACCGAAGGGTGAGCGCTACGGCAACGCAGCCGTCCCACCTTTGAGACCCTTGGCCCGTGTCAGCCCAGATCCCTGTGTGGCAAGTCAACGGTCGTCCCCGAGCGCGCGCCGACGATCCTCCGAGTGTCATTCCGTTGGAAGGGGTGTGTGACTGAGCCGCCCGCGACGAGGCCTCGCTGGCGCGGGAGACAGGTGACGTGGACGGCGCCACCAGAGATGGCCGGATTGACTATTGCCCGGGGACTGCCAGCGCTGCTAGAAAATGCTTTGCCAACGCGACACCTCAGTCGCACTGATCCAACACAAGGAGTGGCCGTGCGCCTCTTTCCATCCTCCCCCTCCCTCCTTCGCAAGTCCGCAGTTGCTGGCGGGGCGGTAGCCCTCGGGCTTGCCGTCTTCATGCCCGCAGCCGCGTCAGCATCACCGTCGAGCGACGCCCTCGCCCAGCGACCGACCATCAACACCTTCAAGTCCTGGGACGGCAGCACCTCCATCCTCCCCTTCGGCTGCCCCGAGACCTCGAACTATGGCGAGACCATTACGGTCCCGAAAGGCAAGACGGAAATTCAGAAGGTCACGTTCTACATGAACGACGGTGGCTTGACCGGCTCCATGAGGGCTCGCGGAGAGATCTATGCCTGGGACGGCACTATGGCGACCGGCTCCGCAATCGCAGAGACCCGGGCCAAGAAGATCGATCTCCCCGACGCGAACTGGCACCCGGTGTCGTTCACGTTCAGCGGCGCGACGGTGACGCCGGGGTCGCAGTACGTCGTCTTCGCGACCATCGACAAGAACTACAAGGCGTGCACCAACAACTACACCGTCTCGTGGGGCTCGACTGACGGTGGCGCCTACACCAAGGGCATCTTCGTCTACCAGAACAGCGACGGTGACGAGTCCCAGTGGACCACGGTGCCGTGGTCGCAGATCGGCACCCTCGACGCCGCGTTGAAGGGCTACCTGAGCTAGTCATCGTGACGCCGGCTGTGGCACTGTTCAGGTGGGCCGCAGCCGGCGTCTCGCTGCGCTGACAGGCGATTCGCGTCGCGGCACTCTGTCGACGCCGGCAAGGTCCGATGCGTCTCGGGCACCTCGAGGACTGGTGAGACGCCAGCTGGCCGCCGTACGATCACCGCATGCCGGAACTACCACCCCAGTTGCGAGAGCTCATCGACAGCGGACCGTTGGCACACCTCGCCACGATCAACCCGGACGGGACCCCTCAGGTCACCGCGATCTGGATCGGTCTCGATGGTGACGACATTTTGAGCGGCCACCTGAACCTCAGCAAGAAGGTGCGCAACGTACGGCGTGACCCGCGCGTCGTGCTCTCGTTCGACGCCCCCCGGGCTCCTGGCATCTTCCTTGCCGAACATGCCGTCTTGACTGCCCGGGCGAGCATCCAGGAGGGCGGTGCCTGGGACCTCCTCGACCGGTTGGGGAGGGTGTACGTGGCTCCTGACTTCGATTTCCCAGCGCCGAAGACCCAGGGCGGCTATGTGCTGCGCTACAACGTCGAGCGGATCAGCGGCGTAGGCCCGTGGGTCGCCAACATGGCGCATGACTGTCTCTTCGAATTCGCGGAGCTGCGTACGCATGGCGGGCGGGACTCGAATCCGCAACGGCCGCCGGGTGCCCAGATCCTGAGCGTCACCCACCGCGTGAGCCCGGCGCGGTCGTCAGCCGAGCGCACCCATGCTGGCGAGGGCCGCGAAAAGCGCGTCGCGGGCGATGGTCATCGCCGTCGCCCGGTCGAGGACGTGCCCGCACGCCGCCCGCCCGGCGCGGGCGACGATCCCGTCGAGCACGTCAGCGTGACCGCAGTCGTCCACCACCACATGCTTTGCCGACGGGAGGGCACGGGCGAACTGCTCGTGGTTGCGGCCTCGGGAGTGCACCGGCCACCGATGCCGAAGCCGAGCACCGCGACCGGGAGCCGGGATCGATCGACGGAGGCGGCTTGGGCGGGTGCCATGGCGGCCCTCCACCCGAGACTCGGGTCGACCAGCACCAGACCGTCGACGCGCGCCGTGCCGCGACCCAAGGATTATGAGTTCCACGATGCCCTGCCGTGATTCGTCAGGAAGTGCGGCCTCAGGCGACGAGATGAACGACTTTGTGGATCAGCGTGCAGTCACCGCGAGCCACAGGCCACGCTGACATCGCAGCCAGGGTCGCATCGGATGTCACGACCACCACGGTCGACATCCTGATGACCGACGTGTTGAGAGCCTCGGCTTGCTGACGCCGTGAGGACAGCGGTCGGCGACCTGAGGATGGTTCTCGTTCCCTTCACACATCGAGGCGAGGATCCAGACCGGCGCGACCCGCACAAACGGCGTTCTGCACCGGTGGTCCCGAGTAGCGTTGCTTGGCAACTCTGAGCCCTGGGAGGGGACATGCGGTATCGAATCATTGTGCTGGCAACCACTGTCGCTCTGGTCGGGGGTGCGAGTGCCGCTGGGGCGTCCTATGCCGCCATCACGTCGATCACCGAGCCTAACGGCAAGGGCGTCATCACGTCCTGCTACAACACGACGACCGGCGCGGTGAAGATGGTCAACGCCACCGCGACCTGTGCGACCGGGTCGAAGAAGCTGACGTGGGCGAGCAACGTCAAGCCCAAGGTGCATGTAGTCGGCGCAGCAGGCGAGCCCGCGTATCAGAATCTTTGGAAGCCCTACGACGAACCGCCGTACCAGAACACCTCCTTCTACAAGGACTCGGCAGGCATCGTCCACCTCACCGGCCTCGCATGTGTGAAGAACTCGCAGAACCCCGCCTTCTGCTCAAGCGGCACCTTTCTCGGAAATCAATTCGTCTTCACGCTGCCGGTAGGTTTCCGCCCCGCCAACGAGGTGCTGTTCACCACTCTGAGCGTCGGTGCAGGTGACTACCTGCACATCCGCGTCGATGTCACCCCTGCTGGACAGGTTGAGATCGTGACTCCTCCGGAAGGTGGGCTCGACTGGACCTCGTTCGACGGAATCTCGTTCCTAGCTCAGTGACCTACCAGCCCCAACCCGCTGACATCGTGGAGTGCTCCACCCGCGGGCCTGGTTGGCAACAACGTGGTTTGGGGGAGGCATCGCCAGTGCGCGACCCAAATGATTATGAGGACTGAACCTCTCAACCCCTATGCGACCTAGCCTCGACCGCGTGGACTGGCGACCTTTGGGGGCTCTTCACGATCGACGGTGTAGTTGCGGTCTGAACCCGCCGGTCTCGAGCAGCGATCTGGCGATGTAGTTGGTGAGGTTGCGGAATCCGAGGGCGGAGCCGCGGAGGTGTTCGAGGCGGCCGTTGATCGCTTCGGTGGGGCTGTTGGAGGTTCCGGGTCGGTCGAAGTAGGCCAGCACGTCCGCGGCTCGCTTGGTCAACGTGCGACCGAGCGTGATGACCTCGGTCAGCGCCTTCGGGACTGCGTGGCTGATCGAGTCGATGAGCCGGACCATTTGCTCGCGACCACGGCGCTGGTCGGGCTCGCGGTAGGCGGCGATCATCCGCTGGTAGATGCCCCACGTGGCTTCGACCTCGACGTGGGCGTCGTCGGCGAACAACGTCCGCAGACGGGCGGTTTGCTTGTCGGTGAGCAGCCCGGCGCCGGTGTGCAGCGTGCGTCGAGCAGCGTTGAGCGGGTCGCCCTTCATGCCCCGGTGCCCGCAGGTGTCCTGCTGGACTCGTCGTCGGCAGCGGTCGAGGGCGTCGCCGGCCAGGCGGACGACGTGGAAGGGGTCCATCACCGCGACCGCGTCGTGCGGCTCCTCGGCGGCGGCGGTCTTGAAGCCGATGAACCCATCCATGGCAACGACCTCCACGCCGTCGCGCCACGCCTGGTCGCGGTCGGCGAGCCACGTCTTGAACGCCTGCTTGGAGCGGCCTTCGACCATGTCCAGCAGCCTGGCCGGTCCGGTGCCGTCGCGGATGGCGGTCAGGTCGATGATCACAGTCACGTACTTGTCGCCGCGTCGAGTGTGCCGCCACACATGCTCGTCCACCCCAACCCCGCGGACGCCGTCGAACCGGTGCTCGTCGTCGATCAGCACCCGCTTGCCCTCGGCCAAGACCGCGTCGTTGGCGGTGTTCCAGGCGACCTCGAGGCCTTCGGCGACCCGGGCCACCGTCAAGTGCTGGACCACGATGCCCTCCAGCGCCCACCGCAGCCCGCGGCGCGACAACTTCGCTCGAGGTTCGGCCGCCTTGGTGGTGTCCTGGCGCCACACGTGACCGCAGCCGATGCACCGGTAGCGACAGACCCTGACCTCCAGAGTCGTTGGCCGCCACCCGAGCGGCTCGTGGGCCAGCCGCCGGACCACGCTGTCACGAGGTGCACCTTCGCAACCGCAGCGGCGGCACCAGTGGTCCGGTTCGACGACCCGGCAGGCGATCACAGCACGTCCGGGCTCGAGTCGTTGCCCGGTGACGATGAGGCCGAGCTCGTCGAGTCGACAGAAGGTGGACAGGTCAGGGCGCGCGAGACCTGCATCGGGACTCGTGCCAACGGTAGCGTCGGACACGTCGAGGTCTTTCAGATGGACGGCGTAGGAACCTCCATCCTTGGAAGACGTCGACCTCTATCGCTCACCGACGCGCCGTCTGACCACGACCGGGATATGCCACCTCAACTTTGAAGAGCCGGAAGATGCTCCCATGACGCCAGAGCCCAGCGCGGACACCCATCCGCTCGACCAGTATCGCGACCCGTCCGACGCCGCCTTCGTCCGAGAGTTGGCTGCCGAAGTGGCAGCCCACTACGGCGGCGAACTCACGCGGATGCGGCGAGCAAACGGGTACTCGAACGCGACGTGGGTCGGTGGGGGCATCGCCGTGCGGATCGCGCATATGCCCGTCGATATGGCTCGCGAGGCCGGGCTCGTGCGTGCTCTACCAAGAGAGGTTGGGCATCCTGAGATCCTCGGGGAGGGCACTGCCGAAGGCCACGGCTGGATCGTGACCGCTGAGGTTCACGGCCAGAACCTGCACGAGGCATGGCCGACGCTGACACCTGCGGAGCAGCAACAGGCGGTTCGTCAGCTGTGGGCTCGGGCCCATGTCGTGCACGACGCGAGCCCGTCTCTCAGGGCGCATGTCGCATCGCACGGGGGTTTCGTACCGGCCACGCTCGGCGATGCCACCGCCGCAGCTGGACGCGCCGACGTTGCGCTAGGACTGTCCAGTGCCCAGAAGTCGCGGCTCCACGAAGTCATCGAGGGCTACTTCCGGGCTGCGCCCCTGGTCGAGCAGGCTGTCAACCACGGCGACCTCGCCTTGATGAACGCCCTATGGGACGGCGAGGTCATCGCCCTGCTGGACTTTGAGTTCGCCGTGCGCGGTCCGGTCGAGATCGACCTATGCCGACTGGTATGTGAGGCCCGCGTATCCGAGGACGGCCAGCACGTTGATTCAGAAGCAGGCGCAGCCGCGCTGGAGATCGCCGCTCGTCACATGGATCCGATGCATGGTCGCGCGCTTATCCACGGCGCCGCGGCTCTCGACCAACTCCGCGACCTTGACATCTGGCTCGCCCATGACAGCGCCGAAGAACGGGTCGAGGACTGGCGCCCGTGCCGCCTGCTCACGGACCTACTCGACGCCGAGGGCGGTTATCTCGCGCCCCTGCTCAGGTAACCAGCTCTTGCACGGTGCACGAGGGTGCGATCGTGAAGAGCCGGATTGACGCGCACGCCCGCCACTGCTTCGAGACCGGCGGCTTCAGACCCCAACTACACCCTCAACTGTGAAGAGCCCCTTTCGGGGTCGAATCCCTTGCTGTTCGCCAGAACCCGGTTCAGGCTTCTGGTACCACAATGATACCATCAGGGCATGGCGATGACGTTGCGTACGGATGAGGAGCTCGACCAGGCACTCACGGCGTTGGCGGAGGCCGAAGGGGCCTCTAGGCAAGAGATCATCCGGCGGGCAGTGCTGGACCGGTACGAGCGGAACGCCCACGCTGCGCGCGTCCAAGAGAGCGCCTCGCGCTTGGTCGAGGAATGGGGCGATGTGCTCGACCGGCTTGGAACGGTGTGAGCAACATCGAGTATCTGGACCTGGAAGACGCACTCCGGATGGTGCGGACCCTCGGCGCCGGGCCTGTGCGCGACGTCGGCCTGCTGGACTCGGCGATGGGTCGGCCACGCTCGAGCGCGTTCGGGCAGGACGCCTATCCAACGCTGGCGCTCAAGGGGGCTGCTTTGCTGCATTCGCTCGCCCGAAACCACGCGTTGGTGGACGGCAACAAGCGCTTGGCCTGGCTGGCGACCGTCGTTTTCCTGGACTTGAATGGTCAAGCTCCCGACATATCGCACGACGACGCCTTTGAGCTTGTCATGGACGTCTCGGAGGGCCTCCTCGACGTCGAGGTGATTGCACGTCGTCTCAACGTTCCCGCCTAGGTCGCCCAAAGGGATGGTAGGGCGGGCGGGACTCGAACCCGCGACCCAAGGATTATGAGTCCTCTGCTCTAACCAGCTGAGCTACCGCCCCATCGTTCCTGTTACCGCAGGTCAGAGGCCATTTTTGCGGCTCATACGCTGCACAGGTCGCAGAGGCTCCGCACCGCCGGTCCGCAAATAGTCCGCATGTGCGGCGATCGCGACCTCTTCGAGCCGGGTCGACATACTGGTGGACGTCGCCCGGGTACAGGTGACCATACCGGTCCAGGGTGATCGAGACGGAGGCATGCCCCAGCATCTGCGACAGGACCTTCGGGGGCGTCCCGTGCCGACTGTGAAGGGGACGCGCAGGTGTGCCGAAGGTCGTGAGGGCGGAGCATGTCGCCGGCTACCTGTGACGCGAGTCCCGACGAGCGCATAGCGGGGTCGAAGACCCGCGTCCGCCAGTTGCCAGACCGCAGTGGTCCGCCATTCATCGAAGTGAACAGCCGATCGTCCGAATCCTTGTCGAACATCAGCGGCGCTAGATCGTCCACGAGCCAGGCGGGCACCGGAACGGTCCGGACGCCTGCCTCGGTCTTCGGGGACCCTCGACGAGTCGACCACCGAGTTCGGAAAGGGTGACCGTGATCCGGAGTTCTCTTCTGAGCATGTCGAAGCTACCGACTCGCAGGCCGGCGAGCTCGCCGAAGCGCAGCCCCAACCGCCCGGATCGCGCCATCGTCGCGGGGGTCGCAGCGAGCTCCTGGTGCCCGGCTCCGCCGATGAGCCGTGGCGGTCCTATCGAACGCTTCGCCGCCGCGTCCACTCGGAGATCAGTCATCCTCGTGGTTGAACCGCGATGTGCTTCCCAAGGACCACACGATCTCCGACGCCGTCTACTCCGTCGCGCTGGGAGCCGTGAACGCCGGCTGGACTCTCGACGAGTTCATCACGGTCGTGACCTGTACCGAGTTCGGGATCAGCGGGCTACTGTCGAGGCGCGTCGAGCGAGAGGGATGGCACAGGACGCTCGCTTGGCTGCACAACACCGTCTGGCCGGCGGCGACCCGCCGGGTAGGACAGAACCCTCCTCGTGCCCAGGGGACGCCCGCTCGCCGTACCAGGGCGCTCTTCTGCTACGCCGTGACGACGCCATGGCCAGGACGATCCGGGTCATCTACGTGGGCGACATACCTCGCGTTCCTTCGGAAGCAGGTGACCTCGGGTCGGACCCCCTTCGATGTGTCCCAACGGGAGCTGTGTGACCTGGCCGGGATCTCCGGACGGGATACCGTCGCCAAGGCTATCCACCGCCTCGTCGATCTCGGTCTGGTCAAAGAAGTAACGCCGGAGCTGGCCCGTTACGACCGGCTAAGGAGGTCGCCGTCCTGGGAGCTCCTAGAGCCTGAAGGGCTGGCTGAGCCGTCGATCGCGCCGGAGTCGATGCTTCGAGGCTAGTGCACCAACCTGCACAACGTCATACCTCACCCGCCGGCCTCAAAGCTTCCTGACGACCCCACCGGAAGGCCCTCGCTGAGCCGATGGTCTTGAGCTGAGCCCGCCGGACCAGGCGAGTCCCATCCTGGTGTCTCACAAACGGCACAAGGTCGCGCTCCGCCAACTGGGTCAGCCTCGCCCGGCTGATCCCCATCAGCGAAGCGGCCCGCTGTCCAACCACCCGTACGACTCCGAGTCGTCGATATGCCGTCGTCAGTCGCACACCTCGACCGCCAGGCGCTCGACGTCGCAGCGCGACAGACCTCGATGCTCGTAACGGTCACCGCCGGGCAGACGTCCAGCCGCAATGTACCTCCGGACCGATGACACCGAGCAACCAAGGATGCTCGCTGCCTCGCGCAACGTGACAGGGCGATCGGGCGCACGGCAGCACGCTACCGACAGGGCCTCCCTGGCGCTCGCGCTCGACCCACGGCCGGGCGTAAGGTGATGTCAGCGGTGCTTAGCGAGGCATGGCGGGGGGATGGAACCGCGCAGCACAACAAGGGGGCACACTTGAGCACTCGTTACCCGCACCAGTGCCCCTTTGCAGACGCCTTCGGCCGCCCGCGTGCGTACTTAGTCGTCAGACCAGGAAGTACGACCCCAAGCCAAGTCCGGGCCCCCTATCTATCCGGGACACTTCGGCGTAGCGTCAACTCGCGAGCGAACCTCTGTGTTCCCTCCTACGCCGGAGGGACGCTCCGATAGCCGGTGGGAATCACTCATCCATTCTTCATCGGCGGCTCGGCCGAGACCCGGTCGAGCACGAGGCCCCCACGGTCCGACGGGGGCCTCGTCTTCTCTTCTGTGTGGCCCTCTCGCGGGAAGAGGTAGTCTCACAAGCGAGCCCGGATGTAGCTCGCGCTCCCAACACCCCACCCAAGGGTGCTGGGGGATTTTTATTGTCTCGACCCGAGCGCATGAAGTCGAGTTTGTTGAGGTTTCACGCGTTATAGCCAACGCTCGCAACCGGGCTTACGCTGGCACTTGGGGGGAGGGTCGACACCAGGCGGCGTCGACCCGTCCTCAGGTGCCTCTCCCGTCTGCCGATTTAGGGAGGGGCACCCCACGATGTCAGCGCGGACCTACCATCTCGGGCGCGACTACCGGCCGGTCCATCCGCCCAAGGCGGTGGAAGTCTTCCACAACGGTCGCTGGTGGCCGGGACGGCTCGCGTCCTGGGGAAGGTCGAACGGCGAGTGGCGAGGGCTCACGCGATGGTCAGAGGACTGGGGGATGACCTACCTACAGGCGGTGCCGTCCGATCGGTTGCGCATCGGCCAAGGGCGACCCTAACCCAGCAGACCGTTGGGAGACGGCGCGACGAGGACGCAAGCTCTCGTAGTTGTAGACGAGAGTGGCCAACTGCTCGACGTCAGAGGAATAGTCAAGACCTGTGGATCGGCGTGTCATGCGACTTGCTGATCACCCCCGATCTCGTCGCCTGATTCGTCGGGTCGTTCGACGAGGTGGCCCTTCTCGAACGTTGCTCCGGCGCGGACGAGGGCGACCAGGTGGGGTGCGTTGACGGCGCGCCACCTTGCTTGTGCGGACTCGATGAGTTTGAACGCCATCGCGACCCCGGCGGCCCGTGAGCCGGGTCCCTTGGTGACCCGTTGGCGGAGCCGGACGGTGGCGAAGGTCGACTCGATCGGGTTGGTGGTGCGCAGGTGGATCCAGTGTTCGGCGGGGTAGTCGTAGAACTCCAGCAGGACATCGAGGTCGTCGGTGATCTTCGCCGCGGCCTTGGGCCATTTGGTGCCGTACTCGGCAGCGAAGGCCTTCGCGGCAGCCGCGGCGTGCTCCTTGTCTTCGGCGTTCCAGATCTCCGCGAGCGCGGCCTTCGCGCCCGGCTGGGCCGACTTGGGCAGGCAGTTGAGGACGTTGGCGATCTTGTGGAACCAGCACCGCTGCTCGCGGGTCTCGGGAAAGACCTCGCGAACCGCTGCCCAGAATCCGAGTGCGCCGTCGCCGACCGCGAGCACCGGGGCCCGCATCCCGCGGCGTTTGCATGAGCGGAGCAGGTCGGCCCACGACTCGGTGGACTCGCGGTGTCCGTCGTCGAGGGCGACCAGCTCCTTGGTGCCGTCAGCGCGGACGCCGATGATCACCAGCAGGCACACCTTGTCCTGCTCCAGGCGCACCTTGAGGTGGATCCCATCGACCCACACGTAGACGTAGTCAGTGCCCTTCAGCGGCCGCTTGTTGAACGCGGCGGCCTCGTCTTGCCACTGGCTGGTGAGCCGGGTGATCGTCGAAGCGGACAGACCAGCGCCGGAGCCAAGGAACTGCTCCAGCGCCGGGCCGAAGTCGCCGCTGGACAGGCCGTGCAAGTACAACAGCGGCAACACCTCGGCCACCTTCGGCGACTTCCTGGCCCAGGCCGGCAGGATCGTCGAGGCGAACCGCTTGCGCTCCCCGGTCACCTCGTCAGTGCGCTTGTCGTTGACCCGCGGGGCACGCACCGGGATCGCACCGGCAGCGGTCATCACCTCCCGCTCCTCATGCGAGCCGTTACGGACCACCAGTCGGTGCCCGTGCTCGTCGAGCTGGTCGACGAACGCCTCGATGTAGGCGGCGACCTCGGCCTGCAACGCCGCGGCGAGCATCGCCCTGGCGCCGTCACAGACGATCTCGTCGAGCAGCGACCCACCGGCCAGCTCGTTGGACGCCTCGGCGTCGTGGACTACCTTGAGCATGGGCGTACCTTCCCGAGCCGGCGCGCCAACGCCGACCCCGATCAGACTTGCAATGGGCTTCGATCTTGCTCGGGAGGTACGCCCACTTCACGCCACCTCGCCGAGAACCATCCACAGGTTCTGATCATTGCTCATGCTCGCCCAGTCGGTGCCGGTGCCCACCTGGGTCGGGGTGTAGCGGTTCCTCTTGTCACCCATACCGAGCTGGCCTAGGCTGTTGTCTCCCCAGCACCACAGGGTGTGGTCTCGGCGGATCCCGCAGGTGTCGTTGCCGCCAGCACTGAGTTGAGCCCAGACCCGTCCCGTCTTCTGGCCATTCAGAACCCCCACGGCGGTAGCAGTCGACGATGGCCCGACAGCAGACAGCAAGCCCATCGCCAGCGTCAGACACACCCCCAAGAAGATAGTTCGACGACGCGTCATGCCGGCTCCCCTTTCTCTAGTGGTCTGTAACGGACGTGGTGTCAGTGTTGCGGTTCTTGGGGTGGGTGGCTTTGGCGAGGATGGTGTCTGCGTCTTTGGTCCAGGTGAAGGGTTCGCAGCGGTCGTTCCAGGCGTCGATGTAGGTCTCGATCGCGCCGATGAGGTCTTTGACGCTGGTGAAGGTTCCGCGGCGGATGGCTTGGCGGGTGATGATGGAGAAGAAGCACTCGACGAGGTTCAGCCATGACCCTGACGTGGGGGTGAAGTGCATCGTGATGCGAGGGTTCTTGGCTAGCCACGCTTTGACGGCGGGGTGTTTGTGGGTGGCGTAGTTGTCGGCGACGACATGCAGCTCGACCCGGGGGTAGGCCTTCGCGACCTGTTTGAGGAACTTCAGGAACTCCTGGTGGCGGTGCCGGTGGTAGCAGGCGTCGGTGACTTTGCCGGTGGCCACCTCGAGGGCGGCGAACAAGGTGGTGGTGCCATGGCGGACATAGTCGTGCGTGCGAGAGGCGGGCAGCCCGGGCCGCAACGGCAGGATCGGCGCGGTCCGGTCCAACGCCTGGATCTGGCTTTTTTCGTCGACGCACAGCACGACCGCCTTGTCGGGAGGGTTCAAATACAGCCCGACGACGTCACGGACCTTCGCCTCCAGCTCGGGGTCGGTGGAGAACTTGAACATTCCCGACCGGTGCGGCTGGATCCCGAAGTGCTTCCAGATCCTCGCGACCGTGGCGTGGGAGATCGTGGCTCGGCCAAGCAGCGGATGGCATCGGCGTCGCCCCGTTCGGATGTGAGTGTTTAAGCGTGATTCAGCCTGGTTCAGGGGACCACCGCCGAACAGTGACATTGGACCCTCTGGTTTGGGCCGAAGTGCCTTCTGCTGACGGTCGGTGCAACGCGTGTTGGCAGCGAGACTGCTGGCTTGTACGCGGCGTGGGACAGCGTTGCACTCTCCCCATCGCGTGTCGTCGGGTGACAACGTCTCTCCATTGGTGGTTTGGGCTGACGCACGGATCTACCTCATTTAGGGAACCCGCCCGCGTGGGAGAACCTTTCTGGTTGGGAGTGGCTCGGCCGGCGAGTTCGAGGTCGCGGTACTCCGTGGCCACCTCGGTGATCCTGGAGCTCAGGGATCCCTGAACTGCTCGCCACGCTGTTCCCCGGTTCTGGTAGCCGACCTTCTCAGCGATGTCGTCAAAGGAGTGGAGGAATTGTCAAGACCTGTGGATTGGCGTGTCATGCGACTTGCTGATCACCTCCTGTTTCGGCGGCTGGTTGGTCATCGTCGCGTTCGACGAGGACGCCGTTCTTGAAGGTGGCCCCTGCGCGGACGAGTGCGACGAGGTGGGGTGCGTTGACTGCACGCCACTTGGCCTGTGCGGATTCGATGAGCTTGAACGCCATCGCCACGCCCGCGGCCCGGGAGCCGGGTCCCTTGGTGACCCGCTGCCGCAACCGCACCGTGGCGAAGGTGCTCTCGATCGGGTTGGTCGTGCGCAGGTGGACCCAGTGCTCGGCGGGGTAGTCGTAGAAGGCCAGCAGCACGTCGAGGTCGTCGGTGATCTTCGCGGCGGCCTTGGGCCACTTGGCGCCGTGGTCGGCGGCGAACGCCTTCGCGGCCTTGATCGCGTGGTTCTTGTCCTCGGCGTTCCAGATCTCGGCGAGCGCGGCCTTCGCGCCGGGCTGGGCCGACTTGGGCAGGCAGTTGAGCACGTTCGAGATTTTGTGGAACCAGCAGCGCTGCTCCCGGGTTTCGGGAAAAACGGTGCGGACCGCGGACCAGAACCCGAGCGCCCCGTCGCCGGCCGCGAGCACCGGCGCCCGCATCCCGCGGCGCTTGCACGAGCGGAGCAGATCGGCCCACGACTCGGTCGACTCGCGGTGCCCGTCGTCGAGCGCGACCAGCTCCTTGGTGCCGTCGGCACGCACGCCGATCATCACCAGCAGGCACACCTTGTCCTGCTCGAGCCGGACCTTGAGGTGGATCCCGTCGACCCACAGGTACACGTAGTCGATGTCCGCCAGGGAGCGCTTGTTGAACCCGACGGCTTCGTCTTGCCATTGCGTGGTGAGCCGGGTGATCGACGCCGGCGACAGCCCGGCAGCGGAGCCGAGGAACTGCTCCAACGCCGGCGCGAAGTCGCCGCTGGACAGACCGTGCAGGTACAGCAGCGGCAGCACCTCGGCCACCCTCGGCGACTTCCGGGACCACGCCGGCAGGATCGCCGAGGAGAACCGCTTCCGCTCCCCGGTGGCCTCCTCGACTCGTTTGTCGTTGACCCGCGGCGCGTGCACCGGGATCGCTCCCGCCGCCGTGGTCACCTCCCGCGGCTCGTGGTGACCGTTGCGGACCACCAGCCGATGGCCGTTCTCGTCGAGCTGGTCGGCGTGGGACTCGATGTAGGCGGCGACCTCGGCCTCCAACGCCGCGGCCAGCATCCGCCGCGCGCCGTCACGCACGATCTCGTCAAGCAACGACCCACCGATCGGCTCGTTGGAAGCCTCGGCTTCGTGGACTACCTTGAGCATGGGTGCACCTTCCCGAGCCGGCGCTCCAACGCCGACCCCGATCAGAACTGTTATGGGCTTCGATCTTGCTCGGGAGGTGCGCCCGCTTCGCGTCACCTCGCCGAGAGCCATCCACAGGTTCTGATCATTGCTCAAAGGAGTGACCCGCCAGAGCGAGCTCCACACACCGGGCCTTCCTCCACTTGGCCAACGTCTTACAGGAGATGTTGGGGACGCTCCCGCTCGTCTGGTTCACAGCCACGCTCATAGTTCCAGCATCTTTGCCTCGTCTACGCAGCCGGCGTTACAGGTGCTGTTCATCCGACAGCCACCTCGGTCAGCAGGATCGACACTAGATGGCCGGCAATGCTCGTTGCCCTTCCGCGTTCCGGTCCGCAGGGAGTCCGCAAAACGTCCGCAAACAGCTAGCAACGACCAACGACGTCTAACGCATGAAGACCCAGGTCAGAGGCTGTCTTCGGTCATCTCCGCAGGTCAACGGGAGGGTCCAAAGCGGATTATGAGTCCTCTGCTCTAACCAGCTGAGCTACCGCCCCGCGTGCAGCCGACCGCCCTCTCTGTCAACCTCTGGTGAGACACCTTGTCTGGTAGGAAATACCGAGCGATGAGGGTGAGATCTGGAGAGAGGTTCGATGACTGTCACGATGCCCGCGCCCCGGCTGGGGGATGCTGTGCGGGTGGAGGAGGTTCCCGACCCGCAGGTCCCGGAGCGGGCCAGGCGCAGGACGTATACGGCGAAGTACAAGGCGCAGATCCTGGCAGAGTACGACGCGGCCGACCGCGACGGCCGGGGCGCGTTGATGCGGCGGGAAGGTCTGTACTCGTCGCTGCTCAGTGAGTGGCGCAAGCAGCGCGACAAGGGCGCCATGGAGGCGTTGGCCAAGACCAGGGGCCGTCCGCCGGCCGACCCGGTCGATCGGGAGAACGCCCGCCTCAGGGCACAGGTCGCCAAGCTGGAAGCCGAGCTGGACACGTCTCGGCGGGTGATCGAGGTGCAGGGAAAGCTCTCCGCGCTGCTGGAACAGCTCGCCACTGGCGGCGCGACCGACGAACCCCCGGCGAAGTGACCGCCCTGATCACCAACGCCGTCGACGCGGCGGTCGACGAGCTGGTCCCCCTGGTCGGTGCGAAGGCCGCCTGCGAAGCGGTCGGCGTGGCGCGCGCCAGCTACTACCGTGTCCGCCCGGCGGCCCAGCCGCCGTCCGGGCAGGCATCCGAGCCGCCGCCGTCCGTGGCACCTCCGCGACGGCGCGGTGGCGGCCAACAGCAGCCCAGGGCGTTGACCTTCGACGAGCGCGAGAGGGTGATCCAGGTGCTGCACTGCGAGCGGTTCGCCGATGCCGCCCCAGCGACCGTCTACGCGACACTGCTCGACGAGGGCACCTATCTGTGCAGCGAGTCGACGATGTATCGGCTGCTGCGCGAACGCGGCGAGACCGGCGACCGGCGGCGCCACGCCACCCATCCGGCCAAGGTCAAGCCCGAGCTCGTCGCGTCGGCACCGAACACTGTGTGGTCGTGGGACATCACGAAGCTGCACGGTCCGTCGAAGTGGACCTACTTCTACCTGTACGTGATCCTGGACATCTTCTCCCGCTACCCGGTCGGCTGGATGGTCGCCCACCGGGAGTCCGCGACCCTGGCCGAGCGGCTCATCACCAGCGCGGTCCGCCAGCAACACGTCGACCGAAACCAACTCACCCTCCATGCCGACCGTGGCTCGTCGATGGCGTCCAAGCCGGTCGCGTTCCTGCTCGCCGATCTCGGCGTCACCAAGAGCCACAGCCGGCCCCACGTGTCGAACGACAACCCGTACTCCGAAGCACAGTTCAAGACCCTGAAATACCGGCCTGACTTCCCCGACCGGTTCGGGAGCATCGAGGACGCCCGGGTCTTCTGCGACAGCTTCTTCCGCTGGTACGCCCACGAGCACCGCCACTCCGGTATCGGCCTGCACACCCCGGCCGACGTCCACTACGGCCGAGCCCCCGCGATCCGTCAGGCACGCAGCCGCGTCCTCGACGCCGCCTACCAAGCCCACCCCGAGAGGTTCGTCCGCATGCCACCCCAGCCGCCCCGGCTGCCCGGCACCGTCTGGATCAACAAACCCGAACAGAAGGAGGAACCGGCACAGTAGTTATCTCAAGAACGTGTCTCAAAAAGGTTGACAGGTTCCGCCGAGAGCCATCCACAGGTTTTGATCATTGCTCAAAGGAGTGACCCGCCAGAGCGAGCTCCACACACCGGGCCTTCCTCCACTTGGCCAACGTCTTACAGGAAGATGTTGGGGACGCTCCCGCTCGTCTGGTTCACAGCCACGCTCATAGTTCCAGCATCTCTGCCTCGTCTACGCAGCCGGCGTTACAGGTGCTGTTCATCCGACAGCCACCTCGGTCAGCAGGATCGACACTAGATGGCCGGCAATGCTCGTTGCCCTTCCCGCGTTCCGGTCCGCAGGGAGTCCGCAAAACGTCCGCAAACAGCTAGCAACGACCAACGACGTCTAACGCATGAAGACCCAGGTCAGAGGCTGTCTTCGGTCATCTCCGCAGGTCAACGGGAGGGTCCAAAGCGGATTATGAGTCCTCTCGCTCTTAATCTCAGCTGAGCTACCGCCCCGCGTGCAGCCGACCGCGTTTGTGGCCCCGGCCAACCGTCGGTCGATGCTACGGCATGGCGGCTGTGACGAAAGCCTCGCGCGCATTCGGCGACCCCCACGACGCCCGCTCACGACGCGGCGTACCCTCAGGGGCTCCGGATGGTCAAGCGACCTGGACCAGGACACGACCCTCCGCGGAGGGATGACCGACCCGGCTGAGAGGTGGACGGCCATGCGGGACTACGTCTTCGAAGGCGGCACAGCCGTCGTGACGGGCGCGGCAAGCGGCATCGGGGCCGCTCTTGCCGAGGGGCTCGCCGCACGCGGCAGCAACCTCGGGCTCGTCGACCGTGATGAGGTGGGACTCAAGGGAGTGGCCGGTGAGATCCGCAGCCGCTATCCGGATCTCGACGTCAGGACCTATGTCAATGACCTCGGAGACACCGGGGGCCTGGCAGCCCTGTCACAGCGGATTCTCGGGGACTTCGAACGCATCACCCTGCTCGTCAACAACGCCGGTGTGGCCCTCGGCGGGCTCTTCTCACAGGTCAGTCTGGCGGACTTCGACTGGGTGATGCGGATCAACTTCGAGGCGACCGTGCACCTCACCCACGAGTTCCTGCCGCGCCTGCGCGAGTCCGAGGGGTCCCATCTCGTCAATGTCTCGAGCCTCTATGGGCTGATCGGCCCACCTGGCCAAAGCGCCTACTCGGCAAGCAAGTTCGCCGTACGCGGATTCACCGAGGTGTTGCGTCACGAGCTGCCGCCGCTCGGCGTCGGGGTGACCGCGGTACACCCTGGTGGGGTCCGCACCAAGATCGTCGAGAACGCTCGCGTCGGAGAGCACGTGCGCGACGTCGACATCCGGCGGTTCAAGTCGCAGTTCTCGAAGCTCCTCACGATCGAGCCCAGCGACGCCGCCGAGACGATCCTCGCCGGGGTTGCCAAGCGGAAGCCACGGGTGCTGATCGGTACGTCGGCCAAGGTCCCGGACATCGCCGCCCGGTTGTCCCCCGGCAACTACTGGAGCGTCGTCACGGCGCTCATCCGAGCACGGACCCGCTGAGATCGCTGCGACGAAAACTCTCGGATCGTCGTACCGAAAGTCTCGGATCGTCGTACCGAAAGTCTCGGATGGTCGTACCGAAAGTCTCGGATCGTCGTACCGCAAATCTCGGATCGTGGTGTCGGAAGTCTCGGATGGTGGTGCCGGAAGTCTCGGATGGTGGTGCCGGAAGTCTCGGATGGTGGTGCCGGAAGTCTCGGATGGTGGTGCCGGAAGTCTCGGATCGTCGTCAGGACGGGGTGCTGACATGGCCGCGGCGGGCGACCCAGGTGGCGAAGAGTGGGTCGACGAAGCGCCAGTAGCCGGACGCCGTGGGACCGTCATGGTTGCGGGCGATGTGCTGTCCGTCGTGGCCGAGCTCGCGCAGCGCGGACTGCAGGGTTGCCCGGGTCAGCCCCGACCGCTCGGTCGCCCGGGACCCGGTCGGCCGGATCTGGTCGGCCATCGCCGCGAGGACGGCCTTCTTGCCGGAGCTGAGTGAGTCCCAGACGGCGTGATGTCCTTCGCTCGTCTGGCGGACGGCGAGGTCGACGATGGCGTCGGCGAGCGCCACCCCCTCGGCGTCGGGGGAGTCCGGCAGTGTGGTGCTGCCCATCTCGCGCATGCCCAGCTCGCGATGGAGCAGGTGCGCGAACAGCATCGTCCGTTGGGGATGCCCCGACGCAGACACCACCAAGGGGGCGAGCGCCTCGCCGGGATCCTCTCCCAGCTCGGCGAACCGGTCCGCGAGCTCGACGAGCACATCCTCGACCGGGAGCGGCAACAGCTCGAGCGGCTCGGCCTGGCCGTAGAGCGGGCGCTCGCGGTCGGTGAACAGCCGGCGCATGAACGACGGCTGCGAGCCGGCGTAGATATAGGTCGCGGCATCCCCGTGGTACTGCACGTGGGACCGGAGCAGACCGTCGAGGGTGGCTCCAGCACTGAGCAGGTCCTGGAACTCGTCGAACACCACCAACGTCGGCCGCCGGTCCCGCTCGAAGAGCCGCAGCGGCAGGTCGAGCAGCTCGGCCGCCGCCATCAGGGTCGACTCGTAGGGCGCGGCCTGCTGGCGCGGACCCAGGGTCAGGCCCACGCCGGACGTCGTCAAGCTGAGCCCGAGCCGGGAGCTCAGCCCCTCGAGGATGGAACGCACCCGATGGTCGTGGAGCCGGGCGTAGGCGTTCGCGATCCGACCGCACACCTCGGCCAAGGTCGTCACGCCGTAGAAGTCCACGTGCACGGTGCGCCAGTTGCTCTGCTCGAGATGGTTCTCGTGGGCGAGGAGCAGCGACGTCTTGCCGTAGCGCCGGGGGCCGGCCACTCGGACGTGGGCCCCGTCGGTGGCGGCCAGGTGGAGCTGGTGCAGCTCGTCGCGGCGGTCGATGAGGGCGT
Organism: uncultured Actinomycetota bacterium; assembly: GCA_963820035.1. Taxonomy (GTDB): domain Bacteria; phylum Actinomycetota; class Actinomycetes; order Propionibacteriales; family Nocardioidaceae; genus JAWWPG01. The sequence continues at coordinate 44,975 of CAWFYK010000004.1, read as the reverse complement.
CACTCGAGATCGGCGTCTCGAAGGGGAAGGGACGCGGCATCGGTGGCCTCCTGGGTGCCAGACGCGGGAGACTGACGCCTCGTCAGGCTAGCGTCTGTGTATGGTGTTTGCAATACATGTTTGTATGGGGAATGCCATCTCAATTGTGAGTGAGCGCTCACTCAGTTACTCTCGCCTGATGACCTCCCGGGCTCGTCCGCTCCCTCCCGATGAACGTCGGGCCGCGCTCATCGCAGCCACCGTCCCACTTGTCAGCGAGCATGGTCCGGCCGTCACGACGCGGCAGATCGCGAGTGCCGCCGGGGTGGCTGAAGGGACCATCTTCGGAGTCTTCCCCGACAAGGACACCCTGATCCGCACGGCGGTGCACTCCGCGTTCGACCCTGACCCGGTGGTGGCGAGTCTCACGGCGCTCGAGCCTGGCGCCCCCCTGGAGGAGCGGCTGACCATCGTGGTCGAGATCCTGCAGGAGCGCCTGATGAAGGTCTTCCGCCTGATCAGCACGTTCGGCATGCATCAGCCCCCTCCTGAGCACGACCGAGGCAGGCACTCTGCCACCGCAGCGATCCTCGAGGCGCTCACCAGCATTCTCGCCGTGCATGCCGACAGTCTCCGTATCCAGCCCGCGGAGGCCGCCCGAATTCTCAGACTCGTGGTCTTTGCCGGAAGCCATCCCCGGATTACCGATGAAAACCCTTTGTCCACAAAGGACATCGTTGATCTACTTCTCCACGGCATCGTGAAGGCGGATGCCGCACCCCCATCCGTCCGCCGACCACACCCGGGAGACTGACGTTGCTCATCCGACTCCTTCGCACATTCCTCCGCCCCTATACCGACATCCTGCTCGCCGTCGTCGGGCTGCAGCTCGTCGGCACCATGGCATCGCTCTACCTGCCGACGCTCAACGCCGACATCATCGACAACGGCGTGACGACCGGCGACACGGCGTACATCCTGCGCACCGGCGGGTGGATGCTCGCCGTGAGCCTCGTGCAGATCAGCTGCTCGATCGCCGCCGTCTACTTCGGCGCGAAAGCAGCGATGAGCCTGGGTCGTGACCTGCGTGGCGCCGTGTTCCGTCGGGTGGGGGAGTTCTCCGCGCGCGAGGTCGCGCACTTCGGTGCCCCGTCGCTGATCACGCGCAACACCAACGACGTCCAGCAAGTGCAGATGCTCGTCGTGCTGTCGTGCACGATGCTCGTCTCCGCCCCCATCATGTGCGTGGGCGGGATCATCATGGCGGTCCGACAGGACGCCGGGCTTGCCTGGCTGATGGTGGTTGCCGTGCCATTGCTCGCAATCTCGGTCGGGCTCATTGTCTCCCGCATGGTGCCCGGCTTCCGGCAGCTGCAGACGCGGATCGACGCGGTCAACCGGGTGCTGCGCGAGCAGATCACCGGCATCCGGGTCGTCCGGGCCTTCGTCCGCGAGCGGCGCGAGGCCGAGCGCTTCGGCCAGGCCAACACCGCGGTCACCCAGAGTGCGCTCCACGTCGGCCGGCTGATGATCCTGATCTTCCCCGTCGTCATGCTCATCCTCAACGGGTCGAGCGTCGCGGTTCTGTGGTACGGCGGGCACCGGGTGGCATCAGGTGAGATGCAGGTCGGCGCACTGACCGCGTTCCTGTCCTACCTGGTGATGATCCTGATGTCGGTCATGATGGCGACCTTCGTCGCGATGTCGGTGCCGCGCGCCGCCGTCTGCTCCGACCGGATCGCCGAGGTGCTCGACACCGAGTCGTCGGTACGGCCGCCGGCCGAGCCGGTGACCGAGGTGACCGGCAAGGGCCGGCTCGAGCTACGCCATGTGTCGTTCTCGTATCCCGGGGCCGAGTCGCCTGTGCTCAAAGACATCTCGCTCCTGGTCGAGCCAGGCACGACGACCGCGGTCATCGGCAGCACCGGCTCCGGCAAGACCACCCTGATGTCCCTCATCCCCCGTCTGGTCGATGTGACCGAAGGAGAGCTGCTCGTCGACGGTGTCGACGTACGACGGCTCGACCCGGAGGTGTTGTGGAGGAGGATCGGTCTGGTCCCGCAGCGGCCCTACCTGTTCGGCGGCACCGTCGCCAGCAACCTTCGTTACGGCAACCCCGACGCCACGGACGAGGCGCTGTGGGAGGCGCTCGAGGTGGCCCAGGCGCGCACCTTCGTCGAGGCGATGCCCGAGGGGCTCAACGGCCCCATCGCGCAGGGCGGCACCAACGTGTCGGGTGGGCAGCGCCAGCGGCTCTGCATCGCGCGGGCACTCGTCGCCGACCCGGAGATCTTCCTCTTCGACGACTCCTTCTCCGCGCTCGACCTGTCGACCGACGCGCGGCTGCGCGCCGCCCTCAAGCCTTACACCGCCGAGGCGGCAGTCGTCATCGTCGCCCAGCGGGTCTCCACCATCACCGACGCCGACCAGATCGTCGTCCTCGAAGACGGCGAGATCGTCGGCCGCGGGACCCACGAGGAGCTGGTGCTCAGCTCCCCGACGTACGCCGAGATCGTCGAGTCCCAGCTCGCGGCGGAGGCGGCATGACCGAGCAGGCGACAGCCGCTGACGACGCCGCGGACGAGGTGACTGGGGCCAAGAAGCCCGAACGTCTCCCGGAGGCCGGTCGGCCCGGTGGGGCGGGCCGCACACCGTGGATGAACATGGCCATGCCGGTGGAGAAGTCGATGAACTTCGGGCCGTCCTCTCGCCGGCTGCTTCGCAGGCTGCGCCCGGAGCGAACCCGGGTCACGCTCGTCGGCATCCTCGCAGTGATCAGTGTGGGGCTCAGCGTGCTCGGCCCCAAGATCCTGGGGCGGGCGACCGACATCATCTTCACCGGCTTCATCGGCAGCCAGCTGCCCGCTGGCGAGTCCCTCCAGCAGGTCGCGGCGCAGGCCCGGCTCTCCGGGCACGCCGACTACGCCGACATGATCGAAAGCATGAATGTCGTCCCGGGCCAGGGGGTCGACTTCACCGCGCTCGGCCACGTGCTGTTGTTCGTGCTCGCGCTCTATGTGGCGGCGTCGGTCTTCTCGTGGGGACAGGGCTATCTGCTGACGGGGGCCGTCCAGAACACCGTCTACCGGCTTCGCTCCGACGTCGAGGACAAGATCAACCGGCTCCCGCTCGAATACTTCGACAAACAGTCACGCGGTGAGACCCTCAGCCGGGTCACCAACGACATCGACAACATCCAGACCAGCCTGCAGCAGACCATGAGCCAGCTGCTCACCTCTCTGCTCACGATCGTCGGCGTGGTCGCGATGATGTTCTGGATCTCCCCCCTTCTGTCCATCATCGCGCTGGTCACCATCCCGGTCTCGATCCTGGTCACCCGACAGATCGCAAAGCGGTCGCAGAAGCTCTTCATCGCCCAATGGACCCACACCGGGGCGCTCAACGGTCAGATCGAGGAGGCGTTCACCGGCCACGACCTGGTGAAGGTCTTCGGTCGCCACAAGGAGGTGGAGCAGAGCGTCGCCGAGAAGAACGAGGAGCTCTTCCAGGCGAGCTTCGGGGCCCAGTTCGTCAGCGGCCTCATCATGCCGGCGATGATGTTCATCGGGAACCTCAACTACGTCGTCATCGCCGTGATCGGCGGTCTTCGGGTCGCATCAGGCTCGATGAGCCTGGGAGACGTGCAAGCGTTCATCCAGTACTCGCGGCAGTTCAGCCAGCCGCTGACCCAGGTGGCCTCGATGGCCAACCTGCTCCAGTCGGGGGTGGCCTCGGCCGAGCGGGTCTTCGAGCTGCTCGACGCCGAGGAGCAGATCCCCGACGTGCCCGAGCCGACCCGGATCCCGGCGCCGCGCGGACGGGTCGCCTTCGAGCACGTCGCCTTCAGCTACGACCCCGACAGGCCCCTCATCCGGGACCTCTCGCTCGTCGCCGAGCCGGGGCACACCGTGGCGATCGTCGGGCCGACGGGCGCCGGCAAGACCACACTCGTCAACCTCGTCATGCGTTTCTACGAGCTCGACGGCGGCCGGATCACGCTCGACGGTGTCGACATCGCCCACATGACCCGCCAGGACCTGCGGGCTGAAACCGGGATGGTGCTGCAGGACACCTGGCTCTTCGGCGGGACGATACGCGACAACATCGCCTACGGTCGTCCGGACGCGTCCGAGGAAGACATCCTCGCGGCGGCCGAGGCGACGTACGTCGACCGGTTCGTGCACAGTCTTCCCGACGGCTACGACACCGTCATCGACGAGGAAGGCAGCAACATCAGCGCGGGAGAGAAGCAGCTGCTGACGATCGCGCGGGCGTTTCTGTCCGACCCGTCGCTGCTCATCCTCGACGAGGCCACCAGCTCGGTCGATACCCGCACCGAGGTCCTCGTGCAGCGCGCGATGGCGGCGCTGCGGAGCGACCGCACCAGCTTCGTGATCGCCCACCGGCTGTCCACGATCCGCGACGCCCACCTGATCCTGGTGATGGAGGACGGGGCGATCGTGGAGCAGGGCACCCACGAGGAGCTCCTCGCAGCGCACGGCGCCTACTACCGCCTCTACTCGGCGCAGTTCCGGGGAGCGCTGGTCGACGTGGACGAGGAGGAGGCGGCGCTCGCCCATTGAGTGGTGCGGGGCCGCCGACTCGTCGGCCATTCTGTTGGCCGGTGCGCCGGACTTCCTCAGACGAAAGGTGCGCCAGTCGTCTCCGTGCCGTGCGGAGCGGTCGGGCTGCCCTGGGTCGGGGAGGGCGTCGGAGTCGGGGTCGGTGACGGCGAGGAGGGCGTGGGCACGGTCGGGATAGGGAACGGCGGGTTCACCGGCGAGGGCGGCAGGTCGTTGAACACCTTGACCGCGATGAACAACGCGATCGAGGCGATGGCCAGCACGAGCGCGAACGACGCCACGAACGTCCAGCGGCCCGCGGCGGTGAGAGCGGCCGGCCAGGGCAGCGGCCAGACCCGCCAGCGGCCGGGACCCGAACGGTCGAACCAGTGCGGGCGAAAGCCTGGTCCTCGCACCGTCCCCACCGGGGCGAGGTGCTCGAGGGTCACTGGGGCCAGGATCGCGCCGGCCAGCTTCACGCCGTCGTCCCAGGAGTCCGCGCGCACCGCCACCCAGGGCGCGATCTCCGGTGCGTCCTGCTCGGCCACCACGGTGTCGGTGCCGGCCAGGCCCGCTTCGCGCACCGCGTCGTGGAAGCGGGCGCGCGCATAGCCGTCCGTCTCGGCGCCCTCCGTCAGCAGGGCGACCGCCACCGGCTCGTCGGCGAGGAGGCCGGCGTACACGATCCCGGCGTCGGTGACGTCGAGACGTCCCGTCAGGGTGATCTCGCCGAGACTCGGCGGATCGCCCCGGAGCAGCGGCATGACCGGCTCCGACCTGCCAGAATCGGTCATGCTCCTCCGTCCCGGGATGGCGTGGCCGCGTGATCAGGACGTTTTGGTGCCCATGCGACACTGACGAGCGTACGACGATTGCGCCCGAAGGGATGCAGCATGACCACCACGCGTGCCACCCCGCAGTCGGGCGAGGCCACCGCCGCCGACTTCGCGGGACTGAGCCAGCGCGCGATCTATGAGGTCCGTCGGGTCATCGTGGGTCAGGAGCACATGGTCGACCAGTTGATGGTCGCGCTTCTCGCTCGCGGGCACTGCCTGCTCGAGGGGGTGCCTGGGGTGGCGAAGACCCTTGCGGTGCGCACCTTCGCCGACGTCGTCGGAGGCAGTTTCGCCCGGATCCAGTTCACGCCCGACCTGGTGCCGTCCGACATCGTCGGAACCCGCATCTTCCGGCCGAGCAAGGAGACGTTCGACGTCGAGCTCGGCCCGGTGTTCGTCAACTTCGTCATCGCCGACGAGGTCAACCGGGCGCCGGCCAAGGTGCAGTCCGCGATGCTCGAGCTGATGGCGGAGCGGCAGGTGTCGATCGGTGGACAGACCTTCGAGCTTCCCGACCCGTTCATCGTGATCGCGACCCAGAATCCGATCGAGTCCGAGGGCGTCTACCCCCTTCCGGAGGCGCAGCGCGACCGGTTCCTGATGAAGGTGGACGTGCTCCATCCGAAAGGTCACGAGGAGTTTCAGATCCTGCAGCGGATGAGTGTCGACCCGCCGACGGCCGAGCCCATCCTGACCCCGGAGCTCATCCGCGACCTGCGGCGGGCGGTCGACCGGGTCTTCGTCCACAACCTTGTCGCCGAGTACATCGTGCGCCTCGTGCTGGCGACCCGTTCGCCCGTCGAGTTCGGGCTCCCCGAGCTCGACGGGGTCGTGGAGATCGGCACGAGCTCGCGGGCCACGTTGGGTTTGGCCGCCTCGGCCCGCGCCCTGGCGTTGATCCAGGGCCGTGACTACGTGTTGCCTCAGGACGTCGCGGCGATGGCCGTCGACGTGATGGCTCACCGGCTGGTGCTCACGTTCGACGCGGTCGCCGACGAGGTCGACCCGCGGGCGATCATCGAACGCATCATCTCGGTGATCCCGCAGCCTCGGCCAGTCTGGGGCAGCACCGGGGCGAGCCCGGAGTTCAGCTGAGGTGGCTCGTGAGGAGGCGTTCCACGCCAGCGGAGTGCCGCTCTCCAAGCTGGCCCCGGAGCAGGCGCTGCGCCGGCTGGAGCTGCAGATCGTGCGCCGACTCGAGGGATTCCTGCACGGCGAGCACCTGGGGCTGCTGCCGGGGCCGGGAACGGACATGGCCGAGGCCAGGGTCTACAACCCGGGTGAGGACGACGTACGCCGGATGGACTGGGCGGTCACGGCTCGCACCGCCATCCCGCACGTGCGCGACGTCATCGCCGACCGCGAGCTCGAGACCTGGGCCCTGGTGGATCTCTCGCCGTCGATGAACTTCGGCACGGCCGCGATGGAGAAGCGTGACCTTGCCGTGGCAGCGGTCGCGACACTCGGGTTGCTCACCTTTCGCATGGGGGACCGGTTCGGCGGCTCCATCCTCAGCGGCGGGAAGGTCCAGCGCTGGCCGGCCCGGCCCGGGCGGGCGGCCCTGTTCGCCCTGCTTCGGTCGCTGATGCGGGAGCAGCCCGGCTACCCGAGCGTTGGTGCGCAGAGCCTGGCCCAGTCGATCACCCAGGTCGCGCGCACCCAGCGCAAGCGCGGGCTACGGGTGGTGGTCTCGGACTTCATCGACCTGGCGGACGCGGCCGGCGATGCTGCCACCCCCACCTCGTGGGAGCGGCCGATGCGCGAGCTGGCACGACGCAACCAGACCATCGCCGTCGAGATCCTCGACCCGCGCGAGCTCGACATCCCCAACGTCGGCGTGGTTTTGCTCCAGGACCCCGAGACCGGCGAGCTCCGGGAGCTCAACACCGGCGACCGCCGCGTCCGGCGCCGCTACTCGGCGGCCGCGCGGCTGCAGCGTGAGCGTAACGCCCGAGCGTTCCGCCGGGCGGGGATCGCCCACCTGCTGTTGCGAACCGACCGCGACTGGGTGAGCGACACGGCGCGGTTCGCGATCAAGCACCGTCGGGTCGCCGCCCGGCTGCACACACCGCCCGCAGGTGTCGCCCGGTGACGTTCCTCGAGCCCACGCGGTTGTGGTTCCTGCTGCTCGTGCCGGCCCTCGTCGTCCTCTACGTCGTGCTGCAACGGCGGAAGAGCCACTACGCCGTCCGCTTCACCAATCTCTCCCTCCTCGACACGGTGGCCCCCCGGCGCGTCAGCTGGCGCCAGCATGTCGCGGTCGTGCTCGCCATGCTGACTCTCGCGGGGGCCGTCGTACTCTTCGCGAAACCGAGTGGGCTCGTCACGGTGCCCCGACGTACGTCGGTCACGGTCGTTCTCACGATCGACGTCTCGTTGTCGATGGAGGCGACCGACGTGAACCCGAACCGGATCACCGCGGCGAAGGCCACCGCCAAGCAGTTCCTCAGCAAGCTGCCGGCCGACTTCAAGGTGGGCCTTGTGTCGTTCGCGCAGTACGCCGAAGTGGTGGTGGCGCCGACGACCAACCGGCGTGAGGTGACCAACGCCATCAACGGTCTGACGTTGCACGAGTACACCGCCACCGGTGAAGGGATCTTCACGAGCCTTGGTGTCGTCAGGCAGTCGTTGGGAGACTCGCGCGGCAGCCCGGGCGGCAAGGTGCCCGCGATGATCGTGATGATCAGTGACGGCAAGCGGACCGTCGGTCGTTCACAGGTGCTGGCGGCGGAGGCGGCCCGGGCCCAGGGTGTCCCCATCTACACGGTCGCGCTCGGCACTCACAACGCGACCGTGACCTCGCACGGGGATGTGATCCCGGTGCCCGTCGAGATCGGCGAGCTGCAACAGATCGCGCGGATCTCGGGTGGGAAGTCCTATGTCGCCACCAGCCCTCAAGATCTGCTCAGCGCCTACAAGGACGTCGACGGCCGGCTGGTCTACGAGACGGTCCGGACGGATGTGACGTCCCGCTACGTCGGTTGGCTGGTGCTGCTGGCGCTGTTGTCGACGGGCGCCGGACTCTTCGTCGCCTCGCGCTGGCCCTGAGCCGAGGAGCGGTCGACGCCGTGGGGTCGTGTCGGGGTATAGTGATACTCGTTCTCATTATCTTATCGTCGCGGCCAGGTCGCGGCCAGGTCGCGGCCAGGAGGATCCGATGCAAGCTGGCGCACCCCCCGGTAGTCGCGGGGGCAGGGGTGAGGGCCGGGGCGGCTGGCGGTGGCGCGCTGTCGCCGGGACCTGCGCCGCCGTCGTCATCGCCGGCCTGCTCTCCTCGTGCTCGGCCGGAGCCGTGGACGGCAAGTCGGGAGCCGTCGATGTCGTCACGTCCACCAACGTGTGGGGCGATGTCGCGGCCGCCATCGGTGGGCGCTGGGTCAACGTCCACGCGATCATCTCCGACCCGGACCAGGACCCGCACTCCTACACAGCGAGCGCCCGGACCCTGCTCGAGATCAAGGACGCGGACCTGCTCGTGGAGAACGGCGGGGGCTACGACGACTTCATGGGCCAGATGGTCGACGCGTCCGGGACCAGCGCTCCGGTGCTCGATGCCGTGACGATCTCGGGGCTCCGCGCGCCGGCGGGGGGCGAGCTCAACGAGCATGTCTGGTACGACGTCCCGACCGTCGAGAAGGTCGCCGACGCCCTGGCCGCCAAGCTCGGTGCGCTCGCCCCGAAGCACGCTCAGGAGTTCTCCGCGAACGCCGCTGCGTTCGATGCGAAGGCGGCGAAGCTCGTCGCGGCCGAGACCCGGGTGAAGGAGCACCAGGCGGGAACGGGGGTTGCGGTCACGGAGCCGGTCCCGGACTACCTGCTCAACCAGATGGGACTGCGGAACCTGACGCCGCCCGACTTCAGCAACTCCGTCGAGGCGAGCGGGGACGTGGCGCCGCGGGTGCTGGTCGACACGCTCGACCTTTTCAGCCGGCACGAGGTCGCACTGCTCGTCTACAACGAACAGACGAGCGGCCCGGTCACGGAGCAGGTCAAGAGCGCCGCCGAACATGCGGGCATCCCGGTGGTCGGGGTCACCGAGACGATGCCCGCCGGGTCGACGTACCTGTCCTGGATGAGCCGCAACATCGACCAGGTGAAGGAGGCGCTCCTCCAGCGATGACAAACACCCATCTCACCCCTGAGGAGAGCCTGCGCGCCGATCGCGCCTCTTCGCCGAAGGGTGCCGGACCGGCTCCTGCGGTCCGGTTGGTCGACGCGGGGCTCGCCTACGGCGCGCGGACGCTGTGGTCCGGGCTGACGATGTCGGTCGAGCCGGGTGAGTTCATCGCGGTGCTCGGCCCCAACGGGTCCGGCAAGACCAGCCTGCTCAAGGTGCTGTTGGGCCTGGTCCCGGTCACGTCGGGCACTGTGACGGTCGCCGGGTCGCCGGTGCGCCGCGGCAACCCCGACATCGGCTACATCCCCCAGCATCGGGGGCTCAACGCCCAGGTCCCATTGCGGGCTCGTGACCTGGTGCGGCTCGGGGTCGACGGTCATCGCTGGGGACCGGCCTGGCCGTCCCGCTCGAGAACCCGGCTGGTCGACGACCTGCTCGCGCAGGTCGGCGCATCGTCGTACGCGAACGTCCCGGTCAGCCAGCTCTCGGGTGGCGAGCAGCAGCGGCTGCGGGTGGCCCACGCGCTCGCCACCGACCCGGCGGTCCTGCTCTGCGACGAGCCGTTGCTGTCGCTCGACCTGCGCCATCAGAGCAGCGTCGTCGAGCTGATCCAGCGGCGGCAGCGTGACCACGGCACGGCTGTCGTCTTCGTGACGCACGAGATCAACCCGATCCTGTCGGCAACGGACCGGGTGCTCTATCTCACGCAGGGGGCCTTCCGGCTCGGCAGTGTGGATGAGGTGATGACCTCGGAGACGCTCTCGGAGCTCTACCAGTCCGAGGTCGAGGTGATTCGGCGCGGCCGGCGGCTGATCGTCGTCGGGGTCGAGCTTGGGCAGCAGGCTCACCACGTCGACGACGACGACGGCGAAGCGGACCCGCTGGGGGACGGAGACTCATGACCGCCGTCTCGTGGCACGACCTGTTCAACTTCAGCGACTACGGGCAGCTCGTGCCGCTGGTCCACAACACCCTGATCGCGGGCGCCGTGCTCGGTCTGCTCGGCGGCGTCATCGGCGTCCTGGTGATCACCCGCGACCTGCCGTTCGCCGTGCACGGCATCAGCGAGCTGTCGTTCGCGGGCGCTGCGGCGGCTCTGCTCCTCGGGGTCTCCGTCGTGATCGGGTCGCTGGCCGGGTCCGTCCTGGCCGCGCTGCTCATCGGGCTCCTCGGCAACCGGGCCCGCGACCGCAACTCGATCATCGGCGTCCTGATGCCCTTCGGGCTGGGTCTCGGGATCCTCTTCCTCGCGCTCTACCAGGGTCGCGCGGCCAACAAGTTCGGGCTGCTGACCGGGCAGATCGTCGCCGTCGACAGCACCAACCTCCGGGCCCTGGTCGTCACGGCGGTGGTGGTTCTCGTCCTGCTCGCGGTGATCTGGCGGCCCCTCATGTTCGCGAGCGTGGACACCGAGGTGGCGGCGGCACGCGGGGTGCCGATCCGGCTGCTCGGGCCGGTCTTCATGGTGCTGCTGGGATGCGTCGTGGCGCTGTCCGTGCAGGTGGTGGGTGCGCTGCTGGTCCTGGCGTTGCTGGCTACGCCGGCCGCGGCGGCCCTGCGGGTCACGGCGTCACCGGTGCTGGTCGTCATCCTCTCCGTCACGTTCGCGACCACGGCGACGCTGGGCGGGATCTTCGTGGCGCTCGGGACCGACATCCCGATCAGTCCCTATGTCACCACGATCTCGTTCCTCATCTATCTGGTCTGCCGGATGGTCGGCTGGGTGCGGCTGAGACACGGGGGAATGTCCGTCCGCCGTGTCGACCCGCCGACAGCTGACCGGCGCGGGCAGGCCTCGGCGCTCGGTCACGAAGCGCGGTCGGCCTAACCTTGAGACACGACATGCGACAGGAGCCGTTGTGAGCAGTATCGGCGTGGGAGCCCGGTCGACGCGGCAGCGCGAGGCCTTGGTCAGCGTGCTGGACGAGGTCGACGGGTTCCGGACGGCCCAACAGCTGCACACCATGCTCGTCGAGCGCGGCGACAAGGTCGGGATCGCGACCGTCTACCGCTCCCTGCAGCTCCTCGCCGACGCCGACCTGGTCGACGTCCTGCACGGCGACGATGGCGAGGCGTCGTACCGGCGCTGCTCGACGCGACACCACCATCACCTGGTGTGCCGGGTCTGCGGTCGGGCCATCGAGGCGCAGGCGCCGGCCGTCGAGAGCTGGGTGGATGCGATGGCCGCCGAACACGGTTTCTCCGACGTCAGCCACGACCTGGAGATCTTCGGCACCTGCACCGACTGCACCCCCTAACTGACCATCCGAGAGTTTCGGCACCACGATCCGAGAGTTTCGGCAGCACGATCCGAGAGTTCCGGCAGCACGATCCGAGAGTTCCGGCAGCACGATCCGAGAGTTTCGGCAGCACGATCCGAGAGTTTCGGCAGCACGATCCGAGAGTTTCGGCAGCACGATCCGAGAGTTTCGGCAGCACGATCCGAGAGTTTCGGCATGACGATCCGAGAGTTTCGGCATGACGATCCGAGAGTTTCGGCATGACGATCCGAGAGTTTCGGCATGACGATCCGAGAGTTTCGGCAGCACGATCCGAGAGTTTTGGTCACAACGATCTCCGGAGCCCGGTACGACGGCCGCGTCTCCGCGCCAACGCCTGGCAGCTCAAACCGCAGGGCTCGTGACAGTTTCCCCCGACCTCCTGGTACTGGTGGGGCTGATGAGGCACAATGTGACATACGTTCACCGCCCGCCGACAAGGTCCAGACCGCTGGGGAAGGCGCACCTGGGGCCTTTGAGGAGGAATGGTGAATCGATCCATCAGGCGGGAGACCGCTGGCACCACCCGCGGCGTGCTGTTCATTCATGCAGCGCCGTCTGCTTTGTGTGCCCACGTGGAGTGGGCCGTCGCCGGTGCGCTCGGCATGCCGGTCGACCTGGCCTGGACGCCCCAACCCGCCCGCACGGGGCACTATCGCGCCGAGTACTCCTGGACCGGCGCGATCGGCACCGGCGCGACGATGGTCTCAGCTCTTCGGGGCTGGGAGCACCTCCTCTTCGAGGTCACCGAGGATCCGACGCCGATGAGTGAGGGTGCCCGGTTCTCGTCGACGCCGGATCTCGGCGTCTTCCATGCCGTGACCGGGCTCCACGGCGACATCATGATTCCCGAGGACCGCCTCAAGGCAGCCGTGGTCAAGGCCGCGGTGGGCGGCGTACCCCTTGATGTCGAGATTGACAGCCTGCTCGGCAAGGCATGGGACGAGGCCCTGGAGCCTTTCCGGTACGCCGGCGAGGGCGCTCCGGTCCGCTGGCTCCACCACGTGGTCTAACAGCCGGTCGCGGTCAGCGAGACGACCGCCTGCCGAATACTGGTGGACAGTCGCGGCGTGAGCGCCTCCGCCAACGCCCGGACTCTCGGATGGTGGTGCCGAAACTCTCGGATGGTGGTGCCGAAACTCTCGGATGGTGGTGCCGGAAGTCTCGGATGGTGGTGCCGGAAGTCTCGGATCGTCGTACCAGAACTCTCGGATGGTGGTGCCGGAAGTCTCGGATCGGTGGTGCCGGAAGTCTCGGATGGTGGTGCCGGAAGTCTCGGATGGTGGTGTCGAAACTCTCGGATGGTCGGGATTAGAGGGGGATGTTGCCGTGGTAGCCGCGGATGCGGGCTTGGCCCTCGTCGTCGGCACCGGCGAGCGCGGCGGCAAGAGCCTCCGCGAGCGCCGAACGCGTGTCGGCCGGCTCCACGACCTCGTCGACGACGCCGATCTCGACGGCTCGGTCGACGCCGCCGGCGATCTCCTCGTGTTCGGTCGCCAGCTCGGCCTCGACCTGCGGACGCAGGTCGGCTGCCACCGCCGCGATCTTGCGGCGGTGCAGGATCCGGACGGCTGCGACGGCACCCATCACGGCGACCTCGGCGCCCGGCCACGCGAACACCCGGGTCGCGCCGAGCGCTCGGGCGTTCATCGCGATGTAGGCGCCGCCGTAGGACTTCCGGGTCACGAGAGTCACTCGAGGGACGACCGCCTCGCCGAAGGCGTGCAGGAGCTTGGCGCCACGTCGTACGACGCCGTCCCACTCCTGACCGACGCCGGGCAGGTAGCCGGGGACGTCCACCACCACGATCAGCGGGACGCCGAACGCGTCGCACATCCGCACGAACCGGGCGGCCTTCTCGGCGGAGGGGGAGTCGAGGCAGCCGCCCAGCCGCAGCGGGTTGTTGGCGATCACGCCGACGGTTCGGCCCCCGAAGCGCCCGAGCGACGTGACGATGTTGGGTGCCCAGCGCTGATGCAGCTCGAGCATGGTGTCGTCGTCGAGCATCGCCGCGACGAGCGGGTGCACGTCGTAGGCGCGCTTCTTCGACTCGGGCAGCTGCTCGGCGAGGTCCACGTCGGCGACGGTGGCGGGATCCAGTCGTCCCTGGTCGCCGAGGAGCGAGACCAGGGCGCGTGCCCGCAACAGCGACTCGGCCTCGGACTCAGCGAGGATGTGTACGACGCCGGAACGGCGGCCGTGCGGCTCGGGTCCGCCGAGCCGCAGCATGTCGACGTCCTCGCCGGTGACCGAGCGGACCACGTCTGGCCCGGTGACGAAGATCCGGCCCTCGGGCCCGAGGATCACCACGTCGGTGAGCGCCGGACCGTAGGCGGCGCCGCCGGCGGCCGGCCCCAGGACCACGGAGATCTGCGGGATCTTGCCCGAGGCGAGAGTCATCGCGTGGAAGATCAGCCCCACGGCATGCAGCGAGAGCACCCCTTCGGCGAGGCGCGCGCCGCCGGAGTGCCACAGCCCGACGATCGGGGCGCCGTCGGCCATCGCGCGCTCGTAGGCCTTGACGACGACCGCACATCCGTCGTTACCCATCGCGCCGCCCATGACGGTCGCGTCCGAGCAGAAGGCGACGGTATGGGTGCCGTCGACGGTGCCGACCGCCGCGAGCATCCCGCAGTCGTTGTCCTCGCTGATCAGCTCGAGGCTGCCCTCGTCGAAGAACGCCGCGAGCCGGGTGTTCGGGTTGCGAGGGTCCTCCTCGCGCGGCAGCTTCGGAGGCTTGGCCGGCGCCGTTCCGACCGCTGAACCTTGGGCAGATGTCACGCTCGCTGCCTCGTTCTCGGCACCGCTGGCCGGTTGGGCCTGCTGGGTGGTTGTCATGGACACCTCGTCTAGACGCTGGCGAAAGCGACGGCGACGTTGGCGCCGCCGAAGCCGAAGGAGTTGTTGAGCGCCGCGATGTCACCGGCCGGCAGCTCGCGGGGGGTGGTGGCGATGTCGAGGTCGACCTCGGGGTCCTGCTTGTCGAGGTTGATCGTGGGCGGTACGACGCGGTGGTGCAGCGCGAGCACCGTGGCGATCGACTCGAGGGCTCCGGCTCCACCGAGCAGGTGTCCGGTCATCGACTTGGTGCTCGTCACGACCACGTCGGCGGCGTACTTGCCGAGCGTGTCGTTGATCATCAGGCTCTCGGCGGTGTCCCCGAGAGGGGTGGAGGTGGCGTGGGCGTTGATGTGCTTGATGTCGCTCGGCTCGATGCCGGACTCGCGCATGGCCGCGACGATGGCGCGGGCGCCGCCGTAGCCCTTCGGTTCGGGCTGGGCGATGTCGTGGGCGTCGGCGGTCATGCCCGCACCGAGCACCTCGGCGTAGATCCGTGCACCGCGGGCCTTCGCGTGCTCCTCGGACTCGATCACCAGGACGCCGGCGCCCTCGCCGAGCACGAACCCGTCACGGTCGACGTCCCAGGGGCGCGAGACCAATGTCGGGTCCCCTTCGCGCTTCGAGAGCGCCATCATCTGGCCGAACGCGGCCATCGGCAGCGGGTGGATCGCCGCTTCGGTACCACCGACCACCATCACGTCGGCCCTGCCGAGACGGATCTGGTCGATCCCGAGGGCGATCCCCTCGTTGCCGGAGGCGCAGGCGGAGACCGGGCAGTGCACGCCGGCCCGGGCGGTCACATAGAGGCTGACGTTGGCGGCCGGGGCGTTGGGCATCAGCATCGGTACGGCGAGCGGGGACACCCGGCGGGGGCCTTTCTCCTTCAGCACGTCGTAGTTGGACAGCAGCGTCTGGACGCCGCCGATCCCGGATGGCAGCGCCACGCCGACCCGCTCCGGGTCGACGTCCTCGGATTCCGCGAGGCCGGAGTCGGCCCATGCCTCCATGGCGGCGACCATGGCGAACTGCGAGGACCGGTCGAGACGCCGGGCCTTGACGCGCTCGAGGACCTCGGTGGGCTCGACCGCGACGGTGGCGGCGATCTTGACGGGCAGCTCTTCTGCCCAGTCGGTTTCCAGCCGGCGTGCCCCTGAGGTGCCGGCGAGCAGGGCAGCCCAGGTGGTGGCGATGTCGCCGCCGACGGGGGACGTGGTGCCGAGACCGGTCACGACGACGCGGGTGGAACTCATCAGGTCTTCACCTCGTGGATCGATGGGTGGCCGGGCCGACAGTGTCGCCGGCCCGGCGCAAGCTCATGGGGTGACGGCTCAGCCGTTCTGTGACTTCTCGATGAAGGCGACGGCGTCGCCGACGGTCTTGAGGTTCTTGACCTCGTCGTCGGGGATCTTGACGCCGAACTGCTCCTCGGCGGCAACCACGACCTCGACCATCGAGAGCGAGTCGACGTCGAGGTCGTCGATGAACGACTTGTCGAGCTGCACGTCGTCCGCGGGGATCCCGGCGACCTCGTTGACGATGTCGGCGAGTCCGGAGCGGATCTCCTCAGTACTAGCCATGTAGCTGGCTCCTTCTAGGGGTGGTTGGACGGTTCCCCGAGGTCTTCCCGGGGGAGTCCGCAGCGGCGCCGCGGAGACTGTGGGGGCGGGTACGGCGGCCCGCCGGTGACGCGGTCATGGCAGCCGGACGACCTGGCCGGCGTAGGCGAGGCCGGCGCCGAAGGCGATCATCAGCCCGAGGTCGCCGCTCTTCGCCTCGCCGGACTGGAGCATCGCCTCGGTCGCCAATGGGATGGACGCGGCCGAGGTGTTGCCCTGGTGGGCGATGTCGCGGGCGATGGCCACCCGGTCGGGAAGCTTGAGCGTGCGCGCCATCGCATCGACGATGCGCATGTTGGCCTGGTGGGGCAGGAAGACGTCGAGGTCCTCGACGGAGACGCCGGCGCGGTCCATCGCCTCGCGGGCGACCTTGGCCATCTCGAACGACGCCCAGCGGAAGACCGGGTTGCCGTCCATCCGCAGGTTGGGCATCGATGGCTGCTCCATCTCCAGCACCTCCGTCCAGCTCTCCTTCTGCCGGATCAGGTCGAACTTGGAGCCGTCGGCTCCCCAGGCGACCGGACCGATCCCTTCGGTCTCCGACGGTCCGACCACGACTGCGCCCGCGCCGTCGGCGAAGATGAAGGCGGTGCTGCGGTCGTAGCGGTCGGTGATGTCGGACAGCCGCTCGACCCCGATCGTGAGCACGTGCTTGGCAGCCCCGGAGCGCACCATGTCAGAGGCCAGGTTGACGCCGTAGCAGAAGCCGGCGCAGGCGGCAGAGATGTCGAAGGCGGCGGCGGGAGTGGCGCCGAGCTCCTCGGACACCAGGGTCGCGACGGCGGGCGTCTGCATGAGGTGGGTGACCGTGGCGACGATGACGCAGTCGAGCTGCTCGGGCTGGATGCCGGCTCGCTCGATAGCCTTTCGGGCCGCCCCGACGGCCATCAACAGCACGGTCTCGTGCGGCTCGGCCCATCGCCTTTCGATGATGCCGGACCGGGTGCGGATCCACTCGTCCGTCGAGTCGATGCTCTCGCAGATCTCGGCGTTGCTCACGACCCTGCTGGGTCGGTAGCCGCCGATGCCGAGGATCGCTGCGTGGCTGGAGCCGCGTGCCGTGCTGATGGTGGCTGGCATGTCACTCGCTTTCGGGGTGCAGGCGCACGAGGGGCTGGCCGGGGGACACGAGGTCGCCGTCCTCGACGATCCATTCGACGATGGTGCCGCCGTAAGGGGCTTCGACTGGCGTGGAGCCGCGGAGGTTGGCGACCTCGCCGATCGTCATCCCCGGCTCCAGCAGGCTGCCCTGAGGGATGTCGGAGGCCCGGTTGAACGTGCCCTTCGAGGGCGAGACGAGCATCCGCCAGGTGGGCGACGAGCCGATCGGCGTGGCGTCCCCGTGCTTCTCGACGAACTCGATCGCATCATCGAGCTGGTCAGGCGTCTTGAGGGCGAACGTCTCGACGCCCTTGAGCTGCCGGCGCGCGAGGCCGGTGAGCGTCCCGGCCGGCGGCATCTCGAGGATCCCGGTCACGCCGAGGTCCGACATCGTCTGCACGCACAGGTCCCATCGCACCGGGTTGCTGACCTGCGTGACGAGGCGCTTGAGCACCTCCGGCCCGCTGTGGATCACCTGCCCGTCGCGGTTGGAGATCAGCCGGGTGCGGGTGTCGTGGGTGCTGATCGACCGGGCGAGCCTCGCGAGGACGTCAACGGCGGGCCTCATGTGGTCGGTGTGGAAGGCTCCCGCGACGCTCAGCGGGATCAGCCGCGCCTTCTCCGGCGGGTCTGCGGCGAAGGCCTCGAGCTGAGCCATCGTGCCGGCGGCGACGACCTGGCCACCCCCGTTGTCGTTGGCTGCGGTCAGTCCGTGTCGTTCCAGGTTGGCGAGTACGGCGTCGTGGTCGCCCCCGAGGACCGCCGTCATCCCGGTCGGGGTCACGGCCGATGCTGCGGCCATGGCCCGGCCACGCTCGCGCACGAAGACCATCGCCTGCTCGGCAGTGATGACGCCCGCCCCGGTGGCGGCGGCGATCTCACCGACGCTGTGCCCGGCGACGACGCTGATCTTGCCGAAGTAGTCGGCGGGATGCGGGAAGAGCGAGAGCGCAGCGACCATCGAGGATGCGACCAGCAACGGCTGAGCGACCGCGGTGTCGCGGATCGTCTCTGCGTCGGCCTCAGTGCCGTAGTGGATGAGGTCGATGCCGGCGACGGCGGACAGCCAGGTCAGCCGGTCGGCGAAGATGGGGTCCTCGAGCCACGGGGTGAGGAATCCGGGGGTCTGGGCACCTTGGCCGGGAGCAACAATTGCAAGCACATCGTCATCATGCCGCTTCCGACCGGTGGATCCGCACTCACGCGAGCACGAAACTGTCGGGAGTGTTGTTGGAGGTTTCCTACAAACTGCTCGGGCCGAGCAACCTGCCCAGCGTGAGCGCCACCCGCAACGTGTAGGCGTCACGCGCCTCGGTCGGTGAGAGCCCGGTCACCTCGGCGATCCGGCGCACGCGATAGCGGACAGTGTTGGGGTGCACGAAGAGGGCCCGCGCCGTCGCCTCGATCGACCCTCCGCTGTCGAGGTACGCCGTGAGCGTGTCCAGCAGGGTGAGGCTGGTATCGACGAGCGGCTGGTAGGCCTCGTCGACGAGCTGGCGGCGGGCGTGCCCGTCACCGGAGAGGGCCCGCTCCGGGAGCAGGTCGTCGCTCGAGACCGGCCGCGGCGCCTCCGGCCAGGCCACGGCGGCGCGTAGCCCGGCGACCGCGGCGCGGGCAGAGATGTTGGCAGCCAGCAGGTCCTCGACGACCGGCCCGGTGACCACGGCACCGGAGCCGAAGTGGTCGGCGATCCGGGTCCCGGCCTTGTCGGCGTCGTCGACCCCGCCGAGGACGACGACGAGCCGCTCCCCTTGGACGGCGCAGAGCGCATCCAGTCCACCCGCGTGTGCGGACCTCTTGATCGCATCCACGGCGGTGGCCGAGTTGCCCTCGGGGGTGAGCCCGAGGACGACGCAGACGCCGCTCGTGGACGCCCAGCCGAGAGCGGTCGCCCGCGACCGCACGGCGTCGTCTGCCTCTCCGCGGAGCACCGAGTCGACGATCAGCGCTTCGAGGCGGGCGTCCCACGCTCCGCGTTGCTCAGCGGCCCGCGCATAGATCTCGGCGGCGGCGAAGGCGATCTCGCGGGAGTAGAGCATCACCGACTCCCGGACCTGACCGACGTCGCGCGGACTGACCAGCTCCTCGACGTGGTTCTCCACGACGGCGATCGTCGTACGCACCATCTCGACGGTCTGCTGCAGGGTCACCAGGCCGGCCAGCTCGCGGGGCGCCGTCCCGAAGACGTCAGCGGTGACGGCCGGGCTCGTCGTCGGGTCGCTGAACCAATCGACGAAGCTGGAGATGCCGGCGCCGGCGATCAGCCCGATCCAGGAGCGCTCCTGCGCGGGCAGGGCCCGAAACCATGGCAGGTCGTCGGTCATCTTGGCGATCGCCGCCTGCGTGAGCGGCCCGACGGACGCCTCGAGCCGGCGTGTCGCTGCGGCGGTACCACGGGACATGCCGCTACTCTATCGGCCCTGTTTGTGGTGACCGGACAAAGCCCACGCATGCGGCAAGATTGACCCATGGACCCTCTCGATGCGCTGTCGGAGATCGCCTACTGGATGGAGCGCGGCCGCGGCGAGACGCGCCGGGTCGAGGCCTACCGCAAGGCCGCCTGGGCGCTCGCCGCGCTGCCACCCGGTGAGCTGAGCGAGCGCATCGAAGCGCGTTCCCTGACGGAGGTGACGAACGTCGGCCCCTCCACCTCTGCCGTCGTCCTCGAAGCGAGCAGCGGGGTGGTGCCCGTGAAGCTCGCCGACCTGCGCGCGAAGGGACAGCAGCCGCTCGCCGAAGGCGGCGAGGAGCTTCGGGCCGAGCTCCGCGGCGACCTGCATGCCCACTCCAACTGGTCCGACGGCGGGTCGCCGATCGAGGAGATGGTCAAGGCGGCGCGTGGCCTCGGCCACGACTATCTCGCCCTCACCGACCACTCGCCGAGGCTCACGGTGGCTCGTGGGCTGACCGCGGAGCGGCTGGCTGACCAGCTCGACGTCATCGCAGAGATCAACAAGGCGGAGCCCGACGGGTTCACGTTGCTGCCCGCGATCGAGGTGGACATCCTCGAGGACGGCGGGCTGGACCAGTCGAGGGAGATGCTCGACCGGCTGGAGGTTGTGGTGGCCAGCGTGCACTCCAAGCTGCGTGCCGACTCGGAGACCATGACGGTGCGGATGGTGGGCGGCATCGCGAACCCCTATACGAACGTGCTCGGACACTGCACGGGCCGGCTCGTGGAGGGGGGCCGCGGCAAGCGTCCGGAGTCGGAGTTCGACGCCGATGTGGTATTCGCGGCCTGTGCCCAGTTCGAGGTCGCGGTCGAGATCAACTCACGGCCGGAGCGCCGTGACCCGCCTTCGCGGCTCATCGCCCTCGCTCTGGAGGCAGGTTGCCTGTTCAGCGTCGACACAGACGCCCACGCACCGGGCCAGCTGGCCTTTCAGGACTACGGCTGTGCGCGGGCGGTTGCGGCGGGTGTGCCGGCGGAGCGGATCGTCAACACCTGGCCGCTCGACCGGCTGCTCGAGTGGACCCACGCCAAACGCTGAGCCCTCGCAGGCGCATCTCCGGGTCCCGTCGATCCGAGAGTTCCGGTGACGATCGATCCGGGAGTTCCGGTGCCGCCATCCGGCTCGGCGGGAAGAACCTGACGGCTCGGCGGTAAGAAGGTGACGGCTCGGCGGTAAGAGCTGGACAGCACTGCGGCCAGGGCGTTGAGCCGCTGGCCGCTGAGTGCGAGCCGGTTCGTTTCGAGATCATGCAGGCGGTGAGGGCAGTCGACGATTTCGCTGGAACATGTCCCTCGATGGTGGTGCCGAGGAGGGCAACGACGGTGACGAGAACGGCGGCGATAAGACCGACGAGCAGGCCGTACTCAACTGCTGTCGCGCCTTCCTCGTCGCGAACCTTGCTGACCTTGTCCTGAACGAAGTAGCTCGTGACGAGGAGGAGTCGAACGATAGGGCTGTACATGACTTACTCCGTTTCTTTTCTTGTGTTTGATTTTGCTTCTACAACTATTGTCGTTCGGCGTGCTGCCCCACACATCCCCTGCACGGGTTGACCATGGTGACCGAACGGTCATCCCCCGGCGCCGAAAGGATGAGGGCCGCAAAGATGAGAGCCGTCAGGCGGCAGCCAGCGCCGAGTCAAGATCGGTGGAACGCGCCAGGAGCGAGGACGTCAGGAGCGCGGGTGGGCGCGTGAGCCGGCGGCGCGACCGTCCTCGTCGTCATGGGCCAGCAGCCCGCAGTTCACCGCGTTCATGATCGCCTGGGCCCGGTTCGCCGCGCCGAGCTTGTCGTAGATGTGGGCGATGTGCGTCTTCGTCGTGGAGTCGGAGACGAACAGCCGGCGCGAGATGGCCGCGACGGCGAGGCCCGATGCGAGCAGCTCCAGCACCTGGCGCTCGCGGTCGGAGAGCATGGGGCCTTCCGGTGTCGCCCGACGACGCATGGCCCCGGCCAGGTCGTTGGCGGTGAACGAGTGGGGTGACTCGGCTGCCTGGCGAGCGGCGCCGACCACCTCGCTGCTGGGGGCGCTCTTGGAGACGAACGCCGAGACGCCGGCGTCGAGAGCGGCGAACAGGTGGTCGTCGCCGGCATACATCGTCAGGATGACGATCCCGATGTCGGGCTGGAGCTCGCGAAGTGCCCGGGTGACGTCGAGACCTGTTCCGTCGGGCAGCTTCATGTCGACCACCGCGACGTCCGGCGAGTGGCGTCGGCCCAAGGCGATGCCGTCGGCGACGGAGCCGGCCTCCGCCACCACCATGAAGTCGGAGCCACGTTCGAAGGCGAGTCGCAGCCCGTAGCGGATCAGCTCGTGGTCGTCGACGAGGAGCACCGTCTTAGTCACGGGGGCCGCCCTCCGTGGCGCGTTGCAGGACCTGCTCGGTCGAGATCATCCCGCTGTCCTGAAGGGGAGGCAAGCCGAACTCCTGGCATGACTCTGCCCGCACGGTGACCCGCGTTCCCCCTTCGGCCCGATCCACGACCGAGAAGGTGGCGCCGACGCGGTCTGCACGCTCCCGCATGACGCTGAGCCCGAATCCGGCGAGATGTCTGCCTTGCGGAATTCCTGACCCGTCGTCCTCGACTACGATCTCGTAGTCGGGGGGCCGTACCCGGCAGGTGACCCAGAGATTGTCGGCGCCCGCATGCCGCCGCACGTTCGTGACCGCTTCCTGCACCACCCGGAGCAGTTCCTGCTCGGTCCCGAGCAGCAGCCGGTCGGGCGTCTCGTCTATCGAGAGATGAAGCGCGATGCCCGACCGCAGACCGACCTCCCGGAGATACTCACCCAAGCACCAGCCCCAGCCCGGTGTTCCGGCTCACCTGGCTCCGCAGGCCGAAGATCGACAACCGGAGGTCGTCGACGATCCGGGTGAGCTCGCGCCGCAACCGCTCGATGCGGGGTTGTGCCTGACCGGCGGGACAACCTTCCAGATCGTCGACGAGATAGCCCAGGGATGCCACCTCCTGGGCGATGCCGTCGTGGATCTCCCGAGCCAGCCGCTGTCCCTCTTCGACCACGGCGAGCCGGCGCACCTCGTCGAAGACCAAGGCGCTGTCCAGCGGAAGGGCGCGATCGTCGAGCAGGCTCTGCAGGTCGCGCACGGTGGCGACATCGAGCGATGCCGTGGAGTCGAATGCGAGCACGGCGACCGTGCGGTGCCCGACGCGCAGGGGCAGCGCCCACCGCATGATGTCAGCGCGTGAGCCCGGGTCCGCGATAGGGCTCGAGCCCGTGGCCGGACTCGGAGAGCTGGGTGGTGCGGACGGCACGGTGTCGTGGGCGACTGCCGCGGTGGTCCAGCAGTGCAACAGCAGTCGGTCATGGGTGGGGTCTCGGGTGAAGCCCCCGAGAGGTTGAGTCAGGAAGACGAAGACCCCTCCTTCGGTGCGGGTCAGGACCGCCCGCGGAACGTCCCCCACGTCGACGAGGCAGTCCTGGAGCAGAGACTGGGATAGCAGGACGGGGTCGAGCCCCGAGGAGAGGCGTCGGGAGACCGCGAGCAGATCGTGCAGCAGCCGGTGAGCCGCGACGTAGCGCTCATGGTCGGTCTCCGGGGGTGTCCCGATCAGGCGATGGATCCACGAGCCGAGCAGGCCAGCGCCGATCGCGGTCAGCAACCAAGGAAGGGCGTGGGTTCCGGTTGTCATGAGCAGGTCGGGCCGGAGCCGGACGAGGGGCACGACGGTCAGCCCCGCCAGTTCGACACCCAACGTGCTCGCCACGAGCACGGGTCCGCCGATGAGCCCAGCAACCAGAACCGGAACGATGAGATAGAGCCCCAACGGCTGCTCGACGAAGCCCAAGGTTGACAGGGTCAAGGCGACGACGGCCCCTTCGACGATCGGGACCGCCTGCCGGGCGGCCTGGGTCGACTGCGGGATGCTGGCCAAGGCAGCGACGGTGCACAGCAGCAGGAATGCGCCGGCGACCTCGGGCAGTGCCTGATTCGAGGCGACCAGCCCCAAGGTGGCCGACAGTCCGAACACTCGGACGCTGATCAGGGTGCGGGTTCGGTTCATCTCATGACCGCCTCATCGCGAGATGAAGTTGACGATGACCGGCCCGAGCACCACGATGAAGAGGATGGGGAGGATGCAGAACATCAACGGAAAGAGCACCTTCACCGCGACCTTCTGGGCTTTCTCCTCGGCGCGCTGGCGACGTTTGACGCGCATCTCGTGAGACTGGACGCGCAGCACCTTCCCGACGGGAATGCCGAAGGCGTCCGCCTGCACCATGGCGTTGGCGAACCCGCTGAGCTCCTCGAGAGAGCTTCGATCGCCCATCGCGCGCATGGCCTCGCCTCTCGCCATCCCGATCTGCATCTCTTGCAACAGGCGTGCGAACTCCCCGGCGACAGGTCCGTTCGTGTTGCGCGCCACCTGCGAGATGGCGGCGTCGAAGCCGAGACCGGCCTCCACGGATATGGTGAGCAGGTCGATGGCGTCGGGCAGATCCTTTCGCATCTGGGCCGTCCGTTGTTCACCTTTCTGCCGCAGCCACAGGTTCACTCCGACCCAACCGACGAGGGCCGCACCAACGCCCACGACGAGCCGGGCCGTGAACCCGAACGATGCCGTCACAAACAGGCTGATCATCAGGGCGGCGGCAAAGCCGATCACCTTCAACGACACCACCCGGTCCACGGTCCAGCTGGTGGGGTTGCCGGCCACGTCGAGCTGGTGCCTGATGTGAGCGGCGTTGTCTGCTGGGGTCAGCTTGTGACCGAGCGTGACCGAGTTCGCGAGGATCGGAGTGACGACCCGGGCCCGGAAGGAAGGCTCGAGCGACTCGGCCTCGGGGCGCGCAGCGGTTCCGAGTGCGTCGACCGCGGCCAACGACCGGGAGATGCCGGATCTGGCATGGAGTCCCCTCGCTGCCAGCATCGCCATCAGGAGCCCGCAGAAGATGGCGATGATCCCCAGCACGAGCGCGAGAGTGCTCATCAGGCTTCGACCTTGACTGCCTTGGCGAGCCAGAAGGACCCGACCGCCATCAGCACCGCGGCGACCCCCAGCAGAGACCAGCCGAGCGCCGTGTGGAACATCGGACTGAGAGAGTTGGGGTTGGTCAGGGCGAGGAAGGCGAGGAAGAGCACGGGCATCAGGCCGAGGATCCAGGCGGACAGTCGACCTTCCGCTGACAGGGCACGGACCTGTCGGCGCAGATACTCCCGCTCTCGGATCGTCGTCGAGACCTTGAGCATCAGCTCGGCCAGGTTTCCCCCGACCCTGCGCTGGATGCGGATGGCCATCACGACCCACTCGAAGTCGACACTGCCCATCCGCTGGGCCACCCCGTCGAGTGCGTCCTCGATGGTGACCCCGAGCCGAACGTCTACCAAGGTACGGCGGAACTCGCCTGCGATCGGCTCCGCCCCTTCGCGCACGATGGTGTCGAGCGACTGCGCGAGGGAGAGACCAGCCTGAAGTCCTCCCGACATCAGCTGAAGGGAGTCGGGGAGCTGTCCGTTGAAGGCCTTGATCCGTCGGGACGCCTTGAAGCCGAGATAGAACCGGGGCAGCCCGGCCGCCGCCCCGAGCATGAGCACCGTGATGAGGATGCTCCCGCCCGAGACCAGGAAGCCAATGAAGGGGGCCAGCACGATCACGCCGGCATGCATCAAGGCCCATTCGCCGGGTTTGACGCTCATGCCGGCTGCCGTCAGCTTCTGAGAGAGCTTGGACTCCAAGCCCTTGTTGCCGAGGGCCCTGGTGGCGACCTGGACGGCGGTGGCCCGAAGGCTCGACTCCGCACGAGGCGCAGTCGCCGAAACCTTGCTCATGGTGTAGTCGGCGAGCTTCTCATCCATCGACATCGGGCGCCGCGTGAAGAGCCTGAACAGCGCGACCATTGCGAGCAGCAGGGCGATCGCGATCACCAGGACGCCGCCCACCAGAAATGCTGTCGTCGCGCCGGCTGCGGCGGGAACCACCGGCAGGGAACTGGGAGGCGGGCTCACCGGAGAGTGTCCCCTCGCGGAGCCGAGAGACACAGCCACGCTGTCGCTGTATGTCGTCCCGCCTGCCGCCAGCGACACGACCAGGTTGGCGTCGGTGTTGGCCAGGCCGGGAGGCACGGGGAAGGTCACCAGGACCTGGCGAGCCAACGCTTGCGCCTCGTCGGCGAACAGTGCTGAGACTGCCGACCTGTTGGACGCTTTGACCAGGGTGCCGTGCCCGGCGGTGGCGAGCCGGGTCAGGATCGCTGCGTCCGCGGGAGATACCTGGAGCCCCACGATGTCGAGCCGGTCGCCGGACGCCCGCACAGCCCGGATGGCCGCCGTCGGCGGGGCTCCCGTCGTATTGTGTCCATCCGTCAGGAGCACGAGGCGACGCAGCCCGTGTGTCCCGGCCACGCGAAGCGCGGACTGCACACCGTCATAGAGCCGGGTGTAGGGGAAGACGCGCACGCTCTGGACGGCGGCGCGAATCGTTGGCCGGCTTCTGGTGGGAGCCTGGGTCGTGAAGACGTTGCCCGCGAAGGTGACCAGTCCGATCCGGACATCCGCCGGGGTCCTGCTGATGAATGCCATCGCCGCGGCCTTGGCGCCGGCAAGACGAGGGCCGGTCATCGACGTGCTGGCGTCGATGACGAGGATGGCGGTGCGGGTGACTCCCTGGCTACCGGGACGCGACGCGTAGACCGCCGTCGCATCGACGGGAGTGCCGTCGAGCGTCGCTGTCACGGAGGAGAAGTCGGGCTGGCGTGATCCGTCCAGCCCGGGAATCGAATAGAGCACCTGGACCGTGCCGTTCCGCGACTGCACGTGGTCGATGGTGCCCGAGGGATCAGCTGAGGCTGCGCCGCCGAGGAACAACGCTGCAGCGAGCAACGCGGTGCCGGCTGCGACCAGGCCCGTCCATCGCTTCGTCATAGCAGCTGGTCGTCCATGAAGATGTGCGGGTCGAGCTTCACGTTGCGTTGGGTGAGAGTGTCGAAGCAGTGGGGTCGAAGCCCCGAAGGACGGAGGCTGCCGAGCGCCCGGCCGTTCTCGTCGAACCCCGCGGAGTGGTCGAAGACGAACACGTCCTGGAGCGTGATGATGTCCCCCTCCATCCGCTCCACCTCGGTGATGGTGGTGATGCGGCGGGAGCCGTCACGCAGCCTGGCCTGCTGGACGATCAGGTCGATGGAGCTCGCGACCTGCTCTCGGATCGCGTGGATCGGGAGTTCCATTCCGGCCATCAGAACCATGGTCTCCAGGCGAGCGAGCGCATCGCGGGGGGTGTTCGCGTGCAGCGTGCTGATCGAGCCGTCGTGTCCGGTGTTCATCGCCTGCAGCATGTCGAGCGCGGCGGCGTCGCGGATCTCGCCGACGATGATCCGGTCGGGCCGCATCCGAAGCGAGTTCTTGACCAGATCGCGGATTGCGACCTGGCCCTTCCCCTCGATGTTGGACGGCCGCGACTCGAGACGGAGCACGTGTTCTTGGTGAAGCTGGAGCTCAGCAGCGTCCTCGATCGTGATGATGCGTTCGTCCCTCGGGATATATGACGAGAGCACGTTCAGGGTGGTCGTCTTCCCGGAGCCGGTGCCGCCCGACACCAGGATGTTCAGGCGGCCTTTCACGCATCCGCTGAGAAACTCCAGGGACGCTCGGGTCAGGGTGCCGAAGGTGATCAGGTCCTCGGCGGTGTAGGGGTCTGTAGCGAACTTCCGGATCGTCAACAGCGAGCCGTCGAGGGCAAGCGGTGGGATGACCGCGTTGACCCGGCTTCCATCAGGCAGCCGGGCGTCCACCATCGGGCTGGCCTCGTCCACTCGACGACCGACGCGAGCGACGATCTTGTCGATGGTTCGACGCAGGTGTGCCTCGTCGTTGAACCGACCCTCGACGCGGGTCAGCTTGCCGAGCTTCTCGATATAGATTCTGTAGGGTCCGTTGACCATGATCTCGGTGAGGTCCGGGTCCCGCAGATAGGGCTCGAGCGGACCGTATCCCAAGATGTCGTCCGCGATCTCCTGGGTGAGCTGGGTCCGTTCGACGGCGGACAATGGTGTCTCCGTGAGAGAAACCTCTTCCTGAAGCGCGATGCGGACCATCTGCTCGAGCTCGCTCGGAGACAAGTCTGCGTCGTAGAGCTTGGGGCCGAGGTTGGCGAGCAACGCCTTGTGAACGGTCTGTTTGAGGTTGGCAGCGGAATCGCCACCGTGCGGCCCCTCGATGCCATCGGTGCCCTTCTGCTCGGTCGGAGCCGCGGGCCCGGCGCGTTCCCGCTCCGCCGAAGCCAGCCGGTCCACGAGGCTCATGAGTTCCTGGCTCTCCAGGGAAAGCGCCTGGGCTTGCCGGACACCGCAGGCTCGCTTGGCGTGGCTGTGCGTGCCGCTGCGTTGGGGATCTGCGCGATGCAGTCTCGGGCCATCCGACGGAAGGCCCGGCTCACGGGGTGCTCAGGTGTTGCCGTCACGATGGGCTTGCCTTGGTTGATGGAGAGCGGCACCTCTTGTGACGAAGGGATCGACGCAAAGATCTTTCCCTTGAGGGTTCTCTCCACGTCCGCCCCGGAGAGGCCGACCGAGGAGTCGGCGCGGTTGAGCACGATGCGAGACTCCGTGCCGGGGTAGTTGAGGAGGTCGAGCATCTGCATCGTGAGCTTGAGATTCTTCAGAGCAGTGATGTCTGGCGTGAGCACGAGGAACAACAGGTCACTCTCGTCGAAAGCCTGGAGCACGTGGTCCTCGAACGCCGGCGGGGTGTCGACCACGACGTAGTCGAAGCTCTGCTTGAGAGTCGCAAGGATGGCGCCGACGATGGCGCGGACGCCCCCGTCGTTCGGTTCCGCAGAGCTCGGTGCCAAGAGTGCTGAGAGGGTGTCGGAATAGGTGGCCAGGAGTGGTTCCAGGTCCTTCGGGTCGAGCCTCTCGAGACTGGTCGGCACATCGGCGATCGAGTGCTTCACGGGCAGCTGCAAGGTGATCCCGACGTCGCCGAAGGCCAGGTCGAGGTCGACCAGGCAGACCCGCATCTGCATGCCGGACAGCGCAACGGCGAGGTTCGTGGCCACCGTCGTCTTGCCTACGCCACCCTTCGCGGAGAACACGGTGACGAGCCGGCCTTTGACGTCATCCGCGTCGCCGGGACGGTCCGCTGTCAGGGCGTGGTAGAGGCTCCGACCTCGAGCCACCGCCTGCGAGAGTGCCGTCAGGTCGCGTTGCTCG
Source organism: uncultured Actinomycetota bacterium (assembly GCA_963820035.1). Lineage (GTDB taxonomy): Bacteria > Actinomycetota > Actinomycetes > Propionibacteriales > Nocardioidaceae > JAWWPG01. The sequence goes on along the minus strand of CAWFYK010000004.1, from coordinate 16,022 downwards.
ACGACCTCGCGCATCCCGGAGTGGAGGGCGTCTCCCAGCACGCTGCTGTCCACGCGCGGCCGAACGAGGATGACGCTGAGTGCCGGTCGGCTCACCCGGAGGGTCTCAGCAAGCTTGACGGCGGCCTCGAGGTTGACACTGGGACCCAAAACGACGGCGAACTCGTCGGGACGTTCGTCGAGGTGCCGGCGCAGCGCGTCGATGCTCACCACCACTTCGGTGCCGGCACCAGTGGCACCGGAGAAGAGATCTGCGGCGGAGGATTGGCTTTCGACGATGGTGGTCATGGCGGCTCAGTTGAGCAGGTCCCGGGCCGTGACCCCTGGATCTGGCGTGATCGCCGTTCCGCTTCCCAACAGGCCGAAGGCCAAGGTGCCGCCTGTCGACGACCCGGAGCTGTTGGAGGCGAACAGCACCCGGTCGGCGTCATGTTGGGACAGGGCGACCGTCAAGATGGTCTGCGGCACGGGGTCACTCGTGGTGGCGGCGCTGGAACTACCGCCCGCGGAGAGGACCGTGGCCGGGCCAACGGCGAGAACCTCGGCATTGGGGACCATGATGCGGGTGTAGCTCTGGGACCCGGTGGCGTCCGTGGAGGTGCCCTGGACCGAGATGAAGATGGCCACGTGGGCTCCCGGGGGGACGAATCCGGCAACTCGTCCGGGATCGCTGAGCTCGACACTGATGGCCAGCTTGCCGTGGGGGATCGGCAGGTTCTGGCCCGATGCGACGCTGGTGGCGAACATCTGGGCCAGGATCTGCTCCCCGGGGAAGATGGTCACCTGGGAGACCTCGCCACTCATCTGGCGGACGGACGTCACCGCTCCGGCCACCAGGCTCGACTTCGGGACCTCGGTGAGGGCGAGCCGGCCGTCGGACTTGGCGACCGCCGCGGTTTCGCCGGGGTTGATTGTGGAGGTGGCCGTCAGCACCTTCACCATGTGCTGGTCTGCTGTCGCCGCGCCCGCCAGGCTGCTGACATAGAGCAGCACCAGACCCGCCCCCAACGCCGCGATCGCGACGGCGGCGACGAGCAGGACGACGTTGCGACTCATCGTGGGGAGGCGCGACAGCAGGCTTCGTCCGGGTTCCTCAGGACTCGTAGTGGTCACGTCTCGCTCCTTCATCGGACCAGCCCAAACGCGGTGGACTGGCTGAACGGGACGGAGTCGGTCGGGATGGGCCTCAGCATCAACTTGGAGCTGCCATTGATGAGGAGCTTCCGAGCCACGAACTGGGCTCGCTCGATGACAGCGGTGCTGCCGTCACCCGTGATGGAGACCGAGTTCGCGTTCGGCAGGAAGAAGACTCCGGTGACCTGGATGTTGCCGCTCCCCGCGATCGTGTTGGAACCCGACGTCTCGGTCCAGAACGCGAGGTCTTCGAGGTTGGCCCAGTCCCCGGCCCCCGCCGCTCCGGTCACATGGTTCGGCGCCGTCCAGTCCAGCTTCTGTGCCCCGGACACGTTGATGAAGCCCTTGCACGAATTGTCGAGGGGCGCGGGGCCGGTGCCGACGTCGGGTGGCGTCGGGAGCAGGCACCCGGTGCCGCTTCCGTTGAAGCCGCTGCCGTCGGCCATCAGGACCGTGGTGTTGCACAGGTGGTTAGAAACCTTCGGGTCGCCGTTGCCCGCAGTCACATTGAAGGAGCCATTTCCGACGACGATCTGCGCCGCCGGCGCGGCAGCGCGAGCTGCACAGGTTGTGGTCGGGGCGCCGGTGTTCAGATCGAGCCAGGCGGCGCCGTTCACGGTCATCCCGTTGCCGCCGGCAGCGCCCTTGACATACAGGCGCACCACGTTCGGCAATGTCAGCGCGCCGCCGCTGCCGATCTGAAGGCTGCCGTTGACCACGAAGTCGGTCGCATTGGGGAAGGTGATCTTGTCTGCGCCTCCGACAATCGCCCCGCCCGGACAGTTCACGAAGACGGCCACGGCATTGTTCGACGCGTTGAGGTTGCAGCCCAGGACCGTATAGGGAACGCCACCCGCGGTACTGCCAGGCGAGCTTCCCTTCGTGTACTGCGCCGCCGCCGCGCCGATGGCGTTCCTCGCGCCGACGAGATAGCGGTTGTCGACCGGGGCTCGACCGACGACCGGGCTGCCGGTGACCGGCCCACAGCTGGTTGCTCCCTGTGCACACACGACACCGAGCTTGGGGTTCGCCGCGTTTGCCGGATTCGCCCCTGGGGCTCCGCTCAGGGCCGCAGAGGTGATGGTCCCGGGAGCGCCTCCGGTCTCTGCGGGGAAGGCCTTGATGAAGCTGTTGGACCAGTCGGGGGCATAGAGCGTTGCCCTGCTCCTGACGTCCCCCGTGCACGCGTCGGCCAGGCTGTCGGTGTGGATCGACCCGGCTGCGGCGCCGCTTCCGTATACCCAGGCGGCAATCGTTCCCCCGCCATCGACCCTCAGAGAGTCGCAGCTGTGCTGCTCCAGCAGGACGAGGGCCGCCGCCGAGTCACCCGGAACGACCGTGGCGCGCCCCACGGACCGCACCATAGTGGTGATGTCCTTAGGAGTATTAGGATCATTTGCCGCGTTTCCGAGCCCAGTCTTCTCACGCTCGGTGATGATGACCGCAAGCTGGTCGCAGTCCGACGCCGAGTTGTCCGCGGCGCCGTCGGAGGGGAACTTGGGATCCGGCATGTGGTAGCCGCTCTTGATCTCAGCGGTGATCCGCCCGTTGGTCGACGTGCCCGTGAACCACGCGTAGGAGGATGTCGTGTTCGGGACACACACGGCCGTCAGGAGAGCCGAGCCGGTGGCGCACGGATCGCCGGTCACGGCCGTCTCGGCGCCCGTCTGCCAGCTCGTCGTCATGTTCTTGAGCTCAGGATCGTTGGCGCGGAGATAGGCCAGAGCGATGCAGGCCCCGGCGTATGGATACCGCGCCGAACCAGTCGCGGCGATGCCCGCCTCGGCTGCCGCGTCGGTGTAGGTCTTGTTGGTCACCCGGTCCACGCGGGCGAGACCCAGGTTGACAACCAGTGCCGCGCCGACGAGTAGGGCCATCATGCTGAGGGCCACGATGATGGCGATGGCACCGCCGTCGTCTCGACCGCCTCGCCGCTGTCGATACCAGGTCATGAGCATGGCCGCTCGTAGAGTGAGACCGACTGGCGCTTCACTTGTCTTGTCAGCTTCGGAATGATCACGAAGTTGAGGTCTACCGGAATCTGGGCCCAGACCTTGACGACGCAGGTGCCGGCGGGGATGCCAGGAAGGTTGATCGGCGTCGGGTCGGGGAGGCTGCAGGAACTGGCTTGGACGATGGTGGCCGGAGTCTTGACCAGCTGTGCGCACACCATGGCGGGGGTTATGACCGTGTTGGTGGAAACGTTGACAGCGGCCAGTGCGATCGTCTGCTGCTGGACCGTCGGGCCCCAGGCGGCTGTGTTCTCCATGGTCGCACCGAACCGGGCGCCTTCGTGAACGGCACCCGAAACGCCCAGCACGTCGTTGTAGGCGAGGCCTGCGGTGATGATGCCGAACAGCAGGGCGAGCAGGAGGGGAAGCACGAGCGCGAACTCGAGCGCGGCGACCCCTTGCTCCGTTCGGGAGTCACGTGGTCGACGGCGATGTCGCGCCATTGTGTCCCCCTTCGGGAGATCCGACCCTGACGACTCAGATGACCGTGCAGTCGTGCCTGCCACACGTGAGGTCCGTGCTGAGGGCTTCTCTTTGTTGTTACCTTCACACTACATAGCAACTATGTCTGTCTCATGGGCCATTCGGCACGTCGTGGCGGGCCTGATGGCCGTCCAGGCGCGCTCCTACCAGCGACTTCGGGCGGGCGGTCAGGGTCGGCCGGCCCCGCCGGCCTACGTCGAGGTGGCTATCGGGGCGACCTCAGGCCGGCACGATGATGACCGGCACCCAGACCTCGCGGAACGGCGTCGGGCTCGCATCGCCGAGCTGCCCGATGTCGTCAGCGCCGAAGCACTGCAGGGTGAAGTCGTTCTTCTGGGCACAGCTCGTCGCGTCGAAGGCGTTGGCCGTCAGCCACACCTTCTGACCGCCGACCTGGGTCGGGCTGTCGCTCTCGGTGCTCGAGTTGCCGAGGTCGTGTGAGACGTTGTTGCCCCAACACCACAATGAGAGGTTCGTCTGGGTGGCGCAGGAGTGGTCCGGCCCGGAGCCGAGTGCGGACCAGGTCGTCAGGTTCCCCACCCGGGTCGGCGCGTTGTGGGCGCCACTCGTCGGCGGCTGACCGACCTCGCCCTGACCGTTGAAGCCCCAGCACCAGAGTGAGCCGGCCGGCTGGGTGCCGCACGTGAACCGTCCGCCGGCGCTGACGAGCGTCCACGAGGCGGCGCCGATCTTGACCGGGGCGGTGCGCTGCGTCTGCGACCCGTCGCCCAGCTCGCCGTCGGCGTTTGCCCCCCAGCACCACAAGGACTTGTCCGTCTGAAGGCCGCACGTGTGGGTCGTTCCGGGGCTCACCGAAGCCCAGTTCGTTGCCGCGCCGACCTGAACCGGCGCGTGCGCGTCGGCCGTCGTCGCGTTGCCGACCTCGCCGTTGGCGTTGCGGCCCCAGCACCACAGTGTTCCGGTCGTCTTGACGGCGCAGGCGTGGTCGAAGCCGGCGCTCACGGACGTCCAGTTCGTGTCTGTCCCGACTTGGGTCGGGCTGGTGTGAGCTGCCGTCGATCCGGTGCCGAGCTCACCGTGTGCTCCCGCGCCCCAGCACCACAGCGTGTGGTTGGTCTGCACCCCGCAGCTGAAGGCCTCGCCGCCTGTCACGTCGCTCCACAGGGCGGTGCCGATCGGCGTCGGCAGCATCCGGTTGACCTTGGTGCCGTCGCCGAGCTGTCCGCTGCCGTTGGCGCCGAAACACCACAGGAGGTGTTGCCGGGTGATGGCGCAGGTCTGGCCGCCACCACCGTCGGTGACGGATCCCCATAGCGAGATGGTGTCGATCGGGGTCGGGAAGTAACGGTCGCCGGTCCCGTGGTCACCGAGCTCGCCTGCCGTGTCCTGCCCCCAGCACCACAGCGACTGGTCGGCCCGGATCACGCAGGTGTGCTCTCCGGCGACGCTGGGGATGGTCCAGCTGGCCCCGGCTCCCACCTGGAGGGGTACGGCGCTCGGTGCCGTGGTGCCCTGCCCGAGCTGGCCGTGGTCGTTGACGCCCCAGCACCACAGGCTGTGGTCGGTCTGCCCGGCGCACGTGGTGGAGACTCCGGCGCTGACCGTCACCCATGTCTGCCCGGTCCCGACGCGGGTGGGCTTGCGCACCTGCGGGTTGACGCCGTCGTCGCCCCAGCACCACAGAGTGGCGTCGGTGCGAACGGCGCAGGTGTGCTCGGCGCCCGCGCTGACCGCGGTCCACTTCTTCTTGGCGACGTGCACGGGCGACACTCGGAGCAGGGGAGCGCCTTGGCCGACCTCACCGAACGTGTTGTCGCCCCAGCACCACAGACTCTTGTTGGCCTGAGTGGCGCAGGTGTGCACGCGGCCGGCCGAGATCGTCTTCCAGGTTGTGCCGGTGCCGACCCGTGTCGGCGATGGCTGTTGGGTCTTGGAGCCGATCCCCAGCTGGCCACGGTCGTTCGCGCCCCAGCACCAGAGCGAGCCGTCGAGCTGGGTCGCACACGTGTGCGTGTCGCCGGCGCTGACAGCGGCCCAGCTGGTGCCGGTGCCGACCTGGACAGGTGACAGCCGCATGGTCGTCGTACCGTCGCCCAGCTGGCCGTTGGAGTTGTCGCCCCAGCACCAGAGCGTGTGGTCGGTGCGGGTGGCGCAGGTGTGGTCGACGTTCGCCGCGACAGTGACCCAGGTCGACAGCGAGCCCACCTGCTCGGGCACCTTCGTTCCGAGCTGGTTGCCGACGCCGAGCTGGCCGCTGGTGTTGTCTCCCCAGCACCACAGCGCGCCGGCCGTCGTGACGGAGCAGGTGTAGCTCCCGGTGGCCCCCACGGACTGCCAGGGGGCGCCCTGGGTCGTGCCGTTGGGCGTGACCTGCGGGGCAGCTGCTGTGGCGGTCGTGGTCGCGGAGGCTACCCCGGCGACCGTGAGGACGACGCCTGCGGCGACGACGGTGAGGCGGGACTTCAACACGGGGTTCCCCAGTCTTGATGGTGAGGGTGAAGCAGTCGACCCGGTGTCGGCACCTCATTGCCAACCTATCCCTCAGATCCCCCAGATGCGGACGTTTCCGGCGATCTCTCCGTGACACCGATTCGTCAGGCCGGGTCGCCCACGATGCGCTCGAGGCGCCTGCGACGGCCGGTCCTCCCGTGCGCACCGAGACTAGGCTCCAGCACCCTCCTGCTTCACGTCTGCGACCGCCGTCGGGTCGTCGATCCGGTAGCGCTGCAAGGCGTCCAGCACCGCCCCCTTGTCAACCTCCCCGCGCTTCGCCAGCGCCTCCAGCCCCGCGACGGTGATGGACTCGGCGTCGACCTTGAAGAAGCGGCGGGCAGCGGCTCGGGTGTCGGCGAAGCCGAACCCGTCGGTGCCGAGAGAGTGCCAGTCGGACTCGACCCACGGGGAGATCTGGTCGGGCACGCCCCGCATGTAGTCGCTCACCGCCAGCAGCGGCCCGGGGGAGTCCGCCAGCTTCGTGGTGATGTACGGCGTCCGTTGCTCCTCATCGGGATGCAGCAGGTTCCACGAGTCGACCGCTATCGCCTCACGGTTGAGCTCGTTCCACGACGTGACGGACCAGACGTCCGCTCTCACGTCCCACTCTTCGGCGAGCATCCGCTGCGCCTTGAAAGCCCACGGCACCGCCACGCCCGAGGCCAGCAGCTGAAGCCGTGGCCGTTCGTCGCCGTCAGAGGTCTCCGCCGGCTGCGCGAGGTGGAGGCCGCGGAGGATCCCGTCGACGTCGACCCCCTCGGGTTCGGGAACCTGCACGACCGGCTCGTTGTAGAGCGTGATGTAGAAAAAGACGTTTTCGCCGTGGGGATGCTCGTCCGACGATCCGTACATCCGCCGCAGGCCGTCCTGCACGACGTAGCTGAGCTCATAGGCGAAGGCCGGGTCGTAGTAGACGCACGCCGGGTTGGTCGCGGCGAGCAGCGGGGAGTGCCCATCGGCATGTTGCAGGCCCTCGCCGGTCAGGGTCGTCCGGCCCGCCGTGGCGCCGAGCAGGAAACCCCGGCCGAGCTGGTCGGCATACGACCAGATCGAGTCGCCAGTGCGCTGGAAGCCGAACATCGAGTAGAAGATGTAGAACGGGATCATCGGCTGGCCGTGGGTGGCGTATGACGTGCCGGCCGCGATCGCCGAGCTCATCGCGCCCGCTTCGCTGATGCCCTCGTGGAGCATCTGACCTTCGAGGTCTTCCCTGTACTTCAGGAGCATTTTGCGGTCGACGCCTTCGTACTGTTGACCGTGGGGGGAGTAGATCTTCGCGGTCGGGAACATCGAGTCCATGCCGAACGTGCGGAACTCGTCGGGTGCGATCGGCACGATGCGCCGGCCGATCTCCGGGTCCTTCATCAGGTCGCGCAACAGGCGCACGAAGGCCATCGTCGTGGCGATCGCCTGCTTGCCGGAGCCCTGCTTGAGCGGCTCGTAGACGTCATCGCCGGGCAGCGTGATGGGCAACGGGTGAACCTTGCGCTGCGGGAGCGGGCCGCCGAGCACCCGCCGCCGCTCGAGCATGTACTGGATCTCGGGGGAGTCCTTCCCCGGGTGGTAGAACGGGGCGACGTCGGAGTCGTCGATCTGGGCGTCGGTGATCGGCAGGTGCAGCCGGTCCCGGTAGATCTTCAGGTCGTCCTTCGTCAGCTTCTTCATCTGGTGGGTGGCGTTCTTGCCCTCGAGCGAGTCGATCGTCCAGCCCTTGACGGTCTTCGCCAGGATCACCGTGGGCTGGCCGACATGCTCGGTCGCGGCCTTGAACGCCGCGTAGACCTTGCGGTAGTCGTGCCCGCCGCGTGGGAGCCTGCGCAGCTCGTCGTCGCTGAGGTTCTCGACCATGGCGCGCAGCCGCGGGTCGCCACCGAAAAACTTCTCGCGGATGTAGCCGCCACTCTCGACGGAGAACGTCTGGAACTCACCGTCGGGCGTCGCGTTCATCTGGTTGACGAGCACCCCATCGACGTCGCGGGCGAGCAGCTCGTCCCATTCACGCCCCCAGACGACCTTGAGCACGTTCCAGCCGGCCCCGCGGAAGGTGGACTCGAGCTCCTGGATGATCTTGCCGTTGCCCCGCACCGGACCGTCGAGCTGCTGCAGGTTGCAGTTGACCACGAACGTCAGGTTGTCGAGCTCCTCGCGGGCCGCGATGCCGATCGCCCCCAGGGACTCCGGCTCGCCCATCTCCCCGTCGCCGAGGAACGCCCAGACGTGCTGCTGGCTGGTGTCTTTGATGCCGCGGTTGTGCAGGTAGCGGTTGAACCTGGCCTGGTAGATCGAGTTGATGGCGGTGAGCCCCATCGAGACCGTCGGGAACTCCCAGAACTCCGGCATCAGTCGGGGGTGCGGGTATGACGAGAGCCCGGCTCCGGGTCCGCGCGACACCTCCTGGCGGAACGAGTCGAGCTGGTCCTCGGTCAGTCTGCCCTCGAGGAACGCGCGAGCGTAGATGCCAGGTGAACCGTGCCCCTGGAAGTAGACCTGGTCGCCGCCGCCAAGGTGGTCCTTGCCGCGGAAGAAGTGGTTGAAGCCGACCTCGAAGAGGCTCGCCGATGACTGGTAGGTCGCGATGTGGCCGCCGACCTCGAGCCCCTTGCGGTTGGCGCGGGAGACCATCACGGCGGCGTTCCATCGGATGAACGCGCGAATCCGTCGTTCGATGTCCTCGTCACCGGGGAACCAGGGCTCGCGCTCCGGCGGGATCGTGTTGATGTAGTCGGTGCTGCGCAGCGCCGGGACGCCGACCTGGTTCTCTCGAGCCCACTCGAGCAGCTTGAGCATCACGTATCGCGCCCGGGTTTTGCCCTTCTCCTCGAGCAGGGCGTCAACCGACTCGAGCCACTCCTGCGTCTCTTCGGGGTCGATATCGGGCAGCTGGGTCGGCAGACCCTCGTGAATCACTCTGGGGCGGTCGCTTGCGCTTGCCACGTCATCTCGCTTCGTCGGGGGCGTGCCGGTGCGGCCAGCCCGATGTGCTCGGTGGGTCGAAGGTCCGTTGACCCACCTGACCATTGTTCCACCTACCGCGAACGGCGCTTGTCGTCGCGTTCTGCACTGGTCCTCCACCACCGGCGGGGCGGGGCTGCCGAGGGCGAATCGCGACCGCCGCGAGTGCCGTCGTACGCCGAACTCAGGCAGGGACTTGCCTTTATCGTGTGTTCACGGTGGACTACCGGAATCGACGGCCAGCAGCGGGCTGGTCTCGAGGGACATCAGGAGGCGACGCGTGAGCGCGACCACGGGGGCCGCGGAGACCGGTCCGGCGAGCCGGTTCGGGCTCAAGCCCGGCATGGTGGTTCAAGAGCTGGGATGGGACGACGATGCCGACGTCGCGCTGCGAGCTGGCATCGAGGCCGTGACCGGCTCGGCGCTCGTCGACGACGAGTACGGCGACGTCGTGGACGCCGTGGTGCTCTGGTGGCGGGCCGACGACGGGGATCTGGTCGACGGGCTGGTGGACGCCCTCACCGACTTGGCGGACGGCGGCACGATCTGGCTGCTCACCCCGAAGGTCGGACGGGCGAACTACGTCGACCCGAGCGACATCTCCGAGTCGGCGCCCACGGCCGGCCTCTCCACGACGACCAGCCTGGCGGCGGGCAGCGAGTGGGCCGCCACCAAGCTGGTGTCGCCGAAGGCGGCCCGCTCCGGCCGACGCTGACCGCCGGGACCGCCGATCGAGCCCCTCGTGAGGGGGGCATGCGTGGCCGGTTCGCCGCTCGCTAGCATCGAGTGCCGTGCCGCTTCGGTTGCGGCGGATCCAACCATCGTCCAGGCACGTTCAGGAGGCGTCCCATGGCCCTCGAGGTCGGCCAAGCGGTCCCCGGCTTCTCATTGAAGAACCAGCACGGCGAGCTCGTGTCGATCGAGAACTTCCACGGCAAGAAGAACGTCGTCGTCCTGTTCTATCCCTTCGCCTTCAGCAGTGTCTGCACGGGCGAGCTCGTCGAGATCCGCGACAACCTCGGCGACGTGCACAACGACTCCTCAGAGCTGCTCGCCGTCTCGTGCGACCCGATGTTCTCGCTCCGCGTCTTCGCCGACCGCGACGGGCTTTCCTTCCCGCTGCTCAGTGACTTCTGGCCCCACGGTTCCGTCGCCCGGGCGTTCGGGATCTTCAACGAGCAGCTCGGCTGTGCCGGACGCGCGACCTTCATCGTGGATCGCGAGGGGGTGCTTCGCTGGGCGGTGAAGAACCAGATCCCGCAGGCACGAGACTTCGGCTCCTACCGGAAGGTTCTCGCCGACCTCGATTGAGTGATCGGGCGGTCGGCTCTTCGTCGGGAGCTGATCGGACCGTCGTACGTCGGACGCGCTCGCCACGGCTCGGTTACGTTAGGCTGCATCGCTTTGGGGCGCATAGCTCAGCGGTAGAGCACCTCCCTTACAAGGAGGTGGTCGCAGGTTCGATCCCTGCTGCGCCCACCGTAAAGTCCCTGGTCAGAAACGGTTTTCTACATCTGTATCGGCAACGTGCAATATACGTGCAATAAGGATCCCGGTCTTTCGGCGATGGCATGGCGCTATTGCACGCCGCGCAGGGCGGCGAGACTCGAGGTCCCCGGCCGCCTGTTGGGGTCCATGAGATCTGGTCGGAGTCAGAGCAAGGCTCGGCAGATGCGCCGCCACCGCGTCGGCGGAGCCGGAGGACGAGCACACCTTCTGTTTAGTTACTGGGTGAGGTACTTCCGGGCGGTGGCGACCTTCATGTAGAGCCGGAGGTTCTGGGCTCCGGTCGACTTGAACCCGCGACGGGTGTACCAGTCGAGCAGGCCGGGGTTGTCGGCGTCGACGACGATGATCTGGCCGCCACCCAGGTCGACGCCGGTGAGGATGGTCTCCAGCGCTTCGCGGAGGAGCTGGGCGCCCCACTGATGGTCTGGATTGCCGCGCAAGGATCTGTCGAGGGCAAGCTTGGCCAACAGCCAGGCCGGCGCGGCACGCAGGACGCCTCGCTGCAGCGGCTTCGGCATGTCGTCTCGTACCACCATGGTCGGGCAGATCGCGTAGTAGCCGACGACCCGCTCCTCGGCGTCGGGCTGGATGCATTCCAGCAGCAGGTACACCATGCTCGACCCGGCTGCGACGGCGCTGGCCGCATGCTCGACGAGCCACTGGTTGTAGTCGGGTTCGCCGCAGTCGAAGGCCCCCAGGTCGAACCCGGGGGCCAGTCTGGTGACGCGGTACGTCGGTGAGGTCACCGCGCGATCAGGCGCGGCAGCTTGGCCAGCCTCGCCAGCTCGGAGGACTCGTCGGGGACGTCGAGCGACGCCATCATGGCGTCGAAGACCTCCGGTGCCATCAGCGTGACGTCGGAGCGGGCGATGACCTTCTCCGCGGCTTGGCGGGCCGCGTCGGTCACGAACGCCGACTTGCTGACGTTGAGCAGGTTGGCAGCCTCGGCGAAGAGCTCGTCAGTGGCCTCGTCGGTGCGCAGTTCGAGTCGGCGTGTCTTGGTCATCGTCATGGTGGTACCTCCGGACTCCACTGTACGGGATTTGTACGGTGACAACCATTCGTTTCATGGCCCGGTTGTCAGCAGGGGCAATAGGGCGGCGGTCTGCGGCGGCCGCATGCCTTTGCGCCGTGAGGCATGCGAAGTCGTTGAGCCCGCGGGGTCGTTGTGATCGGGTCGAGTCCGCCGATCGCGTGGCCATCATTGGGGTCTGCGAGCCGTGGGGATCCGCCGAGCGAGGGCCTGGAGGTCGTCGAGCTTGATCCGGATGATTCGAGGGCCGAGCCGGTACGCCGGCAGGGAACCGTCGCTGATCCGACGGCGAAGGGTACGGATGGACTGGTCCGTGATCTCGGCGGCTTGCTCCAGGCTGAGGTAGGTCGGCAGGGCTTCTCGAGCCATCGGGGTCACATCCTTCGCAGCAGTTGCGGCGGTTCGACCGTCCTACATATAGGCGCCGCAGAGTGCCTCAGATGGACACCGGCGTCTGAATTCTGGGGAACGCCGCTGCCGCGCGCCCGCGAGCGAAGACGACGACGACCCAGCCGACGCCGTTCAGCGGTGGACGCGGATGCGGCGCTCGAGAGACTCGTACAGGTCGTTGAACGCCGCTGCGACGTCGGGGAGGTTTCTGTCGTAGAGGCGGCCGGTGTCCAGTTCTCTGCTGAGCCGTCGAAGCAGGCTGGGCCAGTCGTCGTTTCGGATAGGCGCCGCGGTGGGGATCTCGCGGACACGTTCGACGACTTTCTCGATCTCGACGGTGACCTCTCGCTCCACCAAGGTGACAGCTGATCGGCCAGACTCGGCGGCTCGTTTCTGCTCCCACGCGCGATGCCGGCAGTTGTCCGAGCACCAGGTCGGAACCCGTCCGCGAGCCTTCAGCGTGATGGCAGCGCCGGACCAGGCGCAGTCGATGATGTTTGGTCGCACGCGGGTTCGGGTGGCTGGGTGTGGTTGGTTCACGGGCGTCTACTCGTCGGTAAGGGGGTGGGGAGTTATTCGTGGCAACGATAGCCGATCATGTGAGTGCACTAGGTGTGTGGCAGATCGTTTCGAGGTCTGGAAAGGCGAGTGGCCACGCGTCGCTGGGAGGGCCGGATCAAGGTGCGCTCCGGGGGTGAGTCGCCGTTCTTCGCATCTGGGTGTCCATCCGGGGCCGATCCCGTTGCCTATGTGTGCGTGAGAAGCGTCGAACGCCTCGAGACGCAGGAGGGAAGGCCAGCTGCGTGAGGAAGCGATGCACGCGGTTCATGCCCGGCAGACAGCAACTCGGCCAGGTGCGAAGGGCTATCGACAATACGCGATACTTGCCGGGTGGTGGAGATGACGAGCGGGCAACTCCTCAGACGGGCACGAGAGCGCGCCGGGTTGACCCAGACCGAACTCGCAGCTCGGGCCGGCACCACGCAAAGCGTGATCAGCGCCTACGAGTCGAACAGCCGCCAGCCGGCGCTGGCCACGTTGGCCAACCTGGTCGCCGCCACCGGGTAACCCTCCGGGGATGAGCCTGATCAGGCTCGGACAGGCGAGGGATGCTCTGGAGTCGGTGCTCGGCTCGACGATCGACCTCGTCCCGGCGGACGGGCTCAAGCCCGACGTCGCAGACCGCATCGCTCCGGACCTCGTGCCGCTATGACCTACCGCGACGAACAACGCCTGCACGACATCGTGGCCGCCATCGACGCCCTCGGGGCACACACCGCGCGGGGAGACCTCTCAGGACGGGCTCATCTTCTTCGCCGTCCGCATCCGATTGCTGGAGATCGGAGAAGCCGTTAGGCGCTACCTCTCGCGCTTCTCGACTCCGAACCATCGATCCCGTGGAGCCAGATCGCCAGGATGCGCGACCATCTTGCGCATCGCCAAGTCGACACCACCATGCCGTCGTCCAGGCCACCCTCGACCACATCGCCCCGCTCCGAGCAGCCGGCGAACGACTTCTCCGCAACCTGTCAGCCGGTGCCGGCGACTGACGGTTCCGCGACGTCATTGCGGCCGGGAGATCCGACAGCGGGTTCGTCCATCGGGACCTGCGCTGAAAGGTCGCAGGGCGAACGCCCATCGGCATGCCAGTTCGCGCTCAACGCGACCAGATGCGTGCGCTTCTTCCGACTACGGTTCAGGGATGGAGTCGATGGAGGATCAGGGCCCTTTCCAGCCACGAACGGCGCCGATGGCCGTGGACGATCCGGTTGTGCAGTGGCTGCTGCAGGGTGATCCGGCGATCCGCTGGCAGGTGCTGCGGGATCTGCTCGACGCCTCGGAGACCGAGGTGGCGACCGAGCGAGCCCGGGTGGAGCACGAGGGCTGGGGTGCTCGGCTGCTGGCGCTGCGGGCTCCTGACGGCCTGTGGGCGAACGGCGCCTGCTTTCCGGATACCGCGGCGTTCGCAGCGGACACTGCACGGGCTCTGGCTGCCGGTGAGCCACCGCCGCCTTTCCCGACGCCTGACGAGGAACCGGCCGAGGCACCGGCCGAGGCACCGACCGACCTTTCGCGTGCCGGGGGCCAGCCGTGGACCGCGACGTACCGGGTTCTGCTCGACCTGTGTCACCTGGGCATACCCCCGGACAGTCCGGTGATGCAAGAGACCGCGCGCCTGGTGGCCCGCAACTGTCGCTGGGAGTGCGACGGGCTGCCGTTCTTCGCCGGCGAGGAGGACTGCTGCATCAACGCCGGCACGATCCTGATCGGTGTCTACCTGGGCGTCGACGTCGACCCGGTGGTGCGGCGGCTGGTGGCCGACCAGATGCCGGATGGTGGCTGGAACTGCTGGGCCGAGACGCGGCCGGCGCCGTCATCGTTCGCCAGCACCCTCGACGTGATCGACGCCCTGCTGAGGTGGGAGCGCCATACCGGCGGATCTGAGGAGGTCCGCAGGGCTCGCCGGAACGGCGAGGAGTACCTGCTCCGACGCAACCTCTTCCGGTCGTTACGCACGGGCGAGGAGGTCAACCCTGAGTGGGCATTGTTCTCCTACCCCCCACGCTGGCAATACGACCTGCTCAAGGCCACGGAGTACTTCGCCCTGCGTGGTGGCACTCCGGATCCGCGGCTGGCCGAAGCGATCGAACGCGTTCGCGCCAAGCGCAGACCCGACGGGCGATGGCTGCTCGAGAACACCCATCCCGGTGCGGTCCACTTCCGGTTCGAGGAACCCGACGGCACGCCCAGCCGTTGGAACACCTTCAGGGCGCTGCGGGTGCTGCGCTGGTACGACGCGTCCACCCCCACCCGGTAGCGCTGGCCAGGCGTCTTGACGACAACACGACCTGCAACCAAGCAAGGCGCACCACCGAGGGCGCGGTCGGGGCCGTCCGGCTCCCCGGGAGCCGCACCCGAGCCCCGTGCCTGACTGCGGCGCAACCCCATGCGACGGAGTCTCATCGGCATGAGGATCGCCGGACTCGCGGCTTGAGCGGTACCTTGCGCCATGCGCTCCGCTACTCATCGAAGAGCTCCTTGAACCCTGGTTCGCCGCGGATTGGATCGAGGTCGGAGTCGCTCATCGCTGAGGCGCGGAACTCTTGCGACAGCTCGATGGCCTGCCGAAGGTGACCGAGTGCCTTGCTCGCATTGCCGGACTGGCTCTCGCAACAGGCGAGGTTGAACCACAACATGGGGTACTGCGGCGCGTCGGCCACCAGCGCCTCGAGGCGGCCGGCGACCTCGGTGAACTCGCCGGCCTGGTAGAGAGGTGCGAGCGGAGCCCACAGCTCCCATCCACGAGCGTCGTAGCCCTTGCCCGGAGTGCCCTCGACCACGATGACCCTGGTGTCGTCCTCGGTGGCCACAGCAAGGCGCTTCGTGCCCGGCGAGACGAACACAAGCGTCCCGACTGGCGCGTTGACTCGGCTCCCGTCAAGCTCGAACACGGCGTGGCCGCGCAGCACGAGGTAAAGCTCCTGATCAAGGGTGGGGTCGTCCTCGTCGTGCTCGTTCACGACACGGTCGCCGGCGGCGTGGGCGGCCCAGGCAGTCACTCCGAACGCCGTGATGCCAAGGTGGTGTCGAATGGGCCGATAGTGACAACGTCCTCGAACTCGGCGATCTCGTCCAGATGCGCAATCGCGTAGACCATGGCCATTCGTCCTCTCGGGTGGTGAGGTACTCGACCCAAACAAGCCTAGGAGCCATACGGGACGAAGCACGTCCGGTTGAGCTGCCCGCTCGTCGGCAGATGCCCGAAACTCAACGGCATGGGGGTGTCTACACCGATCCCCTCGCCGGGAGTCACCCAGCGCAGCGTGGGCACCTGATGCGACGGGCCTGTCGTCGTCGAGGTCTAGCATCTTGGTCAGTCGATGCAGAGCGACGGACAGACATGCTGGTGCGGCAGGAGGGATCCGAACCGATGACCACGGTGCGTGTGGTGCCGGCGACTGCTGAGAGATGGCCACAACTTGGACGGGTCTTCGGCCCTCGGGAGAAGAACTGGCGGCCGCCTCTGAACACACCCTGTCCCCGGAACCCCGTTTC
>CAWFYK010000003.1:97500-535744 GCA_963820035.1 uncultured Actinomycetota bacterium | reverse complement strand
GCCGCGCAGCAGCTCCCCGTCGGTGATTCCGGTGGCGACGAAGAAGCAGTCGTCACCCGACACCAGGTCGTCGGTGCTCAACACCTGGTCGAGGTCGTGCCCGGCGTCCAGCGCACGCTGGCGCTCGTCGTCGTCGACCGGGGTGAGCCGACCCTGGATCACGCCGCCGATCGCCTTCATCGCGCAGGCGGCGATGATCCCCTCGGGAGTGCCTCCGGTGCCCATCAGCAGGTCGATGCCGGTCTCGGCGCGGGCCGCCATGATGGCGCCGGCCACGTCGCCGTCGGTGATGAACTTGATCCGGCTCCCGTCGTACGGATCTCGTCGACGAGCTGTCGATGCCGCGGTCGGTCGAGGACCACGACGGTGATGTCCTCGTTGGAGCCGTCCTTGGCCTTCGCCGTACGACGGATGTTCTCGGCGACCGGGAGCCGGATGTCGACGACGTCGGCCGCCTCCGGCCCGGTCGCGAGCTTCTCCATGTAGAAGACGGCCGACGGGTCGTACATGGCCCCACGGGGAGCAACCGCCATCACCGACACGGCGTTGCTCATGCCTTTGGCCGCGAGGGTGGTGCCGTCGATCGGGTCGACAGCCACGTCGCAGGCCGGTCCGGTGCCGTCGCCGACGTGCTCTCCGTTGTAGAGCATCGGCGCCTGGTCCTTCTCGCCCTCGCCGATGACCACGGTGCCGTCCATGCCGACGGTGGTGATGAGGGCTCGCATGGCGTTGACGGCGACCCCGTCAGCACCGTTCTTGTCCCCGCGTCCCACCCAGCGTCCGGCAGCCATCGCCGCCGCCTCGGTCACGCGGACCAGCTCCATCGCGAGGTTCCGGTCGGGCGCCTTGGGCGGCGGGCTGACAAGCTTGCCGACGGCCTCGGTCGACTGCTGCTCGGTCGTCATCGGTCTCTCCTCGTGGTGGGCTTTGCGGCTGATCGTAACGAAATCGGCGACTACGCGGGGTAGACCGTCACCTCGGTGGCCTTGACCGACGCCCACAGCCGGTCACCGATATGGAGGTCGAGGGCCGCCAGGGCGCCCGGTGTGATGTCGGCCACCAACGGAAGTTGTGCGTCGAGCTGCACCCGAACCGCGTCGCCGTGCGGCGCCAACGAGACGACGCTGCCCGGCCACTTGTTTCGCGGACTTCCGGCAGGCTCGTCGAGGAAGAGGCTCACCCCTGTCGGATGGAACGCCGCGAAGACCGGCCCCGACAGCGGGTCGGCTGCGATCAGCGTCGCGCCGGAGGGAAGCTCGACTACTCCGCCCACGGCTTCGCCACGCACCAGGTTGAGTCCGACGAGTGCGGCGACATGCTGGGTGCGAGGCCGGGCAGCGATCTCGGCTGGCGAGCCGGTCTGCACGACGCCCCCGTTGTCGATGACCACCAGACGCTGCGCGATGACCATGGCGTCGAGGGCGGTATGCGTCACGACGATGCTTACGCCCGAGAACGCGCTGAGGTGATCGCGCAGCAGCGTCCGTAGTCCCATGGCCGCCGATGCGTCGAGGGCGGCGGTCGGCTCGTCGAGCAACAGGATCCGCGGGTTGCTGGCCAGCGCCCGGGCGATCGCCACCCGTTGGGCCTGCCCGCCCGACAGCCGCCCCGGCTTGCGTGAGGCGAGAGCCGAAAGCCCGAGCCGGTCGATCCACTCGGCCGCCTGCTTTCGAGCCGGCCCGCGGCGTACGCCGTGTGCTCGCGGCCCGAACGCGACGTTGTCCGCGACACTGAGATGGGGGAAGAGCAGATGGTCCTGGAAGACGAACCCGACGCCTCGGGCGTGCGGTGGGAGGTGGGTGTCGTCGGAGGCGACGACCCGGTCGTCGATCGCGATGGTGCCGCTCGAGATCGCCACCAGTCCGGCGATGGCCCGCAAGGTGGTCGACTTGCCGGAGCCGTTGGGTCCGATCAGGCCGATCACGTCGCCAGGCGCCCCGTCGAGGTCGATGACGGTGGTGTGCTGCGGGCGACTTACGACGAAGTGCGCCGCCAGGGTCACGGGGCGACCCCGGAGATCCACCGTTCGCGCAGCAGGGACAAGATCCCCACCGACACGACGATGAGCAGCAGACTGAGGGCGATGGCCGACTCGGGGTCGGTCTGGAGTGCGAAGTAGATCGCGCTGGGCATGGTCCGCGTGGTCCCGGGGAAGCTGCCGTTGAACGTGATCGTCGCACCGAACTCGCCGAGCGCTCGAGCCCAGCAGAGCACTCCGCCAGCCACGATCCCGGGCATCGTGAGGGGCAGCGTGACCCGCCGGAAGGTCAACCATCGTGAGGCGCCCAAGGTGGCTGCGGCCTCGTCGTAGCGGGCATCGGAGGCCCGGAACGCGCCCTCGACGCTGATCACCAGGAACGGGAGGGCAACGAACATCTGGGCCAGGACGACTCCGGTCGTCGTGAACGGGATCGTCACCCCGAACGCGTCGTAGAGAAATCGGCCGAGGACCCCGGTGCGGCCGAACGCGAGCAGCAGCGCCACTCCGCCGACGACGGGTGGCAGGACCAGCGGGAGCGTCACGAAGGCCCGGACGAGCGCGCGGCCGCGGAAGTCGACCCGGGCCATCACCCAGCCGAGCGGCACCCCGAGCACCAGGCAGGCCGCCAGCGTGATGAGGGTCGTCTCCAGGCTGAGTCGCAGGGCCGTCGAGGCGCCCGACTGGGTCAGCTGGTGGGGCAGATCTCGCCAGGGCGCCTTGATGACGACGGCCACGACGGGAATGACGAGGATCGCCAGGGCGGCGACCGCAGGGAGGACCAGCGCGACCGGTACCCGGCCGAAGACGCGTGACCGACTGGATCTCACGGCTTACCGAAGCCGGCCTTCTGCAGCACGCTCTGGCCGGCCGCCGACGTCACGAGGGTCAGCCAGTCCTGCGCGAGAGTGGGCTTGCCGGAGTCCTTGACGGTGGCGATGAAGTAGGGATTGACGACGTTGTCGGAGTCCTGGATCGGGACCGGCTTGACCTTCGAGCCGGCGCCTTTGACGTCGGTCACGTAGACGATGCCGGCGTCGGCCTCGCCGAGCTCGACCTGCGTGAGCACCGTGGCCACGTCGGGCTCGTAGGCCTTCGGCTTGGCGGTGATCCCGGCGTTCTTCAGCAGCTGGGTGCCGGCGGCTCCGCACGGGGCGGAGGGGTCACACATGACGAAGTCCGCGCCGCCGAGTCCGTTGACGTCCGACACGTTCCCGGGGTTGTCGGGGGGTACGGCGATCTCGAGCGTGTTCGTCGCGAACTGGACCGGCTTCTGGTCCAGTTGGCCGGCCTTCTCCGCGTTGGAGATGCTCGCCTCGTCTGCCGTGGCGATCACGTCGGCGGGCGCACCGGCAGTGATCTGCTCGGCGAGCGTCGTACTCGAACCGAAGGAGAGCACGACGGTGACTCCCGGGTGCTGGCTCTCGAACTGGGTCTTCAGCGTGCCGAACGTCCCGGTGAGGGAGGAGGCGGCGAAGACGGTGAGCTTGCCCGTCTCGGCGGTAGGGGTGCTACCGCCCGTCGGGCTGGGGCTGTTGCTGCTCCTGCTGTTGTCGCTGCTGCAGGCCGCCAACGTCGCCACCAGCAGGGCGCTGACAGCCAGCGTAGTCAGGACTCGTGTCATTGCGGAACCTCGACAACGACGTTGGTGGCCTTGATCGACGCAACGGCGACGACGCCAGGCTCGAGGCCGAGGGAGTCCGCGGCCTCGCGGCTCATGAGGGAGACCACCCGATAGGGCCCGCAGCACATGTCGACCTGGGCCATCACGGCATCTCGTTTGACGTCTGTGACGATGCCACGTAGCGAGTTGCGGGCGCTGACCCGGTTCGGCGACGCGTCGGGTCCTGACTCGGGAAGTGCCGCGACCTGTCGGGCGAGGTCCGCCAGCGTGCGGCCTTCGACCCCGGCATGGCCGTCGGCCGTTCGCGACGTCTCGAACCTCCCGCTCTCCGCCCAGCGACGAAGCGTGTCGTCGCTGACGCCGAGCAGGGCAGCCGCGTCCGCGAACCGGTACACCGTCATCGCGCTGACGCTACCGCATCTGCGGGATGAACGTGGGTGGTTGTGGCCGCACGTGCGGATCATCCGGGGCGCCTCTCGGCGGAGCAGGGAGACCCCGGACAATGGAGGGGTGACGCAGCAGTCGGTCAACCAGCCTCGGCGTGGCTATCCGCGCAGCATGGGCGGGATGATCGGCGCCCTGATCGCCGTCCTCGGACTGGTGGCGCTCATCTGGGTGCTCTCGTGGTTGTCGCATCGCGACCCGGGCGACCCGGCCCGGACTGTCCAGTACGCCGGCGTGCTCGCCGCTGCCCGCTCAGACGCGCCGTTCCACATCCTCGCGCCGGAGCCGGTGCCGGCGGGGCTGCGGGCGACCAGCGTTGGCTGGGACCCGCTCGGACCTGAGGTGTCGTGGCGCCTCGGCTTCCTCACGCCCGGCAGAGACTTCATCGGGCTCTATCAGGGCAACGCGCCCGCTTCGGAGTTCGTCCCCGCCGAGACACCCGCCAACGACCCCGGCCCCGTCGTGACGATCGACGGACAACCGTGGCGCACCCTGACGAATGCGAGCCGTGGGGAGACGGCCCTGGTGCGCACCTCCCGCGGCGTCACGACCATCGTCACCGGCACCGCCGACGAGAACGAGCTCACCGCCTTCGTCCGTTCCCTCCACTAACCGACGATCCGAGACTTTCGACACCACCATCCGAGACTTTCGGCACGACCATCCGAGACTTTCGGTACGACCATCCGAGACTTTCGGTACGACCATCCGAGACTTTCGGTACGACCATCCGAGACTTTCGGTACGACCATCCGAGACTTTCGGTACGGCGATCCGACCTCACCTGTCCCTTGGCTAGGCGGCACCATCGCCACAATTTGAGGTGGCGCTAGTGTCCTGCGTCGCGAGGAGCGTCGCGGCGCGGTCTCTACGAGGAGACGCGCAGCGACGCAGCGGCTCCCGCGACTCCCCTCTTGGCGTAACGCCTCGCCTTGGCGTTGGTGAACACATCCACGAGCCTGCGTGGTTCCGTTCGCGAACGGAACCAGACCCGGCCACGTCGCCGCCGAGCCTGCGGCAGGAGAAGGTCACTGACGTACGGAGGTCTCGGATCGTGGTGTCGAAAGTCTCGGATGGTCGTACCGAAAGTCTCGGATGGTCGTGCCGAAAGTCTCGGATCGTCGTACCAGAACTCTCGGATGGTGGTGTCGAAAGTCTCGGATGGTGGTGTCGAAAGTCTCGGATCGTGGGTTAGTCGCCGAGCTCGTCGTACGACGGTGAGCGGCCAGGCCCTGAAGCAAGCCCGCGGCCGGGTCGGGAGCGGCCGGATCAGCCGTCCTTCCTGTCCATCGCCGCATCGAGTCGGGCCCGCGCGCCATCGAGCCAGCGCTGGCAGATCGCGGCGAGCTGCTCGCCCCGTTCCCACAGCACCACCGAGTCCTCAAGGGACACGCCGCCCGTCTCCAGCTGCTGGACGACCGCGATCAGCTCGTCCCTGGCGTCCTCGTAGGTCATGGCCGGGTCGACGGCATCCGCGTTGGGGTCGGGCGGGGAGCCTGGTTCGGGCTGGTCCTCGGTCATGGGGCTCCCTGGCTCGTCTCGGTCGTGGGCTCGGGCGGTGGATCGGGTTGCGTGGAGTCAACGGTCAGCGCAAGGCGACCGTCTGCGAGCCGAGCCACGAGGGCATCGCCGACAGACACCTCGTCGGTGTCGGTGACGAGTCCGCCACCCGCGTGCTGCAGCAGACTGTAGCCACGTTGAAGCGTGGCGAGCGGCGACAACGCCCGCACCCGAGCCAGTTGGTGCCCAAGGTCGTTCCCGGCGTGGTCGAGGCGGTGGTCGAGGGCCCGTCTGGCGCGCGTTCGCAGCTCCGACAAGAGCCGAGCGTGCTCGTCGAACATCCGGTGCGGCTCGGTCAGCACGGGTCGCGACCGAGTGCTGTCGAGGCCGCGTTGCTGCTGGTCGAGGACCGCACGCAGCGCGAGCCTGGCCCGATCCCGGGTCGCGCGGATCCGGGCGGTCTCCTCACGGACGTCCGGCACGACCCGCTTGGCCGCGTCAGTGGGCGTCGATGCCCGGACGTCGGCGACCAGATCGAGGAGCGGCTGGTCGGACTCGTGCCCGATGGCGCTGACGACCGGCGTACGGCAGCGCGAGACGGCGCGCAGCAGCCCCTCGTCGGAGAAGGGGAGCAGGTCCTCGAGCGCCCCGCCCCCACGTGCGATCACGATCACGTCGACGTTCTCGTCCCGGTCGAGCAGGGCGACCGCCTCGATGACCTGTCGCACAGCGTCATGGCCTTGCACCGTGGCGTGTTCGACTCTGAATGTCACTCCGGGCCAGCGCTTCCGCGCGTTGTCGAGAACGTCGCGTTCGGCGGCCGAGCTGCTGCCGACGACGAGCCCCACCGCCCGGGGCAGGAACGGCAGCACGCGCTTCCGAGCCGGGTCGAACAGCCCCTCAGCAGCCAGCAACCGTCGCCGTTGCTCGATCCTCGCGAGCAGCTCGCCGACACCGACCGGTCGGATCTCGTGCGCGACGAGCGAAAGGGACCCGCGTGGGATGTAGTACTGGAACTTGGCATGGATGACGACTCTGGCCCCTTCGGTCACCGGGACGGGCAGCGAGTCGAAGAGGCTTCGCGAACAGGTGACTTGGACCGAGACCTCGGCGACGGGGTCGCGCAGGACGACGAAGACCGTCGAGGTGGAAGGCCGCCGGGTCAGCTGCGCGACCTGTCCCTCCACCCAGACGTCCCCGAGCCGGTCGATGTAGCCGGTCATGGCCTGAGCGATCACTCTGACCGGCGCCGGCTTCTCGTACGACGTGTCGAGGGCCACGCTCCCGACTCTAGTGGTGCCCAGATCGGCCATGGCGGGCCCGACGACTGGGCTGGGCCGTCTGCCTACGATGGTGACCATGACGTCCTCCTCCTCAGCGGCCCCGACGGGCGCCGTACCGCAGCCTGGAAACGACCGCCGAGTGTTCCTCGCGGCCCCGCGCGGCTACTGCGCCGGAGTCGACCGCGCTGTCATCACCGTGGAGAAGGCGCTCGACCTGTATGGGCCCCCCGTCTATGTGCGCAAGCAGATCGTGCACAACAAGCACGTCGTGCACACGCTCGAGAAGGGTGGGGCGATCTTCGTCGAGGAGCTCGACGAGGTGCCGGAGGGCTCGACGGTCGTCTTCTCGGCCCACGGGGTGTCGCCGGCTGTGCATGCCCAGGCCGCCGAGCGTGACCTGAAGGTGATCGACGCCACCTGCCCCCTCGTGACCAAGGTGCACCACGAGGCGAGGCGGTTCGCCGACGAAGGTTACGAGATCCTGCTCATCGGCCATGAGGGTCACGAGGAGGTCGAGGGTACGGCGGGCGAGGCCCCGGACAACGTCACACTCGTGCAGAGCCCTGCCGACGTGTCCAACGTCGCCGTGCCCGAGGGCGCGAAGGTCGCCTGGCTGTCGCAGACGACCCTGTCCGTCGACGAGACCATGGAGACAGTCGAGCGCATCCGCGAGCACTACCCGAACCTGCTGGACCCGCCCTCCGACGACATCTGCTACGCGACGCAGAACCGGCAGCAGGCCGTGAAGCAGATCGCTCCAGGCGCCGACCTGGTGCTCGTGGTGGGCTCGGGCAACTCCAGCAACTCGGTCCGGCTCGTCGAGGTCGCCGTCGAAAGCGGCGCCGCTGCGGCCCATCGCGTTGACAACGCCTCAGAGATCGACGAGGCGTGGCTCACCGGCGTCAGGACGGTCGGCGTGACCTCGGGAGCGTCGGTCCCGGAGGAGCTCGTCGAGGGAGTGCTGAGCTATCTCGAGGAGCGTGGCTACCCTGCGACAGCCTCGTCGCCAACGGCCGAGGAATCGCTCGTCTTCGCTCTTCCGCCAGAGCTCAGGCGCGACCTGCGGGCTGCCGGGACGGCCTAGCCCATCGGGGGCGCGCCAGAGCGGGCGGGAGGCGCGGCCAGCATGCGGAGGGCGACGGCCGTCAGGGCGACGGCGTAGCCGAAGACCAGGCCGGGGGCGTGGTTGGCGAGTCCGCTGAGGAAGACCTTATTGACCCCGGGGCCGGACTCGAACGCGTCAGGAGTCGTCACGGACAGGACGGCGATCACGGCGGCGAACAGGAGCGGGGGAAGCACGCCGACGGTGAACAGGTCCGTCCGGCGTACGGACATCGTCGCCACCAGGCAGACGACCACGAAGCACAGGTCGAAGAAGAACGTCATCCGGCCGGTGAGGGCGAGGTCGAGACAGGCGCAGGCGACGGTTGCGGCCGCGCTCGTCGCGACGACGGAGCGGCTGTTGAGTCCGGAGAGGTCGGAGGTTGACACGACCTGGCGGGGTTCGTGCCAGTCGGAAGGTCCGGCAGTCATTCCAGCCTGCTCGGCGAAACCGTGACCCTCGTAGCCTCGACCTGTGACGCGCTCCTCGGGGAAACCTTGCGGATCGGAGGGCGCCGGCGGGTTGTCGACGACGCCGCGCTCGTCGTACGCCGTCGTGGTCCCGCCGGACTCCGACTCGTCGGCAAGCCAAGACTCGGATTGCCCCTGATCGACAGGTGTCATGGCCGCCTCCCGAGTGCTCCTTCGCACACAGATTATCGACGGAGCGCATCGGGGCAGTGCTGCCACGCCGGGTGGTGTCGAGGCTTGGAGCTGCTCACTGCGGCCATGCCATGGCTACTCTCCGACGGCGGGTCGCACCCATTGCTCCTGCCCGGGCGGACCGGCGATGACCGTGCGCTCCTCGGCCTCGGCGACGAGCTCCGGCGCTGAGATGGGTCGGGGTCCCTCGTCGAGCGGATGAGCGGCCGGCGCTTCCTCGCAGCCGACCCCGAGGTCGTGCAGCCGCCTGGCGCTGACCAGCACGCGCGTCTCGAGCGAGCCGACGTAGGAGTTGTAGCTGCTGACGGCGCCGGCGAGCGAACGGCCGACCTTGTCGAGGTGGGCGCCGGCGGTGCAGAGCCGGTCGTAGAGCTCGGTGGAGGAGCGATGGATCTCTCGGGCGTTGTCGGCGACGGCTTCCTGGCTCCAGGCGTATCCGATGGTCTTGAGCATGGCGATGAGGGTGGTGGGGGTCGCGATCATGACGTTGCGGCGGGCCGCGTCGTCGACGAGTCCTGGATCGGAGTCGAGCGCTTGGGCGAAGATGGCCTCACCCGGAAGGAACATCACCACGAACTCGGGAGACGACTCGAACTGCTTCCAGTAGCTCTTGGCGGCGAGTGACTCCATGTGGTGGCGGACGTGGCCGGCGTGACGTCGGAGGTGGCCGAGCTGCTCCTCGGTCGACGCGGCCGCCCCCGCTGACAAGAACGCGTCGAGGGGTGTCTTGCTGTCGATCACGATGGCCCGTCCACCTGCCATGGTGACGACGACGTCGGGCCGCAGCTGTCCGGCGGGGGAGTCGACACTGACTTGCTCCTCGAAGGTGCAGTGCCGGGTCAGTCCCGCGAGCTCGAGGCTCCGGCGGAGCTGCATCTCGCCCCAATGCCCCCGCACCTGCGGACGGCGCAGCGCGTCCGCCAGCGCTCGGGTCTGGGCGCGGAGCTCGTCACCGCCGAGTCGAACTGACTGCACCTGCTCACGTAGCTGTGCCTGCCACGACTCACCGTGTCGCTCGAGACTCTCGAGCCGCGTCGCGAGCGCGGTGAGGCTCTGCTGAACCGGTGCGACAACCGTCTCGGTCGCCTTGAAGCTTGCGTCAGCCATCGCGAAGACCTGCTGGCTGGAGTCCGCGACCGCAGACGCGGAGAGCGCCCGAAGCTCGGTGCGGAGGTCAGCCTGGCGACGGGTGGCGAGCAGCTGACCGATCAACACCCCGAGACTGAGACCCGCGGCAGCCGCGAGAAGCGCGATGACGAACGTCGTGGTGTCCATCTGGCAGACAATGCCAGGGGCCACCGACAGTTCTGCCGATCTCCGCGGCCTCGTGTCGTATGACGAATGGGCCGGTCAGCCGGTTGACGCCACCGCCACGGCATGCGGTCGCCGACGGCGCGGCGTCATCCGAGCTCGCGGCAGAGGTCGATCATCCGGTGCGCCTTGTCGGTCATGAGGTTGTCGGCCCCGGTGGCCAGGAACGCGTTCCAGTTTCCTAGGGACTCGATGGCGCGCTCACGCGTGACGGTCATCCCCACGTCGTGGAAGGTCGCGACGTTGTCCGCGGTCATCTCGTCCGGCGGCAACATGACGCCGTCCAGACCCGCCACGTCCCCGACCGGTGGGATCGACTGGGCCTTGTACCAGAGGATGAGGGACGGGTCGATCTGGTTGAGGGTCTCGAGCTGGCTGAGGAAGGCTGAGTAGATGATGATGTGCGACTGCATCCCGGCGGCGACGATCTGGTCGTCCAGCAGCTGCAGGTTGGCCATCTTCGAGAACGAGTACTTCGTCTCCATCATCAGGTAGCGACCCGGCTGTGAGGCGCGTTTGAGCGCCATGGACTCCTGCAAAGTGGCGAGCGGCTCGTGGTGCTTCTTGGTGCGCAGGGCCCCCCATTGGTCGATCGTCATGTCCGTGATCAGACCCGTGCCGTTCGTCGTGTGCGACACGTCGGCATCGTGGATCTCGACGATGTAGTTGTCCTTCGTGACCCACAGGTCGGAGTCGGCCATCGTGCCGCCGATGGCGAACGCGGCCTTCTGCGAGTCGAGGGTGTCGCCGTCGGCGTTGTACTGATAGCCCTCGTGCACCGAGATCCCGTGGCTGGGGCAGGGCGCAGGGTTTCTGACGAGCTCGCTCGCGGAGCTCACCGAGCTCGCGGATGCGGGTGCGAGGGGCGCGGCCAGAAACGCACTCACTCCGACGAGACCGAGAGCCAGGGACGAACGAATGACCTTCATGACTTCCTTTCAACGGACCGGATCGAACACACGAACAGGCGGCCGTTGACTCCCCCAGGAATGGCTTGCACGCCCTCCCGCCGGTGTGCACCGGGCGCATCAGTCATGGTACGTCCGCTGTAAACGGCGCGGGCTGGACAAGTCGTGATTTGTGGATGACGTCTCCGGCTTCCCACAGCGATGGGTTCCGCGTCGATTTCGAGACCCCGGCCGGACGCCGTAGCCTGTGCGCCGTGGCCCTCACTCTCGGCATCGTCGGACTTCCCAACGCAGGGAAGTCCACTCTGTTCAACGCGCTCACGAAGAACAACGTGCTCGCCGCGAACTACCCGTTCGCCACCATCGAGCCCAACATCGGCGTCGTCGGTGTTCCCGACCCGCGCCTGGCCAAGCTGGGCGCGTTGTTCGACTCAGCACGACTGATGCCGGCCACCGTCCAGTTCGTCGACATCGCCGGAATCGTGCGGGGGGCCGCCGAAGGGGAGGGACTCGGCAACAAGTTCCTCTCCCACATCCGGGAGTCGGACGCCATCTGCCAGGTCACCCGCGTGTTCCGGGACGACGACGTCACGCACGTGGACGGAGCGGTGGCGCCGGAGGACGACATCTCGACGATCTCCACGGAGCTGATCCTCGCCGACCTCCAGACGGTTGAGAAGGCAGTGCCCCGCGTGGAGAAGGAAGCCCGGCTCAACAAGGGCAGGGCGTCGGCCCTGGCTGCCATCCAAGAGGCGCAGCGGGCTCTCGAGGCTGGCACTCCGATCGCGACCACCGACATCGACAAGTCGCTGCTCCGCGAGCTGATGTTGATGACAGCCAAGCCAATGTTGTTCGTCTTCAACTGTGACGCCGACGAGCTCGGCGACGAGTCTCTGAAGCAGCGTATGCGCGACCTCGTCGCACCGGCGGAGGCGATCTTCCTCGACGCCAAGTTCGAGGCCGAGCTCGTCGAGCTCGACGATGACGACGAGGCGCGGGCGATGCTGGCGGAGATGGGCGTCGATGAGCCAGGTCTGGACACCCTTGCCCGCGTCGGCTTCGACACCCTCGGCCTGCAGACGTTCCTCACCGCCGGCCCCAAGGAGTCGCGCGCGTGGACGATCCGACGCGGCGCCACCGCCCCGGAGGCGGCCGGTGTGATCCACACCGACTTCCAGCGCGGCTTCATCAAGGCCGAGATCGTCTCGTACGACGACCTGATGGCGGCCGGCTCAATGGCGGCGGCGAAGGCCGCGGGCAAGGTCCGCATCGAAGGCAAGGACTACATCATGGCCGACGGTGACGTGGTCGAGTTCCGTTTCAACGTATAAAGCTGTAGGTCATGCGGCGCGGGGATCCGTTCAACGTGGTGCTGGCAGCACCCCACACCACACACCGTCTCCCGGGCGCAACCGAAACGCGCTGGTGGGGGGTGCTCATCGAGCGTGAGATCACAGGCACACGGCAGGTGTAGGGCACAGCCTGGTCGGCCAGACACCCCAACTAAACATCGCGTCGCAAACAAGCCGGATCTACCGCGAGGTGAGGACGTGCCGATGAGCGGTCCGTGGGGCCGTGTGAGGTGCCGGTGTCGCACTGACCATGCCCGACAGTCAACCACGAGCCACAGACGACCAAGAGGACCTCGCCTCACCATTGAACGACCATTCAACCCCGTGGGAGGATGTGTCTTCCCGAGTCGGAGGCCAAAGTGAATGAGAACGAAGCGATCAGGACCGCGTTCCACGAGGTGACCACCGCGCAGGGCGGCTCGCACGCCGAGGACGGCGGGTGGATGTGGCTCGAGGGGTTCGGCGACGTATCGAAGGAGTACGCGGCGATCCGCGACGACGTTGCCGTGTGGGACGTCTCACCGCTCAACAAGTGGGAATTCCGCGGACCCGACGCACTGAGGGGCGCCCAGCGGGCGTTCAGCAACGACGCGATCGGGCTCGAGGTGGGGCGGGTGAGATACGGCGCGTTCGTGGATGCCGACGGGCTCATGGTGGACGACGGGACCGTGTTCAACACCGCGCAGGAGGACCACTGCTGGGTGATGACCAACGGCCGGGACCACGACGAGCGCTTCGGGGAGCTCTTGCAGGACCTCGACGCGGAGTTCGAGTGGATCACGCCGTCGATGCCGCATCTCGGCGTGATCGGTCCGCGGTCCCGCGAGGTCGTCCAGAAGCTCACGGACGAGGACATTGGGTCGCTGGGCTACTTCCGGTTCATCCCGCGGCCGATCCGGGTGGCAGGCGTGGACGTGCACCTGTCGCGGACCGGGTACGGTGGCGAGCTCGGGTACGAGCTGTTCCTGCTCGACCCCGCCGACGCCGAGTCCCTGTGGAGCGCGATCGTCGGCGCAGGCGTGACGCCGATCGGCACCGACGCTATCGAGATCGCCCGCGTCGAGGCCGGGCTGGTCGTGACCGGCTACGACTACGAGCCGCACGAGCGCACGCCGTTCGACTTCAATCTCGATCGGATGGTGCGAACAGACGTGGGGCTCGATTTCTGCGGCGAGGACGCACTGCGCGCCGTCGCCGCGGACAGGCCCAACCGCTTCGTCACGCTGCGCTACGAGGCCGACGCGCTCCCCGAGTACGGGGCGGCGGTCACGAAGGACGGCGAAGAGGTTGGAGTCCTCACGAGCCCGACGGACAGCCCGAGGTTCGGCAAGATCGGGCTCGCCGTGATCGCGAGCGAGCAGGCGAGTGCGGGGAACATGCTCGGCGTGGCCGTCGGCGGCGGGATCGTCTCCGCAACGGTCGACGTGCTGCCGATCTATGACCCGGAGAAGCGGCGCCCCCGCGCGTAGCGGCACTGTGGGTCGACGCCGGGCGAGCGACTCAGCTGGGTGGCCGAGGATGTCCCGGCTCCTGTCCACGGCTGAGGACGCGCACTCTCATGCCGCGTCGGGTGCGCCCTCAGGCATCGGGCCACGTTCTGCTTCAACGTGTGAATGGGCGTGCTCCTGCCCGGCATGATTGCGCGCCGGGGAGGTGCCTGACAGAGTCAGTCGATGCTGAATGAGGTGGCCGACGGCGTCTGGGGTCCGTCAAAGCGCATGGGTCTGAAGCAACGCCATCGCGGTGCGCTCGGAGGCTGGGTTGATCCTGGTCGATCCCGGCATCGATGGTTCTGATCTCAACGAGCTACGTCGATGTCCTGGTCCCCGTACACGGCACCGTTGCGGAGGGTCCCGAGGTGGCGGCCCGCTTGGCCGCCGATCATGCCTACATCGACGCGCTGCGCAGAGGAGAGGAACCGGTCGATGCGCGTCTGGGCCAAGACTGGCTCTCCGGCCCTCACCAGTCGAACCTGCAGCTGGCCCGAGACTCACACGGGTGAACCTTGGCGACATCGCGTCACGGTCGCTACCCGCTCGTGGCCGGCACCGTCTTCGAGATCCAGGACGTGACATGAGGTCGGCCGTCGAGCTCCGTCCGCCCGGTGGACCAGAGGAGCACCTGGACCGGGTCACCTTCCGGCGCGTCCGGGAATAGTCGGTCCAGCACCGCGGCGCACAGCGGTTCAGGGGGAAGCCAGCTAATCCCGAGACCCTGCGTGATGTCATACGTATGCACCAGGGTCTCGTTGACTCCCAGCGCCGCAAAGCCTCCCGGGTCGGTCGCCCCCCAGTGCCAGGCGCGAGCCTCGGGTCCGGCCGCGGCCAGCGCGTCGCTCAGGAGCCTTCCGGAGGCGATGACCACCTGCAACACGTCATGCGGTGGCGCCTCGGCGTGGATGACGAGATCGAACGGCAGGTAGGCACTCCCCGGCTGGGCCGCTACCTGTCCCGCATAGGCGAGAAGGTCATGCGCGACATGGGCCGCCGTGGTCCAGCAGCTCCAATCCAGCGATCCAGCCGGGCCCTGCCAGTCTCGCGACTCGTACGGCGTGAGCACTCGCACCATCTCAGCCACGGCCTGATCAACATCCCGGCTGCCCATCGAGCCCATGCGAACTAGCCTTCCAGGTTCGTCATCGTCCGCGAAACCCATGGGGTCGGGTGGCCAAGGCGGTGCTGATCCGTGCGGTGCCGCCGCTGATGTTGAAAACTGACGCCAACCCGGAGGGGCTCCCGATGG
This sequence comes from uncultured Actinomycetota bacterium, assembly GCA_963820035.1. GTDB lineage: Bacteria > Actinomycetota > Actinomycetes > Propionibacteriales > Nocardioidaceae > JAWWPG01. The sequence goes on along the minus strand of CAWFYK010000003.1, from coordinate 520,838 downwards.
AGTGTTCGACACCTTCAGCGCAGGCACCGGTTTCAACCGTGTTCAGTTCTTCCTCGACGTCGCCTCTGGGCCGTTCTACGGTTGCGCTCAGGTCTATCCCGGCTACCCGCACGGCATGTGCACCACCCACGCCGACGTCATCAACAAGGACCTACTCGAGTTCATCCAGTCCTGAGCCGCCGAAGCCGATCTCGTTGCCGTCGGGGTCGCGGTAGGTGACCTTCCGTACGCCGTTCCCGTACGTCTCCTGCGCGGCGGGCTCGACTCCGCGGGCGCCCATGTCCGTGACCCGTCCATCGAGGTCGTCGACGAACATCGTGTGCATCGCGTGGCCCGCACGTTCGGGACGCTCCACGATGTAGAGGTAACGGTGCTCAGCGAGCTCCCACACCGCCTCCGTCGCGTGGGGGAGGAATGCGGGTTCGGCGCCCAGCAACCGCTCATACCAGGCGAGAGCCTGCTGGTAGTCAGTAACCGGCACACCGGCGAAGAGGTCGAGAGTCACTCGTTCACGCTAGTGCTTGGGTGCAGGACCCACACCTGGGAGGATCAACCCACCATTCCGCCCGAGCTCAGAAGGGAAGTCTTCGTGTACGCGGTCATTGGGTCTGGGACATTGATCCGACCCAACGGGAACGACAGATGGAGATCCTCGATCGCATCGTTGCCGGCGTACGGCAAGCCCCCGGCATCGTGAAGGTGTTGTCGCTGCTACGCCGAGGTGAGTTGCTCGATGGCATCTGCGAGCTCGGCGACGGGTCTTCGACCATCCAGCTCCGTGGTCGCACCTCGCCGGAGCAGCGGCTCCACCGTCTCGACATAGTCCACGAGCTCATCGCGATCCGTTGACGACTGTCCGTAGGGGTTGTTCGTGCGCTCCGCCACCCGACGTAGCAGCACCTCCAGCGGTGCGCTGAGCAGGACGACGTGGTCGAAGCGATCATAGAAGCGGCCCTGGTTCTCGACCGTCCCGGAGACGATGACGTCGGGCTGATTGGCGAGGAGCTCGGCCATCCGGATCTCGTCCCAGGTCCGATCGGGGAGCTCCCATCCGCCGTAGTCGGTGTCGACCGCGAAGTGGCCGCGTCGGCGGAGCTCCTCCAGCAGTGTGGACTTCCCCGCTCCCGACATCCCGGTCACCAACACCCTGGTCACGCCTTCGAACGTAGCGTCGTACGACGGGAACCGATGGCTCTGGGCGGTAAGAAGGTGACGGTTCGGCGGTAAGAAGGTGACGGTTCGGCGGTAAGAAGGTGACGGCTCGGCGGTAAGAACCTGACGGCTCGGCGGGAGGGGTCAGGCGAGCATCTCGTCGACGGCGATCCGGGCGGCCGAGGGGCAGCCCTTGGTGAAGCCGTAGAACGGGCCGAAGTCCCGCGTCGATGCGAACCCGGTCACCCAGAGCCCGGGCAGTGTCGTCTCGAAGCCTTCGGAGAGGTCGGGGAAGCCGTCGGTGATCGAGATCTGGTCCATGACGCCTGACAGATAGGGCACCTGGGTGAGGTCGGCTCGGTAGCCCGAGGCGAACACGACGTGGTCAGCGCTCAGGGTCGACCCGTCGGACAGGGTCAGCTGTACGTCGGACCCTCCGTCAGCAGACCTACTGCGAGCTCCCTCGACGGCGGTCACGTGCCGCCCAGGGTGACTCGTCACGACGTCCGGCAGCAGTCTCGGCACCAGCCAGTGTTCGAGGGTCAGCCGCCCGACCTGCCAGAACTCCTGCCCGATCCGTTTCTGTTCCTCGGGCGGCAGTCGGCGCCACCAGCCCCGGTGGGCGACCGTCTGTTCGACGTAGGGATGGACGAACGACCAGCTCACCTTCGCGAACGTCGGCGTCGGGTGCCGGTGGACCAGGTCGACTCGCTCGGCACCGTGGTCACACAGCAAGGCCGCCCACTCGTAGGCGCTCTGTCGCCCGCCGATGATCACCACCCGTGCCTCGGCGAGGGCATCGAAGGACACCAGCTCGCTGGTGTGCGACCGCCGATCAGGGGGAACATCGGCATACCAGTCAGGAAGGTTCATGAAGTGCCGAACGCCAGGCGCTGCAAGCACCCGTTCGGCGTGGATGGGGCTCCCGTCCTCCATCGTGGCAATGAAGGTGTCGTCCTGCTTGCTGAGGTTGTCGACCAGGCGGGTGTCGACGTCGAGCTGCTTCCGCTTCGCGAACCAGTCTGTGTGGTCGAGGAAGACGGAGATCGGAAGCGGGTCGACATCCTCGGGCCGCAAGCCCTGGTCCTCGAGGTAGGCGGCGAACGTGTCCTCGGCGGCCACATCGAGGTGCCAGTCAGCCCCTGACCTGAGGAACATGTCGGCCGGCATCTGCTCACGCCAGAACGCCATCGGGATCCCGACGATGTGGGTCCGAATGCCGCGCTCCTGGGCGTAGGCCGCCGTCGCGTAGGCGTAGGGGCCTGCGCCGATGACGAGCAGATCGGTGTGCTGCGACATGGACACGACTCCGACGTTGACGACGCGATCCAGGCTACCCCGCGGAATGCTGGAGGGTGCGCGAGGGGAAGAGGTCGTACGCCGACCCGCGCTTCACACCGATCCGCGCGTCTGCTCGATCGTCACCGGCGCTGGCGAGCTCCGACGTCCGCGGAGTTGGTGAAAGGTGAGTCAACGGGTACGACGAACACCCCTTCGATCACGACGTACGGCGCCGTGAAGACGACCTCCTCCGCACGCTCGGGCTCCACGGCTGAGACGAGGAGCTTCCGCCGCCCGCACACCGGTAGGGCGTCCCGGCGATGCGAGACCTGGACGACGTGGACGTGGCTGGCCAGTGTCAGGGATTAGTGAGGATGACGAGCTGTCCGGTTGCCCTGGTCATCGCGACGTAGCGGTCGACCGCACCTTCGATGCCCGCGCCGAACGCCTCCGGGTCGATGAGCACGACCAGGTCGAACTCCAGCCCCTTCGACAGCTCTGGGGTCAACGCGCGCACGCGGGACGGCACCTGCAACCCGCCGAGCGCATCGCCATCAGGACTGATGACGCAGGCGATCCCCTTGGCGTGCGTGGCGAGCCAGCTGTCGAGGATCGAGCCGAGATCGGACGTCGCCCCGTGTACGACGGGGACGTCGCTGGTGCGGATGGAGGTGGGCACGTTGGCGTCGGGGAACACGCTCCTGATGACAGGTTCGGCTTCCGCCATGATCCCTTCCGGGGTGCGGTAGTTGATGGTCAGGGAGGCCAGGTTGATCCGCTCGAGCCCGACTCGCTCGAGCCGTTCGTGCCACGACTCCGGGAACCCGTGCCTCGCTTGTGCGCGGTCCCCGACGATCGTGAAGCTCCGAGACGGGCAGCGGACCAGGAGCATCTGCCATTCCGCGTCGGTGAGCTCCTGCGCTTCGTCCACAACGATGTGCGCGAACGGTCCGGCGAGCAGGTCCGGGCTGGCTTGCGGAAGGGCATCGTGGTCGACGAGAGCGTCGCGGATGCCCTGCTGGCGAAGCTGGGCCATCATGCCGTCCTCGTCGTCAAGCTGCAGGAGCTCGTCGACGACCCGGTCCATCCGCTGACGCTCAGCGGCGACAGCCGCGTCATGCCGACGCCTGCGACGTGATGCCTCGGGGTCTCCGAGTCGTTGCCGAGCGGCGTCCAGGAGCGGCAGGTCGGCCAGGGTCCAGGCGCGGGCGTCGTCCCGTTGGAGCGTCCGGACCTGCTCCGGGGTGAGCCAGGGAGCACACCTGCGCAGGTACGCCGGCGCCGACCACAGGTCCTCGACGATGTCGGTGGCCTCGAGAAGTGGCCATGCCCGATCGAAGGTGGCGACCAGGTCGATGTTCTGCAGCAGGGACCTGCGCAGCATCTCGGCCGGGACCTCGTCGTCGTCGTGCTTGTCCATCAGGATCGAGACCAGCTCTTCCCACACCTGATCGCGCGCCTCGTTGTGCGGCATACCGACTGCTGCTCCGAAGGCCTCCATCCAGTCCGCCGGGCGGAGCGAGATGTCCGACCACGGGGTCTCGACCGTCATCCCCGTGGTGGGGGGCTCCTCGTAGAGCCCGACCGCCGGTTCGATCGCGTTCACCATCTCCGCCGACGACTTCAGGAGAGCGACGCCCGGGTCCGTCTCCTGACGGGCGGCGGCCCCTCCGGGGACCAGGTCCCGCAGGGTGCAGGTCTGCACACCCTCCTCTCCGAGGCTGGGAAGGACGTCAGCGACATAGGCCAGATAGGGCTGGTGCGGACCGACGAACAGCACGCCGCCCCGGTGGTGACCGAGGCGCGGGTCGGAGTAGAGCAGGTAGGCCGTGCGGTGCAGAGCGACGACGGTCTTCCCTGTGCCGGGACCGCCGTCGACGACGAGCGCGCCGCGGGATCCTGCGCGGATGATGGCATCCTGGTCGGCCTGGATGGTCCCAAGAACGTCGCGCATCCGGGGTGATCTGCTGCTGCCCAAGCTGGCGATGAACGCGGACTGGTCATCGAGCGCCGCGTGGCCCTCGAACCCGTCAGGGGTGAACACCTCGTCCCAGTAGTCGATGATCCGCCCGCGGGTCCACCGATACCTGCGTCGGCTGGCCAGACCCATCGGGTTGGCGTGGGTCGCTCCGAAGAACGGCTCGGCCGCGGGGGAGCGCCAGTCGAGCAGCAGCCGACGTCCCGGGTCGTCCGTGAGACCGAGCCGCCCGACGTACACGGGCTCAGGGTTGTCCGCGAAGACCATGTGTCCGAGGCAGAGGTCGAGACCGAAGCGGCGCAGGACGCGCAGGCGGGCGGTCAGCCGGTGCACCTCCATGTCCCGGTCCATCGCCGCCTGGCCGACCCCCCCGGGTGCCCGGCGCTCGGCGTCGAGCCGGTCGGACAGGTCCGCGATCGACTGCTCGAGGCTGTCGGCGACAGCGGCGAAGTGCTGCTCGTCGGCGGCGATGAGCGCCGGGTCGGCTTTGGCGGTGAGGTGGTCGGGAAGGTCGAAGGTGCTGTAGGCCAAGGGATTCACGTCAACTCCGATCGACAAGAGGTCCAGGTGCTGGCCTCGGCCGACGATTGTGGGGCACCAACGGGGGCTTGCCACAAGCCCCCGGGTGGGCTATACGTTGGAAGTGGAAGGGAGTGGTCACTCCCTTCCTTTCGTCGCTCTCCGGGCTCGGGCAAGGTCCAGACAGACGTGCGGAGACGAGTTCTGGCGCCGGGCCGGCATCCCGCGGGACGTGGTCACCTCACGGGACGAGCGTCGAAAGCCGCGGTGCTAGCTCGACTCGGTCAGGGCATCCGTCAAGAGCGAGACCAGGGCCTCGAGCTGCACATCGGCCGATGCCGAGACGTCCTCGTCGGAACCGTCGAGAGCCCGGGCGGCGAGCCCCGCCTTGCTGTCGATGAGCTGCGCGATCCGGGTGTCGATGGTCTGCGCCGCAATGATGCGCCAGGCCGTGACAGGCTCCGACTGACCGATCCGGTGGATCCGGTCGATCGCCTGGGTCTGCTCGGCATCGGTCCAGGACAGCTCCGCGAGCACCAGGTTGGAGGCGACCTGAAGGTTGATGCCGACGCCGGCGGCGGTCAGCGAACAGACCACGACCGCGACATCGGGGTCGTTGTCGAAGGCGTCGATGTTCTTCTGCCGGGACTTCGGCGTCTGGTCACCGCGGATCGACGAGTAGCGGATGCCGCGACTCGCGAACGTCTCCTCCGCGGCATCCATCACATCGACGTGCTTGGCGAAGAAGACGACCTTGCCGACGCTCCGTGCCAGCTGTGCCGTGTAGTCGGCCGCGAGTCGAGCCTTCGCCTGGCCGATGCGTCGCATCACGCTGAAAACGTTGTCACCACTGTTGGTCGTGCTGGTGTCCTGCCGCTCCCAGGTGGCCACCCGGCGCACCAGGTCGTGGTCGATGCCGTCGACCGGGCCGGACGACGTACGCGTGGCGAGTGCGCTCTCGTAACGCGACACGAGACGACGGGCGAGGTCACGCTCGGCCTGCCTGATCGAGCGACCCATCTCGTCGTCGAGCTCGACCGGGAGGTCGGCGATGCGGCGGGCGGGTATATCTGCGGCCACGTCGACCTTTCGGCGTCGGACGATGCCGAGGTCGATGACGCAGCTGCGGGCGGCGCGATAGAACCCGTGGTCGGCGGGGGTGAGGCCGGTCTCCTCCAGTGAGCTCATCAGCTCGGCGAGCGGGGCCTTGTCGTCGATCCAGCCGAGGAACTGCCAGATGGCCTTGAAGTCCTCGATGTCGTTGATCAGCGGCGTGCCGGTCAGCGCCATCAGCAGTGGTCGGGTGACGCGTGTGCGGATGCGCTCCGAAAGCTGCAACACGTGCTGTGACCGCTGCGACGTCTTGTTCTTGATGAAGTGGGCCTCGTCGACAACCATGCCGCGGAAGCCGAGGGCACCGAGCCAGCCGACGTGACGGTCGAGAATCTCGTAGTTGACGATGACGATGTCGGCGAAGCCGTCGATCGTCTGGCCGTTGCCGTGGATCACGGTGGACGGACGGTTCGGCGTCCAGAGCTCGGCTTCCCGCGCCCAGTTGGTCTTGACGACGTTGGGTACGACGGCCAACAGCGGGTAGGCGTTCGCCGCCTGAGCGGCCAGCAGGGCCTGGGCGGTCTTGCCGAGGCCCGGCTCGTCGGCCAGCAGGAACGTCCGGTGGCCCGCTGCAGCTGCGGCGATGAGCCGCGCCTGGTGCGGCATCAGCTCCAGCCCGTGGGCTGCGCGGAGCGAGGTCGGCTCCGGAAGGGCCATGCACGCGGGTGCGCCGCCGCCGGCTTCCTCGAACGACCTGAAGAGGGGGCCGAGGAGCTCCCAGCCGGCGAGTCGTCGCGGTCGTACCTCGCTCCTCGCGGGGGTGGCGAAGTCGGGGGCGAGGAACGGGTTCGCCAGCTGTCGCGAGACGACCGACTGCGGCACCACCTGACGTTGGGTGGTCTCGGCCGCTCGGGAGCCTCCGACGGATGACGCGACCGGCTCAGGCGCCGTCTCGACTCCGGCGCTTCGCAGCATCTCGCGCTTGAGCGCCTTGCCCGCCTCGGAGACGACGGCGTCCTCGGCGAGGAGCGCGAGGAGCGACGTATCGCGGGCAGCGGTCTTCGCCAGGATCGTGGCGATCCCGTCGAGGCGCTTGAGCTGTTCGGCTCGGCCGGTTTCTCCCAGGGCGTCGTCCGCCTTGATCGTGGCCCTCTCCTCGCGTACCAGCAGTGCGACGACCTGGAACTTCGTCTCGACAGATGAGGTCACGCGCCCACGCTGGACCGCGGTCTCGACCTCACGCACGGCGCGGGCGAGCACCGGGATGATGCCCTCGTTGTCGAGGTTGCGGCCGCGCCGCTGGGTGCGCGGAGCGGTGCGGCGAGCGCCTGACTGGCGCTGACCTCGTCGAGCCACAGACTCCTCCTTCGGAGTGCCCGGCATGCTCCCTGCCGCGGATGCATCAACATCCGCCTGCAGTCCCGCGGCCGGGGCGGCGGGACGTCATCTGAGGTAGCGGCTGCCACCTCACGACGCGATCCGGTCCCACCGGTCTACGAGAGACCGTTGCACCGGACCCGACGGTCCAGCGCGGACATGGAACCCCCCACCATCACGCGATGGCGAGTCACCAACCGCCGAGCCGAACACATCACTGCACGAGCGGCATCGCCACGGATGGTGCTGAGTCCATGGTAGCCCCTCGTCGCGTCAGCCGGGCAATGACGTGCCCGGCGTGGTGCCGGCGGGTTCGACAGCGTGGGCCATCGGCTCGGAGGCGAACAGGTTGAGCCCGAGCCGCTCCGCGACGTACTTCGTCACGAGCTGGCCACGCACACTGTTGCCCGCGGGGTCCAGCGGCGGGGAGAACGTCGCCAACCCACCCTTGCCCGGTGACACCGTCACGATGCCGCCGCTGACCCCGCTCTTGCCTGGGACACCGATCTCGTAGAGCCAGTCCCCGGACAGCTCGTAGAGCCCGGCGGTCGCCATCACGGCCAGCACCCGCCGGCATACACCAGGGATGATGACGCGCTCGTCGGTCAGCGGGTTCACCCCGCCGTTGGCAAGGGTGGCTGCCATCACGGCGAGGTCGTGGACCGTCACGTCGAGGGAGCACTGTCGGGTGTAGACGTCGGTCGCCTCATCGGCGTCGAAGTAGAGCCGCTGATAACTGGCGAGCAGATGCGCGATGCCCTGGTTGCGCAGGTTGGAGGCCGACTCGGATGCGTAGACGTCGTCGCTCATCTCCAGGTCGCGACCCGCGAACCGGGACAGCCCGGCCCGGATGCGCTCCCACTTCTCGTCCGCCGTGTCGCCCGGGACGAGGCTCGTGGTCGCGATCGCCCCGGCGTTGACCAAGGGGTTCATGGTGCGCTCGTCATTGAGCTCGACTGCCATCAGCGAGTTGAACGGGAACCCCGTGCTGTTGGCGCCGAGCCGCAACCTCGCCTCCTCGTAGCCGATCGCTTCGACGACCAGGGCGAAGACGAAGGGCTTGGAGACGCTCTGGATCGAGAAGGCCCTGTCCACATCGCCGACCTCGAAGAACCGCCCCCGGGCGCCGACCACGCAGATGCCGAACAGGTCGGGCGAGGCGCTCGCGAGCGCGGGGATGTAGTCCGCGACGACACCGTCGGTGTTCGGTCGGTACCGCTCATATGCCTCCGTGAGGATCTCCCTCACCAGGTCGAGACTCGGGAGCTCACCGGTCGACACCTGCGGCGGTGTCGTCGCCTCGTCGAACGGAAGCCGCTCGTGCATCGAGAGCTTGCTCATGAGATCCCGCTCGCAGCCGTCATGACCCCAGTGTCCTGCATGGGCGGCCGTCAGCCGGCTCCCCCCGGGCGCGGTTGGCGTAACCTGCTGACGTGTCGAACGACGGGCGCGCGGCTCGCGTGGAGGACGTGCATGCTCTGGCGTTGGCGATGCCGCACGTGACGGTCGAGACAGGGCCGAGCGACAACCCCGTCTACCAGGTCGGCCGCAAGTCCTTCGTGTTCTTCCGCAACCCTCGACCCGATGCAGTCGACCCGGAGACCGGGGAGCGCTACACCGACGTGATCGTCTTCTGGGTGGTGTCGGAGGCGGACAAGGAGGCGCTCGTGCAGGACGAGGCGTCGCCGTTCTTCACCACGCGGCATTTCGACGGGCACCTGTCGGTGCTGCTCAGGGCGAGCCGGCTCGGCGAACTCACGCGCGAGGAGCTGGCCGAGATCGTGCAGGACGCCTGGCTGTCTCGTGCGTCCGCCCGCCGCGCGGCGGACTGGCTCCGTGACCAGGGCGTCGGTTGATCGTCGTCCCTCATGGTCGGACGGCCACGCCACGGCCACGGCCACGGCCGCGACGCGCCGTCAGGTACGTGCGGTCCGTCGTCGCTGCGGTCGGTGGCCTGCTGTCCGGCCCGATATGACACCCGCGGCATAAGATGCCGCCGGTGACATGGTGGCCGCCTTCTGGCGCCCCGCCCGCGCCCAAGCCCGGCGGTCGCGATCTGCCGGGGTGTGGCCGGGCGCGTCAGCGCCGCTCGTCACGACCCGGCTGTCGTCGTGGCCTCTTACCGGTTCGGTCGAACCGATCGGCGATCACCGTCAGTCGCTGGGTGTACGTCGGCCAGTCGATGGCGTCGGGGAGGTTGCGGTTGCCCGGCAGCAGACCCACGGAGCCGTCGAGCTGCTCGCGGAGGATGTCGACCTGGCGCGCATGGCGCTGCAGGTCGACGGTCTTGTGCACCATGATCTCGTGAAGAGTGACCTCCGCGCCGCCCCAATGCCTGACGTGCCCGACCTGGTCCAGCGACAGGCTGTCGATGGTCTCGTCGGCGAAGGCCTGCACGCGACGGTAGAGGTCGATGATCCCGGCAGCGGTCTCGGTCTCGGTGGCATACCAGTCGGCCTGCGGGTCGGGGTCGTCGGGGGAGACGAGCTCATCCGGTGTGGGCCACTCCCGGCCGAACGTCGGGCCGAAGTAGATGACCTCGCCGTTCAGCGCGTGCTTGACGATGCCCAGCAGGTTGGTGCCGGTTGGCGTACGAGGCAACCGCAGGTCGCGCTCGGTGAGGCCATCCAGCTTCCACAGCACACATCCACAATCGGCCGCGGGATGTCTAGCCTGGTGCCATGCGGTTGACGCGACCCGGGAGGGCGCTCCATGGCTGATGCCGACGACGTACGCCGGCTCGCGCTGGCGCTTCCCCACGTGACGGAGGTCGACAGCGACGGCTTCGACTTCCGGGTGGCCGACAAGGGATTCGTCTGGTCCTACCCCGAGCGCAGACCGGGGCAGCCGCGGATGATCCGGACCGATATCGCCGTGCTGTTCGTGGGTGACGAGGGTGAGAAGCAGGCTCTTCTCCTCGGTGAGCCCGAGATCTTCTTCACGACCCCGTCGTACGACGGCTGGCCACTCGTGATGGTGCGGCTCGCGGAGATCGACGGCGAGCGGCTGGGCGAGCTGGTGATCGACGCTTGGCGCATGCGCGCTCCCGCGAGCCTCGTCGCCGATCCTGACGGACGTGACGATCTGACGAGCGCGGCAGGCTGACCTCCACGCGAGCCTTCGCTCCGCCGGCCCCCACGCCAGGTTCCGCGCACCTGCACCTGCTGGCAGAACGCGTCTGGGTCCGCGCCGTAGGGATCGGTGGAGCGGTCACGGTTCCCGAAGCGGTGTCGAACGCGACCGCCTCGACACGCGGCAGGGCCGGATCCATGGTGATGAGAGCTGATGCCGAGAGGCGTACGTTGCGCTGACTGGAGTCGCAGCAACAACGTCGGCACGGGTGGTCGGAGGTGGCGGGTGAGCCGCCGTCAGGGGGTGACGATCGCGAAGTCGGGTTCCGGGTTGTCGGTCAGCGAGAGCAACCGCTGGAGGACGCTCGCGTCGCCCGTCATCTCGACGCCGTCCGTGACCCCGGTCATCAGACCGAGGAGCTGCGGCTTGGTCAGCCGCACGGCGAGGTCCGCCCCGCGACCCGCATCGGACGGGAAGTGGATGAGCACGCCGTTGCTGAGCTCCATCCGGTAGTGCTCGTTGCTGTCGGTGAGCTCCCAGCTGACCGACAGCCTCTCGTCCCAAGCCTTCGGACCGACGATCCGGATCGCGATCGAGTCGAACAGCTGGGTGACCGTCAGAGCGGGCGCAATGCCGGCACTGCTGATCTGGGTGTGTTCGATGGACTCGCGCAGCTCACGCGCTCCGGACAGGAAGCAGTTGCGCCAGGTGGCGTCCTGGGCACCGGAGATCGCCCTGCTCGGCGTAGTCCGCCGCCTTTGACAGCGTCGCGTCGATGCCTCCGATCACCTCGATGTAGCGAGCGGCGGACTTCTCCGGCGGGTGGGTCCACAGGTGAGCCGGGTTCCCGTCGTACCAGCCGAGGTAGCGCTGGAAGATCGCCTTGACGTTATGGCTCACGGACCCGTAGTAGCCATGGGTGTGCCACACCTTGGCGAGCGCCGGCGGCATCTCGATCATCTCGGCGATCTCGCTCCCGTTCATCTCGGCAGGTGACTCGGTGCCCGGAGTCATCTGGAACACGATCCGGACCCCGTCGAGAATCTCCTCCTGTCCGGTGTGGGTGATGTCGTGCGTGGGCGCGATGAGGCCGACGGCGCCCTTCGATCCGCCTGCTCCCAGCCGGATGCCGACGTTGCCCTTCGGCCCCTTGGCGATGGAGTCTGCGGAGTAGTACATGCCGCGTCGGAGCATGGCGGCGCCCGCATAGACGTTCTCGGAGACGGCATGCTCGAGGAAGTGCTCGGGGGCGATGATCGGGACGTCGGTGTCCCTGTCGACGACGTCGAGGACGCCGCCGAAGTGGTCGATGTGCGCGTGGGTGTAGATGACGGCGGTGACCGGCCGGTCGCCGCGGTGCTCGCGGTAGAGAGTCAGCGCGGCTTTCGCCGTCTCGGCCGAGATCAGTGGGTCGATCACGATCACGCCGGTGTCGCCCTCGACGACGGTCATGTTGGACATGTCGAAACCGCGGACCTGACGTGCGAGACCTCAAACCTAGACCGCGGGCCCGTACTCGAGCACGACGACACCGGACGCGAGCGACCGGGCGGAGGTCAGCGTGAGCGTGGTCTCGTCGACTCCGTCGGTGAACAGCCGGCGACCGTTGCCGAGCACGATCGGGTGCACCATCAGCCGGTAGACGTCGATGAGCCCGGCGTTGCTGAGCGCGGCGAAGAGCTGGGCGCTTCCGGCCAGCAACAGATCCCCGCCCGGCTGGTCCTTGAGCCTCGTGACCTCGGCGACGGCGTCTCCTGTCACCAGAATCGAGCCGGACCAGTCGGCGCTCTTCAGAGTCGACGACACGACGTACTTCGGCATCGTGTTCATCTTCACGCCGAAGTCCCCGGTGCCCTCCATGGTCGGCCACGCTGCCGCAAAGCCCTGGTAGGTCGTGCGCCCGAGCAGCAGCGCATCGCTCGCCTGCAGCTCGTCGAGCTTGAACTGGCTCGCGTCGTCGCTGAAGAACGGGAAGGACCACCTGCCCGGCTCCTCGAAGACACCATCGAGCGAGAGGTACTCGGTTGCTACAAGTCTCATGTTTGTCGGCCTCCGGAGAAGGTGGTGGGTGCGTAAGGGTCGATCGTAGGGGCGCTCGAGATGGTGTGAGCTGACAGCCCGGGGAGCGCCCGACGCGGAGGCGCGACAGCCCCGGCCAGGCTCGTCAAGACAATTCTGCCTGTCGGCTCGTGACGAGCGAGCCTCTGGTCAGCGCATCCGCCGTGACAGAATCCGCCGGATAGAACGACTCGATCGCGAGCTCGGAGAGGGTGACCTCCCGAGGCGTGCCGAACACGGTCGTCATACTCAGGAACGCGAGCTCCCGGTCGGCTGCGCGATAGCGCATCGGCACCAGGATCGCCCGGGTGTCCGGTTGCGTGGTCAAGGTAGGCGACGGATAGGCCGACAGCTCGCCGAGCAGGTCGCGCAGCACCAGGTCCCCGGTCGAGGCGACGTCACGTCCAAGGCGCTCGAGCAGGTGTGCTCGCCACTCCGCCAGGTTGACGATGAGCGGCGCCATCCCGTCGGGGTGCAGGCTCAGCCGGAGCACGTTGACCGGGGGCTCGAGGAGGTGTGCCGCCGCACCCGCGGTGAAAAGGTCGATGGCGTCGTTGGCGGCCACCAGGTCCCAGTGGGCGTCGATCACGACCGCCGGAAACGGCTGATGGGCGCGCAGGACATGCTCGATCGCGTCATTGACCGCGGACATGGGCGGGTCGGTGAGGGCGTTGGTCGGGTACGCCGGGGCGTAGCCGGCCTGGAGAAGCAACACGTTCCGCTCGCGGAGCGGCACGTCCAGCTGCTCCGCGAGCCGCAGGATGAGACTGCTCGTCGGACGGGAACGGCCTGTCTCGACGAACGACAGGTGGCGGGTCGAGACGTCCGCCCTCAGGGAGAGGTCGAGCTGGGTGAGCCTGCGCCGCTCGCGCCACGACCGGAGCAGGGAGCCGACGGGTTCCTCGGTGACCGTGGTCATGGCGACCCAGGCTAGACACCAGCGGGGTCAGCGTCGATGACCTCCGAGGTAAGGCGATCGGGACTACCTCCGAGGTAATCGACGGACGCCGGCGGCGGCAGCACGATCGTCGGGTACGGCGTTGCACCGGCACCGCCGGCAACCGAAAGGACGAACACATGGCTGACTTCAAGCAGATTGCCGACCGCTACATCGAGATGTGGAACGAGACCGATGCGGGCGCGAGGCGGGCGATCGTGGAAGAGCTCTGGGCGGTCGAGGGGCGCTACATCGACCCGGTCGCCGCCGTGGCTGGCCACGACGACATCGATGCCACCGTCGCCGCCGTGCAACAGCAGTTCCCGGGCATGAGCTTCTCACTCTCGGGACGGGTCGACGCACACCACGACCAGGCTCGTTTCAGCTGGGAGCTGGGGCCGTCCGAGGCGGAGTCGCTCATCGTCGGCTTCGACGTCGCCCAGCTCGACGACGACGGGCGGCTGGCCCTGGTGTTGGGTTTCCACGACAAGGTGGCGCTGTGACGGCGATGGACGTCATCGCCCTAGCCCGACCCCGACCCCGCCGCCGGCAATGGTGGCGGACGGCGACCGGGGGCGGTCGCCGGGAGCGTGCGCGGGGGTCGGGTCGCCTGCATTCGCTCTCCTCTCGGTGACGAGCGCTACAGCGACGCGGCGTACTCCTTCAGGAGGCGGTGCAACCGCTCCTCGTCACGATCCACGACGGGAATGAGCAGTTCCTGGACGATGTCGGTCAGCTGGGCCACCCGCATCGACAGCTGACGTTGCTCCTGCAGTGCCCGTTCGAGCTCGGCGACTCGAGACTCGAGGTTACGTCCGGTGGGGGTTCGCGCGAGCCGGCGGCGCAGCGACGAAGCCTTCATCGCGACCACGGTCCGCGCCTCGCGTATTCCCTTTGCTCGGTTCATCGACTCCACTCCACCTTTACTCGACACAGACGCGGGTCCTCGCCGAGGTATGGCGAGAACCCCTTTCCGGTATGGCTCTCGACAACCCGGCCGCCCGCCTGCTCGATCTCGTGGAACACCGTCTCGGCTCGCAGAGCGTTCGAGTAGTGCGGTGGGCGGTCACGTCTGCGCCTCCTGCTGCGACCAGTCCGGAACTCGAAGAAGGCGTCGCCCCGGCCGCGCAGCATCATGTCGGCGAACTGCCAGAAGTTTCGCCGGGCGTCCGGCTCCAGGGAATGCAGGAGGAAGCGCCCATAGATCGTTCGCGGTGCCGTCGTCTCCCGGGCGAGCAAAGCGCCTTTGACGAGGGTGTCCCGTAGGTCGTTGAAGTTGAGCAAGGTGAACGTCGTCGGCAGTCCGCGCTTCTCCGCCTCGGTGCGGCATCGAGGCAAGGCCCCCTTGCTGTAGTCGAGGCCGATCGCATCGACACCCTGCTCTGCGAACCACAGGGTGTCGCGGCCGTTGCCGCAGCCGATGTCGAGGAAGGGGCGGCCGTCGGAGAGCTGAGGAAGCACCCACTGCGCGAACGGCGACCTCTCGTGGCTGATGTCATAGCCGAAGCTGCCCTCGTAGAGCCGGTCCCAGAACCTTCGGTTTCGCATGGACGACCCGAACCAGCCGAGGAAGCGCTGCTTCAGTGCCAGGGGGATCTCGTAGCCGAATCCGGGGTCCGGCGTCTCCCAGCGTGGGCCGTAGGAGACCTCGAGCAGGCGTCGGGGGTCAGCCGGTGCAGGGAGCTCACGTCCCTCGAGAGTGACCGTGCCGAGGGGCAGGATCGCCTCCCGCGGCACGGGTGTCCCCACACTCGACGACTCGTAGAGCACGTCGCCGACGTAGAAGCACGCGTAGATGTCGATCGGGATCTGTCCGCCGCCCTGGAGCTTGGCGATGACGGTGACGAAGCTGCCGGTCTTCGTCAGGACTCGCATGCCTCGGCGCTGGAGGGCGCGGGACACTCGGAACATCTCGCGTGCGACGTCGACCGGGTCCTCGTGCGAGCTCAGGTAGGCGACGTCGAGGTCGTTGTCGTGCGCGATCACCTTGCCTTCGCGGACCGCGCCGAGCAGGGAGCCGAAGGCGACCCAGGCAGGGAGCCCACAGTCATCCGCGAGCACCCGAAGGATGTCCTCAGCCAGGTCGAGAACGGGGGCGAGCGTGGAAGGTGTGCGTGACGACAGCGGCTTCTGCACGAAGCCCCACTTGTCGATCACTTGGGCGTTGCCCTGCCCATCGGTGAAGGTCACGCGCCCCTCGCCGGCGCCGAAGCTGTGCTCGTCGGAGAAAAGCACCTGCTCACTGGCGTGCTCGCGCAGGACGACGTGCGTGCTGCCGTCCAAGGCCGGCTTGAGCAGGCGTGGCCAAGGGATCCGGCGGCTCCCCACGCCACCTGCGTCGAAGCTCTCAGGTGCGAAGGACCACACCCGCTGGTCGTCGAAGAAGACGTCCACCGTCTCGGCAAGTTCTCGGGGGAGCGCGATCCCGCGGTCATCGACGCCCGCCGACCGCTGCATCGATGACGGGATGTCCGGGGGAGAAGGCTCATTCATCGGGTGCAACCCTAGCCGTCGCTGATCGCGGGACGAACCTGTGGAGGGGTCGTTCGCCTCTAGGGATGATCGTGGCGACCTTGGCAGAATCGTGATGGTTCTACCCACTTGTGCCTTTCCGGCGCGAGCCCCCTCAAGGAAAGACGCCATGGCCCACGCGAGTCAGCACAGCGACTCGGTGACACCCGCCGAGCCGGGGCGGCCTGTGCCAGAACGGGGAGACTGGGTGTTCCTGCGGGGACGGCTGGCCCACCCGAACGCGGCCCTCGCGTTCCTGTTCGTGATGAGCGGCATCCTCGGTGCGGCGTCCATCAGCGTCCCGAACTGGGGTGTCGCAAAACCCTGGCTCGTCTACGCGGTGGCCGCGGCGGGTATGCTCGTCGGGGCCCTGACGTGGTTGTTGAGGCACCGTCTGACGGCCCGCGATCGCCATCTGCTGCTGGCAATCGGCAGCCTCGCCATCAGCATCGCCATCGTGGGCTGCGGCGCCTGGCCGATGTCCATGGTGGCGGCCTACTTCTACATCTGGGTCGTGCTCTATGCGGCCGTCTACTTCACCCCCCGTGCGGCGGTCGCGCACCTGGCCCTCGTGGGGTTTCTCTACGCCGGCGCTTTGGCGGTCCAGCCGCAGGTCGAGTTCCTGGGTCAGTGGCTGGTGGCGATGTGGTTCCTCACCATCACGACGCTCACCGTTGGTGGGTTCGCGATCAGGCTACGACGGGAGTCGGACGCACTGACCTACCAGACCTGCCACGACTCCCTCACCGGGCTGGGTAACCGAGCCCTCTTCGTGACCCGGATCGACCGCGCGCTCGGCGAGCTCGAGCCGGGCGACGCAATCGCCATCCTGCTGCTCGACATCGACGACTTCAAGACGGTGAACGACAGCTTGGGCCACGCCATGGGGGACGAGCTCCTCGTGAGTGTCGCCCGCCGACTCGAGTCGATCACCCGGGCTGTGAGTCCCGTCGCCAGGATCGGAGGCGACGAGTTCGCCCTTCTGCTCGAATCCGGGCAGATTCCGCAGACGGCGACGCTGGTCGCCGGACGGATCACCGACATCCTCCGTCCGGTGTTCCGACTCGGTGAAGCAGACGTCACCGTGACCGTGAGCATCGGCTTGGCGGTGGGTCAACCTTCCCTGGCCGATTCCGAACAGCTTCTCCGTGACGCCGAGCTGGCCATGTATCTGGCCAAGGACAAGGGCAAGGGCCGGCTGGAGACCTTCCAGCCAGGCATGGAGGACAAGGCTCTGACCCAGCTCTCCCTCCGAGCCGACCTTCGACGGGCGGTCGAGAGGAAGGAGTTCGAGGTCTTCTTCCAGCCCATCCTCCGGATCAGCGACCAACGGCCTGTTGGTGTCGAGGCCCTTATCCGCTGGCACCATCCAAGAAGCGGGCTGGTACTCCCGGCAGAGTTCATCGGCGAGGCCGAGATCGCGGGGCTGGTCGTCCCGATCGGGGACTGGGTGCTCTCCGAGGCGTGCCGCCAGGCACAGGCCTGGCGGGTGGACGGTACGACGGACGACGACTTCTACATCAGCGTCAACCTCGCTCCTCGCCAGCTGGCTGAGCCAACGGTCATCGACGCCATCGCCCGCGCCCTGCACGAGTCCGGGCTGCCGCCGGGTGCCTTGGTGCTGGAGATCACCGAGTCGAGTCTCATGCTGGACCAGGAGGTCGGTCTGGTGCGGCTCAGTGACGTGCAGGATCTCGGGGTGCGGCTCGCGCTCGACGACTTTGGCACCGGCTACTCGTCCCTCACCAGACTGCAGAAGTGCCACGTGGACATCGTCAAGATCGACAAGTCCTTCGTCGACCACGTCTGCCAGGGCCCGGAAGGCCGGGCTCTCGTCAAGAGCGTGATCGACGTCGCCTCGGCACTCGGTGTCATCTCCATTGCCGAAGGGGTGGAGACCCCCGACCAGTTCCGGGCCCTCCGTGAGCTCGGATGCGACGCCGTCCAAGGCTTCCTCTTCGCCAAACCGGCACGAGCGAGCCAGAGCGCGCACACGATGACCGAGCTGGCTGATCGCGCTCGGTCCGATCCGGACACGACTTCCTCGGAGGTACGTGAGGGCAGCGCGTCATCGGCCGACGACCAGTCCCCGCTGCCGGTGAGTGGAGACCGAGCACCATGACCGGCGCTGCTGCCTGGGCCCGACCTGTGACGCTTATCGTCGGAGTAGGCGTTGCCGCGATCGTGGCCGACCTGGTCCCGTCCAGACCGGGATCGGTGATCTACGCGCTTTGTGGCGTGGTCGCCGTGGTGGCGCTGCTCTACGGAGCCCGGGTCAACCAGGTGGCGCAGCCGCTAGCGTGGCGGTTGCTTGCGCTCGGGATCGGCGTATGGGTGTGCGGTGACACGCTGTGGGACTGGCTGCTCATCGCCCAGGTCAAGGCGGAGTCCGACTGGTTCCACGTGGCGAACGTCCTCTATCTCGCGATGTACCCCGTGCTCCTGACGGCGATCGTGATCTTGGTGCGAGCCCGCCGGAGGAGCGGCGATCTCGCAACGCTTGTCGACTCCTGGGTCATTTTCGTCACGTCGGTCCTGATCCTGCGGATCTTCGTCGTCGACCCGCATTTCTCCGGCGTCTCCCTCGACGGACTCTTCACCACGAGCTTCGTGGTGGGGGACGCCGCTCTGCTCTCGGCGGTCGCGCTGTTGGTGATCACGCCCGGGATGCGCAACGCCTCAGCCTGGCTGCTCGGAGCGGCCCTGCTGATGATGCTAGTCGCCGACGTCCTCTTTGATCTCGAGCAGCGGATTGCCAACCTCAGCCTGGACGACTGGATCAACCCGCTCTATCCGTTGAGCTATGCAGTTGTCGCGGCGGCTGCACTCCACCCGTCGGCTCGACACCTGACCGATCCGACGCAGGGCGCCTGGTCCGACATGAGCCGGACTCGGCTGGCCCTCTTGACCTCCTCGCTGCTGCTGCTCCCCGCGGCTGTCCTGTTCGCCAACCGCAAGGACGTCTTCGTCCTGGCAGCAGCCGTGGGGCTGGTCGCCGCGATGGGCTTGCGCCTGGCCATGCTCTATCGCAACGTGGAACAGGCACACGCGGAGCTGGAGGTCAGCGAGCGGCGCTATCGCGTCCTGGCCTCGCTCGCCCCGGTCGGGATCTTCGAAGCGAACGCGGATCTCGAGATCACCTTCGCGAACGCAGAGACCGACAGGCTCATCGGCAGGTCGGCCACCGGGATGTCCGCCCAACAGGTGCTGGAGGAGTGTGTCGACCCGCGCGACAGTCGCGGGCTTCGGCTGGCGGCAGAGGCCGTCCTCAACGGGAACCTCGGACAGGCGCAGATCCGGATGCGCGATCGGGACGGCACCGAGCGATGGGTCGCCTGGCGCGGCGTGCCGTCGAGAGAAGGGCCTGGTCCGTTCGCGGGAGCGGTCGTCTCGGCCCTCGACATCAGCCAGCTCAAGGAGGCCGAGGCCATGCTCTCGCTTCAGGCCACCCATGACCTGCTGACCGGGCTGCCCAACCGCCGGATGCTCTTCGACCGGTTGACCGGGAGTCTGGCCAGGCTGGCACGCCAGCCCGGGAAGATGGCCGTGCTCTTCCTCGACCTGGACGGGTTCAAGGAGGTCAACGACGACCACGGGCACAAGGCAGGCGACGAGGTCCTCAAGGTGCTCTCGAAACGCCTGCTGAAGACGGTCCGCGCCGACGACACCGTGGCTCGGTTCGGCGGTGACGAGTTCGTCGTCATCTTGGAGGGCGTTGTGGACGAGGAGCATGCGGAACTGGTGGCCCGCAAGATCGTGACCGCGATCGAGATCCCCGTGGTTGTGGAAGGTCAGGAGCTTCGGGTGAGCTCGGCCGTCGGCATCGCGATCACTCATAACCCACAGGAAAACCCCGACACCTTGGTGAGCAAGGCGGATACGGCGATGTATGTCGCCAAGGAGGCCGGCCGCGGCAAGGTCCGATTCAGCACGGAGCGGGTCGGCACCTGACCTTCGACCAGGCGTGATGCTCCAGGCCTGAGCCCGGTCACCCGGACCGGGTTGGGTCAGCTCGCGACGGCGTCTATCCGCTCGGCCAGCTGGACGTCGTTCTCGGTGATCCCACCCGCGGAGTGGGTGGCGAGCCGGAACGTGACGGTGGTCCACCGGATGTCGATGTCGGGATGATGGTCGAGCTCGTCGGCGATCACGGCGACCTCGTCGACCAGCTCGATCCCGGCCGCAAAGGTGGCGGCCTCGACCGAGCGGACCAGAGTGTCGTCCTCATGGCTCCACTGGGCGAGCCTTCCCTCGACGAGTTCGTCCACCTCGTCCGGAGTCAGGACGTCGGGCATGAGCGCTCCTCTCGCGGTCGGTCAGACCTCGTTGCGTCCCGCCCGGTCACTGCGGGTGAAGATCTTCGAGCCGAGCCAGGTGATGGGGTCGTACTTGCGGTCGACGACACGCTCCTTCATCGGGATGATCGCGTTGTCGGTGATCTTGATGCCCTCGGGGCAGACCTCGGTGCAGCACTTCGTGATGTTGCACATCCCGATTCCGCCAGCTTGCTGGGCGAGCTGTCGGCGGTCATTGGTGTCGAGCGGGTGCATGTCGAGCTCGGCGAACCGCAGGAAGAACCGCGGGCCTGAGAACGCCGGCTTGTTGACGTCATGGTCACGGATGACGTGGCAGACGTCCTGGCAGAGGAAGCACTCAATGCACTTGCGGAACTCCTGACCGCGCTCCACATCGGTCTGCATCATCCGACGCTTGCCGTCGGCATCGCGCGGCGTGGGCGCGAAGGCCGGGACCTGCTTCGCCTTCTCGTAATTGAACGAGACGTCGGTCACGAGGTCGCGGATCACCGGGAAGGTGCGCACCGGGGTGACGGTCACCGTCTCCTCGGGTGCGAAGTCCGACAGCCGCGTCATGCACATCAGTCGCGGGCGACCGTTGACCTCGGCGCTGCACGATCCGCACTTGCCGGCCTTGCAGTTCCACCGCACGGCGAGATCGCCGGCCTGGGTCGCCTGCAGCCGGTGGATCGCATCGAGAACGACCTCGCCCTCCTCGACGGCGACGGTGTAGTCCCCGAGCTCGCCGCCGCTCGAGTCTCCACGCCACACGCGCAACTTCAGGTCGTAGCCCATTTACTTCTCCTCGAACAAGGACTGGAGGTCGGCAGGCATGGTGGGAAGCGGCTGGTGCTTGAGCTCGATCGCCCCGTCGTCGCGTTGGGTGAGCACCAGGTTCACCTGTCCCCAATGGGGGTCCGGGCCGGGGTAGTCATCCCGGGTGTGTCCACCACGTGACTCCTTGCGCTCCAGCGCGGCAGTCGCGATGCACTGCGAGACGGCGAGCATGTTGACGATGTCGAGCGCGAGATGCCACCCGGGGTTGTACTGCCGGTTGCCCTCGACACTCATCTTGGCGACCCGGACCTTGAGGCCCTCCAGGTCGCTCAGAGCCTCCGTCAGCTCCTCCGCGGTGCGGATGATGCCGACCAGCCGCTGCATGATGTCCTGCAGGTCCTTCTGGATCGTGTAGGGGTTCTCACCCCCTTGGACCTCGAAGGGCGCAAGAGCGTGCTCGGCAGCCGCGGTGGCGGCCGCATCGTCGAAGGCCGGCGGGTCAGCCTTCGACCGCTCCGCGTAGTACGCCGCGTTGAGGCCAGCCCGGCGGCCGAAGACAAGCAGGTCCGACAGGGAGTTCCCCCCGAGCCGGTTGGAGCCGTGCATCCCGCCCGAGACCTCGCCGACGGCGTAGAGGCCCTCGACGATGCTTTGCCCGGTGTCAGCGTCGACCTCGACGCCGCCCATCACGTAGTGGCAGGTCGGACCGATCTCCATCGACTCCGACGTGATGTCGACGTCGGCCAGCTCCTTGAACTGGTGATACATCGACGGCAGCCGTCGCCGGATGAACTCCGGGGTGCGACGCGACGCGATGTCGAGGAAGACGCCACCGTGGGGGGATCCCCGGCCCGCCTTGATCTCGGAGTTGATCGCCCGGGCCACCTCGTCGCGGGGCAGCAGCTCCGGTGGCCGCCGGTTGTTCTTCTTGTCGTCGTACCACCGGTCACCCTCTTCCTCGGTGTCGGCGGTCTCGGCCTTGAAGAACTCGGGGATGTAGTCGAACATGAAGCGCCGGCCCTCGGAGTTGCGCAGCACGCCGCCGTCACCACGGACCGACTCCGTCACCAGGAGACCCTTCACGGACGGGGGCCATACCATCCCCGTCGGGTGGAACTGCACGAACTCCATGTTGATGAGGGATGCTCCTGTGCGCAGCGCGAGGGCGTGTCCGTCGCCGGTGTACTCCCACGAGTTGCTCGTCACCTGGTAGGACTTGCCGATCCCGCCCGTGGCCAGGACGACGCTGGGCGTCTTGAACACGATGAAGCGGCCGGTCTCCCGCCAATAGCCGAAGGCGCCGGAGACCCGGCCCCCGTCCTTGAAGATCTGCGTGACCGTGCACTCCATGAACACGTCGATGCCGAGCGCGACCGCCCGCTGCTGCAGCGTGCGGATCATCTCGAGTCCGGTGCGGTCTCCCACATGGGCGAGCCGCGCATAGCGGTGGCCGCCGAAGTCGCGTTGGGAGATCAGCCCGTCCGCCGTGCGGTCGAAGAGCGCCCCCCAGTCCTCGAGCTCCAGCACCCGCTCCGGCGCCTCCTGCGCATGCAGCTGCGCCATCCGCCAGTTGTTGAGCATCTTCCCGCCGCGCATGGTGTCGCGGAAGTGGACCTGCCAGTTGTCCTCCGGCCACACGTTGCCCATGGAGGCGGCGATGCCTCCCTCGGCCATGACCGTGTGCGCCTTGCCGAGCAAGGACTTGCACACGATCGCCACTTTTGCGCCGGCGTCGTGGGCGGCGATCGCGGCACGTAGGCCCGATCCTCCGGCGCCGACGACCACGACGTCGTAGTCGTGGGTCTCGAACCCATGGGGGGCCCGATCGGGCTCGCTCGACATCAGGTTTCCGGTCATCGGGTGGCGGGAGCTGTCGGGACCGGAGATGCCGGTGTCCGGTGTGCTGTCTTGGTCCGCTGGGTTGTCAGTCATCTCTTAGAAGAACCTCGGATCGCTGAATGCCCCGGTTGCGAGGAAGTAGATGTACAGGTCTGTCAGCGCCACAGAGAACAAGGAGACCCAGGCGAACTTGGCGTGGTTGAGATTGAGCTTCGACACACCGGTCCACAGCCGGTAGCGGACCGGATGCCTGGAGAAGTGCCGCAGCCGACCGCCGACGATGTGGCGGCAGGAGTGGCACGACAGGGTGTAGAGCCAGATCAGCACGATGTTGACCAGCATGATCAGGGTCCCGAGGCCCATATGGCCCCAGTCTCCGTCGGCGTTCTGGAACGCGAGCACGGTGTCGTAGGTCAGCACCAGGGTGACGAGGATCGCGGCGTACCAGAAGTAGCGGTGGATGTTCTGCAGGATCAGTGGCAGTCGGGTCTCCCCGGAGTAGCCCTTGTGCGGCTCGGCGACGGCGCAGGCCGGTGGCGACAGCCAGAACGCTCGGTAGTAGGCCTTGCGGTAGTAGTAGCAGGTGAGCCGGAAGCCGAGGGGGAAGATCAGGATGAGCAGCGCCGGGGACAGCTGCCACCACGAGAACGGGCTGCCAAAGTCGGACGAGCCCGACACGCACTTGTCGGTCAGGCAGGGTGAGTAGAACGGCGAGAGGTAGGGGGCGGAGTAGTAGTTGCTGCCGGCGAACGCCCGCCAGGTCGCGTAGATGATGAACGCAACGAACACGACGAACGTCACGAGTGGCATCAGCCACCAGCGGTCACCGCGGAGCGTCTTGGCTTCGACCCGGGCGCGCCCGGGCCCCATGATTCCGGTTGACATGCCGGTGCCTTCCTCGGTCTCGCGATATTCGCAGTCTTGCCCGAAACCTACCTGAGGGGAAGTTGGCGCGCGGTGCCGAGGTCCCCATCCAACAACCCGCTCTGTCCGGGTGAGCAGGTAGTGTCGGCAGCCGGCACACGAGGGATGGAGAGATCCGATGACCCAGGCAGGCGCGAGGCTTCGACGGTCGGCATTCTCCCTGGTCGCGGTCGTCGGCTGTTTGTTGATGGCCCTCGGCGGCGTCGGTGCGGGCGCGGCGCAGGCACAGCCGAGCGCGCCGACGACAGGCACGCCGGTGGTGAGACCGACCGAGGTCCATGCCCCCGTCCCCCACATCGACTGGAACAACTGCCACGCGATGCCCGGGCTGAAGTGTGCGAGGGTCAAGGTTCCGCTCGACTATGACACGCCCAACGGCGCGACCATCACGCTCAACATCGTCAAGCGGCCGGCGGACATCCCCGGGGAGCGGATCGGCTCGCTCTTCGTCAATCCCGGCGGACCGGGCGGCTCGGCGGCGGACTTCGTCGGCTACGCCGCGGCGGCCCTCGGGACTCCCGTCCGGCAGCACTTCGACGTCATCGGCATCGACCCCCGCGGAGTGGCCGGCAGCACCCACGTCGAGTGCGACGCGCACGCCGGGGACCCGCCGCTGCCGCCGTTCCCCCGTGAGTCGTTCCCCGTTGGCGAGAAGCAGATCAGGACCTGGTTCGCCTACGACGAGAGCGTCCGCAGGCTGTGCGCCGAACGCGGCAACCCGGTTCTGGACCACATGAGCACCGCCGACACCGCGCGCGATATGGACCTGATCCGGCAGGCGGTCGGTGACAAGATGCTCACCTACTACGGCATCTCCTACGGCACCCAGCTCGGGACGACCTATGCGGCGATGTTCCCGTCCCGGGTCCGCGCGATCATCGTGGACGGTGTCCTCGACCCGGTCTCCTGGACCACGGGACGAGGCGGCATCGCCCGCCGGATCACCGTGTCGGCACGGCTCGGCAGCGGCTACGGCGCCTGGGAGGCCCTGACGAGCGCGTTCGCCGAGTGTGACCGGGTCGGCGTCCAGCTCTGCCCGGGCGCCGGCCACATCGGGCACGAGTGGACCCGCGTGGTGGCGAAGCTCCAGGCGGGGCCGATCAAGGTCGGACACGACCGGATCACCTACGCCGACGTCGTCGGAAACCTGCTTGGCGGGCTCTACGACTCCAGCGCCTACCCGGACATCATGCGCTTCATTCACCAGCTCTACGAGCAGATCTTCACGCCCAGTGTCGCGAACGCCGTCGAGGCGGCGCATGCCTGGGTTGCCCTCAAGCAGGCGGCCGCGTCCGCGGGAGGCTCGACGCCCCGATTCTCGGCGCCCGAGGCGGGCACCGCAGGTCGGGACCGGATCAGCCCCCAGTTCCAGGGCGTGCTGTGCTCCGACAGTGTGAACCCCGCTGACGAGAGCGCGGCGATCACGTCGGCGCGTTATGCAGACCAGCAAGGGCCATGGTTCGGCGCTCTGTGGGCCTGGGCGTCGTCGACCTGCATCACCTGGCCGGGCTCCTCGTCCGACGCCTTCCGCGGCCCGTGGCCGACGAAGACGGCGAACCCGATCCTGGTCACCGGCAACCTGCACGACCCCGCCACCCCGATCAGTGGGGCCCGTGCCGTCAACAAGCTCTTCAAAGGTTCGTCGATGATCACGGTCAACCTCTGGGGCCACGGTGCCCTCGGCCACAGCAGGTGCGTCACGAAGAAGTGGGACGCCTACCTGGTCTCCGGTCGGCTGCCGGCGAACGGGACGGTCTGCCAGTCCGACAAGCCCCTCTTCCCCGGTCACTGAATCCCCGGCGGTCACTGAGTCCCGGCGGCCACTGAGCAGGGTTGTCGACGTCCGGAGGGTGTCGACCCTTAACCTTGATTCATGGCTTCGGACTCCCCGCCCTCGAGGCGCCTGCTGCTCGTCCACGCCCACCCGGACGACGAGTCCATCGGAAACGGCGTCACGATGGCGAAGTACGTCAGCGAGGGTGTCGGGGTCACGCTCGTCACGTGCACGCTCGGCGAGGAGGGCGAGATCCTCGTCAACGAGCTGAGCCACCTCGCCCCCCATCACGACGACACTCTCGGGCAGCATCGCATCGGCGAGCTTGCCGACGCGATGACGCTCCTCGGCGTCACCGACCACAGGTTTCTCGGTGGACCCGGCCGCTATCGCGACACGGGTATGGCGCAGAGTCCCGAGGGTGGCGCGATGGCGCCCGACTCGGTCCGGCCCGACACGTTCTGGGCCGCCGACCTCCGAGAGGCGGCCGACCTCCTGGTGGAGGTCATCCGGGAGGTGCGACCGCAGGTGCTGCTGACCTATGACCAGTTCGGCGGATACGGGCACCCCGACCACGTGCAGGCCCACCGGGTCGCGATGTATGCCTCGCTTCTCGCCGCTGTCCCGTCGTACCGAGAGGACCTCGGCGCGCCCTGGGATGTGCCGAAGATCTATTGGAACGCGATGGCCGAGAGCCGGATGCGCGACGGTCTGCGGGCGCTCCGGGCCACGGGGGACACCACGACGTTCGAGGGGATGGACCCTGAGGGCCCGCTGCCGCCGTTCGTCACACCTGACGAGTGGATCACCACCGACATCGACGGATCCGACTTCGTCGAGGCGAAGCTGGCGGCGATGAAGGCCCATGCGACCCAGATCGCGGTCGACGGCCCGTTCTTCGCGCTGTCCAACAACCTCGGCAACCGAGTGTGGGCGACCGAGAGCTACCGGCTCGCCAAGGGCACGCCCGCACCGAACCCCGGAAGCGACCGCGAGAGCGACCTGTTCGCCGGGCTGGAGTGACCTGGTGGCATCGGGCGACGGGATAGCGGCCGCGACGATCCGCCCGCGACTGAGGAAGGGGTTGTCGGTTCTCGCCGGCGTCTGCTTCGCGCTACTCGGGCTGGTGACCGCTCCTGTGGCGGCGCTGGTCTCCCGGATGTGCTGGCGCCCCGGGGCGATCACCGTGCCCTACGGCCTGGTCCTCAGCGTGGCGGCGTCCCTGGCCGTCGTGGTGCTGGCTCGCGCCGTCTCCCGCCCGCACGCCTTCGCCGCGGCAGCCGGCTGGCTGGTCGGCCTCGCCTATGTGTTGAAAGGCACGTCGGGTGGCGGCTTCGTCGTCTCCAGCGACGCTCTCGGCTGGGCCTTTCTCGTGCTCGGGACGGTCGCCGTACTCGGTCCGGTGCTGCGGGGCGGAGCGAGCTCGTGAGGTGGTGGCCGAGACGTCGGGTCTATGTGGACGACCTGCCCGAGACTCACGACGCGCGCTTCCTCGCCGCTTTCCTGCTGATGCTGGTGGGGGCTCTCGGGGCGCTCTATGCCGTCGGCTACGTCGTCGCGGGCGACAAGATCCCGTCGGCGACGTCGGTAGCCGGCCTGAAGCTCGGCGGGCTCAGCCGGGCGCGGGCGGCCGGGGTGCTCGAGGAGCAGCTGGACCCTCGGCTCGACCAGCGGCTGACTGTCACGGTCGGCGGTCACCAGGCGAAGCTGACGCCGCGCGAGGCCGGCATCACGCTGGATGTCGACGCGACGCTCGACGAGGCGATGGACGGCTCCAACTGGAACCCGACGCACATGCTCAAGGTCGTGGAGGGGGGTGGCCGCGTGGACCCGGTGTTCGACACCGACGAGAAGACGTTGGGCACCACGCTGGACGCGCTCGCGTCGAAGGTGGAGTCGAAGCCTGTGAGCTCCACGGTGACGGTCGGCTCCGGCGGAGTCGTCATCCACCCCGGGCGCGACGGGCAGCAGCTCGACCTCGACGTCGCCCGAGACAGGGTCGTGGCCGCGATGCTCGACGATCGGCGTTCGGTCAAGATCGCGCCGACCAGGCTCCGGCCAGCCATCGACTACGCGACGGCCAGTGCGTTCGCCGACGACACGCTGCGACCGGCCGTGAGCCGCCCCATCTCGATCACGGTGGCGGGAAAGCGGCTGAGGCTCAGGCCGGCACAGTTCGGACCGGCGCTGCGGGCCACCCCCACCGGCCGCACGCTGCACCTGACAGTCGACGCCGATGACCTGTACGGCCGGACCCACGACGTGCTGGCGTCTGCCACCGGTCGACCGGTGGACGCCCGGGTCGTCTTCCACGGCGGTCGGCCGGTCGTGGTACCGAGCCATTCGGGCAAGGTGGTCGACCGAGCGGACTGGGCGAAGGCCGTCCTCGCGGCAGCAACGACGAAGGGCGACCGGACGGCCGTCGCCGACCTGACGGACGCGAACCCGACGTTCACGACGTCGGACGCCAAGGCGCTCCACATCACCGACCGGCTCAGCGTCGCTACGTCGACCGCCGAGGCCCGGCTCGCGGGCGCGCTCCGCGTGGCCGCAGGCAACCTCGACGCGACCGTCGTGCTCCCGGGCCAGGTCTTCAGCTATGCCCGGGCCGTTGGTCCGGTCAGCCGGCCGACGGTGACCTCTCCCCTCGGGACCGCGACGCAGCAGGCTGCCTCGCGAGCCGGCCTGACCGTCACGCAGACTCCGGCGACCTCGCCAGTCCTCGACCGCGACCTGCAGTTCCGCAACGGCACCGCCCGGCCGGTGCTGGTCCGCGCCGAGGTCCGGGTCAGCGGTGCCGGCCCGGTCTCCGCCGTCGTCGAGATCTGGGGCTCCCACCCCTGAACGGGCCGCGGATTCGTCCGGAGGGCAGCGGGCTCAGCGTGCCGGGGGAGGTGGCGGCACCTCCTTGATCACCACGACGTCTGCGCGAGCGACCCGTCGGGTGCTGCCGTCCCGCCGGCGTACGACGAGCTCCCGCTCGTCGGCACGCTCGACCACGCCCACGGCATCGGTCATGGCCGGCCCGCCCGAGGGTCCGGTCTCGCCCGGCACCCGGCTCCGGATGACGACGCGGCGCCCGACCAAGCCATCGTCGGGTTCCATCTCACTCCTCGGTTGGTGGTCGGCCCTGATTTCGGCCTTCCGGGCGATGGCATAGATACTAGGAGGTGGCAAGCGCCGGTTCCGGCGCCATCGAAGCTCCGAGGAGGACGAAGGTGACGTACGTCATCGCCCAGCCGTGCGTGGATCTGAAGGACCGTGCATGTGTCGACGAGTGTCCGGTCGACTGCATCTACGAAGGTTCTCGCATGCTGTACATCCACCCCGACGAGTGCGTGGATTGCGGTGCCTGCGAGCCGGTGTGCCCGGTGGAGGCCATCTTCTACGAAGATGACACCCCCGAGAAGTGGAAGGACTACTACGCCGCGAACGTCGAGTTCTTCGACGACCTGGGCTCTCCCGGAGGTGCGGCGAAGATGGGTGTGATCGACAAGGACCACCCGTTCATCGCCGCTCTTCCCCCCCAGATCCAAGACGCCTGATCCGGTGCACCGCCCGCCTCGGGTCTCCCTGCGGCTCCCCGACTTTCCCTGGGACACCCTGCAGGCGGCCAAGAGCCGGGCGGCCGCCCACCGCGGCGGCCTCGTCGACCTTTCGGTCGGCACTCCCGTCGACCCCACGCCCGACTTCGTCCAGCAGGCCCTGAAGGACGCCGCCGACTCTCCCGGCTACCCGACCGTCTGGGGTACGCCGACCCTCCGCGCCGCGATCATCGGCTATCTGGAGCGCAGCTGTCGCGCCGTCGGGCTCGATGACGAGTGCGTGCTTCCCGTCGTCGGCTCCAAGGAACTGGTCGCCTCGCTGCCGGCCCAGCTGGGGGTGGGCCCGGCCCACACCGTGCTTGTCCCCGAGATCGCCTACCCGACCTACGCCGTCGGTGCGCTGCTGGTCGGCGCGAAGGTTGTCACGAGCGACTCGACCCTCAGTGCCGGACCGTCCGACGTACCCCTCGTCTGGCTCAACTCACCGGCCAACCCGACCGGTCGGGTGCTCCCAGCCGATCACCTCCGCAAAGTCATCGCCTGGGCCCGGGAGCGGGACGCCGTGGTGGTGGCCGACGAGTGTTATGTCGAGTTCAGCTGGGAGGCCGAGCCGCTCTCGGTGCTCGACCCCGAGGTCAACGGCGGCTCCCTCGACAACATCCTCGCCCTTCACTCGCTCTCGAAGCGATCCTCGATGGCGGGCTACCGCGGTGCCTTTCTCGCGGGCGACCCGGCGCTCGTGACCGAGCTTCGAGAGCTGCGCAAGCACGCCGGCCTGATGGTTCCGCGGCCCGTGCAGTACGCCATGGCCGCAGCGCTGAGTGACGACACCCATGTCGAGGAGCAGCGACAGCGTTATCTCCTCCGGCGCCGCAGCCTGCGGGGTGCGCTCGAGTCCGCCGGATTCCGGATCGACCACTCCGAGGCGTCGCTCTATCTCTGGGCGACCCGCGACGAACCGTGCCGGGACACCGTCGGCTGGCTCGCCGAGCGCGGGATCCTTGTCGCACCCGGCGACTTCTACGGCGCGGCGGGCGACCGGCACGTCCGGGTCGCACTGACCGCCACGGACGAGCGGGTGGCCGCGGCCGTCGAACGCCTGAGCGACCCCCGCCCGGGTGAGTAGGGTTTCGGGGGTGAGCCCCTCGGAACCACGCCACCACCGCAAGCCGCACAGCGGCATCGTCACCGACGGCCTGGAGCGGGCCGCCGCCCGCGGGATGCTCCGCGCCGTCGGGATGGGCGACGACGACTGGCGGAAGCCCCAGATCGGGGTCGCCTCGTCCTGGAACGAGATCACCCCGTGCAACCTGTCCTTGCAGCGGCTGGCGCAGCGGGCCAAGGCGGGTGTCCACGAGGCCGACGGCTTCCCGCTCGAGTTCGGCACGATCTCCGTCTCCGACGGCATCTCGATGGGCCACGACGGGATGCACTACTCCCTCGTCTCACGCGAGGTGATCGCCGACTCGGTCGAGACGGTCTTCCGCGCCGAGCAGCTCGACGGCGGCGTCCTCCTCGCAGGCTGCGACAAGTCGGAGCCCGGCATGCTGATGGCTGCCGCCCGGCTTGACGTCGCGGCCGTCTTCCTCTACGCCGGGTCCACACTGCCCGGTCGCTACCAAGGGCGCGACGTCACGATCATCGACGCCTTCGAGGCGGTCGGGGCGTGCCTCGCCGGTCGCATCAGCCGGAGCGACCTGACGGACATCGAGAAGGCGATCTGCCCTGGTGAAGGGGCCTGCGGCGGGATGTACACCGCCAACACGATGGCCTCGGCGGCCGAGGCGCTGGGCATGTCACTCACCGGGTCCGCGGCACCTCCGGCGCCGGACGCCCGCCGTGACGAGTTCGCCCGGCTGTCCGGCGTTGCGGCCGTGAACCTCGTCGACGCCGGCATCACCGCCCGACAGATCCTCACCAAGGCGGCCTTCGAGAACGCGATCACGGTGGTCATGGCGCTCGGCGGCTCGACGAACGCCGTCCTGCATCTGATGGCAATCGCCCACGAGGCGAAGGTCGACCTCAGCCTCGACGACTTCAACCGCATCGGGGACAAGGTCCCGCATCTGGCCGACGTGAAGCCCTTTGGTCGCTTCGTCATGACCGACATCGACGCCATCGGAGGGATCCCCGTCGTGATGAAGGCCCTGCTCGACGCAGATCTGCTCCACGGCGACGCCCTCACCGTCACGGGTCGGACGCTTGCCGAGAATCTGGCGCAGATCAACCCACCCGATCCCGACGGCAAGGTCATCCGCGCGATGGCGGACCCGATCCACCGGACGGGTGGACTGGTGGTGCTGCGCGGGTCGCTCGCTCCGGACGGAGCGGTCGTCAAGAGTGCGGGCTTCGACGACGACGTGTTCGAAGGTACGGCGCGGGTCTTCGACCGTGAGCAGGCGGCCATGGACGCGCTCGCCGCGGGAGAGCTGAAGAGCGATGACGTGGTGGTGATCCGCTATGAGGGCCCCAAGGGCGGTCCCGGCATGCGCGAGATGCTGCAGATCACCAGCGCCATCAAGGGTGCCGGCCTGGGCAAGGACATCCTGCTCCTGACCGACGGCCGCTTCTCCGGTGGCACCACCGGGCTATGCGTCGGACACGTTGCCCCGGAGGGCGCTGTCGGCGGCCCGATCGCGCTGGTCCGCGACGGCGACCGGATCCGGCTCGATATGACGAACCGCGCGCTGGATCTGCTCGTCGACGACGCCGAGCTCGCTGAGCGGCGTACGACATGGCAGCCACCTCCGCAGCCCTTCGACTACGGGGTGCTGGGCAAGTACGCCAAGCTGGTCGGCTCCGCCGCATCCGGAGCCGTCTGCGACTGAGTCGGCCGGGTTCGGCGGGAAGAACCTGACGGTTCGGCGGGAAGAACCTGACGGTTCGGCGGGAAGAACCTGACGGTTCGGCGAGAGGGCGTCCCTCATGGTGAGAGGTGCGTCTCACCCCCTGAACAGGAGCCGCCTGGAGGCGCTATGGTGGTGGACATGCGTCGAGTACTCATTCTTCATCAGCGCGTCGACTAGGCCGAGAGCCTGACCGACGCGCTGACCCCTTCGTGCAGAGCACGGAGGGTTTTTTGTTTACCGAACGCAGCCGTTCAACCCCAGCAGACGCCTCATCCAACGCAGAGCCATCGGGCGCAGAACCATCGAACGCACAGCCGTCGCCACCACGAGCGGTCGGGAGCCAGAGGGAGGGCCAGCATGACGAAGTCCAGCAGCACCGGGGCACAAGCCCTCGTGTGGTCGCTCGAGGAGGTCGGAGCCGACGTCGTCTTCGGCATTCCTGGCGGCGCGATCCTGCCGGCCTATGACCCGATCTACGACTCGACGCGGCTGCGCCACATCCTGGTACGCCACGAGCAGGGTGCCGGTCACGCGGCAGAGGGCTACGCGCAGGCTTCCGGCAAGGTCGGTGTGTGCATCGCCACCTCCGGCCCCGGAGCGACCAACCTGGTCACGGCGATCGCCGATGCCCATATGGACTCGGTCCCGATCGTCGCGATCACGGGTCAGGTGGGCCGCCCGTCCATCGGCACGGACGCGTTCCAAGAGGCCGACATCTGCGGCATCACGCTGCCGATCACCAAGCACAACTTCCTCGTCCAGTCGGCCGCCGACATCCCGCGGGTGATCGCCGAGGCGTTCCATCTGGCGTCGACGGGACGACCGGGACCGGTTCTCGTCGACCTCCCGAAGGACGTTCTCAACGAGCAGATGACGTTCTCCTGGCCGCCCAAGCTCGACCTGGCCGGCTACAAGCCGGTCACCCGCCCGCACCGCAAGCAGGTCCGCGAGGCGGCGAAGCTCATCACCTCTGCGCGGCGGCCGGTGCTCTATGTCGGCGGTGGCGTGCTCAAGGGCCGGGCGACGACGGAGCTACGTCAGCTCGCCGAGCTGACCGGCATCCCGGTGGTCACCACGCTGATGGCGCGCGGCGCCTTCCCCGACAGCCACATCCAGCATCTTGGTATGCCGGGAATGCACGGCTCGGTCTCCGCCGTCACGGCCATGCAGAAGGCCGACCTGCTGATCGCGCTCGGGACCAGGTTCGACGACCGGGTCACCGGAAAGCTCGACACGTTCGCCCCTAAGGCGGCCGTCATCCATGCGGACATCGACCCGGCGGAGATCGGCAAGAGCCGCTTCGCCGACGTGCCCATCGTCGGCGACGTCCGCGAGGTGCTCGCGGAGCTGATCCCCGCCCTCGAAGCCGAGTTCGCCGCCGGCAGGCGCACCGACATCACCGCGTGGTGGCAGCGGATCGACGGCTGGCGGGACACCTACCCGCTGGGCTACGACGAGCCGTCCGACGGCACTCTCGCGCCGCAGTACGTCATCGAACGGCTGGGTGCCATCGCCGGCCCGGAGACGATCTTCGCGTCGGGGGTTGGCCAGCACCAGATGTGGGCTGCCCAGTTCATCCGGCACGAGAACCCCTACACCTGGCTGAACTCCGGCGGCGCGGGCACCATGGGCTACGCCGTCCCGGCGGCGATGGGGGCGAAGGTGGCTCGCCCGGACGCGCTCGTCTGGGCCATCGACGGGGATGGCTGCTTCCAAATGACCAACCAGGAGCTCGCGACGTGCGCGATCGAGGGCATCCCGATCAAGGTGGCTGTCATCAACAACGGCAACCTGGGCATGGTGCGCCAGTGGCAGACCCTCTTCTACAGTGAGCGCTACAGCCAGACGGAGCTCGGGACGCACAAGCACCGCATCCCCGACTTCGTGAAGCTGGCTGAGGCACTCGGCTGCGTCGGGCTCCGCTGTGAGACGGCTTCGGACGTCGACCAGACGATCGAGAAGGCGATGGCGGTGAACGACGTGCCGGTTGTGGTCGACTTCACCGTCGGTAAGGACGCCATGGTGTGGCCGATGGTGACGGCAGGCACGAGCAACGACGACATCCGGGCGGCCCGTGACGTGCGTCCCGAGTTCGAGGGGGACGAGTGAGCAGCCACACCCTCTCGGTGCTCGTGGAGAACAAGCCGGGCGTCCTGGCCCGGGTGGCGGGACTCTTCAGCAGGCGGGGCTTCAACATCGAGTCCCTCGCCGTCGGCCCGACCGAGCACGAGGAGGTCTCCCGGATCACCATCCAGGTGAGCGTCGAGGGTGCCGCCCTCGAGCAGGTGACGAAGCAGCTCAACAAGCTCATCAATGTGCTCAAGATCGTCGAGCTCGAGGACAGCCGAGCGGTGCGCCGCGAGTTGCTGTTGGTCAAGGTCCGTGCCAACGAGACGACCCGACGCGACGTCCTGCAGGTCGTGGAGCTCTTCCATGCGAAGGTCGCCGACGTCGGCCAGGAGGCGCTGACCATCGAGCTGTCCGGCCGGCCCGACAAGCTCGACGCGATGCTCCGACTACTGGAGCCCTACGGGATCAGTGAGATGGTTCAGTCGGGCATGGTGGCGCTCGGCCGCGGACCGCAGTCGATGATCCAACCAGGCCCGCGAGCACTGCGCCGCGCGCAAGGCTCTTAGATGCAAGGCTGCTAGATGCATGGCTCGCAGCAGTCGGAGCTGGCCGGACGCACGCACCGAGTGCCCGCACAGTTTCGCCTCCGAGAGTCCCGAGAGACCCCCGACCCGCAAAGAGGAGACTCCTGATGGCAGTTGAGATCTACTACGACGACGACGCCGACCTGTCGATCGTGCAGGGCCGCGAGGTGGCGGTGCTCGGCTACGGCAGCCAGGGCCACGCCCACGCCCTCAGTCTGCGCGACTCCGGTGTCGACGTGCGCATCGGGCTGCCCCAGGAGTCGCGGAGCCGCGAGAAGGCCGAGAAGGAAGGCTTCCGGGTCCTGACGCCGGCGCAGGCGGCTGCCGATGCCGACCTGATCGTGGTGCTCGCGCCCGACTCGGCCCAGCGGCAGCTCTACGTCGACGCCATCGAGCCGAACCTGCAGGAGGGCGACGCCCTGTTCTTCGGTCATGGCTTCAACATCCGGTTCGGTTACATCAAGCCGCCTTCTTGGGTGGACGTCGCGATGGTCGCCCCCAAGGGCCCCGGACACCTCGTACGCCGGCAGTTCGTCGACGGCAAAGGGGTTCCCGTCCTCGTCGCCGTCGAGCAGGACGCGTCCGGTGACGCGTTCGCGCTCGCGCTGTCCTATGCCAGGGGGATCGGAGGCACCCGCGCGGGGGCGATCAAGACCACGTTCACCGAGGAGACCGAGACGGACCTGTTCGGCGAGCAGGCCGTGCTCTGTGGCGGCGCCTCGCAGCTGGTGATGTCCGGGTTCGAGGTACTGACCGAGGCCGGCTACGCGCCCGAGATCGCCTACTTCGAGTGTCTGCACGAGCTCAAGCTGATCGTCGACCTGATGTATGAGGGCGGCATCGCGAAACAGCGTTGGTCGGTCTCGGACACCGCCGAGTACGGCGACTACGTGAGCGGTCCACGGGTGATCGACGCGCACGTCAAGGAGAACATGAGGTCGGTGCTTGCCGACATCCAGAGCGGCGCGTTCGCGGCCCGCTTCATCGCCGACCAGGACGCAGGGGCACCGGAGTTCTCGGAGCTGCGGGCCAGGGCCGAGTCACACCCGATCGAGTCGGTCGGTCGCGAGCTGCGCGGCCTGATGAGCTGGGTCGACACCAGCGACGACGACTACACGGAAGGAACCGCATCCCGCTAGCATCCGCGGATGCTACGGTGAACCCATGAGCTCGCTGCTTCTCCTTACCCGCCCGTAGCGGGGTCGCCCAGGCCGGCCCCTCGCTGCGGGGCTTGGCTGTGGAGAACAGTTCGCCGGTCGCACGTCTTCCTTCCTTCCATCAGGAGCACCGTCCCATGACCGGCATGCCGCAGGCTTCGCGTTACACCCCTTTCCCACCGATCCAGCTGCCCGACCGCACCTGGCCGTCGCGGGTCATCACTGCGCCTCCGCAGTGGTGCAGCGTCGACCTGCGCGACGGTAACCAGGCGCTCATCGAGCCGATGGATGCGTCGCGCAAGCGCCGCATGTTCGACCTTCTCGTCCAGCTCGGCTACAAGGAGATCGAGGTCGGTTTCCCTTCGGCGAGCCAGACCGACTTCGACTTCATCCGGTCCCTCGTCGAGGACGACCTGGTGCCCGACGATGTCACGATCCAGGTGCTGACGCAGGCCAGGGAGGAGCTGATCGAGCGGACCTGCGAGTCGCTGGTCGGGTTCCGTGGCACGACGCTCCTGCACCTCTACAACTCCACCTCGACCCTGCAGCGCCGCGTGGTCTTCGGTCTCGGGCGCGACGGCGTCAAGGACATCGCAGTTCGTGGGGCCCAGTGGTGCCAGAAGTACGCCGAGTCGTTGCTCGGTGACGCAACCGTCCGCTGGCAGTACAGCCCGGAGTCGTTCACGGGCACCGAGCTCGACTACGCCGTCGAGGTGTGCGAGGCGGTCATGGACGTGTGGGGTCCCACAGAATCCGAGAAGGTCGTGCTCAACCTGCCTGCCACCGTTGAGATGGCGACCCCGAACGTCTACGCCGACTCGATCGAGTGGTTCGGCCGGGCGATCACTCGCCGAGACTCGGTCATCCTGAGCCTGCATCCCCACAACGACAGGGGAACAGCCGTCGCGGCGGCCGAGCTGGGCGTCCAAGCCGGCGCCGACCGGGTCGAGGGATGCCTGTTCGGCAACGGCGAGCGGACCGGCAACGTCTGCCTGGTCACCCTGGGCATGAACCTGTTCAGCCAGGGCATCGACCCCGGTGTCGACTTCAGCGACATCGACGAGGTCCGGCGTACGGTCGAGCACTGCAACCAGCTGCCGGTGCACCCGCGGCACCCCTATGGCGGCGACCTCGTCTACTCGGCCTTCTCCGGTTCCCACCAGGACGCCATCAAGAAGGGCTTCGTGGCCCTCGAGAAGGACGCAGCAGCGGCCGGCGTACCCGTCGACGACTATCCGTGGGGGGTGCCCTACCTCCCGATCGACCCGAAGGACGTCGGCCGGAGCTACGAGGCGGTGATCCGGGTCAACTCGCAGTCCGGCAAGGGCGGAGTGGCCTACGTCCTGCAGCACGACCAGCATCTCGACGTACCCCGCCGGATGCAGATCGAGTTCTCTCGGGTGGTGCAGACCATCGCGGACGGCCAAGGCGGCGAGATCGCACCCGAGCAGATCTGGCGGCTCTATCGCGAGACCTATCTCGAGCGTCGGCGGCCTCTCGAGCTGCTGCGCTACTCGGTGACCAACGGCGACGTCGACCGGATCACTGCGGTCGTGACCATCGACGGCACAGAGCATGAGGTCCACGGCGAGGGCAACGGCCCGATCGCGGCTCTGGTGCACGCCCTGTCGACCGTCGGGGTGAACGCCAACGTCCTCGACTACCACGAGCACGCCACCAGCACGGGTGAGGACGCCAGGGCCGCGGCCTACCTGGAGGTCGCCATCGGCGGCACCGTGCGGTGGGGCTGTGGGATATCCCCCAACATCACGACCGCCTCGCTGCACGCGCTCGTCAGCGCCGTCAACCGTGGCTGAGACTGCCGAGCCGACGCGCGCGGTGCGCATCGCGGTCGTCGGCGGTGACGGCATCGGTCCCGAGGTGGTGGCCGAGGCCCTCAAGGTCCTTCAGGTGGCGGTGTCGCGTTCCGCTGTCGCTGTGGAGACCACCGAGTTCGACCTCGGGGCGTCGAGGTGGCTTCGCACCGGCGAGGTGCTGACAGACAGCGTGCTCGAGGAGCTGCGCGGCCACGACGCGATCCTGTTGGGCGCGGTGGGAGATCCTCGCGTGCCGTCGGGCGTGCTCGAGCGAGGACTGTTGCTCAAGCTGCGCTTCGCGCTCGACCACGCCGTCAACCTTCGACCCGTGCGGCTCTATCCAGGGGTCGCCACCCCGCTCGTCGGGGTGACCCCCGAGGACGTCGACATCATCGTCGTCCGCGAGGGGACGGAGGGTCCCTACGCGGGAGTCGGCGGTGCGCTACGCCGCGGAACCGCCCACGAGATCGCCACCGAGGCGAGTGTCAACACGAGGTACGGCGTCGAGCGCGTCGTGCGCTATGCCTTCGCCCGCGCCGCCGAGCGACCACGCCATCGACTCACCTTGCTGCACAAGACCAATGTGCTCACGCATGCAGGGTCCCTCTGGTCGCGCACGGTCGATGAGGTGGGGGCTGAGTTCCCCGACGTCGAAGTCGACTACGTGCATGTGGACGCCGGGTGCCTTTACCTCGTCAACGAGCCGCGACGCTTCGACGTGATCGTGACGGACAACCTTTTCGGCGATATCGTCACCGACCTCGGCGCTGGTATCGCCGGCGGCATCGGCCTTGCGGCGAGCGGAAATCTGAATGTCGAGGGCACCGCTCCGAGCATGTTCGAACCGGTCCACGGAAGCGCGCCGGACATCGCCGGCCAGGGGTTCGCGGACCCGACCGCCGCCGTGCTGTCGGTGGCCATGTTGCTGGAGTCGCTGTCGCTGCATGAGGCGGCAACGCGTGTGGAGACGGCGGTCGCCGCGGATCTCGCTGCGCGCGGCGCCGCGGTTCGCCGTACCGGCGACGTCGGTGACGCTATCGCCCGGCGGGTGGACAGGGCCGTGGCGGTCGGCGACCGGCGCTGGTAGCCTGTATCAAGAAGTGATACTGCTGTCTCATATATCGAGACGCAGCATCGGAATGCTAAGGAGGTCGAGATGGCGAAGACGCTTGCCGAGAAGGTGTGGGACGAGCACCTTGTCCGTCGGACCGATGGTGAGCCCGACCTGCTCTACATCGACCTCCACCTGGTCCATGAGGTCACCAGCCCACAGGCTTTCGACGGGCTCCGAGCGGCGGGCCGGAAGGTCCGGCGCCCGGACCTCACGGTCGCCACCGAGGACCACAACGTGCCGACCACGGCGGGGCCGATCGTCGACCCGCTCAGCCGTGCCCAGGTCGAGGCGCTGCGCGCCAACTGCGCCGAGTTCGGGGTCCGACTGCACGCCATGGGCGATGCCGGGCAGGGGATCGTGCACGTGATCGGTCCTCAACTGGGCCTCACCCAGCCGGGTATGACGGTCGTGTGCGGCGACAGCCACACCAGCACCCACGGCGCTTTCGGCGCCCTGGCCTTCGGGATCGGCACGAGCGAGGTGGAGCACGTGCTGGCCACGCAGACCCTTCCGCTGCAGCGGCCAGCCACGATGGCCGTCGAGGTTGACGGTGAGCTGCCGCCGGGGGTGACGGCGAAGGACCTGGTGCTCGGGGTGATCTCCCAGATCGGGACCGGCGGCGGACAGGGCCACATCGTCGAGTACCGCGGCCCGGCTGTCCGCGGGCTGTCGATGGAGGGCCGGATGACGGTGTGCAACATGTCCATCGAGGCCGGCGCGCGGGCCGGGATGATCGCGCCTGACGACACCACCTTCGGCTACCTGGAGGGCCGTGCGCACGCCCCTCGAGGCGCCGAGTGGGAGGCCGCCCTCGGCCACTGGTCGACTCTCGTGACCGACGACGACGCCACCTTCGACACGGTGGTGCGCATCGCCGCTGACGAGCTGTCACCGTGGGTCACCTGGGGAACAAACCCGGGACAGGGGGCGCCGTTGTCCGGACGGGTGCCGGAGCCGGGTGACGCCTCCGACGAGAGAGCCCTTGCTTATATGGGCCTTGCCCCCGGGACGACCCTTCGTGACATCGCGGTTGACACCGTCTTCATCGGCTCCTGCACCAACGGTCGGCTCGAGGACCTTCGGGCCGCGGCCGACGTCCTACGGGGTCGTCGGGTCGCGGACGGCGTGCGGGTGCTCGTCGTACCGGGGTCGGACGAGGTCAAACGTCGCGCTGAGTCGGAGGGACTTCAACAGGTCTTCGAGTCTGCTGGTGCGGAGTGGCGAGGGGCCGGCTGCTCGATGTGTCTGGGCATGAACCCCGACCGCCTGGAGCCCGGTCAGCGGAGCGCCTCGACGTCGAACCGCAACTTCGAGGGTCGGCAGGGCTCCGGGAGCCGAACGCACCTCGTCTCGCCGCCGGTCGCCGCGGCTACCGCCGTCACCGGACGGCTTACCGCGCCCGCAGACCTCTAGGAGACGTCATGGAGAAGTTCACCACTCACGTCGGACGCGGCCTGCCGCTGCGTCGAAGCAACGTCGACACCGACCAGATCATCCCGGCGGAGTACCTCAAGCGCATCACCCGCACGGGTTTCGCCGACGGGCTGTTCGCCTCCTGGCGACGGGACCCGGACTTCGTGCTCAACGACCCACGCTACGACGGGGCGACGGTGCTGGTCGCCGGACCGGACTTCGGGACCGGCTCGTCGCGCGAACATGCCGTGTGGGCGTTGCAGGACCATGGCATCCGCGTCGTCATCTCGCCGAGATTCGGCGACATCTTCCGGCAGAACGCCCTGAAGGGCGGCCTGCTTCCGGTGGCGCTCCCGCACGACGTGGTGTCCGCCGTACAAGACCTCGTCGAGGCGGACCCGGCGGCACCGATCACGGTCGACCTGCTCGATCGGACGGTGCGGGCCGGGACGATCGTGGCCGGCTTCGACATCGACGCCTACGCACAGTGGCGGCTCATGGAGGGGCTTGATGACATCGCTGTGACGCTCACCCGCGACGTGGACATCTCGGCCTTCGAGGCGCAGCGCTTCGGCTGGATGCCGGTCAGCACCTGAACTGACCCCTGGCTCGACCCTCACGACCACATGACGGCCCTCGACCCCCTCCGGGTCCCGCGTTCTCTCGGCGGGAGGCGCTCACGCCGGCCGCCGAGGAGCCCGACACGGAGCACCTCGAGGCCCGCAGGCTGGGCGGTTGTCCTGCTCACCCGTCATGATGGGGTCGACGACAGGCATGCCGAAGGTGGCTGCCCGGACAGCAGAGGAGACGGATGAGCAGGCGCTGGTGGGCCAGATGGCAGGTCGCACGACCTGCCGAGCCTGCGCATTCCACCGACTCCGAGTCGGATGAGCGGAGCTCCGAGGATGATCACCCGGTCGCTCCCGTGGCGGTTCAGGCAGCCCACTCGGCCCGCGAGACCGAGCAGCTCGTCGAGGACCATGCGACCCCGGGGTCGGACGACCCTGCCGTCACGCGACCCGGTGCGCCGATCGACCGCCGCTCGCCCTTCTATCTCGGTTTCATGGCGGTCCTCGGCGGCCTGCTCGCCTACGGCCTGGTGCACCTCGTGCTGCGACTGTCGGAGCTCCTCACCCTGATCCTGTTGGCGATCTTCCTGTCCCTGGGCCTGGAGCCGATCGTCGCCCGGCTGGCGCGGGGCGGCATGCGCCGAGGCAGTGCGGTGCTGCTGGTCTTCGTCGGGCTGTGCGGTGTCTTCGCGCTGCTGGGATGGCTGATCGTGCCCGCCATCGTCACCGAGACCAAGGATCTCGTGGACCAGGCGCCGAACTACCTGACACAGCTGCAGCACAAGCGTTGGGTCGAGGACCTCAACTCCCGCTGGCATGTGACGAACCGGGCGAGGAAGAATCTCGAGAACTACGTGTCGGGTCTGTCCGTGTCATCGCTGTTCGGCGGTCTCCTCGGAGCGGGCAAGGCGATCGTCAACGGGGTAGTGGCGACCTTCACGGTGCTGGTTCTCACGCTCTATTTCCTGGTCGCGATGCCGCGGGT
The DNA here is from genome assembly GCA_963820035.1 of uncultured Actinomycetota bacterium. Taxonomy (GTDB): domain Bacteria; phylum Actinomycetota; class Actinomycetes; order Propionibacteriales; family Nocardioidaceae; genus JAWWPG01. Next base: position 479,188 of record CAWFYK010000003.1, on the reverse strand, counting down.
CAAGAAGTCGATCTACCAGCTCGTCCCGCACAGTCGCCGGCCGCGCGTCGTCTACCTGAGTGAAGAGATCACCCGGCGGGTGGGCAGCTACGTGCTCGGACAGCTGTGTATCGCCACGATCAACGGTCTGCTGTCCTACATCGTGCTGAAGGTGCTCGGGCTGCCCTTCCCGGCCGTCCTTGCCGTCATCGTCGGCCTGCTGGCGCTGGTGCCGGTCCTCGGAACGCTCATCGGCGGGGTCCTGGTCACGCTCGTCGCGCTGACGGCGGGTTGGGTCGAGGCCGCCATCGTCCTCAGCTACTACATCGCTTACCACCTCTTCGAGGCGTATGTCCTGGGGCCGCGGATCATGCGGCGCGCGGTCGACGTACCCGCGGTGATGACGATCGTGGCGATTCTGGCGGGCGAGGCCCTGCTGGGAATCATCGGGGCGCTGGTGGCCATCCCCATCGCCGCCGGGCTGCTGCTCGTCTACGAGCAGGTCATCGTGCCGCGGCAGCAAAGCGCCTGAGGGCTGGACCGTGCCGGGGTTGCTGCAACCCGTGAGTGAGCTCGGGGTCTGGCTGGTCATCGGAGTCCAGGCGGCCGGCAAGTCGACCGTGAGCGAACTGCTGGCTGGCCGGTTCGAACGGGGAGTGCACGTTCGGGGTGGGCAGTTCTACCGCTGGGCGCTCTCCGGCTGGGTGCAACCGCACGCCGGCGAGGACAGCCAGGACGCGCGGAGGTTGCTGGACCTGCGTTACCGACTGTCGGCGATCACTGCTGACGAGTACGCGACCGAAGGATTCACCGTCGTCGTCCAGGACAACATCTTCGGCTCTGATGTCACGACGTGGTTGGACCGGGTGAAGACCCGCCCACGGCATCTCGTGGTCCTGCGCCCGGCTCTGGATGAGGTCGCAGCGAGGGACCGGGCGCGCCGGGCGAGGACCGGGAAAGTCGCCTACCGCCCGGATGACCACACGATCGAGGGCCTCGACGAGCAGCTCGCCCTGACGCCGCGGCTCGGCCTCTGGCTGGACACCACGCGCCAGACCCCCCACGAGACCGTCGCCGACATCCTGACCCACCAGGCCGACGCCCGCCTCGACCCCTAACCCCTCGACGATCCGAGAGTTTCGGCAGCACCATCCGAGAGTTTCGGTACGACGATCCGAGAGTTTCGGTACGACGATCCGAGAGTTTCGGTACGACGATCCGAGAGTTTCGGTACGACGATCCGAGAGTTTCGGTACGACGATCCGAGAGTTTCGGCACACCATCCGAGAGTTTCGGTACGACGATCCGAGAGTTTCGGTACGACGATCCGAGAGTTTCGGTAGCACCATCCGAGAGTTCCGGCACGACGATCCGAGACCTCTCGTCGTATCATCGGAGACTCTTGGTCGTAGGATCCGAGCGCGCAAGACCTGAGTACGACGGCGCCCGGGTCGGGCGGATGGTTCCTCTTGTCAGGCGGCGTGGGTGGTCTGCACCTAGCGGCGCGGTGACGTTGCTGCTCCCGAGACGCGTCTGTTGCGATGGCGAGTTACGTCTGGAGGTGAACACATCCACGCATGTGCGTCCATCTTGCGGTTGCCACCGCGATCTGACCGCAACTTCCACGCTCGTGCGTGGTGACGTTCGCGCAGACATGGGTGAGCGCCAGATCGACGCGTGTGGCTCGAGAGCCGCCCCGCCACTGCCGCTCTTTACCTGCAGGCCGTCATACGGCCCGCCGCGCCAGTGATCACAGACCTGGCCATGGCGCGACCCGGCCCGAGTCGTCATACCGGAAGTCTCGGATGGTGGTGCCGGAACTCTCGGATGGTGGTGCCGGAACTCTCGGATGGTGGTGCCGGAACTCTCGGATGGTGGTGCCGGAAGTCTCGGATGGTGGTGCCGGAAGTCTCGGATCGTCGTACCGGACTGTCGGGAACGTCAGGTGGAGCCGAGGTAGAGGCAGAAGGGGTGGCCGGCCGGGTCGAGGATCACGCGTACGTCGTCCTGAGGCTGGAAGTCGGCGAGCTGGCCGCCGAGCTCGACGGCGTGTGCCACCGATAGGGCAAGGTCGCTGACCTCGAAGTCGAGATGCATCGTGATGTGCGGTGAGCCATCGGTTGCCGGCCAGGCCGGACGGACGTAGTCGGCGGCTGTCTGAAAGCCGAGATAGGCGACGCCATCGCCGGGTCCGACGGTGGCATTGTGCGGCTCGCTCGAGGTGATCTCCCAGCCGAGGAGCTCGGAGTAGAACCTGGCCAGGCGGTTGGCGTCGGGGGCCTCCAGGACTACGCCCCACCAGTCGCGCCTCGACCCTCGGGCTTCGGACCCGTCAGACTCCGTCCGTCCTCGCATAGGTCGATCCTGCCGCAGATCACCGACTTCCGCCCCAGACCTGTGCATCCGACCGCGCGTTGACCCAGGATGCCGCTCCGGCGAGGATTGGCTCATGGTTCTCGAGCTGACGCCTGCCGAACGGGCTTACCTGACGAGCCAGCGGCTCGGCCGGTTGGCGACTGTGGATGCTCACGGTCGGCCGCAGAACAACCCCGTGGGCTTCTTCCTGAACGACGATCTCGGCGTCATCGACATCGGCGGCCGCGCGATGGGCGGGACGAAGAAGTTCCGCAACATTCAGTCGCATCCGCTCGTCGCCTTCGTGGTGGACGACGTCGTGAGCGTGCAGCCATGGCGCGTCCGAGGGCTGGAGATCCGCGGTCGCGCCGAAGCTGTCGTGCATTGGGAACCGCCGTATCCCTACTACTCCCGTGAGGCGATCCGGATCCACCCCGACCGCGTCATCTCCTGGGGCCTCGACGAATAGCCGGCCCCCTCACACCGGAGGTGACGACGGAAGCACCCGAAAGACGGGGATCGACGCGGCGATCTCGTCGAACGCCTCGTTCGGGCCCTGCACAAGGCACTTCTCACTCAGGCCTGGCTCGTCGAAGGATCACGTCACATGGCCGGAAGTCCTCATGATGGCCGCGAAGCCGACTACCAGACGTCGACGTGGACGTGGTCGCGGTGCTCCAGGATCGCCAGGGTCGCAGCGCTCTCACTACCGGTGAGTTCTGGCGGCGTGTAGTGGTGCCAGCCCCGCTGGGAGTCTGAGCCCGCGGTCCAGACCTGCCGGTCATAGATCACGTGCTCGATGTGCAGGGCCGCGGCGTTCGCCACGAGGTACTGCGCGAGGGCCCAGCCTCGGATCGTGTTGTCGGAGCTGATCGGCCGGAAGAAGACGTCGACGGCCCGGCCCTCGTAGTGTGCCGAGCCGCTCATGTGTCCGGAGCTGATGCCCCCGGGCGCGAAACCGCCGAGCGGGAGGTCGCCGTACGCCGCGAGGATCCGCCGCTTGACGGCGTTTGCCCGGGCGGTCAGACCGTCGGCCTGCATCCGTTGCCTGTCGAGGTGCTGGGCGTTGACGACGCAGCTGAAGGCGCCTTGGCTGTAACCGGTGAGCGCACTTGCGACCGTCCGGGCATCCCTCTCATGCACCGTGTAGGCGCTGGGGTATGCCGAACGCTGGACCTCCTGAGCCGCCTTGGTGATGTTCATCGTCTCGTAGCCGGGGATCTTGACCAATGCGTCATAGAACGCGTTCGTCGAGTAGCGCGGGTCCATCACCTGCTTCGGGGTGCCCCAACCCTGGCTGGGACGTTGCTGGAACAACCCAAGTGAGTCGCTGTCGCCGTAGGCGACGTTCTCGAGCCTCGACTCCTGGTAGGCCGTCGTGAGAGCGATCGACACCGCTCGCGCCGGCAGTCCTCGGCGGGCTGCGACAGCGGCGATCACGGACGCGTTCTGCGCTTGGGATGTCGAGAGCGAGACGCTGTGGCCCGCCACCGTCGCGGTGCAGCCTTGCGCCGGGGCCAACGGGCCGACCCCCTTCCGCCCGGCGACATAGACGGCCAGCACCACCGCGAGAACGACGAGCAGGGCCATCGTGGCCAGCACCTTACGCATGTACGTCGGCCGCCTGCGGCGTCCAGACCGCCGGACCCGTCGTTCCCGCCGGGCCCGCCAGCCCCGCCTGGCCCGGCCTAGGCATTGGTGTGCAGCGAGTCGTTCAAGGCGACCCCCGCGCCTTCGCGACGGACGGCCTCCATCGCGCCCGTCGTACTGTTCTGCCAGAACAGCCAGTCGGGCTGACCGGATAGCTCTCGAGCCTTCACCACCGTGCCATTCGGAAGGAGCAGCTTGGTCCCAGCGGTGACGTAGCATCCGGCGGCGACGACGCAGTCGTCACCGAGGGAGATGCCGACTCCTGAGTTGGCGCCGAGCAGGCAGCGCTTCCCGATGCGGACGATCTCGGTGCCGCCGCCCGAAAGCGTGCCCATGATGGACGCACCGCCGCCTACGTCACTGCCGTCGTCGACGACGACCCCGGCGCTGATGCGGCCCTCGACCATGGAAGCGCCGAGGGTCCCTGCGTTGTAGTTCACGAAGCCCTCGTGCATCACGGTCGTGCCTGCTGCGAGGTGGGCGCCGAGACGCACCCGGCTCGCGTCGGCGATGCGCACGCCCGTGGGGACGACATAGTCCGTCATCCGGGGGAACTTGTCGACCCCGTGCACCGACAGCCGACGCCCGACGTCGAGCGCGCGGAGTCGGGCCTGCTCGAAGCCGTCCACGGCGCACGGGCCCGCGTCGGTCCAGACCACGTTGGTCAGCAGCGAAAAGACACCGTCGAGGTTCTGACCGCGCGGCGCCACCAGGCGATGGCTCAGCAGGTGGAGTCGCAGCCACACCTCTGGCGTCGTCGTGGGAGGTGCGTCGAGGTCGTCGATGACCACGTGGACGACGGAGCGGGTCACCAGCCTGACCTCGTCATGCCCTTCGAAGGCGCTCAGCGTGGAGGGAGCGTGATAGTCGTCCGGGGCCGGTCCCAGCTCGGGCTGGGGGAACCAGACGTCCAGGACGGTGCCGTCGACGTCGGTGCTGGCAAGGCCGAATCCCCAAGCCGGGCGGGTATCGCTCACGCCTCCACGCTAGCGAGTGACCGAAGGCTGTTCGTGGACCCCGGGCCGCCGGCCGGAGCTCGCCGATGCGGCGGTCAGTCGCGGGAGGGGGCGCCAACTATCATCGAACGATGGCCATCGCCCACTTCAAGGACCTCTGCATCGACACCGGCCCGAGCGAGACCCTCGGCAGGTTCTGGGCGGCGGCACTCGGGCTGACGTTCGAGCCCAGCGGTGCCGCCGGCACGCTCACGGGTAGTGAACCCGGTCAGCGGGTCTGGATGTGCGTCGTACCTGAGAAGAAGGCCGTCAAGCACCGGGTGCACCTCGATGTGCACTGCGCCAGCATCGACGACCTGGTCACGCTCGGTGCGACCGTCCTCGAACATCCCGGCTTCGACCGGGACTGGTATGTGCTGGCGGACCCCGAGGGAGGGGAGTTCTGTGCGTTCGTCCGGAGGCCCGACGAGCTCCCCGACTACCGGCTCTACGAGGTGATCGTCGACTCGGCCAACCCCAAGCAGCTCGCCGAATGGTGGGCCGCGGCCTTCGGACTTCCGGTGGGCGGCCGCAGGGACAAGGACTGGTGGTGGCTCGAGGACATCCCTGGCCTGCCGTGTGAGGGCTGGAGCTTCGTCCCCGTTCCCGAGCCGAAGACGGTGAAGAACCGCATCCACTGGGATGTCTTCGTCGACTCGGTCGATGACGTGGTCGCGGCCGGTGCCAGCGTGCTCGCGCTTCCGACCCCTGAGACGGGTTGGACGGTGATGGCGGACCCGGAGGGCAACGAGTTCTGCGCGTTCGTCCGCCAGTCATGACGAGGCTCGACCTCCGACAAGATGTCGTGGCGCTCACGATGTCGCTGGTCGACACCGAGTCGGTGAGCGGGGGCGAGGCGGTCATCGCCGGGTCGGTCGAGCAGGCGCTCAGCGAGGTCGACGGCCTCGAGGTATGGCGGCATCGCAACTCGGTCGTGGCCCGCACGACGCTCGGACGCCCCGACCGGGTCGTTGTGGCGGGCCACCTCGACACCGTGCCCGTCAACGCCAACCTCCCCGCGCGCAACGACGGCACGAACGTGCACGGCGTGGGCTCCTGCGACATGAAGGGTGGGGTCGCAGTCGCGCTGCTGCTTGCGGCCCAGCTGTCCGAGCCGACTCGCGACGTCACCTACGTGTTCTATGAGGCCGAGGAGGTGGAGGCCGACCGCAACGGCCTGTCGCTGATCGCCGCGGTCCGGCCGGAGGTCCTCGAGAGTGACTTCGCTGTCGTGATGGAGCCCTCCAACGCGGTCATCGAGGCGGGTTGCCAGGGAACCATCCGCGTGGACGTCACCACGACGGGGCGTCGGGCCCACGCCGCGCGCTCGTGGAACGGCGTGAACGCCATCCATGCCGCGCGTGACGTGTTGGCGCGGCTGTCGTCGTACCAGCCCCGGATGCCCGTCATCGACGGCTTGACCTACCACGAGGGGCTCAACGCGATCGGCATCGCCGGGGGAGTGGCGGGCAACGTGATACCCGACCGCTGCACGGTCAGCGTCAACTTCCGCTTCGCCCCGGATCGCAGCGTCGACGAGGCGGAGGCGCACCTGCGTGAGGTCTTCGCCGGGTTCGAGCTGGAGGTCAGCGACTCAGCGCCCGGCGCACTCCCGGGACTCGACCGGCCGGCTGCGGCCGCGTTCGCCGACGCAGTCGGAGGGAAGGTCAACCCGAAGTTCGGCTGGACCGACGTGGCGCGGTTCAGCGCCATGGGCGTTCCCGCCGTGAACTTCGGTCCAGGAGACCCCGAGCTCGCCCACAAGCAGGACGAGTTCGTGCCGATCGCACAGCTCCGCTCGTGCCTCGAGCAGATGACCCGCTGGCTGTCCGGGTCCCCACTCGCCACCCCGTGACAGAAGGTCTAGGTTCGCCGCATGACCGCAGCAGCGAGTGACAGCGGCTCCGCCAGTCGGGCCGACAGCGAGCTCGGTGACGGACAGCCGCCCGAGCAGCATCGGGGACCGGTCGTCATGCGTCGCGGCCAGATGCAGGCGTCGACCACGGACCAGCGGCTGCTCGACTCGCGCGGTCCGAGCGAGTGGGTGCACACCGACCCATGGCGGGTCCTTCGCATCCAGGCCGAGTTCGTCGAAGGCTTCGGCGCGCTTGCCGAGCTCGGGCCGGCAATCTCCGTCTTCGGTTCGGCGCGGACCAAGCCCGACGACCCCGACTACGCCGCCGGGGTCCAGCTGGGCGAAGCGCTGGCGGCCGCCGGCTTCGCCGTCATCACGGGGGGTGGACCCGGGACGATGGAGGCGGCGAACAAGGGCGCGTCGGAGGGCGGCGGGATATCGGTGGGACTCGGCATCGAGCTGCCGTTCGAGTCCGGCCTCAACGAATGGGTCGACATCGGCATCAACTTCCGCTATTTCTTCGCCCGCAAGACGATGTTCGTGAAGTATGCCCAAGGGTTCATCGCGCTCCCCGGCGGCTTCGGCACCTTCGACGAGGTGTTCGAGGCGGTCACGCTCGTGCAGACCCAGAAGGTCACGTCGTTCCCGATCGTGCTGATCGGCTCGGCCTACTGGGGTGGGCTGTTCGAGTGGATCCGCGGCAGCGTCCTCCCGAGCGGCAAGGTGAGCCCCCGGGATCTGGACATCTTCCACCTGACCGACGACGTGTCCGAGGCCGTCTCGATCGTCCTGGAGGCGCGGGCCGAGCGTGCGGCCCACCTGCCGCCGCTCGACTCCGCCGCCGCGCCACAGCCGACGCCTCACCGCAGCGAGTGACACCGGTCGAGCCGTCAGGTTGTTCCGGTCGAGCCGTCAGGTTGTTCCGGTCGAGTCGTCAGGTTGTTCCGGTCGAGCCGTCAGGTTGTTCCGGTCGAGTCGTCAGGTTGTTCCGGTCGAGCCGTCAGGTTGTTCCGGTCGAGCCGTCAGAGCGCGCGCGTCTTGAGCATCCTGGTCAGCCGGTCGGTCCGCTCGACGACGTTCTTCGCGACCACCTTGCTGACACCGTCGTCCTTGGCGGCGGCGATGGCCCTCGCGGCGAACTCCTCGCCCACCGCAGCCTTCGGGAAGAGCGCGCCGGACATCGTCAGAGCGGGGATCATGCCCTCGAGGTGCAGCGTGGGGAGCGCCTCGAGGTAGCGGTCGGCGTACGGCGCGAGAACGTCGGGCTGGGTGCGTCGCCAGAACGCCCGGCTGACGTCACCCATCGACCCCATCGGGACTCGATGGTCCTCGATGATGGCCTTCCAGGTCGCTTCCTTCTTGTCCGGAGCCGGGCGTGCCGAGTCGACGGCGAGCGCCCGCACCCAGGAGTCGGGGTCCGGGTCCTCGTCGACGAGGCGCTCGACCTCGGCCGGGTCGGCAGCATCGAACTCTGCAAGCCGGGTCAGGGCGCGCCAGCGTAGGTCGACGTCGTCGCCGATCCGGTTCCGAAGCTCAGTGACTTGGTCGTCACGCACGGCCGTTTGGGCCAGGGCGCGTAGGGCGACCTGACGCCGCGCCGGGTCATCGGCCAGCGTGAGACAGAGGTCGGCCACCTGCGCGAGAAGGTCGTCTCGACGTGCATCTGGCGACCAGTTGTCCGCCGCCTGGACGGCGAGGTCCAGATAGGGCTCGACCACACTGTCGACGGACTCGATCGCGAGGACCGCGGTCACACAGCGAACCAGGTCCGCTGCCGTGAGGTCACTCCACACCAGCATGTCCCAGGCCGTGGTGACCGCGACGGCTCGCGCGACGGCCGTGGGGAGCTCGGCGGCCGAGTCCAACATCGTCGTGAGGGATGCCGCATCCGGGCGCACCGAGGCGAACGTGAGGTCCTCGTCGTTGATGAGATGGAGAGCCGCCTCCGTCAGGCCCGGTACGTCGGTCGACGCCCCAGTGGTCTCCAGCGAGACCAGGCGGCTCCGGACCAGTCCGCCGCCATCCTGTGCTCGTTCGTAGACGCCGACGTCGAGGCGGTGGGGGCGCGGCGGGATGCCGTCGGGGCCGACGGCACGGAGGACGTGCTCCCCGGCGCTGCGGACCTCCAGGGTGAGCCGGTCGGTGCCCGCCGTATCGAGCCAGCCCGTGGTCCAGTCCGCGAGGTCGCGACCGCTCGCCAGCTCGAGCTCGCTCATCAGGTCAGCGAGTCGGGTGTTGCCCCAGGCGTGCTTCGCGAAGTAGCCGCGGAGTCCGTTGACGCACGCATCCTCACCCACGAAGGCGAACAGCTGCTTCAGCACGCTCGCCCCCTTGGGATAGGTGATGCCGTCGAAGCTGGCGACGGCGGCGGCCACGTCGTCGACCGGCTGCCGGATCGGGTGGGTCGTCGGTGCCATGTCGGCGGAGTAGCCGAAGAGCTTCTCACCCGCCAGGAAGCTCGACCAGGCGTCGGTGAACTTGGTCGCCCCTTCGGCGGCCCAGTAGCACGCCCACTCGGCGAACGCCTCGTTGAGCCAGAGATCCTCCCACCAGACCATCGTCACCATGTCGCCGAACCACATGTGCGCCATCTCGTGGAGCAGCACGACGGCTCGTTGCTCCCGCTCGGTGTAGGTCGGGTCGCTGCGGTAGATGAAGGCATCCGACCAGGTCACGCAGCCGTAGTTCTCCATGGCTCCACCCATGTCGGGCGCGAAGACCTGGTCGTACTTGCGCTGCGGGAACGGCAGACCGAACCGATCGCCATAGAACGTCAACCCCTGCGCCGTGACCTCGAAGATCTCGTCGGCGTCGCGGTCGAGGAAGCGGGCGAGCGACTGCCGCGAGAGCAGGCCCAGGTCGTAGCCCTCGCGGGTCTGCCGCACCTCGTGCCACGGCCCGGCGTTGATGACCGGGACGTACGTCGAGAGCGGGGGTGTGTCGGGGAAGGACCAGCGCCGGCTGACTCCCAGGTCCTCGATCGTCGGATCACCGCTGTTGCTCACCACCCGCCACCGGGCCGGTGCCGTCACGGTGATGCGGTGGGGGGCCTTCAGATCGGGCTGGTCGAAACAGGCCCAGGCCCGGCGGGCGTCATCCGGCTCGAAGGACGTCCAGACGTAGACCTCCTTGTCCGACGGGTCGACCGATCGGTGCACCCACTCGCCGTGCTCGGTGGATCGCTGGACGGTTTCGACGACGAGCACGTTGTCGGCGGCAAGGTCGTCGAGCCGGATGCGGGCATCGGCGATCTTGTCGTTCCCGAGGGGAGAATCGTTGAGCGTCGCGGACACCACATCCAGTGCCGCGTCGACGAAGCTCCACGCGCCGGGGGTCCGACATGAGAAGCGGATGGTGGTGACGGCCCGGAAATCGGGACCCTCGAGCATGTCCGACAGATCGACGTCGATGTCATAGTGGCTGACCGAGATCAGCTTCGCGCGCTCCTCCGCCTCGAGACGGGTGAGACTGGGCAACTCCATCGGTCCTCCATCGCGCGTAATGACCGGGCATCGGAGGGCGCTGGGCTGCCCGTGCGACTGCCACGTCTGACACCGTGACGTTAGGTGGTTGCCGCCCGCCAGGACAACCGGTTTGTGATGTCGGTCACGACGCCCGAGTTCGGCTGGTGCCCACGATGGTCGCGACGGGCTCTCGGCAGGGGGCGGGCTACGCTGCTCGCGGAGGTGGAGGCTGATGGCGATGGATCTCAGGTTGAGCGGGCTCGTGCGAGCGGCTGGCACGGGTATGGCGGCGGCGCTCCCGCTGGAGTCGCGGGCCCGGCGGCTCAAGCAGGCCGTGCTGGTCGGAGCAGCCGAGGCCGCTGCCCACCGGATCGAGCCGGGGGGTGTCACGTTCTTCTCGATCACCCCCGATCCCGACGAGGAGCCGAGTCTGCCGAAGCTGGCTCTCGCGGAAGGCACCCGGACCGGCTCCTGGATCGCGGTCAACCTGCTGGCCGGGCTGGCGCTTCGGCGGGCGACGTCCCGGCTGGGCCGGCTGTGGGTCGCTCTGGCGGCCGCCGTCTTCGTCTACGCACTCGACGAAGGTGCCAGCCGAATGCTGGCGAAGGCACTCGCAGCCAAAGCCGAAGCCGAAGCGCGGGCAGAGCACCAGGCCGAGGCCCAGGAGGCAGCCGACGTGGCTGGCAACGGCTGACCGGCGATGAATGACCCGCGGGCCGTCATAGCCGATTCGTCAGCGGTCCGGCTGGGCCCGGCCGCGGAGCGAGTGCAGCCGAATCGGGCTCGCAGCCGAATCGAGCTCAGGCGCCGGCAGCCGTCACGATGGCGTCGGTGAGGAATCCGGCGAGCAGGCCGATGACGAGGCCGTAGCCCAACAGCGTCGGACGGCGCGCCTTGGCGGCGACACCGAGCAGCTGGGTGACGACGTAGAGGATCGAACCGGCGGCCAGCGTCAGGAAGACGACACTGACCGGCTCGCTGGTGAAGCCGTGTCCGATGATGGTGCCGACCAAGGTCGGGCCACCGCCGATGGCGCCCAGGGTCAGCAGGAAGCCCCAGCTGGGTCGGCGCGCAACGCCATGGGCGTCGACGTCACCGGCCAGCGGTGCGGTGATCCCGAAGCCTTCGGTGGCGTTGTGCAGGCCGAACCCGATGACCAGCATGACGGCGAGACTGATCTCGTTGCTGGCCGCTGACTGGCCGATCGCAAGGCCTTCGGCAAAGTTGTGCAGCCCGATCCCGACCGCGATGAGCACCGCCAGCCGGCGGGCCGGCGACATCTCGGCGGCAGCGAGTCGCGCCTGCTCCGTCGCGCTGACAGCACCAGGGCCGCTGGGCCGGACGTCGGCCTGGTGCCGGATGCGGCCCACCATCCACCGTTCGTACCAGACCAGCGAGAGCAGCCCGACGCTCAGCCCGATGGCGAACAGCAGCCCGTAGCCGACGGCCGTCGAGAGGCCGCCGCCGCCGTCGTGGAACTGCCCGAGGGCAGTGTCGATCGGCTCCCACGCGGCGCTCAGCACGTCCCAGACCAGGAACAGCAGGACGCCGATGGCGCAGGCGTTGAGGAACGCCCGCAGGGCCGGCCGCGGATTCTGGAGCCGTCCGATCGGGAGGCCGAGCAGGATGGTTCCGCCGGCGATAAGACCCAGGAGCATGGTCATCGAGAGGCTCATCGGGCTCCATTCGTGGTCGATGGTGAGCGTATTCCCGTTGTTGGTAAGGCTAACCTAATCTATCCGAGGCTGCTACGCGAAACCCAGGGTTGCTAGGCCAGCCCCCGTAGCGCCCCGGCCGGAGGTCGCTGTCCGGCGATCGACGCCACCATGTCGAGTACCTGGCGGGTCTCGGCGACCTGATGGGCACGGAACACCCGGGCGCCGAGCCACGCCGAGACGGCCGTCGCGGCCAACGTGCCGCTCAACCTGCTCCCGACCTCGCGATCGAGCGTCTCCCCGATGAAGTCCTTGTTGGAAAGGGCCACGAGCACCGGCCAGCCGGTCGCGACCAGCTCACCGAGCCGTCGGGTCAGCTCGAGCGAGTGATAGGTGTTCTTCCCGAAGTCGTGGGTCGGGTCGAGCAGGATCGCCTCCCGGCGTACTCCTAAGGCAACAGCACGCTCCGCGAGTCCCGTGACCGTCTCGATGACGTCGGCCACCACGTCGTCGTACCCGACCCGATGCGGGTCGGTGCGAGGCCCGAGTCCACCCGAGTGGCTGCAGACCAGCCCGACTCCGAACTCCGCGGCGACCTCGGCGACCTTCGGGTCGGCGCCGGACCAGGTGTCGTTGACCAGGTCAGCGCCACGCTGACAGAGCTCGCGGGCGACCGGGGCGCGCCAGGTGTCCACACTGATCACCAGGTCGGGGAAGTCGGTGCGGACCCGCTCGACGAAGGAGGCGGTACGCCGCAGCTCCTCGGCCTCGGCGACCACTTCACCGTGACCGGCCCTGACGCCCCCGATGTCGACGATCTCCGCCCCCTCGGCCACGACCGTGGCGACTCGGGCGAGAGCCGCGCCCTCGTCGTAGGTGGAGCCGCCGTCGAAGAACGAGTCCGGGGTGCGGTTCACGATGGCCATCACGACGCTCGCACTGTCACCGAAGTCGTGGCTGCCCAGCACGAGCGACACGGCGGGGGCTCCTTACCCGATCATGGGGGCGGTCCCCCCAGCGTGGCACGATCGAGGTCGTGCTCTGGTTCTGGGTCATTGTGCTGGTCGCCATCATCGGCGCGGTGGCAGTCGTCGCGGTCGGCCGAGGCGACTCGATGGCCGAGGTCTACGACGACCGCCCGGACACCAGCGTGCCTACCTCGGGACCGCTGCGAGCCGAGGACCTCCAGGCGGTGCGGTTCAACACCGGCGTCAGGGGATATCGGATGGACGAGGTCGATGCCCTGCTGGCTCGCCTCGAGGCCCAGATGCTCGACCGCGAAACGGGCGAGGAGCGCGCCGAGAACCCGCCGGGCGATGCGGCAGAGCCGGCGGTGCCCGCCGAAGCCGCAGGGTCGGCGGTGCCCGCGGTGCCGGCCGCCCCGGCAGGTGGAGCAGAACCTGCTGTGCCGGCAGAACCGGCTGTGCCGGCGAGACCCGCCGTGCCGGCGGAGCCCACCGAGCCGGCGAGACCCGCCGTGCGAGCGAGACCCGCCGTGCCGGCGGAGCCCACCGAGCCGGTCGACTCCGACGCGCAGACCAGAGCGGCCGAGAACAACCCGGGCGAGTCGTGACTCGCGGTGTCGAGCTCGGGCCGGATGGCTTCGCGCGCTGTCCCTGGGGTGTCTCCACGCCCGACTATGTCGCCTATCACGACACCGAGTGGGGCCACCAGGTGCGCGACGACAACGGGCTTTTCGAGCGGCTCACGCTCGAGGCGTTCCAGTCCGGCCTCTCCTGGCTGACGATCCTGCGCAAGCGCGAGAACTTCCGTCGCGCCTTCGCCGGCTTCGACATCGCATCGGTGGCGGCCTTCGGCCCGGCCGACCGCACGCGGCTGCTGGACGACGCGGGAATCGTGCGCAACCGGGCCAAGATCGACGCCGCCATGGCCAACGCCCGAGCCGCGCTGGAGCTCGAGGAGCCGTTGACCGACCTGGTGTGGCGGTTCGCGCCTCGAGCTGCGCCGGCGCCGGCGACGACGGGCGACATACCGGCCCAGACGCCTGAGTCGAAGGCGCTGTCCCGTGAGCTCAAGGCGCATGGCTTCGTCTTCGTAGGTCCGGTGACGGCCTACGCCCTGATGCAGGCCGTGGGTCTTGTCAACGACCATCTCGCCGACTGCGCGTTCCGCTGACAGACGCGCCGTGCCTGCGGGCCAGGCCTAGAGGCGCAGCACGTAGCCGTAGGGGCCCATCACGACTTGAGGGTGCTTGTCCGGGTGCAACCAGCGCAGCAGCCACTGCACATGCACCTGGTCCATGGCGACGCACCCAGCGGTCTTCCCGCTGCCTCGGACGTGCAGGAAGATCCCGCCACCGCGCGTCGTGTCAGCCGGATGGGTCGCCACTCGCTGGTGGCGGCTGTGGGAGTAGTGCACTCCGCTCGGCATGTTGAAGCCGACCACGATCGCGTAGGCATACTGTGTGGGGAATCTGGCGAGGTGCTCGGAGAAGTCCGCGCGCCACGAGGAGTGCGAGTCCTTGTGATACTCGTAGATGTTGTAGGTCGCCGGGTCGCGAGGCTCATAGGGCCACCACGCCGTGTTGGTCACGTGTCGGTAGATCAGCGCCGTGCCCGGGTCCGGCTGCAGACCGAAAGCCTCGGGCAGACCGAAGCGACCTGCCGGGCTGGTGCCGGTCGACTGGATGCGTCTGCCCGCGATGACCCAGCCGTGATAGCCGAGTACGACGGGAAGCGGCCCGTGCAGCTTCGTCCAGGTCCCGCCGCGTGGCCGCTCCCAGGCCTTCAAGGTGCCCGTCGTGCTGTGCCAGCCGGGCGAGGTGATCGTCACCATCTGCAGCACGTCGGGCGGCGCGCCGATCTTGCCCGGCAGCGTGAGCTCGTCCGGGTGGAGCTGGCGACCCAACCCCGGTGTTGCGTGCGCCGCCGGCCAGCCGACCGTCGTACCCGCGAGCGTCAGCGCGAGGGCGCCGACGGCCAGCGCCAACCGACCTCGTGTCGAAGGCGGTCTCCTGAGCCGACTCATCCGGCTCAGACTCCTTCGAACGTTGGCTTTTCCTTGGCCACGAAGGACGAGACGGCGTTGCGGTGGTCCGCCGAGCCGCCCGTCCACGCCATCATCTCGGCCTCGAAGCTCAGGGACTCGGCCAACGGATGCGTGGCGGCGAAGGCGACCGACCGCTTGACGGCGGCGTAGGCCCGCGTCGGTCCCGTGGCCAGCCTGGCGGCGAGCCGTCCGGCCTCGTCTCGAAGGTCGGCGGCCGGGACCACCGACGTCAGCAGTCCGAGGGCGAGCGCCTCGGCGGCGTCGACGGTGCGCGGCATCAGCAGGAGCTCTATCGCTTTGGTCGGACCGACGAGGCGGGGAAGGGTCCACGAGGAGCCGGTGTCGCACGACAGCGCGATCCCGGTGAACGCCGTGTTGAACGCGGCGGTGTCCGCGCCGATGCGGAGGTCGCAGGCGAGCACGATCGACATGCCGGCGCCGGCCGCGACTCCGTTGACCGCGGCGATGACCGGCTTGTCCATCGTGGCGATGCCCAGGGCGATCGGTCCGTAGTGCCGCTCGACCGTCGACCAGACGTCCTCGAGGGATTTCTCGGTGATGTTGGTGATGTGCTCGCGGAGGTCCTGACCGACGCTGAACGCCCGGCCGGTCCCGGTGATGACCACGCACCTGACCTCGTCGTCAGCAGCGGCGTCCTGGACAGCCGCGAGCAGGGCGTCCTTCGTCGCGGTGTCGAGGCTGTTCATCGCATCCGGACGGTCGAGGGTGATGGTGGCGACGCCGGCGGACACGTCGTACCTCACCGGAAGTGTCGCCGGGCTGCCGTCGGCGCTCATGCGCGCTCCTCTCGCGTTCGGGTGCTCCTCAACCTACGTGGTCGGGCCACCGCCGGCCATGGCACCACGATCCGAGAGTTCCGGTACCACGATCCGAGAGTTCCGGTACGACGATCCGAGAGTTCCGGCACCACGATCCGAGAGTTCTGGCACGACGATCCGAGAGTTCTGGTACGACGATCCGAGAGTTCTGGCACCACGATCCGAGAGTTCTGGCACGACGATCCGAGAGTTCTGGCACCACGATCCGAGAGTTCCGGTACGACGATCCGAGAGTTCTGGCACCACGATCCGAGAGTTTCGGTACGACGATCCGAGAGTTCTGGCACCACGATCCGAGAGTTCCGGCACGCCGACGCGAGCTGGGAGCCGGCACCGCCTCGGCCAAGGTCGGTTGTCACTGCCGTCGCGCGTCTCGCGATCGGCTGGGGTGAAAGGCAGCGATGACGCCGCGGCTTTCGAGGTAATTACGCGAGTCGCGCGCCTTGCCTTGGCGTCGGTGAACATATCCACAAATTGCGTGGATGTTGCGGTCAGATCGCTGATCCCACCATCGCCATATCAACGCAATTGCGTGGATATGGTCATCCAGTCGAAGGTGAGGCAACCACCTCAACGCAGCTGTCCCGAAAGCCGCCGCGTCGTTGTCGCTCTTGGCGTCCGGACCAACCTGAGCCGCTTGACAAGAGGGACCATCAACCCCGGCTATGCCGGAAACTCTCGGATCGTCGTACCGGAACTCTCGGATCGTGGTGCCAGAACTCTCGGATCGTCGTACCAGAACTCTCGGATCGTGGTGCCGGAACTCTCGGATCGTGGTGCCGGAACTCTCGGATCGTGGTGCCGGAACTCTCGGATGGTGGTGCCGGAAGTCTCGGATCGTCAGGGGCGGGGGGAGAGGCAGCAGTCGACGAAGCGACCGGCGCCGGGCGCGAGGCGGTCGGACTGCTCGTCGAAGAAGGAGGCGGCCTCGTCACCGGGCCAGCGCTTCGGCAGCAGCTCTCGGGGGAGCGAGGGGTCGCGAAAGAGGAACTTGCGCCACTCGTGGACCAGCCGGCTGCGCACGGTGAAGGCGTCCTCGTCGGTGAGCGGTCGGCTCGGGTCCCCGACGAGGAGGCGCGCCTCGGCCAGCCAGGTGGCATAGCTGCGACCGATCCCCTCCAGGTCCCAGGCTCGCGCGGCCAGCCCGTCGTCGGGGCCGTCGTGAGTCGCCCAGAAGCGCAGGGCGCGCACGTTCTCGGCGGTCAGCAGAGCATCCACCTCAGACGAGGCCCGCGGGCTGACCCAGGTCTGGTCGCCGACGGGGGCGTAGCCGAGGTAGGTGAGCCCGGTGCGGACCCGCTCTCGGCGGCTCCGGTCGGCGACCCGGTCGAGCACCAGCATGTGCCACCGGCCGTCCCACGGAGCGATGCCCCGACGGTAGATCCGCGTCGCGGCGGCCGCCAGCCGCCGCTCCGCGTGGGGAGTCAGCCGATAACCCGCACCCTCGTCGAGGCGCACCGGAACCAGCCAGCCCTGTCGGACCATCCGGGAGATCGCGGTCCGGACGGCAGGGCTCGCCACGTCGAGCGGTGCCAGCATCAGCAGCAGCGCCGCAACGGGCGCCGCGCCGCCTCGCGAACGCAGGTGGTCGCCGTAGACGTCGAACAGGGCCGAGCGGGCGTTCACAACTGAGCAGTCTGCCGCACCGGGTGCTCAGCGGTGCGATAATGGCTGCAGGTACCTGATGCGCCACCGATGTCTTGACCCGGCAAGGGGGAAAAGTCTCGGCGCTCAAACGAAGGGTAGGTGTGCGCATGGCGGCGATGAAGCCGAGGACGGGAGACGGTCCCCTCGAGGTCACCAAGGAGGGCCGGGGACTGGTGATGCGGGTCCCGATCGAAGGCGGCGGACGGCTCGTCGTCGAGCTCAACGCCGAGGAAGCCAAAGCACTTGAGGACGCGCTGAGCTCGGTCACGACCTGAGCGCGTCACCCTCGCCACGCGTCCGTCTCAGGTGGTCTTCTGAGCCACCAGCAGACCGTCCCCCACCGGAAGGAGCAGCGGTACCAGACGCTCGTCGTCGCGCACCGCATCGAGCGTGTCCCGGATCGCCGTCGTCTCGGGGTCCCGGGCGGAGGCATCGGCCACCCGGTCGTGCCACAGCGAGTTGTCGAACACGACCACCCCGCCGGGCCGCAGCAGCCGGAGCGCCTCCTCGAGATAGCGCGGGTACTCCGTCTTGTCGCCGTCACAGAACACCAGGTCGTAGTGGGCGTCCGTGAGCCGCGGGAGTACGTCGAGTGCCGCGCCTGGGATCAACCTGACCCGCTGGGGAGCGAAACCTGCCGCCGTGAACGCCAGCTTCGCCAGCCGCTGATGCTCGGCTTCCACGTCGACCGAGGTGAGGACGCCGTCGTAGCGCATGCCACGCATCAGCCAGACACCCGAGACTCCACAGCCGGTGCCGATCTCCACCACGTTGCGCGCACCTACGAGTGACGCGAGCAACCGCAGGGTGGACCCGCCGCCCTGCCCGATCGGTACGGCCGGCAGCTCGGCAGCACGCATCCGAGCGTCCGTGAGCACTTCGTCCTCGGCGATGAACGACTCTGCGAATGCCCATGACGCTGGCTTCAGACCGGTAGGAATGGTTGCCTCCTCGGTTGGCCCGACTACTCGCGGGTGTTGGTCCGATCGCGACTGAGCCTATCGGCTGATACCGGCGCCAAGCACCAGATCCCTCACCGCTCGCGAACAACCTGCGAACAACCTGCGGAGACGGTGCGGTGGCACGCGGTGCGGCAGGACGGACCCGCGGCTGATCCGCACCGGCGCGAGCCGCGACACGCCGGGGAGGGAACGAAGCCTGCAGGGTCGGCGTTGGACAGAACGGCGGCTTGGACTGCGCATGCGTCCCGTATCCTTGAGGCGCGTGAGTAGTACCCAAGGCGCCACCAAAGACGAAAGTAGGCACGTGTCCGTGGTTGCGTCGACGAAGCCGATGCCTGGAGGTGAGACGGTGGTGGAGCCGCTGGCCGACGCCGACTGGTCGCCTCCGACCTGGGACACGATCGTGCGTGACCACTCCGCTCGCGTGTTCCGGCTCGCCTACCGGCTGACAGGAGACCGGCACGAAGCGGAGGATCTCACGCAGGAGGTCTTCGTCCGGGTGTTCCGCTCGCTCGACACCTTCCGCCCCGGGACCTTCGAGGGCTGGCTGCACCGGATCACCACCAACCTGTTTCTCGACCAGGCGCGCCGGCGCCGCCGGATCAGGTTCGAGGCGCTCCCCGACAACGCCGGCGACCGGCTGCCCGGTTCGATTCCGGCGCCCGACCTGAGCTTCGCCGACCAGATCTTCGACGACGACATCGAGCTCGCCCTGCGTGAGCTGAAGCCGGAGTTCCGGGTCGCCGTGGTCCTGTGTGACGTCGAGGGGCTGTCCTATGAGGAGATCAGCGAGGTCCTCCAGCTCAAGATCGGCACCGTTCGGTCGCGCATCCACCGAGGGCGTTCGCTGCTCCGCACCGCGCTGCAACATCGGGCTCCCACGTCGACGCGCAGCCGCTATGGAGGTGCGCTGGACGCGAGTCCGGTGGCCGGTCGACCGTGAGTCACCTTCACCACAAGGTCTCGGCGCTCATCGACGGCGAGCTGACGCCCAATGCCCGCTCCCGTGCCCTTGCCCACGCGCGCAACTGCCCGCAGTGCCGTCAGGAGATCATCGAGACCCTCGAGGTCAAGCGGCGCATCACCAAGCTCGCTCCGGTCGAGGTGTCCGACGACCTGCTCGAAGTAGTCGGCTCTCTCAACCCACCCCGACTACCGCCGCCGGCCAGCAGCCGCCCGGCGAGGTTACGCAAGGTCGTCATCAGTGCCGGGTCGATGACCGCAGCCGTGATCGTGCTCGGGTACGTCGTGGGCGCCGCTCCGGAGGCCAGCCAAGCCAGGACCGTCCGGCCGCAGGTGGGTGAGTTCGCCGCGGAGTTCGCCGACAGCACCGGCCTCGCGCCGCTAGCCGACCCGGCGGTCGAGGGTTTCACCGAGACCGCGGATGACCAGAAGGGCTCCGACCTGCAGCGGAACGACCCGCGGGGGTCACCATCCGGGCTGACGGCAGGGCCGGCTCAGATGCAGCCCCCGCTCCGGTCGGCCTCACAGAGCGCCGAACAGCGGGCCGTCCACCTCTTGCGTCGCGCTGTGAGCGCCGCGCAGAGCTATGCCTACTCGGGCATCCGGGTAGTCCGGTCGCTGACCCCGGGCGGAAACATCGAGGCCTACTCGGTCAAGGTCCGGCACACCCCGGGCCAAGGCACCATGTTCGACGTCCCCGGCCGCGCCGGCGGTGGGCAGTCGGAGATGTTCGTGGCCCAGAGCGGGGTGACCCACGATGGGCTGGAGAGCCGACCGCTCGGGCCGCTGGTCTCGTCGTACGACCTGGACCTGGCCGGGTCGCAGAGCGTCGATGGGCGTCCGACGACCGTCATCTCAGCAAGCCGAGGCGGCCAGGTCATGGCCAAGTTCTGGATCGATGACAACACCGGACTGCTGCTGCGACGCACTATGTATGCCGGCGGCCAGGTAGTGCGCTGGAGCGGCTACACGTCCATCGAGATGCGAAGCGGCGGCTTCATGGCCCACCTGCCTCCGGCGGTGCATCCGATGCCGGCGACGAACCTGTCGGCCGCAACGGCGTCGGCCCTCAACGACAAGGGATGGACCTGCCCGGAGCGGCTGGCGACGGACTTCCACCTCTCGTTCCTCCGTCAAGTCGAGCTGGCGGGCGGCGCGATGCACGCCGAATACACCGACGGGCTGTCGACGGTCTCCGTCTTCGAGCAGCGCGGCTCGCTCGACACATCGACGCTCGGCGCCTTCCGAGCCGAGCTGGTCGGTGGCCGAGCCGTCTACGTCCGTGACGGGCTGCCGCTGGTCGCGGTATGGCAGTCGGGCGACACGGTCTTCACCGTGGTGACCGATGCGCCACAGCAGATCGCGACACGACTGATGGGCCGGTTCCCGCACGCGGCGGTCCCTGAGCCGTCCGGCCTCACGACACGGATCGGACGCGGCTTGACCAGGATCGCGTCGGCGGTCGCGCCGTGACGGCCCGGCAGCCATGACGACGGGGCCGTCTGGTCCCGAACCGCCGGTCTCCCAACCGCGGGATTCTGGACCACCGGATCCCGCGCCGTGGTTCCCGGCCGTCCCGGGCCCGCCCCCGCAAGCCACCGCTCCCCCCAACCGGCGGCCGCGCTCCGCGCTCATCCCGGTGATGGTGCTGTCGCTCCTCTGTGGTCTCGGCGGCGGCGCCCTCGGCGCGGCGCTCGTCGATCAGGCACGCTCGTCGTCCTCGTCCAACCACGCCTCCGGCCCTCTCGTCGTCACCGGACCGGCCGTCGCGGGTCCGGGCGGCAGCCCCGTCGTGGCGGTCGCCCGGAAGGTCCTCCCGAGCGTGGTCTCCATCGACGTCCGAGGTCCGAGCCAGGAGGTGCGCGGTTCCGGGTTCGTCTTCGACACCTCGGGACACGTGGTCACCAACAACCACGTCATCGAGCCGGCCCTGGACGGCGGCGAGATCGTCGTGTCCCTGTCGGATGGACGGCAGGTCCAGGCTCGGATTGTCGGCCGCAGCCCGTCGTACGACCTGGCCGTGATCGCGCTCGAGCGGGGTACGCCGGTGAGCCCGGCGACGATGGGGGTCTCGGCGGACGTCCAGGTGGGGCAGAGCGTGGTCGCCTTCGGGTCGCCCTTCGGTCTCTCCTCCACTGTCACCTCGGGAATCATCAGTGCGACCCAGCGACCCGTGACCGCGGGAGGAGCGGGTGAGACGTCGTATCTCAACGCGCTGCAGACCGACGCCGCCATCAACCCGGGCAACTCCGGAGGGCCCCTCGTCGACCTGGCCGGCCGGGTGATCGGGGTCAACTCGGCGATCGCCACGGTGGGCGGCGGTTTGGCGGAGCAGGGCAACGCGGAGCAGGGCAACATCGGGGTCGGCTTCGCCATCCCGATCGACCAGGTGCTCCGAACGGTTCGACAGATCATCCACACGGGTCGAGCCGCCTACCCCGTGATGGGCGTCGGCACCTCGTTCGCCCCCGGTCAGGGCGGCGCCAAGGTAAGGCAGGTCTCGACCGGCGGGCCGGCGGCGAAGGCGGGGATCCACCGCGGCGACCTGATCGAGAGCGTCGACGGTGACCGGATCGCCGACGGCATCGAGATGATGGTGCGCATCCGCAGCTTCGAGCCGGGGCAGCAGGTCAAGGTGACGTTCCTGCACCACGGCGTGCTCCAGACGGCGGAGCTCACGCTCGGGCGCAAGTACGGCTGACAGCCGCCAGGTCGTCGTACCGCGCGCGCCGGGCTGGAACGCGGGAGCCGGCTCTGCGATTCGTCCGGCTCTGCGATTCGTCCGACCCAGCGAGCGGATTCTCAGCCTGAGTCGACCGGACGAATCCGGGGCTCAGGTGGCCTCGGCGTCGTACGGCGCGGACTCACCCGCCTCGAGGGCCCGGTGTCCGGGTCGAGTCGGCTCGTCGTCGGCATCGTCGCCGAGCAGATGCTTCTGGACGAGGGCGCGCGGGTTGAGGTCGTTGAGGTCGAGGTTGGCGTACTCCGGGCCGAGCTCATCGGTGACCTGGGCCTTGGCCGCCGCCAGCGTCTTGCGGGCCGAGTGCAGCAGCCGTGCCGCTTGCCGGGCCACCTCGGGGAGCCGCTCCGGACCGAACACGAAGAGCGCGACAAGGGCCAGCACCAGGAACTCGGGGAGGCCGACGTCGAACATGGTTCAGCGGCCGTCTATCGACCTGCCGGGGAGAGCCCGAGCTGGCGACCTGCGAGACCCCGCCCGGCGGCAGTCAGCGCGTCGGCGACGTCTCTCAACACGACGGCCGCGGGCGCATCCGGGTTGCTGAGCACGATCGGTCGCCCGATGTCGCCGCCCTCGCGAAGCGTGAGGTCGAGCGGTACCTCGCCCATGACGGGTACGTCGTACCCGAACCTCGAAGAGAGCGTCGCCGCGACAGCCGCGCCCCCGCCGGAACCGAAGACCTCGAGCCGATGGGACGCCCCGCAGTGCGGGCACGGGAGGTAGCTCATGTTCTCGATCACGCCGCGAACCCGTTGGTTCATCATCGAGGCCATCGTGCCCGCGCGCTCGGCGACCTCGGCTGCTGCTGCCTGCGGCGTCGTGACGACGATGACCTCGGCGCTCGGCAGGTGCTGGCCCACCGAGATGGCCATGTCGCCGGTGCCCGGCGGGAGGTCGAGAAGCAGCACGTCGAGATCGCCCCAGTAGACGTCGGTCAGCATCTGCACCAGAGCCCGGTCGAGCATCGGCCCACGCCAGGCCACCACCTGCTCGCGGCGGGGCTTCAGCATGCCGATGCTGATGACCGAGAGTCCGAGCACGGGAACCGGCAGGATCATCTCCTCGACCTGGGTCGGTCGCTCGTCCGCGACACCGAGCATCGCCGGGACGGAGTGGCCGTAGATGTCGGCGTCGAGGATGCCCACCTTGCGTCCGCTGCGGACCATGGCCATCGCGAGGTTGACCGTGACCGATGACTTGCCTACGCCGCCCTTGCCCGAGGCGACGGCCAACACCTGGGTCAGCGAGTCCGGCCGGGCGAAGGGGATCTCCTTCGCCGGCGCGCCGCCCCGGAGGTCGGTCTGGAGCTGCTGGCGCTGCTCGGTGGACATGACCCCGAGCGTGACGGTCACCCCGGTGACGCCCGGTACACGGGAGACGGCCGCCGTTACCTCACGGGTCAGCGTCTCCTTCATCGGGCACCCCGACACCGTGAGGAGCACGGTGACGGTGACTGCACCACCGTCGGCGATGGTGACGTCGTCGACCATGCCGAGCTCGGTGATCGGGCGGTGGATCTCAGGGTCGTTCACGGTGGCCAGCGCCGCGTTGATGGGTTCCAACAGAGGCGACGTCATAGGCCCAGGCTACGTGGTGATGTCCCAGCCGTGAAAGGCGAGACTCAAGCGTCCTCGCCAGCCATCGCGTGGCGCGCCGCCTCAGCTGGCCGTCCGGCCCTTCTCGTCGAGTTGCCGGCCGGACCTCTCGTCGATGTCGACGAGCAGCCCGCGCAGCTCCGACCTCAGGAAGTCGCGCGTGGCGACCTCGCCGATCGACAGCCGCAGCGACGCCACCTCGCGGGCCAGGAACTCCATGTCAGCGAGCGCCCTGGCGTTGGAGTCGCGGTCTCGTTCGGCGATGACGCGGTCGCGGGCCTCCTGCCGGTTCTGGGCGAGCAGGATCAGCGGGGCGGCGTACGACGCCTGGGTCGAGAAGAACAGGTTGAGCAGGATGAAGGGGTAGGGGTCCCATTCCAGACCCCAGATCGTCACGACGTTGGCAGTGATCCAGATGATCACGAACGCGGTCATGTAGATGAGGAACCGCGCCGTGCCCATGAAGCGCGCGAACTTCTCGGCGAAGTTCCCGAACATGTCCGGGTCGTAGCTCGGGCGCGGCACCACGACCCGCCGGGTCTCCTTGGGTACGTCGAGCCGCCGCGTCCGCGAACGGGACAGCCTCATCGGCTCGCGGAGGTCGTCCTCGCGCAGCTCGTCACGTGGCATCGTTCACCACCTCGGGGTGGTCGTCTCGCTCCCGCCAGTCCTCCGGGAGCATGTGATCGAGCACGTCGTCGACCGAGACGACGCCGAGCAGATGCCCGGCGCCATCGACGACCGGGCTGGCCACCAGGTTGTAGTAGGCCATCAGCCGGGTGACCTCCTCCAGCTGCGCGTCGGTACGAAGCGGCTCGATGTCGTTGTCCACGACCCCGGAGACCAGCGTCGACGGCGGCTCGCGCAGCAGTCGCTGGAAGTGCCCGGCGCCCAGGAAGCGGCCCGTCGGCGTCTCCAGCGGCGGACGGCAGACGTAGACCATCGAGGCCAGGGACGGGCTGAGCTCGGAGTTGCGGATCTGGGCGAGCGCCTCGGCCACGGTGGCATCCGGAGGCAGGATGACCGGGTCCGTCGTCATCATGCCGCCGGCGGTGCTCTCCTCGTACTTGAGCAGCTGCCGGACGTCGTCGGCCTCGTCGGGCTCCATCAGTGCGAGCAGCCGCTCGGCGGTCTCAGGTGGCAGTTCGGCGATCAGGTCGGCAGCGTCGTCGGGCGACATCTCCTCGAGGACGACGGCCGCCCGCTCGCTGCCCAGCTTGCCGAGGATCTCCACCTGGTCGTCGTCAGGCAGCTCCTCGAGGACGTCGGCTAGCCTTTCGTCGTCGAGGGCGGCGGCGATCTCACCGCGCCGCTTGGGCGACAGGTCGTGGATGATCCCGGCGAGGTCGGCAGCCCGCATGGTGTCGAGGGCGGCCAGCAGATGGGTCGCTCCCTGGCCGACCTCGCTCCCGGTGAGCCCGCTGATCTCGGACCACTCCAGGATCTGCGTATGACCGCGGCGGCGGAACCGCTTGGTCCCGGTCTGCACGGCGACCCGGGTCAGCTGCCAGTCGTGGGTCCGCATCTGCTCCATCGCGATGTCGTAGACGGTGGCGGTCTCCCCGCTGTCGACGATCGTCACGGTCCGGTCCAGGAGCTCGCCGAGCACGAGCGTCTCGGTCGAGCGCTGCTCGAAGCGTCGCATGTTGACCAGTCCGGTCGTGATGACCTGGCCCGAGTCGAGACTCGTGACTCTCGTCATCGGCAGGAAGACCCGCCGCCGGCCCAGCACTTCGATGACCAGCCCGAGGACCCGCGGCGGCCGGTTGTCCACGCGCATAGCCACTACCACATCACGAGCCCTGGCGACCAGGTCACCGTTGGGATCGAAGACCTGGAGCCCCGCCAGCCTGGCGACGAAGACTCGGGTGGGGGCAGCGCTCACGGTCTGAGGTTACCGGTGCAGATGGGCCTAGCCGGTCCATCAGGGCCCTTCGTCGACGCGTGGCTAGTCTTCATGCCATGGTCGGCAACCAGCTCCGCTACGTGCTGGTCGACGTGTTCGCCAGGCGTCCCTTCGCCGGCAACCCGCTCAGCGTGGTGCTGGGTGCGGACGACCTCTCGACGAGCCAGCTGCAGGCGATAGCGCGCGAGTTCAACCTCTCCGAGACCACCTTTCCGATGGCGCTCACCGCCGAGGACGAGCGGGTGGGAGCCGACTACCGGGTCAGGATCTTCACCGCCGGCACCGAAGTGCCGTTCGCGGGTCACCCGACGCTGGGTACGGCGTGGGTGCTGGCGCAGCATCGCGGCCTGCAGTCCGGCTCGCGGTTGCAGGCCTGCGGCGCTGGACTGATCGCTGTCGACGTGCCGCGTGACACGACGCAACCCTTCGAGCTCGGCGCCGTTCCGAGCGACCTATCCGGGCCGCTCCCGGACGCTGCTGCGGTCGACTGTGCGCGGTCCGTCGGTCTCTCGCCTGACGACGTTGCCGGGAAGGCGTTCGTCGCCGGATGCGGGCTGTCGTTCATCCACCTGCCCGTCCGGCCCGAGGCGCTCACCCGCGCCGTGCCGCGGGTCGCTCCGGTCGGAGAGGTCGACCTCGGCGGCTATCGTCCGCGCGACCTGCTCATCGGGCTCAACGTGCACACTCAACCGAGCGAGCCTTCAGCCGGGCAAGGTCTGTCGGTGCGCTCGCGCGTCTTCGTGCCTGGCCCCACCGAGGACCCGGCCACCGGGTCCGCCGCCGTCGGGCTGGGCGTCGCCCTGGTCGCCGCCGGGCGGGCCGGCTGCGACGGCATCACCCGCTACGAGATCGAGCAAGGGGCCGAGCTCGGCCGGCCGTCGTACCTGTCGTGCCGGGTCGAAGCTGCTGGTGGGCGCGCGTCCCGATGCTGGGTCGCGGGCCAGGTGGTGCCGATCGGCGAGGGCACCATCGCCGTACCCGCCCAGTGAGACCCGCCCAGTGAGACCCGACGAGTGAGACCCGCCAATGAGACCCGCCCAGTGAGACCCGACGAGTGAGACCCGCCCAGTGAGACCCGGCGAGTGAGACCTGCCGCGAGCGACCGCTGCCACTCCCGGGCCCCTCGGACAGGCGAACTCCGGACGGTGGCGGCCAGCTCATCGGGCATCCGGCATCCGGCCACGGCGCCCTGAGGGGGGCAGTCGGGGAGGTTACGACAATGCCCGACCGGACCCCCCGCGCTTGTGGAGCACCCACGGCTGCCGGTTCGCCGTCGTCGCGGCAGTCGGCACCGGTGCTTGCCGGTGGCTGGCATCGGGAGTGTCTCCGGGCGCGTCAGCGGGTGACTCGGCGAGCGGCAGCCGCGGGTCGAGCCGGTAGAGAACAAAGCCGGGTTCGCTCCAGCGGTCCCCGGCCGCGTTCGACGACGACAGGTTCAGTCGCGCCTTCGCGAGCTCGGAGGTGGCCTGCGACCAGTCGGCGTCAGCAGGCAGCAGCCTCGAGACGTCCGCGTCGAACGCCAGCATTCGGTGCCGGTTGTCCTTGCTGCGCACGACGACCCGCACCGGCTCACCCGGCGTGACGCCGGGGTCGGGTTGCTCGTCGCGACCGGTGAGCAGGTAGACGTGACCGTCGGCCCAGGCATACCACCGCGCGTGGCTTCGGCTGCCGAGCTGCAGCCACACGAGCGCGCCCTTCTTGAGCCCCTCGTCGAGGATGGCACGCTGTGCGAGCTCGTCTGCTGCCACGTGATGCAGCGTGCCACACCGCAGGTGGTCACGGGTGAAGCGGGAGGATGGTGCGGATGAGTGACGTCGAGACCGAGGTCAAGCCAGCGGCGCTGAGTGGGGCGCACCTGTCGCTGCTCGCCCTCGGCGTGGTCGGCGTCTCGATGTCGGGACCACTCATGGCCGCGGCGACGGCCGTCCCGGCGCTGGCGATGTCGTTCTGGCGCAGCGGACTTGGGGCGCTCGCCATCGCCCCGGGCGTCCTCGCCCGCTCCCGACAGCGGGCCGCCCTGACGTCGCTGCCCCGGCGTGCGCTGGTGCGTAGCGCCTTCGCGGGCGTGATGCTCGCGGCCCACTTCGCCGCCTGGACGGCCTCGCTCAAGCTGACGTCGGTCGCATCGGCAACCTCTCTCGTCTGCCTACAGGCCGCCTGGGTCGTCGTACTCTCGCGGCTTGCAGGCACCCCGGTGAGCCGTCGGGTCTGGCTCGGGCTCGCCCTTGCCCTCGCCGGAGTCCTCGTGGTCTCGGGAGTCGACCTCACAGTGTCTCCCAGGGCCTTGGCAGGGGACGCCCTGGCGTTCGCCGGCGGAGGGTTCGCCGCCGTCTACACGATCGTCGGCGGCCGGGTCCGTCAGGTCGCGAGCACGTCGACCTACACCCTGATCTGCTACACGACGAGCGCGGTGGTGCTGCTGGGCGCCGGCCTGGCCTTCCGCGTGCAGCTCACCGGCTTCCCGCTGGAGGGGTGGCTGTTGATCATCGCCGTGACGCTCGCGGCGCAGCTCCTCGGCCACTCGGTTTTCAACCACTTGCTCGCCACGATGAGCCCGACCTTGATCTCGATGACACTCCTTCTCGAGGTGCCGGGAGCGGCGCTGCTTGCCGCGCTCTTCCTCGGTCAGGCACCACCCCTTGCCGTGTACGGCGGCCTGGTCGTCATCTGCACCGGCCTGGCCGTCGTCGTGAGCGCACCCCGGGGGCCGCTACCCATCGCCGAGCCGCTCGAGTGAGCCGTCAGGGAGTCACGGTGTACTCCCACCCTTCACGCCAGACGAACTGCTCGCGGGCGAGTGCCTCGAGGTCGACACCGTTGACGTGGTGCTCGAGTCCCCAGCGTGTCGCGAGGTGGCCGATCACCAACACGCGCTGCCCGTCCCACCGCAACGGGAGGTCACGAAGGAACCGGCCCACCCGCTCGACTGCCTGCTCCCAGCTCTCTCCTGCCGGAAAGGGCGTCGTCAGCCGCTGCAGCCGATCCTCGTGCACCAACGCCACCGGCGCGCCGTTCAGGTCTCCGTAGTCGCACTCGCGGAGCCGCCAGTCGGCCAGCACCTCAAGGCCCGTGTCGGCGAAGGCGATCTCAGTCGTCTCAACCGCACGTCGCAGGTCGGAGGTGAAGACGGTGCTGATGCCGTCGTCTCGTCGCCGTTCACCGAGCTGTCGAGCCTGAACGCGGCCCTGGTCGCTCAGCCGGCCTGGCAGCCAACCGGTCGCCCGCCCGTGTTCGTTGTCCTCTGTCGTTGCGTGCGTCTCGAGGACGATCTCGGTTGCCACAGCGTGATTCTCTCCTGCAGCGATCGCGCACGATGGTCCGGGATAGGGCTGCTGAGTCGCACTTCACACGGCCTTCCGGTCAGGCCGAGCGGCTGTCAGCGTTAGGCTCGGGCCGTCTGCCGAGTTCGACCGACCCAGGGGATGCCGATGACCGAGACCTTACGTGCGCGTCGCTCCTGTCTCGCCGTTCCCGGATCCAACCCGCGTTTCCTCGAGAAAGCCAAGGCCCTCGATGCCGACCAGGTGTTCCTCGACCTGGAGGACTCGGTGGCGCCGATCGCCAAGCCCGCAGCACGCGGCACCGTCGTCGAGGCGCTCAACTCGGGCGGCTGGGGCGACAAGGTCCGAGTCGTCAGGGTCAACGACTGGACGACCGAGTGGACCTACCGCGATGTCGTCGAGGTGGTGGAGGGCGCCGGCGCCAACCTCGACTGCATCATGCTTCCCAAGGTTCAGACGGCCGACCAGGTCGTCGCGCTCGACCTGCTGCTGACCCAGATCGAGAAGACTGTCGGTCTCGATGTCGGCCGCCTCGGGATCGAGGCGCAGATCGAGAATGCCCTCGGGCTCATCAACGTGGACGCCATCGCGAGTGCCAGCCCCCGCGTGGAGACGATCATCTTCGGACCTGCCGACTTCATGGCCTCGATCAACATGAAGTCGCTCGTCGTCGGAGAGCAGCCGCCGGGCTACGACGTCGGCGACGCCTACCACTACATCCTGATGCGCATCTTGATGGCGGCACGAGCACACGACAAGCAGGCCATCGACGGGCCCTACCTGCAGATCCGTGACACGGAAGGGTTCCGCCGCGTCGCCGGGAGAAGCGCCGCGCTCGGCTTCGACGGCAAGTGGGTGCTCCATCCTGACCAGATCGGGGTCGCAAACGAGGTCTACTCTCCGCTGCAGTCCGACTACGACCACGCCGAGAACATCCTCGACGCCTACGAGCACTACACGTCGGAGCGGGGCGGCGCCACTGGGGCGGTCATGCTCGGTGACGAGATGATCGACGAGGCATCGCGCAAGATGGCGCTCGTTGTGTCGGCAAAGGGTCGTTCGGCAGGCATGAAGCGGACCGATGTCTGGCAGCCACCGAGCGGGAAGGCGTAGTCATGGGCAAGCTCTGCGAGACGGAGGGCCTCACCGACATCCAGTCCGAGATCCTCAAGACGGTCAGGGAGTTCGTCAACAACGAGATCCTGCCGGTCGCCACCACGCTCGAGCACGCCGACGAGTACCCGACCGAGATCGTCGAAGGAATGAAGGATCTCGGGCTCTTCGGGCTGACGATCCCGGAGGAGTACGGCGGACTCGGCGAGTCGCTGCTCACCTATGCCTTGGTGGTCGAGGAGCTGGCTCGCGGCTGGATGAGCGTGTCGGGGATCGTCAACACCCACTTCATCGTCGCCTACATGCTGATGCAGCACGGCACCGAGGAGCAGAAGCGACGGCTGCTCCCGAAGATGGCCGAGGGTGAGGTCCGCGGGGCGTTCTCGATGTCAGAGCCCGGCTGCGGCTCCGACGTGGCAGCCATCAAGACGAAGGCGGTCCAGCAGGACGACTCGTCATACGTCATCAACGGCCAGAAAATGTGGCTGACCAACGGAGGATCGTCAACGCTTGTTGCGGTTCTGGTCAAGACCGACACCGGGGCCGACTCCGTCTACAAGAACATGACGACGTTCCTCGTGGAGAAGCCGGCGGGTTTCGGCGAGGTCAAACCCGGCCTCACCATCCCCGGCAAGATCGACAAGATGGGCTACAAGGGCGTCGACACGACCGAGCTCGTCTTCGATGGCTTCGAGATCGCGGCCGAGGAGATCCTCGGGGGCGAGCCAGGTCGCGGGTTCTACCAGATGATGGATGGCGTCGAGGTGGGTCGGGTGAACGTCGCCGCCCGTGGCTGTGGCGTCGCGTTGCGAGCCTTCGAGCTGGGCGTCTCCTATGCGCAGCAGCGGGAGACGTTCGGCCAGAAGATCGCCCACCACCAGGCGGTGCTCTTCCGGCTGGCCGAGATGGGGACCAAGATCGAGGCAGCCCACGCGATGATGGTCCGGGCGGCCCGGACCAAAGACTCCGGCGCGCGCAACGACCTCGAGGCGGGGATGGCGAAGTACCTCGCCTCCGAATACTGCTCCCAGGTCGTCGAGGACTCGTTCCGGATCCATGGCGGCTACGGCTTCTCCAAGGAGTACGAGATCGAGCGGCTCTATCGGGAAGCGCCGATGCTGCTCATCGGAGAGGGTACGGCGGACATCCAGCGGATGATCATCGGCCGCCGGCTGCTCGAGGACTACAAACTGCGCTAGGCGTCTCGGCGACCCGGGCAGGTCAGCTGGACCACTGCCAGGAGTCGAGGATCGCGCCGAGGGTAGCGGCGGCCGAGGTCTTGTTCGCCGTGGCGAACGTCATGGTGATGGGGTAAGCCCGGCCGTTGTGGATCGTCAGGTACTGGAAGAACGTGACAGCCGTTCCGCCGGAGGCGAACGTCGAGGTCTGGCCGAGTGCCGCCGACCCGTCGATCGTGCGGTCGGACAACGGGGTCACCGGCTGATGGGTGAAGCTCTTGAGCTCCGACGCTGCCTCCTTCCGCAGTGCGTCGCCGTCCTTCTCCAGCGTGTTGCTCGTCTGCGAGGCTTTGACCACGTTGAAGTTGGTGGCGAAGCCCGACGGGTTGCTCTCTGCCATCGCCACGTCCAGGCCCGCGTTCTTGGCCTTTCCGCTGGCGGTGGTGTCCTTCCATCCCGGCGGGATCTGCACGGTGAAGCCGGTGCCGTCGAGCTGGCCGGCGCTGCCATCGGACGTCGACGACGACGGAGGCGACGGGGAGGTGGACGAGCTCGTCGACGTCGATTCGCGCGGGCTGGAGGGTGACGAGGTCGAGGGGGAGGACGGGCTGGTCGTGGAGTCGCCGCTGGCGATGTCCTTGGAGCCGCCGCAGCCCACCGCGAAAGGCAGGGTTATGGCAACCAGGGCCGCCGCCAGATGTGACTTCTTCATCAGCCCAGGCTAACAAGGCGCATCGGGCCCCGGCATGCGTCACGATAGGCGAGACGCAGGTCCACTCACCGTCACCGTCACCGTCATCGGAGCGAGGAGCAGGCATGCAGTTCGGTCGCAGCTATGAGGAGTTCGAGGTCGGTGCGACCTACCAGCACTGGCCGGGGAAGACCGTCACGGAGTACGACGACCATCTCTTCTGCCTGCTCACGATGAACCACCACCCGCTGCATCTCGACGCGCACTATGCCGAGGAGACCACCCAGTTCGGCCGCAATGTCGTGGTCGGCAACTACATCTACTCCTTGCTGCTGGGGATGAGCGTGCCCGACGTATCGGGCAAGGCCATCGCGAACCTCGAGGTCGAGTCGCTGCGACACGTCGCACCGACGTTCCACGGGGACACCATCTACGGCGAGACCACGGTGCTCGACAAGTGGGAGAGCACCTCGAAGGACGACCGTGGGGTCGTCTACGTCGAGACGATCGGCTACAACCAGGACGGCACCGTGGTCTGCATCTTCCGGCGCAAGGTGATGGTGCCCAAGCAGAGCTACCTGGACGCCCGCGGGGGTGACCACCCCGGCCGCCCGACCCCGGTGCCCCGCGAGGGGTAGCCCGGAGTTTCGCGCGGCCGCTCCGCGTGGTCCGTCCCGATCTGGAGTGAGCCGATCGATTGGCGTCCCCCGAAGGGTGACGGACGACCCGTACCCGGATCTATGGGTGGGCCGGGAACTACCCGCCCTGGCCGAGGGAGGGGATCGGCAAGTCGAGGCTCCGGCCAGCCAGCGCAAGGCGATGGCCGAGCTGGGTGTCACGATCGGTGTGTCACCGGCGACAACGCCGACGCGAAGACCGTGATGCTGCTGCAGTGGGCGGCCTTGCACGGCCCGTTCGCCGGGTCGCGCACCGAGCAGAACGGCTAGGTTTCGGTAACCTGTCGGTCATGGGTGAAGGGGACGAGTTCAAGACCGACCTGTGGATTGTCCGGCACGGCGAGACCGAGTGGAGCAAGTCCGGGCAACACACCGGCAGTACCGACCTGCCGCTGACCGCCGAAGGGGAACGGTCGGCGGTTGCTCTGCGGCCCGCACTGTCGGGGACGCACTTCGACCTGGTGGTGTCCAGTCCACGCCAGCGGGCCCGCCGTACCGCCGAGTTGGTCGGGTTCACTGACGTGAAGATCTGGGACGACCTGACGGAGTGGGACTACGGCGAATACGAGGGCCGCACGCGGGTCGAGGTCCATGAGACGCGCCCGGGGTGGTCGGTCTGGATCGACGGCTGTCCCGGTGGAGAGTCGCCGGAGCAGGTGTCGGATCGCGTCGACGAGGTGATCGAGCGGTGCCGTGAGGTCGAAGGTCGAGTGCTGGTCTTCGCCCATGGCCACGTGCTCCGTTCACTGGCGGCGCGCTGGCTCGACCATCCGATCTACCTCGGCGCCAACCTGGAGCTCGCGACGGCACGGGTGAGTGTGCTCAGCCACGACCGGGGGACGCCGACACTCGAGCTCTGGAACTCCAGCGACCCCAGCTGACCCCAGCCGGCGGCACCACGCGCCAAGGCCCGATGCCGCCGATGAGCGTCATGTGAGGCGGCAAGATCACACGTCGGCCTCAATCGGCGCACGGTATTGACGCGCCGCTCGGGACTTCGAGACGATGCCCACGGTCGCGACTGGGGACGGTCCTCGGCAGGTAGGTTGCGCGATCGTGATCGGACGGAAACATGACACTCTCGAAAGCAAAGCTCGCTTATGTGGGGGCAGGCGTGACGGCGGCACTCTGCCTCAGCAGCGCTGGTCTGTCCGCTGCAGTGGGGACGCCGACCGCGTCGGCGGCGAGCCTCACGCATGCGAAGTTCACCCCGGGCGCCCCCGGCGTGGGGGACCCCTACTTCCGTTATGAGGGCAACGGTGGCTACGACGTCCAGCACTACGACCTCAACTTGACCTATATCCCGAAGGAACATCACCTCGGCGGCAACGTCACCATCACCGCCGTTGCAACCCAGAACCTGAGCCGCTTCGACCTCGACCTCAAGGGCGACTACACGGTCAAGCGTGTGAAAGTCAACGGGACCGCCGCGAAGGCGTCACGGCCCTGCCAAAAGGGCAAGGCATGCTCGCAGGAGCTCGCCATCACGCCGGCGAAGGGGCTCCCGGAGGGCAAGAAGTTCACCGTCGTCGTCTCCTACGCCGGCACGCCGCACACTGTCAGGAACTCGCCGATCGTGTTCGGCGCACCTTATGGCTGGATCTACACCAAGGACGGCGCCTTCGTCGGCTGCGAGCCCAACGCGGCGAGCACGTGGTACCCGGCGAACGACCACCCGAGCGACAAGGCGACGTTCACCTTCAACATCACCGTGCCCACCGGCACCCAGGTCGTGGCCAACGGCGACCAGACCGGCGGCTCGTCGAACGGCACCATGGACACCTTCACCTGGGACGAGACCGAGCCGATGGCGACCTATCTGGCGACCGTCGACATCGGGAAGTGGAAGTTCCACAACACCACGACCCCGGGCGGGATCCCGGAGACGGTCGCCGTCGACCCCACCCTCGAGCAGCAGGCCCAGGCACAGAAGGTCGTCAAGCTGACCGGCGACATCACCGACTACTGGAGCAAGGTGTTCGGCAAGTACGCCTTCAGCTCCACCGGCGGCATTGTTGACAACGTGCCGCACATCGGGTTCTCGCTCGAGACCCAGACCCGGCCGCTCTACGGCTTCGTGCCCGACCCCGGGACCGCCTCGCACGAGCTGTCGCACGAGTGGTTCGGCGACAGCCTGTCCGTGAAGTCGTGGAACAACATCTGGCTCAACGAGGGCTTCGCGACGTTCAGCGCGTGGCTGTGGCGTGAGCACAGTGGCGGCGGGTCGACCTACGAGTCGGCGAAGCAGACCTACGACTCCATCCCTGCAGGCAACGACTTCTGGAATCAGTCGATCGCGGACCCGAAGCGCGACACGATGTTCTCGAGTGCGGTCTACGCCCGCGGCGGCATGACGCTCGCGTCGTTGCGGCACAAGATCGGCGACAAGGACTTCTTCACCATCATGAAGACCTGGGCGACCCAGCACCGATACGGCAATGTCGTCACCAAGCAGTTCACCGATCTCGCCAACAAGGTGACCGGCACGAACCTCGACGGCTTCTTCAAGACCTGGCTGTGGGACCAGGTGAAGCCCCCGAAGATCTGACGACTGTCACCCCGGGCCCGGTTTCGCCACCTCGGTGGGGAGGCCGGGCCCGGTTTCGTCACCACACGTGCCAGGCATCCAGGTTCTCGATGAGCCCCGGGGTGCAGTCGAGCTCTCGCAGGTCTGCTCGGGAGACCCATCGGGCGGCTGCGGCATCGTCCCCGGCGATCGGCTCAGCTGGAGTCCCGGGGCTGACGACCGCTCGGTAGTCCGTCACGAGATAGCTGTCGCCCGCGCGTGCGCCGGGGAGCACGACTCGTCCGGCGACACCACGGAGCTCCACCTGCAGGCCGGTCTCCTCGAGGACCTCCCGCCGTACGGCGTCCTCAAGCGACTCGGCTGCCTCGACCCGACCACCCGGCACCGACCAGCGGCCGACGTTCGGGGGACGGCCGCGCTGCACCACCACGATTCGCCCGTCGGGGGCGCGGATGACAGCACCCACACACGGGATCTCCACCGCGCCGATGCTAGACCCTCCCGCCGAGCCGTCAGGTTCTTCCGGCCGAGCCGTCAGGTTCTTCCGGCCGAGCCGTCAGGTTCTTCCGGCCGAGCCGTCAGGTTCTTCCGGCCGAGCCGTCAGGTTCTTCCGGCCGAGCCGTCAGGTTCTTCCGGCCGAGCCGTCAGGTTCTTCCGGCCGAGCCGTCAGGTTCTTCCGGCCGAGCCGTCAGGTTCTTCCGGCCGAGCCGTCAAGTTCTTCCGGCCGAGCCGTCAGGTTCTTCCGTAGCGATCGCCGGATGGGCGGCTGGGCCGATGCGCTGATGGGCTTGGGTAGCCTGCCGTTCGTGACAGCCGCCGACACCAGCCGGGCCGGGACCGACTCCCGCCGGTGGCTCGCCATGGCGGTCTGCTGCAGCGCCTTGTTCATGACCCTCCTCGACGTCAGCATCACCAACGTCGCCCTGCCCTCGATCGGCGACGCGGTCGATGCGACTCCGGCGATGCTGCAGTGGGTGGTCAGCGGCTACACGCTGGCGTTCGGGCTGGTGCCGGTGCTCGCGGGACGGCTCGGCGACGACCAGGGCAGGCGCCGGATGTTCCTGATCGGGGTCGCCGGCTTCGTCGTGACCAGCGCCTTGTCAGGTCTATCGCCGAGCGCCGGCCTGTTGATCGCGGCACGCGTCCTGCAGGGGTTGTGCGGCGGACTGATCAACCCGCAGGTGTCGGGCTTGGTGCAGCAGATGTTCAGCGGGCGGGACCGAGGCCGGGCCTTCGGCATGATCGGCTCCGTCGTCGGGGTCGGGACCGCGGTCGGCCCGTTGATCGGGGGAGCCCTGATCGCCGTGGGCGGTCCCACCCTCGGCTGGCGGCTGGTCTTCTTCGTCAACATCCCGATCGGCATCGCCGTGCTCATCCTCGCCCATCACCTGCTGCCACCGGACCGGCCATCTGGCCACCATCGGCTCGACTTCGTCGGAGCGGGCCTGTTGGGGCTGGCCACCTTCTGTGTGCTGGTCGCCGCCGTCGAGTACGACGCGCTGCAGGACCTCCGGTTGGTGTGGCTCGGCGTTCCCGCCGTCGTCCTGGCAGGTCTGTTCTTCCGCCGCGAGTCGCGCCTGACGCGGCGTCGGGAGGACCCGCTGGTCGACCTACGACTGTTCCGCGAGCCGTCGTACACCGTGGGCGTGCTGCTGGCGCTGGTGTTCTTCTGCGGGATGACCGGACTGCCGCTCGTGCTGGCGCTCTACTACCAGCAGGGGCTTGGCTACTCGGCGCTCGAGTCCGGACTCGGCGTGACGGCGTACGCGATCGGGTCTGCCGTGGTCGCGCCGCTCGCCGGCCGAGTCGTCACCCGGATCGGCAGGCCGCTCGTCGTCGCCGCCTGCTTCACGTTCGGCGTGGGCGCGATACTCCTCGACGTGGTCGTGAGGCACTCCCACGACGGCAACGCGGCGGTCGCGCTGGCCATCCCGCTCTTTGTGATGGGGGTCGGCTCCGGCGCCGTGATCACCCCCAACCAGACTCTGTCGCTCGCCCAGGTGGACCCTGTGACGGGCAGCACTGCCGGCGGCGTTCTTCAGACCGCTCAACGGATCGGCTCCGCGGTCGGGCAGGCGGTGATCGGGGCGGCGTTCTTCAGCGCCGTCCCGGCGGCGGCCAGCGGGCTGAGCGACGCTGCTCGCGACCGCGCCTATGGCGACGCCCTGGGGGCGGCCGTGCTGGTGACGCTGGGTTTCGTGGCGGCCTCGCTCGCCCTGGGGATCGTCGACCTGCTGGTGACGAGGCGACGAAGCTTGTCGGCCCGAGAGCCTAGTCTGTGAAGGTGCGGATCGACCTTCACGCTCACTCCAACGTCTCTGACGGGACCACGTCTCCGGCGGAGGTCGTCCGGCGCGCGGCGGAGACCGGTCTCGACGTCGTGGCGCTCACCGACCACGACACCGCGGCGGGATGGGACGAGGCCGCGCAGCAGGCTCGCCACAGCGGCATCGGTCTGGTTCCCGGCATGGAGATCTCTACCAAGCACCACGGCCGCGGAGTCCACGTGCTTGGCTATCTGGTGGATCCCGACTTCCCTGGGCTGGCCGCCGAGCTCCGCAAGATCCTCGACGGGCGCGACCACCGGATCCCGGCGATGCTCGCGGGGCTCGCCGCCGCAGGTGTCGACCTGACCGAGGCCGACGTACGACGACAGGCCGGCGTGCACGGCGTGGTCGGCCGGCCGCACGTCGCCGATGCGCTGGTCGCCAAGGGAATCGTCGCGGACCGGCCCGCGGCGTTCGAGACCCTGCTCAGCCCCGGTCGGCCGGGTTTCGTCGTGCGCTATGCGCCGACCACCAGGGATATGGTCGGGTTGGTGACGGCGGCCGGCGGGGCTGCCGTCATTGCTCATCCGTGGGGTCGCGGCAGTCGGTCCGTCCTCGACGTCGACACGCTCGCCGATCTCGCGGCGGCCGGCCTGGTGGGGATCGAGGTCGATCATCAGGACCACGCGCCAGCCGACCGCGACCGGCTACGCCGCATCGCAGCTGACCTGGGACTCGTGGTGACGGGCTCCAGCGACTACCACGGCGCCGGGAAGGTCGACCACGAACTGGGGTGCAACCTCACGGCCCCCGGCGAGCTCGACCGGCTGCTCGCTGCGGCGGCGGCCAACGCGGCGATCAGCAGCCGACCTGTGCCTGCTGTCGTCGTACCCGTTCCGTCAGGCAGCGACACGTGACGGAGACCCAGCTCGGCTTCGAGGGGATGCCCCGTCGGCTGTTGCAGGCGGCCCCGTCGCGGCTGGCCTGCTACCTCGACTGCCCGCGGCGCTACCGCCTCACCTACCTCGACCGGCCGCCGCCGGCGAAAGGGCCGCCGTGGGCTCACAACTCGTTCGGGGCCGCCGTGCACACCGCGTTGGCCAACTGGTGGAAGGCGCCCCGGGAGCGTCGTACCGTGCCGGAGATCTCCACCCTGCTCGACAGCGCCTGGCTCGTCGACGGCTACCGCGACTCCACCCAGCGCGAAGCGGCGCGAACCCGCGCCCACGAGATGCTCGAGCGCTACGTCGCCAAACTCGATCCGGATGACGAGCCGGTCGGGGTCGAGCGCACGGTGGCGCTCAAGACCGACCACGCGGCACTCTTCGGGCGCGTCGATCGGATCGACGACCGGCCGGGCGAGGGTCTGGTGATCGTGGACTACAAGACCGGTCGGCAGATCCTCACCCTCGACGACGCGCGTGCCTCGCTCGCACTCGCGATCTATGCGGCCGGGGCCGAACGCACCCTCCGCCGGCGATGCCGGCGGGTCGAGCTGCATCATCTGCCCACGGGCGATGTGCTCGCCTGGGACCACACCGACGAGGCGCTGGCCCGCCATCTGCGGCGCGCCGACTCGATGGCTGCGGAGATCTCGGTGCTGGACGAACGGTTCCGCGCCGGAGTCGACGCCGACGAGGCGGATCGGATGTACCCGGCCGTGGTGGGTCCGCTGTGTGGTTGGTGCGACTTCAACCGGTCCTGCCCTGTCGGCTCGGCGGCGGTCGCGCCGCGGGACTCCTGGGCGGGGGTCGAGGGCGCCTGAGCCGAGCCCGCAGGGCGTTGTCGCCCCGTGCACACGCAGAACCACCTTGTCCTGCATGCCCAACGTTTGATAGGACGCCACCATGGTGATTGGACTTCGCCGTGCTCCGCGGTGAGAACGTCGGGCTGCGCGCCCGCCACGACTCCGACCTTCCCGTGCTGCTCGAGGAGCTCTACAACGACGTCGCCACCAGGGCGCGTGCGGACATCAGGCCTTGGGTGCCGATCCCGCCCGACTCGAAGAGCTCGCCCTACATCGTCGACGACCTGCCGGAGAGCATTGCGTGTTTCTCCGCTGTCGAGCTGCAGACCAAGAAGCTCGTCGGCGAGGCCCTTTTGTGGGGCATCGACAACCACAACCGGCTTGCCCATATCGGGATATCGATCAGACCGCTCTTTCGTGGACAGGGCTTCTCGACGGACATCGTCCGGGTGCTGTGTCATTACGGATTCGTCGTCAGGGGCCTGAACCGACTCCAGATCGACACGCTCGCGGACAACGAGCCGATGATCCGGGCGGCGACGGCGGCCGGCTTCGTCCTCGAGGCGACCATCAGAAGCGCTGCCTGGGTGATGGGCGAGTTCGTCGATGAGGTCGCCCTCGGCCTGCTCGCCAGCGACTGGCG
The DNA here is from genome assembly GCA_963820035.1 of uncultured Actinomycetota bacterium. Taxonomy (GTDB): domain Bacteria; phylum Actinomycetota; class Actinomycetes; order Propionibacteriales; family Nocardioidaceae; genus JAWWPG01. The sequence goes on along the minus strand of CAWFYK010000003.1, from coordinate 439,450 downwards.
CGCCGCCGCCGACCCGCCGCCCACCCCCTGACGATCCGAGACTTTTCGTCGCACCATCCGAGACTCTTGGTCGCACGATTCGAGGTCCCGTGACGTGGGTACGGCGGCGCAGGGTCGGACGGATGGTCTCTTGTGTCAGGGCGGCGTGCCTGGGTCTGAACTCGGAAGCCGGCACTGACGCAGCGGCTCTCGGACTGCGCTGGTTGGCCTGGCGCCTCGCCACTGAGCTCGCGAACGTATCCAGGCACATGCGTCGAAGTTGCGCGGTCAGATCGCGGTTCCGCAATATCAACGCACCTGCGTGGTCACGTTCATCTGAACGAAGGAGAGGCGCCAGGTCGACCTGAGTGTCGCAGGAGCCGCCGCCTCACTGCCGCCTTGGACGTGCAGACCGACGCAGGTCGCTTGACAGGGGAGACCAACCCCGGCGCACGCGCCGTACTCACGCTGCCGGAAGTCTCGGATCGTGGTGCCGGAAGTCTCGGATCGTGGTGCCGGAAGTCTCGGATCGTGGTGCCGGAAGTCTCGGATCGTCGTGCCGAGACTCTCGGATCGTGGTGCCGGAAGCTCTCGGATCGTGGTGCCGGAAGTCTCGGATCGTGGTGCCGGAAGTCTCGGATCGTGGTGTCGAAAGTCTCGGATCGTGGTGCCAAAACTCTCGGATGGTGGTGTCGAAAGTCTCGGATCATCAGAGGAGCCAGGCGCGTGCGAGCGCGTCCCGGGTGCGCTCGGGTTGCTCGACGGCGGGGGAGTGGGCCGAGTCGGCGATGACTTCGACATGCGTACCGAGCGCCGCCGCGAAGGCGTCCTGGATGTCGTGCGGCCACGCGTCGTCATCCGCACCCCGGATGACGGTGATCGGCAGATCCAGCGCCGCCAGCGCATCGGTCAGGTCCGGAGCGTCCGCGAGCAGCCCGGCCATCGCGGCGAGGGACTCCGGCGCGGTGGACAGGAACCGCCGGTGCAGGAACGTCTCGATCGCCGGCGGCGGAGCCGGGAAGCCGCGGGCCATGTCGCGCTCGAGCTTGCGCCGGTACGACGCCTCGAGCCCGTCGCGCGGGATCGCCGCGGCCGCCGCGAGCGCCTCTTCCCGGCCGCCACCGGGGGGCAGCCCACCGGGCCCCGAGCACACAAGCGTCAGGCTCGCCCACCGCGTCGGCTCCCGCACGGCCGCCGTCGACGCCACCAGCCCGCCGAACGAGTGGCCGACCAGGTGCACCTGCTCCGCCGTCCCGAACATCGCGTCCGCCACGGCAGCCAGGTCGAGGGCGAACGCGTCGAGGGTATAGCTGTCGTCAACACCTCCCGGTGTCTCATACTGTCCGCGCTGGTCGTACGTCGCGACCGCCCACCCGAGTTCCGCCAACAGGGGCAGCAGGGCCGCGAAGTCCTCCTTCGACCCGGTGAACCCCGGGACCAGCAGGGCGTTGCCACGAGGGAGCCCGCTGCGGGTGGACAGGCACTGCAGCGTGGCGAAGGCGCCTCGCGAGCTCTCGACCGTCCGACTGTGCACCGCATCGTCGAGAGCCAGCTCGCGCGGGGTGCTCATCGCCCCCTCCTCGACACCCGCTCCACGAGCCGACGCGGCGTCACCCTCGTCACCGCGACCAAGACTTTGTATCGCCGGCTCGGCACCGACAGCACCTTGCCGGCGCGAAGGTCCTTCAGTCCCTCCTTCGCGACATCGTCGGCATCGAGCCACATCCGGCCGGGAATGCCGCGCATGTCGGCATCCATCCGCTGGTGGAAGTCGGTGCGCACGAACCCGGGGCACAGCGCCATGACGCGCACGCCCTGCTTGCGATAGCGCACACCGCACCAGGTGGAGAAGCTGGTCACCCACGCCTTGTTGGCTCCATAGCTCCCCCGGGGCAGGAAGCCGGCGACGCTGGAGACATTGATGATGTCGCCGTGCCCCTGCGTGAGCATCACCGAGAGCGCCGCATGGGTCAGTCGCATCACGGCGCGCACGAGGACGTCGAGCCCACGTTGCTCGTCCTCGATGTCAGTGGCGTCGAACGGCGGCCGCAGCCCGAAACCCGCGTTGTTGACAAGGAGGTCGACCGAGCCCCGCCTCAGTCGCTCCTCGATGCGACGCGTGTCGTCGAGGCTGGCGAGGTCGGCCGGGATGACCTCACAGAAGACACCGTGTCGCGCGGCGAGCTCCGCCGCGATCTCCTCCAGTCGTGCCTGGTCACGCGACACGAGTACGACGTCGTAGCCTTCGCTCGCGAGCGCGCGGGCGAAGGCGAGGCCGATACCTGACGTGGGACCGGTGATCATGGCGGTGGGCACGGCGTCAGCATGGCGACCCTACGAGGGGAATGCAACATGGCGCGTTGCCTGCGGGTGGCACAATGGCCAGCAATGACGACGACTCTCGCGATCGCCAACCAAAAGGGTGGAGTCGCCAAGACCACGACGGTTGCGTCGCTGGGGACCGCACTCGCCGATCTCGGGTCTGCGGTGTTGCTGGTCGACCTCGACCCGCAGTCCTGCCTCACCTTCTCCCTCGGCATCGACCCCGAGCAGCTGGACAGATCGGTTCACGGCGTGTTGCTCGGCGACACGAAGGCCGCCGACGCCATCATCGCGACGGACGATGGCCCCGACCTGCTGCCGGCGACCATCGAGCTGGCGGGCGCGGAAGGCGCGCTGCTCATGCGACCGGGCCGCGAGCACGCACTGCGGATCGCGCTTGAACCCGTGATCGACGACTACGACTGGGTGCTGCTCGACTGCCCGCCGTCGCTCGGCATCCTCACCGTCGCGGCGCTGTCGTCGGCCGACTCGGTGTTGATTCCCCTGCAGTGCGAGACCCTCTCGCACCGTGGTGTCGGACAGCTGCTCGACACGATCTTCGACGTCCGGCGCTTCACCAACCCTGGCCTCGAGGTGCTCGGCGTGCTCCCGACCCTCTTCGACCCCCGTCCGAAGCATTCGCGGGCGGTGCTCGAGACGATCGCGTCGACGTACGACGTGGCTGTGCTCGAGCCGCCGATCCCGCGATCGGTCCGGTTCGCCGAGGCCCCGGCCGCCGGCCGGTCCGTGCTCCGCACCGCCCGCTCGACGAAGGGAGCGCTCGCCTACCGGGAGCTTGCGAACCGGCTGGTGAGCGGTCCCGCAGTGGCGTCACCGGCCTGAGGACGAGCCCGCGCAACGCATGGATCCGGGTTGCCCGGCCCGCGACGTCGACCCCTCTAAGGTGACGAGATGCCGACAGAACGCCCCCGCCCCCGGAGCGTGATCGAGCAGCCGGGGCGCCTCGCCGCGATCGGCGGCGCCGCCGTTATCTGTCTGCTCTCGGTTTCAGGAGCCCTCGGCCTTCCGCCGGGAGGCGACCATGGCGTGCAGCAGCACCAGGCGTCTGTGACGCAACAAGACTCTCTCGACTCCGCCCCGGCTCCTGGTGCATCTGACTCACCGACAGGTTCGGGCACCGGCACCGGCACCAGCAGCGGCATCGGCATCAGGGCCGGCGCCAGCAACGGCTCCGCGACGAGCGCCGCTGTCGGCGTCGAGGCGGGATCGGCAGCCGACGATCCCGCACACTCATCGACCTCGACGCCGGCACCGGGCGGGTCGTCGACGGCTGCGCAGGACACGGCGCTGCCCGCGAACTCCGGCACCGGCAAGCGGGTCGTCTTCGGAGCCACGGCTCAGCGCGTATGGCTCGTCGGCTCCGACGGCAAGGTCGCTCGCACCTACCTGGTATCCGGCAGCAAGTACGACAACCTGGACCTCGGCACTTACCACGTGAACTCGCGGTCGCGGCACGCGACGGCCTATAACAGCGACGAGACGATGAGCTACATGGTGCGGTTCGCGCTCGGTCGTATCGCGCCGATCGGCTTCCACAGCATCCCTGCGCACCCGGACGGCACGCTGGCGGAGGCGCGGTCGTCACTCGGGACGCCGCAGTCAGACGGGTGCATCCGGCAGTGGATCACCGACGCTCGCGCGCTGTGGGAGTTCGCCCCCGTCGGCACCACCGTCGTCGTGCTGGCCTGACGCTCAGGCGTTGTCGCTGTCGACCGGCTTGCCGCCCCTGGTTCGGCTACGAGACCGCCGGCGTCGCTTCGCCGGACTTGCCGTCGTCTCGCTGGCACTGTCTCCGTTGGAGCCCGACGAGCGGGACTCGGTGGCCACCGGCGCTGAACCGGAGCCGTCCCGCCTGGCGCCGGATGACGTGCGGCGAGGCTGTTGCTGACGCGAACCGCCCGAGCGTCGTTCCCCGCTTCGCCCCTTGCGGTCGTCGCCTCCTCGCGAGGGGCGGTCGGCCACGAACTCGGTCGCGGTGATCTTCGGCGGCCCCACCCGTCCCTTGGCGTCGGACGGAATGCCTTGGTCGTGGTAGAGATGTTCGCTCGTGGAATAGGTCTCCTGCGGCTCGTCGTAAGGCAGCTCGAGGGCCTTGTTGATGATCTTCCAGCGAGTCAGGTCGGCCCAGTCGACGAACGTGATCGCGACTCCGGAGGCCCCGGCTCGGCCGGTACGGCCGATCCGGTGGACGTAGTTCTTCTCGTCCTCGGGGCAGGTGTAGTTGATGACATGGGTGACCGCTTCGACGTCGATGCCGCGAGCGGCGACGTCGGTGGCGACGAGGATCTGGATGTCGCCGTCGCGGAAGCGCTTCAGTGCCTTCTCCCGGGCCACTTGCGCCATGTCGCCGTGGAGCGGGGCCGCCGGGAACCCGCGGTCCATCATGTCCTCGGCGACGCGCTGGGCCTGCCGTTTGGTGCGGGTGAAGATGATCGTGCGGCCACGATTCTCCGACTGCAGGATGCGCGCGATGCACTCCGGCTTGTCGAGGTCGTGGGCCTGATAGACGAACTGTGCCGTGGCCGGGACCATCTGGCCGTCGGTGCTGGACTCGGCACGGATGTTGACCGGGTGCCGCATGTGGGTTCGGGCGAGCGTCACGACCTCGCCGCGCATGGTCGCCGAGAACAGCATGGTCTGCCGGAACGGCGGCGTCTTCGCGATGAGCTTCTCGACGTCGGGCAGGAACCCGAGGTCGAGCATCTCGTCGGCCTCGTCGAGCACCAGCACCTTCACGTGGGACAGGTCGAGCGACTTGCGGTTCGCCAGGTCGAGCAGCCGTCCCGGCGTACCGACAACGACCTCGACGCCGCTCTCCAACGCCTCCAGCTGAGGTTCGTAAGGCACGCCGCCGTAGACGGTCAGGGTGCGGGTGCCGCGCTTGCTGCCCGCCACCTTGAGGTCCCCGGAGACCTGGATCGCGAGCTCGCGGGTCGGCGCGACGACGAGCGCCTGTGGATGCCCGGGAGCGGCCAGCTCGTCGTAATCGGGATCGTGGGGTGAGATCACCCGCTGCAGAATGGGGATGGCGAATGCCAGGGTCTTGCCGGTCCCGGTGCGAGCCTGGCCGATCAAGTCCGTTCCCATCAACGCGATGGGGAGGGTCATTTCCTGGATCGGAAATGCCTCGCTGATTCCGACGACACTCAGGGCCTCGGCAATCTCCGGCAGCGTTCCGAGCTCTTCAAAGGTAGACAGAACAATTCTCGTTTCTTGTTGTGCGCGGCCTTGTGGGGTTCATCTCACCGGCCGTCGTTGGGGGGAGTCTATCGGGTCTGTACGGCGGCCCGGCCTCGTGATCCGCAGCGTCGCCCGCGGCAAGATCCGTGGTCACGCACCGGACCGCATGTCCCAGTCGGCGAGAGACTCACTTTCGGCGGCGAGGTCCGGGCTGCTCTCCTCGCCGGCGGACGCCGGCGCGAAGCCTTTGCCGACCTCGACCGTCAACACCTCGTCGAGGTCGGGTCGGTCTGCCAGGAGCACGCGCAGGACGCGGGCCAGACTGGCCGACGGGTGGTGCAGGACAATCCGGCCGGAGCGGTCGCGGAGGGTGACGGCGGCCGCGATGATGGCGCGGACTGCCGGGACGACGATGTAGTCCAACGCCGAGACGTCGACGTGAACCTCGGTGCGCAGCGTGGCGGCGGCCTTGTCGAGCGAGTCCTGCAACTGCTGGGCGTTGGTCGCCTCGATGGCGCCGACGATCCGGAATCCCGGACGGTCGTCGGGCAGCGGCTGGATGGTCGGCCGGGATGAATGACGAGTGACCCGGGGGTTGCGCGTCACATCGGCAACCAGGGGGTCTGCCCCGGTGGCCACCATCGCGACGGCGATGTCGCGGATCTTGACGTCGCGAGAGTGTGAAGCCTTCACGATCAGCCCGAAGGCATACCCCGCGCTCACGTCGTGACGCTCCATCAGGATGCCGACCGCCTGACCGATCGTCTGCCTGGTCGCGACCGCCTCGGCGAGTCGGGACTCCACAGCAGCCGAGTCGAGTGCGAGGGCAGCGTGGGCTCCATAAACGGCCGCGCGGTGCTGTGCAACGGATCCGAATGCCCCCGCGCGTCCGCCATACAGGTTGAGCACGCCGAGGACCTGTCGATCAGTGGCGAGCTCGATGGCACACATGCTCCAGAGGGCTCGCCTGGTGGCCCAGGAGGCGAGTCGGGGCCACCGGGTGTCCGTGGCGAAGTCGTCCACCGTGAACATCACCGGGTTGTCGAGTCCGGCCATCGGTCCTTCGTGGTGCTGTCGCGCCGAGTCGTCCGCCGAGACCAGCTGGTGAGTTGCCGCCACCACCTGCCACCGGTCGCCGCGACGGGGGATCGCAATGTTCGCGTAGTGGCAGCCGGGGATCACATCGATCGCGAGCTCGGTGACCTGGCTGCGGGTGCGCACGAGAGAACCCGGTACGACGAGAGCCCGGGCAATGTCGGCGAAGATCCCGGCAACGTGAGCGTCCCGGTGGTCGGCGGGGGTCGACGAACCGGCCTTGCCCTGGTCAGGGCGGCGGGCGGAGTCATCGTCGGGAACGCTCAGGTTCGACATTGTCAACGCCCTCTGGCTGGCATGCGACGCTGGCATGCGACGCCGGCATGCCACGACTGGGAGGACCGCTTGCGAGGTTACCGAGGTCTAGGGCAACGACTGTGTGTCCGGATGAGGCTGACGCAACAATATCGGTTCGTCCGGCGTCGATCAACGCCTCGCGGTGGCACGTCGTGACGGACCCGTCTGGAGGGCCCAGGGGCGCGAGGGCCGGCCGATGCCCGGCACGGCTCACTCGACGAGCCCCGCGACCTGCTCCGCCATACCATGGCAGCGCGGACAAGACAGGGTCAGGTTGGCGTCTGCTGCCGGTCGCGCAGGATGGTCTGGCTCTCCACGGATCCGTCGACAAGGGCACGGGCGACATCGGCCAGCCGGGCGCCGTTGTTGCGTGCGTGCCTGCGCAGCCGGAGGAACGCCTCGTCCATGTCGAGCCCACCCGCCTCGGCGATGAGCCCCTTGGCCTGCTCGATGACGATCCGGCTGTTGAGCGCACCCTGCAGCTGTTCGACGATCATCTCGTTCTGATGGATGGCCCGCTCCTGGAGAATCCCGATCGTGGCGACGTCGGCGAGCGCCTGGGCCACCTTCTGGTCGTCGACCGGGAGTGGGATCGGGTCCGCCGTGAACAGGTTCAAGGCCCCGATGACGTCGTCGCGGAGCCGGAGCGGAACGGCGTGCACCCCGAGGTAGCCGTCTTCACGCGCCCGATCGACGAACTCCGGCCAACGTGCATGCTCGTCCATCAGGTCGGTCACGGACACCGGCTCACCGGACCTGAAGCATTCGAGGCACGGTCCGGCGTTGGTCTCGAGCTGGAACAGCTCGAGCAGGCGCGTCCGCTCGGTCGACGAGGCCACCACCTGGAGGCTGCCGCGCTGGTTGCTGAGCAGCAGACCCGCGGCCGCTACGTTGAGCAGCTCCACGCAGTGCTCGACCAGACCGTGGAGCAGGTCGGAAACATCGAAGTCAGTCACCAGAGTGTCGGCGACATCGACGAAGGCGGCAATGAGCCGACCCTCTCGACTCGTCTCAGCCATCACATCTTCCTTCCCCTCGCCGTGTCGTCCTTTAGAGTTTACGAGCCCTCCGCCCCGAAGGCAGCAGCCATCACACCAGATCCGAGTTCGCATCGGGTTCGAGGTGGAGCCGCCGGTTGACGATGTCGTCCGCGACCTGGTCGATGTCTCGTCCGGCCGCGAAAGAGTAGCCGCGGAGCCTGGCGAACGCCTCCTCGGGGCTCACGCCGAGCTGCGCGATCAGCATCCCGGTCGCCTGATGAACCTGTCGGCGAGTCCCACCGTCGGCAGCCAGCCAGCGGTCCAGGAGGGAGGTGGTCACGGCACCGTCCCGGAGCTGCAGCAGCGCGAGCGTCGTCATGTCCAGAGCACCGAGGGCGAGGGAGAGGTCGTTGGCATCCATGCTCCCGCGGGTCCGACGATAGAGAGCACAGACCCCGACATTGATGGCACCGAACCTCATCGGGAAGCAGAACACCGAAGCGATCGGGAGGTCCCCCAGCTCGCTCATGAGACCGGGCCACTGCATCATGACGGTGGGTCGGGTGACGTCGGGGACCAACGCCGGCCGGCCGTTCGTGAAGGCCGACAGGCTCGGACCTTCCCCCAGGGTGTACTGCATGCGCTCGAAGCCGGCGATCACCTCGTCACTGGCATAGACGGTCTCCCGTCCGACGTCGGACGCCATCACGGTCATGGCTGCCCCGTCACTAGGCAGCACCTCGGCGCAGGCCCCGCACACGCGGGCGGCCGCCGTATTGTCGACATCTTCTCTTACGGCGGTCTCGATGGCGTTCGCCAGCGCGGAAAGGGCGGTCATCGCTGCACCTTCCCGGCTCCCTGGGACGTCATCTGGACCACCTCCGTGGTCGTCCGTCGGCGTTGGCTCCACCTTGGCCCGGCCCTCCTCAAGGGCACCACAGGTACGGCCAGCCTACGCGCCCGGGCGGTCGCCTCGCAGCGAGAGTCGCTGTCACCGCCGCGCCGCGCTGACTAGTCTTCGGGGTATGACCGACGATGACCGGGGCGAACCGGCAACTGCTCCGCAGCCCGCTGCCGTCTCTGCTTTCGCCGACCCTGCTTATCGAATCGCGGTCATCGACCTGCTCGGGGGTCTCGCCTACTCCGAGCTGAGCGCGTTCGAGCGGCTCGTCGAGGACGCGTCCAAGGCGCCGACGTTGGCCGACACGGTGGCACTTGCTGCGATGGCCACCGCCGAGTTCGGCCACTTCGAGCGGCTGCGGGACCGCCTCGTCGAGCTCGAGGCCGATCCGTTCGAGGCGATGGAGCCCTTCCACGCTCCCGTCGACTCGTTCCACCGGCACACAGCGCCGTCGGACTGGTACGAGAGCCTCATCAAGGCGTACGTCGGGGACGGCCTCGCCGCCGACTTCTACCGGGAGATCGCGGCCTACCTCGACGTCGACACCCGCGATCTCATCCTGGCCAGCCTGCACGACACCGGCCACTCGGAGTTCGTGGTCGAGCGCGTCCTCAAAGCAATTGAGGACAACCCGCGGATCGCCGGCCGGTTGGCCCTGTGGGCCAGGCGGCTGATGGGTGAGGCGCTCAGCCAGGCCCAGCGTGTCGCCGCTGAACGTGACGCGCTGACGGCGCTCCTCGTCGGCGGCGTCGACCGGCCGGGCATGGACCTGGCCGCGGTGGCGCGGATGTTCGCCCGGCTCACCGAGACGCACACCCAGCGGATGGAGTCCCTCGGGCTGCAAGCCTGATCGACGTCACTCGGGCGCCGGCCAGATCGACGTGGACCGGGCGCGTTGCCGGGGGCGGACGGCTTGCCGAGGTCGGGGGTCGACGTCCCGTGGCGGCTGGTACCAGCCGGTTCAGGAGCGGCCGGTTCAGGAGCGGCCGGTTCAGGAGCGGCCGGTTCAGGAGCGGCCGGGTCCGAACCCGACGCGCCCTCGGGACTCGCCGTTGATCTCGACGTAGGCGAGCTTCTCAGCAGGGACGTGGACGCTTCGGCCACGGTCGTCGTGGAGCTCGAAGACGCCGCCCGCGCCGCTCAGCGCTTCTGCCACCGCCTTGTGGATCTCCTCGGGTGACTGGCTCGTCTCGAGGGTCAGCTCGCGGCTGGCATGGATCACGCCGATCTTGACCTCCACGTGGGGTCCTTTCCGATGGTGGTGAGGCGGCCTCGGACCTGCCGTCCCGTGCTCTTCGAGACTACGGCCTCGGGCAAGCGTTCGGCGCTCGTGGCAGGGTTCACTCGTGGCGTGGGAACCCTCTGATCCCGCGCCAGGCGAGCCGGGTGATGAGATCCGTCGCCTGCTGCTGGGACATATTCGGCTCGGCCTCGAGCCAGAATCGCGCGCTGACGTGGTTCATGCCGACGAGCGCGACCGCGAGCAGCTGAGCGACGTCGGGGGTCAGCCCGGTGTCGTCGGCGATCACCTCGGCGATCGCGTCGGCGCATTGGAGGGTGACCCGCTCGACTCGTCGTCGTACGGCGGGCTCACTGGTCAGGTCGGACTCGAACACGAGCCGGAAGGCGGCGGTGGGGTCGGCGACGTAGGCATAGAAGGCCTTGGTACTCGCCGCCACCCGTTGCTCGTTGTCCGTCGTACTGGCGAGTGCCTCGCGAACGTTGGCGACCGCTTCGTCGCATGCGACGTCGAGCAACGCCACGTAGAGGTCGAGCTTGCCAGGAAAATGCTGGTAGAGCACGGGTTTCGAGACACCCGCCTTGACGGCGATGTCGTCCATGGCGGCCGAGTGGTATCCCTGCGCCACGAAGACCTGCAGCGCCGACTCGAGAAGCTGGGCTCGGCGGGCGCTACGCGGCATCCGCCCACCACGGGGTGGTTCCAGCGCCTCGGTCACGAGGGCATGCTATCGGTCCGAGGCGGCGAGCTCGGGGCCATCGGGGATTGCGGCCCGGCGCTTGTCCATGTCGGCCAGCAGGTCGCCGTGCTCCTCGATGCGATCGGGGATGTCGGCCGCCGTGAAGACGAGGTCGGCGGCTGACTGGGCATCGGACATCTCGTCCCAGGTCAGAGGTGTCGAGACCGATGGTTGGGTGATCCCCCGCAGCGAGTAAGGAGCGATCGTGGTCTTGGCCGCGTTGTTCTGGCTCCAGTCGATGAAGACCTTGCCGCGTCGTGCCCGCTTGTCCATCGAGCTCAGCACCAGGTCCGGCAGGGCCTTCTCGAGATCCTCGGCCAGCTGCTTGGCGTAGGCCGACGTCCGGCCGGCGCCGGCCTCCTTGATCGGGACCATCAGCTGAGCGCCCTTGTTTCCCGAGGTTTTCGGATATGCCGTCAGGCCGTCGTGCTCCAGTCTGGTCTGGAGTGCCTGGGCGACGTCACAGCAGTCCACGATGTCGGCCGGGGGGCCCGGATCGAGATCGAAGACCAGCAGGTCGGGTGGGAGCGGGCTGTCGTCGTCGGCCACCCGCCACTGCGGCACGTGCAGTTCGAGAGCGGCGAGGTTCGCCAGCCAGACGAGGGTGGGAAGGTCATTGCAGACGACGTAGTCGACGCCGTCGTCGCCGTGCTCGGCCATGAAGACCGTGCGCACGAAGTCGGGGGTGCCCCGCGGGGTGTTCTTCTCGAAGAACGGCTGGTCTGCGGTGCCGTTCGGCCACCTCCGCCGGGTCAGGAGTCGGTCGCAGATGTGGGGGAGCAGCACGTCAGCGACGTTGACGTAGTAGTCGATGACCTCACCCTTGGTGAACCCCGTCTCGGGATAGAGCACCTTCTCGAGGTTCGAGAGCGCGAGCGTCCGGCCCGCGACCTCGACCGTCACCTTGGAGTCCGGCATGCGCCCACGCTACCGGCCGACTCCTCTCCCGAGCGCTCTCGGTCGGCCGAGTATCCGCACGCGGCCGGCCGCCGTATCAGATGGCAGAACGGCAGCATCGCTTCTTGAGTGGCGGGGCACCATGGAGATGAGCCGCTTCGTCGCTGAGCGGACCACCCATGCCGGAGGAGAGCGCCGTGTCCCTGCCACCACTGGTGGAGCCTGCAGCCGAGCTGACGATCGACGAGGTACGTCGGTACAGCCGTCACCTGATCATCCCGGACGTGGGCATGACCGGTCAGAAGCGGCTCAAGAACGCGCGGGTGTTGGTGATCGGCGCCGGCGGCCTGGGCAGCCCGGCTCTGCTCTATCTGGCAGCAGCCGGGGTCGGCACTCTGGGTGTCGTGGACTTCGACGAGGTCGACGAGTCGAACCTGCAGCGCCAGGTCATCCACGGGCAGAGCGACATCGGTCGGCCGAAAGCGGTCTCCGCCAAGGAGTCCGTCGCCGAGGTGAACCCCTACGTTGACGTGGTCGTCTATGAGGAGCGCCTCGACAACGACAACGTCATGCGCATCTTCGCCGACTACGACCTCATCGTCGACGGCACCGACAACTTCGCCACCCGCTATCTCGTCAACGACGCCGCGGTGTTGCTGGGCAAGCCCTATGTCTGGGGCTCGATCTACCGTTTCGACGGCCAGGCGTCGGTCTTCTGGGCCGCGCACGGACCGTGCTACCGCTGCCTCTATCCCGAGCCGCCGCCGCCGGGCATGGTGCCCTCCTGTGCCGAGGGTGGTGTGCTCGGCGTGCTGTGTGCCGCCATCGGATCGATCCAGGTCACGGAGGCGATCAAGCTTCTCGCCGGCATCGGCGAGCCGCTGCTGGGCCGGCTGATGATCTACGACGCGCTGGCCATGGAGTACCGGGCGCTGTCGGTCCGGAAGGACCCCGACTGCGCGGTCTGCGGCACCAACCCGACGGTGACCGAGCTCATCGACTACGAGAGCTTCTGCGGCGCCATCAGCGACGAGGCTGCCGACGCAGCCGTCGACTCGACGATCAGCGTCACGATGCTCGAGAGCTGGCTCAAGGAGCGCGAGAACGGCGACCGCGACTTCGTTCTCGTCGACGTCCGTGAGCCCAACGAATACGAGATCAACAAGATCCCGGGCTCGGTGCTCATCCCCAAGGGCGAGTTCCTCGACGGGTCGGCGCTCGGCAAGCTCCCGAGTGACAAGCAGGTCGTGCTGCACTGCAAGACCGGGGTGCGCTCGGCGGAAGCGCTGGCGGTCGTCAAGGGCGCCGGCTACCAGGACGCGGTCCACGTGGGCGGCGGAGTCGCCGCCTGGGTCAACCAGATCGACCCATCCCAGCCGTCCTACTGACACCCCGGTTGGTGGCCTGGCCCCAGATGGTGCAGGCCGGTTCTTGGGCATGCGTTCGCGGGCGCGCGGTCTGCCTGGGGTGACGCCAGCCCGGCGAAGTGTCTGCTCCTTCGAAGCTCGCGATCCAGCTCGGACCCGCCGGGTAACCTAGAGCGACCATGAGGTTGCGAAGCAGGCTGATGGGCTCCGCCGGGTCAGCGGACGGTCGGCGGGGGTCGTCGTTCACTCCGACCGACGAGTCGCATCGGGTCACCACGCTGGAGCTGCTCTTCGACCTGGTCTTCGTCTTCGCCGTCACCTCGATCACGACGTTCATGGCGCACAAACTGACCGCCGTCGGGCTGCTTGAAGGGCTCGTGATCGCTGCGCTGATGTGGTTCGGCTGGACTGCGTACGCGTGGCTCGGCAACCAGGCAAGGGCCGACGAGGGGCCGCTGCGCGTGTCGATGATGTTCGCGATGGCGGCCTTCTTCATCGTGGCTCTGGCGATCCCGGAGGCCTTCGACGACAGGCCTGGCGGGCTCTCCGGGCCCATCGTGTTCGTCGTCGCCTATGCGGTGGTGCGGCTCTCGCATCTCGCGGTCTACTTCCTTGCGGCCGGCGACGACAGCGGACTTCGGCGAACGATCGTGCAGGCCTTCTTCGCGACGTTGCCCGCCATGGTGCTGCTCTTCGTCGGGGCGTTCTGCCCCGAGCCTTGGCGGCTTGCTCTGTGGGGTGTCGCCGTCGCCGCCGACTACGCCGGCATCTTCGTCACCGGGTCGACCGGGTGGCGTCTTCCCGCGCCCGGGCACTTCGCGGAGCGCCATCAGCTCGTCGTGATCGTGGCGATCGGCGAGTCGATCGTGAGCGTCGGGGCAGGGATCAGTGAGTCGCCGATCACCTGGTCGCTGCTCGTCGGCGGCGTGCTCGGGATCGCGGTGGCGATCACCTTCTGGTGGACGTACTTCGACGTGGTCGCGCTGGTCGCGGAGCGCACGCTCTCGAGTCTCGACGGCGACGACCGGACGAGGCTCGGCAGGGACACGTTCACCTACCTCCATATGCCTGTCGTCGTCGGCATCATCTACCTCGCGCTAGGCACCAAGGTCGTGCTGACCCAGGCGGCAGACGCGGCTGACGGGCACCATGCGGAGTTCTCCGGGGCCGCGCTGTTCGCCCTTTACGGCGGAGCCGTGCTCTACCTGGTCGCCATGTCGGCCGTCAAGCGGCGTGACGTCGGGAGCTGGAACGTTCAGCGGCTGGTGTTCGCCGGCATCCTCGTCCTGATCGGCATCGGGGCCGAGGTCGCCAAGCTGACCGGTCTCGTCAACCTCGGCTTCGTCGCCCTGGTGATGGTCTGCCTCGTCGCCTTCGAGGCGCTGTGGTTCAGCGACACTCGGGATCACGTCCGCCATACCGAACCCATCTGACGCTCGTCCCGGCGCTCCGTCACCGGCACCTTGGCACGGCCGGCCCCTGCGGGTGGGTGACGAGGCCGCCGACGCTTGGATCCGAGGGTCCCGACCCCGTCGAGGGGCAAGGATAGGGTTTCCGTGTGACCAAGAAGGTGTTCCTCCATGTCGGGCTCCCGAAGAGCGGCACGACATACATCCAGGCCGTCCTCTCGAGCAACAAGGCCAGGCTTGCGCGTCGCAGTGACCTGCTCTTTCCCGGCTCGTCGTGGCGAGACCAGGTACTGGCCGTGCGTGACCTCCGCGCTGCGCCGACGCGCGAGGAACCCCGGGCCGCCGCGGTCGGTGCGTGGGACAGGCTCAGAGACGAGATCGCCGCCTGGAACGGCGACGCCGTCGTGTCCATGGAGTGGCTCGGCGGCTGCACCTCAGACCAGGTCGGCCGCATCGTCGAGTCGTTCGAGCCGGCGCAGGTCGAGGTCATCGCCACCGTGCGCGATCTGACCCGTACGATCCCGGCCGCCTGGCAGGAGTTCCTGCAGAACAGGGAGCTGTGGACCTGGGCGGAGTTCGTTCGCGCCGTCTCGTCAGAGAATCCGCGGGCGACCCCGGCCGGAAACGCGTTCTGGTCACAGCAGGATCTCGGGAAGATCCTCGCCATCTGGCGCGACTCGGTGCCCGCCTCCAGGGTCCACGTGGTCACGCTCCCGCAACCCGGCTCCCCTGCGGGGGAGCTCTGGACACGGTTCTCCCAGGTTCTCGGCATCGACGGAGACGAGTTCGATGCGAGCGGCCACGGCAGCAACGAGTCTCTGGGGCGAGAGTCGGCGGACCTGATGCTTCGGCTCAACGAGCTCAGCCGAATCCGCGACCTCGACTGGAAGACCTACGACGAGATGTTCAAGCAGGCACTCGCCAAGCGCGGGCTCGCGAAACGCAAACACGCCGAGAACCCGCAACGCAGCCTGCCGCCCGAGCTCCACGAGTGGGTGGTGGAGCGGACGGCCGAACAGGTGCGGGCGATCAAGGCATCGGGCGCGACCGTCGTGGGCGACCTCGCGGACCTCGACCCGACGTTCGGCGCCGCCGATCCACTCGAGGTCGAGTCCGACGGAGAGGGCGTCCTCGAAGCGGCCCTCGAAGGCCTAGTGTCTCTCGCGAAGGATCGCGGCGCAGAGCTCGAGCGGCTGCGCAAACGCAACGCGCAGCTGGCGCGGACGAACCGCCAGCTGACGGAAGCATCCAGCCGGGGCCCCGAGCCGCGACCTCTGCGCAGGGCATACAGCGCGTCCGTCTCGCTGGTACGTCGGGTCGTGCGACGTTGATTCGAATGCCCCGCCCGACGCGGATCCGGTAGCGTTCTCGCGTAACCGGCCCCTCCCTTCCCCCGAGCTGACGTGGGTAAAGAGGAGCGGAGACGGGAGTCGTGCAGCGTCGAGCTCCGAGGACAGCAAGGGACACACCATGAACGAGGGCGATGCACCCACAGCGTCCCATGACTCCGCGACTGGTCCGACGATCTTCCTGCACATCGGTACCCCGAAGTCCGGGACAACCTACCTGCAGTCGCGCATGGCCGCCAACCACAAGCAGGCGAAAGCACAGGGCCTGCTGTGGCCCGGGCCCGGATGGGGCACGCACGTCAGCGCCGTCCGGGAGCTGAGGACCCTGAAACCGGGTGAGGAGCTCCAGCCGGACGGACCCTGGCTGACGCTCGTTCGCGAGGCACGCGCGTGGTCGGGACCACGGGTGCTGATCTCCATGGAGTGGCTCGCTGGCCTGGCCCCGGAACAGGTCGCCTACGCCGTGAACAGCTTCGGCCGCGACAGGGTCGAGGTGATCTGTACGGCGCGCGACCTGCTGCGGTCATTCGTGGCCCAGTGGCAGGAGATGACCAAGAACCGCCGTCCGTGGAGCTGGGGTCAGTTCGTCGAGGAGATGGTCGAGGAGAAGGAAGGACCGGCCGAACATCGATTCTGGAACCAACAGGATATTCCTCGCATCCTCACGAAGTGGGCCGAGCAGGTGGGTTGGGAGCGGATCCATCTCGTCACGGTTCCCCCGAAAGAGGCCGATCCCGGTCTGCTGTGGCAGCGATTCTGCTCGGTCATCGAGCTCGACGGGACGACGTTCGAACCCCCGGAGCGTGCGAACGAGTCGCTCGGCGTGGTCTCAGCCGCGCTGATGCACCGGGTGAATCTCGCGGCGATCGCACAGCGGGTCAGCTACGAGGAATATCAGCGGGTACTCCATCGGCAGCTCGCCCAACGAATCCTCGCGCCGCGGCGGGGGAGCGAGGCGACGATCACGGTCACGCCACAAGTAGAGGAGTGGATTCGGGGGAGGGCCGACCGGCTGGTCGACGAGCTCAGGGAACAAGACCTCGATATCGTCGGCGACCTTGCAGACCTTCTCCCTGGCAAGGCTCTCGAGGGGCGGGAGCCGCATGCGGTGAGCGATTCGGAGATGCTGGACGTCTGCGTCGACGCACTCGTCTCTCTCGCCGTCGTGCAATACCAGAACAACGCGCGGCTGCGTGATCAGGTGAAGCAGCTACGCCACCAGCTGAAGCCGGCACGTGGGCAGGAGCCGGAGATGGGAAACCCTGCTCATCATGGTGTCCGACGTCGGGTCGAGCGCTTGACTGCACGAGGCAGATCGACGATTACGCAGGTGAAGCGACGCCTGGCTAGGCCCCGCTGATTCGTGCGTCGAGACCGCGGCGCCGCCCACGCTCGCGAGGGTGGCACACGTCATTGCCCGGGGCCGGTCAGCGTTTCACTTGGAGCTGGCCAGCTCCTCGAAGAGCCGTTCCCACCGCCGGGCGATCTCGGGTTGGCTCCGCGAGCGGGCGGTCTCCAAGGCTGCCGCTCCCATCACGGCGCGTTCGGGGCCGAGATCGATCATCCGGTTGATGGCGTCGGCCATCCCCTCGATGTCACCGTTAGGCACCAGGAAGCCGTCCTTGCCGTCCGTGATGATGTCACGCGGGCCAGACGGGCAGTCGAAGCTAATGACGGGAACTCCGCACGCCATCGCCTCCACAAGCACCATTCCGTAGCCCTCGACCCGCGAGCTCAGGACGAAGATCGACGAGCTGGCCATCTCCTTGAACAGCGTCTTGGAGTAGCCCATCAGTCGCACCGAGCCTTGGAGCCCGCGCTCGGTGATCAATGCTGCGAGCTCCCCCTCGCGTCGACCCTTCCCGAAGATGCGCAGCTCCCAGTCGGGGTGTTGCTGATGAACCAGAGCCCACGCCTCGATAAGGCGGTCGAATCCCTTGCCCATCTTGAGATGCCCGGCAGCAGTCACGACCTTCTGAGAGTTGTCCGACGGCGGGCCGGCGTACAGGGGCGTCGCGTTGGGCATCACCTGCACCTTCGGTGAGCCCTTGAAGACCTTGCGGTAATGGCGCGCATCCGTCGTGGTGAGGGTGAGGAACATGTCGAGCCGGGGCAGCGACTCCTGGAAAGGCTCCAACAGCTTGCCCCTCCGGACGACGAAGGGACGATGATCCTGCCCGATCCGGACAACCGACCTGCGGGCCAGCTTGGCGACTGCGATGTTGACGCCCGGCTGCATCCCGACCACGACGCCGTCCTTCACCGACCGGAGGTAGCGACGCAGCTGCAGATCGGAGTAGAGGCTGTAGAAGCGGTGGTGCGGCTCCGCAGGTGGAATCAGTCGGCTCGGCCGTCGGATGGCCACCTGTTTGAGCTGCTCTCGAGGGCCGCGGCCGCGCGACGGACGGACGTCAGCGAGCATGCGCACCTTCACGCCGTCAGGCAGCCGGTGGTAGGGGTCATCTGCGCGCCGAAGGACGCTGATGAGCTCCACGTCGTGTCGGGTCGCGAGCTCCTCAGCGAGGTTTCGCACCACCGTGAGGACGCCACCACCCAGTCCGTCGACCTGGTGCATCAGGAATCGAATCTTCACTGTGCTTGCGATTCCTGCATCTAGAAGGCTCCACGGAAGCGGACCGGCAGCACCCGCAGAGGGTTGCTGGCCATCGCCTCGATCTGCCGGCCCGCGGCCCGGAAGAACCCGTTCTTCAGCTGGTTCACGGCACCGGCCAGGTCGACTTCGTCCGGCGAGAACTCCGGCAGCGTGTCCGGGTTCTCATCGCCGACCCACGCGGTCAGCTGCTCCTGCATCTCCTTGGGACCCACTGACCAACTACTCCGTGGGCCGCCTCGACCTTCCTTGACCAGGAGCTCGTGACGGCGCTCGGCAACGTGGTAGAGCGCCTCCCGGTCGTAGAACTTCGCGTGGATGAGCATCAGCTCAGGGTCGACCTCATAGGGCGAGCGGATCCCGTGGAAGCCCTGCATCCACGGCGCCGGAACGCGCTTGATGAGGGGCTTGCACATGCCCGGGGCCCATTTCACGAAACGGCGCTGCGCCAATAGCGGCCGTCCCTCGTCCAATGGCCCCTCGACCCCTGGATGGTGAACCAGGTTGACCGCCACCGGTGCGAGCACCTCCCGGTCAGCACGGGCGTCGATGAACGCAACCAGGTCGTCGTGCTTCAGAGGGTCTGGCACCAGGAACTCGTCGACGTCGGTGAAGATCATCACGTCGTACAAAGCGAGCAACCCTCTGCTGAACCCGTTGACCAGCTCGACCCTGGTCTGCATCCAGCTTGCCTTCCACGGCGGAGCCGGCATCCGGTAGACCTGGCAGGGAAGCTGGTCGGTGGAGCCGTCCGTCGTACCGTCGTCGATCACGATCAGGTTGTCGGTGCCGACCTGCCGACCGTAGTAACGGAGCCAGCGCGGGAGCATGTCGGCCTCATCGCGGGCCATGGTCATGACGGCTACCCGAGTGGCACCGCCGGCTCTTCCGGGCGCCGGCTCCGACGGCTCAGGCTGGGGATCCATGCGGGACACCCTAACGCGACGCCGGCAGACGCCGGTCCGAGCCTGGACGCGACGTCGTCGAGTGCTGCATCGAGGTCAACAGGTCGGTAGGATCCGCGGGGATCCAAGCATTGTCAGGCATGCAGGACGACGGCGAGGCCCTGGCCGACTCCGATGCAGATGGCGGCCAGCCCGTAGCCCCCACCCCGGCGGCGGAGCTCGCGCGCCAGCGTCGTCACGATCCGCGCGCCGGATGCCCCGAGGGGATGGCCGAGAGCGATCGCGCCGCCGTTGACGTTGACCAGGTTGGGGTCGAGGTCCGGCCACTCGGCAAGACACGCGAGTGACTGGGAGGCGAACGCCTCGTTGAGCTCGACGGCCGCCAGGTCCGACCACCCGATGCCCGCCCGGGTGAGAGCGTCCCGCGCTGCCTGCACCGGACCGATGCCGAAGACGTCGGGGTCGACCCCGCTCGCAGCACGAGACACCACCCGGGCCAGCGGCTCGCCGCCCACCGCCGCCAACCCGGTCTCGTCACCGATGAGCAGAGCTGCGGCTCCGTCGTTCAGCGGCGAGGCGTTGCCCGCGGTCACCGTGCCATCCGCCCGGAACACCGGCTTCAGCCGAGCCAGCGCCGCGATCGAGGAGTCGGGCCGGATCCCCTCGTCGCGGACGAGCGCGGCTCCGTCGACCCGCACGACCTCGTCGTCGTAGACGCCGTTGTCCCAGGCTTTGGCCGCCTTCAGGTGGCTGGCGACCGCGAACTCGTCCTGTGACTCGCGGCTGATCCCGTAACGCTCGGCGAGGATCTCGGCGCTCTCGCCCAACGCGATCGTCCACGGCGACGGCATCCTGGGGTTCGTCATGCGCCAACCGAGCGTCGTGGAGTGCATTGTCTCGTGTCCTCGCGGGTACGCCGTCGAAGGCTTGAGCACGACCCACGGCGCCCGGGTCATCGACTCGACGCCTCCCGCCACCGCGAGTGACGCGTCACCGACCGCCACCGCCCGAGAAGCCCCGAAGAGTGCTTCGAGGCCCGATCCGCAGAGCCGGTTCACCGTGCTGGCGGGAACGGACGTCGGCCAGCCGGCGAGCAGCACGGCCATCCGGGCCACGTTGCGGTTGTCCTCCCCGGCCGCGTTCGCGTCACCGAACCACACGTCGTCGACCCGAGCCGGGTCGAGGCCGGGGTTGCGGTCGATGAGAGCGCGGAGCACGGTGGCGGCGAGGTCGTCCGGACGGATGTCGGCCAGCCCGCCGCCGTACCTGCCGAACGGCGTGCGCAGAGCGTCCAGGAGGTAGACAGGGTTGGTCACGATGGCTCGCTTCGGGTCGAAGGGACGTCACGAGGGTAGACGCGCGCCCGTCGCTCTGGCACCGGGGCCGTCGGCTCGGCCTGCGATGGCGCATTTCCGGTGGCTCGTCCGGCAGCCGTGCGCGATGCTTGCCCGGTGGCGGACCATGAGGCGTACGTCGAGGCCGTCCTCTCCATCGTCGAACGAGTGCCGGAGGGCCGCGCCACGACCTACGGCCTGATCGCCGAGGCGGTCGGCCGTGGCGGAGCGCGAGGGATCGGCCGGGTGATGGCCCTCTATGGCGCCCCGGTGCCGTGGTGGCGGGTCGTTCGTGCCGATGGAAGCCTGCCGGAATCCCACCAGCGCGACGCACTCGGCCACTACCGCGAGGAGTCGACGCCACTACGCGGCTCCCTGCGCGAGGCGAGCACCCTGAAGGTCGACCTGGCCAGCTGTCTCTGGGATCCGCAGACACCCTGACCAGCCGGTGACCGCCATCCGGCGCACGAAGCGATCCACGGCTCAGGAGGCACCATGGACGTCAGGACCCACCCGGGCCGCTCAGCCCGCCGAGAAGCCGGTCGCCGAGCCTCCGGCCGAGCCGCCAGCCGGGCTGGCTGACGAAAACCGCCGTCGGCTCACCCGCGCGGAGAGTCTCGAGCTCCTTGACGACGCCGTGGGCGCACGCGGCGCCGTACGACGACTCCTCGGGGCCAGCCCTCTCGGCGAGCCCCTCGGCGATGTCGGTCGCCGATGATGCAATAGCTGTCATGGCCGTCACCTACCGTCTCGAGCGCAGTGAGCGAGCGGTGGCGGACGCGCCGGTCCTCGACCAACACCAGCGGGCCGTCGTCGATCATGACGGCGGCCCGTTGCTGGTGCTCGCCGGACCTGGCACCGGCAAGACGACCACCCTGGTCGAGGCCGTGGTCGACCGGATCGACAACCGGGGTCTAGACCCGGAGCAGGTGCTCGTGCTGACGTTCAGCCGGCGGGCGGCCGACGAGCTGCGCGACAAGGTGACCGCGCGGCTGCGTCGCACGACGTCGACGCCGATGAGCTCGACGTTCCACTCGTTCTGCTACGGCCTGCTGCGCAGCTGTCAGTCACCCGAGCTCTATGCCGAACCGCTGCGGCTGCTCAGCTCTCCGGAGCAGGACGTCCGGTTGCGTGAGCTGCTCCGCCATTCCCGCGACGTGGGCACCGTCGACTGGCCGGAGAGCCTCGACGCTGCGCTGTCCACCCGGGGCTTCGCCCGCGAGGTCCATGCGGTGCTGAGCCGCGCCCGCGAGCTCGGGTTGGCGCCTGACGACCTGTCCCGGCTCGGCCGAGAGGCGTCTCGTCCGGAGTGGGTCGCGGCGGGCGTGTTCATGGAGGAATACCTCACCGTGCTCGACTTCGAGGGCGCCCTCGACTACTCCGAGCTGATCCACCGGGCCGTCCTGCTCGCGGAGTCGAGCGACGTCCAAGCCGATCTGCGCGCCAGGTTCGCCGCCGTCTTCGTCGACGAATACCAGGACACCGACCCTGGGCAGGTCCGCCTCCTCCGGGCACTCGCGGGCGACGGCCGTGACC
Organism: uncultured Actinomycetota bacterium; assembly: GCA_963820035.1. GTDB lineage: Bacteria > Actinomycetota > Actinomycetes > Propionibacteriales > Nocardioidaceae > JAWWPG01. The sequence continues at coordinate 417,288 of CAWFYK010000003.1, read as the reverse complement.
TCGTGGTGGTGGGAGATCCCGACCAAAGCATCTACGCGTTCCGTGGTGCCGACGTCCGGGGGATCCTCGACTTCCCGGCCGCCTTCCCACGGTCAGACGGCTCGCCGGCCCGCGTGATCGCCTTGCAGACGACCCGCCGGTTCGGCAGCAGGCTGCTCGTCGCCTCGCGGCGGATCGCCTCCGGGATCGGGGTGAGCGGGGCGATCGACCTCGACACGTTCCGGCGGTTTCGCACCCCCGTCGCGGCCGAGAGCCCCTTCGGCCCCGGCCGGGTCGAGGTCGCCACCTACTCCTCCAGCGGCGCCGAGGCGGACCACATCGCCGACCTCGTACGCCGGTCGCACCTCGAGGACGGCGTTCCCTGGTCGCAGATCGCGGTGCTGGTCCGCTCCGGGGTGCTGGCGATCCCCGGCCTGCGACGGTCCCTGGTGGGCGCTGGGGTTCCCGTCGAGGTCGCCGGTGACGAGGTGCCGCTGCGGGCGGAGCCGGCCGTCCAGCCGTTGCTGAGTGCGCTGTCCGCGTGCCTCGACCCGGAGGCCATGTCTGTCGAGACGGCCCACCAGCTGGTGACCTCCCCACTCGCCGACGTCGACGCAGCCTCGCTCCGCCGGTTGGGTCGCCGGCTCCGCCGCCGTGCCCGGCTCGACGGCGAGGAGACCCCGGCGCCCTCGGCGGAGCTCATTCGGCAGGCTCTTGTCAGTCCCGCGCTGCTTGCCGACAGCACCGATCCCGGGGCGGTCGCCGTTCGCCGGCTGGGCGAGCTCCTCGCCACGGTGCACGCCCAGCTGGCAGGTGACGAGCCGGCCGAGCAGGCGCTCTGGTCGCTCTGGCAGGGCACTCGCTGGCCCCGTCGGCTGCGCGCGGCAGTGGAGGGAAGTGATGCGGCGGCGCGGGCGGCCAACCGCGATCTCGACTCGATCTGCGCACTGTTCGAGGTGGCCGCCCGGGCAGAGGAGAAGCAGCAGCACACCTCGGTCGCCGCCTTTCTCGACGAGATCCAGGCACAGCAGATCCCGGCTGACGCTCGCGCAGACGTCGGCGTCTCCGGAGAGGCCGTGCGGTTGCTGACCGCCCACCGGTCCAAGGGTCTGGAGTGGCGTGTGGTGGTCGTCGCGGGGGTGCAGGAAGGGAGCTGGCCGGATCTTCGGCGTCGCGGCTCGCTGCTTCAGGCCGACCGTCTCGGCGATCACGGACTCGTCGAACCGGCGAGCATCGCTGCGATGCTGGCCGAGGAGCGACGCCTGTTCTATGTCGCCGCGACCCGCGCCCGCGAGCGCCTGGTCGTCACGGCGGTGGCGGCACCCGAGCAGGACGGCGACCAACCGTCCCGGCTGCTCGACGTCCTCGGTGTCCACCCGACCAGCGTCGTCGGGCGCCCCGAACGTCCGATGTCACTACCCGGTCTGGTCGCATCCCTGCGCCGGGTCGCGGCCGATCCGACCCAGTCCGAGGGCCTCCGGCTCGCCGCCGCCGCGCGGCTGGCCCGGCTTGCAGACGAGCGAGCCGGCGGCCGGTTGCTGGCTCCCGCTGCCGATCCCGCCGACTGGTGGGGACTTCGAGACCGTACGACGAGCGAGTCGCCGGTCCGCCCAGCCGACCAGCCGCTCGCCCTGTCGGGCAGCGCTCTCGGGGGGCTTCTCGAGTGCCCGCTGCGGTGGTTCCTCTCCCGGGAGGCGGCGGGCGAGGCGGCACGGTCGAGCGCGATGGGATTCGGCAACGTGCTCCACGTGCTGGCCGACCATCTCGTCAAGACCGAGGGCGTCACCCGTGAGTCGCTGGTGGCCCTGCTCGACTCGGTGTGGGGTGGCCTCCAGTTCGACAGTCCGTGGATCGCTGACCGCGAGCGCACCGAGGCCGCCGCAGCGGTCGACCGGCTGCTCGCCTGGCACCGGGCCAGGCCCGAGCGTGAGGTGCTCGCGACCGAGGCCGACTTCGACGTCACGGTCCCCCTCGAGGGAGTCGAGGGGGTTCGGCTCCGGGGACGCGTCGACAGGCTCGAGCGTGACACGTCGGGGGATCTCCGCGTGGTCGACTACAAGACCAGCAAGAATCCGCCGAGCGGTGCGTCGCTGGCCGACAACCCCCAGCTAGGGCTCTACCAGCTGGCCGCCGATCGCGGCGCGTTCGCCGACTACGCGGGGGCGCACGCACGCTCCGGTGGCGCCGAGCTGGTCCAGCTTCGGGTTGACAGCGGCGGGATGCCCAAAGTGCAGTCGCAGGCCCCGCAGGACCCGGACGAGTCCGGTCGGAGGCCGGTGGAGGTCCAGCTCCTCTCCGCGGCCGAGGCGGTGCGGGCTGAGCGGTTCGACGCGATGCTGGGCGGCCACTGCCAGTTCTGCGACTTCCGGTCGATGTGCCCGGCACAGATCCGGTCCGGGACGGTCCTGTCGTGAGGCCGGTCATTGCCGAGCCTGCCGACCTCTGTCGGGTGATGGGCATCCCGTTCAGCAGCCAGCAGCTCGCGGCCATCACCGCTCCGCTCGCGCCCGGCCTGGTCGTCGCAGGTGCCGGCACCGGCAAGACGACCGTGATGGCCGCGCGCGTGGTCTGGTTGGTCGGGACCGGACAGGTGGCGGCCCATCAGGTGCTGGGGCTGACGTTCACGACCAAGGCGGCGGCCGAGCTCTCCCGACGGGTGCGTGACTTCCTGGGCCAGGCCGGTCTGCTGGCCGCCCCGGCGGAGGCCGAGGACCGCGACCGTGACCCGGACGAGGAGGCCGCGGAGCCGACCGTGCTGACCTACCACGCCTATGCTGCCCGGCTCCTCACCGAGCACGGACTTCGCATCGGCTTCGAGCCCGACACCCGGGTGGTCAGCGACGCGACGAGGTTCCAGCTCGCGGCGCTCGCGGTCCGCCGTTTCGAGGGAGCCGTCGACCACCTGTCGACCTGGCTGCCAACCGCCGTCACCGGGTTGCTGGCCCTCGACGCCGAGCTCTCGGAGCATCTCGTCGAGCCCGACGACGTTCGCGACCTGCAGCGTCGCGAGGCGCCCTTGTGGGCGGACGTCAAGCCGACCAACGCGGTCAGGGATCTCCTCCGCGCGTTCGACAAGCGCTCCGAGCTTCTCGCCTTCGTCGAGCGCTACCGCCGCATCAAGTCCGAACGAGGAGTTATGGACTTCTCCGACCAGCTGGCCCGAGCAGCACGGCTGGCCGAGGCGCGTCCGGAGGTTGGGAGGCTCGAGCGTGAGCGCTACTCCCTCGTTCTCCTCGACGAATACCAAGACACGTCGGTCGCACAGGCCAGGCTGTTGCGAGCCCTGTTCTCCGACAGCGTCGACGGGACCGGACTCGGGCACCCAGTCACGGCCGTTGGGGATCCCTGCCAAGCCATCTACGGGTGGCGCGGAGCGTCGGTCGGAAACATCGGCCAGTTCCCCGCTCAGTTCCGGCGAGCGCCCGGCGGGAGTGGCGAGCCGCCGGATGCCAGGCTGTTCCCGCTCAGCGTCAACCGCCGATCTCGGCGACAGATCCTCGACACCGCCAATCTGGTGGCGAGGCCCCTCTACGACGCGTTCCCCGGCGCCGAGCCGCTGGAGGCGCCGCCCGCCGCCGCAGAAGGAGAGGTTCGGCTGGCCGTCCTGGAGACTTACCAGGACGAGCTCGACTTCCTGGCTTCCGACGTTCCTCGGGTCCACGAGGAGACTGCTACCCCCTGGTCGGAGATCGCCGTACTCGCGCGCGACAACAAGAGTGTGGCCGACATCCACGATGCTCTGGTGGCGGCCCAGGTGCCCGTCGAGGTGGTCGGGCTCTCCGGCCTGCTGCACATGCCCGAGGTGATCGAGGTCGTGAGCACCCTGGAGGTGCTGAGCGATGTGACCGCAAACCCAGCCGTGTTGGCGCTCCTTGCTGGACCGCGGTGGGCGATCGGCGCTCGTGACTTGGCTCTGCTGGGCAGCCGGGCCAGAGGCCTCGCGAGGTTCTCCGACGACAGTCCGCCGGTCGAGGCCGAGACCAGCACGGGGGAGCTCGATGTGCAGCACGCCCTGGTCGAGGCGGTGTCAGGCGTCGACCCGGCCGACCTCGTCTCGCTTGTCGAGGCGCTCGGCGACCCAGGCGGGCTGCCCTATTCTCCGGAGGCCAGGGACAGGTTCCGGCTGCTCGCCCGTGAACTCGACGGCCTCCGACGCTACGTCGGGGAGCCCTTGCTCGACCTGGTCCGCCGGGTCATCGACGTCACCGGACTCGAGGTCGAGCTGGCGTCATCCACCTCGCCGGTCGCCGCCGCCAGGCGGCACAACCTGGCGACGTTCCTCGACGCAGTCTCGGCCTTCGCCGGGGCCGACGCCGAGTCCTCCCTCGCGGGGCTGCTCGCCTACCTCGAGGCCGAGGACGCCTATGGGCAGGGCCTCTCGCTCGCGCTGCCCACGCAGGCGGACTCGGTCAAGCTGCTGACGGTCCATCGGGCCAAGGGACTCGAATGGGACGTTGTGTTCGTGCCCGGAATGGCCAAGGGGGTCTTCCCCGTGGCGAGGTCGTCACCCAAGTGGACCGTCTCGCCCCAGGTGCTGCCGTCCGCCCTGCGCGGAGACGCCGCCGACCTCCCGGCCGTCGGAGAGCGGTCCACAGCCGGGCTCGCCGCCTATGCGCAACAGTGCAGCGCCGCCACCGTCGACGAAGAGCGTCGGCTCGCCTATGTCGCGCTCACCCGTCCTCGCAACGAGCTGGTCGTCTCGTGCCATTGGTGGGGTCCCCAGCAGGTCAGGGCGCGCGGCCCCTCGGTGTTCGCCGACCAGGTCCGCGAGGCGGTCGACCTCGTCGGCGGGAAGGTCGAGCCCGACGCGCCGACCCCGCGGCCGGAGGACACCAACCCGGCAAACCGACACGACACCCCCGTCGGCTGGCCCGCCCAGCCCCACGAGGTCGAGCTGGCCCGTCGTCGCGACGCGGCCACCCACGTCGAGCGGGCCCGCACCACGGGCTGGCGGGCCGCCGTCGAGAGCGCGGATGACCGGCTGCTGCTCGACGAGCTGGCCACCGTGCGGCAGTGGGACCTCGAGCTCGAAGCGCTCCTGGAGGAGGCGCGGGCAACTGCTCTCGAAGAGGTCGTCGTGACCCTTCCAGCGTCCATCTCGGCGACGACCCTCCTGCGGGTCGGCAGCGACCCGGCAGGCCTGGCTCGCGACCTGGCTCGCCCGATGCCGCGCAAGCCGTCGCCGGCGGCCCGGTTCGGCACCAGGTTCCATGCGTGGGTCGAGACCCATGTCGGACGGCCGCTCCTGCTCGACCCTGACGAGCTGCCCGGCCGGGCCGATCTCGACATCCCCGGCGACGTCGAGCTGCGCGAGCTGATCGAGGCGTTCCAGGCCGGACCTTTTGCAGACCGACCACCGGTCCAGGTCGAGGCGCCGTTCGCGCTGGTGCTCGCCGGGCAGGTCGTGCGCGGCCGGATCGACGCGGTCTACGCCTCACCCGACGGCTTCGATGTGGTCGACTGGAAGACCAGCAAGCGCCAGACCGCCGACCCCCTCCAGCTGGCGACCTACCGGCTGGCCTGGGCGGAGCTCATGGGGATCGATGTCGAGCGAGTCACCGCAAGCTTCTACTACGTCCGCACCGGCGAGGTCGTCAGCTTCCCCGACCTGCCGGGACGCGCCGAGTTGGAGCGTCTGATCACCGGCGCAGCCCAAAGCTGACGGCACCCGGTGCCGGGAGACTTCTGCCGAACCAGGACAGGCCGGGATTCGTCCGGGCGGCTCAGGATGAAAGTCTGCGCGCTGGGGCGGACGAATGCGGATGCGGGGGTCGGCCGACGAGTCAGCTCACCCGGGGAACGGGGTGGCCAGCATGGCGCCGAGGGCGATCTCGACCATCGGACCGAACGTCCGCTCGCGTTCCTCGGCCGACGTCTGCTCGCCCGTACGCACGTGGTCCGACACGGTGCAGACGGTCAGTGCCTGCCGGCCGTACTTCGCCGCCAGGGTGTAGAGCGCGTGACATTCCATCTCGACCGCCGTGACGCCGTACTCGGTAAGCGCATCGAGCAGCTCCGGGCGGTCCGGGTAGAACACATCGGAGGAGAACACCTGGCTGACGGTGACTCGTTCGTTGCGTGCCGCCGCGACGAGGTGAGCGGCTCGGAGCAGCTCGAAGTCAGCCGTGGCGGCGTAGTGCAATCCAGAGAAGCGCAGGGTGTTCATCGAGGAGTCCGTCGACGCGCTCATCGCCAGGACGACGTCACGCAGCGCGAGCTGGTCGGTGAGAGCGCCGCACGACCCGACCCTGACGAGCTGGTGGACGCCGTACTCGCGGATCAGCTCGTTGGCGTAGATCGCGAGCGAGGGCTGCCCCATCCCGGTGCCCTGCACGGAGATGCGCTCGCCCTGGTAGCTGCCGGTGTAACCGAGCATGTTGCGGATGCTCGTGTAGCAGACCGGATCGGTGAGGTAGGTCTCGGCGATCCAGCGAGCCCGCAACGGGTCGCCGGGGAGCAGGATCCGCGGCGCGACCTCCCCGGGCCGGGCGGCGATATGAGTGCTCATGACGGCCGATCCTGCCAGAGGCCGTGACCAGTAAGGTCGGACGGTGACCGTTGACCTGCTGCCTGAGTTCGCGTTCCAGCACTCCGCCCACGACCGCCTGGCTGACCTGCGAGGTGATGCGATATTTCTCGAGGAAGCCTGGGCGGACCCCACGACCCGAGTGGCCGTCGTCCGGGACCTCCGACTGGCGACCGAGGCCGCCGGGACCCGGCTGGCCACCGTGCCCACCGATGAGGCGCCGTCGGGGGAGAGGATGTTGCTGGGGGCGGCGGGCGGGGTGGTCTACTTCCTCGTGATCGAGGCGACTGATGCGGATGCCGACGCGGTCGCGCCGGGCAAGGACGACGACGGCAACGGATCCATTCGCGGTTCCGTCTTCCGTGGGCTGCGCCAGGTCGCGACCTCCCTGCCGGGCCTCGACGGGTCGCTTGCCGTCCATGCCATTGCGCTTGCCGAGTGGCACTCCCGCCACGCCAGGTGTGCGGTGTGCGGGGCCGAGACCGAGGTGCAGCAGGCGGGGGCGTCGAGGCGCTGCCCGGCATGCTCCGCCCAACACTTCCCACGCACCGACCCGGCGGTGATCATGCTCGTCGTCGACGACGACGACCGATGCCTGTTGGGCCACAATGCGGCCCGCGACGCCACCTGGTACTCGACGCTCGCAGGCTTCGTCGAGCCCGGCGAGACTCTCGAGGACGCCGTGATCCGAGAGGTCGCCGAGGAGACGGGGGTCGTGGTGGACCTGGTCACCTACCTGGGCAGCCAGCCTTGGCCGTTCCCCTCGTCGTTGATGCTCGGATTCACGGCGCACGCGGCCGTCACGACCATTGCCGTGGACGGCGTCGAGATCACCAAGGCGCGGTGGTTCACGCGCGACGAGATGAAACGGGAGATAGAGTCCGGCGAGCTGGTCATCCCGACCACCATCTCGATCTCCGGAGCCCTGCTCCAGAGCTGGTACGGCGGCCCGTTGCCCGTCGGGCCGCAAACCACGCGCTGAGCCCTCGCAGGGATTCCCTCGTGGGTCGGCCCGCGCAAGGGGGCGGCGTCAGCCCGGGCAGCCGACGGAGAGCTTCTCCTTCACCTGGGCGAGGCTCGGGTTGGTCAGCGCGCTGCCGTCACCGAAAACGAGCGTCGGGACGGTCTGGTTGCCTCCGTTGGCAGCCTCGACCAGCGTCGCCGCCTCCGGGTGCTCCTCGATGTCCACCTCGTCGAAGGTGATCCCCTCGGCGTTGAGCTGCCGCTTGAGCCGATGGCAGTAGCCACACCACGGGGTCGAGTACATCGTGAACTGAGCAGACATCAAGTGCTGTCCCTTCCGGCGTTTACTCTTACTGCGAGTGCAACGCCGGACTGTGACGTTGCCTTCCCGACCGAAGGAGTCACCTGGTGCCAGCGGCTGAGCACCTTCTCGCCGGGCTCGACCCCGAGCAACGCGAGGTGGCCACCTCGCTGGACGGCCCGGTCCGGGTGCTCGCCGGGGCAGGCACCGGCAAGACGCGTGCCATCACCCACCGGCTCGCCTACGGCATCGCGACGGGGGTGATGGAGCCGACGCAGGTGCTCGCGGTGACGTTCACCACCCGCGCCGCCGGCGAGATGCGCGTTCGGCTGGCCGGGCTCGGGGCAGCGGGGGTGCAGGCCCGCACCTTCCACTCGGCGGCGCTGCGCCAGGCCCGCTACTTCTGGCCGCAGGTCTATGGCGGCCAGCTTCCCGACATCGCGGCGTCCAAGGTCCCCTTGCTGGCGGAGGCGGTCTCCCGCTGTCGGCTCAAGGCGAGCCAGCCCGACCTGCGCGACCTCGCGGGCGAGGTCGAGTGGGCGAAGGTGTCCAACGTCCGACCCGACGACTACGTCCGGGTCGCCGCCGCCTCCCACCGCGGGCTCGCGGCCTACGATGCGGCGACCGTCGCCAAGGTCTTCGCGAGCTATGAGGACGTCCGCCGCGATCGGAACCGCATCGACATGGAGGACGTCCTGCTGTGCGCAGCCGCTCTGCTCGCGGAGGACGAGCGGGTGGCAGCCGCCGTACGCCGGCAGTACAACTGGTTCGTGGTCGACGAGTTCCAAGACGTCAGCCCGCTCCAGAGCCGGCTGCTCGACCTCTGGCTCGGCGGCCGCGACCAGGTGTGCGTGGTGGGCGACCCGGCCCAGACGATCTACTCGTTCGCCGGAGCCTCGGCCGACTACCTGCTCGACTTCCCGCGTCGCTATCCGGACACCAGCTCGGTCACCCTGCACCGCAACTACCGGTCGACGCCCGAGGTGGTCGAGGCGGCGAACGCGGTGATGAGGGAGGCGATGGCCTCACCTGGCGGCCCCGGCTCGGCCAACCGTCCAGCCTCGGCAACCGCGACGACGGCCGCCGTGACCCTTCGGGCCACCCGGCCCGCGGGGACCCCGGTCGCCTTCAGTGGGTGCCCGGACGAGGTGGCCGAGGCGACCTCGGTGGCCGCCGATATCGCGACGGCCGTCGCGGCAGGCGCCGACCCTCGCGACATGGCCGTGCTCTTCCGCATCAACGCGCAGTCCGAGAGCTTCGAGGAGGCGCTGGCCGAGCGGTCCGTGCCGTTCGTCGTGCGAGGGAGCGACCGGTTCTTCGACCGAGCCGAGGTGCGCCAGGCCGTGGCCCTGCTGCGTGGTGTGGCCCGGACCGAGGCGGAGACCACCGGCGAGCTCGTCCGGGACGTCACCGACGTGCTCACGTCGATGGGGTGGACGTCGGAGCCGCCACGCGGTCGAGGCAATGTCCGCGACCGGTGGGAGTCCATGCAGGCGATCGTCGCCATGGCCGCCGACCACGCGGCCGACCATCCCGACCGCGACCTGGTGGGCTTCGTCGCCGAGCTGCAGCGCCGGGCGGAAGCGCAGCATGCCCCGGTCGCCGACGGCGTCACGCTGACGACACTGCATGCCGCCAAGGGGCTCGAGTGGAGCCACGTCTACCTCGCAGGCATGCACGAGGGCGCCATGCCCATCGTCTACGCCGAGACCGCCGAGCAGGTCGCGGAGGAGCGCCGGCTGCTTTACGTCGGCATGACCCGCGCCCGCGACCACCTGCACGTGTCCTGGGCCGCGGCGCGCAGCCCCGGGGGACGCGGACGCCGGGGACCGAGCCGGTTCTTCGACGGGCTCGGGCTGCCCGAAGCGCCCGGCGCAACGGCGCCGGCCGGGCGTCGAGGCGGCCGCAAGGCGACCAAGGTGGCGACCTGCAGAGTCTGCGAGCGGCCACTCACCGACCCGCGCGAACGCAAGCTCGGCCGTTGCGCCGACTGTCCGAGCAGCTACGACGAGGATCTCTACGAAGCCTTGCGCGCGTGGCGAAAAGAGCGTGCGGCGGAGGAGAAGGTGCCCGCATACTGTGTGTTCACCGACGCCACCCTGACGGCCCTGGCGGAGCTGCGGCCGGTCGACGAGGCAGGTCTGGTCGCCGTACCGGGAATCGGCACCGGGAAGCTCGACAAGTACGGCGACGACGTGCTCGCACTGTGTGGAAACGGGTCGAACGACGGGCCACCGGAGCTTTTCGCCGAAAGTTCTGCAACGTTTCTGCAACCTCGCCGTTAATTGCATTGCCACGCCCGCGGAGGGGGGCGTAGTGTTTCGGTTCGCGGGGGAAGCCCCACACCCACAACTCAACTTCCGGACACCACGTCGGACACGATCCTCATGAAAGGAGGGCAGGCACATGTACATGAACATCCTCAGCGACACGACGGCTCCGGCCGCGCGCTTCCGCACGCCTGTCCTCTGCACAGGGACCGTCTCGGCAGCGTTCACCGAGGGTCGTCGCATCGCGGGAGACGTGTCTTTCGAGCTCTTCTCGACAGTGCACGCATCCTTCAAGGGCGCCGAGGGCGTCCGTGCTTGGAGCCCACCGGTCTAGCAGGTGACAAACCTGACCGGCACCTCCAAGCCGCGGACTCCCAGACCGGGATCCGCGGCTTTTTTCGTTATCGGACAACAACGGAAGATCAAGGGAGGTGAACAACATGACACTCAGCGTCCTCGACGCCCTCGCGGCAACGGACCTCACGGACGCACAGAGCCTGCCGTGTCGGTCGAACGACCCGGAGCTCTTCTTCGCGGAGTCCCCCGCGGACGTCGAGCGAGCCAAAGCGCTGTGCCAGACCTGCCCGGTCCTTGCAGAATGCCTCGCAGGAGCCCTGGAACGACAGGAGCCCTGGGGCGTTTGGGGAGGACAGCTTCTCGTATCAGGAGCTGTCGTCGCCCGCAAACGGCCACGAGGCAGACCCCGCAAGAGCGAGGTAGCCGCATGACCAGCCTGACCGTCCGACGTCCACGACCGAACACACCATCCAACCAGGAGTCACGTTGACCACCAGCGTCACCATCTCGAACAGGAGCACCAAGATGTATCTCATGCACGAAGACCTGGCCCGAGCCCATATGGACGCGCGCCTCTCCGAGGCGCGCGAGCTGCGACGCAGCTATCAGCTGAGCCACGCTCAGCGTCTGGCCCGCAAGGCCGAGCGCGCGTCGCAACAGGCTCGCCTGCTGCTCGCCCGTGCGCTGTGATCTGACCCAAGCGGTGATCTGACACAAGCGCAATGACCATCGAGAGGTAGTGCTCGGAGACTCCCACTACGGGGTCTCCGGGCACTACTGTCGTCGGATGGCCGTCTGCGACTTCTGCGGCGCGACCCCGCCGCACGACCCCGACACGGTGCCGCTCACCTGGGTCACGTCGGTCGAGAACGGCCAGACCCGCCTCTACTGCGAGACCTGCTCACGCGAGCACCTCCGCAGCATCGAGGCAAAGCTCGACTCCGAGTGGTGGTAACCCGACCATCCGAGACTTCCGGCACCACCATCCGAGACTTCCGGCACCACCATCCGAGACTTCCGGCACCACCATCCGAGACTTCCGGCACCACCATCCGAGACTTCCGGCACCACCATCCGAGACTTCCGGCACCACCATCCGAGTTCGTCGGACGGCGACGCCGGTCGCCGGGGCACCAGTCGTGACGCTCGCGTCATATCGACCGTCGGCTCCGGGTATGGCGGCCACCGTGTCGAGGTCGCCCAGTGCGGCCCGGTCAGTCGTTCGGCACGAACCCCGGCAGCGAGTCGGCGAGGATCGACGCGAACGCCGCCCGCGCCTCCAGCTGGGAGAGCACGCCGATCCCGCCCAGCCAGACCCGATGGATCAGCAGATACTCCGGCGGCAGGTTGATCTTGAGCATCGTCGTGTAGCCGGGTTGCCGCGGGTCGTTGATCCGGGTGAACTGTTCCCGCATCCAGGCCCGCGAGAACTGGAAGGTGTCGGTCGCGGCCGGCTCCAGGAACGGCGCCAGGTAGGCCCGGAGCTGGTCGACGTCGATCCGGACTGAGGGCTTGACGAAACCGTGCTCACGCAGTCCGGCGAGGACGGCGTCGTAGTCGTCACGGATGGCGGCGGTCATCACCGTGCCGATGACGCGCGGCAGGCCGCCGCCCGGGAGCCGGGCGACCGCCCCATAGTCCACAACGCCGAGTCGGCCGTCCGCTAGGAGCCGGAAGTTGCCGGGGTGCGGATCCGCGTGGAGCAGCCCGGCCCGGGCCGGACCCGAGAATAGAAAGCGCACATACAGCTCGCCATAGTGGTCGCGATCGGCCTGGTCTCCGTCGGCGATCAACCTGGCCAGCGATCGCTCTGACTCCATCCACTCCGAGACGAGGACCCGTTCGGTGTTGGTCACGACGTCGGGTACGGCGATATCGGGGTCGTCGCGGAAGGCATCGGCAAACGTCTGTTGCGCCTCTGCCTCCAGCGCGTAGTCGAGCTCCTCGGCGACGCGGGCCTGCAGCTCCGCCACGAGTGGGCCGATATCGATGCCGGGGACCCAGACGCCGATCAGCTTCGCGACACGGGAGATCTGGCGCAGGTCGCTGACCAGGGCTTCCCCGGCTCCGGGGTACTGGATCTTGACGGCAACTTCACGCCCGTCGTGCCAGCAGGCCCGGTGCACCTGACCGATCGACGCGGCCGCGGCCGGGTCGTCATCGAACCGGGTGAAGAGCTCGCGCCAGCCGCCACCGAACTCCTGGGCGAGCACCTCGTGGACGAGGGTGGACGACATCGGTGGAGCCGCGTCCTGGAGGCGAGTGAGGGTCGCCCGGTAGGGGGCGACGATGTCTTCGGGCAGCGCAGACTCGAAGACCGAGAGCGCCTGGCCGAACTTCATCGCGCCGCCCTTGAGCTCCCCGAGCACCTTGAAGACCTGCTCCGCCGTGCGCTGTTGGACCTGCGCCGCCACCGCGTCGGCCGGAGTTCCGCGCAGCCGCTTGCCGACGCCCAAGGTCGCGCGGCCGGCGTACCCGATCGGCAGGCTCGCCAGCCGGGCCGTGCGCACGACAGCCTTCTTGGGCACATCAGTCATGCCCCTATTGTCTCGTGCCGTTGGCCCCATCCACAGCCGCACACGGGCTGAGGGTGAAATGGGATGGTCTGAACCGCGCCCAGACCATGGGGAATCTCGACGAGACTGCCGCATGAGGCCGGCATCGCGCCACTCGCCCACACCACCACCTCCTGAGCTGCGTAGCTGGAGACCATGGCGGCGAGGGTCGGCGGGCAGGCCGTCCGGACAGCCGGCCTGGCTCGCGCCGACTCGATCAAGGTCGTCCAGCACGGGTCATGCTGCGACCAGCTCAGGTCGATGCATCGAAGGCAGGCGGTGCGTCCCGGCAGCACGAATGGCCCGACCAGTCCGACGAGCTCGCGAACGCCGACGCAGAGGAAGGGCACGCCTCGGCGCATGGCGTCGTCGGCGTCGGAGCGCGGTGGCTCCTGGTCGGCCACGACGATCATCAGCGTGGCGTCGGCAGGATCGCTGGTCAGCGGGACCTGCTCGGCTGCGAGGAGGTTCTCGATGAGCTCGGCGATCCGGCCCGACCCCGTGATGCAGGCATGAGTCTTCCCGCGGGAGCGGAGGACGTCCTCGGCGGTGCGCAGCGGACCGGCGAGCAGCCACATGGCGGACCAGGTCGCGTCATCCACCCCCGCCGGCCGTACGAACGACTGGTCGACGAGGGCGCCCGCCGCGGTCAGGGCGTCCAACGCTTCGCGTGCCTCGACCGCAGGCACTCCTTTCGCCTCGGCCGCTAGCAGCACCCCGGAGACGTCGCGATATCCGTCGACCGCCTCGAGCACGGCCCGTACGGCGGGCACGTCGTGAACCGCGGCGATCCCCGGCCACTCGAGCCCGAGCTGGAGGGTCCGCACGTCACGGCGCAGTACATGCATACCCGGTCGCAGCATCGGTCGCATCTGGCCTCCTCCCGTGGCGCCGGCGATCCTGGCGCGGACGCGATGCCTACCACCCTGCCAAACATCGGTGACATCGGCTGACGGTCATCCACAGGGGTGCCCTCCACGGTCGCGGGCTCTGAGGAGAACCTCCGGGCCGTCGTACCGGAACTCTCGGATGGTGGTGCCGGAAGTCTCGGATGGTGGTGCCGGAAGTCTCGGATGGTGGTGCCGGAAGTCTCGGATGGTGGTGCCGGAAGTCTCGGATGGTGGTGCCGGAAGTCTCGGATGGTGGTGCCGGAACTCTCGGATCGTCGAGGGTGGAACGACGGCCGACCCTGGCGGCTCCGGAAGGAGCGGCCAGGGTCGGCGGGGGTGGTGCGGTTGGGTTTGCGTGGTGCGTGGTGCGTGGTGCGTGGTGCGTGGTCCGTGGTCCGTGGTGCGGGCTCGGTTGAGTGGTGCGGACCGCGTGGTGCGAGGGGTGGGGTTGTGCGGCTGGGTCAGCCGTTGTTGCGGCTCAGGTTGAACGGCGCGGTGTTGACGAAGGTCTGCTCGGTGATCGGGTGCCTCTTGGTGCCGGCGCCCTGGGTGCCCGTGACGACGTAGCCGCTCGAGAGCGAGCTGCCGGTCCAGGCGCCGCCCGTGACCGAGCCGCCGATGCTGTAGATCCCCTGGCTCGTCGTGTTCACCGTGATGGTGCCGTTCGACGGGTTGAGGCCCGAGGACGCCGGCCAGTTCGCCGTGAACGTGCCGGACAGCTGGCCGCTGGACTTCGACGCGGTGCCGGAGACGATCGCCGTGAACGTGCCCTGGCCGGGCTGAGCCTGACCGTAGGCGCTGCACCCGTCGAGCGTGCCGGTGACGACGGCCGACTCGGCATGGGCCTTGACCCGGAGTCCGGGCGTGAGCTGGACGGTGCCGGCGAGACTTGTGCAGGTCTGGACCGTGACGTAGCCGTTGGGGCTGACCGGGGAGGCGGACGCCGAGCCGGAGAGGGCGGCTGCGCCGGCGAGCAGGCTGCTGGTGGCGGCGACGGCGAGGACGGTACGGCGGGCGGTGGTGGAGATGGTCATGATGGTTTCCTTTTCTGTGGTGGCCGACCCGTTGTCGGCATAGGACAATCGTGCTCGCGAGCCCCGGGCCGATCGACGGTGTGGCCATGCCTCTCGCGGAGGTGGTGCCTGCACCACCTCCGCGATAGAGCCGACATCTCGGTCACGCGGTCGTAGGATCAAGACCGCCATGGGTGAGACCTCGACCGGTCCGGCTTCGGACCGCCGGTGACGGCGACGACGCGCTCGCCATGGCCGACGCGCGCCTACTACGTCTTCTTCACGTGCTACCTGGGTGGACTGCTGCTGTGGTTGGTCCTCGGGCTGGTGCCGTCGATCGCGTTCGCCGTCCCCGCGCTCACCGATGACCTCACCTCGGCTGCCGACGGAAACGGTCCGTTCTCCGGGCTGGCTCACTCGATCCTGACGAACCGCTCGATGCTGCCGAGCGGTGGCTGGGTGGCGGTGCAATACCTGTTCAGCGTTCTCAACCTGGCGCTCGGAGTGCTGATCACCTGGCGGCGCCCCGACGGCGTCGTACCGCGGCTGCTGGCCCTCGCCTTCATCGGCACAGCCGCGACCTTCAACGAGGCCAGCCATGTGGTCTTCCATCTGCTCGAGCACGCTCCGCTCGTCACCGCCGTGCACTTCACGTTCCACATCGTGTCGGGGGTCGCCTATCTGTGGGCGGTGCTGCTGTTCCCCGATGGGCGGCTGCCCGTGTTGGGAGCGGATCGTCGCCACGGCGTGTGGGTCGGCCTGGTCGTGAGTACGGCGGTGATCACCTGGGTGTGTTACCGAAGCAGCTTCGTCTCGCATCCGCCGTTCTTCGTCGCCTTCTTCGGGATCCTGGTTCCCGTCGTCGGCATCACGGCACAGACGATCCACCTGCGGGCGGCCGGGTCGGCGTCCGTCGTGCGGCAGCAGTCCCGCCTTTTGCGGATCGCCCTCGTCCCCGCATTCGGCGCGGCCCTGCTCTGGCTGGGCGCTCATGCTGTGGTGCGCATGGGCGGGCCGACGGCCGCCGACGCCGAGACCTTCGCCGACGCCGTGCAGGCGGCGTTCCCGGCGGTCTTCGCCGTCGTGCCGGTCATGCTCTTCGTGGCCATCCTGCGCTACCGGTTGTGGGACATCGACCTGGTCATCAGCCGGACCCTGCTCTACGCACTCCTCGCTGGTGTGGTCGTTGTCGTCTACGCCGTCGCGCTCGCTCTCACGGGCTGGCTGTTCCAGGACCAGGTGTGGTCGACGGTGGTCGCGTTGACCGTTGTCGCGCTGGTGGTAGAGCCGGCCAGACAACGATGTCGCGAGCTCGCCAACCGGTTGGTGTTCGGGACGATGCTGACGCCGCGGGAGAGCATGCGCGCCCTGGCCGACCGGCTGACAGCCTCGACCTCGACGAACGAGCTGGGGGAGCTGGCCGCCCTCGTGGTCGCGGGCACCCGGTGCACCTCGGCTCAGGTCTGGCTGCTGACCGAAGGTCAGCTCGTGCTGGCCGCCGCCGCACCTGACGAGCCGACCGTTCTCCCCACCATCGGGCTCGAGAGCGGCACCTTGACGGACTGCTCCGCCGCTCTGCCTGACCGCACCTGTGTCCCCGTCGTGCACGACGGCAGGCTGCTCGCCGTCCTTGCGGTGACACTTCCGCCGAGGGTGTCGATGCCGTCGGCCGAGGCAGCTTTGATCCGGGACCTGGCCGGCCACGCCGGTCTGTTGGTCGCGAACGCCAGGCTGACCACCGAGCTGGCTCGGGAGATCACCCGGGTCACGGCGCAGGCCGCGGAGCTGGTGACGTCGCGCCAGCTGCTCGTCGCCGCCCAGGACGCCGAGCGCCAGCGGCTGGAGCGGGACATCCATGACGGTGCGCAACAGGAGCTCGTCGCCACGGTGATCCAGATCCGTGCGCTCGCTCGGGCAGCGCCCGAGAAGGCGGTGCAGGCGGTGCCGACGCTGCGCGGTTTCGTGGCGAGCGCTCGAGCGACGATCGAGGAGCTCTGCAGGGGCGGCGGCCCAGCGGTGCTCGTCGACAGCGGCCTGCCCGTGGCTCTTGAGGGAGCCGCCACCACCGCCCGCCGCGCCGGGCTCGCGGTCGACATCGAGTGTCGTCTCGCCGATCGGTTGCCCGCCGAGACGGAAGCCGCCGTCTACTTCTGCTGCCTGGAGGCTCTCCAAAACAGCGCCAAGCACGCCAAGGCGCGCAACGTCGTCGTACGCGTGGACCGAGCCGACGACGAGGTCGTCCTCCAGGTGCGCGACGACGGCGTCGGGTTCGACCCGGCTCGGCACCCGGCCGGGTCCGGCCTCACGAACCTCCTCGAGCGGACCGTCGTGCTGGGCGGCTCGGTCTCGGTCGACTCGTCTCCCGGCGCCGGTACGACGACCGTCTGTCGGGTCCCGCTGTCGTCGGCCACCTCGGCGAACGGGGTGGTCCGATGAACGCACGACTGCCCGCCGGGCTGGTTCGCGGAATTGTCCTCGTCACCGGCCTGGTCTGCTGCGTAGTGGCCGTCGTCGCGCTGATCGAGGGGCTCGCACTCGCGATCGGCGGGTCACCGGCGGGCACCTGGGACTGGGTCGGAGGCGCTGTCGTGATCGCTGTGGTGATCCCGCTGGTGCGACCGCCGCTCGAGCGGTTGGCCGACCGTGCCGCCTACGGTCGTGAAGGCGACCCCTACGCCGTGCTCGCGAGCTTCGTGCAGCGCATCTCCGACACCCTGGCGGTCGACGACGTGTTGCCGCACCTGGCACGAGCCGCAGTGCAGGCGACGCATTCTTCACGCGGTGGCGTGCGGCTGTGGCTCGCTGATGGGGAGGAGCGGCACGAGACGTGGCCCCCCGAGGCACCCGAGACCACGACGGAAGGTGTCAGTCTCAACCTGGACTACGACGGCGAGCGGGTCGGCAGGATCGAGGTTGCCGGTGCCGCCGACGAGCTTCGTGACACCGACCGCGAGCTGTTGGCCCGATTGGCAGGTCCCGCCGGCCTCGCCTTGTCGAACGTCCGGCTCACGCTCGAGCTCCGTCGGCGGCTGGCTCAGACGATGGCGTTGACGGAGAGCGTCCGGAGGTCTCGCGAGCGGTTGCTGCACACGGGTTTCCATCAGCGGGAGCGCTTCGTCGCGGCGGTGGCGAGGCGCGTGCTGACGCGCCTGGACGCGGCCGACGACCAGCTGGTCGCGACGGCTGGCGGCTCGCCGACGGCGTTCGGGGCAGCGGAGGTCGAGGCGCTCGCCTGCCTCGAGGCTCTCCGTGACCTGGCCGCCGGGGTGTTCCCGCCGGTGCTGGCGGAGCGCGGTGTCGCCGCAGCCCTCGAGGGGCAGCTCGACCGGACCTCCGCGACCGTGGTGGTCCACGACTCGGTGGGAACCGGAACGGTACGCTACCCGCCCGCGGTCGAGTCGGGCATCTACTTCTGCTGCGCCGCCCTGGTCGACGACCTCGACGCGACCGGCCGGGTCAGCGTCGAGCTCGGCGGCGACGACTCGCGGCTGACCTTCCTGGTCTCCGGCGAGACCCCACCGTCCACCGCCGTGGAGCAGCTCGTCCGCGACCGAGTCGAGGCGCTCGGCGGTGACCTGACCATGTCGTCGGCGGCCGAGCGGGTCGACGTACACGGCACGATCCCGGTCGCAGGTGCGACACTTCCGGCTGTCATCGCGCAGGCCGATGCGCTGACATCGATGATCGCCCGAGGATCGGAGTCGGTGTGACTCTTCGTGTCGTCGTCGCCGAGGACCACGCCCTGCTGCGCGAGGGGCTGCGCACGTTGATCCTCTCGGCGGACGGGATCGAGCTCCTGGCCACCTGTTCCGACCTGCCGTCTCTCACTGCTGCGATCGACGAACACGGTCCCGACGTCGTCCTTACCGACATCCGGATGCCGCCCGGTCGCAGCGACGAGGGAGTCCAGGCGGCCGAGTACTGCCGACGGCACCACCCCGACACCGGCGTGGTGCTGCTCAGCCAGTACGTCGATCCGGGCTATGTCCGAACCCTGCTGAGGCAGGGCACGGAGGGGCGTGGCTACCTGCTGAAGGAGCGGGTGGCCGACGTCGACGAGCTCGTCGCGGCGCTCCGCACCGTCGCCGCCGGTGGCTCCGTGATGGATCCCAAGGTCGTCGAGGCCCTGGTGCGGACCCGCAGCCGGCAGGGAGACGCCGACCTGGGTCGGCTCAGCAGCCGTGAGCTCGAGGTGCTCGGTGCGATGGCGCAGGGTCGCAACAACGGAGCCATCGCGGCTTCGCTCTTCATCACCCAACGGGCGGTCGAGAAGCACATCAACTCGATCTTCTCCAAGCTGGGAGTGGGGTATGACGACGAGGCGCACCCGCGGGTGCGCGCGGTGCTGCTCTACCTGTCCGGGGACCCGACGTGACGCCGGACGTGCTCGGGTCGCCGCCCCGCATGCTGATCGTGGACGACCATCAGGCGTTTCGAGCCGTCGCGAGGGCGGTGCTCGACGGCGAATTCCTCGTCGTCGGCGAGGCTGCTACCGGTGAGGATGCGGTCGAGATGGCCGCGCGGCTGGTGCCGGACGTGGTGGTGATGGACGTCGGGCTGCCCGGGATCGACGGTCTCGAGGCGACTCGTCAGATCACGGCCGCTGCCCCGAGCACGAAGGTGGTGCTGGTCTCGAGCCAGCGTCGAAGCACCTTGCGGGCCGACCTCGGGGAGTGCGGTGCCTCCGGCTTCCTGCAGAAGGAGGACCTCGACGTGTTCGCCATCGCCGCCTTGGTCGGCTGATGGGGGACCGGACGCGTCACCGGCGCTCGAGTCGTTGCTCGCCGCCACGGGGCGGGCGCGGGATTCCGGCCCACCTCGTGGCGGCGTCGTGCGTCAGGCCTTGCCGAGGATCCGGTTGAGGTTGGTGCCGCAGACGGGGCACACGGCCTTGGCCATGCGGGTGCCCTTGTCGTTGACGCGAACCTCACCGCTCGCTTCGCGCTTTGCCTTGCATTTCACGCAGTAGAACTCGCCGCTCCAGGTCTCCGCCATGAGAGCCTCCTCTAGGGATACGGGCGCTCGATGGTGACACCACCGACCGCGTCATCTCGGTCGTCGGGTGCTCTGGTGAGCCCCGGATTTGTTGCAGGCAGGGATGCCGGCACGGCGCCACCATACGTGAGCCTGCGCCAGGTTCCTAAGAGGCGCCGCCATTCCCGCTTGGCGAGGAGGGTTTTACGCTCAGAGAAAGCCACATAGAGACCTAAATGGTCTATTCCACCAGTCAGGGTGTGGGGCGGATGGACAGGATCTCGTCATCGTTTGCACGCGGCGTACCGCGGCCGTCACGGTTGCTCGTCGTCACCCACAGGGAGCCGTCGGGGGCCACCACCACGGTGCGGGTGCGGGCGTCGGCCAGCCGGACGGCGACTGGCCGGCCGAGCGCGCCATCGGCACCGACCGGCACCCGCCAGGTCGCCCGGCCCTGGAGCGCACCCATCCAGAGCGAGCCGTCGGCGAAGGCCAGCCCCGACGGCGACGCCACGTCGGGGCTGAAGACGGCTCGCGGGTTGGTCATCCCCGGCTGCTGGCCCGTTCCCTCGACGGTGGGCCAACCGTAGTCGTGGCCGCGCTGGATCAGGTTGATCTCGTCCCAGGTGTCCTGGCCGAACTCGGACTCCCACATGCGGCCCTGGTCATCCCAGGCGATGCCCTGCACGTTGCGGTGGCCGTAGGTCCAGACGGGAGATCCGGGGAACGGGTTGTCGGCAGGCACCGTGCCGTCGGGGTCGAGCCGGAGGATCTTGCCGCCGAGCGAGCGGAGGTCCTGGGCGAGGGCCCCGTCGCCGGTCTCGCCGGTGGTGACATAGAGCTTGCCGTCGGGACCGAACGCCAGCCGGCCGCCATCGTGGACCTCACCGCGGGGAATGCCGGTCAGGATCGGCCGCTCGTGCCCGGACCGGAACTGGGCGATCGTCCCCCTCAGGACGCGGTTGTCCTGTGCGGTCGTCGCGTAGACGTAGATCTCGTGGTCGGTCGCGTAGTGCGGAGAGACGGCCACCCCGAGCAACCCGCCTTCGGCGGTCGGCACCACCTGGGGGAGGTGGGCGAGCACCGTCACGTCGCCGCCCGCCGCGACTCGCAGCAGCCTCGCCTCGTCACGCTCGGAGACCACCGCGGCTCCGTCGGGCAGGAAGGCGATGCCCCACGGGACGTCGAGCCGGGCGGCGACCGTCGTCACGTCCCCGACGGGTGGCCCGGTCGGTGGGGCGGTCTCGGTGACGGCCGCGGGTTGCGGAGCCGAGCCGTCGCTGGGCGTCACCGCAGAGGCTCTGGTCGCCCCCGAGCCGGGACTCGACGACGAGGACGAGGAGGAGCCGGAGCACCCAGCAAGTGCCAGCAGCAGCACAGCGACCGCAGCACCGACCAGCGGAGGCGCAGCACGGGCGACCGACCGGTGTCCCGTCGTACGGCGGCCGTCGCCTCGGCGGCCGTTGGTCCGGTCGGCACCTGTCACAGCAGGGGCAGCTGACCGTCGATCGAGTCGCGGCTCGCGACGTCGGCCTCGGCCGCGGCGCGGTGGTGGGTCTGGTCGTCAGGTTCGGGTTCGTCGCCGGGCTCGTCGATGTCGTCGTCCTCGCGGAGGTCGAGGTGGGCCGTCGCCGACACGCCGTCGAGAAAGCCGCGAGCCCGCTCGGCTTGCGGATGGCGGTTGACCCACGCCCAGAACTCCGCACCGTGGCCGGCCACCAGGAGGTGAGCGAGCTCGTGCAGCACGACGTAGTCGACGACGTAGCCAGGCATCCCGCGGACCCGTTCGGAGATCCGGATGGTGCCGTCCGCAGGCGTGCAGGACCCCCAGCGGTAGTTCTGGTTGGTGACCCAGCGGACAGAGCGGGGCTGCGCCAGGCCGTCGAGGTAACGCCCCGACAGCCGGGTTGCCAAGCGCATCAGCTCGTCGTCGTTGGGCCGTCGGCGGCGCTCCGCGCGGGTGACTCTCTCGACCATCTTGGTGACCCACTCCTGCTCCTCAGCCTTGCTGAGGCGGGCCGGGATCATCACCACGATGGCGTCGTTCTCGCGGAAGGCGGAGACCGTGCGCGTCCGCCGCCGTGACCGGCGAACCTCGACGCGTGGTGTGGTGGTGCCCTCCATGCCCCCAACTTAGTGGCCGTCTCGGACACTGGTGATGAATCGGCGCCGAGTTGTGGACCGCTGCCGGCCCGGCGGCTGCTGTGGACGAGAAGATTTTTCTCGTCCACAGGTGGTGCGTCAGACCCTGCAGGTCAGCCGCCTGAGGGCGGCGCCGAAGCCGAGGTTATCCACAGATCCGACCCGCTTGTCCACCGGCCGCCCACAGGTAGAGCACGTCAAACCCGTGGTTGTCCACAACCGCATGCACAGGTCGTGGATGGTTTCGTTGACGTGTGGAGAGGGGCCAACTAACGTCTCCTGCATCGATGAGGCCCCCGGGATAACGGAGGCGTTCGCAAGGGGAAGGCGAGCGTCACCGAGCCCTGGGGGCCTTGTTGCGTCGCAGCTCGGCTGCGGCCTCGCCCAGCCCGGACCGGACCGCCGTACCCTCCTGCGTCCTCGACTCCGGCCGCGTGCTTGCCCGGCGAGCCACCGAGAACACCGGGGCAGTCGCTCGGACTGCTCGGCAGCATTCAGCTGCCGGCCGGCGGGCTAGGCAGGGACGACGGCGAGCGTCACCAGGTCTCGCAACGGCTGGTCGAGTCCTGCTGGCAGCTTGTCGACGGCGAACCACCGCACGTCGAGTGACTCGTCGCTGATCACCGGCTTCGAACCCGACGGCGCGACGGCGACGTACCGGACGTCGAGATGGTGAGCCGGGCGCATCGGCCCGCAGCGCACTTCGTGCCGGCTCAACTGGGTCGGCCCGGTGCTGCTCACCAGCGTGAGCCCCTCGATCCCGGACTCCTCCCCGCCTTCGCGAAGTGCCGCCGCGGCCAGGCTCGGGTCGTCCGGCTCGCAGTGACCGCCGAACTGCACCCAGATCTGGTAGCGGCGATGCAGGTCGAGCAGCACCCGGTCGCGTTCGGAGTTGACGACGAGCAGGCTCGCCGTCAGGTGGTCGGGGTGACAGTCGCGAGAGAGTCCGTCGGGGTGCTCATCCAGATGTCGGAGGTACGACGACCGAAGTTCGGCCTGGGCGGCCGTCGGGGGAGTCCAGCGCCTGAGCTCGTCGACCGCGTCGTCGTACAGGCTCACCGACCGTCGTCGGGATCTGTCGGCTCGAGCGGCGGCTGCTCGTCGCCATCGCCCGAGGACTCGCCACCATCGCCTGAGGTCGCGCCGGTCTCGCCTGGCGAGTCTGTCTCACCAGACCCGGCGTCGCCGTGCGACGCCGAGACGTCCCCGGAGGGCGCAGTGTCAGCACGATCTTCGGTGGCCGCTGCATCCGCCAGCAGGGCTGACAGCGCGGCGTCGAACTCGGGCGACTCGGTGTCGATGAGGTCGGCTTCCTTGGTGCGCGACGCATAGGCCAGCGGGTCGTCGAGGTCGGCCGCCGTCGGGAGCAGCTCGCGATGCGCCCAGACGGCGTCGCGCGCCGCCGTACCCTCCGCGGCGCGCAGCGCACCCCAGAGGGTCGCAGCGTCGCGGAGCCGGCGTGGGCGGAGCTCGAGTCCGACGAGAGCGGCGAAGGTCGCCTCCGCAGGCCCGCCGGACGCGCGCCTGCGGCGCATGGCCTCCTGCAGCGCGGCGGCTTGCGGCATGGCCGAGGCGGCCTGCCCGACGACCTCGTCGACCCAGCCCTCGACGAGTGCGAGCACGGTCTCGAGCCGGTCGAGAGCTGCGAGCTGGCTGGGGGTCTGCTCGACGTCGAAGAGCCCGCCGTTCATGGCGTCCTGCACCGCCTCCATGTTGCTGGGGTCGATGCTGCCGATGGTGTTCTGGATGCGGCTGGTGTCGATCGTGATGCCGCGGCCGTAGTCCTCGATCAGCGAGAAGACGTAGTCCCGCAGCCAGGGCGTGTGGGCGTAGAGCCGCTGGGTGGCGCACTCGCGAAGCACCAGGTAGAGCAACACGTCGGAGTCGTCGATGCCCAGCCCGGAGCCGAAGCCGGCGGCGTTGGTGAGCACGACGGCCGGTGCGCCCGCCTCTCCCAGGGGGAATCCGACGTCGGTGGCGGAGACGACCTCCCCGGACAGCTCGCCGATGGCCTGCCCCAGCTGCTGGCTGAACATGGCTCCGCCGATCTGCGTCAGCATCCCGAGCATCGGCCCTGCCATCGCCTGAGCCTCCGCGGGAAGCGCCGCGCCCATCGCCTTGACGACCGACTCGGCGACGGGCTCGACGAGCCGCTGCCACACCGGCATGCTCGTCTCGACCCACTCGGCCCGGCTCCAGGCACGGATCTGGCTGCTTCCCGCCGGTAACTCCGTCGCTGCGTCGAGCCAGTGCTCGGCGAGCTGGGCCACGTCGGCGAGGCGCGAGCGGTCGCCCTCGTCGGGGGACTTGTCGGGCGTCTGCGCCACCTGCTGACGCGCCAGGTCGCGGACGAGCTCCCAGTTGACCGCGCCTTCGTGCGGCGCGAACATCCGCTGCAGCTGACCGAACATCGCCTGCAGCCCGGACATGTCGCCGCTGGCCATGCTGCTGAACATCTGCTCGAACGGCGTGCCGGAGAAGGGATTCGGCGTTCCGGGCTCGTTGCCCTCGTCGTCTGGTTCCTGGGGGAGGTTTGCCATGCCTCAACGGTACTCGGCCCGGGGCAGCGGACCACTCGCGTCCCGAGGCGCTCCAGGGTTGGGCCAGGCCCAGCCTCACGCAAAGGCAAGGGGCTCTCGGCCTGAAAGATGGGGGGCTCTCAGGGAGGATCCCCGAGGCCCTTCGCCGGAGCACCTCGGGCGGGGGTGCGCCAGGTGGCGGGCACGAGCTCGCGGGATAGGGTCGCGGCGTGGGCGAGGACGTCATCAAGCTGGTCGGCATCAGCGCAGGTCCGCTCGACGTGGCGGCCGTGCATGATGTCGTGCAGCAACGGTCGGCGGGTGCGGTGGCCCTGTTCGTCGGCGTGGTCCGGGACCACGACGGCGGCATGTCGGTGGAGGGACTCTCCTATAGCGCCCACCCGACAGCCGAGGCGGTGTTGCGCCAGGTCGTCAGCGGGGTGGTGGGAGACACGCCCGTCGAGTCGGTCGCGGCCGTGCACCGGGTGGGCGACCTGGTCATCGGTGACGCCGCCATCGTCGTAGCCGTGGCATCCGGTCATCGTCGGGAGGCGTTCGCGCTCTGCGAGCGGCTGGTGGACGAGATCAAGGCGAAGGTGCCGATCTGGAAGCATCAGGTCTTTTCGGACGGCTCGGACGAGTGGGTCGGCACGCCGCAATGACGCCGAGTTGGCGTCTGTGGACGACGTACTCTTGAGGACGGTCAGACCGTCCGAGTCGAGGGAGTCCCGATGATCGTGCTGTGGTGGCTGGTGCCGCCGCTCGCGGCGACCAGCCTGGCGATGGTGTGGGCCGCCTGGGCTGGGCGAGACCGCGACGACGTGAAGCGTGACGACTCAGCCGCGGCCATGGCCAGGATGAAGAAGGCAGTGGAGCGGCCGACGCCGCGACGCGGAAAGCCCTTGCCCAGCGCCCCTATCGAACCCACGCATGGCGTTGCGATCCGAGGCCTGTCGCGCCGACCCACGTCCGACACATCCGTGCGCCGGTGACGTGAACCATCCCATGAACCGCCGGTCGACAGCGTTGGTGGTCGCTGCCGGTTGCCTTGTTGCATTGTTCGGCGTCGCGCTGCTGGCGCCGATGCCGTATGTCGTGATGTCGCCCGGCGTCACAGAGAACACTCTCGGGATGTATGGCGGCCGCGACGTGATCACGATCCGCGAGCATCGGACATATCCGACTGACGGACATCTCAATATGACAACGGTTTCCGTCACGAGTGCGAACTACCACGTGCGCCTGCCGCAAGTGCTGGAGGCGTGGTGGAGCAACGACCAGATCGTGCTGCCACGGGACGTGATCTACCCGCCGCGGGAGTCCGTCCAGCAGGTCCAGCAGCAGAACACCCAGGAGATGGTCGACTCGCAGTCGTCGGCCGTGTTCGCCGGCCTGCGGGAGGCCGGGATCAAGAACGTGCGTGTCGGGGTCGCGCGAGTACTGCCGAAGACGCCCGCTGCGGGGGTGCTGAAGGCCGGGGACCAGATCACCACCGTGGGCGGTGCGAAGGCAACAGACACCGCCCAGGTCGTCTCCGCACTCACCAACCTGAAGCCGGGAACGACGGTCAGGCTGGGAATCCTCCGCCAGGGCTTGCCGGAGACGGTCACCGTCACGACCGAGAAGTCGCCGACGGACCCGTCGAAGTCGCGAATCGGGGTCGAGCTTCGCGAGGACCCGCCCTTTCCAGTCGACATCAAGCTGGGCCAGGACATCGGGGGGCCGAGCGCCGGCCTGATGTTCTCGCTGGGGATCTACGACAAGCTCACGCCGGTTTCGCTGACCGGTGGTCGGTTCATCGCCGGGACCGGCACGATCGACGCGCACGGGAACGTCGGCGTGATCGGCGGCATCCAGCAGAAGATCGCCGGCGCCTACGACGCGGGCGCCCGCTACTTTCTGGTTCCTGCCGCCAACTGTAGTGAGGCCGGCTCGTCATCGCTGGCCGGCAAGGTCGAGCTGATCAAGGTGGCCACTCTCGACCAGGCGGTTAGCTCCCTCAAGGCCTTGAACAGCGGCGACACCTCCGCAATCACCCGGTGCGGGTCATGACCGACGAAGCCGGGCGTCGATGAGCGAGCTGTCGCCGATGGCGTTGTCGCTGCGCACCGCGTCGGTCGAGGTCGAGCACTACGTCGGCGAGGACGGCTGGGACCAGCCAGGTCGGCTCTTCGCGCTGGTCGCGACGGAGGAGCTCGTGGAGGCGCAGCCCGATCTCGCCATCGAGCTCGGGGTGCACACGGGTACGGCGGACCTGCTGACGCCGGTCGAGCAGGAGATCGACGTCAACGACCGAACGCTCGAGGAGCTGCTGTCCCGGATCGCCTGGCCACCGGCGGTGGTGGGGGTGCTCGCGGTCGTCGAGCGCGTCGTACTCCCTCCCGAGGTAGAGGCCGAGGTGCCTGACGAGCCGGAGCAGGCGGACCGGTTCGCGGCCGACCACCCGGCCCGGGAAGACGTCCGCATCGTTGCGAGCGTGCTTCGCAGTGGCGAGTCGCACTGCGCGCTGCGGCTCCGGTCGCGTGACAGCGACGACGACCTTGTCCATGGCGCAGACCTCGTCCCGGCGTTGGTCGGTGCGCTGCGTGAGACGCTAGAACACGACCCCGGCAACGAGGTCGAGGAAGATTGGGGTCCTGATGAGTGAGGCTTTCGGCGCAGGGGAGGGCGCCGCCCCGCCTGCACGACCGCGGCGACGGGTGGCGTCACGACGTCCACGGGCGCTGCTGCCCACGCTGGCCGTCGTCGTCGTGCTCGTCGTCTTCGCGTCGATCTTCGTCGAGGTCTGGACGGACCGGCTGTGGTACCAGTCGATGGGCTACGGCTCTGTGTTCAGCAAGATCCTCTGGACGCGCGTGGCGCTGTTCGCGATCTTCGGCCTCGTCTTCGCTGGTGTCGTCGTCGGCAACATCGCCCTCGCCTACCGGATGCGCCCGATCCTGCTCAGTGACGGATACCGAAACCCGACCATCGAGCGCTACCAGGATGCGATCGACCCGTTCCGCAGGTGGATCCTCATCGGGTTCGGGGTGATGCTCTTCCTCTTCGCGGGCGCCAGCGCGTCCGGTCGGTGGAAGACCTACGTGATGTGGAAGGACCGAGTCCCCTTCAATCAGAACGACGTCTACTTCCACAAGGACATCGGCTTCTTCGTCTTCGGCTACCCGTGGTACCGCTACCTGCTGAGCTTCGGCTTCACCATGCTCGTGATCGCGATCCTCGCGGCGGCAGTGACGCACTACCTGTATGGCGCCATCCGGCTGCCCGCGAAGCGTGACCGAGTGACGACGTCGGCGCAGATCCACCTGTCCGTGCTGATGGGCATCTTCGTGTCGCTGAAGGCCGTCGCCTACTGGTTGGACAAATACGGTCTGGCGATGCACAACGGGAGCCTCATCACCGGGATCACCTATACCGACCAGCATGCGGTGCTGCCGTCGAAGAGTGTGCTGATGATCATCTCGATCATCTGTGCGCTGCTCTTCTTCGGCAACGTGGTGCGTCCGGGCTGGATGCTGCCGCTCCTCGGCTTCGGGTTGCTGGTGTTGTCGGCGATCCTCATCGGCGGAATCTGGCCGATGATCGTCCAGCGTTTCCAGGTGAAGCCTTCTGAGCCCAACAAGGAGGGCCCCTACATCCAGCGGAACATCGTGGCGACCCGCAACGCCTACAGCCTCAACGGCGTCAAGATCGACCAGTACCCGGGCGTGACGACGCTGACGGCTGCCCAGCTGAAGTCTGCGGCAGACGACCTTCCCGGGGTTCGAGTGCTCGACCCGCGCCTGGTGTCACAGGCGTTCGTGCAGCTGCAGCAGATGCGCGGCTTCTACACGATGCCCGACGTACTCGATGTGGACCGCTACCAGATGGGTCCCGACGCGACGCCGCAGGACGTCATTATCTCGTCGCGCGAGCTCAACCTCAACGGTCTGCGCGGCGACCAGCGGAACTGGAACAACGACCACACGGTCTATACCCACGGCTATGGGGTCGTCGCGGCGTACGCCAACAAGCGGGGCGCTCAGGGTCAGCCGGTGTGGGCGGAGCAGAACCTTCCGGCAACCGGCCAGTTCGGCCCGTTCCGGCAGCAGATCTACTTCGGGGAGAGCGAGCCCAACTACTCGATCGTGGGCGCACCCCCCGGCACGCCGCCGGTCGAGCTGAACGTGCCGCAGATCGGTGGCACGGGCAAGGACCAGAACTCCACCTACTCGGGCAGCGGCGGTGTCGGGATCGGCTCGACGTTCCGGCGGATGCTCTACACCGCGAAGTTCTGGGACTCCTCGATCTTCCTGTCCGACCGGGTGCACCCGCAGTCGCGGATCATCTACGACCGCGACCCGCTGACGATGGTCAAGAAGATCGCGCCATGGCTCGCGATCGACGGCGATCCCTATCCAGCGGTGGTCGATGGTCAGCTGCAGTGGATCATGGACGGCTTCACGACGTCAGCGGACTACCCGATGTCGGACCTGATCAATCTCAGCCAGGCCACCAGCGACTCTCTGACGCCGGAGAACTCCGTCGCGGGCCAGCCGTCGGACAAGATCAACTACATCCGCAACTCCGTGAAGATCACCGTCGACGCCTACACGGGGCAGGTGAAGATCTACCAGTGGGATGAGAGCGACCCGATCCTGAAGGTCTGGATGAAGGCGTTCCCCGGTGTCGTGTTGCCGAAGAGTGATATTTCGCCTGACCTGCTCAACCACTTCCGCTACCCCGAGGACCTGTTCAAGGTGCAGCGACAGGTGCTGTCGACCTACCACGTGACGCAGGCCCTGACGTTCTACAACGGCTCGGAGAACTGGCGGGTGCCGGAGGACCCGACGGACACCATCAGCAGCCAGTCGCAGCCGCCTTTCTATATGACGGTGCAGCTGCCGGACGAAGCCCCGCAGTTCTCTCTGAGCAGTGTCTACGTGCCGCAGAGTCGATCGAACCTCGCCAGCTTCATCTCTGTCGACGCGAACGCCGCGAGCAAGAACTACGGCAATATCAACGTGCTCGAGCTGCCCAGCGACAACACCGTGGACGGGCCCGGTCAGATGGCCAACCAGCTGAGCAACGACCCAACGGTGACCAGGCTCCTGCTGCCCTATGAGCGTTCGGGGACAAAGGTCCTGCGGGGCAACCTGCTGACGTTGCCCCTCGGCGGCGAGATGCTCTACGCCCAGCCCGTCTATACCTATCGAAGTGGTACGGCGTCCTACCCGATCCTGCAGTTCGTCACCGTGGCCCTGGGCAACGAGGTCGGGATCGGCAAGACGTTCGACGAGGCGGTCGCGCAGGCGCTCAAGGTGTCGCTGACCCCGCCGGACCAGAACCCCTCGAACGGCAGCGGTGGCAACGGTGGCAACGGTGGCAACGGTGGCAACGGTGGCAACGGTGGCAACGGTGGCACGCAGTCGGTGGATGAGCAGATTACGTCGCTGCTCGCCCAAGCGCAGGCTCAGTTCAACCAGGCGGAGGTGGACCTGCGAAAGGGCGACCTCGGCGGCTACCAGCAGGCGAACGCTGAGGGTGTCGGCTTCCTCAACCAGGCAGTCGCGCTCCGGGAACAGCAGAGCAGCAAGACGACCGCGCCGCCTTCGACCTCGCCATCGTCGCCCACCAACTCGTCACCGAAGAGCCCCACCAAGCCGTCGCCCTAGGTCCTCTCGGCAGGGTCCGCGTGAGACCTGCTCGGCGGCTTCCCAGGCGGATTTGATTCGCTGCCGGGCCACTTGTAGGGTTGGGCTTCGCTGCGCAAGCAGCCAGCGCGGGGTGGAGCAGTTCGGTAGCTCGCTGGGCTCATAACCCAGAGGTCGCAGGTTCAAATCCTGCCCCCGCTACCGATAAAAGCGCAGGTCAGAGCCGGTTTGGTGGATATCATCGAACCGGCTCTCTCTTTGATGTCAGCAGAATGTCAGCAGATCGTCCGCGCGGATGAGTCCCGTCGCGAAGGTTGGTCAGGGGGCGGGTGAAGATCTACGATTGCGGCCCAGCGACCTCTTTCTAAATGACCCAGAGGTCACGCGGCCTAAGCCGAGTGTCCACTGGACCTCGTGGTCATTGGTGCACATCGTTGGTATCGGTCATGATGTGCGCTCTGGTCCAGCACGCGAGCGGGGTCAGGGTGAGCGGAAGCGTGAGGAGAACGATGAGAGCGAGGAGGCGTTGATCAGCCGCCGCGGCGGCTGTCGAGCATGTGGCGTTGCCCAGTTGCAGCATTATGGTGGCGGCGCGGGCCCGCCAGAAGGTGGTGGGTCGAAGTGTCAGGTCGGCCATGCGGAGCGGTTCGCCTTGTCGGCGTCCTCAGTCCACGGAGCGGTGGCGAAGGCGCTCGCGAGTGGCTCATCGCGTGAGAGATCGATTTCGATACTCCGAAGCTTGCGTTTGTCGCGTCCGGACCGAATCGTCGGCTCCTCGCAGTGGAGGAACCATCAGCCTGGGATTAGGCGGTTCAACCCATACGGGGTCGGCGGGATCCATCGCCACCTCGCATGGTGCCGCACGCCGGTGCGAGGGTCAATGGGTCTATCCGCGTGCCGGTGTTTGGATGTGAGGCAACGGGGGTGAGGGGCGCCGGGCTGGCCGACGTACGGCTGCGGTTGCGCTGGCCTTGGCGTGCGTGACGGTTGATGTGACCCGCCCTGGCCGTTGTCCTCGACTGACGGGTTGGATTGTCGAGCACTCGGGCCTCCGCGGAGCTGGGCCGCCAAGAACGGTTCGGCATCCCCGGAGCCCCACACGCACAAGCCAGGGAAATGTCGGCGACCCTGAACACGTTCCCCGACAGCCTCGAACACCGGCACCTCGTCGCCCCAGTTCAGGACGCGTGGACCGCGCAACAGGCCCTTGAACCACTCGGCTGGCTCCTCGGTACGACGATCAACGGGACATGACCCGCGACGACCTCGTCCGAGCAGTCGTCTCGGCGTCCACGCCGCCGCAGATCCCAGCGCCGGATCTGTGCCCAGCCCTTCAACTGTGGTGTGCTCTGCGACACCCCAGCTCCTGGCTTCCGAGGTCAGCCGTCCAGGAACGCGACGGCTCGGCAGAAGGCGGCCTCCCCGCCCTGGAACCGCCAGGGGAAGCAGCCGAAGGTGATCTTCTGGTCGAGGACCTGGTCGATCTGACCGCCGAGGTTCTCGATGTGGATGATGTCGTGCGGGAACAGGAACTTGTGCATCACCTGGTAGTCGCGCTTGGGGAAGATCTCGTCGAGAGAGCGGCCGAGTTTCTCCTCGGCGTACTCCGCTTCGTCGGTGCGAACCTTGCGGATGATCGTGTTGAACGGGTGGTCCATGCTGCCGGCATCGACGGCCATCCACCGCACCCCCGGTCAAGGACCCATTCGGCGAACTCGCGAGTCGGCCCGGGGTGCCGCAGGAAGTACACCTCTTCGTCGACCTCGCTGCGGTCTACCCAGTTCTCCGGGTAGTACTTGTGGTAGCCGGTGTTCACGATGAGGATGTCGCCACGCTCGATCTTCAGTCCGGTGTTCGTCTCCCACTGCTCGAAGTGCTCGGGGCCGTAGATCTCGTAGTCACCGATGCCGAACTTCGTCAGGTCGACGACGCAGGCCGGCCCGATCAGCCAGTCGAGAGGGAGGTCGCCGATGAACTTCCCGCGAGAGTAGAAGTGGGCAGGCGCGTCAAGGTGCGTGCCGACGTGAAGGGTGGAGGTGATCTCCTGCCCGCCGACGGTCTCGAACGCCAGCCGCTAGATCCATTTGATGGACGGCCCGCCGTAGTTGACGAACCCTGGGGTGTTGTGACCGAAGTCCTGCGACAGGTCTAGGACCCGCATGTTCGCGACGGACACGTCTGCCTCCTCAATGACGCCTGATCGACTCGTAGGTGTTTGCTGCGTGCGCGGTCTGTCGGTGGCCTCAGGCTATGGCCGTCTGCCGCGCGGGTCGAGGGCTTGCCGGTTCGCTGGCCGTGTGGTGGGCACGGGTTCATGCGATCCCTCCGGCTGAGGGGTTCTGCAGGTTCATCCGTTCGCTTCCTTTGATCAGTGGGATGAGGGTGAACGGGTACGCGGTCATCCCCATGGCGATCAGCCAGGCCCGACCGGTGTGCGAGCCCTCGCTGCAAAGGCCCCCGACCGCGCACTGCATGGCGATGCTGGTCCACCATGCGCGCCAACAGAATGGTGGGCTGGAACACCGGATCTCTGGATCGACCCGGGCGCGCTCTCGGCGACCAGAGTGGTGTAGGCGGTGGGCCGCGAACATCTCGCACAGGTTGGGGTCTTGGCTGAGCTCGAACTCGATCTCCATCAGAGCGCGACGCTCGCGGCGGGAAAGGGACACGGAGCCTCCTCAAGTGGAGAAACCATCAGCCCACGTCTCGGGCATCGGCCCCCAACGGGGGGCCAGCGGGATCCATCGCCACCGCCGAGGTTTCCCTGTGGGGCGACTCGCGTCAAGAGCAACCCGCGATACCGGAGGCTTCGTCGGTCGAGGACGAGCGACCGGCCGCCGTCTGGAGACACGGTTTGTGCCGCGAGGCGGGATCGATCTCCGTGTGGTAGCAGTGCTTTGGCGCCGGCCCGGTCGTCTTGACAGCCCGATGCCGGGTGGGCGTAGGGTCGCGGGACCGAGGTGATGGAACTCGCCTGGACCCGTAGGTCGCTAACCGGACCGGGTCCAAACTGCCGTTGGCCGATGGTTCCTGGTGCAAAGCCGGTCCGCAGCTGTGAGGCCCGTCATGGATCAGATCGACGCCGGAGAACCGCGAGGCGACGACGCGCCGGACAGCGAGGCGCCCTGGCTCAACCGTGGAATCCTCGCTGTAGGCGGTGCATCGCTCTGCAGCGACGCTGGCCACGAGCTGGTGACGTCACTACTCCCGAGCTTCCTCGCTTCGACCCTGCACGCCGGCCCGGCGACGCTCGGGACCATCGAGGGCATCTCCGACGCCCTGGTCGGCGTCAGCAAGCTGGCCGGAGGGCCCCTATCGAACGATCCGACGAGACGTGCCCGGCTCGCCTCGGGCGGCTATCTGGTCACGGCGGTGGCCACCGCGGCAATCGGGCTGTGCACGGCCGTGTGGCAGGTAGGCGTGCTACGGGCGTTGGCGTGGGTCTCTCGCGGCGTCCGCAGCCCGGCCCGCGACAGCCTGCTGATCTCGATCACCCCCACGGGCGCCTACGGCAGGGCCAGTGGCCTCGAACGAGCCGGCGACAACGCGGGCGCCATCCTCGGACCCTTGCTGGCGGCGCTCCTGGTCGGCGTGGTGGGGATCCGGCACGCCATCCTGCTCGCGTTCATTCCCGGAGTGTTCGCGGCCATCGCGATCACCATCGCCGCGCGCCAGGCCAAGGAGACGCTTTCGGCTCCGACAGCCCGGCGCACCCTCTCCTTCAACTTCCACCAGCTGTGGCGTGCCGGCCTGCCGCGGGCACTGACTCCCGCTGCGCTGTTCGAGCTGGGCAACCTGGCGACGACCCTGCTGATCCTGCGGGCAACCGGCCTGCTCCAGACCGAAGGACGCGGGCTCACCGCGGCGACGAGTCTGGCGATCCTCCTGTACGCGCTGCACAACGCGGCGGCGAGTGTGGCGGCGTTGGCGGGTGGTCATCTGATCGACCGGACGAACCCGCGTCTGGTTTTCGCCGGTGGGGCAGCGGCCTACGTCGTCGGCTACGGGCTGTTTGCGGTTGACCAGCACAGCGGCTGGGTCATCGGGCTCGCGTTCGTTCTTTCTGGGGTCGGGATCGGACTCGGCGAGACCGCAGAGTCGACCACGGTGGCGTTGATGCTGCCGGACCACCTGCGCGGTAACGGGTTCGGGGTGCTCGGCCTCGTCCAGTCGTTCGGCGACCTGGGAGCAACGCTGATCGCCGGCGTGTTGTGGGCGGTCTTCTCGCCAACGGTGGCGTTCCTGTATGCGGCGGGCTGGATGGTCGCGTCGTTGATCGCAACCCGTGTCGTGTCGTCGAGACGGGATCGAGTGTGAGTTTCGTGGGCGTTGCGCATTCAGCCCCCGAGAACCGAGCCTCGACCTAGTTCGTCGCGGCAGCAGTCATGAGTCCGTAGGGCATGTCGGGTCGGGCTGTCGAGATGGTCATCAGGCGGTTGTACTTCGCGACGCGTTCCCCGCGTGCGGGTGCCCCGGACTTCAGCTCGCCACAGCCGATGCCGACGGCAAGGTCGGCGACGAAGTCGTCGGACGTCTCGCCGGACCGGTGCGAGACCATCAGCGAGTAGCCCAGGCTTTCGGCGGTCGCGACGGTCTCGAGGGTGTCGGAGACGGTGCCGACCTGGTTCGGTTTGATCAGGACCGCGTTTCCGATCCCGGCGTCGGCCAGCTCGCGGACGATCTGCGCCTGGGTGCAGGCGTTGTCGTCGGTGACGAGCTGGATGGTCCCGCCGAGCCTGCTGGTGATGAGCTTCCAGCCTTCCACGTCGTCTTCGGCGCAGCCGTCCTCGATGCTCCACAGCGGGAAGCGGTCGATGAGCTCGGCGTAGAGCTCGACGAGCTCGACGGGGGTGAGGGACTCGTCGCCGACGTGGTAGCGGCCGTGGGCGAAGAAGCCGTTGGCGGCGGGGTCCATGGCGAGCATCACGCCGTCGCGGCCGGCCGGGTAGCCGGCGTCGCCGATGGCTTGGGTGAGCAGTGCGAGGACCTCGGCGGGTTTGCTGATCTGGGGCGCGAAGCCTCCCTCGTCGCCCAGACCGGTGGCCAGTCCCTGGGCTGCGAGCCGTTTCTTCAGGGCGTGGTAGACCTCCGCTCCTGCCTGAACAGCGGAGTGAAGGTCGCGGGCGCCGACGGGGGCGATCATGAACTCCTGGAAGGCGAGCCCGTTGGCGGCGTGGGCGCCGCCGTTGACGACGTTGAAGTGGGGCACCGGCAGCCGCTGCGGACTGGTCTGTGGACCATACCGGTCTATCCAGTCGTGTACCTGCAGCGATTCGGCGGCGGCGAACGCCCGACACATGGCGATCGAGGTGCCGATGATGGCGTTGGCTCCCAGGTTCGACAGGTCAGGGGTTCCGTCCAGTGACCGCAGCGCCAAGTCCACGTCGTCGAGGCTGCGCCAGGTCTGCCCACACAGCAGGTTCTTGACCGGTCCCTGGACGGCGGCGATGGCGCCGAGCACGCCGAGGCCACCGAATCGGGCCGGGTCGCCGTCGCGGAGCTCTTTTGCCTCACGTCCCCCGGTCGAGGCCCCCGACGGCACGGAGGCCTGGTAGTGGCGTCCGGCCTGGTCTGTCAGGGAGACCGAGACAGTCGGGTTGCCCCGCGAGTCGAGGATCTCGAGTGCCTCGACTTCGCTGATGTCTATCTGTGACGTGGTCATGCAGACCTCCCGCTAGTGGCGATGCGATTGAGTACCCAGTTCGTTGCTGACCTGCTTGACCCCGTCCACAGCACCGCTCCGATCACGTCGGTTGGCCAGTGGACACCGAGGCGGACCCTGCTCACACCTCACACCAACGGTGGCGATGGCAGCGAGCGCGCCGAGGCGTGCCGAGGGCTGACGGTGGGCGGGCAGCGATCCGACTGCCTCGTATGCGGCCACGGCGACCCAGGTGGTGTGTCGTGAGGAGAAGCTGAAGCCGGTTGGCCTCTCCTGCCACCATAGCTCCGGTGGTCGAGGGCGACGCACGAGGCGGGCCATCAGGGCTCGCCCGCCGATCGTCACCACACACCGGACGATTGCCCGGCGAGACGACTCCCGAGCGCTGCCACGCCGGGCGGTGGTTGCCAGGGCTATCACCGGTCCTGCCACATGCGGACCTCCCAGGTGGGTCACCCAGCGCACGACCGCGGGCGCCGGTGGCGGCTGTGTGGTGTGTCTGCGCTCGATGGCAGGGAGGACGCCGGCTCGCTTGACGTCGACGGTCAGCACGGCGAAGCCGGTGGCGACCGCGACGGCATTCCAGTTCACCATGACTGCGCTGCCAGCAATCCCGTCACAGCGCCCCCCCGGAAGGGTCTTCCAAACCTTGCATCGACCTGGCAAGGGCGTCGCGGCGCCGCGTCAGATCGCGGACCTGCTCGCGCCGTGTGTCGCCCCGTTGATGGGCCACGGTGACCGCTGTGGCGGTGGCGAGTGCCAACCGGTCGAGGAGTTCCTTGGTGCCCGTCTCGACCTGGCGCAGCAGCGTCCGCTCGGCGTCGGCCAGCCGCTGTCTGAGGTCACCTCTGGCCCGTCCGAGCTGTCGATCCGCGAGCATCGTCGCGTTCTGTTTCAGGTACGCCGAGACGGTACGTCGACGTATCCCGCGGGGAAGCCGATCCCGGACTGCGCCCGTGATCGCCGATGCCGCGTCGGTCAGACTCGTCTGCAGATAGAAGAAACCCGCATCAGCCGGCAGCGATATGGGCTCGCAGTCGACGACGAGCTCGACACCCAGCTCGTCGCGTGCAACATCCCGCAGCTGCGAGATCGCGCTGCTCATCAGGAATGTGGCCCGCTGGCTGACTTCCGTGAGGTCCTTCTCGACCCGCGACGAGGACCGGCGGCGCCACGACTCCGCAGATTCGGTCGCACGGGTGGTGAGGCTGTCGATCGCCGCAGACTCGCTCCGCCGCTTGTCGAGGCGATCGATGGTGAGCTCGGGCGCATCGAGGAGCTCCTTGGTGAGATCGGCTTTGGCTGACTGCAAGGAGGCATCAAGCTCGCTGTTGATCGACCGGACAGCGGCGTGGACCAGCCCGGCACAGTCACGGTTGCGTGCGCGGGTCTCCTCGAGCGCTCGCCTGAAGGCCCCGGCCCGGCCGGATACCTCGGCGATATCCATATCGGCAAGCGACAGGCTCACGGAAAGCTCATCCAGCTCCGCCCGAACCAGTCGCCGAGCCCGCCGTCGAATCGAACGGTCGAGCGTCTGCCTCTCGGGGTCAGTCGCAAGCGACACGACGAGGTCGCGAACACGTGACAGCCCCGGGTGCGGCTGAATTCGCGCGTTCCGGGTCGACACCGGGATCATCTCGACGTCACGACCGACGACTTCGACCACGACGGTCCTCGTGTAGGTCGTCACGGCTTCGAGCTCGGGCTCCGTCAGGAGGTCAGACTTCGCCAAAACGAGGACGATCTCCGCCGATTGCGCCGCAGCTACCGACAGCTGGTGCCGTTCGCGCGCCGAGATCGGAGGATCAGACGTCAGCACAACAAGGGCAACATCCATCGCTCCCGCAGCAGAGGCTGCCACCTGGTCGTGCTGCTGCTCGACGGAACCCGTCCCGGGCGTGTCCACAAACACCACCGCCGCGGGCCACGGCAGGTCCGCCACCAGCAGGTCAACCGACTCGACTCGTCGACGGTTGCCCGGGTTGTTGTCCTCGCTGACGTAGTCGCCGACCTGCTCCAGTCCGAGCCGCTCCTCATCGCCGTCGAGGTACCTCACCCGCATCTCCTCCGCGGGACTTTTTCGGACCACGGTGACCACCGCGGTCACCGGGATGACACCGGTCGGCAGCAGGTCACGACCCGCCAGGGCGTTGATCAGCGAGCTTTTGCCTCGCTTGGCCTCGCCGAGGACCACGACCATGACCTGCCGAGCTCGCCGCTGCTCGCGCAGTCCGCGCAACACCAGCTGGTGCTCCGGAATCGTCAACTCCAGATCGGCCAGCACCCGATCAAGCGTTGCCGAAGGATCATCCACCGACGCAAGGCGGGTGGAGTTGTCGGCGGCGACTCCATCAATGCGAGTCCGCCGGCTCGTGGCGACCTCAGCAGTCATCGCTGGAGACCGGTCGCGTCGGAGGCCTGTGGCTGGGCGCCCGCCTGCTCGGACGCGTGGCGGCTACGACGATGGATCGGGGTGAAGTCTTCCTCGCCTGCCGTGTCGTCGATGGTCTGGTCGGGCTCTGGGTGGAAGAACTGCTGCGCGACCACGGTGGGCACCAGCGCGGACAAGATCACCACCGTCACCAAGATGCTGTACTGGGACTGGTCGATGAGCCCGTTGGTGAGACCGTACAACGCAGCGATCGACCCGAACGTCAGACCCGTTGCCATCAACAAGGTCGTGTAGGTGCGGTCACGGGTCGTCTGACCGAACAGACCCGCGGTCGGCCAGACACCGACGGCCTTCATGACCATCTTCACCGCGAACAAGGCCCGATCGCGCCGACCCCTGAGGCGAGCGCCCGGAACGAGATGAGCAGCCCCGCCTGCAAGAAGAAGAACGGAGTCAACAACGCGAACGCGATCGTACGCAGCCGCTCCACGATGACCCGGTCCGCGATGAACACACCGGCAGCGACCAGACCCATCAGGTAGGCGGGCAGGACCGCCTCGCTGCCGGCGGTGTCGGCCAGCCCGCCGAGACCAAGCAGAACAACGAACAAGAACTTGATCTCCGGCTCGCTCACCCTGCCACCAACGGTCCGCATCACCAACCGGGTCGCCGCCGGCATCGCGAACATGGCCACCACGGTCGCAACCACGAAAAGCAGCAGAGTACCACGTAAGGCTGGCGAACAGCCCACCCAAAGCGCCAGCACCGTGCCCAGGTCGGTCACGAAACAGGCCGCCAGAATCAGCTTGCCGATGTCGGCCCGGTTCAGCCCCGACTCCGCCATCACGGCGTAGACGACCGCGACCGACGTCGTGCTCAACGCGACCCCGGCGATCTCCGCGGCCGACCACTCCCACCCGAGGACGTAGCGGCTGAACAACAGGGCGCCCACGAACGGGGCGGCGAAGCTGACGACCCCGATGCTGGCCGCCGCCCGCCAATGCCGGTGCAGGCTGTCAGGGTCGATCTCGGCACCGGCGAGGAACGTCAACACCACCGAACCGACGCTGGCCAAGAAGGCGGTGAAGTCGGTGTGATGATGATGCTGTCGCTGCCCGGCAGGTTCCCGACAACCGCGGCGATCACGATCTCGACCAGCGCGACCGAGACGCCGATCCGGATGCTGACCAGGCTCGCCAGCAGCGCCATCCCCAACCAGACCGCAGCGACCCAGTACACGTTCATGGCAGACCGGCCTCCTCTGACCAGGTGCGACGCCGCAGCGTCGCACTCTGGTAGAGGTCATCGGCCGGGTGGCGGTTCGTAGGAGCAGACCTCACTGCACCATGCAGGTCACAGCCTACCGGGCCATGCGACGACCCGCCGCGAGTGGTCTGGCGGTGGCTGCTGTTAGGCGGGTCGGGTCAGCTCGGGAGTGCGCGCAGGTCCTTGGGTCGGCCGGCTGCGGTCTTGCTGCGGATAACATGTGTGAGGGCGGCGACGTGGCGGCCCACGTTCTGGACACGTCGCTGAGTGAGGGCTTCACGTCGGGTCGGTGAGGTTCCGCAGTGCCTCCGGCTTGCCGACACCCTTCAGCACGCACAGCGTGGCCGTGCCGACCCCGATCGAGTGCGCATCGAGCGCGTCGGCCTTGCGGTTGTGGGTGGTATCGAGAGCCGGACCCGGGCAGCGAGCTCGGCCGGGACCTCGACGACCTCCTCTCCCAGCAGCGCTCAGCCATGGTGCCAGCGGTCGTCCGACGCGGTTGGCGCCCTCGGCCGCTCGGGCCTGCTGATGCCATGCATCCGGTCAGGTCCGCATCGCCGCGTAGACGGCCCGGGTTGGTGGTGAACCGACCCGATCCGAGAAGCGCTTGCATCCCGTACCTGGGTACGGGTTTAGAGTCAAGTCATGACCGACGAACTGACGCTGGACGACGCCTGGGTTCCCGCCGCGTGCACCTTGGCCACGCAGGAGCAACCGCTCCGCCAGGCTGAGTTCGACGACCTGTTTGCCGAGGACGTCGTCAGTGTGGCCCAGTTGTCACCGCTGCATCTTCGTCTTGAGCTTCGGCCGGACGCGGCGGTTGCCGCACGGGCTGCCGGACTGGCAGTGAGGGAGACCGGCTGCTGCTCTTTCTTCAGGTTCTATCTGACCATCACCGATGGGACGGTCTCGATGACCGTGTCGACGGAGCAAGAACACGGATCAGTCCTCGCCGCGCTCGGCGCGCGAGCCAGGGCGACGGTGGGGTCTCGCTCGTGAACGGGCGGTTGCGGTCCGGTCAGGTCGCTGACGCGGTAGGGGTGAACGTCGAGACGCTGCGGTACTACGAACGGCGCGGAATCATCGCTGAGCCCGACCGGAGCCTGGGCGGTCACCGCCTCTACACCGAAGCGACAGTGACCACGTTGCGGGTGATCAAGGCGGCTCAGAACCTCGGGTTCACCCTCGATGAGGTCGCAGAGCTGCTCCAGGCCGGACGCCAGCACCACTCCGCTGGCGGTGGGCTGCAGTCACAGACCGAGGCCAAGCTGGCCGAGGTGGACCAGAAGATCGCCGACCTGCAGGTGATCCGGGCATGTCTGATCGCGGCGCGCGAGGCG
This sequence comes from uncultured Actinomycetota bacterium, assembly GCA_963820035.1. Lineage (GTDB taxonomy): Bacteria > Actinomycetota > Actinomycetes > Propionibacteriales > Nocardioidaceae > JAWWPG01. Next base: position 376,566 of record CAWFYK010000003.1, on the reverse strand, counting down.
GGCTGTGACGACCTGGTCGAGTGCGCGGGGTCGGACTGCTGTCCCATCCCGTTCGTTCAGATCGGCACCCGCCTCGAGGCTGGCACCGTATGAACCTCTCTGTGAAGGATCGCCACCTGTTCGGTGTGGGGGCCGCGGTGTGCGCGCTGTGCTGCGCGGCACCCCTGCTGAGCCTGCTCGGGATCGCGGGACTTGCGGCAACCGCGGCGACGTTCGTCTTCGCCGGAGTCGTGTTCGCCTTGGTGGTGGCAGCAGGTGCGCTGCTCGCCGTGTGGGGTCAGCGGCGCCATCGTCGACGCGGGGCTTGGGCGCCTGACGTGGGCCTGGTCGACGTTGCGCTCTCGGCGAGGCAGCCGGAAGGCGACGCATGAGCCGGCCTCCTGCATAGGGTGACGTCTATGGAGGTCCTTCGAAGTGTCGGCTTGTTCGTGCTCGCGGCTGTCGCCGAGATCGGTGGCGCCTGGCTGGTCTGGCAAGGCGTCCGCGAGCATCGGGGGATCGCCTGGATCGGCGCAGGCATCGTCGCCCTCGGCCTTTACGGATTCGTCGCGACTCTTCAGTCCGATCCCAACTTCGGGCGGATTCTCGCAGCGTACGGCGGGGTCTTCGTCGCAGGCTCCCTGGCGTGGGGGATGGCGCTGGACGGTTTTCGACCCGACCGCTACGACATCACCGGCGCGGTCGTTTGCCTGTGCGGAGTCGCCATCGTCATGTACGCACCGCGCGCGACCGCCTAATGGGGACCGAGAAGCAGGCTTGCCTGGGTCATCGGGTCCATTTCAGCCGGTCGCGCTCAGTGTCGAGCTGGTGCTCGCTGACCCAGGCCTGGGCGGCCATCTGGACGGCGTCCCAGGGTGAGCCGAGGGGTGGGGTGTAGGAGAGGTCGAGCTCGCGGATCTGTCGTCCACGGTCATGTCGTGGAACAGGGCAGTGGCGTAGGTGTCGACGCGTTTGGCGATCTCGGCGCCGCGGGTGCCGACGAGCTGGGCGCCGAGCAGCCGGCCGGTCCGGCGTCGCCGGTGACGCGGATGCGTGATGGGTGTGGCGCCCGGGTAGTAGGCCTTGTGGTCGTCGGGCGTGGCGGTGGTGGTGACCGGGGTGTAGCCGGCGGCGGCGGCCTCGTGCTCGCGCAGTCCGGTGCGGGCGGCGACGAGGTCGAAGACCTTGACGACCTGGGTGCCGAGGCTTCCGGCGAACCGGGCGTGTGCCGCCGAGGGCGTTCTCGCCGGCGACGCGTCCCTGCTTGTGGGCGGTGGTGCCCAGCGGCAGGTAGGTGGCGCCGAGCAGGCGGTGGTGGGTGACGACGCAGTCGCCGGCGGCCCACACGTGCGGGAGCCCGGTGGCCATGGTCTCGTCGACGACGACGGCGCCGCGGGGGCCGGTCGGGGCGCCGGCGCGGACGAGCAGGTCGGTGTCGGGGCGGACGCCGACGACGACCAGGACCAGGTCGACGTCCCAGTCGAGCGGCTGGCCGTCGGTGTCCGGCCCTCGACGTGCAGCCGGCCGGGGCCGTCGGTGCGGCTGATGCGCAGTGACGGTGGTGCGTGGTGTGGACGTCGACGCCGTGCCTGATCGAGCTCGGCGTGCACCAGCGCGCCGAGCTCGGCATCGACGGTCGGCAGCACCTCGGGCAGCATCTCGACCTGGGTGACCTGCGATGCCGCGGGCGGTGAGCCCTTCGGCCATCTCCAGGCCGACGTAGCCGGCGCCGACGATCAGCGCGGTCTTCGGGCTGGATGCGGTCGAGGCTGTGCGGTGAGGGCGAAGGTGTCGCCCATCGAGTGCAGCAGGTGCACGCCGTCGTCGGGGCCGAGGTCGTCGAGGCCCGTCGATCGGGGGGCGGACCGGGACGGCGCCGGTGCCGACGACGAGCTCGTCGTAGCCGAGGAGTTCCGTGCTGCCGTCGCGGTCGCGGACCGCGAGCGCCGGCCGGCGACGTCGATCGACGGTGGCGCGGGTGTCGAGGCGCAGCTGCATGCCGGTGGCCTCCAGGTCGGCGTGGGTGCGGTGGGCCAGGTTGCGCCAGTGCGTGACCTCGCCGGAGATGTAGTACGGGATGCCGCAGATGCTGAAGTTCGGGTAGGCGTCCGCGACGACGACCGTCACCTCGGCGGTCGGGTCGAGTTCGCGGGCGCGCAGCGCGGCGGAGATGCCGGCGTCGCTGCCACCGACGACCACTAGATGCATCGAATCTCCCCTTCCGCGGACTGCGGTGTGGACCTGCGCGCCCGGGGGGCGCCAGGCCGCGCACCGCCTCTTGACTGTCGCACAATAGCTCAGTCAATATTGACTCAATGAAACTTGAGATGAACGAGGGACTGCGGCGGCGAGCGGCTGTCCACGCCGCCCTCGGCGATCCGGGCCGTCTGGCGATCGTGGACGCCCTCAACTCGGGGGAAGCTCGCCCGGCGAGCTGGGCCAACGGCTGGGGATGGGCACGAACCTGCTCGCGCATCACCTGCACGTGCTCGAGTCGGCCGGCGTGGTCGCGGCGGCATCGCTCGGAAGGCGACCGACGCCGCAGCTACGTCACGCTGGTCCGGGACCTCTCCGACGAGCTGCACCCGGTGGCGGCCGGGCTCCAGGCGGGGCGGGTGGTGTTCGTGTGCACCCAGAACTCGGCACGGTCCCAACTGGCCGGCGTCGCTGTGGAATGACACCAGCGCCGTCCCGGCGACCTCGGCCGGCACGCATCCCGCTCCGCAGGTGCACCCGGGCGCGGTCGCGGTGGCCCGTCGCCGACACCTGTCGCTGGCCGCGGCCCCGCCACGGCATCTCGACGACGTTCTCGCCGCAGAAGACCTCGTGATCACGGTGTGCGATAACGCGCACGAGGAACTGTCCACCCAGCCTGCCCCGACCGGCGGTGTGCACTGGTCGATCCCCGACCCGTACAGGCCGGGAAGGCCGCGGCTTTCGACCGGGTCGTCGACGAGCTGACCGACCGGATCGCCCGCTTCTCCCCGCCGGCTCCCCTCGCCGCCTCGGAGCGTCCCGCCCAGGATCGCGACGACACGTCATGAGCACCGGATACCGACACCCGGACCTGTCGATCGACCAGCAGCTCGCTCTCAAGACCGCCGCCACCAACCTGCCAGCGAGTTCGACGGCGTGTTCGGAGCCGAAACCATCGAACGGTTCCTGCACTCCTCCTATGACGAGTTCGCCGGACGCGCGGTCGTGCTCAACTTACCTTCCGCTCTGGCCGAGCGGTTCGCCCGGCAACGCCTGGACGCGCTGGCCCGGGTCGAAGGCAAGGACGCCGACGGCAATGCCGGTCGTGCTGTTCCTGTGCACCCACAACGCGGGCCGCTCACAGATGGCGCTCGGCTTCTTCACCCACCTCGCCGCCGACCGCGCCATCGCCTGGTCCGGCGGGACGGAACCCGGCGACCGGATCAACCCCGCCGCGGTCGCCGCGATGGCCGAACGGGGCATCGACATCGCCCGGCGAGTACCCGAAGCCGTGGACCGACGAGATCGTGCGGGCCGCCGACGTGGTGGTCACCATGGGCTGCGGCGACGCCTGCCCCTTCTTCCCCGGCAGCCGCTACCTGGACTGGACGCTCGACGACCCGGCCGGCAGGACATCGCCGCCGTACGCCCGATCCGCGACGAGATCGAACGACGGGTGCTCACCCTCCTCCACCAGCTCGGGGTGGCCGCGAAGCGAGCCTGACCCGAAGCCTGCCGCTCGACGGTCACGGATGACGGGCGGCGTGGGCGTGTCGGCCTTCGTCCATCTTGGGGCAGCTCGCTGGCGGGCGCGTGGTCGTGGTAGCGGGTCGGCCAGGCCTTCGGAGGCTGCTCGGGGCCGGCCCTCAAGCAGGACGGCCTACCTCTATCCAGCTCCAACACTTACGAGGAGCTCGCGCAGCTCGGCGACGGGCGGGATCCGCCCGGAGAGCATGACCTGCTCGTCGATGACGAGGGCGGGGGTGGCCATCACGCCGTAGCCGGCGATGGTGGGGTAGTCGGTCGCTACCCTCACCCTGGCCCGGGCCTGGGACCTGCGTGCCCTCGAGTGGGCCGGCGCCGGACTGTACGTGCCCTGGCCATCTTCTGGATGGTTGTCGCCAGCCGCACCCTGTGGACCACCTGGACCGGTGACGTGTGGCGCCCGGCCGGCGCGCCGCGCGGGTGATGCCGCTAGCCGACGATGGCGAGCAGAGCGCCGGTCGGGCGCGACCAATGGAAGGCATCACCGGCGTCGCGGCCCCCCGCCTGATGTGCCTCGAAGGCCGGGCTGGCCCCGCTGACCTCGGACTTCGAGATCGCAGTCGGGACCGACCCCTTTCCCGGCCGGGAGGCCGAGCACAGCGAGCGTGACCACGTGCGGTCGGACTGCTCGTGGCGTCCCCGGCGATTGTGTGCTCGGCCATCGGTGCCGCGATCTTGATCACCCTCACGATCCCGCCCGATGTGCTGGGTGCCTCAGGTTTCCGGCTCGTCGGTCTGGGAGGTGGCGAGCATGGCGAAGACGTGTTCGGCGTTGCCGAAGACGCGGGTGGCTTCGGCGAAGCGGGCGATCTTGACGGTCTCGAGGATCTTGGCCTCGTCGATGTGTTGGGCTTGTGCCTTGTTCATCATCGCGTCAATGCAGGGGTGGCTGCCGGTGGCGAGTGCCACCCCGAGGTAGATCAGGGTGCGGGTCTCGTTGGTCAGCGCGCCGCCGTCCTTGGGCATGGCGTATCCGCTGTCTTGGGCGTGGCGCAGGACGAGGTCCGGCATCACGGTTGAGGCGAGCTGGACTGAGGGCGGCAAGGTGCCGTTGAGCGGCGGACATGCCGGTGAGGACCTGATCGATGGTGGGCTCGGTAGTGGCGGTCGTGGTGGTCATGTTCGTTCCTTCTCTCGTGGGTGGTACGCCGGGTGAATTCCCGGTTGTGGGTGGGTGGGCAGGGTCGCCGATGTGAAATAGGCACGGATCCGGTCGGCGAGTCTTGAGGTAGCCGATGAGGAGAATGACCTGGAAGATCGGCATGGTGGCTGCCGGGACGGCGACCAGGGGAGAGAACGCGGTCGCGGCGATGGCGATGGCGGTGCCGTTGTTCTTGCCGGTGGAGGCGAACACCACGGCCATGTGGTCGCCGTAGTGCAGGTTCAGTCGGTGGTCGAGCCAGGTCACTGTGAGCAGGGTGATCGCGATGAACAGTGCGTTAGGCACCAGCAGCAGCAGGACGGTGGACCATTTCGCGACGATCAGGTCGGCCTTGCCGAAGAAGATCAGGAAGATGATGGCGAACATGGCCAGCATCGACACGATTGGGAAGATCGGCTGGAGCCGGCCGAACCGGGTTGGGCCGATGGTGCTGGTCAGCAGCTTGCGGGTGGCGAAACCCAAGATCATCGGGGCGATGAGGACGGTCCCGATCGAGGTGAGCATGTCGGAGATGGGAACCTGTACGTCGTATCCCGAGGCGAAGACCAGCATCCAGGCGGGACGGCCACAGCCGCGACGACGAAGCTGAGGGCCACTGCCATCGTCGCCAGAGCGACGTTCCCCTTGGCCAGCCCGGTGTAGGCGATGGTCATGCTGGAGCAGGGCACGACCATGACGAGCAGGAACCCGATGGCCAGGAGCGGGTCGGGGAGGAATATCTTCGCCAGGACAGTCCCAGCAGCGGCGCCCAGACGAAGTTGAACGCCAGCGCAAGGGCGAGGCCCTTGACGTTGTGTCCGGCCTGGAGCAGCGCCTCGAACTTCAGGCCGACCATCATCGGGTAGATCACCAGGAACACCATGGCGGTGGTCGCTGTGGCGACGAGCTGGTCGTGCTGTGTCGTCCAAGACGACGCCAACCGGCCCAGACACAGGCCCACCGCGATGGCGGCCAGCGCGTATCCCATCAGCCAACGGCTCAGGTGTGCCTGCAGGGTCTGCACGACGACTTCTTTCTGCGCCGGGGCGCCGGTTCGGGGGTGATGTCATCGAGACGATGGGGCATGCGCATCGGGACGAGGATCACGAAGAGGTTTCGACGATGGGGCAGTTCCCATCGGCCCTTACGTTCGCGTCCGGCTGGCATCGTCGTCAGTCCTCTCGGCGCCACAGTGCATGCGAGTCATCGGCGTCCGGATCTGCGTTTCGAGGCCGGGTGGAGGGGACTGCGGCGCACTCGGACTCGAGGGTCACGTTCACTATCGTGAACCGCTGTTCGAGGGCGGCCCTGACCTGGTCCGTGGTGTCCTGCGCTTCACGAAGAGTGGGCTCACCGTCGAGCACGATGTGTGCGGACAGTGCAGGGACGTCGGAGGCGAGATTCCACAGGTGCAGGTGGTGGACGTCGTTGATGCCGTGAACGCCGAGCATGGCCGCACGGATCAGTCCGGGGTCGAGTCCGCGGGGAGTGCCTTCCATCAGGACATGGGTGGTCTCGCGCAGCAGCCCCCAGCCGGCCACGAGGACGAGGATCGCGGTGGCGATGGAGGCCAACGCATCGGCGCGCATCCAACCCCAGCCGAGGATGAGCACGCCGGCAACGATCGCACCCAGTGAACCGACGGCATCAGTGGCGAGGTGGGCGAAGGAGGCACGCATGTTCAGGCTGTCGCCTTGTGATCGGTGGACCACGATCGCGCTCCCGGCGTTCACCAGAAGACCGAGGGTCGCGATCGCGACCAGACCCCCGCCGGCTACGGGTACCGGGTCTCGTAACCGGGCCACACTCTCGACGATGATCCAGGCCCCGGCCGCCAGCAGCATCACCGCGCTCACCTGCGCCGCGAGCACCTCGGCTCGCGCAAACCCGTAGGTATGGCGGCTGCTGACCGCACGAGCGGCCAGCACCAGCGCTCCGAGCGCGATCCCCAGTCCGGCCACGTCGGAGACGAGGTGTACGGCGTCGGCGAGCAACGCCAGAGAACCGAACACGAACCCGCCGATGACCTCGACCACCAGGAGCCCGGCGTTGACGCCCAACGCCCAGGCCAGGGCACGCCGCTGACCGGGCCGGGCCGGATCCGGGGCGTGGTCGAAGGCATGGACGACCGTACGTACCGCAGCGCCGTCGAGCCCGGCGTCGACAGGTTCAGTGGACATGGGTTACACGGATTACAGGGCAGGACTCCCGCCGGTTGTCGGAGCAGGACCCGCGCAGCAGCGTTACACCGGCAGGAGTACGGTTAGGCATTCTGCGTCGACGTAGCGGTGAGGGTGCCGTGCACGTCACAGACGGCTGCCAGGGTGTTGTAGACGGTCCCGAACTTGCGCAGGTTGGTGTGCACCAGCTCGACGCGTCGTCCGGGCTCGTCGGTGGTGACCCGCAGGTCGTACGTCACCGAGACGAACTTCGGGGGCGCGTCCTGCCTGCGGAGCACGACATCGATCTGGGCGTCGACGTACTCGAAGCCCAGCAGGGCACCCGAGCGGGCCAGGTTCTTGAGCAGGCAAGCGGCGAAGGCGCTGCCGAGCAGGTCCGCCGGGCCCGGTGCACCGGTCGAGGGGGTCGCCCAGCCCGCGTCGAGCCGAATGAGGGTCTCCGCGGCAGTGACCTCGGCGTCGCCACCGTGAGCAGCCCGGGCGCTCACCCGATACTCCAGCGGCGCGGCACCTCCCCGGTCGGCAGCCGGCTCACTCATGACGATGACGCGGCGGTCAGGAACTGCTTCATCTCCGCGGGCTTCGGGACACGCCCCGAGACGAGGACCTTGTCGTCGACGACCAGGCCGGGGGTGGCCATGACGCCGTAGCCCATGATCGAGGCGTAGTCCTCGACCTTCTCGACAGTCGCATCCAGGCCGAGCTGGTCAAGGGCCTCTCGGGTGACGCGTTCGAGGTTCTTGCAGTTGGTGCAGCCGGGTCCGAGGATCTTGATGATCATGACGGTGTCTCCTTCGTTGGGTGGGCGGTCAGGCGAGCAGGAAGTTGAACAGGTAGCCGACGGCGACGATCGCGGTGCCGACCACGGCGATGTAGGTGGCGAGCAGCTGGGGCTTGAGGACGCGGCGCAGCAGGATCATCTCGGGCAGCGAGAGCGCGACGACGGCCATCATGAAGGCGAGCAGGGTGCCCATCGGCAGGCCCTTGTCGTGCAGCGCCTCGACCAGCGGCATGATGCCGGCGGCGTTGGAGTAGAGCGGGATGCCGATGCCGACCGCGACGAGGACCGCCGAAGGTGGTTGCCGGGGCCGGCGTAGGTGGTGAAGAAGTCCGCGGGCGCCCAGCCGTGGATGACCGCACCGAGCCCGATGCCGACCAGCAGGTAGGGCCAGATCTTGCGCAGGATGGAGCCGACCTCTTCGGCGCCCATCTGGACGCGCTGGTTGAAAGTCAGCCCCGCGGTGGAGTCGATGACCTGGCCACCCAGCGTGGTCTCGAACACGAACGGCTCGACCCAGCGTTCGCAGCCCAGGCGCCCCAGCAGCCAGCCGGCCGACGATGGCGATCGACAGGCCGGCGCCGATGTAGACCGCGGTGATCTTCACGCCGAACAGCGTGAGCAGCAGGCCGATGGCGATCTCGTTGACCAGCGGGCTGGCGATCAGGAAGCTCAACGTCACCCCGAGCGGGACCCCGGCGGCGACGAACCCGATGAACGCCGGCACCGCGCTGCACGAGCAGAACGGGGTGACCACCCCGAGCCCGGCGGCCATCACGTTGCCGACGCCTTCGCGGCGTCCACCGAGCAGGGCGCGGGTGCGCTCGATGCTCATGTAGGAGCGCAGGATGGTGATGACGAAGATGATCCCGGACGAGCAGCAGGGCGATCTTGATGGTGTCGTAGAAGAAGAAGTGCAGCGTCGTCGTCAGCCGGTCCGCGGGGGCCATACCGAGCACGTCGTAGAGGACCGTGTCCCACAACCGGCCGTTCACCCAGTACGCAGCGACCCACACGAGCGCCGGCCGCCGACCAGCGTGACGCCGCGCCTCGGGCCGGGTCGCCGGCATGCGCTCGAGCGACGCTCATGTCCGTTCAGCCCCCGAGCTGCGGTGGGAAGTGCGGCAGTGAGCCGCGTCGGCGTCCGGCGGCAGCGCGTAGTCCATCCACCGGCCGCGCCGGCTCGCGGTGACCAGGCCGGCCTCACGCAGCACCTTGAGGTGGTAGCTGAGCAGGTTCGCCGCGACCGGCACGTGCTCCTGGAGGTCGCACACGCACGACGGCCGCTCGGCGAGTCGGCGCAGCACCGTCCACCGGACCGGATCCGCCACGGCCGACAACACCGCCAGAGACGGCTCCATGTCGCTGACCCCGGCTACGGATAGTTCAATCATTTTTGAACCAATCATGCTTGAAATATAACTCCGCAGACGGGACGCGGAGCAGAGCCGTTAGTCCTATCCCGCAGGCCCTTCGACCCGCCCAGCCGGGTCGCCAAGGCTGGCTTTGCCCTTCCGCGCTTGGCGCCACTCGCAGACGCGGTGCTGACTCCGCGCCGGCCGGAGAGCCGTTGCGAGCTGCGCAATCTAGCTCCCTACGAGGCGGGCAGCGGGCGCAGATCCCTGCCAAGTGCTCCATCACCCGCTGCGCGTCAGCGCCGGCTCCGTAGGACCGAGGATCTAGGGCCGTCGCGTCTGACCGCGTCACCAGGCTCACCTCGACGACGCGGCTCCCTGCGGAGATTGCTGGCCCGCGTCGTGGCCGCGTCGGTCGTCAGCTGCAGGGGCGAGCGGGATGGCCGGATCAGCGTGTCACGGTCTGCAGGTGCTCGAGCCGGTTCGAGTTGGTGAGGTCGCGAAGCGCGGACAAGCCGACGGGCTCCTCGGCTAGCGCGGGGATGACGGCGTAACGCTTGGCCAGTGTGTGGTGGACCTTGGCGATCTCAGAAATTTCGCTGGCTGCGCGCTGGCGCAGCAGGGGCTATGGGGGTTGGCGGCGGCGAGGGTGTTGTTGATGACCCAGGCCCAGGGCTCGATGCCGGCGCGGCGGAGGTCGGCTTGGAGGTCGGCGGCTTCGAGGACGGGGGTCGTTTCTGCCAGGGTGACGAGCAGGACCTTGGTCTGCTCGGGGTCCTGCAGTCGCATCATGGGTGTGGTGACGCGCATGCCGGCGCCGATCTGGCGGCGATCTCGCGGTGGTAGGCGCCGGTGGCGTCCAGCAGCAGCAGGGTGTGCCCGGTGGGCGCGGTGTCCATCACGACGAACTTGCTGCCGGCCTCCCGGATGACCCGGGAGAACGCCTGGAAGACGGCGATCTCCTCGGTGCAGGGGGACCGCAGGTCCTCTTCGAGCATGGCGCGGCCCTCGGCGTCGAGCTTGGCGCCTTTGGTTGCGAGGACGTGGTGGCGGTAGCGTTGGTCTCCGCGGCGGGGTCGATGCGGCTGACGGTGAGATTGCGGCAGTGCCCGGCGAGGGTCTCGGTCAGATGCGCGGCCGGATCGGAGGTGGTGAGGTGCACGGCGAGGCCGCGTCGGCCAGCTCGACGGCGACGGCGGCGGCGACCGTGGTCTTGCCGACGCCGCCCTTGCCCATGCACATGATCAGCCCGTGGCCGGCCTCGGCGATCTCGTCGACCAGCGCGGACGAGCGGGGGCAGGCGGACAGCCGGCGTGCCGGCACGCGATCGCGCGGTGATCGCGCCGGTCGCGCTGTCGAACAGGCGGCGCAGGGCCTCGAGGCCGACCAGGTTGAAGGGCCTCAGCGCGAACCGGTCGCGCGGCAGGCGGAGCTGTCCGGGCATGCGCGGCGAGCGCCGCCTGTTCGCGCGGCAAGAGCGCCGGCGCAGCGGGTCGCCGGCGGCGGCGCGCGGGCAGGACGCCGTTGATGACGAGATGCTGGCGGCGAGCCGATGCGCCGCGAGTTCCTCGTGGGTGCGGGCGACCTCGCGAGCGCGGACGCTGGCCCGGGCGACCAGCACCAGCCGGGTGCGGCTCGGGTCGGCCAGGGCGTCGACGGCGGCCGCGTAGCTGCGTCGCTGTTTTTCCAGACCGGCCAGCGGGCCCAGGCACGACGCGTCGCCCTTGCCTGCGTCGAGGAAGCCGCTCCAGGCGCCGGGCAGCTGCAGCAGCCGGATGGTGTGTCCGGTCGGCGCGGTGTCGAAGATGATGTGGTCGTAGCTCGCCGGTCAGCGCGGGGTCGGTGAGCAGCGCGGTGAACTCGTCGAACGCGGCGATCTCGGTCGTGCAGGCCCGGACAGCTGTTCCTCGATGCCCGCGACGACGCCTCCGGCAGGCAGCCCGCGCACCGGGCCGACGATGCGGTCCCGGTACGCCTGGGCGGCCGCCTCCGGGTCGATCTCCAACGCGGACAGCCCGGGCACGGCGGCGATCGGGGTGATGGGTTTCCGATCGTGCGCCGAAGACCTGGCCGACGTTGGACGCCGGGTCGGTGCTGACCAGCAGCACCCGCTTGCCGGCTTGGCCAGCCGGACCGCCGCCGCGCAGGCGAGCGAGGTCTTGCCGACCCCGCCCTTGCCGGTGAAGAACAGGAACCGGGGCGGGTCGGTCAGGAAGTTGAGCGCGGTCATGGTGGGCCAGTCTCTCGTTGGGTGGGCTTTGGTGTTCCGGTCTGCTAGGGCTCGATGGGCATCGGCGGCCGTTCGAGGCCCTCGGATCACCTGAGCAGCAACCGGTGCCGTCGCCGGTGGGCTCTCGTGACGGCTCGGCCGAACGCCCAGTGCCGGCGACGCCGGCGCGACGCCGGTCCACGCCGCGAGCTGCTCTCGCTCGGGTACGCGCGGTTCAGGACGGTGACGCCGTCAACGAGGACGAGGGGGAGGCCGTCGGACCCGGCCACCTGCAGGAACCCTCGCACGCTCTCGTTGGCGGCAAAGGCGGTGGGCTCACTCGCCAGGTTGTAGCGGCGGGCGTCGCCGCCCTGGGACCGCACCCACTCAAGGTCCAAGGAGGACCCCGCAAGTGCTTCGTCCACATCGGGCCCACATACTCCGGTGGCACAGCACAACGCGGGTCGAACACTTCAACGATAGGCGCGGCAGCCTTCTCTGTGGGTACCACGTTCGCGACAACCAGACGATCGCATCGACGATGATCAATATGTAGTTCCTCATTAGGCGGGATATTGACGATAGTCAATCTCTGGGGCTGGTGCTTGACGTCTCATGGGTCACACGATCTCGTGGAGGAGCGTCTGGACGCGGCGCTTGATGTCGTCGCGGATCGGGCGGACGTCCTCGATGCCGTGGCCGGCGGGGTCGTCGAGGTCCCAGTCCTCGTACCGCTTGCCGGGGAAGATCGGGCACGCGTCGCCGCAGCCCATCGTGATGACGGCGTCGGAGTCGCGGACGGCTTCGGTGGTGAGGATCTTCGGGTGGTTGCCGGCGATGTCGATGCCGTCCTCGGCCATCGCCTGGATCGCGATCGGGTTGATCTGGTCCTTCGGCTCGGACCCGGCGGAGAGGACCTCGACGCGGTCGCCGCCGAGGTGCCTGGGCGTAGCCGGCGGCCATCTGGGAGCGTCCGGCGTTGTGGACGCAGACGAACAGGACCGTGGGCTTGTCGGACACGATGGGTCGCCTTTCCAGGTCGAGAGTCGCTCGTCGAGGCGCTGACTGACGGCGTGCCCGGTTTGGTTGCCCGCACGATCGCGCCGTGCAGACCCGGGACGGCCTCGTGGGTGAACTCCACCGTCGCGTCGACGAAGCCGGCGGCGGCAGGCCCTGGAGGTACTCGCTGCGGACAACGCACCGGCGATACCAGCCGACGTAGGAGCCGCGCTCTGCGCGCTGGGCAACGGTGACGTCGTCGTCGGCAACGACGTCTAGAGACCCCGACGCCGTCCACTTCCTGGGGTGAGGACTCGAAACATCTCCGACAGGACCGCCGGTTTGTCGGTGGACAGGTTGATCACGCAGTTGGAGATCACCACATCGACCGACGAGTCGGGCAGCGGGACCGCCTCGATGGTGCCTTCGAGGAACTCAACGTTGTCCGCGCCGGCCTTCGCCGCGTTGGCGCGCGCCAGCCGAGCATCTCCACGGTCATGTCGAGCCCGTAGGCGTGCCCGGTGGGGCCGACCCGGCGGGCCGAGAGCAGCACGTCGATGCCACCCCCGGACCCTAGGTCGAGGACCTGTTCCCCCGGACGCAGATCGGCGACGGCCAGCGGGTTGCCGCATCCCAACGACGCAAGCACCGCCTCCGCCGGCAGATCCCCGGTCTCGGCGCCGTACAGGCCGGCGCCGAACGACTCGTTCAGCTCCAACGCGACCGCACCTGCCGCCTGAGTCGCCGCGGAGGCCGGAGCACAGCAGGAGCCTTCGCCTTCGACCGGGCCACAGCACGACGCCTCGCTGCCGGTCCGCACAGCCACAGCGGCAGCCGCGTACCGCTCACGCACCTGCTCCCGCACCTCGTGATCAGCCATCACTCATCAGCCCTCCTCGAACAAGCATGCGGACGGGCGCCCGTCATGGAACCGCGCCGCCGATCAGGGCGGCGATGTCGGCCAGTGCCTCGCTTCGGGCGGTGTAGTAGACCCACACGCCGCGCTTGCTGCGATCGAGCAGCCCCACCTCGTGGAGCACCTTCAGGTGGTGGCTGGTCGTCGGCTGCGACAGCTCGAACGCGCCCGTCAGGTCACACACGCACGCCTCACGATCGGCATGGGAGGCGACCAGCGACATCAACCGCAGCCGCACCGGGTCGGCCAGCGCCTTCAACAGCGGCGCGACCCGCACTGCCTCATCGATCGTCAACGGCTCGCCCTGGAGGGGAGAGCAGCACGCCACCGTCTGGACCGGGGTCAGTTCCAGCACGGACTTCGACATACGTATATATTAGCATACGTCGATGCCTCTGCCAGTCTTGGCCCGACGTCGACCACGCGCGTCGACAGTCGTCCATCTCTATCCCAGGGGTTCTGGCGAAGGTGCGGTATCGGGAAGTGGCGCGCATAGCAGCCGACCGTCGGATGATGACGGCCTCGCTCCTGCTCAACTGGGTCGTCGGCCCGGCGGTGATGTTCGCGCTCGCCTGGCTGCTGCTTCCAGACCAGCCCGCGTACCGGACCGGTGTCATCCTGGTCGGGCTCGCCCGGTGCATCGCGATGGTCCTCATCTGGACCGACCTCGCGTGCGGGGACCGCGAGATGGCTGCCGTGCTGGTTGCGCTGAACGCCGTCTTCCAGGTCCTCTTCTACGCCGCCCTCAGCGTGTTCTACCTGAACATCCTGCCGGGCTGGCTCGGGCTGGACACCCAGAACCTGTCGGCGTCGATGGGCCAGATCGGCGCCACCGTCGCGATCTTCCTCGGTATCCCACTCGTCGCCGGGTTCCTCACCCGGACCCTCGGCGAACGGGCCCGAGGCCAGGAGTGGTACGAAACGAAGCTGCTGCCGCGCCTCGGCCCGGTCGCGCTCTACGGGCTCCTGTTCACCGTCGTTGTCCTCTTCGCCTTGCAGGGCGACACGATCACCAACGAGCCGCTCGACGTGGCCCGCATCGGGCTCCCACTGCTCGCCTACTTCGGCGTGATGTGGGTCGGCGGATTCGCGATCGGGCGGCGGCTGCACCTCAGCTACCCGCGGACAGCGTCGCTGGCGTTCGCCGCCGCGTCCAACGACTTCGAGCTCGCCATCGCCGTCTCCATCGGCGTGTTCGGCGTGACCAGCGGTGAAGCGCTGGCCGGCGTCGTCGGCCCGCTCATCGAGGTACCCGTCCTCCTCGGACTCGTCTACGTCGCACTGTGGCTGCGCCGCAGGCTGACCTGGCGGGACACGCCCGCCGCAGCCACACCAACAGAAGAGATTCAACGTCTGGGCGGAACTTCCGCCCAGGACCAAGTCAGGAGATAGCCATGAGTGAGTTCAAGGGAACATCGACCATCGAGATCCAACAGGTGAGGCGCATCCAAGGTCAGAGCACCATGCTGAAGCTGCAGCTGAAGTCCGAGGGCAGCGTTCGCGACTTCACCATCATGCGGGGGCTCGACCCGAAGCTGTTCGACTTCATCGCCGAGCACGCCACCACCACCGAGTCGCCCAACTAGTGGCGCCAAACCCCGGTAGCCGGCCCGATCCCTGAGCCGGCTGTTGCGTTGAGGCTTCGCGCCGCGACGCGGATGGGTCGGCGGAGGAGATCCGTACATTTCAGCCCACCAAACAGGATCAGCGGGGCTGCCCTGGACGGCTGTTGGACAGTCGGACCGAAGATCTTGGGGCATCCTGGCTCCCGGGATGATCGTGGCCGTGACCTGTCGTTGAGCCGGACCGGGTCAGAGCCCGCCTGCGGACGGCACCGCCTCGCGGCGGGCGGCGAGCGAGGCGCGCAACGCCAAGACGAGCAGCGGCAGGAACGACGCGAGCGCGACGAAGGCGACGGACGAGCATAGGACGCGTACGGCGGGCGGCACCGGTAGCACACACACGAGCAGGGCGGCGTTGGTCGCGACGGCCCGGGCAAGCCCGGCCCGGTCGAGAATCGCGGTCGCCACGCGTACCGGCCGCGGGCCTCCGCCGAGCGCGACCGGAACCAGATAGGACATCGCCCCGAGCAGCAGCTGGGCGCCGAAGCCGGCCGCGAGGAACGGCGTGAACCATGCGAGCTGCCCGTCGACATCCGACCACGACCTCGCGGTAAGAACTTCGACCACGAGTGCAATCAGGCACCCGACCAGCCAGAGCATGGCCGCGCCGACGGACCACGTGGGGAAGGTTTGGGGAGGCCGGGCCCGGGCCGCTGCCACGAACGCCGGTGCCAGTAGCCCGACCCCTACCAGATAGACCAGCCAGCCGAGCGCCGCCACGACGGAGGAATCCGCCAGCGGGCCGCCCACGGCGAAGGCGATACCGAGCAGCAGCACCGGGAGGGCGCGCGCCGAGGCGCGCTCGGCTCCAGCGACGATCCGGGTGCGTAGCATCGTGGGCCACAAGGTCAACAGGGTGCCGAGGGCGGTGAGCCCGATCCACCCCAGCAGGTTGGTCGAGGCGTGCGCCACCAGCAGCCGCTGGTGCCACGGATCGGACTGGACTCGGGCGAGGGCGACGCCGATCGTTGCCCCGACGGGCAGGAGCGCTGCTGCGGCCACGTAGTAGTGCACCGTCACTGCGAATCGGGCCGGCAGGGCGGAATGCAGCTGCGCGAGGAGAGCCGCGCCGTGCCAGGTGACGGCGACGGCGACCGCGGTCCCCCCGACGACCGTGACCGGCCAGTGCGCCGTCATCACGCCGGTCACGACGAGCACCACCCCGAGGTTGAGCAGCAGGAGCCGGCGGTTCTGCCGAGGGCGGGCGGACGGGTCCGGCGCAGTGTGCAATAGAGCGTCGGTGAGGTAGCGGCTCCACACCAGGATCGAGTGGGTAACGGCCCCGAGGAGCACGAGGTGGATCAGCAGCCAGCGGGGCGCCGGGGCGACCGGATGGATCAGTGCGGCGACCACTGTGGCGATCAACCAGCCCACCACCGGCAGATCCCGCATCGGCCAGAACCCTCGGGCCGTCCGGCCCCTCACGAGGCACGCTCTTCCAACGGAGGGAGGACGAGCCTGCACGCCCCGGGCTCAGCGAACGGCACCAGCGCGCTCCCGGCCGGGTCGGCGCCGTACGCGTTCAGGGCGCCCCGCACGAGGCCGAGGTGTACCGCGCACACGACCTCCGGGTGCCGGCGCGCGGCCTCGAGCAGCGGACAGCGGGTCAGACGGACCTCCGCGGGGTGTTCCGGTACGCCCTCGAACGTGAAGCCTAGGTCTTCGAGCAGCCGAAGTACCTCATCACGTGCGGCATCGGGGGAGCCGGGGGTGGCACCCCGGTCGCGCGCCAGTTCGCGGCCCCACCCCTCTCCGGCGGCGGCTGCCGCCCGGGCGGGGTCGTCGTTGGTGCGGGCGATAGTGGTAGCCAGAGCCGCCGCGAGCCCGGCGTACTCCGAACCGGCCGACTCCTCCTCGGTCAGCTCGTAGAGCCACGCCGGGCGTCCGCGACCAACCGGTTCGGCCCGGTGGCGGCGTACCAGACCGCGACGCACCAGGGCGGCGAGGTGCTCGCGCAGGGTGTTCTCGTGCAGGCCCGTCGCGGATACCAGGCTCGACAGGGTCAGTGGCTCGGGCTGATCCCGGAGCCGGTCCACGATCGCGGTCCGCGCTGCTGACAGCGGCTGGGCGGGGACTCCAGCACGCGGCCCGTAGCCCCGCGAAAGCCCCCGATTATTTTCCACGGAGGAAAGTGTAGTAAAAATGGGATGCTGGCCACCACGGAGGGGGTTGGCTTGAGGAGTTACGGAGATGGACGCTGTATTCATCGCTTCAGACGAGGCCGACGCCCGCGCCGCGGAAGCGGTCGAGCGACACCACGCTCAGCTCGCTGGCACCCTCGCGCTCAAGGTCGAGTCGCTCACCGCTCTCGCCCGCGTAGGCAGGCCGCTAGACGAGGAGGTCCGCTCGGACCTGGTCGACTGGTGCCGCACCGAGCTTGTGCCGCACGCACTCGCCGAGGAGAGCACCCTGTACCTGGCCGCCGCGCAGCGGCCCGAGGGCCGGCTCCTGGTAGAAGCGATGCTCGCCGAGCACCACGTCATCCTCGATCTGGTCGAGGACCTCGAGCGGGCCGCCGATTCCGTCACCGCCGCCGTCACGGCCGGCTCGCTCCGCGCCGTCTTCGAAACCCACCTGGTCAAGGAGAACCAGCAGATCCTCCCGCTGCTCGTCGGGTCGCCGTCCGTATCGGTGGCCGAACTGCTCGGAAACATGCACGAGCTCATCGGAAGGGAAGGCGACCACGGCGACGATCGCGCGGATGCGAGCGGAGGGCCTGCGGGGCACCGTTGCGGTTGCCATGAAGACGACGCGACCGAGCTGCCCGAACTCGACGCGCGTGCGATCCCACACGCCATCCGTCACGCGACGATCTTCGGAGCGCTGGACGGCGTACGCCCCGGCATGGGCCTGGTCCTCGTCGCCCCGCACGATCCGCTGCCGCTACTGGCCCAGCTCGAGCAGCGCGCACCGGGCGCCTTCGCGATCGAGTACCTCGAGCGTGGGCCGGAAGCCTGGCGACTGAGTCTGGTTCGGGCCGAGCTGGTGTGCCGCGATGCCTGACTCGCGTGCCCCCTTGGCGACACCTACCCATCAGCCAAGGTGGAACGAGTAACACCCTTCGCAGAAGGAAGATCATGACGACTGCACGACCGACCTCGGCCGAGACAGCCGACGCCGTCAGATCGCCGTGGCTGATGCTGGCCCTGGCCACCGTCGGCTTCGCGATCAACTTCTGGGCATGGGCGCTGCTCAGCCCGCTCGGGCCGGTCTTCCGCGACAACGGCGCCCTGGGCGCGCTGAGCGAGTGGCAGGTCTCCCTGATCGTGGCGGTGCCGGTCGATCGTGGGCTCCCTCGGCCGGATCCCGGTCGGAGCGCTGACCGACAAGTACGGCGGGCGCGAGATGTTCGTGATCGTCTCGCTCGCGACGATCGTCCCGATCCTGTTCATCGGCTTCTACGGGCAGACCAGCCTACGCGGCGCTGCTGGTCGGCGGGTTCTTCCTCGGCATCTCGGGAACGTCCTTCGCGGTCGGCGTCCCGTTCGTCAACGCCTGGTTCCCGCCGGAGCGTCGCGGCCTGGCCGTGGGGATCTTCGGGGCTGGCATGGGCGGCACCGCGATCAGCGC
The DNA here is from genome assembly GCA_963820035.1 of uncultured Actinomycetota bacterium. Classification (GTDB taxonomy): domain Bacteria; phylum Actinomycetota; class Actinomycetes; order Propionibacteriales; family Nocardioidaceae; genus JAWWPG01. Next base: position 358,076 of record CAWFYK010000003.1, on the reverse strand, counting down.
GCTGACCACGGTCAAGCTCTACACCAATGTCGGCGACAAGGCGCCGTTCCTGTTTGCAGCCGCCGCGCTTGGCGGTCTTCGCGGTCGTGGCCTGGCTGCTGCTCGAGGACGCGCCCGGCCGGCCAGGCCCCCACCTCATCCTTGTCGACGCGGCTGAAGGCGAACGCCCGACTACCGATCACCTGGCAGGCCTGCATCCTGTACGCCGTCGCCTTCGGCGGCTACGTCGCGTTCTCGGTCTACCTGCCCGCCTACCTCAAGACCGCCTACGACCTCACCCCCGCCGACGCCGCCAACCGGATGGCCGGCTTCGTGGTCCTCGCGGTCATCATGCGACCGGTCGGTGGCTGGCTGGCCGACCGCCTCGGCCCGATCCCGGTCCTGGCCGGCGGCTACGTCGTGGTCGTCATCGGCGCCGCGGTCGCCGTCCACCACACCGGTCCTCGAACCCGTCGGAGCCGTCGCCTTCCTGGCGATGGCGCTGGCGCTGGGCTCCGGCACCGGCGCCACCTTCGCGCTGATCGCCAAGGTGACCGACCCGTCCCGGGTCGGCGGGTGACCGGCCTGGTCGGTGCCGCAGGCGGCCTGGGCGGCTTCGTCCCGCCGCTGATCATGGGCTACGTCTACGGCCGACCGACTCCTACGCGATCGGGTTGTGGCTGCTCGTCGGCGACCGCGGCCTCGACCCTGCTGCTGACCCTGACCATCGTGCGCCGGACTGCGCGCCAACACGACGAGGAGACGGTCGCCGCATGACGACCCCCCAGGATCGCCCCGAAAACACGGGGGGCGCCGGACCGTCGGCCAGGCGCGGCATGGACGGGCCGCTGAGCGAGGCCCTGGTGCGCACCCGTCGCTACTTCACCAAGGGGACGGTGTCCGACGACCTGCGGACCCTGACCAAGACATGGCGGCCGTCAGGCCGACGACTTCTACCGCGACCGGTGGAGCCACGACAAGGTGGTCCGCTCCACCCACGGCGTGAACTGCACGGGCTCGTGCTCGTGGAAGGTCTACGTCAAGGACGGGATCATCACCTGGGAGACCCAGCAGACCGACTACCCGTCGGTCGGGCCGGACTCCCCGGAGTACGAGCCCCGCGGCTGCCCGCGCGGCGCGGCGTTCTCCTGGTACACCTACTCGCCGACCCGGGTCCGCTACCCCTACGTCCGCGGCGTCCTGCTGCAGATGTTCCGCGAGGCCAAGAGCCAGCACGGCGGCGACCCGGTCAAGGCCTGGGAGCACATCGTCGAGAACCCGCTGCGGGCCAAGGCCTACAAGTCCGCGCGCGGCAAGGGCGGCCTGGTCCGGGCCACCTGGGACGAGGCCACCGAGATCGTCGCCGCTGCCCACGTGCACACGATCAAGAAGTACGGCCCCGACCGGGTCGCCGGCTTCTCGCCGATCCCGGCGATGTCGATGGTCTCCCACGCCTCCGGGGCGCGGTTCGTGAACCTGATCGGCGGCTCGATGCTGAGCTTCTACGACTGGTACGCCGACCTGCCGGTCGCCTCGCCGCAGGTCTTCGGCGACCAGACCGACGTCCCGGAGTCCGGCGACTGGTGGAACGCCGGCTACCTGATCATGTGGGGCTCCAACCTGCCCGGTCACCCGCACGCCGGACGCGCACTGGATGACCGAGGCCCGCTACCGCGGCCAGAAGGTGATCGCGGTCGCCCCCGACTACGCCGACAACGTGAAGTTCGCCGACGAGTGGCTGCCGGCCAAGCCGGGCACCGACGCGCGCCCTGGCGATGGCGATGGGCCACGTCGTGCTCAAGGAGTTCTTCGTCGACCGGCAGACGCCGTACTTCACCGAGTACGTGAAGACCTACACCGACCTGCCCCACCTGGTCCGCCTCGACGAGGCGACCGACGGCGAGTACACCGCCGGCAAGTTCCTGACCGCCGCCGACCTCGCCGACCACGCGGACGAGGAGAACGCCGCCTTCAAGACCGTGCTGATCGACGCGCGACCGGCGAGCCCGTCGTCCCCAACGGCTCCCTTGGGTCACCGCTACGGCGAGGCCGGCGTGGGCAAGTGGAACCTCGAGCTCGGCGACGTCGACCCGGCGCTCTCGCTGCTCGAGACCGCGACCGAGTCGGTCCTCGTCCGGATGCCGCGCTTCGACACCCCCGACGGCGCCGCGCGCCGACCTGCCGCGCGGCGTGCCGGTGCGCCGCGTCGGCGGCCATCTGGTCACCACCGTCTTCGACCTCCTGCTGGCGCAGTACGGCGTCGCCCGCGGTCGACGGGCGGGCCTGCCGGGGAGTGGGCGAGCGGCTACGACGACGCCGAGTCGCCGTACACCCCGGCCTGGCAGGAGGCCATCACCGGCGTCTCCGGCCGCGACCGCCGCCCGGATCGGGCGCGAGTTCGCCGCGAACGCCGAGGAGTCCCGCGGCCGCTCGATGATCGTGATGGGCGCAGGCACCAATCACTGGTTCCACTCCGACACGATCTACCGCGCGTTCCTGACCCTGACCAACCTGACCGGCTGCCAGGGCGTCAACGGCGGCGGCTGGGCGCACTACGTCGGGCAGGAGAAGGTGCGGCCGCTCACCGGCTACACCCAGATCGCCAATGCGCTGGACTGGAACCGGCCGCCGCGCAACATGATCCAGACCGCGTACTGGTACCTGCACACCGACCAGTTCCGCTACGACCAGTTCGGCGCGGACACGCTCTCCGCCACCACCGGCAAGCGGTCAGCTGGCCGGCAAGTCCACGGCCGACGTGATCGCGCAGAGCGCGCGGATGGGCTGGATGCCGTCGTACCCGACGTTCGACCGCAACCCGCTCGACCTCGGCGACGACGCGGCCGCCGCCGGCAAGCCGGTGGGGGAGTACGTCGTCGAGCAGCTAAGTCCGGCGAGCTGCGACTTCGCCGGCGAGGACCCGGACGCACCGGAGAACTACCCGCGCATCCTGTCGATCTGGCGGGCCAACCTGCTCGGCTCCTCGGGCAAGGGCAACGAGTACTTCCTCAAGCACCTGCTCGGCACCGACTCCTCGGTCCGCGCGACCGAGACGCCGGAGGGTCAGCGGCCGGTCGACGTGACCTGGCGCGACCAGGCGCCCGAGGGGAAGCTCGACCTGCTGATGACGATCGACTTCCGGCAGACCAGCACCACGATCTTCTCCGACGTCGTGCTGCCCGCCGCGACCTGGTACGAGAAGCACGACCTCAACACCACCGACATGCACCCGTTCGTGCACTCGTTCAACCCGGCGATCGCACCGCCGTGGCAGACCCGCACCGACTGGGACGCCTGGCAGACGATCGCGGAGAAGTTCAGCGAGCTCGCGGCGACCCACCTCGGCGTCCGCAAGGACGTCGTCGCGGTGCCGCTGACGCACGACACCCCGGACGCGATGGCCAACCCGCACGGCGTGGTCCGCGACTGGAAGAAGGGCGAGTGCGAGCCGATCCCCGGCGTCACCATGCCCAAGCTCGTCGAGGTCGAGCGCGACTACGGCGCGGTCGCCGAGAAGATGAACGCGCTCGGGCCGCTGATCGACACCCTCGGCGCGACCACCAAGGGCGTCACCTTCGAGCTGAGCAAGCAGGTCGACTACCTGCGGCACAAGAACGGCGCCGTGCGCGGCGGCGTGGCCGACGGCCGGCCGTCGCTGAAGAGGGACGTGCAACGTCTGCGAGGCGATCCTGGCGCTGTCCGGCACCACCAACGGGCACCTGGCCACCCAGGGGTTCAAGACCCTCGAGAAGCGCACCGGCGTCCGGCTGGCCGACCTGGCCGAGGAGCACGAGGGCAAGCAGATCACCTTCGCCGACACCCAGGGCCCGCCCGGTCCCGGTGATCACCTCGCCGGAGTGGTCGGGCTCCGAGACCGGCGGGCGGCGCTACTCGCCGTTCACGATCAACGTGGAGCGCAAGAAGCCCTGGCACACGCTCACCGGGCGGATGCACTTCTACCTCGACCACGACTGGATGACCGAGCTCGGTGAGGGGCTGCCGGTCTACCGGCCGCCGCTCAACATGGCGGCGCTGTTCGCCGAGCCCGCGCTCGGCACGTCTCCGACGGCGCCGCGACGCGGCGAGGTGGAGGGCCTGACGGTCCGCTACCTGACCCCGCACAACAAGTGGTCGATCCACTCGGAGTACCAGGACAACCTGTTCATGCTGTCGCTCTCGCGCGGCGGCCAGAACATCTGGATGAGCGACCGCGACGCCGCCAAGGTCGGGATCAAGGACAACGACTGGATCGAGGCGGTCAACCGCAACGGCGTCGTCGTCGCCCGGGCGATCGTCTCGCACCGGATGCCCGAGGGGACGGTGTACATGTACCACGCCCAGGACCGGCTGATCGACGTACCGCTCGCGGAGACGTCGGGCAAGCGCGGCGGCATCCACAACTCGCTGACCCGGCTGCTGGTGAAGCCCTCGCACCTGATCGGCGGCTACGCCCAGCTGAGCTTCGCCTTCAACTACCTCGGCCCCACCGGCAACCAGCGCGACGAGGTCACCATCATCCGCAAGCGCTCCAGGACGTGAGTACTGATGAAGGTCATGGCGCAGATGGCGATGGTGATGAACCTCGACAAGTGCATCGGCTGCCACACCTGCTCGGTGACCTGCAAGCAGGCGTGGACCAACCGGTCCGGCACCGAGTACATCTGGTTCAACAACGTCGAGACCCGGCCCGGCCTCGGCTACCCGCGCACCTACGAGGACCAGGAGAAGTGGCAGGGCGGCTGGAGCTCAACAAGCGCGGCCGGCTCGGCTCAAGGCCGGCGGCCGGTTCAAGAAGCTGCTGACGATCTTCTCCAACCCCAAGCTGCCCTCGATCGGCGAGTACTACGAGCCGTGGACCTACGACTACGCCACCCTCACCGACGCGCCCGCCCAGGAGCACACCCCGGTCGCGCGACCGAAGTCGCTGATCTCCGGCAAGAACATGAAGATCGAGTGGTCGGCCAACTGGGACGACGACCTCGGCGGCTCCACCGGAACACCCACCGCGACCCGATGCTGAAGAAGATCGCCGACAAGGTGAAGTTCGAGTTCGAGCAGACGTTCATGTTCTACCTGCCGCGCATCTGCGAGCACTGCCTGAACCCCTCGTGCGCCGCGTCGTGCCCCAGCGGCGCGATCTACAAGCGCGCGGAGGACGGCATCGTCCTGGTCGACCAGGACAAGTGCCGCGGCTGGCGGATGTGCGTCTCGGGCTGCCCCTACAAGAAGATCTACTTCAACCACCGCACCGGCAAGGCCGAGAAGTGCACGTTCTGCTTCCCGCGCATCGAGGTCGGCCTGCCCACCGTCTGCTCCGAGACCTGCGTCGGCCGGCTGCGCTACATCGGCCTGATGCTCTACGACGCCGACAAGGTCCTCGAGGCCGCCTCGACCACCGACGACCAGGGCCTCTACGAGGCCCAGCGCGACGTCTTCCTCGACCCCCACGACCCGGAGGTCATCCGCGAGGCCGAGAAGGCCGGCATCGCCCGCGACTGGATCGACGCCGCCCAGCGCTCCCCGATCTACGCCCTCATCAACACCTACAAGGTCGCGCTGCCGCTGCACCCGGAGTACCGCACGATGCCGATGGTCTGGTACATCCCGCCGCTCTCACCGGTCGTCGACGTCGTCGCGGACACCGGGGAGGACGCCGAGGACAAGGGCAACCTGTTCGCCGCGATCGACGCGCTCCGGATCCCGGTCGAGTACCTCGCCGAGCTCTTCACCGCCGGCGACGTCGTACCGGTCGACGCCGTGCTCAAGAAGCTCGCCGCGATGCGCTGCTACATGCGCGACATCAACATGGGCCGCGAGCCCGACGGCTCGATCCCGGCGGCCGTCGGCATGACCGAGGAGGACATGTACGACATGTACCGGCTCCTCGCGATCGCCAAGTACGACGAGCGCTACGTCATCCCGCCGGCGCACGCCGAGCAGGCGCACTCCCTCGAGGAGCTGGCCACCGAGTGCTCGGTCTCGGAGTACGGCGGGCGGGCAGCACGGACCTCTTCGGCGAGGGCTCCGGGGCACCGACGCCGATCGCGGTCGAGAACTTCCAGATGCTCCAGGCCGGCAGACCGCCGACACGCTCGCCGGCCCGGGGGACAAGGGCTCCCGGGTCAACCTGCTCAACTGGGACGGCAAGGGCTCGCCGCCCGGGCTGTTCCCGCCGAAGGACGGGACGACGCGTGAGCGGCCGGCGGCCGAAGCCGACCCTGCCGCCGGAGCAGCTGACGATCGTCTGGCAGTCGGTCTCGCTGCTCCTCGACTACCCCGACGAGGAGCTGCTCGCCCGGGTCGACGCTGCTCCGGCGCGGCCGCCGCGGCTTCCGGCCGCCGATCGGCGACCCGCTCCGGCGCTTCCTCGACCACCTCGAGTCCACCCCGCTGCCGGAGCTCCAGGCCGACTACGTCGAGACGTTCGACACACCGCCGCCGCTGCAACCTCTTCCTGACCTACTTCGCCCACGGGGACACCCGCAAGCGGGGGATGGCGCTGCTGCGGTTCAAGCAGACCTACCTCTCGCCGGCTTCGAGCTCGACGACGGCGAGCTGCCCGACCACCTGTGCGTCGTCCTCGAGTTCGCCGCCACCGGCGACCAGGCACTGGGTCGCGACCTGATGCTCGACCACCGGGCGGGGCTGGAGCTGCTGCGCCTCTCGCTGCGCGACCTGGGCTCGCCGTGGGCCAGCCTGATCGACGCGGTCACCGCGACGCTGCCGCCCCTGCGCGGTGACGAGCGCGACGCCGTACGCCGACTCGCCGCCGAAGGCCCGCCCGAGGAGGAGGTCGGGCTCGCTCCCTTCGCCGCCACCGCAGTTCAGCCCGGCGCAACCGCCGGCGAGCCGGGTCCACCCTGCTGCCGATGCCGTCCTTCCCGGGAGCCCGCGATGAACGAGTTCCTCTTCGTGGTCTTCCCCTACTTCTGCCTGACGACCTTCGTCGTCGGGCACCTGTGGCGCTACCGCTATGACAAGTTCGGCTGGACCACCCGCTCCTCCCAGCTCTACGAGAACCGGCTGTTGCGGATCGGTAGTCCGCTGTTCCACTTCGGGATGCTCGGCGTCTTCGGTCGGCCACGTCATCGGCCTACTGGTGCCGCAGTCGTGGACCGACGCGGTGGGCATCAGCGAACACACGTACCACGTGGTGGCGGTCGCCGGCGGTCTCCTGGCCGGCGTCATGACGCTCGTGGGCATGACGATCCTGATTTACCGGCGCCGTACCGTCGGTCCGGTCTTCTCCGCGACCACGGCGATGGACAAGGTCATGTACGCCTTCCTCGCGACTGTCATCGTCCTCGGGATGTGGAACACCATCGCCGGGTCGATCCTGACCATCGGCGGTGAGTACAACTACCGCGAGGGCGTCTCGGTCTGGTACCGCTCCTTCCTCGCCTTCCAACCCGACCCCTCGTTGATGGCCGATGCGCCCATCGGCTTCCAGCTGCACGCGCTGGTCGCCTTCGGGCTGTTCGCGCTGTGGCCCTTCACCCGGCTGGTGCACGTATTCAGCGCACCGTTGGGCTACCTCACCCGCCCCTATATCGTCTATCGCAGCCGTGACGACCAACTCGGTACCCATCGACCCCGACGCGGGTGGGACCGCATCTCCCAGTGAACGGCTCTCCGACATTAGGGCTCCTGGACCGCTAACGCGCCGGGAAGGCAACGGCACAGCGAGCCGGACACGCGCGTCAGAGACGTCATGCTTCGACACCCGAAAGTCATCTCTGCCCGGGCGTGCGTCGAGGAGGTGCGTGCTGCCCTCACCAACGACCACGTCCACATGGTGCTATTGACCGAGGGCAGCACGCTCGTCGGGACCTTGGTGCGCACAGACCTGCCGCTGGCGGCACAGGGGAGAGACCTGGCCATGCGGTGGTCCACACTCCGCCAACGAACCGTTCCACCGGCGGCACGAGTCGAGGACGTGCAACAACTTCTGATCGAGCGTGGGCTACGGCGGACGGCCGTGGTCGACCACGACGGCACCCTCCTCGGGCTGATGTGCCTCAAGCGCAGCCGGACAGGGTTCTGCTCCGACGATGACGTCGCATCGCGTGCGCAGTCACGCCGAGCCGCGGACTGAGAAGAGCGGACATGGGAGATCCCGTCGAGTTCGACACCCACCACTCCGGGGAGGACCAGCGGTCAACCTACGACGCGCTGCGCGCCAAATGCGGGGTCGCCCGCCGGGACGGCACCTGGGTGGCGCTGCGACACGCAGAGGTGGTCGCGACCGCGACCGATCCGCAGACCTTCTCCAACAGAGTGACCACCCGTCGAACCATCCCCAACGGCCTCGACGGCACCGACCACGCCGCGTTCCGCGCCCTCGTCGACCGCTACCTGACCGAAGAACGCGTGACGCGGGAGGAGCCCCAATGTCGGGCGCACGCCGCCGCCATCCTCGACGTCCTTCCCCGCGGGGAGACCGTGAAGACCATCGCGCAGATCGGGACACCGTTCGCGGTGCGCTCGCAATCGGCTTGGCTCGGCTGGCCCGCAGACCTCGAGGAAGAGCTGGTGAAGTGGATCCGGGACAACCACGCGGCGACAAGGTCCGGAGACCGCAACAGAACAAAGGAAGTGGCCGAAAGGTTCGACCGGATGATCCGCGCACTGCTTGAGACCAGGCGCGGAGCCCCGACCACCGATGTCACCAGCGAACTCCTGAGCGAGACAGTGGATGGCCGACCGCTCACTACTGAGGAGATCGTCTCGATCCTGCGGAACTGGACTGCTGGCGACCTCGGATCACTGGCCACCTCGGTTGGTGTCATTGTCCACTTCCTGGCCTCCAACCCGAACATCCAGCGGGACGTCCGGGCCCTCGTCGAGGCAGGTGATCGCCTGGCCGTGGCTGCTGCCGCTGAGGAGATCCTGCGCATCGACGATCCCTTCATGTCCAACCGCCGGGTTGCCACGCGCAGGGTCAGCCTTGGCGGTGAGGAGATCGAGGAGGGCGAGGAGGTTCTGGTGAACTGGACGGCAGCCAACCGGGACCCGCTGGTCTTCGGGGACCCTGACCGCTACGACCCGGAAGGAAATGCCGACGCGAATCTGGCGTTCGGCATCGGGCCACATGTGTGTCCCGGCCGGGCGCTCACGCTGATGGAACTTCGGGTGATGCTCGAAGAACTGGTGGCTAGAACGACCTGGATCGATCTCGCTTCTGATCGTCCTGCGGTGCGGGAGACGCCGCCAGTCGGCGGTTGGGCGCGCGTTCCGATCGTGCTTCGATAGGACACTCGGGAGACCCGCATAGACACTGGCAACTCGAGTGGAAGACGTCGCTCGCGGCGTTGTTCCCAGACGCTGCCGAGGGCGAGCCCGAGGTCGACATAGGCTGACTCTGAGCCGTCGCGGGCAGGATTCGACCAGGGTCCACTTAATGACGGGTTTCCCGGACAGCCTCGAGCCCCGGCTGACCTACACAGCCACCGCCGCGACGGCACCCGGACGGCGGCTGGCTATGCGAGTCCGGACATGACGCACCTGACCGCCATGACCGCCGCCCACGCCCCCGACCGACTCGCCGACTGGCAGACCGCCCTGCGCGCCGAGAACAAGAGCCCCGGGCACCGTCGCCATCTACGCCGACGGCGCCACCCGCTACCTGCGCTGGTGCGCCGACGGCGACCACCTGCCGATGAGCCGCGCCGCCCTCAACTCCTGGATCGCCGGGCTGCTCGACGCCGGCTCCTCGCCCGGCACCGCCCGCATCCGCCAGCTCGCCGTACGCCGCTTCGCGTCCTGGCTCACCGCCGGCGGCGAGATCCATGCCGACCCGTTCCCCGGCGTGAAGGCACCCCGCTACGAACCGCCGCTGGTCGAGCCGCTCACCGACGACGAACTCCGCGCACTCATCGCCACCTGCGCCGTGCCCGACGACCACGCCCGCCCCGAGGACACGCTTCATCACCGCCGCGACGAGGCCATCATCCGGCTCATGTTCGAGACCGCCATCCGCTCCGGCGAACTCATCGACCTCCAACTCGACGACCTCGACCTCATCGCTCGGCTGATCACCATCCGCCGCGGCAAAGGCGGGCGCGGCCGAATCATCCCGATCGGCCAGGCCACCACCGAGGCGCTCCTGGTCTACCTCGACCACCGCGAGCGGCATCCACTCGCTCACGCGCCCGACCTGTGGCTCGGCAACCGCGGCCAGCAGTTCGGCCGCGAAGGACTCATGCGGTCCCTACGCCGCCGCGCCAAGCGGGCCGGAGTCCAGGGCTTCCGGCCCCACCGGCTCCGCCACACCGCCGCCCACCGCTGGCTCGCCGCCGGCGGCTCCGAATCCGGGCTCATGGCCATCGCCGGCTGGACCTGCACCGACATGCTCGTCCGCTACACCCGCGCCCGCGCCTCCGAACGCGCCGCCGACGAAGCCCGACGACTCAACCTCGGCTCCATCTGACCGGAAGGCCGCGGGGACGAACCGTGTCTTGAGCCTTGCGAGGCATGCGCCGACGAGTCGTTCGATACACGGTTTCTCGCTTGACGATTGCGGTAGGTGGCAGCACCATCGCGATCTGGATACGCCACAGGCGTGACCGAGGAGGCTCTGACCGAGCGATTGCGGCTCCGGCAGAGCGGTGTCCTGCTACCGCGGGATCCGCGCGTGCGAAACCCCAGGCTTGATTGCTATCCGGGTATTCTCAGACCGTTGTCCGCGAGTTCGCACTGGGCTGCGCGGGTTCCTTTCGCTCTAGTTCCAGAGGGTGCCGAGTGCCGGTCCTGCTCTTGGTCGGCGCTGGCCATGCCCACCTCTACGTTGTGAAGCGCGCCGTGGAGTTGGCTGCCGCCGGGTACCGGGTGCAGCTCCTTGCCCCGCGATTCTTCGACTACAGCGGCGTCGCCTCGGCGAGTGCCTCCGGGGCGCTGCCCCGTGACGCCGGGCGGATCGATGTGCGGGGCCTCGCCGGTGTCTCCGGAGTGGAGTTCCACGAGGCCACCTTGGAGTCGCTCGAGGTGGAAGCACGGGTAGCGGTGACGTCGGATGGGGCCCGCCTGTCCTACGACGTGCTCTCGGTCAACATCGGCAGTGTGGTGGCGCCGGCAGGCATGGCGGTTCATCCGACGGTGCTGAGGGTGAAGCCGTTGAGCGGTCTCACGAAACTTAACGTCAGACTGCGAGATTTCGGTCGACCAGGTGCCACGGTCACGGTCGTGGGTGGCGGTGCCTCGGGCTTGGAGCTGGCGGCCCACCTTGCGGTCCGCCGCGACGTCGTACAGGTGCGGTTGGTGGAGTCCGGGCCGGTCATCGGTGCGGATCTGCCCGAGGGCGCGCGCAAGCGGATCGGGCGGCTCCTCGCAACGCGTGGTGTCGCCATTCGAACCAGGTGCGCCGTGCGCGAGATCGGCGAGCGGCACCTGGTCTGTGCCGACGGTGCTGAGATGCCCCACGATGTCGCCCTGCTCGCCACCGGGCTCACTGCGCCCCCGTTGCTCGCCGAGCTCGGAATCGGCGACGGGCACGGGGTGCCGGTGCGCGCAACCCTCCAGCACGTGGACCGAGACGAGATCTACGCGGTCGGCGACTGCGCGCACTTCCTCCCCGCTCCGCTGCCGCGCGTCGGAGTGCACGGCGTGCGGCAGGGACCGGTGCTGCACTGCAGTCTGCTTGCGCGGGTTCGAGGAGAACCGCTGCCGCTCTACGAGCCCCAGCGCCATGCCCTGTCGATCCTGGATCTCGGCGACGGCGTCGGGCTCGCTGTCCGTGGACGCTGGTGGTGGTACGGCGCCGGACCGCTGCGGCTCAAGCGATACATCGACCGCGGTTGGTTGAAGATCTATCAGGCGGGATCGCTCCCCATCTTGACGCGTGTGGAACTAATCCTCACTGTGGATGACGGCAGATTGAGTCTGCCGGCGGAGACGGTCACGCGCTGTTCCTGGGTGACCTGCTGACGGTGGTGGCTTTCAGCGGTACTCCGGATTTGGGTGCGTGGGATTGCCGAGATCCCAGTTGGTGGTCACGTTGCCGTGGGCGGGAAGCCCGCCCGGGTCCTTGAGTCGCCGGGCGGTGTGCAGCATGTTCCAGGCCGCGAAGACGGTGTTGCGGGTGGTCCAGTGGTTCTGCGCGCCGCGATTCTCGTCGAGGTACGACGGGCCCGGCCCGGCCTCGCCGACCCAGTAGGCGTCGGCCTGGGGCGGGATGGTGAACCCGATGTGGGAGAGGGCGTACAGCATCTGGGCGGCGCAGTGCTTGCCGCCGTCCTTGTTCCCGGTGACCAGTGACGCCGCCGACCTTGCCGTAGTAGGACCATTGGCCGGCCGCGTTCAGGTCTCCGGACCAGCCGTAGAGTCGCTCGATCACCAGTCGGGTCATCGAGGACTGGTCGCCGAGCCAGATGGGCGTGGCGAGCACGACGATGTCGGCTGGTTCGATCAGTTCGCGGTAGAGGTCGGGGAAGTCGTCGACGTCCCAGCCCTGGCTCGCGCATGTCTGGGTAGACGCCCGGCGGGATGGTGTGGTCGACCGTCCGGATGGTGTCGACCCGTGCCCCGACGCCGCGGAGGACGCGGCTAGATGCGTCGATCAGCCGTCGGTGTGGCTCGGTGTCGGAGACGGCTTGAGCGTGCCGTTGATGATGACGGCGCGAGGTCGCTGAAGTCGGTCTGGTTCGCCGCGATCTCGGCGTCGATGAAGCTCTGGACGTGTTCGGGCAGCATGGCGGGTCTCCTGGTCGGGTGGGTGGACTTGTCGGGTCCCGGGTGAGGTGGGCTCAGTCCGATCCTGGCCCGGAGGTGTCGATCTCGATCCCTTTCCAGAACGCGACCCGGCCCTTGATGCGGCGGGCGAACGGTGAGGGGTGGCGGTAGGTGAACGCTCCGTCCGGGACGACCTGTGCGTCGACGTGGACGTCGTAGTAGCTCGCGACGCCCTTCCAGGGGCACACGCTGGTGGTACTGCTGGGTTGCAGCACTCCTGCGGGGACTCTGGGCAGGGGGAAGTAGGCGTTGCCCTCCACCGTCGCGATGTCGTCCGACGTGGCGACCAGGCTGGTCCCCAGCCGCGCTGATGCGCGGGTCGTACGTCGCACCGTGCGCAGCAGCCCCAAGGTCGTAGCGATCGCCGCACCACCGACCGAGAGGAGGAGCGCCTCGACCACAGGGGTTCCCGATCCCGTCCACGTGGGTCCGTCCAGACGACCGGCCACGGACAGGATCCCCGTAAGCGCCACGGCGGCGCCGAGCCCGCCGCTGCCCGCGAGCAGGATCCGTCGTCGAGCCGAAGCATCGCCCGGTGAGGTGTCCTGACCGACGACCCAGGGCCACGCCGCCGCCACGATCAGCGGCGCGAGATGCCACGTGGTCGTGGGCCGCCACGCGACGAGCACGGACCACGACAATGCGACCACCAGCGTCCAGATGAGTCCGGGGCTGAACATCCGTCTCGTGCCTACGACGCCATGGCAACCAGCTGCTGGTGTCGAATCGGGTTGGTAGTCGGGATCGACGGCCCTGATCGCGGCGACCACCTGCCGCACGGACGGGTTCACCAGGGCCTGATCACCCACGAACACGGTGGGCACCGTCTCGTCGCCGCCGGTAGCCCCCCCGCACACGGGCGGCGGCGTCCGTCGAGGACCAGACGTCGTGCTCGACGGTCGCCACACCCGCGCGGCTCAGCCCCCGACGTAGGGACCCGCAGAACGGGCAGCCGGGCCGCCACATCACCTCGACGCTGGGTGGGGACAGGTTGGTCTGGGTCATTGCTCGTCCTCGGGTACGGGAGGGGTGGGTGTTCAGTGCGCGCGCTTGGCGGCCATGAAGAGGATGAGGCCCAGGAAGAGGCCGAAGATCAGGTGCTCGACGAGGAAGGTGCCGTAGCCGACGAGCTTGGCCATGTTGGTGATTTGGTCCCCGCTGTTGAAGATCGCGGCGGCCAGGGGGAGGCCCATGAAGGAGCTGAACACGAAGACGAGGCCGCCCCAGACGACGGCGGCGGCGACCAAGGCCATTCCGCGGATCCGGGTGAGGCTGGCGAGGACGGCGAAGCCGACGCCGTACATCGCGCCCACCATCATGTGGACCAGCGCCCCCACGAGGGCGGCGCCGCCGAAGAACTCGACGTTAGAGCCGCCCATGGTGGCGCTCTTCATCGAGGACATCATGTCGGCCGGAGAGATGAACACGGACGCGATGTGGTAAAGCGGGGTGAAGAAGCCAGAGCCCTGGTAGGTCGCGGCGGCCATCATGGCGTATGCGGCCATCATCAGCGATGCGATGATGCCGGCAATCGCGCCCATCGACGCGACGCGCATCAGCGAGGTTCGCGATGTGGTGGGGGTACTGATGGTGGCGCTGGTGGCGGTGCTCATGGTGTCCTCCGGTGGAGTCGTGGCGAATGGTCGATCTGCCATGGGAACCCGACGACCCCGTCGTGAGCATCCCGGCGGGTCGGCATTCGCCGAGGAGTCCACCTTCACGCCCAGCCGGCCGCGCTCAGAGAGTTCCGACCCGCACCTGGACGTGCCCGCCGCGCAAGCTCCAGGACTGGACGTCGTGTGCTGTTCGTTCGAGCGGGGTCCACGGACGGGCGTTGATGTCGGCGCCGGCCAGCCAGCAGGACAGTCGAGCAGCCGGGTCGAGCAGCCGGGCCCGACCGTGGGGCGGTTCCATGTCGACGATCGCGGCGCGACCGCCCGGTCGGACCAAGGCGGTGGCCTGTCGCCACGCACTGTCCCAGTTGCTCATCACCGACAGCGAGTAGGTGAACAGCACCGCGTCGAACGGCGTTGCCTGGGCGTCCAGTTCGATGGCGACGTGGGCGAGGTGCTCGGCGTCTGCCTGGACCAGGGCAACGTTTCGCGGCGTCAGCGGGATCGTCTTGCGCCGTGCCACCTCGAGCATCTCGGGGCTGCGGTCCACGCCGACCACCTGCCCGCTCCGTCCGACCGCGGCGAGCAGGCGGGGGAAGTTGAGCCCGGTGCCACAGCCGATGTCCAGCACCCGGGATCCCTCCCCCAGGCACAGGGCAGCAATGGCGCTCTCGCGACCGACTCCGTAGATCGACTCGGCCGAAACCCGGTCGTACCACGAGGCGGAGCGGCTGTAGCGCTTCATGGGACCCTTGCCTTTCGGAGAGGCGACACGGCCGGTGCCGAGCACTGAGCCAGCAGAGTGGCAGAAACGGTGGTGGATCCCACGGTCTCAGCACCGCAAAGCGAGCCGGGAACAGTTTCTGTTGTTCGGCGGGTTTCCCAGTCGTGACTGCCCCTCGACCCGCGGACGAGGCTGCCCGGAAGACCTCCTTCCGGCAGTTGGTGGAGCCCGAGATCGAGGTCCTCCTGCGGGTGGCTCTCACGATCACCTCGAACCGGGCCGATTCTGAGGACCTCGTGCAGGAGACGCTGCTGCGCGCCTACCGGGCGATCGATCACTTCGACGGCCGGCATCCGCGGGCATGGCTGCTGACCATCCTGCGCAACACCAACGCCAACATGCACCGTCGCCGGCGGCCGGGCACGATCGGCGATTGGGAGCTCATCCGGACCGCGAGGCCGGCCTTCGGCAGTGCCGAGCTGCCGAGTGCCGAGGACAGCTTCATGCACCAAGAGCTGCACGCGGATCTCGACGCCGCCGTGCGTGCCCTCGACCCCCGCTTCCGGGCCGCGCTCATCCTCGTCGACGTGCACGACCTGAGCTACTCCGAGGCAGCCGCGGTCATGGGAGTCCCCGTCGGGACGGTGATGTCGCGACTCAGTCGCGCACGCGACCGCGTCCGCAAGTCGCTCCGATTCAACCCACTCACCCGAGGAGACCTGTCATGACTGGGACTCTGCGTCAGATGCTGACCTGCCACTGGTCCGCACGCCGCATCCAGCGCTATCTCGACGCTGATCCCGCTGCCCCGCTGACGCCCGGAGAGATCTCGCGGCTCGAGGGGCACCTGGCGACGTGCGAGAAGTGCACCCAGGTCGCCACCGAGCACCGTGCCCTGCACCGGGCGCTGTCGGTGTGGTCAGGCGGGGCGAGCGTCGACCCCCGATCGGTCGACCGGGTCCGCGACTTCTTGTCCACCATCAATGACGAGGACACCGCGTGAGCGTCGGCCAGTCGACTGCCACCCCATCTCCGGTCGGCTCGCGGGACGGGCCGTGGGACCTCCTGGTGGTCGGGGGCGGGACAGCCGGGATCGTCGGCGCCGAAGACCGCTGCGCGGTCTGGGCGCCCGGGTCCTCCTGGTGGAACGCGACCGCACCGGTGGTGACTGCCTGTGGACCGGCTGCGTCCCGTCCAAGGCGCTCCTGGCCGCCGCGGGCGTCGCCGCGAGCGCCCGCGACGGGCATCGGTTCGGCATCGACGTCGGCGAGGTCTCGGTCGACTTCACGCGGGTGATGGATCACGTGCGGGCCGTCGATCGCGCACATCGCGCCGGTCGACTCCGTCGAGGCACTCGAGAGGCGTCGGTCGTCGGTTCGCACCGCCACCGCCCGGTTCACCGGGCCGGACTCGGCCGAGATCGACGGGCGCCGGTGACGGTTCCGCCAGGCACTCGTCGCCACCGGGGCTTCGCCCGCGGTCCCTGCCGATCCCCGGCCTGAGCGACGTCGACTACCTGACCAGCGACACCGTCTGGGAGCTGACCGAGCTCCCCGCCGACCTGGTGGTCCTCGGCGGCGGCAGCATCGGCTGCGAGCTGGGCCAGGCCTTTGCTCGCCTCGGGCAGCAGCGTCCCTGTCGTCGAGGGCGCACCACGGATCCTGCCCCGCGAGGACCCGCGGCAGCCGCGGAGCTCGCGCGCGCCCTGGCCGACGACGGCGTCGACCTGCACACCGGCTCGCGGAGTCGTCAGGGTCGAGCCCACCGGACCAGGGTCCGGGGTGCTCCACCTCGAGAGACGGCGTCGAGGTGCCGTTCTCGCTGCCTGCTGGTCGCCGTCGGACGCACTCCCCGCACCCGCGACATGGGGCTTGGCCGTCGCGGGTGTCGAGGTCGATGACCGTGGGTTCGTGGTGGTCGACGACCTCCTGCGCACCACCAATCCGCGGATCTGGGCGGCCGGCGACCTCACCGGCCACCCGCAGTTCACCCACACCGCGGGCGTGCACGCGAGCCTCGCCGCGTCGAACGCCGTGCTCGGGGTACGCCGCAAGGTCGACCTGACGGCGGTGCCCCGGGTCACCTTCACCGACCCGGAGGTCGCGGCGGTCGGCGTCGAGACCGACCGGGTCCGTGCCGGGGCTGCGCATCCGATCGACTGGTCGCACGCCCACGTGGACCGGGCGGTCGCCGAGGGCGAGACCGGCGGCTTCACCCGGCTCGTCGTCGACAAGCGTGGCCGTGTCCTCGGCGCCACCGTGGTCGGGCCGCGCGCAGGGGAGACCCTGGGCGAGCTGACGCTCGCCGTGCGTCACGGGCTCACGACCCGCGATCTCGCCGGCGCCACCCACGCCTACCCGACCTACAACGACGGCCCGTGGAACGCCGCGATCTCCGACGTCCAGGACCAGCTCGACGCGCCCGTCGCACGGCGCGCGTTCTGGGCGTGCTGGCGCGGCTGCGCAGCGTGGTGGGTCCGACCGGCGACGACGTGACCGGCTCAGCGCAGCGCGCGATAGCCCGCGACGATGCGCTGGCCGGCGCTGAGCCGCCACGACGGCCGCCCACACCAGCGCGATCATCGCCGGCGTGAACGGGGAAGACGAGCCACAGACGAGTGCACGGCGATCGTCTCGGTCCCCTCGGCGAGTCCGCCGAGGAAGCTGCAGCGACCGCCCGTCGTCGATGGTGCGGCCGGTCCGCTCGGCGATGGAGGAGAACGCCAGGAACGCGGTGCCGTTGACGTAGTAGGCCAGCAGCACCAACAGGAACGGCCACCAGGGGGCGTCGTACTGCGCGGTGGCACCGATGGCGACCCCGACGACGGTCGCGCCGTAGACGACGAAGTCGGCCGTGATGTCGAGGAAGCCGCCGGCGTCCGGATCCGTGCGCCGCGCCGCGGATCCCGGCAGCGCGTCGGACGGCGCCGACGAGCAGGGGCCGTCGAGCCCGTCGGCGATCGCGCGGAGAACAGCCACAGCCCGAGCGCGCCACCACCACAGCTGGCCGGCAGCGGCGGCGGCGCTGCCAAGCCCGAGTCGCGAGGCCGAGAAGGGTCAGCCGGTCGGGGTGACGCCGGGCCGGTCGATGCAGCCGGCGCGACGCCAGACGGGCGTCGGTCGAGGACGCGTCGGACCGGCGTCAAACATCGGTTTCGTCCTCAGCGCGGTGACCGGCGCCGCGCGTCCGAGCCGCCGCGCACCACCAGGATCCGCCGACGACCAGGACGACCAGGGCCGAGCCGGCGAGCGGCCAGGCCCCACGGGTCGAGTGCCGTAGGCACCCAAGGCGGCGTAGGCGAGGCTGCCGGGCACCATGCCGATGGCGCTGCCCAGCACGTAGTCGCGGAACGGACCGCGCGAGAGCCCGGCGGCGTAGTTGATGGCGATGAAGGGCACGAGCGGGACCAGACGGACGACGAGCACCGCGGACAGCCGTGATCGGCCAGGAGCGCGTCGACGCGCGCCACGCGGCCGCGGATGAGACGGTCGACGGCGTCGCGGCCCAGCAGCCTCCCGAGCCCGAAGGAGATGACCGCGCCGACCAGGGCCGCGGCCAAGGCGAGCCACGCGCCCGGCCCAGAGGCCGAACAGCGCCCCGCCGGCGGCGGTCAGCAGCGCTCTTGGGGCAGGGGATCAGGGCCAGGCCGCGTAGAGCGCGAAGAACAGGGCCGGCCCCCACACGCCCGCTGTCTCGACGCGCGACCTGCATCGCTGCGATGTCGGGGGTGCCGAGGATGAGGGCAAGCGCCGACGGCGCCGAGCGACAAGCAGGACGAGGGCGCCTGCCTTGATGAGGGCAGCTCGACCCATGTGTGCTCCTGACTCGTGGTTGAAGTGGACGTGCCTACATCGGGAAGTCCCTGAGCCTCTCGAACGTGTTCCCGACGTGACACGTCCCTGCCCCGGAGGTCCGATGTACCCGCATCCTGCCCGACTGCTCCTCCCAGCCGCGCTGCTCGCACTGGCCGCCGCCGCCTGCGCCGCCGCCGGCGCGCCGGCAGGCACGACGACCGAGAACCGCTCCTGGTCGCAGATCACCGACCAGGCCAAGGGCCAGACCGTCGACCTGTGGATGTACGGCGGCGACCAGCAGGGCAACGCCTACGTCGACGACGTCCTCACGCCCGCCGCGGCCAAGCTCGGCGTCACCCTGAGACGAGTCCCCGTGGCCGACACCAAGGACGCGATGACCCGCATCCTCGCCGAGCGCCAGGCCGGCACGCACGGACGGCACGGTCGACCTGGTGTGGGTCAACGGCGACAACTTCGCGACCGGCAAGCAGGCCGACGCCTGGCGCTGCGGCTGGTCCGCACGGCTGCCCAACATGAAGTTCGTGGCACCCGACGACCCGCTGACTCACCCAGGACTTCGGAACCGACGGTCGACGGCTGCGAAGCACCGTGGCACAAGGCGCAGTTCACGCTCGGTCTACGACGCCGGCGCGAGTCGCCGAACCCGCCGACGATCGATGGCGGGTGTCCTGCGACTGGGCCAAGGCCCACCCCGGACGGTTCACCTACCCGGCCCCGCCCGGACTTCACCGGGTCGGTCTTCGTCCGCGAGGCGCTCTACAGCGCCTCAGGTGGCTACGCGCAGATCCCGGCCGCAGTTCGACCAGAGCGCGTACGACAAGCTGACCCCGCCGCTGTGCGATCGCGCTGAAGCGCGTGGCGCCCGTCGCTGTGGCGCCAGGGCCGGCACCTACCCGCGCGACTCGGCGGCGCTGGACCGGCTCTACGCCGATGGGGAGGTCGACATGACCATGACGTACGGCCCGGCGACGCTCACCGAGCTCGTCGCCGACGGCACCTACCCGCGCGACCACACGTGTGCTCCGCTCGACGAGGGCACCGTCGGGAACGCCAGCTTCCTCGCCATCCCGTCGTCGGCGGGCGACCCCGAGGGTGCGATGGTCGTCGCCAACCTCGCTCTGTCGCCCGCAGCAGCAGGTCGATCAAGGCCGACCCCGAGTCTGGGGCCAGTTCACGGTGCTCGACACCGCACCTGCTGAGCCGGCCGATCGGGCACGGTTCGACACATCTTCCGGCCTCCGCGTCGTGCCGCCCTACGACGTCCTCTCACGCAACGCGAACCCCGAGCTCGCATCCGCCTGGGTGCCGCCGCTCGACGAGGGCTGGCGCAGAGCCGTGCTCGGTTCCGGATCGTGACCCGGCACCACACGGGTACCCCCCGCATCAGCCGAGACCGCCGGGCGACCAGACAGCTCAGCGGTGCTCTCCTGGTCACGCCCGCGGTGCTCCTCATCGTGATGGTCACCGGTACGGCGCTCGTCACCGTCGTCGCCACCAGTCTCGGGCTGCTGCCTCTCGTCGGGCAGCCCCGCCTGAGCACCGACGGATTCACCGCAGTGGCCAGTGACCTGCGCGCCGCGACGCAAGAGTCCCTGCTCACAGCCGCCGCCGCGACACTGCTGGCCGCGGCCATCGGGCTCAGCATCGCCACCGTCGTCGTGCAAGCCGGCCGTGGCGTGCGGCTCGTCGTCGGGCTGGCCGTCGCGGTGCTGACGGTGCCGCACCTGGTCGGCGCGGCCGCCACAGGGCTGCTGCTGTCCGATGTCGGTCTGGCGCAGCGCTGGTCGGGGATCTCAGCAGCGTCGTGGCCCGAGCTGGTGGGCGGACGATGGCCCTGGGCAACCGTGTTCGAGCTTGGCCTGGAAGGAATCTGCTTTCGTGGCTCTCGTTGTGATCGCTTCCGTCGGGCGACAGTATGCGGATCTCCGTGAGGTCGCTGCGGTGCTCGGCGCAGCCCCGCGAGCGCAGTGGCGACGTGTCCTGGTGCCGCTGTCTTGGCCCGCCTTAGCGTCGGCCTCGCTCATCGTTTTTGTCTACTCCCTCGGCACCTACGAGGTCGCCCGACTGCTCGGCCGCGCCTACCCGGAGCCACTCCCCGTGATGGCCTACCGGCTTTTCACCGACATCGACGTCACTGCGCGACCCCAGGCTGCCGCCACCGCCGTGGTCGCCACAGGGCTGACCCTGCTCGCGGTCGGGATCACCCTTCCGCTGGCGCGGCGACTCGGGGCCGACCGATGAGATGGCGTGCAGTCCCGAGCTCGCGCACAAGGCACGAGCCGCTGCGCTCCGTGGTCCCGGCCCTGCTGGCGCTGTGGTTGGTGGTTCCGTTGACCCCGTTGGTTCTGTGGGCAGCCGCCTCACGTTGGTCGGGCACCACGCGGCTGCCACAGGACTTCGGTCCTCGCGGGTGGCAGGAGGCGCTGGACGCGGGCGTGATCGCGGCGTTGGTCCGGTCCGGTCTGCTGGGAGTCGCCGTCGCGCTGATCGCGACGCCCCTGGGAGCGATGGCGGGGCGGGCGTTGGGATGGCGGCTGCTTCGCCGGCCGGCACTGCCGACGGTCGTGCTGCTCGGGCCCGTCGTGCTGGCACCGTTCGCGGTCGCGATGGGTCTTGATGTCGTCATCCTGCGTCTGGGAGTTCCGGGTGACCTGGCTGTCGTTCTGGTCCTGAGCGTGTTCGCGCTGCCCTACACCACCTTCACCATGCGGGCCACCTATCTCGCCCTGGACCCTGCCCTGGAGGAGCAGGGCACGGTCCTCGGCGCGAGCCCGCGCCAGGCCCGACACCGCGTCACGCTCCCGGCCGCCACCACCGGACTTGTCACCGCCACCGGACTCGCCTTCCTGGTCGGGTGGAGCGACTACGCCGTCACCCTGCTCATCGGCGGCGGCCAGATCGTCACCGCGCCCATGCTGATCGGCTCCTCCGCAGCCGGGTCCGGCAACGACGCCCTCACCTCGACCCTGGCCATCTCCGCCAGCCTGCCACCCCTGGCGGCTCTGGCGGTCTTCACCTACGCGGCCTCGCGCCGCAGGACGGCTGCCCACACATGACCGCAGCTCTGACCCTGTCCGCGATCACCCACCGCCACCCGGGTGCCGAGCATCCGACCCTTGCTGAGGTCGACCTCGAGGTCCAGGACGGGCAGATGCTCGCCGTCCTCGGGCCCTCCGGGTCCGGCAAGACCACCCTGCTCAGGATCGCGTCCGGCCTCGCGCGGCCGGACTCGGGCGACGTACTGCTCGACGGCACCAGCGTCTTGGGCGTGCCGCCGGAACGGCGCGACCTCACCCTCATGTTCCAAAAGCCCCACCTCTTCCCGCATCTGAGCGTGCTGGACAACGTCGCCTTCGCGGATCGGCTACGCGGCCGAAGCCGCGCACACAGCCGCGCCGCCGCTCAGCGGTACCTCGACTTGGTCCACTTGAACGACCTCGGCCGGCGCCGGCCGAGGCAGCTCTCCGGCGGCCAGGAGCAGCGCGTTGCCCTGGCCCGGGCTCTTGCCGCCGGCCGTCGGGTGATGCTCCTCGACGAGCCGTTCAGCGCGCTCGACAACAGCCTGCGCACATCGATGCACCAGTTGTTGGGTGAGGTTCGCGCAGCCCTCCATCCCACCATTGTGATCGTGACCCACGACCTCGACGAAGCCGCGTTGGCCGAGCGGGTAGCCGTGCTGGTCGAGGGACGAATTGAGCAGTGCGACACCATCCATACGCTCTACACCGCGCCGAAGACATTGGCGGTCGCCCGGCTCGTGGGTGGATTCAACGAGGTGTCCGGGGTCCTAGAGTCCGGCGTCCACCACTCGAGTCTGGGGTCCTTCACGCTGTCCGGAGCCATCATGGCGCGAGGTCCTGCGATCCTCCTGGTTCGTAAGGAACGGCTCGGCTTCGCAGACGCCGCCGACGGGCCGACCGTCACTGGCAGGGTCGTGCAGGTACGACAGTCTGGCCCGCATCAGGACGTGGTTGTCGAGCTCGACCATCCGTCGAACGGAGCGAGGCTCAGAGTCGACGTCGAGGCGCGGCAGGGGACCAGCCTGCGTCCTGGGGACCGGACCGGCGTGGTCGTTCCATCGTCGGACGGTCTGTGGGCGGTGCGTGATCCTGGTGCGGTCGAATCGTCGCGGGCCGGCGACGCGGTCGTCATGCCGACTGTCCCCGAGGAGACGACCAGGCGTCGTGCCGAGTCGGGCCAAGCCCCAGCCTCAGGGCCTGAACCGGCAGCGGGGCAGACGCCATCGCCCAACGTATCCCAGCGAAAGGGTGGGCGATCAGCCGCGCAGCGGTGACAGCGGTCACGAGTCGCAGCCGGACGTTGCGGTAGGGCCCGGTTTGACATCTGAGGTCTCCAGCGCCAGTGAGGTCCCATTGGCTTCGACTGTGGTGAGCGGTAGGACGTGGAACCGTGGGAACCCGATCAGGAGCACGGGATCAGCATTGCCTCGCCGCTGATCCCGGAGAACATGGCGAGACCGGCGATGGCGACCGCACCGGCGGCGTGAACCAGGCGACGGTCCAGTCCACGGCTCACACCCCCTTGGTCGCGTCGGTCGTGACGGCATGGTCGAGTGCCCAGGCGGCGTTGACGAGCCCGATGTGGCTGAAGGCCTGGGGGAAGTTGCCGAGCAGTTCACCGGTGGTGGAGTCGATTTCCTCGGCGAGCAGACCTACGTCGTTGGCGTAGCCGGCAGCACGGGTGAAGATGTCGGTGCCTTCCTTGGTCCGGCCGGCCAACGCGAGGGCGTGGGCGAGCCAGAAGGTGCACAGCAGGAAGGTGCCTTCTTGGCCGTCGAGCCCGTCCACCCCGGAGCGGCTGTGGTAGCGGTGGACCAGGCCACGTCGGTCGCTCAGCTGGTCGCGAACGGCGTTGATCGTGGACAGCACGCGCGGGTCGTCGGCGCCAAGGAAGCCGACGATCGGCAGGAGCAGTGCGGTGGCGTCGAGGTCGGGGTTGTCGAAGGACTGGGTGAACGCGCCGACGTCTGGGTCCCAGCCTCGGGTCTCGACGGCGGTTCGGATCTGCTCGGCGGCCAGCGTCCAGCCTGCGACATGGTCCTCGGCGTCAAGCAGGTCGGCGAGCCCGATCGCCCGGTCCAGGGCGACCCAGCACATGACCTTCGAGTGGACGAAGTGGCGTGGCTCCCCGCGGATCTCCCAGATGCCGTTGTCGGGCTGATGCCAGCGCGCGGCGGCCGCGTCGGCGAGACCGACCAGGAAGTTGCGGGTCAGTCCGCTGGGAATGCCCAGCTGGTTGCGGAGCTGGGCGGCCGCATCCAGCAGCTCGCCGTACACGTCGAGCTGCGGTTGGCCCCAGGCGCCGTTGCCAACGCGGACCGGGGTGCTGCTCCGCCAGCCGGACAGGTGGGGCAGGGTGCGTTCGGAGAGGTCGTGTTCGCCGCCGATCCCGAACATGATCTGCAAGGGGCGGTCGGTGCCGGTGCCGGTGCCGGCGGCGGCGCTGGCCATGAAGTCGAAGAACTCGTAGGCCTCGTCGGGGCAGGAAGCGACCCAGAGCGCTTGCATGGTCATGCTGGCGTCACGGACCCAGGAGTAGCGGTAGTCCCAGTTCCGTTCGCCGCCGACCTGCTCGGGCAGGGAGGTGGTGGCCGCGGCCACGATCGCCCCGGTGGGCTGGTAGCTGAGGGCCTGCAGCACGCGCCCCAAATGGTGCACGAGCTCGCACCACAAGCCCTGGTAGCTCTGGTGGAGTTCGGACCAGGCCCGCCAACCTGACACGGTCTCGTCGACGGCGGCGGCGATCTCGGTGCCGGTGAGGGTCGCCGGTTTCGTCGCGCCGAGGGTCGTGTACTGCAGGGCGAAGCAGGCGCGATCGCCGGGCCCGAGCTCGATGCGGGCGTGACATCGGTCCGGCTCTACCTGGAGGCTGACGGTGCTCGAGAACGTCAGCCGGGCGGCCCCGCCGGTGGCGACGGCCCCGCCGTCCACCGGGCTCATGGTCGGGGAGATCAGCCCGTACTCGGGGCGGGGTTGGAGCGTCATGGTGGCGACGACGCGGCCGCTGGTGCAGGTCAGGGTTCGGGCCAGGAGGTGGGGGGCGTGCTCGCCGAGCGCGTGGGGGTCCTCGGTGTCGCCCAGGATCAGGGTGTCGCGCAGTTCCAGGGTGCCGGTGGGGGTGTGGAAGGTGGTGAGCAGCACCATGCTGGCGGCGACGTACTCGCGCTCGGCGTGGAAGTCGCCGTCCGGTCGGATCAGCCAGTGCCCGGCGTCGTCGTCGAGGATGCGCGCGAAGATCGAGGGGCTGTCGAAGCGAGGAATGCACAGCCAGTCGATCGAGCCGCCGGATGAGACCAGCGCGGCGGAGTACCGGTCCGACAGCAGGGCGTGCTCGCCGATCGGGAGCGAGCTCATGCCGACGTCCCGGCCATTGGATCCTCGGCGCCCACCGCAAGAGCCTCGTCCGAGGCCAGGGTGGTGCGCACGTCGACCTCGGAGTGCAGGGTTCGATGTACCGGGCATCGGTCTGCGATCTCGAGGAGTCGCCGGTGCTGCTCGTCGTCGAGATCGCCGGTCAACCGGATCGTGCGTTCCACGCGGTCGAGCTGGCCGGTTTGGGCTTCGCAGTTCGCGCAGTCCGTGGCATGGATTCGGGAGTGGCGCAACGAGACGGTGACGCTCTCCAGGGGCCACTCCTTGCGTGTCGCGTACATGCGCAGGGTCATCGAGGTGCAGGCTCCGAGTCCAGCGAGCAGCAGGTCGTAGGGCGGGGGGCCGGTGTCGTGGCCGACCGGAGTTGGTTCGTCGGCATTGAGCAGGTGTCGGCCGGCGGTGATGCGTTGGCCGTAGGGTCCTTGACCGTTCTCGGACACGACGACCTGCCCCTGCTCGATCCCCGGGATAGCCGAGGATTCCGGGGGGGCAGAGGAGGGTGCGGCGTCCTCGTCGAGATATCTGCTCGCCCAGTTCGCGAGCATCGAGGCGGCAAAGCGGGCGTCGGCGGGTCGGGTGAGCAGGTGGTCGGCGCCGTCGAGGGAGACGAAGGACTTGGGGTGGCGGGCTACGTCGAAGATGCTGCGGGCGTTGTCGATGCCCACGGTCTCGTCGGTGGGGGAGTGCATCACCAGGAGAGCGGCGTTCAGGTGGCGGATCCTGTCTGCTTGGGGTTGGTTGGTGATGTCGTCGAGGAACTGTCTGCGGATCTTGAAGGGGCGGGCGGCGAGGCAGATCTCGGCCTCTCCTGCCGCTTCGATCTCGTGGCGGCTCTCAGCGAGAAGCTGCAGTAGGTGCTCGGTGTCGGAGGGCGCGCCGATGGTGGCGATGGCGCGCACTTCGGGGATGTGTTCGGCGGCCGCGAGGACGGCCGTTCCGCCGAGGGAGTGGCCGACCAGGATCGTGGGGGCCGTGTGGGTGTTGCGCAGGTAGTTCGCGGCGCTGACCAGGTCGGCGATGTTCGAGGTGAAGTTGGTGTTGGCGAAGTCTCCGCCGGAGCCGCCGAGGCCGGTGAAGTCGAAGCGCAGCACGGCGATGCCGAATCCCGTCAGCGCGTTCGCGATCCTTGAGGCGGCCAGCACGTCCTTGCTGCAGGTGAAACAGTGCGCAAACAGCGCGAATGCGCGCGGCTGAGCATCCGGCAGGTCCAGGCGGCCCGCCAGCGAGGCTCCGCCCGAACCTGCGAAGGCAACCTTCTCGCTACGCATCCGTCGTCCGTCCTCTCAGCCGCGGGAGACTCCTGCGACTGAAAGGGAAACCCGGTGAGAGGAGGAGACGATTCCCAAGCGGCATAGGGCGGCGACGTCAGCCGCGAGGCCCGCCACCAATGGTGTCGCGGGCCGGGCAGGGCCAAGCTCACCCAACGAGGGCAGCCCCCGGTGACCGTGAGACCATCTGACCTCGCCTCGAGTTGGTCAACCCTGCACACACCGGCGCCCATGTCTGCTTCGTTCCGCGAATGGAATGGAGCAGCTCACTCGGAGAGTTTCCGATCCGAGTCTCTTCCACTCCTCAGACAGGTGCCCCATGACGATGCTCTCCTTGTGGAAGAGGCTGGAGAGGGCTACCCGGCCCGTGCATCCGGTCACCGAACGGGTGCTCGCCGAGCGGTGGGCCGCACTGCCTCCCGGGGTCAGGACGGACGAGCAGATCCTCGGACGACATGCAGTGGGATGCGAGGGCACGCACGGCGCCTTCCCGAAGTGCGATCTGACCTGCTCGCCCTGCTACCACTCCAAGGACGCCAACAAGGTCCGTGTCGACGGGGCGCACACGGTGGCGCAGGTGGACGCGCAGATGCGCCTCCTCGAAGAGTCTCGAGGCCCCCGGGCGCACGCCCAGCTGATCGGCGGCGAGGTGACCCTCCTCGACCCGCAAGACCATGCCGCTGCGCTGGCGGTGATGCGCAGACACGGCCGTGAGCCGATGTCGATGAGCCACGGCGATTTCGACGGCACCTACCTCCGTGCGCTCGCCCTGGACCAGAGCGGGCAACCACGGTTCCGCCGGCTCTCGTTCGCGGCCCACTTCGACTCGCTGATGCGCGGTCGCACTGGGATCCCCCGGCCCAGGACGGAGGTCGAGCTGAACCCGTTCCGGGCCCGCTTCGTGGAGATGTTCCGCGAGCTGCGCCGTGACCACGGCGTGAGCTTCTTCCTCGCACACAACATGACGGTCACCCCGGCGAACATCGACCACGTGTCGGAGATCGTGAACGAGGTGAGCGCGATGGGGTTCTCCATGCTGTCCTTCCAGCCCGCCGCCCAGGTGGGTGACGAGCGACGCTGGACGGGAGGCGACTACCGCACCGTCGGTATCGACGACGTCTGGGATCGACTTGAGGTCGGGCTCGGCCAGCGGGTCGCCTGGCAGGCGTTGCAGTTCGGCGATCCCCGGTGCAACCGCACCGCGTTCGGCCTCCGCATCGGCGGTACGTGGGTGCCGATGTTCGATCCTGCATCCGAGGCCGACCTGATCGCGAGAGACCGTGCCCTCGCTCACTTCGGTGGCGTGAGCTTCGGCGGAACGCCACCGCTTGTGCTGGCCGTGAAGGTGGGGCGCGTTCTCGTTCGACACCGCAGCGACGTGAGAGTCGCGGTTGCCTGGATACGCAGGCTCATCAAACGGTCTGGTGGAGTCCGTCGCGTCTGGTCTGCCTGGCGTCGTGGGGACGTCGCACCCATGACCTATGTGGTGCATCACTTCATGGATGCCGCAGACGTCGCCCCAGCGTGGCAGCTGATGCAAGCCGGCCGGGTTGCGACTGATCCGGCCCTGCGCGCCACCCAGGAGCGGATGTCGGCGTGTACCTACGCGATGGCGCACCCTGAGACCGGCCAGCTCGTGCCGGCATGCGTTCAGCATTCGGTCCTCGACCCCGACGAGAACCAGCAGTTGCGTCGGCTCCTCCCGCTCACGGTCGTCGGATCGTGACTGTCGGGCGCCCTCTCGACGTCTGGGCAAGCCGACCGCCCCGCGCCAGCGGGGAGCGCGGCTACGACAGCTGTGTGGCCCTTTCGACCAGCGACCGGACACTGAGGTCCGCGCGCAGGACATCCTCGGGTTAGCAGCCACCATGTCGGTCGATCCAGGTCAGCGACACAGGCCGCGCGTCGCGCGCCGTCGCTGTCCCAGGGGTGGACCGCCTGACGGGCTTGTTGGACTGCGAGCAGGACACCTCCCTCGTACCTCGCTGACTCGTCGAGCTGAATTCGCTGCCAAGACGGAGCCGCGCTCCGGGCTGGTTGTTGCGTGTGAGTGGATCGAGCCGATGGGCCGGTCGAACCCCTCGTGACCACAGGTCTCGGACGATGGGTGGCTGGGCGGGGTTCAATCCGGTCGGGAGCAAAGCCGCGCGTCATGCGTTGGGGTCCGGCCCCGGATCCCGTCCGGTTGTCGACAGTGAAAGCCGACGCAGGTAGAGCTCCCAACCACCTTGGTGGTGGCTGCGTTGTTCGATGTCGGGAAGGCCCGAGTGGCGCAGCACCACGAGCGTCCCTCCGTCCTGCTCTGTCAAGGTCACTTCGACATGGGTGGATCCCGGGGCAACGGTGTGGTCGTGGTTCCATCCCCAGGTGAAGACCAGGCGCCGCGGCGGGTCGATTTCCACAAACTCCCCGGAGGCCTGGACGCCGTCGCGCATCGTCACGCGATAGACACCCCCGGGTCGAGGGTCCAGCTCGGCCCGGGCGCCCATCCACGACGTGTAGCGGGCGGGGTCGGTGAAGTAGGGGAACACCGTCTCCGGCGTTGCCGCGACCTGCACCGAGATCTCTAGCACGTCGGGATCCGTCATTGCTCGTCCTTGTCCTGTTGTTCGCGTTCGGCCATGACCTTGATACGGTCCAGACTTGTCCGCCAGTGGTCCTCGACCACGGCCCGGAGCGGTCCCAGGGCCGTCGTTTCCGCATGATAGAAGCGGTTGTTGCCTTCGCGTCGCTCGCTGACGAAGCCGGCGTCCTTGAGCACCCGGAGGTGCTGACTCACTGCGGACCAGGTCACGTCGAAGTGCGCGGCGATATCTCCGGCCGAGAGCTCGCGGTCCCAGACCAGCTCGAGGATCCGTAGCCGTCGTGGGGCAGCGATGACCTGCAGCGCATCCAATGTCGTCCTCACCTTCACGCTCGAGGTTCGCCACCAGTGTGGCGGCTCGCACCGACCCCGGTTGACCCACGGTCTATTTTAGATCAGACTTAAATAGATTCTACATCCCCTACCCGAGGAGAACCCATGGCACGATCGATCACCTTGGCCGCGGACGTCGCTGCTGACACGCAGCGCGTCTTCGAGATTCTGTCGACGACCGAAGGTCAACGCGGGTTCTGGACCGCCGACTGCGACCTGTCCGCGACCCATGCGCGGTTCGGGTTCCCCGAGGCGCCGGTCGACCTCGAGGTCGACGTGACGACGGAGCCCGCCAAGCTGGTCCGAATGCACGTCACGTCGGGTTTCCCGTTCTGGGAGGGCTCGACATGGGAGTGGGAAGCTCGGGGATGCTGCCCGTGCTGAGAGCGGCACCGGTGTGCTGTTCCGCCACTTCGGATTCGCTGACGGGTACGCTGAGGCCGATCTCGGGTACACCGCTCAGACCTGGGCGATGATCCTGGACCGGTTGGCGGCCTACGCCGTCGGTGGCGCCCCTCGGCCGTACTTCCCCACGTCCGGCGAGTGAGCACATCCACTAGGGGGCGGGGTTTGTCGTGACGGTTGATGTCCGACCCGAGGTGGTCATCCGACGTCCGCGCGGCGACGTCGCCGCGTTCATGTTCGATCCGGCCAACGACTTGAGGTGGACGGGAGGTATCACGCCAGTCGCCCAGCACAGGAAGGGCCATCGGTGACCGGGCCACCGTGGAGCGCGCAGCGTGATTCCTCGGGCGGTCGTTCACCTACGGCTACCTGGTCACGGCGCACGACCCCGGCAGGCTTTTGCAGCTCGAGGTTGAGCGGCCGTTCCCGATGGTCGTGCGTTACGGTCTCCACTACGATCCGGCGGGCACGCGCGTGGCGATCCACGCATCGGGCCGTCCCGGCAGGTTCTTCGGGTGGGCGACACCGCTGATGGCCGGCCAGGTCCGCAGGAGCATCACGGCCGACCTGGCGAGGCTCAAATGCTGTCTCGAGTCCTGACGCTCGGCACCTGTCGTGGCTTGGCGGCCTAGCCGTACTGCACGTCGAGAATGTCGACCGTGAGCTCTCGCGCGACGCCGGCCCAGGAACGCGATCTCGGTGTGGGTACGCGCCAGAGCGGATGCCCGGTCATACGCCTCCGCTGCCTCGTGCCTCCGCCGCAGCCCTTCCAGCATCGATCCGCGGCAGGCATGCAGCAAGTGGTATCCGTCCAGCTCCTCCGCGACACCGTCGAGCAGCGCTCGGTGAGACTGCCTTAGTGCTATGAGCTGCGGGTCTTCCGGAGGGCGACGAGTGCGCTCTCGTCGGCGTGGGGGAGGGTGTGCAAGTACTTGCTGGTGGTGGCGATACTGGCGTGGCCGAGTCGTTCTCTGACGACTTGTAGATCGGCTCCACCGGCAAGTAGCCACGATGCGTGCGAGTGCCTCAAGTCGTGCACACGCGGCGGCGGGTTGAGGTCGGCCCGTTTGCAGGCCGGTAGCCAGATCACGTTCCGAAACCAATCGCGCGGCAAGTGACCGTCGCTGTCGCGGCTTCGGGTCCCGCGTGGATCGTCGAGCCCGTCGGTACGTCGGGCCGCCCGATAGCGGCAGCCGGCCCTGCAGTGTTCGCAACGGCGCGTCCAGCGGTGTACGCGGTCATCGTTCCGTGCCGGTATCGGCGGCCTGACTCCGTGGGCTCGGTGAGCCCCAAAGTATCGGCGTCGATCAGGACGGGTCTTGTCGAAGGGGTGGCGGAGAACTGTGAGATGCGGAAGATCAGGTCGTCCAAGCCGGTGTCGTATGAGCGGATGTGCATTGTGATAGCGGTGACGAGGAGTGGATCGGCTTGAGCCGCCGTGATTGCTTCGACTTCGGGTAAGGCTTGATGTAGAAGCGATCTCCGGTCGGGTGGTACTTCGGGTTGACCTCACTGACCGTGCGAGCGACGGTCAGAATGCCGCTCTCGCCAATTAGGTCGCGTGGCCTCAGTTCGGTGAGCTCGCCCCAACGAAGGCCGGATCCGATCTCGAGCTCGAGAAACAAGCGTGCGGGGTCGCACGGCAGAGCCTCGAATAGTCGCATGTACTCGCCCGGGGTGACAATCCGGTACTCATGGACTGGAACGGTCGGGGACTTGACGCCACGGCATGGATGGATGGTGGTGACGAAGTCGTTGAGCGCCGTCGTGAAGATGGCAGACAGGATGATCTTGAGGTGCCGGATCTGGGCCGGGGAGACCCCTTGTCTGGTCAGCTCGGCCACCCACTGACGGACATGGGAAGGGAGTACCTCCGCCATCTTCATTGAACCGAACCAGGGAAGAATGTGTCGGTCGAGGCAGTACTGATAGCTCTCGCGAGTCGATGGCTCGAGGACATGGTTCGGGAACCACTCCTCGTTGACGTAGGTAGCCAGCGCAACACGTCCTCGGCGCGGGTCACCGGGTCTTCCGGACGAGATAGCGGTCTCGGCCCGTTGCCATGCAAGGTTCGCGTCTTTCTTCGTGGCGTACGTACCCGCCTGCCGGATCTTGCCGCGGGCGTCTCGGTAGACCGCAGCGTAGCGGGTCGCGCCGTCTCGACCGACACGTTTGCGTGTGAACCCCATGCCCTGGCTCCTCCGATTCCTCGCGCGCCATCCATTTGCCATCAGAATCCGATGGCACGGGCCGATACGGGGGAACTGCGACGACACAAGATGTCACGAAATCCATTGTATATAAGGGATTCTAGCGTCTCCCAGTCGCGGGCGCCAGCTGAAACACTCCGCTCATAACCCAGAGGTCGCAGGTTCAAATCCTGCCCCCGCTACGAATTTCAGGCTCGGAATCTACGGATTCCGAGCCTGAAAGCATTTACGAACTTGATCAACTGTCCACTTAGTGTCCACATACCCGGTCCACGAAGCGTCTCCTGGCCCGTAGCCGAAGTCGGGTGCGGAGTCGCCCTTTCCAGTGCGGAGTCGAGCGGTTCGGCCAGCGCACCTGCTCGGCATGGACAGCACGACACCCACCTTGAGCGGCCTGGAGCCGCTGATGAGCATCGAGGAACTCTCCGAGTACCTCCACGTGCCCGTGCGGACGCTGTACGACTGGCGTCTGTCCGGGAAAGGACCGTGCGCGGTTCACATTGGACGGCAGATCCGGTACTTCGTCACCGACGTCCACGAATGGCTCCGGACCAATCGCGAGACCGAGCCCGGTCGTACGCCCGGCGGGCGGTGACGCGTCATGGGTAGGCCGCGCACGCCCATTGGCACCTTCGGCGACATCACGTACGTCAAGGTTTCCGGAGGCCGCGTGCGTGCGCGAACTAGCTACCGCGACGACGACGGTCAGCTCCGACGCGTTTCGGCTACAGGCGCCTCCAACAAGGAAGCCGAGCGCTGTTTGAAGCAGGTGCTGGCTCGGCGAGAGAGTCACGTCGCAACGGGCGAACTCACTGGCGACACGTCGTTCGCCAGGCTCGTCGAGGTCTGGCTGGATGACCTCGACCTGGAGGGCAAGCTCGCGCCGAGCACCCGGGCGCTGTACGAGCGCAACATTCGCCAGCTCGTGTTGCCGGCCTTCGAGCATTACGTCTTGCGCGAGATCACCGTGCGCAAGGTCGACCAGTTCATCAAGACCCTGGCGACTACGAAGAGCTACAGCATGGCCAAGCAGGCGCGAACCGTGCTCAGCCTCGCCTTCGGACTGGCCGTTCGGTACGACGCGATCGTCAAGAATCCGGTGCGCGACACAACCCGGCTCAAGAAGCCGCCATCGCAGGCCATGGCTCTGACGGCCAGGCAGGTCGACGCGATTCGCGCGGCTGTCCAAGGGTGGCGCCGTGCCCCGGGAACTCCTGGCCCGCCCCCTGACGGTCAGTTGGAACAGATCATCGAGGTCATGCTGGGAACCTCCGCACGCATCGGCGAGGTGCTCGCCATCCGTAGGTGCGACGTCGATGTAACTGTCTCCCCGGCGACCGTGCGCATCTGCGGAACGATCGTCTCCCCGGCCGGGAAGCCCACGCATCGGCAACCGCACCCGAAGACGACGAAGTCGACCCGAACGGTGGCGGTGCCGAGCTTCACCGCGGAAGTCCTGCGGCAACGGCTTGTTGCGGTAGCGAAGGACGAACCAGAGCATCTGCTCTGCGAGACCCGCAACGGGACGCCGTTGACGACCAACAACGTGCGCCG
Organism: uncultured Actinomycetota bacterium; assembly: GCA_963820035.1. GTDB lineage: Bacteria > Actinomycetota > Actinomycetes > Propionibacteriales > Nocardioidaceae > JAWWPG01. The sequence continues at coordinate 324,473 of CAWFYK010000003.1, read as the reverse complement.
TCGCCTCCGCAGCGTCATGGCCGAGGCAGGCATCGAGGGAGTCACGCCGCACTCGTTCCGCCGGACCGTGGCCCCGTTCATCGATCGTGCGAGCGGCCCGGACCTCGCCGCAGAGATGCTCGGACATACCTCGTCGAAGATCACCAAGGAGCACTACATCGAGCCGGACGACAAGGTGAACCCGGTGACCGCCGAGATCCTGGAGTCGCTGGCTCCAAGGAGGAAGTCCGATGACGCCTGACAAGGAACAGTCGTCGAAACGAGTCGGCCGAGGTCACGCCGCTACCCATTCGTAATGAAATGCATTACGATAGGCAAGTGTTCGAGCGCGTCGACTGGACCCACGGCGCAGCGCATATGAAGGCCAACCACGGCATCACGCCTGACGTCGCCAACGAAGCGCTCGGAGACCCCGACCGGGTTGTCATCGACCCGGATTACAACAGCAGAAGCGGGCAGAGCGTCAGGATCATCGGGTTCTCGGTCACCGCAGACGACATCATCACGGTCATCGTCGTCGTGGACGACGGAACCGAGTTCGGCGCGAACGGCTGGGTGTCCAACAGCAAGGACCGCAGCATCTACAGCCAAAGAAGCTACGACGCAGGGGAAGGAGACGCCGATGGGCACGAGGATTGAGGACCTGATCGCCGCAGAGGCCAAGGCGGCGGAAGACGCGGAGCTCACCAGCGACCCCACCGCCCCGTTGCCTGCCCACGTCAAGGTCACTCGGGGGCATCCCCGGGCTCGTAATCTCCAGGTTCGCTTCCGCGAGGATGAGTTCGACGAGCTGACGGCGTACGCCGAGCAGCGAGGCCTGCCCGTCTCGACCGTGGTGCGTTCACTCGTGCTCCAGGCGATCGCTCCTGTCGACGACCTCAAGACCGCACTGGACAAGCTGGAGACAGACCTCGCGGCGGTACGTCGCAAGGCACTCAGCGCCTGATGACAGCGCAAGCGATGGTCCGGGGTCATCCCCTGGCCGGTGATTGATCGCAGCCTCGAAGTCGGCGCGGCTCCTTGCGGCACCGTCTGGCGGACTCAGCCGAATCGGTCGTGATCGGAGCTCGTTGCGGACGATGGCGATGAGGTCGGTCTGGGCGGGTCCGTTCCCGGCCGGAATTGATCGGGTCCATTTAGTGACGTGTGCGGCCCCCCGAATTTCGGTCCGGATCTTGTGAGAATCCATCCACAAGTGAGAGGACCGGTGTGAGTTCCTGATGGCTGCAGCGAAGAGGTTGAGCCCGGAGCAGATCGTGGCGCGGTTGCGTGATGCGGAGAAGATGCAGGGCCAGGGCGCGACGATCCCTCAGGTGTGCAAGAAGCTCGGAGTCAGCGAGCAGACGTTCTATCGATGGCGCACGAAGTACGGCGCGCTGAAGGAGGACGAGGCGATCCGCCTCAAGACGCTGGAGCAGGAGAACGCCCGCCTGAAGCGGATCGTGGCGGAGCAGGCGCTGGACATCTCGATGCTCAAGGACGTCGCCAAGGGAAACTTCTGAGCCCGGCCCGCGGCGGGACGCGGTTGCGATGCTGACCAGGAAGCACAAGGTCAGCGAGCGTCGCGCCTGCCGGCTGGTCGGGCAGCACAGATCGTCCAATCGCTACGAGCCGAGGCCCTCGGATCTGGAGGCGAAGCTGGTCGAGCGGATGCACCAGCTCGCCGGAGAGCACCCGAAGTGGGGCTACCGGATGATCCACGGGTTGCTTGTCGAGGAGGGCTGGCCGGTCAACAAGAAGCGGATCGAACGTTTGTGGCGCCGCGGAGGCCTGCAAGTGCCCCCACGCAGGGTGAAAGCCAGCGGTCAGAAGGCACGCGGGGACGACTCCAACAGCACCCGGCGGCTCCCGGCCCGGTATCGCTATCACATCTGGTCCTATGACTTCATCAAGCGCCGCACCAGTGACGGGCGCCCGGTGCGGGTGCCGAACGTGATCGACGAGTTCACCCGGGTCGGGCTCGGCTCCCACGCCGCCCGGGCGATCGGCGCGAAGGGGGTGAAGCACCATCTGGAGGATCTGTTCAAGACCCACGGGAAGCCGACGCTGATCCGGGCCGACAACGGTCGGGAGTTCATCGCCGACACGCTGCTGGACTGGCTCGGCGAGCAGCAGGTCCGCGGCGTGTTCATCGCGAAAGCGAGCCCGTGGCAGAACGGGATCAACGAGCGGTTCAACGGCACGATGGAGCGTGAGCTGTTCGGCCACGAGGTCTACCACTCGCTCCTCGAGGTCCAGTTCGTCGTCGACGCCTGGATCGAGAAGTACAACACCATGCGAGTCCATCGCAGCTTGGGCGGACAGACGCCAGCTGCATACGCCAAGATGCTCAAGGAAGCGACGCCGTACGACCTAGGTGGTGGTAGTCGATGAGAGTGGCTACCAACGCTGCGCGTGGACCAGTCGCATCCACCCGATCCCGGTGTCCGAACCGGATCGGATCAACCAGTAGCCCTCACAGTTGCTGGACCAGAACTTCGGGGCCGGACAATCGCGTCGCTCGAGTTGAACCACCCGATGCTCACGTCATGTGAGTTGAAGGTGCAGGTGACCGTGTTCGTCACGAACATCTCCTGATCCTTGGGAGACTCGAGAGACGGTGACTCGCATCCGGCTGCCTTGGCCACATCCATCGCAGACTTGTGGCCACCGCCGCTGGTTTCGCCACCCCCACACGCTGCGACCGACAAGTCTTGGTGAGGGTCTCCGACGGTCACGGAACGGAAGGCCGCACCGAAAGTCCTTCGAGCATCACGAGTTGGCCGTTCCGCCCGGCGTCGGGGGCTTTGACTGGCTCGGCGATCCGGCGTGGTTCACGCGGACACTGGCGGCCCTTCTCGGCTGACCGCGTCGAGCAGCAGCGTCGCGGCCACCGTTGCCCCGTCGGTGCGGATGGTGCCGGCCACGGCGGTCGCTCGTGCGCGGGTCTCGGGGGTCAGGGCCGTCTGGAGCGCGGCCGACAGGGACTCGGTGGTCGGGGTCGGACCGTCGTGTGCCGCGCCGATGCCCAGCTCGGCCACGCGGCCGGCCCAGTAGGGTTGGTCGGCCATCTGGGGCACCACGACCTGGGGTGCCCCTGCCCTGGCGGCCGTCGTCGTCGTGCCCGCCCCGCCGTGGTGCACGACACCGGACACCCGGGCGAACAGTGCCGGCTGGTTGACCTCGCCGACGGTGAAAGAGCCATCCTGTTCGTCGGTCAGGGCCAGCTCGGCCCACCCGCGGGAGAGGAGTACGCGGCAGCCCTGCGCGCGGACCGCCTCGATAGCCGCCCGGGCGATGTCTTGCGCGTCGCGCATCGGCATACTGCCGAAACCCACATACACCGGTGGTGTGCCGGCGTCCAGGAACGCCTCCAGATCGGCCGGGAGGGGGCGCTCGTCCGGCCGGATCCACGCGCCGGTCTGCACCACTTCGAGGTCCGCCGACTGCAGCCACGGACCCAGGGTCGGGTCCGCCGCCAGCCACGGGCGGTCGGTGAAGACGTGGTCGCGGACGTTATCCACCGGTGGCAGGCCGATCGTTGCCCGGTGGGTGTTGATCGCCGCGCCGAACAACGCGTTCATGTTCTCGGTGTTCAGGTTCCACAGCACCCGGTTGTCGGTCACGTCCGGTGGCAGCGGCCGGCCCGGCCACACGAGCGGCGGATGGTGCGGCGATGGCAGGTAGGTCGGAAAGTAGGCCACGAACACGTAGGGGATGCCCATCTTCTCGGCCACCGACCGCGCGGCGGCTGCGGCCGGGATCGAGCCGGTCGCCACCACCACATCACATCCCTCGGCCACTGCGGCGACCGGTTCGTACGTCGTGGCGACAACCTGGGCCGCGCGTTGGGGCAGGCTCGCCGCCGGCAGCGGCTCTGTCCCGGTCACCGCACCGATCGCCAGCTTGCGCACCGACGGGCCGATCGGCACTAGGGCGTGTCCCGCAATAGTTGGGGTCGGAGTATCGGAGTATGTCGATGTGCATACTCGTCATGACTTGACCGATGAGCAGTGGGAGCTGATCGAGCCTCACCTGCCGGCGTCGACCGCAGGGAAAGCTGGCCGTCCGTGGGCGGATCACCGCAGCATCGTGAACGCCGTCTTGTGGCGGACCCGGGCTGGGGCGTCATGGCGTGACGTCCCGATCGGATACGGGCCCTGGAAGACGGTCTACAACCGTCACCGGCGATGGTCGGCTGACGGGACCTGGGAGCGGTTGCTGAGGGAGCTCCAGCGCGGTAGCGACGTCGGCGTTGTGAGCTGGGATGTCGGCATCGACTCGACCGTGATCCGTGCCCATCAGCACGCTGCAGGAGCACCGCACAGACCGCCGAGCGACGTGCCTGCGCAACGGCTGGCGGTGGCGCTGGAGGACTTCGAAAGCACGCGTGCGCGGTCGAGCAAGAGCCACACAGGGGGCTCGATCGAACTACAAGAAATTGTCCGGACCTGATCCAGATTCCCCACCAGACAGGGTGAAACCCGTCCAGCGCGAAGCGCTGGGCCGCTCTCGTGGTGGGCTCTCGACCAAGGTCCACCTCGCCGCCGACAGCCGGTCGCGACCCCTGGGCTTCATCACCACCCTCGGACAACGCCACGACTCGATCGCCTTCGAACTCACCCTCGCCCAGGTCGCTGTCGCACGGATCGGACCCGGCCGACCCAGGACACGCCCAGACGCCGTGCTGTGCGACAAGGCCTACTCCTCACGAGCGATCCGCGACCACCTCTCCCGTCGCCAGATCAAAGCCGTCATCGCCATCAAGGACGACCAGCACACCGCCCGCCTCCGCAAGGGCTCCAAAGGCGGCCGACCGCCTTCGTTCGACAAGGTCCACTACCGCGACCGCAACACCGTCGAACGAGCCGTCAACAAACTCCGCGGCCACCGCGCGGTCGGAACCCGCTACGACAAACGCGACTACATGTACCGCGGCACCCTCACCGTCGCCGCCATCTGGATCTGGCTCCGCGACCCGGCGCCTGACCCATTACAGGACACGCCCTAGGGGGAGAGCGAAACCGTCGAGCAGCTCCGCGAAATCCGGCGGTGCGCAGATCTGCACCTCCGCGCCGAGCGCCCGCAACTGCACCGCTAGTCCCACCATCGGTTCGATGTCCCCACGCGACCCGAAAGCCATCAACAACACACGCATTTCGCGATTCCCCACTTCCGTAGATTCTGGCCTCGGTCGACGATTCTGCGGCACGACCCGGGTCTTGCCGCAAGCCCCCTGGTGCGCTATAACTTAGGAGTGGCGAGGAGTGGGTGCTCCCCTTTGCCCTTTCATTACCTCAATCAAATGGCCGTACCCGACGGGCAGCGGTGAACCGGCGTGGCTTTCGTGCCGCCTCCTTGTGATTCTTGGAGGATGGCGTTATGCCGAAGAAGATCGATCCGCAGTTGAAGGAGCGCGCGGTGCGGTTGGTGCTTGAGCACCGCAACGAGTACTCGTCGACGACGGCGGCCGCGGCGGCGGTGGCCCGTCAGCTCGGGGTCGGCACGGAGTCGGTGCGCCGCTGGGTGGTGCAGGCTGAGGTCGATGGCGGGTCCCGTCCGGGCACCACCAGCGAGGAGTCCGCCGAGGTCAAGAGGTTGAAGGCGGAGAACCGCCGGCTGCGTGAGGACAACGAGATCCTCAAGGCAGCGACGACTTTCTTCGCGGGGGAACTGTGCGCCACGAGACGCCGTGTGTGTCGAGAGGTGGTGAGAGACCATCTCCGTCGGGTCGTCGCAGCGGCCTGATGAAGCTGGGGGCAGCCTGAACCCGGGGAACGTCGGTGAGGGTGGCAAGCGGCCCCGACAAAGGCGGGACGTGCCGGGACTGCCAGACGGTGCGGGTTCGTCGAGCAAGGTCAGAAAGGTGCAACGTGAGTGAACCGGCGCCGAGCGAGTCTCTGTGGCGTTGCCAGGGCGGTTGGCTGCAGTCGTTTGTGCACGTCGGAGCCTGCTGACAGGAGGTCTCGGATTGGGCTCGCTTTGATCCGCAACCACCCGCAAGGGCGTGCCGACGCCTTCAGGCCTCTCCACCGGCATCGCCGCAGGTCAGCGGATACTTTGGCCTCATGAGCGCAGCCAGCCGCAAGGGATCGCGTTTACGCTCACGACCATCGGCGTCTTCCCGATGACTTCCCATGTGGAGTGCGTTGCGCTGTTGGCGAAAATCGGTGTCGCCCGCCTCCAGAGCCCCCCAAATCAGATGTCGTAGTAGAGCTGCGGGATGCCGCTGACCTGCGCCAACGCTGGATTTCAGGCCGCGTGGGCCGCGCTGGGGCCGCAAGGGATCGTAAGGAAATACAAAGTGTCCCGCGCCCTGGCAGGAGGTCGACCACTTTGCAGGTGCGCATGAGTCGGTTCAGCCCGCGCCGGCTCGAGGCGGCTCGAGGGGTAGCGCCCCATCCCGGCTTGGCAGATGTAGGTGCGGAGACGAGAACCCCAGCTCGGCGGCCTTCTCCTGCTTCATCCGCATGTATCCGGCGCTCGCTGGGTCGTCACCGACGAGCAATGTGGCCAAGCCTGGAACGTGACCGGCCGCGACGAGCGCCCCCGTGCGGGCGGCGCGAACATCCGCGAGCACTGTATCGGCGACTGGTGCTCCGGGCATCATGAGGGCTGGCGCAGCCCACATCCTGGCCGGCATGCACGCATGGTCGGGCGACTGCTCCCCGGTCGACCTGTTGTCATCGGCAGCGCCGATCAGCGGCAGAAGGGTGCGTTTGGGGTCGGCGGAGGGCCTAGTACGACAGCCGTAGTTCGTGATCATTGGTTCTCTCGTCGTCTGTAGTGGCATTCGCGGGCGCGGTGTTGATGTCGTCGTCGCCATTGTGACCAGGCCAGCAGGCTGGTGAGGGGATGTCGGGCGTGGAGGAGCAGGGCGTCGAAGAGCCGCCGGAACTCGTTGACGGTGAGCTCGATGAGCCCTTGTGGTGTGGGGACGTGGCGTCGTTCGGTGGCTGTGGCGACGGCGAGGAACGCGTGGGCGAGCATGGCCAGGGTGGTCCAGCGGTGCCAGGAGGTCCAGCGTCGGACCTGGTGCTGGTCCAGTCCTGTCAGGGTCTTGGCGGCTTGGAAGGACTCCTCGATCCGCCACCGCTGCCCGGCCACCCGAACCAGTGTCTGCAGGGGGACCGGGCGGGGGCTGTAGCAGCGGTGGTAGGCCAGCTCCCCGGTGGAGTCGTTGCGGCGGATCAGCACATGTTGGATCCCGGTGTCGGCGTCGTCTTCGGGTTCGATGGCGAACCACGCCCACGAGTACCAGCGGTGGCCCTTGCTTCCGGCGCCTGCGGAGTAGCGCTGCCACGCCTCGGGTGGGATCAGGTCGGGGAGTTGGTCGACCCGGACCGGGCCGGCTCCGGTAGACACCTGCCGGTTGGCCGCGACCTGCAGCACATAGCCCAAGCCGTGTCTGCGGATGGTCTTGCGCAGTGTGGGGTCGGCGCCGTAGACCTCGTCACCGGCCACCCACGCACACGGCACTTCCGCCTGCACGGCACGGGTGACCATCGCCGCGGCCAACGCCGGCTTGGTCGCGAACTGCGTTTCGTCCGGCACGCCGGCCGCGGCGCACCGGTCACGGTCGTCGGTCCACGACTTGGGCAGATACAGCGCCCGGTCGATCAACGCGTGCCCGGCCGGTGCGGCGTAGGTCAGGTAGACCGCGACCTGGGCGTTCTCGATCCGCCCAGCGGTGCCGGTGTACTGGCGTTGCACCCCCACACTGTGGCTGCCCTTCTTCAGGTCGCCGGTCTCGTCGAGCACAAGGACCGCATCCGGGTCGCCGAAATGGTCGACCACATAGCGGCGCAGATCGTCACGGACCGCGTCGGCGTCCCACTTCGCCCGCGACAGCAGATGCTGCAACCCATGCGGGCTCTGCTGGCCACGGTGCTCGGCGATCGTCCAGCAGTTCTTGCGGTCCAGCCCCGACACCATGCCCTCGATCAGCCCGGCGGCATGCCGCAACGGCTCGTGGCGGGCGAACCGCGGCGCGATCAGATCGACCACCTCGGAGAACGATCGCTGCCACCGATCAACAGATACGCTGTGTGCCGCGGCCACCGCCGCGGCGTCTTTTGTCCTCACAAACAACCGATGCTGACGCGGTGGCCGCACCCACACCCGATGACACGCCGTACCGACCAACCGAGCTCACACGCCACACCTGGCGCCCCGGTAACGATCTACGACTGTCGTACTAGAAGCCACTTCCACGGTCGGCGGCGGCGATCCGGCCGTGGAACCGCTGGTGCACCCAGTAGCGCTCGCCGAGCAGGTTGACCTCTGCCCAGCGGCCAGATACCGGGCCAAGCCGTGTATGTCTCGGCAGCCGCCCCACCATCTCCCGCGGTTTCGCGCCGCCTGACCATTTCGTGCTGTCAAGCACGTAGATCGCGTCATCGGTCACAACGACGCATCGGTACTTGTTCCTCGACATGATGCCGGTGAGGTAGGTGACGATGAAGTAGAAGAAGCTCGGCGCAGCCTGGCCGATGAACGCCTGGCGGATCTCACGCCCCGCAGGCAGGAACGGCAGTGACCTTTCCACCAGATCAGCTCGCGGCTTGACTGGGATGTCGGGCGTCGCGGTCACTTCCTCAGTATCCACAGACGTGCCCCAGGGGCAATTGCGCGCCGCTTGCGGACATCTGCTCATCGGCACGACCCATGCTGACTGCCTCAACCTCGCTGGGGCGCCCCGTTCTCGGAGCCGGGCCAAGATCGTCGAATCGATCTGAACTGGTGCATGAAAGGGAAGAGCGCCGTGATGTGCGCAGGAACGCCGAGCCGGGCGTTGCCGTCCAGAGCACCGCGGTGCCGACCCACCGCCTTCTCCGAATCACGGATCTCGGCTATCACCCGCACTGGAGTGACGAGCCCGGGAGGGCAACGGGGCAACGACTCTGACCCCAGCGCGACCGGCTCACATCCCCAAACCGGCTCTTCGGACAAGCCACCTCCCGGACCCGTCACCACCAAACCTGGAACGCCCCTGCCAACCGTGTCTTGACACAGAGGGAAGCCATGAGCGAGCGCCAACAGGCGGCGGATCGGCGCATCGATTCGGCCGGGTCCCGCGAGCATCAGTTCCAGAACTCGCTGAGTTGCTCTGCGAGCGTTCTGCCTTGGTCGTAACCGGCCCGAGCAGCAAGTGGGCGCAACGACAGGTCCATCGCGTTGGCGCCGAACATGTGCTCGGCGCTGCTGTCCGGGATGACCGTCTCGACCCTGCTGCCGTCCGCGCGTAGCTCGTCGATCTGCACCGCGAGCTCTGTGCGCCAGTGCAGCGGGTGCAGAGTTCTGCCGCCGAGTGGCGCCAGCACCAGCACGCGCTCGTGGCCGACGGCGAGATCGGCGTTCTCGGCGTTGGCCCGGTAACCGCCGTCGATGTAGGGGTTGTCCCCGATCCGGTAGGGCAGGCCGCCGCCGGCACAGCTGGCGGCGACCGCGTCCACCAGGTCGACTCCGCTGTGGCGGTCGAACACGACCGGTTCACCGGTACGGGCATCGACTGCCGTGATGAGCAGCAGACGTTCCGGCCAGCGCTGTCCGGGTAGCCGCGAGGCGACGGTGGTGCGCCATTGAGCTTGCCAGGACCCGTCCGACTTCGCTTCCTTGTTGAGTGCCGCCGCTCCCATTCTGCGGCGCATGTCGGTCACGTCCTCGGCGGAGGCGATGATCTTGAGGAATCTCTCGAGCTGGTCCGCCATCGGCCTGTTGGGAACGCGTTCCCTGTCGGATCCGACCGGGCCCCTAGGGTGCTGGGGCACGGCGGCGACGGTGGCGGCATAGAGCTCGTTCGGGCTCGCGCCGGCCATCTGGGCCGCGGCGGTCGAACCGGCTGATGTCCCTATGGTCAGGTCGGCTGTGGTCACGTCCAGCCCAGTGTCGAACAGGCCGGCGATGACGCCGATCAGCCACGCGTTGCCGGTCGAGCCGCCGCCGCCGAGCACCAAGGCTCGCTCGCCGGTCGTCGAGGTGAAATGCAGAGTCGGAAAGAGTGTTGCGTTCATGGGAGTTGCCTTTCGCGCATTGCGTAAGGGTGCTCCCGGAGGCGACTAGCTCAGTCGCGCATCGTGCGCTGCAGGGGGCACCCACTTGTGGATGTTGCGTTCATGGGGTCCCACCTCCTGCCGGTCGATCACGATTGGTGGGAATCTAACGTGCCGGCGCCACGGTGCGCAATCGGCAGCATGCCTGAGTCGAAACTGTGACATCTGCATTCCGCAGTGGCGTGACAGAACCCGCGAGGGCGTGTCGTTCGGACGCCATAAGGATCAACGGCCGGCGTTGTGTCCCAGGTCGCAATCGCCACCGATGTGTCCGCTGACGGGCACCGTGAAGTGCTCGGCTGCCAGGTCGGGACAGCGAGACAGGGGAGTTCTGGACCGAGTTCCTCCGCGACCTGCGCGGCCGCGGCCTGGCCGGTGTCCAGCTCGTCGTCTCCGACGCCCACGGTGGACTCGTCGCAGCCGTGGGTGCGGTCTTGCAGGGCGCTGCGTGGCAACGCTGCCGGGTCCACTTCATGCGCAACGTGCTGACCAAAGGCCCCCAAGGCTGATGCCGACACGGTCGCCATCTGGATCTGCACGATCTTCACCTTGGGCACCCCGCCGACGTCCGCACCCAGCGCGACCACGTCGCCGACACCCTGCAGACCTGCCACCCCCGAGTCGCCGAAATGCTGCGCGTGGCCAAAGCCGACCTGACCGCGTTCGCCGGTTCCCCCGAGCCCACTGGCGCACGATCTGGTCGACCGACCCGCTCGAACGCCTCAACCAGGAGGGCTAGCGCCGCACAGACGTGGTCGGGATCTTCCCAAACACGGATGCCCTGCGTCGGCTCTCGGCCTGCGTCCTGATCGGGGCCCATGACGAGTGGCAAGACACCACCGCCGCTACGTCTCCGACGCCTCCATGGCGTTGCTCTACCCGACCGAACCCACCACGCTCGTCACGACCGTGACCACCGTCGAGGAGGTGCCCGAACTCGCTACTGCATGATTGACCCGACTCGCGAAGTCACACGCGACGAGTTACACCAACCCGCGGGACGCCACCCGATCCCGGGCACTAGTAGCGCGTGTCATTAGTTAGATAACGGTTCATGGTGGGCCAGAATGGGCTATGCCTAATCATGCTGCTGCTGCTCTTCTGTTGCGTGTCGGTGACCGTGAGCGGTTGTTGACGCTGACTCGGAGCACGTCGGTGCGGGCTGGCTTGGCTCAGCGGGCCAGGGTGGTGCTGTTGGCCGCGGATGGGGTGTCGAACACCGCGATCTCGGACCGGGTGGGATTGTCTCGTCCGAAGGTGATCGACTGGCGCAGGCGGTACGAGCGCAGCGGCATTGCCGGGTTGTCCGACGCGGAGCGGTCGGGTCGTCCGCGTGAGATCGACCATTCAGCGATCGTGTCCGCGACGTTGAAGCCGCCGCCGAAGAAGCTCGGCGTGACGCACTGGTCGAGCAGGTTGCTTGCGACCCGGCTTGGGATCGGGAACGCAACGGTGGCGCGGGCCTGGCGCGACTACGGTGTGCAGCCGTGGCGTAGCGAGACGTTCAAGTTCTCCACCGACCCCGAGCTGGTCGCCAAGGTCACCGATGTGATGGGGCTGTACCTGGCGCCGCCGGACAACGCGATCGTGCTGTCGGTCGACGAGAAGTCTCAGATCCAGGCTCTGGACCGGACCCAGCCTATGCTGCCGATGCAGCCGGGGCTGCCCGAGCGCCGGACTCATGACTACGTCCGCCACGGCACGTCCACCCTCTTCGCGGCTTTGGAGATCGCCACCGGCAAGGTCACCGCTACGACCAAACCGCGGCACCGTCATCAGGAGTTCCTGGCCTTCCTCAAACAGGTCGCCCGCGCCTACCCTGACGACGGCACCGGCGCCGAGCTGCATCTGGTGATGGACAACTACGCCACCCACAAACGCGTCGAGGTCCGCGACTGGCTCGCCGCGAACCCCCGGATCAAGGTGCACTTCACACCGACCTCGGGATCCTGGCTCAACCTCGTCGAGGTCTGGTTCTCCATCATCGAACGCCAAGCCATCCACCGCGGCACCTTCTCCTCCGTCAAGGACCTCAACGCCAAAATCCGCACCTTCATCAACGGCTGGAACGACCGCTGCCACCCCTTCGTCTGGACCAAGACCGCCGACGACATCCTCAAGAAAGCCAACCGTCACCGAACTTCAGAAACGCCCCACTAGTGTCGTCCGCCAGGAATTCGTTGGATATATCTGGCGAGTCGCTCGAGGATCTCGTCGGCGGTCTTTGTCCAGGTGAACGGTCGCGGGTTTTCGTTCCAGTCGGCGACCCAGGCGCGGATGTCCTTTTCGAGTGACTGCACGGAGGTGTGCACTCCGCGGCGTAGTTTCTTGTCGGTGAGCAGACCGAACCAGCGTTCGACCTGGTTGAGCCAGGAGGAGCTGGTCGGGGTGAAGTGCATATGGAACCGGGGGTGAGCGACCAGCCAGGCTTGGATCGCGGGGGTCTTGTGGGTGGAGAGGTTGTCGCAGACCAGGTGTAGGTCGAGCTCGGCTGGCGCCGCGGCGTCGATCTTGGCCAGGAACTTCTTGAACTCGATGGCCCGGTGCCGGCGGTGCAGCGACCCGATCACGGTGCCGGTCTCTACGTCGAGCGCGGCGAACAGTGTGGTCGTGCCTGAGCGGGCGTAGTCGTGGGTACGGCGCTCGGGCATGCCGGGCATCATCGGCAGGACCGGTGCTGAGCGGTTCAGTGCCTGGATGCCGGACTTCTCGTCAACGCACAGCACCAGCGCCCGCTCGGGTGGGTCGAGGTAGAGCCCGACCACGTCGCGGACCTTCTCGATGAACAGCGGATCACTCGACAGCTTGAAGGTGTCGACCAGGTGCGGTTTGAGCCCGAACGCCCGCCAGATCCGCCCTATCGAAGACTCCGAGAGTCCGGTCTCGGCCGCCATCGACGACCGCGACCAGTGCGTCGCATTCCGCGGGCTACGTTCCAGGGTTGCCACGACCACCTGCTCAATCTGCTCGTCGCTGATGCTGCGCGGCGCCCCCGGTCGCGGTTCGTCGACCAGTCCGTCCAGCCGGTCGGTGACGAACCGGCGCCGCCACTTGCCCACCGTCGTCTCGGTACACCCCACCGTCGCGGCCACCGTCTTGTTGTCCGCGCCCTCGGCACAGCCGAGCACGATCTTGGACCGCAACGCCAACGCCTGCGACGACTTCGCCCGCCGAGACCACCGCAGCAGTTGCTCACGCTCGTCATCGGTCAACACCAGCACAGCCTTGGGGCGTCCAGTTCGAGGCACACCCCAGGCTACAACTTATCCCATGAATTTACGGCGCGACACACTAGGGCCTGGGCCGAGCACGAATCACCCTGAGGACATGATCATTGTCGAGAGCTGAGCTGAGTTGCGCGGGCGCTGGTCTCGCGACTGGCTCGGTAGAGGCCGGGGGTCGTTCCGATGATGTTGCTGAACGCTGCGATGAAGCTGCTGGGGTTCGCCCATCCGCAGGCGTAGGCGGTCTGGGTGGTGTCGTGGCCGTCGGCGAGGAGCACGAGCGCGTGGTAGATGCGTAGCTGCGTGCGCCACTCATAGAAGGTCATGCCTAGGTCGTTGCGGAACAGTCGGCTGAGGGTGCGGGGGCTGGCTCCGATCGTCTTGCCGAGTTCGGCCAGCGCGGCGTTGTCTGCAGGATTCTCGTGCAGCATCCGGGTGATGGCTTGCAGTCGGTCGTCCCGTGGCTCCGGCAGGTGCAGTGGCTGTTCGTGTGCTTCGCGGAGTTCATCGATGAGCACTCGAAGGAGGCGAGAGCGCGCGGCACGGCTGTAGCGGCTGTCGTCGGGCGCGGCGGGGTCGTAGTTGCGGGGGCCGGTCAGCGCGAGCAGGACCTCGCGGGCTAGGTCGGAGGCCAGGAAGACCGCGGGATGGTCGGGTATGAGCCCCGCGAGGGCTGGCGCGAGAAAGACGATCCGCATGTCGGTGTCGCCGTGGGAGCGGTGGTAGTGCGTGAACCCGGCAGGGGTCCAGGCGACCCGGTTGGCGGGAACGATCGAGGTGCCGCGCTCGGTGTGCACCGCCAGGACCCCGCTGGCGGCGTACACCAAGTGTCCGTCTGCGTGGGTCTGCGGTGCACTTGCTTCGCCCGATGGCCAGAGGTGGCGCCCGCCGGACGGCCAGATGTGTGACGTCGCACCGGCGATGAGGCGAGGTTGGCGGCGAACGGGCATCAGTTGGCATCTTAGCGGTGGTACGCCACTGCTGATCCGGTGAGAGTTGTTCCATGCACAGCGGCGCAGCGCGCGCCGCGGACTGAGAGAGAAGGAGGCACACATGGCGACGTTCGTCCTCGTACCTGGCGCTTGGAAGGGCTCATGGGCGTTTGAGGAGGTGGTTCCGCTGCTGGAGCGGGCCGGTCATGACGTTCACGCCCTGACTCTGACCGGTCTGCGGCCAGACGATGACGACTCGACGGTCGCGACCGCGAACCTCGACACACACGCAGACGACGTCTTGGCGCTCCTCGATCGCGCACACATCACCAGCGCGACCCTGGTCGGCCACAGCTACGCCGGGATGGTGATCGCTGCCGCCGCCGACCGCGCCGGCGGGCGGATCTCACGACTGGTGCATCTCGACGCCTTCGTACCGCGCGACGGCGAGTCGTGGTGGTCGGCAACCAACGAATACTTCCGGGAGCTGTTCGCTGCCGGCGCCGCGGCCACCGGCTACGCCGTCCGACCGCCGGACGGCGGCGATCCGCGTCGCCGCCCCCATCCCCTCGCCTCCGCGATGCAGACGATCCGGCTCACCGGCGCATTCGCCCAGGTCCCCCGCCGGGAGTTCGTCTACTGCTCGGGATGGGAGGACCAGACGCCGTTCGCAGCCCTGCGAGCGCGACTGGAAGCCGATCCCGGGTGGCTGGTGCACGTGCTCCCCACTGCCCACAACGCCATGCGCGAGGATCCGGAGGCAGTCGCTGCACTGCTGCTCGGTGAAGGTGTCGCGCTGTCGTCGGCGCACGGACGTCTGGCCTCCCATTGAGGGCCACTCCGGCAACTGCGAAGAGCAACAAACGCCCCACCTGGGTCGGCGGCTGGAGCGGGGCGATCACCGGGTCGTTCGTCTGATCGAGCGCACTGCCTGAGGTCGTTGGCGTGTACGCGTGATCGTCCAGTCCGTGCTGCGTGACCGCGATGACCGCAGCCTGGCACGCCGAGCAATCGAGGTGTCTCCGACGCACGACGAGCAACGCAACTCGGCACCCAGAACTTTTGGGCCGTAGACGGGTCACCCACGCGTCACCGCCAGATGCTTGACCCTGGAACACCGTACGCTGGTGAGCGACGTCCGATCTGGATCCAGGGTGTGACCTAAACTGTCAGCCTGTGAGTACGCCCCAGGACGAGCATGGAGTTCGAACGGCGTATGACGTGGTCGCTGACACTTATGTCGACTACTTCCGGGCCACCGAGCCGGAGCAGCCCATCGACCTGGCCATGATCGAGCACTTCACGGCAATGCTGCCCGGCAAGAGACGGGTCTTGGACGCGGGATGCGGCGCTGGACGGTTCTTGCCCGTTCTTGCCGCGATGGGTTGCACTGTCGAGGGCGTAGACCTCTCGCCCGGCATGATTCGACGGGCGCAGCAGGATCACCCGTCATTCCCTACCCAGGTTTCGTCACTCACCCATGTGCCGCATCCGGATCGATCGTTCGACGGGTACTTCTCCTGGTATCAACGATCCACAGCCCCGACCACGACCTCCCACGGATCTTTGGCGAGGCCCGCCGCGTGCTGCGGGCTGGCCGGTATCTCCTCGTTGCCTTCCAGTCCGGCTGTGGAATCCGGGACGTTTCGGGCGCTTACCGGCGCCATGGCCTCAACATCACGTTGCAGCGCTACAACCGAACCCCGAATCAGATCGCGGCGGCGCTCGCTGCCGCAGGATTGCCGGAGATCGCCCGTCTCGAGCGCCAGCCCGGGGGCGCGGAGGAACGCGACGGTCAGGCAGTCCTCATCGCGAAGCTCTAGACAACCTCTCGTCGTCGTGGTCCGTTCCTTGGCAAGAGAGCGGATTGTCACGGTCAAGGAGCGGGCGCTGCGGATGCTTGCCGAGCATCGCTCGGACTATCCCTCGGACCCGGCGTTGGCCGAGGCTGTCGCGAGGAAGGTCGGTTCAACGATCAGGTCGCGGCTAAGGCCCAGGAGGGGGCTTTGGCGGGAGTCAGACCGCGGTGAGCCCGACATGCGCGGAACCCCTCGCAAGGAAGCATGAGACGAGGGTTGGTCCGGCTCCCGCGCCTACGTCGGCTCCGAGACCTCACGCTTCGTGCCTGGGATCCGGTCAAGTGCGGTGAGGTTTGAACCGCCCCGCCGCGGGACGTCACCCCGGGCGGGGCCGTCGGGGACTGGCCCAACCCTTTGCCGACACAGGCGCACCACGCGGGCTCTGGGGCTGGCTCGACCTCGGGCTCTTGACGCTCCTGTCTCGGGTGACACTGCTACGCGCCGCAGGTAAGGCGAGGGCGGCGGCCATCAGGCCACAACCGACCGAGAAATGGGCCGTAGCGCGTATCCCTAGTACAGAGTCATTGAAACCAGCGTGCCCCACGGCCGCCAGAGCAGCTAGAGTCCGGCTTGCTGGCCTTGACCGGACCCGGTCGTCCGCTGTCAAGAAAACAGTCGCGACTCAATCCGACTCGCGTCTACGGACCCGGCCCCGGGAACGAGACGACTGATCCGGCAGCACGAGCCTGCGACCATGGGTGCGCGGTAATGAAGGCGGAGGAGGTGGTGGTGGTGTCCGAGTCGGTCTCATTGAAGTACGCGGTTGTGGAGCGAGAACGGAGGTATCTGTTGTCGACGCTTCCGTCTGGGATCGTGGAGAGCAGGCACATCGTGGACCACTACATCGAAGGGACCCGACTTCGCCTACGTGAGATCGTGGCGGGTGATGGCTCAGTCGCCCGGAAGCTGGGACACAAGGTACGGCTTTCGCCTGGTCCAGACGAGATCGCCTGCACCTCGCTCTACCTCGATGACCCCGAGTGGGAGCTTCTGCGCATGCTTCCCGCGCGAACCCTTCGCAAGACCCGGCACATTGTGGAGCGGGACGGACTGACAATCGCAGTGGACGAGCTCGAAGACGGTTCCCTGCTGGCTGAGATAGATGACGGCGACCAGCCGTCGGACGACGTACCCCGATGGCTGTCGATCATGGCGGATGTGACGTCCGACGAGAGTTGGACCGGATCACGGTTGGCCCGGTAGTCACCGCAGCCAGCCAGCCAGCCAGCCTCGGCGACGGAAGAGCAGGTACAGAGCGAGGAGAATCCGCAGCATCATCAGAAGCGCCAGGGGGTAGCCGACCCGCCAGCCGAGCTCCGGCATGTAGGTGAAGTTCATGCCGTAGATCGTGGGTATCAGAGTCGGGCGAACAGTATCGCTGCCCACGACGAGATGCGTTTCAGCTGCTCGCTCTGGCGATACGTCGCCTCCGAGACCTGTTGGATCTCGGAAGTCCGCCGCTGCGCGACCAGGGTGCTGTTGACCTGGAGAATGATCTGCAGCTGCGCTCGAAGTGCCTTGATCCGTTCGACCGTGCGGGTTACGTGGTCCGACACGTTTCGCAGCGAGCGGCGCAGCTCCTGCTCGAAGTCGTACTGGTCGAAGCCGGCCGTCGGCGCGTCGAGCATCGGCACCAACGGTCCGGTCGCGCGCTGCAGCACGCCCAGGTCCCTGGTGAGGTCGTAGATCCTGCGGGAGACGCCAAGATCTTCGGCGAAGGCGGCGGCCTCGACTTGATCGACGTGCGCCTCCAGGCCGTCCACGACTGGCGCGTACTCGTCGACCACCTGATCGAGAATCGCGTAGACCACCGACTCCGGTCCCAGCTCGAGCAGGTCGGGGTCCGCTTTCCATCAGGTTGCGGATGGCGGCGAGGTCGCGCGACTCGGCGTGCCGGATGGTGACCACGAAGTCCGGGTCGCTGAAGACATGCAGCTCTCCGAGTTCGACCTCCCCGTCGACGTACTGGGCGGGGCGGAGGACCGTGAAGAGCACATCGTCGTGGCGCTCCAGTTTCGGTCGCTGGTGGGCGGTGATCGCATCCTCGATCGCCAGCGGATGCAGGCTGAACTCCTCCCCGACCGAGGTCAGCTCGCCCTTGGTCGGCCGTTGGAGCCCGATCCAGGCCATGCCCCACTGCTCTCGCAGGAAAGCTCATAGGTGGACTCCAGTGAGGTCGGCTCGACCTTGCGGCCGCCCGGGCAGTAGACGGCGTTCTGGACGATCACCACACCGAGCTCACCCCATCAGGATGCGCGCGATGAGCGAGACACCCGCCCAGGATGCCGCCACGATCACCAGCAACCACCCACCCCTCGGTCACGCCTGGCTCACCACCTGTCCGGACGCCGTGCGTTCGGCGGTTCGCCCGCCTTCCGGCACGGCGGCGAGCAACTGCGTGAGCGCCGCCGCCGTCCGGGAAGGCCGCGATGGCCGCGATGGCCGCGATGGCCGCGATGGCCGCGATGGCCGAGTGGGACATGGCAACGACCTCACAGTCGCACGGTCGGTCGCGTCGATCCGCGCGCCCTGATTCGTGCGGATGGGGCCGGAGCCACGCGCGTCAACGTCGCCATCGCGACCCCGAGGCCGAGCAGAACGACCAGGTGGGCGCGGTCGGTCGACCCGAACGTCAGCTGGCCACCTTGGTTCCCCACGAAGCCCGTGAGCAGCCCCCAAGCCCAGATCGCGACCAACACGGACAGCCTTGCTGGCAGCTGCACGGAGGACGCCACTACGACTACGCCAAGAGCGGCGAAGCTCACCGGTACGCCCTGGTCGAGGCGCTCACACGCCGTTATGACCACGAAGGAGCAGAGGCAGGCGACTCCGGCTCGCACCTCAGGGAGGTCTCGCAGCCCCGCTGGTTCTCTCGTGGTCACGAAACGAGTGAACGACCGCGGAGCGCTGTTGCCACCTGTCCTTGCGGAATCCTGACTTCGTGACCGCCATCCTGATGGACGTCTAACGGGTTCTTCGCCAGCTCACCCTGCCGTGCGAGGGCTGGTCGTGTTCAGACTTCGACCGTGGAGCCCATCGTGACGGTCCGATGGCGAGGCAACTCGAGGTAATCCGCAGCATCCGCAGCGATTCCCGCTGTGGCGACGAACAGCTGTTTGCGCCTCCGGGGCATCCCGGGCTCGTCGCCGACCCGCATGGAGATCGTGGAGACGAAGTACGTCGTTTCGTTCGGCTCCAGCCGGAGTTCATCGCTCATCCGGCACGCGACCTCGAGCGCTGCCGGGACGTCGGGGCTCTCCGCGTAGCCGTACCTCGCCGTCACGTGGACGATGCCGTCGTCGGTCCAGCCCAACGGGTCGATCTCGATGCGGTCGTCCTCGACGACGTACGGCGTCTCCTCGGTCAACACCGACAGCACCACCACGTGCTCGTGGATCACGTTGTGCTCGACGTTGGCCCGCATCGCGAGCGGCACGGTCTCCTTGGTGCGGTTGAGGAACACAGCGGTACCGGCCGTGTCGCGGCCAGGCTGGGGCAGGTGCCGGGCGACGGCGGGAGCGGGGTCCATCTCGTGCAGCTCGTCGACGAAGTGCCGTAGCTCACCCTCGACGTGCTCTCGGGTCCGCGTGACCTGAGCCCGGCCACGGTGCCAGGTCATCATCCCCGTCGAGATCACCAGAGCGATGAGAAGTGGCAGCCAGGCGCCCTCGACGATCTTGGTGAGATTGGCACTGAGGAACTGCAGCTCGACGCCGAGGAACAGAGCAGCGCCCGCCATGACGAGGGGGAGCGGCCATTTCCACTGGGTCCGCGCCAGGTAGGTGAGCAGCAAGGTCGAGATGGGGACGGTGGCGATGACGGCCATCCCGAACCCGTAGGCGAGGGAGCTGGATGACTGGAAGAAGAAGACCAGGACGGCGACCATCAGCACCCAGTTGATCCAGGGGACGTAGATCTGTCCTTGGGTCTCGTCAGAGGTGTGAAGGATGCGCAGTCGAGGCAGGTAACCGATCTGGACGGCCTGGCGGGTGACCGAGAAGGCGCCGGTGATCACCGCTTGTGAGGCGATCGCGGTCGCCGCCGTGGCGAGGGCGACGAGCGGGACCAGCAGGGGATCGGGGGCCAGGAGGAAGAACGGCGCCCTGCTGGAGCTGGGGTCGTCGATGACGAGCGCGCCTTGGCCGAGGTAGCTCAGGGCGCAGGCGGGAACACGACGGCCAGCCAGGCGCGGGTGATCGACGGCCGGCCGAAGTGGCCCAGCTCGGCGTGCAAGGCCTCGGCTCCGGTGATGGCCAGGACGACCGCTGCCAGGGAGAAGAACGCAGTGCTGAAGTCGCTGACCAGGAAGTCGATCGCGTAGGTGGGCGACAGGGCCTTGAGCACCGCGGGGTGGCGCGTGATGCCGCCGATTCCGAGGGCGGCGATGGTCAGGAAGCACACCAACATCACCGGTCCGAACAACCTGGCCACCCCGGCGGTGCCGAAGCGCTCGACCGCGAAGAGCAGCACGAGGATCACGGCGGTGATCGGAACCACGAACCTGTCGAGGTCGGGCTCCACCACCTGGAGCCCCTCGACGGCCGAGAGCACCGAGATCGCCGGTGTGATCATGCTGTCGCCGAAGAACAGGGAGGCACCCACCACGCCGAGAACGGCGAGCACGACCTTGACGCTCCGGGATCCCGGCGCGCCTCGACGGGTGACCAGGGTCATCAGCGACAGGATCCCGCCCTCGCCGTGCTCGTCCGGCGCGAGCACCAGGAAGGTGTACTTGATGGTGACCACCAGCGTCACTGACCAGAAGATCAGCGATGCGATGCCGAAGACGTGGTCGACCGACACCGGCACGGGATGTGGACCCTCCGGGTTGAACACCGTCTGGATGGTGTAGATCGGGCTGGTCCCGATGTCACCGAACACCGCGCCCAGGGCACCGAGTGTCACCAGCCTCGTGCTCTGGCGGCTCGTCACAACGCGACCCACGGGCCGGACAGAAGAGTCATGTGTCGAGAACTTGGCGAGACCGACACGGGAAGCCCCTCGGCCCGCACCCCCGACCGGACGGCACGCCATTGGCTCGTCCGATGGGCTCCAACCGACCTGAGGTCGTCCGACGTCAGCTCGGCCGAAAACGGTCCTCAAGCCACGGTCACTATTCAGTGTTGCTATCTACTGGTACTCGGCGCTACTATCTAGTGGTAGTCAGCAACACCGAGTAGTTGGAGGGACGGTTCATGGCCAAGCAGATGACCGAGATGCTCAAGGGCACGCTCGAGGGCATCGTTCTCGCGATCCTCGCCGTTCGGCCGGCATACGGCTACGAGATCACGGCCCGGCTCCGCGAGCAGGGCTTCGCCGACCTCGTCGAGGGCACCGTCTACGCCCTGCTGGTCAGGATCGAACAGCGAGGCTTCGTCGACGTCGAGAAGGTCCCCTCCGAGAAGGGGCCGCCGCGCAAGGTCTACTCGCTGAACGCCCAAGGCGGCGAGTACCTCGAGGAGTTCTGGAGGAGCTGGCGCTTCCTCGCAGAACGGATCGAACAGCTTCAGCACAACACGGGACATCACGACAAACAAGGAGAGAAGTAGTCATGGCAGCCAAGTGGATCGAGGCCCTCAGCGGGTCGCTCGAGCAGAAGAAGCAGTACAAGCAGGACAGGGCCCGCATCGAGGCCTTGCCCGAGCCGTATTCCACGGCCGCGCAGGCATTGCATCGGTACTTCATGTACTACGCAGGCATTACCGACGGCGACACCCTCGTCAAGATGTTCGGCGACCTCGCCGACCTCTGGGAGCGAGCCGCGCTGGACGGGACACCCCTGCGAGCGATCGTCGGCGACGACCCGGTGGAGTTCGCCGAGACCTTCGCGCAGGCCTACACCGGCAGGCAGTGGATCGACAAGGAGCGCAAGCGCCTGACCGACGCCATCGACAAGGCCGCCGCCGACCAGGCGTGACGACAACGCAGGACTGGAGACCCCACCATGACCACCAACCAGACTCCCGAACCCGCAATCCGGGTGCGAGGCATCGAGAAGTCCTTCAAGGACGTGCACGTGCTGCGAGGCGTCGACTTCGACGTGAGCGCGGGGACCATCTTCGCGCTGCTCGGTTCGAACGGCGCAGGCAAGACCACGATCGTGAAGATCCTGGCCACGCTGCTCAAGGCCGACGCGGGCACTGCCACGGTCCACGGCATCGACGTCGCCACGAATCCTGACGACCTCCGCGAGGCAATCAGCCTGACCGGGCAGTTCGCCGCCGTCGACGAGGTGCTCACCGGCCGGGAGAACCTCGTGCTCATCGCCAAGCTCCGTCACCTGAAGGACCCCGGTGCGGTCGCCGACGACCTGCTCGCCCGCTTCTCGCTCACCGACGCCGGCAGCCGCAAGGCGGCGACGTACTCGGGCGGCATGCGACGCCGGCTGGACATCGCGATGAGCCTCATCGGTGACCCGCCGATCATCTTCCTGGACGAACCCACCACGGGTCTCGACCCACAGGCGCGGATCGAGGTGTGGAACACCGTCAAGGAGCTCGCCAAGGGCGGCACGACCGTCCTTCTCACGACGCAGTATCTCGACGAGGCCGAGCAGCTCGCCGACCGGATCGCGATCCTGCACGAGGGCACGATCATCCAGAAAGGCACCCTCGCCGAGCTCAAGCAGCTCCTCCCGGCCGCCAAGGTCGAGTACGTCGAGAAGCAGCCCTCCCTCGAGGACGTCTTCCTCGTCCTTGTCGGCGACACCAGCGAGACCGACGCTCACGCTGAGAGCCGCACGCGCGCGGCCGCAGGAAAGGAACCCCGATGACCACCACCCATGTCCTCACCGACACCGGCACCCTGACCGGCCGGTCGCTGCGCCACATCCTGCGCAGCCCCGACACGATAATCACCACCGCGGTCACCCCGGTGGCGCTGATGCTGCTGTTCGTCTACGTGCTCGGCGGCGCGATCGACACCGGATCGGACGAGTCCTACATCAACTACATGCTCCCCGGCATCCTGCTCATCACCATCGCCTCCGGCATCGCCTACACCGCCTACCGGCTGTTCCTCGACATGCAGGGCGGCATCTTCGAACGCTTTGAGTCGATGCCCATCGCCAGGTCGAGCGTGCTCTGGGCGCACGTTCTCACTTCGCTGGTCTCGAACCTCGTCTCGGTCGCAATCGTCATCGGCGTGGCGCTCCTCATGGGATTTCGCACCGGAGCATCCCTGGGCGCCTGGCTCGCCATCGCCGCCATCCTGACCCTGTTCATCCTCGCGCTGACCTGGCTCGCCGTCATTGCCGGGCTCTCTGCGAAGACGATCGACGGCGCGAGCGCGTTCGCCTACCCGCTGATCTTCCTGCCATTCATCAGCTCAGCTTTCGCCCCCACCGACACGATGCCCGGCCCGGTCGCGTGGTTCGCCGAGAACCAGCCCGTGACTTCCATCGTGAACACCATCCATGCCTTGTTCGCCCAGGAACCTGTCGGGAGTGACATCTGGATTGCCCTCGCCTGGCTCGCAGCGATCCTTGTCGCCGCCTACGCCTTCGCGATCGCCATCTACCGCAAGAAGATCAGCTGAGTCCGAGGGCTGCTCGCGGGCGCCTTCGCGCCGGACGACTCCGCCCGCCTCCCTCGCGCCAACGAACAACAACAGCGCGTGGCAACTGTGCTCGCCGCCCTCCAAGTCCTTGCGCGAGGAGACGCCAAGGCGATGCCTCAGCCGAGGAACTCGAGCCACCCGTTGGTCTGGCCGATCGCCGGCGTCAAGGCTCCACGTGTGGAGCCGCCCCTGGTGGAGCCGCTCACCGACGACGAGCTGCGCGCCCTCATCCGGACCTGCGCCGTGCCCGAAGCCGACGCACCGGGGGGACACGCTTCATCACCGTCGCGACGAGGCCATCATCCGGCTCATGTTCGAGACCGCGATCCGCTCCGGCGAGGTCATCGACCTCCAACTCGACGACCTCGACCTCATCGGTCGACTGATCACGATCCGCCGCGGCAAGGGCGGGCGGGGCAGGACCATCCCGATCGGGCAAGCCACCACCGAGGCGCTGCTGATCTACCTCGACGAACGCGAGAAGCACCCGCTCGCTCAAACGCCCGACCTGTGGCTGGGCAACCGCGGCAAGCGGTTCGGCCGCGAAGGACTCATGCGATCCCTACACCGCCGCCCACCGCTGGCTCGCCGCCGGCGGCTCCGAGTCGGGCCTTATGGCCATCGCCGGCTGGACCCGCACCGACATGCTCATCGGATACACCCGCGCCCGCGCCTCAGAGCGCGCCGCACATGAGGCCCGCCGACTCAACCTCGGCGAGCTCTAGGAGTGCGCCATTGCCCTTGTGGCACCACGACCGCAGCTCGGTGTTCACGGCCGTGGAGACGCCTCGACCCGCTCCTTGAGCTTCGCGATGTTGCCGGGCATTTCGGTGCGGGCCTGGCGGCGTACGACGAGCGGCACGAGCAGCTTGCCGATGCCGTGGCCTTCGAAGTCGACCGCGATCGTGAGCCGTGACCGGGTGTCGGCCAGTGGCTCGACGGTCACGTCGACCTGGGCGCGGATCGGCCCGTCGATGCCGCGGACTGCCCAGCTGCGCGGGGGGTCGCGTCGGACCAGCTCCGATGTGGCCGGCCGCTCGGTGCCGCCTATCCGGCGGGTGGTGAGGCAGTGGTCGCCGACACTCGGTTCGCCGTTGCCCTCCATCGACCCACTCACCACGCCCTGCTGCCATTCGTGGAACTTCGAGGGGTTGGTGGCGTAGGCGAACACCTCGGCCGCCGGACGGTCCACCTCGACGGAGACTGTGGTCATGACCGCTCCGGGGTGAGCAGGGCGGCGAACCGCGCGAGGTAGAGCGGCCAGCCCTGGTCCTCGTCGACGCCGGCGCGCACTGACTCCCAACCGGGGCCGTGCCGGTCTATGTGCCGGTGCTCGAGCTCCACCCGGGTGCGGGCCTGCCCGTCGGCGACGAAGCGGACCTCCACTTCGCTGGCGTTGGCCGGGTCGGTCTCGAGCTGCCAGGTCGGGCCGATGTCCCAGCTGAAGACCAACCGGTCGGGCGGCTCGAAGGCCAGCACCCGCGCCCACCGGCAC
Source organism: uncultured Actinomycetota bacterium (assembly GCA_963820035.1). Classification (GTDB taxonomy): domain Bacteria; phylum Actinomycetota; class Actinomycetes; order Propionibacteriales; family Nocardioidaceae; genus JAWWPG01. Next base: position 299,375 of record CAWFYK010000003.1, on the reverse strand, counting down.
TCGCTGCCATCCTCCCCGCGGTCGACGATGTGCCCGCCGACCCGGGGCTCAAACACGGTCTCTGCGATCGGCGAGCCGAGCAGGTTGTGCTCAGGCGGCTTGAAATCTCCGAGCCGCTCGGTGAACGCCGTGAACGCACGCTCCGGTGTACCGTCCACGACGACGTGATGGCGCACCACGGGTGCCTCTCTCATCGGTCCTCCTCCATCAGGTCCTCGAACCCGGACATGGTCCGCTTCCAGAACGTGTCCAGCTGGTCGCGGAGCGCGGTCACGCCAGCCTCGTTGAGCCGGTAGATGCGGCGAGTCCCCTCGGCTCGCTCCCTCACTAGTCCGACGTCCTTGAGCACCTTGAGGTGCTGGGACACGGCGGGTTGGGTCACCGGCAGCGTCGCCGCCAGCTCGCCCACCGCCCGCTCGCCATCGGCGAGTTGCATGACGATCGCGCGCCGGGTGCGGTCGGCCAGCGCCGTCCAGCCCGCTCCTGCTTCATAAGTCATGACGAATAGAAACTACGACTGACAAAGCGTGGCGTCAACCGGCCACGGCTACCAAGGCGAAAGGCGTGGATGCAACTTGACTGACTGTGATTGGGACGCAGGTCGGCACGACATTGACTGAGCGCGACATTCCGGGACCCACCCAGCGCCTGTCCGCTAAGGATGGCCCGATCGAGGCCGAGCACCACCATTCGGTCTCAGCGACCTTCCCCAAACTCGACCTCGCTATCGACAACCGACAGCTACCCGGCGCCGGCTAACTTGTGGCGTGACTAACAACCTGGCCCACGCCGGCCACAAAGGTGTCGCGGGCGGGATGTTGATACCCCTTCAGCCATGCCAGCGCAGTCGATGAGGGTGGTAGGTCGTGGATCGGGATGATCGTGATGCCGGGGTGTCGGAAGTGCTCGGCGAACGGGGCGACGGTCGGGTGGACGAGCCGTCCCTGGGCGATGAGCAGGAGCAGCTCGGAGACGTCCGCAATGTGTATGTCGGCGGGCACGATCTGGCGGCCGCTGGGGGTGTGGGTGGGACAGCTGGCCTCCGCCAGCTCAGGCACGTCGGCTGGCCTCCGCACGGGATAATCCGCGAAGTCTTCGACCGAGACCAGTTGTCGACCGGCGAGCGGATGGTCGAGCGCCACCATCACCACGCGGACGTCGCCTTGAGAAAGCAGCGGACCGATCACGATGTCGGGTTGGTTGAGGGGCAGTCGAGTCACCGTCAGGTCCACCTCGCGTCGGCGTAGCGGTCCTAGTCGGTCGTTGAGCGGGGTCGCGACCAGTTGCACCGCGGCACCTTCGTGTGTCGCTTCGTAGAGTTTGACCGCCTCATTGAGCACCAGGCTTCCGGTCGCGGCGTTGAGGATGCCGACCCGGATCAGCCCGGGGCCGGACGCCCGTACGCGGGCCCGTGTCAGCGTGTCGTCCAAGCCGGCCACGATCGGTGCGAGCTCGTCGTGGAGGGCTTGTCCGGCCTCGGTGAGGGTGACGACGCGGCTCGTGCGGTTGAACAAGCGTCGTCCACCGAGTTTGCGTTCAAGGGCTCGCAGCGTCTGGCTGGCTCGCGACGTGGTGAGACCGAGCCGCTCTGCGGTGCGTCCGAAGTGCAATTCCTCGGCCAGCACCAGGAACAGCGTGAGTTCTCGCAACTCGACGTCGGCCATCGTGAACCCAAGTTACACGATGCGTGACCCAGGCCGTCGTTGATGCCGACTGCGCAGGCTGAGACCGTCAAGACAGAAGAAGCGAGAACACGAGCAGCGAGAGGGAGTCATGCGAAACGTCATTTTGTACATGTCGATGTCGCTGGACGGGTTCGTTGGCGGCGACCGCGAGCACCCAGGGATCGCGATTCCTGAGGGCGGTGAGCTCAAGAAGTGGAAGCTGGACCGGATCAGCAAGGCCGGTGCGCACCTCATGGGCCGCGTCACCTACCTGGAGATGTCGTCCTACTGGCCCCAGTCCGACGATCCCTACGCGGCGCCGATGAACGACATCCCCAAGGTCGTGTTCTCGAAAACGCTCAGTGACGACGAGGCCCCTTGGCCCGAAACTCGGGTCGCGCGGGGCGACCTCACGACCGAGATCGCCGACATCAAGGAAGGGCCCGGTCCGGACGTGGTCGTGTGGGGTGGTGGTCGGTTGGCCGGCGCGCTGGCCGCGGCGGACCTCATCGACGAGTACCGGCTACTGGTCCAGCCGCTGGTTCTGGGCCGCGGTCAGGCTCTGTTCGACCAGCTGCCGGAGTCCCGGCACCTGGAACTCGTCGAAACCGAGCCGTTTCCCAGCGGCATCGTCGTGCAGGTCTACCGACCGCAGCGTGGCTGAGGAGCGAGTCGAATGGGCACCGTGCAAGCACAGGCGATCATGTCTCTCGACGGGTATGTCGCCAAGCAGGACAACACCATCGGCCGACTGTTCGACTGGCTCCAGAACGGAGAGGTCGCCATCCCGACCCCGGCCGGGGACTTCGAGGTCCACCTCAGCCCAGCGAGTGCGGAGCACTGGCGGCACTGGGTGTCCTCCCTGGGGGCATTGGTCTGTGGCCGCACCCTGTTCGAGGTAGCCGAAGGCTGGCAAGGCCGGCACACCCTGGACATACCCGTCGTCGTGGTCACGCACCAAGTCCCCTCGGACTGGGTCGACGCGCACCCCGACGCCCCCTTCTCATTCGTCACCGACGGAGTGCAGGCCGCGATCGCACGCGCCCAGGAGATTGCCGGCGACCGCGTCGTCTCCGTCACCGGAGGGACCATCGCCAAGCAATGCCTGGACCTGGGACTGCTGGACGAAGTGGCCGTCGACCTGGTGCCGGTGGTGATGGGCGAGGGCAACCGACCCTTCTTCGGTCAACTCTCCTCAGACGACGTCCTCCTTGGCAACCCAACGGTATGCGTCCAGGGCGACCGGGTCACCCACCTGGTCTTCCCGGTGCAGCAGTGACCCGACGCAGGGACATCGGCGTGCCCTGCCACCGAGGAGCGCATCGCCAGGCGACGGCTGCGGCTATCGAGTCTGGTCGCGGCAAACCGGTTGCGCGACCGGCGGACCGGTCCGCCGCGACGCTCCGGGTCGGCGTGCTGACGCCGCATGTGTCAGCAGGACCCGAAGTTGAACTGTCCCAGATGGCGCCAACGGGTATCGATGTCGTGGTCGCGCGCACCGTGCGGCGTTCCAACACCCCTGGGACTGTGCCGCCGCCCCCTTCCGCCGCCCTGCATCTTCACAGGCTGGCCAGACCTGCGGCCCTGCAATCGGCCGTCGCGCGGCTCTGCGAGGCGCCCGTCGATGTCATCGCCTATGCCTCGACGACGTCCGGGTACGCGATCGGCCCCCGCGCCGAGGGGGAACTAGTCGAAAGTTTGCGGCAGATGGCGGGTGTGCCGGTTGTGACCAGCGGAACCGCGGCCACTCAGGCATTGCGGGCCTTCGACATACACCGGGTGGCCGTGGTCCATCCACCTTGGTTCGACGACGACATGGCCGACCTCGCCGCAACGTACTTCCGCGGTCAAGGATTCGACGTCGCGGTCTCGGCGGCGACGTCGCTTCCTCAGGACCCCGAGCGGATGCGGCCCGAGCACGTGATCGACTGGGTCAGCAACAATGTGGACGCCTCGGCCGAGGCGATGTTCATCGCAGGCAACGGCTTTCGTGCGGCTCAAGCGGTCGAAGCCCTGGAACACCGCACCGGGCAACTGATCGTAGAGGCGAACCAGGTGCTGCTCCACTCGGTGCTGGCCGCCACCCAGACGACGCTCCGGGTCGACGGCCCCGGGAGACTTCTCCGCGCCAGTCCACCCGCGCCTAAGCAAGGGCTTGCGCCAGTGCGTCCAACGGTCACCTGAAGATACGTGCAGGTGAATCGTGGGAGTCCCTGCCGGAGGGTTACACACATGACTGGATACCCAAGGCGTTCCGCCGCGACTGCCAGGCCGCAGAGTCAGCCCATCAGACTCGAGCGGTGTCCATCTAAGGTCCACATTGGGCCCGTGCGACTCCTTCCCAAACGGGTACCCTGAACTCGGAAGCGAGGGCGTATCCCTCACTACACCGCGTGAATCGGTAGCTTCCGGCCCGACTCCGTAGCCGTCGCGATGCCCCTGGTGGCATCCAGAGGTCGCAGGTTCAAATCCTGCCCCCGCTACAAAGTAGAAATGCAGGTCAGAGGCCGTTTCCGGAGTTATCCGGAGGCGGCCTCTGATGTTGCTCCGCGCAATGTCAGCAGGATGTCGGCAGGCGCCCCACGGACTACTCGGTGTGAAACGGTGGCCCATGTCGCTCACTTGGTCCAGGTGATCGTCACCTTGGACTTGCCTCGCGAGCCGAAGGTGTGTCCGGCGACCGTTCCCTTGGCATTCAGGTACTGGCCCGTCCCGCCGGTGACCGACCCGGTGACGACCCCTGCGTCCGTCTGGCGGGCGCTCACGTAGAACAGCCCGTTCTTCCTGGACATGGCAGCTCGAATGTGGGCCACCCCTGCGGTGTCGTCGTACCAGCCGGTGATGGTGTCGTAGCCGACCACCTTGCCATCGGTGCGGTTCACGTCCACTCCCGCGAAGTGACCGTCCAGCACCTGGGCTGCCTTCGGCACGACTGTGAACTGCATGGTGTGATCCTGCGACGCGGCTAGGGCGCCGCCCTGCATCCCGCTCGCCCCAACCAACGTGGCGAGGGCCGCGGCGCCGAGGCCGAGCGTGGCGTTTCGGGTGGTGAACATGGAGGACTCCTTCGAATCATCCGGTCGGTCGACCGGTGAGTGGAAGCCTGTGCCGGCGGGCCCCTCAGCGGCAGGTGGCCAGCCCCCGCCCGGCGCAGGACGCGCTCCCGGGCGAGGTAGTGGCCAGGTCCCATCCACCCCGGGGGTCGTCGGGCGGATTCCCGGTCAGGGCTCGCTGGCGAGCCCGGCTTCGCGGGCTCTGACGATCGCTTCGGCGCGGGTGGCGACCTGGAGCTTGGCGAAGATGCTGGTGACGTGGTTGGCCACCGTGTTGGGAGATACGCCGAGCCGGGCGGCGATGGTGGCGTTGCCGATCCCCTCGGCGATGAGCGTCAGGACCTCGCGCTCGCGCGTGGTCAGGGTCGGGAACGAGTCCTCGGGTCTGGGTTGTTCGAGGTAGGCCAGGGCCCGGCCAGCGACACCGGGACCGAAGATGACGCTGCCCGAGGCGACGTCTTGGATGGCGCGGATCACGTCTTCTGGTTCGGCGCCCTTGAGGACATAGCCGCGGGCGCCGGCCCGCATGGCGGCGAAGACCGAGTCCGCATCGTCGTACATGGTGAGCATCAGCACCGCGGTGTCGGGTGCCACCCGGCGCAGCTCGCGAGCCACGTCGATGCCCGAGCCGTCGGGCAGACCCAGATCGAGCACGAGGACGTCGGGCCGCTCGGTGACCGTCACCTTCACCGCTTCTTTGGCGGTCGCCGCGGTAGCGACCAGGGTCAGGCCCTCGACCGTGTCCAGGAGGGCGCGCAGGCCTTCGCGCAGGAGTGAGTGGTCATCGGCGACCGCTACCCGGGTCACCACGCGCCGGCTCCGCACGGGAACGTCACCTCGACGACGCCACCCGAGAGTTGCGGGCCCGCGGCGAACGAGCCACCGAGCTCGGCAACGCGTTCGCGCATGGATGCCAGGCCCACCCCCTCGGACCACGATCGGGAGGTCCCGTCGTCGGTGACGACCAGAGCCAGTCGATCATCGTGCACCCGCGCGCAGACGGTGGCGCACCGTGCCCGCGCATGGCGAACGACATTGGTCAGGGCCTCGGTCGCGATCCGATAGGCCGCCACCTCGACCGCCGCAGGCAGCGCGGGCAGGTCCCCCTCCACGTCGACGCGCAACGGCAAAAGGGTGGTGGCGTACTCCTGGAGTGCCCCGAGGAGTCCGAGTGAGTCGAGAACGGCGGGGCGAAGCCCGCGGGCCAGGATGCGCACCTGTTCGACCGCGGCCACCGCCTGTCTGCGCAGGTCCTCGGTCAGGACGGCGACCTCCTCGGGTTTGGTCGAGCTCAGCCGGCGAGCGGCCTCCGCCTTGAGCGAGATGCTGGTCAACATCGGACCCAGCTCGTCGTGCAGGTCACGCCCGAGTCGCCGGCGTTCCTCCTCGCGAGCGGTAACCAGGGCCTGCCGGGCCTCGCTCAACTTCGCGGCGGCGACGGTCGCCTGCACGGCAACCGCCAGTGGTGCCGCGGTCAGCGCGACCAGTCGCTGGTCGGAGGGTGACAGGGTCCGCTCGCCGCGCCGAAGGCCCACGATCAGGACACCCACCGTTGCCCCGCCGACCGCGAGCTCGTGGACGTGCTCATTGCCGTGCCGATCACCGAAGCGGGCAAGCTCGTCCTCGGCAACCGAGACCAGAGCCCACGGCAGCCGCAACGAGATGCACAAGCCCTCGAGAGCTCCCGACAGACCCGACGACCCCAGTCGATCCCCCAGCTCCGCCACCACCGCCATGGGATCGCCGCGACTGCCGTAGAAGAGCCTGTCGATCCGACGCTGGAGCCACCCTCGTACCGGGTTGAACGCGGCCACCACCACGAGCGTCGCAACGGCTGGCGGGCCGAGGGCGAACCGCGAGGACAACACCTGCTCCGTGCCCGCGATGACCATGACGTAGCCCGCGACGATCACCCCAGTCAGGATCAGGTACGCCAACGAGCGCGACACCACGAGTCTGATGTCCAGCAGCTGATGCCTCAGGATCGCGATCGCGATCGCGGCAGGCACCGCGGCGATGGCCGGGGTCACCAAGAACCCGCCCAGCTCGGTCACATCGCTCAGCAGAAACACACTGAACATCACGATCGAGGCCATCAGCAGCCACAGCACCTGCTGCCGGGTGCGATCCTCGCCTCGCCGGTAGCGAACGACCAGTGAGGCGATGCCCGCGAGGTACAGCACAACGGTGGCCGCCCCCGCCGTCACACCCACCCAGGAGGCGTCCGCCCACGGCACCTGCACGTAGCCGCGGACCCCATCCCCATTGGAGTACGACGCGGTCTCGGCCCCGGCGCCGAACTGCGTCTCGAACGCGAGAGCGTTGACCACAGCGACCCCCAGCAGCGGGCGCCAGCGTGGTCCCGGAAGCACCCCGTCGGGGAACAGCAACAACGTCATCGGAAGCGCCGCTACGAGCGCGACCGGCCACGCCAGGCTGGTGACGTCACCGACCAGTCGCCATCCCGGAGCGGTGGATCCGCTGCCGGCCCAGGCGTCCAGCGCAGCCCGACCCGCGGCGCTCAGCTCGAACCCGAGTCCGCCGGCCATCAGCAGCCAGCCGACCGGGTTCTTCGACCGCAGCCGAGCGATCGGGTACGCCGCCAACCCCAGCGCCAGCCCGAGGACGAAGTTGCTGGCGATGCTCTCGTTGTCGAGCTCGGCATACGCCCGTCCCGACACCGACGCCGCAACGCACGCCAGCACCGCCAGCGCCACGACGAGGGCGCCGCAGACATCGGCCGGCCAGCGCGGCGTTCGATTCACGAGTCTCATGATCCGCCCGCGAGCCGTCCGCCGGGTAGTGGCCAGCCACTAGGTCCGTCAGGAGAACTCCTCCCTGCCTGGTTCTCCTCGACCTCCCGGCTGGTCGTTCTGAGCCCACACGCTGTCCACACGCGATCCCTCACGACAAAGGAGCCCCACCATGACGAGCACGACCACAACCAAGGAGGCCGGCAAGGGATCAGCAGCGCCCTTGCCCGACGCTCGTCGCTTCTGGCGAGTGCTGTTGGCGCTGCTGTTGCCACTACCGTGGCTGGCCAAGGGCATCCAGTACGCCGTCGCGCCGGCCGCGCCCGACAGCACCACCGAGCAGATCAGGCTCTTCACGACCGACCATTCCTTTGCCGTCCTGCAATGGTTCAACACCGCATTCGTGGTTCTGGTCGTGCCGTCGCTGATGACCCTCGCCTGGGTCTCGCGGCGCGGCGCACCGCGACTTGCGCGCGCCGGTGCGCTGCTCACGGTCACCGGGTTCCTAGCCGGGATCAGCGAGAACATCAACGGCGACCAGATCGCCTGGGTGGCGGCCCAGAAGCACTACGACCCGACGATCATCAGCAACTTCTCCGACGATCTCGAGGCCAGCCCGACTGCCGGGCTGGGCAGCCTGCTGTTCATCATCGGCCTGGTGTTCGGGTCGGTGATCTTGGGTTTCGCGCTGTGGCGCAGCCGGGTGGTGCCGCTCTGGGCGGCCACCGCGGTCGGCCTGGGTGGGTTCACCCACCCGTTCCTGCAGTTCGACCACGTCGTGGTCGGGATCGGCCTCGCCATGCTCGCCCTCGGTTGCGCCGGCGTCAGCGTGGCCCTGCTGCAGATGACCGATGACGACTTCGACCTGCCACCCGTCAGCTGATCCTCTGTCCGGGCAGCCGCTGCGCCGGGGAACTGTCACCAGCGTCTGCACCACGCCCCTGCGCCTCACCCGGCCTGGTGGAGGCGGGTCGGTAGGTGAGCTCGTGGATGTGGTCGTCGAACGTGCGGCTGTCCACCAGTTCTAGGTCGAGGTCGGGGACCCCGTCGAAGACCCGCTGTGCATCCGGTGGCGCCATTGATGACGGGAAGGATCGTGACCTGGGCGTGGTCGACCAGGCCGGCCGCCAGGAGTGCCTGGTTCAGCGACAGGCTGCCGTGCGAGCGCAAAGGAACGTCGGACTCCTTCTTGAGGCGTGTGACGACGTCGACGGCGTCGCCCGGCTCGACGACCGCGTCCGGCCAGCGCAGGTCGTGTGTCAGCGTCGAGGACAGGGACCGTGGCGGGAAGTTCTCTCATGTTGGCGACCCAGGTGTCCGGCTCGCCGAAGTCGGTGGACAGATGGGCTCGCAGCGCTCGACCTGGCGACCCGGCTGCGTCCCGATGTCCTCCTCGTCGACATCCGGATGCCCGGGCTCGATGGCGTCGAGGTAACGCGGCGCCTGGCCGGGCCAGACGTGACGGACCCGATGGCGGTCGTCGTGATTACCACCTTCGACCTCGATGAGTACGTCCTCGGGGCCCTACGCGCCGGCGCCCGCGGCTTCCTGCTCAAAGACGCCGGGCCGGAGCTCCTCGTGCAGGCTATCCACGCGGCGGCCGACGGGGACGCGCTGATCGCCCCCAACGTCACCCGCCGGCTGCTGGCGACCTTCGCCGACCAGGCGCCGGTGGTACCGGTCCAGCCCATCGACCCGCTCACCGAGCGCGAGGAGGAGGTGCTCGCGCTGGTGGCACGTGGCCGGACCAACGCCGAGATCGCCACCGACCTCTTCGTCGGCCTGAGCACGGTCAAGACCCACGTCGCATCGTTGATGACCAAGCTCGGCGCCCGCAACCGCGTCGAGATCGCGATGTGGGCACACGACACCAGACGCCTGAGAGCCGATTAGTGGGTACAGATCGGAATCTACGGATTCCGAGCCTGAAAGCATTCAGGGAGTACCGCGCCCGCCGGGAGCTCAGGTCAGCTCGCGCCCCAGCTGGCTGATGAACTCGTCGGCCATCACGAGCTGGCTCTCGAGCTTTTCGCGGCGCTCGGCAGCGTCGGCCAGGATCGCCGTCAGCCGCTCGCGCGCCTTGGCATGCCGGTCGACCGCGTCCCGGTCCCGAAGGACTTCGATGTCGCGCATCGCTGCGCTCATCTGCTCGAGGGTGAGGCCGAGGGGCTTCATGCGCCGGATCACCAGGATCTTCTCGACGTCGAGCTCCGTGTAGAGGCGAAAGCCGCCGTCGGTGCGCCCTGAGGGACGCAGGAGGCCAGGGGTCGCCCGCCTGATGCGGTTCATCCCGCGCTCGGTGATGGTCGGCTTCGTCAACGCCCTGGCGATCTTGATCTTCCTCGCCCAGGTCCCGCACATGGTCGACGTGCCGTGGCTGGTCTACCCGATGATCGCTGTCGGCATCGCGGTCATGGTCGGGCTCCCGCGCGTCACGAAGGTCGTCCCGGCGCCATTCGTCGCCATCGTTGCCTTGACCGGCTTCACCCTCCTGGCTGCGCTCAACGTGCCCAACGTCGGCGACGAGGGCGAGCTCCCGGACAGCCTCCCGTCCCTGTTCATCCCCGACGTACCACTGAACCTGCACACCCTGGAGGTCATCGCCCCCTACGCGCTCGCGATGGCGCTCGTCGGACTGCTGGAGTCGCTGCTCACCGCCAAGCTCGTCGACGACATCACCGACACCCACTCCGACAAGACCCGCGAGGCGTGGGGCCAGGGCGCCGCCAACGTGATCACCGGGTTCTTCGGCGGGATGGGCGGCTGCGCGATGATCGGCCAGACGATGATCAACGTGAAGGCCTCCGGCGCCCGGACCCGGATCTCGACCTTCCTCGCCGGTCTCTTCCTGCTCGTCCTGGTGGTCGGGTTCGGCGACGTCGTCGCCTTGATTCCGATGGCCGCGCTGGTTGCGGTGATGATCATGGTCTCGGTCGGCACGTTCGACTGGCACAGCGTCCAGCCCGCCACCCTGCGCAGGATGCCGAAGTCCGAGACCATGGTGATGGTCTCCACCGTCGCCGTGACCGTCGGCACCCACAACCTCGCCATCGGCGTCGTGGTGGGCGTCCTCGTCGCCATGACGCTGTTCGCCCGGCGGGTCGCCCACCTCACCGACACCCACCGCGAGCTCGTCGAGGGCGCGGACGGGACGGTGACCGCTGTGTACACCGTGACCGGCGAGCTGTTCTTCGCCTCCAGCAACGACCTCTACACCCAGTTCGAGTACGCCGACGACCCTGAGCGGGTCGTCATCGACCTGTCGCGGTCCCACATCTGGGACGCCTCCACCGTCGCCTCGCTCGACGCCATCACCACCAAGTACGAACGCAAGGGCAAGACCGTCGAGATCGTCGGCCTCAACGATGCCAGCGTCGAACGGCACGGCCGGCTCACCGGCGAGCTGCCCTCGCACTAGTCCGCGGCCAGGGGATTCGAATCGTGTCCATCTTGTGTCCAGATTCGGTCCGTCCGACTCGGTACTGGACGGGTATCCTGAGATCGGAAGCGAGGGTGAATCCCTCATCACACCGAGCGAATCGGTAGTTTCCGGCCCGACTCCGTAGTCGTTGCGATGCCCCCGACGGCATCCAGAGGTCGCAGGTTCAAATCCTGCCCCCGCTACAACGCAAAACAGCAGGTCAGAGGCAGTTTTCGGAAACTCCGGAGGCCGCCTCTGTTGTATCGGGCAGGCTCATGTCCGCACGGTGTCCGCGAATGGACAAATGGCCGGGTGAAAACTCACACTGGCCGCGATCGCTTTACCAGTGACCCAGAGGTCAAGGCATTGAGCACCCCTCGTGGCGCCACTGGTTGCGCTGTGGGAGCCCGATGGGCGCGAGGATGGACATCTGGACGATGCGGAAAGGACGGCTGGTCCTCGGCCGCCCCGAGGTTGATGTATCGCATTTTCGCGAACGTCACGTCGCATGTCGCATCGGATGGATCGGTGCCTGAGAGGTTAGCCGGTTGGATTTGTTACGGTCCGAACCGCCGCGTTCGGGGGCGGTTCGGAACGGGAATGGGCCCTTCGAGCTCCGCGACCGGTCGATCAGTCGCAGTCATCGGTCAGTCACCCTTAACGTTGACGATTTGTCGAAGCGTGCATCAGGTCGACGTAGCCGAAGCGGTTGCCGTCCCTGATCACGGCGACGCCGCCACCGTCGGAGGTGCCGCTCTCGTAGTCGACGAAGTAGGTGCCGGTCGCCGCGCCCACCTTGATGCTGTGCCCGGGTCCGTAGCGGTTGCCCTGCGCGGGGTCCTCTTCACACGACTTAACGTGACGGATTGCGCTGAGCAGAGTCTTGACGTAGCGGCTCGTCTTCGCCCGCGACCGGTCGGCCTGCCGTGGGCCTCGCTCCAGCTCGTTCGGTCGCCACCGTGGCCAGCTGCCGCTCGCCATCCCCCTCGCTTCGACGTGCCGGACGGCCGCGCAGTTGGCGGACCGCCATCAGCCCGCTTACCACGATCATGAGTACGGCGAACGCCGCAAGCAGCACGGGCTCGGACACGTGTGCAGACAGCCTGGCGCCAGCGGCGGCGCCGCCGATCGCCACCACGCCGAACGTGACGCCGCGAGGGAGTAGTACGTTGCCGGCCCGGTACGCCGCCACGGCACTGATCATGGAGGTGACCCCCACCACTACCAGCGACCCAGTGGTCGGCTGGGACGGCGTCTGCCCGAGGGCGTAAACCAGCACCGGGATCGCGAGGATCGAGCCGCCACCGCCGAGGGCGCCGAGGCTGAGCCCGATGAGAACCCCGGCCGCGGCGGCGAGAAGCAGAATCACGCCGCCTCGCGTCCCACCAGGCGCAGCCCGACCTTGCCGGCATTGCCGTCCGCCATGTGTGCGTAGCAGGTGGGCCAAGCGTCGAGGCCGTCGAGCAGCTCGCGGACGTACGTCTCCCGGTCTTCGGTCAGCACCGGGTTGGTCTCCTCTGATGGCCGATCGTCGAGCTCCGTTCTGTCAGTCAAACTCGATCTTGAAAATACCCTACGGGGTATAAAGTGAATGCAAACACCCCCTGGGGTATCCAAGGCGTAAGGAGAGAACATGTCCACGGTTGCGATGACTGCCGAGACCTTCGACAGCACGGTCTCCGAGAGCGAGATCGTCTTGGTCGACTTCTGGGCGTCCTGGTGCGGTCCCTGCCGCCGGTTCGCCCCTATCTACGAAGCGGCGTCGCAGAGTCACCCCGACGTGGTTTTCGGCAAGGTCGACACCGAGGCCGAGCGTGCTCTCGCGAGCTCTGCACGCATCACCTCGATCCCGACCCTGATGGCCTTCAAGAACGGCACTCTGGTCTTCTCCCAGCCCGGGGCGCTCCCCGCATCCGCCCTCGAACAGGTCATTGCCGCAGTGCGCGAGCTCGACCTCACGCAACCGCGAAGCAACGCCCCGGCAGCCCAGAAGAGCGCCTGATGAGCAGCTACACGCTGAGCACCACCGTTGAGCGTCCCTACGAGGAGACAGTTCAAGCCGTCCGCGGCGCACTCGAGGCTCAGGGCTTCGGCGTCCTGACCGAGATCGACCTGCGGGCTACGCTGAAGAAGAAGCTCGACATGGACGTGGCCCCGCAGGTCATCCTCGGAGCCTGTCGGCCGACCTTGGCGTACCAGGCGCTCCAGGTGGACCCCTCGATCGCCACGGTGCTGCCCTGCAACGTGGTCGTCCGTGCAGTCGACGACCGCACCACCGTCGTGGAAGCTTTCGATCCGGCCGCGATGATGGGCCTATCCGAAAGCGATGGCCTGGACTCGGTGGCCGAGGACGCGCGCCAACGGCTCACCGCGATGCTTACCGCACTCGCGGAGGAGTACTGATGGAGCTCGACCCCGGTGGGATGACCCCGGTGATCAACAGGATCAAGCGCGCCCAGGGCCAGCTGGCCGGCGTCCTGCGACTGCTGGAGGAAGGCCGAGACTGCGAGGACGTCGTGACCCAGCTGGCGGCGGTCTCCAAGGCCCTCGACCGCGCGGGCTTTGTGATCGTCGCGACCGGACTCCAGCAGTGCCTCACTTCGGGCGCCGAAGTGGACAGTGTGGACGTGAAGAAGATGGAGAAGCTCTTCCTCTCCCTCGCCTGACTCGAAGATTCTCCTGTGAAAGGGCAGCGAGGTCGACCGCTTCACAGTCAGCCTCGTAGGCGGCCTGGGTGCTGGATTCGTCGAGTGGATCCATCGCATTCATTGCTCGCTTGTCAGCCCAGGCCCTGCCCCCGTAGTAGACGTAGTCGTCGCACAGGGGCAGCCTGCAAACCAGATCCCGGCCCAGACAGCGAACGGCACAGACCGAACCCGGTCGGGCCGGCCTCGTAGGTCACCGCGACCGACCCGGGCAGATCTTTGACCCAGTCCAGGGCCATCTCACCGGCAGGGACCGTATTGCTGCTTGAACACCTCCCGGACTCCGTGTCGATTGCGGTCGCCACGTCGACCGTGCGCGCACATCCAGCGCAACGCGCGTACGTTCAAAACACACCGGCCTCCACTACGACTGTCGGATAGGCCGTGCAGGGGACTCTGCTCGTTAACCCACACCCGCCCGTCCGCGCCGATTGCCGCGGCCACCCACTTCAGCTGTGGGGCTGCCACCCTGCCAACGACGCTGGTTGTCACGAGGCCGCAAGCAAGCAGCCGTACCTGGCGTTCCAGCGCCCAGGTCTGGCGACCGCGGTCGCCCCCCCGGGACAGGCAGACGGACCATGTCCGTCTCGAGGTGGCGGCAAAGCGCGGTGCTCGCTCGGGAGCGTGTCGAGGGGGACGTTGTAGGACCCGGGATGTGCGCGGTCTCGAACTCAGCTGGAGTGCGGACGTCGAGCACGCGGAGTGCTTCGTCGGAGGACAGGCGTGCTTGCGGGATCCGCGCGTCGAGCCGACGTGGCTCTGAAGCGGAGGTGGGCACGAAGGGTCGCTCCTACCTCGGCGGTGCGGTGAGGAAGGGGAAGGGTTGGTCAGACGACGGGGAGGCCGGCCTTGGCGGCGTTCTCGTCGAACGAGTCGTCGACCGCGACGACGTCGTGGCCGCGGGCCGCGAGGATGGAGGCCACCACGCTCGCCCGGTAGCCGGCGGCGCAATGCACCCACAGTTTCTTGTGCGGGATCGAGTCGAGGTGCGAGAGCACGGTGTGGATCGGCAGGTTGACGGCCCCGTCGATGTGGCCCGCGTCGAACTCCGAGCCACGACGGACGTCCAGGACGACCCGGTCAGCGGCTTCGGGTAGTCCTTGAGCCCGGCCGCCAGGGCGTCGAAGTCCGCGATTGGGAACGACCCGAGTGGGGCGCCGTCGTCCCATTCCTCGGGCTTGCCGCTCGCCATTGCGGCGGGTTCCATGCCGATGCGGACCATGTCGCGCTGGGCTTCGGCGACCTGCTCGGGCGTCTCGCCGAGCAGAGTGATGGTGGCGTCGTAGGGCAGGATCCAGCCGAGGTAGGTGATGAACTGCCCGTCGATGCCGAAGTTGACGGTGCCGTGCAGGTGACCGATGGCGAACGCGGACCTCGTCCTTAGGTCCACCACCCACTCGCCTGCGTCGATCCGGCGGCGCAGCTCGGCCGGATCGGCGATCCCGGGGACGGAGAGGTCGGGTGCCCCGGGGCCGGCGGAGTTCGCGGGCGTGAATTCTCAGCCTCCGGCGCAGAGCTGCGGCCGGCCGGGCGGGGGTCAGCTCGAGATCACGTCGCCGAGGCGGCCACGGTCGGCGAGGTCCTCGGCGAGGAACTGGCGGAGCAGGTCGACTGCCTGGAGGACCTTCTTGCCGCGCAGGGAGTAGATAACGCTGGTTCCTTGGCGCCGGGTGGAAACCACGCCGCGCTCGCGCAGGATCGCGAGGTGCTGGCTTGCGTTGGACTGGCTGAGCTCAAGTGCCTCGCACAGCTCGCCGACGCTGAGGTCACGGTCGCGGAGTTCGTTGATGATGAGCAGTCGCTTGGGGTCGGCGATCGCCTTGCAGACGCGGGCGTGCAGCTCCTGCAGCTCAGCCTCGACCTGTCTGTCCACGTGCTCCCGCCTTCCGTCCGCATCGTGCGGGGATCTGATTGTAGGTTCAGCGCGCCACGACGATCGAGAGCATTGTCGCAAGGGCGAGGAGTACTGTCCCGCCGGCGACCGTGCGGACCATTACCCGCCCCATCGGGGAGTTCCCGGCCTTGCCGTGACGGCTGTTGCGGACGTAGCGTGCCTCGACCACCAGGATCAGTCCGAGGGCCCAAAGGAGTCCGGCTATGCCGGGCAGTGAGGGAAGGATCGCTCCATCGGCGTGGTGAAGCAGCAGCGCAGACACGCCTCCGATCCCCAGCGCGGTGCGCTGCCATGCCATCGCTGTCCGTTCGGCTTGGAGGCCAGAGTCCACGGAGATCAGCTCACGACCAGGTCGACCACGGTGAGCACAAGGGCCACAACGGCGGTCACGGACAGCACGCCCGCGACCAGCAGCGGGATCGGTGAGCGGGGAAGCTGCTCCCCGAGTCGCATCGCCCGCTCGTTGCGCTGCCAGTGTGTGTAGGACACACCGGCGAGGAGGCCGCCCAGAGTGATCAGCAGGATTCCGAGGGCGTGACGGATGACGTCCAGCCCCGGGATGAACTGCACCACCGCCACGCCAGCCGCCATCATCGCGAGGGCAGTGCGCACCCAGGCGAGGAACGTCCGCTCGTTGGCGAGCGTGAAGCGATAGTCGGGCGCCTCGTCGACCCCGTGCAGCGGGGTGTGCTCGGAGCGATCGGGGGAGGGGGGCATCGGCTCAGGCCAGCGAGGTCGAGGCGGCGCACCGGTTGCGGCCGACGTCGAGAACGTCGATCTCGTCCTCTGGTGGGGACACCTTTCCGGCGTTGACGAGCCGAATCGTGTCGTAGGAGTCCGGTGCCGCCGGAAGTGACGTCACGATCTCCTCGACGAACTTCTCCATCGCCTGCTCGTTGAGCAGGGTCGCGGTGAACACGTCCTCCAGCGTGGTGACCACAAGGCCCTCGTCGTTGATCTCCGCCGCGCTCGACCAGTGTGCTGGCGCGACGATCGTCCGCGGATCCAGCGGCCGGAGGCGTTCGTGCACGCTGCGGAACAGGTCCCGTGCGAGCTCCTCGGCCTGCCCGGTGAGGTCCGGACGGCCCAGCCCGCGCACGAAGACGGTGTCGCCGACCAGGAGAACCGCGTCGCTGACCAGCAGAGCGATCGTGCCGGGGGTGTGCCCTGGCAGGTGCATGCTCATCACCCGTACCTCGGCCGGACCGAGATCCAGGACGTCGCCGTCTTTCAGCGGCCAGTTGGGGAAGGGGACGATGCCGCCGCAGTCCTCGGGTGGGAGGTGGTATTCGACGCTCAGCGCGGCGGACAGGGCGGGTCCGCCGCTGATGTGGTCGGCGTGCACGTGGGTGTCGACCACGTGGGACACGGTCATGCCGTGCTCGGCCACAAGGTCCAGGTAAGGTTGCGGCTGCCGGGTGGGGTCGACGATGATGCAGCACCCGCCGGGGACGCCGACGACGTACGACAGGCATGCCTTGGCGGGGCGTTGGAACTGCCACACCCGAACCGGGGCGGGCAGACGGGTGATCTCGAACGGCACGAGCAGCCGGTTCCAGGCGTCGGTGCCGCCCTCGAGCGAGCGAACCGTCTTGCCGCGCTGCTCGAACTCCTCGGCGACGAGCTCCGAGCCGTTGCCCTGGCCGCAGATCACCACAGCGTCCTCGAGCGTGCGTGCGGACTCCTCGTCGAGCTCCTCGAACACGCGGTAGACCGGCACGTTGCGGGTCACTACCGGTCGCGGGCCCTCGATCGGGGCCGCCTCGAACTCGTCGACGTTGCGGACGTCGAGGATCTCGCTGATGCGTCCCCCAGCCATGTCTTGGAACAGCTCGTGTGGGGTGATGGTCTGTGCCACGTGTTCTCCTACGACTTCTACGGCAGGCCTTGTTATATGCGCAATATCGAATGTAGTGTCCAGGGTCACAGCGTGCAAACGTTCCTTCGATGAAAGGGGCTGCCGTCGATGTCGGAGAGCGACGTACCCGAGAGCATGACGATCGTGGCCTGGAGCGGCGATCTCGACAAGATGTGGCCCACCCTGATCCTGGGGTCGACGGGTGCCGCCTACGGCATGCAGACCACGATCTTCTTCACCTTCTGGGGACTGTTCCCCCTCGTCCGAGACGACGTTCGGGTCACTGGCACCAACGCGATGACCAAGGCCCTCGCCGGGATGAACCGGCCGGGAATCAGCCACATGAAGCTCTCGAAGCTCAACATGGCCGGCGCCGGAGCCTGGATGATGAAGAAGCTGGCCACGGACCAGAAAGTCGCCAGTCCCAAGGAGCTCATCGAGATGTGCCTCGAGCTCGACGTCAACCTCTGGCCCTGCGAGATGACGATGGAGCTTCTCGGACTCCGACGCGACCAGCTGATCGACGGGGTCGGCGAGCCCGTGGGTGCCGCATCGGCGCTTTCGGCGATGAGCAAGTCTCAGATCAACCTCTTCATCTGACCTCTCACCACTGTCAAGGAGCCAGTCATGGACTACACGGTCGACCTCACTATCGATGCCAAGGGCCAGAAGTGTCCGATGCCTGTGCTGCTGGCCTCTCGAGGCATCAAGAAGATCGAGCCAGGCCAGGTGATGGTCGTCGAGGCCACCGACGGCGGTTCGAAGAGCGACATCCCGTCGTGGGCCAAGGACACGGGCAACGAGCTGGTAGAGAGCAGTAGCGCGGACGGGATCTTCCGTTACGTCATCCGGAAGAAGTGAGCCTGCCGTGCAATACGGCTTCGCGATCGACCAACGCACCTGCATCGGCTGCCATGCCTGCACGGTCGCCTGCAAGACCGAGCACGAGGTCCCCGTCGGCCAATTTCGCACTTGGGTGAAGTACGTCGATACCGGGTCGTTCCCCGACACCACCCGCTCGTTCGGGGTGATGCGCTGCAACCACTGCACCGACGCGCCGTGCATCAAGATCTGCCCCACCCAGGCGCTCTTCAAGCGTGAGGACGGCATCGTCGACTTCGACAACGAGCGGTGCATCGGCTGCAAGTCGTGCATGCAGGCGTGTCCGTACGACGCCATCTACATCGACGCGGACACCCACACCGCGGCGAAATGTAACCTCTGCGCGCACCGGGTCGACGAGGACCTCGAGCCCGCCTGCGTCGTGGTCTGCCCGACCCACTCCATCTGGGTCGGCGATCTCGACGACCCGACCAGCGGCATCGCCAAGCTGGTCAGCACCCAGGAGACGGCGGTGCGCTCACCGGAGCAGAACACCGGTCCCAACGTCTTCTACCTCGGCGCCGACAGGGCCGTCCTCGACCCGCTGGCCGCCCCCGTGGACGACACCTACATCTGGGCGAAGCCCGACGCGCAGCGACGGGAAAACGCAGGCGACCTGAACCGCGACCCCGTCACGAACGCCCGCACCACCCTCAACACCGCCCACCCGCGGCCGTGGGGCTGGAAGGTCGTCACCTACCTGTGGACCAAGGGCGTCGGTGCGGGCGCCCTCGCGCTGGCCGCCCTGGCCCACCTGATGGGCATCGAGCTGGGTGGCGTCGGCGACTACGCGGCCCCGCTGCTGGGCCTCTTCGGCGCGGCTACCACCGGAGCGCTGCTGGTGTGGGACCTCAAGCGCCCCGAGCGCTTCCTGTACATCTTCTTGAAGTCCAACTGGTCCTCGTGGCTCGTGCTCGGCGCCTACGTCCTCACCGCCTTCTCGGGCGGAGCGGTCCTGTGGCTGCTGGCCGCGGCCCTTGACGTCGGCTGGTTCATGACCCTGCTGGCGTGGCTCGCCATCCCGGTCGGCGCACTGATGGCCGGCTATACGGCGTTCCTGTTCGGCCAGGCCGAGGGCCGCGACCTGTGGCAGTCCCCGCTGCTGTTCTGGCACCTCCTCGTTCAGGCCGTGATGGTCGGTAGCGGAGCGCTGGCCGTCGTCGGCCTGTTCGCGGACCTCTCCGACGAGGCCTGGCAGCTGATCACCGTGGCCTTCGTGGTCTCGACGGTTCTGCACCTGATGATGCTCGGCATCGAGTACGCCGGTAGGCACGCCAGTCGGCAGGCAACGGTGGCCGCGCACATCATCACCAGCGGTCGATACTCCCGGCTGTTCTGGATGGGCGCCGTCCTACCCGCGGTAGTTGCCCTTGTCCTCGGCGCGCTCACCTGGGGCGGGATGCCCGTCGTGCTGCTCGCGCTCGCGGGCCTGACCGTCCAGCCGGCGCTGGTCGCCTACGAGAGCGTCTTCGTCCGCGCCGGCCAGGACCCGCCCCTCTCATGACCGCCACGAACGGAGCACCCGTGAACCCCGTGAACCTGCCCGGCGCGCGCAGCCATGAGAACCTCCGCAACTACCCGCCGGTCGAGGACTGGGACCACCACGTCGAGTACGACGCCAAGGCGCACCCGCGCAAGGTTCCGCACACCTACTCGCTGATCCCCACCATCTGCTTTAACTGCGAGTCCTCGTGCGGCTTGCTGGCCTACGTGGACCACGAGGACCTCTCGATCAAGAAGTTCGAGGGCAATCCGGCCCACCCGGGCTCGCGCGGCCGGAACTGCGCGAAGGGCCCGGCCACGATCAACCAGGTTCACGACCCCGAGCGGATCCTGTACCCGCTCAAGCGAGTGGGCGAGCGGGGCTCGGGACGGTTCGAGAGGGTCACCTGGGAGGAGGCGGTCGCGGACATCGCCGGCCGGATCCGCAAAGCCATCGTCGAAGACCGCAAGGACGAGGTGATGTACCACGTCGGTCGTCCCGGAGAAGACGGCTTCGCCGAGCGCGTCCTACAGGCCTGGGGCGTCGACGGGCACAACAGCCACACCAATGTCTGCTCCTCCGGCGGCCGGAGCGGCTACACGCACTGGATGGGCTATGACCGCCCGTCGCCTGACTACGCCAACGCAAAGGCGATGCTGCTGCTCTCCAGCCACCTAGAGACCGGGCACTATTTCAATCCGCACGCCCAGCGGATCATGGAGGCCAAGCAGAACGGCGCCAAGCTGGTCGTCCTGGACCTGCGGCTCTCCAACACCGCCTCGCACGCGGACCTGTGGATCTCCCCGTGGCCAGGCAGCGAGGGTGCAATCTTCCTGTCGGTCGCGTCCTACCTGTTGCGCACCCGCAAGATCGACAAGGAGTACATGAGGCGCTGGGTGAACTGGGACGTCTACCTCGAGCGCCTCCACCCAGACGCACCGAAGGACTTCGAGGTCTTCCTGTACCGGCTGAGCGAGGACTACGCCCACTACACCTTCGAGTTCGCCGCCGAAGAAGCCCACGTGCCCGTCGAGCAGATCGAGGAACTGGCGCGCATCGTGGCCGAGGCGGGCAGCGCGCTCGCCACGCACACCTGGCGCTCGGCCGCCGCGGGCAACCTGGGTGGCTGGCAGATCACCCGCAGCCTCTTCTTCCTCAACGTGCTCACCGGCAGCGTCGGCACCGAGGGCGGTACCCATCCGAACGGCTGGGACAAGTTCATCGCCCACTTCCCCGACATGCCGGAGGCAAACGACATCTGGAGCGAGAAGCTCTGGCCACCGGAGTATCCACTCACCACCAACGAGATGTCGATCCTGCTGCCGCACCTGCTCAAGGACGGCCGTGGCAAGCTGGAGGTCTACTTCAGCCGGGTCTACAACCCGCTGTGGGTCAACCCCGACGGGTTCACCTGGATCGACGTGCTCAAGGACGAGAGCAAGATGGGGCTGCACGTTGCGCTGACCCCGACCTGGAGCGAGTCGGCCACGTTCGCCGACTACGTGCTGCCCATGGGCCACGCCTCCGAACGCCACGACACGATGTCGTTCGAGACGCACGCGTCGAAGTGGCTCGCCTTCCGGCAGCCGGTCAAGCGGGTCGCGATGGAGCAGCGCGGCATGCCCTTCCAGGACTCCCGCGACACCAACCCCGGCGAGGTGTGGGAGGAGAACGAGTTCTGGTTCGACCTCTCCTGGAAGATCGACCCCGACGGGTCGCTCGGAATCCGCAAGCACTTCGAGTCCAAGGACCGTCCGGGCGAGAAGATGACCCAGGACGAGTACTACGAGATCCTCTTCGCCAACAGCGTGCCCGGTCTGCCCAAGGCGGCCGAGGAGCAGGGCCTTACGCCGCTGGCGTACATGCGCAAGTACGGCGTGTTCGAGGTCGCCAAGGACGTCTACCGGCTCGACGAACGGCCGCTGACCGAGGCCGAGCTGGACGGAGCGGTCCCCGACGAGAACGGCGTGCTGCGCAAGCCGGTCACGATGGAGACCGCACCGCCGCTGGTCGGCGAGGCCGGTGCCGTGGGCATCGAGCACGAGGACGGCACGCGGACCGCCGGCTGGCTTTCCCCGTCGCGCAAGCTCGAGCTCTACTCCACGACGCTGGCCGATTGGGGGTGGCCGGAGCAGGCGACCCCGGGCTTCATCGAGTCGCACGTCTCGGCGCGCAAGATTGACCGCACGAACGACGAGTTCGTGCTGATGCCGAACTTCCGGCTGCCCACGATGATCCACACCCGGTCGGGCAACGCGAAGTACCTCAACGAGATCTCCAACACCCATCCGCTGTGGTTCAACCATGACGACGCCGAGCAGATGGGCCTGACCACCGGCGACCTGGCGCGGGTGACGACCGATATCGGCCACTTCGTCGTCCGGGTCTGGTCCACGGAGGCGATCCGCCCCGGTGTGGTCGGCCTCTCGCACCACATGGGCCGGTGGATGCAGGACGGCCACCCGGGCAGCCGATGGGTGATGGGAAAGGTCGACCTGCACCGGTCCGACGCCGGGATCTGGAAGCTTCGCTAC
This sequence comes from uncultured Actinomycetota bacterium, assembly GCA_963820035.1. Classification (GTDB taxonomy): domain Bacteria; phylum Actinomycetota; class Actinomycetes; order Propionibacteriales; family Nocardioidaceae; genus JAWWPG01. Next base: position 277,128 of record CAWFYK010000003.1, on the reverse strand, counting down.
AAGGAGGGGATCAAGCCCTTCAAGAGTGACGACCCCGATTCCGAGCGGATCTACTGGGACGACCCAGGGGTGCACCAGAACCTCACCTTCCCGGTCCAGCCCGATCCGGTCTCGGGCATGCACTGCTGGCACCAGAAGGTACGCATCGAGAAGGCTCGTGAAGGCGACCTGTACGGCGACGTCGAGGTCGACGTCAACAAGTCCCGCGAGGTCTACCGCCGGTGGCTGGCGATGACCCGCCCCGGACCTGGCCCCGACGGCCAGCGCCGCCCGGAGTTCATGATGCGCCACGTCACGCCGAAGCGTTCGGCGTACCGGGTGGCGAGTGCTACGGCCGGCGGTGAGGGCAAGTGAGTCTCCTGGCCCGCCGCCGTCCCAGCATCGAGGTCGATCTCGCCGCGGTGGAGGCGGCGCTCGGCACGGTGGAGGACCCGGAGCTGCGCCTGCCCCTCGACGAGGCCGGAATGGTCGGCGACCTCCAGATCGACCGGTCCGGCGCGGTCAAGGTCACCGTCAGGCTCACCAGCCCGTCCTGCCCGATGAAGGAAACCCTGGCCCGGGACGTCACCGTGGCCGTGAGTGCGGTCGCGGGCGTCGAGCGCGTCGAGGTCAGCTTCGGCGCGATGGGCGACAACGAGCGGATGGCGCTGGCTGCCCGACTCCAGGGTGACACCCCTCAGGGTGGACACCGGTTCGGACCTGATTCCTCTACCCAGGTCTACGCCGTGGCGAGCGGCAAGGGTGGGGTCGGCAAGTCCACCGTCACCGCCAACCTCGCGGTCGCCCTTGCCAATCAGGGCAAGCGCGTCGGCATCCTCGACGCCGATGTGTGGGGCTACTCCATCCCGCACCTGTTCGGCGTACGACGGGCCCCCGTCGCGCTGAAGGGGCTGATGCTCCCGGTCGAGGCGCATGGTGTCTCGCTGATGTCAGTTGGCTTCTTCGTCACCGACGAGGAGCCGGTCGTGTGGCGCGGCCCGATGCTGCACAAGGCGCTCGAGCAGTTCCTCACCGACGTCCACTGGGGTGAGCTCGAGGTGTTGCTGATCGATCTCCCGCCAGGGACCGGCGACATCACCATGTCGCTGCTCGAGCTGGTGCCCGACGCCGCGCTGATCGCGGTGACCACTCCACAGCCCGCCGCGCAGACCGTCGCCGCGCGGGTGGGTCGGATGGCTCGCAACGCACGGATGCCGGTCGCCGGGGTCGTGGAGAACATGTCCGCGCTCGTCTGCGGCTCGTGCCACGAGAGCACCGCGCTGTTCGGCAGCGGGGGCGGCGACCGGCTGGCCGATTCCATCGACGCGCCGCTGCTCGGCCGGGTGCCGCTCGACATCGACCTTCGCGAGGCCGGGGACTCCGGGGTGCCGGCGATGGTCTCCGCGCCCCAATCCCGCTCGGTCGACGAGCTCCGGCGGATCGCCGCCGCACTTCCCGTGCTCCGCCGCAGCCTCGTCGGCCGATCTCTGCCGCTTTCCGTGATGTGACTCCGATTCGCACCCGGCCGGCATAGAAACACCTTCACAGCGCGGTCAGCGTCGGCCCGACCTCGGAGACCGGCGGAGTGTCCGCGCGACGCGCACCTCTGCGCCGTAAGTCCTGAGCGGTCGCGTCGGCAGCCTGACCGGCATCGTGCGCCCGTTCTCATGACGTGGACTCGTGCGGCGGCCAGGCACGCGTCGCGGTGTGCGGCCGCGTGCGGTGACCAGCAGGGTCAGTGCGAGCAGCCGGGATGAACAGGCTGCGTGTCGGCGCGGTTGGCCGGGGTGGCGGACATGCTGCCTCCTTGGCGGACTTGCGTCTGCATCGCTGCTGTACCCGCGAAGCGTATCTCCACCCCTGCCTCGCAGAGCGAGCGCGCTCGCCCGGATCCAATAGCCCGAACACCGCGTTCATGCGTGTATCCCTTTGTCGAGTTCGGTGGAGACAAACCCAGCCCCCGGGGTCCTTGTGAACCGCAACGAATTCAACGTCGACCTCATTCGGCGCGGCGTCGCGGCCGCTGCCCCGGCGTTGCGACGTTGGAGCCCCGTGAAGGTTCACCTGCGACCGTGGAGCATCAGGTTCCAGTACAGGGCCGGCAGGCCGTACCGCTTGAGCAGCCACATGTCGTAACGCGGCTTCATGGTGTCGATGAAGGGGATCGATGGCGTTGGCTTGAGCTCGTAGTCGAACTCGGCAAGCAGCATCCGGTTGTGGGCGGTGACCAGCGGACACGAGGTGTATCCGTCGTACCGACTGCTGGCGGGCTTGCCCCGCATATCGTCGAGCAGGTTCGCGACGAGCACGGGCGCCTGTTTCCGAACGGCGGCACCGGTCTTCGACGTGGGCAGGTTGGCGATATCGCCGAGCGCGAAGACGTTGGACCAGGTCGGGCTCTGGAGGGTGTACTGGTCCACGTGGACGTAGCCGAAGGGACTCGCCGGGTCGGCCAGCTTCGTGCTCCTCACCCAGTCTGGCGCGCTCTGGGGCGGAGTGGCGTGGAGAAGGTCGTAGTCGATCGACTCCTTGGTGCCGGCCTTGGTGTCGGAGATGACGGCTCTGTTGCTTTCGCCGTCGACCTCTACCAGCTGCGCCTCCTTGCGGACCTCGATGCCGTATCCGGCCGCGATCCCTTCGAGCACCTTTGCCCAGTCCGGCTGGCTGAACATCGCGGCGGTGGGCAAGACCAGGATGACCCGGGTCTCTTCGAGCAGCCCTTTGCTGCGCCACCAGTCCGCGGCCAGGTAGGCGATCTTCTGAGGAGCGCCAGCGCACTTGATGGGACCGGGAGGCATCGTGAAGAGGGCGGTGCCGCCTCGCATTCCTGAGATGAAGTCCCACGTGCGCGGGGCAAGGTCGAAACGGTAGTTGCTGGACACGCCCCGCGACCCCAGCGCCTCTGGTAGCCCGGCCACCTTGTCGAAGTTCAGCTGGAGCCCTGGCGCCACGACGAGATAGTCGTAGTGAAGCTGGCGCCCCGAAGCCAAGGAGACGGTCTGCTCGTCGGGATCGACCTCGACCGCCGCCTCCTGGACCCACGACACGCCGTCGGGGATCAGCTTCGCTTCAGCTCGCACAGTGCTCTTGGCGGCCGCCCGGCCGCCGCCGACGAGCGTCCACAGCGGCTGGTAGTAGTGGACGTCCGACGGTTCGACGAGGGCGATGCCATCGATGCGGGCCCGGCGAAGGCGGGCGGCAACCGTGATGCCGGCGGTGCCGCCGCCGACGATGACGACTCGATGGTGGTCCTGCCGGGTGGTGGATCCGTTCATTCGTGACCCTCCTTGGGGGCTTCCGGGTGGACCACCTGGACTCCGGCGGCCACGGCCTTCTCGTACTCGTCGTCGACGCTCACTGCACGGCGGCCGCGGGCGGCCAGGATCGAGGCCGCCAGCGTGGAGCGGTAGCCGGTGTGACAGTAGACCCAGACATCACCGGGTCCGAGCTCGTCGGCGCGGTCGGGCAGCTCATTGAAGGGGATGTGCACGGCCCCGTCGACGTGGCCTTCCTGCCACTCCAGGCGTCGACGGACGTCGAGGACCACCGGCCGGTCGCCCTTCCGTCCATCGGCGAGGGCCCGGGCCAGGTCCCCGAACTTTGCCAGAGGCAGCGAGTCCAGAGTGCCCCCCCCGGCCCAGTCCTCCGGACGTCCCGTGGCGGCTGCCGCGGGTCGTTCGATCCCGATCCGCACCAGTTCACGCTGGGCCTCGGCTACCTGCTCAGGGGTCGCCCCGAGCAGCGTGAGCGATGAGCCCCACGGGAGGACCCACCCGAGGTAGGTGGCGAAGCTCCTGTCCAGCGACAGACAGAAGGATCCGGGCACGAAGCCGGAGGCGAATGCCACGCGGTCACGGAGGTCGACCACCCACTCGCCGGCCTCGATACGTCGGCGGATCTCGGTGGAGTCGGCCCGCCGCGGCGGTGCGAGATCTGGCGCCTTCGCCCCCTGGAGGTTCGCAGGCCCCATGTGCGCGTAGTAGGTGGGCCAGGCGTCGAGCCCCGCCAGCAACGTCTCGACGTACTGCTGCTCGTCGAGGCTCAGAGCCGGGTTGTCTCGTCTCTCTCGGGCGATCGTCGACTCACGGACGTCGGACTGAGTAGCGGAGCAGAAGCTGCCGAAGCCGTGTGTGGGGAAGACCGGGGTCTCGTCCGGGAGTTCGCGGGCCAACCGATGGGCCGAGGCCCATTGGTGGTGGGTCAGTGCCTGCGCGTGCTCAGGTCCCAACAGGTCGGTGCGCCCCGTGGAGCCGTACAGGAGCGAACCTCCGGTGAACGCTGCGGCGACCTCTCCGTCGGACTCCAAGCAGTACGACAGGTGGTTGAACGTGTGACCGGGGGTCGCGAGGACGTGCACGGTCAGGCCATCGTTCACCCTGATGCTGTCGCCATCGCTGACGCCGTGGCGGTCGAAGCGCACCGGTTCCGCGGAGTTGATGAGGTAGTCCGCGCCGGTCGCGGAGGCCAGTGCCAGCCCGCCGCTGACGTAGTCGTTGTGCATGTGTGTCTCTGCGACGTGGGTGATGCGGACTCCGAGCTCGGCAGCCAGCCCGGTCACCCGGTCGATGTCTCGCTGCGGGTCGATCACGACAGCAACCTCGCTGTCATGAGCCAGATAGCTTCGATCGCCCAACGTGGGCGTCTCGATCGGCACGATTTTGACCATCGGCTGCCGTCCTTCCGGAGGTGTAGCGCCAACGCGTAGGATCTCTGAAATGTACGGTCATTTGCGTTCCTCGACAAGCCCCCGAGCTGATTCGACCCCAGCGACTGCCGCTAGGGCGCTGCTCTCCAATGAGATGTCCGCAATGCCCTCTAGGTTCGCCACCGGAGAGCAGTTGATCGCATGACCGGGCGCCGCGGCCCCCGGTCAGCTGGACGTTTGGACAGACGAAGCGGCACACCGCTGTGGGCGCAGCTGTACGCCGACCTCGCCCGCCGCCTGGCCGGGGGAGCGTTCACCGAAGCGTTCCCAGGTGAACTTGCCCTGGCCGAGGAGTACGACGTCAGTAGGCACACCGTCCGCGCTGCCGTGCAACGCCTGCGCAACGAAGGTACCGTCATCGCCGGCCGTGGTCGCCGACCTCGGGTGGCCGAAGGGCCGCTGATCACCCAGCCGCTGGGAGCGGTGTACTCGTTGTTCGCCTCCGTGGAGTCCGCCGGACTGCCGCAGACGAGCGTCATCCGTGCTCGCGACATCACCACTGATCCCGTGGCCGCAGACCGGCTCAAGCTCGACGCCGCCACACCGCTCTTCCATCTCGAGCGCCTGCGCCTGGCATCCGACGAACCGCTCGCTCTCGACACCGTCTGGTTGCCGGCAAGCCTGGGCGAGCCGCTCCTGGACAGCGACTTCACCCATACGGCCCTGTACGTCGAGCTCGCATCGCGCACCGGCATCAGGATCGAGGACGGCTACGAGCACATCCGGGCGGTCACCCCCACGACGACCCAGCGCCGACTCCTCCGCATCAACGCCGCGACGGGTGCCCTGGAGATCGACCGCATCGGACGTGCGGACGGGATCCCAGTGGAGTACCGACACACGGTCATCCGTGGCGACCGGTTTTCCCTGTTGGCGGAGTTCTCTTCGGGCCGGGGCTACGTCCTCGGCGAGCCGTTCGCCTCCGGAACCAGGATCAGTAAAGTGCCTGGGTGAACCCGTCTGGCGCGGGCTGTCGAGCACGCGGGGCCGAGCACCCGCCCCTGCTGTTGGGGCTGCGCGCCAATCTGGCCCAGTTCTCCCTGCTTGTCGCGGTCAACGCCCTGGTCGGCGGGATGCTCGGCCAGGAACGCACCGTCCTGCCGCTGCTGGCAGAACAGGAGTTCCACCTCAACGCCTACACCGCCGGAATGACCTACATCCTCGCGTTCGGCGTCGCCAAGGCAGCCACCAACTACCTCGCCGGCACCTGGTCGGACCGCTACGGCCGCAAACCTGTGCTGGTCGCCGGGTGGCTGGTCGCCGTACCGGTGCCCCTGATGTTGATCTGGGCGCCCACCTGGTGGTGGGTCATCGTCGCCAACGTGCTGCTCGGGATCAGCCAGGGCCTGACCTGGTCCACGACCGTCATCATGAAGATCGACCTGGTCGGCCCGCACCGGCGAGGGTTCGCCATGGGCCTCAACGAAGCCGCCGGCTACGGCGCGGTCGCCGCCACCGCACTGGCCACCGGCTTCATCGCAGCCCAGAGCGGACTCCGTCCCGAACCCTTCTACCTCGGCATCGCCTTCGCCGCCCTCGGACTCGGCGTGTCCACTCTGTTCGTACGCGAGACCCGCGGCTACGCCGCAGCCGAGGCACTCAACCATGTCAGGCGCACCGATGGCAGCGACGCACACCTGCACGCCCATCTCACCCAACGCGAAGTGTTCGTCCAGACCAGCTTCCGCGAGCCGGCGCTGTCCTCGGCGTGCCAAGCAGGCATGGTCAACAACCTCAACGACGGACTCGCCTGGGGGCTGTTCCCTTTGCTGTTCGCCACCGCAGGACTCAGCCTAGGAAGGATCGGCATCCTGGCCGCGCTCTACCCAGCCGTGTGGGGCCTCGGCCAGCTCGGCACCGGGGCACTCTCGGACCGGATCGGCCGCAAACGCCTGATCGTTGCCGGCATGCTCACCCAGGCGGTCGCCCTCGGAATCGTCGCGGCCGCGAACACATTCGGACTCTGGGCGCTGGCTGCGGTGCTCCTGGGGGCAGGGACAGCCATGGTCTACCCCACGCTGCTGGCCGCGATCGGCGACGTCGCCCACCCCGCCTGGCGAGCACGCTCAGTCGGGATATACCGACTCTGGCGCGACGGCGGCTTCGCCGTCGGAGCCATCCTCTCCGGAGTGGTCGCCGACCTGTGGGGCGTCCGCGCCGCCGTATGGACCGTCGCCGCGCTCACCGCAGCCTCTGGCCTGCTCGTCGCCATCCGGATGTACGAGACCCACGTCTCGCGAAGGCGGCCATGAGCAATCCGCCGATCTACCTGGACCACAACGCCACCACCCCGGTCGCGGACGAGGTCACCGAGGCGATGTGGCCCTACCTGACCACCCACTTCGGAAACCCGTCCAGCGACCACCCGTACGGTCGGGCCGCCAAAGCCGGCGTCGAAGCCGCCCGAGAGCAGGTCGCAGCCCTCATCGGCGCCCACCCGGACGAGATCGTGTTCACCTCCGGGGGCACCGAGTCGAACAATCTGGCCATCCGCGGCTCCGCGGCTGCCATCCAGGCCGGACGCATGCACGTGGTCACCAGCGCCGTTGAGCACCCCGCCACCACCGAACCCACCCGCCTACTGACCGCCGCTGGTTGGGAGGTGACCACCCTGGCCGTGGACGGCGCTGGTCGGATCGCCCCGAGCGCCTGCAGCGTCGAGCGCTCCCCGGTCGGGCTGGGCAGTCTGATCCTGGCCCGGAACGAGGTGGGCACCATCCAGCCCATCAGGGAACTGGCCGAGTCCCTGCACGCTCGCGGCGCGGTGGTCCACACGGATGCCGCACAGGCCGTAGCCAAGATCCCCGTCGACGTCGACGACCTGGGCGTGGACCTGCTGTCGATCGCCGGGCACAAGTGCTACGCCCCCAAAGGGATCGGCGCCCTCTACATCCGTCGCGGCACCCCCATCGACCCGGTCGTGGTCGGTGCCGGCCAGGAGCACGGCATCCGGCCCGGGACCGAGAACGTGGCCAGCGTCGTCGGCCTGGGCGCAGCGTGCGCTCTTGCCGCGGCGAACCTGAGCGCCGATGCCGAGCGGATCGGTCACCTGCGCGACCAACTCTGGTCCGAGCTCGCCGCGACGATCCCCGGCACTGTCCGGCTCGGCGACCTGGCGCACGCGCTGCCGAACACGCTGAGCATCTCCGTCCCCGGCACCCGCGGTTTGGACGTGCTGGCCATCTGCCCGGCGATCGCCGCCTCCACCGGATCGGCCTGCCACACAGGAGAAATCGAGCCGTCGGCCGTGCTGGTTGCGATGGGGGTGAACGCCGAGATGGCCGCTGGGGCGATCCGGCTGTCCCTGGGCAGGAACACCACTTCCGACCAGGTCTCCGCTTCGGCCACCGCCATCGCGGCCGCAGCTGGCACGCTGACGGCCTGATCGACCCGAATCGCATCGTGTCTGGGGAGCCCGCGTCAGCCCCTTAGCCGATCTCGGGCCACGTCATGGCCCGGCTGCTCCGTGCCCGCACACAAGCCGACGGCACCCGGATCACCGCCGATTCCCTCCGCGCCGGACACGCCACCATCGCCACGCTTGCCGGGTTCCCCGCTCAACCGCATCGCGGCCCAAACCCGCCACCGCGATCTGTCCCGTCCACGTCAACCGTTACATCCGGCCGCTGGAGGCCCTAGCCATCACCTCCAGCCGCGAGCTTGGGCTCGGCCGGTGGGCCACCGCGAGTAAGTGGATGCGTCGCGCAATCCTCATTCGAAGTAGTCGACCGTGATCGTGGCAGGCCCCCGGCCATGGTCCGGGCGGCATGCCTTCAACGGCAACGGAGTTACGCTCCCGACATGACCTCAGCAACCCATGGGGTAGCGCGTGTTCACGTCGCTGCGCCGGCCGAATGCGTCTACGCGTTGATCTCGGACGTGAGCCGAATGGGGGACTGGTCACCTGAGACCGACAACTGTGAATGGCTCGACGGCGCGACCAGCGCTGCGGTCGGGGTCCGGTTCCTTGGCGCGAACCATCTGGGTCCGGTCAAGTGGCGCACCGAGTGCATCATCACCGCTGCCACACCAGGCGAAGAGTTCGCATTCAGCGTGGTGCACCCTGACGGTCGCGAAGAGACCCGCTGGCGCTACCTCCTCACACCCACCGAAACCGGGACCGAAGTCGTTGAGTCCTACGAGTTCCTGTGGTGCCCGGTGGCCAACCGCATCCTGGAGACCTTCATCCCACGAGACCGCCAGTTGCGCCGTGGGATTCAGCAGACCCTGACCACGCTCGCAGCGGCTGCCGAAGCCGCATACGCGGCTTCCCTGCAGAGGCCCTGAACGCTGAGGCTGAAGTCAAGCGGTCCTCGCAACGGTGGGCCCTGACTTGCACGTGTTGGACGTACACCTCGGCGGTGTTCTCCAGCGTGAGGCTCGCGCCTCCTAGAATCGCGTCAGGAAGCGGCGTCATGACAGACCCTCGGCTATCGACATGCTGCAGGGTGCTGATCGCAAAGCTGGCGAACACCGCTCGGTGCGGGTGGCAAGCCCAGACGTCCGTTCGATCCTCGCGTAGCCACGCCTGCGAGTAACAGGGGTAGCGTCAAGTTGCAGCCACCCCAGCGAGAAGGTGCCGGAACATGTCACACGACTTCACCGCAGTTTTCAGCCCTGGAGATCCTGGATTCACGCGGGCGGCCCACAGTGCAGGTTTTCGGTAACGGTGGCCAACGGCTCGTCGGGCACCGCAGGTGTTCCGTCGGGCGCCTCGACCGGAACGCGGGAGGCAGTCGAGCTGCGTGATGGTGAGAGTTCCCGGTACGGCGGCGGCGTACGCTCCAACTCGCCTATCCGGCGGGCCCAGGATCTCGGAGATCCGCGCCGAGATCCTGGGGTCGCCGAGCAGGAGCCGCCGTACGTGGTTCGTGGTCATCACCTAGACGACCACGTCATCGAGCGTCTCGGCGAAGCTGTCGTGCATCTGCTGGCCGACGATGACCATCTCACCGAAGATCGTCCCGGGCTCGACGATCGAGGGTGGTCGATGCCCGGCCGTCGGGGGAGACCCGGAAGATCCGGATCCGCCGAAGCACGATGCAAGGTGAGTTGTCGAGCTGCCGCCGGAGCCGTCGTGTGGAGAGGACATGGTGGCTACTCAGCGGCGGTGTCGGCAACGCCATGCCGTTGGTCTGGCCTCGTCCCGCGCGGCCTACGGAGGAGGTAGGTGATGACCATCAGGGCAACCATCGTGATGAGCCGGTTCGGGTCGATGGCGGGTCGCCAACGCAGTTGGCCATCCTTGATCACATGGGCCCCTACTGGACGTGCATTTGCTCCGAAGCCGGCGCCCTCGCGTTGTTGGCCTCGTGGGTCAGTGCCGGAGCCGCCCCCCCGCGCCGCCAGTCACCGCTGCGGCAGCGATAATGGCAAGACCTTCCTTCTCATAGGGCTCGGCGAACACTCGCTTGACCGTGATCGCGTCGCTAGCCCTACCGAGTGCCTCACTGACCTTCATGTGAACTCCTTCGTCGTTCGAGCTCGGGGAGAGGCACCAAGTCGCGCGGCTGTCCTGGCTGGATGACGTTTCGTGACGTGCTCGATCTCCAGCGGGTACAGCTCAGGCGCGAACATGGTCGGATTCCCTTTCGATGGTGGTGGCTGTTCGGGTCGGGCGTCGCGCTCCGAGCAGTGCGATCTCCCTCAGCGCGGTGCCCGCTGCTGCCGACCCCGCGGGTCTTGATGTCGCCGTCACGAACGACGACAACCGCGCCACCCGGGACGCTCGAGGCGTCGAGCTGGTCCGCCAAGACGGCGCTGGCCTTCTCGATCCTGGCGCCTTGCTGGCCCGCGACTGCCGCGGAGTCGAGCGCCGCGGGACCGACCACAAGCCCCACAAGAAGCAGCACCAGGACGGTCCGGACCCGTCGAGTTGTCCCGTGAATTCATGGCGTAGGCGGCTCATGACGACTCGTCCCCGGTCGAGGCGAGAACATCGTCCATCAGACCGGCGAACCGGCCGGGCTCGTCGTAGGGCGGCGTGTGGCCGGAGTTGTCGAAGTAGACGTATTCCTTGCTCGGCGCCGACAGCTTCTCGAACCACGCCGCGGCAAGGGTTTCGCGGCCGGCGGCTTCGTGGCGGCCTTCGACCACATAGACCGGCACATCGAGCACGGGCACCTGGGTCCGGAAGTCGATGGCGGCCAACTGCGGGTAGAGCACGTCGTAGGTCTCCGCGATCGCGGCCATGCCGCGCAGTTGTTCGATGAGGGTGTACTCGGAGACGAACAGGCTCATCGGATACTCCGAGCTGGCGTTGTAATCGTCCCCGTGCTCGAAGTCCATCCACTTGGGGTTGGAGGCGATGGCCACCGGGTAGTCCAGGGTGTTGTCGTAGGGCGGTGGGCCCAGGGTGCGCAGCTTGTCGACCATCGCGTCGTCGCCTCGCGCCGCGGCGTCCTCGATGGACTCGGCGTACATCAGCTTGTCGGTGGCGAAGGGGTCGACCATCTGGCCGGTGCCGACGTAGGCGTGGAACTGCTCGGGGGGCGCTGGACGGCGAGGGTGCCGATGATGGTGCCCCAGGAGCTGCCGACCAGGTAGATCTTCTCCTTGTCGAAGCGTTCCCGGAGATAGGTGGTGACGGCGAGCGTGTCCTGCACCATCTGGTCCAGGGTCAGTGTCGAGGCGGGTTCGAGTGCGTCGTACGACTTGCCGGTGCCACGCTGGTCCCAGGTGGCCACGACGAACTTCTGCTCCAGGTCCTCCCCGGAGTTCCGGATCCGGCCGATCCCGGTCCCTCCCGGCCCGCCTTCGAGGAACAACAAGACCGGCGCAACGGCGGAGACTCCACGGAGCATGATCGACTGGTCGTGCCCACCGATCGGTACGTCGACAAGCTCCGCGATGCTCCCGGGGACCGCATTTCCGTGGGCATCGACGATGGCAGCGGTCGTGGCGGGGCGCAGCAGCCCGGCGAGCAGTCCGATCACCGCGAGGGTCGCCAACCCCAGGACAAGGCGTCGCACCAGAAGCCGCAGGCGTGGTCCGGCCTCGTTCGTCCGCATGCGCCGCGCAAGGGCGGAACCATAGCTTGCGCCCACGATCATCGGCAGCACGATGAGGACGGCGTCGACACCCCTCCCGGCCACCAGAGCCATCACGCCGTAGACCCCGTCAAGCCAGATGCCGTCGACGGTCGGGCCGTCGACCCGCACCCGGGCCAGCTCGAAGACCAGCATGAACGTCACTGGCGCCAGCATCATCGCCCACCGTGACCGGCTCCACCAACCAGCGGCCGCGCCCACCAGGACCGCCGCGATCAGCGCGGTTACCCCCTGAGCGGTGGTGACGGGCCCACGAGGGATCAGCCAACCGGCCAACAGAGCTGCTGCCGCCGCCGGCGACACCGCCACCAGCCACCGACCTCCCTTCCCTGTAATGGATATGGTCGGGCGGTCATCGGACGGGACGTGCATGGCAGGTCGCCTCCTCGGCAAATGAACACCAGTCGGTGCTCTTCCACGCTGCAGACTCAGCTCGAGGGATGTCAGAGGAGAAGGTCACCCGGGCGGAGAACGAAGGCCCTGCTCTTCAGTGCGGGGCGAGGGTGGCCGCAGCATTCCCACGGACTCCTGGGGTGATCACATGCCGTAGACCGACAGCCGTTGACGAAGTATATGTTAGTTACTAACATTCGCTCATGCTAACTACCCGCGCTCAGCGAACTCGAGATCGGCTCCAGGGCGTGGCGCTGCGCCTCATCCAGGAGCAGGGGTTCGAGCGGACGACCGTGGAGCAGATCGCGCAGGCGGCGGGGGTGAGCCACATGACGTTCTTCCGGTACTTCCCGACCAAGGACTCGGTGGTGCTCGACGACCCGTTCGACCCTGCGATCGGCGCAGCCGTTGCCGCCACTGCCGACGATCTCCCGCCGTTGGTGCGGGCCTGCCGCGGAATCCGGTCTGCAGTGTCTGGCATTCAGCTTCCCGAGGCAGGCCAGGTGCGCACCCGGGTGCGGATCGGGGCGAGCAATCCGACGCTGCTGGCCGGGATGTGGGCCAACACGGTCGCCACCCAGGACGTCGTGGCGCAGGCGTTGACGGCCGGCGCGGGGGAGGAGCCGGGTCTGGCCGCGCGGGTCGCGGCCGCGGCGGCGGTCGGGGCGCTGACCGCGGCCGTCCTGGCGTGGTCGTTGAGTGACGACGACGTGCCCCTGGCGGTGCGGCTGGTCCAGGCGCTCGACGTCCTCGACCCCGGAGGAAGTCATGACTGAGGACGCGCTGCGCTGCCAAGCGGTCAGCAAGGGCTTCGGAGACGTCGCGGCCGTACGCGAGGTGGACCTCCGCGTGACGGCCGGCGAGGTGCTGGCGCTCGTCGGGCTCAACGGTGCTGGCAAGACCACGCTGATGCGGCTGGTGCTCGGCATGGTGCGCCCCGACGCGGGCGTGGTCCAGGTGCTGGGCCGGCCGGTGGGAAGCCGGGTGCCCTGGGCCGGCGTCGGGCACATGGTCGAGACGCCGTTCGCCTACCCCGAGTTGACCGTGCAGGAGAACCTGCGGGCGGCCGCGCTGCTGCACGGGGTGGCGAAGCCCGACGTGGAGACGGCCGTGGGAGACGTGCTGGGTCGGCTGCATCTGCATGCCTACGCCGAGCGCCGGGCCGGCACGCTCTCACTGGGCAACCGGCAGCGCGTCGGTCTGGCCAGCGCCCTGGTGCACCGTCCACGGTTGCTCGTGCTCGACGAGCCGACCAACGCGCTCGACCCGGCGGGTGTGGTCCTGCTGCGCGACCTGGTGGTGGGAGCAGCGGGCGACGGTGCGGCAGTGCTCGTCTCCTCCCACCACCTCGACGAGGTGGCGCGCGTCGCCGACCGGGTGGCTGTCATACACGGCGGTCACATCGTCGGCGAGCTCGACCCGCACGGTGCCGAGCTGGAGCAGGCGTTCTTCGCGATGGTCTACCAGGCCGACCAGGCCACTCGCGCCGGGAGCACCCCATGATGCGGCGGGCGCTCACCGTGGAGTGGCTCAAGCTGCGCCGCTCCCGTGTCCCCGGCGTGACCGCGCTGGCGCTGCTCGTCCTTCCCGCCGCGATGGCGGCGCTATTCCTGACCATGGCGGGCGGCGAGGGCGCAGACGCGATGACCCTGAAGGCACAGGCGCTGGTGACGCGGGCCGGATGGCTCGGGTATCTGGACGCGCTGACCCAGATCTACGCGAGCGCCGGGCTGCTCGGCATGGGCGTGGTGGTCGCGTGGTGCTTCGGCCGGGAGTACGCCGACCGTACCGTCGTCTCGCTGTTCGCCAGCGCCACTCCACGTGAGTCCGTCGCTGCCGCCAAGCTTGTCGTGCTCGCGGGGTGGTCGGCTGCGGTGTCAGTGGCGTTGGTCCCCTCGGCGCTGCTCGTGGGGCTCGTGACCGGTCTCGGCGTGCCGGACGGCGACGCTCTTCTCGCGTCGGTGCGGGTGGCGCTCCTGTCGGCGCTCACCGGGCTCGCGGCGCTTACCGTCGCCCTGTTCGCGAGCCTCGGGCGCGGCTACCTCCCGGCCTTCGGGGGCCTGGTCGGACTTGTGGCGGCTGCTCAGGTGGCCGCCGTCGTCGGAGTCGGCAGCTGGTTCCCCTACGCGGTACCGGGCCTGTGGGCGGTGGCGTCATCGACGCCGACCCTCTCCGCGGTGCCGGCCTGGCACCTGCTGCTGGTGCCGTGCTGGGCAGGGGTTCTCGGCGCGGTGACCGTGGGCTGGTGGCGCAATGCCGAGCTCCGCTAGCAGACAGTCCTGTCTCGAGCCACGCCCCCTATCCCTGCCCGGCAGCACGTAGTCCGAGAGTCAGCACACCGCGCACATGGGTGCGCAGCCCAATCAGCAAACCCAAGTAACGCCGCCATCGATCGACATGAACGGCGCAGGGCCGTAGGTCGGCTCAGGGTCGGTCCGGATGGATCAACCGACGTTCACCAACGGCTGAGCGATTCGACCGCGCGGTTGGATACGTGACACTTCGTTTCGTCGCTGACGAGAACTTCAACCGCGCGATTCTTGTCGTCTACAGCGCCGCGTGGAGCGCGCGGACATAGCCTGAGTACAAGATGTCGGCCCACGTCCCGCCGAAGACCAAGTGGTCCTGCAGTGGGCGGCTGACGAGGGTCGCGTGCTGCTGACTCATGACATCAAGACGATTCCCGATTTCGCTCACAAGCGGGTGGCCTCCGGTTTGCCGATGCCGGGGGCCATCATCGTCCGATCCACGCTCCCGATCGCCATCGTCATCGATGAGCTGGTGATCATCGAGGCCGCGAGCGCTCCTGAAGATTGGACGGACGGCGTCTACTACCTCCCGCTGCTCTGACCAAGGCGATTCCAAGGGGCCGCTCGCGGGCGCCGGCGCATGCGGTGTTCTTCGCGAGATGAGCGGCCATTGCCTGATAGCCGGCTCAAAGGCTGTGGAGCGACGGCCGGGACAGACGATTCGATCGGTGTCCATCAACTGTCCAGATACAGCCAGTGCTCGTCGGTGCCAGTTGGGTAGTCTGAGGTTTGGAAGCGACGGAGAATCCCTCACCACACCGAGGAGTTCGGTATTTCTCGGGCCTTGTCGGTAGTAGTCGCGATGCCGCTGATGGCGTCCAGAGGTCGCAGGTTCAAATCCTGCCCCCGCTACCAGATAAACCAGCAGGTCAGAGGCGGTTTTTCGAGAAATCCGGAAGCCGCCTCTCTCTTTCTCTGATGGCGATGTCCGCATGGTGTCCGCGAACGGACAGCTGGCCGCTGTGAAATTCAAGACAGGACGGGACCTCTTTACCGATGACCCAGAGGGCACCCATGTGCGACATCTGGGCGCCGTTGGTTGGTGAGCGGGTCGCTGCGCAGGTAGTGGTTCACGACCGTTCGCAGGAACAAAACCCTGAGGGTCGAGCGCTGCCTGTGGCCGGGGACGTTTCTGGGCTCCTAGTCTCCCAGCCTTCTGGCCGGCCTGCCCATGGCGGCCTGCGGAAACAGTTATCACGATCAGGTTGTGCGTTGCTCGTCGGCATCTGACCATGCGTACAGCAGATCTACAACTCCGATGCAGGAGGCCCGTGTGGCCAGGTGAGGGCGAACGGCGACTGACAGAGCCTGCCGCTGCGGGTCACCCTGTGCGGTGATGCTTTAAGGTCGGGGTAGACCTAGCGTGGCGGTGTTCGGGAGCCGCTCTGGCGGGTTGGCGCCGCGGGTTGGAGTCCGATTGCTTGTGGAGTCGCCAGTTCTGCCACCATGGACGACCGTTCTGGGTGGAATCGTCTGTTCGAGTGATGGGACGTCTATGAGTCCGCAGGATGTGTTGCCCTTTCCGCCTGCTCCGTCGGCGAGCCACGCCGGGAGAACGATGCAGGAGTCGACCTACGAGCAGCGTGTTCAGCCACAGCACCTCGGTGATGACGTCCCTAACATCTTGATTGTCCTGATTGACGATGCGGGGCCGGGGCTACCGACCACGTTCGGTGGTGAGGTGCGCACGGACACGCTGACCCGGGTCCTTCAGGAGGGCATTGGTTATAACCGGTTCCATACGACGGCGATGTGCTCTCCGACTCGGGCGTCGTTGCTGACCGGCCGCAACCACCATCGGATTGGGAACGGTCAGATCGCTGAGCTGGCCAACGACTGGGACGGGTACGCCGGGGAGATCCCGAAGAGCAGTGCGATGGCGGCCGAGGTTCTCAAGAACTACGGGTACGCGACAGCCGCGTTCGGGAAGTGGCACAACACACCAGCGGTCGAGACCACGGCGACGGGGCCATTCCACAACTGGCCGACCGGCAATGGGTTCGAGTACTTCTACGGGTTCCTGGCTGGTGAGGCGTCGCAGTACGAACCGAACCTGGTGCGGAACACGACCGTGGTGTTGCCTCCGAAGACCCCGGAAGAGGGCTACCACCTGAGCGAGGACCTCGCCGACGATGCCATCGGCTGGCTGCACCGGCACAAGGCGATGCAGCCGGATAAGCCGTTCTACATGTATTGGGCGAGCGGCTGCCTGCATGGCCCGCACCATGTGATGAAGGAGTGGGCGGACAAGTACGCCGGCAAGTTCGACGACGGCTGGGACGCCTACCGGGAGCGGGTCTTTGTCCGGGCGAAGGAGCAGGGGTGGATCCCGCCGGATGCGGAGCTCACTCCGCGGGATCCGTCGCTGCCTGCGTGGGAGGACATCCCCGAGGATGAACGGCCGTTCCAGCGCCGGCTGATGGAGGTTGCTGCGGGGTTCGCCGAGCACGTGGACGTCCAAGTCGGTCGGCTGATGGACGAGGTGGAGAGCCTGGGGTATGGCGACAACACGCTCGTGTTCTACATCTGGGGTGACAATGGGTCGTCCGGTGAGGGGCAGAACGGCACGATCAGCGAGCTGCTCGCGCAGAATGGGATCCCGACCACGATCGACATGCACATCGCGGCGCTGGACGAGATGGGTGGGCTCGACGTGCTCGGCTCGCCCAAGACTGACAACCAGTACCACGCCGGTTGGGCGTGGGCCGGCAGCGCGCCGTATAAGGGCATGAAACTGCTCGCCTCGCACCTCGGCGGCACCCGCAACCCGATGGTCGTCCGATGGCCGGCGAAGATCAACCCGGACTCAACGCCTCGCACTCAGTTCCATCACTGCAACGACCTCGTGCCCACGATCTACGAGGTCGTCGGCATCACGGCACCCAGGGTAGTCAACGGCATCCCACAGGACCCGATCGACGGCGTCAGCTTCGCCTATACCTTCGATGACCCGGATGCTGCGGGTCGGTTGCGTACGCAGTACTTCGAGATCATGGGCAGCCGGGCGATCTACCACGACGGGTGGATGGCGTCGGCCTTCGGTCCTCGTGCCCCCTGGGTCCCCGGCCTACCAGCCGGCATCCAAGAGTGGACTCCTGACCAGGACACCTGGGAGCTTTACGACCTCGAGCGCGACTGGACGCAAGCCCACGACCTGGCGGCCGAGATGCCCGACAAGCTCGCCCAGCTGCGGGAGACCTTCGCGATCGAGGCCGCCAGGAACAGCGTCTACCCCGTCGGCGGCGGCCTGTGGGCCTTCGTCCTACATCCGGAGCTGATGATCTCCACGCCCTACCGGGAGTGGGAGTTCACCGGAGACATCACTCGGATGCCGGAGTTCTGCGCGCCGGGGCTGGGCAAGCGCGCCAACACGGTGCTGATCGAGGCTGACGTACCCAAGAACGCCGACGGCGTGCTGTATGCGCTGGGCGGCGCGGGCGGCGGGCTGACCTGCTACCTCGACAACGGCTACCTCTGCTACGAGTACAACCTCTTCATCGTGATGAAGACCAAAATCCGATCCGAGCAGCGGCTGGCGCCTGGTCCGGTACAGATCCAGGTGGAAACGGCCTTCGCCGAAGCCCGTCCCGGCGGCCCACTCGACATCACCATGACAGTCGACGACGAGCTGGTCGCGTCGGGCCAGGTCCCAGTCAGCGCACCCCTGCTCTTCACCGCCAACGACTGTCTCGACATCGGCACCTGCCTGGGCTCCCCGGTGTCCCTGGACTACTACGACCGAGCACCGTTCTCGTTCAACGGGCACATTGACAAGGTGACGGTCCGCTACAGCTCCTAGCGATTGGCCCGGTCAGCCACTCTGGTCGGAACAGGTCATCTTCCGCCTGTGAATCTGAGCCAGTGAGCGAACGTCGGTCACGTCGCGGCACGCGGCGAACCATCTGGGGTGCCCTGATCGGGACATCGTTTCGGCGATGACAGGCGCGAGTGACAGCATCGTCACGAGCCACAAGAACCCCGTGAATCACGGGCTGATCCGTCACGGATGGAAGGGGTTGCGGCCGGGCTGGAGCAGCGCTTGCAGTACCAAGATAAGGGCCCCGACGAACAAACCGAAGGTAGCCGAGGCCACGAGCGGCCAACCAGTCAAGCCAGCGCGGCGTCCTGCAGCGGCGCCCCAAAAAGCCGAGCGACAGCACACCGGACAACACGATGACCTGGATGGTCCGCCCGTAGGAGACTCCGGCGATGGTGAGCACCACCAGTATCATCATCGGCGGGACGGTGATGAGCAGAAACCGGCACTCTTCGAGGAACACGGTACGGCGCTCGTGCTGGCTCAGCGAACGCCCCAGGCCCACACGTACTCCGAGCACGGCGCCGAAGACGTGGCTGAGGAAGATCGCAAAAATGGGTCCGAGGATGACGGCCGCTACTCCCCCGAACCGCAGCTTCTCCCAGCCGTCGTAAATGATCAGAACCGACAGCAGGTGATCGTCGTATAGATCAGCCGATCCACCCGTATCCTCAGGCGACTCACTCTCGTCTTGTCTGCAATGGACACCACGCGACCCTACGGCAGGCGTCTCACGGGTCCGGTCATCGACATTCGGCTGTCAGGGGGCGTACCTCACCCCCGGCGTGGTTGCTCCTCGAAACACGTCAGGCGTTGCCACCGCCCGCTTCGCCTGCTCGTCGCGCCAACTCGGAAGCACTGTCCCAGCCATCCGGGTTCTCTCAGCGCGAAAAGGGATTTCGATTCATCGTATTCTCGCGATGACGGCCCACACCGTGGGCCGCCATGCCTGTGGGCGAGGAAGCGACCAACCACGTCGGGCATGATACCGATGACAAGTAGAACCACGGCTGAAGCGACGCGGTCTGCAGGCCACGCAGCATGTCGATTCCAGGACCGGCCAAAGTGCCCGCCTTGAGGACCGCGAGCAAGCGTACTCAGCGGACTCAGGCTCCGCGTCGCCGAGCAACCCCGCGGGCGTGGCGGTGCGGGGAGGCGACCGAAGTGGGGTTCACACCCGGTGAAGCCTTCGGCGTCGTAGCTGGCCGGGAGTTGGTAGTCCCAGGAGCAGTCCCCACCCGCCCACTCAGATATTGGCCGCTGGCGTCACGGTGGGCTTCTTTTGTCGATTCGGATCCGCTCATGCGCTTGAAGGGGCACAAAAGTGCGGGCAGTTCGTGGTTGAGGGAGACGGAGGGTCGGTGCCACCACGTGGCCATGTCATGAGGCTGACTCGCTGCTCTCCGTGATGGGGCCTCATCCGCGTGCTACCCGGCGGTCTGCCGTTGCGGCTCGGGTGCGGTGTTGCGGATGCGGTGGAGGGCGGTGAGGTTTTTGTGGTCGGCGTCGGGGAGGGTGTGGAGGTATTTCTGGGTGGTGGTGATTCGGGCGTGGCCCATGCGGTCCATGACGGATTTGATGTCGGAGCCGCCGGAGAGGAGCCAGGAGGCGTGGGCGTGGCGGAGGTCGTGGACGCGGACCTCGAAGTCGACCCCCGAAGCGGCGACGGCGGGTCGCCACACCCTAGTGCGGAACGTGTTCCGGGAGATGGGGGTGCCGTCGCGGGTGGCGAACAACAGGTCACCCGGCCCGAGCCGACGTTGGTTGATCCAGTCGGCGAGCTGGGCGACGAGCTCGTGGGGCAGGGCCATGGTGCGGGGTTCGTTGTCTTTGGGGTAGGGCTTGGTGATAACGGGCGCCGGTGGGGGAGTTCTTGATGGAGACCTCGACGATGGTCTCCTCCACCGTCAGCTTCCCTGCCGAGAGATCGAGGTGGCGGGGTTTGAGGGCGACGAGCTCGCCCCATCGAAGGCCGGTGTCGATGGCGGTCTCGATCATCAGCCGATGCTGAGTCGGCAGGGCGGCGAGGATCGCGTCGTACTCGGCGGGGGTGAGAGTGCGGCTGCTCTTCTTGATCACCTTGGGCAGCTCGGTGGCTTCGCAGGGACTGAAGGTGATCACCCGGTCGGTGAGGGCTCGTTCGAAGATCGAGTGCAGCATGGTGTGGTACTTGCGCACCGACGCGGCGGAGAGTCCGTTGTCGGTGGCGGTGGTGACCCAGCGTTGGATCTCCGAGGGGAGGATGTTGCCCATCGGCCGACGTCCGAAGACCGGGATGAAGTGTTTGTCGAGGTAGGACCGGTACGCGGCCAGGGTGGACGTCTCGACCTGCTTGGACGGCAGCCAGACGGTCTCGACGTAGTCGGCGAAGGTGACCTGTCCGCGGGAGTGGTCGTGCCACGCCCGTTCTCTGACTTTGGCTTCTTCGCGGTGGGCGGCGCGTTCGGCGGCCCGTTTGGAGGAGTAGGTGCCGGCGGAGCGGGTGCGGCCTTCGGGGTCGCGGTAGCAGCCGACGAACCGTTTGTCGCTGTCGTCGGTGACCCGGGTCTTGATCCACGCCATCGGCGCCTCCTAGTACGACAGCCGTAGTTCGTGATCATTGGTTCTCTCGTCGTCTGTAGTGGCATTCGCGGGCGCGGTGTTGATGTCGTCGTCGCCATTGTGACCAGGCCAGCAGGCTGGTGAGGGGATGTCGGGCGTGGAGGAGCAGGGCGTCGAAGAGCCGCCGGAACTCGTTGACGGTGAGCTCGATGAGCCCTTGTGGTGTGGGGACGTGGCGTCGTTCGGTGGCTGTGGCGACGGCGAGGAACGCGTGGGCGAGCATGGCCAGGGTGGTCCAGCGGTGCCAGGAGGTCCAGCGTCGGACCTGGTGCTGGTCCAGTCCTGTCAGGGTCTTGGCGGCTTGGAAGGACTCCTCGATCCGCCACCGCTGCCCGGCCACCCGAACCAGTGTCTGCAGGGGGACCGGGCGGGGGCTGTAGCAGCGGTGGTAGGCCAGCTCCCCGGTGGAGTCGTTGCGGCGGATCAGCACATGTTGGATCCCGGTGTCGGCGTCGTCTTCGGGTTCGATGGCGAACCACGCCCACGAGTACCAGCGGTGGCCCTTGCTTCCGGCGCCTGCGGAGTAGCGCTGCCACGCCTCGGGTGGGATCAGGTCGGGGAGTTGGTCGACCCGGACCGGGCCGGCTCCGGTAGACACCTGCCGGTTGGCCGCGACCTGCAGCACATAGCCCAAGCCGTGTCTGCGGATGGTCTTGCGCAGTGTGGGGTCGGCGCCGTAGACCTCGTCACCGGCCACCCACGCACACGGCACTTCCGCCTGCACGGCACGGGTGACCATCGCCGCGGCCAACGCCGGCTTGGTCGCGAACTGCGTTTCGTCCGGCACACCGGCCGCGGCGCACCGGTCACGGTCGTCGGTCCACGACTTGGGCAGATACAGCGCCCGGTCGATCAACGCGTGCCCGGCCGGTGCGGCGTAGGTCAGGTAGACCGCGACCTGGGCGTTCTCGATCCGCCCAGCGGTGCCGGTGTACTGGCGTTGCACCCCCACACTGTGGCTGCCCTTCTTCAGGTCGCCGGTCTCGTCGAGCACAAGGACCGCATCCGGGTCGCCGAAATGGTCGACCACATAGCGGCGCAGATCGTCACGGACCGCGTCGGCGTCCCACTTCGCCCGCGACAGCAGATGCTGCAACCCATGCGGGCTCTGCTGGCCACGGTGCTCGGCGATCGTCCAGCAGTTCTTGCGGTCCAGCCCCGACACCATGCCCTCGATCAGCCCGGCGGCATGCCGCAACGGCTCGTGGCGGGCGAACCGCGGCGCGATCAGATCGACCACCTCGGAGAACGATCGCTGCCACCGATCAACAGATACGCTGTGTGCCGCGGCCACCGCCGCGGCGTCTTTTGTCCTCACAAACAACCGATGCTGACGCGGTGGCCGCACCCACACCCGATGACACGCCGTACCGACCAACCGAGCTCACACGCCACACCTGGCGCCCCGGTAACGATCTACGACTGTCGTACTAGGGGACTTGACAATCCTGATGTCCGCACAGTGTCCGCAAACGGTGTCCCGAAGGTCAGCGAAGGCTGGCGAAGGTCAGCGGAAACTCACCGTGAGGCTGACCTGCGACTTTAGCCTCGCAGTGGCTCACATGTCGACCGGGTGTGAGGTGGAAGGTGAGGCACTTGGATAGGTAGTGCGGCACTCATAACCCAGAGGTCGCAGGTTCAAATCCTGCCCCCGCTACCAAGAAGAAACCGCAGGTCAGAGGCCCTTTCTGGAGTGATCCGGGGAAGGGCTTCTGGTGTTGCTCCGGCGCAGTGTCAGCAGAATGTCAGCAGCGATGACCAGATTGCCCGCCCCACTTTGGGCGTTTTGGGCGAATGTGACGCTGACCTCCCCGCCGTTGACCCAGAGGTCAGCGCTGCTCGGAGAGTCCCTTGACGTGCATGTGGGAGCACTTGTCAGGTGGGTCGAAAGCCGGGGAGGATCGTGTCGACGATGTGGGAGGCGAAGTCTTCGGCCAAGGTTCCGTCACCCATCAGCAGCCGGTAGTAGACGGGTCCGAAGAGCAGGTCGTGGAGAAGATCCACATCGCAGTCGCGGGCCAGTTCTCCGCGGGAGATCCCTCGGTCTACGAGTTCTGCGAGCCGGGCTTGACGCAGCGAGATCACCTGGTGCTCATAGGCTTCCTGCAGTGCGGGATCGGTCGCGAGGTCTGAGGCGAGTCCGCGCATGACCCGCCCCATGGGGGTGGTCCGCAAGATGGTCACGGCGCCGTCCAGGAGGTCGACCAGGGAGCTGCGGGTGTCGTCGCCGGGAGGGGTGGCGACCACGGACCGTGTCATCTCCAACACGACGGCAAGTGCCAGGTCCTCCTTGGAACGCCATCGGCGATAGATCGTGGTCTTCGCGACCGCGGAGCGGCGCGCCACACCTTCCACGGTCAGCGCCTTGACGCCGCCCTCGGCCAAGATCTCGCGGGTGGCTTGCATCACTGCGGTCTCGACGTGCGCGGCGCGCGTCCCCTTTGACCCAGTGGTGGTGTCGCCGTCCGTGCTCATAGTCTGGGAACCTAACTCACTCTGTTGGCCGGGGGTCGACCAGATTCTCTTGAAACGCAACGCTACGTAGCGTAGCGTGACTGGCGTGTTTCTAGTAGCTGCAGCGCCGAGGTCGGGATTGTCCTCATGGGCTGGTCGCCGTGCCAACGCCGGGGCCGGAGGTCGCGCTGGGCCACCAGGCCGCAGTGGACCCCTGCGGCCCATCGTGATGCTCACCGAGCGGCCGCTCGGTCGCCACGAGCGGACCTGGGCGCGGAAGGAAGGAGACCCAGATGAGCCTTCGGTCGGCACAAGTGCCTGACACTCAGTCTCCGATCGACAAGTATCCGCCCCGGGGGTTCGCCGCTGGTCTGGTGCTAGCCGGGTTGGGCTTCGTGCTGTATCCGGCCTTGCGGCCCTTCTCCGACGAGACCGGGCTTGATGGGGCCGCGGCGTTCGCGTCGCCGTGGTGGCTGGTGGCGCACTCGATCGCGATCATCGCTTTCGTCCTGCTTGCCCTCGGCCTCTACGGGTTGTCGCTGCACCTGCAAGACACCCGGGGCGTCCATCGTGCCCGGGGTGCCGTTGTGCTCGGCTGGATGGGAGTGGGCCTCACCCTGCCCTACTACGGCGCGGAGGTCTTCGGCCTCCATGCCGTCGGCCGCGCAGCGTTGGACCGCCACGACCCCCACCTGTTGGACACGTTGGCCTCGGGGATCCGCTGGGGGGCCGGCATCTGGTTCATCGTCGTTGGACTGCTGCTCCTGGCAGCAGCTGGCGTGCTTGCTGCGCTGGCAGTCTGGGCTGCGCCCGCTGGAGGCTCGCGGTGGGCAGGGGTGCCGTTGGCTGTTGCCCTGGTTCTTTACATCCCGCAGTTCACAGGGACCCAGGACCTGCGGGTCGCGCACGGCGTGCTGATGGCCGTGGGTTGCGCCTGGCTCGCGCTGCTCATGGTGCGCGCCGGGACCGACAGGAGGCGAGAGACGGCCCGATGAGCACGGCTGGTCCCTGGCTGCGCGTCGCCCTGGCGGAGGCGCTCTACTTGGCACGAACCACAAGGACATGGCCGCCCGCACCGAGCGGACCGTCGCCCTCATCGGTCTGCTCACCAACCTTGTGGTCCTCGGCCTGGTGCTGGCGATGGTTCTCGTGTTGGACCAACGCCCATTGAGCGCCCTCGGTCTCGGTCTGGACGGTGTCGATCTCGCCCTAGCCGCATCATCTGTGCTGGCGATGGCTGCCCTGGCAGCCATCTACCTGATCAGTCTCCGGGCCGCGGGGCGTGGGGAGATCACCCGACGAAGCCGCCCCGAGAGGACGGGGCTGGACGTGACCGGCGGCATGCTGCTCACCCTCCTGCTGTTCGTGGTCGCGCTGCAGGAGGAGATGCTGTTCCGCGGCTACATAGCGCTGAACCTGCTCAGGTTCGGATGGGGGGTAGTAGCCGTCACCTCGATCCTGGTGTTCACCGCGATCCACCTGGTGACCAACCGCGCAGATTTGGCCCAGGTGGCCAGCTGGACCGTCGGCGGGGCATTGTTCGTGCTGGCCTACCTGGTCAGCGGATCGCTGTGGGTCGCCATCGTGGTCCACTTCGCCGCAGACCTGTTGAACGTTGTCGCGTTCGGCATCGTCGGCCCGTACACGTTCTGGTCGATCGAGCCCGCACTGTCGGGGAGGTGGCGAGCCTCCTACCGCGTGGTGTCCTCAGCGGCGATCGCCCTCATCCTGATCCTCGGGTACGGCATCCAGATCGACCCCGAGCTCCGCCAGCAGGCCGAAGTGAGCCAGGCATGAGACCCACCGCATTGTTCACCCTCACGCTCCGGGTGCTGATGGAGTGCTGGGTCGTGGCGGGTCTCGCCTGGTGGGGCTACGAGACCGGGTCCTCACCTGCCACCCGGGCGATGCTGATGATCGGAGCGCCCGCGGTTGGGTTCGGGATCTGGGGAGTGGTCGACTTCCACCAGCTGGGCCGGGCTGGAGAAGGTCTCCGACTCATCGAGGAGCTCGTCATCAGTGGGCTGGCGGCTGCTGGCTTGTACGCAGTCGGACAGCACGGTCTCGGCGTCGGGCTGGCGGTGCTGTCGGTCGCCTACCACGTGCTGGTCTATGCACAAGGTTCGCGGCTGCTCCAGCCTCGACCGGTCCAAGCGTCACACAGCCCGGCGGAGGGCTCGTGAAGCGCGCTCGCATGCCCCGTATCGGTGTCGCGGTGGTGATCAGCGCCGGAGCGGGCTCGTCTTGATCGGCCCTTTCGTCCGCACTGTTCCGATGAACCCGCTGCTCGGGGTCGTGTTCAAGCTCGCGATGAGTGGCCCGTGGGCAAGGTCGGAGTGGACCTCCTATCTGCCCCACCTGTCGCCTCACCATCGCCCCACCGACTTCCAGGAACACCTTGCAGCCATCGCCGCCAGCCTGAGGCGCCCCGGCCACAGGCGCGCCTTTAGCCGGACCACCCGCACCAGTCATGCCCCCGCCGAAGAGCGCCTCGACCAGGTCAAGGCGAGGACGCTGGTGATCATGGGTGCATCCGACCCCGACTTCCCCGACCCCCCAGACGAGGCCCACCATGTCGCCGACCGACTGGGCGGATCGGTCCTGATGGTCCCCGAAGCCGGACACTACCCCCAAGCCGAACAACCCGACCTGGTCAACCCCGCCCTCGTCGACTTCCTGACCGCAAGCTGACCGGAGCACTGCCACGTCGCCAACCGAGCCGAGCGGGTGCGCCAGGGCCCGTGATCGTCAACGGCTCGTTCGACGAGCAAGGCAATCCCTCCTTCCGGGCGGTGTCGATCTTCGCCTGCTCGCCCGCCCAGGCCGCGCGACGGTCCTACGGGTGCCCCGCCAGCCAGTCATCGCGGCCTTGCTTGCCTGGGACGCGATGGTGCCGTGGGTCGGCGACGGCTCGCCCTTCACTTCCCCTCCACGGCCCAGGGTTGACGACCCATCCCGCTACCAACGGCTGCACCACGGATCGGAAGGGACCTCGCCCTCAACCTGCTGTGACTGTGCCGCTGGATGAACTCCAGCACTCCAGCGTTGAACTCCGCCGGGTGGCTGTTGAACATGTTGTGGGTGGCCCCGGGGATGGTCAGCCGTTCGACTCGGGGGATGAGTGTGGCCAGGCGTTGGATGACGGCCTTCAGGTGTGCTGGTGAGTGCGCGCCCGAAACGAGCAGCGTCGGGACTCCGATGGCGCTGGCGTCCGCTGCTGTGAAAGTGGGAAATCCAGCTTTCATCTGAGCCTTGAGTGGGCCGACGTTCTCGAGGAGCCGGTCGAACACCGCGGCGGGGATCTCGTCCACGGCCGCGGCGCTCGTGTTGGCGGCCATGAAGATGCGCAGCCCCTCAGCATCGTCGCCGCGCTCGAACGCTCTCATGGCCGGCCGTACGCCCTGGGCGCCGAACTTGATGAAGGCGATGCCAGCATGCGGGTGTCGGACCAGCAGCTTCACGAGGTCGACGGGTCGGGGCGGGATGTTGACGCCAAGCAAGGGGAAGACTGGGGGTTCGAGGAGCACGAGGGTGCGCAGCAGGCCCGGCTGTTGGGCGGCGAGGAGGAGGCTGCCGAACCCGCCGGGTGAGGAGTGGCCGACCAGGTGTACCGGTCCAGCATTGAGTGCGCGGAGGACATCCGCGAGGTCGTCCACATGGGTCTGGAGGGTTACTGGTTCCCCTGGACGCAGTTTGACGTTCGGCCAGTAGCCGCGGCAGCTCAGCGCGATCGCTCGGTAGCTGGTGGCGAAGGTGTCCATCTGCTGGTCCCAGACGCGGGAGTCGCCGCTGCCGCCGTGGACGAAGACCACGGGCTGGCCGCGCCCTTGTTCGATGTAGGCCAGGTCGATGCCGTTGACGGACGCGGTGGGCATGGTCGGTCTCCTTCGATACGCCGCCGAGCCGATCTCGGCGGCCGATCACGTGCTACCCATCGAACCTACGGTTGGCCGGTCGCCTCCTCCATCGGGAAATCTCCCCATGCCACCAGGCCGTGCTCCATCGCGAACATCGTGGCCGCCGCGCGGGACGAGACGCCGATCTTGGCGTAGGTGTTCTGCACGTGGCGGTCCGCCGTCTTCACCGAGATGCCGAGCAACTTGGCGACCTGTTTGGTCGGTCGGCCGCGGGCCAGCAGGGCCAGCACCTGACGCTCACGGTCGGTGAGCCCGTGCGGGTTGCCCATGTCGGGTACCGGCTGCCCGGCCGCTTCGACCACGGCGGCGACGGCATAAGGATCCAGTCGACCGGACCTGGCTTCGGCCGCCAGAGCAACTGCCGCCTCGCTGGCCGACATCGCTGGCCGGTGCGGACGGCTCTCGCACTTGGTGTGGAACATGTCCGCTGCGGCCAGCACCCGGGCCGGCATCGCCAGTTCAGCAGCCGACATGCCGCGGTGGTAGCCGGACCGGTCCAGCCGCTCGTGATGAGCACCGGCTAACGGCTTGAGGTCCCTCCAGAAGACGGCACGCGAGAGGACCCGCTCGGTGCGGTAGGGATGCAGACGCACCTGCTCCCATTCATCCGCGCTCAGCGGCCCCGCCTTCCCCCACGTGCTCGCGCTCACCGCCGCCCGGCCCACGTCGTGGACCCAGCCGGCCCGTGTGGTGGCCTCGACGTCCGCTGCACCCATCCCACAGCCTGCGGCCGCGGCCCCTGCCAGCTCCGCGACCCCGCTGGAGTGCCCGGAGTGGTAGGGACAGATCAGGTCGGCAAAGCGACCCATGGCGGCCAGCGCGCGATCGATCCCTTGGTCGGTCAACGTCACGCATGGCCGCGGCTCAACCGCAAGCGCCTGGTGCCACGCCGAACCGTCCGCAAGACTCAGCACCTCGGGCGCCTCCGCGATCAGACACCGTGCTACGTCCGGGTCCAGGCCCCTGCCCGCGTGCTCACGGATGACGACCGCGGTGTCTCTTTCGCCCACCAGATGGCGCTGCAGGGCCGCGTCGACCGCCACATGCACGATCCGGATCGACAGCGGGATCTCGTCTGCCGCCGCCCGCCGCAGCGCGCCCCTGCCGTCCCAGCGCTCTGCCAGGTACGCCAGGGTCGGGACCACGCCCGCCGGGGCGCCCGTCTGTTCGGCGAGCATGCCCGCCACCTCGCAGTTGGCCGTGATCGCCGGGCGCGACAACCGCACCATCCGGGGCAGACGCTGAGCGACCTGCACCGCGCGAGCCGGCCCAGTGGCGAGAGGGTCGGGAAGAGCCCGGATCAGCCCAGCCATCACCCCGCGACTGTCCCCGTACATCACCGGGTTGAGGTGCTCTGTCAACGACCCCCCGAACACCTCCGCCGCCAGGTGCGCATCGGTCGTGCAACCCGCGTGAGAGAGCAGACTGCCGTAGAAGGTCTGCACGGCCGTCTCATGATCGACGCCGAGTCGATCCGCGAGCCGCATCGCGATCACGGTTGTCACCAAGCCGTGCTCGAAGGGGAACCCCATCCCCAGATCTGTGGCAAGACACAGAGTCCCGATGACCTCAGCCGCGCGCAACTGTTCGGCCCCGACAGACCCAGAGAGCGGATCCACTCTGCCGAGATTACCGCGATCGCGGGCACGCGCCGAGACCTGTGGCGGCTCGACGGTATGGGACAGAGAACGCGATGTGCGACTGGTGGACGGAGCCGCTGTTGCTCACGACTGCGCGCTACTACGGCCCTGCGGCTGGCGGACTCAGGTTCGTCACATCTCAAGAAGCATCGGGCGGACCAGGACAGCATGACGCTGGCTGTTCTCCGCTCAGGTGTCGCCGTACTGTGAAAGTCATGGCCACGGAGCCGGAGCAGTTCGTCGAGGCTGCGCAGGTTGCCGTTGCTGCGGGCGATTGGGCCGCGGCGCGCAGCGCATTTGAGGTGCTTGTCGCGGGCGACCCGACGCCAGAGTCGCTGGCTGGTCTGGGTGATGTGCTGTGGTGGCTGGGAGAGACGGATCAGGCGATCCGCTGCCAGGAACGGGCGTACGCCGGGTTTCAACATCGGGGAGACCCGGCCGGCGGCGCCATGGCGGCCGTCGGTTTGTACCTGGTCTACCGGGTGAGCCTGGGCAACACTGCCGTCGCCAGGGGCTGGCTGGCCAGGGCCGCCCGGGTGGTCTCGGAGGCGGGCCTCGCACCGCTGGAGGGGTGGGTGCTGCTGCTGCGTGCGCACGACAGCGCCGACCCGGTCACTGCCGAGCGATGGGCAGTCGAGGCCCGGGAGGTCGCGGTTCGGTTCGGGGACACCGATCTGGAGCTGTGTGCGCTCAGCCAGTGGGGGGCATCGCTGGTTCGGCAGGGGCGGGGCGAGGAGGGCATCCGGCTGCTCGATGAGGCGATGGCGGCTGCGCTGGCTGGCGAGTCGGGGCGGCCACACACCGTCGTGTACACCAGCTGCAACCTGATCAGCGCCTGTGCCCAGACCGCCGAGCTCGACCACGCGAGGCAGTGGATTCGGGCGGCGGACGACTTCGAGCAGCGTTGCGGCAACCCACACCTCTACACCACCTGCCGCACCTACCTCGGCGCGATCCTGTTCGCTTCGGGGGACTGGGAGGGGGCGGAGCGCGAGCTGCGGGCGGCCCTGGACATCGGCGCCTCTGCCGAGCCGGCCGTGTGCGCTGAGGCGGCCGGGCAGCTTGCTGAGTTGCGCCTTGCCCAAGGGCGGTTCGAGGAGGCCGAACGGCTGCTGGAGGGCTTCGAGGACTTCGAGACCAGCAGCGTGGTGCTCGCTGCGCTGTCGGCCGCCCGAGGCGACCTGGACGGAGTGAGGAGGACCGCACGTCGGCGGCTGCGCGTCCTGGACGAGGGAGGAGCCGAGCTCGTCGGCTCGTACCGCCCTGGGCTGGCTGCCTGCCTGGAGGAGGGTGTCCTGTGGGAGCTACTGGCGAACATGTCCGAGGCTCCCGAGTCCGACGAGGCGGTTCGGCATCTCTCGGAGCTGGCCGCGAGGACGGGCTGCGCCCAGCTGCAGGCGCGGGCGCTCCGGGCAGCCGGGTGCGTGCGTCGCGATCTCAGGTCACTCGAGCTGGCCCTCAGCCTGTTCCTCCGTCTCGGTCTTCCGCTGGAGGCTGCCCGCACACGCTTGGCAATGGCGGGCATCGTCACCGACGAGGACGCCGTCGCAGAGGCACGCGCCGCCTTGGCGGCCTTCGAGTCGCTCGGCGCTGCTCGCGACGCCGACCAGGCCGCGGCCCGGCTCCGCGAGCTCGGCGTGGCCGCTGCTCGCGGGGGACCCGTGGGTCTCGGCGAACTCACCCAGCGTGAGCGAGAGGTACTCGAGCTGCTCGGCGAGGGACTGTCCAACCGAGAGCTGGCCGAACGGCTGTTCCTGTCCCGCAAGACCGTCGAGCGCCACGTCCGCAACGTGCTGTTCAAGCTGGGCCTGCGCAACCGGGCGGAGGCCGCGGCCTACGTCGTCCGCCACGGCGCCGAGCTGCACTCCACCCATTGAGGGTTCCTCCCGATGCCGTGACCGCGCGGCCGGGTCAGGTTGGAGTCGTCCGTCTGCACCAACCCAGAGAAGGCAGCCATGACCATCTCCACTGACATCACCACTGCACTCAGCGCACGAGTTCGCGGCGAGGTGATCGGACCCGGTGACGCGCGGTACGACGAGGTCCGGGCCATCGCCAACCGCGATCGGGAGTGCCGGCCCGCGGCCATCGTCCGATGTGTCAACTCCGAGGACGTCGCCGAAACCGTCCGGTTCGTGGTCCGGCAGGGACTGCCGCTGGCCGTCCGCGCCGGCGGCCACAGCACCGCCGGACACGGCACCGTCGAGGGCGGGGTGGTCATCGACCTGCGTGCCATCGACCACGTCCGGGTGGACCCCGAGCGCCGAGTTGCGGCGATCGGGGGCGGCGCGCGGGCTGGGCAGGTCGACCGGGCCACGCACGCCGCCGGGCTGGCCACCACCACCGCCACGGTCTCCTCGGTGGGCGTGGCTGGTTTCACCCTCGCAGGAGGGATCAGCTACCTCACCCGCAAGCACGGACTCGCCGTGGACAACCTGGTCGGCGCGGAGGTCGTCCTCGCCGACGGCACCTTGGTCCGCGCCGGTGAGGACGGCGATGAGGACCTGCTGTGGGCCCTGACCGGCGGCGGCGGGAACCTCGGCGTGGTGACCGAGCTGCGGATGCGGCTGCACCCGATCTCGGTCGTGACCGGCGGGCCGATGCTGTTCCCCCTGGAGCGCACCGAGCGCCTGGTCCGCCTCTACCGGGACTGGATGCCGCAGCAGGCCGACGACATCTACGCCTTCCTCGCCCTGCTGACGATCCCGCCGGACGAGCGCTTCCCAGACGAGCTGCGGCTTCGCCCGGCCTGCGCGTTGGTGTGGTGCAACACCGCATCTGAGGACCGCTCCGAGCATGCGCTGTCGGTGTTCCGTGCGGAGCGGCCGCTGGTCGACGGCGTCGGAACGCTGCCGTACCCCGCGCTTCAGTCGGCGTTCGACGACGGCGCGTCAGCCGGCAAGTACGCGCACCTGACCGGGCTGCTGTTCGAGGACCTGCCCGACTCCGCCGCCATGCAGTACGAGCGATTCGGCGCGTCCCAGCCGACGCCGCTGTGCCAGACCCACCTGTACCCGCTCGATGGCGCCGCCGCGCGAGCCGACCGCGGAGACACCGCGTGGCCGTGGCGCGACGCCGCCTTCGCGCAGATGGTTGCCGCAGTCGCCCCTTACCCCGGCTACCAGGACGTGCTGCGGGACTGGTCGACCGGCTTCCGCGACGCCCTGCGCCCCTATGCGATCCCGGGCTGCTACGCCAACTTCCAGATGGACGAGGGCCCGCAGGCGGCCCGCGCCTGCTACGGCCGCAACGCCGACCGGCTCGCAATTCTCAAAGGCAGGTACGACCCGACCAACCTCTTCCGGCGCAACCAGAACATCGCGCCGGTGACATCACCATGACCCGACGGCCGGGCTGGCACGGTTGGAAGGCGAGGCACCGACCCTTCGCAGCACCGTAGCGATTCCACCGACGTACTACGCTTGACGCGCGACACTAGTCATCGTTCGCGCTCGCATCCTGGACACATTCTGCTCTCAGTGGGCTGGTGGGGCATCGGGCTCACTTTCTGAGTGATCCCGGTCCGGGTGTCGTCCCGTCATTGGGGGAGCTCGGCCAGCCGTTCCGCGCACGGTGGGCATTCGGGCAGTGATTCGTGGTCCTGGGTGGGTACGAAGTAGGCGCCGCATAGGGCACGTACCGCGTCGCCGTTGATGGTTCGGCCGGCGAGGTGCTGTGGGTGGGTGTAGTGGCTGGTGGCCCCGGGTTCGGAGATCGCTAGTTCGTTGTCAGCGACGAGCGCGTCGAGTTCGTCAACTCTCTTCGTCCAGGCACCGGGCTCGCCGATATTGGAGTAGGTGTTGCCGTAGCGGTCCCAGCCCTGTTCTGGGGGATTGATGGAGATCAGGACCCTGATCGTGAGCTGCCACAGCAGCGCGCTTCCGGCGTACCGGGCTTCCGGGACGATCTCGAGCTCGACTTCGTCAGCCTCGTACCCGTCCTCACGGACGGGGGCCACAGTCAGGTCGATGTGCGCGAACGGTCCCTGCTTCAGGACCGGATGGCTGATCTTGATCCGGTGTGTTCCGCCGGTGTGAACCATGCGCAGGGCTTCTAGGACGCGGCGTTGCACGTCGAGCTCCCACTCGGTTCGGATGCGCGCCGCGGTCTCCTGCTTGAGCAGTCGTTTGTCTCGTTCGGTTGGGAGCCACAGGGTGGGATCCCCCGACTCGTCCTCGCGTTCGATCCGCTTGTAGAAGTCGTCACGGTCCCGGTGGCGCCCTTGGCGAGCCCGGCGACGACCAGCCAGGACACTCGTGACTGGGGGTCTTCCCAGACGCCGCCTCGCCATTGCGAGTTCTTGATCTCCAGGAGCCGCAACCGGGTGGCGCTGGCGATCGGTCCGACGTAGTTGTCGTCTGCCTCACTGTCGCTGAACGAGTCGACGGCCTTGGCGATGATCGGATGGGGCAGTTCGCTCAGCGGGTGCAGCTCGGCGATGTGCCCATCTGCCAGGGCGCGTCGTGGCTGCGCGGACTCCCAATCAGAGGTCAGATCCTCCTGGAGAACGCGGAGCGTGGGGCGAGCGCGACGGTTGTGCACGTGCTCATCTTGCCGAACGGTGCCGACGAGGATCGCCAACTCGGCCGGATGTTCAGAGCAGGTCGGCGATCTCGTCGTTCGCGGCAGCAGCGGTCTTGCGGTGGTGGGCGAAGCGCTCGGCAAGCTCGCGACGATCGCGCTGGTGCTGCTTCTCGAACTCGATGAGATCGCTCAAGCGGATGCGACGGTCGCGACCCACACGGTGGGAGAGGATCTCGCCACGATCGAGCAACTTGTAGAGATGGGTACGGCTCATATCGAGGCGCTCGGCGGCTTGGCTCGGGGTGATCGTCTTGTCGCCATCAACGATGACGACTTCGTCTCCAGCGCGCACGCAGCGACTCAGGCTCAACAGCAGGTCACGCAACTCGGGTCCAGCATCAGAGCGGGCGAACTCCTCGAGCGCGTCGAGTTGCTGGGAGGTGATCTTGGCGGTCTGAAGGGTCTGCATGGTGGGGTTCCCCTGGCGGTGTCACAGATGCCGTAGATGTCACAGATGAATCTAGCGTACGGGTTGGGTCCAGCAAAGCGAAGTCGCGATGGCTGTGGATCCGGTCCTCGGACCGAAGCGGTAGAGGGCATCGGACGGCCAGTGCCATCGCCGCCCAACGACCGGCGGCGGTGGCAGGCGGCCACCGCCCGGGTTCGGGATCAGAGCGTAGATGTGCGCTTCAGTCTGCCTGACCCGTCTCGTCGGCTGCTCCCGGATCTGCGTCGTCGTCGTACTTGAGCTCCCTTCCGCGGACGCGGCTAAGGGCGTTGAGGTTCTTGGTGTCGGCGTCGGGGAGTGCGTGGAGGTATTTCTGGGTGGTGGTGATCTGGGCGTGGTCCATGCGGTCCATGACGGACTTGAGGTCGGAGCCGCCGGCGAGGAGCCAGGAGGCGTGGGCGTGGCGGAGGTCGTGGACGCGGACGGCGAAGTCGATCCCGGAGGCTTGTACGGCGGGCAGCCAGATGCGGGTGCGGAAGGTGTTCCTGGAGATGGGGGTGCCCTCGCGGGTCGCGAACAGAAGGTCACCGGGACCGAGGCGCCGAGCGGTGATCCAGTCGGCGAGTTGGTCGACCAGTTCGGCGGGGAGGCCCATGGTGCGAGCCTCGTTGTCCTTGGGGTAGGGCTTGGTGAGCATCCGGGAGCCGGTGGAGGAGTTCTTGATCGAGACCTCCACGACTGTCTCCTCGACGCTCAGGGTGCGCTTGATGAGGTCGAGGTGACGTGGCTTGAGAGCGATCAGCTCACCCCACCGGAGCCCGGTGTCGATGCCGGTCTCCACCATCAACCGATGCTGGGCCGGAAAGGAGGCGAGGATGGCGACGAACTCCTCGGGCGTCAGGGTCCTGGCCATCTTCCTGATGACCTTGGGGAGCTCGGTGTGGACGCAGGGGTTGAAGGTGACCACCCGGTCGCGCGGGGCTCGTTCGAAGACCGAGTGCAGCATGGTGTGGTACTTCCGCACCGACGCGGCCGACAGGCCGGTCCCGTCCTCGGTGGCGCTGGCGGTGGTGACCCAGCGCTGGATCTCCGAAGGCAGGATCTTGCCCATCGGCCGGTCTCCGAAGGTGGGGATGAAGTGCTTGTCGAGGTAGGACCGGTACCCGGCCAGGGTGGAGGTCCCGACCTGCTTGGAGGGCAGCCAGGCGGTCTCGACGTACTCGGCGAAGGTGACCCTGGCCCCCGGAGTGGTCATGCCAGGCGCCGTCGCGGACCTTGGCTTCCTCGCGGTGGGCAGCGCGTTCGGCGGCGCGCCGGGAGGAGTAGGTGCCGGCGGAGCGTTGGCGTCCTTCGGGGTCGCGGTAGCAGGCGACGAACCGGCTGTCGCCGTCGTCGGTGACCCGGGTCTTGATCCACGCCATCGGTGCCTCCCGAGGAGCTCGGAAATGTCGGTGTCCGCACAGTGTCCGCAAACGTTGCCCCGAAAGCTGGCGAAGGCTGGCGAAGAATCACGGAAACCGAATGTGCGCTTGACCTGCGACTTTACGCTCACACCTGCTCACAGTCGAGGTGAATGTGAGGTGGCTGGTGAGCCGGATACGGCACTCATAACCCAGAGGTCGCAGGTTCAAATCCTGCCCCCGCTACGAAGAAGAAACCGCAGGTCAAAGCCGGGTTTTGTGGGTCACCACGGGCCCGGCTCTTGCGTTGGTGTCAGCATGGTGTCTGCTGACATTGCCTCCAGATGGGCCTGCATCCGACGGCGGTCGCGAAGATCAGCGAAGCCTGGAGAGAGCTGGCGGAAGGTCGGATTGGTCGACCTCTTTGCCCTTGACGCAGAGGTCAGACGTCCGGGGCTGCGGACCCGTCGGGCTGTGTTGGGAATCCGGGGACGGGCTGTGACGTGGACTCGAATCCAGAGGTCACGAGGTCAGGTTCCCTTCCCCAACTGCGATTGAGAGGCTCGGAGAGTCGGGGGTCTCCGAGATGAATGCTCTTGGGATTCGATTCAGGGGCACACCTCAACGTCGATGCGCCCGGGCGTCGGCGGCTAACGCGGGTCAGCCAGGGTGGTTGAGCCAGTGAGCACGTCGTATTCGAGGATGCGATGGGCGTCTTGCGGCTGTTCCAAGAGGGGGGCTGTGCGCGGATTGTCGAACTCGTAGAAGCCCTTCACTGGAGCCTGCAGCTGCTCGAAGTAGTCCCGCGCCAGCGCGGTGACGGCGGTGTAGTCGTACTTGCCTTCAAGGAAGTACACCGGGATCTGCAGAGCGGGGACGGTCTTGCGGAGATCGATCCTGATGAGCTGCTCCCACAACCCGAAACCGCGGGAGAACGCCCGGCCGCGCCAGAGGTCGACCTTCTCCCGCATCGTGTACCCGCGGAACCGCCAGGAGGCCAGGAAGATCCCGGTGATCACCGACGTCATGTCATGGGTGGTGCCGACTCCGAGCTTGTGCATCGCGGTGTCGCGTACCTTCAGGTACGCCTCGGGTGTGCCGGCGGTCATGGTGCGAGCAGCAAGCCCGAGAGCACCAGCACCAAGGCGACCCCCGTCCGCCGAGCTGGCCCCCCGGGTCCACGTGGGAGCCGGCTCATGACGACGCCTCCCCGGTCGAGTCGACCACCTTGAGCATCAGGTCGGCGAACCGGCCGGGCTCGTCATAGGGCGGCGTGTGACCGGAATGGACGAAGTAGAGGTACTCCTTGCTCGGGGCTGACAAACCCTGGAACCACTCTTTGGCCAAGGTTTCGCGGCCGGCGGCCTCGTGGCGTCCTTCGACGAGATAGACCGGCACGTCGAGGCGGGGCACCTGGGTCCGGAAGTCGGTGTCGGCCAGCTGCGGGTACAGCACGTGGTAGGTCTCCGCGATCGCGGCCATGCCGCGCAACTGCTCGATGAGGGTGTACTCGGAGACGAACAGGCTCATCGGGTACTCCGAGCTGGCGGAGTAGTCGGCGCCGTGGTCGAAGTTCAGCCACTTGGGGTTCGACGCGATCGCGACCGGATAGTCCAGGGTGTCGTCGTAGGGCGGCGGGCCCATCGCCCGCAGCGTGTCGGCGGTCCCGCTGTCGCCTCGCGCTTCGGCGTCGGCGATGGACTCGGCGTACATCAGCTTGTCGGTGGCGAACGGGTCGACCATCTGGCCGGTGCCGACGTAGGCGCTGAACAGCTCGGGGGAGCGCTGCGCCGCGAGGGTGCCGATGACGGTGCCCCAGGAGCTGCCGACCAGGTAGATCTTGTCCTTGTCGAAGCGCTCGCGGAGGTAGGTGGTGACCGCGAGGGTGTCCTGCACCATCTGGTCCAGGGTCAACGTCGCTGTTGGTTCGAGGGCGTCGTAGGACTTCCCAGTGCCACGCTGGTCCCAGGTGGCCACGACGAAGGACTGCTCCAGGTCCTCCCCGGAGTTCCGGATCCGGCCGATGCCGGTCCCACCCGGCCCGCCCTCGAGGAACAGAAGCACCGGCGCCTCGGCGGAGACCCCACGGAGCATGATCGACTGGTCGTGCCCACCGACCGGTACGTCGACCAGCTCGGCGATGCTCCCAGGGACCCGATTGCCGTCGGCACCGACGATGGGGGCGGTCGACGCCGGACGGAGCAGACCCGCGAGCAGCGCGACCACGGCGAGGGTAGCCATCCCCAGGGCAGTGCGTCGCACCAGACGCCGCTGGCGTGGTCCGGCGTCGGGCGTCCGATAGCGCCGGGCCAGGGCGGCACCGTAGCTCGCACCCACCATCATCGGCAGCACGATGAGGACGGCGTCGATTCCGCGGCCGGCGACCAGTGCCATCACGCCGTAGATCCCGTCGACGCGGATGCCGTCCACGGTCGGGCCGTCGACCCGCATCCGGGCCAGCTCGAAGACCAGCATGAACGTCACTGGCGCGAGCAGCATCGCCCACCGTGACCGGGTCCACCACCCGGTGGCCGCGCCCACCAGGATCGCAGCGAGCACGGCGGTGACGGCCTCACCGGTGGTGACCGGACCACGTGGGATCAGCCAGCCTGCGAGCAGCCCGGCGGCTACCGCCGGTGTCGCCGCCACCAGCCAACGACCAGTCCTCCAGGTCAGGGAGGAGGTCGCCTGCTCGTCGGATCGTACGTACATTTCCCTTCCTCGGCGTCGGCTCCATGGTTCTCTTCCATGCTGGAGGAACCGGCTCGGGCGGTGCCAGAGAAGAAGGTCATCCGAGCCAGGGACCAAGGGCCCGGCTCGTCAGCTCTGGTGTAAGAGCCGACGAAACAGCCAGCCGGCGAGGGCCAGGAGCGCCACCGCGAAGGCCACGAACCCGCCGGCCAGGCCGGGGCCTGCGGCCGGGTCGTTGTTGACCGCCGTCACCAGCCCCATGGCCGCCACGCCGGTCCCCAGCAGAGCGGCCCAGCCGACCACGGCGGGCGTAGACCAGCAACCTCGCCCACGGTGCACGCCGCAGCGCCCCAACCGCGGTCAGGAGCGACAGGGGTACGACGAGGCCGAGGTCCATCCACTTCACGATCCAGAACACCGTCGGGCCCTGGCGGTACTCCACGCCGTACGGGGGGCCGTTGACGACGTCGACCAAGCCACACATGTGGAGTCCGAAGGTAAGGAACACCGCGACCAGGAGAAGTGCCGAGCCCACCGACCGGCGCAACGCGTCGCCGTCGGCAACCTACGACCGCCGCGTACGCCTAGAGACGAACAGCGCAACCGCGGCGATGACCACAATGACGAGGATGGTCCACAACGTTGTTGAGAGCTCCGTTCCCTGCTTGTCTCAAGCGAAGGATCCGGGGTCTAGGGGTGGCTTCGCATCCCGGCCCGTCGCGGACGCGACGAGGCTCTGCTTCGAGAATCCCACCGACGCCAACTCCTGTCTAGGCGTGAGCGAAGCTCGGAGCAGACCACCGCCACATACCGGGGGAGTCCCCATGCACGGCGACGCCCACCGGAGCACGGGGCCGTCGGCGCACGTCGGACCAGAACCCCACGTGTCGGGGACGGCGCAGAGCCCTACGTCTCGGACACGAGGACTGCGCGCGGCCACGGGGCCACGCCGAGTTAGTGACCGCGTGGCAGAGCCCGCCATGGTCTGTGCGTGCCGTGGCGGGCCCTATGGTCCACGCCCGCCGGCTGCATGAGCGACGGGGCGCTGGGTCCCAGAAATCCCCCGTTCGGTTCTCCTAAGGCCTTGCCCGGAGACTAGGTGCCCGCCGACTGGGCCGATGCACCCGTTGGGGTGGTTTGTCAGGAGTCCGGCGAAACACGAGCGCAGTCGTGACGAACCTGCCGCGACTCGGGTCGCCGGACAGATCGCAGGTCAGGGGGCGACCTGGACTATGGGGCGCACAGATCGGTCAACTCGTCTTGGAGCGCGTCGCGGAGCAGCGCGTGGTCCGGCACGTGGTCGGGGTCGTAGACCACGGACACAAGCAGCCGCCCGGCGTAGGAGAGCACGGCGAATGAGACGGTGACGTTCCCCGGTGTGAGTGCGATCGGCACCACGCGCCGGATGCGGCCACCGGCCAGGGTGAGCGGTTGCGCCGGACCCCGCAGGTTCGTGAGGAAGGTGTGCACCAGCCGCTGGCGGTTGATGAACCAGTCGAAGATTCCCACGGCCGCGAGGCCCCGGAACATGACGGAGAGCACGGCTCCCGAGCTGGCTCGGGGCGCGGACGTGCCGAGCCGAGCGCGCTGCTCGCGTACGGCGGCGAGCCGAGCTGCGGGGTCAGCGGTGAGGGGCACAGTGAGCGGTAGCACGCCCACCTGGTTGCCCAGTTCCTTGGGGGAGGCCGCCGCCCGACCGGAGACCGGTACCGAGATCACGACCTCGTCGAGGGGGTCACGGCGCTCGGCGAGCACGCGTCGCAGAGCTCCGCTCACCGCGACGGCGAGCAAGTCGTTGACGGTCGCCTCCTGGGCGTGGGCGGCCGCCACGACCGGAGTGAGGTCCATCTCGACGAGTTCGACCCGGCGTCGCGACGAGGTGGGCTGCAACAGGCTGGTGGGATCGGCGTCCTGCCGAGGGAGACCACCCAGCTCGCGGAGACCGGCCGCCAGGCCATGCGCCGTCGCGGGGATTGCGCGGAGCGCCGCCCAGCGCTGCTCCCACGCGTCGCGGGCGAGTTCGGCGCGGGTCGGTGCCTCGGTGGGCACGGGGGCGTCCGGCCCCGGGGGAGCCGAGTCGCCGTCGACCAGCTCGGCCAGAACCGCGAGTCCCCCAATCCCGTCGGCCACCACGTGGTGCATCACCACCACCACGGCGCGGGCGCGGTCTGCCGCATCGGCATACACGACGGCGCGCCAAAGCGGGCGGTCGCGCGGCAGTCGGCGAACGACGTCCTCGGCCGCGGCGTCGACCAGTCCAGCATCGTCGGCAGTCGTCGTTGCGAGGGTGACTGGTCCGGACTGATCCTCCGGTGCGACCTCCCAGAACAGCCGCCCCAGACCGGGTGGCGGACGGCGGAGCCGCTCCCGGAGGCGCGGGAGGCGGGAAAGCCGCTGCTCGACGACCGACACCAGCTCCGCAGCCGTGGGCGTGGGCTCTTCGTCGAGGAGCAGCACGGCGCCGATCTGCATCGGTACCGAGCCGCGGTCTGTGGCGAGGGTGGTCAGGTCGTCGGCCGAGAGCCGCACGATGGGTACGCCCACGGCCCCACTGTAGGCGGGTTCCCGCGAGCTACCGCAAGTCCGGGATCTCGCCCAGATGCGACCAACTGAGAACCGTCCGGCCTCGGCGACTGACGACGTACCACGATGCAAGCCTCACGCACGCTGCCCTTGTCAAGGGCATAAGCGGACGCGAATGTGTCTGAGCTGCGCCGTACAGGCTCATTACCGCTTCAAC
Source organism: uncultured Actinomycetota bacterium (assembly GCA_963820035.1). GTDB lineage: Bacteria > Actinomycetota > Actinomycetes > Propionibacteriales > Nocardioidaceae > JAWWPG01. The sequence goes on along the minus strand of CAWFYK010000003.1, from coordinate 236,461 downwards.
TACACGCTCGAGCAGAACGCCTGGGGGATCCCACCTGTCGAGCCTGCTATTGGTGCAAGTGGGCGCAGGAAGCGCGGGCAATGCAGGGGCCTTGGGCCAACGTGGAGCCAGTCCCCTACGAGCAGGCGCAAACCGTCGCCGACGGCAACGGCCTCGACTACCTCGGGCTGCTCACGACTCCTTCGCTGCAGGACGACCCCCACCTGACCCCCTGCCGCCGCTGCTCCAAGATCAGCGCCGAACGCCTGTCGGACATTGGCTTCGGATGCCGTTGCCAGCCGAGGACCTGAAGGCCCTTTTGTCGCCTCCCACTGAACCCAGGATCCACATCGACAGAGCCACCACAGGGACGTCAGAGGAGGGGCCCCGCCCAGCTGGGGCCGGGCGAAAGGGGCGGCCCCCAGTCGCCATCCGGTCGGCGGGGCGTGTCTTTCCGCCGGGTATGACTGTCAAGCGCGGGTCGCCCTGCGCTCAAACGCTCTGGTCCATCCCCTTTCCGTCCCGGAAGGGGATCGGCGGATTCTGGCGGTCAGCGCAACCGTGGGTCGCCGATCAGTTCGATCGGCTTCTTGAACCCTAGTCGTTTGCGGGGCCTACCCCGTGCCGGCGGTGCCCGCGACCATCCGGGTGCCGGTGGGGGAGTTCTTGATGGAGACCTCGACGATGGTCTCCTGCACGGTGAGCTTCCCGGTGGCCAGATCCAAGTGGCGGGGTTTGAGGGCGATGAGCTCGCCACAGCGCAGGCCGGTGTTGATCGCGGTCTTGACCATCAGTCGATATTGGGCCGGGAGCGCATTCAGGATCGCGTCGTACTCCGCAGGGATCAGTGTGCGGGTTTTCTTCTTGATCGCTCTTGGGAGCTCGGTGTGCTCGCAAGGGTTGGAGGTGACCACGCGGTCGTGCAGGGCGCGTTCGAAGATCGAATGCAGCATGGTGTGGTACTTGCGGATGCTAGCGGCGGACAGGCCGTCGGTGCCGCCGTGGTGATCCAACTCGGCACATGGGAGGGGAGGATTTTGCCCATCGGCCGTCGGCCGAAGGTGGGGATGAAGTGTTTGTCGAGGTAGGACCGGTACGCGGCCAGGGTGGAGGTCTCGACCTGCTTGGACGGGAGCCAGACGGTCTGGACGTAGTCATGAAAGTCACCTGTCCACGGGAGTGGTCGGCGGCGGATGATCCCTGGGGCGGGGGCGGGTCCAGTATGGGTGTGTGAGCATCAGGCGCGCGGGTGTTGATCTAGGGGGCGTCCTGCGCCAGCTCGTGCGGATCGCTCTGGTGGGGCTCGCGTTCGCAGCTGGATTCGTCCTGGTCTACTACGTGACGGTTCGGACGGTCCAAGGGCGCCTGTTCGGGGATGCGTCGCTGCGTGGAGCGCTGCTGACTCGATCGGCCCTGGCCGATGGCACGGACACGGTATTGAACGTGGTGTCGGTGGCCTCGTTGCTGGGAGCGGTTGCGGTGGTCGCGATGGTTGCCCTGGTCCGGCTGGAGCGCGTGCAGGGGCTGGCCGCGATCGGCCTCCTGGTCGGGGCGAACGTCTCCACGCTGGTGTTGAAGAGTTATCTGTTGGAGAGGCCGGACCTCGGGATCCGGGAGGTCGCTCCGGCGACGCTCAACAGTCTTCCGAGTGGTCATTCCACGGCGGTGTTCTCGGCGGTGGCCGCGCTCTTGTTCGTCGTTCCCACCCGGTGGCGGTACCCGGCGGTGTTGGTGGGACTCGTGGCGGCGACGGTGACGGCGCTGGCCACCATGTCGGCGGGCTGGCATCGCGCCGGCGACTCGATGGCCGCCTTCCTCCTGGTGGGGGTGTGGTTCGCCGTCGCGGCTGCTGCCGTCTTGATCGCCGATACCGGTGGCGCCGATGATCGCGCCGGCTTTGTGTGGCCGGCCTCGACGCGGTGGCTGGCCGTGACCTGCGTCGGCTCGTTCGTGCTCGGACTCGCGTTGGGTAGTGCATTGAACGCCGCAGGACACGTTCGGGATGCGATCGTGGGTTCGTGGATTGCGTTCCTTGTCGGCGCTCTGCTGATCACCGGCACGGGTATTGTTGTTCTCCTGGGCATGCTGCACGTGCTGGACCACATCGACACACCGGGGGCGCGTCGAGTCCGACCGCCGCCACCATAGTTGGGTGCGGTCTCGCCAGGGGTGATCGGCGTCAGCGCGAGCAACTGCGAGACTGCTGCGCAATCGCTGCGGCGGCACCACCCTTTACGGTTGGGTTCGAGGGCTACCTGACTACAGCGGGTCCACGGCTGACCGAATCAACCACGAGGAGTGTCCTCGACCGCCTTGCTGTCGGGCACTCAGGGTCAGCAGTTGGTGCCATGAGTTGGTGGGTGTGGTTGATCTTGATCGCCGGCGGTGAGCCGTGCAGGCCACGGGCCTTGACGAACCCGACCTGGACAGCCCGGTCGATGGTGTCGCGGCGACGGTCCCGCCCGGTGTGCAACCCACTCGTCGCGGCCGACCCCTGCGCCCGGCCCAGCCACTTGTAGAACCATCCCAGGCTGACCCCCAGCAGGGCACAGACGACCGTATGTGGCACCCGGTAGTTGGTCCGCTGGTCGGCGATGAAGCGTGCCACGCTCGCTTCGTCGCCTCCTTGACCACAGGACCACGGATCGGTCGAGACATCACCAGACGTCCACTGCGGAGTGTCCGGCCTGCTCTTCGACACGTCCTATCAGGGCATCACGCTCCATCCGCAGCTCCGCGACCTCGGCGGGCAGCCGCTTCGGTTCCTCGCGGTCGTCGTTCGACAACCCGCGAGTCCCCTCGGCTGCCTCTCGGGCCTGGTTCACCCAGTTGCCCAACGTGCCCTCGTTCACCCCCAGGTCGCGGTCGACTTGCGCGATCGGCTTCCCCATCTCGTCAACGATCCAAACAGCTCCCTCACGAAACTCCCGATCGTACCTCTTCCGCTTCTCTGGCATAGCACCTCCTGATAGCTGGTGCCTCTACGTTCCGGGGGGAACCTCATGGGCAAGCAGCGCTTCCAATTCGGCCGGCGGCACAGTGGCGTGCTTGCCGGCCGGGGGCGGCCTGGGGTCGGCAAGGGTCTCAGCGGCGATCGCGTGGGCATTAGTGATATCGGTTTTGGCCCGGTGCCGGCGCCTCTCGTGGTGCGGCTGGCTTGGACCTCGCGGACGTCGTATCCGGCCGCCACCAGCGCGAGCACTACTGGGCGACCGAGGGCGGACGATCCCTCGACTCCGATCCGGTCGAGGATCATCCCGGTCCCGGCGAGGGTGGAGATCAGCTCGGTGAGGCCGTCCACGCTGATGTCGAACGACTCACACGCCACCAGTGCACCGGTGGCCGACAGCACTGCGACAGTGCCGGAACGCTTGTGCGGGTCAATGCCGGCGACGCAGTGCGACGGGGTGTCGATGGTGGCGATGGTGGGTCTCCAACTTCTGTGGCGCGGAGGTTACGGTGAGGGATCGGACCCGGGTCGCCGGCAGATCTGGGTGGAGTCATGCAGGCTCTCTTCAAGCCGGGCACCCAGGTCCGACGGGCAAGACGGCGGACCCGACATTTCGAATCAAGGACAACAAACGTCAATAGTGTTCAGAGTCAGGGCCCGCCGGTCGGCCCGGCTCGCGAAGCCAGACCGACACGAAGATTGAAACATCCAGATCGCGTTCGTCGTGTAGATGATCCTGCGGACCTCAGACTCTGTCGCAGAATCGCGTAGGGGGTCTCGCGGGAGATCGCCGACGATGCCCCGGAGGCGACGCAGCAGTGTATCGGGTCGGACGAGGGAGGACCGGTCGCTCAGACGCTCCTGCTTCATGAGAAAGGCGATCGTGGCGGTCTGCGTCGATGGCATCTCGGGTTCTCGATGGGGATCCGATCAGGTTGCTGGGGCCGCCCGATGGACCTTCAGGAGGTGGAACGCGGTCGCGGCCAGGTGCAGTTCGCTGGTCGCGTCGTCCAGGCCTCGGCGTGGGAAGCAGTCGATGATCTTCTTCAGGTTGCCGATGCCTGGATCGACGGTCGCCCCCGCGACGCTTGTAGAGATCTCGGCGTGCGAGGGTGTGAGTCGGTGGGTGTTGACTTCGCGTGGGGACCCACCGACTGGCGGTGACCCGTGGGACGGTTCCTCGGCGGCGGCACGGGCCTGGTCCCGTCCTTTCCCCAGGGCAATCAACCGGTTCGGCCCGTCGGCCTTCAGTTGGCGTCGCGGTTGTAGGCCGTGGGCCAACACGGTGCCGATGACGCGATCGGCGTTTCCGGTAACGGCGTGCAGGCCTGCCGCTGCATCCTGGGTGGCACGCATCATCGGGGTGAAGCATCCTTGGTCGTTGGGTGACTGCCCCGCGCGGAGGGCGACGATCAGCTGGTCGCTGGTGACCGCGACCTGCGCGTTGTATCCCTGCAGGAACCCTCGCCCGGTTGGCATGATCCGCGACTAAGGGTCGGTGGTATTCGCGACGACCCTAGGGAGCTTCTTCGCGGGCGACGCCGACTGGTCAGCCGCCCCGGCTGCCCGCCCGCAGCCTCGGCGTTGCGGACGACCCGTCGCGCCCTCGCGACCCGCGTGCTGTCCTGCATTCGCACCGGCGGACGCCCCATCGGCTTCCTTGCCGCCGCGATCAGGGCTACGTATCGATCCGGCTTCGCTCGGTGGATGGCGATCTCTCGTGCCAGGCGCGAGCGGGCCTCGGCCAATCGGTGTGGTCCGTTCGAGATCCTGCCCACCGGCTGCCCCTGCTCGGAGCGCTGGCGGCGCGTCACCGCAGCCGCTTCACGCTCAACCTCGGCGCGAGCCCGTCGCCGGCGTTTCGCCTCCAGCTTTGGGCCGCCAGCTGGATGCGCTCACGACGGCTGGTGCGACCCGCAAGGTCCGCAGGGACACGATCCGGCCGTTCATCACCGCGACCATCATGCGCCGCGATGTCCTCGGACCGGTCGGTCCGGTCCGCCGCTTCTAGCATGGCCGCGACGTTCTGGTCGAACCGCTCCTGGCCGCGGTTGGCGTCGATAGACGCGTTTGCCTTGATCTTGGTCCCGTCGATCGTGACGGTGCCGAACCTACCTATGCCTGGGCTACTGGGGCGTGGGCTCGCGGACGTCAGGATCTGCTGCGGGCTCGGCGGGGGTGGAGATTCTGGCTCGGAAGATCCAGTAGGACCAGCCTTGGTAGAGCAGGACGAGGGGGAGGATGACGACGGCGACGACGGTCATGACTTTGAGGGCGTAGTCGCCGGAGGCGGTGCCGGCGACGGTGAGGTTGTTGGCGGAGCTGGTGGAGGAGACCATCACGTTGGGGTAGAGGTTGGCGAAGAGGGCGGCGATGGTGCCGCCGAGGGTGGCGGCGGTCGCGGTGAACGATCTGCCCTCGTGTCCGGCCCGGATGAGCAGGGCGGCTGCGAGGGCTGCGGCCACGGGGATGGCGGCGGCGAGGATGCGCCATGGCCCGCCGTCGGAGATGGCGATCGTCCAGCCGGCGTAGCCGGCGACGAGGATGAGGGCGGGCCAGGCCAGCCGGTTGGCGAGTGTGCGGGAGCGTTCACGGACGGCGCCGGCGGCCTTGAGGCTGAGGAACGTGGCGCCGTGCAGCAGGCAGAGCAGCAGGATGGTGACGCCTACCCAGAGGCCGTAGGGCGTCAGCAGGTCCCAGAAGGAGCCGGTGAACTCGTCGCTGGAGTCGATGGGTAGCCCGGCGAGCAGGTCCCCGAGGGCCACCCCCAGGAGCAGCGGGACCAGCGCGGAGCCGATGGTCAGCGTCCAGGACCAGGTGCCGCGCCAGGCGTCGGTGTCGACGCGGGCTCGCCACTCGAAGGACACTCCACGGATGATCAGGGCGACCAGGACGAGCATCAGGGCGAGGTAGCCGGCCGAGAACCAGGTGGCGTACCAGCCGGGGAAGGCGGCGAAGATCGCGGCGCCTGCGACGATGAGCCACACCTCGTTGCCGTCCCACAGGGGCCCGATCGTGTTGATCGCGACCCGCCGTTCGAGATCGGTTCGTCCGACTGCCTTGTGGAGGACTCCTACCCCGAAGTCGAAGCCTTCGAGGATGAAGAACCCGGTCCAGAACACGGCGACGATGATGAACCAGACGACGTCGAGACTCATCGGTTCACCTCAGTAGGTCAGGGCCGGCGCGCGGGGCGCGGGGGTGTCGGGGTCGTGGGGTTCGTCGGGTGGCGCGTCGACCTTCTCGAGCCCGCGGCGGCCGTAGCGCAGCATCAGGTAGGCCCAGACGATCCCGAGGATGAGGTAGAGGACCCAGAACGTGACCAGGCTGAGCGCCACCTCGGTCAGGCTCACCGAGGGAGAGTTGCCGTTCTGGGTGAGCAGCAGGCCCTGGACGACCCACGGCTGCCGGCCGTTCTCGGTGAGCAGCCAGCCGGCGGTGTTCATGATGAACGGCGCGGCGGCCGCCCAGACGGCGATCCCGAGGAACGCCCGCGACGTCGCGAGCCGCCGCTTCCACCAGAGCCAGGCCCCCCACAACGCGAGGATCGGGATGATCGAGCCCAGGTAGGCCATCACGCGCATCGACCAGTACTGGATGAACAGGTTGGGGATGTAGTCACCGCGGCCGTACTGCCGCTGGTACTGCTTCTCCAGCTGGTTGAGGCCCACCACCTGGCCGTCCCAGGAGCCGGTCGCCAACACCGACAGCAGATGGGGAACCTGGATGATCTTCGTTGCGTTCTCGTCGCTGGTGCTCCAGCCTCCGATCTGCGCCGCAGAGAACGAGCAGGGGGCACAGGTGTTCCACTGCGCCTCCATCGCGGCCACCTTCATCGGCTGGTACTTGGTCTCGATCACCCCGAGGTGGCTGCCTACCATCAGGACGAGCATCGAGATCGGCACCATGACCGCGATGGCGAGCTTTGCTGTCCTGACGAAGGCGTCTGGGTTGCTCTTCTTGCGCAGATGCCATGCGGAGATGGAGAGCATGATCATGCTGCCCGTCAGCAGTGACGCCAGCACCACGTGCAGATATCCCCACAGGAACACCGGGTTCGTGAAGAGCGCCGTGATCGACGTCAGCTCCGGACGGCCCGTCGTCGAGCTGATCTGGTAGCCGACCGGGTGCTGCATCCACGAGTTGGCCGCCATGATGAACGCCGCCGACAGGACCGCCCCAACAGCGACCGCCCAGATCGTCGCCAGATGCACCTTCCTCGGAAGGATGTCCCACCCGAACAGCCACAGCCCCAGGAACGTCGACTCCAGGAAGAACGCCGCCAGCCCTTCCATCGCAAGCGGAGCACCGAACACGTCGCCGACGAACCGCGAGTACTGCGACCAGTTCATCCCGAACTCGAACTCCTGGACGATGCCCGTCACCACGCCGATAGCGATGTTGATCACCAGCAGAGTGCCGAAGAACCGCGTCAGTCGCCGCAGGTCCACGTCATCCGACCGGTACCACATCGTGTGCAGCATCGCCACCAGAAAAGCCAACCCGATCGTCACCGGCACAAACAAGAAATGGTAGATCGTCGTCGTAGCGAACTGCAGCCTGGACAGATCCAGCTGGGTGATGTCCACAGGGTGCTCCGCCCTCGTGTAGGCACTCGTCACCGAAATGGGAGACGAGCAAGAGTCTGACCGTCGCCATCTGAGGTCTCATCACCCGCCACGGGTGATGACCGGTCTGCCGTTGCGGACTTGATCGCAGAACTTGTCTCGGACGATGCGCCGATTTGAGCTGAAACGTCACTCACGCGGAATGGAGACAGCTAAGCGCGCGACATGGCCGACGGCGAAGAGGTGGCCGGCCGGCTGACCGCGGCTCTCAGTTGCCCACCAGCGGCGCAACTCGCCCGCCGCTACTTCACCCTTCTTGGGGGATTCGCCGGTCGGGACGACGCGGCATCGTGGTACGCGAGTCAACGGGAGGCATGCATGACAACGGCAGCCGACAACACCGAGCCGCGGCGGGCGGACGTCTTCGTGGTCTTCGGGATCACCGGCGACCTGGCGAGGGTGATGACCTTTCGGTCGCTCTACCGGCTCGAGGCCCGCGGACTTCTGGATTGCCCGATCGTCGGTGTTGCCGTCGACGATTGGACGGTCGACCAGCTCGTCCAGCGGGCGCGCGTTTCGATCGAGGAGACTGGGGAACGGATCGACGAGGAGGTCTTCAAGCGGTTCTGCGAGCGGCTGTCATACGTGGGTGGTGACTTCACCGACCCCGCGACGTACGGACATGTCGGCGAGGCGATCAAGGGTGCCGAGACGCCGGCCTTCTACCTAGAGATCCCGCCGTTTCTCTTTGGAAGGGTTGTCGAGGGGATCAGCGCCGCGGGCCTGAGCGGCGGAGCACGGTTCATCATCGAGAAGCCGTTCGGTCACGACCAGCAGTCGGCGCACGATCTCGCCGACGAGCTACACGAATACGTCGACGAGGCTCAACTGTTCCGAATCGACCATTACCTGGGGAAGATGGGCCTCGAGGAGATCCTGCACCTGCGCTTCGCCAACGCGATCCTGGAGCCAATCTGGAGCCGCAACTACCTCGACTGCGTCCAGATAACCATGGCCGAGAGCTTCGGCGTCGACGACCGCGGTAGTTTCTACGACCCGGTCGGCGCCCTGCGCGACGTTGTGGTCAACCACCTGATGCAGCTCGTCGCGGCGGCGGCGATGGAGCCCCCGTCACGTGGTGACCTGCACACGATAAAGGAGTCGCAGGTCGCGCTGTTCCGCGCCGTTGTCGAGGCCGATCCCGCCCACTACGTCCGTGGCCAGTACGACGGGTACCGGGACATCAAGGGCGTTGCGCCCGGCTCCACGACGGAGACCTTCGCCGCGCTGAGGCTCGACATCGAGAACTGGCGCTGGGCCGGCGTGCCGTTCTTCATCCGCACCGGCAAACGACTCCCGGACACCCAGACCGAGTTGCGGCTGGTCTTCAAACGCCCGCCTCGCCTGGGTTTCTGGCCGAAGAACCACAACCCGGAGCCCAACCAGCTCGTCATCAAGCTTGACCCGTCGACCGGGATCCGGTTCCAGGTCGACGCCCGCCGTACCGACCTCGGGCGGATCGGACCGATCGAGCTCGACATGGAGTTCGCCACGGAGGGTGGGGAAGGTGCAACGCCTTACGAGGTCCTCCTTCACGCAGCGATGATGGGCGACAGCACCAGGTTCAGCCGCCAGGACGGGATCGAGGAGACCTGGCGGGTCATGCAGCCACTACTTGACGCACCCCCAACAGTCCACCCGTACGCACCCGGCAGCTGGGGCCCGGCAGCCGGGGACACCATCACCGCCGGCCTGGGTGGCTGGCGTACGCCCTGGCTGCCGACCTGACCGTGGGCATTACCGAGAGATGAACGCTGAGTGGACGGGGGTCGCCGGTCGCCGGCAGTGGAGTAGCGTCTAAGGCGTGGAAGAGGAGGATACGGACGAAGTGTCGAGAGCGCTGGCTGCAGACCTTCGCTCAACATCCAACAGCTCCACTTCGACGTTGCATGGCGCGGCAGGCTTGGCGGCCGCACAGGTGCCGCGAGCAGCACTCCTTGCCCGGCTCCTCGCGTCTGAGGAGCCGGTCATCGCGATCGTGGCCCCACCAGGCTATGGGAAGTCGACCCTTGTGGCGCAATGGGCCGCGCGTCGAGGACCGCGGGTCGCGTGGATAGCGTGTGACCGGATCCACGACGACCCACTTTCCTTGTACCAGGCAGTGGTTGCGGCGATCACTCTGATCGAACCCGTCAGCGGAGCCGGCCGCGAGGTCGTCGGCGAGGACATGGACCGACTGGTCGAGCACCTTGCGGAGCTGCTCGGCAGGCTCAGCCAGCCCGTCGCGATCGTGCTTGACCAGCTGGAGGCACTTTCCAACCATCAGTGCCGAAAGAACATCGCAGCGCTCGCTATGGCCGTGCCGCTCGGGTCTCAGCTGGTCTTGACGACTCGAGCCGAACTACCCCTGCCTGCGGCGCGCATGCGGGTCGAGCAGAGACTCCTCGAGATTGGGACCGACGACCTGGCGATGTCCCACGCGGAGGCCTCCCATCTGCTCGCGGCTGCCGGCGTCGTGCTGCCGGAGGCGAAGACACGTCAGCTGGTGTCGCAGACAGAGGGCTGGCCCGCGGCCCTCTACCTTGCTGCGCTGGCCAGCCGGGCAGGGGACGTCACGGCGGCCCACCCCTTCTCCGGCAACGACCGGTTGATGAGGGACTACCTCCGGTCCGAGGTCCTCGACCGACTCCCCCCATCGCAGCGCAAATTCATGGTCCGCACGTCGATCCTGGACCGGGTGAGTGGGCCGCTGGGCGACGGCCTCGTGGGTGGCAGCGCCGCGACACGCCTGCTCGACCGACTGCACCGCCGGAATCTCCTGGTCACCAGACTCGATGGAGAGGGCGAGTGGTATCGCTACCACCCGCTCCTGCGCCATCTGTTGCAGGCCGATCTCCGTTCCGAGCACTCCGACCTGGCCACGAACCTCCACGCCCGTGCCGCTACCTGGTTCAATGCGAACGGCGATCCCGAGCGGGCGGTCGACCACGCCCATCTGGCCGGCGACGCGACTACGTTCGGCCGGCTGGTCCTCGAGTCAATGCAGCCCGTCTGGGCCAGCGGCCACATCGACACGGTCGAACGCTGGATGGAGCAGTCAGGTCGTCGCGCACCCGAGCCCCGCTCGCCGGCGATGATCGCGCACGGCGCGCTGATCTTCGCCCTGCTCGGCCGCCCGGGGGACGCCGAGCGCTGGGCCGGGGTCGCCGAGCGCTGGGCCGGCGTCGGCGAGGCGCTGCCCACGACGGGCTTGCTCCCGGACGGCGATACCGTCCAGGGCACTTTGGCCTACTTACGGGCGAACCTCTGCCGAGAGGGAGTCGGCGCGATGCTCAGCGACGCGGCCGAAGCGCTCACGGGTCTCGGTCCCGCCAGCCCCTACCGAGCCACGATGGTCCACACGGAGGGACTGGCATACCTGTTGGAGGGCGACCTCGAACGAGCCGACGCGTCGTTCGCGCACGCCTTCGACCTGGCGGCGAGCCTGGACGCGTCACCTGTGACCTCTCTTGTGCTGGCCGAGCAGTTCCAGGTCGCTGCTGCGCGAGACGACTGGACCGCCGCAGAGTCGCTGATCAAGAGGGCGCTCGAAGTGGTCACCCGTGGCCCGTACGATGAGTACTGGACCAGCGCGCTCGTGTTCGCCTCGGCCGCCCGTGCCGCCGCGTTTCGGGGAGACATGCACGAGGCGCGCAGCCAGGCTCGGCGCGCGGCACGGCTTCGTCCGCTGCTCACATATGCGCTGCCCGTCGTGTCGGTACAGGCGCTAGTCGAGCTGGCGCGCGCCTACCTGGCTCTGGTCGATCCCTCGGGGGCGAGGGCCGTGCTGGACCAGGCCCGCAGCATCCTGAACCAGCGCCCCAACCTCGGGACGCTGACGATGGCTGCCCGTCAACTCGAAGAGCGGGTCAGCCAGATCACTGCCGCGACGCCGCTCGGTTCCTCCTCGTTGACGGCAGCCGAGCTTCGGCTGGTCCCCTTGTTGTCCACGCACCTGACCTACGCCGAGATCGGGGACCGGCTTTTCGTCTCCCGCCACACCGTCAAGACCCAGACCGGCTCGATCTACCGCAAGCTTGATGTCTCGTCGCGAGCCGGGGCGGTTCAGCGAATCATTGAACTCGGTCTGATATAACGAACGCCCAGCGGTGTTTCGCACCCACGTGTCTGAGTCGACGCGGGGTCAGCCGAGCCGTGCGAGGAGGTGGTCGCCCACGCGCAGGGCGTTGGCGATAGCGGTGAGGGCCGGATTCACCGCCCCGATGCTCGGGAAGAAGCTCGTGTCGACGACGTAGAGGTTGTCGAGCTCGTGGGACTTGCAGTTGGTGTCTAGGACCGAGGTCGCAGGGTCGGTCCCAAAGCGCACGGTCCCTGCCTGGTGGGCGCACCCGGCCACCGGAATGTCGTTCTTCATGTACACGTCCCGCGGGATCAGGTGGTGTGGGTGCATGCCGAGGTGGCTCAAGTGCTTCTTCACCCGGTGGTAGAGCTGCTCCATGGGCTCCTGATTGTTCGGTGTGTAGCTCAAGACGATGTTGCCCTCGCCGTCGAGGGTGACCCGATTGTCGGGCTGGGGCAGGTCCTCGACCGAGAGCCAGAAGTCGATGGCATGGGTGGCGACGTCCTTCAGCGCCAAGGTGGGCGCCAGGGTGGTCTGGATCGGCTTCTCCCCGCGATACATCGGGGCCGACGATTTTCCGACCATCTGCAGGTTGCCCATCGGGAACTCGAAGTCGGCGTCGCCGAAGTAGTAGTCGTTGACGCCCAGCGTCTTCTGGAACCTGGTGTCGTTCGGTTCGGTTGAGATGGCCAGGAAGGCGCGGCTGTTGTGAAAGACGTAGTTGCGTCCTACCTGGTCCGAGCCGTTGGCCAGACCGTTGGGGTGACGGTCGTTTGCACTGGCGAGCAGCAGCTTCGCCGAGTTCGCTGCCCCGGCGGAGACTACAACCACGTCGCCGGAAAAACGTCGCTCCGAGCCTTCGACGTCGGCGACGACCGAGGTCACGGTGCGACCGGTGGCATCTGTCACGAGCCGGCGGACGACGGCGTTGCGGACCAGGTCGACATTCTCGTGCTGAACTGCCGGTCGCACGGCGATCACCTCGGCATCGCTCTTGGCGTGCACCAGGCACGCGAACCCGTCGCAGGTGGCACAGCGGATGCACGGGCTGTAGGCGGGCTCGGTCTCGTCGAGCATGATGCCAGAGGGAGCGTGGAACGGATGCAGCCCAACCTGGGCCAGGTCGTCGAAGAGCCGCTGGATGCGCGGCTCGTGAGAGACCGGGGGATAGGGGTACGGTGCGGAGGCGGGCGGGTCTGTGGGGTCCTCGCCGCGGGCTCCGTGCACCTGGTAGAGCTGCTCGGCCTCGGTGTAATAGGGCTCTAGCACGCCGTAGTCGATCGGCCACGCGGGCGAGATTCCGTCGTGGTGCTTGAGCTCGCCGAAGTCGCGTTCCCGGAGCCTGTAGAGCGCGGCGCCGTAAAACTTCGTTGCGCCGCCGACGTAGTAGTGCACCTGGGGCTGGAAGGGCTTGCCGCCCGCGTCGAACCAGCGATCCGTCGACACGTAGCGGTTCTGGACGAAGACCGCCTCGGCATCCCAGTTCTCCACCTCGCGTGGGAGCCAGTCGCCGCGCTCGAGGATCAACACGCGCTTGCCAGAGGGTGCCAGCCGGTGGGCCAGCGTTCCACCGCCCGCACCCGAGCCGATGATGACTACGTCGTAGTGGTCGCTCATGTCGAGGTCCCCTCTCGGACTTCAAGGTGTTCGGTGGTGGTGGGTGGCTTGTCGAGCGAGATATGGGGGACATCCGCCTCGCGGTCCCCCCAGGCGATGCGCTTGGGCGCAGAAGTGGCCTCGACCGTCGCGGCGTGGTCGCGGTCGAAGTAGTCCCACGCCCAGGTGATGAAGGCGTCGGTGCGGCTGTGCGCACCACTGAGCAAGGTCACGTGCACGCCGAGCCAGGCGGCGAACGCTAACGGCCCGTCGACCTGGTGCCGGTGCTTGCCGACCTCGGCGACTGCGGCGTTGCGGCCGATCATGGCCATGATGCCTTTGTCCCTATACCTGAAGGGCTGAAGGTGGTCGCCGCGCCGTTCGCGCAGGACATTCTCTGCGGCCCAGACTCCGGATTGCTGGGCTACGGAGCCGAGTTGGGGGAGTATGGCGCCGTCGGCGTCGGGGATGTTGGCGACGTCGCCAATGGCGTACACGCTGGGGAAACCTTCGACCGTGAGCTCGGGCTGCACGTCGATCCGACCGCCACGACCGGTCGGCGGTCCGGCGCTCTGGGCGATGGAAGCCCCGGACTCCCCGCCACCCCACACCACCGTCCGGGCACGGATGCTGGTGCCGTCGTCGAACTCGACGCGATCGGGGTGCACCGCAGCGACGCCCAGCTTCAGCTTGATTGTCGCTCCGTGTTTGGTGAGCTTCTCGTGGGAGTACTTGTGAGCCTTTGCGGCGAAGGCGCCGAGCAGTGCGTCGCCCCGGTCGACCAGCGTGATCTGCCCGCGGTACGGCGTCTGCCCGGTCTTGGCCCAGGCGGCCATCAGCTCGATCAACGCTCCGGTCGTCTCGACCCCGGTCGGTCCGCCGCCGACAACCACGACGTCGAGCTTCCCATCGTCCTCGGCGGGTCCTGACGCAGCCGCCCGTACCTGCTCTTGGAGGTGGAGGCGGAGCCGCTCGGCGTCGGCGACCGAGTAGAGTGGGAACGCGTGCTCGGCGGCCCCCGGGATGCCGAAGAAGTTCGGGCGCGCGCCGGCGGCCATCACCATGTGAGACCCGATGAGGGTCCGGCCGTCCGCGAGGCGCAGGGTGCGGTCGGCCAGCGAGACCTGCTCGACGTGGGCGGTGACGACCTCGACCGTGGGGTAGTCGCTGAAGATCGCCAGGTGCGGCCGGGCGATGTCCTCGGCAGCCAGTTGGGACGTGGCCACCTGATAGAGCAGGGGCTGGAACTGGTGGTAGTCGTTGCGGTCGACCAGAATCACGTCGACGCCCTCGTCACCCAGTTTGAGCGCGCACGCGACGCCGGCCAGCCCGCCCCCCAGCACCACGACCGTCACAGCGACAGCTCTTCCAGGCGCTCGGTCACGATGATCCGCCCGGCGGCCTGGATAAGGGCCAGGTGGGAGAAGGCCTGCGGGAAGTTGCCGAGGTGGCGAGACCGCTCCACCTCGAATTCCTCGGCATACAGGCCCAGTGGTGACGCGATCCGGAGCAGCCGCTCCATGAGGCTCGTTGCCCTCTCCATGTCTCCGATCGCCCCAAAGGCCGAGACCAGCCAGAACGAGCAGATCAGGAAGGTCCCCTCCTTCCCCGACAGCCCGTCGTCGGTCTCGTCGGTGCGGTAGCGCAGGACGAAGCCGTTCTCCGTGAGCTCCTCCGAGATCGCCGTGACCGTGTTGCGAATCCGCTCATCGGTGCCCGGCAGGAACCCGAAGAGGGGCGCGAGCAGGGTCGATGCGTCCAGCGCGTCGGTGTCGTAGTGCTGACGCAGGACCCCGCGGTCACTCACGCCGTGGGCAAGGATGTCCTCCTTGATCTCCTCGGCGATGGTCGCCCAATCGTTCTCCAGCTTGGCGTCGTCGCGAATCGCGGCCAGCTTCGCGGCGCGGTCCAGCGCCACCCATCCCATCAGCTTCGACGACACGTAGTGCTGCGGCTCGCCGCGAGCTTCCCAGATGCCCTGGTCCGGATCGCGCCACGCGGCGATCGCTCCGGCCGCCTGTGACTGCACGAGCGGCCACAGCCGCCGAGGAAGGTGCTGACTGCGCCTGGTGTGCAGGAGCAGCGAGTCAAGGACAGCCCCGAACACGTCGTTTTGGCGCTGGTCGAATGCACCGTTGCCGAGTCGGACAGGGCTCGCACCTTCGTACCCCGATAGCTCCTCGCGGGTGGACTCGGTCAAGTCCCGCCGTCCGTCGATGCCGTACATGATCTGCAGGCCGCCGTCGGGATTGGGCTCGAGGTCTCCGACGAAATGCATAAACTCCTCGGCTTCCCAGTCGAGGTTCAGATAGTGCAGTGCCTGCAGCGTGAACGTGGTGTCGCGCATCCACGTGTAACGGTAGTCCCAGTTGCGCTCGCCACCCGGTGTCTCGGGCAGCGAGGTCGTCAATGCAGCCACGGTCGCACCGGTTGGCATGTAGGTGAGGCCCTTGATGGTGAGCGCCGACCGCTCGAGCGGGTGCCGCAGGGCGTGGTCGGGAATCCGAGCGCGCGCTAGCCAGTTGCGCCAGAACAGCACGGTCGCGTCGATGTGCGCGACCGCCTCCGCGGCAGTGGCGGGCGCCGTCAGCCCCTCGGACCAAGACATCGCGCAGAACGCCGTATCACCCTTTGAGAGTACGTGGCGGGCACGAGCCGTGCCGTCCTCGATGCCGATCAGCAGGTCGGTGCTGAGCCGAAAAACCGGGCCGCCGGTGTCGGCCGCGTCCGCTAGGTGGCCATCGGCGTCGGCCAGGGTCCAGGTGGCCTCGACCCTGCCGTAGTCGAACGCCGGCTCGCAGACCAGCTCGACCTCGACCGACCCCTCGAGGCACTCAACGGTGCGCACCAGCAAGTGGGCGGCGTCATAGTCCGCGGGTGGCCTCGTGTGGGGGGTCACCAGGTCCGGACCCTGCCGCGGCTCCACGACCAACGCGTCCCGCACCAGGATCCAGCCGCCCGGCGTGTGCCACGTGGTGGTCAGGACGTTGGTGCCGGGTACATACGTGCGGGCCGTCGGCACGTTGATCCCGTACGGGCCGAACCGGAAGGACCCAGCTCCCCGGTCGAGGATGTTGGCGAAGACGCTGGCCGAGTCGAACGCCGGCAGACACAACCAGTCGACCGACCCATCTGGGGCGACCAGGGCACCGGTGTGGCAGTTGGACAGAAACCCATAGTCCGCAATCGGCGGGAAGGGAGAGGATGAGGTGGGGCTCACGGCGCTGTCCTCTTTCGGTCGTCGGCGAGCCGGCGGGTCGCCATACCACCACAGTCGACCGTGCCTAGCCCTCGTCGCATCACCCCAAAGAGATGAACTGTCGGCCGACGACCTCCAGTGCAAGGGTGCTCGATCACCTGGTCCGCGACGTCCGCCAGGCCTCACCACAGACCCCAACGTGGTGCTGGCGGTTCTGCGATGTGCGGTGGCATCGTCTTTCGGGCTGTGCAGGCGGGTTCGGACCTGTACGCCTTGCCGATGGCGTTTGGCGGTGTCCCCCCATACCGCTTTCTTCTACTTGCCGCGCCGGCGCCGCTGCCGGTTCCCTAGACGCGAACCGTGGGCGCGTGCCGGCTCGCCGTTGTCGTCTTCGTGAGCGCGCTCTGCGCACACGCCCCCTCGTCCGGCGCGGGCAGCTCAAGAAGTGGGTCGCCGGTGATAACGGTCAGCCGTCGCTGTCGGAGATGAAGATCGAGGCAATGCTGCTCATCGACCCCGTTCACCTCTGCGAGAGCCAGCACATCCGTCGAGAGGATGCCTTGCGTTGGCAGACTCGGGCAGGCCCAAACTGCAGGCCGACTCCGAGAAGTTTTCGCGTATGCGGCGCAGGCTTATGGCCTACAGCGCGCAGGACAGCCGAGAATGGAATCAACCACTGAAGCGACAGGATTCGCAGGATCTTCTCCTCAGTACGTACTGCTAGTCCATCCCGTCGTGCGTAGTTGGTTGAAGTTGTTGGACAGTTGGCTTTCTTGAGGATTTTGCCTTCACGTCTGCAAGAAACTCAAATCCGCCGAAGACGAGTCCAGTCGGCGTGCAGTCGCGGCGAGCCGTGCAGACCACGGGCGGCCTTGAACGCCACCGCGATCGCCCGGTCGACCGTGTCGCGGCGACGGTCCCGCCCGGTGTGCAACCCACTCGTCGCGGCCGACCCCTGCGCCCGGCCCAGCCACTTGTAGAACCATCCCAGGCTGACCCCCAGCAGGGCACAGACGACCGTATGTGGCACCCGGTAGTTGGTCCGCTGGTCGGCGATGAAGCGTGCCACGCTCGCTTCGTCGCCTCCTTGACCACAGGACCACGGATCGGTCGAGACATCACCAGACGTCCACTGCGGAGTGTCCGGCCTGCTCTTCGACACGTCCTATCAGGGCATCACGCTCCATCCGCAGCTCCGCGACCTCGGCGGGCAGCCGCTTCGGTTCCTCGCGGTCGTCGTTCGACAACCCGCGAGTCCCCTCGGCTGCCTCTCGGGCCTGGTTCACCCAGTTGCCCAACGTGCCCTCGTTCACCCCCAGGTCGCGGTCGACTTGCGCGATCGGCTTCCCCATCTCGTCAACGATCCAAACAGCTCCCTCACGAAACTCCCGATCGTACTTCTTCCGCTTCTCTGGCATAGCACCTCCTGATAGCTGATGCCTCTACGGTCCGGGGGGAACCTCACTGCTGCTCGTCTCGGTCACCGTGAACTGAGGGCTGCCGGCTACGGCCTTCCGAAGGCGTAGAGCATGCCACTGTTCGACCCGGTGTAGACGACGCCGTCCACCACCGCAGGTGACGAGAGGATGTAGCTGCCGGTGTCGAAGGTCCAGGCGACGTCCCCGGTGCTCGCGTCGAAGGCATACATCTTGCCGTCGTGCGACCCCACGTAGACGATACCGTTGGCCACCGCGGGCGAGGCAGTGATGTCGGACCCGGTGCTGGCCGTCCACTTCAAAGCGCCGGTGGAGGCCTTCAGCGCATAGACCTTGCGGTCGCCGCATCCGACGTACACGACGCCCTTCGCGACCGCCGGGGTCGAGAACACGTAGTCGCCGGCCGCAGTGAACCACTTCAGCGTCCCGGTCGATGCATCGAGCGCCTCGACCCCGCCCCGGCCGGTGTTCGCCAGGTCAAGCGCGAGGTAGACGGTGCCGCCGACGACGACCGGCGACGTCAACGCGTACGTCGTCGCGTAGGACCACTTGAGCGTCCCGGTCGCGGCGTCGATGGCGTAGAGCTTGCCGTTGTTCCACGAGCCGACATAGACGACCCCGCGTACCACCGCCGGGGAACCGTAGAAGCCGTTGTTGCCGATGGTGTAAGACCATTTCTGGGTGCCTGTGGTGGCGTCCACCGCATGCACGACGCCGTCGTCGGAGCCGAAGTAGACGACGCCGTGGACCACGGTCGGACCGTCCTCGACGCCGTAACCTGCGTTGTACGCCCACTTCGGCAACCCCGTCTTCGCGTCCAGGGCATAGAGCTTGCCGTCGTTCGATCCGACGTACACGACACCCTTCGCGACAGCCGGTGAGGACTTGACCCAGTAGCCGGTCTTGAAGGACCACTTGACTGCTCCGGTCCTGGCGCTCAATGCGTAGAGCGACTCGTTGTCGGAGCCGACGTATACGACTCCCTTGACGACGGCCGGCGACGACTCGATGTAGCTGCCGGTGTTAAAGCTCCACCTGGTTGTCAACTCCGCGACGTTCGTCGGGCTGAGCACGTTCTCGTAGCGGTTGAAGCCGGAGTTGGCGAGGTCGAGGTGGAACATGGACCAATTCGTGCGCACCCGGAAGGTTGTCGCCGCTTGAAGGCCGCTGGTCAAGCCCGTCGACGTCACTCGGTTCAGACCCGGACGTGCGGTCGCCGGCACCTTGAGTGACGTGGTGAAGGCGCCGGTGGCGTCGGTCGAGACCCTGCCCACCTCGGCCCGCGCGAAGTCGACCTCGACCGATTCCAGGGCGCCGAACCCGCTGCCGGTCACCGTGACCATGGTGGTGGGCGGACCCACCCGCGGGGTCAAAGTGATGGTCGCGGTCGACGGCGCCCACTCTGCTGGCAGCTGGCTCACCTCCGCCCGAGCCGGCGAGGCCAGCGTCGTCGGCGCCACCGAAAGAGACATCACTACGGCAACCAGCAGACCAAAGTTTCGGGCGTCCATACGCCCCCCTCTCGACCGAAATCCAGCATGGTGACGGCAACTGATGCCGGCCCTCCCCACCCCACGGACCGGGCACACCGACCTTGCTCTCTCTTGCTGAGAGTACGGGGATGGCGTGCCTGGTGTGGAAGGAAGGGCCAAACAGCTGACCTCCTACTTGCACACAGCCGAACCGGTTCGGTCGACCGTCAGCAGCAACCAGGCCCCCGTGCAACGACAGGCGCTGATCAACTGCAAACCCATCTCATTCATGTCGGCCTGCGGCATCGTCGCCTCCGGAGATGTCCCGCACCTGTCAGGTGACGGCAGGACCGGTCGGCCGCGGTACGGACACCAGCAACGGAAATGGGTCGAGTTCCGCGTAGTCAACGGGATTGGTCGTGTAGAGCGGCAGTCGATTGGCCACCGCCACAGCAGCGATCTGAAGATCGGCGTGCCTGCGACGAGCAGTGCGGCCGATGGCCAAGACCGCGCCCAAGCTCGCCGCAGAAGCGCGTAGCCGATGCGCCGAACGCCAACGGGTCGAGCTCGCTCTACGAGCACTGGAGGATTGCGGTGCGACGAGCCCGCTCGATGCGGGCCGTGGAGCGTCCCCGACAAAGCAGTGCGGCCCAGCGGAAAGCTCGGCGAGGGCCGCGTCGGCGCGGCCCGGACCCGTCCCGATAGGACGGCCGCCGGATGTATCTGCGCGGCTCCCGATGTGTCGTTATCGGTAGGAACTGCGTCAGAGGACCAGCCGTCGCCACCTAGCTTCGGAGACTCAGGTCGTAGATCTGCCGACCTCGGTCGCTGGGCCCACAAACGGGTACGAGGAGCGACCAAACCAGCGAGGTCGCGGGGTGGCTCCGGCCGGACAACCGCCCCGCGACCTTGTCTGCGTGGTCTGGCTTTCCGGATGCCCCGCCGGCGCTGAGCCTGAGAAAGCTCGCGATCACCAACCACCTGCGACATGAAGGGTCGCGGGAGCTACCTTCAGACGTTGAAGGCCAGGTCCGTTATGAGCACGGACCCAACGAGCGCTGTTCGCGCGGTCTGTACAGGAACGGTGTTGCCACAGGGACTGCCATTTTCCCTGTCACTGCTTGGGGCGCCGACGTAGTTCGGGGACGACGAGTTGGGTGATCGCGCGCATGAGAAATTTGTCGAAGTGGGGAACGGTGAAGGCGGCGTATCCGTGTTCGGGCGTGTACAGGAGGCCCATGTTGATGAGTTCGGCGCGGGTGGGGGCGAGGTTTTGAGAGGTGCGTCGCATCAGGTCGGCGACGTCGGAGGCCTTTTGTGGTGCGGGTCCCAGTTGGGCCATCGCTCTGAGGTAGGCACGTTGCAGCTCTGTGGCTCTGTCGAGTCTGACGCGGAAGAACGACTCGTCGAGCTTGGCTTGGTATCCGGGCACAGTGGTAAGGATGTCGTCGCGGGTGATTGTTGGGCCCTCGGCGACCGTCCATACGGCGTAGCCCAGTTCTTGGAGAAAGTAGGGGTAGCCACCGGTGATGGCCACGGCTTCGTCAAGTGCGTCTGCTGCGTAGGCGATCTGCTCGTCAGCGGCGGGACGCGAGAGTGCGGCTCTCGCGTCGTTGGCTGACAGGTTTCCGAGTGCCGGGAATTTGAAGAGCCGCTCTGCATACGATTTGGCGTCACCGGCGAGTTCGGCGATCTGGGGTAGTCCTGCTCCTACCAGGGTGATGGGCAGCTTGCGTTGCACCATCTTGTGGAGTGCTTCGATGACGGCCTCGAGTTGTTGCTTGCTCAGAAACTGGATCTCGTCAAGGAGCAGGACGACCCCGTGGCCTCGCTCGGCGGCTGCTTCACCGATCGCGACGAACACGTCGGTCAGGTCAAGGGCGAGGTTGGCATGGTCGGCGAATCCCTCGGCGGCCTCGATGTCCAGGCCGGCCGTCCAGGTGCCGGCCGCGTCGACGTTGACCGTGAAGGATCTGAGTACCGAGGCCGCGTGCCGGAACCGGTCGGTCCACTTGGCCTTGGGTGAGAGCTGGAACAGGGTGGTGCGGAGCCGGGCGGCCATGTCCCTGCGGAACGCGGACTCGTCGTTCTTGCTGGCCTCGAGCTCCACCACTACCCATTCGCGGGCGAGGGCCTTGGTCCGGAACTGGCCGAGCAGGACGGTCTTTCCGACGCCGCGCAGGCCGGTGATGATCATCGACTGCTCGGTTCGACCTGACTCGATCCTGGCCAGGAGTAGATCGAACGAGCTGAGTTGGTCGTCGCGGCCGACGACGGCTTGCGGCTCGGCTCCAGCGTTGGGCGTATAGGGGTTGGTAACGGCGTGCACGCTGCGAGTTTACACACGTTAGGGTGCTTTATCTGAGACTCATAAACCTACCTAAGGTCGGTAACGCCGCTCGCGGGGTGACCATCCTTGGCCGGATCCTTGGTGCCGTGCTTGGTGTCCATTCCGAGCCGCTGGTGCGCTTGAGTGACCGTCGGAGTCTGGAAGGGGGGTTGATCGTGGCGCGTCGCCGGTTGCCGGTGTCTGGCGCTGGTCGCCGGGTCGTAGCTGGACAGGTTTGGTATCAGCGGGCCGTGTGCCCCGGCTGGTTGGCTGCGCCACGGTGTTGGCCGATCCCACTCGCTCAGCCGGCCGTCTCCGGCTCCGGTCCGGGAGTGATGTTGCGGATGCGGTTGAGGGCGGTGAGGTTCTTGTGGTCGGCGTCGGGGAGGGTGTGGAGGTATTTCTGGGTGGTGGTGATTCGGGCGTGGCCCATGCGGTCCATGACGGATCGGATGTCGGAGCCGCCGGAGAGGAGCCAGGAGGCGTGGGCGTGGCGGAGGTCGTGGACCCGGACTTGGAAGTCGACGCCGGAGGCTTTGACGGCGGGTCGCCACACCCTGGTGCGGAAGGTGTTGCGGGAGATGGGGGTGCCGTCGCGGCTGGCGAACAGCAGGTCACTCGGCTTGAGGCCGCGCTGGTTGATCCAGTCGGCGAGCTGGGCGACGAGCTCGTGGGGCAGGGCCATGGTGCGGGGTTCGTTGTCTTTGGGGTAGGGCTTGGTGATAACGGGCGCCGGTGGGGGAGTTCTTGATGGAGACCTCGACGATGGTCTCCTCCACCGTCAGCTTCCCTGCCGAGAGATCGAGGTGGCGGGGTTTGAGGGCGACGAGCTCGCCCCACCGCAGGCCGGTGGGTGGGGGGGGGGGACCCAGCGCCTTTGCCGAGGCGCACCGTGGTGCGCGATTATTCGTGGTCGGGTGTGGCCGTGTTTGCTCTAGTCAGGGGCGGCTGGGTCGGATCACGATGGCGGGGTTCGTCGGGGTTGGACGCCGGAGCCTCTGTGGTGCCTGTGAGCCTGTAGGTCAGCATGGTGGTGGAGGGCTTCCACGGGAACCGTGGATTGTTGCCTTGAGCACGAGCGTCAGACTTCTGATCATCCCTGTCCTCCCCGTGACGGACACCGAGCCGGTCCAGTCGCGAGGTGAGGAGGGTCGAGGTCATGGAGGTCGTGCATCCGCGGTGTGCGTGGCAGCCACGAAGCTGGCGATGGTCGTTCCGGTCATCTGATCTCGTCTCCCTGTGATTCGGAAGTGACGACGTGCGGAGAACCCCGCTGACACACCGCCCACCCCGGATATGCGGGTCCGAACCGGGCGCACAGCCCGCATGACCTCGAGCTTCGCGAAGCAGGGTGTAGCGGTCGCGAGTCCATCATGGCGAAGGGTCACGCTCGGGCCGACTACTTCCTGTGCGTGGACCAAGCGAGGATCGGCATCCTCGAGGCAAGGTCTAGCGCGGAGTCCGAATTATCCCCGTGAATCTACACGATTCTTGGCCTATTTCCGGGGGTCTTCGCCCTGCGGCGTGCCGCTGCCGCCGGAGGCCGCCCGTGTGATCTTGCTCGCCATCTCGACGGCTCTTTGCGCGATGCGCATGGCATCCCCGGTGGTCTTTTGAATCGCCTCGGCCAAGTCGTGAGCTTCCTGACTGATCTCTGACCCGGCGGCGTCATCGGGACGACTGCCGGCTACGGTGGCCACCTTGCGTGCCAGCGCACCGGCCAAATCGGTGGCCTCCTGGCCCACGCGTGCCAGATCGCGGGCCGTCAACTCAATCTCACCGGCCATCCCACTGGCTTTCGCACCGATCTGGGTGCCTGCAGGCTCTTCCTCGCTCATGGGGACCAATCCTTCTTCCCGGCACCAGATCACGCTCAGACTCAAGAACTAGCCAGCCCAGTGAGGCGCTGAGGTTTTCGGACGCCAACCATTGAACTATAACATCGCGCGTTGGCAGCTCGGAGCGCCGTCTCGGCACTCGCCGGACCTGACATGGACCCAAGAGCCCATGCTCGACGACAACGCCGAGACGATCGTCGCGACGGCGCCGCACCGCGCCAACTGAAGGGATCTGCGATTCGGCGGCAGGAATTAGGGCCTGGGTTGGTTGGGCTGCTTACTCCTGCACTTCGTACTTGAACGAGATCCGAAGTTTCGTCCGATACGTGATCCCGCCGTCCTCAGCGAGCTGGATGTCCTGCGCGACAACCTCGGCAACCCTGAGATCGCGAAGGGTCCCGCTCGCAGCCTGGATGGCAGCGGCCGCCGCGTCCTCCCACGATGTCGTACTCGTTCCAATGAGGTCCGTCACCCTGTATACGCTCACTCGGCCCTCCTAGCTATGCGGATGATCTTCTCCAGTGATTCAGTCCTACAGGACTCGTGCCACCGGCGGCAAGAGATGCGGTGGCAGGCCCGGACGCACACGCCATGCAAGAGCCTCCCCTGTAGCTCCTGCTCTGACCGTGCCGAGATGTGCCGCATGACCAAAGGCGTGGGTCTCAGCCTTGTCTCAAGAGCGCTCTTCCGAGGGCTGTGCCCAGCCCGGCATGGACCGCAGGCCGCTGCTGCAAGCCCGCAAGTTCCTCAGTAGTCCTTGAGTCAAATTTGAGCAATGACCTACTTGACTCGCCGAGGCATCGTGATTTTCGGCTTAGTGTCGGCGACCGCGCCCGTGACCACCGGTCTTGTCCGCGTACCGGAATGCGTAGAACGCGCAGCCTCGGCAGATGAAGACGCCGGGCGTCTCGCCTAGCTCGTGCATGGATCGTCCGCGGCGACCGCAGCATCCGCACTTGATCTGAGAGTGGGCAGCCAGGGGGGTTCGTGTTCGGTGTTGCTCATCCTCAGAGGATGCCACTGGCGGCGGAGCGGCGATCCGAATTGGATGAGGCTGCCGTCAGGGTCGGCGTGTGACCCTTCCCGCTTGCCGTACTCGAAGTCATTCGGCCCGGTCACGTCGAAGGCCGCCGCCCGCCACTGTGCTGCAAGATGGTCTGCGTCATCGACATGGAGGTACGCGCTGACGGCTTCGCAGTGTCAGCGTGAGCTAGATGGATCGTCAGTCTCGGTCACAGTGTGCGAAGGCGTAGGTCTCGTCGTGGTACGACGTCTCGAAGCCCAGACCGGCAGTGGTGCCCACCTCAGAGCCAGACTCAGCAGGTCGCGAGGGTCCCTGCCCGAGGGGAACTCGCCATTCAGATGCCGATCGGCAGTTAAGCCGGGCATTGCGCGGTACAGGGTGTCTAGCACTCGGTGATCTATCTCGAGTGGGGCCGCCCGGTGGACTCGTCGTCTCCGACGACAGGGCCATCTTCGGGACGACGTCCGTGGCTGGCGGTAGGGTGAAAGCTCCGGCGACAGAATCGGAGCGGGCCCTTGGGCAAGGTTGTCTTGATCTCGACATACGAGTTGGGTCGGCAACCGTTCGGCCTGGCTTCGCCGGCGGCCTGGCTGCGGGCGGCCGGAGCCGAGGTGGTAACTCAAGATCTCTCGGTCTGCGACCTGGACCAAGCGGCTGTGCGCGATGCGTGCCTGGTTGGGGTCTATCTGCCGATGCACACGGCCACCAGGTTGGCCGAGCCGGTGCTGACGAGGATCCGGGACCTCAACCCGAGTGCACACCTGTGCGCCTACGGTCTCTACGCACCCATGAACGCTGACCATCTGCGCTCGCTGGGAGCCACCAGCATCGTCGGCGGAGAGTTCGAGCGGACGCTTGTCGCCCTATACCTGGAGACGGTGTCTCCGCCGTCCGTTGAGTCGTTGAGGCCGCAAGTCGCGGCGCCGACGGAGGGTGTCGTCCTGGACCGGCTTGACTTCTTGGTCCCCGACCGCAGCGACATGCCCGATCCGAGGCGCTACGCACACCTCACCCTGGGTGGGCGCGATTGTGTTGTGGGGTACACGGAGGCTACCCGCGGCTGCAAGCACATGTGCCGACACTGTCCGATCGTCCCCGTGTATGGGGGCGTGTTCCGGGTTGTGCAGGAGGACGTGGTGCTCGCCGACATCGCTCAGCAGGTGGCGCGCGGAGTTGAGCACATCACGTTCGGCGATCCTGACTTCCTCAACGGTCCGGCTCATGCCATGCGGGTAGTACGGCGACTGGGGACCGAGTTCCCTGGGCTGACCTACGACGTGACGATTAAGGTCGAGCACCTTCGTCGGCACGCCAACCTGCTCGCCGAGCTCGCGGCGACGGGGTGTGTGTTGGTGACCAGCGCTGTCGAGTCGTTCGACGAAGCGATTCTGGAGCGGTTCGACAAGCGCCACACTCCGCTCGACCTGGAGGTGGCCCTGCGCGCGCTCGACGAGGTCGGCATCTCACTCAACCCGACGTTCGTGGCGTTCACTCCGTGGACCACCATCTCGGGCTACGGCGACCTGCTGGCAGCGGTCCGCAGGCTAGATCTGGTGCGCAACGTATCGCCTGTTCAGTACGGAATCAGGCTGCTGGTCCCAGCCGGATCCCATCTCCTCGAGCTGTCCGAGATGGCCGACCTTCTCGACGAGTTTGATCCGGCGACGCTGGCCTTCGGGTGGCGCAGTCCCGATCCCCGCGTTGACGAGTTGCAGCAGCGTGTGGCCGAGCTGGTCGCGGCGGCACACGATCCCGCCGTTGACCGGGTCGAGGTATTTCGACAGATATGGCAGGCGACCGCCACCCTTTCGGACTCGGGCCTGGCTGCGCTGCCCGACCAATTGGAGCACCCGCGTGGGAGTTCCAGGGCGGACGTTCCTCAGATGTCGGAGCCCTGGTACTGCTGTGCAGAGCCGACCGCGGAGCAGTACAGCGTGGTGTGATCGAGGGGCCCGGGGTGCGGCTCTCGGCTGAGGGCGATGAGCAGAACGGAGAGGAGACCGAGTGGGGGACCAGCCCGTCATCTTGCGCTCGCCGCGGATCACGCTGTCGGCGAGCGTTTCGAGCCGGCTGCGGGACCGGTTCGCTGCGATCCCGGACCCGGCGCAAGAGCCAGAGCAGGCGATTGCGATGCTCCTGCAGACGGTCGGCGAGCTGCCGACGGACACCGTGCGACTGGCACTGACGCTTCGTGCTGACCCGCTCGGTGCACCGGCACTCGTCCTCTCGGGCATGCCGATCGACGACGACCTACCGCCTACTCCTACCTCGCCCCCTTCGGGCGCCGTCAAGCCAGGCCACGTGAGCGACCTGTCGATCCTGCTGGCGGCGGTGCTGTTGGGAGACCCGGTGGCCTATCTCGCAGAGAAGGACGGCGCCCTTGTCCAGAACGTCTTCCCCCTGCGAACCCAGCAGGACGCGCCGTCCAACGAGAGCTCCCGGGCCGCCCTTGACTTCCACACCGAGCTCACGTTCAGCCGGACCGCCCCGACCAGACCGCTCCACGAGGCAGCCCCCGACTTCGTGCTTTTGCTCTGTCTGCGCTGCCCTACGGATCGGCTGGCCACCACAGCGTTCGTTGCGTCGTCGGAACTTTGTGGCCTGCTGGACGCGGACCAGCTCGCCACCCTGCGCGAGCCGCACTACCAGCTCTTGGCGCCGTACTCCTTCACCTACGACGACCACGACGATCGACCCTGGTCGCCGCCGGTGCCGCTTCTGCGCGGACCGGCCGAGGCGCCGTCGCTCGCGTTCGACTCGGCTTGCGGCACGCGCGCGCTGACGCCAGATGCGCAGGCCGCATTGGATGCTCTCTCACGGGCGTGTGAGGATGGCGGAATCCGGCAAGGGGTGGAGCTGCGCGCGGGAGACTTGCTGGTGCTGGACAACCGGCGCTGCGCCCACGCTCGGAGCAGCTTCCGGGCGTCGTACGACGGGCAGGACCGTTGGCTGCAACGCGCCTATGTCCGACGCGGCATCTGGCCGGTGACGAACGGCGCGTCGCGAGACGTGTCATTCCGGGTGCTGACGTGAGACCTCGAGAGGACGTCCAGATGCCCACCACGACCACGACGGTTCCGGTCGACCTGATCTACCGGTTGGAGCCACTGATCCACAACCTCGCCGACGGCAAGACCGACTCGACGTCCATGCACGCATTCGACGCCGAGCTCGCCGATCTCCCCGATCCGGTTCGCCGCGGCGAGCTGGCCAGCTTCGTGGCCGGCGTTGGTGCGCTGACTCCCGGCGAGCAGCATGGCCTGGCAGGGGCGCTGGACCGCGTGCAGCTCGACTCCAAACGGTGGCTCATCGACAACCTCCAGGCGCACTGTGACCTCGAAGGATCGTCGCTCGTCATCCTCGGAGGTTGGTACGGCGTGCTGCCGCTCCTGATCAACTGGCTGGTGCCCCGACCTCCGCATTCGATGCTCGCGATCGATATCGACCCATTGGTGGTGGACGCTGGGGCGAGGCTGATCGGTGCCCGATATGCCAACGTCGGCTACCGAACCTCCGACGTGATGACCCTGGACTACGACGAGATCGCGGCCAAGCCAGGCGCTGTCGTGGTCAACACGATCTGCGAACACCTTCCCGACCTCGATACCTGGTGGACCCGCATTCCCACCGGCCAGCTGGTCGTCGCCCAGAGCAACAACTACTTCCCCTGTCCGGACCACGTGAACTGTGTGCGCGACCTGGCCGAGTTTCGTGCCCAGCTACCAATGACGACGACCTTGTTCGAGGGGTCGCTTCCGCTGTCGCTGATGGATCGCTTCATGATCGTGGGATATCGCTGAACCCCGCTTGCCGTCGTACCGAAAACCATAGAGCGACCAGGCTCAGCGTGGTAGCGTGATCGGGGTCGAAGGAGTGTCGCCGTGGCAGTCGAATTCGTCAATGCCGAAGACTTTTACGCGCGAGTGGTCAAGACCGAGAGACCCGTCCTGGTCTCGTTCCGCGCCAAGTGGTGTGCCCAGAGCCTCGAGCTCGGAGATCTCGTCGAGGCCTTCTCTGAGCGACTCCGGGACCGCGTGGATGTGATCGCCGTCGATGTCGGCGACGACGTCCGGGCGCATCGGGTCTGCCAGCAGTACAAGATCACCAGACTGCCGGTCACCATGCTCTTCGACCAAGGTCGCGCGGTCGACTTCATCGGTGGCATGACGACCTTCGAGGGCCTCGCCGGGATGGTTGAGAAGCGGCTCGCGACGGTCCGAGAGGTGACCGACATCGATTTTGAGCGCGAGGTGCTGGGCTCCAAACTGCCGGTGCTCGTGCACGTGTACTCGGCGGCGTGCCGGTTCAGCATTCCGCTGGGCGACATCGTCGAAAGTGTTGCGGCCAAGTACCAGGAGCGGGCGAAGACGGTCCGCCTCGACTTTGACGGACAGAGCGCCCAGATCCGCGCCCGCTACGGCTTCAACCGGGTTCCGCTAGTCGCCATGTTCCAGGGCGGCGAGTTGGTCGACCAGATCTACGGCGGGATCTCCGATGCAGCGCGCTCCGACGAGGCACGGATGCGTTCCGAGCGGTCCAGCCGCCTCGGGAGCATCTCGGAGATGGTGGAGCAGTTCGCCCTGTGACCACGCGTCCCGCGTGCTCCTTCGACCTGCTCGAATTATGGGTGCACGACGCGGAACGCGCCGCTCGCCACTTCCAAGCGCTGGGATTCGCCCCGAGAGACCCACTGATCGACGACCGGACCGGCGAAAAGCACATCTGGCTTGTCGGCGGCGCGGTGGCGGTGCTGCTTCGTCAAGCACCCGACGAGGCCAGCGAAATAGCTCGCCATGTCGCCACGCATGGCGACACCGTGGCGGATGTCGGCCTGGTGACCGAGCGCCCCGACGTCGTGGCGGAGCGAGCCCTGGCGCATGGCCTTCAAGTGTCCTGGCCACTCGGAGCGCCACGGATCGACATCACCGGAGACGGCACGTTGTGCCACACGATCCGCGACCGCAGCGCCATAGAGTCGCGACCCCGCCCGGAAAGTGGAGGTTTGGCTGAGGTCGACCACATCGCGCTCTGTCTGCCGTACGGGCTCGCTGAGCCGGTGGCCACCACCTACCAGGCCGTGTTCGGGCTGGACCGCATCGACCTTAGTGGCGGCGAAGATGTCGGCGACACCCAGCAAGGTATGCGAAGCATTCCGCTCGGGTCGGCGCGCGGCGACCTGACTGTGGTGCTGACCGAGCCGATGAGCGAGGAGAGCGTCGGACAGACCAAGCGGTTCATCGACGAGCACGCGGGTCCCGGTGTGCAACACGCAGCGATCAGGTGTGACGACCTCGCCTCAACCGTCGAGCTGTGCCGCTCCCGCGGTGTCGAGTTCCTGCCCGTCCCAGACGAGTACTACGTCCGGGCCCGCCAGCGGCTCGGTGACCACGAGCTGCCGTGGGAAGCCTTGCAGCGCCTGCGAATCCTGGCCGACGTCGAGGCCGGTGGTCTGCTCCTCCAGCTCTTCACCAGACCCTTGGCTGACCGCGGCACCTTCTTCTTCGAGCTCATCGAGCGGAGCGGCGCGACCGGGTTCGGTGCCAACAACGTGCGGGCACTGTTCGATGCCGTACAGGCGGCGATGCTCGCCGACGAATCGAGATCCGTCACTGCTGGGGAGAGCGTGTGAACGCGACAACGGTTGGGAATAGGGCTCACGTCGTGCCGCTGGCAACTCGCGACCTGATCGAGCACGCCAGACGGAGAGTCCCCTTCTACGCCAGCCATCTGGACGGGTACGGCGAAGACTCACCGCTCTCCGCGCTGCCGACGTTCCACAAAGCAATGACGGCCGGTTTCGGCCGGTTCCCGATCTCCGTGGACGGCGGGGCAGGAGCTCACCGGGTTCTCGCGACCTCCGGGACGACCGGCGACCGCCTGTTCGTCGGGCTTGGCCGGGGGGACTGGTCGGGGACGGCGGACTGGCTTGGCCGCTGCGCCGAGCGGGTCGGTTTCGGACCTCGCGACACCCTGCTGAACACCCACTGCTACGGGATGTGGGTCGGGGGTCCGGCGCTCGACCTGCTCGCCGACCGATCCGGTGCTCGGCTGGTGCCTTTCGGGCCGGTGGCACCAACACTCGTGCTGGACCTGCTGGCAGCGGGCGTCGGCACCGGCATCAGCGCGACACCGTCATACCTTCGCCGTCTGGTGGAAGTGGCCGACGAGACGGGCCTGGACCTTCGAAGCACCGGCCTGCGGTTTGGGTTCATCGGTGCTGAACCGGCTGAGCCGGCGTTGCGACGCAAACTCACGTCCTACCTGCCCGACGGCTTCCACTGGGTGGAGCTCTTCGGCCTCACGGAGACCGCCGGGCCCGCCGTCGCGTGCGCGCCCGATCCGCAACGGCCAGCCTTGGAGCTTAACACCGACCTCTTCCACACCGAGGTTCTGGAACCGAACGTCGACCAGGCTGTGGGGGTGAACGAGGTCGGCGAGCTGACCCTGACTCGGCGAGACCCGGACAGCAGCACGCCGCTGATTCGGTACCGCACCCGCGACCTGGTCACCTTGTTATCCGAGGACGAGCGGGGCGCCACCCGTGTGTCGTCCATCCACGGCCGAGCCGACGACGCGGTGAAGATCGGCGGGGTGCTGATGTATCCGTCGTCGGTAGCCGACATCGTCACAGCGATCCTTCCGGCAACGGCCGAATGGGGAGCCGTCGTGCGACGCCGAGGCGATGATCTTGAGCTGGTGTTGCGGCTCCAGGCGGACGCCCAGACCTGCGACCTGGTTCGCAGGTCGTTCCAGGAACGCGTCGGGCTCGACGTCACGGCGGTCGCGACGCCGGCCGAGGAATTCGTTCGGAGCCGGGAGAAGACCCGGCGCACGGTCTTCGAGATCGAGCCTTCCCAGCGGCAGACCCGGACTCAGCAGACGGATATCACGCGTGGCACTAGTGTTCGAACCTAGGATGAGCGCCGACAGGAGGGTGGGAATGGACGCCGATTGGAAGGACCTGAGCGCGAGACTGACCCAGACATTGGGGCTCCAACACTCCCCGGTGGCGATGGCGTTCGTCGAGCAAGCACCCGACGATCTCGGCGCTTTCGCGGCGCCGATGACCGAGCCGACGGCTGACGGCCGCAGCGGCCGAGCGCCGGCCAGTTGCGTGTTCTGGATGCATGCGGCAGAGTCTGCGTTCTCGACCGTCGCGCCCGATCATGGCAACTGCTCGGTGGGGCTCTGGGTGCACGGGTTCGCCGCTCCTGCCGACATCCTCGACAAGAGTGACGTCGGCGCGCTTCTCGAGTCCGGCTGGGTGTCGATGGACGCGGTCGGAAGCGTCACCGCGATCGCCGACGGCTCCCCGGCAATTCTGTATGGTCCGCTCGGCGACGTGACCTTCGAGCCGGACGTCGTGGTCCTCAGAGTCACACCGGCCCAGATGATGCAGCTCGGTGACGCCACCTCCGGAGTCGAGCTCAGTGGCAAGCCCCAATGTCAGATCATCGCCAAGGCGAAGGAGCACGGCACGATCGCGGCCAGCATGGGTTGCGCACTCAGCCGGGAGCGCACCGGGATGTCCGACACCGAGCTCACCTGTGCCGTGCCGGCCGCCGCGCTGCCCGACATCATGACCCGGCTTGGTGACGTGGCCCGAGCGGATGCCATGGTGCAGTCCTACGCCAGAGCGGCGATGGCCGCAGCTGGTTCGTCTTCGTAGAAGACCTAGCGCCTGCGGCTCAAGGCACGGGTTCGCGGAGCACGGGAAGGTAGTGCGCGCCTCGGGTGAGGTTGCCCCGGCGATCCCCTAGGGTCGACATCGCCCGGCCGACAGGGACGTCGGCCACCACCACTCTTGCGGCGCCCACGACGTACGCGATCGGGCGTAGCTCGACTCGGAACGCCTGCCAGCTTCGGGGACCCGCCGCCGGGATCACCGAACCGGTAACAAACTGCTGCCACACCGCGCCACCCTCGCCCCAACTCGCCACCAGGTCACGCAAGCGGGGGACTTCGTCCACGTCGTGGTCGGCCAGGAAGAGCACCTCGGATCCACCGCAACCGTTGATCCGCTTGACGACCCCGGCGAGCGAGCCGATCACGTCCCGCGACGACACGGCCACGGGTCGCGTCGGCGCGGTTAACAGCAACGGCTCCTCACCCAGCACCACACGAATCACATCGTCCACGATCGGCAGGAAGGCCTTGCTGCTCAAGACACCCACGCCGGGTGCACCGAGAGTTGCGACCCGGTGCTCGCCGAACCACCGCCCGCCCAGCCGTCGGAAATCGGGGCTCATCGTGCCGCCGAGATTGACGACAGCTGACGGCGCCTCATCGAAGTGCCCCGCGGATCCGCCGATCCGCACCCCGAGTCTTGCGAGGGCGCTCGCCTTCCTCTCGACGGATCTGTCGTCGTCCAACAGCGCGCCGCCGGCCGGTTCGCCGGGCAGACCGAGGATGTCGCCTTCATCGGAAGTGATCCCGACGTCGTCCACCAACGCCCGCACGGCCGACCCAAGCTCGTCGCGCGGCCACACCGATTCGTGCAGCGAGGCCCCGGATGCGCCGAGATAGGCGGCGAGGATGGGCCACCCGTCCCCAACCCCACCGACACACCCAATGTTGTCCTCCAACACCACCCAGCTGCCGCCGTCGTCCCTCATCAGGTCCGGCCCGTAGACGAACCGCACCTCAGACAGGGACCTGCCGTGCCACAACTGAGATATCTCCTCAACGGTGCACCCCTCGCCGGCGGTGGCGCACTCGATCAGACCATCACCCACCAGTCGCGATCGCCCAACGAGCGCGCGCTCGCCGGCGAAGAGATCATGAAAAAGGCTCTGCAGCGCGCGGGCTCGCTGCATGACCCCGGGGACGATCACCCTCGTGTACTCATCATCGGCCAGCACCAGTGGTAACGGCAGGACACGCGTCGCATCGCCGAGCGGGCGACACGTCAGCGCGGCAACGCACTCGGCTGTCGGGCTGGCCACCTTGACTCCCGTCCGACGACAGAGCGAGGCAACCGCCGGCCGCAGCGTCCCGGCGTGATACCACTCGTCGTACGGCTGGATGGACATACACCTCCTCTCGTCTCAGCACTACAGTAGGGATGTGACGGCGCAGCTGACGCAGCAGGCGATCCAGCACCGGTTGCGACTAGGCGATGTCCCGTTCGTGGCCATCACCGGGAGCTGCGGTAAGACCACGACGAAGGATCTCGCGGCCGCGATCCTGTCTGGTTGGTACGGCGCGGATGCGCCCAATGCAAGTGGGCTAGGGCGTTCCGTGGGCGGAGTGGTCAGCCGTGGGAGCGACAACTGTGGGGACATCGTCGCCGCCAACATACTGAAGGTGAAACCGGGACACAGGTACTTCGTACAAGAGCTCGGCGCCTGGGGAGCGGGAACACTCGACCCCGCGCTCACCGTCGTCCGGCCGACCATCGGCGTGGTGCTCAACATCCGCCGTGATCACCTCGGCTCATTCCACGGTCTGGCGAATACCCAAACGGAAAAGGCCAAAGTCGTCACGAAGCTGCCGGCGTCGGGCACCGCGATCCTGAACGCCGACGACCCACTGGTGGCCGAGATGGCCGGGTGGTCGCCGGCGCGGGTTGTGACATTCGGGCAGGCGCCCGGTGCCGACTACCGCGCGAGCGACGTCTCAGCGCGGTGGCCAGACCGGCTCACCTTCGACCTGTCCGCCGGTGGTGTGCGCCGCACGGTGAAGACTCGGCTCCTCGGGGCGCATCTCCTGGGCTCCGCGCTCGCCGCGCTCGCAATCGCGGTCACGCTCGGAGTTCCGATCGACGAGGCTATCCGCCGGATCGGGACTGTCGAACCACCGTCCCGAAGGATGAGCCCTGTCGTGCTACCCGACGGGGTGACATTCATCCGCGACGACTTCAAGGCACCGAGTGACTCCTTAGACGAGGCATTCTCATTCCTGGCGCACGCGCGGGCGAACCGCACGATCGCCGTGCTTGGCCGGATCTCCGACTATCCGGGGCGATCCCGGCTGACCTACACCTCCGCCGCGATGGCCGCCCAGGCCGTGCTCGACGAGGTGATCTTCGTCGGACAACGCGCGTTCGACCTCTGGCGACGCGATGTCTCAAGCCCACCACCGCCGGTACCCGTCGAGCGTGTCCGCGCCGGCACGCTCACGGTGCATCGGACGGTCTGCGAGGCCGGCCAGGATCTCAACGGTCGGCTGCAATCGGGAGACCTGGTGCTGCTCAAGGGATCCGGACCGGCAGACCACCTGGAGCGGATCCTGTTGGACCGCCTCGGAGACGTCGGATGCTGGCTCAACGACTGCGGGCGGGTCATCTCCTGCGACGACTGCGACCTGCTGACCACACAAGCCGCCCTATCGGCCGGCCAGTTTGCTGGGGTCCAGACGGGGAAGCCATGACAACCGATCTGATCTTCGTGGGAGACCCCTGCTGCGACCACTCGGCAAGCAGCGGCTACCACCAGGTGTGCCACCTCTTCCCGAATGCCGCATGGCTCAGCGGCCGCCGGCTCGCCGACGGAGAGTACACCTGGATCAGAGGTGATAACCGGGCGCTGGCTGGCTCGCCGGTGTTCCACGTGTTCTACGCGGACTGCAGCGGCCGCGCCGCTGCTACCGCGCTACGCGCTCGTCACCCCGCATCGAGGATCGTGGCGAGCGTGCATCAACCGGTCGAGCGGTTGCTAAGGGACCGCGAGGCCATGACCGCACTGTCAGTCGCGGACGCGATCGTCGCGGTGGCGCGCGACCAGGCCGACCAGATCCGCCAACTGGGACTGTCAGCTTCCGTACACGCCATCCCGCACGGCGTGTGGACAGACAACTTCTCGCCGGCCGCCGAACGTCGCCCTGTCGCCAGGCCCGGACGAGATCGAGTGCTGCTCGTCGGCAACTACTTACGCGACTGGGAGCTGGCCAGGGACGTGGTAAACACGCTCACACCGCGGGGACTTCGCTGCCTCGTGCTCGGCTCGGCGGTCCCACCTGGAACGTTCAACGGCAATGAACTCGTCCTGGTGGCGGACCGGGTCTCCGAAGCCGAGCTCATCGAGCTGTATGACACGTCAGCCGCGATGTTCTTGCCCGT
Source organism: uncultured Actinomycetota bacterium (assembly GCA_963820035.1). Classification (GTDB taxonomy): domain Bacteria; phylum Actinomycetota; class Actinomycetes; order Propionibacteriales; family Nocardioidaceae; genus JAWWPG01. The sequence goes on along the minus strand of CAWFYK010000003.1, from coordinate 200,891 downwards.
GCTGGCGGCCACCGCCTCCAACGCTGTGTTAGAGGCGATGGCCGCCGGTTGCCCGGTGGTCTGTCCGGCATTCCCCTCGCTTGTCGACGACTACCTGGGGTCGCGGGACGACGCCTTCGACCCGCGCGATCCGGCGCGAGCCGTCGACCTGCTACTCGGGTACGCCAGTCGGCCCGATATCCGCGAGCGCACGTCTCGACGCCTCGCGCGCCGGGTGGCGATGTTCGACTGGATGGCACTGAAACCACAGTTCGCGGCGGTACTGGCCGGATCTGCTCCAACCGATCTGGCTCCCACCGCGGCGACTCGCGGCACCGGGCATGAGGAAGCGATCCTCAGCCATAGCCATAGCCTCGCTCGGCGCCGGTACTGGTTCTCCGATCAACCTGCGAGCCGCATCCGCGCGGCCGCGGGCCGCGGGGCCGAGCATCATGGGCAGCGCTCCCCAACCTTTACGGCCGGCACGCCCGTCAGCGCTCGCTTTACCTCGCTGTGGCCGGTCGGTCGTCAATGTCCGCGCCCCAGCGTGCGTTGGAATTGACAATCCTGCGATCCCCACGAGCCACAACTCGGCAGCCCAGGCGGCCTCCTCCCCACAAACCTCCCATTTGCGGACAGGCCCTTGAGCGGGTAGCCACCTGCGATCAGACTGAACAGGCAGGCCGAACGACGATGGAAGGTGGCCGTCATGGCCGTCCAGAGGCTGTCCGATCGTGACCTCAGAAGCAGAGCCATGCACAACCATCCGGCGACGGCAGTGGCGCCCGACGATCTAGGCCCGGTCGAGCGCCACATGGAGCGCGAAGGCATCGACACCGTGGCCCCGGGGACGCGCCGCACCTCGGTCGAACCTCTAGCCCGGATGCTCGGCCAGCTCGCGCCGTAGCAAAGATGATGCATCTCAGCGTTGACATCGTCGTCCCGCCGATCGACCAGTACCGATTCTCGGGCGGCATCCTCTGTGTCTTCGAGCACGCTCAGGGGCTCTCGGACTCCGGCCATCGCGTCCGGGTGGTACCACTCCGGCCGTCGCCGCGCCCGACGTGGTTCCCGGACATCCGATTCGACTACTGCGAACGCTCGGAGCCCATTGGCCACGCTGATGTCACGATAGCGACCACGTGTGAAACCCTCCTGCCTGTGGCCCACAACGCCGACGGGCCAAAGATTTACTTCATGCAGCACTTCGCGCCCTACTTCCAGCGTGAAGTGAGTCGGTTCTTTATCGGCGAAAACGCCACTGGAACGGTCGACGAGTACTGCGCCTCGACCTTCTATCAGTTGGGCATGAAGCTGGTGGCGAATTCGACATGGCTCAAAGACATGGTCGAGGAGGTGACCGGCCGGACCGACGTCCAGGTGTGCCCGAATGCAATTAGGACGGACAACTTCTACCCCCCTGTGCCCCGGCCATTCCCTCCTCCAGTCGACCGGGCTCGTCAGGTGACCGTGATTAGCTACGGTGGCCGTGATGCGCCGTGGAAAGGATTCCGTGAGATGGCGCGGGCCGTTGCCCAGGTGCGTCGCGAGCGGCCGGGCACATGCCTCCGGTGGATGGTGTACGGTGGCGCCCTTCTACCGCCGAGGAACGGTATTGCCGACTACGAGGCACTCGGTTATCTGAGCCAGCGGGACCTCGGCCAGGCGTACCGCGCCGCAGATATTCTGCTGTCGGCGTCGTGGTACGAGAGCTTTCCCCTCTTCCCGCTTGAAGCCATGGCGTGTGGGGTGGCCACGATAACGTCGGCCGCCGGAACGGCGGAATATGCCCGACATGGCGACACGGCGCACATCGTTCAGCCACAGAACGTGCAAAGCGTCGCGGCCGGCCTTTGCCGGCTCGTGGACGATGTGGAATACCGGAGACGATTGGCGCAAGCTGGGAGTGCCGAGGCCCGCACCTTCACATGGACCCGGGCCGTCGGGCGGATGGCTTCTCTCGTCCGCGCAACCGCCAGGTGCTGACGCTGGAAGACGCTCGATCCCTCGTCACATCAGTGGCTACGGGCTGCCACGGCTCGCTGCTGTCCGCGCCCGGTTGGCTCAAACGGCACGGGCTTCTACCGCTGCGACTCGTAGTACCCGTCACGCGGGGGTTCCCTCTCGGGACCTCGCGATCTGAAAACGCAACATTGCCGTATCCTCACACCCTCAGTTCCCGTATGATTGGCGACCTTGGAGCAACGACTTCGAGAGGACTGTCCGACGATGATTGACGATGTCGCCGCCGCGCTCGAGCGGGTGGAGCAGATCGACCTGTCGCCGATCAGCGGGAAGCTCCAGTACGAGGACCCGGCGCAGTGGACGCGCCAGACGATCACGGACGCGGAGCGCACGTATAGGCGCTTCCTCGCGCTGAACCTCCTCTACCCGACCGAGCGCATCGCGGTCAACAAGATCATCGACCAGTACTGGCATCAACACATCCTCGATACCCACAAGTACGCCGAGGACTGCGAAGCGATCTTCGGCTACTTCCTCCATCACTACCCGTACTTCGGGCTCGGCGGGGAGGAGGACAGGCTGGAGAACATCGAGGCGTTCGCGGTGACCCAGGATGTCTGGGAGCAGGCGTTCGGGGAGCCGATGGTTCCCAAATCTAAGCTCACGCTCGACAAGGTGCTGCCCGGCTCGGCCGTTGAGGGGACCGCCAAGCAGGAGGTCTACGTCGCGCCGCAGGGGTGCAAGTCGGGCCAGCACTGCCCGAAAGTCATCGTCCCAGGGAACTTCGACCCTGAGGAGCCGTCGTTCATCGTGCTCATGGAGGAGCAGTAGCGGTAAACGCAGGGCCTCGCCGCGTCGTCTTCGTGGGACCGTCGATCCCACTCGCGCGTGCCCGGGAATTACTGCCAGATGCCGAGTTCCATCCGCCGATCCGCCGAGGTGACCTGAAACAGATCCCCGGTGGCACGGTCGTCGGCATCATCGACGGGCTGTTCGCGCAGACGCTGGCCATCAGTCCTGGCGAGATCCGGGCGGCGGTCCATCGCGGTGTCGCGATCTACGGCGCCGCCAGCCTCGGGGCCCTGCGTGCGGCCGAGGTCAAGGAGGTCATCGGGGTCGGGCGCATCTTCGAGATGTACCGCGACGGCGTCATCGAGCGCGACGACGAGGTCGCCCTGATGATCGACCCCGACTCGCACGCGCCCCTGACCGAGTCGCTGGTGAACGTGCGCTATGCGGTCGAGCGGTTGGTGCGATCGACCACTCTCGGTCGCGACGACGGCGAGTCGCTGGTACACGCGTGCGCAGGCCTCCACTACACCGAGCGCACCTACCCGAATATCTTCGCGCGCTCCAAGCTGGCGCAGAACGCCGACCGCGACGACGTGATCCGACTGTTGAGGACGTTCAATCTCAAACGCGACGACGCACAGTCGCTGCTCGAGCACCTCGCCAGCGTGGAGCCACCGACAGACATCACTCCGATCGACTCGATCGAGCGGACGTGGATCGAGGCGACGCCGTCGGCCAAGCGCGCCCACGACCGCGAGCCTGTCGATGCGCCCGCCATGGTGTGGGAGTCCGGCGACACGGTGGCGTTCCCCGACCTGGTGCGCTTCCTGAAGCTGACCGGGCGCTTCGAGGCCTTCATGCGCAACGCCGTCGCTCGTGCCGCGCTCGGCGGCACCCCGCTGGCGGCTGGAGCGCTGGCGCATCCGGAGGACCTGAGCGCCGCCGCCCAATTCCTGCTCGACATGGCGCGCGTCCAATGGGGCTGGGAGACGCCGGAAGAGGCGCACGTGACCATGCGCGACCTCGGGCTCGGTCTCGATGACGTGGCCGAGTGGCTCGAGACGGAGGCGGTGGCGGAGCGCGCTGTCGCTCGCGCAGGAGCGGCCGACGATGAGCGGGTCGCGAAGGCGCTCCGCACCGAGCTCTGGATCAATGACCTCTCGCTCAAGCGCGAGGTGCTCCGCCTCGGCGCGCTGCGCTTCTTCGATGACGGCTCACCCGCGGACGAGACCGAGCTCGCCGACGCCCGCCGGACCATCGCCCGCCTGCGTGGCGCGATGCAGTGGACGCAGGTGAGGTCCGACCTGCGCGGGCTAGGGGTGGCGGACACTGAGCTCGACGAGGCCGTGCGGGAGCTCGCCGTCGCGCGCCGGGTGGCGCGACCGGTTGTCGAGGCGCTGGACCGTCCCGCGAGCCCAGCGGCCGCGAGCGCTCGCGGTGCCCGCTGGCGCGCGCTCGGTCTCGCCCTGGACGCGAGCCCCAAGGCCCCCGACTCGGATCGCTTCGGCCTGAGCATGCCGGAGGCAGCGGAAGTTGCTGACCTCATTGCCAAGCAGATGGGCATCAGGCGGATCGGCCTGGTGGGCGAGCTCGACACGCTCGGTGTCTACATCGCCCAGGCGTTCGGTGAGCGCCGGGGCTGGTCGTCGAGCTTCAGCAGCGGCAAGTCGCTGACGCGCGAGGGCGCCCGAGTCGGGAGCATCATGGAGGAGGCCGAGATCCATGCCCAGGACGCCTACCGCGGGCGGGGGATGGTGCGGCGGAGGTTCGCTGAAGGTCCATCGGGCGTGTCGATGGTCGATCCGCACGATCTCGACCTGCCCTATGACTCGCGCTACACCGGGTCACTCGAGATCGAGTGGGCCGAGTGCTTCGACCTGCTCGGCAACACCAAGGTGCTGGTGCCGGCGGCGTGCCTGATCGGGGACCGGCTCGCCAACGACGTCTACTACTCGCCCCGGCTGGGCGGGAAGATCTTCGGCTCCAATGGCCTCGCCTCCGGGTTCAGCCTGACCGAGGCGATCGTGCACGCGGCGGCGGAGTACATCGAGCGCCACTCGCTGCGCCTCGCGGAGCTGGAGCTGGACAACCCGAGCGGCATCGGCCTGCGGCAGTTCTGGTTCGTCAACCTGAACTCCTTGCCCGAGACGCCACACGGCATCGTCGAGCGCTACCAGGCTGCGGGCGCGTCCGTGCGGGTGCTCGACATGACCTCGGAGATCCGCGTCCCAACCTTCTACGCGCGCGTGTTCGACGATCCCTTCACGACGCCGGCCAGCATGTCGTCGGACGGATTCGCCTGCCATCCCGATCCCGAGGTCGCGGTCACGATGGCGCTGCTGGAGGCGGCCCAGACCCGCGGCGGCTACATCGCCGGCGGGCGAGAGGACTACTCGCTCCAGGCGCGCAGCCTGGGACGGCACGAACGACCGCGGACGGCGGTGCGCGGATCGCATGTGTTCTGGTTCAGCAACGACCGCCCGGAGCGCGATTTCGCCGCAATCCAGGGTTTGCGCTCACGCGACATTCTGGAGGAGCTGGAGTGGATCGTCGACCGGGTCGAGGCCGCCGGTTTCGAACGGTTCCTGGTCGCGGACATGACCATGGAGAGGATCGTGCCCGCGCATGCGGTGCGCGTGATGATTCCCGGCATGGAGAGCACGAACCCGCTTTTCACCGGCGAGCGCGGCCGCGCTACCTGCATCCGGGACCTGCTGCCAAGAGGCGTCGAGGCCCCGGCGCCCGCGCCGGCGGCTCATTGGGATCCCGCGGCCCTCGCCTTCCACCGCAGCTCCCGTCGGCTCGGCTTCCAGCGACGGTCGCAGAGCGACGTCCCAGCAGTCGCGCCGCGCCGGGCGGCGGACTCGATTCCCTTGCCGTCCGTGCCGGTCGAGCGCGGCGTGGGCCTGGCCGAGGCACTGGAAGCGCGGTGTTCCCGGCGGATGTGGTCGGATGAGCCACTGCCGCTCGAGACCTTGGGCCGGCTGCTGTGGTCGAGCGCCCGCAACCGCGACGCCGAGCCTGGCCAGGTCTCGCGGCCTTACCCGTCGGGCGGGGCGGCGTACTCGTTGGAGCTGTACCCGGTGCTGGGACCTGCCGCTGTCGAAACGCTCGCAGCCGGCATCTACCGGTATCTCCCTGACGAGCACGCGCTCGAGATGGTCACAACCGACGACGCCGGCACCGCGACCATCCTGGAGGCCGCGGGCGCAAGCGCCGGCACGACCGCCCCACCGATAGCGCTCGTTATCACGAGCAGGTACGCGCGCCAGGCCGAGCCCTACGGCACGCTCGCCTACGGACTCGTACTGAAAGAGGTCGGCGGCCTGTTCCAGACGCTGTACCTCGTGGGGGAGTCGCTCGGCCTGGCATGCTGCGCGCTAGGCGGCGGCACCCCGACAGGGCTCTTCGCACGCCTCACCGGCACCAGCGACCTGGACGACCCGGTAGTAGGCGAGCTGATGCTCGGGCCCGGCGAATGGCGTCGTACTCGGCGGGGGTGAGGGTGCGGCTGGCCTTCTTGATCACCTTGGGGAGCTCGGTGGCTTCGCAGGGGTTGAAGGTGATCACCCGGTCGGTGAGGGCGCGTTCGAAGATCGAGTGCAGCATGGTGTGGTACTTCCGCACGCTGGCGGCCGAGAGTCCGCCTTCGGTGGCGGTGGTGACCCACCGTTGGATCTCGGACGGGAGGATGTTGCCCATCGGCCGTCGTCCGAAGACCGGGATGAAGTGTTTGTCGAGGTAGGACCGGTACGCGGCCAGGGTGGACGTCTCGACCTGCTTGGACGGCACCCAGACGGTTTGGACGTAGTCGGTGAAGGTGACCTGTCCGCGGGTGTGGTCGTGCCATGCTCCTTCGCGGACTTTGGCTTCTTCGCGGTTGGCGGCGCGTTCGGCGGCTCGTTTGGAGGGGTAGGTGCCGGCGGAGCGGGTGCGGCCTTCGGGGTCGCGGTAGCAGCCGACGAACCGTTTGTCGCCGTCGTCGGTGACCCGGGTCTTGATCCACGCCATCGGCGCCTCCTGGGAGACTTGAAAATCCTGATGTCCGCGCAGTGTCCGCAAACGTTGCCCCGAAGGCTAGCGAAGGTCAGCGAAGGTTAGCGGAAACTCGCTGTGAGGTTGACCTGCGGCTTTACGCTCAGGGTGGCTCACGTGTCGACAGGGTGTGAGCCGGAATGTGGGGCATTTGGTGAGGGGTTACGGCACTCATAACCCAGAGGTCGCGGGTTCAAATCCTGCCCCCGCTACCAATGCAAAACCGCAGTTCAGAGGCGGTTTCCGGACTAATCCAGAGACCGCCTCTGGTCCATTTCTGGGCAGCGTCAGCGGCGTGTCAGCGAATGGGCACCCAGATCCGTTCTAGATAGGCCACCTCTGGTGACCTCTCGACCATTGACCCAGAGGTCAATCAGATGACCTCGTCCTGGTTGACGGTGACATTGCGAGTTGTTGGGGCGGCGCCGCGGCCGCCTGGCTGAACGACGACGTACGCGCACCCTGGCCATGCTCTCGAAGGACAATTTCCGATACCTGCGTCACGTGTACCGACTCCACCCTGTGGTGCTGGGCGCTCGGTCAACGCGGCAACTCGGCTCGACGACCGAAGAGCCCGGCTGGTGCCACGCGGGTCGGCCTCCGCGAGCTGCCCCAACCTCGCCCGGCTCACCGCCAGCGGGTTGGTGGCGTCCTTGGATCCAGCACGAAGATGCGCACCACGCGACGGCCGTCGAGTCGCTGTTCGTACTTGGTTGCGCCGCTGAACACGGCCTCGGCGCTGAGCATGACCGCTGCCCGCTCGTCAGCGTCGGCCGGACGTGCGACAACCTCGCGCGTCGTGCGCCCGTAGACCACCGTCGCTTGTGGGCGGTGCTCGAGGTTGACGACCCACGCTGGCGTGTTCGGCTGGCCGAAGTTGGTTCCGATCAGAGCCAGGGTGTCCTGGAACGGGATCGCCATGACGCGGGCAGGACGTCGTTGACCAGTCTTGCGGCCGGTGGTGACAAGCTCGAGCACCGGCAGGCCGGCGAGGATCGCCGGGAGGCTCACCTTGCCGCTGGTGAGTCGGGTGCTCAGCCGATCGAGCGGCACCAGGGTTCGAGGTGTCAGTCGGGCGCCGAGCCGGGTTGCCGCGAGCGCTTGGACCAGCCGTTGGAGCATGTTCGGCGGGTGGTGGGCGAAGCCAAGTTCGGCCGCTAGACCCATGGGGTGAACCTAGCAGCCCCGATCCGTGAGTCCGCCGTGTGACAGCTGTGCAACGTGTCTTTCATGGCGGTGAACATCTGCGAGAAGGTCGTTCTGGCTCCGGTCCATCCCCAATATGTAGTCGTTGTGGTGGTCGCGGCGTGACAACTTCTGCAAGTTCGAGGCGGCCCTGGCCGTGTGAGTGGCGTCCAGTGGCGATCTTTGGGCGAGTCCTGATCGTCAGCAGACGGTGACATGGTCAACGCTCGGCGTGCACCTCGTCGTATCGATGAGGGCCAGGCCGTTGCAGTTGGCCCACTGCGGACAGCGATGGAGATCCCCCGGTGGAGCTGGTCTACGACAGCGAAGCCGAATCGGCAGACGTGAGTTATGCAGTTCTGGGTGGTCTGGTAGGAGCGGCGGGCTCTTCAGTCGAGGTCGAATGCGGCCCGGATCGCGTTCGCTAGCGCGATCTCCTGCTCCCCGAGCAGGTAGCCCAGGTGGCGGCCGAGTGCACTGGCGGGAACGGTGACGATGTTGTCGCAGCTCACCACGCTGGCTTGCTGTAACCCGTTTGCCACGCCGACCGGCACCTCTGTGGACAGGCCGCGGATGGTGGTGGTGTGGGCGCGACGGTGACCCGGCTCAGGTGGGGGCGCACGACTTCACGAGTGAGGATCAGCACCGGTCGCGTCTTGTCCAGGCGAGCGGCGTGGATCGGCCGCATCAGTCGAGGTCACCCGTCGATAGTGCGGCTGTGAACTCGGCGAGGCGGTCCAGGTCGGCGTCGGGGCCGGCGCCGCGAGGATGGCTGCGTCACGTTCAGCGACGGTGCGGCGACGCTCGCGCTCGAGGGCTCGCGACACTACGGCAGCTCGGCTCGCAGCGTCGCCATGGCTGACGAGATCGTCGACAAAGGCGACCAGGTCGTCGGGCAGCCGGACGGCGATCTGGACGCTCATACCAAAGCGTTACCACAGTGGCATGCAAGCCGGTCTTCCCGGGGTTTCTCGCGATGGCCGCGAGGGCCGCGCTGCGCGCGATGGCGCGGTTGCGATGGCACTGCGGGGATGCCCAGGCCTCGAGGTCCGTGTCGAGATCGAATCTGGAGTTGTCAGGAGCCCCGTCCGGTCACGACGATCCGGCTGAGCCAGAATGAGGTAGTTGCGCACCGTAGAGGTATCCCGACGTCGGCCTCGAGATGGTCGCCAGCCGCACTTTCGACAGCAGGCTCCAGCTGCTCGAGTACGTGCCCAAAGTCCTCACCGGTCCGCCAAGCAGCGATCACCCCACGACCTGAACGGGGCACGAATCTCGGCCGGCTGGCAACAAGACGTCCGGTACCGAGGGTTTAGGGGGTTAGGGGGTGTGTTGATGTCGCTGTCGAGCGGGCGAGGTCCGTTTTCGGGATCATGTTCGCGTCAACGGGTCGCCATGCGCTGCAATTAGTACTACTCCGGTAGCATTGCGGTATGAAACTCAGTGTCAGCCTGCCGGATGAAGATGTGGCGATCCTCGACGAGTTCGTCCGCACCGCGGGACTCCCCTCGAGGTCGGCCGCACTGCATCGCGCCGTCCGCATGTTGCGCCTCCCGGAGTTGGACCAGGACTACGAGGCCGCTTGGAACGAATGGGAAGCCTCCGGCAATCACAAGGCATGGGACGTGACCGCAGCTGATGGGATCGCCGATGCTGCGCGGTGAGGTCAGGCTCGCCGATCTAGATCCCGTTCGGGGCAACGAAGCGAACAAGCGGCGTCCCGTCGTCATCGTGAGCAACGATCGTGCGAACTCGGTCGCGGCACGACTCGACCGTGGGGTGGTCACGGTCGTACCGGTCACCAGCAGTACCGCCCGAGTGTTTCCCTTCCAGACTTTGCTTTCCGCTTCCGCGACCGGGCTTCGGCAGGACTCTAAGGCGCAGGCCGAACAGGTCCGCTCGATCGCCGTTGAGCGCCTGGGCGCCGTCCTCGGACAGGTCCCGTCTGACGTCATGGCTCACCTCGACGACGCGCTGCGACTCCACCTGCAGCTGTAGCCGGCGTGCTTCCCGAGGAGCGTCCCGGCCAAGGATCCGCATGCGGCGATGGGTTGTCGTCGGCGGGGAAATCGTCGTCGAGCATGAACCACGCGGCCCTTTCCGATGTCAGCGAGATGTCAGCAAACCTTGCCGGAAGCCCACGAAGAGCGGCGAGGGTCCACGAAAACTCGAAAGGGCACGTGACCTGCGATGATTCCTCACATCGGCTCACACTTGAGCGTGTTGGAGAGGACTACGAACCCAACGGACCGTTTCACTCATAACCCAGAGGTCGCAGGTTCAAATCCTGCCCCCGCTACGAATTTCAGGCTCGGATCTACGGATTCCGAGCCGAAAGCCTTTAGAGACTTGATCAAGTGTCCACTTAGTGTCCAAAAACCCCGTCCAGGAGCGGCATGGAGGCTCGGTCCGCGCGTTGAACGCCGACTGACTCCGAGAGCCGCCGAGTCGCCTGGACACGCGTGTCCACCTTCGTCCGGTGGCGACCATTGCACCAACGTTGAGCGGCCTCGAGCCGCTGCTGAGCATCGACGAGCTCTCCGAGTACCTTCACGTGCCGGTCAAGACGTTGTACGACTGGCGGATCACCGGCAAGGGGCCGCGTGCGATCCATGTGGGGCGTCAGCTTCGCTTCTTCGTCAGCGACGTCCACGAGTGGCTCACGGAGCAGCGCGAGCAGGAACCGGAACGCGGGGTCGCGGGGCGGTGATTTGCCGTGGGTAGGCCGCGGACTCCGATCGGCACCTTCGGAGAGTTCACCTACGTCAAGACTGCCAACGGTCAGGTCCAGGCACGCACGCGCTTTCGTGACGATGACGGGCAGGTCCGGCGAGTCTCGGCGACCGGCGCGACCAGGAAGGCGGCGGAGCGGGCGCTCAAGGCCGTGGTTGCGCAACGGGGGAGCCATGTCGCCGCGGGGGAGCTGACCGGCGACTCGACGTTCGCGCGGCTCGTCGAGGTGTGGCTCGCCGACCTGGATCTGGAGGGCAAGCTGGCGCCTAGTACAAGGGCGCTGTACGAGCGCAACATGCGCCAACTGGAGGTCGAGGCGATTCGTCGCGCTGTTCGTGAATGGCGGCGAGGGAGTGGGCTTTCCGGTCCAAAGCCCGATGGCCAGCTCGAGGCGATCATCGAGGTGATGCTCGGTACCTCGGCTCGCATTGGCGAGGTGCTGGCGATCCGCCGCCGCGATGTCGACGTCACGGTCTCGCCGGCGACATTGCGCATCTGCGGCACCATTGTCTCTCCCGCGGGAAAGCCGACGCACAGACAGGCGCATCCCAAGACAGCGAGCTCGACCCGGACCGTCTCCGTTCAGTCGTTCACGGCGGCTGTGTTGCGTCAGCGGCTCGTGCTGATCGCCCACGAGGACCCCGAGCACCTGATCTTCTTCAGTCGCAATGGCACGCCGCTCACCACGAACAACGTCAGACGACGCCTGCGCGCGGTGCTTGCGGACATAGGCATTACCAGAGTGACCCCGCACTCCTTCCGGCGCACCGTGGCCACGGTGATCGACCGAGCGGGCGGTGCCGACCTTGCCGCGGAGATGCTGGGTCACACGTCTTCGCAGATCACCAAGAAGCACTACATCGAGCCGGACGACACAGTTAACCCAGTGACGGCGGAGATCCTGGAGGCGCTGGCACCAAGGACCTTCGCCGCCGAGAAGGATGATGGCTCGGCGGGTTGACGACTGGCCGGCAGAGGCGCGTGTTCGATTCTGCGGATGGCCGGCAGCGACGCTCCGGGCGACGGGCTCGCATCGGCAGGAGCTCTTCGGTAAAGCTACGCACACGCCAGCCGTCGACCGCGGCTCACCGGATCGAGAGGCAGGTATGCATCCACTCCCGCAACGCCTACGTCTGCCCGACATCCCGCATCGATCACGCTCACCAGCCGTCCGACTCCGAACCCCGCCCTCGTTCTCGCCTCCGCACTTCGTCCCACTCCCACTCACTAAGCCCGCCTTTGCTGGCCCGGAATAACGTCACACGGTTGGCAGATCGAGGTGATGCCGGAGGGTCACGCCGTACATCAGGTGCTCGATGATGAAGGTGCCCCAGCCAGCCATCTCGGCCATGTTCTTGATCGGATCGCCGCTGTTGAAGATCGCAGCTGCCAGCGGCAGGCCGATGTAGGCGCTCATCACGAAGACCAGGAACCCGTAGACCATCCCGACGCCGGCCAGGCGGCCAGACCCATACGCAGCCGGGAGGCGATCACGCCGAACACGGCGCCGTGCATGGCGCCGGTCATCATGTGGATCATCGCGCCGAGGATGGCGGGACCGAACAGGAACGTGAAGGCGTCGCCGTTCATCTGGTCGGCCTTCATCGACTTCATCATGTTTCCGTCGTTCGTGACGAGGGAGGCGATGTGGTACAGCGGAGTGAAGAAGCCCGTGTCCTTGAAGTAGGCGGCCATCATCGCGTACGTCGCCATCACCAGTGAGGCGATCACCCCGGCGACGGTACCGATGAGGATGGCCCGACCAAGACCGCTGTGCCCAACACCGCTGGGCGTGGTCGTGCGGGTCATGAGGATCTCCTTGTTCGTACTGGGCGAGGTCGGATCCGGTGACCGCTCTCGTGGCTGACACGCTGAATGCTTCCCCGGTGCCGTGTCGCGGTCGGTGAGCGCGGTTACACAACCGCGGTATGTCAGACAACGCGCCGCTGTGCTCGCCACAGCGCGCGGACGGCGAGGAGCACCTGCAGGGTGGCAGCTGGCCGGACCCAGCGCGGGCGAGGAGCGTCGACCATCCGGCCTCTCGCGATGCTGACTGCCGTCACCGCGCCGACGGGCACGAACCAGGTCGCGGCAGCCGCGACCCTGAGGGGGCGGCGGTTCTCACGGTCGGTGGTGAACCAGATCCAGAAGGCGGCGTCGGCGAAGACGTCGGCGTAGGCGCCGAACGGCGTGGTCGTGCCGGTGCGCCTGGCGAGCCTCCCGTCGACGAAGTCGGTGGCCAGGGCGAGACTTGCCAGCCACGGGTGCCGAGCGCTGACGACCGCGGGGAGGTTGCCGCGGGCCAGGGTCAGGAGGTCGGCCGGGCCGAGATGGGAGCGAACTTCCAGGAGCCCCAGGTGCGTGCTCGCCAGTAGCCAGCTGGTCGAGACCCAGCGCCGACCCGACGGCGGGGCCACGGCCAGGAGCAGGCCGTGAAGCGCGCTCACCTCGGCCAAGGCGCGCGGATGCAGTCGAGCCTGCTCGACCGAGCGTTCGGCCGCCGCGCCGAGGAACCGACCCCACGCCCCCGGGCGCCAACCTCCGGCGGCAAGGTCGTGAAGCAGGTAGTCGCTGGCCGCGCGGCTCGAACCGGCACCGTCGTCGCGGCGGCCGCGCCTCAGCACGGGGCGCAGCTCATCGGCGCGGCCTCGGCTTGCCTGCGGATCGGCGTTCGCTCTCGGTGCGGATGGTCTCCAAGGACTGGCGCACCGTGCCGACCCAGCTGCGTGCGACGACATCGCCCCACCGCTGGCCGAGCGCGCCCAGGTCGGTACCGAGCTCGCCGGTGTAGGTCAGCCTGGTTCCCCCAGGGGTCTCCTCGAACGCAAAGGTTTCCGCGACGTACGGCACCGGGCCGCGCACCAAGCGAAAGCCGATGCGTTCGGGCGGGGTGAAGGTCACCGTCTCGACGGTCACGGCGACCAGCCCGCCGCCGACGGGCGTGCGGTGGGCCGCGAGCACCATCCCGTCGCCGCGCTCGAGGATCTGCACCTTCTCGGCCATGGCGCGCGGCCGACGCTCGGCGTACGGCAGGGTGGCGGCGGCGTAGACGACCTCGCGGGGTGCGGCAACCTCGACGACCAAGGGGCCGAGGGGGCGGGTCCGCCGCCCGATCCCGAGGTCGAGGTCGAGGCGACCGGTCACCAGGCCGACATAGCCGGCGGCGCCGGCCGCGACGAGGAGGCCTGCCCCGGTGAGGAGACGGCTCACTCGCATGGCTTCTCCGCGACGAGCAGCACGTAGTCGAGCGCACCGTCACGTACGGCGTCGCGAGCGGCACCGAGCACCGGGGCGGCCTTCGCGAAATCGACCCCGAGCGCCTCCAGGCGGGGCCTGGCGGTCATCCGGAGCAGCTCGAGCCTGGCCTCGACCTGGTCGATCATCCGGCTCAGAGCGTCGGTGTGAGGTTCCGTGGTCAGCATGCGCAGGCCGGCAGAGGCGGCCAGGTCGGCATACTCGGTCAGCGGGCGGGCGTCGGCGACGCAGGCGATCCAGGCGGTGAGTCCGGTCAGCTCGTCGGGGAGCCGACTGCGGTCGGCAGCGACGTCGGTGATGCCGATCCTGCCTTTAGGGACCAGGAGGCGGGCCATCTCCGCGATCGCGGTGGGCTTGTCGGGGAAGGTGCACAACGCGCACTCGCAGAGCACCACGTCCGCGCACCGGTCGGGGAGCGGCAGGTTCTCGGCGTCGCCCAGGTGGAAGTCGGCACGGTCGGTGAGGCCGGCGGATGCCGCGGCTCCGGTGGCGAGGGCGACGTTAGCCGCCGAGAGGTCGATGCCGTCGACGCGGGCGCCGTACTCACGGGCCGCGAGCAGGGCGCTGGTGCCTCTCCCCGAGGCCACGTCGACCAGGCGCTGCCCGGCAGTCAACCCAACGCGGTCGAACAGCTGCCGAGTCAGGGTGAGCCCGCCCGGGTGGTAGCTGTCGCCGAGCAGCAGGGAGACCAGGTCGGAGGAGTAGCCGGCGGCGCAGCACGCCTTGAGCGTCTGGGCGTCCATGGGCGCACTCATCGGGGAGCCTGCTTGCTGCCGTAGGGGGTCGTCGTCAGCTGGGGTTGCAGGGGGAGCGCGTTGGGCACCACGTCGGCGACCGGTACTCCGGATTGCTCGGCGCGGACCTGCTCGCGGTAGCCGACGGAGTTGTAGGCGCAGAACGGGATCAGCCGGCCGTCGGGGGTGATCTCCTCCACGCAGCACTTCATCAGCTGGCGCACGTTGAGGGTGTAGGGGTCGAGGAAGTCCTGGACCAGGATCATGAACGCATTGTCGGTGATCCCGGCGAGTGCTTGAGGCAGGTTGACGCCGCACGCGTCGGCGCAGTCGAGGGCCTCGGCGACCTGGGTGGAGAGCCGGGTGAGGCGGCTGTCGTTGGCCTCGGTGCCGACGAACGCCGAGGCGCTCCACAGCTTCTCCAGCGCCTCACGGATCTCGTAGTCGGGGATCACCCGGTTGGCGATGTAGTCGAGGTAGTCCTCGACCTGGAGCAGCCGCGGGATCGGCACCAGTCCGAAGTCCGGGTCGTCGGGGTGGCCCTGGGTCAGCAGGTAGGTGATGGACCGGCAGGTCGGGGCGCAGCACGGCACCGGGAAGAAGTCCTTGGTCGTGAACCACTGGGGGAGCTGGTCGGCGATGGCGTGCAGCACGTCGGAGTTGGTCAGCCGGGTCAGCGGGTCGAACGCGACGTGGCGCCCGGAGTGGGTGACCGGCTGGAAGGCAACTGAGCGGACGGCGGGATGGGCCAGGCCGTATCGGACGATCGGGCCGATCTCGTGCTCGTTGAGGTCCTTCTCGATGGCCGCGACCAAGGTGACGGTCAGGCCGGCCTCGGCACAGTTGTCCAGCGCCTTGTGCTTGGTCTCGCGCAGGTCGCGGCCGCGCACGGCCAGATGCGTCTCGGCCTCCAGGCCGTCGAACTGCAGGTAGATGTTGACCCGCCGACCAGGCCGGTTGCGGCGCCCCAGCTCGGCCACGAACCGCTTGTCCGACGCCAGCCGGATGCCGTTGGTGTTCAGGTTGACGGCGTTGATCGGTCGCTGCTGGGCCAGGTCGACCATCGCCAAGATGTCGGGGTGGATGGTGGGTTCGCCACCCGAGAGCATCACCACCTCCGGCTCGCCCTCGGCCGCGACGAAGACATCCAGCATGCTGGCGCACTGGTCGAGGGTGATCGAGTAGCCGTCGGGTCCGTTTCCGCGCGGGCTTCCTGAGTCGGCGAAACAGATCGGGCAGTCCAGGTTGCAGCCCGTGTTCACCTCGATGATCCCCAGGCACGCGTGCTGCTTGTGCTCCGGGCACAGGCCGCAGTCCGACGGGCAGCCGTCCTTGACCTCGGTCTGGGTGCGCAGCGGCCGGGTGCCGGGCTTGTTGAACCGTTGGATGTCGACATACATCTCGGCGTCGCCGTAGACCCGCGCCTCGAACTCGCCATGGTCGGGGCACCGTTTGCGCAGGAACACCTGGTTTTCTCTCGCGTTGACCTCGGCGTCGACCGTGCGTTTGCAGACCGGGCAGATGGACCGGGTGAGCTCGAGGAACACCTCGTCGCGTTCGCGGGGCTGTTGGCCGGTGTCGGGGATCGTCATGGCGTCCAGGCTAGAACTGCGGCGATGCGGTGTTCGGTGTGCGCGCTTACAGTTCGCCGGTCCGCTCAGCCAACGGTGTTCGCCCCGGATGCTGCTGCCCGCCCAGTACGCCGGTGAACTCGGGCTCGAGGCCGCCCGGTCGCAGCCAGCCCACGCCGCACCGATGTGCGCAGCAGGAGACCCGTTCACGACGACCTGGTGCTCTGTACGTGTCCGCGCTTACACAACTGCGCCGCGATCCGGTAGAGACTGTCAGCATGCGCACCTCCGCCGACTCTTCGCCGGCTGGCGAGCGCGAGGGCCTCGATCCCTCATCGGGGTCGGCCTCGCAGCTCCCGTCCGTGCAGATCGGCGTGCTGGCCGGTCTGACCGGCATTCTGTGCTGCGTCGGGCCCACCGTGCTCGCCATGGTTGGCGTGGTCGGCGCCGGGACCGCGTATGCGTGGGCCAACCCCCTTTACGACGGGTATGCCTGGTTCTTCCGCGCCGACGTCGAGGCCGCCTGCGCCGACGCGGAGCAGCTCGGCGGCACGGTGTTGAGCAAGCACCTCGACCCCGGCCCGGGGCGCCCCGACGCTCGCCTACCTGCGCGTCCCGTCCGGCAACCAGTTCGGCGTCTTCATCCCACCGGCGGCGTGATGACGCGAGATGTGTCGAGCCCGTCCCCGCCGGAGTCATCCGGCGGGGACGACGCTCGGGACCTGTACGACGAGCTCACCGACGGCCTGCTCTACGACCCTGCGATCGGCCGAGCCACGATGATGGGCTACCCCTGTGCGACTGGCCGGGAAGTTCCTGGCTTCCTTCGACGACAAGGCTCAGCGCCTGGTCGTGAAGTTGCCGCGCGAGCGGGTCACCGAGCTGATCGACACCGGCGACGGCGACCCCTTCGCCCCGGCCGGGAAGGTGTTTCGCGAGTGGGTCTCGATCCCGACCGTGAACCGCGACCTGTGGGCGACCCTGCTCGCTGAGGCGGTTGAGTTCGCGCGTCGAGGACTCACGACCTAGCGCCTCGCCCGTCTCCCTCACGGGGCCCTGCGTTCGCGATCAGAGTGTCATGTCCGCGTTAGGGTCGGGACCGGGGTTCCCTCCCGTCGCGGCGATCGCGAGCCTGGACAGGTAGCTCTCCCAGCCCAGGCCGTGGTGGGCCACGGACTCGGTGTCGGGGAGTCCGCGGTGGGTCAGCCGTACGAGGGTGCCCTCGTCCGTGGCCTCGAGGGTGACTTCGACGGTGGTCGAGCCGGGCGAGACGACGGAGTGGTCCTGCCATCCCCAGGTGAAGACCAGGCGTTGTGGCGGGTCGAGCTCGACGAACTCGCCGCGCGCCTCGATGCCCTCGCGCATATGTACCCTGTAAAGGCCGCCCGGGGTGGGGGAGAGGGTGACCTCGGTGCCCATCCACAGCGCGTAGCGTGCGGGGTCGGTGAGGTAGGGGCCACACTTCGAGGACGGCTACCCCGAGACCGACCTGGCCTTCACTAGCCAGACCTGGGCTCTGGTCCAGCAGACCATCAAATCCCACGCCGAGGGCGGAACTCCCGGCCCGGCCCTCGGCTGACGGTCACCGACGAAGGAGCACTATCGTGAAGGTCGACGTGACCACTGAGATCGTCATCGACCGGCCTGTCAGCGAGGTGTCGGCCTACGCAGCCGACCCCGGCAACGCCCCCAGGTGGTACGCCAAGATCAGGTCTGTCGAGTGGAAGACCTCGCCGCCGGTCCAGCAAGGGAGCCTGGTCGCATTCGTCGCCCAGTTCCTCGGCAAGGAGCTCGCCTACACCTACGAGATCGCCGAACACAGCCCAGGCCAGCGGCTGGTGATGCGCACCCAGGAAGGCCCGTTCCCGATGGAGACCACCTACACTTGGGTTGAGGAGTCACCAACCACCACGCGGATGACGCTCCGCAACGCCGGCGAACCCGCCGGGTTCGCCACAGTCGCCGCGCCCGTCATGTCGTGCGCGATGCGGCGCGCGAACCGCAAGGACCTGGCCAACCTCAAGGCAATCCTCGAGCGGGCCGACTCGTAGCCCCCAACGTCGGCATGGGGCCGGGTGCTGCCACGACCAGGGTGTCAGGAGACCCCTAATGCCGATGCCAACCAGGGTTTCGAGCCGTGTCCATTTAGGTTCGGGACATCCGGACTCGGCCGCCGACGCGGAATGAGCCGCACCAGAGGCACAGACTCGGTCTGGGAACCTTTGACCGTCGCGCAGTGACTTCAGCCGCCGAGCTTCCGCAGACGGTCCGGTGGCTTGTCGTGGTCGGACAATGGTGTGTCGAGGGCCTCGACGGCGCTACTGGCGCCGCTGGTACAGCACCACGGTGAGGGGCGCGAGCACCAGGACGAGCACGGCCGAGGTGGCGAGCACAACGAGCGCGTCGTGGCCCGCAGCGGTGCCTTCCATCAGGGCCCGCGCTGCCGTGACTAGGTGGCTGATCGGGTTGGCGTCCGCGACATGGCGCAGCCAGTTGGGCATGGTGGCGGGTGCCACGAACACGTTGCTCAGGAAGGTCAGCGGGAATAGCAGCACGAAGCCGAGGTTCATCACCGCGGTCGGGGTACGCAGCACCAGGCCGAGCGCGATCCAGGCCCACGACAGGGCCGAGGCGAACACGATCACGAGCGCCACAGCAGCGAGGACGCCGAGCACGCCACCTCTGGCGCGGTAGCCCATCAGCAGGCCGAGGCCGATGACGAGCCCGGCTGCGAGCAGGTAGCGGCCGAGGTCGCCGATCAGGGAGCCGACGATCGGGGCGGGGCGCCAGATCGGCATCGACCGGAACCGGTCGAACGCACCGGTGGTCAGGTCGCGGTTGAGGGTCACGCCGCTGTAGACGGTCACGAACACGACCGCCAGGGCGAGTGTCCCGGGCAGCAGGTATTGCAGGTAGTCGTGGGTGGAGCCGGAGACGGCGCCGCCGAAGAGATAGGTGAAGAGCAGCGTGAACAGGATCGGGATGCCGATCACGTCGCCCAGCTGCTCGGGGACGTGCCTGATCTTCAGCACCGACCGCCAGGCGAAGGTGAGCGAGGCGGAGACTGGCCCGGCGGGCCGTGCCGGCGGTCGGACGGAGAGGTCGGTCATGCGATGGCCTCCAGGGAATCGGCCGAGGGAGCATCGGTGGGAGTGCCGGTCAGCGCGAGGAACACCTCGTCGAGGCTGGGCTGCCCGTAGGAGAAGTCGCTCACCGCGATCCCGGCCTCGGTCAGCCGCGACAGGGCCTGCAGCGCGATCGCGGTCGACGCCTCCGGGGCGTCGGCCGAGACCTGGCCGCGCAGGCTCGCCGGGTCGCCGTCGGGGTGCGCGGGCGTGCCGAGCGTGTCGGCGAGGACCGACTGCGCCCGGTCGCGCTGGCGGGGGTCGGACAGCCGCACCCGGACACCGCCGGCGCCGACCGAGGACTTCAGCTCGCCGCGGGTCCCCGACGCGATCACGTGCCCGTGGTTGATGACCGCGATGCGGTCGGCGAGCTGGTCGGCCTCGTCGAGGTATTGGGTGGTGAGCAGCACCGTGGTGCCCTCGGCGACGATGCGGCGTACGACGTCCCACACGTGGCCGCGGCTGCGGGGATCCAGCCCGGTGGTCGGCTCGTCGAGGAAGAGCAGGTCCGGTCGTACGACGATGCTGGCGGCGATGTCGAGCCGGCGCCGCATGCCGCCCGACAGCTGCCCGGCGAGCCGGCTGGCCGCATCGGCGAGGTCGAAGGCGTCGAGGAGGTCGTCGGCACGCTGCCGCGCTGAGCCGGGGGAGTAGCCGTGCAGTCGGGCGAGCATCACCAGGTTCTCCCGCGAGGTCAGGTCCTCGTCGACCGAGGCGAACTGGCCGGTGAGGCTGATCCGGCGGCGTACCTCGGCAGCCTCGCTGGTGACGTCGTGACCGAACACCGTGGCGGTGCCGGCGTCCGGCCGCAGCAGGGTGGCGAGCATCCGGATGAAGGTGGTCTTGCCGGCGCCGTTCGGCCCGAGCACGCCGTAGATGCTTCCGGTCGGGATGTCGAGGTCGACGCCGTCGACGGCGCGCAGGTCGCCGAAGGTCTTCACCAGGCCGCGCGCCTGCACGGCAAGATCAGGGTTCGAGACGGTCATGCGTGCCACACTAGACACGAGTTGGCCATATGGACAAGTCAAATGGACAAGACAGGCGATCGGCGATGACTGACACCCCGCGGAGCGGCCGTTCCTCAGCAGCGACCCGCGAGAAGTTGACCCGTGCGGCCGCGGAGCTGATCGCGGAGCTGGGCTGGGGAAGGGTGACCACGCGGGCCGTAGCCGAGCGCGCCGGGGTGCCGCACGGTGCGGTCAGCTATCACTTCCGCGGCAAGCAGGAGCTCCTCATCGAGTCGTGCCTGGCCGCGTTCGCTCAGGCGGTGCCGTTCGAGGAGTACGCCGCGCAGGCGACCCTGGACGACGTGGTCGACCTGATCGGCAGCGAAATCGATCACGGACTCCACCGAGACGTGGTCCTCGGTCGGCTCATGTTCGAGGCGATCCGCGAGGCGGAGCGCGACGAGGGGCTGCGCGAGCGGATGGGTGCCATGGTCACCGAGTACCGCAAGGTGCTCGTGGCTGTGGTGCGGGCCGAGCAGGAGCGCGGCGCGATATCGGCGACGATCTCGGCCGAGGGGGTCGCGACCTTGGTGACGGCGATCGGCGACGGACTGTTTCTCCATGCGCTGCTCGACCCCGACCTCGACGTCTCCGAGGCGCTGGGAACGCTGCGCGTCCTGCTCGCCACCAGGTGACGCGGACCTGCGTCCGATGCTCGGCGACGGCCGGTCGTGTTCTGTGCGGACCGGCTTGCTCTCATCGTGCCGGCCGTACCGCGGCCCGGTCACGAGCATCTCGACATCGCCATCGGATGGGATGAAGATCGAGTCGTGACTACCACCGCTGAGACCGCCGAAGCCACCGACGAACAGTCGATGTGCTGGTGCTGCGGTGTTCCGTACGCCTGAGGAGGACCTCGTTCACCTGGGGTCTCATCCCGAGGTCGGGCTGTGCGCCAACTGTGCCCTGTGGGTGCATCGGCGCGCCGCCGAGGCTGCGGCGGCCCGCCGCAGTGGGCCGGCGGCCTGGTACCGCCGGGGTTTCCGGCGGGCCACGGACTGGGTCATGGAGCACGACCTACAGCACCGGCCCGGGATCGGCCGGCTCCTACGCCGGCTCAATCGACTCCTGCCCTGAACCTGCTTGAGCCAATGCGCAACTCCTTGATTGACGGCTACGGAGCTCCCCGACCCGATTTGGGTCGTGTCCATCAACTGTCCACATTGGGTCAGTCTCAGTCCGCATCAGACGGGTATCCTGAGATCGGAAGCGAGGGCGAATCCCTCACCACACCGAGCGAATCGGTAGTTTCCGGCTCGACTCCGTAGTCGTTGCGATGACCCCGACGGCATCCAGAGGTCGCAGGTTCAAATCCTGCCCCCCTACCAAGACAAAACAGCAGGTCAGCAACCCAGCGCCTTTGCCGAGGCGCACCGTGGTGCGCGATTATTCGTGGTCGGGTGTGGCCGTGTTGCTGTCTAGTCAGGGGCGGCTGGGTCGGATCACGATGGCGGGGTTCGTCGGGGTTGGCCGCCGGAGCCTCTGTGGTGCCTGTGAGCCTGTAGGTCAGCATGGTGGTGGAGGGCTTCCACGGGAACCGTGGATTGTTGCCTTGAGCACGAGCGTCAGACTTCTGATCATCCCTGTCCTCCCCGTGACGGACACCGAGCCGGTCCGGTCGCGAGGTGAGGAGGGTCGAGGTCATGGAGGTCGTGCATCCGCGGTGTGCGGGGATCGATATCTCGAAGAAGGACGCGAAGGTGTGTGTCCGGGTGGCCGGTGCGGGGACGCCGGCCGACGGTGGAGACGGTCACCTCTTGGGGTCCACCACGAGCCGGGTGCTCGCGTTGCGGGAGCATCTGATCGACGACCAGGTCAGGTGTGTGGTGATGGAGGCGACCGGGGACTACTGGAAGCCGTTCTACTACCTGCTCGAGGACGCCGGGTTCGAGGTGATGCTGGTCAACGCCCGGCGTGTGAAGAACCTGCCGGGACGCAAGACCGACGTGTCGGATTCGCCGGGTCGCTGAAGGCTCGATCGCTTCGGCACGACAACGTTCTCCTTCTGCCAAGGGCAGAGCGTGAGCGCCTCCGAGACTGTGCCTGGGTGGGCGCCCTGATGTACCTGATCGCCCGCTGCCGGAGCATGACCGAACGACGGTTCACCTGGCCTGCTGCCTCAAGCAGGTCGCTTCGTGGCCGCGGATCGACGGTCGGACCTCACGAAATGTTGCGGGTGTCTTACGGCGAGCCTTCGGCAGGTTTCAGCGAGTGATTTGAGACTACCGTCACCTCAAGAGGAAACTCGTCTGAGAGGTGAGTCAGCATGCGCATCCACATTCTGTCCATCACCGGCTTGAGTCTGGTCGCCGTAGCGGTGACCGCGACGTACGGCATCCCGGCCAGCGCCCAGGGACAGGAGGTCAGAGCCACCAGCACTGGCGTGGTTCACGCCAGTCAGGCATCCGCCGACGTCATCCCGGCGATGGCGCGGAGGGCCTGCCGGGGCGATCGGCACCGCGACAACGACAACGGCCGAGCGATCGTGTCGCAGCAGTTCGAAGACACCATGGACTCGTTCGACTCCCAAGGGGCAGACGACTTCGTCGTCGCGAGGAAGTGCGTGGTGGGGGCGGTCGCCGTGGACGGCCTGTACATCCAGGGATCGGGACCCGCCACGTCGGTCCACGTCGTCATCTATCACGACGATGGCCAGGGCGCGCCTGGAAAGGTCGTCAAACAGTGTGACAACCTGAGTTACTTCGACCGAACCGGGAAGGGCACGTTCTACGTGACGCTGCGAGTCGGGGGCTGCGCACCGAACGGCCTGAGGCTGTCCAAAGGCACCTACTGGCTCAGCGTATATGTCAGCATGGCGTTCACCACCGGCGGCGAGTGGGGCTGGCTGACCAACGACACTCAGCGCGGTAGCGCCTCCGTCTGGAAGAACCCGTCGGACGGATTCCAGACCGGCTGCCGAACCTACACCGCTACGACCACCTGCATTCCCAAGGGTGAGGGATCGGACTTCTCATTCGCGATTCTGCGCTAGCGCGACCGCACAGTAAACGGTGTTTACTTCGCTGGCCCTCGGCTTGGGAGCATCTCCTGGAACTTGGCGGTCCGCGAATTCCTGGGAGTGCCATCTGGGTTGCAGTGGTCGGCGTCGGGCTCGGGCGAGGGCGTGGAGGTTTTTCGGTCGGCCTCGGGCAGGGTGGAGGTAATTTTGGTGGTTTGGATCGGGGCGTGGCCCATGCGTTCATGACGGATTTGAGGTCGGATCCTTCGGCGAGCAGCCAGGATGCGCGGGCATGGCGGACGTCGTGCATGCGGACCGGGAAGTCGACTCCGCTGCCTTTGCCGGCGGGTTGCCAGACGCGGTGATGAGGAGCTCGCACTCGGCGGAGGTGAGCGTTCGGGACTTCTTCGTGATGACCTTCGGCAGCTCGGTGTGCTCGCAGGGGGTTGGTGATGATGAGCTGGTCGCGGACGGCTCGTTTGAAGATCGAGTGGAGCATCGTGTGATTACTTGCGGACCGACCGGGCCGAGAGCCCATCGAATGCCGCCTTGGTGACCCAGTCCTGCACCAGGGACGGGGTGATCTGGTGCATCGGCTTCTTCCCGAAGAATGGCAGGAAGTGTTTGGTCAGGTTGCAGACGTACGACGCCCGGGTGGTCGACTCGATGCGCTTGGACGGCAGCCAGCGCTCCTCGACATAGCGGAGGAGCGGGACCGCGCCCGAGGGTGTTGTCGTGCCAGTTGCCGGCCAGCACCGGTTTCTCCTCCCGGCCTGAGATCGACACCACGGCCCCAACATTGACAAGGAAACAGCAGACTGACGGCGATATGGGTGTTTGAGATCAACAGCCCACGCCAGATGAAGGTGGAGCCGTCGATGCCGCGGAGCATCAGATCGACAAGCATCCCGTCCATGCTTGAGTCGCGGGCGATCGTCATGAGACTGCAAACTTTCTGCACCTGTCTTTGCAAGATCGGGGTGGCAACCTAAGACCGTGATCGGCAAACCGGGAACAACGACGAGCTTAGGGAATCAGCCTTGCCTAACTGGCCCATAGCGTGGTGGGCATGCATCTCTTGGCTGGACCACTTGCCGCACTAGTTGCCGCGGTCGGCAGCTTCACTGCCTATCGTGTTCGCCGCGACCCGGTCCCGCTCATCGCCACGGCGGGTTTCAAGTCGGGCCGCTTCAGCCCTGGCAGCGGCGGTGGAGTTCCTTCCCGAGATCACACACGCTAATACCGGCACGCTCGAGAACGATGGAGGAGGAGCAGAGGATGAGAAACGTGACGATTGACTATGAGGGCCACCGGTTCACTCGGGATGCCCGCGACGAAGACACCCACGTAGTTGCGTGGCGCAAGCCTGACGACGACATCAGCGTGCGGGCGACCGACGACCCGGTCCACGTACTCGTCCAGGCGCAAGACGACGGGGATCCGGCGGCCAGGGTGGCCCGTATCGACCACGACGAGGTTGCCTTCACGGTCGTCCCGGACTATGACCCGTTCGACACTCCAGCCAGCCGGGCTGCCAGGCGCAACCTGGTAATACGCAGCCTGGTTGCCGCGGTCATCCTGGCAATCGTGGTGATCGCTGTCTTCTTCCCGCCATGGTGATCGGATCCTGCGGTTGCGACGTGCAGCCCCACTTGGCCCCGAGGAGATGGGACCACGGGAGCAGAACGCCTGAGCCTCTTTGTGCAGCGGATCTGGATCAAGCACTGCGTCCTCGATGGGGCGCTCGAACAGGATCCGCAGGAGGCGATCACCTTCTCCACCGTCGGTGATCTCAAGCTGCCCAGACTCGGGTCGTGGTTGGCGCGCCACCCATGCTTCGGCTTCCGCACCGACGTCGAAGTCGTCAAGGATCACGCTCCCGCGTATAAGGGTCCCCCCGTCCGCTTAGCGACATACCGACGCACGGTCGGTCCCGGCAGCTCGAGCGTGGTTAGAGACCTCGAGCGTTGCCCCGCAGAGACCCTCAACTTCGGACCGACACGACCGGTCCCGATGTCCGTGGAAGGGAGATCAACTGTCCGCGGGGAGGAGATGAAGTGTCCGCCTACAGAGAATTTTGAACTGTCCGCTGTCAGGTACGCCTCGAATCCTATCGGATCAACACGGGTCAGTTGCCGCCTATAAGTGGCTGGTTTCTGCCCGCAGATCAAATCTACGACGTGGCGGTGGGCTCTCGGGTCCTCGGGTCATCGGACCGCCGGACCGTGCTTTGAGTGGCACCGCGGTCGTCCCTTATCGGCCTTGACAATCGCCACCCACTCTCGGACCGTGAGTCAACACAGGACGGCAGGGAACACGGCCAGGTGGTCGTCCGTTTCGCGTGCGCCGGTCAGACGATGAGGCTGAGGAGCAGCACGCAGATCAGACCCATCACCGAGACGACCGTCTCCATGACTGACCAGGACTTGATCGTCTGCCCTATGGTGAGTCCGAAGTACTCCTTCACCAGCCAGAAGCCGGCGTCGTTCACGTGGCTGAAGAACAGCGACCCCGACCCGATGGCCAGCACCAGGAGCGCATCGTGACTCTCCGACAGGGTCACCGCCAGCTGGCTGACGATACCAGCCGCGGTCAGCGTGGCCACAGTAGCCGACCCGGTGGCCAGCCGGATACCGACGGCCACCAACCAGCCGAGGAACAGCGGCGACAGGCTGGAGTTCTTAGCCTGGTCGGCGATCACGTTGGCAACCCCTGAGTCGACAAGCATCTGCTTGAAGCCACCGCCCGCTGCCACGATCAACAAGATCCCAGCGACGGCCGGCAGCCCGGATCCCAGCGACTGCTGGATACGTTCCCAATCCATCCCCGAGCCAACCCCGATCGCGAACATCGCCACCAGCACGGCGACGAGGAGCGCGACGACCGGGGTACCCAGTAAGTTCGTCACGGCGCGCACTTTGCTGTCGTCGCTGAGGGTTAGGTCCCCGATCGCCCCGACGAGCATCAGCACGACAGCCAGGGCGATGCTGATCAGCGACGCAAAGAACGTCGGCTGCTGGACCGGACCGCCGTCGGTCGCCGGTGGCTCATGGGCGCCGTCCGGTTCGGGGGACGCCTCTTCCCGGTCGGTGACGTCCGAGCCAGCGCCCGATCGGACGATGGCCCCTTCCCGCGCATACACCGGCACCCAGCGAGTGATCGGGATCGACAGCAACGGCCCCGACACGATCAGCGTGGGGACCGCGACGATCAACCCGAACAGCAGCGTCAGTCCGAGGTTGGCGTTCAGGAGGTCAATTGCCGCTACCGGTCCCGGGTGTGGCGGCACCATGCCGTGCAGGATCGAGAGGCCGGCCAGCGCCGGAATGCCGACGCGCATAAGGGGGTTGTGCGTTCGGCCCGCCACGAGGACGACGATGGGCACCAGGATCACGACGCCGATCTCGAAGAACAGAGGCAGCCCGAGGATCGCCGCGATCAGGGCCATCGCCCATGGCAGCATCCGGTCACCCACACGCCCGATGACCGTGTCGACGATCCGGTCCGCTCCGCCGGAGTCTGCGAGCAGCTTGCCGAGCATCGCGCCCAGAGCGACCAGGACGCCGACGCTTGCGAACGTCGTGCCGAGGCCGGCGAGGAAGCTGGCCACGATGTCGCTGGCCGGCACCTGCGCGACGACACCGAGCGCCGCCGTACCGAGAATCAAGGCCAGGAAGGGGTGGAACTTCGCCACGACGATGAGCACCACCACGACGGCGATGCCCACCAATGCCGCGATTAGCAGCTGGGTGTTGCCGGCGTCGGAGAGCGGGGGAGTCGTCTCGGCTAGGAACGTCACTGGCGATCCGGTCATGGCTCGGTCTCCCTAGGGGTCAGATCCAGCTTTCGCAGAGCATCTTGGACGATCTCCTCAGGCGTCGGCGCGGTCGAAACGACCACGCCAGGCTCGTCCGGCTGCAGCGGCTCGAGAGTCGCCAGCTGGCTGGGGAGCAGCGACGACGGCATGTAATGACCTGCTCGGTGCTCCAGCCTGGATTTGATCAGGTCGCTGTCCGCGGACAGATGGCAGAACCGCACCCCGTCGCGGCCGTCCCTGAGCAGGTCGCGGTACACCCGACGCAAAGCCGAGCAGGTGACGACCGCGCTCCGGCCGGCCCCCTGGTGCTCGTCCAGCCACTCGCCGATCGCCCGCAGCCACGGCCAGCGGTCCTCGTCGGAGAGTGGGGTTCCCGAGGCCATCTTGGCCACGTTCGCAGCAGAGTGGAAGTCGTCGCCCTCGGCGTACTCCCATCCCATCGCGGTGGCGATACCGCGGCCGACGGTCGTCTTGCCTGAACCGGATACGCCCATCACGACGATCAGCTCGACGTCCACCCCCCTCACCCTGCCACAGAGTCGGGGGCCCGGCGAGAGACGGGAAAACACTGCTCCCACATGTCCACCTGCGTGGTGCATCGAGGAGGATGCTCAGACCTACCCAGGCGCTCGAATATCCACGCCATCTGCGCCGACCCGCGTTTGTGACCCCTTGGGATCGGAGCAAAGCTGACCTCTGGTTGACTCTGGCTCTCGTCGAGCCACGGAGGCAGTGCGGTCTTGTCGGTGGAGGACCAGGCTGATCATGCGGATCGGCTCGCGAAACCTGACCGGTACCGGATCAGTCCGCTGCCTCGCGGTGCGCGCATATCGTGCGTGCGCCCGTCTGTGAGCGCCTGTGGCCGTGGCGATGAATCGATGGGTTGCGTCGGCGCTGACGAGCACGTCCACGGCCTCGTCATGCAAAGACCGAAGAGCGGGTCGTCGCCCGGCTCGAGAGGGGCGGCCTCCACGCACATCGCCGACTCTTGCTCCAGCCACTCGGGTCGCTCGATGACATCGATGTCGGTGAAGCCTGCCGCGGCTAGCCCGCCGGCCAGGTCGACCTCTCGGGTCCGTTGGGGAACTACCTCGTCGTGCGGGTCGGAGGCCTGCCGACAAGTCAGCACCGCCCGGCCGCCCGGCCGTCCGGCCGCCCGGCCGCAGAACGCGCCGTAACTCGCGGTAGGCCACGGCTTGAGGCTGCGCGAACTGCATCGCGTCGATACACATGGGGGCGCCAGCCGGGCTGGTCTGCCGCCGACATCGCGTTGTGCGCCGCGACGAACGCGACGTCGTCGTATCTTCGGTTGCACAGTTGGCGATAGCCGTTGCACGTGTGCGAACGCACTGAGGAGCACGGTGTGCCGGGCGGGGCGGGCACTGCCTGGTACACCACGAGGGAGACGACAGCCGCGACGGCTGTGCCCACACCAGCCACCGTCCAACGCCTCGGCCGATGCGACCCTGCGGTCGCGGGCGACGCGGGGTCCTGGCTCTGCTGCTGCGCGGTCGGCTACCGGGCGACGGCTACGATCAGTGCGCCTGCTGAGCCCGCGATGAGTGCGACGAGCAAGACCGACTCGCTGACCTCGTGCCACGCCGCGGTAACGAGGGCACCGCGAAGGGTGGATGTGTCTTGCCTGTCGGCCCCCATTTCCCGCCCAGCCACAGCAGGCCCATGGACACGCCCACCACTGTGACGCCCCACCCCGACCGGCGGACGGCTACCGGTCGTTCGTACGCGACGAGACACGCGATTCCCCAAAGAATCAGTGCAATGAGGGGCAGGAGCTAGATCAGCAGAGCCACGATGTGCGTCATCCGGATGATCCGCGACACCAAGCTGTCTCGGTCCACTCTGGTCACGGTGACGTCGAGCCCGGGCGGGCTTCCAAGCTGCGTCTGAGGCGACAGCGAGGCGAGCACCCCGCTGAATCCCGACCCGATGTCCGAGAGCCGGACCGTCACCTGCCTCGAGTCTCTCCGGGTGAAGTAGCGGTGTGATCTCGAGCCGTCGCCGACGGCGTCGGCCGGATCCCCGACAGCGCAGACTGGGCGGGTTGGCGGGCCCCGAGCACGCGAGCAACGGTGATGCTGCTGGAATCGGCTCGCACGCGGCGGAGGTGCCGAAGGATGGTTCCTGGGGCGATCAGCAGGGCAGCGCCCCAGGCGGCCCGCCCGATCTCGATGGCACGCCGCCGGCAGTAGGCGGCCGCGCTTCCGCAGGGACGCGGCCCATTGTGCAGTGGGGACTCGCTCCTGTCGGTTCGGTCATCGCGGGCTCACTGCTTCCGTCTCGGCCAGGCGGAGGGCGCTGGCGGCGCGGATGTGGGCGAGATGGCTCAGTGCCTGGGGCAGATTGCCGCGAAGCTCGCCGGTGCCTTCTACGCTCATCTCAGCCATCAAACCGAGGGAGTTGGGCACCAGCTCGTCGAGCTCGTGAAAGAGCTTCGTCGCCTCGTCCAGGCGGCCGACGGCGACGAGGGCGTGGACGCGCCAGTAGGCACAGGCGACGAACGTCTGCTCCTCCTGGTATGAACCGGTGTAGCGGTACAGCAGCGGCCCGGCGCCGAGCTCAGCGGTCAGTGCGTCGATGGTCGAAGACATCCGCCCGGAGCGGTCGAAGCCGAACTCTGCGCCGAGGAGCACGGATGCGTCGAGGTCATCCGTTCCGGCGTAGAAGGTGTATGCCTGCTTTCGATCTGACCAGCAATGCTCGTTCACCCAGCGCCGGACCAGATCGGCCTCGCCGCGCCAGCGATGCCCGCTGCCAGTCAGCTGACCAGCTTCAGCCAGACGCGCGGCCGCGTCGAGAGCACGCCAGCAGTTCATCTTGGACGAGGTGTAGGGACGGTCAGTAGTCAGCTCCCACATCCCGGCGTCGTCCCGTCTCCAGTTGTCGGCGCACTGGTCGGCGAGATCGCTGAGCTCCCGGGCGCACCGTACGTCGAGCACGTGACCGCCGAGGACCCAGTTGGCTACCGTGCCGAACAGGTCGCCGTAGACGCCGAGCTGGCATTGCCCGGCCGCCCGGTTGCCGAGGTTGACCGGCTGGCTATGCAGGTAGCCGGGCTCCCGCGGCTGGCGCATCTGCTGGGGAAGCCGCCCGTCCAGGGTGTAGAGGACGTGCACACTCGGCCCGTTGTCGCGGATGGCGCGTAACAGCCAGGTTACTGCGGCATGCACCTCCTCGTGCATGCCGAGCACGGCCAGGGCGTCGATGGTCAGGGCGGCGTCCCGGATCCAGGAGAACCGATAGTCCCAGTTCTTCGGGCCGCCGATCTGCTCGGGCAGCGAGGTGGTGGCCGCCGCGGCCACTGCACCGGTGCGGGCCATGATCAGCGTCTTCAGGGCCAAGGCGCTGCGCAGGATCCGCTCGCGGCCTTCGCCGCTCCATTGCACCTGGCCGCACCAGCGCCTCCAGCCGTCGGCGGTTGTCGAGATGCGCTGCTCGATCGAGTCGGTGTGGCACAGATACAGGGGATCGCGCTCGGCGGCGACGACACCGATCACCACTCGCTCGTCCCGCGCGACGGAGAAGCGCGCAGCCACGCTGTCATGCCCGACGGTCAACTCGACGCCGCCGGAGGCACGCACGGCAAGCGTCAGGTCGCCGGCGTGCAACAAGGCCGCCCCCCGGTCGATCTCGGCCCAAGGTTGCCAGCTGCCGAGGCCGTCGCCGGGCTGGACCACCAACTCGAACTCGACGGCACCGGCCAGGCCGTCGACCTGGCGGGCGAGCTCGCTCCACGGCAGGCCTCCCGCGGTGCCGGTGTTCAGCGAGTCGGTAACCCGCCCCTGCCCGGTCTCGGTGGCGAACACCGTCTGAACCTGGTTGGAGTGGGCGACGTAGTGATGCTCGGCGGTGGCCTCGCGGGCGCAGGGCCGCAGCTGGAAGCGGCCTCCCCGAGCCGGGTCGAGCACGGCGGCGAAGACCGGTGTCGACTCCAGATGGGGAGCCGCCCACCAGTCGATCGAGCCGTCGAGCGCCACCAGGGCGACGCCCCGCCCGTCACCCAGGACGCCGTAGTCGTCGAGCGCCGGGTAGCCGTCAGCGTCACGCAGCTCAGCCAGCATCCGACCGTTCGACAGGGATTCGCGCGTCACGGTCGTACCCGCCGCAATAGCGCGCTGGTGCCGGCCAGCACCATCGCTGCGGAGCCGGTAAGCGCCCCGCGGCGGTGCCGGGCCAGGAACGAGACGGGGTCATGGCGGGAGGCCTGGTCGTCGAAGGCCCCGTGGGCACCGCGGTCGTGCTCCTCGTCCTGGGGCTCGGTGACGTTCGATCCCCACCGAGCCGTCGCCCGGTCGGTCTGCTGCGACTTGACGCCGGTCTTCGCTAGATACCAGTCCGCGAACGCTGGTGCGATCCGGTTGCCGAGCACCGTGTAGGCGGTGGAGATCCCCACCCACATGTTGCGGCGCGGGTGCTCCGCGCTGAACCGGATCGCGCGGGCGCAGACCTCGGGCTGCACGATGGGCGGGACCGGCATCGGGTGCTTGGGCATCTTGTTGAGGTTCCAACTGAACTGGGTGGTGTTGACGCCCGGAAGGGTGACCAGTCCCAGGCTCACCTTGCTGCCGGTGGCACGCAGCTCGGTGATCAGCGCCTCGCTGACTCCCTTCACCGCGTGCTTGGCACCGCAGTACGCCGACTGCAGCGGTATCGATCGGTAGGCCATCGCCGACGAGACGTTGACGATCGATCCGCGGTCACGCGGCCGCATCAGCCGGAGCGCGGATCGCATCCCGTTGACCTGTCCGTAGTAGGTCACGTCGGTCATCCGACGGAACTCGTCCGGCGAGGTGTCCCAGAAGTACGCCAGCGAGCCCGCGAACGCGACGTTCACCCAGACGTCGATGGGACCGAGCTCGGCCTCGATCCGGTCGGCTGCGGCGTCGACGGCGTCGCCGTCGGCAACGTCGACCGGCAATGCCATGCACCGGCCGCCGACCCGCTCCACGTCGGCGGCCGCACCGTCGAGTCCCGCCTGCCCACGGGCGAGTACGGCAACGTCGTAACCGTGGGCGCCGAACTCGCGGACCGTGGCCCGCCCGATGCCGCCTGTACCGCCGGTGATCGCCACGACGGGGCGGTGCGATTTGCTGATCACGTGAGCCTCCAATCTGGACATAGCTGGCCGGTGGCAAGGAAACCCAGCCCAGCCTGGTGCGTAGTGCCTTGAATGTCGCCGCGAGGGGCGTAACCTATTTCAACCTACAACACATGATTGTCGTATGACAACTCTTGGTCGGGAGGCGAGGGAACTGATGCCAACGAGCAAACTCCCCAACGCCGGGGGCGCAGCGCGGCGCACTTCAACGAGCCCAGCTGCCCAAGCCGCCGACCGCGAGGGGCGCCAGGGCAGCTCAGGCATAAGCGATCGGTCGGATGAACCGCTGGGTGCGCGCGACGAGCTCGACGTCGCGCTGCTGCGCCTGCACCGGCTGGCGCTTGCGGCGACCGTGCGCGCCGGCAACGAGGTATCCCCGGCGGTGACGCCCACGCAGATCCGGGCGATGACCCTCCTAGCCGCGAGTCCGGACGGCATGGCACTGAGCGCGATCGCGGACGCCTTGTACGTCAGCGCACCTTCGGCCAGCCGGCTGTGCCAGCGGCTGGTGCGGGACGGCCTCGCGACCCGCTCGGCGGGACCGGGCCACTACATCCTCATCGCGCTGGCTCCCGAGGGGGCGCGCGTGCTGCGCACGCTCAACCAAGCTCGCGTGAAGCCGTTCCGCCAGCTCGTCGACGCGCTTCCGGACCGCCGCCGAGCGGCCGCCGTCGCCCAGCTCACCGATCTCGGCCGCCTCGCGGGCGAGCATCACGGCGCATTCTGACCTCAGCGGCCGATGCGGGACCAGCGGAGTCGCGCCGCCAGCGGCGAGGGCTGCCGCATCCCCATACGAGCACAGGATGGGTTGGACGTGACTCGTCGGTCGTGGTAATGATTGTCATAGGGCATTTGAATGTGCTCAAGCAGGCAAACAGGTGTCCGCCGAGACGGCTTCAACCCGGACCTCTGAGAGGGAGACGACCAGTGCCTGACGTCGCAGAGTTCATCCTGAACCGACTCGCTGACTGGGGGATCGAGCGCGTCTACGGGTATCCGGGGGACGGGATCAACTCGTTCCTCGGCGCTTACGAGAAGGTCGGCGCTCCGCAGTTCATCCAAACGCGGCACGAGGAGATGGCCGCATTCATGGCTTGCGCGCACGCCAAGTTCACCGGGCAGATCGGTGCCTGCATGGCCACCTCCGGCCCGGGTGCGGTGCACCTGGCCAATGGCTTGTACGACGCGAAGCTCGACCACCAGCCGGTGATCGCTGTGGTCGGGCAGCAGAAGCGGCGCTCCGTCGGGGCGCACTTCCAGCAGGAGATCGACCTGCAGAGCTTCTTCAAGGACATCGCCGGCTTCGTGTCCACGGTGATGGACCCGCACTCCGCACGGCATGTGGTGGACCGGGCGGTCAAGTCGGCGCTGACCGAGCGGCGGCCAGCAGTCGTCATCGTCCCGGATGACGTGGGCGAGTCAGAATACGCGGACCCGCCGTACGAGCACGGGTCGGTGTTCACGAGCGCGACCTGGAGCGAGCCGCATATGGTGCCAGATGAGACGCTTCTGCGCCGTGCGGCGGATATCCTCAACGCCGGTGAGAAAGTTGCCCTGCTGATCGGGCAGGGCGCGCGCAAGGCCAGGGGTGAGGTCATCGAGCTGGCAGACCTTTTGGGCGCCGGCATTGCCAAGGCACTACTCGGTAAGGACGCGGTGCCCGACGACTTGCCCAACGTCACTGGCGCCATCGGGCTGCTCGGCACGGAGCCGAGCCACAAGATGATCATGAACTGCGACACGCTCTTCATGATCGGCACCAGCTTCCCTTACGCGGAGTGGCTGCCTGAAGAAGGCTCGTGCAAGTGCGTCGAGATCGACATCGACGGCTCCATGATCGGCGTGCGCTACCCCAACGACGTGTCGCTCGTGGGGGACTCGAGGGACACGCTGCAGGCGCTGCTGCCCATGCTGGAGCGAAAGAGCGACCGCTCGTGGCAGAAGTACATCGAAGACGAGGTCCAGGCGTGGTGGCGGGTACTCGACGAACGCGCCCATCAGAAGGCCGATCCAGTGAACCCTCAGCTGGTCTTCCACGAGCTGAACAAGCGGTTGCCGGAGGACTGTGTGATGACCTCCGACTCGGGCTCGGCCACCAACTGGTGGGCCCGGTACGTGCAGATGCGCGCGGAGATGCGCGGTTCCCTGTCCGGGACGCTCGCCACGATGGTGCCTGGCGTGCCGTACGCGATCGGCGCGAAGTTCGCGTTTCCCGACCGCCCGGTTGTCGCCTTCACCGGCGACGGCGCGTTCGAGATGCTCGGCATGAACGAGCTGCTGACGGTCAAGCGGTACCTGCACGAGCTGTGCGACAAGAACCCGACGCTGATCTTCACCGTCCTGGTCAACGAGGATCTCAACCAGGTCTCGTACGAGCAGCGGGTACTGGCGGCCGATCCGAAGAACCCCGATACCCAGACGCTGCCGTATGTTCCGGCGGCCGAGTTCGCGAAGCTGCTCGGCTTCGAGGGCATCAAGGTCACCCGTCCCGATGAGGTTGGGCCGGCGTGGGACCGGGCTTTTGCCGCGGACGGGCCGGTGCTGCTGGAGTTCGTCACCGACCCTCAGGTACCGCCGTTGCCTCCCCACGTACGGCCGTCGCAGCTGAAGAAGACCGCCCAGGCGCTGGTCCAGGGCGACGAGGACGCCATGGGTATCGCGGTGAAGGGCTTCAAGGGCAAGATGGCCGAGGTCAAGGAGCACCTGCCCGGGGCGGGTCGATGAGCGCTGCCTCACCAGCGCCGTCGATCGATTCGGTCGAGGCGACCGCGTTCACGATCCCCACCGAGCAACCGGAGCAGGATGGCACGC
This sequence comes from uncultured Actinomycetota bacterium, assembly GCA_963820035.1. Classification (GTDB taxonomy): domain Bacteria; phylum Actinomycetota; class Actinomycetes; order Propionibacteriales; family Nocardioidaceae; genus JAWWPG01. The sequence continues at coordinate 165,807 of CAWFYK010000003.1, read as the reverse complement.
TGCGGTGGAGCGAGACCACCTTGCTGTTGGTCCGGGCCCGCGCCGGGACGAGCACCGGCCTCGGGTACTCCTACTCCCACCCCGGGGCGGCTGACGTGGTCACCTCCAAGCTGGCGGAGGTTGTGCGCGGCTGCGATCCGCTCTCCGTCGGCCGCATCTGGGCTGCCATGTGGCGGTCGGTTCGCAACTTGGGCCAGACCGGGCTGGTCTCGATGGCCGTCTCCGCGGTCGACGTCGCGTTGTGGGACCTCAAGGCCCGGCTGCTCGGCCTGCCGTTGGTCGACGTCCTGGACGCGGTGCACGAGACGACGCCGATCTACGGCAGTGGCGGCTTCTGCAACTACACCGACCAGCAGCTCGCCAACCAGCTCGCCGGGTGGGTGGAAGCCGGGATCCCCAGGGTGAAGATGAAGACTGGCGGCGAGCCCTGCCGCGACCAGCAGCGTCTTCGGGTCGCCCGGAGCGCGATCGGCGACGACGTCGAGCTGTTCGTCGACGCGAACGGGGCCTTCACCCGGTCGGAGGCGGTCGGCTGGGCGGACCGGTACGGGCAGTTCGGGGTCCGCTGGTACGAGGAGCCGGTGAGCTCTGATGACCTGGCCGGGCTACGGTTGGTCCGCGACCGCGCTCCGGGCGGGATCAGCGTCGCCGCAGGCGAGTACGGCTGGAACCTGCCCTACTTCCAGCGCATGCTCGACGCCGGGGCCGTCGACTGTCTGCAGGCCGACGTAACCCGCTGCGGCGGCATCTCGGGGTTTCTTCGGGTGGCGGCGCTCTGCGACGCCCGGTCGATGGACCTCTCGGCGCACTGCGCTCCCCAGCTCAGCGCGCACGCGTGCACGGCCGTCTGGCATCTGCGCCACCTCGAGTATTTCCACGACCACAACCGGATCGAGCGGCTGGCGTTCGACGGCTGCTTGGAGCCTGAGAACGGTGGCGTGCTGCGTCCCGACCGCAGCAGACCCGGCCTTGGCCTGGAGGTCCGCTGGGCGGACCTGGACCAGTGGCGGGTGAGGTGAACCCGCCCACACGCATCTCAGCATCTTTCGACGTAAAGGAACGACGATGAAGCTACTGTCCGCTCCCAGCCGCCGCTCGATGCCGAGCACGAGCCCCTCCGCCTCAGCCAGCGGCCTGGAGGGCACCCGCGACATCGATGTCGCCGGCTTGGAGCAGGCCCTCCGCGAGGGGACGACCGGCGAGGTCGGCTTCGACGCCGGCTGGCGGGCGATGTACGCCAGCGACGCCTCGAACTTCCGGCAGGTTCCGATCGGTGTGGTCGTACCGCGCAGTCTCGACGACGTGGTCGCCGCGCACCGCGTGTGCGCGCGTTTCGGCGCCCCGATCGTCAACCGTGGCGGCGGCACCAGCCTCTCCGGCGAGACCGTCAACTATGCCGTGGTCATCGACAGCTCGAAGTACCTGACGCGGATCGGTGAGTTGGACACCGACTCCGGGACGGTGCAGTGCCAGCCTGGTGTGATCAACGAGCAGCTCAACCGGCACACGGGAAGGTCGGGGCTGGTGTTCGGACCCGACCCGTCGTCACACTCGCGGTGCACGATCGGCGGCAACCTGGGGAACAACTCCTGTGGTGTGCACTCGGTCCAGGCGCAGCTGTACGGCCCAGGGCCCCGCACGTCCGACAACGTTGAGGCGCTGGAGATCGTCACCTATGACGGCGAGCGGTTCTGGGTCGGCGTCGACGAGGAGCAGCAGTTGGACCGGATCATCGCCGCCGGTGGCCGCAAGGGCGAGGTCTACCGCCGGCTGCGTGACCTTCGCGACCACTACCTGGCCGAGATCCGCACCGGTTTCCCCTCGGTGACCGATCTGCCCCGCCGGGTCTCAGGGTTCAACCTCGACGAGCTTCTTCCGGAGAAGGGATTCAGCGTCGCCCGCGCGCTGGTGGGCACGGAAAGCACCTGCGTCACCGTGCTGCAGGCCAAGCTGAAGCTCTGCCCCGGACTGTTCGACCGCACGTCGGTCACGGTTGCCTACGACACGGTCGGCGATGCGGGCGACGATGTCACGGAGATCCTCGACCGGTTCCGCCCGATCGGGCTGGAAGGCGTCGATCGGCGGCTGATCGATGACCAAAAGCAGCTCGGGATGAACACCTCGGACCTCACCGAGCTGCCCCACCAGGAATTGGCAGGCGCCTGGCTGCTGGTGCAGTTCGGGGCCGACAGCGCCGACGAGTCGAGCAGGCAGGCGCGGGAGTTCGTCGGGTGGCTCACCGGTGAACGAGGGTACGGCGAGGACCGGATCGTGGTGATGAAGAGCAAGCAGGACGGTGGGGCGAGCGAGGACCTGTGGGCGATCCGGGAGAGCGGGCTCGGCTCCACCGCGTTCCCCCCCGACGGCCATGACCACTGGCCCGGCTGGGAGGACTCGGCGGTCCCGCCGGCGAAGCTCGGGCCCTACCTGCGCGACCTGCAGGCGCTCTACGAGCGGCACGGGCTGGTCGGCGCCTTCTACGGTCACTTCGGGCAGGGCTGCGTGCACTCCCGCATCAGCTTCGACCTGATCACCGCCCAGGGGCTGGCCACCTACCGCACCTTCATGAGCGAGGCTGCCGACCTGGTCGTCTCCTACGGCGGCTCGCTCTCCGGGGAACACGGCGACGGCCAGCAGAAGGCCGAGCTGCTGGTCAAGCAGTACGGCGAGCCGCTGCTGGCTGCCATGCGCGAGTTCAAGCGCATCTGGGACCCCACCTGGTCGATGAACCCGGGCAAGGTCGTCGACGCCTACCGACTCGACGAGAACCTCAAACTCGGTGCCGACTACAACCCGGCCCGGCCGCCGGTCAAGTTCGCCTATCCCGAAGATGGGGGGGACTTCGCGCACGCGGCGCTTCGCTGCGTCGGCGTCGGCAAGTGCCGGGTGCCCGAGGCGGACGCCACCATGTGCCCCAGCTACCGGGCCACCCGAGATGAGCAGCACTCGACCCGGGGCCGGGCCCGGCTGCTGTTCGAGATGCTCCGCGGCCAGACCATCACCGAGGGCTGGCAGTCCCGTGAGGTGTTCGATGCGCTGGACCTCTGCCTTGCCTGCAAGGGCTGCACAAACGACTGCCCGGTCAACGTCGACATGCCGACGTACAAGGCGGAGTTCCTGTACCACCACTACGACTCGCCGCGACGCTGGCGGCCCCGCTACGCCTACGCCTTCGGCTTCATCGACAGGTGGGCCGCCCTCGCCAGTCGGGTCCCCGAACTGGTCAACCTCGCCTCGCAGACACCCGGGCTGGCTCGGGTCGCCAAGTTCGTCGCGGGGATCGACCAGCACCGCTCCATCCCGACCTTCGCCCCGATGACGTTGCAGCAGTGGTTCGCCCGTCGCGGGGGCACCCGCAATCCCGACGGCCGACCGGTCGTGCTGTTCCCGGATACCTTCAACAACCACCTGCACACCGACGTCGGCGTCGCCTGCGTGGAGGCGATCGAAGCCGCTGGCTGGCAGGTGATCATGCCGGACGGTCACGTCTGCTGCGGTCGCCCGCTGTACGACTACGGCTTCCTCGACCAGGCCGAGCGCTACCTGCGCCGCGTGCTGCAGCAGCTTCGCGAGCCGATCCGAGCCGGGATCCCGGTGGTCGGCATGGAGCCGTCGTGCTTGGCGGTGTTCAAGGATGAGCTGGCCCAGATCCTGCCGCACGACGACGACGCCGCCCGGCTGGCGGCCAACGCCTACCACTTCGGCGAGTTCTTCCGAGCCTTCGACATCCCCCCACCCCGCTTCGCCGACGGCCAGGCGGCACAAGCAGTGCTGTGGGGGCACTGCCACCACCGGGCCACCGGCGGCGTGGACAGCGAGCAGCAGGTGCTCGAGCAGATGGGTGTCAGCACCGACTCGGTGGTGGGCGGTTGTTGCGGGTTGGCCGGGTCCTGGGGCTTCGAGGGCGGCAAGTGGCAGATCTCCCTCGACTGCGGCGAGCAGGCGTTCCTGCCTGCCGCCAGGTCCGCGTCCGCCGACGCGGTCGTGGTGGCGAACGGGTTCTCCTGCCAGACCCAGCTCCAGCAGGCCCCCGGCGTGAAGCGCCAGGCCATGCACCTGGCCCAGGTGATGGCCCTGGCCCGGCAGGGCAGGAGCACTGGCGCGCGCCGCCGCGAGGCCGGCGCGCGTCCCCTCCCGCCGCTGCGCACTCGGCTGGCGCGCACCGCACCGGCGCTGCTGGCCGCGGCCGCTGCGGTCGTCGTACCGGCCGTGCGGTTCGGTCAACGACGGTCCTGATCGGCGGTGCACAAGCCTGACGCCGTTCGTGCGTTGCCGAAGGGCCCCATATGACAGGGAAGGAGTGCCGGTGTTGGCAGCCGGAGGACTGTTTGTGCTGGGTGCCGGGGTGACCGCCGCGGGCATCTGGTGGTCGGCGCTGTACGACGTCGGGATCCTCATGTTGGTCGTGGCCGCGGTCGGCATTCTGGTCCGAGCCGGCGACTGGGCACGGGTGCTGCTGGATGGCCGGCCGGACGCTGACGGCGGTCCGGCCCTCCCGCGCAAGCGTAGCGGCGGCGACGCGTCGTGACAGCGCACCTGCTGGCCGCCTCGCCGATCCCGGCCCGCGCCCAGATGGGAGCCACGCTCGGCTTCCACATCATCTTCGCCTGCTTCGGAATCGCGATGCCCGCCATCGTGCTGATCGCACACTGGCGCGGTCTTCGGCACGGCGATGCGGTCAGCCTGCTTCTGGCCCGGCGGTGGTCGAAGGTGATGGCGGTCCTGTTCGCCGTCGGCGCGGTTTCCGGCACCGTGTTGTCGTACGAGCTCGGGCTGCTGTGGCCGAAGCTGATGGGTGTCTTCGGTCCCGCGTTCGGCATCCCGTTCAGCGTGGAGGCGATCTGGTTCTTCGTCGAGGCGATCTTCACGGCGATCTACCTGTACGGCTGGCGACACCTCCCACCGTGGCTGCACTGGTGGACCGGCGTTCCCCTGGTGGTCTCCGGCGTCCTCGGCGCCTTCTCGGTCGTCGCCGCGAACTCGTGGATGAACCAGCCGTCCGGATTCACCATGGACCACGGCCACATCACCCACGTCGACCCGTGGGCGGTGATCTTCAACAAGGCCACGCCCTACGAGGTGCCGCACATGGTGCTCGCGGCCTACATGGTCGCAGGGTTCACGATGGCCGGGGTCTATGCCGTCGGTCTGCTGCGCGGGCGGCGCGACCGCTACCACCGCCTCGGTTTCACCTACTCGTTCGTCACCGCCGCGGCGTGTACGCCGATCCAGATCGTCTTCGGCGACTTCGTCGCCCGCGCCATCGAGAAGCAGCAGCCGCAGAAGTTCGCAGCCATGGAGCTGGTCGACCACACCCACCGTGGCGTCACCGAATGGATCGGCGGAATCTATTGGCAGGGCAAGGTCTACTTCGGTGTCGGCGTGCCGAAACTCGACTCCTTGTTCGTCGGCTACTCCCCGCACACAAGGGTAATCGGCTGGGATGCTGTGCCCCCCGGCCTGCGCGCCCCGCTGCCCGATCTGATCCATCTGAGCTTCGATCTCATGGTCGGGCTCGGCACCCTGCTGCTCCTCCTGGTGGCCTGGCAGGGCTGGTTCGCGCTGTTTCGGCACCGACTGCTGATGACGGGATGGTTCTTGATTCCAGCGGCGGTGGCCGGACTGGCTGCCATCGCCGCCATGGAGGCGGGGTGGATCGTCACCGAGGTCGGCAGGCAGCCCTGGGTGGTCTATGGCTACCTGCGGACTAGCGACGCGGTCACTCCCTCCCCGGGCGTCCCGGTCACCCTCGCCGTGGTCCTGGTCCTCTACCTGGTACTGACAGGTGTCGTCATCGGCGTGCCCTGGCTGATGGGGCGCCGATGGCGCCAGGAGGATCCCGGCGATGAGGAAACGGTCGTCGCGCCCGACAAGCCGCCGGAGATGGTCGGCAGCGGGGCGCCGCGATGAGCCCCGCAGGGACGGCATCGTGGGAGACCCTCACCGTCGGCGTCGCGCTGGTCGCCACCATGGCCGCCTACGCCCTGTTCGCCGGTGCTGACTTCGGCGGCGGGATCTGGGACCTGCTGGCCGGCTCGTCGTCGCGCGGCCGACGCGCCCGGGAGGCCATCGACGAATCCGTCACTCCCGTCTGGGAAGGCAACCAGGTCTGGATCGTCCTCGGGTTGGTCCTGCTTTGGACCGGGTTCCCGAGCGCCTTCGCCGCGATCACCATCACGCTCTTCGTGCCACTTGCCCTCTCTGTATTCGGACTCGTACTTCGCGGCGTCGGCTTCGCCTTCCGCCACGAAGCCGTCCGTCCGGCCAGCAAGCGGCTCACCGGCGCACTCTTCGCTGGGTCGTCGCTCATGGCTCCGTTCTTCCTCGGCACCGCTGTCGGGGCGGTCACCACGGGTCAGGTCCCGCCGCACAGCCACGGCATCAGTACGAGCGCGTGGACCTCGCCCACCGCGCTCGTCACCGGTGGGCTCTTCGTGGCGGCGTGCGCCTTCATCGGTGCGATCTACCTCGTCGGCGACAGCCACCGCCGAGGATGCGAAGAGATGGTCCCGTACTTCGGTCATCGCGCGGTCGCGAGCGGTCTGCTGACCGGTGGGCTTGCGGGCGCCAACCTCGTGTTGCTGCACGGCAGCTCGCCCTACGTTTTCGACCGGCTGACCGGAGTCGCGCTTCCGCTCGTTCTCGTCTCTGTCCTGGCCGGAGCCGCTGCCGTCACCCTGATCCTGCTGCGGCGGCAGTGGTTGCTGCGCATCGCCGGCGCGCTGTCCGTGGCCACCGTCGTCGCCGCCTGGGGAGTGGCTCAGTATCCGTGGCTCTTCCCCACCCGCCTCAGCGTGGCAGCCGCCGCTGGACCAAGCTCGAGCCAACTGGCCGAGGTCGTCGTCATCGGCATGGCCGCCTTCCTCGTCGTACCGTCCTTCGCCTACCTCTACTGGCTGCAACAACACGGCCGCCTGGAAGACGACTCCGCGTCGGTTGAGCTGCGCCGGGCCGCGCAGTCCCAGAAGAGCGCCCCGGCGAACCCCATCGGGCCGGCCAGCGGGACGTCGGCCCACGCATCGCGGTCTTCACTCGTGCTGACCGCCCTGGTCATCTCGGCGACCACGGTGTACATCGTGCGAGCCCGGCGCCGGTGGCACCGCCGCCTCTCTCCTGGAGCCTGACATGCAGTCGAACCGGACCTTCCTGCCTGACGGATGGCCGCTGGACATGCGGCCACGGATGCCCACGCATCTTGCGCCCCGCCTATTGGTTGCACCGATGAGGACTCTGCTGACCACGCTGACCGTGTTGCTGCTCGTCTTCCTGGATTGCGCTTGCTCCGCCACCACCGGCGACAAGACGCATGGTCCTGGTCCTCAGTCCAAGGGCCTGAGCACTCGCCCGTGGGCGTCTCCAGCGAGCACGACGGTGGTGAGCCCCGGGGCGCGGGCGGTCGAGCGCGCGCACGCGTTCCTCTCGCCCTCGTGAAACATCGCTTGTTCCTTCCGCGGAGGGACGGCACGTTCGACATAGTGAGGAGCTCAGATGATGCAGCAGCTGTTCGGAAACGCGGGCGGTCTGGGGTGGGTCGCCGTGAAGGCGGTCCTGCTCTTCGTGATCGCGGTGCTCGGACTGCGACTGGGTGAGCGCCGGGTGCTCTCGCAGATCGGCCTGTTCGACTTTGCCGTCGCGGTCGCCGTTGGCGCCATCATCGGCCGGACGGCAACATCGTCGACGACCTCGTTCGCCACTGGGGCCGTTGCACTCGTGACCCTGCTCGGGGCCCACCGGTTGGTATCGATTGGGCGGCGCCATGGTTGGCTAGTCGAACTGGTCGACCCGCCGCCACGGGTCCTGGTCGTGGATCGGGCGATCCGCCACCGCGAGCTGGCGAAGGCCGGCCTGACTGTCGCCGACCTCGAGGCCATGGTGCGGCAACAGGGCCTCACCAGCATGGACGATGTCGACTTCGCGCTCTATGAGAAGAACGGCACGCTATCGGTCTTGCGTAAGGGCCGGGAGCCTGGCCCATTGTTTGGGCAGCACCGGGTCGCAGCCCGTCCATCCGCATCATCGTGACCTTGACGAGCCGGCCCGGCTGGTATCGCGTCCCGCTTCGCGTCCGCGGCCGACAGCTCGCTCCCGGTTGTGAGGCCGACGGGCGTTACCTGGGCACCGTCCGGGCGCAGGATCTGATGGATGCGCTGGCCGCCGACGAGGGCACCGACATCGTCGCGCTGACGGCCGGCACGACGCCCGTCCACGACGACGACACGGTGGGGGCGGCGCTCCGTCAGCTCGACCGGGGCGCCGACGCCGTGCCGGTGGCTTCGGCCGACGGCAGGCTGGTGGGCTGGGTCCGGCATCTCCAACGCAGTAACCGGGGGACATGATCTGAGCAGGCGTGATGGCGCCTCAGTGGCCGCAGGGATCGGTGCTGTTGTTCGCGGGGCGACTGGCGTCGGCTGTGCTTCCGGCGGCGAACGCCGCCTCAGAGGCGAGCGCGCGAAGCGTCTCGGCTGAAAGCGACATGCTCGTCGAGAGCTGCGGTGACAAGACTGCTGGGGAGCTGGTCAATCGCACTCTGATGCGGGGGAAGGCGAGGATGGTGGATGGGCTGTCGAATGGCGTGTCTCTCCTCTCGGCGCCGATACTGAGTTTGGCCAGGCCTCGCGCCGCCAGGAATGGCCTGTTGCCGACGTGTACGAGGCAAGCCGAGGCGACCTCTTGGCAAAGACCCAGAGGTCAGAATCGCTCTGGGTCATCGCGGCCGGCGTGCCGCGGCACGTCTGGGTGACCCGGCCGGTGCGTGCTGCGCCATGCGGGCGGATCAGCGTCACTGGTCTGGCGGCGGGTGGCATTGAGTTCGGCGCCGAGGAACAGGCTCAGCATCAGCAGGTAGAGCCAGGCCAGCACGATCAGGCCGCCGCCCAGGGAGCCCAGGGCGGGGCTGATCCGAGCGGCCAAGGCGACATAGAGCGGAAGCAGGCCGGTAGCGGCGGCCCAGCCGAGCATGGTGAAGGCCGCGCCCGCCAACTCGGCACGCCGTCTTCGTCGTGCACGAGGGGTTTCCTGGGAGAGCAGCAGCACCGCCAGCGCCAGGATGATCATGCCGCTGAGAGGCCAGCGGCCCCACACCCACATCGCATGCAGCACGCTATTGGGATTGTCGCCACTGACCTGTCGGCTGTGGCCCAACAGTGGCCCGAGAGTGAAACCCGCCAATAAAATGCTACCGACGGTCAGCACTAAAGCGGCGAGCAGGACGGCCCGCACCCACTCGTGGCCCACGCTGCGCGCCGGTGCACCACCGATGGCCGCCAACCCGCGTTGCACGGATCTCATACAACGAGCCAGCGCGAACACCGCGGCCAGGGTTCCAACACCGAGCAGGCCTCGGCCGGGGATGCGCATGAGCGATTCCGCCGAATCGGCCGCGACACCGCCGCGAGCGGTGAGCACGATACGCAGCAGCCGCGCAAGATCGGCGGACACTCGCGGTGCGGCATCACCGCCGAATGCCGGCCGTTCGACCCGAAGGACCGCCACCAGCGTAAGCACGGCAGGCAGCAGGGCCAGAGCGGCGAAGAACGCGGCCTCGGCCGATCGGCCGCTGACGTCATGACGCCCGGCCGACGCCAACACGTCGCGCAAGGCGGTGAACGGTCCCCGGCGTGGCGGACGAGAACGGACCGGCCGGCCACCGCCAGGGACCGGACCGGCGCCCCCGGGCAGGCGAAACGGATCGGCAGTCATGCCGTTGGCGGATCGCTTGGATCCACCAACGCCACACCGCGGCGCCTTCGGGCAGGGGTGTTCCTCATGGCGCAGCAGACGTACAAGGCATCGGACGGGTGTGCGACCACGAAACCGGGGATGTCTCGCCGCACGTTGTCAAATGTTGGGGCGGAGGATCTCATCGAGGAGGGCACGGCAACTATTCTGCCGTCGACATCGAATTCGGGCTTCCGGTGCGCCGCAAGCGAACCCGTCTGGTTGGGCGTCGTCGTGAGTGGGGCTGGAGGACATCGGCCTGGGCGAGCCGGGTCCGAGCTTCGCTGAGTCACGGCCCTGCTTGCCGTCATGGCCCTCCACGCTCAACGGTCGCCTGGGTACGGTCGGCGTAGTCCGCTATGGCTGGCTCGGCGTCCCGGGTGGATTACAGGGTCAGCAACTCGGTGCGGAAGAAACCTGGCTCGACCAGCATGGTGCGGATGCCGAACGGCGCCACCTTGGAGGCCAGGCCTTCCATGAAGCCTTCCACCCCGAACGTCGAGGCGGCCTACGCGGTCAAGAAGTCACCGGTAGACGCGATTCCGGCGGTGGAGGAGATGGACATCACCGGGCCGGAGCGTTGCAGCCGCAGCTGAGGCAGGGCAGCGCGCCTGACGTTGACCGGCCCCAACAGCGCGGTCCGCATCTGGAAAGCGGAACGCCTCCGGGGGCATCTCCTCGAAGAAGCCGGCCCGGAAGTTGCCGGCGTAGTTGACCAACACATCCAGTCGGCGGAACCGCGTTTCTCTTACTCAACTCGTTTCTGGCAGAGCGTCGGACACCGACGTACGAGTGGATCAGAGTCCTAGCCGACAGGATGCACCACGACACACGAGTCCGGGGTGGCCATTCACCTGCGTCCCGAACCACGCAGTTTGCCTGTTCAGCGGCCGAATAATGCATCGACGTTGGGTAGGCGCTCGAACCGCGAGAACGTTCCCGTGTCGGCGATCTCCGCGGCAGCCGTCAAGAATCCAGCCCACGCAGTGCGGGCGAGCGTACCCCCCACGCTGATCCTCCGTACTCCCAGATCTGCCGCCTCCGCAACGGTTGTGAACGGACTATTGATGAGCAAGTTCACCGGCTTGGGTGCTACCGCGGAGACGATCGCGGCGACGTGGTCGAGCTTGTCAATTCGTGGAGCGTAGAGACAGTCGGCGCCCGCTTCGGCGTAGGCCCGCAATCTCCGGATGGTTTCGTCGATATCCGGCCGCCCGCACACGAAGCCCTCGGATCGACCCGTGAGTACGATCCCCGTGCCGGTGTCGTCGATCGCCCGGCGCGCGGCGGCCACCCGCTCCACAGAGAGGTCGAACTCGAAGAGTGGATCAGCCTCGTTGCCAGAAGAGTCCTCGATCGAGAGCCCGGCGATTCCGGTCTTCGCAGCCAAGGTTACGTTAGTTGCGACGTGGGCCGGATCGATCGCGAAACCGCCCTCGAAATCAGCATTCACCGGCACGTTCACGGCCTCGACGATGACCCGCAGATGCTGAAGCACTTGATCGAGGGTGACCTGGTTGTCCGCGCGACCCAACGTCCAGGCCAAGCCGGCACTCGTCGTTGCCAACGCCGGGAAGCCCAGCTGTTCCAAGGCCCGGGCGCTCCCCACGTCCCACGGGTTGGGCATCACGAAGCATCCCGAGGAGTGCAGACGATGGAAGGCGGCGATCGGATCGTCATCAACGTTCATTCCACACCTCGTCAAGGGGCCAGAGTCTGCACTCTATTCCGGTCCACCTAGGAACGTCGCGCTGCCACCTCCGCCCGCACGTGGAGCATGACTCGCACCCAGCGGTGCCGCTGGGGCATGCCCGGCTGTTGCGTAGGTCGGGCGCGTGGTCCCGCGTCGTTGCAGCGTGCCGAAGCGGCGGGGACGTCGGGTGCGGAACGCGGTCACCACGTCATTGGGGCCGGCCAGATCCGCGACCCGACACCTAGCCCGGGACGGCACCTGTGCCTCTCCGGGCGCTCCGACTTGGAGATGCCGGAGTCTATGCCGAGCGCGGCGACCGGATCATCGACCCTGTAGGTCAAGACGCGCACGTAGGCCTCCGTCACCACCGCGTACAGCGTCTCGTCGATGCACACGCGGCTCGAGGATGACCGGGAGGACCGACCCTTGCGGAGTTTCGGAAGTTCAGCTCTACAGATGGCAATCCCCTGGAACCTTGGAGGGTCCCCTCAGCTGGTTAGGTGCTGTAATCCTCGCCCCGGTTGCGGTGTTCCACACCGACAGCGCCTCGACCGGCGGAATCAAGGGTCGCCAGCGAACAACACCTCGATGATGGAGGTGTTGTTCGCTGGCGGAACGCAGACAGCAGCGCGCCGATAGGAGATCCGGCCAGCCCTACGGTCAACGGGGGGCAGTGCCTCCGCGGGAGGGCGAACGGACGTTTGGCGCTACGGCGTCCGCGCGGGAGCCGTCAGCGCAGGTCGTCAGCAGCGGCGAGGGTGAGCCATTTCAGTGTCGTCCCGGGCTTTCCCTGGCCGAACATCAGATCGACGTAGCCGAAGCGGTTGCCGTCCCTGATCACGGCGACGCCGCCACCGTCTGAGGTGCCGTCGCTCCCGTAGTCGACGAAGTAGGTGCCGGTCGCCGTGCCCACCTCGATGCTGTGCCCGGGTCCGTAGTGGTTCCCCTGGGCGGGGTCCTCTTCACACGACTTGACGTGACGGATTTCTCTGAGCAGAGTCTTGACGTAGCGGTTCGTCTTCGCAGCGGTCTTGCCGCTCGCGATGGACTCGCTGAGCCACACGTCCTTGTCCTGGGTGCTGGTCCAGGTCCCGTCGAAGTATGCCCTGGCATGGCCCCGTGCCGGGTAGTTCTTGGAATTGGTGATGTTGCGCATCGTCTTCTCGCCCAGGCAACCCTCATCGAATCGTCCAGCGTCGCCCAGGAACTGGTCTCCGCGAGTGCCGAGCACCGCGTCGTCGACGTTGAGCCCAGCTTGCTTGATCTGGTCGAACTGCAATAGCGAAGCCTCGCTCATGGGCGCCGTGGCGATGTCGGCGCGAGCCTCGGCGGCGCCGCCTCCGAAGCAGAGCAGGCCCCCGATCACACCGGTTGCTGCGGTGGCCGCAAGAGCTTTCTTCTTCACGTTCAAGGCACGGTAAGCCATGTGTTTTCCCTTCGGGTATCACGGTGCGAGTGCACACCGCTCTTACAAACGGAGATGCCGGCGAACGTGGTTTGGTTGTATTGGTACGCCACTCTTCTTTGCCTCTGGCCGCCACTGATGGCTCAACCGAGGCGGGTGGCTGCGGCCATGGCGAGCGTCCGCAGCTGCTCGGCGTCGGTACACATGAAGACTTCCAGCACCCCGAATCGTTGTCCGTTGCGGATCACGGCGACGCCGCCGCACGGGTCGGCATCGGCCTGTACCTGGCCGGTCTTGTTCTGGCTACCGGGGTGGAGTCCCAGCCAAGCCACCCACGCTTCCTCGTGGAGCTGTTGTCGACGCGTCCGCCCGTACACCCAGTGACCCCTCGGCTCGTGCTGGCAGGTGGTGTGGGCTGCCAGTAGCCGATCGGCGGCAACCTTGGCCTCCTGCGGAGACTCGGCCATTCCCACGAGCTCATTCGCGGTGTCCGACGAGGAGGCCTCTTCCCAGGTACCAAAGAGATGCGGATCGTGTCCGGTGATGTCTCCTAGGGTGCGCGCACCGACGGTTCGCTCGTCGGTGCAGGACGACACCGACAACCCAGGGCCGCTGTTGCCGTTTTGCGGATACACGGTCACGGACAGGCCCGCCCGGTCGAACGCCGCCACGCTGACCAGGTCCTCCTCGGTCGGTGGCGTCCTGGCATACGCCCTCGGAGAGGCTCCCGAAGTCGGGTAGCCGGGATCGTGCGCCGACGGCTGGGACCCCTTGGATGGCAGCAGCTCTCCGAGGTGAGCCAGGGCCGCCGTGCCTTCCGGGAGCAGGAAGCGGCCGGCGCCGATCCCCAGACCCAGGGCAAGCAGACACAGGACAACGGCCAGGCGACGGCTCACACGCGCCCGCCCGCTCCTCCCTGTGAGAAAGCGAGGCGTCACCCGCGGTCTAGGCGCGGCCGTAGGCGTTCCCGCATGAAGCCGCGGGCCTGGTGGATCCGGGCCTTGACAGTGCCCAGCGGGACATCCGTGAGGTCGGCGATCTCGCCGTATGGCAACGACCCGAGGTCACGCAAGACAAACGACTCCACCACGACCGGGTGCTGTCGCTCAAGCTCGTCGAGCGCTTCCATCAGGTCGAGCCGGGTTCCCGCGATCACGCTGGTGGTCCGCGGATCGGCCGTCTCCGGCATCACGTCCACACTCACCGTCCCTACCCGCCTCCGCATCGAACGGTACGTCGAGCGGGCGCTGTTGGAGGCGATCACGCTTACCCAGCCCTTGAACGAGCCGTGACCGTTGTACGTGCCGATGTTTGTGCTGATGGAGAGCAGCGCATCCTGTGCGGCCTCCTCAGCATCCTGGTGGTGGGGGAGGAAGCGCGCGCAACGCCGCATCACGAGTGGACGGACTCGCATCAACAGTTCATCGAGCGAGTGGCCGTCGGAGGCCTGAGCGGATCGCACCAGTTGGTCGAGCTCGACGTCGTCGTTCACCTTATCCCTCTCTATAGTCCCGACCGCATAATGAAGATGGTGCGGCAGATCGGACGATACTGGCTGGACCCTCTCCTAGGCTCCGGGGCGCTCGCCACCGTGTGGAGGGACACGATCCGGAGCTCGACGTGGCGGTTACCATCAAGGTGTTGGCCGACACCTGGGCGGTCGACGCCGACGTGCGGGAGCGGTTCACCGCCGAAGCCCGGTTGCTCCGCAGGACAGAGACCTCTCGTGTGGTGCGCGTCCACGACGTGGGCGTCCTCCCGGGCGAGGGCGGCTACCTCGTGCGGCCTTTCTTCGTCATGGAGTATACCGAAGGCGGCACCTTGGCCGACCGGTCGGGCGTGATGCATATCCCTTGGTCTCGCGCCATGTCTGGGGGTGCCGCCGGCGACTGTCATCAGATTGCAAACCTTTCGTCACTGTGGCTGCAAACGAGTGCGGGCAGTCTGGCTGTCATGAGCGTTCCCTGCCCGCGCACTGCGACCTCATCGCCGCTTGGGTGTGCCTGGTCGTCGAAGCGTGTCTGTCCGTGGTCACGCGGTGGATCCCGCAGGCGCGCGTAAGAACCACCGGCCGGCGGAATGCACCCGTGTGTTGCGCCGCGCAAAGCCCGTGAAGGTGCCCGCCACGAACCCGGGCCTGCCGTAGGCGTGGCCGAAATGAGGTTGAGAGAGGAGGATTCCATGTCGCCACGCATCGCTGTATCTCTGGCGCGGGTGCGAACCACCGCTGTAGTCGTCGTGATTGCGCTGCAGTTCGCGCAGGCATGGCTGCGGCTGGTGCCCATCCCGTGGATCGTGACCTGGCTCGCGGCCATCTCGCTGATCGTGCTGCTCGTGCGGGCCGGCACCCTGCACCGCGACGCGGTCGACCTGCACGCACCAGTTCGCGGGAGGTGGAAGGCGTACAACAGCCCGTCCACTCGGGTGCCCAGCCATGGCGTGCAAAGCTACGGGCAGGCTTACGCCATCGATCTGGTCGCCGATCCGCCCGAGTCAAACCGGCCCGGCTTCGGCTGGTGGCCGCTGGCTCGCCGACCCGGCGACTACCCCGGCTTCGGCCAGACGATCTTCGCCCCGTGTGACGGCACCGTCGTCCGCGTGCACGATCGTGAACGGGACCACTACAGCCGCACCAGTCCGCTCGGGCTGCTGTACATGTTCACCGTTGAATTGTTTCGCGAGGTGTTCGGCCCGAACCGGCTCCTGGGCAACCACATCGTCATCGACCGCGGCGACCTTACCTGGATCGTGCTGGCTCACCTGCGGCGTGGCTCGGTCCAAGTCCGCCCAGGCCAGCACGTTACCGCAGGCGATCCCATGGCGCAGTGCGGGAACTCCGGGAACAGTTCCGAACCGCACCTGCACCTGCAGGCGATGGACAACCCTCGCCCGGCGCTGGCCGCTGGTGTTCCCTTCCGGCTCGTGCCGCCCGAGGGGGGCGGTCCGCTGCAGACGCCGCCCACCGGGGCCTACCTGAGCATCCCCACGGCGCCCGCCAGCAACTCGCGAGACTGGAAGAGCGATGCTCGAGCGAACGGGCGCGTGACACGGCCATCGGCCGAGCATGCTCGATGACCCCACGCGTCAGACCGGACACCATGCTCCGCCATTGCAGATCGTCCCGAAGAGCGGATGGAGCAAAACGCGGTGTCACAGAAGCCGTGCGATTGCTGCGGTCATTCATCGCCGTCGTCGGCCGGTGAGCCGACGCTCCGGCAGACCGTCCGGCCGTTCCACAGACTCGTCTGCCCGGTCTATCGCACGGCTTCGGCGAGATCCGAGGCAACGTGGGTCACCAGGTGGGCCTGACTAGTTTGGGAAGGGTATGTCCGACAGATAGGTCGTTCGTGGGCGATGCCTGCGAGCAGGAAGAATGTCGTGACTGCAGGGATCGGTCAGTTCAGGGGTAGCCGGTTGGTAACGGGGCTCGCGATCAGCGCGATGGCGGTGGGAATCGCACGTCCCGCGACCGCCACTTCTGCCACTGGCACCACACCGATACCACAACCTGAGCAGGGGCAGCCCTCTTTGGCCCGGGAGTGCCTAAGAACTCCACGGCCCAGTCGATGAGCTGGCCGAACGCGCGCCGTGCTACGTCCTCGCCCTCGATGCCAGCAAGGCGGGAGCCTACGCGGTGGTGTCTTCGTGCAAGTACGGACATGGTCTCTGCGATCAGCCGTTGGCGTTCTGGCGGAGCCGGTGCCACAGCGATGCCTGGCAGCAGATCGACGTCGACCTGCCACGCAACACCGCGGCCAGCGTCAATGCCCCGGGGCAAGACGGTCTGCGTCGTCGGCGACACGCTGTTCACCGGAGGCGGTCAGGACAAGCTCTACGTCAGCACGGACGGCAGGCACTTCGCCGCTCGCCCGTCACCGTGCGACCACACGCAGGATCTAGCGCTGTACCAGGTGGTGGCGACGTCCGCACGCGACGTCGACGAGTTGTGCATCGGTGATCCCGGCATGAGCAGGGCGATCAGGACCGTCTACCGGTCGACCGAGACGGGCAAGACCACGCAGTGCGCCGGCCAGGCCGTACGGCATCCAGAGCCAACTCGCCGCGTCAGCCAGCGGCAACCTGGCCATGTCGTCGGTCGCGTCCGGCTCCTTCATCTACCTCAACGGAGGTGGGGGTTCGGACTGGTCGATGCCGGTCGACATCGGAGATGGGGGCAAGGGCTGGAATGACATCGTCTACACACGTACAAGATCGCGGGGGTGGTCTACGCGCCCGCTAGCATGTTCGAGCCGGAGGGTGTCCTCTATGTCACCCGCGACGCGGGCCAGACCTGGCAGCCCGCGGCCTTCTGAGCGCGGATCGCTCAGCCGACTCGAGCGGTTGGGTCGGCGGTTGAGCGAGCGGCGTGAGCGGGGGGTGCCTGCCGAGTTCCGGCGGTTCCTCGCCTTTTACCGTGTGCAGGAACGCGGTGAAACAGCCCATGTGGAGCGCATCCGTTTGAGACCCGCGCCCCGACCCCGTCCAGTACCTATTGTGGACTGCCGGCGGGCACCGTCGGCTCAGCCAGCATGCAGCCCTTCCCTCAGGTGCCAGAGGCACTCCGCAGAGCGCAGCGCATGCTGGCAACGGATGAGTTGTTCGACGCCGTCGCCTGGCCGCGACCGCAGATCCTCGAGCATAGTGAGCGGAGAGTCGAAGTCCACGATGGTCTGGTCCGGGCCTGGGCTGAGGTCGATGTTGCTGGTCGGTTCGTCCTCCAAGGCGACGAAGGCGGCATCGAGGTAGTTGCGCACGGCTGGGTCATCGACCTTGACAAAGAGCAGGTTGATCTCGCGGCGGATTTGGTCCGTGACGTTCGCATCGGGCATAAGATTGACCTCGCTTCGCGACTCGGTTCTCTCAGCATGGCGCTGGTTCTTGGCGGTCGAGCGTCAGGTGTTTTGCAATCGTGCGAAGCCTGGTGTAAATCTTCGAGACGCGGATGGTTCCGGGTAGCAACCCACGGCCTGGGCCGGCGCCAAGCGGAAGTCCGGGTGGGGCCTACGGCCACGGTGTGGTCGTCTCAGACTGTAAGAAGTCCTGTCCCGTCAGTCCAGACGTGCGTTCAGAGTGTCGACCACCTCCAGCGGAGCTCCCACCTGGGCGAAGTCCACGGCGATGAAGGTGGCGTGGAGCCGGCGCACCTCTTCGCAGCGTCTGGCCCGGTCGAGGAGGAACGACTTGTGGTTGACCTCGAGGGCGTTGGCCCGCGTCGCGAGGCCTTGGCCTATCCAGTTGTTGAGCAAGAAGAGTGGCGCGGAGGCGGCGCCCCGGCCCGGGGCGCAACTGAGGTCTGCGCTCGTGGGGGTGTCGTACGGCGTCTCCGCTGCGTACTGGTAGAAATTGCGGATCTGACCACTGGTGAACCGCGCGCGCTGAGTGAAGACCATGAGCGTGTGGTGCTCGCGGACCATCTGGCCGAGAGTCGGCCAGGGCTCCCCGGGTGCGGGCGGAGTGGCAAGCAGCGGATCGAGCCCGGCCGCAGAGACCACGGTCCGCACGTCGGCGGCTGAGATGTCGTCCTCGAGGATGAGGGTGACCACCTCGCCGGGGTGACCCGTCATCCAGTCGCCCAGGGCGTGCAGCTGAGATGTGGCCGAGTCTGCACCCAACTGGCACAGCTCATGGCACAGCCACACGCCCGGATGTGGCTCGAACGACCTGACGAGAGGTGACAGCGCCTGGGCCGTGCGGGGGTCGAGGCTCGCGAGGTACGGCGCAGCCTGACTCGGCGTGGTCCAGTAGTGCAGGTCCAGCATCAGTGCACGAACGCCGTTGTCCAGCTGGGAGGTGATGTCTGGGTCCTGGTTCGCGGCCAGGAATCCACGGTCACTGCTGGCCATCGCGTTGTGGCTGGTGAGGTAGCTGACCTCGTCGTACGCATGACCGCAGAGTCGGGGCGACCCGTTGCACACGGCCGGTGACTGGGTAGAGAGGTTCGCGAACGCAGTGACGGCACCAGCGATGACCGTCAGGACGGCGATGCTCGTCACCCTGCGGTGTCCGCGGACGAGCCCGAATCGCACGCGGGGAACGAACCAGACGACGATTGCGCCGAGGGCGAGGACTGCGGTGAGAATCATGAACATGCGAGCGACACCGATTCGAAGCTGATCGTCGATGTCGGCAGCCAAATGGCGGATCGCCGGGTCCAACGCCGGATCGTCGGCGACCTTTCGCAGCGGGTCCGCTACCACGGCGCGGAGGACGAGTCCGGTAAGAAGTGCCATCACCGTCGCGATGCCCATGGTGGCGGCGATGTCACCGGTTCGGCGACGCGACGAGCCCAGGAAAGGCTCCAGCAGCGCCATCGAGAACACGATGCCGAGGCACGTCAGCCAGCCGAGGCCAAGCGGTAGGACCTTGTGCGGCGCGGCGTCATGGGCGACGGTCGGCAGCGACCGGAGCGCCTTGCCGGCACTGGCGGACGCATTGACGCCGATTGTGTGCACCGCCTTCGCGTTGAGATAGGCCGGAACCACTAGGGCAAAAGCCCCTCCCAGGTCACCGGAGGCGAGCAGCGGCGTGATCTGCGGTCGAAGCCTAGCCGCGGTCAGGGCCGGCAGACCCGTCGTGAGGATGTTGGCAACCCGCTCCACGTCGCGGCCCCGGAGCCTGATCACGGGCAGGTGGAGATCGACCTGCCCTGCTGAGAGCTGTCGGAACAGCGTGGTCACCTGGGCATCGAACATCGCCAGTGACCCGACGTGCAGTTTCGGCGCAGTGACGATGGCGTTGGGCGCCAGCTCCTGCACGAGCCGCACGAGGTTGTCCACGATCGGTTGAAGGGCTCGCTCAAGGTCGAGTCGTGGGGCCCTGCCCAGCACGACGTCGACATAGTCGGAGATCGCGTTCCTCACCACCTCCTCCAGGACCGCCGGCGGTATCAAGACGCGCAGGTTGGTGGTCAGGTAGCCGGGGTCGACGGGTAGGCCGGCCAGAGCACGTCGGATGGCCAGCTGAACCGCAGGTGAAGGGAGCACCTGCGCGTAGGCCCGGTCGTATCCGTCGGCGTCACCGACAGACTTGGCGTCGAAGCCGGCATCGAGCAGGGTGAGCCGGGCCGTGGTCGTGACCACCAGCAAGGTGAGCCCGATGGCAGCAACCAGCCGCCAAACCCACCATGAAACAGGCAGACGGCTCTGCTCGGGACATCGGTTCAGCCGACGCCGACCCAGACCGATCCCGCCGGGTCCAGAGAGCCCGTCCGGTAGTCCTCCTGCCGGTGACTTTCTCATCCTTGGGGTACCGAGCGTCGCCGGAACCCGACGAACGCCGCGGCCGAGAGCAGGCTCGCGGCCCAGCTGAGCACGGCGAGGGACGTGCTGTCGACGGGGCGTTCGGGTGGGTTGCCGACCAGGGTCAGGGGGGAGAGATTTAGTAGCCATTGCGGCAGTCGCAGCCCTGGGCCGAGGAGCCCGACGAACGTTACGGCCCCGAACGCACCCCGGGCGAGGCTAGCGGCGCGGGGAGCGAATTCATACAACACGTCGGTCACCTTCCGGATGATGCTGACGCGGTCGGCCAAGTCGAACCTAGTACCGCCGATGAACACGCGCTCACGTGGCACGCTTGCGGAGCGCTCAGGCATCCCGGCCCCCGCGAGCAGTCCCTTGGTGGTGTCGGACGCCCTGGTCGTACCAGGGCGCGTCGGGTTGGTGGTGGCTCGACTGGCCGTGGGCAGAGTCGTGGGCATGCGGAAGCCCTCTCTGTCTCCGCTGCGGAGTCCACCCATTCCGACGGGCGGAAGCCTCAGCGGGAGACGGATGCCAGACTTGGCGCGTGACCGATTCGGCCCGCCGCCCTTCCGACGCCCCCAAGATCGCTGTCATTGGCGGCTCGGGCTTCTATGAGTTCCTCAGCGACCCCGCTGCAGTCGAGGTCGCGACGCCGTTCGGCGCACCGTCTGCGCCGATCACCATCGGATCGGTGGGGCCATGCACGGTGGCGTTTCTTCCGCGGCACGGGCGGCGGCACGAGTACCCGCCGCACCGGGTGAACTATCGGGCCAACCTGTGGGCACTGCGATCGATCGGCGTTCGGCGGGTGCTGGCGCCCTGTGCGGTCGGCAGCCTACGGCTCGAGGACGGCCCGGGGACGCTCGTGGTCCCTGACCAGCTCGTCGACCGCACGTCTGGCCGGCACCAGACCTTCTACGACGAGGGCGCAGTTCACGTCCCGTTCGCGGACCCGTATTGTCCGTCGCTGCGGTGGGCGCTGGTCGCGGCCGACCAGGCGGTCGTCGACGGCGGCACCATGGTCGTCATCGAAGGGCCGCGCTTCTCCACCCGCGCGGAGGCTCGCTGGTTCGCGGGCATGGGCTGGTCGCTCGTCAACATGACGGGCCATCCGGAAGCCGTGCTCGCCCGCGAACTCGCCTTGTGTTACGCATCCATCGCGCTGGTGACCGACCACGACGCCGGGCTCACCCAAGGCGAGTACGTCAACCAGGCAACGGTGCTCGCAGAGTTCGCCAAGCACCTCGAGCGCCTGCGCAGACTGCTCGCTAACGTCATCACCGCCTTGCCAGCCGAACCTGAAGGATGCAGCTGCGCGCGGTCTCTCGACGGGGTCGCCGTGCCTTTCGAGCTGCCATGAGGATCATGGTCACCGGTGCCGCCGGCTTCATCGGCGGTGCCGTCGCCGCCGAATTGCGGCGGCGCGGCCACGACGTGCTGGCGGTCGACGCCTACATCGCCCAGGCGCACGCCGCTGATAGGGCGCCTGTGTCGGACGTGCGGAGCGCCGACGTTCGCGACCACGGCGCCATCCGGCACCTGCTGAGCGGCGTCGACGTGGTGTGTCACCAGGCGGCGATGGTGGGCGCCGGCGTGAGCCCGCCGGATCTGCCTTTGTTCGCAAGCCACAACGACCTCGGCACCGCGACGCTGCTGGCCGCAATGGCCGACGCCGGCGTGAACCGGCTGCTCCTCGCCTCCTCGATGGTGGTCTACGGCGACGGGCGCTACGAGTGCGCCGACCACGGACCACAACAGGCGACCAGGACTCTCGACGACCTGCGCGCTGGGCGCTTCGACTCCCGATGCCCGCACTGCGGCAGCGCGCTGGACTGGCGGCTGGTCGACGAGGACGCACCCTTGCGACCACGCAGCTCCTACGCAGCCAGCAAGGTCGCTCAGGAGCACTTCGCCGCAGCCTGGTCCCAGCAGGCGGAAGGGGCGGTGATCGCGTTGCGCTACCACAACGTCTACGGACCGGGCATGCCGGCGGACACGCCATACTCCGGGGTGGCCGCGATCTTCCGGTCGGACCTTGAGGCGGACCGGCCGCCGAGGGTCTTCGAAGACGGTGCCCAGATGCGCGACTTCGTGCACGTCTCCGACGTGGTGACTGCCAACCTGCTGTCGCTGGACGTCCTAGCCGATCGGCCGGCGGCTACGTTTGATGCCTACAACGTCTGCTCCGGAAGGCCAGTCTCGATCGCCGAGGTGGCGAGACTCGTCACCGCGGGGTCGCCGCGGCAGGCTCTCGAGCCCGTGGTCACGGGGCAGTTCCGACCCGGTGACGTACGCCACATCGTTGCGAGTTCGGCCAAAGCGTTTCGCGACCTGGGGTTCGCGGCCACGGTGGCTCCAGAGGAGGGTTTGCCGAGGTTCGCCCGCGATCCACTACGTCCGGCCGCCGCTACCACGCGGTGACGAGAAGGTGCTGAACCAGCAGCGCCAAGAGCACCTGGACGGCGAGAGCCGGCCGTCGCCACGGCGGCGGGAACAGCGCCGTCAAGACGAGGAGCCAGGGCACGAACGGCAGCCAGATCCGTTCTACTTCGGCCTTGCTCATCAGGGAGGCATCAGCAGCTAACACGGTCACGAGCGCGGCGCCGCCGAGCAGGGAGACGACGTGTTGATCCCGCAGATCCGCAGCTGCGGGCGACCGTCTCAGGTCGGACAGCCAGAGACCGACGGCCGCCCCGGCTGCGGGACCGGCGCTGAACGCGAGAGCGGCCAGGTCTCCCCACACCCAATAGGACGCTGGGCGCAACCCGCCGATGCCGTCCACGTACCGCCCGCGAAGGGCCGGATACGCGTCCCACAGGGCGAAACCGGCCACCGCGACGGCGACGACCACGAGGAGGGCGCCGAGCACCGCCCACGCCGGCGCCCGGAAGCTGCGGGCGCTGACCGCGACGCCGCCTGCGAGGAAGACCAGCAGCGGAAGGCCGTACGACATCTCCAGGCACAGGCCGAACATCACGCCCGCGACCAGCGCCCACCCGCGGCTCCGGCGGACCGCGGCAAACGCGAGCACGGCGAGGGCCCAAGTGGACAGGCAGGTGAGGACGGCGTCGAACGACACGGCCTCCCATATAGCGGCAGGCGCGAGAACCAGGAACGGCGCTGCGCGGCGTGCCGCCGGCTCGGCGTCGAGGACACGGAGGGTCGTGAGCACGGCAAGGGAGGTCGTAGATGCCAACAGCACGATGACGATGCCAGCGGCGATGTTTGCGCCCAGCCCGGTCCTGACCAGGGCGAGGAAGAACAGCACCGCACCGGGAGGATGGCCGGCCACGTGGGTCGGCCACTCCTGGGGCCCCTCGGGGATGCGGGAGATGAAGCCGTGCAGCCAGCCGGAGACGCTGCCGGTGGACCGGGCAGTGGTCAACAGATCGTTGACGTCGGGGTAGCTCTGGGCGCCGCGGTGCGCGTCCACGAGCAGCAGAGCGGCCAGCCAGGTGAGCCCTCCAAGCCAGCAGAGCACCATCAGCCGGGGCCATGGCAGACGCTCAGCCATCCTTGGACCGTACGCAACGCCCAACGCAGCAAGGGGTATCGCCACCAACGAGCCCGGTCCAGCCCGCGGTCGCCACGACGCGAACAGCGGGGGGAACGAGATGTGTACGTCCCAGGCCACCAGGGGCGGCACCGCCATCGCCGAGAGCATCAGGACCACCGTGACGAGCAGCCCCACCGTCGCTGCCGACAACCGAAATCTGCGCACCGGGCGACCCTCCGCACGCCGACGCGGGGCCTGCACGGTTGCCATTCCCCGACTGTATGCAGGCAGCCGGTCCGCTGTCGGCGCCCTGTCGCCCACGAGCTCTCACCGTCAGGGTTTCGTAAGACTTCGAAGGGCGGTTCGTGGACTCGCCGGCCCTAGCGTGGACGAGTGAGCCTCTCCTGTGAGCTGATCGTCCCGTGCCGGAACGAGGGGCCGGCCCTGCCCGGCCTGCTGCGCCGCGTGCCTACATCGATGTCCGTCATCGTCGTCGACAACGGGTCGGTCGACGACACCGCCGAGGTCGCTCGGCGAGCCGGCGCCACGGTCGTGCACGAACCGCAACCCGGGTACGGCGCCGCCATTCAGGCGGGCATCGCTGCCGCGACGGCGGACCTCGTCGCCTCCATCGATGGTGACGGCACCCTTGACCCGATCGACCTGCTCCCGTTGGTCGATGCGGTGCGGGAGGGCCGGTGCGAGCTCGGTGTCGGCAGGCGGGTGCCGACCCGCCGCGGGCTGACGCCGTGGCCCGCACGCGTGGGCAACGAGTTGGCGACCTGGTGGATTCGTCGGCATGGCCTCGACGTCCATGACATCGCACCGGCCCGGGTCTGCAGAAGGGCCGACCTGTTGGGGCTCCAGGTGCAGGACCGCCGCTACGGCTACCCGTTCGAGCTGCTGCGCAAGGCCGCCGAGGAACGGTGGCGGATCCTCGAGCTGCCGGTGCCGTACAGGGAGCGCACGGTCGGCACCCGGTCGAAAGTGTCGGGATCACTGCGCGGAACCGCATTGGCTGCGGTAGATGCCCTGCGGGTGTTGTCATGACGACGGCGGGCCTATTGGTCATGGCCAAGGCTCCGGTGCCGGGGAGCGTGAAGACCCGGTTGGCCGCCGCGGTCGGTTTCGACGCCGCAGCAGACCTCGCGGCCGCGGCACTGCTCGACACATTGGAGTCTGGCGAGCAGGCCTTTCCGCGATCGCGACGTGTGCTGGCGATAGCCGGCGACCTGGAGCTTGCGATGCGGTGCACTGTGCTGCGCCACCGGCTGACAGGGTGGCAGCTCCAGCCGCAGCGAGGCGACGGACTGGGCGCCAGGTTGGCGCACGCCCACCAGGGCGCCGCGGGAATCCTGCCCGGACCCGTCGTTCAGATCGGCATGGACACCCCCCACGTAGAACCGGACAGGTTGCGCACCATCGGACGCGACCTGGATGGGGGCCGCCGCAATGTTGCAGTCCTAGGACCGGCAGTGGACGGCGGGTGGTGGGTTCTGGGCCTGCCCACGCCGGCGTGGGCGTCCGGGCTTGCGGGCGTCGCCATGTCTTCACCGGACACCTGCCGGGAGACCCAGGCCTTGCTGCACTCCCAGGGCGCGCGAGTCGTGTCCGCGCCCGTGATGCGCGACGTCGACACACCCGCCGACGCCGAGCTGGTCGCCCGGCAGGCGCCGCACACGCGGTTCGCGCGGACCTGGCAGACCCTCGGCGCACCCTTGCCGCCCCCGACCGACGTGCTCGACGACGCACTGTCCGGCGCGGCGTGCCTGGCGCACGGTCTGCCCGGCGGTCCGGTCCCTGTTCCCGTCCCGACCTGGCGGGCCGGCTGCGATAGCACCGATCGGGTGATGGTCGACAGGTGCAAAGGTCCCACGCTGGACGTTGGATGCGGCCCGGGCCGGCTCACCGAAGGGCTGGGGGCCAGGGGCGTCGGTGTGCTCGGCATCGACCTCTCGGAGGCCGCCGTGCGCCAAACCCGCAATCGCGGTGTGCACGCCCTGCGCCGCGACATCTTCCAGCCGGTGCCGGCTGAGGGACGATGGGAGTCCGTGCTGCTGGCCGACGGCAACGTCGGGATCGGCGGGGATCCCGCTCGGCTGCTGGCGCGGGTACGCGACCTGCTGGGGCCGGAGGGACGGGCGGTCGTGGAAGTGGCGGCACCAGGCACCCCACTGTCGCGACACCGACTGCAGATCGAGGCCGCCGGCCGGGTATCTGCGCCGTTCTCCTGGGCGATCCTCGGCCCGGAGGCCCTCGCCGCCATTGCGCGGCGGGCCTCCCTTGACATGCTGCGGGTTATCGGCCTCGGCGGGCGGTGGTTCGCCGAGCTCCAGAAGACGGGCCGGGGCCAGTGCCGGATGTGAGCACCCAGCCGTCAGACAGCCGCGACGCGGCCGATCCGGTCGATCGCGACGCGGGCACCGAGGAGGAGTACGCGTTTCCCTCCGGGTTCTGGGAAGCGCTGGCCCGTCGCCGACCGCGCAGGTTTCCCGAGCCGACGTCTTGGCGCAGCCCGTTGCGTGGGCCGTGGCTCACCTCGATCTTGGGCGCCGTGTTGCTGGCCGCGCTGCCGCTGGTCGTCGTGACCGGACTGCTGGACTACGTCGCATACTCACCTCAGTTCGGCCAGGCCCAGCCCGGCAACGTCGGGTGGCTGCACCTGCCGTACTTCGACTGGCCCACCCGGCCGTCCTGGCTCTTCCGGCTGACGCAGGGCCTGCATGTGTGCCTTGGGTTGGTGCTCGTTCCCGTGGTGCTGGCGAAGCTCTGGTCGGTGCTTCCGAAACTGTTCGTCTGGCCCCCGGCCCGGTCGCTGGCTCAGGTCCTCGAGCGGCTGTCGCTGGCCTGCTTGGTCGGCGGCGTCTTGTTCGAGATCGCCACTGGTGTCCTCAACATCCAGTACGACTACCTGTTCGGCTTCAACTTCTACACCGCCCACTACTACGGAGCCTGGGTGTTCATCGCCGGCTTCGTCGTACACGTGGCCCTCAAGCTGCCGACCGTGGTCAGGTCTCTACGCAGCCGGTCGTTGCGTCGTGAGCTGCGCACACCCCTCGACAACACCCTGCCGGAGCCAATCGATCCTCATGGGCTGGTCGCCGTGGAACCCGCGAAGCCCACGATCAGCAGGCGTGGGTTCCTAGCCACGGTGGCCACAGGCTCCGGACTGATCGCCGTGCTCTCAGTGGGGCAGACCATCGGCGGCCCCGTGCGCAGCCTCGCCATCCTGCTCCCGCACGGCCGCTCGTACGGCCACGGCCCCAACGACTTCCAGGTCAACAAGACAGCATCGGCAGTAGGAATCCGTCCTGGCGCCGTAAGCCCCTCGTGGAGGTTGAGCCTGACCGCTCCTGGACACCAGGCGGTGAGACTGAGCCGGCACGACCTGCTCGCGATGGCCCAGCACACCGCGACTTTGCCGATCGCCTGTGTGGAAGGCTGGTCGACGGTGCAGACCTGGACCGGCGTCCGACTGGCAGACCTGGCGAGACTCGCGGGCCTGGCCGCACCGGCATCCGTCCACGTCGAATCGCTCCAACGCGGCGGCTCGTTCGGCACCGCAACCCTGCAGGCCAACCAGATCCTAGACGAAGACTCCCTGCTGGCCCTCAAGGTCAACGGGACCGATCTGTCGCTCGATCACGGGTATCCGGCGCGGATCATCGTGCCCGCGCTGCCGGGAGTCCACAACACGAAGTGGGTAAGCACCATCACGTTCGCGGAGGCATGAATGCGTCCAGTCCTTCGCTGGCTCCCCGGATCCTACGGCGCCGGCGCTCTGCACCTGCTTTGCATGCTCTGCTCTCTCGCCCTCGCTGGATACGCGGCCGTGCTGACCAGCGCCGACTCCCGTTGGCCCCTCATGCTGGTGTGGTTCGGCGGCGCCCTGATCGTGCACGACATGTTGCTGTTCCCGTTGTACGCGCTCGCTGATCGGTCGATTCAGGGCGCAGTCGACGCCATGAGGCGACGCCATGCGCCCGGCAATGGTGTGGTGTCACCGTTGAACTACGTGCGCATCCCCGCGCTCGGAGCCGCACTCACCTTCCTGCTGTACTTCCCCGGCATCATCGGCCAAGGCGCAAGCACCTACCAGGCCGCGACCGGGCAGACGCAAGACCCCTACCTGGAAAGGTGGCTCCTCATGTGCGCCGTCATGTTCGCAGTCAGCGCGATGATGTACGCCATCCGCCTGGCGCGCCACCCAAAGGCGCCACGATCCAACGCCCACTTCGCGACAAGGACCGACATGCCGCAGGCAGACCGAGAACCCGGCGGTCCGGATCTGGCGTGACTCGCGTCTCACCCGGGCATGGCTCGTGACTCGTTCCGGGTCTGGATCGCGAGTCGCAAATAGGATCGACAACCGGGCAGTCTCTTCGCTTCCCCGAGTGATCTGGAGGGCTGAGTCCTTGCCTCTCGTGATTGAGATCATGGCGACGGCTGGTGTGCTATATGGGTTGTTGTGGTCGTTGTCGGGCTCCTGCGAGAGCGTCGAGGTTCTTGCGGTCGGCTTCGGGGAGGGCGTGGAGGTATTTCTGGGTGGTTTGGATCTGCGCGTGGCCCATCCGTTCCATCACGGACTTGAGGTCGGACCCTTCGGCGAGGAGCCAGGAGGCGTGGGCGTGTGGGAGGTCGTGCATGCGGACGGGAAGTCGATGCCGCTGATCTTGACGGCGGGTTGCCAGATGGGGATGCGGAAGAGTTGCGTGAGATGGGGGTGCCGGCGGTGGTGGTGAACAGCGGCTGGTCAGCTCCGATGCGGTGGGTGACGGCGTGGAGCCCGTGTTCGTCGACGCCGAAGTTTCCGGGTTCGTAGTCCTTGGGGTAGGCCTGGTGACGTAGTTTTGCCCGGTGGGGGAGTACCGCCGTGACACCTCCAAGATGGTTTCCTCAACAGGTACCGCCCTGGTCAGGAAGGCGATGTGGCGGGGCCGCAGGGCGATGAGTTCGCCCCACCGCATGCCGGTCTCGATCGCGGTCTCGACCAGCAGCCGGTAGCGGGCGGGGATCGCGGCGATGAGGAGCTCGTACTCGGTAGGGGTGAGGGTTCGGGCCTTCTTGGTGATGGCCTTGGGCAGTTCGGTGTGCTCGCATGGGTTGGTGGTGATGAGCTGGTCGCGGACGGCTCGTTTGAAGATGGAGTGGAGCATGGTGTGGTATTTACGGATGGATCGTGGCGAGAGGCCGCCGGCGGCGGCTTTGGTGACCCAGTCCTGGACAAGGGAGGGGGTGATCTGGTGCATCGGCTTCTTCCCGAAGAACGGCAGGAAGTGTTGTTGAGCCATGGACATTAGTACTCAGGCCAATCCAACCTTTCTTGCAAGCGTCGACACCCAGCACCCTCGTGTCGTCTGCAGCGGATCCTGGTTCCGCGCGGTTGCCATCTCACGTCGGCCCAAGGCCGACGCAATGGAGGTGACCGAATGGCGGCGATGTGACGCACGTGACCGCCGGGTCAGAGTCGATCACGAGCTGCAGTCGGCTAGGAGCGGGGCTAGCGGGCCTCATAACCCAAAGGTCGCAACTTCAAACCTTGCCCGTGCCAAATGAACTGCTCGCCGTGAACCCGCGCCTCGCAAGAGACTCCCTGGTTCAGGAGCGGAAGCGAATTCGCGAGCGGAATTCGCTCCTGTGCGTGCTCACGATTGGAATGCCGCGTTCCGGCACCGGCGCGGGTGAATGGGACCGATACTGAGTTAATGAGCCTGTCCGACCGAAACCCAGCCACGATCCTGATGGTTACCACCTATGTCCTCGCGGGAGTGGGTTTCTTTCTGGCGGGCCTTAACGGTACTGCCCACGGCGCACTTGCCGTGGTCACGGTGCTCAACGTCGGGTGCGTCGGCGTGGTCAGCTTCCTTCGCCACGTCGTCTTCGCCCGGGGCGACGCCGCTCGGATGGGTTGGGGTGCGGAGAGCGACTCCAACTTCCAGCTCGAGGTCGGCTTCGCGAACCTCGCCATCGGGGTGGCCGCCTTGCTAGCATGGGCCGGCGAATGGGGAGTCGCCGCCGAGGCTGCAGTCACGCTGGTCTACGGCCTCTACCTGCTCCAGGCTGCTTTGCTCCACCTTCGCAACCGCGTGCGGGATCGTCTGCTTGGGACTGGCGTTGTTGCCCGACTCCTCGGGTTCTTCGCGATGGCCGGCGGCTTGCTCTTCATCGCCGTCAACGCGGCAGCAGCTGCCTCGTTGAACCCGTTCTGAAATGACTCGTCCCAGGCGGGTGAAGTCGGCCTGGTGATCGCGAGGTGAAGGTCGTCTGTGCACGTTGGGCTCGAAGGTGACCGTGTCGCTCGGGCTGGCGGAGTGGTTCGCGCAGAGGGGGGCCAGCCCGTCCCGTCGTAGCGCTATCACCGTGGTCACCAGCGTGAGATCGACAGCTCGGCTGGGGGCCAACCCAACTACCGCCGTTCCGTGAGGCAAGTCGTCAGGGAGCGGATGTCTGGTTGACCGTCGACTCCGGGACCTTTCACGTGCGGTTGCGTCCCGATCAAGGCCTGTGGTGCGGGCCAGCCAACATCTACGCCCGACTCGCGCCCCGGCAACCTCACCAGTCGGTACGTGCCGACTCAGGTCGGCGGCGACCGGTCGCCCGCTCTTCCGGCCCACCCGGGCGCGGGTGCGCTCAAGCCACCCAAACCGCCGCGCGGGGGGCCTGATCCGGGGTCATGTCCCGGGTCTGGGCCACAGCTGCCGCCGACAACGGTTATTTCACCTGGGGGATCCACCGTGACCACACGTTCTGGTGCTGGGGGTCGAACGCTGCTGGGCAGCTCGGGCTTGGCGACACGACGGATCGTGCGATCCCCACCCAGGCACGGACACCGACTGGGAAGCCTTGAGCGCCGGTGCCCACCACACCTGCGGGACCCGGACCGGCCACACGCTGGCCAATCCCGAGGGGAGATCGCATTTGTGGTCCTCCGGATGTGCGTTTTGGTTAGGCGATGGCTTTGCTTACTGTTAAGAGGATGACGGAGTCCTCGGCGGCCTCGAGGGCGTGGCGGGAGTCCGGCACGATCAACAGATCCCCTGGAGAACCGTTCCACTTGGTCTTATCGGCGATCAGGGTCACTCGACCGTGCAGTACTTGGACGGTCGCTTCACCAGGGTTCTCGTGCTCGTCCAGGTTTGTGCCGGCGCGTAGGGCGATCAGGGTCTGTCGAAGTGCGTGTTCGTGACCGCCGTAGATGGTGTGTGCGCTGCGGCCGCTGTCGGCCGCACGGGCGGTCTTCAGGTGTTGCCGGGCCAGCGCGGTCAAGGACTCTTTTTGCATCATTCTCACTTTCGTTCTACCTGGTCAGCTGGGGCAATTTGGTCAAGCAAGAAGGTCGGCGACTCCGTGTGTGCCTGGGCGACGAGCTGCCATCCGGACTCGTTCAGGGTCACTTCGGACACGGGGAAGATCCCCAGGTCCTCGCGCTCCACATGCTCGCCTAGATCGTCGAACAGCCGCATGACGACAGCATCGAAGTCCGCCGAACTCACGTCGAGGTTGGCAACCATGTCATGGAACTGGTGATGCTCGGCCTCCAGGTCGTCGAGCTCGTCGAGGAACTCGCCCATGTCTCGCAGTGCGGTGAAGATGCGGGCCTTCTCTCGTCCGACGTGGCGGTGGAGACGGCCCGCGAGGAGGTTGAGTCTCTGCATGGCGAGCTTCTTGTCACCATTGGTCAAGGCTCCTCGGACGCGGCGCGCCTCGTCCATCAATTGTGGCACCCGATGCACTTGTCGAGGTTCACCACCATCGTCATCTGCGCCATGACTCGCATCAGTACGTCACGTCCTGGCTGCGCCTGCGGATGACGGTGACCTCCTCACGCCCGAGGGGACGGTGTACATGTACCACGCTCAAGACCGGCTGATCGACGTACCGCTCGCAGAGACGTCGGGCAAGCGAGGCGGGATACACAACTCGCTGACCCGGCTGCTGATGAAGCCTTCGCACCTGATCGGTGGCTATGCCCAGCTGTCCTTCGCCTTCAACTACCTCGGGCCAACCGGCAAACAGCTCGGCGGGGCGGCGACGCCGCTCCACCGATTCAGCCCTGCGGCACCCCTCGACGACGGAAGCCGACCGCCGCGGCCACGCCCAGGGCCGCGGCGATGGTGGCGAGGACGACGAGCGGCGGCGCCTCGACGGTGCCCAGCGGAGGGTTGCCGACATGGGTCGTGGGGGACAGGTCGAGCATCCAACCGGCCACCTTGAGGCCCGGCCCGAGGAAGGCGATGAAGGCGACGAAGGCGAAGGCCGCCCAGGCCGCCGGGAACGCCCGGGGCCTCAGGCCGAAGAGCGTGAGCGCCAACCCGCCGACGAGGAGCTCGGCCGGTAGGTATGCCGCGCCTGCTCCGACGACGCGACCCAACTGCGCCGTGGTGCCCATCGACCACGCCGCAGCCGTGGCCAGCACGACTGAGGAGACCATGACGATGACGACGAGGCCGGTGACGATGACGAGCTCGTGGGCGGCGAGCCACCGCATGCGGGACAGAGTGCCGGACAGCCGGGGCTCGAGACGCCCGGCGCTCTCCTCGCCGCGCAGGCTACCGACGGCCTGGACGGTGTACCCCGTGGCGATGATGGCGATGTACAGCTGGACGACGGCGACGAACCCGTCCTCGGGTTGCGCACCAGACATCCCGATGGCCTCGGCCATGGCCGGGTTGCCGGCGACGGCGTCGACGAACTGCTGCGCCAGCGCGCCCATCATGCCCGCGATGACCAGGGCGCCGGCGAGCCAACTGAGGACCGCAGGGCGGTGGATGGCGGTGGCCAGCCCGAGCGGGCTACGTAGCCATGTCGTCGCCCGCGCCGATCCCACGCCCTCGCGGACGAGGGAGCTGCCGAGGTCGCGGTGGCCGGCGGCGAGGACTGCGAGCGTGGCGAGTAGCCCGCCGACGGCGAGGGGGATGAGGAGGGTCCACCACCGCATCGCCCCGAACGGCGCGGCCTTCTCGACCCAGCCCAGCGGTGAGAGCCAGGTGACCCAGATCCTTAGCACGTCGCCGACGCCACGCAGCAGGTAGGCCACGGCGAGGGCGAGCAGGCTCCACACGTAGACCCCCCGAGAGTGCAGGGTGACCTGGGCGAGCAGCGCCGCGAGCCCGGCGAAGACGAAGGCGAGGGCGCCGAGGGAGGCGGCGTAGAGGACCGATCGGGTGGTGGGTACCCCGGTGGCGGTGAGGCCGAGGGCGAACGTGGCGGCGGTGACGAAGATGGCGGCGGAGGCGACGATGAGGCCGGCCAACACCGGGACGTGGCGTGCGACCCTGCCGCCGAGGACCGCCTCGAGCCGCCCGGCCTCCTCCTCACGCCGGGTGACCTGCGCGACGAGGCTGATCCCGAGCAGCGGGAGGAGGAAGGCGGCGAGGAAGCCGAACTCGTCCTGGATGATCCCGCCGAGGCTGTCGATGCCCTCGACCCTGCCGTTGATCGCGACGAGGGCGTCACCGGCGGTGACGGCCTGGGCGTACGTGTGGATCTTCTCCGGGGTGGTGTAGAGGCCAGCAACTGCCGCCGCCGTTGCGACCATGCTGGCGATGAGCGCGAACATCCAGACGAGGGTTCCGCGGCGATGGGTCCGCCATTGGACACCGAGCATCGTCCTGAGGCCAGTCGCCCTCATCGGCGGGTCTTCTCCGGCTCGCCGGGCTCGGTGGCGTCCAAGGGCATGGCCTGCTCGTCATAGGTGCGCAGGAAGAGTGCGTCCAGGCTCGGCGGGGTGACCGTGAGGGTGTGGATCCGTGCGGTGTGCAGCCGGCCGATGACGGCGTCGAGGTGCTCGGCGTCGATGGTGAACCGGCTGTCGACGTGGCCGTCGAGTCGCTCGGAGACGTGGTCCGCGACGCCCGGGCTGTCGGCGAGGCGCGCGGGTGCGTCGACGGTGACCGCGTGGACGTGGGTGCGGGCATGCCGTCGCAGCTCGGCGAGGGTCCCGGTCGTCACGGTTCGGCCCCGCCGGATGATGCTCACCCGGTCGGCGAGGGCCTCGACCTCGTCAAGGATGTGGCTCGACAGCAGGACCGTGCAGCCTTCCTCGCGCCGCTCGCGGACGACCTCCTGGAAGGCCCGTTCCATGAGCGGGTCCAGCCCGGAGGTGGGCTCGTCGAGCACGAGCAGGTCCGCGTCGGCAGCGAGGGCGGCGATGAGGGCGACCTTCTGCCGGTTGCCCTTGGAGTAGTCACGGACCCGCTTGGTCGGGTCGAGGTCGAACCGCGAGATGAGGGCGGCCCGTCGGGCCTCGTCGAGACCGCCTTGGGTCGCGCCGAGGACGTCCAGGCACTGCCCACCAGTGAGCCCCGGCCAGAGAGCGACGTCGCCGGCGACATAGGCGAGACGTTCGTGGAGCTTCGCGGCCTGGCGCCACGGGTCACCGCCGAAGATCTCGACGCGGCCGCCGCTGGCGCGGATGAGGCCGAGGAGGACACGGATCGTCGTCGACTTGCCTGCTCCGTTGGGGCCGAGGAAGCCGTGGACCTCTCCGGGAGCCACCTCGAGGTCGAGCCCGTCGAGGGCGCGGACCGGACCGAAAGTCTTGGTCAGCCCCTCGGTGCGGATGACGGGTCGGGCCGTGCTCATGGGGTGTTACTCCTTCCGCGGGGCACTGAACGCGCCCTCGGCATAGACAACGGTCGCTTCCCGGGCCCACCGGTCGATACCCTCGGGAGTCAGCGGGTCGACACCGATCGCCATGGCGATCGGGTTTCTCAGAAGGATGAGTGCGAGGTCATTGACCAGGAAGAACGCCGCCCGGGTGTCTGGGTCCTCGCTCGGCCGGGCGACGCCCATCTCGACCATTGCGTCGAGCACGCGACGGGTTGCTGCATACCACCGTCCGAACAAGGCGGCTGCCGCCGGGTCGTTCGTCAGGAGCAGCCGACGCAGGTAGGCCGGCAGCGGCGAGCCGGGCGGGAAGCCCCGGGCAAACGCCTCGCCGATCGAGCCCGTCGCCGGCCCACCGACGAGCATCTCGGCGAGTTCCTCGGTCGGCAGTGCCTCGAAGATCCCGTCAAACGCCTGAGCGGCGAAGGCGTCGACCTCGGCTCGCAGGCCGTCCTTGCTTCCGAAGTGGTGGACGACTAGGGCCGGGGAGACGCCGGCCTGGGTGGCGATCTCGCGAACGGTCACGGCATCGTGGCCACGGTCGGCGAAGAGCCGCAACGCGGCGTTCCGGATGGTCGCGCGGGCGGTGAGATCGCCGTCGTCGATGGATGAACTCACGTTCAGTAGGCTAAACGTCTGTTCAGAACGTCGTCAAGTGAGGGGTCTTCGAGTCCCTGCCCGAGGATCCACACTGCGCTTCTTCCGTACCCGGGGACGCCGACGTGATCGGCTCCCCACTCACGGCCCACGTCGGCCTGCGGTATGCGGGTTCGTCCGTCGCCTTAGAGTCGAAGGATGAGCGCAGCACCGTCATCCAAGTGGGGACCAACCCCCCGACAGAGTGTCGAACGGGAGTGTGAACGCCGAGGCAAAGGCGCCGTCGTGAATGGTTGCGTGTCGCTTCTCGCCGGCCGAGCGGTCGACCCACATCTGATCGTCGCCCTCGGTGGTCCACCTGCGCGATGGGCGCTTACCGGAGGACAGCCCGGGCCGGACTACTGGCTGCGGGTTTGGGCCACGCGGGGTCTGTTGTGGGCCTGGGATGATTCGGCGCTCCCGTCGATCAGAACGGCGCTGCGCGATGAGGCATGGCGGGTACGCGAGGCCGCGCTCAAAGTGGTTGCCCGCCATAAGCTTGCCGCCCTGGCTGACGCGGTTCGCGAGGTGGAGCGGTCTGATGGGTCAGCGCGTGTGTGCGCCGCGGCAACTCGGGCCCTTGCGCGGTTGGCTTGAGAGGACGCGAGCTACGCAAACAAGCGGTCACGCCGCGGATCGCGCGCCCTCTCAACGCTGCTTGGACTCCGTCATTTCATCGGTTTCCAGGCGCGTCATACCGCCGGGCTACCGGCGCCAATCGTCCCGCGTCATCAGGGGCTTGCCGAAAACCCAGCAGCTAGCAGGGTTGCGGGGTCTCCATCAACCTCGTGGTGGGACCGTCTCGTCGGCCACGGGAGGCAGTCCTCGCCGTCGCTCGGGTAGCGCGGGACGACGTGGAAGTGCACGTGGTCCACACTACGGCCGGAGTTTGGTCCGCTGGCGTTGAGAACGCACACCCCACTGGCGCCCAGGTGTGTGATCATCGCTTGGCTCACCCGCTGAACCAGGTCCACGGTGAGGGCCAGATCACGTGGTTCAACGTCGAGGACTCCAGCGTGGCAGTGGCGACGGGGCACGACGAGGGTGTGGCCGGGCGCTATGGCCGCGTCGGGCAGCGGGAAGAACGCCACAGCACCCTTTTCCTTCGTCACCCATCGGGCAGCGCCCTGAGCGATCAGGTCGCAGAACACACGCGAGGAACCATCAGCTGATGCCGCCGCTTGTTGCTCATTAACCTCCGTCTCACCCACCGTGACCTCCAGCGCATCGAACGTGGTGTGTTGTTGAACACTGACCATCATCGTGCCTGCTGCCCTGCAACGGGCACCGGGCAGGTTAGGAGGTGCGCCTGACCGCCGCGAGTGCCCGCTCGCAAGGCCCGACCGCAATTCGGGCGGTGTCCACCTAGAGTCCGGCTTGGGTCCGTCCCACTCGTCACTGGACGGGTATCCTGAGATTGGAAGCGAGGGCGAATCCCTCACCACACCGAGCGAATCGGTAGCTTCCGGGCCGAGACCGTAGCTGTCGCGATGCACCTGATGGCATCCAGAGGTCGCAGGTTCAAATCCTGCCCCGCTACCACACAGCATCGCGACTGTGGTGTTGGACGAAAGGCCCTTCAGGCTCACCTGGAGGCTTTCGTCGTTCCCGACGGGCCCCAAGATCGGCGCCACGTCCGGCCGCAGCCCTGGCACCTGCACCCCTGCTGCCGGGGCAGCTCCGGGCCGCCACACGGGTGACGGAGTGGGGCCAAGTCGATCGAGGTTGCCCAGAGCGCCGCGGCGACGGGTCAGGGCTGTGTTGTCCTGAAGCTCGGGGTAGCAGGTTCATCGGGCGGGGTCGGTCGAGCCGAGTCCGGCGGTGCGTGCCTTCGCGACGGCGGCACCGCGATCTGTGACGAGCAGCTTCGCGAAGATGTTCGAGACGTTGTTCCGCACCGTCTTCTCGCTCAAACCGAGCGAGGCTGCGATGTCGCGGTTGGAGCGGCCGTCGGCGATGAGTCCGAGCACGTCCCGTTCACGCGTGGTCAGCTCGGGGAAGGGATGCGCGTCGCCGTCGCGGCCAGCGGTGAAGAAGTGGCCCATGCGGCGGGCAAGGGTGGCACCGAAGATCACTTCGCCCGCTGCGACTGTGCGGATCGCTCGCACGATGTCGTCGGGTGTCGAGCCCTTGAGGATGTAGCCGCGAGCACCCGCGCGCATCGCGGCGAACACTGACGTGT
Source organism: uncultured Actinomycetota bacterium (assembly GCA_963820035.1). GTDB lineage: Bacteria > Actinomycetota > Actinomycetes > Propionibacteriales > Nocardioidaceae > JAWWPG01. Next base: position 128,832 of record CAWFYK010000003.1, on the reverse strand, counting down.
CGTCCTCGAGCATCGTCACCATCAGTACAGCCACGTGGGGGAGCGTGCCTGCGATGTGTCGGGTGGCTTCGATGCCGCTGTCCCCGGCCATTTTGATGTCCATGAGGACGACGTCGGGTACGACCTCCTCGCAGACCTCGATGGCTGTCTCGGCGTCACCGGCCTCACCAGCGAACGTGAGCCCGTCTGCCTCCTCGACGAGCGTGCGCAGGCCGGCGCGGAACATAGGGTGGTCGTCGACGACCACGACCGTGATGCCCGCTACGTCGGCAGCCATGCCCGCACCACGGTTCCCCCTGCATGACCGGCCCCGACCACACACGTGCCGCCCAGTTCTGTCGCGCGTTCGCGCATCGAGGTGATTCCCACGCCTGCACGGTATCCGTCCGGTATCCCGAGCCCGTCGTCGCGGACGACGAGGTGGAGCCCGTCGTCGACGCGGATCTCGACTGAGCCCGTGTTGGCTCTCGCGTGTCGGACGGCGTTGGTCATCGCCTCCATCGCGATGCGGTACGCCGCGACCTCAACCGCTGCTGCGAGCGGCGGCGTAGACCTGGGGCCGATGACCGTGAAGGTGCCGAGCGACGTGGCCTGCTCGTCCAGTGCTCTGACCAGGCCGAGGTGGTCCAGGGCCGGTGGACGCAGGTCGTACACGAGACGTCGCACGTCGGCGACGGCCTCCTGGAGCTGGGTGGTGAGCGTCTCCAGCTGTGCCGCTGCTGCGTCGGGTCGCGAGTCGAGAAGTGCGCGGGCACGCGAGATGCCGAGCACCGCGCTGGACAGGGCGGGGCCTAGGCCATCGTGGAGATCTCGACGCAGCCGACGACGCTCCTCCTCGGTCGCCGAGACGAGGCGCTCGTGCGAGGCCACGAGGTCGCGGCTGAGCGCCGTGGTGCGGAGAGCGGCGGCGACGGGGCGTGCCATGCCCGTCAGCAGCGCGTACCTCTCGGCGCCCATCGGGGTGTCGCCTTCGGACTGGGTCGCGACGAGCGTGCCGACCGTCTCGCCGGCGTACACGAGCGAGACCTCGACCGGTCGGCCTTCGCCGGGTCGCCCGGCCTGAGCCGCCACTTCATCGCCGTCGAGGATTGCGACATGCTGGAGTCGCAGCGCGCTGCGCAACGACCGGGCGGCTGTCGGCAGCACGTCGTCTGCGGCGACGGCTCGCTCCAGCTGGTCGCCGAGCAAGAGCAGCGTCGCGGCGGGGTCGTCGCGCAGGCCGAAGACCGCCCGGTTCGCGAGCCGCTGAAGTCTGTCCCGCAACGGCACCGCGATCAGGATGGCGACCACGAGCGCGACCGGCGCGGTCGCGTGAGCGGCGCCGGTGCTCGTCAGCACGGACGCGATCACCCCGTAGGTGACCAGGATGGAGGCGCTCAGTGCGCCGTACACCAGACTGCGTCGTACGACGAGCCGAGCGTCGAAGAGGCCGTAGCGCCGGATTGCCACCCAGCAGGTGACGCCCACCGCGACCATGCCGAGCGACTCGAACGGCAGCGCGTAGACCGACGGCGCTCCCGAGAGCGAGATCACCACGCACACCCACCACGACGCCGCGAGCAGCCACACCGCGGGCCGAACGAGTCGTGCCGCAGAGCGCGCGGCCGGATCGGTCGCGTTGCGCTGTTTGATCTCGAAGCCGATCGCTCCCGCGAGTGTCATCGGCGCGACCAGGACGATGGCCGCCATCAGGCCGTGGGCGAGGTCCCCGAGACCACCGGCGACACCGGTCGGGTTGTGGCGGTCGGGCCAGTCGAGGAGATGCGGGTCGAAGACCGTTGCCACGAGAAGCACCACGCACAGGCCGATGTCGATGCCGATCGCGATCCGCCACCGCTTCGACGGGAGCCGCCCGTCAGGGAACAGCAGCGGCGCGAAGAGCGCGACACCGAGCTGCGCCGGCACCCACGGCCATCCGTCCAGCCACCCGGCGAGGTGAGCCAGAGGGAGGTCGCGACCCTGGTCGAACGCCGCTCGCGCATAGAGAAGCGACGCGGTGGCCACGGGAAGGAACGCCCCGCCGGCCAGCAGCAGCCACCCGACGACACTGCGTGGCGCCGCACCGACCGCGCTCGCACCCACGATCGCGAGCGGAACCATCGCGATCGTCTCGACGCCGATGAGGATCGCGTACGGAGCGTGGTCCCACGCCGCCACCACGAGCAGCGAGATGATCGCGCCGAGAGCCGCGCAGGCGATGCCCACGCGGCCACAGGTGACGGCCCAACGGCTCATGACCGCATTGTCCCGCTCGCACCCGATGGTTGTCAGGCCGTGACGAGGTCCGGCTCGACTGGGGTCGACCGGCGACTGCGCACGAGGCTCATGGCGAAGCAGACCCAGGTCACGAAGAGCAGGGCGTATCCGATGACGCCGATGACGCGGACGCCGCTCTCCTGGCCAGCGATCCCGAACAGCGGCCACAGGCCGGTCCCGACGGCGACCCACGAAGGTACCGCCTTGGTCCTAAGGAGGGCGACCGCCATCAGAATCGAGCCGACCACCTGCAGCAACAGGTAGGGAAGCAGGCTGAGTGAGAACCACGCAGAGTTGACCCAGCTGTCCACGAGATGGGCCATTGCTCCCTTGTCGGGTTCCGAGCCAGCCAGGAAGGCCAGACCGTCCAGACCCATCGCGGCCGGGAGACTGAGGACGAACGGGAAGAACAGGAATGCGGTCGCGACTGAGGCGATTAGCGACGTGCGAGCCTGCGCCAGGTGTCCGACGTAGAGGAAAGCGGGCGCGGCGAGCAGTACGGGGAAGTCCAACGCCAGCGCCCATCCCATGGCGGCGTGGTGCTCGGTGACCTTCGCAACGATCTCCTTGCCCGTCATGTCGCCGCTCAATGGGGTCACGAGGTACTGCAGCAGGACCGCCGCGCCCCCGACGACCAGCGAGATCGCGCCGATAGCTCGGTAGCGAGTAGGCATGGACTGACTCCTTCATCGGCCCGATGGCCGCGGGCGGTCCGTGTAGCGTCGCCGTCGGCTACGTCCCGGTTCCAGAGGCAGGTGTCCCGGACGGTCGGGCTTCTTCCTAGCCCGAAGCTTGTCGCGGGCATCGTGGGGTCATGGTCGGTCAGTTCGAGGCCGATGCTGCGGTGCGCCATCGCGGCCCGAATGACGCACGCCTTTCAACGGCTGGGCATCACCGATCTGCGACCCAGCCATCGCGGCACGGTGACACGGTAGGCCTCGTAGTCGGCTCCGAAGTTGGCGAGCAATGCCGACTCCTCCGCTTCGATCTGAAGCCGGTCGATCACCAGTGTGAAAGCGGCCACCGGGAGGAGCGCCTTCCAGGACCCGAGTCGCAATGCGTTTGCGACCAGCAGCCCCGCCAGGCCGACGTACATGGGATTCCGGCTCACAGAGTTAGCGCCGGTGGTCACCAAGACAGATGCCAGCGCGGGATTGAACGGCTCGAATGTCGTTCCCTGACGACGGAATTGGGCTGCAGCGGCGGCCGCAAGCGTTCCCGATGCGGTCGCGGCGGCGAGTGCCGCCGCGGCCCGGGAGGCACGCGGCGGGAGCGCACCCTGCGTCAGCGCTGACTGGCTTAGGCCGGCGGCGATCGCCAGAAGGGGAGGGGGTGGACGCATCACCCTCCTAAGGTGCCACTGTGTCGGCAGGCCGTCGAGCATAAAGCATAAGGAGTATGCTCTGCCGCTCGTCGGTGCTGGACCCGTGCACGGACGACTCGTGTTGATGTCCCGTCACGTGCCCGTACGCCTGCTGGATCGGCGGGAGAGTCGTCCGAGTCGAGGGTTGGGGCAGCCGTGACAGTCGCAGTCTCCCGCTTTCGTCGGACAGTCCCTAGTGTGCCCCCAAACCTGCTGCGCCTGCACCAACGTCGGAACAGTCATGTCGACAGCCACCCGGCTCACCCGGCCTCGGGCCGCCCGGGGGGCGTGACTCCGTCGCTGGCGGAACTGCTCGTCGCGGATTGGCGGTAGTAGTCGGCGAGATGCCGCTGGCCGGTGGTCGGCGATATGACGTCGTGGGTCAGCACCGTGAGGGGGAACTCGATGACGCCGTGGACGCGCAGGGGAGTCAGTCGACGCATCGCGGCCATGCTGGAGGTGAGGATCCAAGCGGGGACGTGGGTGATCCGCGGAGGCGCGCCCAGCGCGCGGAACGCTTCCTCGGCGATCTGTTCATGGGTCATTACGTCGGGTCCGCCGAGCTCCACCTCGACGGCGTCGGCGGTAAGGGAATCGACCGCCGCCGCGGCGACGTCGGTACCTGCGATGGGGTTGATCCGGAAGCTGCCGTCCCCGAAGAGGTAGACCCGGCCCTTGCGGGCCATCGCCAGGTACTCGTCGAAGTCGGAGAAATAGCCGTTGGGCAAAAGGATCGTGTACGCCGTCCCCGACTTGAGCAGATCATCTTCGAAGGCACGCTTCGCGCGGACGAGCTGCAGCGTCTCAAGCGCGGGTGCTCGGACCACGGAGGTGTAAACGAACTTGCTGACACCGGCCTGCTCGGCCTGCGTCAGCAGGTTCCGGTTGGCACCGTAGTCCACGTCCCAGCAGGTCTGGCGGCCCCCCTTGCCCACGAGACCGATGGAGCTGATCACCGCGTCGACGCCCTCGCAGCAGCCGGCCAGCGCCGACAGGTCGGTGGCATCGGCCGTGAACACCTCATCGACGGCGTCGCGCACTGGCTCCAACCGCGCGGCGTCGCGGGCCAGTGCCCGCACCTGGTGTCCTCGGTCTTTCAGTTCGCGGACGATGTGCTTGCCGAGATAGCCGGTCGAACCGGCGACGAGGATCCTCATTGCGTCTTCTCCTTCTCCTTCGTCAGGAAGTGATGTGCAGGATGCTGCGGGTCTCGCCGAAGCCGCGGTGCAGCAGGAGGGCACACGCGTCTCGCAGGATCAGTCGGGTGACCACGGGCTGGACGCCATGGCCGACAAGCGTGGCTCGGCGAAGTGGACGCATGCGTCGGTGAGGCCGGCGATGTCCGGGACTGGATAGCAGGCCATAGTGAATCCGAGGTGGCAGGCCCAGCGCGACTCGGGGCCGAAGACGAGCTCACGGGTGCGGGAGTGCACGCCATCGGCGCCCACCAACGCGTCAAAGCCCTCCTCGGTGCCGTCAGCGCCTGCACGATCTCCTGACCGGTCGCGCCGTACGTGATTCCGATCGCGCCACTGATCCCGACGACGAGTCGGCGGCGCTCGTGGAATTCCGCGTCGTTACCGACAGGCTTGTCCATCCTTACTATCCTCCATTCGTAGACCAGTCGGTCCACGAATGTGTACACTAGCACCATGGCGAGAACAGCGCAGCCCCTCGATCCCTCACGGGAGGAAGCCCTGCTCCTAACGGCCGCACGCCACTTCGCGGCTGCGGGGTACGCCGGCACCTCCCTGAACAGCGTCATCGCCGAGGCGGGCTGGGGGAAGAGCTCCTTCTACCACTACTTCTCCAACAAGCGGCGCTTGCACGATCACGTGGTGCGGACCTTGGGAACGCGCCTCGTCGACGGCGTCCAGTTGCCCGACATCGCGAAGCTCTCCGGTCCTGACTTCTGGCCGGCGATGGTCGATCTGCTCGACGGATTCGCCCGGGCGTCACGGCGTCACCCGGAGACGGCGTACCTGGGCGAGATGTTCCACGGTCCGCCCAGTGAGGACGACGGTCGCCTGCAGGAGCTGCGCGGACAGGTTGAACGCTGGCTCCGGCGAGCGGTCATCCGTGGGCGCCGGCTTGGCGTCGTCCGTGACGACCTTCCCGAGCGGCTGCTCATCGAGCTGACCCTGACCGTGCTGCAGACCCTCGATCGCTGGGCGGTTCGCCACAAGATTCCCGCTTCGCGCAGTGCGGGAGAACCGGATCTCTTCCTGCAGTTCGTGCGCGACCTCATCGAGCAACGGTGAAGATCCACGCCATCACCGGCACGGAACGCCTCGAGCAGCTCGGACAGGGCAGACTCGACAAGGCCATCGGTGGTTCTCCTTCAGCGCGTGACTTGGTCGTTCACACCGAAGATCCCGCCGATGGCCGCCTACCTCACGCCGACTCGCCGGAAATCAAACCCCACCACTCCACGGGACGCTCCTTGCGTCCATGCGCTACGAACGCACATTCATGCGGGAGCTGCGCGGACCGGCTGAGGTAGATCGGCAGCCGTGGCGGTAGTTTCCTCGAATGACCCGCTCAGCAGCGTCCGAAGCCACCGATGTCGACGATGAGGGCGTGCCCGGAAACCCTGCGTCTGGCGCACGACGGGGCTACCGCCGATCAGTTGGCTCCCCGCGTGGCCAGGCCAGGCGCCAGGAGTTGCTGGATCGGGTCACCGAGGATCTGGCAGCCAACGGCCTGGTGGATTTCTCGCTCAGACGGGCTGCTCGGGCTGCGGGCACGACTCACAAGGTGCTGCTGTATCACTTCGACGGAGTCGATGACCTTCTCACGCAGGCGATCATGGCGCTGCGAGGCAGGCGCAGCGACAAGGCGTTGGCTGCGGCCACGGAAGGGGCTACGCGACGGCCGCTCGCGGACTGGGTGCGCATCGTATGGCCGATTCTCATCGCTGAGGAAGCACTCGTGCTGGATCAGGCCATCGGCCTGGCGATGTACGACCCTGACCGGTATAGCGATCTGGGACGGGGGGCCTCGCAGCAGTACCTGCCGACGCTGCTGTCGGTCTGTCCGAAGCACTGGTCGGATCGACGCAAGCTCGAGGTGGCCGAGATGATCCTCGCGGTGCTTCGCGGCTTCCTGGTCGACGCCCGTACCAGCGGCGACGTGGACGCCACGAGCGCCGGTTTCGAGGCCCTGGTCCGCGCACTCGAGCGGGAAGAGGCAGCCGACGAGTAGCGTGCTTCCGCGCAGCCGCGGAGCAGCGAAAACTGATTGGACGGGATGCGAACCGCGTGGTTCACTTTTGTGATGACCAAGACCGACTCATCACCAGGAGCTGCCGTGCGGGTGTCCGTGAAGCGGGAGAAAGTTCGATTCGTCAGTGGCGACGCGGAGTGCGCCGCCTGGCACTATCCGGGAACCAACGGCTCCTGCGTGATCATGGCCGGCGGACTCGCGGTGACCAAGGAGCCGGCAACCGATCAGTTCGCGAAGCGGTTCCACGAAGCCGGGTTCTCCGTGCTCGCCTTCGACTACCGCCGTCTGGGTGAGAGCGGTGGGCAGCCGCGCCTGGTCCTTCCGATCAAGGACCAGCTCGCCGACTGGCAGGCCGCAATCGCGTTCGCCGCGACCCTGCCCGGCGTCGACCCCACCAAGGTCGCGATCTGGGCCTTCTCGGCCTCGGGCGGTTACGTCCTCGACGTCGCGGCGCGCAATCCGCAGCTCGCGGCTGCGATCGCTCAGACCCCGCACGCCGACGGGCCCGCCGGCCTGCGCAACGCGGCGAGCTATCAGAAGCCGCTCGCGATGCTGCGCTTCACCGGCCGCGGTGTCCTGGACGCGCTCGGTGGTCTCATCGGCCTTCGGCCGCGGTTGGTGCCGCTGGTCGGGCTGCGGGGGACCGTGGCGATGCTCTCGACGCCGGACGCCGTGAACGACGGCGTCCGGGCGCTCAGCCCGAACAACCGGTACCCGGACTGGCAGCAGCAAGTCGCCGCCCGCTCGGCGCTGCGCCTCGGCTTCTACGCGCCCGGCCGCAGAGCGTCCCGGATCCAGTCCCCGCTGCTGGTGCTCGTGTGCGACCAGGACACAACTGCCCTCCCCGAGCCGGCCATCCAAGCCGCACACCGCGCTCCCCGAGGGGAGCTTGTCCGGATGCCGGGCGCGCACTACGAGCCCTTCCTCGGCGGACACGAGCAGGCGGTCCAGGCCGAGCTGTCCTTCCTGCGCCGGCATCTGCTCGACGCTAACCCCGACGGCCCCGTTGCAGCATCAGCTACCACCCCGCGCACCGAGGCGGCCCGGAGATGACTGAGCTGGAGCTGTCCTGCGGGACGATCGAGTACGACGACACCGGGGGCGATGGCCCGATCCTCGTGCTGCTGCACGGGTTCATGATGGACGGCTCGCTGTGGACCGACGTGGTCGCCGAGCTGGCTGCCGACCACCGATGCGTGACACCGACGCTGCCGCTCGGCGCGCACCGTCGCGGCATGCACGCTGACGCCGACCTTTCGCTGCCGGGGGTTGCGCGACTGGTGGCAGAGTTCGTCGACCGCCTCGATCTGCACGACGTCACCGTCGTCGGAAGCGATACCGGCGGGGCTCTCGCCCAGCTGCTCATCGGCGACGGCACCGCCCGCCTCGGCGGAGCCGTGCTGGTCTCCTGCGATGCGTTCGACAACTTCCCGCCCGGGCTGACCGGCCGGACGCTCGTGCGCAGCGGCAAGGTCTCGCCCACCCTCTTCGGGTTGTTGATGCAGCAGATGCGATTCCGGATGATCCGTCGGCTTCCGCTCGCGTTCGGGTGGCTGACCATGCGAGGCGACGCCGCCACCAGGCGGTGGGTGAAGCCTGTCCTCACACAGCCGGAGATCCGGCGCGACGCCGTGCGGATGCTGCGCGCTGCAGCAGGGGACACGGACCTGCTGGTTGCCGCGGCCGAACGGCTGCCGAGCTTTGACCGTCCCGTCCTCGTGGTCTGGGCACGGGAGGATCGGGTGATGCCGCTCGAGCACGGCCGGCGCCTGGCCGAGCTGCTCCCACAAGGCCGGTTGGTCGAGCTCGAAGACAGCTACACGCTCATCCCCCTGGACCAGCCGGCCGCGCTCGCCCAACTCATCCGCGAGTTCGTCCACGCCCCGGTTGCCACGTAGCGCCGCTCGCCCCTGCGGCCGCTCGGCCCTTCACGAGGTGGCCTGGTCACGTTTGTGCTGCCGGATCCGACTAAGTGTTCGAGTGCGCGGAACCACCGTGCCACGACAAGAAGGACTCAGGACATGCGCATCGTCGTCTTCGGAGCGAACGGCGGAACCGGCCGGCTGCTGACCCAGCAGGCGCTCGACTCCGGCCATGAGGTGGTCGCGGTGACCCGCAACCCGGGCCAGTTCCCCCTGGCCCACCCTCGCCTCACCGTGGCGGAGGCCGATGTCCACGACCGGCCGGCGGTGGCGCAGGCCGTCGATGGCGCGGACGCGGTCCTGTCCACGCTGGGAGTGCCGTTCACCCGCCGGCCCATCAGCATCTACAGCGCAGGCGTCGCCAGCATCGTCGCCGCCATGGAGCAGCACGGGGTCACGCGCGTCGTGGTGGTCAGCTCGGCCGGCACTGAGCCACGCCGCCACGAGGGCGCCGGGTTTCTGATGAACCGCGTGATGCAGCCCCTGGTGACCGCGACGATCGGGCGGACAACGTACGCCGACATGCGAGCGATGGAGGCCTACCTTCGCGACAGTGAGCTCGACTGGACCGTGATCCGTCCCAGCGGACTGTTCGACGCCCCCGCCGTGAGCAGGTACGACCTCCGGGAGGACCACGCCGACGGCGTCTTCACCAGTCGGGCCGACCTGGCCGCCAGCCTGCTCGCACAGGCCACGAGCACCCGGTGGATCCGCAGGAACGTCGCGGTCACCACCTCGGAAGGCGCGCCGACCCTGATGCAGATGATCCGTCGCGAGGCCTTCGCCGGTCACTGAGACCCACCACCACACAACCCGAACCCGAGAAGGAGCACCCCATGTCCACCTACACAGAGACCCACGCCGACGCCTGGAAGCGCCGCGCTTCGCTCACCGGCGCCGTCGACTTTACGATGATGTACGTCGCCCACGACGCCTTCAACCGCGACCTGGCGCGACTCGTCCGGGCGAGCGAGGCAGGAGACGGGCTCTCTCCAGCCGCGATCGCCACCTGGCGATCGTTCAGCAAGCAGCTGCACACCCACCACGGCGCCGAGGACGCAGCGCTGTGGCCCCGCCTATACGCAGCGGTAACCGACGCGGACGAGATCCAGATCCTCAGGGACATGGAGGCCGAGCACGGCTCGCTCGACCCCCGGCTCGAGCAGATCGACGCCGCGATCGACGCGCGCAACGCCACGGCTCTCGACGCGCAGCTCAAGGCCCTGGCTCAGGGACTGTCTGAGCACATGATCCACGAGGAGCAGGCAGCTCTTCCGTTGCTCGAGCGTCGTACGGGCAAGGCGGGCTGGGACTCCTTCACCCAGGAGATCCGCGGGCAACAGGGTGGGCTCAAGGGCGCCGCGGAGTATCTTCCCTGGGTGCTCGACGGTGCTACCGACGAGACCAAGACCCAGGTCCTCAGCCTCCTCCCGCCACCCGCCCGGTTCCTGTACCGCCGCTTCTGGGAGAAGAAGTACCGCAGCTCAGGCCGGTTGGCCTAGGCATCCATGAAAAGGACGACCGTGGACGACAAACAGTGGTTCGCCGACCAGTTCGAGACCCACAGACCCCACCTGCGTGCCGTGGCCTACCGGATGCTCGGATCGGTCACCGAAGCCGACGACGCCCTCCAAGAAGCCTGGATCAGAACCAACCGCTCCGACAGCAGCACGATCAACAACATCAATGGTTGGCTGACGACCCTAGTGGGACGAGTCTGCATCGACATGCTCAGGTCCCGGCAGTCCCGCCGCGAGAACCTGACTGGCACCTGGCTGCCCGAGCCGCTTGTCAGCACCGACACGACTGTCGATCCGGAGCAGGCCAGTTTGTTGGCGGACTCGGTCGGACTCGCGCTGCTCGTCGTCCTGGAGAGCCTCGAACCCGCTGAGCGGCTCGCGTTCGTGCTCCACGACATGTTCGCAGTGCCGTTCGACGAGATCGCACCGATCGTGGAACGCACACCGGTCGCCACCCGGCAGCTCGCCAGCCGGGCCCGGCGGCGACTTCGCGGGACGGCGACTGTCCCTGACGCCGACCTGTCCACCCAACGGCGGGTGGTGGACGCCTTCCTCGCCGCCTCACGTGCCGGCGACTTCGAGGAGCTCCTCAAGGTGCTCGACCCCGAGGTCGTCTTCCGCGTGGACACCGGGCCGCGCACCTGGCTCGCCCCGGCCCTCCTCACCGGAGCGCTCGACGTAGCCGAGCACGCCTCGACCCACGGACCCCGGTTCGCCACCATGTGCGAGCCTGCCCTGGTCAACGGCGCCGCCGGCATCATCGCAAAGACCCGCAGCGGGGTGGTCGCGGTCATCGGCGTCACCGTCATCAACGAACGCATCGCCGAGATCGACCTCATCCTCGACGCCGACAAGCTGACCGGTCTCACGATCAACCAGTGACATCCAACTCCGAGGGGGCAGTGGGCGGGGCTGTCGACCGAGAAACCGCGTTGCGTCCGTGCAGGGCGGCGAGTGCCCAGCCATGCGATCGGGCGCGGAGTCGTCGGCATCTGGCGGCTGCTGGGGTGTTGACGCGGCGGAATTGCTTTGCTGCTTCGACCATCCCGGCTGCGCACCAGCGCAGCACCATCTGTTCGTCGCGCCACCGTTTGACGTTGCCCGCCGTCGGAAGCGTGTCGCCTGCGTCGCGATCTGGTGGCCGCGGTCCTCCTGTTCAGGGAGCGTTAGCCTCCTCTCGCACCTTGGTCGGGGAGACTGCAGTCATGGACGTTACCGAGGTGTTGCTCCCCGGTGTGTGTGCGCTACGAGTTCACCGCCATGTGACTCATGTGCGGGGGTCGGAAGGATCCAAGGGCAACTCCAGGCTGAGACGCATCATGTGGCGGACGGCGCTGGGCGTGATCGTGGTTGTGCATGGCGTCAGCATGACCTGGTCTGGACGCCTGCCCTGTCCTGCCTCGCCCATGGACCGCTGTCGCTCGGCTCTTCTTGGGCCAGCCATAAGCGGCGTCCCTGACCTGCTTTCGCCGCAGGCCACTCGTCGAAGCGGTCGGCATCAGCCGCGCAGTCATCAGGGCTGCTGATCGCTTTGAGCCTCACCGCCCAGGACTCCCGACCGCGCGGCGACACGGCTCGCGTCAGGCGGTGTTGTCGGCGAGCGCCTCAGCCTTCGTCCCGTCCTCGTCGGCTCGAGCGACGAGGACCGAGCACGGGGCGTGGTGGATGACCATGCTGGCCGTGGAACCGAGGACGGCTCGTCGGATACCGCTGAGTCCCCGGGTACCCAGCGCGACGAGCTCAGGCTGCTCTTCGGCGATGGTGTCCAGGATGGACGATCTCACGTCGAACGCCGCCGTCTGATCGATGGCGCTGGACAGTCGCGAGTGGACCTGTCCGATGTTGCCAGCCCGAAGTAATGTCTCGGCCTCCTCTACTCCACGCTCGGTCTCGGAACGACCGTCGGACACCCCCAGGATTGTGATCTGCGTATCACTGATCCACGGGAGCGAGACGAGCGTCTCGACCGCCCGTCGCGCATGGGCGGAGCCGTCCACACACACCAGGACATGTCGGGTTCGGCGCGCCGACCGAATGATGGCTACGGGAGCGAGCGGACGATGTCCGGATATCAGCCATTCAGCGGTGCTACCGAGATGCAGTTGCTTGAGGATCCCCTTGCCTCGTGGTCCGATCGCGACCAAGGCGGCATCCTTGAACGAATCCAGGACCAGACGCGGGTCCGCCTCCGCGATGAGGTTCTCAAGCCGGGTGGCCTCATCGCCCACGAACGGGCGCCGCGGCTCAGGTGGGTCCCACTGATGCGCCGAGGCTCGCTCTGGTCCGACCGGTGGCCCGAACGGCGGCGGCACCGCCGTGACGACGGAGATGCGCCATCCTGGCCACGAGTGGTTGTTGATCCACAGCCAGACGACATCCGCGGATGGTGATCCGTCGTCGCCGAAGACCAACCGCGGCTCCCGGCCCATAGTTTCCTCCCGTTGTGTGCAGGTTTCGACAACCTGTGAGGTATCGACCGCCACGCCCGTGGAGTTCGTGGAGATGCCATGCTGTCAGGCTCGCGCGACGGCTCGCCAGAGGCTGAGGGGCCCGTGCAGGGGGGACCTACGTCTCAGGTCGGCTGTGTTCCGTCGAACGCCCCGGGCGGCGCCTCCTGGCTGAGGTGGCGCTGGCGGTGCGTGGGGCGGGAGTCTTCGTCACGAGCGAAGGCGTTGCCGCCAAGGTAAGCGCTCGGCTTGCGGCAGAAGGGTTTGTCTTCGGCGGCGCCGATGCTGAGACCATGCGCCGGCGACTGCGGCGCCTGATGGAGCGACTGCCGGACGAGCGGGGTAGGCAAGTGGTGTTGCTGAGCCATTGCCTTCTCAACCAAAACGTCCGTTACCTGGGTGGCGCCGTACGCCCAGAGGAAGTTCCTGAGGCCGTCGAGCACTACGGGCGAGCCGGAGTTGGTTTGCACCAGGTGCCTTGTCCGGAACGGCATGCTTGGGGCGGAGCCCTCAAGCGCCGGATGTTCGTCGCCGATGGCTACGAACGTGCGCCGCATAAAGTGCGCAAAGACTCCTTGCGTCGAGTCCGACCGAGGCGGCTTTCACGCTTAGGCCATCGAGTACTCCTCGAAGATCTGGTCCAGGACATACGTTGCTTCCGCCAGGTCCGGACCGCCGCTCTCCAAAGCCCCGGCGCAGGCGCCTAGCGTCTTCCACAGAGCCCAGCCACGTCCCCGAGCCCAGGTTTCGTCGTCCACCGACAGCCTCTTCCGAAATCCGGCGCGGCTCTCCCCGGTGAACAGAGTCCAGGCAATCGCGAGGTCGCACGCTGGGTCGCCCACTCCGCAAGTGCCGAAGTCGATGACGGCGCTCAACTTTCCGTCATTGAGGAGCAGGTTGTCGTGGGCTATGTCGCCGTGGAACCATACCGGTGGGGCGTTCCACTGCGACTGCAGCGCGGTCTGCCAAATCTCGCGTGCAAGGTCGGTGCGGAAACGGCCCTCCAGTGTGTCCAGCGCCTCTTGGGTCAGAGCGTCGTACGTCGCCAGTGTCCCGCCGCGGTACCAATTGTGAAGGCCGGGGGCAGGGCCGCCGGTGGAATCGATTTGCTGCAGAACGGTGAGGAAGTTCGCCAGTGCCGCAGCGAACTTCTGCACGTCGCCGATGGTGCCGGGGGTGGCTGGGTGGCCGTCGAGCCATCCGTATACCGACCACGCGAATGGGTACTCCTCGCTCGGCGACCCTGCGGCCAGTGGAACGGGGATCGGGAGGGGAAGCTGTGGCGCAAGCACGGGCAACCATCGGTGTTCCTTCTCCACTGCCAAGTCGTACTCGGCTGCATTCGGCAGCCTCACGGACATCTTCGAACCCAGGTGGAAGGTCCGGTTGTCCCACCCCTCGTTCTCGACGGGCCGGACAGGTAGGTCGGCCCACTCAGGGAACTGCGCGGCCACGAGGCGCCGCGTCAGGTCCTCAGTCACTGGGAACCGCTCCGGGACGGTGCCGAGGTCGGGTACATCGTCGTAAGTCACCAGGAGAGAGTCTGCTCACGGTCCCGCGTCTCGGCAACCGAATTCGAGCGCCGGACGAACCTTCGTCGGCATCACCGGGCGAACCGTTCCGAGCGGTCGCCAGCCGCCGCCGACTGATACGGCCTCACGACGATATTGACGGCTTGACTGGCGCGAGTAGGCTCAGTCAAGATTGAGTCAATGAATACTGAGAGATATACGGATCTGGATATGCGTGCGGCTGTTCATGCGGCGCTCGGTGATCCCGCACGCCTGCGGATCGTGGACCTGCTGCTCCTCGGCGACCTGGCTCCCTCCGATCTGGCCGCTCACCTCCACCTGCCGTCCAATCTGCTCGCGCACCACCTGAACGTCCTTGAGGCGGCTGGGGTCGTGTCGAGGCATCGGTCCGAGGGCGACCGGCGCCGTACCTATCTGCGGCTGACCCCCGGCGCTCTTGTCGAACCTCTGACGTGCGACCTGATGGCGGAGCGGGTGGTCTTCGTATGCACGGCGAACTCCGCACGGTCCCATCTGGCGGCGGCGCTATGGCGACGAGCCAGCCCGCTCCCGGCGGCTTCGGCAGGGACCCACCCAGGCGAGCGGATCGACCCGGCCGCCATCGACGTCGCGCGCCGCCACCGGCTGCCGCTGCCCCGACTCCGCCCGCGGCACCTCGACCGGGTGATCGCCGACGGTGACCTGGTCGTGACGGTGTGTGATCTCGCACACGAGGAGCTCGGCCGTCTCGCACAGCTGCACTGGTCGATCCCGGACCCCGTCAGAGTGGGAACCGCGGAGGCGTTCAACAGCGCCTACGACAATCTCGCGACACGAGTCACCGATCTTGCCCACCGACTGCCGTCGGCCTCATGACGTCCCCGATGCCTGGCCGAGCTTGATGAAGGGAACCCGGCAATGAGTCTCCAACCCAACCCAGTGATCACCCTCGACCAGCAGGTCGCCCTCAGGGCCGCCGCCGGCAGGCTCGCCCACGACTTCGTCGGCACGTTCAACACCGAGACGATCGAGCGGTTCCTGTACTCCTCCTACGACGAGTTCGTGGGAAGAGCGACGATCGTCAACTTCCTTCCTCTGCTGGCTGAACGGTTCGCCAAGCAGCGCCTGCAGGCGGTGGCGAAGATCGAAGGGCACGGCGCCGATGGGAAGCCGGTCGTGCTGTTTCTCTGTGTTCACAACGCCGGTCGCTCTCAGATGGCGCTGGGTTTCTTCAACCACCACGCCGCAGATCGCGCCGTCGCCTGGTCGGGAGGATCGGAACCGGGAGACCTGGTGAACCGGGCTGCGGTCGAAGCCATGGCAGAGCGAGGCATCGACATCGCCCTGGAGTACCCGAAGCCCTGGACCGACGAGATCGTTCAGGGCGCCGACGTCGTTGTGACCATGGGATGCGGTGACGCCTGCCCGTACTTCCCGGGGAAACGGTACGAGGACTGGGAGCTCGACGACCCGGCCGGGAGAGACATAGCCGACGTACGGCAGATCCGCGACGAGATCGAACGACGCGTGCTCACGCTCCTCGACGAGCTCGGCGTGGGCGCGCGGCGAGACTGACACGACTCCGGCCGCTCGACCCTGCCGGGTCGGCGTGTTCGACCTTTTCGATCTCGGGGAATACGCCGGCGAGAGTGACGGCCAAATTCACCGAGCAGCGTCGTGTGCGAGAAACTCGCGCACTTCAGTGACCGGCGGGACCCGCCCGGAGAACACGACATGGTCGTCGATGACGAGGGCGGGGGTGGCCATCACGCCGTACCCGACGATGGTCGGATAGTCGGTGACCTTCTCGAGGGTTGCCTCAAGGCCGAGCTGGTCGACGGCTTCGAGGGTGACGCGTTCGAGATTGGCGCAGTTGCGGCAGCCGGGTCCGAGGATCTTGATGATCATGACGTTCCTTCCGAGTGAGGTGTGTCCCTGCTCAGGCGAGCAGGAAGTTGAAGAGATAGCCGACGCCGACGATCGAGGTTCCGACGACGGCGACGTAGGTGGCGAGTAGCTGTGGTTTGAGCACCCGTCGGAGCAGGATCATCTCGGGCAGGGACAGAGCGACGACGGCCATCATGAAGGCGAGCAGGGTGCCCATGGGCAGGCCCTTGTCGTGGAGTGCCTGCACGAGCGGCATGATGCCGGCGGCGTTGGAGTACAGCGGAACACCGATGCCGACGGCGATCACGACACCGAAGATGTTGCCGGACCCGGCGTACGTGGTGAAGAAGTCTTCTGGGGCCCAGCCGTGGATGACGGCGCCGACGCCGATGCCGACCAGCAGGTAGGGCCAGATCTTGCGGAGGATGGCGGCGACCTCCTCGGTGCCCATCTGGACGCGTTGGCTGAAGGTCAGTCCGGCTGTGGAGTCGATGACCTGGCCGCCGAGCTTGGTCTCGAACACGAACGGCTCGACCCACCGGTCCACGCGGAGCCTTCCGAGGACCCATCCGGCCAGGATGGCGATGGTCATGCCGGCGACGACGTAAGCGGCGGCGATCTGCCAGCCGAACAAGCTGAAGAGCATGCCGATGGCGATCTCGTTGACCAGCGGGCTGGCGATGAGGAAGCTGAGCGTCACCCCGATGGGGACCCCGGCGGCGACGAAGCCGATGAACGCCGGCACGGCGCTGCATGAGCAGAACGGGGTGATGACTCCCAGCCCGGCGGCCATCACATTGCCGACCCCTTCGCGCTTACCCCCCAGCAGGGCCCGGGTGCGTTCGATGCTCATGTAGGAGCGCAGGATCGTGATCACGAAGATGATGCCGCTCAACAGCAGGGCGATCTTGACCGTATCGAAGAAGAAGAAGTAGACCGTCTCAGTCAGCCGGTCGGTCGGCACCATCCCGAACACGTCGTACAGCACCAGGTTCCAGAAAGAGCCGTTCACCCAGTACGCAGCAGCCCAGACCAGGCCAGCGCCGACCAGCGTCAACGAACGACCCCGGGTCGAGGTCGGCATATAGGCGACGACGCTCATGACCGAGCCCCCGGTACGGCGGTGGGAAGAGCAGCCGTCAGCCGCGCCGACGCGTCCTCAGCGAGCCGATAGTCGATCCACCGGCCCCGCCTGCTCGTGGTGACCAGGCCGGCCTCACGCAGCACCTTCAGGTGGTAGCTCAGCAGGTTGGGAGCCACCGGAACATGCTCCTGAAGGTCACAGACACACGACTGACCCTGCGCGAGTCGCCGCAGCACCGTCCACCTCACCGGGTCCGCCACCGCCGACAACACCGCCAGAGACGGCTCCATGTCGCTGACCCCGGCTACGGATAGTTCAATCGTTTTTGAACCAATCATGCTTGAAATATAGGCCGAGACGGGTCGCGGGGCAGGGCCGTTAGTCCTGCCTCGTGGACCCTTCGACCTGCCCGGAACGGCCAGAGCGGAGTTGACCTTCCGCGGCCGGCTGGCGGCGTGACCGCGGGACGGGGCTAGATCGCCCGACGGGCGAGCAGCGTGGAGTCGTGGACGTCGACGGTCGCCCCGTCGCGGACCATCGTCCGTGGTCGCTGCTCGACCACGAGAGCCTCGAAGTCGTCGGGCAGGGCCGGCAGCAGGTCCTCGGCCAGGAACATCGCCCTTCGGTGGCTCGCGGCAAGATGGGTGAACACCTGCGACGGCGCATGACCGACGACCAAGAGGTGCCCGCCCGGCGCCACGAGCTCGCACAGCCGCCGGGTCACCTCGACCATCCCGGCGTCGGGTGGGTGAAGGAAGTGGGTGGTGACCAGGTCGTAGGCACGGCCCTCGGCTGCCAACGTCCGGGCGTCGACCTGCCACCAGTCCGTGCGGTCGTCGACGCCGGCCTGGGCGGCGTGTCGGGCAGCGTGCGCCAGGCCGTTGCGGGAGAAGTCGGCGCCGGTGACCCTCCAACCGCGTTGTGCGAGCCAGATCACGTCCCCGCCCTCGCCGCAACCGACGTCGAGCGCCGTGCCGGGCGTCAGGCCGGACACCTCGGCGACCAACTGCGGGTTCGGGTTGCCGCTCCAGATCTTCTCCTCGCCGGAGTACCGGTCCTCCCAGCTCGGGGGCTCGAACATGGCGCCGTCTTCCTCGTTGGTGGGCTGGTGTTCATGTGCACCCATCAGGCAACCTCCTTCCGGTGCTCCGCCGCGCCGCCGACGTCCATCGTCGTACGACGCGTTTGTCAGTCAACTCGCCGAAACTGTGCGGCGGAAGAGTGCCCGTCACGATTCGTCCGAGATGCCGAGCTCGGTGGCATTTCCCGCCTCAGGCGAGGGACAGGAAGAGCTTCTCCAGCTTTTTCACGTCGAGGCTCTCGATCGTGTCTCCTGAGGTCAAGCACTGCTGGAGGCCGCTGGCGACGATAGCGAAGCCGGCGCGGTCCAGAGCCTTGGACACCGCAGCGAGCTGGGTGACCACGTCCTCGCAGTCACGGCCTTCCTCGAGCAGTCGGAGGACTCCGGCAAGCTGGCCCTGGGCGCGTTTGATCCGGTTGATGACCGGAGTCATCGCGTCGAGGTCGAGTTCCATCAGCTCTCCTGGCTGAGCGTGGCGAGGGCGGCGGCGAGTCGCTGACGGGCATCGGTGGCGACAGCGTCGAACCCTCCGCCGTCGGCGAGACCCATCATCGCGGAGGGATCAAGCGCCTCGATGACCGTCGTGCCGTTGGGTGTTGAGCGCACGACGACGTTGCACGGCAGGAGGGTGGCGATCGCCGGGTCTGTCTGGATCGCCTGGTATGCCAGCTGTGGCCGGCAGGCGCCGAGGATCACCGTGGGTGGGAGGTCGACGTCGAGCTTGGCCTTCAGGGTGGCCGCTAGATCGATCTCGGAGATTATCCCGAATCCCTGTTCGGCCAGCACCGCGCGTGTCCTCGTGAGCGCAGCCTCGTACGGAAGGCTGGTCTTGGTGCGGAGCGTATAGGTCGCCATCAGGCGGTCCGGGCTTTCACGGCCGCCTCGCGCCGGGCCTTCTCGACGTCGAGTTCCTCGACCGCTTTGATCAGCTGGTCGAGGGCCGGAGCCGGCAGCGCGCCGGGTTGGGAGAAGACCAACGTTCCATCCTTGAACGCCATCAGCGTCGGGATGGAGGTGATGTGTGCGGAGGCAGCCAGCGTCTGCTCGGTCTCGGTGTTCACCTTGCCGAACACGATGTCCGGGTGGGTGGTCGCCGCGTTCTTGAAGACCGGGGCGAACTGGCGGCAGGGACCGCACCAGGAAGCCCAGAAGTCGACGAAGACGATCTCGTGCTCAGTGATGGTCTGCTCGAAGTTCTCGACGCCCAACTCGACGGTGCTCATGACTCATCCTTTTCTCCCCTAGCGGTTTCCGCCTCGCTGCGGCATACCCCAGGGGGTGTTTTGCTTCCATCGTACATACCCCCTAGGGTATATATCAAGCCTTCCTGAGTGCACGAGAGGACGTCGATGGCTGAGAAGACACCCGAGATCACCCTTGAGCGGTTCGCCGAGACGCGCAGCAACGGCGTGACCGTCGACGTGCGCGAGACGCCGGAGTACGCCTACGCGCACGTGCCGGGGGCCGTGCTGATCCCGATGGGGGAGCTGGCGTCGCGACTGGGTGAGCTTGACCGGGGCGGGCCCGTGAACGTCATCTGCGCGACGGGCAACCGTTCGAAGGCGATGGCCGACCTACTGGTGGCGGCTGGCTTCGACGCGGTCTCCGTTGCCGGCGGCACCTACGGCTGGATGTCCTGCGGCCACCCGGTGGAGGTAGGTCTGTGAAGCCCAACCGTACGATGGCGAGCTAGCTCGTGGTTCTGGTGGTGGTTGCCCTCGTGGCCGGTGCGTTGATCGGGGTCAGCCTGGGCGCGCTGGGTGGTGGCGGGTCGATTCTGGCGGTGCCCGTGCTTGTCTACCTGCTGGGCCAGAGCGCCGTCCAGGCCACGACCGGCTCTCTGGTGGTGGTTGGAGTGACGGCTCTGATCGGCGCGGCCACCGCGTACCGGGCCGGCAACGTACTGCTCGGCCGCGGTGTGGCCTTCGGCCTGCTCGCGGTCGGTGGCGCGGTCGTCGGGGCCAAAGCGTCCGCGCACGTCGCGGATCCGGTATTGCTGGGAGCTTTTGCCGTCCTGATGCTCGTCGTCGGTGGCCTGATGGCGGTGCGTCAGATCCGGGGGAGGCGGCGTCCCGGAACGGCACGCCCGCCGCGGACGCGGCTGGACGACCCGATCATCACCTTCAGCCCGTCGTTCACCTGCAAGTGCCCCCGCGCGCTGACGGTGCTCGTCACCGCGACCGCAGTCGGTCTTCTCACCGGCTTCCTCGGCGTAGGCGGCGGCTTCCTGGTCGTTCCCGCCCTGCTGCTCGCGCTGGCCCTGCCGATGGAGTACGCCGCCGGCACCTCGCTGGTCGTGATCGCGATCACGAGCGCCGTGGCCCTGGCCGTTCGGGCCGGCTCCGGCATCCAGCCCGACTGGGCGCTGGTCGCGCTGCTGACTGTCGCCTCCGCGGCGGGCGGCTTTCTCGGCGCCCGCCTGGTGCCCCGGACCGACGCTCGACGGCTCTCCGCGGCCTTTACCGTCGTGGTCCTCACCGTTGCGGTCTACACCTCGGCTCGCGCGCTTCCTGGCCTGACCTGACGACACCCGGCCCCTCTGTCCCGCTGAGATCCACCAGAGAAAGAGATCCCTCATGACCTCGACGAGCTACGGCCGCCCGACCCAACCTGTCATCGATCCCGCGATCGGTTATCGTCCGGGGCCTCTGGGCCGGCTGGGAGTCTTGGTCACTCGCCACGGCCGCATCACCACCGCGGTGTGGCTGCTGGTCATTGTGGCGCTCGGCGCTTTCGCCCCGAGGGTCGAGTCCGAGCTCTCCGGCGCTGGCTGGCAGGCGAACGGGTCGGAGTCGGTGACGGCCCGTGAGCTGGCCCAGCAGCACTTCGGGGGCAATGCCAGCACCGCGATCCAGGTCGTCGTCCACTCCACCGATGGCCCGGTCACCCAGGGTGCGGGCAAGCGGGTCCTCGCCGAGGCGACCGCCATGCTCGCGACGGACTCCCGGGTCGCCGACATCATCCAGCCTCAGCCGGGTGCCACCTTGAGCCAGGACGGCCGCACTGCGGTCCTCATTGCCGGCGCGAATGCCGACCCCAACGCGATGGTGCGGGCCGCCGATGCTCTCAAGGGTCCCCTCCAGAGTCTTTCGACGACCACGGTCCAGGTGAACCCCACCGGCGCCTCGCTGTTGTGGTCGGACTTCAACCAGGCGAACCTGTCGGCGATGATGAAGTCGGAGCTGCTGTCCTGGCCGGTCACCCTGGCCATCCTCGTGCTGGCCTTCGGTGCGCTCGTCGCGGCCGGTCTCCCGCTGCTGCTGACGCTGGCCGGGCTGGTCGCCTCGGCCGGCTCGCTCGTGCTGATCAACCACGTGGTGCCGGTCTCCGTTTGGGCGATGAACTTCGCGATGATGTTCGCCCTCGCCCTGGGCATCGACTACGCCCTGTTCATCGTGGTCCGCTTTCGCGCTGCCCGGATGGGGCACCACGAGAACGCCCGCCAAGCGGTCGCCGAGACGATGGACACCGCCGGCAAGGCCGTGCTGCTCTCCGGCGCCACGGTGCTCATCTCACTGTCGGCGGTGATGCTCGTCCCGTCCCCGTCGTTCCGGTCGATGGCCGGCGGCATCATGCTCTCGGTCATCTTCGTGCTGGCCGCGACGCTGACCCTGCTGCCGCTCGTCCTGTTCAAGCTCGACTACAAGGTCAACAAGCTTGCGTTGCCGTGGGTGCGCGTCGGTGAGCACCGCTCGCCGACGTTCGAAGCCTGGGGGGAACGCCTCTGGAAGCGACCCCTGGCGTGGGGGCTGGCCTCCCTCGTCGTCCTGCTGGCCCTCGCCGCCCCGATCATCGGCCTGAAGACCGCCATGCCGTCCATCAAGGTCCTCCCGGAGAACGCCAGCGCCCGCGTCGGCTACGACCAGGTCCAGCGGGCCTTCGGCGCAGGCGCGCCCGGCACCCTCACCATCATCGTCGACAAGAACCAGGCAACCGCCGCCGGTGCTGTCCTCGCGAACGACCCCGGAATCCGTGGTGCGATGCCCCCGATCGCGGCGACCGACGGCACCGACCACGCCCTCATCCAGGCGGTCCCCACCGTCGACCCGTCAAACCCCGCCCTCGCGACCACCGTCGACCGACTCCGCGCCGACCTCCCGGCATCTGCCGTCGTCGGCGGCGCCGCAGTCGAGAACCTCGACCTCAAGAACCAGCTCGACTCCTCCACACCGCTGGTCATCGGCGTGATCCTCACCCTCGGCTTCCTGCTCCTGCTCGTCGCCCTCCAAGCCCCGCTGATCGCGCTGCTCGGCACCCTGGCCAGTCTGCTGTCCACCGCAGCCGCCTTCGGGATCGCGCGACTGGTCTTCCAGGAAGGCTGGGGATCAGCCTTCATGGGCTTCGAACACCAAGGCTTCCTCGACGCCTGGGCCCCGGTCTTCTTCTTCGCCATGATCTTCGCCATCGCCATGGACTACACCGTGTTCCTGCTCGCCTCCGCCAAGGAACACTACGAGCACTCCAAAGACCCCAAAGACGCCATGGTCGGCTCCCTCGCCCACTCCGGACGAGTCATCTTCGCCGCCGGAGCCGTCATGGTCGCAGTCTTCTTCACCTTCGCCCTCTCCGGCCCACTACCACCCAAGGAAATGGGAATCGTCCTCGGCGTCGCCGTCCTCCTCGACGCCTTCCTCGTCCGACTCATACTCCTCCCCGTACTCCTGCGCCTCACCGGCCCAGCCGCCTGGTGGGCCCCCCACTGGCTCACCCACATCCTCCCCAACATCCGCTTCTCCCACAGCTGACCACGACACCCGAGGAACGGAGGCCCATCCATGTGCCGATCAGTCCGATGCAAGACCTGCGGCAAGACCACCTGGTCCGGCTGCGGCTACCACGTCGACAACGTGATGGCCGGCATACCCAAAGCCGACCGCTGCCCCGGACACCCCAAGAGCGAGAAGGCGGGCAAGAAGTCGCTCCGCACGCTGTTCCGCCGCGGCTGACACGCAAGACTCTCCATGTTCCCAGACGCGGCCGGGCCGCCGAGCCTTAGGTCGCGCGGTCGGAGACCCTGAGCCGGCGCAGGTGCTCGACGTCGCCCAGCAGCTCGAGCCGTCGCCAGAGCACACTGGTGGGCAGCGCCTGGCTGGCGTGCGCCAAACTGGCCGCCCGCTGCCGATCCCTTTGCACGGCCACCGTCAGATCAATCTCGGACGCATGGTGACCAACGAACGTGGTGCCGAACTCCTTGTTGAGCCGGTCCGCCACGACCCGGGGGAGTGTCCAACCGAGCACCGGCAGGTCCAGTGCCGCTGCCACGTCGAGGGCGACCGTGGTTGCGGTCACGTGGTCGCAGTGTCCCGTCACGCCCGAGGGATCGAACACAACGAGTCCCTGCGCGCCCACCCGGTTGACCGCCCCGCCAATCTCACGCGCGAGAACGAAGTGGCTCACGTTCTCCAATGCCCCATCGGGATGGTCGCTGAGCTCGGCCGAGAAAAGACCCAGCGCAGCGGCCGCCTTTTGCAGCTCCGTCGCCCGCACGGTCCGCAGGTCGCCGCCAACGCCATGCACGGTGGACGCCTCACCCTTCGTGAGGCACAGCACCGACACCCGACAACCCGCACGAGCGAACGCGTCCAGGATCGCTCCCAAGCCGAAGGACTCATCGTCGGGGTGCGCCACCACTGCCAATACAGACGACCATGGTGGCATGCCTGGAACGGGGTTGGACGCCTGCTGCCCCTTCACCGACACCTCCTCATCCTCGGCACCCGGTTCGCACTCGTCGCGACCACGCAGGGTGGCTAGCGGGAGCTGATGTGCTCGGGATCGGCGGCATCGATGCGCTGGAGAGGGCAGGAGCGCAGCCCGAACAGCGTGTAGACAGGACAGGAGCCTGCAGCGGCCGTTCCCGCCATTACGGCGGCAAGCAGGTAGAGCACGACAGCGAGCCACCCGCCAGGTCCGACCAGAAGGCCGACAACGACGAGCGCCGGGGCTGCCACGAAAGCGCGAAGCTTCCTGTCGGCTGATCCCATGTTCTTCTTCATGAGCTTTCTCCTTCTGGGTTTGAGACATCCCGCCTCTGACGAGCCGGGTCTTTCGGCGTACGACCCGGAAATCGTGAACCCCCGGTCATGCCGCCGATAGTTGAAGTATATACCCCAGGGGGTATAGTGGGCTGAGTCCTCACACCGAGAACCCCACGAGCGCGTGGAAGACATCCGACGAGACGAGGGACCACATGTACTTCGCCCAGCACTACCTCGAGTGCCTCTCACAGGCCTCCTACCTGATCGGCGACGAGGCCACCGGAAAGGCCGTCGTCGTGGACCCCCGACGTGACGTGGAGGAGTACCTCGCCGACGCTGCCGCGCACGGCCTCGACATCATCGGCGTCATCAACACCCATTTCCACGCGGACTTCCTGGCCGGGCACCTGGAGATCGCCGCCGCCACCGGCGCCTGGATCGGCTACGGCTCGGCCGCGCAGACCGACTACCCGAGCCGTCCCCTCGCAGACGGCGAGCGCATCGAGCTCGGGGACGTCGTGCTGGAGATCGTCGAGACGCCCGGTCACACTCCCGAGTCGATCAGCGTGCTGGTGTACGAGCACCGGTCCGACACGGTGCCGTACGGCGTCCTCACCGGGGATGCGCTCTTCATCGGCGACGTCGGACGGCCGGACCTGCTGGCGTCGATCGGGTTCACCGCCGACGAGCTTGGCCGCCAGCTGTACGAGTCGATCCAGCACACGCTGATGCGGCTGCCCGACGATGTCCGCGTTTTCCCTGCCCACGGGGCGGGCTCGGCCTGCGGCAAGAACCTCTCGACCGAGCTGCAGTCCACGATCGGACTGCAACGCAGCTCCAACTATGCGTGTCAGCCGATGAGTGTGGACGAGTTCCTTAGCGTTGTCACCGCGGGGCAGCCGGTCGCCCCCGAGTACTTCGTCTACGACGCGATCCTGAACCGGAGCAACCGCGAGGTGCTTCAGTCCGGACGAGAGCTCACGGTACTGAGCACCGCCGAAGTCATCGAGGCAGTCAACGGCGGAGCCGTCGTGGTCGACACCCGCGACGACCAGGAGTTCGCCACCGGCCATCTCGCCGGCTCGATCAATATCCCGGCAGACGGGCGCTTCGCCGAGACGGCCGGCATGGTCCTCCAGCCCGACCAGAAGATCGTGGTCGTCGCGGCGCCAGGCGGCGAGCAGGAGGTCGCTACCCGACTGGCTCGCATCGGGTTCGATCACGCGGTCGGCTACCTGCCCTCGTTGGATTCCGCCTTCATCGAGCTGCAAGCGGATGTGGTCCGCTCGAGCCGCCTCACTCCGCGTCAGCTGAGCGAGCTCCTCGCGACGGACGACGCTCCCTGGATGCTGGACGTGCGCAACGCCAGCGAGCGTGAAGCGGGAGCGATTCCCGGATCCTGGCACATCCCGCTCCCCGAGCTGGCCCGTCGAGTCGACGAGGTTCCCAGCGACCGGCCGATCGTGGCCTACTGCGCCGGCGGCTGGCGTTCGAGCGTGGCCGCTAGCTTCCTTCGCCGTCGAGGGTTGGCCGACACATCCGATCTCGTCGGTGGCTTCGCCGCGTGGGAGATGATGCTCGAGTCCACCCCAGTCTGATGTGACCCTCCCGTACGTCGGAGTCGGCCCGGCCTTAACTGCGCCGTTCACAGGGTTCCCAGCACCGCGCCCAAGGAGCACACATGCCCCGCGTCGTCATCCTCGGACCGGGATATCCGGACATACTGCAGCGCTCCCAAAGCCGACATCGAGGAGAAACAACCTGAGTAGCGCTACTCGACGGCAGCGCACCTCCGGTCAGTCCTCGCGGATCACCTTTCGAACCGCGCATCGAGCCGCGCTGTCTTCGTCCGTCAAGAACACGACGTGGCGGTATCTCCACGCCACATGACACGGCGCCTCGCTAGGGTGAGAGACTGACCCGATGGACTGGTACCTCCCGGCGGATGCGCCGGAGGAGCTTCAACCCCTGCGCCAAGCTCTGGTGGGATACCTGAGACGGCACGGTGAGCCGGGCAGCGACCTCGACTCGGCTGAGCTGCTGATCGCAGAGGCCGTCGGCAACGCCGTGCGGCACACCGCAGGTCCGGTTTGGGTCTCGCTGACATGGCGCGGTCGCCATCCCAGGTTGTCGGTCTACGACATGGGGCAAGGGTTCGATCCCGCGCTGCTCGTTGGACCAGCACGCCCGGACGACCTGCTGCTAGGCGCGGGCGCACGCAGCGCAGGAAGGCCTGGACCCGAGCAGGGCGCCGTCGGGCAGGATCAGGACTTCATCGACCTTTCGGCGGTGCCCGAGTCTGGGCGTGGAGTGCCGCTCATGCGCACGTTGGCGCCGACCCTGGAGGGCCGTCAGCGGACCGGTGAGGGGATGGTTGTGTCGATGAGCCTCCCCGTCACACGGCCGGGAACGGTCGACCACGACCCGCCGACTAACCGTTCGAACGCGTTGCCGATGCCGGAGGAAGCGTTGCCGGGGGGAGGATTCGGCAAGGAGTCGTTCCTGCGTGCACTCGTTGTCCAACTAGCGCAAGCGATCGAGACTCAACACGGCCAGGATGCCGCGGATGCTGCGGTGGCGCAGGTCGGCGCCGATGTGGGCGGCCGGATGGAGGAGGAGTTCCGGCGTGCTGAGGCCGTTGTGGGACAGCTGACGCCGGAGGAGATGGGACGCTGCTACGTGCGACTCAAGCACGCCATCGACGGGGGTTTCCGCGTCCTGGAGGCCACCCCCGAACGGATCGTGCTGCTCAATGACCGGTGCCCCTTTGGGGGGGCGGTAGTGCGGGCGCCGTCGCTGTGCCGGATGACCTCCAGCGTGTTCGGAGGGATTGCTGCCCGCAACAGCGAAGAGGGTGCCTCGGTGCTGCTTGAGGAGCGCATCGCGCTGGGCGACCCGGGCTGCCGTGTCGTCGTCAACCTCGACGTGCCTCGGCGCCTCGCTTCACCCGAGGCCCACCACTACGCCGTCTCCGACCGGTGACCAGGCACCTGGTTGAAGTTGCAGGCGAAACGTCCCGAGTGACGCGCGGGTCAGGTCGGAACTGAGTTCTCGTCGTTGAGTCCTCGCGAGTGCGCCCAGCGATCATTGAGCCGTGTTCTGGTTGGTGTTGCCTGCCGCCGCGGTTCGTCGAGGATGAGCTCTCCCTCTCCGTATGAGGCGGCGTCGTCCTCGGGGTCGCCGGCATGGAGTCGTCGCAGAATGGCGCGCACTCGCAGCGCCACCTCTCGCGGGCTGAACGGCTTGGTGACATAGTCGTCGGCTCCGAGTTCCAGGCAGTGGATGCGTTCGCAGGTGTCGTCTCGGGCGGTGAGGATGAGGATCGGGATGGACGAGAAGGTGCGGACCTCACGGACGACGTCTTGACCGGTGGCGTCTGGCAGCCCGAGGTCGAGCACGAGCAGGTCCGGTGTTGCGTCGCGAGTGAGCGTGATCGTCTCTGCGCCTGACCAGGTGGTCAGCACGGCTAACCCTTCGTGCTCCAGGTAGGAGCGCAGAAGATCGCGGATCTTGCGTTCGTCTTCGACGATGAGGACGCTACTGCGCACCTGCGACCTCCCGTTCCCCTTGCTGCGGACTGGCGATCTGCTCTTGACATGTGGAAAGGTCCCGTCGGTTCTCACGAGGGCCGACTCTCGGGTGGGTGATCGCGCGCAGGAGTGATGGAGCCACCTCGGGGCAACGCGACGGTGAACTTACTGCCGCCGGACTCGGACGAGCCGGCGGTGACGGTTCCGCCGTGTGCGTCGACCAAGGACTGAAACCACAGCCAGCCCGATCCCGCTGCCACTGCGGGCTCCGGCGCCACGGCCGCGCCAGAATCGATCGAAGACGTGAGGCAGCTCGTCGGCTGGTATCCCTGTCCCGGTGTCAGCGACGGTGAGCTCGATCTGCCATCCCGTGTCGTGCAGCCCCACGTTGATGTTGCCGGATGGCGGGGTGAACGTGACGGCGTTGGTCAGTAGGTTCGTGATCACCTGCGCGACGCGGGCGCCGTCGCCGTTGACGACGGCCCTTGGCTGAAGGTCGGAGCTGACCACGATCTCGGCGTCGTCGAACTGCGCATGCATCGCGTGCACCACGTCGGCCGTCACAGTGCTCAGGTCGACTGGCTCGACGTGCAGGGACATTCCGGCGGCGTCCGCTGTTGACAAGGTGGCCAGGTCCTCGGTGAGCCGCTCGAGTCGCAGGACCTCCTCGTGGAGCGAGACGATTCGCTCGGTGGTCGGCTCGGCGATTCCGTCGAGGATCTGCTCGATCTGGCCGCGCAGGATCGTCACAGGGGTGCGCAGCTCGTGGGCGACGTCTGCTGCCGAAAGCGATAAAACGACCGAAGGGCCACGCGGCACAGGTGCTGGCTACCGGTCACACCGACCATGACGATGGTCGCCGTGATGGTCGCCCTGGGGCTCTCTGACATGGTCACCGTGGTGGCTGCTCCGCCGGTGGTTGATGCCCCACGACGGGTGGCTGTCGGCTCCCATGACAAGGTGCCTTGCTGCGGTGTACGACGACCGGAAGCCGGTGTGCCCGTCGTACCGCCCCTGGCACAGGGACATCGTGTGGTTGTCCATCGACTGGTGCCGACCCCGCTCGAACGTCTGCGACCACTGTTGGGAGCGCACGGTGGAGGCGGTCGAGGCCGCTGACCGTGAACCCGTCGTCGGGGGGCTCTCGGGCGAGTGCTCGTCGCCCCGCAGGTCGAGGGCCAGACCCGGCTGTACTGGGTCGACCGTCCTGGGTCGGCCCCGTCGGACTGGCTTGCAACCGCAGCGGCCGCGCCGCCGCCGAGAACCGCCAACGCCACCGAGACTGCGATGAGTCGTGATGCCCTGATCTTCATGGCAGTCACTTCCTTCTCTGTCTTCGTGTTCAGATTCAGTGCACCTCCGTCATGTGCAGCCGGCGTACCGGAGTTGTGCAGACCGTGTGCAATCTGGCTCGGCCCCGGCCGACCTGCATCACGGCCAGCTCAGTGCGGTAGCCATCGCGAAAGGGCGAAAGGGCGAAAGGGCTCCGCCGATGACAGAAAGTGACGGGTCCCGAGCGCCGCCCCGCACCCGGGAACCCGATCGGGGGAACAACGGCTAGGTCGGCCGGCTCACGGCATCGGGCTGGTCCAGCCCGCGAACGTCAGGTGGAACGTGTCAGACGACGACCAATTCCTGGTGCATGCCGTCCGCATAGTGGTTGCGCA
The DNA here is from genome assembly GCA_963820035.1 of uncultured Actinomycetota bacterium. Taxonomy (GTDB): domain Bacteria; phylum Actinomycetota; class Actinomycetes; order Propionibacteriales; family Nocardioidaceae; genus JAWWPG01. Next base: position 99,361 of record CAWFYK010000003.1, on the reverse strand, counting down.
GGTTGCAGATCAGCTCGTAGTGGCCGGGGGTCAACGTGACGGTGGTCCAGCCGACGGTCCCCGCTGCGATGCCGTCGCCTGTCCCGGCGGCGCACGACTTGGATGCTTCGCCCAGGCTGCCCGCCTCAGAAACCTTCCCGTCCGACCCGGGAACCCGCTCGCCGGCACCAGCGCCGTTGGGCAGCGGAAGGATCACGAGCTCATGCGTGCGCCAGCCGAAGTTCGCCGCTACCAGGCTGACTCGGCCAGCCGCCACGGTCGTGGGGAAGGCGGTCAGCCTCATGTGTGCGCCCATGGGAGCCACACCGCCCATCATGTGCGTCATCCCCATGTCCGCGAGCCTCACCTGCACGGTGTGTCCCGGTAGCGATGCCGGGGCCGAGCAGGTCAGTGACGAGTAGTGGTTTCCGGCCTCGCCGCCCATCATCCGCACGCCGGGCCCGCCCCCCGTTGGAGCTGCGCCGGACATGTGGGCACCGCTTGCGCAGCCGGCGAGGGTCAGGCCTGCAGCGAGTACGGCGATGGTCAGCACGTGAGTTCGCACATCCCCAGTCCACCTGGCCCCGGCTGGATCGGCCAGAGCCGAAGGTCCCACCATTGGCCCCGTCGAGGCGGCTGGCGATGCGCTCGCAACATCGACTGTGTCAGGACACGCGCACCGGTCGTGGGTCGTTCTCGGCGGCGGTTCGATCTCCGGATGGGAGCCGGCAAGGGTGGCGTGGACCGTGACCGCACTCAGTCGCTCGGAAGTCACGCCGCCACGTCCTCCTGGAGGGAGCGCTGAAGCCGAGCCCATCCGCGACTGGCCCGCCGTCGGTCTGGCAGAGCGGCAGGGCATCGAGCCGCTGCCCCTTCCGGCGTGTCACGCTGGCGAATGGGAGCCGGGGTCATGCGTCGTCAGGGTTTGCACGGCGACCCGTGCGTCACCGGAGGCACCCAGGTAGACCTGTAGCCCCATCTTCGCCAGCGTTCGCGCCATGGACTCGCCCATGTGCGCCGCGACCACGACCTCGACGCCGTTGTCGCGCAGGAATCGGACGACCCGTGCATGGTGCGAGCCCTCGCCGGCTTGGTCATGCAGCACACTCCACAAGACCTCGACTTCCTCCCAGCGCACGATGTCTCCCGCCTGGATCTCGGCCAGCGCGAGCCGGTCCGCGCGACCCCACCGTGGGTCGATGTTCCCGGCGCTTTCCACGGGAATACAGACGATCATCGTGGCCATTCCTTCCAGTTGCGCTGTTAGACCTATTGGGGCACTTGCCCTGTCCGTGCGAGAGTCTGCCGACGCTTCATCATGCATCGCCCGCGCTCCCTGGCCGCGACTATGAGACACCAGATGGCCAGCTGGGTGTCCCGGCTCTACGTGACATGACACGCCTCGTCAAAGTGGCAGCCGCTTCCTTTCATACAAACTGACCCACTGATGGATGGTCGCGGATCTGGGTCGTGCCGGGAATGGCCCGTCAGAATTGGTGCGACCCGGGCGGTTCAACGTGTCGCCCCCGCGCTGAGTCGATTCGAGTTGGTGAGCTCGCGAAGCGCGGACAAGCCGACGGGCTCCTCGGCAAGCGCGGGGATGACGGCGTAACGCTTGGCCAGTGTGTGGTGGACCTTGGCGATCTCAGAAATTTCGCTGGCTGCGCGCTGGCGGAGCAGCGGGCTTTGGGGGTTGGCGGCGGCGAGGGAGTTGTTGATGACCCAGGCCCATGGTGTGATGCCAGCGCGTTCGAGGTCGTCCTGCAGGCTGGCGGCTTCGAGGACAGGGGTCGTCTCGGCCAGCGTGACGAGGAGCACTTTGGTCTGTTGGGGGTCCTGGAGTCGCATCAGGGGTGTGGTCACCGACATGCCGGCGCCGATC
>CAWFYK010000003.1:0-92500 GCA_963820035.1 uncultured Actinomycetota bacterium | reverse complement strand
GTGTCGGCGAACTGACCGGAAGCAGCTCACCAGATCCTCAACCTCGTGGAGATGCAGGAGCGAATTGGCTGTGATGAACACGAAGTCGAATGTGCCGCCCAGGTCGAATGCCCGCATGTCACCCTGCATCCACTCCACCGCTACACCGCGCAACTTCGCCTTACGCTGAGCCTCAGCCAGCATGTCCGAGGAGGAGTCCAGGCCTACGCACGGATGCCCGTCGGACGCGATGGGGATCAGCTTGTGCCCGGTGCCGCACCCGAGTTCCAAAACGCTCCCGCCTTGCCGATTGGCCTCGGCCCGAAAGAAGTCGACCGCAGGCCCGCCGGCGGGGAACATGAGGTCGTACAGCCTCGCGTGCGAGTAGAACGCCTGACTCATGATGCGCATCCTTCTTTCCGGCTGATCCGCAGCTGGCTGTGGTGGCCTGCACTTAAGCGGGTGCGCCGGCATGTCTGCCGGAGGGTTGTGCAGCAGGATACGGACCTGGTAAAGACGACTGTTAGCGAATGCGGGTGTCTCGCCCTGAGCTGCCCCCGCCAGAGAATGTGCACTGGCGACACGCTCACCCTGAAGTCCTTCGCGTCCGCTCGGGCGCTCGAAGGGCAGGAGTCCCCTGCTCTGGGAGGGCCGTATCTCGCGACGATCGGTTGAGGTCTGTCCAGGGAGTCTGTTGACGTCACTTTACGTAAGTCCCATCGACGAACCACCGATCGCGAGCACATTGGCGATGGGCCCGACCGACCTCGACTCATGACACTGCTTGGGCGGCACGCGCAGTGCATGTGCCGCGCAATCATCAACGCTCCGTACGCCTTGAGGCACCGCCCCACTATGTGTTGGTGAGCCCGCGGGTTCCGCCGAGGTCTGCAGAGCCTCCGTCTCGCATGAGAAATGCTCAGACCGCGCGCAGTCAGGTGGGCGGCGCGCGGTCTGAGCTTCGAAGTGACCGCCCTCACCTCATGTGCCGTGCGGAGGGCGGCTCGGTTGTCTCGATCACTCGGCCTGCAGACACCCGCCACCGGTGTAGTTGAAGTCCACGTTGCTGAACTCCTCCTGGGTCAGGTACCGGTGTCCCCCAATCACCTGGTTGTAGAGCTTTCCGGGCAGACCGCTCGCGGTGCCGTAGACGTACGCGCACTCGTCACCGTTTTCGAAACCGCTCGAGTCGTACCATCCGTGGCCGGACGGTCCGTGATCGCTTCGCTGATCTCATGACTGCTCGGGCTGATCTCGGTGTCGGCGTTGAGGTTCCCGTTCGGCGACTGAACGTCGGGGAACGAGGCTCGCTACCACAGGTGAAACCGACCTGGGAATCGAAGATGGGGAAGGGCATGTTCGCGTAGAGGTGTGGCTCGAGTCCTGGCTGTGGTACGCACAGTAGAGAGCGCTCGGCTGATGGTTGATCGTCAACCGTTCCTGTTCGTCCGCGTCACCCGGCCTTGAAGCAGGACTCGACATGCTTGGGCAGGTACATCACGTAGATGTGGCCGTAGTCCACGGCATCCCGAGCGCGGCGACGATCCGTCGGTTTCGCCAGTGACCTGAGCGTCGTCGAGGCAGGCGTTGTAGCCGGAGTTGTCCGCGTAGATGTTCAGTGTCATTGGCGCCACTTTGCAGGCGCTGGTCGGCAGCGGCGTGGTGTCTTGATGGGCGTCGCGAGACGGATCTGGTTCCGAATCCGTCCGTTGCTTCCGAAGTACTGCGGCAGCGTCGATGATGTTGCTGTGCTGCCCGCTCGCCGCCGCGACATCTTGCGGTACGTCGTGATCAACGACTTGTAGCTCGACGTCATCGTGTGGCCGACAGGTTCCAGAAGATGGGGGTGACGACAATTGACCGTGCTCCTGGTGCCCATCACCTTGCCGCCATGGAACAGGAGCGGCGGAGTACCCCTGGCCGGTCGCCGTGCGTGGCACTCCGCAATCGAACTTGGCCCGCGGATGCAGGATTCCACTGAAGCGGCCGACTCGGTCGAACTCGGCATTGCCACTTCGCAACCGTTCCGGTGATGCGTGTCGAGTGCGTGGCATGTGTCGCCGCATGGCGACGCGCCGCCCGCAGTGAGTGTCGCGAGTGACAGCATCCCTGCCGCTCCGGCCACGACGACGCGGCGGCGACTTAGCACGGCATGCGTGGACTGTTGAACTGATTTCACTACAGCCTCCATCGTTGAGCCAGCACCCCGGCAGCGATGCCGGTGAGCCGCCGCCCTCACGAAAGTGCTCGTGGAGCCACCTTCTCGCCGTCGCGCTGACCTTGGCGGCTCGTGATCCAAAGGTGGCTGACTATTAGCCAATTCGTTACTTCCAAATCTGCGTGAGGATAATGCCAGCATGCCGAACACCGACGCGTCGCGACTCAACCTGCCGACATCAACGAGCGGATGCGCGTGCACGCCCTCGACTCCGAGCTCGCTTCATGCGCGGGATCACGAAGGATGAGTGAGCGCACAGCGATACTGCTCACGCTCATGCAGGCAGTGGTCCGGTGATCGACAGCGGTCTCGCGCTGCTGGCCGCGGAGCCGGGACTTGTTGACTGTGGCTGAACGTCCGAGGAGTTCTTTGACGCCAGCATCACACCCAGTGTATGCCGACGACACCGCACTGCATGTCGCCGCGTTCGCGCACGATGTGGACCTGTCGAGTACCTCATCGCCTGCGGTGCCGACGTAGGAGCGAGCAACCGGCAGGCGCCCAGCTTCACGTGACAGTGATGAGCGCCCGTTCTCGTCGGGATCCCGGGACAGTGGCGGTGATCCGGGCTCTGGTCGCATCAGGCGCAGACCCGAACGCCACGCCACGGGCGGTGTGACCCCGTTGCATCGCGCTGTCCGCAACCTATGCTCGGCTGCCGTCCAGACCTTGCTAGAGTCTAGCGCGGACCCGGGGCGTCGCAACGACAGCGGCTCGACCCTGTGCGCGGCAGGTGGACCACCGGCCGCGGTGGCACCGGGTCGCCCGAAGCCAAGGCCGAGCAGGAGATCATCGTGCAGTTGCTCTCGGATGTCGTCCGACGCGAATGAACGCCATATCGGCTGGTGTCGGTCACGTACCGTCGGTGGTAGCTCGAGCGAGGACCAGGCGCCTACCCGCAACCTTCATCAGGCATACGCTCGCGAGCGTGGCCAACTCAGCCGATGGCACCTTCTCCATTGGTCGAGCCGACTGGTGGCACGACTGGGAAATCTCCGCAACGTCGTTCGCCAGGAACTGATCTCCCGCCAGCTCGCCGATCATCTGCCTTCGCCACCTGCACGCATCCTGGATGTCGGAGCCGTCAGGCACGCAAGCGATTCGCCTGGCAGGACGTGGTATCTGTCACCGCGATCGAACCGGATGCCGAGATGCGTGACATGTTCACCCAACAGCGACCAGCAACCTGACGCGTCCGAGCCCGGCTCAGTCTGCGCGAGGCCGTCTAGTGCTCTCGCGCAGGCCGTCGACCGAACCGCACCTCGCATCCACACTCGACCTACACGCCGTGCTGTGTTACGGCGTTCTGATGTACCTGGAGTCACCAGTGGCGGCGATTGCCGAGCTCGCGACTTCGTCGCGCCTAGCGGATACTTAGCGATCGCCGCCCGAAGCGCTCATTCCTACCGTGGCGCCCGTTCTTCGCCGGGACTCGGGCGGTGTCCAGAGCGCGTTAGACGAGTCGAGTCGCCACCCAGAAGACCGATACCCACGTTATGTCAACGAAATCAATCCCCCGCAAGAGCAGACACAATCGAAGATATGACGTCCCTCTGCGAGGCTGCAGCCTGCACTCAGCGCTGGTACCGTGCGCGTTGCCACCGACACGAGATGTGTTGACCCCACTGCCCGCAGACGAGACTGAGCTACACGCGATCTTCGACATCGAGGAGCGCTCGGCAGAACCATCCCTACCGAGGTTAGCGCATCGTTCCATCTGATCGCGCGCCGCCCCGCGATGACTAGGACATGTACCGTGCGCCCTGTCGAAGCCCTCACGGCGAGCCGGTTCCATCTCAGATCGACTACGCTCGCGCGAGGAGTCACCCGACGACTGCGCTGCGCCGGCAGACCTCGTCCCACGGCGTAGGTTCCATCGCGAAGTGCCTGCGGGCCGCGGAATCGTCGAGCAGGTAGGGCCGGGTCCACTGGTACGCGAGCTGGTTGAGCTCTCGCAGGAGCGGCACCACGAGCGCCCCCGCCGCCATAACAGGCATCGGGATCGCCGAGACCTTGGGTGCCGGTCGTCCGGCGGCAGCCATCACGTCGGTGAGCGCCTCGGCCTGGGTCCGTGGTGCGTTGCTCGGCACGTTCCAGACCCGTCCGTGGGCGGAGTCGTCGTCGGCTGCGGCCACCAGAAGCCGGGCGGTGTCGAGCACGTCGGTGAAGGTGTGTGGCTGGTCCTTGCGTCCGATCACCCAGGCGCGTCGCCCGGCGAGCAGCCCAGGCACCTGCCGGGTGATGTGTCCGTGGTCCCCGACGCCGGTACCGACGTAGTCCGAGCCGCGAACCTCGAGGGCCCTGATCCGGCCGGCTTCGTGCAACTCTTTGGCCTCGGCCCACATCCGCGCACGCAGGATGCCCTTGTGGTCCGTCGCCGCATCGGGCAGTCCCTCGTGCATCGCGCCGTCAACCGGGCCGTATGGATAGAGGTTCCCGGTGATGGCGAGCGTGGCGCCAGACCGTTCTGCAGCGACAAGGAGCGCGGCGGACAGCGGAGGCCAGACCGTCTCCCAGGTCGTGTAGTCGGTCGGGTTGGCGCAGTTGTACAGCACCGAAGAACCCTCAGCTGCCGCGCTCAGCGCGGTGGGGTCCGAGGCGTCAAGGCGAAGATGGTCGACCTGGGGAATCTCGGTGTCGGTACCGGATCGGGTCGCGACAACGACCTCTGAGCCGCGGGCGGTGAGAAGTCCGGCGACATGCCGGCCGACGGGGCCGGCGCCGATGACGAGGTGACGGTCAGACATGGCTGGTCCTTTCATAAGGGAGAGCACTGCTCTCGCCTTGAGCATGACACTGTTCCAACGGAAATGCAAGAGCAGTGCTCTTGTTTGTTGCTCATGCTCTCCGAGTGCGACATAGTGTCCCTATGGAGGCCAAGGTCACCGCCGCCCCGGTCGGGCCGGGGAAGGCCCGCACCGCTCGCGAGCGCGCCCGCGAGGAGATCACCGCGGAGATCCTCTGCGCCGCCCGGGCCAGGCTCGCCGTAAGCGGGCCCGGCGAACTCTCCCTCCGAGCCGTCGCCCGGGACGTCGGCATGGTCTCCTCGGCGGTCTACCGATATTTCGCCAGCCGTGACCAGCTTCTGACAGCCCTGCTGATCAGGGCATACGACGAACTTGGCGCCGTTGCCGAGGCCGCCGACGATGCCGTCCCCGATCGAGCCGACTGCGCGGCGCGCTGGCGGATGACCTGTCGCGCCGTACGGGATTGGGCCGTCGAACATCCGCACGACTACGCACTTCTCTACGGGTCACCGGTCTCGGGGTACGCGGCGCCACAGGACACGATCATTCCGGCCACTCGGGTGATCGTCCGCCTGGTGGAGATCATCGCCTTTGCCTATCGGCGGAGCGCCCGAGCACCGCTTCCGCCCCCTGGAGCGCCGGCGGGTTTCGAGGATGCCATCAGGGGTGCCCGGGGCGCGATCGTCGATCTCGGGGTCGGCGCAAGCGACGCTCCGGCTGAGCTGGTCGGCCGGACGCTGATGGCCTGGACGACGATCTTCGGCACGATCTCCTTCGAACTGTGGGGTCATCTGGTCGGCTCGGTCGACGACCCGGCGACCTACTACGAGGGCGTTGTTGCGCGGTTGTGGGAGGACCTGCGCGGCTGATCGGCGCCGCCACGGGCGCCTGGCTGACCTTGGTGGCCGGCACGTCCGCTCCCACTCCGCCTTGGCAACAACGTCGCTGTCTTGCTCAGCACGCATTCGGTGTGAGCGTGACCCAGACGCTCACGGTCGCCCTCTGGAGACCAGCGTGTTGGAATTCATCGCTAACAACCGGCCGTGACAGATGGGAAACGGGTCGGCGACACCGTCTCCCGACGGGTCAGCTCTGCGCTGCCGCGGCCCCGCGGAGGAGGTCGCGGACGTCGCCGGCCGTTCCCTCGGTGTTGCAGAGCACGATCACGTTCAGGTCCTCGTCGGGCCAGTGGCTCGCGTTCACCTCGACACCGGGATCGCCACCCCCGTGCCCCCACCGCCCGTCTGGGTAGAGGTGGACGCCAAACCCCTCGAAGCGGCCATCGCGAACGTCCATGTACGGCTTCAACATGGTCGAAGTGAGCTGGCCGAGTAGCGACCCGTCGGAATATGCGCGCAGGAAACGGTCTATGTCCGCGGTCGTGCTGAAGGCCCCGCCGTCTGCCACACCGACGACGGGAATCGAGTAGATGTTGGTCCGCCAAGAGGCATCGGGGGTGTCGCTCGGCAGATAGCCGTGCGCCATGTCGGTCACTGGCTCGTCGAGTCGGAAGAACCCGCTGGCGGCCATCCCGGCGGGTTGGAAGATCTCCGACGTCACCGCCTCGATGTACGACGACCCGGTGACCTCTTCGATGACGAGGCCGAGGACGATGTAGCCGGCGTTTGAGTACTGAAAGACCTCGCCCGGCGGCCGGTACGGCGGCACGTCGCCGAAGAGCGGAAGGAAGTCCGCCGGACACTCCATCGTGTAGCAGGGACGAGCCCGCCACAGGTCGGCGTATTCGGGCTCCGGGTCCTGCGCCTCCTCGTAGTAGTCCGCGATCCCGGAGCTATGGCAGAGCAGGTGGTGCACGGTCACGTCCGGCCGCAGCGTCGAAAGGCGTCGACCCTCTGGGAGCAGGTCCGCCACCGCGGTGTCGAAGGTGAGTCGTCCGGCACCGACTAGCCGGGCGACCGTCGCAGCCGTGAACATCTTCGTCAGCGAGGCGAGCCCGAATCGGGTGCCGCTACCGTTCCGAAGGCCGGCCGCCCGGTCTGCGTACCCGCAGGAATGCTCGAAGACCGTCTGGCCCCCCCTGGTGACCAGGAACGAGCCGGAACAGTTGCGGCTGACCTCCCACTCCTCGAGCTGCCGGGCGACCTCGGTGAACACGGACGGGGTGGGCATGCCTCACGATGGCAGGTGCCAGCCGACCGGGGAAGGGCCGGCGTCCTGTTAGGACGCTGGTCCCCCGTGACAGACGCATGGGCATCGGCCATGCTCGTCTTCGACCCCGGCGGCCGTTTCGCGTTGCCTGACTTCTGCTATCCCGTAAGGAGCTGCCGCATGTGCACACGCACTCATCCCGAGCAGACCAAGCCACGCGTCGGACCCGCCATCGTCTACTTGATCGTCGGCCTTCCCGGTGCAGGAAAGACAACTCGGGCGAAGGAACTGGAGAGGACCGCGCCGGCCCTACGGCTGACGCCAGACGAGTGGCAGATCGTGCTGTTCGGCGATCAGAACCCACCAGACAAGCGTGACCTCGTGGAAGGCAAGTTGATTCAGCTCGGCATGCGGGCCGCGGAGCTGGGCACGCATGTCGTCTTCGACTTCGGGTTTTGGGGCAAGGACGAACGATCAGCGCTCCGCTGGATCGCTGGCGCCGTCGGTGCGCGTAGCCGGGTCATCTATCTGCCGATCGACCACGAAGGCCAACGCCGGCGTGTCGCCAGTCGGTTCGCCACTGCGCCTGATCAAACGTTCCACATGAGCGACGTTGAACTCGAGCAGTGGCGGGCTCAGTTTCAAGCGCCGGACGACGAAGAACTGCGAGCTGCTCAGATTCCACCCGTCCCACCAGGACACGCGACATGGTCTGAGTGGGCCACTCAGCGCTGGCCATCACTGCCGGACCAGTACGCAACGAGCCTCTAAGTCGCGCCACTCACCGTCAGCATGAGCATTCATGTTTCGCAGCATCCTGCGCTCATCGGCATACCAGCGGCAAGAGGCCGCGCTTGACCTTGACCCAGCGTCAGGGTTGCACCCTTGTTGTATGACAACAACACAAGCCATCTCCGTCAAGGGTCTGGAGAAGTCGTTCAAAGAGGTGAAGGTGCTGCGCGGCGTGGATCTGGATGTGACGCGCGGCAGCATCTTCGCGTTGCTGGGTTCCAACGGCGCGGGTAAGACGACAGTGGTGAGGATTCTCTCGACGTTGCTGAAGGCTGATGCGGGGACGGTCAGAGTGGGCGGCTTCGACGTGGCCGTGGAGGCGGCGGATGTCCGGAAGTCGATCAGCCTTACCGGGCAGTTCGCGGCGGTGGACGAGATCCTCACGGGCCGGGAGAACCTGGTGCTGGTTGCCCGGTTGCGGCATCTCGCTGGCGCGGGCGCAATCGCCGATGATCTGTTGGAGCGATTCTCGCTGACCGATGCGGCGCATCGGAGGGTGTCGACCTACTCCGGAGGGATGCGGCGCCGTCTCGACATCGCAATGAGCCTGATCGGGAGCCCGCCGGTCGTCTTTCTCGACGAGCCGACGACCGGGCTCGACCCGCAGGCACGCGCCGAGGTGTGGCAGCTGGTCAAGCAGCTTGCCGGGAGGGGCACCACGGTGTTGCTCACGACCCAATACCTCGACGAGGCCGAACAGCTCGCAGACCGGATCGCAATCCTTCATCAGGGGCGGATCATCGCCAACGGCACTCTCGCCGACCTGAAACGGCTCCTGCCGCCGGTCGAAGTCGAGTACGTCGAGAGGCAGCCGACGCTGGAGGACGTCTTCATGGCGGTCGTCGGCGACGGCGGCCGCCCGGCCACCACGGACCCCGACCACCCCGCTGACTCATTGACGACCAAGGAAGCACGATGACCACGCACTACCTCGGCGACACTGCCGTTCTCACCGGGCGGATGATGCGCCACGTGACACGCAGCCTCGACACCATCATCACGACAGCCGTGATGCCGATCGCCATGATGCTGCTGTTCGTCTATGTGTTCGGCGGCGCGATCAACACCGGCACGACCAGCTATGTGAACTACCTGCTGCCCGGGATCTTGCTGATCACGATCGCGTCCGGGATCGCCTACACCGCCGTCCGGCTCTTCACAGACCTGGCCAGCGGCATCTTCGAGCGTTTCCAGTCCATGCCGATCGCCCGCCCGAGCGTGTTGTGGGCACACGTGCTCACCTCTCTCGCAGCGAACCTCATCTCGCTGGTGATCGTGGTCGGTGTCGCCCTCCTGATGGGATTCCGCTCGGGGGCGGGTGTACTCGCCTGGCTCGCGGTGGCCGCCCTCCTGGTGCTGTTCACCTTGGCGATGACGTGGATCGCGGTGATCGCGGGCCTGTCCGCTCACACCGCCGAGGGCGCCGGCGCGTTCTCCTACCCGCTGATCTTCCTGCCGTTCATCAGCTCCGCGTTCGTGCCCACCGACACCATGCCCGGCCCGGTGCGCGCCTTCGCCGACAACCAGCCGGTCACATCCATCGTGAACACCATCCGCAACCTCCTCACCCAACAGCCCGTCGGCCACGACCTCTGGATCGCCCTCGCCTGGTCCCTCGGCATCCTCATCGTCGCCTACGCCCTTGCCATGCTCACCTACCACCGCAAGATCGCCTGATCGCCGAATCACCCCACCGAAGGAGAAGACACATGAGCAGCTTCTGGAGCAAGGTCACCGGAGAGAAGAAGGAGTGGAGGAGCATGGAGGCGCGAGCCGATGCCCTGCCACGCGACTACCGGATCGTCTACGGCGAGATCAAGCCATACTTGTGGAAGTTCACTACCGGCGACGGTATGGTCACGATCGCGGTCTTGCAGGACGTGCTGGCCCTGTTCGAGACCAGTGCGGCCGCGGGCAGGAATGCGCTGGACGTCACCGGCGACGATGTGGCTGCGTTCTGCGACGAACGCCTGCGCGACGCCCCTGCGTATTCCTACGTGGACAAGGGAAGGGCATCGCTCAACCGCGACGTACGGAAGAAGATCGGGCATGGTGTCCGGCCCGCGTGATCGGAGGTGACGTGTCCTCATGCTGACCATCAGCCAGCTCGCGTCGTACGCCGGGGTCACGGTGCGCGCCGTCCGGCACTACCACGCCAAGGGCCTGTTGCCCGAGCCCGAGCGTGACCACTCCGGCTACCGGCGGTATGACGCCAGGGCCGTCATCGAGCTGACCAAGATTCGGACTCTCGCCGAGGCCGGCGTGCCGTTGGCTCGGGTGCAGGAGCTGTTGGCGGCCGATGCGGACGAGTTCGCGGTGGCGGTGGCTGAGATCGATCGTCGCCTGCGTCGCGAGATCCGCGACCGCCAGGCGCACCGACGCCAGATCGCGAGGCTCGCCGCCGGTGACAGCCTCTCGCTGCCTGACGAGGTGGTCGCCTATCTCGACGAGTTGCGCGCCCGTGGCGTGCCGGAGGCGCTGGTCGAGGGTGAACGCGACGGCTGGATCCTGATGGCCGCCCGCTGGCCGGGGGAGATCCCGGCGCTCATGGCCGACAAGGTCAGACAGCTGGAGGATCCGAGGACGGTGCAGCTGTACCGGCTGATCGGCGACCTCGTCGAGCTCGGCCCCGACGAGGATCGGCTGAATGCCGTGGCCGACCTGATCGCAGAGATCGCCCAGCAGGCCGCGGAGCGCGGCGACCTCGACCGACACTACGAGGAGCTTGACGACGACGCCTTCGTCGCCCTGATCGACGCGTTCGCCGCCGACGCCGACCCTCTGGTCGAGCGGCTCCAGGAGCTGATGGGCGAACGCGGCTGGTCGGGCTGGATCCGAATGGAGAGGGCGGACGACGGCTCCGGTGGCAGCACACCGTGATGACCGCGACCCAACGGCTTCACCCGGCCGGGCACGGCGCCCCTTGCGCCAGGTGGTCCCGACGGCATCCCCGCAAGCGCGAAGCGGGTGTGGGGGTCCTACGGTGCAGCGGATATGGAGATGACGACGAGACATGTCGAGCCGTCAGCGGGAGTTCCTCGCTACGGTATGGGCATGGATGTGACCGACGTGATCTTGCGGGACCATGCGTGGTTCCGTGAGCAGTTCATCGCACTCTACGACCTGCGTGTCGCGACGCCGCCGGACGTCGAGGCAATCTCGAAGATCTGGGATCCGCTCGCAGCCCGACTCGATATCCACGCCGCCGGCGAGGAGGAGATCTTCTACCCGCAGCTCTTGTTTCGCGGTGAGGATCCTGAGGAGGAGACCCTCGACGCGATCGGCGACCACAACGAGATCCGCGACGGTGTGCACGCCGCGGCGCGGCATCCCGTCGCGAGCGAGCAGTGGTGGTCGGCAGTCGAGGCGGCCCGGGAGGCCAACGACGAGCACATGGCCGAGGAGGAGCGCGAGGGGATCGCCGACTTCCGGCAGAACGCGCCAGCCGCGCTACGCGAGCGACTCGGCCAAGAGCTGGAGGAGTTTCTTGAGCGGCACCCGACCACTGCCGGGGTGGACATCGAGGACAAGGATCCCCAGTCGTACGTCGACGAGATCGAGGCCGAGGCGCACCCCAGTGACGACACCGTCACCACCCAAGGGATGCATGGTTCGCTCGGCATCGGCAGCCTGAAAGGAAACATGGCATGACCTCGCCCAACCATCTGCTCCGCGACAATGCGCCCATCACAGAGGGCGCATGGAAGACTGTCGATGCCGAGGCTAAGGAGCGACTAACCCCACTCCTCGCCGCCCGGCGGCTGGCGGACTGGGTCGGGCCTGGCGGCTGGCGGCACGACGCCTTGTCGCTGGGCCGCACTGAGGCGCTCGACGGTCCGCCGACCGGTCTCGATCCCGCGGACATGGTGGTACGTCGGCGTCGCGTGCTGCCACTCGTGGAGTTCCGCGTGCCGTTCACGGTCGCCCGCTCCGAGATCGACGACATCCAGAGGGGAAGGCGCGACCCTGGGCTGGACGATCTCGCTCGCGCCGCGCGGGTGACCGCCGAGCTGGAGAACCGCGCGGTCCTGCACGGCTGGCCGGCAGCGGGCATCGGCGGCATCGCCGAATCCTCGCCGTACCCCGTCACCGAACTCGGCGACGACTGCACCCGATACCCGGGCATTGTCGCCGTCGCGGTCGACCGCCTGCAGCAGAGCGGCATCGGGGGCCCCTACGCGCTTGCGATCAGCCCCGATCGATACACCGACATCGTCGCGACGGCCGAGCACGGCGGATACCCGTTGATGGACCACATCAACAGGATCCTGGGTGTGGATTCCCAGGGCATCATCCGCTCGCTCGGACTCTCCGGCGCTCTCGTGGTCAGTCAGCGCGGTGACGACTTCCTCCTCGACGTCGGTCAGGACATCTCAATCGGCTACAGCCACCACGACGCTGACACGGTCCATCTCTACCTCGAGGAGTCGTTCACCTTCCTCGTCGCCGAGCCAGACGCGGCCATCTCTCTGAGCTGAGGTCAACGCGCTTGCCGGCGCCCCATCGAATCCGACGAGCAGCTGACCCTGCCAAGCTGCGAAGGTCAGCCGCTCACGTCGGCCGTGTTGATCCGCGTCCAAGCGGCGGACATGAAGATGGCCGCATATGCAAGCGGGAGCAGGCTCCACCTCAACAGGGACTGGGTATCCGGGCTGGTTCGGAGCAGCTCGCCGAAGTCGAGCCAGTGGTGGGTGAGCAGCACCGTCCGCAACGCGCCGAGCTGGGGCACGGAGTCGAGCACCGCGAAGGCGATGGCCGACACGACGGTGGCTGCCATCGCCCCGACCGGCACCTCGGTGAGGGTCGAGAAGAAGAGCCCGATGGCGGCCAGCCCAACGAGGTCGATGAAGACGTAGGCCGCGATTGCCGCAGCCCTGCCAAGGCCGTTGCCGATGGATACGGTGTCGCCGGAGAGCAGCGTCACGCCATGGGTGCCGAAGAGGGCGGCGCCCATCACCAGGCCGACGACGGTTACGAGCAGGACGCCCGCGGCAAGGTAGGCGAGGACACCGACGGTCTTGATCGTGAGCAGCCGAGTCCGCGAGACGGGGATCGAGAGCAAGTAGCGCAGCGTTCCGCCAGCGGCTTCACCCGCCACCGCATCACCGGCTACGACGGCGACCGCGAGTGGCAGGAAGACGGGGAGGCAGACCGCCAGGGCGGTGAAGGCGAGGAACAACCCGTTGCCCGTGAGCTGGCTGATGAAGGGGGGCCCGTCGCCGGCCTGCGGCGTGGACACCTTGACGGCGATTCCGATGAAGATCGGAATGGCGGCGAGCAGGACGAGCATCGCCAGATTGCGTCGGCGCCCGAAGACGAGCCGCAGTTCGCTGCCGAGCTGACGGCCCCAGACACCCGGCTGGTTCGGGTGATAGGCGACTGCCGGGGCCGCCAGCTCAGCGGACGCCATCGAAACCCTCCCCGGTCAGTTGGACGAAGAGGTCCTCGAGGGCGGGCCTCTCCACGGTGAAGCCGCGGACCGGCACCCCGGCCGTCACCAGACCGGCGTTCACATCCTCCGGAGCGAGCCCGTCCAGGCTCGCCGTGACGGTTTCGACGGAGACGTCGGTGACGGTGAGCCCGAGTCTCTCGAGGACCCGGGCGGCCTCGGCCGAGCGAGGCGTCCGGACCTCGACCGTGACGCTCGTCTCAGCGAGCACGTCGTTGAGGCGGCCTTGTTTGAGG
The DNA here is from genome assembly GCA_963820035.1 of uncultured Actinomycetota bacterium. Lineage (GTDB taxonomy): Bacteria > Actinomycetota > Actinomycetes > Propionibacteriales > Nocardioidaceae > JAWWPG01. Next base: position 78,970 of record CAWFYK010000003.1, on the reverse strand, counting down.
AGTCGGCCGGCGCTCATGATCCCCACGTGGGTGGCGATCTGCTCGATCTCCGCCAGCAGATGACTTGAGATGAGGACGGTGGTGCCGTCGGCTGCGAGATCCCGGACGAGCGTCCGAACCTCCCTCGTGCCCTGCGGGTCGAGGCCGTTTGTCGGCTCGTCGAGGATCAGCAGGTCGCGCGGGCGGAGCAGGCAGGCTGCGAGTCCGAGTCGTTGCTTCATGCCCAGCGAGTAGCGTCGGTACTTCTTGGCCGCGGCCGGGGCGAGACCAACGCGGTCGAGTGCGGCTGCGATCCGTGCGGTGCCGGTCGCCGGGTCCGTGCTGGCGTCGAAGGCATCGAGACGGCGCAGGTTGTCGCGACCTGAGAGGTAGGGATGGAACGCTGGGCCCTCGACGAGCGTTCCGACTCGGGGCAGCACATCGGGGGCGGCGCGGGGCATCGTCGCGCCCAGGATGTCGACCCGGCCCGCGTGCGGGGACATCAGGCCGAGCAGCATCCGGATGGTAGTCGTCTTGCCCGAGCCGTTCGGGCCGAGGAAGCCGTAGACGGCTCCACGCGGGACGTTGAGATCGACATCCTGGACGGCTGTCTGCTTGCCGAATCGCCGGGTCAGCCCGTCAGTACGGATGGCAAGCTGCTCGACGTCGGCCGCTCGGTTGTCGGGCACTCTGGTGGCGAGTTCCGTCATAGTCCGTGACCGGTGGCGGCGACCTGCTGGATGGTCGCGCCGTTCACCGGGCCGACGTAGACGAAGCCGTCTTTGCCGATGAGAACCGAGAGGAGGGGGGTCGTGATGAGCCGGCCACCCGGGACCGGCTTCGCCAGCCGGTCGAGAAGCTGGGAGTTGGCCCCGGCCACCTGGCCGCTCGCTGGGATCTTCACCACCGTCGTCCATCCCTTGCCAAGGGTGACTGGCTTGTCACCACTGGCCGTGGCCCCGCGGTGAGGCGTCGGCTGCTGCGAACGCCCGGGCATGCCCACTGAGCCGAGCGGTTGCTCCGTCACCGTCGCAGCCGCCGGCGGGACGAAGCGGAACACCGATGCGTTGGGTGCGCTGAAGCTGATGTCGGTGAACCCGACTTGGATGGCCGGCGTGGTTGCCCCGGCTGCGTAGATCTCAACCCGGAGGGGCATCGAGGTCACGGCGTCGATGGCGATGCGCACGCTTCCGACAAGCGACCGAGAGTCACGCGGCACGAGATCAAGCTGATAGGCAGCTCGTCCGGCGACACGGGCTGTGCTGTCGACAGTTACGCGCGTGCTGGGGTCGATGGCCTTGAGCGCCTGCTCGGCAGCCTGCTGCGGAGTGAGCTCTGACGTCCTGGGGTCGGAGTTCGGCGCGCCAAGCCGGACTGTCGAGTGGGTGACCGCATTGGTGGTGGACGTGTAGGTCCAGAGGTCCTTGCCGTTGTGTATGACGTCGCGCTCGGCCATCGGCGCGAGGATGGCGATCCGCTGCTGACTGGGTCCGCCGTACCAGATCCGCATCGTGTGCGAGCCGACGAGGAGGGTCTGGAGAGACGTGCCACCCCCGGCAGCATCCGCGCCGGGAAGACTGGGCAGTCCGAGCTTGGCGGTCTCAACGATCGTGCCTGACAGATGGGTGGTGTGGACCTGTTCCACCGCGGCGAGGAGCTGGGCGGCCGTCTTCGGTGGGAGCTTCGGCTGGCCGGAGGCGCCCGCGCTGTTCGTCGTGATGGCCGCCGCTGCCACCGCGGCAGCGACGAGTGCGGGTACTGCCCAGCGGAGCCGGCGCGATCTCGGCATCGGTGTCATGCCCCCACCATGCGTGGGTGGGGACCGAAACCCCAACTTTCACGTCCACGGGCTCAGCAGGCACTCAGGAACCCCGTTTAGGGGATTCACACGCGCGCGGCCTAGCGTGATGGGAGGAGGTGGGCGATGCGGCTGTTGGTCGTCGAGGACGAGCAGCGGATGGCGGCTGCGCTCGCCAAGGGGTTCGGGCACGCAGGCTTCGAGGTCGACGTGGCCCATGATGGCGGATCGGCGTTGCGTCGAGCGCTCGAGACGTCATATGACGCCATCCTGCTCGACATCATGCTCCCCGTGCTCTCCGGCTACGAGGTGATCCGCCGACTGCGGGCGAAGCAGGTCTGGACGCCGATTCTCGTCCTCTCGGCCAAGGACGGCGAGAACGACGAAGCGGACGGACTGGACCTCGGGGCCGACGACTACGTGACCAAGCCGGTCGCTTTCGTCGTCCTGCTGGCTCACCTGAGGGCGCTTCTCCGACGCGGCGTCACGACCGCGCGTCCCACCGTGTTGACGGCGGGCGATCTGCAGTTGGATCCGGTCGGGCACACGGTCACCAGGGCCGGCACGCCCGTCGACCTGACGAGCCGGGAGTTCGCCATGCTCGAGTACCTCATGCGTCGCCGCGGTCGCGTTGTCAGCAAGACGGAGTTGCTCGAGCATGTGTTCAGCAACCCAGGGACCGAGGCCAACGCGGTCGAGGTGTATGCCGGTTACCTCCGTCGGAAGCTGGGACGCGAGTCAGTGCAGACCGTTCGCGGAGTCGGGTACCGCCTGCATCCCTCATGAGGCGGCGACTGAGTGACTGGTGGTCGGCGCGCTCGCTCACATTGCGGCTGACGATCATCGCCACGGTCGTCCTCGCCCTGGGTCTCACGAGCGGGGCGGCGGCCCTTGGGGTTCTCTTCTTCCACAACCGCCTGGACGCCGTCGACGCCAACGTGCGCGCCGAGTCGGCGACGATCAACACCCTCATCGGCTCGGGTCAGGTCCCAGACCCGCTCCCCGTCCCTGCGGGCCAGCCGGTTCTCGCGCAGATCCTCGACTCGGGCGGGAACCCGCGGGCCGCCTCGCCATCGGCGAGTCGGCTGGTGCCCCTTCTCCCGCTGTCGGAGATCGCCATGCACCAGTCCGGTCAGCCGTTCACGACGACAGAGACCGCACTTGGACCGGTGCCTTTCCGGGTCATGGTCACGTCCGCCCATCTGAACGGACAGCTCGTGACGGTGATCACCGCAGTTCCCTTCAGTGACGTCCGAGCGACCCTCGCGGCGCTCTTCCGGACGCTTGCCATCGCCGTGCCGATCGTCCTGCTGGCCGCGGGGGTGGCGACCTGGCTCGCAGTGAGCTCGGCTCTTCGACCTGTCGACCAGCTCCGAATGGCCGCGGACGAGGTCGCCGACACCCGCGGCCGGACCGCCCCACTTCTCCCGGTCCCCCCGAGCGGCGACGAGCTCGCCCGCCTTGCCGAGACGCTGAACCAGATGCTCGAGCGCCTGCACGGTTCGGCGGAGCAACAGCGCGCGTTCGTCGCGGATGCGGCCCACGAGCTCCGCTCACCCATCGCCGCCATCCGGGCCCAGCTCGAGGTGGCGCTCGCAACTCCCACCGATGCCGCCGAGTGGGCGACAGTCGCCTCCGACGTGCTCGAGGATGTCGAACGAGTGGGCCAGCTCGCGGACGACATGCTGTTGTTGGCCAGGCTCGACTCGGGGGTGAGCGTCCGTCGTCAGCTCGTCGACGTCGGCGTCGTACTCGACCTGCCAGCCGCTGGGCTGTGGGCCGAGGCTGACGAGCAGGCACTTCGACGTGCTGTCGACAACCTGGTCTCCAACGCCAACAGACACGCACGCCACGAGGTCGCGGTCAGCGCTGAGGCAGTTGGCGGTGACATCGTCGTGACCGTCGATGATGACGGCTCCGGGATACCGCCGGACGAGCGCGAGAGGGTCTTCGAGAGGTGGGTGCGTCTCGACGACGCCCGCACCCGGGACCAGGGGGGAGCCGGACTCGGGCTTGCGATCGCTCGCTCTGTCGCCCGCACCCACGGCGGAGACGTCACCCTCGCGGCGAGCCCGCTTGGCGGGCTCCGGGCCGAGCTCCGGATCCGCGCGCGGACGCCGATGCAAGGATCCGACACAGGAGTGGGGGACGCAGGTCAAACGCCTGGCCGAGGTGCGATCTGACGGCTCGAACACAAGGGGTAGACGTCCTGACTTTCCCTTTGTCGCTCCCGGTCCCTTGCGGAACGGTCAGTGGATCACGGCGGGCGGGACGCCTTCGTCTTCGAGCAGGTGCGTCTCCTCCCGCTTGCGCGGCAACATCAGTGCCGGGATCAGTGTCAGGAGCACCAGCACCCAGGCGACCCAGTAGGTCTGGGCGAAAGCGTTGGCTGCATCCTCCAGCCCCTTGGCGATCGCGGCGGCTGGGATCTTCGCCGCCAAGGCGGGGTCGTGCAGCGAGGCCATCGCGGGGCCGGCGAGCTTCGATGCCTGGAGATGGTCGGTGAGCAGCACCGACATGACGGCCACGCCGACCGAGCTGGCGATCTGCTGGTTGATGTTGAGAAGGGTCGAGCCGCGGGCAACCTCATGGGCTTTCAGGGTCTTCAGAGCAGAGGTGAACAACGGCATCATGGTTGCGCCCATCCCGAGTCCCATCACGAACAGCTCCGTGATGATCACCGGGTACGGCGTGGTGGCGGTCAGCTGGGTGAGTCCGAACATGCCGATCAGGATGAAGACCAGGCCGAAGGGCACGATCCGGCCGATGGGATGTTTGTCCACCTGGGATCCAGCCAGTGGCATCGTGAGCATCGCCCCGATGCCCTGCGGGGCGACGAGCAGCCCGGCGTGCAAGGTCGACTCTCCGCGGACCTCCTGGAAGTACGTCGGCACCAGCAGCAGTCCGCCGAAGAACGCTGCGGCGAACAGAAACATCGTGACGACCGTGACCGTGAGGTTGCGGTTCTTGAACAGCCGCAGGTCGAGGAGCGGATGCTCGGGGCGGAAGGAGTGGAAGACGAACAGCACCATCAGCGAGGCGCCCAACAGCATCGAAACCCAGACCCGGGGCGCCGTGGCGGTCCCTTCGCTGGGGATGGACGACACACCGAACAGGAACAGCGCCAGCCCCGGCGACATCAGCGCCATGCCGAGGAAGTCGAAGGACTCGGAGGGTTCCGGGGTGTCCCGGGGTAGGACCCGCCAGGCGTAGATGATCGCGACCAGGCCGATCGGCGCGTTGATCAGGAAGATCCAGTGCCAGCTGGCGACCTGGATCAGCCAACCGCCCAGGATCGGGCCGAGGATCGGGCCGATCAGCATCGGCACACCGAGGATGGCCATCAGCCGACCAATCCGGTGGGGGCCCGCTGCACGCGTCATGATCGTCATACCCAGCGGCATCAGCATGCCGCCACCGAGACCCTGCAACACCCGGAAGCCAATCAGGGCGCCGATGCTCCACGCGGTCGCACAGAGCACCGAACCTGTGACGAACAGGGCTATCGCCGTCATGTAGAGCCGTTTGGTGCCGAACCGGTCGGCGGCCCAGCCGGTCATCGGGATCACTGTGGCCAGGGCGAGGGTGTAGGCCGTGACCGACCAGGCGACCGTCGAGTAGGCGATCGGATGGGCGGGACTGCCGAAAACGGTCTGGAAGGTCGGGAGTGCGACGTTGACGACCGTGATGTCAAGGATCGACATGATGGCGCCGATCACGACCACGCCCGCTATCTTCAAGACGGCAGCATCGATGTGATCGGGTAGGTCCGGTACGTCGACGTTGGTGTCAGAGGACATGCGGTCTCCTTCGCGCCTGCTCATCACTCTAACGTTTTGTCCCACTCTGCCCAGCCCATTTTTCGGCGGCTCGCACGCCCCGGAGAGTCGCCCAGGTCGTCTCATGACACGGCGGGGCGATTTCTTCTATCGTGAGGCTGACTCGTCGTTCAGTCCCTCGTCAGAACGGTGGCCGCCATGGGACGCCTCACCTCGACTCTCCTGACCGCTTCAGTGGCGCTCTGGGTGGGCGTCGTCATGGGTTGCACCGACACGACGGACTCGACCACCCAGACGCCCTCGGTGGCCCCCGTCGGATCCGTCAGCCCGGCGAGACCCATGTCGCTCTCGGTTCTCGTCTTCAATGTGGAGTACGGCGGGACACCGGCCACCGACGCGGTGATGGCCGACGTCCACGCCGATGTGGTCGGAGTCCTGGAGTCCTACAACCGGCTCCCGGAGATCGCCGCCGCGGCAGGGTATCCCTACTACGACGTGGGTCTCCAGATCCTGTCGAAGTACCCGATCCTCGAGCCGTCCGGGGCACACGGCCTCTACGCCTTCATCGAGGTCCGCCCCGGCCAGGCCGTCGCGCTCATCAACACCCACCTCGACTACGTCCAGGACGGGCCGAACCGACTGAACCGTGGTGTACCTGTCGCTGATGTCCTGGCCACCGAGAAGCAGGTCCGGCTGGCGACGATCCGCACGCTGCTTCCATCGGCCACACACCTGCTCGCCGAGGGCTGGCCGGTGCTGCTGACCGGAGATCTCAACGAGCCGTCGCACCTGGACTGGACGGCACAGACCGCCCCTCAGCACGGCGGTGTCGGCCCGGTCGACTGGCCGGTGAGTGAGGCACTGATGTCGGCCGGACTCCATGACGCCTACCGAGAGGGGCACCCGAACCCGGTAACGAACCCGGGCAACACCTGGGGCGGAGTCGCCGGCAGCAACGGGACGCCGCGTCGTATCGACTTTGCGTACGTCGGGGGCCCGGTCGACGTCGTCAGTAGTCAGGTCGTCGGCGAGCGGGGCGGGCCAGGCGTCGATCGCGGCTACCCGAGGTGGACCTCCGACCATCGCGCCGTCCTTACGCAGCTTGACGTCCATCCCGTCCCCATTCCGACAACCGTCTCGTTGTCGAGCCGCCTTGCGACCCGCGGCGACCCCGTCACGGTTACCTTCCGATTGCCGGCCGGGGTGGGCGTTGGCCGGGTGAAACTGATCGGCCCCTCCACCGCGTCGTACCCGGTGACCGGATCATCGGGCACCCTGGAGGTGAACACGACGAGGCTCGATCCTGGGTCCTACCGAGTCCAGCTCGTCGGCCCGGACGACGCCGTCATCGCGACCAACTGGCTCACCGTGCGAGATCCGGCGGCTCATGTCCAGCTGACCACCGATGCGTCGACCTACTCAGCTGGGCAGCCCATCACCGTGAGCTGGTCCGACGGGCCGGCCAATCGGTGGGACTGGGTGGCGGTCTATCGCGCCGACGCAGCCGACCCATCGAAGGACAGTTATCTTGTGTGGGCCTATACCGGGGGTCACAACTCAGGAGCCCTTCCGCCCAGCACCCACGGAGAGATCGTGTTCGGCCGCGACCAGCAGGGCAAGCCCTGGCCGCTACCGCCGGGCCACTACACGGTCCACTACCTGCTGACCGACAAGTACGACAGCGTGGGCTCGACCAGCTTCACCGTGCGCTGAGCATGGTGGGGCGCTGGTCAGGCCGCCCGGCTCAGGGCAATGCCCTGACCGTCTGCTGCCCGAGGTCTGATCACACCAGGTTGGGGCCTAGCTCAGCGCTTTGGCCTTGATGGCGTCGAACTCAGCCTGGGTGATGGCTCCGTCGGTGAGCAGCTTGTGGGCTCGTTCGATCTCCGCCGCGGCGCTGGAGGAGCCCCCAGCGACGGACTTCACGTAGTCGTCGAACTGTGCTTGCGCCGCCTGAGATTCCTTGACGTTGCGCTGGGACATCTTGCCGCCCTGGGTGATGAAGTAGATGAAGACGCCGAGATACGGCAGAACGATCACGAAGATCAGCCACCCGGCCTTGCCCCAGCCGGAGAGGTCGTGGCGGCGGAACACGTCTGCGAAGACCGTAATCAGCAGCCAGATCCAGATGACCCAGAAGAAGAAGACGAGCATCGTCCAGAACACGCTGAGGAACGGGTAGTCTGCCGCCAGTTGCATCGATGCCACCTCCACGTTGTCCTGAACTCCTATGTCGGGAATCCAGGGTTCGACTTGTCCCTCAGCCTACGAGATCAGGTGCGCTGACTTGGCGGAAATCGCGGGCGGCGACCGGGCGAGTTTCCGGATCGGCGCGGCACCGTCGCGGCGTAAAGAGAATTCTCGCGGGCTCGAGAGAGATGACGATCGGGACGCCCGAACCCCGAATTGCCGGCTTGATTGGTGGGTGACGTGGACGAGACGCCGGATGCTGTGACTCCCGTGGAGGAGGCTCCGCTCAACCGTCGCCTGGCCCTGTTGCTGGCCATGGCGATGTTCGTCCTCGTGGTCGATACGTCGATCATGAACGTGTCGATCTCCGCCGTGGTCAAGGATCTGGGCACGACCGTGAGTGGAGTGCAGTCGGCGATCTCCCTCGAAGCCTTGGTGTCGGCGGCGTTCATCCTGATCGGCAGCAAAGTGGGGGACCTGATCGGGCGCAAACGCGCCTATGTGTTGGGGCTGTGCGGGTACGCCGTAGGTGCGTCCGCGATGACGGTGGCTCAAGGACTTACCGCGGTCATCGTGTTCTGGGCCATCGTCGGCGGCATCGGTGCGTCGCTGCTGCTGCCGGCGATGCAGTCGCTCATCCACGGCAACTTCGCCGGGACGGCGCAAAAGAAGGTGTACGCGATGGTGGGCGCCGCGGCGGCGGTCGCAGCCGCAGTCGGGCCGCTGCTCGGCGGGTTCATCACGACCTACCTGTCGTGGCGGGTTGCATTCGGTCTCGAAGTCGTGACGATCGCGATCGTGCTCTCCGGGATCAAGCTCGTCCAGGATGTCCCTTACACCGGTTCCCGGCAGGTCGACATCATCGGTTCGATTCTGTCCGCCGTCGGTATGGGAGGACTGGTCCTGGGGATCTTGGTCTGGCAAGAAGGCGGTGACCTCGTCGCCGAGTTGATGGTCGTCGGCGTGGCAGCGCTCGCCGGACTCGTCTACTGGCTGCGGCGCCGCAAGCGGGAGGGAAAGGCGACTCTGCTCGACCCGGACCTGTTCCGCTCCCAGCTCTTCCGGTACGGCGTGTCGGGCCAGCTACTCCAGCAGATCGCGCTGGGGGGCACGATGATCGTGCTGCCCATCTACCTGCAGATGGTGCTGGAGTACAACGCGATGGAGGCGGGCCTCTCATTGGCGCCGCTGTCCCTGACCATGTTCGGAGTGGCCATTCTGGCCGGCAAGAGGGCGGGCCGTCGGCGACCTTCCGCCATCATCCGAGCGGGATTCCTCGGGCTCACGATCGGGCTAGCGCTGCTCCTCCCGATTGTGCCGAGGGCATCGACCGGGTGGGCGCTCGCTGTACCGCTCGTGGTTGCAGGAACCGGACTGGGCCTTCTGGTCTCCCAGCTCAACAACTACACACTCTCACCGATCTCGGAGGATCGGGTCAGCGAGGCCGCTGGGGTGAACTCGGCAGCAGGCTCGTTCGGGCTGTCATTCGGCCTCGCGTTCGCCGGCGCGATCATGCTGGCAACCCTTTCCGCCGCCTTCACCCACATGTCAGACAACAGCCCGGTACTCACCACCAGCCAGCAGCAGACGGTCTCGACCGCCCTCGAGGACGACGCAGAGCTGATGTCCAACACCCAACTCGAGAAGCAGCTGGCGGGGCAACCAGCCGATGTCCAGGCCGAGATCATCCGCATCAACACTGACGCTCGCCCGCTCGCCCTTCAGGTGGCGCTGTTGATCCCGATCCTCGCGGGACTCGGCGGGCTGGCGAACTCGTTCCGGATGATGCGCCTCCCTGATCCGACCTCCTCGAACACTTGAGAAGGCGCAACGCTCGGGTACACGAGCTGAGCGAAGACTCGGTGATCGCCGACGTCGCTCGACGTAGATCGACTTGGCCCCACGTCGCGTCATCGCTCAGTATGCTCGGCGGGTGGAGAGGGCGAGCGTTGCGACGTCGTCGGGAGTGGCGCGACGGTGGTTGCCGATCGTCGGATGGCTCGGTTCGTATGACCGTCGGTGGCTGCGCGGTGACCTGATCGCCGGAGTGACGGTCGCGGCCTTGATCGTGCCGAAAAATCTCGGGTACGCCGGCATCGCCGGGATCCCTTTGCAGAACGGCCTGTATGCGGCGTCGGCAGGCGCCTTCCTGTACGCGGTCTTCGGCACCTGCCGACAGATCTCGATGGGGCCGAGCTCGGGTCTGGCTGCGGTCGCAGCCAGCGCCGTGGTCGCCGCAGGCATCACAGATGAAACGGATGTGGCGTCATTCGTCGCGGGGTTGACGCTCGCGTCGGGGCTGTTGTTCCTCGTCCTTGCGGTCCTGAAGATGGGGTGGATCGCCCAGTTCCTCTCCAAGGCGGTCGTGACAGGGTTCCTGTTCGGCGCAGCGATCGACGTCGTCATCGGCGAGCTCCCCAAGATCACCGGCACGGACGTTTCTGGGTCGAACTCGTTCCAGGCGCTGCGCTCGTGGCTCAACTCGCTTGCCGACATCAACAAGACCACCCTTCTCGTCGGTACCGTCGCCCTCGTCGTTGTCTTCGGTCTGCGTGTTATGGCCCCGCGAGTGCCCGGCGCGCTCGTCCTGGTGGTGGGTGGACTCCTGGCGTCGTACCTGTTCGACCTCGGTGGACATGGGGTCGCACTGGTGGGAGACGTGCCGCGCGGCCTGCCGTCGTTCGCTGTCCCTGACGTCGGACTGATGTGGGACCACGTGATCCCCGTGGCTCTTGGGGCTTTCGCGCTCATGCTCATCGGGTTCTCGCAAACCGCCGGCGACGCCCGAGCTTTCGCCTCCAAACATCGCTACCAAATCGACGTCAACCAGGAGTCGCTCGCGCAGTCCGCCGCCAACATCGGTGCCGGTGTCTTTCAGGGGATGCCGGTATCCACCAGCCTCTCAGCGAGTTCGCTCAACGATCATTCCGGAGCGCGATCAGGGCTGGCGTCGATCGTGTCGGGCGTCACCGTGCTGCTGACCCTGCTGGTGTTGGCGCCGTTGTTCTCCCAGCTACCTAAGCCTGTTCTCGGTGCGTTGATCATCGAGGCGGTGGTGATGGGCATGATGAACCTGCCGGAGATGCGTCGGATCTACCGCGTCCAACGTTTCGACTTCTGGGTCGCGATCGCTGCCATCATCGGCACGCTCGCGTTCGGGGTACTGGCCGGCGTCGTGATCGGTATCGGCCTCTCGCTGCTCTGGCTCGTCGCGGTCGCAACGCAGCCCGACATGCCGGCACTCGGCCGCGAACCGGGCACGCAGGTCTATCGCGACGTCAGCGAGAATCCCGACGACGAGCAGCCCGTCGGTGTCGTGGTGGTCAGGCTCGACGGCGGCCTCTTCTTCGCGACCTCCGATGCGCTCGAGGACCGGATCCGGTCACTGGTCCACGCGACGCCGGACCTGAGCGGCGTCGTGATCGACCTCGAGGGTGTCAACTTCATCGACTCTCAAGGGTCGGCAAAGCTCGATGACGTCCTCCTCCTCTGCGAGCAGGCGGGATTGGTGCTTCGGCTCGCCCGAGTGAAGCCTGCCGTCCGTGCCGTCCTCGAACGGGAGCAGTTCATCGACCGGCTGGGACCCGACCACATCCATGGCAACGTCCACCGCGCGGTCGAGGCTCAGACCGCGCCGCCCGGGTGACATGCATCTTCGGGACGCGGGACGGAATCGGGTTAGGAAGGTGGAGGTCAATGGGTCGGGCGCTCCGACCCAGAGAGAACCGGTTCCGGTTACCCACCCGCGGGCACGAACGGAGTGCACCGGGGCATAACGGTCGAACAAGCTCACGATGAGCGTGAGCAAGAGAAGGAAGAACGTGATTGCGCCATCGGCTCGGATGCCGTCGTCGCTCACGGGGAGCAGGAACCGAAGCAGCTCGATGAACAGCACGTTCACCACCAGGAGCGTGAGGAACGACGACCAGGCAGCGTCGAATCCGCGGCCGAGGCGAGCCGTCGCCGGACCCATCACGGAATCGACCACGACGAGCACCGCCACGGCGACCGTGATCTGCACGGGAGTCGCCTCAACCCCGGGCAGGATCTGCGCGAAGATCGTGCACACGATCGCGACGAGCGCCATCTTCTCGAGCACCATCGCGTTGAACACCCGGCGGCGCGCTTGCCGCAGCTCACGCCGCGCCTCGCCCAGGTCGAGCTTCCCTGGTAGGTCCGGCGCGACGAGCTCGATCGGGTGGTCACCGGGTCTCAGCCTTGGCCAAACCCAGAAGGCGAAGAATGCGGCCAAGGTGATCAGGAAGAGCGCAACCGCCACGGCGAACGCTGGGTGGTCGCGGACGGCGTCCGTGAAGTCGAGCTGGGCGACGTGGATCCACCACTCCTGCGGCAGCTTGACGAAAACCCAGATGCTACCGGCGGCCAGCAGCCAGAATCGCCGGCTGATTGTCACGGTCCGCCAACGCAACGCAACGACCTGGAAGAAGATGAAGAAGTACTCGAACGTGTTCGGGAAAGCCAGCAGCAGCCATCGCTGCTGGGCTCCGCCCAGCTCGAACAGCAGGACGCCCACCATGCGGTAGTAGAACAGGAATCGTGAGATGGCGAACGCGTCCATGTTCGGCCAGTTGCGCATCGACGCGATATAGGCGAGCGCAAGGTAGTAGACGTCGAGCGCCTTGTCGTAGCTCTGGTACGACGAGAGATCCAGCGTGGTGAACTGCTGGAACACCGTCTGGTCGATGGCGTCGATGACCAAGCTACCCAGGATCGAAGGAAGCGGAAATCGAAACACCAGCAACGGGACAGCCAGTCGCAGCGCGAGAACCATCGCGAAGACGGTCCCATTCCAGGCGCTGCTCATCATCCCCCCTGTGATTGGTCACGGTCACCGTCTCAGAGTGCGGTCCCACATCGCCAGGGACTCACCGACTCGGCGACCAGCGACTTCCGGCGTCCCACAACCCGGCCCTCCTCGCCGCAAGCCGGCGGGTGCTACGACGAGGGTGGGCAAGGTCGTGCGGACGTGACTCGAGGGGTCCGGGTCGCCGTGGCAACCTGAACCCCTCAAGCCTCTCGCAGTGTTCCTAGAGAGCGACGATGCCCTCGCCGCCGACCCCACCAGGCACGGTGACCGAGCCGATGGCCGTGAGCGAGCCGTTGGCGTCGGCACGGTACTCGTCGACGATGCCGGCTGCGCCGGTCTGCACGTAGACGAATCGGCCGTCGTGAGAGACGGCGGCGTCGACGGTGCCCGCGTCGGTGGGGGTGGTGCCGAGCAGGTCGAGTGAGCTGTGCCCGTCGTCGTGGATCCCGGACAGGTTGGCGCTTCCTGTATTAGATGCGTAGAGGTAGTCACCGTTGCGCGCGATCCAGCAGGTTGCCGCCTGCCCGGTGGCCAGTTCGTCAACCGGGTCGAGAACGCCACTTGGCTGGATCGTGAACGTGGCAACGGAGTTGGTCCCGGCCTCGGCAACGACGAGACGCCCCGACGGGTCGAAGGTCACGGCGAACGGCACCGTGCTCGCCTCGTAGTTGACGACTGGCTCGGCGGCGGGTCTGCCGAGGACACCCAGCTTGAACACGTCGATGCTGTTGGAGGCAGCCTTGGTCGTGACGACGAGCCTGGTGCCGTTTGGCGTGAAGGCAATCTGGCCAGGCGTGTGGGTGAACTGAGGCTCGGATACGGGCAGGTTGAGCTCGCGGTGCCAGCGGGGGATCAGCCGAAGGTGGTGAGCGATCCGGTAGTAGCCCTGGATCGATCCGCCGTCGAGCCCGTTGAGCACGTAGACGCTGTGGCCGTGGGTGGTGACGCTCAGCGGGAACGTCCCTCCGGACGAGATGACCTGGATGCGTGACAACCGGTCGCCGTTCACGGCGAAGACGGTCACGGTGTTGCTACCGGCGTTGACCGCATAGAGGGTGTGGCTCGCCCGGTCGAACGTCAGTGAGCCTTGCGAGGCGAGGTGGTCGACGACCGACCCGCTGAGAACGCCACCGAGGCCACCCGTGGGATAGACGCCGGCCTGACTGAGCGTCCCGTCGGCGCTGCGGTCGTAGGCCACGATGCTGTTGCCGTCGACGTTGTCGTTCTGGACGAACACCGCGTTTGAGGGGGTCTGTGGGCTGTCGCTGGTCGAGGCGGATGCTGGCGCGGCAGCAAGGGCGGCGCCGATCACGAGCGCGCCGCCGAGCGTCGCAATTCGAGCAAGTGATTTCATGCTTCTCCTGGGTAGTGGGCCGGTGGGCTATACCCATTGAGTGCTCGGAGAGCCCGGATTGTTACCCCTGAATCCGGTTCGTCAGGACGCCGTAAGAACTATGACGATTTCGTGACGTCAGTCGACGAATGATCGACAGGTTCGGACCGCGCAGTCAGGCCGGTAGTCGGACCTGGAACCGGCAACCCACCGCCTCGTTGGCGACATCGACACTGCCGCGATGGGCTTCGACGATGCCGCGCACGATGGCCAGCCCCAAACCGGCGCCGGTGGTGGGTGCACCTGGCTCGGGCGTCCGGGCATGACTTCCGCGCCAGGCGACGTCGAAGACGCGGCTCAGGTCCTCGTCCGGAATGCCCCCGCATTCGTCGCGCACGGTGACCTCGACGCCGTCTGCCGTGACCCGGCCCGACACGTCCACAGCGCCGTCGGACGGTGTATGCCGGATTGCGTTCATCAGCAGGTTGCTGACCACGCGGGAGAGCTCGCCCGCATCCGCGCGCACCAGCACGCCGTCCTCGATAGCTCCGCCGAGCCGAACGCCTCGTGCCCGCGCCACCGGGTCGGCGCCAGCCAGGGCGTCGCTGATCACATCCCCGAGAGGCACCTGCTCCAAGGTGAGCCTCAGGGCACCCGAGTGGATCCGGGACAGCTCGAAGAGCTCATCGACCATCCGCGTCATGCGGTCGACCTCCGCGCGCATCTGGGCGTGGTAACGCTCCGGATCCACAACCATGTCGTCCTCGAGTGCCTCGGTCATTGCCCGTAACCCGGCCAGTGGCGTCCGGAGGTCGTGAGAGACCCAGGCAACGAGCTCTCGGCGCGAGGACTCGAGGGCGCGTTCACGTTCTCTGGACTCTGCGAGTCGTGCATGGGTGCTGCGCAGTACGGCCGAGACTTCGGCGAGTTCCGCGGGTCCGGTGAGCGGCGGGGCCGAGTAGTAGAGACCTTCGTCGGCGACCTGTCGGGCTTGGGCCTGGAGAGCTCGGGACCATCTGACCCCGGCGCTGGCGACGACGAGGGCGAACGACAAGGACACGACTCCGGCGACACCACTGACCAGCAGTACGACGTGGAAGTCGTGGGTGGACAGGAACATCGCATCCGCTGTGGCCACCAGCGCAGCCACGAATCCCACCACACCGACGACAGCGACGATCGCAGCCCCCCACCGTAGCGAGCGGGTTCTCAGCAGGTAGGCGGCGACAAGTCCGGCCAAACCGACGAGCCCCGACCATGCTGCGGCAAGCGCAATGATCGTCCATTGGTCGTGGGTCATGAGGCCTCCCACCGATAGCCGACACCCCAGACCGTGGCCAACCGGGTCGGGCGGGTGGGGTCGTCCTCGACCTTCTCCCGGAGCCGTCGCACGTGCACCGTCACCGTCGACTGGTCGCCGAAGGACCAGCCCCACACCTTCTCGAGCAGCTCCTCGCGGGTGAAGGCGACTCCCGTGTTCGAGAGAAAGAAGCGAAGGAGGTCGAACTCTCGGGACGTCAAGGCCAGCCGGATCCCGGCGCGGCTGACGACGTGCTGCGCCGAGTCGAGAATCAGGTTGCCGTCGCGTAAGACCACGTCGTCGGAAGCGCCCCGCTCGCCGGACCTACGGAGCACCGAGTCGACCCGCAGCGCCAGCTCACGGGGACTGAACGGCTTCGTCACGTAGTCGTCCGCCCCGAGCTCGAGTCCGACCACCCGGTCTGCCTCCGCGCCGAGAGCGGTCAGCATCACGATCGGCACACGTCCCTGGCGACGCAGTCGCCGACAGACCTCGAGCCCGTCGACGCCGGGAAGCATCAGGTCGAGGACCACGATGTCGGGCCGCACGTCAGCAAACTCGCGGAGGGCGGCCTCTCCGTCGCTCGCCTGACGCACCTGATGCCCACCTGCACGCAGATACGAGACAACCACCTCGCGCACCGTCGGGTCGTCGTCCACGACCAACACGTCAGCCATGTCCATCGTCCACGTCTGCCGCCTCCCCACGCCGAGGCACTCGCTCGACGCGATGACATCACCACCAACTATGCCAGCGGAGACGAGCCGACCCGACCCGACCGAGTGAAGGGTCCAGCCGCGCCAGGCTCCAGAGTGGCGATCGGGTCATCCCGAGGTCGGGAAACACCCTCGCACGCGCGAACAAGGGACTGAACGCCGCTGGCACGCCGCGGATCGGCGAACTACGACGCCCGTGTCCGACGCAGCTGGTCGACCTCGCGTCTCAGCTCTTCGTTCTGCGAACGCAGGCGACGGGTGACGTCGTACTGTTTCATGCCGAAGGCAACGAGGGCCTCCACACACGTCTCGAGCAGCTCGGACTCGCTGACCTGCTCCGGCAGGCGGCCGGCCAGGGCATCGCCCGGCAGCAGGTCCGCAAGGTCCCCGACCACGTCGATGGGAAGACCCCGGAGCTGCTCGACCAGAACCTCAGCCCGGTCGCGGATCCAGGTGTCCAGGTCTGCCGTCACGGCGATGGGCTCTTCGGAGTCACGGCGGGGTGCCAACACCGCGTCGGCGAGCTTGGTGTGCAGGACCCGCTGATATTTCTCGTGCGGTACCTGCTGCCGAAGGGCGGTCAGGTTGATTCGGTGCATGAGCTCGGATGACACGACGCCCAGCGACTCGTTGTCTCGCTGTGGTTCGTCGAACTGCGCACCGTCGATGCCGACGACCTGGCAGAACCGCTGCCACAAGAGATCGGGATGGGATCCCTTGGGTGGAACTGTGACGAGATGGATCCGTTCCCAGGGCACGTGGTCTGCCCACTTCCGAAGAATCTGGGGCACGTCCTGTTGGGCCCAGAAGCGGTCTCGTGCGGGTCCCGCGTCCTCGACCATCTCGGCAGCGAACTCGTCATAGCTCCAAGGACGACAATTCTTGGTCATCTCCTGCCATTGGGCGACGAAGCCTCTAAGAATGTCGCGCGCGGTGCACACGATCTCCACCCGGTGGGGTTGCAGGGTCTCGACAGCGTGCGCGACGTGCTCGGGCTTGCTCCCAGCTAGCCACTCCATGGAGATGAGGACGCTTTGCCCTGACCAGCTTCGAGCTGTTCGCGCAAGGGTCATCCATGCCCCTGACGGGTCGAGCGGACTCTCCGGCCCCAGCGTTCGCAGATCCCGGACTGCATCGACGTGAGTGCTCCACCGCGGCCCCGGCCACAGCAGTCCCTGCTCCCGGGCTCTCTCGGCGTTCTGCGAGAACCTCGACTGCAGGTACGTCGTGCCGGACTTCGGCGCCCCGATGTGGAGATAGATGGTCGGAGCGGCGGACCCGGGTGTCCCGTCGCGGGCGACCGCATTGTGAGCTGATCGGGCCTCGGCCAGGCTCCGTGTCATCACCATGAAGAAAGCATGGCAGAGCCGGTGGGGGCGACGAGCTCAACAACACGAACGAGAGGCGTCGCAATCTTGAAATCTTGGTGCCGTCTCGTCCTGTCCTCAGGGCTGATCCGCGTGGTCCTTCCCCGGCTTCCCACGCGAGCTTGGTTATCGGGGCCGGCTTTGGGGTATCTCTACAGAATGCCTGACGAATATCTCGAGCGGGAACGCAAGTTCGACGTGCCGGTGGACTTTGAGCTTCCGAACCTCCCCAACGCGCGACGCGAGACCCATCGCCTGCGTGCGACGTACTACGACACCGATGACGCGCTCCTGCAGGCCCGCGGCGTGACCCTTCGTCGCAGGGTCGGCGGCTCGGACGATGGATGGCACGTGAAGATCCCGCATCCCGATGGGAGGCTCGAGATCCGGACCGACGGTGCGCCGGCTCGCCCGCCCCGGGAGTTCACGGCGCTCATCAGAGGGTTGCGATTCGATCGACCACTCCATCGGCGTGCCGTCCTGCAAACGACCCGGGACGCATATCAGCTGCACACGCCAGAAGGCCAGCTCGTGGCCGAAGTCGCAGATGACCAGGTCCAGGCCACCGTCGGGTCGACCGGCGAGAGTCTGCAGTGGCGCGAGATCGAGGTCGAGGTCGGCCCCGCAGGGAACACCGACTCTCTCGAACACGTGGCCGAGATGCTGACGGCCGTCGGCGCAACGCCCTCGCAGTACCCGTCGAAGTTCGCGCGTGCCGTCGGAGAGCGGCCTGAGCGGCCGCAGCTCGCCGGCGTGGCGCGCCTCGTGGATGACTATCTGCAGACGCAGTACCAACGCATCACGCTCGGTGATCTTCGGATGCGCCGCGGCGAGAACGCCGTCCACAAGACCAGAGTGGCCGTCCGACGTACCCGAAGCACGCTGCGGGTCTTCGGCTCGCTGTTCGACGAGGATCGAGCCTCCCGACTCGATAGGGAGCTTTCCTGGTACGCAGAAACGCTGGGACGTGTCAGGGACCTCGACATCGCTCGCCGACGGATCGAATCAGACCTTGCCCTCGATCCCGACGGTCTGATCGCGGAGGAGTCAGCTGCCGGCCTGCTGCGCATCCTCGACAGCCAGCGCCGAGCCGCATGGGAAGCGGTGCAGTCGACTCTGGAGGGGAGGCGCTATGGCGCCCTGCTCCATCAGCTCGATGAATGGCGATGCGAGGCACCGTGGCTGGGCGGGGCCGGTGCAGACGTCACTGTCTTCGTCAAGCGTGCACAGAAGAAGTCCGACAAGCGGCTCTCACGAGCGACCACAGACGCGAGCGCGCCCGACTCGGACTTCCACCGCGCACGAAAGGCGGCGAAGCGCACCCGTTATGCCGCGGAGCTGGCGCAACCTCAGATGGGGAAACGGGCCAAACGAATCGTGAAGGCACACGAGAAGCAGCAGGAGGTACTGGGCGAGCTCCAAGACCACGTCATGGTCATCGCCACGCTTCGAGACATTGCCGACAGCAGACCCACGTCGTCCCGAATCGGGTTCGTCTGCGGAATCCTCGCGCAGCGACACGTGGAGGCCAAGGTTGAGGCTCGGAGGCGCCCGGTGTGAGGTTGCCCGGGGCGGGGGCGAACGCACGCAGAAGATCGTTCGCGGGGTTCCGGGGCCCATTCGCTCTTGTCGCCGATGAGGGTGCCACCGGCGACCATGCCCAGCTCGTCAGCACCCAGGTGACCGTGGTCTGGCCTGTGTGGAGATCGACCTGAACCTCGGCCAGGACCGGAACCACGAGGGACTGGAGCAGGGCGAACGCGGAGACCGAGACGGCGAGGACGGCGAACGTCACGTGTTAGTGGGGCCTGCGCTGGGTGGCGGACACAGACATCCTTCACAAGTCGGAGGAACCTGCAGAGTAGACCAGCAGGCTGACATCAGTTCCGCTCGGTGAGGGCATCGATTCTCGGGCCACGTGAGACGGCTCTGCTGATCTGTCCACAGGTGGGTCTGATGGCGATGAGTTCTCACGGTCGGCCGAGTCCCTATCCAGACCGGATCAACAGCACGAGAGGAGAGGCACATGACCGCCACCTACACCTTCGACGTCTTTTCGAGTCTCGACGGGTACGGCGCCGCCAGTGGCGACTGGAGCGGCTACTGGGGCAAGCAGGGCCCCGAGCTGCTCGACCACCGTCTTGCCTTGTATAGCGAAGACCAGCGGATGGTCTTCGGGGCCAACACGTATCGGGCGTTCGCAGAGATGCTGGCCGCGAGCACCGAGGACTCCGACGTGCGTGACCCGTGGGTCACGCGGATGAGGAACCTGCCGGCAACGGTGGTATCGACGACCCTGGAAGGGACCCTCGACTGGCCAGACGCGACCGTCGAAAGCGGTGACGCCGTCGACGTCGTGGGCCGCCTCAAGGAGGCGTCCGAGGTGCCGTTGCGTTCGCACGGCAGCCTGTCGATGAACCGTGCGCTGATGGGCGCCGGCCTGGTCGACCTGGTCCACGTGACGCTCTTCCCGGTGATCACCGGTCGGACCGGGCTGGATCCGATCTTCCAGGGGGCGGCTGATTTCGACCTGGAGCTGGTCGACCAGCGGACGCTCGACGGTCACATCCAAGAGCTCGTCTATCGACCCACCCTCCACTGACAGATCGCCGACGGCTGGCCGATCATCGTGGGTGGGCCGCCGGTGCAGCCGGCGGCTGGCTGCGGTCCGTTGGATCTGCGTTCATGCTGCTCCCTCGCTCGGCCATGACGTCGCCCACGCTGGTGATGGCCTACCCCAGCCGCGGTCTGCTGCCGTCTACTGGGCTCGGATCCTCGATTCTGTCAGGGCCACGGTGAGGGCGCGGCTGGCGCCCTCGAGCGCGTGCAGCAGTTCGGCTTCGAGAATTCCCTCCTCGACCAGGGCCTTCTGGAAGGCGTTGATCGCGGCCTGGAAACCCGGGAAACAAGCCAGTGTCTGCCGTTTGCCTTTGGTCGTCAGGCTGACCAGGCTCGCTCGCCGGTCCGAAGCGTCGGTCCGCCGTCGGACGATGCCCCGCTCTTCGAAGCGGCGCAGGTAGTTGGACATGGTGGTGGGACGGAGCCCGGTGAGCGAGGCGAGCTCTCCCGCACGCGTCGGACCCGACAGGTTCAGCACGCTGGTGACCGCGAACTCCTCGGGTGTCAGTGGACAGGCGCGCATGGTGGTCTGGAGGAGGGTGCCTAGTTGCGAGTCGACCGCGAAGAAGAGGAGGAACGGTCCCCGGAACTCCAATGGCATGACACCAGGCTACGAGGTTGCGGATCGTTATCGCATTTATTTCAAGTTGGTAGTAATGTGGTTCGATGCGAATGATTCCGGGAGTGGTCGTTTCCATGGCCGTGATCGTCTCGGCGTGTGGCTCCTCATCGAATGCTCCGGAGACGCAGACCTCGCCGACGTCATCTGGCGGACCCACCCAGGCCGCCTCACTACGGGCGAAAGGCGATCCAGCCTGGGTCACCGGACGCGTCGCCACCGGTTCTCAGCCGTGCGGGATCCTCGGTGCCGCCGGGCAGATCTGGGTGAGCGACTTCAGGAATGACCGCCTCGTCTCGGTGGAGCCCAACAGCCTGCACGTGGGACCGGACGTCAAGGTGGGCAGCAAGCCGTGTGGCCTGGCGTACGGCGGAGGGTCGGTCTGGGTCGAGGACTACGGCAGCGCACAGGTGACCCGAGTGAACGCTCGAACCGAAAAAGTCGAGCACACCTATCGCGTCGGTGGGTCGCCCTACGACGTGACCTTCGCGGGGGGAGCGGCCTGGGTCACGAACTACACCGACGGCACCGTCTCCAGGATAGAAGCCCGTTCCGGGAAAGTGACGACAATCCGCACGGGTGGCACGCCCACCGGGATCGCGCCTGGCGAGGGAAGGGTGTGGGTCGGTGCCGGCGATGCCGGGATCGTCGGCATCGACACTCACAGCTCTCGCGTGACCCACCGGATCCGGACTCCCGGCGCCGCTGGTTGGACGGCGTACGACGCTCACCGCGTGTGGGTGAACGTTGCAGACTCGGTCTGGGAGCTGGACGCGTCGACTGGGCGGGTTGTCGCTCGTCGAGCCGCCGGTGCGCAGCCCGAGGACGGCAGCGTGGTGGACGGGGTCACCTGGATTCCCGACGCAGACGGGCAGTTGCGACGTTACGGGCCGGGGGTCTCACCCAAGCCGTTCGCCAGCGCAGTCGGCAACCCGTTCGTGCTGGTCGGCTATGAAGGGAGCGTCTGGGTGGTGGACTTCGCCGGGACTGACATCGTCCGAATCGACCCCTCACGCGTCCCTTGAGTCAAGGCCCGCGACCCGGGGACGCCTCTCGCTGAGTCCGCGAATACAGCTGCTCGCGCTGGTGGCCGCGACGGACCGCGACATGCCTTCGAGGGTCGGTCTCGGAGGCGACATGAGCCCCTCGAGGTTCTCTCGCGTCCCGGTGTAACGCCGGAGGTGTTCGTTGCACTGATGTCCTGAGACCTCGTGGGCGGCCAGCCCACGCGGATCCGTGTCACGAAGAACCGCCCCAGCTACCCCAGGAGAGACCATGACCGAACCGAGCAGCAGCCCCAACGCGACCTACGGCGCGGACCTGAGGGCTCTCTTCATCAACTGCACGCTGAAGAGGTCGCCGGAGCCCAGCAACACCCAGGCCCTTGTCGACGGCAGCCGCCGCATCATGGAGCAGCACGGGATTCAGGTCGACATCGTGCGCGCCGTCGACCACGACATCTCCACCGGCGTGTGGCCCGACATGCGCGAGCACGGTTGGGACAGTGACGACTGGCCGGAGATCTTCGCGAAGGTGCTGGCTGCCGACATCCTCGTCCTCGCGGGTCCGATCTGGCTGGGCGACAACAGCTCGATCATGAAGCAGGTGCACGAGCGTCTCTATGGCGGCTCACACCTCCTCAACGACGCGGGGCAGTACCTCTACTACGGGCGTGTCGGCGGGTGCCTCATCACCGGCAACGAAGACGGCATCAAGCACTGCGCGCAGAATGTGCTGTACACGCTGCAGCACATCGGCTACACGATCCCGCCACAGGCCGATGCCGGGTGGATAGGAGCGGCCGGCCCAGGTCCGTCGTACCTCGACCCAGGAAGCGGCGGACCGGAGAATGACTTCACCAACCGCAACACGGCCTTCATGACCTGGAACCTGATCCACCTCGCCCGGCTCCTCAAAGACGCCGGGGGAGTTCCGGCGTACGGCAACCAGCGCTCACAGTGGGACGCCGGCTGCCGATTCGACTACGAGAACCCCGAGTACCGATGAGTTCAGATACGCTCCGGGCGCCGATGAGGGGCGATACGCTCCCCGCGTGGCGGCGGCTGGCACGGACGACGAACTCGTGGCGGGTGTCCGCTCCGGTGATGAGGTCGTCTTCGCCGAGCTGCTTACCCAGTGGTCACGATCGATGCTGCTGGTCGCCCGTTCCTTCGTCTCCACCGAAGCTTCCGCCGAGGAGGTCGTCCAGGACACCTGGCTTGCCGTCATCCGCGGTATCGAGGGTTTCGAAGGAAGGTCCTCTCTGCGCACCTGGGTCTACCGCATCCTGGTCAACACGGCAAAGGCGCGAGGCGTGCGCGAGAGTCGGATCGTTCCGTGGAGCAGCCTGGACGGCGCCGACGACCGAAGCCCGACCGTCGATCCGGCCCTGTTCCGCGGGGCAGAGGATCAGTATCCCGGCGGGTGGCGTTCGTTCCCGCGTGAGTGGCAGTCATCGGAGGGCGGCGTGCTCGCCGGGGAGCTCCGCGCGCTGGTCCGCGCCGCGTTCGACGCCCTCCCCGACCGGCAGCGGGTCGTCATCACCCTCCGCGACGTGATGGGGCACAGCTCCGACGAGGTGTGCCAGATCCTCGGCATCTCGGATGCCAACCAGCGCGTCCTGCTGCACCGAGCCCGTGCCACGGTGCGACACCGCCTGGCGCCCTACTTCGAGCAGGAGATCGCCGCCGGCACAGAGGTGGTGAGCTGACATGGCCGACCTCACCTGCCAGGAGCTCGTCGAGCTCGTGACCGACTACCTCGAGGGTGCGCTGGACGAGGATACGACGGAAAGGTTCGATCAGCATCTGGCGCTCTGCCCTGGCTGCCAGACGTACCTCAACCAGATGAAGGAGACGGCGAGTCTTCTGGGCGGGATCCCCACCGAGATCCTTCCCGTGGAGATGCAAGGAACGCTGCTCGCAGCATTCCGCACCTTCTCCCGCTGAGCACCGTCGCACCAGCTCGTTGGGCAGGTACCGTCGTACTGTCGGACAGACATGTGGAACAACAGCGCGGCGGCGTTCGAATCGCGCGGCCCTAGCGAGGAGCCCGAAGTCCCCGATGAGTACGACGAGCCGGACCACGAACTCCCGCGAAGACCTGTCGCTGTCCCCGACCCTGGCCATGAACGAGGAGATTGCGCGGCGCCGCGCGGCCGGGCTCAAGACGGTCCCGTTGGGATTCGGGGAGGCGAGCATTCCCGTGCATCCCGATCTCGTCGCACAGCTCCGGCTGCATGCGCCGCGCGGCGACTACGGGCCCGTCGCCGGGGCCGGGGAGCTTCTGGCGGCGGCGGCTGGTTACTGGTCGCGGCGCGGCATCGCGACATCACCGGAGCAGGTTGTCTCAGGTCCGGGCAGCAAGCCGCTGCTCTACGCGATCTTCCAGGCGCTCGGTGGTCCGGTGCTGCTGCCGAAGCCGAGCTGGGTCAGCTATGCGGCCCAGAATGCGCTGCTCGGCCAGGAGGTGCGGCTTGTTGAGGTGTCTGGCACCCAAGGCGGCGTACCCGACCCTGACCGCCTGGCCGAAGCGGCGGTTCACCTGCGGGCCGAGGGACGGCCCGCCAGCGCAGTACTCGTCACCATCCCCGACAATCCGACGGGGACCGTCGCCACTCCCGATCTGGTCCGACGCCTCTGCGCCGTCGCTGAGGAGCAAGACCTTGTGGTCGTCTCCGACGAGATCTATCTCGAGCTGGTGCACGACGACACCAGGACTGTTGTGACGCCAGCCCAAGTGGCCCCGGAGCGGACGATCACGACGACGGGACTGAGCAAGAGCCTCGCCGTCGGCGGCTGGCGGATCGGGGTGGCTCGTCTTCCTGCGCCGTACGTCGGCGTGATGCGCCGGGTGCTCATGTCGGCGAGTGAGATCTGGTCGGCACCCTCCCAACCCGTGCAGCAGGCGGCAGCCTGGGCGCTGACGGAGCCGCCGATCCTTCGGGACCGCATCGCCGCGAGCCGTGCTCTGCATGGTCGGGTGGCACGAGCCGTCGCCGACATCTTCCGCCAGGCGGGGGCGGAGGTGGCGCCCCCGACGGCGGGGTTCTATGCCTATCCGGACTTCTCCCGCTTGCGTGAGCCTCTGAGCGCCCTCGGTATCGAGACGAGCGCCGAGCTCGCGAGCGCCATGTTGGACCAGTACGGGGTTGCGACGCTGCCAGGCTCCGCGTTCGGGGATGATCCTCGGCGGCTTGCCTTGCGGGTGGCCACCCCCATGCTCTACGGGAGCACGGACGACGAGCGGTACACCGCGCTGACAGCCGAACGGCCAGAGGAGCTGCCCTGGATCGCCGAGAACCTCGCGACCCTGAGGAAAGCGCTTTCCGCCGTGCTCGGTCATCGCGCCACCTCGTGAGGTTCATCCTCGGGCGGCCGGCCCACCTGAGGTGCCACCTCGGCGGCGGTTCCCTCCGGCCGAGGCCGTGATCCACCGGTAAGGGGCCACCGCAGCAGCGCGTAACATCGAACGGCGTCGACCTTCGGCGTACGGCGCGTTCACCCAGGACAGCCGCCGCTTTGAGGAGGCCCGGACTGTGAAGGCGCTGCTGCTCGAGAACGTCCATCCCGACGCGTCCGCCGCGCTGACGGCTGCTGGCATCGAGGTGAGGGTGATGTCGGGCGCTCTGGACGAACCGAATCTTGCTGCCGCGCTCCGGGGCATCGAGCTCCTCGGAATCCGCTCCAAGACCCAGGTGAGCGCGGCCATTCTGAAGCAGGCATCAGATCTCGTGGCGGTCGGCGCCTTCTGCATCGGCACCAACCAGATCGACACGGACGTGGCGTCAGAGCTCGGTGTTGCCGTCTTCAATGCGCCGTTCTCCAACACCCGCAGCGTCGTGGAGCTCGTCATCGCCGAGATGATCGCGCTGACCCGGCGCCTCACGGAGAAGAACTCGGCATTGCACGCGGGCACCTGGGACAAGTCGGCGACGGGCGCACATGAGATGCGCGGTCGCCAGCTCGGGATCGTCGGGTATGGCAACATCGGCAGCCAGCTGTCGGTGCTTGCGGAGGCCCTGGGCATGCGGGTCGTCTGCTACGACACCGCCGAGAAGCTGATGCTCGGCAACACCCGCGCTTGTGCCTCTCTCGGTGAGCTCCTCGAAACCTCTGACATCGTGACGCTGCACGTGGACGGACGACCCGGCAACGCGGGCATGTTCGGGGAGCGCGAGTTCGCCCGCATGAAGCCCGGCGCCGTCTTCCTCAACCTCTCTCGCGGGTTCGTGCTCGACAACCAGGCGCTCGCGGCGGCTCGGATCTCCGGACATCTCGGCGGCGCGGCGATCGATGTCTTCCCGATCGAGCCGCTGCACCAAGGCGATGCGTTCGAGTCCGACCTACGGGGACTCTCCAACGTCATCCTGACTCCCCACATCGGTGGCTCGACGGAGGAGGCTCAGCAGGACATCGGCCGGTTCGTCTCCGGCAAGCTCCGTGACTACGTCACGACAGGAAGCTCGATGTTGAGTGTCAACCTGCCACCGATCTCGATGCCCCGGCCGCCGGGGACGCATCGCCTTGCCCTGCTGCACTCCAACACCCCAGGAGTTCTGGCCACGGTCACCGGCCTGCTCGCAGACCACGATGTCAACGTCGAGGGACAGGTGCTGGCGACCCGGGGCCACCTGGGCTACCTGCTCACCGACGTCGCGTGCGACTTCGCGCCCGACGTCGTCCACGCGATCGCGGGGATGCCGCAGACGATCCGGCTCCGGGAGCTGCCGGTGCTGCCCCTCGAGGTGGCCGACGTCTGAAGGATCACGGCGTTCCTTACGGTGCTTTGCCGGTCCGAGAGCTGAGCGGGGCGTGTCCGCGGCGGATCATCCTCACCATCCGGAGGTTGATCCGGGCGAACCTCCACGCTTGGAAGGGGAGACTGGTGCGAAGTCTCAGTGTCCGGTCGGTGGGCAGGGGAGCAGCCGCGATGCGTTCGTCGATGTCGCTCATCTGATTCCTCCATTATCGGGTGCTGCTCGCGTTGCGATCTCGTGGGGACGTGGGCTCCGCTACTCCGGGATGAGGAACCAGCCCGGTCTCGCCTTGGCTTTGTAGATGAACAGGAAATGGAGCAGGTGCTTGACCCAGTGGCCGGCGAGGCCGATCTCGCCGGAGGTGTCGGCCAGGCTGCGTCCGCCGCGCGGGTACTTCTCGTAGTCCGGGACAACGGGGTACATCGTCATCGCGGCTGCCGAACCGTGGCGCAGTCCGGTGCCTGCTGAGGCGACGCAGGCGGCGCCCATGTCGCTCATCGATGCCCGGTGGGTCGGGGCGGTGGCGCCGTTCTGGACCATGTCGGTGATGCTGCGGGCCACTTCGCGGCCCATGATGCCCGAGGGCATGCCGGTCCGTGGTGGGGCCGGGGAGATGACCGTTCCGTTGGGACTCGTGCGTGGCTGGGAGATCGGATGGGGAGGTGCGAAGGCGATGCCCACACCGAAGATGTTGCCGTACGCCGGCGACTGGTAGGTCGACGGCCAGTCCTCGGCGCGCCATTGGTTGAAGGGTTTGGGGGTGTAGTCGGCGTCGACCTTGAGAAAGCCGCTCGGCGCAAAGAGCTGGTCGGTGATCTCGACGCCTTGCCGGTCGTACGCCGCGATGACGGCCCCTCGGAAGGGCGGAAGCAGCATCGCGAAGTCGAAGGTGAGACTCTCGTGTGTGCCGTCGAGCGTCTCGTAGAACACCTTGCCGGGGTCGACCCGCTCGACGTGTGCTCGGAGGACAGCGCGGACGCCTCGCTCCCGGAAGAGCGATTCTGTCCAGGTCTGGCTCGAGGAGAGGAACCCGCCCTGTTTGAACACCATGCCGCCGACCCCGAAGTCACCGAGGTCGTACTCGTTGCTCAGGTAGATGATCTCGGCGAGGTCGCGGACCCCTGCGGCCCGCAGCTCAGCCTCGACGTTGAAGGTGTACTCGAACGCTGCTCCCTCACAGGTGCATCCCCCGTGGCCCATGCCGATGACGAGCCGTTGGCGCTCGCCGGCGCGCAGCTTCTCGATGACTCGGCTCAGCCCCTCGGCGGTCTCCACGGCGTGCCCGGCGGTGCACACCGACCACGAGTTACCCTCGGGGCCCAGGCCAGGCGTTGCCTCGAAGTTGAGCTTGGGCCCGGTCGCATTGATCAGGTAGTCGTAGCGGATCCGCTCCATGTCTCCCTGCCGTCCGGGAGAGGTGTAGACGACGTCAACACCAGGATGAGCGTCATCCGGATCGCCCTCGGGCCACACCGCCACTGCCTTGGCCTGCCGGTAGATGATGCCTTTGCGTTTGTAGACCGGCGCGAGCGGGAAGGTCACGTCCTTCGCAGTCATCTTGCCGACGCCCACCCAGATGTTCGACGGGATCCAGTTCCACTGGGAGTTCGGCGACACGACCATCACCTCGTGCTCCTTATGAAGCATCCTTCGCAGGTGAAGTGCAGCAGTGTGTCCGGAGATCCCGGCTCCAAGGACGACGACGCGGGCCATGTGTGCTCCTAGACGCGATGATGGGCCGGGTTCGTGCGGTTGCCGTCTCATTGTATACCCCCGCGGGTATATCTCGAGGCGATATGCGCGCCTGGCTGCGAATCGCTCTCTCGGGTCCGTCCGTCACTACGTCGGGACCTTCGGCACTTATCCAGGATACCCCCTAGGGTATCGTCGATATCACGGGTACTCGACCTCGGCAATGCGGCCGTCCGTGCGAGCTGCCTGGTGAGGATGGCGACATGACGATCCACATGGCACAGGCACCCGTCGCGGTATCGGCCCTTCCGGAGTGGCAATCGCTTCTGGCTGTGGTGGCGCATCCGGACGATGAGTCATTCGGCCTGGGGGCGATCCTGGACGCGTTCGCTCGTTCGGGCTGCAAGGTATCGGTGCTGTGCCTGACGAAGGGTGAGGCGTCCACAGTCAACGGCATCAGCGGTGACCTGCGTACCCTGCGTGCGATGGAGCTACGGCAGGCTGCTGCCGCACTGGGGCTGTCCTCGACCGAGCTCA
The DNA here is from genome assembly GCA_963820035.1 of uncultured Actinomycetota bacterium. Lineage (GTDB taxonomy): Bacteria > Actinomycetota > Actinomycetes > Propionibacteriales > Nocardioidaceae > JAWWPG01. Next base: position 50,455 of record CAWFYK010000003.1, on the reverse strand, counting down.
GCGACCATCCCGACGGGGCCTTGGATCGGGTGAGCCGCGACGTCCTTGTGCGAGAGGTCAGCGCAACCGCAGCCAAGGTGGGTGCGGAAGGGATGGTGCTGTTCGATCCCTCCGGTGTGACCGGACACGGCGACCACGTGATCGCAACCTCGGTAGCCCTCGATGCCGCGACGGCCCTCAAGCTCCCCGCGCTTGGCTGGACGATCCCTCGAGATGTCGCAGAGCGGCTCAACGAGGAGTTCGGCACCGCCTTCGTCGGACACGCGTCGTCGGAGGTCGATCTGACCGTGTCGGTCGACAGGGACCGACAGCTCGTCGCAAGCCTGGCGCACGCGAGTCAGGCGGTGCCCACGAGCGTGCTGTGGCGGCGCCTGGAGTTGCTGGGCGGCGTCGAACACCTTCGCTGGCTCAGGGTCCCAGTCGACCCGACCCCCACACCTCAGAACCTTGTGAACGAGATGACGACTGACGACCCGGATGTCGCCACGATCCGCGTCGACTACCGATCCGGGGACCGCTTCGACATCAGCATTCGTGACCACATCGTCACCGTCGACCAGCCGACCGACGTAGGCGGCGACGACCTCGGCCCGACCCCGACAGAGCTCTTCGTGGCCGGACTCGGTTCATGTGTCGCCTTCTACGCCCGCCGATACCTGCGTCGGCACAAGCTGGATGCTTCAGGGCTCACGGTGACGACGTCGTACCGAATGGCGTCCAAGCCCGCCCGAGTGTCGCAGGTCGATCTGCAGATCATCGTGCCCCAGGAGCTGCCGCCAGCCCGACGCGACGGCTTGCTGAAGGTGGCGAGCCACTGCAGCGTCCACAACTCGATCACGGCCGTGCCCGAGATCACCGTCCGCCTCTGACCGCCGAGGCAGCCTCAGCTGGGCTCCGCTCCGGACACACCGGGCCGTTCGAACCAGTTGACCTGGTGTCGTGGTCAGCTGTGGGAGAAGCGGATGTTGGGGAGGATGTGGGTGAGCCAGTGGGGGGCCCACCAGGCGGCTGGGCCGGTGAGGCGCAGGAGTACGGGGAGGAGTATGAGTCGGACGAGGAAGGCGTCGAGGAGGACGGCGACGCCGAGGACGATTCCCATTTCCTTGGGTGGTAGTGGGCCGGAGAGGGCGAAGGTGAAGAAGACTGCGACCATGACGGCTCCGGCGGCGAAGATGACTCGTCCGGAGTGGGCGAGGGAGCCGACCATGGCGTCTTTGGGGTCTTTGGAGTGCTCGTAGTGTTCCTTGGCGGAGGCGAGCAGGAACACGGTGTAGTCCATGGCGATGGCGAAGATCATGGCGAAGAAGAAGACCGGGGCCCAGGCGTCGAGGAAGCCTTGGTGTTCGAAGCCCATGAAGGCTGATCCCCAGCCTTCCTGGAAGACCAGTCGCGCGATCCCGAAGGCGGCTGCGGTGGACAGCAGACTGGCTAGGGTGCCGAGCAGCGCGATCAGCGGGGCTTGGAGGGCGACGAGCAGGAGCAGGAAGCCGAGGGTGAGGATCACGCCGATGACCAGCGGTGTGGAGGAGTCGAGCTGGTTCTTGAGGTCGAGGTTCTCGACTGCGGCGCCGCCGACGACGGCAGATGCCGGGAGGTCGGCGCGGAGTCGGTCGACGGTGGTCGCGAGGGCGGGGTTTGACGGGTCGACGGTGGGGACCGCCTGGATGAGGGCGTGGTCGGTGCCGTCGGTCGCCGCGATCGGGGGCATCGCACCACGGATTCCGGGGTCGTTCGCGAGGACAGCACCGGCGGCGGTTGCCTGGTTCTTGTCGACGATGATGGTGAGGGTGCCGGGCGCGCCTGCGCCGAAGGCCCGCTGGACCTGGTCGTAGCCGACGCGGGCGCTGGCGTTCTCCGGGAGGACCTTGATGGACGGCATGGCGGTCTTCAGGCCGATGATCGGGGCGGCGAGGGCCAGCAGGACGACGAGGGAGGCCAGCCCCCACGCCAGGGGTCGCTTCCAGAGGCGTTCCCCCCAGGCTTCGAACGTCGGCGAGCGGTGCTCACCGACGCGCACCCACGGCAACGCAAGCTTGTTGACCTTGTAGTCGAGCTTGAACAGGACGAGCGGCAGCAGGGTCAGCGTCGCGGCCAGCACGAAGATGACCGAGAGCATGATGCCGCCGGCCATCGACCGGAACGACGGGGACGGGACGAGCATCACCGCCGACAGTGAGATGAGCACCGTGGCGCCGGAGAGCAGCACGGCCTTGCCGGCGGTGTCCATCGTCTCGGCGACCGCTTGGCGGGCGTTCTCGTGGTGCCCCATCCGGGCAGCGCGAAAGCGGACCACGATGAACAGGGCGTAGTCGATGCCCAGGGCGAGGGCGAACATCATCGCGAAGTTCATCGCCCAAACGGAGACCGGCACCACGTGGTTGATCAGCACGAGCGAGCCGGCCGAGGCGACCAGCCCGGCCAGCGTCAGCAGCAGCGGGAGACCGGCCGCGACGAGCGCACCGAAGGCCAGCACGAGGATGGCCAGGGTGACCGGCCAGGACAGCAGCTCCGACTTCATCATCGCCGACAGGTTCGCCTGGTTGAAGTCCGACCACAACAGCGAGGCGCCGGTGGGGTTCACCTGGACCGTGGTCGTCGAAAGACTCTGGAGGGGACCCTTGAGAGCATCGGCGGCCCGCACCATCGCGTTGGGGTCGGCATTCGCGCCGGCAATGAGGACCGCAGTGCGGCCGTCCTGGCTCAAGGTGGCACCCGGCTGAGGCTGGATGATGTCGGCGACCCGGGAGTCCGTCGCGAGCATGGCGGTCGCCTCGGCGAGGACCCGCTTGCCCGCACCCTGGGTGACCGGGCCATCGGTGGAGTGGACGACGACCTGGATCGCGGTGCTGGCATTGCCCCCGAAGTGCTGCTGGGCCAGCTCACGGGCCGTCACCGACTCCGACCCGTTCGCCTGCCAGCCAGCGCCGGAGAGCTCGGACTCGACCCTCGGGGCGAAAGCGCCGAGCGCCACAATGACCAGCAGCCACACCGCGGTGGTGATGCGGCCGTGGCGAGTGACCAAGACTCCCAGCCGGCCCAGAGGCCCCGGACGATAACCGATCGCGGGATCGATGACAGGTTGGGTCGGGCGGCCGTAGCTCGTCGAGGTCATGAGGGCTCTCTCTGGGATCTCAGCTCTGGCTCAGGGGCGCGCGATCCCCGCCAGCTGGTGGCTCATTGAGCTCCCCAAGGTGCGTTGACCGCAGTTCTAGGCCATACCCTAGGGGGTATGTGTGATGGAATGCAAACACCCCTAGGGGTATGCCGAGGACACCGGCTCGGCAGTGCCGTCCGGGAGAACAGGAAGTGTCATGGCCACCGTCGACCTGGCCGCCGAGAGCTTCGAGCGGACCATCACTGAGAACCAGATCGTCTTCGTCGACTTCTGGGCGACCTGGTGCGGCCCATGCCGCCAGTTCGCGCCCGTCTACGAGAGGGCCGCGGCCTCCCACCCGGACATCATCTTCGGCAAGGTCGACACCGAGGTCGAACAGGCGCTCGCGGCCTCCGCACGGATCACCTCGATCCCAACGCTGATGGCGTTCAAGGACGGCTCGCTCGTCTTCTCACAACCGGGCGCGCTGCCGGCGGCGGCGCTCGACGAGCTGATCACTGCCGTCGAACAGCTCGACATGGAGCAGGCCCGCCGCGAAGCTGCGCAGGCGCGGCAAGCCTGATGGTGACGTACGAACTCCGGACCGAGATCAATCTTCCTTTCCAGGCGGCGGTCGCCGCAACGCGTATGGCGCTGGCCGACCAGGGGTTCGGCATTCTCTCCGAGATCGATCTCGCCGCCACTCTGAAGGCAAAGCTCGACGTCGACCTCCCGCCCGAAATCATCATCGGTGCGTGTCGACCATCGCTGGCCTACGACGCGATCCGGACAGATCCCGCGATCGCCGCCGTTCTGCCATGCAACGTCGTCGTGAGATCGACAGCAGGGGGCGCCACCACTGTTGTCGAGGCCTTGGACCCGTCAGCCATGATGGGGCTCTCGGACGTGGCAGGGCTGCGGGCTGTCGCCACCGATGCCCGTGACAGACTCGCTGCCGCCCTCGACGATCTCAGTCAGGAGAAGTGATGCCACGCGACCCAGCGCGACGATGCCGCTTGTCGACGTGGATGCCAGTCACCCGGTAGCCACGTGGCGTGACCAGATCTTCGCCGTCCTGCTTGATTTTGCGCATTGTTCTACCTCCTGAGATCACCGACAGAGCAGATGCCAGGTCAACGGTGCGAGGGTGAAAAGCAATTGTGGAAGGCAGACCCGGCTCAGCGGCTCGGCCAGGACTTTCGCCACAGCATCGTGAGGGCCCCGAGCCCGGCAAGACACGGCAGCAGCCCGATCCATCCCAGGAGAGGGGTCAGGCCGGTGTCGCCGGACGTGTCCTTGACGAGAAGCCCGGTGAGCGCGACCGAGGTCCCGAGCGCGAACATCACGGTGGCCGCCCAACGAGCCCACGCCTTCTTGGCCTTGACAGCCCAGATCGTCCAGCCCCAGCCGACGATCCCGAGCGCTCCGACCACGCCGAGGATCACCAGCCACGTGGTGACGGCGGAGTCGATGCGTCCTTGCGAGTACGTCGGGTAGCCGGCTCGGATGTGGTCGGCCAGCTTGTCACCCGTGGCGCGGTCGGCGAACGGAGCGGCCGCCGCGAACACGGTGAGCACCAGGCCGGCGTACATCGCACTGAGAACTGGCAGCTGCCCTTGTTGATGGTGTTGTCGAGCGGTGGTCATGGAGTTATGTCCCTTCCTTTGTCGGTTGTCTGTCGTCCATCGGAACGTGGGTGTCCGCATGGCGGTGGGAGCCCCCGGAGTAGCACGTCTGATCGGTGAGGGCTTGGATGCTGGCCCGCCGGCCGGCGGCAGACCTAGGCGGGCCGGACGTTGTGGTTGCCGGTGAACAGGTTCTCGGGGTCATAGCGAGATTTGACAGCCGCAAGTCGCTGATAGGTCTCAGTGGGATAGATCGCGGCGACCTCGTCTTCTGTCGCAGACGTGAGGAAGTTCGGGTAGGCACCGTCGACGTGAGGTGCGAGTTCCTGCCAGATCGCGCGCAGAGCCGGACCGGCGGCATCGACCACGGGCTGGGGGCCGGCGACGAGGGTGAGGACCAACAGCTCCGCCTGCCGGTGAGCGTACGCCGTCGCGTCGCTGGGGACCCGAGACACCGCACCGCCGACACTGCGCAGGCTGATGAAGGGCGACCCCTCTGACACAGCAGTCTCGGCAAGGGTGTGGAGAACCTCGGTCACCGATTCCTTGTCCACGAACGCGCTTCGGGTGACGCATGCGAAGCCCGGGGGAGGAGTCCCACCGTCTTGGAGGGTGTCCGCGTATGGAGTCAGCGCCACGTCGTCGTCGATCAGGGTGCCGAGCCGGCGGAGCGGATCCAGTGCCTGCTCTGCGAGGGCGGGGTCGTCGCTGTCGAAGACGACATGGATCTCCACCGGTGCCTGGTGCCTCCCGGTCATCGGGTTCGCGAGGTTCACCACGGAGGTGAGCTCTTCGGAAGCCGAGCGGAGGTAGTCTGCCCAGCCCTGCAGCACCGTGGCTGACTCCGATGCGGGGAAGGTGAGCTTGCCGAAGAAGACCTCCGTTGTCCGATGTGCCACGAACTCGAAGCTGGTCACGATCCCGAAGTTCCCGCCGCCACCACGGATCGCCCAGAACAGCTCGGGGTTCTGCTGTGCGCTCGCTCGCACGACCTCCCCAGAACCAGTGACCAGCTCGGCGGCGACGAGGTTGTCCAGCGCCAGCCCATACTTCCTGACCTTCCAGCCGATGCCGCCGGACAACGTCAGTCCGCCAACACCGACACTCTTCGTGTCGCCTGACGAGAGCGCCAGCCCCAGCGGGGCCAGCCTGGCCGCGACCTGACCCCAGGTGGCGCCGCCGCCGACTCGCACGATGTGCCGTTCGTCGTCAACGACGGCCACGTCGGCGAGCGCGCTGAGGTCGGTCACGACGCCGCCGTCGTTTGTGCCGAAGCCTTGGAAGCTGTGGCCGCCACCTCGAACGGAAAGCGCCAGCCCAGCGCCGGCGGCGAATCTCACCGCCTGCTGCGCGTCCGCGACGCTTGCGGCGCGCATGACGTAGGCGGGGGCTCCCGGAACGAAGACCGACCGGCTGACAGATTCGTACTCCGCCTGACCGGGTTCGATGATGTCGCCGCCGAAGTCGTGACGGAAGCTTTCCAGTGTTGAGCTCATGATGTTCCTTCCTTGTGGGTGCTGTTGGATGTGCGAACCGGCCGGGCGGTGACCACGGGCGGCTGCACCTTCTCGACGAGACAGCGCGGGGTTTCGTGAAACGGGCGGTGCCCGACCTCTGGTTCAAGGCCGGACCTGGGCCGTGCGGCTGGCAAGTGCGGAGTCTGGTTTGCGCAGCACGGCAAGGGCGATGAGCACGGCGGCCAGCAGGACGGTCGCGTCGAGAGTCAGACCCAATGCGTATCCGTCGTTGAGTGCGCTCGCGGTCATCGCATGTCCGGTATGGCGGGAGGCGACCGTGCCGAGCACCGCGAGGCCGAGCGAGGCGCCGATCTGTCGAGAGCTGTTGAGGAGCGCCGATGCGGTGCCGACCTCGTCGGCCGCGACGCCGGCAGTCGCGGTTGAGACGAGCGGTCCGAGGCACAGACCGAAGCCGATGCTGGCCACGACCGAGGGGCCCAGCACGTCGTACATGAAGGTGGCGCCGGGGCTCATGACGAGCCCGTACCAGCCGAATCCGATGGCTGTGAGCAGTCCACCGCTGATCACCAGGGTGCGCGGCGCGATGCGGTAGCCCAGCTTGACGGCGAGCGTCGAGCCGACGACGAGGCCGAGCCCGAAGGGCAGGAACATGGTCCCGGTCACGGCAGGTCCGGTGTCGAGTACTCGCTGTAGGTAGAGGGACATGAAATAGAACGAGGAGGCCAGGGCCGCGCCGGCCAGCAGGTTGAAGGCGTTAGCCCCGAAGACTGAGCGGTTGGCGAGCAGTCCGAGTCGGAGCATCGGGTCACGGGGAGTGGTCCGTTCGACGTAGACGAACGCCGTCAGCAGCGCGGCCGCGGCCGCCAGGGTCGTCAGGGTGACGGTCGAGGTCCACGGGTGCTGGTCGGTGCGGACGACCGCCAGGACCAGCACCGTGACGCCGCCGGTGACGAGGAACGCCCCCAGCAGATCCGGCCTGCCGCCCGGGTGCGCGGACGGTGCATCCTTGGCGATGCCCCGGCTGGCCAAGGTCAGAGCGACGAGGGCCATCGGGATGTTGACGAACATCACCCACCGCCAGCCGGCGTACTCGGTCAGCAGTCCGCCGACCAACACTCCGAAGGCACCGCCGGCCGCATTCACCGCGCTCCAGACGCCGAAAGCGCGGATCCGGGCCCGGCCGGTGGGAAACGTCGCGGTCAACAAGGACAACGCCGACGGTGCGAGCGTCGCGGCGCCGATTCCCTGCACCGCCCGAGCGGCGACCAGTTGAGCCGGTGCCTGGGCCAGCCCACCGGCCAGTGAGCCGAGCGCGAACACACTCAGACCGAACAGCAGGACCGGTTTGCGGCCGTAGCGGTCGGCCGCCTTGCCGCCCAGGAGTAGCAAACCGCCGAACGTGAGTGCGTACGCGTTGATCACCCAGGTCAGGTCAACTGCGTTGAAACCGAGGCCGATCGCGATCTGCGGGAGACCGACGTTCACGATCGAGACATCCAGGGAGACCAAGAACTGTACGACGGCCACCGCGGCAAGGATGAGACCTGGTCGAGGCGTTGCAGCGACGCCTGCCTCCCGACGTGGTGCTTCGACGGTCGCTGTGTCGGATCTCGTCACGATTCATCCCTCGCCTTTCTGGACGTGATCGTCTGGGCGCTCTGCTGCCCGACCGGTGTGGCTCGGGATCCTGTCGCGGACCTCGCCGAACAGTCCGCCATCGGGTAGTTTAGAAACATGTTCCGAAACTATCAGCGAGATCGAAGACGCTCAACAGAATTAGGCGACGCCCGGCCTGTCTCGCCGGGGAGGGGAACCGGGCCCCATGATGGGACCGTGCCTCCAGCTCCGACCACGCACGGCCGCGCGGGCCGGCCACCCGTCACCTCACGTCGGGAGATCCTGGCTGCCGCCCGTCAGCTCATCGACCGCGACGGCTGGGAGAAGCTGACTGTCCGGCGGCTGGCGGCTGAGCTGGGCATTGGGACGACGACGATTTACCACCACGTTCGGGACAAGGAAGATCTGCTGCTGCTCCTGATCAACGAGTATGCCGGCCGGATCGTCGAGCCCGAGCTGCCCAGCGACCCGCGCCGGCGGATCGTCATGGCGGCCACCGGGCTGCACGATGCGCTCGCGGCCTGGCCATGGGCGGCTGAAGTCCTCACGGTCGACGGATTCGTCGGCGTCCTCGGCGATCAAGCTCTATGGACCGTCGAGAGCATTGTCGCCGGAGCGGTCGAGGACGGCTGCACGCCGGCGCAGGCGGTCGGCGTCTTCCGAAGCATCTGGTACTACACAGTCGGGGAGATCCTCGTCCGCGCCCGTTCCGCCCGACGTGAGGCCCCGGCAGGTCACGGGTTCCTCGAGCGGGTCGACTCCTCCCAGTTGCCGACCCTGGCGGCGCTGGGCGGCCAGTGGCCGATATTGGCCGCCCAGGACACCTATCTCGACGGACTACGGGCGTTCGTCGACGGCCTGCTCAACCAGGCGACGGCGACCGCGGGCTAGCCTGCCGCCCCGAGATGCCGACCGCGCGAGCAGGGGCAGTTGCCATCATCCACCCTGAAGCCCAGTGACCATGAACATCACCAGCGCCGTACAAACCAGTCCCAGTTCGTGTCGGCCTTGTCGACAAGCGCTCGAGATGTGGTCAGAAACATACGATTGACTTTCGGTTCACAGCATAGCTGGCGAAGCGCGCACGCCACGCATATACGATCCAGCCGCTCATGAGTGGAAATCATCGGGTCCGGTGTCCTGCCTGACATCTACCGAGGACCGATCGGGTGCCCTGGGTCACCCCGGTCGAACGGAATCGGCAGCGTGACGAAGGAACCAAAGAATGAGTCTCCCGAGAAATGTGACTAACGCCGACAATACGGTGCCGAAGGGCCCGTGACCGTCCGAGTCTGCCGGAGAAGGATGAGTGCCATGGGGGACCTTCCGCTGGCGCCTTTGGAGGCTTCCGATGACCGTCACCGTCCGACCTGTCAGTCCGCCGCTCCACGTCGACTCCGAAGTGGGTCACCTGAAGCAGGTGATGGTCCATGAGCCAGGGTTGGAGCTGGATCGGCTTACGCCGCAGAACTGTGACAGCTTGTTGTTCGATGATGTGATGTGGGCCCGGAAGGCGCGTGAGGAGCACCGCGCGTTCGCCGATGGCTTGAGAGAGCGCGGGATCACGGTCCATCTGTTCCGAGACAAGCTGGGGGAGGCGCTGGAGATCCCGGAGGCCCGTGCGTTCCTGCTCGACCGGGTCGCCAGCTCCCGGGCCGTCGGGCCACAGCTGGTCGCGCCGATGCGCGAGTTCGCTGAGGGCGTCAGCGGTGCGGAGCTCGCCTCCTACATGATCGGCGGCATCCTGAAGAAGGACCTACAGCTGCCGATGACAGCGAACCTGTGGTGGGAGTACTTGGATGATGACGACTTCGTCCTGACACCGCTGCCGAACCATCTCTTCCAGCGTGACAACACCGCCTTCGCTTACGCCGGTCTGTCGGTCCACCCGATGGCGAAGCCGGCCCGCAAACGCGAGACGGTGCATAGTCGCGTGGTCTGGAACTTCCACCCGGAGTTCAAGGACAGTGTCGGCACCTTCTACTACGGCAACGACGACGAGCCGCACGACCCGGCCACGATCGAGGGCGGCGACATCGCGATCGTCGGCAACGGCACCGTCATGATCGGCATGGGCGAGCGCAGCACTCCACAGGGCATCGGCATGCTGACCCAGGCCTACTTCAGCGCCCCTACCCAGCAGATCGACAAGGTGATCGTCGTCGAGCTGCCCAAGACGCGCAGCCTGATGCACCTGGACACCGCGATGACGATGATCGACAAGGACACGTTCTCGGTCTACTCGGAGCTTCCCGAGGACCTCAGGACCTACACGTTGACGAAGGCCGATGACAGCGGCGCTTACAAGATCGAAGAGAACGTGGAGCTGTGGGGACCGCTCGCCGACGCGATCGGCCAGGAGAAGGTCACACCGCTTCGGACTCCGATCGACGAGCTCGGCGCGGCCCGCGAGCAGTGGAACGACGGGAACAACTTCCTGACCGTCTCGCCTGGTGTCGTCTTCGGCTACGAGCGCAACGAGACCACGAACGCGTTCCTCCGCAAGAACGGGATCGAGATCATTGGCATCGCCGGCGAGGAGCTCGGTCGTGGTCGTGGTGGCCCGCGGTGCATGTCCTGCCCGATGGAGCGCGGCTCCGCCGACGAGTGACGATCCTGGTGGCGCGGATCTCGGGTCCGCGCCCCCAACGCCTATAAACAAAACCTCCGCGACTGAGGAGACCCAGAATGACTGACACCATCCAACCAACAAGCCCACCCGCCAGTACGCCGTCCAAGCCCACCTCGGGAACCCTTAAGCTCCCCCAGGCGACCGCGCTGATCGTGGGCAGCATCGTCGGGGTCGGGATCTTCAACCTGCCAGGGTCGCTCGCGTCATACGGCCCGATCAGCCTGTTCGCGATGGGGCTCACGACGATCGGCGCCTTGGCGCTGGCCATCATGTTCGCTGCGTTGTCGCGTCGGCTTCCCGCTGATGGCGGGCCGTATGCATACGCTCGGGTGGCTTTCGGGAACCCGACCGGTTTCGCGAACGCCTGGTCCTACTGGATCACCGCGTGGGCCGGCAACGCGGCCATCGTCGTCGGCTGGGTGTTCTACGTGCAATACGTCATGGAGAACCTCATCACCGGCTTCGTCATGACCACGACCTGGTCCGTCGTCGTAGCCCTCGTTGGACTCTGGATACCGGCTGCGATCAACCTCAGCGGCGTCAAGAACATGGGTTCCGTCCAGCTGTGGACCTCGATCCTCAAATTCATCCCCTTGGTCTTCATGTCGACCATCGGCCTGTTCTACATCAGCACGGCCAACTTCCAGCCGTGGAACGTCAGTGGCGACACCAACATCAGTGCGATCGGCGGGGCGATGGCCTTGTGCCTGTTCTCCTACCTCGGAGTCGAGACCGCCGCCGTCGCGGCCGCAAAGGTCGAGAACCCGGACCGCAACGTGCCACGCGCCACCGTCTGGGGCACCATCGGAACCGCTGTCGTCTACATGCTCTCCCTCATCGCGGTCTTCGGAATCGTCGGAAGCGGCGGGCTCGGCAAGTCCGACGCCCCCTTCTCCACGGCGATCAACTCGATGTTCGGTGGCACCTGGGCCGGCTACGTGATGGCCGGGTTCGTCGTCATCTCCGGGTTCGGGGCCCTGAACGGCTGGACGATGATCTGCGCCGAGATGCCGCTCGCAGCCGCGAACGACGGGCTGTTCCCCAAGGTCTTCGCCAAGCTGTCCAAGGCCGGCGTACCCGTCTTCGGGATCATCGCATCGACCGTGCTCGCATCGGCCTTCACCTATCTCGCCTACGCGGGAACGTCGGGTTACAACGTGTGGAACACCCTGGTCTATATGAGTGGTATCACCGCTGCCATCCCCTACGCCTTCTCCGCGATGGCCCAGATCAAGTGGCGCGTCGTCGACCATCGGTCCATCCACAAGCAGCGCTTCGGCCGTGACCTGGGCGTCGCCATCGTCGCGCTGGCCTTCTCCGTGCTGTTCATCTACTACTCACGGATCACCGGAAGCAAGACCACCTGGGACGAGTACCTGCCGTTCATCTATGCAGGAATCGCCTTCCTCGTCGGGATCCCGGTCTACCTGGTGCAGCGCACCAAGATGGCCCGGCCTGGTCCGGTCCCTGAGTATCGCTAACCCTCACGGGGGCAGCCACGCTTCGAGAGGCCAAAACGAGCAACGAACATGCCCAAGCAGATCACCAAATCCATCGTCATGGTGCGCCCCATTGCGTTCGCCTTCAACACCCAGACGGCTGCCAACGACTTTCTTCCAGGACGACCTGGGTGAGAACCGGGACATCGTCGAGGCGAAGGCGCTGATCGAGTTCGACGGTTTTGTCGAGGAACTGCGCAGCAAGGGCATCACAGTTCTCGGCAAGGACGTGTTAGAGATCCATGACCCGATTCGAGCAGGAGAAGCGCTACCTCGAAGGGACCGGCGCCGTGGTGCTCGACCGCGCCAACAGGAAGGCCTACTGCTGCCTGTCTGAGCGTGCTGACGAAGGGTTGTTCCGTCAGTTCTGCTCGGACTTCAGCTTCAGGCCCGTGGTCTTCCACGGCTACCAGAGCTACCACGGCAAGCGGGTCGCGATGCACCACACGAACGTGATGATGGCGGTAGGAGAGAACTTCGCGGTGGTGTGCCTGGCTTCGGTCGACGATCCGGCCGAATGCCAGACGCTGGTCGATGAGCTCACCGAGACCGGCAAGCAGATCATCGACATCTCCGAGAGCGAGATCGACAACTTTGCCGGCAACGAGATCGAGCTCGAAGGCGGAGCTGGCAAGCGCTACACCATCATGACCCGTTCAACCTTCACGGCCCTCACCGACGAGCAGAAGGCGGACATCGAGAAGTCGAGCGAGATCGTGGTCGGCGATGTGGAGACGATCGAGACGTACGGCGGCGGATCAGTCCGCTGCATGATCTCGACTATCTACTGAGTCAGTCCCCGCGGTAGGTCGCTGCTGCTGAGCCGCCGCTCGACGATAATGCCGCGATGAGCCGACCGGTACCGATCGACGTGGCGACGTGGCCGCGTGCGGAGCACTTCGAGCACTACCGCACGGCGGTGCCCTGCACGTATGCCATCACCGTTGAGATCGACGTCACGGCGTTGACGTCAGCCCTTCGCCTGTCGGGTCGCAAGACCTACGCAGCGCAGGTGTGGGCGCTGGCGGTGGTCGTCAACCGCCACGCCGAGTTCCGGCTTGCCCTGGACGCCGAGGGATCTCCCGCGACGTGGCCTGTGCTGCATCCCTCGTTCACGGTGTTCAACCCTGCTCGGGAGACCTTCGCGTCCGTCTGGACTCCGTTCGAGCGGGACTTCGCGACCTTCAGCTCACGGATGGGCGAGCTGCTGGCCGAGCACCGCCATGCGACGAGCATGTTCCCGCAGGGAGAGCCACCTGCTGACTCGTTCGACATATCCAGCCTGCCCTGGGCATCCTTCACCGCCTTCGACCTGCACATTGCATCCGGCTGGGACCACTTCCTGCCGATCTTCACGCTGGGCCGCTATGTCGAGCGGGACGGCCGCAGCCTGCTGCCCTTGGCCGTCCAGATGCATCACGCCGCGGCGGACGGGTTTCACGTGGCACGGCTGGTGAACGATCTTCGTGACTTGATGAGCGATCCTGGTTGGGCGTGACCAGCTGCCGCCAGGCATCACCCTTCGCGAAACATCACCCCGAAGCCGCCTCGAGGATAGTGCCATCGTAGGGATCCGGGCGCCGCGACAACGAGGCAGGCGCCGCACTCCAGGCACGCCGCGTGTTGGACCACGATGGATCCGTCGGGTGCCTCGGAATAGACGTGAGCCGGGCACACGCGAACCAGCAACTTTCCAGTGCCCGTCGACTTAATGATCGCTTGGTCGACCTCGATGTGTGGTGTGCCATTATCCAATGCGTATCGGTTCCGGGCTAGGCGTTCGGGGACTGAATCCATGTGGAGCATCACATTGCCTTCATCGCGGAAACCGCGTCGCTGGCCAGCTGTCGCATCTTCACCGGTGATCGACGCACCGCTTGCAGGGCGGTTGGCAGCAGATGCCGGCGTGGTGAGGTGTCGAGGGCATAGATACCGTGGAAGACATCTGCCACGAGCTGGCCGTAGTCGTTGTAGATCCGGCGGTTCTCGAGGAACCTCGGCGCCCGCGCAAACGTCTTCATGTCGTGGCCGACGAAAGTACGATCCAGCTCCGCGGCGTAACCGACCAAGCTGGGCAGCGAGACGTCGCCAGCGCTGAGCGCGGCCTGGATCGCCTTCGCCGCTGCGATGCCGGAGCCGGCTGCGAGGTCCATCCCGCGCACTGTGAAACCGGTGTTGAGGGCGAGGCCAGCAGCGTCGCCGACGACGACCAGGCCGGGTCTGGCGAGGTCGTGAACCATCGCTTGTCCTCCCTCCGGGATGAGATGGGATCCGTACTCGACGTGCTCGCCACCGCTAAGAAAGGGTTCGATGGCAGGATGGGTCAAGAAGCGGTCGTGGAGGTCCGACGATGACGTGGCGGATCGCTGCAGCTCGTCCAGGCGGACGACGATGCCGACTGACACGGACTCCCGGTTCGTATAGAGGAACCCCCCGCCTCCCAAACCCGCCGTGCAGTCTCCGACCACCGAGTAGGCAACACCCTCGTCGCCCGTCAGCCTGAACCGCTCTTCGAGCACGTCGCGGGGGAGCGCGATGACGGACTTGACCCCGAGCGCGAGCCGGTTGGTCGGTTCCTGCTGCCGGATCCCGGCGTTCCGGCACAGGAAGGAGTTGACGCCGTCTGCTGCCACGATCACGTGTGCGCGCAGCTCGTCGTCCCCTGCCCGGATCCCGACGACGCGGTTGTCTTCCATCAGCAGGGAGTCGACGAGCACCCCCGACATGAGGGTGACGCCGACCTCTTCGCATTGCGTCCCGAGCCAGGCGTCGAGCCGGGACCGCAGAACGGAGACGGCGTTCACCGGGTTCCCGAGCCGCTCGTCCTGGTAGTCGATGGTCACGTGCGATGCAGGGTTGAGAAAGGTCAGACAATTGCGTGTGATGACCCTTTCTACGGGGGCGTCGTGGACGAAGTCCGGCCAAACGCTCTCCATGACTCGGCAGTAGAGGATGCCTCCCGACAGGTTCTTGGTGCCGGGCTCCGTGCCGCGTTCGACGACGAGGACGTCGCGCCCCGCTCGGGCGAGCTGATAAGCCGTGACGCAGCCGCCGATTCCTGCACCGACCACGATGACGTCGAAATCAACTGATGGCGTGCTTGATGTTGATTGCATGACCAGTCCCCGCGAGAGCGAGGCCGAGAGGGCGCTGGGTCCGGGCGCCCTCCCGGCATCCCGTCAGGCGAGGGCGCCCTCCTTGATCTGCTCTGCGATGTCGTCCGCGGCCAGCCATCCAGAGGTCAGGGAGAAGCCGTTGGCCGAGCCTGGAATCGGCAGACTGTAGCTTTCGCCCCAGAGACCGCCGGCGTCACAGCCGACGACATAGAGGCCGGGAATCGGCTGGTTGTCCTTGTCAAGGGCGCGCCAGTGGTCATCGACCAGCATGGCTCCCATGCTGATCATGATCCCGGTCTCCATCTTCACCGCGTAGAACGGCCCTTCCTCGATCGGTAACAGGAATCGCGACTCCTTGTGGAACTTGCGATCTTCACCCGCATGGCAGTAGCCGTTGTACTCGTCGACCTCAGACTGCAGGACGACTGGATCGACGCCCATCCTCACGGCGAGCTCAACGATGGTGTCTGCCCCGACCACATTGGGGCGGGTCTCGTCAGCCGCGTCGGCCGCAATCTCGGTGGGAAGCCCGGGGAGCTTCGCATAGTTGTTGATGTAGATGCCGAGGCCGACCTCGTTGCCCACGTCCGTGAGCTTGCGGATCTGCTCCGCACCGAGGATGGCCCAGTACATCGCGTCCGGAAGCCCGGCAACCATGTCTCCGGCGTGGCCGAAGTTCAGGCCGACCACTTCGTCGGTGAACCGCTTGCCATACTTGTCGACCCAGAGGTAGGGCTGGAACCCTGCGCAGTTCGTGGCACTCACGATCGCCTTGTCCCGCATGAACGGGAACAGCAGGAGCGTTCCGATGTTCCTGTTCGTCACTGCACCGACCTCAAGGAGCATGGTGACGCCGTCGCCACTGTTGCCGGGTCCGCCGACATTGATCATCTTCGCGCCGATGTCGTACTTGCTGTACTTGTCGAGCATCCCGGGATTCGCCGCGTAGCCACCAGTTCCGACCACCACTGCCTTGGCCCCGAGGCTGACGTCCTGGCCGTCGGAGTCTGTGGCGAGCACACCCGAGACTTTCTCATCCTCCATGAGGATGTGCCTCGCCGATGTGGCAAGGAAGATGTCCACTCCGCGGCGGCGGGCCTCCGCCTCTTGGAGCTCGATCACGTGAGCGATCTCGCCTTCGGGCAAGTGCCACGTGCGAAGCTCACCCGGCTGGTCGGGCGCGGTGATCTGGACGTCGTTGTAGACGACCCCCAGCTCCTCCCTGAGTTTGACGATGCTCGTCGCGGCGTTCTCGACGAAGCGCGACACGATCGCCGGGTCGGCACGCCAGTGTGAGTAGTCGAGGTAGCGGTCGAACGCCTCCACCTTGCCGACGTGGATGCCCCGCTTCTCCTGCTCGTCCGACTCGAAGGCTGCGTGGCCCTCGGCGAAGGCGGAGCTACCGCCCGTGTGCGACTCCTTCTCGAGCAGGGCGCAGCGGAGGCCATCCTGTGCGGCCTGGAGCGCTGCGGCCAAGCCGGATATGCCACCACCGATCACGACCACGTCGTACTCAGCGTCAAATTGGTCAACCATGACTGATCTCCTTTCAGTGTTACTCTCAGGTCTCTCCGACCCCGTCCAGCGCCGCCTCGAGCGCCGGAATCACGGCGTAGAGATCTCCGACCACCCCGTAGTCCGCTCGGCGGAAGATGTGTGCCTCTGGGTCGTCGTTGACTGCAACGACGGTCTTCGCGTCGCGCACCCCGTCGAGATGTTGCGGTGCTCCCGAGATACCGACCGCCACATAGAGCCGTGGTGCGATGTGCTGTCCGGAACGTCCGATGTACCGCTCCTTCGGCACCCAGCCGAAGTCATCCGCGATGGGCATGGAGCACCCGAGCGAAGCGTCCAGCCGGGTGGCGAGGTGCTCCATCAGAGCCAGGTCCGACTTCGCCTTGAGGCCACGACCCACGGCCACGACGCGCTCGGCGTTGGTCACACCAGCGTCGCCACCATCCACCGGTTCGTTCTTCTCGATCCGAATGTCGGGTGGACTCTCGACATCCAGCCGCTCGATGTGTGGGGTGACCGTGGGTGCGGACGCTGATGTGTCGTCGCCTCCGAACAGTCCCACGACCGGTCTATCGATCGCGAAGGTCTCGATCACGCGTCCGCCGAGGTTGTCTCGCTGCAGAACCACCGTCCCGCTCTCGAGAGACATCCCCAGGACTCCTGGGACGAGAACGGCGTCGAGCGCGGCCGCCACTGCTCCCATCAGGGAGCGGTCCTGGGGCCGAGTTGTCGAGAGGACCGCGCGCGGCTTGCTGGCGGTCGCGAGCGCCATGAGTGCTGACGCATATGCCTCGGGAGGGACCTCGTCGGTGAGCTCGATCCAAGCCACGGCATCTGCTCCCGCAGCGACGGCAGCCTCTGCAAGCGACCGTGGCCCAAGAGTGACGACCTTCACACCTCCGCCAAGACCTCGCAGTGTGGACACCATCCCGGTGAGCCGGCTGACACCGGTCGCCACTACCCAACTCTCCATCGCCGTCTCGCTCGTCCTCGTCGGAGTCTCCGATCCCGTCGTGGTCACAGCACACCGTCAGCTCGTAGCACGGCGACGAGCTCCCGGGTCGCGACCTCAGGGCTGCCTTGAAATATCCGGGCATGTCCACCATCGGGCGCTCGGCTACTTCGGAGTGTCAGCCGGTCGAGTCCGTGGGTTTCGAGGTCACCGAGGGGCACCCGATTGACGGGGCGCTTCCGCGCCGCCAGCACGTCCCTCATTCCGGGGGTCTGCTTCTCCGCGGACGCGGCTGAGACCGCGAGTACCGCCGGAAGGCCAAGACTCAGTGTTTGGTCATGGCCACCGATGCGGCGAGTGGCAACGAGTCGCCCACGATCGAGACTTGCAGTCGACAAACCCAGGATTGCCGGCCATCCGAGGTGGCCGGCCAGGGCCGAAGCAACGCCTGGATATGCCTCGGCATCTCCGATGACGACCAGGTCGACCTCGCCGATCCGACGGACCGCAGCTGCCAGCACGTCGGCCGTCGCTGCGTTGTCGGCCAAGACGGGCGCGTCTTCGACCGCGAAGGCTTCGTGGACCCCGCGGGCAAGGGCCCAGCTGGCATCCCCGTCTCCGATGGTGAGGCCAACGAGGCTGCCGCCCGAGGCGGCCAACGCGCATGCGACGGCAACTGCTGCGGGATCGTCCTCGCCCGCAGCCATCTTCGCTCCGCGCCAGTCGATCGAACCGTCATTGCGAACCGCGGCATCTTCCGGATCCCTTGCCCACTTGTAGACAACGGCGATCTTCATCAGCAGCCTCCGCAGCGAACCCACCGGACGCGCGTCCCTCACCAGTCATGCTTGTTCGCCATGCGACACCACACAAGGGTCGAAGGTCACGTCGTCGGCGATGTCCCAGGGTTCATTCTCCTACCTCAGTTGCGGCGCGCCATCCCCTGATCCTCGATGAGGTGTGCCGCACGGGTCAGCCCGTCGCGTGTCTGAGTCTGCCGGGACTGCTCGGCCAGTCGCCGACCTAATGACTCGTCGTCGACGAGTCGGTCGATGGCGCCGCGCAGCTCCTCGTGCGTGCAGGTGTAGGTGTCGAGCCGGATCCCGAGTCCGGTCTCGTCCAGCCTCTGGGCGTTGTCGTACTGGTCCCAGAAGAGCGGCAACACCACCATCGGCTTCCCGAAGTGCAGCGCCTCGGTGACCGTGTTGTTGCCACCGTGGGTGATCACGAGGTCGACGAGCGGCAGGAGCGTGGTCTGCGGCAGGAACTCCGCCCCCACCATGTTGTCGGCCAGCTCCAGCTCGTCGTGGCAGGGCCCCATCGACACGACGAAGCGGTGAGGCATGTCCGCGAGCAGCTCCACCAGTCGGCGCATGAGGTCGACGTCGGCGCTACCGAGTGACCCGAGCGAGAGATAGACCAACGCGCCTCCCGGCTGCTCGGCGAACTCGGCCACGAGCGTGGAGTCCTCCTCGACGTCGCGGACGCAGGAGTCGAGCCGGTGCCAGGTTCCGTCGAGCGGGCGGAGGTCCGCGTAGTCGATCGTCTCCGGGTAGACGTAGAGGTTGAGGTCGGGAGACGTGTGCATGAACTCCAGCGTCGGCAGAGCGGGCGCTCCTTGTCGCTGCACCCAGTCGTTGAACTCCTCCCACAGCGGCCCATGCGTACGGGCGAACTCTGCCCGGAATGCCGCCGATCCCTCCGACGAGCTCGTTGGTAGACCCGAGTACGGCGGCGGGATCGTTGCTCCCCGGATCTCGAGCGGGTTGCACGAGACGATTCGGACAAAGGGGCTGTCGGAGGTCATCAAAGCTGGGAACGAGACAACGTTGTCCTCGACGACAACATCAGGACCGACCTGGGCGACGATCTCGCGAAGGCGAGACTCGGAGTACATCGAACCCTCGATCAAGGCCTCGAACGTCGGCTGTACGAACGTGCTGAGCTGCTCGATCGTCGGCCTCCGGAACGCAGGCGCCGTGTCGCGGACGAAGTCGCGCCAGAACTGGCCCGGGTCCTCGGCTCCGGTACCCTGAGACAGGGAGTCCGCGGGTGGCGCGAGATCGACCATCTGCTCCTCGAAGCCATGCTGCTCCAGCCTGCCGCGCCAGGATGACTCGGCGGCGAAGACCACCCGGTGTCCACGCCGCCGAAGGGCGGCGCCGATACCGATGCAGTTGTTGGTCGGGCCGTACGCCGACTCGGGCATAAAGAGCACCGTCAGGGGGACGTCCGGCATCGGCTCTCCTCGGAGTGGGCTGCTCACGGTCGGAGAAGCCAACCTATGACGACAACCGCGCGGTGTCCTGCGCCTTCGCGAAACGCGAGTCAGACCCGCTCGAGGTGTGCGAGGCGATCGCCGGGACCCGCTGGTTCGGCGCGACGCGCCTGGGCTTGTCCGCCATAGTTCCATGTCTTCTCGCAATGCACGACCTCGTCGCCGGTGTAGTCGTCGATCCCGCTCGCGATCCGGGTGATCTTCCCGGCCTTGTCGTCGTAGAGATCGATCTCCATGTGCTGGGCGACTTTCACGCTCTTGTCGTTGTTGTAGCCGAACGCCTGGTCATAGGTCTCACCCGGTTGCAGGGGAAGAGCGTGCTGATCGATACCCGAGCTGGTCAGGACGTCGAACGGGCCCCACGCATTGTTGGCTTCGTAGAGACACCCCACCAGGTGCCGGTCTCCGGACCACACCTCGGCCTGGATCGGCTTGCCGTCAATCGTGAGGGTGTTGCGCACGACGTCCGACATGGCTTGGTAGGCGAACTGATAGTTGCACCACTTGTCCAACGTGTTGGGTTGGTTGGGCCTTCGGGGGGCGTCCGCGGGGCTCGCTCCTGGGTCGGACAGAATGATCTTGAGGGCCTCGGGCTGCCGCATGGCGGCCACGAACAGGGCGAACTGCCCCTTCCCCCAAGCTGTCTTGTCAGGGGTATCGACCGATCCGCCGAGTGATCGGTCGAGGCTGCGGAAGTCTGGCGCGATCAGTCGCACGTTGGTGCCGAGTTTGCGGGTGAGGAACCGGCTGCGGCCGGAGGGGTCGCCGAAGGCCCGGAAGGGCATCAAACGGAAGTAGGCCCGCAAGGCCACCGCCGTCACCGCATCATGGTAGTTATCACCGTTGTTGAGCGACGTCTCGTGGTCGCTCACCTGGATGAGGGAGCTCCCTCCCTCCAGCACTGCCCGCATCCGATGGAGACCCTTGAGCTGAGCCGCGTACTCCTGGATATGACGCTGGTAGGGGGAGGCAGCCGTCAGGGTTCCGCCCCAGTAGCCGAAGTCGCCCCCGTGCAGGACCAGGTCTGGCCGGTATCGCTTGACGGCGGCCCAGCCCGGCTGCGACAGGTTGGCTTCATCCGCGCTCTGCTGGCAGGACAGCAAGGCGATACGGAGATGCATCTCACTGCTGTCGGCAACCTGTGTGCGGAAGGAGAGGGTTCGGCCGAACTGCTGACCACTGGCGACGAGCCGGGCGTAGTACTGAGTCCCAGGCGAAAGCATGCCTCCCAGGTCGTGATGCACCATCCGGTCGGTCGGACCCACGGGCTGCGCGCCGACCAAGTCGGCCTGAAGCATGTCCGGCGTCGACGAGATCGCCAGGTCGACGAACGTGGCGTCCGGACCATTCACCATCGAGGACACGTATGCCCCATCGGTGGAGAACTCCCCGATCAAGGAGAACACATGTCCGACTTCGGGAGTGGCGGCGCTTGCCGGGCGGGAGAGCAGCAACGACCCCGCAGCGAGACCGGCGGCTCCCAGGAGCTGACGTCTCGTCAACCTCGGAGAGAATGGCCGGGAATGGCCTGGCTCCCTGTCGGGTTCAGTCTCGTCGGATGAGCCGGCTGCCCGGTCCGGGACGGCGCATTGCGCCACTTCGCCCTCCTCGAGCTCGCTGGCTTCCAGGCAGACCGGGGCGCCTCCTAGTGGGCAGTCATCGACCCTCTCGCCAGGGGGCGCGTCCAGGCTGACGGCCTCATGAACAACGAAAGGCGCAGGTGAGATGCAGTTCTTTGTCCGGCGACACAATTGTGGCGTTGAGTCCATTGCAGGAATACAACTGTTGTTCAGCATTCGCAGCCTCCTGGCAGAATTGGCCCGAGCTGGGAGATGAGAGCGGATTAGTCGAGGTCGTTGCCTTTTCATCGATTGCCCTCGTTGATCAATGGGCCGTGCATCATCGTGCGAGGTGGTCCTGAAAGGCCACTGCCCTCAGCGCTGAAGAACTGCTGAAGAGGAGTCAGGGCGCGCGGGCCGGTGCTAGCGTCAGCGCCATGCAGATCGAGTTTCGTATTCTCGGTCCGTTAGAGATCCTGCGGGCAGGCGTGGTGGTGCCTAGCGGTGCTGGAAAGCAGCAGGCCGTGTTGGCGGACCTGTTGATCCATGCCGGTCAAGTGGTCTCCGTCGATCGGCTGATCGACGATCTGTGGGGTGCAGATCCGCCGGAAACGGCCGCGAACGCCGTCCAGGTCTATGTCGCTGGTCTTCGTCGTGCCCTCGGCGCCGGAGCTTCACAGCTGCTCGTGACCCGGAGACCGGGTTACAAGCTGGTGGTCGAACCCGATGCGATGGACTTGTTCCGGTTCAACTCGCACGTGAGGGCGGGGCGCGCCGTCATGGAGAGCGATCCTCGAGAAGCCGCCACGAGGTTCGCTCAGGCGCTCGCGCTCTGGCGTGGGACCCCGCTGGGCGGCGTCGAGTTCGAAAAGTTTGCCGTGGGGGAGGTCGCCCGGCTCGATGAGCTCCGCGTCTCGGTGGAAGAGGATCGCATCGAATCCGAACTCGCGATCGGCCGACACGGCGCGGTCATCGGTGACCTGCAGGGGTTGATCGGTGAGCATCCGCTCCGGGAACGGCTGCGCGGCCAGTTGATGATCGCTCTGTATCGGTCCGGACGCCAAGCCGAGGCACTCGCCGGCTATCGGGCGTTCCGCGACTACATGGACGAAGAGCTCGGCATCGAACCGGGAGTCGCTCTGCGTGAGCTCGAAGGAGCGATCCTCAACCAGGCATCGGGCCTCGCATCACCTGATCCGGGACTGAGCTCCACGCCGGTCTCGCATCCGGCCGTTCCCCGAACGGTCGTACCCTTGATCGAACCTGCGGGCGAACCCCGCGCAGGTGGTCACATCGACCGGGAACGGAAAGTCGTCACGGTCGTGTGGTGCGGACTTGAGTTCGAGACCGCCGAGTCCGGTTCGGACGTGGAGGATCAATGGGAGCGGCTGGATCACTTTCACCACATCATCAGGGGTTTCGTCGAGTCTCACGGCGGCACTCTGCAGCTGGTCGCCGGGGGCACAGTCATGGCCGCCTTCGGCGTCCCCGTTGCCCATGAGGACGACCCGGAGCGCGCTGTCCGCGCATCCCTCCGCATCGTTGATGCGGTGGCAGCCGAGCGCGCCGCGGGTGGGGCTGACGGGACAATGGCGCGGGTCCGAGTCGGGATGGCGAGCGGTGAGGCGCTGGTGACGATGGCGCGCGGTTCGTCCGGTAGCGGATCGGTGGCCGGCGACGTGGTCGGAGTCGCATCTCGCATCCTCGAGTCGAGCTCCATGGGATCGGTCCATCTTGCAGAGAGCACCCATCGATTGGTGGCGCGGATCTTCGAGTGCGAGCGGATTCAGCCTCTGGAGGCGCAAGGGCGCGCCAGATCGCTGCCCATGTGGCGCGTGAACGCTCGACGCCTCCGGAACAGGGCTGGCGCGACTGACCCGTTCACCTCTCCGCTTGTCGGGCGAGACGACGAGCGTGACCTCTTGACGTCGTACCTCGCACGCAGCGTGCGCGCAGATGTGGTGCAGCTCGTCACCATTGTTGGCGAGCCCGGAGTGGGGAAGTCCAGGCTGATCGCCGATCTCTTCCAGCTCGTCGGAGGCTCTGAACATCCGGTCTCGTGGCGTCAGGGTCGATGCCTTCCCTACGGTGATGGCATCGGGCGTTGGGCGTTGGCCGAGATCGTCAAGGCACATGCAGGGATTCTCGAAACCGATGCCCCGGACGTGGCTTCGAAGAAGCTCGACGACGTGGTCCCCGAGGGCCACCCGGAGGCCGCCTGGCTGCGCCAGCGGCTGCGACCTCTGCTCGGCATCGAGGCGCCAGGTGGGAGCCGCGAGGACAACTTCGAGGCCTGGCGCCGGTTCCTGGAGCTCGTCGCGGACCCTGGCCCGGCAATCGTCGTGTTCGAGGATCTGCACTGGGCCGACGAAGAGATGCTCGCATTTGTGGAGCACGTCGTGGAGTTCGCGGGTCGGGCCCCACTCCTGCTGATCGCGACGGCCAGACCTGAGCTCTACGATCACGTCCCACGTTGGGCGGCATCGCTCCGGAACACGTCGCGAATGGATCTGTCCCCACTGTCCGACCAGGAGATGCGGCAGCTAATAGCACATCTGCTCGGGTCGCGGGTCTTCCCGGCACCTCTCCAGCGGGCTGTTCTCTCGCGCGCCGGCGGGAACCCGCTCTTTGCTGGGGAGTTCGTGAGGCTTCTGCAGGAGCGAGAGCTCCTGGTGCGGAGGAACTCGACCTGGATCCTCGACACGGTGGCTGAGGCCCCCATTCCCGACACGGTCCACGACACCATTGCTGCACGGGTGGACGCGTTGTCGCCGGAGCGAAAGAGGGCTTTACAAGACGCCGCGGTAATCGGCGAGATCTTCTGGTCCAGTGCGCTGACATTCGTAGGCGAATGTCAGCGTGCCGATGTCGATCGTGCGTTACAGGACCTGTGTCGATTGGGCTTGATCCGGCGGGTCGCGAGATCTTCCATGCAAGATCAGGAGGAGTTCGCCTTTCATCACGCCTTGGTTCGTGATGTTTGTTTCGCACAGATTCCTCGCGCTCAGCGAGTCGGTCGACATGTGCGGACGGCCGAGTGGCTGGAAGGAGTCGGGTCGGCGGATGGTCTGATCGGACAACACCTGGCCGAGGCGTTCAGGTACCGGGCCGAGCTTCGTCAGGTGGACTCCTATGCCCTCGCGCTGGCCCGCCGAAGTGTCCACTTTCTCGTGTCGGACTGTCGCCGGGCTCTCCGCTGCGTCGATCGCTCTACTGCGGAGCGGCAAATAGGCCGTGTTGTCAGCGTGCTCACTACCTGCGGCCAGGGTGCGCCACTCAACGACCTCCCCTTGATGGAAAGGACGGGGAAGCTCCTGATCGCGATGGGTCGATGGTACGACGCTGTGACGTTGCTGGCGCCGTACGCAGAATGCGGCAGTGGTCCCCTGATGAGGGATCTCGGCGTGGCGCTGTGTCAGATCCACCGGTCGGAGCCGCGCTCCGCGGAGTTCCGGCGGGGACAGCGACTCTTGGAGGCCGCCGGAACACCGCCGAACATGGACCTGGACGCGCTCGCGTCCTTGGCCGGAACCTGGAAAGGGGTCGATGACGTCCGTGCCCACCAGGTCTACCGCGAGTGCCTGGATCTTGACCCGGACAACCCTTACGCACTCGGAAACGTCCTCGAATACGAGATCCTCGCAACCCGAGACTGGTCGATCGTCGACGATCTGCGTGCTCAGCTGGAGGCCGCGCTGCGTCGGTGTCGATCTCAGGCGGAGATGGGCGAGAACCTTCCCTGGGCGCATTATGACGGAGGCGAGTTCTCGCTTCTCCTCGGTCGTCCGTTCGACGCGCTCGGGTCGTACGCGAAGGCGGTCCAGCTGACAACGGCGGACCACATGCTTGCCACCTCGATGGCCAGCCTGGCGAATCTGGCGGCGACGCGCGGCGAGGTTGAGAGCCTCGACTGGATGCGGAGCCTCCTCGCGATCGCACGGTGTGTGCATTTCCCATCGCCGGTATCCCGCGCCGGGCTCACGAACGCAACGCCCTTGGAGGGGGTTGACAGGCGGTCACGTGTGGTGATGTTCGCCGGAGGGACGGACGCGAGCGTCGAGACGTGGCTGGAGGGGAACGCCGAGATGGTCCTGGAAGCCTTCGCGGACTTCGAGGGCGTCGTCGTGAGTGGCGGGACGCGGCAGGGGGTGCCGGGCCTTGGGGGTTCGCTGCGATCGCGCTACCCCGAACGAATCAGGGCTCTCGGCTACCTTCCCGCTGTGGTGCCCAAGAGCGCAAGTCTCGAGACAAGGGGCGACGAGCTGCGACGGACCATGGGATCCGGATTCACCATCGCAGAGAATCTCCAGGCTTGGGCTGACCTGATCGTTTCCGGCCTAGGGCCGGAACACGTGAAAATGCTTGCTCTCAACGGCGGCCGCATCGCGGAGGCCGAGTATCGAATAGCACTCGCGCTCGGCTGCGCGATCGGTGTGGTTGTCGGGAGTGGCCGGGCCGCAGACCGGCTTCTCCAAGACCCGGATTGGAGGCATGCCAGCAACTTGACGTCCCTCGATCCGGACTCCCAAGCAATAAGGAGCTTTCTGGAGTTCAGGCCATGACAGAGGACAAGACCCGAGAAGCCGACATCGTCGAGCCGAGACGCGACATCTTCATCTCCTACAGTCACGTGCAGGCCGATCTAGCTCGTAGCCTCAAGAAGTCCCTAGTCTCTTCTCTTTTTCCTGTGTGGTGGTGTCGGCTGTCTTCTTGGTGTGCGGTTCGCCGGCTGGCGCTGCCGGGCTGCGGTTCTCCGGGTGGGGCTGTGGTGGGTGGGATGGGGCTGGTCAGGCGGGTTGTGGGATCGCGGCGATGTTCGCGGACCGCGACGATCGCGGTGGCCCATGGCCACGACTGCGGTCCGGAGTCGTCGTCGGCGTGCGCTGCGGGTGAGCCTGGCCGGGACGTGCAGGAACCGGTAGCGCAACGCTTTGGGTTCACAGGTGGCAAGGACGGTGGCGTCGCCGGTCATTGCGAGCAGCCGGGTCCAGGCGATCAGGTCCGCGGCGATCTGGGTGGCCAGCAGCCAGGCCTGGTTGATGGTGAACTCTCGGGAGGGGAACCGGTTTAGGCCGGTGTCCTTGGCGTGCCGGATGCGGTCCTCGACGCGGGCGTGGGCTCGGTGGCGGGCTTCGAGGAACGCCAGCTGTCCGGTCGTGGTGTTGGTGGCGATGGCCTGGTAGCGCCACCCGTCGCTTTCTTCGAACAACGACAGCTGGGCGCCGGGGTGCGGTCGTTCGCGGCGCACGATGATCCGCATCGGCTCGGCCAGCCGGACAGATCGAGCAGGCCGGTCAGCTCGGCCACGTCACCGCCGTCGCGGACGCCACCGTCGGCATCGGTGGCGGGCGTCCAGACCTTCGCCGGGACGAGGCTGATGGCATCGCGGATCTTCTCGGTGACCGCGAACCCCACGGAGTACTCCATCCGACGGCCCCGGATCTGACCTGCTCAGTGAGCCACTCCACCAGCTTGTGGGAGGCTCCGGCACCGTCGGATCGTCAGGAGGCCTTGCGGTGCGCCGCGGGGATCTGGCTGATCGCGTCGGACAACACAGTGACGTGGTCGGCGGCGGTGTTCGGCCGGCCTTCCCGTGCGCAGCATGGCGGACAGGAACTCACTGGTGTTGTCGCACCAGACGCCGAGCGGGTGGAACCGAACGTCTTCTTGAACGTGGGGATGCCTGCTCCTCTCGCTGGCGCGTGACGGGGGCGCCACATCGGACGCCGTCGCCCCAGTCGTCCCGCGACCCGCTGCCGCCCCACCATCGCTGCAGCGGTGGCCCCCACACAGGGGTTGGCCAAGAAATGGTATCGACGCCGCGCCCGTTCCATCTTTCTGGATGCGTCGAGCATTGCTACGGGTGCTTCCCTCGAGGACACCGTGTTCTCGGCGTTGAGGAGCTCCACAGCCTATCTGTTGATCGCTTCCCCCAGCGCCCGGCAGTCCCCCTGGGTCAACAAGGAGCTGGAGTTCTGGCTCACCATCCGCGGCACCGAGAACCTCTTCATCGTGCTGGGGGAGGGGGAGATCGTGTGGGACCGGGAGTCTGGATGTTTCGACCCCGCCACCACGACCGCCTTGCCGGCGTCCCTGATGACCTGCTTCTCCGAAGAGCCTCTTTGGGAGGATCTGCGAGGCGTCCACACCAGGTCGGACTCGGATCGCATCGTCTCCGTTGCCGCCGGCGTCGTCGCAGCGATTTCGCAGGTTCCGAAGGACGACGTCTTCGGCGAGGACCTTCGTCAACAGAAGACGATCAAGAGGATCGCCGTCAGCGTCGCCGCTGCGCTGAGCCTGCTCATCGTCGGTCTCGTCGCCGTTTCGGCGGAGGCTATCCACCAGAGAAATGTCGCGAGGAGCAACGGCTCCGTGGCATTGGCGCACGCGATGTCCGCTTCGGCCAGGACTCTCCTCGACACGCGGCTGAGCACAGCGATCGCCCTGTCCTTGGGAGCGCACTCACTTCACGATGACGTCTCTACCCGGTCGGCCTTGCTCCAGGCGCTGTCGTACGACCCCCATTTCGTCCGGTTCTTCCATGTGAAGCGCTCAGTCAGCGACATGGCATGGGACGGCGACTCGGGAAGGCTCCTCCTCTGGGCACGGTTGTTCGTGTCTGTCGCTGACCCCGCCACTGGGGCGTTGGTGACTCTCTCGCCTCCCCGAGGAGTGTCCGCGGTCGCCGCCTCACGCGGACCCGGCAACGCAGTTGCCATCGGAAGTCGATCTGGTCAGATCGAGTTGGCCTCGGTCGTGTCAGGTGCCGACCTGTGGCGCCGCGCTCCGTTTGAGACAGCAGTGAGGAGCATGACGTTCGACTCGTCGCGTGGACGTCTGGCGGCAGTAACGATCACGGGTGACGTGGCACTCCTCTCGTCGTCGCATGGCGTCGTCCTGAGTCGACGACAGCTCGACCTGTCGACTGTCCGAGGCAAGATCGTGGACATCGCCTTTGAAGACTCTGGAACCCGGCTCGTCGTCACCACCGAACTCGGAGAAACCTTCGTGCTGTCGACGGACACGTTGGCGGACATCTCTGCACCGACGCCGCCGGTGCTGCAAGGATCCGCCGATGGGCTCACGTCGTTCGCGTCGAGCAACGCAGGAGCATCCTTGTCGACTCTTGCCCATCGATCCATCTCGACGCTTCCGATGGCGGGCCAGCCGACGATCTACGACTTCCCCGGCCGGCTGCCGCGGCATCCGGGATCGTTCAGCATCTCGGGCGACGGCAGTCGAGCGGCTGTTGAGATGAATGGTGCCGTCAGCATCATCCAAGCGAAGCCGTTCGGCGTGCGCCGCACCGCGCCGCTGCGCCTCCCAGGTGCGGGGACCATGGGGTCAGTGTTGAGAGTCTCACCGGACAATTCGCTGTTGGCGACGAGTTACGGCTCGGCCGTCGGGGTGTGGGACCTGCGCCGCGAGACGGGCATCGCCAGGTCGTTTCCCGTGGTTGTGCCGCGCGCCAAGGGAGTCGGGCCAGCCGAGCAGATCCTGCCGGATCCCCAGGGGCGAGGTGTCATCATGCTGGCCGACCGGCCGGCCGGAGCCCCCTCGAAGGTCGGAATGGTGTGCGTGAGAGATGGGGGTGCGCAGACGTCCGACGTCTTCGTCCCGGGGATCAACAGGAACAGTGCTATGGCGTGGGACTCGAAGCGCCGCGCCGTTCTGGTCTCGACCGCGCACCCCACCGCCATTCGCAGGATAGGCGTGAAGGACGGGTGCCCAGCGAACCCGGTCTCCAGTCTGGCCGACTTCAAGGGGGAAGCAGCATCGCAGATCGAGAGCCTCTCGTCGCTGGAGGACTCTTCCGTGCTCGTGTTGCTGAAACGGGGCAGGCTTTATCGCGTCAGTCCCACCGGGGCTGTCCTCCAGTCCTGGGGAGATCATGGTGGCGACGCTGGACCCGTTTCCTCTTATGCCGTATCACCCGACGGTCGTGAGCTTGTGCTGGGTTCAGGGAACGGCGCCGTTGAGAAGTACACCCTGGATGAGGGGCGACTCACACCTGATTGGAAGGGCGAGGCAGGCATTCGGCGCGTCCACTCGATCGCCTTTGTCACGAGCACCTTGGTGGCGGTTTCCACAGGCCAGGGCAACGTCTACTTGATCAACCGCCAGAGCGGCGCTCTCACCAGACGGCTCGGTGGGGCGCAGGGGTTCATTCTGTCTCCGGCCGATTCCGGGGAGATGCTGGTCGGTAGCGAACCCGGTTATCGGATCGCCGTGTGGGACACGGCGTCGGGGCAGCTGATGGCTCGGTTCGCCTTCTCCTATCCCGCCGTGGCGTCGTCGGGTGGTTCCACCGGTCAACGGTCGGAGCAACTGACTTCCGTTACGCCCGGAGTTGGAGGCTACCTGTGGTTCGGGGTCCCTGGCGCGTACTCAGCAAGGTGGGACTTCGATGTTCGTGACTGGGAGGACGTCGCCTGCGAGTCGCTGTATCACCCGAGTGCCGCCAGCCTCGCCACGTTTACAGGTGGCCCAGAGTGGGGGTCTGGGCGTTGTCCGCAGTAGCCGGTCCTGAGGCGGACTCGGGAATGGCAGGCTTTGCGACCACGTCAAGAGCCGGGTAATCAGACTCTGACGGTTGGGCAACCCGCCGCGTGAACAAGCCTCGGGGGATCAGGCGGTGCTCGTAAGCTTCCCGTTCGAGCTCGTCACGGAACTCGGGATGCGAGATCGAGATCAGGGCCATCGCCCGCTCGGCGACGGACTTTCCCTTGAGGTTGACCATGCCGTACTCCGTGACGACGTACATCACATCGGTGCGCGGTGTGGTGACGATGTTGCCTGTCGTCAGGCGGGAGACGATGCGACTGGTGTGGACGCCACCTTTGTCGAAGGTCGAGGACAGGCAGATGAACGACCTGCCGTTCGTTGACGCATAGGCTCCCTGGACGAACTGCAGCTGTCCGCCGGTGCCGCTGATGTGCCGGTATCCGGCCGACTCTGAGGCAGCCTGACCCTGGAGGTCGATCTGGGTGGTGTTGTTGATGGACACCACGCGGTCGTTCTGCATGATGATGTGTGGGAGGTTCGTCTGGTCGACCGACAGGCACAACAGTTCACGGTTGTGGTCGATCGAGTCATAGAGGTCGCTGGACCCGAGGGCGAACGTATAGACGATGCTGCCGGGATACAGCGACTTTTGTGTCCCGGTCACGACTCCGGCCGCGTTGAGCGCCATGATGCCGTCGGTGAGCATCTCGGTATGGATCCCGAGATCCTTCGCGCCAGACTCGAGCAGCAAGGAACACACGGCATTGGGCATGCCGCCGATTCCGATCTGCAAGCATGCGCCGTCCTCGATCTGAGAGGCGACGAGATGCCCAATGGCCGCGTCAACCGCGCTCACGGGCGGGTTGACGAGCCCGGGGGCCGGCTCGTGATCACCTTCGATGATGTAGTCGACCTCGCTCACGTGAACCCCGTTGTCCACCCCACATGCGTAGGGC
This sequence comes from uncultured Actinomycetota bacterium, assembly GCA_963820035.1. Taxonomy (GTDB): domain Bacteria; phylum Actinomycetota; class Actinomycetes; order Propionibacteriales; family Nocardioidaceae; genus JAWWPG01. The sequence continues at coordinate 19,629 of CAWFYK010000003.1, read as the reverse complement.
AGGCCACGGCTCTCCTCGACGACCACCGTCTTGGCCCGTTCCACCAACGCCCGATGCCAGAAGCTCGCGGCGCTGAAGTTGAAGAAGCCGTTCTCATCCATCGGACAGGTTTTGAGGATGACGATGTCCACGGGCTCGATGAATCGCCGGTAGTAGTCCGGGATCTCACCGAGGTTGACCGGAATGTAGTTGCATCGACCGGCATCGTGGAGGTGGCGGTCGTAGGGGGAGAAGTGCAGGCTGAACCAGAGGAAGTGCTCAGCCTCCGGGTCACTCTCCACGACCGCGCGGGGTCGCATGGTCAGGCATGAGCGAATCTTGACCCCGAGCAGGTCGGTACGCCGCGCCGCCAACGCCCGGTCGAAGACATCGGGCTGACCAAGGCCGCCCCCGTAGTCCAGCCACATACCGGACTCGACCAGGGCGGCTGCGTCTTCGACCGTCACCCGTTTCGCGGCGTGGGCACCAGCTCGGTGCGGCATGACAACCTCCTCGGCCGGCCAGCTCCCGATTGGAGCAGCCCAGGTTGGACGACAGGCCAGAGGCTGAGTCTTGTCGCAAGCTGTCACGGACTCGCTCCCCTGGCCCGAAACTCAGAACGCGGTAACGCTAGCAGCAAGGACCAACCCGGGTGGCCGTACGGAATCTCGCCGAGACTGAGTCACGCATCTCATGGCACGGTAGGCTGACGGCTGTCGTAGGGATATAGACCCGCGCCAAACCGTGGACTTGTCTGTCGCGAGGGCAGACGGGAGAGGGCCAACGCACCTGGTTGGCCGACAGACCGTGGGAAGGGATGCCATAGTCCGCCACGTGGTCAGAGGGAAGGCGCCGGACACGGTCTATGTCGCTCAGCTCCTCTTCAACGGAGCTCGCGTCGGGGAGACGGTGAGGTTCAGGACGATGCCGCCTCACGATGGCTCATGGTCGCGGAAGATTGCCGTCGTCTCGTGCCAGAAGAATGCAACCAGTTCGAGGGTCACCGAACTGGCGTACGAAGACATTCTTGCCTGGGAACCGGACGATGTGTGGCATCTCGGCGATTGGGGCTACTGGGGGCAAACCATCCCGGGGGCCTCCTACAGGAGGGATCTTGCGCACTACACGAAATCTATGGGTGCCCTCCCGACCATGCGTCGGGCTATTCAGTCAGCGGGGCTCGCCGCTGTCACCATCTCGGACCATGAGCTGACAGCGAACGGCGATCCGAGGGATGGAATACACGACTCGCCCGAGACAATTCGAGAACTGCTTGCGTTCCAGAGGCTGTTCCCGGTGCGCACGTACGGCGACGTCAGGAGGCCGCGGCGTGGTCGGTACTACGCTTTCGACATCGGTTCGGCAGTCCGCGTCGTCGTCACCGACTTTCGAAGCCCAGATCGCCCGAACCTCAACGATGAGGACGGTCCGCTGAAGACCATGTTCGGAGCCGAGCAGTTAGCTTGGCTGTTCGACCAGCTCGATGCTTCTAAAGTCAATCTGCTCGTCAACGAGACGTCCCGGCTGGCGGATCCGGACAACAAGCCAGGTGGGCCACGCCACGACAAGCCATGGACCTACTTCCACGAGCAGAAGAAGATCGCGCGTCATATCCAACGTCACGGAGTCCGCGTGGCCTGGATCGGGGTGACCGGCATTACGTCGGATACCTGCTCGGTTCGGACGACGGCTCCGGAGTCTACAACACTCGCGGAGGTTTTCCCTGTTACATCAGTTCCGGAACATCCAAGTATCAGCTGCCCCTGGAACCGGGGGAGCTGATGACCTGGCAGTTCGGAGCTGGTCCCGATAACCTACGACCGGTCTGTGGATACATGCGGCTGACGGTTGCTTATGACGCCACAAGCAACAAGGTCACCCTCCGCGGTCACGGCCGTGCCGTCCTCGACACCCTGCTCCCGATGTCAGAGTGGAGGATTCGCAACATCCCAGGCGGTAACGCGCTCGACTCGTGGCTTCTCTCCTGAGGAACTCGCTTCCGAAGCAGTCCTCTCGCCATGCTTACTTGACGACCAGGGTGCCGTGCATGTTGGAGTGGAAGTTGCAGTGGTAGGAGTAGGTGCCGGACTTGTCGGGAGCCGCGAACGTGGCGGTGCCGCCAGGCTGAATGCTGACAGTGAAGAGACCGGACTGGTCAGAGGTCAGCGTGTGGGTCTCACTGTCGTTGTTGGTCACCATCACCATCTCGCCGGGCTTGGCCGTCATCGGGCCCATGTACATGAAGTCCTGGATGCTGACCATCAGCATATTGCCCATCTCGGTCGGTTTGGACGGCGACATCGAGGTGCTCGTTCCCGACGACTTCATGGAGGGTGACATCGATGGGTGGGTCTGGGCAGCGGCGTCGGAAGAGGAGGAGCCACATCCCGACACTCCGATAGCGGCTACCGTCGCGAGGGCGGCAAGGATTGGCATCTTCGTCTTCATCATGTGTTCTCCTGGATAGGGGTCGCCCGCGTACGGGGGCCGGTGACGCTGATGGGTGACGCTGGTGGTTGAGTCGTGTTTCGACTCACGTGCCTCGGACGTTGGTGAGATGGGCGAACACGACCGTGTTGCCGACGTAGTGGCCGATGGAGCTGTCGAAGTTGCTGCACGTGATCAGGCGCAATGTGGGCGACGCTAGGTTCGAGCCGAAGATCTGCGCCGTCGGGAAGTCGCTGTGGCTGGCGTAAGAGCGGATGGCGTTGACCGTGAAGACTGCCGTTGAGTGGTCGGCTCGGGTGACGTCGATCGTGTCGCCGGGACGAAGCGCACCGAGTCGATAGAACACCGAGGGTCCGGAGACGGTGTCGACGTGGCCCTCGAGGACTGCCGGCCCAGCCTGACCGGGTGTTGGTGAGTCTCGATACCAGGCGACCTTGTTCTCGTTCGGGCCCGGCTGAGGTACGGCCAGTGCGCCACTCGAATCCTTTCCAAGGGAGATGACACCTGAGTGCACATCTATCGCCGGGATCACGATCGAGCTAGGAGGAGACGCGGGTAGCATCAGCGGACTTGCAGCCGGAGCCGGAGCCTGCGAAGGGCCGGTCCCGGGGGTTGGGTCGGGCACCGCGCTGGTGTCTCCCGGTGTCCGCAGCACCGGGTGAGCCGAGATTCTGCCGTAGGCCGACGCCGGGGGAACGGGCGCCGAATGCTGCCCTCGGACAGCGACGACAAGGGCGATGACGCCGGCGGCTGCCGCCAGGGCTGCGATGAATCGCAGTCCCCGACGGCCGACACCACGGCTCATCGCCTTGATGAGGCGACGGAGCATGTCGAATCAGCTCTGCGGGTCAGGGTTGACGCGAGTCCGCTTGCGGACCACGACCATCCCGACTGCGCCAGCGGCGAGCAGGCCACCACCGATGCCGAACAGTCCAAGGTCCTGCGTTCCCGCGGTCGAGCCGTTCCCGGTCTGCGGTGCACCGGGCATCGAGGTCAGCACTCCGCAGAGGGCCGGCGAGGTCGCCGCGAGCGGAAGGGACGGGACCAGGTCACTCTTCTCGCCCTGCGCCTGCTTGCTCAGCGTTGCGGGGTCGAGGCCGTGGACGACGATGACCGCGGTCCCCGACTTGATCGACTGGACCGTGTCGCTGCTCAACGTGAAGGTGCGGGAGTAGTCGGTGCTGGCACCGGCCGGAGCGATCTTGATGTTCGTCCCGGCGGCCGGGCTGGTGTCACCGGAGACGGAGAGTGTGGTCCCGATGCCGCCGTATGCCGGTGCGCCTTCGGTCGTGCTGATGACGCCGTCGCCGTTCTTGTCGGCACTGGCGGTCGGGCACATCCCCTGACCGCCGATGTGAATGTGCTGGACATGCGGGTATGGCGCACCGCTGAACGTCGAGGCCAGACCGGACCAGTGCTCGTTGACTGTTGCGGTGTCACCGCTCAGTGTCAGCGTGAGCATCCCAGAGCCAGTGGCGTGGTTCAGTGGGTTGAGGGTGGCTCCATAGGTGGTCACGGGATCAGCGTTCGCGTGGGCCACCGGGGACAACGCCGCGACGGCAGCGGCCGCCGCGATCGGAAGCAGGATTCGTTTGGCGGTTCTCATTGAGTGAAGCTCCCATTCTGATCTCCGCCTGACGCTGAAGCGTCTGAGATGACGGCCGTTCGGCGACTGTCGTGAAAGGCGGTGTGTAATGGGGAATCGGAACCAGTGGGAAACGCGGATTGGAAATCCCCGGTTGTTCAGGTCTCTCTCAGCGTGACGCTGTTCACACGGAAATTTTCTGACGCAATTCCAATCCGCGCTGCCACTGGTGACGAATGTCTGTCATCTACGGATCCGCAGCACCGCGATCCGGTCCTCCGCTGTCCAGGCTGCCCGTCCTCAGAGCAGCCCCGAAGCCCGCCTGACGTCCATGCCACCTCGCGAGCACATCAGACGCGAAGGTCGAGCCAGTCCGCCAAGTCGTCGATCTCATCCTTGACGGCACTTCTCATGCGCCTCGTGAATGGTGCGTCCTCATGCAGCGCGTGGATGTCTAGGGTTCCAGCGTCGTGCCTGGCGGAGGCATCGAGCTTCCCGACGAACTGGTCGCCATACAAGATCGGGAGGGCGTAGTATCCCCAGCGGCGCTGCGGGGCCGGCTTGAACATCTCCAGCTGATAGTCGAAGTCGAAGAGCTCCAGCATTCGCTTGCGGTCGGAGATAACCCGGTCGAACGGCGACAGCAGAGCGGCGCGACCGGTGAAAGGCTTGTCGAGGATGGTCGGGTCGACACGCCACGTGCCCCGCGCTCCCTCCACGACAGCCGGCTCGCCCGCATCACCGGCATCGCTCGCCTCTACCCCGCATAACGGGCCCTTCGCGCGTGCGATGCCGAGTGACCGCAGTCGCCGCTCGTCGCGGATCCGCTTGGCCTCTTGGGACGGTACGACTGGGTCGTCGGGGTAGACGCGCTCGGCTAGGTCCCACATCCGCTCGCCGTTCTCGCGGGCCACGGTGGCGACTTCGCCGCGGTTGACCATGAACTCGAGGAGGCGGAGCACATTCTTGTCGTTCGTCCAGCCCGTCGACTTCCACGGCAGCACGCACGTGTCGGGAAGCTCGCGCACAGGTAGCGGGCCGTCTTGACGCAACCGCTCCAGGATGTCGCGGCGGCAGGCGTCGTTGGTCCTCACCCAATCGGCGTTCTCGTAATGCCATTCGCGCAGCGTGCCGGGTCCCGGCCAGTCGGCCATATCGGCGCGGATGAGCGAGATGTAGTCACTCGGCCGCACGGTCATCTTGTACTCGATCAGCGCGCCGTCCTCGACCAGCCTGGTCAGATCGTCCGGCGAGTACGACGACCCGAGCCGACTCCACAGCAGCAGGTCGGCGCTCGGCGCAATCGGCCGGGTGGGGTTGATCTGCACGAGGGCCAGATGACGAACGACCTCGAGCAGGTCGGTCGGTCGCGGCTCGGCGAGTAGCTGCGCCTGGACGGCGATCCGCCGCGCCTCGGCCTTCGACAGGCGGTGTTCCTCCACGCGTCCGACCCTAGGCGAGGATGCGACGCTGTGCGACCGGCCGGCTAGAAGAGCTGTCCCGGGTGGTCGGGACGGTAACGGGCGTCGCCGGGCACGCGCTGGCCGACGACTCGCCGGCTGCCGCCCACGCGCAGCTGCGCCACTGTCTCCCCAGCGGTCAGCCCGTGCTGGAGGTTCCAACTGACGTTGATGGTGGCGGTGGGGACCTGAGCTCGTTCCGGCTTGGGCGGTTCGCGACGAGAGTGTCCGCGAGGTGGTTGGCGAATGTGGCGGCCTGGGTCTCGAAGTCCGGCTTGAGATTGGTGGGCGGGATCGTGATGCCCAGGGACCGCTCACGCATCTCGCCCTTCCCGAAGTAGCTGAGCAACGCGAGCAGCGACCGAACTTGTCCACCCTCGTAGGTGAACCGGACCCCTTCGACCCACCTGCCCCCTTGTGCCACCCCGAGCGTCTTGACTTCCCTCAGGTTGATGCTCCAATAGCGCCGGCACACGACGTAGGCGCTGAACGGCTTCCCGCCCAGCACGCGTCGCGCCTGTTCGGAGGTCAGGTACGAGCGGATCGGGAGGTTCGTCCTGAAGAACCAGGTTGCAGATCCCACACAGACCAGGTCGTAGTCACCAGCGCCGGCTTCGCGGGGGATTCGGATCTCTCCGGTCTTGCGGCGCATCTGCGGCCAGAGGAGCGGGAAGATACTGAAGATGGCGTGGCGAAACGGAAGGTCCGGAAGTTCTTGGAGTACTTCGGGTCCGTGAACTCGATCGACGCCTGGTCACTTCACAACCACGGTCCCGGAGCACGGCGGTCATGGCCTCGCTCACGCGTGTGCCTGCTTGGTGTGGGTGTAGTAGACCATGAGGACGTGAGGCTGCGCGGCGACCTGCGCGTTGTCGGGCGGTGTCTCGCTCCTAGCTGTCTCCGTCGTGAGTGACGCTCTGGTCGTGACTGAGTGAGGTTCTGCCGAAGTCGGTGCTCGCTCCTGGCCCAGTGGGACGAAAGATAACTCGCAACCCGCAGCACGGTCCTCACCCGTCGGGGGTGATGAAGTGCTCAGGTCGCTGCTCACCCGGCCGGTTGGCCTCGAGAGCGACCAGGGTGTCGCCAGTCCGAACCCGAGGAGGTCGGCCGTCCGCGGCGACGCTGAGACGCCCTTCGCGGGTAACCGAGAACAGGACCACCTCCCTTCTTGCCCCGGCGTCCCCCTGGCCGTCGGCGCTGTCGCGGCTCACGATCTGCGCGCCGGCGGCGAACTCCCTGTCCAGCTCGGCGAACGTGAGCCACCTGTCGGCGAGGACGCCACCCTCATGTGAGGGTGGGAGCAGGTTGGGCTGTACGGGGTGTGGTGCGACGCGATAGACGTGTCCGTGGCCGAGCTCACTTCGCAGCTGCGCGGCGCACAGCGTGTTGAAGTCGTCGTTTCCGGTGAGCAGCAGCGCATCGGTGACCTCTTCGAGCTCGGCCTCTCGGTTGACTGCGTCGACCATGATCCGGCCTCGGTCTGCGTCGAGTCCGAGATGGCGGGCCGCTTCCTGGTGCTCGGGCGGTCCGACCCACATGCGCACGGAGACGTCACATCGTTTCAGCACGGTGGCGATCTCCCGAGCCCAGGAGTGGCCTCCGATGATCAGGACCAGCCGGCGGCCGGCTCCGGCTACCTTCAGATGGCGCGCGAGGGGCATGGCCGTCAGGCCGTAGACCACCACCGTGCCGAAGATTGCGAGGAACACCAGCGGCAGGACCATCTCGGCGCCGGCCACCCCTTGTCGGGCGAGTTCCGGGCCGAACGCAGAGGCGGTTGCGCCGGCAACGATGCCTCGTGGTGCCATCCAGGCGACGAACGCGCGCTCGCGAATCGTGTTCAGCGTACCGAGTGTGGTCAGCGCGACGACCGCGGGACGAATGATCACGATCATGACGGCCACCAGAACCAGCGCCTCCGGCATTACCGACGCCACTTCATGGGGCGTGACCGATGCGGCGACCAGCACGAACAGCACCCCGATGAGCAGCTGGACCAAGGTCTCCTCGAACTCGAACAACGACACGCTGATGTCGATGCCACGCTGGTTGCCCATGGCGATCCCGACGAGCATCGCCGCGACGAGCCCCGCATCCTCGCGAAGCAAGTCGGCGGCGACAACCGAGGCCACCACGACCGTCAAAGTGACGGACACGACCATTCGAGGTGCCCCTCGGTGCGCCGCCCGCAACAACAGCCACAGGACCGGCGCGCCGACCGCCGCCACGAGTAGGCCGATGCCCAGGTCGGCCAGCAAGGCTCCCGGCTGCCACCCCGAGCCTGAGCTCACACCGGCGAAGACGAGCACGCTCAGAAGCGCCCCCACGGGGTCGACGAGCGTCCCTTCCCACTTCAGCAGTGACCGCACGTTTCTGGTTGGCCGGATGAAAGCGAGTAAAGGGAGGACGACCGTCGGGCCTGACACGACGAGGATCGCCCCGATCAGGACCGCCACCCCGCGAGCCGCATCGGGATAGAGCAGCATCACCGTTCCGCTGATGGCTAGCCAGGTAAGGATCGTGCCCGCCGTGATGAGCCGCACGACTGATGTGCGGACCTCCGGGACGACTTCCTCGAACGACAACCGCTGTCCAGCTTCGAAGAGAACGACGCCCACGGCGATCGAGACGAACGGCTGGTAGAGCGGACCTAGCAGGTTGTCGGGATGCACAGCGTCGGTGACGATCCCCGCAATGAAGCCGGCCGGAAGCAGTAACACGATCGCAGGAATTCTCAGCGGGCGGGCAAGCAACTGGCAGCCGACGGCTAGGGCGAGCACCAGCCCGAGCCCAAGGAGGATCTGGTTCGTGGACATGGCCGACGCCTCGCCTTCTCGGCTTGTTCCGCTCATACGTCGTGACAGAAGCAGGATAGACACATCTCGGGGCTTGGTTTCGCGCGCGACCGCCGGGTAACCGTTGTGAGTCACGCGCGCCGGATGAGGCCGGATTCGCACCTTGCGGGAAGAGTCGGTCCTGGAACCGCAAGAGGCACGTTGATGACGCGCTGTGAGAGGACGACATGACTGACGAAATCGACCGGAGCGTGCTCCCGATCCGCCGTCCCGGGTTCTCGGGCAGGGCTGGCGCGATGCTTGGTGAGTCGACCCCCGACTGAGCGGCATGCCCAACCTCCGGAAGGTGCTCCGAACGTCTTGTTGGTTCTGATCGACGACGCGGGCTTCGGGAACCCCGGCACGTTCGGTGGGCCGATCAACACGCCGAACTACGACCGGATGGCCGCGGAGGGACTGAGGTACAACCGCTTCCACGTCACGGCGATGTGCTCGCCGACCAGGGCCGCCCTTGTGACGGGCCGGAACCATCATGCGGTCGGGATGGGCGGGATCCCCGAGTTCGCCGGGCCCTTCCCGGGCTACTCGGCGATGCTGCCGAGGGACGCGGCGGGCTTTGCGCCGTCCTTCGGAATCCCGCCGCCACTCGGCAGCCAGACGACCACCACCTACTACGGCGACGTGGAGAACGTCGCTCCCGGGCTGGTCCGGCGCGTCTACAACCACTCCTACACCATCAGTGCCGACCTGAACATTCCCGCTGGCGGTGCTGAAGGGATGATCGTCGCTGACGCGAACCATCTCGGCGGGTTCTCGCTCTTCGTCGACGAAGGCAAGCTCAAGCACACCTATGCCTTCCTCGGGGTCTTCGAGTACCGGCAGGAGTCAGCCGACGTGCTCCCGACCGGGGACGTCAACGTGCAGATGGTGTTCGTTGCCGACGAGGCGAAGCCGGCCACCCCCGGCGACGTCACCCTCCTGGTCCGGGGAGCGAGTGGGTGGCGGACGACTCGACCACACCGTGCCGTTCGGCTTCAGCGGCTACTCGGGGCTCGACGTGGGTCGCGACAACGGTCTGGTGGTCGACCGAGGCTACGCCGACCGGGCGCCTTTCGTCTTCACCGGCACCGTCAAGAAGGTGGTCTTCGACGTGGCCCCTCATGTCGACTCCGACGACGAGCTGAAGCTCCATGCGCACGCCAGCCAGGTGCACACAGTCCGAGGCATCGACGGCTAGTTCCGTCGCGGCCGACAATGAGAGGTAGAGGCATTGAGTGACACAGAGTTCGACGTCGTGATCGCGGCGTACCTGATTCCCGATCTGGCACAGCAGGACTTCGACAGCCTGGTTGCGCTTGTCGCCGACAAAAGGCTCGAGGTCGAGGGAGTCGCTCTCGTCACGGTCGACGCCGGCGGAGAAGTAGCAGTCAACGAGACAGGTGACCACTTGGGACGGAAGGGCGTCAAGCTGGGCGGCGGAGTCGGTTTAGTCGTAGGCGGCGCCAAGCAGTTGAAGGCAGCACTGGCCGAAGCGCAGGAGGGAAAAGCGGCTGAGCCGGGAGCTCTGATCTGCGGCGGCGTCTGCCTTGTCGACCGCGATGCAGGTGTTCCACCTCGCGTCGTCGTGTGGGCCACCGATCCCCGCCACGTCGAGCCCGTCAATCGTGATCACGTAGCGGCCCGGGGCACCAACGGGCACGACATCCTCGAACGCCCAGCCGAACCGTCCGCCTAGAAACGGAGGGCGTCCTCGACGTCAGCCTGTCCGGTGTCGACCCACGAGGGGACGTCGGCGGGGTAGGTACGGCCTTCAGCGTCACTCATTCTCGGCATCGCACCAGGCTAGCCAAGCCTGACCACGGGCGCTCCCGCTCAACTGCGAGCTATACACGGGTCGGATCCAGGCGGGTCTGCCTGTCGCCGACACCGAGCTGACCGTAGCCGTTGTCGCCCCAACACCTCAACACGTGGCGCCGGTCGATGCCACAGGTATGGCCGCCACCGCTGGTGACCCCCGTCCAGTGCAGGTCGCTTCGGACCTGGGACGGGCTGTCCCGCTCAGCGGTGTCACCGAGGCCGAGCTGGCCGTCGACGTTGATGCCCCAACACCAGAGCGAGTCGTCCTGGCGGGTCCCGCAGGTGTGGAAGTCGCCAGCGCTGACGCTTGTCCAGTCGGTGTTGGCTCCGACCTGGGTGGGCGAGTGACGATCCACCTTGTCGCCGAGGCCGAGCTCGCCGAAGAGATTGCTGCCCCAGCACCAGAGCGTGGCGTCGAGTCTCGTCCCACACGTTTCGAACTGGCCTGCAGAGAAGCTCGCCCAGTCAGCGGTGCTCCCCACCTGAGTCGGGGCGAGGTACTTGTTGCTGTCACCTTGCCCGAGCTCGCCGTCGGCGTTGTATCCCCAGCACCACAGCGAGTGGTCGGTCCGCAGCGCACAGGAGTGCAAGCCGCCGACGGCGGCGTCGGCCCAGTGCTTGTTGTGGCCCACCTGCGTCGGGCTGTCGCGATCCGTGGTGTCGCCGCCAAGGCCGAGCTGGCCGAAGACATCGTTCCCCCAGCACCATAAGGTGTGATCCGTCCGAACTCCGCAGGTGTGCGTCCCGCCCGTGCTCGTGGTGGCCCAGTTCGTTCCGGCGTCGACCTCGGTCGGAATGAGCCGTCTATGGACGTCTCCGAGTCCGAGCATGCCGTTGTGGTTATCGCCCCAGCACCATAGGGACTGGTCGGAGCGGATGGCGCAGGTATGTGAGCTGGCCGCACTCACGGCCGTCCAATCGGCATCCGTGCCCACCTGCACCGGTCGGTGGCGGTTCCGCCGGTCGCCCGCCCCAAGCTCGCCCTGGCGGTTGTACCCCCAGCACCAGAGGGTCTGGTCGGTCCTGATCGCGCACGTGTGGAAGTAACCGGCGCTGACGGACTGCCAGACGGCAGGCGATGGCATTAACCCTTGTGCGCGTGCCGAAGCAGCAGTTGTCGTTGCCGCAACCGCGACCAACACCCCGAGTGCGACGACGCTCAGGCGCAGCGCGATACCCCGTTGACGTGACATTCCCCAAACCCCCTGTGTACGACCGAGCCGCCCGGCCCGGTCCCGCTGAGGTCACCGTACGCCAATCTGCACCGGCGAACGTGAGATTACCCAAGGTAGTTCGTATCGCCGCCGGATCCGATGCCTTCCGTCGCATCATCTGAGGTCGCGAGTCCGTGGGTCGACGGCGCCATCGGGCTGGAGAGCAGCAGCGACGCGGCGACCCTCGAGGGCGCCCCGCTCCTCCTGGCCGTGGTCCAGGGCTCCGTGTGGACAAGGGCGCAAAGGCTCGACCTTGCCGCGACCAGGTTGTATACTCGAACACATGAGCGAGACTTTGGAGGAGGCGATCCGGGCGATGGACGGCCTGGACGCGTTCGACCCGGCCGAGACGCTCGTCTATGCCGCCGACATGGCCCGCCAGGTCAACCTGGCGCAGGCGGAGGTGTTGAAGGTGGCGGCGCATTGGGCTGACCTGAACGCCGTCCTGGACCCGGTGAGCCGGGCGATTCCCGGGATGGAGCGGCTGGTCTGTCTGGGTGGCGACGGGACTCCGGAGGTGGCCGAGTTCGCGCCGGCCGAGCTCGGTGCCCAGCTGCGGCTGTCGGTCGGAGCGGCGGCGATGCTGATCGGGGACGCTCTGGATCTTCGGCACCGGCTGCCGCAGCTGTGGGAGCTGATGTGCAACGGGCTGGCCAAGCCGTGGGTATGCCGCCAGGTCGCCCAGAAGACCCGCCGGCTCTCCCCGGCCGCGGCCGCCCTGGTCGACCGCAAGGTCGCCCGCTACGTCACCACGATGGCCTGGGGGCGTCTCGAACCGTATGTCGACGCCGCCGTCGCCCAGGCCGACCCGGCCCAGGCCGAGGCCGAGGCGGCGGCTGCCCGGGACCGGCAAGGCGTCTTCGTCGGCCGCGAGGCCGACCACGGCTACAAGACGGCGTTCCTGCGCGGCGCAGCCCCCGACATCGACACCTTCGACGCCGGTATCGACCAGATCGCCACCGCGCTGGCCGCCCTCGGCGACACCGACAACGTCGACATCCGCCGCGCCAAGGCGATCGGGATCATCGCCAGCCCGCAAGCCACCCTGGAGCTGTTCGACCTCGTAGCTGCCGACCGCGGCCAGGACACCGATAGCGGCGGCAAACCGGCGAAGCGAAGCCGGACGATCGGATCTGCAGTCGTCTATGTGCACCTGTCCGACCAAGCGGTCGCCGGCACCCAGCGTCCAGGCAGTGACCCGACCGTGGCGAGGGTGGAAGGGGTCGGGCCGATCCTGCTCGACCAGCTGCGCGAGTTCCTGCGGCACCGCAACGTCACCGTCAAACCCGTCATCGACCTGCCCAACATGCCCGCCGTCGACAACTACGAGATCCCCGACAGCCTCCGCGAAGCGATGGACCTGCGCACCCCCGCCGACTGTTTTCCCTATGGGAGCAGAACAACCCGCCACCGCGACGCCGACCACACCATCGCCTACCTCGACCCCGACGACGGCGGACCACCCGGCCAAACCAACCTCCCCAACCTCGGCGGCATCGCCCGCCTCCCACACCGGATCAAAACCCACGGCCACTGGAAAGTCCTCCAACTCATCTCCGGCGTCTGGCTCTGGACATCACCCCACGGCCACCACTACCTCGTCGACAACACCGGCACCACCAACCTCGGCACCTTCTAGGAGACTGCCGAACATGGGCGGCGCGAGCCGCCCTAGCTCCGTCGACCCCGAGGGCAGACCAGGGGCGGGGTCGGGGTTTTCTCAGCGCCTTCCCCGATGTGCAGCCGCCCCAGGCGAGGCCAGACTCGGGGGCATGATCACAGTCGAATCGCTCACTAAAAAGTACGGCGGCACGACCGCCGTTGATGACATCAGCTTCACTGCTGGGGCCGGCCGCGTCACCGGGTTCCTGGGGCCTAATGGCGCGGGGAAGTCGACCAGCATGCGCATCATGGTCGGTCTGACTCCACCTACGTCGGGGGGTGTGACGATCTCCGGCCACCGGTTCGCCGACCTGCCGAACCCCGGTCTCGAGGTCGGCGTCCTGCTCGACGCCTCAGCGCAGCATGCCGGCCGTACGGGCCGTGAGATCCTCACGATTGCACAGCGAACGATGGGCCTGCCGAAAAGGCGCGTCCCGGAGATGCTGGATCGAGTCAGCCTCACGGACGCTGAGGCGGACCGTCGCGTCCGGAACTACTCGCTCGGCATGCGCCAGCGACTCGGGATCGCCACGGCGCTGATCGGCGACCCGCAGGTGCTGATCCTCGACGAGCCGGCAAACGGACTTGACCCAGGCGGCATCCGGTGGATGCGCGACCTCCTGTGCGACTTCGCGCGGCGCGGTGGGACGGTACTGCTGTCCTCGCACCTCCTCCACGAGATCGAGGTCATCGCCGACGACATCGTCGTCATCGGCCAGGGGCGGATCGTCGCGCAGGGATCGAAGGCCGAGTTGCTCCAGTCCGCGGGCACCCTGGTGCGGGCGGCAGACCTCGCCGAGCTGGCCGCCGTACTGGGGGACTCCGGGTTCGATACGTCGGCGTTCGGGGAGGACAGCCTCCGCACGGATGCCGCACCCGAGCTCGTCGGCAAGATCGCATTGGCATCGGGGGTTGCCCTCACCGAGCTCCGCGCCGCTGAGAGCGCCGGTCTGGAAGAGATGTTCCTCGAGCTCACCGCAGACACCCAACGGGAAGGAGCAGCGGCATGACCGCCGTCGCAGCGGAGAGAGAGTCACGGCCGCTCAAGCCGGCGCGGCGGGCGCCGCTGTCGCGCGTGACCAGCATTGAGCTGCAGAAGATGTTCGACACCCGGTCAGGCTTCTGGCTGATGGCCAGCATCGTCATCAGCAGCCTGGTGACGACGGGCGCGGTGATCCTGTTCGCTCCCGACAGCGAGCTCACCTACTCGACATTCGCCGCTGCCATCGGCTTCCCCATGGCCGTGATCCTGCCGATGGTGGCCATCCTGTCTGTCACCAGCGAGTGGAGTCAGCGCAGCGGTCTGACGACCTTCACCTTGGTGCCGCACCGAGGACGTGTCATCTGGGCGAAAGCACTCGCCGCCATCGGCGTCGGTGTCGCGTCAATGCTGATTGCGTTCACCATCGGCGCTCTGGGCAACCTGCTCGGCACCGCGATCACGGGCACCCCTCGAGTGTGGGACGCGTCGGTGGGCGACTTGTCACTGATCGTCCTGGGCAACGTGCTGGGGCTGCTGGTCGGCTTCATGCTGGGCGTGCTGATCCGCAACTCATCGGGTGCGATCGTGGGGTACTTCGTCTACTCGCTGTTGCTGCCGACGCTCTCTGCCTTGCTCGCCACCAACCAGGCCTGGTTCCGGCACCTGCAGCCATGGGTCGACTTCAACTACGCCCAGGGCGCACTGTTCAACGGGGGCCTGTCCTTCGAGCAATGGGCCAACCTGGCCGTGGCCGGCGCGATCTGGCTGGTCGCCCCGCTCGCGTTCGGCCTGACGTTGCTCATGCGCTCAGAGGTCAAGTAGGTCAGATGTTCGCGGCTGGTGAGACCAGCTCGTCGACGGCCGCCGCGAACAAGGTCGTATGCAGGTCGACGTCTGCCTGGCTGGTCTCCGGACACATGAGTGCCATGTTGTGGAACGGCGTGATCAGGACCCCGCGGTTGAGGAGGTAGAGGTGGAGGTACTCGTCGAGCTCCTGATCACCCGCCGCGTTGGACTCGGTGCCGTTCGCCGGTGCGGGGGATGCGAACCGGTACTCCGCGCGCGCTCCGAGCTGGCTGACCGACCAGGGTACGGCGGCCCGGTCGATGGTCTGTTGCACCCCGGCGGTGAAGCGGGTGGCGAGGGCGACCATCCCGACGAACGCATCGTCGGTGAGCACGTGCTCGAGGGTGGCGCGCATGGCGGCGACCGAAAGTGGGTTGCCGGCCAGCGTGCCACCAACGCCCCCGACGTCGATGAGATCGGCGTCCGGGTCTGCGTTGATCCGCTCCGCGAGGTCAGTGGTGATCCCGTAGGCACCGGTGGGAATGCCTCCCCCGATTGACTTGCCAATGACGAGAATGTCTGGCTCGAGGTCCCAGAGTGAGGTGGCCCCGCCGGGGCCGGCGGAAAACGTGTGGGTCTCATCGATCATCAGCAGGGCGCCATACGTCGTCGCAAGTGTCCGGAGCCCGGCGAGGAAACCGGGCTCGGGCAGCACGATCCCGATGTTGGTGAGGGCAGGCTCCGTGAGGATCGCGGCCACATCACCGTGCTTGAGCTGCGCCTCGACGGAGGCGAGGTCGTTGAACTCGGCGACGCGGCTGGTGAGGTGCAGCGGGACCGGCTCGCCGACGTTACCTGGCCGGGCGACCGCCCCTCCGTCCGGACCCGGGACGGCGAACGCCTCGTCGACGGAGCCGTGGTAGCAGTAGGCGAAGGTGAGGATCTTCGGCCGCCGGGTGGCCAGCCGTGCCAGCCGGATGGCCCACCGGTTCGCATCGGTCGCGGTCAGCGTGAACGACCACAAGGGAAGCCCGAACCTTCTGGTGAGCTCCGTGCCGACCCACTCGGCGTCCGCGGTCGGCAGCATGGTGGTGATGCCGCCACGAGTGCCGATCCTTTCCGTGACGGCATCCACCGTTGCCACGGGGGAGTGCCCGGCCATCGCGCCCGTGTCGCCGAGTGCGAAGTCGACATAGTCGTGGCCGTCGACGTCGACAACGCGGTTGCCCGCGGCCTTGTCGAGATAGATCGGAAACCCTCCGCTCCACATGGCCATCCACGTCATCGGCACCCGCCCGAACAGATGCGAGGCGCCATGGAAGAGCTCCCGCGACGCCCGATGGTTCGCGGCGAACGTCGCCCGCTCACGGTCGATGAGATCGGCGAGCCGGCTGCGGTCGATGTCAGGCATGGGAGCGACCCTGCCAGACCCGCGCGCCCGCCGTACCAGGATCGAGCACGGAAGCGGAACCGTCTCGGAACCCGAGGTCAGGGGATGATGACGAGATTGGCCATGTCGACGATCGGCCGATATCCGAGGGCGGCGTAGATCTTGTTCGAGGTCGGGTTCGCCTGGTCGGTGAACAGGCACACCCGCGAGCCGTCTCCGACGAGTCGTCTGGAGATCTCGGCAACGGCATTGCTCGCCCAGCCGCGGCCGCGTTGGGCGGGCGGAGTGTAGACCGGCCCGATCCGAGCGACCCCGAAGGCGGGCGGGTTGGTGCCCGTGAGGTGAACGGGCTCGCCCGAGTCGTCGACCCAGAACCACAGCTGGTCGGCCCGCAGCCGGCGCAGCATCTCGTCCGGGGTAGGGGTCTCGTGGGCATGCGACCCTCGAGGGCGACCGGCCTGCTTGTCCGCCTCGTGCATGAAGGCGCCGAACCACTCGGTGGCCAGCTCCACATCAGCCTCAGTCGCAGCCGTCAGCCGTCCCGGAGCGTGCGCCGGAGGCCGCAGCACCCCCAGCTCATGCAGCCGGGTGTGCAGCTCGGTCGCGACGCTGCCGCCCCGGATTCTGGCCAGCTCGTCCGCACACAGCTCGACCGCGGGGAGCGCCCCGTTGATGCCGAGCACCTCCTCTCTTCGCTCGTGCAGGGTGCGTGCCAGGACCACGGCGGCCTCGTCCGGCATCGGCAGCAGGAACGGCGGGTACGGCGGAGACGTTGCCGTCCGCATCCCTGCCCCCACCACGGTCCCGGAGCCGTCACGCACGACCAGCCACCAATGCGGCCCGGCCCGGGCGATGCCTTCGGCCTGCTGGGCAAGCACTCTGTGGGCGATCGTCGTCACGACTGTGCTGATGACGGGGTCGGCCTTCAGGTGCTCGCCGGCAGCGGTGAGGAAGTCAGCCGGGTCGCTGGAGAACTCGAGCCGTAGTCCGCCCACGGAGGTCGACATCATGGGGGAAGGGTAGCCAGGCCTGGATCGCACGGACATCATCCTCCGTGGCCTTCGGTGGTCGCTGCCATCCAGCATCCGAAGCTCGATCCGCTCATGCCGGCTTCTCGTTCTATGTCGCGCCTCGAACGTGACCAAATATTGCTTTGGGCTTGTCGGGGTTGAGGGGGTAGTGCGAGGATCGAGCCGGCGGCCGGATGCCGGCCGCGGACCTCGAGCCCGTCGAGGTGACGGGAGATGTCCGAGTGATCGTCCCTTGAGGGAGTTGTGATGGAAAATCGACGGCGGGCGCGGAAGTGGCGCACAACGCGTGGAGTGGCGATCGGTGGGGCCTTTGCCCTCGCTATTGCGATGGTCGCCCAAGGGGCGCCTTCGGTGGCGGTGTCTTCTGGGTCAAAAGCGGCGCCTAACGGGGGTGCGAGCGTTGTGACGCGGGGCCACGCCACGAGAGTGGGAACGGTTCGGCCATCAGAGATCAAGGCTCCGCCATCGGGGGCCCGTGCTGCCCATCGGATGTTGCCGGTGCTACGCCCATCGGGTGCCTCGTCGCGCCCTGCCCATATCCCGGTCGTCCGCTCCACCGCGCACTTCGACGCAACAAGGGCCAAGGGAACCCTCACCCAGAGATTCGACGGGATCGATGCGATCCAGAACAAGGCAACGGCAGGCTTCAACCTGGAGCCGCCGGACGAAGGGCTCGGCGCAGGCAACGCGTATGTCGTCAACTTCGTCAACGTGACCGGCGGCATCTATAAGCCGAACGGCCGGATGGTGATTCCTCCGTTCTACCTGAACACCTTCTTCGGTGAACCCGACGCGGCCAACACGTCCGATCCCCGGGTCTTCTATGACGACGCCACCAACCGGTGGTTCGCGACGATCCTCGAATACCAGTTCAACGCCGATTTCACCCGCATCTCCGAGTCGCACGTGGACCTCGCTGTCAGCATGTCGGCGAACCCGGCCGGTCAATGGACGCAGTATCAGATCCCGACCAGTAACCCGCTCCATAACGGTTGTCCCTGCCTGGCCGACTATCCGATCCTCGGAATTGACGCGCAGAATGTCTACATCTCGACCAACGAGTTCACGTCGGACGAGACAGGCTTCAACGGTGCCCAGCTCTACGCCGTGTCGAAGTCCCAGCTGGTGTCCGGCGCCTCGTCACCCGGCATGGCGACGTTCGAGAACCTCACCGTCGCGGGAGGCCCGGGATTCCACGTCCAGCCTGCGAATGAGTACGGCGCGACGAGCGCGGAGTGGTTGCTGAGCTCACTCGACCCGCTAGGCACCTCGGACAACCGGATCGCCGTATGGGCGGTCACCCACGAGGGCACCGTGACCTCCGGGCACGGTCTGCCTCTCCTCTCGGTGCGGGTCATCCGCTCGGAGACCTACGCATTCCCACCGGACGCCCAAACACCCAAGGGATTCTGCGCCAACTGTCGCAACGGCAACGGCGCACCGACTACGGGAGTCCTGGCGACCGACTGGGATGCGATGCAAGAGACCCAGGTTATCAACGGTGAGCTCGTGGGAGCACTCAACACCGGCCTGACGATTCCGGGCGACACCGGAGTTCGAGCCGGCGCGGCTTGGTTCGTCGTGCATCCGAAGCTCATCGAAGGACGGGTCGACTCTGCCACCAGGATCGACCGTCAGGGGTACGTGGCGGTGCAGGGGCAGTATCTGCTGTACCCGCACGTCAACATGACGGACAACGGAGCGATGGCCATGACCTTCGGGCTGGGAGGCCCGACCACCTATCCGTCGGCCGCCTACTCGATCGCCAGACCTGGCAAGAAGTTCAAGACCGTTAAGCTCGCGGGCGCAGGCACCGGCCCCGACAACGGGTTCACCGCCACCAAGCAGTACGGCGGCGTCGGCCGATGGGGCGACTACTCCAACGGCGAGATCATTCCTGGTCTGAACAAGGTCTGGATGGCGACGCAGTACATCCCCAACCCCGGAACAGGAACCAGCAACTGGGGAAATCGCATCTTCCGGCTCGAACTGCCCAGCTGAAAGCCGACGTCTGGGATATGTCCCAGAGGCCGTCGTGCCCCGTCCCTCAGGGGTGGGGCACGGCGGCCGGCAGGCAGTCTCACGAGGATGCTTCGTGAAGATCGGGTGACGCCACGATCGAGCGATGCCCGTCGATGGACCACCTCTCCCGTCGGTTCAGAGGGCCTTGCCTTCAGATGGGACCAGGTGGTTCTTCGTCAACCTCCTCGGCCCAAAGCCGGTGTTCGGCAAGAGCCCACGTCCGGCTCACCGCTCCGGTGCGCATGCCCCGGCGAGCCTCGGGGTCCCGCATCGCCTGCGCGATGTGCCCGAGGATGAGCAGCCCCAGGCCGAGCGCGAACCAGTCGTGCACCAGGGTCGCACCGGTCCGCCAGGACAGCCGTGCCACATCGGGGTAGAACATCAGCAGGCCGGTTCCCAACAACACGGCCACGGCTCC
>CAWFYK010000002.1:0-1269692 GCA_963820035.1 uncultured Actinomycetota bacterium | reverse complement strand
GGCGCGTCTGCCGCCGCCTACGCATGTGAAGTCTTGGCGAAGAAACAGCCGGCGATCTCGCCCCCTCCAGGACCTCGGTCTCGATGAACGGCTATCCGCGACGACCGTCGATACTCCGATCTCCCTGGACTGTCGGCGACCTCTGAGAACGGCCACGTGCCTGGCCATACTCGTCATTCTGCGCCGACAACCTGCCGCGCCTCGGCGATCTTGGCGGTCAGGTCCTGCAAGGCCGCGAGGTAGATCTCGGAGAAGGTGGGGAAGGGTTGGATCGTGTCGCGGAGGACGCTGAGGCTGACCTGGGCGCGAATCGCGAGCGTGGCCTGCTGGAGCCATTCCCCTGCCTCTGGTCCGATGGCGTAGGCGCCGGTCAGGCGAGCGCCGTCGCTAAGCAGGGTGAGGAATCCGATGGACTCGGCGTAGTCGTGGGTGTAAGTGGCCGTCTTGGCGACATCCGCGAGCCTGGCAGAGCCGGCGAAGGGCCCCGTCGCCGCGCCCACGGCGGCGGCAGCGGGGTCGGTGAACACCACTCGCGGGATCGCGTCGTAGTTGGCCGTGACGGGGTCGCCCAGGATGTTCGCGGTGACGACTCGGCCTTGGTACTTCCCGACGTGTGTCAACGGCCAGAGGCCGGTCACGTCGCCGATGGCCCACAGTCGGTCGCCCGCGCAGAGGTGCGCGTCCACCGGTATGCCTTGCCGGGTGGGCTCGACCGCGACTGTCTCCAGTCCGATCCCGTCCGTGCGAGGGCGACGTCCGGTGGCGACGAGCAGACGCTCGCCGCGGAGCTCGCTGCCGTCGTCCATCATCAGTACGTAGTCGCCGCCCTCGCGCCGGGCACCAGTGGACCGGGCGGCGAGGACGACGTCGATCCCGTCGCGCCGGAGCACGTCGCCCATCGCCTCGCCCAGCTGTTCCGGCTCACGCGAGAGGAGACGGTCGGCACCCTCTACGAGGGTGACCTCGCCCCCGAGACCCGGACCGCTTGGGCCATCTCGACCCCGACCGGTCCGCCGCCGAGCACCAGCAGCTTCCTCGGCACCTCGGTCATGGCCGTCGCTTCGCGGTTGGTCCACAGCCCGTCGAGCTCGCGCAGCCCCGGGATCGGTGGGATGACGGGATCCGACCCGGTGGCGAGGACCACGTGGCGCGCCCTGTAACCGACACCGTCGACCTCGATGGCTCCGGTCCCGGCCAGGCGGCCCCGGCCTCTGATCAGGTCGATGCCATGGTCGCGCAGCCACGTCTCCTGACCGGAGTCGGAGTGGCCGGACACCATGAAGTCCCGCCACGCGAGGGCAGCGGGCACGTCGACCTCAGCGGTCGCGGCCGCCTGACGTGCGGCGTGGACGGCCTCGCCGGGTCGCAGCAACGACTTGGACGGTATGCGGGCCCAGTACGAGCACTCCCCGCCGACGAGCTCGCGCTCGACGACCGCCACCCGCAGGCCGCCGGCAGCGAGCGCGCCGGCGCAGTGCTCGCCGTAGTCTTCGCGCTGCGCTTCTGGACGCTGGTCATCACGGCCCTCTTCAAATAGGTTGATGCCTGAACGATCCCGACCCTGCTACGGGATGGCCGGGTGTCGCGCCCGGGTATGTCCCTGGTCCGGGTCGACGAGCTGGCCCAGCAGGGTGTTCCCCTGGCGCGAGCAGGACCGGGTGCGCCACAGGGTGCGACTGCGCCACCAGCCGGTGGCAGATCACACCCGAGAGACAGAGACCACGTCATGGCCACCGTTCGCGATGGAGTGGATGTCGTCCCATCCCCGCACGCCAGGGAGCTCCACATGCCATACATCACCACCTCGGACGGAACCGAGATCTACTGCACCGAGCAAGGCAGCGGACAGCCCGTCCTGTTCAGCCACGGCTGGCTGCTGAGCTCGGACGCCTGGCAGGTCGAGCTGAAGGTGCTGGCGGACGCCGGCTACCGCGCGATTGCTCACGATCGCCGTGGCCACGGGCGTTCGTCGAAGACCTACGTCGGCAACGACATGGACACCTACGCCCGCGATCTCGCGGAGCTGGTCGGGGCGCTCGACCTGCGCGACCTGGTGGTCGTCGGTCACTCGACCGGCGGTGGTGAGGTCGTGCGGTACGCGGCCCAGCACGGCGCCGGCCGGGTTGCCAAGGTGGTCACCGCCGGTGCGGTGCCACCGCTGATGGTGCAGACCGAGGCCAACCCGGAGGGCACGCCGATCGAGGCCTTCGACGGCATCCGCGCCGGAGTGCTCAAGGACGCCTCGCAGTTTTACCAGGACCTCACCGAGCCGTTC
The DNA here is from genome assembly GCA_963820035.1 of uncultured Actinomycetota bacterium. Classification (GTDB taxonomy): domain Bacteria; phylum Actinomycetota; class Actinomycetes; order Propionibacteriales; family Nocardioidaceae; genus JAWWPG01. The sequence continues at coordinate 1,267,417 of CAWFYK010000002.1, read as the reverse complement.
TTCGGCGCCAACCGCGAAGGTTCCGCCGTCTCGCAGGGGGCGAAGGACGACTTCTGGCGGCAGGGAATGTTGGTGAATCTGGCTGCGGCCTACGACTGTGTGAAGGCGTTCTCCGAGACCGACTTCACCGAGGACCTGAAGGCGCTTGAGGTGCCGATCTTCATCGCTCACGGCGATGACGACCAGATCGTGCCGATCGGTGCTGCTGCGCTCAAGAGCGCCAAGCTGGGCAAGCACGGCACGCTGAAGGTCTACCCGGGAGCGCCGCACGGCATCTACGGTGACTACCAGGCGGCCCTCGACGCCGACATCCTCGACTTCATCGCGATGTAGGCGGACGACCGTGAGCGACATCGAGATCCGGCTGACATCCCTGGGCATCGCAATTCCCCGCAGGTCAGCGGTGCGGGCCGGCGCCCAGTACCAGCGGTTGTCGTGGAAATCTGGTCTTCACGGCCGGGCAGCTGCCCTTCGTCGACGGCAACCTGCCGGCCCTTGGCAAGGTCGGTGCCGACGTCACTCCGGGGGTCGCCCGTGACTGCGCCCGCACCAGTGCGATCAACGCGCTGGCTGCGGTCGCCGAGGTTTCTCGGCTCGCTCGAGCGGGTCACCCGGGTGCTGAAGGTGGTCGGCTTCGTCACGTCCGATCCGGGGTTCACCGCGCAGCCGGGGGCCATCGACGGAGCATCGCAGCTGCTGGCCGAGATTTTCGATGAAGCCGGGGTGCCCGCGCGCAGCGCCGTCGGCGTCGCCGTACTCCCGCCGAACTCGCCGGTCGAGGTCGAGCTCATCGACGAGTTCGCCTGATCCGTGACCAAACCCCATCATCCCCGTCCACAACCAAGGAGTCACCATGTCTGAAGCCATCACAGTTGTCCTGGTCCATGGAGCGTTCGCCGAGTCGGCGAGCTGGTCCGGTGTCATCGCACAGCTGAAAGAGAAGGGAGTCGCCGTCGTCGCGACGCCGAACCCGCTGCGCAGCGTCACCACCGACGCCGAGAACGTCCGCCGGGCCACCGAGGGGATCGGCGGGCCGATCCTGCTCGTCGGCCACTCCTACGGCGGCGCGGTCATCACCGAGGCCGCTGTCGACAACCCGGACGTCGTCGGGCTCGTCTACGTTGCGGCCTTCGCCCCCGACCACGGTGAGAACTCGCTGCAGCTGACCGGTCAGTTCCCCGGCAGCACGCTCGGAGAGACCATTCGGCCGTACCCGCTCGGTGACGGGACCAACGACCTGGTCGTCGACCGTGAGCTCTTCCCAGGCCAGTTCGCGGCCGCCGTCCCATCTGCGGATGCCGCCGTGCAGGCGCTGACCCAGCGTCCGATCCGGGACTTCGCCCTCGGCGAGCCGCAGCCCGCGCCCACCCCGGCCTGGAAGTCCCTTCCCTCGTGGTTCGTGTTCGGAGATGCTGACAAGAACATCCCGGTCGAGGGGTTGCGGTTCATGGCCAAGCGGGCCGGCGCCCGCGCCGTCACCGAGGTTCCCGGAGCATCGCACTCGGTGATGGTCTCGGAGCCGGAGCAGGTCGTCGCCGTGATCACCCAGGCGATCGACCACCTCGCCGGATAGGCGCACCTCCACTCGGCGACCGGCCCGGCCTCCCCTCGAGCGACGTCGAGGGGAGGCCGGCGTCCCGGCGTCTGGTGCAACGCCTCACCTCCGCCGAAGCAAACGAACCCCCACCCGACCCCGAGGTCGCGCCATCTTCTGTTGATGCAGTCCCAATGTCGAACAGCGGCTCGAAGGCCGTGCACTACGGCTCCCGGCTACCTTTCTGACTACCCACGCGAGGAGGAAGACAGAGACAATGGCAGTGCCGCAGACCGGGATCTTCGCGCTGGGGCAACCTTGCACACACATACGTCGAATTCGAGTTGGCCGAAGGCGCGACGCCGGTTGACCTGGTGCGAGCCGTGGCCGACCTGGCCGAGCCGCGCAGCACGATGGGCGGGGACAACCTGGTCAGCGGGCTCCGCCCGAGGTTTGGGCGGCCGTTGCTCCCGAGCGGACCCCCGAGGGACTGCACGGTTCACCCAGGCAGTGGTCGGACCCGACGGCTTCACGATGCCGGCGACGGAGCGCGACGCCGCGCTTTGGCTCGCGGGCGGTTCCCACGACGTCGTCTTCGACGCGGCCATCGGCCTGCTGACGGCGCTGGGCGGCGTGGCGCGCCTGGCGGAGGAGACCGTCGGCTGGACCTAGCACCGTGATATCGACCTGACCGGATTCATCGACGGCACCGAGAACCACTTGCTACTCGTCGCCTCGCAAGAGGTGCTCGTGCCCTTGGGCGCGCCGGGCGTGGGGGTCGATCCTGCTGTTGCAGAAGTGGGCGCACCACGCGGAGGCGTGGAGCGAGCTGACCCAGGAAGAGCAGGAACTGGTCATGGGACGCACCAAGGCTGGCAGCATCGACTCGAGGACAAGCCGGAAGCTTCCCACGTCGCGCGCACCGATCAGGAGGAGTTCGGACAGATCTTCCGGCGCAACACCCCGTATGGTTCGGTCACCGAGCACGGCACGGTCTTCGTCGGATTCAGTGCTTCTCAGCAGGCGCTCGCCCGGATGCTCGACAGCATGGCCGGACGGACCGGCATCCGCGACGACCTCACCCGCTTCACCACGGCGCTGAGTGGCTCCTATTACTTCGTGCCCTCGACGGACGACCTCCTAGTCTTCGGGACTGCCCACGACGACTGATCCCGCTCCAGCGAGCGCCCCGTAGGTGGCTGGCTGCAACGAACGTCGTCAAACCGGTCGCGGGCAATCGGAAGCATGGCCCGGCCGCTGGCTGTAACGCCAGCGTTTCCAAGAGAAGTCCGCTTGCGCCCAGCCGGGTGCGCCAGAGCCCATTGCGGGGCACTCGGCACCGTCTCGACGACCAGATCCCATTGAGGATCCTTTGACCCGATGCCCGCCATGTAGTCACTCCCGAGAGGCTGGTGTGAACCGGTGCGAGGTGGGGGGCCGCATGACGGCGCATCTCAATGCCAGGAATGTGCCGTCGAGGGGAGCGGATTCATCCCCCACCGGTTCGATACGCAACGTAAGGAAGCGAGACTGATTACCGTTCGGCAGTACCGAAACTCGGTCGTGAAGTGGATCACGTCGTTCATCCGGTTGACCCTCCCGTCGTGACCCTGACCTTGCAGAGGTCCGTGCGATCGTCGGGATAGGTCATCCCGTAGTCAACCCCCCCGGCGCTGCCCCGTAAGGTGCCGCATAGACGAGGCCGAGCCGCCTCGCGCAGTTAGCGATGCTGCGTGATTGACCCAGGAGTGAGGAGAATCCGGACGCCATCCGGGTCGCGCACCACGACGATGGCGACCTCACCACTGGACGTCGATTGGACGATGCGCCGTGGCCGACCGCCCAGACCCATCGCCTCCAGTCGGTCGACGACCTCGTCGACGTCGACAAAGTATGAAAGCAACAGGAAACCGGCCTGCAGCCCAGGCGCAACGGCGGGAGGGAGTGCAGGACCCTCGAAGGCGTTTAGCTCGAGAACGCCCGACTGACCGTCAGCCACTCCGGTTTGGCCAAGAAAGACGGCCCGCAGCACGCGGCCGGGTGCATCGAACAATTCCGGCCAGTCACCTTCGACGTGTCGGTCTTGGAGCACATCGAGCCCGAGTCCATCGCGGTAGAAGCGCAGGCTCGACTCAAGATCGCTTACGGCGATGACGGAGTGATGAATCGCAGTGGCCATGCGCCAAGGCTACGTTCAAATGTCCAGGTACGGCTGGGCAACGAGCCACCGCACCACCCATGCCAGGCCGTTCCTACCAACAGACCCCCAAAGGGTTCACCCACCCACATGCGTGGGCGACTCCGGGGCAAACCGGGGCTAAACAACCATCCGCTATTGCTTGTTATGCACGTGATCTTCCAGCACATTTCGACCAGCCGCTGTGGCTACCTGTCGACGGAGCTGGAGGTCTTGAGATGTCCCTGTCCGTGCCGTGTCTGACCCTGCCCGCAGTGGTCGGCGCTAGCGAGCCCCTCGTGCAACGCCTTGTCAAATGCAACGACGGTCGCCATGGTCCATCCTCCCGCTTCGCTTGAACAGGTGGCAAGCCTCGCACAGAGAGCTCCACACGCTGACCCCCGCGCCGGGCTCACTCAAACAATGCCCTGCGGGACACACGGCGCGCCGAGGGCGATCGGCCTGGCGTTCCGTCGAGGATCGATCACCGGGACACGCAGAGGGATCGTCGCGCGCGACGGCGTGACGCGACACCAAGCCCGCTTGACAGTCATTCGGATGAGTCGGCCTGGGGCGCGGTGCCAGCATTGCTGTTGGTCCGTTTCCCCAGGCCGCTCGCCGAACCCGCCGTGCGTGTTTCCACGCAACGGGCTCTCCATGGTTTCTGCCGTGGGTTTGGTTCAGGCAGCCTGGGTCCAGGGGTTGGGGATCTTGTTGCCCCGGTAGCGGTACCTGATGATGGGTATCGTTTCGGGGTTGAACAGTTCGATCCCGTCCGCGCTGATCGGTTTCCACCGGCCGGTGTTGTCGGTGAGCCAGCGACGGACGTCTTTCCACCTCCAGCGATGCCGGGTCCGCATCATTCGCACGATCCGCCACCAGGTGTGGTGCTGGAGATGGCTGAAGGTGCGTTTCGCGATGGCGTGCTTGAAGTAGTTGGCCCAGCCGCGCGTGATCTGGTTGATCCGGATCAGCACGGCCCTGAGTTCTTGCTGTGACGTCCTGGGGGTCAGGGTACGGATCTTGGCCTTCACCGATCGGAATGGCCGGTCGGCGATGAAGGTGTAGACGTACCACTTGTTGGTGCCCTTCTTGGGTTTCCACTGGATGCGGAAGCCGAGGAAGTCGAACCCTTCGCTCATGTGCACCGCCCGGGTCTTGGCCTCGGAGAACCGCAGGCCGAGGGGTTCCAGGAGATGAGCGATCTGCTCGCGCAGGATCAGCAGGTGGTCCTCGGTCCCGTCGGTCAGCACCACGAAATCGTCCGCGTAACGGACCAGGCGCCAGTTCGGCAGGTCCTTGCCCCTCCTGCGTTGGCGTCGATAGGCGGTGGACATCGTCCCACCCGGCCCCCAGGGCGCGTGCAGGTGCTCGTCGAGCACCGACAGCGCAATGTTGGCCAGCAGCGGAGACGTATTGCCGCCTTGCGGCGTGCCGGTGTTGGTGTCCTCGACCTCGCCGAGTTCGGTGAGGATCCCGGCCTTGAGGAACGCCTTGACCAGCCGCAGCACACGCTTGTCCTTGACCCGCAACCGGACCCGGTCCATCAGGGCCGCATGGTCGATCGAGTCAAAGCACGCCTCGATGTCCGCATCCAGCACCCAGCGATAACCCTGGGTGCCGAAATGATGGATCTCGGCGATCGCGTCGTGTGCACGCCGCATGGGCCGGAACCCGTAGGAGACCGGCACAAAGTCGGCCTCGAAGATCGGTTCCAGCACCAGTTTCAACGCCGCCTGGACGACCCGGTCGGTCACCGTCGGGATACCGAGGCGACGGACCTTGCCAGACCCACCCGGTTTGGGGATCTTGCGTTCCCGCACCGGCTGCGGTCGGAACTCCCCGCTCTTCACCGAGACACGGAGCTCGTCCAGGAACGCGGAGCGGCCCACCGTCTGTTCGATCCGGGTGACGATCCACCCGTCCGAACCGGCGGTGTTGGCCCCGCGGTTGGTCGCGACCCGGTCCCACGCCACGATCAGCGTGGCCGGGTCGTGCACGAGGTTGAACAGGTCGTCGAACCGGCGACCGGGATCGGCCACCGCCCAACGGTGAAGCTTGGCCTGCATCTCCGATACCCGCCGCCGCGGACCCACCGACACAGGGTCGATGAGGTCGTCCTCGGCTGGGGCGTCACCATTCGGCGGCGCATCTTTCGGCATTACAGCCTCCAATCTCTTCTCGATACCACTGCCGTCCTTCGCCATGTGACCGGCTCTCCCGGCCCCGGACTACTACGACGGCTCCGCCCCACCCCTGGCCGTTCGGCTGACGGTGCGCCCAGCCCCCGAGCCACGTTGGAGACGTAGACAAGGGGCAGACCAAGGGCGGTTCCCGTGTTCACTTGTTGATCGCTCGACGGAGGAGGCACCCGACTCGGCCCCTGCGACATCGCCGTGGCTACCCCGCAGCACGTCACCACGGCCTCCCCATCCGCCCGCCGACATCCCGGGGAGTTCCCCGCCTCCGTAATGAGGGAGGCGGGTGCGCGTCGCGTCCGGCCCAGATCCGCCAGGTTCGAGCCGGTGCGTCTTTGAGAGGCGTAAAACGTCGGTTCCTCGCGTATACCTTTCCGTCACGCTCGCCACACCCGCGTCGTCTGGCAGTACCGACACGCCATGGCTTTGTCGGGGCCGCTTGCCACCCATCCCGGCACCTCCCGAGACAGGCTGCCCCCAGCTACGCAGTCCTGCTGCGACAGGAACAACGGTGCAGGTCTTTCACCTCCACTCAATCAACAAGCGCCTCACGGCGCACCGGCGGCTGGACGCACTTGGGCCACCCGGGCACCTTGGTCAGTGTCGCTTGCGTGCGGTCGGGACTGCGCGTCCCGTCAGCCGATCGCCGATCCGCTATCGGGCTCTGAAGCGCGCAGTCAGGAGCTGTCAGGAATGACTGTCTGTTGGTAGAGCGCGAGCCGCCACTCGTCGTTGCGCTGGATGTACACGCTGGACATGAGACCTATGAACGCCGGCTCGTCTGATTCGCGGTACGCGGTGCCGCGGTACACCAGGGCGGCACTGCCTGGTCCGGTCAGGACGAGTCGATCGTCACTGATGTCGTAGGTGCGCCAAGGAGGAGCCTCTCCAAGCGCGGCGACCACCGTGTCGCGATCCATGACCTCACCGTTGGCCAGCACCATGACGGCGTCCTCGGTCATGACCTGTCCGTAGAACGCATCCCCTGTGCTGTCGCAGAGCGAGTCCCATCCCTTTCGCTCCAGAGCGAGCAGGGCGCCTTGCAGGTCTTGATCCGCCATCCAGTCACAGTAGGCCCGATCGCTCCTTGCGGCTTCGCACGGGGATGGCACGCTGAGCGTGCGGCGACCATCCGGTCCGGTGCGCGTCCCAGGTGACGATCCCTAGTGAGCGGTTGTCACATGGCTCGCTTGCTTGCTCGCTCGACAGCACCGCGGTGTGGGGTGCTGCGAGCGGGCGAGGATTTCGTCACCGGTCGATCCGCCGACAGACCTACCTGCGATCAGCGACGCCAGCGCTGCCACGATGGCGAGGAGCAGGATCGCGCTCGGGGGGTAGGTCCTCGGCCGCGGCTTCCGGTGATGTGCTGACCATGCTTGTTCTCGCAGGGTTGACCCGCCGATAGCGGAGTGTGCCGTAGACGAGGCCAACAGCTCAGACCAGGGCGAGAACTGCGCTGGCGGCTATTGCTGTGGCACCGCCGTCCTTGGCGAACTGCGCTATGGCCAGGCCGACCACCATCATGTTCCCCACGGTTGGCGCCATGCCAGGGGGTGCGCTCGTTCGCCAGGTGACCGCCCGCCCGACTCGGTTGACCGCCGCCTTCGTAGTCATTGGTGTTCATTTGGTCCCTCCATCCGTCTCCGCAGCTGCGCAGCGAAGACGGATTCATCGATGTGAAGAACTACCGGGGGAGGCGATTACCCGTCCGTACCGACGGGTACGGCCACGGAGAGCCTCGCCGATGGAGAAGAGGAAGCGAATGAACCCCATGATCAAGGATCGGCCCAGCCCGATCGGTCCGGCAGGGAAGGGCAAGGGTGCCTGGCTGGCCACCTTGGAGCAGGGCGCAAACATGCTGCAGGACACGAGCCCGTTGAAGGACTTCGATGTTTACGTGGTCGGGTTCCACTGCCCGAAGAACGAGCCGGGCTCGCAGATGGAGGCCCACCACTACTGCCGGGTAGTCAATGACGACCTGCTGCAGTGTGTGCTGTTCGACGGCAACACGAAGCAGGCGAACCTGATCGGGATCGAATACATCGTCTCCGAAGCGCTGTTCGACGGACTGCCGGAGCAGGAGAAGGACTACTGGCATCCGCACAACTTCGAGGTGCTCTCCGGCCAGCTGGTCGCCCCCGGGCTTCCCGATGTGGCGGAGAAGGCGTTCATGAAGCATTTGATGAACTCGTATGGCAAGACCTGGCACACCTGGCACACCGGCAGACACGACGGCGAGCCGGGGGACACTCTGCCCTTGGGTGATCCGAAGCTGATGTGGTCGTTCAACCGGGAGGGTGAGTGCGAGGAGTCGCTCAAGGCCGACCGGGCACAGGCAATGAATCTAGACACCGCCAAGAAGCACGACGAGCGGCAGACCTTCGTCGACCTGGCGCACCCGCAACATGGGGTCGACGCGATGAAGGACCAGTTCGCCGGCACCACCGAGATTCCTGGGGTGGTCGACGTACGGACAGCCGGTACCTCGAGGAAGTGATCTGCGGGAGGTCCTGCTCCCAGCCGCGGACGAGTGGGTCCGGGTCGTCGCCTTCGGGCTGGTCGGCGTCACCTACGCGGCGCACGCGGTCATGGCGCAGTTGCCGCGCCGCCGCTGGTGGCACTTCGGCCACAAGCCCCATCTCGGACTTCCGCGCACCGGCTGACGGGCTAGACCGAGAACAACCAGTGGCGGCTGGCGTCCGGCTGCGCAAACCGTCGGCTGGTCGAAGGCGCAGAGAGGTGATGTCCGAGGCCCGACGACTCGCCACGTCCGCCGCGGCCTACGCCGCTGACGAGGGCGCTGCCGGCGAGGAATGCGTCCGCGGAACCCCTCCACAACACCAAGCACTGTCGATCCACTTCCGTGAGAGGAACGGTTTCCGGCGTCGAGCGGGCCGAGCGGGGATCCCTCTGTGGTGATCGATCCCGGTACCGTCCGGCAGCGGCCGAGGTCGCCGCACGCGGTTGGGTTGTGGGGCTCCTCGGACCGCTTCGAGGCCGCGGCGATTGGAACGCAATAATGCCGCTGTCCGCGCTCGCTCAGCCGATGTGCGTTCCCGTCTGCGGGGTTCCTGAGCCGGCGAACGGACCACACGGGCTACCCGCGTGCGCAGGGCGGGCTCGACTGAACCCAGGGCGAGGCAGCACACGCGGCTCCCCGCTTAACGTCCTACTGTGGGCGGCGTGGCCACCTGGGCGGACGTGGAGCGGATCGGCCTCACCTTGCCCGAGACACGACTGGGTGACTCCCACGGCGGCGAACCGGTGGTCATGGTGCGCACCCAGCAGTTCGCGCGGTTTCGGCGCGACGACAATGGTGAGCTGCTGCAGTTCTGGGTCTCCGCCGAGGACCTCGTCGGTGGCTACCTGACCTCGTCGCCCGGGGTGTTCTGGGGCGCACCAGGATTCTCCCGCAAGGTGGTGAGGCGAGGCTGAAGGCGCTCGGGCTCCCGGAGCTGCGCGAGGTGCTCGTCGAGTCGTGGTCCTGCCGGGCCACCGCGACACTCCGCAAAGCACACCCCGACCTGCGCTGATCCTGCTCCGGTGGGGGTCCCTGAGCGGGATTGCTCGGCGTTTCCACTGCTCACTCGTCGAGCTTTGGCAGCGTTCGAACGCTCGAGGCAACGTTGCCAGGAGACGGCGACCGAGCCGATCTTCCGCCGATCTGCCGCCAATCTAGATCCGGACCAACACCTCGTCGAGCGGTTTTCGGACGAGCATGGGCACGGTCGCCGCGGGCGCCGGGTAGCCGACCGGCACCAGTAGGAAACCGCGCTCTTCGGCGGGGCGGCCCAGGATGTCGTTGAGAAACCGCATCGGGCTTGGTGTGTGGGTGAGGGTGGACAAGCCAGCGAGGTGGAGCGCGGCCAGCAGAAACCCGACCGCGATGCCGACCGACTCCTTGACGTAGTAGGGCCGCGGCGAATGAGGGCCGCGATGAACCTCGAAGACCACGATGAGCGCGGGCGCGGTCTGCAGGAACGGCTTGTCGGCGTCGGTCCCGAGTGGGCCTAGCGCCGCGAGCCACTCAGCCGAGGCCCGCCTCGTGTAGAACTCGCGCTCTTCGGCCTCGGCCGCCGCCCGCAGCCGCGCTCTCACGCCGACGTCGGTAACGATCACGAAGCGCCACGGCTGCACGTGCGCCCCGCTCGGCGCCGTTGCTGCGACCCGGATCGCCTCCTCCAGCACACCGTCCGGGATGGGCCGGTCGTCAAAGTCGCGAACCGTACGGCGTCGTCCCAGGTCGTCGGCGAACGCACGCACCCGACCGAGCGCCTCGCAATCCGGTACGCCCAGTTGCGGCGCCGCAACCCTGGGGAGGGGGCTGGGAGTGGTCATCGTCCTGAAACTAGCCCCGCTTTCGGTGACCGATCGTCACCCTGGGCGTGACCAGTAGCCGAGAGTCGGCGGACGTTACAGACCCTTTGGAGGTGCGTTCTCCGTCGACTCGCGATCGTCGGGCGGAAGATTCACACCTGGTCTGGACCCGAGCGAACCGGTGCATCTCGGGGCGCGAGCAGGCCGGTCACCAGGCCGTCGAGCCGGATCAACGAAACCTCCAGCACGACCGGATAGAAAACCCAGTCCTCTGATGACGCTGTTCCACACCAGACCACGAGATCATCCCGATCCCCGGGACTCAGCTTGACGATCGTGAAACCGTTGACGCCCTCCCAGTAGGTGTTGGCGATCCTCGTCGTCGACGACTCACCACGCGGCACGCCGGCCTTGTCCATCCAGCACACGTACTGCACGTAACGGTCGGCGCCTTGGCCATGGAAGCTGGCCGTGAACGAAGCGGCGAACACTCCGGGATCTGGGCGCGGTGTCACGTGGAACGGGACCATGCCGTGGTAGACGCCCGTCTCGCCTGGGCTGTAGTGATAGGCGAAGTTGCGGATCGGGTCGGCTGCTCCGTTCGCTCGTTCGACGGGTCGGGGAGCGGCTTGCTCGTCCTTCTCGTGATCCACCAGACCGTCCAGGCGGGTCAAGGTCAGTTGAAGGGGACGGCTGCCCCAGCTCCAGCTCAGCGGGTGATCTCCTTGGCCGGCGAAGCAGCTCAACCCGAGCCACTCCTCTTCGAGCAGCTGGGCGGTGTTCGATCCGTTCACGCCTGCGTAGAATCCGCTGTCGCTCACGCTCTGGGTGGAGCTGACGGCCAATCTGCGGCTTTCCGTCTCGAGCAGGCAGTAGAAGTCGACGGGAGTCCGTGGGCTGCCCTGGGGTGAGAAGTTGGCGGTGAAGGAGACTGCGTAGGTGCCGTTCTTGGGCACGCGGATGGCGTACTCCTGACCGTCAGAACTGCCGTCCGTCGTCACTGTGTAGACGTTGGCGATGTTCTGTTTCGGCGCGGGCCCTCCGCAACAGTCCGCTCGCCGTCGGTCACCTTGCGGGCCGGGGGAGTTGTAGATCAAGTCCCGCTTGACGAGGCCATCGAGTCGGGTGAGCGTGACCTGCAGCGGTCGGTTCCCCCAGGTCCAGGCTTGGCCCTCGACCAACCCGCAGGTGACGGTCAGCACGTCGCCCGCGCGCACAACGACGGTGTTGCCCCCGGCTACTCCGACCCACCAGGTGCCGGCGGTGGCGATGTCCACGGCGGTGGACTGGGCCTGCACATGCCCGTTCTTCAGGAGCGAACAGCCGAAAGTCTTCGGCACAGTGCGGCTGCCCTGCGGCGCGAAGTTCCCCGTGAACGACGCGGCGTAGACTCCCACTTCCTGTCGAGGGATCGTCCAGGACTCCTTGCCTGTGCCGCCACCGGCCGCCACCGAGTAGAGGCGAGCGACATTGCGGACCGGGCCAGCGCTGAGCTCTGGGGTCACCCGATGCAGCTTGGTCGCTTGCCCGCCGAACACATCTCCCCCGCGAGCCACAGGTGACGTCGGAAGAAGATTGCCGTACGACGACGACATCGGCCAGCAACGTGACGCACATGACCTGCGCAGCGCGGAGCTTCACAATCCCTCCTCAGCCTAAGGATAGACATCGCGTCAACGTTTTGACTCGGCTTGTCACGAGAGACGCTTCGCCCTCCTTCCCGACCACGCGGTCTGTCCCGGGTCGTCGTTCTCGGGTGACACACGAAGACCGGCGGCTCCGGTCGAGATGGCCAATCTTGGCGCGTGAACGTCAACGACGACAGTCCGACAGTCGACGTATGGGGCGATGAGTACCGAGTGGTTCGCGAGGCGATGGCATGGGCGGAGACCCGCATCGTCCGAGAGACCGATCCGAAGACGATCGCTCGTTCGGCCGTTGAGCTGCCAAGGGCGACCGGGGCAACCGTGTGTCCGGAGGCATCGGAGTCTGGCGGCGCTGCGAATGTTTGTCGACGTCCCGGAACCGGCCACTCGCGCAGAGGACGACCCGATGAACCTGGCCTACGTCCCGTCCGCGCCGACCCGTGCGTCGGTCGCGTTCGACTTCGTCACGAGCGCTGCCAACGTGTTCGGTGGGGTCTGGAAAGCGGGCGCGGGGGGCGATCTTCGCTGAGAACGAGGCGTTGAGCTGGTTGGTCGAGCTCCTTGGCTGGCCGAGGACGGCCGGCGGATGTTTCGTGTCCGGCGGGACGATGGGTAACCTGTCTGCCCTGGTCGCCGCACGAGAGACCGCGGCGATCTCGCCGGACGGCCAGGTGCGCATGTTGCGCCCCGAGGCGTCACCGTGCGCCAGGTGCAGATCCCGCTTGCTGTGTCCCGTCGGTCAGCCTCGGCCACGTGGCCCACCAACCTGTCGCCGAAGTCGCGGACCGCGTCGGTGAGCTCCGGCCGGGCACGCTCGCTCACCCAAGTCTGGGAGTACCGGTCCTCGACGAGGTCGGACACGTCGGCCTTGCCCAACCACGGCCAACGGTTCGCGGGCCGCACGTCAAGCCAGCTGTTCGCGCGATGGTCGGCTTGCGGAGCGGCATGCTTCCCGGTGGCAAGGGGGCACATGTCAAGCTGGGGGCATAGGACTTCCGGACTCAGCTCGCGACCTGACCACCGAGGATCGGGAGCTCGTGGAGCTCGCCCGCACCACGATCGACGAGAACACTGATGCCTCGCCTGGCCAGGACGGCGTACACACCGTGGGCGCGGCTGTTCGGAGCGCGGATGGCCGGAGCTTCGCTGGTGTGAACCTCTATCACTTCACCGGTGGCCCGTGCGCCGAGTTGGTCGCTCTGGGGGCGCACGTGCTGGAGGCGCCCGTCAACTGACCACAATCGTGGCCGTCGGCAACCACGGTCGCGGACCCATCGGTCCCTGCGGACGCGATCGGCAAGTGTTGCTGGACTACCACCCCGGCATTCGCGTGATCTTGCCGACCGAACTTGGGGTCCGCAGCGTGTCGATCCGAGACCTGATGCCCTTGGCCGCGGTGTGGACCGTCGATGGTGGCACTCAGGCGTACGACCCCAGTCTGTTAGGCGGCAGCTGATCCGCAAGCCGATCCCCGATTGGTGCTGGCCGCGTGCGACTCAGGTGTCGTGGTGGGCCGTGTCGGTGGCCGGCCGCGGAGTGTGGAAGATGATCCGGTTCCCGAAGGGGTCGGGAACGGCCAGGTCATCGCCCCACGATTGGTTCTCGAGGCCGATGCGCAGCGGGTAAACCGGATTCTCGACGAGCGCGCGCTGAAGGCGCTGGACGTCGGAGATCTGGATCCGAACCGCGGAACCAGGGGTCGCGTCGCCGTGATGTTCGCTCAGGTGCAGCACGCTGCCTTCGCGGGATACCTGCTGATACAGCGGCATGTCTTCGCCGAAGCGGTGCTCCCAGTCCAGTGTGAAGCCGAGGAAGTCGAGGTAGAAGCGCCGCGCCTGCTCCCGGGCAAGGTCCGCAGAATCGGGATGGTGATCGGGGCCGGTGCAGACGTCGGGGCCGCGGCGCAGGTGTTCCAATCGCGGTATCCGAGTTGCGCGGCCACGATTTCGAGCGCCTGACTGCGGGTGATCTCGGTGCCGCTCGCGGCGAGACGCTCACGCAGGCGGGATGCCATGGACTTGGGTTCGGTGGGGACGATCATGACGACTCACTCCTTGACCGGCGATGCGTCCGATACGGGGCTCTCCATTGCCCGGGGACCGCCGGCAGGCTCGTCGCGTCGATCACCAGAAGAACAACCACGGGACTTCACCATCTCGGCTTCGCCGAGGGAGAGGGCCGGCGCCCGCCGCCACGCAGCACCATACGCCCACAGCCAGATCGCCGTAGACCCATCCTCACGCGGAGCGTGACCGGTGACCGATGCGCGACGAGTACGGGTGGCGGGCATGTGGCGCTTCGACCGTAAGGATCTGCACCTTGGTCGCACTGCCGCTCCGCTCGCCCCTGGTGCCGCCCAGCGTTTCCAATGCTCAGGGCGCCGATATGAACTGCAGGAAGCGCTTGCCGAGGGGAGTCGTGCATCGAAGCGTGATGCTTTCCACTGGCATGTTGCCCATCAGGTGCCCCTCAGCCAAACCCCCCGCCGCAATATCTCGTTCGAGGAGGCGATACCAGTCGCGCATGCCCGTGAACTCCGGCATGACGGCCTCGAGCGTGGTTTCTGGCGGGTCTGATACGGACCGCGACTTGTCATACGCGTCCGCTGGGCCGTCCAGAAACGCCAGCACTTTCAGATGCGCTGGCGTGAACTGCTCGACCAGACGAAAGAATCGCGCCTGCTCGTCCACGGAAGGGGCGTCAGGGTCGAGCGAGTGAAGCACGCCATTGCGAAGTGCTTCGAGCTTCTCGCGCTGGTGTGTCGCCTGCGCGGCACGAGTGGCGTCGACGACGGCATCGGAGAACACTGGGTCGTCCGCTAGTTCCTCGAAGGAGGGGAACCCGCCCCCCTCCTGCAGTTCCGTAACCGCTTCGGCGAGATCCGTCAGCCACTGGCGCATTCGCTCGTTGTAGGTCCACCCCATGGCCGTCGCGAACGCGACAGCAACCGGACTGCCTACTACGGGCACCATGCCAGCAGCGCCAATAACGGCCGCCTCGGTGATTTCACGCGCGGTCGACTTCTCGGGGGGCTGCCTCATGCGCCGAACGTATCCGTACAATCACAGCCACAGACTTCCGGGTCGGCGTCCCGCAAGCGGAACGGTGTCCGGCGTCGAGCGGGCAGAGCGGGTCGCGGCTGGGGAGCGTCCCGCAGGCGGATCCGCAAACGGCGAAGGCGCCGTCCGGTCAGCCGGCCACCGAGAGCCGTCATCCCGCTCGCCACAAGTCGTTCGTCATCTGACACGCCGTTCGGCGTCGCAGAGGTAGGGCCTAGCGGCTGCGCCACGGGTTGTCGCCACAGGTGGGGGCTTGGTGACTTCGCCCCGTGGTGTCGTAAGGACCGCCACACGTCCGTAGGTTCGATGGAGTGCGGCGTTGACGAACCGGCCACTCGTTTCGTACGGCATCACGTTGAAGTCCAGATCTGGCTCCGGCAGACGACAATCAGAATGCCGAGATAGAGCCTGCGCTGCGCTCATGTCGGCTCAGGGTGCGCAGCACCGCGTCTTGGCCGTGACGCCTCGCGGCCAGCGCCGCGAGGAGGGCGAGCACAGGCTCGAGAACGTCCGGGCTGAACACCGGGGTCGCTACGCCGACGCTGTATGCCAGGTCGTCGGCGTGCACCACGATCTCCATCAGCCGCACGACGAGGAAGTCGTCGGTGGGCAGCTTGCAGTCCTGCCACGGCACGTACGTGGTCGGGCCGGCGGCGTCGATCGCGGCGCGCAGGTGCTCGCGCGACCAGGCGAGCACCCCGACCGACTCGGCGTGCCCAGCCGAGCCCATCTGGTTGAAGTCGTCGCGGATGGAGGTATTCTCGGGGGCATCGACCGGCGCGTGCAGCCAGTCGACGCGCTCGTAGTGTCCGACAAGAGACAGCACCTGGGCGTCGACTGGGCCGGGCGTGGTGAGGAACTCGACCGCACACTGCGGCTGGCTGACCAGGTGGCGCGCCAGCCCGCCGACGCTCATACCCGGAAGCGCCGACTCCCGGTCCCATGCGTAGGCCACCTCAGCGGACTCGACCATGACCGTGAGTTGATCGACGGTGGCAGTCATAGCGGAGGGATCGAGGATTCCGGCGAAGGTGAGCGTCATGTCGCGATCCTGGCACGCATTCCGGACGTTCACCGTCCTGAACCTGCTGCCGGCCCACGGGGCGACCGGCCAACCGTCGTCGGCGCTGGGTGGCACTACTTCGCGGGGCCGGCGCGCGCTGCGAAACGACGCCAGATCCCGCCACGGGCATCGGAGTCGTGAAAGTGACTGCCTCCTGATAGACCCACGACGGCTGGTGGTCAGCATTGTTGCCGAACATCGCCTGGTCGTGCCCGGCGGTCGGCGCAGTTCGCAGTTCGGCGCTTGTTCAGCAGCCCGAAGAGCGTCTAGGAGACTGCTGAACAAGGCTTGTTTCGGGGGGTTGTCAGCTGATGCTCGCTCGGCTGGGGACTTGTCACGTGTCGTGGCGTGGTTGTGACTGCCTCGTTCGGTGTGCGCGAGGTGGCCGATGGTCGACCGCGTAGGGCGTCCTGGGGCCTGGCGGGCCCTCGGATGCTGGCTTGTGGTGGCTGCTGTTGGACTCAGGCCAGGGCCCAGGCCCCGTGCTGTCGGATGAGGCCGAGGTTCAGCAGTCGGCGCAGGTTCAGGGCTGCGGTGCGGTTGTGGAGCCAGGCGTTGTTTTTGGTGACGCCGCGGTAGCGGACCTTGCGGTTCCCGCCGGCGACCAGCCAGGCGATCGAGCGCTCGACCATCGGCCGGTGTTGGCGGTAGGCGGCTTGCCAGGCAGGGTCTTTCGCGCGTTTGCGGTGGTCACGCAGCAGCCCATGGTGCTGGTGCAGGTTCAGCATCCGGCCGGACTTGGCGGTCGTGCACAGCGCCCGGAGCGGGCACTCTCGACAGCCTGCCCCGAAGGTCACTTTTCGGGTCTTGGTGATCGGGCGGGTCAAGCCGTTGGGGCAGGTCGCGGTCCCGGCTTGCTCATCGATGGTGAAGTCGTCCAGGGTGAACCCGCCCGGAACGGTCGCCTTGAGCGGTCCCGGCTTGACCAGGGGGACGTGCCCGGCTCCGATGATCGCCTCGAGTGCGTCACCGGTGCCGTAGGCGCTGTCACCCAGCACGTCGGCGACCTCGTCCTGGTCGAGCTCGGCCAGGGTGGTGTCGTGGTCGAGGAGCCGGATCCCGGTCGTGCCGTCCGCAGCCGCCACGCCTGATGCCTTGGTGAACTCACACCCGGTCGTGATCCCCGTCTCGGGCTCGACCGCGAGGTGAGCCTTGAACCCGTCCTGGCGGCGATGCACGGTCTTATGGGCGTGCCGCGCCTCGGGGTCCACGATGCTGATCACCCGGTCCGGGGCGACGCTGCGGGCGATCTGCCAGCGCCCGTCGGTGCCGTCGGACCCGGGCGCCGGCTCGACGTCTTGGCCCGCGATCAGCGCCAGCAACGCGACCGCCTCGGCCGCAGGCCCGTCAAGACTCCAGGTGCTGAGGACCTCGAGCAGCGCGAGAGCGTCGCGGACCAACGCATCGACCAAGACCGCGCGGGCTTCGCTGTCGTCCCAAGCGATCTGCGGCTTACCCGGATTGTCATAGTCGTGCGCACTGCACCTTTCGGTCACCACCTCAGCAGCACCGGGGACCTCGCGACGGACCTTGCGGATCACCGCGATCAGCTGCGTCACGGTGTCTTGGGTCGCGACCGCATCATCAAGGATGGTCGAGTCCAGTGCCCGCCGGTTCCTGCCATTGAGGACCCCGGTCTCCGCGACCACCGCCTTCACCGCGTCGAAGATCCGGTTCGGCGCTGCGCTCGCCGCGAGGCGCTTGCGCCAATACGTCAACGTCGACGGGTCGAACCCGCCATGCCCGATCGGCAGACCACACGCGACCTTCCACCGCAGATCAGTCCGTAACGCGGCCATCGCTTCACGGTCCGACAGCCCATGCAACGCCTGCAAGACCAAGATCGACGCGGCAATGTCGACCGGTACCGAGGGACGACCACGACCCGAAGGGAACAGGTCCGCGAACATCGCCCCCGCGAACAGCACCCGGCGATGCTCGGCCAACAACCAGAACACGCTGCCCTCATCGACCAAATGACCAGCAACCGACTCGGCATCCAACAACTCACGCTCATCAAGCGGACGACCCTGCATACCCAATCATCTCGAACCCAAGGAACTCAGACCCGAACGACGCGCATTGTTCAGCAGACTCCTAGGGACTCGACTCGGAGTCGGGCCGTCGGCGCGTCCTGTAAGCGGATCCCCTATTGGACACGGATCCGAACCTGGGGCACAGCTCTGGCGGGGTCATATGGTTGACGATCCCTATAAGCGGGAGATATATTTCAGGTATGCGTAGTGACGGTCCGGCTCTGCTTCCGGTGTTCCGGTCGCAGCATCAGGCGGAGCTGCTGATGTGGCTGCTGCTGCATCCGGATCAGGAGTTTGGGGTGAGCGAGCTTGCCGAGCGTCTCGGGGTGCCGTTGTCGACATTGCATCGGGAGGTGGTCCGCTTGGATCGGGCGGGACTGATCGCCAGCCGCATGCAGGGCCGCAACCGGTTGGTTCATGGGGACCTGAGTCACCCGGCGGCGTCGGCACTGACGGCGTTGTTGGAGGTGACGTTCGGGCCGAAGGTCGTGGTCGGCGAGGAGTTCGCCTTCGACGGCGCCGAGCAGGTGTTGATCTTCGGTTCGTGGGCTGCCCGGTACGCCGGCGAGGCGGGGCCGCCGCCGCATGACATCGACGTGCTCGTGGTCGGGAACGTCGACAGGGCGGACGTCTACGAGGCGGCCGACCGGGCACAGGCTCGGTTGGGGATCCAGGTCAACCCGGTCGTCCGGACGGGCAAGCAGTGGCGCGACCCGTCAGACTCGCTTGTTGCTCAGATCCAGGCCTCGCCGTGCGCTGTCGTGTTCGATGCCGATGAGAAGGCGGCCGTCTGATGGCGCGGTGGAACCGCGGTGCGGCAGACATCGAGGCGCTGATCAAGGCCGGTGACCTTCAGACGGTGACCGGTGCGGCTGCTAGCGGGGAACGCCTGCTGGAAAAGGCTCATGTCACCGTGGAGACAGCGAAGCTAGCGGTCGAGCGCGACCCGGACTCAGCCTTCGTCCTTGCCTACGACGCATCCCGGCAGGCATTGACCGGCCTTCTTGCCCATCAGGGGCTGCGGCCCACGACCAGGGGTGGCCACTACGCCGTCGAGCAGGCCGTTCGTGCCCAGTTCGCTGCTGGCTTCCGGCAGTTCGGTGCGCTGCGCCGACGCCGCAACGAGCTGGAGTACCCGCAGGGACCGGGCGACGAGGCAACCGTCGACGAGGCCCGCGAGTCGATCGACCATGCCGCCGCGATGATCACGGCAGCCGACGGTCTGCTTAATCAGCTCGGCCTGTTCTGAGGCACATTCGGCGGTAGGCGCGCGGTTCTCGCCGGGCATGAACAAGAGGGCAAACTGGGAGCAGCCTCGGCGAAAACTCGGCACTTCACCCATCCGAGCAAGCGGTAGATGCCCCGAGACGGCACGAGACGATCGGTATAGTCGTGCCGGCACATCCCGGCTGGTTCTGGACGACGGCCCAGGTGAACAGGTGTTTCTCCGAGAAGCTGCAAGACGAACGGGCAATGACCTCACCCCGAAAAGCGCTGCAGCCCAGACGAGGGGGTCAGGGGTTCGAGTCCCCTCAGCTCCACCAAACGTCCTGGTCAGACGCCTAACCCGAAGTCCTTACCGAGGAGTTCGGCATGCAGTGTCAGCGAAAAGTCAGCACTTTGGACGTCGGCCTCGCCCCTTCTGCGCCGCTTCTCGGTCCGTCTCGGCGCACCACGGAGCGGCTTGGACACCTGCTCGGCATGGAGACCAAGATCACTCGTACGGGGAGCACTGCCGAGAACGATGGCCGACTCGAGCCCGCACTCACCCTCTCGGAGTTGGCCGCCCGGCTGTCTGTCAGTGTGCAGACCATCTACGACCTGCGTAGCCAGGGGCGTGGACCCCGCGGCTTCCGGGTTGGCCGGGAACTGCGGTTCCGGGTCAGCGAGATCGACGCGTGGCTGGCACGGATGGAGGAGGCTGACGCCGAGCGGCACCCAGCGCTCGGTCGTTGAGATGAGTCGGCCCAATACCCCGATCGGCGCGTACGGGTCGATCAACGTCCGTCGCCGCGGCCGCAGCATGGTTGCCGAGACCCGCATCCGCGACGAGGACGGCAGAGTCCGACAGATCCGGGTCGCCGGCCGGACCGCCGCGGCCGCCCGTCATCGGCTCAAGGAGCGTCTGGCGGACCGGCCGGAGCCGAGCAGTGGAAGGTCACTGGGAGGCTCCAGCCCGTTCGTCGACCTGGCCCAGCTTTGGCTGGCCGACCTCGAGCTGAACTGATTCGGGTTGAGCGGGCAGCTTCCCGCCCCGTGATATGACGGACTGGACGAACGATGTCGACGGAGGTGATCGCAGTGACCGACGCCTATGCGATCCAGGCGCGGCTCTATGACTTGCTCGTCGAGCCGCTCAACGAGCCGCTTCGCGCAGCAGCCCACCGGCTGTGCCCACCCCATCCTGGGTGGACCGTCCTTGATGTCGGCTGCGGCACGGGATCGGCGCTGGCGGAGTATGCAGCAGCG
Source organism: uncultured Actinomycetota bacterium (assembly GCA_963820035.1). GTDB lineage: Bacteria > Actinomycetota > Actinomycetes > Propionibacteriales > Nocardioidaceae > JAWWPG01. Next base: position 1,246,919 of record CAWFYK010000002.1, on the reverse strand, counting down.
GGCTGCCACGTGATCGGTGCCGATCCGTCTCCCGCGATGATCGCGCAGGCGCGTGACCGGTTGGGTGGTGCAGCAGACCTGCGACTCATCGACGGTTCTAGGTTGCCGGTTGACGATGCATCGGCCGACCTGGTGCTGGTGTCGCTGGTGCTGCATTCCGTCGGGCGGGACGAGGCTGTCGGGATTCTCCGGGAGGCCGCCCGCGTGCTCGTCGGCGACGGGCAGGTGCTCGTGATCGACTTCGGTACGTCGGGACTGCGCTTCCCTCGAGGATGGCTGGGGCGCGGGATCACGGTGCTCGCTGAGCTCGCTGGCGGACCGCGCCATGCGGCCAACTGTTTCGACTACCTGCGCCGCGGGGGTCTACCCGCGCTGCTCGATGAAGCCGGGCTCGAGGCACAGGCTGTTCGGCCGACGGCGGGCGGCGCCATCACGATCGCTGTCCTTGCTCCGCGCCGTGAGTCCACGGACGGTCCGTGAGCGGTCTGCAGGTCAGGGACGGTGTCGAACGTCGTCCGAAACGGCCGAAGATACGTACCGTGACGTTGCAGGATTACTGCTTGTCGTACTTCGACGACGGGCGGGGCGCGGCGATCATGTTCATCCACGGGCTGCTGGGCTCGAGCAGGCATTGGGAGCACTTGATCGACCTGGAAGACCGCAACCGGGTGCTGATACCAGACCTTTTCGGCCACGGTGGCTCTGAGAAGCACATGGGCGACTACTCCCTGGGTGCGCACGCGGCCACCCTGCGTGACCTCATCGACGAGCTCGGCATCGAGCGCGTCACTCTCCTCGGTCACGTGCTCGGCGGCGGGATGCGGTCGAGTTCTGCTACCTCTTCCCCGAGCGCGTCGCAGCCCTAGTCCTGGTGGCCGCCGGCGGGATGGGACGAGAGGTCAGCCCTCTGCTCCGTGCCGCGACGATTCCCGGGGCCGAGGTCCTGCTGCCCTTCATCGCGTCGCGCCGGGTGAGCGGTAAGGCCGAAGCGGTCGGACGCGTGCTGAAGAAGGTCGGACTTCGGGCCGGCTCCGACCTCAACGAAACCTGGCGCGGCTTCACGAGAAGAAGCATCGCAGCCGCGTCGTGGGGATCTTCCCCAACGCCGCCGCGGAGCTCCGGCTCGTCGGAGCGGTTCTGATAGACATGCACGACGAATGGATCGCCGGCGACCGGCGCCAGGTCTCAGAGGAGTCCTTGGCGCTGCTCAACACCAGCATGGATACTAGAGATCACGCGGCCATCGAAGGCGGCGAGTGGGCACCGAGGATCACCTCAAAGCCCGCCAACCAGCGGGGCTCAGTCCGCTCCGGTCGTTGCACCGATGCGGGCCGCAGCTTGGTCCTCCCTTGGAAAGGTCCACTCAGTGACACATGTTGATGAGGTTCTCGATACGGCGGGTCTGATCAACTCGAAGGTTCGTGAGTACGTGCGCTACTGGGCTCACCTGACGGGCGCCGAGCGTATCGAGGTGGTCAGTGCCGCGGACGACACGCGGCTCATCCAGGAGGCTCTGGACTCCGGCGAGCTCGAGCCGGCCGGCGAAGGGCGCTACTACTCGCGCAGCCATCACAAGGACACTGCGCGCTCGGAGGAGCGCACGATCGTGGCCACCAGCAACCCCGAGCACAAGGGTGTCTACAACAATTGGCGCCCCGCCTCGGAGATGAAGTCGCTGCTCGAGGACCGGATGCGCGGGGCCTCGACCGGCAAGACGATGTACGTCATCCCCTACCTGATGGCGCCGCCCGGCAACGAGCTCGCTCCGTGGGCTGCCGGGGTGCAGCTGACCGACACCCGGACCGTCGTGCTGCACATGATCCGGATGTCCCGCGTGAGCGTCGAGTTCGTCAACGACCTGGCGGACCCCAACAGTTTCGTTCGCGCGGTCCACGTCACCGGCGACCTGGACAACCTCGGCCAGGGCACCGAAGATGACCAGCGCTACTTCGTGACGGTCGCCGACGAGCGCATGATCCTGCACTTCGGCTCGTCGTACGGTGGCAATGCGCTGCTGGGCAAGATCGCCCACGGCCTGCGGCAGGGGGCGTACGACGGCTGGGCCTCGAAGAAGTTCCTCGCCGAGCAGTACATGCTCATCGGGATCCACGACAAGGAGACCGGCAAGACCTACCACATCTGCGGTGGCTTCCCGAGTTCCTCGGGCAAGACTAACCTCGCGATGATGCTGGCGCCCGACGCCCTCGGCAAGCGGTACCACGTGTCGTTCTACGGCGACGACATCGCGTGGCTGTGGGTCAAGGAGGAGGACGGCAGGCTCTACGGGATGAACCCCGAGTACGGCGTCTTTGGCGTCGCCAAGGACACCAACGAGACCACCAACCCCACGGCGCTCCACTCGATCGACGAGGGTACCGGCACGATCTTCACCAACGTCGCCTACAACCCCACGACCCACGAGGTGTGGTGGGAGGGCAAGACGCCCCAACCGCCGGCCGAGGCGCACGGCTGGCTGGATTGGACGGGCGCGCCCGTCGCTGATCGCGAGAACGGCGACGACAGCCACTGGGCGCACCCCAACAGCCGGTTCACCACCACCTTGGACAACGTGCCCAACATCGCACCCGACTACAACGCCGCGACCGGGGTGCCGATCGACGCGATCATCTTCGGTGGCCGCACCCGGGACCGGGAGCCGTTGATCCGCGCCATCACCGACCTGGCCGAGGGCGTCTACGACGGCCTGACGCTCGGCGCCGAGGCGACCGCCGCTGCCGAGGGTGTCGAGGGCCTGCTGCGCTACGACCCAATGTCGAACCGCCCGTTCATGGCCTACGGCGAGGGCGACTACGCCGCGCACTACCTCAAGATCGTCGGCGCCGCGAAGGACCAGCCGATTTTCGCGCACGTCAACTGGTTCCAGCGTGACCCCGAGGACGGGCACTTCCTCTGGCACGGCTACCGCGACAACCTGCGCCCGCTTCTATGGCTGCTCCAGCTCAAGTACGGCGAGGTCAAGGGCCGCCAGACCCCGGTCGGCATCATCCCCGCCGAGGACGAGCTGGTCCTCGACGGCATGAGCACAAAGCCCGAGGACCTCGAGCGGATCCTCTCGATCGACGTGCCCCGCTGGCGGCAGGAGATGGGCTTCCGCGAGGAGCACCTCAAGCAGTTCGACCGCCTGCCCGAGGAGATCTGGGAGGCGCACCGCCGCGTCGCCGCAGCCCTCGAGGCCGCACAAACGCCTTGATGGTGCAGCGGACGCCGACTGCCTCAACTAGTGGGGCGTGTTTGAAGTTGTCTGACGGTTGGCTTTCTTGAGGATCTGGTCTGCGGTCTTGGTCCAGACGAAGGGGTGGCAGCGGTCGTTCCAGCCGTTGATGAAGGCGCGGATCTTGGCGTTGAGGTCGCGGACGCTGGCGAAGCTGCCTCGGTGGATGGCTTGCTTCTCGATGATGGAGAACCAGACCTCGACGAGGTTGAGCCACGACCCAGACGTCGGGGTGAAGTGGAAGTGCACGCGTGGGTTCGCGGCGAGCCAGTCGCGGATCTCGACCCGCTTGTGGGTGGCGTAGTTGTCCATCACGAGGTGCAGCTCTTGGTCGGGGTATGCCTTGGCGACCTGTTTGAGGAACCGCAGGAACTCCTGGTGGCGGTGCCGGGGCTGGGTCAACCCGGTGACGTTGCCGGTGGCAACGTCCAGCGCCGCGAACAGCGTGGTGGTGCCGTGGCGGGTGTAGTCGTGGGTGCGCCGCTCGGGAAGGCCCGGCTGCATCGGCAGCATCGGCGCGGTCCGGTCCAACGCCTGGATCTGGGACTTTTCGTCGACACACAACACGATCGCGTTCTCCGGCGGCTCCAGGTATAGACCGACGACGTCGGTGACCTTCGCGACCAGCTCGGGGTCGGTGGAGAACTTGAACGTCTCTGCTCGCCACGGCTGGACCCCGTACTCGCGCCAGGCCCGGGCCACCGTGGCGTTCCCGATCTTCAGATGCCTGGCCAGCAGCCGGCTCGACCAGTGCGTCACGCCGTACTTCTTCGGCGGCGTCTTCAACGTCGCCGACACCACCGCCCGATGGTCGATGGTCCGCGGCCGACCCGACCGCTCCTCGTCGTCCAACCCGGCGATCCCGTGCTGGCCGTAGCGGTCGCGCCAGTCGATCACCGTCGGCCGCGACACCCCCACCCGATCCGCGATCGCCGTGTTCGACACCCCGTCCGCAGCCAGCAGCACGATCCGCGCCCGCTGCGCCAACCCGGCCCGAACCGACGACGCCCTGGTAAGCCTCACCAGCTCATCACGGTCACCCTCACGCAGCGCCAACGCCGGCGCAGGACGATTCGCCATGCCCTATCGTCCCACCCAGCCAATCGTAACCTAACTAACGACACGCCCCACTAGGGCGTGTCCCGCAATAGTTGGGGTCGGGGTATCGGAGTACGTCGATGTGCATACTCGTCACGACTTGACCGATGAGCAGTGGGAGTTGATTGGGCACTAGGGCGTGTCCTGTAATGGGTCAGGCGCCGGGTCGCGGAGCCAGATCCAGATGGCGGCGACGGTGACGGTGCCGCGGTACATGTAGTCGCGTTTGTCGTAGCGGGTTCCGACCGCGCGGTGGCCGCGGAGTTTGTTGACGGCTCGTTCGACGGTGTTGCGGTCGCGGTAGTGGACCTTGTCGAACGAAGGGGGTCGGCCGCCTTTTGAGCCCTTGCGGAGGCGGGCGGTGTGCTGGTCGTCCTTGATGGCGATGACGGCTTTGATCTGGCGACGGGAGAGGTGGTCGCGGATCGCTCGTGAGGAGTAGGCCTTGTCGCACAGCACGGCGTCTGGGCGTGTCCTGGGTCGGCCGGGTCCGATCCGTGCGACAGCGACCTGGGCGAGGGTGAGTTCGAAGGCGATCGAGTCGTGGCGTTGTCCGAGGGTGGTGATGAAGCCCAGGGGTCGCGACCGGCTGTCGGCGGCGAGGTGGACCTTGGTCGAGAGCCCACCACGAGAGCGGCCCAGCGCTTCGCGCTGGACGGGTTTCACCCTGTCTGGTGGGGAATCTGGATCAGGTCCGGACAATTTCTTGTAGTTCGATCGAGCCCCCTGTGTGGCTCTTGCTCGACCGCGCACGCGTGCTTTCGAAGTCCTCCAGCGCCACCGCCAGCCGTTGCGCAGGCACGTCGCTCGGCGGTCTGTGCCGTGCTCCTGCAGCGTGCTGATGGGCACGGATCACGGTCGAGTCGATGCCGACATCCCAGCTCACAACGCCGACGTCGCTACCGCGCTGGAGCTCCCTCAGCAACCGCTCCCAGGTCCCGTCAGCCGACCATCGCCGGTGACGGTTGTAGACCGTCTTCCGAGGCCCGTACCAGATCGGGACGTCACGCCATGACGCCCCAGCCCGGGTCCGCCACAAGACGGCGTTCACGATGCTGCGGTGATCCGCCCACGGACGGCCAGCTTTCCCTGCGGTCGACGCCGGCAGGTGAGGCTCGATCAGCTCCCACTGCTCATCGGTCAAGTCGTGACGGTTATGCACATCGACATACTCCCGTGTCATCCGGCACCCCGCCCCCAACTATTGCGGGACACGCCCTAATGGCTTCTACCGGGGCTGTCAGACAGCCCCGGTAGAAGCCATTAGTGCCCTCACAAGACCTCGCGATCTCACAACGCAACAGTGCCTCTCAACGCTGAGTGGATTCTCGGATGAAGCCAACACGGCTCTGGCCCAGGTGAGTCGATGGCGGAATGACGCGGGCGGTCCGATATGTGAGGTCATAGGTCTCGCGGTGGGGTTCGTCAGGCTACGGCTGGAACCGGGGCTACTCCCTCAGTAGCTGGTTGAATAGTTCCGCGTATTGGATCAGGTGCCGGTCGCCGAGGTATTGGTCGCGCACCCTCTTGCCGGCGGCGTCACCCAGCCGATGTGCGAGGTTGTCATCTTCGAGCACGGTGGCGATCAGATCCGTGAAGCCGCCCAGGTCGGCTGGGTCGGCTAGCATCAGGCCACTCTCCCAGTCGACGATCTGGTCCTGGATGCCACCGACGGCGGAGGCGACGACCGGACGGTTCTTCCACATCGGCTCGGTCACCGTCAGCCCGAAGCCCTCGACGAGGCTCTTCTGCACGACGACCGTGGCGTGCCGCTGCAGGGCGTTGACGAGGTGGGCGTTCTCGTCCACGTCGTCCATCGGCAACGAGATCAGATGCACGCGTTGTCTCGCCTGAGTCGGCAGCGTCTTCCACAGGTCGACGCACTCGAAGAGCACTTCGGCGCCCTCGGGGTCGTCGCTCACCCCCAACACATCGGGCCCCACCAGCATCAGGTGCGTATCGTCCGGCAGTCTGGACAGGCCGGTGGCGAAGGCGGTCAACACCCCGGCCATGTCCTTGAGCCGGTCCCAACGGCTGATCTGTACCACCACGCGCACGTCGCCCGGCACCATGTCGCCGGCGACGACGAGGTTGCCGTGGCCCCGCACGGTGCCGGTGGAGCCGTCGCGTCGGCCGAAGGCCAGACTGCCCTGCTCTCCGGGCCTGGCCACGAGGCCGGCATGGCGCAGCGTCGCGTCGACATCGGCCGGTGGCAGCTTGACGTTCTTGGTGCTGAACGGGTCCAGCGACGGAGGGATGATCCGTGAGCGTCGCCGATCCAACCATCGGGGGCCGTAGGCTTCGCGCGAGAAGATCGTGGCATCCGCCTGACTGACGTAGGGCTCCAAGAAGTTCCAGCCGACGTCGGTGAGTTCGGTCGGTGTGTCCCGGCCGATGTGGCAGCGCCACACAACATGAGCGCCCGCCGCACGCAGTCCCTCAGCCAGCCCTGCTGCCTGCGGATCGTGCAGCAGCACGATGTCCCCCGCCCGCACCCGTGACTTCATGTTGTCGAGGTTGCCGCCGAGGACCGACTCATACTCCTCTCGCTCCGCGTCACCCAGTGGGCCACCGTCACCGGGCGCCCCGTGCAGGAAGTTGTGCAGTCGCTTGGTGATCCGGAAGAACCACGGGTTCCCCTCCAGGACCAGCCAACGCGTGTCGACACCTGCCCCGCGGCTGTAGGCCAACAGCGTCGTGAGCATCTCCGCGACCCCTCCACCGGAGGCCGTCGCGTTCACGTTCCACACGACCCGACCCTCCAGGATGCGCCGTGCGAGGACCACGTTGCTCTTGAGCCGCCCAGCCCGCTCCGGGTCCAGAAGTCGTGCCAGCCGTTCCAGCAATACCGGGTCGATGCGAACCTCGCGCATACCCGATGCTCCCACCCGAAGGTCCGCCTTGCACGAAGGCCGCACGCCGCGACCTAGTCGCCGGTCTGAGGATGCGCGGTCCCGCGTCGACAAGATGCCGCTGGCGCACCCAATCGATGTCCGGATACTGACGTTCGCATCCCTCGCCGTGTCACCGATGGCAGTGTCGCTCGCGGAATGACTGTGAGGATCGCCAACGCAGCCTGAAGGTGCTGGGCTGTGGTTGGTGACCGCGAGTGTGACCCCCGGAATGACTGGCTTTGTGCCTTGTTGCGACCTGTCCGCTCGTGGTCACCGGCCCGGCCCGGTTGGAGGAGCTGGCCTGATCAGGAGCTACCGCCGAAGGCAAGACCGGCCCCGGCCGTATCCACTTCAGCCGGCGCATCGTGGGGTGGCGGGTCGCTGCGAACATGAAGACCGAGATGGTGCTGGACGCCCTCGAGATGGCCCGATGCTCCCGCGGCGGCCACCACCTGATCGGGCTGGTCACGCACTCCGACGCGGGGTCGCAATTCACCTCCGTGCGCTTCACCGAACGACTGGGGGAGATCGGCGCCCGCCCGTCGATCGGGACCGTAGCTGACTTCGACAACGCCGCCGCCGAGGCGTTCTTCTCCTCGCTGGAGTGGGAAGTCCTGTCACGACACGACTTCGCCAACACCCGCCAAGCCCAAGCCGTTGTGCTGGACTGGTGCTACGGGTTCTACAACCATCAACGCCGACACAGCTCGGCTGCCATGATGAGCCCCATCAACTACGAAAACACCACGGCCCCCGACCGGGAAGCCGCATAGAGAAACCCTCCACGATTTGGGGGGAACCACACGGTTCAATCTGACACCCCCGGCGTGGTCGAGCTCCTCCACAAAACGTTCGACGAACCCGGGCGCCTCGACGGCATACCAATCACAGGCACGCTCCATGTCGCGCTCAGCGGCAGCGCGGACATGAACCGTGTATGTCAACGGCCGGGATCGCGGCGAAGGCCTTGACGGACCTCACTCCAGGACCGGCCGTCCAGCGGGTTCGCCCGTGCCTCGGCGACGCGCTCCTCAATCAGTGCCGTAACCGCGGGCGACACCGGCCGCGTCGAGTGGTCAATGCTGTCCCAGAAAGTGCCGATGAGCTCAAGGCGCTCATCGACGGACAGCCTGGTGGCCTGCTCAACCAAGACGGGGTCAACCATGCCCTCAGGTAGCCCGCGGCTCCGACACGCCATCAGACCCGGTCGCGGCCCTAGCCTGCTGGCGCGCCGTCCGCAGTGGCACGCCAGGACCTCCTTTCACCAGAACCCACTCCTCGATCGGTCGGCTGCGAACCGCTGGCCGGCACCGTCGTCGCCCGCATGCTCCGCGCCTCCATCCGGATCTGCTCAGGTTGGGGACGTAGCGCGAGTTGGTCTGATCATCTGTCGAGGTTTGTCTCCAGGATCCTGGTGGCCCCTGCGAGTGTGGTTGCAAGGTTGGCGTGGAGTTTCTTGCCGGCCTTCTCGATGTCGTCAAGTTGGCGACGTGCGCCGATGACGGCGCGGTCGACCTTCTCGAAGTCGTCGAGTAGGTCAGTGGCCTTGGACAGGTTCTGTTGGAGGGCTGTGACGTCGAACTCCTGCTCCGCGCCGTCTAGCACCAGCGCCGTCGCCTGTGCCCGTACCAGGTGGTAGACGGCGTAGAGCACGGCCTCGTCGTCCTCGGTGGGGTCGAAGGCTACGACGATGTGGAGTGGGTCGAGGATGAAGACGTGTTGGTGTCCGGGGACCTGTTCTGGGAGCCTGGCGACTCCGATGGCAGCTGTTGCCTCGCGGTTGCGCCGGGCGGCCTCGAGCTCGGTCCGCCACTGTTCGCAGCTCAAAGCGGTGTCCTTGGCTTCGACTGCCACCTTGATGGTGTGGCCCCGGGTGTTCGTCTGGGCGAGGGTGATCACCGCATCACCCTTCTTGCATCGGGGCATCGAGCCGACGCTTGACCCAGTGGCCTCGACGCTGTCCCCGGCTCCGTGGCCGAGGTCGATAAGGGATGCGACGACCGCGTCCTCGTAGTCCAGTCCTTTGATGGCGGTCTTGGCCATGGTGGCCCGGTGTTCCTTGGCGACTTGGACCAGCGTCTTGATCTCGTTCAGGTTCGCCTTGATGTCTTCCCTGGTCTCGCGCTCGCCGCGCAGCAGATCCAGTTTGAGCGTGTTGAAGGGGCTGTCGGGAGAGTCGGTGGACAGCACCCGATGCACCTCCGCTTGGTGTGCCGACAATGACCGCTGCACCTCTCCAAGGACCTTGTCGGTGACGTTCTTCACCGTCTGTCCGATCGCGACCCGGATTGGGGACTCCTCGCCTTCGACGATGTGGTCGATGTCGCGGGTGAGGGCCTGCAGCGACTGGGACACGCTCCGAGCGATGGTGCCGGTGTCAGAATCGGTCGCCTTGTCGACGGCAAGTCGAAGGTCCGCAACCGAGGTCTTCGCCGATGCTGCCACGTTCGACGTGAAGAGGTCGAGGCTCCGTTTGATCTCATCGACATCGACCGTGCTGCTGCCGATGGCAACTGCCTTGCCCCCGATGTCGATCAGCATCGCGACATGGTCCCCCACGTCCACTTGATGAGTTCGCTCCTCGAACGCATGTGCCGTTCGAACCGCCTCGGGCGAGGTCACCTGTAGGTTCTCGATCAGGATGGCGTCGTCCTTGACAAACGCGCGCGGCAGGATCTCAAGATGCTCGAGTGTCATGGGCGTCCTTCGCTGTGCGGCCCTTTGCTGCACTGCGCGGCGTGGCGACCGGATACCCCCATCAGACCATTTCTGTACCCTCGTGGACAGCGGCAGATTCCCTGCCACCGGGGGACCTAGGTCACCTTCGCGGCGCTGGATAGACGTGCTCGGCTTGCGAAGCGGGGGCCGACTCCGGCCGAGAACCGTGGCTCGTTCGAGCCTGCACTCACCCTGTCGAAGCTGGCCGATTGTCTGACTGTCAGCGCGCAGCATCTTCACCTGCGCAGCCAGGGCCGCGGATCCCGCGGATTCTGGGTTGGCCGTGAACTGCGATTCCGCGTCAGCGAGATCGACGCGTGGCTGGCGCGGATGGAGCGGGCCGACGCTGAGGCATCCTGCGCTCGGTCGTTGAGATGGCTCGGCCCAATTCTCCGATCGGGGCCAACGGGTCGATCAAGCTCCGTCGCCGCGGCCGCAGCATGGTCGCCGAGACCCATCCGCGACCATGACGGCAGAGTCCGACAGATTCGGGTCGTCGGTCGGACAGCCGCAGTTGCCCGTCATCGGCTCAAGGAGCGGCTCGCGGACCGGCGAGCACAGCAGCCGGACGGGTGCTGCGAGGTTCCAGCCCGTTCGTTGATCTGGCGCGATTTGTGGCTGGCGGACCTCGGACATCGAATGCAACGGAATACGTATGCACCCGCAATCAACAACGAGTCCTTGTGGAGCAAAGTGGTGGGCTGCCTCGTTGATGCCATCCTTGGTTTAGAGGATCGGGACGTAATCTTCATCGGCCCAGCGTCCGACGAGTCCAAGTACGTGCAGTTCGTTCGAACTGGACAGGTGCTGTGGGGAGAGTGCTCGGGACCACAAGTGGACGGCGGAACCGCCGATCTATCGCCTAAGCAACGGACACTGCTACTCGAAATGGGTTGGGGTGTGCCCGACCTTAAACCGGGCGACTATCCGAACTATCGGGTCTCTTGAGACCCGGAAACAAAGCCTCTGAAGGGAGCGCCGTTCATCTCTCGGGACGATGCGGTAGAGGTAGCAGAGTTTGCAATCTCGACGTTGAGGGGTCCCCTGGGCGTTCATCACGCGAGCGACGTGGAGGTCGCTGGCGGATCGCAATAAGCGCCATTCGACGCAGACCACAACCCACAACCCGGGGTGCCGGTCAGCTCGTGCGGCGGGCAGGTGCGTCATTCCAGCCACGAGTGGACGTCCGGATCACGTGCATGATGCTGCTCTAAGAGTCGGGCGCCCATCGGCGGCGGGCATCCGACGCGTCGCTGCATGCCGCCATCATCTTGCTGGGTTACGGCAGCGACTTGCCCCCTGACGGGCTCTCCGCCCTCACCCTCGCCGACGTCGAGCGGAGGCCCTCCGGCGTACTCCTCACGCGCCGCCGGTCCAATACCGATCAGAAAGGATGTGGCCAGATCGTCAGCCTTGCCCATGGCAACCACTGCATCACCGACCCAGTCGCTGCCGGTCATGCCTGACTCGCCCTGTCTGGCCACCAACCCGGGTCGCTGTTCACTGGCGTCTCCTCCAGCGCGTTACAGTGCGAGCCCGTCACCGACAACACCATCACCCAGGATTATCCACACCCGTGTACAGTCCGCCGACCTGCCCGCCGAACGGATACGTGGACACTCACCGCGTGCCGGCCAGGCCACCCCGGCCGCCTCCGCCGACGTCCCGCTCGAGCGGTTCGCCGCCCAGACCCGACACCGCGACCTCTCCGTCTTCGTCAGACCTTTGTGACGTCGCCGTCCTCGGGCTGGTGGCGACCCAGGGTCTGGCGCAGGAGCCGTGATGCGCTCCGCCATAACGCGGCCATGACCACACTGAGTGACAGCGGCCCTCCCATTCCCTACCGACACACTCGACCACCCTCCCGCGGAACCCGGCGAGACGTCTCTGTCCGGCCTGCCGTCCGGGCTCACCGACGCCGACCTCGCCCGCATTACCGCGGCGGTCGGCGCGTCCCGCGCCGAGTCCACCCGCACCGTCAACGGCAACGCCTGGGCCGGGTGGCAGCGCTGGTGCGACTCCCGCGGCATCCCGGCGCTGCCCGGCGACCCGCTGGCGCTGTGCGCGTACCTGACAGAACGTGCCGAGACCGGCCGTGCAATGGCCACCCTGGACCTGTCCTGCACCGCGATCCGGTACGTGCACCGCACCTGCGGCGCCGCCGATCCCGTCGCCGCGGAGCCCGTCCGGTTGGTGCGGCTGGGCCTGGGTAGTAGCTACGGCCGCGCGCCGCGCCGGCTGGCCCGACCGCTCGGCGTCGACGACATCCGCCGCATCGTCACCACGATCGACGCCTCCACCCCGATCGGGATCCGCGACGCCGCGGTCATCTTGGTCGGCTACGCCTCCGCCATGCGCCGCTCCGAGCTGGTCGCGTCACCCTGGCCGACGTCGAGCACAAACCCGCCGGGCCGCTGCTGTACGTACGACGGTCGATGACCGACCAGTCGGCCACGGACAGGTCGTCGCCGTCGCCCACGGCCGGCACGACGTCCACCGACCCGGTCGCCGCGCTGGCAGGCTGGCGGACCGTCCGCGGAGAAACGCCAGGACCACTGTTCACCCGTGTCACCGCCCGGTCGGTGAGCCTCGACCCGATGTCGGGGACCGCGATCGCCCGGATGCTCCGCACCCGGGCTCAGGCCGCCGGGCTCGACGGCATCCGGATCACCGCCCACTCGCTACGCGCCGGCAACGCCACCACGGCCGCGCTGGCCGGTGTCCCGCTGCACCGGATCGCCGCCCAGACCCGACACCAAGACATCTCCGTCCTCGTCAACCGCTACATCCGCCCCCTCGTGGCCCTGGCCACCACCACCAGCAGCGACCTCGGCCTGTGACCACGGAACAGAGGCGAGGAGCGCGCGACCCGCCTTTGCGTGTCCCAGTGAGTCGATGGCGACTATGACGAACTCGGTATGGCGGGCAGCGGCAGTCGATGTGGATCCAAGGAGTCACCGCAAGGGGATCGTCACGCGGAGCGTGACCAGTGCGGGATCGTCACGCGGAGCGTAACCAGTACGGGATCCACATCGGACGGTTGGACGCTTGCGTTTGGCCCTGCCAGGAGGGGCTCCAGCACTTCAACCCGGGGACCCGCTGCGGTAGTGGGTGATCGCACTGGTGTTATCGCGGTTGTAGGCCGCGAAAAGCGAGCCGAGTCATCTATGGCCTGCGGTGCGTGGCGCCGGTGGCTACGGTCGCGAAGACCCTGGTCGGCTTGGGGTCGCCGAGGCAGCAGCCGCTCGCAGTGCGCTCAGCGGGCCCGGCATACGCACAGATGACGGGCTCTCAGCCGTCTTGGGCGTGCCCGGGGCGCACCACCCCGTGCTCGTAGGCGAAGACTGCAGCCTGGGTGCGGTCCCTCAGGTCGAGCTTGGTCAGCAGGCGGTTGACGTAGGTCTTGATCGTGGACAGTCCCAGGAACATCTGCTGGGCGATCTCGGCATTCGACTGGCCCAGTGCGATCCGGCGCAGCACCTCGCGCTCCCGGTCGCTGAGCATGCTCGCGCGCGGATCCGGTTCGGGAATGCCGTTGCGGGTCAGGTAGCTCTCGATGAAGCGGCCGGTGATCGTGGGCGCCAGCATCGCCTCACCGGCCGCGACGGTGCGGATGGCGTCGGTGAGCTGACTTCCTCGGACGTCCTTGAGCAGGAACCCGCTGGCCCCTGCCCGCAGCGCCTGGTAGACCCAGTCGTTGCGGTCGAAGGTGGTCAGCACCAGGACCCGGGGCGGTTGCGGCTGGGCGAGCACCCGGCGGGTCGCTTCGAGCCCGTCGAGTCGTGGCATCCGGATGTCCATCAGCACCACGGCCGGGTGCAGCCTGGCGCTCAGCTCCACAGCTTCGAGCCCGTCGACGGCCTCGGCGAGGACGCGTAGGTCGGGTTCGCGGTCGATGATCGCCCGGAAACCGTCGCGGACCAGGGCCTGGTCGTCGGCGACGAGCACCTCGATCATGACGGACCGCCGACCGGGAAGCGGGCGCTGACCCGGAACCCGTCCTCGTGCGGTGCGGCGACGAGGTGGCCGCCGTACAGCTCGGCCCGTTGCCGCATCCCGATCAGCCCGTAGCCGGCACCGGTCGGCTGACTGTCGACCCTCAGGCCTCCGGAGTTGTCCACCGACACTTCCAGCTGCTTCTCGGACCGGCGGATGCAGACTTTCGCCCGGGCGCCGGGGGCGTGCTTGAGGATGTTCGTGATCGCCTCCTGGACAATCCGGTACGCGGCTGCGTCCAGGCCGGGTGACACCTCCGGTCCGCGCACGTCGTACGACGCCTCGATCGGCAGCCCCGCCTGTTGCGCCTGCGCCATCAGGGCGGGAACCTGCTCCAGGCCGACACTGGGGGTGACCTGGTCATTGGCCGCGTCACCCGCGGTCGGTCGCAGCAGCTCCAGCAGGCGGCGCATGTCGTCCAGGGCGGCCCGTGCCGTGGACTCCACCGCGTCGAGCCGCCGGTCCACCTCGGCGCCGCGGGCGGGCTCGTCGCCCAGTGCCAGCCGGGCCGCCACCGTCTGCAGGATCACGATGGAAAGGCCGTGGCTGACGATGTCGTGCAGCTCGCCGGCGATCCGGGCCCGCTCGTGGGCGGTTGCGGAGGCCAGGTCGAGGTCGCGGGTCTGTGCCACCAGGTCGGCGCGGGCATGGGCGACGTCGGCCTGCCGGGCGCGTTCGGCGGCGAAGACTCCTGCGGACCAGATGATGGTGCAGAAGGTGAGGGTGAGGGCGACGTCACCGGGCCCTTGGACGTAGGGGTTGCCGGCCATCGCGAGGGCCAGGGCGACGCAGCCGACGGCCCAGGCCGCTACGGCGCTGCGCCGAGGCAGGGTGCCCGCCACCGCGAAGCAGACCAGGATCGCCACGAACATCGGCCCGGTGATCTGGGGCATCACGTGTCCGCCCACGGCGATCAGCGCGAAGCTCAGCACCGATGCCGTCGGTGGCCGCCAGCCGCGGGCCAGCAGCACCAGCACGGCGGTCGCCACGATCGAGCTGCCGTAGCGCACGTGGGGCAGCGGATCGCCCAGCGAGGTGACGAACACGACCATCACGAGCAGCACCAGGGCCGAGTCGAGACGGTGGGTCCGGACCAGGTTCATCCGTCGAAGTTACCGCTGGTTGTCGCGGAGCGGTGTCGATCGCAGGGTCGAAGCTCCGCGACCATCTTCGACCCGTGGACCGACGCGGCGACCCACGCACGATACCTACCGTCGGGGCGACATCTCACTCGACGAGAGGAACCATCATGTCCCTACAGAAGGCAGCACCCCTGGTTGGTGTGCTCGGCATCCTTGGCGTGATCGCCGGGCTCGCGCTGGACAACTTCCCGGACGGCACCATGAACGACGCCGCCGTGGCGCACTGGTTCGACGTGCACGGCACCGGGCGCTGGATGGTCTCCGGTTTCGCGATCGGGCTGGGCGGCGCGCTGCTGCTGGTCTTCTCGGCCGTGCTCGCGGCCAGGGTCGAAGCCGTCGGTGCAGGACCGGTGAGCCGACACCTGACCCAGACCGCCGCGATCGCCTGGGCGACCATGACCATGGTCGGTGGGGCCCTGTGGCTGGCCGTCCCGGTCGCCGTGAGCCTGTTCGAGGCCAAGCCGACGTCCAGCCTGATGTACCTCGCTGGCCCTGCCTACGCCGTGCTCGTCTCGGTGTGCGCCTTCGCGGCCGCTGTCCTCGCAGCGACCCTGACCACGGTCTCGCGGCACACCGGGCTGCTGCCCCGGTGGCTGACGGTGGTGGGCTACCCGGCGGCCGTGCTGATGCTGAGCAACATCGTGCTACCAATGGCGGTGATCACCCTCTGGTACGTCGCGGTGGCGATCAGCCTGACCCGTCGCGCGGAGGTCACGACAGCAACTGAGCACGGTCCGGCGCTGGCCAGGGCCTGATCACCGGGGCCAGTCCTCCGCCGTCGGGGCAACATCTCGTTCCGGTGGCCGAACCCCTCACGGATGCGGTCGATTCAGTGCGGTCAGACCCCAGTCTCGTCCCGATAGACCCGTCCGATCGGCTTCCCGGGACGGGGACGTTCTACGAGACGCCGTTCTGCAGTAGCCCTATCTGGGCTACTGCCGTGATCGCACCCGATCGTCTCGAGGCGCCATCCGCTTCTGCGGGTGGGATCCGGCGGGTGGTTGGTGACGAGGTTGCCGGGCCGGCTGAGAAGGTCTGCTCGCGGAGGGCTCTGCTGGCACCTGAGCCTCCTCGGGTTGTGGTGCGATGATCGTCACAGCGGACGCGCAGGTCTCATGCATGTCAGCGGAAACTCAGTCTTTTATGACGTCGCCGTCCGGCTCGGGCAGGTGGCGACCCTGGGCCTGGCGCGGGAGTGGTGATGCGGCCCGCTATAACCCAGCTATGACAACACTGATGACCCGCCCTCCCTTTCCCTGCCGCGTTACCCGTCCACCCACTGGGCGTCCCTTGCGGAGCCATCGGGCGGGCGATCTGTGTCACCCCATGACCGGGTCATCGAGGGATCACAGCCTGTTCGCTTTCAGTCGACCCACGCGCGGCCCGGCGGCGGTCTTCACCTGGTGGGCATGACATCGTCGACGCATGTGGGTCAATCTGTCGTGTTCGATCGTTGAGGACGGTGAGATCGGTTACCTCGTTGTCGACGAGACACTCCCACGCGAGGTTGGCCTGACCGGCCAAGCCTGGAGCCTGCAACCGGCTATTGGCGTCGATCGCATCATGCATCGGGGCGGCCCCGACCCCGACGGCTACGAGACTCTCCATCATGAGGTCACCGGGTCGATCACGTGGGTCGGCGCGGACCACGACCCCCAGGTGGTGTTGGCTGCCAAGGGCGTGGAGGTGCTCATCGGTGGTGTCGGACTTGATCGGGCCGACTTCGAAGTTGGTCATCGGGTCACGATGAGGGCCGGGCTCGTCGTGACCTGGAGCTATGAGTTGGACGACTTCGCGGTGCCCGATCTGCGCATCTGCTGGATGGTCCGCGGCTTGCAGGAGGAGCGCCGGGCCATCGTCACCGTGGCCGGGATCGTCGTCCGCACGCCCTTGTCACGCCTGACCCCTGACAGCCCCAGGGTCCGCATCGCACGGTCCACCGAGCCAGCAGACACTTCGGGCATGACGGTGCGGCGCAGGTAGGCCGTCATATTCCGACGTCCATAGAGCCCCTCAGGCGCAAGGTTTCGCACCGCGACGCCGTGGTCGACCTTGGTCGTCCAGGCGATGTCACGCACGGCGTCGACGACGTGGGCATCGGACACGATCCATGAAGCCACGACTCGCCCTGCTCGCTTCCAGCTGCGGTAGGTCCGCGCGGCGATCTGGCAGCCCTGCTCACGCAGCACCCGACAGATCGACTCAACCGCGTGGCCCTGGCTTCTCATGGTGTCGACGAAACCCATGATCAGCGGTTGCGGGGGTCGAGTTCCCCAGCGAAGAAAAACCGACGCGGACTTCAAGATCGCGTTGTCCTCCTCGAGGCGGCGGACCTTGTCCTTGAGCGCCTTGATCTCAGCCAGCTCCTCGCTCGTGGCGCCCGCACGATGGCCGCCGTCGACCTGGGAGTGGATCACCCAACGGCGCACGGACTCCTTACCAACCCCAAGCTGCTTGGCCACCACCGTCGCAGCAGCCGTCAGCGAGGAGTACTCGCCCTGGTGGTGAGCGACCAGTCGCACAGCTCTGGCCTTGAGGTCTTCATCGATCTTCTTCGGCATGGTGCTCATTCTCATGGACTCAAACAGGAGCGGCATCAAACCTTGGGCGCTTCAAGCTAAGCAGCAACCCAGTCGATTACTAGCTCGAGGCCGACGTCGGACTCGTTTCCGAAGTCGTAGCCCGGTTGGAGAACGTGTTCGACTGTCATCTCGAAGAGGTGCAGGAAGTCCGACCCGGGGAAGACATCCTTGATCGCCCCGGTCATGGCCGCTATTTCTGACTCGTCGCGGAGGGGCAGGTGCAGCTCCTGCAGGCTAACCTGTGCCTGTTCAGTTCGCCCTGAGGTCGACGCTGATTCTCCTGCCGTAGCCACTGGGTTCTTGGCACAGTGCGGCTGAGCCGGGTCCAAATGTTCTTGCATGGCGCCTTAGGAGATGGTGAGGCAGGGGGACAGCTCAGAGGTGGGACCCAAGGTGATGGGCACCAGGGTGGCTGTCGCAGAGGCGACCTCGCCGGGCACGGAGGTCCCGGTGAGCTGTACGGTCGCGGTGAGGTTTCCCATCGCATCCGTGGTGCGGACAGCCGTGCCGAGGGGCCTCAGCGCTTCCCCGCTCCCGGATCCGTCGCAGCTACTGTTGGCGAAGAACTCGAACTGCATCTTCGTCCCCGGGAGGCCTTGTACCATGCGCCACGTCACGAGGGTCCCGCTGGCGTTGGAAGTGGCCGACATGATGAGCGGGACGTTGAGCAGGTCGTTGGCGCCGGTGTCGGGATCCAACACATCGTTTGGGGTGACCCCGAGCGGGAACAGGTCGATGCCAAGCTGGCCGCTGAGCGTGATGCGGTTGCCGACCAGCGGATTCTGGGTTCCTTGCAGCACTTCGATCCCGGACTCGGCGTTGAACCAGATTGTGTTGGTCGTCACCTGAACCTGGGTTGCTTGCAGCAGGACGCCGTCGCCGGTGTTGGCGATCGGGTCGGCGCCGTTCGGGGCAGTCCCGATGAGGTTCCAGATCACCCGATCGAACGCCGCGATGTGCGGCCCGCCGGGGGAGACCACGTGAACGCCTGCCTGCTGGTTTCCGGAGCTGACATTGCCGAGATCCTGCGTTGCGCCGCCGATCAGACTGTTTTTTCCGTGAAGGAACACCCCGTCGCGGCCGTTCCCCAGGCCGAGGGCGCCAGTGGAGTCGGTGCCGATGAAGTTGTCCGAGACCGTCTGGTCGTCGCCCTCGAGCCGGATCCCGTTCCTCCCGTTGGCGGCCACAGTGTTGCCGGCGTCGATGTCGCCGATGACCGCGCCGTCACCTCTCACGATGATGCCGTCGCGGTCGTTGGAAAGAGGTGCGGGCCCAGTCGCGGTCGTGACCACTCCGATCTGGTTGCTGAAGATCAGCACACCGTCGGCGTGCGCATCGATGCCGGCGGCCCCGTTGCCCGCAATCACGTTCTGCGAGATCACGGTAGTTGCGGCGTTGACGAGGACCCCGTCGCCAGAGTTTCCGATGTCGGCGAGGGCGTCGGCGTCGGTACCGACCAGGTTCCCGAGCACCTGGGAGCCGGAGGCGGTCGCGTCGACGATCACACCCGACCCAACGTTGCCCGACACCAGGTTCGCAAGCGCGCCGCCGACGACGTTCCCGGCACCCGGTCCGATCTCGATACCTCCACCAGAGTTGCCGAGTGCCGCGGTGCCGTCCTCGTTGGTGCCGACTCGGTTAGCAGCGATCGTGTTGCTGCTGCCGGCTACCGCCACGCCGACGCCGCCATTGCCCGACACGACATTCTGCGTACCCGCTACCGTCCCTCCGACGGTGTTCGAGTCGCCAGTGACGGAGACCCCTTCGGCACCGTTACCTAGCGCCGCGTTGCCGTCGTCGTTGGTTCCAATCAGGTTGCCGGCGACGGTGTTTCCACCTCCCGAGACCAGCACTCCGGTGCCTCCATTCGCGGAAACCACGTTGCGATCGGCCGGCAAGGAGCCCCCGACGGTGTTCGAGTCACCCGTGACGGTGATGCCGTCGTCGACGTTGGCGGCCCCGGTCTGCCCACCAGCCATCACCCCGACGTAGTTGCCGGCAATCGTGTTGCAGTCACCCACGACGACAATGCCATCCCCAGACCCGGCGTTAGCATTGCGGACGTTCAGACCCTTCGCCACGCTGTCGTGGGTAGCCAATCTTAGGCCTCGGTTGAGCCCTCTGGCGTCGATGACGATGCCGAGGTCCGCCGGGGTGGTCGGCGACGCTTGGCTTGAACCGGGCTGAGAGTAGCCGTCGATCGTGACCGGTGCCGTGAGGGATGGCAGGTTGGTCAGTGGCGCGATGACGTGGTTTCCGGCCCCGGGGATTTTGAAGTTGATGGTGTCCCAGGCAAGGGAGGGGTTGTTGACCTTGAAGATGGCCGCGCGGAGGGATCCGGCTCCTGAGTTGTTCGTGTTCGTGACCGTCTTGACCTTGGTCGACGACGGCGCGCAACTCGATGAGCCGGCGGCCGTTGCCATTGTTGAGGGAATGATGGCGACGAGCCCGAGGACCGAAGCGGTCGCAACTCCGGCGATGGACCATCGGGAGGGATTGAAAACGGTGCTCACGGTGTCCCCTTGAGCGATTCATTGGCGATTGGCGGACAGCCGCAACCGGGGCACGATGACCGCGTCCCCGTCATCGTCCGGTCGGTCGCGCGGACTGGCTCTTCCCCGAGTATGCATCAGTTGTCAACCCCCGTGGTCGACCAATTGCTGCCGGCACGATAGCCGCGCCGACAGTCAGCACTCCGCACCGAAGGCCCGATCCCGATCTTGGCCTCGACCGGGCGTCGAGCAGCGGCGCACGTTAGAGCGTCGAACCGACGCGTTTACACGCCCAGCTGACGATCCGGAACTCGCACCAGCCGCGGCATCACGCCGCTACCCGGCGACCCGCCCGCGCTGTGCGCGTACCTCGCCGAACGCGGGTAGGCGGTATCACGGTGGCCACCCTGAACGTGGCCTGCTCTACCATCGGCCACCTGCACCGCTCGCACGGGCTGGCCGACCCGGTCGCAGACACCGGGGTGCGGCAGGTCCGCCGAGGGCTGCGCCGTAGGTACGGCATCGCACCGCGACGACAGGCGCGCGCCCTGACCGTCCCCCAGATCCGCCAGGTGGTCACCGGCATCGACCAGGCCACACCGATCGGCGTCCGCGATCCCGCGATCATCCTGCTCGGCTACACCGGCGCGCTGCGCTGCGGCGAAATGGTCGCGCTGAGTCCAAGTCCGCCGGATCGCTCGTCACGGTGCGTCGGTCCAAGACCGACCAGGAAGAACACGGACACGTCGTCGGCGTCGCCCACGGCAACCACGAGCTCACCGACCCGGTCGCTGCCCTCGACGCCTGGCTCGGGCTGCGCGGCCACCAGCCCGGGCCGCTGTTCATCCGCGTCTACTAAAGCCGCATCCACCACGACCCGCTGTCCGGCAACACCATCACGCCGATGATCCACACCCGCGCCCGGAAAGCCGGCCTGCCCGCCGACCGGGTCACCGCACACTCACTTCGCGCCGGGCACGCCACCACCGCCGCCTTGGTCGGCGTCCCGCTGGAACGGATCGCCGCCCCAAACCGACACCGCGACCTGTCCGTCCTCGTCGACCGATACCTCCGCCCCCTCCAAGCCCTGGCCACCAGCTCCAGCCGCGGTCTCGGACTGTAAGCCGGTCCGTCGACTTGGTGATACCTGGGCGCAGGAAGCCCGGACCTGCGACCGTCGTTCCGACGTCACGACCCAAACGAGTGCGTCCAACCCGTCCTCGCCGAGGGGGAGCGCGCTAGACACATCACCCGTGCTGCACTTCGCACCAGACAGGGCTGCTGCAGAACGGTCGCGTAGAAGGCCCCCGGTCCGGGCTACGGTTCGGGCGGGTCAATCGGGACGGTCGGGAGTTTGGACCGCGCCGAACCGGCCACTTCCCAGGGAAGGTTCGGCATGTGGGAGAGATCGCCGTTGGTACGTCTGAGTACGGAGAGGCGTCAATCCGGCCAGAAGTGTCTGCGCGCAGGTGCGGACGCCGTCGAGCACCTGCTCGCAGTTGTCGAGGCCGATCAGTGCGTCACTGGAGGCGAGCGTGGCCACGACCGCGTCGTTGACAGATCCGTGATGCCCCTCGGGGATGCCGAGGGTCGCCGCGGGAAAGCGGCCGCGACGAGATGACCATGGACCAGGACGCCCCCTCGCCTGCCTGGTCAGGGCCCGCCGGTCGAACACCCGCGTCTTGCGGATCATCGAAGACACGTGACTTTCTACAGGACGGACCGACAGGCACAGTTCCGCCGCAAAACCCGGCCTTCGTCAGGTGATCGGCAACCAGCGTGAGCACCTCGCGTTCCCGCTTAGTGATCGAAGCCTCACCCGCCGCGTGCACCACATCACCAGTGTGACGCCAGCATCGCGATGCGCGAGCACCGGTGGTGGTCACCGCGACGGTGAGCTCGCCGGCGTGCCGCTCGACGACGGCGTCGCCGACCTCGTCGCCGTCATCGAGGCCGTCCGACCGGAGGTCATCGTCACCTTCGGGCCCGAGGGGATGACCGGCCAGCCCGACCACCGGACCGTCTCGGCCTGGGCCACCGAGGCGTGGCGACGGACCGGGCAGCACGCGGAGCTCTGGTACGCGAACCTGACCCCGACCTCCACCGGGCCTGGGGTGAGCTCAACGACCGGGTCGGGCTGTGGACGACTCCTCCGCCCATGACTCCCGAGCCGGACCTGTCGTCGCAGGTCCGGCTGTCCGGACCGTTGCTGACCCGCAAACTCCCGGGCGCTGCGCGCGCACGCCTCACAGACCCGGGCCCTCGAGCAGCTGGTCGGCTCGGCGACCTACCGGGCGTGGTGGTCCACCGAGAGCTTCGTCGCGGCCTGACGCCCGGGCTCAGCCTCCCAGCACGTCGGCCAGCTCGGCGCGGGAGGCGATGCCGAGCTTCGTATAGACCTTGCGCAGGTGGTACTCGACGGTCTTCGGGCTGAGGAAGAGCGCTGCCGCCGCCTCCCGGGTGGTGCGGCCCTCGACGAGCAGCAGACTGACCTGCAGCTCCTGCGGGGTGAGCAGGTTGCGCGGGTCGGTGCCCCGGCGGTGCACAGTTTCGCCGGTGGCGGCCAGCTCGGTCGCGGCGTGCTCGGTCCACCGCGCGGCGCCGAGGTCCTCGAGGTCCTCGAGGGCGGTCCGCAGCTGCTCGCGGGCGTCGACGCGACGGGCCGCGCGCCGCAACCACGCGCCGTACGCCAGGCGGGTGCGGGCAGCCTCGAACCGGTCGAGCGTCGCGGCGTGCAGGCCGAGCGCCGACTCGAAGCAGCCCTCGGCCGCGGCGTCCGGCGCCGTCAGGCCGCGCGCCCGGGCGGCCCGCGCGAGCGCCCACGGCTGCCCCTTGGCCTCGGCCCTGGCCGCGCACTCGGTGGCGACCGCGACCGCCTCACCGGGCTCGCCCAAACGCAGCAGCGCATCGGCCAACTCGGGGCCGGGCACCAGGTCGACGTCGGCCAGCTCGTGCCGCTGCATCGCCTCCTCGAGGGCGCGGAACTGCGCGACGGCGCGGGCCGGCTCGCCCAGCGACAGCTCGAGGTCACCGAGCGCGAAGCGGGTCCACGCCTCGGCCAGGTGCAGGTGGGTGGTCTCCAGCGCGCCGAGCACGTCCCCGGCGTGCGCGCGGGCCGCCTCCTCGCGGCCCTGCCGCGCCTCCAGCCAGCTGAGCCCGGCCAGCGACATCAGCCGCTCGGTCACCTGACCGGTCTCCTCGGCCAGCCGCACCGACTCGCTGTAGTTGGCCTCCGCCTCCGCCCACGACGAGGTCGTGGCCTGGTCGCGGGCGACATGGAAGAGGACGGCGGGCAGCGCGCCGACCCCTGCGGTGGCGCGCACCTGCTCGACGTACTCGCGCAGCGTCGCAGCCTGCTCGCTGTCGCGCAGGAACAGCGGCACGAGCATCACGCACGACAGCCGGTGGGGGTCCTGGTGCAGCGCCGGCGTGGACCGGATGATCGGCACCGCGGCGCGCAGGTCCTCGGCGCCGCCGGGCTCGCCCGCGACGATGTGCGTCATCCCGGTCGCGATCAGCCCCAGGGCGCGGGCCTTCGGGTCGGTAACCCGGGGGGCCAGCGCCACCAGCCGTCGCGCGAGCTGCAGCGCCGCCGGCACCCCCGCCAGGTAGAAGCTCGCGTGCACGGCGTCGGAGAGGTAGCGTGCACTCCTCCGCAGGGTCGGTGCTGAGGTCCGCGGCGGCGACCAGCATCTGCCGGGCGTCCTCGAGCCGTCCGGTGCGGGCGGCGATGGCGCCGCGCAGGGCGAGCTCGCGCACCTGCGCAGGCACGGGAGGATCGGCTCGGGCATGGGTGTCGAGCAGGCCGAAGGCCCGCTCGGTGAGGCCGGCCGACCACGCCGTCTCCGCGGCCTGCAGCAGGCGCTCGGCGCGGGGGCCCGGGTCGGGGTGCAGCCGGGCGGACCGCTCGAACGCACCCGAGGCGACCGAGTACGCCGTCCGTGACCGGGCCCGCTCGCCGGCGCGGGCGAGCAGGTCCGAGGTGTCGGCATCGGGCCGCAAGACGGCCTCGGCCAGGTGCCACGCGCGGCGGTCGTCGTCGGACTCCGGCAGCGACCCGGCCACCGCCGCGTGCGCGGCCCGACGCTCACGAGCACCCGCGCGGGAGTACGACGCCGCGCGGACCAGCGGGTGCCGGAAGGCCACCTGGCCGCCACGGACCGAGACCAGCCCCGCGTCCTCGGCCCCGGCCAGCGCCTCGACGTCGACGCCGAGCGCCTTGCAGGCGCGGGTGGTGACCAGCAAGTCGCCCCCGCACACCGCCGCCACCAGCAGCGCGGTCCGGCAGCCCTCGTCGAGCTGGTCGAGCCGGCGAGCGAACGCCGACGTCACCGCGTCGGGCACCCGCGCCGGCAGGTCCGACGGGTCGGTGGCCAGGGCGTCGAGGTCGTCTCCCGCCAGCTCCAGCAGCGCCAGCGGGTTGCCGGAGGCGAGGGTGAGTAGCGGTTCGAGACGGCCCGGCGCGAGCGGGCCGCCGACGGCGCGGGCGGCGAGGCTCGCCGCGGCCTCGTCGGGGAGCCCTCCCAGAGGCAGCACCGGAAGCCCCGCCACCAGCCGGTCCGCCTCGGGGCTGCGGGCCGTGGCCAGCACGACCACGGGGTCGGCCGCCAGCCGGCGGGCCGCGAAGACCAGCGCCTCGGCGGACGGCAGGTCGAGCGCGTGGAGGTCGTCGACGACGACGACGACCGGCGCGTTCTCGGCGTACCGCGACAGCAGTCCGAGCACGGCGGCGCCGATCATGAACCGGTCACCGCTGCCGGGCGCCGCCTCGGAGAGCTCGAGCGCACCGCCGAGGGCCTCGGCCTGCGCGGGCGCCAGGGCGTCGAGCAGGCCGAGCACCGGGCGCAGCAGCTGGAGCAGCCCGGCGAAGGGCACGTGCCGCTCGGAGTCGAGGCCGGTCGCCCGCAGCACCTGCATGCCTTCGACCCCGGCCAGGGCGTCCTCGAGCATGGCGGTCTTGCCGACCCCGGGCTCGCCGGTGATAACCAGCGTCCCGCTCACCCCCAGACGGGCGGTGGCCAGCAGCTGGCGGACCTGCTCGCGCTCGGCGTCCCTCCCCAGAAGCGGCGGCTCCTCCACGTGCCGAGTCTAGGGGCCCCCGAGGCACCCGGTCATCCACGACTAGGGGGGCCACCGGATGCGGCGGACGGCGCCCGGCGGCGAGCGTGTGGCCAACGACAACCACCCGGCCGCCGGCCGAGAAACGGAGCACCACCATGAGCACGACCACCACCGCCACCGCCCCCGCCGACAACGGCGTCAACGTCGAGGCCCTCATCGGCGTACGCGAGGCGTCGGCGACCAGCCCCGAGATCACCCAGTTCCAGTGGCGCTCGTCGGTCACCTGGGTCAACGGCACCCACAGCCGCTCGGACATCGAGGGCTTCTACGGCTTCGGCGAGGACCAGGCCCACCACACGACGTTCAGCCTCGAGGCCGACCACCCGCTCCAGTTCGCCTCGAACGACAACGGCCCGACGCCCGTCGAGTACGTCCTGGCCGCCCTCGGCTCCTGCCTGACCGCCGGCGTCGCCGCCGTGGCCCAGCAGCGCGGCATCCAGCTGCGCTCGGTCAAGGCCGGTCTCGCCGCCGACATGGACCTGCAGGGCATCCTCGGTGCCGACCCCGACGTCCGCAACGGCTTCAGCGGGGTCTCGGTCAGCTACGAGATCGACGCGGACGCCTCGCCCGAGGACATCCGCGCCATCGTCGCGCAGTCGCAGAAGCGCTCGGCGGTCTTCGACATCATGACCAACCCAACCGACGTCACCGTCACCGTGGTCTGATGCGCACCGTCACCGCAGTCGTCATCGGCGCCGGTCACTGCGGCCTCGCGATGAGCCGTCACCTCGCCGCCCGCTCGATCGACCACGTGGTCCTCGAGCGCGGCGAGGTGGCGAGCTCATGGCGCTCCCAGCGCTGGGACTCCCTGCGCCTGCTGACCCCCGGCTGGATGACCCGCCTGCCGGGCCGGGACTACGACGGCGACCAACCTGACGGCTACCTCACCGCCGGTGCCGTGGCCGACCTCGTCACCGCGTACGCAGCGGACACCGGCGCGCCGGTGGTCACGGGGACGACGGTCGCGTCGGTGCGGCCTGCCGGCGACGGGTTCGCGGTGGAGACCGACCTGGGCCCGTGGCACGCCCGCAACGTCGTGCTGGCCGCGGGCACCACCCGCAGCGTCGTCCCGCCCCTCGCCCGCCACCTCCCCCGCGGCATCGTCTCGGTCCCGGTCCTCGACTACCGCAACCCCGGGCAGCTGCCCGAGGGCGGCGTGCTGGTCGTCGGCGCCTCGGCCAGCGGCGTGCAGATCGCCGACGAGCTGCAGCGGTCGGGACGCCCGGTCACGCTGGCCGTGGGCGAGCACGTCCGCGTCCCGCGCCGCTACCGCGGCCGCGACATCCTCGGCTGGATGGATGCCGCCGGCATCCTCGACCAGCGCGCGGACGAGATGGACGACCTCGTCCGCGCCCGCCGCCTGCCGTCGCTCCAGCTCTCCGGGGGCGGGCGCCCGGTCGACCTCGGCGCGCTGCAGCGGACCGGCGTCCGCCTGGTCGGCCGGCTCGCCGGCCTCCGCGGGGACCTCGCCCAGTTCTCGGGATCGCTCGCCAACGTCGTCGCGCTCGCCGACCTCAAGCTCGGCCGGCTGCTCGACGCCATCGACGAGCACGCCGGCGGGCGCGCCGATCGGCCCGACCCGACGCCGGTCCCGCAGGCCCCGCTCGGCCTCGACCTCGGCAGCGGTGAGATCCGCTCGGTGATGTGGGCGACCGGCGTGCGGCCCGACTTCTCCTGGCTCGACGTGCCGGTGCTCGACCGCCGCGGGCGTCTCGTGCACGACGGCGGCGTGACCCCCTGGCCCGGCCTCTACGCCCTCGGCCTGCCCCTGCTGCGCCGGCGCCGCTCGACGTACATCGACGGCGCGCGCCAGGACGCCGACGACCTCGCTACCCACCTGCTCGCCCGCCTGAAGCATGCCGAACCGTCACTTGTGGCGAGTCGAACCGTCAGCTCCGGCGGGACGAACCGTCAGTTGTGTGCACCCCGGACGAGGGAGGCCTCGTGAACACCCATCCCCTGGCGACCACCGTCGCCACCGCGGTCGCCGACCGCTGCCCCGACCGCCTGGGGGCCTGCCTCGGCGACGCCGTACGCCTGCGGGCCCTGCTGCCCGGCGGGCCTATCGAGGAGCACGGCCGGGATGCGGTCCTGTCCCGCTTCGCCGACTGGTTCGGCGGCTACGAGACCGTCGTGCTCGCCGACACCGGCGGGGACGCGGTCGGCGACCGCGTGCTGGTCCACTACAAGCTGCTGCTCGACCCCGACGCCGATGCGCGCGTGCTCACGCAGACCCTCGTCTGCACGCTGCACGACGGCCTCGTGGGCCGGATCGACCTCGTGTGCTCCGGCTTCCGGAGGCTGTCATGACGTCCTGTCCCCACGCCGTCGACCCTGCCCTGGGCCAGGCGCTCACCCACTGGGGCGACCACGACCGCGACGACCCGTTCCCGGTCTTCGCGCAGGTGCGCGCCGCCGGACCGGTGCACGAGGTCACCCTCGCCGACGGGCACCGGGCCTTCCTCGTGGTCGGGTACGACGCGGCCCGCGCGGCGCTCAACCACCCCGACCTCTCCAAGGACATGCACGCCGCGCTGGCCCGTGACGGCGCCGTCGTCGCCGAGGGGCTGCCCGGCCCCGATTTCGCCCGGCACATGCTCAGCGTCGACCAGCCTGACCACACCCGGCTGCGGCGGCTCACCGCGCAGGCCTTCACCCGCACCCGCCTGCAGGCCCTCCAGCCGCGCATCGAGGAGCTCGCCGAGGAGCTGCTCGACGACCTCGCCGCCGCAGGCGGTGACGAGGCCGTCGACCTGGTCGCCGGCTTCGCCGGGCCACTGCCCTTCGCCGTCATCGGCGAGCTGCTGGGCATCGAGCGCGACGACCAGCGGCGGCTCGCCGGCTGGTTCGCGACCCTCCTCGCGCCGTACGACGCGGAGCGGCCGCCGCCCGCGGCGGTGGCGGCCTCCGACGCGGTCGTCGGGTACCTCACCGACCTCGTCGACCGCCGCTGGGACGCCCCCAGCGAGGACCTCGTGGGCGACCTGGTGACCGCCTGCCACGCCGGCGAGCTGACCCGTCAGGAGCTGCTGTCCACGCTCTTCCAGCTCGTCGTCGCCGGGCACGACACCACCACCAGCCTGATCGGCAACGGCGTCGTCGCCCTGCTCACGCACCCCGACCAGCGCGACGCGCTCGTGGCCGACCTCGGCCTCGTGCCGCAGGCAATCGAGGAGCTCCTGCGCTGGGACGCGCCCGTGCCGCACTCGACCTTCCGCTACGCCGTCCGCGACCTGACCCTCGCGGGCACCCGGATCCCCGAGGGCGTGCAGGTCCTGGTGTCGCTCGCCGCCGCCAGCCGCGACGTCGAGCGCGACCCCGCGGCCGCGACCTTCGACGTACGGCGCGCCGGCGCCACCCACCTCGCCTTCGGGCACGGCATCCACCACTGCCTCGGCGCCCGCCTGGCCCGGCTCGAGGCCCGGATCGCCTTCACCGCCCTGCTGACCCGCTTCCCCGACCTGCGGCTCGCCGTACCTCCCGAGGAGCTGCGCTGGGGCCACGGCGACGGGCTCGTCCTGCGCGGGCTCGGCTCCCTACCGGTCTTGCTGGGGGCCTCACACCCGCAGGACACTTGACCATGACCCGCGCACGGGAACCGGACGCCGACGGCTACGTCGAGAGCGCCGGCGTGAAGCTCCACTACGAGGTGCACGGCGACGGCGGGCCCACGATCCTGCTGCTGCCGACCTGGACGATCATCCACAAACGGTTCTGGAAGCTGCAGGTGCCCTACCTCTCGCGGCATCACCGGGTGGTCACCTACGACGGGCCCGGCAACGGCCTCTCCGACCGGCCGCTGGCGAGCGACGCCTACCACCACGACCGCCAGGTCGAGCACGCCCTCGCCGTGCTCGACGCCACCGGCACCGACCGCGCGGCCGTCGTCGGGCTGTCGATGGGCGGCCTCTGGGCGCTCCAGCTGGCCGGCGAGCACGGCGATCGGGTGCTGGGCACGGTCACCATCGGCGCCTCGGTGCCGCTGACCGACACCCAGGCCGCGCGCCTGCAGCCCGGCGGCGACCCCCTGCAGCTGACGCCGTCCGCGGTCCCGAGCGTGGCCCGCGACCCGCTGGACCACTGGGCCAAGTACGACCCGGAGTTCTGGGAGCAGCGGCACGAGGACTTCCTCTGGTTCTTCTTCGGCATGTGCTTCCCCGAGCCGCGCTCCACCAAGCCGATCGAGGACTGCGTGACCTGGGGCCTCGACACCGTTCCGGAGGTGCTCACCGCCGAACGTGCCAGCGAGCTGCCAGCCCGCGAGACCGTGGAGGGGTGGTGCCGGTCGGTCACCTCACCCGTGCTGGTGATCCACGGCGACTGCGACATGATCAGCCCGCTGTCCAGCGGCGAGCGGATCGCCGAGCTGACCGGTGGCGAGCTCGTGGTCGTCGAGGGTGGCGGCCACATCCCGCTGGCCCGCGACCCGGTGAAGGTCAACCACCTCGTCCACGACTTCGCCGGCCGCGTGGCGCCGCGCCCGCGACCGACGACCTGGCGACGCGGCACGAGGCGGCCCCGTAAGGTGCTCTACGTCTCCTCCCCGATCGGGCTGGGTCACGCCCGGCGTGACCTCGCGGTCGCCCGGACGCTGGTGCGCGAGCGCGACGACGTGCAGGTGGAGTGGCTAGCGCAGGACCCGGTCACCCGGTTCCTCGAGCAGGCGGGCGAGACCGTGCACCCCGCCAGCGCCTGGCTGGCCAGCGAGTCGGGCCACATCGAGGCCGAGTCCGGCGAGCACGACCTGCACTGCTTCGAGGCGCTGCGCCGGATGGACGAGATCCTGGTCAACAACTTCCACGTCTTCGACGACGTGGTGCGCGACGGCGACTTCGACCTCGTGGTCGGGGACGAGGCCTGGGACATCGACCACTACCTCCACGAGAACCCGGAGCTCAAGCGCTTCGCCTTCGCCTGGATGACCGACTTCGTCGGGGTGCTGCCGATGCCCGGCGCCCTCGAGCGCGAGGGGCAGCTGACCGCCGACTACAACGCCGAGATGATCGAGCACGTCGAGCGGTTCCCGTGGCTGCGCGACCGCGCGATCTTCGTCGGCAACCCCGACGACGTGGTGCCGGGCACGTTCGGGCCCGACCTGCCCGAGATACGTGCGTGGACCGAGCAGCACTACGACTTCGCCGGCTTCGTCACCGGGCTCGACCCGGCGCCGCTCGACCGCGCCGAGGTGCGCCGCGACCTGGGCTGGCGCGACGACGAGCAGGTCTGCGTCGTCACGGTCGGCGGCTCCGGAGTCGGCACCCACCTGCTGCGTCGCGTCGCCGCGTCGTACGTCGTCGCGCGGCGTCTCGTCCCCGGCCTGCGGATGGTCGTGGTCACCGGCCCGCGCGTCGACCCCGGCGTCGTCGCCGCCCGCCCCGGCCTGGAGGTGCACGCCTTCGTTCCCGACCTCCCCCGCCTGCTGGCCGCGTGCGACATCGCGGTCGTGCAGGGCGGGCTGACCACGACCATGGAGCTCGCGGCCGCCGGCCGCCCCTTCGTCTACGTCCCGCTGCGCCACCACTTCGAGCAGAACCTCCACGTGAGGCACCGTCTCGAGCGCTACGGTGCCGGCCGCTGCCTGTCCTGGGACGACGCCGCCGCCCCCGACCACCTCGCGCGGGCGATCGCCGAGACCTTGGTCGCCGAGGTCGTCTCCCGGCCGGTCGAGACCGACGGCGCGGCCCGCGCGGCCGCGCTGCTCGCCGACCTCGTGTAGCAGTCCACCTCCGCGCGATTGGCCCGTGACACCGCCCGGGCCCGCGGGGTGGGATCTGCCCATGACGGTGCGCTTCCTGGGGCTGGGTGCATGGGCGAGCCGATGGCCACGCGCCTAGTGCAGCACGTCGTGGTCGTCATGCTCGCCGACGGCGACGTGGTCGACGCGGTGCTCGGTCGTCGCGCCGACTGCTTCGAGGTCGAGGTCGCCGGCCGCACGATCGTGCACACGGGCACCGTCTCCCCGGCGTACTCACGTTCGCTCGGCGACCAGCTGGCCGCGTGCGGCGGGGAGCTGGTGGAGGCGCCAGTCTCGGGCTCGAGCGGACCCGCCCGCGCGGGCGAGCTCGTGGGCATGCTCGCCGGCCGCCCCGCAGCCCTCGACGAGGTCGAGGACCTGCTCGCACCGCGGACCGCGAGGACGTTCCGGTGCGGGCCGGTCCCCGGCGCCCTCGAGACCAAGCTCGCCGTGAACACTCATCTGATCGTTATGGTCACCGGACTGGCCGAGGCCGCGGCGTACGCCGAGCTCCGCGGCGTCGACCTGGTGTTGCTGCGCGAGGTCCTCGCCGCGGGGCCGATGGCGAGCCCCGTGTCGCGAGGCAAGCTGGCCAAGCTCCTCAACGGCGACCTCTCGGCCCAGGCCGCGGTCAGCGACGCCGGGGTCGCGGTGTCCTCGGGATCCGGCTCCGCCACCGACGGCACCCGGCGCCGCAGCTGCGCGAGGAGCAGCATCGACACCGCACCGGGCACGGCCAGCAGCAGGAAGCCCGGCCCAACCCTGGTCGGCATCGGGATCACCCTGAGCTAACCAAGCGCCCTGCTCATCGGATTCGTCGTGACCCTGCTGGCCCGCCGCTCTACCATCCTGACCGGAGCGCGTCCCGCGCGACCATCCCCTTGCGTTCAGCCGGCGCAGTGATCGCTGATGTCCGGGAGTCCGCAGCGGCTTGCTCGAACAGGCCCCGGTCGCCGGGGTTCAGCCCCTGAGTCGGTAGACCGTCTCGCCCGTGTTGACGTAGACCACGCGGCCGTCATCACGCACACGGAATCGGGTTTCGCTTGAGTTGGCGTCCACCACTCTGCCGTCGTCACGGACGCGGAAGGACGTTTCGCGAGTGTTCGTGTCGACCGTCCGGTTGCCGCGCACGCGGAATCGTGTCTCACCCGAGTTCGCGCTGACCACCCGATGGCCGTCCCAAGTCTCGTCGCTCATGGTCGCCGGTTTCAAGGTGCGGTAGCACCTCGGCGCCCGAAGCTGCGCGAAGAGCTCGAAGGCGCACTACCGTGCCAGTACGGTGAAGGCACGGCGAACAGCGGGAGGCGCGATGGACATTGTCACGAAGGGGGACCTGACCTTGCTGGCGCGAAGAGAGCAACCCGGCACCCACCTGTCGCTGTTCTTGCCGACCCACCGTCTCGGGTCGGAAGACAGGACGGACCCGCTGCGCTGGAAGAACCTCTTGACGAGCTCTGAGGCGGCTCTGGCGGAGCGGGGCATGCGGCGCACCGAGATCACCGAGCTCCTCGCCCCCGCGTGGGCCCTCCACGGGGACACCCTGGCCTGGCAGTACATGAGCGACGGACTGGCGATGTTCCTGCGCGCAGGCTGGCACCGCAGCTACCGCGTCCCCGTCACTCTTCCCGAGCTCGCCACGGTGGGGGACCGGTTCGTCACCGGTCCCCTCATGCGTGTCCTCACCAACGACAGACACTTCCTGCTCCTCGCGATCAGCCAGCGCGACGTCCGCCTGTTCGAGGGCAGCATGCAGCACGTCGAGGAGCTCGAGCTGCGCGACGTACCCCGCGACCTTCGCGACGTCGTCGAGGAGCAGGAATCACGATCGGACGCCATGGCGCGTCCCCTCGCCGGAGGGCGGGGCGGACGAGCGGTCTTCTACGGCTACGGCGCCGCCGACGGTGAGCTCAAGAAGGAGGAGGTGACCAAGTTCCTCCGCAAGGTTGCCGACGGCCTCGCCGACTACCTCCGCGGCGAGAACCTCCCGATGGTGCTCGTCGGGCTCACCGAGATGGTGGCGGCGTACCGGTCGGTCAACTCCTACCCGCACGTCCTCGACGAGGAGATCCGCACGAACCCCGACGGGCTGCCCCCCGAGAAGCTGCACGACGTCGCGTGGCCGCTGATCGAGGGGATGCTCGACGCGCAGCGTGCCCGAGCGCTCGACCGCCTGGGCGAGCTCCGCGCCGCGGGGCAGTCGGTGGAGGAGCCGGACCGGATCGCGCAGACAGCGGCACAGGGCAGGGTCGAGTCGCTCTTCGTCGCTGGCGAGCCCTGGTGCTGGGAGCAGGTCTCCGACCTCGGCCCCGTAGTCGGCCTCGGCGCAGAGGAGTCGTTCAGCTCGTGCGAGCTGCTCGACCGCGCCGTCACCGACACCCTCACCCACGGAGGCCAGGTGTACGCCGTACCAGCGGCTGAGGTCCTCGACGGCCACCGGGCCGCCGCTGCGCTGCGCTACTGAACCCGGCGGCTGCCGAAGCGGGGCTACGGCTCGAGGCGGTAGCCCATGCCGCGGACGGTCTTGATCGTGTCCGACCCGCACTTCTTGCGAAGGTAGCCGACGTAGACGTCCACCACGTTGGAGCCTGGGTCGGACGTCTGCCAGGGCGCAACGACATTATTGCCCCCATCAGGACAGGAAGCAGCGGCTCGAACCTCGGGTGCTGGACTCTTCTTGGTCAGCCACCGTCCTGATGGCGGATCCCGTAATGGTCACGCTCCGCGTGAGGATCCGCATGCGGGACGTCGATTGGTTCGCGTCGAAATGCTGCCGACGTATCCTGCCGCGACCGCATATCGTTCGTCTACCTGGCGGTTCGGCTCGATCAGCGAGTCACGCAGATGCCGGTGCGATTGATCGTGTTGGAGGTTGGTGGGGCGATCCCTCAGATCAGAGCCGACCGTAGGCTGTGAGGGTGCGCAGAGCTCGAAGTGTCTCGATACCGCGCCACTCCAACGTAGAAGGGAACCCAGGTGCACTCCAGGTGATATCCCAGCCGCCGTCGGGCTCCTGATCCCTGACCATCCGGTCGAGGTGGCTGTCGATGGTGGCGTCGTCAAACAGTCGCCTCCAAGGGCTGTTGGGAGTCGGCGCCAAGTGGAGGGGAGTGAGCCCGTATCCCGGGTCGTCTGGGGAGGCGCGGAACCAACGGAGGTCCGCGAGCCAGTCGCCAACCTGGGCGGCAAACTGCTCCGCGCGTCGCCGGTCGGGCACGTAGGCGAGGAACTCCAGCACCTCGACCAGGGCATGCGCGTCCTCGTCGAACCCGGACTCGAGCCGGGCCCAGGTCCACAAGGTGGCCTGGGTGAGCCACTGGTGAGTGACGCCCCTCCGGTGCAGCCGCCCTGCCAGCCCGGCGGCCGGGTTCAGACCCGGCACGTAAGTCCAGTCTGTCCAGAGCTCGGCACGGGGGTAGTTCTCGATCTCAGGGAGGCCAGTGGAACTGCACCGTTGTCCTGGCCACAACGCCCAGCCAGTCGCAGCTAACAGGACCAGGGCACGACGCGGACGCGGCTGGACCCGGCCTCGATCAATACGTCCAGCGCTCGCTCCACATCGATAGGAAGACTGGCCGGACACCGCCTGTCGGGCTCGAGCCCTTGCCCGAACCCTCCGTCAGAATTGCGGTAGGCCAGGACGGCGTCGACCGCACCGGCAGGGTCCGCATCGTCGAACAGCACCGCGGCGAGCCTGCGTTCCACAAGCCGTCCCTCGCGTTCGATGAAGGATCGGCCAGCAGCACGGATGTCGCATGTCATACCCGACATCGTGGCATCAGGTACTGGCGAAGAGGAGAGCCCGGTCCTGCACTCGACACACTCACTTGCCACATTCCAAGCGGTCCAATGATGGGACATCGAATCGCCCGCAAGAGGATCGTGGTGGGGTGCAGAAGCAAATCGCCGCGATGTCGCGACGTCGAGCGCCCAAAGGGCTGGCCCTCTCCGCCGACGCGCGCACGCTCTACATCGCGGACACCCGGCGTCGGCACATCTGCCGCTTCGGCGTCTCGTCTAGTAAGACGCTCAGCGGTAGAGAGCTACTCGCGGAATGTGACGCCGGAGGCTTCGACGGCGTCCGGGTCGACAATCGCGGCCGCGTCTGGTGTGCCGCTCACGACGGTCTGCACTGCTTCGACCAGAGCAACGGGAAACTGCTCCGCTAGCTCCTGCTTCCCGAGATCTGCACGAACTTCACCCTCGGCGGGCAGAAGGGGAACATTTTCTTCGTAACTGCGGGGGCAACATCCTGTTCTTGATCATGGTCAACTTCACCGGCGCGGCCTACCCTGCTTGACCCGGCGCAAGGGCTCGTCAGCATTCCGCATGCACTGCGGTCATGTCCTCAGCTCCGGACTCGCTCACCCGACGGGTGCGCAAGAACAGTGACAAGTGGCTGCACTGCACCGTGTACGACGACCAGCCGGCCGGACACCCATCCACCAGCCGAATAGCCCGTGCCCGGTTCGCTCAGCTCCAGGAACGAATGCGGCGCATCGTCCTCGTGTGCCAGCACTGTGAGGAGGTCACGGAAGTGGTGCCGGTGCGCTCCACCAGGCTGAGAAACGCGCACCAGGAGAGCTGCGTCGACGGGACCCACCAGCAGGTGCGCGTCGAAGACTCGGTCTACCGGACCCGCCCGGTAGACCGCCCGCGGTTGCTCCCAACCGCCCGCCAGATCTTCTGCGGAGGGCTGCAGCCGCCGCACCAGCAGGGTGCCATTCGGCTCCGCCCAGAGCAGCCACCACCCGCGTGTCCCGCCGTACAAGCGCAGGAACGTCGGATTGCCGATGTCGAGAAGTTCGTCGGCCGTGACCACGCGACCATGGCGCAGCCGGCGCAGCGAAACCCGTGGCGGGCCCCTCAGCAGGCTGGCCATCAGCACGTCACTCCCAATCGCCGCGACCGACAGGTCAGTGGCCTCCGGCCCAGCCCCGATATCGACAGGGACCAGCCGCTCCACGGGCTCGTCACCGACCAACTCGGCGATCCAGTCGTGGTGCTCGCCATTGCTGCTGCTCCAGGCACAGCAGGCGGTCTCGGGCGAGCGGGCGAGGGTCGGCCAGCGAGTCAGCGTCCCCTCGATCGGGAGGTGGCCGCGGCGACCAACGCGACCGTCGAACCCGACCCGAGCCAGCAGCGGCGCCGCTCGGCCGTCGACCTCGTCTACGCATGACACCAGCAGCTCGTCCGGACCCCCAGCGACGGAATGCACGGGGGGCAGCCCCGTGGCGACCGGCGGCTCGACCAGTACACCGTCGTGATCGAGCCGGAAGTACTGCGCCTTCGTCCGGGGTGTTCCGGTGAAGCAGTGCAGCCAGTTGCCGCCGGCAGCGCCGAGGACGGGGCCAGGCCCGGCAGTGCCTGCGACGCCCGCCAGGGGGAGCCCGGAGTGGATCACCGCCAGACCGCCGACGGGCGAGGACTCGGGCGGCGTCATGGCGTCCCGATGTTTCCGCGGGCGACGATGCTCAGGAGCGCGGAGCGGTACTGTCCGCGTCGGGCAGCGGTGATGTTCGGGTCAGCCGCGATGACAGCGCTCAACAGCAACTCGGTGCGGCTGCGCGCTGTCTGCCCGGAGGCGAAGAAGTCCGTGCCGAAGCGAACGGTCGTGCCCGGTCCGGCGTCCCACGTCGTGACCGCTCCGCCGACCTTGGTCAAGCTGAGCTGGTTGGTCACCGCCCCGAGCAGCGTGTCGTACCGATCCGAGATGCCTGCGATGGCCACCTGGTCAGTCTTGCCGGACACCGGCGGCGGCGCGTGCAGCCCGAAGATCGGGGCGATTCGCGTCATGGTCTCCTCGTAGTAGGTGTTCGACCAGGATGGCGGTGACGCGGTGCGTGACTCCACAATGACGCCGTACAGGGACGACACCTCGGATTGCATCCCCATGATCCATTGCTGCAGCCAGGCGACCGCGTCATCTACCTGGCCCTGCTCGGCCGCCGACATGCCACCGGCGTGCGTGTCGGGAGCTGAGGGACCCAGCGTGACGCTGCCGGGGTTGACAATCAGTTGGACCAGCCCGGTGTAGCTGTCCGCATTGTTCAGCGCCATCGCGGGGGGCAGCCGGGTGATGAGCCGCTGCCACACGTAGGACTGGTCATCGGTGGTCAGTCCCACGGTGCCGTGGGAGCCCTCGTGAATGAGGACGGAAGCGCGCGAGTCGAGGTCCGGGTCAGCCAGGTAGATCGGGCAAAGGGTCATCAGGGCGCTCGGCCCGTCACCATCATTGTAGGCGGTGGCGCCGGCGCCGCACGCGGCATCACAGGTGTTGACGCAGCGGTGCCCGCTGGTGCCACCAAATGGCGTCATGTGGGTGAGCTGCCCGTCGATGGCGGCCAGGTTGGCGCTGACTGTCGGCGCGGCGGCGGTCCCACCGAACAGCTGGGTCAGCAACGCCGTCGTCGCGGCGTCGGGAGCCGCGAGTGCGGCGCGTGCACTCGCGACCATCGCGTGGGCGCGCGCGAGCGCGGTCGTGAAGGGACTCGGGGCAGGACCGCAGTCGTTGGGCTGCGGGCCGGCCGAGCAGTCCGGTGTCGGCGACACTGCGCCGGTGGGGCGGACCTCGACCGAGCGCGCGCGCCGATAGTCGATATTTCCTGCGCCGGCGAGTGGGCGGGGCTCCGGGGTGCGGGCCCCGGTATGTCCTGCAGCGGCCAGGCCGCTGGAGACGGCCGCGATCCGGGTGCTCGCGATGCTCGCGTTGAGCCCGGCGGCACCTTCCTCGCTGGTGCTGCCCTTGAGGGTGAGCGCTTGAGTTGGCGGGGTGGCCAGCGGCGCAAGCTTGCCTTGCTCCGTCGCGTCCGGGCTGGTCTCGTTCATGTCAAAGAAGATGGTGTTCGGTACGGACGCCGCGCCGGGGAACTTGCCGCGAATCGCCCAGTCGGGCGAGGTGGCTCGCTGCACGGGCGCTGAGGCCTGATTGGTTTCCTTCTCCGCCCGCTCCTCGGGAGTGCAGTCACAGGGGGTGGGGCCGCAGCGCTGAACCGCGTTCGGCGCGGGCTTTGCCAGCAACCGCGAGACGGCCCGGTTGCCGGCGACCACCTGCAGCGCTGCGAAGGTCACGGCGTCGCGAGGGAACTCGCCGCCTGCTGCGTAGGGTGTTTCCCGCGCTCCGCGCGCAACTGGCGGACTCAACGGTCGAGTGTCGGCGGCCGGCCCGAGATCAGTGTCGTGGCGACCTGGCATCGTGACCTCCCTGCCGGAGCGCGCTTCTCGATGACGCTAGCCGCTGCGAGGAAGGGCTGCCAGGGGCCATCGGGCACACTTTCTGCGCGCAGTAGCTGCCCGATAGGGACGGTGCCCCCTTGGGGAGGTGCCCGACTGGGCAGTTGGCCGGTGGACTATCGGCACGCACAACGCCCGTCACTCGGACACCCGGTCCGGAAGTCGCCGCGATGCACCGATCTCGGATCGAGCCCCATAAACGGCGTCAGATGCCATGGCGCCGGCCCGATGTTCTCGTTGGGATTCGTGGCCTGAGTACTTGACACCTCCGCAACAGCGTGGGTGCCCCGAAGAGCGGGTTCCGAGGGATGTTGCCTCCGCCCAGCCCTGATCGGCGGATCCGTGCGTTCGCAACTCGTCCCCCATTCTGGGCGGTGTGGGGCGCTTCGTCCGGGTCCTGTGCAGCTGTCTCGTACGCCCAACGGCTCGTGGGGCGATTGGGACACTCCGGCGCCGAGCCGAAGTTGTCCCGCATGCGCATCCCTCTGCGCGGCGACCAGCAGCCCATCGGTGGCCGTGCTCTGGGAGCATGCGGCGGCCGTCCCGGAGCCTGGCATGAGGCGAACATCACTGACGCAAAGTGACAGAGCGCGCCCAGGACTATCCAGCTAGCGGCAATTCCGGCTCTCCCGATGGCAGCGCAAGAGCGCATGACCAGAGACCCGGTCTCCAGAGAATCTCCCACGTCTTGTCCAACCGCCCCCGATATACGAGACACCCGTCCTGGCCTGTGGCAGACCGTGATCCATGCTCACTCAACTAATATCTAGCCCCGGCCGAGCGGATCCAGCCCGCCGGATGGGTCGACGAGGCTCTGACGGAGGCGACAGCAGAAGACCGTGGTCTCCGCGCCCTGCCCCCAGTACGCGTCGACGATAAGCCCGGCACCTCACCCGACGCCCTCGACGTCCACGACTACCTGTTCCAGTACCACACGCGAGCACGGACCAGCGTCGTTCCGCCAACCGCGTTCTGGAAGCTCCTCAGCGAGGAAACCGCGAACGGGCTGATGCCGAGAAGCGTCGCAACTAGCGCTGGCTACTACGCCAACAACTTTGGCTTGGAAGGTCCCGCGATCGATCTCCTCACCTACGCCGGAGACGCTGGCTGCCATTGCTCATGGAGGCGCGGTGCTCGCCGAGCCCGCAGTGATCACCGGCGTTGGCGAGTTGGTGTGGCTGCGAGACCCTGGTAGCAACGTCGGGGTGCGATGGCTTACGCGAACGGCGGGTGAGTTGAAATCCGGACACCGATGGGCAGGCGGCGCGTGCCGGTGAGCGATCGCTGCCAAGAAGCGGCCTCCGGTGGCTGTGTAGGTCAGTCAGTCCTGTCACCGTCCACCCGCTGTACCCATTCGGCCAAGACGGACGCCACCTGGTGGGGCTGGCCGAGCCAGGGGGCGTGGCCACCGTCGAACACCTTCAGTTCGGAGTGCGGGATCAGCGACTGAACGCGCCGTGCGACGTCAGCACCGCCGACGGGATCGCGGTCGCCCCCCACCAGCAGAGTCGGGACCTCGACCCCGTGCAGGTCTGCTTCGGTGATGCGCGCCCGGCGACGGAATCCGCTTCGACTCAGCAGCGCCGCCGGGGAGATCAGTGCGCGAACCTCGTCGTGAAGCGCTCGGCCGGCCACCGGGTCGTTGCCCACCGCCACCAGGAGATCCACCATCGCGGGGTGGGCGCCGATGGTCTCACCCTCGCCCACCATCTTGGCGAACTGGCGGACGGACTTGGGTGTCTCGCGCTGCCGGGAGATCAGTGAACCGACTCCAGGGGTACCCATCAGCCGGAACGGCAGCGGCGCCTGGGTACCGGGTAGTGACGGGGCGCCGAGCATGGCAAGCCCCGTCACGCGCTCGGGTCGGGCGAGCGCGAAGCGCAACGACCACAACCCACCCATGGAGTGGCCCACCAGGATCGCGGACGGTAGCTCCAGGGCATCAAGCAGGCGATCGATCCATCCGACCGCGGTCTCGGTCGGGGTGGCGGCGGGAGCGACCGGGTCGCTCAGACCGAAGCCGGGCCGGTCGACCGCGAGCGCCCGCACGGACTCCAGTTCCTGCAGGGCCGGGAGCCAGAACAATCCAGGGCTGCCCGTTCCGTGGATGAAGACCACCGAAGGCCCGGTCCCTGTGGCCATGACGTGCACGGCTGCGCCATCAGCGGTTCGCACCATGAAGCCCTTGAGTCCAGCCTCGGACATGATCCGCCGGTGAACCTGGTGTACCTCATCTGGGTGGGCTGGTCTGCCGACTGACAGTCGTCTCAATCTCGAACCTCTCAGGGTGGGTGGACACACCCCTGAGTCTGCGCGGTCGAGATGCCCTCAGATAGTCCAGAATTCGTACTGGCCAGCACGGGCCATGTGTGGGAACACTCGGTCATGCACTCCTACCGGCAGTACTGTCCGATCGCGCGCGCCTCCCAGATCCTCGCCGAACGCTGGACGCCCATCGTGTTGCGCAACCTGCTCACCGGCGCGGACACGTTCACGGAGTTGGCTCGAGGCGCGCCCGGCATGTCCCGCAGCCTGCTCACCTCCAGACTGCGCGAGCTGGAGCGCGCGGGGGTGGTCGTGATTGATCCGCATCCAACGGGTCGGGGGCAGCGCTACCGGCCGAGCGAGGCCGGATTGGCGCTGCGGCCGGTGCTGGTGGCCATGGGCACGTGGGCAGAGGAGTGGTTCGAGCTGACACCTGAGGACAGCGATCCCGGGTTCCTCCTGCACAACTGGTGCCATCGCTACCTCGCGGTGGACCGACTCCCCGCACGCCGAGTCGTCACCCGCTTCGACTTCACCGACCAGCCACCGAGTCAACGCCGGCTGTGGATGCTCGTCGACACCGACGCGGCCGAAGTGTGCCTGACCGACCCGCAGATGGAGGAGGACCTCGTGGTCACCGCCGAGTCGACGGCGCTCGCGCAGTGGCACATCGGGCAGCTCGAATGGTCACAGGCCTTGCGTGCGAAGCGGATCCGTGTGACCGGCCCCCTGGACCTGGCACGCGCGTTGCCCACCTGGAACAAGCGCAGTGTGTGGGCTACATGATCGTCAATGCCCTCATGTGCGTGCCCGGGGTCTTGTCGGCTCGACCACGCGGCCCCGCGGTGTGGTTTCGGCGCGTCCGGAACGAAGTGACGCGGGTCAGGGTGCACCCGCGCGGGTCCCGGAAGCGGAACCGGTGTCGGGATGCTGTGATCCGAGGCTGGCTCGGAACGAGCGCCGCTCGCCGGCGTCCCGCGAGGGTGTCGATTGCGAGACACCGGCGAGATGGTGTCAGCGTCGTGCCGATGAGTCCGCGAGTTCGGCCTTCGCTGCCGCGCGTTGCCGCTGGATGGCGCGGTAGACGGTCGAGCGTCCGACACCGAACAGCTCGGCGACCTCGAGGGTGCTGTACTCGCCGCTGTGGACCAGAGACACCAGGTGCGCCCCCTGCTTACGGCTCAACTTGGGCTGCTTACCCTTCAGCCGACCCTTCGCCTTCGCGACCTTCATCCCCTCAACCGTGCGGAGCCGGATCAGGTCCGACTCGACTCCGCCACCATCGCCAGGACATTGAACAGCAGGCGACCGACGGCGTCTGTGGGGTCGTAGACCGACCCTCCCAAGCTGAGGCTGATCTGCCGGGGGATGAGCTCGTCGGCGATCGCCCGGGCGTGAGGCAGGGAGCGGGCCAGGCGGTCGAGCTAGGTGACCACGAGCGTGTCGCCGGCCCGGCACGCGGCGAGTGCCTCGCGGAGTCCGGGGCGTTCTCGGTTGGTTCGGGCGTACCCGATAAGTAGTGCGCTCATGGCGCGCCTCCCCAAGAGGGTTGGCCCGGCCGCACCACCGGACGTGGTCGGCTCGGGCGTCGAGCCGAGCCCGACCCCACCAGCGACCGCCTTCTTCTCGCGCGACGCAAGTGCCGCGATCTCACCGGCCCTTCCCCAGACGTGTTTTTCGTCATACGATTTTGCGTATGGTCAGCGAGGAGCAGATCCAGCAGTGGGCGGACGAGGCCGAGGCGGGCTACGACGTCGAGGTGATGAAGCGCCGCGGACGCGGTCGCCCCGGCCGCGGCGCCGAACCGATGCAGGTTGTGGCAGTACGCCTTACCGCTGAGGAGCTCGCTGCGGTCGACGCCATCGCCAAGCGCGAGCACATCTCGCGATCCGAAGCGATCCGCAGGGCGCTGGCCGGCTTCGCCGCGTGAAGGTTCACGACAGCGCACTCAGACATGGGGTGCTGCCCGAAGATACGGTCCAAGCAGCCGACTGGCCGCTCTGGATCGAACCGCTCGGCGAAGGCGAAGACGACTGGCCGCACCGCGAACTGCGGCTCGGCTTCGACACCCAAGCGCGCCTGCTCGAGACCGTCGTTCTCACCTTCGCGAGCGGCGACGAGATGGTCATCCACGCCATGCCAGCCCGCAAGCAGTACTGGGACCTCCTGCCCTGATCCGGACCGTTAGGTCACTACGTGCGGATGGGCCCGCTCCGCGAGCCCATCCGCACTCGGTGCGCCGCTGCCGTTGCGGTCACAGGCCCTGACGCGCTTGCTGAGGAGTCGGGTACCGCCCGATGTCTGAGTCGCTCACAGCCCGTGAGCCGACCGGGCCACCCCTTGGAGGTGCGCCATGAGCGCGCTGCTTGTCGGGTACGCCCGATGCTCCACCGATCAACAAGACCTGACCGCCCAACGCGATGCCCTGCTGGGCCTCGGCGTCGAGGCCGAGCGGATCTACGTCGACCACGGCCTGGCCGGCACCAACCGCGAACGACCCCGGTTGCGTGAAGCACTCGCTGCCTGCCGGGCCGGTGACACCCTGGTGGTGACCAAGCTCGACCGGCTCGCCAGGTCCCTTCCCGACGCCCGGGCCATAGCCGATGAGCTCACCACCCGGCAGATCAGCCTCAGCCTGGGAGGGTCGGTCTACGACCCGACCGACGCCGTCGGGCGTCTGCTGTTCAACGTTCTCACCATGGTCGCCGAGTTCGAGTCCGACCTCATCAGGCTTCGCACAGTCGAGGGCATGAAAGTCGCGAAGGCCAAGGGTCGGCTCCGCGGCAAGCAGCCCAAGCTCAATCGGAAACAGGAAGCCCATCTGGTCTCCTTGGTGCACAGCGGCGAGTACAGCACCCTCGAGGTGGCCGAGCTGTTCGGCGTTGGCCGCTCCACGGTCTACCGCGCCATCGAACGCCAACGGGTCGCCGCGAAGGCCGACATCCCGACGTCGTCCGCAAGGCGCTGACTGCTCATGGCGCCGCCGTCCCGCATTCGACACCCCACCGGGACGCCGGCGCCCACAAGCGCTCGCTGAGCCAGTCACTGGCGATGACGGTTCCGCTCCCGGGACATCAGCATGCCGATGCGAGGATGGGCGAGACTCGGCTTCGGGGCACGGACCCGCGGGCACAGAGGAGGATGGCTGTGACGGTGAGGGGGGAGCCGGCGGGGGTCGCGGTGTTCGCCCCAGACGGCCGCCTGTTACTTGGCCGCCACGCGCATGACGGACGCTGGGCGACCATCGGTGGCGGCGTCGAGACTGGGGAGTCGCATGACGACGCGGCAAGGCGTGAGGTACACGAAGAGGTCGGGTTGGCGATCGAATCCCTTCATCTGCTTGGGGTCTTCGGCGACTCACCGATCTACGACGTCACGTATTCAGACGGAACCGTCGTTCGGTACACGGTCACGATGTATGCCACGGTCCTCGACACTGCCGCCGATGCCGAACCGGATGGGCAGGAGATTCTCGACGTGGCCTGGGTCGGTCGCGAAGACCTGGAACAGATCGAACTCGCGCCCGATATGGTTGAGATAGTGCCCGCAGCGTTCTCGTGGCTGGCTTGCGACCGAGGCCAACGTGCTGCGCCCGGAACGTGCTGACAGCCGGTTTCCGAGCGGTTGAGGCACCGGAAGGTCTCGTCATCCGATCCTTTACGGGGGCCTCGCGAAAGTGGGGATGATCGTGGCATGACTGATCAGCGCGGGCTGCGGATGACCTTCGATTCGGCCGCTGATCTCTACCAGCGGGCCCGGCCCGAGTACCCCGAACAGCTGTACGAGGCGATGATCACTGCCGCTGGACTCGGCGCGGATGACCGGCTGCTCGAGATCGGGTGCGCCTCCGGCAAGGCGACGACGCCGCTGGCCCGCCGAGGCTTCCACATCACCTGCGTCGAGCCTGGCCCGGCGCTGGCCGCCATGGCGCGCCGCAACCTGGCCAGCTTCCCGAAGGTCGAGGTCGTTCAGAGCACGTTCGAGGACATCGACCCCTCGGAGCACGAGCCGTT
The DNA here is from genome assembly GCA_963820035.1 of uncultured Actinomycetota bacterium. GTDB lineage: Bacteria > Actinomycetota > Actinomycetes > Propionibacteriales > Nocardioidaceae > JAWWPG01. The sequence goes on along the minus strand of CAWFYK010000002.1, from coordinate 1,202,402 downwards.
CGACCTGGTGTTCGCCGCCACTGCCTGGCACTGGCTCGATCCAGGGATTCGCTACCGGCGCGCATGGGAGCTGCTCCGGCCAAGGGGCCACCTGGCGTTCTGGAGTGCCACTCACGTCTTCCCTGAGGGCGGCGACCCGTTCTTCATCGAACTGCAGCAGGTCTACGACGAGATCGGCGAAGGTCTGCCCGAGGCGGCGACGTACTCCCGGCCGGGTGAGCTGCCCGACCAGCGCCAGGACATGGAGGCCAGCGGACTGTTCGAACCAGTCTTGGTGCGTCACTTCGACTGGGAGGTCACCTACGACGCTGACGGCTATATCGGGCTACTCGACACTTTCTCGGGCCATATCGCGATGGAGGCATGGCAGCGGCGGCGCCTGTACTCGGAGATCCGGCGCCGATTGGACAAGCGAGCAGAGGGGCTGCTCCGCCGCGGCTGGGGCGCCGTCCTCCACGTCGCGCGGAAAGCGACCTCCCGCACGCGCCATAGCCCGATCCGCTCGCGGGACGGAATGGACCAGAGCATCGAGCGCGAACGGGCCGCGCTTGACAGTCGTACGCGGCGGTGTGACGCGGGGTCGCAGATCGACGCGCGGCTTGGGTTCGGCACCCAGGTGTGATCGGTGTGCCAAGCACCGACTGCCGGCTCAGCCAAACCAGCTGAGCGCGGCGAGGCTCAGGAACGCCGTGCCCGACGCCCTTCGCAGAATCTGCGACATCGCGGGGCTGGCCGGGCGACGGCGTGCGGCACCCGCGGATAAGGCGTAGCTGCCATCCACGACCGCGGCCAGCGTAACGACGGCGACGCCGAGCAGGATCGCCTGCAGTGCCGTGGATCCACCACCGGTGTCGACGAACTGGGGCAGGAAGGCAAGGCAGAACAGCAGGGTCTTCGGGTTGGACAGGTCGACCAGGATCCCGTCGCGGAACTGCCGGGCGTTACTCGTCCGCGACGTGGGCCGTCCCTCGGCAGCTACATCGCGGCGGCCGAAGTTCACCAACTCACGGACCCCCAGGAACGCGAGGTAACCCGCGCCGGCGACCTTGAGCGCGGAGAACGCCGCGGGCGACGAGGCGATCGTGCTGGAGATTCCCAGGGTCGCGGCACACACGTGCACCGCCAGGCCGGTCTCCAACCCGGCGACGGCGCATAGCCCGGCGCGCGGACCTCCCTCCAGGCTGCGCGTGAACGCGAAGAGCGCGGACGGCCCCGGCACCAGCATGATCGTGAGCGTGGCCGCCAGGAACAGGGCCGTGCTCTGCGTCGACATGCGGCCCTTCCTGGCGAACGGAGTGTTTCGTTGGAGGAGGCGCAGCATCCGCCGACTGATACGCGCTGGCACCGGCAGGCGGCCCAACAGGCCAAGCTCGTACGTCCTCGTCCACCCGAAGGGGCACCGGAGCTTCTCTCATGCCGCAATGGCTACAGCTCCATGCTGGAGAAGTCACGACCTGAGCAGATGCACGCTCATCGGCGTGACAGTGCTCCGCACCTGCCCAGCACCGGAGCGTCGCAAGCCTGAGAGCTGTGGGCCGGGGTGGGGCGCGGCGATCCTCGACTAGTCCGGAGACCCGCGGCTGGCGTCAGCGTTTCGTAAGGAGTGCGTCCTTCCCTCGGCCGACACCCTCGGCCGTCACCCTCGGCCGAGTCGGCGGCCCGATGCCTCCCGCGCTGGGGTGTGTCGCCGACTCGCAGCTGGGAGTGTTCGTGTCCCGCACGCAAGTCGGGTCGCCGCTGACTCCCTGACCCAACGCCGCCTCAGCCTCAACCGGAACTGGGTCACGCCGTCGTCCGTGCTCGACGCTAGCGCTAGGTGGCCCCGCCCGCACCGGTCAGTGCCCTTGGTCCTTCACCTGCCAGGTAGGGCCGATCGATAGTCCATCAGTGGACGGGAGACACACCATGGCCGACGTTGACGAGGCGACCGTGCGGAGTGACGCACGACAGTGGCGTGGGCTCCTCGTCACCGGGGCGTGGTGCGCCTTCGCGAGTGTCGTCATGATCGTTGTGCAGATCCCCATCTACGTCCTGGCCACCGCCTGAGACGGCGGAGGGGTTCTTCGAGCTGCTGCTGGACAACCCGGTGCTGGGCCTGGTCTCGCTGGACGTGTTGTACGTCGTCTCGAACGCCGTGATGTACCTGGTCTATCTCGCGCTGGCCGTCGTGCTGTGGAGGGTCGGCCGTCGTGATCGCACTGGCGTTCTGTGTCGTGGGGATAGCCGCTTTCATGAACAGCTCGCGACCGGTGGAGATGCTGTCCCTCGCCCAGGCGTATGCCGACGCGGACGCCGAGACCCGCATCGCCTTGCTGGCGACCGGAGACGGCATGATGGCGACGTGGGCGGGCACGGGCTATGACATCTACTACTACTTCACTTTCGTGACCTTGGCGGTCCTGGCCGTTCTCATGCTGCGAGCTTCGATCTTCAGCCGAGCCACGGCGGTGTGGAGCCTGGTGAGCGCCGCGCTCATGACAATCCCGACCAACTTCGGAACGGTCGGCATGGTGTTCGCGATCGCGTCGTTGGTGCCGTTCTCGGTGTTCGCCGTCCTGGTCGGGATACGCCTGCTGGAGCTCGCAAACCCGGAGAATCCCGCGGCGGTCACATAGGGTTCACCAGATCGGGAAGCGGGCAGGTCGGGCCGAGAACACCTACCCTGACCCCAGGGCTTGCTGTGGAGCGAGCGTCCCAGTCATGGGACAGCTTGCGGTGACTGCACGGCGCAGCGACTCCATCGCGGTCGAGATCGTCGCCGTCACCGATTGGGGATTCGGCTTCCGGGGACGGCGTCCCTAGGACGACCTCTGCGCTACGTGAGATCGTCAGGACGTGACCACGAAGGCGGCGCACCTCCTGACCCAGGACCAGGCACGGCGGATCACCGTCCAGGCCGCGCTGTTGGCCGCGGAGCGTCCGGACGACTTGCGGGACGCCGTACGGCGGCTCACGATGCTCCCCCTCGACCAGACCCGGGCGGTGGCACCGGCCGCGGACCTCATCTTGTGGAGCCGGCTCGGGAACGAGCATCGGCCCGGCGATCTCGACGAGGCGATCGCCTCGCAGCAGGTCATCGAGGTCGCTGGCGCGTTGCGCTCCATCGACGACGTCGCCCTGCACCGCGCCGAAATGGCCGCTTGGCCGACTCCCGGGCCCTGGAAGGAGTGGCACCACCAGCTGAGCGAGTGGATGCAGGCCAACGAAGCGTGTCGCCGCGATGTGCTCGAGCGACTGCGACAGGAGGGACCACTGCCGATCGGCTCGCTACCCGACACCTGCGTGCGCCCCTGGCGATCGTCGGGCTGGAACGACGGCAGGAACACCCGCATGTTGGTCGCGCAGCTCGTGCAGCGCGGCGAGGTGGCGGTAGCGGGTCGTCAGGGCCGCGAACGCGTCTACGACCTTGCCGACCGCGTCTACCCCGACGACCCCGTCCCCCCGCTCGCCGACGCGGAGGCCGAGCTCGACCGCCGCCGCCTGCGAGCCTTTGGCCTCGCCCGCGCCGGGGCGGTCTACCAGCAGGGAGAACCGGTCGGGGTCGGGGAGGCCGGTGAACCGGCCGTCATCGAGGGCGTGCGGGGGCGGTGGCGCGTCGACCCTGCAGCGCTGGACGCCCTGGACCGTCCCGCGTCCGAGCTCACCGAGCTGCTCGCGCCCTTCGACCTCCTGCTGCACGATCGCAAGCGGATGACCGACCTGCTCGGCTTCGACTACACGCTGGAGATGTACAAGCCGAAGGAGAAGCGCCGGTGGGGCTACTACGCACTGCCCGTCCTGCACGGCGACCGACTGGTCGGCAAGGTCGACGCGAGCGCCGATCATGAGGCCGGCGAGCTGCTCGTGCACGCGGTCCACCAGGACATCCCGTTCGACGTCGGTCTGCGCGCCGCCGTAGAGCTCAGGATCGCCGAGCTGGCGCACTGGCTCGACCTCACCGTGGCGCAGGCGCCACACGACACATGAGGACAGTCGCGGTCATCAACCTGGCACACGCCAGGACGTCCCCGCGCCAACCGCTGAGGTTGCGCGACAGATCGACAAGGCCGTCAAGATCCCCGCGTGCCGATCGGCTCGCGGAGCGACCCGGTGCGGGATCGTCGCGCGGGACGCGGGCAGAGGGATCGACTACCGCAGAAGATGTACTCGGATCGGCAGATCGAGGTCGGCCCAGGCGCGGTCCGCGGTCAGCACCTCCGCGGGGATGCTGCGGACGGTGAGAGCCAGGCAGCAACGATCGCCCAAGGACAGCAGCCGGCCTCCGTCGAGGGATCGCATCGCACCCGCGAGTTCTGCGTCTTCCTCAGTGACCGGCTCAATGACCACGCCGGCGGAAGTCAGCAGGTCGCGTACGCGTGCGACATCCACGCCGACGTCGATCAGCTTGCCGATCACCTCGGCGAGGTTCGCCGCTCCCAACGATGCGGACGAGAGCACTTCTGCCACCAGGTCGGCGCCGGGTTCGTCGTGGACGAGGGTCAGCACGGCCGACGCGTCGAGCACCGTCATTCGCCGGCAGCTGCCGCCAGTCGACGGTCCTCGAGGAGCTCGTCGACCAATGATCGACTCCTCGGGACGCGGGAAGCCAAACCTCGAAGCTCATCTGCGGCATCCTGCTGACGCTCGAGGATCACGCTGTGGCCCACGAGGCGCAGGTGCAACCGGTCCCCAGGCGACAGGCCCAGGGCGTGGCGCACTTCTGCAGGGATCACCAAGCGACCCTGCTGACCGAGAATCAATGTGGCATCCATAAAGCAATCATGCCACGCCGGGCACTCTCATGCCACAATCACGGCCAGTGCGGGATCCTGTACCGGCGAACCGGGGTGAACGGACAGGTGTCCCGCACGATGGCCAAAATTCGCATGCATATTGCATGCTTGGCATCGATTCGCATACCATGTTGGGTATGCCTCTCGTCCAAGTTCGCGATGTCTCCGAGATGACGCTCAACACCTTGAAGACGCAGGCCGCGGAGCGCGGTCTGACGCTGACCGCCTACCTCCGTGCCGAGTTGGACCGACTGGCCGCTCGACCCTCGAACGCCGAGATCGTGGACCGCCTAGCGCGGCGCGAACGCGATGGAGGCCCGTCGCTAGCCGACACGGTGGCCGAGATCCGCAGGACGCGCGAAGCCTCGTGATCGTGATCGAGGCCTCGGCCATGGTCGACGCCCTGGTGGATCAGCCGGCCAACCCAGCGTTGTTGGCCCTCATCGCAGACTCCGAGCTGCATGCCCCGACCCTTCTCGACTATGAGGTCGCGAGTGCGCTTCGAGGCCACGCAATGGGTGGCTTGCTGTCCGACCAGCGGATGGCCAATGCGGTGGACGACTTCAGCGCGCTCCGCGTCGAGCGCTATGCACTCGCCACCATGATGCGCAGCGTTCTTGATCTGAAAGACAACTTCACCGTTTACGACGCGGCGTACATCGTGCTGGCTCAGGCCCTCGACGCGCCGTTGGTGACCGCGGACACCAAGCTCGTCGGCGCACGCACGCTCGGAGTCGACGTTCAGGTCCTCCGAAACTCCCCGTAGGGGGATCCTCTTGCGGCGCCCTTCGACACCGCGGTCGCGGTCGACTCCGATCACCGCCAGCGGACCTCACGGGGACGCGCTGACCCCCCGGCCGAAGAGTGCGCTTGCGACGAGTACGTTGCAGTCGGCTCCCGCGTCATTTGCGGCCATCGACGCGGTACCTTAGCCGCCGACGACGAGCACGATCCGGCCCATGGGTTGGCCAGATACCAGGTGCCGCAGCGCCTCGGGCGCCTGCGCCAGTGGAAAGGCTCGGTCAATCACTACGTGGAGCCGGCCGGTCTCCAAGAGCTGCGCAAGGGTGTTCATCAATCGACGCTTGTCGGGTGACGCGAACGAGCCACCTCGCAGCTGGGGGGTCACTGCCGAGCGGGCCACAAGTCCCAACAGGCGTGGGATGCTGCCGAGCCAGTGGTGCCCGATGGCGCCGAATGCGTCGTGCCCAATCAGGACGTAGCTGCCGCGCGGGTCCAGCGCTCGGCGTATTTCCTGGAAGGAGTGGTTTCCTGGGACGTCGAAGATCAAGTCCCACTCCTCGCCGCCGCGGGTGAAGTCCTCATGTGTGTAATCGATGGTCCGATCCGCTCCCAGGGAGCGCACGAGTGCGAGCTTGCTCCCGTGGTCGACGCCGGTGACCTCCGCACCGTAGGCCTTGGCGAGTTGCACGGCGAACGCACCGACGCCCCCAGCAGCGCCGTTGACCAATACCCGTGAGTCGGGCGGCACGCGGCGCTGGGGCAGGTTGTTGAGGGCGATGAGCCCGGCGGTAGGTACGGCTGCCGCTTCCTCGAAGGTGACGCCGACAGGCTTGAGCGCAACCCCGTCCTCGGGCGCCGTGGCGTACTCCGCGAACGCGCCGCCGTTGCGCCACTGGACGCCGCGGACCGTTTCCCCGAAGACTTCGTCACCGGGCCGGAACCGAGTCACCGCGCGGCCCACGGACTCCACCACCCCAGCTACATCGGTCCCGGGCACCCGTTCCTTGGGTTTCCGCACCCCGGAGCCCATCAGGCGCAGCACTGCGGGCTGGCCGGTCACGACGTGCCACACATCGGGATGCACCGATGCTGCCCGGACCCGAACCAGCACCTCGTCCTCGGCGGGCGCCGGGAGCGCGACCTGACCCAGTTCGAGGTCGTCGATAGAACCGTAGCGGCTCTGGAGAATCGCTTTCATGCCCGGACCGTACTGCGAGGGGCCAGTGTCGGCGCCCCCATCCCGGCCACTTGACCAGCGCGTCGCCGTCGTACACCACTCTGGTGCCGGGCACCAACGCTGCCGGGTCCACTTCGCCCGCAACCTGCTCGCCCACGTCCCGAAGTCCCACGCCGACATGGTCGCCGCGGGCACTGTTGCATTGAGGGTCGACCTCGTCGGGGCGCAAGAGATTTTCCGGTTGACTGTCGCGCCAAGCGGTCAAGACGGTCGCCCTGTCCGACTGAGCTGGGTCGTATTGGCGCGGTTGGGTCGGTCGCCATTCGGTCCGGACCGGAAGATTTGCGGTGCCCGGCGCTCGAGATCGCTCAACGCAACAGTGCCCTCCGAGATGCAGCGGTGCTGCCCGGTGGCCACTCATGTCGACCTCCTCGTAAGGGTGAACCATCCCCGCATCGACCGAGGTGCTCGGATCGTCCAGGCTGGACGGGCCGGGCGCCCGGTCAGGCGGGTCGGTGTGAGGTCAGGAGGTGGTGGTGTCCACCCGTTTTAGCGCGTAGCCGATTCCGATGGCCACCAGCGGGCCGAGGACCATGCCCGCGAAGGCGCCGCCAATCTGGAACAGAAGGTCCTGCTGCAGCGCGATCCCGAACCCCAGGAGCACGAGTGCGGCGGCCTCGATGCCAGCCGCCAGCCCGAGCCACCGTGGGATCCGGCCGTCGCGCAGCACCAGTCGTGCCAGACACCCGACGCCGGCCGCAAGGACCAGGTACGAGAACGCGTCAAGGTAGGTGGTGGAGAGGTCGACAACGTCCACGGCCGCTCCGAAGGAGTTCATCGGCCCCGGGGGATCCGCGCGGAAACCCTCGGACCTCCAGATGCGCTCCAGACTGAGGTAGGTCAGGTCGCTGACGACGTGGAGCATTGCCCCGACCGTGAAGAACAGGATGATCAGCGGCCCCACCGGTCCCACCGGGTGGAGCCTGACCACCACCCCCAGTGCCCAGATGGCCAGCGCGAGGAAGGCAACCGGGCCGACCGTGTCACGCACGACGATGTCCCACAGGATCGCGTGCTGGCGGTCGAAGTAGTCCACGTAGTACTGCGCTCGATCAACCTCCGCGCCCGCCCCGGTCCGATGGAACTCCGGCTGGTCAGCCAGCACGTTGGCGGCGTCCAGCAGGTACAGCCCGGTCTGGACGACCAAGCCGACGCCCGCCACCCATCCGGCGCCCACGACCGCGCGGTTCCACGAGGCAACGGCATCGACCCCGTCGTCACCCCCGCCGGAGGCATTCAGCCGGCTGAGCACCACGTAAGTCTAGAACTGGCCAGCGCTGCACGCGAGGCCTGGGCGCGCGTCGCTCCGACCGTTCACCCAGCCCCGATGCCTCTCCGAGGTGGCAGACACAGCGTGTCTCAACCCGGCACCCTCTCCGGACCCGCGATCGGCAGGAGCGCACGTCTTGTCGAAAGGCGGTGGAATGGGGCGAACCCACCGAGCTGGCGCGCCAGGTCACCCTGTGCGGCGGCGATCGAGGATGTCGGCCAAGGTTTCAGATAGTTCCTGGTCCCACATTGTGAGTCCCAGCTGTTGATTCCCACCCGAGTGAGCACGGTCAGGATGTGGTTAGTCGGGCACTCAGTTCTGGCGCTACCCGACCCAAGTCGTGTCATCGGCATCAGCGCCGCGAGGGGCGTGCGGCTTCCCGCCTCGAGTCGACTGTGGTTCGCAGTCGGGCGGGTCGTTCGGCGGAGAGCTTCCCGGTGCGCGCGTCGATCTCAGTCACGCTGGTCAGCTCAGCAGCGAACGGACCCAAACGGCATCCGGGTTGGTACGCGTCTCGTTGCGGAAGATGACCGTCGGCGTCGTGTGGTCGCCCCCGTTTGCTGAGCGCACAACGGCCCTAGCTCGCTCGTCGACCGAGCTGTCGACCCACGACATCCGTCGACCGCTCAAGCCGAGGCGAACCCGTAGCCAGATGCAGTACGTGCACCCAGGCTTCCAGAGCACGAGCGGTGCACGACCCTCTGCAGCACGCCCCAAGGCAACCTGTAGGTCGGTGCTCTTGGGGAAGAACGCCGGACTCAGAACCCAGGCATAGACGATCATCAGCACCGCGACCACGGGAGACAGCGCGCTGCGCAACTCTGTCAGCAGCACCACGGCCCCCACGAGCACTACGCCCGGTCGCCACCAACGGCGGATCACCCTCGACACGATGTCACTCTAGGCTCGCTCCGGTGTGGGATCGGCACGGCCGAGCCCGTGAACTACAGCGTGACGACTGCTTCGTGGCACGTCCGGGGGCCTAGGGAGCCACGCGTCATAGTGGGCTACTGATACTCCCAGCAGGACCGACGTCTGGCCAGACTCGGTCCAGGTGCTCGGCGGGTTCGCTCTCTATTGGGCTTCCGACCCGTGTGCGGGTGTGGCTCACTATCGGTCTGCAGCCTGCCGGGCACCGCTGACGAGGCGTGGCTCCAGAAGGGACTGCCCTGCTCGTAGTAGCACTGCCCACCTCGCCGTCCCTATCGGTACGAGCACAGGCGGGAGCAGCACATGGAGCACGTCATCATCGGGGTCGATCCCCACAAGCTGTCAGCGACGATCGAGGTCGTCGGCCAGCACGAACAGCTGCTTGGTTCTGGTCGGTTCACCACTGACCAGCCCGGTTACAGGGCCATGCGGACCTACGCGAAGTCATGGCCGAACCGGGTCTGGGCGGTCGAGGGCGCCAACGGTGTCGGACGACCGCTGGCCCAGCGGTTGCTCGAGGCCGGCGAGCAGGTCGTCGATGTCCCAGCCAAGCTCGCGGCACGGATCCGGCTTTTCGACACCGGCCACAACCGCAAGACCGACGCTCGCGATGCCCGCTCGATCGCGATCGTCGCGGTCCGCACCACGACCCTGCGCGTGCTGCAAGTCGACGGCGAGCTCGAGGCGCTGCGGATGCTCACAGACCGACGAGAAGCACTGACTCGACGTCGGGTCCAGACGGTCGACCGCCTACAGGCTCTGTTGGCTGAACTCCTGCCAGGGCAGGCCAAACGTGACATCATCACCGGCCAGGCCAAAGCCATGCTGGCCTCGGTCCGCCCGCGTGACGTCGCCGGCAAGCCCCGTCGCCGCATCGCCGCCGACGAGCTCGCCGAACCCTGTCCGCGAAGGAGGTCGTGGCGGCGCTGGTGCTCCCAGGCCTTGGTGCCCATGGAAGCGGACGTGGCAAGGATCTCTCGTACTTGCGGAAGGTCGCCGTCGCTGCCGACGTAGGAGCTGCGGACGGCCCGCTGCGCGGCGCCGGGTGGGATGCCACGCACTCGGACCCGGCGGGTCGAGCAGCGCAGCCAGGGGAGGTCCTCGTTCACGAACGGACGCCCTTCGTGGTCGATGACGAGGGAGAAGTCTCGGCTCTGGGCGGCGTAGCGCAGCTGCCGAAGGGTGGCCGAGCCGAGCACCTGCCCTGTGTCGAGATCAACCAGGACACCGTAAGGGTCTCGCATAGTGGCTACCTCCTCGGCACGCGTGTTGCTTCCGGTCGTCCCGAGTGCGGTGGTGTGCGTCCCGCGGTTGTAGCCCCTCACCGCCGCACGGGCGACGGCGTGGCCTGGTCCTGTGGGCGGCCAGTGCGGGGATCCTTGCACGGTCGCGGGGCGTGGGACTGCTCGCCCGGGGATGATCCACTATCGGTGCGGATGTCCCGCGTCCGACACGTCAGCGGAACGCCGGCGTCCATCGCCGTCCGGACGACGAGGGCGGTCTCTCAGGTTCCGCCACCGAGCTCATGCGCCGGTCCTGCCGTCGATCCGCTACCGGGATCCCACAGGTGATCCTGAACAGATCGGGTCTCGGCGGCGACATGAGTCGCTCTCGGCCTGGGATGGGGGAGGTGGTTGGTAACTTCCGACTTCACGTATGCGCTAGCAGGGTACGCGGAGGTGAGCCACGATGGCCGGTGCGGGGAAGCTCACTGAACCGTCTGGTTCGCAGAAACGGGCGAGGTCATGGGGTGCCCTTTCCCGCAAGGTGCCGAAGGCATCCTCGGAGATTAGCGGGCGCAGCGTCCAGGCTTTGATGTCGGTCTCTAGCCAGTGCAGGACGGACGGGAATCGCGCGGTGCCTTCCCACCGTCGGACCTGGACGGAGGGGAAGGCGGGCGCCATCAGGTCGTACAGAGCTGACTCGGTGCCGACCGAGAAGGGCGCCAGGAGCGCGTCTGCCGGTCCGTCGCCGGCCACCCAGCGGAGCAGATCGACCATCGCCGCGTAGCCGGGGCTGGTCGAGACCTCTGCCCAGGTCGCGACCACGACGCTTCCTCCGGGGCGGGTGACCCTGGCCATCTCTGTGACGGCCTTGTTCGGGTCGGTGAAGAACATCAGCGCGAACTGGCACAGCGTCCGGTCCATCGTGGCTGTGACAATCGGGAGGTCTTCGGCCTGACCCTTCATCCAGACGACCTCACTATCGGCCTGCTCAGCGACAGCGAGCATCGCGTCGTTGGGGTCGACTCCGGTGACCGAGCCGGAGGTGCCCACAACCCCACGTGCCGCGCGGGCGAGGACGCCGGTGCCGCACCCGACGTCGAGGACCTTGTCGCCGCTCTCGACCTCGGCAAGGGTCAACAGCCTCGTCGGCCACTGGCCGAACAGGGCTGGCACGAAGAACCTCTCGTAGAGCTCCGCAGCACCGGTATCCACCTGTCCAGTCGTCGGATCTGTCATTGATCCATCGTCGGTAGTGCGGCGCGCCGACCTCAAGACCTGATTTAGCACTTCACCTCGGTACGTGGTCGAGGCAGCATGGGAGGGTGCGGAGCTACGGTCAGTACTGTCCGATCGCGCGGGCCTCGGAGGTCCTCGCCGAACGCTGGAACCCGCTCGTGATCCGCAATCTGATGTTCGGAGCCGACACCTTCTCAGCCATCTACCAGGGCGTCCCTTCGATGTCTCGGTCGATGCTCGTGACCCGTCTCAAGCAGCTGGAACGCGCGGGCATCGTGAGCCGTGAGCCCAAGCCGACCGGCGCTGGGAGCCGCTACCTGCTCACCGCCGCCGGGCAAGACCTGGCTGGCGTGCTGGAGACCATGGCGGCATGGGGCGAACGCTGGGCCGAGATCGGGACGGAGCACACTGACCCGGGATTTGCGCTCTGGGCCTGGTGTACAGCGCAACTGCGACGCGAGGCGTTACCGCTCGAGCGCGTTGTCATCGCCTTCAGATTCGTGGACCAGCCGCCCGGACACCGACGTTACTGGCTGCTGGTCGAGAACGGTGACGCACAGGTGTGCTACACCGATCCCGGAGGCGAACCAGCGGTATACGTCGAGGCGAACACCCGCTGCTTCCTGGACTGGCACCGCGGTCTGCTGGACTGGTCGCGCGCCCTGCGGACCCGAGGAATCACCCTCAGCGGCGATCCTGTCCTGGCTGCAGACCTCCCGAGATGGAACGCGCTGGAACCGCACTGGGCCACGCCACCTGCGCGCTCCTGACCGAGCGCGGAACCGCTGACCAACGGTTCGCCTGTGGACCTCCCGGGCACAACCTCGCAACGTCCCGTTGGACGATCCCGATGCGGGACGGCAGGCGACGAGCCAGCCGAGAGCCCCGTGAAGGCCGTGGGGGTGGGCTCCGACCTCACCCGGCGAACACCAGTCCGCCCGGCTTCGAGGGGACGCCGCTCACCACGGCTTTGCGCTGGTCACCACCCAGAGGTGCCTGTCGGGATCGGTGAAGGAGCCGGTGTAGCCCCACTCCTTCTCCTCGGGGCGCAAGACGACCGTGGCCCCTGCCCTTTCCGCGCGTTCGACCACGGCATCGACCTCCCCATCGTCATCGCATGAGTACTGCAGCAAACACTCGCTGAGTCCGGCTTCGGCTGCCGGCTGCTCGCCGAGCACCCACTCAAAGCCCCCACGAGGGATGAACATCAGGGTCACTCCGTCACCGAGCTTGAACTGAAGCGGCTCGACGATTCCGTCGTCGGCAGGCTCACCAACCGTTTCCAGACCAAACGCGTCGACGTAGAACCTGTGCGCCTCGGCACGCGACTCGATCGGCAGGGTGATGATCGTCTTCACGATTCCTCCTTGGGCGTCCAACAACGCAGACCACCGCGCCCGGCAAAAGTCATCGACGCCCTGAGATGAGGTGCGATGACGACCAGAGGCGCTCACAGACGGGCGCACGCACGATACGCGCGCACCGCGAGGCAGCGGACTGATCCGGTACCGGTCAGGTTTCGCGAGCCGATCCGCATGCGGGGCGGCGCCAGGGCGGGCGGTTCCGGTAGCGCGTGTAGTTGCACCGGTCCGCCGGGTAGGCTCTCGCCGTCTGCGACGCCGAGGTGCTCGTTCAGCACACCATTGATGAGCTGTCGGTGCTGCATCGAGAGAAGCTCGCTCTCGCTGACGAGGTCCTGATCGTCGATGTGTGCGGGATCGTTGGCGACGCAACGGCCGCTGAGGCGCGTCACGCGGCCGCCCTGGGAAGCCCGTACGCTGCTGGTCCGAGGAGGGCCCGGCGTCGAGAGCGGCGGTCGTCGATCCCGTCGTCGCTCTGCGGGAGTGCCACGAGGCACAGCGTCTCGCCGTGAACGACGCGCCGACCCTCGATGTTCCCGACGAGACCAAGGCGTTGCGGTGCGCTCTTGTCGAGGAGGAGGCCGCAGAGCTGTGAGCAGCGCTCGATGCGGATGACATCGTTGAGGTCGCCGATGCGATCGCAGATCTCCTCCACGTTGTGTATGGCGCAGCCTTGACCTTCGGCATCCCTGTCGGAGCCGTCTTCAGCGAGGTGCATCGGTCGAACATCACGAAGCTTGATGATGCCGGCGAACCGATCATGCGAGCAGACGGAAAGGTGATGAAAGGACCGAACTTCTCCCGCCGATCTCCTCCCGGTGCTGCGCCGTCACGGCTACCAGCCACAGTGATCGATCCGTCCCTCTCCAGCCTGGCGGCCGGCGGTCGGTCGTGGCGATCACCTTTCAACTCCAGACTGGGCGTCCCAGGTGTGCTCGCCATTCTGGCGACGATCCCAGCTGACGAGTCCCTTAGCTGTGGCTGGCCCGGTGGCGTGCACGCGCGACGAGACTCCTGTTGGCCGCGTCGAATGGTCATGCCTTCGCGGCCCGACGCAGAGTTGCTTCCCCGACGGTCGGGTGTCTGGGACACGACCACGGTCCGCAGTCCCGAGCAGCCGCTCACGACGCCGGCCGGCCAGGCCCGCGGGTTGGTCAAGGGTCGCAGCTCAGGTTCGCTATGCCAGATTGCCGCACGGCCTCGGCCAGGGCGCGGACCCCACGGCGGATCTGGTGCTCGGTGACGTTTCCGAAGCCAAGGACGAGCCCGGGCGCCTGCGGCACGTCGGCGCCTGCGAGCCGATAGCGGCCGAGCCCGTTGACGTTGACCGACAGTGAACGAGCAGCTTCTTCGACCGCCTCCTCGGAAACGCCGTCGGGGAGCGGCAACAGCGCGTGGCAACCGGCCGCGAGCCCCTGCAGGCGGTCAGCGCCGAAGGTAGCGGCGACCTCGGTGGCCAGGACGTCCCGGCGGGCTCGGTAGACCTCTTTCATCCGACGTAGGTGGCGGTCGAAGCGGCCGGACTCCATGAGCAGGGCGAGTGCCTCCTGATCCAGCGCAGGTGACCCGCGGCTGCCGAGTTGCTTCTCCTCGATGATCCCCGCCAGGAAGCGGGGCGGGGCGAGCACCCAGCCGAGCTTGATGGCCGGCGCCAGTGTCTTGCTCACCGAGCCGAGCGCGATGACCCGCTCGGCGTCGAGGCCCTGCAGGGAGCCGACCGGGTGTCGGTCGTAGCGGAACTCCGCGTCATAGTCGTCCTCGAGGATCACGCCTTCGACCTCGTTCGCCCAGGTGACCAGCTGCTGGCGCCGAGACGGGCTGAGCGCGACTCCGGTCGGGCACTGGTGGGCGGGTGTCACGAGCACTGCCCGTGCCGTGGTCTCGCGGAGTCGCCCGACGTCGAGGCCTTCGTCGTCGACGGGGACGGGCACCACTTCGAGGCCCGCTCGCAGCGCGATCACGTCGTGGTCGCGGGGGCCTGGGTCCTCCAATGCCACGCACTCGATGCCCTGGCTGGAAAGTGCCCCCAGCGCGAAGACGAGTCCCTGCCGGAAGCCGCTGACCACGACCGTGTCGTCGGCCACAGCACACCCTGCCCTGACCCGTCGGTGGTACGCGGTCACCACCTCGCGCAGGTGACTCGATCCGCCCGGCTTCTCGTCGCCGAGGTGAGCGGTCGGCAGGCTCCGCGTAGCCGCGGACAGCGCCCAGATCCAGTCGGTGAGCGGGAACGAGCCGAGATCGGGGATGCCGTACTCGAAGTCGACGGCCGGCCCCGGGGCCGAGGCGGCCGCGTTGATGGGAGTCGACCGACGGCTCTCGGTCCCGACCACCTCGGCCACGCGTGTTCCGGAGCCGACCGCCGCGTCGAGGTAGCCCTCGGCGAGGAGCTGCTCGTAGACCTCGACCACGGTCCCCCGCGAGACACTGAGCTGCTCGGACAACCGCCGCGTCGAGGGAAGCCGTTCGCCTGCAGCCAGCCGGCCATCGCGGATCGCACTGCGGAGCTGGTCTTGGAGCTGTCCCGAGAGCGGCGGCCTGGTGCGGTCGAGCGCCACGAGCACCTCCGGGCCGCCCCGGCTCCAATCCACGGTCATCCCTACAGTGAATGGTCTACTCAGCCAGTCCGCAATGCGATCTTCAGGCTGAGCCGCTTCTTGAGCACGATCCGGAGAATGCGCCAGGTTGTGCTGTTGCTGCTCATCGGGTCTCCTCGGGAATGTCCGAGGCGGAGGGTGGCGCCGTGGCTGCCGCGGTGGTCTCGAGCGTGCGGTAGCGCATGACGGCGGCACCGCTGTCGAAGATGCGAGCCGACGCGAGCGTCAGAGCCAGATCGCGGGTGAGGTGGTCGAACAGCCGAGGTCCCGACTTGAGGACGGCTGGGTGGATGACGAGGAGATACTCGTCGATGAGGCCGGGTGAGTCGGCCAGCGGGCCGAGGGTCCTGGGGCCGAAGGAAGCGACGATGTCGGCCCCGTCTTGGTTCTTCAGCTCCCGTAGGTGCTCGACGGCGTCCCCCGACCTGATCTCCCGACGTGCGGCGGGATCGTCCGCAAGCGTGCGCGAGAGCACCACCTTCCGCATGCCGACCAGGAGCCGGGCGAACTCGAGGCTGGCGGGGCTTTCCTGCACGTCGCTGTCTGGGGATGTCCCGGCCGCGACCTGCTCCCAGTACGGCACCACACGCTCGTACAGCTTGCGAGACCCGGCCCAGGTGTCCGCCCGAGCGAACGCCTCGTTGACGTAGGCTGTCTCCTCTTCACCCCAGGCAAAGGGCTGCCAGAACAGTCCGTCCGCCTTGCTGATCCGGCCGTCCAGCGTGGTCTGCATGACGACGATGAGCTTGCGCATGAGTCTTCCCTTCGTGCTGGTGGAGGTGCGGTTCAGCCGAGCGCGAGCGTCGCGACGGCCAGGGTGCAGATGCCGATGCCGAGCCGCTGACCGCCGGCGAGACGTTCGCCCAGTGTGATGGAGGCGAGCAGGACAGTCACGGCGGGGTAAAGAGAGGTCAGCACGGCGGCCACACCGAGGTCGGTGGCGTGTGTGGACAGCAGGAAGGTCAACGTGCCGGCCGCGCCGAGGGCGCCGGACGCACCGCCCCAGGCCAGCGCGCCCAGACGGGGGCGCCATTCCTGCCCGAGCGCCGCGGCCACGAGGATCGTCACCGCCGCTCCGAAGAGTTGGTTGGCGGCCAGCGGCATGAGACCCGCGTCGCTGGACACCTGCCCGAGCGCGATGAACAGCACACCGAAGCCGGCGCCGGCCGCGGCGCCGGCGACGAGCGCGCCGCGTGTGCCTGCGGTGGAAGCCGTGGCCTCCCGGGAGACGAGCCAGATGCCGGGGAGGGCAACGAGGACGCCGAGCCACGCGAGCCACGTGGGCCGTTCGCCCAGGGCGATCCCGACCAGCACCGGAAGCACTGTTGCGCCGACCGCGGACACGGGGGCGACCAGTCCCATCCGACCGCGGGAGAGCCCCCGGAACAAGAAGATGCTTCCCGTAGCCGACCCGGCGCCGGCAAGCAGCGCCCAAGCGAAGTCTGCTGCCCTAGGCGCGGCGGGTGCGAGCGGCCCGCACGCGACCATCAGCCCTGCGGCGCACAGTTGACCGATCTGCACCACCGACCACGGGGAGTGTCGGCGCGAGCCCGTCCCTCCGACAAAGTCGGAGCTCCCGTAGGCGAGCGCCGCTGTGAGTGCCAAGACGAGTCCGATGCCCATGACTCGATGCTCGTCGCCAGTCGGTCCGCTCGGAAGGGCCACTTCGGGAGGAATGCACTGGACCATTTGGTTGACTGATCCCATGCCCGCCGACTGGAGCCGCGATGCTCTGACCCTGATGATTTCGTTGGCCCGCACCGGCATCCCCTCGCCCCGCAGAGCCAGGAGCAGTTGCGCGTCGCCATCCGCGAGGGTCGTTTGCTCGCCGGGGAGAGGCTGCCGTCCACCAGACGACCGGCTGACCACGTGAGGTTTTCGCGCGGCACCGTGGCGGAGGTCTACGAGCAGCTGGCGCACGGCGTCGTGGCGGCACACTCATCGGCCAACGAGAGTGCGCCGGGGGTGGCATCACGACCCGCAAGCGGAACGGGCACCGGCGCAGCTGGCCGAGCTGAGGGAGACTAACCGTGCGTGTCCCGCAGTGATCGTCACCTGGGGCGCGCACCGGACCGGATGGTCGCCGCACGCTCAGCGTGCCATCCCCGCGCGAAGCGGCAAGGAGCGATCGGGCCTACTGTGACTGGATGGCGGATCAAGACCTGCAAGGCGCTCTGCTCGCTCTGGAGCGAAAGGGATGGGACTCGCTCTGCGACAGCACAGGGGATGCGTTCTACGGACAGGTCATGACGGAGGACGCCGTCATGGTGCTGGCCAACGGTGAGGTGATGGATCGCGACACGGTGGTCGCCGCGCTTGGAGAGGCTCCTCCTTGGCGCACCTACGACATCAGTGACGATCGACTCGTCCTGACCGGACCGGGCAGTGCCGCCCTGGTGTACCGCGGCACCGCGTACCGCGAATCAGACGAGCCGGCGTTCATAGGTCTCATGTCCAGCGTGTACATCCAGCGCAACGACGGGTGGCGGCTCGCGCTCTACCAACAGACAGTCATTCCTGACAGCTCCTGACTGCGCGCTTCAGAGCCCGATAGAGGATCGACATTCGGTTCATCGACGGCTTGTGGTCACAGCACCGGAGGCGCTTGCTGAGGAGTCGGGCGCTGCCCGATGCCCGAGCCGACCCGCTGGCCAAGACCTCCATGGGCAAACCGCGGCTGCCTGGCGAGGAGGGCGCGGCCAAGCACGGTTCGCCACGGTTCGCCGAGATGGTGGTCAACGCCCCGAAGTCGCTGGCGATCGCCGCCGCGGTCCATCCCGACGTGTCCGACGCGCTGGATGCCGCGCACGTCGATGCGGTCGCTGAGGTCCGACGGTTCCTCGGGTTGCACTCGGTCACCCGGGTCGGCCCGCGCGGCAGGCAGGAGGTGGTGCTGGTCGAGCGGTTGCAAACGGTCGCGGTGGTCCACCGGACCAGCCGGGCGGGCGACCCGCATCGGCACACGGTGGCCCAACGCCGCTTCTTCAGCCACGACCAGATCGAGGCCCTGCTCCGCACCCAAGCGACCCTGGTGCTCACCCGGCATACCTCCGGACCCCGCATCCCAGAGATCGTCGAGCAGGCCGTGGCCTCGATAGACCGTCTGCGGCGCCACGACGGCTCCTACGACCAGACGTTCGTCAGGCTAGGACTCCTTGTCCGCCGACCGGATGAAGTCGACGCCAAGCCCACCAGAACCCCACCTAGGGAACGGCTATGGCAGCGCGAGCGAGATAGCAAGCTGTTGGCGCGGTGCTCGAGTCGCATGAGCGTGGCCGGCCTGGCTGATCTGCGCCCAGGCGGGTCGCCTACCGGCGGATGAGCAACGATGGGGGCATGACCGCCGCTGACGACCCACCAGTCTCACTGGCCGAACTGGTAGCGACGCTCGCGTTGGTCTCCGATCTCGGCATGGGGCGGCCCCTCGAACGCGTGCTGCGCCAGACGGTGGTCGCGATGCGCCTGGCTGAGGCTGCGGGCCTGGACGTTGAGGTCAGCTCCACGGCGTACTACACCTCACTGCTCACCTGGGTCGGCTGCGCCACCGACACCAGCGAGCTGGCCGCGCTGTTCGGCGACGAGGCAGCGCTGTACGCCGACACCCACGACGACGATCTCGCCGGCCTCACCATGGCGGTATTCGTGGCCCGGCACCTGGGCCGCGGCCAGTCCGGCTTCGGCCGCATCGGGCTTGTCGGCACCTTCCTGGCCACGGCCGGACGGTCGGTACAGGCGGTCATGGAGGCCCACTGCCAGTCGGCCAGCCAGCTCGCCGACGACCTCGGTCTGGGGCCCGGCGTGAGTCAGCCGCTGTTGCAGGCCTTCGAGCGCTGGGACGGCCGCGGCATCCCCGGCGAGGTCGGTAGGGACCGGCTGGCGCCCGCGATCCGGCTGGTCCACCTCGCCGACACCATCGAGGCCTTCCACCATTCCGGCGGGCTGCCGGCGGCGGTCGAGGTCGCCCGGGCCCGACGCGGGACTCAGTTCGACCCGGACTTGGTCGACCGATTCTGCGAGGACCCAGAGCGCATCGTGACTGGCCTCTCCGACATCTCGGCATGGGACGAGGTCATCAACCTGGACCCCGCGCTCGGACGCAGGCTCGACGATGCGCACTTGGACCGTTCGCTCGAAGCGTTCGCGGACTTCGCCGATCTCAAGTCACCGCTGCGACTCGGCAACTCACGTGCGGTGGCGGACCTGGCCACCACCGCCGGTCGGATCCTGGGGCTGCCGACCGGGGACGTGGTCATGCTGAGGCGGGCCGCACTGGTCCATGACGTTGGCATGATCGGGGTCTCGAGCACCGTGTGGGATGCGACGAAGCCCTGGACGCCTTCCCAGGAGGAGCAGGCACGGACCCACCCGTACCTCACCGAGCGCATGCTCGCGCGCACGCCGCTGCTGGCCCGCCTTGGCCACTTGGGCTCGCTTCATCACGAGCGGCTGGACGGCTCCGGCTATCCGCGGGGCCTGACCGCCGGCTCGCTCTCGCTCCCGGCCCGCGTCCTTGCCGCCGCCGACGCCTACCAGGACCTGCTCCAGGACCGGCCCCGCCGCCCGGCGCTCATCCCAGCCGAGGCGCAGCGCACCGTACGTGACGACGTACGCGCCGGACGGCTTGACGGCGACGCGGTCAACGCCGTCCTTGAGGCCGCCGGCCACCGCGTACGACGCCGCGCCGAGCTGCCGGGTGGGCTCAGCCCGCGCGAGGCCGACGTACTCGTCCAGCTCGCCCGAGGTCTCTCGAACCCGGAGATCGCCGCCGCCCTCGGCGTCTCGCGCAAGACGGTGTCCTCCCATCTCGAGCACGTCTACGCCAAGCTGGGCGTCCGGACGCGCACTGAGGCGGCGTTGTTCGCCATGCGCCACGGACTTGCCGGGGGCGCGGCACCCGGCTCCTTCTGACCGGTTCGTGGGCTGGCCAGGAACCACGACGAGAACCTCGGGCACCTGCCCGATGTGGGCGGCGCCAGCTCGCCGTAGAACAGGGTCATGACCACGACCCAGACTCCTCAGTTCGCCGCGGCGGCCGCCCTTCTCGAGGCGCTGGCCGACCAGGACTTCCCTCGCCTGGGCCAGTCTCTGACCGAGGGGGCCCGGCTGCGCGCACTGCTCCCCGGAGGGGCTCGTGAATGGCAGGGGCGCGACACGGTCGCCCGGCAGCTCGCGGCGTGGTTCGGCGACACCACAGCCTTCGACCTCGTAGACGCGACGGTCGGCGAGCTGGGCGGGCGCGTGCACCTGCGCTGGCGGCTGCGGCTGCGGGCCGACCGTCTCGGGCCCGGCAGCTTCGTCGTGGAGCAGCAGGTTTACGCCGACGCCGACCGCGACCAGTCCGGCCGGCTCGACCGGCTCGACCTGCTGTGCACCGGCTACCGACCCGACCACGCCGATGGCTGAGCGCTCCGGGGCCCACGATCCGGTCGGCTGGGGCGACTGGGGGCCCGAGGTCCGCGACGACCCGTTCCCCCACTTCGCCGACGCCCGCCGCCGCTGCCCCGTTCAGCGGGCGCGCCTGGTCGACGGCCACGACGCCTACGTCGTCCTCGGGCACGCCGCCTCGCGTCAGGCCCTGGCGCACCCGGGCATCACCAAGGACATGGCTACCGCGCTCGAGACCGATCCCGACGTCGTGGCGGAGGGTCTGCCGGGGCCGGCGTTCTCGCGGCACATGCTGAACGTCGACCCGCCCGATCATCGGCGCCTGCGGGGGCTGGTGGCGCGTGCGTTCACACCGGCCCGGGTCGCGGCCCTGGAGCCGGCGATCCGGGCCATCGCCACCGATCTCCTCGACGCCCTGGCGGACCCGGCCCGCCCGCACGCCGCCGTCGACCTGGTCGCCGGCTACGCAGCACCGCTGCCCTTCCAGGTGATCGGCGAGCTCCTCGGCATCCCCTCCGAGGACCGCCCCCGGCTGCACGACTGGTTCGCTACCCTGCTCGACGGGTGGGAAGGCGACCCACCCCCTGGCACTGTGGCGGCCTCCGACGGGATCGTCGGCTACCTCGGCGACCTGGTCGACGCCAAGCGGCGTACGCCGGCCGGAGACCTCGTCTCGGTGCTCGTCGAGGCCAGTGGTGGCGACCGGCTCACTCGCCAGGAGGTGCTCTCCAGCCTGTTCCAGCTCGTCGTCGCGGGTCACGACACCACCACCAGCCTGATCGGGAACGGCATCGTCACTCTGCTCGAGCATCCCGACCAGCTGGCCTGGCTGCTCGAGGATCTGCCCGGCCGGCTCTCCGGCGCGGTCGAGGAGCTGGTGCGTTTCACCGCGCCGGTGCCGCACGCGACGTTCCGGATGACCACCGAGGACACCGACCTCGACGGCACCATCGTGCCGGGCCGGCAGCAAGTGCTGGTGTGCCTGGCATCGGCCAACCGCGATCCGGCAGCCTTCGAGTATGCCGAGAGCCTTGACCTGTCACGCCGCCCGGGCACCCACGTCGGCTTCGGGCACGGCATCCACTACTGCCTGGGCGCAGCGCTGGCCCGCCTGGAGGCACGCGTCGCCTTCGAGGTCCTGCTCGGCCGGTTCCCCGGCCTCGGGCTCGCCGTCGACCGGTCTGCCCTCGCGTGGACCCACGGCGACGGGCTGGTTCTTCGCGGCCTCGGGTCGCTCCCGGTCCGCCTCGGTCCCGACCGGGACCGCGAACTCGTCAACCAACCCGCACCACCACAAGAAATGGAGATCACCCCATGACCACCTACCTGGTCGAACGCACCATCCCGGGCACCGGCGCCATGGACGCCGAGGCCTGGCACCACGCCGCCGGCGCATCCAACCAGACCGTCGAGGACGTGGGTCCGGGGCTGCGCTGGTCGCACAGCTACGTCACCGCCGACAAGGTCATCTGCATCTACGAGTGCAACGCCCCCAGCCTGATCCAGCGCCACGGCGAGTGCGGGGACTTTCCGGTCGACGCCGTGCATGCCGTCGTACGCCAGGTCGATCCCAGCACCGGCGGGACCGCCACCACCCACACCCCCACAGGAGGAACACAATGAGCATCACCGCGAACCCGGTCGACAACGGTGTGAACGTCGAGGCCCTGCTCGGAGCACGCAACGCGCTGAGCGAGGCACCGGAGGCCGCCGCGTTCCAGTGGCGCGCCCAGTGCACCTGGGACGAGGGGACCTTCAGCACCGCGGTCGTGGACGGCTTCTCGGGCCTGGGCACCGACCACCGCCACACTTCGACGTACCGCTTCGGCGTCGACCACCCGGAGTGCTTCGCCTCGCAGGACCGGGGCGCGACGCCGGTCGAGTACGTGCTGGTCGGCCTGGTCGGCTGCCTCACCGCCGGCGTCGCCTCCGTCGCCCAGCACCGCGGCATCCAGCTGCGGTCGGTCACCGCGACGATCGAGGGCGACATGAACGTGCTCGGCATCCTCGGTGCCGACCCGGACGTGCGCAACGGGTTCGAGCGTGTCCGGGTGCACTTCGAGATCGACGCCGACGCCGAGCCGCACGACCTTGAGGCGCTGGTGGCCCAGTCCCAGAAACGGTCCGCGGTCTTCGACGTGGTGACGAACCCGACCAACGTGGTCGTCGAGGTCAACTAGGCGATGCGTACCTCCGTCGTCGTCATCGGCGCGGGCCACTCGGGCCTCGCGATGAGCGGCCGCCTCCACGACCTCTCGATCGACCACGTGGTCCTCGAGCGGCGGGAGGTGGCGGCCTCATGGCTCCATGACCGCTGGCCCGGGCTACGGTTGCTGACGCCCAACCACCAGTGCCGCCTGCCCGGCTTCGACTACTCCGGCGTCGACCCCGACGGCTACCTGTCGTCCGGCGAGGTCGCCTCGTTCATCCGGCGGTACGCCGAGGTCGTGAACGCCCCGGTCCTCACCGGCGTGGGGGTTCGCTGCGTTGCGCCGGCTGCCCGCAGCCCGGCGTCGTACCGTGTCGAGACTGACCAGGGCACGTGGCTGGCCGATGCCGTGGTGGTGGCGACCGGGTGGGCGGCGACGCCCCGGGTGCCGGCGTCGGCCAGCCGTGTGGACAGCTCGGTCACGTCCGTGATCCCCGGCGACTACACCGGGCCCGACGACCTCGCCAACGGCGGCGTGCTCGTGGTCGGTGCCTCCGCGACCGGGGTCCAGCTTGCCGACGAGATCCATCGGAGCGGGCGCCCGGTCACCCTCGCCGTGGGCGAGCACGTGCGGGTGCCTCGCCGCTATCGCGACCGTGACATCTTCTGGTGGCTCGAGGCGGCCGGAGTGCTGGCGGAGCGCTACGACGAGGTCGACGACCTGGCCCGCGCGCGGCGGGTGCCCTCACCCCAGCTGGTCGGAGGCCCGACCCAGCGCGACCTCGACCTCAACGCCCTGACCGCGATCGGGGTGCGGCTGGTGGGCGGTCTCGTGGGGGTCGAGGGGAGGCTGGTCCGCTGTGCGGGATCGCTCGCGAACGTGTGCGCGCTCGCGGACCTCAAGGAGGCCCGGCTGCTGCGTCGGCTCGACGCCTGGGCGACGGAGACCGGCCTGGGCGTCGACCCGGACTGGCCGGGGCCGTCACCGACCACGGTCGAGGCCGACCCGCGCCTCGAGCTGGACCTGCGCGCCGAGGGGATCCGGACCGTGATGTGGGCCACCGGGTTCACGCCCGACCACTCGTGGCTCGACGTACCGGTCCGCGACCGTGCCGGCCGGATCGTCCACGACGGCGGGGTGGTGCGCCACGCTCGGGGCCTGGTCCTGCTCGGCGGTCCCTTGTTGCGCCGACGGGCCTCCAGCTATCTGATGGGCGCTGCCGATGACACCCTCGAGCTGGCCGACCACCTGCGAGCCCAGCTCGACACCGTGACCGCAGCGTCTCGGCGGTTCCCGTGACTGCAGGAATGTCGAGAATTTCCCTATGGACAGGGCTTCGGCCGTGCGCAGCAGAGCCATCGCCACGAAGCAACGAGACACAGGGAACGCGGCGCTCGGTGCAACCTCATCCGCAAGGGTGCTGCATTGCGCCGCGAGTGACTTTCAAGACGTTGGACAGACGGTCGGCGCCTTGGGACGGTTCGGGTTCCGCATGCGGAACGGGCTGCGGAGCAACATCAGCGCGGAGACTCGTCGTCCGTCGGAGCTCAGGCAATCACCGCTAGGCGGATCAGTCCTTTGCAAGTGGACTCGTTGTAGGCGCGCCGGCGGATAGTGGAGGCATGACCAGCCCGCTTCCGCTTGCGAATCTGATCACTCTAGTGTGTCGCGCCGTAAATTCATGGGATAAGTTGTAGCCTGGGGTGTGCCTCGAACTGGACGCCCCAAGGCTGTGCTGGTGTTGACCGATGACGAGCGTGAGCAACTGCTGCGGTGGTCTCGGCGGGCGAAGTCGTCGCAGGCGTTGGCGTTGCGGTCCAAGATCGTGCTCGGCTGTGCCGAGGGCGCGGACAACAAGACGGTGGCCGCGACGGTGGGGTGTACCGAGACGACGGTGGGCAAGTGGCGGCGCCGGTTCGTCACCGACCGGCTGGACGGACTGGTCGACGAACCGCGACCGGGGGCGCCGCGCAGCATCAGCGACGAGCAGATTGAGCAGGTGGTCGTGGCAACCCTGGAACGTAGCCCGCGGAATGCGACGCACTGGTCGCGGTCGTCGATGGCGGCCGAGACCGGACTCTCGGAGTCTTCGATAGGGCGGATCTGGCGGGCGTTCGGGCTCAAACCGCACCTGGTCGACACCTTCAAGCTGTCGAGTGATCCGCTGTTCATCGAGAAGGTCCGCGACGTGGTCGGGCTCTACCTCGACCCACCCGAGCGGGCGCTGGTGCTGTGCGTTGACGAGAAGTCCGGCATCCAGGCACTGAACCGCTCAGCACCGGTCCTGCCGATGATGCCCGGCATGCCCGAGCGCCGTACCCACGACTACGCCCGCTCAGGCACGACCACACTGTTCGCCGCGCTCGACGTAGAGACCGGCACCGTGATCGGGTCGCTGCACCGCCGGCACCGGGCCATCGAGTTCAAGAAGTTCCTGGCCAAGATCGACGCCGCGGCGCCAGCCGAGCTCGACCTACACCTGGTCTGCGACAACCTCTCCACCCACAAGACCCCCGCGATCCAAGCCTGGCTGGTCGCTCACCCCCGGTTCCATATGCACTTCACCCCGACCAGCTCCTCCTGGCTCAACCAGGTCGAACGCTGGTTCGGTCTGCTCACCGACAAGAAACTACGCCGCGGAGTGCACACCTCCGTGCAGTCACTCGAAAAGGACATCCGCGCCTGGGTCGCCGACTGGAACGAAAACCCGCGACCGTTCACCTGGACAAAGACCGCCGACGAGATCCTCGAGCGACTCGCCAGATATATCCAACGAATTCCTGGCGGACGACACTAGGCGCCCGTGACTTTGGGGCTCTTGGAGACTTCTACCGCCGGGTTGGTTGGCCGCAAGTGATGGACGACGGCGACTTCGCGGTCTTCGAACTGCGGGGCATCGTGCTCGCCCTTTTCCCGCTTTCCAAACTCGCGCGATGGGAACACCGAGCCCGAGCCGAGCAGCGGTGGCATCCGCTTCACCATTGGCGTGCAGGTCGACAGTGCCGAGGAGGTGGACCGGCTCACCGCGCACATGCGTGCGGCCGGTGCTCGGGTGACGAAGGAACCTGTCGACGCGGAGTTCTTCACCGGTCGTTCGGCTTACCTGTGCGACCCGAGGGCAACTACTTCGAGATCGTTTGGGCCGACATGCCCAACAATCCCGTCGTCATCGCAGCTCGCCGAGCCGCCGGTCTGTAACCGCAACACGATGCCTCTGTAGTGATCGATCCCGGTACCGTCCGGCAGCGGCCGAGGTCGCCGCACACGGTTGGTTAGGGGGACTCCTCGGCCCGCTTCGAAGCTGCGGCGACGAGAACGCACTAGGGCGTGTCCCGCAATAGTTGGGGTCGGAGTATCGGAGTATGTCGATGTGCATACTCGTCATGACTTGACCGATGAGCAGTGGGAGCTGATCGAGCCTCACCTGCCGGCGTCGACCGCAGGGAAAGCTGGCCGTCCGTGGGCGGATCACCGCAGCATCGTGAACGCCGTCTTGTGGCGGACCCGGGCTGGGGCGTCATGGCGTGACGTCCCGATCGGATACGGGCCCTGGAAGACGGTCTACAACCGTCACCGGCGATGGTCGGCTGACGGGACCTGGGAGCGGTTGCTGAGGGAGCTCCAGCGCGGTAGCGACGTCGGCGTTGTGAGCTGGGATGTCGGCATCGACTCGACCGTGATCCGTGCCCATCAGCACGCTGCAGGAGCACCGCACAGACCGCCGAGCGACGTGCCTGCGCAACGGCTGGCGGTGGCGCTGGAGGACTTCGAAAGCACGCGTGCGCGGTCGAGCAAGAGCCACACAGGGGGCTCGATCGAACTACAAGAAATTGTCCGGCCCTGATCCAGATTCCCCACCAGACAGGGTGAAACCCGTCCAGCGCGAAGCGCTGGGCCGCTCTCGTGGTGGGCTCTCGACCAAGGTCCACCTCGCCGCCGACAGCCGGTCGCGACCCCTGGGCTTCATCACCACCCTCGGACAACGCCACGACTCGATCGCCTTCGAACTCACCCTCGCCCAGGTCGCTGTCGCACGGATCGGACCCGGCCGACCCAGGACACGCCCAGACGCCGTGCTGTGCGACAAGGCCTACTCCTCACGAGCGATCCGCGACCACCTCTCCCGTCGCCAGATCAAAGCCGTCATCGCCATCAAGGACGACCAGCACACCGCCCGCCTCCGCAAGGGCTCCAAAGGCGGCCGACCCCCTTCGTTCGACAAGGTCCACTACCGCGACCGCAACACCGTCGAACGAGCCGTCAACAAACTCCGCGGCCACCGCGCGGTCGGAACCCGCTACGACAAACGCGACTACATGTACCGCGGCACCCTCACCGTCGCCGCCATCTGGATCTGGCTCCGAGACCCGGCGCCTGACCCATTACAGGACACGCCCTAGTGCCACTGTCCGCGCTCGCTCAGCCGATGTACGTTCGCCTCTGCTGGGTTTCTGAGCCGCCGAGCGGGCCACACGGCTACACGCGATGCGCAGGGCGGGCTCGACTGAACCCAGGGCGAGGCAGGTCAAGCGGCTCTCTCGCTTAACGTCGTACTGTGGCGGCGTGGCCACCTGGGCGGACGTGGAGCGGGTCGGCCTCAGCTTGCCCGAGACACGACTGGGTGACTCCCACGGAGGCGAACCGGTGGTCCTGGTGCGCAGCCAGCAGTTCGCGCGGTTTCGGCGCGACGACAACGGTGAAGTGCTGCAGTTCTGGGTCTCCGCCGAGGACCTCGTCGGTGGCTACCTGACCTCATCGCCCGAAGTGTTCTGGGGCGCGCCAGGATTCTCCCGCAAGGTGGTGATGGCGAGGCTGAAGGCGCTTGGGCTCCCAGAGCTGCGCGAGGTGCTCGTCGAGTCGTGGTCCTGCCGGGCCAACGCGACACTCCGCAAATCACACTCCGACCTGCGCTGATCCTGCTCCGGTGGGATCGTTCGGCGGGGAAGCAGTGACTCATTCCGCCGATCAAATAGCTCACTCGCCGGTCTGTCCGTCGATCCTCTCTCTGACGATGTCAGCGTGCCCGTTGTGACGCGCGTACTCACCGACGAGCTTGGCCAGATTCCATCTAGCGCTGCGTCGATTCACCTTGCTCAGCGTGTCGAGATCAGCGCATCCCGTCAGGGCCAGATCGGTCTTCGATCGCTCATCGACCCAAGTTGAGAAGGAGACTTCTACGTCGCCTGCAGTGCAATCGATGTCGTCCTCCGCGTCGTCCTCGTACACACCCCAGACCCATCGGAAGTCAGGGTCATCCCCCAGCGGCCAGGACCCATAGGCGCGCTCCATCTCCGCCATGTGCCGCACCAAGCCCAACAGGGACAAGTGCGACGGTTCAGCGGAGCGATGGGTGAGCTGCTCGGCTGAGAGGCCCTCGCACTTGGCCTGGAGCGCGTCGCGATGAAATGCCAACCAACCCAGCGTGATCCCACGTTCGTCGGCGTCCTCCGGTTGCTGCGACCGTCTGAACTCGCTCATCAAGTCAACATCTCGCACCCTGTCGGCGCTGTCCAGACACCTGGGTCCTCTTGCTGCACGCCGGCTCGTCCCGGAAGCAGAACCCCGAGCGGTGAGCATGGAGCGAAGGCGTCCGTCCCTCACGTAGTACCGGCAAAGGGCGGAAAGCTGGATCCCTGCTGGCGAAGCTGGATCAGACGGTGGACGTCAGGCGGGGCGAGCCCCGGAGCCGATGACGAACTCCAACTCGGCCTCGACCCCATCGTTCGTCTCGAACTGCACGAGGCCGTCTCGCACGTCGGCCCACGCGGCGGCGCGCTCGGCCTCACCCAGATGTGCCACCACGGCCCGGTACGCGCCAGCGGCCTCCTGGAACATGTGCAGCGCGTCATCGGTGCTCGGCAGCCGGTACGACGCGCGCACCGTCGAGTCGTGACGTCCGTGAGCCCGCTCTCGGACAGCAGCCCGTCCAAGACACCCTCGCCACCCAGGGCGAACAACCCCGGTGTGCCAGGAGCCGGAGGAGCGTCACCGGAGTGCTGCAGCAGGATCGCCATGGGCATGGACATAAACGGGTTGTTCGCCGCCGTGGTGAACACGAGCGCGGCGAATCGGGGGCCGGGCGGCAACGCAGCCTGCACCGCGGACACGGCGTCGGCCGGAAAGACGAACAGCATCAGGCCGAGTCGGCAGATCGCCGCATCGAAGCTCGCGGGAGATAGGCGCAACTCCTCAGCTGCGCCCTCAGCGGTGCGGACGTTGTCCAGGCCGGCGTCGGCGGCCGTGGCGCGAACGTACTCGAGCATGGTCGGCGCGATATCGCTGGCCAGCACCTGTCCCGAGGTGCCCACCCGGCGAGCGGCGCGTAGGGTCTGACTGCCGGCTCCGCAGGCCACGTCGAGCACTTTCATGCCGGGCTCGACGCCGGCGGCGCTGATCATCGCGTCGGTGGCCTCGGGAAGAGCCCACGCTGGCTCCCACTTGGCCCGGCCCGACGCCCGGGACGAGTTCGATGAAGTGAGCCTCCACGAGGTCGGAGTCCGTCGTCGTCTTTCCCGAGGTCGCCGACCGATCGGAATAGGTCAGCCTCAGCCGGTACGATCCACCCGGCCGAGCGTCGAAGTGCTCGAAGTGGGCGGTCATCCCTGCAGGCGGAAGCCACGTACTCAGAGCCCGGCTTGGTAGACGCGCTCGGGCGCGGCTCCGATCACCCGCGAGGCTGTGTCGGTGCGCGTCACGGTCCTACCCTAGGTCGCTTGTCCGGAAAGGACCGGTCCTCTACCCTTTCACTATGATGTTAGATAAGCAGGTTAGCGGCGGGAGTGGTGCGTCGTCTCCGATCGTGTTCACCCTTGATCCGGCATCGGGTGTGCCGACGTACCTCCAGCTGGTTCATCAGGTGGAGCACGCCCTGCGGCTGGGGTATCTGAAGTTGGGTGACCAGCTTCCGAAGGTCCGTGAGGTTGTCGCTGATCTCGCGATCAACCCGAACACGGTGCTGAAGGCCTACCGGGACCTGGAGGGGAAGGGCTTGACTGTGGGCCGCCCCGGGCAGGGGACCTTCATCGAGGCGAATCTCGACCAGATCGACCTCGCTGGCGTCACGGGGCTGCGTACGTCGCTGGCCGCCTGGCTGAGCGAGGCAGACGAGTCGGGTCTCGATCAGGACGGCATCATCGCCTTGTTCACGAGCACGCTGCGGGATTTCGCTGAGCGCCGCGAGACCACTACTTCTCGCGGCAGGTTGAGCGGACCCAAGCAGGCGGCAGGCGGTGCGGCGTGACGACCGTCATCGAAACCCGTGAGCTCGGCAAGAACTACGGCCGTGTCACCGCTCTGGAGGACTGCACCCTCAGTGTTCCCGAGGGCGCACTCGTGGCGTTGGTCGGCCCCAATGGCGCCGGCAAGAGCACTCTGCTCAACATGGTGGTCGGCCTCACGAGGCCGAGCGCGGGCGAGGTCTCCGTCCTTGGCGGTGTCCCGGCCGGGTCCCTTGTTGCGCTGGACGGGATCGCCTTCGTTGCCCAGGACATGCCGCTGTACCGGAACCTGTCCGCCGTCGACCTGATCCACCTGACCCGCAACCTCAACCAGCACTTCGACGATGCCGCTGCCCTGCAGCGCCTCCAAGACCTGGACATCGCGCCACGACGCAAGGCCGGAAAGCTCTCCGGCGGACAGCGTGCGCAACTCGCCCTGACCCTGGCCCTGGCTCGTCATCCCCGACTGCTCGTCCTGGACGAGCCCACGGCCTCCCTCGACCCGCTCGCGCGCCACGACTTCATGGCCACCGTGATGACGGCGATGGCCGATGACGGCGTTTCCGTCCTGTTGTCCTCCCACGTCCTCGCCGAGCTCGAGCGGGTCGCTGACCACCTCATCCTCATCTCGCGCGGCAGAGTCCGCCTCGACGGCCCCGTCGACGAGCTGCTGAGCAGACATCGCCTGCTCACTGGCGCCCGTGACCTGTCCCACGATCCGGGCTGGCGAACCGTTCAACAGACCAGCGCCGGCGCCCAGACCCACCTGCTGGTCGAGGCGGCCGACCCGACGCCGCCGGGCTGGGAAGCGCGACCGGTGAGCCTCGAGGAGCTGACGATGGCCTACCTGCGTGAGGATGCCGGCGCCCAGCAGGCAACGCACCTGGAGGCGATCCGATGAGCGCGCCGTCCGTGGCCGTGGTCCCGCCACAGCAGGGGCGGCCGATCCGCTGGCGTCGCCTCGTGTGGGTGAGCTGGCGTCGCGAGCGGACCTCGGTCCTGACCACACTCGCCCTTCTCGGACTGCTCGCGATCTACCTCCTCGTGACCGGGCTGGAGATGCGTTCGGCCTTTCACGCCGTGCAGGCCTGCACGCCCCAGCAGTCGCGCGCCTGCAACTTCCAATGGAACACCTTCAAGAACGACTACTCGACCCCGGGCATCATCAGCGCCCTGTTCATCTTCGCTCCGCTCTTGATCGGAGCCTTCGCCGGCGCCCCACTGATCGGGCGCGAGCTGGAGACCGGCACCTTCCGCTACGCCTGGACCCAAGGGGTCGGCCGCGTCCGATGGGCGATCGCGGTGATCGTCCCAGGTGCCGTCGCGGTCGCAGTCCTGACCGGGGCATTCGGCGCCCTGATCTTCTGGCACGACCACCCGCTCTGGCAGGCCGACGTCACCTCCCGGCTCGGGGCCAACGAGTTCCCCACGACCGGCCTCGCGATCGTCGGCTGGAGCTTGGCGGCATACGCCGTCGGCGTGCTCGCCGGGTATCTGTGGCGGCGCGTAGCGCCCGCACTCGCGACCGGAATCGGTGTCGGGTTCGGCCTCGCGCTCGCGACCTCCAAGCTCCGGTTCCACTACCTCGCGCCGCTCAAGACCAAGAGTCTCGACTTCGTCCCGGGCTCCCAGACGGTGCAGCAGTGGTGGGAGAAGGCCGGAACCGTCGTCAGCCCCGACCAGCTGAACACCGCTCTGCGATCCGCCGGGATGCAGCAGATCAATGTCGGTGGCGGAGGCAAAACCACCCCAGCCACGCCAGGTGACGGGGCCGACCCGGTCACCTACCTGCTCCACCACGGCTACACCCAATGGACCAGCTACCAACCCGCGAGCCGCTACTGGACCTTCCAGTGGATCGAGTTCGGGTGGTTGACCGCCTTGGCGGTACTCCTCCTCACCGCCGCCTTCCTGCTGGTACGCCGCCGCGATGCATAGACGGTCCGAACGTGTCCGAGTCTCGCAGTGAGGATGCGGGCGCAGGACGGCGGCGCAGGTATTGACCCGAGCGAAGGCCGTGCGCTGGGCACCAGTCCCGCGCCGGTTTCCACTCTGCCGAGTGACCGTCCGTTGACACATACCGACGAGCCTCGCGGGAAACCACCACTTCACCACTTCACCGCTCGACCGACGCGGTCCTTCGGCACCAGCAATCCGGGTCGCAGCCGCACTCGCGATTGCGTGGGTTGTGGATGCGTTGCAAAACACTGCGTCTCACGCCCCGAACCTACGCGCCCCGCGCTCAGTCGTCAGGCGGGCGTGCGCTGGCACGTGGGCCGCCTCATGCGCTTCCCGCGGCGCCAGGCACGTGATCCGCGACGATGCCTTCGCCCTACCTGGGACGCCTGGCGAGTCGCTGCAAGGCGGTCAGGCCAGTCCCGTTAGTCGATTCCTTGTGGGCGCCGACGGCGGTGGGTGACCTGCGGCGAGGTGCCCGGGGGGCATGCGCCGGCAGGCGTGTCACATGATGCCGTCGGGTTTGGACTATTGGGCTCCACGTCGGGCAGTTAGGTTGAGGGGGAAGAAGAGGACGAACAACACGAGGCACGCTGCGGCCCAGGCCTCGGGACGGTCTATGCGCACCGACCCCATCGTCACGGTTACCCCGCGTCGGGTGCCATGTCTGGCTCGAGCGTCGGTGTACACCCATGCGTCGAGGGCCGCGACCAAGAGGGCGGCCGAGACGGCTGCGAGCATGTTCGGGTTCAACTTGCTGTCTGCTTACGTCGATGGCGCTCTGTCATGAACAGGAATGTTATCAGAATCGAGAACGATGGCTTAAGGTGAGTGCGTGAGCAGCGCGGATCTCCTTCTCCATCCGGTGCGGCTGCGCATCGTCAAGACATTCTTGGGCGACCGCGCGCTGACCACCGCCCAGATCGCCGCCGAACTCGAGGACGTGCCGATCGGCAGCCTGTACCGGCACATCGCGATCCTCACCAGCGCCGGCGTCTTGGAGGTGGACGCGGAGCGGCGTGTGCGAGGAACGGTGGAGAGAACCTACACACTGCGGATGTTGGCCGCGCAGATGCAGCACGACGAGGTCGGGGCCATGTCGATCGAGGACCACGCCCAGGCGTTCATGGCCTACGTCGCCGGCCTGCTCGGCGACTTCGACCGCTACCTCACCCACGATCCGGCGCCCGGTCGAGACGGCGCCGACTACCGCGTGAACGCAATGTGGCTGACCGACACCGAATGCGCCGACTTCCTGAATGACCTCAAGGCGCTGCTCCGGTCCCGACTGGCGAACCAGCCCTCCCAGGAGCGTCGCCGGCGCGTCGCCTACCACGTCCTCTTGCCCGCACCCGAAGAAGCGGGCGATCGCCGTTAGGTGGGAGCCATGTACCACGGCGGGCACCGTCGGGAGTGAGAGGTGAAGGCGTTCTTGCCACAGGCCGGTGCAAGATGCTTCCGAGAACTTGCAGAGGAGGACAGGCGATGCCGAAAGCGATCAAGGGAAACGCCGGACGCAAACCCCCAGAGCCGTCCACGGGGCACTCCGACATCGAGGACTGGTTCGGACGCCTCATGCCATACCTGCGTCCGATCGTCGAGCTGTTGGACGCCTCGATTCGAACCGAACTCCCCGACGTTCACTACGCCCTGAAGTGGAAGCGGGCGTTTTACGGGCTACCACGGCTGGGATGGATCATCGAGATAGCCCCCTACGACGTCTCCGTGAATGTCGTGTTCCTCGGCGGCGCTGACTTCGATCCTCCGCCTCCACTGGGCACCGCCGACCGGACACGGTACGTCAAGGTCACCTCCCTGGAAGAGGGACGGCGACCAGAGCTGCACGAATACATCAAGCAAGCCGGACGCACGCCGGGCTGGAAGTGACCGCCCGCCGCCTGAGTTCCTCTTCGCCACTCGCAGCAGACCCGTCTCTGCGTGCGCAAGCCACGCTATGCAGAGGCCTCGGTTGGCCTGAGCCGGAACCATCCCATAGGACGAACCGTCCCTGAGGGATGGCCGCGCTTGGACGGATCGACGATGAAGGACGCACCTGTCCCGCAGGGGATCGGGTCGCGTGGGGCGCCGCCACGCGACCCGATCGCCGTGCGAGCATGGCGAAGAGTCAGCGGTAGGAGTTGGTGGTGGTGAGATGAGGGCAGGCGGCGCTAGCGGTGGTGCGCCAGTGCTGTCGGTGTCCGGGCTCGCTAAGCACTTCGGGGACCGAGCCGCTTTCGAGGACCTCAGTTTCGAGGTGGGCGATGGTGAGGTCTTCGGGTTCCTCGGGCCGAACGGGGCGGGGAAGACCACGACTGTCCGGACTCTGGCCACGCTGCTGGCCCCGACCGCTGGGTCGGCGCGCCTAGCCGGTCTGGACCTCGTCGAGGAGAACGGTGTGGCGATCCGCCAGCGGATCGCCGTCATGCCCGAGAACCCGGGGCTTTACGATCGGCTCACGGTGGCGGAGAACCTCGCGTGTTTCGCCGACCTCTATGAGAGCCCTGACCCTGTCGGGCGCGCCGCCGCTGCGCTTGCGGCAGTCCATCTCTCCGACCGGGCCGGTGACCTCTGCGGGGCGCTCTCCAAGGGACTGCGACAACGAGTGGCACTGGCGCGCGCACTCCTCAGTGACCCTGAGATCCTGTTCCTGGACGAGCCCACCTCGGGCCTGGATCCCGTCGCTGCCCGCGACGTCCACGAACTCGTCGACCAGCTCAGCCGGGACGGTGTGACGATCTTCTTGACCACGCACCGGCTCGAGGAGGCCGAGCGCCTCTGCGACCGCGTGGCGATCCTGAATCGGACGCTCCAGGCGATCGGGACGCCGCGCGAGCTTCGCGACCGGCTCTTCACGCGCTCCCTGCGCGTGCGGACCCGCGAGCCGTTGAACGACCCGGGCACGATCTTCGCCGGATCTGCCGGCGTCGAGAACTGGAGCGAGCCAGAACCAGCCAGCTACCTGCTCACCGTCGCCGACCCGGAGGTCGCGGCTCCTGGCATCGTGCGGGCGCTGGTCGCAGCTGACGCTGAGGTTCTCTCTGTTGGCGAGTTCGGGCATTCGCTGGAAGACGTCTACCTCGAGCTCGTCGCCGATCGAGAGCAGGCGCCCAGGTGAGCGAGTTCAGTACCCGGCGGGTCCGGGCCATCCTGGTCAAAGAACTGCGCGAGTACCGCCACAACAGCAACATCGTCTATGCGACGGCGATCCTGCCGATGATCTTCCTCGTCCAGCCACTGGTAGCCGTCTTCACGGTCCCGTCCTCAGCCTCGGGTGGTCTGCGCCACGAGCACACCCTGCTGTACCTTCTCGCGATCCCGGTCCTGGTTCCGGCCGCACTCGCCGCGTACGCGGTTGTCGGCGAACGGCTTCAAGGGACCTTGGAGCCCGTGCTCACCACGCCGATCCGGCGAGACGAGCTCCTCCTCGGCAAGGCATCCGCCGCCTTCTTCCCCTCCGTCCTGGTGGCCTACGCCGTCTTCGCCCTCTTCGTAGCTGTCGTCGAGCTGTTCGCCCGCCCCGGGGTGGCAGCCGCATTCATCAAAGGCCCGGAGCTGATCGCACAGCTGGTCTTCACCCCGCTCCTGGCGGCCTGGTCGATCTGGCTGGGCATCGCTGTTTCCACCCGGTCCGCGGACCCACGCAACGCCAGCCAGATATCCATCCTGGCCAGCCTGCCAACAGTCGCGGTGATCGCCCTCATCGCATTCGGAGTGCTACCGGCGACACTCACCGTCGCGCTGATCGCCGCAGCCGCCCTGGCCGTGCTCGACTACCTCGGCTGGCGGCTCGCGTCAGCCTCGTTCGACCGCGAACAGCTCATCCAACGCACCCGATAGCCCCGGTACCTCGGACGGGAATCATGCCCGGAGGGGGTGGCCGCGCTTGGACGGATCGACGAAGAGCGACGCAGCTGTCCCGCGGGGGATCGGCTTCCGGAGTCGCTGTCGACACCTCAGCGGGACGTCGGCTTCCCTCGCTGCCGACACGGCGAGGGCGGCCAGTCATGGTTCCCGATGTGACGACTGATCTGCCCACGTTGGGGGCCGACAGTATGGGTGTGATCGACTCAGCCGATCCGCCGCCAGTCTGTGAGCATCAGATCGGTCGTTCTGCGGACCTGGTCGTGGGCACCGGACCACGAATGCCATACCGACTGCCCCCACTCGTGAATTCCGGTGGCGAGGTCCTCGGCAGTGCCGGCGAGGGCCACGTCCAAGACGGTTACCTCTCCCCGTCGCGTCGCCCCCTCGAGACACGGCCAGGCACTCGGGCCGAAGTTGGTGGCGATGTAGCTGTGTGCCTGGCGCCCCTGCTGCCCGGTGAAGTCGCGCTCCAAGACGAGGTAGAGCGTGCTGAGTGCGCAGAACGTCGTGATCAGAGGGGTGCGGGATCCCACGTGCTGCGCGGCGTAGGCATCAACACAGGTTTGGTGCCAGCGGCCCAGCCGTACCGCATCAGTCATCACCCGGCCAACGACCTCGCCATACAGCTCGAAGCACTCAGGCGAAGCCCGCAAGCGACCCGGGTCCACTGCCGATCCGGTCGCCGGCAACTGGAGTCCGCAACCCGGGCAGCGCACCTCTGGCATGTTCCGAGACTACGCATGCGGTTTGCCGAAGGGCCGTTCCGATCAGCGTTCGGCTTCCGGGACACCTGGACATCGCCGATGAGTGAGCGGATGTCAGGATGCACTTCGTGGAGGACCGGCTCGTAGCGCGCGCGACCGCTGCCGCGTCGTCACTCGCGGAGGCCGTCGGCCTACAAGTCAACGAAGCGGTCGTTATCCAGAACTCGAACACACTCGCTCTGCGTCTTCTGCCATGTGACACGTTCGCCCGGACTGCACTGATCGGGCAGGAGGTCGCGGCCCGTGAGGTCCGGGTCGCTGAGAGCCTGGCCGGAGTCGCGGCCCCCATCGCATCGCTCGATCCTCGGGTGGAACCACGGGTGTATGAGCGCGATGGGTTTGCCGTCACCTTCTGGTCCTACTGCCGCCCGGTGACTGACGTGGGCTCACCGGCCGAGTATGCGGATGCCCTTCGCCGGTTGCACGCGGCGATGCGCGGCATCGAGATCGAGGCTCCGCCCTTCACAGAACGAGTCGCCGCCGCTGAGCATCTCCTGACGCACCGACACGAAACTCCGGCGCTCGCTGATGCCGACCGCTTCCTGCTTCTCGACACTCTTCATACCTCTGGTCAAGCAATTCGCAGGCACGTGAGCGTGGACCAACTCCTGCACGGAGAGCCGCATCCTGGGAACCTCCTGAGCACCCCAAAGGGCCTGCTCTTCATCGACCTCGAGACGTGCTGCCGTGGCCCGATCGAGTTCGACGTTGCTCACGTGCCGGACGAGGTCAGCGTGCACTATCCGGGTGTCAACCAGGTCCTGCTCCAGGAGTGTCGCCGGCTGGTCCTCGCCATGGTCGCGGCTTGGCGCTGGGACGCGCGGGATGAGTTTCCGAATGGGCGTCGGCACGCCGTCCAGATCCTGGGCTTGCTCCGCGACGGGCCACCCTGGCCCGCGCTGGGCGCGCTCTCCACCGAGTAGCCGAGCTCACACGCACGCGGCTCAGAGCGGCTACGCGCGCCCGCAGCCGCTGAGGGTG
Organism: uncultured Actinomycetota bacterium; assembly: GCA_963820035.1. Taxonomy (GTDB): domain Bacteria; phylum Actinomycetota; class Actinomycetes; order Propionibacteriales; family Nocardioidaceae; genus JAWWPG01. Next base: position 1,164,712 of record CAWFYK010000002.1, on the reverse strand, counting down.
CGGGATCCCACACACGGATCCCGCAGCCGGATCGCCAATCGGTAGAGCACTGTCGCTCCAGCGGGTGGCCGTCCGAGACGCGCGGGTGGTCGAGTCGTGGGAGTCGTGGGTCATGCCGAGCTTGTCCATGACCGCCCGCGAGCGGATATTGCTGACCGCGGTCATGGAGACGATCTCGACCAGGCCCGCCCGCTCGAAGCCAAACCTCACGGCTTCCCGAGCGGCCTCGGTGGCGTAGCCCTGGCCCCAGGCATGCCTGGCGAACCGGTAGCCGATCTCGAATGCCGGAGTGAAGGCCTCGATCCGGTCCACGAACCGTCGCTCTCCTTGCTGGTCAATGAGGCGTCGAAGAACTCCATTACCTCCGGGTCCGCGTTCATCCAGGCGAACGCCTGCCGATCATCGAGACGCCACGTATGCAGCAATAGCCGATCAGTCCTCAACTGCAAGACATCGTGCGGACCCGCCGACAGCGTGCGCAGCTTCGATCCGTGGCTTCTCACACCGGCGGTAGGTCCAACCACGCTCAGCTCGACCCCAGCCGCGTCATTCCGCCGCTTACGGACCGCGTTACTGCGCCGGATCGGTGCTGGACCGCGGCGGACATGAGCACCCGCACTGTGCGCAAGCCGGGCCGCCAGCACAGGCCTGACATGACGGGTGTGGTGTGCCTTGAGCCGTTCCGGCGGTCTGCACTCCGCGGATGAGGACGGCATCGGTGCGAGTCCGATGTCGGCAGCTCCGGGGGAAGATTCCACGGTCCTTCGCTTGCGTCCAGTCATCGTGATGGTGGCTGCCTGGGACGGCTACACATGGACCTCGGTGGCGATGCCCGAACTGTCCGGCTGGGGGATCCTCGAGGCGGTCGCGGCAGCCGGACCGGACGACGTCTGGGCCGTCGGGCGCCGAAGCCGGACGACCATGGTAGTTCCATCACCTCGATCGAAGACTGGGACGGAGAACCGTGGTCCATCGCCGCGGATCCACACCGGCGACCGCACAACGACGAACTGAGCGATGTCGCCGTCACGGCGCTGGACGACGTGGTCGCGGTCGGCTCATCGGACAGTCGCACGCTCGTGGAGCATTGGGACGGCGCCGACTGGCGCATCGAGGATGCCGCGCCGCCACGGAAAGACGGCCACTCTGCCGCCTACTACGGAATCGCCGCCGATACCACGGAGGCCTGGGCGGTGGGCTCCTGGTTCAACGGAACCTACCGCAGACCGCTCACCGAGCGGCTCACCGCCGATACCTGGCAGACGGTGCGCAACGGGGGGACCCTGCATCAGAGCAGCCACCCGGGCGACGTCAGTGCGCTGGCTCCCGACGACGTGTGGGCCCTCGGCGCGACGATCCCCTACCGAACCAACACCGTGCACTGAGACGGACACCGGTGGATGCGGGGAGAGAGTCCCAATCCACCGGGCGACCTTCGGGCGGACCTCTGGTCGATGGCGGCGCTCGGGGCGTCTGACGTCTGGATCGTCGGGATCGAGTTCACCGGGCAGGACGACTGGTCTCCGTTCTTCATGCACTGGGACGGCGCCAGCTGGAGGTCGTCCGCGGCGGTTGGCGTCCTCACTGGATCCGTGGACGACGGCATGAGCCGCTGGCGGTACTGGCCGGGTCACGACGATCTTGGACATTCTGTTGCACACGGTCGATGCGGCCTCGGCCACGGACGTCTGGGCGGATGGCTACTGTCCGTCGTCGACACCCAGGTCACGTCAGCCTCACGATGCGGCGCAGGTTTCGATCGGAGGTCTCTACGTGCCCGAAAGGGCAGTCGTCTCTGCTCGCACGAACACCTTTCTCGGTTATCGACCGGGTGCAACAGATGCTGCGACAATTTAGCGATGAGCGACGGCAGCGGTTCTGTCTCCGCTGGGCGTGGAGTGCGTGACCATGCGACCAACGTCATCAGGACTTCGAGGTCGGCGAAGCCGCGGTCGGGGTCGAAAGACACCTTGTCCTCCTCGAGTCGGTCGTCCGACGGGGCAGTCTTGTGGCTGCAGCAGACAGCAGGTAACGCCGCCACTAGTCGGCTGATTCGCGATGCATCGAGCCATGGCGTGACGTGCCTGCAGCGAGCCCCCAGCCCCGCGCCTGCTGCCGGAGTGACTGCTCCGTCGCCCGCGCCGCCGGTCCTGCCGTCGGGGGGTGATCGGGTCGGGTTCGTGCGGGAGGAGGGACTGCATCTACGGGTCGGTGCTGACCAGTCGTCGGCGTCGCTCGCAGAGCTGCCGTTCGGCACTCGGGTGCACGTTCTGGAGGACGAGTCAGCCCATCCTGGGTGGCAAAAGGTGACCGCTCGGACCGGAACGGTCGGATTTCTGTCCGCGCCGCGGGTGCACTTTCCTCCGGCCGACCTGATCGCTCAGGATCCGGGGGTGCGGATGATCCGGGTGCGCAGTGGCCAGACGTTTTGGGGCTTGGTGAAGGACCAGTACGGAATCCAAGGGGATGAGAGTACGGCCGACCAGAACGTCAATCACTTCATCAACGCGATCCGGGCGGTGAACAAGGGCGACGCGTTCATCGTGAAGACTGACTGGCTCGACGACATCGGCAACTGGGCGATCAGTGGCCGAGACGCCTCGGACACCTTGCTCAAGGCCGACTATGACCTGTGGATCCCCAGTTTCGGGGTGGCCGCGGCGATGGACGTCGGCAGCGGAACGGTGACCGGCGAAGTTTCGCGGATTGTCAAGAAGATCGAGCAGAAGATCGACGACTTTCGCGCTGCCTGCTCGCTGGCCATCACCTACGCTCCACAGGCGATCGTTCAGCATGCCGGCGAGACCGCGATGGGACTGCTCAGCGGGCTGATCGACTTCGCGATCGACGCCGCCAAGATCTTGGCGGTCAGCACCGCGGTGGGTGCGTTGATCGGTGCCCTTTTCGGTGGGGTTGGCGCCATACCGGGTGCAGAGATCGGATTCGAGATCGGGTTGCTGATCCTCGAGTACTACGGCCTGGCCGTGCTGATCGAGGCGATCCTCGGCATCGCCGCGAACTTGCTGAGCCAGCTCGGCAGCTTCGTCAACCAAGTGTGGAACGCAAATGGCAAACCCAAGAAGGTAGACGCGGCGGGTAGAACCTTGGCCGATGCCCTCGGCATCTTGGTTAGCGCCCTTCTGGTGGCTCTGGCCGCCTATCTGATGAAGAAGGGCGGTGAGGCTCTGGCCAAGTCGAAGTTTGCGAACGCGGTCGGTGAGACCAAACTCGCCCGTTGGCTTGCCGACCGGCAGAGGATGAAGACGAGTACCGGCGAGGGCCTGGAGCCGAAGGGCGGCCAACAGCAGGGCAGTACTGAACCGCTCCCGAAGCTACGGGAGGAGTACATCGAAAGGGTCGAGGCCCTCGGCGCTCGTCGCGACACGATGCGCGCTGCGGGGGAGTCGCCGGAGACCATCGCCCGAACACTCCACGCCGAGCGTCGATCGCTCGGTGTGGAGTACAAAGAGTTGACCCCAGAACCGCTGCGGAGTGAGATCTATAAGCGGAACATCGAGAAATACGGTGATCCCCTCGGTCCCTCGATCGACTGGCTTCGGGCTAGAGGCAAATCTTGGGAGAACATCATCGAAAGCGCGACTCGCCCCGGTGGAGCCGACCTAGGACTGGGCAAGCGATGATCGTCTCTTCCTTCGATCGCTACTCCGAGGTCCGCCACTTTGACCCCGCGACTGGCGCGCTCTCGGCCGCTGAGATTTTGCCTGCCGGCACACCGGCCGCCACTCAAGGGCACTACTCGCGGCTCGATGACACCCTGGTCGTGCTGTATCGCGATGGCGGCGAGGTGTTTCTACGCATCGGCAGCACGCTGATACGTGTCGATGACTCCACGTCGGTCACGTGCCGCCACGTCGAAGGTCGCCAGATGCTGGAGGTGACCGACAGCACGACCGGTGACGACGTCACCCGTCTGGAGTACACCTTGCCGTCGCCCATCGTCTCTCCGGAGGACGATCCGACACCATTTGCCGAACCCGAGGACTTCGACTTCGGACTCTTCATCTCGAACGTCGCCAATGATCCCGGGCGCAGATCACGGATCTATCGCGAGGAGGCCTCCGGCACTGAGTAACGGACGCGGAGACTGGATACCGTTCTCCGCCGCCATGTGCCTGTCCGCGGGCCCGAATGCTCATCCGTCCTGGACCAGTCGCCGGTCTGCCTCAGCGACGGACCAACATCGGACCGCACTGTTGGACCACGAGTGGGAACTAGGCGTAAACGAGGGGATCCAGCGGGGAGTCACGGACAGTCGATTTCTCGCCCAAACGGCACCTACGCCGATCTGGGGGTTCAAGGGGTCGAGGTTCAAAAACCCTTCCCGCAGATCCGTGAGAGGCTCGAAGGACTCCTTCATCAGGCGGCAGAACGTTGACCACAGGAGGTGCGATGACCGACCCGTCCTCGTCGGCTCGGTGGAGCGGAAGCGACTACTCCCGTAGTTCGGCCCACCATCGGGGCTACGACGAGATGTTTCTCGCGCGTCACCAGCCCCGGCCTACCGACGCGGTCGTGGACCTCGGATGCGGCAGCGGCGAGTTCACCGCCCAGCTCGTTGATCTGGTCCCGCGGGGCTCGGTGACCGGCGTCGATCAGGACGAGTCCATGCTCGCCGAGGCGCGTCGGTACACAGCCGACAACCTCCGCTTCATTCACGCGTCCGCCCAGCAACTCGACGAGCACTTGGCGCCGGGCTCGGTGGACCTTATCGTGAGCCGGGCGATGCTGCACTGGGTGCCGTCGCCAGCCCGCCCGCAAGTGTTCGCCGCGGTCCACCGGTTGCTCCGGCCAGGCGGCTGGCTACACCTGGAGTGCGCCGGAACCGGGAACATCGGCCGGATCAATGCAATTCTGAATGAGCTGGCAGCCACGCATGGCCTGCCCGGACCCCCGCCCTTCCCGGATACCGCTGACGTTTTCGACAGTCTCGAGGAAGCGGGCTTCGAGATCCCGCCTGGGGCCGTGGGTACGGTGGCGCAACGCCGCTCCTTCAGCCGCGACCAGATCGAGGCCCTGCTCCGCACCCAAGCGACCCTGGTGCTCACCCGGCATACCTCCGGAACCCGCATACCAGAGATCATCGAGCAGGCCGTGGCCTCGATAGACCGTCTGCGTCGCCACGACGGTTCCTACGACCAGACGTTCGTCAGGCTAGAACTCCTTGTCCGCCGACCGGATGAAATCGACGCCAACTTGGCGTAGCAAGCTGACGGCAGTCCGACACAGGCACCGACGTAGCCGGGCCTGTGGGCACGCGAAGCGGCCAGAGAAGCCCTCGCCATCCGCATGGTCGACTGGCGGATTGGCGCGCTGCTCGAATCGCGGCAAACGGAGTGAGTATGGGGTCCGCCGTTCCCTGGGCCGACGAGCATAGGTTTGAACCGTGCCCATGGAGATCAAGGGAAACCCGCGACGCAGCCCCCCGAGCCGTCGGCGGAACACTCCGACATCCAAGCTTGGGGGGCCCGACCCTGGTTGTTGGACACGCTGATTCCAGCATTTGTTGTTGGGAAGCGAGATGATCAAGAACTATGGCCAGGAAGAATCACTCTGAGGAGTTTCGCCGTCAGGCCGTCGACTTGTACGAGTCCAGTCCCGGTGCCACGGTCGGGGGTATCGCTGAGGACCTGGGCATCGTGCGGGGGCACGTTGCGTGCCTGGCTCGAGGCGTACTGCACCGGCAGGAAGACGGCTGCCGACAGCACGCTGACCCGGTCCTGGCTCTCGGCTGATGGCCAAGCGCGGCGCTCGTGTCAGCACCATGCCCAGGCTGCGCGGGTAATCGCTTGCAGGGGTTTGACAGGCAAGTCCTCTGCGATCAACCCGCTTCCGGTGTTCGGCCGACAATTCGTGGCGGTGGAGACCGAGCCAGCATCTCGATCGCACCGGGCGGTAGTGGACTCGCGGGCGAGTCGGCGACAGGATGTCACCAGGCGGGAGAATGGATACATCCGATGACGACAGTGAGCATGCGGTACATCGTCGACGACGTGGATGCGGCGATCGCGTTCTACTGCTCCCATCTGGGCTTCAGTGAGCAGATGCACCCGGCGCCGTCGTTCGCCATGCTGACCCTCGGTGATCTGCGTCTGGTGTTGAGCGCGCCGGGGGGCGCGGGTGGCGGCCAGCCGATGCCGGACGGTACCGCGCCAGAGCCGGGAGGTTGGAACCGGTTCTCGATCGAGATCGAGGACCTGGAGACCGCAGTGACGAGGCTGCGTGCGGCCGGAGTGCGATTCCGCAACGACATCGTCACCGGGGTTGGGGGCAAGCAGATCCTCGCCGAGGACCCATCCGGGAACCCGGTCGAGCTCTTCGAGCCCACTCGGACCGAGGCTCGCCTCGATGGCGCCGACGAGACCTCGTTCGGCACCGCGGCCTACGTGGTGAGTCCGATCGGGCGCGTCGAGTCCACCCTCATCGATCCCGCGGAGGCACCCAATCAGGGGGACCAGGGCGCCCCCGAGGCGTGGCTGGTGATCGATCCCGACGTGCTCGAGGGCATCCGCGGTCTCCAGGTCGGTTCGGACATCCTCGTTCTCACGTGGCTGCACAAGTCGCGGCGCGACGAACTGTCGACCCAACCGGGTGACGACCCGACGGGACCTGAACGCGGCGTCTTCAGCACCCGCTCACCGGCCCGGCCCAACCCCATCGGCCTGCACCGCACCACCATCGTCGCGATCGAAGGCGGACGCCTCCGCGTCCATCCGCTGGAGGCGATCGACCAGACGCCACTGGTCGACATCAAGCCCGTCATCCGACCCGACGAACAGTAAGGCGGTGAACACGTCGGCGAGCCGTCTCCCGGCTCCCGAAACGCAGGAGCCACAGACGAAACCGCGCAACGGCGCGACACCGTGACCTCCGCAAAGCGGATGCTGGTCCGGGACCGCCAGTCGTCGTTGCTCTCCGCGTGAACCTCCGGGCGGACTGACCCGCGTCTTTCCGCCGCGTCCCGGGTGGCCGATGGCCATCGGTCACCCGGGACTCCCTCGTGCTGCCAGAGTGTCACCGCTTCCACGGCGTCCTCAAGCGATCGGGTCGTTGCAAGACTGTAGCGTGATCGACGTGCACTGATCCAACACCTTCCCCACCCCAACAGTCCATGCGGTTTGCGAACGAGGGGAGCAGCCGGAGATCCGAGCACGTGCGTCACATCGCCGCCTCTGCATCGGCGCGAGCGCGTACCGACCGTGTCCCCCCGCAGCGTCCCCCTCAGCCGCACTCGGAGGGTTAGGCCCCAACTTGCTCCGGCGTTGGTATCGCGGGAAGGATGTCGCGGTGCGACGTGATGAGATGGATCAGTTCGATCGTGAGATCAACCGGGCCTGTTCCGGCCCGCCCGAGGGCTACGCGGAGGTGCTGGAGCGGGCGATTGCTGTCTGCCGAGGCGACGCCGAAGCGGCGGGTTACCTCGACGTGCTCGAGCTGCACAGCGAGCTCGCCGAGACCTATGATCGGCTCGGCCGGGTCGAGGACGCCCTGTGGCACGCCGATGTGCTGGCCGAGCAGGGGTACGCCTGCGAACCGGATCCGCGTTGCCGGCGCGCCGAGATCCTTACCAGACATGGCCGACTCGAAGAGGCGGCGGCGATCTGGGATGCCGTGGCCCGGGAAACCCCAGAGGATGTGTGGGTCTACAACAACGCAGGGCTGGAATACGGTGCCGTCGGCGAGCACGAAGCGGCGCTGTCGTGGTTGACCCAGGCGCTCGAGCTCGCGGTTCGCACTGGTGACCCAGAACGCCTCCTCGGACAGCTCCGCGGCCTGCGGGCCGCGAGTCTGGACGCGTTGGGCCGCGACGAGGACGACCTGCAGACCGCAGAGCCGGTCAGGCAGCGCGGCCCGGGTGGGGAGTCCCTCAGACGCGTGGAGCAGGTCAGACAGATCGCCAGCGAACGTCGTGCCCCGACCGGGATGATGCCGCTCACGGTTGTGTGGCTGCCCGCGGACGAATACACCGACCTGCCCACCCGGTGGCCGGACCTGGCGGACAGCGACCTGGTGCGAGACGAGGAGCATGGCGGCTCGGTCGCACATGCTGTCTACTGCCGACGGATGGAGCGGCGGCTGCGGGAACTGCGCGAGACCGGGGCCGCTCGACTGGCGATCGCTCCCCTGCGAACATCTGAGATCAACCAATGGGCCGCTGACAACGAACCCGACGAGGAAGATCCGGCCCAGCTGCGGGCGCGGTACGCCGCAGACGTGGGACGGGATCCGTCGCGATCGATCGCCTGGCCACCTGCCCGCAATGAGCCGTGCTGGTGTGGATCTGGCCGGAAGTACAAGAAGTGCTGCGGTGCACCCGGCTCTGGAGGAGCCCAATGAGGACGACGAGGTTACGGGTGACCATGCGGGCCGTGGAGCCCAAGGTGGAGCGAGTGATCGACGTACCCGCCTCCATCACCCTCGACGAGCTGCACGGGGTCTTGCAGGTCGCGCTCGGCTGGACCGACTCCCACCTGCACCAGTTCCGCACCGAGACAAGGACTTACACGGTCCCCTTCGAGCAGTGGGACGACGCAGAGACCGAGGTCGACGAGCGGGGCGTGCCCCTCTCCGCCCTGCCGCCGTCGTTCGTCTACGAATACGACTTCGGCGACGGATGGGAGCACGACATCGAGGTCCTCGGTCGGGGTGGTGAGACACCCGGAGGCGTCGGCGGCGAGGGAGCCTGTCCACCGGAGGACTGCGGCGGTCCGCCCGGTTACGCCGAGCTGCTCCAGGCGCTCGCGAACCCCCGGCATCCCGAGCACGACATGATGAGTGTCTGGGTCGGGGACCGGCTGCGGCCGTTCGATAAGGAAGTCACCTCGCGGCGGGTTCACGACGCGGTCGGCGTCGTACCCGAGAGTGTCCGGCTGCTCCTCGATCTCCTCGACGACGGCGTCAAGCTGACCCCTGGCGGCCGACTACCGCGCGTCGTGGTCCGCGCGGTCCAGGATCAGCGACCAGGCTGGTACCCGTGGGGGCGGCCTGTCTCGATGGAGGATGACCTCTACCCCCTGGCTGCCCTCCACGACATGCTGCGTCACGTCCGGCTCCTCCGGCTGGCCAACGGCGTCCTGCGCCTTACCAAAGCCGCCACCAACGAGGACGAGATCGTACGCCGCCTTCGGTCGTGGTTCGCCCCGCAGGAGTTCTCGACCGTGATCGCCGAGCGCGCGGTGGCCTTGCTCGAAGCCCACGGACCGATGCAGGTCCCGCAGCTCACCGCCGAGGTGTTCGCCTTGTTGGGCCACGGCTGGCAGCGCGGCGGCCAACCGATCACCACTCACGACGTCGAGTCCGAGCTCCACCGTCTGTCCGATCAGTTGCAAGCACTCGACCTCATCGATCAGAACCGGTCCCTTTGGAGCCCCGGACCGTCGGCACGTTCGCTGCTCCCCGGAGCGACGTTGCTCGCCGACCTGGTGTGACGGACTCAACTCGGCGGGTCGGCGGCGACCTGCCCCACGATCCTTCACCCGGAGGGTCCACGGACGGCTGTTGCTGCATCCTGATCAGGAGTATGGGGTGAGCGAACTTGCCGAGCCTTATGTTCTTCCCTGGGCCGACTGCGTCTGTCGCCGCGCCACGGGGAAGACGAGGTGGGTCACGCGGTCCCCCTGCACGCACTCGATCGGGTCGCCCAGCGGAACGTCGTCCGTCGACAGCTCACCGAAGAAGGGCCGGCCATGGCCCATGACCACGGGCACCAGGTCGACGGCGACCGCGTCGAGCAGGCCGAGCTCGAGGCACTGACGGGCGATGGTGCCGGCACTCACCGCCACCGTGCGCTCCCCGGCAATCTCCTGTGCCTTTGCCACCGCAGCATCCACTCCGTCGGTGACGAAGTGGAACGGAGCGTCCGGGTGAGCGTCGACCCAGTCCGTGGGGACCTGGTGGGTCACGACGACCACCGGCACACCCAGCGTGTGCATTCCGTCCCACCCCCCGGTGAAGTCGAACAGAGTGCGCCCGCAGACCAGGGCACCGTGCCCCTCGACCCACCTGTGCCAGTAGTCGGCGCTACGTGAGCTCAGGTGAAGTGTGATGCGCTGATCGGCGGTTGCAACCTCGACCTCTCCATTCTGCAACCAGTCGAAGAGTCGCCCGATCGTGTTGTCGTCCTTGGCGATGTAGCCGTCAAGCGACATCGACGCGGACGCGATGACCTGTCCCATGTCGTGCTCCTTCGTCCGAGTGGCTTCTCTGAATTGACCCCGAGGCACAGCAAAATCATCGAACGGGCATGATCTTGCTGTCCCATCGGGGACGGTGGGCGACTGGCCAGGTCGAACGGATTGTGGCGACGTTGTCGGATGGCGGTCGATCTGTTCGTCGTATTGGTGAGGGACCGTCGCCCACGAGCCACCGTCACGATCACAGGAGAGGTCACAGATGCAGCATCCGGAGCCTGTCGCCCGCCGCTTCTTCGAGCTCACCGAGCCGATCTGCCTGGTCAACTTCTTCTCCCCGGAGCCCAACGAGTCGATGGCGGCGCTCGGCTTCCGCGGCTACTGGGACGGCTACTTCGCAGGACGCTCGGCGCCGCTCGGCCAGGCCCCCGCCGAGGTGGTCCACGCGGCCTTCTACAACTTCGCCGAGGGCGAGGTCTCCCGCCACATCCCCAAGGTCTGGGACACGACCACACCAGAGGCGGCGCACGCCGCGCGTGAGCACGGTTGCGTGGCGGCGCTGCGGCGGATCCTCGGTGACCTCGTCGAGACTCCTGGGCTCGCACGAGCGGCCGAGCTCCTCGCCACGGCTTCGACCAGTGCCCCGACCGAGGGACGGGTGATGTACGCCGGGCTGCGCGCGCTCCCGATGCCAGCGGAGCCGGTGGCCCGGCTCTGGCACGCAGCCAACATGCTCCGCGAGCACCGCGGGGACGGCCATATCGCTGCCCTGGTGAGCGAGCGGATCGGCGGGACCGAGGCCCACGTGCTCAGTGCCCTCGGCATGGGCATCTACCCGGCGGAGTCGTTCGGCCGGATCCACCACCTCCCCGAGGCTCGCCTGGCCGAGGTCATGGACGGCCTGCGCGACCGCGGCCTCCTCGATGCCGCCGGCCGCTTCACCGACGCTGGGCGTGCGACCAGAGACCGGATCGAAGCACTGACCGACGCCCTCGCAGAAGCGCCCTACGACGCGCTGGAGCAGCTCGAGCTCGACCAGCTGATCGCTTCGCTCGAGCCCATCTCACGCAAGCTCGAGGCGACCGGGTCGACGTAGGACGTTGTGGGGGAGACGGCCGGCCAGTGTCGTCCAGCTCTTCTTCGCGCTGGGTAGCCAAACCGGCGCTCGTGGGGGCATGATCAGCCGGAGGCGACCCCGCAGGTGTCGAAGTCCCGACGACGCAACGCGACGCTGTTCGGCGGCGTGCATGTGCAGACGACACCGAACATGCGCGGTGGAATGACTGGAGTGAAGCAGATGACCGGAAGGAGACTGGCCGTCGTCGCCGCGGGCTCCGTGCTGGTCCTTGGCTTGAGCACGACCGCCGGTGCAGCGAGCACCCGTACCAGCGCGATCACCTCGGGAAAGGCGGGCGCAAGCACCGTCACCGACTGCCTCGCACATGTCGCCGGTGGCGACCTTTATCACTACTACACACCAGGCTGCACCGGCCACGACGAGCCGGAGCTTGACCCCGTCTCGCCGGCGCGAGGATCAGCGCAGAACCTCACGTGGCGCGTTGTCCTGCCGGCGGACGGCACCTACCCGGTGTCGAGCGTCGGTCCCACCTTCTGGTTCGGCGGCACGGTCAAGGACACCAACCCGGACAAGATCGGCGGCCAGGGATTCCTGGAGCTGCAGTTCTACCCGGACTCGCGCACCGAGAAGTGCACCCCGAACGGCGGCTTCCAGCTCAAGCACGAGCCCGACGTCTTCACGGCGTGCTCACCCGTGTGGACGCTCGCGGAGCGGAACGGCCACATCATCGAGCCGGCGGCGTTCAACGGCATGCTCACGAATGCGGCGGGATCGGGTCCCTTCGTCATGCGTGCCCGCGACATCGTCGACGTGCACATCTGGGCTCCGTCGCCGGACTCGTCGTACCGAGAGCAGGTCACGGACGAGACCAGCGGGGAGACGTCGAGCGTGCTCGTGCTCAACAGCCCGACCGACGGCTCGCTGACGCCTGAGTACAGCAAGCAGCAGATCGGCAACGCGCTTGACTGGGGCGGCGTCTGGGACACCCCGATGGCCTTCGTCTACGAGATCGGCCACTCTGACCTCTACGGTGACCATCCTGGCAAGTTCTGCAAGCCGGGCCAGAAGTACTGCGGCTCGTTCAACAACGCCGACTGGGCCGGCCAGCAGCCGATCCGGATCCTCGATGTCACCTTCGGTGACGGTTCGCATCCGCGGAACTGGGCTGTGGTCTCGGACACCGGCGGCAAGGCCGAGGTGCTCGGCCACTCGTTCGTCGGCCCGACCACATGCAAGACCTACGGCGGCCCGTACTGCATCTACCCGTGGTTCTCATGGGACGGGAGCGCCTTGAACTACGGCGTCAACTACGCCAACACGGTCCAGAGGCTCGGCCAGGCGAACCAGTTCCAGAAGAGGGAGTCCTGTCCGGGGACCGGCGTCTTCCCAGGGAACACCTACTGCGACGCGATCGTTCGGTAGCACCCGGGGTGACGGCTCGCGACCCTCGGCTGCCGATCCGTGGTCGCGCGGGGCAGGACCAGAAAGCCCGGCCCCTTCTCGACGCCTACGTCGAGGCGTTGGGCGGCACCGCGCTGCCGTTCACGGTGCCGGGACACAAGCGTCGGGCCGGCCGGCTCGATCCGCTGCTCGGGCGGGCCACGGACGTGGACGTCCCGTTGTTCGGCGGGCTCGACACGATGAAGCTGGCTCACGGGCGTCTCGACCGGGCGGAGGCCCTGGCCGCCGACCTGTGGGGGGCGGACTGGTGTCGGTTCGGTGTCGGCGGCGCGAGCCAGGCGAACCAGGCGTTGCTCCTGGCCCTCGGTCGACCCGGTCAGCAGATCGTGATGAGCCGCAGCATCCACCGGTCGGTGATGAGCGGGCTGGTGCTGACCGGGTTCAACCCGGTCTGGCTGCCGGTGAGCATCGACCCGACGACGACGCTCCCGCTAGGGCCGACTCCGGAGCGCGTGCGTGAGGTCCTTGCCGAGACTGTCGATGTCGCGGCGGTCTGGGTGACCGAGCCGAGCTACCTCGGCACCGTCGCCGACATCCGAGGTCTTGCCGGTGCCGCACACGACTACGGCGTCCCGCTGGTCGTGGACCAGGCCTGGGCTGCGCACTTCGGATTCCATCCTGCGTTCCCTTCGCATGCGCTGGCCGGCGGCGCGGACGCGATGGTGATATCGGCGCACAAGGCGCTGCCGTCATACAGCCAAGCGTCGATCCTGCTGGCCCGAACCGAACGCCTCGACGCCGACCGGCTCACCACGGCGTTCGATGCGACCAACACCACGAGTCCCGCCGGTGCGATCCTCGCGTCGACAGACGGGGCCCGACAGCTGCTGGCGACCAGAGGGGCGACGCTGCTCGGGCGGCTGGTTCACGACGTGGAGGAGGCGCGGCGACGCTTGCGGGCGGAGTGCCCGGGTCTCGTCGTGCCAGCTGCCGAGGACTTCCCGCAGGGGAGGTTCGATCCCGCCAAGCTCGTCATCGGGCTGGCGGGTACCGGTGCCGACGGGGTGAGCGTCGAAGGCGATCTGGAGCGGTCCGGGATCTCTCTGGAGATGGCCGACCTCGACACGCTGGTCGCGACGGTCACGATCATCGACTCCGCCGCCTCGCTGGAGGCTCTGACCGACGCCGTCCTCGCGAGCATTCGGGAGCGCGGCGGCACGCCTCGCCCAGCGCGCCCGCGGCTGAGCTTCTCTGTTGAGCCTCAGCAGGAGCTGACGCCACGGGAGGCGTTCTTCGCTTCCAGCGCAACCGTTCCGGCCGGTGATGCGGTCGGCCGAGTCAGTGCCGAGCTCGTGGCCGTCTATCCCCCGGGGATCCCCGTTCTCGCTCCGGGGGAGCGCGTGACGGCAGACCTGCTGGAAGCACTGCGGTCCGAGCGAGCGGCCGGCAGCAGGGTCGCCTACGCCGCGGACCCGACGCTCGCCACCCTTCGCGTCGTCACCTGACCATCCAGCTTCGGCGCACAGTGGAGCACAGCGGGGCTGACATCGCGTTCTGAGCCCCGCATTGTCCCGCTGCGCATGGAGAGCCGAGCGCGGCGTCCGTGGCGCAGCCGACCGTGGCAGCGGTAGCCCGCGACCTCACACCTCACACCTCGCCGGGGAACGTCGTCGTACTGCCGAGACGACACGACCACTCCCGGAGGAAGCAATGAGCTCAGCAACCGACAATCTCGTCATCACTGGCTACCGAGCCGGCACCTGGAAGGCCGATCCGAGCCAGTCCACCATCGACTTCGTCATCCGTCAGCTCGTCGGCAAGGTCCGAGGACGTTTCACCAACTACGACATCACTATCGTCACCGGTGACACGCCACTGGAGTCGTCGGTCACCGCGACGATCGACCTCTCCTCCATCGACACCGGGAATGTGAAGCGCGACGACCACCTCCGTGGCCCGCAGATCCTCAGGGTCGAGGAGCACCGGGCGATGAGCTATCGCTCCGTCGCGCTTCAGGGAGTCGACGAGGGCCTCGCCGTGAGTGGCGTTCTGACACTCCACGGCATCGCCCAGCCGGTGCCACTCGAGCTCGAGGTGGTGGGGTTCGGCACGGATCCGTCCGGCATCGACATGGCGTCGTTCAGGGCGACCGCACAGATCAGTCGGCGCGCGTTCGGTGTTGCCATTCCCATGGAGGGAGGCGGTGTGGTGGTTGCCGACAAGGTCACTGTCCGCGCGGAGATCCGGGCGCTGCTGCAGGTCTGACCCGACCGTCGCTCCGACGCCCGAGGGCCCCCGTTCGCGAGTCTGCCGAGCGTGGGGCCCCTAAGCCGGGGCATCCCGGGGCTCAGAGTTGTGTCCAGATGCGAAGCTTCTCGGGGTTGCGAACCGCCCAGATTCGCTGGATCTGGTCGCCGCCGATCTCGAAGGCGAAGACCGAGACCGTCGCACCTTGGTCGGTCGCCACGAGACCCGGCTGGCCGTTGACCGTTCGCTCCAGCAGGCTCAGCGTTCCTGTCCGCTGTGCCAGATCGACGAGGTAGCGGGCGATCGTCTCGGCGCCTTCGATCGGGTGGAGCGATGCCGGCACGAGACCACCGCCGTCAGCGATCACGGTCGCCGACGGGTCGAGCAGGCCGATGAGTGCGCCCACGTCCTTGGCCTCCCACGCCCGCTTGAAGCCTCGGACGACACCTGCTCGCTCGGCGGCGGGTGTCGTGACGGGTTGGGCGTCTCGGATCCGACGGCGGGCCGAGGAAGCCAGCTGTCGGCAGGCGGCCGGCGTACGGCCGACGATCTCGGAGATCTCCGCGAACGGGTAGCGGAACACGTCATGGAGCAGGAACGTGACCCGCTCGGCAGGTGTCATCGTGTCCAAGACGACGAGGAAAGCCATGTCGACCGACTCGTCCAAGGTGATGCGGTCAGCCGGGTCAGCTGCGGCGACCTGCGGTCCACCAGACCATTCGGCCACGTCGGGAAGCGGCTCGGGGATCCACTCGCCCACGTAGCGCTCCCGTCTGACTCGCGCCGAGCCAAGCACGTCGAGACACACGCGGCTGACGACCGTGTTCAACCAGGCACCGGGTGAGGCGATGGCGTCCTGCTGTTCCGCCGACAGGGCGTACCAGCGGGCGAAGGTCTCCTGGACGGCGTCCTCGGCGTCGGCGAGCGAGCCGAGGAAGCGATACGCCAGGTTGATCAGCTGCCGGTGCTCGCGCATGAGCAACGTCAGGCCAGGGTCGGTCGGGTCCGACTCGGGCCGGGATGGATCGGTGCTGGGGTTCATGGTGCTGGCCTCTCGGTCGATGCGGTCCTCACCCTCTTTCGACGGATCAGCCGTCCGAAGTGTGACAGCGGCTCGGGTCGGCCTGACATTCCGAGCGCCAGTCTCGTCGTACGGGCGACACCAGCGACGAGAGGAAGGCAGACCGATGAGCGAGCTCCACGAGATCGCCGACCGTATCGAGATCGATGCTCTGCGAGGAGAGTTCACCGACGCGGCGATGATGAACGACCACCACCGCCTCGCGTCCTTGTTCGTCCCGGGCGGCGCGGTGCGGATCCCCGACGCCAACATCGAGGCGGTCGGGTACGACGAGCTCCACGCCCTCGCCGTCCAGAGAGAGGAGCGCATGGAGCTCTTCGTGCAGACCACTCATCCTGGCACGATCGAGCTCGACGGTGACACAGCGTCCGGGCGCGCCTACCTGTGCGAGCTCATCAGGCTTCGCGAGGGAGGTTCGCATCTGAACTACGCGATCTACCACGACCGCTACCAGCGCACCCCGGACGGGTGGAGATTCACCGAGCGCGTCTACGAGATCAGGTATCTCGACACCACGCCGCTTGCTGGCGCGTCGTTGCTGGGCGGCCAGGCTCGCGGTTGACGGGAGGTCCTGCCAGGTGCCTGGCGGGCGCCCGCCGTGAGGTCGGCACCGCCATCCCCAGCAGGGCCACGGCAGCGAGCACCATGACGGCCAAGCCGTACTCGCGGGCGGCGGTCAGCACGCCACTGTCGACGGCCAGGACGCCACCGGCCACCGCCGGCACTCCCATCGCGAGGTAGGACACGACGTAGAGGGTGGAGAGCACACCGGCCCGCTCGTGCGGTGCGGCGAGTGGTACGACGGTGCGCAGAGCTCCCTGGAAACCACCGCCGAATCCCAACCCCGCAACAACCGCTCCGACGAAGAAGATGACCGTCGAGCTCACCGCCATCGCGAGCAGCGTGATCGCGACTCCGCCGAAGAGGCCGACCGTGCCGAGCAGCATCACCGTGCGCGGAGCGGCATCGCGGGACAGGTAGACCGCGAGGGCGCCACCGGCTGCGAGGACGAACAGCGCGGCACCGCCGAGGACGAAGGAGTCCGACCCGGCGATCAGCCGGACCAGCGCCGGGCCGAGCGACCCGTAGAACCCGGCAAGCGACCAGACTGCCACCAGCGCCGGGATCGCGAGGAGCATCGGTCGACGAGCCGAGGCAGGCAGCCCGATCTGGAGGCGTAGCGACGCGAGCGCTCCGGCCTTGCGCGTCGACGTCTCGGGCATCAGCGCGACCCCGACCGCCTGCACCAGGAAGATCGTGCCTAGCAGGTAGTAGACGAGGTGGGTGGGCGACGGCAGGTACTGCACCAGCAGACCTGCGGCGAGCGCCCCGCTCGCGGTCCCCATCAAGGCTCCGACGCCGTTCGCGATGGTGCCGCGGCGCTTGTCGATGTCGAGCAGGCCGGCCCCGATAGCGCCCATCGCCGATCCGGTGGCGAGTCCTTGCACGATGCGTGCCGCCAGCAGCTCCGGCACTCCGTCAGCCTCAGCGAAGACGACCATGGTCGCCGCCTGCACGAGCACCGCGACGATGAGGATCGGGCGCCTGCCGACGTGGTCGGACAGCGACCCGAACGTGAGCAGCGCCGCGAGTACCGCGAGGGCATAGACGCCGAACACCACCGTCACCGTGATCGGCGAGAAGCCCCACTCGGCCTGGTAGACGGCGTAGAGCGGAGTCGGCGCACTCGACCCCGCGAGGAAGAACAGCAGGATCGACACCAGCAGGCCGAACGCGACGGCCGGTGGCAGCCGGAACCCGCGCTGTCGGGCGGTCTCGGTGCCGGCGTTGGTGGCGGAGACCTCGGTCACGAGGGTGGACATGGACACTCCTGGAAGCAGATGTGATAGACAGACAGGTCTGTCTACTTAGAGATGACACTAGACAGACCTGTCTGGTAATGTCAAGAGCATGTCCACGAAGGCATCAGAGCGGCTCTCGGGCCGTGAGCGGTTGCTCTCCGCCGCCGACGAGCTCTTCTACCAGGAGGGTGTGCACACGGTCGGCATCGACCGGGTGATCGAGCGGGCGGGAGTGGCGAAGGCCACCCTCTACAGCACCTTCGGCAGCAAGGACGAGCTCGTCCGCTGCTACCTCCTCCGTCGTCACGAGACACGTCGGGAGCGCATCACGCGCAGGCTCGAGCGCTACGACACACCGCGCGCGCGGCTGCTGGGGGTGTTCGACATCATGGGGGAGACGTTCGTCGACACCGGCTACCGTGGATGCGCCTTCCAGAACGCCAGCGCGGAGACACCTGCTGGTGGAGACGTCGAGGAGATTTCCGACCTGGCTCGCGGCTGGGTTCGCTCACTGTTCGTCGACCTCGCCCGCGACGCCGGCGTCGCCGACCCTGCCGGCCTGGCCGCCAAGCTCGTGCTCCTGTATGACGGGGCCGTCGTCGGAGCCCGGATGGACCGCGACCCCGGCTCCGCCGTCCTCGCCCGGCAGCTCGCCGAAGACCTGCTCGACGCCGTGCCGACGCCTGACGCCTGACGCCTGACGCCTGACGCAATCGGACGCGGCAACCATCCGGGCCTGCCGGTGCTGGGTACGACGGCGCGGGGTCGGGCGGATGTTCGCCCTTGTCGGGCGGCGGGCGTTGGTGTCCGGGGGAAAGGCGCAGTGACGCGGCCGCTCTTGAGCCGCGGGCGTTGTCTTGGCGCCTCTCGACGGCGGGCGCGAACATATCCACGTATGTGCGTGGAAGTTGTGGACAGATCGCCGATCCAACCGCCATATCAACACATGTGCGTGGTTACGTTCACCTGACCCGAAGGCGAGGCGCCACGTAGGAGGGGAGTCGCGAGAGCCGCCGCGACGCTCCTATGCTTCGTCAAGTAGCTGTGGCCTTGTTTTCAAGTAGGCGGTAGAGGTCGCGGGCGACGTAGCGGGCAAGGCAGCGTTTGATCTCTCGGCCGGTCTTGCCTTCGGCGGTACGGCGAGCGACGTAGTCGCGGGTGGCTGGCTGGTACTGGATCTGGCTCTGGACCACGGTGTGCAGTGCGTTGTTGAGCTGGCGGTCGCCGTAACGGTTGAGCCGATAGCGGGTGGTGACTTGGCCACTGTTCGCCGGGATCGGTGCCACGCCGGCGAGCATCGCGAACGCAGCCTCGGAGTGGATACGGCCGGGGTGGGACCAGGCGCACAACACCGTCGCGGCCGCGATCGGTCCGACGCCGAACTCCTCGAGCAGGTCAGGACGCCAGCTTCGGGTGATGTCCACGATCGCCTTCTGCAGCTCACGTGCCTCTTTCAGCATCGCGTGCGCGCGACGAGCCAAGGTCCGCAACGCCACCACGGTGCTGGTCGTCTCGGTGTCCCAGGAGGCGTGCACTCGCAGGTTCGCGGCGGTGGTGAGCATCGCGGCAAGCTTCTGGCCGCGAAACCTGACTCGGATGGGTTCGGGTGCTGCGATGACCAGGCTGAAGACCTGCTGCTGGGCCTCGGTGGAGGCATTGATCGCGGAGCGGCGAGCAGCCAAAAGCACCGACAGTGCTTGGCGTTCGCCCCCGGTGCGGGGAGTTCCCAACCGCGGTCGAGCCATCGCTTCACGCGCAGCGCGGATCGCATCGAGCGGATCGGACTTCGCGCCGTTACGGCGCGCAGCCCGCTTCGGGCGATCCAACTCGATGACGATCTCCGACATCTCCAGCAGGTGACGACTCAGACCGGCGCCGTGACCACCGGTCCCCTCGATCGCCCAAGCCCGCAACATCGCGTGGTTGTTGGCGAACTCCACCAGCTCGGAATAGCCCTCGGCTGTCGCCTCGACGGTGACCTCGTCGAGGACACCACCAGTCGCAGCATCGACCACGGCCGCGGAGTGGGTATGGACGTGGGTGTCGACGCCGATGACGACATCGACCACCTCGCGCAGATCGGTCAGACTGTTCATGCGTTCTCTCCTTCGCCGGACGGGACGTGGTTCCGGTCCGGGACGGAGGCTCGACAGGACTGTGATGAGACACATCCGGCGCCGCTAACGCCAGGTGGTCAAGCTCCTGATCAGGCCAGCTCCTCCAACCGGGCCGGGCCGGTGACCACGAGCGGACAGGTCGCAACAAGGCACAAAGCCAGTCATTCCGGGGGTCACACTCGCGGTCACCAACCACAGCCCAGCACCTTCAGGCTGCGTTGGCGATCCTCACAGACGCTACCGCCGCATTGGACCCGGCCGGATCCGTCAAGCGACCAGCCCTCCCGTTGCTCGAAGGTAGATCGATCGGGGTCTGGCACACCTCCGACGCCTCATCGGGTAACAGCCAACGTTGACACCCGACTGTGATGCCGCTTCCCGAACGAGCCGCTTGTATCGGGGCCAGGGGAGCGGCTCTCAGAGGTCGAGCACGAGCCGGGCACCGGGAGCGATGCCAACGATGCGCGACGAGGTTCTCCACCCAGATCAGGACACGGGGAGATACTGGTGTCGGCGTGAGCGCGAGGGAGTCCAGATGTCCGCGGAGGTGCTGCTGGTGCACGGAGCCTGGCATGGGGTTGGTGCTTCGATCGGGTCGTGTCCATGCTAGCCGCGGCTGACGTGCACGCGATCGCCGTCGATCTGCCTGGCCACGGCGGTGACCGCGGACCATTCACCGATCTCCATGGGGATGCGTCGCGGGTGACCGCGGAACTCGACGGGCTGACAGAGGTTGTGCTGCTCGGTCACTCGCACGGCGGTGCCGTGATTACCGAAGCTGGCGTGCATGCGGCCGTGCGGCATCTGGTCTACCTGAGCGGTCTCGCCCTCCACGACGGCGAGACCTGCCAGTCTGCGGCCGTTGCCGAGTCGGCCGCCATCTCTCACGAAGGTCGCCCCACCCTGGGTTCGTCGCTGACGTTTCATGGCGATGGCACGTCGACGCTGCTGCCCAGCGCGGCCGCCTGTCTTTACCAGGACTGCAGCCCGGCAGATGTCGGGTGGGCACTGGCTCGCGTCGGTCCACAGCCGATGCTCAACCTGTCACAAGAACCGAGGGAAGTGGCGTGGCGGGACAAACCCTCGACCTACGTCGTGTGCGGCAATGACCAGACCGTTCATCCAGACCTCCAGCGCATCCTCGCGCGGCGATGCACGACTAGGGCGTGTCCTGTAATGGGTCAGGCGCCGGGTCGCGGAGCCAGATCCAGATGGCAGCGACGGTGACGGTGCCGCGGTACATGTAGTCGCGTTTGTCGTAGCGGGTTCCGACCGCGCGGTGGCCGCGGAGTTTGTTGACGGCTCGTTCGACGGTGTTGCGGTCGCGGTAGTGGACCTTGTCGAACGAAGGGGGTCGGCCGCCTTTGGAGCCCTTGCGGAGGCGGGCGGTGTGCTGGTCGTCCTTGATGGCGATGACGGCTTTGATCTGGCGACGGGAGAGGTGGTCGCGGATCGCTCGTGAGGAGTAGGCCTTGTCGCACAGCACGGCGTCTGGGCGTGTCCTGGGTCGGCCGGGTCCGATCCGTGCGACAGCGACCTGGGCGAGGGTGAGTTCGAAGGCGATCGAGTCGTGGCGTTGTCCGAGGGTGGTGATGAAGCCCAGGGGTCGCGACCGGCTGTCGGCGGCGAGGTGGACCTTGGTCGAGAGCCCACCACGAGAGCGGCCCAGCGCTTCGCGCTGGACGGGTTTCACCCTGTCTGGTGGGGAATCTGGATCAGGGCCGGACAATTTCTTGTAGTTCGATCGAGCCCCCTGTGTGGCTCTTGCTCGACCGCGCACGCGTGCTTTCGAAGTCCTCCAGCGCCACCGCCAGCCGTTGCGCAGGCACGTCGCTCGGCGGTCTGTGCCGTGCTCCTGCAGCGTGCTGATGGGCACGGATCACGGTCGAGTCGATGCCGACATCCCAGCTCACAACGCCGACGTCGCTACCGCGCTGGAGCTCCCTCAGCAACCGCTCCCAGGTCCCGTCAGCCGACCATCGCCGGTGACGGTTGTAGACCGTCTTCCAGGGCCCGTATCCGATCGGGACGTCACGCCATGACGCCCCAGCCCGGGTCCGCCACAAGACGGCGTTCACGATGCTGCGGTGATCCGCCCACGGACGGCCAGCTTTCCCTGCGGTCGACGCCGGCAGGTGAGGCTCGATCAGCTCCCACTGCTCATCGGTCAAGTCATGACGAGTATGCACATCGACATCACTCCGATACTCCGACCCCAACTATTGCGGGACCCGAGTGACTGCACGGAGGTGTGCACTCCGCGGCGTAGTTTCTTGTCGGTGAGCAGACCGAACCAGCGTTCGACCTGGTTGAGCCAGGAGGAGCTGTCGGGGTGAAGTGCATATGGAACCGGGTGAGCGACCAGCCAGCTTGGATCGCGGGGTCTTGTGGGTGGAGAGGTTGTCGCAGACCAGGTCTATGTCGAGCTCGGCTCGCACCGCGGCGTCGATCTTGGCCAGGAACTTCTTGAACTCGATGGCCCGGTGCCGGCGGTGCAGCGACCCGATCACGGTGCCGGTCTCTACGTCGAGCGCGGCGAACAGTGTGGTCGTGCCTGAGCGGGCGTAGTCGTGGGTACGGCGCTCGGGCATGCCGGGCATCATCGCCAGGACCCGTGCTGAGCGGTTCAATGCCTGGATGCCGGACTTCTCGTCAACGCACAGCACCAGCGCCCGCTCGGGTGGGTCGAGGTAGAGCCCGACCACGTCGCGGACCTTCTCGATGAACAGCGGATCACTCGACAGCTTGAAGGAGTCGACCAGGTGCGGTTTGAGCCCGAACGCCCGCCAGATCCGCCCTATCGAAGACTCCGAGAGTCCGGTCTCGGCCCCCATCGACGACCGCGACCAGTGCGTCGCATTCCGCGGCTACGCTCCAGGGTCGCCACGACCACCTGCTCAATCTGCTCGTCGCTGATGCTCCGCGGCGCCCCCGGTCGCGGTTCGTCGACCAGTCCGTCCAGCCGGTCGGTGACGAACCGGCGCCGCCACTTGCCCACCGTCGTCTCGGTACACCCCACCGTCGCGGCCACCGTCTTGTTGTCCGCGCCCTCGGCACAGCCGAGCACGATCTTGGACCGCAACGCCAACGCCTGCGACGACTTCGCCCGCCTTGACCACCGCAGCAGTTGCTCACGCTCGTCATCGGTCAACACCAGCACAGCCTTGGGGCGTCCGGTTCGAGGCACACCCCAGGCTACAACTTATCCCATTAATTCACGGCACGCCACCTAGTGCCGAATGGCCGACCGGGCACTCGCCCTTTCTCTCCCAGCCGGAGCTGGTGGTCGACCTTCTGCTCGCTCTGATCTGACCGCGGCACAAAGCCGCGTCACTCCGCCGCCAGCGGACTCACCCAGCGCTGCTGCCTGGGATAGTGTCGGTCCTTTCGAGCACCTCGCCGCGTGGGCGGCGAGCGAGGATGGGGCTGTCGGACATCGCCGCGTGAGGTGAGCATGTCCCGCACGACGTTGTTGCCGTCTCGGCCGGTGGCGATGACCCCCGCGCAGCTGGCGGCGGTGTCCTACCTGGCCCGATACTCCGGCCGCACCCATGACCTGTACTCCTACCAGCTGCGGCGCTGGTTCACCTGGTGTGAGACCAACGGGCTGGATCCGTTGATCGGCATCCAGCGAGCCCACATCGAGCTCTACATCCGCCAGCTCGGTCAGGCTGGGCTGATGGCCTCATCGGTCACCACGATGATGCAAGCCGTCCGGGGCTACTTCCGGTTCGCCCATATCGACGGCACCATCGCCTCCGGCCCAGCCGTCTACGCCCGTCTGCCGAAGGTCCACGCCGACGAGTCCCGCACCCACGGCCTCGATCGGCTGGAGCTGATCCGGTTCCTCCAGGTCGCGCAAACCATCAGCGTCCACCACGGTGCCCTGGCCTACCTGCTCGGCATCATCGCGCTCCGAGCATCAGAGGCCGCAGCCGTGCGGATCGAGCACTATGCCGAGACGCTGCGTGGCCACCGGGTGCTGCGTCTCGTCGGCAAGGGAGACAAACCAGCAACCATGCCGCTGACGGTGCCCGTGCTTCGCGTACTCGAGGCATGCCGAGGCGACCGAACCGACGGCCGACTCGTGCTGCGCCCGGTGTCGGGAAAGCCGATTGACAGATGAGACGCCTACCGGATGGTCGCCCGAGTCGCAAAGGCGGCCAGCATCCCTCGTCACATCAACCCACACTCACTACGTCACGCCGCCATCACCAACGCCCTCGACGCCGGCGTCCCGCTCCGCGACGCCCAGATCCTGGCCCGCCCCGCCGACCCACGCACCTCCGAACACTACGACCGAGCCCGCGGCAACCTCGACCGACACGGCGTCCACTTCCTGACCGCCTACGTCGCCGGCGTCTAGCGACATCGAGCCCGCCGCGCGGAAGACCACACACAACACCGCCTAGAATGCCGCGGAAGTCTGTTCGCTAGGGAGCGCTGAGCCCAACCACCTGACCACCCGCGACAGCGGCACTCCCCAAGAACGTGGAAAGTCCCGACAGTGACGCCGGGCGATCAGCCACACCACGCCGCCAGCCGAACGCCGTCAGCAAACACCCCAACAACTCGCCGTCCATAGCCCGGACCTAGGCGGCGCGGCTCGAGAGCTCCCTCCCGAGCGTCCACCCGCGCCGCCGTGGTGGCGCGTCAACCGCGATCGATCGCCATTCCGTGCAGAGTGCTCCCGCAGCATGCGACCAGTGAGGGTCCTCATTCACGAGGCCGGCGGATCCGATCGGACCACGGATGCGACGCATAGGGCGTCGTCAGTCCGCGATTGGTTCCCAGATGAGCTCGGCCACGTCAATGACCAGGTCGGGACTTTCTTGTTCCGCACCGTCCGTGGCGCGGACCTCGCCCACGCACATGCACACCACGTCATTGAGACGTCGGTATCGCTCGCTGTCGCTGAGGTGCGTGACCGAGCCGACGATCTGCCGTCGTCCCAATGGGTAGGCACGGCCGTATCCGTGGCACTCGAACATAATGCTCGACCCGTCGTCCGTCTCGATGACGGCGCGAAGGTCGGGGACGAACGGACCAACCGCCGTCCGACGCTGAGGGAAGTTCACGCCTCGAAAGCGGCCGTTGAGGAAGCCCTCGGAGCGCCCCTCTGCCAAGAAGAGACACTGCTCCCACCCGCCCTCGAGCAAGACCCCCCAGCTCTCGGAGTACCGGAAGCGCAGTCGGTACAAGGGCTCGAGCTTCACGATTTGGCTCCCTTCATCGCAACTGTGAGACCACCCTCAGCGGGGCCACGAACACCGCGGTACGTCGCTCTCGTTGCATGGTCAGGTCGAACTCCTCCCAGTTGTCGTGCTCGCCTCCAGCTGCACTGAAGATCTCTCGACGCAGGAGGCGCAACTGCTCGTCGTCCACGCCGGATTCGGGATCGTCAGGTCCCACCAAGGTGGCTCGCCCCTCCACGGAGACCCACTGCCAGCCAGCACGAATCACCACAGCGATCGTGGGGTCCAGGCGGAGGTTGATCAGCTTGCGTGCGGTGCTGACCGAGACGAAGGAAACGGACTCAAGGCCGGTGGAGGGATGGCGCACGACCCCCGCGTTCACAACGGAGGTGTGCGGCATCAGGTCGGGGCGACGGGTGACGACGACGCACAGACCGTGATCGAGCGGCACCAGATCCGCGAAGTCGCCAAGGTCCGGCATCAGACAAGCCCCGCATCACGTGGTGCGGCATCTCTCAAGGCATCGGCAACCGCCGAGCCGCGATCCATGTCGAGCAGCGTAGTCCAGGCCCATCCGTTCCCCTAGCGCGAAAGCGCGCTGGCGTGGCAACTACATCGTCCCGAAGTCAGCGCTCCTCGTCGGGTGGTCGATACAGGTCTCTGACCGCCGCGTCTATGTCAGGGCCGCTGTGCTCCACGGGCTCGACATACAGCCGCGCAGCCTCGATCTGGTCGTCGCGAACCGTGGCGATGATGACCCCGCGCATGGCGAAGGGAGAACCGTCGACGTAGTGGCCGGACCAGTCGACCTCGCCCCACTCGACATCCCCGTTGCGGCACGATGCCAAGAGCTCAGCCCGGAAGTCCGGGACCCCGGCGAAGACCGAGGTCCAGTTCTCCAGGACCTGGACCCGGCCGGAGAAGGTCCGGTCGGGGTGCGCGGGCTGGTCGCTTCGGTAGTAGTCGGTGAAGCACGACGCGAAGCGCTGCGGGTCGTGCGAGTTCTGCGCCTGCGTCAGGCGCTCGAGGACGCTGCTCATGCTGTCGAACCTAGAACGACACCGCTGGTCACGACAGAGCAACTACGGTGCTATGCGACGCTCCTATGCTTCGTCAAGTAGCTGTGGCCTTGTTTTCAAGTAGGCGGTAGAGGTCGCGGGCGACGTAGCGGGCAAGGCAGCGTTTGATCTCTCGGCCGGTCTTGCCTTCGGCGGTACGGCGAGCGACGTAGTCGCGGGTGGCTGGCTGGTACTGGATCCGGCTCTGGACCACGGTGTGCAGTGCGTTGTTGAGCTGGCGGTCGCCGTAACGGTTGAGCCGATAGCGGGTGGTGACTTGGCCACTGTTCGCCGGGATCGGTGCCACGCCGGCGAGCATCGCGAACGCAGCCTCGGAGTGGATACGGCCGGGGTGGGACCAGGCGCACAACACCGTCGCGGCCACGATCGGTCCGACGCCGAACTCCTCGAGCAGGTCAGGACGCCAGCTTCGGATGATGTCCACGATCGCCTTCTGCAGCTCACGTGCCTCTTTCAGCATCGCGTGCGCGCGACGAGCCAAGGTCCGCAACGCCACCACGGTGCTGGTCGTCTCGGTGTCCCAGGAGGCGTGCACTCGCAGGTTCGCGGCGGTGGTGAGCATCGCGGCAAGCTTCTGGCCGCGAAACCTGACTCGGATGGGTTCGGGTGCTGCGATGACCAGGCTGAAGACCTGCTGCTGGGCCTCGGTGGAGGCATTGATCGCGGAGCGGCGAGCAGCCAAAAGCACCGACAGTGCTTGGCGTTCGCCCCCGGTGCGGGGAGTTCCCAACCGCGGTCGAGCCATCGCTTCACGCGCAGCGCGGATCGCATCGAGCGGATCGGACTTCGCGCCGTTACGGCGCGCAGCCCGCTTCGGGCGATCCAACTCGATGACGATCTCCGACATCTCCAGCAGGTGACGACTCAGACCGGCGCCGTGACCACCGGTCCCCTCGATCGCCCAAGCCCGCAACATCGCGTGGTTGTTGGCGAACTCCACCAGCTCGGAATAGCCCTCGGCTGTCGCCTCGACGGTGACCTCGTCGAGGACACCACCAGTCGCAGCATCGACCACGGCCGCGGAGTGGGTATGGACGTGGGTGTCGACGCCGATGACGACATCGACCACCTCGCGCAGATCGGTCAGACTGTTCATGCGTTCTCTCCTTCGCCGGACGGGACGTGGTTCCGGTCCGGGACGGAGGCTCGACAGGACTGTGATGAGACACATCCGGCGCCGCTAACGCCAGGTGGTCAAGCTCCTGATCAGGCCAGCTCCTCCAACCGGGCCGGGCCGGTGACCACGAGCGGACAGGTCGCAACAAGGCACAAAGCCAGTCATTCCGGGGGTCACACTCGCGGTCACCAACCACAGCCCAGCACCTTCAGGCTGCGTTGGCGATCCTCACAGTCATTGCGCCTGTCACGACCAGACCAACGCGCGGCGTCTGCCCAGCGAGACCACTCCACCTTCCGAGTGCATCTGGAAGCCCGGATGACGGCGGCTGGGCGTCTCACGGCGAGAGGCAAGAAGATTCTCTCAGCCGTATGTCGAGAACGGGGGCATCGGCTCCGACGTACGGGTGAGAGGGGCCGAACCGGCCCCGACATCCGAGCAAGGAGCCGTCATGACCACCACCGCCGCCAACTCGACCAGCACCGCCTCCAACCGCACCACGTCCGTCGTCACCGACCGGCTCACCCACGCGCCGGTCTGGGCCGTTTCAGCCGCCGCCGCAGTCGTCGGCGCCGTCGCGCTCTACGCCTACGGCGCCGCCGCCCAGGCCGTCGGAGTCCCGATGCACGCGGCCGACCCCGGCGCCAGCAAGGCGGTGGCGATCTCACCCGCGAGCTTCTCGTTCGGCGTCGTCTTCTGCATGTTGCTCGGCACCGGGCTCGCCGTCGCGACTGCGCGCTGGGCGAAGCGCCCGGACCGGACGTTCCTGCGCACGGCCCTGGCGCTCGTCGCCGTCTCGCTGTTGCTCCCGCTCGCGGCGAGCCACACGGCGGAGTCGACCCGGATCACCCTCGCCGTCGCGCATCTGCTCGCCGCGGCGATCATCATTCCGCCCATCGTGGTCCGGCTGTCCGCCGTACGACGCCGCGCCCGCTCCTGAGCCAGGCGAGGATGACGACCATGAAGTACCTCCTGATGATCTACGGCAACGAGGAGCTCTGGGCGAGTTTCAGCCCGGAACAGCTCAGCAAGGGCATCGCCGACCAGGACGCGTTCAACCGCAGGTTCTTCGAGACCGGCGAGCTGCTCGGCGCGTTCGGGCTGACCGACGCCGCCAACGCCAAGGTGGTCCGCGTGCGGGATGCCCAGCCGGCGGTCAGCGACGGGCCCTATCTCGAGTCGAAGGAGCATCTCGCGAGCTACTACGTCGTCGACGTCGAGAGCGAGCAGCGGGCCCTGGAGATCGCCGCCGAACTGCCGTTCGCCTCGTTCCGGGCCGTCGAGGTCTGGCCGGTGATGCACGAGGCGGGCGCCGAGATGTGATGCAGCGCGGGAGATCGTGGGCCCCTGCGGCGCGCATCTGCCGCAGACCGGGGCAGGCCTCAGGACCGGACCGGTGCGGCCTCGTGGCCGCCGCCGAGCAGCTCGAAGGCCTCCCACATCGAGGCATAGTGACCTGCAGCCGCCAGCAGCTCGACGTGACTGCCAACCTCGACCACCCGCCCACCTGCGAGTACGACGATGCGGTCCGCCGTCCGGGCGGTCTGCAGCCGGTGGGCGATCACGACCGTCGTCCGACCGCGGGCGAGGCTCTGCATGGCCGCGGTGACCTGGGCCTCGGTGGCCAGGTCGAGGTTCGAGGTCGCCTCGTCGAGCAGCAGGATCTGTGGGTCGACGAGCTCGGCGCGGGCCAGCGCGATCAGCTGGCGCTGCCCGGCCGAGAGCGACCGGCCGCGTTCGGAGATCTCGTGCAGATAACCGCCGGGAAGCGCCGCGACGAAGTCGTGTGCCCCCACCGCCCGGGCCGCTGCCTCGACCTCGGCGTCGG
The DNA here is from genome assembly GCA_963820035.1 of uncultured Actinomycetota bacterium. Lineage (GTDB taxonomy): Bacteria > Actinomycetota > Actinomycetes > Propionibacteriales > Nocardioidaceae > JAWWPG01. The sequence goes on along the minus strand of CAWFYK010000002.1, from coordinate 1,135,619 downwards.
TCGCCTCGTGACGGCCGTAGGCGATGTTGTCCCGCACGGTCCCCGTGAACAGGAACGCCTCCTGTGGCACATACCCGAGCTGGCGACGGAACGCGCCCAGGTCCAGGGCGCGCAGGTCGTTGCCGTCCACCGTGACCGCTCCGGAGTCGGGGTCGTAGAAGCGGGTCAGCAGCTTCATCACGGTTGACTTGCCGGCACCGGTCTCTCCCACCAGCGCGACCGTCTCGCCGGGCGCGACCGCGAGGTCGATGCCCCGCAGCGCCTCTGGCGGTGGCAGCATGCCGCCGTCGGGACCGGGCAGCAGCCGAGGGTCACTGGGGCCGAGCTGTTCGTTGTCGCGCACGCCGGCCGGCGTACCGGGGTAGGAGAAGTGCACGCCGGCAAGGGCCACGGCGCCGATCAGCCGCCCGGCGTCGACCGGCTCGTCGGCGTGCGGAGTGAGCGTGTCGAGCCGCATCAGGTCGGAGATCCGGCCGACCGAGATCCGCGTCTGCTGCCAGGCGTCGAAGACCTGCGACAGCTGCTGGATGGGGGAGAAGAACATGTCGACATAGAGGATGAACGCGATCAGGGCGCCAGACGTGAGCTCTCCGGAGTGGATCAGTCCCGCTCCGACGCCGAGCACGATGGCGTCGGCCACCGCCGACAGGAAGAGCACGAACGGGAAGTACGTCGCGACCAGCCGCTGGGCGCCCACCCGCGCCTCGAGATAGCTCGCGCCGAGAGCCTTGAAGCGTCGAATGGCGGATGCCTCGTGCACGAACGCCTGCGCTTCGCGCACGCCCGACAGACTCTCCTGGAAGTCGGCGTTGACGACGGCGATCCGGTCCCGCGCCAGGTCGTAGAGTCGAGCCGACCGCCGCCGGAAGATCGCGGTCGCGATGGCGAGGGGGATGACGACGCTCAGCGTCAGCAGCCCGAGCTCCACGTTGAACAGGACGAGTGCCACCCCGACGCCGGCGAACGTCACGAAGGACACCAGCGCCGAGAGCAGCCCGTTCTGGATGAGGGTCTCGAACTGGTCGACGTCGGTCGTCATCCGGGTCATGATGCGACCGGCCATCTCGCGCTCGTAGTAGTCGAGCGAGAGACGCTGGAGCTGCGCCCAGATGCGGATGCGCAGGGACAGCATGATGCGTTGGGCGGCACGTCCGGTGACGAACGTCTCGCCGACCTCCACGACCGTGTCGGTCAGCGTGACGGCAAGGAACACGGCGGAGGCGGCGAACAGGACCGCCTCTGATCCGGCCAAGACCCCGTTGTCGATCCCGATCTTGACGAGGAACGGACCCGACAGCGCGGCGAGGGCGTCGAGGATGACCAGCGCCAGGCCGACCGAGAGCGGACGGCGGAACTCGCCGAGCAGCCGCGGCAAGGTGAAGTTCGGGTCGGCCCGCGACTCGACATCGAGGTCGACGACCGCCGTGTCGCGGACCGGCTTGAGCGCAGCCACGCGTTCCAACAGCTCGGGAGTCGGTGCCAGGTTCAGCCGTGCCGAGCCGGCCGCCCCACGACCCAACCCCGAGCCGAGGCCCGGTGAGCCGATGGTGCGTACGGCGAACCGTCGCCCCTCGCGGGTGACGTCGTCGCGGTTCCAGGCGGACTCCGTCGTGCCTCCCGTGATGGTCGACAGCGCCTCGATGCGTCCGGTCGCCGCCTCCGCCGCGTCCTCGCCGAGGCCGGTCAGGAGCATGCGGTAGTAGGCGCTGCGCCCGGCCAGCTCCTCGTGGCGGCCCTGGTCGACGACGCGGCCGCCGTCCATCACGACGACCCGGTCGGCGAGGTGGAGCGTCGACCTGCGGTGCGCGACGAGCAGCGTGGTCCGGCCCGCCAGCACCCGCCGAAGCGCCTCGTTGATGGACTCCTCGGTGCGTGCGTCGACTGCACTGGTGGCATCGTCGAGGATGAGGATCCGGGGCTCGCTGAGGATCGCTCTGGCCAGCGCGACCCGCTGCCGCTGGCCCCCGGACAGCGTCAGCCCACGCTCCCCGACCCGGGTCTCGTAGCCGTTCGGGAGTCCGACGATGAACTCATGCGCCTCGGCCGCCCGCGCCGCTGCCTCGACCTGCTCGTCATCCGCGTCGGGCCGCCCATAGGCGATGTTGGCGCGGACCGAGTCGGAGAAGAGGAAGCTCTCCTCGAACACGGTGCCCACCTGGGACCGCAGGGTGGCCAATGACAGTGTCCGGACGTCATGGCCGTCGACCAGGACCGCGCCCCGGTCGGGGTCATAGAAGCGTGAGACGAGCATCGTCGCCGTCGACTTCCCACTCCCACTGGGGCCGACGATGGCGACCCGCTCACCCGGACTGACGTGCAGGTCCAAGCCGGTCAGCACGTCCTCGCCGCCGTAACCGAAGTGCACGTCGTCGAACCTGATCTCCCCGCGCACCGTGGTGAGCTCGACCGCCTCCGGTGGGTCACTCACTGTCGGACGGAGGTCGAGGAGCTGGAAGATCCGCTCAACCCCCGCGCGAGCCTGCTGGCCGACCGAGAGCAGACCGGCCAACTGTCGCGCCGGCGCCATCAGCTGGGCGACGTACGTCGAGAACGCCAGGAACGTGCCGAGGCTCAGCTCGCCGTGCAGCGCAAGCCACCCGCCGAGTGCCAGCACGGCGACCTGACCGAGCGCCGGGATGGCCTGCAGCAGGGGCTGGTAGCGAGCCTGCAGCCGGGTCACGCGCATCTGGGCGCCGTAGAGGGTGCCGGAGGCGTCGGCCACCCGCTCGAGCTCGTGGTGCTCCTGACCGAACGCCTTCACCACCCGGACGCCGTTGACGTCCTCGTCGACGATCTGCGCAACGTCACCCTCGCGCTGCTGGGCATCCCAGGTGGCGGGGAAGATCTGCTCGCGCATCCGGTAGGACACGGCGAGCAACGCCGGCACGATGACGAGGGTGACGAAGGCCAACAGCGGTGACAGATAGAACATCACGACGAGCGACAGAGCCATCATCAGCAGGTTCCCGCTCATGATGGGCAGGAACGCGAGCAGCGCCTGCACCAACGCGGTGTCGGAGTTGGCCCGGGCCACCAGCTGCCCGGTGGGCATCCGGTCCAGGTTGGCGAAGTCCATCGCCTGCAGGTGAGCATGCATGTCGTTGCGGAGGTCGTACTGGACCGTCAAGGCGACCCGGCCGCCGTAGTAGCGGCGCAGGTAGGCGAAGCCGAACGTGGCCGCCGCGAGCACGAGAAGGCCGACGAGCCAGGGCAACAGCGGCGAAGTCTGGGTGACGATGGAGCTGTCGACGATCTCCCGCTCCAGAAGCGGTACGACGACCTGGCACGCGCTCCCGAGGACGGCGGCTGCGAGGGAGATCACCACGTCTCTTCGGTGCCGGAACACGTAGCCGTTGAGGCGTCGTATCCAGCCTGGCTCGCGCGCGCTCACCACGCTCCGACCTGCCAGCCGGCGATGGCCCTCGTGGCGGCCTCGTTGAGTGCGAAGCCCAGCCAGGCATGCTGGGCTCTGGTCACGCTTGTCACGATAGCAAGGGGCCGGTTGAGCGCGGTCTCGTCCGAGCGGTGGTGGTCGGGCGGTGCACTCGGGGGGTTGCCGGTCAGAGAGCGTGGTCGATGTGGCTCAGGGCGATCCCCAGACCCTGCTCTGTATCGGACATGTCCACCACCTGACGGCTGCCGTCTCGGGCGTCGTCCCAGTCGTCGTACCGCTGGGTCGTCGCCTCACCCCATCCGGGCACCCCCTGCCCCGCCAGGTCCGGCCGTCGTTGCTCGACCCGACGCTGGTGCTCCTCGGGATCGTGCAGCGTGGTCTCGAGGACGACCAGCCGAGCCCCGAGCCGATGGGCGAGCCTGACCCAGTCCCCCCGTCTCTCGTGGGTGCCGTTGACTGCATCGACCACGACAGGCGTCGCGGCCTTCAGCGTCTCCTCGGCGATCTCGTGCGCCACGACGTACGCCGCGAACCCTGCAGTGGAAGGCTCCTCGGTGACGCCGGTCCGGATGAGCGCCGTCGCGATGGTGTCGGTGCGAACATGGCCGGCGTGCAGGCGCGTTGCCAGCAGGGCGGCCAGGGTGGTCTTTCCGGTACCGGGGCGACCGGCCAGCACGACGAGGAGAGGGCCCGGATGCACGCTGACGAGCGTAGCCCGAGGCAGCATCCGGATGGCCGTTCGGCTCAGGCTGGTGCCGACGGGGGCCGGCAGATCTCGTGGTGGTGTCGGTTCTGGAGTTGCGCGTTGATGACATCGGAGCTCCTCGGGTGCGAGTCGGAGGTTCAGATGCCTTGCCAGCTTGGCTTCGCGGACCACGCTGACCGGTAGTAGTCCGCCAGAGCGAGGCGAGACGCCGCGGGCTGGTCGACCACGACGGTTGCATGCGGATGGAGCTGAACCGCCGACGCCGGCACCATCGCGGTCAAGGGCCCTTCCACACAACGGGCAACGGACTCCGCTTTGTCGGCGCCCCAGGCCATCAACACCACATGACGGGACGACAGGATGGTGGCGATGCCCTGAGTGAGCACGTGGCGCGGAACGGCTTCGATGTCGCCGTCGAAAAACCGCGCGTTGTCGCGGCGGGTCTGGTCCGTCAAGGTCTTGAGGCGGGTGCGAGATGCCAACGACGACACGGGTTCGTTGAAGCCGATGTGGCCGTCGCTGCCGACCCCGAGGAGCTGCAGGTCGATCCCGCCGACCTCGGCGATCATCGTCTCGTACGACGCACACGCCGCCGGCAGATCGCTCGCCATTCCGTCCGGACCATGCACCGCCTCCGGCCGGAACCCAAGTCTGTCTGTGACCTCGCGGGTCACCGTGCGGTAGGACTGCGGGTGGTCCGGGGGCAGTCCGACGTACTCGTCGAGCTGGAACGCGGACGCCTCCGCACACGACAGGGTGCCCGCGTCGCTTCTCTGCACCAGGTCGTCATAAACGACCTGTGGTGTGCTTCCCGTCGCCAGCCCCAGTGCCGCGAACGGTCGGCGCGTGAGCAGGTCGGACACGGCAGCGCCGACGAGCCGCCCGCCGGCGCCCGGGTCCGCCACGATGACAACCTCCACGTCGCCTCCGCCCGTGCCTTCTTCGGCTTCCGTTGGGTTTTCGCCGCCCCTGCGTGGGTACCTGCCGTAGAGCAGCCGGCCGCTCACTGGTCTATCACGTCCGCCGCGAGCCTGCTGACTACGCGGAAGGAGACCGTATGAGCCCGACGACCGCACCCGGTGGCTCGCGCACAGCAGTCGCCGTCACGATCACGGCAGCCGCGATCGGTGTCATCTACGGCTACGACACGGGCGTGATCGCCGGTGCCCTCCTGTTCATCCCGAAGGAGTTCGACCTCTCGACGAGCGAGACCTCGTCGATCGCCACCGCGGTCGCCCTGGGGATGATCGTGGGGGCACTCGCCGCCGGGCGACTCGCGGATGCGATCGGGCGTCGGCTCACGATGGTGGGGATCTCGGCCGGCTACGTCGTGTTCGCGGCGCTGTCCGCGGTCTCGCCCAACCTCGCCTGGCTCGACACCTCACGTTTCTTCCTGGGCGTGACGATCGGGCTCTCGCTCGTGGTGGCACCCGTGTTCATCGCGGAGTCCAGCCCGGCGCGCAGCCGCGGGTCGATGCTTGTGAGCTATCAGGTGGCGACCGTTGCGGGCATCATGCTGGCCTACTTCGTCGGCTACGCGCTCGCCGGCAGCGGGCAGTGGCGCTGGATGCTCGGGGTGTCGGCCTTTCCGGCACTGGGCGTCGGGTTGCTGGTCGCGCGCCTGCCGGACAGCCCGCGCTGGTACGTGATGAAGGGCCGTCGTGAGGAGGCGCGTCGTACCCTCACGCTCGTCGACCCGGAGGCGGATCCTGACGAGGAGGTGGCGGCGATCGACGAGGCCCTGCGAGCCGAGAGTGGCGGCCGGCTCGTCGAGATGCTGCGCAAGCCTTACCTGCGTGCCACGGTCTTCGTCGTCGCCCTTGGCTTCCTGGTCCAGATCACGGGTATCAACGCCATCGTCTACTTCACACCGCTGATCTTCCAGAAGGTCGGTCTGACGGGGAACGAGGCGCTGCTGCTGGTGCCCGGCCTGATCCAGGGAGCGGCGCTGGTGGCCACTCTGGTCGCGCTTCGGCTCGTTGACCGAATCGGCCGGCGGCGCGTCCTGCTGATCGGCATCTCGGCGATGATGCTGGCGAACGCCCTGATGATCGCGGTCTTCGCGATCGGGCTCAGCAGTGGCGTGAGTGCGTTGGCGTTCGTCGGAGTGCTGCTCTTCACCTGTGGGTTCGACTTCGGCTTCGGGGCGATGGTGTGGGTCTACTCGTCGGAGAGCTTCCCCGGCCGGCTTCGCTCCGCAGGCGCGTCCGCGATGCTGTCGGCCGACCTGATCGGCAACCTGCTGATCGCCCAGTTCTTCCTCGGCACTCTCGGTCGCATCGGTGGGGTCGCGACGTTCAGCATGTTCCTGGTGCTGGCGGCGGTATCGTTCGTCTTCGTGCTGGTGTTTGCTCCCGAGACCCGCGGCCGCCCGTTGGAGGCCATCCGGCTCTACTGGGAGAACGGCGGTAGTTGGCCCGATGAGTCGATGGCTGTGGACGAGGCGCAGGGTGTGCCGGTCGCGAGCGAAGTGGAGCGGAGCGAGTCGTTGCGGGGTTCGGACCCCGAGCCTTGACCTCGTGGGAGCGGCCGCTCACGCTGCGCGCTGATCGCGTGCTGACCCCCTACGACGAGGTGGCAGGCGGCTGGGTGACAGTGCGCAGCGGCGTCGTCACCGCTGTGGGGTCGGGCGCCCCACCCCAGGACCATCGGGTGGTCGAGCTGGGCGACCGGCTTCTCGCACCCGGGTTCGTCGACCTCCACGTGCATGGGGGAGGCGGCGCTGAGGTCAATGGTGAGCGGCCCGAGGACGTCGAGGACTCTGTGAGACGCCTGGCCGCCCACCACGCGCGCGGCGGCACGACTGCGCTGTTGGCCACGACTGTCTCCGACTCGCCGGAGCGACTGTTGACCGCGGTGCAGGGGATCGCTGTCTCGATGCGCTGGCAGCCTGGCGAGGGTGCTCGCGTGCTCGGAGCCCACCTCGAAGGTCCCTGGCTGTCGCCGGAGAGGGCCGGAGCCCAGGACCCGCGCTCCATCCGGCTGCCGGACCTCGACGAGCTGGGCTCGTTGGTGGACGCTGCCGGAGGAGCCGTGCGCCTGGTGACGCTGGCCCCGGAGCTGCCGGGAGGGCTGGACCTGGTCGCGGCCGTCGTACGGTCCGGTGCTGTGGCGTCCATCGGGCACAGCGTGGCCGATGTCGAGACGGCTCTGGCCGCACTCGACGCGGGTGCATCGCATGTGACGCATCTCTTCAACGGGATGGCTCCGCTACATCACCGCTATCCGGGCGTCGCCGGGGTCGCGCTCACGGACCCTCGGGTGACCGTGGAGGTGATCGCCGACAGCATCCACGTCGCACCGACGATACTCGCCCTTGTCATGAGAGCTGCCGGAGGCCGCGTCGTGGCCGTCACCGACGCGGTCGCTGCCACGGGGATGCCGCCCGGTCGCTATCGGCTGGGCGGGGTGGAGGTCGACGTCGCCGAGGACCGCGCGGTGCTCGCCGAGCAACCGGAGACGCTGGCCGGAAGTGTGGTCACGATGGACCGCGTGGTCGCCAACCTGGTGGCAGCGGGCGCCCAGCTTCGCGACGCCGTCACGGCTGCTTCTCTCACCCCTGCCTGGACGATCGGTGAGACGACCAGGGGGCGGATCGCCCCCGGAGCCGCGGCCGATCTCGTCGTACTCGACGCTGGTCTGACGTGTGTGGCGACGGTGGTCGGTGGCTGGGCGGTCTATGATCCCCATCGGCTGTTCGGCGGCTAATGGGGATCGACGGCTTGCTTCTCGGCTGGGAGGCTGGTCGGGCTGAGCCGGCCGGTGGGTGAGCACTGTTGGCGGCGGGGTTTTGTGAGCTCTGCGTCTAGAACGTGCCCCTGCCGGTTGGTGAGGTCTCCTGTGATGGCTGGTGGGATGTCGTGCCGGGAGCACTGATCCATTAGCGAGCTGGTGGAGTCCTCGGGCTCGGTGCATCGTGACCGACATCGAGAGGGGCTCTGGTGATCTTTGTAGGGGTGGACTGGGCCGAGGCCCACCACGATGTCCATGTCGAGGATGAGGACGGGACACGGCTTGCTGGTGGCCGGCTGAAGGAGGGGGTCGCCGGTATCACGGCGTTCCATGCCTTGGTCGGGGTTCACGCTGGTGAGCCGGTCGAGGTGGTGATCGGGATCGAGACCGACCGCGGCCTGTTCGTGGCCGCGTTGGTCGGAGCCGGGTATCAGGTGTATGCGGTCAACCCGATGTCGACGTCGCGCTACCGCGACCGGCACGTCACGTCGCGGGCGAAGTCAGATCCCGGGGATGCCAAGGTGCTGGCCGACATGGTCCGCACCGACCGGCACAACCACCGCCTCGTCGCCGCCGATTCGCAGCAGGTGCAGGCGGTCAAGATCCTTGCCCGGGCGCACCAGTCGATGATCTGGACCCGGACCCGGCAGACCAACCAGCTGCGGTCGAGCCTGCGGGAGTTCTACCCGGCCGCCCTGGAGGCGTTCGCCGACCTGGACCATCCCGACGCGCTGGAGGTGCTACGGATCGCCCCTACCCCCGAACAGGGCAAGGTGCTGTCGAAGGCCCGGATCGTCACCGCGCTGCGCCGCGGCGGCCGACGCCGCCGCATCGAGCAGCGAGCCAGCGAGATCCAGGCCGCGCTGCGCAGCGAGCAGCTGGCTGCCCCGGCGGTGATCTCGGCGGCGATGGGTGCCTCGGTCGCGTCGACGGTCGCCGTGATCGACACCCTGAACACCCAGATCGACGCCCTCGCAGCCGAATTGGCGACGGGTTTTGAGTCGCACCCGGACGCCGAGGTGATCCGCTCCCTGCCAGGACTAGGGACCATCCTCGGCGCCCGGGTGCTCGGCGAGTTCGGTGACGAACCGAACCGCTATCCCGATGCCAAGTCTCGCAAGAACTACGCCGGCATGGCACCGATCACCCGAGCCTCCGGCACCAAACGCATCGTCGTCGCCCGCTACATCCGCAACCGGCGACTGGCCGACGCGATCTACCTATGGGCCTTCGCCGCACTCAGCGCCTCCCCAGGAGCCCGCGCCTTCTACGACACCCGCCGGGCGGCCGGTGATACCCACCACGCCGCCCTACGAACCCTCGGCAACCGACTCGTCGGCATCCTGCACGGCTGCCTCACACACCACAGCCTCTACGACGAAACCATCGCCTGGGCACACCGCACCGACCACCCCCAACAACGCGCCGCTTGACAAGTTAGGGACGTGGGATATCTAGATGCGACCGTGCGGATTGGTCCGACTGGGCGAGCGGTCTTTTGTGCGTGAGCGGACCAGACGAATGCAAGCAAGCGGATTGAACGGGTTGAGGGTGCGATGGTGCGACTCGGAGATCTCGTGCTGTTGCAGGGCTTCCATCGCCGCAGAGCCCACCTATCCGACAGTCGGACTTCTCCGCTCGACCGCTACGACGTCACGCCACTGGCCCGACCAGGGACCGTAGGTCATCTTCCCGACCCGCTCGCGGATCCCGACGACGCGGAACCCGACTGCGGCATGGACCGCCAGGCTGGCCCGGTTGTCGGGGAAGATGTTGGACTGCAGCGTCCAGATGCCGGCCTGCTCGGTGGAGTCGACGAGTGCTTCGAGCAACCGCCTGCCGATGCCGCGGCCCCTGGCGTCCGGGTCGACATAGACCGAGTGTTCGACGACGCCGGCGTAGGCGCAACGGTCGGAGGCTGTCGTCGCTGCGGCCCAGCCGAGCAGCTTCCCCGACGGGTCGACCGCGAGGTGTCGGTGACCGGGGAGCCTGGTGGCGTCGAAGCGCTGCCACGACGGCGGCTCGGGGTCGAACGTGGCGTTGCCGGTAGCGATGCCCGCGGCGTAGATCGCCTCGACGTCGGGCCAGTGGGCTGCGGTCATAGCGACGATGACGACCTCGTCGGTGTCCTGCTGCATGCCACGATCCTGACAGTCGGCCGGTCAGAGGCTCGGACGCCAGGCCCACATCGTGAGACCTCACGATCGGCTGTCCCGGTCCGCTTCGCCGTCAGTGGCTGAGCAGCACGAAGACGAGGGCAGCCGCGCCGGGGACGGCCTGTACGACGAGGATCCTGCGGGACACGGTCAGCGCACCGAACACGCCCGCAACCACGACGAACCCGAGGAAGACACATCGGAACTGGAACCCTGCGGAACCGCTCGCGACCAGCCCCCAGAGCAGACCGAAAGCCACGAACACGTTGTAGAGGCCCTGGTTGGCGGCGAGGACGGCGGTGTCCTCGGCCTGTTGCGGCGTGGTGCCGAACGCGGTCTGGCCGCGTGGCGTCTTCCAAAGCACCATCTCGAGGTAGGCGAAGCCCAGGTGCAGCACGGCCACGACTGCCACCAGGATGTCGGCGACGACACTCATCGGCGTACTTCCTCGGACATTGTGGGTCGTGGCCCGACGCTACGCGAAGTGCGTGCGTGGTCGCGGCAGGCGCACGCCGTCCAGGGTGATGTCGACCTTCTCGTTGTAGAAGGCGATCAGCCCCGCGATGGGCTGCAGCTCGCGGGTGGGGAAGCCATAGGTCCAGCAGATGTTCTCGTGTCGGAAGCGGCCAACCTTGGCGGACCAGTAGCCCGTCGTCGTTCCCTTGTAGGGACAGGACGTCTGGATCGGGCTCGGCTCGAGACGCTCCAGGTCGACATCGGTGCGGTTCAGGTAGTAGCGCGTCGGCAGACCGGTCTCGAAGACCATGATCGGCGAGCGTGACGACGCCAGCTCGACGCCGTCGACCTCGACGGTCACCAGGCGGGTCGACCGGATCGCGTCCACCCGCGTATAAGGGTCGCGAGGGTGCACGAAGACCTGCTCGTCCTCCTCGAACCACGCGTCCAGCGCCGACCACTCGAAGCGGACGGTGTCGTCGAGGCCCGCCACGGGGGAGGTGTCGAACACCAGGGCGGCGTTCTTCCGATGCAGGTCACCTACCTTGAGCGCGTGCACCTTGGCGACTCCTCGCCCGGAGTCGAGGGTGAGCCCCTCGTCGACGAGGACGTCTGCCTCGACATCGGACCGCGGCACGTAGTACATCGGGAACGAAGGCCACTCCCAGACATACATTGCCTTGGTGGTGTCGAGCACGGTTCGACCGCCGACGAGAGCTCTGATCCGGCGAGGCACCGGCTCGACGTGGTTGACGGGAGTCTGGATGGCGGGGTAGTCGGATGTCACACTCCATGGTCCAGCAATGCCGACGCTGAGTCACTACCCGGTGGGAGACTGGGACCGTGATGCAGGAGGGCTGTCATGCGCGTTGACGTGGTGGAGACCCCGGAGCTGGGGGACCGGAGCTATGTGGTGTCCGACGGGTCCTTCGCGGTCGTCGTCGACCCGCAGCGTGACCTCGACCGGATATTGAAGGTCCTCACGGATCTCGACGTCGAGACGCGCCTCGTCTGTGAGACCCACCGGCACAACGACTACGTGACCGGCGGCTACGCGCTGGCGGAGCTGACCGGGGCGACGTATGTCGTTCCGCAGAAGGAGGATGTGGCGATGGAGCGCCGGCCCGTCGTCGACGGTGAGGTGCTCGAGGCCGGCACCCTGATGGTGACCGTGGTCGAGACTCCCGGGCACACGGAGGGACACGCGGCGTACGTCGTCACCGACCGAACGGGTGATGGCCCACCGGCCGTCTTCACCGGCGGCTCGCTGCTGTTCGGCAGCGTGGGACGCACCGACCTGATCTCTGCGGCGCAGACCCGACCGCTGGCGCACGCGCAGTACCGCTCCGTGCGTCGGCTCGCTGCGCTGCTTCCCGACGACGCCGTGCTCTACCCGACGCACGGGTTCGGGAGCTTCTGCTCGTCTGGGCCGGCGATCGTCGAGGACACGTCGACCCTGGCGGCCGAGCGGCGGCGTAACGCGGCGTTCGTGACGACCGACGAGGACGAGTTCGTCGACGCGCTCGTCGCCGGGCTGACGGCGTACCCCGCCTACTACGCGCACATGGGACTGCTCAACCGCGAGGGTCTCGGGGCCGCCGACCTGACGCCGCCCGAGCCGGTGGATGCCGTCGAGCTGGCTCGCCGGATCCATGCCGGCGAGTGGGTGGTCGACCTGAGGGCCCGCCGTGTCTTCGCCGCGTCGCATCTCGCGGGGACGCTCGGCTTCGAGCTCTCCGACTCGTTCACCACCTACCTGGGCTGGCTGATCCCGTGGGGAGCCGCGCTGACCTTGATCGGCGCGGACGCCGACGAGGTCGCCGAGGCGCAGCGCCAGCTGTCGCGGATCGGCATCGACCGACCTGCGGGTGCGACGACCGAGCCCGTCGCCGAGCTCGCCGGCGGGTTGGAGCTGCGGACCTACCCGGTTGCTTCGTTCGCCGACCTGCTTGCCGCCGGCGACGTGCGGGTGCTCGACGTACGTCGGACCGACGAACGCGCCGATGGTGCCCTGCCCGGGTCGATGAGCATTCCGTTGCCGGAGCTGGCGGCTCGCATCCGGGAGGTGCCCACCGACGAGCGCATCTGGGTGCATTGTCTCAGTGGTTACCGGGCAAGCATCGCCACGAGCCTGCTGGACGCGGCTGGGCGGGATGTGGTGCTGGTCGACGACGACCTGTCCAACCTGCCGACGTCGGCCCTCATTGTGGAGTCGGCGCTGCGCTGAGCCGTGCCTGGTGTCTCACAGCCCCCAGAACGGGCCGGTGAGGCCGACCTGCCGGAAGTAGTCCAACGCGGTGGTGGGGTCGCGTCGTTCGTAGCCAGGGTCGAGGCGGCCGTCGTACCAGCCGGCGGCGAGCCTCCAGAGGGTCTCGAGCGTCATGACGTAGCCACGCTGGTTGCCCGACCGGGTAAGCCAGGCATCGACGCACCGCTCGTCGCAGAACAGCCGCTGATGGGCGCAGCTGTGCACCACGTCGTCCCAGATCCTCGACGTCGGCACCAGGAAGTGCGCCACCTGGTCGCCGTTCGGCGGCCGATGCCGGTCGACCACCCAGGCGTGCGGACGGTCGCACGCCGGGCAACGGGTCGCCACCAGCACATCGGGTTCCTCGCGCAGCAGATGCGGGAGGGCGAAGGAGTCCCAGGCACAGCCGCCCCACCAGAGGGTCCGGCTTCCCATCACGGAGAATCCCAGCGGGACCGCTGCGAACGGGTGGGCCATCACCACGGCGTCATCGGGGCCGAGCACGACATGCCGCCGGCGGGCCAGCTCCTGCAGCCGTTCGCGGACCTCGCGTTCCTCGAGATCCAGGGTGGAGGCGAGCTGGGCGGGAGTCCCGACCGCGCCGTGGGCGGCGAAGCTGCGGTAAACGGCCACCCGCACTCGCTCGGCGTCGTCGCTCACGATCTCAGCCTGCCAGACCCGTCGAGCCGTCAGGTTCTTCCGGTCGAGCCGTCAGGTTGTTCCGGTCGAGCCGTCAGGTTCTTCCGGTCGAGCCGTCAGGTTCTTGCGGTCGAGCCGTCAGGTTCTTGCGGTCGAGCCGTCAGGTTCTTCCTGGTACGACGGCCGCGCGGCGTACTGCTCCGGCCGGCGGCTCGGTTGGGCGGTAAGAAGGTGACGGTTGGGCGGTAAGAACATGACGGTTGGGCGGGAAGAAGGTGACGGTTGGGCGGTAAGAACATGACGGTTGGGCGGGAAGAACATGACGGCTCGGCGGTCAGATCCAGTGGGTGAGCCACATCCGGTCGTTCCAGGCGCGGTTCGAGAGCAGGCCGTCGGTGAGGATCGGATAGAAGTAGGCGAAGTTGGCCGCGACGAGGAAGAAGAAGGCGCCGACGGAGAGCACGCCGACGAGTCGGCGTCGCTGGCTCGCGTCGGCTCGGCCGAGCATCTTGCCGAGGACGAGCGTCACGGCGATCACCGTGAACGGGACGATCGCCACGGCGTAGTAGAAGAAGATCGGTCGTTGGTCGTAACGGAACCAGGGCAGCCACCCCGTCAGCACGCCCACGATCGGCAGCCCGAAACGCCAGTCGCGGCGGGTCAGCCAGTAGCCGAGCCCGATGATGAGGGCGATGACCCCGCCCCACCACAGGACCGGCGTACCGATGGCCAGCACCTGCCGGACGCAGGTGCCGCCGACCGGGCAGCCCGGCACCTCGGATGGCCCACCGCTTACCGCGTCGATCCCGAGCGGACGGTTGAGGAGCAGCCAGCCGCCGGGGTTGGACTGGAAGGGATGGGTGGCCTCGTTGATGTAGGTGCCGGTATGGAAGGCGTAGACCGCCCGGTGGTAGTTCCACAGGATGTCGAGGTCGTGCAGCGCCCCTTCGATGTCTCCGTGCGGGTGGCCGCCGAAGTCGTTGACGGAGCTCCAGCCGGGTGAGCTGCCCGACGGTTGGCCGAACGCGTCCTCGAACTTCTGGGCATGGGTCAGGAAGCCCATCCAGGTCGAGACGTAGACGACGAAGGCCACCAACAGGAGCGTGAAGAACGCCGGGAGCTCGTCGGCGATGAGCGACTTCAGCGGCGCCCAGCGCACGCCGACGGCGCGGCGCAGCCCGCTGTCCCATGCCCACATCAGCAGGCCCATCCCGGCGAGGACGAACACCCCGCTCCATTTCGTGCCACATGCCAGCCCGAAGCAGACGCCGGCCGCGACCCGCCATGGCCGCAGAATCAGCCCGCGGACCGGACCGAACCCCCAACGGCTTCGCTGGGGTGACGTCTCGAACTGACGTGCGAGCTTGAGCCGGCCCCAGTCCCGGTCGGCGACGAGGCAGTGGGCGGCGCACAGCAGCCAGAAGGCGAGAAAGATGTCGAGCAGCGCGAAGCGTGACATGACGAAGTGCAGCCCGTCGAAGCCGAGCAACAGCCCCGCAACACATCCCAGCATCGTCGACCCGGTGAGCCGGCGGACGAGCCGGCACATCACGAGGATCATCAGCGTCCCGACGACCGCTGACGAGAACCGCCAGCCGAACGGCGTCAGCCCGAAGATCCACTCACCGAAGGCGATCATCCACTTGCCAACCTCGGGATGCACCACCATGTTGGGTGCGGCCGCGAAGATGCCCTTCGTCGAACCCGAGTTGATGATCGAGTCGGCTTCGTTGACTTTCGGGGTGTCCGGATTGTCGACGAACGCGGACGCGTAGTGCTTGATGAGGAGTGAGTAGGCGTCCTTGGCGTAGTACGTCTCGTCGAAGGTGATCTTGTGGGGTGTCGCGAGGCCCCAGAACTGGAAGATGCCGACGAACAGCGTGACGAGAAGCGGCGCGTACCACCCCCACGCCATGCTCCCCCGGAAATGCAGCGGCATCAACCGGCGGCGTACCGGCGGCAGCGTGCTTCCATCGACCGTGTGTCCGAGCAGCCCGCGCTCCGTGGGCTCCAGGGTCGTCGACACGGGCCCATGGTACGGAGCGGCCCGGCGGAGCCGCGGTCCGGTCGCCGGCGCGCCGGTCAGCCGTCTCGGCTGTCATGATCACGGGTATGACGCTGGTGCTCGCGGGTACGCCGATCGGCCGGACCGAGGACGCCTCGCCCCGACTGGCGCGAGAGATCGCGGAGGCGGACATCGTCGCCGCCGAGGACACCCGCCGGTTCCGCCGGCTGGCCGCCGACCTCGGTGTCACCGTGCGAGCCAAGGTCGTGTCCTACTTCGAGGGGAACGAGCGGGAGCGGACCCCGGCGCTCGTCGAGGCCATGGTCGCAGGTGGCCGCGTCGTGCTCGTGACCGACGCCGGGATGCCGAGCGTCTCCGATCCCGGCTATCGCCTGGTGGCCGCCGCCATCGAGGCGGGTGTTCAGGTGACCTCGGTCCCCGGGCCGTCGGCCGTGCTCACCGCACTCGCGGTGTCAGGGCTGCCAGCCGACCGCTTCTGCTTCGAAGGGTTCCTGCCGCGCAAGACGGGGGAACGGTCCCGGCGGTTGGCGGGCCTGACGACCGAGCAGCGCACGATGGTCTTCTTCGAGTCACCGCATCGGACTCGCGCGACGCTCGACGCGATGGCCACGGCGTTCGGCCACGAGCGACTTGCCGCTGTGTGTCGCGAGCTCACGAAGACCTACGAGGAGGTACGCCGCGGCGGTCTCGGTGAGCTGGCGACCTGGGCCGCCGGCGACGTGCGGGGCGAGGTCACTCTCGTCGTGGCTGGAGCCGACACCTCCTCGGACGAGGCTCCCGACGAGGATGCCCTCCGAGCGCTCATCGACGAGGCGGTGTCCGAAGGCATGTCGCGGAAGGACGCCGTCGCCGCGGTGGCGGCCCGGACCGGGCTGCCCCGTCGATCCGTCTACGAGGCCGGTCACCGGTAAACCTGCTCGACGGTCTCACTAGGATTGACGACATGGCTGACACCCCGACGAAGGCGTTCTACGTCACGACGCCGATCTACTACGTGACGGCCGCGCCCTCCATCGGCAGTGCCTACACCACGGTCGCGGGTGACGTCATCACCCGGTGGCACCGCCAGCGTGGCGAGGACGTCTGGTATCTCACCGGCACCGACGAGCACGGCCAGAAGGTCATGCGGGCGGCCGAGGAGAACGACATGTCGCCCCAGGAGTGGACCGACCATCTCGTCGACACCGCCTGGCGTCCCGTCCTCGAGACGATCGACGTGGCCAACGACCAGTTCATCCGTACGACGGACCCGGCTCACACGGCGCAGGTGCAGGAGTTCTGGACCCGGGTCAGGGAGACGGGAGATGTCTACGAAGGGCGCTACGAGGGCCCTTACTGTGTTGGCTGTGAGGAGTTCAAGCTCCCTGCAGACATCGAGATCGACGAGAGTGGCGTCGAGGTGTGCGCGATCCATCACACGCCGCTCGAGACCGTGAGTGAGGCGAACTACTTCTTCGCGATGTCGCGGTACGCCGACCGGTTGCTCGACCTCTACGAGAGCCATCCCGAGTTCGTCCAGCCGGAGTCGGCGCGAAACGAGGTGGTCTCCTTCGTCAGGCAAGGACTGCAGGACCTCTCGATCAGCAGGTCGAGCTTCGCCTGGGGGATTCCGGTGCCATGGGACGAGTCTCAGGTCTTCTATGTCTGGATCGACGCGCTGCTCAACTACGCCACAGCCGCGGGCTGGGGCGTAGACAAGGAGACCTTCGACAAGCGCTGGCCCGCAGACATTCACCTTGTAGGCAAGGACATTCTGCGGTTCCATGCGGTTATCTGGCCCGCCATGCTGATGGCGGCCGGCGTCGACGTGCCCCGGCAGGTGTTCGCACACGGCTGGCTTCTCGTCGGCGGGCAGAAGATGAGCAAGTCGAAGGCGACCGCGATCGCGCCTGAGGTCGTCACCGACCACTTCGGATCGGACGCCTACCGCTACTACTTCATGAAGACCATCAGCTTCGGCTCCGACGGCTCCTTCTCGTGGGAGCACATGAGCGCCGTCTACACCAACGAGCTCGCCAACGGGCTCGGCAATCTCGCGTCACGGGTGGCCGCCATGGTGGTGAAGTACTTCGACGGCGTTCTCCCCGAGCCGACGGAGGTGGGCGACGCGGAGCGCGACCTGGCAGCTGCCCTTCAGACCGCAGTCTCGACGGCCGAGTCAGCGATCGACCGAGTCGCGATCAGCGATGCCATCTCGGCGGTCGCCGACTTCGTCGGCGCTGTCAATGCCTACATCACACATCAAGAGCCTTGGCACGTTGCGAAAGACCCGTCCGACGAAGCACGGGCACGCCTCGCGACGATTCTCTACTCGGCTGCCGAATCGCTGCGTGCCGTTGCTGTCCTGCACAATCCGGTGATGCCCAAGGCGAGTGCGCTGCTGTGGGAGTCCCTCGGCGCGGAGGTCCTGGGGCCGCTTGCCCGCCAGCGGATCGGCGATGCCGGACGCTGGGGTCAGCTTCCCCCCGGCACCCAGTTGACCAAGGGCGCCTCGCTCTTCCCGAGGCTCGCGGAGGACACGGAGTGACCGGACCGACACGGTCGCGGGTCAACGACGAGTTCGGCAAACGGCGCGACATCTCGCGGCCCCCGCTTCCGGAGCCCCTTCCGGTGCCGGTGGTCGACAACCACTGTCATCTCGACATCGAGGACGGCGAGGGCTGGCTGGAGCCGGCGGATGCGCTCGCCCTCGCCACCCAGGTCGGAGTGCCACGGATCGTCCAGATCGGCTGCGACCTGCCCGGTGCCCGCTGGGCAGTGGAGACGGCGGAGCGCCACGACGCGATCGTGGCCGGGGTGGCGATCCACCCGAACGAGGCGCCGAAGCTCGACCTCGCTGGAGGTTTGGACGACGGGCTTGCCGAGATCGAGCGGCTCGCCTCGTCGAGCGAGCGGGTGCGGGCGATCGGCGAGACCGGCCTCGACAACTATCGAACCGGTCCGGAGGGTGTGGAGGCCCAGCGACGCTCGTTCGTCGCTCACATCGAGCTGGCCAAACGGCTGGACAAGACGCTCGTGATCCACGACCGGGACGCCCATGACGAGGTGCTCGCCATGCTGGATCGGGTTGGCATGCCGGAACGAACGGTGTTGCACTGTTTCTCCGGAGACGTCGACTTTGCGCGGTCCTGTCTCGACCGCGGCGCCTTCCTGTCGTTCGCCGGCACGGTGACCTTCAAGAACGCCCAGAGTCTCCGGGATGCCCTCAAGCTGGCGCCTCGCGACCGGATCCTCGTCGAGACCGACGCGCCCTTCCTGGCTCCGATGCCACACCGGGGCCGGCCGAACGCGTCGTACCTGGTGCCGACAACGGTGCGAGCGATGGCCGAGGTGCGAGGCGACGACCTGGCCGAGTTATGCACAGCCTTGGACTTCAACACAGATGTCGCTTTTGGCGGTTCATGGGGCTGATCCGCTGAGCCCCTGTGACGTGACTCACCCTTGTTTCCTAGCGTTTTCACACAGAGGCAGGTCAGAGATCCTGTGGTCTCTGTGACTCAGGTGAACGAAGTCGCCTTATGAGGCAGGTTTCCTGAGATTATTTTGCGTTCTGCGCGATGTCCTGGCAGGGTCGTGAACTTGTTGGCCGGACAGCAGTAGCCCGCGTGACCCCCCACCTCGCGGACGCACCAGTCGCTGTGAATCCGGGAAGTCCCACCTTTGGAGCATTGTGTCGAAGAAGATCGCCCTTGCAGGTCTGGCGGCCGCTCTCGTTGTGGCCGCGACGGCCGGAACGATTGCCTACGCCGGCAGCAAGCATTCAGTTTCCGTGACCGTTGCCGTTGACGGCAAGGCCAAAACCATCTCCACCTCAGCCGATACCGTCGCCGCGGTACTCAAGGACCAGCACATCACCGTCGGCCCCCACGACGCCGTCGCCCCGGCTCTCACCACGAAGGTGACCAGCGGGACTCGCATCGCGGTGGCCTACGGCCGCCCGCTCAAGCTGACGGTCGACGGCCAGAAGAAGACGTACTGGACGACCGCCACCACCGTGAGCTCGGCGCTCTCCCAGATCGGCGAGCGGGTCGCCACCGGCGCTGACCTGTCCACCAGCCGGTCGACGTTCATCAGCCGGAAGGGCCTGGCGGTGTCGATCAAGACGCCCAAGCAGGTCACCCTGAAGGTCGGTCCGCAGAAGGCCACGAAGGTCACCACCACCGGCCTGACGGTCGGCGAGGCTCTGGTCGACCTGCACGTGCACTTGGACAAGAACGACACCGTGAGCCCGGCGCTGAAGAAGCCGATCGCCAGCGGCAGCAAGGTCGTCGTCACCCGGGTCTTCAAGACCTTCCACACCGCAACCGTGTCAATCGGCTACGGCACGATCGTCAAGGACGACAGCAGCCTTCCGCAGGGGCAGGTCAAGGTCGAGCGCGCTGGTCACAGTGGCACCGACAAGGTGACCTACGCGATCAGCGGAACCAACGGCCACGTCCACTCCAAGCGCATCGTCAAGCGGGTCCACGTGACCTCGCCGGTCTCCCGCATCGAGATCCACGGGACCCAGGCCCCGGCGCCGGTCCAGTCCTCCACGTCGACGTCGTCGAGTTCCTCGAGCTCCACGTCGTCGACCCCGAGCGGCTCCGTCTGGGACGCCATCGCTGCTTGTGAGTCGGGCGGCAACTGGGCGACGAACACCGGCAACGGCTACTACGGCGGGCTGCAGTTCAGCTCCAGCACGTGGCTGGCCTACGGCGGCGGCTCCTACGCACCGACCGCGAACCTCGCGAGCCGCGATGCGCAGATCGCCATCGCCGAGCGGGTCCAGGCCGCGCAGGGCTGGGGCGCCTGGCCGGTGTGCTCGGTCCAGGCCGGCGTCTGACCCACACCATGACAGGCGGGCAATGACCGCGCCTTCGGCATCCGCCGGTCCCAGATTGCTGGGGCCGGCGGATGTTCGTCTGCTGGCGCACCGGCTCGGGGTCACGCCGACCAAGCAGCGCGGGCAGAACTTCGTCATCGATGCCAACACCGTACGTCGGGTCGTCGCCGCGGCCGGGGTTGCCGACGGCGAGCAGGTGCTCGAGGTCGGGCCAGGTCTCGGGTCCCTCACCCTCGGTCTGCTCTCAGCGGGCGCCCGGGTCGAAGCGGTCGAGGTCGACGCCGTGCTGGCAGCCGGGCTGTCCGAGACCGTCGGCGAGTATGCCCCAGCCCAGCTCGGTGCGCTGACCGTCGTCGCGGGCGACGCCATGGTGGCGCCGATCGGCTCGGCTCCCACGGCACTCGTCGCGAACCTCCCCTACAACGTCGCGGTGCCGGTGCTTCTGCACCTCTGGGCCACCGTTCCGACGCTGCGGCGCGCCCTCGTCATGGTGCAGCTCGAGGTCGCTGACCGGCTTGCGGCCGGACCCGGCTCGCGGGTCTACGGCGTGCCCAGCGTCAAGCTGGCGTGGTTTGCCTCCGTTCGCAAGGTCGGACACGTCGGCCGGACTGTCTTCTGGCCCACCCCTCGGGTCGACTCGGCCCTGGTGGCGATGGAGCGGTGCGATCCACCGGCGTCGACCTCGACCCGCGAGCGGGTCTTCGAGGTCGTGGACGCGGCTTTCGGGCAGCGCCGCAAGATGGTGCGGTCGTCGCTGGCGGCGCTCGCGGCGCCGCGGGCGGCCGGCGAGTTGCTGGCAGCCGCCGATGTCGATGCCACCGCCCGCGCCGAACGCCTCACTATCGCGGACTTCGCGCGGATCGCCGACTCGCTCGCCGCCACGTAGCCTGTCCTCGTGAGTCCGTCCGCTGTCACCGTGCGCAGCCCGGCGAAGGTCAACCTCGGCCTGAGCGTGGGTACGACGGACGCCGACGGCTACCACCGGGTCGCCACGATCTATCACGCGATCTCGCTCTATGACGAGCTCAAGGCGCGACCGTCGGACGAGCTTGGCGCCATCTCGGTGACCGTGACGGGCGAGGGCCATTGGCGGGTCCCCACCGACGAGTCGAACCTCGCCGTGCAGGCCGCCCGGCGGCTGGCGAAGACGTTCGACGTCGCGGCCGGCGTCGCCTTGAGCATCCACAAGACGATCGCTGTCGCGGGCGGCCTGGCGGGTGGCAGCACCGACGCCGCAGCCGCACTCGTCGCCTGCGACGCGTTGTGGGGCACCGGCGCCAGTCGCGACGACCTGCTCGCGCTGGCCCGGGAGCTCGGCAGCGACGTTCCGTTCTGCCTCGCCGGCGGGACCGCCGTCGGGACCAACCATGGGGAGGCGCTCACCTCGGTGCTGTCTCGCGGCTCCTACGACTGGGTGCTGGCCTATGCCGACGGTGAGCTGGCCACCCCGGTCGTCTACGCCGAGCTCGACAAGATGCGCGAGATCTCCGGGACGCGCGTGGCCCCGCCGCAGGTTCCCGAGAGCCTGATGGCGGCACTGCGGAGCGGGGACCCTTATGCCGTCGGCCCGGCGATGCACAACGACCTGCAGGCTGCGGCGATCCGCCTCCGGCCGGCCCTGAACCGGACGCTCGAGCTCGGCGAGGAGTACGGCGCGCTCGGGTCCCTGGTGTCCGGCTCCGGTCCCACCTGTCTCTTCCTCGCGTCGGATGCCGACCATGCAGTGGATCTCGCGGTCGCGCTCTCCGGATCCGGGCTGTGCAGCTCGGTGCAGCGCGCCAGCGGGCCGGTTTCCGGCGCTCGGATCATCACATGAACCGGTCCCGACGCTGGTGAACCTGGTCAGCTGCGATGCGGTCTCCAAGGCATTCGGGGTCCGCCCGATCCTCGATGACGTGAGTCTCGGCGTCCAGCGCGGGGACCGCGTCGGCGTGGTGGGACGCAACGGGGACGGGAAGACGACCCTGCTGCGCATCCTTGCCGGCCTCGAGCTGCCCGATGGCGGGCGGGTGACGCGCAACCGCGGGCTCCGGGTGGCGATGCTGGCGCAGCACGACGAGCTCGACCCGCTCGCCTCGGTCACCGACGTCGTTCTCGGTGGTCGAGCCGAGCACGAGTGGGCGGCGGACCCGAAGGCGAGGGGTGTCGTCGAGCATCTGCTCGCCGGCATCACGCTCGGCCGTGACGTCGCCGGGTTGTCCGGCGGGGAACGCCGCCGTGTCGCTCTCGCCGCGCTGCTGCTGACGGATGTCGACCTGCTGCTGCTCGACGAGCCGACGAACCACCTGGACATCGAGGCGGTCGCGTGGCTCGCCGACGCCCTGGTCAGTCGTGACATCACGCTCGTCGTGGTCACCCACGACCGCTGGTTCCTCGACGCCGTGTGCACCACGACGTGGGAAGTCCACGACGCGAGCGTCGACAGCTACGACGGGGGCTATGCGGCGTACGTGCTCGCACGGGCCGAGAGACAACGCCAGGAGTCATCCTCGGAGTCGAGGCGGCAGAACCTGGTGCGCAAAGAGCTCGCCTGGCTGCGCCGTGGACCGCCGGCGCGAACGTCGAAGCCGCGGTTCCGGATCGACGCGGCACAGGCCCTGATCGCCGACGAGCCCGCCCCGCGGGACAGCGTCGAGCTGCACCGGTTCGCGACCGCCCGGCTCGGCAGAGATGTCCTCGACCTCGAGGACGCCACGGTGGTCCGCGGCGACCGGACGCTGGTGGACCACGCCACCTGGCGCATCGGGCCGGGCGACCGCATCGGGCTGATCGGCGTGAACGGCTCCGGCAAGACATCTGTCCTGTCGGTGCTCGCCGGTGACGACCGCCCCGACAGTGGGCGGCTGCGCCGCGGCCGGACGGTCTCGCTCGCCCATCTCAGCCAGGAGCTGGGTGACCTGGACACCACCCAGCGAGTGCTCGGCTCGGTGGAGGAGATCACGCGGGTGGCCACGGCCGCCGACGGCCGTGAGCTCAGTGCTGCTGCGATGCTCGAGCGCTTCGGCTTCACCGGCGACCGGCTGACCGCGCGCATCGGGGATCTGTCGGGCGGCGAGCGGCGTCGCCTCCAGCTGCTGCGACTGCTGCTGCGGGAGCCGAACGTGCTGCTGCTCGACGAGCCGACCAACGACCTCGACATCGACACCCTCAACGTCGTCGAGGACTTCCTCGACGGGTGGCCAGGGACCCTGGTCGTCGTCTCCCACGACCGCTACTTCCTCGAGCGCGTGTGTGACACCGTGTGGGCCTTGCTCGGTGACGGGTCTCTGGTCATGCTGCCGGGGGGTGTGGAGGAATATCTCGCGCGTCGGGCCGCCGGTCTCGCGGCCCGGCCGGCCGCCCGGCATCAGGTCCTCGCCTCGTCATCGTCCAGCGACAACGGCGCCGCGGCGAGACGCGCCGCGACCAAGGACCTCGCGCGACTGGAGCGCCGGCTCACCCGGGTCGAAGCGGCGATCGCCGACCTGCACGACCAGATGGCGGCGCACGCCAGCGACTACGTCCGGCTGGCCGAGCTCGACGCGGAGGTCGCGACGTTGTCGGAGGAACGCGACGAGCTGGAGAGTGCCTGGCTCGAGGCTGCCGAGGCGGCCCCGTGAGCCCTGGAGCTTGAGTGGGATCGGCTAGCCGGGCAGGCCCGCGACGGTGGTGGTGAGGGTACGGCGGAGCCGCGCCAGCACGGGAAGCGCGGCCAGCAGGGCGGCCGCCATCACGAGGAAGCCGACGGCGGGCCATGGCACGAGCGCCTGCACGACGAGGGCCAGCACGAGCCCGCCCAGGTTTCCGGCCAGCCAGAGGACGGCCGTCGCCATCCCCGCGAACTCGCCCGAGCGTCGCTCGACGAGCTCCAGGATGAGCGGCAGGTCGGTGAGCAGCAGCACTCCCAGCAGCGCGACGGCCGGCAGCGCCGCCACCAGGCCCGGCCCGGCTGCCAGCCAGCAGAGGCAGAGCGCCCCGACGACCACCGAGAACCCGATGAAGCGCGCTTCGGCATGATGGCGCGCGATGAGCGCGGGCAACGTGGCCGAGCCCAGCACCCCGGCCAGCACCATGACGAGGAGCAGGGTGCCGGCGCCGGACTCCGACACTCCGGCGGGCTCCAGGAGGGCCTGGAGCCACGTCGTGAGGGCCACGAACACCCCGAACCCGCTCACCGCCAGCAGCACCAGCAGGACGACCGGGCGGTTGGCGACAACAGAGCGCAGGGCGCCCGCCTCGGGCGCCGGTTCGAGGTCGACCTGGTCGCCTGGCCGCAGCAGGGTCGCCCCGAGCCAGCCGGCCGCGAGTACGGCGAACACCGCCTGGAAGGCCAACAGCGCGCCGAGGTGCTCGACGCCGGCGATCGTGCCAGTCAGCAGCGCCAGCACCATTCCGGTGAAGATCCCGGCGGACGAGAGCGCGATGCCGATCGGTCGGTGGGGGGTGCGGAGGTAGCAGCGGGAGAGCTTCGTCAGGGAGTTGAGCACGAATGGCTGCGCGACGGCGACGAGCAGCTGGCCGAGCAGCACGGGCAGATAGTCGTCGCCGAGCAGCCGGACCAGGGCTCCGAGGGCGGTAAGGGCGGCTCCCGTGCCCAGACCACCGCGCAGCCACCGGTCGATGACCCGTCCGGTCGGCAGCGCCAGCACGACGTAGAGCAACGGGAAGATCTCCGCGAGCCAGCCGATCGCCGACGTCGAGACACCGTAGTGGCGGGCCGCGTCGGTCGTGATGGGGGCGTAGGTGAGCCACAGCATCTGGTTGGCCGCGCTGACCAAGGCGTAGGCCGCCACGGGCGACCAGCGGCTGGCGACCGCCGGCGCTTCGCCGATGAGGCGGGACGTCACGGACGGAGTCTCAGGTGGCTTCGTCGTCGAACGGGGACACCACCGTGCGCAGCATCGCGGCCAGCGAGACTCGCTGTGCTGTCGACAGCGCGTCGAGAAGCTGACGTTCCTGTTCGAGCAGTCCCTCGAGCGCCGCGTCCACCCTGACCCGCCCGTCGTGGGTCAGCCGCACCAGGACGCCGCGTCGGTCATCGGGGTCGGGCATCCGCACCACCAGGCCCTTGGTGGCCAGTCGGTCGACGCGGTTGGTCATGGTGCCGGACGTGACCATGGTCTCTCGGAGCAGTCGGCCGGGCGACAGCTGATACGGCGCCCCGGAGCGCCGCAGGGCCGTGAGCACGTCGAACTCCCACGTCTCCAGCTCGTGGGCCGCGAACGCCTCCCGGCGGGCGAGGTCGAGGTGCCGCGCCAGTCGGGTGACCCGGCTCAGCACCTGCATCGGGCTGGTGTCGAGGTCCGGGCGCTCGTGCTGCCAGGCGGCGACCAGTCGGTCTACCTCATCGGACGGGGGCGTGCTCACGCGGGAAGTGTAGTGCCGACCGCGCCCGCAGAATCCGCCTTGACGGCCGCGGACCATGCTGACAAGATAAGTATCTTGATATCAAGATACTTACAGGAGAGACACGGATGCTGGATGCCACCACCTGGGACCCTTCGACCTACCTGGAGTTCTCCGACGAGCGGTCACGGCCGTTCTTCGACCTGACCCGGCGGGTCGGCGCGTCCTCCCCGGGGCGGGTCGTGGACCTCGGGTGTGGCCCCGGGCAGCTGACAAAGACGTTGGCCGAACGATGGCCGAGCGCCACCGTCGAGGGCCTGGACTCGTCGCCCGAGATGATCGAGCGGGCAGCGGAGCACGCGAGCGAACGGCTGTCCTTCAGGGTCGCCGACGTGGCCGGGTGGCACGCATCCGTGCCCGTCGACGTCATCGTCGCGAACGCCACCCTGCAGTGGGTTCCCGAGCACCGTGCCCTGCTCCCCAGTCTGGTGCAGCAGCTGGCACCAGGGGGGTGGCTCGCCTTCCAGGTGCCGGGCAACTTCGCCGAACCCAGCCATGCGCTGCTGCACGAGCTCGCGGCCGACTCGCGTTTCGCGGCCGCCACCGCGCAGGTGGAGAGACCCGCCGCAGACGGCCCGGAGGTCTATCTCGCTGACCTGCTCGAGCTGGGCCTGCGCGTCGAGGCCTGGGAGACGACGTACCTCCATGTGCTGACAGGTGACGACCCCGTCTTCCGGTGGATCTCGGGCACCGGCGCCCGGCCGGTGCTGCAGGCGCTGAGCGACGAGCAGCGCGCCAGCTTCGTGCCCGAGTACAAGGCGCTGCTGAGGGCGGCCTACCCGCCGAAGCCGTTCGGCACTGTGCTGCCGTTTCGGCGCGTCTTCGTCGTGGCGCAGCTCGCAGCCGAGGGGGGACGGTCGCGATGACCGCGCTGCACCACGTGCAGGTCTGCTGCCCCCGGGGTGGAGAGCAGGACGTGCGCGCCTTCTATGGCGGCTTGCTCGGCCTGTCGGAGGTCGACAAGCCGATGGCTCTCGCCGGACGTGGCGGTGTCTGGTTCCGCGGCGAAGGATACGAGCTCCACGTCGGCGTCGAAGAACCCTTCACGCCTGCCCGGAAGGCCCACCCGGCCTTTCTCGTGGCCGACCTCGACGGCCTGGCCCGCCGGCTCACCCAGGCAGGGGTCAACGCCGTCTGGGACGTCGACTTCCCGGGTTACCGTCGCTTCCATGTCCATGACCCGCACGGCAACCGCGTCGAGGTGCTGGCCGAGGCGGCATCAGCGTGAGCCAGGGTCGTGTCCGGTCGGGGCAGCGAATCAGGAGCGCGTCCAGGCCGACCCGTCCCAGTGCTCCACGAGGGCGACGTGCTTGCTTCCGCTGTCGAACCACCCCACCGCCCACGCGTCGTTGTTGCTGCGGGCAGTGACACTCATGAGGTGGCTTCCGACGGTGAGTCCGGGACTCGCCGCAGCGGTCCTGGTCCACGCCGTGCCGTTCCAGTGCAGCAGCAGGGCCTCGACCTGCTGCCCGTTGTCGTAGTCCCCGGCCGCCCAGGCGTCCGAGCTCGACCGGGCGCTCACTCCGCGGAGGTGCGTCCCGCTCCCGACGCCGGGGCTCGGCGCCCGTACGACGTCCCAATGGTCGCCTTCCCAGTGCTCGACGAGACTCACCTCGAGCCCGGCGGCGGCCTGCCGGTCGCCCACTGCCCAGACGTCGTGCCGCGCGGCCGCGCTCACGCCGCCGAGGTGATGGTCGAAGAAGGGCGCGTGGTGCTGGGTCCGGACGACACCCCATCTCGAGCCGTTCGAGTGCTCGGCCAGGGCGAGCGACCCGGCCTCCTCGTCGACGAAGCCGGAGCCGACGGACCAGATGTTGGTCGGGCTGACGGCGGTGACAGCTGCCAGCCCGCGTTCCGCCCAGGCGCGGTTCGGGTCGGCTACGACCGACCACCGCTTTCCGTCATAGTGCTCGATGAGGGTGGTGCGCCCGTGGAGTGTTCTTTCACCCACGGCCCAGATGTCGGATGCCGAGATGGCGGTGACGGCCGTCAACCTGCTCTCCCCTCGCGGGCTCGGGCTGGCCACCTGCGCCCAGCGGGTCCCGTCCCAGTGCTCGACGAGTGTCAGCTCGTGCCGCTTCCGCTCGAAGCTGCCGACGGCCCAGACGTCGGTAGGGGAGAGGACGTCCACGCCGGCGAGGCCGCTCGACTTGGTCCCGGGGTTGGGACTCGACAACCGCGTCCACGACGAGCCGTCCCACCTCTCGACGAAGGTACGCCGGACGGCTCTCCGCTCGGTGTGGCCGACCGCCCAGACGTCCGCGGGTCCGTCGGCACTCACTGACGCGAGCTCGACCGAGAGGGGGATCGTCCGGTTGGGGAGCCCGACCTGGGTCGGGACGGTGTGCCGGTCGGTACGGTTGCCGACCCCGAGCTCTCCGGACTGCGGATCACCCCAGCACCAGAGGGACCGGTCCTGGGTCAACGCACAGGAGTGCAGGCCGCCCGCGCCGGCGCGCGTCCAGGACGACCCCGAGCCGACGTGGGCAGGCACGGTCCGGTGGTCGCCGTCGCCGACGCCGAGATCGCCGCCGGCATTGTCGCCCCAGCACCACAGGGAGCCTGTGGTGCGAACTCCGCAGCTGTGGCCCTGACCTCCGCTGACCTGGCGCCAGACGTCGTGGCTGCCCACGTGGGCAGGCTCGTCACGCGACGTCAGGTCTCCCAGGCCGAGGTCGCCCGTGTCGTTGTTGCCCCAGCACCACAACGCGTGGTCCCGCCTGACGCCACAGGTAAACGACGTCCCGACTCCGAGCTGTGTCCAGTCGCTGCCGGCGCCGACCCGGGTCGGGATGGCACGCGACTCGTCGTCCCCGAGCCCGAGCTGTCCGTCGAGGTTGGCGCCCCAGCACCAGAGTGATCCGCCGGCCCGCAGACCGCAGACGTGAGCGGAGCCGGCCGCGACGGACGACCAGTCAGCGGCCCCTCCGACTCGAGCCGGAGTGCTGCGGGGCGTCGTGTCGCCGAGTCCGAGCTGGCCCTCGTGGTTGCCTCCCCAGCACCACAGCGACCGGTCGAGCCTGACCCCGCAGGCGAAGTCGAGTCCGAGGCTTACTGATGACCAGTCGGCACCCGCACCGAGCTGCTCGGGTACGTCGGCCCGGCCGTCGCCCCAGCACCACAGGCTGTGGTCGCGCCGGATCGCGCAGGTCCCGTCGTAGCCGGCGACGACGGAGGCCCAGTCGGCGCCCGCGTCCACCTGGCTCGGTGCGAAGCGGTTCCGATGGTCGCCGAGCCCGAGCTGACCCTCGACGTTGCGTCCCCAGCACCACAGCGTGGCGTCGGTCCGGGTCGCGCACGTGTGCGACCCGTCCGTGGTACCAGCGTGGCCATAGGAGGACCGACCGGTCGTCACGCTCGCCCAGACTCCGGCGTCCCTGCCCACGAGCGCAGCGTGCGGAGCTCCGGTGACTGCCATCGAGGGTGCCGCGAGGGCGAGAGCCGCGAGAGCGAGAGCCGCGAGAACGACGGTGGCGGACGTGAAACCGGCTCGTGGGCTTGGCATCCCAGCTCCCAACGGGGCGGACCGCCGTCCGGCGTGTCAGGTGACCCCTCCTCGACGGTACAGCGCGAACCGGAGCGGAACAGACGAATCGGCGGGTCTTAGGCTCGACCGGTGACTACGCCTCGGCTTCTCGATTTCATCGCCCAGCTGCCCAAGGCCGAGCTGCACGTCCATCACGTCGGTTCGGCGCCGGTGCGCGTCGTCGCCCAGCTCGCCGCGGAGTACCCGGCGGCGGGCGTCCCGAGCGACCCGGACGAGCTGGGCGCCTTCTTCACGTTCACCGACTTCGCCCACTTCATCGAGGTGTTCCTGTCGGTGGTCGGCCTGGTCAGGACTCCCGAGGACGTGCGGCTGCTCACCTACGAGGTGGCGCGCGACCTGGCCGACCAGCAGATCCGGTATGCCGAGCTGACCTGCACGCCGTATACGTCCGTGCTGGCGGGCGTCACCGGAGAGGCCTTCTGCGAGGCGATCGAGGACGCCCGGGTCTCGGCCGCTCGTGACTTCGGGGTCGAGCTGCGCTGGTGCTTCGACATCCCGGGGGAGTTCGGGTTGCCTGCCGCCGAGGAGACGCTGCGGATCGCCACGACGCTGAGACCGGACGGCCTGGTGTCCTTCGGCCTCGGGGGTCCGGAGATCGGGGTCGGCCGCGGGCAGTTCGCCCCGTTCTTCGACGCCGCGCGCTCGGCCGGGCTGCACTCGGTGCCGCACGCGGGTGAGACGACGGGTCCGGAGACCGTCTGGGACGCCATCCGCTTCCTCGGGGCGGAGCGGATCGGCCACGGCATCGCCGCCGCCCAGGACCCGGAGCTGCTGACCTACCTCGCCGCTCACAACATCGCCCTCGAGGTGTGCCCGACCTCCAACATCGCCACCGGAGCGGTGAGATCGCTGGCGGACCACCCGATCAGCACCCTGTCGGACGCCCGGGTGCCGATCACGGTGGGAAGCGACGACCCGACGATGTTCGGGACCACGCTTACCCACGAGTACGCCGTGACGGCCGACCTGCTGGGGCTCGACGAGGAGGGTCTGGTCGCGCTCGCCCGGCGCTCCGTGACGCTCTCCTTCGCCGACCCGCCGCTGAAGCAGCGGCTGCTCGAGGAGATCGAGGCGGCGCTCCCTCGGCCGGACCCGGAGTGCCCGTAGGGTTCAGCCCTTCGCGGTCTGCGCGTCCTGGACGACCCGGATCAACGGCGTGGTGTTGATCTCCGGGTCACGCTCGAGCCCCGAGAGGCCGTGCCAGGCCAGGTTGACCAGGTGGGCGGCGACGACGGACTTGGCCGGCTTCCGCTCGTCGAGCCACCACTGACCGGTGGTCCCGACCATCCCCACCAGCATCTGCGCATACATCGGCGCGTAGGTCGAGTCGAAGCCGCGGCGGCTGAACTCGGCGGCCAGGATGTGCTCGACGCGGCTGGCGATGTCGCCGATGATCGAGACGAACGACCCGGACTCCGACCCGATCGGGGAGTCGCGGACCAGGATGCGGAAGCCGTCGGACGACTCGTCGATGTAGGTGAGAAGTGTGAACGCGGCCTGCTCCAGCAGCTCGCGAGCATGACCCGCCGTCAGGGACGAGCGCATCATGGTCAGCAGCTGACGCACCTCGCGGTCGACCACGACGGCGTAGATGCCCTCCTTGCCGCCGAAGTGCTCGTAGACGACGGGCTTGGAGACCTCGGCCCGGGCGGCGATCTCCTCGATCGACGTACCCTCGAAACCACGCTCGGCGAAGAGCGTGCGGGCCACGTCGATCAGCTGCTCGCGCCGTTCAGCACTCGTCATCCGGCCGCGGGCCGGGCGTTTCGGCTTCTGCGTCACCCGGCGCGCCGCGTCTCCAGGCGCTCCTTCACCGGCCAGCGGACCGCCTTGACCCAGCCGAGCTTCTCCATCAGCCAGATGATCCGGGCCGACGAGTCGACCTGGCCGCGGAGTACGCCGTGCCGCGCGCAGGTCGGGTCACTGTGGTGCAGGTTGTGCCAGGACTCGCCCATCGACGGGATCGCCAGCCACCAGACGTTGCCGGACCTGTCGTGGGCCCGGAACGGCCGCGAGCCGACCGCGTGGCAGATCGAGTTGATCGAGAACGTGACGTGATGCAGGAGTGACACCCGCACGAGCGAGGCCCAGAAGAAGGCGAGGACCGCGCCCTGCCAGGACATCGTCCAGAGGCCGCCGATGAGAGCCGGGAGCAGCATCGAGACCGCCACCAGCACGGGGAACATCCGGGATACCCGGACGATGTCCTTGTCCTTGAGCAGGTCGGGCGCGTACTGGCGCAGCGGGGTCTGCTCGGAGTCGAACAGCCATCCCATGTGGGCGTAGAAGAGGCCCTTGATCAGGGCAGGCACGCTCTCGCCGTAGCGCCAGGGCGAGTGCGGGTCCCCCTCGCGGTCGGAGAACTTGTGGTGCTTGCGGTGGTCAGCGACCCACCGGACGACAGGACCCTGGATCGCCATCGACCCGGCGACGGCCAGCACCACCTTGAGGGGACGGTTGGGCTTGAACGACTTGTGGGTGAAGTAGCGGTGGAAGCCGACCGTGATCCCATGTCCGGTGATGGCATACATGGCCACCGCGAGCACCACGTCGCGCCAGCCGAGGAAGCCGCCCCAGGCGATCGGGACCGCGACGATGAGAGCCAGGAACGGCACCACGATGAAGATGCCGAGCATGACCTGCTCGAATCGGGACTGGGTGTCTCCGCCAAGCGTCGCCGAGGCGATCTCGTCCAGGTCGTCGCGAGTCGGGGCGACGGATGTGGCTGGCGTCATGTGGGGTTCCTCAACCTCGGACGGGCGTACCTACGTCACCGTAACCTACGGAACCGTAGGTGGAAAGGCCCCCGACGTGGCAGGCCGCCCGGCTGGACGGCGCCGCGGGATGGCCCGTTCGGGCCAGGCCGGCCACCTCGAGCATCGACGGGCGGGCACGCCATGGTGTGGCAGACTTGGGACACGCAGGGGTGCGCCGGTGACGGATCACTCCACGCAGTCCCCTGTGGGGTAACCCGGCAGCCCGCGAGCCTTTGAAGCTTGAGGTCCTGGATCGAAGCCAGGCAGGGGAGCGAGCAGCACCGGCACCCGCCACACCGCTGAGGAGCGAAACGCCTGTGACAGCCAACCGCCCGGCAGCCGTCATCGTCCTGGCGGCGGGTGGTGGCACTCGGATGAGGTCCGCCACGCCGAAGGTGCTGCACAGTATCGGCGGTCGCACGCTCCTCGGTCACGCCCTTCGGGCAGCCCGAGGGGTCGATCCCGACCACGTCGTGGTCGTCGTACGGCACAGCCGTGACGCCGTGGCCGCCGAGGTGACGCAGCTCGACCCGGGGGCCGTCATCGCCGACCAGGACGAGATCGCCGGCACCGGTCGCGCCGCCGAGTGCGGGCTCGAGTCGCTGCCCGCCGACCTCAGAGGCACCGTGTTGGTGACGATGGGGGACGCCCCACTGCTGGCCGCCGAGACCCTCCAGGCGCTGGCCGACGGCCATCAGTCGGAGCGGGTACCGGTCACCGTGATGACGGCGCTGCTCGACGACCCCGCCGGCTACGGCCGCATCCTGCGAGACGCTGCCGGCCATGTCGAAGGCATCGTCGAGGAGCGGGACGCATCGCCGGAGCAGCGGGCGGTGACCGAGGTGAACGCGGGCTTCTACGCTTTCGACGCACAAGCGCTGCGCGCCGCCCTGCTCGAGGTCGGCACCGACAACTCCCAAGGAGAGAAGTACCTGACCGACGTCGTCGAGGTCGTGAGGTCGTCCGGCGGAACCATCCGAGGCCACCTGGTAGATGACACCTGGCAGACCGAGGGTGTGAACGACCGCGTGCAGCTCGCTCGCCTCGGAGCCGAGCTCAACCGCCGCGTCGTCGAGCGGTGGATGCGCGAGGGAGTCACCGTGGTGGACCCCGCGACCACCTGGCTCGACGTCGACGTGAGCCTCGGACGCGATGTCACGATCCGGCCGCACACACAGATCCTCGGGGCGACGACCATCGGCGACGACGTGACCATCGGACCCGACACGACACTGACCGACGTCGAGATCGGCGACGGCGCCACGGTGGTGCGCACCCAGGCCACCCTCGCCGTCATCGGTGCAGGCGCCACGGTCGGACCGTTCTCCTACTTACGACCGGGAACCCGGCTCGGGGCTCGAGGCAAGATCGGCGGCTTCGTCGAGACGAAGAACGCCTCCATCGGGGTCGGCGCCAAGGTCCCGCACCTGAGCTACGTCGGGGACGCCGACATCGGCGAAGGCACCAACATCGGAGCGGGCACCATCTTCGCCAACTACGACGGCGTGGCCAAGCACCACACGACCGTCGGGTCGCACTGCCGGACGGGTTCGGGCAACGTGTTCGTGGCGCCCGTCGAGGTCGGTGACGGGTCCGCCACTGGAGCGGGCACGATCGTCCGTCAGGACGTTCCACCAGGCGGGTTGGCCCTGAGTGCCGGGCCGCAACGGGTCATCCCCGACTGGGTTCCCCGCCGACGACCCGGCTCGCCGGCCGCCGTAGCCGCCGAGCAGGCGGTCGCGAGAGCCTCCAGCACGTCCGCCACCCAGCAGCACGAGGAGAAAGTTCGGTGAGTGGTGTGAAGCGCATGACGGAGAAGCACCTGATGCTGTTCTCGGGTCGTGCCCACCCGGCTCTCGCCCAGGAGGTGGCCGAGCTCCTCGGCACCACCTTGGTCCCCACGACCCACCGGGACTTCGCCAACTCGGAGATCTACGTCCGCTACCAGGAGTCGGTGCGAGGGTGCGACGCCTTCGTCATCCAGAGCCACACCGCGCCGATCAACGAGTGGATCATGGAACAGCTGCTCATGGTCGACGCACTCAAGCGCGCGTCGGCGACTCGGATCACCGTCTTGATGCCGTTCTACGGTTACGCCCGTCAGGACAAGAAGCACCTCGGCCGGGAGCCGATCTCCGCGCGCCTGATGGCCGACCTCTTCAAGACCGCAGGTGCTGATCGGCTGATCACGGTCGACCTGCACACCGCCCAGATCCAGGGCTTCTTCGACGGGCCCGTCGACCACCTTGCCGCCCTGCCGGTGCTGTCGGAGTACGTCGCGGAGAAGTACGCAGATGAGGACCTCGCGGTCGTGTCGCCGGACGCCGGTCGCATCAAGGTGGCGGAGCAGTGGTCGTCACGGCTGGGTGGGGTGCCGCTCGCCTTCATCCACAAGTCGCGCGACATCACCCGTCCGAACGAGTCGGTCGCCAACCGGGTGGTCGGCGACGTCAACGGTCGGGTCTGCGTCCTCGTCGACGACATGATCGACTCGGGTGCCACCATCTGCCAGGCGGCCGACGCGCTGATGGACGGTGGCGCCGCCGGCGTGATCATCGCTGCCACCCACGCGATCCTCTCGGGGCCCGCTGTCGACCGGCTGAAGAACTCCGTCGCGCGGGAGGTCGTGGTGACGAACACGCTGCCGATCCCGGACGACCGGCACTTCGACAAGCTCACCGAGCTGTCGATCGCGCCGCTGATCAGCCGGGCCATCCGCGAGGTATTCGAGGACGGTTCCGTCACCAGCCTGTTCGACGGCCACGCCTGACGCTTGCGTTCGGATTCGTCCGACGTACCGCGCGGATTCTCCGGCACCGGTCGCGCGGATACGTTCATCAGACCTAAGCTGAGGCGCCACCCCGCCCGTCCCGGGACTCTCGGATCGTGGTGCCGGAAGTCTCGGATCGTGGTGCCGGAAGTCTCGGATCGTGGTGCCGGAAGTCTCGGATCGTGGTGCCGGAAGTCTCGGATCGTGGTGCCGGAAGTCTCGGATCGTGGTGCCGGAAGTCTCGGATGGTGGTGCCGGAAGTCTCGGATGGTGTGGTGCGTGGCGACCGGACGAAGCGGCCCGGTTCGAGCTCAACGCCGGGTCGACCGGGCCGACGATCGTCCGGCGGCAGACGCGATTTCACCTGCGCGGGGGCTGATGGGTAAGATCCAGGGGTTGCCTCGGCGAGGGAGTGCGCGGTCATCCGGCCCGCCCAGCAGTCAGCTCCGTGATCGACGCGGTCCGTGTGTCGCTCTCCTCGCTTCGGCAACCGACGTCCGCGTTCGGTGACAGGTCCGGACGCACCCGACCGAGAACCGTCCAGCGTGCTTGCCACGTTGCCATGCCAAGGAGTTTCCCGTGCCTTCCGAGGTCAAGATCGCCGCTGAGTCCCGCACCGAGTTCGGCAAGGGTGCCGCTCGGCGGATCCGTCGAGCCGACAAGGTCCCCGCCGTCCTCTACGGGCACGGCAGCGACCCCGTCCACATCACGCTCCCGGGTCACGACCTGATGCTGGCGCTCAAGACGGCCAACGCGCTGCTGTCGATCGAGCTCGATGGCGCCAGCCAGCTGGCGTTGCCGAAACAGGTTCAGCGCGACCCGATCAGGGGCTTCATCGAGCACGCCGACCTGTTGATCGTGCGTCGCGGCGAGAAGGTCACGGTCGACGTCCCGGTCGTGCTCGTGGGCGAGGCCGGCCCCGACACGATGGTCAGCCTGGAGAGCCCGTCGGTGCCGTTGGAGGTCGAAGCGACCAATATCCCGCAGGGGATCGACGTGGACATCGCAGGGCTCGGCGCGGGCTCGCAGATCCACGCTCGCGACCTGACCCTGCCCGAGGGCTCGGTGCTGAGCGTCGACGACGACCTGATGATCGTCAACATCTCCGCGCAGCAGTCGCAGGAGGCGCTGGACGCCGAGCTGGCAGGCGCCGAGGCCGACCTCGGTGCCGAGCGCGAGGAGCCGGAGGCCGCCGAGGCCGCTGTCGAGGGGGAGACCGCCGACACCGACGACGCCGAGACTGCCGGCGACTGACCCGCGCCACGTGCTCCACAGGCTGTTCGCGCGGAAGGCGAAGGAGATCATGCCGGCCGACGCGTGGGCGGTGGTGGGACTCGGCAACCCCGGCTCGACGTACGCCGGCACCCGGCACAACGCGGGCTACCTCGTCGTCGACGTGCTGCTCGACCGGATGGGTGCGTCGTTGCGCCCGGACAAGTCGGGTCGGGCGCTGGCTGCCTTCGGGCGACTGGGCGGCCAACCGGGAGTGCGGACGGCACTCGTGCGCGGCAAGGGTCATATGAACGAGTCCGGTGGTCCGGTCGCGGCGTTCTTGGCGTATTACAAGGTGCCGCCCGAGCGTCTCATCGTGGTCCACGACGAGATCGACCTCCCCTACGGCGACCTCCGCACCAAGTTCGGGGGCGGTGACAACGGTCACAACGGGCTGAAGTCCATCCGGGGGGCGCTCGGGACCGGGGACTACTACCGGGTGCGCGTCGGGGTCGGCCGACCCCCTGGACGGCAAAGTGCGGCCGACCACGTCCTCAAGCCTTTCGCCTCGGTCGAACGGCGCGAGCTCGACCTGCACATCGAGCGAGCCGCCGACTGTGTCGAGTCGCTGCTCACCGATGGCCTGGAGATAACCCAGAACCTCTATAACCGCTGACATATCACCATTGATGTGACGTCGGCCTCGTGCGCCGACGGGTTTTGTGGAAGTCGGGGCGGGCTGTCCGGTGATGCGGCATACTGCAACTGGGGTCGGGGGATTCTATGCACGCTTATACACCAGGGGTGGGGAGTTTCGTGTCTGGTCAGGTGGGGGATTTTGTTGTTGCGTCTGCGCTCGGGGAGAGCTTGGGACGCGACGGGGTAGCCGTTGTCCGTGAGCCGCGGGTCATGCCCGCGCGCTCAAATATCTTGCAGTTCTCTCCGCGGCATCCGGCCCGCGGCGTATCGCCGATCTGGGCGCTGCGCCGGGTCCAGCTCGTGCTGGGTGTCGTGGCCGCCGTGGCGGGAGTGGTCGCGGTCCTGGTGGCACTCTGGCTGGGAAGTGCGGTGCTGGCTGGTGCAGCAATGGTGTGGCTGCTCGCCGAGCTGACGGTGCTGGGAATGTGCCGCCACCTCGATGAGATCAGCGGAGTCTCGGCCGTGGCGAAGCGCCATGTGCTGTATGCCATGAGCGCTTGCGTGGTGGGGGTGCTGCTGTCCGTCCCCGAGCTTTCGCTGCAGGTGGTCTATCTCATCGCAGGCCTCGCGGTCGTCGCAGGGTTGGCCGCCGTTCTGGTGCGTTGTTCTGGTGTTCGTCGGTTGGTGGGGGTGGGGTCGCCGGCGTCGGTGTTGGTGGTGGCGGATCGGTTGACGGTTGAGGATGCGGTGGCGGATCGGGCGGGGTTGGGTTCGTCGGTGGTGGTGGGGGTGTGTTTGGTGGAGTCGTTGGGGGATCGGGTGGTGTCGGTGGCGGGGGTGCCGGTGTTGGGGGGTGCTGGTGATGTGGTGGGTTTGGTTGAGGAGTTGGGGATTCATGAGGTGTCGGTGAGGTTGGAGGCGCCGTTGGATTCGGAGTGGTTGCGGGAGTTGGGGTGGGCGTTGGAGGCGTTGGGGGTGCGGTTGTCGTTGGTGACGAAGTTGCGGGGGACGGCGGCTGGTCGGGTTCGGGTGTCGCGGGTGGGGTCGTCGGTGGTGTTGGGGGTGTCGCAGGCTCGTCCGTCGGGGTTGGTGCGGCAGGTGAAGGCGGTGGTGGAGGCGGTGGTGGCGTTGGTGATGATGGTGGTGGCGTTGCCGGTGTTGGTGGTGTGTGTGGTGGCGGTGCGGTTGGATTCGTCGGGTCCGGCGTTTTTTCGGCAGACGCGGGTGCGTGATGGTGGTCGGACGTTCACGATGGTGAAGTTGCGGACGATGGGGGTGGATGCGGAGGCGCGTCGGGGTGAGTTGGAGGGGTTGAATGAGGTGGGGGGTGGGTTGTTCAAGATGGAGGTTGATCCGCGGGTGACGCGGGTGGGTCGGGTGTTGCGGAAGTTGTCGTTGGATGAGTTGCCGCAGTTGTGGAATGTGGTGCGGGGGGAGATGTCGTTGGTGGGGCCGCGGCCGGCGTTGCCGTCGGAGGTGGCGTCGTATGACGTGCGGGCTCGTCGGCGGTTGGGGGTGAAGCCGGGGTTGACGGGGTTGTGGCAGGTGTCTGGTCGGTCGCGGTTGTCGTGGGAGGAGTCGGTGGCGTTGGATATCGACTATGTGGATAACTGGTCGGCGGGTCGTGATGTGCGGATTGCGGTGCAGACGGTGAGGGCTGTGGTCGCCAAGGACGGCGCCTACTGACCAAGGTCAGGCGCGGCCTTTCACGATCGTTCGATGTAAACGCGCCCTTTTGAGCACGTAGAGTCATGAATATGCCGACTCTCGTCTCTTCCTCATGTGTCGAGGTCACGTGGCTCCGCATTCCGAGGTCGACGGGCACCGATGAATGCGGCAGATAAGAAGGGGGAATCCATGACGTCGGCGCTGCCGACCACGCCGGTCGTCACCTATATCGCCGGGTCCGGCCGGTCCGGAAGCACGTTGCTCGAACGCGCCCTGGGTGCCATGCCGGGTTTCGTCAACGTCGGCGAGCTCATCGACCTGTTCCGCCGTGTCGTGCAGGGAGACGAACGGTGCGGATGCGGACTCTCCTTCTTCGAGTGTCCGTTCTGGACCGGGGTCGGAAAGCTCGCGTTCGGCGGCTGGGACACCCCGCCTGCGGTCGAGCTGGCCCGGCTGCAGCCCAAGGTGGCTCGCCAGCGGCACCTTCCGAGGCTGCTCTCCCCCGTTCGCAGTGCGGGCTTCGCTCGGGACGTCCGTCGCTACCAGCACCTGTACGCCGACCTCTATCGCGCGATCCTCGACCAGTCCGACGCGAGCGTCGTCGTGGACGCCAGCAAGTGGCCGGCCCAGGCGCTCGCCCTGCGCTGCGACGACATCGACCTCCGGGTGATCCATCTCGTCCGTGACGTCCGCGGGGTGGCCTACTCCATGGTCAAGCGCGACGTCGCCCGACCGCACGCCGCCGAGACCGGCGACGTGATGACGCGCAGCCGACCGGCTGCGACGGCGGTGCGGTGGACGGTCGCGCAGTCGGAGATAGACCTGATGCGGCTGCGCCAGGTGCCGATGTCCCGGCTGCGCTACGAGGACATGGTCCGCGACCCGAGAAGGGCGATCGACTCCGCGCTGCGCGGGATCGGGCTGGACCCGGAGCCCGGCTGGTTCCAGCATGTTCACCGGTCCGACATCGACCTCGATGCCAGCCACGGCCTTTCCGGGAACCCCTCACGGTTCACGAACGGTGTCGTCTCGCTGCGCGTCGACGAGGCCTGGCGCACCTCGATGTCGCGAAGCAGCCGCATCATGGTCGCGTCGATCGCATTTCCTCAGCTCGTCGCCACGGGGAGCCTCCGCGCTACCGCACCACACGCACCACACGCACCCACCACGAAGGGAACATCCATGACCGCGACCCAGCCCGTTGCCACCGCGCCAGGTCCGGGGCACGACGACCAGTGGCCGCTCGTTTCCGTGGTGCTGCCCACCCGTGGCCGCCCCGAGCTCGTCCGGGAGAGCATCGCCGCCGTGGTGGCCCAGGACTACCCAGGTCCGGTGGAGACGTTGGTGATCCACGACCAGGAGGAGCCGGAGGCCGGTCTGGTCGCACTCGGCAGCTCTGGCCGAGAGGTCAAGGTGCTCACCAACCAGCACAGCCCCGGCCTGGCCGGGGCACGCAACACCGGGCTCGACGTCGTCAAGGGTGAGTTCGTCGCGACGTGCGACGACGACGACGTCTGGCACCCCACCAAGCTGAGCAGGCAGGTGCGGCTGATGCGTGACGAGCCGGACCTGCTCGTCGTCGGCTCGGGGATCCGGCTGCTGTTCCCGAAAGGCCGCGTCGTCGACTGGCCCGGAAGGTCGCAGCGGATCGAGCAGTCCACCCTGCTGCGCAACCGGGTCAAGGAGCTGCACTCCTCGACGCTGCTGATGCGTCGCGATGCCTTCGCCAAGGCCGGCAGATACGACGAAGAGCTCCCGCACGGCTACGCCGAGGACTACGACTGGGTGCTTCGCGCTGCCCGGGTCGGGCAGATCGGGGTGGTCGTCGAGCCCTTGGCCGACATCCGCAAGGACGTCCAGTCCTGGTTCCGTGAGCGTTCCGAGAACACCGCGGAGGCGCTCACCTACATGCTCGTGGCGCACCCGGAGCTGACGACCTCGCGTCGCGGCCATGCCCGCATCCTCGGTCAGATCGCCTACGCCCAGGCGTGTCTGGGCGAGCGACGCACCGCGCTGCGGACAGCCGTCCGTGCCTTGGGCCGCTACCCGTTCGCGCCGCACGCCTACCTCGCGCTGTGGCAGGCCGGCACCGGGCTCGACCCTCAGCTCACGCTGAAGGCGGCCCGCATCTTCCGCCGCGGCGTCTCCTAGGCGGCCAGGAAGATGACACTGCCCAACTTCCTCTACATCGGGCCGGACAAGGCCGGGTCCTCGTGGCTGCACGAGGCCCTGCTGCAGCACCCCGATGTCTTCCTGAGCGAGGCGAAGGACCTCTACTTCTTCGACAGGTACTACGACCGCGGACTTGCGTGGTACGAGTCGCAGTTCCGCGACGCTCCGGTGGGACAGCGCGTCGTGGGGGAGGTGTGCCCGGACTACCTCGCGAGTCCCGTGGCTCCGGAGCGCATCAGGGAGTGTCTCGGCGACGCGAGGCTGATGGTCACGCTTCGGGAGCCGGCATCCCGCGCGTTCTCGTCATATCTCTACATGCGCAAGCACGGCGAAGGTGCCGACACGTTCCGTGGGGCGCTCGAGACGTTTCCCGACCTGCTGGAGCACGGCCGCTACGCGACGCAGCTGCGACGTTTCGGCGACTACTACGAACGCGGCCTGTTGCACATCTCGTTGTTCGACGACTTGCAGGACGACGCCCAGAAGTTCTTCGACGGCGTGGTGGGGTTCCTCGACCTGCCCGTGGTGACGCTCGAGGATGACGTGCTCGGTGCCCGGCTGCCGGCCAGCAAGGCTCGCCTGGTCCCCGTCGCGAGGGCCGCGCGCAGCAGCGCCGACTGGGTCCGGCGACACGACGGGGCGAAGCTCGTCGGTCGGGTGAAGCGGTCCAGGCTGGTCCAGCGGGTGCTCTACGAACCGCTCGGAGATGACGTCCCCACGATGTCACCCGAGGACGAGACCTACATCCGGGAGCGGCTGGCCGACGAGGTGGCCGGGGTCGAGCACGAGTTCGGGGTGCCGGTCCAGTCCCGCTGGGGCTGGTAGCCCGCCGTACCCCGACAGGAGAGGATGCAGATGGTTTCCCGCAAGGCAGTCCCCGAGCCACTTCGGCAGGCGGGTCGGCGTGCCTCGGTGGCGTTGGGTCGAGCCAGCGCGCCGCTGCGTGCCCGACCCGACTTCATCGTCATCGGCGCCCAGCGGTGTGGAACGACGTCGCTGTTCCGCGCCCTGATGAGCCATCCGCAGGTGTCCAGACCCGTTGTCCACAAAGGCGTGAACTACTTCGACCTGAACTACTACCGCGGCTGGAGCTGGTATCTCGGGCACTTCCCGCTGGCGCGGGTCGCAGCGGCGAAGGCCCGGCGTCTCGGACCGCGGGCGGTGTTCGAGGCGAGCGGCTACTACCTCTACCACCCGTTCGCCATCGAGCGGATGGCCCGAGACCTGCCTGACGTCAAGCTCGTCGTGATGCTCCGCGACCCGGTGGAGCGGGCGTACTCCGCCTACCAGCACGAGCGGGCTCGCGGCTACGAGTGGGAGGACTTCCCCACGGCGCTTGCCCTCGAGGAAGACCGGCTGGTGGGAGAGTACGACCGGATGCGGCGCGACCCCGGCTATGAGAGCTTCACCCACCGTCATCATTCCTACCTGCACCGAGGCCGTTACGCGGAACAGCTGACGCGCGTGTTCGACCACTTCCCGGAACGCCAGGTGCACATCATGCTGAGCGAGGACTTCTTCGCCGACCCGGCGGGAGAGTTCGGCGCGCTGGCGGGCTTCCTCGGTCTCGAGTCGGCCGCCGGGCTTCGGTTCGAGCGCTACAACGCACAGCCTCGCTCACCGATGGACGACCTGACGCGGGAGAGACTGCGGGAGTACTACGCGCCGCATGACTGTCAGCTGGCGACGATCCTCGGCAGAAACCCCACGTGGGACAAGGTGCCGGACCTGACATGACGACGATGCTCGAGCGGGGTCGGGGCACGGCCGCACCGAACCGTCGCAGTGGCCGGATGCGCCGGTCGCTCCAGCCGGGGTGGCCGCTCTTCGCCCTGTTCGGCGGCTATCCACTCTGGTGGATCCTCGGCATCGGTGAGTTCGCCTGTCTGCTGTTCTCGATCCCGATGGCCGCGGAGCTCATTCGTGCGGGGCACGTGCGGGCCCCTCGTGGGCTGGGCGTGTGGCTGCTGTTCATCGTCTGGGTGGCCGGCGGGGTGTTCGTCCTGCAGGTGCACGCGCCGGGAACCGTCGCGACCGACAGCACCACGCGCTACCTCACGTTCGGCTATCGCCTGCTGTGGTACGTCGCCGCGACCGTCGTGCTGCTCTATGTCGGCAACACTCGTAAGCAGCTGTCGAACCATCGCGTCGCGATGGCACTGGGATACATGTTCGTTGTTGTGACGGCCGGTGGGCTGCTCGGCGTCCTTGCCCCCCATCTGGAGTTCCGTTCGGGCCTGGAGTACGTGCTGCCCGGTGGGTTGCGGAGCAACGGCTTCGTCCACGGGCTGATCCATCCGGTGACGGCCCAGGTGCAGACCTTCCTCGGCTACAGCGAGGCTCGCCCCAGCGCCCCCTTCGCGTTCACCAACGAGTGGGGGCTCGCGATGGCGTGCTTCCTGCCCTTCTTCCTCATCACCTGGTGTCGACACGACTCCGGATGGCGGCGCTTCGCCGCGCCGGGAGTGCTGCTCCTCGCCATGGTGAGCATCGTCTTCTCGTTGAACCGCGGACTCTGGCTGGCGCTGAGCACAGCGGCGCTGTTCGTGGCCGTGAGATACGCGATCATGGGCCGGGCGAAGATCCTCGCGGCACTCGGGGGAGCCGTGCTGCTGGCGGGTGCGATCATCGCCGTCTCCCCCCTCGGCAGCCTGATCCTGGATCGGCTCGCCCACCCGGACAGCAACCAGGGCCGCACCAACCTCGGCAGTCTGACGACCTCGAGCGTGCTGCAAGGCTCACCCATCATGGGTTTCGGCTCCACACGCAACGTGCAGGGCAACTTCGCCTCGATCGCGGTCGCCGCGAGCGCTCACTGCCCGGGCTGCTCGCCTCCTCCCCTGGGGACCCAGGGGCATCTATGGCTGGTGCTGTTCTCGCAGGGGATCGTCGGCCTGGTGCTCTATCTGGCATTCTTCATATCCCAGCTGGTGCGCCACCTGCGCCTGGAGTCGCCGTACGTCGTCGCGTCGCTCTCCGTGCTCGTCATCCACCTGGTCACGATGCCGG
Organism: uncultured Actinomycetota bacterium; assembly: GCA_963820035.1. GTDB lineage: Bacteria > Actinomycetota > Actinomycetes > Propionibacteriales > Nocardioidaceae > JAWWPG01. The sequence goes on along the minus strand of CAWFYK010000002.1, from coordinate 1,092,279 downwards.
TCTACGACTCGATCGGCCCTTCTCTCCTCGCGATCATGGCATCGGTCGGCTTCCTGTGGCGGGCCGCGGTCGATCGCGACGAAGGCCCGGTCAACACGGCTCGGCGTAAACCCAGGCTCGGTCCGACGGAAGTACCGTTCCGCAGCTACTTCGCGTCCGCTCGGCGCCATGCCGTGTCCTTGGCGGTCCTCGCGATCCTCGGGGCGGTCGCCGGTGGCCTCTACCAGTCGGCACGCGGAACCCCGAGCGTCGCCTCGCAGTCGATCCTGCTGCCGGCGGCCCCGCCGTCCAAGGGCGCCTCGCCCGTGACGGTGGATACGGACGCCCAGCTCGTCACGTCCGACCAGGTGCTCGAGGCCGTCGCGGAGGTCGAGCCGTCTCGGTCGACCCGGGCCGACATCGAGTCCAGGCTGGCCATCACCGCGTCGCCCAACACCAGCATCCTGCATCTCGCCTTCTCCGCCGACACTCCCGCTGATGCGCTTCGCGGAGTCAAGGCGGCCACGACGGCGTACCTGGCCATCTACGACCAGCTTGAGCCGGGCACGTCCGTCAGGAACCTGCCCGGACAGGTCGTGAGCGCTGCCACCGTCGCCCGCTCGCACGACGGCCGGATCGTCAGCAGTGCCAGCGGACTGATGCTCGCTCTGTGCGGAGGGCTGGTCTACTGGCGTCTCTTCGGGGACGCCCACGCACGGGTCAGACGCTCGCGGACGATCCGCTCCGTCTCAGGGCTGCCTGTGCTCGCGGAGCTCCGAGTCGGTCGTGAGCGAGGCCCCGAACCAGGGGAGCTGGCCGAGGCTCAGCAGGCCCTCCGGCATCGGATGGCCACGAGTGTGGTCGCCGTCCCTCGGTCCGCGGCCGCCCGGAGGATCGCCTGGCTGCTTGACTCGAGCCTTCCCAGCCACGCCGGCCAGAACCACGGCACGGTGATCGTGGTGACCACGCGAACGCGGGTCGGGGACCTGACCCGGCTGCAGAATGCCACCATGAGATCCGGTCAGCGGGTCGTGGGTTACGTGTTGGCGTCCGGCCGATGACCTCCACCGCGGCCCCGACCCGCTCCGACATGCGAGTGCCCGTGTTGATGTACCACAGCATCAGCGACAAGAGCACGGCATCCTTCCGGCCGTACACCGTCTCGCCACGGCTCTTCGCCTCGCACGTGGCCTACCTCGTGGACAGTGGTTTCACCTGTCTGACGGTCAGCGAGCTCGCCGAGCTCCGCGGCACGGGGACACCGCCACCGTCGCGGTCGGTGGCGATCACCTTCGACGACGCGTTCCGCGACGTCTTCACCAACGCGGTAACGGTTCTGACAGCTGCCGGGCTCCGAGCCACCATGTTCGTGCCTACCGGGTTCGTCGGTGGGAGCAGCCGTTGGCTGGTCGCGGAAGGCGAGGATCGCCGCGAGCTGCTGAGCTGGGGCGAGCTCCGACAGCTCCAGGGGCTCGGGATCGAGTGCGGAGCGCACAGCCACTCCCACCCACAGCTTGATCTCCTCTCCCGCCGGGAGGTCGCCCGTGAGGTCGCGCTGAGCAAGTCCCTGCTCGAGGACCAGCTTCAGGTAGCGGTCACAGCTTTCGCCTATCCGTTCGGCTACTCCAGCCCGGCTGTTCGTGAGCTGGTCGCCAGTCTCGGCTTCACGAGCGGTTACCGCGTCGCGGACCTGGTGAGCAGACCTGATGACGACCGGTTCGCCGTTCCCCGCTTGACCGTCACGTGCGACACCAGCACCGAACTGCTGGCCGAGATGCTCGTGGCGCCGCGCACCAAGGTCGACGAGGTGACGTCGTGGTCACGGTCGCGGGCCTCCCTGGCGCTGCGTGGCGTCCGGCTCAAGAAGCGGGCGAACGCGCCCGGCGCCGCACCTGCGGCTCCGACCCAACCGCCTCCCGGCTCAGCGTGAGCGGGGGGCCTTGAGCTGCAGCAGCCCTCGACGGGCCGGAAGCATCGCGACCAGGGCGGCGAATCGCTCGACGGTGGAGCGCACCTCGTCGTCGGCAGCCGCCGACTCCATCGCATAGACCTGCGGGTTCTGAAGCGCTCGATCGAGTGCCGCCCACAAGGTGTCGGAGTCCTCAGCCAGGACGAGGGCGCCGGTCCGACCGAGCTGGCGGCAGAACGCGACCTGGTGGTCGTCGACAACCTCCCCGAGCCGAGCCCTTCGGGGCACGGCGATCGGGGTCGTGCCACAACGGCGTGACTCGACGATTCCCATCGGGCCGCCCTGCGTGACGACGACGTCTGCCTCGTCGAGCAGCCGCTGCAGCTCCGGGTGGGGAAGATAGTCGTGTGCCTTTCCGTGTCGCGGTGCGGCCGCGGTGCCATGCTGCACGACACAGACGAAGTCGTCTGCCTCGTGGGCGGCCAGCCACTCATCGACCCAGCCGATCAGCCGGTCGAACGGGTGGTGGTCGGAACCGACAGTGACCAGAATGTTCGTCGTCACAGCAGACCTCCGATGACTTGCGAGCCCGGATAGAGCGTCTGCTGCTCGTCCCACTGCACCAGAAACGCGGACGAGAGTGGCTTGCAGATGCGCCCGGAGACGGTTCGTGAGGTGAGCCGGTCATAAACCTCGATGTAGACGGTCTGAATTCCCAGCACCCGGGCCACGACGAAGAATGGAATGGAAACGGCGGCCCCGGTTGACACCACCAGGTCGGGCCGGCGATGCATCAGTACCCGGACGGCGACGATGAAGTTGCGCATCAGGTTGATGATGTTGCGGGTGGTCGGGAAGTATGCGAAGTCGACGGCTTCCCCCTCCAGCAGCGACACTGCGTCAGGCGTCTCGAACGTCACCCAGGTCCGGTGGCGCTCCTGCCACCACGGGCGAAGCGCCAGCAGCTGCGCCAAGTGCCCGCCATTGGAACCCACGAGCATGACGTTGTCCGGAGAATCGTGCGAGACGTTCTCATCCCGAACCGAGGGAGTTGCCTTGGCAAACCGCGTCACGCGTTTCCCCTCCCCGACTCCCTCGAGACGTGACCCCCATTGGAACCCACGAGCATGACGTTGTCCGGAGAATCGTGCGAGACGTTCTCATCCCGAACCGAGGGAGTTGCCTTGGCAAACCGCGTCACGCGTTTCCCCTCCCCGACTCCCTCGAGACGTGACCCCCATTGGAACCCACGAGCATGACGTTGTCCGGAGAATCGTGCGAGACGTTCTCATCCCGAACCGAGGAAGTTGCCTTGGCAAACCGCGTCACGCGTTTCCCCTCCCCGACTCCCTCGAGACGTGACCTCCATTGGAACCCACGAGCATGACGTTGTCCGGAGAATCGTGCGAGACGTTCTCATCCCGAACCGAGGGAGCACCCTGAACAACATCGTTCGGGCGTGCCGTCGTCGCGTCCTTCGTTGATCGCATCACGCGATCCCCCTCCTCGATTGCCTTCGATGCCCCCCGGGCATCAACGCGTGCTGGATGGCCCTTCCCCACATTTCCGCGCTACCACATGGTGCTCGGTAGCGACCAGGGACCGACCCCGATTACGACGAAATATCGGTGGTGTCCTTGCCCGTACCGCGTGCTTCTCAGTGGCTCGATGAGTCACACCCCCGGGTCAGCAGGTGACCCACGAAGCACGATAGCCGTTTCGGGGTGTTTAGGTCCGGGTCTTGCCGAAATCGGGCATTGAACTGGCCGAACCTAGCGCCGGAAGGGTGACGATTGTCTCAACGGGTCCACTCTCGTAACGGCTTCTCAGCCAATGCACCGGAACGTGACGTAATCTGGCCATAACGAGGGGGCGGTTTGGCCACGCCGTTTAGGCTTGCAACGCGGCACCAGACCCGGGAAGGATGTCACGTGGAACCCGTAGCACGCCACGACTCGTACCTCCATCTGCTTCGCGCAGCGGTACGGCGTCATCTGGTGCTGGTGACAACGGTCACGCTTGTCGCACTCGCCGCCTCCTTCGCGTTCGCGCAGACGTTGCCGGCGAAGTACACGGCGACGGCCACCGTCCTGCCGCGGCCGGTCACGGGCAACCCGTTGGCTCCGGGCACGTCGGCGACCAACGGGACCCAGCTCACGGTGGCGATGGAGACCGAGGCCGGCCTGGTGGACACCCCGCGGGTCGCCGCCCTGGCGACGAAGTCGCTCGGGCGACCAGTCCCGGCCACCGGAGACACCGTGGTGGCCACCGTGCCGCCGAACACGCAGATCATTCGCATCGCCTATACGAGCAAGACGGCGGTCGGTGCCCAGCAGGGTGCGCAAGCCATGGCCGAGGCCTTCCTCAGCTATCGCGAGGAGGTGGCCGTCGCCGCCCAGCATGAGACGCTGACGAGCCTTCAACGTGAGGCCGAGTCGTCAGCCGCCGCGCTACAGCAGGCGACCCGGGCGGCGGCCAAGAACACCGATCCCCGTTCGTTCGCTGCCCAGCAGGTCATTCTCTACGGCGACCGGCTGGCCACCCTCAACGACAACCTCAGCGCGACCAGGGCCCTGAGCACCAACCCGGGTGTGGTCGTCACGTCGGCAGCCCTGCCGATGTCGCCGAAGGGCATGAACCCGTTGCTGGTGGTGGTGGGTGGCGGGCTGCTCGGGCTCGTGGTCGCGGTGCTGATCGCGGTTCGGCTGGAGTGGCGCCGCGACGTCGTGGACGCGTCGAACGAGTACGACGTCGGAGGGGTCCCGTTGCTGACCAAGCTTCCCGTCAGTGCGACGCGAGGGCCACGACTGGTGACAGACGACGACCCGGACGACCTTCTCCCCGAGGCCTACCGAAAGCTGCGATCGGGAGTGATCGCCGTCGCGGAGCCGCCGACGGTGCTGGCCGTCTCCTGTGTGTCAGCAACGGAGCCGGCGGGGCACGTGGTGGCCAACCTCGGCGTCACGCTTGCTCAGGCGGGTTTCCGGGTCAGTGTGGTCGTGGCCGACCCGTTCGACCGGAGCGCGGAGGCGCTGCTCGGTGGCCGGCTCGAGCCGGGGCTATCCGACGTACTGCGAGGCGGCAGCGACCTCGATCACTGCGTTCAGGCCCTCCATGGCGTCAGCCTGGTGGCCGGTGGCGCGGAGCCCGAGAAGGCCCGCGACCTTTATGCCGGCCCGCGACTGGGGGCGACCATGGCCGCTCTCAAGAGCCGGTCCGACTACGTCGTCGTCGCAGCCGCCGGAACGTCGAGCTCCGACGCCGAAGCCGTGGCGCTGGCCTGTGATGCCGTTCTGGTCGTCGTCAACGACGGGCTCACCACCCACGCTGACACGATCTCCGCGCTCGACAGGTTCCGCCGGCTCGATGTCGCTATGGTCGGCGCTGTGAGCATCCCGCACCACGGCAGAGAAGGCCACCGCCGCGGACGATCCGCGCGAAACCAGCCGGAGTCATCCAAGGCGACGACGCCGGATCCGCTGCCGGGGGACGTCGCCGCCAAGCGTCCGATGTCCAATGTCGGCCCGGACGCCTGAGTCGCGGTGCGCCGTTCCTGGCCCGCGGTGCTTCGCCATCCGAGATCGAGCGCCGGGTCTGCCGATCCGAGCCACTTGGAGTCGCTCGCCGAGACGGTGGGCTGGGTTTGGCCGACTGCGTCGTATCGCCCGGTCGGGAGGCGGGAACGCACCAGCGGTGGTGCCGGCCAGCTCGTCGCCTTGCCCAACCTCGCCAGACCCACGGTGCTGGTGCCGTTGCGGCCACGCGCCGCGACGGCGGAGGTCCTCGGCGCACACCGCGCCGCCCATTCCCGCAGACAGCGAGTCGAACGTCGGGCGCTGATGGCGCTCGGTCGCGTGGGCGCGGCCGATCTGCTTCCCCAACGTATCGCCGTGCTCGAGAGAGCGACATCGGAGCAGGACTCCCTCGGTGTTCTCCTCGCGCACGTCGTTGGGGAGCCGAGCGTCATCGGAGTCCATCTCGGCCCGCCGCGGGCGAACCGCAAGCCCATCCTCCAAGTGGTGGGGCGGAGCGGACACACCCGCGCGTTCGCCAAGGTCGGGATCAACGACCTCACGAGGAGCCTGGTCGCGGACGAGACCGCGGCGCTGACGGCGCTGGCAGAGGTGTCGTTCGCTCGGCTCCAGGTGCCGCGCATCGTCTACGCAGGCGAGTGGCGGGACCACCAGCTTCTGGTGCTTGCCCCGGTCCCGACCTCAGGCGGTTCGGAGCGGCCGGCGCTGCTGCGGCGGGCGATGGTCGAGCTGTGTGACGCTTTCGGCAGTAGCGAGCAGACACTCGCGGCGAGCGGCTACTGGGAGGACCTGGGTTCCCGGGTGGCCGGCTTGCAGGGTCTGAGCGCCGACGGTCTGCGCGCGGCCATGACCGACCTGCGGGACCCCGCATCCCGGACCCGGTTGAGATTCGGGTCCTGGCATGGCGACTGGACGCGCTGGAACATGTCCTATGCCCGCGATCAGGTGGTCGCGTGGGACTGGGAGCGGTTCGCATCCGGCGTACCGGCAGGTTTCGATGCGTTCCACTACGAGCTGCAGACCCTCGTCAGGCAACGGGAGCTGACGCCGCGCACGGCACTCCAGGCGACACTGGCCCGCGCCGGCACGATCATGTCCCCCTTCGGTGTCCCGCCGGAGTCGGCCGGCCTGGTGGTCGCGGCCTACCTGCTCGAGATCGGCAGCCGCTACCTGCACGACCGGCAGGACGAAGCGGGCGCCAGACTGGGTGACCTGAGCGCCTGGCTGTTGCCTGAGCTCTCGATGCTGGTGCGCAGGCTGGCGGGCGAAGCAGGCCCATGAGCGGCGACGTCGTGAAGCCTGCCCCGGGCCCGGGCGTCAGCGGCGACTCCGCACCGCACGGCCTGCTCGGTCGAGCAGGACGCGGAAGTGTGCTCAACCTGGCCGGCGCGGCGGTGTCCGCCTCGGCTGCGTTCGCCCTGACGATCCTGCTGACCCGTGCTCTCAGCCGGTCCGACGCCGGTGTGTTCTTCTCCGCCACCGCCCTTTTCCTGCTGGTGACGAGTCTCGGTCAGCTCGGCACCAGCACGGGACTGGTCTACTTCCTCTCTCGTGGGAAGGCCCAGGGAGCAGTCAACCGGTCGCCCGCCGTGATGCGGACCGCCATGCGGCCGGTGCTCGTCGTCGCCTTCGTGATGGGCGGGCTGTTGCTTCTGTTCGCCCATCCTGTTGCCGAGGTGATGGGACCGGGTCACGTCGACGACTTCACCAGCTATCTGCGTGCCCTGGCCCTGTTCATCCCACTCGCGGCGCTCGCCAACGTGTCGCTGTCAGGGACCCGCGGACTCGGGACGATGCGGCCCAACGCGATGTTGGACCAGATGGGGCGTCCCCTCCTCCAGCTGGTGCTCGTCGCTCTCGTTGTTGCGCTCTCCGCCGACCAGCTCGTGGTGTGGGCCTGGGGAATCGCCTATCTCCCGCTCGGGATCCTTGCCTGGTTGGCGTTCCGGCGGATCTGCCGGCGTCAGCCGGTCCCGGCCGGCGAGACCCCACCGCCACCGACACTCGCCACCTTCTGGCGCTTCACCGCGCCGCGCGCCGTCTCGAGCGTGGCTCAGGTGGCCATGCAGCGGCTCGACATCATCTTGGTGGGTGCCCTCGCCGGGCTCGCCCAGGCCGCGGTCTATGCGGCGGCAACGCGGTTCCTCGCGCTCGGACAGCTGGCCGGCGGCGCGATCTCGCAGGCGGTGCAGCCGCATCTCGGGGCGGCCCTCGTGAAGGAGGACCGCACCGAGGTGGGCGAGCTCTACAAGATCTCGACCGGTTGGCTGGTCGCGCTGACCTGGCCGCTCTATCTCGTGTTCATCGTCTTCGCGCCGACGATCCTCAGCGTGTTCGGCGGTGGGTACGCCGAGGGCAGCAACGTCCTCATCCTGCTCTCCCTGTCGATGCTGATCGCGACCGGTTGCGGCATGGTCGACATGGTCCTGTTGATGGCGGGTCGCACCAGCTGGAACCTCTACAACGTGCTGGCCGCCTTCGCCGTCAACCTGAGCCTCGACCTCGTGCTGATCCCGCGACAGGGTATCCTCGGCGCCGCGATCGGCTGGGCGGCCGCCATCTTGGTGGCGAACCTGCTGCCCCTCGTCGAGGTGACGATGTCGGTGCGTGTGCATCCTTTCGGGCCCGCCTCGGTCACGGCGATGGTCTTGGGAATCGGCTGTTTCGTCGTCATTCCCGGGGGGGCGCGCCTCTTGGGCGGAGCCGGCTGGGGCGTGGCGCTCCTCAGCCTCGGCATCGGTGGTCTGTGCTATCTCGTTGGCCTGTGGCGTTTCCGTGGTCGGCTGAGACTCGCTGCACTGACCTCCTTCCGTCGGCCTTCAGCAACCCCCTCCCTGAGGACCACGACGACGTCGGACTGAAGACCCTCCGTCATCAAGGGAATGTCTGACCTTTTTGTGGCCGACGTCACCCGACATATCCGAAAGCGGGCTTGTCCCGGACCATTTGCCGCTTGGTAAGAAGCCCCTTTTCGGCGACAAAGCAGTGATGTGATGAGAACGACCCGTGAACTTCTCGAAAGCGCGGACATAGCCCCTGACAATGAGGTTCACTATCCGTACCGCCGCGTCCAGGACCGGTTACGCGGCTGGGGGGATCTTGGGAGGGACCTTCACATGCGCATGAGTCGCGTAGCTATGTCCGTTGTCCTGTTGCTTGTCGCGGCGCTGCTCGCCACGATGGCTGGGACGGGTGCCGCAAGTGCGGCCACGGGCCAGAACGACGTCGTCGGGGCCGTGCCGAGTGCAGCCACCCCATGGATCAACAATGGCCAGACGCATGCCATCACCCAAGTGGGCAACACGATGGTCGCGGGCGGTACCTTCACCAGCGTCAGCGGCCCTGGCGGCAGCCCGACATTGACGCGAAGCCGCGTTGTCGCGTTCGATGCGACCACCGGCGCGATCAACACCGGGTTCAACCCGACGGTCAACGGCAAAGTCGAGGCGCTGCTACCCGGCCCGACGTCGTCGACGGTCTACATCGGTGGCTTCTTCACCCAGGTCAACGGGCAGGCCGCCAATCGGGTGGCGCTTCTCGACGTCAACACGGGTCAGGTTGTGTCCACGTTCAAGGCACCCGCGATGAACGCCGGCATCAACTCGATGGCAATTTCGGCTGGAAAGCTCTTCCTGGGTGGCGATTTCTCCAAGGTCGGCGGGGTCACCCACAACGGGCTGGCCACCCTCAACGCCACGAGCGGAACGCTCAACGCCTTCATGAACGTCCAGCTCGCCGGTCACCACAACGACACCGGTTCGGGTGCCCAGGGCCCCATCGGAACCCGCTCCCTCGATGTGAGCGCCGATGGGTCGCGGCTCATCGTCACCGGAAACTTCAAGACCGCGGACGGCCTGCCCCGCGACCAGCTCGTGATGGTCAACATCGCCGGCTCGTCGGCGTCGGTCCAGAGCGACTGGAACACCACCCGCTACCAGCCGCAATGCTTCAACTGGGCCTTCGACTCCGACACGCGCGCGGTCAGGTTCGCGCCGAGCGGCAACTGGTTCGTCGTCACGGCGACAGGTGGTCACAACGCAGGCACGCTATGCGACACTGCCTCGCGGTTCGAGACGAACGCGACCGGTGACGACATCCAGCCCACCTGGGTCTCCGACGCCGGTGGCGACACCCTGTGGGGTCTGACGATCTCCGACACCGCGGTCTACGTCGGCGGGCACCAGCGGTGGCTGAACGACAGCAACGGCAGCGACTTCGCGGGCGAAGGTGCAGTCCCGAGGCCCGGGCTGGCCGCTCTCGACCCGACCAACGGTGTGCCCCTGGCCTGGAACCCGGGCCGCAACCCCCGTGGGGCCGGCGCCTATGCCTTGTACTACGGGACGTCCGGCCTGTGGGTGGGCAGTGACACGGCGTGGATCGGCAACCAGAAGTACAAGCGGCCGCGCATCGCGTTCTTCCCGGCGTCCGGCGGCTACAACCTGCCGAACACCGCGACCGGCACCCTGCCGGCCAACGTCTACCTCGGTGGCCCGGCAGGCTCCGCCGCGTCGAACGTGCTCTACCGTGTCGACGCTGGTGGTCCGGCGCTTCAGTCGGCCGACAACGGGCCGGACTGGTCCGGCGACCAGGACTCCAACAGCCCGTTCCGCAACGCCCAGAGCAACGCCGCGGGCTGGAGCCCGGTGGCACACGTCGACTCGTCGGTGCCGGCTTCGACCCCATCGGCGGTCTTCGACAGCGAGCGCTGGAGCCCGACCGACAACCCGCCCATGCAGTGGGACTTCCCGGTTCCGGCCGGTGAGCAGGTCGACGTCCGGCTCTACTTCGCGAACCGCTACACCGGCACCGGCCAAGTGGGGCAGCGAGTCTTCAACGTCTCCCTGGACGGCACCACGGTGCTGCCTAACTTCGACATCGTGGCCGCTGCCGGTGATCAGACCGGCACCATGCGAAGCTTCCCGATCACGAGCGATGGTCACGTCAACATCGACCTCACCCATGTGACCGAGAACCCGCTCATCAACGGCATCGAGATCGTCCGCACCGACGTTCCGCCGCCACCACCGCTCAACGGCATCTCGAGCGTCGCGTTCGACGGCACCAACGCCGCCACCCCGACCTCAGCCGAGCCCGGTGACATCAACTGGTCCTCCGTGCGCGGTGCCTTCATGCTCGGCAACGTGCTCTACTACGGGTCAACCGACGGGTTCCTCTACAAGCGGACCTTCGACGGTTCGACGTACGGCCCGGTCACCAAGATCGACCCGTATCACGATCCCGCCTGGAAGAACGTCAGCAACGGCTCCGGCGGCACCTACGACGGCGGGACGCCCGACTTCTACGGGGAGCTCAACCAGGTCACCGGGATGTTCTACTCCGGCGGCCGGATCTACTACACCCTGTTCGGCAAGTCGTCGCTGTACTACCGCAACTTCTCCGCCGACAGCGGGATCGTGAGCTCGGACGAGTTCACGGCTTCCGGCGGGCTGGACTGGTCCGACGTGGGTGGCATGTTCACCGACAACAACACCCTCTACTACGTCTTCCGCTCAACGGGGTCGTTGTACAAGGTGCCCTTCACGAACGGCGCCCCCAACGGGACCCCGGTCGACGTCAACGACCCCGGCACCGGCGGGGACAACTGGAGCGCTCGGGCGGTCTTCCTCGGACCCACCCCGCCCCCGAACCAGCCGCCTGTGGCGCGCGCGTCGGTCACCTGCCCGGACCTGACGTGCTCCTTCGACGGGACGGCGTCCAGCGACCCCGACGGGCACGTCACCAGCTATGCCTGGGACTTCGGAGACGGCCTCACGGACACCGGAGCCACGCCGAGCCACACCTACGCCCAGGCCGGCACCTACACCTACACGCTGACAGTCACCGATAACCGGGGTGGGACGAACCAGACGTCCGACACCATCAAGGTCACCGACCCGGCCACGTCACCGATCCATTTCGGGGGAGCGGCAGGTGCCGTTTCAGGCACCAACAAGCCGGCGGTGACGGTGCCCGGCGGGGCTCAGGCGGGAGACCTCCTGCTGATGACCGCCGCGCTGTCGTCGAGCACCGTGACGGCCTCGGACCCGACTGGAGTCACCGGCTGGACCCTGCTCGGCACCACCGACGCCAACGGCATGAAGTCGATGGTCTGGTGGAAGTACGCCGGTGCGACCGACCACGGTACGAAGGTCACCGTCCCGCTCAGCGCAGGTGCGAAGAGCACTCTGCAGGTGTTGGACTACACCGGGGTCGACCCGACCCAGCCGATCGACGCGTTCGCCACCGCAAACGACACCACGACGAAGGCCGCGCACGTCAGCCCGACGATCACCAGCGGCTCCGGCGACTGGGTCGTGTCTCTGTGGGCGGACAAGTCCTCGGCAACGACGGCCTGGACGGCCCCCAACGCGGTGACCTCACGTGACGCGGAGTTCGGCACGGGCACCGGCTTCGTCTCGGCGCTGGCCACTGACAGCGGCAGTGCGACCGGCCACGGCTCCTACGGAGGCTTGACCGCGACCACGAACCAGGCCGGAAATAAGGCCACGAGCTGGACGATCGCGATCGCCAGCTGACAGCGCCTACGAGCCCGCTACCGTGAGCGTCCCCCGTCGCTCACGGTAGAGGTGCGGTTTCTGTAGCCGCGCCAGATCGATTCCGCAGCACGATCCGAGACTTTCGGTCGCACCATCGGAGACTTTCGGTCGCACCACCGGCTCAGGGTGTCGAGCTCGACGCGCCCCCTGTCCCGGAAGGAGCCGGACGGATGACGGGGTCGAGCCCGGCGTCGGCCACACTCATGAGCACGGCCGGATCACGCTGGAAGCGGTAGTCGCAGGCGTCACTCGTCTTGCTGTCCCACAGCGTCACGCCCTTGAGCTGTGGGTACTTCGACAGAGTCGCAGGGATGCCGGCGTACCAACCGGCGGTCTTCTGTGCGTCGTCCGCATAGAGCACCGAGCCGGTCTCGCTGATCATCATCGGCTTGCCGGGGTCGATGCCCAGCGCCGGCCCCTTGTCGTGCACCCACGTGTAGAACGGCTTCAAACCCGTCTCGAACGATTGGTAGAGCGCGGGATCGATGGCATCAGCGCCGCAGCCGGACTGGTTGTAGACGTTCCAGCTGATCCAGTCGACGACGTCGTTCCCCGGCCAGAGCGCCCCTGCCCGGCTGAGGTTCTCGGGTGCCCCGGTCATCACCCACACCCAGACCGCGTTCGTCGCGCCCGCCTCGACATAGATGTCGTGCACGTGCCGCCACGCCTGCCGGAACTGAGCCGCCGTACCGCGAGGTCCCAGCTTGCTGTGCTGGTTGGCTTCCTGCTCGAACGTGACGAAGACGGGAGCCGGGATCGAGGCCACACCCGCAGCCTGGCGCCGGAGCCCGGCGTCATAGCGACCGGCAGCGATGTCGGCATAAGTGACCTCTGTCGTGGGCGACTCGTAGAGACGGGCGGCGATGGCGAGATGGAGGATCTGCCCAGCATCGACCTCACTGCTCTCGGAGGCTGTCGGGATCGCGTCGTCGATATCGTGGTACTGGTAGACGACGTCGAACGTCCGGCCGACCTGCTGTTCCACGGCCTTGACGGCGTCGAGCGTCTGGGGTCTGGTCGCGATGCCCCACAACACCCCGCATGCCGGCACCAGCTTCGGCGACAGCGAGCAGGACTGAGCGATGCTCGGCGACGGTGTGGACGGACCCGCCCCGGAGTCGCAGGCCGCGAGCGCGAGGACCCCCGCCACCACGGCAGCGGCGGCGCCTCGATGAACGGGCATCTGAGACTCCCCGTCTGATCTAGCCGGCCGTGCGAGGTTTCCTCAAACCGTACATGAGCAGCCCAAGCCAATAGTGGGTGTACACGTGAAGTATCCAGGACAACCAGCTGGGTGGGGCGCCGCTCACGAGCGGACAGTGCGCCAACCAGGGCTGACTCCGACAGGGCGATCGCCCGGCCGGCCGGCCGGCGGCGCTCTCGGGGTCCTCGTAGGATCGAGGCACCGCAGCCCCACCAAGGAGAGCCGTGACGTCCTCGAACGAGACCGTTGACGAAAGACCCGGGTGGGGTCGTGCCCCCATTCTCGTCACGGGTGTTCCGCGTTCCGGCACCACCTGGCTCGCTCGGGCCCTCGCCGACGCCCCGGGTACGGCGCTGGCCGGCCGCGAGCCGATGAATCCGCGCGGGTCGCAGTACGCGCTCGGGGGGACGTTGTCGGGGTGGTCGCGACTGACGCGGCTCACTCCACGGCAGACCCGGTCACTGAAGCTTGCCTACCTCGGGCTGAACCCGTTCGTCTACAGCCGCTTCGGTCAACGCCAGTGGGCGGCTCCGTGGCCCCGCACCCGGATCATCGTCAAAGACCCGTTCGCGATGCTGTCACTGCCAGCGATCGTCGGGGCCACGAACGCGTTTCCTGTGTTGGTGTTTCGCCATCCAGCGGCGGTGCTGGCGAGCTATCGGCGGATGGGCTGGTCGGCGGACACGGACGAGGTCGACGCCGCGCTCGGCCTGGCAGCACCGACCCCGACGGACGATCGGGACGACGCCCGGGCGATGGCCCACTTCTGGCGCGTGCTCAACGAGCAGGCGTTGCGGGACCTGGCTTCGCTGGATGCGTCTCTGGTCGTTTCCCACGAGGAGGTGGCGATCGGTGGGCCGGCGGCCATGGCGCGGTTATTCGAGCTGACCGGCCTCCCCCGGGCTACCCCGCCGGGTCGGGCGACCAGATCCGAGGATGGGCGACGTGCCCTCTCGGCGGATCCGACCGCGCTGCACAACTTCGACCGGCCGCCGGAGGATGTCGCGAACGCCTGGCGGGCCGATATCTGCGACGCCGACCTGGCGGTGATGGAGTCCATTGCGGGCGAGACTCTCGAGACTCTCGAGACTCGCCGCGCCCACCTGCGCTGAAACGAGGGATTCCGCGTCGTCAGCCGGGCGTCTACTCTTTACCATGAACACATGGTGTAGTCGCGCGATCGACGGCTGCTGCGAGCCGGCTTCGCGCGTCAGTGTCGATCACTGGATCGTTCACGGGGAGAGGGTTCGCGGCGGCGAAGAGCCGCTCGAAGGTGGGCTTGCCGGGCCAGGCATAATGCAGATGGGTCGGGGGATTCTATGGACCACGCAACAGACGCATCGATGCACGCGCGCATAGCGCGGGTGGGACGTTCCGGTTCTTGCCGAAGGGGGGAGTTCGCTGTGGCGACTGCGTTGGGGGATGTCTCCGTCAGGGATGCGGTCGCGGTCGGCGTCGTCAGTGCGCCGCCGCGGGTGCTTCCCGTGCGTTCCAATGTCCTGCAGTTCTCGCCTCGCCGGCGAGAGCCGCGGGTGGGCCCGCTCGAGGCGCTGCGCCGGCTCCGCCGTGCCTCCCTGGTGATGCTGGTGATGACGTTCCTCGTCACGGGTGCGGTCGCGTTCGAGCTGGGTGGGCTCCTGCTCGTCGTCGCTCCCGCCGCCTGGCTCGTCATCGAGTCAGCGCTGGTGGCCAGCCGGCGGCACGGGGACGAGTGGGACGACGAGCTCGAGGATGTGGTGAAACGCCACGTCGTCTACGGGATGGCGGCGTGCGTCGCCGGTGTGTTCGTGGTCGGCTCCGGGACGGCCGTCACGTCCCTCTATCTCTTCGCTGCGCTCGCCGTCGTGTCCGTCGCATGGTCGGTTCTGGTGCGTTGTTCTGGTGTTCGTCGGTTGGTGGGGGTGGGGTCGCCGGCGTCGGTGTTGGTGGTGGCGGATCGGTTGACGGTTGAGGATGCGGTGGCGGATCGGGCGGGGTTGGGTTCGTCGGTGGTGGTGGGGGTGTGTTTGGTGGAGTCGTTGGGGGATCGGGTGGTGTCGGTGGCGGGGGTGCCGGTGTTGGGGGGTGCTGGTGATGTGGTGGGTTTGGTTGAGGAGTTGGGGATTCATGAGGTGTCGGTGAGGTTGGAGGCGCCGTTGGATTCGGAGTGGTTGCGGGAGTTGGGGTGGGCGTTGGAGGCGTTGGGGGTGCGGTTGTCGTTGGTGACGAAGTTGCGGGGGACGGCGGCTGGTCGGGTTCGGGTGTCGCGGGTGGGGTCGTCGGTGGTGTTGGGGGTGTCGCAGGCTCGTCCGTCGGGGTTGGTGCGGCAGGTGAAGGCGGTGGTGGAGGCGGTGGTGGCGTTGGTGATGATGGTGGTGGCGTTGCCGGTGTTGGTGGTGTGTGTGGTGGCGGTGCGGTTGGATTCGTCGGGTCCGGCGTTTTTTCGGCAGACGCGGGTGCGTGATGGTGGTCGGACGTTCACGATGGTGAAGTTGCGGACGATGGGGGTGGATGCGGAGGCGCGTCGGGGTGAGTTGGAGGGGTTGAATGAGGTGGGGGGTGGGTTGTTCAAGATGGAGGTTGATCCGCGGGTGACGCGGGTGGGTCGGGTGTTGCGGAAGTTGTCGTTGGATGAGTTGCCGCAGTTGTGGAATGTGGTGCGGGGGGAGATGTCGTTGGTGGGGCCGCGGCCGGCGTTGCCGTCGGAGGTGGCGTCGTATGACGTGCGGGCTCGTCGGCGGTTGGGGGTGAAGCCGGGGTTGACGGGGTTGTGGCAGGTGTCTGGTCGGTCGCGGTTGTCGTGGGAGGAGTCGGTGGCGTTGGATATCGACTATGTGGATAACTGGTCGGCGGGTCGTGATGTGCGGATTGCGGTGCAGACGGTGAGGGCTGTGGTCGCCAAGGACGGCGCCTACTGATGTCGCCGGTCCCGGTCCCGCCGCCGCCGACCCGGGGAATCGGCGGGATGGACGTCGGGCGAGTCGGAACGCTGGTTCGGGAGGCCACGCCTCATGGTTGTGTCTCGGCGGCGAAGCAGGCCGTGCGGGGATACGGACAGCTGACCGCCGCCAGCCGCCCGCTTCCGGACTACCTGATCCTCGGCACGAAGAAGGGGGGCACGACGTCGTTGGCGAACTGGCTGGTCCAGCACCCGGGGGTGCTCCGGATGTTCCCCAAGACCCAGCGGCACAAGAGCGCTCACTACTTCGACAGTGGCTTCGACAAGGGGCTCCCGTGGTACCGCTCGCACTTTCCTGGCAGCGCGACCCGTGACCGGGCGGTCGCCGCCCTCGGCTATCAGCCGGTCGTCGGGGAGGCGAGCCCCTACTACATGTTCCACCCGGCGGCCCCGGACCGGGTCAGGTCCGTGCTGCCCGACGCCAAGCTGATCATGCTGCTGCGGGACCCGGTGGCCCGCGCCCACAGCCACTATTGGGACCGGGTCAACACGGGGTTCGAGAGCCTGCCGACGTTCGAGGAGGCCATCGCCGCCGAACCGGCCAGGCTTGCCGACCTCGACGAGACCCGGTTCGCCGACCCGCGCTACCAGCACTTCTCCCACGAGCACCACAGCTACCTGGCCCGAGGACGCTACGCCGAGCAGCTGGCCCGCTGGCAGCAGGTGTTCGCTCCCGACCAGCTGCTCGTCCTCGAGTTCGAACGGATGCGCACGCAGCCGCAGGTGCTGCTGGCCGAGGTGCTGACGTTCCTCGACCTTCCTCTCGCGGAGGGGGTCGACCTGCGTCCTCGCAACGCTCGGAACAGTCAGCCGCCGATGTCGGCGGCCACGTCCGAGCTGCTGCGGAGCTACTACCGCCCCCACAACGACCGGCTTGCGGAGCTGTTGGGCCGCGACCTGTCCTGGACGAAGAGCTAGGTTCTCGTCGCCGTGCGAAAGGTGCTCTGGTGTCTGCTCCTCTTCGCCGTGGTCGGCTGCCAGGGCGCGACGCCAGCCGACCCCACCGTCTCCCTGGGCTCCACCTCCGTGCGGTCGGCGTCCCCGCCGACCGTTCCGCGGACCCACCCACTGCTCGTCGGGGCCCAGTTCCAGGGCACCTGGTCGAACTACACCGACCCGGTTCGCAAGAAGCTGCTCGACGAGCTGGTGGCGATGGGCATCCACACGGTGCGGATCAGTGTCTCGTGGGCCATGTTGGAGCCCGACCGGCCGACTCCCGGGGACGCGGGCTGGAGCTGGAGCTGGGGAGTTCCCCGGGTGGACAGCGTCATCGCGATGGCACGCCAGCGTGGGCTCACGGTGCACGCGACGTTCGGCCGGACGCCAGCCTGGGCGAACGGCGGCGCTGGCGAGGCAGCCGCGCCGACCCGGCTGTCCGACTGGCGGCGCGCCGTTCACTTCGTCACGAACCGCTACCGAGGGAAGGTCTCGTCCTGGGAGATCTGGAACGAGCCCAACCTGCCGAAGTTCCTCATCGACGGCACTCCGGCCGGCTACACCCGGCTGCTCTGCGCCGCCTACCCGATCATCCACCGCCTGGCCCCGACGACTCCCGTCGTCTTCGGCGGGGTCAGTGGCAACGACTGGTCGTTCATCAAGGCGGCCTACCAGGCGGGCGCCAAGGGCTGCTTCGACGTCCTCGCCGTGCACCCCTACCAGCGGTGGGGCGTTCCGCCCGACGCCGTCGCACCCGACGAGGAGCCGTGGTACTTCGACAACGTGCGGCTGGTCCGCCAGGTGCAGGCCGAGTTCCACGACCTGAAGCCGATCTGGTTCACCGAGTTCGGCTGGTCGACCCATGCGAACTCGGCGAGCACACCCGAGTATGAGCGAGGCGTCAGCGAGCAGCAGCAGGCCCGCTACCTGGTCCAGACGTTGCAGCTCACGGAGCAGCGCTACCCCTACATCACCAGGGCCTACATCTACCAGGCCCGCGACGAGACTGACTTCGACCTGGAGAACAACAACTTCGGCCTCTTCACGGTGACGCTTCATCCGAAGCCTGTCGTCGCCGCCCTGCGAAAGCTGCTCATGGCAGGCTGAGCGCCATGCCCGAAACCGACGATGCGGAGCGCCGCTTGGACGTCGGTCTCCGAGAGGTCATCGAGGCGGTCTGGTGTCCGGCCGCCACCGGGGTGACCGTCGGGGTCGGCCCGACCAGCGGGGCCGGACCCCGCGTGGAGAGCTACTTCGTCATCCCGCGCCTGGCCCGACCGCGAGCACTGCTCCCCGCTGACTCCCTGACGTCGGCCCGAGCGGCGATCAGCGCCTATCGGGGCCTGCGCACCGCGCGCGCCGAGGCGTGGTCCCGCCTGGTCCGCCTGACGGCGCTGTCCGCTCCGCCGGCCGCTCGGCTGCTTCGGAGGCTTGACGTGTACGCCGCCCCTGGCGCGGAGCGGCTCCTGCCCACGCTGACGAAGCTGCTGGATCGGCCCAGCCCGCTTCGGGCCATGCTCGCGATCCGCCGCCCCTCGGGCGTCAGCAAGCCGACGCTGGGCTTGTTCGACGCCTCGGGGACCCCGGTCGCCTACGCCAAGCTCGGGCGGTCCGACCTCACGGACACCTTGGTGCGCACGGAGGCGGCGACGCTACGCGAGCTCGCCGGGCGCCTTCCGACCGTCGTCACCCCGACGTTGCGGGCGGAGGCTGTCTGGCAGGGACATCCGGTCACGCTGGCGGCGCCGCTCCCTGCCGATGCGCGCAGACTGGGCGTGCAGCCGCTCGATATGCCCGACACCCTCCGGGAGGTTGCGGCGTCGGGGGACCTGCGCGACCAGGCGCTCGGGTCCTCGTCATATCTGGACCGGATGCGGGGCCGGCTGGACGCAACCGCACGAATCGCGCCGGTTGCCGCCGAGCCGTTACGTCGCTGGTTCGGCCGGCTGTCCCAGGACGACAGCGTGATTCGATTCGGTCGCTCCCACGGCGACTGGGTCAGCTGGAACCTGGGCAGCCACCAGGGGAGAGTGGTCGCCTGGGACTGGGAGCTCAGCGTCCGCGACGCACCGGTCGGCTTCGACGCCTGTCATTGGCACTTCCAACGCGCCCGGGCATCGGGGGGGATCGAGGCGGCGGCGGGCGCCGTCGACTCCATGGCCGGCGGGCTGGTGCGCCTCGGCGTCAGTCCCGGCGACACCGGTCGGGTGTCGGACCTCTATCTCTTCGACGCCTGCGTGGGCGCAGTGGAGGCGGCTGCGGTGGGCGGTCCGGAGCTCGCCGCAGCCGCGGCGTTGGCTCGTCGCCGCGTCGGCCGCTGAGTCCCCGTCGGCGACGTCGACGAGGTGAGCACGACTCCCGTGACCGCCCCGCCCAGCTGCCCGATCTGGTCGAGGGCGGCCGTCACGTCTGCGGATGTCGAGAACCGCTCGCGAACCGTCAGGAGCACGACATCGGCCTGCGGCAGGAGCTCGAGCATGTCGGCGGAGCTCAGCAACGGGGAGGTGTCCACGACGACGAGGTCCACCTGGGACGCCACCCGTGACACCAGACGCCGGAAGGCGCCTGAGCCGAGCGACGCCGCCGCGCTCCTGCGCGTCTCCTCAGTTCCGAGCACGAACAGGGTGGGCGCCGGCCGGGCGAGCGAGTCGAGGTCTGCTTCGCGGCGGCCGCGGAGCAGGTCGTCGACGGTCACGGGTCTTCCACTGGCGAGCATCGCGGTGAGGGCCGGGTGGGTCAGGTCGAGATCGCAGAGCAGCACGTGCCGGCCGGCCTCGGCGGCGGCGAGAGCCAGGTTGGCGGCCACCGACGTCCGTCCCTCACGCGGCGCGGCCGAGACCACCAGCGCCACTGTCGGCGTGCTCTCGGGAGACGGGGCGTCGCGCTCGGTGAGGACTCGGAGCTTCGTCGCCAGGAACCGGTAGGCCAGGGCCTCGGACGAGCCGGGTCTTTCCAGCAGCGTCAGGGTGCCGGAACGGTAGCGCCGCTTCGGGACTCGTCCCAGGACGGGTAGCCCGCCGGTGACCTCGGCCACCGCCGCCTCGTCGGCCAGTGACGGGTCACGCCTGGCCACGACGAGAGCGAGGAGGCAGCCGATGACCAGGCCGACGGCAGCCCCGAAGATGCCAGCCCGGAGTGGAGACGTGCCAGCGGGGTGAGTGGGCGGCAGCGCCGAGTTCACGATGACCCCGCTGGACGAGTTTCTGGCTCCGGGGGGCTGCTGCGAGGCACGGAACGACAGGTAGCTCAGCCCGACGGCGTTGGCGATCTGGGCCGCCTCCTGAGGGTTGTCTCGGGTGACCGTGATGGAGACGATGCTCGTGTCACCGACGGCTGCGGAGCTGATGTCCTTGACCAGGTCCGACGGTGCCTCCTGAAGGCCGAGCTGCTTCGTCACGGGCGACACCACAGCCAGGGACTCCATGACCGCGACCTGGGTGTCCACCTGCTCCGTCGTGAACACGGGCTCGTTGAACTGGGCGGCGCTGTAGGGCTTGATCAGCACCTGCGCCGTTGCGGAGTACTGGGCCGGTCGTAGCGCGACGTAGCCGGCGGCACCGACCGCGAAGACCAGGATCGTCGCCACCACGATCCAGCCGCGACGCCTCACTGCCCTGACGTAGCGGCCAAGGCCGACGACTTCGCTCTCCACAAGACTCCCCACTTCCGCTGAGCCGACAATACAGCCACGTTCGGCGGTCCGATCTGCGTGACACAATCGTCACGCTGAGCGTGCCCGAAAGGGGTTGAACGTGCGTCTGCTGACCACCGCCACGATCGTCATGCTGGCGCTTCTCCCGCTGCGCTGGTTCACGGTACTCGCGACCCCGGCCGGCACCCTCTACCTCCATGAACTGGGTTTGTTGCTGCTCTCGGTCGTGGCTCTGGCGACCGTCCGGTGGCGCGTCTTCGCCAAGGCTCTCGACTCGACGCTCGCCTTCAGCGCGCTGATGGCCGCCGGCTTCATGGTGTGGGGCGCCAGCTGTCTCGCCTTCCACGTCTCGCTCGCGTCCGACGTGAAGCAGGTGGCCTATCTGGCAGCCTTCCTGGTCGTCGTCGGGATATTCACGCTGTTCGCAGGCTCGCCCGACCAGTCCGGAATGCGGGCCTTGCGCTGGGCGGGAGTCGTCACCACCATCACCTTGCTGCTCGCGCTCGAGGTGGCCCTGACTCTCAACCACATCAATGCTGTCAGCGTCTTCGGTCACGCGGTGGCCTCTGGCGACCCCAGCGTGATCGAGACGGAGCTCTTCCGCCCGGCTTTCGTGGGGTTCGGCTACTCCGACGCCGAGGCGGTGAGCCAGCTCCGCCACGAGGTGTTCGCGGGTCTGCTGGTGTCCCTTCTGGTGGCCTCGTGGGCCCAGCACCGCATCCCCTTCGGGCGGCGGTCCGCCGTCGTCGTGTCCCAGTCGGCCCTCGTGCTCGGTGCGTTGCTGATCGTGCTCTCGCTCAGTCGCTCCGTCCAGCTTGCCGCCGTGTCGTGGGCGCTCATCGCTGGTCTTCGGGTGGTACTGCGGGGTCCGCTGACTCGCCGTCAGCTGATGTCCGGGGCCGTGATCGTCGTCGTCCTCGTCGGCGTGACGGCCTCCGGCTTCGTCGGTGTCGTGGTGCAGCGGGTCACGCAGGACTCGACCAGCTATGACCAGCGCGGCGCCAAGCTCGGCGCCGCGCTCGACGTGATCGGGCACTACCCGTGGGTCGGCGGTCGCTACGACGACGTGATCAGCTCGCACAACTTCGTCATCGATGCCTGGCTACGGGGTGGCGTGGTGATGGCCGTGCTGATGATGATGGTGCTGCTGCTCGTCCTTCGGCAGCTGGTCGACAACCTGTTCGTCCTCGCCTGGGCGCCGACGTGGTTCGTGGCCGCGACGGCGGCATTCGTGCTGCCGCTCGTCCGGATGTTCACCATCGGCGCCGGCCTGCTGACGCCGCCCGAGTGGGTCAGCCTCGGCTTCGCGATGGCTGCCTCGGCCGGCTACGCACGTGAGCTCGCCGCGATGCGGAGAGCACGAGCGACGAAGCACGCCCCGACAGCGGGCAGGCAGCTGACCACGTGAGCTCCCGGCTGACCCGGAGGCCGCATCTCTCGATCGGCGGTGCCCTCGCCTGGTTCGTGGCGTCCTACGGCGTGGCGCTCGTCGGCTACCTTGCCGTGAATGCGATCGCCGGACGGTTCCTCGGTCCTGGTCTGTTCGGCTACTTCGTGCTCGCGATGACGACGGCGGCCATCGTCGGCCAGCTCGCCTTGGTCGGTGTGCACCGATCGGGGCTTCGCGAGGCCGCCAAGCTGCGCGGGACCGAGGCTGCCGACGGCGGTCTGGTCGAGCTGCAACGTCTCGTCGGCGGAGCCCGTGCGGTCTCGTGGGTCAGCCTGCCGGTGGCATCAGTGGTGTGCGGCGCGGTGGCATTCGTCCTTGCCGACGACCACACCGAGGGGCTGCAGATCGCTGCGGCACTCGCGCTGATGGTCTGGCTGGCCGGTGAGCAGATCCTGGTCTCCCAGTATCTGCGGGGGTTCGGCCACGTCAGGCTGGCGAGCCTGCTCGAAGGCAGGTCGGGCGGCGCCCTGGTCGCAGGGCTGCAGGCGGGGGCCCTGTTCGGCGTCTGGCGGCTGTGGCCGGGCAGCGGCCTGGTGGGTGCCTTCACGGCCGTCTCGCTCGGCTATGTCGTCCCCGTCATGATCGGCAGGTGGGCGCTGCGCGACGCCTTCCGGCGCGGGCGTGCCACCCGCTCCCTCTGGAGCGACCTCCGCCTGACGATGCACAACGACTGGCGTTTCGCCAGCAACCAGCTGGCCACCTACCTCAACACCACGATGGAGCTGTGGGTGGCGAGCGCGATCCTGGTCAGCTCCTCCGTCTCGCTCTTCGGCGCGGCCTCGCGGCTCGCGATGGTGCTGATGATCCCGATGACGAGCCTGCAGGTCGTCTTCGCGCCGGTCGTCGCCCGCATGCTGGCGAAGGGTGAGACTCGCGACCTGGAGCGGGTGCTGAGGAGCGGAGCGACGATGGCCACCGCGGTCTCGGCGGTGCTCTGGGTCCCGATGATCGTGCTCCCCGGCCTGCTGCTGGCGACGCTGTTCGGGCCTGGGTTCCGTGACGCCTCCACGGTTCTCGTGCTGCTGACCGTCGGGATCCTGCCGAGTGTCGTCACGGGGAACTCGGGCACGGTGCTGACCATGTCCCACCACGAGGGGGTGATGGCCTCGCTGCAGTGGTTCACCGTCGTCGTCCGCACCCTGGGTGCCTTCGTCGCCGGGGCGATCTGGGGACTCACCGGGCTCGGAGTGTCCTCGGCCGTGGCGACGGCGCTGCTCGGAATCGGCTCGTTCTGGCTTGCGCACGAGCGGACGGGGCTGTGGACCCAGGCGACGCTGCGCCCCGAACTCGGCCTGCTGCGCCGGACGCGGGGCTGACATGCGGGTCCTCCAGGTGCAGTCGCGGTCACGGGCACCCGGCGGTGCGGACGACGTGATGACCAACGAGGCGACGCTTCTCCGCGAGAGCGGACACCAGGTGGAGCAGTTCTGGTACGAGCCCGTCGGAGAGCGCGCCGGTGCTCGTGAGGCCCTCGACGTGGTGTGGAACCGGGCGGCCGGCCGCGAGGTCGGTGCTGTCGTCGGGCGCTTCCGGCCCGACATCGTCCACGTCCACTCGCCGTACCCGCTGCTCAGTCCGGTGGTGTTCCGCGCCGCGAGCCGCGCCGGGGCGGCGACCGTCACGACCCTGCACAGCTATCGGCTGGCGTGCGTCGTCGGGACGTGCCTTCGCGACGGCAGGATCTGCCAGGACTGCGTCGGGAAGGTCCTCAAGCTGCCCGGCATCCGGCATCGGTGCTACCACGAGAGTAGGGGCGCTTCGGGGGCCATGGCCTTGTCGCTTGCCACCCATCGGCTGGCCGGGACGTTTCGCCACCACGTCCACCGCTATCTCGCTCTCACCGAGTTCGCCCGGGACCTGATGGTCCGGGACGGCTACCCCCCCGAACGGATCGGCATCGCCCCCAACAGCGTCCCCGACCCCGGCGAACCCGTCAGTCGGACGGGGGAGTTCACGTACGCCGCGTTCCTGGGTAGGTTCGTTCCCGAGAAGGGAGTCGACACGTTGCTCGCGGCGTGGCAGGGTCTTGACGTCCCGTTGAAGATCGCCGGCGACGGACCCGCTCGCGGGGCCGTGGAGCGTGCCGTGGCCACGAACCCGCGCATCGACTATGTCGGCTGGCTTGACCCGATCGAGCAGGCCCGGTTGCTCGCAGGCGCCGATGCGCTCGTGTTTCCCTCGCGCTGGTTCGAGGGCCAACCCTTGGTGCTGGTGCACGCCATGGCCTCCGGGGTAGCGGTGCTGACCTCCGACATCGCTAACATCGAGGAGACCGCGGTCGCCCAGGGGGCCGGCCGGAGCTTCACGACCGGCAGCCCGACCGCGCTCGCCGCCGCCGTCAGCGGGCTCGCCGAGGACGTCGACGAGGCCCGCCGGCTCGGAGCGGCCGGGCGGGACGTGTATCTGAGGAAGCACACCCCGGCTCTTGCGGTCGAGGGACTACTCGAGCACTATCGGCATGCCATTCGAGTTCGTGACGTGGGAGGGGCGGGGGCTTGAGGGTCGTCCACGTCAGTGAGGTCAGCGCCGGTGGCGTACGCCGGGTACTGTCCGACTTCGCCGCCGACCAGGTGGCTCGGGGCTTCGACGTCCACGTCGTCGGTGACCCCAACCTCTCGACGGTCGCGGGCACCCACCACGTGTGGCTCGGCAGCCGGCGGCGGCCGGCGTCGGCACTGACGGACCTGGTCCGGCTGCACCGGCTGCTGGCCGCGCTGTCGCCCGACGTCATCCATCTGCACTCGTTCTTCGCAGGCTTCTTCGGCAGACTTCCCGGGTCAGTGAACCAACGTGCACCGGTGGTCTACCAGCCGCACAGCTGGGCGTTCGACGCGGCGCGGGCCCGCCCGACGCGCGAGGCGATCGTCCGCTTCGAGCGCTGGGCGGCCCGCCACACCGACCTCGTCACCACCAACTGTCACGACGAGATCCTCGAGGCCAGGGCACACGGGGTCGCAGCCCCGGCCATCCCTCTCGGCGTGCCCATCAGGCTGGACTGGTTCGTGCCGGTCGGTCCCGGCGATCGCAAGGCGCTGCGGAACAGGCTGGCGATCGACGAGCGGGTGGCGCTCGTCTGCCTGGGCCGAAAGGTCCGGCAGAAGGGCTACGACATCCTGCTCCGGGAGTGGGAACGGCACCCGATTCCCGGGGCGGCGGTCTATCTGGTCGGCGGCGGACCTACGGACGACCTTGCCGCTCTCGCGCCGACCCAGTGGGGGCGGACCGTGCACTCCGTCGGCGAGACAGACGACGCGCGATCCTGGTTGCAGGCGGCCGACCTGATGCTGCTGCCCTCTCGCTACGAAGGGCAGTCGGTGGTCGTGAGCGAGGCGCTCGCCTGCGGGCTTCCCGTCGTGGCGTTCGACGTGAACGGGGCGCAGGCGGCTATCTGTGCCGGAGGCGATGCCGCAGGTGCGGTCGTGCCGAGAGGCGATGCGCGCGCCCTGTTGGCCGAGGCGCGACGGCGCGTCAGTGAGCCGTTCCTCCGTGAGTCCGAGGCCATCGTCGCCCGGCTTCGGGCCGAGCGGGACAGTTGCCCCCGGCTCGTCTGCGACCGGGTCGTCGGCGCCTACGAGACGGCGATCTCGGCACGGCGGAGCGGCGGGTGACCCTGCCGAACTTCGCGATCATCGGCGCCGCCCGCTCGGGTACGACGGCCATCGCCGAGGCGCTGCGGCGGCATCCCGATGCGTTCGTGACGACTCCGAAGGAGCCGCATTACTTCGCGTTCGCCGGTCAGGCGCTCGACTTCCGGGGGCCCGGGGACGCCGAGGGCATCAACGCGACTGCGGTGACGGACCCCGCCGCCTACCGGCTGCTCTACGAAGGGTCGGAGCTCAGGCTCGCCCGTGGGGAGGGATCGGTCTCCACGCTCTACTTCTTCCGGTCCGCCATACCCACGATCTCGGCGACGAACCCCGACATGCGACTGGTGGCCGTGCTGCGAGAGCCTGTCGACCGGGCGTTCTCCGCTTTCCAGTACCTGCGGGTCCGGGGACGTGAGCCCGAGGCCGACTTCGCCACCGCCGTCTCCCTCGAGGCGGGCAGGCGAGCGGCCGGCTGGCACCACCTGTGGCACTACACCGCGATGAGCCGCTACGCCGACGCGGTCGAGGCGTTCCTCGCTGCGTTCGGCCCTGACCGGCTGAGGGTGCTCTTCTACGACGAGGTGACCGCGGACCCGGCGACGGCGCTCCGCCAAGTCTACGTGCATCTGGGGCTCGACCCGGGCCGGGCACCCGTCACCGAGGCGCCCCACGTGAACCGCTCCGGGCGGCCCCGTTCGGTCCGCACCCAGGCCGCCATCAACAGCCTCGGCAGCAGCCCGCGGATGAGACGCGCGGGCCGGCTGCTGGTGCCGTTCGGGGTCCGCGAGCGGGTCCGTGGCTGGAACCAGACCACCGAAAGCGTGTCGCTCGACGTCCGCGCCGAGCTCGCCCCACTCTTCAAGGATGACCTCGCCCGGCTGGCGGGTCTGGTCGGCCGTTCGCTCCCTCCGGCCTGGCGTGCGGGACCCGCCTGACGACCACCTGGCGTGTGGCAGAGTGTGCCCGGTGACGAATGCTGCCGAGCTGCCCACGCCTTCGTCCGAGGTGGTGGCAGACGACCATCTGCTGGCCGCGTGGTCGGCGACCGTCGCAGGCGAGCGCCTCGAACAGCTGCGCGGTGAAGGGCTTCAGGGCCGCGACCTCAAGGACGCCGGCGACCAGCTCGGTCACACCATCTTGATGGACCTGCTCGCCACCTACCGTCCCGACGACGCCGTGCTCAGCGAGGAGGGCAAGGACGACAAGGTGCGGTTGACCCGCCGCAGGGTTTGGATCGTGGACCCGCTCGACGGCACCCGCGAGTACTCCGAGCCGCCCCGCGACGACTGGGCCGTCCACGTGGCGCTCTGGGAGGACGGGGACCTGGTCGCCGGTGCGGTGGCGCAGCCGGGCATGTCCACCACGTTCAGCACCGCCGAGCCACCCGTCGTACCCCCCCGCGACGACGGCGCTCCGCGCATCGCGGTCAGCCGCACCCGCCCGCCGGCGTTCGTCGACGTGCTCGCCAGCCGGATCGGCGCCGAGCTGGTGCCGATGGGGTCGGCGGGGGCGAAGGTCATCTCCGTCGTTCGCGACGTCACCGACATCTACGTGCACGCGGGTGGCCAGTACGAGTGGGACTCGGCCGCACCGGTGGCGGTGGCCCGAGCGGCCGGTCTCTATACCGGTCGGGCCGATGGTGCCCCCCTTGCCTACAATCAAGATGATGTCTGGCTGCCCGATCTGCTTGTCTGTCGTCCGGAGCTGGCCGAGACGGTCAGTGGCTTCGTGCGCGAATACTGGGCGGAGCATGGCCGGTAGTCGCGCTGGGTCCGGGTCGTGACGATCCGTGCCCTGACCTCCGTCGTCGCCGGGGAGCCCTCGGTGGCCGCTGCCCTCGGCCGGGTCGGCACACCGGGTTCGACCGTCCTCGACCTGACGGCTCCGGCGGCCCTTCGCCCGTTCCTTGCCGCGGCGGTCGCGGAAGGCCGGGCGGCAGCCGCCGTCCAGACGGTGCTCGTCGTGACCGCCACCGCCCGTGAGGCCGAGGAGATCGTGGAGGCGGCCCGGTGCCTGCTCGACGCGCACTCCGTCGTCGACTTCCCGGCCTGGGAGACACTGCCCCACGAGCGGCTCTCACCACGGTCCGACACCGTCGGGCGTCGGCTCGCGGTGCTGCGCCGGCTGATCCACCCGGACTTCGAGACCCCGGACCAGGGTCCGGTGCGGGTCATCGTGGCCCCGGTGCGCTCGGTCCTGCAGCCGCAGGTGAAAGGTCTCGGAGACCTGGAGCCGGTGGCGGTCCGAGAAGGCGATGTCGTCGAGCTCGACGACGTCGTACGACGGCTCGCGGCGGCCGCCTACCATCGGGTGGACCTGGTCGAGCGTCGCGGCGAGTTCGCTGTCCGCGGCGGCATCGTCGACGTGTTCCCGCCGACGCAGGAACATCCGCAACGCCTGGAGTTCTGGGACGACACGGTCGACGAGATCAGGTCGTTCGCGGTGGCCGACCAGCGCTCGCTCGACAAGGCCCCCGACGGGCTCTGGGCCCCGCCGTGTCGAGAGCTGCTGCTCACCGACAAGGTCAGGGGGCGGGCGGCCCAGCTCGCCGAGCGCCATCCCGAGCTTCGCGAGATGCTCGACAAGCTCGCCCAGGGCCATGCCGTCGAAGGTATGGAGTCGCTGGCACCGGCGCTCGTCGACGAGATGGAGCTGCTCATCGACCTACTGCCGACGTCGTCGATGGTCCTGGTCTGCGACCCGGAGCGGGTCAGGGCACGCGCCCACGACCTGGTCGCGACGAGCCAGGAGTTCCTGCACGCCTCGTGGGCGGCCGCGGCCGGGGGCGGCGTCGCGCCGATCGACCTCGAGGCGGCGGCGTACTGGTCGCTCGGGGACGTGCGTGAGCGGGCCGTGGGCCGCGGGCTGTCCTGGTGGTCGATCTCCCCGTTCGGCCTCGACCCGGACGCTGCGGAGCTCTCCGCGTCGCCGGTGCGCACGGATGACGGTGAGATCGTCTCCGTCGACCTCGATGTGGCGAGTGGCGTCGAAACCCAGGCGATCGACGTGAGACCAGCCGAGACCTACCGTGGCGATACCGGCGCGGCTGTGCAGGACATCACGGGCTACCTGCGCGACGGACTCTCCGTCACGCTGGTGACCGAGGGCCACGGGCCGGGCGAGCGGCTCGTCGAGGTGCTGCGTGACCACGACGTCGCGGCCCGGCTGGTCGACGAGCTCACGACACCCCTCCCCGCCAGTGTGGTGCAGGTCGTTCAGGGCAGCCTGCAGCACGGTTTCATCGCGCCCGGCTGCGAGCTGGCGGTGCTCACCGGCGGCGACCTGATGAGCCAGCGTCCGACGCGCGATGCGACCAGGATGCCGTCCCGGCGGCGCCGCCAGGTCGACCCGCTCCAGCTGACGACCGGGGACTACGTCGTGCACGAGCAGCATGGCGTCGGACGCTATGTCGAGATGATCCAGCGCACGGTGTCGGGAGCCACGCGGGAGTACCTGGTCATCGAGTACGGCGCCTCGCGGCGTGGGCATCCGCCCGACAAGCTCTTCGTGCCGACCGACCAGCTCGACCAGGTGACCCGATATGTCGGCGGGGAGCAGCCCTCACTCGACCGGCTCGGTGGCTCCGACTGGGGCAAGCGCAAGGGCCGGGCCCGCAAGGCGGTCCGGCAGATCGCGGCCGAGCTGATCAAGCTCTACGCGGCGCGCCAGGCCACCAAGGGCCATGCGTTCTCCCCCGACACCCCGTGGCAGCGGGAGCTGGAGGACGCCTTCCCCTACGTCGAGACGCCGGACCAGCTGGCAAGTGTCGACGAGGTCAAGCGCGACATGGAGCTGTCGGTCCCGATGGACCGGCTGATCTGCGGCGACGTCGGCTACGGCAAGACCGAGATCGCCGTCCGCGCGGCGTTCAAGGCCGTGCAGGACGGCAAGCAGGTCGCCATCTTGGTGCCGACGACACTCCTCGTGCAGCAGCACTTCCAGACGTTCAGCGAGCGCTACGCCGGTTTCCCGGTCAACGTCCGGGCCCTGAGCCGCTTCCAGACCGATGCCGAAGCGACCCAGGTCGTAGCCGGCCTCCGCGACGGCACGATCGACGTGGTGATCGGCACCCACCGGCTCTTCAACGCCGAGGTCAAGCTCAAGGACCTCGGTCTTGTCGTGGTGGACGAGGAGCAGCGGTTCGGGGTCGAGCACAAGGAGGCGCTCAAGCAGATGCGCACCGCGGTCGACGTGCTCAGTATGTCGGCCACCCCGATCCCGCGGACTCTCGAGATGGCGGTGACCGGCATCCGGGAGATGTCGACGATCACCACGCCGCCGGAGGAGCGCCATCCGGTGCTCACGTTCGTCGGCCATCAGGACCCCGGCCAGGTGGTCGCGGCGATCCGGCGCGAGCTGCTGCGCGAGGGACAGGTCTTCTACATCCACAACCGGGTGCACAGCATCGACAAGGCGGCGAAGCGGCTGAGCGACCTGGTGCCCGAGGCGCGGATCACGGTGGCGCATGGCAAGCAGAACGAGCATCAGCTCGAGCAGGTCATGCTCGACTTCTGGGAGCGCAAGTACGACGTGCTCGTGTGCACGACGATCGTCGAGTCCGGTCTCGACGTGGCGAACGCCAACACTCTCGTCATCGAGCGGGCCGACCTGCTCGGCCTGTCGCAGCTGCACCAGCTCCGAGGCCGGGTGGGTCGCGGAGGCGAGCGCGCCTACGCCTACTTCCTCTACCCGCCGGAGAAGCCGCTGACAGAGACCGCCCACGAGCGGCTCGCGACCATCGCCCAGCACGCCGAGCTCGGAGCCGGGATGGCGGTCGCGATGAAGGATCTGGAGATCCGTGGTGCGGGCAACCTGCTCGGCGGGGAGCAGTCGGGGCACATCGCCGACGTCGGGTTCGACCTCTACGTCCGGCTGGTCGGTGAGGCGGTCGCGGAGTACCGCGGTGACGCTCCGTCGGAGGAGCGGGAGGTCAAGATCGAGCTGCCTGTCGACGCCCACCTTCCCCACGAGTACGTGCCGAGCGAGCGGCTGCGACTCGAGATGTACAAGCGGCTGGCGGAGGTCCGGGCTCCCGAGCAGGTTGAGGGGCTGCGAGCCGAGCTGCTGGACCGGTACGGCGCCCTGCCGCCGGCGGTCGACAACCTGCTCGCCGTCGCGCTGCTGAGGGTCAAGGCCAAGCAGGCCAAGCTGACCGACATCAACGTGCAAGGCAGCTATGTGCGCTTCGCACCGCTCGACCTGGCCGACTCCACACGGGTGCGCCTCGACCGGCTCTATCCCAAGAGCATCGTCAAACCGGCGCTGCACAGCGTCCTGGTGCCTCGACCCAGGACGGCGGTCGTCGGGGGGTCGGCGGTGCGCGACGTCGCCGTACTAGATTGGGCGGGTCGCGTGATCGAGGACCTCGCCCCGGTCGCGGCGACCAGCCCGACATCACCTTCGGCAGCCCAAGGAGCCCAGTAGTGAGGTCACGTCCGAGAAGGCGCACTCTCACCGGAGTCGCGCTCGCGGTCACGGCAGTGCTCGCGGTGTCCGGTTGCACGTTCCATCCGGGCAACGCGGCCGTGGTGGACGGCACCAACATCGCCCAGACGCGGGTCGACAACCTGGTGCTCGCCGCCTGCGGCTTCTTCAAGGCCAACCGCATCGCGAACGGCGGCGCGAGCCCGGCGACGTCGACGGCCTACCTCCGGCACCTGTTCACCCAGGACCTGATCTCCTACGACATCTCCCAGCGGGCAGCCGATGCTCTGCGCCTGACCGTGAGCCCGGCGGCGGTCGCCAAGGTGACCAGCAGCCAGACGCTTCCCGCCGGCATGAGCAGCGCGGACAAGAAGCTCCTGTCGGACTTCTTCGACAGCTCGGCGAAGGCCCAGCTCCAACAGGCGGTGATCGGGGCGCACCTCAAGGATCCATCCGTGACGACCGCGGACAACGTGAGTCCCAACGACATCAAGGCCGCCCAGAAGTACCTGACGGCCTACACCGAACGGCAGCACGTCGTCGTCAACCCCGCCTACGGCTCGTGGAGCGGCGACACCCTCGAAGACACCGAGGGCTCCCTCTCGGTTCCGCAGTCGGAGGTGGCCAACAGCTGGCTCCGGCTCCGCAAGGCCAACGCCAACAGCGTGACCGGCCTGCCGCCGAGTCAGGTCTGCGGCTGACGTCGGGTGCGGCCGAGCCGGTAGGCGAGCGCCCGGTGGGCAGCCTCGTCGTGCTGGTCACGTCCCCGCGGCTGCCCGCCGGGCTGCTGACCGCGACGGCCTGGCAGGCGGTGCAACGCGCGGACCTGGTCACCACCGCCGACGCCGAGGCTCCGCTCGCGGCGGCGCTGCGGGCGGCAGGCATCGCCGTGCCAGCGGTCCCGGAGGCCGACGCCGACCACCTGTTGACCGCCGCTGCGGAGCAGCAGGTCGTCTGGTTGGCGGCCGACGACGGCGACGTGCGGCTCACCCAGCAGCTCGCGGAGGCCGTCGTACGACGGTCCGAGACGTCGGCTGTCGGGCCCGAGGTCGAGGTCGTCGTCGGGTCGTTCGACCCGGTCGGGGCCAGGTTGCTCGACGCGGTCGACGTGATGGACACGTTGCGACGCGAGTGCCCG
Organism: uncultured Actinomycetota bacterium; assembly: GCA_963820035.1. Lineage (GTDB taxonomy): Bacteria > Actinomycetota > Actinomycetes > Propionibacteriales > Nocardioidaceae > JAWWPG01. The sequence goes on along the minus strand of CAWFYK010000002.1, from coordinate 1,059,972 downwards.
TGGGACCGAGAGCAGACCCACGAGTCACTCGTGCCCTACCTCCTGGAGGAGGCCTACGAGCTCATCGAGGCCATCGAGGACGGCGGTCGGGCCCAGCTCCGCGAAGAGCTCGGCGACCTGCTGCTCCAGGTGCTGTTCCACGCCCGGCTCGCGACGGAGCACGTCGAGGAGGCGTTCTCGATCGATGAGGTGGCGGGCGGCCTCGTCGACAAGCTGGTCCGTCGCCATCCGCACGTCTTCTCCGACACTGTCGTCGCCGGAGCGTCGGACGTCGCGGCCAACTGGGAGACCATCAAGCGCACGGAGAAGTCGCGGGGGTCCGCCATGGACGGGATCCCCGTCGCGCTGCCGGCGCTGAGCCTCGCCGACTCCGTCATCGGCCGAGCCCTCCGAGGCGGCGGAACGGTCAGCGTGCCGGTGCCCGACGGTGAGACCGGCTACACGGAGGAGACCCTCGGCGACGTGCTCTTCGCGCTGGTGGCGGCGGCCCACACCTCCGGGCTGGACGCGGAGCGTGCCCTGCGCAGCCGGGTCCGGCGCGAGATGACCGAACTGCGTCGTGCGGAGCGGCACGCCGTCGAATGAACCAGCGTGCGCGCGGATAGGCTGGCCAGGTCCATCCAAGACGAGGAGAACTGTAGTGGCGCATATCGAGGCGATCGGAGCGCGAGAGATTCTCGACTCGCGCGGCAACCCGACCATCGAGGTCGAGGCGGCTCTGAGCGACGGCACCGTGTCACGAGCGGCCGTGCCCTCCGGAGCCTCCACCGGCCAGTTCGAGGCGGTCGAGCTGCGCGACGGCGGTGCCTGGTACGGGGGCAAGGGCGTCGGCAAGGCGGTGCAGGCCGTGAACGACGTCATCGCCGAGGCGCTCATCGGGGTGGAGGCCGACGAGCAGCGGCTCATCGACCAGCTGATGCTCGACATGGACGGCACCCCCAACAAGGCCACCCTGGGCGCGAACGCGATCCTCGGCGTCTCCCTCGCGGTGGCCAAGGCCGCGGCCGAGTCGGCCCAGCTGCCGCTGTTCCGTTATATCGGCGGCCCGAACGCCCACCTGCTCCCGGTCCCGATGATGAACATCCTCAACGGAGGGGCCCACGCCGACAGCAACGTCGACATCCAGGAGTTCATGATCCTGCCGGTCGGCGCCGCCACGTTCGCCGAGGGTCTCGAGAAGGGCGTCGGGGTCTACCACGCGCTGAAGGGTGTGCTCAAGAGCCGCGGCCTCGGGACCGGCCTCGGCGACGAGGGCGGCTTCGCTCCCAGTCTCGAGTCGAACCGCGCGGCCCTCGACCTCATCGGTGACGCGGTCGGGCAGGCCGGCCTCACGCTCGGCACCGACATCGTGCTCGCGATGGACGCCGCGGCGAGCGAGTTCTACGACGCCGAGGCGGGGCACTACACGTTCGAGGGACAGAACCGCTCGTCGGAGCAGATGACCAGCTACTACGAGGAGCTGCTGGGCGCCTATCCGATCGTGTCGCTCGAGGACCCGCTGGCCGAGGACGACTGGGGAGGCTGGGCGGCGCTCACCAGCGCCGTCGGCGACAAGGTGCAGATCGTCGGCGACGACCTGTTCGTGACGAACGTGGAGCGGCTGCAACGGGGCATCGACGAGGCTTCCGCCAACGCCCTGCTCGTCAAGCTCAACCAGATCGGCACCCTCACGGAGACCCTCGACTCCGTCGACCTGGCGCACCGCAGCGGCATGCGTTGCGTGGTGAGCCACCGGTCCGGGGAGACCGAGGACACCACCATCGCCGACTTCGTCGTGGCCACCAACTGCGGGCAGATCAAGACCGGGGCGCCGGCCCGTTCGGAGCGGGTGGCGAAGTACAACCAGCTGCTCCGGATCGAGGAGGAGCTTCAGGACGCGGCACGCTACGCCGGGCTCGGCGCGTTCCCGCGCTACCAGGCGAAGGGCTGACGGATGCCAGCACGTTCCGGCCGCGGCGCCGGGCCCGGGTCCGGACCTGGCGGAGCGGCCGGCCGGGCGCGGCGTCGACCGGGGGAGTCGGCGCCGACGGTCCGGCGTACGACGAGGGTGGAGCCGCCGGAGGCAGCCACCGTCTCGCGCGGTGGGTCGACGTTCACCAGCCGGGCGCTCGTGCTGCTGCTCGTGGTCGCCGTGCTGGGGGTCTCCTATGCGTCGAGCATCCGGGCCTGGCTCAACCAGCGGAGTGAGCAGAACTCGCTTGCCGCGCAGATCGCGGTGCAGAAGGCTCAGATCGCCGAGCTCACGATCGCCAGGTCCCGCTGGCAGGACCCCGCCTATATCGAGACGCAGGCCAGGCTGCGCTTCGGCTGGGTGATGCCGGGTGAGCACAGCTACCGGGTCATCGGCAAGGACGGCAAGGTGCTCGGCACCGAGATGACCCGGCTCTCGGCACCACCTCAGCCGGCCACCGCCGGCAGCTCGCCGTGGTGGGACGGTCCGGTGCAGAGCCTGACCCAGGCGGACCAGCCGCCGCAGGTCAAGAAGCCGGCCCACCCGGGCCACCAGCCGGCCCGGCTGATCGGGCCGGCCCCCAGCGGTCACTCCGGCCGGTGATGCTCGAGGCCATGTCGGAGCAGGACCTGGCGGTGGTCCGTGAGCAGCTGGGCCGAGCGCCGCGCGACCTGCTGGGCGTTGCCCACCGGTGTCCGTGCGGCAGCCCGGATGTCGTGGCGACGTCCCCACGACTGTCCGACGGGTCACCGTTCCCCACGTTCTGTTATCTGACCTGTCCGAGTGCCGTCTCGGCCATCGGCACGCTGGAGGCCTCCGGCGTCATGAGCGAGATGACGGAGCGGGTCAGCCGCGACCCGGAGCTGCAGGTTCGCTACCAGCACGCCCACGACTCCTACCTGGCCGACCGCCGGAGCCACGGCGAGGTCGCCGAGATCGCCCGGACCTCGGCCGGTGGGATGCCGACGCGCGTCAAGTGCCTGCATGCGTTGGTGGCGCACTCGCTCGCGGCCGGGCCCGGGCTGAACCCGTTCGGGGACGAGTCGCTGGCGCTGCTGCCGCGGTGGTGGGCGGCAGGACCCTGCACGCGCGCGGGTGGCCGGCTAGCCGAGGCGGCGGGCTCGTGACCCGGGTGGCAGCCCTCGACTGCGGCACGAACACGCTCCGCCTCCTGGTCGCCGACCTCGACGCGGAACGAGGTGTGGCGACCGAGCTGGACCGGCGTACGACGATCGTCCGGCTCGGGCAGGACGTCGACAAGTCGGGAGTGTTCGCCGACGACGCGCTGGCCCGAACCTTCAAGACTCTCGACGACTACGCGGCGATCATCACGCGACAGCGCGTCGACCGGACCCGGTTCGTCGCGACCTCGGCGGCACGCGACGTCCGCAACCGCGACGCCTTCGTCGACGGGGTGCGTCGTCGCATCGGAGTCGACCCCGACATCGTCTCCGGCGACGAGGAGGCCCGGCTGTCCTACGACGGGGCCACCCGCCAGCTCGTCGGGCGCGCCGACGTCGCCCTGCCGGTGCTGGTCCTCGACATCGGTGGCGGGTCGACCGAGCTCGTGATGCGGGAGGAGTCCGCGGGCGAGGTCCGCGGGGTCTCGACGAACGTCGGGTCCGTCCGGATCACCGAGCGGCATCTGCGCGACGACCCGCCGACCCCGGCCCAGATCGCGGCGGCGGTGGCCGACGTCAACGCTGCCCTCGACACGGTCGACCTGCCCCTTCGTTCTGTCGGTTCGCTGGTGGGCGTCGCCGGCAGCATCACGACGATGGGCGCCATGGTGCTCGACCTTGCAGGCTACGACCGGGATCGCCTCAACCTCGCCCGGCTGGCTCGAGCAGACGTCGAGCGCGCCATCGCCCGAGTGGTGGCGATGACCGTGGAGCAGCGGCGGGCTCTCCCGTTCATGGAGCCGAAGCGGGCCGACGTGATCGGCGCCGGGGCGATCATCCTCGGCTGCGTGATGGATCGGATCGCGCCGTCCGAGCTCATCGTCTCCGAGCAGGACATCCTCGACGGGATCGCCTGGTCGATGGCATGAGCCGGCTGCCGCATCCGGTCACCGGACGGCTGTTCGCCAGCCCGGTGACGCCGGGAGCAGGCTGGCCGGACGACCCCGCGACCCAGGTCACCCCGGTCGCTGCTGACCCCGAGGCTGGACGGCGACAGGCTGCGGCGTGCACCAGCCTTGCTCAGCTCTCGGCCGAGGTCACCGTGTGCCGGGTCTGCCCGAGACTGGTGGGCTGGCGTGAGCAGGTCGCGGTCGCGAAGCGAGCCTCGTTCGCGGCGGAGCCCTACTGGGGGAGGCCGGTCGCCGGTTGGGGGAGCGAGGCGCCCCGCGTGCTGGTGGTCGGTCTCGCGCCGGCAGCGAACGGCGGCAACCGCACCGGACGCGTCTTCACCGGGGACCGGTCCGGCGACTGGCTCTTCGCGTCGCTGCATCGCGTCGGCCTGGCCAGCCGGGCGACGAGCGTCCACGCCGGTGACGGCCAGCGACTGGTCAACACCCGGCTGGTCGCGGCGGTGCGGTGCGCCCCACCTGCCAACAAGCCGACTCCTGCTGAACGCGACGCCTGCGCCCCGTGGTTCGACGCCGAGCTCGCGATCGTGCTGCCGACGGTGCGTGCGGTGGTCTGCCTCGGGTCGTTCGGCTGGAGCTCTCTGTGGTCGGCGTTGGCTCGAGCGGGGCTCCAGGTCCCTCGTCCCCGGCCTCGGTTCGGCCACGCGGTCAGGATCGAGATCGCGGCCCCAGCCGACGGCTCAGCGGAGGAACGCCGGCTCGCCGTCCTTGGTTGCTACCACCCGAGCCAGCAGAACACGTTCACCGGAAGACTCACCGAGCCGATGCTCGACGATGTCCTCGGCACGGCCGCTGCACTGGCCGGTGCCGAGGACCCGTCCGGTCCCGCTACGACAAGGGGTTCAGGCTCAGCGTGATGCTGATGCCCTTGGCGCTGTTCGAGTCCACGCTCGCCACCTTGCCGCCATAAGGCCCAGAGTTGACCTGGCTGGCGCTGTCGCCGAGCTGGGTCGAGACGGTGCCCGTGCCGCCCGCGAAGTCGACCGCCCGTCGGGTGACGTCCGAGGGCGTCGTCCAGGTGGTCGGCGACGCCGCGGACTTGTCGGCCCAGTAGGAGAGCGCGTAGCTGCCGTCGTTGGGGACCGTCACGGTCGGCGTGACGTGGTTCGACGTACCCGAGTCGTTGGCGGACGCGATGACTCCGATCGGGGCGCCCGAGGTGCCGGTGTATGCCGCCAGCGTGGCGGTGAACTTGACCCCGGACCCGAAGGACCCCATCGCGGTGCCTCCGACGTCGGACGCAACGGCCACCTTGGAGTAGACGTTCGTCTTGATCCCGGAGGCGTTGGTGTAGCTCTGCTGCAGCGTGTAGCCCGCCGGAGTGCTCGCCGAGACGCCGGGGCTGTTCCAGGTTTCGAACAACAACAGCGTGTCACCCGGGTTGACGCCGCTCGGGACGCCCAGCTGGACGTTCTTGCCCCGCGTCGCCTGGTCGGTCTCGCCGACGAACGAGATCACGGAGTGCGCCGTCGTCGGGTGCACGACCTGCGAGATGCTGGTGCTCGCACCGTCGTTGTCCGTCACCGTGAGCACCACGGTCTTGTTGCCGGCCGAGGCATAGGTGTGCGAGACCGTCGAGTCGGTGTGGTGCTCGCCGTTGCCGTCACCGAAGTTCCAGCCGTAGTCCGCGATCGAGCCGTCCGGGTCGATCGCGCTGCCCGCGTCGAACGAACAGCTCAAGGTGCCGGAGGCGCAGTTGAACGTGAACGCCGCCACCGGTGGCTTGTTGACCCGCACGTCGTCGGACCGCAGGAAGAGGCTGTGGGCCGCCCAGTCCTCGGTGTTGTCGACGAGCGTGGGGCTGCCGGTGGCATGGTCGGTCGCCCAGGAGATGGCATGCAGGTTGCCGCCGTCGGACTTGGTCGCGTAGTAGAGCGTGTTGCCGGTCACGAACGCCCCGGCGACGTCGCTCCAGTTCATCCCGCCGTCGTTGACGGTGAACTGGTCAGCGCCGATCACCCCGGAGTCCGGGGTGAAGTACCGGTAGAACATGCCGGACTGGCCGACGAGCGTGTAGTAGATCCGCCCGTTGAGGAAGAACATCGAGGAGATGCTCGGCAGCTGGCCGTAGAGGTCCGACTTGAGTCCTCGATAGGTGCCGCCCGACCCGTTCTTGATGGTGCTCCAGAATGGGTCGTTGTAGGGGTCGATGTTGACCTCCGCGCCGAGCGTCGTGCCGTCGAACGTGCGCTCGTTGAAGGTGCCGTCCGTCTTGCCGTAGTAGAGCTCCCCGTTGACCATGAACGCGCCGCGGACCTGGGTCCAGTCCATCGTGTTGGTGTCCACCGTCGTGGAGGTGCCCACGCTGTTGTCGGCTCCGAGGTGGATGGCGGTCAGGCTGTCGCCGTTGCCCGGGGGTGGCGGGGCTGGGCTGGTCTGGATGATCTCGATGCCGTTGATGAGCGGGTTCTCCACCTCGTGGGTGAAATCGATGGTGACGTTCCCATCGTTGTTGGTGATGCCCGTGAACTGCTTCATGGTCGCGGTCTGGTCGCCGACGTCGGAGACGATGTCGTAGTGGTCGAGGACGGTGTTGCCCTCGATCGCGACATCGAAGGCCCGCTGGCCGACACCCGACGTACAGGTGCAGCGGTTGGCGAAGAACAGTCGCACGGTCACGGTGTCGGCGGTCGGGACCGGGAAGTTCCACTGCATCTCACCGCCGTCGTTGTGGCTGCCGGGGTCCCATCGTTCGAGGTTGAAGATGTCCGAGGGTGTGCTGGCTGGGATGTTGCCCCGGTTCTGCAGCGGGCTCCACCCGGCTGTGTTGCTGCCGCTGTTGCGGTAGGGGCTGGGGTCGGAGTTGTCGGCCACCCAGTCGGGTCCTCCGTCGTTGGCGGCCACCGTGGGTCCGCCCGCGTCGACGCGGTAGAGCACCTCGGGATGCTGGTTGGCCAGCGGTCCCGCCTCGAAGACGTTGCCCGGGAGTGTCCCGACCGTGTTGGGCGGGACGGCGTAGCCCCCGGCCAGCGGGAAGAAGGCGATCTTCTGGTGCTTGTACTTGTAGCTGCCGATGAAGTCCGTGTCGCTGCCGACCCAGAGGCCGGTCGGGGTCGCGAGCAGCGCGTAGGCACCGGCTCCGCGCGGGTTTCGCCCGGGGTTCCAGGAGAGCGGCATCCCGTTGACCGGGTCGAGGGCGGCGATGCCGGGGCGCGGCACCGCTCCTTCGCCTGCGCTGTCGCTCGCGGACGTGTTGTTGACCCAGCGCTGGTGGCCGCCGGCGTAGATCGCCGTGCCGGTCACGGCCACCGACCAGAACGTGTCGTTGCCGGTGTAGTCGATCCAGGTGGGTTGGACGTTGGACCCGCTGTCCGACGTCTCCCAGCGGGCGGCCGTGTCACACAGCGATCGGGTGCCGTCGGTGTTGCGGTCGAACGTGCCGCCACCGGTGGCGACGATGACGAAGTACTTCCCGTCGGGGGAGAACTGCACGTCGCGGATGTAGGAGTCGAAGGCGTTGTTCGCGCACTGGGCGGTGTAGCGCTGGGTGCTCCAGTTGGTCTCGACTGCGGCCGTCGTCGGCGTCACGCTGAGCCTGACGACCTGCTCGTCGGCGTACGTCGTCCCACCGGCCGAGTTCGCCGCGGTCGTGAAGTTCCCGATGACGACCATCTCGGTGCCACTCGGGTCGATCGCGATCCGCTTCGGGCCGAGCGGTCCCTTGCGACTGCCGGTGCCGTGCCGTCCGGTCAGTTGGACCGTCATCGACTGGATCACGGACCCGGTGGTGGCGTTGACCGCGACCAGCCCGGCGTGGCTCGTGCTGCTGGCCTTGGTGAACGCGCCGCCGATGTAGAGCGTGTTGCCGAGAGTCGTCAGCGTCTGGGTGATGCCGTTGAGCGATGGGGGAGTCCAGCCCGCCACCCGAGCTCCGGTGGTCGCGTCGAGCCGGTCGACGCGGGTGGTGGCACCGTTGACGGTGGTGAACTTGCCGGCTACGAAGACCGAGTTACCAGGCCCGGGGATGACTGCGTCGACCTCACCGTTGATGGACGGGTTGAAGCCCTGGTCGATCTTCCCGGTGGTCGCGTCGAAGGCAACGATGTTGGTGCGGGGCACCGCGTTGACGCCGCCGTGCTCGGCAACGGAGCTGAACTTGCCGCCGAGGAACATCTTGTTGCCCAGCTGCCCGATGGCATAGACCACGCCGTCCTGTACGTCCGGTGTGTTCGTCTGCGGGACGGCGCTCACCACGGTGTTCTGCTGGACCGGCGGGTCGGCGTGGGCTGCGCCGGGAGTGATGGTCGCTAGCGCGAGGGCGAACACCCCCACCGCCGCGATCCGGCCGCCGGCTGACCGCCGAAGCGGTGCCAACGTCCTCGCGGCAACTGAAACGCGCGTGGTTGATGACGACGTGCGACCAAACATAAATGTGGGCCCTCCCCCAGCATGTCCACTGACCCCCAACCCCCCCAGGGACGGGTCCAGCGCTTACCGGTACAGCAAACCTCCGATTCTTCGTCCTGTCAGCGAATTGCGAAAACTCGAGGAATGAACCCCTCGTTGTGAATGTTTTCACGAGCATTAGGGTGGGGTATCGAGACGTGAGGAAGGTGGGTCGGTCGTGACGACTCCGCACATCGTGATCGCCGGCGGGGGTTATGTCGGGATGTATACCGCGCTGGGCCTGCAGAAGGGGCTACGCAAGGGGGAGGCAACCGTCACCCTGATCGATCCCCGCCCCACCATGACCTACCAGCCGTTCCTGCCGGAGGCGGCGGCCGGCAGCCTGGAACCGCGGCACGTCGTGGTCCAGCTGCGCAAGGTACTGAAGGGGTGCGAGATCCTGACCGCCCGCGTCACCGGGATCGACTCGGCTGCCAAGACGGTTCGGGTCGAGCCGATGCGGGGAGAGGCCTACGACCTCGACTACGACGAGCTCGTCATCGCGCTCGGCTCGGTGGCCCGGACGCTGCCGATCCCCGGACTCGCCGAGCGCGCGATGGGCTTCAAGCAGATCGAGGAAGCCATCGCGCTGCGCAACCAGGTGCTCGACCGGCTCGACCTCGCCGCATCCGTGCGCGACGCGCCGACCCGGGACTGTGCCTTGACGTTCGTGTTCGTCGGGGGCGGCTACGCGGGGGTCGAGGCACTCGCGGAGATCGAGGACATGGTGCGCTTCGCCACCCAGTACTACGACAACGTCGCGCCCTCGAACCTGCGTTTCGTCCTGGTGGAGATGGCTGATCGGATCCTGCCGGAGGTCAGCGAGGACCTCGGTCGCTACACGGTCGACCGGCTCACCGAGCGCGGCATCGAGGTCAAGCTGGGCACCAAGCTCGAGTCGTGCGTCGACGGACACGTCGTGCTCTCCGACGGTTCGGAGTTCGATGCCGACACCATCGTCTGGACTGCCGGCGTCAAGGCCAACCCGGTGCTCGCGTCGAGCGACCTGCCACGCGACTCCGCGGGCCGGGTCCGGGCGTTCGCCGATCTCCGCGTCGACGGCCTTGACCATGCCTGGACGGCCGGCGACAACGCGGCGGTGCCCGACCTGACCAAGCCCGGCCAGATCTGCTCACCGAGCGCCCAGCACGCCGTACGGCAAGCCCGGCTGTTGGCGAAGAACATGCTGCATTCCTCACGCGGCGAGCCGTTGAAGGACTACAAACACGCCTATGCGGGATCTGTCGCCAGCCTTGGTCTCTACAAGGGGGTCGCCCAGATCTACGGCATCAAGCTGCGCGGCTTCCCTGCGTGGTTCATGCACCGGACCTACCACATGAGCCGGATGCCGACGTTCAACAAGAAGGTGCGGGTGGTGCTCGACTGGACCCTCGCGCTGTTCTTCCGGCGCGACGTGGTTTCGCTCGGCACCCTGCACCAACCGCACGCGGACTTCGACCGCGCCAACGGCTGACGCCTTCGGGGGGCGGCTGACCCCTACGATAGGCAGCGCCGTGGTCATTCGTGCGCGGTTTTGCTCCGCGCCGTACGACGGCGGTGCTGCCCTCGTATCCCAACGGTAGAGGAACTGCCCTTAAAAGGCGGTCAGTGTGGGTTCGAGTCCCACCGGGGGCACCTTTTCTTCGGACGCCAGAGCCTGGCCGTGCTCACGTTGGTCGCGGCGGCGTGCGTCTGTCTGCATCGGAAAAGCGCAGCGACGCGGCAGCCGCCGAGGCACACCCGTCGAGCTGGCGCCTGACGCGCTCTCGAACGCAACCACACCAAGATCTGACGCCGAGGGGGAGCCGATCGGGTACGTCGGGCGTCTCATCGCAGACAGCGGAAACCCCGTCGCCCAACCAGGAGGACTCGATGAGATCCCAGCGCACGCACGGTGAACCGGACTCTCAGCGGCGCACCCGGAGGCGCAGGACCGTCGTCGCCGGGTCGGTCCTGGCCTTGTTCGCCATCGGCGGTGCTCAGGCGCAAGCGGCGCCGAACGCGCACCCACTCTCCGCGCCCGGAGCCCGAGTGATGCTGGCGCACCCGGGGCCACCACCGGTCACGCTGTCGAGCTCGGGCATCACGTTGGCGATGACGCCCTACACCTCCTGCTGGTACGACGACCACGGCGGCTCGTGCCTCGATGGGATCCCACCCAAACCAGTCCCGTCGCTCGGCGGGCTCTATGGACGGGTGACGCTGTCTTTCGCTCGCGACGGCTGGCACTTCACCGTGAGCGCCGTCGACGGTGCCGGCCATCGCACCAAGCTCACACTTGTGCGGCTCAGCGCACGTGAATGGCGGCTGCCGCTGGGGGGGCTTCCGGAGGGTCGCTACCGCGTCGACGTGTTCGGTCGAGGACCGGAGGGCGACGTCGCGGCAGCCGCCGGCTTCAGCGTGAGGTGACGCGGGAAAGTTGCGAGATTTCCCTTGTGGATAACGGTTTTGGGGGTCGTGGCTGTCGGATGTCGGTAGTAGAATCGCTGGTATGTTCGAATCGTTCGACGATGTGGGACCTGACCCGGACCGGTTCATCCCGGCCTGGCAGGTCGACGACGACCCGCGCGGTATGGCAGGCGGGGTCGCTGCCTTCCAGGCGGCGCTGCTGGCTGAAGGTGAGCAGCGGCGGACCGAGGTTGATGACCTGGACGCGGACGGCACGTTGGGCCGGGTGGAGTCGTCTCGGCGGCGGGTGAACCTGGCGCAGGCGGACCAGTTGGCGTTGGCGGCCCATTGGGCGGATCTGCACGGGGTGGTCGAGACACGGGTCCGGGTCCGTGGCGGGGAGGTGCTGGTCGAGCCGGGTGGGGAGGGCACGCCGGGGTTCGGGGAGTTCTGTCGGGTCGAGCTCGGCGCCGTACTGGGGGTCTCGCAGGTCTCGGCCGGGCTGCTGATGGCCGACGCGCTGGATCTGCGGCATCGGCTCCCTTTGCTGTGGCGACGAGTCCACACCGGTGACGTCAGGGTCTGGGTGGCCCGCAAGGTCGCGGTCCGCACCCGCCACCTGTCCCAACAGGCTGCCGCCCTGGTCGACGAGAGGGTCGCCCCGCTGGTCGACACGGTGGTGTTCCCGCGGTTCGAGAAGGTCCTGGACGCGGCGGTACTGGCCGCCGACCCCGCCCTGGCCGCCCGCAAGACCGCCGAGACGGCGGCCGGGCAGGGAGTGTGGCTGGGCCGGGAGACCGACCACGGACACGGCACCATCGTCGCGAAGGCGCCGATGCCCGACATCGCCGCGGTCGACGCGACGTTGGACGCGTTGGCGCGGGCGATGACCATCCTCGGTGATACCGACCCGCATCAGCTGCGGCGGGCGAAGGCGCTCGGGCTGCTGGCCGACCCGGCCGCCGCGCTGGAGCTGACCCGGACCGCGAACGAAACCCTCGACACCCTCGCCACCCGCCGACCCCACGAGCCCTCCGACCAGCAGGGGACGCATCCGCATGAGGGGTCGGATCCGCGGCGGCGTTGTGACCTCGGACCGGCCACCCTCTACGTCCACCTCACCAGCCAAAGCCTCACCGCTGCCCTGGCTGGCGCCGGAGCCGGCTTCGGGGTGGTCCGGGTCGAGGGTGTCGGGCCGGTGCTGCTCGACCAGGTCCGCGGCTGGCTGCGTCACCGGCAGGTGAAAGTCGTCCCGGTGATCGACATCCCCGGCATGACCCCGGTCGACCGCTACGAGGTGCCGGACCGGATGGCCGAGGCGATCCGGCTGCGCACCCCGGCCGACTGCACGCCGTACAGCCCGAACGTGAGCCGACGTGGCGACAACGACCACACCACGCCCTACATCGCCCTCGACGACGGTGGACCACCCGGGCAGACCACCGTGGCGAACCTCGCCCGCATCACCCGAGCCAACCACCGGTGGAAGACCCACGGGAAATGGACCGTCACCCAACCCCGCTCCGGCACCTGGCTCTGGACCAGCCCCCACCACCGCCACTACCTCGTCGACCACAACGGCACCCACAACCTCGGCAAGCTCCCCTGAGAGAGCACGGGATGATGCGCGCCCGCCCCTCTATCCTTACGGCTGAATGGCGGTGAACATCACCGGCCCGTCGTAGCTAGGCCCGTAAGGCGTCACCAGGTCCGTGCGAGTCGCGGCGCGGGCCCTGCTGGAGACCCTTTCCGGGGCTACCGTTCTCGCTTGTGACTACACTCGGGCGGCGAAGCCGCGAACCCCAAAGCCGTTGCACACAAAGACGTTCTACCCAGACACCCTCCGCAATCCACCGCCGCCGGATGGGGTACGCCCTCATCGCGAGCGCCATCGCAGCCACCATGCTGACAGGACCACTGGCTGCCCAGCCGGCCGCAGCGCAACCCTCCACGTCGGTCGTGAAGGCGCCCGGTGACCTGATGACGACGACCACCGTCTCGGCGAACGACGTCTGGTCCGTCGGCGCCTACCCGACGGGAGGCAGCTACATGACGCTGGCCGAGCACTGGGACGGCCGGAGCTGGAAGCGGGTCGACACGCCTAACCCGCCCAACAGCACCAAGAGCTATCTCACCGCGGTGAGTGCGGTCTCGAGCCGCGACGTCTGGGCGACCGGTGTCTACGACCAGTCAGGAAGCGGCGACCAGGTCCCGTTCACCGAGCACTGGAACGGCAGACGCTGGACGATCGTGGACTGTCCGGGCTCTCGCGGGAGTGACTACGGCGTGTTCAACGGCATCGAGGCGGTGTCGAAGAACGACGTGTGGGCCGTCGGCAACGCCACCGTCGGCGCGCTCACCACATTCGTCGTGCACTGGGACGGACACAGCTGGAAGCAGGTGGACAGCCCCAACGTGGAAGGCACGAACGTCAACCAGCTCAACCATGTGCGAGCCGTCTCGCCCGACAACGTGTGGGCGGTCGGCTACTCCGGCGTCCTCAGCGTCCACTACTCGACGCTCGCCCTGCACTGGAACGGGAAGACCTGGAAGATCGTGCACACACCGAACCCGCCGGGCAGCCCCAACAGCGACCTGAGCGACGTAGCCGCCATCTCCGCGACGAACATCTGGGCATCCGGATACACCTACGACGACGCCACCTCGCGGTTCGTGACGCTGTTCGAGCACTGGGACGGCCACGCGTGGAAGAGGGTGGCGAGCCCCAGCGTCGCCAACAGTGACGGCAGCTTCATCCTGGGCCTCGGCGCTGTCTCCGGTGGCGGCATCTGGGCCGCAGGCTGGTATGACACCGGCGGGGGCGACGCGCCCATGATGGAGCACTGGAACGGCCACCGGTGGCGCCTCGTCAACACGCCGGACGTGCCGGGTACGGCGGTCAGCCTGCTGGAGTCAGCGACGGGCTCCTCGGCCTCCGACGCATGGGCCGTCGGGACCTACCAGGTGGGCGGCCAGTCCCTCGCTCTCATCGAGCACTGGAACGGCCGAACGTGGAAGCTGGTCGCCGCGCGGTAGTGCGCCACGTCGGGCCAGGCGTCACGAGGCGTCCGCTCCGCTGTGGGACTTCTCGGCGGAGTGGGCCACCTCGCCGGCACCGGCGAAGATGGTGGGGTCGTGGCCGAATAGCGTCACCTCTGACACATCAAGGGAGTGGCGGCTGCCCAAGGTTGCGGCTGAACCGATGGATATGGCGGCCGTGGATCTAGCATGGTGTCGCTGGTCGCTCGGGTGGCGGGAGAGAAAGGTCTGGACGCATGTCGATGCAGATGACCGGATCCGACGGGATCCTCTCGGTGCCGGCTGAGCATCTCAACGGCCTGGTGGCACTCGTCGTCGCCCCTCTGGTCGCCTGGTGCGCCATCGGTGCGTGCCGGCTGCTGGCCGCGAACCGCACCGGCTGGGCGGTGCGGCTGCTTCGGCGGTTCGACGCCTTCTCGGTCTCGGTCAAGGTGGCCCTTGGAGCGTCGTACATCGGCGCGGTCGTGCACATCGCCTTGGTGCCGAGCCATTGGGGCGAAGATCGTACGACGGCCAGCCTTTTCGTGCTGGACGCCGTCGGTTTCGTGGTGGCGTTCTGCTGGATCGCCGTGGGCGCCCGCTACTGGCAGCCCATCGCCCTCGCCATGCTCGGCGGCACTTCCGCCGCCTACGTGCTCTATCTCGTCCTCGGCTGGGAGACGGTCGACCTGGTCGGCCTCGTCACGACCACCATCGAGCTCGCCGGCGCTCTCACCCTGCTCAGCCCAGTTCCGGCGACCGCTGGTGCCGCTCGTCGACGCGAGAGATGGGTGGCGGTTGCGGCGCTGCCGGTGGCCCTCGTCTTCCTGCTCGGCACTGGCTGGGTGGCGAGCGCGACCCTCGAAGACTCGACCGAGCCGAGCGCGACCGCGGGTGACGGCGTGGGTGCGGCGCAGTCGATGCCCGACATGCCGGGGATGCCCGCGATGACGAGGCCGGGTTCCAGGGGGGGCAGCACAGGCGGCACGGCGAGCGCGAACCACCGGGCGCTGTCGATCCCGACGACATCACCCGCAGGCGCCATCAGGTGGCCCGTCGCGATGGGCGCGATGGGCACCGGCATGCAGATGGCCGGATCCAGCTGCACCACGGCGCCCTCGCCCGCGCAGCAGCGCGCCGCCGCTTCGCTCGTCGACCGCACGGTGTCAGCGGTGGCCCGCTATCGGTCGCTGGCCGTCGCGAAGGCTGCCGGCTATGTGCCGGTCACCCCGACCGGGCTCACGGTCGTGCACTACATCAACCCGCAGTTCTATCTGCGGGGCAACCTCGTCGACCCGCACGCCGTGCCGGTCCTGGTCTACGTCAACACGCCCCGCGGTGCCGTGCTGAGCGCAGCCATGTATCTGATGCCGATCGGCGCCCGCGACGCGAAGCCCCCACAGCCCGGCGGTTGCCTCACCCAGTGGCACGTGCACACCAACCTCTGTTTCAAGGACCTGGCCGTCGTCGGAATCACGAACGGCGGCGCCTGCGCGCCCGGCAGCGTCAATCGGACCACGCCCCCGATGATGCACGTCTGGCTCACCCCGGTCACCGGGGGAGCGCTGGCCGTCGACCCGCCGATCCCGTCGGAGCTCGCAGCCGCCAGCAAGGTCCCCCCGCTCAGCCGCCCGAACGGTACGGCGTAGCAATCGTCACCCTCGTCGGGCCAGCACATCTGCGAGCGACGTTGCCGGTCGGCCGGTGATGGTGGGCACCGCATCGGTGACACCGTCGAGCTCACCTGCCGCCACGGCTGTGTAGGTCGAGACCCAGGCGTCGAGCTGCCAGTCCGGCGCTCCGTGGGAGGCCCGCGACACATAGGCCTCGTCCACGGTCTCGGGCTCGTAGCGCACCGGCCGGTCGGTCGCCGTCGTGATGATGGCCGCCATCTCGTCGAAACCCAGCGACTGCGGCCCGGTCAGGTCGTAGGTCACACCCGCGTGGCCTGCGGGAGTCTGCAGGATGACCGCTGCCACGTCGGCGATGTCGTCCTGGGCGACGACCGCGGCCCGGCCGTCACCCGCAGGGCCGCGGATGACGCCGTCCTCGCCCACCATCAGCGGGAGGAAGTCCGCATAGAGGTTGTCACGCAGGAACGTGAAGGGCAGTCCGGAGTCGCGGATGATCTGCTCGGTCGCCGCGTGGTCGCGAGCCAGGGTGAAGGTGGACGTCGGGCTGGCACCGAAGAACGAGGTATAGACCAGATGGCCGACCCCGGCGTCCGTTGCGGCGTCGATGAACGACCGGTGTTCGGCCACCCGGTCGAGCGTCTCGGCGCCCGACACCAGGAAGACGACGTCCGCCCCGTCGAGGACACGCCGGACGGCGGCCTGGTCGGCATACGTGGCGGCGTGGACCTGGGTCCGCGGGAGGTCCGGCGCCCGCGTCGGGTCGCGGACGAGGAGCCGCTGCTCGGCGCCGGCATCGGCGAGGCGGCGGGCCACCCGGCTGCCGAGCCGGCCCGTGCTTCCGGTGGTCACGATGGTTGTCATGACCGCCGCAACATGCTGCGCCCCGGAAACCTTCCGAGGACCACCCCGGGGAGCTGGTGATCCTGCTCAGGTGACGGGTTCGAGCAGCCCTGTGTCGACGTCGTAGAGGAACCCGCCGACCACGACCGACGAGGCGATGAGCGGGTGGGCGCCGACCTTGGCGACATCCTCCCGGATGGAGTCCAGCTGGTCGGTGATGACGCCGATCGTCATCCAGGAGGCATCCTTGCCGCTCGCAGCGGTCAGTTTGCTGCGCATCTGGGGCTCGCTCGCGGAGGCCATCGCGCAGCGGGTGTGCTGGACGACCATGATCCGGTGCACCCCGAGCAGGTTGACGCCCAGGACGAGCGCGACGAGGGCCTGGTCGGTGACCCGGCCGCCTGGGTTGCGCAGGATCTTCGCATCGCCCGGCTTCAGCCCGATCATGCCGAGCGGGTCGATGCGGGAGTCCATGCAGGTGACCATGGCGACGCCGGCATGGGCGACGCCGTCGAACCCGGACAGGGCGTGCGTCTCGGCGTAGGTCCGGTTGGCATCGAGCAGGTCGTCGAACGGCGACGTGGCAGGCTTGTCACTCACGCGCGCCACCGTACCCGAGGAGCCCTGAGCAGGGGGTTCTGCCCCGTATCATGGACGAAGCCGACGCCGGGTCGGCCGCAAAGGAGACTCGATGAAGAGCCGCAACCCGATCCTGACCAACAGCGAGACGTTCAACGGTCAGGCCGCCCGCACCTACGGGCACCCTGACTACCCAGCGTCCGGAGCGGGCTATCCCGGCTACGCGCAGCCGAGCTCGTCCCAGGTGAGCACCGACCCTGGCAGTTGGCAGCTCCCGCCGAGCGAGACGCTCCAGCCACGGATGACCATCGACTCCGTCGTCTCACGCACCGCCCTCACGCTGTTCCTTGTGGTGGCGACCGCGACGCTGACCTGGATCTTCCTGCCCGACAGCACCGTCGCCGGTGAGACCAACCTGGTGGCGCCGGCCTGGATCGGCGGTGCTCTCGTCGGCGCCGGCCTGGGCCTGGCGCTCAGCTTCAAGCGGGTCATCTCGCCGGCCCTCGTGCTGCTCTACGCCGTTGCCGAAGGAGTCTTCCTCGGCGCCATGTCGGAGTGGTTCGACCAGAACGTCTATCACGGGATCGTCATCGAGGCCGTGATGGGCACAATGGTGGCGTTCATCGCGACGCTGGCGGCCTACCGGTTCTTCCACATCAAGGTGACCTCGGGCTTCCGCAAGTGGCTCACCATCGTCGGCATGGGCTTCTTCGTCGTCGTCCTCGGCGACTTCCTGCTCAGCCTCTTCGGCACCGAGCTCGGGTTCAACGGCTTCGGGCCGCTCGGCCTGATCATGAGCTTTGTGGGCCTCGGCCTCGGCGTGGCGTTCCTGATCGCCGACTTCGACATGATCGAGCGTGGGGTGGCCGCCGGTGCGCCGGAGCACGAGTCCTGGCGAGCCGCGTTCGCCCTGACTGCGGCGCTGGTGCTGATCTATGTCGAGATGGTGCGGATCCTGGCCATCGTCAACCGCTGACGGGCCTGATGCCCGGCGGCCGGTGATCCTCGACGTGAGTCACAGGAAGGAGCGGTGCGCCTTCTGCAGGTCGTGCTCATGCACGATGGCGGTCGCGTGGCCGTGGGAGATCCCGTACTCCTCGCGCAGCCAGTGGACGCGCTCGTCGAACCTCAGCAGGCCCGGGCCGTCTTCCAGATGCCCGAACCACTCGTGAAGAGGACGGCCCGTCGCCTCGGGCACTCGACTGACCAGCAGTTGATGCGTCTCTTCGGAGTGGTGTAGGGACATCGGTACCTCCCGGTCCGGGGACAGTGGCTAGGTTGAGCCTGCCCCATCGCTGCCGCCGAGACAACCCTAACCACAAAACTGGGATGTCAGCGGCCCGACGAGGTGTCGGCGAGCATCTCGGGGTGCTCCGGGGTGACTCGCTCGACCGCCGGGATGGTCACCCGGCGACGCCGCAGCAGCAGGGCACGACGCCGCGCGGTCGGCCGGTCGGGGCCACTCAGCCCGGCCTGTGAGACCTCCGTCCCGGAGTGCTCGGCGGCGACGACGGCTGCACGTGCGAGGGCGAAGACCCCTTCGACCTTCAAGACCTCCGGCTCCTGGCCGTCCTCGGGGAGTACGCCGATCGCGTGGGCGAGCGTCGGCAGCATGGCCATCGCGCAGCTCCGGTAGCCGGCCGGGGAGGGATGGAACCTGTCGGGCCCGAACATCACGTGGGGGGCGGCCGCGAAATGCGGCGCCAGCAACGATCCCAGGGACACCGAGTGCCCCCCGGACTCGACACACGCGATCGTCTGGGCGGCGGCCAGCCGACGGCTCCAGCGGCGGGCGATCTGTCGCAGCGGCGGGGGAAGCGGCTGCACCGTGCCGAGGTCGGGACACGTGCCGACCACGACCTCCCGGGGGGTCGACCGCCGTGATCCGGGGACGGTGGACTCACGTAACCGCGTCACTGCGGCGCGGAGCGCGGCCACGGAGGTGGACGGACGCACCCGGTGGGTGACGTCGTTGACCCCGATGATGAGCGCGACGACATCGGGGTCGTGCGGCATCGCCAGCGTGATCTGGCCATCCAGGTCCGTCGTCTGCGCACCGACCACGGCGAGCGAGCGCAGCCGGACCGGGCGGTGGGTGAGCGTCGAGAGCCCGGTGGCCAGGAAGGCGCCGAATGTCTCCTGGCCGACCCCGGCGCCATACCCGGCGGCGGCGCTGTCACCGAGAACCGCGAGCCGGATCGGCCGACCGGGGAGCATGGCGCCATAGAGCCCGCTCGGGTCGGGCGGTGTGCCGATGGCGTTGCCGATCGTGCGCCGAGCAAACGCCCCTTCGAGGTGCAACAAGCCGTAGAGCGAGCCGCCGAGGAGCCCGAGGCCGCCGCTTCCGACAGCGGCCGCGGCGGCCAGCCGCCGCGCCGAGCCAGCTCGCGTCATGGGCACCTCCTGATGTCAACTCTAGGTGGGACGTAGCAGGCGGCCGAACGGTTGCCCGAGCGCACGGGGCGCCCCGCGGTCCGCCTACGCTGTCCCCGTGGACTATGTGGACTCTCTCCTGGACCTGATCGGAAACACTCCTCTGCTCAAGCTGGGGGCGACGACCGACGGCGCCAAAGGCACCGTGCTCGCCAAGATCGAGTACTTCAACCCTGGCGGATCCGTCAAGGACCGGATCGCGGTCGCGATGGTGGATGCGGCGGAGGCGAGTGGCGAGCTCAAGCCGGGTGGCACCATCGTCGAGCCGACCTCCGGCAACACCGGCGTCGGCCTCGCCATGGTCGCCCAGGAGCGGGGCTACACCTGTGTCTTCGTCGTGCCCGACAAGGTGAGCGAGGACAAGCGCAACGTCCTGACGGCCTACGGCGCCGAGGTCGTCGTCTGCCCGACCGCCGTGGAGCCGGAGCACCCGGACAGCTACTACAACGTCTCGGACCGGCTGGCCCGCGAGCTTCCCGGCGCCTGGAAGCCGGACCAGTACTCGAACCCCAACAACCCACTCAGCCACTACCGGACGACCGGACCTGAGATCTGGCGGCAGACCGACGGGAGGATCACCCACTTCGTGGCCGGCGTCGGCACCGGAGGCACGATCACCGGTGCGGGCCGCTACCTGAAGGAGGTCTCGGACGGGCGGGTGCAGGTCATCGGCGCGGACCCCGAGGGCTCCGTCTACTCCGGCGGGATCGGTCGGCCGTACCTTGTCGAGGGGGTGGGTGAGGACTTCTGGCCGACGACCTACGACCGCGACGTCACGGATCGGGTCATCGCCGTGTCCGACCGGGAGTCCTTCGAGATCACCCGCCGGCTCGCGCGTGAGCAGGCTCTGCTCGTCGGCGGCTCGTCCGGGATGGCCGCGGCGGCCGCGATCAGGCTGGCCCGCGAGCTCGACGACCCCGACGCGGTGATCGTGGTGCTGCTTCCGGACGGCGGCCGCGGCTATCTCAGCAAGGTGTTCGACGACAGGTGGCTGGCTCGCTACGGCTTCCTCGGCGCGCCGGCCGAGCGCACTGCGGGCGACATCCTGCGCGGGAAGGGTGGTGGTCTCCCGGACCTCGTGCACACCCACCCGGGTGAGACGATCGCGGAAGCGGTGGCGATCCTCCGCGAGTACGGCGTCTCCCAGATGCCGGTGGTCAAGGCGGAGCCGCCGGTCATGGCCGCCGAGGTCGTGGGATCCGTGAGCGAGCGGGAGCTGCTCGCGGCGCTCTACGGCGGGAAGGCCAGGCTGGCCGACGCGGTCGAGGCGCACATGGCGCTGCCGCTGCCACTGATCGGTGCGGGGGAGGCGGCGACGGTGGCAGCGGAGACGTTGCACGAGTCGGACGCGGTGCTCGTGCAGGAGGACGGCAAGCCGATCGGCGTGCTGACCCGCCAGGATCTGCTCTCGTTCCTCACCGCCGGCTGAGCGGTTGGGAACGTGGTGTCCAACGGTCTCGGGTCGTCGTTCAGGGCAGCGTGACGAGGATCTTGCCGACGACACCGGACTCCTGGGCCCGATGGGCCGCGGCGACGTCGTCGAGGGCGAAGCGGTGCACCGGCAGCTCGGTCAGGAGGCCGGCCGATAGCGCCTTGGTGATGTCGGTGGCGGCTCGTTCCAGGTCGGGTCGCGGCACGCCGTAGAGGAGCACGAACCGCAGCACCACGTTGGCCGTCATGCAGGCGCGGACCGGGAGCACGGGGTCAGCCCCGCTCGCGGCGTAGCAGACGACCGTCGTGCCGGGCCGGGCGAGCTCCAGGTCCATCCCCAGGTTCATGCCGATGTTGACCTCGACCACCCGGTCGACGTGGTCGGTGAAGTGCCGGATCCGCTCCAGCGCGTCGGGAGCTGTGTAGTCGACGACCAGGTCGGCGCCGGCCCGCGCTGCGAGCTCGGCCTTGGCGGGGTTGCTCACGGTGGTCACGACGCGGGCATCGCCACGACGAGCCAGCTCGATCGCGAAGTGCCCCACTGCCCCGGCGCCCCCGGAGACGAGCACGGTCTGGCCCTCGATGGCCCCATCGGTGAAGAGACAGTGGTGCGCGGTCATCGCGGGTACGCCGAGGCTGGCGCCCAGCTCGAACGAGCATCCCTCCGGGAGCGGCACCGCCTGCGTCTGCGGCACGACCGTCCACTGGGCGGCGGTACCGATGCGTCCACCTGCGGCGAGCCACAGCCAGACTCGCTGCCCGACGCGGCTCTCGTCGACCCCCGGCCCCACTGCCTCGATCACGCCGGCACCGTCTTGATGCGGCACCTGGAGCTCGTCGATCGGCCGCGGCACCGCACCGCTGCGAGCCTTGACGTCGGTCGGGTTGACCCCGGAGACGTGGACTCTGACCCGGACCTCCCCGGGTCCCGGGTCGGGCCTGTCCAGCTCCTCGATGCGCAACACGTCGCGAGCGTCGCCGGTCTTGCGGTAGACCGCAGCCAACATCTCGATCCCCTTCCGGTCGGCGTCAGTGCTCGGCGTATGTGACGGACATGTCCTTACCGGAGTGCCCGGCGGCGAGCGCCCTCGCCAGGTGGTCGCGAGCCGCCTCCACCACGGCCAGGTCGAGCCCGGCGGACCGCGCTGCGGCCACGATGAGGTCGGCGTCCTTGGCCGCCCCGTCGACGGCGAACGCCGGGGCGAAGTCGCTCGCCAGCATCGCCTTGCCCTTGAGCTGGACGTACGGCGCATCCATCGCGCCGCCCGAGACTGCCTCGAGGAAGAGCCCCGGGTCGAGGCCGAAGGAGCGGGCGAGCGTGAGCGACTCGGCGATCCCCTCCACGACCACGAACACCCAGGCGTTCGCCACCAGCTTGAGGCGGGACCCGAGGTTGCCCGGCCCCAGCCACATGGTGCGGGAGCCGATCGCGTCGAAGACGGGCGTCGCCCGGCCCCGGAGCTCGTCGGCTCCCGAGGCGAGGACGACGAGGGTGCCCTCCTCGGCCGGCTTGCGGGTGCCGAGGACAGGAGCATCGACATAGTCGAGGCCGAGGTCGGTGGCGACGGCTGCCAGCCGGTCGGCGCCGTCGGCGCCCACCGTCGTCTGCTGGAGCCACAGGGTGCCGGCGGCTAACCCGGCCTTGGCCGACGCCATCGTCTCCGCGACGCTGGCCTCGTCGAAGACGATCGTGACGACGATGTCCGCGCCGTCGACGGCCTCGGCAGGAGTGGCCGCGACTACGGCGCCGACCTTGGCGAGCGGCGCGGCCCTGTCGCGGCTGCGGTTCCAGACCCGCAGTGGGAGCCCGGCCGCGGCGATGTTGCTGGCCATCCCGGCCCCCATCGTGCCGGTGCCGAGCAGTGCCACCGTTGGCGGGTCCGTCATGGTCGTCCCATCATGGTTGTTGACTCGTCTGGGTCGTGCCGGGGACGGTGTCCGCCGCCAGCCGGTAGTCGTGCCGCCGTATCCGACGGGTCGTCAGCCAGTAGCGGACCGTCGACCTGGGCCAGATGGTGTAGTTCCGTCCGGTCTCGTCCTGGTACCAGCTCCGGCACCCGGACTGCCACACCGAGTCGCGAAGCCTGCGCTGGACCGCGGCGACGGAGCGTCGCTGCGCTCCCCGTCGTACGTCGATCTGCCGCCAACCGGACTGGTCCAGCACGTCGAGCGCCTTGAGCACGAATGCGACCTGCGACTCGATCATGAACACGACCGAGGTATGCCCGAGCCCCGTGTTGGGCCCGAGCAGCAGGAACAGGTTGGGGAAGCCCGCCATCATGATGCCGAGGTGGGCGTTGACGCCCTGCTCCTCCCAGGTGTCCTCGAGAGAGGCCCCGTCCGCGCCGACGATCTTCATGCGCAGCAGGTTGCCGCGGACGTCGAACCCGGTGGCGAAGACCACGGTGTCGACGGGTCGCTCCACCCCACTGGCGTCGCGGATCCCGTCCGGCGTGAACGTCGCGATGGGCTCGGTGACGAGCTCCACGCCAGGCTTCTGGAGAGCCGGATAGAAGTCGCTCGAGAGCAGCACCCGCTTGCAGCCGATCCGGTAGTCGGGCGTCAGCCGAGCCCGCAGGCGCGGGTCGGGCACCTGCTTCTCGAGCTGTCGCCGCGAAGGCCTCTCCAGTATGCCCATCAGCTTCGGTGAGACGGTGAACCCCGTCCCCCGGACCTCCAGCAGCCAGTAGACGAGGTCACGCACGACGCGCTGGACGATCGGGAACCGCTCGTAGAAGGCCCTCTCCCGCTGGCCGATCGTCCGATCGGGTCGCGGAACGAGCCAGGCCGCGGTGCGTTGGTAGACGTCGAGCCGAGCCACCCTGTCGGCGAGCGCCGGCACCAGCTGGATGCCGCTGGCTCCGGTGCCGACGATGGCAACGCGCTGCCCACTCACGTCGCGGTCCGCGGGCCAGGCGGCCGAGTGGAACGTCGAGCCGGTGAACGACTCCAGGCCGGGCAGGTCGGGCACCTTCGGCAGCGCCAAGGCACCGACCCCGGCGACCAGGATTCGGCAGTTCCACGCGGGCGAGCCGTCGACCTCGACATCCCACCTCCCGGTGGCGTCGTCATAGACGGCAGCGGTCACCGTGGAGCGGTAGTGCAGGTGGGGCTCGAGGTCGTAGCGACGGGCACAGTCCCGCAGATAGTCCCAGATCTCCTGCTGCCCGGAGAACATCCGCGACCATCGAGGATTCTGCGCGAAAGAGAACGAGTAGAGGTAGGACGGCACGTCGCACGCGCAACCCGGGTAGGTGTTGTCGCGCCAGGTCCCGCCCAGATCGTCGGCCTGTTCGAGGATCACGAAGTCGTGGCGGCCGGACTGCTTCAGCCGGATGGCCATCCCGAGACCGGAGAAACCACTTCCGATGATCACGACGTCGGCGGAGCGCGGCACGGGGCCGAGGCTAGCACCGGCGGCCGGGCCGTGACCTCTGTCCGTGGACAGCGGTACGTTCTGCGCCATGAAGTTCGGTTTCGTGGTGCCGTTCGGAGACGCACGTGACTTCGCCGAGATCGCCGCATTGGGGGAGCGGGTCGGCTGGGACGGGATCTTCACCTACGAGGCGGTCTTCGGTGTTGACGCCTGGGTGACGCTCGGTGCCGCGGCGATGCTGACGGAGCGGATCCGGCTGGGCACGCTGCTGACTCCCGTCTCGCGCTGGAAACCGTGGGACCTGGCGTCCCGGGTCGGCACCGTCGACCGACTGAGCGGCGGCCGGGCGATCCTCGGCGCCGGGTTGGGTGCGCTGCACGAGGGCTGGCTGGCGTTCGAGGACGACGAGGGGCGCAAGGCTCGGGCCGAGAAGGTCGACGAGGGGCTGGCGATCTACGCCGGGCTGATGCGGGGCCAGCCGTTCGAGTTCAGCGGCCGGCACTACCAGGCGCGCCCCACCGACTTCGGGCTACCGGACCCGCCGGTGCAGCGCCCCCACCCGCCGGTGTGGATGGTCGGCGCGAAGGTGGTGGGTCGCGAGTCGCAGCCGTCGCTCGACCGGGCGGCTCGCTGGGACGGTCTGCTTCCTCAGGTGATCGACCCGGACTCCCGCCACAAGCCGGGCAGCATCGACGAGTTCGTCTCGGTCGTCGACGACGTGCGGGTTCGGCGGAGCGCCGCCGGGCTCGACTGGTCGGCGTACGACGTCGTCCTGGAGGCCGACAGCACAGGGGAGTTCCTGCAGCGGGAGCCAGCGGACCCGGCTGCGTGGGAGGACGCCGGAGCAACCTGGTGGGTGGAGAGCTGGTGGACCCTGCAGAAGGGCGATGAAGGTCGCCGCGAACTTCGGCGGCGGGTGGCTGCTGGACCTCCCAGCTAGCCAGTGCGGCCGTGAAGGTCTTGGATTCGACGGGTCCGTCAGACGGCGACCCTCCTCACGGCCGGGACCTCCCCGCGATGCCGAAGCAACGGGACATGCGCGAGCCCGACGGCGGCGCAGCAGCCGGCCGCCGCCAGCCAGAGGGTGCGGTCACCTCCGGACTCGAGAAGCCAGGTCCCGGC
The DNA here is from genome assembly GCA_963820035.1 of uncultured Actinomycetota bacterium. Classification (GTDB taxonomy): domain Bacteria; phylum Actinomycetota; class Actinomycetes; order Propionibacteriales; family Nocardioidaceae; genus JAWWPG01. The sequence goes on along the minus strand of CAWFYK010000002.1, from coordinate 1,034,725 downwards.
CACCGGACCCACCGTCGCCGCCACCCCCCAGCTGAGCCCGTACGCCGCGAGATACTGCCCGCGCCGGTCCGGCGGTGCCAGCTCGCTGACGAGCGCGAGCGAGTGACCCATCAGGAGGGCCTCCCCGAGGCCGACGGCTACGGTGGCCACGATGAAGCCCGCCAATTGGGCGGCGACGGCATATCCGCACATCCCCGCCGCCAGCAGCAGGTAGCCGCCGACGACGGAGCAGGTCCGGCTCGGCATGACCCAGCCGCGAGTGGGGTTCGACGGCCGCAGCAGGGGCTGTGCTCCGCATGCCACCAGGGCCGAGACCGTGAGCAGGACCGCGAACCCGGACGCGCCGATGCCACGATCGGCGAGGGTCAACGGTAGCGAGACGAACGCCTGCAGGTAGCAGGCGGCGAAGACCACGTTGGCGGCGAAGAGCAGGACGAGCGGCCGGCTATGCCAGGGCCACCGACGCGCAGTCGGGCTGGTGGTCTCCGGCGACGCGGCCCGGTGAGGGGGGAGCAGTCGAGCCACCACGACAGCAGTCGCGAGGCAGCTGGCCGCGTCCACGACGAAGAGCAGTCGGATCCCCACGGGAGCCAGCAGAGCCGCAACGACTCCGGCTCCCAGCGCAGCCACCGACAGCACCGCGCCGAGTGCACCGAACGCGGCTGGCCGCAGCGCCGGGCCGACGGTGTCGGCGACCAGCGCCTGGCTGGGCGACTCGTAGATCTCGAAGGCCAGGCCGAGGAGGATGGCGGAGCCGGCCGCGGCGAGGACCGTCGTACTCGCGGCGATCGCGAGCTGGGCGACCGCGCAACCGACCAGCCCACCGACGATCGTCGCGCGGCGTGACACGGTGTCTGCGAGCCACCCGCCGATCACCCGCGACGCCATGCTGGCCACGCCGAAGGCACTCATCACCAGCCCCGCGGTCACGATGCTCGTCCTGATCTCACGAGTCAGCAGCAGGGTCAGGAATGCCAGCGAGAACGCTCCCAGCCGGTTGACGCCGCGCGCCAGGATGAGGATGCGCACGTCGCGAGGCAACGACATGAGACTGGCGAAGATGATCGGCCTCCCAGGGGCTACGTGACTGACGTACAATGCTTTGACAGGTACGACGGTAGAACGTGGGGAGGTGACTGGTCAAGTGCGATTCGACAGTCACTTGAATACCGTGCTCGAGGCGTCTGTCGGTCTCGTCAACCGGCTGTGTCCGGGCCAGGCGCGCGGTCGGCCGATGGAGTCGCCGATGGGTGCCAACCTGCAGACGGCGGTCGCGGAGGTGCTCACCTCGCCCGGGGGAAGGCGGCCGCGGATCACGGTTGAGGACGCGACGGCGATGACCCGGGTGGCGGCGACGCTCCGGGAGGTCTTCGATCACGTCGAGGCGGGAGACGTGTCGGCGGCGGCCCGGCAGGTGAACGCCATGCTGGCGGACTCGGGCGCCAGGCCGCGGCTCGACAATGACCCGGCCGACGGCTGGAGCGTGCACTTCCATGGGTCCGACGACTCGCTCGCCATCGGCTGGACGGCGGGCTGCGCGACCGGCATGGCGCTGGCCATCGGGAGCGAGATGGCCGGCCGGCTCGGGGTCTGCACGGCCGACCGTTGTGACCGGGTCTACGTCGACCTGTCGCGTAACGGCGCCAAGCGCTTCTGCTCGACTGCGTGCCAGAACCGCGCCAAGGCGGCCGCCTTCCGGGTACGGAACCGGGGGACCGGCTAGCTCTTCGCGGAAACCGCAAAGTCATTTGGCAAAGAGTCTTTGCAAACTGGCTTTGTGGTCGTAACGTAGCGCCATGACACCAGACGAGAGCTGGACCACCACGCCCCAGTCGGAGCGGGACGTCGTCCTCGACGGGCCTGCGCTCCGTGCGCTGGCACATCCGCTTCGCGTCCAGCTCGTGGGGATCCTCCGCCGGGAGGGCCCGTCGACGGCGAGCCGGCTCGCCGCGAAACTCGGGCTCAACAGCGGTGCGACGAGCTACCACCTTCGCCAGCTCGCCTCGGCCGGCCTCGTCGCCGAGGACGACGACCTCGGCAACAAGCGCGACCGGTGGTGGCGGGCCACCTTCCGGTCGACGTACTTCGAGCAGAGCTCTTACGAGAGCGACCCCGAGGCTGCCATGGCGTACCTGAACGCGATCGCCAGCGCCTACGCCGAGCGCACCATCGAGTTCGGCTACCAGTTCCCGACGCTGCCGCCCGCGTGGACCAACAGCGCCACCATGAGCGACTTCCGGCTCAGGTTGACCTCCGATGAGGCTGAGCGACTGATGCGGGAGCTCGCTGAAGTGGTCGCGTCCTATCGCCGCGACGACGATGTCGCCGACGGCACCGTCGAACCTCCCACAGAAGCGGAGGTCGTCGTCGTCCAGCTCCAGGTGATGCCACAGCTCAGGGACGAAGGGCCAGCGGACGACGCAGGGACGGGGAACTAGTCGTGGTCGCACCCACGCCTGCACCGATCGCGACCAGGTCACGCGCCGACCGGGACCGGCGGCCCCTCTACGGCGTCCTCGGCTCGTTCGCGCTGAGCCTGACGGGGACCCGAGTGGCCGGCATCGCCATGCCGTGGCTGGTCCTGGTGATGACCGACAGCCCCGCCATGACGGGACTCCTGGCGCTCTGCGAGCTTGGGCCCTACGTCGTCGCCAAGGCCCTCGGCGGCCCGGTTGTCGACGGGATCGGCCCGCGTCGGGTGAGCATCACGATGGACGGCATCAGCGCCGTCGTGGTGGGCCTGGTCCCGCTCCTCTGGGCAGCCGGGGTGATGAGCCTTCCGGTCCTGTTCGTGGCGGCAGCGGTGTTCGGGGTAGTGCGTGGGCCAGGGGACTCGGCCAAGGAGATCTTCATCCCTGACATCGCCGAGCGCGCCCAGCTGCCGTTGCCGCGGGTGACCGGACTCGCCGGTTCCATCGAGCGGCTGGCCGGCACGGTCGGCCCGGCTGTCGCGGGTGCGCTCGTCGCGTTCGTGGGACCCGTGCCGGCGCTCGCTGTCACGTCCGGTGCCGCCGTGCTCAGTGCTGGCAGCATCGCCGCGTTCACCCGCGGTCTCCACCAGCCCGCCAGCGCGCCCGATGGGACCGACGAGGGCGGCTACCTCGCACGGCTGCGCGGTGGCTTCGCGTTCCTCAACCGTGACCGGCTGCTCCGTTCGGCCGTCCTGATGATCGCCTTCACGAACTTCCTGGATGCGGCGTTGAGCGCCGTGCTGGTGCCGGTCTGGGCGAAGTCGACCGGAGCCGGTCCGGCCGGCATCGGCTTGCTCGGCAGTGCGCTCGGCATCTCCGCGCTCGCCGGGAGCATCTGTGCGACCGTCATCGCGGAGCGGCTGCCGCGCCAGCTGGTGTTCCTCGTCGGTTTCCTGGTGGGTGGCGCTCCCCGCTTCGTCGTCCTGGCGCTCGGGCTGCCGTTCCCCGTCATCGTCGCTGTGTGGATGGTCAGCGGCTTCGGCCTCGGGTTCCTCAACCCGATCCTCGGAGCGTTGTTCTTCGAACGCGTCCCCAAGCACATGCAGGGTCGTGTCAACGCCATCTGCGACTCGGGGGCCTGGACGCTCATCCCCTTCGGGGGCCTCGCCGCTGCCGCTGTGGTGAGCGTGGTGGGATTGGCGCCGACCCTCCTCGTCGCCGGCCTCGGCTACCTCGTCGCCACCACGCTGCCGGGGATCCGTCCGGAGTGGAAGGAAATGGATCAGCGTCTTTCGGCTCCGGCCGACGAACCGGTCGCCGAGCCGGTCAGCGAGTCGTTGGACACGGTTCCCAGTCGGCTCGGAGCGTAGCTGTCACGGCTGCCGCAGCCCTGGAACGGACACCGGTCGAGGTCCATACTGAGGCTGACGAAGGAGAACCGATGAGCGCTTCCGTTCCTGCCGACAGCGTCCCCGACGGTACCGTGACCGGCATCGAGGGCTATGCGCTGGGAAACAACGGCGACTATTTCGCCGTCGGTCGCAAGTGTCGCCACCTGCGCGCCGACCTGGCGGGTGGCAGCATCGACCCGGACGGCTGCCTGGTCTGCCCCTGGCACGGGGCGAAGTACGACGTCACCACCGGCCAGATGGTCCGAGGCCCACAAGGGGTTTTCGCCAAGATTCCTGGTCTGAGCGCAAGCTTCAAGGCGCTGACGAAGGTGTTCCCGCTCAAGCGCGGCACGGTCGAGCAGCGCGGCGCCGATCTCTATGTCGACTAGATGAAGAGCAGTTGGGCCCCTTCGGTCTTCTCGATGAAGTCGCTGGCACTGATGATGCCCTCGACCTCGTCGTAGAGGTCGTTGATCGTCAGGTGGTTCATGTCGGCAGACATCCGGCATCCCCACAAATGGCCACCTGAGGCGACGATCTGCTCGAGGAACTCCGGCACCTCGGGGACGCCGACGTCAGCGATGGACTTCTTGAGTCTTGACGTCGCCATACCTGTCATGCCAGGCAACCCGCCGAGCCCCTGCGGCATATGAGTCGCCGGATTGCCGAGCAGGGTGAACTTGAGATCGTGCATCGTCTTCTTGTTGATGATGTCGAAGCCCCAGAACGTGAAGAAGAGATGCGTCTCCACGCCCTCGCCGAGGGCCGCGTTCGCCAGCACCAGTCCTGGGTAGGCCATGTCGAGGGTGCCCTTGGAGCAGATGATCGCGAGCTTTCGTCCAGTGGGCTCGGCGTCGAAGAACGGGACGATCGCGGGGGCAGTTTGGGCTGTCATCATGTCTCCTTCATGAATACTCACGTTTGGTCAGACACAGCCGTGCGGTTTGGGTAGCCCGGCGATGTAGGCCATCTTCTTGGCGGGCTTCTGCGGGAAGAGCGCGAACAGCTCCTTGATCGGGATTCCGCCGACGGTCGACACCCGGCGCAGCGTCGGCGTCTCACCGACCTGGGAGTAGTCCGTGCGCAGGAAGTGGATGGCCTTCCAGTGCGCATCGGTGAGCTCGATGCCGATCTGCCCCGCGAGGGTGCGGGCGAGCTCCTCGTCCCATTCACCGGGATCGGTGAGGAAGCCTTCGTCGTTCACGTGGATGGTGTGTCCGTCGATCGTGGTGAGTGGCATCAGGATCCCCCTGCTGCCGTCTTCTCGAGGTGCTTGCCGGCCATCGTCATGGCGTCCGGCAGCGGGATGGGATGGCCCGGGAGCAGCACGTTCCAGTAGACCCACCGGAACGCGAGCTTGCCAGCGTGGTTGGCGTGGGTCTCCTCCAACAGGGTGAACGGGCCGAGATGCGGGACCGGGTACTTGCCGGGCAGCGGCTCCGTGTCGTAGTTGAAGTCGATGAGCAGAGCCTTGCCGTCGCCGGTCTCGAGGAAGCAGTTGGCGTGACCGTCGAAGGACGCCGTCATCGGCTTGCCGTGTGCCAGTGAGACGAAGTTGTCGACGAACACGTCGACCGAGAAATGGGCGACCGAGCCAGCCTTCGACGTCGGAATGTCGGAGGCGTCTCCGAGCGCGAACACGTTCGCGAACTGCTTCGAGAGCATCGAGTGCTTGAAGACCGGGACCAGGTTCAGCTCGTTGCCGAGCCCTGAGCGCCCGACGAAGTCCGCGCCCATGTTGAGCGGCACTGTGACCAGCAGGTCGAACGGGACCTCGCGCTCGTCGTACGAGACGAGGCGTTTGCTGCCAGGGTCGATCCGCTCGACGAGGAAGTCCGTCTCGACGGCGATCCTGCGGTTCTCCAGCATCGCGCCGAGGTGGGCCGATGCGACCGGTTTGGTGAAGGCACCGGAGAGGGGGGTCACGAAGACCATGTCGACGTGCTCGCGGATGCCGCGCGCGCGGAAGGCGGCATCGGCCAGGAACACCAGCTCGAGTGGTGCCACCGGGCACTTGATCGGCATATCGGTGATGTGGACGACGAACCTACCGCCCTCGAAGTCGGCAAGCGCCTTCTCGAGAGCTTGTGCCCCGTCGAAGGTGTAGAAGTCGAAGATGCTGCGACGCCACTCCGACCCGAGCATGCCGGGCGTCTGGTCCGGTCGCGGCGAGACACCCGTCGCGATGACGAGGTAGTCGTAGTCGAGGGCACGTCCGCCTACCAGCCTTACCGAGTCGTGCTCCGCGTCGACCAGCTCGACGTCACCGATGACGAAGTCGATGCCGTCGGCGATCTGGGCGTGCCGGGAACGCGCGACCTCCTCATCGGCCGTACCGTCACCGAACGGCAGGAATGTGTAGTCCGGCTGGTAGTAGTGGACGTCGTCGCGGTCCACCACGGTGATCTGCCATTCGTGTTCCAGCCGGTGGCGGAGTTTGTTGACGATCATGGTGCCCGCCGTGCCGGCACCCAGCACGAGAAGTCTCTTCACGACTCAGCCCTCCTGAGGGTCAGCGCTCGACCTCGTCTTCAACGCTAGGCAACACGGGCTAACGCGACGAGAGACGAAGGTCCCGAGACCCTGGGGCGGAAGGACCGACCGCAGGATCAGCTGGCCAAGGGGGAGTGGCCGGCTGGGACCGTCTCGCGAGCATCGGGAGGCCCAGGCGCCCCGTAGCCTGTATGTCGCGATCCATGTCCTAGATGCCCGCTACGGCGGGCACCACATCAACCGAAAAGGACTTCTCCCCATGGCGAATCTGCCTGACCCGCACGCTCCGACCGGCACGATGACTGCCGATCAGTTCTATAGCCAGAACGAGCAAAGGGCCACCGGCCGGAGCTTGGGCTATGGGAGCGGCTGGAAGCAAGAAGGCTGGAGTGACGAGACTCACGTCGTCGAGGTCTACTGGATGAAGGACAGTCACGAGCTCGTCGTCTTCTACGTCGCGTACGACTGGAGCCGGGTCGACCCCACGGAGTCTACGGTCTCGGCGGCCGAAGCCGTCGGCGCCGAGACCGGCGGGGGAGTAGAACTCGGCAATGTCCTCCGGATGCAGGACGAGGCGACGACGGACGTGTATGTCGAGGTCCTCGCACATCTGGGCACCCATGACGAGTGTCGCAAGGCGATGCACGGGTGGCACTGGTTACAACATCACCCCGACGGGCTGGAACAGCTTCGCCAGAGGGTCGCGAGGCGCTCGGCAGACGACCCGGGTGACTAATTCCTGCCGAGTGGAGACCGATCCAATGGGCGCGGCCATCGCCACCGGGCGCGCTCGCGCTGTGTCGAGACGACCCGCCTCTAGCCCATTCAGCAGAGGGGGTCGTAGGGGAAGCGTTGGTGTCGTCTGGGGGTTTGGGTGGGGTCGAGGCGTTTGGGTGGGATGACGTGGGGGTGGCCGTCGGGTGCCATTCGGATGGTCCAACCGGGTCGGTGTGGACGAGGTGGTGGTGGTAGACGCAGAGCAGGCAGCCGTTGTTGAGGTCGGTGGGTCCGCCGTCGGTCCATGTGGTGAGGTGGTGGGCTTCTGTCCAGGCGGGGGGCCGGTCGCAGCCGGGCCAGATGCAGCCTTGGTCTCGTAGCGCCAGGGCGAGGCGTTGGTGGCGGTTGAACAGTCGCCGGGCCGTGCCGAGGTCGAGGATGGTCGAGGGTCCGTCGAGGACGGCGGGGATCAGCTGGGCGTTGCAGGCGAGCCGGCGGGTTTGGCCGATGCTGATCGCGGTGCCGGTGTCGAGGATGGCTTCGCCGAGGCCGGTCTGCAGCCGGGTCAGGTCGGTGGTGATGACCAGGGTGGTGTTCGTGCCGCCGTGTTGGGGCAGCCCGTCAGTGGGGAGGTGTTCGGCGAGCTCGACCAGGGCCCGGCCGAGCCGCTGCGGGTACGACAACCGCTCCGGGTCCGTCTCCCACCCCGTCGGCTGTGTCGGTCTGGGGGTCGGCCGGGTCGGCCAGAGGGTGGGGTCGTTGTCTCGGCGGCGGTGAGCGGGGGTCGCGGCGGGGTGCGGCGAACGCGTTCAGGGCGGTCAGCAGCAGGTCGCCGGTCAGGTCGGGGATGGTGAAGGTGCCGCGGGTGGTGCCGTCGCCGGTCTTCCAGATCCGGCAGACCGCCTGCTGCAACGCGCGGGTCTCGGCGTCGCGGAGCTGGGCTTCGAGTTTCTTGTCGGCGGCGTCGGGGTCGACCACCTCGACCGCATGCCGGCAGACGGTCTTCAGCTGGGTGTAGGTCAGGCCGGGGGAGAGTCGCAGCAGGTGGTGTTGCAGCCGGTCGGTCGCCGCGACGGGGATGTGATCCCCGACGTCGGTGACCGCCCGGCCGACCAGCACGGCCCGTTCCGCGGACAGGCCGCCGCTGGCCCAGGCGAGTCGGGTCGGTTCACACCGGCCACCCGTTACTACGCGGTGATCGCCAGCGTCGGCTCCGTCGGGGTCGACTGTGCGGGTGCTGCGGTCGCAGACGGGTTGGTCGGTGTCGGCGACCCGGCTGTGGGAGATCAGCCGGTGCGCGTCACCACTGGACAGGCCGTGGGTGGTCATCAGCCAGGCCTTCGCTGATGCTGCTCCGGCGAGGCGGGGCACGTCGCGGGCCAACATGGTGGCGGTGACCCGTGCGGTCAGTTCGTCGACGGCGGCGCGGACGGCGAGGAGCTCGCCGAGGCGTTCCAGGGCGGCGTCCTCGGTCAATGTCCAGCCGGGCAGCCCGGCCACCCCGGCCAGCAAGTCCTGAATGCCGTCGACCGCCTGTGCGAACGCGTCGAGCGCGGGTCGCCGAGCGGTGTGGGGTGGGTCGAGGGTGCCTTTCATGGTTCCAACTCTAGGACCCGTCACCGACAGTTTCCGTTCGTGTGTTCGACCTGTGCGCGGCCGTTGTGGATCGTCAGGTCTGTGGAAAACAAGGCCGTTGGGTGTTTGACTATCTGGGCGATGTCCAGTGAGTACCGTCCCACTGCTCGATGATCGGCCGAGGGTGGAACTCGATGTTCCCCCAACCGCCCAGGCACGCGATCGAGAAACAGCGCTGACACCCGTGAGCCTGGAAGGATCTTGTCCGGGTCAGGGGGTTCGAGATCAGCTCGCACCGTTCCAGTGCAAGGCACGAGTCCGCTGTCCCGAGCCCACGGCCAGGGCGTTCGTGTCAGAGGTTGCGCTCACCGCGGCGAGATCGCTGTAGTTCGACGGGCTGGGGCATGCGACCTGCCGCCAGCGGTCCCCGTCCCATCGTTCCACCAGGGTCCGCTGCGCGTTGGCGTTCGGGCTTTCGGAGCCGACCGCCCAAGCTCGCTGGTGGGAGGTCGCGGTCACCCCCGACAGCGCATTCCACAGACGCCCTGGACTGGGACTCGGAACGGCCGTCCCATGCGCGCGACGGCCGTCAGCTGCCCCTGCGTCCTGACGTGTGCACCCGGTCCCGAGGCCATCGCGGCCACCAGGCAGGCATACGCCATCGCGTCGCAGTCCGCGTCGCCCAGCTCCAGGGCACAGCGGTCGGCCTGGCTGTTCATCGCCGCCAACGCCTCGGGTGTCACCTCGGTCATCCGCATGCGAGCGGAGTGGACCGAGAAGTGCTGGGGCGCCTCGAGCTCGCGCCGGCGGAAGAGTTCGGGAAGCTCCGTCTCCATTGTCACGTTTGAGCTCGGTACGACGAGGCCGAGCCGGTAGGCGCGTCCACGGATGCGGCACCGGTCACGACGTGACCCCGGCTGCGTCGTCATAGTCGCGAAGCAGCAAGCGGGTCTGTGCAGCAGGCCCGATGACCAACCCGAAGCCGAGCCGGTCGAGATGCTCGCGGACCCGGTCGACGTGCATGGAGCCGTGCCGTTCGAGGACGAGGCAGGGCCGCCCGTCGTCCGAGACGTGCTGGCGGTGGAAGCCGAGAATCGTGGTGGGCATCGGCAGATAACCGGGGTAGCGAGAGCGGGCGTTCTCCTCGTCGGCGTGCTCCAGCATCAGCAGCTGGTCGCCGAACTCATCGCGCAGACCGCTCGCCCGCCAGTGCGCCGGAGAGTCGTCGGCTCCGGTCAGGTGCCGGGAGCGGTTCGCCGAGGTGATGTAGAGCATGTTGTCCTCGGTCGCATCAACGGCGCGCGCGAGGAACTCGTTCGAGGGGCAGCCGTAGCCCGGGGCGATCACCTGGGCCGTCGTGACGCCGGCGTCGGGGAAGCTCAAATGGGCAGGGATGTGCGGTGCGGCGGGACCACGGAAGCCGAACGGGCCGAGGCCGAAGAACGTATCCACCACGCCCAGCACACGACGTCGGGTCAGCGGGGCCGGGAGCTTCGTCCAGTCCCAGACGTCCGGGATCCGCGTCGGCGTCGTGGTGATGCTGCCCACCTGGCCGGGCGGGCGGCCCTTCATCAGGTTGACCCGGCGTACCGTCCGGGCGTCCGCGCGGGTGGTGATGACGTAGAAGTTCGCGAAACCATGCCCGACGACGGCTCCCGCCGCCAGGGCGGTCGCCGCGAAGCGGGAGTCCTGGCGCTCGTCGAGCTGGAGGGTCGTCGTACGGAGCCAGGTGGCAGTCATGCGGGTCAAGAGCGCCAGCAGGCGACGGCGATACATCCCGCCGAACTGTGGAGAAGCAGAAGGTCGGAGCGAAGAAGCTCGGGTCAGCCGATCAGGCCGAGCTGCGTGACCGCGTCGCGCTCCTCGCCGAGCTCAGCCGTGGTGGCGTCGATCCGGGAGCGCGAGAACGCGTCGATGTCCAGACCTTGCACGATCGACCAGTCACCCCCCGCAGTGGTCACGGGGAACGACGACACCAGGCCCTCCGGCACGCCGTAGGACCCGTCGGAGACGACCGCCATCGACGTCCAGTCGCCCGCTTTGGTGCCGTGCAGCCAGTCCCGGGCAGCGTCGATGGTGGCCGAGGCCGCGCTCGCGGCACTCGACGCACCGCGGGCCTCGATGATGGCGGCGCCGCGCTTCTGCACGGTCGGGATGAACGTGTTCTCGAGCCACTCCTGGTCGCCCACAACCTCGGCCGCGTTGGCGCCGCCGACCTCTGCGTGGAAGATGTCGGGGTACTGGGTGGCGGAGTGGTTGCCCCAGATCGTCATCTTCGCGATGTCAGTGACCTTCGCGCCGGTCTTGGCGGCGAGTTGCGCGATGGCGCGGTTGTGGTCGAGCCGGGTGAGCGCCGAGAACCGCTCACGACCGATGTCGGGCGCGTTCCGCATCGCGATCAGCGCATTGGTGTTCGCCGGGTTACCTGTGACGCCGATGCGGATGTCGTCGGCCGCGTGCTCGTTGAGCGCCTTGCCTTGCACGGTGAAGATCGCGCCGTTCGCCTCAAGCAGGTCGCCGCGCTCCATCCCCTTGGTGCGCGGGCGAGCACCGACGAGCAGTGCCACGTTCACGCCGTCGAAGATCGTGTTGGCGTCGTCGCCGATCTCGACGCCGGCGAGTGCTGGGAACGCGCAGTCGTCGAGCTCCATGACGACGCCCTCCAGTGCCTTGAGGGCGGGGGTGATCTCCAGCAGGCGAAGCTCCACAGGTGTGTCCGGGCCGAGCAGCGACCCGCTGGCGATGCGGAAGAGCAGGCTGTAGCCGATCTGGCCGGCGGCACCGGTGACGGCAACCTTCACGGGGGTGGGGGTCACGGGCAACTCCTCGTCGTACTCGGCGCACCCGGCGTGCGCCCACCCGACGCTAGCAGCCGGTGCGGACCCGACTCGCCTGTGGTCGACGGAGCCGGTATCTTGATGTCAAGCAATCTCTTGTACGTCGACCCGCGGGAGCACGTTCATGGCCAAGATCACGGTGACCAACCCCATCGTCGAGCTCGATGGTGACGAGATGACGAGGATCATCTGGCAGTTCATCAAGGAGCGGTTGATCCACCCCTACCTCGACGTCGACCTGCTCTACTTCGACCTCGGCGTGGAGAAGCGCGACGAGACGGACGACCAGATCACCATCGACGCCGCCAACGCCATCAAGAAGCACGGCGTCGGAGTCAAGTGCGCCACCATCACGCCCGACGAGGCACGCGTCCAGGAGTTCGGCCTGAAGGAGATGTGGAAGTCGCCCAACGGCACGATCCGCAACATCCTCGGCGGCGTGATCTTCCGGGAGCCGATCGTCATCTCCAACATCCCCCGGCTGGTGCCGGGCTGGACGAAGCCGATCGTGATCGGCCGTCACGCCCACGGCGACCAGTACCGGTCGCAGAACTTCGTGGTGCCTGGCCCCGGCACGGTCACCATCAGCTACACCCCCGACGACGACAGCGAGCCGATGGAGTTCGAGGTCGCGAAGTTCACCGGGGGCGGCGTCGCGATGGCGATGTACAACTTCGACGAGTCGATCCGCGACTTCGCGAGGGCGTCCTTCCGCTACGGCCTGGAGCGCAACTTCCCGGTCTACCTCTCGACGAAGAACACGATCCTCAAGGCTTATGACGGCCGCTTCAAGGACCTGTTCGCCGAGATCTTCGAGTCGGAGTTCAAAGCCGACTTCGACGCCGCCGGGCTCACCTACGAGCACCGGCTGATCGACGACATGGTCGCAGCCGCCTTGAAATGGGAGGGCGGCTACGTCTGGGCGTGCAAGAACTACGACGGGGACGTGCAGTCCGACACGGTCGCGCAGGGTTTCGGCTCACTCGGGCTGATGACGTCGGTGCTGATGACCCCTGACGGCACGGTCGAGGCGGAGGCCGCTCATGGCACCGTCACTCGGCACTTCCGTCAGCACCAGCAGGGAAAGCCGACTTCGACCAACCCGATCGCCTCGATCTTCGCCTGGACCCGCGGGCTCGAGCACCGCGGCAAGATCGACGAGACGCCGCAGGTCGTCGAGTTCGCGCAGACTCTGGAGCGCGTCTGCATCGAGACCGTCGAAGAGGGCAAGATGACCAAGGACCTGGCGCTTCTCGTGGGACCGGAGCAGCCCTGGCTCACGACCGAGGAGTTCCTCGCCGCTCTCGACGACAACCTGCAGAAGGCGATGTCCGTCTGAGGTAGCCAGCGCTGTTTCCGCAGCCGCTGTTCCGCCCTATTCTCCCGCGCTCGGCCACGAGCCGGGTGGGGCGGCACTCCTCACTCTTGCAGCCACGCCCCCATACGAGGGTGACCGTGCCGTTGGGGCTGAGGGTCGTCGAGGGGAACCGGTCGCCCGTGGCGGCGTTGGTCTCCGCATCACCGCAGAGGTCTGTCGCATCACACCGCACGACCTGCAGGCCGGAGAAGAGCAGCCTCGTCACGACGAAGCCGCCGGCGCTGTTCATGCTGACCGCGTAGATCGGGCCGGCGAGTGACAGTGTCTGAGGATCGAGCCAGAGGCCGGTGGAATCGGCAGGCGTCATCTGGATCTGCTGCGTCCCGTGGGTCCGGATCTCGTAGGCAGCCGCAAGCGAACCGTCATCGGCCATCGCCAGTGCGATCGTTCCGTCGCGCGGCACGTTCTCCCCGAGATGGTGGGACTCGCCGAACCCGGAGCCGGCCGCCTTGTAACGCGCGACCTTGGAGAACGTCTTGTCGGCGTTCTCGATCTGCCAGCCGATCACGAGGTCGCCGTCTGCGTTTCCCGCAACCGAGATCTGCGAGCCCTGGTTCGCCACCACGAAGGGTTTGCCCCAGCTGCCGGCGCACCCACCGCTGTCGAGGGAGCGGCAGCCTGCGAGCACCCGAACCCCCCTCGTCGCGGGCGTGACAGTGGCAGCGGCGGTGGTCGGCGGCGCTGCGTATGGCGCCAGCGGTCACCCCGCCGCGGATCCGCAAGCCATCGACTGGGGCCCCGTCGCGACGATCTCCGACCGCGGCTTCGACAACCTCTCCACGGTGAGCACCGACACCGGCATGGTCGTTGCGGCCTGGACCGGGCCAGGGTTCCGGAACGTCTGGGTCTCCGTCCGACGGCTCGGACACACCTGGTCACCGCCCACGAAGGTGGTCACGGATGCGGCCGCCCTGTCGCTGGCCAAGGACGGGAACGATGCCTTGCTGATGTGGCAGGGCTCCGCCACTGCTAGCCGCCTCGCAATGTCACTTCGTTATCTCCGCCGAGCGTCGATCAGGAACCTCGTCGAGTGCGCGACGAACGGCCCGGACGCGACGATCCGTTGGTGGAGACGCTCCAGCGGCTCGAGGTAGGCCTCGACGGTGAAGCCCGGCACTGTCCAGATGACCTTGCGCAGGAAGACGATGACGGCAGCGATGTCGCGGAACTCCATCCGCAGGCGCGCCTCACGCAGGTCGACCACCTCCAGTCCCGCTGCCTCGGCCGACCTGACCGCTCGTTGGGGGCTTCGGAACTGGCTGACCTCGGTGGGCCCCATCATCGCCTCGGTCAGCTCGTGTACGGATCCCGCGCCGACCTGCTGCGAGAAGTAGCTTCCGCCGGTCCGGAGGACCCGCGCGATCTCGCTCCACAAGACGACCGTCGGGTGCCGGCTGACGACGAGGTCGAAGCGACCGTCGGCGAAGGGCAGGTCCGCGTCGTCGGCCACCTCCACGACATCTGCGCCGAGCCGACGCAGGTTACGGCGAGCCAGCGCAACGTTGGGCCGCCACGACTCGGTCGCCACCACGTCCGGTGGGGCTGTCGGGATGGTCGCCAGCACCTCTCCGCCGCCGGTTTGGATGTCCAGCGCCGCCGCGACGGCGCTCATCCGGCTGCCCACCGAGGCGGCGTACCCCCAGCTCGGCCGCTCCTCACTGGCGCGGCCGTCGAACCAGCCGAAGTCCCACCCCTCGACCTGCACCGACGACCCCTCCCGCACCAGGTCGTCAAAGCGGTCGGCCGGCGATCCTGTCGCCATCTCTCCTCCTTCGGCTCGTCGTGCTCGGGTCGGCCTGACAACCTTCGGCGCGAGCCGGTCTCCTGCGCCAGCGGTTTCTCGCGGACCGAGACAGGCCCGGCCGAGGCTAGGCTCAGTGACTGTGAAGTTCCTTGACGAGGCTCCGCCGGCGTACGACCTCACCTACTCCGACGTCTTCCTGGTGCCGTCGCGCTCCGACGTCTCGTCACGTCTCGATGTCGACTTGACGCCACCTGCCGTAGCGGGTATGACGATTCCGCTCGTCGTGGCGAACATGACGGCCATCTCAGGACGTCGGATGGCAGAGACCATGGCCCGGCGGGGAGGCATCGCGATCCTTCCGCAGGACATCCCTGGTGACGTCGTCGGCGACGCGGTGGCCTGGGTCAAGTCGCGGCACACCGTCTTCGAAACGCCCATCCAAGTGGGTCCCGACATTGCGGTGGCACACGTGCTGTCCCTGCTGGGCAAGCGCGCCCATGGAGCGGCCGTCGTCGTGGATGAGGGTCGTCCGGTCGGCATCCTGACCGAGCGCGACTGTCTCGACGTGGACCGGTTCGCCCGGGCGGCCGACGTCATGACGACCGACCTGATGTCGGTGACCAAGGACCAGGACCTGTTCGAGGCGTTCGAGACGATGGTCAGCCACCATCTCGACGTCGCCCCGGTGCTCGACGGTGACCAGATGCTGGGGGTGGTGACGCGCAAAGGCATCCTGCGTTCGGCGATGTATCGGCCGGCGACCGACGGATCCGGCAGGCTCATGGTCGGCGCTGCTGTCGGCGTCAACGGCGACGTGGCGGCGAAGAGCGCCGACATCCTGCGCCGCGAGGCCGACATCGTGGTGCTCGACACCGCGCACGGCCATCAGGAGAAGATGCTCGAGGTGCTGCCGCTCGTCGTAGCCGCTCGAGACAAGCACGAGGTCGAGACGGGGGTGCGCGTCCCCGTTGTGGCGGGGAACGTGGTCACCACCATGGGTGCTCGAGACCTGGCCGAGGCGGGCGCGGACATCATC
The DNA here is from genome assembly GCA_963820035.1 of uncultured Actinomycetota bacterium. Classification (GTDB taxonomy): domain Bacteria; phylum Actinomycetota; class Actinomycetes; order Propionibacteriales; family Nocardioidaceae; genus JAWWPG01. The sequence continues at coordinate 1,019,143 of CAWFYK010000002.1, read as the reverse complement.
AAGGTCGGGGTCGGCCCCGGAGCGATGTGCACCACCCGGATGATGACCGGAGTCGGCCGCCCGCAGCTCTCGGCCGTGCTCGACTGCGCGCGGGCGGCGAGCGAGTCGGGAGCCGCCGTCTGGGCGGACGGCGGGGTCAAGTATCCGCGGGACGTGGCGTTGGCGTTGGCCGCCGGTGCCGCGAGCGTCATGATCGGGTCGTGGTTCGCCGGCACCCATGAGAGCGCCGGCGACCTGTCGCGCGACCCCGACGGACGGCTGTTCAAGGAGAGCTTCGGGATGGCCTCCGCCCGGGCCGTCCGCAACCGCACCCGCGAGATGTCGTCGTTCGAGCGCGCCAGGTCAGCCCTCTTCGAGGAGGGGATCTCCTCGTCGAAGATGTACCTCGACCCGGCGCGTCCCGGGGTCGAGGACCTGGTCGACATGATCGTCGCCGGAGTCCGGAGCGCGTTCACCTATGCGGGCGCCCGGACGATCCCGGAGTTCCACGAGCGCGCCGTCCTCGGTGTGCAGTCCGCGGCCGGCTACGACGAGGGTCGCCCGCACTCCGTCAGCTGGTGACTCCGCAGGTCACAGGCGTGTTCGGGGCGGCCTGGCCGACCCGCGTCTGAGGTGCCCACGACCGCCTAAGGCGACCGACCACGGTGCGCTCCGCGAATAGGGATTCCTCCTGATGTCTCGACCTGCCTTAGACCGGCATCGTGTCCATCACCGAAGGAACCAACCAGAGGAGCAAAGGACCATGTCGTACAGCGATGCTTTCATCCAGGCGGAGATCGACTACCGCCGCGAGCGGGTCACGGCCGAGTTCAGCCCGAAGCCGCGTCCCAAGCGCAGTCACCACCGGCCTTGGGCGCGCAAGGCGCAGCCGGCCCGGCAGAGCCAGACCCGGCGCACGGTGGTCAGCTGATGCGGCGGGGACCGCACCGCCGGCGTCGCCGGACCGCCCCCCGACGTAACGCCAAGGGCGTCCGGCGGCTGCCGAGCTCACGCTCCGTCAACCTGCCGGTGGAGAGACAGCTCAGCAGAACCGCAGCAGCCAGCTGAACGGGACCTCCACGTCGGCGGCCCGCGCACCACGCATACCTGAACAACCACCCACAGTCTCGAACGAGAAGGAGAAGGTCATGGCATTCCCGGGAGTCCTCGGAGAGATCCTCATGCGCGCGGAGGTCGACTACCGACAGGGGCAGGTCAGAGCCGGTTATGCCCGCCGGGGTCGGCGGCGACGTACGCCGCAGCGCGTCAGGTCACCGATGCCGCAGGCTCGTGACCAGGCGCAGACCTGCCAGCCAGCGGCCGGCTGACATGGGATCCGGCGAGCGGATAGGAAAAAGTCGGTGCTGTTGGCAATGATGTCAGGTATGGCACCCGACAACCTTCTGACTCCGCTCGTCGGACGAGCCGATGAGCTGCGCAGCCTCGCCGAGTCGGTCGGACTGGAGGGGGACCCAGGCGGCGCCGTCCTGCTCGGCGGAGACGCCGGAGTGGGCAAGAGCCGACTGCTCGCCGAGCTGCGAGACCGAGCGCAAGCCGCCGGCTGGTCGGTGCTGGTGGGGCACTGTCTGGACTTCGGCGAGAGCGCCCTGCCCTACCTCCCGTTCAGCGAGGCGTTCGGGCGGCTTGCGGCCGAGCCGGGCGGCCGAGCGAAGTCACTCGTCGAAGGCAGCTCGGCGATCTCCCGCCTGCTCCCCACCAGGCGCGTCCTGACCAGCCCGGACGAGCCGGCCGAGCCGACCGACCGTTCCGCGCTCTTCGACGCGGTCCAGCGCACCGTGGCCGAGCTCGCCAAAGACGCGCCGGTGCTGTTGATCGTCGAGGACGTCCATTGGGCCGACCAGTCCACCCGCGAGCTGCTCACCTACCTGCTGGCTCGACGCTCCGTCGAGCCAGTGGGCATCGTGGTGTCCTACCGCAGCGACGACCTCAACCGTCGGCACCCGCTACGCGCCACGCTCGCGGAGTGGCACCGGCTTCCGGCGGTCGCCCATCTGCACCTGGCCGGCCTTGCCGAGCGGGACCTTCGGGAGCTGGTTTCCGAGCTCCAGTCGGGGCTGCTGTCCGAGCGTGAGGTGCAGCGCATCGTGGGTCGGGCAGAGGGCAACCCGTTCTTCACGGAGGAGCTCGTCTCGGCCGCCCGCAGCGGCAACGGCGCGCTCCCGACCGAGCTCGCCGACCTGCTGCTCGTTCGGCTCGACCGGCTCGACTCCAGCAGCCGGCTCGCCGTCCGGGCGGCCTCAGTCGCCGGCCGACGGGTCTCCCACGACCTGCTGAGCCATGGCTCAGGCCTGGATGACGGCGAGCTCGACGGAGCGCTGCGGGCCGCCGTCGAGGCCAACGTGCTGCTCCCCGTGGGCACTGACGGCTACACCTTCCGTCATGCCCTGCTCGCGGAGGCGGTCTACGACGACCTGCTCCCCGGCGAGCGCGTGCGGCTGCACGCCGCCTACGCCAAAGCCCTGGCGGCCCGCGACGTCGTCGGCACCGCCGCCGAGCTGGCCCGGCACGCCCGCGCGGCACACGACCTGGCGACGGCGGCCCGGGCGAGCGTGGAGGCCGGCGACGAGGCGATGGCTGTCGGTGGCCCCGAAGAGGCCGCCACCCACTACGAGCTGGCCCTCGAGCTGCTCGCCGACCCTGACGTCGCCGAGGCGCTCGGGGTCGGAACCCAGGACTGCGCGGCGCTCGACCAAGTCGACCTGGTGTTGCGCGCATGCGCCGCGGACGCGTCAGCAGGTCACCTCTTCCGAGCGCTGGCTCTTGCCCAGGACCAGTTGTCCGCGCTGAAGGCCGATGCCAGCGCGGTGGACCGCGCCAAGCTGCTGTTCGCCGTTGCCAACATGGCGATCCTGACCGACAACAAGGTCGACGTGGTCGCCCTGACGACCGAGGCGATCGAGCTGGTACCCGCCGACGACCCCACCGCCCTGCGGGCCCAGCTGCTCAACGTCCATGCCCGGGTCACGGCCGATCGCGCGCGGAGCGACGAGGCCACTCGATGGGCCATGGAGGCGCAGCGGATCGGCCGTGAGCTCGGCCGGCTCGACATCGCCGCCGACGCAGCGACGACCCTTGCCCGGCTCGACCTGCGCGCCGGTGACCCCGAGTCGTCACACGCCGCCCTGCTCGCCGCCGTGGCGGAGGCGCGGTCCAGCGGGGAGATCAACGCGGAGCTGCGGAGCCTGTTCAACCTGGCCGATCTGCATTACTGGCTCGGCCGCATCCCTGAGGCGCTCGAGGCCTACCGTCAGACGTCGGAGCGGGCGCTGAAGGCTGGCCTCGCCTGGAGTCCCTATGGTTTGGACGCGCGGGTCATGACCGGCGTCGTCGGCTATGTCTCCGGCGACTGGCGGCTGGCGTCGGAGTCCGTCGATGTCACGGGGGAGACGCCCCCGGAGATGGCGGAGGTGCTGCTCGCCTCGACGGGTCTCCAGGTGGCGGCTGGCCTTGGCCAGACCCAGGCGCTGCAGGTGCTGCCCCGGCTGCGCACCTGGTGGCGACGCGACGGGCTGATCGCCATCCTCGGCGGGGCACCGGCCATGGAGCTCTACGGCGACCAGGGCGACCTCGACGCGGCCCGGGCCCTCCACGACGAGGTCATCGCTGCCGTGGCCGGGCTGTGGCAGTTCCCCGAGTTCCAGGCGCGGATCCGGCTGCACACACTGCTGCTGGGCATCATCGCCACCGAGGCCGGACGCGCGTCCGCCGCCGACCGCCTCGAGCTCGCCCGCGAGGGGGACGAGCTGGTCCGGTCGATCGATGAGGTGGCTGCCCATGGCGCCCTCCGGGGTCGTCGCCGTGGTCCCGAGGGAGAGGCCTGGCTGGCCCGGGCCGCCGCGGAGCACTCCAGGCTGCGCTGGCTGTCCGGGGCAGACCCCGACTCCGAGGCGGAGCTGGTCGACCTGTGGCGTCGGTCGGTCGCGGCGTTCGAGCGGTTCGGGCACGTCCTCGAGACGGCCCGGTCGAGAGCCCGGCTGGCGGCCGCGCTCAGAGCCACCGGTCGGGCCGCGGAGGCCAAGGCCGAGGTCGCGCGAGCCCGGGCGGTGGCGGACCGGCTCGGTGCCGAGCCGCTGAGGGCGGAGCTGCGAGCCTTGGGAGCGCCGCGCACAGCCCGCCAGACCTCACAGTCTCGTCGCGATGAGCCACTCACCCCACGGGAGCAGGAGGTGTTGGTGCTCGTCGCCGAGGGGCGCAGCAACGGCGAGATCGCGAAGCACCTCTTCATCAGTGCCAAGACGGTCAGCGTCCACGTGTCCAACGTGATGGCCAAGCTGGGCGCCGCCAGCCGTACCGAGGCGGCGGCGGTGGCTCGGCGGCAGGGCCTGCTCAGCGAGGTTCGCGACGCGCCCCAGCCGCAGGCGTAGCCGGCCACACGTGAGGTGGCCCGAAGCCGCACGTCTCGAAGCCGCTCCGCACCCGGGTGGCCACGGCGACTGCGTCCGGAGCCCGGCAGAGGGCGATCGCCGAACCGCCGAAGCCGCCGCCGGTCATCCTGGCGCCGAGGGCTCCGGCCGCGAGTGACTCCTCCACGGCGGCGTCGAGCTCGGGACAGGACACCTCGAAGTCCTCGGCGAGCGAGCGGTGTGAGCCGGTGAGCAGCTCGCCGAGCTCCGCCGGGCGACCTGCGCGGAGCAGGGCCACGACTTCCCGGACTCGCCGGACCTCCGTCACGACGTGCCGGGCGCGCCGTCTCAGGACCGGGTCGATGAGCGTCCGGATCTCGTCGAGATCGGCGTCGCCCAGGTGCTCGTGGCCGAGCAGGTCGGCAGCCTCGTGGCAGGCCGCGCGCCGGTCGGCGTACCCGCTGTCTGCCAGCTCGTGCCGCACCCCCGTGTCGATGACCAGCAGGGTCAGCCCGGCCGGCGCGAAGCGGAGTGGGACCAGCAGGGTGTCGAGGGTGCCGGTGTCGATCAGCAACGCGTGGTCGAGGGTGCCGAGCATGGCGACGAGCTGGTCCATCGGACCGCAGGGCACGCCGACGAACTCCCGCTCCGCGCGCACCGCCAGCGCCGCGATCTCACGCCTCTGCAGGCCCGGTCCGGCGAGCTCGTCGAGGGCGCAGAGCAACGCGCACTCGACCGCCGCCGAGGAGGAGAGGCCGGCTCCGATGGGCACGGCACTGCTGATCTCGATGTCGAGACCGCCGCGCCACGGCCCCGTCGCGTCCGTGAAGACCCACAGCGCGGCCGCGACATACTTCGCCCAGCCCGCGACCTGGCCCGGCTGCTCAGTGCCCGAGAGCTCCACGTAACCCAGCCCGTCTGCCGCCACTCGGATCCGGGCGTCGTCACGCCAGCCGACCCGGGCCGTCGTACGACGATCGAGTGCGAAGGGCAGCACCGGGCCACCGTTGTAGTCGAGGTGCTCCCCGATCAGGTTGACCCTCCCGGGGGCGGACCAGATCGCCGTCACCCCGCCATTGTCTCGCACCTGGGGCGGCGGGACCTTGCGTCCTCCGCCCCAGCCGACCATCCGATGTTCTTGGTCGCACCATCCGGAACTCTCGGATGGTGGTGCCGGAAGTCTCGGATGGTGGTGCCGGAAGTCTCGGATGGTGGTGCCGGAAGTCTCGGATGGTGGTGCCGGAAGTCTCGGATGGTGGTGCCGGAAGTCTCGGATGGTGGTGCCGGAAGTCTCGGATGGTCGGGGAGGGTCAGCGCTGGCGCGACTCCCACTCCGAGCGCAGCAGGTCGAACACCACGAGGTCGTCGGGGGTTCCGTCGCCGAGCCGCTCCGCCCCGCGCTCCAGACCGGTCTCGAGCAGCCCGTTCCGCCGCGCCACCTGCTGCGACGCCGGGTTGCTGGCGGCCGCCTTGAGGAACACCCGGTCGAAGCCCATCCCGCCGTCCTCGGCCTCGATGAAGGCGTGCCGGACCAGCATCGCGACCGCCTCAGAGGTAACACCGCGACGGCGCGCGTCGGGGTGCGTCCAGTAGCCGATCTCCGCCTCGCGCATGTCGAGCCGGGGGTAGCCGATGTGACCCAGGTGCACATCGCTCTCCGGGTCTGCCATCGCCCAGGTGACCCCCGCCCCGAGCGACGCCTGCTCGGCGTTGTAGATGAGGAAGGCTCGAGCGTCATCAGCCGTGTAGGGGTTCGGCAGCATCGGTAGGTACTGGCGCGACTGGGGGTCTCGGCAGCCCTCGACGATCCGGGGTACGTCGTCCTCCCGCAGCGGCCGGAGCGTGACCCGGTTGCCGACGATGACCGGGGTCTCGAGCCAGCGCGTCTTCGGCTCGCGACTGTCGTCCCGGTGCAGGCTCGCCACCCAGGCGTCCGGGTACTCGCCGCGGTGGTCGAGCCACCGCCGTACGGTCCCGCCGAACGTGAAACCGGCGCGCCAGGCCACCCGCCTCGATGCGACGTTGCCGCGGTTGGCCCACCAGCTGACGGTCTCGAGGTCGCGGGTCTTGAACCCCCAGTCGAGCAGCATGGTGACCGCTCTCGTCATGACGCCGCGGCCGCGGATCGCCGGGTGCGCCCCGAAAGCGAGCTCGGCCCGCCGGCTCCCCTCGTTGCGCAGTGAGATGGTGCCGCTGAAGCGGCGCTCGCCGTCGGGATGGGTGGTCTCGATGGCGAACGCGTACTCCGACTCCACGTCCCACCCGCACGGGATGCTCACGGTGAGAAACTGCTTCGCCTGCTCGAGGGAGTAGCCGAGGGGGACCGTCGTCCAGCGGACCGAGACCGGGTCGACGCACTGCTCGACCACCGCTGCGCCGTCGCTCGGTCGGTGCGCGCGCAGCGTGACGTCGCCGTCGGTGAGAGTGGGGACGTCCTCGGGAAACCTCATCGACCAACCCTGCCGGGTCGGGGCCAGCGGCTCAAGCAGATTTCACGTCCCCGCCGGTCGTCCCGATACGCTGGACGCCTATGGATCAGTGGGCGCCGGGGGACCAACGGGGGTCGTCTCGGTGAGCGGCGTCGTCTTCGACATCATCTTGGTGCTCTTCTTCATCCTGATCAGTGGCTACTTCGTCATCGCGGAGATGTCGCTCGTCTCGCTGCGCGACAGCCAGGCCAGGGCGCTCGACGGCCGCGGACGTCGCGGCAGCGCCGTCGCCCGTCTCAACGCTGACCCCAACCGGTTCCTCGCGAGCGTCCAGGTCGGCGTCACGCTGGCCGGCTTCTTCTCAGCGGCGTTCGGCGGTGCCACTCTCGCGAAGCGGCTGGCCCCCAAGCTCGAGGACTGGGGACTGTCCTCGGCCGCTGCCGACGTGGCCGCCCTCATCGTCATCACGCTGCTGATCTCCTATGTGTCGCTCGTCATCGGGGAGCTCACGCCGAAACGGCTCGCGCTCCAGCGCGCCGAGTCCATCTCGTTGACCGTGGCCCCCACGATCGACCGGATCGCCAAGCTGGCGAGACCGGTGATCTGGCTGCTCTCGGGCTCGACGAACCTGATCGTGCGACTGCTCGGCGGTGACCCGAACGCCCACCGCGAGCAGATCACCGACGCCGAGATACGTGAGATGGTCTCCGGGTCGGAGACGCTGGGCGACGAGGAGCGGCGGATCGTCGAGGACGTGTTCGAGGCCGGGGACCGGCAGATCCGCGAGGTCATGGTGCCCCGGACGGAGGTCGACTTCATCGATGGCCGGACCCCGGCGTACAAGGCAGCCTCGGAGGCCCTCGAGAGACCCCACTCGCGCTACCCGGTGATCGGCGAGTCGTCCGATGATGTGCTCGGCTTCGTGCACGTGCGTGACCTGTTCGACAAGAGCGTCGTGGGACGCTCGGTGCGGGTGAAGGACCTGGTCCGCGAGGTGCTGATGCTGCCGGACACCCGCCGTATCCTCTCGGCCTTGTCCGACATGAGGCGTGAGGGCGTGCACCTGGCCATCGTCGCCGACGAGTACGGCGGTACAGCGGGCATCATCACCATGGAGGACCTCGTCGAGGAGCTGGTGGGTGACATCCGCGACGAGTACGACGTGGACGAGCCGGAGACGACCCGGCTGCTCACCGGTGAGCTCGAGGTGGACGGACTGCTGAACCTCGACGACTTCGAGGACGAGACCGGGCTGGTGCTGCCTGACGGACCCTACGAGACGCTGGCCGGCTACATGGTGCAGCAGTTGGGTCACGTGCCGCACGTCGGGGAGAGCATCACGTTCGAGGACAACCGGTTCACCGTCGTCGGGGTCGACGGCAAGCGAATCGCCCGGGTCAAGGTCTCGGCGCCCACCGCCGGGGAGGCGTCGGTCCCGGAGGGAGACCTGGCTGCCGACGAGGGTGGCCAGACTCCTTTGACACAATGACGTTTGACACAATGACGGCCATGTCCTCAGCGTCCGTCACGCCGGTCCCGGCACGCCCTCGTGTGCTCTCCGGGATCCAGCCCACCGCCGACTCCTTCCATCTCGGCAACTATCTCGGCGCGCTGCGGCAGTGGGTGTCCCTCCAGTTCGACCACGAGGCGTTCTACTGCATCGTCGACCTGCACGCGATCACGGTGGAGCAGGACCCGGAGGTACTGCGGAGCCGGTGCCTCGTGTCCGTGGCCCAGCTGCTGGCCATGGGCCTCGACCCCAAGCAGTGCACGCTGTTCATCCAGTCGCACGTTCCCGAGCATGCCCAGCTCGCCTGGGTTCTGGGGTGCATGACCGGGTTCGGAGAGGCCGCCCGGATGACGCAGTTCAAGGACAAGTCGGTCAAGGGCGGTCAGGAGCGTGCCACGGTCGGGCTCTTCACCTATCCGGTCCTGCAGGCCGCGGACATCCTGCTCTACCAGGCAGACCGGGTGCCGGTGGGTGAGGACCAGCGCCAGCACCTCGAGCTGACCCGCGACCTGGCGGGCCGGTTCAACAACCGCTTCGGCCAGACCTTCGTGGTCCCGTCTCCCTACATCCTCAAGGAGACGGCCAAGGTCGGTGACCTGCAGGCGCCGTCCACCAAGATGAGCAAGAGCGCGTCCTCGCCGGCCGGGATCATCGAGCTCCTCGACGACCCGGCGAGATCGGCGAAGAAGATCAGGTCGGCTGTCACGGACTCCGGCCGGGAGGTCGTGTTCGACGAGGAGAACAAGCCAGGGGTGTCCAACCTGCTCACGATCTTCGCGGCACTGAGCGGCCGTGCCGTCGACGAGGTCGCCTCCGACTATTCCGGTCGAGGCTACGGCGACCTCAAGAAGGACCTCGCCGGCGTCGTGGAAGACTTCGTGACGCCGCTTCGAGCCCGGACGCTCGAGCTGCTCGAGGACCCGGTCGAGCTCACCGTGATCCTGGCCGAGGGGGCTGCCCGCGCTCGCGAGGTGGCCGCCGCCACCCTGGCCGAGACCTACGACCGCGTGGGGTTCGTCAGGCCCGGCTGAGCCGTCTCGGCCAGGGTCGAGACAAGGCGCTAGGCTGAATCGAATGACGACGATCGGCGTCGCGGTTGCCGTCCCCGAGCCGTGGGCGAGCGAGCTCCAGAGACATCGTGCCTCGTTCGGTGACCCGCTCGCCGAAGCCATCCCCACCCACGTCACGCTGGTTCCCCCCACCCGCGTGTCGGATGGTCTCGACGCGATCGAGCAGCACCTGCAAAGCGTGGCCGCCGAGACGCCGCCGTTCCCGCTGCAGCTCAGGGGTACGGCGACGTTCCGCCCGGTCTCGCCGGTGGTCTTCATCGCGCTCGCCACCGGGATCTCCTCGTGTGAGCTGCTCGCCGAAGCGCTCCGGCGGGGCCCGTTGGCGCAGCGGCTCGCCTACCCCTACCACCCGCACGTCACCGTCGCGCACGACCTGCCGGACGAAGCGCTGGAGCTGGCTTTCGAGACCCTGGCCGACTTCAGCTGCTCGTTCGACGTCACGGAGTTCGGGCTCTATGTGCATGGACCGGACGGAGTCTGGCGCCCACGGCGCGGATTCACCCTGACCGGCTGAGCCGCCCGAACGGCTGAGTCGCCCGAACGGATGTACACGGCCGGGTCGGGTGTAGCTGCACGGCGCACAGGGTATGAAGGGCACATGGCTGACGAGAAGGCCGGGATCGTCGACCGGGTGAAACGGGTCCTCGCCGCGATGCGGCGCAGGTCCCGGTTGCTCGACCACGTGGTCAACATGGTCCAGCACTACGGGAACGTCCAGGGGTCCGTGCTTGCCGGGGCGATCACCTACTTCGGCTTTCTGTCGTTCTTCCCGCTGTTGGCGCTGGCTTTCGCCGTCGTGGGCTACGTGTCCGAGGCGTTCCCCGATGCAGAAGACTCGCTCGTCACGGCCATCCAGCAGGTGTTCCCCGGGATCGTGACGGTCGACGGCGCCAACAACACGATCAGCATGAACCAGATCCAGAACTCGGCCCAGGTCGTCGGGATCATCGGGTTCGTGGCACTGCTCTACTCGGGTCTCGGCTGGGTGTCGGGACTCCGGCAGGCACTCCAGGCCGCCTTCCAGGTGCCTCCGAGCCGCAAGTCCAACTTCTTCACCGGCAAGGGCATCGACCTGGCGGCGCTCGGGATTCTCGGCCTCGTGATGATCGTGTCGGTGGGCATCTCCGGGTTGGTGAAGGGGCTGGCCGGCGACGTGATCTCGGCGGTCGGGCTGTCCGGCTCGAGGATCGGCACGCCCCTCGTCTGGGGGGTCGGAATCCTCCTCGGGCTGCTCGCCAGCACCGTGCTGTTCTTCGCAATGTTCCGCTTGCTGGGTGCGTCCAACCTGGCCACCACGGCGCTGTGGCAGGGAGCCCTGCTCGCAGCGACCGGTTTCGAGCTGCTGAAGCTGCTGGTCGTCAACGTTCTCGGCGCCGTCGGGGGCTCGCCTTTCGCCCCGCTCGCGATCGCGATCACTCTCGTCGTCTGGATCAACTACTTCTCGCGACTGGTGATCTATGGTGCGTCGTGGGCCATCACCAAGGACCGGTCCGCTGCTGCGCTGGCGCTGAGTGCGGCAAGGGAGCTCGCGGCCGAACAGGCCATGAAGCTGGGAGAGGTGCCGGCGACGCCGGTGGGAGCGAAGCCTGCGGCCCTGGTGGGTGGGTCCGCGGGAACTCTCGGTGGCCGGTTCGACCCCGGCAGCGCGATCGCCGGTGCGGCCGCCGCTGCGGTTGCCGTGCTGCTCTTCTGGCGTCAGGAGTAGCGCACAATAGTCGGCGTGACCGTCACCCGGCGCCCTACCCTGACCGACGTCCACGCGGCGTTCGACCGCGTCGCCCCCGCCATCCGGCGTACCCCCGTCGTCGAGGCGGACGGGTTGCCCGGAGTCGGTGCTCGGCTCGTCCTCAAGCTCGAGCTGATGCAGCACGCGGGCTCGTTCAAGGCACGAGGAGCCCTCAACTCGGTGCTGGCGCTCGGGACGTCGGTCGCCGGCGTGTGCGCCGCGTCCGGCGGCAACCATGCGGCCGGCGTCGCCTGGGCGGCGCGGCGGGCCGGCGTGACAGCTGACGTCTTCGTGCCCAGCAACGCGACCCCGGCCAAGATCACCCGGGTCCGCGAGTACGGCGCCGAGGTCCACCTCGTGGAGGGGTTCGTCAAGGATGCGCTCGAGGAGTGCGCCCTCTTCGCCGACCGTCGCGGGCTGCCCCAGATCCATCCGTACGACACGTTCGAGACGGTCGCCGGGGCGGGGACCCTCGGCCTCGAGATCGCCGCGCAGGTCCCCGACGCCGCGATGGTCGCGCTCGCCTGTGGCGGCGGGGGGCTCTTCGCGGGTACGGCGACCGCGCTCGATGGACAGATGTCGGTGCAGCCTGTTGAGCCGGAGGCGTGTCCCGCTCTGGCCGAGGCGTTGACCGCCGGCAGCCCGGTCGAGGTGACGGTCGGAGGCGTCGCGAGTGACACCCTGGGGGCGCCGCGGATCGGGACGATCGGCTACCAGGTGGCCGTCGAGCAGGGGGTGTCCGCCGCCCTCGTCACGGACGCCGAGATCCTGGCCGCGAGACGGCTGTTGTGGAGCCATCTGCGGGTGCTCGCCGAGCCCGGTGCCTGCGCGGCGCTCGCCGCCGTGGTCAACGGCCGGGTCGCCGTACCGTCCGGCGAGACGGTCGTCGTGGTGATCTCGGGTGGCAACAACGAGTCGATGCCGGAGCCCGAGGCGGACTGACCGCCGTAGTGTTGCGGTCATGAGCCATACCACCGAGTCCGGCATGCCGTTCGAACCCGTCTACGGGCCGGAGTCACTCGAGGGATGGGATGCGGAGCAGCGGCTCGGTCAGCCCGGCCGGTTCCCCTACACGCGTGGGGTCTACCCGACGATGTACACCGGCCGGCCGTGGACCATGCGGCAGTACGCCGGGTTCGGCAACGCCGCCGAGTCCAACCGCCGCTACCACCAGCTGATCGATGCCGGCACCACCGGCCTGTCCGTCGCCTTCGACCTGCCGACCCAGATGGGCTACGACTCGGATGCTCCGTTGGCGCACGGCGAGGTCGGCAAGGTTGGCGTGGCGATCGACTCGCTCGAGGACATGAGCGTGCTCTTCGGCGGCATCCCGCTCGACAAGGTGTCGACCTCGATGACGATCAACGCACCTGCGGCTCTCCTCATGCTGCTCTACCAGCTCGTCGGTGAGGAGCAGGGAGTCTCCCCGGACGCGCTCACCGGCACGATCCAGAACGACGTGCTGAAGGAGTACATCGCCCGGGGGACCTACATCTACCCGCCGCAGCAGTCGCTGCGGCTGATCACGGACATCTTCACCTACTGCAGGAGCGAGCTGCCGCGGTGGAACACCATCTCGATCTCCGGCTACCACATGGCCGAGGCGGGAGCGACGCCCGCGCAGGAGATCGCCTTCACCCTCGCCAACGGCATCGAGTATGTGCGGGCCGCGATCCAGTCCGGTCAGCACGTCGACGAGTTCGCGCCGCGTCTCGCCTTCTTCTTCGTGTCCCGCACGACGATCCTCGAGGAGGTCGCGAAGTTCCGGGCGGCCCGCCGGATCTGGGCCGAGGTCATGCGGGGCGAGTTCGGGGCCAAGAACCCGAAGTCGCTGACGCTGCGGTTCCATACCCAGACAGCCGGGGTGCAGCTCACGGCGCAGCAACCCGAGGTCAACCTGGTGCGGGTGACGGTTCAGGCTCTCGCTGCCGTCCTCGGCGGCACCCAGTCGCTGCACACCAACTCCTTCGACGAGGCGATCGCGCTGCCGACGGAGAAGGCGGCCCGATTGGCCCTCCGCACCCAGCAGGTGCTGGCCTACGAGACCGATGTGACGAAGACCGTCGACCCGTTCGCCGGCTCCTACGCCGTCGAGGCGCTCACCGACGGCGTGGAGGAGTCCGCGCGTGCCCTGATGCGCCAGGTCGAGGACTTCGGCGGCGCAGTGGCAGCGATCGAGGCCGGGTTCCAGAAGAACGAGATCGAGAAGTCGGCCTACCGGGTGGCCAAGGAGATCGACAGCGCGGAGCGCACGGTTGTGGGCCTCAACCGGTTCGCGATCGATACGGAGGACCACTACGAGCCGCTGCACGTCGACCCGACCATCGAGGCTCAGCAGACCGAGCGGCTCGCAGTACTGCGCGCCGACCGGGACCAGGGAGAGCTGGACCGCCATCTCGACGACCTGCGCAAGGCGGCCCAGGGGACGGCGAATGTGATGGCGCCGATGAAGTCGGCGTTGGCGGCGAAGGGCACGGTCGGCGAGGTCTGCGACGCGCTGCGCGACGTGTGGGGGGTCTACGAGCCTCCCGACGCGTTCTGAGCCAGTGCTCCGGCTACGCACCCGGCCTGGTGAGTGGGCGCAGCAGACTGTCCACCGTCGCGAGAGCGTCACGAACGACAGCGGCTCGAGGTCGGCAAGCTCCGTTCGGTAGCTGGCGGCCGCTTGCTCCAGGGCTCCTGCCACGCCGTTCCCCCAGCGTACGCGGCGAACACCGCATTGCTCTCGGCGTACTCCTCCTCGGCCCGCCGTTGGAGCTGCTCCGTCCAGCCCCAGTAGGGTGTGGCGTCCCACTGGGAGTGCCGTGCTCGGGTCGCCAACGCCTCCGCGACGGAGCGCAGCTCGGGCTTCGGACGGTTCGCGAACAGTCGCATCCGCCGCATCCGCTTGTGGAGCAGCCTGGTCGCCGCGACCAGTGCCGGTCCGGGGAGCGGCGCCGGAAGGCTCACTGCCTTCGCGAGACCCATGATGACGTCCTCGTCGACCCCGGCGGCACGGAGCAGGGCCCGGCCGGCGAACTCCCTCGTCAGATACGCGGGATAGGGCAGGCCACCAGCTCGACGCCCGTCGCGTGTCGGCGATGGCGCCGAACGAGGCGACGAAGTCGAACCGGTGAGCGGGGACCGCCTTCTCGACGAACTCCTCGAAGCTTCGGGCCGTCTCCAGGCTCAGCACTCGCCGGCAGTAGAGATCGTTGATGTAGCCGATCTGCTCCCGGACGGCGACGACGACCCGGACGTGACGCCCCGGCGGAGGCCGCCATCGCGACCAGCGTTCTCGGTGTGCTCGGGGGAGGTCAGGGCGTCGGACAGGATGTCGGAGCTGACCAGCACGAGTCGGGCGTCGACTCTCCCCGGCCTCCGTGAGCAGGCTCCGCGCCTCGGCGGAGACGCCGGGGTGCACGAAGCCGGCGGCGGTCCGCGCCAGCGGCCCGGGTGTCGCCGTGCGGCAGGACCACCCCGGCGGCGACGAGCTGCTCTCGCCACTCGACGAGATTCGGCTGGATCGACCCCGTGGTCGAGCTGCTCGGCACCGGCGTGCAGCACCAGCCGCGTCACGCTCTTCTCCCTCGGCGACCCTTCTCGGCGATCGAATGACGTAACGATGCACCTGGTCGACCGTTTTGAGGTCGAAGTCGAGGAAGTCCTGCTGATTGCCCTCCCTGTCGAGCGGATAGGCGAGGGGCCAGTCGGTGCCCCAGACCGCGCTGGCGAACCGCTGGTTGGACGGGTCGACGTGCGCGACTGTCTTCGGCGGCGGCGGCGGGCGTCCAGCCCCAGAACGCCTCCGCGCACCACCCAGCTTCTCTGCTCGCAGCAGCGCGGTGCGGGTGGCGGCCAGCTCTGGCGTTCCGTCTCGAGCGACGAGAAGACCGCCCTGATGTAGGCCCCGAGCAGCCGGTTGGCCTCGACTCCGACCGGGCCCAGCCTCGTCGGACGGCTGACGTCGCTCACGTCGAGACCGCGCTCGAGCGTCGCTCCTGCCGCTCGCAGGATGGCCGCGACCGGGTGCTGCACGTCGAGGTCCGTCAACGGCAGCGGGGCGTATCGGCCTGGCCCCTCGTCGTACCAGGGCTCGAGGAGCGTGTCGTAACGCAGCTGGAGGTTGGTCCGCTGCCGCCGGGCGAAGGGCTCCAGCCGGCTGGAGACCCGCCACGTCAGCACCTGGTGGAGGTAGAAGCTGTTGATCATCGTCAGCTGGTCGCTGATCACGCTCACGAAGCAGAGGTCCGATCCGAGCGCTGCCAGCCTGGTCGCGATCTCGGTACGGCGGGGGTCCGCGCGCTCGAGTCGAAGCAGGCCCGGCATCACGAGAAGCGCGGTATCAGCGCCGCCGGCCTGCAGCTCGGCATCGAGGTCCGACCAGGCCTTCGAGGAGCCGCCTCCGAGGGCGAGATGGGCCACCGAGTTCGCCTCATGGCTCCGCCTGCCGGCACTCGGCACGACCACGCCGGCTCGGGCCAGGTCGTCCCTCGCTCCGGCCAGACCGCGCTGCACCATCGCCATCGCCTCACGGGAGCCGCCCATGAACACCACGATCCGTCCCACAGTCCGCCTCGCCGTCCCGTCGGTCAGACGCCGTCGCCGGGGGCAGCCGCGGTGCGTCCCCGGGCTCCTGCTCGGACGGGGCCGGCTCGTCGTCCTCCGCTCCCGGTCACGTCCGCCGCCTGCAGTGCCTCTGATGAGGGTGTCGATCGTGGTCATGACATCGACGAGGAGCGGCGGGGTGGCGGCGAGGTCGACCTCGACGTAGTCGCCTGACTCCCACTCGTCCGGCCACGGTCGCCCCCAGACTCGGGGGCGAAGCTGTCGTTGCCGGCTCGAAACGACGTGATCGCCTTCGCCCGTGCTGCCGGCGCCCAACCCCAGAACGTGCCTGATGTCCCAGCCCTGCTGGGAGCTGCGGTCGCGAACCTCGCCGACGCATGACAGCAGCCGCCCCCGGGGGAAGCGGTTGAACATCCCAAGCGCCACATGCGCTTGAACAGCAGCCGGAGTGCGGCCACGAGCACCGGGCCGGGAGTGGTTCGGCGCTCCCCTGCCGCCGGCAGGCGCGAGAGGTCGAGATCCTCGAGACCGACGGCGGCGAGCAGGGCATGGGCCTGGATGCCGTCGCGCAGCGACGAGTAGGGCACGGCGACGAAGTCGACGTCGGTTGCTGCGAGCAGCGGTCGAAGGCGGTCGCGTAGTCGAGGCGCTCCGGTTGGGTCCGGGTGCTGCGCGAAGAACGTGAACTCCCGCGCGGCCTTGAGACCGAAGACCCGGTCGCAGTACTGCTCGTTGAGGTAGCCCAGCTGGTCGCGTACGACGCTGACGACGGTCAGCGGCAGGCCGAGCTCGCCGGCGACCCGGGTCAGATTCGCGACGTGTCGGGACTGCGGAGCGAGTCCTCGAGCGCTGCGAGCTCAGCAGGACGACTCGGCCTGCTGTCGCGAGGCGGCTGAAGCCGCGGCCGGCGTGAGGGGACGTGACGCCCTTCGCCAGGTCACGGAGGCCGGCCGACCAGGTGTCCGCGTCGTCGGCCGGGTGCAGGATGACGCCGAACTCGCCGAGCTGTGCCGCCACGACACCAGCTGTCGCTGGGCGGTTCGCCAGTCCGTCGCGTGGGTCCCGGCGTGGATGACCAGCCGCGTCATGCGGCGAGGTCCTGCGACCGCAAGCTGGGAGAACCTTGCGGCCAGCGAGAAGACGTAGCGATGGATCCGCTCCGTCGTGGGCGGGTTGAGGTCGAGCCAGTCGACGGCGGAGGTCTCCGTCTCGAGCGGCATCGGGATTTCCCAGTCCTTCCCCCAGACCGCACGGGCGAACCTGTTGTTCGACGCCGCCACCCGCTCGACGTGTCGGGCAGCAGTGGCGGGAGTCCAGCCCCAGAACGGAACGTCGCACCAGCCGTTCTTCTGTGCCCGACTGGACGACGCGTCGGTAGAGGCTTTTCGCCGCGTCCTCGTCGGAGTTGAAATCGGGATAGATGCCACGGAGATAGCTGCCGAGCAACCGCGCGGCCTCGATCCCGACCGGGCCGAGAGACGAGTTCACCTCGTCCTTCGTCATGCACCAGTGCGGCGCCGCTCGAGATCGACGCCGGCCGCATCGAGCAGCGCGCGCAGCGGGTCGACGTCGCGGCTGCCGGTGAAGGGAACGCAGCGAAGCCAATCGAGCTTCGCACTGGTGTACCAGGGCCTCAGCAGCGTCTCGTAGTTGAAAGTCGGGTAGACATCCGATGGTAGGCGAAGTTCTCGACCATCCGAAGGGACTTGATGCGCTGGCCATACAGGCTGTTCATCAGCGAGAGCTGATTGCGAACGAAGTAGCACGATGGTGACCGAGTCGCACAGCTTCCTCGCGACGTCGGCGAGGAGCTGCGCACGTTCGGGGTTTCGCGCCACTCGGCTGAACGCTTCCGAGCTGAGGATCGCGACGGGTTCGTCCGCCCGCGAGAGCTCCTCTCCGAGCGCCTCCCAGCCACGCGTCGACCCCTCGTAGCGCTCCGGGTGGATCAGCGCCCACCCGAGATGATGGTGGCACACCGCTTTGGGCTCGTATTCCAGCCGCCCGGTGATGGGCAGGTAGACGCCCTTGTCGGCCAGCAGTTCGGTGTTGGAGAACAGCCCGCGCTGGATGAAGGTCGTGGCGGTCTTCGGCGCACCGGCGTGGATGAAGAGTCGCTCGACCATCAGCCCGCCCCGTCCTCTGGCCGGGCTGTGTTCGTCGCGATGAGCCATGGACCTCAGTTTAGGGCTCAGCGCGAGGGCTCGCCGATCGGCCCAGCCGGGGTGGTCAGATGATCGAGGTCATCGCCTTGCCATCGTCGCCGTGGCGCGTCGTCCACCCGCGTCATCCGCCGTGTCGTCGGTCGGTTCGGCTGTCTCGTCCTCGTCGGCATCAGCGAGACCGCTGACGGCCGTCCGAACCTCGTCGACTGCCTCCTGGATCGCCGTCAGGACGTCGACGACGAGCGCGGGGGCTGCGCGGCCAGGTCGACCGCGACGGCTGCCGCTCTGGGGCGCCGGTCCGGCCAGGGTGTGCCCCACACCCGTCGGGCGAACTCGGCGTTGCCTGGCGGAACCGTTCGGCAGCCGGCGGCGCCAGCTCGTGGGACCAGCCCCAGAACTCGGTCGTGTCCCAGTCGTGCTTCGACGGCTGTTTGCGAAGGGTTGCGGCCGCGCGCAACAGGGGCCCCTTCGCCTGGGGCTGGCCAGCTGGAGCTGGACCAACCGCTTGTGCATGAACCGCGTCGCCTCCAGCAGAAGTGGCCCCGGGAGCGGCTCGGCAGCAGGCTGTTGCGCGGGCTCAGCCATCGGGAGACCGGGAGCTCCTCCTCGGACAGGCCGGCAGCGTTCAGCACGACCCGTGCCCGACACGGCGTCGGAGAGCCGCGAGAACGGTACGGCAACGAGCTCCACGCCCTCGGTGTCCACGATCGCGGCGAACCGCTCGACCAGCCCCGGGTGTGCCGGGGAGGTGGTCTTCTTGGCGAACGACTGAAGCCCTCGAACGTCCGCATCCGCATCACCCGGTGGCAGTACAACGCGTTGACCAGGTCGAGCTGCTCACGGACGACGGCCACCACGGTGCACGGCACGGTATGCTTGCGGGCGAAGTCGCGCAAGCTTCTCCACATGGACCGGTGCTGGAGCAGGGCGTTCAAGGCACACGAGCTGAGCAGGATGACTCACTTTCTCGCCGTGGAGCTCCGGCGAAGCAACGCCTCCACGGGATGCCGCCGCCGGATCGAAGGAGCTCCTCAGCGGCCTCGTCCCAGGCGTCGGCTCCGGCCCGGACGGTGGTCACCCCGACCGACCCGAGCCGAGATCCCCACTCGATGAGCTGCTCCTGGATCCTGGTCCCGCCGTCGCGTTCGTCCCCCAGTGCAGGACAAGGCCGGTCATGATGCTGTGACCTCGCTTCCCCGGAGGCGGGCGAAAGCTCGCGCCATCTCGTTCACGAACCGGTGGACCCGGTTCGTCGCCTGGGCGCCGAGACCCCACAGGTCGGCCACCTGACGCTGGTCGTCGGGCGGCGCCTGAAGTGGCCAGTCCCCACCCCACAGGCGCCGAGCGAACTGCTGGTTCGGACCCGAGTAGCGTTCTTCCGCCCTGGCTGTCTGCGCGGGGCTCCAGCCCCAGAACGGGATGTCGCACCAGGCGTTGTTCTGCGCGGTGACGGCGACCTTCCGCCGTAGCCGCCGGGCCGCCGGCTCGCCCGGGTGGAAGTCCGGGAAGCGACCGCGTAGATAGGCGCCGAGGAGCCGAACCGCCTCGATGCCGACCGGGCCGAGCTCGATCTCCGCGACGGCCGCCGGGCGCACGACCTGGTCCGGGGGCACCGTGAGGTCACAGAGCCTGAGCAGGGCGATGAAGGCGTCCTCATCCGAGTCGACGGCCCACGGCGAGGCGACGAACCGGACGTCGCCCTCGTCGTACCAGCGGCCGAAAGAGCCGGTCAGGTCATAGAGCGCGCAGTCCGGCGACTCAGCCAGGTAGGTGTCGAAGTCGGAGGTCACCTCCAGCACCTTGACCCGCTGGGCGTAGAGGTCGTTGAGCAGGCCCAGCTGCTCGCGGGCGAGGAAGCGAGCGTGACGTCGTCGGAGAGAGCCGTCAGGCGATCGCGCAGCCGAGGGGCGCGGTCGGGGTCGGCAGCGATGGTGGCGAAGTTGTCCGAGCTCAGGAAGACCGTATGGCAGTCCGTCGAGGCGATCTCGTCGGCGAGAGCGTCCCAGACGCCGGGCTCGTGGGAGTGGTCTCCCTCGGGATCGAGAGCCCACGGGAGGTGGTTGTGGTGGATCGCCAGGGGCGAGGTGTCGTAGCGGCCCGCGACCGGCACGAGCACGCCATTGGCTCGGAGGACCTCGGCGTTGGCCAGCAGGCTGCGATGGATCGCTGCCGACTCCGTTCGCTGGGCCCCGATGTGGACGACGACGCGCGTCACGATGCTCCGGGCTCGGTGGGTCCAGCTGCCCGAGTCATGCCGCAAGTATAGGTCGGGGTTCGTCCGGATTGCTCCGGAGTGGGGCGGTTTCCGGTCGGTCGTCGGCGACCCTGGCAAGCGCGGACGGGTGTCGCCGAACCGGTCGATGCCACAATGGGGGCGTGCGAGACGTGGGACGGGACGAGGAGATCGACCGGCTGGCCAAGGGACTCGAAGGCGAGCTGGTGTCCCTCCGTCGCGACCTGCACGCCCATCCCGAGCTGGGCCGCCAGGAGCTCCGGACCACCGCCGTGATCTCAGACCGGCTGCGCGACGCTGGGCTTACTCCTCGGCTGCTGCCGTGCGGGACCGGCTTGGTCTGTGACATCGCCGGAGTCGGCGACGAGGCGCCGTCGATGGGCTTCCGCGGTGACATCGACGCGCTCCCACTCGACGACCAGTTGAAGACGTCCTACCGGTCGCGAGTCAAGGGCGTCTGTCACGCCTGTGGACATGACGTGCACACGACCATCGTCGTGGGGACCGCGCTGGTGCTGGCCGAGCTGGCGCGTGACGGACTGCTGACCCGCTCGGTGCGGATGATCTTCCAGCCCGCCGAGGAGGTCATCCCGGGCGGAGCGCTCGACGTCGTATCCGCCGGTGAGACCGAGGGGCTACGACGGATCTACGCCTTCCACTGCGACCCGCGGCTCGATGTCGGCCAGATCGGGTTCCGGGTCGGCCCGATCACCTCGGGGGCCGACGGCATCAAGGTCACGCTCACGGGTCCCGGGGGGCACACCGCGCGTCCCCACCTGACAGCCGACTTGGTCTATGCCCTCGGGGCGCTCGTGACGGAGCTGCCCGGTGCCATGTCGCGACTGACCGACCCGCGCGCCGGCCTCAGTGTGGTGTGGGGCCAGGTGCATGCTGGCTCGGCGGGGAACGCGATCCCCCGCCAAGGGTTCGTCGAGGGGACGATCCGCTGCCTCGACGTCGATGTGTGGGAGGCGGCGCACGTCGTCGTACCAGACCTGATCCGCTCACTGATGGCGCCCTACGGAGTCGACGTCCAGGTCGACGCCCACACGAGTGTCCCGCCGTGCGTCAACGACGCTGCTGCGATCGAGGAGGCCCGGCTGGTCGCGCAGGATGTCGTCGGCCTGAGCGGCGTCGTCGGCACCGACCAGAGCCTGGGAGGCGAGGACTTCGCCTGGATGGCCAACTCGGCTCCCTCCGCACTCCTGAGGCTGGGCACTCGAGGGTCGGAAGTTGCCGACGATGGGGACCTCCATCAGGGCACTTTTGACATAGACGAATCCGCCATTTCGGTGGGTGTCCGGGTGTTTTCCCGGCTCGCGACCGACGACCCTGAGAGTTAGGTCACAAACCGGTATCGACGGCTGGGGGCAGCCTCCTTCGTTATCCGGTCAACGGGCCGAGCCGCTAGAGTCGCCCCCGACGAGGGCGAGGGGTGGCTTCGCCTGTGTAGGAGTCGGATTTCGAGGAGTAGCCATGAACAGATCGGCGAAGTCGTTGGCGGTCATGGCCGTCCTCGCGCTGGGGCTCACGGCCTGCGGCAACAAGCCCAATGACAACAGCGGCTCGACGCCATCGTCGTCCGGTGGCACGAAGAGCAGTGCGTCGACCCCGCCGGCCTCGAACACGTCGTTCAAGGCCTGCATGGTCTCCGACACCGGCGGGTTCAACGACAAGTCCTTCAACGAGACGTCTCTCCAGGGACTGACCGACGCCGTCAACGCCTATGGCATCTCGATGGCCAAGATCCAGTCCACCTCGCCGAGCCAGTACACCAGCAACATCAACGCGATGATCAACGCGAACTGCAACATGGTGATCACCGTCGGGCTCGACCTCGGCGACGCCACCGAGAAGGCGGCCAAGGCGAACCCGAACGTCGACTTCGCCATCGTCGACTACAGCTACACGAATCCGCCGAAGAACCTCAAGGGGCTGGTGTTCAACACGGCCCAGCCGGCGTTCATGGCTGGCTACCTGGCGGCCGGGATGAGCCAGACCGGCATCGTCGGCACGTTCGGTGGACAGAAGCTCTCGACCGTCACGATCTACATGGACGGCTTTTACGACGGCGTGCAGTACTACAACCAGCAGAACAACAAGAACGTCCAGGTCATCGGCTGGAACGAAGCGACCCAGAACGGCACCTTCACCAACGACTTCTCGACCAAGATCAAGGGTCAGACGACGGCTCAGAACATGATCCAGCAAGGTGCCGACGTGATCTTCCCGGTCGCCGGCGGTGACGGTCTCGGGGCACTCCAGGCAGCGCAGGACTCCAACGGGAAGGTCACGGGCATCTGGGTCGACACGGATGGGTGTGTCAGCGCCCACGAGTACTGCCCGGTGCTGCTGAGCTCCGCCGAGAAGAGCCTTGCCGTGGCCGTGAAGGACTCGGTGAAGTCCGCCCTCGACAAGAAGTTCAGCAACGCGCTCTTCATCGGGACGCTGCAGAACGACGGTGTCGGCTTCGCGCCCTACCACGACTTCGCGAGCAAGATCCCGAGCGACCTCCAGAGCCAGATCGACCAGGTGAAGAAAGACCTGATCAGCGGCAAGATCACGATCAAGTCCCCGTCGATCCCGAAGTAGCGACGTCGCTCGAAGGCGTCGTACCGCCGGGTGACGAGAGAGCGCTCCGCCGTGCATCTTGAGCTGCGAGGACTCACGAAACGCTTCGGCTCGTTCGTCGCCAACGACCAGATCGACCTGACGGTCGAGCCGGGCGAGATCCACTGTCTTCTCGGCGAGAATGGTGCCGGCAAGACGACGTTGATGAACATGCTCTACGGCTTGCTCCGGCCGGACGACGGAGAGATCCTGCTCGACGGCGAGGCCGTGAGATTCGCGTCACCGGGCGACGCCATCGACGCCGGGCTCGGCATGGTGCACCAGCACTTCATGTTGGTGCCCGTCTTCACCGTCGCCGAGAACGTCATGCTCGGGCGGGAGAAGACCCGTGCGCTCAAGGTGCTGAACCGCGGCAAGGCCGCTGAGATGGTCCGTGACCTGTCGAGCCGCTACAAGCTGGCGGTCGACCCGGATGCGCTGGTGGAGGACCTGCCGGTCGGTGTCCAACAACGCGTGGAGATCATCAAGGCACTGGCCAACGAGGCCAAGCTGCTCATCCTCGACGAGCCGACCGCGGTGCTGACGCCGCAGGAGACCGACGAGCTGATGGACATCATGCGAGCGCTCCGCGACGCAGGCACGTCGATCGTGTTCATCACCCACAAGCTCCGCGAGGTCAAGGCGATCGGCGACAAGATCACGGTAATCAGGCGCGGGAAGGTGGCTGGTACGGCGGCGCCGTCGGCATCGGAGTCCGAGCTCGCCAAGCTCATGGTCGGCAGGGAGATCAGCCTCGTCGTGGACAAGCCGCCGGCCGACGTCGGTGACGTCGTCCTCGAGGTCAGCGACCTGACGGTCATCGACTCGCGCGGGATCACCGTCGTCCACGACGTCTCGTTCGACGTACGGGCCGGCGAGATCCTCGGCATCGCGGGCGTGCAGGGAAACGGCCAGACCGAGCTCGTCAAGTCGATGCTGGGCCTGGTCAGGCCCGCCGCGGGACACATCTCCCTCGACGGTCGGGACATCACCCGGCACGGCACCCGGCAGAGCCTTCAGGACGGGATCGGCTACGTGCCAGAAGACCGGTCCCACGACGGTTTCGTCGGGGGCTTCTCCGTGCGCGAGAACCTCGTCCTGGACCTCTATCGCAGGGCGGACTACTCGAAGTCGGGCGTGCTCCGGCTCGACGCCATCCAGGACAACGCCGGGCAGCGCATCGAGGAGTTCGACATCCGCACCGAGGACATGGAGGCTCCGGTCTCCTCGCTCTCGGGCGGCAACCAGCAGAAGGTCGTCGTCGCCCGCGAGATGTCCCGGCCCTTGAAGGCGCTGGTCGCATCGCAGCCGACCCGCGGGCTGGACGTCGGCTCGATCGAGTTCATCCACAAGCGGATCATCGAGGCGCGCAGTGCCGGAGCGGCGGTCGTCATCGTCTCCACGGAGCTGGAGGAGATCTTCGGGCTGGCCGATCGGATCGCCGTGATGTGCGGCGGCCGGATCATCGGTATCGTCCGGCCCGACCTTCCTCGCGAGCAGATCGGGTTGATGATGGCAGGTGCCTATGAGCCAGCGTGACGAGACTGCCATGGCGACTCCCGAGCCGGCGGAGCCGGCGCCGCAGCGATGGGGCCGCGCAGAGATCGACGCGTGGCTGCCGACCGTCAAGGTGACGCTCGCCGCCGTCGTGCTCGCGCTGGTCATCGGCGCCCTGTTGATCATCGTCAGCACCCCGTCCGTCATCAACTCGGCGAGCTACTTCTTCAGCTACCCCCAGGACCTGATCCGCAACGCGGGGCATGCCGTCGGGAGCTCCTACTGGGCACTGCTCACCGGCTCGGTCGGCTCCTGGACGGCCATCACGAACACGCTCGTCCAGGCCGCGCCCCTGATCTGCGCAGGTCTCGGGGTGACCCTGGCCTTCCGATCGGGCCTCTTCAACATCGGCGCCCAGGGGCAGCTCATCATCGGTGCCGCCTGCGCGGGCTACGTCGGGTTCAACTTCCACCTGCCACCGGGAATCCACCTGCTGCTGGCCGTTGCCGCCGGGATCATCGGCGGCGCGATCTGGGGAGGTATCGCCGGGTTCCTCAAGGCCAAGACCGGGGCCCACGAGGTCATCGTGACGATCATGCTCAACTATGTCGCGGCGCTGCTGCTGAGCTGGCTGCTCAGCCTCGGCCCGTTCCAGCAAGACAACGTCGCGAACCGGATCAGCCCCCTTGTCGACGACTCTGCCGCGTTCCCGCATCTCTTCGGGGTGCACACCGGAGTGCTGCTGGCGTTCGTCGCGGCGTACGTCGTGTGGTGGTTGCTCAACCGGACCACTCTGGGGTTCTCCATGCGCGCTGTCGGCGCCAACGCCGACGCCGCGCGTACGGCCGGCATGAGCGTGGGGATGAACTACACCATGGCCATGGTGATCGCTGGCGGCCTGGCCGGCTTGGCCGGGGTGCAGCAGGTACTCGGCGACCACGTGCAGCTGAGCACGTCGTTCGGCGGAACGGTCGGCTTCGACGCCATCACGGTATCGCTGCTGGGGCGGGCCACCCCGCTCGGCACCGTCCTGGCAGGGCTGCTATTTGGTGCGCTGTCGGCCGGCGGCACCCAGATGCAGGCCGCGGCGGGCACGTCGGTCTCGTTGACCCAGATCCTCTCCGCCCTGATCGTGCTCTTCGTCGCCGCGCCGATGCTGGTCCAGTCGATCTTCCGGATGCGCAAGGTCGGCGCCAGGGGCACTGTCCTCGCGAAGGGGTGGAACTCGTGACGGCCACGCAGACAGCAGGGCCGACGGCGGCGCCTCCGCGGTCGCAGGTCCGTGATCCGGCCGAGCTCCGCCGGCGGGCGAAGCTGTCCTCGATCCTCGGCGTGCTCACGCTGCTGTTGGCGTTCTGGGCGCTGTCGATCCACACGACCACGGTGCAGTACATCCTGGTCCAGGTCCCGACGGTCGACACCCCGACCCACACGATCACGTCCAAGCCGACCCTGTGGGTCTGCGCCGCGATCGTGCTGTGCATCGGGGCGGCGGCGGCGCTGGGCTGGCTGCCCAAGGGCTGGAAGTCGAGCATCGTCCTGGTGGTCGCCGGGCTCGCCTTCGCTCTCGGATTCCTGATCTGGGCCTACTCCGACCAGCCCGCGGGAGCCTTCGAGGTCAAGATGGCGAACCCGCTGCCGGGCACCCTCGCCATTGCCACGCCGCTGGTCCTCGGTGCGTTGGCGGGCTGTCTCTGTGAGCGGGCGGCGGTGATCAACGTCGCGATCGAGGCGCAGTTCATCATGGCCGCGTTCTTCGCGTCGATGGTCGCCAGCATGAGCGCGAGCACGACCGTGGGGCTGCTGGCCGGGGTTGCGGCCGGGATCGCCGTGGCGGCCATGCTGGCTCTCTTCGCCATCCGCTACCTGGTGAACCAGGTGGTGCTCGGCGTCGTCCTGGTGCTGCTGGCCACCGGGCTGACGGGTTTCTTCCTCGACCAGATCCCCTCCAACGACCATGCCCAGAAGCTGCTCAACAACCCGCCCATCCTGTCGCCGATCGCCATCCCGGGGCTGTCCGTCATACCGGTCGTCGGGGAGAGCCTCTTCGACCAGACCATCCTCGTCTACCTGATGTACGTGTCGGTGGCGTTCGTCACGTTCGTGCTCTTCGAGACCCGCTGGGGGTTGCGAGTGCGCGCGGTCGGCGAGCACCCGGCGGCCGCCGACACCGTCGGCATCAAGGTCAACCGGATGCGCTGGCAGTCAGTGCTGCTCGGTGGTGTGTTCGCCGGGCTCGGCGGTGCCTACTTCACCGTCGGCTCCACCGGCTCCTTCGACCGTGGCGTCACCGGAGGCAACGGGTTCATCGCCCTGGCGGCGCTCATCATGGGCCGCTGGCACCCGATCGGGGCCACGGTCGCCTGCGTCTTCTTCGGGTTCATGTGGAACCTGCAGAACCAGCTGTCGTTCACGGACAAGATCCCGAGCGACCTGCTGGGCATGACCCCCTACCTGGCCACCATCATCGCGGTCGCCGGCTTCGTCGGACGGGTCCGTCCGCCGGCTGCCGACGGTGAGCCCTACGTGAAGGGCTGACCGTGTCTGACCCTGCTGACCGTGACCCCGGCGTCGACTGGGACGTGCTGAGCGCCGCTGCCCGCGACGTGATGGGGCGCGCCTACGCGCCGTACTCGAACTATCCTGTCGGCGTCGCCGGCCTCGTCGACGACGGCCGGGTCGTCGTCGGCTGCAACGTCGAGAACGCGTCGTACGGGCTCGGACTCTGTGCGGAGTGCGGCCTCGTGTCGGCGTTGCAGGCGAGCGGCGGCGGGCGGCTGGTGGCCGTCGCGTGCGTCGACGGCGCGGGCACGACCCTGATGCCGTGCGGCCGCTGCCGTCAGCTGTTGTTCGAGCACGGCGGTCCAGGCCTGCAGGTGTTGATGTCGGACGGCGTCCGCACGATGGCCGAGCTGCTGCCCGATGCGTTCGGACCGGCCGCCCTCGAGCGGAACCGCTGACCATGAGGTCACCGCGATGACGGAGGAGCATGACGCCGTCGACGTGATCACCACCAAGCGTGACGGAGGCGAGCTGTCCGACGCGCAGATCGACTGGGTCGTCGACGCCTACACCCGCGGCCAGGTGGCCGAGGAGCAGATGGCGGCGCTCGCGATGGCGATCCTGCTCAACGGCATGAGCCGCCACGAGGTCAGCCGCTGGACCGCGGCGATGCTCGACTCCGGCGACCGGATGGACTTCTCGTCGCTGTCCCGGCCGACGGCGGACAAGCATTCGACCGGGGGAGTGGGAGACAAGATCACCCTGCCGCTCGCACCGCTCGTGGCCGCCTGCGGTGTCGCGGTTCCCCAGCTGTCCGGGCGCGGCCTCGGGCACACGGGGGGCACGCTCGACAAGCTGGAGTCGATCCCGGGCTGGCGCGCTGATCTGACGTACGACGAGATCGTCGCGCAGCTCGGCACGGTCGGAGCCGTCATCTGCGCGGCCGGGTCGGGCCTTGCGCCCGCCGACAAGAAGCTCTACGCGTTGCGTGACGTCACCGGAACCGTCGAGTCCATCCCGCTGATCGCGTCGTCGATCATGAGCAAGAAGATCGCCGAAGGGACCGGAGCGCTGGTCCTCGACGTCAAAGTGGGGTCGGGCGCCTTCATGAAGACCGCCGAGACCGCCGCCGAGCTGGCCCGGACGATGGTCGACCTGGGCAGTGACGCAGGGGTCCACACGGTGGCCCTCCTGACGGACATGAGCACCCCGCTCGGGCGCACCGCCGGAAACGCGCTCGAGGTCGAGGAGTCTCTCGAGGTACTCGCGGGCGGTGGGCCGGACGACGTCGTCGAGCTGACCGTGGAGCTCGCTCGCGAGATGGTGGCCGCGGCGGGCCGCGGCGACGTCGACCCGGCCGAACGACTGTCCGACGGGTCGGCGATGGACGTCTGGCGCGCGATGATCGCGGCTCAAGGGGGCGACCCGTCGGCGTCGCTTCCCCGAGCTCGGGAGACGCATCAGCTCAGGGCTCAGCGCGCCGGGGTGGTGACCCGGCTCGACGCGCTCGCGGTCGGCGTCGCGGCCTGGCGGCTCGGCGCCGGCCGGGCGCGCAAGGAACACCCGGTGCAGGCGGGGGCAGGGGTCGTCATCCACGCCAGACGGGGTGAGCGTGTCCGTGCCGGTGACCCCCTGCTGACCCTGTGCACCGACGATGCCGACCGGTTCGCGCGCGCTGAGCAGTCGCTGGCCGGCGCGATCGAGATCGCCGACACGGATGAGCCGTCCGGCTCGCCCCTGATCCTCGACCGAATCTCCCCCTGACCGCCGAGCCGTCAGGTTCTTACCGTCGAGCCGTCAGGTTCTTACCGTCGAGCCGTCAAGAAATTCCGCCGAGCCGTCACGTTCTTACCGTCGAACCGTCAAGAAATTCCGCCGAGCCGTCACGTTGTTCCTGGTACGGCGCCCACGCCGGTCAGCGTCGTACCTCTTCGGGGAAGAACGTGACGGTTCGAGCGGAAGAACGTGACGGTTCGAGCGGAAGAACGTGACGGTTCGAGCGGAAGAACGTGACGGTTCGAGCGTAAGAACCTGACGGCTCGACGGGAAGAAGGTGACGGCTCGGTTAGGCGAGCAGGGTGAGGCTCTCGGCCACCAGGGCCGGCTTGGTGCCCCGTTGGCCGTCCGGGCCTTCAGCCTCGACCGTGACCCGCGCCGTCACCTGCACGCCGGCGGCAGACTGCTGGACCGACACGAGCTCGACCCCGGCACGCAGCCGACTGCCGACGAGAACCGGCGCGGGGAACCGCACCTTGTTGGAGCCGTAGTTGATCTTCACGTCCCAGCCGGTGTAGTCCACGAGCGACGCCACCAGGGTCGGCACCAGCGACAAGGTGAGGTAGCCGTGGGCGATAGTGGATCCGAACGGGCCCTTCGCCGCCCGAGCCGGATCCACGTGGATCCACTGGTGGTCGCCCGTCGCGTCGGCGAACGTGTCGATCCGCTGCTGGTCGACGAGCACCCAGTCGCTGTAGCCGAGGGGGGCACCGACCGCCGCTGTCAGCTCGTCGAGGTTCGAGAAGGTTCGTGTCATGTCAGCCTCGTGGCCCGCCCGCGACGTAGAGCACCTGTCCGGACACGAAAGAGGCGTCGTCGCTCACGAAGAACGACACCGCGTGCGCGATGTCCTCGGGCTGCCCCACGCGCGGGACCGGGGTCTCCTTGGCGCGGGCGGCTTTGAACTCCTCGAAGCCCACTCCCATCCGCTCGGCGGTGATCCTTGTCATCTCGGTCTCGATGAACCCCGGTGCGATCGCGTTCGCCGTCACCCCGAACTTCCCGAGCTCGATCGCCAGCGTCTTCGTCAGCCCCTGCATCCCGGCTTTCGCCGCGGCGTAGTTCGCCTGGCCGCGGTTGCCGAGGGCGGAGGTGCTGGACAGGTTGACGATCCGTCCCCAGCCGGCCTTGGTCATGTAGGCCTGGCTCGCCCGGCTCATCAGGAACGCTCCGCGCAGGTGCACCCGGAGGACCGCGTCCCAGTCGTCCTCTGTCATCTTGAACAGGAGGTTGTCGCGCGTGATGCCGGCATTATTGACGAGTACGACGGGTGGTCCGAGGTCGCTCGCCACCCGGTCGACGGCCGCCGCGACTGCGTCGGCGTCGCCGACGTCGACCCCGACCGCCATCGCGGTCCCACCCGCAGCCGTGACCGAGTCGACGGTGGCGGCGCACGCGCCCTCGTCGAGGTCGAGGACGGCGACCGAGAAGCCGTCCCGAGCCAGCCGCTGGGCGACGGCGGCCCCGATTCCTCGGGCTGCTCCCGTGACGATGGCGACTCTCGAAGCGGCTTGAGGCATGGGCCTTCCTTCCAATAGCTGCGGCGTTCACTGAGGTGCGCTGTTCGACGTGCTGCGTCTGCTGGGAGGATAGCCGCATGCATCAGGCTGCCGACCACCGCTTCGTCGACGTGCCCAAAGCGGTGCTGCACGACCATCTCGACGGTGGTCTGCGAGCCGCGACCGTCCTGGAGATTGCCGCCGACGTCGGGCACGAGCTGCCAGCCGACTCGCCCGCCGACCTGGATCGCTGGTTCGTCACGGCGGCCAACTCGGGGAGCCTGGTGCGCTACCTCGAGACGTTCAGCCACACGGTCGCGGTGATGCAGCGGGCCGCAGACCTGCGCCGTACGGCGCGGGAGTGCGTCGAGGACCTGGCGGCCGACGGTGTCGTCTACGCGGAGGTTCGCTACGCCCCCGAGCAGCACCTCACCGGTGATCTCGGTCTCGACGAGGTCGTCGAAGCCGTCCAGGCCGGGATCGAGGAGGCAACCGCGAGCCTGGCGGCGGCCGGCCGGGAGATCGTCGTCCGGCAGATCCTGACGGCGCTTCGACACGCCGCGATGTCCCGCGAGATCGCCGAGCTCGCCGTGCGGCACCGTGACCGGGGCGTCTGCGGGTTCGACATCGCGGGCGCCGAGGCCGGCTACCCGCCGACGCGGCACCTCGACGCCTTCGAGTACCTGCAGCGCGAGAACGCCCACTTCACGATCCATGCCGGGGAGGCCTTCGGCCTACCGTCGATCTGGCAGGCCCTCCAGTGGTGTGGCGCCGAGCGGCTCGGCCACGGTGTGCGCATCGTCGACGACATCTCGTTCGGGAGCGGCCCTCCTCGGCTGGGCCGGCTCGCCGGCTACGTCCGGGACCGTCGGGTGCCGTTGGAGATGTGTCCGTCGTCGAACTTGCAGACCGGCGCCGCCTCCTCCATCGAGGACCATCCGATCGGCCCGCTCACCCGGCTCCGGTTCCGGGTGACGGTCAACACCGACAACAGGCTGATGAGTGGTACGACGATGAGCCGGGAGATGGAGCTGCTCTCGCACGCTTTCGGATATGGCCTCGATGACATGCGGTGGTTCACGATCAACGCGATGAAGAGTGCATTCCTGCCATTCGATGAGCGACTCGACCTTATCGAGCGGGTGATCAAGCCGGGATATGTCGAGGCGACCGGCCACGCGACCAGCCTGACGTAGCGCCGGCAGCCCACTCGGGTCGAATGTCGCCAATGGCCCGACATCTCGTCCTGACACGCCGAAACTCCACGCTGACCCTTGTGATCCGGATCGCTTTGCTCCTAGGGTCATGCGTCAAAGTGGTCTAGGGGACACGGGTCCAGGGACCATCACAAGTGTGCTGTCAACGGGGACGGCGCAGCGGGCAAGGTGAGCTATCGCGTGGCCACGAGCTCGGCCAAGCTGGTCATCTTCTCGAGAGCTCACGGGTCATCGCTCGCCTGGCAGGTCTCGACCGCCAGCCGTGGTGGCCGCGCCGCCGACGTGACCTACGTCTCGGCCACCTCCGGACATGCCTTGGCATCCTGGCCCACCATCGAGACCGACACCGTCACCAGCCGCACTGCCGGCCTCGTCTACGCCGGTGGGTCCGGTGGACTCAACGAGTCGACGTCCGACGTCATGGGCACGATGGTGGAGTGGTACGCGAACAACAGCAAGGACGTTCCTGACTACGTCATCGGCGAGGAGATCTTCCGCAGCTACAACCCGGCGACGAACTACATCCGTCGCATGGACAAGCCGTCCATGGACGGTCTCAGCAAGGACTGCTGGTACAACGGCGTCGGAAACGTCAACGTGCACTACTCATCCGGCGTGGGCAACCATGTGTTCTACCTGCTGAGCGAGGGCTCGGGCGCCAAGACCATCAACGGGATCAAGTACAACAGCCCGACCTGCGATGGCAGCACCATCAAGGGCATCGGCCACGACAAGGCGGCCGCGATCTGGTACAAGGCACTCAGCGAGCAGTGGGTGTCGACGACCGACTATCACAATGCTCGCGTCGGGATGCTCAACGCTGCCAAGGTCCTCTACGGTGCGAACAGTGTCGAGTACAAGACCACCAACAAGGCATGGGCGGCGGTAGACGTCACCTCGTAGCCTCCGCAGTGGTGTGATCTTGGCCGGGACGCTCGCTCTCCTTCGGGAGGGCGAGCGTCCAGCTTTCTTCCACCTCGGTGAAGCCGAAAGCCGCGTAGAGCCGTCGTGCGCGGGCGTTGTCGTGGCTGACCGCCAGGGAGAGACCCGGCAGTCCGGCGTCCCGGGCGGCCGCGATCGTGGCGCGCAGGAGCGCGGTGCCGACTCCGAGCGCGGGGGAGGCCGGATCGCGAAACAGGTCGATGACCCACGGGCCGCCGCTCGGCGGAATGCCGGACCTGTCGACGACGAGGCAGGCTCCGACGATCTGGCCGTCCAGCAGGGCCACCTGCGACTCGACCATCATCGGGCCGAGCAGCTCACCGCGCGCGATGGCTCGCACCTGGGATACGGCGGCCGCTTCGTCACCGTCGAACGCGTCGACGTGGCCTTCGGGATAGGCCCGGACGTTGACGGCGCCGAGCCGTAGTGCGTGGCGGTCGACTTGGGTCGCCGTCAACGGCTCGACCCGGAGGCCCGCGGCGGTTGGTCGTCCGGAGCCGTCAGCAGCAACCTCACCCAGGCTGGTGGTCATCGTATGGGCGTGCCGCCGTTCGACGGCCCCCGCGGCCAGCAGCGCGGTGGCGAGATCGGCGTCGGATGTCGACAGTCTCCAACCCGGGAACGCGGCCAGCGCTAACGCGGCCGCCCGGCCTGGTGGGATCGAAGGCGGAACCCAGACACCGTCGGCCCACGGGATGGCGGAGCGCACGCTCTCGGATGCGGTGAACACCAGGACGACCTGGCCAGACTCGTCCCGCAACCCGGTCCGGTCCGCCCAGGATGCATGCGGATCCGCTGGATCGTCGCTCATGTCACACCCCTATCGGGTGCCAGACCGTCTTGGTCTCCATGAACATCGCGATCCTCGAGAGCCCTGGGTCCTTCGACCAGTCCGGCTCCTCCACGTCGGCTCGGAGCACCCGCTTCAGGTTGTCGGCGGCGGCGACCTCCAGCAGGCGTGCGTTGTCCGGGTCGCCCGCGGTTCCGGTGAGGTCGATGGCGTTCACGTCCAGGTGGGCGGACAGGGTCGGCACGGTGTCGCTGAGCTGTCCGGTGAGGACGTTGACGACTCCGCCAGGGACGTCGGAGGTGGCGAGCACCTCCGACAGCGTGATGGCGGGCAGCGGCCGACGGTAGGACGCCGTCACGACCGCGGTGTTGCCGGAGACGATCACCGGCGCCAACACCGAGACCAGCCCGAGCAGCGACGAGTGCTGAGGCGCCAGCACGGCGACCACGCCGGTGGGTTCCGGCACCGAGAAGTCGAAGTAGGGACCGGCGACCGGGTTCGTGCCCCCGAGCACCTGGGCGATCTTGTCCGCCCAGCCGGCATACCA
The DNA here is from genome assembly GCA_963820035.1 of uncultured Actinomycetota bacterium. Taxonomy (GTDB): domain Bacteria; phylum Actinomycetota; class Actinomycetes; order Propionibacteriales; family Nocardioidaceae; genus JAWWPG01. The sequence continues at coordinate 985,739 of CAWFYK010000002.1, read as the reverse complement.
GACCCATCGGTCGATCGCCGCGTCCACCGCGCGGGCGGCGGACGGTCGGGTGCTGCCTTCGCTCGCCGCCACGTCGGAGATGAACTGGTCGCGCCTGCCCTCCATCACCTCGGCGACGCGGTAAAGCACCTGACCGCGGTTGTAGGGAGTGGCGGAAGCCCAACCAGGAAAGGCCTTCCGGGCCGCTGCGACCGCATCGCGCGCGTCCTTGCGAGAGGCGTATGCCGCGTTGGCGAGGAATCGGTCGTGTGTGTCGGTGACGACATAGGAGCGACCGGACTCGGAGCGCGGGAACTTCCCACCGATGGCGAGCTTGTAGGTCTTCTTCACGTCAAGGCGCCCGCCGGCGCCGGTGCGCTGCCTAGTGGGCAAGGTAGGCCTCCAGTCCGTGTCGGCCGCCCTCGCGGCCGTAGCCCGACTCCTGGTAGCCGCCGAAGGGGCTGGTCGGGTCGAAGCGGTTGAACGTGTTGGCCCACACGACTCCCGCCCGTAGCTTGTCGGCCATCCAGAGGATCCGCGAACCCTTGTCGGTCCACACTCCCGCCGACAGTCCGTATGGCGTGTTGTTCGCCTTGGCGACCGCCTCGTCGGGGGTGCGGAAGGTGAGCACGGACAGCACCGGGCCGAAGATCTCCTCGCGAGCGATCCGGTGGGCCTGGCTCACGCCGGTGAAGATCGTCGGGGCGAACCAGTACCCGCGCTCGGGAAGGTCGCACGCTGGAGACCAGCGCTCGGCTCCTTCCGCTTCTCCGACGTCGGAGAGCTCCCGGATCCGGGCCAGCTGCTCGGCCGAGTTGATCGCCCCGACGTCGGTGTTCTTGTCGAGCGGGTCGCCGACGCGCAACGTCGCCATCCGGCGCTTGAGCCGCACCAGCACGTCGTCGTAGACGCTCTCCTGCACGAGCAGCCTCGAGCCAGCACAGCAGACATGGCCCTGGTTGAAGAAGATCCCGTTGACGATCCCCTCGACCGCCTGATCGAGCGGCGCGTCGTCGAACACGATGTTGGCGGCTTTTCCCCCGAGCTCCAGCGTGACCGACTTGTGGGTGCCCGCGACCTCACGCGCGATCGCCTTGCCGACCTCGGTGGAGCCGGTGAACGCGACCTTGTCGACGTCGGGGTGGCTGACGACCGCCCGGCCGGTGTCGCCGGCGCCCGTCACGATGTTGACCACGCCGGCCGGAAGCTCCGCCTGTTGGCAGATCTCGGCGAAGAGCAGCGCGGTCAGCGACGTGGTCTCGGCCGGCTTGAGCACGACGGTGTTGCCGCAGGCGAGCGCCGGCGCGATCTTCCAGGCGAGCATCATGAGCGGGAAGTTCCACGGGATGACCTGTCCCGCGACGCCGAGCGGCCGCGGCGGGTCGGCGGGGCCCCGTCCCGGGACGGCGTAGTCGAGCTTGTCGGCCCACCCCGCGTAGTAGAAGAAATGCGCAGCCACGAGGGGAATGTCGACGTCGCGTGACTCTCGGATCGGCTTCCCGTTGTCCAGTGTCTCGAGCACCGCCAGCTCGCGCGATCGCTCCTGCACGATGCGGGCGATCCGGAAGAGGTACTTCGCGCGCTCGCGCCCGGGCATCCGTGACCAGGTCCGGGTGAATGCCCGCCGGGCGGCCGCGACGGCCCGGTCGACGTCGGCGCTGCTCGCCTCCGCGATCTCCGCGAGGACCTCCTCGCTGGCGGGGCTGACGGACTTGAACGGGCGACCGTGACCGGACACGAAGTCCCCGCCGATGAAGAGCCCGTACGACGACCGCAGGTCCACGACCGCCCGTGACTCCGGAGCGGGTGCGTAGTCGAATGCCATCGGCTCTCCCTCAGTCCATCGTCACGTAGTCGGCGGCGCTGTAGCGACCGGTCGCCTGCTTGCTGCGCTGCATGAGCAGGTCGTTGAGCAGCCGCGAGGCGCCGAACCGGAACCAGGACGGGTCGAGCCACTCGTCGCCGACCGTCTCGTTGACCATCACCAGGTAGCGGATCGCATCCTTCGCCGTGCTGATCCCGCCGGCCGGCTTCACGCCGACCATGCGACCGGTGGCGGCGTGGAAGTCCCGCACCGCCTCGAGCATCACGAGGGTGACCGGCATGGTGGCCGCGGGCTGCACCTTGCCGGTGCTGGTCTTGATGAAGTCGGCTCCGGCGAGCATGGCGAGCCAGCCGGCCCGGCGTACGTTGTCGTAGGTCGCGAGCTCACCCGTCTCCAGGATCACCTTGAGCCGAGCGTCCCGCCCCCCGGGTCGGGCACAGGCGGCCTTCACGGCGGCGACCTCGTCATAGACGAGCTGGTAGCGACCGGTGAGGAACGCGCCGCGGTCGATGACCATGTCGACCTCGTCGGCACCGGCCGCGACCGCATCCGCGGTGTCGAGCAGTTTGACGGGCATCGAGGAGCGGCCCGAGGGGAAGGCGGTGGCGACGGAGGCCACCTGGATGCCGGTGTCGGTCAGGTTCGCGACGGCGTCAGGCACCAGGTCGGGGTAGACACAGACGGCGGCGACCTGCGGGCACGACGCGTCGCTCGGGTCGGGGCGGCGCGCCTTGGCGCAGAGCCCACGGATCTTGCCGGGGGTGTCTTGGCCCTCGAGCGTCGTGAGATCGATCATCGAGATCGCCAGGTCGATCGCCCATGTCTTCGACGCGGCCTTGATCGACCGGGTCGCCAAGGTGGCAGCTCGCGCCTCGCAACCGACCTGGTCGACCGCAGGCAGCCCGCGCAGGAAGCCGCCGAGCGCCGCCGACGATGACCGGGCCTCGTCGAGCTCCGCGGCGTCCGCGGGCGGTGGTGGTCGAAGACATGGTCATCGGGGCAAGTCTAGTGACGGCGAGTCACGCGGCCGCCAGGCGAGGCAGGCCGCCGTACGCCGCGCGTTGAGCTGTGCGTGAAAAGCGCAGCGACGCAGGCAGTTTCACGCACAGACCAACCGCACCGCGCCCTCCGTCAGCAACACCCGGGCTGGGCTGTGGCGCTGCCGAGGGCAACCAGCCCGCGACGGCGCCTCGGCAACGGAATGGTAACCATCTGGTGACGGCGGGCGGCCTACGGACCCAGATTCCGGGCCAACGGTTACCCTGGCGCTGTGACGAACGCAGCCGTCCAGGCGGCGGGTCCACGCACGGACAAGTTCATCGTCCCCATGGGGCGATACTTCGGCTACGTCGTGGTCGGGATCGCCGTGCTGGTCATCGTGCTCGGGATCCTCGGCGACGGGTCGGGAGCGATCGGGCTGATCTGCTTCAGCATCGCCTTCGCGCTGATCGCCTGGGTGGTGTTGATCCGGCCGGAGGTGACGGCGCACCGCAACGGGCTGCTGATGCGCAACATGCTCCGCGACACGTTCCTGCCGTGGGGCGTCATCAAGAGCTGCCGGGTCGCCCAGACGCTGCAGATCGGGACGCGGGACAAGGTCTACCACGGCCTCGGGGTGAGCAAGTCCGCGCGCGCGGCGAGCAAGGAGCGCCGCCAGTTCCGCAAGCAGCCGATCGGGCCCAACGCCGGCATGAGCCGGCTCCAGTTCGCCCCGGAGAACGACCTCGGCGACGACGAGACGGAGGTCAACCTGCTCGCGCAGGAGCGCGTCATCAAGAGCAACTTCAGCCACACGGAGCAGCGCATCGAGACGCTGGTCCGGGAGCGCTCTCGGGCCACCGAGCATCAGTCGCCGAAGGTCGTGTGGGACTGGCTGCCGATCGCGGGTCTCGCCGTTGCCGCGGCCTGCGTCGTCCTCGCCTTCGTGTTCTGACCGCCCCAGCGTCGGCCGGCGACCTGACAGGCAGGCCTCAGAGACCGGCGGCGACGGTGAGGTCGGCCCGGATCGCGTCGAGCCGGCCGGCCGCTGCGATCCGAGCGGCGTCCACGGCGCCGACGTCGTCTCCGACAACGGGTACCACGACCTCCAGGTAGCACTTGAGCTTGGGCTCGGTCCCCGAGGGACGTACGACGACCCGGCCACCGTGAGCCAGCCGGTAGCGCAGCGCATCGGTCGGGGGCAGCGGCCCCGAGGGGTCTGCAAGGTCGTCCACGCGCTCGACCGCGAAGCCGCCGAGGACCTCGGGCGGCGCGCTGCGGAGCCTGGTCATCACCTCGGCGATCTCCTCGAGGCGCTCGACCCGCGCGGACAGCTGGTCTGTGGCGTAGACGCCGAAGTCGCGCGCCAGGTCGTCGAGCCGGTCGCGGAGCGTTCGGCCCGCCGCCCTCAGCTCGGCCGCGAGCTCGCAGAGCAGGATGAGCGCGGAGACGCCGTCCTTGTCCTTCACAAGGTCGGGCGCTGCGCAGTACCCGAGCGCCTCCTCGTAGCCGAACCCCAGACCCGGCACCCGTCCGATCCACTTGAACCCGGTGAGGGTCTCGGCGTAGCGGAGCTCGTGGTGACGCGCCATGACGCCGAGGAGCGACGAGGACACGATGGTCGTCGCGAACACCCCCGTCACCCCTCGGCGGATCAGATGGTCGGCCAGCAAGGCCCCGACCTCGTCACCGCGGAGCATCTGCCAGCCCTGGTCCGTGGGTACGGCGACCGCGCACCGGTCGGCGTCGGGGTCGTTCGCGATGACGACGTCGGCCGCCGTCTCGCTCGCGAGGGCCATCGCCAGGTCCATGGCGCCGGGCTCCTCGGGGTTGGGGAACGCGGTGGTCGGGAAGTCGGCGTCCGGATCGCGCTGCTGGGTCACGACGACCGGCGGGCGGAAGCCGGCGCGGCGCATCACCTCCGTGACCGTCGAGTCGCCGACGCCGTGCAGGGGCGTGTAGACGACGGTCAGGTCACGAGCGCCTCCGGGGCGGGGCAGCGCGCTCACCGCGTCCAGGTAGGCCTCCGGCACGTCGTCGCCGAGCACCTGCCAGTGGTCGCTGCGGGGGATCTCCACGGCTGCGGGGGCAGCGTCGATCGCTGCCGAGATCTCGGCGTCGGCGGGCGGCACGATCTGGCTGCCGTCACCGAGGTAGACCTTGTAGCCGTTGTCGCGCGGCGGGTTGTGAGATGCCGTCACCATCACGCCCGCGGCGGCCGACAGGTGGCCGATCGCGAACGCGAGCACAGGTGTCGGCATCGCCTCCGGCAGCACCAGGGCCCGGAACCCGGCAGCGGCCATCACCGACGCGGTGTCGAACGCGAACTCGTCCGACTGGTGGCGGGCGTCATAGCCGATGACGACCGGCCCGGTCGCAGCGGTCGCACGCAGGTAGGCCGCCAGACCCGCCGCTGCGCGGATCACGACGGCCCGGTTCATCCGGTTCGGCCCCGCCGCGATCTCGCCCCGCAGCCCCGCGGTGCCGAACTCCAGCTTGCCGGTGAACCGGTCTCCGAGCTCGGCCAGCGCGTCCGGGTCGTGGTCGGCCTCGGCCAGCAGCGCGGTCAGCTCGTCGCGGGTCCGGGGGTCGGGATCCTCGGCGACCCACCGGCGTACCGCATCGGCCAGCTCGGCGGGCGCCGTCACCTAGCCGTCACCTAGCCGTCACCTAGCCGTCCTCCGGTTCATCCGGTGCAAACGGCCGCCGGTCGAAGAGCCCGGTCGCGTAGGGCCCCCCGACGCGTGCCGCCTCGGCGTCGTCCTGGGTCCGCCGAGGGAGCCCGTCCTCGAAGTCGGCGGCGTCGTCGGCCGGCAGGTAGCCGAGCGCCCGCCCGGGCTCCAGGTCCCACCAGGCGTCGCGGTTCGCTGAGATGCCGTAGACCACCCGGACCCCGTCGAACGTCGCGGCCAGGGCGGCCGTCACCATGGCCAGGCAGTCACCGGGGGAGAGCCAGGTCGCCAGGTTGCGCCGGGTCGTCGGCTCGGGCAGGAAGCTGCCGATCCGCATGGCGACCGATGAGATCCCGTACCTGTCGGCGTACAGGCTCAGCAGCGCCTCCGCGGCCACCTTGCCGACACCGTAGAACGTGTCAGGCCGCGGCGGCACGTCGGTGCCGAGCAGCTCGCGTCGCGGAGTCATCCCGACAGCGTGGTTGCTGCTCGCGTAGACCATCCGCGGCACCTCGTGGGCGACCATCGCGTCGAGCAGGGCCGCCGTGGTCTCGACATGGCTGCGGAGGATGACGGGTAGGGACGCCTCGGTGGGCACTCCCGCGAGGTGGACGACAGCATCGACACCTTCGACGGCGCGCTGGGCGGTCGCGGGGTCGGCACAGTCGCCCACCACGAACTCGCCCGGGTATGACGCCGTCGGCGCGCGCAGGTCGAGTCCTCGCAGCGTGAAGGAGCCCCGCAAACCCTCGGTGAGCGACGTGCCGATGGTGCCGGCGGCCCCGGTGATGAGAAGGGACCCGGTCATGCGGTCACGACCTTGGGCAGGACGGCGGCCAGCAGACTCCCCATGGCGGCCGCCGCGGCGTTGCCCGCGGCCAGCACCTCGGCGTGGTCGAGCGGCTCGCCGGTCACTCCCGCGGCGGGGTTGGTGACGAGCGAGATCCCGAGCACCTCCATCCCCGCCTCGCGTGCGGCGATCGCCTCGAGAGCGGTCGACATCCCCACCAGGTCGCCGCCGATGGCTCGGACCATCTCGATCTCCGCCGGGGTCTCGTAATGCGGCCCCGGGAACTGGGCGTAGACGCCCTCTTCGAGGCTCGGGTCCACGGTCCGGCACAGGGCGCGCAGGCGAGGCGAGTAGAGGTCGGTGAGGTCGACGAACGTGGCCCCGACGAGGGGTGACATCGCCGTCAGGTTGAGGTGGTCCCTGATCAGGACCGGTGTCCCCGGTGTCCAGCGGGTGTGCAACCCGCCACAGCCGTTGGTCAGGACCACGGCCCGGCAGCCGGCCGCAGCGGCCGTGCGTACGGCGTGCACCACCGCCGCGACCCCGAGTCCTTCATAGAGATGGGTCCGGCCGAGGAACACGAGGGCACGGACCCCCCCGCAATGCACCGAGCGCACCGTCCCCGCGTGCCCGGCAGCGGCCGGAGCGCTGAAGCCCGGCAGGTCCGTGCACGAGACTTCCGCCTGGGTCGTACCGAGTGCCTCCGCCGCCGGCAGCCAGCCGGAGCCCATCACGAGGGCGACGTCGTGCTGGGCCACCGCGGCACGGTCGGCGAAGACGGCAGCGGCTTCCGCAGCCAACCGGGTCGGGTCGGGTTCGGTCATCGGCTCAGTCTCCGATCGAGCGGCACGGCCGCCTGCGGAGGTCGTCGACGTAGTCATCCGGCGCGCCGGCGGCGGCGGCCGCCTCGCTGATCACGCCGAGGTAGCTCGCCGACGGCAGCCCGCCCTCGTAGGCGTCGAGGGCGAACATCCAGGCGAGCTGCTCGCCGTCGAGGGTCTGCACGCGCACATGGATCTTGCGGTAGACGTCACCCTCCCAGTCGTTGAGCATCTGGGCGTCCTCGCGGGTCACGTCATAGAGGGCGACGAACACCTGGGAGTCGGGGTCCTCGGCGACCGTCGCGAGGGCGCCGTCCCAGCCCAGCTCCTCGCCGGCGAACGTCAACCGCCAGCCGACGATCCAGCCGGTGCCGCGAGCCGGCGAGTGCGGACATCTCTCCAGCATCCGGATCGGGTCGAGGTTGGATGCGTAGGCGGCGTAAAGCGACACGTGAGGCAGGTTATCGTGACCGCGTGACTCGTGTGGTGATCATCGGCGGTGGCCCGGGAGGCTACGAGGCAGCGCTCGTCGGTGCCCAGCTGGGTGCGGAGGTCACGGTCGTGGACCGCGACGGGCTCGGCGGCTCGGCGGTGCTCACCGACTGCGTTCCGTCGAAGACGCTGATCGCCACGGCCGAGGTGATGACGGCGGTTCACGGGGCGGGCGAGCTCGGCGTCCGCTTCGGCCGCGGGCAGGCCGTCGGGGCCGCGCCCTCGGTGGACCTGGCCGTGGTCAACGCCCGGGTCAGGAAGCTGGCGGCGTCCCAGTCGGCCGACATCGCCCGCCAGCTCGCGAACGCCGGCGTCGAGGTCACGCCAGGGATCGGCCGGCTCGCGGGTCCCGAGACGGTCGTCGTCTCGCTGCCTGACGGCTCCGAAGAACGGCTGGACGCCGACGCCGTCCTGGTGGCGACGGGCGCGCATCCACGTGTCCTGCCGACCGCCGTACCCGATGGCGAGCGCATCCTCACCTGGGAGCAGGTCTACGAGCTCGAGGCACTCCCGGAGCGGCTGGTCGTGGTGGGCTCGGGAGTCACCGGAGCCGAGTTCGCCAGCGCCTACAACGCGCTCGGTGCGGACGTCGTGCTGGTGAGCAGCCGCGACCGGGTGCTGCCGGGCGAGGACTCGGACGCCGCAGGGGTTCTCGAGCGCGTCCTCACCAGTCGCGGTATGACGGTGCTCTCCCGCTCCCGCGCCGAGTCCGCGTCGCGTGAAGGCGACTCCGTGCGCGTGACCCTCGAGGGTGGGGAGGTGGTCGAGGGCTCCCACTGCCTGCTCGCTGTCGGCTCCGTGCCCAACACGACGGGCATCGGGCTGGAGGAGGCTGGTGTCACGCTCGGGGCCGGTGGCTTCATCGCGGTCGACGGGGTCTCGCGCACGAGCGCCAGAGGGGTCTACGCCGCCGGCGACTGCACCGGAGTTCTGATGCTCGCATCGGTCGCGGCGATGCAGGGCCGGACCGCGATGTGGCACTTCCTCGGCGACGCGGTGTCACCAATCGACCTCAAGGCCGTCTCCTCCAATGTGTTCACCTCGCCCGAGATCGCCACGGTCGGCTGGTCGCAGGACGAGGTCGACTCGGGTGCCATCGACGCCGTTGGCGTGATGCTTCCCTTGGCCGGCAACGCGCGAGCGAAGATGCAGGGCATCCATGACGGCTTCGTCAAGCTGTTCTGCCGTCCGGGAACCGGCATCGTGATCGGTGGTGTCGTGGTGGGCCCGCAAGCCAGCGAGCTGATCCACCCGGTCTCCGTCGCGGTCGAGGGACGGCTGACCGTCGACGAGCTCGCGCACGCGTTCTCGGTCTACCCCTCGATCTCCGGCTCGGTGGCCGAGGCGGCCCGCCGCCTGCACACCCGCGGCTAGACACCCTCGGGCGATCCCTCGTCGAAACGACGCGGCGGGGCGCGGAACCGCGCGCCGCGGCAGGCGCGAGCCGTTCGGCCACGGCGAGTCGCGGTGAGTGTCAGTCCTTGATCTCGCAGATCACCGCGCCGCTCGACACCGTCGCGCCGACCTCGGCGTTGAGTCCTTGGATGGTGCCGGCCCGATGGGCGTTGAGAGGCTGCTCCATCTTCATCGCCTCGAGGACGATGACCAGGTCGCCGGCGGCGACGACCTGGCCCTCCTCGACGGCAAGCTTGACGATGGTGCCCTGCATGGGTGAGGTGAGGGCGTCGCCGCCGGCGGCGGTCCCCTGCGCGCCGCCGCCCTTCCGCTTCGGCCGTTTGGCGCCCGAGGCGGCGGCGGGAGCGGCGCCGAACCCGGATGGCAGCGTCACGACAAGCCGTCTGCCGCCGACCTCGACCGTCACCGCCTCGCGCGGCTCGTCTTCTGCGACCTCTGCCGGGCCGGCGTACGGCTCGATGTCGTTGGCGAAGTCCGTCTCGATCCAACTGGTGTAGATGGTGAAGTCCTCACCGTCGCCGATGAACGCGGGGTCGTCGACAACCTTGCGGTGGAAGGCGATGACGGTCGGCATGCCCTCGACCTCGAACTCCGCGAGGGCACGACGCGACCGTTCGAGAGCCTGCGTGCGCGACGAGCCGGTCACCACCAGCTTCGCGACCAAGGAGTCGAACGAGCCTGGGATGGTCTCGCCCTCCTCGTAGCCGCCGTCGACCCGCACCCCCGGCCCGGACGGCGGGTGCCAGCGGGTCAGGGTGCCCGGAGCCGGCATGAAGTTGCGGCCGCCGTCCTCGGCGTTGATCCGGAACTCGATCGAGTGCCCGACGACCTCGGGGTCGTCGTAGCCGAGCGGCTCACCTGCGGCGATGCGGAACATCTCGCGGACCAGGTCGAGTCCGGTGACCTCCTCGCTGACCGGGTGCTCCACCTGGAGCCGGGTGTTGACCTCGAGGAAGGAGATGGTGCCGTCCTGGCCGACGAGGAACTCACACGTCCCCGCGCCGACGTACCCAGCCTCATGCAGGATCGCCTTCGACGACGAGTAGAGGATCTCCATCTGGTCCTTGGACAGGAACGGAGCCGGGGCCTCCTCCACGAGCTTCTGGTGACGACGTTGCAGTGAGCAGTCCCGGGTCGACACGACCACGACGTTGCCGTGGGTGTCGGCGAGGCACTGGGTCTCGACGTGGCGCGGCCGGTCGAGGTAGCGCTCCACGAAACACTCACCGCGGCCGAAGGCAGTCACCGCCTCGCGCACCGCCGACTCGTAGAGCTCGGCGACTTCGTCCTCACTCCGGGCCACCTTGAGGCCCCGGCCGCCGCCGCCGAATGCCGCCTTGATGGCGATCGGCAGTCCGTGCTCCCGGGCGAACGTGACCACCTCGTCGGCGCCGTTCACGGGGTCTGCCGTTCCGGCGACGAGCGGGGCTCCGACCCGTTGCGCGATATGACGGGCCTGGACCTTGTCGCCGAGGGCGTCGATCGCCGCGGGGGGCGGTCCGATCCACACCAGGCCGGCGTCGATCACAGCCTGGGCGAACCCCGCGTTCTCGGCGAGGAAGCCATATCCGGGATGCACCGAGTCGGCGCCGCTGCGTTTCGCGACAGCGATGAGCTTGTCGATGTTCAGATAGGACTCGGCCGGGGTGGCGCCGTCGAGCGCAAAAGCCTCATCGGCCAGCCGGACGAAGAGCGCGTCACGGTCGGGGTCGGCGTAGACGGCCACACTCTCGATGCCGGAGTCCTTGCAGGCCCGGACGACCCGGACGGCGATCTCTCCCCGGTTGGCGACGAGTACCTTCGTCAGCTCGGCCACGTGTGCTCCTGAAGCGTCGGGATGGCGTACGACGCGAGTCTAGGGGTCGAGCGTCCGGCCGCGCCCTCGGCGGCTGGCTTGCACGCAGAGTGGAACGTTTCGGGGCCTAGATCGCGGGTTTCAGCCCCGAATCGTTCCATTTTGTGGGGCGGCGTGCCCGACTCGTGCCCCGGCTCTCATCACTCCTGTCTGAAACCGCACCCCGTGCCTGACCGCACCCGAGGCCACTCCATCCCGCCCCGGGAGAGCAGCCTCATGGCAGGTTCAGTCCAACTCCAGCAGCCGGTCGGGCTCGGCGGCGGGGTGGGTTCGCTCCTCGTCCTTGCCGCCGCGGCCTGTCAGGGCCTCTACCACGTGGTGGTGAAGCCGTTGGCCGAGTCGATCGGGGCGTTCGCCGCCACGGCCTGGAGCGTGTGGGCGGGGACGCTGCCCGCCGTCCCCGCGTTGCCGACCCTGCTGCGGCAGGTGCCCGCCGCATCCTCGTCAGCCATCGGGAAGGTCCTCTTCTTGGGACTCGTCCCCTCGGCCGTCGGGTATGTCGCCTGGTCGTTCGCCGTCGCACGGGTGCCGATCGCGAAGAGCACGGTTGCTCCCTATCTGGTGCCGGTGGTGGCGCTCGGGCTGGCCTGGGCCTGGCTGGGCGAGCGGCCCACTGCGCTCTCGTTGGTCGGTGGGGTCCTCGCCGTTGCCGGCGTCATCCTGGTCCGGCGCCCGCGTCGCGCTGCTGCTCGAACTCGGGTCGACCAAGCCGATAGACCACGTGGGGCCGTACGGCATGTCCCACCGGAACCTTGGGATGATCGAAGTGCCCGAACAACGACATCCCGAGCCGCTGCATCACCCGCTGGGACGGAACGTTGAGCACGGCGGTCATCGACCAGATCTCCTCGAGCCCGAGCGAGCCGAACGCGAGGTCGATGCTGGCTCGGCCCGCCTCGGTGGCGTAGCCATGTCCCCAGGCGTCCTGAGCCAGCCGCCAGCCGACTTCCATGCCGCCAGCGCCTGGGACGCCATCGGGCATCGGGTTGAGCCCGGTGAACCCGATGAACGCCCCGGTGTCCACCCGCTCGAGCGCCCAGAGCCCGAAGCCCTGCCGCTCGAAGCGCTCTTCGAAGGCGTCGACCCAGGTGTCACTGGTCGCTCGGCTCTGCAGGGCAGGAAAGTAGCGCATCACCTCGGCGTCGGCGTTCATCGCGGCGAACGGCGCCCGGTCCGCCTCCCGCCACCGTCGCATCAGCAGCCGTGAGGTGTGGATCTCGTCGTGGCTCGGGAGCACCTGCGCACTCTACTGCCAGGTCGAAAACGCCTTGCCCCGTCAGCACGCGACGCGAAGGATGGCGCGCATGACGTCAGACATCCGCCATATCACCTTCGACTGCGCCGCTTGGCAGCCGCTCGTGGAGTTCTGGTCCGCGGCCCTCGGCTATGCGGAGGACCCCGCGAACCCGAACCAGGCGGGGGACCCGGAGGGCCTGTTGGTGTCCCCCTCGGGGAACCTGCGCCTGCTGTTCATCCCGGTCCCTGAGGCCAAGGATGCGAAGAACCGCGTCCACCTCGACCTGGTCCCGACGGATGCCACGCGCGACGAGGAGGTGGCGCGGCTTGTCGGGCTGGGAGCGACGATGTTCGCCGACCATCGCAAACCCGACGGCACCGGGTTCGTCGTCCTGCGCGACCCAGAGGGCAACGAGCTCTGCGTGGAGCGGAGCGAGGCCGAGCGACACCACTGATGGGCCGAGTAGCGCACCCCAGGGGGCTCGCGGTCACGCCACCGCGTCGGTGGTCGTTAGCGACCGCCGTGGCCGTCGGTTGCCTGCTGGCCGGCACCGGCTGCAGCCACGACTCGACTCCCTCGAGCAGGTCACCGGATTCGACCAACACGACCCCGACGGGCGCCGGAGCGACCGGCTCCGGCTCCGCGCCCCGGCTGCACGCCACCCTCCTGCAGTACCGCACCGATGAAGGCACGAACCGGCTTGAGGTCGAGCTCACCAACCGGAGCGGCGGTCCCGTCACGGTGCGGTCCGTCCAGCTGACCTGGTCCGGCGTACACGCTGCCCCGCGGACCCCCAAGGACACCACCTACGTCCCCGGTCAGATCATCGACCTGACCACGACCTACGGCGTCGCGAGCTGTGGCGGGGCGGCACCCACCGACCCACCACGTGCCCGTGTCACGCTGGCCGGCGGTGAGGAGCTCGACCTGACCCTGGACAGGCACGGCGCGTCCATGATGCGCCAGTTCCGCACCCGCGACTGCGGACTGGCGCGGCTGAAGGCGATCGCCTCGATCTCGATCAGCCGGGCGTTCCGGGATGTCCGCACCGCAGCCGGCGAACATCTGAGCGGCACCTTGTTCATCCGCCGGTCGGACATCGAGCCGTCGACGTCCCAGGACGGCGTCACCATCACCGACACGACGGGAAGCGTGCTGTTGACGTTCACACCTGACGAGCATCTCCCGGCGACATTGGGCCCCGGCGACCCGCTGCTCAGGCTGCCGATCTCGATCGGGGTGGGTCCGCGCTGTGATGCCCACGGCCTCAGCCAGAGCACTCAGACGTACCTCTTCAGCGCCTACGCGAAGATCAACGACCGGGGCCCCCAACAACGCGTCATCCTCATCCCGGACGACTCGGTCAAGGCGCAGGCGCAGGCGATGCTCGAGCGCGCCTGCCAGTGATCCCGGTGCGCGGATCCGACCATCGCTCGGCCCTTTAGAGTAGGGACAGACCCGATCGTCGACCCGAGGCCTAGTGGCCGGACCCGAAGGATGCACGATGAGCTTCGAACTGTCCGAGGAGCATGAGCATTTCCGCCAGAGCGTCCGCGAGTTCGCGGAGGCGGAGATCGCCCCCCATGCAGCGGAGTGGGACAAGGCCCACCATTTCCCGGTCGACGTCGTGCACAAGATGGGCAAGCTCGGACTCTTCGGCTTGACGGCTCCCGAGCAGTACGGCGGCGCCGGTGACGACGGCGACTTCACCAGCCTGTGCGTCGCCATCGAGGAGGTCGGCCGGGTCGACCAGTCGATGTCGATCACCCTGGAGGCTGCCGTCGGGCTCGGCATCAACCCGCTCCTGACCTACGGCACCGACGAGCAGAAGGAGACGTGGCTGCCCGATCTGGTCTCCGGCAACGCCCTCGCCGGCTTCGGGCTCACCGAGCCCGGCTCGGGGTCGGATGCCGGTGCCACCAAGACCCGAGCTGACCTTCGCGACGGCGAATGGGTCATCAACGGCGGCAAGCAGTTCATCACCAACTCCGGTTCCTCGATCACCTCCTGCGTCACGGTCACCGCGCGCACGGGCGACCGCGCGGACGGCCGTGCCGAGGTCTCCACGATCATCGTGCCATCGGGCACGCCGGGCTTCGTGGCCGAGAAGGCCTACGACAAGCTGGGCTGGCACGCCAGTGACACCCACCCGCTGAGCCTCGACGACGTGCATGTGCCCGAGAGCAACCTGCTCGGCCAGCGTGGGCGCGGCTTCGCCCAGTTCCTCGCGACCCTCGACGACGGCCGGGTGGCGATCGCGGCGGTGGCGCTCGGCTGCATCCAGGCATGCCTCGAGCTCTCCGTGCAGTACGCCGGGGAGCGCACCACGTTCGGCGTACCCATCGGGGCCAAGCAGGGAGTCGCCTTCCAGGTCGCCGACCTCAAGGTCATGGCCGAGGCGGCCCGCGGTCTCGTCTACAAGGCTGCGGCGCTGAAGGATGCCGGCCGTCCGATCGCCGAGTTCAAGGAGGCGGCGGCGGTCGCCAAGCTCTACTCGACCGAGGCCGCCGTCACGGCCACCCGCATCGCCACCCAGATCTTCGGGGGCTACGGGTTCATGGAGGAGTACCCGGTGACGCGCTTCTACCGTGACGCCAAGGTGCTCGAGATCGGTGAGGGTACGTCGGAGGTGCAGCGAATCCTGATCGCCCGCAGCCTCGGGCTGCCCGTCGAGTAGCCGCTGCCAGGCTCAGCTCACGAACTGCTGCTCGTCCGCCTCCACGTCGGACTTCCAGGCAGCCTTCTCGGACCGCCAGGCCTCGTCGTCGCGTCCCTGCCGCCAGTAGCCGGAGACGCTGAGCAGCTCCCGGGGCACGCCGCGCTCGAAGCGCAGATGGTGGCGAAGGTCCTTGACGAACCCGGCCTCGCCGTGCAGAAAAGCGTGCACCTGGCCGCTCGGCAGCTCTGCCTGGCGGACGGCGGCGATCAGGGCCTCCCCCCGGACGCCGCCGGCGGCGTCGCGGTGCACCCAGGTGATGGTCATTTTCGCCGGGCTGTCCAACGGCTGCTGCTCGCGGCGGTCGGCTACCTCGAGGAAGACGTGCGCCGACGTGTCGGCGGAGAGGCGTTCGAGTGCCGTGGCCACGGCCGGTAGGGCACTCTCGTCGCCCACCAGGAGGTGCCAGTCGGCGTCGGGCGACGGCGCGTAGCCTCCGCCCGGGCCGAGGAACATGATCTCGTCACCGGGGCGCGCCGCCGCGGCCCACGGCCCGGCCAGCCCCTCGTCGCCGTGGTAGACGAAGTCCAGGGTCAGCTCAGCGGTCTCCGCGTCGTAGCCGCGCACCGTGTAGGTGCGCAGGCGGGGCCGGTGGGCGGGCGCGAGCCCCTCGCGCATCTCGGTGAGCTCGTCCGCGGAGCGGTACGGCGCCCCCGCCGGCGGGAACGCCAGCTTCACGTAGTGGTCCGAGAACTCCCCGATCGGCAGCTCCACCAGGTCGGCGCCCGTGAACACGATCCGGATCATCTCCGGAGTGAGCCGGACCGTCTGCTTCACGCGGGCCGTCCTGACCCGTTCCCGCTCCCTCGGTCGCCGCCTCGGCATCTCGTCGCTGTCCTGCTCGGTCGCCATGCCACCTCCGGCGGCCATGATAGGCGACCCGCGGCGTCCGACCCCAGCCGCGAGGATCGTGCCGACCCACGCGGCGAGCCGTTGTTGTAGGGTGCACATGGCGTGCAACTAGTGCTGGTTGCGCGGCCCCCGACGACCTGTCCCTACCGGGGGGGACGGGTCGGCTCAGGGCCTGAGCGCGCTGGACGGTTCCACAGGGCCGGCCAGGCGACTCCCAGGTCGGTCACCATCGCCCGGACCAGCGGGAGGGACAGCCCCACGACGTTGTGCGGGTCGCCCTCGATCCGCTCGACGAACGCGCCCCCGATGCCGTCGATCGTGAACGAGCCGGCCACCGCCAGAGGCTCACCCGTGGCGACGTACGCCGCGATCTCGTCACTGGTCATCATGGCGAAGACGACGGTGGTGGCGGCCGTCGCGAGCCTGCGCTCGCCGTTCGCCAGGTCGAGCAGGGCATGCCCGGTGTGCAGCACGCCGGACCGGCCGCGCAGCTGACGTAGCCGCATCGATGCGGTCTCAGGGCTGTCGGGCTTGCCGTAGGCGACGCCGTCGAGATCGAGGACGGAGTCGCAGCCGAGAACCAGCGTCCGGTCACCGGTCGACGGGCGGCGGTGACCGTTGCCGAGGCGGGATGCGACGTCGTCGGCCTTCAGCCGTGCCAGGGTGAGCGCCAGCCGAGCCGGCTCGGACTCCTCGACAGTGGACTCGTCGACCCGCGAAACCTCGACGAGAGGCTCGATCCCCGCACGACGCAGGGTCTCGAGCCGCGCGGGCGACGCGGACGCCAGGATGAGCCGGACGGCGCTCATTGCGCCACCCGCCTGGTGAAGACCAGCGAGCGCATCCCGACGAAGTTCAGGGTCGACGAGACCGCCTGGGCGCACAGGAACGCTGCGACGAGGTGGAAGCGGCCATCGGGCAGGAGGGCGAGAGCCAGGGCGTTCACGGCGACGTTGACGACCAGGGCGCAGGCATACAGCGCCACGAAGCCGGCGGCGACTCGGCGGCCACCCTCGGCGCCGAAGGTGAAGGAGCGGTTGAGGAAGTAGGCGCAGATCGTCGCAACGACGAAGCTGCACGCCTTCGCGGGTGTCAGCGGCATTCCGGCGACGTGCAGCAGGCGGTAGACGACGAAGTCGATGCCGACGGTGCATGCGCCCACCACGAGGAACCGCAGCACCTGTCGGTGCGCGGCGTCGCTGCGCGGTGTGGCGCGAAGTCCGCTCACGTGGCGTGAGTGTAGCCTCGGCACGATGACACAGCCCGGGGGCGCTACCGGTCAAGCGCGCTCTCTTGTAGCCCTCGTGGCGACCTCCCTGGTAGCGCACGACGTGCCCGACGCCACCGCCACCGAGTTGGCGGCGGCCGGCCGCTACGTCGACGAGAGTCTGGCCGCGATGCCCGACGTGACCCGCGCCGGTGTGACGGTCGCCTCCGGTGTCGCCTACCTCGCGCTGAGCGTGCTCGGGCGGGCGCCGTACCGGCGGCAGAGCCCGGCCACCAGGTCTGCCGGTGCCGTCCGGCTGGTTCGCCTGCCGCTTCCCGTCATCGCCGAGTTCGGCCGTCTCACCCGCGGACTCGGGCTGGTCGGGGTGTTCGAGCACCGCGACCAGACGGGAGGCCTGCGGTGAGCCGCCACGTCGACGCGCTCGTGATCGGCTCCGGGCCCGGTGGCGCCGTCACCGCGCGGGTGCTCGCCGAGGCTGGTCTGGAGGTGTTGATCGTCGAAGACGGCGACTGGGTCGAAGCCGGGTCCGTGGAGCCCTACTCGGTCGAGCAGATGCGCCGCCAGTACCGCGGCGGGGGGCTGACCGTGGCGCTCGGCAGGCCGTCCGTCGCCTACACGGAGGGACGCGGTGCCGGCGGGGGAAGCGAGGTCAACTCCGGCCTTTACCACCGGCCACCGGAGCAACTGCTCGGCGACTGGTCCCGTGTCTTTGCCATCGAGGACCTGACTCCGGCGGCGCTGGAGCCCCACCACGCCTTCGTCGAGCAGGAGCTGAGCGTCGGTCCGTGGCCGAGCGAGCGGTTGCCGGCCTCCTCGGAGGTGCTGCGCCAGGGAGCACAGAGCCTCGGGTGGAGCGGTCTCGACGTGCCGCGGTGGGCCCGCTACACCACGACGACCGACGGTGTGGTCGCCGAGAAGCAGACGATGACCCGCACCTACCTGCCGGCAGCGCAGGCCAGCGGAGCCCAGCTCTGGACGTCCACGCGGGCCGCCAGGCTGACCCGCCACGGCTCCCGGATCACCTCCGTCGACCTGGTACGACGCGGAGCCGGCGCCGACCATCGTGAACGCGTCGTCGCGGACCAGGTGTTCGTCTGCGCCGGGGCGACCCAGACACCGGCGCTGCTTCAGCGCAGCGGGCTGCGACGCAACGTGGGCGGCAACCTATCGGTGCATCCGACGGTCAAGGTGGTGGCCGAGTTCGACCACGAAGTGAACTCGCCGGATGACCTGCCGACCTACCAGGTCAAGGAGTTCGCGCCATGGCTCAGCTTC
The DNA here is from genome assembly GCA_963820035.1 of uncultured Actinomycetota bacterium. Classification (GTDB taxonomy): domain Bacteria; phylum Actinomycetota; class Actinomycetes; order Propionibacteriales; family Nocardioidaceae; genus JAWWPG01. Next base: position 967,603 of record CAWFYK010000002.1, on the reverse strand, counting down.
GGTGGCTCGGCGAGCCGGCCGGCCCTGATCGCGTTGGCGCTCTCGGAGAGCTGGCCCGACTTCGGCCCGGCGCTCGACAGGTGGCGACGTCAGACCGTCTACTACGCGGCTATCCAGAGTGTCGGACGCGGCAGGGTGCAGGCGCTGCCCCGCTTCCTGGACCCGTTGGTGACCTATCGGCTCACGGCTGCCGACGGCGACCGGCTGCGCAGCGGACTGGGACGGCTGGTCCACCTGATGCTGGCCGCCGGGGCGGTCGCGGTCTACCCCTCCTACGCCGGAGCGCCCCTGGTCACCGACCGACTCGGTGCGGCTGCCGCCGTCGGCCGGTTCTCACCCGGTTCGGCAAGCCTGATGACCGTGCACCTCACCGGGACCGCTCCGATGGGGGAGGACACGACCCGGGCCGCCGTGGACTCGTTCGGTCGCCTGCACGGGATGGACAACCTGCATGTCAACGACGCCTCGACCCTGCCGTGGGCCCCCGGGGTCAACCCGCAAGGAACCCTGATGGCGATCGCTCACCGCAACGTGGCGGCGTTCCTGAGGACGCATGGCGTTCCTCTTCGATCTAAGGAGAACTCGTGACGACGCTGCTCGACCCTCCCGCGTTGACGATTCTGACCGGCGCGAGCGGTTGGTTCGGAAGGGCGTTCCTGGCGGCCGTGGCGTCGGGCGGTGACGATGTCGGGCCGGCCGCCCGGTCGGGAGCGGTGCGCGCCCTCGTCGAGAGGCCGGAGGATGTGGACGCCGTGCTCGCCGTGCTTCCGCGAGCGGAGGTCCATGTGGGTGACGTGGCGGACCGGACGGACGTGACCCGGCTGTTCGTGGGCGCCGAAGGGGCATCCGTCGTACACGCGGCCGGTGTCATCCACCCCGCCAAGGTCGCCGACTTCGAGCGCGTCAATGTGGGTGGCGCTGCCAACGTGGTCGACGCCGCGCGCCGGGCGAAAGCCCGCAGGCTCGTGCACGTCTCGAGCAACTCGCCGTTCGGCGTCAACGCGACCACGACGGACGAGTTCAGGCACGACGAGCCCTACCACCCCTACCTCGGCTACGGCGTCTCGAAGATGCACGCGGAGCAGCGGGTGCGGGAGGCCAACGACCCGGACGGACTGGAGACGGTGGTGGTCCGGCCGCCGTGGTTCTATGGCCCCTGGCAGCCGCTTCGGCAGACGACGTTCTTCCGGCTGGTCCGGACCGGCAAGTTCCCGCTGCTCGGCGACGGCAGCCAGCGCCGCTCGATGGTCTACGTCGACAACCTCGTCCAGGGTGTCGCCCTGGCAGAGCTGGTCGTCGAGGCGGCCGGGGACGCCTTCTGGGTGGCAGATGCCCGGCCCTACCCGATGAGCGAGATCGTGTCGACGGTGAAGGCGGCGCTCCGCGCCGAGGGACTCCCCGTCTCCGAGCGGCAGACGAAGCTCCCGGCCGTTGCCGGCAGGGTCGCGGAGAGGGTCGACAGGCTGTTGCAGGCAAGGGGCATCTACCAGCAGAAGTTCCACGTGCTCGGTGAGATGGACAAGACGATCGCCTGCGACATCAGCCACACGGAGGAGGTGCTCGGCTATGCGCCACGGGTTGAGCTGCTCGAGGGCATGCGCCGGTCGATCAGGTGGTGCCTCGACCAAGGCGTGGACATCTGACGATGGGGCTCTCACTCGTCACCGGAGGCAGCGGCTACTTCGGGTCCCTGCTCGTCGCTGAGCTGCGTGCCAGGGGTGAGCAGGTGCGGGTTCTGGACCTCGTGGACGCCGACGACCGCCCGGCCGACGTCGAGCTCGTGACGGGCGACATCCGCTCAGCCGCCGATGTGCGCCGAGCGGTCGACGGGGTCGACGTCGTCTACCACAACGTGGCTCAGGTTCCGCTGGCGCGTGACCGGGCCCTGTTCGAGAGTGTCAACGTGGGAGGGACCAACACGCTTCTCACCCAGAGCGAGGACGCCCGGGTCGCCAAGGTCGTCTACACGTCCTCCTCGGCGGTCTTCGGCATCCCGGCATCGAACCCGGTCTATCCCGACACCCCGCCGACACCCGTCGAGGCCTACGGGCGAGCGAAGTTCGAAGGGGAGCTGTTGTGTCGAGCGGCGGTGAGCCGAGGTCTGGACGTCTCCATCGTGCGCCCACGCACGATCCTCGGCCTCGGACGCCTCGGCATCTTCGGGATCCTCTTCGACTGGATCGCGGACGGGGCGGCAGTACCAGTGCTCGGCACTGGCGACAACGTCTACCAGTTCGTCCACGCCCACGACCTGGCATCAGCCTGCATCCTGGCCGCGGCGCGCAGCGGGCCGGGCACCTACAACATCGGGGCCGAGGAGTTCGGCACCATGCGTGAGGCCGTCGAGAACCTCTGTGTCTACGCCGGCACAGGGGCCCATGTGCGTTCCCTTCCGATCGGCCTTACCAGCAAGGCGATGCAGGTCACGGCCACCCTCGGGCTCACCCCCTTCGGCCCCTACCACTGGATCATGTACAGCAAGGAGCTGTGGTTCGACCTGACGGCTGCGAAGGACGACCTCGGGTGGAGCGCTGAGTTCTCCACCGATGCGGCGTTCCGTGACTCCTATGACTGGTTCCTGGCGAACCGTTCCCATCTGTCGGGGAGCAACGCATCTCATCACCGAAGCCCCGCCCGACAAGGCGTTCTGTCGCTCGCGAAGCGGGTCCTTCGATGAGCACCGTCGCCGCAGGCCCGACTGGCACAGATCTCCCGAAGACGGAGCAACGCGCCGCTGATGTTCCGTCGTGGCGCATCGGGTTGCTCTGGCTGGCCCTTACCGGAGTGGTCACGGCGGGTCTGATGACCGTCGTCTACCTCTGGGACAGCACATCCTTCCTGGTCGACGACAAACGCAACCAATACCTTCCTGTCGCGATGGACATCGGCCGTCGGCTCACGTCGGGGGAGTGGCTGCCGGTCATCGACCCGAACCTGGGCATCTCCGGAAACTTCGCGATCGACATCCAGTACGGGCTCTTCGACCCGTCGCACTGGCTGGTGGCGATCTTCATCTCCCGCTTCTCCAACCTCGAGCTCGCCGCGTTCGTGTGGGCACTGCTCTTCGAGATCGTGCTTGCGGTCGGGACGACAGCGCTTGCCCGCCGACTCCGGATGCCCGGAGCGTGGGCGGTCGCGGCGGGGGTGGCGGTCGCCACCTCCGGATGGGTCTTCTTCAAGCTCGCACCCGGCTGGATGCCGGGCCTGGTCTCTTTAGCCTGGCTGCCGTGGGTGTGGTGGGCATGGGTGGGCGTGACCGGGCGCCCCCGAGTGCGGGACTGCATCGGGATCGCCGTGTTCAGCTATCTCGTGATCGCGGGCGGCTGGCCGTCCACCTGGCTGGCATTCGGCGCGCTCGTCGTCGGTCTCGTGGTCGAGGCGTGGACGCGGCGCGACGTCGCCGAGAGTTTTCGCTCGTGGGTCGAGCCGATCATCGTTCGGGGCATTGCGTCGCTGGCGGGGGTCGTCAGCGCGGCGCTGTGCCTGGTGCCGCTCTACCATGCAGCGGCGTTCACGATCCGCGGCAACGGCATCGCCAACAACAACTTCCTGACCCCCAACCTCGCCGACATGGTGTCGTTCGCTGCACCGCAGCTCAAGGGCGACATCCTCACCTTCGGTGGGCAGACCACCTTGACGCTTCCGGTTTATTTTGCCGTCTGGTTCGCCGTCGTCGTGCTGTGGTGCATACGCTGGGACCGCAGCCTGTGGCGCCGGCCAGGCCTCGTCACGTCGATCGTCGGTTGCACCGGCATGGTCCTGCTCACTCAGGCGCCGAGCGCTGTCGGTCCCCTGCGCGACCAGATTCGCCAGTTGGCAGGGGTGCAGTTCTTCTTCGCGGTCGGCGTGTGTGCCTTGGCCTGCGCAGGCCCGTGGGTCGTGACGAAGCTGCGTGCGGGCGGTATCGGACTGACGCTGCTGGCGATGGGCTGGGTGAGTTGGTCCCGGGTTCCGGGTGGCGTCCACACCGTCCTCGGGACCTTGGCTGTGCTGGTCGCTGCCGTGCTGGTGCTGTACGTCGGCCGCTCGGCCAAAGCGACCGGTGCGTTGGTGGTGGCCGGCACAGTGGCGCTCACACTGGTCGCCTTCGCGCTCTACCACGGCGATCGCGACCCGCGCACGGTTCAGACACCGGTCCAGCTCACCGCGGGTCACCTCGGCCTCACGGTGGCAGATCAGCCGATCTTCGCGGCGTACCCACCGGGCAACCCCTCCAGCTGGGACCGGTGGCAGGCCGATGGGGTCGGACGGGCGTTCTCCGACCTGCGACCGGGCGCCCGGATCGCCCCCGGCTACTCGTCGCTCGGGCAGCGGGCCTTTCGGGCGCGCATGTGCATCACCAGCTCGCAGGGTCAGGGCTGTCCCGCGGAGGTGACCCGGCTCTTCCGGCAGGAGCCCACGACGCACGTCCCGTGGGTCGATCTGCTCGGCTACCGCACCATCCTCGTCGCCACCCAGCCGCTGCAGCGAACCTTCGAGCGCGTGGCCGGCCCGGACTGGCACCGAGGCAGAGTCGGCACCGACTTCACGGCGTACCGTCGCTCCGGTCCGATCAGCGTCGCGGGTCGGGTGACCCACGTCATCGGACACGCAACGGTGACCGCCGAGGCTCTGTCCAACGACAGCCAGAGCTATCAGGTCAGCAGTGGGCAAGGCGCTCGGCTGGTCTTTCGCGACCTCTTCTGGCCGGGCTACATCGCGACCCTCGACGGGCACCGGCTCCCCGTCACGCCGCTCGACCACATGCTTGTCACGGTGGCGTTGCCACCGGGTGCGCACGGCACCCTGACCGTGAGCTACGCGCCGCTCTCGACGAAGGTGCTCGCAGTGTTGCCGGCCACCTCGGTCGTGATGCTCGGCGCTGCTTGCGGCTGGGTCTACCTGCGACGGCGGCGCGACTCCGCGAGTGAAAGCTGAGATGAGCGCCACCACCGGGGGACTCGGCGACACGCAGGTCGCCGTCAGGGCGAGGAGTGACCGGTGGGGTCGGTTGCTGTGGCAGGGCGCCTCGGCCGGAGGCACGGCGGTCGTGATGCTCGTCGTCTACGTCTGGAACCACCAGTCCTTCCTCGTCGACGACAAGCGCAACCAGTACCTGCCGGTCATGATGGACATCGGCAGACGGCTGCGGGCTGGTGAGTGGCTCCCGCTCATCGACCCCAACCTCGGCAACGGGGGCAACTACTCGCTCGATGTGCACTACCGCATCTTCGAGCCGACGCATTGGGTGGTGGCGATCGGGCTGTCTCACTTCACCGACCTCCAGCTCGCCGCGTTCGTCTGGTCACTGGTCTTCGAGGTCGTGCTCGCCCTCGGTACGACGGCACTAGTGTGTCGCGCCGTAAATTCATGGGATAAGTTGTAGCCTGGGGTGTGCCTCGAACCGGACGCCCCAAGGCTGTGCTGGTGTTGACCGATGACGAGCGTGAGCAACTGCTGCGGTGGTCTCGGCGGGCGAAGTCGTCGCAGGCGTTGGCGTTGCGGTCCAAGATCGTGCTCGGCTGTGCCGAGGGCGCGGACAACAAGACGGTGGCCGCGACGGTGGGGTGTACCGAGACGACGGTGGGCAAGTGGCGGCGCCGGTTCGTCACCGACCGGCTGGACGGACTGGTCGACGAACCGCGACCGGGGGCGCCGCGCAGCATCAGCGACGAGCAGATTGAGCAGGTGGTCGTGGCAACCCTGGAACGTAGCCCGCGGAATGCGACGCACTGGTCGCGGTCGTCGATGGCGGCCGAGACCGGACTCTCGGAGTCTTCGATAGGGCGGATCTGGCGGGCGTTCGGGCTCAAACCGCACCTGGTCGACACCTTCAAGCTGTCGAGTGATCCGCTGTTCATCGAGAAGGTCCGCGACGTGGTCGGGCTCTACCTCGACCCACCCGAGCGGGCGCTGGTGCTGTGCGTTGACGAGAAGTCCGGCATCCAGGCACTGAACCGCTCAGCACCGGTCCTGCCGATGATGCCCGGCATGCCCGAGCGCCGTACCCACGACTACGCCCGCTCAGGCACGACCACACTGTTCGCCGCGCTCGACGTAGAGACCGGCACCGTGATCGGGTCGCTGCACCGCCGGCACCGGGCCATCGAGTTCAAGAAGTTCCTGGCCAAGATCGACGCCGCGGTGCCAGCCGAGCTCGACGTACACCTGGTCTGCGACAACCTCTCCACCCACAAGACCCCCGCGATCCAAGCCTGGCTGGTCGCTCACCCCCGGTTCCATATGCACTTCACCCCGACCAGCTCCTCCTGGCTCAACCAGGTCGAACGCTGGTTCGGTCTGCTCACCGACAAGAAACTACGCCGCGGAGTGCACACCTCCGTGCAGTCACTCGAAAAGGACATCCGCGCCTGGGTCGCCGACTGGAACGAAAACCCGCGACCGTTCACCTGGACAAAGACCGCCGACGAGATCCTCGAGCGACTCGCCAGATATATCCAACGAATTCCTGGCGGACGACACTAGTGGGGCGTGTTTGAAGTTGTCTGACGGTTGGCTTTCTTGAGGATCTGGTCTGCGGTCTTGGTCCAGACGAAGGGGTGGCAGCGGTCGTTCCAGCCGTTGATGAACGCCCGGATCTTGGCGTTGAGGTCGCGGACGCTGGCGAAGCTGCCTCGGTGGATGGCTTGCTTCTCGATGATGGAGAACCAGACCTCGACGAGGTTGAGCCACGACCCCGACGTCGGGGTGAAGTGGAAGTGCACGCGTGGGTTCGCGGCGAGCCAGTCGCGGATCTCGACCCGCTTGTGGGTGGCGTAGTTGTCCATCACGAGGTGCAGCTCTTGGTCGGGGTATGCCTTGGCGACCTGTTTGAGGAACCGCAGGAACTCCTGGTGGCGGTGCCGGGGCTGGGTCAACCCGGTGACGTTGCCGGTGGCAACGTCCAGCGCCGCGAACAGCGTGGTGGTGCCGTGGCGGGTGTAGTCGTGGGTGCGCCGCTCGGGAAGGCCCGGCTGCATCGGCAGCATCGGCGCGGTCCGGTCCAACGCCTGGATCTGGGACTTTTCGTCGACACACAACACGATCGCGTTCTCCGGCGGCTCCAGGTATAGACCGACGACGTCGGTGACCTTCGCGACCAGCTCGGGGTCGGTGGAGAACTTGAAGGTCTCTGCTCGCCACGGCTGGACCCCGTACTCGCGCCAGGCCCGGGCCACCGTGGCGTTCCCGATCTTCAGATGCCTGGCCAGCAGCCGGCTCGACCAGTGCGTCACGCCGTACTTCTTCGGCGGCGTCTTCAACGTCGCCGACACCACCGCCCGATGGTCGATGGTCCGCGGCCGACCCGACCGTTCCTCGTCGTCCAGACCGGCGATCCCGTGCTGGCCGTAGCGGTCGCGCCAGTCGATCACCGTCGGCCGCGACACCCCCACCCGATCCGCGATCGCCGTGTTCGAAACCCCGTCCGCAGCCAGCAGCACGATCCGTGCCCGCTGCGCCAACCCGGCCCGAACCGACGACGCCCGAGTCAGCCTCACCAGCTCATCACGGTCACCCTCACGCAGCGCCAACGCCGGCGCAGGACGATTCGCCATGCCCTATCGTCCCACCCAGCCAATCGTAAACTAACTAACGACACGCCCCACTAGTAGCGCGTGTCATTAGTTAGGTAGCGGTTCATGGTGGGCCAGAATGGGCTATGCCTAATCATGCTGCTGCTGCTCTTCTGTTGCGTGTCGGTGACCGTGAGCGGTTGTTGACGCTGACCCGGAGCACGTCGGTGCGGGCTGGCTTGGCGCAGCGGGCCAGGGTGGTGCTGTTGGCCGCGGATGGGGTGTCGAACACCGCGATCTCGGACCGGGTGGGATTGTCTCGTCCGAAGGTGATCGACTGGCGCAGGCGGTACGAGCGCAGCGGCATCGCCGGGTTGTCCGACGCGGAGCGGTCGGGTCGTCCGCGTGAGATCGACCATTCAGCGATCGTGTCCGCGACGTTGAAGCCGCCGCCGAAGAAGCTCGGCGTGACGCACTGGTCGAGCCGGTTGCTTGCCACCCGGCTCTGGGATCGGGAACGCAACGGTGGCGCGGGCCTGGCGCGACTACGGTGTGCAGCCGTGGCGTAGCGAGACGTTCAAGTTCTCCACCGACCCCGAGCTGGTCGCGAAGGTCACCGATGTGGTCGGGCTGTACCTGGCGCCGCCGGAGAACGCGATCGTGTTGTGTGTCGACGAGTTGGGTCGGGCTGAGGCGCGTTGACGTCCTCACGGACGTTACGTTTCCTCAGCCCGCCCTCCGAACCGGACGTGCGTGTCTCCACGCATCCGGCTCTCCACGGGCCCGTGCCGTTGGGTTATGCGAGTGATCCTGATGGTCTTCTTGCCCAGGGTGTGGCGATGTTGTCGGCCCGGTAGCGGTAACGGCTGACCGTCACCGTTTGGGGTTGGAACAACACGACCCCGTCCTCGGTGGGACGCCACCCGGGTAGGTAGCGTCGGAGTAGGACGGCCCACTTCGTGCGGTTGTGTCGTTTGCGGCTCCACCGGACCACTCGGTGCCAGGTGTACTGGTCGAGGTAGCCGAAGGTCGCTTTGGACACGCCGTGTTGGAAGTAGGTGCACCAACCCCGCAGCGCCGGGTTGAGCTGGCGCAGCAGGGCTGCAAGCGTCGGATGTGATGACCTGTAGGTGAGCGCGCGGACCCGCCCGACGATGGAGGCGAGCGCCTTCTTCGAGGGGTAGGTGTAGACCACGCGTTTGGTGGTGCCTCGCTTCGTTCTCCGCTGGATGCGGAACCCGAGGAAGTCGAAGCCCTCGTCGATGTGGCAGATCCTCGTTTTCGCCTCCGACAGGCGTAGACCTATCGGGGCGAGTGCCGTCGCAACTTCCTCGCGCAGGACCTGCGTGTGCGCCTGGGTCCCGGCCACCAACACCACGAAGTCGTCCGCGTAGCGGACGATCCGATAGTTGGGCAACCCGGCTCGGCGTCGCTTGGTCCGTTGGTAGGTGCTGCCGCTGTTGGCCTGCCAGGCATCGGCGAAGTGCTCGTCGAGGACCGACAGGGCGACGTTGGCGAGCAACGGCGAAAGGATGCCACCTTGGGGAGTGCCGGTGGCGGTGTTCCGCATGATGGAGTCCTCACCGAGGATGCCCGCATGCAGGAACGCTTTGACCACCGCCAGGACGCGTTTGTCCCCGACGCGTCGGCGCACCCGGTCCATCAGGGCCGTGTGGTCGATCATGTCGAAGCACGCCTCGATATCACCTTCGAGCACCCACTCATACGTGCGAGAGGTGAACTGGTGGATCTCGGCGATCGCGTCATGTGCCCGCCGCCTCGGACGGAAGCCATACGAGCATGGCTTGAAGTCCGCCTCGAAGATCGGCTCGAGCACCAACTTCAGGGCCGCTTGCACGGTGCGGTCCCGCGCGGTAGGGATGCCAAGTCTGCGGCGCGTACTGCTGCCGGGCTTGGGGATCATCCGTTCCCGCACAGGCGAAGGAGCGAACTGTCGGGCCTTGAGATCTTCTCGTAGCCGCGGCAGGAACCCCTCTTCGGCGGCGAAGATGGCGTCGGGCCGAAGCCCGTCCACCCCCGCCGACCGTCTCCCTCTGTTGCCCCTGACCCGCGCCCAGGCCACCACCAGGACGGCCGGGTCACAGACGAGGTTGAACAGGTCATCAAACCGGCGATCAGGATCATCGATCGCCCATTGGTGCAGCTTGGTCTGGATCCGCAGTACCTGCGACTCGGCCCAATCCCGCTCCGGCCACAGCACGCCCGTATTCACCGGCGATCTCCCACCCTTCCAGTCCCTGCACTGCGAACTCGCTGCCGCCCTTCGCCATGTGACCGGCTTTCCCGGCCCCGGACTACTACGACGGCTCCGCCACGTCTCGGCCTGCTGAGCCGACGACGAACCGACCCGCCGCCGACCTGGACGGTCGACCAACGGGACCAGCCCGAGACGCTTCCCACGTTCACCACACACCGGTCGACGGGGTAGGCGCCCAACTTTGCCCCTGCGACATCGCCACGAGTACGCCGCAGACATTCCTCGTGGCCTCCCTACCGGCGACTTCACCCGGCCCAGAAGTCGCCCGCCATCGGCGGGCGTGCACCGCACCCCGGCCCATATCCACCAGATTTGAGCCGGCGTATCTCTTGAGAGGCTTTACACGCTGGTTCCTCACGTACACCTTCCCGTCTCGCTAGGCGGGCCCAGGTCGTCTGGCAGTACCGACCAGTCCCGTCGTTGTCAGGGCTGCTCCCACCCTCCCCGGCGTCTCCCGGGTCAGGCTGCCCTCAGCTTCCCCAGCCTGCTGCGACAGACCAGGGACGGAGTCCTCTCACCTCCATCCGGTAATGCAGCGCCTCGTGGCGCACAAAGTCCCAGATCCAGGCGTTGGACCGGACCGCGCCGATGCTGCCGATGCAGCCGGGCCTTCCCGAGCGGCGCACCCACGACTACACCCGCCACGGCACCACCACGCTGTTCGCGGCGCTGGACGTTGCCACCGGCAACGTCACCGGGTTGACCCAGCCCCGGCACCGCCACCAGGAGTTCCTGCGGTTCCTCAAACAGGTCGCCAAGGCATACCCCGACCAAGAGCTGCACCTCGTGATGGACAACTACGCCACCCACAAACGCGTCGAGATCCGCGACTGGCTCGCCGCGAACCCACGCGTGCACTTCCACTTCACCCCGACGTCGGGGTCGTGGCTCAACCTCGTCGAGGTCTGGTTCTCCATCATCGAGAAGCAAGCCATCCACCGAGGCAGCTTCGCCAGCGTCCGCGACCTCAACGCCAAGATCCGCGCCTTCATCAACGGCTGGAACGACCGCTGCCACCCCTTCGTCTGGACCAAGACCGCAGACCAGATCCTCAAGAAAGCCAACCGTCAGACAACTTCAAACACGCCCCACTAGTGTGTCGCGCCGTAAATTCATGGGATAAGTTGTAGCCTGGGGTGTGCCTCGAACCGGACGCCCCAAGGCTGTGCTGGTGTTGACCGATGACGAGCGTGAGCAACTGCTGCGGTGGTCTCGGCGGGCGAAGTCGTCGCAGGCGTTGGCGTTGCGGTCCAAGATCGTGCTCGGCTGTGCCGAGGGCGCGGACAACAAGACGGTGGCCGCGACGGTGGGGTGTACCGAGACGACGGTGGGCAAGTGGCGGCGCCGGTTCGTCACCGACCGGCTGGACGGACTGGTCGACGAACCGCGACCGGGGGCGCCGCGCAGCATCAGCGACGAGCAGATTGAGCAGGTGGTCGTGGCAACCCTGGAACGTAGCCCGCGGAATGCGACGCACTGGTCGCGGTCGTCGATGGCGGCCGAGACCGGACTCTCGGAGTCTTCGATAGGGCGGATCTGGCGGGCGTTCGGGCTCAAACCGCACCTGGTCGACACCTTCAAGCTGTCGAGTGATCCGCTGTTCATCGAGAAGGTCCGCGACGTGGTCGGGCTCTACCTCGACCCACCCGAGCGGGCGCTGGTGCTGTGCGTTGACGAGAAGTCCGGCATCCAGGCACTGAACCGCTCAGCACCGGTCCTGCCGATGATGCCCGGCATGCCCGAGCGCCGTACCCACGACTACGCCCGCTCAGGCACGACCACACTGTTCGCCGCGCTCGACGTAGAGACCGGCACCGTGATCGGGTCGCTGCACCGCCGGCACCGGGCCATCGAGTTCAAGAAGTTCCTGGCCAAGATCGACGCCGCGGTGCCAGCCGAGCTCGACGTACACCTGGTCTGCGACAACCTCTCCACCCACAAGACCCCCGCGATCCAAGCCTGGCTGGTCGCTCACCCCCGGTTCCATATGCACTTCACCCCGACCAGCTCCTCCTGGCTCAACCAGGTCGAACGCTGGTTCGGTCTGCTCACCGACAAGAAACTACGCCGCGGAGTGCACACCTCCGTGCAGTCACTCGAAAAGGACATCCGCGCCTGGGTCGCCGACTGGAACGAAAACCCGCGACCGTTCACCTGGACAAAGACCGCCGACGAGATCCTCGAGCGACTCGCCAGATATATCCAACGAATTCCTGGCGGACGACACTAGGGCGTGTCCCGCAATAGTTGGGGTCGGAGTATCGGAGTATGTCGATGTGCATACTCGTCATGACTTGACCGATGAGCAGTGGGAGCTGATCGAGCCTCACCTGCCGGCGTCGACCGCAGGGAAAGCTGGCCGTCCGTGGGCGGATCACCGCAGCATCGTGAACGCCGTCTTGTGGCGGACCCGGGCTGGGGCGTCATGGCGTGACGTCCCGATCGGATACGGGCCCTGGAAGACGGTCTACAACCGTCACCGGCGATGGTCGGCTGACGGGACCTGGGAGCGGTTGCTGAGGGAGCTCCAGCGCGGTAGCGACGTCGGCGTTGTGAGCTGGGATGTCGGCATCGACTCGACCGTGATCCGTGCCCATCAGCACGCTGCAGGAGCACCGCACAGACCGCCGAGCGACGTGCCTGCGCAACGGCTGGCGGTGGCGCTGGAGGACTTCGAAAGCACGCGTGCGCGGTCGAGCAAGAGCCACACAGGGGGCTCGATCGAACTACAAGAAATTGTCCGGCCCTGATCCAGATTCCCCACCAGACAGGGTGAAACCCGTCCAGCGCGAAGCGCTGGGCCGCTCTCGTGGTGGGCTCTCGACCAAGGTCCACCTCGCCGCCGACAGTCGTTCGCGACCGCTGGGCTTCATCACCACCCTCGGACAACGCCACGACTCGATCGCCTTCGAACTCACCCTCGCCCAGGTCGCTGTCGCACGGATCGGACCCGGCCGACCCAGGACACGCCCAGACGCGGTGCTGTGCGACAAGGCCTACTCCTCGCGAGCGATCTGCGACCACCTCTCCCGTCGCCAGATCAAAGCCGTCATCGCCATCAAGGACGACCAGCACACCGCCCGCCTCCGCAAGGGCTCCAAAGGCGGCCGACCCCCTTCGTTCGACAAGGTCCACTACCGCGACCGCAACACCGTCGAACGAGCGGTCAACAAACTCCGCGGCCACCGCGCGGTCGGAACCCGCTACGACAAACGCGACTACATGTACCGCGGCACCGTCACCGTCGCCGCCATCTGGATCTGCGACCCGGTGCCTGACCTATTACAGGACACGCCCTAACTGGCTGTAGGTCCTGTCAAGTGTGACCAGGGTGCATGGGTGTGGGCTCCGCGGCGCGGAGCGGGTTGGATCTGTTGACCGACGGCGGGTTGTCTGAGGCGGTGCTGAGCGCCCACGCTGACTTATTCGACCTCACATCATGGTGGGTCTTCTGGCGTCGTACGGGCTGCCGTTGATGGCGAAGGGCCGGGCGCCAAGCTAGAAACGGCATCACCGTAGGTGTGCCATAGCGATCACGGCGTCTGATCCGACCCTTCGTACGGTCCAGGGTGGCACCGCCGGCCGGAGTTGTGAAGAGGAGACACGGTCACCTTCCTTTCGCCGTTCCCGGCCCGCGGGGTCATGGTGCGCCGGGCCTCGGCGCGGTCAAGGTCGTTCGTCCTCGCTGCGCTGCGGGCGCTCCATCTTGACGGCGCCTTCGCACGCCGGCGTTTTGCTCCGCTATCGGGAAAGGCCGAGATGCGCTGGGATGCTTGGGGTTAGGCCCAGCGGGTGGGGTCGTAGGCGGCCTGGTCGCGGGTCAACGCGAAGGCGATCCGGTTCGCGCGGTGCGCCAACGCGCAGGCGATGATCCCGCCGTGCTTCCCGCGGGCCCGCAGCCCAGCCGCGTAGGCCCTGCGCGGGCTGGTCGCTGTGCCACAGCCCGATACCGAGATCGATCAGCGCGCGGCGGAGTTCGACGCTGCCTTCCCGGCTGATCGCCGCCGTCCCGGCGGCGGCCGGCGGATTCGTACTGCATCGGTGACAACCCGGCCGCCCGGTAGAGCTGGCTCGGTCCGGGCCACCGGGTCGGGTCACCGACCGCCGGCACCGTAGGCCGGCGGCCCGGACCACGCCCCAGCCGGGGACGCTGGTCAACGTGCGGAACGGGCTGGCCGGGACCAGCCGGCGAGCTCGGCTTCGGCCTGGGCGATCTGCTGGTCCAGGTCAGCCAGCAGCGCCAGGTCCGCGGCCAGCACCCGGCGGGCGATGACCGCGTCGCGGGTGGGCAACGCGTCCCGGGCCGCGGCCACCAGCCGTTCGGCGACCGGCCGGGTGACCCGCAATTCCCGGTGCGCGGCGAACCGGATGAACCGGGTGACACCCATCGCGGCCAACCGGGCCGGGTCGGCGAACTCGGCCGCGACCAGCCGACCCACCTTGGTGCCCAACACATCCGGCAACGCGAGGGTCAACCCGGGGAACGACCGGTCCAGCTGTCCCAGCAGCTGGTTCTTCGTCGCCGTCCGGGTACCGACCCGCCGGGACCGGTGCGCCGTCCACGCCGTCAACTCCGACACCACTTCCTCCCGCGCAGTGACCGGGTTGCCCCGGCCGGCCAGCACCAGCTCGGTGATCGCTTCCAGATCGATGGCGTCGGTCTTCACCCGCCGCCGACCCGCGACCCGCCGCTGCTCACCGACATGCGCCGGGTTGAGTTCCAGCACCTCCCAGCCGGCCGGCCACGCCGACCGGGTGATCATCGGCAGGTGGTAATGCCCGGCCGCCTCGACACCGACCTTGACCACACCCCTCCGCCGGGAGCACCGCACCGACCGGCCACCACCCGCTCCAACGCCGGGCGGGTCATCGCGAACTCGACCGGCCCGAACAACCGGTGCCGCCCGGCATCGGTCACCGACAACGCGACACAGTTCTTACCGACATCAACGGCCACCACCACAGTCGACGACGACACCGGAGCAGCAACAACAGACACGACCCACCTCCGGAAGGTGTCAGGGAGAACCCGGCGCTCCAACGCCCGATCCTCGAAGGAATCTGATGGATCCCTTCCTGCCACCTCCGGAGGTGTCTGAGAAGGACTACCCCAACTCATATCAACTGGCTGGAGGTGTGGTTCCCCCCCGAATCGTGGAGGGTTTCTCTATGCGGCTTCCCGGTCGGGGGCCGTGGTGTTTTCGTAGTTGATGGGGCTCATCATGGCAGCCGAGCTGTGGCGGCGTTGATGGTTGTAGAACCCGTAGCACCAGTCCAGGACAACGGCCTGGGCTTGGCTGATGTTCTCGAAGTCGTGGCGTGACAGGACCTCCCACTCCAGGGAGGAGAAGAACGCTTCGGCAGCAGCATTGTCGAAGCATTATCCGGCTAATCAGGAGTGGGCTGGCTCGTTGACCGGTTAACGGTTTCAGCGTTTGGGGGTCTCCAGCTTGCGGAGTTGTTCCTCGTGGCGTCGTACTCGCGCAGCGAGGGCGTCGATGGTGGCTTTGAGGGTGGCGATCTCTTCGGTGAGTCCGGCGAGGGTGCCGCCGGCGAGGGTGCGGCGGCGGTGTTCCTCGACGACGGCTCGGATGGCGGGGTCGCGGTAGAGGGTGGTGCGGCCCAGGCCGGTGGCTGTGGCGACGGCGGTGAAGGTGACGTCGCGGCCGTCGTGACGCAGTTCGGTGCAGGCGCGTTCGACTCGGTTGAGGGTGTTGGCGTTGGTCATCCTGCTTGGGCCTTGTCGATGAGGGTGTCGAGTTGGGCGACGAGCCGCTGGTGTCGTTCGGCCTCGGCGATCCAGCCTCGCTGCTCGGCGTCACGGGCCAGTGCTTCGGCGTCGACGCGTTGGGCGGCCAGGACTGGCAGGGAGCTGGGTTCGGTGTGGAAGCTGGGGCAGTGCTCGCAGATGTTGGCGTAGGTGCAGGCGCCTTGGGCTGGTGCACGCAGACAGAACCCGCCGGCGAGTCGGGACTTCAACAGTGGGGTGTCCTTCCAGTCCTTGCCGCCGGTGATGTCGGTCAGTGGCAGGCTGGTCCGGCCGGGAGCCGGGGTGCGGGCCTGGGTCTTGGCCAGGTCGAGGGCTCGTTCGTATTCGGTGCGGACGGTGTTGTCGAAGAGCCGCCCGTAGCGCAGGCTCATCTCGGCCGAGGCGTGTCCGAGCAGCGCCATCAGTGACTGCAACGAGACTCCGGCGTTGACCAGGGCGGTGGCGTAGGTGTGCCGCAGCTGGTGCGGAGTGATGTGCTCCAGCCCGGCAAGATCCGCGGCTCTGTCGAGCTCGGCGCGGACGGCGCCTTGTCCCAGGCGTCGGCCATGGTGGGTGAACAGGAACTGGGCCGGGCGTCGGTAGCGAGGGTGCGGCAGCGGTCGTCCGTGGTCGCGCAGTTCGGTGATGCGGTCGACCAGGTCGAGGATCTCGGCGTCGATGGGGATCATCCGTTCGGTGTCCATCTTCCCCAAGGGCACTTTGAGCCAGCTGCCGCCGTTGGGGATCTCGTGCACGCAGTCCAGTTCGAGGTCGAGCAGTTCCCCGATCCGCAGCCCGCAGGAGCGTTGCAGCCGTAGCGCGGCAGCGGCCAGCTCGTTGCCGGGCTGTTCGGTCAACGCTGAGGTGAGTCGGCGGTCGACGTCGACGGGTAGGTAGCGGGGCAGCACTTGGGGCAGTTTGGGCACGTCGTCGCGGAAGATGAGCTTGCGTGCCGGTGCCTCGGTCCATCCCCACTCGGTGACGTCGGTGAGGAAGCACTTCACGGCAAGCACACGGCGGGACCGGTCGGCGACACTGATCGGCTCACCATCCTTGCTGTTCACGGCATCGACGAGGCTGCTCAGGTAGG
This sequence comes from uncultured Actinomycetota bacterium, assembly GCA_963820035.1. Classification (GTDB taxonomy): domain Bacteria; phylum Actinomycetota; class Actinomycetes; order Propionibacteriales; family Nocardioidaceae; genus JAWWPG01. The sequence continues at coordinate 950,993 of CAWFYK010000002.1, read as the reverse complement.
GCTCGATATGCCGACGCCGGTCCAGCGCGGCGATCGAGTCCAGGTCTGGGTCGGTGTCGGACAGGAACTCGCCGAAGTGCTTGAGCCGGGTCGCCATCGCGGTGACCGTCTTGGGCGCACACGTCGCTTTCTTGCGTTCCAGGTAGGCGACCATCGCATCGCGGACCGACGGGGTCAGCTCGGTCAGTCGTTCGGCGAACGGGACCGGACCACCCGAGCGGGGCAGTTCATCGACGATGCCGAGGTGGAATAGCACCCGTTGGGTGTTGCTCACCGCGGACAGGTAGTGGTGGTGGCCCTTGCCGGTCCGCTCTTGCCTGGTCCGGCAGGCGGCCCGGAACTCTTCGAGATCCTCGAGCCGCAGCTGGTCCTGGCGTCTGCCGGTCTGGATGAGTAGCCGGGCCGGCACCTGGGAGCCGGTGGCGAACCGGACCCGGTCGGTGAAGCCCAGCTCGGCCGCCGCGGTCATGAACGCATCCAGGTCGCCGGCCAGTGGGGAGTCCTTGATCTCTCGCCAGAACGTGGAAAGTTTGCGTTCCAGCAGATAGTCATAGCCCGGCGCCAGGCCGCGGTGCAGCATCAGCCAGGTGATGATCGGCCGGGTCGCGCTGTTCGCCGACAACCGGACCTCCAGCGGCTCGGCCGCCCACCCTCGCGGGTCGGGCCAACGGGCGAAGAACACCCGCGCAGCCCGCGAATAGGACACGTTGCCGCGTCCGGTCTCTCGCAGGTAACCCAAGTAGTCGGCTTCGAGGTCACCACCGCGGCCGCGTTCCGAGTCAGGGTTGGGAGCGGATGCGAGCGCGTGCGGCATCGAACTCTGCTTTCACGTGGGCCGGAGCCAGATGGATGTAGCGGGAGGTGGTGTCGACATGGGCGTGACCGAGCAGCGCCTGCATCACCACCAGATCCACGCCGGCCTCGGCCAGTGCAGTCCCGAACGTGTGCCGCAGTGCGTGTGGGTGCCCAGCGGTGATGCCGCTCAGGTCGCGGTGGTAGCGGAAGATGGTGCGCAGCCCGGCCGGGCTCAGCGGCTTGCCACGGTTGGGGCCCTTGGCCACCAAGAACAACCGACTCGAGTCGGATTCGGGGCGCTCGGCCAGCAGGTAGACCTGGATCACCGAGGCGACGTCGGCGTCCAGCGGCACGCGTCGTTCGCGTTGACCCTTGCCGAGTACCTTCAGCCAGCGGCCGCCGATGTCGACGTCGGCGACATCAAGGCCGAGCACCTCCGAAGAGCGAAGCCCGCAGTACAACATCAACCCCGCGATCGCCCGGTCCCGCCAGCTGCGGAAGCTCGCGAGCAGCCCGGCGGCGTCTCTCTGGGACAGCGCCACCGGGAGCCGGCTTGGCTCGCGCAGCCGCAGCGAGGATCGGTTCTTGGGTCGTCGAGCGGTGTGGGCGAGCATCCCGGTGCGCTCGCCGGCGACTCGCCAGCGTGCCTCCCGACCCCTGGGCACCGGGTTCGCCAGCTCGGGGTCGCGCATCGCCGCGAAGGCGAACAGGCCCGAGATCGCCGCCAGCCGACGATTGATCGTCGTGACGGCGTACTGGTCGCTCCGGCGCCCCGAGGACATCTTGACCACGTTCGGTCCCGGACGCCCGGGGACCTTCGCTTCCCGACAGGCTCGCAGGAACCGCAACAGGACCTCGGTGCCCACCTCTTCCAGCGGCTGCTCCTCGACGAGGAGCCAACGGCAGAACGCGAGCAGGTCATAGCCGTAGGCTCGCACCGTCTTCGGGGAGTAGTTCCGATCCAGAAGATGCGCCAGATACTCATCGACCAGGACGAACCGCGTGGCACCCTCGCCGGCCAACACCCAGGCGCCGTCGCGCTCCTCGAGCCGAAGCTCCCGGTCACTACTCACGAGAACAGATGTACCAACAGTGACCACCAGCCAGCCCGTAACCACCACAGCACGGCGTGTCGCTGACCTGCACAGATACAAGGATTAGCCGGTTAAGAGGGACGACCCGACAGCACCCATCGACTGGGTGACCTCGAGATCGGCGCAGAGCCGGGCGAAGTCCTTCGAGGTGTAGACCGACCCGTGGTCGGAGTGGAAGATGACCCGCTCGGCCTCCTCTTCGGACCAGATCGCCTCGCGGCCGCCGCGGGCGGTCACGGCCATCTTGATCGCCGCGCAGGCCAGCTCGGCGTCGGGGTGCAGGCTGGTGGCGGCGCCGAGGAGGCGACGTGAGTACCGGTCGATCACGGTCGCCAGATACAGCTTCGGACCCCGGTCGTCGCGACCGGTGGGGATCTCAGTCATGTCCTATGCCGACCTCCGGACTATGCCGATGTTCCGTCGTGACGGGCTGTGGTGGTGCGGCTTTCGGCGCGGATGGTCGGCATAGTCAGAGGGCTGTCGAGCCAGGCGAGGATGTCGGGCTCGGGGCGGTAGATCCCGGGCTTTCACGTCTGGTGGTCGCGTTCGGTCGAGGGCTGCTTGCTTGATGGCCATGTCGGCGTGGAGGTAGGCGTCGGTGCTGTGGGTGTCGGCGTGCCCGAGCCAGAGCGCGATGACGGCGACGTCGACCCCGGCGGCGAGCAGGTTCATCGCTGCGGTGTGTCGCAGGGTGTGCATCGTGACGTGCTTGCCGGCGAGGCTGGGACAGGCGATCGCTGCGGCCGCGATGTGGGTGGCAAGGCGATGCTCGAGCGCATCGCGGGACAGGGACTGTCCGCGGGGACCGCAGAACAGCGCGGTCCCGGGCCGGGTGGACCGTTCGGTGAGGTAGGCCGTCATCACGCTCACTGTCGCGCTGGTCAACGGGGTGATGCGCTGCCGTCGTCCCTTTCCGGTGCAGGTGACGTGCGGGCCGGTGCCGAGGTGGATGTCGTCGATCGTGAGTGAGCAGACCTCGCTGATGCGAAGGCCGGTCTGCACGGTCATGGCCAGCAGAGCGTGGTCGCGTCGTCCGGTCCGGGTCGTCGGATCGGGTGCGGCGAGGAGAGCGACGACTTCGTCGGGCGTGAGGAACTCGATGACGGGTCTGGTCGTGCGTTTGGGTGGGATCGCGAGGACCTGGGTGATCGTCGCTGCGTGTTCGGGGTGGTCGGGCAGGGCTCGGCTGAGCACGGCGCGGATCGCGGTCAGGCGGACGTTGCGGGTCTTGGCGCTGTTGCCACGTTCTTGTTCGAGGTAGTCGAGGAACCCGGTGATGTTCGTCGCGGTGACGGCGTCGAAGTCGATCTTGTCGGCGGTGACGCCGAGTGTCGCGGTCAGGTACTTCAGCAGCATCCGCCATGTGTCGCGGTAGGAGCCGATCGTGTTGCTCGATAGGTCCCGCTGGCTGTGGGCGAAGGTGGTGAAGTAGGTCTGCAAGCTGGCGGCCAGCGCGTTCATGAGGGTTCTCCTTGAGTGGTGCCGGCGTTGAGTTCAAGGCGGCCGGCGGCCAGGGCCATGAGCTCGCCGGTCGCGCTCAGGTACCAGTACGTGTGCGCGGCGTCGGAGTGCCCGAGCCAGGTCGCGAGCAGCGACAGCACCCGGTCGGGGTCCCCGTCACGGGCGTAGGCCGCGGTCATGTGCGCGGTGGCGAAGGTGTGTCTGAGGTCGTGCAGGCGCGGACGTGCTCTGCCGCGCGGCGTCAGTCCGGCTGCCTCCCGGACTCGTCGGAACATGTCCTGGAAGCTCACGTAGATGTACCCGGTCCCGTTGGCGGTCACGAAGACCGGACCATCGGGGTCGGGGTTGGTGGCCGCGCGGGCTGGCAGGGCGATGTAGTCCATGAGCGCGGCCGTCGTCGTGGGGTGGATCGGGACGAGCCGCTCAGCAGACTTCGCTGCTTTGATGACCAGCACGTCGTTGACGTGGTCGATGTCGCCGACGCGCAGCTTCAATGCTTCCCCGATCCGCAGCCCCGTGGCGGCAAGCAGCCCGATGGCGGTGCGCAGCGTCGCGGCGATCCGCTCGTCGCTGAACACCCGGCCGCAGGCGGCGAGCAGCGCATCGAGGTCGTCTTGGCTGTAGATGAAGGGCACCGCTCGGGGCTTCCTGGCCGGCAACAGTCCGCTGGGGATGACCGGGACGTCGACATCGTTCGCGTTGAGGTAGCCGGCGAAGCGCCGCACCAACGACAGTCGGGTGGACCACCACGAGGGGTGCGCGTCAGGGTTGAGCCGGGCCCAGGCCACGGCCTCATCGATGGTGAAGGTCTGCGTCTGACCGCGGGCTTCGAGCCAGGTGCAGAACAGGCCGACCTGCCGTTCGACGTCGTTGAGTTGGAACCCCAGCGCCCGCCGCATCACCAGGTACTCATCGAGCCGATCACGCAACGTCGGCGCCGGCGTCGGTGTCGTCCGCTGGGGTGTCATCGCGGCACCTGTCCGAACGGGACGACCAGCTCGCGTAGCGATGCAAGGTCGACCTTGGCGTAGGTCATCGTGGTGACGGTGTAGACGTGGCCCAGCAGCTCCTTGGCTTCGGTCAGCGTGCCGCCCGCGGCCAGAACGTCCATCGCGGCGGTGTGGCGGAGCCGGTGCGCGTAGATCGGGTCGATGCCGGCCAGCCCCGACAAGCGGGCGATGACCCCTGAGATTCCCGAGGTCGTCATCATCTGGCGCGGCGCCCTGGTGCGCACGAACACGGCCCGATCGAGCGCGTCCGGTCGAAGCCGCAGCCAGGCTTCCAACGCCTGTCCCACGTCGACGGGTAGCGGCAGCACATGCTCGCGGCCCTTGCCGGTGACCCTCAGCTGTCCGCTGGCCCAGTCGATGTCGTCGAGCATCAGGCGGGCGGCTTCGCCGGCTCGCAGCCCGAGCCGCACCAGCATCAACACGAGCGCCCGGTCCCGTGCCCCGATCGCCGTGGCCGGGTCGCAGACGGCGAGCAACGCCGCGACCTGTTCGGCGGCCACTCCCCGCGGAACCGACCGTTTGGTCCCGGGCGGCTTGAGGATCCCAGCCGTCAGGTCCCGATCGAGGCGACCGGTGCTCAACGCCCACCGCAGCAGACAACGGACCGAACCGACGATGTGAGCCCGAGCGACAACACCGTAAGGACGTCCGCGGTCGGCGACGTACGCGTTGACGATCGACGCGTTGAGTCGGTCCCACCGCACCGACCCGTCCGTCGCGGTCACCGCGTCCAGGAGGCCCGCTGCGTAGTAGCAGTACGGCAGCGATTGACTTCTCGGTCAGCCCGCGCTGGACCCGCATCCACGCGCACCACTCGGCCACCGCGGCCTGTGCCGACGTCGAGCTGCCCTGCGTCGACCTCGGCCGCCCGCAGATAGCCAGCAGCTGCCAGGAACCGGCGCGAGCGCGCCCATCCACCGCTTCACCGAGGAGCACGGACGATCACGGGAACGCTCCGCTGTCACGAACCGAGCGAGCAGCTCCTCGTCGATGTCACCGACCCCGGCGCCGACCTCCTGCATCCACGCGCTCAGCCGCTGCGCCAGGTTCACGGCCCCGGCCGCCGAGCCCGGGGAGTACCCCTTCGCCGCAAACCACCGCGAACACTCGTCCAGCACCGTCGGTGCCAGCGGGCCCACCGGCAGCCGCGGGACCCGAACCGGATACGACCGGGCCGTTGCCGATCTCTTCGTCACGAACCTCACCTCCAGACACTTCGTGTGTCTGAAGCGTGATCACGACGCCAGGACTATGCCGACCTTCCGAGCCCCAGCACCCTCGATGACCTGCACGACCGTCGGCAACATCGGCATAGTCCGGAGGTCGGCATAGGACATCAAATGCCGACGTCGGCATTTGAAGTCGCCGACCCACTTGACGTTTGGCGCCTCGGCGGTGAAGTCCCGCTTCAGCAGGTCGGGGAACTTCGGTGCGGTCTTGTCCTGCTTGGTCAGCCCGTTGCGGCGCTTGATCCGCCGTGCGATGAGTCCTTGGCGGCGCATCGAGTCAGCGACCGTCTTCTCGCTGACCTGCCAGCCGTCATCGACGAGGTCGGCGTGCAACCGGGCGAGCCGTGCAGGCCACGGGTCTTGACGAACATCGACCTGACCGCCCGGTCGATGGTGTCGCGGCGACGGTCCCGCTCGGTGTGCAACCAGTGGCAGCCGACGGCCCTTCGGCCCGGCCGAGCCACTTGTAGAACCACGCCAGGCTGACGCCGAGCAGCGCGCAGATCGACGGTGTGTGGCACCCGATAGTTGGTCCTCTGGTCGGCGATGAAGCGTGCCACGCTCACTTCGTCGGCTCCTTGACCCACAGGACCACGGATCGCTTGAGGACATCACGCTCCATCCGGAGCTCGGCATTCTCGGCGCGCAGCCGCTTGAGCTCCTCGACGTCGTCCTTCGACAACCCGCGGGTCCCCTCGGCCGCCTCCCGGGCCAGGTTCACCCAGTTGCCCAGCGTGCCCTCGTTCACCCGAGGTCGCGGGCGACCTGCGCGATCGGCTTCCCCGTCTCCTCGACGATCCGGACAGCTCCCTCACGAAACTCCCGATCGTACTTTTTCTGCTTCTCTGGCATAGCTACTCCTTATAGCTGATGCCTCTACGGTCCGGGGGGAACCTCAAGGTCCTGTCAACTCTGGCGGCGGGCATGCTTGTCTGCCCCGTGGCGCGGAGCTGGTGCGTTCTGTTGGCCCCGTGGTGTGGTGTTGGGGGTGCCGGGCGCCCACGCTGACGTATGCGACCTCACTCGGGGTGGGTCATCTGGCGTCGTACGGGCTGCTGTGATGGCGAAGGGCCGGGCGCCAAGCTAGAGACGGCGTAACACTTGCGTGTCCGCCATAGCCGAATCGGCGTCCGGTCCGGCCCTTCGTCGGTCCCACGATCTCACTTGTGAGCCGGAGTTGTGAACAGGGTCAGGTGGTCGGCCTTCCTCAGGAGGTTACTGGTGAGGGCTTCCTCGTCGCCCGATGATGCGCCGCCGCTGGTCGCCGTCAAGGTTCGGTGCGCATGGCTGCGGCCTGGCGTGGATGTTGACGGCTCGGGCGCGGCGGCAGGTGGGCGCCGATCGAGGAATCCCTGGGTGTGGTCAGGTCCAGCGGGTCGGTTCGTAGCCGGTATGGTCACGGACCATCGCGAACGCGATCCGGTTGGCCCGATGCGCCAGCGCGCACGCGATGACGCCGCCGTGCTTGCCTCGTGCCTTCAGGGTTGCCGCGTAGGCCTTCGCGGCAGGTTCGCTCTGCCACAGTCCGATCCCGAGGTCGATCAGGGCGCGGCGCAGCTCGACGCTGCCTTCTCGGCTGATGGAGCCGTCGCGGCGTCGGCCGGCGGACTCGTACTGGGCCGGGGATAGGCCCGAGGTCCGATAGAGCTGCCGGTGGCTTGGCCAGCGGGTCGGGTCACCGACGGCGGCGCCGTAGTTTCCGGCCCGGACGGTCCCCCAGCCCGGTGTCGTGGTCAACGTCGCGAATGGGCTGCCCGGCAGCAGCATCGTCAGCTGTGCCTCGGCGGCCTCGACCTGGGCGTCCAGGTTGGCCAATAGGACCAGGTCCGCAGCCAGCACCTGGCGGGCCACAGCCGCATCCGGCATCGGCAAGGCGTCACGAGCGGCCACGACGAGCCGGTCGGCGACCGTTCGCCGCACCTGCAAGCCACGCGCCGACGCGAACCGGATGAACCGGGTCGCCCCCAAGGTGGCGAGCCGCCTCGGGTCGGCGAAATGCTCCGCGACCAGCCGCCCGACCTTGGTGCCCAGCACGTCCGGCAGCGCCAATGTCAACCCCGGGAACGACCGGTCCAGCTGCCCCAGCAACTGGTTCTTGGTGGCCGTCCTGACCGCCACCCGACGGGTCCGGTGCGCAGCCCAGGCGGTCAGCCGTCCGATCACCTCGTCACCGCCGGCGACCGGATACCCGCGGCCAGCCAGCACCAACTCGGTGATCGCGGCCAGATCGATCGCGTCGGTCTTCACCCGACGACGACCCTGAACCCGCCGCTGCTCCCCGACATGAGCCGGGTTCAGCTCCACGACCAGCCAACCCGCCGGCCACGCCGACGGTGTCGCCTCGACCCCGACCCTCACCGGAACATCGGCGGCAGGCAGCACGGCACGAACACACCCAACGGCCTCCGCCAGACCCGTGGCCGTCATCGCGAAGTCGACCGAACCGAACAGCCGAGTCCGCGCCACGTCGGTCACAGACAACGCGAACGAGGTCTTGCCGACATCGACGGCAACAACCACAGTAGAAGACGAAACCGCAACAACTGAACCAGACAACACGACCCACCTCCGGAGGGCGTCAAGAAGACCAGGCGCGCTAACGCCGGATCCTCGAAGGAATCTGATGGATCCCTTCCTGACACCTCCGGAGGTGTTTGTGAAGGACTACCTCAACTCATATCAGCCGGCCGGCTCGGGATGCCGGGGCCGTGGGCGATGGCGGCGGGTGTCGCGGCGGCCACCTCCGGATGGGTGTTCTTCAAGCTGGCCGTGGACTGGATGCCTGGCCTGATCTCGATCGCATGGGTGCCGTGGATCTGGTGGGCTTGGGTGGGCGTTCAACGGCGGGCGCGGATGCGTGACTGCCTGGGCATCGCCGTCTTCAGCTACCTGGCAGTAGCCGGCGGTTGGCCCTCGACCTGGTCGGTCGTGGGCACCTTGGTGGGCGGGCTGCTCGTCGAGTCCCTCGTTCAGCGTGACCGCGCAGAGCCGTTCCGCACGTGGGCATCCACGCTGCTGCCGCGAGCTTTGAGCGTGCTCGCCGGGGTGGTGAGCGCCGGCCTCACGGTGCTGCCGCTCTATCACGCGCACGCGTTCACCACCCGCCAGCCTTGCACCAGCAACGACAACTTTCTGACGGCCAACCTCGCCGATGTGCTCTCGTTCGCGGCGCCACAGCTCCACGGCGCCCTCCTGACGTTAGGCAGCGGGCGGTTCGCCGCACGGCCGATCTATGTGGTCGCTTGGTTCGGCGTCGTGGTGTTGTGGTCCCTGCGGTGGGAGCGGAGCCTCTGGCGCCGGCCCGGCCTGGTGGCGTCGATCGCGGGCTGCATCTCGATGCTCCTGCTGACCCAGGCCCCGAGCACCCTCGGTCCGGTGCGCGACCAGATCCGCCAGCTCTCCGGTGTCCAGGTCTTCTTCGTCGCCGCCGTCTGCGCGCTGGCCTCAGCCGGTCCCTGGGCGGTCAGCCGAGCACGGACGGTTGGGATCCTCGGCACTCTCGCGGTCATGACGTGGCTGATGTGGGCCCGAAACCCCGACGTCGTGAGCGGAATGGCGTGGATTGTTCTGGTCACGGCCGCCGCTCTCGCCCTTGTCGCCGCGGCTCGTCGCGACCTCCGCTCCAACGTGGTGCCGGCAGTGACCGCGGCGTTCGGCACGCTCGTCGTGACGCTGGTCGCCTTCGGTTTCTACAACGACCAACTTCATCCGAGTCACGTCCAAGCGCCGGACCGGCTCACGGCTGGGCGGTTCGACCTCGGCGCGGCCGACTGGACCATCTACAGCGCGCACAGACCGCAACGGCCGGTGGTCTGGGACATCTGGCAGGGCGACGGGGTCGGTCGAGGGTTCTCCGATCTGACGGCGCGGGCGCGCATCGCCCCTGGCTACTCCTCGACCATGCAACTGGCCTTTCGGAGCCAAGCGTGCATCACCTCGTCGCACGGCCAGGCGTGCGGCTCGACCGTCAAGAACCTCTTCGCAACGGAACTTCTCACCCAGGTCCCCTACGTCGACCTACTCGGCTATCGCACCATGGTCGTCCAGAAGGGCCATCTGCAGACGAGCTTCGACCAAGTGTCGACACCGGACTGGCATCTCGTCTCGCGTGGCGTCGGGATGGTGGAGTACCGGCGATCGGGTCCGATCAGCGTGGCGGGACGGGTGACGCATGCTATCGGGCAGGCTGACGTGCATGCGATCGCGCTGTCGAACGCCTCGCAGACCTACCACGTCAGGAGCGCGACGGGCGCCAGGCTGGTGTTCCGTGATCTCTACTGGCCCGGCTACGTCGCGACCCTCGACGGCCGGCGGATTCCGTTACGACCACTGCACAAGATGCTCGTCAGCGTTGACCTGCCCGCGGGTACCAACGGCACCCTGACCGTGTCCTGGGTTCCCCTGTCGATCAAGGCACTCGTGGTGCTGACGTCAACCTCGATCGTGCTGCTTGGCGCCGCGACGCTGTGGGTGATGGCGAGGCAGCGCCGCGCGCGCCGCCCCGCCGTCGCTCAGGAGACATAGACGGCGATGAGCAGACACCCCAACCAGGCCATGGCGAAGGCTTGCAGGACCCTGTCTGACAAGGCGATCTCCTCCGGCTCGTGAACGCGTCCGGCGTCGACGTCGACGGGGTAGCGCAAGACCGCGAGCACGAACGGAGCCATCGAGATCGGTGCCCAGGGTGTGTTGTTCGCCTGCTGGATCTGGAACGCCCAGAGGGCATAGGTCATGATCAGGATCGCCGTCGAGACGCTCCAGACAAACCGCAGGGGGTTGGCGGTGTAGCGACTCAGTGAGTGACGCGTCACGCCGCCGTCGTGATCGACCATCATCACCTCGGCGTACCGCTTGCCCGCGGCCATGAACAGCGACCCGAACGAGGCGGCCAGCAGGAACCATCGGACAGCGATGTGGGAGGCTGCGCCGCCCGCCACGGCTCGCAGCAGGAACCCTGAGGCGATGATCGCGATGTCCATCATCGGCTCGTCCTCGGGCGCGAGCCGCCTGCCTGACGACATTCTTGTCCCGACGTCGCGAGCGAACGGGTCGATCGGGGCAGTAAAAGGCGGTCTCCGAGTAGCCGGAGAAGCATAGAAGCCAGGAGTTCGTGGTGATTATTCAGGATTCACCGGGCTGCTGCTAGGCTCCTGGTTCCGGGATTGGGCATTTATACCGTGTGGTTCGATGTGCTCCAGGTTGGCGGTCGAGTGCATTGTGCAGGCCTCGAATGTCCATGATCATGGAGAGCTTGGGGGAGGTGCCTTTCTTGGCCAGTGGAGCCTCAACTTCGTCGCGCTGGCAGTCGGCGGTGGGTGCGGCCTTCGGACCCTGGTGGAGACTTCACGCCCGGTGGCAGGCACTGTCCGCCGGTTCGACCGCCCTCTTGATGCTGATCCTGAAGCTCTTCGACGGCGGCTACTGGATGAGCCTCGACGAGCGCCTGCAGTACGCACCTGTCTTCATGGACATCGGCCGGCGATTGCAGGATGGAGAGTGGCTTCCCCTCATCGACCCGAACCTCGGAGACAGCGGAAACTTCTCGCTCGACATCCAATATGGCCTGTTCGAGCCGACTCACTGGCTGGTTGCCATCGGGCTGGCGCATTTCAGCGATCTCGCCTTGGCCGGTTTTGTGTGGGCGCTGGCGTATCTGGTGATATTCGCCGTGGGTACGACGTCGGTCAGCCTCCGACTGGGGGTCACCGGAATCTGGGCGGCGGCCGCCGGTTTGGCCGCCGCGACCTCGGGTTATGTGTTCTTCCGGCTCGCCAGCCCGTGGATTCCCGGCCTGATGTCCATCGCCTGGGTGCCATGGTTCTGGTGGGCCTGGGTGGGCGTCGGCAGGCGACTCCAGGTCCGCCACTGCATCGCCATCGCGGTGTTGAGCTTCCTCGTCGTCGCGAGCGGCTGGCCCTCGACCTGGATGATCTTCGGAGCTCTGGTCATCGGGCTGGCCGTGGAGGCGCTGCTGACCCACGCGACGACGGACCGGCCTGCGGAGTGGCTGGTGCCGTTCGGCCTGCGCGCCGCCGCCGCGCTGGCAGGCTTGGGGGCCGCGGCGCTCACGGTGTTCCCGTTGGCGAATGCCGCCGCGTACACCGATCGCCACTCGGGCCTGGGCAACACCAATCTCGAAGTGGCCAACTTCGCGGACATCTTGGGGTTCTTTGCCCCTGGGCTGCGCGGCGACCTGCTGACGTCCCCGGGCGACTCGTCGTTCGACAAGCCGATCTTCTTCGCTGTCTGGTTCGGGGTGGCGGTTCTCTGGCTGGTGCCGTGGCGGATGGTGACGTTGCGAAGCAGGGGAGTCATCACGGCACTCGTCGGATGCGGCGTCATGCTGCTGCTGACTCAGGCGCCGAGCACGATGGGCCCGGTCCGGGACCAGATACGGCAGCTCGCCGGAGTGCAGTTCTTCTTCGCGGTGCTCGTCTGTCTTCTGGCGTGCGCGGCCCCGCTCGTCGTCTCGCGGGCTCGTCTCATCGGTGTGGGCGCTTCGCTGCTCGGGGGGGCCTGGCTGAGTTTCGCCCGGGATCCTGACATCGGGCTGGCAGCCGTGGGAGCCGTGGTAGGTGTCTCGGCCCTGGTGGCGGCCCTGATCTGGGCGCTCCGGGCCGCCGGGACCAAAGCGGCGGGCGCTGTCGCACTCGGCGGCACCTTCGTCCTCTCCGGTCTGGTGTTCCTGGTCAATGACAGCGTCCAGGGCGGCGCGGCGGTTCCCGACCATCTGGTGCCAGACGTCCTGGTGGCCGGTGGTCTCGGTCTCGGTCCCGCGGATACCCCGACGTTCGCGGTGAACGGGAAGGGAAGTCCCAGGCAATGGGCCGAGTGGACCAATGATGGTGTCGGACGCGCCTTCTCTAACCTCAGCGCCCATGTGCGGGTCGCACCCGGGTACTCGTCGATCGGTCAGAAGGAGTTCCTCAAGACCTTCTGCCTCTCTCCCGCCCATGGCAACGGCTGCAAGTCCGAGGCGGCCAAACTTTGGGGGAAGGAGCCCGCGACGCATCAGCCTTGGATCGACCTGCTGGGCTACCGGACCGTCCTCGTGCAGAGTGCACACATGCAGAGGAGTTCGCCGACCTGGCAGGCAACCAGTGGACGATGGTGCAGTCCGGTGAGGCTTTCGACAAGTTCGTCAAGAAGGGGCGGGTCGCCAGGACCGGACGGATCACCTATGTCATGGGGAAGGCGCGCCTTCATCAGCTGGCGATCGACCGTTCCTCCCAGACCTATCATGTCAAGAGCGTCAAGGGCGCCCGGTTGATCTTCCGTGACCTGTTCTGGCCGGGATACGTCGCGACGTTGGACGGCAAGTCGATACCGATCTCGCCGCTCGACAAGATGCTCGTCAGCATCAACCTGCCGGCCGGCACCAACGGCGTCCTGAAGGTCAGCTATCGCCCGCTGTCGCACACGTCGCTGATCCTCTTTCCGGGGCTTGCGCTGCTGCTCCTGGCCGGTGCCTCCGTCGGGACCGTCCTCTGGAACCGGAGACAGTCAGGTGGTGTAGACGGCGAGTCCGAGACTGACCAGCCAGATCAGCGCGAACGCCTGCAGGACCCTGTCTGACAGGGCGATCTCCTCGGGCTCGCCCGCCTTGCCGGCGTCCACGTCCACGGCGTAGCGAAGCACCGCGAGCACGAACGGAGCTATCGAGATCGGCGCCCAGGGGGTGTTGTTCGACTGCTGGATCTGGAACGCCCACAGGGCGTACGTCATGATCAGAATAGCCGCCGAGACGCTCCAGACGAAGCGCAGGTACGTCGGGGTGTACCCCTCGAGCGAACGCCGGGTGACAGCCCCGTCGGGATTGAGCATGACGACCTCGGCGTACCTCTTGCCCGCGGCCATGAACAGCGACCCGAACGAGGCGGCGAGCAGGAACCACTCGGAGAGCGAGATATTCGAGGCCGCGCCGCCCGCCACGGCCCGCAGCAGGAACCCCGAGGCGATGATCGCGATGTCGATCATCGGCTCGTCCTTGAGCGCCAGGCAGTAGACGAGCGAGACGGCCTCATAGGTCGCGATCACCGCGAGGAGCTGCCACGTCGCCACCGCAGACAGCGCCAGCGCGGCGAAGAGCAGACATCCCACCGACCGTGACGGCCAGCCGCGGCGTCACCAGGCCCGCGGCCACCGGCCGGAACCGCTTGCGTGGATGGGCCCGGTCCTCGGCGATGTCGCGGACGTCGTTGATGTAGTAGATCCCCGACGCCGCGAAGCAGAAGGCCACGAACGCCACGGCGGAGTTGCGCAGGACATCCAGGTTGCCGAGCTGACCGGACAGGGCGGGCGCCGCCAGCACCAGGAGGTTCTTGACCCACTGACGCGGTCGGGCAGACGTGATGAGCGCCCCCACCAGGCCACCGCGCGGCCTGCTGGGCGCCTCCTGCACGGCAGGGCGGGTCGTCACAGCCGAGCCAGGGCCTCTTGCAGGGGGTCGAGGCCGAGGGAGCCCAGGTCGAGGGCGGCGCGATGGAACGCCTTCAGGTCGAAGTCAGACCCTTTGCGTCGCTTGACGTCTTCACGGGCCTGCAGCCAGATCCGCTCGCCCACCTTGTAGGACGGCGCCTGAGCCGGCCAGCCCAGGTAGCGGTTGACCTCGAACTTGATGAAGGCATCCTCCATCCGGCAGTGCTGCCGCATGAACTCGAGTCCCAGCTCGGGTGTCCACGTCTGGCCGGGATGGAACCCGAACGGGTTGTCCTTCGGGATCTCGAGCTCGAGGTGCATCCCGATATCGACGGCCACGCGGGCCGCCCGGAAGCCTTGGGCGTCGAGCATCCCGAGCTTGTCGGCGGGGTCGTCGAGATAGCCGAGCTCGTCCATCAGCCGCTCTGCGTAGAGGGCCCAACCTTCGCCGTGACCGGACACCCAGCACATGGTGCGCTGCCAGCGGTTGAGAACCTGCGTGCGATAGGCGGTCTGTGCTACCTGGAGATGGTGCCCGGGGACACCCTCGTGGTAGACCGTCGTCACCTCCCGCCAGGTCGAGAAGTCGTCGACGCCCTCAGGCACCGACCACCACATCCGGCCAGGCCGGACGAAGTCCTCGCTCGGCCCGGTGTAGTAGATGCCGCCGTCGTGCGTCGGCGCCAAGCAGCACTCGATGCGGCGTACCGGCTCGGGAATGTCGAAGTGCGTGCCGGCCAGCTCGGTGACCGTGCGGTCCGCCACGTCCTGCATCCAGGCCCGGAAGCTGTGCGCGCCGTGGATCCGGCGAACCGGGTCCGCGTCGAGGGCAGCCACCGCCGCCGCGATGACCTCGGCGTTGGCCGCCGCGGTTGCTGCGGCGCCAGAGCCGTTCGCGATCACGGCGTCGGGCACGATGGCCCGGGCGGTCTCGGCCATCGCCGTCTCGATACGAGCGAGCTCCTGCCACCCCCACGCGTAGGTCTCGTCGAGGTCGATCTCGGCGCCCAGGAAGTAGCGCGAGTCCCGCTGGTACTGCTCGCGTCCGACCGCCTCCTTGTCCAACCCGCGGGGCAGCAGGTCACGATCGAGGAAGCGACCGAACTCCGAGTACGCCGCACTCGCGCGCTCGGCGTTCGCGCTCAGCTCCGATGCGAGCGAGTCGGGGACCTCGGCCTCCTTGGCCAGACCCGTGAAGAAGCCCTCGCCCTCGCTGACCTCGCCGGTCCACGCTCGGACCTGCGCAGCGACCTCCGCGATCTGGCGCTTCGCGCTCACGTAGCCGTCGTCCGCGCACTCGAGGAGCGTCCGGCGGTAGTCGTCGAGCGCCGACGGCACGGCACCGAGGCGCGCCGAGATGTTCGACCAGTCGTCAGGGGACGTCTTCGGCATCAGGTCGAACGAGCCCCGGATGCTGTGCAGCTCGCTGGTGATGACACTGACCCGGCTCTGCGGTGCTCGCGCCTCGGCCTGGTCGATCTCGACGGCCATCCGCTCGAGGAACGAGCTCTTCGCCGCCTGTTCGCGCTCGTCGGACGGCTCCACGTCCCGCATGGCCGCATAGGCACGACGCGTGAGCTCGTCGCGCTGCTGGTATCCATCGTGGGAGAGGTCCGTGAGCAGGTGGTCGTAACCGGGGATGCCGAGATAGCTGGCCACCACCGGGTCGGACGCCGCGTAGTCGGCGACGTAGCGTTCGGCAACCAGGTCAACCGGGCGTTCGACCGTCGGCTCGTCGGGTAGGGGCGTCATGGGGAGACACTAACCCAGCCCTGTCACGACGATGGTGAAGGTCAGCGCGGCAGGTTCAGCCGTCGCCAGCCGGCCGGCCCGGGATGCACCGGTTGCCTCAGCCGCCGGGCGGGATCCGACCACGCGGTGCGCTCGGGCGACGTCTCGGCGTCCGCGGCGACCGCGCCGCGGGACCGGCCGGAGAGCACAGCGACCAGCGCCGCGAGCTCGTCGTCGGAGGGCTCACCGGAGACCACCACGACCTCGGTCATAGCGGGATGTTCCCATGCTTCTTGGGGGGCAGCACCTCGCGCTTGTTGCGCAGCAGGCGAAGCGACCGGACGATCTCGCCCCGCGTCTCATGGGGGAAGATGACCGCATCGACGTAGCCCCGCTCCGCCGCGAGATAAGGGTTCGCGAGCGTGTCGTCGTAGTCGGTGATGAGCTCGGCGCGCCGAGCCTCGGGATCGTCGGCGTCGGCCAGCTCGCCCCGGTAAAGGATGTTGACGGCGCCCTGGGCCCCCATGACAGCGATCTGGGCGGTTGGCCAGGCGACGTTCATGTCGGCACCGAGGTGCTTGGAGCCCATCACGTCGTAGGCGCCGCCGTAGGCCTTGCGAGTGATGACGGTGATGAGCGGGACCGTTGCCTCGGCGTAGGCGAAGATCAGCTTGGCGCCACGCCGGATGATGCCGTTCCACTCCTGGTCGGTGCCGGGCAGGAAGCCGGGAACGTCCACGAACGTGAGGACCGGGATGTTGAAGGCGTCGCAGGTCCGCACGAATCGAGCCGCCTTCTCCGACGCGTTGATGTCGAGCGTCCCGGCGAACTGGAGGGGCTGGTTGGCGACAACCCCGACCGAGCGACCCTCCACCCGGCCGTACCCCACCACGATGTTGGGGGCGTAGAGCTCCATCACCTCCAGGAAGTCGTCGTCGTCGAGCACGGCCCTGATCACGGTGTGCATGTCGTAAGGCTGGTTGGGCGAGTCGGGAACCAGGGAGTCGAGCGAACGGTCCTCGTCGGTCACCTCGAGATCCGTATCTGCCTCGTAGACCGGGGGGAACTCGTGGTTGTTCTGCGGCAGGAACGACAGCAGCGTCTTGACATACTCGAGCGCGTCCTCCTCGTCGGAGGCCATGTAATGGGCGTTGCCGCTCTTGGTGTTGTGCGTGCGAGCGCCGCCGAGCTCCTCCATGGTGACGTCCTCCCCGGTGACGGTCTTGATGACGTCGGGACCGGTGATGAACATCCTCGACGTGCCGTCGACCATGATCGTGAAGTCGGTGACGGCGGGGGAGTAGACGTGGCCGCCGGCGCAGGCCCCCATGATCATGGAGATCTGCGGGATGACACCGGATGCGTGCACGTTGCGACGGAAGATCTCGCCATAGAGGCCGAGGGACACGACGCCCTCCTGGATCCTGGCTCCGGCGCCCTCGTTGATGCCGATGATGGGGCAGCCGGTCTTCATCGCAAGGTCCATCACCTTGCAGATCTTCTCGCCGTAGACCTGGCCGAGGCTCCCCCCGAAGATGGTGAAGTCCTGCGAGAACACGCACACCTGACGTCCGTCGATGGTGCCGTAGCCGGTCACGACGCCGTCACCGTAGGGGCGGTTCTTCTCCAGCCCGAAGTTCGTCGAACGGTGCCTGGCCAGCTCGTCGAGCTCGACGAAGGACCCGTCGTCGAGCAGCTGCTCGACACGCTCCCGAGCCGTCTGCCTGCCCTTGGCATGCTGCTTCTCGATCGCCCGCTGCGACCCGGCGTGAACGGCTTCGTCGAGCCTTGCTCCGAGGTCGGCGACCTTCCCGGCAGTGGTGTGGATGTCGATGTCAGTCACGAGGGGCAGCGTAGCGTGGGTGCCCGAGCAGGCACGCGGCGCCGACTGCTCGGCAGACCGGGCCCGCTCCGCCGCGGATGGCGGTCTCCAGGTGCACGCGGCTCCTCAGCGGACGGCGATCAGCGCCCCGATCGTGAACCCGCTCGCCGCCAGCCAGAGCCAGGCGGGAAGTCCGTTGACCCGCAGCGCCAGCATCTTCGAAGTGTAGGCGCCGTAGAAGAGGCTCCCGGGCCCAGAACGGCAGCCAGCATGGCGCTCGAAACCGTTGGCCTCCGGTCGACGGCGCTCGACATCCCCTCAGCATGCTCCGACAGGTGGTGGCCGACAAGCCCTTGGCCGATGAAGCGGCCGACTGCCTGCAGGCCAGCATCGGTGCGTAGCGTGAGCCCTGATGACCCCCGCGTACGACGACCTCAGCAGGCCCCCTTTGGATGCCGGAGCGCTGGCTCGTGCCCTGACGGGGGCCGGATCTCGATGGACCGAGGTCGAGGTGGTCGCTGCCGACCCGTCGACCAATGCGACGCTGGCAGACCGGGCCCGAACCGAGGACGGTGACGGGCTCGTGCTCGTCGCGGAGCACCAGACGGCCGGTCGGGGTCGACTGGACCGGACGTGGACGGCGCCGCCGCGGGCTGGGGTCACCATGTCCGTTCTCGTTCGCCCTGCAGGCGTCGTGGTGGCGCGCTGGCCGTGGGTCCCGCTGCTCGCCGGCCTCGCCGTCGCCGCGGCGGTCCAGCAGCTCGCCGAGGTCCCGGCGGGACTGAAATGGCCGAACGACGTCGTGGTGGGGGAGCGCAAGCTCGCTGGTGTGCTTGTCGAGCGGGTGGAGGGTCCGGGTGGTCCTGCTGCGGTCATCGGGATGGGCCTCAACGTGTCGATGACCCGGGCGGAGCTTCCCGTGGAGCAAGCCACGTCGCTCACTCTCGAGTCCGCCAAGGTGGCCGACCGGCAGACCTTGGTCAAGGCGATCCTGCGTCGGCTCGACGGCCTGCTCGCCGAATGGGAGGCCGGCGCGGGAGCGCCGAGCGAACGGCTCCTGACGGCGTACCGCTCCGCATGCGTCACGATCGGGCGGCAGGTGCGCGTGGAGCTTCCTGGGCACCCACCCGTCGAAGGCCGCGCCAGCGCGGTCGACGAGTCGGGGCGGCTGGTGGTGGAGACCGGCTCCGGGACGCAGGTTTTCGGTGCGGGCGATGTCCTGCACGTGCGGCGTCAGGCGTGACACCATCAATGCTGTCAGCGCACCGGACCGCCCAACGTCGACCGTGCGCTGACGAGCACATGCTGCACGTCACACAGATCCCGCGGTTGTCGTAGGAGGACGAATGGGAATCTCGCCGAAGCTGTTGTCTCCTGGCGAGCACGTCATTGTCAGCACTCGGACCCACTGGAAGGCGCTCATCGCCCCAGTCCTCGTGCTGATCCTCACCTGCGCCGCGGCGGGCTTCCTGATCGCCGTGCTGCCGTCGGGTTCGGCCCACCCGATCCTGCTGGGCGTCGTGCTCGTGGTCGCGGCAGCGATCCTCATCGCCTACTCCCTACGTCGGTTCGTCGAGTGGTTCTCTGCCTCCTACACCGTCACGAACCGGCGACTCATCAACCGCTCGGGCATCCTCGTCCGGCGGGGCCGCGACATCCCGCTCCAACGCATCAACCAGGTGAGCTACGAGCGCGGGCTCGTCGACCGGCTGGTGGGATGCGGCACGCTGGTGATCTCCGATGCCAGTGAGGAAGGCAACTCCGTGCTGCACGACGTGCCCGACGTCGAGCTGTTGCAGGTGACGATCACCAACCTCATCTTCGGGACGCACAACGGCTCCGACGAGGACGGCACCCCGAGGTCGGCGTTGCCGCCGACCACGTGAGCCCGGTCGAAGGGGGAGGCGACGCGCCCGAGCCGCTGCCGCTTCCGACCCGGGACGACCTCGAGCGGGAGATCCTGGGGGAGTCGCCGAGCCTGACCTCGGCCGAGCTGATGGACTCCGGCCGGACCTCCGCGGACGAGGCACGCCGGCTGTGGCGCGCCCTCGGGTTCGCCGATGCGGGGGAGACCGCCGCCTTCACCCAGGCCGACGTCGACGCGATGGCCATGCTGAAGGACCTGGTGGCCGGCGGGACGCTCGACTTCGACACGGCCGTGCGGCTCACCCGGGCCGTCGGCAACACGATGGCCCGGCTCGCCGACTGGCAGGTCTCGACGCTGACGGAGCGAGTGGAGACACTCGAGCGCGCCGGGCAGGGCACCGGCTCGCGGCTGACGACCGGTCTGGAGTTCGTGCGCGCCATCGAGCCGTCGTTCGAGCGGCTGATGACCTACGCCTGGCGGCGGCACCTGGCCGCAGCCGTCGGCCGGGTCGAGGCGCTGGGTGCGAGCGACAGCAACCTGCACACCCAGACGGCCACCGTCGGGTTCGCCGACCTGGTCAGCTTCACGCGACTGTCCACCGACGTCGACCAGCATCGCTTGGCCGACGTGGTCGAGGGCTTCGAGTCGGTCTGCTCGGACCTGGTGACGGCACGCGGTGGACGCGTCATCAAGACCCTCGGAGACTCGGTGCTGTTCATCGCGGCCGGCCCGCGCATCGGCGTCGACATCGCGTCGGACATCGTCGAGCAGATCGGCGGCGATCCGACCCTTCCCGACGTCCATGTCGGGCTGGCGACCGGTCCCATCGTCATGCGACTCGGCGATGTCTTCGGATCCCGCGTCAACCTCGCGAGCCGGCTCACGGGCGTGGCCCGGCGCAACCGGGTCATCTGTGACACGGCCACGGCGGAGGCGCTCCACGACGTCGAGGGCTACTCCCAGCGCCCGCTGAGCGAGCGAGCATTGCGCGGTTTCGGGATGGTCCTCCCGGTGGCCATCAAACGGGTGGGGGAACCCAGGTGACCGGGATTCCGTCCAAGGACGCATGAGACATTCTCGACTGGCCACCACCCTGGTCGCGATCCCGCTCGCCGTCGCCGCCTGTGGCACCGCGACGCCCTCGACAGCCCCGGGGAGTCCGAGCTCCTCGAACACCGGCGGGCAGTCTCGCGTCTCGGCCGAGTCCTACGCGGCGTCGTTGCTGACCCACGTCGAGGTCCCGGCCGGCGCCACGGCATCGGTGCATGCGCCGAGCAAGGCTCTTGATCGGCTTCCTGTCTCGCCCGGCCTCTCGGGCACCCCGACAGTCTCGACGAAGTTCTGGACGGTCGACCAGTCCGCGTCCTCGGTGCTCGGCTGGCTGCGGCAGCATGCCCCGGCGCTCGACAGCGACGGGTCGGGATCGACCGGGTCGTCCGGCGGATCGCCGGCGGTGATGTCGCACTTCCTGGCCTTCCGCGCCCAGCAGCCGCCCACCGGCATCGCGGTCGGCGACCTCTTCCTCGTCGTCGCCGCGACCGGACCGTCGTCCTCGGCCATCGGCGCCTACGCGCTCGCGCTGGCCCAGCCGCCGCGACCGGCCGCAGAGGTGGTGCCGCTGGACGTGACCAAGGCGGTCGTGGCGTGGAGTCTCGCACCGGGCGGGACCCCGGCCGAGAAGGTGCTGACCGGTACGGCGGCGGTGCGGCTGGCCCGCGAGTTCAACGCGCTGAAGGTCGACACGCTCGGTGATGTGCCCTGCCCGATGATCCCCACCCGATACGGCGACGTCACGGTGACGTTCACCGCCGAGGGTCACACCTGGAAGGCCGATATCCCCGCCTGCCCGAGCATCCGGGTGACCCGTGACGGCAAGACGCTGCCATCGCTGGCTTTCGGCACGACCTTCCTCTCCGACGTCAAGGCCTACTCGGGCCAGCTTCCGCATGCTGGTCCGCCGAGCGCCCCCGGCGGAGCGACGCCGCTGAGCACCATGCCAGGTGGCCACTGATCTTCGCGAGCCTGCCTGAAGGGTCAGCCGCGGCTGCCGGCCCGGACCTGTTCGCGGGGAGCGGGTGGCTCCGACTTCCCCCCCGTGAAGACGAACGTGCGGTAGCTCCAGAACCGGAAGACCATGCCCAGCCCGAGGCCGACGAGGTTGGCCGAGACGTTGTCCGCCAGCACGGAGTGCAGCCCGAGCACATAGTGGGAGATGCCCAGGCAGGCCAGGGAGATAGCCATGCCAAGTCCGTTGAAGACGAAGAAGAGGATCGCCTCGCGATGCCGAGCGCCCCGCGCCCGGTCGTGCCAGGTCCAGTGCCGGTTGCCGAAGTAGGTGACGACGGTCGCCACGGTCACGGAGATCGCCTTGGCGGTGAGCGGCTTGTGCTCGAGGACGCCCGGGTTCCCGGCGAAGCGCAGCAGGTTGAACAACCCCACGTCGACGACGAACCCGAGGGCCCCGACGAGGCCGAACTTCACGGCCTCGGGAGCCAGGGCCCGCACGCGATGAAGCACGACGGCTGCTCCTCAGGGCTCGAAAGAGCCGGTGACGGACTCGTGCCACCGGCGCTCTCAAGGTTAACCGTTACTCTGGCCGCCGTGGAAACCCCGGTGGTCGGTGTCGTCGGCGCAGGTCAGCTCGCCCGCATGCTGCAGCAGGCGGCGATCGGCCTCGGCGTGCCGCTCAAGCTGCTCGCCGAGCCTGGAGCGGAAGCCGCGAGCCAGGTCATTCCCGACACGACTGTCGGCGACTACACCGATCTGGACGTGCTACGCCGCTGGGCGGCCGGGTGCAGCGTCGTCACGTTCGACCACGAGCACGTGCCGACCTCGCACCTCGAGGACCTGGTGACGTCGGGCGTGGCCTGCCGGCCCGGTCCGTCGGCCCTCGTGCACGCCCAGGACAAGATCGTCATGCGCGAACGGCTGACGGCTCTCGGCCTCCCGTGCCCCCGTTATGCCGTCGTGAGCACGGCTGAGGACGTGCTGGGCTTCGCGGCGGCCGCCGACGGGCTGCCTGTCGTGCTCAAGGCGGCCCGTGGTGGCTACGACGGCAAGGGGGTCTGGTTCGTGGACCACGAGCGGCGGCTCGCCGAGGTGTTCGGCGCTCTGCCCGCGGGTAGCCGGTTGCTCGCCGAGGAGCAGGTCGACTTCGCCCGAGAGCTGTCGGCCCTGGTGGCGCGGGCCCCGAGTGGCCAGCAGGCGGCGTACCCGGTCGTCGAGAGCGTCCAGCGTGCCGGCGTGTGCGTCGAGGTGGTCGCCCCGGCACCGGGCCTCGACACCGACCTGGCCGTGACGGCCGAGCGAGCCGCGATGCGGATCGCCGCCGAGCTCGACGTCACCGGGATCCTCGCCGTCGAGCTGTTCGAGACCCGCGACGGCCGGATCCTCGTCAACGAGCTGGCGATGCGACCACACAACACCGGGCACTGGTCGATCGACGGCGCCGTGACGAGCCAGTTCGAGAACCACTTGCGGGGGGTGCTCGACCTCCCACTCGGTACGCCCAGCGCGCGTGCGCCGTGGACGGTGATGGTCAACATCCTCGGCGGAGCGGCCCGCACGCTCTTCGACGGCTACCCGCATGTGCAGGCGCGAGATCCCGGGATCAAGGTCCATCTCTACGGCAAGTCGGTCCGGCCGGGTCGCAAGGTCGGCCACGTCACCGCCTACGGCCGCGACCTCGCGGACGTGCGCGGGCGGGCCCGGCATGCGGCGGGCTGGTTCGACGGCAGCCTCGCGGCGGAGAGCGGCGGCGACGCCGCTGAGTCGCGCCTCGAAGGGTGACGGATCGTTAGGGTGAGACTCATGAGCGCAACCGGTGAGGCGCGCGTCGGCGTCGTGATGGGGTCCGACTCCGACTGGCCGACGATGGGGGAGGCGGCCTCGGTGCTCGAGGAGTTCGGCATCGCCTTCGAGGCCGACGTGGTGTCGGCGCACCGGATGCCAGCCGAGATGCTGGAGTATGCCGCCTCGGCCCACCGCCGCGGAATCAAGGTCATCATCGCCGGAGCCGGCGGTGCCGCGCATCTGCCGGGGATGCTCGCCGCCGCCACCCCGCTGCCCGTCATCGGGGTTCCGGTGGCGCTGCGCTATCTCGACGGGATGGATTCGCTGCTCTCGATCGTGCAGATGCCCGCCGGAGTCCCGGTCGCGACGGTGGCGATCGGCAACGCCCGCAACGCCGCCCTGCTGGCCGTCCGGATGCTCGCCATCGGCGACGAGCGGCTCACCGAAGCGATGCTCGACTACCAGCGCCGGCTGGCCGAGTCGGCTCACGAGAAAGGTGCGGCGGTGCGGGCCGCCGCGGAGGGAGCCGGCCGGTGAGGCACGCCCCAGACGTGGTCTACCTGCACATCGGGCTGCACAAGACGGGGACGACGTACCTGCAGAACCTCTTCCGGGCCAACCGGTCCCAGCTTCGTGACCATGGCGTCGAGTTCACCGGCGCCCAGGGCGAGCCGCCGCAGAGCCTGGCGGTCTGGGACCTTCAGGGCCGACGCCCGCAGGAGGCGGAGGACAAGCGGATGGTGGGTGCCTGGCCGGCGCTCGCGGAGGCGATCAACGCGTGTGGGCACCCCACAGCGCTGGTCTCGGTGGAGTGGCTCAGCCTGTCGACCATCAAGCAGGTACGGCGGGCCGTCCGGTCGTTCCCTGACTCGGAGGTTCGCGTCGTGGTGACGGTGCGCGACCTCGGCCGAGTCGTGGTGTCCGGCTGGCAGGAGGACGTGAAGAACGACCAGACCTGGACCTGGCCGGAGTTCGTCGACGGGCTCCGCGACCCCGGACGGAGCGCCGTCAACCCCGGAAGGAGCTTCTGGCAGCGGCAGGACATCGTGCGGATCTGCGAGACCTGGGAGGCGGGGGTGCCCGCCGGCCGGATTCACCTGGTCACGGTCCCGCACAGCCCGGCGCCGCCGGAGAAGCTGCTCCACCGCTTCGCCGGCGTCATCGGCTTCGACCCGGCGATCCTCACCCAGGATCCCCACTGGACCAATGAGACGGTCGGCGTGGCGGGCACCGAGGTCATCCGACGCGTCAACGAGCGGCTCGACGGCCGGCTCAGCCGGCGGCTCTACGCGAAGGTCATCAAAGAGAACCTGGCCCCGATGCTGGCGAAGCGGACCGAGCCGGCGCGTTTCACCCTGCCCGCGGACGAACTCGACTGGGTGACCGCCCGCGCCGAGGAGATCATCTCGGTGCTCGCGTCGCGGCGATACCCAGTGACCGGGGACCTGGCCGAGCTCCGGCCGCGGCTCCGGGAGGGCCGCCGTCCCGACGACGCCACCGACGCCGAGCTGCTCGAGGCCAGTCTCGACGCCCTTGCCCTGCTCTCGGAACGGTTCGCCACCGCCTGGTGGCAGCGTCGTAGGTCGCTGACCGAGGACGACGACACCATGGCGGACCTGGCGAACGCCACCAAGGACGCGGTCTTCCGCGGTCAGCGCAAGGTCGCGGAGCTCGCCGGCAAGAACCCCGCGACGGCGAAGGCCATGGGTGCGGTCCTCAAGGCCCGTGACCGGGCTCGCGGCCGACCGTGAGTCCCGAGGTCGCGTGCTTCCTGGGGACGTGAGTCGTTGCGATGGCTCCTCCGTCAGAGGCAACGGCGCAGTGACGGCACGAGTTTTTCGTGTTGCTGCTGTTGGCTGGCGCGTCCTGCACTCGTCCGCGATGTATCCACGTTCACCAACCCAAGGGTGCGGCGCCACGTCAACCTGACCGTCTGGGAAGCTGCCGCGTCACTGCGCCTTTTGCTTGTGGTTCAAGCCCGTTGCGAGGCGCGTGGACCAACAGAGGTCGGCGGCAGTCGGCCCCGGCGCGATGTCGTCTTACTGGGCCCGGCACTTGATGGCAGAGGTGTCGTCGGACGCGATGTGGTTGAAGATCGCGTTCGCTTTCGTGGTGTCCCAGGTCACGACGGAGCCGACACTGGTCGACGTACCCAGGCTCGAGAACGGCACCACGCAGCGACGGGTTCCCGAGCCGCTGCTGTGCGCCATCGCCCACGCGAACCTCGCGAATGCGAACGGTCCGACGTTGTTTCCGACCCGGACCGAGTTGGCGCCCGCCATGTTGACGTTCCAGTAGCGCCACGGCAGGACGATCGTCTTCCAGGACGCGGCCGCAGAGCCGGTGGCGGCGATGACCTCTCGCTGGTGGAGGGTGCGAGTGATGTCCCCGAGCGGGAACGCGCGCGAACGCGAGTAGTCGAGCGCGACATGCCCGTTGACCTCTTGGCAGCCCGCCTTCATCTTGAGGTTGCCGGCCTTCGGGTCCACGATCGACGTCTTCGGGCACACGGTGATGCCGCCGACGGCGTCGACGACGTCCACGACCCCGGTGAAACCGATCTCGACGTAGTCATCCACTCGGACGCCGGTGGCCTGCTCGACCGTCTGCACGAGCAGCTTGGGCCCGCCGAACGAGTAGGCCGCGTTGATCTTGTTCTTGCCGTGACCCGGGATGTCGACGTAGGAGTCACGCGGGATCGACAGCATGATGTTGGGCCCGCTGCCGTCGGTGACGTGCAGCATGATGATCGTGTCGGTGCGCTGACCGCTTGCGGCTCCGGTCCCGAGCGAGCCGCGCTGGGCCTTGGTGAGGCCGGCTCGGCTATCGGAGCCGACCAGCAGGTACGTCGTCCCCGGGCCGTCCGCCGGCCGCGCTCCGCTCGGCTCGGCGTCGACCTTGCTCACCTGGCTCCAGGCATAGATCGGCACCACGACCAGGAAGAGCAACCAAGCAGCCAGCAGGACGAGCACGATGCGGACCCAACGCACCTTGCGCTTGCGACCCCCAGGCGGAGCCGTCGGCGACCTCGGCGTCGATGGCGCGGACGGGGGAGCGTAACCGCGGCCGGGAGGCCCACCGGGCGGACCGGCGGCTCCGGACCCGGCGCGGGCCGTGGTGGGCTGCGCGTAGCGGGCGGTCGACGACCCAGCGGGAGGCGGGCCGGCGACCGGTGGGCCGGTCCGGGGAGGAGCCCCGCCCGCGCCGACCGGTGAGGGCGCGGGGTCACGACGCGGGTAGGTCCCCCCGAACGAGGTGACCGGTTGCTGCGCCGCGTCGGTGCTGGACTGGGGTTGGCCGGCCGCCGCTGTGGGCGGCGCCGGCGACGCACCGGCGGAGCGGGACGGACGGGGCAGCATCCGGGTGTGGTCAGACTCCGGAGGCTCACGGCCGTCGGGATGGTCCTCGGCGGGCGTGCCGTCCTCCTGACCCGGCGCGTCGGACTGGCCCGAATAGAGCCAGTCGTAGCGTGGGTCGTTCGGGTTGTGCTGCTCTGCCATTCGATCACGCTACCCGGCAGGGCTGATCGCGCTGCGGACCCGGATGCGGCGCGCGCCCCAGTCCCGGCTCGCGGGTGGATCAGCGGCGTAGCCTCAGGACGAGGAACGCGACCGCGTAGGCGAGTCCGCCGATGGCTCCGAGCCAGTCGTACGGCGCCCCACTCTCGCCTCTGGCGATCTCGATCACGAACGCCGCGAGGATGAGCACGATCAGGACGACGCCGGTCGCGGCGGTCGCCTGCAGGTCGAGCCCGTTGATGCGCTCGTCGCGCCGGTCGAGCAGCGCCTGCACGGTCTCGCTGCGCCGTCGTACGAGCAGCAGCACGCCCGCGAGGCCGAACATCACGACGGCACCGGTGACGGCGAAGGCGGTCTGTCCACCTGCGAGTCCGGCGACCACGTAGACGACCCCGATGGCGACGCACACGAGGGGAAGCGTCAGGATCCTGCGGGAACGGATCGGCTCAGCGGTCTGTTGGTTCGGCATCGAAGATCTCCTCTACAGTCGTGCGGAAGTAGCGCGCCAGCGAGAGCGCCAGGGGGAGTGACGGCAGGTAGCGGCCGGTCTCGATCGAGTTGATCGTCTGCCGCGAGACGCCCATCGCCGTACCGAGGTCGGCCTGAGAGATGCCCTGGGCGGAGCGGCGCTCCCTGAGGTCGTTGCGCATCAGATCGGCAGGGGGTCGCGGGGGTGAGCCTCAGTGTCAAGCTTCCTTGTCATGTGACAAGTTTGCTTGACATCTGGCGCGGAGTCAAGCGCTCTCGGACCGAAATGCCAGAGGGTCGGCGGGTCGTGACCAGAGTTGCCAGTGGGGCTGGCGATACTAAAGCCCATGCCTGCCCCCATCCCGTCTGTCCCCACCAGGGCCGTCGCCGCCCGCGCGGCGAACATCCGCTTCCGGCGAGCCGTCACCCTGATGCTGATGACCGTCGTGGCGCCGGGCTCGGCGCAGGTCGCGGCGGGCAACAAGCGGGTGGGCCGCTACGCGCTGCGGGCCTATGCCGTGGCGCTGCTGTTCGCCCTGGTCATGGTGCTGACTCTGCTCGTCTCCCGAGACGAGATCCTGAAGCTGTTCACGAACGTGTGGTTCCTCGGCCTGCTCCGCTTCGGGCTGATCGGGTACGCCGTCGGCTGGGCCTTGTTGATGATCGACGCGTGGCGGATCGCCCGTCCCCTCGGTCTTCAGCAGAACCACCGGCTCGCGATGACCGCCCTGAACGGGGTGCTCTGTCTCTCGCTCACGGGGGTGCTGCTCTACGCCAGCCAGCTCGTCGCCGTCCAGCGAGACTTCATCCAGACGGTGTTCACCCACACACAGGTGACCGCATCCCACGACGGGCGCTACAACGTGCTGCTGCTCGGCGGAGATGCGGGCGCCGACCGGGTCGGGCTGCGTCCCGACAGCATGACGGTGGCCAGCATCGACCAGAACACCGGCCGGACCGTGTTGTTCGGGCTCCCTCGCAACATGGCCGACGTACCGTTCCCGAAGGGGAGCGTCATGGCCAAGCAGTTCCCGCACGGCTTCAACTGCGCCGAGGAGTGCTACCTCAACGCGGTCTACACCTGGGCGACCGACCACGCCGACCTGTTCCACGGCGTCAAGGACCCGGGCATCCTGGCGACCACGCAGGCCATCGAGCAGATCACCGGGCTGCGGATCAACTACTACGCGATGGTCGACCTACGAGGCTTCCAGTCCCTCGTCGACGCCCTCGGCGGGATTGTGCTCAACGTGCACCAGGAGGTGCCGATCGGCGGCATCGGCGGCAAGATCACCGGGCACATCCACACCGGCAAGCAGCGCCTCGACGGATACCAGACGCTCTGGTACTCCCGCAGCCGCGCCTGGTCGAGCGACTACTCCCGGATGGCTCGGCAGAAATGCGTCCTGAACGCCATGCTGCACCAGCTCAACCCCGAGACCGTGCTGACGAAGTTCGGTGCGATCGCATCGGCGGGCAAGGAGATCCTGTCCACGTCGATCCCGGCGAGCGAGATCCACACGTTCGTCGAGCTCGGTCTCAAGGCGCGCCAGCTGCCGGTCACCAGTGTGTCGTTCGTGCCGCCGAAGATCGACGACGGCAACCCGGACTGGGCCCTGATTCGCCACATGGTCACGTCGGCGATCGCTAAGTCGGTGGCAGCCGGGTCCGGGCACTCCCCAGGCCACCCCACCAAGCCACCCGCGTCGCTCGGCAACCGGGACAGTTACCAGGAGAGCTACGCGGCCAACGACACCTCGGACCTGACCGGGAGCTGCTGACGATAAGGTGCGGTGTGTCGCAGAACCCCGCCGTCGTCGTCGCTGTTGTCGTCACCTGGAACCGACGCGAGCTGCTCGCCGAAGCGCTGCGCGCGACGCTCAGCCAGACCCTCCCCGCGGACCGTGTCGTGGTGGTCGACAACGCCTCCGATGACGGCACCGCCGAGCTGCTGAGTCGGAAGTTCCCCTCCGTGGACGTGGTGCGGGCAACCCGCAACTCCGGTGGAGCCGGTGGCTTCTCGCTCGGCATCAGGCACGCCCTGCGGGATGCGTCGTGCGATGCCCTCTGGCTGATGGACGACGACACGGTGCCGAGGCCGACCGCGCTGCAGGAGCTGCTGGCCGCCCGCGACGGCTACCCGGCGCGGGTGCCGGCGCTGGTCGCCAGCCGGGTGGTGTGGACCGACGGCCGCGACCACCCCATGAACACGCCACGTCCGAGACCGGGTGCGAGCAGCCTCGACAACGACCGGGCTGCCGAGTCCGGGTGTCTGCCGATCCGGTCCGCCTCCTTCGTCTCGGTGCTCGTCGATGCGGGCGTCGTACGACGCCGCGGCCTGCCGCTGGCCGACTACTTCCTCTGGAACGACGACTTCGAGTTCACCACGAGGCTGATCCGGGGAAACGTCGGCCTGTGGTGCCCGGCATCGGTCGTGGTCCACAAGACCCGGTCGTTCGGCTCCACGGACGCAGACCCGGGGGCCCGGTTCTACTACGAGGTCCGCAACAAGGTGTGGCTGTTCACCCGGTCCCGAGGACTCAACCCGACCGAAAAGGTGGGATACGGCGGCGCCACCCTCGCCCGATGGGTGCGCACCATGCGGTCCTCACCCGACCGAGGAACCCTCGTCGGCGGGCTGCTGCGTGGGATTCGCGACGGTCTGAGAGCCGGGCCGAGGCCCACTGCCGACGTCCTCGCCGGGCTGACCGACGCCTGCGGCGACGAATCGGGCACAGCGCGATGACTGAGCCCTTCAGCCTGCTCATGAGCGTCTGGCGTGGCGACGACCCGGCGTACTTCGAGGCGGCCTTCCGTTCGGTGGTGCACCAGCAGACCCGCCGTCCGGATGACGTTGTGCTCGTGCAGGACGGGCCGGTGCCCGCCCGGCTCGCGGACACGATCGACATGCTCATCGACGGTTCGCCGGTGCCCGCCAGACTGCTCCCGCTCGATGTGAACGTCGGCCTGGGGCCGGCACTCGACGCCGGACTGGCCGCCTGTGCCCACGACATCGTCGCCCGGATGGATGCCGACGACATCGCCGTCCCGCACCGCTTCGAGAAGCAGATCCCTGTCGTCGAGTGCGGCGCCGACCTGGTGGGCTCGTCGCTGCTGGAGTTCGGCACGTCCGCGGACGACATCGTGGGCCGGCGGGTGCCACCGCTCGAGGCCGCCGAGATCATCCGCTACTCGAGGTTCCACCAGCCCTTCAACCACCCGACGATCGTCTATCGCAAGACCATGGTGCAGAAGGTCGGTGGCTACCGCAGCCTGCCGCTGATGGAGGACTATCTGCTGTTCGCGAAGATGATCCAACACGGTGCGCAGGTGGCCAACATCGAGGAGCCGCTGGTGCTCTACCGGGTCGGGGCCGGGGCCTATGCCCGGCGCGGCGGTGTGACCTTGCTCAAGTCCGAGTGGGAGCTGCAACGGCGGCTGCACGCCCTGGGATTCACGTCGCGGGTGCAGTTTGTGCGCAATATAGCCGTTAGGGGCACGTACCGGCTGGTTCCGGAGCGGCTGCGCCGGGCGTCGTACCGTCGATGGATAGCTCTGCGGGGAGAGCGGCGAAGGGGCCAACGGGCAAGTCTCGATTAGACTCGATCCGACCTTTGACCAGGAGAGCATGTGACTACAGACCTCGTAATTGTGGGCTCCGGACTGTTCGGGCTGACCATCGCCGAGAGATGCGCCAAGGACCTCGGGCTGAAGGTGCTGATCCTCGACCGGCGTCACCACGTCGGCGGCAACGCCTACAGCGCACCCGAGCCCGAGACCGGCATCGAGGTCCACCAGTACGGCGCCCACCTCTTTCACACGTCGAACGACCGGGTCTGGGAGTACGTCAACCGGTTCACGTCGTTCACCAACTACCAACATCGGGTCTTCTCGATCTACCAGGGCAAGGTCTACCCGATGCCGATCAACCTCGCGACGATCTGCGAGTACTTCGGGAAGTGGATGACCCCCGACGAGGCGCGCGCCCTGGTGGCGGAGCAGGCGACCGAGTTCGACAGCGCCACCGCCGCGAACCTCGAGGAGAAGGGCATCTCGCTGATCGGGCGACCGCTCTACGAGGCGTTCATCCGCGGCTACACGGCGAAGCAGTGGCAGACCGATCCGACGAAGCTCTCGGCCGACATCATCAGCCGGCTGCCGGTGCGCTACAACTTCGACAACCGCTACTTCAACGACAAGTACGAAGGGCTCCCGGTCGACGGCTACACCGCCTGGCTGGAGCGGATGGTCGACCACCCCAACATCGAGGTCCGGCTCAACACCGACTTCTTCGACGTGCGATCCGACTACGTCGGCAAGGTCCCGATCGTCTACACCGGACCGCTGGACGCCTACTTCGGCAACTCGGCCGGGGAGCTTTCGTGGCGGACGGTCGACCTCGACGTATCGGTCAAGCCCGTCGGCGACTTCCAGGGCTGCTCGGTGATGAACTATGCGGACGAGAATGTGCCATACACTCGGATCCACGAGTTCCGACACTTCCATCCCGAGCGCACCTGGTACCCCAAGGACAAGACGGTCATCGTCCATGAGTACTCGCGGTTCGCCGAGAAGGGTGACGAGCCCTACTATCCGGTCAACACGGCCGACGACCGGGCAAAGTTGCTGACCTACCGGGAGCTGGCCAAGGCCGAGCCGGACGTGCTGTTCGGTGGACGGCTCGGAACCTACAAGTACCTTGACATGCACATGGCGATCGGGTCGGCCCTGTCCATGTACGACAACAAGCTCCGTCCGCACTTCGCGGACGGTGCGGCCATCGAGAGCGGCGGTATCGACGAGTGACAGCGACCACGGAGCGGGCCATCCGCGCCATGGGCCCCCTTCAGGAGCCTCGACAGGTTCGCGGCCTGAGGGACGTGTTCCGGCGTCGCTATCTGCTGTGGCTGTTGGCGCGCAAGGAAGTCAAGGTCCGTTACTCGGGCTCCCTGATCGGGCTCGCCTGGTCCTACGTCACGCCCATCGTGCGCTTCCTGGTCTACTACTTCGTGGCCAACCTGATCATCAGCCACAACACGCCCAACCGCGCGCTGCACATCTTCAGCGGCATGATCATGATGCAGTTCTTCTCGACGAGCATGTCCGCCGGGGCGAAGTCCGTGATCAAGAACAAGTCGCTCGTGCGCAAGATCAACATGCCGCGGGAGATGTTTCCGGTCGCCTCGGTCGCCGTCTCCTGCTACAGCATCTTCCCGATGTACGTTGTGCTGCTCATCAGCGACTTCATCTGCGGCTGGCACCCCGACCCAGCGGCCGGGCTCGCGGCCGTGCTCGCCTTCCTCATCGCGCTGATCTATGGCTTGGCGCTGGCCATCATGCTCAGCGCGATGAACGTCTTCGTGCGTGATACCGGGAACATCGTCGAGGTCGTCAACGTGGTGCTGCGCTGGACGGCCCCGGTCATCTACACCTACTCGGTGATCGAACCAAAGCTTGCTGGCCACCCACTGCTCGCCAAGCTCTATATCTGGAACCCGTTCAACGCTTCGGTGATGCTCAACAACCGAGCCTTCTGGATCACGACATTCCCCGACATCCACGTCGCGGCCAAGCAGGAGCTGCCCCCCCACATGTTCGAGCGAGGGTTCATTCTCCTCGCCGCTGGCTTCGTCTTCCTGGCGTTCGCCCAGATGATCTTCAGCCGTCTCGACGGCGACTTCGCGGACCGGCTCTGACGTGACGACCGCGATCATCGTCGAGAACCTCACGAAGCAGTTCAAGCTCTCCAACAGCGACGGTCTGAAGCGTCTCACCGTCAATGCCGTCAAGGGTCGCCGCCGGGTCAAGACGTTCACGGCGCTCGACAACGTGTCCTTCCAGCTCGACGTCGGCACGTCGATCGGGCTGATGGGGCTCAACGGGTCGGGCAAGAGCACGCTGCTCAAGATGGTCAGCGGCGTAATGGAGCCGACCTCCGGCAAGGTGCTGACCCGCGGTCGGATCGCCGGCCTCCTTGAGGTCGGGGCCGGGTTCCACCCGGAGCTCACCGGCCGCGAGAACATCTACCTCAACGGCGCCATCCTGGGCATGAGCCAGGCCGAGATCAAACGCAAGTACGACGCGATCCTCGACTTCTCCGAGATGGAGAACTTCGTCGAGTCCTCGGTGCGCAACTACTCCTCCGGGATGTTCATGCGGCTGGCGTTCGCGGTCGCCGTCAACACCGACTGCGACATCTTCTTGATGGACGAGATGCTCGCCGTGGGAGACCAGCCCTTCCGCCGTAAGTGCATGAAGCGGATCTACGAGCTGAAGAACGAAGGCAAGACGATGGTCTACGTGAGCCACAACACCAAGCAGGTGAAACGGCTCTGTGAGCTGGGGTTGGTGCTGTCCGCCGGGCAGGTCCAGTACTTCGGTGACGCCGAAGAGGCGATCAAGGTGCTCGGCTACGACGACGACGACGACATCAACGACTGACCGTCCGTCCAGGCCTCACACGTCGTACGCTCCTGCTGGGCGACGGTCGTCCGCCGCGCCGGCGGCGAATCGACGAGAAGGACGACCGATCCGCCGACCGCCAGCGGGGCGAGCAGCGCGGTCTCGATTCCAGGATCGGTCGTCGGGTTGTGGTCGGTCAGGAGCCGGCCGCCAGGTTCGAGGCCGATCGCAGCGGCAGTCGCGAGCCCCCGCTCCACCAGATCATCGTGTGTCACCAGGCGCTCGTGATCCCTCAGGGCAGGGTCGTCGGCGGTGATCTTCCTGGGCAAGAGGAGCAGGTCGGGCTGTCCGGGCACCTCCGTGGCGAAGTCGAGCCAACCGCGCTCGGGCGGCGTCGAGAACGGCTGTCCCAGCGGCCGGAGCGAGCATGCCAACCCCAGCCCTCCCGGTGGGGGTGCCTCCGGCACCGACGGTCCCACGATGCTCGCGGCAACGGCGTCCTCGCCGTCCAGCGTCACTGTCAGGCCAGCGGTCCAGACCGCCAGCTGGGAGACCATCGCCTGCCAATGAACGGGCATCGACACCTGGACCAGGTCAGCCGGCTCGAGGTCCCACTCGGCCGTGAGCAGGTTGGCGATCTTGCAGACCCAGTTGTCGAACGTGGCCGCACTGAGCTCGGCCCGCTCGCCGGTGCGGTCGTCATACATCGTGACGAGTGGGCGTCCCGGCTCGGAGCGGACGGCGTCGGCGAGGGCGGACACGACGGTCGTGGGGCGGCGGAGCATCCGGTCACTCTACGGTCGCCCGTGGTTGGATGACCGGGTGGAAGCCGTCATCGTCGCCGGCGGGATCGGCAGTCGGCTTCGACCCCTGACCCAGTTCCTGCCGAAGCACCTGTTGCCGGTGGCCGGAGTCCCCTTCGTCGAGCACCAGATCGCGAAGCTCGCCTCAGCAGGCATCGACCGGGTCGTGATGGCGACCAGCTACCAGGCCGACCTGTTCCGACCCGAGCTGGGCGACGGGGCCCGGTGGGGCGTCGAGCTCGTCTACGTGTGCGAGGAGCAGCCGCTCGGCACCGCCGGCGCCATTCGCAACGTGGCCGGCCACCTGCGCTCACGCGTCGACGAGCCCGTGGTCATCCTGAACGGCGACATCCTGAGCGACCACGACCTGGCGGCTCAGCTCACCCGCCATCGGGAAGTCGGTGCGGAGGTGACGCTGCACCTCGTCGAGGTGCCCGACGCCCGGGCCTTCGGCTGCGTGCCGACGGATCCCGCCGGCTGGGTCACCGCGTTCGTCGAGAAGTCCGAGGATCCGGTGTCCCATCAGATCAACGCCGGCTGCTACGTCTTCGCGAGACGGGTCGTCGACGAGATCCCGCCTGGGGTTGTGGTGTCCGTCGAGCGGCAGACCTTCCCGGAGCTGCTTCGAGCCGGCCGACCCGTGGCGGGTTTCGTCACCCGCGGATACTGGCTCGACCTCGGCACCCCGCGGGCACTGGTCCGAGCCTCGGCCGAGCTGGTCCGAGGAGTCACGACCAGCCCGGCGTACCCCCGTCCGGGCGCCGAGCGATGGGTAGCCGACGGCGCTCGAGTGGCGCCGACGGCGTCGCTCCAGGGTGGTACGTCGGTCGGTGCTGCAGCCGTCATCGAGCCGGGGGCGACGGTTTCCGCCAGCGTCGTGTGTGCCGGCGCTATCATCGAGAAGGACGCCGTTGTCGTCGACTCGATCATCGGGCCCGGCGCTCGGGTGGGAGCCAGGGCGGTGCTTCGCGATGCGGTATTGGGGGACCGTTCGTCGGTGGGTGCCGGGTGTGAGCTGATCGGCGGGGCCCGCGTCTGGTGCGACCGACAGATCCCCGACCGAGCGATCAGGTTCTCGTCCGACATCTGAGCTCGTGAGCAGTGTGGAGGGGCGACCCCGCGGTCGGCGGGGTGATTCGTCCGCGGTCTGGCTGGGTGGCGCCCGTGGCGAACGCTGACGAACCGAACTGTCACCCTCAGACCCCTTGTTTTCCACAGACCTGACGATCCACAACGATCGTGCACAGGTCGAACACACGAACGGAAACTGTCGGTGGCTGGTCCTAGAGTTGGAACCATGAAAGGCACCCTCGACCCACCCCACACCGCTCGGCGACCCGCGCTCGACGCGTTCGCACAGGCGGTCGACGGCATTCAAGACTTGCTGGCCGGGGTGGCCGGGCTGCCCGGCTGGACATTGACCGAGGACGCCGCCCTGGAACGCCTCGGCGAGCTGCTCGCCGTCCGCGCCGCCGTCGACGAACTGACCGCACGGGTCACCGCCACCGTGTTGGCCCGCGACATTCCCCGCCTCGCCGGAGCAGCATCGGCGAAAGCCTGGCTGATGACCACCCACGGCCTGTCCAGTGGTGACGCGCACCGGCTGATCTCCCACAGCCGGGTCGCCGACACCGACCAACCCGTCTGCGACCGCAGCACCCGCACAGTCGACCCCGACGGAGCCGACGCTGGCGATCACCGCGTAGTAACGGGTGGCCGGTGTGAACCGACCCGACGAGCCTGGGCCAGCGGCGGCCTGTCCGCGGAACGGGCGGTGCTGGTCGGCCGGGCGGTCACCGACGTCGGGGATCACATCCCCGTCGAGGCGACCGACCGGCTGCAACACCACCTGCTGCGACTCTCCCCCGGCCTGACCTACACCCAGCTGAAGACCGTCTGCCGGCATGCGGTCGAGGTGGTCGACCCCGACGCCGCCGACAAGAAACTCGAAGCGCAGCTCCGCGACGCCGAGACCCGCGCGTTGCAGCAGGCGGTCTGCCGGATCTGGAAGACCGGCGACGGCACCACCCGCGGCACCTTCACCATCCCCGACCTGACCGGCGACCTGCTGCTGACCGCCCTGAACGCGTTCGCCGCACCCCGCCGCGACCGGTCCGCCCGCCGCCGAGACAACGACCCCACCCTGGCCGACCCGGCCGACCCCCAGACCGACACAGCCGACGGGGTGGGAGACGACCCGGAGCGGTTGTCGTACCCGCAGCGGCTCGGCCGGGCCCTGGTCGAGCTCGCCGAACACCTTCCCACTGACGGGCTGCCCCAACACGGCGGCACGAACGCCACCCTGGTCATCACCACCGACCTGACCCGGCTGCAGACCGGCCTCGGCGAAGCCGTCCTGGACACCGGCACCGCGATCAGCATCGGCCAAACCCGCCGGCTGGCCTGCAACGCCCGGCTGATCCCCGCCGTCCTCGACGGCCCCTCGACCATCCTCGACCTCGGCATGGCCCGGCGACTGTTCAACCGCCACCAACGCCTCGCCCTGGCGCTGCGAGACCAAGGCTGCATCTGGCCCGGCTGCGACCGGCCCCCCGCCTGGACCGAAGCCCACCACCTCACCACATGGACCGACGGCGGACCCACCGACCTCAACAACGGCTGCCTGCTCTGCGTCTACCACCACCACCTCGTCCACACCGACACCGGTTGGACCATCCGAATGGCACCCGACGGCCACCCCCACGTCATCCCACCCAAACGCCTCGACCCCACCCAAACACCCCGACGACACCAACGCTTCCCCTACGACCCCCTCTGCTAACCACGCTCTGCTCACCACGCTCTGCTGACCACAGCTCAGCTCCGCGGAGAGAGGGTGCTGCTGACCGCACCCGGGTCACCTGCGAGGGAAGCGCGGGGATCCCTGTCGCATCACGAGGCGGGACGGATCGCCTTCGCCTTCGGCTTCGGACTCGGGGTCAGGCGTGGCCACGGGCACCGGAAGGCCGATGCGCCTCAGCCAGCCGAGCGAGACGATCTTCGAGACGAGCAGGGCAAGCGCTACTCCGCTCGCCAGCCACGGGTCGCGCGTCACCACCATCAACACGGCGAACAGGGCCGAGTTGGCGGCCTTGCCGAGCTTCGACCAGTTCCAGCGCCAGATCCTCGGATCCACCAGATAGAAGTAGTTGGGACTCGAAATCGGCCACGCGAGGAAGGCCAGCGAGAGAATCGTGTCCGGGACGAGAAACTCGAAGAGGTAGACCCCCACCGGAAAGGCCATCGCGGGTGCATACCAGGCGAAGCCGAGATAGAAGCCGGCGGCGGACAGCCGGTCACACATGATGTCGAGGACCGCCCCGGTCCGGGTCTCCTGGTCGAGCATCCGGGCGAGCAGCCCGTCGGCTACGTCGCCCACCCAGTAGACCCCCAGTCCCGCCAGCAGGAGCGGGAGCGACTGCTCGCGAGCTCCCCAGAGCACCAGGGCCAGCGCTACGACGGTGCGGGCGAGCGTGACGACGGTCGGCGAGGTGAGCAGCCTTTCCGCGTCAGGTCGGGCGATCTCGCGATGCCCGGGCCAGTCGCCGCGCCGTGCGCTTCCCCACATCTCACTGATCTTGCCAGCATCGGGTCCATGTCGTCGGCAAACGCGGGTCGGGTCGGCGGTCGACGTGGTCGTGCCCGACCATCCGGTGTCCGGCGGCGAGCACGTCGGCGCGCTCGAGCAGGCGGCCGGCGGCCACCAGCAGGTCGGCATCGGGGGTGGGAGTCAGGGCGACCCGCAGCGTCCAGCCCGCTGCATCGGGTCGGTCCGGGCAGGCGTCACGGACCAGCGTGACGTCGGCGGCTCGAGATGCTGCCGTCGAGATAGCGGCCTGCCAGCCGGCGAGCAGGCCGGCGAAAGGAGCCTGATCGGTCGGAAGGGTGCGCGGGAAGCGTGCGAGGGCCACGGGGTCGTCTCGCAGCGCAGCCGCGACCGCAGCCTCGCGGGTGCCCAGTGCGAAGAGATCGTCCTCGGCCCCGCGGACCAAGGCTCGGGCACCCGGGCCGTCCTCACCCACCGGTAGCACGTCCGCCGCCAGCCCTCGGACGAGCGCCGCCGGTCGACCGGAGGTCTTACCCTTCACCAGGTCGGCCGCTGCCGCGACCTCGTCGGCAACGGCGGGGGCGGTGACCTGGAGCACGTTCCCGTGCGTGTCGAGGGTGCCGGCCAGGTCGACGAGTGGAGCCAGGCCGGCGCACCCAACGGCAAGGTCCGTCTGCCCGACCCGCCAGGCTCGCCCGGCCGTGTCGCTGACCACCACGGCGACGTTGCGGCCGGTTGTCGTGAAGATCCCGGCGCGTAGCGCTGCGGCGGTCGCATCAGGATCGCGCGGCAGCAACAGCGCCGTTCCCTCGGGAGTGTTCGATGCGTCGACCCCGGCGGCTGCCAGCACCAGGCCGTGGCGGGTCTCGGATATCACCGTCGCGCCGCGCCTCGCCACGACGCGACGAGTCTCGGACACGACGGCGTCCGCGCGGCTTCCGGCCACGGCCCGGCCCTCCGCCTTGCTGATCACCTTGCTCGTCACCACCACAACATCGCCGTCACGGAGGTCGTCGGCCGCCGCCACGAGAGCCACCAGATCGTCGCCGGGGGCGACCTCGGGCCAGCCGAAGGCGCGGAGCTCCAGGCGGAGGGGGGTTCCCGCATCCACAGCCGGGCTCACGGTGCGCCGGTCACGTCGCCTGGACCGGGGCGCGACCTGCGAGGTCGAGCGCCGCCGCAGCGATCGCCGCGGTCGCCGGCGGGTCGCTCATCAGAAGAGGTACGGCGCGAGCGCGGAGGTGTGCCTGCTCGAGGTCGGGTACGCCGGCTGCGTCGGCGACGTCCACGAGCCAGGCGTCGACCAGGCCCCCGGCCGAGCGCGCCCCGTAGTGCGTCCCGACCGCTGCGGCCGTGACCTCGACACCGATCACCGGCAGCAGCCGGTCGGCCATCCCGCGAAGCGGGGCTCCGGAGATGATGGGGGAGACCCCGACGACCGACGCCGCGGTGGTCCGCAACGCATCAGCGACGCCGGGCACGGCGAGGATGGTGCCGACCGACACGACCGGGTTCGAGGGAGGCAGGATGACCACGTCCGCGTCGGCGATGGCCTCGACCACTCCAGGACCCGGGGTGGAGGACTCGGCACCAACCGGGATCACCTCGTAGGCCCGGGGCGCGTGGAGCCGGATCCAGTACTCCTGGAAATGCACGGCCCGTCGTCCGCCCTCGGCTGACGGGTCGTCGACCACGACGTGGGTCTCGACCCGATCGTCCGTCATCGGCAGCAGGTCCACGCCCGGCTGCCACCTGGCACACAGCGCCTTGGTGACCTCCGAGAGCGGGAACCCGGCGCTGAGCATCTGCGTCCGCACCAGATGGGTGGCGATGTCGCGATCTCCGAGGCCGAACCAGGACGGCTCGACGCCGTAGGCAGCCAGCTCCTCCTTGGCGAGCCAGGTCTCGTCGCGCCGGCCCCAGCCACGGTCGAGATCGATGCCGTCGCCCAGCGTGTACATCACCGTGTCCAGGTCGGGGCAGACCCGCAGGCCGAAGAGCCAGATGTCGTCGGCCGTGTTGCCGATGACAGTCACCGTGTCGGCGTCGCGGTCGATGACGTCGCGGAGGCCGGTGAGGAAGCGAGCGCCGCCGACGCCGCCGGAAAGGACCGTGATTCGCATGGGTGCCAGTCTTGCAACCCCGGCGGCGCCGCGTCCGCTGCGGGGTCGGGTCGGGTGGGGCGGCCCCTGACTTCCGGTCACCCGACCGGGCGACGTACTCCGTGTGTCACGCTTGGTCCTCACCCGAACCCACTCACCCAGGGGGTATCACCCGTGGTCACCGACGCGACCAAGAAGTACCGCGACGTCATCGCCTTCGGGCTGCTCGCCGTGGCGGCGCTCTACTTCATCGGCGCCCTGAGCCTGTTGTTCAAGAGCAGCGACCTCGGCTTCGCCACGAAGTCCGTCCTTGTCACCTCGAGCTTCCAGGCCACGATTCCCATCGTCTCCCTCGTCGTGGCCGTCCTGCTGGCCACCCGCTTCGGCGCGGCCAGCGCGCAAGCCCGCATCGTGGTGCTGATCGCGATGGGGATCGCGGGACTCGACCTGCTGTTCGCCGTCATCACGTTCTTCGCGCAGTTCGGCTCCGGGGCTGCCTTCTCCACCGGCTTCGGCTACTCCGGCGTCGCTTTCGCGGGCAAGACCACGGGGGTGATCTTCGGGCTGGCGCAGCTCGGCTTCCTGGGCATCGCCAGCCTTTACCTCGTCACCGAGTTCCTCCGGCTCCCGGCGCCTGCGCAGCCAGCCCGGGGCCAGTGGGGCGGCAGTGGCTACGCGGGCACCGGCGGCGCGCAGCAGCCCTGGCCGCCCGCCGGACAGGGCTACCAGCAGACCGGACAGCAGTCCTGGTCACAGCAGGGACAGCCTTATGGCGGCCAGCCCTACGGAGACCAGGCATACGGAGACCAGGGTGCGGCCGCCGGTTGGAGAGCCGGCGAGCAGGGCCAGGCGACCGCGTGGGCAGGTCAGTCCGGAGACCAGGCAGCCGCCGCGACAGGTGCGACACCGCAGGGCTGGGGACCGCCTGCGGGGTCCGCGGCCGGCTGGGAACAGCCCGGACAAGGCGCCTGGGAGCAGCCACCGCGGGCCGGCTGGGAAGAGCCGGGACAGGCCGGCTGGGAACAGCCGGGACACGGTGGCTGGGGACAACAGCCGGGCTACCCTCCGTCGGTCACGCCACCAGCCGCGCACCCGGGGTTCGAGCCCGCCCCGACCTGGGGGGAGGCCGAGAGCAGCGAGACGAGGCCCGGAGACGGCGACGTCGCAGGGTCAACCGTTGAGCCGGACAGCACCGAGGAGCCCGCCGCCGGCTCGACGGCCGACCAGGCGTCACATCGGGAGGGCGACGACGTCCCCCGACCTGACGACGAGGCGCCGACCAGCGACGGCTGGTGGCAGCATCCGGATCGGTGACGCCGCGCCGCCGGTCTCGTGACGAGGCGCGGTCGGATAGGTTCGACGCATGACGACAGCGGCACCATCGACGGGGCCCAACAGCCCCGACTCCAGCCCGGCGGAGCCGGCGACCAACCTCGCCTACACGATCCTCCTCGGGCTGACGGCGCTCGCCGTGCTCCTCCAGGGGCTCTGGGCCGGCATCTTCTTGGAGCACGACGGGAAGCGCGACCAGGCGAGCACCTGGGTCGACGTTCACTCCGTCGGCGGGGACATCGCCGTGCTGCTCGCGTTGGCCGCGCTGGTGGTGTCGCTCCTGCGGCTGCCGTCCCGCCAGGACCTGCGGATCGGGACGGCGGTGCTCTTCGCCCTCCTCCTCATCGAGGCGCTCCTGGGTTCGCTGATCAGCAACGGTCACGACACCCTGACGGCCATCCACGTGCCGCTGGCGATGCTGATCATGGGCCTCGTCGTGTGGCTGCCGCTCCGGGTTCGACAAAGCTCGTCGGGGTGATGGCGGGTAGCTGGATCCGGAACCTGGTGGCGCCGGGCCGGCTCTCCACACGCAGCGTCCCACCGTGTGCTGAGACGATGCCGAAGGCGATGGCCAGCCCGAGCCCGGTGTTGCCGGTCTGACGCGAGCGCGCCGTGTCGGCGCGCGTGAAGCGCTCGAACAGCAACGGCACGAGGTGCTCCGGGATGCCGGGGCCGTCATCGGACACGTCGATGGTGACCGCCTGCGCGTCGCGGCGTACCCGAACGGCCACGGTCGTCCCCGGGGGCGTGTGGGTCCGCGCGTTCGCCAGCAGGTTGGTCAGCACCTGATGCAGGCGATGCTCGTCGCCGAGCGTCTCGACGACGTCCTCGGGAAGGTCGAGCCGCCACCGATGGTCCGGGGCCGCGGTGCGGGCGTCGCTCATCGCGTCGATGACGAGTCTGGTGACGTCCACGGGCTCGCGGGACATCGGCCGCCCGGCGTCGAGCTGGGCCAGCAGCAGCAGGTCGTCGACCAGCAGACCCATCCGGATCGACTCGGACTCGACCCGATCGAGCGCGTGCTCGACCGGTTGCGGCAGGTCGAAATCGCTGCGTCGTGCGTACTCAGCGTGGCTGCGGATCGTGGCGAGCGGCGTACGAAGCTCGTGACTGGCGTCCGCGATGAAGCGCCGCAGTCGCTCCTCGGTCTGGTTGCGGGCCCGTAGGGCAGTCTCGACGTGGTCGAGCATGTGCGCGAACGCGACACTGACCTGGCCGACCTCGGTGCCTGGGTACGTCGTCCGGTCGCGCTCGGGAAGCTTGACTGCCCCGCTGGCCAGCGGCAGGTCGGAGACGGCGAGAGCGGCGGACGCCACCCGGTTGAGCGGCCGCAACGTGAGCCGCACGAGAAGCGCTGACGCAATGCCCCCGGCGATGACCACGACGACGAACACCACCACCTCGACGACGACGAGCTGGGCGACCGTGTCCTCCACCGGCTGGAGCGGGAGTCCGGTCAGCTCCACGTCGTTGTCGCGGCCGGGAGTCGCGATCACCCGGTAGTCGCCGAGCCCGGTGAGGCTCACGCTGCGAGCCCTCCCAGTGGCCGGGACGCTGACGAGGGTCGACCGGTCCTCCTTCGACAGGACCAGCTGCTCTGCCTGGCCCTCGTCGGTCACCACGGCCGCCTGCGTGACGACTCCGTGCAGCATCCGGACCCCGAGGGTGCCGACGGACTGGCCGGGAACCGCGTTGTCGGCGTCACCGTCGGAGAAGCCGTCGTCCGTCGACGAGGCGTGCTCGATGCTGGAGCTGAACCGACCACTTGCCTGGACGAGCTGGCTGTCGAGCTTGCCGACCAGGAACCCGCGCAGCGACACGGCTGTCGCTACCCCGACGACGGTGCAGGTCGCGAGGAGCAGCAGCATCAGCCCGGCGGTCAGCTTCCATCGCAGGGTGCGACGGGCCAGCCAGCGAGGGGGTGCCGAGTGGTTCACGACACCGGTCTGAGGACGTACCCGACCCCGCGAACCGTGTGGATCATCGGGTCCCGGCCGGCGTCGATCTTCTTGCGGAGGTAGCTGATGTAGAGCTCGACCACATGAGCCTCCCCGCCGAAGTCGTAGTTCCAGACGCGGTCGAGGATCTGCGCCTTCGACAGCACCCGCCGCGGGTGCAGCATCAGGAAGCGCAGCAGCTCGAACTCCGTGGCCGTGAGCTCGACCCGGTCGCCGCCTCGGTACACCTCACGGGCGTCCTCGTCCATGGTCAGGTCACCCACCTCCAGGGCCGGCTCCTCCACGGTCCGGGCGGCTCCCGCCCGGCGTAGCAGTCCGCGCAGCCGGGCCAGCACCTCCTCGAGGCTGAAGGGCTTCGCGACGTAGTCGTCGCCGCCGGCCGTGATGCCGGCGATCCGCTCGTCGACGGAGTCTCGCGCCGTCAGGAACAGCACGCGGACCTCAGGATCCAGCGCGCGGATCCGCCGTAGCACCTCGAGCCCGTCGAAGTCCGGCAGCATCACATCGAGGATCACCGCGTCCGGCTGGAACTCGCGGGCTGCCCGCACTGCCGCACTGCCGGTGTTGGCCGTCGTGGCCGACCATCCTTCGAGCCGGAGCACGCTCGCGAGGACCTCGGCCAGGCTCTCCTCGTCGTCCACGACGAGCACCCGGAGCGGCGTGCCGTCCGCGCGGACCAGCACCTGGACCGGGGGGCGCTCGCGCCCGGTTGTCGTTCGCACGGGGTCAGTCACCCTCTCATAGTGGACCTCGTGGTGCCGCAGAGTCTCTGTGTTGCCTCTCAAGCAGCTCTGAGAATCCGGCCGACCTGGCAGACCGAACCTGTGATCTGCCTGTGAAAGCCGCAGGTGGGAGGCGTTCATAGCCTGCTCAGAGACTTCGCATAGTGCAGGGAGAACGGCGGTTGACAGGCTGTCTCCTAGGCGCGAGGGCTGGATGAGCCCAGCATCGCGCAAACGCCTGTCGAACCGAGGA
This sequence comes from uncultured Actinomycetota bacterium, assembly GCA_963820035.1. Taxonomy (GTDB): domain Bacteria; phylum Actinomycetota; class Actinomycetes; order Propionibacteriales; family Nocardioidaceae; genus JAWWPG01. The sequence continues at coordinate 906,669 of CAWFYK010000002.1, read as the reverse complement.
GACATCATCATGACCACCACCCGTCACACCCGCAGTGCCGGCCACCAGCGGATCCGCGCTGTGACCGCCGGGGTCGCGACGTTGGGCGTCGTGGGCTCGATCGGCGTCGCCGCCTACACGGGGCTGGCCCCGGCCGCGAGCGCGACCTCGGGCACGACCGGGACATCGTCGACCGGCGAGTCCGGCAGCTCGCGGCAGGCCTCGTCCGACGATGGCGGCCGGTCCGACGACTCGCTGGGTTCCAGGAACTCGACACCCGCGAAGCGGTCCACGCACCACCGGTCGAGGTCGGTCCAGCAGGTACCGAACGTCGCTCCGGTCGCACCGGCCAACCCGCCGGCGGCCACCTCCGGGGGATCCTGACCGTGCCGCTCCTCGAAGTCCTCCCGTTGGGTCCAGGCGTCGCGCAGTGGCCGGTCTGGACAACGACAGCGAGAGTCGTCACGACCGACCCATCGGCTGCCGAACCGGCTCGCAGGCTCGTCGAGCAGGAGCTAGCCGCCGTGGACGACGCGGCGAGCCGGTTCCGCGACGACTCCGAGGTGATGCGGCTCGCTGACTCCGCCGGAGGACCGGTCGAGGTCAGCCCGCTTCTCGCCGAGCTCGTCAGAGTGGCCCTGCAGGCGGCGTCCGAGACGAACGGAGCCGTGGACCCGACGCTCGGGACCCAGCTGGCCGATCTCGGTTACGACCGCGACATCACCGAGATCACCGACGACCCAGACATCCGCGAGGTCGTCTCGGGCCGCGCTGGTACCGGACGGCTCACCGTCTCGCGTCGGCGCGACTGGCGCGACGTCCGGCTGAACGGTCTGGTGCTCGCCGTCCCGCGGGGAGTGGTCCTCGACCTCGGCGCCACCGCCAAGGCCTGGGCCGCCGACCGCTCGGCCGCCCGCGTCGTCGACGAGCTCGGCGGCGGTGTGCTGGTGAGCCTCGGTGGTGACATCGCAGTCGCCGGCGAGGAGCCGGAGGAGGGTTGGACGGTCCTCGTGCAGGACGGCGCTGACCAGCCGAGCTCGCTCGTCGGCCTCCGGGGCGCCTATGGATTGGCGACGTCGTCCACCCTCGGACGCTCCTGGCAGCGTTGGAACGTCCGGATGCACCACATCCTCGACCCGGTGACCTGCCGTCCCGTGCCCGCAGTCTGGCGCACCGTCTCCGTGGCCGCTGACACGTGCGTCGCGGCGAACACGCTGACCACCGCAGCCCTCGTCCGCGGCGCCCGGGCCGTCGACCTGCTGCGGCTGCGGGGGGTCCCCGCTCGGCTGGTCCGGGCGGACGGCGTGGTCCTCACCCTGAACGGCTGGCCGTCATGACCAACGCACTGTGGTATCTCGGCAGAGGCACCGGGGTCAGCGCCCTGGTGCTGTTCACCCTGGTGGTGCTGCTCGGCATCGTCGTACGCTCCGGGCGACCCTTACCAGGGCTGCCCCGGTTCGCCGTGGCCGCCGTCCATCGAACCATCAGCCTGACCGCGCTGGGCCTGTTGGCCCTGCATATCACGACCCTGTTCCTGGACCCGTACGCCCAGCTCCATCTGGTCGACCTGGTGGTGCCCTTCCAAGGGTCGTACCGACCCCTGTGGCTCGGCCTGGGCACGCTGGCCGCAGACCTCATCGTCGTGCTGATCGCCTCGAGCCTGCTGCGCCAGCACATCGGCCGCCGAACCTGGAAGGCGTTGCACTGGACGGCCTACGCCTGTTGGCCCCTTGCCATGGGGCATGCCATCGGGAACGGCACGGACGGCAGGAGCACCTGGCTGCTTGGCACCGCAGGAGTGTGTGCCGCCGCAGTCGCGGCTGCCGTCGCCTGGCGCGCAGCGCTATCGGACCGCGAGCGGGCAGATGCCGAGGCGCTGGCCGCTATCACCCCGCCACCTCCGAACCTGACAGGACTGAGACGGTGACCGAGACCCAGATCCAGACCATGCGGCTTCTCGACGCGTCGGCTACGACGATGACCGAGCACCTGGCCAGGGTCGGCCCCCTTCCCGACGCCGACGGCGCCCGGATCCGGCAGGCGGTGACCGAGTCGGGTCTGGTCGGTCGAGGAGGCGCCGGGTTCCCGACGGGTCGCAAGCTCTCGGCGGTTGCTGCCGGTGGGCGCGGCGTGGTCGTGGCCAACGGCGCAGAGGGTGAGCCGGCAAGCGCGAAAGACCACTTCCTGCTGATGAACGCGCCCCACCTCGTCCTCGACGGTGTGCAGCTGGCGGCCCGTGCGGCCGGTGCCCGCAGAGCCTTCGTGTACGCACCCGACGAGGTGCTGCGCGCCGCCGTGGAGCCCGCCCTCGCCGAGCGACGCGATCGGGTGCAGGTGCGCACGGTTGCGTCGCAGGACGCCTTCCTGTCCGGTGAGGAGTCTGCCGTGGTGGCCGCCGTGCAGGGGCGGCCCGCCCTGCCCGTGACGACGCCGCCCCGGGTGTTCGAGCGCGGGGTCAACGGCCGGCCGACGCTCGTGCAGAACGTCGAGACCCTGGCCCAGCTCGCGCTGGTCGCCCGGTTCGGCGCGGGCTGGTTCCGCTCCCTCGGGACTGCCGACGAGCCGGGGACCAGGCTGGTGACGCTGTCGGGCGCTGTCTGCTGGCCGGGCGTCTACGAGGTCGCTGGTGGCAGCACGCTGGACTCCGTCCTGGCGGCCGGCGGTGGCGTGGTGGGGGCCGTGCCCGCGGTGCTCGTCGGCGGCTACCACGGCGGCTGGGTGCCCTATCGTCCGGGAGACCCGGAGCTGCGGTTGGACCGGGCATCGCTGGCACGGTTCGAGGCGGCTCCCGGCGCCGGCGTCGTCGTGGCCTTGGGCGCCTCGGTCTGCGGGCTCCGCGCCGGCGCGGACATCGCGGCGTACCTCTCCGGTCAGGGCGCCAGCCAGTGTGGTCCCTGCCGCAACGGGCTCCCGACGTTGGCGTCGACCTTGGCCGAGCTCGCCTATGGGCGGCCGAGCCGGGCGCTCGTCGCCGAGGTCGAGCGGGTCTCGACGCTCGTCGCCAACCGCGGCGCCTGCCACCACCCGGCCGGCACGGTCCGGATGGTGCGGAGCACGCTGCGCACTTTTGCGTCGGAGGTCGACCACCACCTGCGCGGGGAGTGCACCGCCGCGGACGGCTGGACGACGGGCAGGTGGTCGCGATGAGCGAGCGCCTCGTCGTCGACTGGGTCGCCTGCGATGGCCGCGGCCTCTGCGTCGAGCTGCTTCCCGAACTGCTCGTCTCCGACGACTGGGGCTACCCTGTCACCCGCAGCGGCGACGCCGTGGCGACCGTGCCGCGCGGGCTCCGCGAGCACGCCGAGAGCGCCGTCCGCGAATGCCCGATGCTCGCCCTACGCCTGGTCGCGGGACGGTAGAACTCACGGAAAAGGCACAAATCTCGCCAAAAACCGTCGAAATTACGGCGTGTCGACGACCAACTAGCAGACTCCGCTTGACGTAGGCCTACTTACAGGCATGTAATTTCAGTCAAGTCGTGCCGATGTCATGACTGCAAGGGTCGAGGAGGCGAGGCACGTGAGAGATCTGGAAGCTCTCGACACAGCCGCCGCAGAGCTCATGTGGCAGGAGCGAGCACTGTGTGCCCAGACGGATCCGGAGGCATTCTTCCCGGAGAAGGGCGGTTCGACCCGCGAGGCGAAGCGGGTGTGCCTCTCGTGCGACGTGCGTGGTGAGTGCCTCGACTACGCGTTACACAACGACGAGCGGTTCGGCATCTGGGGCGGCCTGTCCGAACGTGAGCGGCGAAAGCTCAAGAAGCGCGTCAGCTGACGAGGATTTCGGGTGGCGCAGGCTCCCCGTTAAGGTGAGGCGGTGCCAGCCCCGGTGGGCTGCTGTCCGTCGTTCCCTTCCCCGAGGTTGTCCGTTCTATGAGTCAAGCAGCTGACGACTCTGCTGCGCGCCTCCAGGTCACCGCGGTTGTCGTCGCTCACGACGGAGCGACCTGGCTTCCCCGCGTGCTGGCTGCCGTGTCGGCCTCGACCCGGACGCCGGACGACATCATCGCCGTCGACACCGGCTCCCACGACGCCTCCGTGAGCAGGCTCACCGAGGCCCTCGGTGCGCACAGAGTGGTCGAGGTCGACCGGGACACCGGGTTCGGGGCCGCCGTCACGGCCGGTCTGGCTGCCGCGGACGGCAGCCGCCAGGCGGACCCCTCGGACTCTCGGCCCCGGGAACGCGGCCGCGACGACGAGTGGGTCTGGCTGCTGCACGACGACTGCGCACCGGAGCCGGACGCCCTGCAGCTGCTCCTCGAGGTGGCCGCGTCCGACCCGCGGATCGCGGCGGTGGGCTGCCGGCTCCGGGCCTGGCCACGAGCCACCCGACTGCTCGAGGTCGGGGTCACCATCACCGGCACCGGCCATCGGGAGACCGGACTCGAGCCCGGTGAGTACGACCAGGGACAGCACGACGACGAACGCGATGTGCTCGCTGTCAGCAGTGCGGGGATGCTGGTACGCCGCACGACCTGGGACGCACTCGGTGGTCTCGACCCGCTGTTGCCGCTGTTCCGCGACGACGTCGACTTCGGCTGGCGTGCCGCGGCCGCCGGTCATCGGGTGGTGGTGGCCCCGCAGGCGCTGGTGTTCCATGTGGAGGCGGCCAGCCGGGGGCTCCGCGAGATCTCCAGCACCGTGTCCCGGCCCCATCAGGCGGACCGGCGCGCCGCGATCCTGACGGTCCTCGCCAACTGCCGACTCCCGGCGTTGCCGTTCCTCTACGCGAGGTTCCTCGGAGGCTCTCTGCTGCGAGCCCTCGGCTATCTGCTCGGCAAGGTTCCAGGCGCCGCCTGGGACGAGGTCGCTGCGACCGCACGGGTGCTCGGCACACCCTGGGTGCTCGTCGGTGCACGAAGGCGCCGTCGTGGCTCACGTCCAGCGGGGGGACCGGCTGCCGTTCGCCGGCTGCTACCGCCGTGGTGGCGACCGTACGCGCACGGGCTCGAAGCAGTGCTCAGCGCCGGCACCGAGGTCTTCCGTGGCACCGCGGGGTCGGTGGTGGCGTCGAGACTCCGCTCTCGCTCCGGTGACCCGACAGCGCTCGAGACGGGTCCGGTACCCGATGAGGCGGTGAACCTCCCGACGGGCGACGGTGTGCGCGCCGCCCTGGCGCGTCATCCGCTGCTCGCGGTCGTGACCGTGCTGACCCTGGCGAGCCTGGTGGCCTCCCGCGGCCTCTGGGGAGGCGGCTTCCTGCACGGTGGCGCCCTGCTGCCGGCGCCGGGCGGCGTCGGCGGCTGGTGGCAGCTCTATGGGCAGTCATGGCACCCGGTCGGGATGGGTTCCACGCTCGACGCGGCGCCGTACGTCGCCCTGCTGGCCCTGCCCGGGACGGTGCTTCTGGGGAAGGCCTGGCTCGTCGTCGACCTGGTCATGCTGTTCTGCGCACCGCTGGCCGGAGCGGGCGCATGGGTCGCCTCGGGCCGGATGGTGCGGGGGATCGGCCCCCGAGTCTGGGTCGCCGTGGCCTATGGGCTGGTGCCGATCCTGGTCGGTGCCGTGACGACCGGGCATCTCGGCACCGTGGTCGTGGCGATCCTGCTGCCTTGGGTCGCGCGGAGCGGCTGCCGGATCCTCGACCTCGACCGGCCGCCGCGGTGGAACACCGCTTGGGCGGCCGGCCTGACCCTCAGCATCGCCACCGCCTTTGCGCCGGTCTGCTGGCCGATCGCCCTCGGCTTGGTCGTCGTGGCGGTCGGCTGGTTGGCGGCAGAACGTCAGCTGCTCAGGAGCTGTCAGCTACTGGTGGCACTCACGGTGCCGGTCGCCTTGCTGCTCCCGTGGTCATGGCGGGTGATCTCGACGCCCGGCCTGGCCCTGACCGAGGCGGGTGCCGTCGACGTACCCGGTGCCTCACTCGACGGGTCGGGGTGGCAGCTCGCCTTCGGCCGGTTCGGCGCCAATGGGCAGGCCCCCTGGTGGATCGGCGCCGGGCTGGTCGTGGCTGCCCTGCTCGCGCTGCTCCGGCGGGACACCCGAGGTCGGGTCGTGGGCGCCTGGGTCGTCATCGCCGGCGGCATGGTGGCCGCGCTGGTCATGTGGCGAGACCCGGTCCCGCTGCCTCTGGGAGCCGGCCAGGCCTACACCTGGCTTGGTGTTCCCGTGGTCGTCGCGAGCGCGGGCGCGATCGCGGCCGTCGGGATCGCTGCCGACGGGCTGGCCGACTACGTCGGGTCGGGGTCGTTCGGCTGGCGGCAGCCTGCAGCGGTGCTGGGACTCGTCGCTGCGGTCTCGGTGCCTCTTCTCGGGCTCGGCTGGTGGGTGGGAGCAGCTCCTCACGGCGACCTCGGGCGGGCCGCCGCCGTCCCGCTCCCGGCCTACATGGTCGACGCGATGAGGACCGACGACCAGCGGGTCCTGCTGCTGCATACCGGCACTCCGACGGTCCATTACCAGGTCCTCGCTGGCGACGGGCTACGACTGGGAGATGACAGCGTGCTCCCGCCGAACCCGCCGCCGGAGATCGCCGGACTCGTAGCCGACCTGTTCTCCGAGGGCACCGCCGCCGATGTCCAGCGGCTCGGCAGCCTCGGGATCGGCTACGTCGTCCTGCCGTCACCACAGAGCACCGCAGCGGCAGCCCAGCTCGACGCGCTCCCTGGTCTGACCCGGACCTCGACCGACCAGTCGCTCATCTCCGGATGGCAGGTCCAGGCGCCCCTCACGAAGCCCGGGTCCTCGGCCGGCGATGCGGCTCGAGACCGGTGGCTCGTCCTGCAAGCATTGATGTGGCTGGCAGTCATCGTGCTCGCGGCGCCCAGTGTCGAGCGGAAGCCGCTCGAGACGCCGGAGGCGGCAACGTGAGCTGGCGAACCTCCGCAGCCGGTGGGGTTGCCATCGCGGTCGCGGCGGCGGCCGTCGTGCTGGCCGCCGGTCAGGATCCGCAGCCGGTGCATCCCAGCGGGCAGCCTCAGGAGCGGCCCGTCACGTCGACGACGTTGAGCTGCCCGGCCTCCCCCACGAAGCAGGGTCCCGACACCACCGTGTTCGCCGTGGGGCCGGACGCCACGACCGTCGGCAGCGGCCGGCTGACCCTCACCGGGTCGGCTGCTCCCGACGGCCGCGCGCTCGCGGAGACCTCCACGCCGCTGCAGCCGGTCCTGGCCCACCCCACAGCGACCACCGGCCAACCGAGCGTGCTCATGACGGCCCAAGGCTCCCTGGCGCCAGGTGCCACCGCCGCGCAGCTCTCAGCCGCTTCGTCGAAGTCGACCTCCGGCTTGGCCACGAGCTGGTGCGCGGCACCCCGCGGCGATTGGTGGTTCAACGGCGTCGACACCAGCGTCGGCACCACGACCGACCTGGTCCTGTCGAACCCAGGATCCGACGTAGCCGTCGTCGACCTGCAGATCCTCGGCCCACGAGGTGTCATCGATGCTGCCGGAGCCCAGAGCATCGCACTCGCGGCACACTCGCGGGAGGCGCTCGACATGGCCCGGTTCGCCCCCGGGCAGCGGGCCCTCACCCTGCATCTGACCGCGACGAGCGGGGCCGTGGCGGCAGCCGTCTCGACCACCCGGCTGGACGGCCTCGTCGCCACCGGCTCCGACTGGGTCGACGCATCGGCCGATCCCGCGAGGGACGTCGTGGTCGGTGCTGGGGTCGAGGCCGCCACGCACCAACGGCTGGTCATCGCGAACCCCGGGTCCCGCCAGCAGCTGGTCTCCGTCACGATTCTCGACAAGGACGGCGCCTTCACCTCGACGAAGCTCACCGACGTGCAGGTGCCGCCCGGCTCCGTCGTGGTGAAGGACCTCACGACGATCACCCAGAAGAGGGCGACGGCGGTCGAGCTGCACAGTGCGGCGCCGGTCACCGGGGCCATCGTGAGCGAGACCTCCGGGCGGACCCGTGACGTCGCCGTGTCCACGGCAGCTGAACCGATGGGGTCGCCGGCGGTGGTCCCGACGATGGCCGGCACCCGACTGACGCTCGCCGTCGCGTCGCCATCCCCGGGGCCTCAGGACGTCCGGATCCGCGGGTTCGACCACACCGGCGCCCAGATCAGCAGCACCGGCGTGACCGTCGCGGGACGGGCCACGACGACATGGGAACTGCCGGCCGACTCGCGCGCGTCGTACCTCGTGGTCACGGTGCCGTCGGGGGGCCGGCTCAGCGCCACGGCCACCTACTCGGCCGCCGCCGGCACCAGCCAGCTCCCGGTGCTCTCCGGCAGCTACACCGTCGTCCGTCCCGTCGTCCTCCCTTGACGAGCCGGCGGCCCGTCACCGATGGTGGATCCTCAGGCGCCGTCGGTCGAGCGCAGCATCCGGAGGTGACCGCGACGTCCGACCTCGACACCCTGGCCGTGCGGCTCCTCGATCAGCCTCGGCTGCGCCGCCTCGCGCACCGCGTCGGCGAGCGCGAGCAGATCGTCGGGCGTCGGGCCGGGGTCGGAGTCGCTGGTCGACAGCCGGATGACCTCCCAACCTCGCGGCGCGGTGAGTCGCTCCGCATGCCGGTCGCAGAGGTCATAGCAGTGCGGCTCGGCGTACGTCGCCAGCGGGCCGAGCACCGCGGTCTGGTCGGCGTAGACATAGGTGAGCGTCGCCACTGCCGGTCGTGAGCATGCGCTGCGTGAACAGGTGCGGCGACGACTCACGGGTCGACGGTAGCGTGTCGGCCCTTGTCCGGCGGGGATTGCGTCCACCGTCAGCCCGTGTCTCCCAACGCCGGTGCCGGGGTACGCCGGCCGCGCCCCCACCGGAGCAGGTTCCCCGGGGCCTACCGGTCTCGAGCCTAGACTCGACGGGTGAACGAGGCTGGACGTCCCGTCGTCCCCGCACGCGTCGGGTCCCCCCGCGACCGGCATGGCCGGGGAGCGCGGGGGCCGTTCGCCCTCGCCGGTCCGCTGAGCCCGGGCGAGCTCAGGAGGGTGTCGCGTCGTGACGCGTTCGACCAGATCGTGCTGGCCCTCGTCGACCGGCATCTGAAGCGGTGGTCGGCCGAGCTCGGGGAGGTCGAGTTCGGCACCGAGGACGTGCCGCAGATCCCGGACGACTGGGGAGACGAGCCGGTGCCGTTCGGCGCGCTGACCCGCCCGCGGCCAGGCAAGCCGGGTCAGATCGTCGTCTTCCGCCGGCCCGTCGAGCTGCGGGCGAAGACCCGGCTGGAGCGCATGGCGCTGGTCAACGAGATCCTGGTCGAGCACATCGCCGACCTGCTCGGCCGCGACCCGCACGAGATCGAGGGCTGAGGCGCCGTACGTCCGCGGTTCGGCGGGAAGAACCTGACGGTTCGGCGGGAAGAACCTGACGGTTCGGCGGGAAGAACCTGACGGTTCGGCGGGGGCGTGAGGTCGGTCGTGACAGGATGTCCGCCGTGGTCGACCTGGACGGCATCTTCAAGGCGTACGACGTCCGCGGTGTCGTCCCCGACCAGCTCGACGAGCCCACCGCCCGCCGGATCGGCGGCGCGTTCGCGCGGCTGCTCGAGCGGCGGTCGTCCACGACGGCCACCGGCCGGCCGCCGGTCGTCATCGGTCACGACATGCGGACCAGCTCACCCGGGCTCGCCGCGGCGTTCGCGGCAGGCGTGGTCGAAGCCGGTTTCGACGCCCTGTCGATCGGCCTCGCGGCGACCGACGAGGTCTACTACGCGTCCGGGACACTCGACGCGCCCGGGGCCATGGTGACCGCGTCGCACAACCCCTCGGCATACAACGGCTTCAAGCTGTGCTTTCCGGGCGCCGTGGCGCTCTCGGCCAAGACCGGGCTCGACGAGATCCACCAGTCCATCGCCTCGCCGAGCCCGGCCGCCACCGCGCACCCGCCCGCCGCGACCCCGCTCACTCTTGGCAGCCTGCGCGAGACCGACATCCTCCCGGCGTACGTCGACCACGTGCTCCGGTCGGCGCCGGTGGCCGGCCGAAGGCTCACGGTCGTGGTGGACGCCGCCAACGGGATGGCCGGGCACACGGTGCCAGCAGTCTTCGCCCACCTCGACGTGGAGCTCGTCCCGTTGTACTTCGAGCTCGACGGGACGTTCCCCCACCACGAGGCCAACCCGCTCGTCGCCGAGAACCTCCGTGACGTCTCCGCGGCCGTCGTCCGCGAAGGCGCCGACCTGGGGCTGGCGTTCGACGGCGACGCCGACAGGTGCTTCGCCGTGGACGAGCGAGGCCGACCGGTCCCGCCGTCGGTGCTCACCTCGCTGATCGCCATCCGCGAGCTCGAGAAGCATCCCGGCGCTCACGTCATCCACAACCTGATCACCAGCCGAGCGGTGTCCGAGACGATCACAGCGCACGGCGGCATCCCGGTCCGGACCCCCGTCGGGCACTCGCTCATCAAGGCGGAGATGGCGCGCACCGATGCCGTCTTCGGGGGCGAGCACTCGGGGCACTACTACTTCCGCGACTTCTGGTACGCCGACTCGGGCATGCTGGCAGCGCTCCACCTGATCTCCTCGTTGGCCGCAACCACGGAGACGCTCTCGGCGATGGCCGCCTCCCTCGACCCCTACTGCGCCTCGGGGGAGATCAACCTGACGGTGGCCGATCCGGCGGCGGTCCTCGAGCGGGTCAGCACGGCCTACACCGACCGAGCAGACGTGGAGCTCGACACCCTCGACGGCGTGTCGGTGATCGGCCAGGATTGGTGGCTGAACGTCCGGTCGTCGAACACCGAACCGCTGGTGCGGCTCAACGTCGAGGCGGCGGATGATGCGACGATGGGCGCCGTGCGAGACTCGACGCTCGCGCTGATGAGGAGTGAGACGTGAAGCTCGACCCGGTTCTGCTCGAGATCTTGGTGTGTCCGGACTGCAAGGGTTCGCTGACCGTCGACCAGGACAACGACGAGCTCATCTGCAACGGCTGCGGGCTCATCTATCCCGTGCGCGACAACATCCCGATCATGCTCGTCGACGAGGCCCGCCGGCCGGCCAAGGCGGCCGGCGGGGCCGACCCCGCTTCCGGCCTATCCGGCGCGCCCGACACGGCCGAGCAGCAGCTGGGGGACTCGAGCTCCGGAACGCGCGCGTCGGGTGCCGGGCCGGACGAGTCCGGCGAAGCCGGCTGACGCGTGGCTGACGTCTTCGATGACGGTCGCCTCGAGGACCCGGAGGTGCTGGCGGCGTCCGACGGTCCGCTGCGTCATCTCGCCGAGGCGGGGGCCAGGGTCAGGCTCGAGGCCGGTGGTGCCGTCGAGGCCATCGACGACCTCGAGACGGAGTCTGCGCCGCGTGCCGTCGTCGCGGTCGGTGAGGACGCCCGGCTGCTCCGGGCCGTTCTGGAGCCGTGGTGCCCCGTCCCGTTCGTCGCCTGGCCGGGGCCCGGCCTCCCCGGCTGGGCCGGCTCTCTCGACCTGGTCGTCGTGCTCGGGCCGGGTGGGGGCGACGAGCAGACCGCCTCGGCGGTGCGCGACGCCACCCGCCGCGGCTGCTCCCTGATCACGGCCTGCCCGCCGCGCTCGGTCCTCGCCGAGCACGCCCAGGGCCGGCACAGCACGATCCTGCCCACCCAGACCCGCGACTCGCTGGCGGCGGCGGTCCTGATGCTGCTCGCCCTCCACAAGCTCGGCGTCGGACCGGCGGTCGACGCCGAGGAGGTGGCCCGGGTGCTCGACGACGTGGCGGTGGCCTGCTCACCGCATCGCGACATCGCCTCCAACCCCGCCAAGGACCTGGCCCTCGCCCTCGCCGACGTGCTGCCCCTGGTGTGGGGTGGCTCCGTCCTCGCCGCCCGGGCGGCCCGGCGGGTTGCTGAGATGGTCCGGCGTACGACGGGACGGCCCGCCCTCGCGGCCGACGAGAGCCACCTGCTCCCGGTCATCGAGGCCGCCCGGCCGCGGGACCTCTTCGCGGACCCGTTCGCCGACAGTGCCGCGTCGGCACCCACGCGGCCAGGGCTGCTCGTGCTCGACGACGGCACGGAGGAGGCCGTGATCCGGGAGGAGCGCGGCCGGCTCGCTGCCGCCGCCACCGCCCGACACATCAGGGTGCACACGGTGCGAGCCGAGGAGGGCTCCGAGGTGACCCGCTACGCCTCCCTGCTGAGCACCGGCAGCTACGCCGCCCGCTATCTCGGCATCGGCCTGGGCAGTGGCAGCGCGCGCGTCGAGCCGGACGGGGATGAGTGGTGAGCACGGAGGAGTCACCCCGCGCTGTCATCGCGGCGCTGCTCGCCAACCTGGGCGTGGCGCTCACGAAGGTGCTGGCCTGGGCTCTCACCGGGTCCGCGTCGATGCTTGCCGAGTCGATCCACTCGTTCGCCGACTGCGGCAACCAGGGTCTGCTGCTGCTGGGCAACAACCGGTCGCGGCGCACGGCGACGAGCGAGCATCCGTTCGGCTTCGGACGTGAGCGCTATATCTACGCGTTCATCGTCTCCATCGTCTTGTTCACCGTCGGCGGGCTCTTCGCGCTCTACGAGGCGCTGCACAAGTTTCAGGAGGTCCGCGACGGCCACCCCGACGAGCTGCTGACGAGTCGCTGGTGGTGGGTCCCGCTGGTCGTCCTCGGGATCGCGATCGTGATGGAGAGCTTCTCGCTGCGCACCGCCGTGCACGAGTCCAACAAGTCCCGGCGCGGCGTGGGGTGGGTCCAGTTCGTACGGCGGGCCAAGTCGCCTGAGCTGCCGGTGGTGCTGCTCGAGGACGTGGCCGCGTTGCTCGGCCTGACGTTTGCGCTCATCGGCGTCGGGCTGACCTTGCTGACCAACAACTCCTACTGGGATGTCGCCGGCACCACCGCCATCGGCCTGCTGCTCGTGGCGGTCGCCGTGGTTCTCGGCGTCGAGACCAAGAGCCTGCTGCTGGGAGAGTCTGCGGCACTCGAGGACCAGGCCGACATCGAGGCGGCGATCGTCGGCGGTGACCACGATCTGGAGATCATCAACCTCCGCACGCTTCAGCTCGGGCCGGGCACGGTCCTGGTCGCCTGCAAGATCGCCGCCTACCCGACCGACACGGCTGCCGAGCTCACCGAGTCCATCAACGCGGCGGAAGTCAGAGTCCGGGAGGCGGTGCCCGAGGCAACCTATATCTTCATCGAGCCCGACATCCGTCGGCCGGTGCCCTGAGCGAACCCGCCGAGCCGGGCCCTGGCCGGATTGCCGCCGACCGGCACCCGCCAACTATCCTGGTCATGCCCACGAAGGGCACCCACCGCCACCCGTCAAAGGACACGCATGGACTACACAGTCGCCGACCTGTCGCTCGCCGACTACGGCCGCGCCGAGATCACGCTCGCCGAGCACGAGATGCCGGGCCTGATGGCCATGCGGGAGCGCTATGGCGAGTCCCGGCCGCTCGCGGGGGCTCGCATCGCCGGCTCCCTCCACATGACGATCCAGACGGCGGTGCTGATCGAGACGCTGACGGCTCTCGGCGCCGAGGTGCGCTGGGCGAGCTGCAACATCTTCTCCACCCAGGACCATGCGGCAGCGGCCGTGGTGGTCGGCCCCGAGGGCACGGTGGACGAACCCGCCGGCGTACCCGTGTTCGCCTGGAAGGGCGAGTCGCTTGCGGAGTACTGGGCCTGCACCGAGCAGATCCTCACCTGGCCCGGTGGCGCCTCGCCCAACATGATCCTCGACGACGGTGGCGACGCGACGCTGCTCGTGCACCTGGGCGTCGAATACGAGAAGGAGGGTTCGGTCCCGAGCCCCGACTCGACGGACAACGCCGAGCTGGCCGAGATCCTCAAGGTGCTGACCCGCACGCTCGGCGAGGACTCGACGAAGTGGACCACGATCGCCAACGGCATCATCGGCGTCACCGAGGAGACCACCACCGGCGTCCACCGGCTCTATGAGCGGGCTCGCGACGGTGCGCTGCTCTTCCCGGCGATCAACGTCAACGACTCCGTCACGAAGTCCAAGTTCGACAACAAGTACGGCTGCCGGCACTCCCTCATCGACGGCATCAACCGGGCCACCGACGTGCTCATCGGCGGCAAGGTCGTCGTGGTCTGCGGCTACGGCGACGTCGGCAAGGGCTGCGCGGACTCGCTGCGTGGACAAGGCGCCCGCGTCATCGTCACCGAGATCGACCCGATCTGCGCCCTGCAGGCCGCGATGGACGGCTTCCAGGTCGCGACGCTCGACGAGGTCGTCGGTCAGGCGGACATCGTCATCACCGCCACGGGCTGCTTCCACGTGCTCACCGCCAGCCAGATGGCCCGGCTCAAGCACCAGGCGATCGTGGGCAACATCGGCCACTTCGACAACGAGATCGACATGGCCGGGCTGGCCGCCACCCCTGGCGTCTCTCGCGCGACCATCAAGCCTCAGGTCGACGTGTGGACGTTCGAGGACGGCCACTCGATCATCGTGCTCAGCGAGGGCAGACTGCTCAACCTCGGCAACGCGACCGGCCACCCGTCGTTCGTGATGTCGAACTCGTTCACCAACCAGGTGCTCGCCCAGATCGAGCTGTTCGGGTCGCCGGAGAGCTACCCGACCGGCGTCTACACGCTGCCCAAGCACCTCGACGAAGAGGTCGCCCGGCTGCACCTGAGCGCGCTCGGCGTCTCGCTCACCGAGCTGACCGACGAGCAGGCCTCCTATCTCGGCGTCCCCGTCGAGGGTCCCTACAAGTCCGAGCACTACCGCTACTGAGCCACGCGGGACACGTCGAGAGGGGAGACCGGGATGGATGCCATCAGGCCGCATCGGGGTAGGGTGCTCGTGGTCGACGACGACTCCTCGTTGTCCGAGATGCTGACGATCGTGCTGCGGAGCGAGGGCTTCGAGCCGCGGGTGTGCGCGACCGGCGACCAGGCGATGGGGATGGTGCGCGACTTCAAGCCCGACATCGTGCTGCTCGACCTGATGCTCCCCGGCAAGGACGGCGTCGATGTGTGCCGGCAGATCCGCGGCGAGTCCGGCGTACCCATCATCATGCTGACCGCCAAGAGCGACACGGTCGACATCGTGGTGGGGCTCGAGTCCGGCGCCGACGACTACGTCGTGAAGCCGTTCAAGCCGAAGGAGCTGGTGGCGCGGCTGCGTGCCCGGTTGCGGACCTACGAGGACGAGGCGCCGGAGACGCTCGAGATCGGCGACCTGACGATCGACGTCGCCGGGCACACCGTGAAGCGCGCCGGGGAGGCGCTGTCCCTGACGCCTCTCGAGTTCGACCTGCTCGTCTGTCTGGCACGCAAGCCCTGGCAGGTGTTCACCCGCGAGGTGCTCCTCGAACAGGTGTGGGGCTACCGGCACGCAGCGGACACCCGGCTGGTCAATGTGCACGTGCAGCGGCTCCGGTCCAAGGTCGAGTGCGACCCCGAGAACCCGACGATCGTGTTGACGGTGCGCGGCGTCGGCTACAAGGCCGGCGGGACGGACAGCCGGTAGGACCATGGAGACCGCCGACCTGGCACCGCCCGTGAGCCCGCCGGGCAAGCCGCTGGGTCTGGGGGCGAGGCTGCTCCAGGGCGGCCGGGTGGCGGTGCGTGCAGTGACCGCGCCCGTCCGCGCGTTGCTGCGCTGGTGGAACCGGTCCATCCAGGCGCGAGTCGTGATCGGCGTGCTGAGCCTGTCCACCGTGCTCGCATTCCTGGCCGGCTGGGTGCTGCTCAGCCAGGTCACCCATGGGCTGCTCGACAGCAAACGGCAGTCGGCACTGACCCAGGCCGCCGCAGGCTTCGACACGGCGCAGGCCCGGCTGGACTCTGCCGACGTCTCCAGCGCCACCGATGCCGGCGGCACCCTCAACCAGCTGATGGACGTGCTCGCGCCCCGCGACCAAGCCAGCAACGACTACACCGTCATCGTGATCGGTCCGCTGCTCAACCTCGACCCGAACCGACCCGACACCTGGGCGCCTCGCCACTCGGGCCAGATCGACGTGGCGTCGTCGGTCCCGACCGACGTGGTCGCCCAGATCCAGTCGGTGCCTGGCAGCTGGTGGGCCTACACCGGAATCCATCGCACCCCCGACGATACGTCCCAACCGGCGGTCGTCGTCGGATCCCAGGTGACCGTCACCAGTCAGAACCTCACCTACGGGCTGCTCTACGTGTTCCCGCTGGAGGAGCAGCAGCAGACCCTCTCGGTCGTCGTCCGGGGCATGCTCGGCGCCGGCGCGGTGCTCGTCGTCCTGTTGAGCACGATCGCCTGGCTGGTCACCCGGCAGGTCGTCACGCCGGTCCGGCTGGCGCGGCGGATCGCCGAGCGGCTCGCCTCAGGCCGGTTGGAGGAGCGCATGCACGTGCGCGGGGAGGACGACATCGCCCGGCTCGGGCAGTCGTTCAACCAGATGGCGAGCGGGCTGCAGCGTCAGATCCGCCAGCTCGAAGAGCTCTCTCGCGTCCAGCAGCGATTCGTCTCCGACGTGAGCCATGAGCTCCGGACGCCACTCACCACTGTCCGGATGGCGTCCGACCTGCTCTATGAGGCGCGGCAGGATTTCGACGCACCGACAGCGCGGTCGGCCGAGCTGCTGCAGGCCGAGCTCGACCGGTTCGAGAACCTGTTGACCGACCTGCTCGAGATCAGCCGGTTCGACGCCGGTGCGGCGGCCCTGGTCCTTACTGACGTCGACCTGCGTGACGTCGTCCACCGCGTCGTCGACGCCAACGCGGCGATCGCGCACCGGCAGGGTTCCGTCATCAGGCTCTCGTTGCCGGAGACACCGACCATCGTTCAGGCAGACGCCCGTCGCGTGGAGCGGATCGCGCGCAACCTGGTCAGCAACGCTCTGCAGTACGGCGAAGGCGGCGAGATCGAGATCTCGGTCGTCGCGGAGCCCGCGATGGTCTCCCTCCTCGTCAGCGACCACGGCGTCGGGCTGAGACCGGGCGAGGAGGTTCTGGTGTTCAACCGGTTCTGGCGGGCCGACCCGGCTCGGGCGCGCACCCATGGCGGAACGGGGCTCGGTCTCTCGATCGCGGTCGAGGACACCATGCTGCACGGAGGTGTCCTCGACGCGTGGGGACAGCCGGGGGTCGGGTCGGTGTTCCGGCTGGTGCTTCCGAGGCGGGTCGGCGGGCTCGTCAGGCCGGCGTCGCTCACACCGTCCGAGAGGCCCGAGACGCTCGTGGGGGCGCCGTACGCCCGCTTCGGGCCGACCGACGGGCCGGGTGTCCGATGACCCGCCCGTGGAGACCGCTCGGCGCCGCCGTCGTCGCGTTGCTGGTCGGCACCCTCGTCGCGGGCTGTGTGTCGCTCCCGGACAGCTCCTCGGTCAACCCCGGCCGCGGGGCCGGCGTGCACGAGAACCAGGGACCGATCGGCTACTCACCGCCGGGACCGCAGCCCGATGCCAGCAGGACGGCCGTCGTCGAGGGTTACATGCAGGCGATGCTGGCCTTCCCGCAGTCCCCGGATCTGGTCCGCGAGTTCCTCACCCCGAGTGCCGCCCTGGACTGGCAGCCAGGGCAGCAGCTCCTGGTCTACGAGAACGCGTCTGTCAACCCGGGACCGGGCAGCATCGTGGCATTCTCGGCCCAGCGGCTCGGCTCGCTCGACATCCGTGGATCCTGGACGTCGGCCAACTCCTCCGACCAGGAGCTCGCCATCAACCTGACGCTGCAACGTGTCGGCGGCCGTTGGCGGATCAGCAACCCGCTGCCCGGCACGCTGCTGGACACCGACACGTTCGACCGCTACTACCACCAGTACTCGCTCTACTACTTCGACCCGACGCACAACGTGCTCACCCCCGATCCCGTCTATGAGCTGCTGGGGAGTCCGAGCCATACCGCCACTGCCCTGGTCCAGAACCTGCTGCTCGGACCGACCCGCTCGATGGCAGGTGTGGTCACCAGCGAGGTGCCGAGAACGACGCGGCTCGCCCCCGAGGTGACCGTCTCCGACTCCGGTGTCGCCGAGATCCCCTTGACCCGGCAGGTGCTGTCGCTGTCAGAGAAGGGGCTGCGCGACTTCGCGGCACAGCTGGCCTGGACACTGCGGCAGGAACGGCTCGGCATCAACCGGGTGCGGCTCACGGTGGGGGACCAGCTGGTCCGGATCCCCGGGGTCCCCGACGCGTTCCGGGTGGACCTGTTCCAGGGCTACAGCCCGACCATCCTGAACGCCAGCGCGAGCCTCTTCGCGTTGTCGGACGGACGTCTGGTGACCGTCTCCGCGAATGGTGCTTATTCCGTGGCCGGAGCCCTCGGCAACGCGGAGACCACGGCCAGGTCCGCCGCCGTCATGCCGAACAGCGCCGGGAGCCCGGGCGCCCTGGTCACGCAGGACGGAACCAGCGTCGTGGTCGGTGAGGTCGAAAGCGTGGGCACGCTCGGCAACTCGCGCTGGTTCAGCGGTGGACATGACCTGCTCAAGCCCTCGTGGGACAACCGGGGACTGTTGTGGCTTGTCGACCTGACCCCCGGCGGACATGCCGTCATCCACGTCGTCACGCGCACATCGCAGGAGATCGTCGATGCACCGGGGGTCACCGGCGAGGACGTCCGCGCCTTTGCCGTGTCCCGCGACGGGATGCGGTTCGCGGCCGTCGTCGGTCGAGGCAAGCATGCCGTGCTGAAGATCGGGATGATCCAGCGCAGCGCGATCTCGCGACTCGACGTGGCGCTCACCGCGGTCAAGATCATCGCGAACGCCCAGTTCCCGCTCGTGAACCTCAACTCGGTGTCGTGGTACAGCCCGACCATGGTCGCGGTGCTCGCGCAGGAGGGTGGCAGCGACGCCCAGCCCTACCAGATCTCGATCGACGGGTCGCGCGTGCTGCCGACCAGCGGGTTCCTGCCGGTGCGGCCGGTCACTCTGGCCGCAGACGCCGAGAGGGGGGTTCCTCCTGTCATCGGAACCCGCGACGGCAGGATCTACATCCGCACACCGGACCTCCAGTGGGAGCGGCTGTCCGCTCGGCAGCGTCTGCTCGGGCCCACGTACCCGGGCTGACCAACTCTCTGTGAACGATTCCCCAGATCGCGCGAGTGCCCGCGAGCTCTCCACAGCCTGGTGAACGGCTGCTGTTCCGGCGCTGTCGACTCGCCAGGGTGGGGGGATGTCCGGCCCCCGCGACCTTGCCGATGCGTTCGCCGACCTCGTGTTCGGTGGCTGCTGTGTCGGGTGCGGCCGTCCGGGACCGTCGCTCTGCCTCGGCTGCCGGTCCGAGCTGGAGGCGATGCCCTTCGTCGCCTGGCCGTCGCCGAGCCCGGCGGGCCTGCCGCGTCCCTGGGCCGTCGCGCACTACGACGGGGTAGCCCGCGACGTGGTGGTCGCCCACAAGGAGAATGCGGTGCTCTCCTTGGCCAAACCACTCGGGCGTGCCCTCGCGCTGAGCGTGCTGGCGAGCCTGGCCAGCACGGGAGGCAGCCTGTCACCCGGCGGCCGCTTGCTCCTGGTCGCACCGCCGACATCCGCCCGAACGGTGCGTGAGCGTGGCCACGACCCGATGGCCCGGGTCGTGAAGGCCTGCGTTCATGCGCTGCGCTCCAGCGGGGTCGATGCCCGACCGGCGCCGGTGCTCGAGCGGCAGCGACGGGTCGACGACCAGGCTGGTCTGACCGCGTCGGCGAGAGCGGCCAACCTGGCCGGTGCGTTCGTCGTACGGGCTCGGTCACTGCGATGCGTGAGAGGACAGCCTGTGGTGGTGGTCGACGATGTCCTCACCACTGGAGCGACGGCAGCCGAGGTCACCCGTGCCCTCGAGGCCGCGGAGACCTCGGTGCTTGGCGTCGCCGTGGTGGCCGCCACCCAGCGACGCTCTGCTCCCGTCCCGTCCTGAGGTCGAGCCGTCAGGTTCTTACCGCCGAGCCGTCAGGTTCTTACCGCCGAGCCGTCAGGTTCTTCCGGCGCTACGGCGGGGTCTGGAGGCACGGACTAGGGTTTGAGGTATGGCACCCGCCCGGGTCCGTGGTTGCGTCGTCAGGGTCTCGAGTGCTCGAGACTCTGTTCGGCAAGCCGATGCCAGCCGCAGGCGAAACGGTCCACGTAAGGCTGGCGGGAGCATGTCCTGCCGGCCGATCACGGGGCGGCTTAGAAGTAAGCCCTGCCCTGCGTGGGAGACACGATGTCTCCCAGCCGCGGGAGAGGACCCGCGTGGCAACAAGCTGCAGAGGTTCCCGCAGGCGAGTGTGGGGTCGAAGACCAGGTCGGCCGGGCGGGTGTCGTCGCCAACAGAGTTTGTCAGGCCCGTGAGGGCGTTTCGAGCGCAAGGAGGCACCAGTGGAAGTCGTGGTCAAGGGGCGTCACTGTGAGGTGTCCGACCGGTTCCGCGCCCATGTCGAGGAGAAGCTCTCCCGGCTCGAGAAGTACGACCAGCGCATCATCCGTGTCGACGTCGAGGTCGAGAAGGAGCTGAATCCACGCCTCGCCGAACAGTCGGTGCGGGTGGAGATCACGATCCGCAGCCGCGGCCCGGTGATCCGTGCGGAGGCAGCCGCCGAGGACAAGATGGTCGCCCTCGACAAGGCGGTCTCCCGGCTCAGTTCCCAAGCCCGCAAGGCCGCCGACCGGCGAAGAATTCACCGTGGCTCGCGCACTCCCGTCTCGTTGGCCCAGGCAATGGCCAGCGCCCCGGTCGAGCCTGATGAGGACGACACCGATTCGCTGGGTCTTGAGCGCAAGGACGGCCCGCTCACGGTGATCGGAGACGGCCCGCCCGCCGTACGGGAGAAGCGGCACCGTGCCGAGCCGATGGGGCTCGACCAGGCGCTCTACGAGATGGAGCTCGTCGGGCACGACTTCTTCCTGTTCATGGACAAGGAGACGTCGGAGCCCGCGGTCGTCTACCGTCGCAGAGGCTATGACTACGGGGTGATCCGCCTCGAAGCGTAGAACGCAACGGCGCCTCGACCTCGTGCGCGATGTCACGGGCCCATGGGACACTACTGCGAATGGGTGACGTGATGGACTTTCCGACGGGTCATGAGGCCATCAGAGTCGCCGTCGTGGATGACCAGGAGCTTTTTCGTCGTGGTCTTGTCATGCTCCTTGCCGCCGAGGACGACATCGAGGTCGTGGGTGAGGCCTCCGGCGGTGACGGGGCCGCCGACATCGCCGGCCGGACGGCGCCCGACGTGATGCTTCTCGACGTCCGGATGCCGAAGCTGTCCGGGATCGAGGCGTGCGCGCTGATCAAGGAGCAGGCACCCGCGGTCAAGATCATCATGCTGACCGCCTCCGACGAGGAGGGCGACCTTTATGATGCGATCAAGAACGGCGCGTCGGGCTACTTGCTCAAGGACTCGTCGATCGACGATGTGTCACAGGCGATCAGGCTGGTGGCCGGCGGCCAGTCCCTGATCAGCCCGATGATGGCCGCCAAGCTGCTCGCGGAGTTCAAGGCGATCTCCGGGGCCGAGGCGAAGCCGGTGCGGATGCCGAAGCTCACCGACCGGGAGCTCGAGGTGCTGAACCTGGTCGCCCGAGGGCTCAACAACCGGGAGATCGCCGACAAGCTGTTCATCAGTGAGAACACCGTGAAGAACCACGTGCGCAACATGCTCGAGAAGCTTCAGCTGCACTCGCGCATCGAGGCCGTGATGTACGCCGTTCGACAGCGCCTGCTCGATCTCCCGTGACCTCGCGCCACCTCAGTGCGGGCCTGGCCAGGCGGGTCGCGCTGGCGGCTCAGGGTTTCGCCGACCCGCGACCGGTTACGCCGGACATGCGCGCGATGACCCGCGTGCTGCGGCGCATCGCCCTCCTGCAGATCGACTCGGTCAACGTGGCCACCCGGGCGCACTACATGCCGTTGTTCAGCCGCCTGGGGCCCTATGACCGCGACCTCCTGCACCGGGCTGCGGGCCGGGCGCCGCGTCGCCTCTTCGAGTACTGGGGACACGTGGCGTCGTTCAACCGGGTCGACCTGCAGCCGAGCCTGCGCTTCCGGATGGCGTCCGCCCAAGGCGTCTGGGGCGGGGTGCGTCGGCTGTCGGAGGAGCACCCGAAGTTCATCGACTGGGTGCTGAGCGAGGTGGTCGAGCGGGGACCGCTCACGGCGCGCGACATCGAGACCGACCTACCGCGCGAGACCGGCAATTGGGGCTGGAACTGGAGCCAGGTCAAGATCGCCCTCGAGTGGCTGTTCTATATCGGGGCGGTGACCGTGGCCCGGCGGAACTCGGCCTTCGAGCGGCTCTACGACCTGCCGGAGCGCGTGCTGCCGGCCAGTGTGCTCGCCATCCCGACCCCGACTGACGACGAGGCCCACCGCACGTTGATGCGGGCGGCGGCCGTCGCGCTCGGCGTCGGCACCGAGTTCGACCTACGCGACTACTTCCGGTTGTCGCCCGTCGCGGCCCGGGACGCCCTCGCGGACCTGGTGGAGGCACGTGAGCTCTTGCCGGTCTCCGTCGAAGGCTGGTCCCGGCCGGCGTACCTGTGGCATCAGGCACGACTGCCGCGCCGGGTCGACGCCACCGCCCTGCTCAGCCCCTTCGACTCGCTGATCTTCGAGCGCGCCCGCACCGAGCGGCTCTTCGACTACCGCTACCGCCTCGAGATCTACGTGCCGGCTCCGAAGCGCATCTACGGCTACTACGTCTACTCGTTCCTGCAGGGCGACCGGATCACCGCCCGGGTGGACCTGAAGGCCGACCGCCAGGGCGACGTGCTCCGGGTGATGGCTGCGTATGCCGAGCCGACGGCGACGCTGGACACTCCTGACCGGCTGCTGGCCGAGCTGGAGTCGATGGCCGGCTGGCTGGGTCTCGGCGGCGTCCGGGTCGAGAGCCGCGGAGACCTCGCCGCCACGCTCGCGGCGGCCAACCACCAGTCCCCTAAGATGGGCATCGGGCCCGCCTGACCGGACTGCCGGCCCGACCGGACGGCCCGCCGGAACACCACGTCTTCGTCCCAGGGGAGCAACCTCGTGCCCGTACTGATCGACAAGGTTCTTCGCATCGGCGAAGGCAAGCAGCGTCGCAAGCTCGAGGCGGCGGCCGCCCAGGTCAACGCCATCGAGGACGACTTCATCGCGATGAGCGACGACGAGTTGCGTGCCCAGACCGACTTCTTCAAGGCTCGGCTCGACGAGGGCGCGAGCCTCGACTCGTTGCTCCCCGAGGCCTTCGCCACCGTGCGGGAGGTGGCCAAGCGGGTTCTCGGACAGCGGCACTTCGACGTCCAGCTGATGGGCGGCGCGGCGCTGCACTTCGGAAACATCGCCGAGATGAAGACGGGCGAGGGTAAGACGCTGGTGGCGACGCTGCCGACGTACCTGAACGCCCTCACCGGCCAAGGCGTGCACGTCGTCACCGTCAACGACTACCTGGCCAAGTACCACGCGGAGTGGATGGGCCGCGTCTACCACTTCCTCGGGCTGACCACCGGGATGGTGCTGCCAGAGATGACCCCCGAGCAACGCCGGGTCTCCTACGAGGCGGACGTCACCTACGGCACCAACAACGAGTTCGGCTTCGACTACCTGCGCGACAACATGGCCGGCACCATCGAGGAGTGCGTCCAGCGCGGCCACCACTACGCGATCGTCGACGAGGTGGACTCGATCCTCATCGACGAGGCACGCACGCCGCTGATCATCTCCGGACCGTCCGACGAGTCCGTCAAGTGGTACGACGAGTTCGCGAGCGTGGTCGGGCGGCTGCGGGCCGACGTGGACTATGAGTTCGACGAGAAGAAGAAGACGGTGTCGGTGCTCGACTCCGGCATCGACAAGGTGGAGGACCACCTCGGCATCGACAACCTCTACGACGCCGTCAACACCCCGCTGATCTCGTTCCTCAACAACGCGATCAAGGCCAAGGAGCTGTTCCGCAAGGACCGCGACTACGTCGTCATCGAGGGGGAGGTGCTCATCGTCGATGAGCACACCGGTCGCATGCTGCACGGCCGCCGCTACAACGAAGGTCTGCACCAGGCCATCGAGGCGAAGGAGGGTGTGACGATCCGTGAGGAGTACCAGACCCTCGCCACTATCACGCTGCAGAACTACTTCCGGCTCTACAAGAAGCTCGGCGGCATGACCGGCACGGCCGTGACCGAGGCATCCGAGTTCGACAAGATCTACAAGCTCGGCGTGATCCCGATCCCCACCAACCGGCCGATGGTCCGCAAGGACCAGCCGGATCTGGTCTACCGCACTGAGGACTCCAAGTTCGCGGCGATCGTCGACGACATCGCCGAACGGCACGCCGAGGGTCAGCCGATCCTGGTCGGGACCGTCTCCGTCGAGAAGTCCGAGCGTCTGTCCAGCCTGCTCAAGCGCCGTGGCATCCCGCACAGTGTGCTCAACGCCAAGCACCATGCCGACGAGGCGCACATCGTGGCTCAGTCGGGGCGGCGGGGCGCTGTCACGGTCGCGACCAACATGGCCGGCCGTGGCACCGACATCATGCTGGGCGGGTCGGTCGACTTCCTCGCCGACGAGGAGTTACGCCGTCAAGGTCTCGACCCGGTCGAGCATGTCGACGAGTACGAGAACGCCTGGCCCGCGATGCACGAGCGGATGCAGGAGCAGGTGGGGTCCGAGCACGACGAGGTCAACGACATCGGCGGCCTCTACGTTGTCGGCACGGAGCGACACGAGTCACGCCGGATCGACAACCAGCTGCGCGGCCGGTCCGGCCGACAAGGTGACCCCGGTGAGTCCCGGTTCTACCTGTCCCTCGAGGACGACCTGATGCGGCTCTTCAAGTCGGACTGGGTCGACTGGGTGCTGCAGACGATGAAGATCCCCGACGACGTCCCGATCGAGAACAAGCGGGTGACCGGCGCGATCGCGTCCGCCCAGGCGCAGGTCGAGGGCCAGAACTTCGAGACCCGCAAGAACATCCTGAAGTACGACGACGTCATGAGCCGCCAGCGCGAGGTGGTCTACGGCGAGCGTCGCCGGGTGCTCGAAGGGGCCGACCTGCAGGACCAGATCCGCGAGATGATCGACGACACGGTCGAAGGCTACGTCGTCGGCGCGACCGAGGGCTTCCCGGAGGAGTGGGACCTCGACCGCCTGTGGTCCGCACTCAAGCAGCTCTACCCGGTCGGCGTGACCAGGGCGGCGCTCGAGGACGAAGCCGGCGGCCTCGACCACCTGACCCGCGACTTCATGCTGGAAGCCTTCAAGACCGATGCCCAAGAGGCCTACGACGCACGCGAGGAGGCGCTCACCGAGGAGGTGCTGCGTGAGCTGGAGCGGCAGGTGCTGCTGAGCGTTCTCGACCGCAAGTGGCGTGAGCACCTCTACGAGATGGACTATCTCCGCGAGGGCATCGGGCTGCGCGCCTACTCCCAACGGGACCCGCTCGTGGAGTACCAGCGGGAGGGCTTCGAGCTCTTTCAGGCGATGATGGAGTCCATCAAGGAGGAGGCCGTCGGCTTCCTGTTCCACGTCGAGGTGCAGGTGCAGCCACCGGCGGCCGACCCCGAACAGGCTGAGCTGGAGGCCGCTGCTGCCGCCATGGTCGCGGGCGGCCCGTCCGCTACGTCGGCGCCGTCGGTCGAGGCGAGCCCGGTCGACGACGAGGAGGACGTTGCCGAGCCGGCCGAGCCTTCCACCGAGGACCACCGACCGCATCTCGTGGCGAAGGGTCTGACGGAGTCGAAGCAGCCCAGGAACCTCTCCTACTCGGCGCCGAGCGTCGACGGAGACGCAGGCACCCAGGTCCAGATGGCCGGCCCCGACGAGGACGAGTACGCCGGCGTGTCCCGCAACGAGCCGTGCCCGTGCGGGTCTGGCCGGAAGTTCAAGCGCTGTCACGGGGACCCGGCGCGGCGCAACGTCTGAGCGCCTCCGCGGCTGTCAACCGAACGAGATGGCCGTGCAGAGCCAGCGTTCGTCGACGAGGTCGAGGCGGGCGGCGACGGCGCGTGAGCGGGCGCCGAACATCACCCGTGCGGCGACCTCGGCCGCGCTCGTGGTGGGTCGGCTGACCCGGACCGTGGCGACCTGCTGCCGGCAGGGGCGCACCCCGGGGGCAGCTCGGTGCCGGGCGACGTACTGCTGGCGTCGGGCGATCTCGCTGTAGACGGTCCGACTCGTCCACCGCATCAGCTGGGTCAGCGGACGGTCACTGGCGATGACCTCGACCACCGCCTGCACGAACGTGGCCGCCCACGCCTCCGGCCCCGAGGCCCGCGGGCTGATGCGTGCTCCGTGCCGGACGACGACGAGGGCGGTCGGCCTCGGGTCCGCTGTCAGCCCGGCGGGCAGGGGGTAGGAGAGGGCCAGCGCTCCCTGGGTGAAGGCGTGCTGGTCTGCCGGTGGGTCGACCTGCTGCCAGGTCCGACGTTCGGACATCGGGAGCCGGGCGACGACTGAGCGGCTGGTGGTCGAGAGTGCTGTCATGAGGTGCCTTCCGGAGCGAGGAGGGTCATTCCGGGGAAGATCAGGTCGGGGTCGTCCCCGATGGTGCTGCGGTTGAGCGCATAGAGGCGCCGGGTGAGTGCGTTGACCTCGGCCGTCGTGGCGGTGGACGGTAGCCGGCGCGCGGCGATCAGCCAGAGCGAGTCGCCCGCGCGGACGACGACCTCACCGGCTCGCCTGGCCGGCTCGTCCGGGAGCCGAGCACGTTCCTGGGTGGGCAGGTCGGGAAACCCGAGGCCGGCAAGTCCGCGGCTCGACGTCCGGCAGGTCAGGTGGCAGGCCTGGCGGTGCCCCGCACCGTCGGCGACCGCCGTGAGCGTCACCGGCAGGGTCGCGACCAGGCCGACCCCGCAGCAGGCGGCGATCAGGCGGCGCAGCCGTGGCGGCGTGACCCGGTCGCAGGCGCCTGCCAGCCGCGGCAGCCGGGCGGCCGTCAGGATCGCGGTGCCGCCGAGGGCGACCAGCGTGGCCAGCGCGGCCACGGCGACGAGGCAGCAGGTCGATGCCAGCTCTGCCACCAGCCGTTCAACGGTCTGGTCGTCCGAGCCGATGCTGCCGTGGCCCAGGCGGTGCACGAGGTCCCTGACGGCGTCGCCGGTGGCCAGCCAGGTGACGCCGACGGCTGCCGACGTCACGGCGGCCGTGAGCAGGGCGCGACAGGCGAGGACGAATGCCGTCATCAGTAATCCTTCGTTTGCATGTGTTTACTTGTTTTAACGCGCGTTTACACGTGTTGTCAAGGGTTCGCTGAAACGGATCCGGCTAGGGTCTCCCCACCGGATCCGGATGGACGATGAGCGGGAGGTCGGGCAGATGCGCTGGACGGAGCTCTTCGACGACCTCGAGGGCCAGGCCCTGTCCTACGCACGCCTGGAGCGGGACCTCGAGGTCGCGGACCGGACCCGTGCCGAGGTCGGCCGACTGACGCTGCTCAACCGGCTTCGCGCCAGGTGCGGGGGGACGGTGTCGCTGCGCCTGGGCGGCACCGGACCGCTCACGGGAACCCTCGAGCGCGTCGGGCTCGACTGGGTACTCGTCGCCTGCCCGCAGGAGGTCATCGTGCCGATGAGCGCCGTGGTCGCGGTCGTCGACCTACCGTGGGGCTCCGTCAGCCCGGACGCCGTGAGCCCGGTGGCCGGCCGGCTCTCCCTGGCGTCGGCCCTGCGCGGGGTCGCCGTTGACCGGGCTCGCGTCACCGTCGTCCTCACGGACGGCTCGAGGCTGTCGGGTACGCCGGACCGTGTCGGGAGCGACTTCGTCGACATCGCCGAGCACACCGCCGACGCGGCCCCGCGAGCGGCCGAGGTGACTCGACGCACGACGGTGTCCTGCGGGGCGATCGCGATGGTGCTCAGGGACTCGGCTGGCTGGGGCTGACCGGTGAGGAGCTCGGTCTCTCAGCCGACCTCATCTGGTGCCGCCGACCCCATCGCCGGCTCCTCGACGACCGCGTCGTCGCCGACGAACGGATGGTCGCTGATGAACTGGCGGGTGGACTCGTAGGCCTCGCTGATGTAGGCCTCCAGCTCACTCGCCTCGACCCGCCACTGGCCGCGGCCACCGATCTTGATGGCCGGCAGGTCACCTCGGCGGACCAGGGCATAGACCTGCGACACGGAGATGTTGAGGACCTCTGCCACCTCGGCCAGCGGCAGGAAGCGCGGAGGTGAACCGGCCGACATGGGACTGAGTCTCCCACGGGCCTGTGACATCGGCAGACCTACGTCACTGGACCTGTGGACAGCCCGAGCGCCCCTCGCGCACGAACGCCGGCGGTCACGGCTACGCCGTCCGCGAGCTCCCGGATTCGTCCGGTGCAGTACGGCGGCTGCCGGATGCGGTTCTACACGCAGAGTGGAACGTTCCGGGGCTCACATCGCGATCTGAGCCCCGGAACGTTCCACTTTGCAGCGGCCGCTTTTCGCGTCCAGACCAACGTGAGCGGCCTGGCAGGCGCGACCATCAGCCCTGGCTATGCCGACGCCTCGGATCGTGGTGCCGAAACTCTCGGACCGCGAGTCCGCGCGCTGGCCGGACGAATCAGGGGTACGTCGGGTTCGTCCACAGGGTCGTCGGCGCACTCTTCCCATCCGTCGCAAACGGTGGGCAGAATATGCGACGTGTCCGCGCCTCGAGTGGTCCCGCCATGAGCCCCAGCCGTGCTCTCGACGTGGCGGTGACCCCCTCCTCACCCCCGGCGTCTCGCCAACGACACACGCGCTGGCGCGACCCGAGGCTCTGGGTCGGGATCGTGCTGGTGCTGGGGTCCGTCGTCGCAGGTGCCAAGGTCCTGGCGTCGGTGGACGACACCGTGGCGGTGTGGCAGGTCGAGCACGATGTGCCCGCCGGTACGGCGGTCGGGTCCGCGGACCTGCGCATCACCCGGGTGCACTTCGCCGATGCGTCGGCGGCCCAGCAGTACCTCCAGGCGAGTCAGCCGGTCGGACCGGGCGCCCACGCCACCCGTGACCTGCACGCCGATGAGCTCCTCACGGTGACAGCCCTGAGCTCCGCGACTGCACCGACGTCGCGGCAGCTGCCGCTCGGGGTGGGTGCGGCCCATCAGCCGGGTGATCTGCGGGTGGGTGACCGCGTCGACGTCTGGGCGGTGCCGGGGACCTCCACCGCGATCTCGGACCGGCGGCGCACCGACCCAGCTCTCGTGCTCCGGGACGTCACCGTGCTCTCCGTGGCGAGCAGCCTGTCAGGCGTCTCGGGGGACCGGCAGGTCCTGGTCGAGATCGGGAGCGACGTCGACGTGAGTGACGTTCTGCGTCTCACTTCTGGCGCCCAGATCGTGCTCGTCAGGCTGGCGGGCTGACGTGACGACGGGCGCTCTCGTGGCGGTGGGCGCGGTCCCCTTCGAGTCGGATGTCCTGTCGGTCGCAACGCGCGGTGGCCTGCACGTCGTACGCCGGTGCGTCGATGTGGCGGACCTGCTCGCGACCGCCGCCACCCGCCAGGCCGGAGTCGCGCTGGTCTCCACCGGACTCGACAGCCTCGACACGGAGGTACTGGCGCGGCTCCGGGACGAGCAGGTGGCGGTCGTCGGGGTAGTCGCCACCGAGACATCGCCCGACGCGGCCGTGCTGCGCGGCCTCGGTGTCGACGCTCTGGTGTCGGTGCCCGACCTCGCTGGTCTCGCCGGTGTCGTCGTCGAGCTGCTCGACCGGGAGACGCCGAAGCTCGCCTCGCAGCAGCCCGACGGCCGTCCCGCCGTGGACCGAGGAGGAGCGCCGGAGGATCCGGACGGCAACCGGCAGGGCCAGGTCGTTGCCGTCTGGGGTCCCACCGGAGCCCCCGGCCGGTCGACCGTCGCCTTGGGTCTGGCGTCGGTGGTAGCCGAGTCGGGGGTGCCGGTCATGCTCATCGATGCTGACGTCTACGGCGGCTCGCAGGCGCAGCTGCTCGGGCTGCTCGACGAGGCCTCGGGGCTGCTCGCGGCGTCCCGCTCGGCGAACCGCGGGAGCCTCGGTCCGGATCGGCTCGCGGGCCACGCGCGCGCTGTGTCACCGACGCTTCGGGTGCTGACCGGACTGCCCCGGTCCGACCGGTGGGTCGAGCTGAGCCCGGTGCTGCTCCGCCGGGTGGTCGAGGCGGCTCGCGCTCTGGCGGACGTGGTAGTGCTCGACTGTGCCTTCTCCGTCGAGCTCGACGAGGAGATCTCCTACGACACCGCCGCTCCGCGCAGGAACGGCGCGACACTCACGGCCCTCGAGCTCGCCGACGTGGTGGTCGTCGTCGGCGCGGCAGACCCGGTCGGGCTCGGCCGGCTGCTTCGCGCATTGTCCGACCTGGCCGTTCAGGTCCCCGGCGCCGCGACCCGGGTAGTCGTCAACCGGATGCGTCCGTCGCTCGGCTGGTCCTCCGACGATGTTCGCTCGATCGTGCGGCAGACCTCTCAGCTGGAGGTCTCGGGCATCCTGCCCGATGACCTCCACACGTGTGACCGGGCGTTGGTTCACGGCCAGTCCGTCGTCGAGGCGGCGCCGGGGTCGAAGCTGGTGAGGGCGCTGCGCGCGCTGACCCAGGTCCTGCTCGCGGACGTCGGTCGTGGCTCGACGGAGCAGTGGGCGACCGCGGGGAACCGGACGCCGGTCACGAGGAGAAGAGCAGTGCGAGCCCGGTGAGGGTGTAGGCGACCATCAGCACCAGCATGGGGAGCTGGCCGATGACGGCTCGGCTCCGCGGAAGCAGCGCGACAGCCCGGTCGTGTGCGGAGACAACGGCGAGCACATGTCCGGTGACGACAGCCACCACCTTGGTGACGGCGATCGCGGTGGGGTGGTCGTAGATCGCGTACTTGTTGATCCCTGCCGCGAAGCTGGTCAGGGTCCAGCCCCGTGACAACGGGTCGCCGAGCTGCTGCAGCGTCCCGACGCTCACCGACACGAAGAACGACAGGTAGTGCGCCACGATGTAGCCCGCGATGATCGGCACGAGGGAGTGAGCGAACCGGCGCGGTAGCTGGCTCGCCGTGAGGTGGCCGAGGGTGGCGGTGAGCTGCGCCGCCACGCTGAAAGAGACCATGACCACGGCGCAGAAGACGACGAGCGCCACCGAGTTCAGGGCCACCTGGTGAGTGCCGAAGTGCTGCGAGAAGCGGAACCAGTGAATCGACTCGTGGAAGCTGTCGAAGGCGGTCGAGCCGAGCAGCACCGACAGCACGGCCACCAGGCCGGCCGGCGCGACCAGCCCGTCGAGGTTCTCCAGCGGGTTGCGCACCACCAGGACGCCGTCCGTACGTCGGCCCCACGGCGAGAGCCGCGCCACCAGGGAGGAGTAGACCTCGAAGGGGTCTGCCCGCGCGAACACCGCGTCGCCGAACACGGCGGCCCCGGCGAGCAGGAGTCCGCCCACCACGATGAACCAGTCCCGCACGATGGTCAGGTCCACGCTGTAGTCGGGGTTGACGAGCTCCAGCCAGGTGAACGCAAGCAGCCCGGCGGCGGCCGGCCACATCCCCAGCCAGGCCGGGTAACCCACCAGAGCCCGGGCGGGATCGCGGCGCAGGAGCAGGCACCAGGCCCGCTGCACCCACCGGAGCGGGTTGCAGAGCCGGTAGACCGGCCCGAAGAGCAGGGCCGTCGGCACCAGGCCGACCCACAGCAGGGCGTAGACGCTGCCGAAGGCCGGGTTGACCAGCAGGTTCTGTCCGAAGAAGGCCGCGAACGTCACCCAGGCCGCGAACGCGAGGGCGACCGTCACGAGCGCCCCGCGGGTGACCGGCGACTCGACGAACGCCGCGACCGGCCGCGGGAGGGGTACGCCGGAGGCGTCTCCCCGGAAACGCGGAGTCCGCCACGCGAGGCTGAGCACCGCGAACGACGCCGCGAGCGCGACGAGCGCGGCGATGAAGGCGTCGGCCGCGGGGACCGGCAGGTCGGTGAGACCGCCGAACCCGTGAGCGAGGAACTCCTGGTTCGCCACCGCCGGGAACTAGCGGATCTCGAGCTTGCAGATCGTCTCGTCGAGCCCGTGGGACTCGACCTCGACGGTCCCCGGCGTACTCACCGAGAACGTGAAGGTCTGGCCGGTGGCAGGCCTGACCTCGAACTCGTGGTCGGGCACCGAATGGACGTGGATCTCGTCGGCGGCGTCGCTGTCGACGGTGAACGTGATGGGCTCGCCGACGCGCGCCGACACCAGGTCCGGGCTAGCCGACACCGACCCGCCCTGCTCGGTGATCGTCACCACCACGTCGTGACCACTGTCCGTCGAGTCCCCCGAGCACGCCGTCACCGAGGCCAGCAGGGTGACGCTCGCGACGGCGAGCGCGACACCAGACGGTCGGCGCAAGCTGACGCTCCTCACCCTCCCCGCGACGGGAGAATTGGCTGACGGGTCCACGAAACCCTACGACCGTGACCCAGCAATCGTTCCCGGTCACCCGAGGGCGGGGTGGAAGGGAGGCCGTGGCGAATCCGTTGTTGCGAACATCTTGCAATTGCGGTGAGAGGCCTTTAGCGTCGTCATTGATCGTCGACCGGAGGGAGCCCGATGGCAACCGTCACCGCCTCGGCGCCGTCCAGGACGGCGCGGGTACGCACGGCGCTGACCCACCGGGAATGGGCCTCCCTCTCGGGAATGGCGGCGTTCGTCCTGCTGCTCCACGTCGTCGGCTGGGGTGTCCTGATCGTGATCGTCGCCCCGCAACACCTCCAGGTGAGCTCGACCCAAGTGTTCGGCGTCGGGCTGGGGCTGACCGCCTACACCCTCGGGATGCGGCACGCCTTCGATGCCGACCACATCGCGGCGATCGACAACACCACCCGCAAGCTGATGAGCGAGGGCAAGCGGCCGCTGTCGGTCGGCTTCTGGTTCTCGTTGGGACACTCGAGCATCGTGTTCGGGCTCTGCCTGCTGCTGGCCGTCGGGGTACGGGCGCTGGCCGGCCAGGTCGCGACCGACTCTTCGACGCTGCACAACGTGCTCGGGACTGTTGGAACCGGAATCTCGGGGCTCTTCCTCTACATCATCGGCATCATCAACCTGGTGATCCTGGTGGGGATCATCAAGGTATTCCGGGCGATGCGCAGCGGCACGTTCGACGAGGAGACCCTCGAGGACCACCTCAACAACCGCGGCTTCATGAACCGGTTGCTCGGGGGCGCCACGCGAGCGGTGACCCGGCCATGGCAGATGTACCCGATCGGGGTGCTCTTCGGTCTCGGCTTCGACACGGCGACCGAGGTCAGCCTGCTCGTCCTGGCGGGCGGTGCAGCCGCCTTCGCGCTGCCCTGGTATGCCATCCTGACGTTGCCGATCCTCTTCGCCGCCGGCATGAGCCTGCTCGACTCGATCGACGGCTGCTTCATGAACTTCGCCTACGACTGGGCGTTCTCCAGGCCGGTTCGCAAGGTCTACTACAACATCACCATCACCAGCCTCTCCGTCGCGGTGGCGCTCATCATCGGCACCATCGAGCTGCTGTCGATCCTGGTCGACCGGCTCGGCATCACGAGCGGACCGCTGGCCTCGGTCGGCACCCTCGATCTCAACGTCGTCGGCTATGCCATCGTCACGATGTTCGTGGCGACCTGGGTCGTCGCCCTTGGTGTCTGGAGGTTCGCTCGGATCGAGGAGAAGTGGACCGCCGGACTTGCCGAGTCCATCACGCCAGACGAGTAGCCGGGTCGCTCCCGCAAGCCCGAAACGGTGACGGCCCTCCGTCCGAGGGTCCGCGGGGCGTGACACGATGATGCCTGCGGCTTGCCAGGCGACCGAGAGGACCCCCGATGCCCGAGCGGCTTCGCCCGTTGGACATGAGCTTCCTGGCAACCGAGTCCGCCACCACCCCGATGCACGTCGGGACCCTGGACGTCTTCCATCCGACCGAGGGCGGCTTCGACTATGCGCGGCTGGTGTCGTTGATCGCGGATCGGATCGCGTTCGTGCCGCGCTACCGCCAGCGGGTCCGAACCATCCCTGGCCGGTTGCTCAACCCGGTCTGGGTCGACGACGAGAACTTCGACCTGACCTACCACGTGCGGAGGTCGGCGCTGCCCCGGCCGGGGTCGATCGACCAACTGCGCGACCTGGTGTCGCGGATCATGAGCCGCCGGCTCGATCGCAGCCGGCCGCTGTGGGAGATCTACCTCGTGGAGGGACTCGAGGACGACCACTTCGCCGTGCTGGCGAAGTCCCACCTGGCCCTTGTCGACGGTACGACGATCGACCTTGCGCAGCTGGTCCTCGATGACACCCCCGAGGCTCCGGACACGCCTGACGTCCGGTGGAAGCCCGAACGCGGCCGCCGCGGCGTCGAGCTGCTGAGCGACGGTGTCACCCAGCTGGTCCGGAACCCTGGGCTGGTGCCCGACACGGTCCGGGGGCAGCTCGTCGGGCTCCGCAGCATCGGTGGACGGGCCCGCGGCGCGATCGACAGCGCAGCCGGTCGTCGTACGGTGCCGTCCGACCCGTTGGCAGCCGAGCTCTCCGAGCAGCGACGGTTCACGACCGTCGAGACCTCCCTCGCCGACTACCGCGCGGTGCGCCAGGAGCAGGGCGGCACGGTCAACGACGTCATCTTGGCGACGATCGCCGGCGCGCTGCGCTCCTGGCTGCTGACGCGGGCCGAGCCGGTCTCGGCCTCCACTCGGCTGCGAGCGCTGGTGCCGCTCAGCGTCACCGATGACGAGTTCGCGGAGCCGACGTCGCTGGGCAGCCAGGTCACCCCGCACCTGCTCATGATGCCGGTGGGCGAGTCCAACCCGGTGATGCGCCTCCACCAGGTCTCCTACGCGCTGAAGGCGCACCAGGAGACCGGGCGGGCGGTGTCGGCGACCAAGCTGGCAGATATCGCCGGGTTCGCACCGACCACGTTCCACGTGCTCGGGGCCAGGGTCGCGGCGAGCCATCCGGCGCGTTCCTACACGGTGCTGATCACCAACGTCCCGGGACCGCAGTTCCCGCTCTATGCCGCGGGTGCGCGGATGCAGGCGAGCTATCCCGTGCTACCGCTCGCGCCCGGGCACTCGCTCGCGGTGGGGGTGACGTCATACGACGGCAGTGTCTTCTATGGCATCTCGGCCGACCGCGACGCGGTCCCCGACGTCGACGTCCTCGCCCAGTGCCTCGTGGAGAGCATCGACGAGCTGGTGGAGGCGTCGTCACCCACCCGGGCCCGCGCACCTCGGGGTCGGGTCGGCAAGAAGCGGTCGCCGGGCGGCGCCCGTCCCTGACCGGCTGCGGCAAGCGGCGCTGACCTGCTGCAGGTATTCTGTCGTCTTCGGCGACAGGAGGCCGCGGTGCCACAGGCGATCTGGAAGGGCTCGATCTCGTTCGGGCTGGTGACGATCCCCGTCAAGGTCTACTCCGCGACCGAGGAACGCGACATCTCCTTCCGACAGGTGCATGAGGCCGACGGCGGCCGCATCCGCTACAAGCGGGTGTGCGAGATCGACGGCAAGGAGGTTCCCTACTCCGACATCGGCAAGGGCTACGAGCTGCCCGACGGCCGGATGCTGGTGCTCACCAACGACGACTTCGCCGAGCTCCCGTTGCCGACGGCCAAGGCGATCGACGTGCTCGAGTTCGTCCCCGCCGATCAGGTCGACCCGATGTACTTCGCGAAGGCCTACTACCTCGCCGCCGACGGCGCAGGCGCCAAGCCCTACGTGCTGCTGCGCGACGCGCTGACCCGCAGCGGGCAGTGCGCGCTCGTCAAGGTCGCGATCAGGACCCGTGAGGCGCTCGCCCTGCTGCGCGAGCGGGACGGCGCCCTGGTGCTGCAGACGATGTTGTGGCCGGACGAGGTGCGCGACAGCGAGTTCGCGGTTCCCGACGACGACGTCGACGTGCGCAAGCAGGAGGTCGACATGGCGGAGTCCTACATCGCCACGCTCCGGGCGGACTTCGACCCCGACCGCTACCACAGCGACTACCGAGAGGCTCTCGAGCAGCTCGTCGAGGCGAAGGCAGCCGGTCTCCCGATGCCCGAGCAGGACGAGGAGGAGGGCGACACGGCGCAGGTGCTCGACCTGGTTGCTGCCCTGCGGGCGAGCGTCGATGCCGCCAAGAAGCGCCGGGCGGGTACGGCGGCCGGCTCCGACACGGACGCTGAGGAGTCCGGCTCCGCCACGAGCTCGGGTGCCAAGAAGGCCGCGAAGAAGCCCGCCAAGAAGTCGACCGCGAAGAAGAGCACCGCCAAGAAGACGTCCGCCAAGAAGGCGGCGAAGGCGCCGGCGAAGAAGACGGCGTAGCCGTCCCACGCCTGGTCTGCGGCTGCAACACGAAGGCGGGTCGGCGCTGACACGGCCGCCGTGGTGACGTGGCAGGATTGCTTCCCATGGACGTCTTCTCCACAGTTCCCTTCCCCGTCAACGAGCCGAACCTCGACTACGCCCCGGAGAGCCCCGAGCGGGCCGCTCTCGAGCAGCGGCTGTCGGAGCTCCAGAAGGAGCAGTTCGACCTCAAGGCGACGATCGGGGGCGAGCAACGGTGGGGCCGCGGCGCGGAATGTCTCGTCGTCCAGCCGCACCGTCATCAGCACGTGCTCGGCGTGGTCAAGGGCGCCACGACGGCCGACGCGAAGCTGGCCATCGCCGCGGCCGCCGCGGCCGCGCCGGCCTGGCGGGCCATGTCGTTCGACGACCGAGCGTCGATCTTCCTCAAGGCGGCCGAGCTGCTTGCCGGACCCTGGCGGCAGACGGTCAACGCCGCCACCATGCTGGGCCAGTCCAAGACGGCCTGGCAGGCGGAGATCGACTCGGCGTGCGAGCTCATCGACTTCCTGCGCTTCAACGTCCACTACGCGCAGCAGATCCTCAGCGAGCAGCCGATGGCCAACTCCAAAGGCGTCTGGAACCGCTCGGACCACCGCCCCCTGGAGGGTTTCGTCTACGCGATCACGCCGTTCAACTTCACGGCGATCGCGGGCAACCTGCCGACGGCGCCGGCGCTGATGGGCAACACGGTGCTGTGGAAACCCGCCGTCACGCAGCAGCTCGCCGCGCACTTCTTGATGCGGCTGCTCGAGGAGGCCGGGCTGCCGCCGGGCGTCATCAACATGCTGCCCGGCCACGGCGCCGCCGTCTCCGACGCAGCGCTCGTCCATCCGGACCTCGCGGGCATCCACTTCACGGGTTCCACCGCCGTCTTCCACCAGCTGTGGGGTGCCGTGGGAGCCAACATTGCGAAGTACCGCTCCTACCCCAGGATCGTCGGCGAGACCGGCGGCAAGGACTTCGTGGTCGCGCATCCGTCCGCGGACCCCGACGTGCTACGGACCGCGCTCGTGCGCGGCGCGTTCGAGTACCAGGGCCAGAAGTGCTCGGCCGCCTCACGGGCCTACATCGCCCGCTCGGTCTGGCGCACCATGCGCAAGGACTTCCTGGCCGAGGTGGAGTCGATCACCGTCGGCGATGTCACCGACCTGTCCAACTTCATGGGCGCCGTCATCGACGACCGGGCGTTCGACAAGCACCGCAAGGCGATCAATCGGGCCAAGCGGTCGTCCAAGCTGGAGATTCGGGCGGGCGGCAGCTTCGACGACTCGGTCGGCTACTTCGTCCGGCCCACCGTCGTCGAGTCGAGCGACCCGACCGACACCATGTTCGACACGGAGTACTTCGGCCCGATCCTCTCCGTCTACGTCTACGACGACAGCGACTTCGAGTCGGCGGTCCGACAGATGGAGTCCTTCTCGAAGTACGCCCTCACCGGCGCGGTCATCGCCCAGGATCGAGAGGCGATCGCCTGGACGATGGAGACGCTGCGGTTCGCCGCGGGCAACTTCTATATCAACGACAAGCCGACCGGCGCCGTCGTGGGGCAGCAGCCGTTCGGTGGAGCACGGGCGTCCGGGACAAACGACAAGGCCGGCGCGGCGCAGAACCTGTTGCGCTGGACGTCGTCACGGTCCATCAAGGAGACGTTCGCCCCGCCGAAGGACTACCGCTACCCCCACATGGGCTGACCGCTACCGGACGTGCACCAGCAGCAGGGGCTGGACTGCGCCGTCAGGCGACGTGGCGGGCGCGGATCCGCCGAGAGACGACCGACGGGTCGATGAGCAGGGCCGCTCCGCACCAGGTGCAGCAGTACTCTCCCACCTCGTCGTTCTCGATCTCTGCGGGAACGAACAGTCGCTCCTCGGCACAGTCCGGGCATGGGCGGGCCACGCCTTGGAGCAGCAACATGTCGGCCTTCTCGTCCATGGCGCCCACGATGCCAGATGACCTCCGGTGAGCCGGGCAGGCACGCCAGGAGGACCTCTCGAACCCCTCGGGGTCGCACCAGGCGCGTCAGCGCGCCAGCCAGGTCTCGCCGGTCTGCTGCTCCTTGCGGGCGGCGGCCACGACGCCCTTGGCGATCTCGCCCTCGACCTTGCGGCCGATGAACGGCAACGAGACCTTCACATCGCCCTGGACCAGCTCCCGGGCTCCGCCCCCGGAGCTCTCGATCAGCAGCGACCCGGTCATCGTCACGGGTTGGCTGACGACGTGGAGCGAGAGATCGGCGTAGCGCCGTCCCGAGCCGTTGTCATGGGCCCACACCTCCGTCTGGACGATGATGATGGTCTCGCCGACCAGCTTCCGGACGAAGTCGGGTACGGCGGCCGGC
Source organism: uncultured Actinomycetota bacterium (assembly GCA_963820035.1). Classification (GTDB taxonomy): domain Bacteria; phylum Actinomycetota; class Actinomycetes; order Propionibacteriales; family Nocardioidaceae; genus JAWWPG01. The sequence continues at coordinate 868,439 of CAWFYK010000002.1, read as the reverse complement.
ATCGTGCGGCTCACGGTGACCATCGCCGACCCGTCGGGGTCGTGCCGGATGTCGACGGAGTGGTCGAGCGCCATGGTCGCCTCGCAGACGGCCGCCCGGAAAGCTGGGTCGACGGCCAGCGCGAAGACCTGGTCGACGGTGGCGTCGGGGTAGCTGATCTCGGTCCGTACGTCCATGCGGGCATCATGCCTGCTCGTGCGCCGGGGTGCACCCACCGGGCCGACGTCCGCGAACCGGACGACCCATTGCCGGCTCGGGGGACCCACCCGGAGTACAAAGGTGGGCCCGCGCAGCCGGGGCTCTCAGGTGCGGCTCAGCACCAGCCGAGGTTGGCCGGGATGGCCTTCGTGCACTGGCGTCAATCAACTGATGCTGACTCGTGACCAAGCCGTCCCCCTCCCGACGATCCGGGACTTTCGGCACGACCATCCGAGAGTTTCGACACCACGATCCGAGACTTTCGACAGCATGATCCGAGAGCTCACGACGTGGGTACGACGCCGCACGGGTCGAGGGCCAGTCGCCTTGGTCGGGGCATGCGTGGGCTCGGAGGTGACAAGCGCAGCAACGCGGCGGCTCGGGAGCTGCTGGGTTCACCGCTGCTTTTCACCCGAGGTCATCGCGAGCCCGTGACGATGGCGACCACAGACCTCCGGGCACCGCGGCATCCGTGGCCCCCAGGAATGCTCGTCGTGGACCGAGGGGCGATAGCCTGACCGCCGTGAGCGACACCGAGGACGCCGACCCCACCGTCGGGGAGTGGTCGGGCGTCGACGTGGGCTTCGGGGAGTCCGGCGCCAAGCTCACCTACGGCAGCTATCTCCAGCTGCCGAAGCTGCTCAGCTCCCAGCACCTGGAGTCCGACCCACCGGCCCACGACGAGCTGCTGTTCATCACGATCCACCAGGTCTATGAGCTGTGGTTTCAGCAGCTGCTTCACGAGGCCGGGACCGCTCGGGATGCGATGACCGCAGGCAACACCTGGTGGGCCAAGCACCTGCTCAACCGCGTGCACGTCATCGAGCGGGTCCTCGTGGAGCAGATCGCGGTGCTCGAGACGATGACCCCGCAGGACTTCCTGGTCTTCCGGCAGCTGCTGTCGCCGGCCAGCGGGTTCCAGTCGGTGCAGTTCCGTGAGCTCGAGTTCCTGTCGGGTGCCAAGGATCCGTCGTTCGTACGACGGTTCCGCGGGCTCACGGACGCCGAGCGGGCCCGACTGCTGCGCCGGCTCGACGAACCCACCCTCTGGGACGCCTTCCTCGACCTGCTTCGGCTGCGTGACCTGCCGGCGGACGACGACGCGGAGATCTCCGCCTCACTGCGCACGGTCGCCCACGACCGGGCCACCTACTCCGACGTCTGGGAGGTGTCGGAGGCCCTCATCGAGCACGACGAGCTTGCCGCGGCCTGGCGAGGTCGTCACGTCACGATGGTCGAGCGGATGATCGGCAGCAAGAGCGGCACCGGTGGCTCGTCCGGGAGCGCCTACCTGCGCAGCCGGCTGCCGCTCCGCTTCTACCCGCCGCTGTGGGCGCTCCGCTCCGAGCTGTGACGGCAGGGAAGGACACCCCGGATGCCTCCCCAACGGGCCCCGACGCCCCTAGCGGTCTAGTGTCGAGGGTGCCGCGTGCGGTAGCGCGGCCGCGACGCGACGCGACGCGACGGAGTAGCAAGAAGAGGATGCCGCGCAGATGCACAGCAAGTTGGAAGAAGCCAAGCAGGAGTTGCTCAACGAGGCCGCGGCAACGGCTGAGCACCGCAGGGGAGGAGGCCCGCTCGACCCGAAGGCGGCTCATGCTCTGCTGAAGATCTACTACGAGCACGTCGCCCCCGAGGACATCCTCGAGCGGAGCCCGGTCGACATCTACGGCGCAGCGGTGAGCCACTACCGGCTGGCCGCCTCGCGGCCTCAGGGCACCGCAACGGTTCGGGTCTTCACCCCCACGATCGACGAGAACGAGTGGTCGGCCTCCGGCCACACCGTCGTCGAGGTCGTCACGGACGACATGCCGTTCCTGGTCGACTCACTCTCGATCCGGCTGAACACGCAGGAGCACACCCTGCACTCCGTGATCCATCCTCAGATGGTCGTCCGGCGGGACATCACCGGGACCTTGCTCGGGCTCGTGGGATGCGACGACGACGCGGACGAGAACGCCGCAGACAGCATCCGCGAGTCGTGGATGCACATGGAGATCGATCGGGTCTCCGACGCCGACGAGCTCACCCAGATCGAGCAGTCCCTCACGAGGGTGCTGGGCGACGTACGCGAGGTCGTCGAGGACTGGGAGAAGATGCACGCGCAGGCCGACGCCATTGTGGCAGACCTGGCTGAGGGACCGCCGACCCTTCCTCAGAAGGAGGTTGAGGAAGGCCGAGCACTGCTCAAGTGGTTGGCGGAGGACCACTTCACGTTCCTCGGCTACCGCGAGTACGACCTCTCGTGCGTTGACGGCGACGACGTGCTCCGAGCCGTTCCCGGCACCGGTCTCGGCATTCTTCGTTCCGACCAGGACATGTCACCGTCGTTCGGGAAGCTGCCTCCCGCGGTCAAGGCCAAGGCTCGCGAGAAGCAACTGCTCATCATCACCAAGGCGAACTCCCGCGCAACGGTCCACCGCAACGTCTATCTCGACTATGTCGGCGTGAAGACCTTCGACGAGTCGGGCGAGGTGTGCGGGGAGCGCCGGTTCCTCGGACTCTTCAGCTCGGCCGCCTACACCGAGAGCCTGTTGCGGATCCCGGTCCTGCGGGACAAGGCGACCCAGCTGCTTGCTCTTGCAGGCTTCACTCCGATGAGCCACAGCGGCAAGGCGCTGCTCGACATCCTCGAGAACTACCCGCGTGACGAGCTCTTCCAGATGTCGGTCGACGAGCTGCTGCCCGTCACCGAGGCGGTACTCCACCTGCGCGAACGCCGGCAGCTGCGGCTGTTCACGCGCCGCGACGTCTACGGCCGCTTCATGTCCTGCCTGGTCTTCCTGCCGCGCGACCGCTACACGACGCAGGTGCGCGAACGGATGCAGGACATCCTGCGCTCTACCATGGGTGCCGACACGATCGACTACACCGCGAAGGTCAGCGAGTCGGTTCTCGCGAGACTGCACTTCGTCGTACGCGCGGCCCCGGGGGAGATGCTGCGCGACTTCGACGAGTCGAGCCTCGAGCTCGCCCTCGCGGAGGCCACCCGTTCGTGGAGCGACGACCTCGCATCGGCGATGCGCGAGCAGTTCGGTGAGGAGACGGGTGCCCGGCTGGCTCGCCGATACGGCACGGCGTTTCCCGAGGCATATAAGGAGGACTTCGCGCCGGTCGTGGGTGCCGCCGACGTACGCCGGGTGGAGGCGCTCGCGGAAGGATCGATCGCGTTGTCCCTCTACTCGCCGGTCGCGGCCGCCCAGGGGGAGGCGCGGTTCAAGGTGTTCCGGCGAGGGACGCCGCTGAGCCTGTCGGCCGTTTTGCCCGTGCTTTCTGCGCTCGGCGTCGAGGTGGTCGACGAGCGGCCCTACCAGCTCGAGATCGGTCCCGGCCACGCCTGGGTCTACGACTTCGGCCTGCGTCACGGCAAGGCGCTCCCGGCAGGCTCTCGGGAGCTCTTCCAGGACGCCTTCATGGCGGTGTGGGACGCGCTCGCGGAGAGCGACGGCTTCTCGGCGCTCGTGCTCGAAGCGAAGATGACGTGGCGGCAGGTCTCGATCCTGCGCGCCTACGCGAAGTACTTCCGCCAAGGCGGCTTCACCTTCAGCCAGGACTACCTCCAGAGCTGCATGCTGGCCAATGTTCCGATCGCCCGGCTGCTCGTGCAGCTGTTCGAGGCTCGCTTCGACCCCGCCATCGACCCGTCCACCCGGGACGCCCGCCAGGCCGAGATCAAGGAGAAGATCACGTCGGCCCTCGACCAGGTGGCGAGCCTGGACCAGGACCGGATCCTGCGCAGCTACCTGGGCGTCATCTCCGCCACGCTGCGCACGAACTTCTACCAGCTGCGCCCCGACGGTAAGCCGAAGTCCTACCTGTCACTCAAGCTGGAGCCACGCGAGATCCCGGAGCTCCCGGAGCCGCGCCCTCGCTTCGAGATCTTCGTCTACTCACCGAGAGTCGAAGGCGTGCACCTCCGCTTCGGGCCGGTCGCTCGCGGCGGGCTGCGCTGGTCGGACCGCCGCGAGGACTTCCGCACGGAGGTGCTCGGGCTGGTCAAGGCCCAGATGGTCAAGAACGCCGTGATCGTGCCGGTCGGCTCCAAGGGCGGTTTCTACTGCAAGGCCCTCCCCAACCCGGTCACGGACCGCGACGGGTGGCTCACCGAGGGCATCACCTGCTACAAGACGTTCATCAGCGGGTTGCTCGACATCACCGACAACCTGGTGGCGGGCGAGACGGTGCCGCCCGAGCGCGTCGTCCGCCACGACGGCGACGACACCTATCTCGTTGTCGCCGCCGACAAGGGCACTGCGACGTTCTCCGACATCGCCAACGGTGTGGCCAAGGACTACGGCTACTGGCTCGGCGACGCCTTCGCGTCCGGTGGCTCCGCGGGCTACGACCACAAGGCCATGGGCATCACCGCCCGTGGGGCGTGGGAGTCGGTCCGTCGCCACTTCCGCGAGCGCGGCATCGACTCGCAGTCCCAGGACTTCACGTGTGTCGGTGTCGGGGACATGAGTGGTGACGTGTTCGGCAACGGCATGCTGCTGAGCCGGCACATCAGACTGGTGGCCGCGTTCGACCATCGGCACATCTTCATCGACCCCGCGCCGGACGCGGCCACGTCGTACGACGAGCGACGGCGGCTCTTCGACCTGCCTCGGTCGAGCTGGGGAGACTACGACGTCGACCTCATCTCTCCTGGTGGCGGTGTCTTCGCGCGCAGCCTCAAGTCCGTCCCGGTCAGCCCCGAGATGGCCGAGGTGCTCGACATCGACGCCGAGGTCGCCTCCCTCACGCCCGCCGAGCTGATGCGCACCATCCTGCTCGCCCCCGTCGACCTGCTCTGGAACGGTGGGATCGGCACCTATGTCAAGGCCGCCTCCGAGTCCAACGCCGATGCAGGCGACAAGGCGAACGACGCGATCCGCGTCAACGGTGGCGAGCTGCGGGCCAAGGCGGTCGGTGAGGGCGGCAACCTCGGGCTCACCCAGCTCGGCCGCATCGACTACGCCAAAGCCGGCGGACGGATCTGCACCGACTTCATCGACAACTCGGCCGGGGTCGACACCTCCGACCACGAGGTGAACATCAAGATCCTGCTCGACAAGGTGATGGAGTCGGGCGACATGACGGAGAAGCAGCGCAACGAGCTTCTCGTCTCCATGACGGACGAGGTCGGCACCTTGGTGCTCGCCGACAACTATCAGCAGAACGTCGCACTCGCAGGCGCCGAGAAGGTCGCGGTCGGCCTGAGCCACGTCCACGAGTCGTGGATCAAACGGCTGGAGGTCCAGGGCCTGCTCGACCGGGAGATCGAGTTCCTCCCGTCGTCCAAGGAGTTCGCCGAACGGCGGGCGGCCGGCCGTGGACTCACGGCGCCGGAGCTCTCGGTCCTGATGGCCTACACGAAGATCGTGCTCGCGGCCGAGCTGCTCGAAGGCGACCTGTCCGACGACCCGTTCCTGCGAAGCGACCTGTTCAGCTACTTCCCCAGCAAGATGCGCCAGACCTACCGCAAGGAGATGCTCGGCCATCCGCTCCGGCGCGAGATCATCGTCACCCAGGTGGTCAACGGGCTGGTCAACTTCGCCGGCACGACGTTCTTCCACCGGCTGAGCCAGGAGACGAGTGCCAGCGCCGAGGAGCTGGCACGGGCGCACTACGTCTGCCGTGAGATCTACGGCGTCAACGGCATCGTGCGGGCGATCAGCGCGCTCGACAACGTGGTCGATGCCTTTGTGCAGACCGAGATGCGACTCGGCGTGCGTACTCTGATCGAGCGGGCCACCCGGTGGATGGTCAACAACCGCAGGACGCCCCTCGACTCGGAGGCGACGGTCGACCACTTCGGGACCTCGATCCAGGAGGTGGTGAACGCCCTGCCGGAGGTGTTGGTCGGCATCGAGCTGCGCGAGCTGGCGGACCGCCGGGACCACCTGACGTCGGCCGGCGTCCCGACCGAGCTGGCCGTCCTGGTGGCGTCCATGCCGCCGGCCTACGCGGCGCTGGAGATCGTCGAGATCGCCAAGCGTGACGACCTCGACGCCGTAAAGGTGGCCGAGGTGCACGCGATCCTGGGTGATCAGCTCGGGCTGAGCCGGCTGCTGGCCCGAATCGTGGCGCTGCCGCGCGACGACCGCTGGCAGACCATGGCGCGGGCGTCCCTTCGCGACGACATGCACGCACTGCATGCGGCGTTGACCGCCTTGGTGCTGGCCACGACGGACTCCGAGCTCGCCCCCGAGCGTCGGGTCGCCGATTGGAAGGCCTCCGACAGTCTCGTCGTCAGCCGGGCGGAGACGACCTTGGAGGAGATCACCGCCGAGGAGGAGGTCGACCTGGCTCGCCTCTCGGTCGGTCTCCGCGTCGTCCGCACCATGCTCCCCACCCCCTGACGATCCGAGACTTTTCGTCCCACCATCCGAGAGTTTTGGTCGGACGATCCGAGAGTTTTGGCACCACGATCCGAGGCTTTCGGCACCACGAACCGAGAGTTCTGGTTCGACGATCCGAGGGCCCGGGTACGTCGGGCGGCTAGCTTTGGCTCGAGACAGCGGAGAGGGGCGGCGCTTGCGCGCCGCCCCTCTCACGGTGATTTCCTGCAGGCCCGACGATGTCGGGTCAGGCAGTTGTACTAGTTGATCTCGAACGTGAAGTCCGTGCCGCTGATCCCGCCGAGGCAGGTGAACATGTTCGAGTAGGACGTGCAGCCGCTGGCGAAGCCGTCACCGGGGTTCTTCCAGAGTGCCTGAGCGCCCTTGGACGTGAGGTTGGTGTTCCAGCCCCACTCGCCACCGGTGCTGAAGTCCATGTTCGCCTGGACGGAGACCCAGTAGTTGCCCTTGGGGAGAACCGTCTTCTTCACCTTGATGGTGAAGTTTCCGGTCCCGGAGGCGTCCGTGTATGTCGCGGCCTTCTGGTTGAGCAGGACCTTGCCGGGCCCACCCTTCCGGGTCTTGTACAGGGTCACGTGGACGGAGTTGGCTGGGCCGGCGCCGTTGAAGTACTGACCCGCAACGACGACCTTCCTGACGGTGCAGGACTTCCTCAGCCTGAAGTTGTCCGCGCCCTGTGAGTCGTAGATGTCGAACGCCGCCTCGAAGTTCTGCGAGACGACACCAACGCCGGCGTCGTTGGCGTTCTGCGCGTAGCAGTGGCCAGCGAGCGGCTTCGCGTGGACCAGCGTTGAGGCCGGCGCGCGGTGAGCCGCGTGTGCGGTGTGGCCGTTTGCGCTTGCCATCGGGGCAAACGCTGCGGCAGCGACGAGTGCCAGGGCACTTACGCCAACTGCGGGAAGAATGCGTGAACGCATACTGTGAGCTCCGCTCTGTAAAAGATTGTCCCTCTAGGAGGGGCCTGCACACCCATGGCAGGACTCTCCACAGCGTAGGGACGCAACAAGTGGATGCACATAGTCAAGGTGGGCTATCCCAGAGGTCAGGAATGGGTCAGCCAAAGTATCCAATATGCTGATTTTCTAGACACGGATAGAAATACGTCAGTCGGGGGCCGGCTAACTCGCGGCCCCGATCGCACGTGCTGCACGCTCGGTCGGGTGGGGCCACCGCGTACTTCATCTCCCGCACTGCACCTCCCGCATCAACGCACCATTCCGTCGCGCACGTTGGGCCTCATGCCGTACCCGAGGACGACCGCGGTCGAGCAACGACCCGATGGCCGCGCTGGCGCCGCTGCCCGACTCGTGGAAGGCCGCCAACCGAACACCGCCGACGCCCGGATCGGCGACGAAAGGTCTCGGATGGTGGCGAGGTTAGTCGAGCTCGATGTTGAAGTCCCAGATGGCCATCACGTGACCGTGGTAGCGCCAGGTGACCTGCGCCGCCCCGCTGACGTAGCGACCTTTGATGCGGACCTTGGCCGGGTGAGCGGCCGTGGCCGTCACCGTCGATGCACCGTCGGGGTTGAGCGACACGATGGAGCCGGTCTGGTCGCGCGAGAGGAAGTCCGACGCGCTGACCTGGATGCTGCCCCTGATCGGCACCACATCAACCGTGATGATGCCGACCGTGCTCGTCGGCGCGCGGTTGCCTTTCCCGTACGGCGTGAGCTCGAACGGGCCGAGCGCCGTGACCACGGCCTCAGCCCCCGGAAGCACCACCTTCACCGGCGCCCCGATCGCAAGCAGCTGCGGGTGCTTCACGCTGGCCACCGGAGTCGGGTCCGCCTTCGGGGCGGTCGGGATCGGCACCGCGCCGAGCTTGGCCGTCACCGAGGAGGCGGACCTGCCCTGCCGGTGCTGACCAGAGCTGTCGACCGCCCCGCCGGACCCGCCGCTGCACGCGCACGCGAGTGCGGTGCAGACGGCGAGCGTCAGGCTGGTCCGACGTGGGACCCGGCGCATTACCTGACCGGCACCGGGGCGCGGTTGACGGTCGGTTTCGGAGCATCGTTGATCGACGCCGTCGCGGGGAAGATCTCGCTCCCGGAGGGGGCTGGCTCGAGCGCCTTGCCCGACACGTTGTTGTAGACGTCCGGCCCGAACGGGCGCAGCCCGTCCATCGCGGCAAAGCCCAGATGGCCTTGGCCGTCCGTGCCCCCCGATGAGATGCCGAACAGGTCCTCCATGCTGCGTAGCCAGCTGTAGTGGTTGTAGGGCTGGTCGCTGACCGACCCGGGCGTGATGAAGCGGCTGATGAACACTGCGCCGGTGATGCCGCCACCGGGAGTGGTGTCCTGGTTGAACGCCTGGTCACCAGGCTGCGTGGTGTTCGGTCCGGGCAGCTCGTTGCAGCAGGCGATGACGGACTGGGCGGTGTTGGCCTCGGCCTCCACCGGGTTGCCGGTCTTGGAGTCGATGCCGAGCCCGCTGTCACCGGGGTACTGGAAGTCCGCGATCGAGTTCCTGTACATCTGGTACGGCGGGAACGCCTCGTCGAACACGATCTGGATCATCCCGTCCTTCTGGAAGGCCGGCGACGCCATGATCATCGGGATGTACTTCTTGAGGAAGAGGTCGGCCGCGTAGAGGCCGCCCTGGTGGTTGTTCGGGTCGCCGGACAGGTTGTCACCGACACAGGTGGCGTCGTGGGCGTCCGAGCAGTTGTTGGGGGTGATCCAGGAGAAGGCCGGCGTCGTCGCCTCTGACTTCAGGTCGTCCTCGATGCTCGGGATCGCCGCGTGTCCTCGGGTCTGGTGGTAGCCCTCGAGCGGGACGACGTTCTTGCACAGCTTGTTGCTGTCGAAGACGGCGTGGAACCAGGCGGCCGGGTTGTGCTTCGGGACGTACTGGTCCTTGGGCAGCGCCGCTCCCGGGTCCGGGACTCCGTTGCCGGAGGGGTCTCCAGGAATACCGCAGTGGTAGACCTCCTCGCGCTTGGGCTTGTTTCCCATGTCCTGCGCATAGACCTTCCAGGTCTTCCCGTTGTCCTGCAGCTGGTTGAACAGCGTCTTCACATCGGGCGGGTAGACGCAGCCGGTGCTGGCGTAGGTCTGGCCGTCCGGAGCGGGGTAGCCGGGAGACACGTTCGTGAACTGCGGGCAGTCGTTCTGGTTGGCCGGTGCCGGCGCCTGGCCGGCGACGGCGCTCAAGTAGTTGTCGAGCGAGTAGTGCCCGGTGCCGTAGTACTGGCGCAGCAACAGCCCGTAGCTGGGCAGCGTCTTCCAGAGGTAGTCGTTCTGGTTGAGTCCGGTGAAGGTCGACTCGTAGGACTTGTTCTCGAACATGATCGTCCACACATGGCCGATCTGGGGTGGTTGGTAGGTGCCGGTGCGGGCCGCCTTCATGACGACAGGTGCCGCCCCCGACGCCTGGCCGCTGCCGACGAGGAGTGCAGCGACCGCAACAACTCCTGCCCCGGCGATGATCGATGTCCGACTCTGCAGACGAATCCGCTGTCGTGTGCGCACTCTGGCTCCCTAGGCCGAAGTCCTCCGAAGGGGACGCTGATATCCGTCAACGTGGTGACATGAGTCAGTCTGGCCCGAGGTCGTGTTTGGCGCATCCTGCCCGATGGTGAACATTGGGCGAAGCGTTGGGTGGGCCTCGCGGCCGCGTAGGATCGCGACCGTGGCTGGACCAGATATCTCCGAGCGGATCAAGCAGCTCGAGGCGACCCTCACGAGCATCGAGCAGGTGCTCGACCTCGACGGGATGCGTGCCGAGATCGCCGAGCTGGGGGAGCAGGTCGCCGCCCCGGATCTCTGGGACGACCAGGCCAACGCGCAGCGCGTCACCGGCCGGCTGTCCGTCCTGCAGTCCGAGCTGGATCGGGTCACCGGGCTCCGCTCGCGGCTCGACGACGTGCAGATCATGCTCGACCTCGGCACCGAGGAGGAGGACGCCGCGACGCTCACGGAGGCGGCTCACGAGCTCGACCGGATCGCAAAGGCCATCGACTCGCTCGAGATCCGCACCCTGCTGGCCGGGGAGTACGACGAGCGCGAGGCGCTGGTCAGCATCAGGTCCGGCGCCGGCGGCGTCGATGCGGCCGACTGGGCCGAGATGCTGATGCGGATGTATCTGCGCTGGGCGGAGCGGCACAAATACCCCACGGAGGTCTACGAGACGTCGTACGCCGAAGAGGCCGGCATCAAGTCGGCGACGTTCGCGGTGAAGGCTCCCTATGCCTACGGCACCTTGAGCGTCGAGCAGGGCACTCATCGGCTGGTCCGCATCTCGCCGTTCGACAACCAGGGCCGGCGGCAGACGTCGTTCGCGGCGGTCGAGGTGGTGCCGGTGCTCGAGCAGACCGACGAGATCGAGATCCCGGAGGAGGACATCAAGGTCGACGTCTTCCGCTCCTCCGGTCCCGGCGGGCAGAGCGTCAACACGACGGACTCGGCCGTACGGCTGACCCACCTCCCGACCGGGCTCGTCGTGGCCGTCCAGAACGAGAAGAGCCAGCTGCAGAACAAGAACACTGCGATGGTGATCCTGAAGGCGCGGTTGCTGGCGCTCAAGCATGCCGAGGAGAAGGCGACCCTCGACGAGATCCGAGGCGACGTGGCCGCCTCCTGGGGTGACCAGATGCGGTCCTACGTGCTCAACCCCTACCAGATGGTCAAGGACCTCCGCACCGAGCACGAGGAGGGCAACCCATCGAGCGTCCTCGACGGCGACATCGACGACTTCATCGAAGCCGGGATCCGCTGGCGGCGAGGCCAGGGCTAGCGGCGGCGAGCGCCTGAGGCCGAATCGCCCTCGCGACAACTCGTGCGCCTGCTCGGCTGTCCCGCTCCGCCCGCGGCCGTTGCCGGGCAAGATGGGTGAAATCGGCGCGGAGATGCGCTGATAGACCCCGCCATGGACACCGCTCGACCCGCGCGCCCGTTGTGCGACATTCGTCACGGAGACCCGCTCGAAAGGCGGGCGGACCTCGCGGATCGGACGCGCCAGCACTCCCGAGTCCGGAGTTGGGCTCGAAACGTCGCCTAAACTCTGGCCAGTGATTCGCTTCGAGAAGGTCAGCAAGGCGTACGACGGGCAGAACCGCCCGGCGCTCGAGGACGTCGACGTCGATATCGCCAAGGGCGAGTTCGTGTTCCTCGTGGGCCCGTCGGGCTCCGGCAAGTCGACGTTCCTCCGACTGGTGCTTCGCGAAGCGCGCCCGAGCGCAGGTCGGGTCTATGTCGCGGGCAAGGAGATCAACCGCCTCGCCAGCTGGAAGGTCCCGGGTCTGCGCCGGCAGATCGGCACCGTCTTCCAGGACTTCCGGCTGCTCCCGAACAAGACGGTGGGCCAGAACGTCGCCTTCGCGTTGCAGGTGATCGGCAAGCATAAGTCGGAGATCAACAAGCTGGTCCCGGAGACTCTCGAGCTGGTGGGTCTCGATGGCAAGGAGAAGCGACTCCCTGACGAGCTGTCGGGGGGTGAGCAGCAGCGGGTCGCGATCGCTCGAGCCTTCGTCAACCGGCCGATGATCCTGATCGCCGACGAGCCGACGGGAAACCTCGACCCGACAACCTCGGTCGGGATCATGAAGCTGCTCGACCGGATCAACCGGACCGGCACCACCGTCATCATGGCGACCCACGACTCCGGCGTCGTCGACCAGATGCGGAAGCGGGTCATCGAGCTGCAGGCCGGCAAGGTGGTCCGCGACCAGGCACGCGGGGTCTACGGCTACCAGAGCTGACGATGCCTCCGGGTCACCAGGCCGGCCACGACGGAAGCGCAGAGGACCAGGACCGTGCGAGTGAGAAACCGATTCGAGTGAGATACCCATGCAGCTGAGATATGTCGCCTCCGAGCTCGGCACCGGGCTGAAACGCAACGTGTCGATGACCATCGCCGTCATCCTGACGATCTGGATGTCGCTGACGCTGGTCGGGCTCGGGCTGTTGGTGCGCTCGCAGGTCACCAAGATCGAGCAGTACTTCGGCAGCCAGCTCGAGGTGCAGGTGGTGTTCTGCGGCCAGAACTCGCAGACCGACACGTGTGTGGGGGGGCAGGCTACCCGCGGCCAGGAGCTCGCCGTACAGAAAGTGGTAGCCGCGAGCAGCGAGGTCGCGTCGTACCGCTACCAGACCCGTGAGCAAGCCTGGCGCACGTTCGAGGCAACCCACACCGACGACCAGGGGAACCCCAACGGCATCGCGAAGATCCTGAAGGTCTCCGACATGTCGACCGGCTACTGGGTGAAGTTCAAGGACCCGAACCAGACCCAGGCGCTGATCAGCTCCGTCAACCACCTGCCCGGCGTCGAGCAGATCATCGACATCCGTCAGGAGCTCGATCCGGTCTATCGGACGCTCAACATGCTGAAGTGGATGACACTCGGGGCAGCCGGTCTCCTGGTCCTGGCTGCGGTGCTCCAGGTGTCGAACACGATCCGGCTGGCCGCGATGGCGCGGCGGCGGGAGATCGGCATCATGCGCCTGGTGGGCGCCTCCAGCCTCTACATCCAGCTGCCGTTCGTGCTCGAGGTGATCTTCTCCGCCCTCGTGGGAGCGGCGCTGGCCTGCGGGACCCTCGCGGTGGTGGTGAAGTGGTTCGTGCCCTGGCTGCACCGTGTTGTCCAGCTGTGGCAGTGGGTGAGCTGGTCGACGGCGCTCTGGACCATGGTGTGGATGGTCGTGATCGCGCTGGGACTGGCCATCATCCCCACCCTGCTGATGACGCGGAAATACCTTAGGGTCTGACCGCTCACTCCCCCTAGTCTGCGGGCATGACGAGTGTCGAGCGCTTCCGGGTGCGCAGCGAGGACGACGTCGCACTCTGGACCCGGCTCGAGCCGCGGACCACCGACGAGGCTTTCCCCCTCCTGCGGACCCCGACGGACGTCCGTACGAAGTTCACCTGGGTCTCGGACTATGCCGACGTGCGCGGTTATCTCTGCCGCGATGACCGGGGGGAGCCGGTCGGGTATGCCGTGCTGGAGATGCCGAAGGCCGACAACATCACGCTCGCGCACGTCCATCTGGCGGTCGCCCTCACGGAGCGGCGGCACGGCTTCGGCAGCGCCTTGGCCGAGCGGGTCCGCCAGGAGGCACTGGCAGAGCAGCGGACCACCTGGACCGCCCGGTGCGCCTGGGCGCCTGACCAGGAGACCTCGCCCGGCCGTCAGTTCGCGGAGCGGCTCGGCCTGACCTGCCGGATGACCGACTACCACCAGGTTCTCCCGCTGCCGGTCGAGACCGAGCGACTGCGAAGCATCGCGAAGGAGGCCGACGTGCGCGCGTCGGCCTACCGGATCGTGCGCTGGCAGGGGCGTTGCCCCGATGCGTGGCTCGACGAGTTCGCCGCGGTCCAGGGCCGGATGAACGACGAAGCGCCGACGGGTGAGCTCGACATCGAGGCGGAGGTCTACGACGGGAGCCGGATCCGCAATGAAGAGGCCGAGCTCGCCGCCCGCGGGCGGACACCCCTGACAGCCGTCGCGGTCTCGCCGGAGGGGCAGTTGGTCGGCTTCACCCAGCTCGTGGTGTCCGAGCACGATGTCAACGCGTTCCAGTGGGACACCTTGGTGCTGCCGGAGCATCGCGGTCATCACCTGGGGCTCGCCCTGAAGGCACAGAACCTGCTCGCGATGACCGAGCTGCCGATCGCATGCCGGGTGCTGCACACCTGGAACGCGATCTCCAACGAGCCGATGATCGCCGTCAACGACGCGTTCGGCTTCTCGCCCGCCGACTATCTCGGTGAGTTCCAGGGCTCCTTGACCGGCTAACGCCGAGAGCCGCCCCCGTCGGCAGCTTCATCGGCGACTCGCCGCAAATCCGCTGTTGTCGGACCATCAGGGTCTACCGTCAGAGCGCAAGGTTCAGCCCTCCTTCCCCGTAAGGCTCTACCAGTGCTCCGATACTTCCCCCGCGGGCGCACGGCACGGGCCCGGGTCGCGGCGGTCGCGGCGCTCAGTGCGTCGTTGCTCGTTGCCGCGATCACGGCACCCGCCCCGAGCGCGGCCTCCGGCGACGGCACCCACCAGCTCAACCACCAGAAGGCGCAGCTCAACGACAAGCTGGCGAACTCCCACGCCGACCTCTCTGAGATCTCCGGTCGGCTGGTCACGGCTCAGAACCAGCTGGATGCGGCCGTCTCGAATCTTGACGCCGCTCGAGCGAGGCTCGCCACCCTCCAGGTCGAGGTGCAGCAGGCAACCGTTCGCGACCAGCAGATGCAGCAGGCCCTCGACCTGGCCATCGAGAAGCTGAACAACGCGAAGGCGGACCTGGCGCGCGGTCAGCGGACCGTGAGCCATCAGCGTTCGGCCTTGGCGGCGTACGCCGTCTCCAACTCCCAGGTCGAGGTGACCCAACTGTCGACGCTGGGACTTGTCGTCAACGCGAACTCGACCCATCAGGCCATCGACCAGGTGCAAGGCTCCAACAGCGCGTTGAGCAAGCAGCTGTCGGACCTGCAGCGGCTGCAGGCGAACGAGGTGTTGCTGCGCTATACCGAGAAGCGGGTGCAGCAGGCCACCGACCAGGTGGCGGCCGACCGGCGGGCGGCGGCCGCCCAGCTGGCGACGACGAAGAGTTTGGAGGCCTCGGCTGCCTCGGTGGAGGCGTCCGTGGAGCAGCAGGTCGGCGCCCTCCATGCGCAGCGAAACACTCTCTCCTCGGCGCGAACCGCCGAGCTGGGTCGGATCAGCACGATGGAGCACGAACGATCGCAGCTCGAGGCGAAGCTGCGCGCGATCGCGGAGCAGCGAGCGGCGGCGCACCGGGCGGCCCTGGCCGCGCAGGCAGCGGCCGCGGCGAGCGCCGCGAACTCGGCCAGTGCGGTGGCCTCCGGATCGATCTCCGGATCGGGCGCGACCTCGACGGCGTCACCTGACGGCGGCTTCTTGAGCTGGCCGGTGACGAACACCTACATCACATCCCCCTACGGCATGCGACTGCACCCGATCCTGCACATCTGGGAGCTGCACGACGGCACGGACTTCCATGCCGTCTGCGGTACGCCCGTCTATGCGGCCGCCGACGGGCGCGTCTCGTCGGAGTACTTCAACACCGGCTACGGGAACCGGCTGATCATCGACCACGGTTTCGTCAAGGGCGTGAGCCTCTGGACGTCGTACAACCACCTGACGTCCTATGTGGCCCACACGGGGCAGAGCGTGAGCCGTGGCCAGCTGATCGCCTACTCCGGTACGACGGGCTACTCGACCGGCTGCCACCTGCACTTCATGGTCTACGTGAACGGAGCCACCGTCGACCCGATGACCTGGCTCTGACGCTTCCCGGGACCGGTCGCCGGCATTACGATCATCGGTGACACAGCCGAGGGAGGACAAGATGTCCGAGACGGGGTCGGCGGGTGGCGCGATCCAGCCGGTCGCACGATGGTCGCGCCGACGAAGCTGGGTCGTGGCGGTCTGTGTGGTGCTGCTCGGTGGCAGCGTCGCCTGGTTCGGACTTCGCGAGACGGTGGCCATCTGTGGAACCGCCTTGGCTTTCAGCTTCCTCGGAGACGTGGTCGTCAAGGGAGTCGGCAAGGTGCACCCGCTGGACGATGACCAGCGCGTCTCGATCACGTCGGCAGTCGCTTTCGTCGGAGGGCTCGTTGGCGCGGTGCTGACGTCCCAGCTCGGCGGTTAGAGCCGGCGCCGTCAGCGGCACCTTCTTCCTGCTGCGGTGGTATGCCTCACTTCGTCTCGGTGACTCGTGGGCTGCGGGTGCGACCACCGGATGGTGGGTGGACCTTGCACGAAGCTCGGACCGGCCGATGCGTCAGCAGAGGGGGTCGTAGGGGAAGCGTTGGTGTCGTCTTGGGGTTTGGGTGGGGTCGAGGCGTTTGGGTGGGATGACGTGGGGGTGGCCGTCGGGGGCCATTCGGATGGTCCATCCGGTGTCGGTGTGGACGAGGTGGTGGTGGTAGACGCAGAGCAGGCAGCCGTTGTTGAGGTCGGTGGGTCCGCCGTCGGTCCATGTGGTGAGGTGGTGGGCTTCTGTCCAGGCGGGGGGCCGGTCGCAGCCGGGCCAGATGCAGCCTTGGTCTCGTAGCGCCAGGGCGAGGCGTTGGTGGCGGTTGAACAGTCGCCGGGCCATGCCGAGGTCGAGGATGGTCGAGGGTCCGTCGAGGACGGCGGGGATCAGCCGGGCGTTGCAGGCCAGCCGGCGGGTTTGGCCGATGCTGATCGCGGTGCCGGTGTCGAGGACGGCTTCGCCGAGGCCGGTCTGCAGCCGGGTCAGGTCGGTGGTGATGACCAGGGTGGCGTTCGTGCCGCCGTGTTGGGGCAGCCCGTCAGTGGGAAGGTGTTCGGCGAGCTCGACGAGGGCCCGGCCGAGCCGCTGCGGGTACGACAACCGCTCCGGGTCGTCTCCCACCCCGTCGGCTGTGTCGGTCTGGGGGTCGGCCGGTCGGCCAGGAGGGTGGGGTCGCCTTCTCGGCGGCGGTGGCGGGGGTCGCGGCGGGGTGCGGCGAACGCGTTCAGGGCGGTCAGCAGCAGGTCGCCGGTCAGGTCGGGGATGGTGAAGGTGCCGCGGGTGGTGCCGTCGCCGGTCTTCCAGATCCGGCAGACCGCCTGCTGCAACGCGCGGGTCTCGGCGTCGCGGAGCTGGGCTTCGAGTTTCTTGTCGGCGGCGTCGGGGTCGACCACCTCGACCGCATGCCGGCAGACGGTCTTCAGCTGGGTGTAGGTCAGGCCGGGGGAGAGTCGCAGCAGGTGGTGTTGCAGCCGGTCGGTCGCCTCGACGGGGATGTGATCCCCGACGTCGGTGACCGCCCGGCCGACCAGCACCGCCCGTTCCGCGGACAGGCCGCCGCTGGCCCAGGCTCGTCGGGTCGGTTCACACCGGCCACCCGTTACTACGCGGTGATCGCCAGCGTCGGCTCCGTCGGGGTCGACTGTGCGGGTGCTGCGGTCGCAGACGGGCTGGTCGGTGTCGGCGACCCGGCTGTGGGAGATCAGCCGGTGCGCGTCACCACTGGACAGGCCGTGGGTGGTCATCAGCCACGCTTTCGCCGATGCTGCTCCGGCGAGGCGGGGAATGTCGCGGGCCAACACGGTGGCGGTGACCCGTGCGGTCAGTTCGTCGACGGCGGCGCGGACGGCGAGCAGCTCGCCGAGGCGTTCCAGGGCGGCGTCCTCGGTCAATGTCCAGCCGGGCAGCCCGGCCACCCCGGCCAGCAAGTCGCTGATGCCGTCGACCGCCTGTGCGAACGCGTCGAGCGCGGGTCGCCGAGCGGTGTGGGGTGGGTCGAGGGTGCCTTTCATGGTTCCAACTCTAGGACCCGCCACCGACAGTTTCCGCTTATGTGTTCGACCTGTGCACGGCCGTTGTGGATCGTCAGGTCTGTGGAAAACAAGGGGTCTGAGGGTGACAGTTCGGTTCGTCAGCGTTCGCCACGGGCGCCACCCAGCCAGACCGCAGACGAATCACCCCGCCGACCGCGGGGTCGCCCCTCCACACTGCTCACGAGCTCACATCACACCAGCAAGCGTGGCTCCGCCATATGAGTTCGCGGTCGCTGGGGGCGATGAGCGAAGATGGAGGGATGGTCAAGGAGCGCGGGCGCGCCGTCATCGCGCAGAACCGCCGGGCGCGTCACGAGTACTTCATCGAGGACACCTTCGAGGCCGGCCTCGTGCTCACCGGCACCGAGGTCAAGTCGCTGCGGGCGGGGCGTGCCTCCCTTGCCGACGCGTTCGCCGAGATCACCGACGGCGAGGCGTGGCTGCACAACGCGCACATCCCGGAGTACTCGCAAGGCACCTGGAACAACCATGCTCCCCGCCGCAAGCGCAAGCTGCTGCTCAACCGCCACGAGATCGACAAGATGGCTCAGCGGGTCAACGAGCGCGGATTGACCATCATCCCGCTCGCGCTCTATTTCAAGGACGGCCGAGCGAAGGTCGAGATCGCGCTCGCCAAAGGCAAGAAGTTCTATGACAAGCGGCAGGCCATCGCCAAACGTGACGCCGAGCGAGAGGCCACCCGCGAGCTCGGCCGACAGGCGAAGGGCTTCTGAGCGGGCCGATGGGGCCGCTCGAACCGGCCTCCGACGCCGACGTGCCGGCTTTCTGGGAGGCACTCGGCCTGCCCGGGCTGATCGATGTCCACGTGCACTTCCTGCCGCCGCCCATCATGGCGCGGGTGTGGGAGCACTTCGAGGCACGGGGCCCGCTGATCGGGTTCGAGTGGCCGATCACCTACAAAGGCGCCGACTCTGAGCGGGTCGAACGGCTGCGCTCTCTCGGCGTGCGACGCTTCGGCGCGCTGCCCTATGCCCACCGTGAGGGCGTGGCGTCGTACCTGAACGACTGGGCACGCGACTTCGCCGCCGAGCACCCGGACAGCCTGCGATGTGCCACGTTCTATCCGGAGCCGTCAGCAGCGGAAGACGTGGCGAAGCTTCTGACCGACAGGGTCGACGTGTTCAAGGTGCACGTCCAGGTCGGGGACTTCGACGTTCTCGACCCGTTGCTGGACGAGGTGTGGGGGTTGGTCGCGCAAGCGGGCACCGCGGTCGTGCTCCATGCGGGGTCCGGGCCGGTGCCGAACTCGCATACCGGGCCCGGGCCGGTCGCCCAGCTGCTGCGGCGTCATCCGACGCTTGCCGCCGTGATCGCCCATGCGGGTGCTCCCGAGTACGCCGACTTCCTTGATCTCGCCGAACGCTATGAGCAGGTGCGGCTCGACACCACGATGGTGTTCACCGACTTCTTCGAGCGGCTCGCGCCATACCCGCGAGATCTGCTGCCGCGCCTCGATGAGCTACGCGACAAGGTGGTGCTCGGCAGCGACTTCCCGAACATCCCCTATCCCTATGCCCATCAGCTGGCAAGCCTCGCGCGGCTCGGGCTGGGGGAGTCCTGGCTGCGCGCGGTGTGCTGGGACAACCCCGCTCGGCTGCTGGGTCTGGACCCGGGTGGCGGCTGGGCGTCTAGAGTCGGCAGATGACCGCTGCCCTCGCCCACGTCCGCCAGCTCGACACGACCCTGACCGACGGCCGCAACCTCCGGGCCTATGAGACCGGCGACCCGACCGGCCTGTTGGTGGTCTACCACCACGGAACCCCTTCGTCGGGGTTGCTCGACCGCATCTGGGCGGACGACGCCCGCGAGCGTGGCCTGCGGCTCGTCGGCTTCGACCGGGCGGGCTACGGCGGCTCGACGCGCCTGCCGGGTCGCACCGTCGCCGACGTCGTCGCGGACGTGGCAGCCCTCGTCGACTCGCTCGGCGCCGATGAGTTCCTCACCTACGGCATCAGCGGGGGTGGGCCGCACGCACTGGCCTGCGCGACCCTGCTCGGTGACCGGGTCGTCGCGGCGGCGGCAATCGCCTCAGCGGCGCCGTACGACGCTGACGGGCTCGACTTCCTGGCCGGGATGGGGCAGGACAACCTGGATGAGTTCGGCGCCGCGGTCGAGGGTCCGGAGGCGCTGGCGGCCTATCTGGAGGCTCAGCGCACCGAGCTGCTGGCCACCTCGCCTGAGGGGCTCCGGGACGCGATGGAGAGCCTGCTGCCGGATGTCGACAAGGCGGCCCTCACCGGCGAGATGGCCGAGGTGGTTCATGCATCGATGACGAGCGGCCTTCGGCACAACGGCGACGGCTGGCTCGACGACGACCTGGCTTTCGTCAGTCCGTGGGGGTTCGACGTGTCGTCGATCGAGGTGCCCGTCCTCGTCACTCAGGGCGAGCAGGACCTGATGGTGCCGTTTGCGCACGGTCAATGGCTCGCCTCCCACGTGCCGGCCGCCACGGTTCGACTGCTCGCCGATGAGGGACACGTGAGCCTGCACGCCAAGGTCCACGAGGTCCAGAAGTGGCTCGCTGACCAGGCCTGACCGCGTGTCAAACGCCTCGTGGGGGAATCTCCGCTGCGACGCGGTGGTTGCACCAGGTAGCCTGGCAGGGCTGCACCACAACTCAACAGAGGGGCTGAACGGTTTCGACTTTGGTCGTTCGAGCCAAGAGAAGCGAGCCGAGGACCCAGGGTTATCTCGTAAACGACCCCTGGAAACCAATAGGTGCCAACTCAAAGCGCACTGACTTCGCTCTTGCTGCCTAAGCAGTAACCGAAGGGTCGGTCTGGAGTAGCCTCCGATCCAGTAACCGGCCTCACTAAGGAGGCTTGCTGCAAGACCCCGGTCGCGGGGGGCTTGTGGGACTTTCACAGCGACTGAGCCTGTCGACGATGTGTCCGCTCAAGCGTCGGGGCCGAGAAAAGCGTCACGTGGACTGCGCTCGGAGAATGCTTGACTCAGCGTCAGAGGACCCGGGTTCGATTCCCGGCAGCTCCACCACCCGGCCCGGCCGCGCAACTCGCGTGTGCCGGGCCCTTGGTTCGGTCCACGATCACCGTGGCCCACGACCGGCCAGCGCGTCGGGAGACTCGTGGTGCAGGCGATGTGCCGGTGTGGGCTGCCGTCCCGGTGTTTGGGAGCATACCGAGATGGTGGGCGACAAGGACTTCCCGTCCCGTTCGTTCCTGCTCTACTGGCGGGCCAACGCAGTGTCGGCCTTCGGCACCTACATCACCCTGCTGGCGCTCCAGACGTTGGTGGTCTTGACACTGCACGGTTCGACGGCGGAGGTCGGCTGGTTGAACTCCGTTCGCTGGTTGCCATATCTGGTCCTCGGTGTGGTGGTCGGCGCGTTGGTCGACCGCCACCCCCGCCGGCCGATCCTGGTCGTCACCGACATCGTCCAGGCGCTCCTGCTGGCCGCTATCCCGCTCCTGTGGTGGATCCACCGGCTGTCGTTTCCGGCGCTGCTGGTGGTCGTGCTGGGTTATGGGACCGCCTCGGTGATCAACGGTGCGGCGGCGATGTCCTTGCTGCCTCGCCTGGTGCCGCGCCGGCACCTGCAGCGCGCTCACGCGCGCGGTGATGGTGCCGACGCTGTTGCCATGAGCGCAGGGCCGGCTCTGGGCGGGCTCTTGGTGAGCGCGCTGGGGGCGCCCTTGGCGGTCCTGGTGGACGCCGCCACCTACCTCTACTCCGCCGTCACTTTGAGCCGCATGGACGTGGCTGAGCCTCATCCGCAGGGGGGCTCGACGGCAACCGGCCTGGTCCGCGAGATTCGCGACGGCATTCGGTGGATCTATCGCGGTTCGGGGCTGACTACCCTGGCGGTCTCCACGCATTGCTGGTTCATCGGCAACGCCGTCGTCGGAGTGGTCCTGGCACCTTATGCGCTCAGGTCTCTGAGTCTGACGCCCTTCCAGTTCGGCCTCATCGGTGCGCTTGGCGGACTCGGTGCACTCCTCGGAGCAACGATCACCACCCGGGTGGGTCTGCGGCTCGGAACGGGTCGCACGATCATCGCCTCCGACGTGATCACGGCCGGGAGTGTACTCGTCATGTTCGCTGCCGGCGCGACTTCCCAGGTGTGGGTGTCGTTCGTGGTGCTCGGGGCAGGGCAAGGGCTCTACGCCCTCTCGATCGGCATGAGCAACTCCCACGAGATGAGCTTCCGCCAACTCGTCACGCCCGATGAGTTCCAAGCCAGGACCAACACCACGCTCCGGTCACTCAATCGTGCCGTCATGGTCATCGTCGCGCCGCTCGCGGGCATCCTGGCGGACGCGTGGGGGATCCGACCCACCCTGCTGCTTGCAGCCGGTGTCTTCGCGCTCGTGTCGCTCGGGCTTGCGTTCTCGTCCTTCCGCACGGTGCGCGCGCCGGTCTGAGGCAGCTCCGCGCACCGCCCAGTAGGCACCGGACGCTGATCGTCCGGAATGGATGCGAGGCTGGAGAGATGAATCGTTCGGCCGACGTCTCGGTCACGTGGAAGCAGGCGCTGGCGTGGCGGTTGAAGCGGCAGCTGCTCGACCCGGTCGGGTCCGAGTCGGTGGCCGATGTCGTACGTCGGCTCGGTGCGGTGCTGTCGATGGACGAGTCCCTCGCCGAGCTCGCGGTTCGGACCCGCCGTACGACGTCGGCGTCCGGGGAGCTGACGAAGGCCTTGGTGGCTGGGACGGTCATCAAGGTCTTCGCGTTCCGCGGGTCGATGCACTACCTGTCACCCGAGGACGGCGGCATCTACCTGGCGCTGCGATCTGCCGGCCGGCAGTGGGAGCTGCCGAGCTGGACGGAGTACTACAGGCTGACCCCGGCGGAGTGGCCCGACTTCCGGGCGGCGGTGCGTGAGGCACTGAACGACGGGCCGTTGACCATCTCCGAGCTCGGTGACGCGTTGGCGACGCACCGCGCCTACCGGCACCTGAAGCCGGTCTTCGACGACGGTGCGGGCACCCTGGTCAAGCCGCTGACCTGGCAGGGGGACATGGGCTTCGGGCCACCCCGCGACGGGCACCGCACCTTCCAGCGTCTTGACCTCAACCCGAGGTGGGCGGGTATCCCTCACCTGGACGTCGCAGGTCCGCGTGCCATCACGGCGTACCTCCAGTCCTACGGACCGGCGACGTTCGAGCAGGTTCACTACTGGCTCGGCGACGGTCTGAGCGCCGGTCGCAAACGCATCGACAGGTGGCTGTCCGAGCTGCGCGGCCAGCTGGCCGCGGTCGACGTCGAGGGAACCACGGGGTACGTCGTGCGGGGTGACGTGGACTCCCTCGTAGCGGCCCGGCCCTCGAGTGCCCTGAGGTTGCTGCCCGGGCACGACCAGTGGGTCATGGGTCCTGGCACCAAGGACATCCACGTCACCCCGCAGCCGCGACGGGACCTCGTCACCCGCAAGGCAAATCCGGTGATCCGCGGCGGCGTCGTCTGCGGGACCTGGGCGCGCAAGCGTGACGAGCTCACGGTCAGCTGGCTCGACGCGGGGAGCTGCCCCGACGGATCCATCAGGGAAGAATCTGCACGACTTGCCGGCATCCTCGGCCGCGACCTTCGGGTGACGATGACCTGATAGCCGCCCTCCCCCGAAGGGCACCCTTCGCTCCTCACCCACAGTGACGAGTAGGTCTGCGGCGTGCGCACCCGGATGAGCCGATCGAGGCGCGTGCTTCGGCCCAGCGGCGACCTGCGATCCTGAGTGTCGTGACAGGAACCCAGCCGCCGCCAGCAGTTCGTCGGCCAGGAGTGGGTCGGCCGGGACTTCGATGGCTGGTCCCGGTCGCGGCCGACCTCGTTTGCGTGCTGGTCTTCGCTTTCGCTGGGAAGACGTCACACGAGGCCAGCGACTCTGACTGGGTCGTGCTTGCGATCGTGTGGCCGTACGCGCTGGGGGTCGCGCTCGCCCACGCCGGCTTGCTGCTGCGCGGACTGCAGGCTCGTCGGGTCTGGCCTGAGGGCGGGGTGGTCCTCGCCGTGACCTACGTGCTCGGCATGCTTCTGCGCGCGGTTTCTGGCCGCGGCATCGCAGTCGCTTTCCTCGTCGTCGCCCTGCTGTTCCTTACCCTGACCATGCTGGGATGGCGCTTCATCGTGCAGCTCTTCATGAACCGACGAACCACCCCGGGACGCCCAGGGGGGCGATCACCGGCGTCCTAGGATCCCGACGCGCTGTCGAATCGGGCCGCCGCCGTTCGTGGAGAAGGTGGAGGGTGGCCAAGAGGCGCCCTTGTCGAAGAGGCCCCCGTCGAAGAGGCCCCGTCAAAGGAGGAGACATGACCGATTACCTCATCGCGTTCAACGACGAGTGGGTGCCCGACCTCACGGACGAGGACTTCCGCCGGGCGTCGAGGGACGTCACGGCGTTGCGGGCCGAGATGGAGGCTGCCGGAGTCCTCATCTACACCAACGGCCTGGACGAAAACGCTCCGGTGTTCAGTGTCGATGCTGCGAGCGGCACGCCAATGTTCACCGACGGTCCCTTCGTCGAGACCAAGGAGCACCTCGGGGGCTTCGCCGTCGTGACCGTGGCCGACGAGGAGGCAGCGCGGCTGTGGGCGGGCAAGATCGCCGTGGCCTGCGGATGGCCGCAGGAGGTACGGCGATTCCGGGTCCCTGGGGGACGTCCGGAGACTTCGTGACCAGTCAACCCGCGCGTCGGCGTCGACGGCGCCGAGGAGTCGGCGTCGTACCACCCTGTGTGAGTGATGCGTTGAGAAACATCGTGGGGTGGTGTCGGATCAGGGTGGAGGTGTTCGTGGCACAGGTGAGCGGACGCCCACGAGGGGCGTTGCACAACACAGGAGAATGATCCGTATGCGGTATCTGGTTTCCGTGATCGACGACTCGCCACACTCCGGCACCTCGCAGGAGATGACGGATATCGACACCTTCAACGAAGGGCTCCAGGCGGACGGTCACTGGGTCTTCGCCGCCGGGATCGGGGCGCCGAGCAACGCCACGGTGGTCGACGGCCGCGGTGCTGAGCCGATGGTCACCGATGGGCCGTTCGTCGAGACGAAGGAGTGGGTCTCCGGCTTCTGGGTCATCGAGGCTCCTGACCTCGATGTCGCGCTGGAGCTGGCCGCCGCGGGCTCGAAGGCCTGCAACCGTCGGGTGGAGGTGCGGCCGTTCCTGTGAGCACGGCAGACGTCGAGGAGGCGATCACGCGGGCCCACCACGAGGAGTGGGCCCGCGTGGTTGCCACCCTGACCAGGCAGTTCGGCGATCTGGGCATCGCCGAGGACGCCGCCGCCGAGGCCTTCGCGACGGCCGTCGAGCGATGGCCGGCCGATGGCGTCCCGCCCAACCCGGGCGGCTGGCTGACGACGACGGCCCGTCGCAAGGCTCTCGACCGGGTCAGGCGCGATCAGAAGCGGGACGACAAGCACAGACAGGCGCAGTTGATGTATGACGATGTCCCACGCGAGTCCTTGGGGGCCGTCCAGGACGAGCGGCTCCGGCTGATCTTCACCTGCTGCCACCCGGCGCTCGCCCCGGAGGCACGCGTCGCTCTGACGCTCCGCATGGTCGGCGGTCTGACCGTGCCGGAGATCGCCCGAGCCTTCCTGGTGCAGGAAGCCGCCATGGGGCAACGGATCACCCGCGCGAAGGCGAAGATCAAGGCAGCCCGCATCCCCTACCGGATGCCGTCCGCGGCGGATCTGCCTCGACGAGTCTCCGGCGTGCTCGCCGTCCTCTTCCTGGTCTTCAACGAGGGTTACCTGACGAGCGGCGCCGACGCCGACCCGGTGCGTCACGACTTGACCACCGAGGCCATCCGCCTCGCGCGGCTGCTTCGTGAGCTGATGCCGGACGACGGCGAGGTGGCGGGCCTGCTGGCGCTGATGCTCCTCACCGAGGCACGTCGCGCCGCCCGGGTCTCGGCGAACGGCGAGCTGGTCACTCTTGGCGAGCAGGACCGTCAGATGTGGGACACCGCCCTGGTGGCTGAGGGCCATCGGCTGGTGAGGCAGCGCCTGGCTGCGGGCCAGCCCGCTGGCCGCTACCAGATCCTGGCCGCGATCAATGCCGTGCACACCTCGGCCCGTGGTGCCCGCGACACCGACTGGTCGCAGATCGTGGCCCTCTACGACCTCCTCGCTCAGCTCGACCCGTCGCCGATTGTCGCCCTCAACCGGGCGGTGGCGATTGCGGAGCTCGATGGTCCGGACGTCGGGCTGGCGATCGTCGACCGTCTGCGGGAGGTGCTAGTCGACTATCACGCCTACTTCGCCACCCGGGCCGACCTGCTGCGCCGGCTGGGCCGCAACGAGGAGGCGCGGGCGGCGTACGACCGGGCGATCGCGCTGGCAGGCAACACCGCGGAGACGTCCTACCTGACCCGCCGTCGCGACGAGCTGCCGCAAGGCCACGATGCATCTGGAGGTGCCTGAACGCAGACTCAGGGGGGCACTCTCACCAGCCGACCCGAAACAAAGTCCCACCGTCTGTATCTTTTCGGCTTCCGTCGCCCTGCTATCCCACCGGGACGAGAGACGTCCCGGAAAGGTACGTCATAAAGCGATCACTAATTGCCATGGCGCTCACCGTCGGTGGGCTTGCCGCACTGTCGGGTTTGGCCCCGGCCGCCCAGGCGACTCCCGCCGGTGCGAGCGTCACCGTCACGATCACCGCGCAGGGCACTGACATGTCCGGCAGGGTGAGGAGCTCCAACCCGGCACTGTGCGCCGCCCACCGGACCGTGAAGGTCTTCCGGGTCGTCAACGGTGTGCCGCACTCGTTCGCGTCCGACACGACCGAGCGACAGGGCAACGTCTTCGTCTGGTCGACCGGCAACACCGGCACCGAGGGACGTTTCTTCGCCAAGGTCGCCCCCAAGACCGGGTGCAACGGCGATGTCAGCCCGACGATCCGGGTACATCGCAACGTCTGATCTCCCCTGCTCCAGCGTTCGGCCCGGCCACGCAGCTCGCGTGAGCGGGGCCGAACTGGCTACTCCGGCGGTCCTCTCCTGAGGGAGGATGACGTCGTGGACCTGGATGGGGTGACCGACGAGCTCTACGGGCTGCCGCTGGAGTCCTTCACCCCCACGCGCACGGCCCGGGAGAAGGAGGCCAAGGCGGCAGGGGACAAGGATCTCGCCGCCGGCATCCGTCGACTCGGCAAGCCCAACCAGGTCGGCTGGCTCGCGAACCAGCTCTCGCGGCAGCATGGCGATGAGATCACTCCGCTGCTCGAGCTGGGCGCCGAGCTGCGCGATGCGAGCAGCAGCCTCACCGGCGACCAGCTGCGCGCCTTCACAGCCGAGCAGCACAAGCTCGTCCATGCGCTGGTGCAGCAGGCCAGGAGAATCGCGGCTGACGCGGGCAAGAGGGTGAGTGAAGACACCGCGCGTGGCGTGCAGGAGACCCTGCGGGCGGCACTGGCTGACCCGGAGGCGGGGGAGCGGCTCGTCGCGGGCCACCTGACCGAGGGGCTGCAGTACGTCGGGTTCGGCCCTGGCGGCGAGGTGACCGGCTCCCGACCGGCATCCGCCAGGAAGGTCGCCCATGAGCAGCCCTCGAAGCCGGCCGCGACCGAGGCCACCGACGCGCGCAGCCGTCGGCTGGAGCGTGCGGACCGCGATCTGGAACGGGCCAAGGCGGCCACCGACGCAGCAGTCGAGAAACGGGACGGCGCGCAGAGCGAGCTCGACGACGCCGACTCCGAGGTCGCGAGGTTGGAAGGCCAGGTCGCCCGGCTGAGAGCGGAGCTCGACGAGGCCGTCGCCACGCTCTCCCATGCCACCCGCGGCCAGGGTCGAGCCCGCACCAGGAGGGACCGCGCCGACGCTGCCGTCCGTCAGGCCGAACGCGGCCAACAGAAGGCAGAGCGAGCCCGACAACGGATCGTCGACGAGGCATGAGGCACAAGGAGTGATGCAGATGCACTACGACGCCGTGGTCGTCGGTCTCGGCGCGATGGGGAGCGCAGCGGTCTACCAGCTGGCAAAGGCGGGTGCCGCCGTACTCGGGATCGACCGCTACGCGCCCCCTCATCAGCTCGGCTCGACCCACGGGGACACCCGGATCACCAGGCTGGCCATCGGCGAGGGCCCGGAGTACGTCCCGCTCGTCATGCGCTCGCACCAGATCTGGCGGGAGCTCGAGACCCAGGTCGACGACGAGCTCCTCGTGCAGTGCGGTGGCCTCGTGATGGCAGGAGAGCACGCCCAGAACCTCCACGGCTCAGGCGACTTCCTCAAGCAGACGGTGGCATCCGCGGACCGGTATGGCATCGACCATGAGCTGTTGACGGCCGAGCAGATCGGAGGGCGGTTCCCGCCGTTCAACCTCTCGGGCTCCGAGTCGGCGTACTTCGAACCGGCGGCGGGATACGTCAGGCCGGAGAGGTGCGTCGACGTGCAGCTTCGGCTCGCGCGGCGTCTCGGGGCCGAGATCCGGCTCGACGACGAGGTGCTGTCCTACGCCGACAACGGTGACGGTGTGACAGTCGTGACATGCGGCGCTCCAGTGACCGCCGACAAGGTGGTCATCGCGGCGGGCCCCTGGGTCAGCCGGCTCGTGCCCGAGCTCGAGACGATCTTCACCGTCCATCGCCAGGTGCTCTTCTGGTTCGACCTGGAGGACAGGGCGGCATACAACGATTATCGAGACCTGCCGATCTACATCTGGGAGTTCGGTGACGGGACCCGCGAGCAGTTCATCTATGGGTTTCCCATGATCGACGGTCCCGACGGCGGCGCCAAGGTCGCGACCGAGGACTACACCTCGGCCACCACTCCGGAGGCGGCGCGGCACGACGTGACGAACGACGAGGTTGACGCGATGTATGTCAACCTGCTGCGCGATCGGCTCCCCGGGCTGAGCGGCCGCTGCGTCAAGACAAGCTCCTGCCTCTACACGGTCACTCCTGACAGCGGGTTCGTGATCGACGTCCATCCGAGCCAACGCAATGTCTTGGTCGCGTCGCCTTGCTCGGGTCATGGGTTCAAGCACTCTGCCGCGATCGGCGAGGTCCTGGCGCAGCTCGTCACCAAGGGTCGCTCGGACATCGACATCAGTGCGTTCTCGTTGCAGAGCAGGACAGGGTGACCGGTGGCCACCTCCTTCGAACACGTCACTCTCGGTCAGCGGGTCCTCTTCGGTTCGGGCGAGGCGCCGGACAACGTCGAGGCGGAGGTACGGCGGCTGGGTTCGACCGCCGTCATGGTGATATCCGGTGGCCACGAACAAGGGCAGGCTGATCGGGTCTCGGCCCGGATCGATGTGGCGGTTCGCTACAACGACGTGGTCCAGCACGTGCCGGTCGAGGCCGCGGAGCGCGCCCGCGCCTGTGCCCGCGACAACAGGATCGACCTGCTGGTGAGCATTGGCGGTGGCTCCGCTGTCGGGCTGGCGAAGGCGGTCGCCCTCACCAGCGGCCTGCCCATCGTGGCCGTTCCAACGACCTATGCCGGCTCCGAGGCCACCAACGTCTGGGGTCTCACCGAGGCGGGACACAAGACGACGGGCGTCGATGACCGCGTGCTCCCCGGCACCGTCGTCTACGACGCTGAGCTCACCCAGTCCCTGCCCGTCGGCCTCTCCGTGGCGTCCGGTCTCAACGCACTCGCGCACTGCGTCGACTCCCTCTGGGGGCCGCGCGTCGACCCCATCAACGCAGCGTTCGCCAGCGAGGGAATCAGGGCGCTGGCGGGAGGCTTGCCCGCGGTCAAGGCGGACGGCCGTGACCTGGCAGGACGTGAGCAGGTGCTCTGCGCGGCGTACCTCTCGGCCACGGCCTTCGCCTCGGCCGGGTCCGGGATGCATCACAAGATCTGTCACGTGCTGGGCGGGGCGTTCAACCTGCCGCACGCAGAGACCCACGCCGTCGTGCTGCCGTACGTGCTCGCCTTCAACGCGCCGCATGCACCGTCCGCCGCAGCCCGCATCGCCGATGCCCTGGGCGCCGATGATGCCGTGAGTGGACTCAACCAGCTCCGCGACAGGCTGGAAGCCCCTCGGGCGCTCAGGGACTTCGGAATGGCCGAGGGCGACATCGAGCAGGCGGCCCGCCTGGCTCTGCCGTCGATCCCACCATCGAACCCACGGCCGGTGAGCATCGCCGACCTGACGACGCTGCTCCGGGCAGCCTGGTCAGGGTCGACGGCCGTTGCAACCCGCTGCTGAGAAGCCCTCGGACTTTTCACCAGGTCGCGCCAGGTGCGGGCGTAGCGTTTGCGTGGTGAGCAACGTGCAGCCGAGGCCGCGATATCGGACGTCACGCAGGCACGTCGACATCGATTGGCTGGTGGCCTCGCTCGGGCGACTCGAGTCGCAGGATGCAGACCGTTGACGAGCGGAGTCGCCGGCCCGGACGCCGGCTCCGCCCAGGCCGAGCGCGAGGCCACGTTGACCAGCCAGGTCGAGGCCAGCTTCGACGCCGCCCCCGACGGGCGCCTGCGGACCGTCATGCAGGCCCTCACCCGGCACCTCCACGCGTTCGTCCGTGAGGTGCGCCTCAGCGAGGCCGAATGGGCGGCGGGCGTCGACTTCCTCACAGCCGCAGGTCAGATCACGACCAGCACCCGCCAGGAGCTCATCCTGCTCTCCGACGTGCTCGGCATCTCCATGCAGACCGTCACCGTCAACAACGAAGTCCACCGTGACGCCACAGAGGCCACGGTGTTCGGACCGTTCTTCGTCGAGGGCGCGCCGCACATCCATCTCGGTGGTGACATCGCCGCTGGTGCGCAGGGGCGGCCCTGCTGGGTCGAAGGCACCGTGACGGACGTCGACGCGGTTCCGCTGCCGGGCGCACGCATCGAGGTGTGGGAAGCAGACGAGACCGGTTTCTACGACGTGCAGTACGCCGATGGTCGAGTCGGAGGCCGAGCCCAGCTCAACGCCGATGCCGACGGCCGCTACCGTTTCTGGGCACTCACGCCGACGCCGTACCCGATCCCGCACGACGGACCGGTCGGGAAGCTGCTGGAGGCGACCGGACGGTCTCCGATGCGCGCGCCCCACCTGCACGTGATGGTGTCGGCGCCCGGGATGCGCACCTTGGTCACCCACATCTTCGTCGGTGGCGACCCGTTGCTGGAGAGTGACAGCGTCTTCGGAGTGAGGCAGTCGCTCGTGCGCACCTTCGAGGAGCAGCCGGCCGGAACGGCGACCCCCGACGGTCGCGATCTCGGCGACCGGTCCTGGACCCGCACCCGGTTCGACATCGTGCTCGCGCCCGAAGCGCCGCCGGACTGAACCTTCGCCGGGCCGCCCTTCCCGGTCGCTGACCTCCCGGGGGGGGCGAGTGCACTCCCTTGGGAAGAACCTGACCGGTTCGGCGGTAAGAACCTGACCGGTTCGGCGGTAAGAACCTGACGGTTCGGCGGTAAGAACCTGACGGTTCGGCGGGAGGGGGTCAGGCCGGGGTGGGAAGCAGGCCTTCCTTGCGGGCCACCAGGACCGCAGCCAGGACGGTCGCCACGACCGCCAGGATCGTCAGCGAGATCGTGGTGATGTTCTTGACCAGGACGAACGTCACGAGCGACTGGGACTCCAGCAGCCAGAAGCTGACGGCTCCTTTGACCAGGCAGACCAGCCCCCACAACAGCGTCAGCCTCCAGAGCAGCCGGCGCACCCGTGGCCGGGTGGCGAGGTCGCGGGTCATCGGGTAGAAGTCACCGGCGAGGCGGGCGACCACCGGTCGGGCCGTGACGAGCGACAGCAGGAACACGGCGGCCACGACGCCGTCGCTGATGACCGGCTGGAAGAAGTAGACGAACGTGTCACCGGTGGACAGGGTGAAGATGGACCGCACCGTCATGATCGCCACCGTGATCGCCAGCAGACCCGACGGCGCCCGCCGCGTCGCCCAGCGCCAGCCGATGGCGCCATAGGACCAGAGCAGGGCCACCACGACCGCAGTCGAGATCCCGGCGGCGACCATCGCCAGGTAGAACAGCGCGGCAGGGATCACGCAGGCGACCAGCACGCTGACGGAGAGCTTCACCACCACGGCCTTCACGCAGGGGCGGTGCGCATCGTCGGGGAGCGCGTTGCCGTCGGGTGACGTCGAAGACACGAGACTGACGCTGCCGAGCGATGTCACAGGCGCTGCCCGTCTGCCGGCGGAGAGCCGGTCGGTCGAGCCGGAAACGACGGAGGTGAACCTTCGCGCTGAGATTCCTCGGCTCCGTCAGTGTAGCGACGATCCGGAGGCCTGATCGTCGATCTGCGCATCTGCGGCGCCAACGGGGACCTCGTCGAGGATGGCGGCGAGACGGGTGGGACGGGTGGGATCCGGCACGTGAGACGTGCCCGGTGCCTGCGACAGTCCGCCGTACGTTGGCGGGGTGAGTCAGCAGAGCTCCCACCGGCTCTACCCTGCGGGGCTGAGGCTCGACGGCCGCCGGGTCGTGATGCTCGGCGGTGGCAAGGTCGCCCAGCGGCGGCTCCCCGCCCTGCTCGCCACCGGGGCCGCGGTCGAGGTCATCTCGCCAGAGGTGACGCCGGCTGTCGAGGGCTACGCCGTGGCAGGCGACCTCACCTGGAGCCGGCGAGGCTACCGGCGAGGCGACCTGGATGGCGCCTGGTACGTCGTGGTCGCGACCGATGACCCGGCCGCCAACGCAGCAGCCTCCGCCGAGGCGGAACAGCGGCGAGTCTTCTGCGTCCGCAGCGACGACGCGGAGGAGGCCACCGCGTGGACGCCTGCCGTGGGGCACCACGGCGCGCTGACGGTGGCCGTGCTCGGGAGCCGCGACCATCGCCGGTCCGCGAGCGTGCGGGACCTGATCATGACCCGGGTGCGGTCCGGGGAGATCGCCGCGCCCAAGGACCGGGAGCGGTCGCCAGGCGTGGTCCTCGTCGGCGCGGGACCGGGCGATCCTGACCTGATCACCGTCGCCGGCCGACGCGCTCTTCAGGAGGCCGACGTCGTGGTCGTCGACCGGCTCGCCCCGCAGGAACTGCTCGGCGAGCTGTCGCCCGACGTCGAGGTGGTGGACGCCGCCAAGCTGCCGCGGGGGCGTTCTGCCAGCCAGGAGGCGATCAACACGCTCATCGTCGAGCGCGCCCTTGCGGGCGAGAGTGTCGTGCGACTCAAGGGTGGCGACCCGTTCGTGTTCGGGCGCGGCTTCGAGGAGGCCCTGGCGTGCGCCGGGGCCGGCGTCCCGTGTCGCGTCGTCCCCGGTGTGACGAGCGCGGTCTCCGTCCCCGCTCTCGGCGGGGTGCCTGTGACGCACCGCGGAGTGGCCCACGAGTTCGTCGTGGTCTCCGGCCACCTGCCTCCCGACCACGCCGAGTCGCTGGTGGACTGGCCCGCGCTGGCCCGGCTGCACGGCACTCTGGTGCTGCTGATGGCGATCGACAACCTGCCGGCCATCTCGGCAACCCTGGTCGCGAACGGACGCAACCCCGCCACTCCCGTGGCCGTGGTCCAGGACGGCTCGCTGGCCCACCAGCATCGAACGTTCGCGACCCTGGCCGACGTCGGAGGACTCGTTGCCGAGAAGGCGATCCGACCTCCGGCCGTCGTGGTCGTGGGCGAGGTGGTCGCGGTCGCGCGCGGACTGGTCGGGTGAGGTCTCTGGGTCTCTGGGTCTCTGGGTCTCTGGGTCTCGTACCGATGTCCAATGGTGCCGCGTGGAGTGCGCGACCGATGCTGGAGTCTCCACTCACCGCTCGTTCGGAGACCATCGTGAAGAGCCTGGCTCAGTCACCTCAGCGCTCGCCACTCGTGCCTCAGCAGTCGGACCGCTCCGAGCCTTCGCCTACGGAAACCGCTACGCGCCCGACCAGTTCGAGTCCCGGGTCCCGGTCGACCTTGGCCCGACGAACGTGGCGGCAGCCGGAGGCGTCGCCGGGGATGTGGTGTCGTCGCACCTCGCGATGGAGGCGCCGACGGAGATCGTGCCCCTCGGCTTGCTCGTCGATGCCGAGGGGGTCGTCTCGCTGCGGCGCTACGCTCCTTTGACGGTGATGCCGGCAGAGGACACCCACGTTCAGCCCCGCATCGGCGCGCCACCGGTTATCGCCGTTCTCGGAACGTCGATGAACTCGGCGAAGACGACGACAGTGGCCGCCATCGTCCGAGGCTTGAGCGCCGCCCGCCTCGACGTAGCGGCCGGGAAGGTCACCGGCACGGGAGCCGGCGGGGACCCTCGCCTGTTCGAGGACTCCGGAGCGGCAGCCGCCATGGACTTCACGCGCTTCGGCTTCGCTTCCACCTACCGACTCGGTCGGGGAGAGATCCGCGACATCTTCGCCTCCATGGTGCGTGAGTCGACGGCCTCCGGGCCAGATGTCATCGTCCTCGAGATCGCCGTCGTTCTCGACAACATCGATGCGGACCTGGGTTCGGACGTTCGCGAGATGCTGCGCGCGGTGCTGGCCGACTATCCGGGGGTCGTGCTGCTCGCGAGCGACGAGCCCGAACGGGTCGTCAGCCAGTGCCGGGTCTGGAGTCCCGACACGGCTGTCAGCCGGCGAGACGCAGCCGCGTCGTAGCGGTCGAGGATCATCTGGGCGAGCAACGGGTGCTCCCCGAGAGGCCGGGCGACGGCCCGCGCTCCCGCATCGAGGGCAAGGTCGCGCGCTCGATCCGGCAGCCTGCCCGGTGCGATGAACAGCGACCCCACGGCCACCCGACGCCGGCCGCGGCGGCGCCAGTTCGCCACCGCCTCGCTCGTCGACGGTGGCGCAGCGGAGGCGAACGCCACGCTGGCAGGCAGCCGATGGCGCTCTCCCCACCTGCGCGCCAGCTGCGCGATCGACTCGTTCGCAGCATGGTCGCTGGACCCGGCCGAAGCCAGCACCAGGGCATCGGGATCAGGTTCCCCCGCCCGGCGGAGCACCTCCCCGAGCCGCTGGTCGAGAATCGTCAACAACTCAGGGCCGGAGCCCAGTACGTCTGCGGTTGTCAGGGGTAGGTCGGGATGCCGGCGCTGTACCTGCTCCACAACGGCGGGGATGTCCGCGCGCACGTGGTAGGCGGACGTGAGGAAGAGCGGGACCAGCACGATGTCTCGATGGCCTGTCGCGGCAAGCCGGTCGACGACGTCGGCCAGAGCCGGTTCGTTGTGGTCGAGGAACGCCTCGGCGACCGTCAGGTTCGAGCGCATGCTCCGGCCGACCCCGGCGATCGCCCGCACCGTGCGTGCCGACCGTGGGTCGCGGCTGCCATGTGCCATCACGACGAGCGCCGGCGATGTCACGAGTGGATGCCGCACTCGGTCTTGCCGAACCCGACCCACCGCCCGCTCCGGGCCTGCTCACCATCGGCGACGCGCCGCGTGCAGGGCCAGCAGCCGATCGACGGGTACCCGTCGTACTGCAGCGGGTTGACCAGGATGCTGTGCTCGCTGATGTAGCGGTCGACGTCAGCCTGCGTCCACCTCGCCAGCGGCGACACCTTGACCTTCCCCTTCGCCTCGTCCCACCCGACGACGGGCGTGATCACCCGTTGGGGTGTCTCGTCGCGGCGCAGGCCGGTGGCCCAGGCGTCATAGCGGGAGAGTCCTTCGGTCAGCGGAGCCACCTTGCGGAGCGCGCAGCAGAGGTCGGGATCGCGGGCGAACAGGTCGGCGCCGTACTGATCGTCCTGGTCGCGGACCGAGATGGTCGGTGACAGAGTCACGACATTGACGGGCAGTGTCGCGGCGACCGCCTCCTTCGTGCCGAGGGTCTCCGCGAAGTGATAGCCCGTGTCCAGGAAGAGCACATCGATGCCGGGTGCCACCCGTCCAGCCAGATGGGCCAGCACCGAGTCGGTCATCGACGACGTCACACAGAAGCGGTTCTCGAACGTCGCCACTGCCCATTCGATGACGGCCTCGGCCGGAGCGAGCTCGAGCTCAGGCCCGGCGATCAGGGCTGTCTCGCGCAGGGCGTCGACGCTGCACACCGTCATGACTGACCTCCGCTCGGACGGGCTGAGTCGCGTCGCTGCGCCCCAAGATCGGCCGCGGCGAGCAGCCCGAGGAACCTGACGGAGAACACGCGGAGGCACTCACGGCACTCCCAGGCGCCGTGCTGCGCGCCATGCGGATGAAGGTTCTCCCCGGCGCAGTACGGGCAGCTCAAGGGGACGGAGTGCGCGGTCATCGCAGCGCCTCCTCGTCTACCCGGGCCGCCCACGCGGCGAAGCGCTCCACTTCGTCGCGCGTGGCGAGATAGCGCCGTACGACGCGCTCCACGTAGTCGGTGAGACCCTCCGAGGTGACCTTGTGGCTGCGGAGCTTGCGGCCGAAGCCGGCCTCCAGGCCGAGGCCGCCACCGAGGTGCACCTGGAACCCTTCCACGTAACGGCCCTGCTCATCGGTGACAAGCTGGCCCTTGAGGCCGATGTCGGCGACCTGAATCCGCGCACACGAGTTCGGGCAGCCGTTCAGGTGGATCGTGATGGGAGTGTCGAGCTCGGGGATGCGCTCCTCGAGATCGGCGACCAGCCGCGCAGCGCGGTCCTTGGTGTCGACGATCGCGAGCTTGCAGAACTCGATGCCGGTGCACGCCATCGTGGAGCGTCTCCACTGGCTGGGCCTGGCCGACAACCCAAGTGCGGAGACCTCCTCGACCAGGCTGTCGACGTGCCTCGCCTCGATGTCGAGGATGACCAGCTTCTGGTACGGCGTCGTGCGGATCCGGTTCGAGCCACGCGCCTCGACGGCATCGACCAGCTTGCTGAGCGTCGTACCGGAGATCCGGCCCGCCGTGGGCGAGACTCCGATGTAGTAGCGACCATCGACCTGACGATGGACCCCGATGTGGTCGCCGTTGCCGAGAGGTCGCGGCGGTGGCTCGCCATCGGCCAAGCGGCGTTGTAGATACTCCGTCTCGAGCACCTCGCGGAACCGGTGCACTCCCCAGTCGGCGACGAGGAACTTCAGCCGTGCCCGGCTGCGGAGCCTGCGGTAGCCGTAGTCGCGGAAGACGCTGACCACGCCCCACCAGATGTCCGGCACGTCGTCGAGCGGGATCCAGACGCCGAGGCTCTGCGCAAGCCTCGGGTTGGTGGAGAGCCCGCCGCCGACCCAGACGTCGAAGCCTGGCCCACGCTCTGCGTGCACGGTGGGCACGAAGGCGAGGTCGTTCACCTCCGGCGCGACGTCGAGCATCGGGTTCCCCGTGATGGCGGTCTTGAACTTCCGTGGCAGGTTGGAGAACTCGGGCGAGCCGAGGTATCGGCGGGCGATCTCGCGCACGGCTGGCGAGGGATCGAGGATCTCGTCGGCGGCGATCCCCGCAACGGGACTGGCGATGATGACGCGAGGGACATCACCGCACGCCTCCTCCGTCGAGAGCCCGACGGCCTCCAGCCGCTGCCAGATCGCTGGGACGTCCTCGATGCGGACCCAGTGCAGCTGGATGTTCTGCCGGTCGGTCACGTCGGCCGAGTCCCGGCCGTATGTCGTGGAGATGTCGGCGATCGTGCGCAGCTGCTCGGTGGTGAGCTGTCCGCCGTCGATGCGGATGCGCAACATGAAGAACTCGTCCTCGAGCTCGTGCGGTTCGAGAACGGCGGTGCGGCCTCCCTCGATGCCCGGCTTGCGCTGCGTATAGAGCCCCCACCAGCGAAAGCGGTTGCGTAGGTCCGCTCCGTCGATGGAGGCGAAGCCCTTGTGGGCATAGATATTCTCGATGCGAGCCCTGACGTTCAGGGCGTCATCGTCCTTCTTGACCTGTTCTGCGGGGTTGAGCGGTTCGCGGTATCCGAGCGCCCACTGACCCTCACCTCTGGTCGGTCGGTCAGGCGCGGAGGCGGTGTGAGCTGTCATGGCGATGTTCCCTCGATGAGGACGCACGCTGACCGGCTGGACGACTGCCTGGATGAGGGGAGCTCGTCGGTGGCGGCTCGCGTGCGCCCGACGTAGCGGGCGGCGAGGTTACACCGACATACAGATGGCGCTGCGGGTGAGCCCGAGGTCCACGTGGCGACGCACCACGAGGTGGACGAGCGTGTCTGCAGCAGTTGCCATGCCCGCCATCCTCGTGGCAGGTCGGTTTGGTGACGACGAGTATCCCGACATGTGGGACGAGGTCTCTTGATGCGGACAAGCGGTGGGAACCCTCGACCGTACGCGCAAGCAGCCGGACGCCCATGGGCCGGCGCTTGAGCGAGGCTTGTAGCGTCGAGGAAGCATGCGGGGGCCGCACCGATCACCTGGAGAGAAGGCCGGAAGCTCAGATGGCCAAAATCGGCACCGACGCGCCGTCAGCTCCGCGGCACCGGCGAGACCCGAAAGGGCCCGCTGGCCGGTCGACCGGCGCCGACGGTACGACGACCGAGGGAAACAAGTGGTGGACGCTGGTGGCGGTCTGCCTCGGCACGTTCATGCTGCTGCTCGACGTCACGATCGTCAACGTCGCACTGCCGGACATCCAGATCGCCTTGCACTCGAGCTTCTCCGACCTTCAGTGGGTCGTGGACGCCTACGCCCTCACCCTCGCCGCATTGCTTCTCACGGCAGGGAGTCTGGCGGATCTCTACGGGCGTCGACGTCTCTATGTCATCGGCCTGGGCGTCTTCACGCTGGCATCGCTTCTCTGCGGCCTCGCGAGCGACACTCTCGTGCTTCAGCTGTCGCGCGCCCTTCAGGGAGTCGGTGGCGCGATCATGTTTTCGGTCTCACTCGCGCTGCTGGCGCACTCGTTCCGCGCCAAGGACCGAGGCATCGCCTTCGGGGTCTGGGGGGCGATCACCGGCCTCGCGGTGGCGATCGGACCGCTGCTCGGCGGAGCGCTCACCTCGGGCCTGTCGTGGCGGTGGATCTTCTTGGTCAACCTCCCGCTCGGAGTGATCGCCATCGGCATCACGGTGACCAAGGTGGGCGAGTCGCGCTCGCCGCAGGCGCATCGGCCGGACTGGGCGGGCTTCGCGCTCTTCACGTTGGCGCTGTCAAGCCTGGTCTATGGGCTCATCGAGTCCAACCAGCGGTCGTTCCACGACACGCGAGTGGTGAGCTGCCTGGTCGCGGCCGGCCTCCTGCTGGTGGTGTTCGTGGCAGTCGAGCGCCATGGAAAGCATCCGATGTTCGACCTCAGCCTCTTCCGGTTGCCCACGTTCAGCGGTGGGGCCATCGCCGCCTTCGGGGTCAGCGCGTCGATCTTCGCCATGCTGCTCTACCTGGTGCTCTACCTCCAGGACATCCTCGGCTACAGCGCCTTCGAGACCGGCCTTCGGCTGCTGGTCGCATCGGGCGGCATCCTGGCCACCTCCACGATCGCGGGACGGTTGACATCGCACGTCCCGGTGCGCTTCCTCATCGGACCCGGACTCCTGCTCGTCGGGATCGGGCTGCTCATGATGCGTGGGCTCGATGCCGGGTCGTCCTGGACCCACCTGGTCCCCGGGTTGATCGTCGCCGGAATGGGTGTCGGCATGGTGAACCCCCCGCTGGCCTCGACCGCTGTCGGCGTCGTCGCTCCGCAACGGGCCGGGATGGCCTCCGGGATCAGCTCCACGTTTCGGCAGGTCGGGATCGCCACCGGCATCGCCCTGCTGGGCACGCTCTTCTCCAACAACGTCCGCGGCAACGTCATGAGCCGGGTCAGCGGCGTCCCTGGCCTGGCTGGCCACGCGGACCAGATCGCCGGGGCCGTCCAGTCGGGCAATGTCAAGGCCGCAGCGACGCAGCTGCCACCGGGGGCGCGGGGAACGGTCACGGCGATCATCGACTCTGCCTTCACCGCGGGCCTCAATCGAATTCTGCTCGTCGCAGCGGTCATCGCGATCACGTCGGCGGTGCTGTCGTTCGCGACCATCCGCAGCAAGGACTTCGTCCGGCCCGACGGGGCCAGCCTGAACGATTGACTTTCCCGACGATCCGAGACTTCCGGTACGACGATCCGAGACTTCCGGCACGACCATCCGAGACTTCCGGCACGACCATCCGAGACTTCCGGCACGACGATCCGAGACTTCCGGCACGACGATCCGAGACTTCCGGCACGACGATCCGAGACTTCCCGTACGACGAGCCGGGCTCGCTTGTCGTCACGCTCGGTCGCGCCGTAGGTCTGTGGTGACCAGCATCTGGCGCAGTGCCTCGACGTCGGGGTAAAGACGCAGTGACGCGGCGGCTCTCGAGCCGGCTGGCGTCATCTGGCGCCTCATCTCTGGCCTCGCGAACGTGGTCGTGTTCAACCTCCAAGCCCCAACCTCCAAGCGTGAGCGCCGGGTCAACGTGCTCCTGTGAGACGCCTGTCGGCCGGGACCCCGCGGATGGTGTCGGGACGCGGCCGGCGGGCTGTGCGGCGTCGCTCGGTTGCTACCTGAAGATCACGACGGCCGAGACCGGTTCCCGGGCCCACGACAACCTCCAGGTCAAGATCGGCTCGACCGTGGTGGCGTTCTACTCCAACCTCAAC
Source organism: uncultured Actinomycetota bacterium (assembly GCA_963820035.1). GTDB lineage: Bacteria > Actinomycetota > Actinomycetes > Propionibacteriales > Nocardioidaceae > JAWWPG01. The sequence goes on along the minus strand of CAWFYK010000002.1, from coordinate 828,325 downwards.
GCGACCGGAGCCTACGTCGGTCACTCGGTGAACCTCGGCGCCTACGCCGGCCAGACGGTGACGCTGACCTACGTCGGCACCGAGGACGGCTCGTTGCAGACCTCGTTCGTGCTCGACGACACGTCGACAACGCTGAGCTGAACCGAGGCACGACAGCTCGCCTGGTGGGTGGTCGCGTCGGCGGCCACCCATCACGAGACTCGCCTGGTGTCACGGGATCGTGGACCCCTCGGCTGCCCTGAACGGGCAGGTCCGGCGTTGACCCCGTTGGTATGATCGTGACGCACCGGCGCGCTTCTGCGGCGGTCACGAGTTGCTCTTCCGGTGATCTGATGACCCAGCAGTACGAAAACGTCAAGCTCGACCCGGCGGAACCCTTCCACCAGGTCCATCTCGGCACGGACTCATCAGGTCGCGCGCTCGTCATGAACGAGCGCACCATCGCGATGCTCGACGCCGCGGACAAGCGTCTCGGGTTCGACCTGACGATCGTCCAAGGCTCCTACCAGCACGGCCACGGTGCGGCAGCCTCAGGCACGACGCACGACGGCGGCGGTGTCATCGACATCAGCACCAGCTCGCTCAGCGAGCATGACAAGGACCAGGCGCTCCGGGTGCTGCGCGAGACGGGGTTCGCGGCCTGGTATCGCACCCCTGCGGAGGGTTTTCCCTACCACATCCACGCCGTGGCGATCGGCGACAAGGACCTCTCGGACTCGGCCAAGGCCCAGGTCAACGACTACTACCACGGCTTCAACGGGCTCAGCTATGGCACCCCGGACGATGGTCCCCGGGTGCCGATCCACGTCTTCGACTATGAGGCTGCCGTGAGTGGCGCCGGGGATGGGACGGCGGCCGATGCGTTCGGGGTGCCCAAGGGGCATCCGATCGCCGCCACCGACCACGACGGTGACGGTTTGACCGACGAGTTCGAGCGGCTACTCGGCACCAACCCCAATCGGGTCGACAGCGACCACGACGGGCTGACGGACTTCGAGGAGACCTACCAGACGCACACCGACCCGTTGTCGGCCGACACGGATCATGACGGTATGACGGACGCGGTCGAAGTCCAGCACGGCACGGACGCGGGCACGGCGGCGCTGTCGGAGAAGGCGGTCGCTGCGGGTTTCGGGGGAGCGGCGACGCTCGACCAAGACCACGACGGGTTGTCCGACCTCACCGAGGCCAAGCTCGGCAGCGATCCGACGAAGGCCGACACCGACCACGACGGAGTTTCGGACGGCGTCGAGCACCGGCTGGGCTCTGACCTGCTCAGCATCGACACGGACCACGACGGGATCGTCGACTCGATGGAGTACGACCAGGGGACGCTGGGACCGGCGCCGGACCCACTCGCGGACGGCCACGACCCCGGCTCGGACCCGACGCTCGACGGCCTTGGTGCTGCGCACGGCTGAGCCGTCAGCGCGATCCCCAGGCCGGACCTCCGGGGGAGCCCGTGACCGGCCACGGAGCAGGCCGCGGCGTTCCGCCGAGCGGCATCGTCCACAGGGTGAAGGCACCCTTGGCGTCCTCGCGGGTGAAGGCGATGGATCGACCGTCGGGCGACCACGCAGCCGACTTGACGTCACCGGTGGACGTGGCCTGAGTCTGCCGTCCTGTCGCGAGGTCGAGGACGACGATGTCGCCGAGATCGGACTGGTCGCCGGTCGCGTCGGCATTCGTCCGGACGAAGAGGAGTCCACCGCGAGACCAGTCGGGACGGGCGACGGACCCGTGGCCGACGGGGAACCGCTGCGGCGTGCCGGGCTGCGGTCCGTCCGCAGCAACGGACCACAGGCTCTTCGGCCCGTGCGCCCGGTTCTTGCGCAGGAAGATCACGTGCCCGTCGTCGGTCCAGGTCGGGTCGCCGAACGCCGTGCCATCGTCCAGCAGCCGCTGGTGCAGGGTCCCGTCAAGGCCGATGACCAACAGTTCGAGCTTGCCGGACGCGTCCGGGCAGACGATGGCGAGCTCCTGCCCGCTAGGACTGAAGGCGGGACGGAACGTACTGCTACACGGGCTGGTGCCGGTGAGGAGCGAGCGGTCCTCGCCGCCGAACGTGCCGACCCGAGCCGGGTTCGGGTGACCCTCCTCGCCGACCTGATAGAGGAACGTGGTGCGGTCCGGCGAGATCACCGGCTCGATGTTGTCGGAGCCGGCGGGAGGGGTCGGCAGCGGCAGTGGAGTGGCCTTGCCCGAGGTGAGGTCGAGGCGGTACGTCGTGACGCCGGCATCAGTCTTGCTGGTCACCAACATCGTGGTGTCCGGCAGTGCAACGGCAGGGCCGCCCCCGCCACCACCATCGTGCCCACCACCACTACCTCTGGTCAGCAGCACGACGGCAGCGCCGACGACGAGCAGGACCACAACCCCGATGAGGATCGCCCCGCCGCGGCGGGGCCGCCGCGGTCGGCGGCTGGGATCGGGCACGGCAGGCTCGGGCTCGGGGGTCGTCGGTGTGCCCGGTGGAGCCGGTGCCGAGGGGGCAGCAACACTGTCGGCGGCTTTCGCGCCTCGCCGCCGTCGAGTCCTGACCGGTTGCGGATCAGCAGCCTCGGGCGGTGCTGGATCGGCGAGGTCGCCGCGGTCTCGCGCGGAGCCAGTAGCAACGGCTCTCCCCGGCTGGGGCTCTGACGGCGGCGGTGGTGTCGTTGTGGGGGTGTTCGGCGGCGTCACGACAGGTGCTGGGGGTGGTGGGGTGGTGGCGGGATGGAGCGTGCTGCCGTGGAGGGCGGCGCCGAGGGCGACGTCGTGTTTGGGGTGGGTGTCGAGGGCGAGGGGGCGGTTGAAGGCGGTGCCGAGTTGTTGGGAGACGAGGGGGATGCGGGAGGAGCCGCCGGTCAGCACGATGGCGGTGAGGTCGTCGGGTTGCAGGTGGGCGGAGGTGAGGACGCGGCGCATGGCGGCGACGGTGTCGGTGATGGTGGGCCCGATCATGTCTTCGAGCTCGTCGCGGATGAGTCGGATGCTGGTGGTGAGGCCGGGCAGGGTGACGGGGATGACGGTTTCGGTGTCGGCGGAGAGGGCTTCTTTGGCGTCGACGCAGTCGCGGCGGAGGCGGGCGAGTCCGGCGGTGAGGTCGGGGGTGTCGTCGAGGGTGGTGATCTGGTCGCCGAGGGTGGCGAGGACGTGGTGGAAGACGGCTTCGTCGAAGTCGATGCCGCCGAGCTGTTCGATGCCTTCGGGGTGGCCGAGGAGGTCGAACCCGGTGGTGGTCTTGCGGAGGACGGCGGCGTCGAAGGTGCCGCCGCCGAGATCGTAGACGGCGATGGTCTGGCCGTCGGCGAGGACGTTGCGGGCGGCGTAGAGGGTGGCGGCTGCTTCGGGTTCGGTGCAGATGTCGGCGCCTGTGATGTCGGCCATCCGGATGGTCTGGTCGAAGAGGTCTCTCTTGTAGGGGCCCCAGTTGGCGGGGTGGGTCAAGGTGATGTGGTCCGGGGTGCTGCCTTGGCGTTGGGTGACCTGGTCGACGACCCACCTCAGCAGCCGGGCCTGCAGGGCTTGTGGGGAGTGGGGGGATCCGGCGACCAGGATGGGGACCTGGTCACCGAGGCGGCGTTTGAACTCGCGGGCGACCCGGTCGGGTTCGGCGGCGGCGCGTCGTTCGGCTGCCTCGCCGACCAGGAACTGTCCGTCGGGTTTCATGAACAGCACCGACGGGATCTGCATCGCCCGGTTACCCAGCCCGATCATCGTCGGCATCCCCGAGGTGAACACCGCAGCCGACGTGAACGTCGTCCCCAGATCCACCCCCAACCGGTAACCCATTCAGCAGCCCCGCCCGCGCGACGTCATCCGGCAAGGATAGGGCTGGCGGGCCTGGACGTCGGTGTCGCCGGCCCTCGGTCGAGTGCCCGGGCTACGACGTGACGTGCAGGGTGTTCCAGGTAGGCATGCCCCAGATGTTGTCGACGTGCATGCCGTCGACCTGCGAGCCGTGCAGCATCGCCAGTCCGGGGTATCCGAGGACGATAGCCGCGTACTGGTTCGACTCGATCGACTTGTCGAGCGCGGTCCAGCCCGAGGGTTGGGTGTCGAAGCTGGATCCGATGACCGTGTCGATCCTGGCATCCACGGCGGGATCCGACAGCCGGGAGAGGTTGAACTCGCTGTCGCTGTGGAAGAGCGGCTGGATCCACGCACCGCCGGTGGGGAAGTCGACGCATCGGGTGTTGGCGCGCACGTTGATGTCGGAGTTGGCGAGGTCCCGGGTCTCGCGTCCGAGCTGCGGCGACGATGTCGCGACGGGGCTGGCGGTGAACCCGGCTTGCCTGAGTCCGCGCGCGATCACGTCCTTGACGCGTCGCGACACGGGATCGTCCGACGCATAGAGGAAGCGGAGGTCGAAGCCGACCTTGCCCGCCTGGGTCAACAGGTCGCGCGCCTTCGCCGCGTCCGACTGTCCGGGTTGGGTGTCAGGCAGCGGGTTGTAGTCGATGCGGCCCGGGAAGCCCGGAGGCAGCACCGGCCGTCCGTAGAACTCAGTCCGCCGGATCACCTGACCCTGCGCCGCCGCGACGGCGGCATAGGGGAACGCGTAGCCGATCGCCCGCCGTACTCGCACGTCGGGGATGAGGACCGTGTCGGGGAACCAGAACGACGTGCAGAGTGTCGGGCCGCTGGTGACTCGGCTGGTGGCCGACCCGTCGAGTGACGCCAGCTCGGCTTTGGTGGCGTTGTCATAGGTCAGCGCGGTATGGGCGTCGACCCCTAGGGCGGGATCGTGTGACGAGTCCGTGGTGAGCGCCTGTTGGACCTGCTGGGGATCTCGATTGAACTCGAAGTGAAAGCCGTCGACCACCTGCTGGCGGCCGGGGTCGGATGCGGCACTCCAGTAAGGGTTCTTCGAGAGCGTGAGTGATGAGCCGGGTGTGAACGCGTCGATCTTGTAAGGGCCGATAGCCAACGGGATCGTCGAGCCGGTCGGCGCCGGCGTGGACCGGGGCATCGGGCTGATGGCGGGGAACGACGCGTAGTACGGCAGAGCGGGGAAGCTCTTGTCCATCGTCAGCGTGATGCTGTCGCCATGGACAGCGATCCCACTGTAGGGGCCAGCGCTGCCGTAAGGACCCTTGTAGTGAAGGCCGTCGTGGAAGAAGAAGCGGCTGTGGTTGCGTCCGTTGGGGCCGGTCGGCGGCACGAAGGACCGCTCGATCCCGAAGGCCACGTCCTGTGGGGTGACGGTGTCGCCGTTGCTGTATCTAACGCCCTTGCGAATCGTGAACGTCCAGGTGGTGAAGTTGTTGCTGGCTGTTCCGAGGGTGGTGGCGAGATCGGGGGCCAGCTTCATCGCCTGCGTCGCAGGGTCGTAGACGTACTTCGTGAGGGATCTCGTGACCAGGCCGCTCAGGATCGACCTCTCGTCGTTGCTGTAGGCCATCGTCGGGTCGAGGGTCGACGGGCTCGTCGAGCTGAGGACGGTGATGACCTGGGGAGCGGCCGTCGACGACCCGGAGCCGTGCACGAGGACTGCGGCGACCCCCGCGCTGAGGATCAACGCGGCGGCGAGCGAGAGAGCCATGATGCGGCGTTTTCGTGGCGTGGGCGACGGTGGGACCTGGCCCTCCCCAGGTGGGATGGTTGGCGGGATCCGTCCGACCGGCGGCTCTGCTGCGGCCGCGCTCGGTGCCACGGCGGCGGGTGGTGGTAGCGGGCCGGCCGTCGCCGGTGGTGTCGTTGTGGGGGTGTTCGGCGCCGGTGGTGTCGTTGCGGGGGTGTTCGGCGGCGTCACGACAGGTGCTGGGGGTGGTGGGGTGGTGGCGGGATGGAGCGTGCTGCCGTGGAGGGCGGCGCCGAGGGCGACGTCGTGTTTGGGGTGGGTGTCGAGGGCGAGGGGGCGGTTGAAGGCGGTGCCGAGTTGTTGGGAGACGAGGGGGATGCGGGAGGAGCCGCCGGTCAGCACGATGGCGGTGAGGTCGTCGGGTTGCAGGTGGGCGGAGGTGAGGACGCGGCGCATGGCGGCGACGGTGTCGGTGATGGTGGGCCCGATCATGTCTTCGAGCTCGTCGCGGATGAGTCGGATGCTGGTGGTGAGGCCGGGCAGGGTGACGGGGATGACGGTTTCGGTGTCGGCGGAGAGGGCTTCTTTGGCGTCGACGCAGTCGCGGCGGAGGCGGGCGAGTCCGGCGGTGAGGTCGGGGGTGTCGTCGAGGGTGGTGATCTGGTCGCCGAGGGTGGCGAGGACGTGGTGGAAGACGGCTTCGTCGAAGTCGATGCCGCCGAGCTGTTCGATGCCTTCGGGGTGGCCGAGGAGGTCGAACCCGGTGGTGGTCTTGCGGAGGACGGCGGCGTCGAAGGTGCCGCCGCCGAGATCGTAGACGGCGATGGTCTGGCCGTCGGCGAGGACGTTGCGGGCGGCGTAGAGGGTGGCGGCTGCTTCGGGTTCGGTGCAGATGTCGGCGCCTGTGATGTCGGCCATCCGGATGGTCTGGTCGAAGAGGTCTCTCTTGTAGGGGCCCCAGTTGGCGGGGTGGGTCAAGGTGATGTGGTCCGGGGTGCTGCCTTGGCGTTGGGTGACCTGGTCGACGACCCACCTCAGCAGCCGGGCCTGCAGGGCTTGTGGGGAGTGGGGGATCCGGCGACCAGGATGGGGACCTGGTCACCGAGGCGGCGTTTGAACTCGCGGGCGACCCGGTCGGGTTCGGCGGCGGCGCGTCGTTCGGCTGCCTCGCCGACCAGGAACTGTCCGTCGGGTTTCATGAACAGCACCGACGGGATCTGCATCGCCCGGTTACCCAGCCCGATCATCGTCGGCATCCCCGAGGTGAACACCGCAGCCGACGTGAACGTCGTCCCCAGATCCACCCCCAACCGGTAACCCATTCAGCCCTCCAGCAGCATCATCGGCTACCCCACGCCGGCGGCCCGGGCTGGCCCGCGGCGGGCCAGTCGACGGCCTTCTGGTCGCTTCCGTCAGCGTTCATGGTCTCGACGGTGAAGGTGCCGTCCGGGGCGGTGCGGAGGAAGGCGATCCGCTCGCCGTCCGGCGACCAGGAAGGTGCGAGGACATCGCCGGTGTCGGTCACGGGATGGAACCCGCTCGATCCTGCGTTGCTCACCCAGACGTCGCTGCGGCCGTGGTCGGTCTTCAAGAAGACGAGGCCGTGCGGTGTCGACCAGTCCGGGTGGGACTCGGCGCTGGAGCCGGAGCTCAGCTGCCGCGGTCGGTCGGGCGAACCGGACGCCGACATCTCCCAGAGGGACTGCGGGTTGCTCCCGACCTGTCTGATGAAGATGATCTGTCCGTCGTCGGTCCAGGTCGGGTCGCCGCGTGCCGTGCCGTCATCAAGCAGGGTGGTCCTCAGGGCTCCGTCCCGGTTGATGACATAGAGACCCATCACACTCTTCTGGCCCTTCTCCTTGTGGGGGCAGATGACCGCGAGCTCGGTGCCATCGGGGCTGAAGGCGGGGCGGCCGGTCTTCCGGCACGGGCTGTCCCTCGAGAACAGCCTTGAGGGATGGCCTGCGAGGGTGGTCACCATCGGCTGGGCGAGCGCGCCTTTGGCCTTGCCGGCAAGGAAGATGAACGTCGTGCGGTCGGGTGAGACGGTCGGGAGCCGCGGTTGCGCGCCGCCTTCGGGAACAGACGAGATCGGGATCTTGATGATCGTGTCCGAGTCGACATCGACTCGGTACATCGAGGTCGTGTCTCCCACCTTGCTGGTCACCAGGAGTGTGCTGACCGGAAGCTTCGGTGGTGTCACCGGGGGTGTGATGACCGTGCTCGGTGAGGATGACGATGTCGCGGTCGGGCCCGACGCTGGCCCGGTGGTGGCCGTCGAGGAACCGGAGTTGCGAGTAATGACGACAGCGGCCACCCCCGCGATGAGGATCAACGCGGCGGCGAGTGCGAGAACCATGATGCGGCGTTTTCGTGGCGTGGGCGACGGTGGGACCTGGCCCTCCCCAGGTGGGATGGTTGGCGGGATCCGTCCGACCGGCGGCTCTGCTGCGGCCGCGCTCGGTGCCACGGCGGCGGGTGGTGGTAGCGGGCCGGGCGTCGCCGGTGGTGTCGTTGTGGGGGTGTTCGGCGGCGTCACGACAGGTGCTGGGGGTGGTGGGGTGGTGGCGGGATGGAGCGTTTTGCCGTGGAGGGCGGCGCCGAGGGCGACGTCGTGTTTGGGGTGGGTGTCGAGGGCGAGGGGGCGGTTGAAGGCGGTGCCGAGCTGTTGGGAGACGAGGGGGATGCGGGAGGAGCCGCCGGTCAGCACGATGGCGGTGAGGTCGTCGGGTTGCAGGTGGGCGGAGGTGAGGACGCGGCGCATGGCGGCGACGGTGTCGGCGATGGTAGGCCCGATCAGCTCCTCGAACCGCTCGCGCTCCAGCATGACCGACGTCGAGAGACCTGGAAGCGACACCGGGATCCGCGCTGTGGTGTCGGCGGAGAGGGCTTCTTTGGCGTCGACGCAGTCGCGGCGGAGGCGGGCGAGTCCGGCGGTGAGGTCGGGGGTGTCGTCGAGCGTGGTGATCTGGTCGCCGAGGGTGGCGAGGACGTGGTGGAAGACGGCTTCGTCGAAGTCGATGCCGCCGAGCTGTTCGATGCCTTCGGGGTGGCCGAGGAGGTCGAACCCGGTGGTGGTCTTGCGGAGGACGGCGGCGTCGAAGGTGCCGCCGCCGAGATCGTAGACGGCGATGGTCTGGCCGTCGGCGAGGACGTTGCGGGCGGCGTAGAGGGTGGCGGCTGCTTCGGGTTCGGTGCAGATGTCGGCGCCTGTGATGTCGGCCATCCGGATGGTCTGGTCGAAGAGGTCTCTCTTGTAGGGGCCCCAGTTGGCGGGGTGGGTCAAGGTGATGTGGTCCGGGGTGCTGCCTTGGCGTTGGGTGACCTGGTCGACGACCCACCTCAGCAGCCGGGCCTGCAGGGCTTGTGGGGAGTGGGGGGATCCGGCGACCAGGATGGGGACCTGGTCACCGAGGCGGCGTTTGAACTCGCGGGCGACCCGGTCGGGTTCGGCGGCGGCGCGTCGTTCGGCTGCCTCGCCGACCAGGAACTGTCCGTCGGGTTTCATGAACAGCACCGACGGGATCTGCATCGCCCGGTTACCCAGCCCGATCATCGTCGGCATCCCCGAGGTGAACACCGCAGCCGACGTGAACGTCGTCCCCAGATCCACCCCCAACCGGTAACCCATTCAGCCCTCCAGCAGCATCATCGGCTACCCCACGCGGGCCGTCCGGCCGTTCTGCTCACGGCCAGGTAGGGGACCGGCGACGGGTCGGCGTCCCGGCAGGGTCGAGGCCCCCAGGATAGGTGCGGGCGTCGCGAGCCGGGGGCAGGACGCGGCAACCGGCCGGCAGCAACGGCGGCGCGCACGCGTCATTCCTCGAGCTCATCCTCCCCGCCCTCGTCCCGCTGGACGAACGAACCCTGGACGTCCATCTCCTCCTCCTGTTGTTCGTCACCGGCCTCCTGACGCTGGATCGAGGCCGGGGCCGCCGACACGGCCGCGTCGGGCCCGGGCGACGAGAACGCGCGCTCGGCCGTCGCCCTCGCCTCCCGCTCGAACCGGTCGGAGGGATCACTGATGTTGACGCCGCCACCTGCCGGGGTGGCGTCGACCGGTCCACTTCGCTGCTGGACGACGTGGGTGAGCTCATGGGCCAGCATCACGCGACCGTCGTTGGAGGTGGGGTCGAACTTGTCGCGCTGGAACACGACGTCGGACCCGACGGTGTAGGCCTGGGCGTTGACGGACACGGCCGACTCGTGGGCCTTGCCGTCGGTATGGACGCGGACGTCGCCGAAGTCGTGACCGAGCCGGGACTCCATGTCGTCCCGCACCTCGGGCGCCAGGGGGCTGCCGCCTCCCGAGCCGACCACGTCGTGCACGGGGGAGTCCTCGTCGCCGACGACGCGCGAGACCGCCCGGTTCCCGAGTGAGCGCTGCAGGGCGAAGACACCTGCGCTGTCGAGGACCTCGGGACGCCCCGACGCCGCTGCGTCGATCGTGTGATGGTCGGGCATCGGGTCGAGCCTCGCCGCCGCCGGCCGCAGGCTGTCGACCCCTTCGCCGTCATGGTCGTGGGCTCGCATGGCGCCTCCTTCGCAGGTGAGATTCCAGCCTGCCACTGATCCACCCTCCGTGGTACGTCGCGCGGGGGCACGGATCGGGAACACCCGGCTGCCCCAACGGGCAGCGCGGGCTAACGCAGGCTCGACAGGTATGGTCCGAACTCGTGCTCGACGACAAGTCGTCCGAGCTTGCGGTACTCCTGATGGACCGCAAGCACGATCGCCGCCATGGTGACCGGTTCGCCTTGAGCAGCCGCGAGGTAGGCGGCCGTGATCGCCACCGATCGGATGTTGCCACCGGACAGCTCGAACGCGTGCGCACAGAATGCCACGTCGATGTCGTCGGCCACCGGCAACGGCGGCGCCAGGCACCGCTGCCAGAGCTCGGCCCTCAGCTTCTCGTCGGGGCGGGGGAAGTCGACGATCGCGTCCAGCCGGCGGGTGAACGCCTCGTCGATGTTGGCGCGCAGGTTGGTGGACAAGATGGCAAGTCCGTCGAAGGACTCCATCCGCTGCAGCAGATAGGCGCTCTCGATGTTGGCGTAGCGGTCGTGCGCGTCCTTGACCTCGCTGCGCTTGCCGAAGATGGCATCTGCTTCGTCGAAGAGCAGGACCGCGTTGACGCCACCGGCCTCGTGGAAGATCCGTTCGAGGTTCTTCTCGGTCTCGCCGACGTACTTGTCGACGACCGTGGCGAGGTTCACCGCGTAGAGGTCGAGGCCCAGCTCACGCGCGATCACCTCCGCCGACATCGTCTTGCCGGTGCCCGAGTCGCCGGCGAAGAGCGCCGTCAGTCCGCGGCCGCGGCCACCGCCAGGTCGCATTCGCCACTCGTTGAGGACCAGGTCGCGGTGTCGGGCCCGCGCGGCGAGGTCGCGCAGCTGCCCGTGCACGGTGGTCGGAAGCACCAGATCATCCCATGAGACCTCCGGCTGGATGCGCGTCGACAGGGTCTCCAGGCCCGCGGCGTTCTGCGAGCGCGCCCCGAGGCGGAGGTGGTCGGCGCTGAGGGCCTGCCCGTCGAGCCGAGCGGCGGCTTGGGCGCCCTTGACGGCCCTGCTGGTCTCTTCGGGACCGAGCACGAAATGGGCCGTTACCTCGGCCGGGTCGACGTCGGAGCCCATGCCCTCCAGCTCACGCTGCCAGAGGCGGGTCCGCTCGTGCGTCGTGAGCGTGGGAGCGTCGATGACGAGCGGGACGTCGAGCGCCCAGCGCGGGTCCCAGGTCGTCGTACCGACCAGCAGGACAGGGACGGGCAGCGCGCAGAGCCGGCGCAGCGACTGCGGCGCTGCCGTCGACAGCGCCTCGACGGGTTGGGCGACGATACCCCCACCGCGCAGCAGTGCCTCGCGGGCCGCGACCGCCACCAACCGTTCGTGGTCGGGTTCCTGGGCCAGCCGGGACAGGTCGAGCCCGACGACTCCACGGTCGAGCAGGGCGAGGGTCGCGACGGCGACCGACACCCCGGTTCGGGTCTTGTCGTCGCGGAGGTAGACGAGGCCGCTTCCGGAGTCCACCGCGGCGGCGATCCGCTCGGCGGCCGGTGCCTGGTAGGCGACCCAGGAGGCAGTGACCGGGGTGAGCGCTGCGTCCACGGAGTCATCGCCGAGCAGGTGCCCAGCCACCCGGTCCGGGACGCGCAGTCCTCTGGTGAGAAACGGCCGGTCGAGGTCCTCGACGATCACGAGAGCCTGCTCGCGCAACGGTGACCCCGGTCCGAGACGCGACCGGGCGACCACCGAGGCAGCGTGCTCACCGGCGAGCTCGAACGCCAGGCCGATCGTGGCGCGGCGTCGAGTCACGTCGTCGTTGAGATAGCCGAACAGACGCTCGAATCGTGAGTCGAGGTCGGGCAGCAGGGCGATCACCAGGAGGTCCGAGTCCAGATCCGACAGGCCGGCGGCGCGCTCCAGGTCCCGCAACGGCACGCGCACCCCCGAGGCCACCGCTGCATCAGCCGTCCGATCCAGCTCCGCGCGTCGAACCGCGTCGCCCCTCGGGGCAGAGCCAGGGGACACGTGCAGCAGCCGGTCGACGGCGTCGTCGGAGAGGTAGAGCCCGCGGAACGGGTCGTCCGGTGCCGGGTCCTCCTTGCGCCGCTCCTGGACGAGAGCACGGACCCGGTCCTCGATGAGACCGGCCCGGCCGAGCAGGTATTCGAGGGCCTGGCTCGTCATCGCTTGGCCGGCTTGGCAGTGGACCGCTTGCGGGCGACGGGCTTGCCGGCCGGGGGGGTTTCGCGATGCTTGGTCTTCGACTCGCGAGGTGGCCAGCTGTCGACACCTCCCACGGAGACGCTCGGCGGGACCAGCACCGGCGGACCCACCTCGCGCCGCTGGCCGGTCTCGATCGGCACCGCGACGACGAGGTCGAGCGACGGCTTCAGCTCGCCACCCAGTGCCGTCCAGACGTCGGCGAAGGACCGGTCCTCCGGTGGCGGAAGAGCCACGGTGATCGGGACCGGCAGGTCGCCGACGACGACCGGGCCTGTCAGGACATCGCGCGGCAGAGCGTCGTGGAGCAGGAAGCAGGCGAGCAGATCAGACAGCAGCCGGTGCTCGTCCTCAGGACGCTGGGTCCACGCCGTCATGAGATAGGAGAGCTTGAAGTAGCGGGGCGGCAGCTTGCGGGCGGTCACGCGGCCGGAGCCGTCGTACTCGTGGATGACGCCACGTTCGCGTCGTCTCAGGTCCTCGCGGATGTCGTAGAGGTAGACGTCGATCGTCGGCACCGTACGTCGGCTGGCCCAGTCGCGCGTCGGGGCGTCGAAGACCACCTCGACGTCGCCCCGATCCACCGCCTCGCGAAGGATCAGGGCGCGCAGCGCGGAGTCCACCTCATGAATCACCTCCTCAGGATGCCCGCGATTCACATCGCCCACCACGCAACCAGTCCCGTCGTAGGGGCAGCCAGACCTGCCCTCTCGGGCACGGTTTCGCGTCCGCCTCTGGCGGGGTTGCCTCCCGCACTAGAATCGACCATCGAACTGACTCGACTGTCGAGCACACTCGACCACCGGAAGCGGGGGGCGGCCAGCAATGACAGACCCCCTTGTTGAGCTCGAGACGTCGCGACTGCAGGTGAACCCCGGGGGTCAGGTCACCGTCCGCGTGACGGTACGCAACGTCGGCCACATCATCGAGGGCTTCGCTCTCGATGTCCTTGGCGAAGGTGTCAGCGAGTGGGCGGACGTGAACCCGCCCGAGCTCCGGGTCGACGTCGACCAGGAAGCCAGCGCCGTGGTCGTGTTCACCCCGCCGACGGGCTCGACGTCGCGCACGGGTGCCTTCCCGTTCGCGGTGCGGGCCACGTCTCTCGTCGACCCGGCGTCGTCCGCAGTGGTCGAGGGTGACATCGATGTCGGCCGGGTCTTCGGTCTCACGTCGAAGATCACCCCGGTCACCTCCAGCGGTCGCTGGCGCGGGCGGCACCGGGTCGAGTTCGCCAACTGGGGCAACGCGCCCGTGAACCTGCGGATGTCGGCGACCGACCCCGACGACAAGCTGGCGTTCCTCGTCGTGCCGGAGAGTCTTGCGGTGCCGCTCGGCGGCAAGGCCGAAGCCCGGGTCAAGGTCCGCACCCGGCGGCCGTTCCTGCGCGGAAACCCGGTGCGGCTGCCGTTCCAGGTCATCGGCGAGCCCTTCGGACCCGGGGCGGCGATGGAGGTCGGCCCGAGTGGCGCACCCGATGCGCAGCGGCAGGTCCTCGATGCCGCCTTGACACAGAAGCCGATCATCAGCAGATGGGTGGTGCTGGCGGGTGTCCTCGCCGTCGCCGCTGTCGTGGCGGTGTTGGCCCTCGCACTGCGCGGCTCCGGATCAGGCTCGAACCAGGCCACGGGAAACCCTGACGCCCCCAGTGGCTTCACGGTGGGGCGCACGCTGCCGGACGCGATCTTCCTGTCCTGGGAACCCGGGGAGGGCGTCGACACCTACACGATCTTCGAGTACGCCGGGAGGCGCGCCAAGGCACCCACCAGCAACCTGGCCGGAATCGACGGCGGCCTCGGTGGCACGACCGTGTCCAAGCTGAAGTCGGCCAAGACCTACTGCTTCCAGATCATCGCCCTGCAAGGCGGCTTGTCCAGTCCGCGAAGCGCTCCGGTATGCGGGCGAACCAAACCGGCCCCCGACACGTCGATCGCCGCCCCCGGCGGACTCGCCGTCGCCTCGGCGACGGACAGCACGATCCACCTGACCTGGAGCCCCGGCACCAAGTCGGACTCGTTCCAGATCCTGAGCGTCGACCCCAATGACAGCAAGAGTGTGAGCGACGCCAAGGCTGCCGACGCGGCCGTCAACCAGTTCGACTTCGACGGGCTCAAGCCCGCGACGCCCTACTGCTTCCAGATCGTGGCGATCCAGGGCAAGGGCCGCAGCGTTGCCGCGCCCAACCCGCCGGCCTGCGGCTCGACGCTGGCCGCCGCGCCCGCCTCATCTCCTGCGACCAGTCCCGGAGGCGGAGGGGGCGGCGGCGGTGGGGGGGTGGTGGTGGCGCCACGACGTCGAACGGCAACGTGGGCACCGGCACGCCTCCCGGTCCCACTGACTGGCTCGTGGTGGTGGACCAGCCGGACCAGTCCTTCGGTGAGCCGCTCGACGAGGTCAAGGCCCTGGTGGCCAAGGGTTTCCCGGACGCGGGCGATGTCCTCGACGTGGCCAAGGCGCAGTACCTCGTCTATGCCGGCTTCGGTCCTGACCCAGGGCAGGTGCATACCTTCTGCGCTCTCCAGGTCAGGCCGGCGTTCCCCAACGTGGCCTGCGTGCTCAACAGTGACATCGTGCATCCACCCGGGCCGTAGCGGTCACGCGTCAGCTCGGCCGCCGGAGCAGCGTCACCTCGGTCAACGCTGTGGTCCGGTCGACCTGCCCACGCGGGGGCGGGTTTGCGTCGACCACCGTTACGGTGACGGTGTCCGTCGTCACGGAGTCGAGGCCGAAGGTCTGGCTGGTTCCGGTGTTCTGGAGTGTGAGGGTCTTGCATCGCCCCGGTGCCTCCAGCACCTGGAGCGACTTCGGCGTCCAGTGCAAGCCACGCACCTTGGGGTCGGTGAGACCGGGTATGACGGTGATCCCCCGGAGCGGAACGGCACTCGGGAGATGGAGCACCAGGCTCTGGCTGCCGGCCGGGACCTGACCGCAGGCTGGCGGGCTGGTGGTCACGGCGCGCTCGATCGCCGGCGACCAGGCGGTCGCCCAGAAGGTCGTCGGCTCGCCATCGATCGCGTTCGCAGGAGGATGGTCAGGGTCCTGCGGCCTGCTCGGGAGCGCGGCCGCCGTCACCGAGTGTGGGTCGACCGCTGTCGTCTTGTTGGTCAGGTCGTAGAAGACGCCCTTCGCCCAGTCGAACGGCGTGCCCCGCCAAAGCAGCAGCCCGGCGACGACGGCCACCACGAGACCGGCGGCCCCCCATCGGAACAGGCGATAGCGGCGCGGGAGGCCCTGCCGGTACGCCGCCCGTGCCTCACGTGAGGCTCCGGACGACCAGCTTCCGGTGAGCCGGTCCCACCAGCTCGGCCGGACCGGCGGGGCGACGACGGGAAGCGGCTGGTCGGAGGTTTGGACAGGCCCGCTGAGGATCTGGCCGCACTTGCGACAGAAGCGAAGTCCGGCGCGGTTGGTGGTCTGGCATCGAGGGCAGGCAACAGTCGCCACGTCTGAGGCGGTCCGCCTGGCCGGCGATGGTGCGACACGCTCGGACGGCGCATCAGGTTGTTGCGGGGTGCCCGGTTGGCGGACCGCTGGATCCGAGCTCGGCGAGACGTCTCGCCGGGTAGGGGCATCGGAGTGGGACTCGACGCTCTCGACGGTGGGCTCGTCCGCCTCGATCTCCTCTGGGCTGTCGTCGACCCGCACCGAGTCCGCATCGAGGTAGCTGTTGCACGCCGTGCAGAACTGTCGCTCCGGCGGGTTGTGCTGTCCGCACACGCCGCACACCACGTGCACGTCGTCACCCCCTCGGGTCGGCGCGAGACCGGTGGCCCGCCTTGGGCACGGTCATTACAGTTGCATGATGGCGGACAATCAAGGCAATAGACAGGCCTGACACGGGATGGACCTCGACCATGATCTGCGGGAACTGCGGGACCGCCAACGATGACGGTGTCTCGTTCTGCGCGCAGTGCGGGATGTATCTGAGCCGAGCCTCGTCCGCGCCCAAGCCCACGCCACCTCCCGCCCCACCCGAGCAGCCGAACACCCCGGCACCGCAACCGGCGTCCGCTCCGCCGCCTCCAGTGTCCGCCGAGTCGGTCGACGCCCGAAACAGCGACCCAGCGGGTGTCGAGGAGCAACCCCCACCGCCGCCCGAGAGGATGCCTGCTGCTGAACCTGCGAAGGAGGCCGGGGGACAACCGGACTCGCCGGTCGCCGGCGGGTCCGCTGCTCCGGCCCCTTCCCGAAGCGCTGCGCTTGACGACGCCGTAGCCCGAGTGGTTGAAGGTGAGCGGCTCGCCCACGAGCACAACCGGCCGGACCTCGCCCGCCATCTCGAGACGACACGAGACTCGCTGGCGAGGCAGGCCTTTGCGGTGGCCATCATCGGCGAGTTCAAGCAGGGGAAGAGCACCCTTGTCAACGCCCTGCTGCAGAGGGATGTCTGCCCTGTCGACGCCGACCTGGTCACGGCGGTCCCGACACTCGTCACGTATGCCGAGACGCCGTTCGCGCAGGCGCGCCTCCAGCTGGCCGAAGGCGAGGAGACCGAGCAGCTCGAGCCGATCCCGCTCACCGAGCTGATGGACTTCGTATCCGAGGTCGGCAACCCCGGCAACCGTAGACGTGTGCGCATGGTCGAGATCGGGCTGCGGCACCGTCTCCTGTCGTCGGGGATGTGCCTCATCGATACGCCGGGCGTCGGGGGGCTCGAGTCCGCCCAAGGCGTCATGACGTTGAGCACGCTCAGCACGGTCCAAGGTGCGCTGTTCGTGACCGATGCATCGCAGGAGCTCACCGAGCCCGAGATGACCTTCCTCAAGCAGGCGATCCAGCGATGCCCCTCCGTGACGGTCGTCGTCACCAAGACCGACCTCTACCCCGAGTGGCGACGCATCGTCGAGATCGACCGCCAGCACCTGGCCGATGCTGGGCTCGCCATCGACGTCATACCCGTCTCGTCGTTCCTCCGGCTGCGAGCGATCCGGAGCCCCGACCTGTCGGAGGAGTCCGGGTTCCGTGCGCTGATCCGCCAGCTCGCATCGGCCGTCATCGGTGGCGCCAGCGCAGCTGCCGCCAAGGTCGCGTCGTCAGAGGTCACGTTCGTCGCCCACGAGCTGGCTCGCCAGGTCGAGGCGGAGCAGAGCGTCATCCAGCGACCGGAGGAGGCGGAGAAGGTCGTCGCCCAGCTCGCCCAGGCCAAGGCCCGCACCGCCCAGCTGGCCGGCCCGACCGCCAGCTGGCAGCAGGTGCTCAACGACGCGATCCAGGACTTGGTCGCCGACGTCGAACACGACCTCCACAGGCGGCTGCGCCTCGTGGTCCGCGACATCGAGGAGATCATCGACCAGAGCGATCCCAAGCGGTCGTGGACAGACACCGAGACCTGGCTGCGCCGCCAAGTGGCCCTTGTCGCGGTGGCGAACCGGGACTTCCTCACCGAGCGCGCCACCGAGCTGGTGGACAACGTCGCACAGCAGTTCGACGTGGACGCGAGCGAGATCAGGCTGGCGTCGTCGTATCCTTCGGGAGCACTGGAACAGCTCATCCTGCCCGATGCCGCAAGCCTGAACAGTCCCACCGGCAAGGTCGGGCCGATGATGATCGCGGCTCGCAGCAGTGTGCTCGTCCCGAGCTCGGTCGTCGGGATCACGGCGGCGTCGGCGACGCTCTCGGCGTTCCTCGTGGTGGTCGCGCCAATCAGCATCGCCGTCGGAGCCGGGCTCGGCTACAAGCTGCTCAAGGACGAGCGGCACCGCCAGCTCGCGTTCCGTCGCCAGCAGGGCAAGGTGGCGACCCGACGCTACGTCGATGAGGTCACATTCCTGCTCAACAAGGACTGTCGGGACACGCTCCGGGGGACCCAGCGGATGCTTCGTGACGAGTTCCAGCAGCGGGCACTGACCCTGCACCGGTCGTCGACGGCCGCTCTCGCTTCCGCGGAGTCGGCGAAGGGACTGGACAAGAACGCCCGCGCCGCCCGAGCCGCCGAGCTGGAGAAGCAGTCGCGCGACGTACGTCGGCTCAGCGGCGACCTTGCCGTCGCGGGCGCTGGCGGGGGGGTGACTTCCAGTGGCTGACACCCTGGCCGCCGACGTCACGGCCTTGCTCCGCGATGCCGAGCACGCGGCCGCCGACGCGAAAACGGCTGCCGTCCTCGCCGGCGCTGCCAGCCGGATGGACGAGCCGCTTCGGGTGGCGATCGCCGGCAAGGTGAAGGCCGGGAAGTCCACCCTGCTGAACTCACTGGTGGGTGAGGAGCTGGCGCCCACCGACGCGGGCGAGTGCACCCGCATCGTCACCTGGTACCGCTGGTCGGAGCAGCCGCGGGTGGTGATCCATCCCATCGGCGAGGCGGCCAAGACGAGGCCGTTCAGCAGAGACGCCGGAGCCCTCGACGTCGATCTCGGTGAATGGCCCGCCGAGCAGATCGACCATATGGACGTCTGGTGGCCGTCTCGGCGGCTCAAAGAGCTCACCCTCGTCGACACTCCCGGCCTCGCGTCCCTGTCGACGGACCTGTCCGCGACGACGCTTCAGTTGCTGGGCACCGACGGTGACGAGCCGAGCGCCGCAGACGCCGTCGTCTATCTGCTGCGCCACGCGCACTCCAGTGACATCCGCTTCCTCGAGTCGTTCCACGGCGACGAGCTCGTCCGCGGCACCCCGATGAACGCCTTGGGCGTGCTGTCACGCGCGGACGAGATCGGCTCCGCTCGCACAGACGCGTTGGAGGTGGCGACTCGGGTCGCGAGGAGATACCGGTCCGAGCCGAGACTGCGCAGGCTGTGCCCGGTCGTCGTCCCCGTCGCCGGTCTGCTGGCCCAGGCCGGGGTGACCCTGCGTGAGCACGAGTACCGGTCTCTGGCGGCGATCGCGGCGATTCCACAGGACGAGGCGACCGAGCTGCTGCTCACCGCAGACCGGTTCGCCACCCGTACCACGACCGCTTTGGTGCCGGACATCGAGCGGTATCACCTCCTCACCCGGATGGGCCTGTTCGGGGTCCGGGTGTCCGTAGCGCTGATCAGGTCAGGAGGTGCGCCGGACTCGTCCGCCCTCGCGACCGCTCTCACGGACCAGAGCGGGATCCACGACCTGCACCGGGTGCTGCAGTCCCAGTTCAGTGCCCGGAGCCGGATCCTCAAGTCTCGGATGGGGCTCGCCGTGCTGCGGCAGGTCCTCGACTCCGGTGGTTGCCACGGGTCGCTCGGGCTGCAGTCCCGCCTTGAGGAGGTCGAGGCGAGTGCCCACGAGTTCGTGGAGGTGCGCACGCTGAACGCTCTCCGGGCCGGCCAGCTCGACCTTCCGGAGCAGGTCTACGACGAGTTGGAGACGGTGCTCGGCGGAGACGGGCATGACGTCCCGAGCCGGCTCGGGCTGAGCGCCGACCCCGACCAGGCCACCGTCGTCGATGCGGCCCGGCGGTCGCTTGCGCAGTGGCAGCGCAGGGCCGAGCACCCGATGGCGAGCCGGGCCGAGCGGTCCGTCGCCCGGGTGGCGACCCGAACCCTGGAAGGCGTTCTCGCCACCTACGCAACCCCTGCTGGGTGAGCGCCTGAGGTTGAGCGGCGCGTCTGGTCTGCGGATTCTTCCGGTCTGCGGTTCGTCCGGCCCACCGCGCGGATGCGATGCGTGAGCCGACCGGACGAATCCGGTGTGGATGACATCCGGCGCGTCGGGACTCAGTGGCCGAGCCCGGGGTCCTGGTCCACCAGGCTGTCCACGCCGGGGTCATCAGGTCCGGTGAGGGTGCCGTGGTCGTACTCCACCCCGTCGACGATGCCGTCGTGGTCGGAGTCCATGGTGAGCGGGTTCGATCCGAGCCGATGCTCGATGCCATCGCTCACCCCGTCATGGTCCGTGTCGGCGTTGTAGGGGTCGGTCCCGTCGTGCACCTCGGTGAGGTCGGACAGCCCGTCGTGGTCGGAGTCCAAAGTGGACCCGCCGCCGAAGCCTGCCTTCAGGGCGGCCATCGGGATCCGCGCGTCATGCGGCGTACCTCCGTCATGGGCAGCGACCAGCCTGGTGCCGTGTTGGTCGTCGGCCACGAGCGGGTCCGTGTGCGTGATCGTGGTCTCGACGTAGTCGCTCACCCCGTCACCGTCGGTGTCGGCCTTGGTCGGGTCGGTGCCGAGGAGACGCTCGAACTCGTCGGTGAGACCGTCGTGGTCCTGGTCGGTGGCCGCCACGTGGGTCCCCTTGTCCGGGGCGAACGGGTCGGCTCCGGCTCCCGTCCCGGGGTCGCCGGCCGCCGGCGGGAGACCGTCGGCGTGCTGCAGGATCTGCGCCGCGTCGGTGTCCCACTTGGCATAGGCATCCGGGTACGCCGAGACCTGCACGGCTTGGGCGGCCTCGGACAGGCTCATCGAGTTGCGGTCGCTGAAGTCGAACAGCCCTCGCTGCCCCTCGTGGCCGCCCTGGAAGAACATGGCGGCCGCCGTTGCCGGGTTGTGCCGCTGTTCGAAGGTTCCCCATGCGTCCCGTTGCTGGAAGAGCCCGACCGAGTCGCGGTCGCCGCCGGAGAGGTTCTGCAGGCTGGACTCCTGCATCGCCGTCATGAGGGCGATCTGGATGTCGCGTTGGGACGCACCGAGCCGCTCGCCCACCGCGATGATCGTGTGGGCGTTCTGAAGCTGCTCGTGGTCGAAGGTCATGGCGTCATCCTCTTCAAGGATCAGCCCCAGTACGCCGGACGTCAACCGGTTCCCGCCGGGCCAGAGCGTCCGGTCAGATGAGACCCTCACGGAGCGCGTAGGCGACGGCGTGTGATCTGTTGCGAAGCTGAAGCCGGGTCGTGACGTCGTGCAGCACGTTCTTGACGGTCCGCTCGCTGTAGGCCAGCTGGGTCGCGATCTCGGCGGTGTCCAGACCGTCTGCGACGAGCCGCAGGACAGAGGTCTCGCGGTCGTTCAAGCCGGAGAACACGAGTCCACGCGGCGCGAGCACCTGCCGCTGCAGGCGGCCCACCTGGTCGAGCAGCCGGGCCAGCAGGTCGGACGGCACCTCGCCGTCGCCGGTGGCGATCCGGACGAGGACGTCGGCAAGGCGCTCCGGGGTGGCGTCCGAACGGCGGAGCAGTCCGGACGCGCCGGCCCCCGCTGCGGCGACGACGGCAACGTCGTCGAGGCTCGTGGCGACCACGACCGTCCGTGGAACGCCACCTCGCTGGAGGGCGCGAAGCACGCGGAGGGTGTCGTCGTCCACGACGTCCGTGACGACGACGGCCACGTGGGCCTGGTCGACGTCGGAGTCGCCGACGATGTTGATCTCCGGCCTCGTACGCAGCTGGCCGACCGCGCCAGCCTTCGAGATCGGGTCGTTGGCATAGATGTAGGTGTCGATTCGCTGAGTCATCAGCTGTCCCGCTTTCGTCGTCCCATCACACCCGAGTATCCGAGGTGCGGTTCACAACGAGTCAACAAACGCTCAACAACCGTTTCAGCCCGAGCAGTTGTCCTGCTTGCACCATTTCGATAAACCTCAGGACGGGGGTTGCGCGCTCCACTACCCTCCGAAGTGTCGACCTCGCGTGACGGGCTGCGAGGGACAAGCGTAGGCGTCCACCACTCATGTGCTCAGACATCGTCGTCCTCTCGGAGAAGCTCCGACTACCTACCCCCCGTGGGCTGGCGCGCGAGCGCCTGATCAGGCCCCTGCTCGACCCGGAGTCGGCGCCCACCGGCTTGGTCGTCGGGATGGCCGGAGCGGGCAAGACCACGCTGATGGCGCAGGTCGCCGGACGGCTCGGCGAGGCTGCCGGCTGGTATCGGGTCACCGCGGACGACGGGTCTGCAGAGGCGATGGTGGCTCACCTGGCGCGCGCTCTCGGTACGCCGGGCGGCGTACCGACGACGAGCATCCGCTATGTCCATGAGCTCCTTGCAGCGGTCGACCGGGCTCCCGTCCCACGAGCCGTCTTTCTCGACGACCTGCACGAGATCCGCGGGTCACTCGCCGAGTCGGCGTTGGAGCGCTTCATCGAGCTGCGGCCGCCAGAGGTCCGCGTCGTGCTGGGCTCGCGCACCCCACCTCTGTTCAACCTGCCGAAGCTGCGGGTCTCCGGACAGATCGTCGAGATCGGCAACGAGGACCTGCGCTTCCGCAGCTGGGAGGTCGAGCGGGCCCTCCAAGAGGTCTACGGGGAGCCGCTCCCCCCCGAGTCCGCGGCCGCGCTGAGCCGCAAGATCGGGGGCTGGGCCGCGGGACTCCAGCTCTTCCATCTCGCCACCACCAAGAAGAGCACCCTCGAGCGATGCCGGGCCGTGGCCGACCTCGACGGCCGGTCGCACCTGATCCGCTCCTATCTTGCTCGCAACGTGGTCGCCGAGCTGAGCGAGGAGGAACGGCGATTCCTGATCCGCAGCTGCACCCTCGGGCTCTTGACGGCACCGCTGTGTGACGCCTTGCTGGGCACGACTCGGAGCGCCGAGATCCTTGCCCAGTTCGAGGAGTCGCAGCTGTTCACCTCGTCGGACGACGACGGGTTCAGCTACCGCTACCACCATGTGCTGCAGGCTCACCTGGAGCTGGCGCTGGTCGAGGAGCTCGGGCCGCGGCTGGCTCGCTCGGAGTATGCCCGCAGCGCCGCCCTGCTCGAGGCAGTCGGCGCGACCCATGACGCGCTGCGCGCCTATGCCAGAGCGGAGGATTGGCCGGCCGTCGCGAGGGTGCTACGGCGGTCCCGACGGCAACAGCCCCACGCTGTCGGCTCGTGGGAGGATCTCATCCCGCCCGACCTTCGACTCGACGACCCGTGGTTCGCGGTCGCGGAGGCCCGAAGGCTGGTGCGGCGTGGACTGCTCGATGACGCCGTCGCCACCTACCGGCGGGCCGAGTCGCTGCTCAGCGACCGAGCGTTCCAGGAGCAGTGCGCGGCCGAGCGACGCCTCGCGAGTGCCTGGACGGTCGGGGCGGCCACCCGCTCCGGGCGGCCCGATCCCGACTCTCGCCGGCACTGGGGCCTTCGGCTGCGGGCGGCAACCCGACGGCTGCCGCGGGAGTCCGCCTCGAGCGGCGTGGTCCACGCGACCGCGAGCGACCGGCTGGCGAGTGGCCTTTCGGTCTTGCTGGCGGGGGACTTGGCGGCGGCAGCGGACGAGCTCGAGGCGGCGGTCGACCAGAGCGAAGCAGGGTCGTTCGAGCGGTCCGCCGCGCTGCTCGGGGCCGCCGTGACGGACCTCGCAGCCCGTCGGCCGGAGGACGCCGACCAGCGTCTCGAGGCCGCGCGGCGCGAGTCAGAGTCCGGTGGGTTCGAGTGGCTCGAACATCTCGCCGGGAGTCTGGCGCTCGCCCGTCGCCGGCGTGACGGCTGGACCCACCGGGACGCGGTTGGTCTTGCCCAGGTACAGCCGGCGCAGGCGCGTGAGGGTGACCTCTGGGGTCCGGCTCTCGACGCGTTCATCGTGGGGGTCTCCCGTGAGTTCGCCGGCGAAGAGGGGAGCGCGCAGCTGCTCGAGGCGGCCCGGCGTTTCGAGATGCTTGACGCGTTGGTGCTGCAAGCCTGGGCACGAGCCGGCGTAGCCCTCGGAGCGGCCTGGCGGGGCACCGCCGACGCGGCCGGTCGGGTCGCCGAGGCTGAGGCCGACGTACGACGAGCAGGTGCGCCGGGCCCACAAGCGCTGCTTGCCGCTGCCACGGCGCTGTCCACCAGCGGGGAGCGAAGCCATGACCTGGCACAGCACGCCGAGCAGCTGGCCGTCCGGTGCGGCTTCGACCCGACTCTCCTGATCCGATCTCCGGCCGCCGTCGTGGAGACGGCCATCAACCCGACACACGATCCACACGGGGAGGGTGCGGACCGGCCACATCTTCAGCTGACATGCTTCGGCGGGTTCCGGATCCGCATCGACTCGGTGGAGCTCAACCTGACCGGAGTCCGTCCGCGCGCCCGGGCCCTGCTCAGGCTGCTGGCATTGTCCGCTGGGGCCGACGTGCACCGGGAGTACATCATCGGCTGTCTCTGGCCCGGCATCTCGCTCGCGTCGGCCACCAGATCCCTTCAGGTGAACGTTTCCAGCCTTCGACAGGCTTTTGAGTCGGCCGGGCTTCCAGGGCAGGACGTGCTCGCCCGCCATGGCGACGCCTACCGGCTGGCATTGCCGGAGGGGAGCACCGCGGACCTCGTGGACATGCCAGCCCGGCTGCGCCAGGCGGTCGTGGCCGCGGCCCAGCACCGGACCGAGGAGGCGGCGGCCCTTCGCCACCAAGCGGTCGAGCTCTATACGGGGGAGCTGCTCCCCGAGGACGGCCCGGCGGAGTGGGTCGTGGACGAGCGCGAGCGGCTGCGCCTCCTGGTGGCGAGTGGTGCGCTGGACCTGGCTCGTGACCATCAGCGGCTCGGCGACCAGACCGCCGCCATCCGGGCTGCGCAGAAGGCGGTTCAGCTCTACCGGTTCGGCGATGACGCGTGGGTGCTGCTCGCCGAGCTGCACGAGCGGGCCGGCAACTCGGCCGAGGCACTATGGACCCGACGGGAGCATGCTCGCGTCGTCGACCTGCTCAACGAGCCTGAGGAGCCCGACGAACCTATTCCCCTGGTGGAGGCACTCGTCAGTCGCCAGGACCGCGACGCACCACGTCGACCCGGTGCGGCACGTGCGCGGGCTTGAGTCCCTCCACCACGCTGTCGAGGACGTAGCGGTCGATGGTGGCCGGATCGTCGACCCGCAGGGTCACGACCAGCCTGGGCGTGCCCTCGCCCGGGAGCGGGGCCTCCGGCTCCGGGGACCAGCCCATGCCTCCGCTCTCCTGGATCTCCGGGGTGGTGCCGAACCACATGCGGACGCCCTCGGCGATCCCGTCCGGCGTCCCCCGGCGGGCATGCAGAGCGACCGCGCCCTTGATGAAGCGGCGGCCGTCGCGGGGCATGGTCCCTCGGTCCAGGTAGAGGCCGACCCAGCTCGCCAGCCAGTCGACCATGTCCTCGCGGGTGGTCTCCGGGTCGAAGTACGCCGGCAGGCTGTCGAGCGTGCACACCACCGGGGCCAGCACTTCGTCGAGGGCTGCGCACAGGTCCTGCACGATCGAGTCGTCGTGGTAGAGGCCGGGCAGGCTGCGGCCGAGCTCGTAGGCCGTCGCTGTCGGAGTCACGAGTTCACCAAGATCACTTGGTGGTCGTAGGAGAACAGCAATCCGTTGTCCGGAACGTCGACGCGTTCCACCTCCGTCCGGTCCCAGGTCTCGACATCGGCCCGGAACAGATGGACGCGCGGCCGGACCGTTGTGTCCAGGCAGCTCTGCTGTAGCACCGGGATCAGGTCGTGCTCCTGGACCGGCCGACCGAACGGCCACCCCGTCCCGTCGCGACCGCCGTCGATCGGATGGAAGAACCGATAGAGGTCCTGCAGCACGATCTGCCGCACCTCGTCGGGGTCGCGCCCGAACGCGGCCTTCACGCTGACCACAGCCGTGAACGCCACGTAGGTCGGCACGGTCACGAGAAGCCGCGTCCCCACCATCCGTCGCTCGTTGAGATGGCTGGAGATCCGCGACAACGTGGCCGTCGGTGGCATCAGGTCGTCGAGCTGGATCCTGCCCAGCTCGTCGCCTGACGTGTGCGGGACGACGAAGACCCGGACCCCGCCTGCCTCGTCAGGCCCGGCCGCCGGGGCGCATCTCACGCGCGCGGCGTCCGGTGCCGCCTCCCGCGCCAACAGCTCGAAGTCCTCCGCCGTCACGGCACGACCGCGCGAGCGCAACACGAGCGGCGCACGCAGCTTCGCGTCCGCGACCGTCTCTCCCTCGGCTCCGCCGATCGCCGGCCCGCGGTTCTCGACCCGCCCGACATACGGCACGCTGGTCTTCAGGACGCGGATCTGCCCGCGTGCCACGTTGCCCCTCCGACCGCCACCGACCCGGTAACCCATCAGGCGAAGGAAGGAACCCTTGGCAGGCACCGCACCGTAGGAGCGCAGGCTGCCATCGGCCGCACGAACGGCCGGCCCGAAGATCACGTCACCGCTCACCGGGTCCACCCGGAAATGCGTGTCTCCCGCTGTGGAGTCCGCGAAGTGGTCCACCTGGGTCCACTCGATGGTCTCCGTCTCCGTGATCTCCTCGATCGTCGACGGCTCCTCCCAGGGCACGACACCGCTGCGCTGCAAGGCGAAGCGTTGCGCTGGAGACCCATCGGAGACACCGATGAACTCGTTGCGGATGACCTCTGCATTGACCATGCCGACGGTGCCGCCCACTGTGTCTGCGGTGATCGACTTGATCTCGGGACTTGTCGTGTATGACGCCTGGTCGGGGCGCGCCGCCACCACCCGGCACCGCAGCCAGCCGGCGCGCTGGCCGGCGAGCACGGACGACAGGTGGCTGGGCGGCACATGGATGATGATGTCGCCCGGTCGGTTGAGCCCTCCGGTGTCGTCCTTGTCGACTTCGCACTCCTCCCAGGAGTGCCCGTCCCAGGCCTCCCACACGAGCGGTGGGTCCCGCGGGTCGATGCCGATTCCCTTGACCACGCAGTCCATCCGGAGCGCCACCGCACAGGAGGGAACGGCCGCCGAGAGCCCGACGAGGAGCGCGTCCCCCGGAACGGGCGGTTCCGAGAAGCAGGTGAAGCCGCTTCGCTCCAGCGCCAGCGTCTTGTCCTCAGGGGTGGCTCCCACCCGGGCGGAGGCGGCGAAGCTTCGCGAACAGCTGACGATGTCGAGCTGGGCCACGGTCGTGAAGTGGATCGGCTCGTCGACGTCGGTGCGAGGAGTGGCGACCTCGGTCTCCGCTCGCACCACGACGGTCTGTGGCTGCGGGGCCGACAGCCAGAACGTGACGTCGCCGCGGGCGGCCGCCGGAGGCAGCAGCTCGACCCCGATGAGGTCCAGGAACTTGACGTAGTGGAGGTCCGGGACGCGGTTCACCCGGTAGATGAGCTGGTCGATCATCTGGGCGGCAGCCTCGATGAGCGTGACACCAGGGTCGGAGACGTTGTGGTCGGTCCACTCGGGGCAGCGTTCCTGGACGAACCGTTTGGCGTCGTCGACGAGGTCCTGGAACCGGCGGTCGTCGAGGTTGGGCGCGGGCAGGGGCATCGCTACTCACCTCCGGCGGCGGCGAGGAGCTCCAGCAACGGTGACGTCGTCTCGACCTCGTCGGGGATCACGTAGAACGGGAAGACCAGGTTGCGCGGGTCGTTGTGACCCCGCACGGTGTAACGGATGTCGAGGTAGATCGTCCCCTGGTTCGAGTTGTCGAAACCGACGAGGACGTCGTTGACGTCGATGCGCGGCTCCCACCGCTCCAGTGCCGTCCGCACGGCATAGACCATCAGGCCGGCGGTGCTCGAGCTGACGGGTCCGAACACGTAGTCGTGGATCCGGCAGCCGAACTCGGGCCGCATGGGCCGCTCCCCGGGGGCCGTGCCGAGGATGATCCGGATGGCCTCCTCGATCTCCCGCTCGCGTGTGACGAGCGCGACGCCGCCCGTCGCGTCGATCCTGGCCGGATACCCCCAGCCGGCTCCGACGAAGCTCTGCGTCATGATCGCCCTCCCTGCTCTGCTGTCCGGGTGCCGTGTTCCTGATACTGCGTCTCGTGCACTGTCGCCTGCTCCGCTAGTTGATCTTCACGAGGCCGCCGGTGACGCTGCACAACGAGCCACCCTTGACCTCCGCCTGGGCACTTCCCTCGAGCTTGGCCTGGGCGCCCTTGAGGGTGAGGGCGCCCTGGGCCGTCACACTCACCTCGCCGCCCTTCAGCTCCAGCTTCGACTGTCCGGCGTCGACGACGACCCCCGTCTTGCCCTCGACAAGCACACTGCCGTCGCTGTGCACGGTGACCTTGGTGCCGGCTGCGTCGATCACGAGCTGGACCTTGTCGTCGGACGTCTTCATCGAGATGCCGTCCGACTGGCCTTTCTGGTCCAGCAGGTCGATGCGGTGCCCGAGCCTGGAGACGAACGAGCGGCGGTTGATCGCGCCCGACCCGTCAACCAGGTCGACCGACGACGACTTCGGGGTGTCGACCCCGTTGAACAACCCGCCGATGACATAGGGCCTGCGCATGTCGTGCTCGAACGCCACCAGCACCTCGTCGCCGACCTCGGGCACGGTCATCGCTCCGCGGTCCTTGCCCGCCCCCGGCTGGACGGTCCGCGCCCAGTCGCTCACGTAGGTGTCGGAGAGCCAGGGGAACGTGACCTTCACCCGGCCCTGCTTCTCCGGGTCGTTCGCGTCGCTGACCTGGGCGACGACCACCCCGGGGCTCCGGTCGTTCGGGCTGCCGCCCGCCGTAAGCCCGTAGAGGCTGCGCTCTTGTGTGCCGGTCACCGAGAAGGCGGTCGTGTAACCCGTCGTCGGCTCGTAGACGTGCCGTGACGTGCTGATCGTGTACTTGCCGTCCCAAGGCTCCCCGATGCTCGTGACCGAGAACGCCGTGCCCGCGCGTAGTGCCGGGTTGCCCCGCGCGACTCCTTCGAACTCCGCAAACGCGCTCGCGAGGTCGTTGGCCAGCGCGGAGGCGGCGGAGTCCACCTCCGCCTGCGAGCGGTACGGCACACCAGCAGCGACGTAGACCTGGTCACCGAATGTATGCGCCAGGTCGGTCGGGTTCACCGACGGCAGTACGGCGGAGGTCGTCTTGGCGGGTGCCGTGGCCACGAGCGCCTTCTTCTGCGTGACGTCCCAGCCGCGGACCTGCACCTCCTTGACCTGCTCGGCCGACGTGACGACGGCCCGGAAACGCAGCAGGTCCGTGCCCAGCTGGAGGATCAGCGGGTCCGTCGTGACGGCCTGCCCCGTCGCGTTCGGCGCATCCGCGGCGTTGACCGGCTTGCGGAACTCGAACTTCGCCTCATGCACGGCAATCTGGTAGCCGACCTCGCGGGCCAGGCCGGACAGGAAGTCCCAGTCCGTCGAGCCGCACTGTGACAGATGCTCGAACACCGTGCTGGTCGCGTCGATGGTGCCGATCTGGACCTGGGCGCGCTGGGCCACCTTCTTCGCCACGTCGGACGCGGTGACCTGGGTGTAGGTCTCCGTCCGTAGGCCACGGAAGAAGCGGTGGGTGTGGTCGTAGCCGCGGATGATCGTGAATGTGCCGCCGCTGTCGAAATCGGCCTCGAGCGCGGTGACCTCCCCGGAGATGAGGTCGGCCGACACGTTGCCGTCCGCGGTCTTCACGGCGATGGTGACCGCGGACCCGACGTGCACCTTCGACTTGGCGACGACGATGCGGTCGGCATCGCGGAACCTGAGAAGGAACATGTCCGGCAGGTTCCTGCTGTCGTCGACGTACGCCGAGACCAGCAAGCCCGCAACGTCGGCCGCGAGGTCCGCCCCGTCGACCTTGATCTGGAACCCACTGGTGCCGCTCATGCGCGAGCCGCCGGGATCTCGTCGGGACGCGGCATCAGCAGCACCGTCCCGCTTCGGACCCGGAGCGGGTCGTCGATGCCGTTGGTGTCCGCGATCGCGCGCCAGGCGCCCGGGTCCTGGTACTCGCGGTAGGCGATCGACGCGAGTGAGTCTCCCGCGGAGAACAGGTACTGCCCCCGCACCCCGGTGGCGCCCGACGTCGGGTTCGTCGAGTGGATCTCGGCCGGCATGTCCTCCATGGAGACGTTGCAGGTCGCGCGGATGGGGGTGCCGTCCGAGGCGAACCGGGTGTACTTGACGCTCACCTGGCTGACGAACACGGGGACACTTTGGATCTTTCCCCAATGGAACATGACCAGAGGCGGGTGCGGCCGGTCCTTGGCCTTGGTCGTCTCGGTCGGGACGCAGCAGGTGAGCAGGTTCTCGACCGACTCGAGCACGCTCGCGCCGTCCGTCACGCTGGAGTCGAAGAACAGCTCCACCGTGAGTTTCGTGGGCTCGGCGCCGCTGAACTCGGGAGTCGCCGACTTGGCGGCGTTCTTGGCCGGTTGGCGCGGCCACTTGGCCGACTTGGTGAAGCCGAGCTCCTTCGGGTTGAAGTGGAACTTGATGGTCTGCAGCAGGTCCCCGGGGTCGTAGCCACCGGACGCGAGTGAACGCGGCTCGTGTACCGTCAGGCTCGCTTTGGCCAGACTTGCTGGCGCGGCGGCATCGCCACTCATCGGCGCCGCGACGGCGGAGTCGCCGGCGACCATCAGGGCGACGGCCGTGCTCACGATGCGACCGCCGTCGGAACGGCGAAGCCATGGTGGGCGATCTCCAGGGTCTCGGTCGCGACCTTGGGCGAGTCCAGGCTCAGGCTCGGTCCGGTCCACCGCACCGGGATCACTCCCTCGAGGCTCCATTCGGCGACCGTGGTGTTGTCGAGGGTCTTCGCCGAGATGACCGCCGTCCGCAACGTGTAGGCGGCGTTGAGGCTGGCGAACCAGGTAGCGATCTTGGCGGTGTCCGGACCTACGGGCCTGGTCAGCTTGACGTTGGAGTACTTGAGCCGCGTGGGCAGCTGCCAGACGAAGCCGTTGGTGCCACCTTCCTCGCGCTGCTCCAGCACGACCTCGCAGCCGAGACCCTCGCAGCTGTAGAACTTTCCGAGGTTGTCCTTGTCGATCGTCACCTCGAAACAGACGCTGACAGCGGGTTCGAAGTCGTCCATGGTTCTCCTTGGTATTCGCCGTCAGCGGCGTAGGTCGGTGATCACGCCGGCTCGCTCACGGTCGAGACGGAGCTCGGTCTTGAGGCGTGCGGTCAGGGGCTCGAACAGCCGTCTCGTCAGCTCCTCGAGGTCGATGGTGGCGGGCACCGGAGCCGCGCTTGTTGCGGGTGCCGCGGCGCTCGCTGCTCCGAGGGCGGGCGAGACCACCTCGGGTGCGGAGGCCGCCGCAGGCTCGGCATCGCGTTGCACGACCGTCGTTGTCGTGGTCGATGTCGAGACCGGCGCCGGGCTCGCCACGACCGCGTCAGGGCTCTGGGCCCCCGGAGGTGCCGGTGGGGCGGCGACGACGGAGTCTCTCGACGTCCCTACGCTGCTCGTCGAGACCGACGGTGCCTGGTTGACGGCCTGCCGGGCGACGGTCAGCGGTTGCCGCGACGAGCTAGGCCCGGAGGTCGCCTGTCCTGACGCCTCGACGGTTGTCGAGGGGCGCGGCGACATGTTGCGCGCGATCGGCGGTGCATCGTCGAGGGTCGACCGCTGCACCGACGGCCCCGCGATCCGGGCTTCGTCACCGGGCCCCGCGGTGCCCTCCCGTGGCTCAGCCGCAGAATGGATGGCTCGCTGCCGCGACGCCACGGTGGCGCTGCCGGTCGGCGGCGTCCGGTCCGAGAGCAGCGGCGCGGACACCAGCCTTTGCGCCGTCTGGGGGCCAGCTGCGGGAGAGGTCGCGGCACCGGCCACGACGAGGGTCGGCTCCGTAGCCGTCGGCTTCGACGACACCGGTGCGCTGGTGAGCGCTGACTGGTGGGACGAGGTGGGGCTGCTCGCCGTCGGACCTGGGTGAGTCGTCTCGCGCTGGACGACGCTCATGGGCGGTGAGCTTGTGGGGACGTCAGGGGCCGGAAGCCGCGATACGACGACCGGCTCGGCCGGCCGGCGAGTCGGCCGCTGGTGAGCCGCGGGTCCGGTCCGGGTGAATGTCTGCAGCATCGCCCCCTCGGTCGCGTCCGCCGGCACGTCCTCGTGCGCGTCCGTCGCGACATGGCGCTGCACCTCTCGAGCCCCCGCCGAGCCGTCATGACGTTCCCGCCCAGCCGTCACGTTGTTGCCGTCCTCGACCGCCGATGTCCAGGTCACCGACGGAGGAACGTTATCTCCAGAGACCAGGTCAGCGGACGACGTCAGGGGGGCACCGAGGCCGAGCTTGCGCGCCGGCTGACCCGGGCTGACATCCGTGACCGAGCGCTGGACCGCCATACCCGACGTGCTGGCTGAGCTCGACGGCTGGTGGCCCGGTGGGGTGGCACCGGCGGTCGCGTGGGGACCAGTTGCAGACGTCGACAAGCTCGCGACGTCGGGCAGAACCGGGGCAACCGGCGCTGCCGGCTCGTCCCGTCCGCCGCTGTCCGACTGTTCCGTCGCGTGTCGCTGCACGAGAAGGTTTTGCTCGAGAGGCGCGGCCGGCTGTCCGGGCAGCGCCCCACCTGTCTCGACGTGTGGGCCAGGCTGACCGGCGTTCGAACGCGGGGCTGCGGGTGCCGGCCCCGATGACGGGACGCGTTGCACGGGAGGGGGTCCACCAGTCGGTCCGGGCATCCGCGGACGTGCGGGCTCCCTGGACGCTCGTGGGGTGCTTGGTGACACCTCCGGAGTCCGCGGGGTTCGTTGGACAGCAGAGGAATCAGCGCCGTCCAGGTCCGGCGCGGGCTCGGCTGTCGGTCGCGAGGAGGTGACCTGGTGGCGGCTGACTGTCAGAGTCGGCCTGTCGTCGACGGCCGACGACGCGTTCCCGAACAGGTCACGATCGCCGGCCGGCATTGCGGAATGGACCACCTCGCGCTGACCTACCAACGGCAGAGCGGGGTGCTCGGCCACCGGACGCTCCGTTGCAGGGTGGGCGACGGACGCTGCGGAGGTCAGGCTGGCTGACGCGGCGACGAGTCGCTGCGCGACGACACGTTGTGGCGCGGGCTCGATGGACATCGGTCGCACCGGCTCGCTCGACTGCGGCTGAAGTGGAGGCCGTGCGGCGTCGGCAGGAGGGGTCGAAGCCACCACCTCCGGGAGCGGCGGACGTGCGTCGCCGATGGATGCCACCTCGTCGGACGCGTGCGCGGGACTGTGAACGGAAGTCGGCAGGTCGACCGGGCGCGCAGGTGTGGAATCCGCCCACACCCGTTGCACAGAGGGAGATCGACGTGAATCGGCTACAGCCGCTGGCGCGGACGCGAACACCAGGGCGCCAGACCCACTCGCAGCGGGAGCGGCGGGTGGCGGGCTCGTCGCGAGGCCGTCAACGTGACCATGCGGCCCGGCCGGGTCGACGATGTGGCCCAACGGCTCCAGCATCGCCGGGGACTGCCGGCTGGCCAAGGAGCTGGCGAAGCGGTCCGACGGCGCCACGAGGGCGATCGGGTCGACGATGCGTTGGAGAGGAGGTGCCTTCGTCCAGGCGGGCGTCTCATACCGCGTCGGCGTGGCTGGCGAAGGAGCGGCAGCCGGAGGCGTCGCTGAGGCACGTTCGGCGGGCTGTCCACGCCGGAACCATGCCATCGTTCAGTCTCCGTTCTGGATTCGTGTGTTGATCTTGCCGATCTCCTCGACATACCGATCTCGGTCGCGATGCTCCAGGTCGAGGACGGAGTCGAGCGACCAGTGGAAGTGATAGGCGACGTACGCGATCTCCTCGTACAGCCGGTCGGCCGCGCACGTCAGGATTCCCCCAGGCGGCTCCCGGCGATGTCGACGGTGAAGTCGTGGCTGCACGCCGGGCAGGTCACTCGCGCGTGGGTGTGGCCCTCGGTATTGATCCGGCGATACATGTCCTGCAGGAATGCCAGGTCTGACGCGAACAGGTCCTCGATGTGGCCGGCGTGCACGTTGTCGATGGTGCCGAGCCGGGTGACCACCCGGCCGAGCAGAACGACCGTGAGGTACGCCGAGTTCTCCCGCACCCGGTCATCCCGCATCGGCACCAGCTCGTCCCGGGCCGTCGCCAGCCTCATGACGCCCTCCCGATGGACCGTCCCGGCCGAGTCGACGTAGCCGCGCGGCAGCACGAACGAGAACTCGGTCCGTAGGGCATCCGAGTCGCTCTGGCCCGTCGAGGGCTCCGGAGACATCTCGCTGGGCGTTGTCGGGGAGGCCGTGATGGGAGAGTCGTCGAGGACCCCGGCGCCGCCGGTGGTTCTGCGCATCAGGAGTCCGGTTCGAGCTTCTCGTAGGTGAGCACGAGCTTCTCGGTGAGGACGCTCGTGTCTCCAGCCTTGAGGCTGCTGATCTCGAGGCTCTTCGGCCAGGCGTTCGTCAAGTTGTAGCGCTTGACGGGGTTGCCTTCATAGTCGTAGACGATGATGGCGCCGCCCTTGCGCACATCGGCCATCTTGCCGAACTGGGAGTCCTTCACCCATTGCTCGAAACTGTTGTCGGCCGTGAGCCCGCGGGTCAGGGTGACCTCGCCCGCCTTCCAGCGGCCAGGGAGCTTCTTGATGACGTACTTGCCGTCGGCCCCGTTCTCCTTGAGCTCGATGACGTCCTGCTCCATCTTGAGCCCGGCCACCTCGGTGATGCTCTTGATCTGCACCCCTTGGAACTCGAGTCCGAACGAGTGGCCGACAGAGCTGTCTAGGTCTGGCAGTGCCATGTGCTGAGTCCTTTGCTAGTGATGGATGCCGGCTACTCGCTGACGAGGCTGGTGCCGCCGGAGAACTGCGCAAGCCTGAAGATGACGAACTCGGCCGGCTTGACCGGCGCGATCCCGATCTCGCAGAGCACCTGCCCGGCGTCGATGGCCTCCGCGGGGTTTGTCTCGCTGTCGCACTTCACATAGAACGCCTCGTCGGGGGTGAGTCCGAACAAAGCGCCCTTGCGCCACTCGTTGACGAGGAACGCGCTGATGGTGCGCCGCATGCGGGCCCACAGGGCGGGGTCGTTCGGCTCGAAGACGGCCCACTGGGTGCCGTTGAGGATCGACTCCTCGAGGTAGTTGAAGAGCCTGCGGACGTTGAGGTAGCGCCATGCCGGGTCGGACGACAAGGTGCGAGCTCCCCAGACGCGGATGCCGCGGCCGGGGAAGGCGCGGAGACAGTTGATGCCGACCGGGTTGAGCAGGTCGTGCTCCGGCTTCGTGATCTGCATCTCGAGGGTCACCGCACCGCGGATCACCTCGTTGGCGGGCGCCTTGTGGACGCCGGGACCGGCGTCGGTGCGGGCCCAGATGCCGGCCATGTGGCCGGATGGCGGCACGAAGATGTTCTGCTGGGTGGCGGGGTCGAAGACCTTCGGCCAGGGCCAGTAGAGGCTCGCGTACTTGGAGTCGTAGCCGGCGCCTTCGACGCGCCACTCCTTGATCTGCTGAGCGTTGAGTCCCGGAGGCGGGTCGAGGATCGCGACCCGGTCACCCATCATCTCGCAGTGGGCGATGATGCCGAGGTGCACCGTCTGGACCGTCTCGAGGTCGATAGCCCCTTGCTGGTAGGCGCTCATCAGGTCAGGAACGGCGACCATGGTGACGTCGTCCACGGCCTCCAGACCGGCGAAGCCGGTGCGCTCCGAGACGTCGCCGACGTAGTCGTCGGCAGACAGTCGCGGCGAGGGTACGGCGGCCGGCTCAGGCCCCGCGGCCAACGTCACCGAGGTGCCGACCGCCGGCCTTTCGAGAGCCCCCGTGGTGGCCTCCTCGGCCTTGAGGATCTTGGAGCTGGCGTTGACGATCGTCGCGACGTTCTGCTTGCCCTTGGCGACGGTGAGGTTGTCGAACTCCTCCTTGACCTGCCCACCATCCTTGACGATGAGCTTGAAGGCGTCCTCGGGTGGAGAGTCGCCGGTGGCCTCGGCCACCTCGACCGAGATCTGGCCCGGCTCCGCACCGGACCCGATCGCGGCCAGCCGGTAGCCTCCGATGACAGCTTGGGGTGACGACTCGATGCTCTTCTGGCGGCCGCGGCCGCGTGCCGAGCCACTGCGCGGAGCGCTGTCCTCGCCGATCCGGACGATGTAGCAGTTGGCGCCGCCGTTCATGATGTAGCCATAGACCGCGTGCGCGAGGTAGGAACCCTCGACGAAGTCGCCGAACGTGTTGGTGAACTGGCTCCAGTTGCTGATCAGGGTCGGGGTGTTGAACGGGCCCTTCTCGGCGAGACCGACGAAGGCGGCCACGGCAGTGCCCACACCCTCGATGGGACGCGATCCTGCCTCGACTTCCTCGACGTACACGCCCGGTGACAGATATGTCGGCATCTCTTCTTTCTCCCTCACGGTCGACGGTCACATGAGCGTCCCCTAGGACGGCCGACCGGTGCAGGGGCGTTCGGCCGGCGTCCAGGGCACGCTTGGATGCGCTAACGGGCAGACCCGGGACCCGGCCCGGTCGAGGCATGGAGATTGTCGGCGGCCTCGTGCACAGTGGGTGTCACAGGAGGCACCCATCCCGGATCGGAGGACACCATGCCGACAGGTCCAGCGCTGCGCGCCGGAGACATGGCGCTCTGCACGTTGTCTGACGGCCCCAAGCCCCATGTGGGCGGGCCGATCACCCCGGCCGCCGCGGTGGCTACCGTGCTGATCGGCGGCATGCCGGCGGCTGTCGCCAACGCGATGCCAGGTGGCGTCGTCTGCGTCTCACCAGCGCCCAACGGCATCGCCGTCGGGAGCATGACGGTGATGATCGGCGGCTTTCCCGCGGCGCGGCTGGGCGACCTGAGCATGCACGGCACGCCGATCGCCCCTGGTCCGGGCTGCCCGACCGTCGTAATCGGCGGCTGACCCGGTGGGCGGGGGAGTTCGCTGGCGCGCGATCGTTGCCGTGCTGACTGCCGTGGGCTGCCTTGTGCCCGGGATGGTCTCGGCGTCCACCGCGTCCGCCGCGGCCCGGTCGAGCCCTCGACTCGAGCTGCAGGTCGTCCTCGACGAGCCGTCGCCGCCGTCGGTCTACGAGGATAACGTCACCCACCTCAGCGGACAGCTGTCGAACGGCGCAGCGGACAAGCTGATTGTCATCCGCCGCCTGGTCGGCGGCAGCTGGCAGAAGGTCGGCAGCACGCGCACGGTCGCCAACGGAGCGTTCACGTTCGACCTCACGCCGGTCGATCCTGGCGTGGAATCGTTGCAGGCTGCGCATCCGACCCACGCCGGCTACATCCAGTCGCCGACGCGGACGCTCCACGTCCTCGACCGTCGGGTCTACCTGTTCTCCCACCCGACCTACGAGACCCTCACCACCATCGTGATGTCGGGCTCGACGCGGCCGGTGGGAGCGGGTCGGCGGATCGTGATCCAGCGGCTGATCGGCGGGACGTGGGTGGCGGTGGGGTCGGGCTACACCGACGCCAAAGGTGACTACGCGATCCACATGCCCAACGATCTCCCGGGAGCCTGGACGGTCCGTGCCTATTGGGCAGGCAGCCATCCGGACGGCGGCACCGCGGAGTACTCCGGCGTCCACCACTACACCGTCAAGGCCGTGTTGCATCCTGTGGTGACGCCGGTGACTCGCGACCAGCTCGGTGGCAGCTACCACGACGGCTGTCCGGTTGGCCCGGCATCCCTTCGCAACGTCACGTTGACGTTCAAGACGTTCGGACCACCGGTGGATCGCGGCACGTTGGTGGTGCGCGACTCCATCGTCAGCCGCGTCATCTCGGTCTGGAGTGACGCGCTCGCCCACGGCTACCCGTTCCGCAGGATCTTCCCGACCGCTCACTACGGCGGCTCCGACATCAAGTCGATGTACCACGACAACACGTCGGCTTTCAACTGTCGCCACGTGACAGGGGATCCTACCCATCTGTCGCCGCATGCCTACGGTGTCGCGATCGACATCAACACTGTCGAGAACCCTTACCAGGACGTCCACGGGACCTGGTGGCCGAAGACGATCGGGCAGAAGTACCGCAACCGCAGTCATGCCTACCCCGGCATGCTCTACGACTCGTCGCGGGTCACTCAGGGGCTGAAGAGCCGCGGCTTCCGGTGGGGCGGCGACTGGTCCCACCCTGACTACCAGCACTTCGACACGTTCTCCAACAAACGTGCTCGTGAGCCATCGGCACGAGCGGCCGGGCCGCTGACAGCCCGTTCCATGCCGGCGGCAAGCGCGTTCGGCATCGGCTGGAGTCGTTATGCGGACCCGGGGAGTCCGGAGGCCGGCTGGACCGGCAACGGGACATTCGTGCACGCCCGTGGCGGCACCGAGGCGGCTAACGGCGTCCTGCCGTTGGGATGTGCGCATCGCTCCCGGTTGACTCTGCCGATGCCGCAGTTCGCTCTCGAAGGTGCCTATCTCTCTGCAGCCGGGAGGCCCGGGCAGGCCGTCGTCCTCCAGTTCCACTCGGACACGGCAGCTGGTAACTACTTCGCTGGCCTCGAGCAGGTCCTCCGAACGTGCGTGCGGCCGGACGGGCCAGCCGGGGTGTCCGTGCAAACCACGTCTGCGACGGGGACGTCATACACCGGCGAGCGGACCTACGCCGGGGCCGAGAGGTGGCGCGAGCATGACGTGCGCTCGGGGTCGCGCGTCACGGTGCTGCTCGCGCGAGGCCGCTAGCCGGGTCGGCCCGCTTGCGACCAGGCGCCCTCGATCAACCGGGTGGTCTCGGCAAGCGACAAACCGAGCGACCGGGCGGTCGCCGTGAAGGCGGCGGCCGCGCTTTGAGCATCGCTACGCCGAACCGGGTTCTCATCGGTATCCAGCAGTGCGCTTCGCACGAACGTGCCGCGACGTCCCTGTGTCGAGATGACGCCGCCCGCCTCGAGCTCGCGGTAGGCCCGGGCGACGGTGTTGGCAGCCAACCCGAGGTCAGCCGCGAGCTGCCGCACGGTGGGCAGCTTCTGTCCCTGCGTCAGCTCGCCGTCGGCCACCATGCCGGCGATCTGGGTACGCAGTTGCTCGTACGGCGGCACGTCGCTTCCGGGGTCGATCCTCAGCAACGTCATGTGGGTTGGGGTCCTTCAGTCAACGGCCGCTCCCCAGAGACGTGCTGTCCTGGTCGAGCTCTTGCCCGCGCCACGGCCCTCTCGCGAAGCAGTCGATGTGCCACTGGTGTCAGCACAGGTTGATGGCGCAAGTCGAGCATCAGGGTGGTCAGGAAGAGGCACAGGGCTATCGCGCCGAGTGGGACCGACACCGGCGAGTCGAGAAGCACCGCCGCCCCATAACAGGCAGAGAACGCTGTGGTCAGCACCGCAGACAGCAGATCGCGAAGCCCGGTCGCCAGCACGAAGTCGTTGGCTACCACGGCAGCATCTCCGTCGGCCGGTCGTGGGGTTTGCAACAGTCGGCGCTGAAGGATCAGTGCAACCAC
This sequence comes from uncultured Actinomycetota bacterium, assembly GCA_963820035.1. Lineage (GTDB taxonomy): Bacteria > Actinomycetota > Actinomycetes > Propionibacteriales > Nocardioidaceae > JAWWPG01. The sequence continues at coordinate 789,323 of CAWFYK010000002.1, read as the reverse complement.
ACACATGATACGATGACGAGCCCGACGGTCGCCTCTAACACACCGGCATTGTGGTCGGCTGTGACGGCTACTCCGCCGAGCAGGATGCCACCACACGCCAGAACGCCCAGCCCTGCCACGAGGGCCATCAGCTCCGCGAGGACCTCGCCGCGCCGCAGGTAGTCAGTGAACCCTCGGGCTGCAGAGATGACAGCCGAACCGCATCCGAGGGGAGTCGTGGTGAGGTGGCCGAGGCGAGGGCCAACCCAAGGTCTGCCCTGCATAGATGAGGGCCACCACGAGTGGACCCGCAAACCGCTCGATAGTGACCGGATCCAGAGTCCCGCACACCCGGCAGCTATGCCGCCCAAGCCTGCCCCGACGGCCCCCCATCGAGCCGGCGAGCATGAAGTCGGCTATCAGCACACGGGTCTCTGGGCTGACTGTCAGTTCCGATCGGCTGATCTTGCGGTCGACGGCCCTGCGCCGCAGTGCCGGAACCGCCGACTCGACGTAGGAAGGCACGAATCCGATGGCGCCAAAACCCACCAAGAGCACAATCACGTGTTCCTTCGTGCCTTCATTGCCCGCTCTCGGCCTGCGAGTCGATGAGCGACTGGTGCGCTGGCTGGGCCGATCTTCGGGTCGAGAGCCCAACGGACCAACGCGATACTCAGGATCAGGCAGAGTCCGATCTCCCACCAGACAAGTCCAGCTGGAGCAGCACGACGAACTCCGTGAAGAAGACCGCTTCCCGCAAGGGCGCCCAGCAGGTCGTGCAATCCGACCGCGAGCGCGATGTCGTTGGTCACCAGCCTGGGCTCACCGTCGGCGGAACGCGGTTCGCGCAGCAGCCAGCGCTGCAGCAGAAGCACCGCCAGTTGCGGCACCGAGGACGACCCTCCGGCGCCGATCCACATCCACGAAGCCGCTGTCGGAGTCGGGTAGGACCGGAGCCCACACCCCGTAGACCGTACGGCCAGGCCGAGCCCGCGATGACTAGCTCCGTCACGACCTGGCGGCGAGTCAGGTACTCCGACATGCCGTGCGGTTGGACAGGGCCACTCGCACGTCACCCGTCATAGGTTCGTCGCTGCGGCGAGCGCTCAGGGCGCTGCCGAACGTGGCTCCGACAAGAAGGCCACCAGCACTGAAGGCCCCCAGGTAGTCGCCTGGTGGCAACGAAAGACTGACCAAGACGCTGATGGCAAACCCGACTCCGCCGCCGATGGCGCCCCAGCGGCTCCGTCGGGAGAACGTGGGCCTCAGAAAGGCCGCTGATGTGGCACCGACCTCGAGATTGCTGGCGACCAGCATCCTGTTCAGCTCACGGTCCCCCCGAGGGGCAAGGCTTCGCAACAGGAGGTAGCCGAAGAGCCCACAGCCTGCGACCAGCACGAGCGCAAGGGGGACGAGCGCGAGCTGGCGCATGTGCCCTCCCATGTCGTGTCGAGTGGAACCTGTCATCAGGTTTGTACCAAGCACTGTGCCATACGTACTGCTACAAAGCAAGGGACTCTTTCCAGGGATGTGATGGGCGGGGTCGGGCCGCTGTCGACAGCGGATGCGACCGGGCGGTCTGGCATATGCTGCGTTCGACCAGGACAGCGCAGAAGGAGCCATGATGCCCGAGACCTGCACCCATCTCGACACGGTCGCCGATGTCCCTCCGAGCGGAGACGGATGCGTCGAATGCCTTGCGATGGGTGCCCGCTGGGTGCACCTTCGGCGGTGTGCCGAATGCGGACACGTGGGCTGTTGCGACAGCTCCCCGAACCGGCACGCGACGGCTCACTTCGGTTCGACGAAACACCCGCTCATCCAGTCTTTCGAGCCTGGTGAGGAATGGTTCTACTGCTACGTCGACGACGTCATGTTCGAGCTGGCGGACCAGCCGCCGAGCCCGAGTCATCCGTGAGTGGATCTCTGGGCCTCGCGGCCGAGCGAGCCGCGCCGAGGCGGTGACACACTCAGGGAAATCGCCCACCAGGGTTGGGTTTCCGCCCGTTGTGTGGTTAGATCCTCGGGACCCAAAACTGAAGAGCGTGGTCGACGGACGCCGAGTTCTACCCCGTGTCGACTACGACCCAATCGCCAATCACAGAAACTCTCATTCAGGGGTAGAAGTGGGGGAACCACTCTTCTGCATCGAAACGGTCTTCCGTAGGCATGCTTGGGGTTAAGTCGTCCTTTGACGGCCGGGCACCTTCTCGCTCGAACCCGACAGCTCACCTCACAGGCGTGAGAAGGAGATATCTTCATGCCTGCATCAGGTTCGTTGCGCCGCCTCGGCGCGCTCATCCCCCTCGTCTTCGCCGTTCTGGTCGGACTGACTCTGGTTGCTGCACCCGGCGCCTCAGCCGCCGCGACGTCGCCGATCGACAAGAAGATCGACCACGCCGCCGACGTCGCGATCTCCCGCATCGGGGACCCCTACGTCTATGGCGCTGCCGGTCCGAACGCCTTCGACTGCTCCGGTCTCTCGATGTACTCCTACGACCACTCGGCGCTGAGCCTGCCCCGGACGGCCGCTTCGCAGTACGCCTCGGTCCACCACATCATCAAGAAGCACATGATCCGCGGTGACCTGGTCTTCTTCCACGACGGTAGCGGACACGTCTACCACGTCGGCATGTTCCTCTACTGGAACAGGGAGCACCGCGCAGTCATCATCCACGCCCCCCACCCGGGCCAGCGCGTCCACCGCGCACCTGTGTGGACGTCGTCCTGGTACGCCGGTACACGTCGCCCCTGACGCACCCACGAGCCCGACGCCCAGCGGCCCCCTTCCCGCTGGGCGTCGAGGCGCGTCAGGACGACACTCGCCGGGCGCGCGCCGTGCGCCGCGGACCACGAACTGCTGCACACTAGGCACGTGAGCTCGCACCGATCTCGACGTACCACCACCATGGCCGCCCTCGCGGTTCTCGTCCTCTGCGCATCGCTTTCGTCCTGTAGCGGCGGGAGCGACTCGAGCAGCGCGCCGCCCACCACGCCAACGTCACCAACGCACAGCTCCGGGTCCACGACGACGAAGCCGCCGCCACCGCCTCAGAAGAAGATCTGGCCGCTCACGGGGGAACCTCTCACCGGCAAGCTCCCCCACCATCCGGTTTACGTCGTGAAGGTCGACAACACGTCAAGCGCCGACCCGCAGCTCGGCCTCAATGAGGCCGACATGATCGTCGAGGAGCTCGTCGAAGGCGGCCTCACCAGGCTCGCGGCCTTCTATTACTCGGCGATCCCCCCGCAGGTCGGGCCGGTCCGTTCGATGCGAGCGTCGGACATCGGGATCACCGAGCCCGCCAACGCGTTCATCGTGGCGTCCGGAGCCGCGCCGAAGACGATGATGCTGCTCAACCAGGCGGGGGTCGACCGCGTCACGGAGGGCGCCGTCGGGTTCTATCGGTCGAGCGCCCGCCCGTCGCCCTACAACCTGATGATGAAGCTTCCCGTCCTCGCCAAGCACGTCGACCGCCCATGGAAGCCGCCCGCCGCGCCATACCTCCCGTTCGGTGGGCCTGCGTTCCACGGCACCGTCCCGGTCACCGCGATCACGGCGACGCTTTCGGGTGCTCACACCGATAGCTGGCGGCTCGAAGGCAAGACGTGGGTTCGCACCAACTCCTACGCCCAGACCGGCCACGACTTCAAGGCCACCAACGTCTTGATCCTGCGGGTCAGGGTCGGCGACGCCGGGTACGTCGACCCGGCGGGCAACCCGGTGCCGGAGACCTTCTTCTACGGCACCGGCGACGCGACCCTCGTCCACGGTGACAAGGCGGTGAACGGCACCTGGCACAAGGTCGGCACCCATGGAGCCGTCCAGCTGCACGCGTCGAACGGCAAGCCGCTCTCGGTGCCGCCCGGGCACACCTTCATCGAGCTGGTGCCGGCTCAGGGCGGCAGCGTCACGCTGAAGCATTAGTGCCCAGGTGAGGGGCGGAGCTCCGCGGCCCTGCGGGCCGGAGCGACCCGCTGCCCAGAATGGAGCAACTCGGGGATCCGCGCCGCTGTCCGGCCCCAGATCGCTCCGCTTTGCGGTGGAACCGACGACGCCGGGACGAGCACACTCTCGGGCGCGCGCCGGGTTCCTTGCGATGATGGGGGTATGACGACCACACCGAGCGTCTCCTACTCGATCACGGTCCGCCTCGAGGTTCCGGCGGTCGGCACCGAGATGAGCCACCTGACCCAGGCAGTCGAGGCCTCAGGAGGCGTCGTCACGGCGCTCGACGTGACGTCGTCCGAGGTCGACCGGCTGCGGATCGACGTGACCTGCGCGGCACGCGACACCGACCACGCAGACGTCATCGTCGGGGCCTTGCGCGCACTCGCGGGAGTCGATGTCCACAAGGTCTCGGACCGTACCTTTCTGATGCACCTCGGCGGCACGATCGAGATGGCCTCGAAGCACCCCATCCGCAACCGCGACGACCTGTCGATGGTCTACACACCAGGCGTCGCACGAGTCTCGCTGGCCATCGCCCGGAACCCGGAGGATGCCCGCAGGCTCACCGTCAAGCGCAACGCCATCGCTGTCATCACCGACGGCTCGGCGGTGCTGGGGCTCGGCAACATCGGTCCGGCCGCAGCCCTGCCGGTGATGGAGGGCAAGGCTGCGCTGTTCAAGCGGTTCGCCGGGATCGACGCCTGGCCGCTGTGTCTCGACACCCAGGACGTCGACGAGATCGTTCGAACGGTCCAGATCGTGGCTCCGGTGTTCGCCGGGATCAACCTGGAGGACATCTCCGCGCCGCGGTGTTTCGAGATCGAGGCCCGGCTGCGAGAGCTGCTGGACATCCCGGTGTTCCACGACGACCAGCACGGTACGGCGATCGTCGTCCTGGCCGCTCTGACCAACGCCCTCCGGGTGGTGGACAAGGACATCCGCGACGTCCGGGTCGTGATGTCTGGGGCCGGTGCCGCCGGCTCGGCGATCGTCAAGCTGGTCCTCGCCGCTGGCGCCCGCCACGTCGTCGTCACCGATGTCGCCGGCGTCATCAGCGCCGATCGGGCCGATATGGACCCGTCGCTCGCATGGATCGCCGAGCACACGAACGCCGACCGTGTCGGTGGCAGTCTGCCGGACATCATCAAGGGCGCCGACGTGTTCATCGGCGTGTCCGCCCCCAACCTGCTCACCGGGGACGACATCGCCGCCATGGCGCCGAGGTCGATCGTCTTCGCGCTCGCGAACCCCGACCCCGAGGTCGACCCGGCCGCGGCTCGTGCCCATGCGGCCGTCGTCGCCACCGGTCGCTCCGACTACCCCAACCAGATCAATAACGTGCTGGCCTTCCCCGGCGTGTTCCGAGGGCTGCTCGACGCGTCCGCCACGGCCATCGACGAGCCCCTCCTGGTCGCCGCCGCCAAGGCCATCGCGTCCAGCGTGACCGACGCCGAGCTCAATGCCAACTACGTGATCCCGAGCGTCTTCCACGAGCAGGTGCACAAGGCAGTCGCGACCGCCGTCAAAGCGGCGGTGGGAGGCGGCGACGGCTGATGAACCTCGAATGCCAGCTGCTGGTCGCCACCCCGCGGCTGAGGGACCCCAACTTCAGCCGCGCGGTCATCCTGGTGCTCAACCACGACGACGACGGGGCGCTGGGGGTGGTGATCAACCGGCCCTCCGTGCTGCCGCTCGCCGAGGTGCTCCCGACCTGGTCAGACGCCGTCGTCGGTCCGCGGACGATCTTCGCCGGCGGACCGGTGGCCCAGGACTCCGCCCTTGCCGTCGCGGTGGCTCTCGGGCGCGGCCCGGCGGACGGTTTCCACCGTGTGGCCGGCGCCTATGGCCTCGTCGACCTCGACAAGGAGCCTGGCGACGTGCTGCCCGACCTGGTGGGTGTGCGGATCTTCTCGGGGTACGCCGGATGGGGCGCCGGCCAGTTGGAGGCCGAGATCGAGGAAGGCTCCTGGTACGTCGTCGGCGCCGCCCCGGGCGACCTGCTCAGCCACGACCCGGAGAACCTGTGGCGGCAGGTCCTGCGGCGCCAGCCGGGGGAGCTCGCCTACGTCGCCACGTTCCCCGACGAGCCCAGCATGAACTGAGCCAGACCTGGCCTCACTACACTGTCGGCGTGAGCACCCAGCTGAGTCCAGGCGTCGAGACGATCGAGGACCGCCGTACCGAGGAAGATCTCGACGACGGCGGCCATGACCGGTTCAGCCACTACGCCCGCAAGGACAAGCTGACGGAGGCCATGGTGATGGGTACTCCGGTGGTCGCGCTCTGCGGCAAGGTGTGGGTCCCGAGCCGGGACCCCCAGAAGTACCCCATCTGTCCCACCTGCAAGGAGATCTGGGAGTCGTTGAAGCACGGCGACGACGAGAACCAGGACTGAGGTCCGTCCGTCCGCGACGACGAGGAGATCGCCTGATGGCTCCGGGCGCGGCGGGGTCGCTGACGAGCCGTCCCCCGCTCGAGACCAGCCCGTTCCACCCTGCCTACCGCGCCCTCTCGTGCGGCATCTTCGCGATGATCGTGGTGATCGCCTTCGAGTTCATGGCCGTCGCCACCGCGCTGCCGGTGGCCGCCCGCGACCTCGGCGGTCTGAGCCTCTATGCCTGGGCGCTCACCGGCTTTCTCGGGGCGGTGATGTTCTCGACCGGAGTCGGTGGCGGGGTGTGTGACCGGATCGGTCCGAGGGTGCCGCTGCTCGTCGGCGGACTGTGTTTCGGGCTGGGGCTGGTGGTGTCCGGTCTCAGCACGTCGATGCCGATGCTGATCGCAGGCCGCGTCGTACAGGGCCTCGGAGCCGGACTCACCATCGTCGCGGTCTACGTCGTGATCGGGCAGTGCTATCCCGAATCCTTGCGGCCCAAGGTGATGTCGCTGATCGCGACGGCGTGGGTGGTGCCCTCCGTCGTCGGTCCGTTCGTCGCCGGCAGCCTGACCCAGTACGTCTCCTGGCGGTGGGCCTTCCTGTCGCTCGTCCCGCTCGTTCCGCTGCCCTTGGCCTTCGTCATCCCGCGCATCAGTGGTGACCGGCCGCGCGAGGCGGTGGCACAGACCGGGCGCATCCCGATGGCACTCGCGATGGCGGTCGGCGCCGGGGTGCTGCAATGGGCCGGACTGGAGGCCGGGAACCGCAATTGGACCGTCGCCATCTTCGCGGCCGTCGTCGGGCTGGGTCTGGTGTCGGTCAGCGCCTGGCGGCTTTTTCCTGCCGGCACCCTGCGGCTGCGACGAGGACTCCCGTCCGTCGTGGCGTTTCGTGGTGTCATCGCGGGCGGCTTCTTCGGCTGCGAGGCATACGTTCCGCTGATGCTCGTCGAGCATCGCGGAGCCTCGCCGACCCTTGCCGGGCTGGCGGTCGCCTGCACCGCCATCGGCTGGGCCTCCGGCTCCTGGTGGCAGGGTCGCTCCAGTCTGCGAACCCGGCGCAGCGGGCTGGTCCGCATTGGCGCCGCGGTGACCATGGTGGGCGTCCTGGTCACCGGGTCGGCCAGTGTGGTCACGGCGGCAGTCGTCGTGCCCGCCTGGCTGGCCGGGGTCGGGCTGGCGATCGGAGGGCTCGGGATGGGATTGTCGATGTCGAGCAACTCGGTGCTGCTGTTCGAGCTCTCCCGGCCCTCGGAGCAGGGCGCGAACTCCGCGGCGCTGCAGATGAGCGACTCGCTCGGCGGTCTCGTGGTGGTGGGAGCCGCTGGCGTTGTCTTCGCCCTGTGGCGCGGCTCCCTGCCGGCCACCGAGGTCTTCGAGGTCATCTTCGGGCTGTGCTTCGCGGTCATGCTGCTGGCGGTCGTGGTGGCGTTCCGGGTGCGCCCGACAGGCGCCGCGAACCCCACGTAGGCTGGGCCGTTCCGCTGTCGCACCGACGCGTCCCCATGCCCGGCCGCGCCGTGAAAGGACTCCGTGACCGACCACGCACCCCACCTCCTCGGCGCCGCCTACCCCGAGCGAGCCGCCTGGGGTACGGCGCCCCGGCTCCGAGCCTGGCAGGACGCCGCGCTCGGGCAATACCTCGAGGCGGGGAGCCGCGACTTCCTGGCCGTGGCCACCCCAGGCTCCGGCAAGACCACGTTCGCCCTCACCGTCGCGTCGACGCTGCTCGAACGGCGGGTCATCGACCGGGTCACGATCGTCGCCCCCACCGAGCATCTCAAGACCCAGTGGGCGCAGGCGGCCGCCCGCGCCGGGCTGGCGGTCGACCCGACGTACTCACCGACGCAAGGCAGGCCGAGCAAGGACTACGTCGGCGTCGTCGTCACCTATGCCGGAGTCGCAGCCAAGCCGCTGGCCTTCCGGGTGCGCACCGAGCGCTATCGGACCCTTGTCATCCTCGACGAGGTGCATCACGCGGGCGACGCCCTGAGCTGGGGGGAGGCTGTGCAGGAGGCGTTCGAGCCGGCGACCAGGCGGTTGGCGCTGACCGGCACCCCGTTCCGGTCCGACGTCAACCCGATCCCCTTCGTCACCTATGCCCCCGATCCCGAAGGGGTCAAGCGCAGCATCGCCGACTACACCTACGGCTACGCGGAGGCGCTCGCCGACCGGGTGGTCCGGCCGGTGCTTTTCATGGCCTACTCGGGTGACGTGCAATGGCGCAGCCGCGTCGGCGACGAGATGTCGGCGCGGCTCGGCCAGCCGCTGACGAAGGACCAGGCAGCCCAGGCACTGCGCACCGCGCTCCACGTGGAGGGGGCTTGGGTGCCTGCGGTGCTCTCGGCTGCCGATCGGCGGCTCACGGAGGTTCGCCAGCACGTCCCCGACGCGGCCGGGCTGGTGATCGCGACGGACCAGGATGCCGCGAGGGGCTACGCGAAGCTGGTCGCCGACGTCACCGGGGAGCGTGCCACCCTCGTGCTGTCGGACGAGCGGGCCGCCTCCCGGAAGATCGCCGACTTCGCGGCCAGTGACAGACGCTGGATGGTGGCGGTCCGGATGGTCAGCGAAGGGGTGGACATCCCGAGGCTCGCGGTCGGCGTCTACGCCACGACGGCGGCGACACCGCTGTACTTCGCCCAGGCGGTCGGGCGATTCGTCCGGGCGCGTCGGCGGGGTGAGACAGCCACCGTGTTCGTGCCCTCGGTCGGCCCGCTGCTCGCCCTTGCCGCGGAGATGGAGGTGCAGCGCGACCATGCCCTGCGGCGGCCGGTGAGCACCGACGACGACATCTTCGCGGCGGAGGACGACCTGCTCAGCCGGGCCGCTGCCGACTCCACTGTCCCCGAGGACGGCCCTGGCTACGCCGCGTTGTCGAGCGCGGCGTCCTTCGACCGGGTGGTCTTCGATGGCGGCGAGTTCGGACCCCAGGGGGACGTGACGCCGGGCAGCGACGAGGAGCTGGACTTCCTCGGCATCCCCGGTCTCCTCGAGCCCGACCAGGTCAGGCAGCTGTTGCGGACCCGTCAGGCCGCCAGCGGGCGGAAGCGACATCGGACCGGTGGCGCCTCGCCGGCGGAGCCGACCACGCACGAACTGCTGGCCGGGCTCCGCAAGGAGCTCAACACGCTCGTGGCCGCCTGGCACCATCGGTCCGGCTCGCCCCACGGGGTGATCCACGCCGAGCTCCGAAAAGCCTGCGGTGGGCCACCCGCCGCAGCCGCGACGGCGAGCGAGCTGGAGCAGCGGATCAGCACGATCCGCTCGTGGGCAGCCAAGCGGCGGCGGGACTGACTCTCGCTTGCCTAGCCCCGTGGTCTGGGGCAGACTCGTTGCACAGGCGATGAGGCTCGCCTTGACCCGCGACGTGCACTTCGCTGATGGCCTCTACCGCAGTCCAGCATGGTCCAGCAGGTCCGTGCCTTCGAGACGGTCGGTGGAGGATGGTGCGCATGGATAGCGAGCGGCTGCCGGTCGACCCCGACGTGGTCGGGACGCGCGACCGGCCTGACCTCTTCCGCCGCCGGCCCGAACCGGTCGGCAGCTGGCTGTCCCGAGCGCCTGGCGCGTTCCGTCGCGACGGCGACGTGCTGGCGGTGATCGCCGTGGGCGGGGGCCTCGGCAGCATCCTCCGCTATGCGGTCGCTCAGGTCGTGCCGACGGGGGCACCCGGGTTCCCGTGGTCGACGTACGTCGTCAATGCCGTCGGCTGCGTGCTGATCGGGGTGCTGATGGTCTTCGTCACCGATGTCTGGCGACCCGGGCGCTACCTGCGGCCGTTCCTCGGCGTCGGCGTGCTGGGCGGGCTCACGACGTACTCAACTGCCATGCTCGATGTGCGGATGCTCGGAGCAGGCGATGAATGGCTGCTCGCGGCGGCCTATCTCGTCGGCTCGCTCGTCACCGGGCTCGTCGGGGTGTGGCTCGGTGTGGCGGTGACCCGTGTGGCCACCAGAACGCGGACGCGTCAGGATCGAGAGATCAGCTGATGAGAGGGGCGAGATGAGAGTCGAGGGGCAAGCCACCCGGCTGACGATCTTCGTCGGCGAGTCGCACCAATACCACCACCATCCGCTTTACACGGAGATCGTGCACCGGGCACATCGGGCCAAGCTCGCGGGCGCGGCCGTCTTTCGCGGCATCGAGGGCTACGGTTCCGCAGGAACGATCCACACCACCCGGATCCTGTCGCTCGGCGACGACCTGCCGATCATGGTGGTGGTCATCGACAGCGAGCAGCGGGTGCGCGACTTCGTCGATGCGCTCGAAGGGCTCGTCAGCCGGGCTACCTGTGTGATCGAGCCGGTGGAGGTCGTGCGCTTCCTCGAGGACGAGAGCGGAGGCTAGCGTCGTGGCGATCCTCCTGGTGTTCCTTGGCGGGTGCGTGGGTGCCGTGGGCCGCTACTCCACCGACCGGGTCATCTCCGCCCGCCACGACATGGTCTTCCCGTGGGGGACCTTCACGGTCAACATGGTGGGATCAGCCATCCTCGGTCTGGTGGCCGGTGCCGCCGGTTCGTCATCCCACTGGCTGCTCCTGCTCATCGGCACCGGCTTCTGCGGAGCGCTCACGACGTTCTCGACGTTCAACTTCGAGACGTTCCGGCTCGTCGAGGACGGCTCGATGCTGGCCGCCGGTGTCAACGTCGTGGCCAGTGTGGTGGTCGGCCTGTCCTTCGTGGTCGCTGGCTACGCCCTCGGCGGCCTGCTCTGGTGACGGATCCGGGTCAGTCGTCGTTGGCGCAGCGGAACCCCAGGTTGCCAGAGAAGGACTCGGGGGTGTTCGACGAGCGGGCGGCGACCCGGTAGCGGTTGCAGTACGAGTCGTGGCAGAGATAGGAGCCGCCGCGCATGACGCGCTGCTCCCCGGATTCGGGACCCGCGGGCGAGGACGCGGGCGACTCGCGGTAGTAGTCGGGCGAGAACCAGTCGGAGCACCACTCCCAGACGTTCCCGGCCATGTTCCAGAGCCCGAAGCCGTTGGGCCGGAAGCTCTTGACCGGGGCCGTGGTGAGGAAGCCGTCGTCGAGCGTGTTGACCTGCGGGAACCGGCCCTGCCAGATATTGCAGTTCCAGCGACCGTTGGGGGTGAGCTCGTCACCCCACGCGAAGCGCCTCGACTCGAGACCGCCGCGGGCGGCGTACTCCCACTCGGCCTCGGTGGGCAGTCGCTTGCCGGCCCAGGCGCAGTAGGCGTTGGCGTCGTTCCACGAGAGGTGGACGGCGGGGTGGTTCTGCCGGTCGGCGATCGTCGAGGTGGGTCCCTCGGGATGACGCCAGCAGGCGCCTTCGACGTTGAGCCACCAGGGCACGCCGGTGGCGATCCCGAGCACCTCCGCGTTCTCAGCAGGTACGACGAGGTGGAAGACCGCGGACGAGCCGAAGTCCTCGGCCTCGGTGCGGTAGCCCGTCGCCTTGACGAACGTGGCGAACTGGGCGTTGGTCACCGCCGTCGCGTCCATCAGGAAGGAGTCGAGCGTGACCTCATGGACCGGAGTCTCGCCGTCGGAAGGGTAGCCCTCGTCGAACGGGTCGCCCATCGCGAACGTGCCGCCGGGAAGCCGGACCTGTCCTCGCGTGCTCCGGGGATTCCGGGCGCCGTGGGGACTGCTCGCGACGGCTTCACCAGGTGCCGCTTGGGACCGTGCCCGGTCGGGCGGGGCGGGCGTGCAGCACGAAGGCGTCGTCACCTCCGGCTCGTTCACGTCCGGCATCCCTCCCGTGTCGTCACGGCTGCTCGCGGCTGCTCGCCGATTGGCGCCTGCCTGCCCCGTCGCGATCGAGTCTAGGCGGGACGCGCAGGATTCTGGTGCTCGAGAACCTGCGTTCTCCGCAATCGAGCGTGTCACCTCGTCGTACCCCCGCACGAGCCGCGATGAGCGTACGATCGGCGCGCGTGGCCGCGGTGACCCGGTGAGAGACACACCCGGCGGCCCGGCCGACGTACGACCCACGACCGAAAGGACAGCCCCGCATGGCCCTCGGAAACCTGGAGATCGCCCGCGCCGCCACCCTCAAGCCCATCGAGGACATCGCAGGCGACATGGGCCTCGGCAGCCACCTGCTGGAGCCCTATGGCCGCGACGTGATGAAGGTCAGTCTCGATGCCATCGAGGAGCTCGCCGACCGGCCCCGGGCGAAGTACGTCGTCGTCACCGCCATCACCCCCACCCCGCTCGGCGAGGGCAAGACGACGACCGCGGTGGGACTCTCCCAAGGGATGAGCCATATCGGCCGTCGAGCCGTCGCCGTGCTGCGCCAGGCGTCTATGGGTCCGACGCTGGGCATCAAGGGCGGCGCAGCGGGTGGGGGATACAGCCAGGTCGTCCCGATGGAGAAGCTGAACCTCCACCTCACGGGTGACATCCACGCCATCACCACAGCACACAACCTGCTGAGTGCGATGCTCGACAACCACATCTACCAGGGCAACGCGTTGGGGATCGACCCCTACAGCATCACGTGGCGCCGAGTCCTCGACATCAACGACCGCGCGCTTCGCGGCATCGTGACAGGCCTCGGCGGCCGGTTGGACGGCGTACCCAGGGAGACCGGCTTCGACATCACCGCGGCGTCGGAGGTGATGTCGACACTGGGGCTGGCGACATCGTTCCGCGATCTCCGCGAGCGGTTCGGCCGGATCGTCGTGGGCTACACGAAGGACGGCGCACCAGTGACAGCGGAGCAGCTCAACACCGCCGGCGCGATGACGGTGTTGATGCGGCAGGCCATCAAACCCAACCTGCTGCAGACGATCGAGAACACACCCGTCCTGGTCCATGGCGGCCCGTTCGGCAACATCGCGACCGGCACCTCCTCGGTGCTGGCCGACCTGATCGCCTTGCGATGTGGGGACTACGTGGTCACCGAGGCGGGGTTCGGGGCCGACATGGGCGCCGAGCGCTTCTTCAACATCAAGTGCCGGGTCGCCGGTGAGGCCCCCGATGCGGCGGTGGTCGTGGCGACCGTGCGCGCGCTCAAGGCGCACTCCGGCAACTACCGCATCGTCGCCGGCCGCCCGCTGCCCGACGACCTCTTCGCCGAGAACGTCGACGACGTGCAGGCGGGCGCCGCGAACCTCATCAAGCAGATCGAGAACGTACGCCGGCACGGCGTCTCGCCCGTCGTAGCCCTCAACTCCTTCACCGACGACCACCCGAGCGAGGTCGCGGCGGTGCGGGAGATCGCCGAGCAGGCGGGTGCCCGATGTGCGGTGTCGAACCACTTCGCCGACGGAGGGCGAGGAGCGATCGAGCTCGCCGAGGCTGTCGCCGAGGCCGCCGAGGAGCCCAGTCGGTTCGAGCTGCTCTACCCCGACGACGTTCCCCTGCGTCAGAAGATCGAGACCATCGCCACCGAGATCTACGGCGCCGCCGACGTCGACTACTCGGTGGCCGCGCGCCGGCAGCTCGACCAGTACGAGAAGGCCGGCTTCGGCAACCTGCCGATCTGCATCGCGAAGACGCACCTGTCGCTCTCGTCGGACCCGAAGCTCAAGGGCGCCCCGACCGGATGGACGCTGCCGGTCCGCGAGGTGCGCGCATCGGTCGGTGCCGGCTATATCTACCCGATCTGCGGCGACATGCGCACCATGCCGGGCCTTGGCTCCGACCCGGCCGCCGCCCACATCGACATCGACGAGAACGGCGAGACGGTCGGGCTGTTTTGACGGACCTCAGCCGCTTCATCGACGAGGTCGCCGAGCGGACGCCGGCTCCGGGCGGTGGAGCGGTCGCCGCGATCGCCGTGTCACTCGCCGCCGGGTTGGTCGCGATGACGGCACGCTATTCCGCCGACTCGGTGGCCGACTCCGAGCTGCTGGCTAACCGCGCCGACGCACTCCGGCTCCGGGCCGTCCAGCTCGCGGATGCGGACAGCCGGGCCTACGGGAAGGTGATCGCGGCGGGCGTCGCAGCCCGAGGAGATCGGCCGACCTCGCGCGAGTGCGAGGCAGTCGGTCTTCAGGACGCCCTTCGGGAAGCCTCGGAGGTGCCGACTGAGACGGCCGAGCTCGGCGCGCAGGCAGCCGAGCTCGCAGGCAGGCTGCTGGTCGAGGGCAACCGCAGGTTGCGTGGCGACTGCGCGACTGGGCTCCTGCTGGCGGAGGCGGCAACCCGCGCTGCGGCGCGGCTGGTCTCGATCAACGTCGCTGCCGCGGGATCCGGAGCTGATCTCGTCGACCGGGCCGAGCGGAGCGTCGACCGAGCGCGCCGCTCGGCGGCTGCCCTCTCGGAGTAGGCCGCGACGCGTCGTCTCGGATCGGTGTCAGGCGTCCGGGTAGCCCATCGGGTTCTGCGACTGCCACCGCCACACGTCCGCGCACATGTCGTCGACGGACCTGGTCGCAGTCCAACCGAGCTCCGCCTCGGCGAGTGACGGATCGGCGTACGACGCGGCGATGTCGCCCGCGCGACGGCCGACCACCTCGTAGGGCAGCTCGCGTCCGACCGCCCGCTCGAACGCATGCAGCAGCTCGAGGACGCTGGTGCCGTGGCCGCTGCCGAGGTTCCAGGTGCTGACCGACTGGTCGGTCCGGGTCAGCTTCGTCAGGGCCGCGACGTGGCCGGCCGCCAGATCCTCGACGTGGATGTAGTCACGCACCCCGGTGCCGTCGACCGTGTCGTAGTCGTCGCCGAACACGAGCAGCTTCTCCCGCCGGCCCACGGCGACCTGGGCGATGAAGGGCATCAGGTTGTTGGGGATGTCGGACGGGTCCTCGCCGATCGTCCCGGACGAGTGAGCGCCGACCGGGTTGAAGTAGCGCAGCAGCCCGATCCGCCAGTCGGGCCGGGCGACCGCGACGTCCCGCAGCACCTGCTCGATCATCACCTTCGTCCAGCCGTAGGGGTTGGTCGCCGAGGTCGGCAGGCTCTCGTCCATCGGCACCGGAGCGTCGGGTCCGTAGACGGTCGCCGACGACGAGAACACCAGCTTGTCAACGCCGTGGCGCTGCATGGCCCGCACCAGGGAGAACGTCGTGCCGAGGTTGTTCTCGTAGTACTCCAAAGGCTTCTCGACACTCTCGCCGACCGCCTTGAAGCCGGCGAAGTGCACGACCGCGTCGATGGGCTCGTTGGCGAAGAGGTGCTCGGTCTTGTCTGCATCGCAGAGGTCGAACGACATCAGCTGCACTGGTCGGCCGGTGATCGCCTCGAGCCGGTTGACGACGGTGGGCTTGGAGTTGGCGAAGTTGTCGACGATGAGGACGTCGTGGCCGGCAGCGATCAGCTGGATGACGGTGTGCGACCCGATGTAGCCGGCACCGCCGGAGACGAGAACATGCATCCGAGGACTCTAGAAGAAACCGACACTTTCACCGAATCGGTCGGCCGGTCGGCTGTGCCGCGGATGTCGCGGACGTGGGGGTTGCCGTGGCCGACGCGGCGGTCGCCGCGGCCACCAGCGGAAGCACGCGGTGCTCGATCTGGGTGGCCAACGTGATCATCGTGGCGGACCGCTCGATGCCGGGGAAGCTCACCACGGAGTCCAGCACGCGCTGGAGGTCGGCGTTCGACCGCGCCACCACGCGGCACCAGAGGTCGCCCGGGCCGGTGACGGTGTGCGCCTCGAGCACCTCGGGGATGAGGGCCAGGTGCTCACCGATCGGGTCGTGGCCGCTGCCCTGGGTGATCTCGAGGGTCACGAACGCCGTCACCGGGAAACCCATCGCCTCAGGGTCCACCTCCGGCCCCCACCCGCGTACGACGCCCGACCGCTCCATCCGGTCGATCCGGGCCTGCACCGTTCCCCTGGCCACCCCGAGCCTGCGGGAGGCCTCGAGGACGCCGATCCGCGGCTCGGATGCGAAAAGCTGCAGGATCGCCGAGTCGAGCGCGTCGACTGCCATGATTCACCTCTCAACCGGTTGGAGTCGGCTCGGGCACTGTCTGGTCAGGCTGTGCAGGATGGCGCACCAACCCGGCGTACCCCTCGACAGTTTGTCCACCGATCATGCAGAGTCTTGCACACTATGCACGGCAGCCCGCATGATGCGGACATGACGGAAACCTTGACGCCCCAGGAACGCCAGGCCGACCTCACGCTCGAGCAGCTCAAGCAGCTGGTCGGACTCGTCGAATACGACCAGGACAAAGACCCCTTTCCAGTCATCGGCTGGGACGCCGTGGTCTTCGTCGTCGGCAACGCCACCCAGACCGCGCACTACTACCAGACCGCATTCGGGATGGAGCTCGTCGGCTACAGCGGCCCCGAGACCGGCAACCGTGACCACAAGGCGTTCGTGCTGAAGAGCGGGTCATGCCGCTTCGTCATCAAGGGCGGCGTGCACCCGGACAGCGTCCACCACGACCACCACCGAACCCATGGCGACGGCGTCGCCGACATCGCCCTCGAGGTGCCCGACGTCGACAAGTGCGTCGCGCGGGCCCGTGAGATGGGCGCCACGATCCTTCAGGAGCCCGAGGACATCAGCGACGAGCACGGCACCGTGCGGATCGCCGCCATCGCGACCTACGGCGATACCCGCCACTCGCTCGTCGACCGGTCCCGCTATCACGGGGTCTATCTGCCCGGCTACGTCGAGCGGACCTCCGACGTCGCCCGGCCGGAGGGGTCGCCGAAGCGGCTCTTCCAGGCGCTCGACCACGTTGTCGGCAATGTCGAGCTCGGCAAGATGGACGAGTGGGTGACCTTCTACAACGGGGTCATGGGCTTCGTCGACATGGCGGAGTTCATCGGCGACGACATCGCCACCGACTACTCGGCCCTGATGAGCAAGGTTGTCGCCAACGGCAACCACCGAGTGAAGTTCCCGCTCAACGAGCCGGCCGTCGGCAAGCGCAAGAGCCAGATCGACGAGTTCCTCGAGTTCTACAACGGGCCGGGCGCCCAGCACCTCGCGCTGGCGACCAACGACATCATCGGGACCGTCGACGCGATGCGGGCCAACGGGGTCGAGTTCCTCGCAACCCCCGACTCCTACTACGAGGACCCCGCCCTGCGCGCGCGGATCGGCCAGGTGCGGGTGCCGATCGAGGAGCTGCAGAAGCGCGGCATCCTGGTCGATCGTGACGAGGACGGCTATCTTCTGCAGATCTTCACGACGCCGATCGGCGACCGGCCTACCGTCTTCTTCGAGCTGATCGAGCGCCACGGCTCGCTGGGCTTCGGCAAGGGCAACTTCAAGGCGCTCTTCGAGGCGATCGAGCGCGAGCAGGAGCGTCGCGGCAACCTCTGACCTCCGGCGAGCCGTCATGTTCTTCCGGTCGAGCCGTCAGGTTGTTCCGGTCGAGCCGTCAGGTTCTTCCGGTCGAGCCGTCATGTTCTTCCGGTCGAGCCGTCAGGTTGTTCCGGTCGAGCCGTCAGGTTGTTGCGGTCGAGCCGTCAGGTTGTTCCGGTCGAGCCGTCATGTTCTTCCGGTCGAGCCGTCAGGTTTGTTCCGTCGGCCAACGATATGACGCTCCCGCGCGGGGCGTCGTACTGGGAACTTCTTGACGGTTCGGCGGTAAGAAGGTGACGGTTCGGCGGTAAGAAGGTGACGGTTCGGCGGTAAGAAGGTGACGGTTCGGCGGTAAGAAGGTGACGGTTCGGCGGTAAGAAGGTGACGGTTCGGCGGTAAGAAGGTGACGGCTCGACGGGGCGGTACTCCCGGGGGAGTAGCAGGCACTCGGCCGGGGAGGCGATGACACTCGCCACGTTCTCGCTTAGCGTGCAAGGGTGACCACGACCGCGGGCCGATCCCCCGACCAGCCCGACGGAGCGGGGCGATCGGACGTGGCCTGGCGGGCTGCCGGGCCCGGTCGGCCCGACGAGCGGTGGCGGGCGGACTGGCGAGCCCGGTCCGACCGGCCGGGACGGCCGCCGCGGATCGGGTTCGTGGGTCCGCTCGTGCTCGCGGTCTTCGTCGTCGTCGGGACGATAGGCGCCTCCCGGCACCAGACCGGCGCAAGGAGCCTGGACGCGCTCGCCTGGCTGCTCGCCCTGGTTGGTCCTGTTGCGCTGCTGTGGGTACGACGCCAGCCGGTCGCCGTCATGTGGGTCGTCCTCGCGGCGACCCTGGCCTACCTGCTGCGCGGCTATCCCTACGGTCCGGTCGTCGTGAGCGCGGCCATCGCCTTGTTCGCTGCGCTCGTGTCGGGCCACCGGCTCGCCGCTTGGTCGGGCTTCGTCGTGCTGTACGCCGGCCATCTCGTCGCTCGTTCTTGGCTGCTGGACGAGCAGGTCACCTGGGGGGAGGCGCTCGGCGTCGCGGCGTGGGGACTGGTGATCCTCACCGCTGCGGAGGCGGTTCGGATCAGACGCGAGCGGTGGGTCGCGGCCAGCGCGGCACGCCGGGAGACGGGGCGTCGGCAGGCAAACGAGGAGCGACTGCGCATCGCTCGCGAGCTGCACGACGTCGTCGCCCACCACATGTCGCTCATCAACGTGCAGGCAGGCGTGGCGCTGCATCTGGTGGAACGCCGTCCGGACCAGGTCGAGACCGCCCTCGGCGTCATCAAGGAGGCGAGCAAAGAGGCACTCGTGGAGCTCCGCAGCCTCGTGGGGGTTCTGCGCGACGAGGCTGAAGGGGCGCCCCGCAGCCCCACCGCGATGCTCGGTTCGCTGCCCGACCTCGTCGAGCGCAGCGCGCTCGCCGGCCTGGATCTTCGCACCAGGGTCGACGGGGACGTTCAACCGCTGCCGACGGCCGTCGAGCTGGCTGCGTTTCGGATCATCCAGGAGGCGGTCACCAACGTGATCCGACATGCGGGAGCCGCCCGGGCGGAGGTCCGGCTCGACTACCGCCCCGACGTACTCGTGGTCGAGATCGACGACGACGGAGACGGCGCAGGCGTCGTGGCCGGCGGCGCCGAACCCGGCTGGCCGGAGCCGACGGGAAGCGGGCTTCGCGGGATGCACGAGCGCGCCGCTGCCTTGGGCGGCACCTTGACCGTCGGCCGTGCCACGACTGGGGGCGTGCTGATCCGCGCGACGCTGCCGCTCTCTCGCGAGGATCCGCCGTGATCCGGGTCGTGCTGGCCGACGACCAAGCACTGCTGCGGGCCGGGCTGCGCGCCCTGATCGACGCCGAGCACGACATCGACGTCGTGGGGGAGGCGTCGACCGGCCAGGAGGCGGTCGACGTCGTGAGCGCGACCCGCCCGGACGTCGTCCTGATGGACATCCGGATGCCTGGCATGGATGGCCTGGAGGCGACCAGGCAGATCGTCGCGGACCCGGCCCTCGGCGACACCCGCGTCGTCATCCTGACCACGTTCGACCTCGACGAGTACGTGTTCGAAGCGGTCCGAATCGGTGCCAGCGGCTTCTTGGTGAAGGACACCGAGCCCGCTGAGATGCTCGCGGGGGTACGCGCGGTCGCAGCCGGCGATGCTCTGCTGTCGCCCGGGGTCACCCGACGGCTGATCTCGGAGTTCGCCAACCGCAGCCGGCGAAGCGTCGCGCCCGAGCTCCTCGACCCGCTCACCGACCGCGAGCGGGAGGTCGTAGCGTTGGTCGGGGAGGGCTTGAGCAACCACGAGATCGCGATGCGTCTGGTGCTCAGCCCGGCGACCGCCAAGACCCACGTGAGCCGCGCGATGACGAAGCTGCAGGCGCGCGACCGGGCCCAGCTCGTCGTGATGGCCTACGAGAGCGGGCTTGTCCGGCCCGGCTGGTCGGGCTGACCACCCCGTCGTACGTCGTCCGGCCGGGCTGGCACTGCCGACTACTCCCATCGGCGTAGTCGGCCGACGCGCACCTGCGCCCACCGCGGCAGCCTTGGTCGCGTCCGAGGGGCGACGACGGCAGGGGCCTTGCTGGACAGGCTTGGAGGCGTTCCTTTCCCTCACTTCTGGAGTCTTCGATGCTGCTTCTTGCGAACCCGACCCTGCTCGCCCACTCCGACCAGTGGAACGGACCGGCCTGGTGGCCGGTGTTCCCGCTGCTGTGGTTGCTCTTCCTCGGTGCCGTCATCTGGTTCTTTGTGGTCGGCGGTCGTCGGCGCTTCCGGATGGCCGGCAGCCAGGCTGGCCAGGCACGGCTGGCCGAGCGCTATGCCGCCGGTGAGATCGACGAGCAGGAGTACCGCGAACGTCTTGCCGTGCTGAAGGAGCAGCGATGACCGACACCGTTGTCGCGCACGACCTGTCGAAGACCTATGGCGCTTCACGGAAACGCCGTCGAGGCAATCAAGGAGCCCGCCGTCGCGGTGAGATCCGCGCAGTGGACTCGATCAGCCTCACCGTGCGAAGCGGCGAGATCTACGGCTTCCTCGGCCCGAACGGCGCAGGGAAGACCACGACACTGCGGATGCTGCTCGGGCTGATCAGGCCAACAGGCGGCACCGTCTCCGTGCTCGGTCAGAACCCGGGGACATCGGAGGCGCTGGCGAGAGTCGGTGCCCTCATTGAGGGGCCCGCGTTCTACCCCTTCCTGTCCGGCCGGGACAACCTGCGGGTGCTGGCCCGCTACGGCGGCCTCCCGTCCGCTGCGATAGAGGAGGCGTTGAGCCTGGTGTCGCTGACCGAGCGAGGCGATGACCGCTATGCGACGTACTCCCTCGGGATGAAGCAGCGGCTCGGAGTCGCCGCGGCACTCCTGAAGGACCCGCAGGTCGTCGTGCTTGACGAGCCGACCAACGGGCTGGACCCGGCCGGCATGCGCGACATGAGGGGACTGATCCGCCGCCTGGGAGCGGAGGGTCGGACCGTGCTGCTCTCGAGCCACCTGATGGGCGAGGTGCAGCAGATCTGCGACCGCGTCGCCGTCATCGATCGCGGCCGGATCATCGCGGAGAGCTCCGTCGACGAGTTGCGCGGACACGGCGAGCTCGTCGTGTCCGCGGCGCCGTCCGATCGGGCTCGCGAGCTGGTCGAGGCCAGGCCCGAGGTGCGGTCCGTGCGGGTCGTGGACGGCACCCTCCGGGTCGAGATGGACAGCCGACATACGGCCGAGCTGGCGCGCTGTCTCGTCACCGCCGGAATCGCCGTCACCGAGCTGAGGCGCGAGGAGCGCGAGCTCGAGGACGTCTTCATGGAGATGACCGGACACCATGACGAGGCCACGTCGACGGCGACGTCGACGGACATCGGGACAGATCGCGAGGTGCACCATGTCTGACATCGTCGCTGTGAGCAGGGCAGAGCTGTTCAAGCTGGTACGCCGGCCGGCCGCCTGGGTGCTGCTGGTCGCTGCCATCGTGCTCAACCAGATCTTCAGCTACCTGATCCCGTTCCTCTCCTACACCGGGGGAAACAAGCTCGATGAGGGCGCCACCCCGGCCGATCTGTTGGCGTCCACGCTGCCGGCCCAGCTGGTCGGCAACACGCTCAGCGGGTTCCCCGTGTTCGCCGGAGCGCTGGCGCTCGTGCTGGGCGCGCTGATCTCGGGGAGCGAATACGGCTGGGGGACGGTCAAGACCCAGCTCACCCAGCGTCCGGCGCGGTCAGCCGTGATGGTCGGGCAGCTGCTGGCGATTGCGGCGGCAACTCTGGTGGCCGTGCTGGCGCAGCTCACGTTCGGTGCGGTCACCTCGACCACCATCGCTCTCGGCGAGACGAAGCCGCTGAACTTCCCCGCGCTCGGCGACCTGGTCTCCGGGATCGGCGCCGGCTGGCTCGTGCTGGTCGTCTGGGCGTCTTTGGGCGCCGTCATGGGTGTCATCCTGCGAGGAGTGGCGCTGCCGATCGGGCTGGGCGTGGTCTGGGTGCTCGGCATCGAGAACCTGGTCTCGGGCATGGCGTCCTCGGTGCTGACGGCGCTCAGTCCCATTCGCGACGTACTCCCTGGGGTGAACGCCGGCTCCCTCGTGACGTCGGTGATGCCGGCCCGGGTGCTCGACCCGCCACCGGGCGTCAACGACAGCGTCACGGAGGGCCGCTCTCTGATCACGTTGGTCTGCTATGTCGTGGGCTGCTGGGCGCTGACGATCCTGGTAGCGCGGAGACGCGATGTCACCTGACCGCGCGATCAGAGAAGGGTCTCGGAACGATGTCTTGACCAGGCGTGGGGTCGGGCAGAAGATCAGAGACGGTCACTCACGGCACCCAGGAGGCATCCGTGAGACGTCGTCGGCTTCCTCAAGGCGATGCTCGGGGGAGGCTGACGCCGACGGCGGGCCGGGCCGTGTCTGGGTAGGCTTGGCCGCCATGGCGACGTACATCGCGTTCCTCCGAGCGGTCAACGTGGGCGGCCGTTTCGTGAAGATGGAGGCGCTCCGTGGTCATCTCGTCGACGCCGGCTTCACGGAGGTGGAGACGCACATCCAGAGCGGCAACGTGTGCGTCGTCTCGCGGGCCAGGTCCACCGCGAAGGTGGAGACGATGATGGAGACGGCGCTGGAGGAGCAGCTCGGGTTCGCCGTGCCGGCCCTGGTGCGGACGCCGAAGCAGCTCCGGGCCATCGTCGAGTCCGCCCCGGACAACCCGCTGGGCGACGACGCCCGGCACTATCTGAGCTTCCTGCGGTCTGAGCCTGCAGCGGAGGCGACGAAGCGACTGAACGGCTGGGACGTCGACGGCGAGCGGCTGCAGCTGGTCGGCCGCGACCTCCACATGTGGCTCGCCAAGCCCTCCCACGAGGCCAAGGCCAACAACGCGCGGATCGAGAAGCTAGCCGGGCTCGCCGCGACGAGCCGCGACTGGAAGGTCGTCACCGCCCTCGCCGACAAGTGGGCCGCGCCGTCCCCCACCCTCACCTGACCCTCCCCTCCCTCCCCTCCCTCGACGATCCGAGAGTTTTGGTACGACGATACGATCCGAGAGTTTTGTAGCGATCCAGAGTTCGGTAGGCGATCCGAGAGTTTTGGTACGATCCGAGAGTTCCGGCACCACGATCCGAGAGTTCCGGCACCACGATCCGAGAGTTCCGGCACCACGATCCGACCCTGCGGCACAGCCCGATTGCGGGTCGCTTCCTTCAGGCGGCGTGCGTTGCTCGGGACGTGAACAACGGCAGTGACGCAACGGCCCTCGAGGTGGTTCCGTCGCACTGGCGCCGAACTTCTTTGTTTGCGAACGTGATTGTGTTCACCGGCCCAGACGCGCGGCGCCATACCAACACGAGCAGCTCGAAAGCCGCCGTCACCGCTGTTCTTCACGTCCCGACCAACGCACGCCGCTTGACAGAGGGGACCCCGCAGCCGGCCATGGTGGTGCCGGAAGTCTCGGATCGTCGTGCCAGAACTCTCGGATGGTGGTGCCAGAACTCTCGGATGGTGGTGCCGGAACTCTCGGATGGTGGTGCCGGAACTCTCGGATGGTGGTGCCGGAACTCTCGGATGGTGGTGCCGGAACTCTCGGATGGTGGTGCCGGAACTCTCGGATGGTGGTGCCGGAACTCTCGGATGGTGGTGCCGGAACTCTCGGATGGTGGTGCCGGAACTCTCGGATGGTGGTGCCGGAACTCTCGGATCGTGGTGCCGGAACTCTCGGATCGTCGTACCAGAACTCTCGGATGGTGGTGCCAGAACTCTCGGATGGTGGTGCCGGAACTCTCGGATCGTCGTACCGAAACTCTCGGATGGTGGTGCCGAAACTCTCGGATGGTCGTACCAAAACTCTCGGATGGTGGTGCCGAAAGTCTCGGATCGTCGGGGTACTACGAGCGGGCGGCGGCGGCTGGGTCGGGGATGACGAACTCGGTGTCGATCGCCGGCTCGCCGTGCGACAGCTTGCCGGCCTCGACCGGCAGCTCCGCCATCGCGCGTTCATGGCGTGCCCGGGCGTCGTCGAGCGTCTCCCGACCGACGACCTCGCCGCCGCTCACGAGCGGGACGAGCAGCGGCCGTTCGTTCGAGTCGAGGGCGGGCAGCTCGCCCACCCCGAGCACCTCGGCGACGGCGTTGCCGCGAGCGTCACATCGCCGGACCGCCCATTTGCGGCCGCCCACGCTCATCTTGTGGCTGCTCTTCTTCGCGACCGGGAGCAGCGTGCCGCCTGGCT
Source organism: uncultured Actinomycetota bacterium (assembly GCA_963820035.1). Lineage (GTDB taxonomy): Bacteria > Actinomycetota > Actinomycetes > Propionibacteriales > Nocardioidaceae > JAWWPG01. Next base: position 765,131 of record CAWFYK010000002.1, on the reverse strand, counting down.
CGCCGGACAGCGCCCGCGCGACGAGCTTGTAGACGAACCCGCACGTGGGGGAGCCGGAGCCGGTGACGAGGGAGGTCCCCACGCCGTAGCCGTCCACGGGGGCGCCGGAGAGCCCGGCGATCGAGAACTCGTCCAAGTCGCTCGTCACGATGATGCGGGTCGCCGTCGCACCGAGCTCGTCGAGCTGGCGGCGTACCTGCTTGGCGAGCAGGCTCAGGTCGCCTGAGTCGATCCGCACCGCGCCCAGCTCGGGTCCCGCGACGTCGATGGCCGTCTTCACCGCCTCCCCGACGTCGTAGGTGTCGACGAGCAGCGTCGTACCCCGCCCGAGCGTCTCGACCTGGGTCGTGAAGGCGTCGCGCTCACTGTCGTGCAGCAGCGTGAACGAGTGGGCGGCGGTGCCGGCCGTCGGGACGCCGTAGTCGAGACCGGCCTGCAGGTTCGAGGTCGCCGAGAAGCCCGTGATGTAGGCGGCTCGGGCGGCCGCGACCGCTCCCCGCTCGTGGGTACGGCGGGAGCCCATCTCGATGCACGGCCGCCCCTCAGCAGCCCGGCTCATCCGAGATGCCGCTGATGCCACGGCCGAGTCGTGGTTGAGGATCGACAGGATCAGCGTCTCGAGCAGCACTCCCTCGGCGAAGCTGGCCTCGACCACCAGGATCGGGCTGCCCGGGAAGTAGGCGTCGCCCTCGCCGTAGCCGGAGATCGTGCCACTGAAGTGGTAGCGGGACAGCCATTCCAGCGTCGGCTCGTCGACGATGCCGTTGTCGGCGAGCCAGCCGAGCTGGGAGGAGTCGAAGCGGAACGACGAGAGCGCATCGAGGATCCGGCCGGTCCCGGCGACGACACCGTAACGACGGCCGTCCGGCAGCCGGCGGGCGAACACCTCGAAGACGCTCGACCGCTCGGCGGTGCCCGATCGAAGCGCCGCTTGCACCATCGTGAGCTCGTAGTGGTCGGTCAGCAGACCCGTCGTGTGCACGGGGATCAGCGTATGGCAGCGGTGGGCCGAGCTTCACCTGATGGGTGACCAGCCGATACCCGGTGACCGGTGACCGGTGACCAGCCGATGCTCAGCCGATGGGTGACAATGAGGGCGATGACCGCTACTCCTGAGTCCTCCACGCTGGAGCGGCCCGACACCGACCAGTTCGTGCTGCCCGACGTCCCCTGGGTCACGATCGTGTGGGACGACCCGGTCAACCTGATGTCCTACGTGGCGTTCGTGTTCGTGGAGTACTTCCACTACTCGAAAGCCAAGGCGAAGCGGCTGATGATGCAGGTGCACACCGAGGGCAAGGCAGTCGTGTCGACCGGGAGCCGTGAGGAGATGGAGCGCGACGTCCAAGCGATGCATACCTACGGTCTGTGGGCGACCCTGCAGAAGGCCGACCAGTGAGCTACTTCCGTTCGCGACGCAAGGGCCGGGTCTACGTCGAGATGCCCGCTCTCATCGGACTGCTGCTGTCCGACCTGGCGCGGCAGCTCATCGAGCTCCTCAGCGACGGCGAGCCCACCGGTGACGCCGACGTCGACCCGCTCGAGGAGCTCGTCGTGATGGACTCCCCGCGGGAGCCGCCGACCGACCCTGCGCTGCTGCGGCTGCTGCCCGACGCCTACATCGACGACTCCGAGGTGGCGGCCGAGTTCCGGCGCTTCACCGAGCAGGGACTGCGGAGGTCGAAGGTCGACGCGGCTCACGTCGTCGTACGGTCCATCGGAGAGGTCGACCCGGACGACGAGGAGGCCGTGATCGACTTCGAGCTGGGTCCCGACGAGGTACGGTCCTGGCTGCGCTGCCTCACCGACCTCCGCCTCACGTTGGCCGCCCGGCTTGAGGTGACGGCCGACGACGACGAGCTGGCCTGGCTCTCGCTCCCGGAGGACGACCCGGCCAGCTCCCTCTACCGCATCTACGGCTGGCTCGGCTACCAGCTGGAGACGCTGCTCGACGCGGCGCAGCGATGAGCGGTGGCCGACGCCGCAGGTGTGTCGGCCGTCCGGTCCTCGACGCGGTATGTCGCCGTCCCCCTGCGGTGGCTAGAGTGACCGCAGACCGTCCGGTGGATACCCGTTGGGGGTGGGGTCGTGCGTGAGATCGTCGTCTTCAGCGGCAGTGCGCACCGGGCCCTCGCGCAGGCGATCTGCTCGCACCTCGGCGTGCGGCTTTCCCCGGTCGAGATCAAGCGCTTCAGCAACGACTGCCTGCAGGCGCAGCTGCAGGCGAACTGCCGGCAGCGTGACGTCTACATCGTGCAGCCGCTCGTGCCGCCCACCCAGGAGCACCTGATGGAGCTGCTGCTGATGATCGACGCGGCTCGAGGGGCCTCGGCGGCGCAGATCACGGCCGTGATCCCGCACTATGCCTACGCCCGGTCGGACAAGAAGGACGCCTCGCGGATCTCCCTCGGCGGACGTCTCGTCGCGGACATGCTGCTCGCGGCGGGCACCGATCGGATCCTGACGATGACGTTGCACGCGCCCCAGGTGCACGGCTTCTTCTCGGTGCCGGTCGATCACCTGACGGCGCTCGGCGTACTCGCGGAGCACTTCCGCGACCGCGACCTGTCCGACACGGTGGTCGTCTCGCCCGACCTCGGCAACGCCAAGACGGCAACGCAGTTCGCCCGGCTGCTGGGCCTTCCCGTCGCCGCCGGCAGCAAGCAGCGGCTGGCAGACGACTCGGTGGTGATCGACGCGATCGTCGGGGACGTGGCCGGGAAGCGGGCCATCGTCCTCGACGACGAGATCGCCACCGGCGGCTCGATCGTGGAGCTGCTCGACAAGCTCAAGGACCTCGGCTGCGTCGAGGCGGCAGTTGCGTGCACCCACGGGTTGTTCGTCGGCAAGGCCGTCGAGCGGCTCCGCGGGCATCCGTCGATCAGCGAGGTCGTCACCACCGACACGGTGCCGGCGACCACACACTGGCCAGAGCTCCAGGTCAGGTCGGTCGCGGAGCTGTTCGCCGAGGCGATCTCCCGGGTCCATGCCGGCGAGTCGGTGAGCAGCCTCTTCGACGGTGTCGACCCCGCCCACGGGCCGCCTCACCCGACCCTTCCGTTCGAAGACTGACCCGACGTACGACGCCCGGGGGATACAGTCGCTCTTGCGGGGCGCGAGCGGTCGTGAGAGAGGTGCGGGACCATGCCGAACGATTCCGAGCTGGCCGAGCTGGAGGCCCGGCGAGCAGAGCTGCGCAAGCGCTACCTGTCGCCAACGGCTGAGCGTCCCTCGACGCCAGGCCGCGGGATCCACCATCTCGCGCTGATCTGCTCCGATGTCGAGCAGACGATCGAGTTCTACCAGGGCCTGCTCGGGTTCCCGCTCGTCGAGCTGGTGGAGAACCGCGACTATCCCGGGTCGTCGCATTTCTTCTTCGACCTCGGCAACAAGACTCTGCTGGGTTTCTTCGACTTCCCAGGCCTGGGTCTCGAGCCTGGAGTGGAGGCGTTCGGCACCGTCCAGCACATCGCGATCTCGGCGCCGCGGGACCGGTGGGAGCAGATCCAGGTGCGGCTCGACGAGGCCGGGGTGACCTATGCCGGACCCGACCGCGGCATCGAGGAGTCGATGTACTTCAAGGACCCCGACGGCATTCAGCTCGAGCTGCTCAGCGACCCCCTGATGTACTTCGGCGGCAGCCAGCTCGACGAGTAGGACCGTCCCGCCGCGCTCGCCGATCCGGCGAGGTGTCGACCACGGCGCGACGTTCGGCCGGCCCTCGCCGTCGTTGGGTCCATGCCGGTGTGGTGTGTGTCGCACAATCGCAAAATGGCGGGCTCCCCGTCGTACGGTGGTCAGATGACGGACGCGCCCATCGGCATCTTCGACTCCGGTTTCGGGGGTCTCACCGTGGTGCGCGCCGTCCTCGACCAGCTGCCCCACGAGCCGGTCCTCTATCTCGGCGACACGGCACGGCAGCCCTACGGGTCGAAGCCGATCGGCGAGGTGCGCGAATACGCGTTGGAATGTCTCGACCACCTCGTTGACAAGGGGGTCAAGGCGCTGGTGATCGCGTGCAACTCCGCGAGCGCCGCGATGTTGCGGGACGCTCGAGAGCGCTACCCGGTGCCGGTCGTCGAGGTGATCTTCCCCGCAACGCGGCGCGCCGTCGCCGCCACCCGCAACAACCGGGTGGGGGTCATCTGCACGCCGGCGACGCGGGCCTCGAGGGCCTACGACGACGCGTTCGCGGCCGCGCCCCAGGTCATCCTCACCACCCAGGCGTGCGGGCAGTTCGTGGAGTTCGTGGAGCGCGGCGTCACCAGCGGGGCCGACCTGCTGGCGGTCGCCCACGGCTACCTCGATCCGCTGCTCGGCGCGCAGATCGACACGCTGATCCTTGGCTGCACGCACTACCCACTGCTCACGGGGGTGATCTCCTACGTCCTCGGCACCGACGTGACGCTCGTCTCGAGCGCGGAGGAGACCGCCAAGGACGTCTACGCGCTGCTTCTCCGCGAAGGTCTGCAGCGACCTGCAGGGCTGCCGGAGCCGACCCACCGGTTCCTGACGACCGGGCAGCCGGGGGAGTTCCGGGAGATCGGGCGGCGGTTCCTCGGCCCGGAGCTCGAGCTCGTCGACCAGTTCGCGTGGGTCGGCGTATGAAGCTCACCGTCGTCGGCTGCTCCGGCTCCTTTCCCGGCCCGGACTCGCCGGCCTCGTGCTACCTGGTCGAGACGGCGTATCACGGTCGCGACTTCCGGTTGCTGCTCGACCTCGGCAGCGGCGCCCTCGGCGCGCTGCAGAACTACGTCGACCTCCGCACCATCGACGCGGTGGCCTTCACTCACCTGCACGCCGACCACTGCCTCGATCTCTGCGGCTTCTATGTGGTGCGGAAATACCACCCGAGCGGCCACCTGGGCTCGATCCCGGTCTTCGGTCCACCGGGGGTGGCCGGCCGGATGGCGCGTGCCTACGACATCGCCCCCGAGCCGGGCATGACCGCCGAGTTCGACTTCCGCGAGTACGACGGCAAGCCCGTCGACATCGGCCCGTTCCGCATCGACACCACCAACGTCGACCACCCGGTGGACGCCTACGCGATCCGCGTCACCGCCGACGAGCGGACGTTGGTCTACTCCGGTGACACCGGACCGTGCGACGCGTTGGAGTCGATCGCCGTCGGCTGCGACCTGCTGCTCGCGGAGGCGACGTTCCTCGAGAACGGGGAGAAGCCCGAGCACCTGCACATGTCGGGGCGGGAGGCGGCCGAAATCGCCACGCGCGCCGGCGCCGGTCAGCTGCTGCTGACCCACGTCCAGCCCTGGGTCGACCGCGACCGGGTGCTTGCCGACGCCGAGCCGCACTTCACCGGCGCGCTGTCGGTGGCGCGCCCCGGCCTGTCCTACCACCTCTGACCCAGCCTGCTCTGCTACCTCCCGACCATCCGAGAGTTCTGGCACCACGATCCGAGAGTTCTGGCACCACGATCCGAGAGTTCTGGCACCACGATCCGAGAGTTTTGGTACGACGATCCGAGAGTTTTGGTACGACGATCCGAGAGTTTTGGTAGGACGATCCGAGAGTTTTGGCACGTCGATCCGAGAGTTTTGGTACGTACGATCCGAGAGTTTTGGCAGGACCATCCGAGAGTTCCGGCACCACGATCCGAGAGTTTTGGTAGGACGATCCGAGAGTTTTGGTACGACGATCCGAGAGTTCCGGCACCACGATCCGACCCTGCGGCACAGCCCGATTGCGGGTCGCTTCCTTCAGGCGGCGTGCGTTGCTCGGGACGTGAACAACGGCAGTGACGCAACGGCCCTCGAGGTGGTTCCGTCGCACTGGCGCCGAACTTCTTTGTTTGCGAACGTGATTGTGTTCACCGGCCCAGACGCGCGGCGCCATACCAACACGAGCAGCTCGAAAGCCGCCGTCACCGCTGTTCTTCACGTCCCGACCAACGCACGCCGCTTGACAGAGGGGACCCCGCAGCCGGCCATGCCGATGCCGGGAGTCTCGGATCGTCGTACCGGAACTCTCGGATGGTGGTGCCGGAACTCTCGGATGGTGGTGCCGGAAGTCTCGGATCGTCGTGCCGGAACTCTCGGATGGTGGTGCCGGAACTCTCGGATGGTGGTGCCGGAAGTCTCGGATCGTCGTACCGGAACTCTCGGATGGTGGTGCCGGAAGTCTCGGATGGTGGTGCCGAAACTCTCGGATGGTTGCGTTGCGTCGTGACCGGACGAATCCGCAGGGCCTGGGGCCGTCGTACCGTCAGCCTCGAATCGGGCTGTTCAGTCCCCAGCGATGCCCGAACGGGTCGATCATCCACGCGTTGCGCCGCCCGTAGGCGTCGTAGGGCTCTCGGTCGCTTCGGCCACCGGCTCGCTGTGCACGAGCGAGTACGGCGTCCGCGTCGTCGACTGTCAGCATCAGGCTGACCGAGGCCTCGCCCGCCGTCGGCGCGACAACACCGATCTCGGGGTGTGCATCGGAGAGGTAGATGACGGCTCGTCCGATGTGCAGCTCGCTGTGGCCGATGCGGCCGTCGGGCATCACGATCGGGTCGCCGGCGAGGGTGGCGCCGAACACGTCGGTGTACCAGTCGATGGCCTCTCGAGCGCCCTGGGCGGCGAGGTAGGGCACCATCGCCGGCGTTGCCGCCTCGGCCGGCGTTGCCGCCTCGGCCGGCGTTGCCGCCTCGGCCGCGTCCCTCTCGGCCGGCCTTGCCGTCTCGGCAGGTTGACTGGCGGTCGAGGACGCGGGGGTGGGACTCATGTCTGCTCCTAGGTGATAGTCGGCTTCCTGGGGGTCGAGGGCGCGCGTGAGCCGTGCGCGCAGCCGGTCGGCGAACTCCGGGTCGGGGAAGACGGCGCTCGGTTCACGTCGCAGGATGTCCAGCGGGTCGCTCATGTCGCCCCTCCTTCCGTCGTGTCCTCGGAGGGGTAGGCCTCGCGGAAAGCGGCCTTCGCCCTCGTCAGGAGCGACTCCGTCGCTGCCAGACTGCGGCCGATCACCTCGGCCGTCTCCGCAACGGGCAGGTCGTCCACGTAGCGGAGCGTGAGGACGAGCCGGTGCAGCGGGGTGAGCCCGGCGAGCGTCTCCTCGGCGACCACCCGGTCGAGCTCCACGTCCCACGGGTCGACCAGCTGGTCCCCTAGGCTGCCTCGGATGGCGCTCAGCCGAGCCTGGTCGCGTGCGGATCGTCGCCAGTGGTCGGCCAGCTTGTGTCGAGCGACGCCGATGAGCCAGCGGGTGGTGAGGTCAGGGACGGTCTGACGTCGTACGGCGTCGACCGCGGCCATGAACGTCTCCGTCGTCAGATCCTCCGCCTCTTCGCGTTGTCCACAGCGGGTGAGCAGGTATCCGTAGACGACGGGCAGTGCCTCGTCGTAAAGCGTGAGCAGCGCGTCCGCATCGGGGACGGCAGACACGGATTCGCTCACATTCTGATTATCGTCCCGAGTCGGCCAAACCCGTCACGCCAAACCCGTCACGCCAAACCCGTCACGGCAGTTCGTCCGGGGCCGCCGAGCCGGCGATGCGCGGCGACCGGATATGGCCACCGGGCTGGCCACCGGGCTGGCCACCGGGCTGGCCACCGGGCAGGGGCCCCTGATGGGCGCGGCCGATCGGGTCCGGCCCGTCTCGAGCCCGGCGATAGGGTCGGCGCCATGACCCGAGCTGACGGCCGTGCGGCCGACGAACTGCGCCCCATCACCCTCAACCGGAACTGGCTCGACCACGCAGCCGGCTCTGTGCTCGTCGAGTTCGGCCGCACCCGGGTGCTGTGTGTCGCCAGCGCCACCACCGGCGTCCCTCGGTGGCGCAAGGACAGCGGGCTCGGTTGGGTGACCGCCGAGTACGCGATGCTGCCGAGCTCGACCCACACCCGGTCCGACCGTGAGTCCGTCAAAGGCCGCATCGGGGGCCGTACCCACGAGATCTCACGGCTCATCGGCCGGTCGCTCCGCGCCGTCATCGACTACCGGGCGCTCGGTGAGAACACGATCGTGCTCGACTGCGACGTCCTCCAGGCCGACGGCGGCACCCGCACCGCATCCATCACCGGTGCCTACGTCGCCCTCGCCGACGCGGTGCAGCACCTCCGCGGCCGAGGCGCGCTCAAGGGCGAGCCGTTGCGTGGCTCCGTGGCCGCGGTCTCCGTGGGGCTGGTCGACGGCGAGCCGCGTCTCGACCTGCCATACGAGGAGGACGTGCGGGCGGAGACCGACATGAACGTCGTGATGACCGGCGACGGGCGCTACGTCGAGGTGCAGGGCACGGCGGAGGCCGACCCGTTCGGCCGCGCGGAGCTCGACGCGCTTCTCGAGCTCGCCGTCAAGGGATGCGCCGATCTGACTCGGATGCAGCAGGAGGCGCTCGCGTCGTGACCCGGGTCTTCCTGGCGTCGCGCAACTCGAAGAAGCTCGAGGAGCTGCGCCGGATCCTGAACAGCGCCGTCCCGGGCATCGAGGTGCTCGGGCTCGCGGACGTTCCGTCGTACGACGAGCCGGCCGAGACCGAACCCAGCTTCGAGGGCAACGCCCTCATCAAGGCCCGTGCGGGTCTGCAGGCGACGGGGCTGCCGTCGCTGGCGGACGACAGTGGCCTCTGCGTCGACGCCCTGCGGGGGATGCCTGGGGTGCTGTCGGCCCGCTGGGCCGGGCGGGCGAAGGTCGACGCCGCCAACAACGCCCTCCTCCTCGAGCAGCTCGAGGACACTCCTGATGTCCGGCGTGGCGCCCAGTTCAGGTGCGCCGTCGCCTTCTGTGCACCAGGCGGGGTCGAGGAGATCGCGTTGGGGGAGATGCCCGGCCAGGTCATCCGCGAGCTCCGTGGGACGGGTGGTTTCGGCTACGACGTGCTGTTCGTACCCGACGGTGGCAGCCGCACGACGGCCGAGCTTCCCGACGCCGAGAAGGACGCGATCAGCCATCGTGGCAAGGCGCTCCGGGCGATCGCGCCGGTGGTCGCCCGGTGGGCGAGTCAAGGCCCGGTGCGGTAGTCGCCCTCCGGTATAGGGCCGAAGGTCCCGTCCAACAGTCCCGTTCGTCGCTGGCACGTCCGCGGAGCGGCGGGTATGAAGGATGCTATGCCAGACCCTGACGTCATCCGCGTGTTCCTGCTCGACGATCATGAGGTGGTCCGCCGCGGACTCCGTGAGCTGCTCGAGGCCGAGCCCGACATCGTCGTGGTGGGGGAGGCGGGGCTCGCGCGCGAGGCCGCCGCCCGCATCCCGGCACTGCACCCGCACGTCGCGGTGCTCGACGGCCGACTCCCGGATGGCTCCGGCATCGACGTCTGCCGCGACATCCGTTCGATCGACCCCTCGATCCATGCCCTGATCCTGACGTCGTACGACGACGACGACGCGCTGTTCGCCGCCATCATGGCCGGCGCGGCCGGTTACGTCCTCAAGCAGATCAGGGGCAACGACCTCGTCGAGGCGGTTCGCCAGGTGGCCAGCGGCCAGTCACTGCTGGACCCTGCCGTGACGCACCGCGTCCTCGAGAGGCTCCGCAGAGGGAGTGACCAGCCGGACGAGCTCCGGTCGCTGACCGAGCAGGAGCGCAAGATCCTCGGACACATCGCGGAGGGGATGACCAACCGGCAGATCGCCGAGACGATGTTCCTCGCGGAGAAGACCGTGAAGAACTACGTATCCAGCATCCTCGCCAAGCTAGGCCTCGAGCGGCGTACCCAGGCGGCGGTCCTGGCGGCCAAGCTGCACCCGGCGACCGGCCAGGAACACTAGCCGCCGATTGTCCGCCGCCGCGGATCGTCCCGATCCGGATCGCCACGCAGCGGACCGTCACCACGCCGATCGATCCACCACTGGCCTGGGATGAACGTCACTCCTGAGCGCTCATCACCAGGTCGCCGTGTCTGTCCTGGGCGAGAGGTGCCGGCACCACCAGGACGGGGCAGATGGCCTTCCGGACGCAGTCGGCACTGACGGAGCCGAGCAGCATCCGCTTGACCGGCCCCTTCCGGCCGCTGCCGACGACGAGATAGTCGGCAGCGCGTGACACCCGCAGCAGCACGTCGGCGGGATCACCTTCGACCACCTGACGGGACAGCACGGGCGAGCCGTCCATTCCTTCGAGAGCCAGGGCCACGGCTCGGTCCTGAATGCCCTGGGCCTCCGCGCGGGCCACCTCCCGCGAGTCTTGCGGGCTCGGGTCCTGCGTCGTCGGCTGCCAGCGCCAGGCGGTCACGACATCGAGGGCACTCCCGCGTCGACTGGCTTCGTGGAGTGCGAAGCGTAAGGCGGTCTGTGCCGCTGGGGTTTCGTCCACCCCGACGACGATGGGCGCACGGCTCTCGTTCATGGTGTGACCTCCTGGGTCCATCGTGGGCGTGGTGCACGTGGTCGGTCAGTGCCAGAGGTCCAGCGGGCCTGGGACCTAAGCCCCCTGAAGTGGGGTCCTCGTCCTGATGCGCGAAGTCGACTCGGCAGGCCAGGTTGGGTCCAGGTAAGACAGCCTTCCCTAACATGCCCATCAGGAGATGCCATGACCACGACCCATAATCCCGAGCAACCGCTGGTGGCCGGTCACGTCGACGTCACCACGACCGAACAGCCCGTGAACGCCATCGGCCACTACGTGTTCGGCGCACTGCGAATCGTCGTAGGCTTCTCGTTCCTGTGGGCCTTCTTCGACAAGCTTCTCGGCCTCGGCTGGTCGACCGGAGTGAACGCCGACACCGGTGTCACCACCAGGTTCGGCACCGATGCGTGGATCCATGGTGGCAGCCCCACGAACGGCTTCCTCGCCTATGCCGCCAAGGGCCCCTTCGAGGGCGTCTACCACACGCTCGCCGGCACCTGGTTCGCCGACGTGATGTTCATGGGCGCTCTGTTCTGTATCGGCACTGCGCTGACCTTCGGCATCTTCATGCGCATCGGGAGTGCCGCGGGTGCGCTGCTCTTCCTGATGATGTGGAGTGTCGTCCTGACGCCGGCCAACAACCCGCTGTTCGACGAGCACACGATCGGCATGCTGGTCTGCATCCTGCTAGGCCTCTACAGCGCCGGCCGCTACATCGGGCTGGGTCGCTGGTGGGAGCGCCTGTCCTTCACGCAGCGGTCCCCCATCCTGAAGTAGCCGCGGAAAAGGTCCGGTGTGTCGGCGGGACTGGTGCGCCATACCCTCGTCGTCTGGCCGTGGTTGACGAAACCGAGTACCTGTTCCCGTGGGGCACGGCATCATAGGCTTGGCCCCAGCAGCCCCGTCACCATCCGCCAGGAGAGAACCCATGACCACAGGCAACGATCGGAGCAAGCTCTATCTTGCGGGGGGTTCCGTGGCAGCGTTCGTCGCGTTCCTCCTCGGCCTCTACGCGGCCGGCCGCTACCACCAGGCCGAACGCTGGTGGCAGCACCAGCCCATCGTCAGCCGTCATCCCGGGCTGCGGTAGCGGCCGACAGTCGTCCGGCTCGAGCCTCGTAAGAGAGGTCGCGGCGCCCGCGGACCTAGACTCAACGACGTGAGTGCGCGCGAGGAGCCCCTCGAGGACCTGCTGCGCCGCGTCCTGTCCCGTGTTGAGGGCGTGGTGGAGGCGGAAGGGCGCGTGCGCTCGCTGCTCGATGCGGTCACGGCAGTCGCCGGCAGCCTAGACCTGCGCGAGACGTTGCAGCGCATCGTCGCGGCAGCCGCGGATCTCGCGTCCGCCCGCTATGTCGCCATGGGCGTGATCGACCAGGACGGTGATGGACTGTCGGAGTTCATCACCCACGGCATCAACGAGGAGCAGACGGCACAGATCGGCCCCCTTCCGTCCGGCCATGGCATCCTCGGTCTGCTCATCACCGAGCCCAAACCGCTCAGACTCCATGACCTGCGCGAGCACCCCAGGTTCTACGGCTTTCCCCCTCACCATCCTCCGATGAGCTCGTTCCTCGGCGTTCCGGTCAGAGTGGGGGACCGGGTGTTCGGCAACCTCTACCTGACCGACAAGGCAGGCGGTGGCGACTTCACCGAGGAGGACGAGTACGCCGTGGTGGCACTCGCCGCTGCCGCCGGTGTCGCGGTTGAGAACGCCAGGCTCTTCGGCACTGTCCGCCGTCGCGAGCAATGGCTCGATGCCACGCTGCGTATCCAGCAGGCCTTCCTGCGCCGAGTCGACCTCGAGACCGCCCTCCATCTGGTGACGTCCAGGGCTCGGGAGGTGCTTGCTGCCGATATCGCGCTGGTGGTGCTCGAACGCGACGACGGGAGACTGCACATCCGAGCCTTGGACGGCGACATGGAGGGTCCAGTCGCGGAGACTCTCCTTCGTGAAGGCGCCTTGGCGGACGTCGTCGACCGGGCCGCGACGGTGCGGCTGGCCGAAGGGCTCCGGATCCCGGGACTCGACTCGCTCGTCAGCGCGATGCTGGTGCCCTTCACCGGGCCGGGTGGTGCGGGTGGTGCACTGCTCGTCGGTACGACGAGCGCGGGCGTCGGCCGCTCGCCAAGCGAGGACGACGTGCAGGCGCTGCACGGCTTCGCGGCACAGGCGGCCATCGCCCTCGACCGGGCCCAGGCGCAGGATGACCGGGCGGCGCTGGCGGTGCTCGCAGACCGCGACCGGATCGCCCGCGACCTGCACGATGTGGTGATCCAGCGTCTCTTCGCCACCGGCCTGACGTTGCAGAGCACCCTGCGACGCTCATCCGACCCCGAGGTCGTCGACCGGCTGCGCGGCGCCGTCGCAGATCTCGACACGACGATCGCCGACATCCGCGGCACCATCTTCGAGCTCAGCCACGACGGGATGGCGGGTGGGCTCGGAGCGCAGGTTCGCGAGCTCGTCGAGATCTCGCGAGCGAGCCTCGGCCTACGTCCGGAGCTGAAGCTGGAGGGCCCCCTCGACTCGGTCGTCCCTGACACCCTCCGCCCGGACCTCACCGCCGTGCTGATGGAGTCACTGTCCAACACCGCCCGGCACGCATCTGCCTCGCGGGTCAACGTGCGGGTGTCGGTCGAGCGCTCCGCTGGCAGGCTCTACCTCCAGGCGGAGGTGCACGACAACGGACGAGGATTCGCGACCCCCGACCACGAGAGCGGCCTGCGCAACATGCGGCAGCGCGCGGCGACCCGCGGCGGTATCTGTCACGTCGAGTCCGCTCCAGGCGACGGCACGACCGTCCGATGGCGAGTACCGCTAAGCCAGACCGGTGCCCCAGAGTTCTTGGAGGACCGCGCGGCCGACGTACCGCCGACAGGCTGAGACGGGGGGCCCCGACCGAGTCGTCGGCGGCGCTCTGCACAATGTGGCCTGTGACCACATCCCACGAGGTTCCTGAGCCGACCGGCCGCCCGTACAGCCGTTATGAGCTGGAGCTCATCGACGCCTACTGGCGCGCGGCGAACTACCTCTCCGTGGGGCAGATCTATCTGATGGACAACCCCTTGCTGCGCCAGCCGCTCCTGCCCGAGCATGTGAAGCCGCGACTGCTCGGTCACTGGGGCACCACGCCGGGTCTCAACCTCCTCTACGTTCACCTGAACCGGGCGATCCGGCAACGGGACCTCAACGCGATGTTCGTGACCGGACCCGGCCACGGCGGTCCCGGTCTGGTGGCCAACGCCTACCTCGAAGGCACCTACTCGGAGATCTACTCCTCCATCGCGGAGGACGAGGACGGCCTACGGCGGCTGTTCCGGCAGTTCTCGTTCCCTGGTGGCATCCCGAGCCACGTGGCACCCGAGACGCCGGGTTCCATCCACGAGGGCGGCGAGCTGGGCTACGCCCTCGTGCATGCCTACGGCGCGGCGTTCGACAACCCCGACCTCCTGGTGTGCTGCGTCGTCGGGGACGGCGAGGCGGAGACCGGCCCGCTGGCGGCGAGCTGGCATTCCAACAAGTTCCTCAACCCGGTGTCGGACGGCGCAGTCCTTCCGGTGCTGCATCTCAACGGTTACAAGATCGCCAACCCGACGGTGCTCGCCCGCATCCCGGACGACGAGCTGGCGGCCCTGATGCGCGGCTACGGATACACGCCTCACTTCGTCGTCGGAGACGACCCGATGGCGGTGCACCAGCAGCTCGCGTCGACCCTCGACGGCGTGCTCAACGACATCGCCGGCTTCCAGCAGGAGGCTCGGGAGGCAGCGGCGTCCGGCGGCTCGGTGGCTCCGGGCACCCGGCCGCCGTGGCCGATGATCGTGCTCCGGACGCCGAAGGGCTGGACCGGCCCCAAGGTGGTCGACGGTCTCCCGGTCGAGGGGACGTTCCGGTCCCACCAGGTCCCGCTCGCCGAGACGCGCACCAATGCGGAGCACCGCAAGCTGCTCGAGGAGTGGATGACCAGCTACCGGCCGGAGGAGCTGTTCGACAAGGCCGGCCGGCTGGTCCCCGAGCTGCGGGCGCTCGCCCCCCGAGGTCAGCGCCGCATGAGCGCGAACCCGCACACGAACGGGGGAACGCTGCTGCGCGACCTTGCCATGCCGGACTTCAGGGACTACGCCGTCGACGTCGAAAGACCGGCCGTCGAGTCCAGCGAAGCGACCCGCGTGCTCGGTGGGATGTTGCGTGACGTGATCGCCGCCAACCCCGACCGCTTCCGCATCATGGGTCCAGACGAGACGGCGTCCAACCGGCTCTCGGCGGTGTTCGAGGAGACCGACCGCGCCTGGGACGCCGTGACCCTCGCAGGGGACGACCATCTCTCACCGGACGGCCGGGTGATGGAGGTGCTGTCGGAGCATCTGTGCCAGGGCTGGCTGGAGGGCTATCTGCTCACGGGTCGCCACGGGCTTTTCAACTGCTACGAGGCATTCATCCACATCGTCGACTCGATGTTCAACCAGCACGCGAAGTGGCTCAAGACGACGAATCGGATCCCCTGGCGGGCGCCGATCGCGTCGCTGAACTACCTGCTCTCCTCCCACGTCTGGCGGCAGGACCACAACGGACTCTCCCACCAGGACCCAGGCTTCATCGACCACGTCGTCAACAAGAAGGCCGAGATCGTCCGGGTCTACCTGCCCCCGGACGCCAACACGCTGCTGTCGGTCGCCGACCACTGCCTGCGCAGCCGGCACTACGTCAACGTCATCGTCGCGGGCAAGCAGCGGGCGCTCACCTACCTGTCGATGGACGAGGCGATCGCCCATTGCACGCGCGGGCTGGGCATCTGGCCCTGGGCGGGCAATACCGACGGCGAGCCCGATGTCGTCCTCGCATGCGCCGGCGACACCCCCACGCTGGAGATCGTGGCGGCCGCCGACCTGCTGCGCATCCACCTGCCCGAGCTGAAGGTCAGAGTGATCAACGTCGTCGACCTGATGCGGCTGCAACCGGAGGCCGAGCACCCGCACGGGCTCTCCGATCGGGACTACGACGCGCTGTTCACGAAGGACAAGCCGGTCATCTTCGGCTATCACGGCTACCCGATGCTGATCCACCGGCTGACCTACCGTCGTACGAACCACCACAACATGCACGTGCGCGGCTACAAGGAAGAAGGCACCACGACGACGCCGTTCGACATGGTGATGTTGAACGACCTCGACCGCTTCCACATCGTCATGGACGTCATCGACCGGGTGCCAACACTCGGTAGCCGGGCAGCGAACCTCCGTCAGCAGATGTCGGACGCACGGCTAGCCGCCCGGGCCTACACCCGCGAGCACGGCGAGGACGATCCGGTCATCGCGAACTGGACCTGGCCCGGACGGGACTGAGCGGTGCGGACTCTCGTCGTCAACGCGGGATCGTCGAGCCTGAAGCTCCGGCTTCTCCGTGAGGACGTCGTCGAAGCGAGCAACGACCTTCCCGCGGGCAGCGAAGGGCTCGACACGACACGGTTGACCAAGATCCTCGCGTCCTGGGAACGGCCCGACGTGGTCGGGCATCGGGTCGTGCACGGCGGTACGACGTTCACGGGACCTGTGAGGGTCGACGACGAGGTGCGGGCTCGGCTTCGAGAGCTGACTGACCTGGCTCCGCTGCACCAGCCGAAGTCACTCGCCGCGCTCGACGCGGTGACCGCCGTGCTGCCCGATATCGAGGCCGTGGCCTGCTTCGACACGGCGTTTCATACGTCGATCCCGGCAGCTGCGGCGACCTACGCGGTTCCGCTCGAGTGGCGCGAACGCTATGGCATCCGCCGCTACGGCTTCCACGGGCTCTCCCACGCATACTGCGCGCACCGGGTCGCTGAGATCGTCGGGCGACCTCTTGAGGAGCTTCGCGTGGTCACGTGTCATCTCGGCGCGGGCGCCTCGCTCGCGGCGGTGGCCGGCGGTCGCAGCGTGGACACCACGATGGGATTCACGCCGCTGGAGGGGCTGGTGATGGCAACTCGCTCGGGGTCCGTCGACCCCGGACTGGTGCTATGGCTCGAGGAGCATGAGGGCCTCACGTCGCGCAGCGTGGCGACTGCGCTGGAGGAGCGTTCCGGTCTGCTGGCGCTCGCGGGGACGGGCGACATGCGAGAGGTCGAGGCTGCGGTCGACGCCGGCGACGCGACGGCCGCGCTCGCCCTCGATGTCTATGTTCACCGGTTGGTCGCCGGCATCGCCGCCATGACGGCGGCCATCGGCGGCCTCGACGTCCTCGCGTTCACCGGCGGGGTGGGCGAGCACTCACCCCGGGTACGCCGGCGCGCGGCCGCCCGGCTTGACTACCTCGGCGTGAAGGTCGACGCGACTCGCAACGACAGCGCCTCCGACGACTGCGACGTGACGGCCGTCGGGAGTGCCGTGCGCATCGTGGTGGTGGCTGCGCGGGAGGACCTGCAGATCGCTCGTGAGGCGCGTGCCCTGCTGTCAGCCGGATAGCCACGGAGCACACGCTCTCGTCGTACCAGAGAAGGGACTCGAACCCTCACGCCCAAAGGGCACGGGCACCTAAAGCCCGCGTGTCTGCCAATTCCACCACTCTGGCCAGACTCCCCGAGTCTAGGCGGGGAGGTGTTGTGGGTTCAGACGCCGAGCTCCTTGCGCAGCTTGGCGACGTGACCCTTCGCGCGTACGTTGTACATCGCCTGCTCGATCGTGCCATCCTCCGCGATGACGAACGTCGAGCGGAGCACCCCCATGACGGTCTTGCCATAGAGCTTCTTCTCGCCATAGGCGTCGTAGGCCCCGAGCACCTGCTTGTCAGCGTCTGACAGCAAGGGGAACGTCAGGCTGTCACGCTCGCGGAACTTCGCGAGCTTGCCGGGAGAGTCGGGGGAGAGGCCGAGCACGGCGAAACCGGCAGCAGCGAGCGAGTCGAGCGAGTCGCGGAAGTCGCAGGCCTGGCTGGTGCAACCGGGGGTCATGGCGGCCGGGTAGACGTAGAGCACAACCTTGCGGCCGCGGAAGTCCTGCAGACTGACCTGGTTGCCGTGGTCGTCTGAGAGGGTGAAGTCCGGTGCCAGGTCACCTGTTTGGAGTCGGGTCACGGCGGCTTCCTCTTTGCATCGACTGAAAGGCGGGGGCGGCAGCAGCGTACCGTGAGACATGTAAGACTTGCCCCTCGCATACGAACGCAGGAGGAACCAGTGAGCGCGAGCGCGAGCCCGGACTCGAGGACGCCCGACCAGATCACCGCCGAGATCTCCGACACTCGGGAGCGGCTGGCGTCGACGATCGACCAGCTCGTCTATCGCGTGAAGCCTCAGACCATCGTCGCCCGCCAGCTCGACAGCCTCAAGTCGAAGTTCGTCAACGAGGACGGCTCCGCCAACACCGCGACGATCGGCAAGGTCGCCGGCGGTGTCGTCGGTTTCGTCGTCCTGGTGGTCGTGATCCGCAGGATCGCCGGGTGACGAAGAACACACCAACTCCGGTCGAGAAGCTGCCGATCCGGATGCTCCACGACCGGGTGCTCGTCCAGCTCGACGCCGAGGCCGGTGAGCGCAAGTCCTCGGCCGGGATCGTCATCCCGGCGACTGCGATGATGGGCCGCCGGCTCGCCTGGGCGCGGGTGGCCGGTGTCGGGGCCAACGTCCGCACCGTGGAGGCGGGCGATCGGGTGCTCTTCGACCCCGAGGACAAGGCCGAGGTCGAGGTGCGCGGCGACATGTACATCCTGCTCCGCGAGCGCGACCTGCACGCCGTCGCCTCCGAACGCGTCGAAGAAGGCGCCACCGGCCTCTACCTCTGACGATCCGAGAGTTTCGGCACCACGATCCGGGAGTTTCGGCACCACGATCCGAGAGTTTTGGCACGACGATCCGAGAGTTTCGGTACGACGATCCGAGAGTTTCGGTACGACGATCCGAGAGTTTCGGCACGACGATCCGAGAGTTTCGGCACGACGATCCGAGAGTTTCGGTACGACGATCCGAGAGTTTTGACGACCTGGGGTACGACGGCGCAAGGGTCCGCCGGGATCTTCTCTCGCGTCGGCGGCACAAGGGCGCCGTGACCGCAGCGGCTCCCGCGATACTCGTGTGACGTGGCGGCTCACGCTGGGCTGCGGAACACATCCACGCACCTGCGTTGATATTGCCGAGCTGACCAGGGAAACCGGGCCAAAGTCAGGTGAGGTACTTGCTGAAGAACACCCGGCTGAAGCCGTTCTCCTGCTGCCGGTGGGTCTCGACGTAACCGCGCCGGCCGTAGTACGCGATGTTCTCGTGCATCTTCTCGTGGGTGAACAGCCGGATCTCGGTGATGCCGGCCGAGCGGGCCTGGTCCTCGGCAAGGTCGAGCAGTCGCGAGCCGATCCCCTGCCCTTGGTACGGCGGCGACACCGCCACGTTGTCAACGAGCAGATGGCCGTCCTCGACGCCGATGACGATGACGCCGCTCACTGCACCGTCGTGCTCAGCCACCCACACGCGTTGGCTCATCACGTCGGCGTCGTAGTCGGCGTCCATCGGCGCGGGACGCAGCCCGATGCGTGGCACGTAGTGCTGGTAGCTCTCCTCGACGAGGGCCGCAATGGCGGAAGCCTCGTCGGGCCGGGCCGGGCGGATGGTCAGCTGCACGGTATTCGCCTTTACGGCAGCAGGTCTGCCATCCACGACTCGACGGCCTCGGCGGTTCGGGGCAGCCCAGCCGAGAGATTACGGCAGCCGTCATCGGTGACGAGCACGTCGTCCTCGATCCGGATCCCTACCCCCCGCAGCGCCTCCGGCGCGAGCAGGTCCGATGCCTGGAAGTAGATGCCCGGCTCCACGGTGAGCACCATCCCGGCCTCGAGCTTGCCCTCGAGGTAGTTCTCCTCGCGAGCGGCCGCGCAGTCGTGCACGTCAAGACCGAGCATGTGCCCGGTGCCGTGGAGCGTCCAGCGGGTGTGCAGCTTGCTGTCCTTCTCCAGGGACTCCTCGGCAGAGCAGGGCAGCAGACCCATGTCGGAGAGCCCGTGCGCCAGTACCGTTTGGGCGGCCACGTGGAAGTCACGGAACCCGGCACCTGGGCGGACTGCGGCGATCCCGGCCTCCTGCGCTGCGAAGACGAGAGCATAGAGGTCCCGCTGCTCGCTCGTGAAGACTCCGTCGACCGGGAGCGTACGGGTGATGTCGGCCGTGTAGAGGGACCGATTCTCGATTCCCATGTCAAGGAGCACGAGCGAGCCTGGGGATATCGGGCCGTCGTTCTCGATCCAGTGGAGAGTCGTCGCGTGTGGCCCGCCGGCGCAGATGCTCTCGTAGCCGACGTCGTTGCCTTCCGCCCGAGCCCGCCGCCAGAAGGTCCCTTCGATCCAGCGCTCGCCCCAGCGTCGTACGTCGGCCCACGCGCGGACGGCGTCCTCGAACCCGCGCGTGGTGCAGTCGATGGCGTCCTGCAGCTCGCCGACCTCCCAGTCATCTTTGACCAGGCGCATCTCCGAAAGGTAGGTCGCAAGCTCCGCGTCGGCTCTCGCCTCCGGGTGCGGCGCCACCAGCGCGTCGACATCGGCGTCGACCCCTCGGAGCACGAGCGCCTGTCCAAGAGCCTCGAGCGCCTCCGGGAGGTCGTAGATGTGCCGGCACCGGACGCCGTAGAGCTCCTCGGCCTCCGCGAGCGACCGTCGACGACCCGCCCACGTCTCGCCGTAGCGGCCGTCGCGCCAGAAGGCCTCGTCATCCTTGGCGTGACGGGGCCGGAAGAAGAGCGTCGCCTCTCCGTCGTCGAGGACGAGCACGGCGTCGGACGACTGGTTGCCGGTGAGGTAGACGTGTGCCGACTCGGCGCGGAAGCGGTAGTCGGTGTCGTTTGCGCGCGGCTTCAGCGGCCCGGCGGGTACGACGATCCGCTCGCCGGCAAACCGCTGCGCCAGCCGGCTCCGACGCCAAGCGGCCCGGTCGGCCACCGGAAGGCGGTCGACCGGGTCGTCGCCGTCGGACCAGCCCTCCCGCATGAACGCCACAAGGGCATCGCTCGCGGGAACGGGATACGTCGCGGGGTGGAACCGGTCAGACACGGGCGCTCCTCAGGTCGGTCTGTTCATTATCCACCTCAACCGGGACCGAGGCGCGGCGCTGGACGGACCAGAGGCGCAATGCCACCGTGACCGCCGCGATGTTGATCGCCACGTGCAGCAACACGAAGACGTGCGGGAGCGACGCCGAGATCAGCAGGCCGGCGACCAGCGGGCCCGCGGCGCTGATGCCGGTCCGCAGACCCGCGAGGGCGCCGAGCGTGGTGCCGACCATCCCATCCGGGGCAACTGCCGCGGCGAGCGGGCTCAGCACGGGTGCATACATCGTCTCGCCGACCGCGAAGATGCCGAAGGCGACGACGAAGATGACGTTCGCGCTCGCCGGTCCGGTGAAGAGAGCGAGCTCGAGGAGCAGCCAGCTCAGCACCCAGATGGACCCGACCACGGCGAGGAGGACGGCCCCAGGGTTCTTGCCGGTGATCTTCACGACGAGCCACTGCAGCGCGACGATGACCACGCAGTTCACCGCGGCGGCGGTGCCGACAGTGCTGGGTGCCACGTCGAGCGACTTGAGCGCGAACGCCGGCAGCCCGGTCTCGAACTGGGCATAGAAGCCCGCCGCCAGCAGCATGGACACGATGGCGAACAGCCGCACGGGCCGGTTGTGCGCCAGCTTCTTGTAGGCGGCTAGCCCGACGTGCTCGTTGTCGATCGACTCGGTCGTGGTGACCAGGGAGTCGCAGGCGGGGTACGTCGTCGTACGTGCGGCGGCCTTGATGAACCCCGCCGAGACGGCGAATCCGAGCGCGGCAGCGGCGAACGCCGGCCACATCCCGTTCGGCTCGCTGAAGTCGATCAGCCAACCGGCCGTGAAGGAGCCCACGGCCATCCCCAGAGCCATCGCGGTGAACTGGTAGGCGAAGATCGCCCGGCGGTTCTGCGGCTCGACGCACTCGAGCACGAGCACCTGGGTGGCGGGTTGCGAGGCCGTGACGGCCGCGCCGAACACCAGCATCCCGGCGAGGAAGAGGGTGGCCGTGCCCGCGGCGCCCATCGCGAGGCAGGCGACGGCGGCGAGCAGCTCGAACCCGACGGCGAGGCGCCCGGCGGAGTAGCGGTCGGCGAGCCGGCCCGCCAGCGGCGCGGCGATGACGGCCCCGATGCAGAACAAGGTGCCGGTGAGGACGCCGGTCGTCGGGCCCCAGTGGCGGGCGTCGACCACGTAGGCGTACTGGTAGGGCAGGATCGCCCCCCAGCCGAGGTTTCCGGCGAAGGCGGCTGCCGTGATCAGGCGCGCGCGGGTCATGGCGTCCTCCTCAGGGTCGTGAGGGCACCGCGTCGCGGCGCCGGTGTGGCGTCGAGGGTGGGGTGCGGGGTGTTGTGAGTGGTGCGAGTGATGCGTGTGAGTGTGGAGCGCGTCGAGGGCGGCCTTTGGGCACGCGGGCATGCGTCGAGCAGCTCTGTTAGATATCATACTCTTCGATGCAAGAGATTTCGATATCGAAGTCTGTGATGTGCCACACTGGCTTGATGGCGCGCAAGCGGACGGCTCTTCGGCGCTCACCCGCGCCGTTGTCGGGCGGCTCGCCCGGGCCGGCCGGCTCCCCGTCCACGGCGACCTCCCTCTCCGAGGCGCACCGTCAGGATGTGGCGGTCTATGTCGCCGCCGGCGGCGACGAGTCGGTGCAGCGCGTGATCACCGCCGTACACGGCCTCGCCAGGCGCCTCAACCAGTGGTACGACCGGCAGCTAGCGGACCTCGACATCTCCGCGGGGGAGTGGTCCGTGATGAGCACTCTGGTGCGCGATCAGGGCGGCCGAGGATGTACGCCGAGCGAGCTCGCGGACGCTGCCAACGTCGCGCCGTCGTCGATGACGCATCGGCTGGACCGGATGACCGCCCGCGGACTGGTCACCCGCTCGACCGACCCGGAGAACCGGGTCCGCGTGCGGGTCGTGCTGTCCGACCTCGGCTGGGAGCTCTTCCGTAGCGCGATCCGGGAGTCGGACATGCTCGAGTCCGACGTACTCGCCTGTCTCACCAAGCGCCAGCGTGCCCAGCTGGCGGAGCTCCTCGAGGTCGCGATCCGTGGCCTGGAGAACCTCGACCCCTGACCCCCCCAACCATCCGAGACTTCCGGCACCACCATCCGAGACTTCCGGACGTCTCGGATGGTCAAGGGGCGGCGGGGGACAGGAAGGCGGCCAGGGCGGCGGCGTACATCGCGGGGTCATCCGCGCCGCACAGCTCTCGCGCCGAGTGCATCGACAGGGCAGCCGCCCCGAAGTCCACGGTCGTCGCTCCGGTGAGGGCGGCCGTCATCGGGCCGACCGTCGAGCCACACGGGATGTCGGAGCGCCCGACGAACTGCTGGACAGGTACGCCGGCCTGCGCGCACGCGAGCGAGAACGCCGCCGTCCCCCGCGCGTCGGTCGCATAGCGCAGCCGGTTGTTGACCTTCAGCACCGGGCCGCCGTTGACGGCGATCTGGTGCTGTGGCTCGTGTCGCTCGGCGTAGTTGGGGTGGGTCGCGTGACCCATGTCGCCGGACGCGATGACGGATCCGGCAAGGGCCCTCAGGTAGTCCTCCCGATCACCGCCGCGGGTGATCACGATTCGCTCCAACGTGGCGGGCAGCAGCGTCGAGAAGGCGCCGCGCTCGGACATGCTGCCGTTCTCCTCGTGGTCGAACAAGACGAGCACCAGCACCTGGGGCGACGCGGGAGCCGTCTCGACGGCCGTGACCATCGCCCTCACCCCGGCGTACGTCGTGGCGAGGTTGTCGAGGCGAGGCGCCGCGATGAGCTCCCGGTCCTGACCGATGCGGCGCGAGGGGGTGAGGTCGTGGGTCATCAGGTCCCAGCCCAGGACGTCGTCACGCTCGGACCCCACGGTGTCGGCGACCATGGCGCGGAAGTCGCCCGGCTCCGTGCCAACGCCCCAGATCGGTGCGAGGTGCTG
The DNA here is from genome assembly GCA_963820035.1 of uncultured Actinomycetota bacterium. GTDB lineage: Bacteria > Actinomycetota > Actinomycetes > Propionibacteriales > Nocardioidaceae > JAWWPG01. Next base: position 741,928 of record CAWFYK010000002.1, on the reverse strand, counting down.
CTGCGGGTTGAGCTTCACTCCGGCTTCGTTGACCTCGCGGTCGAGATGCACCGCGAGCTGCGCGACCCGCAGGATCGGGTCGTTGATCGCGACCAGCCGCTCCTCCACGCCGCTCGCTCCCCGGACAGTGACGCGCCCCGAGAGCCCGAGATCGCGGTCGAGCCAGGAGTTCAGCAGCGGACCGCCGTAGACCTCGACGCCGAGCAGCCGCCAGCCGGCGCGGGAGACGTCGGGGCGTGGCTTGATCCGCAGGTTGGGGCTGTCCGTGTGGGCTCCGACGACGCGGAACGGCGTCGCGCGGCCATCGGCGTACTCCGTGCTCCAGGCGACGAGTGAGCCGCCGCGAGTCGTGTAGTAGCGGCCAGGTTCGCGCGGCCAGCCGGCCGTCTCGTCGAGCGCCGTGAAGCCGCTGGCCTCGAGGACTGCGGCCGCCTCAGTGCAGGCATGGAACGGCGAAGGGGACGCATCGACGAAGGCGCACAGTCCCGCTGCCTCCGCGTCGGAGTCAAAGGTGGTGGGCATGAGGAAAACTGTGGCAGACCGTTCGCTGCGGAGACAAAGGGCCTGTAGGTCCCGGGTGTAGGTTCGGGCCTCGTGCTCGGCCTGGTCGCCTCCCTCCTGCTGCTGGCCTGCGTGCTGGCGGTCGCCGTAGGCAAGCCGAGGCGTCCGCCGGAGTCGGTGGTCGCCGTCGTCGCGGCGGCGGTGGCACTCGCGCTCGGCGTGGTCACCTGGTCCGAAGCGGTCGATGAGCTCGACCAGTTGGCGCCCGTGCTGATCTTCCTCGTGGGGGTCCTGGTGCTCGGTTTGTGCTGCGCCCGCGAGGGTGTCTTCGTGGCGGTCGGGTCGTGGCTGGCGCGGTCGCATGGCGGTGGGCGCCGACTGTTGTTCTTCGTGTTCGTCGTCGCGGCCGCGGTCACGAGCGTGCTCAGCCTGGACGCCACGGTGGTGCTCCTGACACCAGTCGTGCTCTCGGCGTCCGCCCGGCTGAACATCTCGCCGCGACCCTACGTCTATGCCACCGGTCACGTCGCCAACTCGGGGTCGCTGCTCCTGCCCATGGGGAACCTGACGAACCTGCTGGCCCTGGCGGCCACCGGCTTGACGCTCGTGCACTTCGCCGCGCTGATGTTATTGCCGTGGCTGCTGGTGCTGGCCGTGGAGTTCGTCGCCCACGCGGTCTACTTCAAGCGCGACCTCGTCGAGCCCGCCCGCCCCGAGCCGGCCGAATCCGTTGCGACGCCCTGGTTCGCCCTGGTGGTCCTCGCCCTCACCCTGGTGGGTTTCATCGTGACATCTCTGGTGGGAGTTCAGGCGTACTGGGCCGCCATCGCAGGCGCCGTCGTCCTGGCCGGTCGGGTGGTGGCGACCCGCAAGGCCTCCGTGTGGACCGTCGCCCGGGCCGTGCACATGCCGTTCCTGCTCTTCGTGATGGGCCTCGCGGTCGTCGTACGCTCTGCGGTGGAGAACGGCCTCGGCGACGCCTTCGACCGGATGCTCCCGACGAACCAGTCGTTCATCGCGTTGCTTGCGATGGCGGTGACCGGGGCAGTGCTGGCCAACCTCGTCAACAACCTTCCGGCGCTGCTGATCCTGCTGCCGGCCGCGGGCGCGATCGGATCCCTCGCCGTGCTCGCCGTGCTCATCGGCGTCAACGTCGGACCGAACCTGGCCTACCCTGGGTCGCTGGCGACTCTGCTGTGGCGGCGGGTGCTGCGCGAGCACGACCTGGTGCCGTCGTTGCGTCGCTTCACCTTGCTCGGGATCCTCACCGTCCCCGCCTGCCTGCTGGTCGGGACGCTGGGGCTGTGGGTGAGCGGTCAGATCGTGCCCTGATCCACCTCCTGACCTGGAGTGTCATGGCTGATGCTTGGCAAGGCATGATGGGCGGTCATGACGCCCAAGCCGCGGTTGGACAAGAGCAGCCTCACGGTTGTCGTCGCCTTCCTGGCCAACGTCCTGGTGGGGATCGCCAAGACGGCCGCGGCGCTGATCACCGGCTCCGCCTCGATGGCCGCGGAGGCCGCGCACTCGTGGGCGGACGTCGGCAACGAGTCGTTCCTGCTCGTCGCCGACCGGCGCGGGCGTGGCCGACCGACGGACTCCCACCCCCTCGGCTACGGCCGCGAAGCCTACGTCTGGTCGATGTTCGCCGCCCTCGGCCTCTTCACCGCGGGGGCCGTCGTCTCCGTGATGCGCGGCATCCAGGAGCTGGTCCGGCAGGAGCCGGGCGGTCACTTCCTGGTCGCGTACGTCGTGCTCGGCTGCGCGTTCATCCTCGAAGGGATCTCGTTTGCGCAGGCGTACTGGCGGACCCGGAAGGAGGCCAGCCACCTCGACCGGGAGATCCTGGAACACGCCCTCACCACGTCGGACCCCACGTTGCGGGCCGTGTTCGCCGAGGACGCAGCGGCGCTCATCGGCTTGGTGATCGCGGCCGTTGGCGTGGCGGCCCATCAGCTGACCGGGTCGCCGATCCCGGATGCGATCGGCTCGATCCTCGTCGGCATCCTGCTGGGTGTCATCGGGATCGTGCTGATCGACCGCAACCGCCGGTTCCTGGTGGGGCAGTCGGTCAACGACGCCACTCGGGCGGCCACGATCGCCACCCTCAACTCCTACGACGAGGTCGACCACGTCACCTTCCTACGGATGGTGTTCATCGGGCCCAACCAGATGTACGTCGTCGGCAGCGTCGACATCATCGGCGACAACGCCGAGTCGAGCGTCGCTCACACCCTCCGCACTCTCGAGCATCGGCTCGAGGCCCTCGACGGGATCACCGAGGCGGTGCTGACGGTCTCCACCGTCGACGAGCCCGCGATCGGCACCTGAGCTCACGGATCGCCTCCCGGACGGGCGGATTCCGGCCCCGGACCATCGGCTGAGTCCGGGGGAGCGCTCATGGCTTGACGTGGTAGATGCCGCCTTCGAGGTACGACGACACGAAAGCGTGGCCGCCCCCATAGACGACGTCGATATTGGCTCGGTCGTGGAGTTGGTCCTGATGGCCGAGCCGGTCGCGTCGTACGACGGTGCGTGTCCCGGGGTCGACGACCGCGAGGGTCGGGCCGGTCTGAAGAGCCACCAACAACCGGCCGTGCGGACCGGTCGTGACGGCGTCGGGTGCGCCCGGAAGCGGGATCTCACCGGCCTTCTTGAGGGTGTGCGGGTCCACCGCCACCAGCCGGTTGTCGGTGGTGCAGGCCACCCAGACGGCGCTTGCCCCGACCAGCATGCCTTGCGGGCCGAAGCAGAGCGCCGCGGACCGAGTCACCTGTCCGGTGTCCGGATCGACCCGCAAGATGCGCCCGGAGCCGAAGTCGCTTACCCATAACGCCCCGTGGCCCGCCGTGACGAGTCGAGGGGCGACGCCGACGTCATAGCGGCGGATGATGTGCCCGTCGCTCGGGTCGACGCGCACCAGCTGGGCGGCGGTCTGCAGGACCACCCAGACGGATCCGCCGGCAGCGGCGACACCTTCGGGTTCTGCGCCGATCTTGACGGTGTCGACGATGCGGCCTGTCGCGTCGTCGAGCCGCAGCAGGCGTCCGTCGGTGAAGACGGTCACCCACACGCTTCCGTGGGTCGCTGCCAGCCGCAAGGGTGCGGCGCCGACCCGCTTGGTGAGGTCGACACCGTCACCGGCGGCGTTGATCCGGCTGACCGTTCCTGCGTCGGCGTTCGCGACCCATACCCGTCCCTGGGTGTCGATGGTCAGCCCCACGGGACCTTGCCCGGTCTTGACCAGGCTGCCGATCGACGCGGCTGGGTCGCTGCTGCCGGCTGGTGTGGCCGGGTCACCGCCGCCGGTGCGGCTGGTCTCGCTGGCCGCGGGGCTCTTGCTGCACGCGCCGATAGCTAGCAGGGCGGCGACGAGGAGGAGCGTCCGGGCTCGCATGTGATGACCGTAAGGGGTCCGACCCGGTGTTGTCGAGATTCTTCGACACCGTTACTCGGTTGGTATGAACTCGGCGGCCGAGCGGGACAGCTCGGCGAAGCCCTCGGGGCGCAGTCGGTAGATGGTCGCGTCGCCCGGGGTGACGGCGACATGGATGAGGCCGGCGGCACGCAGGATCGCGAGGTGGTGGAGCAGCGTCGTACGCGGGGCACCGAGTGCCTGAGCCAGCTCGATGGCCCCGCGCTCACCGTCTCGGAGCTCTGTCACGAGGCGCATCCGGGTCTTGTCGCCCACTGCCCGGCTGAGCGCCAGCAACCGCTGGGAGGACTGCCCCGCGGACTGCCTCTCCTCCCGAGGAGGATGCAGGATCACCGTCTCGTCGCGCCCGTCGACGACGACGATGACGGGCGTCACCTCGGGCGACGCGACAGCCAGGACCCGGTCCAGGCCGGCGGGGGAGTAGTGCACTCCACCGATGGTCTCCCTGAGGTAGTCCTGGCCATGGGCGGTGGCCAGCCGCATGCGGGCCGAGTCCGCCATCCGGTGCAGGTCATCGGCCAGTGCCTTCTCATCGGAGGTCGCCAGCAGCAGCTCTCGCCAGGTCTCCAGCACCTCGACGTAGGCCCGTTGCAGCTCGGCGCTTTCACCCGTGACCAGCCACGGGGTGCCATCGATGACCAGGTCGTCGGACGCGAGCGCGGCAGTCAGCTCGCGTCGCGCCGCCTGGTCACCTGCAACTGCGGCCAGGATCGTCTGCTCGTCCACCACGGCGACAAGCTGCTGCCGGTCACCACCCACCGCGATGAGGTGCAGGGCAACGGGATCCGACTCGCGTACGGCGGAGATCAGCGCACCGAGATCCCATGGCTGAGGGTGCCTCGTCAGCAGTCCCACGAGGTTGAGCCAACCGAAGCGTCCGAAGCCTGCTACTCGTCGGACGAACTCCGGTCCTGCCATCGCGAGTGCCTCGGCGTAGCGGGCGGCACCGGTCGTGAAAGCGTCTCGCCAGTCGGCGTCGGCGACCGCAGCGGCGGCGACCAGCACCTCGAATGCCGTTCCCTCCGCGACCTCGACTCGGACATCCATCGGGACATCATGACCCACCGCCGTATCTCTGTCGCGATCTCCCACCCAGGTTGTCATCGGCTGGCTGAACCTGCGGGAGGCCCCGCTGCGACTAACCTGCGTCTATGGCGCGACGGGTCTTCCTGCACATCGGCGAGATGAAGACCGGGACGTCATACGTCCAACAGGTTGGTGAGCTCAACGCGCAACGCCTTGCCGAGGAAGGGTTGCTGTGGGTGGCCGGCACCATCCGTTACGACGCGGTGCGGGACCTGCTGGGGCGCATGTCCAAGGCGGACGCTCCGGGGGGCAACACCTGGCGTCGGCTGGTGCGCCAGGTCAACCAGCACGACGGTGACGTGATGATCGTCAACGAGCTCATCGCCGGTGGCGGAACCCGTTCGGTCCGGACCATCGTGCATGGGTTCAGGCACGTCGAGCTCAACGTCGTCATCACGGTGCGGGATCCGGCCCAGTTGATCCCCTCGCATTGGCAGACGACGATCAAGGGCGGCAAGACCGTCGGCTGGAACGACTTCGCGGCGGCCGTCTGCTCTGACGGCACCCCGGCAGGCGACGAGGATGCCCCATCCGGCGATGCGGCCGCGAGCGACGCCACTCGACTGCGCGACTGGTTCTGGAAGGTCCACGACGTGACGACGATTTTCGCTCAATGGCAGCAGGTGGTCCCCCTCGACCGGATCACCGTGGTGACGGTGCCGCCCACCGGAACCACTCCCGAGATCGTCGTCGGGCGCATCGGCTCGGTGCTCGGGATTCCGATGACGGGCCTCGAGCAACCCGAGACGCTGGTCAACTCGTCGCTCGGCGCCCACTCGGCCGAGCTGATGAGACAGCTCAATCTCGAGTACCCGGGGATGGCAACAGAGAAGCCTTATGGCTACCGGGGCGCTCTGGGCGGAGCGCTCATCGCGACCAGAGCCGGCCTGGAGCCGCGCTTCGCGCTCTCGCCCGAGCAGCAGGGCTGGGTGCGCAACCGCGCTCGCATGATGATCGCCGGGATCGAGACTTCGGGCGTCCGAGTGGAAGGCGATCTGGCCGAGCTGGTGCCAGCCGAGCATCCTCCGTCCGATGTCGTCGACCCGGCGGAGGCCACCGAGCGGGAGCTGCTCCAGGCGGCGTCGGGGGGACTCATCGGCATGGTCCTCAACGCGGTCGAGCTTCGGCAGGAAGGTGACGAGCTCGGTCACCAGGTCGAGGCACTGACGACCGAGCGCGACAAGCTGCTGCGACGCGTCGAGCGTCAGCAGAAGCGGATCGACGGGCTGGTGGCGGACGAGCGGGCCCGGCCGGCCACCGCGCGTTCCTGGCAGACCGGGGTCCGTGCGCGGCTCGGCCGCAACCCGGTCGTACGCCGGACGGTCGCTCGCCTTCGCCGAGCCGTCAGGTAATTACCCTCGAGCCGTCATGTTCTTCCGGTCGAGCCGTCATGTTCTTCCGGTCGAGCCGTCAGGTTGTTGCGGTCGAGCCGTCAGGTTGTTCCGGTCGAGCCGTCAGGTTCTTGCAGTCCAGCCGCCATCTCTTCTCTCGGCTGTTTGAGCTGCTCGCGGAGGCGTCATGCCGGGAACTTCTTGACGGTTCGGCGGTAAGAACGTGACGGTTCGGCGGTAAGCAGGTGACGGTTCGGCGGTAAGAACGTGACGGTTCGGCGGTAAGAAGGTGACGGTTCGGCGGTAAGAAGGTGACGGTTCGGCGGGCTGCTAGGGAACGGTGATGACGAACTTGCCGCGGACGTGGCCGGCTTGGCTCTTCTCGTGCGCCGTTGCCACATCCTCGAAGCCGAACGTCTCGGCGACCGGAAGGGTGAACAGGCCGCGTTCGAAGAGGTCGGCGGCCTCCTGCCGTCCTTCTGGCGCGCTTTCCGAGCCTCCTCCGGTGATCCGCACGCCGTACTGCTCGGCGCTGTAGTCGGCGATGGTGAGCACCTTGCTCGCATCACCGGTGATCTCGACGAGCTCTGGGAGTACGCCGGACCCGGCGACATCGAAAGCCTGGTCGACCCCGTCCGGGGCGAGTGCCCTGACCCGCTCGACCAGGCCGTCGCCGTACGTCGTCGGCACGGCACCGAGCGATCGAAGGTAGTCGTGGTTGGGCTCGCTCGCGATGGCGATGACGTTCGCTCCAGCGGCACGCGCGAACTGGATGGTCGCCAGGCCGACCCCACCGGAGGCGCCGTTGATGAGCAACGTGTCACCCGCGCGCACGCCCAGCAGGTTCAGTGCTCGGCGGGCCGTCTCGGTGGCGACGGGCAGACCGGACGCCTCTTCGAACGACATCCCTTCGGGCTTGTGCACCCACTCCCTCAGGACGGTGTACTCCGCGACCGCCCCACGTGCCGCCGTCCCGAAGACGGGGTCCCCCACGGCCACGCCCGTGACTCCCTCGCCAACCTCATCGACGACACCGGCGGCATCCAGCCCCGTGCCGGCCGGCAGGGTGAGCGGCATCGCCTCGGCCAACGCACCGCTTCGCAGCTTCCAGTCGATGGGGTTGATTCCGGCGGCCTTCACCGCGATGCGGACCTGCCCTGGACCGGCGTGCGGCTCTTCGACGTCGACCACCTCGAGGACCTCCGGACCGCCATACCTTGCGAACTGCACTGCCTTCATGCTGGGCTCCTCACTGATCGCGGACGCCGGACGACCCCGGCATCGGAGGTCAACGTCGGCGGGGCGTCGAACACTCCCCGGTGACGACCCAAGTTTCCGCCGTCCTCGAGCCAAGGGGCCCGCAGACTCGGTCAGCCTCTGCTGTCGCTCTGAGCCAGGTCCTGCAGGATGCGCATGCTGGCAAGCCTGCCCGGTGACCCGATGACGCAGCCACCGGGATGCGTCCCGGACCCGCACTGGTAGTAGCCGTCGATCGGGGTGCGGTACTGGCTCCAGCCCGGTGCCGGCCGGAAGAAGTACATCTGGGGTGCCAGGAACTCGCCTGCGAAGATGTTGCCTTCGCTGAGCCCGGTGACCCGCTCGATGTCGAGCGGGGTCACGACCTCGCGATGCAGGACGAGATCTCCGAAGCCCGGGAAATGCGACTCCAGCACCGCCTGCACGGTGTCGCCGAACCGGTCCCGCTCGCTGTCCCAGTCGCCGTTCTTGAGGTGGTACGGCGCGTACTGGACGAAGCACGACATCACATGCTTCCCGGGGGGTGCCATGTCAGGGTCGACGACGGACTGGATCGCCCCGTCGATGAAGGGCCGCTTGCTGTACCAGCCGTACTTCGCGTCGTCGAACGCCCGCTCGACGTACTCGATGGTGGGGCCGATGTTGACGAACCCGCCGTAGTGGTCAGACGTGTCGGGCAGTGCCGGGTAGGTCGGGAGGCCGTCGAGCGCGAAGTTCACCTTCGCCGACGTTCCCTGGAACCGGAAGCGCTCGATGCTGTCGACGAGGTCGCCGGGGAGCTCGCGCGGCTCCACCAGCTCGAGGAACGTCCGGCGCGGGTCGAGCGCCGACACGACGACCGGCGCATGAAACTCCGTGCCGTCCTCGAGGGCGACTCCCGTCACGCGGCCCTCCTTCGTGATCACGGCGGTCACGGCCGACTCGAGCCGGATCTCGGCGCCATAGGACTGGGCGGCGCGGGCCAGTACCTGCGTGAACCCGCCGTTGCCGCCCTTGTGGAACGCCCAGGAGCCGAGATGTCCATCGTGCTCGCCCATCTTGTGGAAAAGCAGCACCAGCCCGGAGCCCTGTGACATCGGCCCGACCTTCGAGCCGATGATGCTCGAGGAGGCGTGGTAGGCCTTGACCGCGTCGTTCTCGAAGTAGTCGTCGAGCCAGTCCGACGCGCTGCCGGTCAGCAACCGTACCGTGTCGTGCAGCACCTTCTTCTCGACGCTGCCGAGCTGCGTCAGCAGCCAGGAGACGTCGGCGAGGTCCTCGGGGTCCTTGCCGAAGATGTTCGGTGGCGGGTTGTCGAAAAGCGGGCGGATGGCCTGTACGACGCGGTCGAGGTCGTGGTGGTAGCGGTCGTAGGCGTCGGCGTCGTGGGGCGAGTGCCGCTTGATCTCCTGGATGTTGAGGTCATGGTCGTCGCCCAGGTAGAGATAGCCACCGTCCTCGGTGGGGTGGAAGGACGACGGCATGAGCAACGGCAGGAAGCCGTTCTTGACCAGCTCGAGCTCCTGGATGATCTCCGGCCGCAGCAGACTCAGCGCATACGAGAACGTGGTGAACTGAAAGCCAGGGACCAGCTCCTCCGTGATGGCCGCTCCGCCGACGAGGTGGCGACGCTCCAGGATGAGGGTTCGAAGCCCCGACTTGGCGAGATAGGCGCCGTTGACGAGACCGTTGTGCCCGCCGCCGACGACGATGGCGTCGTACGACGATGCGGCAGCTGGCGTGGTCGGAGCAGTCATAGAGGTCATGCCGTCTTTCGTCCGGGGTTGAACAGAGGGAGTCGCGCGGTAGTCGCGAGGACTGTCGTGTTGTGGTGGTTGATGCTGAGCTCGAGGCGGACCTGGCTCCCCGTTGCCGCGTGGTCCGGTCGCACCCGAGCGATGCCGATGTGCCGTTGCAGCACAGGGGAGTACATGAAGCTGGTGGCGTAGCCGATCTGGACGCGGTCATCGTCGTAGAGCATGGACTCGTAGGGGAGCGGGGTCTCGTTCTTCGGTGGGAGGAGCCCGCCATCCCGGTAGAGCCGGTCCCAGTCCTGCCAGTCGACGACGATGCCGACCGTGGCCCAGCGCGAGGTGCTGTCAGCAAGCTCGCGGCGGATGGCGTCCCGGCCGACGAAGGCCCTGTCGCCGTCGAGACCGCGGAGCATCCAACCCATGCCGAGCTCCTTCGGCGTGACGCGGTCGTGGTCGGTGAAGGCGAGTCGGCTGTTGCGGAACTCCACGTCGATCAGAGGCAGGCCGGCCTCGATGCGCAGCATCATCAGGGCCTCCTCGCCGAAGGGTCGTAGTCCGCGCCCCTCACCGGCATCGAGCACGGCATCGAGCACGTCGAGCGCCCGGTCCGACGGCACCGCGATCTCGTATCCGAGGTCACCGGTGTAACCGGTCCGGGAGACGGTGACAGGGGCGGAGGCGATCTTGGTGTTCGTCAGCTCGAAGAAGCGCAGGCGCTCTGCCTCGCCGCCTGTCAGCATCGAGAGCACCTCTCGTGAGCGCGGGCCTTGCACGGCGAGTACTCCGAACGCCTCCGTGACATCCTCGATCGCCACGTCGAGTCTGCCCACCAGCCCATCGAGGTAGCCCACGTTCGGGCGCGCCGCCGTCATCAGGAACTCCGTCGGGGAGTGCCGGAACACGACCCCGTCCTCCATCACGAAACCGCCGTCGTCGCACCAGATCGTGTAGTGCGCGTGCCCGGGCCGGCAGCCGCGGATGTCGCGCAGCAGCACCCCGGCCAGGAACCGCTCGGCGTCGCGGCCACGGATCCAGTATTTGTAGAGGGGTGAGGTGTCGAAGATGCCGACGCTGTTGCGCACCGCGAAATACTCGTGCTTGGCTGAGTGGCTGTAGCGTTGCGCCGACAGGTAGCCCTGCCAGTGCGTGTAGAGACCTGTGTCGTTGAGCTCGCTCAGCCGGTCGTGGAACGGCGTCTTCCTCACCATCAGCGTGACTGCTCCTTCGGCGGTCGCGGGTGCGGTCGTCGACGCGACCGGCGAACCCAGCCTAAGGCTTGGCGCGACCCAGCCTCGGCGGAACCCAGCAGTTCGCTCGCGACACCGGCATGAGCTCGCCCCCGCGGTAGCACAGGCCGAGCCCTGCGCACAACGGACCCTTCGCATCATTGTGGGTGATCCCTTGTATCTATAGGAGACACGGACATCCGTCCGTACTCTTTGACCGTCCCGCCAATCGCCCGCGGGAGTCTTTTCTCCCCAGAGATCGGCACCAGGTCTAAGAGAGTGGAGTACCCGAACATGCGTCCCAGCTTCATGTCCCTCGCGGGGGTCAGTGCCGCCGCGCTCATCGCCGCCACCGCATTCGCCGGCCAGGCGAGCGCTCATTCGACCGACGCGGCCGTCGCCCGGCATGCGGTCTCACACCAGGCGGCCGTCCCGGCGAAGGGGGCCTGTTACAGCCAGACGGGCGCCGACTCCGGCACGGGCATCCTTTCGACGAAGACGGCGGACCCCGCGGGCTACAGCTCGATCGGCGCCTTCGACTTCGCCGTCAAGAGGAGGTGCGTCATTACGAACGTTGCTGCCACCGGTGTCTATGCCGGAGGCTCCGGTCCTTCGGACAGCTTCACTGTGAAGTTCTACAAGGCGAGGAAGGGACTGCCGGGCAAGGTCATCGCCAAGCGGACCATCAGGGGCGACTTCCCGAGCCCAGTGCTGAGCCTCGACATCAGGAAGGTCGTGCTGACGAAGGGCAAGTACTTCGCATCAGTCCAGGGGTCGATGGACTACGGCGTCGTGGGTGGCTGGTACTGGGAGACCACGAACGCTCCGCTCGGCGCCATCGACGTCTGGCAGAACTACGGCGGCGCCTTCAACAACTGCACGACCTGGGCTGGGCTCGACCAGTGCTTCGGGTTCAACAGCGACTTCATCGCGACCCTGTCCTAGAGATCTGCCTTAGAGGACGGCGGACGCTCGTCGTCGGCAGGCGAAACAACGGGCTGAGGGTCGGAGCGACCTGCTCCGACCCTCAGTGCGTCCCATCAGTCGTCCTCGTGGCACGCGGTATGACGGACCGCCCGTCAGGCAGGCACCATCCCGTGCGGGTCGAGCACGAACTTCTTGGCTGCTCCCTTGTCGAAGTCTCGGTAGCCCTTCGGGGCGTCGTCCAAGGGGATTGCAACCGCGTTGACCGCCTTCGCGATCTCGGCCTTGCCGCTCAGAATCATGTTCATGAGCTGGCGGTTGTAGCGCTTCACCGGGCACTGGCCCGTGACGAAGGCGTGCGACTTTGCCCAGCCCAGACCCAGCTTGACACCGATCTGGCCGACTTTGGCGTTGTCGTCGATGCCGCCCGGGTCACCGGTGACATACAGGCCGGGGATGCCGAGCGAGGCTCCGGCACGAGCGACCGTCATGATGTCGTTGAGCACGGTCGCGGGCGCCTCCTCCGCGTCGGCTCCGTGGCCACGTGCCTCGAAGCCGACAGCGTCCACGGCGGCGTCGACCTCCGGTTCTCCGAGCAGCTTCGCGATGAGGTCGGCCAGCTCGTCGCCCGTGCTCAGGTCGACGGTCTCGCAGCCGAAGCTCTCGGCCTGGCGTAGCCGCTCCGGGTTCATGTCCCCGACGATGACGGTTGCGGCACCGAGGAGGTGGGCGGAGTATGCCGCGGCGAGGCCGACCGGTCCGGCCCCAGCGACGTAGACGGTGGAGCCGCTCGTCACGCCCGCCGTGTGGGCCCCGTGATAGCCCGTCGGGAAGATGTCCGAGAGCATCGTCAGGTCCAGGATCTTCTCGAGGGCCTGGTCCCGGTCGGGGAACCGGAGCAGGTTGAAGTCGGCGTAGGGCACCATGACGTACTCCGCCTGGCCGCCGATCCAGCCGCCCATGTCGACATATCCGTACGCCGCCCCGGCCCTTGCAGGGTTGACGTTCAGGCAGATCCCCGTCTTACCCTCGTTGCACATGCGGCATCGACCGCAGGCGATGTTGAACGGGACGGAGCAGATGTCCCCTTCCTTCACGAACAGCACGTCGTCACCGACCTCGACGACCTCTCCGGTGATCTCGTGACCGAGGGTCTGTCCGACCGGCGCAGTCGTGCGCCCTCGGACCATGTGCTGGTCGCTTCCACAGATGTTGGTGGTGACGAGCTTGAGGATGGCGGCGTGGGGAGCATTCTTCTTGACCCCGATGCCCTTGGCTACGTCGTCGGGCAGCTCGAGCTTGGGGTAGTCGGTGCTCTCGACGGCCACTTCGCCCGGTCCCTTGTATACGACTACGCGGTTTCCCGGCATGACACTTCCCTTCTTGTTCGGCAACTGGTTGCCGAATCGATGGTCAGGTTTCGTGACGACCTACCCGGCTCTCACCGCGGCCGTCTTATCGTCGGGCGCCGAGTTGCTTCGTCGTCTGCTGGAGCCCTCGGCGTAGCCCGAAGAGTGACCCGGTCGGCGCGTCCGAAGGTGTAGCTGTCGGCCGCCCATCGGGTCGGGTTGCGCGCGGGCCCTCACTGGCCCAGCCTCCGGATCCCACCTGACTGGCGGAACTCCGCAGCGTCACAACCCATTACTTCGATGCTAGCCACCCCACCGTGGTCCCGCCACTGGAGTAGAGGTCACTCGCGATGACCTCGGGGTGAAAAGGCGCAGTGACGCAGCGGCTCTCGAGCCGCGATCCGTTGTCCTGGCGCCTCACACGGGCGTTCGCGAACGGATCCACGCATGTGCGTGGAAGTTGCGGTCAGATTGCCGATCCAACCGCCATATCAACGCAGGTGCGTGGATATGTCATTCGACCGAGGTGAGGCGCCACGTCACCGCGGCTTCCCCGAAGAGCCGCCGCATCACTGCGCTGTTGACGTCTAGATCAACTCGAGCCGCCTGACTAGGAGACTGCTGAACAAGGCTTGTTTCGGGGGGTTGTCAGCTGATGCTCGCTCGGCTGGGGACTTGTCACGTGTCGTGGCGTGGTTGTGACTGCCTCGTTCGGTGTGCGCGAGGTGGCCGATGGTCGACCGCGTAGGGCGTCCTGGGGCCTGGCGGGCCCTCGGATGCTGGCTTGTGGTGGCTGCTGTTGGACTCAGGCCAGGGCCCGGCCCCGTGCTGTCGGATGAGGCCGAGGTTCAGCAGTCGGCGCAGGTTCAGGGCTGCGGTGCGGTTGTGGAGCCAGGCGTTGTTTTTGGTGACGCCGCGGTAGCGGACCTTGCGTTCCCGCCGGCGACCAGCCAGGCGATCGAGCGCTCGACCATCGGCCGGTGTTGGCGGTAGGCGGCTTGCCAGGCAGGGTCTTTCGCGCGTTTGCGGTGGTCACGCAGCAGCCCATGGTGCTGGTGCAGGTTCAGCATCCGGCCGGACTTGGCGGTCGTGCACAGCGCCCGGAGCGGGCACTCTCGACAGCCTGCCCCGAAGGTCACTTTTCGGGTCTTGGTGATCGGGCGGGTCAAGCCGTTGGGGCAGGTCGCGGTCCCGGCTTGCTCATCGATGGTGAAGTCGTCCAGGGTGAACCCGCCCGGAACGGTCGCCTTGAGCGGTCCCGGCTTGACCAGGGGGACGTGCCCGGCTCCGATGATCGCCTCGAGTGCGTCACCGGTGCCGTAGGCGCTGTCACCCAGCACGTCGGCGACCTCGTCCTGGTCGAGCTCGGCCAGGGTGGTGTCGTGGTCGAGGAGCCGGATCCCGGTCGTGCCGTCCGCAGCCGCCACGCCTGATGCCTTGGTGAACTCACACCCGGTCGTGATCCCCGTCTCGGGCTCGACCGCGAGGTGAGCCTTGAACCCGTCCTGGCGGCGATGCACGGTCTTATGGGCGTGCCGCGCCTCGGGGTCCACGATGCTGATCACCCGGTCCGGGGCGACGCTGCGGGCGATCTGCCAGCGCCCGTCGGTGCCGTCGGACCCGGGCGCCGGCTCGACGTCTTGGCCCGCGATCAGCGCCAGCAACGCGACCGCCTCGGCCGCAGGCCCGTCAGACTCCAGGTGCTGAGGACCTCGAGCAGCGCGAGAGCGTCGCGGACCAACGCATCGACCAAGACCGCGCGGGCTTCGCTGTCGTCCCAAGCGATCTGCGGCTTACCCGGATTGTCATAGTCGTGCGCACTGCACCTTTCGGTCACCACCTCAGCAGCACCGGGGACCTCGCGACGGACCTTGCGGATCACCGCGATCAGCTGCGTCACGGTGTCTTCGGTCGCGACCGCATCATCAAGGATGGTCGAGTCCAGTGCCCGCCGGTTCCTGCCATTGAGGACCCCGGTCTCCGCGACCACCGCCTTCACCGCGTCGAAGATCCGGTTCGGCGCTGCGCTCGCCGCGAGGCGCTTGCGCCAATACGTCAACGTCGACGGGTCGAACCCGCCATGCCCGATCGGCAGACCACACGCGACCTTCCACCGCAGATCAGTCCGTAACGCGGCCATCGCTTCACGGTCCGACAGCCCATGCAACGCCTGCAAGACCAAGATCGACGCGGCAATGTCGACCGGTACCGAGGGACGACCACGACCCGAAGGGAACAGGTCCGCGAACATCGCCCCCGCGAACAGCACCCGGCGATGCTCGGCCAACAACCAGAACACGCTGCCCTCATCGACCAAATGACCAGCAACCGACTCGGCATCCAACAACTCACGCTCATCAAGCGGACGACCCTGCATACCCAATCATCTCGAACCCAAGGAACTCAGACCCGAACGATATGCGACTGTCCATCCGACTACGGCGCTCCCGCCCCCCGTCGAGCCACAACGCCGACCCTAGGCGGAGGCCCGGGTCATGACGTTCACGTTGTCGGTCGTGAGGCCGTCGACCCCGAGGTCGGTGAGCTTGCGGGCGGTTCCCACGCTGTTCACCGTCCAGGCCACCACGGTCGGCACCACTCCATGGAGCCGTCTGATCGTGGCAGAGTCCGCCAGCGACTTCCGTAGGGAGACTGCCTCGTCCGGCAGGTCTCCGCCGCTGACGACGCGGTCGAGGTCGCGGCGATTGCCGATGGTGCGCCAGGTGCGGAACCCGTGGGCGCGAAGCTCGTCCAGGTCGGTCTGCTCCCGCGTGCAGATGCGGAATCGCGTCGGGTCGGTCAGCTCCGTCGCGATCCGCCGGTTCAGCACCGACCGTCGTACCGGGTCATGCTCCTTGAGGTCGAGGAGAACCAAGCATTGCGCGGGCACCAGCTTCGCGACGTCCTGGACGGTGGGGTCTCGGTGTGCCTTCGACGTCCAGCGCAGGCTGAAGTTGTCGTTCTCCAGCCAGCCAGGCAGGCGGAAGACCGGTAGGAAGTGTGACACCACCATCCGGTCGCCGTGGAGCTGAACGTCGAGCTCGAAGAGGCTGGCCCCGGCCCGTGCCAACTCCTCGCAGCCGGCCTCTGTCCGGGGCGTCCGGTGCGACACGAGCAGCATGCCGACACCGTACGACGATCAAAGCGCTTGATCCGTCATGGGGGACGGATCGTAGAGTCGTGAGGATGAAGCCTCCGAGAGTCAGTACCCTCGCGCACCGCCCGGACGACGCCGTGGTCCGCACCCTCCGCCTGACCGTCGACCTCACCGAAGGGACGACGGCATGACCGATACTCGCAGAGACGAGCAGGCGCAGGGGCTGACGGAGGAGGTGCTGGCGGCTGAGGAGACGTTCTTCGGGTCGCTGCTCAACTGCGACATCGAGAGCCTCGAAACCGTTCTCTCAGCCGACTTCGTCATCGTCGATGTGCGGAGCGGTGACGTGGCCGATCGGAGCACGCTGGTCGAGGCCATGCGCTCCGAGCTGTTGACCTTCACGGCGATCGAGCGGGACCTCGCTGACGTGACCGTCCGACTCCGTCCCGGGGTGGCCGTCGCCGTCGGGCGCACCGCGCTCACCATGCAGGTGGCGGGCCAGCAGCCGGCCACGACCCCCAGCCGCTACACCCATGTCTACTCACGCGACGACGGGAGATGGCGTCTCATGTCAGCGCAGGGCACGCCGCTTCCCAGCAGCTCCCACGGATGACGGGCTTCGACGTCACGCCGATCGGGTTCGTGCACGGCGTGCAACGAGTCAGCCAGCCGGGGACCTCATGCGCACTGGCCGAGGAGCTCCGCGCGGTGTTGTCCCGATGGCGAAATATCGCGCTGCTGGGGGAGATGTCTGTCCATCCATCGGCGATGCCGACGATCCTGTGACGTCGTGTTCGCCGGCTGGGCCGGGAGTGCCTACCGGGGTCGGCCGACCACGTCTTCGGCCACGGTGCCGATGACGACCGTGGCGTCGAGGTCGGCGCAGACCGTTACCTGGCCGGTCAGTCCGCTGCGAGCCATCGCCTTTAGCGCTGCTGACGCCTGACCTTCACTCGTCTCCACGAGCAGGCAGCCGCTGCGCGCGAGCCATTGGGGCGCATCAGACGTCACTCTGCGCATGAGTTCAAGTCCGTCGGCACCGCCGTCGAGCGCCAGCCGGGGTTCGTGCAGTCGCGCTTCGGGCGGCAGCAGCCTGACGGCGTCGCTCGGCACGTAGGGCGCGTTGGCCACCACGACATCCACCCGGCCGCGCAGCTCGATGGGGAGCGGCGCATAGAGGTCACCCTCGTAGATCTTGCTGGCCGCCGGCAGGTTTCGCCGCGCGCAGGCCACCGACGCGGGTTCGATGTCGACCGCGTAGAGGTCGACGCGACCACAGGCCGCGGCGATGGCCACCGCAACTGCACCCGACCCGCAGCACAGGTCGACCACCACTGCGCGAGCGCCCCGAGGCGTCGCTTGCTTGAGGCGCGCGACTGACTCCCGCACGAGGAGCTCGGTGCGGCGACGAGGCACGAACACCCCTGGGTCCACCGCGACCCGCAACCCGCAGAACTCCGCCCAGCCGAGCACGTGCTCGAGCGGCTGGCCGGTCCTCCGTTGCTCCACCATCCGGCCGAGCTCGTCCGGTGTGCTGGCGGCCGAGACCAGGAGCCGAGCCTCGTCCTCGGCGAACACGCAACCGGCCGCCCGTAGCCGGGTGACAACGTCAGCGAAGACGTCGGAGGATGCTGAACCCGACACGGGGTCCTCTCTTCTGCGGTACGACGGCGGGCAGGCGGCTCGGCCCCGGAGCACGGGGTCGCTGTCGTGGCTCCAGGCGACACCACGTGCTTTACCGGTGAAGGGACCAGGGTAGACCGCACCGGGCCGGGTGCCGGGCTGTCGTTCGGTCGGACGGACCCGTCGTCCCGCGACTGCGGCTCGTCTCGGAAGTCCTGTCGAATCAGCCCGGGACCACACCGGGCTCCGGTTAGGCTCCAGCCATGACGTTCGTCGAGACCATGGAGCATGTCGCTCAGCTGTTCGAGGTGATCGGCGCTGTGGTGCTTCTCGGCGGGCTATTGGTCTCCGTGGGTCTCGGCGTGAGGTCGTTCCGCCGGCACGGCGACGGGACGCTCGCCTACCAGGTGCTCCGCGAGTCGTTCGGTGGCGTCATCCTGCTCGGCCTCGAGGTGCTGGTGGCTGCCGATCTGGTCCGAACCGTGGCCATCTCGCCGACCCTCGAGAACGTCGCGGTGCTCGGGGTCATCGTGCTCATTCGTACTGTGTTGAGCTTCTCCATCGAGATCGAGATCGAAGGGGTGGCTCCCTGGCGCCGGGCTGCGACGAGCGGAGCCGGCCGCATCGTCCGTGCTGCCCAGCGGGACCGCAGCCCGGCCAGCCCGGTGGCCTGATCAACCTGGCTCCGGCTCACTCCGCCCAACTGCAGAAGGCGATAGGTTGAGCGGAAGCTCTGCTGCCCGATCCGAGAGAGGTCCTATGCCCGTCCTGGAGTCGTTGGTCGAAGCCCTTGCCGGTGGCACGGTCGACATCGTCGACCTCACGGCGCCGCTCTCGTCGCAGACGCCGATCCTGATGCTGCCGCCGGAGTTCGGACAGACCGCGACGTTCGAGCTGGAGGAGATCAGCCGGTACGACGAGCGAGGCCCGGCGTGGTACTGGAACAACTTCCGCAGCGGCGAGCACACCGGCACCCACTTCGATGCTCCCAACCACTGGGTGACCGGCAAGGACAAGGATGACGTCGCGTCGGTGCCGGCCGGACGGCTGGTCGCCCCGGCCGCCGTACTCGACTTCTCCGTGGAGGCCGCAGCCGACCCGGACTTCCTGCTCGAGGTCGACCACATCCGGGCCTGGGAGGAGCGCCACGGTTCGCTCCCGACTGGTGGGTGGCTCTTCTACCGCACCGGATGGGAGGTCCGGTCTGGTTCGCAGGAGGCCTTCCTCAACGCCGATGAGACGGGCCCGCACACCCCGGGTCTCTCTCCGGAGTGCGCCCGATGGGTGGCCGAGGAGTCCGGCGTGATCGGGCTGGGAGTCGAGACGGTCGGCACGGACGCCGGCGTCGCGCACTCCTTCACCCCACCCTTCCCGTGCCACTCGTCGTTGATGGGCAGCGACAAGTACGGGCTCACTCAGCTGCAGAACCTGGCGTTGCTGCCGCCCGCGGGCGCCGTCGTCGTCGTCGGTCCACTCCGCATCGTCAGCGGGTCCGGGTCACCGGCGCGGGTGCTGGCCCTTGTCGAGCGATAGCGGGCCCACAGTCGCCGAGGCTGTCGGCAAGACCCTCGTCGGGCTCGGCGTGGACCACGTGTTCGGCGTGGTCGGCTCCGGGAACTTCCATGTCACGAACGCGATGGTCGCCGCCGGCGCTCGCTATGTGGCGGCTCGCCACGAGGGCGGGGCTGCGACGATGGCCGACGCTTTCGCGAGGATGAGCGGCAAGGTCGCAGCGGTGAGCGTCCACCAGGGCTGTGGCCTCACGAATGCGATGACCGGACTCGCCGAGGCGGCCAAGAGCCGGACCCCGCTGGTGGTGCTGGCCGCCGAGGTGTCCGAGCCGCGTTCCAACTTCTACGTCGACCAGCCGGCTCTTGCCGCAGCGGTGGGGGCCGTGTCGATGCGGGTCACCTCCGGTTCGAGCGCCGCGGAGGGGGCCGCCGCTGCCGTCGCCGCCGCGGTCCACGGCCGCCGTACGGTGCTGCTCAACCTCCCGCTCGCGGTGCAGGGTCAGCGCGCCACCACCAGCATGGCTCAGCGTCGACACCCTCCAGCAGCCCCGCCGCCTGCTGCCAGTGGTATCGAGTCGCTGGTGGCTGCTCTCGAAGCGGCCCATCGCCCGGTCTTCATCGCCGGCCGTGGCTCGCGCGCACCGGGCAGCCGGGTGGCTCTCGAGCCGCTCGCCGACCGCTACGGCGCCCTGCTGGCCACCTCGGCCGTCGCCAAGGGGCTCTTCCACGACAGCCCCTGGTCGCTCGACGTTTCGGGCGGATTCGCCTCCCGGGTGGCCGCGCGGCTGATCGCCTCCGCGGATCTCGTCGTCGGCTGGGGGTGTGCCCTCAACATGTGGACGACACGGCACGGCACGCTCCTCGGGCCGGACGCGACGGTTATCAGGGTTGATGACGACGAGACGTGTCTCGGCCTCGACGGAGAGCGGTGCGACCTCGGAGTCGTCGGTGACGTGCGCGCTGTCGCGGCGGCAGCACTCGAGCGGTCCCCGCGGCGAGACAGGCGCATCGGCTATCGGACGGCCGAGGTCCGTGGCGAGATCGCCTCGAGCGTCAGGTGGCGCGACGTTGCGTACGACGACCGGAGCACCCCCGAGCGGATCGACCCCCGCACGCTGAGCATCGCGCTCGATGACATCCTCCCCGTCGAACGCGTGCTGAGCATCGACTCCGGCAACTTCATGGGCTACCCGAGCATGTTCATGTCCGTGCCCGACGAACGGGCCTTCTGCTTCACCCAGGCGTTCCAGTCCATCGGGCTCGGACTGGCCACCGCCGTGGGCGCCGCGTTGGCCCAGCCTCATCGGCTCCCCGTCGCAGCGGTGGGTGACGGCGGCCTGTTGATGGCGGCCGCCGAGCTCGACACCGTCCGGCGGCTTGGTCTTCCGATGGTGGTCGTGGTCTACAACGACGACGCCTACGGCGCGGAGGTGCATCACTTCGGCCCGGACGGCTACGCCCTCGACACGGTACGGTTTCCACCGACCGACATCGCCGCCGTCGCGCGCGGCTACGGCTTCGAAGCCGTCACGGTCAGGTCGGTGCAGGATCTCGCACCGGTGGTCGACTGGGTGAGTGGCGCCCGGCGTACCCCGCTGTTGGTCGACGCCAAAGTGACGAGCGAGCGCGGCGCATGGTGGCTCGAGGAGGCCTTCCGGGGCCACTGACCGACCCGGGCGATCGCCGAGAAGATTGCTCGCGACGATCGGTGGGCGCCCCCACCTAGGCATGTTGGGGCCGCGCGGCGGGACTTTCGGCTCTGTCCGGCGCCTGAATCGCTCGGTGGACTGGCCCGATGGCGACGAGTCGAGCTCTCCCGCCGGCCGAAATGCGGGCCGGCGATCCTTCGACGTCCAGCGCCAGCGGCAGCCCGGCATCCTCAGACGCCCCACCCTCGGCGTTGGTCGGCTCGGTGCGCTCGAAGACTGCCTGACACCAAGGAGACTCGCCATGTCCGACCTCGAAACCACCCAGCCCATCCCGGCGCCTGTCGTACAGCCGCACACGCCGGGGCGCACGTGGACGACGGTGATCTGCATCGTGCTGGCCGCCCTCTTGACCACCCCAGCGGTGTTCGCCTATTGGGGACAGCGGACCCTCAACGACACTCAGCGCTATGTCGCGACGGTTGGACCGCTCGTACGGTCACCGGAGGTCCAGGACGCCATCGCGACGAACGTCACCAACGCGATCCAGCAGCAGGTGGACGTCAAGTCTCTGCTCAACGACGTGTTTGCCGGCGTCATCACGGACCGGCCGCGGCTGCAGGAGCTGGTCGGGCCGATCGCCGCCGCCGTCAACGGCCTCATCGAACGGACAGTGCGAGACTTCATCGCCTCGAAGACGTTCGAGGACATCTGGGTAGCCGTCAACACGCGGGCCCAAGAAGCCTTACAACGGGTGCTCAAGGGAGAAGGCACCGGGGCGGTCTCGATCCAGGGCGACCAGGTCGTGCTCGACCTGTCCACGGTCATCGCCCAGGTCAAGCAGCAGCTGGTCGACCGTGGTCTGACATTCGTGGCGAACGCCCCCATTCCGACGGTCGACCGGCAGATCGTGCTTCTCGACGCTCCCCAGCTGAAGCAGGTGCGGACGATCTACGCCTTCAGCAACCCGGTGGCCAAGTGGCTCATCTGGTTCGTCGTGGTGCTGTACTTCGGCGCCATGCTGCTCGCTCGAAGGCGGCCCCGGATGGCAGTGATCATCGGGGCCGTGCTCGCGGTCAACGCGCTCTTCATCGCGTTGCTGCTGGCGACGGGGCGGCAGCTCTTCGTCAACGAGCTGGCGGGAACCGTGTTCGGGCCGGCGAGCTCTGTCTTCTACAACCAGCTTCTGACCTATCTCGTCCGCGGTCGCAAGGTGCTGTTGTGGCTGGGCCTGCTCATCATCTTCCTGGGCTGGTTCGCTGGCGCCCACTCGTCCGGGAACGCCGCCCGGAAGACTGTCTCCGGCAGCCTCGAGGAGGCCGGGGCCACTATCAGCGGAGGTCCGGCAGACGGCGTCGCCCACTGGGTCGCTGGCAACGCGCGCTGGATCCGGTATGTCATCGGAGTCCTCGGTGCCCTCATCCTGCTGTGGGGGAACAGTGTCTCGCTGACAAAGCTGTTCTGGGCTGTCGTGGTGGTTGCCGTTCTGATGGCCGTCGTCCAGGCCCTGATCGGCATCGACAAAGGTGAGCCGCGACCGCCGAGCCCGGCTCTGGCGGCCGCCGGGGCAGGTGGCGGAGCAGGCGCAGGGTCTGACCACGACAACGTGTCAGGACCACCGTCCGGTGGCCCGTGAGGTCTCGCGCACGACGTAAGGTCGCCTCGGGTGCTAGGGATGCCCGGCCCACGCTCACTCCCTGCTGGCGTCGGCAAACAACTCCTGTCGTTCCGGTGGTTTGCAGCCGGGCGGGCGACATCTCCGGTTAGCATCCGCACATGACGGAGGCTGCGACACGGTCCAAGACCGGGCTCGTCCTCCTGACGCTCGGCGCTGGCCAGTTCCTGATGACGCTGGACAGCACGGTGATGAACGTGTCCATCGCCACGGTTGCCTCCGATGTGGGCTCGAGCATCACGGGCATCCAGTCGGCGATCACGCTCTATACGCTCGTCATGGCCATGCTGATGATCCCGGGCGGGAAGATCGGCGCGCTGCTCGGCCGCAAGCGCGCGTTCTCGATCGGCTGTGTGATCTACGGCTGTGGCTCCTTCACCACGGCAGTGGCGCCGAACCTCACCGTGCTGATCTTGGGCTGGTCGGTCCTCGAAGGCATCGGAGCCGCCCTCATCCTGCCCGCGATCGTCGCCCTGGTGGCGGGAAACGTCGCACCTGCGGGTCGCCCGAAGGCCTATGGCCTGGTCATGGCGGCAGGTGCTATCGCCGTGGCGGTCGGGCCGCTCATCGGCGGGTTGGCGACGACCTACTTCTCCTGGCGATGGGTCTTCGTCGGCGAGGTCCTCGTCGTGTTCGCGATCCTCGTTCTGGCCCGACGAGTCCAGGACGCGCCGATCGAGGAACGGATCCGTCTCGATGTCGTCGGCGCGGTCCTGTCTGCTGCCGGTCTCGGGCTGGCTGTTTTCGGAGTGCTTCGGTCCAGCGTGTGGGGATGGGTGATGCCGAAGCCGGGCGGCCCCTCGATCCTGGGGTTGTCTCCGACGATCGTGCTGATTCTCGCCGGTGTCCTGGTCATGTGGGTCTTCACCGCATGGGAGGGCCACGTCGTCGACCGAGGTGGCGAACCCCTCGTGCGGTTGCACATGTTCGGCAACCGCCAGTTCACCGGCGGCCTGCTGATGTTCTTCTTCCAGTTCCTGATTCAGGCCGGGCTCTTCTTCACCATCCCGCTGTATCTCTCCGTTGCGCTGGGCTTGTCGGCGATCGACACAGGACTCAAGATCATGCCTCTCTCGATCACCCTCCTCGCCGCCGCCATCGGCATTCCGCGCTTCCTGCCGAAGGCCTCGCCTCGGCGGATCGTCCAGGTGGGCATCCTGACGATGTTCGCGGGGATCGTCTGGCTGCTCACGAGCATCGACATCAACGCCGGTGCCGAGATCGTGACCGTTCCGCTCCTGCTGGCCGGCTTCGGCATCGGGGCGCTGGCCTCCCAGCTCGGGAGTGTCACCGTCTCGGCCGTTCCCAGCAAGGAGAGTGGCGAGGTCGGAGGGTTGCAGAACACCGCCACCAACCTCGGGGCGTCGATCGGGACCGCGCTGGCCGGTTCCCTGCTCATCGCCGCGCTGACGGCGTCGTTCCTGCATGGCATCGACCAGAACCCCGCGGTCCCACCGGAGGTGACCGCCCAGGCGAACGTCGAGCTGGCAGGTGGTATCCCGTTCATGTCCGATGCGGATATCCGAACTACTCTCTCCGAGACGGGCGCCAGCCCAGAGGTCACCCAAGCCGTGCTTGACGCGAACGAGCAGGCTCGGCTCGACGGACTTCGCACCGCTTTGGCCGCCCTTGCGCTGTTGGCGTTGCTCAGCCTCTTCTTCTGCGGTCGGATTCCGCGTGAGCAACCCGCGGAGTCGCAGCCGAATCCAGGCTGACGCGTCGGCACTCGCCGCGTGACGCAACCTCGTGATGTGCCACGGGTATGGCGGCCGTTGGGTCATACTGTGACGTGTCAGCGAACCACCCGGTGCCCGGCGACGTGGCCCTTCCGCGGCGCGGCGAGCGCCGCTGGCCGATGGCTGCCGCGGCGCTCTCGGCAGGCGTTCTGCACCAGTTCCTACCGGCGGACTTCCGGATGGCGCCGCATTGGGTCTACCCCGCCTTCCTGCTGGCCTTCCTCGTCATCCTCATCGTGGGCGACCCGGGGCTGATCGACCGCAACCGGCCATGGCTGAGGGTCACGACCGGCCTGATGATCGCGCTGATCACGCTGGTCAACGCGATTGCCGCCATTCGTCTGGTGATTGACATCCTGCAGAAGGGGAACTTCGAGAGTGCCGGCCAGCTTCTCGCCAGCGGGGCGATTGTCTGGACAACCAATGTGATCGCGTTCGCCTTGTGGTTCTGGGATCTCGACGGCGGCGGAAGTGCCGCCAGAGCATCGCACGGTGCGCTCTCCGCGCCGGCTCTGGTCTTCCCCGAGATGACTCTTCCCGAGTTCGTCCCGGCCGGCTGGTTCCCGCAGTTCGTCGACTATCTCTCGTTCTCCTTCAACACCGCAACGGCGTTCGGGCCGGCAGATGTGTCAGCTATTCGGTCCTGGGCGAAGGCCATGATGATCGCCGAGGCCGGCATCTCGCTCGCCCTCGCGACCCTGGTCATCGCTCGGGCCATCAATATCGCCTGACCTGCTGGTGCTTCCGATGGCGCCTGCTTGACCGCAAACGATGAATACCGATGAATGTGTGCCTGGTCCACGTAAAGTGTGACTACGCCAACCCACCCGATCGGGGACATGTGGTCGACAACCAGGACTCGTTCCATCACGAGCTCCGGACGCCACGGTCCGCCGCGATCGCCGGGATCGTGTTCTCCATCCTGCTCGCCGTGGCCGTCGTACTGCTGCACTCGGGAATGCCGTCGAACGGCAACGCCTCGCAGTGGCTGACGGACTCGTCCCGTCGCCGGGCGGTCACCATCGCGATGGAGCTGGTCCCGTTCGCCGGGATCGCGTTCCTGTGGTTCATCGGGGTGATCCGGTCGCGCCTGGGTGCCAGCGAGGACAAGCTGTTCGCAACCGTCTTCCTCGGCTCGGGACTCCTCTTCGTCGCCATGCTGTTCACAGCCGCTGCAGGGATGGACGCGCTGCTCCGCCTCTACGACGTGCCGGGCGCCGCGTCCGTCAGCGACGTGCGACTCGCCGCTGCTCTCACCAGCACGCTGTTGACGACCTTCGGCATCCGGATGGCGGCGGTCTTCACTCTGGTCACCACGAGCCTGGGGCTCCGCACCAAGATCATGCCGATCTGGCTCGTCGTCTTCGGCTATGCGACGGGAGCCGTGCTCCTGTTCGTGCCGCCGAGGACGATCTGGACGTCGACACTGCTGTTTCCCGTGTGGGTCTTCATCTTCAGCCTGGAGTTGCTCGTCGTCGCACATCGGAGCCACCGCCAGCAGGACCCGGACGTCGACCACATGCTTCCGCTGGCCTGAGACCTCGGTCGATGCGGCGTCCGGATTCGTCCGGGACCGGGCTGCCTAAGGACCCGCTGGGTCGCCCTAAGGACCCGCTGGGTCGCCCGGACGAAACCAGGTCCGGGGAGCTCAATCATCCGTCTGCCGTCCGGCTCCCCCCTGACAACTACCCGCATCGGGTGAGGCGTGATGACAAGCCCGGTCGAAGACTGGGCGACACCGCTTCCGGCGGGCGCCCGCGTGCGCGACACTTGTGCTTCTGAGTCCCAGTTCTGGAGGTAATGTGACAACCGATATCGAGGAAATGGGCCCGATCGACTACGTCGTGATCGAGTTCCCCGGGAACGAGATGACGGGGGAGGGCCTGCCGTTGCTGATCGACCTGGTCGACCGCGGCATCGTCCGCATTCTGGACCTAGTGTTCGTGACCAAGGACGGGGAGGGCAACGTCGCCGGAGTCGACATCAGCAACCTGGACAGCAGCGGTGAGATCGACATGACGGTCTTCGCGGGAGCCTCGTCCGGCCTCATCGGCGACGAGGACATCGAGGAGGCGGCGGTCGCGCTCGAGCCGAACAGCTCCGCCGGCATCATCGTCTACGAGAACGCGTGGGCTGGGCCGTTCGCGGCAGCCCTGCGTCGTGGTGGCGCCCAGATGGTGGCGAGTGGGCGGATTCCCGTGCAGGCGATCCTGGCCGCCCTCGATGCCGAGGACGCCGACGCCAGCGTCTGAGCCGCACCCAACTCGCCAATTATCTGAAGGGAAAATACGATGCCAGGATTGATCAGAGGGGTCGCTAGAACCGCCGTCGTCGCCGGCACCGCCACCGCAGTGTCCGGGCGGGTGTCGCGTCGCCAGCAGGGCAGGTGGGCCCAGCAGGAGCAGGAGGCCGCGCCCCCGCAGGCGGCGCCGGAGCCGGAAGCGGCTGCCGACAACACGAGTGACATGCTGGCGCAGCTCACCCAGCTTGGCGAGCTGAAGAAGTCCGGTGTGCTCACCGACGCGGAGTTCGAGGCGCAGAAGGCCAAGATCCTCGGATCCTGAGGCGGCGAGGATGCCATGACCCCATCCGTCGGGTCGTTGTGCGCCGGGACACGGCTCCGGACGACGAGGTCCGGGGGCGGCGCGGTGCGCGCTGACCCTGCCGCTGGTCCCGTGGTCGGCGGCGGGTGAGCTGGCGCGGCGCAGTCAGACGGGGCACTGGCACAAAGTCTGCAACCAACGCCGAGACGGGACTAGCCCAGCTTCGGCACTACCAACGCGACTGGCTGCGCGGTGACCTCATCGCCGGTGTGACGGTCGCGGCCTACTTGGTGCCGCAGGTGATGGCCTACGCGGGGATCGCCGGAGTCTCGCCCGTCGCCGGGCTCTGGGCGGCCATCTTCGCTTTGCTTGCCTACGCCGTGCTCGGCACCTCGCGGGAACTCTCTGTCGGGCCGGAATCGACGACCGCCCTGCTCACCGCAGTGGCGATCGGTCCGTTGGCTGGGGGTGACCCGGCCCGCTATGCCGAGCTCGCCGCCGCGCTGGCGGTGCTGGTGGGGCTGGTGTGTCTCATCGGATGGATCGCGCGGCTGGGCTTCCTTGCGGACGTGCTGTCCCGCCCGGTGCTGGTCGGCTACATGGCGGGTGTCGCCGTGCTCATGGTCGTGAGCCAGCTCGGCACTCTTACCGGCGTACCCGTCGAGGGAGACTCGTTCCGCTCGGATCTGTCGTCGTTCCTCGACCATGCGTCACAGATGGAGCTTGCGACGCCGCTGCTGTCGGCAGGGGTCTTGATCTTTCTCCTGGCGGCGAGTCGAGTGGCGCCTCGGGCGCCGGTCCCGCTCCTCGGCGTCGTGCTGGCGATCGTGGTCGTCGCCATCTTCAGTCTCGATGACCGGGGCATTGCCGTCGTCGGAACGGTGTCGGCCAGATTCCCGGCCATGCCCGTGATGGTGTCCACCACGGATCTCGGCCATCTCCTGCTGCCGGCTGTTGGACTGGCCGTCGTCGCGTACACCGACAACATGCTCACCGGGAGAGCGTTCGCCTACCGCCACCACGAGGAGACCGACGCACGGCAGGAGTTCCTGGCCCTTGCTGCCGCCAACGTGGCCGCCGGGGCCGCTCAGGGCTTTCCCGTCAGCAGCAGCGGCAGCCGGACGGCGATCGGGGATGCCGTGGGTGCCCGCTCGCAGCTCTACTCCCTTGTCGTCGTGGGGGTCGTCGTACTGACACTGCTCTTCCTCGACCCGGTGCTGGCGGTGTTCCCCAAGCCCGCCCTTGGCGCCATCGTGGTGTGGGCGGCCATCCGGCTGGTCGACATCGCGGAGTTCCGCCGGTTCGCGGGCTTCCGGCGTACCGAGCTGTGGCTCGCCGTGGGGACCACTGCGTCCGTGCTGGTCTTCGATGTGCTCACCGGGATCCTGATCGCCGTCGGGCTCTCGATCCTGGACCTGCTGCGCCGGGTCGCGCGGCCCCATGACGGCGTGCTGGGCTACGTGCCGGACGTCGCTGGCATGCACGACGTCGCTGACTACTCCGATGCCCGGCGGGTGCCCGGGCTGATGATCTACCGATATGACGCCCCCCTGTGCTTCGCGAACGCCGACAACTTCCTGGAACGTGCACTCGGCGCCGTCGAAGCGTCGGACGAGCCCGTCGACTGGTTCGTGCTCAACGCCGAGGCAAACGTGCAGATCGACATCACCTCATTCGATGCCCTCGACGACCTCAGACGCCGTCTGACGGAGCACGGCACCGTGTTTGCGCTCGCTCGGGTCAAGCGTGAGCTCTACCTCGACCTTGCACGAGTCGGATTCACGGAACGGCTCGGCGCGGAGCGGGTCTACCAGACCCTCCCGACGGCGGTGGAGGCCTATGCCCGGTGGTACGCCGAGCGCAACGGCCATCGCCCAGCCGGACTGCCACCGCCGCCCCAGCTCCCGGAGACCCTGTCGTGATCGCGACGTTTGGTGAGCATGCCGCCGGGCAGGACCACTAACCCGCCCGCTTCCCTGGCCGGACGTACCCAGTCGGGACCTTCGTCCCTTCGACTCCGGGCCATCGTGCCGATGCGCTTTGTTGCGTTGCGACACAAAGTTGCCACATATCGAGATTTCGTCGCCCTATCGAGCAGGAGGAGCCGCCATGACCACGTCACTCGGCGAGGCCGGACCTCGGCAGCGCTCCCCCCAGGTCCGCGACGGATCGGGCGCCGTCGGCGTCACCGGCCGCAACTCCGTCGTCGCGGCCTTCGTGAGTGCCCGGGGCCCGGACCTGGTGAGGTTCGGTCGATCCCTGACCGGCGCGACGGAGTCGGGCGAGGACCTCGTTCAGGACGCCCTCGAGCGCACGCTCGCGGCCTGGTACCGGCTCGATGCTGGGGGTGACCCGGAGGGCTACGTGCGCCGGATCATGGTGAACCGCAACATCAGCATCTGGCGCAAGCTCGGCCGTGAGTATGTCACCGACCAGGTCGTCGACCGCGGTACGGAAGATCGGCACTTCGACGGCGACCTGTGGGAGGCGCTCAAGTCGCTGCCCACGAAACAGCGCGCGGTGATCGTTCTGCGCTACTACGAGGACCTGTCGGAGGCCGACATCGCACGAACGCTCGGCTGCTCCGTCGGCACCGTGAAGAGCCAGGCCTCGCGGGCGCTCGCCCGGTTGCGGCCCCTCGTGCCACGGGTGGCCTGAGGGGAGCGGCTGCTGCCCGGTCAGTCGCGGGTGGAGCTGGCCGCGAATACGCAGGCGAACGCGGTGCCGATGGCTCCGGCGATCGGCGCCAACAACGACGCCATCGGAATCGTTGTCGGGCGCTCCCGATCACCAGGCTGGGCGGGAGGATGCTGGCGGCAGCGACCGCCACCCAGATCACGACGACCGATATGCACAGCGCCGCCCAGGGCTGCGGCTCGTCATCGGCTCGGCGCGCAACGGCGGCGAGGACCAGGCCGAATGCCACCGCCCCGCCGAACCAGCTGGCGAACGGAATGAAACCACCGAGTGAGTAGTGTGCGGCGTCCTGTCCGGTGACCAGATCGGGGGTGAGAATCGAGCACGCCGCGACCGCCAACGCGATGACCAGGGCGGACATCCCGATGTAGGCATAGGGGTGGTGGACGAAGCGAATGGCGCCGACGTTCGTGGGGGTGGAACGTTGCCGAGATCAGCCCGCCTGCTTGCCTTCGACCGGCGGTGGCGGACCTTCGATGACGGCGTCCGAACCAGGGAACACGAGTGCCTCGTGGCCGGTGTCGTGCCAGCGGACCAGATAGGGCGGTGAGCCGTTGGGTCCCTGAACCTCGATGATCTTCCCGTCGCGAACTGCTTGGTCGACGTGCAGGCCGTGGACGACGATTCTGTCTCCTGCTCTGGCGAACATGGCCCTACCTCATCGTTCCGAGATAGTGGCGACTGGTCCGGGTAGCCATCATGATGCTCCTCGCTTGGCGTTACTTGGCTCGCGCGTGCTCTCACTCCAGCATCAACCTCCGCCGAGCCCTCCCGTAGGGCCAAAGGACCCACCCGAGTGGAGTTTGCCTGGCGACTCAGACAAACGCGTCGTCCACCGTCGGCTGTTGCGGGGAGCAGGTTTCGGACAATCCGGGGCGGGTATCGGGGGAGGGCCGGAGCCCCGGCGTCTCGTCTCACCTGATCGGAGGTCCTACCGTGGCGGTCGAGCAGTCCACAGAGCAGCAGAGTGCCCGCGGCGAGGCGGTCGGCACCGACGCCGACTCTCCCGGCCAGATCCCGGCCAGAGGCTGGTGGCAGATCTCGCGGCGCAGCCTGAAGGAGGTCTCGAACGACCACTTGACGCTGGTGGCGAAGGGCGTTGCCTACTCCTGGTTCATGGCCCTCTTCCCCGGCCTGATCGCGGCAATCTCCGTCTACGGACTGGTGACCAGCCCGAGCCAGGTCACGTCGCAGGTCGCGACCTTGTCGTCGTCGCTGCCGACCAGCGCCCAGAGTCTGATCACGACCCAGCTCACATCGATCGCGGCAGCGTCGGCCGGCGCCCTCACGATCGGCCTCGTCGTGAGCGTGGCGCTCGCGCTCTGGAGTGCATCGGCGGGGATGTCCGGCCTGGTGGAGGCCCTCAACATCGCCTACGACGAGGAGGAGGAGCGCAACTTCGTCATCAAGCGCGGCCTCGCCCTGGTCCTGACGCTCGGGTTCCTGGTCTTCTTCGGGGTCACCATCGGGCTGATCACCGTCTTCCCGTTCATCACCGACCAGCTGGGCAACGCCTTCGTCGTACGGTTCCTCCTCGAGGTGCTGAGGTGGGCACTGCTGCTGGCCATCGCCGTTGTCGCTCTCGGGTTGCTCTACCGCGTGGGCCCCGACCGCGATGCGCCGGCAGTGCGATGGCTTTCGCTCGGGTCGGTGGTGGCGGTGGTCACCTGGGCGATCGCCTCCGTCGGATTCGCCTTCTACGTCGACAACGTCGGCAGCTACGCCACGACCTACGGCGCGCTCGCGGGCGTAGTGGTGCTTCTCCTCTGGTTCTGGATCACCGCGCTCGTGGTGCTGGTCGGTGCCGAGATCAACGCCGAGACCGAAGCACAGACTGCGAGAGACACCACCAAGGGAGCGCCAGAGCCGATGGGGACCCGCGGCGCGGTCAAGGCTGACGAACCGCCCTCGCCGGAGCAGAGCTAGCGAACGACCGTCCGCCGTACCTGCGGAACCGCAAGGCTGAGGGGAGTCTGCCTGGCGAGCCAGGCAAACTCCCCCTCGCCTCTCACGTGGGTGCTACGGCGGACGGCGGACTGTGGCGCTCCGCCACGGCTCCGCGACTAGGCCGCGATCGACGTACTGGCTGAGGCCTCCAACGCCTCGCGGACGAGGTCTGCGACGTCGCCGACAAGGCGTACGTCGAGCTGGTCGCGGACCGCCTCCGGCACGTCATCGAGGTCGGCCTCGTTGCGCTGCGGCAGGAAGACCGTGGTCAGACCTGCCCGGTGGGCGGCGAGCAGCTTCTGTTTCACGCCACCGATCGGCAGCACCCGGCCGTTGAGGGTCACCTCGCCGGTCATGCCGACGTCGGATCGGACCGGACGTCCGCTCACGAGCGATGCAAGGGCCGTCACCATCGTCACGCCGGCTGACGGACCGTCCTTGGGGATGGCCCCAGCCGGGACGTGCACATGGAGGGAGCGGTCCAGCTGCGCGACATCGATGCCGAGCTCCTCACCGTGCGCCCTGAGATAGGACAGCGCGATGTGGGCCGACTCCTTCATGACGTCACCGAGCTGGCCGGTCAGCGTCAGGTGGGCGTCGCCCGCCATCGACGTCGCCTCGACGAACAGCACATCTCCGCCGGCACCGGTGACCGCTAGCCCCGTCGCCACACCAGGTACGGCGGTCCGCTCGGCGCTCTCCGGGGTGAACCGCGGCCGGCCGAGATAGCGGGTCAGCGACTCCGCCGTCACCTGAACCGGGACGGCGGACGGGTCGGCCGCCAACGCGGTGGTGACCTTGCGCAGCACCCGGGCGATCGCCCGCTCGAGCTGCCGGACTCCCGCCTCGCGCGTGTGCTCGCCCGCGATCAGCCGCAGCGCGTCGTCGTCGACCTCGACCTCGGCGGGTTCCAGCGCCGCCCGCGACAGTTGCCGGGGGAGCAGGTGGTGACGGGCGATGGCGACCTTCTCATCCTCGGTGTAGCCGTCCAGCCGGACGACCTCCATCCGGTCGAGCAGCGCGTCGGGAATCGTCTCGGCCACGTTGGCGGTCGCGAGGAAGAGCACATCGGACAGGTCGAGCTCGAGCTCAAGGTAGTGGTCGCGGAACGTATGGTTCTGTGCCGGGTCGAGCACTTCGAGCAGCGCGCTTGCCGGGTCGCCCCGGAAGTCGGTGCCGAGCTTGTCGACCTCGTCCAGCAGCACCACCGGGTTCATCGACCCGGCGTCGCGGATCGCGCGGACGATGCGACCCGGCAGCGCGCCGACGTACGTGCGCCGATGACCACGGATCTCCGCCTCGTCGCGGACGCCACCCAGCGCGACCCGGACGAAGTTGCGACCGAGGGCGCGGGCCACGGACTCGCCGAGCGAGGTCTTCCCCACGCCGGGCGGCCCGACGAGCGCCAGCACGGCGCCGCTGCCGCGGCCACCGACAAGCTCCAGACCGCGTTCGGCCCGGCGCGCGCGCACCGCGAGGTGTTCGACGATCCGATCCTTCACGTCGTCGAGACCTTCATGGTCGGCGTCCAGCACGGCGCGCGCTCCGGTCACATCGGTGCTGTCCGTCGTACGCGTCGACCAGGGCAGCTCGAGCACCGTGTCCAGCCACGTGCGGATCCAGCCGGCCTCCGGGCTCTGGTCACTTCCACGCTCGAGCTTGCCGACCTCGCGAAGGGCGGCCTCGCGGACCTTGTCGGGCAGATCGGCGGTCTCCACCCGCCCGCGGTAGTCCTCGGCGCCGTCGGGCTCGTCCTCACCGAGCTCCTTGCGGATCGCGGCGAGCTGCTGGCGCAGCAGGAACTCGCGCTGACTCTTCTCCATGCCCTCGCGGACGTCGTCGCGGATCCGGTCCGACACCTCGAGCTCGGCCAGGTGGTTGCGACCCCACTCGACCAGCTTCTCGAGCCGCTCGTCGACGTCAGGGTTGCCGAGCAGCCAGAGCTTCTGCTCCACGTCGAGGTAGGGCGCGTAGCCGGCCATGTCACTGAGCAGCGACGGGTCGGTCATCCGCTGCACGTTGTCGACGACCTGCCAGGCGCCGCGCTGCTGCAGGATGGACACGACGACGGCTTTGTATGCCGCCGCGAGCTCGCGGGTGTGGTCGGTGGGCTCGGTGTCCTCGATCGGAGTCGCCTGCACCCATAGGGCGGCCCCGGCTCCGGACACTCCGGCGCCGATGCGGGTGCGCTGCAGTCCGCGGACGACGACTGCCGGCTCACCGTCGGGCAGCCGGCCCACCTGCTCGATCACAGCGAGCAGGCCGTAGGGGCCGTAGGCGCCGTCGAGACGGGGGACGAGAAGCAGCCGCGAGTCGGCCGCGGACTGGGCTGCGTCGACGGCGGCCTTGGCCTCCGGGTCTAGCAGGATAGGGGCTACCATGCCGGGCAGCACGACCTCGTCGGCCAGCGGTAGCACGGGAAGTTCAAAGGTCTCAGGCATTCGATCTCTCCTCGGTTCGCCTGACGTAACGCCCACGACCCCCGATCGCTTCCCGTCGGCAAGGCCGTGTTCGCCCTCGGCGTACGGCGGCCGGATTGGTCAGCGGTCGCCTCGCGGCCCGACCCATCCGAACCGCGGACGAATCGAGGAGGTTCCGACGGCGGGCGCGCTCGGCCCATGACATAGTGACCGAGCGATGGCCGCACCCAGCTCTGACGGTCGTCGCTGGTTCCGGCCGCCGCCTCGGCCAACAGATGCAGGATTGTCGCGATGGGCTTGATCATCTCGGTCTTCCTCCTCGGGGTGCTGGCGAGTCTGTCCCCGACCACGATCGTGATCTTCATCCTGCTGCTCGCCACCGCCCGAGCCCGGGTCAACGCGATCGCCTTCATCGTCGGCTACTGCGCCTCGCTGGTCGTCATCTTCCTGGTCAGCTACCAGCTGGGCATCGCGAACTTCACCCAGTACGACGGTGGGCCGCAGGTCGTGGACGTCGTCGAGATGCTGGTCGGTATCGCCCTGATCGGTGCCGCCGGCCGGGAGTGGAGGCGGCGGCACGCCCCGAAGAAGCCACCGGGGAAGTCCAAGGGTCTTGCGGGCCGGCTGAAGCACCTGTCGCCCTGGGAGGCGACCGTCGTGGGGGTGCTCGAGCAGCCGTGGACCCTCACGGCCGCCGCGGCGGTCGTCGTCGTACGCCATCACGCAGGCTGGCTCGCCGTCCTCATCGCGTTCGTGGTCTTCATGGTGCTGTCGACCGCGACCGTCGGGGTGATCTTCCTGTACTACGCGCGCCGGCCGGGTGAGGCGCAGGCGCATCTCACGGCGTTGAAGGACCGACTGGTGGAGGCCGGGCCGACCGTGTTCGCCCTCGTCTCGCTGGTCGCCGGTCTCTTCCTGCTGATCGACGGCTTCATCGACCTGGTTCTGTGACCCACGCCGGCGCGGGCCGAGCTACCCCGCGTCACGCACGTGGTCAGGATGCCCTGCCAGTGTTCGAGCTGCGTCGCCAGGTGAGTGGTCTCGGTGCGCACGACCAGCGTGGCTCTGGGGATATGGACGGCGAGCCATCGACGGTTGCGCACCGACGCGTTGGCGTCCTGGTCGCCACACCAGAGCCAGGTGGGGCAGCGCACCTGCTCCGGGCTGACCTGCCAGCTGAGGAACGTCGCGGCGGCGTCCCGCAGATAGCCGTCGGTGCACGCAAGCGCCTCTCTGATCTCGGCCGCGACGTCCGCGTCGGCAAGGCGGCAACCAGCCATGCGGGTCGGACAGCCCGTAGCCGGGCCTGTTGACCGCGACCAGGCGCACACCGGCCCGTCGGGCAGCCGCCTCACCGGAGCACGCCGCCAGCCGGCTGTCCGGACAGCCGTGCTGGAGGAACACGACCGGGCCGGCCGACGCTCCGCCCTGCGCGCCAGGGGGTCTGTGCGGGCGGATCCCGCAAGGGCCGCTGATCGTGAGACGCTCGTCTCGTCAACCGACGGAAGGACCTCAGGTGGCGTGGCACGGACCTGCCGGGCAGCGGCTCTACTACGAGGACACCGGGTCAGGTGACACCGTCGTTCTGATTCCCGGGTGGGCCGGGAGCATCACCGACCTCAACGACCTCCGTCAGGCCCTCTCGACCGGGTTCCGGGTGATCGCCATCGACCTGCCCGGCTCGGGTCGATCGCAGCCGCAGCCGCGGCGCTACTCGGCCGGCTACTATCGTGACGACGCTCGCGCGTTGCTCGGGCTGTTGGAGGATCTCCAGGTCGCCCAGACCCATCTCGTGGGGTTTAGCGACGGGGGCGAGGAGGCGCTCCTGATGGCGGCTCTGAAGCCCCGCCACGCCCTGTCGGTGGTCACCTGGGGCGCGGCCGGGACGGTGGTCGCCTCGCCCGAGAGTCTTACCCGGCTCGCGAGGGCCGTCGACGAACCGAGCCCCGACCTCGTGACGCTGGCGGCCTTCCTCGTCGACGCCTACGGCGCCGACAACGCCCGGATCATGACGGAGAGCTGGGCCGAGGCCATGGGGCAGCTGGTGGCCGGCGGCGGCGACATCTCGAGGTCACGGGCGTCGCGGATCCGCTGTCCAACACTGCTGGTGACCGGCACTCACGACTCGGTCTGCCCACCAACCCTGGTGCGCGAGCTGGCCGAGGCGATCCCGCGCGGAACCTTTCTCGAGGCGGTCGGAGCCGGCCACGACGTCCACAGGTCGGACCCCGGATGGCTGACGGCGACGGTGCTCGAATGGCTCGGCGCACATTGACCAGCGGGTTCGCGACCTGCGACAAAACCCGCAGGTGGCGCCGTCTCGACGTTAGGAGATCAGCTCGTATACGTCGACTGCGGTCTCGTGTGGTGGCGACGTGAAACCGCCTTCAATGCCCTCGTGCATGCGAGGGAGCAGGATGCCGTCACGGAACCGCTCCCAGCTCTCCTTCGAGTCGTGCACGGCCATGATGGTCCAACCACCCTCAGACGGGCCAGCCGCATGGAAGATCTGGCCGTCAGGCAGCTTCCCGTCGCCTGGGTGGACGGCCGCGACCGATGCCTCGTACTGCTCCCGGGTGCCGTCGGCGAAGAAGTGCACAATTCCGTAGCTGCTCGTGCTCACTGCTGCTCCTTGTGTGGTGACTCAGGGATTGGGCCACGGCGGCATCACGGCGTCGGTGCAACGCAGCCGGGACCTGCTGCCGGCTATGCCTCGGAAAGCATCACCATCGTGTCCGGTCGAACGCCGTCGAACCTCATGGCATCGGCCGCGGCGTCGCCGCTCAGAGCACTCTGGAGGGTCTTCACGTCCGGGCACTCCACCACCAGGCCAACCCGGTTCGACCTCGTGTCGTCGACGAACGTGCGTGCCGTGATGCCAAGCGGCCCGAAGAACTCTTCGCGCTTGGTCGAGGTCAGCCAGTGCTCCACGTCATCGACCTCGTGCAGAACCATCAGCGTTGTCATGCCTTCTCGCCTTCCGTTGTGGGCAGGATTTGCGGCAGCAAGACCCGAGGAGAAGGGTGGAATGTCCGCGTCTCTCCTTGCTGGCTTGGGCTGTCGGTCTCCCGTGCCCGTCGGTCACGCTAACAAAGTCGCTCGCCTCGTGTGGCCGAAATGCGAAACCGACGTCCGCCGCCCTGGGCTTTTCCAGGGGCGGGCCGTGGCACAGAGTGACGGTGGCGGGGCCGTCTGAAGCGGCCTCGCCACCGTCGTACCGTTGTCTGCTGGTCAGCAGCCGTTCTGGCCGGCCACCTCGAGGAAGCAACGAATCACGTTGGCAGTCGTGTCGAAGTACGGTGAGTACATCGCCAAGGGCTGGCTGCCGTATTTGTAGTCGTTGTGACCGTTGATGTAGCCGGGAGCGTTCCCGTTGGCTCCACCCCACTGGATCTGCCACGAACCACCGCTCGAGCCACCGGTCATGTCACAGCCGATGCCGTTGGGCGCCGGGCCGGCGCCGCCGATTCCGGTGTCATAGACCGCGGTGGCGGCGAGGCAGCTGATCATCTGCGTGCCATTGAAAGGCGCTGCCTGCGGATAGCCGAAGTCCACGAACTGCTGGTCGCGCGCCTGGTTCCAGGCGAAGCCGGCAGCGCCGACCTTGTTCTGGAGCTTGACGCCACCCGCGTTGGGGTTCACCGTCATGGCACCCTCGTCCAGGCTGAAGTCACCGCTGTTGTGCCAGGCGGAGGTCGTCACTAAGTTGTTCGCGACGAAGATCCCCTTCGAGCAGCAGTGGCTGGCGTTGCCGTTGTATGCCGGCACGAACTCGGCGAACGAGTCGAATGTCCCCGCACCGTTGCTGACGCAGTGACCCGCGAGCCACACCTCGTCGGCGTTGGTTGCCGACACCGAGGTGCCGGAGCACACGAAGTTGGAGCCGTTCTGGGTGAAGAAGACCTTGCCGTTGACCTGCCACGGCGTCTTCTTGTACAAGGACACCGGGAAGACCGCGTGACGGTCGAACGGGAACGGGTAGCTGTATCCCTGTGCGATCACGTCACCACCGGCGCCGGCACGGAGACCCTTGTTGACGATGTGTCCGTTCGGCAGCTTCGGGGCGACGGAGCCAGGAGCTCCGTTGGCCGACGGAGCCGCCTTGCCGATCGTCGGGGCCGCTCCCCGGGCGATGACATCGAGGCTCTTCGCGTTGCGCATCCGCTCCGGCGTCCAGTAGCGCAGAGTGGCGCGCTGCTCCGCCTTGGGAATCGCGTGGGAGACGGCATGCACCGCGCCACCCGCGGCGGACTGGGTGGCGCCGCTCTTCGCCGTTGTCGTGGCACCCACCATGGTGGGGGCCACCAGAATCCCGGTAGCAAATGCACCGAGAGCAATCACACTCCATCGCTTTCCTGACATGTCAGAAGCTCCTTGCGAGTTTATGCTGGACTGAGTGATCTTCTCGAGGTCGGCGGCAGATATCAGGCTTCGCCGAGCAATGGCAACCGGGCGCGAATGAAGGTCTTCATCGATCTACCATGAGAATTGAGAAATTATGACCTCCCTACATCGGGGCGAGCTGTTCCATGACGGCTTTCTGAGACAGAGAGAGCTCAGAATGGCTTTGCTCGGTTGGGTTTTGTGGGCGTCTCCGTTGATAGGTCACCGGGTTGCGGCGCTGTCGACAACACCGAACGGCTGAGCCGGGGGCACGGTCAGGTGGATCGCTAACCAGACCTATAGTCGCGATGAGGTGGGTTGTCAACCCCCGAGGATCCGACATTGGGTATTGCCCGATATCGGGGTCGTCATGTCAGTTCGGCGTCACTTCGGTGTTGAGATGTCATAAGACCGCCCAATTCTTGGAATCAGGAATGCAGCTCATCTCACTCGAGCCGTCAGGTTCTTCCTGCCGAGCCGTCAGGTTGTTGCGGTCGAGCCGTCAGGTTCTTCCGGCCGAGCCGTCAGGTTCTTCCGGCCGAGCCGTCAGGTTGTTGCGGTCGAGCCGTCAGGTTGTTGCGGTCGAGCCGTCAGGTTCTTGCGGTCGAGCCGTCAGGTTCTTCCGGTCGAGCCGTCAGGTTGTTGCGGTCGAGCCGTCAGGTTCTTCCGAGTACGACGGTGGTGGGCTCAGCGTCATGCCGCACGATTCGGCGACTTCGACCCGACGGGAAAACATGACGGTTGGGCCGGAAGAACATGACGGTTGGGCGGGAAGAACATGACGGTTCGGCGGGAAGAACATGACGGTTCGGCGGGAAGAAGAGCGTGTGCGCGCGGGGCCGGCAGTCCACCGCCAGCGGTCGGTGGCTCAGGGTGCAGCGGGGTCGCGGAAGCCGCGAGCGAACTTCTCCAGCTTGCTCCACTCGGACCGGGCGCTCCGCCGGGTCGATGGTCTCGTCCCCCGACCGCACGCTGTCGACGAGCCCCTTGAGAACTCGCTTCCACCACCGCACCACCTCGGCCTGGATCGCGGGCGTCCGGTAGGCCAGCGCCGCCTGGCGTAGTCCCGCACGATGTCCGGCTCGGAGAGCTTCGCGTGGGCAGGGCTGATCTCGAACGTCTTCAAGGCCCCGACCTCGGCAAGGGGTATCGGCGGGCCATGCTCGGAGACGAGACCGGGGACCAGTCCGCCGAGCTCGAGCAGCCGTTGCCAAGCCTGTTGCTTCGCCGCGAGCAGCGTCGCGTCGTCGACGCCGATGTCAAGCCGTCTCGCGAGCTCGTCGGCCCAGGTGTTCGGGAACGCCTGCGGGTACTGGCGGAGGGCCTGCTCGCGGTCCTTGCCCAGCTTCGCGAGCGTCGTCTCCTCCTTGGCCGCATCGGCATCACATGCTGCCACGAAGTCCAGGACAGCTGCCCGGTCGGCGAGCCCACCCGGGTGGGTGAACTGGACGAGCAGCAGCGTGCGTTCGAGACGTCCAGCCTCGGCGGGATCGGTCTCCTCGACGGACGCGATCCCCTCCTTCAGGACGTCGAGCTGCTCACCGAGGGCGGTCGTGGCCTCGTCGGCGACCGTCGGCGTGCCCGCTCCCGGCTGAGGGTCACGAAGCACCACGGGCGGTGGGCGCAACCAGCCGCTTACAGCGGAGTTGCCCGCGACCGATTGCAGCCGGACGATGTCGGAGGGACCTGTTCGCCTGAGAGTGGGGGGTTGCCGGGCCAGTTCCCGCGGCACCGGCAGCGCCGGGTCCGCCTCTGGGCTGACCCGGGGTGGGATGGTGCGGCGAGGCGGTGGCCTCATCGCGCGACCTCGGGGCGATGAGCCCCCATCCGGATGGCGCCGCACAGCACGTCCACAGGCTCGAGTCCAGCACCCTCGGATCCCGCCGGCACGAGCAGAAGTCCCCCCTTTCGGGCAGATCTGCAGGCACCAACAGGCACCCGTCGACGGCTCAGCCGCCCGCGGCCGATCCGGCGCGCGCCGACCTACCTCCAAGCCGTCGCGTGCCCCCGATGGAAGAGCCAGCGAGTCCGGGTCGTGTCGAGGCCGACGTACGTCGCGTGGCGGCGGGAAGGTTGACGCCCGACGTGAGGAGGTCCCTTCCCAGGGCCAACCCGTCGATAACAGTGAATTTTTGGGACGCCGACCGGCCTTGCGTCGTAACCTGGGCGCAAGGGTGAGAGACACTTCCGGAAGCGCCCCGAACCCACGGTTGGATGTTGAGAAGACAGCATCGACCGCCGAGCTCCAGGCCTGGCCTGGAGTTTTTCGGTTACGGCGGGGATGGGTTGCCGTGCAGGAAGCGGTCCGCACACTGTGTTCGGGCCGGTGGAACGGTCATGCAGGGTCGCTTCCAGGAGGAGCCCGCAGGTGAGATGGATGGTCTGGAGGGCGTGAGCGGCGACCAAGACGGTTCGATCTCCGACGTCTGGGGCGATGAGTACCGCGTCGTCCGCGTTGCGATGGACTGGGCCGAGACCCGGGTCGTGCGGGAGACGGACCCGAAAGCCACGGCACGCTCCGCCGCAGAGCTGCGCGAGGCTGCCGGGCAGACGGTGTGCCCGGCGGGAATCGGTGGGCTGGCGGCGCTCCGCATCTTCGTCGATGTCCTCGAGCCCGCCACCCGGTCACAGGACGACCCGATGAACCTCGCCTATGTGCCGTCTGCGCCGACCCGCGCGTCGGTCGCGTTCGATGCGGTGACCAGCGCGGCCAACGTGTTCGCCGGCGTTTGGGAGACCGGAGCGGGAGCGATCTTCGCGGAGAACGAGGCCCTGGCTTGGCTGGTGGAGCTGATGCACTGGCCCACCACCGCCGGCGGTTGTTTCGTGTCCGGTGGGACGATGGGCAACCTCTCGGCCCTGGTCGCAGCTCGGGAGACCGCCCTCACCCGCCGGGGCGGTCGCCCGGTCGAGGGATGGCAGCTCGCCTGCACGAGTGAGGTGCACTCGTCGATCCGCTCGGCGGCGAGAGTGCTCGACGTCTCGATCGTCGAGGTCCCCGGTGATGCCAGCGGTCGGTTGACGGGAGCGCAGCTGGAACCGGTGCTCCGAGCCAATCCCGGGGTGTTCGCCGTCGTGGCGACGGCGGGAACGACCAACGCCGGACTCGTCGACGACCTGGCGGGTGTCGCGGACGCCTGCGCCGCGCACGACGTGTGGATGCACGTGGACGGCGCGTACGGCGGTGCCGGGCTCGCCGCGCCGAGCGTCCGGGGGCTCTTCGACGGGGTGGAAAGGGCGGACAGCTTCATCGTCGACCCGCACAAGTGGCTGTTCGCGCCCTATGACTGCTGCGCCCTGCTCTATCGCGACCCCGCACTGGCGCGCGCCGCGCACGCGCAGCGAGCGAGCTACCTGGACCAGATCGACCGCGAGATGTGGAACCCTGCGGACCTGGCCGTGCATCTGTCTCGGCGAGCCCGAGGTCTGCCGTTCTGGTTCAGCCTGGCAACCCACGGCACCGACCTCTATTCCGCCGGTGTGGAGCGCACCCTCGACACCTCGCGGACCGTAGCTGAGGCGATCAGGTCGAGCTCGCATCTGGAGCTGGTGTGCGAACCGCAGCTGTCGGTCCTGCTGTTTCGACGGCCCGGCTGGGACGCCGCGGCGTACCACGAGTGGTCGACGCGGATGTCGCACGAAGGCGTCATCCTCTGCCTGCCGACCAGCTGGCTCGGGGAGACAGTCCTTCGGCTGGCGTTCGTCAACCCGGCCACGAACCCGGAGCGTGTCATCGACGTGCTCGACACCCTGAGGTGACGACGCGTGGTCTGGACCACGCGCGTTCTAGCCCGCCGGCGGCGCGGATGTCGGCAGCCCGGGCTGCGGCTCGGGCCGGCCCAGGACCGGGCGGGTGTTCGGGACAGTCGTCGCGGCTTGCGGCATCACACTCCGCAGCAGCTGCGACAGCGCGATGCCCGCGAGTGCCACCGCCCCCAGAGCCCCCCACAGGGCCGCGGATCCCTGCTCCAGCAGCCAGGTGAGGGCCACGGGAGCGACGGTCATCGAGATCGTCCACGACATCTGGTACAGCGAGACATATCGGCCACGCAGATGCGCCGGTGCAGCATCTGTCGAAAGTGCCGTCAGCACCGGTCCAGCGACCAGCTCTCCTCCGGTGTAGACGATGATCCCGGCCAGGGCGACCACGACTCCGGCCGACACAGAGGTCCAGCCGGCTGCGAGCAGTACGACGTAGGACGCGGCGGACAGCCCACAGCCCACGCCGATGATGTTGGCCCGGACCCTGCCCTCCATCTTGTTCACGACGAGGCCTTGGCCGAGACCGATCATGATCGTGTTGATCGTGAAGGCCGTCCCGGTCACCCAGCCGGGCAGCCCGAGTGACTGCGTGAGATAGACGGGTATCGCGATGTTGAGCGCCATCGCGGAGATGGCGTAGGTGAAGTTGGTCGTGACGAGGAGCAGGTACGCGCGGTCGGCGAGCACCTGGCTCCAACCCTGCGGTGCGCCGGCGGTTGCCGGGGGAGTCTCGACGCGAGGCGGGCTCGCCACCGACAGGATCAGGGCGAAGGCGAAGACGTACGAGACGGCGTTGATCGCGACCACGGTGGTGTAGGCGGCGGTCGTGCCGATCGTGATCGCCACCGCCGCGGCCACCCCGCCGATGGCGAAGCTGGCGTTGCGCAGCGCGCCCAGGAAGCCGAACCATCGCTCGCGCTCGCCGGGCTCCGCGATCGTTGCCACCACCGGGCTGAACGAGCCCCAGAACGCGGTCTGCCCGAGCTGCACCACCGCAGCCGCCACCAGGACCGAGGTGAAGGAGCCGACGAACATGTAGCCGACGAATCCGACCGCCTCCAGCAGGTTCGCTGCCAGCAGCATCCGCTTCGGACCAACGCGGTCGACGAGTCCGCCGACGAGCGGGCCGACCGGAAGCTGCACGGCAGCCGCGACGGACAACGCGAGCCCGATCTCGGTCAGGGGGA
Source organism: uncultured Actinomycetota bacterium (assembly GCA_963820035.1). Taxonomy (GTDB): domain Bacteria; phylum Actinomycetota; class Actinomycetes; order Propionibacteriales; family Nocardioidaceae; genus JAWWPG01. The sequence continues at coordinate 698,858 of CAWFYK010000002.1, read as the reverse complement.
GGGACGTGGTGTGCAGGAAGTACAGCAACGACACCGGCAGGAACACGCCACTGCCCAAGGCATCGACTGCCATGGCCGTGACGAACCGCCGGTGCTGCCCGATGACCGGGAAGCCAAGTCTCGCAAGCACGCCCCCATCGTCGCCCCTCGAGTCCGGTTGAGGTCAACTCGTTAAGGAGCGATGCGTCGAGCCGTCACGTTCTTACCGTCGAGCCGTCAGGTTCTTACCGTCGAGCCGTCACGTTCTTCCGGTCGAGCCGTCACGTTCTTCCGGTCGTGCGGGAGTGGCTGCGCAACCCGTCAACCAAGGGTTGACGATGCTGTTTCCGTCAACTTAGGGTTGACGCCATGACCCTGGACGAGTTGATCTCAGACGTGAAGAGCCGCCAGGCCGTTGGCACCGCTCTCGACCATGTCGCTGAGGCCTCGACCCTGGCGGACCACCTCGACGAGCTCGGCGACCATCTGGTCGGCCACTTCGTCGACCAGGCTCGTCGCGACGGCGCATCCTGGCGCGAGATCGGGCAGCGCATGGGGGTCACGAAACAGGCCGCCCAGAAGCGCTTCGTCGCTGGCGAGATGTCCATGGATCGGTTCACCAACCGGGCGAAGGTGGTGCTGCTCAAGGCCCAGAACGACGCCCGCGACCGTGGCAGCCGGGAGGTCACGAGCGTCCACCTGCTCTTCGGCCTGCTTGCGGAGTGGGCCGGCTACGCCGGGCTCGCGATCGAGGCCGCAGGCGTCACCAAGGCCTCCGTTGCAGGCGCGGCTACGGCGGCGCTACCCCCTCCGGAAAACCCGCCCGGTTCTCACGCCCACTTCTCTGCTGGGATGAAGAAGGTGCACGAGCTCACCGTGCGCGAGTCGCTGCGGCTCGGGCACGACTACGTCGGCACCGAGCACATCCTGCTCGGCCTCCTCGAGGCCCGCAACGAGCCGGGGGCGCAGATCCTGACTGCACTCGGAGTCTCCAAGGCTGCCGCGGAAGCCTGGACGCTGGACGCGCTTGCCGCCGTACGACGGCCCGCCGAGACGGCACGACCCGCAGACTGACGAGTGCCGTGGCGGCCCAGTGCGCCATGAGCTCGATGACGCCGGCTGCCAGGCCAATGGTCGCGCACGCTCCCAGGGTCCGGAGCAAGGACCAGTTGAAGCGGAAGAGGAGGGGCGTGAGGGCAACGGCGAGGGGAGAGCGGCTTCAGAGTGCCCGGCTCGGGGGGGTTCACATGGATCGGGCACGTCAGGGTCGTGACGTCGGCGAACAGCGTGTGGACGGCGAAGAAGGTGGCCAGGTTGGCGATCACGCCGACGAAGACGAAGACGAAGCACGGCACGAACGTCACCCAGGTGGTGAGCAGGGAGGCCAGCACGGCGGCGACCCAAGGGTTCAGGGCGCCCGGGTCGTGGTAGGCCGGGATGGCCGAGGGCTCGCTTTCCCACGCGTACGACGGCCTGGGCGACGATCGCGAGCACGGCCGGTGCCAGCCCGGCAAGGATTCCGGTGACGAGCGTCGTGTCGCCCGCGCCGACGTAGATGGCCGACAGTCCGAGCAGGGCGATGGCCCCGGGTATCACGAACAGCATCCCGGTGGCCAGTCCGCGACGAACCCCGTTCAGCAGCCATCCGACGTAGCTTGCAGCTGTTGGGCTTCGGGACCGGGCAGCAGAGTGCAGTAGGAGAGCGCGTGCAGGAACCGTTGCGACCGATCCAGCGCTTCTCATCGACCAGGGTGCGCTGCATCACGGCGATCTGTCCGGCTGGTCCGCAGAAGGTCTGAAGTGAGATCGCGAACCAGGCCCGGACCGCCTCGGAGAACGGGATGACGTCTCGCAGCCCGACCTGCGCAGGAGCGCGCGCACGCTGGGCCTCGGCATCCGAGCCGGGCGTTGTGTCCGCCGGAGCGATGTCGGGGGTGCGTGTCTCGTCGTCGCTGGTCACAACGGGGACCACCCTAAACGTGCAGCCAGCCGCGAAGCGGCATCGGCGCTCGGCTGGTGGCGGCATCGACGTGGGGGCCCTACCATCCGAAGATGCTGCGTGCCACCGCTGGGATCACTGCCGTCGCCACCCTCGCTCTCTGTGTTAACGGAGTGGCCGCCGCCGCTCCCGTTGCCCAGCCGTCGGGAGGAGCCGCCGTCGCGGCACGGGCGGCACAGCCACTCGGCAGCCCGGCGACGTGTGATCCCATGACGACGAAGCCGCACTTCCGTGGCCACGTCCCGACCCCGAAGCAGGTGCTCGGCTTCCGGTTGGGCACTCGCGAGGCGACCGATGACGAGATCGGCACCTACTGGGGCGCTCTCGACCGCAGCAGCAACCGGGTCGAGACCGGGTTGTTCGCCCGCTCCTGGGAGGGCCGACCCCTGCGCTATGCGCTGGTCGGGAAGGCGCAGACGCTGGACCGGCTGTCCTCGATCCGCCACGATCTCTTCAAGGTGCGTGATCCGGCCACGCCGGAAGCGCAGGCCTCGGCGCTCATCCGCCGGACTCCCACGATCCTGTGGATCGCCGCCAACGTTCACGGCAATGAGCCCGCTGGCGGGGACGCCGTACTCGAGCTGCTCTACAACCTCGCCGACCGCGATGACTGCGTCGCCAACGCGATCCTGGGCAATGCCGTCGTCGGGCTCATCCCCACGCAGAATCCGGATGGTCGCGCCAACAACAGGCGCTACAACGCCTCCGCGTTCGACATGAACCGCGACTGGTTCGCCAGGACCCAGCCCGAGACCGTCGGCAAGCTCAACCTGCTGTGGAAGTACCCGCCGCAGCTCTTCATCGACGAGCACGAGATGGGCGGCAAGAACTACTTCTTCCCGCCGGACGCCGACCCGATCTACTCGGAGACTCCGGACGCGACGTACCAGGAGATCGAGCATCTCTACGGCGACGCCAACGCAGCGGCCTTCCAGAGCAAGGGATGGCGATACGAGACCTGGAAGTCCGGCTATGACCTCTTCTACCAGGGGTACGGCGACACCGTGCCGGTCACCGAGTTCGGGGCGGCCGGGATGACCTACGAGCAGGGCACCGCGGCGACGTACCCGATGCGGGTCAGGCATCACTACACCACGGGACTGGTCTCGCTGTACGCCGGTGCGACCCACCGCGAGAGCGTTCTGCGTCGCTGGCGGGACACGTTCGTCAAGGCCCAGGCCGAAGGCGCCAAGTGCAAGCTGGAGCCGAACGTCACGTACAACCCGGGCCACCACGTGCAGCGGCAGGTTCCGAACCGACCCGTCTGTGGTTACTTCCTGCCGGGAAACTCCGACGAGACCCGCCTGGTCGTACGTCGGCTGCAGCTCGCGCACGTGGTCGTGGACAGGTTGCTCCGTCGTACCGTCGTCTCCGACTACCGCCCGTATGGTCGCTCGCCGAGACGGACCTCGATGCCGGCGGGGACGTACTGGATCAGCCTCGACCAGCCGCAGAAGCACTGGGTGCAGGCGATGCTCAACGAGAACACGTATGTGCCGTTCCCGTATTTCTACGACGTCAGCGGCTGGAGCAACCCGCTGCTCGCTGCGATCCCGGGCGGCTCGACCGGCAAGCCGGTCACGGCCGCGGTCGCGAAGGTGGCCACGTTGCCTCAGCCGGCCCCACCCGCGCTGCCGCAGCGGCTGCCTAGGGTGGCCATTCTGGACCAGTTCGCGAAGACCATCAACGACTATCAGACGACCGGTTGGCTGAAGTGGCGGCTGGGCCACGACTGGCACATCCCCTACTCCGTGCTCCAGCCCGGCCAGGTGAACGCGGCAGCGCTGCGGAAGGTCGATGTGCTGCTTGTGCCGAACGTCGACTCCAAGCCGGTCTACCGCAACCTGGGAGATGCCGGGCGTCAGGCGCTGCAAGCCTGGGTCAAGAACGGCGGCCGGTACGTCGGGTGGCAGGAGGGCGCGACCCTCGCTTCTGCACTGGGTTTGACGAGTGTCGGTCTGAGCAACCCGAAGGCGCAGTCACCGGGTGCGCTGATGCGTCTCGACACGACTCAAGGCCCGAATGAGGCTATGTGGTCGGACGACTACAGCCTGCAGATGACGCCGGGCAAGGCGAGGGTCGTCGCCGCGTTTCCCACGGACATGTTCGTCTCGGGATACGCGAAGTTCGCCTCGACCCTGGCCCATACTCCGGCGGAGGCCGTCGACGACGTGGGGCGAGGCAGCACCACCGTCTTCAGCTTCGAGCCGAACTTCCGCGCCTACACCGACGGGTCGGCACAGCTGCTTTTCCGTGCCATCATGCGCACCCCCGATGGCGCGGTGCCCGCGACCGCAGGCTCGGCACCTCAGCACGTGTCCACCGGCACGAGCGCGCTGGATCTTGCCGTCCCACCGTCGCAGCGGCTCGCCCAGGACACCCGCGGCCTGCCGTGAGGTCTCAGCGTCGTACCGGGTAGCGCAGGTGAAGCTCCCGATCCCGCGATGACCACATCGGGGTCCTCCGGCAGGTGCTGGCCGGCTCGAGAGCCGCGGCGTCACTGTGCTTTCAACGGCAAGACCAACGCCCAACCCCTGAAAGGAGCAAGCATCCGCCCGACCCTGGCGCCGGTGATCTGGGCTGAGGGTCGCCAGGTCATGATGGCTGCTCGGGGTTCGTGTTCGTGGTGGGGCGTGACGGCAGGCCGTGCTCGAGGTCGCGTACGGCGATGCTCACGTCGTCGTCCACCAGGTCGGCGTTGATCGCGATGGCAGCGGTCGAGCCGGCGCCTGCGGCGCTGATGACCTGAGCGCGGGGGTCGACGACATTGCCGGCCGCCCACACCCCACTGACACTGGTGAGCCCGGTGTTGTCGACCATGACCCAGCCGTCGGCGTTGACCTCGCAGCCGAGGCCGACGAGCAGACTGTTGTTCGCCACAAAGTGCGGGGGCACGAAGAGCGCATCCCGTGGTACGACGCTGCCGTCGCTCAGCTGGACGCCGCGCAGTTGGTCGGCGTCGTCGATCACGAGCTGCTCGATGGTGCCTTCGACGACGCCGATGGCACGGGCCATCAGCTCGGTTCGCTCTTCGGCGGTGAGGGAGTCGGGTGGGCTGAAGTAGACCAGATCGTGTGTCCACTGGCGCACGATCTGTGCGTATCGGACGGCGCCCGGAGTGCCGCCGATGACACCGAGCTGACGGTCGCGGACCTCGTGGCCGTGGCAGTAGGGGCAGTGCAGGACATCGCCGGCCCACCGGTCACGAAGCCCCGCGATGTCGGGAAGCTCATCGCGCAGACCGGTGGTGACCAACAGCCGCCGTGCGGAGACCCGTTGCCCATCGTCGAGGCGTACGGCGAATCCGCGCTGACCGTCAAACAGCACATCGGTGACGGTTCCCGCGATGACGTGGCCGCCATAACCCTGGATCTCCTTCCGGCCAAGGGCCAAGAGTTCGACGGGCGGGATGCCGTCGCGGGAGAGGTAGCCGTGGAGGTGCGTGGCCGGCGCATTGCGCGGTTGGCCCGCATCGACCACGAGGACTGCTCGGCGGGCCCGGGACAGGACCAGGGCCGCCGATAGGCCGGCGGCTCCTCCACCGATGACGACGACGTCGTAGTGGCTCATGCACCAAGGGTGGGGCCGCACGGTCTGTTCGTCTACGGCCATTGCTGTATTTGCGAAACGAGAGTTGGATGAGCAAAGTGATGTTGCCGCCTCCGACACGGGTGGCGCATCGGGTCGACAACAGTGGCGACAAGGCCGCTGAGAGATCAGCATCTTCGGTAGACCCGGCGATCGACTGACCGTGAGTGAGGGTGGCAACGGCGTGTCTCGGCCCGAGCGCGAGACGTCGGGGCGAGCGCACAGTCTCAGATCTAGCCTTTCCGGCCCATGGAAGCGCGTGCGCAAAGCTGAACCAACAAAGGAGCATCATGCCGACCATCCCCTCGCCGACTCCCGCGGCAGCGACCACGATGCGGGCCGTCGTCCAGACCCGCTACGGGTCAGCCGACACTCTGCTGCTGTCGGAGATCGCGCGACCTCAGGGACGGGCCAACGAGGTCGTGCTGCGCGTGAGTGCGGCTGGTGTGGACCGGGGGGCGTGGCACATCATGACGGGTCGGCCGTTCCTGGGCCGATTGGTGTTCGGGCTGCTCAAACCGAGGAACCCCGTGCTCGGGATGGATGTCGCCGGGACCGTCGTGTCATTCGGTTCGGAGGCGACGCGGTTCGCCGTGGGCGATGAGGTCTACGGCTTCGGACGGGGGACATTCGCCGAGTACGCCGTGGCGAAGGCCGGCAAGCTCAGCCGCAAGCCGAGCAATCTCTCTTTCGAGCAGGCCGCGGTCGTGCCGGTGTCGGGCGCGACCGCGCTTCAGGGCCTCAAGGACATCGGCCGTCTCCGGGCCGGGCAGTCGGTGTTGGTGATCGGCGCGTCGGGTGGCGTCGGCAGCTTCGCCGTCCAGCTGGCGAAGGCGTTCGGGACCGAGGTGACCGGAGTGTGTAGCACCGGCAAGCTCGACTTCGTCACGTCGCTCGGCGCTGATCACGTCATCGACTACACCCGGGAAGACTTCGCCGACGGCAGCCAACGCTATGACTTGATCCTCGACCTTGCTGGCAACCCCAGCCTGTCGCGGCTACGGCAGGCCCTGTCACCGAAGGGTAGGGCGGTGATCGCCGGCGGCGAGGAGGGCGGCGCGTTCTCCGGCGGGATGAACCGCCAGCTGCGGGCTCTCGCGGTGTCACCGTTCGTGGGCCAGACGTTCTCCACGTTCATTGCGAAGCAACGCTCGAGTGATCTCGAGCAGCTCACGGAGCTCATCGATAGCGGCCGGGTCAGCCCGGCCCTCGACCGCACCTACTCACTCGAGGATGCTGCGGATGCGATTCGTCAGTTGGCGTCCGGTACCGTCCGAGGCAAGGTCGCCATCGCGGTCCGATGACCCGCCGGCAGGGATCCAGTGCCGGCCTCCGACCGAGAGGAGGCGATGGGTGGCCAGCAGTGTCGCTGCCTTTGGTGGGTCCGTCTGTAGAGTTCCTCGTCGTGAGTCGGCTCATCCACCTGAACGGCCCCCCCGGGATCGGGAAGTCGACACTCGCGCGACGCTACGCCGATGACCACCCCGGGACGCTGAACTGCGACATCGATGTGCTGCGGACCTTCATCGGGGGCTGGGCCTCGGACTTCGCAGGTGCAGGTGCGTTGATCAGGCCAGCCGCTCTTGCGCTGATCGGGGCGTATCTGCGCGAGGGCCAGGATGTGGTGATGCCGCAGATGCTCACCGACCTGAAGGAACTGGATCGGTTCGAGGCGAGCGCGACAGCCGCCGGAGCCCGGTTCGTCGAAGTCATGCTGATGGACGAGCTGGAATCAGTGGTGTCCCGATTCCACGGTCGAGGAGCATCGGAGCCCGAAGACCTCTGGCACGACCACGTTCGAGAGATCGTGGCCGCGAGTGGTGGCGACAGCGTTCTGGTCCAATGCCATGCCGCGCTCGAGCGGCTCGTCACGGCACGGCCCGATGCAGTTGTGGTGAGAAGTGAGGTGGGCACGGTCGAGGAAACCTACGCCATGGTCTTGGCTTCGGCCGAGCTCGCCTGATGGCCCGCTGGCTGGAGCTCGATCGTGTGCTGGTGACCGCTGCGGACGATCTTGGGCAAGCCCTCGGTCGAGCGGTGACGGCAGGACGCGTGGAGTCCGCGGTGGGCCCATGCCGCGAGGCCGCGGCACCTAGGTCCTCGAGCCGATGAGTTTCGGCCAATGGCAGAGTCAGATGAGATATGACTATCGGAAAGATCGACCCGAGGTATGGCGATGCGTCCGCCGCCGTACCGCCGTGGGAAGACATCGACCAGCATCTCACCGACGCGCAGCTCTACTGGATCATCACCGTCCGTGCCGACGGCCGGCCGCATGCCGTACCCCTCGTCGGAGTCTGGTACGACGGATCGTTCGCCTTCTGCACCGGCGAGGAGGAACAGAAGCAGCGCAACCTCGACGCCAACAAGCACGTGGCGGTGACCACCGGGAGCACCGGCGCACACGGCTGGAAGAACGGGAAGGACATCGTCGTCGAGGGCAGCGCGGTCCGAGTCACCGAAGCAACGGAGCTTACGGCGTTGGCGAAGGCGTGGTTTGCCAAGTACGGCGAGGACTGGAAGTTCGAGGTTCGGGGCCAGGAGTTCGTCCAGCTCGACGACGCTGGTGACAGTCTGCACGGTGGCGCGCGGGTCTACCGGGTCGAGGCCGCCAAGGTCATGGTGTTCGGCGACGCGCACGGCCAGACGACCTACCGTCTCTGACAGCGGAGTCATGGTGGGTCGCCCGGCAGAAGCGCCGGGCGGAGGCAAGGTGCGTCTCGGCTTGACGCATGAACAAGTCGGCGTGCTCCAACTCACGGGTCGCACCCCCAAGGCTGACGACCCTTGGCCGCGGCCGCCGGACTCCAGCACGCTCAGATCCGGTCGACCGAGCGGCGTAGCCTGGTTAGCCTCTTCCGAGCCGGCCGAAGGACCTGCCATATGAAAGCAGCCATCTGGCCAGCCGGTGTTGACCTTCGAGTCGCTTGAACCTGCAGGCTGGGGACCATGAGCGAGCCATTGCTGACGATCGGCGCGTTCGCGCATGCCGTCGGTCTGACAGCGAGCGCGCTGCGGCACTACGACGAGTGCGGGCTGCTCTCACCCGCGGTGGTCGACGACGTGACGGGCTACCGCTACTACACGCCCGACCTCACGAAGCGGGCCAGGCTGGTGGCGCAGATGCGCGAGGCGGGGGTTCCGATCGCCCACATGCGGACGGTGCTGGACGGACCTGCCGACGAGGGACGCATGGTGCTGCAGCGGTTCGTCGAGGAGCAATCTGCGAGATCTGCGCGGACGGCAAGAGTTCTCGACGGGGTGCTTTCCGACATCGCAGCTCCTCGAGACGACGAACAGTCGACCCGCCTCGGCGTGCGCGGGCCGGAACTTGCCGCGGCCATCCGCCAGGTGCGCCCCGCGGCCGACAGCGACGCGAGCTCGCCGTTGGCCTCCGTCCTCCTCGACGTGATCCCGGGCACGTTGGACGTCGTGGCGACGAACCGCTACTGGATGGCCGTCCGCACCCTTCCCGTCGACGCCCCGGTCGACGAGGTCCGTACGGCGCTGAGTCTCGCCACTGCCGGTGACCTGGCCACTCACCTCGATGCGCTCGACCAGGTGTCCCTCACGGTCTCGGACCGCGGCGTGTGCGTCGGAAACCGGGCCTTCGAGGTTCGCGACGAACCATACCCGGCCCATCGCATCGTGCTGGCCGGGCTGGAGCCGATGGTGACGCGGGTGGTGCTGTCCCGCACCGATCTCGTGGACGGCATCAAGGCGGCTGCCCGGGCTGAGGTGGTCGTCACCCTCGACCCGGCCGGAGTCGAGCTCGAGGAGGGGAGCGGCGATCGGGCCCGGAAGATCGACGCGGTCGTCTCCGGGCCGGCTATGACCGTCCGGCTCGGCAGCGCGTTGACGTTGCGGGCATTGGCAACCACCCTGGGGCCTGAGATCGAGTGGGAGCTGACGGCGGCGGACCGCCCCATCCGGATCACGTCGCCGTACCAGCGCGGGTTCCTAGCTCTCGTCATGCCTCTCGGGCAGGCGTGACTGCCAAGACGCCACTCGGCTGGGGCTTTCGCTTCTGGTTGGGCGGTACGACGGCATCCACGCTGGGCGACTCGGTCACGTTCTTCGCACTCGGGTGGGTTGCGGCGAGCCACGGCCCGGGCGTCGCCAGCCTGGTCATCACCGCTGAGTCGATCCCCCTGTGCCTGCTCATCCTGCCTGGTGGCGCGTTGGCAGACAGGTGGGGTCTGCGTCGCATGATGATCGGATGTGACGCGTTCATGGCCGCGGTGATGGCCCTCTTCGCACTCGCCGCACTGATCGCCCGGCCGGTGCCCGTGTGGTCGCTGATGCTGGTGGCCGTGCTCGGCGGCACTGCCGCCGGGCTCAGGCGCCCAGCGGCCGGTGTCTTCCCACGTTTGTTCGCCACCGGTGACGACCTGGCACGCGCAATGGCGACGACCACGCTGGGTCAGCAGCTCGCCCGGATAGCCGGCAACCCCGTGGGAGGCGTCCTGCTGGCGACCGGCGGACTGGCCCTGACCTCCACCCTGGACGCGAGCACGTTCCTGATCGTCCTCGGCGTGCTCGTCGCGGTTCGACCACCGCACGAACCCGAGAGTCGAGCCGGTCCTGGAGAGTCCGTCATACGGCAGCTGTCCGACGCCCTCGGCGCCGCCCGCCGTACCCCCGGAGCGGCCGCGACGATCCTGACGGTGGCCGGACTCGCGGTCACGATCCTGCCTCTGGTGACCCTCTGCGTCCCACTGCTCGGTCATGAGCGCGGCTGGGGACCGGGTGGGACCGGACTCGTCGTGGCAGCCTGGGTGATCGGCGGGCTGGGTGTGATGGCCCTCGTCGCCCGTCGAGGCATGCCGGGGCCGCGGACCGCGCTCGCCGGTCCGACCGTGGCGGCTGCGGGCGCCGTGCTCCTCGCCGTCGACGCGAGCCAGCCGGTCGCCTTCGTTGCCGTGACGCTCGTCGGTGTCGGCACCTCGCTGCTGACCACGCGCCTGTTCCCCCGCTTCCTGGACGCCACCCCGCCCGAGATGCTGGCCCGCTTCAGCGCGCTTCTCGGCCTAGCGCAGACCGGCCCAGTCCTCGTCGTCACGCTTCTGCTCGGTCGTCTGATCGGGAGTCTCGGCATGACGGTCACGCTCGGCGTCATTGCCGGAGTGCTCATCCTGACTCTCGGCGCGGCCTACCGGGCCGAAACGCAACGCCAGAACAGTGCTTCGGCGAGGCTCGCTGCTGCACGGTCTAGGGTGCCCGGATGACGCCGCAGGACTACCTCACGGAGCTGTTCTCCCTCGATGGCCGGGTCGCCGTGGTGACCGGCGGCAGCTCCGGCATCGGTCGCGCCATCGCCACCGGGCTGGCCTGTGCAGGTGCGAGCGTCGTGGTCGTGGCGCGTGGGGAGGCCGAGCTCGGCGCCACGGTCCGTGATCTCGAGTCCCGGGGCTGCCGAGCAGCGTGGGTGAGTGCGGACCTGGGCATCCGCGACGGTGTACGCCGAGGCGCCGAGGAGTCGGTCGAGCTCTTCGGAGAGCCCGACATCCTCGTCAACTGTGCCGGGATCAACCTGCGGCCGCCGATGACCGAGCTGAGTGACGATGTCTGGGACGCCACGATGGCGGTGAACCTGGAGGCGCCGTACCTCCTGGGGCAGCGGTTCGGGCCGGGCATGGCCGAGCGGGGCTTCGGGCGCATCATCCATGTCTCGTCGCAGCAGGCCCACCGAGCATTCGTCCAGAGCGGCGCCTACGGCGTCTCCAAGGGAGCGCTGGAGTCCTTGGCGCGCTCCCAGGCGGAGGCCTGGTCGCCGGATGGCGTCACCTGCAACACGTTGGTGCCGGGGTTCGTGATGACGCCGCTCAACGCGCCGCTGTCGTCCGATCCCGAGAGGATCACGTCGCTGGCTGCCCGAACGATGGTGGGCCGCAACGGAGTGGCCGACGACTTCGCGGGCGCTGCGGTGTTCCTGGCGAGCCGCGCATCGGCCTACCTCACCGGGCAGTCGATCTTCGTCGACGGCGGTTTCTCCGTGCACTGACCCGACAGCGAAAGCACTCTCGTTGAGCGGTTGGTCACCGTCAGGGTGCGCGAAACGCTGGGCTCGCGCGCCTCAAGACCTGCATTGTCCCGGTCGTGCGACGAGGGCGGGGCCGGACACATCGGTACGCCGGACCGTGCATCGATCCGACCGTCGTCGGGTACAGGAACCGGTGAAGCGACCAACCTACGACGAACGGTGACGAGGTGGAGCGCATGAGCGGCAGAGACGATCCGAACCCACGCCTGCATGTGGAGCCGACCGAGCGAGGGACCCGTGCCGACGACTCGCAGCTGGCGCCGTCGGTGGACGACGGCGAGGATCTCGACGTCGCCGAGGACTCGGCGGCTCTCGATCGCGATCCGGACGAGGCGAACAACCGCGCGAAGGCGGGCGAGCCGCCAAAGCCTGAACGGGCCGGTCCGCCGCCCGAGCAGGACGAGTCTCTGCAGCCCATCACGGAGGACGGCGAGCCGCCGGACGGCCATCGCGCCGGCTGAGTCGCGGCGGCCGGCCGAGGCTGCTGACGCTGGGCGCCGGTGGTACGTCGGACAGCGTCCAGATCATGTCGCAGCGCGTGGCAGCGGCGAGCTGCCGGGCTCCGCCGCACCGTCAGCCGCGGGTCCCCGTGGTGCGGCCCGCGTTCTCGACCTCGACGTGCGGGCGCGCCTGCCAGAGAGCCCAGTCCGCACTGACGTCACTGGCGGTGCGGAGGAGTCGGGGCAGGTGGGCGTCGAGGAGTATCTCCGTTGAGGTCTCGGCGGCGTGGACGGTGACGTTCATCGCCGCCCGGACGGTGCCGGTGCCGTCACGAACCGGCACGGCCACCGAGCGCACGCCGGGGGCGAGCTCCTCGTCGGCGAACGCCCAGCCGCGGGCGCGGACCTGGACGAGCTCCTCGCGCAGGGACTCTGCCGTGTTGCCGATATAGCGGGGGAGGCCGGAGCGGGAAGGGACGGCGAGGGCGGCGGCGAGCTTGTCGGGGGAGAGCGCGGCGAGGAGCACCTTCCCCTGGGAGGTCTGGGCAGCGGGGAACAGCGTCCCGATGTCCACTCGCAGCGCGATGATCTTCGGTACGGAGACTCGCGCAACGTAGACGATGTCCGACCCGTCCAGCTGGGCCATCGACGAGGACTCTCCGGTCTGGCGGACGAGCGCCTCGAGGTGCGGGCGGGCCACGTCCCAGAGGCCGAGCGAGGCGACGTACGCCGTCCCGAGCGTGATCACCTTCGGCGTGAGTGAGAAGGCGCCGTCCTCGGAGGAGATGTAGCCGAGCTCCTCCAGGGTGAGCAGCAGTCGGCGTGCGGTCGGCCGGGCCAGCCGGGCGGCGGCGGCCACCTCGGCCAGCGTCAGCGACGGCCGGGCGGAGTCGAAGCACCGCAGCACGTCGAGGCCCCGAGCCAGCGACTCGACGAAGTCGGGTCCCGAGCCGCGACCGGCCATCAGCTCTCCGAACCCGGTTCGCCGAAGATCGAGCCGCGAGCGCCGTGCGTACTCTCGGACTGGAAGTCGGTGTACTGGTAGGGGTTGTCGAGCACCTTGTCGTCCTCGGGTAGCGCCGGGTTCATCCCTGCCTGCCAGGCCTCCTCGCCGAGGGACGACCTCAGATGGTCGACCGTCGCCTCGACGGTCCGGCGTACGGCGGCCAGGTCGGCCCCCACGAGTCGGCCCTCGTGCTTCACGACCCGACCATCGACGATCACCGTGTGCACGTCTGCGCGTTGAGCTTGGAAGGCGACGTGTCCGTAGGGGTTGAGCAGCGGGAACGACACGGGTGACTGGTCGTTCTTGATCAGCACCACGTCGGCCTTCGCGCCCGGCGTGAGCCGCCCCAGATCGTCCCGGCCGAGGGCGTGCGCGCCGCCGCGAGTCGCCCAGTCGACGACCTGCTCGGCGCGCAGGTGCAGCTGGGTCACCGTCTCACCCTTCGCGTGCGCCTCGAGATGCTCGCGCGACCGGTCCGCACCCAGCGTCGTTCGCATCGCCGAGAACAGGTCGCCGCTCCACCAGACGCTGGTGTCCATGGACAGGGACACCGGGATGTCGTAGCGCCGCACCTGCCAGGTCGGGGGGTAGCCCTGGCCGGCGCTCTGCTCCGACTCCGTCGAGACAGAGATCGAGCCGCCGCTCGCGGCGATCCGCTGGTAGGAGTCCGAGCTGAGGGTGGCCGCGTGCACATAGACGCTCTGTGGCGTCGCGAACCCCTGCTCATGAATCAGCCGGATGCCCTCGTCGTTCGTCGCGCCCCACACTCCCGCGTGCGTCGTGACCGGCAGCCCGAGCTCGCGAGCGGCTTCGAACGCCGCCTTCTCGGGGAACGACGGGTCGCCGGTGACGTCGAAGGCCAGCTGGAAGCCCAGCATGTCGTTCGAGCCGGTGCGGCGGCGCTCGAAGAACGCGCGGACCTCCGGGCTCGGCACCCACTCCCAAGGACCGGCCTGGATGTTGCCGTAGGCGAGCACGAACCTGCCGGGCACCGCCTGCAGGGCGTCGACCGCCGCGTCGGCGTGGTCGACCGTCTGGAGCCCGTGCGACCAGTCGACCGTCGTCGTGACCCCGGCCTCCAGCGACTCCCACCCGGCGACCTGGTTGCCGGCGAAGATGTCTTCGGGACGGAACTTCCTCCCGTGCTCGAGGTAGTACCAGACGAAGTACTGGGTCAGCGTCCAGTCCGCGCCATAGGCTCGCATCGCCGTCTGCCACATGTGCCGGTGCGTGTCGATCATGCCGGGCATCACGATGCCGTGGGACGCGTCGATCTCCTGCGTGCCCACCGGGACCTCGAGGTGCGGGCCGACCGCCTCGATCCGGTCACCGACGACCAGCACGTCGCCGTTGGGGTGGACGAAGTGGCCGTCGTCCATCGTGAGCACGGTGCCGCCGCGCAGGACGGTCGATCCGGTGTCGGCCATGAAGCCCTCCCGTACGGGTGTCCGTATCGTGGTCAGTCACGATCTGAGCCACTGTGGTCCCGAGCTGCCTGAACTGTCAAGAGTCTCTTGACAGCGCTCCTCGTGCCTCCGAGACTGGCCCTGGCATGCGGCGGACAGGTGTCCGCAAACCGAGCAGAAGGACCCTCAATGACCGAGCGACCGAGTGGACCCCTCGCCGGGCTGCTGGTCGCCGACTTCTCCCGGATCCTGGCCGGTCCCTACGCCACGATGCTGCTCGCCGACCTCGGCGCCGAGGTGATCAAGGTCGAGTCGCCGGGCGGTGACGACACCCGCACCTGGCAGCCGCCCGTCCGCGACGGGGTCGCGACCTACTACCTCGGCGTCAACCGCAACAAGCGCTCGGTGGCTCTCGACCTCAAGGATCCTGACGATGTCGCGCACGCCCGGGAGCTGGCCCGCCGAGCCGACATCCTGCTGGAGAACTTCCGCCCAGGCGGGCTCACGCGCTTCGGCCTTGACTACGACTCCGTCGCCACCGCAAACCCGCGCCTCGTTTATGCGTCGATCAGCGGTTTCGGCAGCGGTCCCAAGGGTCGGGACCTGCCCGGCTACGACCTGATCGTGCAGGCGATGTCGGGGCTGATGAGCCTCACCGGCAGCCCGGAGGGCGAGCCCTACCGTGCCGGCATCTCGGTCTTCGACGTGATGGCCGGCCTCCATGTCACGATCGGGATCCTCGCTGCGCTGCACCAGCGGGACGAGACCGGCCGGGGCCAGCACGTCGAGGTGAACCTGATGTCGACGGCGATGTCAGGACTGGTCAACCAGACCAGCGCCTACGTCGCGGCAGGCGTCGTCCCTACCCGGATGGGAAACAGTCACCCGAGCCTCTTCCCCTACGACGCGATGCCGTGTGCGGACGGTGAGCTGATCATCACCGCCGGCAACAACGCGCAGTTCCGCAAGCTGGCCGAGGTGCTCGGCGTTCCCGATCTCGCCGACGACCCGCGCTTCGCGCGCAACGAGGACCGGACGGCGAACCGCGACGAGCTCCGTCCGCTGCTCGTGCAACGGCTGATGACCCGGTCGACGATGGACTGGTTCCACGAGATCATCGCCGCCGGTGTGCCGTGCGGCCCGATCAACGGCATCGACGGCGGGGTCGCGTTCGCCGAGGAGGTCGGTCTCGATCCGGTCGTCGAGGTTGGCGAGGGCGACGCGATGGTGCCGTCGATCCGCAACCCGATCTCGTTCTCGGAGACGCCGGTCGACTACCGGCTGCCGCCCCCGAGGCTCGACGAGCATGGCGACGAGATCCGCGCCTGGTTGGAGGGATCCGCGTGAGCGACGAGCGGAGCTTCCCGACGTCGCTGGGGACGTCGACCGCCGACGAGATCCGGTTGATGGGGGAGGACCTCACCGACCTGATGGGCAACGTCGGCTTCGGCGAGCTCGCCTTCTGGCTGGTGGCGCTGCGCCGGCCGTCGCCGCAGGAGGCACGGGTGTTCGAGGCGGTGCTCGTGGCGCTCGCCGACCACGGGTTCACGCCGACCGCGATCGCGGCCAGACTCACCTACCTGTCCGCGCCGGACTCGCTGCAGGGTGCGATGGCCGCCGGACTGCTCGGAGGGGGCTCGCGCTTCCTCGGCGTGACGGAGGACTGCGGCAGCTACCTGCACGCCATACTCGAGAGCCATCAAGGCCCACTGCCGAGCGACGATGTGGCTGACCAGGATGCGGTGTGGGACGCGCTCGCCCTCGACGCCGTACGCCGGACCCGCGAGGAGGGCCGCTACGTCCCCGGCCTGGGGCACCCGGTCCACAAGGTGCAGGACCCGCGCACCCCGCGGCTGCTCGCGATCGCCGAGGAGGAGGGCATGCGCGGTCCGCACCTGAGGTTGTTCGAGGCCATCGGGCGGACGCACGAGCAGGTCCTCGGTCGCCGGCTGCCGCTCAACGGGGCCGGTGTGTGCGGCGCCGCGCTCGCCGACCTGGGGCTGCCGGTTGAGCTGCTGCGCGGCTTCGCGCTGCTGGCCCGCGCGGCAGGGCTGCTCGGCCAGCTCGCCGAGGAACGCCGCCGCCCGATCGGAATGGACGCCTACCTCGCCGTCGACCGCAACGCGGTCTATGTCGACCCGAGCGAGGACTGAGAGAGAAGGAGCCTCATGGCCACCGTCGCCGCGGTCATCGCCTCGACGCACCACCCGTTCTACCTGAAGGCCAGCACGGCCACGGGCGCCGAGCGGCCGCCGTTCGCCGACGAGTGGCAGGCGAAGATCGAGACGTTCCGGGAGACGCTCACCCGCGCCGAGCCCGACATCCTGGTGATGGTGGGCAGCGACCACTTCCATCAGCTGTGGCTCGACAACATGCCGCAGTTCCTGGTCGGCAAGGCGCCGTACTTCGACGCCAACTGGTACAACGAGGAGCGCGAGTTCGGGTTGCCGCGGATGACCCTCCAGGGACAGGAGGACCTCTCGGCCCACATCCTGCGCAACGGCCTCGACATGGACTTCGACCTTGCCTTCAGCAACGAGCTGCGGATCGACCACAGCATCACCTGTCCGATCATCACGCTGCGCCCGCAGGCCGACCTGCCGATCGTGCCGATCTACACCAACATCTTCGCGCCGCCGTTGCCGCAGCCGAAGCGCTTCGTCCAGCTGGGCAAGGCGATCCGCGACATGGTCGAGTCGTGGCCTAGCGACAAGCGGGTCGCGATCATCGGCACCGGACATCTCTCGCTCGAGCTCGGCGGTCCGCGCCAGTTCGGCGAGCATGGACCCGACCCGGAGTTCGATCGCAAGGCGGTCGAGTGGATCGCGAACGGCGACATTGAAGGGTGCTGCGGCGAGGTGAGCCTCGAGAGTCTGCACCTGCCTGGCAACGCCACCCACGGTTTCATGGACTTCATGCTCATGATGGGCGTCGCCGGCGCGGGCGTGAAGGCGGATCACGTCGACTCGCTCGACCTCTTCCACACCATGGAGGCCTACTTCACCTGGTACCCCGAAGGGGCGCTGACATGAGCAAGGCACGGACATGAGCAGATACCTGGTGGACAAGTTCCTCTACACCGTGGACCGGGACCCGGACCTCGTCGAGCGCTACCGCGAGGACCCGGCGGACCTCGTCACCTGGTGGGAGTTGGAGCTGGCCAATTCGATCCTGAACTGCCACACCGGCGAGCGGTCGACCTGGCTCGCCTTTACCGACGACGAGCGCCGCGCGCTCGTCGAGCGGGACCACGTGGCGCTCTTCCGGATGGGAGCTCACCCGTTCCTCACGTTGACGCTCTTCATTGCGATGTTCGAGCGCGACCACGGCCCGTTGGAATATCAGATCGCTTACGGCCAAGCGATGCAGCACCTCTCGCTGCCCTATCCCGACATCGCGACCTGACAGGTGCGCCCGCGGAAGCTGCACGGGAAGTCTCCGAGCACGAGCGCTAGGCCATGCCGCCGGGGTGGGCGGCAGGTCTGCCGCCGTGCGACAGTGACGTGGTGACCACCGACGAGGTTCGCGACGACGTTGCCCTGACCAACCTCGACCAGTCGCTCTTCGACGGCGCGGAGGCGACCAAACGTGACCTGGTGGACTATCTCGACACGGTCCGGGACCTGATCCTGCCGGAGCTGCGCGGGCGGCCACTGTCGGTGATCCGGGTCCTCCGCGGGCAGCGACCCTTCATGCAGAAGAACCTGCCGAAGTACGCCCCTGAGTGGCTGCCGCGCGTCACGGTGTGGGCGGAGTCGTCGCATCGTGAGGTCACCTACGCGCTGTGTGAGGACCGTCGCTGCCTCCTATGGTTCGCCAACCAGCGAGCCGTCGAGTATCACCCCACTCTGATGCGTGCCGAGCGCGCCGACCGGCCCACTCACCTGGTGCTGGACATCGACCCGCCGGAGGGCAGTTCCTTCGCCGTGGCCGTGGCGGCCGTGCGGCTGGTGGTGCAGGCGCTGGCCGACGTAGGGATGGCCGGTGCGGTCAAGACCAGCGGAGCCAAGGGCCTGCACGTGTTCGTGCCGATCGAAGAGACGTCGGTAGAGGACGTCGCAGCGGCGACCCGGGCGATCGCGGCACGGGCCGAGCGGCTGGACCCGGAGGTGGCGACGACGGCATTCATCAAAGACGAGCGTGCCGGCAAGGTCTTTCTGGACTCGACCCGCGCCGGCGGGGCGACAGTCGTGGCGGCCTACAGCCCGCGGATCCGGCCTGGGACGCCGGTCTCGTTCCCGGTGGCCGTGGACGACCTGGACCACGTGACGCCGGCGGACTTCACGATCCGGACGGCGGCTCAGCACCTCGCCGGGTCGGATCCGTGGGCTGAGCTGATGCCGGAGCCCCAGCAGGTCGCTGCTGTGCTGGTCGAGGAGGGACACGACATCCCGATCGCCCGCGTGCGTGCGATGCATGAGGGCAAGCGCCGCGCTCGCGAGAGGCGCCAGACGTCCCAGGCCGACCGCTGATGGCGCGGTGCTGACCATGGAAGCCGCGGTCCTGCACACCCCCGGCCAGCCCCCGTCGTACGGCGAGCATCCGACTCCGGAGCCCGCACCAGGCTCGACGCTGGTGCGGGTGACCGCAGCGCCGCTGGTGCCGCTCGACCTGCTCTGCGCGTCGGGCACGTCGTACTTCGGGGTGCCGGCGACGCCGTACGTCCCGGGCGGTCAGGGGGTCGGCATCGTCGAAGCATCGGACGTGCACCGGGTCGGGACACGGGTCTGGTTCTTCGCAACGGCGGGCATGGCGCCCGGCGACGGAAGCCTGGCCGAGCTGTGCCTGGTCCCTGACGCCGCCGTCGTGCCGCTGGCCGACGAGGTTCCTGACCTGCTCGCCGCGGCCATCGGGCTCTCGGGTGTCGCGGCCTGGATGGCGTTGTCGTGGCGTGGCGCCCTGCTGGCAGGCGAGCGTGTTCTGGTGCTCGGCGGCGGCGGTGCTGTCGGGCAGGCGGCGATCGGTGCTGCTCACGTGATCGGCGCCTCGGGAGTGGTGGCGGTGGCCAGAGCGTCGTCCGTCGAGCGCGCAAGGGCGGCCGGCGCGGTCATCGTCATACCGCTCGCCGACGATGTCGACGCCCTTGCTGGGTCGCTGGCCGAGCACGGGCCCTTCGACGTCGTCCTCGACCCGGTCTGGGGCGTCGCGGCAACCGCGGCCGCACGAAACCTGGCGGCCGGTGGCCGACTCGTCAACCTGGGCAGCGCGTCGGGTGAGGAGGCCGTCTTGCAGTCGTCGGTGCTCCGCAGCCGCTCCGCCTCGGTGCTCGGCTACACCAACAACGCGCTGTCGTCCGAGCAACGGCGCGATGCCATCGCGACGGTTCTCGGGCACGCTGCAGCCCGCCGGATCCGGATGGAATACGACGTCAGCCCGCTTGCGGACGTCGAGGAGGTCTGGCGACGCCAAGCCTCTGGCACTACCGGACCGCGTTGCGTCCTGACACCTGCCGGCTAACTGACCTCCGCCGAGCCGTCATGTTCTTCCTGCCGAGCCGTCATGTTGTTCCGGTCGAGCCGTCATGTTGTTCCGGTCGAGCCGTCATGTTGTTCCGGTCGAGCCGTCATGTTGTTCCGCGAGTTTCGAGCCACATGAAAGGAAGCACGGCAAGCGGATCACCCAACGGCGAGATGGCCTAGCAGCTCGCCTTGACCCGCCGCCAGCCGCCCGCACGGTGGTTCGAGACGATCGCCCGAAGGAGCTCGGTCAACGCAACGTGGTTGATCGCGTCGCCTTCGTAAATCTGGATGGCACGCGCGGTCGCGTTGCCGTGGCCCTGATTGATGATGCCCTCCGGATCCGCGACCGTCGGGTCGTAAAGGAAGAGGTTGATGTGGTCCTTGGTGGCAAGGAGCGCACAAACATTGCCCTCGAGGACGAAGTACGGCTGGACCGAGCGTTTGATCGTCTCCTCGATACTCGGGTCCACAGCCCAGATGATCTCCCGCAGCCGTGCACAGGTGTTCTGCTGCCAAGAGGGCAGCTGTTCGATGTATGCGTCAACCGCCGGATGTGCGCGGGATGCCATGCCCGCACTCTAAGCCGAGCACCGGTTGTCTGCGACGGCGCGGGCTCCCATGTGCACAGGCGCCGAGCAGCTGGAAGGCTCAGCTCGGACTCCTCCTTCTAGCGTCTCGGCGGGAAGAACGTGACGGCTCGGCGGGAAGAACGTGACGGCTCGGCGGGAAGAACATGACGGTTCGGCAGTAAGAACATGACGGCTCGGCGGGAAGAACGTGACGGTTCGGCGGGGCGTGCGTGTCGTCAGGCCTGGTCGGGATGGTCGCGATCGTTGGCTTCGATGAGGGCGCGCAGACGGTGGTTCTCGTTCTCGAGCTCGAGGACGCGTCGTACGCCGACGAGGTTGAAGCCGGCCGTCATCATGAGGGCGATCTCATTGAGTCGGTCGATATCGTGCCGGCTGTAGCGCCGCGTCCCGCCGTCGGTACGCGCGGGAGTGACGAGACCCTCTCGTTCGTAGATCCGCAAGGTCTGCGGGTGCAGGCCGGTCAGCTCCGCCGCCACCGAGATCGCGTAGACCCCGCGGTGTGCGTCGCCGGAGGCGCCGGCCGTGATGCCGGTCCGGGGTGGTTCTACCGGTTTCACGTGAGGCGCTCCCTATCGTTAGCGTCCGCTCAAGAAATCTGATCAGGCTCTTGTGCGATCATGATATGCTGAGGTATATAGATAGTCGAGTCCGGGCGCCACGCCGGACCGACAACAACTCGGAAGGAGACAACCCATGCTGATGCGTACCGACCCGTTCCGTGAGCTCGACCGCCTTACCCAGCAGATGTTCGGCACTGCGGCCCGCCCGGTCGCCATGCCGATGAACGCCTATCGCAAGGGCGACACCTTCCTGCTGAACTTCGACCTGCCCGGAGTCAACCCAGAGTCGATCGACCTCACCGTCGAGCGCAACGTGCTCACGATCCACGCCGAGCGGGAGGCGCCGGAGCCCGACCAGGTCGTGGAGCTGATCGCCGACGAATGCCCCAGCGGGGTCTTCACCCGCCAGGTGTTCCTCGGCGAGACACTCGACACTGACAACATCCAGGCCGACTACAACAGCGGCGTTCTGTCGCTGCGTATCCCCGTCCACGAGGCGGCGAAACCCCGCAAGGTATCGATCAGCAGCGCCGACACACCTCACAAGATCTCGGCCTGAACCCTGCGGCAACCTGGCAGCGGCCGTGACGAGGACATCACGTCGAGAACGCCCAGCGCTCGATGGCGTATCGATCGAACCAGGTCACGGCGCCAGGTCCCAGGACGCCCCCGGGCCGGAACGATGCTCGGGGGCGTCCTCGCCGGTCAATGACCCCTCTCGGACACGCTAAGGCACCGGATGTACCCATCGGAGAACGCCCGCCAACTGTCCATCCTGCTCCGAACCAGCAGAGAGCTCGATATCGTCGGGGACGTCACCGCCACCACAAACAACCCCTCGGAGTTGCTCGCCTGGGCGCACCTCCTTCCTCAGCCGACGATTTGCGCATGGCTGGGCGAGTCCGGCAAGCGCTACGTCGAAGTTTCCGCCGGCTACGCCCACGACCCCGTCCGCGGCCAAGTGACCGCGGTGCTGGCCTGCGATCAGCATCCCCAGTTCTGGATCGAGCTCGTCGACGACGCGGACCTCTCCCGTCACCAACGGCACCCACTCACCATCCAGGACCTCGCCGAAGCATGGGCGGCCATGCCGTTGACGCCCGACGACTAGCGAGAGGAGACGTTTACCGTCCTGGCCGGAGGACGACCTTGACCATGCCGTCCTCCTTGTTCTGGAACGTCTGGTATGCCTTCGGCGCTTCGTCGAGGGCCAGCCGGTGCGTCGCGAACGTCTCGACGCCCAGGGGGTCGTCGTCGGTGAGCAGCGGCAGGATGTCATCCACCCAGCGCTTCACATTGGCCTGCCCCATCCGCAGCTGGATCTGCTTGTCGAACAGCTGCAGCATCGGAAGCGGATCGGCGGCACCGCCGTAGACGCCCGACAGCGAGATGGTGCCGCCTCGGCGGACGATGTCGATGGCAGAGTAGAGCGCGTTCAGCCGGTCGGTCCCCACGTTCCTCATGAGCGGCTCGGCAACCGCATCGGGCAACAGGGACGCCAGCCGATGGGCGACCTTGTTCACCGGCGAGCCGTGCGCCTCCATGCCGACAGCGTCGATGACCGAGTCGGGGCCACGCCCGTCCGTCATCTCGCGAATGGCGTCGCCGAGGTCATCCTCGTGTTGCGACAGGTCGACGATCTCTGTCCCGCGGCTGGAGACCCGGGCCAGCCGGTCGCTCACCAGGTCGACGCCGATCACGCGCGCGCCGCGGTGAGTCGCGATACGGCTGGCCATGTCGCCGATCGGCCCGAGGCCCAGGACGACCACGCTGCCGCCAGGAGGGACCGCCGCGTACTCGACCGCTTGCCAAGCCGTGGGAAGGACATCGGACAGGTAGACGAACCTTTCGTCCGATGGGCCTTCGGGCACCTTGATGTGGGTCGTCTGAGCGTGCGGCACCCGAAGATACTCGGCCTGGCCGCCGGGCACCTCGCCGTAGAGCTTGGAGTAGCCGAACAAGGCAGCACCCGTGTCGTACTCGCGGACCTGGGTCGTCTCGCACTGGGTGAAGAGCTGCCGGTCGCACATGAAGCAGTGACCACACGAGATCTGGAACGGGATGACCACCCGGTCGCCGGGCCTGATCGCCGTTACCTCCGATCCCACCTCCTCGACGACCCCCATCGGCTCGTGACCAAGGACGTCTCCCGCGGTCATGAAGGCGCCGAGCACTTCGTAGAGGTGCAGATCGGAGCCACAGATGTTGGTACTCGTGACCCGGATGATCGCATCGGTCGGGTCCTCGATCCTGGGGTCAGCTACTTCCTCCACCCGAACGTCACGCCTGCCCTGCCAGGTCACTGCCTTCATGGTGTGCTCCTCATGGTCGAGTTCCTGTTTCAGGCGCATACCCACACCGAGGCCGGTGAAAACCAGGTGCGCCGCGCAGCTCTGCTTCGCGATGAGAGGCCGGAACCTGGGTACTAGAGGCGATGGCGCTCGCTGAAGTCCCCGACCCACCGAACGACCCTCGGAGAGGAAACCGGCCATGGCAACCACGGTTGGCGACTACCTGCTGCAGCGACTGCGCGAGTGGGGGGTCGACACGGTGTTCGGCTACGCCGGCGACGGCATCAACGGGCTGCTCGCCGCATGGGGCCGCGCCGACAACCACCCGCGTCTCATCCAGGCCAGGCACGAGGAGATGGCTGCCTTCGAGGCCGTGGGCTACGCCAAGTTCACCGGCCGGGTCGGCGTCTGTACGGCGACCTCGGGGCCGGGCGCGATCCACCTGCTTAACGGGCTCTACGACGCCAAGCTCGACCACGTCCCCGTCGTGGCGATCGTCGGTCAGACCAATCAGTCGGCGATAGGCGGGTCGTACCAGCAGGAGGTCGACCTGATGAGCCTCTTCAAGGACGTCGCGAGCGAGTACGTCCAGCTGGTGACCGTCCCCGAGTGGGTGCTGGCGTGGCGAAAGCCTTGCTGGGCAAGTGAGGTTCCGCGGGAGCATGCGGGGATCCCTGTCGGGGACACTGGCCACGATGGGCCCGGCGGTGCCCTATGCGATCGGTGCGAAGCTCGCCCACCCGAACCGGCCGGTGGTCGCGTTCGTGGGTGACGGTGCCATGCAGCTGAACGGCCTCGCCGAGCTGATCACCGTCCGCAAGTACTGCGGGGAGTGGCCGGATCCGCGCTTCGTGGTCGCCATCCTGCACAACAACGACCTGAACCAGGTCACCTGGGAGCTGCGAGCGACGAACACTTGACTCGTTCCAGAATCGGTGGAAGGTTGGAATGGATGGCATCATCCGAGGCGGTTCTGCGTGAAGCAGGGCTACGCGTGACCAAGCCTCGGGTGGCGGTGCTGGATGACCTTGTCGAGCACCCGCACGCCACCGCGGAGCACGTCACGAAACGGGTGCGCGCCAGGCTCGGCAAGGTCTCGATCCAAGCTGTCTACGACGTGCTGGCCGCCTGTCATGAAGCCGGGCTGGTACGCCGGATCGAGCCCGCCGGATCGGCGGCCCGTTTCGAGACTCGCATCGGTGACAACCACCACCACATGGTCTGTCGCACCTGCGCCTACATCACGGATGTCGACTGTGTGATCGGAACGCAGCCCTGCCTCACGCCGAGCGAAGTCTCCGGGTATGCGATCGATGAAGCCGAGGTGGTGTTCTATGGCCTCTGCCCGGACTGTCAACGAGAGATGTCTACCCCTCCAACGTAAGGAGCTTCATTTTGTCCACGCAGGAAATCCCTCCGACCACAACGGACGCGGGTGTTCCGGTCGCAAGCGACGAGCACTCTCTGTCGGTCGGCCCCGACGGCCCGATCCTGCTCCAGGATCACTATCTGCTGGAGCAGATGGCGAACTTCAACCGCGAGCGCATCCCAGAGCGCCAGCCACATGCCAAGGGCGGCGGCGCGTTCGGCACCTTCGAGGTGACAGGAGATCTCAGCGCCTACACGCGTGCGGCAGTCTTCCAGCCCGGAGCGAAGACCGATCTGCTGATCCGGTTCTCGACCGTTGCTGGGGAGCGTGGATCCCCGGACACCTGGCGCGACCCCCGTGGTTTCGCGGTGAAGTTCTACACAAGCGAAGGGAACTTCGACCTGGTCGGCAACAACACGCCGGTCTTCTTCATCAAGGACCCGATGAAGTTCCAGCACTTCATCCGCTCGCAGAAGCGACGCTCCGACAACAACCTGCGCGACCACGACATGCAGTGGGACTTCTGGACGCTGTCGCCGGAGTCGGCGCACCAGGTCACCTGGCTGATGGGAGACCGGGGCATCCCGCGGACGTGGCGTCATATGAACGGCTACTCCAGCCACACCTACATGTGGATCAACGGCCAGGGTGAGCGGTTCTGGGTGAAGTACCACTTCAAGACCGACCAGGGTGTCGAGTTCTTCACGCAGGACGAGGGCGACCAGATGGCCTCGGCGGACACCGACTACCACCAGCGTGACCTCTACGACCACATCAAGGCCGGCGAGTTCCCGAGCTGGACGTTGAAGATGCAGATCATGCCGTTCGAGGACGCGAAGACCTACCGGTTCAACCCGTTCGACCTCACGAAGGTGTGGCCGCACAGCGACTACCCGCTCGTCGAGGTCGGTCGGATGACACTCAACCGCAACCTCACCGACTACCACACCGAGATGGAGCAGGCCGCCTTCGAGCCCAACAACCTCGTCGCCGGCACCGGGCTCTCACCGGACAAGATGCTGCTGGCGAGAGGGTTCAGCTACTCCGACGCGCACCGAGCTCGGCTTGGCGTGAACTACCGGCAGATCCCGGTGAACACGCCGAAGGTGCCGGTGCACTCCTACTCCAAGGACGGGCTGATGCGCACGCAGAACGTCTCCGACCCGGTCTACGCGCCGAACTCCTATGGAGGTCCTAAGGCCCAGCCCGGGCTGACCGATGACGGCGGCTACTGGAACGCCGACGGCGAGATGGTCCGGTCGGCGTACACGCTGCATGCGGAGGACGACGACTTCGGGCAGGCCGGCACGCTGGTCCGCGAGGTGCTCGACGATGCGGCCCGTGAGCGGCTCGTCGACAACGTCGTCGGCCACCTTCTCAACGGCGTGACGGAGCCGATCCTGCAACGGGCGTTCGAGTACTGGCGCAACGTCGACAAGGGCGTGGGCGACCGAATCGCGGACGGGGTGCGGGCCAAGCAGGCCGAGAAGGACCCCAAGGCCGAGCAGCAGGCCAACCCGGCCCGGTCGGCCATGCAGGACAAGGCCTGACGCGAGGGAGAACCTTCGCTGATGGGGTGGTGTCGGACGCTGCAGGTCCAGCGCCCGACACCACCGTCAGCCTGGCCCTGACGGCGGAAGGTCTGCGCCGAGGAGGGCAGTGTGAGCCTCCCATAGGTCGGCAATAGCACCTGTCCCTTGACGATCGGGCACTATGCTCGCTTGATGCGCGTGGGAGTGCTGGGGGTGTCCGAGGCCTTCTTGGCAGACGCGCAGGTCGACCTGGGCACGCCCAAGCAGCGCGCCCTCCTGACGGCGTTGGCCCTTCATCGCGGACGACCTGTCCCGGTCGACACGCTCATCGACCTCGTCTGGGGGGAGGAGTCGGCGCCGGGGACCGTCGCGACGCTGCATACCTATGTCGCCAAGCTGCGGCGCGCCCTGGAGCCGAACCGACCTCCGCGGGCAGCGGCGACAGTGCTCCGCACGGCCGCGCCGGGATACGCGCTCAGCCTCGACGAGGGGGCACTCGACGCCGAGCGCTTCGAGTGCGCGATCACCAGCAGCCATCGCCGGCTGGGTGCCACCACGACGTTCGGTCTCCCTCAGGCGTCTCTTGCCACGGAGGTCCTCCACGAGATCTGCGACGAGGTCGACGAGGCGCTGGCACTCTGGCGGGGGTCACCGTTCCTCGACCTCGGCGACGCGCCACCGGCCGCCGCGGAACGGGCCGGCCTCGAGGAGCTCCGAACGGTTGGGCTGGAGGATCGCGCCGCCGCCCGGCTGGCGCTCGGGCAGCATGCCACCGTCGCCGGCGAGCTGGAGTCGCTCACCCGCTCCTTCCCGTTGCGCGAGCGGCTGTGGGCGTTGTGGGCTGTCGCGCTCGCGCGCTCGGGGCGGCAGGCTGATGCGCTCGACGTGCTCGCGCAGGTACGCCGGCTGCTGGACGAGGAGCTCGGACTCGAGCCGGGGCCGGAGTTGCGCGAGCTGCAGACCGCCGTACTCCGGCAGGATCCGAGCCTCGCCTGGAGGCCACCGGCCGGCTCACCAGCAGGCACGGTAACCGTGGTCGTCGAGCCGGCAGCGTCGGCCGGCGCTCGAGGGACGACCGCCGACGTCAGGAGAGTGACGGCTTCCGTCCGAACGCCCGCCGCGAGGCCGCCGTGGCCGATCGTCGGGCGAGACTCAGAGCTCGCCCTCCTCTCGGACCTGCTGACCACCGCCGAGTCCGGTACCCCGACCTTTGCCTCGCTGCTCGGTCAGCCCGGCATCGGGAAGAGCCGACTCGCCCTCGAGCTTGCCCATGAGGCGGCGGGCCGCGGGGTCCTGGTCGCGCTGGGTCAATGTTCCCAAGACGATGGCGCACCGCCGTTGCGGCCATGGACGGCGGTCCTCTCGATGCTCGACCGCGACCTGCCGACCGACGCGGGCGCTGAGGACGAGGGTGCGCGCTTCCGCTCCTGGGAAGCGATCGCCGATGCGGTGCTGGAGGAGAGCCGTCAGCGCCCCGTGCTCATCGTCCTCGACGACCTGCATTGGGCTGACGTCTCCTCCCTGCGCGTGCTGCGCCTGCTCCTCGAGTCGGCGCATCAGGCATCGCTCATGGTGGTCGGCACCTGGCGGACGGCACCGGAGCCGCCGGGTGCGCTGGCCGATGTCGCTGAGACGCTCGCGCGTCGTCATGCGGCCAGGGTCGAGCTTGCCGGCCTGACCTCGGAGCAGGCCGCGACCGTCATCGAGGCGGTCGGCGGCGAGGCACTGCCCGACCGCCACCTCTCCGAGGATCAGGCGGTCGCCCTGCATGAGCGGACCGACGGCAACCCGTTCTTTCTCGTGGAGTACGCGCGACTCGCCGGTGAGCGCGGCGACCTCGCGTCGCTGCTCCATGAGGCGCATCCGCCGGCTGCGGTTCACGACGTCCTCGTCCGACGCGTGCAGCGGTTGCCCGAGCTCGGTCAACGGCTCCTCGGCACCGCCTCGGTGATCGGCCGCCAGTTCGATCTGACGACGCTCGCTCGGGCTCAGGCGATGGACGAGGACGACGTTCTCGACGGTCTCGACCCGGCTCTCGAGGCTGGGCTGCTGCGGCTGACCGGGCCCGAGACGTTCCTGTTCGCTCACGCGCTGGTGCGGGACACCGTCTACGCCGGCGTCGGCAGCCGGCAGGCACGGACCCACGCTCGGGTGGCGAAGGCGATCGCGGCGCTGCCGGGAGCTCGGGAGTCGGAGCTGGTCCGGCACTGGCTGGCGGCGGGTCCGGCATACGCTCCGGAGGCGCGACGGACGGCAGAGGCGGCAGCGCATGCGGCGCGGCAGGTCCACGCCTACGAGGAGGCCGGCGGCTTCCTGCACACCGCGCTCGGAGTTCTTGACAACGATCCAGCGGCCACGCCACGGGACCGTTATGACGTGCTCTTGGAGCTCTGCGACATGCAACGCTGGGCAGGCAACTGGGCTGGCCTCATCTCGACCGCAGAGCAGGCGATCGTGGCCGCCGACGCCCTCGGTGACGTCGAGCTGCTGGCCCACGCGGCGTCGCAGCCGACCATCGGCGCCCTCTGGCAGTCCGCCGCTCACGGTGAGGTGCACGAGGGCGTGGTCGATGCGCTGCGCCGAGCTCTGACCGACCTGCCGGCGGCGGACTCCGCGCTGCGATGCCGCACCATGCTGGCCCTGGCCAACGAGATCTACTACGGGTCGACGAACCAGGAACGCGAGGCGCTCACGGAGCAGGCCCTCGCGATGGCTCGCCGGGTGGATGATCCGCAGCTGCTGCTCGACGCCTGTCTCATCTCGTTCGTGTCGACCTGGCGGGAGGCGACGGCGCCGCAGCGGCTCGACCTTGCCACCGAGGCGCTCGAACTGGCCCACAGCGTCGGCAATGAGCGTTCGGCGGCGGTGAGTGAGGTGCTGCTGGCGGTCGTCTCGGCCGAGGTCGGCAGGGTCGACGACATGTGGACCTGGGCACGGCGGGGTCGGCTGACCTGTCAACGGCTCAAGCTGCCCTATGGGTTGCTCGTCGTGGACAACCTGCTGTTGCCCTGGCACGCCATGGCGGGGCGCTTCGACGACTGCGAGGAGATCCTGGCGCACATCAAGGCGCTGGACGACGAGATGTCGCTGGCGCAGTACGACGATGCGGCGGCCGGTGCTGCGCTGTGCATGTCGCTGTGGCAGGGCCGGTCGGGCGAGGTGGTGCCGATCCTCACCACGCTGGAGGAGCAGAGCACGCTACCGCTCACGACCATCGTGGCGATGTTCTTGGCTCGAGCCGGGATGGTCGAGGAGGCCAGCGATCACCTGGCACACCACCGGGTCGACCTCGACCACGACGACTGGTTCTCGGGAATCGTGTGGGCCGCCGCCGCCGAGGCCGCGCTGGCCGTCGGCGATCCGAACCTGGCCGCCCGGGCCTACGACAAGCTGTCGCCGTTCGCCGGGCGCCCTTCCTGTGCTGGATCTGGGATGCACCTCGGTCCGGTGGACGGCTTTCTCGCCCTGGCTGCGGCCGCCACCGGGGAGCGGGAGCTTGCGGCAGCGCACGCCGACGCCGCCTTGGCGCAGTGCGAGGCGTGGGACATCCCGCTGGCAGCAGCCTGGCTTCGAGATCGACGGGAAACGCACGCTTTCTGAGGTGCTCAGGTCATCCGTCGTACGCGCAGCGGGGGCTTCCCCCATTTCTTGCGTCCGTGCGGTCGAACGCTTTGCGTGCGGATGGGCGGACGTTGCGGACGTTGCGTGACGGCGGGTACGACGGCGCGAGGTCAGGCGTGCCTGACGTGGCGGAACGCCACGCGCTGCTGCCTCTCGAAGCGATGCCGACCGAGCAGCCACAGCATCCGGGTCCGCCAGCCGAGATCGGCGAGGGCCTCGTCGCACCGGCCACCTGGCAGGTCGTAGAGGAGCCACGGCAGCAGCCGGATCGCTTGCCGCGCTCCGGTGGAGCGTTGGCAGTCGCCGCGGACAGCCGCCTGCCACTCGAGTCGGTTGAGATGTCGCTGTGCAAGCTCGACCACCTCCGTCTCGATGACGTCCAGGTGCAGGCTGACCCGTTCGCGGGCGGCCGCGAGCCGGACCGTGAGCGCAGCCCGGGCATCGTCGTCAGCGTCATGAGCCACCTTCGCGAAGCCGTCGGCGCAGGACCGCACAAGGCGGTCGAGCGCCGACAACTCTGCGGCGCACGCCACGACGACTGGTTGTGCTTCGGCCTCGACCCGAGCCGCGAGAGCGGGCCACAGCGCCCTCTCCATCTCGCCGTGGCGCTGCAACGCCTCTGCCACCGTCTGCCATCGAACGTTCAACGCCTGCCAGGCTTGACGATCGTTCACCGGTGTCAGGTGGGCGGCCGCCGGGAGTGCCCGCACGTCGCGCCGGAGAGCGTCGTGGACGACGTACATCATCGTCACGTCGAGGGGACCGTCTCCCGCGATCGCCTGTTCGATGGTATCCACCCGCGAGGTGTGAGGTGTCACATTGCGCATAGGTCTCTCCTCCGTGCGAGAAGGTCGGGAGCTGACAAGCGTGCACTCGCCGGATGGCGAGGACGACACTCTGAGCCTCGCTGCGCCCGCTGGAGGTTCCCTTGAGGCTGACTTGAGGCGGGGATCGATGGCACGTCAAGTCGTTGTCAAGTCCCTCACAAGGTGCCTCGCCGAGAGTTGGATTCGACCGGGAACGCCGGACAATCCAACACTCTGAGAAGGAACAGCAGTCATGACCATCGAGTCCACCCAAGCCCGTCCGACCAGCGCAGCGGCCGAACAACTCCGCGGCCTGTGTGGCGGAGCTGTCCACCTGCCCGGCGACGCCGGCTACGACGAGGTCCGCATCCCCTGGAACGTCGCTGTGGACCAGCGACCGGCCGCGGTCGTCTTCCCGCTCGACGCCGGCGAAGTCAGTGCCGTCGTGAGGGCGGCTGCCGAGCTCGGCCTCCGGGTTGCACCGCAAGGGACGGGGCACAACGCCGGTCCGCTCGGCTCGCTCGCGGATGCGGTGTTGCTTCGTACGTCGGAGATGACCGATGTCGAGATCGACGCGGAGCGCCGGGTCGCCCGGGTTCAGGCTGGAGCGCTCTGGGGCCACGTCGTCGAGGCCGCCGCACCGCATGGTCTCGCTGCCCTGCACGGCTCGTCGCCGGACGTGGGCGTCGTCGGCTATTCGCTCGGAGGCGGGATCGGCTGGTTTGCCCGGCAGCTTGGCATGGCCACGAACAGCATCCTGGCCGTCGAGCTGGTGCTCGGTGACGGGACCCAGATCCGCGCGGACGAGCACACCAACCCGGAGGTCTTCTGGGCGGTACGCGGCGGAGGCGGAAACTTCGGCATCGTGACCGCGATGGAGTTCCGGCTCTACGACATCGAGACCGCCTATGCGGGAATGTTGCTGTGGGACCAAGCGCAGGCTGAGCGGGTATTGCGCGCCTGGACCGCGTGGACCGTCAACGCGCCGGACTGCGTGACCACGTCGTTCCGGATGCTCAACCTGCCTCCGATGCCGGAGCTCCCCGAGTTCCTGAGAGGGCGCCAGCTCGTGATCATCGATGGAGCGGTGCTGGGTGACGACGCGGAGGCGGAGGCCGTCCTCGCCGATCTGCGGGCGCTGGAGCCGGAGCTGGACACGTTCGGCCGGGTGCCGGCGGCATCGCTCGTGCGACTCCATATGGACCCCGAAGGCCCGACGCCCGCGGTGTCGGCGTCCACGATCCTGGCCGACCTCCCGGAGGCGGCGATGGAGTCCTTCCTCGCGCTGACGGGGCGGGGCTCGGGGAGCTCGCTGCTGGCCGCGGAACTACGCCAGCTCGGCGGCGCCCTCGGTCGACCCGCCGAGGGGGCTGGAGCGCTGCCGATGCTGGACGGGCGATTCGTCCTCTTCGGTGTCGCCGTCGCCGCGACGCCCGAGCTGGGTGCGCGCGGCGCGGCGGACGCGGAGGCGCTGGTGGATGCGCTGGCGGCGTACTCCGCTGGTCGCGACTACCTGAACTTCGCCGAGTCCACGGTGGACGTCAGTGCGTCGTACCCGGCGGATACCTGGCTGCGGTTGAAGGGCATCCGGTCGGCGGTGGACGCGAAGGGAACGCTCCTCGCGAACCACCAGGTCCCTCGCCTCTACGAAGACCGAGTTGCCAGCGCGTGATCGCTGATGGCGCAGAGCACGTGAAAGCATCATCGTGAGTCGTCGGCTGTCCCGGACGAGACGTTCCGGGCAGCCGGCGACCTGCGCGTGCACCTGAGACCGTGGCGTCGGCCACGACCTCGCAGCGGCTCCCGGATTCCGCGCCGCTGTGGGGGAGGATAAGCCCATGCTGGAGGTCATGGACGTCCACTGCGGAGGATCACGACGGTCCGGGCGGCGTCGATTCACGCGGCTGTCATCGGGTCTGTGACGCTGCGATGAGCGCTGGGCGGCAGGGATGAGCTTCGCCATTCTGGCGCTGATCTGCGCCGCTGGGGTCGTCGGTCCGCTACTGGCCGTCTCGCACCGCTGGGGGTTGCCTGTTGTCGTCGGCGAGCTGCTGGTGGGCATCGCGGTCGGACCGATGGTCCTCAACCGGCTGGATCCCACCGAGCCCACGTTCGCGTTCCTTGCCCAGATCGGCTTCGCGCTGGTGATGTTCGTCGCCGGTTCCCATGTTCCGATCAGTGACCGTCGGCTCCGCGGCGCCCTGCCGATCGGGTTGTTTCGCGCGGTCCTCGTGGGCGTGGCGTCGGTCCCGGTTGCGCTGCTCATCTCGCATGTCTTCGACACCGGTCATGCCGCGCTCTATGCCGTGCTGATGTCCTCGTCCTCCGCGGCGCTGATCCTGCCGATCGTCGACGCCCTCCACCTTGAGGGCCCCCCGGTCCTTCAGCTACTTCCTCAGGTGGCCGTTGCTGATGCTGCCTGCATCGTCGCCCTCCCGTTGGCCATCGAGCCTTCCAGGGCCGGCCGCGCCGGGCTCGGCGCGCTTGCGGTGATGGCCAGCGCTCTCGTCGCGTTCGTCGTACTCCGCGAGGCCGAACGTCGCGGCTGGCGTCAAGATCTGCACGACTTGTCGGAACGGCGTAAGTTCGCCCTCGAGCTGCGGATCAACCTGGCGATCCTGTTCGGCCTCGCCGCGATCGCCCAGGAGATGCACGTCTCGATCATGCTGGCCGGCTTCGCGTTCGGTCTCGTGGTGGCGGCGGTCGGCGAACCACGCCGGCTGGCCCGTCAGCTCTTCGCTGTCACGGAAGGCTTCTTCGGTCCGGTGTTCTTCGTCTGGCTCGGCACGTCGCTCGACTTGCGTGCGCTGGGCCAGCGGCCTTCCCTCATCGTCCTCGGCGTCGCCCTGGGTGTCGGGGCCGCCCTTGCTCACCTGGTCACCAGGGCGGTCGGTCAACCGGCTCTCTTCGGCGCATTGGCCGCTGCCCAGCTAGGCGTGCCGGTTGCCGCAGCGGCGCTGGGCTCGCAGTCCCACCTGCTGGCGAACGGCGAACCCGCTGCCCTGATCCTCGGGGCGATGATCACCATCGCCATCGCGTCGGTAGCAGCGACGATCGCCGCCAAGACGACCGTCACACCAGCTACTCCTGCGGACGCGCCCGCAGTCGAGCCACCCGGCTGAGTGACTCGAGGTCTGGGGCCTGCTGCCCACAGAGTCGAGGCATCCAGGACTGCGTTGATGCCCGGAGCACGGGGCGCCCTGGAGTGGTCTGGCATGTTCGGCGTCCGGTGGCGTGTGAGCGTGACGTGACGTCAGAGTCACGGCTCGAAGCGGGGGGTGTCGCCCCGTGCGTCGCTCGGCTCGTGGTCGCCATACGCGCTGCTGGGACACAGGTCGTAGGTCTCACCCGGGGTCGGGTCGAGCCAGCCGATCTCCGGTGCGTCGACAATGCCGCGATGACAGAAGCGGCACTGTGCGTGGGGCAGCAACCTGCCGTCGACACTGCGGTCGATCCTTTTCATGCTCGTGACGCTACGGGCAGCGCATCGGGCAGAGCAGGGTTGATCGGCCCCACTTGCAGGGCCGAAGTCCTCGGTGGCATTCACTCGGTCGCCCCGTACACTCGGCGGCTCGGTGGGCCCGGCACGTTTCGGGCAGCGGCAAACAATGTGCCTGCCCCTAAGGGAAGGTCGGACACGTGAGGGTGTCTGGCCCGGGGTCTTGTGCGCCATCAGGGACTCGAACCCCGAACCCGCTGATTAAGAGTCAGCTGCTCTGCCAATTGAGCTAATGGCGCCGGTTGCTCGGGCGGATGGTGGCCGCGACGAAGCGTGGTGGATCTTATCAGCGCTCGACCGGTCGCTGAAACTCGGTTGCCAGGCAGTCCATCGGAACGGGACGATCATCGGGCCTTCCTAGGGCGGGCTGCCCGCCTGGGGACACGTGACGCACGAGTCAGGTGTCGGAGAGATGTCTATTACCCGTCGTGGAGTAGATTTGTAACTGCCCAGGTGCGCGATGGATCGGCCCGGGGTGCCGATGTATCCAGCCGGTCGACGGGCGCTCCTGACGACCGGGCCGCCCGAGGTAATGATGCCGCACTCAGGGGGTTCGGGTCGCTAGCATAAGCCGGG
Source organism: uncultured Actinomycetota bacterium (assembly GCA_963820035.1). Lineage (GTDB taxonomy): Bacteria > Actinomycetota > Actinomycetes > Propionibacteriales > Nocardioidaceae > JAWWPG01. The sequence goes on along the minus strand of CAWFYK010000002.1, from coordinate 664,094 downwards.
CGGCAAGATCGGGGATCGAGTGAAGGAGAGGGGACTCAGGTGACGAGCGACGCCGACGCGGCAGTGGTCGACGCCACCGCGTCTTCCGGCTTCACGTGGGTGCGAGCAGTCAAGCTCGCCGTCAAGATCCTGCTGTCGTTCGCCCTGGTCTTCGGGATCTACCACACCGTCCTGCCGCTGATCGTCGGCGCACCGTGGGCCGGCGTCGTCAAGGTCGTCTCCGAGCTCACCAAGCGGCAGGTGCTGCTGCTCGCCGTGATCTGGTTCAGCGGCCTCTATGCCCACTCGTTCGTGCTCACCGCGGCGATGCCGCGGCTCACCCACCGCCGGGCGCTCACGCTGAGCCTGACCGGCAGCGCGGTGTCCAACCTGGTTCCGATGGGCGGTGCCCTCGGCATCGGCCTCAACTACTGGATGAGCCGATCCTGGGGCTTCAGCAAGCCGGCCTTCACGCTCTATACCTTCGTCACCAACCTCTGGGACGTGATGGCGAAGCTGAGTCTGCCCGCGCTCGCGCTCGCGGCTCTGCTGCTCACGGGCGACGTCACCCACCCGCAGCTGGCCAACATCGCCTCGGTGGCGATGGTCCTGCTCGGGATCCTGCTCGTCCTCCTTCTCACCGCGATGTCGAGCGAGAGGGCCGCGGGACTCTTCGGCCGACTGCTGACCCGGCCGATCCAGCTGCTCTACCGGCTGGCCCGCTCCGATCGCAGGATCGACCTCAGCCAGTCCGTCGTCGAGCTCCGGCACGAGAGCATCGGTCTGCTCCGTACGGGCTGGATGCAGCTGTCCCTCGGCATGCTTGCCTACTCCGCGCTCCAGGCCCTGCTGCTCTGGTCAAGCCTCCACATGCTCGGTACGACGCTCACCGCGCCGGAGATCTTCGCCGGCTATGCGCTCGAGCGGGTGCTCACCCTCGCCATGATCACGCCCGGCGGCACGGGCTTCGTCGAGGTCGGCATCACCGCCCTGCTCATCGCCTTCGGTGGCGACCCCGTGACGACAGTCGCCGGCGTCCTCATCTATCGCGCGTTCACCTTCGGCCTGGAGATCCCCGTCGGCGGGGCTGGGCTCGCGGTCTGGCTGTGGCATCGCCGCGGTCGGATGCGTGCCGACCGGGCCGAGCTGACCGCCGACGATGCCGCGGACGCGCCAGTCGGGCTGGCCGCCTGATGCGCATCGCTCACGTCACCGACTACTACCTTCCCCGGCTCGGTGGCATCGAGATGCAGGTGCACGATCTCGCGACTCGGCAGCGGGCCGCCGGTCACGAGACGACGGTGATCACGCCTACGCCAGAGTCGCCCGGTGCAGGCACCGCGGGGCCGGACCCGGCGTGGGTCGAGCGCATCGACACCGTCGTGTCGCAGCGGGCGGTCCGCCCGTTCGTCGCGGGCTTCGCTGCGCCCGACGTCCTGACCCGCGAGCGCTTCGACATGGTCCACGTGCATGCGTCGTTGATCTCGCCCTTTGCGATGCTGGCCGGGCGCGCCGCGTCCCTCGGTGGCATCCCGACGGTGGTCACCGTCCACTCGTTGTGGTCGCGGACCGGCCCCGCCCCCGACATCGCCTGGGGATGGATCGTTCGGCACAAGCAGTGGCCGGTGATCTGGTCGGCCGTCAGCCAGACGGCCGCCGGGCAGGTGGCCCAGACCCTCGGAGGTGGCGCTGCCGTAGCGGTGCTCCCCAACGGCATCGACGCCGACGCGTGGCGCACCGAGCCGGCCCCGAGGTCGCCCAGCACCGTGACGATCACCAGCGTGATGCGGCTGTCGCGCCGCAAGCGCCCGATGCCGCTGCTCCGGATCCTCCGTCGACTCCGCGAGCGGGTCTCGCCGAGTATCGGGCTGCACGCCGTGATCATCGGTGAGGGCCCGCTGCGGGCCAAGATGATGGACTATCTCGAGGCACATGACATGCAGCGCTGGGTGAGCCTGCCGGGTCGCCTCGAGCGAAGCGACATCCGCCATATCTTCTCCCAGAGTGACCTCTACGTCGCCCCGGCCGAGCTCGAGTCGTTCGGCATCGCCGCCCTGGAGGCGCGCGCGGCGGGCCTGCCGGTGGTGGCGAGCCGCCACGGCGGCGTGGGGGAGTTCATCTCCGACGGTGCTGAAGGCTTCTTGACGGGGAGCGACAACGAGATGGTCTATGCGCTCGCGGCCCTGTCCCGAGACCGGCAGACCCGCGAGCGGATCGCGGAGCACAACCGTGCCGTGCAGCCCGCCGTCACGTGGCCGAGCGTGCTGGAGCGTGCCGAGGTGCTCTACGCGGCGGCTCGGCAGCGCACCGACGGCGAAGCACGCCGGCTGACCACTCGCCTGGCCCGCCGCGGCCCGGTGACCAGCGTCGACCGCTGACGGCCGCTCGGTGAGCCCGACCACGGACTCCCAGCGCTATGTCGTCGTCTCGTTCCACGCCCACCCCGACGACGAGGCGCTGCTGACCGCCGGCACGCTGGCCAAGGCGGTCGCCGACGGTCACCGGGTGGTGCTTGTGGTCGCGACGGCGGGGGAGTCCGGGCTCGCCTCCACCGACCTGCCGGGGGAGCTCTCCCTCGGCGACCGCAGGCTCGACGAGCTGACCGCGTCCGCGCGCGAGATCGGCTGCGCTCGGGTGCTGCTCCTCGGCTACGGCGACTCCGGGCTCGACGGCACCGCCAATCCCGACCAACGACCGTTCGCTCACGCCTCCGTCGAGGAGGCGGCGCAGAAGCTCGCCGACATCCTCCGGGAGGAGCAGGCGGACATCGTGACCTCGTACGACGCGGCGGGTGGCTACGGCCATCCCGACCATGTGCAGGTGCATCGGGTCGGCGCCCGGGCCGCCGCCATCGCGGGTACGCCGGTCGTGGTGGAGGCCACCGCGGAGCGCGAGACGCTGCAGCGCATCACCCGCTTCCTGACTGCGATCCGGCGGGTGCTGCCGGGGCTCTACATCCCGCCGGCCGACGCGGCGTACACCCCTCGGCGTGACATCACTCACAAGGTGGACATCCGTGGCCAGGTCGACCTCAAGCGGCGGGCGATCGCCGCCCACGTCAGCCAGTCGACGGCGCCGTCGGGGGTGCGCGCGTTGTGGCTGATGCTGAAGCTGCCGCGTCCGCTGTTTCGGCGGGCCTTCCGGCATGAGTGGTTCGTCGAGCGCGGGCGGGTGCCCTCGGTGCCGCCCTGCGGGGACATCTTCGCCACTCTCCGCGACCCGACCGGTCCCGACGTACCGTCAGCCGAACCCGACGTATCGGCCTAGTCCCAATACCGTTCAGTTAGGGTAGCGGATGGTGTAGGTCGTGGAGGGTTCGGGGCGTGGCCAGTCGGTGTGGTGGGCCCGTCTGACGTGCCACTTGGCGTACTTGCGTTTGATGACGCGTGGGTTCGCCCGTGCTCGGCGAGTGGGGTTGAGGCGGCTGATGACGCGGTGTAGGAAGGTCAGCCAGCTGCGGTGGCGGGTGTCAGGGTCGTGAGGGGGGAAAGTCGCCCTGGTGGGCGATGGATTGGCGGGTGATCCGCAGGGCGGCGACGAAGCTGACTCGGTCCGGGTCGTGCCCGGAGTGCAGCGCTGCTTCGGTCATCAGGGAGCGGATCGCGTAGTGGCAGCACAGGTGGCCCCAGATCTCTTGGAGGACCAGGTCTGGGGACTTCGATCGCAGTACCGTGCGCGGTCCGCGCTGGTGGGTCTTGAGCTCGTCGAAGGCGAGTTCGATCTCCCATCGCTGCGTGTAGGCGGCGGCGAGGTCGACCGCGCTGGCCTCGGCCGGGTCGCGCAGCGTGGTGAACAGCCGGTACACGGTCGGGTTCTCCCGCCCGTCGTCGATCGTGTAGTCGATGACCCGGACCAGGATCGGTTCCTCGCGACGCGCGGCGGCCGAGTGCGTCTGATGCAGATGGGCGAGCCAGGACCCGTCGGCGAGGTCTTCGAGGTGGGTCGGCTTCGGGCCGAACCTGTCGGTGCGAACTCGCCACAACAGGTCGGCTCCGGTACCGATCGCCTTGCGCCATAAGGCATAGGAGAAGAACCCGCGGTCCGCGGTGAGCAGCATCCCCGGGGTCAGCCGCGCCAGCAGCGGCTCGGTCAAGGTGGCCTCGGAGTCGGCGTAGACCCCGACCTTCGCGGCGAAGATCGCGTGAGTGCCGCACTCGGCCAACGCGACCACGCGTGCCATCGGGAATGCCGCCTGCTCACCCTTGTTGACCCCCGCCCGGCCGAAATGCTCGGCATTCACGATCGTGTCGGCCACATCAAGGCAGGTACCGTCGATCGCGACCAGTCGCCGCCCGGCCAGCCACACTCCAGGGGTCGCCTCAGCACCGATCGGCCTGGCGACCCGTTCGAACAACGCTGCCAACGGCTCCGAACCCAGCCGGGCCCTGGCCTGGAAGATCGCGGACTTGGTCGGCGGCGAGTACGTCTCCTGCCAACCCGAGGCCCACGACAAGCCGTCGGTCAACTGCGCGAGCACGTCCTCATACGAGCCCTCGGAGTACAGCGCCATCCCGATCGAGAAATACGCCATCACCCGCGCCGGCAACGAACGATGACGCTGCTCGGTCCGCCCGACCGAGGCGATCACCTCATCAACCAGATCCGGCGGAAACACCCGGGTCAACACCCCGACCGACACCAGATCCGACAACCTACGATCCGTCTCCGGCTTCACCCACCCAGCACGAGGCATGACACCAAACTACACCAGTGTAATCTTAACTGAACGGTATTGGATCTAGCCCGGCTGTGCGGCTGTGCGTCCGCCCGCTAGGGCCCTCGACTGGCGGACGTGGTGGCCCGCGGTCAGACCATCGGCAGGGCGTCGGACAGGAGCTGCCGCCGCACCCGGATGATGCGCCGTCGAAGCTCCACCCGTCGGCTGCCGTCGGCGTAGAGCCGGAGCCGCGCGAGCTCCCAGCCGCCGTACTCCGCCCGCTCGGTCAGCAACCGCCGCACTGCCGCCCGCGAGATCGTGCGGGAAAGCTCGAACCGCTGGAACTCGTACTCCATCCCACCTCCTGGGTAGCGCCACGATACCCGCGCGCGATCCCCACAGCACGTGACCGGGCGTACGAGACACGTGGTGCCGACCGGCTCTGGGCACGCAGCCAACGGCAGCGCCGCGCCGGCCCTGTCCGCCCTGGGTGGGTTCAGGCCTCCGGGTAGCCCGTTGGTGGTGCGGACACGTCGTCGAGGGCGTCGATGATCTCGTCGGGGAGCTTCACGTCCTCCACGGCCAGCGTCGCGGTGAGCTGGTCGGCTGTTCGGGCGCCCACGATGGGTGCGGTGACCCCTGGCTGGTCGCGCACCCAGGCCAGCGCAACCTGGGTCGGGGTGAGGTCGAGACCGTCGGCGGCCCGGCAGACCGCCTCGACGATCTGGCTGGTGCGGGGGTTGAGGTGCTCGCGGACGTATCGTTCGAAGGACGGTGAGGCGGCTCGGGACGCCGCGGGTACGGCGGTCCGGTACTTGCCCGTGAGAACCCCCCGCCCCAGTGGTGCCCACGGCAGGATGCCCAACCCGAGCGCGAGCGCGGCGGGGACGACCTCGCGCTCGATGCCCCGCTGCACCAGCGAGTACTCGACCTGGGTGGAGGCGACCGGGGCCCGACCCGCGGCCGAGCGCTGGTGGGTCGCGGCTTGCGCGGTCTGCCAGCCGGCGTAGTTCGAGATCCCGGCGTAACGGGCCCGGCCTGAGGAGACCGCGAAGTCGAGGGCCGACAACGTCTCGTCGAGCGGCACCTCGTCCGACCAGGTGTGCAGCTGCCAGAGGTCGACGAAGTCGACGCCGAGACGCCGCAGGGAGGTGTCCAGGTTACGCAGCAGCGCCCCGCGGGAGAGATCGACGAGGCGTTCGCCACCAAGGCGCGTGATGCCACCCTTCGTGGCCAGCACCAGCCGGTCGCGGTCGACGACGGAACCGAGCAGCGAGCCGATCAGCTCCTCGGTGGCGCCCTGCCCGTAGGACGCGGCCGTGTCGAGGAGCGTGCCACCCGCCTCCATGAACACCCGCAGCTGTGCGGCGGCCTCGTGCTCGTCGAGCTCGACTCCCCAGGTCATCGTGCCGAGGCCGAGGCGCGAGACCTTCAGCCCGGTGGTGCCCAGGAAGCGATGCAGCATGGCGAGAACCCTAATGCACCCTTCGCCCACGCAGCTGTGCCGTCGGTCGCTAGGGTCGGGCTGTGAAACTCGGTCTCAACATGGGCTACATCCTCGGCAGCGACATCTCCGACTACGTGACGCTGGCCAAGGCTGCCGAGGACCTCGGCTACGACGTGCTGTGGGCCGCCGAGGCCTATGGGTCGGACTCGCCCACGCTGTTGAGCTACCTCGCGGCGAAGACCGAGCGCATCGGCATCGGCGCGGCGGTCATGCAGATTCCCGCCCGCACGCCCGCCATGACGGCGATGACCGCGGCGTCCCTCGACCTGCTCAGCGCAGGGCGCTTCCGGCTCGGCCTCGGCGTGTCCGGGCCCCAGGTGTCGGAGGGCTGGCACGGGGTCCGGTTCGCGAAGCCGCTCGCGCGCACCCGCGAGTACGTCGAGGTCGTCTCGATGGCTCTCCGGCGCGAGACAGTCCGCCATGACGGTGAGTTCTTCACGCTGCCGCTCCCGGACGGGCCGGGGAAGGCACTCAAGCTCGCCGTCCACCCAGCTCGCGAACGGGTGCCGATCTACCTCGCGGCGGTCGGGCCCCGCAACCTCGAGCTCACCGGTGAGATCGCCGACGGCTGGCTCGCCATCTTCTTCTCGCCGGAGTACGCCGGCGAGCTGCTCGCGAGCATCCGGACCGGCCAGGAGAGGGCCGGGCGCGACGGCGCCGGGTTCGACGTGTCCGCCACCGTCCCGGTCTCGCTCGGCGATGACCTGGAGGCATGCGCCGCGCCGATCCGCGGCTACGCCGCGTTGTATGTGGGCGGGATGGGAAGCCGGGAACAGAACTTCTACAACGCGCTGGCCCGACGGATGGGCTTCGAGCAGGCGGCGCAGGAGATCCAGGACCTGTTCCTGGCGAAGCAGGCCCGCGCGGCGATGGCCGCCGTACCCTTCGAGCTCATCGACCAGACCTCATTACTCGGGAACCAGGCCAGGGTGGTGGATCGGCTTCAGGCGTTCGCCGCCGCGGGGGTCACGACGCTCAACGTGTCGCTGTTCGAGCCCAGCCTGGACAAACGCGTCGACACGCTCCGAAGGGTGTCTGACGCTCTCGAGGTCGCCGGTCTAGCAGACTGACGAGCGTGGACTTCTTTCAGGCATTGATCCTCGGGATCGTCGAGGGACTCACCGAGTTCCTGCCGATCTCGAGCACGGGCCATCTGACCATCGTCGAGGTCATCATGGGCCTCAACATCGACGACGACACGGTGACCGCGTTCACCGCGGTGATCCAGATGGGGGCGATCGCGGCGGTCATCCTCTATTTCCGACACGACATCTGGCGGATCGCATCCGCGTGGGTGTCCGGCATCGTCAAGCCGGAGGTCCGCGGCTCCTTCGACTATCGGATGGGCTGGTACGTCATCGTCGGCACCATCCCCGTCGCCGTCGTCGGGCTGCTCGGACAGAACCTGGTGACCGGGGCCCTGCGCAACCTCTGGTGGGTCGTCATCGGCCTCGTGGTCTGGAGCGTCGTGATGATCGTCGCCGAACGGGTGGCGACGCAACGCCGCCACGAGCGGGACGTCGTCATGCGGGACGCCATCTTCATCGGCATCGTGCAGTGCTTCTCGCTGGTCCCCGGGGTGTCTCGCTCCGGCGCGACCATCTCGGCGGGTCTGTTCGCCGGTCTGGACCGGGTCGCGGCGACCAGGATGTCGTTCTTCCTGTCGATCCCGGCGCTGACGGCGGCCGGCCTGTTCGAGCTGCCCACCGCGGTGGGCGGCAACATCCCGGTGGCCTCCACCGTGGTGGCGACCGGCGTCAGCTTTATCGTTGCCTACATCGCGGTCGCCTGGCTGCTGAAGTTCGTGGCCCACCACCCGATCACCTGGTTCGTGGCCTACCGGCTGGGGCTGGCCGCCGTACTCGTCATCGCCCTCTCCACGGGCGCCCTCTCCTCCACCTGAGGCTGCGCACCTCCCTCCCGCCGCCCGAGCCGGGCAGACTCGCCCGAGCGAGGTCAGTGCCTTCTTGCCGTCGACGCCGTCGACTTCATGGCGCACAGCGGTACGCCGCTAGAGCCAGCCGTAGCGCTTGAACACCCGGTGTAGCACCCCACACGAGAGCGCCATGAAGCCGAGCACCCCGAAGTAGCCGTAGTGCCACGAGAGCTCGGGGATGTAGTGGAAGTTCATCCCGTAGATGGCGGCGATCACCGTCGGGAGGGCCGCGATCGCCACCCACGCCGAGATCTTGCGCATGTCGTCGTTCTGCTGCACGGAGATCCGCGCCATGTGCGCGTCATGAGCGCTTGACAGCAGGTGGTCGAGAGTCTCCACCTGCTCGGTGACGAGGATCGCGTGGTCGGCGACATCACGGAAGAACGTCCCTGCTTGCGGGTCCATCTCGGGGAGCTGGGCATGCGTCAGCCGGTTGAGCGGCTCGCGCAGCGGCGCCACCGCCCGGCGGAACTCGGACACCTCCCGCTTCAGGGTGTAGATCCGCTGGGCGTCCCGCGTGCGGGTGTCGGAGAAGACGGAGAGCTCGATCTCGTCGACGTCGACCTGCAGCTCCGCGGCGACCTTGGAGTACTCGTCGACCACGTGGTCGCAGACGGAGTAGAGGACCGAGAACGGCCCGTGGTCGAGCACGCCCGCCTGCGACTCCAGGTCCCGCCGGGTGAAGGCCAGCTCGCTGCCGGTGCCATGTCGGACGGTCACGACGAAGTCCGGCCCGACGAAGACGGCGATCTCGCCGGTCTCGACCGCATCGGTCTCGTCGACGTACCACAGCGTCTTGAGCACCATGAAGACATGGTCTCCCGGGTAGCGCTCCAGCTTGGGGCGCTGATGGGCGCTGAGGGCGTCCTCGACGGCGAGCGGGTGGAGGTTGAACGTCGACGCGATGTCCGACATCTCCTCGGCTGTAGGCTGATAGAGGCCGATCCACACGAAGCCGCCGTCGGCGGTGCGCGCCTCGGCTCGGGCTGCTCCGGCGTCATCTGCTCGATCGGTCAGCGGGACCCGGTTGCCACCGCGGTAGACCGCACAGTCGATGATCACAACGACCATTGTGACCGCCGGAGGGCATCTTGTGGCTGTTCCGCGGTCCACGACGTCTAAGGTGTTCCGCGTGGCGACGGTACTGCTGGTGCGACACGGCCGGACCGCGGCCAACGCGAACGGCGTCCTCGCGGGTCGAACCGCGGGGGTGCGACTCGACGACGTCGGTCGCCGACAGGCGGCGGAGCTCGCCGAGCGGGTCGCTGCACTGCCTGTCGCGGCGATCGTCTCGAGTCCGCTGGAGCGCTGCCGCCAGACGGCGGCCGCCCTCGCGGGCAAGCTGGCCACCGCGGTGCCGGTCAAGACCGACAAGCGACTCATCGAGTGCGGCTACGGCGAGTGGACCGGCCGCCCGCTCAAGGAGCTCGCCAAGGAGCCGCTCTGGAGCGTCGTCCAACGCCATCCGAGCGCGGCGGAGTTCCCGGGCGGGGAGTCCATGCGCGACATGCAGGCGCGGGCCCTCGACCTGGTCCGCGAGGTCGACGCCGCCGTCACGGAGAAGCATGGCGCTCAGGCGCTCTGGGTCGCCGTCAGCCACGGCGACGTGATCAAGGCGATCATCGCGGACGCGGCGGGCAGCCACCTCGACAGCTTCCAACGCATCGTCGTCGAGCCGGGGTCCGTCTCCGTCGTCTCCTACACGCCGTTGCGACCCTTCGTCGTCAGGCTCAACGAGCACGGCGATCTGTCGGGACTCGTCTCGAAGAGTCGACGTGGCAGGCGCCGGCGCAGCGCCAAACCGAGCGCGACGTCCAGCGACGCAGCGGTCGGTGGCGGCTCCGGCCAGGCCACGTAGGCTCGTGGGTATGCCGACCGTCGTACACAGTTTTGAGGAGCCGGAGCGGTTCGTCGCCGGCACGGTGGGCCCACCCGGTCAGCGGACGTTCTTCCTGCAGGCCAGAGACGGCAGCCGGATGATGAGTGTCTCGCTGGAGAAGCAGCAGGTGTCGATCCTCGCGGAGCGACTCGACCTGCTGCTCGACGAGGCGCTGCGCCGAGCTGGCGGCGACTCCCGGATCCCTGCCATCGCCCCACCGGGGCTCGCCGACCAGGCGCCGCTGGAGCAGCCGATCGACGAGGAGTTCCGCGTCGGCACGATCACCCTCGGGTGGGAGGACGACACCGGCCACGCGGTCATCGAGCTGTTCCCGGTCACCGAGGAGAACGTCGTCGTCCAGGACCTCGAGGACGAGGAGGCGTCCGAGGACGTCGTAGCCGTGGAGGTGAGCGAGGCGGAGGTCGAGGCCGTCCTGGAGGTGGAGGTCGAAGCGAGCGAGGTGCTCGTCGTCAGGCTCGTGCCCGCCTACGCACGTGCGTTTGTGCGCCGTGCCCAGAACGTCGTCTCGGCCGGGCGTCCACCGTGTCAGTTCTGTGGCGGTCCGATCGACCCTGAAGGGCACCTCTGTCCCCGTGCCAACGGCTTCAAGCGCATCACGGTCTGACGTGGCGGGTGATCCTTCAGTCCCGGCGCCCCCTCCGACGGTGGACGCCGGCGCCGTCGAGGACATCCTGTTGCGTGGCTCGCTGGAGCTCGAGGCCAGGCTCGTCCAGGCGTCCAACGCCTCCTTCTTCGGCCACGTTACGCTCGACGGCACCCGCCTGAGCTGTATCTACAAGCCGGTCGCCGGAGAGCGGCCACTGTGGGACTTTCCGAGCGGCACGCTGGCCGACCGCGAGCGCGCCGCGTGGGTGGTCTCGGAGGCGGGCGGATGGCACGTCGTACCTCCCACGGTCGTGCGCGAGGGCAGGTTCGGTCCCGGGATGGTGCAGCAGTGGGTCGAGACCGATGACGACGCCATGCTGGTCGATGTGGTGGGCGAGGACTTCGACGAACCAGGCTGGATCGCGGTTCTCGAGGCCGAGGACCGCGCCGGCTACCCGGTGCTCCTCGTGCATGCCGACGACCCGCGGCTGCGGACCATGGCGGTGCTCGACGTGGTCGTCAACAACGCGGACCGTAAGGGTGGCCATGTGCTCCCCGACAGCACCGACCGGGTGTGGGGCTGCGACCACGGCGTCACGTTCCACGAGGACGTCAAGCTCCGCACGGTGCTGTGGGGCTGGGCGGGCGAGCCACTCCGCGACGACGATATCGAGGCACTCGAACGCCTCCGGGAGGCGCTCGACGGATCGGCGGGGGAGGAGCTCGCCGGCTTGCTCAACGCCCCCGAGGTCCGGGCCCTCCGCGGACGAGCGACCCGGCTTCTGAGGCGGCGGCTGATGCCGTCGCCGGCAGGCTCGTGGCCGGCGATCCCGTGGCCGGCGATCTGATCCTGCGACTCTCGCGCTCACCGTCCGCCGATAGGCTGCCGCCATGCGATCCTGGCCGCGCCCCACGATATCGACGCTGCCGCACGAGCGGCTGGGTGACGCGCCGCAGGTCCAGCTGCACGACACCAGAAGTGGACGGCTGAAGCCCACCGCCCCGGACGGGACGGCGACGCTCTACGTCTGTGGCATCACGCCGTACGACGCCACGCACCTCGGTCACGCCGCGACCTACCTGGCGTTCGACCTGGTCAACCGCGCCTGGCGGGCAGCGGGCCACCAGGTCCACTACGTCCAGAACGTCACCGATGTCGACGACCCGCTTCTCGAGCGGGCAGTGGCCACGGGCCAGGACTGGCGCAAGATCGCCGAGCGCGAGACCCAGCTCTTCCGCGACGACATGACGGCCCTGCGGGTGCTCCCACCGGACCACTACATCGGGGCGGTCGAGGCGATGCCGCTCATCGTCGACCTGATCAAGCGGCTGCGGGACCACGACGCCGTCTACGAGGTGGACGGGGATCTGTACTTCCCGGTGAAGGCGGATCCCCGGTTCGGCGAGGTGTCCGGCTTCGACCGGCCGGCGATGATGGAGGTCTTCGCCAAGCGCGGGGGGGACCCCGACCGCCCGGGCAAGCGCGATCCCCTCGACTGCCTGCTCTGGCAGCAGGAGCGCGAAGGTGAGCCGAGCTGGGAGACCGAGCTCGGCTCCGGGAGACCCGGCTGGCACGTCGAGTGCACGGCCATCGCCCTGCACCACCTCGGCCTCGGGTTCGACATCCAGGGCGGCGGCTCCGACCTGGCGTTTCCTCACCACGAGATGTCCGCGAGCCAGGCGCAGGCGGCCTTTCCCGACTCTCGGTTCGCCAAGGGGTATGTGCACGCCGGCATGGTCGGCTACGACGGCCACAAGATGTCGAAGTCCCGAGGCAACCTGGTCCTGGTGTCGGCGCTGCGCGCCGAGGGTGTCGATCCGCAAGCGATCCGGCTGGCCCTGCTCGCGCAGCACTATCGCAGCGACTGGGAGTGGACCGCCGACCGGCTCACCTCCGCAACGGCGCGGCTCGCAGCCTGGTCACAGGCGGTCTCCCTCGGCGGGATCGACCCGCTGCCGACGGTCACGGCGGTGCGGGCCGCCATGGCGTGCGATCTCGACGCGCCGGCCGCTCTGGAAGCGGTCGACAGGTGGGTGGAGGAGTCGTTGGAGTCGTCCGCGTTCTCCGTTCGCCAGCCCGGCTCCGGCGAGCTGGTCGCCGCGGTCCTCGAGGCATCCCTGGGCGTGACGCTCGACGTCACCCCGGCCTGACGGGGCCGGTGGTTGACGCGGTTGTTGCGCGCGTCGTCGTACGGGGGGATCCCGGGTGCCGGCGGGTTCGTCCGGCTGGCTGATTCGTCCGGTCCGGTCAGGCTGCGACATGCGCTCGCTGGGTCGGACGAATCAGCTGCGGTTGACTCTCGGCCGAGCCGTCAGCCCTCGTCGGCGCGACGCCGCAGGTAGCGCTCGAACTCCCGGGCGATGGCATCACCGGAGGCTTCCGGGAGGTCAGCGGTGTCGCGTTCCTCCTCGAGCGACTTGACGTAGTCGGCGACGTCGCTGTCGCCGCTGGCCATCTCGTCGACGCCGCGCTGCCATGCCTGCGCCTCCTCCGGGAGGGCGCCGAGGTCGATCGAGGTGCCAAGCAGGTCCTCCAGGTGCCCGAGGAGCGCGAGCGTCCCCTTCGGGTTGGGCGCCTGGGCAACGTAGTGCGGCACCGCTGCCCAATACGAGAGCGTCGAGATGCCGCGCCGTTGCGACGTCTCTTGCAGCACCCCGAGGATCCCGGTCGGCCCGGTGTAGCGCGACGGCTCGAGGTGGTGCTGCGCCGCAAGCTCGGGGTCGGAGGAGATCCCGGTGATGGGCACCGGTCGGGTGTGCGGTACGTCGGCCAGCAGGGCGCCGAGCGTCACGCATGTGGTCACGCCGATGCCTTGCAGGTAGTCGAGGACCTCGTCCGTGAACGAGCGCCATCTGAGGTTCGGCTCGATCCCGGTGACCAGGACGACGTCGCGCCCCGCCGGCCCGTTGGTGCAGTGCCAGAAGGACGTGGTCCGCCACGAGATCTCTCGCACCCCGTCGGGGTCGAACCCCACATGTGGCCGGTTGACCTGGAAGTCGTAGTAGTCCTCGGGGTCGATCGTGGCGAGCAGCTCGGCGCGCCAGGCTGTCAGCAGGTGGGCGACAGCGTCCGTGGCGGCCTCCCCGGCGTCGTTCCATCCCTCGAACGCGGCCACTGCCACGGCCTCGGTGAGCTGACGGTCAGCCTCGATGGTGATCACGCATCCACCCTACGGCCCCTGGTCTGCGTCTGGTGCCGTGAACAGCGGCGTCGGGCCAGCCGCTCGAGACGCCGATCGGCATCCAAGACGCCCGTCCACCTGTCGGACAGGACCGGTAACCTGCAGAGCGAGGTCCGGGCTCGTCGCCCGGCAGTCGCACCAGCCGAGGAGGTTCCAGAGTGCCCACGGGATCGAGCCTGCGCGAGGCTCTGCGGGAGCGCGTCGTCGTTGCCGACGGAGCCATGGGCACGATGCTTCAGCAGCACGACCTGGACCTCGAGGCGTTCGCCGGTCTGGAGGGGTGTAACGAGATCCTCAACGTGACGCGCCCGGAGGTGGTGCGGGGGATTCACGACGCCTACTTCGAGGTCGGGTGCGACTGTGTCGGCACCAACACGTTCGGGGCGAACTTCGCGAACCTGTCGGAGTACGGCATCGTCGACCGCATCTACGAGCTCGCCAGGGCGGGTGCGGAGATCGCCCACGAGTCGGCGACCCGCTGGGCCACGCCCGACCACCCCCGGTGGGTGCTCGGCTCGGTCGGCCCGGGCACCAAGCTCCCCACGCTCGGTCAGGTCACCTTCGCGACGCTCCGCGACACCTACCAGGAGCAGGTCCGCGGCATGCTCGACGGCGGGGTCGACGCCGTCCTGGTCGAGACGGCGCAGGACCTCCTGCAGGCCAAGGCCGCCGTGATCGGGGCGAAGCGGGCGATCGCCGCCCACCCGGATGCGGCCGCCGTACCCCTCGTCGTCAACGTGACGGTGGAGACCACCGGCACCATGCTGTTGGGCACCGAGATCGGTGCCGCCCTGACCGCGCTGCTGCCGCTCGGCGTCGACCTCGTCGGGCTCAACTGCGCGACCGGTCCGGCGGAGATGAGCGAGCACCTGCGCTACCTCTCCCGGTCCGCCCCCATCGGGGTCGCCTGCATGCCGAACGCCGGGCTGCCGCAGTTGACCTCCGCTGGCGCGCACTACCCGTTGACGGCCGAGCAGCTGGCCGACGCCCACGAGACCTTCACCGGGGAGTTCGGGCTGAGCCTGGTCGGCGGCTGCTGCGGCACCACCCCTGCCCATCTGCGTGCCGTCGTGGAGCGGGTCGCCGGAAAGGGGCTGCCGCGACGACGGCCGAGGACCGAGCCCGGCGTCTCCTCGCTCTACCAGCACGTCGGGTTCCGGCAGGACACCTCCTATCTCGCGATCGGTGAGCGCACCAACGCCAACGGCAGCAAGGCCTTCCGGGACGCCATGCTGGCCGAGCGCTGGGACGACTGCGTCGACATCGCCCGGGCCCAGATCCGCGACGGCGCCCACCTGCTCGACCTCTGCGTGGACTACGTCGGGCGCGACGGTGTCGCCGACATGAGGACGGCGGCGGGCCGGCTCGCCACGTCGTCCACGCTGCCGATCATGCTCGACTCGACGGAGCCGGCCGTCGTCGAGGCCGGGCTCGAGGCGCTGGCCGGCCGGTGCGTCGTCAACTCCGTCAACTACGAGGACGGCGACGGGCCTGGTTCGCGGTTCGCGAGGATCATGCCCGTCGTACGCGAGCACGGTGCGGCGGTGGTCGCGCTCACCATCGACGAGGACGGCCAGGCGAGGACCGCCGACCACAAGGTCGCGGTGGCCAGCAGGCTCATCGACAACCTCACCTCCCAGTGGGGTATGGCGACCGGCGACATCATCGTCGACTGCCTGACGTTCCCCATCGCGACCGGCCAGGAGGAGACCCGCCGAGACGGACTGGAGACCATCAAGGCGATCGCCGAGGTAAAACGGCGCTATCCCGACGCCCAGACGACTCTTGGCGTCTCCAACGTCTCGTTCGGCCTCAACCCGGCGGCTCGGGTGGTGCTCAACTCGGTGTTCCTCCATGAGTGTCGCAAGGCGGGGCTGGACTCGGCCATCGTGCACGCCGCCCGGATCGTGCCGCTGTCGCGGATCCCGGAGGAGCAGCGTCAGGTCGCCTACGACCTCGTCTACGACAGGCGCCGCCCCGGCTACGACCCGCTCGAGCGGCTCCTCGACCTCTTCGCGGGCGTGTCGACCAGTGAGACGCGGGCCACCCGGGCCGCCGAGCTGGCAGCGCTGCCGTTGGGGGAGCGGCTGGAGCGACGGGTCATCGACGGTGACAAGAACGGGCTCGACGCCGACCTGGACGAGGCCCTCGGGACCGGCCGGCCGGCGCTCGACATCATCAACGAGGACCTGCTCTCGGGCATGAAGACGGTGGGTGACCTGTTCGGCTCGGGCGAGATGCAGCTGCCGTTCGTGCTGCAGTCGGCCGAGGTCATGAAGACCGCCGTGGCCTACCTCGAGCCCCACATGGAGCGGACCGACGACCGGGGCAAGGGCACGATCGTGCTGGCCACCGTGAAGGGCGACGTGCACGACATCGGCAAGAACCTGGTCGACATCATCTTGTCCAACAACGGATACACGGTCATCAACCTGGGGATCAAGCAGCCGGTGGGGGCGATCCTCGAAGCTGCTGACGAGCACGATGCCGACGTGATCGGCATGTCCGGACTGCTCGTCAAGAGCACCGTCGTGATGCGCGAGAATCTCGAGGAGCTGAACCAGCGAGGTACGGCGGAGCGCTGGCCGGTCGTGCTCGGCGGGGCCGCGCTCACCCGGGCTTACGTCGAGCAGGACCTCGCCCAGCTCTTCGACGGCGAGGTCCGTTACGCCCGAGACGCGTTCGAGGGGCTGCGGCTGATGGACTCAGTCATGGCGGTCAAGCGCGGTGTGCCCGGTGCTGCGCTGCCGGCCCTTCGCGAGCGCCGGGTGACCGGTCGCGCTACCCGGCAGCCGGTCGGTGAGGTCGTCGAGGTCCCGGCGCGCTCGGACGTCTCGACCACCAACCCGGTGCCGACCCCGCCCTTCTGGGGCGACCGGATCGTGAAGGGCGTGCCGCTGGCCGACTTCGCGGCCTACCTCGACGAGCGAGCGACCTTCATGGGTCAGTGGGGACTGAAGGCCTCTCGCGGCGACGGGCCGTCATACGAGGAGCTGGTCGAGAGCGAGGGCAGGCCGCGTCTTCGCGCCCTGCTCGACCGGATCCAGACCGATGGCCTGCTGGAGCCGGCGGTGGTCTACGGCTACTGGCCGTGCTACAGCGACGGGGACGACCTTGTCGTGCTCGACCCGGGGGAGATGGCCGACGAGGTGGCCAGGTTCACGTTCCCCCGCCAGCACCGCGACCGATTCCTCTGTCTCAGCGACTTCTTCCGGCAGAAGGGTGCCGGGGAGCTCGACGTGATCGCCTTCCAGCTCGTCACGATGGGCAGCCGGGTGAGCGCGGCAGCGGCTGAGCTGTTCGACGCCAACGCCTACCGCGACTACCTGGAGCTGCACGGGCTCTCGGTGCAGCTGACGGAGGCGCTGGCCGAGTTCTGGCACGCCCGGGTCCGCGACGAGCTCGGCTTCGGCGCCGACGACTCCGACGACATGGGTCAGGTGTTCCGCCAGGGCTACCGGGGCTCGCGCTACAGCTTCGGCTACCCCGCCTGCCCGGACCTCGAGGACCGGGCTGACCTGGTCAGGCTGCTGCGGCCGGAGCGCATCGGGGTGGTCCTGAGTGAGGAGCTACAGCTGCATCCGGAACAGTCGACCGACGCGCTCGTCGTCCATCACCCCGAGGCGAAGTACTTCAACGCCCGCTAGCGGCCACCCTCGCCCCGGTGCCGCCGGGTGGTCGCTCGAGCCCGGACTCACGCGGGTGGTGCAGACAACGGTGACCTTCTCGTGACCGTGTCACGGTGACACATGGCAGGTGGAACAACTAAGGTCCGTTAGATCAGTTCGCTAGAGAGATCCACGGACGGGAGCATCACGGTGCGGAAAACAAGCAAGTTGTTGGCGCTCGGTGGGACGGCAGCGCTCGTCGCCGCACTTGCGGCCTGCGGGTCGAGCTCGAGCAGTGACACGGGCTCGGGGCCTGGCGCCTCCGACGTGAAGGGTGACGCGGTCACCCTCGGTACGACGGACACGGTCGTCAACCTGGACCCTGCGGGATCCTATGACGAAGGCTCGTGGACGCTGCAGTACAACATGTTCCAGACCCTGCTCACGATCCCGGCAGGCAAGAACACCCCGGAGGGCGACGCGGCGAAGTCGTGCGAGTACACCGACCCGAGCACGTTCAAGTGCACGCTCCAGCCGGGGTTGAAGTTCTCCAACGGCGACCCGCTCACCTCGGAGGATGTGAAGTACAGCCTCGAGCGCAACATCAGGATCGCCGACCCCAACGGTGCTTCCGGACTGCTGGGGAGCATCGCCAACAAGGACTCGTCCGGTGCGCTCACCGTCAACCCGAAGGCGATCGAGACGCCTAACCCGACGACGGTCATCTTCCACCTGAGCCACCCCGACACCACGTTCCAGTTCGTGCTGACGACCCCCGCCGGCGACATCGTCGACCACAAGGTCTACCCGTCCGGCAAGGAGCTCAGCGGCAACCAGGTCGTCGGCTCCGGGCCTTACAAGCTCGACAAGTACCAGCCCGGCCAGAGCGCCGTGTTCCTGCCGAACTCCTACTACAGCGGCCCCAACAAGGCGCAGGCGCCGCAGTTCTTCGTGGAGTACTTCCCCGAGGCGACGCAGCTCGCCCAGGCCGTCAAGCAGGGTGAGGTCGACATCGCCTGGCGGAGCCTGAGCCCCCAGGACGTCAAGACGCTCTCGACCGACAACAGCGTGCACGTGGCCGTCGGCAAGGGCGCCGAGATCCGCTACTGGGTGTGGAAGGTCGATGGGCCGGTCGGCAAGAACCTGGCGATCCGGCAGGCGTCCGCCTACCTGATCGACCGCAACGCGATCGCCAAGATCGCCTACGACGGCACCGTGAAGCCGCTCTACTCGATCGTGCCTCCCGGCTTCCCCGGCCAGATCGACTCGTTCAAGACCATGTACGGGTCCTCGCCCAATGTGGCGAAGGCCAAGGCCGTCCTCCAGCAAGCGGGCGTCAAGACCCCCGTCAACCTGACGATCGGCTACACGCCGTCCCACTACGGCCCCAACGCCGTCGACGAGGCGACCCAGGTGCAGCGCCAGCTGGACTCGAGTGGTCTGTTCAAGGTGTCGATCAAGAGCGCCGAGTGGACGCAGTACCAGAGCCTCTACAAGCAGGGCGCCTACGACTTCTACCAGCTGGGCTGGTTCCCCGACTACCTGGACGCGGACGACTACACCGCACCGTTCCTGGTCGACGGCGGGTTCTACCAGAACGGCTACACGAACAAGAAGGCCAACGCGCTGGTGGCGAAGGAACAGGGTTCGTCCGACACCGCCGTCCGATCCAAGGCGTTCGAGCAGCTGCAGAACATCGCTGCTCATGATGTGCCGTTCGTCCCGACATGGGTGGGTGACAACACTGCCATCTACGTGCCGGGGGTGAAGGGTGTCGAGCAGACCCTCGACCCGTCGTTCATCTTCCGCTTCTGGGACATCACCAAGAACGGCTGACGCCGGTCACGACAGTGATGACACTGGGGAGGGGCGGGTTGCCCCTCCCCAGTGTCAGGTAGAAGGTGGTGTCATGAGTTCCCAGTCGGGGTCGCTCCCGCGCTTCATCGGCCAGCGGGTCCTGCTGGTGCTGCCGATGATGTGGATCTCGTTGACCCTCGTTTTCGTGCTGCTGCGAGTGGCCCCGGGCGACCCGGTCTCGGCAGCCCTCGGTGGGAAGCTCTCGCCGCAGGCGCTCGCCCTGCGCCGTCACCAGCTCGGTCTCGACCGGCCACTGCTCAGCCAGTACTGGTCCTACCTGGGTGACGTCGCGCGCGGCAACTTCGGCAAGAGCTTCACGGACAACCAGTCGATCCTCTCGGTCGTCAAGGACAATGGTGGGGCGACGCTGACGCTCACCGTCGCCGCCTTCATCGTCGCGCTCTCGATCGGCATCCCGCTCGGGCTGCTCGCGGGGCGCATGCGCGACACTGCTCCGGACGTGCTGATCCGGCTCTTTGGGATCTTCACCTATGCGGCCCCGGTCTTCTTCGTGGGCCTGCTCATCCAGCTGTACGTCGCACCGCGGCTCGGGCTGCCGACCGGCCGCGAGTCGGACACGGAGGCGACGTATGCGGTACCGACCCGGACACACATCCTGCTGATCGACTCGATTCTCAGCGGCGACAGCGGCGCGGTGAAGAACGTGCTGCTCCACCTGATCCTGCCGGCGTTCACGCTCGGCCTGCTCATCTGCGGGGTCTTCATCAGACTTGTTCGCGTCAACATCCTGCAGACCATGCAGAGCGACTACGTCGAGGCCGCCCAGGCCAGGGGCATCAAGCGGGGCAAGGTGATGCGAAACCACGCCTTCCGCAACGCGCTGGTCCCGGTCATCACGGTGATCGGGCTCCAAGTTGCGCTGCTGATGTCCGGCGCCGTGCTCACCGAGTCGACCTTCAGCTGGCCGGGCATCGGCAACAAGCTCGTCAGTTACATCAACGGGCGTGACTACGGCGCCGTCCAAGGCATCATCACCCTGTTCGCCGTCGTGGTCATCATCGTCAGCATGCTGGTCGACATCGTCAACGCGTTGATCGACCCGAGGGTGAGGTACTGATGCGCAAGGTGTGGCGTGTGCTGTCCGGGCCCTTCGTGAAGACGAGCGGGCTGGCCCGCTGGCTGCTCATCGCGGGCGTCCTGATCACGGCGGTGTTCGTCATCGTGGCGATCTTCGACCCCTGGCTCGCCCCCTACGGTTTCGCCCAGCACTCCGCCAACGGGCATCTGTTCCCCAAGCTCGGGCCTCCCGACAGCCAGCATCCGTTTGGCACAGACAGTCTGGAGTTCGACGTGCTCTCCCGCGTCATGTGGGGTGCCCGGACCGCGATCGAGGTCGTCCTGCTCTCGGTGGCGTTCTCCCTGGTCATCGGCGTTCCGCTCGGGCTCATCTCGGGGTATTTCGGCGGCTGGATGGACCGCGGCATCACGCTGGTGATGGACGCGCTGTTCGCCTTCCCGTCGCTGCTGCTCGCGATCGTGTTCGCGTTCCTGCTGAGTAACCGGATCGGTGGCGGGGTGGTCTCGGCCGCGCTCTCCCTGACGGTCATCTACATCCCGCAGTACTTCCGGGTCGTGCGCAACACCACCATCAGCGCCAAGGAGTCGACGTACGTCGAGGCCGCGCGTGCGCTCGGCGCCTCCGACCTTGTCATCATGCGGCGCTACCTGTTCGGCAACGTGATCCAGAGCGTTCCGGTCATCGGCACGCTCAACGCTGCGGACGCCATCGGCACGCTCGCCGCCCTCGGGTTCCTCGGGCTGGGCATCCAGCCGACAGACGCCGCTGAGTGGGGCTTCGATGTCAGCCGGGCGATCACCGACGCCCAGTCCGGGATCTGGTGGACCGGCCTCTATCCGGGGCTGGCGATCGTGCTGCTCATCACCGGTCTGACGCTCGTCGGTGAGGGACTGAACGAGACCATCAACCCGATCCTGCGTCGCCGCCGGCTCCTGCCGGTGATGATGCCGCCCCGCTCGCGGGCGGAGGTCGTGGAGAACTCGGCGCCCGGTGTCGGCCAGGACGACAGGCCGACCGTCGATCGGGACCGCAAGCCGCCCCCCGAGGAGGCGCCCGCACCAACGGTCGACGTCGATCAGGAGACCAACGCGTGAGCGCGGAGCCGGCTCCCGCAGTCGACCGGAGCAGTCCGGTCCTCGACGTCGACGACCTCCGGGTCTGGTACGGCACGGCACGGGGCGCGATCCAGGCTGTCGACGGGGTGAGCCTGCAGCTTTTCCCTGGCGAGACCCTCGGACTCGTCGGCGAGTCCGGGTGTGGCAAGTCAACGCTGGGCCGCGGTCTGATGGGTCTGCTGCCCCAGGGCGCCAAGCGCGACGGCAGGGTGCTGTTCAAAGGCCAGGACATCCTCCAGATGAGCGACAAGGAGGCCTACGCCCTGCGCGGCCAGAGCGTAGGGATGATCTTCCAGGAGCCGTTGACCAGGCTGAACCCGCTGATGCGCATCTCGGAGCACTTCGAGGAGACGATCGGGCATCACGAGCCCGACCTCAGCAAGAGCGAGATCCGGGACAGAGCGCTCGAGGTACTCCGGCTGATGGGCATCCCGCCGACCCGCTACCGGTCATACCCGCACGAGTTCTCGGGTGGGATGCGCCAGCGGCTGATGATCGCCCTCGCCTTGGTGCTACGTCCGTCGTTCGTGGTGGCCGACGAGCCGACAACGGCGCTCGACGTCCTCGTCGAGGCACAGATCGTCGCGATCCTCAACGACCTGCGTCGCAACTTCGACACCGCGCTGCTGCTGATCACGCACAACCTCGGCATCGTGGCTGAGGCGTGCGACCGGGTGGCCGTCATGTACGCCGGTCGGATCGTCGAGCAGGGGTCGATCATGACCGTGTTCGGCAGCCCGCAGCACCCCTACACCCGCGAGCTGCTCCGTTCGACCATCAGTCTGTCGACAACCGGGCTGAACTTCATCCCTGGCTCGCCTCCCGACCTGGTGTCGCCGCCGGCGGGCTGTCGGTTCCACCCGCGCTGTCCCGATGCGATGCGGGTGTGTCGCGAGAAGGACCCGGTCCAGACGGTCCCCGAGACCGGCTCAACCGTCGAGTGCTGGCTTGCCGGCCCGGAGGAGCTGATCCCCCCGGGTGGGCGGGAGCCGCTCGAGCGGAGGGAGATCAGCGTTGCAGACGAAGCCTGACGACGGCCTGCGAGCGGGGGAGACCGTCGTCGTCGACATCCACGATCTGTCTGTCCACTTCGACCTCGGCGGCAGCACGCTGGCCCGGTTGTTCGGCCGGAGCACCGGCACCGTCAAAGCGGTCGACGGCGTGAACCTGCGGCTGCACAAGGGCGAGGTCGTCGGCCTCGTCGGTGAGAGCGGCAGCGGCAAGTCGACCCTCGGCCGGTCCCTGATGGGGTTGGCTCCGATCACGACCGGGTCGGTCCGGATCCGCGACGACGAGATCGACGAGGACATCGCGACGTTGTCGAAGCGGCGGCTCCGGGCGCTCCGCCGTCACGTCCAGATGGTCTTCCAGGACCCCAACGCCGCCCTCAACCCGGCGATGACCGTCGAGCAGGCGCTACGCGACCCGCTGCGCATCCACAAAGTGCCCAGCCGTGACCGGCATGACATGGTCGTCGACGCGCTGGAGCGGGTCGGGCTCTCCCCGGTCGAGCTGTTCATGTCGAAGTACCCGAGCGACCTGTCCGGGGGGCAGAAGCAGCGCGTCGTGATTGCCCGGGCGATCATCATGAGCCCGAGCATCTTGGTGGCGGACGAGCCGATCTCGATGCTGGACATGAGCGTGCGCGCGAAGATCCTGCAGCTGATGCTGGACCTGAAGGCCCAGCTCGACCTCAGCTACGTCTACATCACCCATGACCTGGCCAGCGCGAAGTTCTTCTGCGACCGGATCGCTATCATGTACCTCGGCCGGATCGTCGAGTTCGGGGACACCGCGGACATCTTTCGCGACCCGAAGCACCCCTACACGAAGGCGCTGCTGGCCGCGATCCCGGATCCCGACCCCAGCCGCTCGAAGACCGCTGACCTGCTGAAGGGGGAGATCCCGGACGCGGCGCGGCCGCCGCGCGGCTGCGCCTTCCACCCGCGCTGCCCGGCCGCCTTCGACACGTGCGGGTGGGAGGCCCGCGACCTGGTCGCCGCGCTCGAAGGTCACTGGCTGCGCACCCGCGCGTCGACCTTCGACGCCGAGCGCAGCAGAATCGCCAACCTGGACGAGCTCGCGGACCAGGAAACCGGTCCCGCGGTGCTGCGCCCGTCAAGCGATGCCAGCCCGAGGGATCTGGTCGCCCTTCTCGACGAGGTGCGGGCCGAGGCGGCCGACCGGCAGTTCTGGACCGGCGTCGACGACATCGAGGAGTCACCTGCCGGCGTCACGGTCACGTTCCACCCCGGCGAGGACGTCGTGCTCCGAACGAAGGACGACGTCGAGGTGGCCTGCCACCTCTACTGAGCCCCCGTCGAGCCGTCCCGTTCTTCCGGTCGAGCCGTCACGTTCTTCCGCTCGAGCCGTCAGGTTCTTCCGGTCGAGCCGTCACGTTCTTCCGCTCGAGCCGTCAGGTTCTTCCGGTCGAGCCGTCACGTTCTTCCCGTCGCGGCGGAGTTGAGCGTCTGCGTGGAGGGGCGTGAAGCGCTCGTCTGGGTGGACCTCGGTTGTCCCGTCGTACGACGGCCTGCGTGGGGAGCTCTCGCGGACGTGAGCCGTATGACGGCTGCTCCGGCCGACGCACGGCGCGGGTGGAGAGTCGCGCGGCGATGGGCGACGAGAGGCTAGGGCCGAGGGGGGCGGTCCGGGGATGGCCGGTCTGACGTGGGAAGTGCCGGGAACAGCTCTTCCTGCGAGGTATCGGACGATTCTGGAGCGTCGTCGGGGATGGGCAGTCCGGACTGGGCTGTCGTCTCGGCCGGGGTGTCAGACGGCGTCGGGACTGCGGACGGCACAACCTCGGGCTGCGCTCGCTCCTCCACCGACACAGGGGCATCGAGCAACACCGTGGCGCCCGAGGTGGCCTCTCCGGGAGGCGCGGTGTCCGGCACCCGCTCGGGGAGAGGCGGCGGGGTGCCACCCCAGGCGGGACAGATCGCCTGGTGGTCGCACCAGGCGCACAACGGCGTCTTGTTGGGTCGCCACTCGCCAGACTCGTCGGCTCGCCTGATCGCACTCCAGAGGGCGTCGACCTTGCGCTCGGTCGCCAGCAGGTCAGCCTCGTCGGGCTGGTAACGCAGCATCTCTCCGTTGCCGAGGTAGATGAGCTGGAGCAGGGTCGGGATCACCCCGCGGGTGCGCCACACGACGAGGGCGTAGAACTTCATCTGGAAGAGCGCCTTCGCCTCGAAACGCTCACCCGGCGAACGGCCGGTCTTGTAGTCGACGATGCGCAGCTCGCCGGTCGGGGCCAGGTCGAGCCGGTCGATGTAGCCGTGGATGAGCAGCCCGGAGTCGAGCGTCGAGACCACGTGCACCTCGCGCTCGGTCGGTTCGAGGCGCTGAGGGTCCTCGAGCAGGAAGTAGCGTCCGAGCAGGTCACGGCACTGGTCGAGCCAGGTCGCCAGATCCACGACCGGACGGGCCCCAGCTCCTGGCGCTCCGGGAGTGAGAAGGTCGGCCGCCGGCTCCTGGGCGAACATCTCTGCCAGCTCCGGCTCGTCGGCAAGGAGCCGCTCCCACACGGGACCGAGCATCAGCGAGGCCGTGCTCTGAGTGCGCTCGCGTGCCGGCAGGTCGAAAAGCTCCTCGAGGACCTTGTGGACGACGGAGCCACGCACCGCGTCGATGCTCGGCCGCTCCGGCAGCCGGTCGATGACCCGGAAGCGGTAGAGGAGCGGGCAGGTCATGAAGTCGCTGGCCCGGCTCGGCGACAACGAGGTGCGCGAGCTGATCCGCAGCATCTCGGGCGCGTCTGAGCCAGGGGCAAGCGGCGAGGCAAGCGCCGCCGTCCGGTCCGACTCAGCCATCATGAACGCAAGGCTAGGCCACCCCGCCGACACACACGCTAGCGTTGAGGTGTGAGCGCCCCCAGCGGACAGCGACCCGAGACGCGCCCCCGGCCGCGTCCGGGGACGTTCCGGCTGGGCACCATCTCCGGCATCGACATCACCGTCCAGCACTCCTGGTTCCTGATCGTCCTGCTCATCGCCATCGTCGTGGAGCCTCGGCTGGAAGAGGTCGAGCCCGGGCTGGGGAGCATGGCCTACCTGGCCGGCGTGGCCTTCGCCGTCCTGCTCTATCTCTCCGTGCTGCTGCACGAGGTGTCGCATGCGGTGGCGGCACGAAGCTTCCAGATGCCGGTGAGCTCGATCAACCTGCATTTCCTCGGCGGCGCCACCGAGATCGAGGGTGAGGCCGAGACGCCGTGGCGCGAGTTCGTCATCGCGGTGGTGGGTCCGCTCACCTCCCTCGCCATCGGCGGTGTGGCCTATCTGGCGATCGACACGTTCGACGACGGACTCCTCAGGTTCGGCATCGCCGCTCTGGCGGGAGCCAACCTGATCGTCGGTGTGCTCAACCTGGTGCCCGGGCTCCCGCTCGACGGCGGGCGGGTGCTCCAAGCGGCCGTCTGGGGCGCCACCCGCAGGCGGGACCTCGGTGTGACGGTGGCCGCGTGGGGCGGCCGGGCCGCCGCCGTGGTTGCCGTGTTCTATCCGCTCCTGCTCCTGATCACCAACCACGTCCCCTCGATCATCGACTACTTGATGGCCTTCATGATCGGGGCGTTCCTGTGGGCAGGAGCCACGCAGTCGCTCATGATGGCGAAGGTGCGGACCAAGCTCCCGGCGCTCCAGGCCCGGATGCTGGCACGACCCGCGATCGGCGTACCCGCGGACCTCCCCCTCTCAGAGGCCATTCGCCGCGCCCAGGAGGCGAACGCGGGATCCCTCGTCGTGGTGTCGAGCCTGGGGCAGCCGGAGGGGATCGTCAACGAGGCGGCCGTCCAGTCCACTCCGGTCGACCGGCGGCCCTGGATGCCGACCGGCGACCTCGCCAGACGGCTCGAGGCCGGGCTGATGCTCCCCGCCGACCTGCGGGGCGAGGACCTGCTGCGCGCCATGCAGACGACGCCCGCGACCGAGTACGTGCTGCTCGAGCCCTCCGGCTCCGTCTACGGTGTGCTGGTGACGAAGGATGTCGACAACGCCTTCCGGGTCGGCTGAGCCGCTGGCCCTACGTCGGACCAGGGCACGCTACTCCCGGCAGAGTGGGAGACCCGCACCTTTGCCGCGAATGTGAGCCGCATCGTGGTCAAGCCCGGCGAGACTCGCCCGGCCTCGGCTGAGCCAGGAACCGCCACCACCGGGAACGAGCCCCGGCATTAGGCTGGCGGACCAATGGCCACGACCGACGACCCAGTGACGAATCCGGAGGACCCGCCGTGGTCGGGAGTCCGTCGGGGTCCGCTGCGCGCCGGTGAGCGGGTGCGACTGACCGACCCGAAGGGGCGACGGCACAGCGTGCTCCTCGAGGCCGGCAAGGCCTTCTTCACGCACAAGGGTGGCATCGAGCACGACGATCTCATCGGCGGTCCCGATGGCGTCGTCGTCACGTCGACCGGCGGGGTCGACTACCTGGTACTACGCCCGCTGCTGGCCGACTTCGTCGTCTCGATGCCACGTGGGGCAGCCGTCGTGTACCCGAAGGACGCGGCCCAGATCGTCACGCTGGCCGACATCTTCCCCGGCGCCCATGTCGTGGAGGCCGGAGTCGGGTCGGGGGCGCTCACGTGCAGCCTGCTGCGCGCCGTCGGAGTCGATGGCCGCGTCTCGTCGTACGAGCGGCGAGACGAGTTCGCGGAGGTCGCTCGCAAGAACGTAGCTGCCTTCTTCGGCGGACCTCATCCGGCGTGGCGGCTGACGGTCGGTGATCTGGCCACCGACCTGGGGGAGATTGAGGTCGACCGGGTCGTGCTCGACATGCTGGCGCCCTGGGAGTGCGTCGGGCGAGTGGCGCGAGCGCTGCTGCCGGGCGGCCTGGTCTGCGCCTACGTCGCCACGACCACCCAGCTGAGCAGGTTCGTCGAGACGGTCCGCGAGCACGAGGGCTTCACCGAGCCGGAGTCCTGGGAGTCGCTGGTGCGGGGTTGGCATGTGGAGGGCCTCGCGGTCCGTCCCGAGCACCGGATGAACGGGCATACCGGCTTCCTCGTCACCGCCCGCCGACTGGCGCCGGGGGTGACGGCCCCTCGGCGCAGCCGACGTCCGTCACCCGGGGCCTACGGCGACGACTACCGTGGTCCCAGACCCGCCGAGCATGCCCGGCTCGACGATCCCGACATCACAGACTGATATCGACACCAGACGGGATCTGCCGAAACCAGCTTGACGCCCAGGTAGGGTCGAACTACTGCTCCAGTGGAGGTGGTTTCCGTGCCAGGACACGACGAAAGTCAGCGCCGCCGGCCTCAGGCCCGCGAGGATCTCGTCGCGCAGGTTGGCTTCCTCGAGGCCGAAGTGGCTGAGTTACGGCGTCGACTCTCTGACGCACCCCGGTCCGCCCGCTACCTCGAGCAGCGGCTTGCGGAGACTCAGTCGGCACTCGCGTCGCTGACCGCCCAGAACGAGCGGCTGGCTGCCACGCTTCGTGAGGCACGTGACCAGATCATGACGCTGAAGGAGGAGGTCGACCGGCTGGCGCAGCCGCCAACCGGCTTCGGAACCTTCCTCGCGCACAACGACGACGACACGATCGACGTGTTCACCGGAGGCCGCAAGCTGCGGGTCAACGTCAGCCCCGCGGTCGACGTCGCGAACCTGCGCCGCGGCCAGGAGGTCATGCTCAACGAGGCTCTCAACGTGGTGTCCGCCCTGGAGTTCGAGACTGTCGGCGAAGTCGTGATGCTCAAGGAGATCCTGGCCGACGGCGACCGCGCACTCGTCATCGGCAATGCCGACGAGGAGCGGGTCGTCCGAATCGCTGAACCGCTCCGCTCGACCACGCTTCGCGCCGGTGACTCGGTGCTCCTCGACCCGCGCTCGAACTACGTCTACGAACGCATTCCGAAGACCGAGGTCGAGGAGCTCGTCCTCGAAGAGGTCCCGGACATCGACTACACCAACATCGGTGGGCTGATGCGCCAGATCGACCAGATCCGTGACGCGATCGAGCTTCCCTACCTGCATCCTGAGCTGTTCAAGGAGCACAAGCTCAAGCCGCCGAAGGGCGTCCTGCTCTACGGGCCTCCTGGCTGTGGCAAGACCCTGATCGCCAAGGCGGTCGCCAACTCACTGGCGAAGCAGGTCGCCAAGGCCACCGGTGAGGAGGGGAAGTCCTACTTCCTCAACATCAAAGGCCCCGAGCTGCTCAACAAGTACGTCGGTGAGACCGAGCGGCACATTCGGCTCGTCTTCCAGCGCGCTCGCGAGAAGGCCAACGAGGGAACACCGGTCATCGTCTTCTTCGACGAGATGGACTCGCTGTTCCGGACCCGCGGGTCGGGCGTCTCCTCCGACGTGGAGAACACCATCGTGCCGCAGCTGCTGAGCGAGATCGACGGAGTCGAGGGGCTCGAGAACGTCATCGTCATCGGCGCGTCCAACCGGGAGGACATGATCGACCCGGCGATCCTGCGGCCCGGCCGGCTCGACGTCAAGATCAAGATCGAGCGTCCCGACGTGGAGTCGGCGCGCGACATCTTCACGAAGTACCTGACGTCCGACCTGCCGCTGCACGCCGACGATCTCAACGAGTTCTCCGGCCAGCGCGACGAGTGCGTGTTCGGGATGATCCAGCGCACCGTCGAGAGGATGTATACGGAGTCCGAGGAGAACCGCTTCCTCGAGGTCACCTACGCCAACGGCGACAAGGAAATCCTCTACTTCAAGGACTTCAACTCGGGTGCGATGATCCAGAACATCGTCGACCGGGCGAAGAAGATGGCCATCCGCGATCTCCTCGACACCGGTCATCGGGGCATCCGCGTCCAGCACCTGCTGCAGGCGTGCCTCGACGAGTTCAAGGAGAACGAGGACCTCCCCAACACCACGAACCCCGACGACTGGGCCCGAATCTCCGGCAAGAAGGGAGAGCGGATCGTGTTCATCCGCACCCTGATCTCCGGGAAGCAGGGCACCGAGCCCGGACGCTCGATCGACAACGTCGCCAACACCGGCCAGTACCTCTGAGCCTCCGGATTCGTCCGGTCCAGCGCGCCCCGTCTGTACGGCGTCCTGACCGGACAGGGCCGGAGTGAGCGGCCGCAGGTGGATGCGCTGCTCCGGCTCGCCTGTGCACGCCGTACCTCTACCCACCCGTGCTCGGCCGTCCTAGGATGCCTTCCGGGCGGAGACCTCCGGCCCAGCTCTCGAAGAAGGAGACCCGATGCACAAGAACCTGGTGGCGGCCCTCGGTGTCGTTGCCCTGACGACCGGAGGCCTGGCGGCCGCAGTGCCGACCGCCGACGCCGGCCCCTCCCATGAGCCAAGTCGAGCGCCGTCGAGCCACGTGAGTCGGCTCTGTTCGGCCAAGGTCACGGGGAATGCTGTGGCGTGCGACGCGCTTCAGGTGGTCTTTTCCGGCAAGCAGCCCCTCGATGGTCCGCCGGCTAGCGCGCTCACCCCCAAACAGCTGCAAGACGCCTACAACCTGACCGGCTTGAAGTCGAAGGGGCGCACCGTTGCGATCGTGGACGCGTTCGGCTATCCCAAGCTCGAGCGGGACCTGCGCATCTTCCGCAAGTACTTCAACCTCCCCCCATGCACGACGAAGAACGGCTGCCTCACGATCATGAACCAGCGAGGCAGCACGACCCACCTGCCGGCGTTCAACCTCGGCTGGGCTGGCGAGCAGGCGCTCGACGTCGACGCTGTCTCGTCGGCGTGCCCGGACTGCAAGATCGTCGTCGTCCAGGCCGCGCACTCCAATCTCCCGGCGCTGGGCAAGGCGGTCGCGATGGCGGCCAAGCAGAAGGGTGTCGTCGCGATCTCCAACTCGTACTCCGGCCACGACGCGCTCGACAAGAACTGGGGCCAGTACTACCACCAGGAAGGGATCGCTGTGACGGCCTCGACAGGTGACTCGGGCTACACCCACGCGGGATACCCTGCGTCCTCGAGCTACGTGACAGCCGTCGGAGGCACCTCGCTCACCAAGTCCGCCGGCAAGGCCCGCGGCTGGAGCGAGTCGGCCTGGAGTGGAGCAGGTTCCGGATGCTCACGCTGGAACCCTGCCATCAAGGGGTCCGGCCCCTTCGACACCGGCTGCAAGACGAAGCGCGCCGAGTCCGACGTATCGGCGGCTGCAGACCCGAACCGGGGGGGCCTCGCGTGGTACCACCCGGTCAGCGAGACCCAGTCCGCGTGGGGTCAGGTCGGCGGAACGAGCGAGTCGTCCCCGATCATCGCCTCGGTCTACGCCCTCTCGGGTAACACCAAGGGCCTCGCCAACCAGATCCCCTACGCGAACTCGAAGAACCTCTTCGACGTCACGACGGGCGCCAACGGAAGCGGCTGCAAGCCGTCGCAGATCTGCACGGCGCGCAAAGGCTGGGACGGCCCGACGGGCCTCGGCACCCCGAACGGGGTGAACGGCTTCTAGGAAGCGGATCATCGGTCCCGGATCTCGGGATCTCGCGGCATGCGGGCCGGGCACCTTGGTGTCCGGCCCGCGCCATGTCCCTGTGGTCTCACGTCGTACCTGCGAACGTCCATGTCCTGCGTACGACGGCCCGGGGGTCCGGCGGGGGTGGGTCGCTGGGGTCAGGCGGCGTGCGTTGTCCTGCACGTAACAAGCGGCAGCGACGCGGCGGCTTCCGCCTCACTGGGATCGAACTCGCTGAGGTGAGGCGCCAGGTCGACCGGAGTGTCACCGGAGCCGCCGCGTCACTGCGCCTTTCGACGTGCAGACCAACTCACGCCACCCCTCACAGAGAGAAAGCCAGCCCGGCGTGCTTCTGGAGATCTGCGCCGTAAACAAGGCGCCGTCGGCTGCGGCGCCCGTGCCTGAAGGGGAGCTGGCGACCCACAGCGTAGGCTCGGGCCCCATGACCGTTCGGCGCATCATGGGAACCGAGACCGAGTTCGGTGTCTCCGTCCTGGGGACTCCGTCGGCCAACCAGATGCTCGCGTCTTCGCAGGTCGTCAACGGGTACGCCTCTCGCACGGCCCGTACTCGCCGGGCCCGCTGGGACTTCGAGGAGGAGAGCCCGCTGCGCGATGCCCGCGGGTTCGACCTCACCCGCAACGCGGCCGACCCCAGCCAGCTCACCGACGAGGACGTCGGCCTGGCGAACCTGATCCTGACGAACGGAGCCCGCCTCTACGTCGACCATGCCCACCCGGAGTACGCCACCCCCGAGTGCACGAACCCGCTCGACGTGGTCCGCTGGGACAAGGCGGGGGAGAAGGTGATCACCACGGCCGCCGGAAACGTGGACATCCCCGGGCAGAACCCGATCGTGCTCTACAAGAACAACACGGACAACAAGGGCGCGTCCTACGGCAGCCACGAGAACTACCTGATGAAGCGCTCGACGTCGTTCGCCGACATCGTCCGCCATCTGACCCCCTTCTTCGTCAGCCGACAGGTCGTGTGCGGCGCCGGCCGGGTCGGTCTCGGTCAGGACGGCAAGGGACACGGCTTTCAGCTCAGCCAGCGCGCGGACTTCTTCGAGGTGGAAGTCGGGCTGGAGACCACCCTCAAGCGCCCGATCATCAACACCCGCGACGAGCCGCACGCCGACCCCGAGAAATACCGGAGGCTGCACGTCATCATCGGAGATGCGAACCTCTCCGAGATCTCGGGCTATCTGAAGGTCGGCACCACCGCCGTCGTGCTCGCGATGATCGAGGATCGTGCCCTCAGCGGCGACCTGAGTGTCGACGGTCCCGTCGCCCAGCTGCACGACGTCTCCCATGACACCGGCCTGAGCCACCTGGTGCCGCTCAAGGACGGCCGGAAGGTGACCGCGATCGACATCCAGGAGCGCTACCTCGAGTGCGCCCGGGCTTACGTCGAAGACCGCTTCGGCTCCGATGTGGACGCGCAGACGGTGGATGTGCTCGACCGCTGGGGCTCCGTCCTCGAGCGGCTCCGCCGCGATCCGTTCGAGTGCCGCCGCGAGCTCGACTGGGTCGCCAAGCTCGCCCTGCTCGAGTCCTATCGTGAGCGTGACGGCTTGGCCTGGAACGACCCCAAGCTCGCCCTGATCGACCTGCAGTACTCGGACCTGCGCCCGGAGAAGAGCCTCTACTCCCGGCTGGTCTCCCGTGGTCAGATGGACAGGTTGCTCACGGAAGACGAGATCGAGGCGGCCATCACGCATCCCCCCGACGACACCAGGGCCTACTTCCGCGGACGATGCTTGGCGCAGTACGCCGAACGCATCGCGGCGGCGTCCTGGGACTCGGTGATCTTCGACATCCCGGGGCGCGACTCACTCCAGCGCATCCCGACGATGGAGCCGACTCGCGGCACCCGGGCCCACGTCGGCGACCTCCTCGACCGGTGCAAGACGGCGGAGGAGCTCTTCGCCGCCCTGACATCATGAGGATGAGGGACCTCGCAGGTAGGGTTTCGGTGGCAGGGTTGACAGCTCTGACGACGCAGGAGGTGGCAGATGGCGCGTGAAGGCGGCCAGCAGCACAAGACGACCCGAAAGTCGACGGAAGAGGAACCGCCGCCCGACGTCGCGACCGGCGACGAGGCGGCGGAACGCAAGGGGAAGCTCGACGACGACGTCGACGCGATCCTCGACGACATCGACGGCGTGCTCGAGTCCAACGCCGAGGAGTTCGTCCGGGGCTTCGTCCAGAAGGGTGGGGAGTGACTCGATGAGCGAGTCACGGCTGCCCGACGCGTTCCTGACGCCAGGTAGCTCCTCTTTCACGGACTTCCTCGGTCGATACTCCCCGGACCTGCTGCCCGGACGGGGTCCGTTGCCGCAGTCGATGGTGCCGGGTGAGGCCCCCCATGGCACCACCATCGTCGCCGCAACGTTCGAGGGCGGGGTGGTGATGGCCGGTGACCGGCGCGCCACCATGGGCAACATCATCGCTCAGCGCGACATCGAGAAGGTCTTCCCAGCCGACGAATTCTCGTGCGTCGGCATCGCGGGAGCGGCCGGGCTCTCCGTCGAGCTGGTTCGGCTCTTCCAGGTCGAGCTGGAGCACTACGAGAAGATCGAGGGCACCACCTTGTCGCTCGACGGCAAGGCGAACCGACTCTCCGCGTTGATCCGCGGCAACCTGGCGATGGCCATGCAGGGGTTGGCGGTCGTCCCGTTGTTCGCGGGCTTCGACCCCGACCTACGCTCCGGCCGGATCTTCTCCTACGACGTGACCGGCGGCCGCTACGAGGAGCAGGCGTTCTACTCGGTCGGCTCCGGGTCGATGTTCGCCCGGGGGTCGCTCAAGAAGCTCTACCGCAACGACCTGACCCCCGAGGAGTCGGTGACGGCAGTCGTGCAGGCGCTCTACGACGCGGCCGATGACGACTCCGCGACGGGGGGCCCCGACATGATGCGACGCATCTTTCCCGTCGTCGCGATGGTCACCGAGAGCGGCTATGCCCGGCTCAGCGACGACGCCGTCGCCGCGGTCGCCGACTCCGTCCTGGCCGCCCGCATGCAACGGCCCGACGGCCCCGCCGCCGCGCTGACCTGAGACGAGGAGAACCCCGATGTCGATGCCGTTCTACGTCTCGCCCGAGCAGCTCATGAAGGACCGGGCCGACTTCGCGCGCAAGGGAATCGCCCGCGGTCGGTCCGTGGTCGTCGTGCAGTACGCCGACGGGCTCATCTTCGTGGCCGAGAACCAGTCCCCGTCGCTCCACAAGATCTCCGAGATCTACGACCGGCTCGCCTTCGCCGCCGTCGGGCGCTACAACGAGTTCGAGAACCTGCGCATCGCAGGGGTCCGGCTGGCCGACATGCGCGGCTACTCCTACGACCGGCGGGATGTCACCGGCCGTGGCTTGGCCAACGCCTACGCCCAGACGCTCGGCGCGATCTTCTCCTCTGGTGGTGAGAAGCCCTACGAGGTCGAGATCTTCGTCGCCGAGGTGGCCGAGCGCGCCGAGGACGACCAGATCTACCGTCTCACCTACGACGGCTCCGTCGCGGACGCGCGTGGCTACGCCGCGATGGGCGGGTCGTCCGACCAGATCGGCGAATACCTCTCCGAGCACTACACAGAGGGGCTCGACCTCGACGCAGCTCTGCATCTCGCGGTGGCGGCACTCGAACACGACGGCCCGACGCCGCGGCGGCTTGCGGGCGACCGGCTCGAGGTGGCCGTGCTCGACCGCACGCGGAGCCGGCCGCGAAAGTTCCAGCGGCTCAGCGAGGCGGTCCTCGTCTCGACGTTCGGAAGCAGTGCCGACACCGCAGAGCGTCCTCCGGAAGCCGGCACCGAGTCTGGCCCGCCGTCTGCGACTGAGCCGACGGCCGACGCCGGCAACGACGCGTCGGGCAACGGGTCATCCGGCAACGGGACGGCAGGCAACGGCGGCGAACCGGTCGGCTGATCCGGTTGGCAACGTCCCGTGGTCGGTTGCGTGGCATAGGCTGAACTCGTGGACCGGCGAATCTTCGGGATCGAGAACGAGTACGGCGTCACGTGCACGTTCAAGGGGGCTCGCAGGCTGTCGCCCGACGAGGTCGCCCGCTACCTCTTCCGTCGGGTCGTCTCGTGGGGCCGCTCCAGCAACGTCTTTCTGCGCAACGGGGCGCGGCTCTATCTCGACGTCGGCAGCCACCCGGAGTACGCCACCCCGGAGTGCGACTCGGTCAGCGACCTGGTCACCCACGACAAGGCGGGGGAGCGGGTTCTCGAGGGTCTGCTCGTCGATGCCGAGCGTCGGCTCCGTGAGGAAGGCATCGCGGGTGACGTCTACCTCTTCAAGAACAACACCGACTCGGCCGGCAACTCCTACGGATGCCACGAGAACTACCTGGTGGGCCGTCACGGCGAGTTCGCGCGGCTGGCCGACGTCCTGATCCCCTTCCTCGTCAGCCGTCAGATCGTCTGTGGCGCCGGGAAGGTGCTGCAGACCCCGCGCGGCGCGATCTATTCCGTAAGCCAGCGGGCCGAGCACATCTGGGAAGGCGTCTCGAGCGCGACGACGCGTTCCCGCCCGATCATCAACACTCGTGACGAGCCGCATGCCGACGCCGAGCGCTTCCGTCGCTTGCACGTGATCGTCGGCGACTCCAACATGAGTGAGACCACCACCCTGCTGAAGGTGGCCAGCACCGACCTGGTGCTACGGATGATCGAGGCCGGCATCGTGATGCGCGACATGACGATGGAGAACCCGATCCGGGCCATCCGCGAGATCTCCCACGACATGACGGGGCGGCGCCAGG
This sequence comes from uncultured Actinomycetota bacterium, assembly GCA_963820035.1. GTDB lineage: Bacteria > Actinomycetota > Actinomycetes > Propionibacteriales > Nocardioidaceae > JAWWPG01. The sequence continues at coordinate 628,574 of CAWFYK010000002.1, read as the reverse complement.
TGCGGCTGGCCAACGGCCGGGACGCGTCGGCGCTCGACATCCAGAACGAGTACCTCGGCAAGGCGCGCGACTTCGTCGACCGTCGGGAGCTGCACACTCCGGTGATCGACACCGCTCTGGACCTGTGGGAGCGCACGTTGAAGGCGGTCGAGTCCGACGATCTGTCCCTCGTCGAGCGGGAGATCGACTGGGTGATCAAGTACCGGCTGATCGAGCGATACCGGTCGCAGCACAACCTGTCGATGACGTCGGCCAGGGTTGCCCAGCTCGACCTGGCCTACCACGACATCCACCGCGGTCGCGGCCTCTACTATCTGCTGGAGCGTCGCGGCGCCGTGACCCGGGTGAGCAACGACCTGGCGATCTTCGAGGCGAAGTCGGTGCCGCCGCAGACGACCCGGGCCCGGCTCCGCGGTGAGTTCATCCGCAAGGCTCAGGAGCGCCGCCGTGACTTCACGGTCGACTGGGTGCACCTCAAGCTCAACGATCAGGCGCAGCGCACGGTGCTCTGCAAGGACCCGTTCCGTTCCCACGACGAACGGGTCGAGCGGCTCATCGATTCCATGTGAGGCTAGGCTGGGACCTCCCGTGCCGTCGGATTGTTCTTCGTGAGGTGTGATCGTGCGTCGACTCGTTGTGGGGCTGGCTCTGTCCGCTCTGCTGGCAACCGCGGCCTGCAGCGGCTCGAGCGGGTCGACTCCGGCGAAGATCGTCCCGCTCAGCGCGGTGACGGTCACCGGCCCGACGAGCGCCATCCCTAACGTCACCTTCAAGGCACCGATCGCGTTCGACAAGACGTCGAGCGAGGTCGTCACCAAGGGTCCCGGCACGGGGCCCGCCATCGAGCTGTCCTCACTGGTCAAGGTGGAGTACGTCGGCATCAACGCCAGCGACGAGAGCGTGTTCGGAAGTAGCTGGAAGACCAAGCCCAGCACGTTCTACGTCAACTCCGTCGTCAAGGGGTTCAGTGACGGCCTGATCGGCGCCCATGCGGGCGACCGAGTGCTGATCGGCAGCCAGGCCAAGGACGCCTTCGGCGACACCGGGAACCTGGCCGCCACGGTCCGCCCAGGTGACAACGTCGTCTTCGTCGTCGACGTCCTCAAGGTGTTCCCCACCCAGAGCCCGCCGCCCGACGTACCCAAGCTGACGTACGACGCTGCCGGCAACCCGGCGAAGTTCACCGCCGACTCGAAGACGCTGGCCAAACCCACCAGCCTCGGCGTCTACCCGATCGTCGAAGGCCCCGGCCCGAAGGTGAAGACGGGCGACAGCGTCAGTGTCGAGTACTTCGGACAGATCTATCCCGACGGTTCCGTCTTCAACCCCTGGACGGGCCAGCCCTTCACCTTCACGATCGGGAGTGGTCAGGTGATCAAGGGCTGGGACCAGGGGCTGATCGGTCAGCGGGTCGGGTCCCGCGTCGCCCTCGTCGTGCCGCCGGCACTGGGATATGGCGACAAGAAGCAGTCCGGCATCCCCAAGAACAGCACCCTGATCTTCACCGTCCAGATCGTGTCCGCGGGCTGACCGGGCACGCGCACTCGACCCCCGGCCGCCCCATGCCCGGACCGGTAGGGTGGCCGCTGTGACGGCGCAGAAGGCGGAACGCCTGATGAACCTGACCATCTGCCTGCTGGTGGCCAGGACGAACATCACCAAGGAGCGGATCCGGCAGGCCGTCGACGGCTACCACGACCTGACCGACGAGGCGTTCGACCGGATGTTCGACAGGGACAAGGACGAGCTGCGCGTGCTCGGGGTGCCGATCGAGGTCGCTCCGGTCGACCGCGGCTTCGACGACGAGGTCGGCTACCGGATTCCGCGCGACAAGTTCGAGCTGCCGGAGATCACGCTCGAGGCCGACGAGGCCGCGGTGATCGGCCTGGCGGCGCGGGTATGGCAGCATGCCAGGCTGGCCGCGGCCACCTCGCAAGGGCTCCGCAAGCTCAAGGCCGGCGGCATCGACGTCGACGAGTCGGCCCTGGCGATGCTGGAACCCCAGCTCGTCAGTGAGGAGCCCGCGTTCGACGCCGTTCTCGAGGCCGTGACCGGCCGGCTTCCGATTCGCTTCGACTACCGGGCGGCGGGTGCGCTCGACAGCACGACGCGCCGGTTCGAGCCGTGGGGGATCGGCTCGTGGCACGGTCACTGGTATGTCGTCGGTCATGACCGGGACAAGGACGCGCCGCGGATGTTTCGCGTCTCGCGGATCATCGGCGAGGTGATCCCGATCGGAACCGCGGGCGACTTCGCGCCGCCCGCGGACCTCGACGTGCGGGCGCTCGTCTCGCGGCTGGCCCCCGACCGCCCCAACAGCTCGGCCCGGGTGCGGGTGCGGAGCGGCAAGGGCGGCGCGCTTCGACGGCGGGCGACGGCGAGCCGTCCGGTGGACGACGAATGGACGGAGATCGACCTGCCCTACGCGTCCGGGTCCTCGCTGGCGGAGGAGCTGGTCTCCTTCGGCCCGGATCTGGTGGTGCAGTCGCCCGAGGAGCTGCGGCAGTCCGTCGTACGGCGGCTGCGGACCCTCGCCGAGACGGGGACTGGATGACGGCACGCGCGCAGAGCCAGGTGGCGCGGATGCTCGAGCTGGTGCCCTACCTCCAGGCACGCAACGGGGTCCCCGTCGCGGAGGTCGCGAGGGACTTCGGGGTCGAACCGGGCCAGATCGTCAAGGACCTCAACGTGCTGTGGTTCTGCGGCCTGCCCAATGCCGTCACCGGGGACATGATCGACGTCGACATGGAAGCCCTCGAGGACTCCGGGGTCGTGCGGTTGTCCAACGCCGAGTACCTGACCAGACCGCTGCGGCTGTCAGCGTCGGAGGCCCTGGCGCTGATCGTCGCCCTCCGCGCCCTCGCCGAGTCTGCCGGGCCGCGCGAGCGGGCGCCCGTCGACCGCGCCCTCGCGAAGGTCGAGGCTGCCGCGGGGGAGGGGTCCTCGCCGGCAGCAGCGGTCGACGTCCAGCTCGACACAGGGGATCCGGAGATCCGTGAGGCGGTCGACCAGGCCCTGCGCGACGGCCGGCAACTGCAGCTCACCTACTACGTCGCCAGCCGGGACGAGACGACAGAACGCGTCGTCGACCCGCTGCGGCTGATCTACTTCGAGGGCCGGCCCTACCTCGAGGCGTGGTGCCACCGGGCGGAGGAGACCCGGCTGTTCCGGGTCGAGAGCATCACGGCGGCGACCGTGCTGGAGACTCCGGCGGCTCCGCCCGTGGACGTGTCACTGCTCGACGTGTCGCGTGGCGCATTCCAGCCGGACCCCGACGATCCCGTCGCCGTGCTCGATCTCGAGCCGGCCGCTCGGTGGGTGGCCGACTACTACCCGACGGACGCGACGACGGAGCTCCCGGGTGGCGGACTTCGCGTCGAGCTCCGCTACGCGGATGCGCGGTGGCTGCAACGTCTGGTCATGCGGCTGAGCGGGGCCGCGTGGGTGGTTGAGCCGGCCGAGCTTGCCGCATCAGTACGTGAGCTGGCCGCCGCGGCGCTCGCGAACTACTCCGACCCGGCGTAACCGGCGCCGTTCGCACGAGCATTCCGGTGGCGCCGGCCGCTCGAACTCGTCCGGCTCGCCGGATTCGTCCTCGCGAGCGAGTGGATTCCATCCGTGTTGCGACCGGACGAATCCGACGTCGGCCGAGATGCCATCCGGTGGCCCGAGGGTGACGAATCAGAGGTGCCAGGCGCTGCGGTTGAGCGAGTAGCGTGAGTCGTGGAGCCGGCGCAGCTCGCTACCTCCGTGAGTGAGCCGGCCGCCGGGGCACCGGCAGTACGACGCTGACCTGCGCTGATGGCGTCGGCTGTGACCTGGCCGGATTGTCGCGATTCCCGGCGTACCATGGACCACGAAGAGGGAACTACCACCAGAAGAGGCGACCAATGAACCTCGCAATACCCGTGTTCGGCGATCTTGGTACACCCGAACTCATCATCATCGTCTTGGTCGTGCTGCTGCTCTTCGGCGGCAAGAAGCTTCCCGAGATGGCCCGCGGCACCGGTCGGGCTCTGCGCATCTTCAAGTCCGAGACCAAGGGTCTGATGAACGACGACGAGGCCGACAAGGCGGCCGCCGACCAGCAGCAGCTGCCCCAGCAGGCTCCCGTCGTGCAGCCGCAGCCGGCCCCCGTCGTGCAGCCACAGCCGGTCCAGCAGGCGCCACAGCCCGTCCAGCAGGTGCAGCCGGTCCAGCAGGCGCAGCCGGTGGTCCCGCCGCAGCCGGTGGCGCAGCCGTGGCCGCAACAGCAGCCGCCCACAGCCGCCCCGCAGGCCGCTCCCGAGAACGCCCCCAGGGCAGAGCCGGAAGCCTGATCGGGGACACCTTGCGTGGCCATCTCCGCTCGCGTGCGAAGGGACAAGCACCACCCTCCGCACAATAACGAAGGCCGGATGCCGCTCACGGATCACCTCCGTGAGTTTCGCAACCGGCTGGGAATCTGCGTGCTCGCGATCGTCGTCGGCACCACCCTCGCCTGGATCTTCTATGGCCAGATCTCGAACCTGCTGCTGAACCCGATCCTCGAGGTGCAGAGGAACCTGGCGCGTTCCAAGGACATCACCTCGGAGCCGGTGCTCAACGGTGTCTCCAGCTCGTTCCTGCTGCAGTCGAAAGTGTCCCTCGTGGCAGGGATCGTGGGCAGCAGCCCGATCTGGCTCTACGAGATGTGGGCGTTCATCGTGCCCGGCCTGCACCGAAACGAACGCCGGTGGACGATCATCTTCGTCTCGATCGCGGGGCCGTTGTTCTTTGCGGGGGTGACTCTCGGCTACGTCGTCATGCCCAAGGGTCTGGCGGTCCTGATCGGGTTCACCCCGCACGGCGTCACCAGCCTCATCGACCTCAACAGCTATCTGACGTTCGTGATGCGGGTGCTCCTCGTGTTCGGGGTGGCGTTCGAGATCCCCCTCTTCGTGGTCATGCTCAACCTGGCTGGTGTCGTCAAGGCCCATCAGCTCGCCCGGTGGCGAGCGTGGATCATCTTCTTGACGTTCGTCTTCGCGGCCGTCGCCACCCCGTCCACCGACCCGATCACCATGCTGCTGCTTGCCATCCCGATGGTCGTGCTGTTCTTGATCTCCGAGGTGATCGCGCGGATCATCGACCGGCGGCGCGGCCGCCGTTCCGGCCCTGACTATGCTGACCTGGACGATGACGAGATTTCGCCGATCTAGCCAGACGGGGCCATGGCCAGCACTGTTGACGCGTTCGACCTGCCGGACTGGCTGGGCACCGATCCGGTGACCTGGCGCGCCGAGGGGATCCTCGCCGGGGGTCCACGGGTCACGGGCCGGCTCATGTCGGGGGAGCGCAGCCAGCCTCTCGATCTCGTCGGCGTCGATGCTGCCTACCCGCGTTCGGTCTGCTCATCCGCCCAGCGTCATGACGCGCACCAGGCGTGGCACTTCGGCCAGGTGCTGCTGCTGGAGAGCGAGGGCAGAGTTGCAGCGGCCGTGCCGACGGTGACGTTCGACGCCAACCTCGCGGTCGAGACGATCCATCGGGTAGCCAAGGCGCTCGGCGCCCCGAGCGCCAACTTCACCGTGACGATCACCCTCTGAGCACCGGGTGGCACGGGCTCGGCAGTATCCTCGGCCGGGTGACTCGACGACTCGCCCTCCTGGTGAACCCGACGTCCGGCCGCGGCCGGTTCGCGGGCAGCGTCGACGCGGTGGCGCACCGGCTCGGGTCGGGCGATGTCGAGGTCACCAGGATGCAAGGCAGCAGCGGGCAAGAGTCCGCCGACCTTGCCCGCCGCGCGGTTCTGGACGGATATGACAGCCTGGTCGTGATGGGGGGTGACGGGATGGTACACATCGCCCTGCAAAGTGTCGTGGGCTCGCCCACCACCCTCGGAGTTATCCCGACCGGCACGGGCAACGACGTCTCCCGCGCACTCGGCATCACGCCACGCAAGCCGCTCGCGGCGGCCGACGTCATCGCTGCCGGATCGACCCGTCGCCTCGACGTGGCAAGCATGGGCGACACCTACTACGCCACCGTGCTGGCCGCCGGCTTCGACAGCCTGGTCAACGAGCGGGCCAACTCGATGACCTGGCCAACCGGCCAGATGCGCTACAACCTGGCGACGCTGGCCGAGCTGAGGGTCTTCCATCCGCTCGCCTACACCCTCGAGCTGGACGGTGAGAAGCTCTCGTGTGAGGCGATGTTGGTGGCCGTGGGCAACTGCCCGTCGTACGGCGGGGGGCTGCGGATGTGTGAAGGTGCCGAGATCGATGACGGCTTCCTCGACGTGGCCATCATCAAGCCGATCCGCAAGCGCGAGCTCATCTGGCTCTACCCCAAGCTGTTCAAGGGCACCCACGTCACCCATCCGGCTTATCAGCACCACCGAGTCCGGACGGTGTCGCTCGCTTGTGAAGGCGTGATCGCCTATGCCGATGGCGAGCGGCTTGGCGCCCTGCCACAGACCGTCACGGTCGTGCCCTCCGCCGTCCGCGTGTTCGCGCCGTCGACATGAGCGTGCTGACCGACTTCACGGCGCTCTATGACTTCGGCCTCGACGAGTTTCAGCGGCGGGCATGCGAGTCCCTGCTGGCCGGCCGGGGAGTCCTCGTGGCGGCGCCCACCGGGTCGGGCAAGACGCTGGTCGGCGAGTTCGCGGTGCATCTTGCCCTGGCCGAAGGCGGGAAGTGCTTCTACACGACACCGATCAAGGCGTTGTCCAACCAGAAGTTCGCCGACCTGACACGCCGCTACGGAGCCGACAAGGTCGGCCTGCTCACGGGCGACAATGCCATCAACGGCGACGCTCCGGTGATCGTGATGACCACCGAGGTGCTGCGCAACATGCTCTACGCCGGGTCACGGACCCTGACCGGGCTGCGCTACGTGGTGATGGACGAGGTGCACTACCTCGCGGACCGCTCCCGAGGCGCCGTCTGGGAAGAAGTCATCATCCACCTTCCCGAGTCGGTGAGCATCGTGTCGCTGTCCGCGACCGTCTCCAACGCGGAGGAGTTCGGGGACTGGCTCCGCACCGTGCGCGGGCAAGGCGACATCATCGTCGAGGAGCGCCGCCCGGTGCCGCTGTTCCAGCACGTCATGGTGGGCCAACGGCTGTTCGACCTCTTCGCCGATACTTCTGCGGGACGACATGACGAGGCGGACGTGAACCCGGAGCTCACCCGGGTCGCCCGCGACGACTGGCACCGCACCCGGGCTCGCGACCACCGGGCCAAACGAGGAGGCTACCGCCGCCCGGCGGGACGGGCGCTCGTCCCCAGCCGGGTCGATGTGGTTGACCGGTTGGAGGCCGAAGGGCTGTTGCCGGCGATCATGTTCATCTTCAGCCGCGCGGGCTGCGACGCCGCTGTGCAGCAGACTCTCAACACGAACCTGAGGTTGACGCGAGCCGAGGAACGCCGGGAGATCCTGGCGTACGCCGAGTCGCGGGTGGCGACGCTGCCCAACGCCGACCTCGACGTCCTCGGCTACCCGCAGTGGCTCGAGGCGCTCGGCCGTGGGATCTCGGCACACCACGCGGGGATGCTGCCGGTCTTCAAGGAGTGCGTCGAGGTGCTGTTCTCCCGAGGCCTGGTCAAGATGGTCTTCGCCACGGAGACTCTCGCGCTCGGAATCAACATGCCGGCCCGGTCCGTCGTCATCGACCGGCTCTCCAAGTGGAACGGCGAGACCCACGCCGACGTGACGCCGGGGGAGTACACCCAGCTGACCGGTCGGGCCGGACGACGAGGGATCGACGTCGAGGGACATGCGGTGGTGCTCTGGGCGCCGGGGTTCGACCCGAAGGCGGTCGCCGGGCTGGCCTCCACTCGGACCTATCCGCTGCGCTCGTCCTTCCGGCCGTCGTACAACATGGCCGTGAACCTCGTCCACCAGGTCGGAAAGGCCACCGCGCGCGAGCTGCTCGAGTCGTCGTTCGCCCAGTTCCAGGCCGACCGGGCCGTGGTGGGGCTGGCTCGTGAGGTGCGGCGGGCGGAGGAGGGACTGGCCGGCTACGGCGAGGCGCTCACCTGCGACCGCGGTGACTTCATGGAGTATGCGACGCTTCGACGCCGCCTCTCGGACGTCGAGGCGGCGCAGGCGCGGCGACGTCGGGGCGACCGTCGGGACGCGGCCGCAGCCTCTCTCGAGCGATTGCGCGTCGGCGACGTCATCAAGGTGCCCACCGGCCGGTGGGCGGGAGTGGCACTGGTCCTGGACCCGGGTGCCCGGTCGCCGCGAGACGGCGCCCGTCCGCTCGTGCTCACCTTGGACCGGCAGGCGCGCCGACTGTCTCTCGTGGACTTCCCGACGCCCGTCGAAGCCCTCACCCGGGTGAAGGTGCCGAAGTCGTTCAATGCGCGAAACCCCCAACAGCGCCGCGAGCTTGCGGTCGTTCTCCGCGATCGCACCCGCGACCTGCCCGCCCTTCAGTCTGACGGGTCGGGCGGGCGTGAGGCGCAGGGAGAGGACCCTCAGGTCGCGGAGCTGCGGGCGCAGATCCGGGCGCACCCCTGCCACGCCTGCCCGGACCGCGAGCACCACGCGCGGTGGGCCGAGCGCTACCTGAAGCTGGACCGGGAGACCAACTCGCTCCGCCGCCGGATCGAGCAGCGCACGAACACGATCGCCCGTGAGTTCGACCGTGTCTGCGAGGTCCTGGAGGAGCTGGACTACCTCGTCGGTGAGAAGGTCACGCCGGCGGGCACGTCGCTGTCCCGGATCTACAGCGAGCTCGACCTGCTGGCGGCCGAGTGCCTCCGCCGCGGCATCTGGAGTGACCTCGAGCCCCCGGCCCTGGCCGCGGTGCTGTCTGCCCTGGTCTTCGAGTCCCGGAAACCCGACGAGCTGCAACGACCACGGGTCCCTGGCGGAGCGGTGCGCTCCACCCTGGAGGCGATGACGCACCTGTGGGCCGAGCTCGACGCCGTCGAACGAGACCACGGCGTCAGCTTCCTCCGCGAGCCGGACCTGGGGTTCGCCTGGGCGGCCTACCGTTGGGCTGGCGGAGCAGAGCTCGACGACGTGCTCGAGGACGTCGAGCTCGCGGCCGGTGACTTCGTCCGCTGGGTGAAGCAGGTGCTTGACCTGTCCGACCAGGTGGCAGCCGCCAGTCCCGACCCTGCCCTACGGACCAGGCTCCGTGAGCTCGCCGACACGATGCGTCGCGGCGTGGTCGCCTACTCGGCGGAGGTGGAGTGAGCCGGTCGCAGCATCCCAGGGTCTCGCCGTCAGTGGGGGAGGGCGGCCAACACCCGGGTCATCGACCCGCCCAGGCCCCAGGTCTCCGCGAGGTCCCTGACCACCTCGACCGTCTCGTCGGGGAGCGGCCGCAGCTCGGCGTCGTATGGCGGCAGGTCGATCCCGGTCGCAACGGCCACCACCGTGGGCGCCACTGTGAGGTAGTCGAGGTTGCTCGCGATCTTGCCGCGGACGCCGCTGGCAAGAGAGCTGGCCGGGTCGGCCGCAGCGGCGATGACGCCGTCGAGGTCGCCGTACTGCTGGAGCAGTCCGGCCGCGGTCTTCTCGCCGATCCCGGCGACGCCCGGGAGCCCGTCCGAGGGGTCGCCGCGAAGGGTGGCGAAGTCGGCGTACTGCTCCGGGAGCACCCCGTACTTTCCGACGACCACGGAGTCGGTGACGACCTCGAGACGACCGACCCCTCGTGCGGTGTAGAGGATCCGCACCTGCCGCTCGTCGCTCACCAGCTGGAAGAGGTCACGGTCTCCGGTGACGACGTCGACGGGGCCGTCGGCACTGGTCGCAAGCGTGCCCATGATGTCGTCCGCCTCATAGCCGGCGGCGCCGACGACGGCGATCCCGAGGGTCTCCAGCAGGGTTCGGATCATCGGCACCTGCACGACGAGGTCGTCGGGTGTCACCTCGACGTCGACGCCTGAGGGCACCGCGCGCACGACCCGGTGGCCTTTGTAGGTGGGGATCAGCTCCACCCGCCACTGCGGGCGCCAGTCGTCGTCCCAGCAGCAGACGAGCGACGACGGTTCGTAGGTCGACACCAGACGGGCAACGAAGTCCAGCATGCCCTTGACCGCGTTGACCGGGGTGCCGTCCGGCGCACGGAGGCTGTCCGGCATCCCGAAGAACGCCCGAAAGTAGAGCGAAGCCGTGTCGAGAAGCATCAGCCGAGAAGTCACAGTCGCGATGATGTCATGATCCCGGCTCGGAGCAGATAGGTCGGGTTCGCCGTGCTCCCGGAACGGAGTTGCTCGTCGCTAGAGTGAGGCCATGACGGCAGATCTGACCTCGCGGATCCGACGGACACAGGCAGCCTTGGCGGCCTCGGGGCTCGACGGCCTCGTCGTCGCACCCGGCTCTGACCTGCGCTACCTGACCGGTTACGACGCGCTCCCAATGGAGCGGCTGACCGCTCTGGTGGTTCCCGCGGAGGGTGCGCCGGCACTCGTCGTACCGGTCCTCGAGGCGGCCGAGGCGGGGCGGTCCCCGGCGGCCCTGGCGGGCATGGAGATCGTGACCCACGGCGAGACCGACGACGCACACCGGATGGCCGTTGAGCGGATTGCGCAGGCCCGCAAGGTCGCCGTCGACGATCACATGTGGGCGGTTCGGATGCTGGCCCTCCAGGAGGCACTGCCGTCGGCGACCTTCCAGGTCGCGGGTCGGGTGCTCGCCGACCTGCGGATGCGCAAGGGGGCAGACGAGGTCACCGCGCTGCGACAGGCAGGGGCTGCGATCGACCGGGTGCACACCCGGATGGCGGAGTTCCTCACCGTCGGACGGACCGAGCGCGAGGTCGGAGCCCGGATCCACGACGCGATCCTCGACGAGGGCCATGTCCGCGTCGACTTCGTGATCGTCGGCTCCGGCCCCAACGGCGCATCGCCGCACCACTCGCTGTCCGATCGGGTGATCGAGGCAGGCGACCCGGTCGTCATCGACATCGGCGGTACGACGGCCGAGGGCTACTGCTCCGACTGCACCCGGACCTACGTCGCCGGACACGAGCCGGCGTCGGAGGTCACCGACTTCTACGAGGTCCTGCTCGAGGCCCAGCGAGCCCAGTGCGACTACGCCAAGCCGGGAGTATCGGCAGAGTCGGTCGACCGGGTCGGTCGCGCGATCATCACCGAGGCCGGCTACGGCGGGGCCTTCTTCCACCGGACCGGGCATGGCATCGGCCTGGAGACTCACGAGGAGCCCTACATCGTCGAAGGGAACACGATGCTGCTCGAGCCCCGGATGGCGTTCTCCATCGAGCCGGGGATATACGTTCCCGGCCGCCATGGCGCCCGCATCGAGGACATCGTGGTCACCACAGAGGACGGCATCGAGCGCCTCAACACCACGTCGCGCGAGCTGACCGTCGTGGCGGGCTGATGGAGGACGTCGATGCGGCGATCTGCCAGCTGCTCGCCGACGACGGACGGATGTCCTTCACCGAGCTCGGCAAGCGCACGGGACTGTCCACCTCCGCCGTCCACCAGCGGGTCAAACGGCTCGAGAGCCGAGGCGCGATCAAAGGCTATGTGGCCGTTATCGACCCCGGCGAGCTCGGCCTCACCCTGAGCGCCTTCATCTCGATCCGGCCGATCGACGCCTCCCAGCCGGATGACGCGCCCGAGCGGCTGGCCGGCATCCGGGAGATCGAGGCGTGCTACTCGGTGGCCGGCGACGAGTCCTACATCCTGCACGTCCGGGTGTCGGAGCCGAAGGCGCTCGAGGACCTGCTGGCGACGATCCGGAAGGCGGCCAACGTGTCCACGCGTACGACGATCGTGCTCTCGACGCCGTTCGAGAAGCGCCCTCTCGCGTTCTGACCGCCGTCCCCATCCCAGCAATGTTGGCGTGGTCCGTCACGGTACGGGGAGCAGCGCCCTCCAGGCCGGAGTGGTCCGTCACGCTCCGGGGTGTGGCGGCCTTCTGTTCTAGATGGTCCGTCACGCTTCGGGGAGACCAAATCGTTTGGCGCACCCCGGAACGTGACGGACCTTCCGGAGTACTGCGGGAACGTGACGGACGACGCGAGGGTCGGGACGGCCGGGTCAGTGGACCAGCATGTCCTTCTGGGCCTCGGCGGCCTCGCGGGACGCCTTGGCGGCGAGCTCGGCAGCAGCCAGGTGGTCACCCGCGTGCTGGCGCCACCACTGCTGGCCCTCGGCGGGCAGCGTGTGGATCGGGTCGTAGTACTCGTAGGTACGGGTCAGCGCTTCAAGGTCGTCGTGCTCGATGGACGTCCGGTAGTTCTTGGTCCAGTAGGTGATGCCACGCTCACGGTCGTAGGACTCCAGCTGATGCACCCAGCGCTTGCCGACGAACGGCACGTCGCAGACGATCCTCGGTGTCGCGAAGCCCGGCAGGTAGCCCATCAGACTGTGCTGCAGCTCCTGCGCCCGCGCCACCGACACGCGCCAGTGCTCGCTGAAGGGGATCATGTCGCACATGTAGAAGTAGTAGGGCATGATCTTGGCGCCGTCGAGCAGCGTGAAGCAGAGGTCCAGCAGGCGGTGCGTGTCGTCGTTGACGCCGCCCATCAGCACGCCCTGGTTGCGGACGTCGCGGATTCCGGTGTCGAGCATCGCCTGGGTGGCCTTCGCGACCATCGGGGTGATGGAGTTCGCGTGGTTGACGTGCGTGTGGATCGCGATCGAGGCGCCGCGCTCGCGGGCCTTCGTGGCGAGCCGCTCCATGCCGGCCCGGACCTCGTCCTGCAGCCAGTGCTGGGGGAGACCCATCAGGGCCTTGGTGGCGAGCCGGATGTCGCGGATGTTGTCGACGTCGAGCACCGCGTCGACGAAGGACTCCAGCCGCGCCCACGGCATGTTGGCCACGTCGCCGCCCGAGACCACGACGTCGCGGACGCCCGGGTGCTCACGGAGGTAGCTGAGCATCGCGTCGATCCGGTCGACCGGCTTGAGGTTGAACTTGAGCTTGTCGATCACCGGCGTCGAGTTGCCCACGAGGTCCATCCGGGTGCAGTGGCCGCAGTACTGCGGGCAGGTCGGAAGCAGCTCGGCGAGAACCTTGGTCGGGTAGCGGTGGGTGAGACCTTCGGCAACCCACATGTCGTGCTCGTGGAGACTGTCCCGGGTCGCGTGCGGATGGCTCGGCCAGTCGGCACGGCGGTCCGAGAACACCGGAAGCATGTAGCGCCGGATCGGGTCGGCATAGAGGAGGTCCGTCGTCGGCACGTCGTGGGGGACCATCGTGTTGAGCATCTGCGGCGGCATCAGCATCGACATGGTGGCCCGTTCGGCCTGGTCTCGCTCGAGGTCGTCGTAGAAGCGGTCCTCGATGAGGTCGCCCATCAAGGCGCGCAGCTGTTTGATGTTCTTGACACAGTGCGCGCGCTGCCACTGCACGGAGGCCCAGTCCTCGGCCGTGACGTCCGCGAAGCCGGGCAGTCGCGTCCAGTCGGGCTCGACGAGCTCGACACGTGAGTAGGGGTAGGGCTGCTCGAGTCCGGGGGTGTGCTCGGTCACGGGTCCTCCAGTCACGGGTCCTCCAGGGGGCAGGGTGCGCGGCGACCACCGCGTTAGTATCACGACACTGTGTCATGCCAGACTACGGGAGAATACGCGGTGACGCCAAAGCGATACCGCAATTCTTCCGGTGTATGACGGACTCGAGCGGGAGGTTTCCTTGTCCAGCGGTCTCCAGGCCACCAGCGACCCCACCGGCCTGCACCGGGTCGTCGAGCCCCTCGGGGTACTCCCGCAGGCGGCCACTCGGCTCGACGCCCGGCCCGACATCTGGCCCGACGAGGTGCGGATCGACGTCGAGCGGCTGAACCTCGACGCGGCCTCGTTCCGTCAGCTGTTCGACAAGCACGATGGTGACGGAGACGCCGTCCGAAGCGAGGTGCTCGAGATCGTCGCCGCACGAGGCAAGATGCACAACCCGGTGACAGGCTCCGGCGGCATGCTGACCGGCACGGTGGCGGAGGTCGGCCCCGACTCGCCCCTGGGGCTTTCGGTCGGGGACTCCGTCACCACGCTCGTCTCGCTGACCCTGACGCCCTTGCAGATCACCGACGGCCTGACCCGCTGGGACGGCCGGAGCGAGCAGGTCCCTTGTCGCGGGCACGCCATCCTCTTCGGCCGCTCGATCGTCGCCGTGATGCCCGACGACCTGCCCGCGCCGCTCGCCCTCGCCGTGATGGACGTGTGCGGCGCCCCTGCCCTCACGGCCCGCGTCGTCGGCCAGTACGTCGACCGTGGTCACCGGCCCACCGTGTGCGTCGTGGGCGGGGCCGGCAAGAGCGGCTCGCTGTCGCTCGCGGCGGCATCGCGAGCCGGCGCCAGCCGCACCATCGCCGTCGTCCCGGTCACGCGTGAGGTCGACCTGCTCGCTGACAAGGGGCTCGCGGACGCGGTTACCCTGGCCGACGCCCGCGACCCCGTCGCGCTCTCCCAGGCCGTCGTCGACGCGGGCGGGCCGGCCGACATCACGGTGGTGTGCGTCGACGTTCCCGGCTGCGAGGGGGGTGCCATCCTCTCGACGGCGCAGGGCGGAACGGTCATCTTCTTCTCGATGGCCACGTCGTTCACGGCGGCCGCGCTGGGCGCCGAGGGGCTCGCTTCTGACGTCACCATGCTGGTAGGCAACGGATATGTGCCCGGGCACGCCGCCTTCGCTGTCGAGCTGCTGCGCAGCCACGCAGGGGTCCGCCGCCTCTTCGAGTCGCGCGTGGCCCACGAGACCGCATCATGACCTCGATCCCTGTTGCGTCCCGCCGCGTCCTGCTTCGCGGTGGGACCGTCGTCTCACCGGCGTTCCCTACGGCGACCGCGATGCTCACCGTCGGTGACGCCGTCGCGTGGGTGGGTGACGATGCCGGAGCGGAACGACATCGCGGCGACGCCGAGGTCGTCGAGCTGGAGGGTCGGCTGGTGGCCCCCGGGTTCGTGGACGCCCACGTGCACGTGTCGAAGACCGGCTTCGCGCTGCAGAGCCTGGACCTGGGCGGTGCGACCTCCCTGCCGGATGCCCTCGACCGGCTGGCCGGTTACGCCGACGTGAGCGACAGCTCGGTGCTGTTCGCCCACGGCTGGGACGAGACCGGCTGGCCCGAGGAGCGACCCTTTACCGGCTCCGAGCTGGACCGGGCGGTCGGCAGCCGGATCGCCTACGTCAGCCGGGTGGACGCGCACTCCGCGGTCGTGTCGGCCGGCCTGGTCAGGCGTGAACCCAGGGTCGCCACCCTGGAAGGTTGGCGGGGCGATGGCGTGGTCGAGCGCGACGCCCACCATGCGGCGAGGGCGGTTCTCGACTCGCTCTGGACGACGGCCGACCGGGAGCAGGCGACTCTCGTGGCCCTGCGGCACGCGGCCATGATGGGGGTCACCACCGTCCATGACGTCAACGCTCCGCACATCGCGCCGTTCAGTGACGCGGGCCTCATCGCCAGGTTGCAACGCAAGCATCCGTTGCCGGAGGTGGTGGCCTACTGGGGTGCTTTCGTCGGCGGGGACCACCCTGACGCGGAGGGGCTTGCCGGCTACGCCGGGGACCTGTGTGTCGACGGAGCGATCGGGTCCCGTACGGCGGCGCTCACCACGCCCTACGTCGATGCCGACACCGCCGGCCACCTCTACCTCGATGACACCCAGGTGCGTGACCACGTCGTGTGGTGCACGGAGCGAGGTGTCCAGGCGGGTTTCCACGTCATCGGAGACCGAGGCGTGGCCGCGACACTCGCGGGGCTGCGAGAGGCCGCAGACAAGGTCGGGCCGGACGCCTTCGTCGCAGCGCGCCACCGGCTCGAGCACGTCGAGATGATCTCGCCGGCGGCGATCTCCGAGCTCGCGGCCCTGGGCGTCGTCGCCAGCGTTCAGCCGGCGTTCGATGCAGCGTGGGGCTGGCCCGGGGGCCTCTACGAGAGGCGGCTCGGCGCCCACCGCGCGGCTCCGATGAACCCTTTCGCCAGCATGGCCCGGGCGGGCGTGGTGCTCGCCTTCGGATCGGACAGCCCGGTCACCCCCATCGATCCATGGGCCGGTGTCCGAGCCGCCGTCCACCATCACAACCCCGACGAGCGGATGCCCGTCTCCGCAGCGTTCGAGGCCCACACCCGAGGTGGGCACCGCGCCTGCCGCAACGATGCGGCGGGCACCCTGGTGCCTGGCTCGGCCGCCAGCTACGCCGTGTGGGACCTCGACCCGTCCGCGGCCACATCGGTCGGCCGGCAGGGCGTGCTGCCCTCGCTGGACCCCGAGGAGCCGCTGCCGGCCTGTATGCGGACCGTCGTGTCGGGCACCACCGTCTTCGATGTGGAGGAACCGTCATGACCGCTCGGCATCGCCCTCACGTGGCACTCGACGCCGCCACGGTGAGGCAGGCGCGAAGTCTCGCCCGCAAAGCCGGCCGGCCGATCGTCCGGCTGGCTCGTCAGCACACGACCGTCTCCGTCGAGCGGGCCACCCTGCGGCTGGCCGGCCTGTCGGGGGCTGATCCCGACGGCACTCCGTGGGTCAACCGGCTGCTCGATGCGGTGCGCGGCGACGTGGGTCTCGAGCATGGCGTGTCGCTTCCCGTCTGGGACGCGCTGCGTCGCTACGACGGGCTCGACCTGACCGACCTCGCCAAACGCGCCGCCACCGGCGACGTCCGATTCGAGCTGCCGACGGGGCGGGACGCGCAACGAGCGACGACGGCGGCACGCAAGCAGGTCGCCGCCGGCGTACGCCGGGTCGACGCGCGCCGACGGGAGCGGGAGCGGCTCATCAAGCGGTGGGGCGACCCGTTGCAGAAGCCGTGGATCTACCTCATCGTGGCGACCGGCGACATCTTCGAGGACATCCCGCAGGCGCAGAACGCAGCCCGCGAGGGAGCCGACATCATCGCGGTGATCCGCTCGACGGGGCAGTCGCTGCTCGACTACGTCCCCGAGGGGGCGACGCGCGAGGGGTTCGCCGGCACCTACGCCACGCAGGAGAACTTCCGGCTGATGCGCCAGGGTCTCGACGAGGTCAGCTCCCAGATCGGGCGCTACGTCCGGCTGACGAACTACGCGTCCGGGCTGTGCATGCCCGAGATCGCTGCGCTGGCCGGTCTGGAGCGACTGGACATGATGCTCAACGACTCCATGTACGGCATCCTCTTCCGCGACATCAACCCGATCAGGACCTTCGTGGACCAGCGCTTCAGCCGGCAGATCCATGCCCGGGCCGGCATCATCATCAACACCGGTGAGGACAACTACCTGACCACCGACGATGCCGTGGAGGCGGCGCACACGGTCACGGTGAGCCAGCTGCTCAACGAGTTCTTCGCCAAGGAGGCCGGGCTCGAGGACTGGCAGCTCGGGCTCGGGCACGCTTTCGAGATCACCCCGGAGCTGCCCGACAGCTTCCGGCTCGAGCTGGCCCATGCGCTGCTCGCCCGGCAGCTGTTCCCGAAGGCACCGCTGAAGTGGATGCCGCCGACCCGGCACATGACGGGTGACGTCTTCCGCGGCTACCTCCTCGACGGCTTCTTCAACCTGGCAGGCGCGCTGACCGACCAGGACATCCTGCTCGTCGGGATGATGACGGAGGCGGTGGTCACCCCCTGGCTGTCGGATCGCGACCTGGCCCTGCAGAACGTGCGCTACGTGATGAACGCAGCCGGCCGGCTCGCCGAGGACTTCCGGCCGAGCGCCGACGGGTTCATCGCGAACCGCGCCAACGAGGTACTACGGGAGTCGATCGACCTGCTCGACAAGATCCTCGGGCACGAGCGCGGCCTTCTGGACGCGATCGCGGACGGCACGTTCGGGCTGATGAAGCGCCCGGCCGACGCCGGCAAGGGTCTGGAGGGTGTGGCCCGCAAGTCCCGCGAGTACTACAACCCCGCTATCGAGATTCTGGAGGGCTCATGACACCGAGCGACGAGCATCGCGTGCTTCGTCCCTATGGCGACACCCGCGGCGACGGCATGGTCCAGGTGTCCTTCACGCTTCCGATCGGCCATGACAAGCGCGCTGAGGGAGCGGCGGCCCAGCTCGCGAAGAAGATGGGCATCGACCCGGCCCTGGTCGTCCATGCGAAGCCGATG
The DNA here is from genome assembly GCA_963820035.1 of uncultured Actinomycetota bacterium. Lineage (GTDB taxonomy): Bacteria > Actinomycetota > Actinomycetes > Propionibacteriales > Nocardioidaceae > JAWWPG01. The sequence goes on along the minus strand of CAWFYK010000002.1, from coordinate 610,589 downwards.
GGACCGGACTTCACGTTCTTCGTCGTCTATGGGCAGGTCAACCATCTGGTCGACCTCGACAAGGTCGAGGTGGTGGAGCGTGACTTTCCCCTGCTCACGCCCAAGGAGGTCAACAAGTCGGTCAAGAAGGAGCTGCGGCGGCGGATCGTCGTCGTCGGCGCCTGCATCGGGAGCGACGCCCATACGGTCGGGATCGACGCCATCCTCAATATCAAGGGCTTCGCCGGCGAGAAGGGCCTGGAGTACTACCGGGAGCTGAAGGTGGTCAACCTCGGCGCTCAGGTCTCGGTTCCGGAGCTCGTCGCGAAGGCTCGCGACGAGCGTGCCGACGCCGTCCTGGTGTCGCAGGTCGTGACGCAGCGTGACGCGCACATCCTCAACACCCTGGAGATGTCGGCAGCCTTCAACGAGGCCTACCCGAAGGCGTCGCGGCCGCTCCTCATCATCGGGGGCCCGCGTTTCGACGAGGCCCAGGCGGCCGAGCTCGGCGTCGACCGGGTCTTCACCAAGGGCACCACACCCGGTGAGGTCGCGAGCTATCTGGTCAGCGAGCTCGTCGACCGGCGTTCGACCCGGGCCGCGGTGACGGAGAAGGCCAGGGAGCCGGCATGAGCGACGACCCGAGACTCGGTCTCACCGTGGTGCACCGGCGCTACGTCCCTTACTCGCACGCCCACTACGCCGGCAACCTCGTGGACGGCGCCTACAGCCTCGGCCTCTTCGGGGACGTGGCGACCGAGGTCTGCATCCGCACCGACGGCGACGAGGGACTGTTCGCGTCATACTCCGACGTGCAGTTCCGGGCGCCGGTGCGGGCCGGCGACGTGCTCGAGGTCCGCGCGGAGGTTACCCGGGTCGGGACCCGGTCGCGCACCCTCGAGCTCGCTGTCACGGTGGTCTGTCGAGGCCGGCCCGACCTGGGGGAGTCGAGTGCTGAGGTGCTCGCGACCCCACTGGTGGCGACCACGGCAACGGGAACTGTGGTCGTTCCTGCTGCCGGATGAATCGTTATCGGCGTGTTATCTGCGACACGCCGTGGCCAGGGCAAACGCCGCACGAACACGAATTGAATGCGAAGGGCTGGTGACCTGCAACTTTTGCCATCACCGCAGGTCGGAGGCGGGTTGACGGGGCTGGCTGAAGTTGGCAGAGTGGCGCAGGTCCACCCACCACATTCGCCCGGGTGACCGGAGTCGGGGAGGTCGTGGCAGCTGGGTCCTCATCCAACCCCAGCCATGCCGCGGCTGATCAGACGGCAGCGCGCCGAGCGCGGGTGGACGACGCAGAGACCCGGTTCCCAGTAGACAACGGACCTCGTTTCCACCTCCAGTGGAACGATGTCCGGTCCGAAGGGGATCGGGTTCTTCTGCGGCTGAATCGTCGAGCAGCCAAGCCCGCCGCGTACGCTGTGGTCATGCCCGCCGCGCCACGTCTGCACGTCGTGGCGCGTGCCCTCGGGGCGCTCGCAGCGGGTTGCGCCGTGGGTGCCGCCTTCCCGCCATACGACCAGGTCTGGCTGATGCCGCTCGGCATCGCCGGGCTGATGGTCAGCGTTTACGGCCAACGGGGTCGGGCGGGCTTCGGCTACGGCTGGGCGTTCGGGTTCGGCTTCATGATGGTGCTGATGCCGTGGATCACGGTGATCGGCTACGACGCGTGGATCGCGCTGAGCGTCATCGAAGGCGCCTTCTACGCCGTGATGGGCCTCTCGTGGGCATGGCTCAGCGCCCATCGCTGGTGGCCGCCTGCAGCCGCGGCAAGCTGGGTGGGAGCGGAGTTCCTGCGCGGCACCGTCCCGTTCGGTGGGCTGCCGTGGGGCCGGCTCGCGTTCGGGCTCGTCGACACCCCCTTCGACCGCTACGGCAGGCTCGGCGGCACGGCGTTGGTGTCGTTCGTCGCCGTGTTGGTGGTCGCCTTGGTCGTCGACGTGGCGCTGCGGCGGGACCGGTCCTGGACCGGCGGCGCGGCGCTCGTCGTTGCGGCCGCACTGGTGCTTGTGACGTTGGTGCTTCCGGTGGGGCTGGCCGACCCGGGACGCTCCGTGACGGTCGCTGCCGTGCAGGGAAACGTGCCGGGTGAGGGCCTCGACGCGTTCGCGGAACGGCGGGCGGTCCTCAACAACCAGTCCCAGGCGACCCGGGCCTTCGCCGAGAAGATCGACGCGCGGCAGGGCACCCGGCTGTCCCGGTCGACCGCTCCGCCCACGGGCCTTGCCAGGCCAGACTTCGTCATCTGGCCGGAGAACTCCACCGACATCGACCCCTTCCAGGACGCGAGTGCATACGCCGAGATCAATGCCGCCGTGCAGGCCATCCAGGCACCGGTCCTCGTCGGGGCGGTGCTCAATGGCCCCGACCCCGAGCACGTCCAGAACGTGGGCATCGTCTGGTCGCCGCAGACCGGGCCGGGGGAGCGCTACGTCAAGCAGCACCTGGTGCCGTTCGGCGAGTACATCCCGTTCCGTGGGGTGCTGACGAAGCTGATCAGCCGGCTCAGCGAGATCCCGAAGGACTTCGCACCCGGCCACCGCGTCGGCAGCCTCACGATCGGAGGAACGCCGATCGGTGACCTGATGTGCTTCGAGGTCGCGTACGACGGCCTGGTCCGGGGCATCGTCAATGCCGGCGCCCAGCTCGTCGTCGTCCAGACCAACAACGCGACCTACGCCGGCACCGGCCAGCTCGACCAGCAGTTCGCCATCTCCCGCTACCGCGCGATCGAGTCCGGCCGCGACGTCGTGGTGGCCTCCACCGATGGCATCAGCGGGTTCTTCTCCGGCTCGGGTGACGTGCTGGCCCGAACCTCCGTCCACACCCGCGCCGTGCTCGAGCGCCAGGTGACGCTGGCAACCGGTAAGACGTGGGGTGTGCGGCTCGGCTTCTGGGTGGACCTCGGGCTCACGCTCGCCGCGCTATGTCTCACAGTGGTCGCAGTCTTGGGCAAACGCCGTCGAAGCGGCAGGATAGCCCAGTGACCGACCAACGCACCCTCGTGGTGATCCCGACCTACAACGAGGCAGAGAACATCGAGCCCGTCGTGGACAGGCTCCGCGAGTCCGTGCCGGCCGCGAACGTCCTCATCGTCGACGACGGCTCTCCTGACGGCACCGGTGAGCTCGCCGACAAGATCGCCACCCGTGACGAGCAGGTTCACGTGCTGCACCGCCCGCGGAAGGCCGGCCTCGGCGCGGCGTACCTTGCGGGCTTCGCCTGGGGTCTGACCCGCGACTATGCCCTTCTCGTCGAGATGGACGCGGATGGGTCACACCTTCCGGAGCAGCTCCCGAGTCTGCTGACCGAGGTCTCCGAAGCAGACGTGGTGCTCGGAGCCCGCTGGGTGCCGGGTGGCCGGGTGGTGAACTGGCCGCGCCGACGAGAGCTGCTGTCGCGCGGAGGCAATCTCTATGCGCGGCTCGCCCTGGGACTTCCGCTGCATGACTCGACGGGCGGCTTCCGGGTGTACAGGAGGGAAACTCTCGAAGGGATCGACCTCGCCACCGTCACGTCACAGGGCTACTGCTTCCAGGTGGATCTCGCCCGGCGGGCGATCTCGGCGGGCTACCGGGTTGTCGAGGTGCCCATCACGTTCGTGGAACGTGAGCTCGGCCGTTCGAAGATGAGCGGCGACATCGTGCGCGAAGCGCTGGTCAGCCTGACCCGATGGGGCGTGCACTACCGTGTCGGCCAGCTGGCGGGCTTCGTCCGAGGGAGCAGCCGATGAAGGCCGTCATCCTTCTCGCGATCTTCATCGGCCTGCCGATCCTGGAGATCTACGTCATCATCCAGGTCGGCCAGGAGATCGGCGCCATGCCGACGATCCTGCTGCTGATCGCCGAGTCGGCCCTTGGTGCGTGGGTGGTCAAGCGTGAGGGCGCCCGGGCCTGGCGGGCCCTCAACGAGTCCCTCGCCAGCGGGCAGCTGCCGGGCAAGGAGCTGGCCGACGCCGCGACCGTCCTCGTCGGCGGGGTGCTGCTGTTGACTCCCGGCTTCGTCACCGACTTCTTCGGCTTCTTCTTCGTGCTCCCGTTCACCAGGCCGCTGGCCCGGCGGTTGCTCTCGGTCCTGGTCGCCAACCGCGTCGTGCGCTACGGCGCGGGGCGCTATGCGCCCAAGCGCGGGGGAGTGCACCAGATCTACCGCGACGGACCTCCGCGGCCGTAGCGTGCCTTCAGGTGCGGTCTGCTGGTGGGTGCGTTTCAGGCGGCAGTGATGGCCGCGGGTATGGCGGCCGGTGGGGTCTTGGCTTGGCGGCCTGCGCTCCTGGTGTCATCACGCGCCACAGAGTGGAACGATCCGGGGCTCACATCGCGATCTGAGCCCCGAACTGTTCCACTTTGCAGCTGCAACCGACGATTCCGAACGATGCGGCTGTCGTTGCCACGCCGACAGCCGGAACGTTCCGAACCGCGACTCGTCTGGGGCGCATGTGGCCGGTGGGGCTGCTGGGACTGCCTTGCGCATGGAAAGCCGCTGATCAACCCCTCGGAGGGCGGCGGGAGCGGCTTTCAGTACGCAAAGCAGTCCCATGAGCCACACCAGTGACACCAGCCACGAAACCCAAGGTCGCAGCCGCCAGCGCCCAGCTCAGCTCAGCCGGTCGCCATACGCGCGGCCATCACTGCCGTGTGAAACGCAACCACACGCGGACCGCAGGCTGGAGCCTGGCATCCAAAGCGGCGGCGCCAAGCCCAGCTGACGTGGTCGCCCTACGTGCGGCCATCCTTGCGGCACTTCCGGCGGTGACCTACTCGCGCATCAGCATGGCTTGCGCCTCACGCTCCAGGTCGACGTAAGGTTCGCCGCTCACATCGACGGCGACCCGGTGGATGGTGCCGCCGGTGAAAGCCCACGGGCCTTCGCCGGGATAGTCGTCCGTGACGGCTTCTCCGCTGTCGCGGCCGACGGTCAGTCCCTCGCCGGCGATGGAGAACTTACCGGGCTGGGTCTTGATGCGCCCTTCGCCCACCTTCACGGCGCCGTGGTAGAGCGACAGGATGCCCGTGGACACACCTGGCGGGTCCTCGCCGTCCTTCTCGAAGGACGCGGAGAGGATCAGGTTCTCGCCGGTCGGGAGATCCTCGGTCGCGTCCACGCGCTGCTCGATGAGACCGACGAAGTTGTTGGCGTAGTGCAGCCGGTTGTCCTTGACATAGAGCGCATGCCCACCGAAGCGGGAGCCGTGGGCGAAAAGCACGCCCTCTGCTCCGGCCGCAGGAAGGTCGACGAGGGCTCCGACCGAGAACGAACGGTTGCGGAGGTTGACCGCTTGAGACTCGGGGACCTCGGCCGTGCCCGGATAGTAGACATAGCGGTTCCGTGCCGGTGACATCACCGGTCGCGGGGTCAGGAAGATCTCCAAGGCCGACCGGTCGTCGAGGGGGAAGGCGCCGTTGGCGCCGGCTTCGGCGAACCACAGGTTGACCAGCTCGCGCACCTTCTCCGGGTGCTCGGCAGCGAGGTTGTGCAGCTCGGCTCGGTCCACGTCGGTGTGGTAGAGCTCCCAGTCGTCGTCGTTGAAGTGGCTCCACCCGCTGATGGTGGGGTGGTTGGTGATCGCCTTCCAGCCGTCGTGCCAGATCCCGCGCGATCCGAGCATCGAGTAGAACTGGGTACGCCGGGCGCTCGGCCCGTCGGGGTCATCGAAGCTGCTGCGCATGCTCACGCCGTCGAAAGGACTCTGCACATGGCCCTTGATGCGCTGTGGCGGGTCGACACCGAGGACGTCGAGGATCGTCGGGACGATGTCGATGGCGTGGTGGTAGTGCGACCGGACCTCGCCCTTGGCACCGGTTCCGGATGGCCAGGAGATGATGCACGGATCGGCCGTGCCGCCGTTGAACTCGTAACGCTTCCACATCTTGAAAGGGGTGTTGAACGCCATCGCCCAGCCGTTGGGGTAGTGGTTGTAGGTCTTGGTGCCGCCCAGATCGTCCAGCATCTTCAGATTGTCGGCCATGTTGTCCGGCAGCCCGTTGGCGAACTTCATCTCGTTGACCGACCCGTTGGGCCCGCCCTCGCCGCTGGCGCCGTTGTCGGAGACGACCACGACCATCGTGTTGTCGCGCTCGCCGATCTCGTCGAGATAGTCGAGCAGGCGACCGATCTGATGGTCGGCATGGGACAGGAACCCGGCGTAGACCTCGGCCATCCGGCTGAAGAGGCGCTTCTCGTCGGCGGACAGGGAGTCCCACGGACGGGTCTCGTCCATCGCGGGGAACGGCAGGCCGTCGGGGCCGGTTCGCGTGGCCGGCGTACCGATCGGGTTCATCGGGGGCAGCTCAGTGGTGGCGGGCACGATGCCGAGCTCCTTCTGGCGAGCCAGCGTCTCGTCTCGCATCGCCTCGTAGCCCATGTCGAACTTCCCGCGGTATCGATCGGCCCATTCCTTCGGCGCGTGGTGTGGTGCGTGAGCGGCGCCCGGCGCGTAGTAGAGGAAGAACGGCTTCTCGGGGGCGATCACCTTGGAGTCCTTGATGAACTCGATCGCCTTGTCCGTGATGTCCTCGGAGAAGTGGTAGCCCTCGGCGGGCGACTTCGGCTGGTCGACGGGGTGGTTGTCATAGACGAGGTCGGGGTACCACTGGTTCGTCTCGGCGCCGAGGAACCCATACCAGCGCTCGAACCCGCGGCCACTCGGCCAGTTCCGACGACTCGAGGCCACGTTCATCTCGGCATCGGGGCAGAGGTGCCACTTGCCCACCATGTAGGTGTTCCAGCCCAGGTCACCCAGGATCTCCGACAGCATCCCGTTCTCCGGAGGCACCGTGCCACTGGCGTTGGGGAAGCCGATCGCCGCCTCGGTGATGCACGCCATGCTGTTGCGGGTGTGGTTGCGCCCCGTCAGCAGGCAGGAGCGGGTCGGTGAGCAGAGGGCCGTCGTATGCCACTGCGTGTAGCGGAGCCCGTCGGCCGCCACCCGGTCGATGTTCGGGGTCTCGATCGGTCCGCCGTAGCTGGACATCCCCGAGAAGCCCACATCGTCCAGGACGATGTAGACGACATTCGGTGCACCCTCCGGGGCCTTGGGAGGCTGGAACGGGTCCCAGTCCGGCTCCGAGTCCCGGATGTCGACGTTGATCGTGCCCTTGAACTCTGCTGCCATCCTTGGTGCCTTCCGCTCGCATGGACGTCCGAAAACCCCGAACGCACCGACGCTACGAGGGACAGCCGGCAGTGGCATCACCCCGGGCGGGTGACAGCCGGATCACATGAACACACGACAAAGCGCGAGGCGTCACCCGTGGAGGTGACGCCTCGCGCTGCGTGGCTTGAGGACGGCCCGAGGGTCAGGCCGTCTTTTGCGCCTTCGCCTTCGAGGCTCGGGCGGCACTGCGGCGATGCAGGTGGGCGGGACCGATGTCACCGTTGCGCAGCATCTCGAGCCGCTCGGAGAGAATGTCCTCGAGCTCGGTGATCGAGCGCCGCTCGAGCAGCATGTCCCAGTGGGTCCGGGCCGGCTTCTCTGCCTTGACGTCCGGCGCACTGCCGTCACGCTGACGTGACTCCGCACCGCACCGTGGGCACTCCCACAGGAATGGCACCTCGGCATCCTCGGCCATCGGGATATCGAACTCATGGCCGTTGGGGCAGTCGTACGTCACCCGCTGGCGCGGGGCGAACTCGATGCCGCTTTCGTCCTCGAAACTGGTTCCACCGAGGCGTGAGCCTCGTAGGGTCGCTCGTTCTGACATTGTCTGCTCCCCGCAGTTGTGTGAATCCCCGTTACTTCCGTTCCGTGTCGCCAAGCAGGCGTCCTGATGCCACGCTCATCCTGCCGACATGTTGCCCAACGCGTCGACCTGCACAATGATTCCCTGCCGGACTGAGATTAGGCTGAGATAACTCCTTAACCTCGCCGAGAGTTATGTCACCTTTCGGATGAACCTATCTTGTCGGTCAACCCCGACGCGACCTTTCGGTAATACCCGGTCAGATCGGTGCGTCAGCTGCCCGGCCAGGCGTCGCGCGCCACGAGCACCGCACGCAGCAGGTCGGGACGGTCGGAGATGATCCCGTCCACCCCGAGGTCGAGCAGCCGGTCCATCTCTCCCGGGTCGTCGACCGTCCAGACGTGGACCTGCTTGCCCAGGTCGTGGGCCCGCTGCACGAAGGATGGCGTGACGATCTCCACCCGACCAGCTCCGGCGGGCACCTGCGCCGCCAGGCCGGTATGGCCGGCTGTCAGCAGGCGCAACGCCCCGGTCGGCAGCAGCCGGAGCGCGGCGATGCCGGGCGGGCCGTAGGACGTGGCGACGCGCGGTCCCAGCCGGGCACGAAGCCGGCTCAGCCGCCACGCTGAGAACGACGCGACGCAGACCCGGTCCCATGCCTGGTGCCTCTCGATCACCCTGGCGAGCGGCTCGATGGCCCCGCGCGCCTTGCAGTCGATGTTCACCCGCAACTGCGGCCAGGTCGTGAGCACGTCACTCAGGAGGGCGATCGGCTCGCGGCCGCCGATGCGGGCCTGTCGGATCCGTGAGTACGGCAGGTCGGCTACCGTGCCGACGAGATCCGTCACCCGGTCGAGGGTGTGGTCGTGGAACGCCAGCGCCACCCCGTCTGCGGTGGCGTGGACGTCGGTCTCGACGTAGCGGAAGCCGAGTCGCACGGCTTCCTCGAACGCCGCCAGGGAGTTCTCGATGCCGCGGTTGCCCTCCGTGAGCGCCCCGCCGCGATGGGCGAACGCGAGAGGGAGTCCGGCGTTGTCGAAGAACGGATAGTCGTCCGCGAAGCGACGCCAGGTCACAGGAGCAGTATGCCGGTGGTCAGGCGGCGTCATCGACCTGCACCGCGCGGATCCCGACGCGACTCACGACGTAGACACCGACCGGCAGGACGCCGCGGCGGTGGCAGACCCGGTGGAACGCCCTGAACCAGGCCCTGTCGTAGTCCTGGATCTGGGCACCACCCGGTCGCGTGAGGGCGAGGCAGAGACCGGCCTCAGACGGCTGGACGACGGCGCCGAGCCGTTCGAGAAGGGTGTCGAGGACCTCGGCGCAGTCGCTCGGGCTGGCCGACGGGTCGCAGTCGAGCACCTGAACGTGGGTTCCCGGGCGGTCCTGGCTGTCGCAGCAGATGACCAGGGCGGTCGCCATCCCGAGATGGTCGGGATGAATGACGAGCCGGAAGTGGTCCTCGGCCTCGCCGGGGTTGCTGAGTCGGGGGAGATGGGGTGTCTTCGGCATCACGGAAGCGTCCAGCAAACGGCCTGTGGACTGCAGCGGCGATCCACAGGCGTGTTGTGGTAAAGGCCGCATCCAAATGCGCGACGGCGTACTAACGTGGAGACATGGCTGCGATGACCTGTCCACAGTGCGGGGACGAGATGAAGCAACACCAGCGTGCCGGTGTCACGGTTGACCAGTGCGTTGCGTGCGAAGGAGTGTTCCTCCGACGCGCCGACCTCGGCCTGATCATCGAGCAGGAGAACGACTGGCACGTGTCGTCCGGGCCGTCGACGCAGCCGATCCCTCGCATCACCCCAGGCATGGCCGCCCCGGCAGTGATCCTCGAGACGCACCAGGGACGGTCGTTCGTGGACGAGCTCTTCGGCTGACCTGGAGACCGGCCCGTGACTGAGCCGTTGGCTCAGATATCGCGGAACGTCTCGATGTGGGCGCCCAGCCGGTTGAGTCGCACCGCCAGGTCCTCGTAGCCGCGGTTGATCACATAGACGTTGCGCAGGACCGACGTACCCTTCGCCGCCATCATCGCGAGCAGGATGACAACCGCCGGCCGAAGTGCCGGGGGACACATCAGCTCCGCCGCCGACCAGTGCGTCGGTCCCTCCACCAGCACTCGGTGCGGGTCGAGGAGCGTCACGGACGCGCCGAGCTTGGTGAGCTCGGTGAGATAGATGGCGCGGTTCTCGTAGACCCAGTCGTGGATCATCGTCTGGCCTTCGGCCACCGCCGCGATCACGGCGAAGAAGGGCAGGTTGTCGATGTTGAGACCCGGGAACGGCATCGGGTGCACCTTGTCGAGAGGTGCGTGCAGCGTCGACTCGTGGGTGGTGATGTCGACGAGTCGGGTGTGCCCGTTCTCGGCGAGGTACTCGGTGCTCCGGTCGTAGTTGAAGCCCATCTCCTCGAGCAGCGACAGCTCGATCTCGAGGAACTCGATCGGTGTGCGACGGATGGTGATCTGCGACGACGTGACGATCGCGGCGGCGAGCAGGCTCATCGCCTCGATGGGGTCCTCCGAGGGGGCGTAGTCGACGTCGACATCGATCTCGCTGACCCCCGTCACGGTCAGCGTCGTCGTGCCGATCCCTTCGACCTTGACACCCAGCTTGGTCAGGAAGAAGCACAGGTCCTGGACCATGTAGTTGGGGCTGGCGTTGCGGATCAGCGTCACACCGGGATGGCGAGCGGCCGCCAACAGCGCGTTCTCGGTGACGGTGTCGCCGCGCTCGGTGAGCACGATGGGGCGGTGCGGGGTGACCGACGGGTTCACCTCCGCGCGGTAGCTTCCCTCGGTCGCCTTCACCTCGAGTCCGAACGGCCGCAGCGCCGCGAGATGGGGCTCGACAGTCCGTCGACCCAGGTCGCACCCGCCGGCGTACGGCAGCTCGAACTGGTCGCGATCGTGCAGCAACGGACCCAGGAACATGATGATGCTGCGGGTACGCCGGGCCGCATTCTCGTCGATGGAGGTCAGGTCGAGCTTCTCCGGTGCGACGATCTCCAGGTCGTTGTCCTCGTTGAGCCAGGTGTACTTGAACCCGATGCTGGCCAGCACTTCGAGGATTCGGTTGACCTCCTCGATTCGGGCGACCTTGCGTAGCGTCGTGCGCCCCTTGTTGAGCAGCGCGCCGCACAGCAGCGCGACCCCGGCATTCTTGCTGGACTTGACGTTGATGGACCCCGAGAGCGTGGTGCCGCCCACGACCCGGAGATGCATTGGTCCGGAGACGCCGAGTGAGACGATCTCGGAGTCGAGCGCCTCTCCGATTCTGGCGAGCATCTCGAGGGTGAGGTTCTGGTGCCCGCGCTCGATCCGGTTGATCGCGCTCTGGCTGGTGCCGAGGATCTCGGCCAGCTCGTGCTGGGTGAGGGCCCGATGTTTGCGTGCGTCACGGATGAGGTTGCCGATGCGGCGAAGGTAGTCATCGCTCATCGCATGAGCGTATCTCATATCTGAGATATTCCGCAGTTCCCACGCCATGGGCACGTCGTGTTCTGTCGTCTCGGTTCGTCTCACGCTCCTAGGACGCAAGCGGCGCGCCGACCGTTGCCTTTGTTGCATGCGCGCCGCCCATACGCCATGGTGTGAGGTGGATCACATCGAGGGCGAGGAGCCGAACTGTGTCTGCTCGACGACTGACTCTGCTCGCCACGGCCGCCGTCTCGCTCGGCCTGCTCAGTGTCGGCGGCTTCGCGCTCCCGGCGCCAGCCGCGGGCGTCCCTTCACCTCACCTGGTCGGGCTCGGAGACTCCTATGCCTCCGGGGTGGGGACCAGGGACTACTACCCGCAGTCCGGCAACTGCAAGCGGTCCCCGAAGGCATACCCGGTGCTCGATAGCCACCGTATCGGCGCCACGCTCTCGTTCCGCGCGTGCTCGGGAGCGACGACGGGCGATGTCGAGGACCACCAGCTGGGCACGCTCACCGGATCGACCACGGACGTCACCGTCACGATCGGCGGCAACGACATCGGCTTCATCAACGTGATCACCGAATGCGCCCTGCCGTCGTGGGCGTCCCACTGCTTCGACGCCATCGACCACGCTCGTGACCTGATGACGAAGGTGCTGCCCGGTCGTCTCAGCACGTTGTACGGCGACATCTCGCGCCGGGCGCCCAACGCCACCTACGTCGCGGTCGGCTACCCCCATCTTTTCAACGGGGACGACTGCAACGCGGGCACCTTCTTCACCGCCAAGGAGGAGGCGGCGCTGAACTCGGCCGCTGACCTCCTCGACCAGGTGATCCAGGGCCGGGCGTCAGCAGCCCACTTCTCCTTCGTCGACCCTCGCTCGGCCTTCGTCGGGCACGCCGTCTGCGACTCCGACGAGTGGATCAACGGGCTGTCCTTCCCCGTCATCGAGTCCTATCACCCGAACGTCAGGGGTCAGTCGGCCTACGCCAACCTGGTCGCCGGCCACCTCTGAGCGCTGGGAGACTGGCCGTACGGTCGGTCTGTGGTGCTGTTTCAGGCGGCATTGATGGTCGCGTGGCCCACGAAACACTTTTCGACCATGAAGCCTGACCAGTGTGACTGGTGAGGCTGTTGGGACCGCTTTGCGTACTGTGAGCCGCGCCGGCGGCCCCTGAGGGACTGAACGGCGGCTTTCCATGCGCAACCGTCCCATCCGCCCCATCTGCCCCACGCGGACCGCCGGCGCCCAGGAGGACCACCCGCCCGCCATATCCGCGGCGCTGGGCTACTCGACGGTGACGGACTTCGCCAGGTTGCGAGGCTTGTCGATGTCGTGGCCGAGCGCGAGCGCTGCGTGGTAGGCGAGCATCTGGAGTGGCACGGTGAGCAGGATCGCGTCGAGCTCCGACTCACTCTTGGGTACGTCGATCCGGTCGGCGACGACATCTCCGAGGTCGACGCCCGGGTGGGTGACGACCGTCAAGGGACCGCCGCGGGCGGCAATCTCGTGCAGCGCTCCCAGGTTGCGGTGGGTCAGCTCGTCATCCGGCACGATCGCCACGGTCGGGAGATCGGGGCCGATCAAGGCCAGCGGCCCATGCTTGAGCTCCGACGTCTGGTAGGCCTCGGCATGCCGGTAGGAGATCTCCTTGAACTTCTGTGCCCCCTCGCGCGCCACCGGGAAGCCGCGTACTCGCCCGATGAAGAACAGCGACTCGGCCTTGGCCAGCCTGGCCGCCACCTCGATGATCTGGTCCTCGAGCTTGAGCACTTCGGAGATCTGGTCGGGCAGCTTCTTGAGTCCCTGGAGGATCCGCTGGCCGTCTGCGACGGACAGGTCGCGCACGCGCCCCAGGTCGACGGCGAGCAGCGCGAAGCCGATCGCCATCGTCGTCAGCGCCTTCGTCGACGCCACCGACACCTCTGGCCCGGCGTGCAGGTAGATGCCGCCGTCGCACTCGCGGGCGATGGTCGACCCGACCACGTTGATGAGACCGACCACCCGGCCGCCCTTCCGTTTGATCTCCTGTACGGCCAGCAGGGTGTCTGCCGTCTCGCCCGACTGGGTCGTCGCGACATACAGAGTCTCGGGCTCGATGACGGGGTTGCGATAGCGGAACTCCGACGCCGCCTCAGCGTCTGCCGGGATGCGGGCGAGCTCTTCGATCATGGACGCGCCCATCTCGCCGACGTAGTACGCCGAGCCGCAGCCGAGGATCTTGATGCGCTTGATGCCGCGAGTCTGTCGGGGGTCGAGGTTCAGGCCACCGAGGTGGGCGGTCGCGAAGCGGTCGTCGATACGGCCACGAATGACGCGCCCGGCGGCGGCCGGCTGCTCGAGGATCTCTTTGTACATGAAGTGCTGGTGGTCGCCGAGCTCGTAAGCGCTGACGGTGACGTCCACCGTGGTGGGCTGCTTGTGGGTCTCCAGCCGGTCGGCGGTGAACGTGGAGAAGCCGGTGGCCGTGATCGTGGCCAGCTCACCGTCGTCGAGGTGCACGACCTGGGTCGTGTAGCGAACCAACGCCGACAGGTCCGACGCGATGTGCATCTCGTGGTCGCCGATGCCGATGATAAGCGGTGACCCGTTTCGCGCGACGACGATGCGATCCGGGTGGTCGGCGTGCAGGATGGCCAGCCCGTAGGTTCCCTCGATGTGGGACAGTGCCTCCAGCACCGCCCCCTCCAGGCTCTCTTTGTCGGCCCTCGCGATCAGGTGGGCGATGATCTCGGTGTCGGTCTCGGAAACGAACTCGACGCCTTCGTCAGTCAGCAACCGGCGGAGACTGGAGGCGTTGTCGATGATCCCGTTGTGTACGACGGCGATGCGGCCGGTCGCGTCGAGCTGCGGGTGAGAGTTCACGTCGGACGGTGCGCCGTGGGTCGCCCAGCGGGTGTGCCCGATGCCGGTCTTGCCGGCGAACCTCTTCGGCAAGGTGGCGGCGAGGTCGCGCACCCGACCCTTCTTCTTGGCCACCCGCAGTCCGCTCGCGCCGAGGACGGCGATGCCTGCCGAGTCGTACCCGCGGTACTCCAGCTGGGTCAGCCCCTCGAGAAGGACGGGAGCGGCGTTGTGGCGCCCCAGGTATCCCACGATTCCACACACGTTGGTGCTCCTATCAGCCGTACACGATGCGACGCAGCTGCCGCTCTGACAAGGGGGGAGGGGCGACGACCCGACCGACGAGCTCCCTTTGCAGCCGGGCGAAGATCTGCGGGTTCTTCAGTCCGTCCCTCTGCAGTTCGGAGTGCCGCCGACGGACGTAGTCGTTCGTCGACTCGGCATAGAACGCGACCACGTCCGCCACCACCCGGGCGGCATCGCCCTGGCTGAGACCGGTGGTGGCCGCGACGCGGCCCACGAGATCAGATTCCTCCACAGGGACAATCATCCCCGCAGCAGCAAGTCTTGTCCAAGATAAGTCTGATTTCGGGCAGGACTTTGACATTAGGAAACGGAAGTGATTTCTTTTGTTTGACCAGTCTGACAGCAATAATAACGCGCTGACCTCGACCGATAGCCTCGGCAGGTGCGCGAACACTGGACTCTGGACCCTGACCTCGTCTACCTGAACCATGGGTCGTTCGGTGCGGTGCCGCTGGTCACGCAGCAGGCGCAGCAACGGCTACGGGTCGCCGCCGAGGCCAACCCGATGCGATGGTTCCGCGACCTCGGGCCGCGCCTCATCGCGACCAGGGCCAGCATCGGTCACTATCTCGGCGTCGAGGGCGGTGATATCGGGCTCGTCCCGAACGCGACGACGGGGCTCAACGCGGCGCTTCGCTCGGTCGGGCTAGGTCCGGACAAGCGCGTCGTCGTCACGAGCCATGGCTACGGGGCGGTTCGGCAGGCAGCGAGCACCCTGACCGCGGGGAGTGGATGTCGGGTCGTGCTGGTCGACGTCGCCCTCGACGCGAGCGACGACGATGTGGTCGCGGCGCTGGAGCCTCATCTCGACGACTCGGCGGCCTGCGTCGTCATCGACCAGGTCACCTCCGCGACAGCCAAACTGATGCCTGCCGAGCGGATAACGGAGCTGGGCAGGCAGCGCGGCGTCCCGGTGATCGTCGACGGCGCGCACGCCCCCGCTCTCGTCGACAACCCGGTGTGTGGCGACTTCTGGACGGGCAACCTGCACAAATGGCCTTGTGCCCCACGTGGCACCGGCATCCTCTACGTCGCCCCCGACCGGCGCGCACAGCTGGCGTCCCCGGTCGTCTCCTGGGACGAGCCGCTCGGTTTCCCCTTGTCACTCGACTACCCGGGCACGACAGATGCGACCGGCTGGCTCGCCGCCCCGACGGCGCTCGAGCTGATGCGCACGCTCGGGTTCGCGGAGCGTCGCAAAGAGCTCGGCGACCTGGTCAAGGATGGCGCCGAGGTCGTCGCCGACGCGATCGGTGGCGCCCTTGTCGATGTCGCGAACCCGGCTC
Organism: uncultured Actinomycetota bacterium; assembly: GCA_963820035.1. GTDB lineage: Bacteria > Actinomycetota > Actinomycetes > Propionibacteriales > Nocardioidaceae > JAWWPG01. The sequence continues at coordinate 595,055 of CAWFYK010000002.1, read as the reverse complement.
CCACCATGAGGCTTGTGGCGCTGCCCGAGGGGGTCGTCCACGACGAGGCCAGCGCCGGCCGCACGGGAGGCTTCCTCGCCCGGCGTACCGGAGTCGAGGTCTCGTGGACCAGCTGGGCCGGCCGTGGCTTCCTGCGGCTGAGCGCCCACCTCTACACGTCGGCCGACGACTTCGTGGTCGCCGCACAGCGCCTCGCGCCGTACTTCGAGGATCCGTCGGCACTGGCCGCAGCGGTCCTGGCGGAAACACCGGTCCACTGACGATCGTGTTGCGATCCCCCGGGGGTGCGTCAGGATGGTTGGGTGCGACGTGAGCTGGTGGAGCTTCCCCTCCCCGGCCACGACCACGGCCTGGCTCTCATCGCCTACGGCGACGGCGGTCGACCCGTGCTGGTGTTCCCGAGCGAGGCCGGTAGGGCCTGGGACTTCGAGAACAACGGGATGGTCGAGGCGGTCTACGGCCTGGTCAGCTCTGGACGAGCCCGGCTCTACTGCGTCGACTCTCTCGACGGCTACACCTGGTCGGACACGTCGGCGCCCATCGAGGAGCGAGCCCAACGACATCGGCTCTACACGAGCTGGCTGGTCGACGAGGTGCTGCCGTTCATCCGGCGCGACGTCGCCGGCGGGTCAGACTCGGCCGCCGTCAACCTGGAGCCGTTGGCGCTGGGGTGCAGCCTGGGCGCCTACCACGCAGTCCACCTGGCACTGCAGCGCGCCGACCTGGTGCCAACGGCCATCGGGTTATCCGGCAACTACGACGTCTCCACCTGGCGGGCCTGGGGTGAGTCCGGCGATGCGACCTACTTCGCCAACCCCGCCGACTACGTCCAGACCCTGAACGGAGAGCACCTGGCCTGGCTTCAGGGACGGCTCTCCCTGCTGCTCGTCTGTGGGCAGGGAGACTGGGAGACTCATCCCACCGGGTCGCTCCCGTCGACACGGGCCATGACACACCTGCTTCAGCAGAAGGGGATCCGCTGTGAGCTCGACGTGTGGGGCTGCGACGTCAGCCACGACTGGCCGTGGTGGCGGCGCCAGCTCGCGCATCATCTGCCACGCTTCTGTTGACGAAGGAGGGTTCGATCCACGATGACCGACTCGAAAGTGGGAGCTGTGCCCGCGTATGCGTCCGGGAGCTCACCCAACCCCACCCGACACCTCGTCGGGCTCCTACTCGGCACGGAGGAGGACTGGCCACGGGCGTTCGAGACCATCACCCAGCGGCTCGGGACCTTCAGCTATGACGGGCGCGACCATCTCCTCGACACCGAGCGGGTGCGCATCGAGCCGTTCAACCTCCGGGCTCCCACGCGCTACCACCTCGTCATCGACAGGCTGGCGCACTGGTACTACCACCCGCGCGAGTGGTTGAAGAAGGTGGCGCTGATGAACGACGTCTACCTACTCAACTCGCCCTTCACGTTCCAGTCGATGGAGAAGCACTCGGCGTACTGCGCGCTGATGCGTCTCGGGATGAAGGTCCCGGAGACGGTGCTCGTGCCCTACAAGAACCCGGTCGACAACACCCGCTGGGCCTACACGTCGCAGCGCTACAACGAGCCGTTCGACCTGGCCGAGCTGGCCCACGACATGGGCTACCCGATGTATATGAAGCCGTTCGACGGGGGAGCGTGGCGTGGTGTCTCCCGGATCAAGAACGACCAGGACCTCTGGGCGGCCTACAACGAGTCCGGCGAGATGCTGATGCACCTGCAGAAGGCCGTCGAGCCGTTCGACGTCTTCGCCCGCGCCCTCACGATCGGTCCCGAGACGATGGTGATGAACTTCCGTCCCGACGAGCCGATGCACCAGCGCTACGCCGTCGACCACGACTTCCTCACTCCCGAGGTCGGTGCGGAGGCGGTGACGATCGCGCAGACCGTCAACGCGTTCTTCCGTTGGGAGTTCAACTCCTGCGAGATGCTCATCCAGGGCAGCGAGGTCTTGCCGATCGACTACGCGAACGCGTGTCCGGATGTTGCGGTCACGTCGCTGCACTACTACTTCCCCTGGGCGATGTCGTCCCTGGTGAAGTGGTCGGCCTTCTGCCTCGCGAGTGACCGCACTGCGCGTCCGCACATCGACACGACCGAGTGGTTCGCAGTAGCAGACGACCCGGAGCTCAGCTACGGTGACAAGCTCGCGACCTACCAGCGGATGGCCGACAGCTACTTCGAGGTCGACAGATACCGCGAGTTCTGCGTCAAGGCGCTCCCCGACATCGACGCCCTCGTGCTCGACTGGGTGGCCTCGCCGGACTTCGACAGCCTTCTCGTCGAGACGGTCGTGTCGACCTATCCGCAGCACGAGCATGAGACGTTCCTCGCCCACTTCCGAGGGCTGGTCTCCTCGTGGGTGCACGACCAGCAGCAGGCATGATGGAGGGCCGGGGGCAGATCTGACACTCGCACGCAGCAAGGAGTCTCTGTGGTCATGACCTACCGCCAGCTCGGCCAGTCCGGGCTCACCGTCAGTATCGTGGGTGTCGGATGCAACGCCTTCGGCACCCGGATCGACGAGGATCGCACCCGCTCGGTGGTGAGTGCGGCCCTCGATCTCGGGGTGACGCTCTTCGACACGGCCGACGTCTACGGGACCGGGGCCAGCGAGGAGCTGCTCGGGCGCGCATTGGGACGACACCGTGACGACGTGGTGATCGCGACCAAGTTCGGCATGGACATGCAGGGTGTCAACGGGCCGGACTGGGGCGTACGAGGCTCGCGACGCTATGTGCGCAAGGCGGTCGAAGCTAGCCTACGGCGGCTCGGCACCGACTGGATCGACCTCTACCAGCTGCACGAGCCGGACCCGGCCACCCCGATCGAAGAGACCCTGGCAGCCCTCCACGAGCTCGTGCTCGAAGGCAAGGTCCGGTATGTCGGGTCGTCGAACTTCTCGGGCTGGCAGGTCGTCGACGCCGACTGGACAGCGCGCGGCAACGGGCTGACACCGTTCGTGAGCGCCCAGAACCTGTACTCGCTCTATGACCGGGGGGCCGAGGCGGAGCTGATCCCTGCCTGCGAGCACGTCGGTGTCGGTCTCCTTCCGTTCTTCCCGCTGGCCTACGGTCTGCTCACCGGCAAGTACCGGCGCGGCGAGGCGGCCCCCGAGGGCACCCGGCTTGCCGTCCAGGCCCACCGCCTCGAGTCCGCGGACTTCGACAAGGTGGAGGCGCTGGAGGCGTTCGCCGCCGAGCGCTCGATCTCCATCCTCGACGTCGCCTTCGGCGGCCTGGTCGCCCAGCCCTCCATCGGCTCGGTGATCGCGGGCGCCACGAGTGCCGAGCAGGTGAAGGCGAACGTCGACGCGGGGGAGTGGCGTCCGTCCGACCTCGACCTGGCCGCGCTGGACGAGCTCACCGCTCCCTAGCTACGGGACCCCGCGTGAGTGCGCCCTTCGACAGCGGTATGACGCTGGCCGATCGCATGAGGAGGCATGCCGCCGGCCGTGATCATCTCTACGCGCAGCTGATGCGCGCGATGGCGGACGACTGGGAGCAGGGCGGCCCGGTCCGCATCATCTGCCGTGGCTGGGAGGACGCGCCGCCAGGTTCCGTCGTGCAGCTCAGGCTGCTCGGAGGACTCTTCCGGATCGTGCTCACCGGCCGGGCGCCCGAGCTTGTGCCCTTCTACGCATGCCTCGGCGGGAGTTCGGACCCCTCGGGTGCGTGGCCCGCCGTACGGTCCGTGCTCGCCTCGAACATCGAAGAGCTGCACGAATCGCTGACTGTGGCTCCGCAGACCAACGAGGTGGGACGGGCCAACGCGCTCCTGGTGGGGATCTTCGCCGCGGTGGCGCGCACCGGTCTCTCGAAGGTGCGGCTGCTCGAACCAGGAGCGAGCGCTGGTCTGAACCTCCTCGTCGACAGGTTCCGTTTCATCAACGATGCTTGGGCATTCGGGCCTCTGGAATCGCCGGTGGTGCTCGCTGGCGGCGTGCTTGGGGAGATTGCACCGGTGGACTTCGAGATCGCGGAGCGACGCGGGTGTGACCTGTCGCCGGTGGACGCCACGACCGAGGAGGGCCGGCTCCGGCTTCGGTCCTTCGTCTGGCCGTTCCACGTGCACCGGCACGAGCGGCTGTCGGCGGCGCTCGACGTCGCCGAGGCTCTTCCCCCTGTCGTCGACCGGGCCACGGCGGGGGAGTGGCTGGGGCGCTCGCTCGCGCAGCCACCTCCCGCAGACGTGGTGACGGTCGTCTGGCAGTCGATCACACGCCTCTACTGGCCGCCAGCCGAGACGGCGGAGGTGGATCGGGTGGTCCGCGAGTGTGGCGCAACGATGCCGATCGCGCATGTCTGCATGGAGTATGCGTCCCTCGGCAATGAGGTCCTGCCGGAGCTGACGCTGGACTGGTCGACCGGCTCAGCCGGCCCCCGGCTCCGTCACGAAAAGCTGGGCAGCGTCGACGACCACGGCTTCCCGGTGGTGGTCGGGACCTGATCTCCGACTCGCTCAGGCTGCCGTGTCCGCTTCCTTCGCATACTTCTCGATGACGTCGCCGAGGCCGGGGAGCGCCTGCTCCACATGCTTCTTGGCCTGCGGCCGGAGCTTCTGGTAGGCCTTCTTCACCGACTCGTGACGGGAGCGCCGCGCCCTGCCGTCTGCAACTCCGAGCAGCACGTCGGAGACCGCTGATGCGTTGGCGGTGAGATAGGTGCCCAACGAGCCGTCGGTCGCCGGGTCGTACTTCGCGTAGTACGGCTGCATCTTGTGGGCGAACTCGGGCAGCATCTGGTTGATCGCGTGGGGAATGAACCCGGACTTGACCTTCTTGACGACGGCGAAGCTGCCCTTGACGGCCAGTCCCGACATGCCACTCTTTCCGGAGACCTCGCGGTCGACCAGGCCCTGCAGGTCAGTGACCACCGACGGACGCCGTTCGGGGGCGAGCAGGATCTCCTTGAGCGTTGCGGCCACGATTCTCTACCTCCGTCAGGCGGTTCCGGTCGCGTGACACTCTAGGGGATTGGGCCAGGCAGGTCCTGCGAGGTGACCCCGCGGGTTCGGACGGCGCTGGCCCGGGCGCATGAGAGCATCGCGAGAGCAACCTGCTGAGCCGGTCTCGGTGTCCCACCAGGAGAGGTGCACATTCCCATGGCGTTTCCGGGCACACTCGTCGCGTTCGTCGCAAGCACCAACCTCGAGGTCTCGCGGCGCTTCTACCGCGACAGTCTCGGACTCCCGATCACCTCGAGCTCGCTGTACGCCGACGCCTATGCGGCCGGTGGGACCGAGCTGCGGGTCACCCTCGTGACCGACAAAGCATCGGCGCCCTACACCGTGCTCGGCTGGGAGGTCGCCGACCTGGACTCGGCCGTCGAGCAGCTCAAGGCCGCGGGCGTCGCCTTCACCAGCTATGACGGGCTCGAGCAGGACGACCACCTCGCCTGGCGGGCTCCCGACGGCACCCGGGTCGCGTGGTTCCGAGACCCGGACGACAACGTCCTGTCCATTCACGAGTTCGCCTGAGGCCGACATGCGCATCCTGGTCTGCTCGACGGCCGGCTCCGGGCATTTCAGCCCTCTGGTTCCTGTTGTCGATGCGTTCGCTCGGCGCGGGGACGACGTGCTGATGGTGCTGCCACCCGAGCTGTCGAAGCTGGCCGGAGCGACCGGTCACGCGGTCCGCTTCGGCTCGAGCCCACCCGCGGAGCAGCTCGAGGCCATCTGGGAGCGGGTGCCCGTCGTCTCGCGGGACGAGGCAGCCGTTCTCGTCAACCGGGAGATCTTCGGCCGTCTGGACACGGCGGCCATGCTGCCCGCGGTCGAGCGGGCCTGCGACGAGTGGCGGCCCGACCTCGTCCTACGCGAGCCGGCGGACTTCGCGTCGGCGGTCGCAGCGGAGCGCCGAGGTCTGCCGCACGTGCAGGTCGCCATCGGGCTCGCCGGTATCGAGGCGTCGTCGATCGACCTGGCCGCCCCGGTTCTGGAGCCGGTCAGCCCCGGGCTGCCTGGGCGTCTGCTGGTCGCGCCTTATCTCACGCGGTTCCCCGCCTCGCTCGACCCGTCGCCGTTCGACCCCACCATCCGCTTCCGAGAACCCGTGGCCGACAACGACTCTGCGCTACCGGACTGGTGGGGTGGCGACCCGTCGCCGCTGCTCTACGTCTCGTTCGGGACGGTTGCCGGAGCGCTCCCGATCGGCCGGGTCGTCTACCGCGCCGCTGTCGAAGCCGTCACGGGCTTGCCCGTTCGGGTGCTGCTGACGATGGGACGGTCCCGCGACCGTGCCGCGCTGGGACAGCTTCCACGGAACGTGCAGGTGGAGGACTGGGTCGACCAGGGTGCCGTCATGCGGGAGGCGTCGGCCGTCGTCTGTCATGGTGGCGCGGGTACGACATTCGGGTCGCTCGCTGCGGGACTCCCGCTGGTGGTGGTGCCGCTGATGGCCGACCAGCCGCGCAACGGTCGCCTGGTGGCGGAGGCAGGGGCTGGCGTGGTCGTGGATGTCGACCGCTCCGCCGACGATGAGGACGCGGCGGTGGCGCGCACGGCGTCCGAACTACGGAAGGCCGTCGAGCAGGTGATGGCCAACCCGACGTACCAGGAGTCGGCCGGTCGCATCGGACACGAGATGAACGCCTTGCCCGATCTCGACGCGGTCGTCGACACGCTCGCCTCAGGTCTGCGCTAGCTCCGGCGGGAAGCCACCGGTCGCGATCGGGCCCCACCGGTCGATCGTGACCCGGATCAGGCACTTGCCCTGGCGCGCCATGGCCTGCCGGTATTCGTCCCAGTCCGGGTGCTCACCGGAGATCGACCGGAAGTAGGTCACGAAGTCGTCGATCGCATCGGGCAGGTCGAGCACCTCGCCCGTGCCGTCGACGTGGACGTAGGGCCCGTCCCAGTCGTCCGAGAGCACGCACGCACTCACCGCCGGGGTGCGGCGGACATTGGACACCTTCGCCCGCGCGGGATAGGTCGAGATGAGAAGCCTGCCCTGCGCGTCGACGCCGCTCGACACGGGAGACGACTGCAGAGAGCCGTCCGCTCGATGGGTGATGAGGACACAGCGATGGCGCTCGCGCAGGAACGCGTCGAGGTCTCGACGCTCCGGTCGAGTGGCGGTGGCGACGCGCGGGGTCATCTCGCCAACCTAGCCGTCCTGCTCGCGGACCGCCTCGGCGAGCGCGGCCAGCGTCTGGGCAGCGGTGTACTGCGGCCGCCAGCCCAGCAGGTCGTGCGCCCGGCGAGTGTCCATCACCATCGAGACCCGTCCGACGTGCAGCCACTGCGCAACGCTCGGTACGGCGGGCAGCCTGGCCACCATCTCGGAGGCCGCGGTGGCGAGCACGTGCGGCACTCGCAGGGACCTGGTGCCGGTCGCCTTCGCAACGTCGGTCAGTGACACCACACCCGAGTCGGCCAGGTTGTAGGCACCGGGTTCGCCGGTCCCGATGGCGGCCAGCGCGATGGCCGCCGCGACGTCGTCGTGATGGACGAGCTGGATCGGCAGACCCGGGTCGGGCATCAGTGGCAGCACACCACGAAGCCAGCCGGCGGCGCCCTGCAGGCCGCCCGGCAGCCACCGCGCGGCGTACCGCCACGGCATCGAGTCCGCCAGCGCCATCGCCAGTGGCCCGGCGACGATGCACGGGCGGAGGACATAGACCTCCAGATCGGACCCCGTGGTGACCTCGCGGAGGATCGCCTCGCACTCCGCCTTCTGTCGCGAGTAGTAGTGCTCGTCCGAGCCGCTCGTCGGGACGTCCTCGGTCAAGGGGAGCGGGTTGTCCGGGTGGTAGCCGTACGCCGCGACCGACGACGTGTAAACCAAGCGCCGCGGCCTGGCCGCGTCCACCGTTGCCTCGAACACGGTGCGGGTGCCCGTCAGATTGACTCGTCGGCTCTCCTCGCGCGAGCCCATGATCACGTAGGCCAGGTGGATGACGACGTCGGCGTCTGCGACCAGCGCATCGACCGCGCTGCGGTCCAGGATGTCTCCCTGCCGGTACTCCGTCTTCGTCCAGCCCCGCTCAGCCGGGTCGAACGGCCGACGGGCCATCCCCACGACCCGGCTGACGCCCGGTTCCCGCTCAAGGGCGTCGACCGCGGAAATCCCGATCTCGCCGGTCGGCCCCGTGACTGCCACCGTGAGTCCCATGCGCTACCTCCGCGTCGAAAGGCCCGTGTCCAAAGCCAAGCTGCCCGAAGTGTCGCGCACCCATGTCCGATCGCTGACGCCGGCCGGTCGCCAACCTTTGAATCCGGGCGTGACCTCCAACGCCGTAGCCGATCAGCCCGCGTGATCTGCGCGCGGCGCCACAGCGGGCTGGTTCACCGATTGACAGGGGGACTTGCTGCGTTAAGCAGGGCAATGATGTCGGCGACGCTCTCGAAGATGCTTGCCTGCCAGCCGAACCGTCGGGCTCCGGCCACGTTGTCTCTGTTGTCGTCGAGGAACGCGACTTCACCAGGGGAGACAGCCAGCTCGCGGGTGACGGCCGCGAATACCGCCGCCGCCGGTTTGGTGGCGCCCAGCCGATGGCTGAAGAACAGCGCCTCGAACCCGTCGAAGACCTCCGGATAGAGACGCGGCAGCGTCAGCTCTTCCAACGGACCATTGTTGGTCAGGACGGCGAGCCGCGGCCCGGGCTTCGGTCGTTCCTTCAGCGCCCGAACTGCTGCGGGACCAGGGGACATCGCGCTGCACCAGGCCTCGTCCAGCTCCCGCGCCGGGCCGTCCCATGAGACACGCGCACGGATCTCGCGTCGTACGGCGTCAGCGTCGCCGATCTCGCCGCTGTCGCAGGCACTCACGAATCCAGATCTCCAGAACAGCTCGTCCAGCCGCGCCGTCGATACGCCGACCAGGCTCGACAGTCGGTGCAGCCGCCGCTGCTGGTCGTAGTCGAAAACCACCCCGGCCAGGTCCAGCACCACGATGGAGCTGGCCGCAGCTTTGGGAGAGCCGTTCACGCGGTCATTCTGGCATCGTTCCCGAGCAGCATCCCCTCTTGTGGATCGCCGATAAGCGACATTATGTCAATCTACCGTCCTCATACCGTGATCATGTCTCCCCCAGCGGGTCCTGCGGCTGACTCCACGCTCGGGCAACGAGCAGTTTGAGATCCGGACCCGCGTCGTCCGGTAGCCGTTCTACGGTGTGTCCATGACTACCGAGACGAGCACCGACGCGACGTTGGAGATCAGCCCGCTGACTCCGGAGACCTGGCCGGCGTTCGACGCCCTCGTGCAGCGACACAACGGGATCTTCGGCGGCTGCTGGTGCATCTGGTTCCATCCCGACGGCCCCGAGCGCGGACAAGGGGCCGAGGCCAATCGGGAACTGAAGAAGCGCTACGTCGAGGCTGGCGCGGCCCACGCGGCGCTGGTGATGGACGGCGACGAGGCCGTCGCGTGGGCGGAGTACGGCACGCCGACGGAGCTGCCCACCCTCCACCATCTCAAGCAGTACGACGCCGAGAAAGACCGCGACCCCGACTACCGGATCACCTGTGTCTTCGTCGACCGGAGGTACCGCCGTCGGGGCATCACCGAGATCGCGATCCGGGGCGCCCTCGACCTCATCGCGCAGGCCGGTGGCGGCGTGGTCGAGGCCTACCCGCACGACCTGACGCACCAGACGAAGAAGATGTCATCGTCGTTCCTGTACAACGGCACCCGCCGGCTGTACGAACGACTCGGATTCAGCTACGTGCGGCCCAAGGGTTTGAAGAACTGCGTGATGTCGATCGAGGTGCCCGCGCAACCGTGACACGGGTGCCCTTCCGAGGCGGGCGACCAGCAGGAGGGCGCGGGCGATGACCACGAGCGATGCAGCCATATCACCGATAGGGTCCCCGAATATGGACATGCTGACGGGTGGTGAGATCGTCGAGGCTCAGCTGACGGACTGGCGCAAGCTGGCCCAGGGGCTGCATGCCCGCTACCTGGTCGCCGACTTCGGCACCGGCGTACGGTTCGTCGCCGCGGTGGGCGAGGCGGCCGACGCGCTCGGACACTACCCGAGGGTGTCGCTCGGGAATGGGTGCGTCGACCTCAAGCTGGTGAGCGCCGACGCCATTTATCGCGACGGCGAGGGCACCGAGCACGTCGTTGAATGGGTGACCCAGAAGGACGTCGACCTCGCTCGACGGATCAGCGAGATCGCGGCGGACCACGAGGTCGTCGCCGACCCCGCCTCGGTGGGCGTCATCGAGCTCGGCCTCGACACGGCGCGTTCCGCGATCATCGCCCCGGTGTGGGCCGCCCTGCTGACCGGGAACGCTGAGTCCCAGGGCTACGGGTCCCCCGGCGACGAGATCCGAGACGTCACGGGACGGGTGCCGAACCTGTGGTTCGGGGACGGTGACGAGCACGGGTCCCCACGTCAGCGGTTCCACGTCGAGGTCTACGTGGCGCCCGAGGTAGCCGAGCAACGGGTCGCCGCCGCCGTCGCTGCGGGTGGGACCATCATCGATGACAGCGACGCGCCGTCGCTCACCGTCATCGCTGACCAGGACGGCAACAAGGGCGTCTTGTGTGTCGCCCAGCCCTCTGCGAAGAAGGACTGAACCGCCAACCGTGGCACGCCCTATCTCTGCACATGACCGTCGCGAATCCGGTGCTCCCCGCGTCGGCGGCCCGTCGGTGACAAGCTGCGTCAGAGATCTAGTGCCGCGCGGATATCGGGTCGCAGCAGCAGGTCCGCACACCAGGCGAAGTGGCCGTCGGTTCCGGCTTCGCTGAAGCAGTTGCTCGTCGTGAGGGCGTAGGCAGCTCGATATACCCGCAGCACCTGGTGTTCGTACCCGAATCCAGCCATTACTGCCTCATCGAGAATCGCTTCATTGGTGCGGGCACGCGGGCCGTACATGTCATGGATGCTGGCAGCGACTGCCGCATCGAATCGCGGGTCGCCGACCGTGCTGAAGAAACCGAAGTCGAGAATTGCCACCGGCGAACCAGATGTGCCGACCAGGATGTTCGCCGGAATGAGATCGCCGTGGATGAGCGTGGGGCGGATTGTGTCGGTCGTGCGAAGCCGGGACCCCACTGCTCCGACAACTCGGTCCAGGTCCGGGATGCGGCCGCTCAGTGGTGCATGGAAGCGTCTTGTGCGACGTTCGACCAGGTCGGCGAGCGAGCTGCCGAACGTCCCCGTGAGGTCGAAGGGAGGTTCATCCTCGAGGACAGGAAGCGAAGTCAGCGCCTCCGCGGGCTCGACTTCCCGAAGGGCCGCCAGCACATCGACGACCGCTTGTACGTCGGCCTCGTCGAGGAAGTGAGGCCGGTCCCCCATGTCGCCGCGAAGGGGGCGGCCACTCAGTCGGCGCTCGATTGTTGCGTGCTGGTCGCCCACGGTGAGAACGGTGACGATGTCTGGTGTAGCAATGGGGAGCCGGCTCATCGCCACGGCGTCGTAGAAGGACCGAAGGCGTTCGAGCTCGACACGGCCGCGGGTGTGCCACGTCTTGGCGACGAGGTCACCGCCGAGATCCACCACGACACCTTCCATCCCCGAGCCGACGACACGGCCCGGTCTGTATCCCGCATCGACCAAGGCGTCTTTGACCTCGAGGGAGAGTGCAGTTCTCACGGATTAACGATGGCGTCTCGACGGCACACCCGCCAGCGGATTCTAAATATGGCAATCAGGCAATAACGACAACGGCACAAATGAGGCGGTAAAAACTCTGAGGAGCAAACCGGCCTGCGCCAACCCGTCGGATGGGATCGCTTTGCGCATGGAAAGCCGGTGCATGGCCCCGCTGAGCATCGTTAGAGCGGTCTTCGCTGCGCAAGGCGGTCCCAACCGCCCCACCAGCCCCTCCCATTCAGTTCATCACCCAAGCAGAGGTTTCCGGGTGTCTCGAGCCACGTGAGGGAGGCATCGACGGCTCGGGCCACCACACCCGCCTCCTCACATGCGGTGAGATCGGGTGGCGCGCGCAGCCACTCCATCACGACGCGCGGATGGGTCGTCGGGCCTGAGATCCGCTCCGGAAGTCCGGCGCGGCGTACGGCATCGGGCGGCACGCGGTAGAGCCTTCGGAGCCCGTGCCCGAGTGAGGCAGTTTGTGCGGCCGTCAGAGGCGCAGCGCCGAGCGGCTCGCCCGGGAGCCGCTCCATGACGACAACCGGGGAGACTCCCTGCTTCTCCCGCCGGAGAGGCCTGGGTGCCAGCCCCGGCACGCGGTCGGCGAGCAGGGTGAGACAGGCCCACTCTCGATCTGCCTCGCCGCGGTCCCAGCTGAGGTACCGCTTTGCGGACCTCGGTCGCGGTGAAGGTCAGGTCGTGTGTCTGAGTCTGCACGCCGTCACCTTAGACACGTGTCCGTCGTACGCAGATCTGCGATCGCTGCACCGCAGGACCGACCCGGCGACCTGACAACAGCGACAGTCAGCCGATGTCGGCCAGGGGCTCGGCTACGACGGCACGGTCGGTGCGCGCGCCGCTGCGCTCTGCACCGATCCCAGCGGCCACCACGCACACGATGCCGATGACGGCCGCCGCATTGGGCAGCTGACCGAGGAAGATCATGCCGACGACTGCGGCAATCCCCGGCTCGACGCTCATCAGAGTGCCGAAGGCGGAGGTCGTGAGACGCCGGAGAGCGAGCAGCTCGAGGCTGAACGGGATGACGGGCAGCAACAGAGCCAAGCCGATCCCCGTCAGCAGCAGCTGCCAGCTCATCGAGTCGAAGACGGTCGGTCCCGCGGCGAGCGTGGCGACGATGCCCGCGACCGGCATCGAGATCCCGAGTCCCTGGAGCCCGGTGACTGCATCGCCGACGTGCTGGGTCAGCAGGATGTAGCCCGCCCAGCAACACGCCGCGCCGAGGGCGAACGCGACACCTTGGGTGTCCACTCCCCCGTGCCACGGCTGGGTCAGCGTCAGCACGCCGAGCGCCGCCAGGGCCGGCCAGAGCAAGCGCCCGCGGCTGCGTGCCACGGCGACCCCCAGAGGGCCGAGGAACTCCAGGGCGCTGGCCGTGCCCAGAGGAAGGCGTGCGATCGCCTGCATGAAGAGCAGCGTCACTCCCGCCGTCACGATGCCAAGTGCGACGCATGCCATCAGCGTTGAGCGGGAGAACGAGGAGGGCCGGGGTCGGGCGATGACGAGCAGGATGATGCCCGCCCAGCCCAACCGGAGCGCGGCTACGGCGGCGGGGCCGAGCTGGTCGAGCAGATGCACGGACACGGCCGCCCCGAGCTGCACACACACCATCGCGGCGACCGCGAGCGCGACCCCCGTACGCGCCTGGGATCTCGGTGAGGTGTGCTCGCCCGCTCGCGTCGGCGTCGCCAGGCCGGACGAGCCAGCGCTACTAGAGCCTGACGCACGTGCCATCGCCCCAGTTAACGACGCCGGAATCATCCGTGTCCACGTGATAGTTCTGGACATACCGTCCAGCATTCATGGACAATCGCTCACGTGGAGACCCGTCGGCTGCAGGTGCTGCTCGAACTGTCCCGCACCGGGTCGATGCGTGCCGTCGCCGAAGCGCTCGGCACGACGACGTCCACGGTGTCGCAGCAGATCGCGGCCTTGGCCCGGGAGACCGGCACGCCCCTGGTCGAGCCCGTTGGACGCGGCGTCCGGTTGACCCCAGCGGGTCGGCGGCTCGCCGAGCACGCCGTCGACATCCTGACCGCCGTGGACGCGGCGTACGTCGACCTCGACCCGAGCGCAGAACCGACCGGGACCGTGCGGGTGGCGGGTTTCGCGACGGCCATCCGTCGTACCCTGCTGCCGATTGTCGACCAGCTCGCCATCCGCAATCCCGAGGTGCAGCTGGTGTTCCACGAGTACGAACCAGCAGAGGCCTTCGACCTGCTGGCGGCGGACAAGGTCGACCTTGCGCTCGCCTATGACTACAACCTGGCCCCGCTGGCGCCGCACCCCGAGCTGAACGTCACCGCCATGTGGTCGACCCCCTGGGGTCTCGGCGTCCCCGCTGGCGACGAGGTACCGGAGGGCAACAGCCTGGCGGTCTTCACGACCTACCGGGACCGGCCATGGATCGGGAACTCACGCAACACCGCGGACGAGCAGGTGCTTCGCGCGATCGGTGCGATGGCCGGCTTCGAGCCGCGCCTCACCCACACCGCCGACAGCCTGGACCTGGTCGAGGACCTTATCGTCGCCGGCTTGGGGGTCGGTCTGTTGCCGGCGACGAAGCCGACTCGGGGAGGGGTGCGCCTCCTGCCACTCATGGACCCGGCCGTCACGCTGCGCGCCTTCACAGTCACGCGGCGCGGACATGCAGGTTGGCCGGCGCTCTCGTTGGTGTTGCGGATGCTCGCCGCGGCCGAGCAGTCCGGCGAGAGGAGTCGTGCCGACCGGCCCTGGGGTGTGCCCCAGGAACCCTTCACCCACAGCGGGTGAGGCAGCGAGCCGCGCAGCAGCCACAGACTTGGGCCAGGCGCTCAGGCGAGCGTCGTTCGAGGGACGACAGGGAGAGGCCATGACGACCAGGAACTACTCCGACCCGGACAGGCGTGAGACGACGAGCCCTTGGGCTGTCGGCATCATGTTCTTCGCTGGCGCCATCCTGTCGATCACCGGCATCTTCCAGGTCCTCGAAGGAATCGTCGCACTCGCCGACGACAACTTCTACGTGAAGACCAGCCACTACCCGTTCGACATCAGCTCGACCGGCTGGGGCCTTGCCCACCTCATCATCGGCACGATCGTTACCCTGGTCGGTATCGGGATTCTCTACGGTCAGAACTGGGCACGCGCACTAGGCATCGTCGGGGCCATGCTGTCGATCTTCGCCAACTTCCTCTTCATCCCTCACTACCCGCTGTGGACGATCGTGATCATCGCCTTCGATCTCGTGGTGATCTGGGCGCTGTCCCAACCCATGTCGAACTGAGGGACGGCTCCTGCCTTTCGGGCCACGTCATCCGCCACGAGGGCTCGGACGGCGTACGACGGACGGAGCGCTCGCGGTTGAGGATCCGCGGCGCGAGAGCTCGCGTCATACGCGGCACCGCCGCTCGGTAGCATCGCGCTCTCTGCACGCCAATCAGCAGGAGGCCCGATGACCGCTCCCCCGCGGACCGGCGAGCAGCGCCGCGACGACGTGCTCAACCGGCTCGAGAACGATGTCGACGCCTGGGTGGCGACCGCCGACCCCGAGTCCGGCACGCCCTATCTGGTACCGCTCTCCTTCCTGTGGGACGGCGCGACCCTGCTCATCGCGACCCCGTCCGCCAGTCCCACGGGGCGAAACCTGCAGGCGAGCGGCAAGGCTCGCGTCGGGATCGGGCCGACCCGTGACGTCGTCCTCATCGAGGGCGCCGTCCGGGTCCTCGCCGATGACGAGCTCACGTCCGATGCCGGCGACGCCTTCGCGGCCAAGACAGGCTTCGACCCGCGGACCCTGAGCGGCTACGGCTACTTCCGCATCCGTCCCCAGCGGCTGCAGGCGTGGCGCGAGGCTGATGAGCTGTCCGGCCGCGAGCTGATGCGTGGCGGCAGCTGGCTGATCCCCGGCTGATGGTCCATCTGTCGAGCCGTCAGGTTCTTCCGTCCGAGCCGTCATGTTCTTCCGTCCGAGCCGTCACGTTCTTACCGCCGAGCCGTCATGTTGTTGCGGTCGAGCCGTCAGGTTCTTCCGTCCGAGCCGTCACGTTCTTACCGCCGAGCCGTCATGTTGTTGCGGTCGAGCCGTCATGTTCTTCCGTCCGAGCCGTCATGTTCTTCGATCGTGCCTTCCCGGTATGCCGGGTCGGCCGGCACTAGCGGCGGGTACGCCTGTCCACACTCGCGGTTGAGCGTCTACCCGGGCGGACGTCGTACGCCGACCTCCCGGAAGAAGGTGACGGTTCGGCGGTAAGAAGGTGACGGTTCGGCGGTAAGAAGGTGACGGTTCGGCGGTAAGAAGGTGACGGCTCGACGGGAAGAACCTGACGGCTCGGCGGAGAGTCAGGTGGTGTACATCAGCGAGCCGGGGGTGGTGAGCAGCTCGCCGGTCTCCAACCAGGTCTTCAGGCCAGAGAGAATCATCGGCCAGCCGCCATAGAGCTGTTCGTTCGCTTCCGCGCGAAGCTGGTCGTGGGTGACGGTCAACCGGCACGAGTCACCGATCGGCTCGATCTCCCAGGTGATCCTCGTCGACCCCTCACTCTTCACGTCGTCACCCCAGAGCGCCACCATCGACTGCACCAGCCGGTGCGGTGGGTCGATCTCCAGGTTGACCCCCTCCCCCAGCAGGTCAGATGCACCCGGGCTGCTCATCTCGAACCTCGATCCGGGCGTCCAGTCCGACGTGATGCCACAGCCGAACTGGTACTTGCTCCGGATGTCGGACGTCGTGATGGCCTCCCAGAGCAGCTGTGGCGTGGTGCGGATATAGATCTCGAAAACCTTCTCCATCGGAGTCTCCAGTCTGTCTTTGAGACCGCTCAGCGTGGCGGCCCATGGCTCGGCGTACTTGCTCACCCACCGGTCGTGGACGAGGCGGATCGGGACAGGGTTCAGGAAATGCAGCTTCTCGCGGCCGTGTCGTCGGGTCACCACGAGACCAGCCTCCTCGAGCAGCTTCAGATGCTTCATCACCCCGAAGCGAGACATCTCGAAGTGCTGCTCGAGGGCGCTCAAGGTCTGGCCATCCGAGCGGAAGAGCTCGTCCAGCAGGCTCCGCCGGGTCGGGTCCGCAAGGGCTTTGAACACCGCGTCCACACCCAGAGAATAGGTGACCATTTAGTCACCTGTCAACGAGCGGGTGCCACGATATCCGTGAGGGCGTACGGACTTGCTTTTCTCCCGGGGTCGGAGTAGACCGGAGATTGTCATCCGTAAAGCCGCACGGATGTCGTCGGGTAAATCCTGAGAGTCACCCGAGTAAGGAGATCAGGGTCGTGTTGTCCAGTCTGTGGTCCGGTGTCGACGAGGCGTTCTTCATGTTCTGGGAGACGCTCTGGGCTCTCGTGCTCGGGTTCGCGCTGTCGGGTGCCGTGCAGGCCTTCGTGTCCCGCACCGAGATGCGCCGCTCGCTCGGCGATGGACGCCCGCGCACCTTGGCCAAGTCGTCGTTCTTCGGCGTCGTCAGCTCCTCGTGTTCCTACGCCTCGTCGGCGCTGGCCAAGAGCCTGTTCGCGCGCGGTGCCGACTTCACGGCTGCGATGGTCTTCATGGTGGCGAGCACGAACCTGGTCGTCGAGCTGGGCATCGTGCTCTGGCTGCTGATCGGCTGGCAGTTCGCCCTTGCGGAGTTCGTCGGCGGCGCCATCATGATCGTGTTGCTCGGCCTCGTCCTCCCGCGGGCCATCCCCCAGCAGTGGGTGGCCGAAGCGCGCCAGCGCCTCGAGCCCGACGAGGAGCCGAGCCACACCACGGTCCCGACCGAACAGCTTCCCCTACGTCGCCGGCTTCGCAGCCGAGCAGGCTGGAGCGATGCCGCCGGCTACACCGTCAGCGACCTGACCATGGTGCGGAAGGAGCTCGCCCTCGGGTTCCTGATCGCCGGCTTCCTCGCGGCGCTCGTGCCCGCTTGGTTCTGGCAGTCCCTCTTCCTCACCGGCCATGGGTTCT
The DNA here is from genome assembly GCA_963820035.1 of uncultured Actinomycetota bacterium. GTDB lineage: Bacteria > Actinomycetota > Actinomycetes > Propionibacteriales > Nocardioidaceae > JAWWPG01. The sequence goes on along the minus strand of CAWFYK010000002.1, from coordinate 577,560 downwards.
GGTCGAGCCTGGAGAACGTCATCCTCGGGCCGTTTCTCGCGATCATCAGCTTCGTCTGCTCCGTCGGCAACGTTCCCCTGGCAGCCGCCCTCTGGCAGGGTGGGATCAGCTTCGGAGGAGTCGTGTCCTTCGTCTTCGCCGACCTCATCACCCTGCCGTTGCTCGCGATCTACCGCAAGTACTTCGGGATGCGCATCACCGTGCGGATCCTGGTGACGTTCTGGGCGACGATGAGCTTCGCCGGGCTGACGGTCGAGTACCTGTTCAAGGCGTTGCGGATCCCCGAGCCGGCTCGTCCGACGATGGTCGTCCACACCGGGTTCGAGTGGAACTACACCACGGTGCTCAACATCATCGCCCTGCTGGCCTTCGCCGGGCTCTACTGGCTCTATCGACGCCGCGACGCCGCCAGCACCGACCGTTACGCCAAGGACCCCGCGTGCGGCATGCAGGTGGAGAAGCAGTTCGCCCCGGCCACCACCCGCCTCGCTGGCGAGCAGTACTGGTTCTGCTCCGACCACTGCCTGCATCGCTTCACGACGGAACACGCTGCCTCCCACACCTCCACAGGCCCGCCGCCCCCCGTCATCGCGAACCCCGAGGACACCCATGACCCTCACTGACCACGATCACCCGATCGACCCTGAGCGCGTCGCCCACGCCCGTCGCCGGCTACCGAGTGCAGACGACGCGGCCCGTCTCACGGCGCTGCTGAGCCTGATGGCCGACCCGGTCAGGGTCCGGCTCATCTATGCCCTCGACGTGGTGGAGGAGCTGTGTGTCGGTGACCTGGCGCTGGCACTCGAGGTCAGTGAGGACTCGGTTTCTTATGCCTTGCGCCTGCTGCGCACCGCGGGTCTCGTCGTCACGCGCAAGCAGGGCCGGGTTGTCTACAACAGGCTCGCCCACGACTTCCCGGCGCCGCTGCGAGACCACTGTCTCCGACAGCTGGTGGCCCTGACCCGCACACCACCGGCCTGAGCTCGTCGTCAGTGCCCGCCAGCTGCCCCGACGCGGGTACGACGGCCGCCGAAGCTCGTCCGAAACGTTCAAGAACGCTGCCTGCTCAGCGTCATACGCTTCTCGACATGAATTCACAACTCGACCTGATCGGCCTCGTTGTCGCCGACATGTCTCGTTCACTCGCCTTCTACCGCCGGCTCGGCCTGGATCTTCCGCCTGATGCCGACAGTTCTCCGCACGTCGAAACCACCCTGCCAGGTGGGCTCCGGCTGGCGTGGGACACCATCGAGACCATCCGCAGCTTCGACCCTTCCTGGGGCTCCCCCGCCGGTGACCACCGGGTCAGCCTCGCCTTCAGATGTGACACTCCGGCGGAGGTCGACTCAGTCCACGACGACCTGGTGAGTGCGGGCTACAAGAGCCACCTCGCACCATGGGACGCCTTCTGGGGAATGCGATACGCCGTCATGCACGATCCTGACGGCAACGGGGTGGACTTGTTCGCGTCCTTGCCGAGCGACTCATAGGCGAGTCATAGGTCGCCGGCGAGTGCCCCCGCGGACCGGCCGCTGAGCCGCCGGAACTCGCGCGCCATGTGCGGCTGGTCTGCGTAGCCGGTGATGGCTGCGACCGCCGCCTTCGGCACGCCTGCGCCGATCAGCTGCGCGGCGCGTCGGAAGCGCAGGATGCGCCCGAGGACCTTGGGCCCATAACCGAACGAGGTAAGGGCCCGCCGGTGGAGCTGACGTTCGCTGAGCCCGACGTGGTCCGCGATGGTCGAGACGCGATCGCCGCGCCGGATCATCGCCACCACTGCTCGGAGTTCTCGGGGAACGGGCTCGGCATCCAGGAGCCGTTCGCTGGCAACATGCTCGAGGGTGGTTCCTGGGTCCTCTGAGGCGGCGAGCTCGTCGCTCACTCGTCGTACGACGGCCGGCTCCCACAGGTCATCGACGGGGACTCGGGAGTTGGTCAGCTCTCGTGCCGGCACTCCCATGACGTGTGGCCCGACACCCGGCGCGAAGCGCAGACCGATGACGTCGATGGCCGGGCCGGCCGCGACCAGCTGCGGCGTCGTGTCAGGGCCGGCGACGAGCAGCTGGTCACCGAACCAGATCAGATCCATGCAGCCGTCGGGAAGGACATGCCCTTCGGCCTCGTGGCGGGTCGTCCACAGCACACCGGGAAGCAGCCGGGACGATCGCTCGTCATACACGCCTTCCAGTATGCCGCGCTCATCGCCCCGGCGGCACCGGGCGAGCCCAGGGACGCCCGGCATCCGCGTCAGCAACGGCGGCGCGCTCGACCGTCATCACACTCTCGGCATGATGCTCGGCGTGAAACGCGGCGCCACCTCCGCGGAGTCCGAAGAGACGCTTCGACCAGAGCAACCAGACCACCGCTGCGATGTTGACGAGCAGGATGACCACGCGAAGGACCGTCACACGCTCCGTCAACTCGTAGATCTCCACCGGCAGGAAGATGCTGGTGGCGATGACCGCGAAGTACTCCCCCCAGCGTCTCATCAGCCACAGCCCGACGCACTCGACGAACTGCACGGCGGCATATGCCAGGAGGGCGACGGCGATCCAGGTCAGCGTCGTCGGCGAGAGTGTGAACGCCTCGTTGATGCCGCGGACCACCTTGGAGCTGTCCACGTTCCAGCCGATCTGGTCCGCGAGGGGCCGCAGGAGAGGCAGGTCGTGGGAGAAGGACTGGTGCAGGTTGTCACGGGATCCTTTGAAGTAGAAGACCAGGAAGGCGAGGCTCACCAGGCCGAGACCTCGCAACGCCCGCTCGGCCGCGAGCAGTCGCATGATCCGGCGGTCGCGGAGCAGCCTGCCGCGCGGGACCTCCGGGGCGTCGTCCGCGGGACCCGACCGCTTGGGTGCGCCGACGACGTAGGTGGCGCATCTCAGACAGCGCCAGGCCTCGCCGGCGGGGGTCTCGACGCGGAGGCGGTCTCGAAGCGCCGCCTCGTCGGGCGCATACGTCTCGTGCCCGCTGCGCCCGCACGTGCTGAGATTCCAGTCCACGTGCGCAGAGTAGCGACCTGAGCGGCATCCGCACGGAGGAACGCTCCGCCGGCTCACGCCATGCCACGCCGTGGTCGGCTCCGTTCGGGACGGCTGCCTATCCTGTCCACTACACGTGAGCCCACCAGCGCAGAGTCGACCAGCAGGAGAGCGATATGACGGATCCGGCCACCGGCGAACAGCCGAGCCTTCTCGCGTGGTGCGGAGGTGCTCCCGCCATCCGCAGGCTGATCGATGCGTTCTACGACCGGGTGGAGTCCGACGACCTGCTCAGCCCGTTCTTCCCCGGCGGCGTCAGCGAGACGCATCGTGAGCATGTGAGCATCTGGTGGGTCGAGGTCTTCGGCGGGCCGGCTGACTACACGACAGGGCTCGGCGGATACGAGGCCATGCTGGCGCACCACCGCGACCTGGCCATCACATCCGATCAGCGCTTCCGCTTCGCCTCTCTGATGAGCCTCGCGGCGGATGATGCGGCGCTCCCGGCCGACCCCGAGTTCCGGGCCGCACTCGTCGGCTACCTCGAGTGGGGCACCCGGCTCGCGATGCACAACTCGCAACCAGGAGCGGCCGTGGTAGCTCATGCGCCGGTCCCTCATTGGGGCTGGGGCGTCGCGCCGCCATACGTTCCCGAGGGATAGAGCGTGCCCGTCGCGGCAAGTAGGCTGCGGGAATGGTGAACCTGACAGTCGACGAGGCCCGCGAACGAGCAGCAGCGATATCCGTTACCAGCTACGCGATCGACCTCGACCTCGACCGCGGTGACACCACGTTCGAGTCGACCTCTCGAGTCGAGTTCGAGAGCCGCGACGGCAAGGCCACCTTCATCGAGGTCGCGGCGTCGAGCCTCCAACGGGTAGAGCTCAACGGCGAGGCGCTGGACCCGGCGCTGCTGACCGATGACCGGTTCCCGCTCGACCCTGCCAAAGGAAACAACTCGCTCTTGGTCACCGCCACCATCGGCTACTCCCACGACGGAGAGGGCCTACACCGCAGCGTCGACCCGGAGGACAAGCTCCCCTACGTCTACGCCATGACGTTCCTCGACGCCGCGCCTCGCGTCTTCGCCTGCTTCGACCAGCCCGACCTCAAGGCCGAGATGAGCCTGCGGGTCAAGACGCCGGCGGACTGGACCGTGCTGGGCAACGGCACGGCTCGTCGAGCCGCTGACGGCTGGTGGGACATCACTACGACGAAGAGACTGTCGACCTACCTGGTCACTCTCGTGGCAGGCCCCTTCCACTCGGTGTTGAGCGAGCACGACGGAATCCCGCTCGGCCTGCATTGTCGCCAGTCCCTGGCACCCCATCTCGACAAGGACGCCGACGAGCTGCTCACCCTGACCGCGCAATGCTTCGACGAGTTCCACCGGCTGTTCGGCATTCGCTACCCGTTCGGCGAGTATCACCAGGTGTTCGTCCCGGAGTTCAACGCCGGTGCGATGGAGAACCCCGGGTGTGTGACATTCACCGACGAGCTGGTGTTCAAGGCGCAGGCCACCGAGACTCTCCGCGGGGACCGCGCGATCGTGGTGGCCCACGAGATGGCCCACCAGTGGTTCGGTGACCTGGTCACCATGCAGTGGTGGGACGACCTGTGGCTCAACGAGTCGTTCGCCGACTACATGGGCCACCGCGTGTGCGTCGACGCGACCACGTTCACGAAGGCGTGGCTGCAGTTCGCGCTGGCCAACAAGAGCTGGGGACTCGACGCCGACCAACGAGCGTCGACGCATCCGGTCGCTGGGAACGGATCGCCCGACGCGCACTCCGCCCTGACCAACTTCGACGGCATCTCCTACTCCAAGGGCTGTGTCGTGCTCCGTCAGCTCAACAGCTATCTCGGCGACGACGCCTTCCTTCGCGGGATCACCGACCATCTGACCGCGCACTCCTACGGCAACGCGACCCTGGCCGACCTGGTGTCCAGCTGGGAGCGGGCCAGTGGACAGGACCTCACGTCGTGGACAGACGCCTGGCTGCGGACGTCGGGAGTCGACACCCTGGCCGTCACCCAGGGGGCGAGCCCGGCGATCGAGCGGCGCAACGGCTCGACGGAGCACGTCGCGCGGATCCACTCGATCATGGTGACCTCGTACGACGAGCATGGCGCGGCGTCGACGTGCCCGGTGGTGCTCACCGATGACGTGACTCCACTCGAAGGACCGGGCCTCGCCGCCGCCGCTCTCGTCCTTCCTGACAGTGAGGACGAGACCTGGGCGAAGATCGAGCTCGACCCGGCGGCGGTTGCGAGCCTGCCGGATCTGCTGCCGAGGATCGAGAGCGCCGTCAGCCGAGCGGTCGTGTGGGGCTCACTTCGCGACGCCGTGCTCGATGCGCAGCTGTCACCCGACGTCTACCTCGGCATCGCTGAGGCTGCGCTCCCCCGCGAGCCGGAGGACCTGATCCTCGGACGTGTCCTCCGCGAGTCGACCGGGTTCGCCGGCACCTACCTGCACCGAACCCCTGAGCTCGACCGACTGGAGTCGCTTCTTCTCGACCTGCTCGACCACTGCGAGGCGGGGAGCAACCGTCAGCTTCTCGTCAGCCGGGCGTTGCTCATGATCAGCACCGACATCGACCTGCTGCGATCCTGGCTCGACGGTCACTCCCCCGACGGCCTGAAAGTCGACTCCGACACGCGCTGGCGGGTGCTGCATCAGCTGTGCACCCTCGGCGCCGCCGGCCCGGACGACATCCGACGCGAGCGCGAGTCCGATCCGTCGTCCCAAGGGGCGGTGGCCGCGCTCAGGTGCGGTGCCGCCATACCCACCCAGGAGGCGAAGGCGGCGACCTGGCGCAGCATCACGCAGGACGACACCATCAGCAACCACGACCTCAACGCGCTGTGCGGGTCCTTCTTCCGCGCGGGCCAGCAGGACCTGACTGCTCCCTACGTCGAGCGTTACTTCAGTGACCTACCGGCAACCATCCGGCTCCGCAGCGGCTGGATCGTGCAGCTGTCGTGCACGCTGAGCTATCCGCGGTACGCCGCCAGCCGCGACACGCTCGACCGAGCTGAGGCTCTGTTGGCCAGCGAGGAGCTCGACCCCTTCGTACGCCGGGCGGTCAGCGACGGGACGGACGATCTCCGGCGGCTGCTTTCGAGTCGTGAGGCTTTCGCCGAAGGGTGACCCGGCTCCCGTTCGTGGGCGACTTGGCGTCCGCCATCGAGCTCGGCGGCTGCCCGTCGAGCTGAGTCTCGTCCGCACCCCCGGTCGGTTCGGGAGGCAGCGGGGCTACCGCCTTAGCTGGGATGACGACGAGCTTGGGCGAGCGGAACGGGACCGCAGCGTCGATGCCGACAGTCAGCGCGAGCACAGCGCCGCCGATCATGAACCCGCCCATCAAGTCACTGAACCAGTGCCAGCGCAGGAGCAGTGACGTGCTGAACATCACCACACACAGCACGCCGAGAGTGGCGATCAGGATCCTCTTCACGCGCTCGGAGACATGCCCATAGTGCGTGATGAGGTGGTAGCAGAGCCCGTAGCAGACCACGACGTTGGCCGTGTGTCCGCTGGGGTAGAGGTCTCCGTCGGTGAAGAAGGACAAGCCGGACAGTGGCCGCCCACGCGAGAGAGCGAGCTTGACGATCAGCACGAGGAGGTTGACGGAGAAGACCCCGATCACGCCGAGCAGCACCGGGCGCCAGGACCGGTGCCGCCAGCCCGTCACCGCGATGACGAGCGCGAGGATCGGCAGGCAGACGGCCCGCTGGCCGATGCGGTCCAAGACGTGTAGGACCGGCCAGGCGTTCTGCACGTGGTAGTTGCGGTTCATGTAGTAGTCGAAGCGGATGAACGGGCTCCACCGCACCACCAGCCACGTGTAGACCACGAAGGTCACCAGCAGCGCGGCGGACACCACAAGGTTGTTGCGAAGCGGACGCGTCGTCCGGCGGATGCGGCGGCCCCGCGGGGCGGCGACCGCATCCGTTCCTGTCTCATCCATTGTCTGGACAATCTACAACGATGCCCGGCCGGGGCGGACCGCATAGTCGCCGCGGGTAGCCTGCCAGGGTGAGCGACGCCACACGCCCAGGACCCACCACCCGGCGAATGGTCCACGAGGTCAAGGGCGGCCGGATGAGTCGCCGCCCCGATCGGTTGGTGACGGAGGAGCCTCTCGAGATCCGTCTCGGCTGGCCGGGTACCCCGCCTGACCGCGTCGCCGTCACGATGCGGACCCCGGGGGCGGACTTCGAGCTGGCCGCCGGATTCTTGCTGAGTGAGGGAGTGATCGAGCGGTCAGTCGTGCCCCGCAGCATCACCTACTGCCTGGACACCGCATTGACGTCAGATCAGCAGTACAACGTGGTGACCGTGGAGCTCGACGGGCCGCCCTGGCATCCGCCGGTCGCGAGGTTCACCGCCGTCTCGTCCGCCTGCGGGGTCTGCGGCACGCAGAGCCTGGAGGACGTCTTCGCGTCCGAGGACCGCCCGATCGCCGTCACCGACGTCGTCGGCGCCGACCTGCTCGGCGCACTCCCGACGGCGCTGAAGACGGCCCAGCCCGTGTTCGCCCGAACCGGCTCGGTCCACGCGGCGGGCGTCTTCGGGTTCGACGGGTCCCAGCGCGTCGTCCGCGAGGACATCGGCCGACACAATGCGGTCGACAAGGTGCTCGGGGCTCGCCTGCTCGACCGGGCGTCGTACGACGAGAGCTCGGTCCTCTGCGTGAGCGGTCGAGTCGGCTTCGACATCATCTCCAAGGCGGTGGCCGGTCGAATCTCGGTCGTCTTGGGGGTCGGCGGCCCGTCGAGCCTCGCCGTACAGCTCGCGGAACGGGCCGGAGTCACGGTCTGTGGGTTCGGGCGCCAGGACCGCTACGTCGTCTACACCCACCAGGCCCGGGTGTCCGTGCCGTAGCCTTCCCAGGGGCTGCGGCGTGTGAGCCGGAAACTGTCGGCTCGCCCTCATACCTTGTGAGGGTCATGCGCATCCTGCACACCTCCGACTGGCACCTGGGGAGATCGTTCCACCGGGTCGGGTTGCTCGATGCCCAGTCCGCCTTCATCGACCATCTGGTCGAGGTCGTCGTGTCGGAGCGCGTTGATGTGATGGTGGTCAGCGGTGATGTCTACGACCGCGCCCTGCCGCCGGTCGACGCGGTCGCGCTGGCCAGCTCAGCGCTCCGGCGGTTGCTCGAGGCGGGCGTCCGGGTGGTGCTGACGAGTGGGAACCACGACTCGGCCCCACGGCTCGGCTTCGCTGCCAGTCTGATCGACGCCGCGGGCATCCACCTGCGCACTGATCCCGCCGGGGTGGGCACCCCGGTGACGATCCCGGACCCATTCGGTGACGTCGCGATCTATGGCATCCCCTACCTGGAGCCTGACCTGGTCTGCCCGACCTGGCGGGTCACGCAGCGCAGCCACCAGGCAGTGCTCGACGAGGCGATGGCCCGGATCCGGGCCGACCTGGGGGGCCGCCCACCCTCGACGCGCTCGGTGGTGCTGGCCCACGCCTTCGTGACCGGTGCCCGGCCGAGCGGGAGTGAGCGGGAGATCAGCGTCGGAGGGGTGGCCAATGTCGCGGTCCAGACGTTCGACGGGGTCGACTACGCCGCGCTGGGGCACCTGCACGGCCGCCACACCCTTGCCCCGGCGGTTCGCTACAGCGGCTCCCCTCTCGCCTACTCCTTCTCGGAGGCCGACCAGGTCAAAGGCAGCTGGCTCGTCGACCTCGACGCGACCGGGCTCGCAGGCTGCGCGTTCGTCGAAGCACCGGTCCCCCGCAGGCTCGCCCGCATCTCCGGAACTCTGCAGACCTTGCTCGCCGACCCGGCGCTGGCCGGTGCCGAAGGTTGTTGGGTGCAGGCCACGGTCACCGACGAGCGCCGTCCCGGCCGAGCCATGGAACTGCTCCAGCAGCGGTTCCCGCACACCCTCGTGCTGGCGTTCGAGCCGGCCGGGGTCGGCGAACCGGTGCCAGCGGAGGGCCCCCCACGCGTCCCCGGCCGCAGCGACACCGAGGTAGTCGCCGGCTTCTTCAGCGAGGTGGCCGGCCGCGAGATGACCGCCGCCGAGGCCGAGCTCGTGCAGCGCGCCTGCGATGCCTGCCGGGTCTCTCAGGACATCGCCTCATGAGGGTCCACCGGCTCGAGGTCACGGCGTTCGGCCCGTTCGCCGACACCCAGGTGGTCGACTTCGAGCCACTCAACGCAGCCGGCGTCTTCCTGCTCACCGGCCAGACCGGCGCCGGCAAGACGAGCATCCTCGACGCCATCTGCTTCGGGCTCTATGGACAGGTCCCGGGGGTGCGAGACCGGGCCAAGACCTTCCGGAGTCACCACGCTCCCGCAGGCAGCGTCCCGCGCGTCGTGCTCGAGGTGACCGTGCAGGGGCGACGCTTTCGGCTGACCAGGTCGCCGGCCTGGACTCGCCCGTCACGTCGAGCCCGGTCGGGTTCGGTTCAGGAGCAGGCTCGCGCGATGGCCGAGGAGCTCATCGACGGCTGCTGGGTCGCGCGCTCCGCACGCGCCGACGAGGTGGGGCAGCTGATCTCCGGGCTGCTCGGCCTCAACCGTGAGCAGTTCTGCCAGGTCGTGATGCTCCCCCAGGGCGAGTTCCAGGCGTTTCTGCGAGCGGGCGGCCGGGACCGTCAGCGCATCCTCGAGTCGCTCTTCGGCACCCAGCTCTTCCAGGCGGTCGAGCGTTGGCTCGTGGACCATCGGCGACGGCAGTCCCGGCTGGTCCGAGACCACGAGCAGCTGCTGGCCACTCTCGTCGCCCGCCTCCAGGAGGTCAGCGGAACGTCCGCCACCACCTCGAGCTTCGACATGGCAGATCTCGACTACCCGGAGCAAGCGGCCGCCGTACGCCGGTTGGTCTCGTCGAGTGCAGATCTCACGACCGAGCTGGCGGTCGCTGCGTCTGACGCAGCGACCCGGTCGAAGCAGGCCCGCCACGCCCTTGACGAGGGCCGCACCTGCGCGGAGCGGCAGGATCGTCATCGTCAGGCCGGCAGGCGGCAGGCGGCGCTGATCGCGACCGGCGACGTGGTCCTCGCACGGGAGGAGCGGGTCAGACGTGCGCGAGCGGCGGCGGTGCTGGTTCCGCTGGTCAGCCTGGTCCACGACGCCGTCGAGGCGAGTGCCGAAGCCGCCCGAGGTGCGGGCGGTGCGCTCGCCCGGGTCGCGGACATCCCTGGACTCGACGGCGCCCAGCCCTCCGCAACCGACGTCGCCGAGACGCTGTCCGACCTTGGGGCGCGGATCGCGCAGTTGGGTGAGCTCGCGCATGTGGAGGCCGAGCTCGACCGACTCGAAGCACAGCTCGAGGCCGATCTCGCGGCCCAAACCGTCGTCTCGGACACCGTGAACGACCTGGACGAGCGGATCGCAGCCGATCCAGGCGAGATCGCAGAGCATCGCACTGCCGCGGGCGAGCTCGCCGCCATCGTGCAGCGCGGTGCCGAGGCGGAGGATCGAATCCGTCAGGCGAAGGTTGCCCTCACCGCGGCCCATGACGTGCGCAAAGCGGACGCCGTGCTCGCCGGCCTCCACGACCAGCATCTGGCCGCACGAGAGTCCGCGACGATCGCTACCGAGGCATGGCTCACCGCCCGCGAGCGCTATGTCGCGGGCCTCGCCGCCCGTCTCGCCACCGAGCTCATGGTCGGCGTGCCATGTCCGGTCTGTGGCAGCACCTGCCACCCCGCGCCGGCCACGCCGCATGACCGAGATGTGTCCTCCGCCACAGAGTCGGAGCTGCTCACCCGGGTCACGGCGGCCCGTGATGCCGTGTCGGCCCTCGACGCCACGATCCTCCAGATGGAGCGTGCGCGGGCGACAGCGCTTGCTGCCTGCGGTGGGCTGGAGATCGAGCAGGCAGCTGCCGCGCTGCAGGTCGAGGAGGACCACCTCGCCAAGGCTCGGGCTGCCGAAGGCCACCAGGTGACGCTCTCCGCCGAGCTCGACCGGCTCATCCGGTCGGCCGAGCTGCGCCGCGAGGAGCGGTTGGCAGCGGGAGCCGAGCTGGCCCGACTCGACGAGCGGATCGACGGGTGCCGTCAGCACGTGCGTGCCCAGCGGAGCCGGTTGCACGACGAGATCGGTTCCGGCAGCCGGGTGCGAGACCTGCTCGGTCGGGCCGAGACCGCCCAGGCGGCCTACCGGAGTCTGCAGTCGGCGTCCCGGCAGGCGGAGGAGGCTGCCCGCGCCGCCGCTGGGGCCACCCGGCGACTGGCATCGGCGCTCGCGCCATCGGAGTTCGACGACGCTGCGTCCGTCCGGTCCGCGATGCTCACTGATGCCGAGATCGCCGCGGCCGAGGCGCTCAACCGGTCCCACGCGGCAGACCTGACGGCCGCGTCGCGGCTGCTCACGGACCCGGTGCTGGTCGAGGCGGCGGCTCAGCCGGTGCCCGACCTGACCGGGCTCGAGGCCGAGGCAGGTCGGGCCGCCGAGGTGGCCGCCGAGGCAGCCGCCGCCTGGGCCGGGGCCCAGCGGCGGCAGGCCCGTCTCGAGGCGCTTTCGGCGGAGCTCGACGCCGGCGTAGCGGACCTGCTGCCGCTGCGGGAGGCCAAGCTGGTGGCAGACGACGTCGCCGGTCTCTGCACCGGCACCTCGCCTGACAATGCGACCCGGACCGCGCTGTCGCACTACGTACTCGCGGCGCGTCTCGCGCAGGTGGTCGCGGCGGCGAACCTGCGGCTCGACGCGATCTGCGGGGGTCGATACCAGCTCGAGCACACCATGACGAAAGACGCTGGGGACAGCCGCGGCGGGCTCGGCCTCGTCATGTGCGACCGGCATACCGACCGGACTCGGGACCCGGCCACGCTGTCCGGCGGCGAGTCGTTCTACGTCAGCCTCAGCCTGGCGCTCGGGCTCGCCGATGTCGTCACCCAGGAGAGCGGCAACACGGAGCTTTCCACTCTCTTCGTCGACGAGGGCTTCGGTGGCCTCGACGACGACACCCGGGACGAGGTGCTGGACGAGATCGACGCCCTCCGCTCCGGCGGCAGGAGCATCGGGTTGGTGAGCCATCTGGGTGAGCTACGAGCCCGGTTCCCGGTCCAGCTCCACGTCACGGCGACCGGCCACGGATCCAGCTGCGAGCTGGCCACGACCTGAGAAGCGGGCCGTCGAACGTCAACGGCAACGTCAGACCTCGTCCCTGGTGCGGGGAGACAGTGATTCGGCGATCCGGTCGTCTTGTTCCCCAACGCCCCGAGTCCAGCGGCGGCCCGCGACACGGTGAGATAGTAGAGAATTCAGCAAGTAGGCCGTCCGCGATGCAGACTAGAAGGGTGATAGACGCAGAACGTGGCGGTCCCTGTCGGCACGAGCCTCGCTGCCCGGGGGCAGACGCGCCCGATCGCGAGGCCGCCCATACCGTGGCGACTCATCCTGAGCAGGGCTGGAGCCTGCTGTGCAACGGCGTGCTGTTGTTCGAGGACACCGGCGAAGTGCTTCCCAACGGAGAGGTCATCGCCCCGCACCGCCCCACCGACGGGCAGGCCGAGGCGCTCGGACACCTCAGCGTCTGAGTCTCGGCGACGTCGAGCTGGCCCGGGCTCCGGCCGTTCACCTCGCCCGGCCCGTCGGACCCGGAGTTGTTAGGCTTCCCGGCATGCCCGCCGTACGTGAGCTGGACCCGTCGTTCGTCGCGCTCCCCCGTCAGGAACTGTCCGCCGCGGCACTGAACCGGGCACTCGACTTCGGCGCCAGTCACTGCGACGTGCGGATCGAGCGGGTTCGAGGACAGCGGCTCAAGCTTCTCGACGCGTCACTTGTCGACGCGTCGGTCGACACGGACATCGGCATGGCCGTTCGCGTCGTGCTCGACGGCACCTGGGGGTTCGCCGCCGGCGCCGCGCTCACGGTGGAGGAGGCGGTGCGCCTCGCCGAACAGGCGATCAGCGTGGCCATGGTGGCGAAGGCAATCACGGCCGAGCGCATCGAGCTGGCAGACGAGCCGAGCTATCCCGACCAGACCTGGCTCTCGTCATACCAGGTGGACCCGTTCTCGGTGCCGACAGCTGACAAGGTGGCGCTGCTGGCCGACTGGAGTGACCGGCTGCTTCGCCACGAGGCCGTCAACCACGTGAGCGCGACCGTCGCCCAGGTCATCGAGAGCAAGTACTACGCCGACTCCCACGGCACGTCCACGCTCCAGCAGCGGGTGCGCCTCGAACCCACGCTGGAGGTCTACGGAGCCGACGAGTCGCGGGGCATTCTCGACTCCATGCGGACGGTCGCCGCCCCCGTCGGACGGGGCTGGGAATACCTCACCGGCGACATCCATGACTGGGATCGTGAGCTCGCCGAGCTGCCGGAGCACCTGGCGGCGAAGCTCGCCGCGCCCTCGGTCGAGGCGGACAGCTACGACCTGGTCGTCGACCCGACCAACCTGTGGCTCACGATTCACGAGAGCGTCGGCCACGCGACGGAGCTCGACCGGGCCCTCGGCTACGAGGCCAACTACGCCGGGACGTCGTTCGCCACGCTCGACAAGCTCGGCACTCTCACCTATGGCTCGGAATGCATGAACGTCACGGGTGACCGCACCGTCGAGCACGGCCTTGCGACGATCGGCTACGACGACGAGGGAGTCGCAACCCAGTCGTGGGACCTCATCCGAGACGGGGTGCTGGTCGGCTACCAGACGGACCGTCGGATGGCAGCCCTGATGGGGTGGGACCGGTCGCGGGGGTGCGCGTTCGCCGACTCGCCCGGGCACACCCCGATCCAGCGGATGGCCAACGTCTCCCTGCTGCCGGCCGCCGACGAGACGACGACGCAGGACCTGATTGGGCGAGTGGAACGTGGGTTGTATGTCGTCGGCGACAACTCGTGGAGCATCGACATGCAGCGCTACAACTTCCAGTTCACCGCACAACGCTTCGTAGAGATCCGCGACGGTGAGCTTCGAGGTCAGGTGCGCGACGCGGCCTACCAGGCGACGACGACGGACTTCTGGGGGGCGATGGAGGCCGTTGGCGGGGCATCCACCTGGCGACTGCAGGGCGCGCTCAACTGCGGAAAGGCTCAGCCGGGTCAGGTCGCACCGGTGAGTCACGGCAGCCCGTCGGCCCTGTTCCGCGGCATCCGCGTGCTCAACACCACGAGTGAGGGGAGCCACTGATGGCCACCGCCCAGGCGCTCGTCGACCATGCGCTGGAGGCATCCAAGGCCGACCACTGCATCGTGCTGCTGCGCCAGACCTCGTCTGCCAACCTCCGATGGGCCAACAACTCACTGACGACCAACGGGGTGATGACCACCTGTCAGGTCACGGTCGTCTCGCAGGTGGCCGGCGCGACCGGCACCTCTGCCGGAGTGGTCACTCAACCGGCGACATCGCTCGATGAGGTCACCGACCTGGTGGCGCGCGCAGACTCGGCCGCCAAGGATGCGTCCCCCGCCGACGACGCCAACGATCTGGTCGCCGGTGAGGAGAGCGCCACCTGGGGCGACGAACCGGGTGCCACGAGCATCGCGGTGTTCGACACGTTCGCGACGGATCTGGGTGAGGCCTTCGCCCGTGCCCGGTCGCAGGACCGACTGCTCTACGGCTACGCCGAGCATGCGGTCGAGACGACGTACCTGGGCACCTCGGGCGGACTCCGGCTTCGTCACGAGCAGCCGACCGGTCACGTCGGCGTGACAGGGAAGCCCGTCGACCTGTCGACCTCGTCATGGGTCGGCCTGGCCACCGAGGACTTCTCCGACGTCGACGTGCCGTCCCTCGACGCCGAACTGGTACGCCGCATCGGCTGGGCGGCGCACCGCGTCGACCTGCCCGCCGGTCGTTACGAGACGCTGCTCCCGCCCACCGCTGTGGCCGATCTGTTGATCTACGCCTACTTCGTCTCGAGCGGGCGGGACGCCGACGAGGGCCGCACCGTCTTCAGCGCGCCCGGTGGTGGCACCAAGATCGGGCAGCGGCTGGCCAAGCCCGGCGTCCGTGTCTTCTCGGACCCGGGTCGTCGAGGTCTCGGCGCCATCCCCTTCGTCGCCTGCCGCGGCTCCGACTCGTCAAGCAGCGTGTTCGACAACGGGTTGCCGGTCGGACCGACAGACTGGATCCGGGACGGTGTCCTGACGGCCCTGCCGACGTCGCGCCATACTGCCGCCACCACAGGCCTGGCTCTGACTCCCCCGGTCGACAACCTGCTGCTGGAAGTCGACGGCGGCGCGGGCTCGATCGACGACCTGGTGGCATCGTCCGAGCGGGCGCTCCTGCTCACCTGCCTTTGGTATATCCGGGAGGTCGACTCGCAGGAACTGCTGCTGACCGGGCTCACCCGCGACGGCGCCTACCTGGTCGAGGGCGGCGAGGTCGTCGGCGCGGTCAACAACTTCCGGTTCAACGAGAGTCCTGTCTCGCTGCTGGGGCGGTTCTCGGAGGCGGGTGCGACCGAACGATCGTTCTCGCGCGAGTGGGGCGACTTCTTCCCGAGGACGGCCACCCCGGCGCTACGCATCCCGGACTTCAACATGTCCAGCGTCAGCCAAGCCAGCTGAACCCCGTGGCGGCGCCGTTCGTGGGCGAGCCTGACATTCCCGGATTCGTCTGACCGAGCGCGCGGATTCTGTACGGCGGTCGGCCGGACGAACCGAGAAGAGCACCTCATCGTGCCCGAGATTTCATCCCGGCGGTCGGCCTTGGTGAGGCGCCCGCGAGGGAGACTGGTGTGGTGACAGCAACAGGCCCGCACCTGACGGAATCTGCACGAGGTGACGAAACAGGCGTTGTCATCCTCGACGGTGGCATGTCCAACGCGCTCGAGGAGCGCGGCCACGACCTGTCAGGTGCCCTGTGGACCGCAGGGGTGCTGCGGGGCGCGGCCGAGGAGGTGGCCGCCGTCCATCGGTCGTACTACGAGGCTGGCGCTCGGGTGGCGACCACGGCGAGCTACCAGGCGAGCGTCCCAGGCTTCATGGCCGCCGGACTGGACAGGGACGAGGCGGCGGCGCTGATCGTTCGAAGCGTGACCGTGGCGCGGGAGGTTCGCGATGAGCTGGCGTCCGACGGGACGGTGAGGTGGGTGGCGGCCTCGGTCGGGCCGTACGGCGCCGTCCTCGCCGACGGGTCGGAGTACCGCGGCCGCTACGGTCTCACCCCCGCCGCCTTGCGCGACTTCCACCTGCCCCGGCTGGAACTGCTGGCGGCGGCGGGACCGGATCTGTTGGCGATCGAGACGATCCCGGATATCGCCGAGGCCGAGGTCTTGGTGGAGCTGCTCGATGGACTCGGCCTTCCTGCGTGGTTCTCTTTCTCGGGTCACGGGTTGCTCACCGGCGCCGGCCAGCCGTTGTCCGACGCGTTCGCCGTCCCCGCGTCCGCGAGCAACGTCCTCGCGGTCGGCGTCAACTGCCGGTCTCCGGCCGACGTCCTCGAGGCGGTGCGACTCGCCCTTCAGGTCACCGGCAAGCCTGCTGTCGCCTACCCGAACAGTGGAGAGTCGTGGGACGCAGCCGGTCGTCGGTGGGTCGGCGACTCCGGATACGACCCCGCGCTCGCCGAGAGGTGGGTCGAGGCAGGCGCTCGCTATGTCGGAGGGTGCTGCCGGGTCGGCCCGCTGGCGATCGAGGCGGTCGCGACCAGGTTCGCGGCCGTCGTACCTGGCAGCCCATAACGGACGTGGGCCACCGGTTGATCAGATCCCGAGCTCGTTGAAGCCCTCCTCGGTATCGCTGCCGAAGCCGGTGATGTGCGGATACTGCTGACCGGCAGCTTCGCCATGTCGGGCGGCGACTTCATGGTGATCGTTGCTGCGTCCGTTGTCGGACATCGCCTCCAGCTCAGCGCGATCTGGCCCAGAAAGACCTCCGCGCCGGCTACCGACGAAGGCCCGGCCTCACGAGCCCAGCACTGCGGCGAGGTGCCGTTCCAGTCGGGCCCGCGCCACCGAGTCGCTCACGTCGAGTCCGAGGTCTCGCCATGGCTGGACGACCTTCGTCGGGTCAGGCAGATACCCGACGATGTCCAGGACGTCCCAATAGATCTCATCTCCGAGGCAGGCCCCGGCGATATCCCTCACCGACTGATAAGCCCCAGCGAAACGGACGGCGGCCTGCTCACCGTGGAGCATGGCCAGGTAAGTCCTCATGTGGGCGACGTCGAGCCAGGCCGGTCCCCATGAGGTCTCGACCCAGTCGACGACTCCGGTGACCTGGTCGGCCGCCCACAAAAGGTTGCCAAGGTGGAAGTCGCGGTGCAGGAACGTGCCTCGGTACGACGGCGGGTCCTTCTCGAGGACCCCGAAGGCCTCCACCCAGACAGCAGGCGTGCGCGCCCAGTCGGGGACTCGACGTTTGGCTGGCATCGCCCAGGACTCGTATGTCCTCGGGCGTGCACCGACGTGAGGACGGTGCCGATGGATTGACCGCAACGTCCTCGCGGCACCGTCGAGCACCCTGTCGTTGGAGCGCACCAGCTCGAGCGACCCAGGCAGCCATGACATGAGATGCACGGGCGGCCGGCTGTCCGCTTCATGCGTGTCCAAGGCAATGGTCTCCGGCGCCGGGATGTCGGTGCCACTCAGCTGCCGCTGGATGTCAGACTCCCTCGCGAGCAGAGCTTGCGCGTGCCTACGCCATGGCTCCTCGGTCATCATGCGCAGCACGGCTCGTTCACCGTCGGAGGCCTCAAGTCGCAACATCGACGACGTCCAGCCGCCACGCAGGACCCGCACGTCTCGAATCGACCTGCCCCAGGCGTCACCGGCCCACCGGAGAGACGCGCGAGCATCCTCGCTCGTGAGCAGATCCGCCGAGCTCCTCGTGTGGTCGTCTGCAGGCACCCTAACGGCCGATCTCGTCGATGACCTCGGCGATGCCTCGGCGAGCGGTCGCCACCATCGACGGGTTGGTGTCCAGGTAGTAGGGCAGCGCGATGACAGCGCCTGAGACGACGAGCCCGCGGGAACGCCGCCAGGTTGCGTCGTCGACCTCCACGGTGTCGCGGAAGACGGATCGAGTGTCGCCGTCGAGAACCTGCCAAGCCGGCGTGACGTCGTACGCCGGGTCTCCGGTGGCCATCGCCCCGAAGTCCAAGACCCCCACGAGGTGACCATCTCGAAGCAGGAGGTTGCTGGGCAGCAAGTCGGCGTGCAACCAGACGGGAGGCCCCTCCCATGGCGGTGCCGCGAGAGCATCGTCCCAGATCTCAGCCATCAGCTCGAGGTCGAGCAGGCCGTCACACCGGGCAAGCGCCGCACGGAACGTCGCGTCGCGACCGGCGAGGGGAAGCCCCCTGACGAATCCGTCCGCGCCCGGAGCGGGTGCGTCCGTCATGTCGATGGCCTGCAACTCCCGCACGAAGCGTCCCAGCGCGAGGGCGAGCTCGTGCGTGGAGTCGACCCGCCCCACCAGGGCGTCCTCCCCGGGAAGCCAGCGCAGGACCGCCCACGGAAACGGATATCCCTCGTCCGGCTCACCGATCGCCAGGATCTCGGGCACCGCCAGGGACAGGTGCGGAGCAAGCCGAGCGACCCAGCGCTGCTCCTTGAGCAGACCCGCCACGCCGCCCGGATGCAACGGCATCCGGAGCGCACAGTCGTCGCCCACCCTGAAGACGGCGTTGTCGGTGCCTCCCGATGAGATCCGGCGAAGCAGCCGCCCGCCGAACGCCGGCAGCTGGGTTTCCAGCAGCCGACGAGCCAGCGCCGTGTCGATGGCGACCTCGTCTTCGTGCAGTCGCGGTGCCGGTGTCGTCACGCCACCATCCTCGACGCTCCGCCAGGCGCGACACCAGCGGACCCGCTTGCCGACGGCTGGGCCGGAAGAACCTGACGGCTCGACCGGAAGAACCTGACGGCTGGGCCGGAAGAACCTGACGGCTCGACCGGAAGAACCTGACGGCTGGACCGGAAGAACCTGACGGCTCGGCGGTCAGGAGGGAATGGGAGCCTGCGGGTCGTAGGGCGTCCGGGTGAAGATGAACGTCGCGCACTCGAGATGACTGACCGACCCGTCGTCACGACGGACGACAGCCAGCGTCTCGCCCGTGTGGTAGCCCGAGGTGCCGACGAACCGGTCGGGCCCGTGCGGTCGGTAGGTGCACCACGCGTCGGTGGACCCGAGCGTCCGAGACACCAGTTCGGTGCCCTCGTAGGACATCAGCAGTCCCTCGTTGCCCCAGTGCCAGAGACCCAGCACGTCGAGCACGGCGTCCGGGACGTGGTCGTGGGGAATCCAGGTCCGCGGCGGAGTGGGCTCCAGCTCCTCGAGCGACCCCAGCAGGTCGAGTGGCAGCCCCTGAGCCCGCAAGCCGGTGGCCCCGTTGGTCAGGCAGACTGCCGCCGTTCTGCGGCTGCGGTCGACGAACAAACCGGCCAGGAAGCCCGGCATCGAGCCCGTGTGCCCGACGTAGGTGCGGTCGGCCGCGACGGCCAGCCGGAACCCGAGACCATAGGCACCGGCGAGGGCATCGTCGGGTGAACCGGCTTGGACCGCGGTCATCTCCCGCAGCGTGTCGGGTGAGAGGACCTTGGGGTCGGGTTCGGCGAGGAACGCGGCGTAGCGGGCCAGGTCGTCGACCGTGCTCCAGATCTGGCCGGCCGGTGCCATGGCTCCGGAGTCGTGGCTCGGCTCGTCGGTGAGTGTCCCGGCGAAGGAATCCACGCTGAACCCGCTGGCGGACGGTGGCGTCGGCAGGTAGCCGGTCCGGCTCATCCCCAAGGGTGTCAGCAGCCGGTCGTCGAGCGCATCGGCCCAAGACATTGCCCGCCGGCGGGCGACCAGCTCCCCGAGCAACGCGAAGGCCACGTTGGAGTAGTGGAACTGCTGCCCAGGTGGGAGCACGGTGAGGGGCGGGTCGAGGCGTTCGCTCAGCACGTCGTAGGTCACGCCGGGGCTCCGCTCCCACCAGGGGCCGGGTGGCTCCGCGGACATCCCCGACACGTGCGACATGAGCTGGCGGAGTGTGCGGTCACCGAACGGCGCTCCCGGCAGGTGCAGGTCGAGCCGATCCGACAGGTCGAGGGCTCCCTCGTCGCGGAGCTGCATCACCAGCACAGCGGTCAGGGTCTTGGTGATGGAGCCGATCCGGTACTGCGTCTGCCCGGTCGGCTCGTCCGTCCCCCGCGGGCCGTGACCCTTCCCCGACCCGTCGACCACACCAGGGCGCCGTCCCGGACCAGCCCCGCGACGATGCTGGGCAGCCGACCGTTGACCTGCTCGTTGGCGACCAGCCCCTCGAGTCGCCAGGCGGTCGGCGCGAGAACGGCGCTGGCCGTCACTGCTCGAAGGACTCGGGGGGCGGGCAGGAGCAGACCAGGTGCCGGTCGCCGTACGCCTGGTCGATGCGCGCGACCGGAGCCCAGTACTTGTCCGGGGTGTGCCCGGCGGGGAAGGCACCCACCTCACGGGTGTACGGCCGCGGCCACTCCGTTGTCAGCGCGAAGGTGGTGTGCGGAGCGTGCCGCAGCGGGCTGTCGGCGAGCTCGATGCGGCCCTGCTCGATATCGTCGATCTCTCCGCGGATCGCCACCATGGCGTCGCAGAAGCGGTCGAGCTCGGGGAGGCTCTCCGATTCGGTCGGCTCCACCATGAACGTGCCGGGCACCGGGAAGCTCATCGTCGGGGCATGGAAGCCGTAGTCGACGAGCCGCTTCGCGATGTCGTCGACGGTGACCCCACTCGACTTCGTCACGCCACGGACGTCCAGGATGCACTCGTGGGCGACCAGCTCTCCGTGGCCCTTGTAGAGGACCGGGAAATGCTTCTGGAGCCGGTGGGCGATGTAGTTGGCGGACAGGATCGCCACCTGGGTCGCCTCCGTGAGCCCCTCGGCACCCATCATCGCGATGTAGGCCCAGGAGATCGGCAGGATGCCCGCCGACCCGAACGGGGCCGAGGTGAGTGGCCCGATCCCGTTACGCCGGGCCGGGTCGGGATGAGCGGGGTGGCTCGGGAGGTACGGCGTCAGGTGCGCCGCCACGGCGACCGGACCCACGCCCGGCCCGCCGCCACCGTGCGGGATGCAGAAGGTCTTGTGGAGGTTGAGGTGCGAGACGTCGCCGCCGAACCTTCCGGGCTTTGCCAGTCCGAGGAGCGCGTTGAGGTTCGCGCCGTCGATATAGACCTGGCCACCATGATCGTGGACGATCTCGCAGAGGTCCGTGATCGTGTTCTCGAAGGCGCCGTGGGTCGACGGGTAGGTCACCATGATGGCGGCCAGCTCGGCGTCATGCGTCTCGCACTTGGTGCGGAGGTCGTCGAGGTCGATCGCGCCGTCCTCCGCGGCTTTGACCACCACGACCCGCATGCCGGCGATCACTGCCGAAGCCGCGTTGGTGCCGTGGGCACTGGAGGGGATGAGACAGACGTCGCGCTCCGGCTGCCCGTTCGCCCGGTGGTAGCCGCGGATCGCGACCAACCCGGCCAGTTCGCCCTGTGACCCGGCGTTGGGCTGGATCGAGACGGCCGCGTAGCCGGTCACCTCGGCGAGCCAGCCCTCGAGTTGCTGGATCAGGTCGTGGTATCCGAGGGCGTCCTCGGCCGGCGCGAACGGGTGCAGGTCGGCGAAGCCGGGCAGGCTGATCGGCTCCATCTCGGCGGTGGCATTGAGCTTCATCGTGCAGGAGCCCAGCGGGATCATCCCGCGGTCGAGCGCGTAGTCGCGGTCGGACAGCCGCCGCAGGTAGCGGAGCAGGTCGGTCTCGGAGCGGTAGGAGTGGAAGACCGGGTGGGTGAGGTACTCGGTGCTGCGGCGCAGCTCGGCCGGCAGCGCGTCCGACGTCGCCGCATCGAGGGCGTCCAGGTCGACCTCCGGGACCTCGAAGGCGGCCAGCACCCGGGTGACATGGGCGCCGGTGGTCAGCTCGGAGAGCGAGACGCCGACGTGATCGGCATCTGTCACCCTCAAGTGAAGGCCGAGACCGCGAGCCCGGGCTGCGACGGCGGCGGCGGATCCGGGGACTCGCACCGCGACCGTGTCGAAGAAGCTCTCATGCTCGACCTCGAGCCCGGCGTCGCGCAGCGCCGCGGCGAGCACAGCGGCGTACCGGTGGGTGCGCATCGCGATCCGCCGCAAGCCGTCGGGACCGTGGTAGACGGCGTACATGGCCGCCACCACCGCAAGGAGAACCTGCGCCGTGCAGATGTTGGAGGTCGCCTTGTCGCGGCGGATGTGCTGCTCCCGGGTCTGCAGGGCCAGCCGGTATGCCGGGTGGCCCTCGGCGTCGACGGAGACTCCGACGAGGCGCCCGGGCAGATGACGCTCGAGTCCGGCGGCCACGGACATGAAGCCCGCGTGCGGTCCGCCGTAGAACAGCGGGACCCCGAATCGCTGGCTGGACCCGAGCACCACGTCGGCACCCATGGTGCCGGGTGCCTCCAGCACGGTGAGCGCCAGCAGGTCAGCCGCAACGGCGACGAGAGCGCCGGCCGCGTGGGCCTGCTCGATCACCGGTCGGGGGTCGACGACGCGACCGCTCGTGCCCGGGTATTGGACGAGCACCCCACAGAAGTCGTCCTCGGGGAGGTCCTGGTAGACGTCGGAGACGACGACCTCGATGTTCATCGCGCGGGCCCGGGTCGACACGACGGCGATGGTCTGGGGAAGGCAGTCCTGGTCGACGACGAACCGCCGGGAGCTGTTCGCGCGGTTGGCCCGCCGGACGAGCGTCATGGCCTCGGCTGCCGCGGTTCCCTCGTCGAGGAGGGACGCGTTGGCCGTCGGCAGGCCGGTGAGGTCGCTGACGGTCGTCTGGAAGTTCAGCAGCGCCTCCAGCCGACCTTGCGAGATCTCCGGCTGGTAGGGCGTGTAGGCCGTGTACCAGGAAGGGTCCTCGAGCACGTTGCGCCGGATCACGGCGGGAGTGATGGTGCCCGAGTAGCCGAGCCCGATCATCGGGACATGGGGGTTGTTACGCCCGGCTAGCACGCGCAGCGCCTCGAGGGCGTCGGCCTCTGTCAGCGCGGGCGGCAGCGCGAGGTCGGACGCACCCCGGATCCGGTCGGGCATCGCGGCGAAGACCAGGTCGGCGAGGCTGTCGTAGCCGAGGCTGGCCAGCATCGTCTGCTGCTCCTCGGCATCCGGTCCGATATGCCGGCGTACGAACGGGGTGGCGGACAGGGAGGCAATCGAAGGCTGCTTGGTCACGGGAGGCTCCCACCATGGATCGACGAGCCTCCCCCTCTGTCGCGGACTCACTCCAGAGGTGCCGGCCTGCACGGTCCTGGGTGCCTGAGAGGTTCCGGGGAGGATTTGCCCCTTCGGCGCCGGCACGATGTCCGGACTCTCCCGCGCGACTGTTGCGGCTCGACCACCCTACCAGCGCTGGTCGGTGATGCCGCGACTCTTGCTCCGGGTGCGCCGCGCGACGCGTGTCAGCCGGAGAGGCGCGCGTGCCGCCGTGCCGCGAGCTCGTCGCTCGGGTGGGGCTCCGTGGCGCGCTCGGCCCGCTCGCTCGGCAGCTCCGCGAGCGACCCTTCGATCTCGCGCCAGACGCCGCCGATCGCGATTCCGAAGACGCCCTGACCACCTTGCAGCAGGTCGATCACCTCGTCGGCGGAGCGACACTCGTAGACGCTCGCGCCATCGCTCATCAAGGTGACCCCGGTGAGGTCGTCGGTGCCGCGTTCGCGCAGATGGTGGACGGCGCTGCGGATCTGCTGAAGCGAGACGCCGGCGTCGAGAAGCCGCTTGATCACCTTGAGCAGCAGCACGTCGCGGAACGAGTAGAGCCGCTGGGTGCCGGAGCCGCCCGCCGTGCGAACCGTGGGCTCCACCAGCCCGGTTCGCGCCCAGTAGTCGAGCTGGCGGTAGGTGATGCCGGCGACGTTGCACGCCGTCGGGCCGCGATAGCCGACGTCATCGGGCATCGGCGCCACGTCGTCGTCGAAGAGCAGACCTTGGCGGTTCGCCTCGTGTGCGTGCTGCTCGAGGGTGGTCGAGTCGGGCGAAACCGGCCTGTCGTCAGGGTGCACGGTGACCTCCAAAGGTCTGCAGTCCTCGACGCAGCGACACACCGGTGAAGTTACAGCGAGGAAGTTCGTCTCTGACGGTACGGCGTCGCGAGGGTGGGGTCAACGAACCCGAGGCAACTCGGTCGCGTGTCGCAAGTATCAACCAAAGGTAGAGATTGAGGTTCACTCCTGCTCGGGGACGAAGTCCTCCGGGGTGATCTGGTCGAGGAACTCGCGGAACTTCTCGACCTCTTCCTCCTGGTCATCGGGTACGGCGAGACCGGCCTCTTCGAGGACGTCGTCGCTGCAGACGATCCGGCTCCCGGTTCGCAGCGCGAGCGCGATGGAGTCGGACGGCCGGGCACTCACTTCGATCGAGCCGGCGAGCACCAAGATGGCGTAGAAGACGCCGTCCTTCACCTCGGTGATGCGCACCTCGCTCAGCTCGTTGCCGGTGGCTTCCAGGATGTCCTTCAGCAGGTCGTGCGTCATCGGCCGGGGCGGTACGACGCCCTGCTGCGCGAACGCGATCGCGGTCGCCTCGACGGCACCGATCCAGATCGGCAGATAGCGCTCCCCGGATGCCTCGCGAAGCAGGATGATGGGCTGCTGGGAGGGCATCTCCACGCGCACTCCGACTACCTCGACCTCTCGCACGTTTTAACAGTACCTCGCATCCGGCCCGCCAGCGGCAGACTCACGGGTGGCTCTTCATGGCGGCCGCGACAAGTGCTGTGTGCAGATCCACGACCAGCGCGGTGAGCTCGTCGCGAAGCCGCTGGGCACGTTCGGAGGTCGCGTCGTCGCGACTGCGGGCAACGGGCGCGACGACCTGGTCCACCAGCCCGACCTCCCGGTCGGCCGCCGTCTTGAACATCCGGAGATGTCGCGGCTCCAGCCCGTGCGTGGCGAGGGAGGCGACCGTGGTGGCGACCGTGAGCGCGTCGTTGTCGTAGTCGGAGGTTCCCGGCCGGGCGCGCACCAGACCGAACTCGTCAAGCTGCGCGAGCTGGGCGTCGGTGAGCCCGGAGTTGGCCAGCAGCTCGGCCCGCGACATCCGCAGCTCGGGGACGCGCTTCTCGAGCCCCCGCTCCACCGATACCGGGGCGACTCTGGGGGCTCGTGGCGCCTCGCCCGCGGCGGCGGGAGGTTCGAGACCGCGCGCCATCGCGTCGAGGTGCTCGCGGATCACTTTGAGGGGCAGGTAATGGTCACGCTGCGCTGTCAGCACATAGCGCAGCTGCTCCAGGTCGGCCTGGCTGAACTTACGGTAGCCCGAGGCCGTCCGCTGCGGCTCGATGAGGCCTTCGGCCTCGAGGAACCGGATCTTGGAGATGCTGACGTCGGGGAAGTCATCGCGCAGGCGGCGCAGCACCTCTCCGATACTCATGCGTCCGGCGGGCCGAGCCGGCCCGCTCGGGGCCATCACGCGCCAGTGAAGTAGACGAGCCGGTACTTGCCGATCTGCACCTCGTCGCCGCCTGAGAGGAGCACTTCGTCGATCCGGTCGCGGTTCACATAGGTCCCGTTGAGGCTGCCGACATCGGCCACCAGATATCCGTCCGACGTACGCCGGAACACGGCATGTCGCCGGCTCACGGTCACGTCATCGAGGAAGATGTCGCTCTCGGGATGGCGTCCCGCTGACACCTCGTCGGTGTCGAGGAGAAAACGGCTGCCGGCACTCGGTCCTCGCTGCACGACGAGCAGGGCACTGCCGTCGGGGAGTGACTCAACCGCAGCCTGCTCCTCCGGCGTGAGCCGGCCCTCGTCCTCCGCGTCACCGCGATCGGGGCCGCCGTAGCTCAGCGTCGAGGTCGAGTCGACGGGTGGCTCCGACCGGGCCAGCCGGTGGCCGCAGTTCGAGCAGAACCGCGACCCCTCCGGGTTCTGGTGCCCGCATTCCGTGCAGTACGGCATCATTTCCTCCCTCACGCGTCGTAGACGCGCGCCGTGCAGCGATGAGACACGTTCCCCCGACCCTACTGTGAGGCTACCGCCTTCTCGTAGTCAGCAGCCGCGAGCAGGGAGTCGGCACCCGCGCCCTCCCCCACGGTGAGGTCGACGAGCCAGCCGTCGCCGTACGGGTCGCTGTTGCACAGCTCGGGGTTGTCCGACAGAGCGTCGTTGACAGCAGCGACCGTGCCCCCCACCGGTGCGAAGAGATCGCTGACACTCTTGGTGGACTCGAGCTCGCCCATCACGTCGCCCGCGGCGACCTCGGTCCCCACGTCGGGCAGGTTGACATAGACGATGTCACCGAGCGCGTCCTGCGCGAAGTCGGTGATGCCGATGCGGACCGTCGAACCCGGCTCCCCGGACCCGTCGACCCATTCGTGCTCAGCGGTGTAATGCAGGTTCTCGGGTATCACGCGGGCTCCTTCAGAGTCACTACTGGCCGGTTGGGTGAGAGTACTGAGGCTGGTCGGCCGTATGCAACGCCGTGATGTCGACCGTGTCCTGCTCCTGGACGGTCACCTTGCCGCCCAGGGAGGAGATCTCGTCGGCCAGCCCACCAGGGAACCCGACGGCCTCGCTCAACGTGTGCGCGGAGCCGATCGCCCGGATCACGTACGGCGCATGCACGGGCTTCCCGTCGACGGCCAGGGCGCCGGGGCTCCCGGTGATGTAGCTCGACCCGACGACCCGCACGGAGTCGTTGATCTGGATCGCTTCCGCGCCCGCGTCTCGCAGCTCCTCGATGCCGTTGAGCATGCTGGCGGCGGTGACCGAGGCTTCCGGGTCGTCGACGGTGACCGTGACCCCGGGGCCGGTGGCGCCGACGGTCCCGGCCAGGATCTTCAGGTCGTCGAGCCGCCGCTGGGCGTCGGCGATGGCGGCCGCCCGACTGCTCGAGCTCGACTCCAGCTGGTCTCGCGTCGACTGGAGATCGCTGATCTGCTGCTGGGCTCGGTCCGAGGCGCCGGACAGCGAGTCGAGCAGCTCGATCAGGTCCTCGCGGCGCTGTCCGACGAAGGCGTTGGTGCTGTGGGTGAGCTGGATCTGGACGGCGGCGGCGTAGCCGAGCAGGGCGAGCAGCGCAGCGGCGATGAGCTGGCCACGGCTGGGACGTGACGTGAGCGCGGACAGCAGCCGACGCACCCCGGGGGTGGGACCGCCCTTGCCGCCCGTGGAGTCACCCGTGCTCGGCGCGGCCGGGTCGACGACTGCCACGTCCTCAACAGCCGTGTCCTCGACTGCCGCGTCCTGAGGTGTCGGATCGGGCTGGGCGGGAGGCGGCGGAGGCTCAGGCATGGAAGATATGCCGTCTGATCGCGGCGACGTTGGAGAAGATCCTGATGCCGAGCACGACGATCACCCCGGTCGACAGCTGGCCGCCGACGCCGAGCTGGTCACCCAAGTAGACGATCAGGGCCGCGATCAGCACGTTCGAGATGAACGACACGGCGAACACCTTGTCGTCGAAGATGCCGTCGAGGAACGCCCGGAGGCCGCCGAAGACCGCATCGAGGGCCGCGACGACGGCAATCGGCAGGTAGGTCTGCCACGCGGCCGGGATCGACGGCTCGAAGATC
The DNA here is from genome assembly GCA_963820035.1 of uncultured Actinomycetota bacterium. Lineage (GTDB taxonomy): Bacteria > Actinomycetota > Actinomycetes > Propionibacteriales > Nocardioidaceae > JAWWPG01. The sequence continues at coordinate 550,155 of CAWFYK010000002.1, read as the reverse complement.
AGCCCGAGCGCGATCCCCACGGCGAGACCGATGACCGGGATCATCGAGAAGCCGCCGTCCGGGCCAGCCGGACCTGGGCGGTCGGGTCACCTGGCAGCACGAGCTGGTCCTTCGTCTGGGTGTCGAACGAGATACCGAAATTCTGCTTCAGCCCCAGCCACGCCTGGCCGGCCGGGGTTTCGAGCAGCCGGGCAGGCAGCGTATCCGGGTTGCCGATCGCATCGATCACGTAGGGGGGTGTCAACGACCGGTAGTTGACCGTGATCGCCCGGCCGGCGAACCTGATCGAGCTCACGCTCGTCAACCGGTTACCGTTGATCGCCACCGCCTCCGCGCCGGAACTCCAGAGCCCGTTGACGAGCGACTGGAGGTCACTGTCGAGGATCACCCCGCCGTCGGTCGACCCGCCGGCGCCGGGGGCGTCGTCGGCCCTGATCTCCAGCCCGGGTCCGGTGACCTCGGAGGTGCCGGCGATGCCGGCCAGCTGGGTCGTCGCCGTGTCGATCTGTCGTTGCAAGGCTCGGCTGCTGCTCGCACTGCTCTGCAGGGCGGCCACCTCGCCCTCGAGCGTGGCGAGCTGCTGGTGGGCGGCATCCAGGTGGTGTTGCCGCGCGCGGAGCTGGGCCACCAGCTGGTCACGCTCGGCCGCCACGACCGGTTTCTGCTCCTGGGTGCGCAGAGCAGAGATGCCGAGCATCCCGCCGAACAGCAGCACGACGAGCGCCACGGTCATGCCGCGCACCCGCCTAGGCGGTCGGGACTCCGCACGGCGCCGGTTCGCGGCCGCCCGGTAGTCCTGATCCAGGGTGTTCGACGTGATGGAGTCGAGCAGCCCGACGTACGCCGAGGTGGGCGTCGACGTGGGACTGGCGGTGTCGGGGGTCATGGTGCCCCCTCTGGTGAGGCCCGGGGTGACCGCATGATCTGGGCCACCTGGTAGGCGTAGAGGCAGCCTGCCCACCAGTAGAGGCAGGTGCCCCAGATCGCGAACGCCCAGCCGAAGATGTCCGCGACCCTGGCGAGCGTGCCGCTGCCGTCTCCGAGCAGGAGAAGCGGAAACGCGTAGAGCAGGTTGGCCGTCGCGGCCTTACCGAGGAAGTGCACGGGGAGAGCACTGAACCCCCGGGTGCGCAGCAGCGGGACGAGGGCGAAGAGGAAGACGTCGCGGAGCGGCAGCAGCACAGCCAGCCAGATCGGGATGATGTCGCGGATGGCCAGTCCGACGACCACAGCGAGGATATAGAGCCGGTCGGCCACCGGGTCCAGGATCTGTCCCAGCTTCGAGGTCTGGTTGAGGGTCCGGGCGAGCTTGCCGTCGAGCCAGTCCGTGAATCCCGAGATCATCAGCACGACGAGCGCCCAGCCGTCGGCCTCCGGCCCCAACACCAGCCAGAGGAAGAGCGGCACCCCGAGCAGTCGGGCAGCGCTGAGCAGGTTGGGCAAGGTCAGGACGCGGTTGGTCACCACCACTCCCGAGTCCGCCACCAGGCCTCCGCACGCCTTCAGGGCTCCAGCGAGCCACAATCAGACTTTAGTACGGCGTGACGCGAGTCCGATGCACCCGCTCACTCCCCCGCCGAGCCGTCATGTTCTTCCCGCCGAACCGTCATGTTCTTCCCGCCGAACCGTCATGTTCTTCCCGCCGAACCGTCATGTTCTTCCCGGCGAGCCGTCAGGTTCTTCCCGTCGAACCGTCAGGTTCTTCCCGCCGAACCGGGCCTCCTGCGGATTCGTCCGACCCGGTGCGCGGTAATACCTCCTGAGCCGCCGGGACGAATCTGGAGATGGCGATTCGTCGGACGTGGGGGCTACGACGGCTCACTGCGTCCGACATTCGCGCACGCGAGCGCCAGGTGCACCCGTGCAGGCGGACGTCAGGGGGTTGCCGCGCGGAAGTCGTACCGAGAGCTGGCGGCTCGACGGAACAACCTGACGGTTCGGAGGTAAGAACCTGACGGTTCGGAGGTAAGAACCTGACGGTTCGGAGGTAAGAACCTGACGGTTCGACCGGAAGAACCTGACGGCTCGGCGGGAAGAACCTGACGGCTCGGCAGGCGGCCGCGATAACCCCCCGATGGGCGGACGCCGTACCGCGTCACCAGAACCGCTCACAGGCAACCCACAGGAGGTTCATAGGAAAGGGCTACGACCGGGGGGGATGATCGGGAGGTGACCCCGTCCGAACCAGCCTCATGGCCCAGGCTCACCCGGTCCGACGGGTCGCCCGTCCGGGTCCTGGTCGTCGACGACGAGCCGACCATCGCGGAGCTGCTGAGCATGGCGTTCCGGCTCGAGGGCTGGGACGTGGCGGTGGCCCACAGCGGCGCCGCGGCGGTCAGCCAGGCCACCAAGCTGTCTCCTGACGTCGCCGTGCTCGACATCATGCTGCCGGACTTCGACGGTCTCGAGGTGCTGCGCCGGATCCGCCATCGGGTGCCCTCCTTGCCGGTGCTCTTCCTCACCGCCAAGGATGCCGTCGAGGACCGGGTCGTGGGGCTCACCGCCGGGGGGGACGACTATGTCACCAAGCCGTTCAGCCTCGAGGAGGTCGTCGCTCGCCTTCGGGCGTTGATGCGGCGATCCGGCGCGGCGACGGCCCCGTCGAGCTCGGTGCTGACCGTCGGGGACTTGACGCTGGACGAGGACAGCCACGAGGTGACCCGGGGCGCGGACGAGATCATGCTGACGGCGACGGAGTTCGAGCTGCTCCGCTATCTGATGCGCAACCCACGCCGCGTCCTCACCAAGGCTCAGATCCTCGACCGGGTCTGGAACTACGACTTCGGTGGTCAGGCCAACGTCGTCGAGCTCTATATCTCCTACCTGCGCAAGAAGATCGACGCCGGGCGCGAGCCGATGATCCATACGAAGCGTGGCGCAGGCTATGTCCTCAAGCCGGCATCCTGAGCTGACCGACACCGCGCCGCGGCCTGGCTTACGACGATGGGCCCCACGCTCGCTGAGCACCCGGCTGGTGCTGTCCACCCTCCTGCTCGTCGCTTTCGTGAGCGTCGCGGTCGGTGCGGTGACCACGATCGCCCTGCGGCAGTTCCTGATCAGCCGGTTGGACGACCAACTGGTATCCGCCTCACAGCGGCACGACGGCGGAGGTGACGGGCCGCTCGGGGATCCCGGCGGCCTCGCGCAGGCGCCGTGCGCCGTCGTACCGCCGGGTGGGACGGCAGGCTTCTTCTTCGGACAGGCTCCCGGCACCTTGATCGGCCGGTTCGACCCCACCTGTCGGTCCGCCGTGGTAGTGACCGAGGCCGGCACCCTGACCGGCGTGACGCGGTCGGACGCGGCCCTGCTGGCGGGGCTCGGTCCGTCCACTCACCCGCGGACCGTCTCGCTGAGCTTCGGCAGCTACCGCGTCCTCGTGCTGCCGGACCAGGGCTCCCGATCGGTCACCGGGCTGCCGACTGCCGACGTGAACGACACCGTCAGGAGCTTGGTGCTGTGGGAGAGCGCCCTCGTGGTCTGTGGCGTGGTGCTGGCGGCCGTGCTCGGCCAGGGGCTGGTACGTCGGCAGCTCGCTCCGCTACGTCGGGTCGCCGCGACCGCGACGGAGGTCACTCAGCTGCCGCTGGAGTCCGGCGAGGTCGGGGTTACCGCCCGGGTGCCGGCGGAGCTCACGGACCCGTCCACGGAGGTCGGCCAGGTCGGGGAAGCGCTCAACGCCATGCTCGGCCATGTGGAACGAGCCCTCGACACCCGGCACGAGAGCGAGCAGCAGGTCCGGCAGTTCCTTGCAGACGCCTCGCACGAGCTGCGCACGCCGTTGTCCACGATCATGGGCTATGCCGAGCTGTCGCGACGGGCGTCGGTCGACCCGGGCGTCATGATGCATGCGATGGGGCGGATCGAGGCGGAGTCCGGGCGGATGGCGGCCCTCGTGAACGACCTGCTGCTGCTCGCACGGCTCGACTCCGGGCGCCCCCTCGAGCGGGGCGACGTCGATGTCTCGCGGCTGCTCGCCGAGGCGGTCAACGACGCCAGGGTGCTCGGGGTCACGCACGTCTGGCGGCTGACGCTGGCGCCGGAACCGCTCCACGTCGAGGGAGACCGGGACCGACTCCACCAGGTGTTCGCCAACCTGCTCACCAACGCGATTCGGCATACGCCGGAGGGCACGACGGTGACAGTGTCCGCCGTTGCGGTGCCGCGCCGGGGCGACCTACCCCACGGCGTCCTGGTCACCGTCCACGATGACGGGCCGGGGATGCCCGCATCGCTCGCCGGCAAGGAGTTCGAGCGCTTCTCGCGCGGGGACTCCTCCCGAACCCGAGCCTCCGGCGGCACCGGCCTCGGCTTGTCGATCGTGCAGGCCATCGTGACCGCCCACCACGGCGATGTCCAGATCCGCAGCGCTCCCGGCGACACCACCGTCCAGGTCCGCCTCCCCGCCCGCCACCCCTGACCATCCGAGACTTCCGGCACCACCATCCGAGACTTCCGACACCACCATCCGAGACTTCCGGCACCACCATCCGAGACTTCCGGCACCACCATCCGAGAATCTCGTACGGCGACCGGGCCGCCGCACGACGTCAGTCCGCGACCCGGCCGACATACCGGGGCAGGGTGTCCAACACCGGTCGACGCTGCTACGGCTGCCGGTAGAGGCACCGCCCATGTCCACCCCGCAAGTCTTCAAGATCTCGCCGGCGGTGGAGTTTCACCCCCCGGCCTAGTCTGAGCACATGACCAGGCCCACCACCCTTGGTGCCTTGCGGGAGAGCGGTTTCGAGCCGCGCCCGGTCAAGGCGGAGATCCGCACCAACCTGCTCCATCGGCTCCGCAGCGGTGAGACGGCATTTCCCGGCATCCTCGGCTTCGAGGACACCGTCATCCCCCAGCTCGAGAGTGCACTGCTTGCCGGGCACGACCTCGTGCTGCTCGGCGAGCGTGGCCAAGGCAAGACTCGCGTCATGCGGACCCTGCTCGGTCTGCTCGACGAGTGGAGCCCGGTCGTCGAGGGCTGTGAGATCAACGACGACCCGTTCCACCCGGTCTGCACGCGCTGCCGTCGCCTCGCTGGCGAGCTCGGCGACGAGCTGCCGGTCGCCTGGCGGCATCGCGACGACCGCTACACCGAGAAGCTCGCCACCCCTGACACCAGCGTGGGCGACCTCGTGGGAGACGTCGACCCGGTGAAGGTGGCAGAGGGGCGGACCCTCGGCGACCCCGAGACGATCCACTACGGGCTGCTGCCGCGGGCCAACCGCGGAATCTTCGGCCTCAACGAGCTCCCCGACCTCGCGGAGCGCATCCAGGTCGCCATGTTCAACGTGCTCGAGGAGCGCGACATCCAGGTGCGCGGCTACTCGCTGCGCCTCCCCCTCGACCTGCTTGTCGTCGCCACCGCTAACCCGGAGGACTACACCAACCGAGGCCGGATCATCACCCCGCTCAAAGACAGGTTCGGAGCTGAGATCCGCACGCACTACCCCTTCGAGGTGAGCGAGGAGGTCGACGTGATCACCCAGGAGGCCGTCCTGGTCGCCGAAGTGCCGGAGCACCTGCTCGAGATCGTCGCTCGACTGACGCGCGGGCTGCGCGACAGCGCCTCGGTCGACCAGCGCTCCGGGGTCAGCGCCAGGTTCGCGATCGCCGCGGCTGAAGCGGTCTCGGCGTCGGCGCTACGCCGGGGTGCGCGCGTCGGCGAGGACGACCCGGTGGCGCGGGTGTGCGACGTACCCAACGTGATCCCCACCCTGCTCGGCAAGGTGGAGTTCGAGATGGGTGAGGAGGCCCGGGAGATCGAGGTCGTCCAGCACCTCCTGCGGGTCGCCACCGCCGAGACTTGGCGGGAGCGCCTCGGCGGGCTGGACCTGTCGGGGTTCACCGAGCTGTTCGCCGAAGGTGCCACTGTCGAGACCGGTGAGCTCGTACCCGCGGAGCAGCTGCTCGACCAAGTCGGCACGGTCCCCGGCCTGTCCAAGGTGCTCGAACGACTCGGCCACGGTGACGCGGCCAGCCAAGGAGAGGTGGCCGCGGCGGTCGAGCTGGTCCTCGAAGGCCTGCACCTGACCCGGCGCATCGACAAGGCAGCCGTCGACGGCCGCGCGGTGTACGGGGTCTGACCGTGGCAGCCGGCCGGTTTCGCTACAGCCCCTGGAGCGGTGGGCCGGATCCGCTCGCTCCGCCGTACGACGTCCGCGCCGCCCTCGACGAGCTCGGCCGCGACGTGCTCGCCGGCGGGTCGCTCCGCGAGGCGCTGCGTGATCTCGCTCGGCGGGGCATGGACGGCCGCCGTGGTCTCGACGCGCTCGCCGAGCGGCTCCGCCGAATGCGGGCGGCGGCTCGCCGTCGCGGCGACCTCGGTGGGACGCTCGACCAGGTTCGCGCGGCACTCGACCAGGCGCTGGCGGCGGAGCGGGACACGTTGGGCTCCGAGGAGACCGACGAGGCGCGCTGGAACGAGATGGAGCTCGAGACCCTCCCCGACGACGTCGCCGGGGCGGTCCGCGCGCTGAGCGACTACAGCTGGCACTCGCAGGAAGCCCGGGCGACGTACGAGTCGATCAAACAGATGCTCCAGCGGGAGGTGCTCGACGCTCAGTTCGCCGGGATGAAGCAGGCTCTCGAGTCGGGCGACCCCGCAGCGCTGGACGCGGTCAAGGACATGCTCGCCGACCTCAACGTCCTGCTCGCGGCCCATGCCCGCGGCGAAGACACCACCGACCGGTTCCGCGAGTTCATGGACAAGCACGGCGACCTCTTCCCCGAGAAGCCGGAGAACGTCGATGAGCTCATCGACGCACTGGCCCGTCGGCAGGCGGCCGCCGACCGGATGATGGCGTCGCTCTCGCCGGAGCAGCGCGCCCAGCTCGCCCAGCTGATGAGCGAAGCGATGTCCGACCCCGATCTCGCCTCGCAGATGGCCCAGCTCTCCGACAACCTGCGGGCACTGCGTCCCGGTGCGGACCGTGGACCCGTCCAGATGCGGCCAGGCGGCGAGCCGATGGGCTACAGCGACGCCGTGGAGGCCGTCGCCGAGCTGGCCGACCTCGAGGCGCTCCAGCAGCAGCTGTCACAGGGGCATCCCGGCGCCACTCTCGACGACGTCGACGTGGACCTCCTCGAGAGTCACCTCGGCAGTGCTGCCGCCGCGGACTTCCGCGAGCTTCGGGAGATGGAGCGCGAGCTCGAGCGGCAAGGGTTCCTCTCCCGTGGCGACGATGGTCTCCGGCTGACCCCGCGGGCCGTTCGCCGCCTCGGTGAGACGGCGCTCAAGAAGGTCTTCGCCCAGATCGAGGCCGCCGGCTCGGGCGACCACGAAGATCACCGGACCGGCTCGGCAGACGAGCGCACCGGCCTGACCCGCGAGTGGAGCTTCGGAGACGAGCTGCCCATCGACGCGGTCCGCACTGTCTCCAACGCGCTCCGCCGCGGCACCGGCATCCCGGCGACCCTGGCCGTCGAGGACTTTGAGGTGGCGGAGACAGAGCGGCGTACGACGGCCGCCGTCGCGTTGTGCGTCGACCTCTCCTACTCGATGGTGCAGGAGGGTCGCTGGGGCCCGATGAAGCAGACCGCGCTCGCACTCTCCCACCTCATCTCGACCCGGTTCCGGCGGGACGCGCTCCAGGTCGTTGGGTTCGACCGGCTGGCCCGGCGACTGTCGCCCGTGCAGCTGGCCGAGGTCGAGCCCGAATGGCTGCAGGGCACCAACCTGCAGCATGCGTTGATGATCGCCGGCCGGCATCTACGCCGGCATCCCGACGCCGAGCCCGTCGTACTCGTCGTGACCGATGGCGAGCCCACGGCGCACCTGTTGGACGACGGGTCGCCGTACTTCAACTGGCCGACGACGACCGAGACGGTCCGCGCGACGGTCAGACAGGTCGACGAGCTGACGCGCTTTGGCGCGGCGATCAACTTCTTCATGCTGGGCGATGACCCCGGGCTGGCGCGGTTCGTCGACGCGGTGGCTCGTCGGGCCGCCGGACGCGTGTTCACTCCGGACCTCTCCCGGCTCGGCGAGTACGTCGTCGCGGACTACCTACGCGCCCGACGCGGTCGCCGCTGACTCACGCGATTGCGGGAAATCGCAGGTTTTCAGGCGCGAGAAACCTGCGTTTTCCCGCAATTCGCAGGTGGGGACCGCGGGGAGGTTCACAGCGGGATCACAGAGCAACCACACAGCCCGGCCAGCCAGCCGGACGACAGTGGCGACCATGAGCATCGAGACGCTGCCGCGCCCCTTGTCCACCACCCCGGCACCCAAGGTGTCACGATCCTTTCTGACCCGCGTCTGGCAAGGCCCGGTTGAGCAGGAGCGGTGGGTTCGTCCCGCCCTGTTCGGCCTCTTGAGTGCCACGGCGTTCCTCGACCTTTGGGGGCTTGGGTCGTCGGGGTGGGCCAACTCGTTCTACTCGGCTGCGGCACAAGCAGGCTCGGAGAGCTGGAAGGCCTTGTTCTTCGGCTCATCCGACGCAGCGAACTCCATCACGGTCGACAAGCCGCCGATGTCCCTGTGGATCATTGGGCTCTCGGTACGAACGTTCGGGTTGAGCTCGTGGGCGATCCTCGTGCCACAGGCCCTCATGGGTGTCGCATCGGTTGGTCTGCTCTACGCGACGGTACGGCGGACGGTCGACTCGGCCGGCGCCGGCCTGCTGGCGGGAGCGGTGCTCGCCCTCACACCGGTCGCCGCGCTGATGTTCCGGTTCAACAATCCGGACGCGCTGCTCGTTCTGCTCCTGATCGGCGCCGCCGGCGCCACTCTCCGAGCCATCCAAGCCACCTGGGCGCCGGCCGGCAAAGGTCATCCCACGCGGTGGCTCGCCGTCGCCGGGATGCTCGTCGGCTTCGCGTTCCTGACCAAGATGCTGCAGGCGTTCCTCGTCCTTCCCGGCTTCGCACTGGCCTTCCTGCTGGTCTCGGGCAAGGGCTATGGCTACGCGATGCGGTTGCGAGACCTGGCCGTTGCGTTCGCGGCTCTTGTGGTCAGCGCCGGCTGGTGGGTCACGATCGTCGCGCTCTGGCCGGCCTCCGACCGGCCCTACATCGGCGGCTCGCAGCACAACTCCATCCTCGAGCTGGTCCTCGGCTACAACGGCTTCGGCCGGCTCAGCGGCAACGAGACCGGCTCAGTCGGCGGCGGTGGAGGTCCCGGCGGGGGCGCGGGTGGCTGGGGCAGCACCGGTTGGCTGCGGATGCTCTCGAGCGAGGTCGCAGGTCAGGTCGGCTGGCTGCTCCCCGCGGCCGTCCTGCTGCTGGTGGCAGGTCTGTGGCTGGCCCTTCGTGACCGGCACGCCGGAGCGACCGCGGGGCTTGTCGTGTTCGGCTGCTGGCTGCTCGTCACGGCGGCCACCTTCAGCTTCATGCGCGGCATCTTCCACGCCTACTACACGGTCGCCCTCGCTCCGGCCATCGCGGCCGTGGTGGCCATCGGCGCCACACTCCTGTGGCGGCATCGACGCCACCTGGCGGCAGCCCTGACACTCGCCGGCGCCACCACCCTGGCGGTGGTCACCTCGTTCGTCCTGCTCAGCCGAACCCCCGACTTCTACCCCTGGTTGCGCTGGCTCATCCTGGTGGTCGGGATCGGGAGCGCTCTCGCGCTCGCCGCCGGCGGACACCTGACGAGGTTTGCGCGGACCACGGTCGCCGCCGTCGCCGTGACGGCCGTGCTGGCCGGCCCGGCGTCATACGCCATCGACACCATGACCACCCCCCACACCGGGTCGATCCCGACCGCGGGGCCCGGGTCGTTCGGGCCGGGTGGCGGCGGTATGACGGCCGGCGGGCCGAGAGGGCTGCCGCCCGGCGCGGCCCAGAACGGAGCCGGCTTCCCCGGCGGCCAGGGCACCTTCCCGGGCGGCCGGGGCACCTTCCCGGGCGGCCGGGGCACCTTCCCGGGCGGCCAGGGCACCTTCCCAAGAGGGACGAGCAACCCCGGCGCTCAGGGTGCAGCGCCTGGAGATGGTGGCACCGGGGCGCCGGCCGGTGTCGGTGGGCTGCTTGACGCAAGCACGCCGTCCGCCGCCCTGACGACGCTGCTCAAGGCCAACGCGGGCGACTTCACCTGGGTCGCCGCCACCATCGGGGCGAACAACGCGTCCGGCTTCCAGCTCGCGACCCAGCTGTCGGTGATGCCGATCGGCGGGTTCAACGGCAGCGACCCCAGCCCGACACTCGCTCAGTTCAAGGCGGATGTCGCCGCCGGCCGCATCCACTACTTCATCGGGTCCGGTACCGGGGCCGGCATCGGCGGCATGGGAGGCGGCGGACTCTCCCCCGGCGGAAGCACGAGGAGCCAGATCAGCGCCTGGGTGGCGAACCACTTCACCGCCAAGACCGTCGGCGGCGTCACGCTCTATGACCTGTCGGGCGGTGCGAAATGACCGTCGACATCGTCATTCCCACGTTCAACGAGGAGCACAGCCTCGAGCGGTGCGTGATGGCGCTGCTCGACTACCTCGCCGAGATGCCGTTCGACGCCCACGTCACCATCGCTGACAACGCCAGCACCGACCTGACCCCGCTCGTCGCGGACCGGCTGGCCCGCGAGCTCCCCGATGTCAGCGTGGTCCACGCGTCCCGCAAGGGGCGGGGGCTTGCCCTGAAGGCCGCCTGGGGCGCATCGGCGGCACACGTGCTCGTCTATATGGACGTCGATCTGTCCACCAACCTGAACGCCCTGCTCCCGTTGGTCGCTCCACTCCTCAGCGGGCACTCCGACCTGTCCATCGGCACTCGGCTGTCGCCGACCTCACGCGTCCTGCGGGGATCCCAGCGGGAGCTGATCTCGCGGGGTTACAACCTGCTGCTGCACGGTTCGCTCGGCACCGGCTTCGGCGACGCGCAGTGTGGCTTCAAGGCGATCCGCGCGGAGACCGCTCAGTGGCTGCTGCCGCTGGTGCATGACGACGGCTGGTTCTTCGACACCGAGCTGCTGGTGCTCGCCGAGCGGGCGGGTCTGCGTATCTACCAAGTGCCCGTCGACTGGGTCGACGACGCGGACAGCCGGGTCGATCTCTGGCGGACCGCCGTGGACGACCTCAAAGGGATCGTCCGCGTGGGATGGAACCTCGCCCGGGGGCGCATTCCCCTGGCGCACAGCGAGCCTGGCGACGCCGCCCGCCGTACGTCACTTCCCACCCAGGTCTTCAGGTTCCTCGGGGTCGGCATCGCCTCGACGATCGTCTACGCCCTCTTGTTCCTCCTCCTGCGAGCGCACACGGATGCCCCTGTCGCGAACGTCGTCGCGTTGGTGTTGACGACGATCCTCAACACAGCGGCGAACCGGGTCTGGACGTTCGGCGTCCGGGGGCGGGTCCGAGCCGTGACCCACCAGGCGCAAGGCTTCCTCGTGCTCGTCGCCGGACTGGTGGTGACCACGCTGGCTCTGACGCTCTCGTACGACGCCGGCCTGCGCGGCACCGCCGCCGAGCTCGCGGTGCTGACGGCGGCCAACCTGCTCGTCACAGCCGGCCGCTTCGCCGCCTTCCGGCTGTGGGTTTTCCGCGTGCCAGCCCGGCCCGCCGCCCCGTCGTACCACCGAACACCCGAACCCCCTCGGCTGCGCGCTCAGCCGGTCGAGTCAGGCGGCTCCACGACGGACTTGGCCCACGACCAGGCGTAGGTGCCGTCGTCGCTGGCGAGACCACCCTCTCCGAGATCGAGCGGCCGGAACGTGTCGACCATGACCGCGAGCTCGTCGAAATAGTGCACACCGATCGAGTTCTCGTAGGCGCCGGTCTGTGGCCCGTGGGCGTGACCGCCCGGATGCACGCTGATCGAACCCTTGCCGATGCCGGAGCCCTTGCGGGCTTCGTAGTCACCGTCGACATAGAACATGATCTCGTCGCTGTCGACGTTGGAGTGGTAGTAGGGCACCGGGATCGACAGGGGGTGGTAGTCGACCTTGCGCGGCACGAAGTTGCAGACGACGAAGTTGCCGCCCTCGAACACCTGATGGACCGGCGGTGGCTGGTGCACCCGCCCGGTGATCGGCTCGAAGTCGGAGACGTTGAAGACGAAGGGATAGAGACAGCCGTCCCACCCGACGACGTCGAACGGATGGAAGGGATAGGTGTAGACGGTGCCGACGACTCCGCTCGGGCCGCTCCCCCGGTGCTTGATGAAGACCTGGGTATCTGCGGAGGCGTCCTCACCGATCTCGTCGGCGAGCAGCGGACCCGCAGGCAGCCGGAGATCGCGTTCGCAGTACGGCGAGTGCTCCAGCAGCTGCCCGAAGCGGGACAAGTAGCGTTTCGGCGGCGCGATGTGCGAGTTCGCCTCGATGCAGTAGACCCGCAGCGGCTCGCCTTCGCCGCTCGGCACCCAGCGGTGCGTGGTGGCTCGCGGGATGATGACGTAGTCACCGGGACCCACCTCGAACGAGCCGAAGATGGTGTCGACGCGCGCGGTCCCGCGCTCCACGAACAGGCACTCGTCGCCGATGCCGTTGCGGTACAAGGGAGACGGAGCGCCGGCGACGACGTACGAGATGCGAACGTCGGCGTTGCCGAGCACCAGCCTGCGACCCGTCACCACGTCCACGTCGCCGATCTGGTCAACGTCGAAAAGCGTGTGCAGCTTGAGATGCAGCGGCTTGAGAGGGTGGTTGGGCTGCGTGACGAGGTTCCCCGGCGTCCACGTCTCGGCCCCGGTGATCCGCGACGGCAGATTGCGGTGGTAGAGCAGTGACGAGTCGGACGAGAACCCCTCCTCCCCCATCAGCTCCTCGAAGGCGAGCTCGCCGGTGTCGAGCCGGTGCTGGGTATGCCGCTTCGGCGGCACGGAGCCGCAGGTCATGTAGTGCGAAATCTCGACTCACTCCTCGACTGATGACGATGAACCGGATCCGACCGGGGGGGCTCGTCCGATCATAGGAGTCCTTGTTTCGGGCGTTCCAGCGTTGCAGTAGCGTGCAACCGTGTCAACGCGAATCCGGTCGACCTTCGAGGCCCTCGTCGACGACGCCGCGATGTTCCCGCCCGGCAATGCCAGCGCGGAGATCGCGTTGGCCGAGCACCTGCGCTACCGGGCGTCGTGGTTCTCCGACCTGGTCGGCCCGCTGCTGGTGCCCGCGGGTGCCTGGGACACGTTCCTTGAGGCGCACCGTGTGTCGGGAGGTCCGGCGGTCGAGGTGGTGCTGATCGGTACGGCGGCCCTCCCGGGCACGCCTCCTCCCGGCGTGAGCGTGCTGGGCTTCGAGGTGTCCGTCCCCGACGTGCCCCTCCCCGAGACCGGCCCGAACGTGACCCTGGCTGCGGAGATCACCGTCGGCGCGGCTGGTGGTCGAGTGCTCGCGGACGTGGCCGAGCAGGTCGCGGCCGGGAGGCCGGTCGTGGCCAAGTTCCGCACCGGCGGGACGTCCGCGGACGCCTTCCCGTCCGAGGACCTCCTCGCGGGTGTGCTCATCGCCGCAGCCGGTGCGGGCGCCCCACTCAAACTGACCGCAGGTCTGCACCACGCCGCGCGGTTCACCGATCCGACGACCGGCTTCGAGCACCACGGGTTCCTGAACGTGCTCGTCGCCGTGGCGCGGGTCCTGGCCGGCAGCGACCGGCAGCAGGTCGTCGACGGGCTCGCCCAGCGAGACGCCGCCGACCTGGCCCAGGAGGTCGCCGCGCTTCCCCCGGAGAACGCTCTCGACGTACGCCGGCACCTCGTCTCGTTCGGCTGCTGCGGAGTCGAGGACCCCATCAATGACCTGGTGGCCCTCGGGCTCGTTGACGAAACGCCACCCGACCGTGCAGACGAGGAGCCTCGATGACCTGGCTGGATATCGCCGACGACCACCCCTTCGGAGTCGCGACCTTGCCCTACGGGGTGTTCAGCGTCGGGACTGGCATGGCCTCGGTCGGGGTGCGGGTGGGTGACCAGGTGCTCGATCTCGCCGGGGTTGCCGACCTCGACGGACACCCGCTCGCGGACGTCTTCGCTAGCTCGAGCCTCAACCCCCTGATGTCTCTTGGCCGGGACGGTTGGACCGACGTACGGCAGTGGGTCGAGCTGCTGCTGACCGATGAGACCAACCGGGAGACCGTGACGGCGAACCTGCACGAGCTGGCCGACGTCACGCTGCACCTGCCCGTCGAGGTTGCCGACTATGTGGACTTCTATGCGAGCGAGCAGCACGCGACGAACGTCGGCAAGATCTTCCGGCCGGACTCCGCCGCGCTCCCGCCGAACTGGAAGCACCTGCCGATCGGCTACCACGGTCGTGCGGGCACTGTCGTCGTGACCGGCACGGACGTCGTACGCCCGTCCGGTCAACGCCGACCCGAACCGGGGTCGCAGCCCCCGTTCGGCCCGAGCATCCGCCTCGACATCGAGTGTGAGGTGGGGTTTCTGGTGGGCCGTGGGAGCGACCTGGGGAGCCCGGTGCCGCTGGACGATGCCGCGGAGCACATCTTCGGCGTGGTGCTGCTCAACGACTGGAGCGCTCGGGACATCCAGGCGTGGGAGTACGTGCCGCTCGGGCCGTTCCTCGGCAAGTCCTTCGCGACCAGCATCTCGGCCTGGGTGGTGCCCTTCGACGCGTTGGCCGACGCCGTCGTCGCGCAACCGACGCAGGACCCTGCGGTCCTGCCTCACCTCGCGGGGTCCGGTTCCTTCGGACTCGACCTGCAGCTGGAGGTGCTGGTCAACGGGAATGTCGTGTCACGACCGGAATACCGCACCATGTACTGGTCCCCGGCGCAGATGCTCGCACACCTGACGAGCAACGGGGCAAGCCTGCGCACAGGAGACCTGTTCGCCTCGGGGACGGTGAGCGGGCCGACGTCCGACACCTGGGGAAGCCTGCTTGAGATCACCTGGAACGGCGAGCAACCGCTCACGCTGAGCGACGGGGCGACCCGCGGGTTCCTCGAGGATGGCGACACCGTGACGCTCCGGGGGACGGCGCCAGGTCCCGGTGGCGCCGTCGTGACTCTCGGCGAGGTGACTGGCACGGTGGTTCCGCGGAGGTAGCGGCCGGTCCGCCGTACCCGCCGCAGCTCTGCTGACTGCTACTCAAGCCCCACTCCTCCCTCCGGGTGGTCCGTCACGGTTTGGGGAAGCCAAATCGAATTGCACTCCCTCGATCGTGACGAACCATCGTGTCGGGGGAAATGATGTCCGGGTGGCCGAACACGACGAGACCGCACCCACCCGCGACGACCCGGTCGAGGGCGCTTCGGCACGGCCCGAGCTCGTCCAGCTCCGGCTGCGTGCCGAACAATTAGCGCGAACGAAGGACGACACCGGCCTCCTCGCGCTCGTCGACGGACTGAGAGCCGACAGCGAGTGGTGGGCGCACCTCTGGGGACCGGCCATCGCGATCGCCGCCCGACGAAGCGGCCGCGACGACAGTCTCGGCTTCCTCGTGAGCGCCATCGATGGAGGCTTCAGCCAGCCGGAGCTGTTCGAGGGCGAGCTGGAGGAGCTCTTCGGGGGGACGGCCGAGTGGCCGGCACTGGTCGCCCGGATGTCCGCCAATGTGCCTCCTCCCGGGTTGACCCTGCTGGAGTGGCCCGATCCCGGCATCCAGCTCCCGCTGCAGCTCTACCGCATCGCGCCCGAACGGCTGGGCGAGCTGATCGCCCGGCTGCCCGATCGCCGTACGACGGCGTGGGAGACCGCGACGGCGATGCTCGAGTGGGTACGACGACGGTGGGAGCATGCGAACGACCATGTCGACGACCCGGATGCGGTGCAGGTGCTCACTCGGGTGGAGGCGGGCGAGAGATTCGCCTGCGTCGAGTACTCGATCGTGCTCAGCCAGGCGCTGAACGCGGTTGAGATCCCGGCACGTCGGGTGGATCTGCGGCAGGCAAACCACCACGTCGGGATCGGCCGCGGGCACGTCGTCTCCGAGGCCTGGATCGACGACCTCGACCAGTGGGTCCTGCTCGACGGCCAGAACGGGGCCTTCTGGGTCGATGCGGATGACGAGCCGATGGGGGTGCGTGACCTGCAGGCAGCCTACGACGCGGGTGAACGGCCGCGGATGGTCGCGCTCGTCCATAAGCTCCAGGACCTGGAGCAGGCGATGTGGTTCACGTATTTCGCGTCCGCCTCGACCACCGGGTGCACGTGGGCGTCCGCCGGCTTCTCCCCCGTCTTCGAGGGCATCCGGATGGTGAAGACGGACCTCGTGGTCCACGACGGTGACCTGGCCTACCCGCAGCTGTCAGCAGTGACGCTGGGGCTGACCGGATCGGTCGAGGAACCCGCAGTGCGGTTCGACAGCCGGCATCCCCATGCGAACGGCTTCCTCGTCGCCGACGGCACCTCGAGCTGGACGCTCGCGCAGGACGAGGACCAGTGGAAGCTGGCAATGACCCCCGGCCGGCATGATGTCGAGATCTCGACGCGGACGCCATACGGCTTCACCAGTCCGCGGGTGCTCTCCTATCTGGTGCGCTGAACCCGGCTGCTCGGCCGCGCGGTGCGGCCGGGCTCAGGAGGGCGCCGCCGATCAGGCGAAGACGTCCACGATCTTGGCGCAGAAGGCCGGCAGGTCGTCCGGGTTACGGCTCGAGATCAGCTTGCCGTCAACGACGACCTCCTCGTCTACCCAGGTGGCGCCCGCGTTGCGCAGATCGGTCTGCACGCTCGGCCATGACGTCATCGTGCGACCCCGCACGACATCGGCTTCGATGAGCGTCCAAGGGCCATGGCAGATCACCGCAACCGGCTTGTCACCGGTCACGAAGGAGCCGATGAACGCAACCGCTTTGTCGTTGAGTCGGAGGGCGTCGGGGTTCGCCACACCTCCCGGCAGCACCAACCCGTCGAAGTCCTCCGGAGCCGCTGTCTCAAAGGTGGCATCGACGTCGAAGGTGTCGCCCTTGTCGAGATGGTTGAACGCCTGCACCTGTCCGCTCTCGAGCGAGACCAGCCGAGGGGCGCCTCCCGCGTCCTGCACGGCCTTCCAGGGCTCCGTCAGCTCGACCTGCTCGATGCCCTCGTTCGCGACGGCAAACGCGATCGTCTTTCCCTGCAGTTCGTCAGCCATGTCGGCCTTCCTTTCGTGGTCGTGTCCCCGGTGACTTCTACCCGAGGAGAGGCATTCCTAAACCGCAGTCGCCCCGTCGTACGACGCCTGCGCCACCTCGCTGTGAGCTTCCCCACTTGGGGGCGATCACGCTCTGGTGCGCGGCCTCGTGGCGGGGCGGGTCCGCTCACTGGGCCGGTATGACGTTCGCCTACGCGGTCGCCATACCTGACGGCTCGGCCGGAAGAACCTGACGGCTCGACCGGAAGAACCTGACGGCTCGACCGGAAGAACCTGACGGCTCGACCGGAAGAACCTGACGGCTCGGCGGGGCTATCGAGCGGCGAGGATGCGGTTCGTGGCGGCAAGCTGCCCCGCCTCGTAGCTCTCGACAGCCGCCGCCTGCTCAGCCGTGAGGAGGTCGCATACCCAGTCCCAGTGCACGGAGACCAGATCACCCTGCTGCACACCGTCGAGGAGTGTCCGGCCCTGGTGGCTCCACCGCACGTCCAGCGCCTGCGAGTCTCCTCGAGCGAGTCGGCGGCCGTCCCAGGTGAGAGGCCGGACCCGCACCCGGGCTCGGGCACCCTCGACGGCCTCGACGAGGCCGGTCCGGATCCGGCACTGGTCGAGGATGGAGCGCGGCACGTCGTTGTCCCGGTCCAACAAGCCGACCCAGGGGTAGATGGCGAAGACATGGAAGGCGTGGTGAGGAACCACCTGTGAGGCGACCCCTGGGATGCCGCCGGCCCACTGGCCACCGGTCTGACCGCGGAACCGGCTGCGGAGCCGCTCCAGGAACCACTCGCTGTCGATGTCGTCGAGAAGGCAGCTGCCCACCCAATAGGCTTCGACGACCCGGGCATCCAAGGGGTCGCTGATGCCACTCGCCTCGGCGATCAGCTCCAGATAGACCCAGGCCCCCTCGAACTGACGCGCTCGTCTGGCCACGTCCGCCGCAGCCTCGGAAGTACCCCGCACGAGCAGCCCCTGCGGGTCGCCGGGACCGCAGTAGCCGAGCTCGTTCGGCGGATAGGCATAGCGGGCGAAGAGCTCCGAGCCGGAGCACGGCGCGTGGGTCGAGTCGGCCACTGCGGACTCAGCAGATCCGTGGCAGCTGTTCACCGATCGGCAGGTCGACGACGCGTGTGCCGCCCAGGCCGGTCTTTGCTACGACCATGCCTGGGTGGTCTTCGACGCAGACCCCGATGACGCGTGCAGCGTGCCCATATTCGTGCGCGTGCATGGCGTCGAGTACCCGGTCGGCGTCGTCGGCCGGGACGACGGCCAACAGCTTGCCCTCGTTGGCGACGTAGAGCGGGTCGAGGCCGAGCAGGCCGCAGGCGTCGCGCACGGTCTGGGGTATCGGCAGGTCGCGCTCGACGAGCGAGAAGCCGACCTTCGAGGCCTTGGCGATCTCGTTGAGCGACGCGGCAACGCCACCCCTCGTCGGATCCCGGAGCGCGTGAATGTCAACGCCGGTGGCGACCATGGCCGCGACGAGGCCATGCAACGGGGCGGAGTCGGAGCGGACCGTGGTGCCGAACTCGAGGCCCTCGCGGCAGCTCATGACCGCCACCCCGTGAACACCGATATCTCCGCTCACGATGACGACATCGCCGGCAGTCGCCCGCTCGGGCCGGATGTCGACATCGCCACTCAACACTCCGATGCCAGCAGTGTTGATGAACACGCCGTCACCGCTACCACTGTCGACGACTTTCGTATCCCCGGTTACGAGCTTGACCCCGGCCCTGCGCGCGGCTGCGCCGACGGCCTCCGCGACGCGGCCGAGCTCAGTGAGCTCGGTGCCCTCCTCCAGGATGAAGGCCGTCGACAGGACGAGCGGAACCGCGCCCGACATCGCCAGATCGTTCACGGTCCCGTTGACGGCGAGATCACCGATCGAGCCACCTGGGAAGAACATCGGCTTGACGACGTAGGAGTCGGTCGAGAACGCCAGCCGGGTGTCTCCCACCTCGATCACCGCCGAGTCGCCGAGCTGGGCGTCTGCCGCAGCGCCATAGGCCGGCAGGAACAGGTGCTCGATGAGCTCCGCCGACATGGCACCGCCGCCACCATGGCCCATCACGACCGCCGGTGTGTCCCGCAGCGGCGCAGGACACACCCAGGCGTTGAAGTCGAGGTCGTTGCCTGCACTGTCCGATGGCGTCATGGTCAGCTCCCCACCAGCTCGAGCCGGCGGTAGAGGTAGTACGCCGCGCACGCGCCCTCGGACGAGACCATGGTCGCGCCGAGCGGGTTGCGCGGCGTGCACTCCTTGCCGAACGCCGCGCATTCGTGAGGCTTGATCAGTCCCTGCAGGACCTCACCCGAGCGACACAGCGACGACTCATCGGTATGGATGCCGGTGACCTCGAACCGGTGCTCTGCGTCGTAGGCCCGATAGGCCGCCGAGAGCCGCCACCCACTCTGCGGGATCATCCCGATGCCGCGCCAGGAGCGGTCGGTCACCTCGAAGACGTCTCGCAGCATCTGTTGGGCTGGCAGGTTGCCCTCCGCCGAAACCGCCCGCGGATAGGCGTTCTCGAGCTCGTAGCGTCCCTCTTCGAGCTGGACGACCGTCCGACGGATGCCCTCGAGGATGTCGAGCGGTTCGAAGCCGGTGACGACGATCGGGACGTGGTACTTCTCGACGAGAGGCGGATACTCCTGGGTGCCCATCACGCTGCAGACGTGGCCGGCCGCGAGGAAGGCCTGCACCCGGCACGTGGGCGACTCCATGATCGCGGCGATCGCCGGCGGCACCAGCACATGAGAGACGAGAAGCGAGAAGTTGGTGACCCCGAGCCGTTTGGCCTGATAGACGGTCATGGCGTTGGCCGGCGCCGTCGTCTCGAAACCGATACCGAAGAACACCACCTCGCGGTCGGGGTTCTCGCGGGCCAGCTTGAGGGCGTCGAGCGGTGAGTAGACCACCCGGACGTCGCCGCCGGCGCTCTTGATCCGGAACAGGTCCTGGGAGCTGCCCGGCACCCGCAGCATGTCACCGAACGAACAGAAGATGACGCCGGGCCGGCCCGCGATCTCGAGGGCTTTGTCGATGATCTCGAGCGGCGTCACGCAGACCGGGCAGCCGGGACCGTGGATCATCTCGATGCCCTCCGGAAGCAGCTGGTCGATGCCATGCCGGATGATCGAGTGGGTCTGCCCGCCGCACACCTCCATCATGGCCCAAGGCTGGGTGGTCACCTGGTGGATCTGGTCGAGCAGCCGCTTCGCCAGATCTGGGTTGCTGAACTCATCCAAGTACCTCACCTGGCACCGTCCCTTCGGGTTGGCGTGGTCGAGGGCGACGTATCGCCTCGCGTCCCCAGATCGGCGTCAACCACTGAGCCGGCACCGTCCCTTCGGGTTGGCGTGGTCGGGGGCGAGCTTGAATCTTGCGCCCGTAGATCTCCGTCAACCACTGAGCCAGCACCGTCCTCACGGGCTGGCGTGGTCGAGGGCGACGTATCGCCTCGCGTCCCCAGATCGGCGTCAACCACTGAGCCAGCACCGTCCCTTCGGGTTGGCGTGGTCGGGGGCGAGCTTGAATCTTGCGCCCGTGGATCTCCGCCAACCACTGAGCCAGCACCGTCCCTTCGGGTTGGCGTGGTCGGGGGCGAGCTTGAATCTTGCGCCCGTAGATCTCCGTCAACCACTGAGCCCGCACCGTCCTCACGGGCTGACGTGGTCGAGGGCGACGTATCGCCTCGCGTCCCCAGATCGGCGTCAACCACTGAGCCCGCACCGTCCTCACGGGCTGACGTGGTCGAGGGCGGGCCTGAATCTTGCGCCCGTAGATCTCCGTCAACCACTGAGCCAGCACCGTCCTCACGGGCTGGCGTGGTGGTGGGGGAAGGGTATGGCGTGCCGGCTTGCTTGGCGGCCAACGCGAAGCCGTCGCCGAACTCCTCCTCCAGGATGCCGAGCTTCTCGAAACTGGCCAGCGTCTGCTGCGCTGCCTCCTCGTCCATCCGCTGGATCGCGAAGCCGACGTGAACCATCACGTATTCGCCGACCTGGATGTCCGGGATGTACTGGAGGCACACGTCCTTGCGGACTCCGCCGAAGTCGACCTCGGCCATCGGTGTCAGGTCGCGCTCCTCGATGCTGACGACCCTGCCCGGGACTGCTAGACACATGCGACCAGCTCCTCTCGATGGTTCCCGTTATACGCCCCACCGACGACAGCCGGGAAGGCTACGACGACTGCGCGGCAGGCATTTCGACTAGCGCGCACCGGCCACCAGAACCTGTCCGAGAGCGATGCCCCCGTCGTTGGGTGGCAGCCGCGTCGGCACCAGGACATCGAACGACGCGGCTCGGAGTCCCCGGCTGGCCTCTCGCAGCAGCCGGGCGTTCTGGAATACCCCGCCACTGAGGACCACGGTGGTGAGCGCACGGTCGCCGGGCTGCGACTGTCGGGCTCGGATGGCGGCCGCCACGATCACGTCGGAGACGGCCGAATGGAACTGGGACGCGATGCGCGGGACAGGTATCCCACCGGTCAGGTCGCGGACGATCATCTCCACCACCGGGGCCGGGTCGATGACGAGGTCACCGCTGTCGGCCGTGACAAGGCCGAACCGGTAGTCACCGGCGCCGTCAGCGTCGTCGGCCACGGCCTCGAGCGCCATGGCCGCCTCCGCCTCGAAGACCGCCACGTGCCGGACCCCCGTCAGGGAAGCGACCGCGTCGAACAACCTCCCCATGCTCGAGGTGGAGGCACAGCCGAACCCGGTGCCCAGCTGATGCTCCAGCACGGACCGCTCGACGTCGGGACACGCCGCTACGGGTGGCAGGTCCGCGGACCACGCGACGCCGGCCGAGCGCAGGTGCGACAGCGCCATCCGGTAGGGCCGTTCCACGCTGGCATCACCACCCGCGAGCGGCACATCTGCGAGATGGGCGAACCGGCGGAAGCCCTTGTAGTCCGCGATCAGCACCTCGCCCCCCCAGACGGATCCGTCATGGCCGTAGCCGGTCCCGTCGAACGCAAACCCGATGACGGGGCTCGTCCCGTCGAGGCCGTGCTCCCCCATCACCGCGGCGACGTGGGCGTGGTGATGCTGGACCGTCGTGACCGGCCGCCCATCGCTGTGCTCGCGGGCCCAGCGGCTCGAGCGGTAGCCGGGATGGTCGTCACACACGAACGTCGACGGCCGGACCCCGGTCAGCATCTCCAGGTGGCGCTCCGTCGCTTCGAAGGCCTCGACCGTGGCGATGTCATCCATGTCACCGATGTGCTGGCTGAACCAGAGATGTCGACCCTCGGCCACCGCGCAGGTGTTCTTCAGGTCGGCGCCGACGGCCAGGGTGGCGGGTACGTCGAACGGCAACGCGATCGGCATCGGTGCGAACCCCCGCGACCGACGGATCGGCACCTCGCGACCCTCGACGACGCGCGCGACCGAGTCGTCGCACGGCACGTGGATCCGTCGAGCGTGACGCAGCCAGCCGTCGACCAGCGGCGCCAGCCGCTCGAGCGCGTCGTCATCGTCAGTGACGATGGGCTCGCCGCCGCGGTTTCCCGACGTCATGACGAGTGCGCGGGGCCCAGGCGAGTCTCCCGCGAGCCCGAACAGCAGCACGTGAAGACCGCTGTAGGGCAGCATGATCCCGAGCTCGGCTGAGTCCGGCGCTGCGCTGGGGGCCACCGCCATCCCCCCGCCGACCCTCCGCCGCAGCAGGACGATCGGCCGGCGCGGGTCGGTAAGGAGCCGCTTCTCGGCCCGGTCGATCTCGCTGACCTCGCCTGCCGCCGCGAGGTCAGCGACCATGATCGCGAAGGGTTTGCTGCCCCTCATCTTGCGGCGACGCAGCTCGGCGAGGGTTGACTCGTTCTCTGCGTCGCAGACCAGATGGTAGCCCCCGATTCCCTTGACGGCCAGGATGGCTCCCGCCGAGAGCTGGTAACGGGCCAGCGCCAGGCTGTCCGCATCGCCCGTCACCGTCCCGTCGATATCGATCAGCTCGAGGCGTGGTCCACAGTCGGGGCAGGCGATCGGCTGTGCGTGGAAACGGCGGTCGGCCGGGTCGTCGTACTCACGACGGCAGGCGTCACACATCGCGAAGTCCCGCATCGTCGTTGTCGGTCGGTCGTAGGGCAGGTCGGTGATGATGGTGAAGCGCGGTCCACAGTTGGTGCAGGTGATGAACGGGTGGCGGTAGCGGCGGTCGGTCGGGTCCGCCAGCTCGCGCAGACAGTCGTCGCAGGTGGCGACATCCGGGCTTGCGAGCGTACGACGGCCGGCATCCCGCTGGGACGTCTCGATGACGAAGTCGGTCCCACCGGTGGGGGTGATCTCCTCGACCACGATCGACTCGACCACCGCAAGTGGCGGCGCGTCGCTGCGCAGCCGCTCCGCGAAGGCGTCGACCGCAGCTGGTGTCCCCTCGACCTCGGCAACGACCCCGCCCGAGTCGTTGACGACGGAGCCGGAGAGCCCGAGATCGGCGGCGGTGACGTAGACGAAGGGGCGGAAGCCGACGCCCTGGACCAGGCCGTGCACGTTGAAGCGCCTGCGCACGCGGGCGGCCCGGGGTTGCCCGACCAGCTCGAGCCCGGCCATCGCCTCGCGGGCGCCGTCTTCGTCGACCCGCTCGACGGCGAATCCCATGTGGATGACGACCCAGTCCCCGGGGCTGAGCTGCTGGTCCTCCAACATCCCGATGTTGACCTTGCGCTCGGCTCCAGCGACGTCGACGAGGGCGAGCTGGCCGTGGTAGCCGTCAAGCAGCCGAATCACCTGACCGGGGATCCCGAGGCACATGCGACGTCACCTCCCTCCGTCAACCGTCCCGCCAACAGGTCGTCGACGAGCCGGCTGGTCAGCGCCACCGCTTCGTCGACCGCGCCCGCGACGGTCTCGGTCAGACCGAGGTGGTCCTCGAGGCTCGACGGGCAGCACCCCACGACGAACGTGGGTGGGAGCGTGCCGCCCAGAGCGCCGAGACTCGCCAACACCGCCACCGGGTTCATCCCGTGCGGGTCGACGTCGCCCTCACCCAGGTCCTCCGGGCCGATCACGAGGACGCCGAGTGATCCTGGCCTGGCAGCGCTGCCCAGCGACGCAGGAGGAACCGCGTCGACGATGACCAGCGCGTCGTAGCCCTCGAGGAGGTCGTAGGCGAGGTGCATGCCGCGGATGCCGTAGTCGACCACCCGCACGCGCGCGTCGTCCGGGCGTGCGGAGGCGAGGCGGCGGACGGCCTCGGGCCCGAAGCCGTCATCGCCTTGGAAGATGTTGCCGATTCCGGCAACGAGGACTCCTCTCGTCATGTCATCTCGCCCCGAACGCCACGCCTCATCACATCCGGCGCATCCGCATGTAGCGCTGGACATCGGGGATCGAACGCAACCCCACCGCGACGGCACCGACCGCAGCGAGCGCGAGCACGACGGCGGTCAAGGTTCCCAATGACTTCATGTGTGTTCTCCTTCGGGTGTGCCAGCATTCCCCGTCCCATCGAGCACGGGCTGGAGCTCGTCGGGGGCGAAGTAGAGGTAGCGGCCATACCAGTCGTGCAGCTCGGCCGCTGGGTCGTCGACCAGTGTGACGGCGACGTGGGTGTCGCCGTCGACGTCGCTGAGTACGGCGGCCACCCTGGCCGTCATCCCGGTGAAGAAGATGTCCTGGGCGTCCGCTCGCCGGTTGGGGTGAACCGTCACCAGGCTGTCCTTGCGGACGTCGACACCACGAATCACCACGACGTCGGTCGCCGGGGCGACACTCGCGTCAGCTTCGGGGTCCCACCATGGTGCCTCGGGGGTGAAGACCCCGGTGGTGTCTGACTCGATGTCGGTTGTCCACGTGAGCTCGTCGGGAAGTGCGAACGGGTCCGACGTGGGCCCGTCGGCCGTGGACGTATCGATGGCGGACGGGTCCCCCGAAAACGGGTCCGCGGCGAGTCCGGCGCCGATGCCATGGGGGTGACGAAGGACGCCGTGCAGGGCTTGGAGCTGCTCGGGTGTCATCGCGTCACATCGGTCGATGATCTCGGCGGCCCTCGGGTCGGTGGCCCGTGCCTCGGCCTTCTCCTCATCGGTCAAGGTCATCACCCGCAACGTCAGGATCTCGTCGATTTCGGTCGAGTCGAAAAGGGCACCGGCGCTCTCCGGCGCGAGCTGGGCGTGGTCCTCGATGATGATGGGAGACACCAGCAGCACCTGCGAGTCCCCTTCCGGACCGGCGAGCACCGGCCACCAGCGGTGCTGCCGACAGTCCGCGGCCGCCTCCATGGCGTCCTCGGGTGGGTCCACCGTCGACACGAACTCACCGGTGTCGAGCTGCAGGAGCAGGTGGGTGCCGATGAACGAGACCCCGATCGCCGCATCCTTGTCGGGCTGCGCCGTCGCGCTGTTGTCCAGAGTCAACCGCACGCGGAGCAGGTCGCCAACCGGGGCGACCGCAACTCTCAATGCGGCCGACAACGCCCGACGCTCCCGCACCAGCCTTCCTCGGAGCGCGCCGGAAGAGTCTCGGAGATCCTCGACCTCTCGTCCCTCAGGGACCTCGAGTGCACTGGCTATCGGCTGCGCGTCGTCGTCCAACGGGAAAGGCCCGAGCCGCTGTTCACACTCGACGGCTTCGTCCCACGTGAGCCAGCGTGAGTCATCGACGGCCAGCTCGCTCACCGGCACGAAGTCTGAACCCTGGAGGGCCTCTGCTGAGCGGGTCTGGAGCTGCAGGAACCGGACATGGACCGACAGCCGAGGTTGTCCCTGCGGACGCACCAGGCATTCGGCCGACATCGTCGACTCCTCCCCCGTCCCGGCCTCGGCCGCACCAGCGGGGCCGAGGACTCCGAACTGCCAACGCACCTGGTTCTTACGCGATGTCGCCCGGTAGGGATAGAGGAGATATCCCTCGTAGAGGACAGCGTCGGCAACCTTGCGCGCCACCTCGAGGCTCATGACACCACCTCACCGGACGCGATGAGCAACGACTCCATCGTTTCGTCCCAGGTCGTGAGACCGCGTGCCGCCTTGTGGCGCGCTAGCGCGGCGAGCACGTCACGGTCGAGGCGGAGCCATCCGGTGTTCGGGTAGTAGAGGTCGACCATCTCGCGCCACACCGAGACCGGCAGCCGATAGCTCGCCTCGCAGTCCCAGGGCACCTGCTCGACGCCGAACCCGCTGACACCGCGGGTGAAGACCGTTCCGGAGAAGAGCAGAGCGAGCGGGATCGTGCCCTCGCTCAGGGAGTGCATGTACGTCGATCCGGTCACGTCGAAGTCATAGGTGCACGGCAGCGGCAGGTCCACCTCGGAGATGCCGGTGAAGCCTTGGACCATCGTGTTGCACTGCATCCACATGAACGGCTTCAAGGTGCTGGACCAGCGCTCGCGCCCACCGAAGAGCGACAGCAGCCCGCCCTCCTCGGCCGCCGAGTAGGAACGGCGTTGCGGCTCGATGCGCACCTGGCAGCGCAGCGCGATGGCGTGGATGACGGCTCCAGTCGACTCTTCAACGCGCAACCGTGCGGTCAGCTGCGGGGCGACCGCATAGGGCTCGGCGAAGATGTCGACGGCCGTGAACGCGAAGGCACTCATGACGCGGGCGTGTCGGTGACGGCCGACGCGGGACGGCTGCGGGCCGAGACATCGGCGAAGAATGCATCGATGGCCTCGTGCACCTGGTTGCCGCCGTCGAAACCTCGCCAGAGCTGGCGCAGGGTGCCGACGAGCTCGTAGCAGGCGTCGATCGGCACCAGGTGGCAGGAGAAGCGCTCGGCGTTGCGGTCCGAGGCGCGCAGCAAGAGCGCCTCGACATCGGGCAGCAATGCGGTCAGCTCGGGGTTTGCTGTGACGATCCGCTCCCAAGCGACAAGGGGGAGCTCCGACTCGGTAGCTCCCGCCGGACCCGGATAGAACGCGATCGTCTTGCCCAGCATGGAGTTGGTGAAGAGGAAGGCCAGACCCACCGGAATCTCGAGCTCGTCGTACTGGCGGCCGTCGAGGTCGAAACCCGGAAACGACAGGTAGCGGTCAGGAACGGCGCGGAAGCGGAGCTGGGCTCCCTGGTCGGTGAACAGCAAGTAGCAGGGCCGGCACGTGCACATCAGCACCCGGCTCTCCAGGTTGACGACGTGCTGGTGGGCGTCGGCAACCGGCTCCCCGCACATCTCACAGCGCTCCCCCCGAGCCGGCTGCGACCGGGTCGACCTCACTCGCGTGAGCGCGGCCAGGGGTGAGCCACTGCGAACCCGCGTCGGGGGGACGCCCGTCATACTCCCACCTGGGCGGGGACCGCAACGGTCACCTCGTGGTCATGGGCCAGCAGCGGAAGCGGGTCGAGGTGCAGGTTGGACTCGTCGAGACAGGCACCGGCCCGTCGTACGTCGTAGTGTGCATGGCAGGTTGAGCACCGGAGGACGGCATCCCCAACGGACCCGCCGAGCCGGCGCGCCAGCGGAGCGCGGCCCATGCTCTCACCACAACGTGCACAGCGGTCGACGAAGGCGAACAGCTCGGCGCCGACCCCGCAGACCAGAACCGGCGTGCCCGCGACGTCCACCCGCGCGACATCACCGCTCGACAGGTCCGCCGCTTCAGGGATGGGCAGCCACGATGCGCCGTCGGCGCCGATCTCCTCGCCGGAGGGGGTGGTGCCGAGGCGCGCCCGCAGCGCGTCGATCGGGATCACCGTGCCGCCGGAGCGCGGCGCCTCCGCCTCGCTTGGTGTCTCCACCTCGATCGTCGAGACCTCCGGAGCCGCCGCCTCGATGGCACCTTCGACAGCGAGCTTCAGCGTGACAGACGACGAAGGGCATCCGTCACAGCTGCCGAGCAGCCTCAGCCGGACCACGCCATCGGTGGTGACTCCGAGCAGTTCGACGTCGCCACCGTGCGACCCGAGATAGGGCCGAACGCCTTCGAGCGCGTTCTCGACCCGAGTCGCCACGTCATAGGGATGCAGGTCATGCACGAGGAGCAGGCTGGCGACGAGGTCGTCCGCAGCCAGGGCGGCCAGGACATCGTCGTCGAGCCGGCCCGCGTCGTGCACGATGGTCAGGATGTGCTCGATCCCGGCTCCGTAGAGGTCTGCGACGAGGCGGACCAGCTCCTCCGCTCGCTCACGGGCGACCGGCCCACCGGAGGCGCTGGCGTCAAGCAGGGCGTCGATGCGGTCACCGACCGCCCGAAGCGGGTCGGACGTGCTGACGGCGGCCTCGGGGTGAGCCATCGTGGCCGTTACTCCCCGGTCACGGACTGGGTCGGCGAATGCAGCATCTCGAGCTTCCTGCCGCCGCCGAGATACATGTGAACGCCACAAGGCAGGCAGGGGTCGAAGCTACGAACCGTCCGCATGATGTCGATGCCCTTGAAGTGCTCGCGGTCGTTCTCCTCGAAGATCGGCTGTCCCTGCACGGCGTCCTCATAGGGGCCGGGGGTGCCGTAGCTGTCCCGCGGGTTCGCGTTCCACGGAGTCGGCGGGTAGGGGTGGTAGTTCGCGATCTTGCCGTCGCGGATCACCATGTGGTGCGACAGCACACCGCGGACGGCTTCGGTGAAGCCACACCCGATGCCCTCCTGCGGAACCTCGAACTTCTCCCACGTCTTCGTGCGACCGGCCCTGATCTCCGCGAGTGCCTGCTCGGCGAAGTGCAGGGCACAGGCGGCGGCATAGGCCTGGAAGTAGGTGCGGGCACGGTTCCGCTCGATCGTGTTGCTCCACTGCGGAATCTTCCACTCCATCGAGACCGGGCCCTTCAGCGCGGTCTTCGGGAGGTTGATCTGCACACTGGTGCCGGTGGACTTCACATACCCGATGTCGACGAGCCCGGCGAGCGCGGTGGACCAGAGCCTCGCCAGCGGGCCGCCGCCGGTGTCGAGGGCGAGGTAGTCCTTGCCGTCGTACCAACGCGGGGACATGACCCAGCTGTACTTGTCGTCGAAGTCGCGCTTCTGCGGCCGCGGGTTGGTGTGCTGGTTCCACGGGTGACGCCGGTCGACAGGGTTGCCGAGGGGGTCATGGGTCACGAAGGTCTCCTGCCCCTCCCAGTCCTCGTAGTAGGAGGAGCCGAGCAGGATGCGGATGCCCAGGTTGATCTCGACCAGATCTGTGGTGACCAGCTTGTTGTCGACGACAACTCCCGGCGTGACATACATCTTGCGGCCCCAGTCGGTCATGTCCTGGTAGCTGAAGTTGCAGTACTCCGGGTCCTGGAACGAGCCCCAACAGCCCAGCAGAGTGCGCCGGAGGCCAACCTGCTCATAGCCCGGCAGCGCCTCGTAGAAGAAGTCGAAAAGGTCGTCGTGCATCGGGACGACCTTTTTCATGAACTCGACGTAGCGCATCAGGCGGGTCATGTAGTCGGTCATGAGCTGAATCGTCGCAACGGTCCCGACGCCACCGGGGTAGAGCGTTGACGGGTGGACGTGCCGCCCTTCCATCAGGCAGAACATCTCGCGCGTGTAGCGGCTGACCTGCAGGGCCTCCCGGTAGAACTCACCGGTGAACGGGTTGAGCGACCGCATGATGTCACCGATGGTCCGGTAGCCATGAGCCTCTGCGTGCGGCGCCTCGGTGTTGTTGGCCCGCTCGAGAACGCCGGGGTTCGTCTCCGCGACCATCTTCTCGCAGAAGTCCACGCCGACGAGGTTCTCCTGGAAGATGTTGTGGTCGAACATGTACTCCGCGGCCTCGCCGAGGTTGACGATCCACTCCCCAAGGTGGGGTGGCTTCACGCCATACGCCATGTTCTGCGTGTAGCACGAGCAGGTTGCGTGGTTGTCCCCGCAGATGCCGCAGATCCGGCTGGTGATGAAATGGGCGTCCCGCGGGTCCTTGCCCTTCATGAAGATCGAGTAGCCACGGAAGATCGAAGACGTGCTGTGGCACTCAACGACCTCCTTCTGCTTGAAGTCGATCTTGGTGTAGATGCCGAGGCTCCCCACGATCCGGGTGATCGGATCCCAGGCCATCTCCACGAGGCCGTCGCGGTCGGTGTTCTGGGTCGGGTTAGGAATCGTCGATGTCATGACGACGCCCCTTTCGCGAGGAACGGGCGGGTGGGAACGGTCGGGTGGGCAGCGCGACGCATTGCGTCACCAGGTGCGGGTGGCGCCGGACGTGAGCTCTGTCCCACGCTTGCGCCACTTGGGCTCGGTATCGACCGTGTGGCCCGTCACCGTGCGCAGTCGGCGAATCGTCTTGCCATAAAGGCCGATCGCCGTCGTTGAGAACTTTCCGCCCGGCGGCTCGTCCATGAAGGGCATGAACTTGTCAGGGAAGCCGGGCATGGTGCAGCCGATGCAGATCCCCCCGACGTTGGGACAGCCGCCCATGCCGTTCATCCAGCCCCGCTTGGGCACGTTGCACTTGACCACCGGGCCCCAGCAGCCGAGCTTGACGATGCACTTCGAGGAGCCGTACTCCGTCGCGAAGTCGCCCTGCTCGTAGTAGCCCGCTCGGTCACAGCCCTCGTGGACGGTCTGGCCGAAGAGCCAGGTCGGGCGCAGCGCGTCGTCGAGCGGGATCATGGGAGCCTGGCCGGTTGCCATGTAGAGCAGGTAGGTGAGCGTCTCGGACAGATTGTCGGGCTGGATCGGGCATCCAGGTACGCACACGATCGGGATGCCGGCCTTCGACTTCCACTCCCAGCCGAGATAGTCCGGGACGCCCATGGCCCCGGTGGGGTTGCCGGCCATCGCGTGGATGCCGCCGTACGTCGCACACGTCCCGACCGCGACCACGGCGGTCGCCTTCGGCGCCAGACGGTCGAGCCACTCACTCGTCGTCATCGGCTGCCCGGTTGCCGGGTCGTTGCCGAAACCGCACCAGTAGCCCTCGTCGTGGAGCTTCTCGTTGGGGATGGATCCCTCGACCACCAGGACGAAGGGCTCGAGCTCGCCGCGGTCCGCCTTGAAGAACCACTCGAGGAAGTCGTCGGCTCCGCCGTTGGGGCCGCACTCGAAGTCGATGAGCGGCCAGTGCACCGCGATCTGCGGGAGCCCGGGTAACGCGCCGAGGGCGATCTCCTCGATGCTGGGCTGCGTCGCGGCCGTGAGCGAGACAGAGTCGCCGTCACAGCTGAGCCCGGCATTGATCCACAAGACGTGAATGAGAGTCTGTTCGGCCTGCTGGGCTTCTGCTGTTGGCATGATCCCCACCCTCCGGAGTGCAGTCTCCGCGCCACCGGGCCGCCTCTCGGCCAATTCAGTGTGACGTAGGTCTCTGTATACGCCCCGACCTGCGAGACTGTAAAGACAACGCCCCTTCTAGTCGGGCACTTCTTGGGAACGCAGCCATCCGTACCACTCATCCAGTCCTTCACCGGTGGTTGCCGAGACGACCAGACACGGAACTCCCGGTCGTATCTGCTGGACGTAGCCGATGCAGGCCTCGACGTCGAAATCCACGTATGGCAAGAGATCCGACTTGTTGATGACGACAAGATCCGCCGCGGAAAACATGTGGGGATATTTCAGCGGCTTGTCCTGACCCTCCGTCACCGAGATCACGACGACGCGCGCCGCCTCGCCGAGATCGAATAGGGCCGGACACACCAGGTTGCCGACATTCTCGATGAAGAGCAGGGTGCCCGGTCGGGGCGAGAGGCTGTCCAGCCCACGTCGAACCATGTCGGCATCGAGATGGCAGCCGGCGCCGGTGTTGATCTGGGAGACGGGTGCTCCCGTGGCGCGGATCCGCTCGGCGTCCAGAAGCGTCTCCTGGTCGCCTTCGATCACGGCGACACGTCCCGATGCGGCGTCGGACCCGGCGAGCTCAGAGATCGTCCGGGCGAGCAGGGTGGTCTTGCCGGAGCCGGGCGCACTCATCACGTTGACGGCGGTGATCCCGCGGCCGGTGAGCCAGCCGCGGTTGCGAGCGGCGAGCAGGTCGTTCTTCGCCAGGATCTCCTGCTCCATCACGAGAGTCTCGGTGGGCGCCCCTGACTGCGGCTCCCCGGGCGGATGGGAGTGCGGGTGCTCGTGGTCGGCCGCGTGTCGGTGACCATGCGGATGCTCATGGTCGGCTTCGGGGTGGTGGTGACCCGGGCCCGCGGTCACTGACGGCAGCGTCGTGACCCGGGTGGCCGACTCGTCACCACAGCCGCATGTCGCACACATCGCCTAGACCACCTCCACCGACGTGACCAGCAGCTCTCTGCCCGCCACGATATCGACGTCCGCACTCCCGCACGGGCACAGCGGCAGCAGATCCTGCATCCCGAAATCCTCACCGCAGGAACGACAGTGCGCCCGGCCGGGCGGTTCGTCGATCTCGAGAGCGGCGCCCTGGAGCGTCGTACCAGCGGTGACGAGGTCGAAGCAGAACCGCATCGATTCCGGCACGACTCCGGCGAGGCGACCGACCTTCAGACGCACGGTGGTGACCCTTCGGTCCCCTGTCTTGTCGAGCACCGCGTCGACGACGCTCTGGGTGATCGCCAACTCGTGCATGCACGCTCCTCTTCCCTGGTCACGCTAGGCCCTCCTCACGCGGTCCGTCACGCTTCGGGGACCCCAAAACGATTGGCACCCCCCGAAGCGTGACGGACCATGCGAGTGGGTACATGACCTGCGGGGGCCGTCTCGTCGCGGTGCCCCGACCTTGCCCTCGCGCACCCGCACGCATCACCGAGGAGGCCACCATGACCACCACGAAGCCGCGCATCGACTCCCGTCAGGACGCCCTGCTTCACAAGTCTCTGAGCTATTGGTCGCTGGTAGCGATCGGGCTGGGGAGCGTGATCGGGTCCGGCTGGCTGCTCGCCTCGATGTATGCCGCCCAGGCGGCCGGCCCAGCCTCGCTGGTGGCATGGGTGATCGCCGGAGCACTGATGTTGCTCGTTGCGCTCGTCTTCGCGGAGCTCGCCATCGCCAAGCCCGAGTCCGGCGGGCTGGTCCGATACCCGCTCTACAGCAACGGCCGACTGGCCGCGGGCATCGTCGGATGGTCGATGTGGGTAGCGTACGTCGGGAACCCTCCCACGGAGGCGGCCGGTGCGGTCCAGTATTCGAGCGCCTGGCTCGACGGCGTCTACGACGGGTCGAAGCTCACGACGACGGGCATCCTGCTCGCCGTGGCCCTGATGGCCGTGTTCGTGGTCGTCAACTACTTCGGTATCGCGCTTTTCGCGAAGACCAACAACATCGTCACGGCGATCAAGGTCCTGATCCCGACCACGACCGTCGTCGTCCTGATCGCCAGCGGCTTCGACTCGGGGAACATCACCGACCACGGTGGAGCCGCGCCCTACGGCTGGAGCACGTCCCTCGGCACGATCGCCACCGCCGGGATGGTCTTCGCCTACACCGGCTTCCGCAACATCGTCGAGCTCTCCGGAGAGGCGCGGAACCCGCGCCGCAACATCCCGATGGCGCTCATCACGACGATCCTGCTGACCATCGTGCTCTACCTGGCACTTCAGGTCGCCTTCCTGGGCACCGTCCCCGGGAGCGACTTGATGCACGGCTGGCAGGGCGTCAACCTCGACTCGCCGTTCGCCGACATCGCCATGGCGCTCAACCTGACCTGGCTCTACTGGATCCTCATCGCGGACTCGACGTTGTCACCCAGCGGGTCCGGCATCGTCTTCACGGCGGCCAACTCGCGCAACGTGTTCGGGCTGGCCAAGAACCGCTTCTTCCCGACCTGGATGGCGAAGGTGGAGCGGAAGTCCGGCGTACCCGCGAGAGCGCTGCTCGTGAACTTCGTCATCGGCATCGCGTTCCTGCTCCCCCTTCCGAGCTGGCACTCGATCATCTCGGTGACCGGCACCCTCGCGGTCTTCACGTTCGCGATCGGCTCGATCAGCCTGTTGGCGTTCCGCGAGGTCGGACTCACGGGCTCGGAGTACCGGCTCCCAGGGATGCACCTGCTCTCCCCCCTCGCGTTCGTCGTCTCGGCTCTGGTCATGTATTGGGTCAGCTGGGACACGCTGGCGAAGACGATCCCGATCGTCGTCGTCGGCCTGGTCTGGTACGGCGTCACCTATGTCGTCAACCGCGACACCATCGACGACCTCCGGGGCGGGCTCTGGTTGGTCGCCTTCTTGGCCGGCGAGTATCTCCTGAGCAAGATCGGTAGCTTCGGCGGACTCGGGTGGGTCGGGGCGCCGTACGACAGCGTGCTCGTCGCCGTGGTTGCGCTCGGGATGTACTTCTGGGGCGTCCGAAGCGGGGTCACCTACATGAGATCCCGGCCGGACGAGACCGAACAGCTGCGCTCGGAGTCGGCGGCCGACCACGAGGTCGCGACGGCGTAGGGAGCCGGGCCTGTCAGGACCCGGGACCTTCGGCACTGCCGACCCCCGCGTGGCCGGTGTTGAGTGGGGACGAGGGCATGGGGACCCTCCGTCGGAGCCGGGGAGATCCGCTCCAGGCGCTTTCGGCTCGGCAGTGGGAGGAAGTCATGACGCAGACGCCCGAGCGGACACACATCACCGCGACCCAGCAGGCGCACCGCGCAATCGCCCGGCTACGCGCTGCCCGGGGCGGCCGGCTGATCTTCATCCGACCTGCGGGCCGGTGCGCCGGGAGCACGACGATCTGCCTCGATGAGGGAGAGTTCGTGCTGGGCGATGACGATGTGCTCCTGGGGGTGATCGACGGCTGCCCCGTCTATGTCGACGCCCGGCTCGACGAGGCGTGGGGTCGGTCCCAGCTCACCATCGACGTCGAACAAGGCAGGCCGGAGGGTGACTCGCTCGCCGCTGGGCCAGACCTGCACTTCGTCATCACGTCGTCGCACCTGTAAACAATCCATCCTTCCCCTCGAAAACGGGACCAAAGGCCCTGCCCGAGCACCGCTACCGCCGACAGAATCGGGTCAGACATCGTGGATGCGTGACGGCGACCTCGGTGACCCTCATCTCAGGATGAAGGCTTCGGAGCCCCTTCTGCCGAACGAGGACAGGCCTCCCCGATGGGTGCGAGCCACGCTCTTGCGCAGCAGCGTGGCCTCACATCTCCGAGCTGTCGGCGCGAGCTGACAGCTCGGAGACATGAGTGGCCCGACCATCCGAGACTTTCGACACCACGATCCGAGACTTTCGGTACGACGATCCGAGACTTTCGGTACGACGATCCGAGACTTTCGGTACGACGATCCGAGACTTTCGGTACGACACCGAGTCGCACATCCGAGACTTTCGACGGTACGACGATCTGGGGCAGTCCGTGCGAGGTGTCCCGGCGCGAGGTGTCCCGGTGGCGACGGACGGCTCAGCTGCCAGCGCTCTCGCCCATCAGAACGGCGATATCGCGGATGGCGTCGTCGACGAGCTGGGAGCCCAGGTCGATGAGCGCCCGCCCGACAGCGAGCTCGTCGCCGATCTCGGGCACGGGCGGGTCGCCGGGGTTTCGGTGCGCTCGGCCCTCACCGATGAGCTCATTGGCCCCGGTGCGAACCTTGACCCGGGCCAGCGTGCTGTCCTCGTGCTCGAACAGGTCGAGGCTGATTGCCCAGGTGGCGACGTGGTCCATGAAGTCCTCCTTGACGCTGGCACGGCAGCACCCGGGGGCGAGACTCCCCGTCTCGGACGGTGGGTCAATCGCGGCACCTGATGTCGCCGCCCATTTCCATAATGTCTGCCCCCGGGCGCATCTGCCGGTGCAACCGGTACGACAAGTGTCACGCGACCGGACCCCCCGCCGTAGGGCCTTTGTTCCTCATGTTGGGGCCGAAGGTCCGGCCACGGTACGCCGGGCTGCGCGCCACCTCGGGCACCCAGCCGATGGGGCGAAGGTCAGGCAGACTGTCGGCGTGAGCGCGCGACGTATCGGAGTCGAAGAGGAGTTCATGCTGGTCGACCCCGCTTCCGGGCGGCTGACTGCGGTTTCTGGGGCGGCTCTCGCGACGCATCGAGAGCACGGCAACGACGAGCCTTCGCAGGACGTCGCGGCCGACGGCGACTCCCAGCAGGACCCTCGGATCGAGCACGAGCTCTATCTGCAGCAGATCGAGACGGCGACCAGACCTGTCTCGACCCTCGAGGACCTCGCGAGTGAGCTGAGACGGACCCGTGCTGCCCTCTCCCGCGCCGCAGACTCCGCGGGAGCCCGGGTCCTGTCAGCCGGCACTCCGGTCCTTCCCGGCGGCGACCACCACGTGACGCCGCACTCGCGCTATCGGTTGATCGTCGAGGAGTTCGGTGAGGTCGGCCGCGCCGCGTGCGTGTGCGGAATGCACCTGCATGTCGACGTGGCGGACGAGGACGAGGGGGTGCGGGTGCTCGACTACCTGCGAGCGTGGCTCCCCGTGCTGCGTGCGATCAGTGCCAACTCCCCTTTCTGGCTGGGCCGGGACACCGGCTACGCCAGTTGGCGCTCGCAGGTCTGGAGCCGCTGGCCCACGAGTGGCCCAGCCGAGCCTTATGGGTCGGTCGCCGGCTACCGCGCGGCCACGAAGCGTCTGATCACGGCACGGGCCGCACTCGACAGCGGCATGCTCTATCTCGACGCCCGTCTGTCCGAGCGCTACCCGACCGTCGAGATTCGGGTCGCCGATGTCTGCACTGAGACCGACGACATCCTGCTCATCGCGGGCCTGGCCCGGGCGTTGGTCGAGACCGCCGCGTCCGACGACGGCAGGATCGAGACGCCGCAGCGCAGCGATGCCTTGCGAAGCGCGCACTGGCGGGCGTCTCGATACGGTATGGCGGACCGCCTGATGAGCCCGGTGACCCAGGATCTCGAGCAGGCTCGCGCCGTCGTCGAGGCCGCGATCCGCGTCTCCCGCAACGCCCTCGACGCCTATGGCGACACGGAGCGGGTCGCAGATGCGCTGGAGCGGTTGTTGGCACGGGGCTCGGGAGCCGGTCGTCAACGCGCTGTCGCCGAGGCGACGGGCAGCCTCGAGGAAGTCGTCGCCGACCTCGAGCGTCGCTTCACGGCTACCTGGGAAGGAATCGTCACGTGATCGGCGAGAGCATCTGTCCGGCTGGTGAGTAGTACCAGCAGACGGCGCCGATCCTTCCACCGGTCGACTGCCAGGTCGCCTTGCTCTCCCAGAAGGCGGCCACACTCGGCCGCTGCCCGTGCATGCGGGAGGACTCCAGCGCGCCACACTTCGCCTGCCCCTGGTGTCGCAGCGCACTCGGGCTCGGATATTGCGACTGGCCCGGAGCCAGGATGTAGGCCGACGCGGTCTCGGCACGGTGCGGCTTGCTGCACGGGACGAACGTCTGGCGCTTGGTGGGGTCGGGAACGACGTTGAGGCAGGCTTCGACCGAGACGGGGTCGTGACGGGCCAGCCCGCTCACGGACGAGGTGCGCACTTCCAAAGAGCTGGTGAAGGTGTCGAGGGCCAGCCCCACGTCACAACGAATCCAGGCGGGGTGCTGGCCGGGGCCAGACGTGGAGAGATAGGGCACTACCCGGGTTCGTCCGCCATGGCTGACACCGGCGAACGCCGTGCCCTTCTCCGTGCAGCGTGAGCGGTACTGCGCCAGCACATGAGGCGATGGCTTCGTGTGACGCGGGTAGACGGCGACCATCTGGAGCGTGTGCGGCGACGAGCATGACACGACGGGGCTCGGGTCGACGGAGCTGAGCAGGCTCTTGCTGGGGGTGTTCCGGCACTGGCCGACCTTCACGTGACCCACAGCATGAACCCCGCCGGTGGCGGTCGGACTCGACGAGGCGCCGCCGGGGTGCGGCGAGCTTGACGAGCACGCGGCACAGCAGGCGAGGACGAGGCACGCGATGGCGACCTTCCTCGGTGGCATATTTCCACGTTACGCCCTCCATCCCGATTCATGATGAATTACGGCTAACGCCGGGAACCTACCCGCCGTACGACGAATCCTGCGCCGGTGAACGATCGCCTGTCCGAGCGGCCGTCCTCAGGTAGCGTGCGAAGCCACACAGAGCCGCAACCGACGCCCGAGGCTGAGGGGAGCCGCCCAGGTGGTAGGACGATGGGTCGTCCGGACCGTCGCTGTGGCGTTGTGCACCGCGCTGGCCGGGCTGCACGGTTACGAAAGGCTCTTCACCGACCCGACGATCACCTGGACCAGGAACGTGTGGCACCAGTCCCACGGGTCGTCATTCACGTGGAACGACGACTAC
The DNA here is from genome assembly GCA_963820035.1 of uncultured Actinomycetota bacterium. Taxonomy (GTDB): domain Bacteria; phylum Actinomycetota; class Actinomycetes; order Propionibacteriales; family Nocardioidaceae; genus JAWWPG01. The sequence continues at coordinate 512,183 of CAWFYK010000002.1, read as the reverse complement.
CACACGCTTGCGCAGTGGCACGCCCTCGGCCACGACAGCTAGCTCGAGGCGGGCTCCGCCGTACTCGCCGTACTCGCCGGAGAGGGCGGCGCGGGCGCTGTTGCGGACCCGGGTATTGGGCGAGCGTTGCTGAGGATCTGAATGGTGACGTAAGAGACCACGACCGCCACGATCACGATCGGTGCCACTCCCGGTCCGGCCTGGGAGGTCATGAGCAAGGTGATGACGATGCACGACAACGGCAGCTTGAGCATCGCCACCGCCGTTGCGGCCATCAGGGCAGCGACCGCCGGCGTCTCCGAGAACCCCGGAAGGTGGGCGGCGAGCAGCCCTCCCACCGCTCCGATGAACAATGCCGGGAACGTCGGACCACCCCTGAAACTACCCAGCGACAATGCCCAGGCGGCGCCCTTGAACAGGATCAGCAACGCGATCGTGGACATGGAGAGCGTCGACGCCTGGCTGAACAGGGATGTAAAGGCGTCCTGGCCGGTGAACAGGACCACGTCGGCGGGTTGCGGTGTCAGCGCCGCGAAGAGGATGGCCAGTCCGCCGATCGCCAGTCCGGTGGCAGGCAGCAGCACCCATGGCTTGCGGGAAACCACCCCGGACGACGCGGCGGCGACATGGATAACCCCGAAGGTGACCACTGCTGCGACAATCGCCAAGACGATGGTCCAGAGGAACTCCACGAACGTTGGACTGGAGAGGGCCGGCAGGGTGAAGGGGCTCAGCGCGTAGTCGCTGCTGCTCAGTCCGGTCCAGCTGCTCATGCCGATGAAGATCAAGGAGCCGATCCCTGCCGCCATCAGACCTGGCAACAGGATGACGGGCAGCATCGCACCGCCGAGCCCCGCGGCCTCGATGAGGATCACGGCTCCCACCACCGGCGACCCGAAGATCGTCGCGAGTGCCGCGAAAGCAGCCGCCGCGGACAGCACCGCCACCGCCTGGTCGGGCGTGTCCTTCTTGAGCGAGCGCACCGCGAAGATCGCCAGCGCCGACCCGAGGGCGATCAGCGGTGCCTCGGGGCCGAGCACCACGCCGAGGCCGAGAGTGGCAAGCGCTGCGAGCAGGACCCCGGGAGCAGCAATAGGCTGGGTCGAGCCACCCTTGAGCCCTAGGTAGGGGATGTGTCCGCCGCCCCCGGGCAGCTTCAGGATCGCGAAGGCGGCGAGCACGCCGGCGATGGCGAGCGGCGGCAACGGCCACCACCACGGGACCGTGTCGAACCCGAGGTCGCTGGGCAGATGATGGAACACCTCCTGCTGGATCCAGTAGACCGCCTCGAGGAAGCACCATGAGCTGAATGACACCAGCACGCCGAGGACCGCAGCCATCACCAGAAGAGCCCGGTAACTCTTGCTCCGGATCAGCGCTGCTGGGTCTGGCGTTGGAGAAGGAGGTGCCTCCGTCATTCGTCTGCCTCCTTTGACGGGTCCGTCGCCTGCACCCTGGCCAGGTGCCCTGGTTGTTCCGGGACGGTCTCGAGAGTTCCACTGGTGAGCGCCTCGCGGCGTCGCTGGACGGTGCCGAAGAGGACCCTCGCGACGACGCCGAGGAAGAACAGGTCAAGGACCATCTGGACGGTCACGACCATCCTCGCCGTCTCTGACGTGGCGGCGATGTCACCGAAACCGACGGTCGAGAAGACCGTCATGGCGAAGTACACGCCGTCGACGTGGTTGAGCGACTCGTTGAAGTTGCCTTGCCCTTCGTGACCGAGCAGCAGGTAGACCGAGGCGAACATGAAGATCAGCAAAGGCACGCTGACGGCGACCGCCTCCAAGGCACGAAGTCCAGGGAACGACGAGCGAGCCACCGCCGAGATCTGGAACGCCACGACGATGCAGTATCCGAGGAGAGCGAGGATGAGCCTCAGGACGTCGTCACCGTGTGTTGGGTGGTCGAGTGGTGCGGTCGCATAGAGCCCGACGAGGGCCAAGGTGACGGCGATGACGCGAACGACGGAAGCGACGACGTGCCGCCAGTGTGGCATGGTGGCCGCATCACCACCGAGCGCGAGATGGCGACCCAAGCCGTCAGTCATCGCTTCTCCGCTCACCTCGTGTTTGCAGACAATCTAGCGCCGCGCATGGGATTCTTTCGGGACTTCACCCACGCGGTCGGCAATTATCACGGACGGCGAACCTGGCTCGCGGCTGCGGCCTCGGCACGCTCTCGATCTGCCCGTCCGGTCACGCCGCATACGGGCCAAAGGGCTCTGGTGCGCACGCTGGCACAGCCATACCTTGGTGATACTCGACGCCGGGCTCCACCCGCGCTTGCGGGAGGGTCAGGCACGAGACTCAGAGCACGGCGTCGAGGAACCGCCGGGTCTCCGGCGACCGTGGCGATGTGACGACCTGGGAGGGTGGTCCCTCCTCGAGGATCACGCCGTCGTGGAAGAAGCACATCCGGTCCGCGACCTCTCGGGCGAAACCCATCTCATGGGTGACGACCATCATGGTCATATGGAGATCGGTCGCGAGTGACTTCATCACTCCGAGCACCTCACCGGTGAGCTCGGGGTCGAGCGCCGACGTCGGCTCGTCGAACAGCATGACCTGGGGCTCCATGGCCAAGGCTCGGGCGATCGCCACCCGCTGCTGCTGGCCACCCGACAGCCGGATCGGGTGCTCTGATGCCTTCTCGGAAAGGCCGACCTGATCGAGCAGGTCCAGCGCTCGCTTCCTGATCTCGGGCTCCTTGCCCCGCTTCGCGCTCAGCGGTCCGGACATCACGTTGTCGAGGACCGTCATGTTGGGGAAGAGGTTGAACTGCTGGAAGACCATGCCCACCTTCAGCCGGACCTGTCTGATCTGTCGGCGCTTGCGCTTGGTGCGGTGGCCGCCACGGAGCTTGATCCCGGCTACTTCGATGCTGCCCTCGGTGGGGTCCTCGAGGAAGTTCACGCACCGGAGGAGCGTGGACTTGCCCGATCCGGAGCGGCCGAAGATCACCACGACCTCGCCGCTGCGCACTTCGAGGTCGACACCCTTCACGACCTCGAGGTGCCCGAAGTACTTGTGCAGCCCACTAACTCGGACGACGACGTCGCGCTCGCTCATATCTCGCTGAGTCCCGCCGGGTTCTGGGGCTGTCCGGTCGCGTTGGGTAACGGCTTGCGTTTAGCCGCCGTTCGGACATAGCCGCGCGACATCCGCATCTCCAGACGCCGCTGGAAGAACGAGAAGACCACGGTCAGCACCCAGTACATGATGGCCACCGAGAGATAGGCCTCCAGGTTCTTGAAGTCCGCCTTGCCGACGAGCTGTGCGCGCCGGAAGATCTCGGCACTGGCCACCGTCACGCCGAGGAACGACACGAGAGCCGTGTCCTTCATCATCGCGATGAACTCGTTGCCCGTGGGCGGGATGATGATGCGAAACGCCTGTGGCAGCACGACCTTGCGCATCTTCTGGCCGTGGGTCATCCCGAGGGCATCGGCCGCCTCACCCTGCCCGCTCGCGACCGCCTGGATCCCGGCTCGGAAGATCTCGGTCATATAGGCCCCGTAGTTGAGGCCTAGCGCCAAGGTGCCGGCCGTCGCAGCCCCGAGCACGAAGGCCGAGTCGAAGTCGGGTGGCAGCCAGGCATAGCGGTCGGCAAGGTTCTGCCCGACGGGTGGCAGCGCCAGATAGATCAGGAACATCTGCACGATCAGCGGTGTGCCGCGGAAGAACGAGACGTAGAACCCGGAGATGCCGTAGGCGATCGGGTTCGACGAGGTCCGCGCGAGCGCACCGAGGGTCGCCAGCACGATGGCGATGGCGATGCCGCCGATCGCCATGATGATGGTGTAACGCAGACCCCCCGCGATGAAGCGGAAGTTGGCTCGAATCCAGTCGGTGTCGAAACCCGCCGCCAGGCAGAACAGGCCGACGAGGATCAGGATGACCACCCAGACGACAGCGACCTTCAGCCGAAACGGAACTCGTGCGCTCGCGAGGGCCAACCGTTCCCACCGAGAGTCTGGCTCGTCGACCTCCTGGCTGCTCATCGTCGTACCTGGGTCGTGGTTCGATCCCTCACGACTGGACGCTCAGGTCCGTCCCGTCGTACCACTTCTTCGACAGCCTGGTCAGCGTCCCGTCGGCGTGCATCTGGACGATGATCTTGTTGACCGCCTTGTACAGACTCGTCGGGTCGGCGTGCGAGCTCTTGTCGATGGCCACGGCGAGCGGCTCGTAGAAGACCGGCTTGCCGACGATCTTGACCGGGTTGCCGGCATCGATGTAGCCCTGGGCAGTCGTCAGCGAGGTGATGACGGCGTCGAGGCGGGTGCCATCGCCGATCGCCAGGTCCTGGAGGGCCGTGGTGTCGGTGTCATAGCCGGAGATCTGGGCGTTGTCGATGACGAAGTTGAACGTGAAGCCCTTGATGGCCAGCGACTTGTTGAGGAACTGCTCGTAGGTGCAGCCGCTGCAGACGCCGATCTTCTTCCCGTCGAGGTCCGTTGCGACGTTCTTGACGCTGGTGTTGTCCTTGTTGACCACGACGACGGCGGGCGTGTAGTAGTACGGCTCGGTGAAGTCGAGAACCTTCTGCCGGTCGTTGGTCGGAGTCATCGAGCCGACACTCATCTGCCACCGGTCGTTCCAGCTGCCAGCCGTGATGACGTCCCACGAAGGCGTCTCCCACGCGACCTTGACCCCGAGACGATGTGCGACCTCGGTGGCGACGTCGATGTCGAAGCCCTTGTACTGGCCGGTCTTGGGATCGAGCGAGGACTGCGGAGGGTAGGCCGGGTCGGTGGACACGGTGATCTCACCCTTGTTGCACACCTCGGCGAGCAGGTCGCCCGAGGCCGTGGTTGAGCCACACACCCCGCTCCCCGTAGGGGGGGCCGAGCTGTCCGAGCTGCTGCCGCCGCCGCAGGCCGCCAGAGGCAGCGCGGCGAAGGCGACCAACATGACAACCATCCGCTTGCTGCGCATCGTGTCTCCTCCTGACCAGAACGCTATAGATCTTCGGTGCAGAATGTCACGACGACTCCCCGCGTGACCGCGGCTTGCCCAAATCGGGATCGCCAATGACGTCAGGGTGCTGTCCCACGTGGACGACCGGCGACGGAATGCCCACATCTGCCGTGGTGTGTCCGCAGTTCGTCCGGCACTGGTACGGCGGACAAATCCACCGTGGGCCGTGGGCGGTGACAGTGCCACCGGAACCGGAGCCGGAGCCGGAGCCGGGGCTGAGGGTCAGGGGTGGTGAGTGGTCAGGGCGTAGCCGGCTGCGTCGATGGCTGCGCAGAACGACGAAGACACGCAGGAGACATGCAGTCCCCCGTTGGGGTCGACAAGCTCCGGGATGGTCCAGGTCTGGCCGTCATAGGTGAGCGCGTCTCCCGCGCCGTCGACCATGGCACAGAAGCTGGATGCCGTGCAGGAGACCTGCGCTGCAGCGTTGGGGTCCACCCCATGCGCCTCATGCCAACTGCCGCCGCGATAGAGGGCGACCCGTCGGAAGTAGTCGCCCGCCGCAGCGCAGAACCTGGAGGAGGCGCACGAGATCGAGGAAGGACCACCTAATCTCGGCAGCGCGGTCCCCTGATCCCACGTGCCCCCATCCCAGTGGTAGATCGCATAGCTGCCCGCCATACAGAACGTGGCCGATGTGCACGAGACCGTCCCCAGCGACCCACCACCAGTGACCACCGCGTAGGCCGTCCACGTCGAACCATCGAACAGGAATGCCTGGCCGTGCGCACTGACAGCGACGCAGAAGGACGCTGAGCTGCACGAGACTCCCCACAGGACCTCACCTGGGTCTCCCAGCTGGGAGGGGGCGCTCCACGAGCCTGCAGTGAACGTGACTTGGCGTCCACCCTCGTCAACGGCGACGCAGAACGACGCTGAGCTGCACGAGACGGACGTGATCCACTCTCCGTCATCGACCTGGGCCGGCGTGCTCCAGCCGGCGCCGTCGTAGGTCATGGCGTTGCCATTGCGGTCCACCGCGACACAGAACGTCGGTCTTGGACAGGACACCGAGGTCACCTGCCCACGGACGGGGTCGAAGTCGGTCGGCGCCGACCAGCCGGTGCCCTCGTAGGTGTAGGAGCCGTCTGGGCCGACGCCGAGACAGAACGTCGAGGTCACGCAGGAAAGTCGAGTGATGGTCGTTGGCGGTGAGGGCACCCGGGTCCAGGACGTGCCGTCGTACGCGAACTGAACATCCTTCGACGTGTCGGCAAGGCAGAAGGTGGGCGACGCGCAGGACAGCGTCGACATCAACCCGACCTTGGGTGGGAGCACGACAGCCGGATCTGACCAGACACTGCCATCCCAGGTGACAGCATCCAGTCCGTCAACGACGACACATGACGTCGCAGAGACGCAGGACACGGTGCTGGTGCTGGAACGCGGGATGATGGTCTGAGGTCGGGTCCAGCGTGATCCGTTGAACATCATCCCCTTGCCGTGCGAGTCGACCGCCACGCAGAACCGAGCCGTCGAGCAGGAGACCGATACCAGATACAATGTGCCGGTTATCGATTGGGCACTCCAGGTCGTGCCGTTGAAGGTGAAGACCGCTCCGCCGCCGCCGGAGCCGGAACCCGCCGCGACGCAGAAGCCAGGAGACGCACACGAGAGCGAGTCAACGAAGATCCCGCTACCTACCGGGATCGATGCGCTCCACGTTGACCCGTTGAAAATGAAGGCATCAGTCTCATCGCTGCGGTTCTGCACGCCTGACACAGCGACGCAGAAGGACGCCGTCGTGCAGGTCACCACGGCCAGCGCGTGGCCCGGATCGAGCCGCCGCGGATTGGACCACGCTCCGTTCCGATAGACGAACGCGTTGCCGTTCGCATCCACTGCCACGCAGCGCGTCGTCGTCGGGCAGGAGACATCGGTGGGCGAGCCCATGGCCGGGTCGACCAGGTGGAGCGGACCCCATGGACCGGAGGCGGCGGAGTGAGACGCGGTCGCGGCGGACTTCACCGGACCTTCAGCCCCGGCCCATACCGGGGCGGCAACCAGCATGGCCCCAACGACGAGCCCGGACATCAAAGCAGCCAGAACGTGCTGGGCTTTCATGGATACCAACCCCGAGACAATCTTTGCGGACTCGCGATCGGCGAGTCGCCTGACCTCAACCTACGCCGAGCCCCGGCGTACCGTGGCCCTTTGGCAGACATGCCCTGACGAGTTCGGGGTACTGGCAGCTTGGGGGCAATGACACGCCATAGCAGACGAAACGGAGAGCACACTGTGCCTGATGTACCGACGATCACCCTGAACAACGGTCTCGAGATCCCGCAGCTCGGCTTCGGGGTGTTCCAGATCGAGCCGGACAAGACGAAGGAAGCGACCCTGACGGCGTTCGAGGTCGGCTACCGGCACATCGACACCGCCGAGATGTATGGCAACGAGAAGGGGGTCGGGGAAGCGGTCCGCGAGAGCGGGCTGGACCGCGCGGACGTCTTCGTCACGACGAAGCTCAACAACGGCTACCACGCCCACGACGACGCCCTGCGCGCCTTCGACCAGTCCCTGGAGGACCTTCAGTTCGACTACGTGGACCTGTTCCTCATCCATTGGCCGCTGCCCGACGTCGGCGACTTCGTCGAGACCTGGCGGGCGCTCGAAGAGATCTATGGTTCGGGCCGGGCCAAGTCCATCGGAGTGTCGAACTTCCAGCCGCACCATCTCCGTCGGCTCCGGCAGGAGACGACCATCAACCCGGCGGTCAACCAGATCGAGGTGCACCCCTACTTCAGCCAGGACGACGTGCGAGCGTTCGACACCGAGCACGAGATCGCGACTGAAGCGTGGTCTCCGATCGCCCAGGGCAACGTCCTCGACGACCCGACCATCGTCCGGATCGCCAAGGACCACGATCGGACGGCGGCCCAGGTCACGCTCCGGTGGCACATCCAGCGCGGCGACATCGTGTTTCCCAAGTCCGTCACGCCGAAGCGGATCCAGGAGAACTTTGATCTCTTCGACTTCGAGCTCAGCGCGATCGACATGAGCGACATCTCAGACCTGAACCGCGACGAGCGCATGGGCCCCGACCCCGACCACTTCAACATGGTGCCGTAAGCCCGTCTGCGCGAGCCCTCCCTCAGGTGTCGGGTGGTCCTTGCCGAGTCAGATCGGCTCCGACATACCGACAGCTCGGATGGTGCGACGAAAAGTCTCGGATGGTCGGGTCGAAAGTCTCGGATCGTGGGTCCGCGGTGCTGCCTCGAAACGCGCGCTAACCACCTCCATGCGCCGGTCGGGGATCGGGCCCCGTGGCGCGAGTGCGACAGACGCGCGACGATAGGGCGTCGGGCGACGACACCTGAGGCGCGTCGTCGCGAAGGCCGCAGGCGAACGAGGTCCCTGGGTGCACATCCTGCAGTGGTACGGCGACCGTGATCGAGGCTTGGTCGCACTCCGCAGGGCCGCCCGCTCGGCCATCGTCATGCCGATCATGTTCGCGATCGGTGACAAGGTCGTCGACCAGCCGGCCACGGCCACCTTTGCGGCCTTCGGCTCACTCGCCCTGCTCCTGTTCGTCGACTTCTCCGGTCCCATGGTCGAGCGACTCCAGAACGAGGTCCTGCTGGGTCTGGTCGGCGCGGGCCTGATCTGCCTCGGCACGTTGGCCTCGAACCGCACCTGGCTGGCAACGGCCGGCATGGTGGTCGTCGGGTTTTGCATCCTCTTCGCGGGCGTCGTGAGCTCGGTCCTCGCGGGAGCGTCGACGTCACTTCTGCTCTGCTTCATCCTGTCGGTCTGCCTCCCGGGGCCGGCCAGTTCGATCCCTGACCGACTTCTCGGCTGGGGTATGGCGGCCGCCGCCGCCTTGGTCGCCATATCCGTGCTCTGGCCTACTCCCACGCGGGATGTGCTGCGCGTGCCCTCGACGACGGCCTGTCGATCGTTGGCCCGACGGCTCCGCGCCCAGGCCGACCTCCGGGAGAAGCAGGATGCAACGGCGGCCGACGCGTTCGAGACAGCCTCCGAGGAAGCCTCGACCGCGGTCGCAACGCTCCGTCATACCTTCCTGGCAACGCCGTATCGACCCAGCGGCTTGAGCACTCCGGCGCGGATGATCATCCGGCTGGTCGACGAGCTGACCTGGCTGGAGATCATCCTCTCCTACCTCCCGACAACGCCGGATGCGTCGGGTGTCGGGCGCGCGATCGGGACTCTGGAGTCCGCCGCTGCCGACGTCCTCGATCGAGGCGCGGATCTGCTGGGCGAACTGGAGTCTGACACGGCCCGCCTTGTGGACGCACGGGCCGACCTCCGACGGGCGTTGGACTCCACGGAGCATGAGGCCACCGAGGAGCTCCCGTGGTGGCAGGTCGAGGACGAGTCCGACGCCAACCCTGCCGCCCAGCGCGAGCACGCGACCCAGCTCGTCAGCTCGTGCAACCCGAGCTTCCGTGCGCACGAGCTCGGGTTCGCCGTCCTCACCATCGCGGACAACATCGAGCTCGGGCGGCAGGCGAGCCGCCGGAGCTGGCTCGAGCGGGTGCTGGGGCGCCAGCCCGGTGGGATTGCGAGCCCTCTCGCAGCGGCCCGTGAACGGGCTGCGGCCCACGTCGACGCCCATTCGGTCTGGTTGCACAACAGCGTGCGTGGGGCCATCGCGCTCGGCCTCGCGGTGTTCGTCGCCACCGAAAGCGGCGCTCACAACGCGTTCTGGGTGGTGCTCGGCACGCTTTCGGTGCTGCGTTCGAACGCCCTCAACACCGGTGAAAGCCTGGTCCGGGCACTGCTCGGCACCCTTGTGGGGTTCGTCATCGGTGCTCTGGTGCTGACGGCCCTGGGCACGGACACCGGCCTGCTCTGGGCCCTGCTGCCGTTCGCCGTCTTCGCGGCCGGGGTCGCCCCGGCGGCTATCTCGTTCACCGCTGGGCAGGCAGCTTTCACGATCACCATCATCATCCTGTTCAACATCATCGTTCCGGAGGGCGTGCGGGTCGGGTTGATCCGGATCGAGGACGTGGCGCTCGGCTGTGCCATCAGCGGGATTGTCGGACTCCTTTTCTGGCCGCGCGGAGCCGCCGCCGCATTCGGTCGGGCGCTGGCTGACGCCTACGAGACCAGCGCGTTCTACCTGACAGACGCGATCCGGCTCGGCGTCGCCGGGGGCGTGTCCCACCCGGAGCCGGCCGCCGTACCCTCGGCCGCCGAGTCCGCAGCCGCCTCGAGACGCCTGGACGACGCCTTCCGGACCTACCTCGCCGAGCGTGGTCCCAAGGCGCTCCCCCTTGCTCAAGCGACAGGCCTGGTCACCTCCGCGACGGCGTTGCGGCTGACGGGCGACGCCGTCATCGACCTCTGGCAAGGCGACGGTGGACCCCGCGGGCACGATCATGCCCAGGCCCGGGGCCAGCTGGTGAGGTCGAGTGAGCAGATCAGGACCTGGTACGGCGAGTTCGCCGCGAACGTGGCACGCCGGGCACCGGTCGAAGCCCCGATCGAACGCGACGGACGTGCGGACTCAGCCCTCGTCGAGGCACTGGCGGACGACCTCCGAGAGGGCGAGGCTCGGGCGAGTGGGACGACCGTGCGGATCATCTGGACGGCAGACCATCTCGACTCCGCGCGAAGGCTGCAGTCACGGATCATCGAGTTCGCTCGCTTCGCCGTACACCCTCCGGAACAGCGAGCCTCCCTCTCACGATGATCGACTCGAGCAGCGCGATAAGCGCCATGCTGGTCGCGATGGTGCCGATGTAGAGGATCTTTGTTGTGGGTTGCTCGCCTGCCTTGGCAACCAGTGCTGTGTGGGAACGGCAGGAACACGATCGTCAGTGTCCAGAGCACGAGCAGTCGGTCCAGCACGTCGATCGAGCGCATGACGTGGCGCAGCGTGCGGTGTTGGGCGAACCACAGCCTGGCGATCACCGCGAAGCTCAGGAAGAAGGACCACAGCTCTGGCTTGATGCTCCTCAGCAGGTTCGCCACCGAGTCGTTCTCGCCCACGTTCGTGGTCAGCTCGACCAGCGCCAGGATGAGCAGGGTGATCGCGATGGCGATCACGGCGTCGACGAAGGTCAGCAACCGATTCAGGTCGTGCTGGCGTTCAACCGTCTGACCAGTGCTCACATCGGCACCCTAGCGAGTTGGTTGGGGATCGACGCGGCTCCACGGCCGGTGCCGGGCGACCGTCCTGGCGAGTTCGTCGTACGTCGACCCCGGCCGTTGCCGGACTGAGTGGTTTCGCAGCGTGCGGTGTTCAGTCGATGTGGAGGACGATCTTGCCTCCGACGTGGCGCTTGAGAAGTGCGTCCATCGCCGTCTGTGGATCCCGCCATGAGACCTCGAGCTCCACCTGAGGGTCCAGTCGCCCGTCGGCGACGAGCTGACAGAGCCGGGTCCAGGTCGGTGGTCCCGCTGCGCAGTCGGTACGGCGACCACCTGCGCCCAGGCACCGGATCTCACCAGGGCGACGACCCTGGTCCCCGCTGGGGGCCGCTGCCGTCAGGAGCGGCGTGGGCAACAACTCCGGCGACATCTTCCCGCCGAGCCGTCAGGTTCTTCCGCGCCGAGCCGTCAGGTTCTTCCGCGCCGAGCCGTCAGGTTCTTCCGCCGAGCCGTCAGTTCTTCCGCCGAGCCGTCATGTTCTTCCCGCCGAGCCGTCAGGTTCTTCCGGTCGAGCCGTCAGGTTCTTCCGCCGAGCCGTTGCGTTCTTCAGTACGACGTCCGCCCGATCGAACGCCACAACACCCACATGCGCCGACGTTCTGCACCCGCGCGGCCGTCGTACCAGAACTACTTGACGTTTCGCATGCAACAAGATGATGGTTCGAAGCAACGAAATGCAGATTCTCTGGTAAGAATCCGGCGGCTCGACGAAATTTCCTGTCGCTTCAGCGGGCTCCATCGGAAGAACTTGACGGCTCGGGCGGAAGAACTTGACGGCTCGACCGGAAGAACATGACGGTTCGGCGGGAAGAACATGACGGCTCGACCGGAAGAACATGACGGCTCGACGGAGAAGATGTGACGGCTTGGACGCGAAGGGGCGATATTTGGTCACATTCCGGCAACTCGGCCTCGTAAGTCGAAAGGGGGACGACTGGATTCTTGCTAGTTTCCGGATGTGGACCTACGCTGGCAGCAGGTTCGGCCCTATCACACCCAAATATCTGCGCCGTTCCGAGGTCCACGTTCGGATGAGCTCCGCTCGATGAGACCGAGCCCTCGGCTCCTCGAAGAGCCGAGGGCTTCCTTGTCTTTTTGTTGGCATCCTCATCCTGCCTGCGCGTAGGGGTCGACAGCCGTGCGATGAGGCGCTCGCCTTTCATGCATCGAGAAAAGAGATTCTGGAGAACTCGGTTCTGTCATTGATGACCTCATCAGGCCCTGGCATGACCATTCTCTTCGTGGGGTCCTTCCGCACTGATCGGGTTAAGAAGACAATATGCTGTCGATAAACCGACCCAAGGAATCGAGAATCGGAGGTCTCGGCGCTGAGCGAAACGACGACCTGAGCGCCGTGCTCGCAGGGAGGACGGCGATGGTCACGGGCGGGTCCGGCGGAATCGGCCTGGCCGCGGCCGAGCTGTCGTCCTCGCCGAGGGTGGACGGTGACGCTGGTGGGTCCTAGTCTCGCCGCGACGGTCAGGTCTAGGCTCGGCTGGTGCCTGACAACGCCGTCGGCTGGATGCCGGGGAAGGGAGCAACGTGATGGCGTCGCTCCTCTCGGTCAATGTAGGCATGCCCCAGAACGTCCAATGGCAGGGCTCGACGGTGTTCACAGGTGTCTGGAAAACGTCGGTGCCGGGCCCGCAGATGGTACGACGGCTCAACATCGACGGCGATGGCCAAGGCGACACGGCGGGCCACGGCGGTGAGATGCGCGCCGTGCTCGTCTACCAGATCGAGTCCTACGACCACTGGCAAAGACACTTCGGCCGCGACGACTTCACCTACGGACAGTTCGGTGAGAACCTCACGGTCGACGGGCTCGCCGATGCGGACGTCTGCATCGGCGACCACTACCGAATCGGCGAGGCTGAGTTCGAGGTGACCCAGCCGCGGGTCACCTGCTACCGCGTGGGGCTGCGGCTCGGGGAGCCTGAGATGCCGTCACTCCTCGTCAGCCATCACCGGCCCGGCTTCTATATGCGCGTCCTCCACGAGGGGACGGTCCAGGCAGGGGACGAGATCGTCAAGACCTGGGCCGAGCCGCACCGGATCAGCGTCGCAGACACCGATGCGCTGCTCTACCTGCCTGACAAGGACCTGCACCAGATGCGCCGGCTTCTGGGCATTCCCGCGTTGAGCCCGGGCTGGCAGGGCTCCTTCCGCGATCTCGTCAGTGCCGCCGACGACGGAGGGAGCCGACGGGTCGCTCCCGTGGCCGTCGAGCCGAGCTGGCGTGGCTTCCGGCCGCTGGAGGTCAGCCGTGTCGTCGCAGAGAGCTCCACGGTCGACTCGATCTACCTCGCCGCCTCGGACGGACGACCGTTGCCGCCCGCCCTCGCCGGACAGTTCCTCACCGTGCGCGTCGTCGGAGCCGGTGAACCTCCACCAGTGCGCAGCTACTCGCTCTCGTCTGCACCCGGAGCGGCGAGCTACCGGCTCAGCGTCAAGCGCGAGAGCCATGGGCTGGTCAGTCCCTACCTGCACGCCCACCTGAAGCCCGGCGTGGTGCTGGACGCCGCCGCTCCGCGCGGCAGCTTCGTCCTCCAGGACGGCGACGAGCCCGTCGTGCTGCTCTCTGCCGGGATCGGCGTCACGCCGGTCATCTCGATGCTGCACCAGCTCGCCGCCCAGCATTCCACCCGGGACGTGTGGTGGGTGCACGGCGCCCGCAACCGCGCCGAGCACGCGCTTGCGTCCGAGACACACGAGCTGCTCACCTCCCTTCCCCACGGCCGTGAGCACGTGTTCTACAGCGCGGCGGATGCCAACGAGCTTGCGGAGACCGGTGCCGTGGGCGGCCGACTCACGTCCGCACGACTGGCCGCGCTGGGGGTCCCCGCCGGAGCATCCGCCTACATCTGCGGACCCGCAGCCTTCATGACGGATATGCAGCAGGCGCTGACGTCCCTCGGGGTGGACGCCTCCCACATCCACACCGAGCTGTTCGGCGCCCTGGGCGCCATCAACCCCGGCGTCGTCGCCCGTGCCGTCACTCCCCCACACCCACCACCGGGTACGACGGGCACCGGACCTTTGGTCACCTTCGCCCGCAGCGACCTCTCGGTACCGTACGACGGCCGGCAGCCGAACCTTCTCGAGCTCGCCGACCTGTGCGACGTACCCACCCGCTGGTCGTGCCGTACTGGTGTCTGCCACACCTGCACCACCCCACTGCTCGCCGGCGACGTCACCTACTCACCCGACCCACTGGAACCGCCGGTCGAGGGTGACGTGCTGATCTGCTGTGCCCGGCCGGTGACCGACGTCGTCCTCGACATGTAGCCAGGAGGGCTCCGCACCCAGCTGCCAACTCGCAGGCACAAGGTCAGGTGGAGACGCGGCGTCTCCGACGGAGCAGCAGGACGACGCCACCGGCGATCACGAGCACGAGTGCGACGAACGCGCCGTAACCCCAGTCAGGGAAGCCTGATGACGAGGTGGTGGCGGCGGCCGGTACCGACTCCTGAGCGGCGCCGGCTGGAAGCTGGTCTGAATGCGATGCACAGACGATCGAGCGCCCGGTGCGCGTCACGCTCGCGCAGGCGACCGGTGCCAGTCGCAGCAGGTCCTTCGGCGTCGATGTGACGCGCATCCTCGAGTGCACCGTGCTCTTGGCCGCCGGCGCGACGTCCACTCGCCAGGTGATCGCTTGCTTGCCGGTGACACCCTTCGCGTCTACGTTCTGCGGGCGCAATCCGGTCGGGAGGGTCTGGGTGAGCCAAAGCCCCTTGACCGGTTTGGTTCCGACGTTCGTGACGACGATCGAGTAGGTGAGCAGGTCGCCCCGGCTGACATCTGTTCGGCCGTCGTCGATGGAGATGCTGAGCTGAGGAGCCGGCTTCGGGGCTGGCTTGGCCGCCTGGGCGGTTCCGACGCTCAGTGACAGCGCGAGCGAGGCGACAAGGATCAGCCCTCCAATGCGCGCGATGCCTCGGGCCTGTCGTTGACGCTGACTCATGCGTTCTCCTCGGTCCTCTTTGCCCATGATGCGCCTTTTATTGCGCGATAGCGATGTAGTCCAACGTCGTCGAGTAGGTGTCGCTCTCGACGAATGGGATGTCGACCCGGTAGTCATTGCTCACGGCGTCTCCCCCGGGTCCGCTCGGACCGTCGTTCTGGCCGACCACCAGCGAGGTCTGCGAGGACATGGCACGGAACGGAGCCGTGGTGCTGTCTCGCACCTGCAGGTCGCCGATCGGGATGCTGTCGCCGTTGCCCGGTGGCGTCCCGGTGAGCTCGGCGCCTTCCGACTGGACCGTCACGCGGTATCCACCGGGGCTGTTCGTCGTCACGGTCATCGTGACGGCGCCATCCACACCGACGGTGGTATTCGGCATCCCGGACAAGGTGAAGGACGATGTCAGATCGCTCAGCGAGATGGTTCGAGGGGCGACCGGCACACTCGTCGTGCACCAGGCGGGGGGTACGCCGGCCGGGCAGGTGCTGCCGAGTGCTGGGGACACCACATCGTTCGTCAGGATGGCGTCCCCCGTGTCGACGACATCGGCGGTCACCGAGTACGTCACGACGACGGAGGCGCCCTGCGGCAGCGCACCATTCCAGCTGAGAGTGGGTGCCGAATACGAGACCTGACCGACTGTGGCCTTGGCATCGTTGTTGTAGTCGGCGTCGTCGAGAACCCCGGCCAGTGAGTCGGTCAGCGTTGCTGCGGAGTAGTCCGACTCGCCGGTGTTGGTGGCCACGATCGTGTAGGTGAGGCGGCCACCCGCGACGACCTGACTTGCGTCCGCAGTCTTGGAGATCGTCAGGGCGGGGACGAGCACCTGGACTGTGCTGGTGCATCGCGGGTCCGCTGCCGTGGCACAGTTCGAACCGGGTGAGTTGGAGGCCACGGTGTTGGACAGCACACGGTTCCCGACGTCCGGGTAGATCACGTTCACGGAGTAGGTGATGGTGGCCGTTTCCCCGATCCCGAGCGGTCCGCTCCAGGAGAGCGTCCCATCGGTGTAGCTGACCGTACCTTGACTCGCATGTCCGTCACCCGAGTAGGTGGCATCGTCGAGCACCCCGTCCAAGGGATCGGCGAACGTCGCAGGCGCGTAGGCCGTCTCGCCGACGTTGCTGACGGTGACCGTGTAGGCCACGGTGTCTCCGGCCGTCACGCTCGCCTTGTCGGCCGTCTTGGTGATCGTGAGACTGGGCACCAGGACCTGGACGACGGCCGTGCACGCGGGGTTGTTGCTCCCCAGCGGACAGCTGCTCCCGGGAACCGCTGAGCTGACGGTGTTGACCAGGTGCTTGTCGCCCGGGTCGGGACTCTTGATGGTGATCGAGTAGGTGATCGTCACGCTCGCTTGCACCGGCAGGTCACCCGTCCACGTCAGGTTCGGCTCGGCGTAGCCGAGAGTTCCGCCCCCCACCGCCACCGCGTCGGCGTTGTAGACGGCATCCGGGAACACGCCGCTCAACGAGTCGGTGACGACGGCGCCGACATACGGCGTCGCACCCGAGTTGGTGAGCACGATCGTGTAGCCCACGGTTCCGCCGGGAGTGGTGCTCGCTGCGCTTGCGGTCTTGGTCATGGTGAGGGCCGGGATCAGCACGGCCACGGTAGCGGTACAGGCCTGATCGGTGCTGTCGGCCTGGCAGGTGGAGCCCTGGCCCGGGGCGACCACCGTGGCGGACAGGACCTTGTTGCCCGGGTCCGGGTCTCGGATGACGACGGAGTAGGTGATGACGGCAGTGCTGCCCACCGGCAGAGTTCCGACCCACGACAGCACCGGGGCGTCGTACGTCGCCACTCCGACCGTGGCGTCCGCCGTCCCGTCGAAGGTTGCATCGTCGATCACGTTGCTGAGGTTGGTGGTGAGCGTCGTCTCGATGTAGGGCGTCTGACCGGTGTTGTCGAGCGTTGTGGTGATCGTGACCTGGTCACCGGGCTCGGCGTTCGCGACGTCGGCGGTGGTGGAGACCGCCAGCCCGGGGAGCAGGACGACGACGTCGTTCGTGCACGGGCTAGCGAGCGTGCACAACGCTCCCGGAGAGTCGGAGCCCAGGCCGGTGCTCACCACGTGGTTGCCGGTGTCAGGGTCTTTGACGGTGAGGACGTAGGAGATCGTCGTCGTCGCGCCGACCGCCAGGTCTCCGGTCCACACCAGGGTTGGCGCGGTGTAGGTCAGAGTTCCGTTGGTGGCGGTCCCGTCACCCGCGTAGCCGGCGTCATCGAGTGCGCCGACGAGCAGGATGCTCGCGCTGGCGCCCTGATAGGGGGTCTGCCCGTCGTTCTTCAGCGTGACGGTGTAGCCGACCTGCTCTCCGGGCACGGTCGTCGTGCGGTCAGAGCTGATCTTCATGTGCAGAGCGGGGATCAGCACGGACACGAGCGTCGAACACCCTGGCTCGCTCGAACCCGTCGGGCAGCTGCTGCCCAGCTCGTCAGAGGTGACCGCGTTCACCATCACCTTGCCGCCGAGATCCGGGTTGTTCACCTTGACGCTGTAGGTGATGACCACGGACGCCCCACCGACAGCAAGATCCCCTGTCCAGGTCAGCGTGGAGCCGGCGAACGCCACGGACCCACTGGTCGCCGTGCCATCCCCTTGGTAGGTCGCGTCCCCTTCCACTCCCTCGAGCGAGTCGCGCACCTTCGCTGCGGTGTAGGGCGTCGGGCCTGTGTTGGTGACCGTGATCGTGTAGGTGACCACCTCACCAGGTGAGACCGTGGTGGCACTCGCGGCCTTGCTGATGCTCAAGGCGGGGGTGAGCACCGGCACGCTCGTGACGCACGCCTCGTCCAGGCTGCCGATCGGGCAGTTGGTAGCGGGTGCCTCTGTCGTGACCCTGGTCGCCATGAGGTGGTTGCCGAGGTCGGGGTTGTTGACCGTCAACGATCCGGTGACCGTCATCGATCCGCCGACGGGCAGGTCTCCGGTCCAGACCACCTGACCGGAGCCAGGGATGATGATCAGGCTCCCCGACGTCGCGGTTGCATCACCGTTGTACGTCGCATCGTCGAGCGAGCCGGCGAACGCATCGGTGATGGTGATCCCGACGTAGGGCACCTGTCCCGTGTTGGTCACGACCACGGTGTTGCGCACCACGCCTGTGGGCTTCGTTGTCGCGACATCGGAGCTGTTGAGGATGTGCATGCTCGCGATGTTGACCTCGGTGGAGCACCGGGGGTCGTCCCCGTCCAGGGGGCAGGTGCTGCCCTGGCTCGTTGACGTGACTGTCTGGGAGAGCCGGAAGTCTCCAGTGGGAGGCACGGGTTGGTCGACCGTCACCGAGTAGGTCACGGTCACGGCGGCCGTCGGCGCCAGCGTCCCGCCCCAAACCACCGCCTGACCGACAAGACCGACGCTCCCGCTGGTGGCGGTGGCGTCACCGTTGTAGGTCGCGTCGTCGAGGACGCCGCCGAGCGGGACACTGAGGTCCGCCGCGGGATAAGGGGTCTGGCCGGTGTTGGTCGCGACGACGGTGTAGCTCACGCGGGAGCCGGGCAGGGCGGTCTGGCTACTCGCGACAGAGGTGATGGTGAGAGACGGGGTGAGCACGGCCACGACGCTGACACACGCGGCGCCCCCTTCATCAGGTGGACAGGTGCTTCCCACGTTCGTTGACGACACCCGGTTCACCACTGTCTTGTCACCGAGGTCCGGGCGGTTCGCCGTGATCGAGTAGGTGATGGTGGCCGTCTGACCCGCTGCGAGACCACCGGTCCAGATCAGCTGTTCGCTGGCGAGGGAGACCTCCCCCCTCGTGGCGACGGCGTCCCCGTTGTAGGCGGCATCATCGAGGGCACCGGTGAGGTCGTCGGTAACGACCGCCCCCGCATAGTCGGTCTCGCCCGTGTTGTGAACCGTGATGGTGTAGCCGACGTTCCCTCCCGGCACCACGAACGTCACGTTGGCGGTCTTGCTAACCGTCAGCCTGGGCAGCAGCACCGGGAGGGTGGCAGTGCATTGCGGGTCCCCGCCTCCGGTCGGGCAGTTGTTGCCCAGCGCGGCTGAGCTCAAGGTTCCCGTCAGGGACCGGTTCCCTGGATCGGGGTCCAGCACGGTCAGGGTTCCCGTGACCGTCACGGTGCCGCCGACCGGAATGTCGCCGGTCCAGATGATGGCAGTTTCGGTGAGCGTGAGGCTTCCCGAGCTCGCGGTCTGGTCTCCGTTGGGAGTGGCGTCGTCGACCACGTTGGCGGTCGGGCTCGAGATAGTGATCCCGAGGTAGGGCATCCCACCGGTGTTGACGAAGGTGGAGGACAGGTGCACCACGGAGCCTGGTGTCGTCGAGGTCTCGGCGTAGTGCTGCTGGATGGCCAGTCCGGCGACCGGAACCGTGGAGGTGCAGCGTGGGTCGCCGGTCGTCAGGCAGTCGTTGCTTGAGGTCGGCAAGGTCGACGTGAGGACGTTCGACAGGACCTGGCCGCCGGTCGTGGTCCCATGCACCGTCACCGAGTAGGTCACCGTGACCTGCCCGTTGGCCGGGACGGTCCCCGCCCAGGTGAGGTTCGGCTCGGTGTAGCTGACGACGCCGACGGCTGATGACGCGTCGTTGTTGTAGTCCGCGTCGTCCAGGACCCCCACCAAGGAATCGGCGAAGTTCGCTGCGATCGGTGAGTTGGTCACGTTGACGGCGGTCACTGTGTAGGAGACGACTCCGCCGTGGGTGGCCGCGGTGACGTTTGCGGTCTTGGTGAACGTCAGGGCGAACATCCCCACCAGAGTTACGATCGCCGTGCACCTGCCGTCCTGGGCTCCGGGCTTGCAGTTGTTGGCCGTGGAGGGCGAGCTGATCGTCGTGGCCAGCGTGGGGTCGCCGTCCGACACGTTGCTGATCGTCAGCGTGTAGGTGATGATCGCCGTCTGACCCGGCGAAAGGGCGCCCGTCCATCGGAGCACATTGGCGATGTACGTCGTCGATCCCCGAGTCTGGGTGGCCCCGTTGTAGGTCGCGTCGTCAAGCACGCTGCCGAGAGGATCGCTGAACTCCGCGGCCGGATAGGCAGTCTGGCCGATGTTCGTCACAGTGACCGTGAAGGTGATGGTGGACCCGAGGGTTGCCGTCGCCGTGCTCGCAAGCTTCTCGATGGAGAGACCCGGGGTGAGGACCACCACGACACTCGCGCAGGCCGGGTTGGTGCTGTCGGTCGGGCAGGTGCTGCCGACCTCGTCCGAGCTGACGGTGTTGACCAGGGTCTTGTCGCCGTCGGCGCCCGCGTCCGCGTTCAGCGTCACCGTGTAGGTGATCGTCGCGGTGCCGCCGACGGCGAGGTTCCCGGTCCAGGAGAGGACCGGCGACGTGAACGTCAGCGCTCCTTGGCTTGTTGTCGCGTCACCGTTGTAGGACGCCTCGTCCAGCAACTGGGCGAGCGAGTCGTCGACGAGCGCCCCCGTGTAAGCAGTCTGGCCCGAGTTGTGGATCGTGACCGTGTATTGCACGACGTCACTCGCCGCGGCACTGCTCTTGTTTGCTGACTTGACGATCGTCAGCTCGGGGACCAGCACGGTGGCCGCCGCCACGCATCGCGAGTCGAGGCTGCCGATCGCGCAGTTGTTCCCAGGCGCGGAGGACGTCAGCGCGCCGGTGATGATCTTGTTTCCGAGGTCCGGGTCGTTCACCAGCACGTCGCCGGTGATCGTCACGAGGCCGCCCACGGGGATGCTGCCGGTCCAGGTCAGCGCGGTCGCCGAGAGGGTCAACGTCCCCGAGCTTGCCGTCTGGTTGCCGGTCGAAGTCGCGTCGTCGCTGATGTCCGTCGTCGCCAACACGACGCTGATGCCCGTGTAGGCGACCTGACCGGTGTTCGTGAACGTCGCGCCCAACCCGAGCAGTGATCCGGGGGTTGTCGTCGCGTCCGAGAAGCTCTGGGCCAGCGTGAGCCGCGCGACCGGAACGGTTGACGTGCATCGGGTGTCATCGTTACCTGCCAGACAGTTGTTCCCACGAGTGGTCGAGGTCACCACGTTGGTCACCAGGTCGTCGCCCGTGTCGGCTGCGTGCACGGTGACGG
The DNA here is from genome assembly GCA_963820035.1 of uncultured Actinomycetota bacterium. GTDB lineage: Bacteria > Actinomycetota > Actinomycetes > Propionibacteriales > Nocardioidaceae > JAWWPG01. Next base: position 491,105 of record CAWFYK010000002.1, on the reverse strand, counting down.
AGTAGGTGAGGGTGACCGTGCCGCCAACCACAAGCGCGCCGGTCCAGCTCAAGTCGTTGCCTGAGAGCTGCACGGCACCGCTACTTGCGGCGGCGTCGCTGTTGTAGGCCGCGTCGTCGACCACTCCGGCGAGCGCGTCAGTGAACGTGGCGGCCGCGAGCGGCGTAGCCCCGGAGTTGGTGGCGGTGATCGTGTAGCCGATCACCGTCCCAGGAGCGGCGCTGTCCTTGTCAGCCGTCTTCGTGATCGTCAGACCGGGAACGAGGACCTGCACGGTCGCCGTACACAGCGGGTCGATGCTGGACGCGGTGCAGTTGTTGCCCGCTGTCGACGAGACGACGCTGTTGATCAGGCGCTTGTCCCCGGGATCGGGGTCGCGGACCGTGACCGTGTAGCTGATGGTGGCGAAGTCACCCGGTGTCAGCGCGCCGGTCCACGAGAGCACGGACGCGTTGTAGGAGACGGTGCCCCTCGTGGCCGTGCCGTCGCCGTTGTAGGTGGCGTTGGCGAGCACTCTCGTCAGGTCGTCCTGCAGGCTGGCAGCGGCATAGGTCGACGTTCCGGTGTTCGTGACCGTGATGGTGTAGTCGACCGCTTCACCCGGCGTCACCGTCGAGCGGCTCGCCGTCTTCGAGATCGACAAGTCGGGCCTCGAGCACGGTCACGGTGGCCGTGCACGCGCCGGATTCGGAGCCGGCGGGACAGCCGCTGCCAGCTACGTCGGACACCGCGACGATGGCGATCGAATGGTCCCCGGTGTCCGGGTCGTTGACGGTGAAGGACAGTGCGCCTGTCTCGTGTGCCCCCGGCACCAGGCTGACCACCCAGTCCACCGTGCCGTCGGGGTTGGTCACCAGGTCGCCGGCGGTGACCGTCGCGTCATAGTTGTAGGTCGCGTCGTCCAGCGTCCCGGCGAGCTCCAGGGTGATGGGGATCTCGGTATAGGTGGTCTGGCCTGTGTTGGTCACGTCAAGCCTGTAGTGCACGACCGATCCGGGCGTCGTCGTGGATCCGTCTGTCGAGCCGATCAGGCTCAGCCCGGGCACCAGCACCCGCACGGTGGTGCTACAGCGCGGGTCGGTCCCGTCCACCGGACAGCTGTTTCCCGGGGTGGTCGACGTGACCGTCGAGCTGAGAGTGAGGTTGCCGGTGTCGGGATCGTGCACCCTGACGGAGTAGGTGATGTCAGCGCTGGCGCCGACGGGCAGGTTCCCTGCCCAGGCGAGGATGCCGTTCGCCACAGAGACGGAGCCGATCGTCGCGCCGGCATCTCCCTGGTAGGCCGCGTCATCGAGGACGCCCGCAAGCACGATGCTGAACCCGGCGGCGGTGTAGGGCGTCTGCCCGGTGTTGCTCACCTCCACCGTGTAGTGCACGACCGAACCGGGAGTCGTGGTCCCGACGTCCGTCGACGCCGCGATCGACAGCTGCGGGATCAGCACGTCGACGACGTTGGTGCACGCCGCGGCCCCGCCGCCCAGAGGGCAGGTGTTGCCGGCTGCAGAGGAGGACGCGGTCGTCCTCAGCACCCGGTCGCCGGGATCGGGATTCCGCACCGTGAGCGAGTCCGTGATCGTGACCACGGCCCCCACGCCCAACGGACCCGTCCAGATCAGGGATGAGGTCCCGGAGTCGAATACCACGCTCCCGGCCGAGGCAGTGACGTTTCCGTCGTACGTGGCGTCATCGAGGGCCGCCGACAGGTTGATCGTGACCGATGTCGAGCCGTCGTAGGGCGTCTGGCCGGTGTTGGCCAGGGTCGTCGTGTAGCCGACCGTGTCGCCGGGCTTGGCGTTCGGCACATCCGCGACGTTGGTGATCAGCAGTGCCGGGACCTGCACGGTGACGGTTGCGGTGCACGAGGGAGCCGGGTTTCCGAGGGGGCACGGACTGCCGAGCGAGGCCGAGACCACGGTGCCGGTCACCGACCGGTCCCCGTTGTCCGGGTCCGCCACGGTGACCGTGTAGGTGATGGTGGCGCTCGCTCCCGGGGCCAGAGCGCCGATCCACGTCAGGTTCGGTGGCGTGTAGGTCACGTTCCCCGACGTCGCGGTTGCGTCCGCGTTGTAGGTGCCGTCGTCGAGCTCGCCGGCCAGGCCGTCGGTCAGGGTTGCCGCGGGATATGACGCCGGCCCGGTGTTGGTGATGACGATCTTGAAGTGGATGACGCTCCCCGGCGTGGTGGTCGACACGTCGGCCGTCTTGACGATGGTCAGTCCGGGGACGGTGACGGTGGCAGAGCACTGGGCGTTCGTGCCCCCACTGGGACAGTTGCTGCCCAGCGTCGCTGAGGTGACGGTGTTCGACAGGATGCGGTTGCCCAGGTCCGGTTTGTTGACGGTGACGGAGTAACCGATCGTGGCCGTCGTATGAGCCGCGAGGGTCCCCGTCCACCCGAGGGTCGAGTCGGCGTAGGACACCGTCCCCAGGGTGGCGGTGGCGTCGGCGTTGTAGACGGCGTCGTCGAGTACCCCGTCCAACGGGTCACTGAGGACGACGCCCGGCCAGGCCGTAGCGCCCGTGTTGGTCACCGTGATCGTGTAGGAGACGACCGAGCCCGCGGAGGTGGTGGAGACGTTCGCAGACTTGACGATCACCAGAGGCCCGGGGTCGACGACCACGGTCACGGCCCTGGTGGCGGTCTTGCCTGCGGCGTCGACCACGCCGACCGTGAACGAGAAGCTTCCGACGGTCGTGGGGATGCCGTCCAGCACTCCGGTGCCCGGGTGGAGAGTGAGGCCGGGGGGCAGCGAGCCCGCGGCGAGGGACCAGGTGAGCGGAAGGGACCCGCCGTTCACGGCGAACGTCGTCGTGTAGTCCAGACCCTGCTGCCCGTTGGGCGGCGGAGAACCGTTGAACGTGGGGAGCGCGACGATGACGATCGACGCCGTCTTGGTGCCGACCTGGTTCAGCGAGTCCGTCACCCGGAGGGTGAGGCTGGAGGTTCCCGACGTCGTGGGGGTGCCGCTCACCGTGCCCGTCGAGCTGTTCAGGGTGATCCCGGCGGGGAGGCTGCCCGCGACGACCGACCAGGTGAACGGCCCGGTTCCGCCGTTGACGGTTGCCGTCTGGCTGTAGGGGACGCTCACCTCGCCGTCCGCCGGCGTGAAGGTGATCGAGGGCGCCGCGGCGATGACCAGGCTGACCGCCTTCGTCGCCGACTGGTTGCTGGCGTCGAGCACCTTCACGGTGAAGTTGTAGGTCCCGCCGGCTGTCGGCGTACCGCTGAGCAGACCACTCGGACGGGCTGAGGGACAGCCCCGGTGGGAGCGAACCGACGCTGACCGACCACACGAACGGCGACGTTCCGTTCGTGACCGTCAGCTGCTGGCTATAGGCGACCCCGACCTCTCCGGGCGGCGGGGCCGGGAAATTGAGGCTCGGCGAGAAGTTCGGGACCACCGGGGCAGACTTTGCCGAGGCGGGTCCGGTGCCGGCCAGGTTCTTCGCAGCCACCGTGAACGTATAGGTCGTGCCCGGCGTGAGACCGGTCGCCGTCTGAGTGGTCCCGCTCCCGGTGAAGTTCTGGACGGGCTGGGCAACCGAGCCGATGTAGGGCGTCACGACGTAGCCGGTGATCGGACTGCCCCCGTTGCCTGGCGCCGTCCAGGTCAGGGTGACGGCGGAGTCCCCGGCGCTCACCGCGGTGATCGACGGAGTGCCGGGGATCGTGAAGGGCACCACCGCGTTGGACTTCGGGCTGTCCGGAGAGGTGCCGTTCGCGTTGACCGCCGCGACAGTGAATGCGTATGACGAGCCGGCCGTGAGACCGCTGATGACGCGCGTTGTGGTGCTCGCGTCGTAGGCGATGGGGGTCTGTGCGACACCGTTGAGATAGGGGGTGACGATGTAGCCGGTGATCGGGCTCCCGTTGCTGGGAGGAGCGACCCAGCTCACCGTGGCGTTGAGGATGCCTGCGACGGCGGTTGGGGCTCCGGGTGCGCCGGGCGTGCCGATGTAGGTGTAGCTGCCGGCTCCGGCGATTCCATCGGTGACGACCGTGACCAACACAGCCGCAGCCGTTGACCGCGCCGGCATCGAGGTGATCACCGGCTTGCCGTTCACCACCGAGAAACAACCCGGTGCGGTCCCGCAGGGCAGCAGGACCACCGGCTGGCCGGCGCCTTGCTCGGCCGTCGTGCCGATCTCGATCGCGTTGACGTTTGCGATGTTGCTGCCGTTGATGGTGACCGTCGCGCCCCCGGCTAGCGGGCCACTGTTCGGGGTCGCCGAGATGCTATCCGGTTTGCTCGAAACGGTGCCAACCCCCGTCGTGTTGTCCGTTGCCGGAACAGCGTCCGACGACGAGACCGTTGTCGGCGAACCGGTCCGGATCGCGCCCGACGTCACACCGGCCGCGGTCACGATCGCCACCACGTTGACGATGGGCAGCGTCGTTCCACCGGGGAAGGACGAGCCACTCGTCGTGCACGCAATCGTTGATGCCAGCGGAGCCTGGCATACCCAGCCTGAGCCGAATGCCCCCACCGGCACCACGCCAGCGGGCACCGTCTGCGTCAGCGTGATCGGGTTGGTCTCGTTGTCCCCCGTCAGGACCGATGCTGTCGCGTCGTAGGTGACGGGGTCGCCGGGTTGCAACTTCGACGTATTAAAGCTGGTCGTGGAGACGGACAGCTTCGGCACCAGGGGAAGCGGCCCTGCCGCAGCCGGGGCGGCCGAGGTCAGGACGGCGAAGCTCCAGAGCATCGCGCCGACGACGAGGACGGCAAGCGGTCGCCTGCCACCCCAGCCCCGCCCCCGACGCCTTGTCATCGGGTCAGCTGACCGCAGGTTTGGCGAGCCGAGCGGCCTCGCGTTGCACGCTGGCGCGGTAGCGCCGACGCATCCAGAATGCCAACAGCGCCAGCAGGAGCAGCACGCCGCCGATGATGGCAAGAGTCCGGAACGGAATGACGATCACCCGGACCGACTTCGTCTGCTGGGTCCCGTCCCGTGCGGTGATGGAGACGCTGGCGTGGCAGATGCACATGAACGGCGGGTCCCAGGTGGTGCTGACATCGCGTGTCGAGCCGCGCAGGATGGTGAAGTCGGGGAACGGCGTCGTCGTGCCGGAGGCACTCACGTCGAGCGCGGTGCTGCCGCGGTAGTCCTGATGCATCGGTGCCGGTGTTGACGAGGGTGGCGGAGATGGTGACCGGGCCGCCCTGGGTGAACCCGTCGGCGCTGAGGCTGGTCAGCGAGGTGGACCGGACGATGGGACCCGGCGCCTGGATGTAGACCGGGGTGCCGATGCCACGGTTGATCTTGATGTTGGCCGTGGTGCGACCCGCCGGCACCAGGAAGATGAGAGCCATCGCATGGTCCCCCGGGTCGGGCGACTTCGGGACCGAGATGCGCACGACGACGACCCGGGTGGACTTGGCTGGCGACGACGAGGCTGGCTGCCGAGAGTCTTCACCCAGGCGGAGGCGGCGTAGGGCGCGTGTTTCTGGAAGGTCAGGCTGCCGTCCCGCTGGGCGACGAAGTTCTGCTTCTGGACGATCACGTGCATCGGCGTCGGCCCGCCGTTGATGACCTTGATGCGGTGTGGCTTCGCGAGGTTCGCCGGGTTCACCACCAGCCGGGTCGGGCTGATCGTGAGCGAGAAGTGGGAGGGAGCCGGTGGCTGGGGCGCGGCGGTGGCGGCGCTCGACGGCAGGTCAGACGCTTGCGCGACGGACCCGGCTCCTGGGGCAAGCGACCAGAGAGGCGCGACGATGGCGACTCCGAGGCCGATCAACGATCGGCTTAGTCGGGTCATCGTCGCGCCTTCCGGTAGGTGGTGCAGCTGGCGTGGCGCGCCAGCCTTCTGTTGCGCAGCAGATGGTGCAGGCACCTACAGGGTGGTAGCGACGTAGTTCAAGGTCGCCGAGTAGGTGTCGGCGTTGACGAACGGCACGTCCATCTGGAAGTCGTTCGAGAGGCTGTCCCCCTCCTCCGCGGACCGCGTGTCCTGCGAGTGGACCGTCACCGTGCCCGTGCTGCTCAACGGGGTGTAGGGGGTGGTCCCGGATTCCCGAATGGTCAGATCCGCAATCGGGATAGTGTCGCCGCCCCCGTTGGCCGGGTCCATCGTAGAACTATCCGACTTCACGGTGACCGCGTAGCCCGCTTGGTTGTTGGTCTCCACGTTGTAGGTCACCGCACCCCCGCCATCGGTGGTCGTCTCGCCGGGTAGGCCCGTCAGCGTGAAGCTCGACGTCAGGCCGGTCAGTTTGATGGCCGATCCGACCTCCACGTTCGCCGTCGTAGATCCATCGGACGTCTGCCCGGTGTCAGCCGAGGCGGGGACGGTACCGAGGGCGAGCATCGCCAAGGAGGCGATACCGACGGCGGCGCCGTACTTCACGACACTGCGGTGGCTGCGGTGAGCGCGTACGTCAGCCTGCCGGTCCGTGCCCTGCATGTTCAACTTCATAGTCATACCCCTTCTGTGGGTGTCACTTTTGTGGTGATCTATATGGACTCCTTTATTGTTGTTCGCAGGTTGACTTACAACAATATGTCCCTCTGCCCGTCTCCCAGGCCATTCGTCCCGTTGGCCGGGCCGCTCAGCCCGGGTCGAATGGCCCATCAGCGTCCCTCCGATCGGTGGATACGGCCTCGACCGAACCGCCCGGGGATCCCACCTCGCGCTCCGGCGGATCACCCGCCTGGCCCGCGCCTACCTGGCGCTGAGCCTGTTCGCGATGGTCGTGATCGTGCTGCTACGGAACGACCGCACGGAGGCGAAGCGCCGGCTCGAGGCCACCATGGAGGAGAACGCCGAACTGCGCGCCCAGGTGGTGGCTCAGGCCCGGGATTCGGCATCGTCGACGAGCGACAGCGTCTCGCCGGCGAGATTCACGACACGCACGCCCAGGGTCTGACCGGGATCATCGCGCCGCTCGGGGCCGCCGAGCATGCTCGGGCGGACCCGAGCCGGCTGTCCCGCCACCTCGAGCTGACAGGTTCTCTGGCCCGGTCGAACCTCGCCGACGCGCGACGCTCGGTGCAGGCGCTCCGACCTGAGCAGCTGGAGGGAGCGACCCTGCTGGTTGCGGTGGCGGCGCTGGTCGACGCCTGGTCGCAGGATTCGCGCATGGACGCCGAGCTGCACACCATCGGTACGCCGCTCCACGTCGGAGCCGACCGAGAGGCGGCCCTTTATCGGGTGGCACAGGAGGCGCTGTCGAACATCGCCAAGCACGCCGAGCCCGCCAAGGTGAGCCTTACCCTGACCTATCTCGACAATGCCGTGCTCCTCGATGTCGCCGACGACAGCGGCGGCAACCATCCGAGACTTCCGGCACCACCATCCGAGACTTCCGGCACCACCATCCGAGACTTCCGGCACCACCATCCGAGACTTCCGGCACCACCATCCGAGACTTCCGGCACCACCATCCGAGACTTCCGGCACCACCATCCGAGATTGGGGTACGGCGGACGGCCTAGCCGAGCGGCGGCAGGTGCAGTGCCGCAAGACGCTCCGGATCCGTGACCGATTCGATCTCGACCATCCGGCCGTCGACCACGGTGCACGCCATCACGCTCCGCAGCTTGCCACCTGCGTCCCACGCCACGATCCCCGGCTCACCATTGACGAGCATCCGGCGCGCGCTGATCTTCGCATGGCTCCCGTGCCTTGCCCTGCTCGCCACCTCGGTCGCCCCGAGTCGCACGACCAGTCCGCGAGCCGTGTGCAGGCGCCACATCACGTCCGGATCGAGCACCCGCAGCAACCCTTCGAAGTCTCCGCTCCGCGCAGCCGCGAGAAACGCGTCGACCACGGCGCGTTGCTGTTCCCTCGTATCCGTTGAGCGATGCGGACCCTGGACCTTACGGCGGGCCCGGCTGGCGAGCATCTTGGTCGCGTCCGTGGACCTCCCGATGATCTGCCCGATCTCCTCGAACGGCACCGCGAACATGTCGTGCAACACGAATGCCAGCCTCTCGGCTGGCCCGAGAGTATCGAGCACAACCAGCAGCGCCATCCCGATCGAGTCGGCCAACAGCGCGTCCTCCTCCGGCGACCCGTCGATGTCCTCGCTGACGACCAGGTCGGGCAGTCGGTCGTCGTACGACGCCTCGGGCTTGGCTTTGCGCGAACGCAGCATGTCGAGACACACCCGACCCACGACCGTGGTCAGCCAGCCGGCGAGGTTGTCGATCGTGGCCGCGTCCTGGCGCGCCAGCCGCAGCCATGCCTCCTGCACTGCGTCCTCGGCATCCGCCCGCGACCCGAGCATTCGGTAGGCCACCGACACCAGACGTTCCCGTTGGGCCACGAAGGCTTCTGCCACAGCCTCCTCCGGATCAGCACCGGTCATGTCGTTACCTTCCTCCCGCGAGTCCCGTCATGGGTGATGACGGGCCCGGCAGGGCCGAGGTAACCGAAAGGGACCAACTCATGAACCTCGCTCTATGGATCATCGCCAGTCTGTTGGCCGGTGTCTTCCTCGTGGCGGGCGCCAACAAGCTCCTGCTCTCACAGGAGAGGCTGGCCAAGGCACCTGGCGGAGGATGGGTCAACGACTTCAGTCCCGGCTTCCTCAAGGCTCTCGGAGCCCTCGAGATCCTGGGCGCCGTCGGTCTGATCCTGCCCGCCGCACTCGGCATCGCACCAATCCTGGCACCTCTGGCGGCTGTTGGACTAGCGGCGGTCATGGTCGGTGCGGCGATCGTGACCTCCCGCCGTCACGAGTCCATCCACGTGCTGGTCAACCTCGCCTACCTCGCCCTGGCAGTCTTCGTGGCGTGGGGCCGCTTCGGTCCCGCCTCCTTCGGGTGAGGTGAACGCGACGCGGGCTTCGCGATAGCCCCACGGCGAGGCGGGCGCGCCGGTCGACGACTCGGCCGCCGTACGGGCCGCCGTACAGCCAGCGAGGGTATGCCGGCTCGGCCGACCGTCGTTTGTCCGCCGCGGGACGCTCGCGCTCGCCGCCGAGGAACTGCTTCCTTTGGCGTCGTCCCCCGGCCGTCATGACGCCTGGACTCCTGACTGCAAAGTGATATCATTTTACTATCACTTTCCGTAGCAAGGAGCGCACCATGAGCATCACGATGACACCGGACGGCGTCGGTCCGGTCGGACACCAAGGCGCCCGGGTCGACATCACACAACGCCCGGCAGTGGCCCTCAACGGATGGCTTGCCGTGGCCGTGCTCGCCTTGAGCGCCCTGGGAACGTACTTCGCGGCCCTCGACGCGGTCGATCTCGTGTGGCTGCCGATCCTGGTGTTCGTCGTGGTCGCCACCTCACTGGTAGTCGTGTCCCCTGGGCAGACATCGGTGATCCAGTTCTTCGGACGTTACGTCGGCACCGTCACCCGCCCCGGGTTCTGGTGGGTTCTGCCACTCACGATCCATCGCAAGGTCAGCATCCGGGTCCGCAACTTCGAGACGAACCACCTGAAGGTCAACGATGCCGACGGCAACCCGGTAGAGATCGCGGCCATCGTGGTATGGCAGGTCGCCGACACGGCCAAGTCGTCGTACGCCGTCGATGACTACCTGAACTTCGTGTCGGTGCAGGCCGAGTCGGCGTTGCGTCACGTGGCGACGACACACCCGTACGACGACACGACGGACATGGGCACGTCGCTCCGCGGGTCGACCGACGTCGTTGCTGCTGAGCTCGCCCGCGAGGTCTCCGAGCGCGTCACGCTCGCCGGGGTGGAGATCGTCGAGGTCCGCATCTCGCACCTCGCCTACGCGCAGGAGATCGCTCAGGCGATGCTGAGGCGCCAGCAGGCCAACGCCGTTGTGGCCGCACGAACAAGGATCGTCGAAGGCGCGGTCGGCATGGTGGAGCTCGCGCTTGCCCGGTTGGCGGACCACAACGTGGTGGAGCTCGACGAGGAGCGCAAGGCCAGCATGGTCAGCAACCTCATGGTGGTGCTGTGTGGCGACCAGCCGCCGTCGCCTGTCGTCAACACCGGATCCCTCTATTCGTGAGCGAACGCCGTCAGGTACTCCTTCGAATCGACCCGGCCGTCCACGACGCGCTGATGCGCTGGGCGAACGACGAGTTCCGCAGCCTCAACGCTCAGGCGGAGATGCTGCTACGGCGGGCGCTCGCCGAGGCCGGGCGGATGCCCAAGCAGGCGGCTCCATTGCCGCAACGTGGCCGTCCGCGCACCAAGGGCGACTGAGTCGCCGGTGTGACCAGAAGTCTCGGATGGTGATACCGGAAGTCTCGGATGGTCGGGGTCAGTGGAGGAAGTCGGCAACGGTTGTGGTGAAGGCGACCGGGTCGTCCAGCCAGGGGTAGTGGCCCGCGGTGGGTTGGACGACGAGCGTGGCGTCCGGGAACAGGCCCGCGACGGACGCCATGACGCGAGGCGGCGCAGCCACATCACGGTCGCCGGCCACGATCAGGACGGGTGCCGGGAAGGTTCCGAGGGCATCGCGGATGGCACGTGAGTCGAAGGCGTCGTCAGCGCCGTAGATGTCGGCGGCCTCGTCGTTTCGGTGGCCGCTCTGGCTCGCGTGATGGGCTCGCGCCGTCTCGTCCCAATGCCCGTAGGTGAAGACGGTCATGGCCTCCCAGTCGGCCTCACGCCCCTCCCCGGCGGCGACGGCCTCGAAGGCTGCCGCGGCCTCGGGATACCACGGTTCATCCGCGCGGAGCTCAACCAGCTCGCGTCGGTCGTCGCTGGTGCTCTCGATATCCAACGCCCAGGTGCTCGGCGTGATGAGCACCAGCCTGCCGATCCGATCCGGGTGCCGGACCGCATAGAGCACGGCGAGGTTGGTCCCACCGGAGTGTCCGAGCAGATCCATCCGCTCCAGGGCGAGGTGCCTGCGCAGCGCCTCGACGTCGTTCACCAGGTGGTCACACCGGTATGACGAGGGGTCGCTCGGTGTTGCCGAGCCGCCGGTGCCTCGGTGGTCCAGCAGGATGAGTCGGCGATGGTCGGAGAGTCGCCCGAGATCCCCGAGATAGGCCGAGTCCTGCATCGGACCGCCCGGCAGACACACCAGCGGCGAGCCGGAACCCTTGAGGTGATAGCAGAGCTGGGTTCCGTCCGGCGCGGCGAAGACAGGCATCCGCGAAATCCTCGCAGTGCCAGGACAACGAGGCAACCGAACCCCCGGTACGACGCTGGCCGGCTCGCTACGGGTGTCCTACGGTGGCGCCGTGAGCGAGCATCGTCAGCCAGCCATCGCCAGAGAACGGCTGCGGCACGTCCGGTGGATCGGCGGCGGCAGCGGTGGCGGCAAGTCGACCATCGCACGTCGGCTTGCGGAGCAGCATGGGTTCCGCCACTACCCGACGGACGACGCGATGCCGGACCATGCCGGCCGCGGGGCTCTGAGTCACGAAGACGGACCTTGCCCCTCGGCCGCCGCCACCATGCGTTGTCCCACGACCCGCGCCGCATCCTGGAGCTCGGCGCATCCGACGATCCGATAGGCCGCGGGAATCTTCGCGAGCTGCTCGGCGTACCACCAGGGGTTGCTGGTGCTGCCCACGAGTCGACAGGTCTCGGAGTCGATCGCTTCGAGGCGGCCGATCACCCGGGGGACGCAGCGCGCGACGGTGTCGAAGGACGCGTCGATGACGACCTCCGTGTCATATTCCCACCCGAAGGCGAGGTGCTCCTCGAGCGATGCGACCGGGTCGAGGTCGTCGGGCGGGCTGAAGCTGTCGAGGAGCTCGTCCACGTCACTGACCCGGTCGACCCGATAGGCCCGCACGGCCCCCGCCGGGTGGGACCGGCAGAGCAGATACCACCGCCCGTGACGTACGACGACCGCCCACGGCTCCACCTCGGTGCGCCACTCCGTGCCGGCCTCGGAACGGTAGCGGAACCGCACCCGCCGATGGTCCGAGCAGGCCTGCACGAGGGCGCTCGTGGTCGCCGGGTCGGGCCGTGCTGCGGCGCGGTCAGGCGCCGGCTCCGTCGTACGGCGGACCGTCTCGGCCTGGGCGGCGACCGGCTCCGGCAGCGCTCGCACGATCTTGCCGAGCGCGCTGCCGACCGGGTCGGTAGGGTCACCGGCGTCGTGGTGGCCGTCGAGGACCGCCATCACCAGCCCGAGCGCCTCGGCTGCGCTGAACATCAGCGGCGGCAGTCGCAGGCCCCGCCCGACGCGGTAGCCGCCGTAAGGCCCACGGACCGACTCGATCGGGATGCCCGCCTCACGCAGGATGGCGACGTAGCGGCGGGCGGCCCGCTCGGACACACCGAGCTTCTCGCCGAGCCGGTCCGCGGTGATCCCCGGGCTGCCCTGGACGAGCTCGAGGGCGAGCAGCGCCCGCGCCGTCGGGCTCGCGTCGGAACTCACCACGGAGGTCTCCAATCCGGAACCGGAATGTCCGGAAGCAAGGGTAGCGTCCCGTCCCGACCCACGGGGGCCACGAACACTCGGGCTGGTGGGAGAAGACCCGCCTCAGCCATGATGGCGGTTGTGCAGGCGCCGTTCTCGACCGAGCAGGTGACGATCGTCCCGGCCAACAAGGCGTCGTGGGACGACCTGGTGGCGATCTTCGGCACGACCGACTATGCCGGCCAGTGCCAGTGCCAGCGGTTCAAGGTCGTCGGCTGGATCTGGCGCGACTCCACCCAGGAGGAGCGGACCGAGCTGCTCCGCACCCAGACCTCCTGCGGCGACCCGGCCGCCGCAGTCACGAGTGGGCTGGTCGCCTATGTGGACGGCGAGCCGGCGGGCTGGGTCGCCGTCGAGCCGCGCACGGCCTACCCCAAGCTCCGCACCGCCCGCGTCCCGTGGAGCGGCCGGGCCGAGGACAAGGACGACCCCCACGTCTGGGCGGTCACCTGCTTCGTGGTCCGCAAGGGCTATCGAGGCCGTGGACTCACCTATCCGCTGGCCAGCGCCACGATCGACTATGCGCGCGAGCGGGGTGCCCGAGCGCTGGAGGCCTACCCGATGGTCACCCAGCCCGGCAAAGAGATCACCTGGGGTGAGGTGCACGTGGGTGCCCGCCAGGTCTTCGAGGCCGCAGGCTTCGAAGAGGTCAGCCGGCCGACGGTACGACGCGTGATCATGCGGACCGACTTCCCATCGCCAACTGGCCCGTGACGTTCCCACGGCGGTCCTCGCAGGCGTCCGTCCGATCGGGTCTCTCGCGTGTTCTCCCGGCGATACGCTGACGAGGCGAGAACCACGCGAAGGAGCGTCATGTTCCATGACGGGAGCAGACGCCTCCAGGACCGTTTCGACACCAGGCGGATTGCCGATCGGATCGAGGATCTGCTTGTCGAGGACTCGATCAGCGACTCCGACCGGGAGTCCATCGAGCGGGCCGACATGTTCTTCCCGCCGAGCCGTCATGTTCTTCCCGCCGAACCGTCAGGTTCTTACAGCCGAACCGTCATGTTCTTACCGCCGAGCCACACGCTGAATTGGCAGTACGACGGGATGGTGGTCCGATGAGCCGTGGCCGGCACTACTCCGGAGATCCAGGTGTGCCAGGCTCTCAGCCGTGACGAAGGCGATCGATCGCGTGCTGCGGGACATTCTGCACGACATCGCTGCGACGGGCGCTCCCGAACCGCGAGTTGAGACCAGCGACTGGCAGACCGACGTCAGTCGGAGGCCACCGGCCGTCCGACGACCATCGTCGCCAGCACGTGGGGCGGCAGCGTTGCGGCGGTCTGGGAGTCCAGCTGGGCACCGAGCCCGTCCAGCACCTTCGTGAAGAAGGAGCGCGCGGAGGCCGCGAAGACGACGTCGGCGATATCCCCATCGGAGAGGCCAACGGCGCGCAAGGCGTCGACGTCTGTCTGCTCGACGGAGGAGGCGTCGGCGGCCACCTTGGCGGCGAACGCATATACAACGCCGTCCGGTGGGTCGAGCCCAGCGCCGTCGGGCTGCTCCGCGATGGACTGCAGGGTCGCCTCGTCGCCACAGGCATCCCGGAGGAACGTCGAATGCGCGGCGGCGCAGTACGTCGACCGGAGCGCCCGGGCTGCCGCGATCGTCGCGATCTCGAATCGCCGCCGGTCCATGCCCTCTCGGACTGTCGCGTTGAGCTGGTTCCACGCGGCGGCGACGTCCGGGCGAGTGGAGAAACACGCAGCGTAGTTGGGCAGGAACCCCCAGGCGGCTTGCTGCTGCCGATAATAGTCAGCGAGGTCCCCCTCCGCGGCCGACTGATCCACAGCGTCGATGAACACCCGACCATTGTCGCCCCTCGGACGGCGGATCAGAAGTCGTTTCGTGAGCCAAGAGGATTGCCACAACCTGGTATGCAGGAATCGGCATGCGCTAGCGCTCGACAATGCTCATGACGGCTTAGGATCGACGCCATGAGGGTTGCCGCGGCGCTGGTCCCACCACCTTCAGCCCAAGTGGCTCTCGCGAACGCCATCAGCCGGGTGTCGGGTCCGGCCGCCTCGCTCGACATTGTGGATGCCTCGGAGTTCGTCGCCCCGCTTGCGTCTTTTGGTTTCGTGACATTGGGGGACGTCGACAGACTCGCGGACGCTCTGCGGGCGTCGATTGCGGATGTGCCGCCCTTGAGTCTGCGCTTCGGGGTCCTCGCGCCCCCGGATGCCGAAGACGACGTCTGGGTGTCCCTTGAGGGAGACCTCGAGCAGCTCGCCCATGCTGTCGGGACTATCGGCGACGTCGTACGACGACTCGGGTTCATGGTGGACCGCAGAGGCTCCCACTCTCAGGTCCGAGTGGGCCGCGCGGGATCGCCGATGAGCGCCGATGAGCTGCATCTCGTCAATATCCGAATCGAATCTGCGCAGGGGTTGGATTGGGTTTCAACAGAGCTCTCCTTGGTATCGATCCATCTCTTGGCTGGTGACCAGAGACACTTCGAGACCGTCGACACCTTCCCGCTCACGGGACGTCCGGCTCGATAAGGAGGATGCGGTCCGCTCCTTCCGGTCAGCAGCGTCGCAGCGAACACCGGCGTCTTCGGTGGACCGGTTGAGATGCCCGCCGCCGAACGCCTCCAAAGTGCCGGTCTGACCTTCAGCCGATTCCACACCACCGCGCTGTGTGCGCCGACCCGCGCTGCCCTGCTGAGCGGAAGGAACCACCACTCGGTTGGGATGGGGATGATTGCCCGGTCCTGACGGTTGGCGAAGCCCCGCCCCGGGTAGCTGATCGGGGCGGGCCCTCGCGCGACGTCAGGCGTGTCAGACCTGGAAGGTCACCTCGTCGGTGTTGACAACGGATGTCGTGATGCCGGGGTAGGTCGTGTCGGCGACGAAGAAGTTCGTGTAGGCCACCATGGTCTCCGCTCCGACCGGCACGGTCCGGCCGTCCGGAAGGGGCAGGTCCCACGGACCCTCGTCAGTGGTGTGCGCGTCAGCGACGAGCGTGACGTCGTATCCCTCGATCTGGGCTCGGGCCGAGGTTGATCGCACGCAGGCGTCGGTGGCCGCGCCGCAGATCACGAGATGTCCGACGCCGAGTGCGTCGAGCTCCTTGCGCAGAGTGGTGTCGGCGAACGAGTCGAGGTAGTGCTTCGCGACGACGGTCTCGCCCTCGGCAGGCCTGACCTTCTCGACGATCTGCCAGCCGTCTGACCCGGGGGTGAACGGCTCGCCCTCCTCGTGCTGGATCCACACGACCGGGGCGCCGGCCGCCTTCGCGCGGTCGATGAGCAGCCGAACGCGGTCGATGACCTCGTCGCGCTGCCAGGCCTGGCCGGTGTTCGCGTTTTGGACGTCGATAACGATGAGCGCGCTGGTGCGCGGGGTGCTGTCAGTAGTGGTCATGGCACCTAGGCTAAAGCCTCAACCGGACATGTTCCGACCGGATGGGAGGTCTGATGAGCGGCACCCCCGCAGGCCGCGTGCTCTCCCTGCTCGAGCGCGTCCAGGAGCACCCCGGGCTGACAGCTCCCCGGTTGGCGCAGGAGCTGGGCGTCAGCGAGCGCACCGTGCGGCGCTACGTCGTCACGCTTCAGGAGCTCGGCATCCCCGTCGAGGCCGGCCGCGGCAGGTACGGCGGCCACCGGTTGCGACCGGGCTTCCGGATGCCGCCGCTGATGATGACGAACGACGAGGCCGTGGCGGTGACGCTTGCGCTCGCGGTCATGCGCGGGCCGAGGCCCGATCCGGAGGGTTCCGCCGAGACCGTGCTGGCCAAGCTGACAAAGGTCCTGCCGCGTGGGGTTTCCGACCGGGTCAACGACGTCCTCACCGCGGTCACCCCGCCCACGGACGGCTGGCTGGCGGGCGCCATCCCTCAGCCCGGGCTGCTCGCGGCTCTGGCGACCGGCGTCGTCGAGCGGCGTCGCTGCCGGGTGCGGCACTCCTCGGCGCTCGGCGCGCCGACCGTCCGCGAGATCAACCCTTACGGCATAGCGGTGGTGCACGGCTGGTGCTACGTCCACGGCTGGTGCCACCTCAGGCAGGCCCGCCGAACCTTCCGGATCGACCGCATCGACCGTGTCGACCTCCTCCAGACGACGTTCCGGATGCCCGCGGATCTCGACGTGGCGGCGGCGGTGGAGCGGTCTCTGGCCCTGGCGCGGCCCGAGTGGCCGGTGTCGCTCCTCCTGCACGGACCACTGGCCGAGGTCGAGCAGTGGTTTCCCCGCTTCCTGGGTGTCTGCGAGGCGGCCGGGCCGGACACCACCCGGATGCGGTCATCGACGAGCAACCTCGACTACTTCGTCCTCCGGATCAGTGACCACCCGTTCGCCATGACGGTCGAGGAGCCGGCCGAGCTGCGCGACGCGTTCGCCCGCTGTGCCCAGCGGATGCGCGCGACGGCGCAGGCTCAGAGCACCTGAGGGCCACCCGAAGCTGGCATCACATCCGTACGAGTTCCGGAAGCCGAACGTCCGAAACCCTCGTTACGGTGGCGCTCATGACGACAATCGACCACACCAGCACCGACCACCCCATGCTGAAGACGAGCCAGATCCTCGACGCCCGACTGGACGACTGGCGGAAGCTCGCCCAAGCCCTTCACGGGCGGTTTCGCACCGGTGATTTCGTGACCGGCCTCCGGTTCGTCGCCGCCGTGGCCGAGGCTGCTGACGCGGCAGGTCATCACCCGGACATCAAGCTCGCTTACCCGTACGTCGACGTGACCCTGATCAGCCACGACGCGGTCTATCGACCGGGCGACGGCGGCCCTGAGCGACGGGTCTCCTGGGTGACCCAACGCGACGTCGACCTCGCCCGGCAGATCAGCGAGATCGCCCACGACCAGGGCATCGCCGCCGAGCCGCAGGCCGTCGCCATGATGGAGCTGGGCCTGGACACCGCCGACCTGGCTGCCGCCGGACCGTTCTGGAACGCTCTCCTGACCGGTACGGCGAGCGAGGGGCCGAGCGATGAGGTCCGCGACGCCACCGGCCGGGTGCCGGTCGTCTGGTTCCAGCACACCGATGCGCACGAGACCCCGCGGCAGCGCTTCCACATCGACCTGTGGCTGCCGCATGACGTGGCGGAGCAGCGCATCGCGGCCGCAGTCGATGCGGGCGGAACGATCGTCGACGACTCGGAAGCGCCGTCATACGTCGTGCTGAGTGATCCAGAGGGAAACCGGGCGTGCGTCTGCACCTGTCTGCAACGATGAGTCCCGGCAGGGTGATCGTTCGCCGCTAGGGGCGCGGTCGCCGCTCGACTCGTCAGGTGCCGGGCGAGGACTGGCAGGAAGGGGGCAGCAATGGCGACCTACGTCATCGACGCGCGGGCCGCCATCGAGCTGGTGGAGCACGGGTTCACCGATCCCGGCACTCACAGGCTGATGGCGCCTACGTTGCTCCGGTCGCAGACCTTGTCGCTGCTGCACGAGGCGATGACCGGCGGTCTGGTAGATCCCCCGCTGGCTCGCCGGCAGCTGGAGCTCATCAACGCCCTCCCCATCCGGCTGCTCGGAGACCGGATGCTTCGACGTACCGCGTGGAAGGTGGCAGACGAGCTCGGCTGGACCGTCACCTACGACGCGGAGTATGTCGCGCTCGCTCGCCTGCACGGCGACGCCCTCATCACCGGCGACCCGAAACTCGCGCTGGCGGTCAAGGGATTCATCCAGGTCGAACCGGTCAGCATCCTGCTGTGAACCGCCGAGCCGTCAGGTTCTTCCCGCCGAACCGTCAGGTTCTTCCCGCCGAACCGTCAGGTTCTTCCCGCCGAACCGCACCGACCGGCGGTGCGATCGCGCTAGCCAGCGAGCTGCCTTCCGATCAGCTCGAGAACGTTCGCGTGCGTCTCGTGGTCGGCCGCCGCCACGAGACCCCCGGTGCCGGTGCCGACCGGTCGACCGAAGATGTCGGTGACCACGCAACCCGCCGCCTCGCACAGTGCGATCCCGCTGGCGAAGTGCACGCTGTCACGCATGTCTCCATCCGTGACGTACGCCGCCCGGCGACCGGCGGCGACCCACGCGAGCGCCAGCGTCGTGGAGACGACACGCGGGCGGAACTGCGCGGTGAAGCCGTCCTCTGCCAGGAGCGCGACCGACCGGAACCTACTGGCGTTCGGAAACGGCGCGTCCAGGTTGACATCCACGATTCGCGTGCCTGCTGACGGAGTGACGGGTTCGTCGACGCCATCATGACGGACCCAGGCGCGCAGCCCGTCGGTCCAGAAGATCTCGGCCGCGAACGGATCCGCCGACGCGCCCGTCGTGACGACGCCATCCGTCCGCAGGGCCACGTTCACGGCGACCAAGGCGGTCCGCGCGGCGTAGTTCAGCGTGCCGCAGATCGGGTCG
This sequence comes from uncultured Actinomycetota bacterium, assembly GCA_963820035.1. Lineage (GTDB taxonomy): Bacteria > Actinomycetota > Actinomycetes > Propionibacteriales > Nocardioidaceae > JAWWPG01. Next base: position 472,457 of record CAWFYK010000002.1, on the reverse strand, counting down.
ACGAGCCAGGTCCGGCTGGCGGAGCCGGGGCCGAGGCGACCGGACTCCTCACCCAGCAGGGCGTCATCGGGACGCGCGAGCCGCAGGACGTCGAGGATCGACCGCTCCGCCTCGATGTCGGCCAGGGTGGCGAAGTCCGTCGGCGACTTGTCGAAGCGAGCCAGCGTCTCGCCATATCTCGACCGTACGACGACGGCACCTGCGGCCGTGGCCGCGATGGCAAGCTCTGCGTCACTCAGCGTCACCCGCACACGATAGGGGCGACCACGTCCGCAGCCGAGAGCTGGGCGAGAAACGGGACAGTGAGCGCCACCGGCTAGGCAGGCTTGTGCCCGACGACATACAACCGCTGCGTGACTTCGTTCCTGGCGGTGAGCGGACCGCGCACATACCATTCGACATCGACGAGACCAGCGGCCTCCATGACTCCGACGACGAACGCAGGCTCGTACAGCACGAAGTCCAGGTCGATGTCGTGCCCGAACCACTCGTCGAAATGCCGGACCTCGGCTCCCGCATGCATGCCGAGAACCAGCCAGCCGCCGGGGACGAGCGGACGCACGAGGGCAGAGACCGCGCCAGGAAGCTCCGAGGCGGCCAGGTGGATGAGCGAGTACCACCCGAGCACGGCCGCCCAGCCGGCGCTGGTGGCCGGACCAGTCAGCCGGCGCAGGTCGCCGATCTGGTAGCTCCCACCCGGGAAGCGTCGGCGGGCCTCGCTCACCATGGCGGGCGAGACGTCGATTCCGGTGGCGTCGGCGCCACCGTCGGCCAGGTAGGCCGTCACCTGTCCGGGGCCGGACCCCACCTCCACCACTGGTCCACCGGCCGCATGAGCAATCACCCGATCGAGGAGCCAGGTCTCGAACGGCAGTCGCCGCAGCTCGTCCGCGAGGTGCTCGGCGTAGGCGCCAGCCACCGCGTCGTACGTCGCCCGCACCCGCGCGTCACGCGCGTCCGCTCCTTCGGCGATCACGGCGTCCCGATCGACGACAGGCGGTGCCGCCGGCTGGGTCTGCTGCGGCACCGGACCAAGAAGGTGCACCCAGCGCCGGTCCTGCTGCCCGGGCCGCCGTTCGAGCTCGTTCACCAGCGGTTGAGGGCGCCCTGCCATCCGCCGCAGACAGGCCTCGACCTCGCCTCGGTCCGCGAACGCATGCAGACGGTCGGTCCGGGTGCGCAGCTCACCAGGTGCCTGCGCGCCCCGCAGCAACAACACGGTCAGGAGCGCGCGCTCGTCGGCCTCCAGGCCGAGCACCTCATCGAGGATCTGGTGATACTTGAGCGTCCGGCGGCCGGTGTCTGACCAGACGATGCGCAGCAGGCCTCGCTCCTTGAGACCCCGCGCGGTCAGCACCACGGCCTGCTGGTCGAGCTCGACCACAGGATCCCGGTTGCTCGACTGGTTGCAGGCAGTCCGCAATGCATTGGCCGACAGCGGGTACGACGCCGGAACGGTCGTCTGCTTCTCCATCAGGGCGCCGAGGATACGTTGCTCATCGGGGTCGAGGACTGGAAGCTCACTCACGGGACGACCTTAGAACGCGAGACGGCCAGCTAGGTCCGCGGTGCCTCGCACGGCCGCGTGGTGTCGCGCGGTCAGCGGGGCCCGGGTCCGCACGTCAGAGGTCATCACTTGTCCCGGCAACGCCGCTGCGGGCAGGATGAGGTCGTACGTCGGCGACCGAGCGTCGAGGCACGACCGTCCATCAACGAAGGGGCAGCCATGAAGATCACGGTGGCCGGGTCGGGAAACGGCGGCATGGCCGTGGCGTTCGACTGGGCACAGCATGGACACGAGGTGGCGGTCTACTCCGAGGTCGCGCACGCGGACAACGTCGAGGAAGTTCGCTCGAGGGGCGGGATCACCAGCACCGGTCGGTTGGAGGGCTTCGCCCCGGTCGCGTACTGCGGCACCGACGTCGAGGCTGCCATGGAGGGCACCGAGGTGGTCCTCGTCGTCGGTCCTGCCTTCGCGACCGAGAGCTTCGCGCGCGACCTGGCTCCCCACCTGAGTCATGGCATGACGATAATCGTGTGTCCCGGCTCGTGCGGTGGCGCACTGGCGTTCAAGAAGGCTGCTGGGCTGGCCCTTGAGGACGACAGCCTCTGCGTCGGAGAGACGAGCACGCTGCCGTACGCCGCTCGCGCCGATGGCGAAGGCAACGTGCAGATCTTCCACAGGTTCGACACCGGCCTGTACGCGGCCGCCGTACCCCGATCCGGGAACGACACGCTGATCGAGGTCTTGCGCCAGGTCTACCCCGCCGTCAGCGAGGCGAGCAACGTCTTCCAGACGTCACTGCAGAACGGGAATCCCGTCATCCATCCGGCGGTCACGCTGCTGAACGCCGGCCTGCTCGAGCGGACCGGTGGTGACTTCCGCTTCTATGAGGATGGTGTCACCCCTAGTGTCGGGCGCTTGATCGAGGCGGTGGACCGCGAGCGGCTGGCGATCGCGGCAGCCCTCGGGGTGACGATCCTGTCCGAGCCGGACATCGGCGTCGAGCAGGGATATATGACGGAGCCGAACTACAGCACCGGTTACTCCACGGCTCCTGGCTTCCTGGGCATCAAGGCGCCCGGTGTCCTCGACTCCCGCTATCTCAGTGAGGATGTCGGCTACAGCCTGGTCTTCTTCACAGACCTGGCCCGGCGTCTCGACGTAGCGACACCGGTGATGGACGGCATCATCGAGATCGCCTCCGTCGTGCTCGGCCGCCACCTGCGCACCGCGGGCGCCAGGTCGCTCAGCTCGCTCGGACTTGCCACCCTCACTATCGAGCAGCTGCTCACCCTCTGAGCTCGTCGGGGCCGCAGTCAGGCGAACTCCGCCTGGAAACCCGAGCGCCACGAGGGATAGCGAAGCTTCCAGCCGAGCTCTCGCTTCGCCTTGGCGTTGGAGAAGCCGCGGCCTTCGGTCATCATCATCACCGGGACCTCCCCAGCCAGCAGTCGGGCCAGCCAGGCGGGGAACCGTCTCGGCCGCTTCGCCCCGGCGCACGCCGCCAGATAGGGCAGCCACTCGCTCTCCGGGGCGGGTTCGTCGTCGACAATGTTGAACACCCCCCGCGCCCTCTGCTCGACAGCCAGCACGGTCGCGCTCGCGGCATCGTCGAGATGCACCCACGACGCATATCCGGCGCCGTCCCCGACAAGCGGGAACTGCCGCTTGCGGACGAGCACGACCTGGTCGTCGGTGGCGCCCGGCCCATAGAGTCCGCCGTAGCGCATGACGGCCCCATCAGCCCTGCCCACCATGTCCTCCACGTGGCGCAGGGCCGCCATCGCCGGGTACGCCGCCGTACCCTCGTGCAGGTCCAACGGGTCCTCCTCGGTCTTCACCCACCCACCTTCGCGCACGCCGTTCCAGTTGGCGTAGCCCTGCGCGACGATGTGTGAGACACCCGACGCGTCGGCAGCGGTCAACAGATGGTCGGTCCCCTCGGTTCGCAGCCGGATGGTGGGCATGCTCCAGCGGTCGAAGTGCTTCAGATCGGGCTTGCCGGCGTGCGCCATGGAGATCCCGGTCATCTGGTGCACGATCGTGTCCGGCTGGGCGGCGGCGACGGCCGCACCGACGGACGCTGCATCGAGCCCGTCCATCACGACGGCATCGGCCCCCAACTGTTCCAACGATTTCAGCTTGCCCGGACTCGTTGTTGTCGCCGTCACCTGGTGGCCCCGCGCCACGAGCAGCGGCACCAGACGCCTCCCGATAACCCCGGTTCCGCCTGCCACGAATACCCGCATGACCATCACCTTCCGATTCGAGAATGTGTCCCGAGAGGTACGACGAGACACGCCGGCAATGTGTGACGGGAGCCCAGACCCGGCTGGGCTCGTCTTCCGCGCCCCGCGGTCCGGCGTACCGTCGAGGACGACGGTGGGATGAGACGAGAGGTGGTCGCGGTTTGCAGCCTCTACCGTTCGTCGACACGGGTGCTCGGCTGGCCTTCTCGATCGCGGTCGGGCTCTTCGTCGTTCTGCAGCTGACCTCGTTGCTGACGTCGCGGCTGCGGGCCAGGGCCGCACCCGCGCCCCATGTCCGGTTGGACCGCGGGTCGCTTCCGTTCATCGTGGTGTGCGTCGGCCTGGGAGTGCTTGGCGCCTCCTACAGCACGACTCACCTCACGAGCGCCACCGTGGCGACCGGTAGTCCCGCCATCCGCTGGCTGGTCTTCGGGCTGGGCATCGCCGCCGTCCTGATCGGCGCCACGGTGCGCGTGTGGGCCATCATCACACTGGGGCGATGGTTCACCGTCGACGTTCGCGTCACGGCAGGCCAACCCGTCGTGCACACCGGTCCGTATCGCTGGGTCCGACACCCCAGCTATACCGGCATCCTGTTGGTGCTCTTCGGGGTCGGGCTGGCCCTCGGCAACTGGTTGGCCCTGCTGTTCATCACCGTCCTGCCCACCATTGGCCTGGTGCGGCGCATCCGAGTCGAGGAGGCCGCCCTCCTCACCAGCATCGGCGAGCCCTACCGGCGTTACGCGGCCGGACGCCCTCGCCTCATCCCCCACCTCTGGTAGTCGCACCATCCGAGAGTTTCGGCACCACCATCCGAGACTTCCGGCACCACCATCCGAGACTTCCGGCACCACCATCCGAGACTTCCGGCACCACCATCCGAGACTTCCGGCAGCATCGAGAGGTATGTCGTGGCGGACGTGGGACCGCGCACCTGTACGGCGGGGTGAGAGGCGCAGTGACGCAGCGGGGCTGGCGACATGCACGTTCTCGTGGCGCTTCACCTCTCGTACGGCGAACACAACCACGCAGGTGCGTTGAAATTGCGGTCCACATCGCGATCTGACCGCAACTTCCACGCATGTGCGTGAATACGTTCGCGGAGCGTGAGGTGAGGCGCCAGGTGAAGGTCTCGTGGCTCGAAAGCCGCCCCGTCACTGCCGCCTTTCACGTCCAGCCCAACGCGCGCCGCCGTACACGAGCGACTCTCCACCCCCGGCGTTGGGCGGCACCGCCCCATGGAACCGAGCTGGGGTTCGTCGTACCGAAACTCTCGGATCGTCGTACCAAAACTCTCGGATCGACGTACCAAAACTCTCGGATCGACGTACCAAAACTCTCGGATGGACGTGCCGAAACTCTCGGATCGACGTACCAAAACTCTCGGATCGTGGTGCCGAAACTCTCGGATCGTCGGGCCCCGTTGGGTGGCGTTTCCGAGTTTCGCCTTTGTTGCGCCGTACGATGCGAGAGTCAGCACCTGAGGAGTTGTCGTGAACCTGGAGAAGGTCGTCTTCGGCTTCTTCGTGGTGCTCGCAGCAACCTTGAACTTCGGTTTCTTTGTCGGTGACCTCGGAAACCCCCACCTGCACAACATTTATGAGCTGTTCGCGGCGGTCGTGGTGAACCTGATCGTGACCGTGCTCAAGTTCGGTGACCGGACGCAGATCGGGGCGGTTCATCTCGCGACGAGCCTGGTCGCCAGTCTGCAGCTGATCGCTGCCGCCGTGGTGTGGACGTACGCCGCCACCGTGCTGACCGACGGGACCCTGACGGTTGAGCAGACGGCCTCCGTTGTGTCGCTGTCGGGCGGAGCCCTCTTCGCGAACATCGTCTCCGTCGTCCTGCTTGTCATTGAGACCGCCACGTTCCAGCGCCGGTAGCGTGGCCGACATGGCAGACCGCCCTCTCCCGGAGCTCGGCCCGAACCTGCCACCGGCGGGCGTCTTCCTCGTGCTACGGCGGATGCGGGCACCGCTGATCGCCCTCATCGTCATCATTGCCGTCAGCGTGCTGGGGCTGGTGCTGATCCCGGGGCGGAACGCCGATGGCCAGCCCTACCGGATGGGATTCTTCGACGCGTTCTACTTCATGAGCTACACCGCGACGACGATCGGGTTCGGTGAGCTCCCTCACCGCTTCACGACTGCCCAGCGCATGTGGGTAACCCTGACGATCTTCCTATCGGTCAGCGGCTGGGCCTACGCGATCGGCTCCCTCCTCTCCTTGATGCGGGACCAGGGCTTTCGGCAGGTGCTGGCCCGGCGGAGCTTCACCCGCGCGGTACGCCGGATGCGGCAGCCATTCTTGCTCCTCGTCGGCTACGGCAACGCGACGAAGCTGCTCGCGGGTTCACTCGACGACATGGGTCGACGCTTCGTCGTCATCGACCGGGTCGACACGCGCGTGTCCGGAGTCGAGCTCGACTCCTACCGCGCTGACGCACCGGCATTGCTGGGCGACGCCCGCGACACCGGCCTGCTGACCCTTGCGGGCCTCAGCCATGACACATGTGCTGGCGTCGTCAGCCTGGCGGGCGACGACGAGACCAACCTTGATGTGGTGATGACGACCGCCCTGCTCCGTCCCGACCTGCCGGTGATCGCCCGCTCGAACTCACGCGATGTTGCCGACCGCATGCGTGCCTTCAACGTGAACGAGGTGGTGAACCCGCTGGACCGGTTCGGCGATCACCTGCGCATCCTGTTTCGATCGCCGTCCGCCTACCAGCTGATGATGTGGCTCACGAGTGCGCCGGACACCCCCCTGCGGCCGAGGTTCGGACGGCTCCCCCGAGGTCGGTGGGTGGTCTGCGGACATGACAGGTACGGCGACGAGCTCAGCGCCGACCTACGCGCCGAGGGCCTCGATGTCTCCGAGGTCCAGGTCAGCGGCGGCACGGTCCTTGCTGGGGAAGGGGACAGTGCGTACGTCGTCGAAGGGGGTCATGTTGCCGATGCCGTCGCCTTCGTGGCCGCCACCGACAGCGACACCACCAACCTCTGGCTGGTCGAGGCGGCGCGACGAGCCAATCCCGACGCGTTCATCGTCGCCCTGCAGAACCACAGGGCCAATGCTCGACTCTTCACCGCAGTCGGCGTCAGCTTCGGGTTGGTGCCGGCAGAGGTGATCGCACACGAGGTGCTGGCCAGGCTGGCACACCCGGCCCTCATGCAGTTCCTCCCTCGCGTGCCTCGTCAGGGCGACGAGTGGGCGACCCACTTGGTTGACAGACTCGTGCACACGTGCGGCACGGGAACCCCTGAGCTGTGGCAGCTCCATCTCGGCCCTGCCGAGTCACCAGCCCTCGATGGCCGCCTCGACGGCAGCACGCTGGAGCTCGGCGACCTGCTGCGCGACCCGTCGGACCGCGACACCCCGCTCCCCATCGTCCCGTTGACTCTCGTCAGAGACGGCACCTGCGAGCTGGTGCCACCCGCCGATGCGATGCTGCGGGCCGACGACCGGCTGCTCCTTGCTGGTCGGCTGCGAGACCGGGCGGCGCTGCACACCACCCTGACGGAAGGGCCGACCGCGTCGTACGTCATCGACGGCCTCCGGGTGCCGTCGAGCTGGCTCTGGCGGCGATTCTCCCACCCACATCCTGCGGGGAAGGCGGAGTAGGTCGACCAGCGCCGCACGAGACCGCGTGTTGCCACCCGACCGACGCACCTACGTCGCGGTCAGCTGCCCTTCCCTGGTGAGGATGACGACGCCGTCAGCCAGCGCGTAGGCGAGCGCCCGGTCGAACGTCCCGTCCTCCCAGTAGGCGGCGCCGACCATGACCGCCAGCTGCTCCGGCAGCTGCGGACCTTGCGACTGGAGCGCCCGCACGATCTTCGCCATCTCGTGGGTGACCTGGCGGTCGCGGACACCCTCGGTGCTTGCCTTCGGTGGTGGCATCGGCATCGGGAAACCTCCTAGCAGACGTGCGATGGAGCCGGATCAGGCCGGCGAGTGGGCTGGCTCGTGTCGACCGCCCTTGCTGGGCTTGTCTTCCGCGGTCAGCGGTTGGGCGATGCTCTCGAGCGACTGACCCTCGGCCTTGATCCCGAGGATCGCCTCGACCACGCCACCAGCGATCATGAGCGCGCCGCCGAGGTAGTAGCCCGGCGCGATGTCGCCGATGCTCTTGGCGCTGTCGATCAGGGAACCGAAGATCAACGGTCCGCTGATGCCGCCCGCGGCGGTGCCGATCGCGTAGAAGAAGGCGATGCACAGGGCCCTGGTCTCCATCGGGAAGACCTCGCTCGCCGTGAGGTACGCCGCGCTCGCGCCGGCAGATGCGAAGAAGAAGATGATGCAGCCCATCAGCGTCAACGTGACGGCGCTGAACGAGCCGAGGAACGCGCCTGCCACGCAGAGCAGGATGCCGGACACCACATAGGTCCCGGTGATCATCTTCACCCGCCCGAGCGAGTCGAAGAGGTGGCTCAGAGCAAGCGCGCCGATGAAGTTGCTGACGGCGAAGACGGCGATGTAGTAGCCGGTCTGGGTGACGCCCAAGAATGTGCTCAGCGTGTCGCCGTAGGTGAAGAAGAAGGCGTTGTAGAGAAATGCCTGCCCGACAAAGAGGGAGAAGCACAGGATCGTACGCCGTGGGTACAGCGTGAAGACCGTCTGCGCGATGAGTGGCAGGCTGATGGTCTTGCGTTGACGGATCGTGATGGTGTCCGCGACGCTCGGCAGGTCTCGACCGGTCTCCTCGGTGACGGTGTCCTCGATGTCCCGGACGATGTCCTCGGCCTCGTCCTCACGACCGTGGATGAAGAGCCAACGCGGGCTCTCCGGCACGTTGCGTCGGACCAGCAGCACGCCGAAGCCGAGCACCGTGCCGAGCCCGAAGGCGAGCCGCCAGCCGTACTCCTGGTTGATCACCGTCGGGTCGAGCAGCGGGATCGTGAGCAGCGCGCCGAGCGTCGCCCCCACCCAGAACGAGCCGTTGATCGCAACGTCGACCCGCCCCCGGTACTTCGCCGGGATGAGCTCGTCGATCGCGGAGTTGACCGCGGCGTACTCGCCTCCGATGCCCATCCCGGTGATGAAGCGCGCGATGAAGTACCACGCCGGGTTCGGCGAGAAGGCGGTCAGCACCGTGGCCACCGTGTAGATGCCGAGCGTGAGGATGAAGAGCTTCTTCCGCCCGAAACGGTCGGTGAGCTGGCCGAAGAAGAGGGCGCCGAGGCACGCACCCGCGACGTACGTCGACCCCGCGGCGCCGATCTGGAAGCCGCTGAGGCCGAGGCCGTCGGTCGGCGACTGCAGAGCACTCGACATGGACCCGACGATCGTGACTTCCAGGCCGTCGAGGATCCACACGGTGCCGAGGCCGATGACGATCAACCAGTGCCAGCGAGCCCACGGCAGCCGGTCCATCCGTGCCGGGATGTCGGTCGTGATCGTCCCGGTCTCCACTCCGTCTGACATGACGGTTCCTCCCTGCCTCAGGGTGTGCGGATCGCAGCACCACCACGAACCGCTGTACCCATCCGGGTAGGAGGCGAAACCACCCGTTTGGGGATCTCGGATGGCCCGACCGGGCTAGGGCCGTTGTGGTCGGCCTCGTGGCGATGCCACCGTCAGGAGTGAGGTAAGGCTCGCGTTGGACGGGGCCAGGCTGCATCCGCAGTCGCACCGTCCGCACGGCGGTGCCGGACCGGCTTGACGTCGCTCCCCCACCGGTCGAGCGGTCGGCGTCGTCCGGATGCAGATGTGGGACGATGGCCGTATGCCGTGGGTGCCCGAGCTCTTCTCGGCGCCGGTGCTGCAGAAGGTATTGGAAAGGCGCCGGCGAGACGAGCTCGTGTCCATGCCCTTCTTCGACGGCTTGCTGGCTGGAGACCTGGACGCGTTACGTGATTCCTTCGCGGGCGAGCCCCAGCTGTGCGACCCCGTCCGCGGGCGCGTCAGGGGGATGCGGGCGTTCGAGGACTACGTGGCCGACATGACCGGGTGGCTCCGGCAGCATGACGCCTCGGTCGAGGACGTCGGTCACGTCATCCTGGAGAGCACCGGCTTCGAGGAGGTGGTCCTTCACCTCGACGCTGACGGCGGCCGAGTCGAGCTTCCCGTCGCGATTGTCGCCGACCACCCGTCCGAGGGACGCATCGACGAGTTACGCCTCTACTACAGCGGCTGGCCGCTGAACGGTCACCACGCGACCCGGCCACCGTTGTTGAGTCGAGACCCCGGGCTTCGCCTGCCGGACATCGTGGCTGACTACCAGCGCGCCCTGGCGGCAGGTGATGTCGACGCGATCGTCGCCACCTTCGAAGCGGAGGGCTCGGCGCGCGAGCCGGCCGGCGGAGAGCACGTCCACAGAGGCTCCCGCAGGTTGCGCGACTTCTACGAGTGGCTGTTCTGCAACGAGGGCGGCGTCGCCGTGGAGCATTGCGCGATCATCGACGACGGGCGGACATGCGCGCTGGAATACAACACCCTCAGGTGGGGTGAAACGCCCGTGCCGCCTCAGGCCGGAGTTGCCACCTATGTTCGGGGCCAGACCGGCCTGCTCGCCTCGGTCCGCGCGTACGACGACGTGGACCCGCCGGTGCCTCCGCAGGCGTAGCCCACCGGGCGGAGCCGGCCGCGTCAGGAGACGTTGGCCGCTGCCGCGCGTCTGTCCCAGCCGTGGAACGACGAGTAGTCGCCGGACTCCCACGCATCGCGGAGCCCCGGGGCGTCAAGATCCCAGTCGGGCCGGATCTCCCGCGTGGCGTCACGCAGGTCACGCCAGAGGTCCGCCATGGATGGCCGGCCCCAGAACCAGTAGCCGTTGTAGATGCTGTGGACGATGAGCCCGGGTAGAAGGACGAGCGTGTGCGGGATCATCGGGTCGTGATCCGGGTCGGTGTACTCCTGGATGTCCAGCTCCTGCTGGACGATGCGGCCGGGGTCGGAGAGGAACGTCCACGGTGCGCCGACCGAGGCGCGGAACTCCTGCAGCTCGTGGTGCTCGTCCGTCGCGATCGTGGCGACCTGGGTATACGAGACGGCGATCTTGGGATAGTTGGCGGCGAGCTCGAGGTGCTGCTGGTGCTCCTTTGGGCAGTAGTGCCCCCGCGCCAGAGTCAGGATGAGGGGATCATCCCCCTGCAGGTCGCTGAGCTTACGGGCGACGTTGGTGTGGTCGGGCAGCTCGTAGTCCGGGAACGTGCCGCCAGGTCTGATGTCAGAGCGCATGTGTGGGTCCTTGCCTGTCGAGGAAGTCGGCGCCGTCAGCCGGAGATGAGCTGCTGGCCGCCGTCGATGTCGTACGTCGCCCCGGTCAGGGCCGTGTTGGTCATGATGTGCACCGCTAACGCCGCCACATCAGCAGGTCCGACGACGCGCCCGATCGGCAGAGTCGAGCGCAGCTCACGGCGGCGCTCGTCGAGCTGATCTCCCAGGAGCGAGGCCGACAAGGGTGTGTCGACGAAGCCGGCCGCGATCAGGTTGACCCGAACCGGCGCGATCTCCAGCGCGAGGTTGGCGGTGATGGCGGGCAGGGCCGCCGTGAGCGCCGAGATGACGCTGAGGCCGATGCCCGGCCGGCGAGCCCCGGTGCCGCCGATGAACAACAGGGTGCCTCCTGCGCGCACCTTGCCCACCGCTTGGCGTGCGACACCGAGCATCAGCATGGGATGGTCATAAAAAGACCGACGAGCCTTGTCGAAGTCCATCTCGGCCAACGGCGCGTAGTACGGACCACCAGCGGTCACCATGACGTGGTCGATGGGTCCTTCGAGGTCATCGAAGAACTGCTGGAGGGCAGCCGGGTCATGCGCATCGAACGCCACCTCGCGTTTCGCGCCGAGCTCGCTCGCCGCCTTCTTCAGCCGGTCCGGGTGGCGGCCCGTCACAATGACGTCCGCACCCTCGCCCCGGGCGCGCCTGGCCGTCTCCAGCCCCATCCCGGCGCTGCCGCCGATGACCACGACGGTCTGCCCGGCGAGTTCCGGCTCGCCACCTGTCATGTCGGCAGCTCCTCACCGGCGCGCTCGCGAACCATGTAGAGCGCATACCAGTCCGGCCATTGCGCGTCCGCCTCGCCCGTTCGCTCCTCGTGTTTGCCGTGTGCCTCGGCTGCCCGCCTGAGGGCAGCCGCCAGATCGTCCGCGGAGTCGTACGTCGTGTTCATCGGACTCTCCCCTCAGCGTCCGGGCAGCCGTGTCTTGATCTCTTGGAGCAGCCAGCCGTTGCCGTCGGGATCACGGAAGGCGGCGAACGAGCCGTAGTCGGCGTGCTCCGGAGCCGGACCGTCGAGCCGTTCCGCGGTTCCGGCGTGGTGGAAGATCCCCGTCCGGTCGTGGAACGGCTCACTGACGTCGACGCCACGGTCGCGCAGGTCGGCCCTGGCCTCGTCGATGTCGTAGACGGTGAGCTGCAGACCCTCGAACGAACCGGGCGATGCGGAGGTGACGCCGGTGCCGAAGATGATCGAGCAGCCGGAACCCGGCGGAGTCAGCTGCACCACGCGATAGCCGTCATCAACGGCGAGGTCCGCGTCGAGTCGCCATCCGAGACCCTCATAGAAGGTCTTGGCCCGATCGACGTCCGAGACCGGCAGGACCACGACCTCCAGTCTCAGCTCTCCCGGCTTCACCGGAGGGCTGGCGGTCGCGGCCTGGCCGCTTGCCTCAACTGTGCTCATCTCTACCTCCACTGGTTGGTGATCTCGCGCCGAGACGGCGCGTTCTCGAGACCCCGAGCGGTGCGCCACACAACGACCCGTCGAACGCTGCGGACGTCGATGCCCTCGCACGACGGACGTTCGACTAAACCCTGCTCCGCGTCGGCGGATGGCGTCAAGAGCCGATTCCTGGCACCTGCGAGTCCACGAGATCGGGCTCCCCTGACACGCCTAGTTGATATCGAACTCGTTGCCTTCGGGATCGATGAGCGCAACTGCGTAGTGGTCCATGCCCTCAGCGTCGAGCGTGCGCAGCCGCGTGGCGCCGAGAGCGACCAGCCGCGCCGCCTCGGCCTCCACACGCTCGCGCCTGGCATCGAGCGATGAACCCCGGCCACCACTCGCGTGCACGTCGATGTGGATGCGGTTCTTGACCGACTTCGTGTCGGGAACGACCTGGAACCAGATGGCGGGACCTTCACCGTTCGGATCCTCGATGCGGTCCGCGCCGACGCCGAGCTCGTCCTCGGGCACCCCGATCGACCGGTAGAAGGCGTCCCACGAGTCGAAGCCCGTCGGCGGAGGAGCGACGACGTAGTGCAACGCCTCGGCCCAGAAGTGCGCAAGCGGTTCGGGGTCCGTGCAGTCGATCACCAGCTGGTATGCCACTGCCATCTGTTACCTCCAGAACGCTGTGTTCACGGCTGTGGGCACGCGCCGCCGAAGAAGCCGCCACCTTTGAGACCAAGACCCGTCAGGTGCGGACGCTGAGGCCCCACCCCTCGGTATGACGTGTCGAACCACTGGGTGAAGAAGTCCTGCAGCCGCTGCTCACACGCCGGTGTCCTCTCGGGAAGGAACCGTGCGAACTGGCTCTCGAGCTGAGGCTCGGTGATGGACGAGCCAGCGTAGCTGCGCTGGATCGCGTGCAACGCCGAGATGAACCGGCTTCGGCCGAGGATCTGCCACAACGCGACGTACGCCGCCCCGGGACGGGCGTAGGTGGCGCTTCCCGAGAATAGGTCATACGGATGCGGGTCCGACGGCGCCTCTTTCCAGAAGGGGGCGGGAGCGCGATAGATCCTGTCGAACCATCGCACCAGCACTTGGTCGAAAGCTCCAGCAGGGCTGACGTCGACCTGGCTGACGGGGGTGTCTGCCCGGCCGGCGGGGCTGACGGTGACTGCGGCCTGGCCGGCGCCGGTGTCTGCCCGGCTGGCGGCAGCGAGCACCTGGGCGAGGGTGGCCATGCCCTCCTTGAAGAACGTCATGCCGTAGCTGCCCTCGGAGACGTTGTCGCCCCACCATTGATGCATGTTCTCGTGGTAGAGGGTCGAAAGGTCGACGAATCCGTTGGTGAACACGATCATCGACTCCATCTCCTCGATGGCGGCCCCTTGGGACACTGCCGACGAGACGACACCGTTCGACCAGAACGGGAAGGGCCCGTTGAAACGTGCCTCGAAGGCGGTGATGCGTGGTTGCTCGTGCATCTTGGCCAGATTCCTCTGGAGCCGCTTCTTGGGGATGTGCGTGTCGTACGCCTCGTAGTACCGCCGACCATCGGCACCGAGCCGCGATGTCAGCTTGTAGTCGCCGACCATCGTGAGGACGAGGTAGCTGGGGATCGGCATGGGTGCGCTCCAGTGCCACGTGGCCGAGCCGTGCGGGAACTCGTGAGTTGCCTGGTGATGTTTGACGCCGATGAGCTTGCCGTTGCAGATCGCGGTCTTGCCGGCGTTCGTGGTGACATGGAACGTGTAGGTCGGCTTGGCTGTCGGGTAGTCGTTCAGCGGCATCCAGTCCTCCGACGCCACCGGCTCGGTGCTCATCGCACTGCCGCCGCGGACCCGGAACCACCCCTCGTTCGACCCGTCACCGTCGTGATGGAGTCCGGGACGCCCGGTGTAGTCGACGCGCACCGTGAACGCTGTTCCATTCGGAATGGGCCGACGCGGGGTGATGACCAGCTTGTTCGCGGGGCATTGCTGCCCGTCCTCGCTGTGCCGAAGCCGAGCGGATCTCGACGTCAGCTCCGGCGAACACGCCGGCGGCAGCGGGTTGTTGTGGGGGCCGCCGACCGGATCGTTCTGGGAGATCTCGTGCGCTCTCGGGTCAGGGTCGCCCTGGCCCTTCGGGTCGCCGGGGTAGGTGGGCTGCATGAACCGGTATGACGTCCGCACGCCGTTCACGAGCACCCGGTGCACCTTCAGATCGGGACCGCCGGGCTTACCGGGCTCCTGTCGCTCCAAGTCCAGGCTGAAGCTCGTGAGGCACTGGGTCGCCCGATCGGAGAGCAGCACATGAGTGCCGGGCAAGAAGGTGTTGGAGGGTTCGTCGTAGCTCAGGGATACGTCGGAATGGACGCTCGCGTATCCCCCGTTGCCGGTGTCGGGATAGACAACCGCACCGGGTTGGCCCAGTGAGTGGGCACCGGCGGAGCACCCCCGCAGCGAAAGCTCAGTTTGAGCAGCCCGCGCGATCGTCGACGTTGCCGTCGCGGACGCGGTGACCGCAGGCAAGCCTGCGGCGACGACCAGCAACGGAACCACTACCTTCGCGAGACCCTGCGGTCGTCGATCTGCCATGGGAACTCCTGGTGATGCGGTCGTCTCCGGCGCCCACCCGGACACCGGGACCGGCCTCTGCTTCTGACGCTTCTTCCTATCGCCGCCAGGTGGCGAAGTGCAAGGGGTCGAAACCACCCCGCCCGCGCAGACTCTCTCGACGGTTCGAGACTCTTGGTTGCACCATCCGAGACTTCTCGTCGCTCGACGGTGCCATGACGTCGGGGCGAAAAGCGCAGTGACGCGGCGGCTGTCGCGACGCTTCGTCGGTGCTGGCGAGTCACCCGTGTCGTCACGAACACTCACGCGCTTGCGGTCCCCCCACTCCCGCCGACAAAGTGGAACGTTTCGGGGCTCAGAACGCGCCCTGAGCCCCGGAACGTTCCACTCTGCAGAACCGCACCCGGACGTTCACCCGCCCCGCCGTGCGGCCCCGTTCATTCCTCGTTCCACCCGCCAACGAGACCCGCGCGGGTAACTGGCAGGGTTGGGCTGGGACAGAACGTCGTTCTCGCCGCTCTGGCCGCCCCACGCGTCCACAACCGATCGGATCCGCCGTGCCCGACCATGACCTCGTCATCAGCGATGCCACGCTGCGTGGCCGCACGGGACGCTGGTACGTCGGCATCGAGGGAGATCGCATCGTCGCCGTGACCAAGGACCGGATCGTCGGCAGCGCGGAGATCGATGCCGCAGCAGGCCTGGTCACCGAGAGCTTCGTCAACGGACACCTGCACCTCGACAAGGTGCACACCCTCGACCGGATCGGCGACGCGGCACTGACGGCGTACACGGCAGGCGACATGGGTTCGGCGCTGCGCTCGATCGAGCTCGCATCGGCGGTGAAGGCGGACTACGACCGAAGCTGGATCGAGGCTAACGCCCGTCGGGCGGTCCTCGAGGCCGTGCGCTACGGCGTGCGGCATGTGCTTGCCTTCGCCGACGTCGACACGTCGGCGCGACTCGAGGGGGTGATCCCGCTCCTCGCACTCCGCGAGGAGTTTCGTGGTGTCGTCGACCTCCAGGTGGTGGCGTTCCCTCAGGACGGGCTGCTTCGCGACCCGGGAGCAGAGGACCTGGTCCGTGAGGCGGTCGACCTCGGGGCCGACGTCGTCGGCGGGATCCCGTGGATCGAGCACACCGACGCCGAGGCTCGCGAGCATGTCCGCCGGATGTGCGAGCTGGCTGCGCGGCATGGACGCAAGGTTGCGATGCTCGTCGACGACGCCGGCGACGCAACGCTGCACACCACGGAGATGCTCGCCATTGGACTGCTGGAGCATGGCCTCGAGGGCCGTGGAGTGGCGAACCACGCTCGTGCCGTCGGCCTCTACGCGAGGCCATCGCTCGAACGGCTCGCCGGCCTCGCGAAGCGCGCGCGTCTCGGCTTCGTGAGCGACCCACACACGGGGCCCGTGCACCTGCCGGTCCGCGAGCTCACCGCGATGGGTCTGCCCGTCGCGCTCGGCCAGGACGACATCGAGGACGCCTACTACCCGTTCGGCCGGCACAACATGGTCGAGGTCGCGTTCCTGGCCGCCCACGCGCTCGAGGCGGTGGACGCTGCCGGCATCGACCTGGTCTACGACGCGGTCACAACGACGGCCGCGACGGTACTCGGCGTGACCGGCCACCGGCTCGAGGTGGGTGGCAACGCCGACCTCGTCGTCCATCACCGCCCGTCCCTGCGCGAGGTGGTCGGTCACCACGAGCCTCCGGCCTACGTCATAGCCTCCGGCCGGCTGGTGGCTCACTCGACCTCTGGCACTGAGCTCCACCTCGACCAGCTCGACCGCCGCTGACCGAGCAGCCTCTCGGTGTCCACGACACCCTGCAGACGGCTACCAGGCTTCGTCCGCATCGCGCCAGGTGGCCGCATCGGCGTCGCGACGTCGAACGAAGTCGACGGGTTGGGCGGCCTCACCGGGCCAGGTCAGGATCGTCGGCTGCGGCGTCGTCTCGGCGACAACGCGACCGTGCGACACGACATACCACGGCCGCACCTGACGGCGCACCGCGTCGAATGGGTCGGCGGCCGGGAGCACCATGAAGCTGGCAGGACGACCGACTGCTATCCCGTAACGATCGCCGAGGGACAGTACGGCGGCAGCTCGCTCGGTCACCATGGCGAAGCACTCGGCGATCTGCGCCGGTGAGGTCATCTGCGCCGCCAGTGCCCCGGTGTGCGCCACCTGCAGCGGGTTTCCGGTCCCGAGCGGGAACCACGGGTCCATGACGTCGTCATGCCCGAATGCCACGGTGACGCCGGCCGCACTCATCTCCTTCACCTGGGTGAGTCCGCGCCGCTTCGGATAGCCGTCGAACCGCCCCTGCAGGTGGAGGTTGACCATCGGGTTGCAGACCAGGTTGATGCCGGATCGAGCGAGCATCCGCTGCAGCTTGTAGCTGTAGGCCGCGTTGTAGCTTCCCATCGCCGTCGTGTGGCTGGCGGTGACCCGTCCCCGCATCCCCGTCCGCATGGCGTGGGCAGCGAGGACCTCGACGAAGCGGGACTGCTCGTCGTCGATCTCATCGCAATGCACGTCGACCAGCAGGTCGTGGTCGCGCGCGGTCGAGATGGCGATCTCGAGTGACCGGACGCCGTCCTCTCGGGTGTCCTCGAAGTGCGGGATGGCCCCGATCACGTCAACGCCGCGTCGGGCCGCCTCGACCAGCAGCTTGTCGCCGTCCGGGAACGAGACGATCCCTTCTTGCGGAAACGCCACCAGCTGCAGGTCGACGACGGCACTCACTCGCCGGCGTACCTCGATGAGCGCGTCGAGCGCGGTCAGCGACGGGTCGGTGACGTCGACGTGGCTGCGGACATGTAGCACCCCGTTGGCCACCTGCCACCGGAGGACCTCCTCCACCCGGGTGATGACGTCCTCACGAGTCAGCTTCGTCTTGCGTTCGGACCAGCAGGCGATGCCCTCCCAGAGGGTTCCGCTCTCGTTCCACCGCGGCTCCCCCGCCGTCAGGCAGGAGTCGAGATGGATGTGCGGCTCGACGTACGGCGGGCTCACCAGGGCTCCCCGAGCGTCGATCTCTCGCTCGATCTCTGCGACCCTCTCCCCAGCGGGTACGACGGCGGCGAACCGGCCGTCTTCGACAAGCAAGTCGACCGGGTCCCCAGGCGGTGAGCCCGGGGACGTCAGCCGCGCGTTGCGAACGACCAGCTCCATCACACGCCGGCGATCTTCGGCCGCTGTGTCGGCAACGGCTTCGGGGCCGTCTTCCGGGCATAGAGAGACGACCGGCTGGGGTTGCCCAGCACCAGGTAGCAGCCGCCGGCGACGAGCGCGCCGACGAGCCAGGTCAGGTCGACACCACCGAGAGCCTTGGCGGCCGGTCCCTGGAGCCAGCCGACCTGGCCGTACTCGAAGCACCAGGCAGCAAAGGCGCCCAGCGCGAAGGAGATGATCGCGGACCAGCGCACGTCAGCCAGCCGGGACTGCCGTGGCGGGTCGTAGAGCATGTCGACGTCGAGGTCCTGGTGGAGGAAGTGGTAGTAGTGGATCAGGGTGATGGCACCCCAGGGCGCGATCCACATCACCAAGCCGGCCAGCCAGGTGTCCAGGGTGTTGGCGAAGCTGGACTGGTAGACGAGGAAGATCGTGAAGGCCAGCGCGATGGTCCCGACGAAGAAGGCGATGTGACGCCGGTTGAGCTTCCAGTCCAGCGTCTGCACGCACAGGGAGCAGCTGTAGATGTTGAGGATGTTCGTCGCGATCGGACCGTGCAGGACCAGCAGCAGCACCGGGATCGCGAGGACTCCGAAGTTCGCCACGACCAGCGCGCCGGGGTCGACCTTCTGGGTGACGGTCGCCAGGGTCGCGCCGAAGATCCCCAGCCAGACAACGGTCAGGAACTGCCCGAGCACGCTCGCCCAGTAGACCTTCGAGCGCGAGGTCGTCCGAGGGACGAAACGCGAGTAGTCGGATGCGTAGGCGAACCAGGTGCAGCCCCAGCCGATCCCGATCGCGGTCATGATGGTGGTCATCGCGGACCACAGTTCTGAGCCGTGCAAGTGTGCCCCGCCATAGGTCCAGTCCACGTTGTTCTGCGTCCACGCCACGATCGTCATGGCGATCAGCACACAGAACGTGATGGGCACGGTGATCCGCTCGAAGTTAGCGATCGCCTTGAAGCCCACGACGGCGAGCCAGATCTGGACGCCCATGACGAGGACGACGATCACGATCTTGAGCCCGGTGCCTCCGTGGTAGCCGAGCCTGCCGAACAGGGCGAGCACCAGGTCGAGGACGATCCAGGTGTTCACCGCGCACCAGCCGGCCGAGATGATCAGCTGGATGAACGTCGGCAGGTAGGCGCCGCGACGCCCGAAAGCGCTTCGCGCCTGCACCATCTGGCTGACGCCGGTCTTCTGCCCCATCAACACGAAGAAGCCGAACACCGACATCCCGATCAGGTTCCCGACAACCATCACCAGGACCGTCTCGGCGAAGCTCAGCCCGATGAGGATGCCGAGAGATCCGAGGAACCAGTTGATGGGTGCGAGGTTCGCCCCGGACCAGATCCAGAACTGGTGCATGGCGGAAGACTCCCGCGCCGAGTCCGGCACAGGCCGCAGCATCGTCTCGACTTCTTCGACGGCTGCCTTATCGATGATGGCTTCGTGGGACATGACCGGCCTCCTCAGAATCGGCGTCGTCGCCGGCGCCGCCAAGAACGAGTGATGTGCTCGCAGGCTATGCCTGCGCGCAATTCGACAATCAGAGCCAAAGGTCCCTTATTCCATTGGGATAGTGCGAGTTCAGAGGCGCGGATCGACCGGCTCGGACTCAGCGCCAGCACGGCAAATGCGGCTTGGTGCACCTTCCACAATGGCTCCCGCTTGAGCACCCGCTCAGTCTGCCCGATGGTCGGAAGCCGGGACGCGGGCCCGAGCGCGGGTGGCCTGGCGCACGAGGTGGTCACGCTCGGCGACGTTGGTGGCCCGGCGCGCCGCCCCGGCGTACGACGCGGCGGCGGCAGGCAGGTCGCCGCTCAGCTCATGCAGGTGGCCGCGGACGGCGTGCCAGCGGTGCCGCTCCCCGATCACGTCGCGCAACCGGTCGGTCTCGCATAGCCCAGCGGCGGCGCCGAGGGCGTGGCCGACCGCGACAGCGCGCCCGAGAACCGCCGCGGGATCCTCGCGCACCGGGTCATCGGTGAGGGCGACGAGTTCGTCGTACCAGGAGAGGATCTGCGGCCAGTCGGTCTCCTCAGCGCTGGCCGCATCGTCATGCAGGGCGGCGATCGCGGCCTCGACCTGGTAGCGACCAGGACGCTCGAGGATCAGCGCGGACTGCAGGACCCGGACGCCCTCCGCGATCTGACGACCGTCCCACAGCCCGCGGTCCTGTCGGTCAAGGGTGACGATCCGACCTTCGCGGTCGACCCGCGCCAGCCGCCGCGCGTGGTTCAGCAGCATCAGCGCGAGCAATCCGCGCGCCTCCGGCTCCTCGGTCGCCAGGGTGAGCTGACGGGTCAGCCGGATCGCCTTGCCGGCCAGGTCGACCCGGCCCGCGTGGCCCGCCGAGTAGATGAGGTAGAGCACGCGGAGCACGACGGCGAGGTCGCCTGGCTGGTCCAGACGCCGTCCCCGCAAGGTCCGCTTGGCCCGGCTGATGCGTTGCGCCATCGTCGCCTCCGGGACATAGAAGGCGTCGGCGATCTCGCGAGTGGTGAGGCCGCCGACGGCACGCAGGGTCAAGGCGACCTGGGAGGCGGGCGCGAGCTCCGGGTGGCAGCAGCAGAAGAGCAGGAACAGCGTGTCGTCGCCCTCCTCCGCCGCGGCGGGCTCCGGCTCCGCGAACGTCCGCTCCTCACGCCGGTGCCGGGCGGCCTCGCTGCGCCGGACGTCGACGAGCCGTCGAGTGGCCACCGTGGTCAGCCACGCGCGTGGCTCCCGCGGCGGGTGGTCGGGCCACACCCGGAGCGCTTCGAGCAGGGCCTCCTGCAGCGCATCTTCGGCGGCGTCGAAGTCCTCACCCCGTCGGACCAGCCCTGCGAGCACGCGAGGAACGAGGGCGCGCAGGGCGCCCTCGTCCAGCTCTGACCTCGGTTCGTCGCTCACAGCGGTCAGTCGTCCGCGGGTGCCTCGGACATGACCTCGCGGATGTCGATCCACTCGTAGAGCGGCTCCCCACCCGGGCCCGGCTCGGAGGAGACATAGGCCGCGATCTCGACAGCCCGCTCGTGCGACTCGACGTCGATCATGTACCAGCCCGCCACCAGGTCACTGGTCTCCGGCAGCGGACCATCGGTGGCGACCGGCGCGGCATCCGGGCCGCCGTAGCGCACCCAGGTCTGCGCCGGCGTCAGCGCCTGCGCTCCGACGTACTCACCGTTCTCCTCGAGCAGCTCGCTGACGTGCCTGAGGAAGCCCATGTGCGCCTCGACATCTTCGGGGGCCCACTCGTCCATCGGGGGGAAGGGGTGGTGCGGCGCCGGGCCGCCGCGGTAGTGCTTGAGAAGGAGGTACTTCGGCATGGTCGTCTCCTGACATCGCGGGCCGCGCCTTTCGTGGCCCTTCACCTCGTGAGCGGAGCAGACCAGCGTTTCTCGACATGACATCGCCCGTCAACCTGCACCGCACCGGTCGGCTGACCACCACCCGGTCACGGGACAAGGCAAAAGCCCTCGTCGTCGAGACGTGGGCCATACGCTGGTGCTGCCGCGACCCTTCCGCGGGACTCGAGCGAAAGAGGTTCCGCCATGGGACGCCGGGCCGTCAGTCGATCGTCTCGCTTCACAGTGGCCGCGGGTCTGCTGGCCGGTACGGCGCTGGCTACCCTCTCGGTGCCCTCCTCGGCGGCCACACCGGTCGTTGCTCAGAGGGCGTTCTTCGCGAAGTTGCAGGCCGTCAGCGCCTCCTCCCCCTCGGACGCGTGGGCCGTCGGGTTCCGGCAGCAGGCGGTCGGCGACAACACCCTCGCGATGACGAAGCACCGGGACGGGCATAGCTGGTCGATCATCGACCCTCCGCCAACTCCTCCCCAGGCTGGCACGACGCTCGATTCCATCTCGATGGACCGGGCGAACGACGGCTTCGTCGTCGGTGAGGCCTCGAGCGCAGGTCGCGGGACGTCATACACCGCGCGTTGGGACGGTACGACCTGGTCCCGTTGACATTGGGCTGACGTCAACTCCTCGCGGGTCGCCGCCCCACGAGATGGAACGGACGGCTCAGCTGGCGGTAGGGGTCTCGTCTGCTGGCCTCGAGCTCGACCGCCGCCATTGCAGCGACCTCCTCCTCATCGCTGAGGTCGAGGTCGGCTCCACTGAAATCGAGCCAGTCGGCGAACAGCCATACGCCGTACCAACGCACCGGCTCCACGCCCTGCCCTTGCATCAGGGCGCTCAGCTGCTCGACCGTGTCAGCCCGGGTCGGCACTCCCAGCACCCCGACCTCGACGGTGGCGTCGAAAGCCGCCAAGGCATCGTCCCACCGACGTTCCAAGGCTGGTCGTACAGCCATCGTCTTGGCGCTACTGGTCATGATCGACACCACCCCATCGTCGGCGGCGCATCGGCATAGCTGGTTGACCATCGCCTCCGGTTGCTCGAGGTAGCCCAGCACCCCGTGGCACAAGACCGCTGCGAAGCGCCGGCCAGCCACCGCCTCGACGGCCCGCTCACCCTCGGCCTGCACGAGTGTCACTCGCCGTTGGACCTCCTCAGGCATGGCCTGCAGTCGCTGCCCTGCCTTGTCGAGCATCGCCGCCGAGGGGTCCAGCAGCGTCACGTCATAGCCGGCTCGGGCCAGCGGGAACGACTGATGACCTGCACCACCGCCGACGTCCAAGACTGTGGCCGGCGGTTCCGCCAGGTGTTCAAGCAGCTGCTGATGCATGACATAGGTGCGGACACGCCCTTTCACCGAGGCGTAAGCCCCATCGGCGAACTGGTCAACGAGATCGGCCCAGGTGTCATCGCCCATCGGGTCACGATACAAGTCGGTCAAGGGTTGGGCCGTACCTCTGCCCAGAGGCTCTCGTAGCACTTCGTCGCCCGGTTGGCCGGGGCGAAGGCGGGCACCGGTGCTCGGCGCTCAACCATCTGCTCGATGATCGCGAGCGCTGGGATCACGGTGTCGGCGACGCGTGTCCGGTCACGCGGGATCGCGTCGATGACTTCCCGATGCAAGCGCTTGCGCCGGTCGGCCATGGAGAAGAAGGCGACGATCTCGGGTCGTGGCTTTGCGAAGTCGGCCACGAAGCTCGTCAGCTGGTCGAACGTCCGCAGTGACAGGGTGGCGGGGATGAGCGGCACGAGCAGGGTGTCGGCTGCGTGCATGACATTTTCTGACACGAGGGAGATGCTGGGTGGACAGTCCAGGAAGACGACGTCGTACTCGTCATCGACGCTTTTCAGTAGCTGGCCGAGCCGACGGGTCCGCTTCTTGGTGTCATCGAGATCGAGGTCCATGTTGCGGTAGCTGAAGTCCCCCGGCAGCAGGTCGAGATTGTCGAAGTCGGTTCCTTTGAGGGCTGCGTCCAGGGGACGCTTGCGTGTCACCAGGGCATGGCCGCCCCCCTTGACCCGCGGTCGCACCCGGAACACGTACGTCGCGGCGGCCTGCGGGTCGAGGTCCCACAACAGCGTCCGCCTGCCCTCACGGGCAGAGAGGTAGGCAAGGTTCACGGCCGTGGTCGTCTTCCCGACGCCGCCCTTGATGTTGTATGTCGCATAGACCTTCACCGAGCGCCACCGATGCCCTTCATCAACCTCTGATTGGAAGGATGCGCGAATCTGGCGAACGCGCCGTTGAACTCTCGCCGGGCCCGATCCTGGTCGGCGTCGAGGTGACCGATCAGCTCACCCATGGCCAGCAAGGCAGAGGCCGGAGCTCGCTCGACCATCATGTCCCCGGCAAACCCTCGCAACGCATGGCAGTGCACCTCGGCGTCCTGGAACCGGCCCAGCACATCTTGCAGACCCCTGAGATGGGCGACCGCGTGCTTGCGCGGACCCTTGGCGACGACGGGAGCGAAGACCTCGAGCGCGTAGCGAAGCTCCTTGCAGCGCTTGCGCAGTTGATGAAGGTCATCGGCAGGCGAGTCGTCCGTGATGGCCGCACCACCACGCATCACTCTCCGGTACGCCGAGGACAGGCTGCGGTCGGCCAGCCTGCCGGCCGACAGACGTTCCTGATCGATCCCCTCTGACGCATCCGCGAGACCGGCCAGCTGCTCGTCCCATTCCTTGTCCAGCTGCCGAAATCTGCTGGATCGCAGCTCGTCAACGAGCGCGCGGCGCTCGGACGCCCGTCTGCGGCGCAGATACGTCGAGAATGGCTCCAGGTCGGTCGGATCCGCAGCGGTCAGCCATTCCCCCATCGTGGGCAGGTCAAGCTCGTAGACGTCCAGGTCTCGCGCCGGCGTCGTCAGGTCGCCGAGCCACTTGAACTCCGGCTCCCATCGGGATCGCATCACCTCCGGCAGGGCGGGCCGCCCCACCTTGAGCGTCGACCGGGTCTGTCGTACCGCCACTCGGAAGTCATGCAGGAACTCGGTGTCGACATCATCGAGCAGGCCAGGGAGGTTTGCCCGCATCGTCTCGAGGAACCCTCTGAGAGCCGTTGTCAGGAGCCCGAGTGCGGGACCCGTTCGGTCTGCCTTGGCACCCCGCGTTGGTGTGACCGGCTCTTCGTCCTCACGAGGGTCGACCGCAAGAAGCCCCAAGGCGGCCAGGGCTTTCGCCGCTCGGCGGCCGTCCTCGTCGTAGCCACGCAGCGTGGTCAGCGTCATGCCCTCAGGACGACCTCCCGAGGCGGCAGGCTCATCGACCTCGACGCGGACCACGGTCTTCCCGTCGTTGTTGTGCAACTCCAGTCGAACCATCCGGCGCTTCTCGTCACGGATCACCATCAAGGCGCGGATGCCTGCCACCGGAGCGACTGCATCCCGCACGGGGCCCACCGGCAGGACATCCGGGTGCGCCGGCCACGAGAGATCCTGCACGGATGCCGCCACGAGCGTGCTCGCCCCCGCACTCCGCACGACGACCCGCTCACCCGAGGCTGTCGACTGGTGCTCCAAGGTGAGACCAGCCGCGCGAAGTCGTTGGTCGAACGTGTCGAGGTGGACGCGGCGGACGAGATGGTTCGACGCAGTCACCACAACATATCGAGCGGACAGAGCGGAGATGATCGTCGCGAGCTTGATCCGACCCTCGTCGCCAGCCCGCAGGGCCTGAATCGGGATGGTCATCCTTGCGAAGCCTACCGCTCTGGACGTGGACATCGGCTCGACACTCGGGGACGAAACGACGGTCGGTCAAGGACACCGCGGAAAGTCTGGCCGGCTAACCGCATATGGTGACGGAGCCGGGCCGCCTCGGCACGAGAGGACATGATATGACCGCCACGGTGCTACGGAGCTGGAACGACGGACCGGCCAGGACAGCGATCCTGGACTTTGTGGGACGCGCAACCAACGAGGGGCCCGATTTCGTGCCCATTGCAGAACGGATCGCGGCGTTCGACAACGACGGCACCCTGTGGGTAGAGCAACCGCTCCCTCCTCAGTTCGACTTCGTGTTTCGAAAGTGGGCCGAGGAGATCAAGGCCGACCCGTCCCTGGCGAGCCAGCAGCCATACAAGTCGATCATCGAGAAGGATCCCGCTTTCTTCGTTGGAGTGGCCACCCAGGATCCCCCGGTAATCGAGGCGCTTCTGGCAGCATTTGTACGTTCGTGGGCCGGAACCACCCCGGCCGAGTTCGACGCGCAGGTCCGCGAGTGGCTGATGTCAGTCAAGCAGCCGACGCTCGGCGTGTTGTACAAGGACCTGGTCTACCAGCCGATGCTCGAGCTGTTCGACCTGCTCAAGCAGAACGGCTTCCGGGTCTTCGTCTGCTCAGGCGGTGGCCGGGACTTCATGCGGGTCTTCGCCGAGGAGACCTGGGGCATCTACAAGGAGAACGTGATCGGCTCCGCCGCCGAGTACATCTACGCTGACGGAACCATCGTGCGCGGTGAGCGGCTCCTCGGAACGCTCGACCTCGGCCCCGGCAAGCCCGAACACATCTTCGCCCAGACCGGGCGCCTTCCCGTCTTCGCCGGCGGGAACGCCGACGTCGACATCGAGATGCTCGCCAGCGCCGCGTTCGCGATGCTGGTGAACCACGACGATGCAGACAGAGAGTTCGCCTATACCACCTCAGCTGAGGCGTCGCTCGCCAAGGCCGCAGAGCTTGGCTGGACCGTCGTGAGCATGAAGGAGGACTGGAACACCGTCTACAGGAGGCTGACCGACGATAGGTGACCGGTTCGTGCCTTCGGAAAACGCGGCGTCGTCGTCCTCCTTGCCCCGTGACCTCAGCGAGCAGGAGGGCGCTGGTCGCGAGGTCACACTCACTCGTAGTGACGCAGGCGTGGCCAGAGCGCCTCCCAGCTGCCGTTGGGCTTGCAGAGCATGACAGGCAGGCCCTGCTCGTTGTTGTCCAGACCGACGTGGTTGTTGATATGGGCGAGAACCCGGCAGTGCCCGAAGTACGGCGCGGCATCAGCTGGTCCGTCGTAGCCGAGGACGAGCGCATTCCGATCCCGCGCCGGTGGGCGACCCCACTCGCTGAAGCCGTTGTGCCCGCTGTAGGCGCGCGGGAGGCCGTGGCTGGGCCCCATCAGGTCGACGGCACCGGCTTCGGCGTAGCTGAACGTGAAGATCGCCGTCCGAGCCCGGACGTAGGGAGGCAGTCCCCGCCAGGCGGCGGCCACGGTCGAGATGAACGCCGGCCAGCCGACCGTCTCGCCTTGGTCGGGGTTGAGCGCCATGACCAGACTGCCTTGCAGCTGGTCAGCCGGGAGCAACGGCAAAGCGATGAAGGCATTCATCGCAAGGGTCAAGGCGAGCGCCAGACCGAAGGACGCACCCCTCAGGAATCGCCGGCCGCGGTCGAGCCATGCCGCTACTGACATCGCACCGACGGCCAGCAAGGTCGGGTACAACGACGCCAGGTAGTAGGCCTTCCCGTCACCGGCTAGGTAGACAAGCGCCAGGCCCGCGTAGGTCAACGGAAGGAAGCGGAGCAGCACCGGACCCTCGCGGCGCAGTGGTGCGACGAGCCCAGCCACCCAGACCGGCACCAGGAACACCGAGACCATCACGACCTGGAACGGCAGGAACCCGATCCGGCCAGCCTCGGCCGATCCAGCCACGTTGCCGGCGACCGTGAGCTGCGGCCAGTCGTGCGTCGCCTGCCACACCAGGTAGGGCGCGGCGATGAGCACGGCAAGCCCGACACCCGCCCACAGCCACCACGTCTGGAACGGCCACCGCGGTCCCACCACGGCCAAGGCCACCAGCACCACCATGGCGACCAACGCGACCTGCGGCTTCGCCTCGCTCCCGATCCCGGTGACGAGTCCGGCGATCAGCAACATCGACCGCTGGCCGGTGGTCACCGCACGGATGAGACACCAGAAGAGGAGCGTCGTGCTCAGCATGTCGAACGTCGTGGTCGACACCATGTGACCAACCGCCAGGGCGAACCCCGACCCAGCCGTGCAGACCGCAGCGATCACTTGCGCGCGGGCGCTCCCGCCTACCTGACGTGCGATCGACGCGGCCACCAGCGTGGTGACCGAGGAGACCAGCGCGGACGGCAGCCTGAGCATCAGCAGCGAGTGCGGGGCGATGGCGTTCATCGCCCATGACACCATCGGCACGATCGGTGGCTGGTCGGGATAGCCGGCGGCGGGATGTCCTCCAGCGGCGATGAAGTACATCTCGTCGCCGTGGTATCCATAGCGCGCGCTCGTCACCACCAGCACCACGAGCTGCGTCAGCGCCACCGCGACCACCAGTCTCGGCACACCACGCACGGCGCCAACCTGCTCAAGGGGGACGCTGGAGGGCATCGTGCTCACTACCGCCGGGCGAGCGCGGCGACTCGCTCCACGTCGTCTGGTCCGTCGAGGTCAGGGAGCGCAAGGAACACGGTCTGCACCCCGGCGTCGAACAGCCGCTGGTGGCGCTCCCGGTGGGCCGCGACCTGGCCGGCATGATGACGGGCGGCGAAGACGGCTGCTTGGGTGCGCCCGCGGAGCCGTTCGACGCGGGCCCAGGTGTCCTCGCGGCTGGTGCCGACGACCGCCACGTCGAGGACGGTGACCTGGACCTCCTCATGAGGTCGCCCGACGTCGTCGCAGTGCCGGCGCAGGACGGCCGTCTTGTGACGGACTGTGTCGAGATCGGCGCGGACGTTGCAGGCATCACCCCACTGGGCGGCGATGCGGAGGGTACGACGCTCGCCGCCCCCGCCGATGATCAACGGCAGCCTGCCGATGGGGCGCGGGTAGCAGGTGGTCTCGGGCAGGGTCACGCGGTCGCCGCGATACTCCTTGGTGCCAGGCGCCCACAGTGCCCGCATCGTCTCGGCCGCGATCGCGAGGTCATCGAGGCGACGTCCGGGGTCGGGGAAGGCAAGACCCCAAGCGGCGTGCTCGCGGGACCACCAGCCGGCGCCCAGGCCGCAGAACGCCCGGCCGCCCGTCAGCACGTCGAGAGTCGCGGCCGCCTTGGCGATGATGCCGGGGGCACGAAAGGTGGCAGGCGTGCAGAGGGTGCCGAGCTCGAGGCCGGTGCCGAGCGAGGCAAGCGCTCCGAGCGTCACCCAGGGCTCCGGAATCGGGTCCCACGCCCGCCCGACCTGTGGGATCTGGATGAGGTGGTCCATCAAGGCGACGCCGGCGAAACCGGCGACTGCCGCCGCACGAGTGATACCTCGCAGCCAGCCGAGCGGATCTTCACCCCAGGGGAAGCGCCCGATCTGGAGCATCACCCGCGGACCGCCGCCGGGGTCGTCGACGGGTGCCGCCGCCGGGGCTGTCACGGGCTCAGGCTCGTCCGTCCGGACGACGATGACGTCCCAGCCCTCCCGCTCGAGCTCCGCACCGACCTCGCGCACGCGGCGCAGCTGCCCGGAGAGCACCGCGGCCGGCACCGGACGGTCCCGCGAGGCGTTGCGTGCCCGGCAGATGGCGACGGGCGTGTCGAACACGACGGCCACCAGCGCAAGCCCGGACCCGCGAGCACGTGCTGCCCAGCCGGCCCGCCGTACGGGATCCAGGCCAAGGGTGTCGATGACGACCGTGAGACCACGCCTGGCTCGACCTTCGACAATCTGGTCGAGTAGCCGGAAGGCGTCCTCGGACGCATCGAGGTCCGCCGTGCCACTCCCCACGACGGCGCGCAGGGCGTCGGAGGACACCACTTCGACGTCGCGGTAGCGTCCCGCCGCCCACGTCGACTTCCCGGAACCGGCCGCGCCGACCAGAAGCACCAGAGCCGGGTCAGGAACCTGCACTCCGGCAGTGTTGCACTCCGTTATCTCGCCCGAACCCCGGGCGCCGCCGACCGGTCGGTGACCGGGCTCGACCCGGCCCGAGGTCAGTCGTCGGCGACCACGTCGTAGGAGAGCAGCAACGAGCCGGATGGGCTGCTGGTGCTCTTGACCAGCTTGAGCGTATGGGCGACGTCGTCCTCGAACAGGCGCCGACCCCGTCCAGCCACGCGCGGCGCCACCGCCAGCCGGATCTGGTCGACAAGTCCCGCACCGAGCAGCGACTGGGCCAACGTCATGCTGCCATGGACACCGATGTCGCCCCCCGTGCCCGACTTCAGCTTCCGCACGAAGTCGAAGACGGGGCCATGGATGGGTTCGGCGTTCGCCCACTCCCTCGTCAACGGAGTCGCCGTCACCACATACTTGTGCACGCTGTTGATGAAGTCGGCGAAGGGCTGGATGTCCGACTTGGGCCAGAAGGTGGACCACTCGTCATACATCTTCCGGCCGAGCAGGACGGTGTCCTGGGTCCCGATCACCTCCCCGAGATCGGCGTCCATCACGTCGTCGAACTCGAACATGAACGCGTCGGGGTCCTCAGCCACACCATCGACCGAGACCAACATGTACACCACGACTTTGCGCATTCCTCCGCCTCTCCTCGCGCCCGGGGTCCCGGGCTACTCGATACTCTGACCCCACCCGACATCGAAACTCATCGGGGCTCACGAAATGCCGAGAACGCGACGGCTACGGCGAGGCAGCGAAGTGCCAGCTCAGGCCGCTCGAATCCGTCCCGTCGGCTCCCTTGGCGGAGATTATCTGCACCCGATCCCAGTCGTACCGCCCGGCCCTCGACCGGTTCCTCGTCATCGGCGCGAGGGTTCTGGGCGGCCTGTTTCAGCCCTCGTCCTCGACCGGTTCGACAGCGGGCTCCGCAGGTGCCTCGGCGAGAGTCAGGTACAGGTCACGACGGGCCCGAGCCAGGATCTGCTGAGCCTGGGCGATCTGGGCGTCAGTGCCGGACTTGCCGACCGCGCGCGTGGCGGCGTAGATCTCTTCGACGGAGCCGCGCAGATCGTTGGAGCCCCCGGCCTGGCTGGTGATAGCGGTGAACGGGTCGCCCATGGTGTCGAGGTTGGCCTTCAGGTAGTCACGGCCGGCCTCGGTGATGGTGACCTGCTTGCGGCCGCCGCCCGCGACGACGGAAACCAGGTTCTCGTCCTCGAGCTGAGCGATG
Source organism: uncultured Actinomycetota bacterium (assembly GCA_963820035.1). GTDB lineage: Bacteria > Actinomycetota > Actinomycetes > Propionibacteriales > Nocardioidaceae > JAWWPG01. The sequence continues at coordinate 441,992 of CAWFYK010000002.1, read as the reverse complement.
GTCGGATAGATCGCGCCCGGGCTGGGGCGCCAGGCACCCTTGGTCCGGTCGGCAATGGCGTGCATGAGCTGATAACCGTGCATGGGCTGCTCGGAGAGAAGGACCAGGACCGCCGCGCGTACGTCACCGCGCTGCGCTCGTCCTCGTCCCCGGCTCCGACCCTCGTGGTGGCTTCGGCGCTCATCGGATCGTTCACCACGGGTCTCCGATCGATGGCTGCGGCGTCCGCTGGCCGCCTTCTTCTTGTCTTTGCTCTCGTCACCTCGGTGGCGATCGCTGGACCGCGCACCCCGACTGTCAGGGCGGCGCTTGCGTCGTCCGCCGTCGGCGGTGGTCACGTCCGGCGTGTCGGTCTCCGACCGACCGGAAGGTTCTCGTTGTGCGTGTCTCAAGGTGGTGCTCCTTCGGTGTTTGGTCCGCGACTCCTGCTGAGTTCGGTTGGACCTCATGACAGTAACGATATATCGCGATAGGTCTTTATGCAAAATTGTTGGAGGGGACTCGAGTACGCCGCGTGGTTCGGCGACGAGACGACCTCTTGCCCTTGGCATCTGCTGGCGGAGCACGCTTGTGGTCAAGGGCTCGCCACTCAGGCGTTTGGCGGCGCTCATGGCCTCGCGAGTCTCACGAGCGGTAGATGCGTGCGAACCCCGGCTCGCTCAGCTGTCGGCAGGAGGTCGGATGCCGAGAACGGGCAGGCACTCCGCAACACCGACGAGGTCGATGTCGTCACGCCGCATCGAGGACCAGTCGTCGCGGGTCAGCCTCCATCGGTAGAGCTCAGCCGGATCGCCACGGCGGGTGGCCCAGTCGAAGCCGTTGGGCTGGTAGCCCAACGCCTGCGAGATCCGGTTCGAGGCATCGTTGTCAGTGAACGCGTCGCTGCCGGCCTGCCGAGCACCGAGGCCCGCGAAGGCCAGATGCAACACTGCGTCTCGCATCTCCTTGCCCAGCCCGCGCCCGCGCGCGTCGGCGGTGAGCCAGGAGAAGCTGGTCACCGTGCCCAACGCGGAGAAGTCGGAGCCGATCAGGTCTTGCATGCCCACGGGCTGACCATCGACGACCACCACGAAGTACAGCCGCCAGAAGCTCTCGCTGACCTTCGCACGGCCGGCCCAAACCCGGCGGAGCCATTCCCACACCCGATCCGGGTTGTCCTTGTACAACGACATCGGGTCGTCGAAGGGCCACGGGGGCGCCGTGGCCACGCCCTTGCGCACCAAGGGCACCAGCCGCTCAAGCAGCTCATCGGTCGCGCCGAGCAGCGAAAGCACAGGCGTCTGCACCTGCAGATTCAGCGGTGGATAGGAGGAGGTGGTGATGGCGGTCGCTGGCATGGCCGCAACCCTAGGAAGCCAGGTCGGCGCCCGCATCCCAATAAGGCGCCGATGAGACGTTCGCTACATGCCGACGACACCGTCCGTCGCCTCCCGCAGGAAGTCGAGATGACCGCAGTGCCGCGCGGTTTCCTCGACCATGTGGAGCATCGCGAAGCGGAGGGTGAAATCCATGCCCTCTCCCCGGGCAGAGTCGTCGAGCTCAGCATTCGCGATCGCGCGTCGGGAGCTGGCGCACTCCTCGACGTAGCCGGCCACAATGGTGGCCAGCGTATCGCCGGGCTCCATCCGGAAGCCTCCGTGCAGATCGTCGTCGGTCCACGGCCAGGCCACGTCGAGATTCGCGAAGTCGATGCTGAACCAGAACCGCTCCGTTCCGGCCAAGTGCTTCACCACACTGGCCGGTGTCAGCGTGGACGGCGAGACGGCGGCGTTGAACGCCTGGGCATCGGTCAGACCGGCCACCTTGCTGACCACCGTCGCACGGTAGAAGTCGAGCATGCTCTCCAGCATCGCCCGCTCGGAGCCTCGCTGGATCGGCCGGGAGCGCTGCACCGGCGTTACATCAGCCACTCCCCCAGCCTATGCAGGAAACGGGCCACCCTGATCATGCCTGATCGAACGGCGCGCGCGCTATGTCGCGAGCGTGAAGGCGCCCCGGTGGACCGTGAGGATGCCGTTGGTCAACGCCCCCGCGAGGTTCATCATGCGAGCGGGGCCGTCGGTGAGCAGCGCGGGCAACGTGGCGGCGGTGCCAGCGGCAGCCAGGCGCGTCCCGAGTCTCTGGAACCAGTCAAGTGCCCACTCGGTCTCGTCCACCCACTCGGCTGTCTCGAAGCCGCTGTCCTCGATGCTGGTCAGCAGGTCGGCGGGGGTGGCCAGGAAGCTGTCGCTTCCGTCGATCGACCACGGAACGGGGAACACCGGGTTGTCAGCTCCGCGCCGACATACCTCGAAGGTCGCGAGGCGGGCACCTGGGCGCAGTCGACCCGCGATGTCGGTGAAGAACGCCTTCTTGTCCGCGACGTTCATCTCGACGTGCATGGTGTAGGCCGCGTCGAAGCCGCCTCGTTCGAGGCTTGCCGTGTCACCACAGATGTAGCCGACCCGGCCGGAAAGCCCGGCGGCATCCGTCAGCGCTCGTGCGGCATCGACGTAGGACTGCGTGATGTCGATGCCGAGGACCGAGCAGCCGGTGGCGCGCGCAAGGCGCCGGGCCGGCCCTCCAAGTCCTGATCCCACGTCAAGTGCCGTCATCGCCGGTGTCAGCCCGAGACTCGGCAGCAGGAGATCGACGGCCTCTGCGCCCCCGGTGTGGAACTGGTCGATGCCGTCGAGCTGCGGCTGCGTCAGCTCGGCTATGCCGGTTCCGGCGAGCCGTTCGATCGTGGCGACGAGGTCGATCTCGGTGTAGGTCATGACCCTGCTCCCGTCCTTGTGTGGTGGTCGTCGACAAGCTCGGCCAGGAGGTGCGCTCGGCCCTCGATCGTGAGGCCAAGCCGCGTTGCCTCTGTGATGGTGAGAAGGCGTGCGAGAACGCCTCCGATGACGAGTGCCGATCCGCGCAACGTCACCTCCGCGTCGGTGCCCAGCCCCCGCTCGACCTCGAAGCCGTCGTGGCGAAGGACCACTCTGACGGACTCGCTCCCGGTCTCGATGCCGATGATCGCCTGGTCCTCGACCAACACCTTCCCGGTCAGGGTCAGGCCCGCCAACAGGGCGCTCCACTGTGGTTGCACCGAGTCCTCCGGCGACGGTCCTGACGGCATCGTCGGCAGTCCCCAACGGCTGAGTGACCTGAGCACATCGTCGAGATCACGGCCGCGTTGGGTGAGCTGGTAGAGGCCGGCCCCTATCGGTGCGGGCGCCTCGCGTCGCTCAATCAGCCCATCGGCCTCCATCGTCTTCAGGCGTTCGGCAAGCAGGTTGCTGGCGATGCCGGGCAGTCCGCGCTTGAGATCGCTGTAACGGCTGGGGCCCAGGACGAACAGCTCGCGGACGATGAGCAGCACCCACCGGTCCCCGACGAGGTCCAAGGCCCGGGCGACCGAGCAGTACTGGTGGTAGCTCTTCATCAGGCCGAGACTAGCGAGATAACTTTACATTCTCAAGCTCTCACTTGTTATTCGCTACCACGTTACTGAACACTCAGAGCCTGCCGAGGTTGTGGGTGCCGTTGTGGTCGACGAGGTAGTGGCGGTGGTGGGGGCTGGTCCAGAGCCAGGCGCCGGAGCGGGGTTGGGTGACGGTCCATTTCCCGTGGGTCTTCCACCGGTGGTTGGCTCGGGTGATCCGGGCGAGGTTCGCGACCGCGGTCTGCCCGGGTGGCCCGCCGTCGTCGAGGGCGATGTAGGGCGTGGTGTGGTCGTTGTCGCCACGTCGGCTCACGTTCGGGCTGTACGGCGTGCAGTCGGCCGGGGTGCGCAGCCGGATCGCCTCGGCCATCCGGTCCGGCACCTCGTAGCGGTCGACCGGGGTCATCCCGGCGATGTCGATCACCGGGACGACTTTCACCTGCCGGTGACGCAGCCAGCCGCGGACCTGGTCGAGCAGCACCGGCCCGACACCCTCGACCCGGACCACCCCGAAGCCGGCTCCGGCGCCAGCCAGGGCAGCGGTGAGGCGCTGGCTGGTAAGGGGCTGGCTTGTGAGGCTCTGGCTGGTGAGGTGGACGTAGAGGGTGGCCGGGCCGAGGTCACAACGCCGCCGCGGATCCGACCCGTCCGGCACATCCGGGCGGTCGTCGGCCCGGCTGGTGGCGAGCCGGTCGAGGGTCTCGTTCGCGGTCCGGGTCAGCTCCAACGCGGCAGCCGGGTCGGCCAACAGCCCCAGCGCCTTCGCCCGCCGCAGCTGATGCGGGTCGGTATCGCCGAGGATGGTCATCGCCCGCGCCAACGCGTCCAACGACGCGTCGACCGCGGCGATGTCGGGCATCGGCGCCTTCCCGACGATGCTGCCGTGTCCGTGGTCGGTCTCCCGACCCACCCACACCCCCTGCCCGGCCGCCGCGTCGGCGGTCCGCTCAACGGCCAGCACCGGGTCGGCGGACAGGATCGCCGCATCCAGGACCCTCTCCAACCGGGCGAACGGCAGCGACTCGACCACCGGGGCGACCGTCTCATCCACCCGCGCCGCAGCCGACTGGGACAGATGCCGGGTGCGGACCGCGACCTTGCGGGCCACCCAGACCCTGACGTCACCGGTGTGGACTCGTCGCCACAGCAAAGGGAGCCGATGCCGCAGATCCAGCGCGTCGGCCATCAGCAGCCCGGCCGAGACCTGCGAGACCCCCAGTACGGCGCCGAGCTCGACCCGACAGAACTCCCCGAACCCCGGCGTGCCCTCCCCACCCGGCTCGACCAGCACCTCCCCGCCACGGACCCGGACCCGTGTCTCGAGCGTCCCGTGCAGATCCGCCCAATGGGCGGCCAACGCCAACTGGTCCGCCTGCGCCAGGTTCACCCGCCGCCGTGACGACTCCACCCGGCCCAACGTGCCGTCCGCGTCCAGGTCATCGACCTCGGTCCGCCGCTGTTCACCTTCAGCCAGCAGCGCCGCCTGGAAGGCAGCGACCCCGCCGCGACGGCAGGTCGTCGTCGACCTGCCCGGCCGGGATGAACCGGTCCGGGTCAGGTCCCACATCGTCGAACGATTCGAACATACCAGCGATTCTACTACCGACCCCCGACAGCCACGACCATCAAACCCGTTATCCACAAAGGCAATCACGGTGCTCGCTCCCCCCGGCCACGAGGAGACGATAGTGAACGAAGGTCCCCGGACCGTGCTTCGTGGCCCGGGCAGTGCGCCGACATCGGCCCGGAGAGGACGCACGGGATCGCAAGCAGCGACGATGCGAGAAGATGGCGGGGTGACCGCGCCACACGACATCGACGAATACTTGGCGGGCCTTGAGGGACCCAAGCGGGTCAGTCTGGAGCGTCTCCGCCGATCCATTCTGGCCGTCGTACCGGACGCGGAGGAGTGCATCTCCTATCGGATGCCCGCCTTCAAGGTCGGCGGCAAGGTTGTGGCCGGCTTCGCTGCGTTCAAGGACCACCTGAGCTATCTGCCACACAGCGGTTCAGTGCTCCCCGAGCTGGCTGACGACCTGGCCGACTACTCCCAGACCAAGGGGTCCCTGCACTTCGCTGTCGACGAGCCGCTACCGGATGCCCTCGTCCGCAAGCTCGTCGAGACCAGGATGCGTCAGCTGGGCATCGCCTAGTCGGAGAGGCTCGTCATCAGCCGGCGAGCCTGCTCCATCTCGCGGGCGAGCGCCCGGGCGTCGACGATCGAGGCCCAGCCATGCGGGGTGACCGTCGGATTGGAAGACTCAGGCGATGGACAACCACCTGACGCCGGAACTCGACGAAGCGATCGCGCGCGGTTACGCAGAGCGCGATCGAGACAACATGGCCCCGACGATCCGTTATTTCCAGGATCTGCTCGACGCGCATCCCGGGAATCCCGTCCTCACCTACGAGGTGGCAGGGGCGTATGATTCCGCCGGGCTCGAGGAGCAAGCGCGAACACGCTACGAGGAAGCACTCCGGCTCGGACTGAGTGGCGACCCCTTGCGTCGGTGCTTCTGCCAGTACGGCAGCACGCTGCGTTGGTTAGGGGAGTACGACGCCTCCCTCGCCGTCCTCACAAAGGCGCGCCAGGAGTTCCCGGCCTCCGACGCCGTCCGGGTCTTCCTTGCGCTCACTCTCAACGACGCCGGGCAGCACGACGCCGCCCTCGCCGAGCTGATCGCCACCCTGACCACGCATGCAGAGGTCACCGACCTCGGTCGGTATGCCACCGGGCTGTCCGGCCTGGCTCAGTGGCTCGCCGACGGCAGGCCCGACGACTGAGTACGGAACGGGAGCCCCGGCCGTCGGCGCGCCTCTCTTTGTCGAGAAGGATTCAGTAGTGTCAGGAGATGTCGCACATCCACCACAAGCTGTTGGTCAGTCTGCTCGTCGGAGCCGCCGCGCTGGCGACTGTCCCCGCCTCCCAGACCGTCGCGGGCAACGCCATGGCGAGTCCTGCTGTCGCTCCGATCGATCGGGTGGTGCACCTTCATCGGGGCGGACCGGACGTCACGATCCCGTTCAGGAGTGCTGCCAACGGCGAGAGCTTCCTCGACGTCACCGTGTCCGCGCCTGGTGTTTCCTGGGCCAAGCGCCGCAACGAATCGGCGGTGGTCTCGGCGTTCGTGGACGGTGACTACATCACCGACATCCTGATCACGTCGCCATCGAGCACGCGTCGCCAGTTCGCCCTCGGCCACGTCGACTCCGGCCGGCATACCCTCCGGCTGCACTACGCCACCCGCCAATCGCGGAGCGATGAAGGCAAGGCACGCCTCTCGCGAATCGGCATCCACACGGTAGGCAGAGCTGACCCAGGCTATGTGGCCGACAAATATGCGCCGGTCGTCTACGGCCGCAACCTGGCGGACTACGGCGGGCCGTTCCAGAACGCCTACACCGACGCCCCGTTGGTGGCCTGGCACGAGGTGACGGACGCGGACACGCCTGGCCATTCGATCATCGAGTACTCCGTGGTCTGGAGCAACGAGGACGGCGGTACCGATTCCCCGGGGCTGATGGCCGTGTGGGGTCGCACGACCGACATCGAGTGGATCTACCGCCTGGAGGTCGACGAGAACGGCCACCGGGTGCCAGGCAGCGACGTCTACCAGGCCCCGGCTCATCAGACTCTGCGATTCAAAGGCACCTACACCGATGGGCACCCGTTGCTTCAGACGTGTACGTCGAACAACAACATGTGCGACGTCGTGGACGATCCGATGCGTTTCAGCTTGTCGACCGTGCAGACCCGGCCGGTGAAAGCGGCGCGCGAGCACCTCATGGACATCAACCCCTGGACCTACCCGGTGATGGCCAAGGAGATGCTGCGCGAGAAGAAGATCGAGCATCCCTCGGACCCCTCGACGCCGGCGGTCGGCGACCAGCGCAGCTACCTCTACGTGGCCTTCGACCACGACACCGTCCCACCGGACCGAGAAGCCAGTGTCGGCTTGATCGCCGTTGTCAGGCTCAAGGGTGACCGCACGCTGTACCGCTCGAATCACGACATCTCCTACTGGTCCGTCAATCGCGACGTTCCCGCGGCGACGACGGTTGAGCTACCGGTGGGGACGACACGCGCCGACGTCGCCTCGTTGAGCGTGCGCCGGGTGCCGATCGGGGACGACAGCGGAGCCAGATTGCACGTGACCGACATCAACAGGGCGTTCTTCCTCGGCCACGACTACCTGCCCGGGAAGTCATTCATCGAATGGCACGGGTCACGAACCCTCACACCGAAGCACCCGAGTGCCACCCTGTGGAGGCAGTAGCGAACCCCAACTGGCGCTCTGCCGGTCCATGAATACCGCTGGTTGCCAGCGCTCCTGGCCAACTCCATGATCCAGCGGATCCGGGCGCATGAGCACCCGGTCCGCTCACGCGTGGGACGGTGACGTTGCCTCTCCGTTCGCGGGCCCGTCGGTCACGAGGCTGAAGGCACCCTCCTCCTCCTGCGCGTTGTGCAGCCGGAGCACGGCGTAGAGCCCGTAGAGCAGGCGCCGGAGCTCGACGACGTCCTCGGGCTCGACGGCCCCCTCGCCGATCCCGTGGACCAGCCGGCCCAGCCGCGCCACCTGATGTTCGATCTCGGCGTGCGTACGGCTCAGACCGGCCGTCGCGTCCGTGCCGCCGAGCGCCCTGTTGACCATCGGGACGAGCTGCGCCTCGTCGGCCCGCTCGTGCGGGATCAGCTCGCCCTCGAGCCGACCCAGCAACGTCAGGATCGGCTGCAGGTCGCAGTCATCGGTCGTCAAGGCGTCGGCCACCGATCGGATCTGCTCGATCACCGGCAGGACGGCGTCGTGCTCGCCCCGGAGCCGACGGGCCAGCTCGACATCAGTCGCGGGGATCGCGATCGTGTGGACGGCGCCCGGCAGGACGGCGCGCAGCGCGATCCCGATCGCCAGCACGTCGATGACCTCCTGCAGGACCGCACCAGCCGCCGGTGGCAGCAGACCGACTGCCGCTACGACCATGGCGATCAGCGACAGACCCATCCCGATCACCACGGCCTGTAACGCGATCCGCTTGGAGCGACGGGCGATCAGGATGGCGTCCGCGAGGGCGTCGATGCGATCGACCGTGAGGACGACGTCGGCCGCCTCGGAGGATGCGGTGGCCCCGCGTGCTGCGAGGGCGACGCCCACGCCGGCGGCGGCCAGTGCGGGGGCGTCGTTGACACCGTCGCCGACCATGATCGTCGCCCCGTGCTCGGACTCGCGGTGGATCGCGGCGAGCTTCTCCGCCGGGTCGCAGTTGGCGAGCACCGCGTCCACGCCCACGACGCGCCCGATCATGTCGGCGATGTCTCCGCGGTCGCCGGTAACCAGGACGACCCGGCTGATACCGGCCTCGCGAAGGGTGCGCACCATGCGCGGCGCGTCGGGCCGGACCACATCCTCCAGCAGGAAGGCGCCCGCGGGCTCGTTGTCGACGGCTACGAAGACGGTCAGCGAGCCGTCCAGGTCGGCACGGCGACGTACCTGCCGCAGCCACCGCGGAGTCGACTCGCCGACGATCCAGGCGGCCTTGCCCAGCCGCACCCGGCGCCCTCCGACGGTGCCCTCGAGGCCGTAGCCGTGCACCTCATGGACGTCGGCGGGCATCTCCAGCGCCATCTCGCGGCGGGTCGCCCCGGTGACGATGGCGCTGGCCAGCACATGAGCCGAGACCTGGTCGAGGGAGGCCGCGAGCCGCAGCACCTCGTCGGCATCCTGCTCGCCCGCCGTGACGACGTCCACCAGGACCGGATGCCCTTGGGTGAGGGTGCCGGTCTTGTCGAAGAGCATCACCTGCCCTCGAGCTAGCCGCTCGAGAGCACCGCCGCCCTTGATGATGACCCCGATGTGCGCGGATCGGGAGAGGCCGGAGATGAAGGCGATCGGGGCCGCGAGCAGAAGCGGGCAGGGGGTAGCGACGACAAGGACAGCGACGGCCCGCACTGCGTCCCCGCTCAATGCCCATGACACACCGGCGAGGACAAGCGTGAGTGGGACGAAGAAGATCGCGAACCGGTCGGCGGTCCTCACGAACGGAGCTGACGACGCCTGGGCCTGCTCGACCAGCCGCACCACTCCGGCGTACGTCGAGTCGGCGGCGAGCGCCGTCGCGAGCAAGTCGATTGGCGGCCCTGCATTCACGACACCGCTGCGGACTTCCTCACCAGCGATGCGCTCGACCGGCAGCGGCTCACCGGTGAGCGCGGACTCGTCCAAGGTGGCCGCAGCCAGCAACCGCCCGTCGACCGGGACGACCTCGCCGGTGCCCACCAGCAGATGGTCACCAGACCTGACGTCGTCGATCGGAACGACGACGATGCGTCCTGCCACCTGGCGCCGTGCCGTGCGGGGTGCCCGCCCGACGAGCAGGCTCAGCTCACGCCTCGCCCGGATCGCGGCGCGCGCCTCCAGGAGCTGCCCGCTCGCGAGCATCACCGTGATCATGGCGCCCGCGAAGGGCTCGCCGACCGCGAGGGCTCCGGCCAGCGCAAGGAGGGCGATCACGTCCACACTGGGCCGGCGATCGCGGATCGCCTTCAGCGTCCAGAGGAGCGCAAACACGAGGCCGAGCACCGTGCCCGCGACCCAGAGGACGCGCGCGATCTCGAGGCCGGAGGCAAGCCAGGCTCCCCCGCCAGCGATCAGCAGAAAGCTCGAGACGACGAAGAGCAGGGATTCTTGCTGCTTACGGAGGCGGGTCACCCTGTCATGATCTCGCCGGAGGTCTCTCATGAGCAGGGCCGAACGGCACACGTACGCCGGGCCGCACAGCCTCATGAGATCCGCGAGATCGGGCTGCCGTGCCGAGACCCGCGTCTTCATGTCCGGAACTGTGCCGGCGAATCGCTCGATCACGCTGCGGGACCCGCTCACCTTCACCCTCGGCACCGGTATGGCGCCGGCCGAGCTTCCGCTCGTCTACCAGCCGGGTGAGCGCATCATCTATAAGGTGAACCGATGCCGTCAGTCAAGCAGATCCAAGTCACCTTCGACTGCGCTGAACCCGAGCGCGTCGCTCGTTTCTGGTGTGAGGTGTTGGGGTACGTCGTACCGCCGCCACCGGAGGGCTTCGCCACCTGGGAGGAGTTCGATCGCACTCTGCCGCCCGACCATCAGGGTTCATCGTTCGCTTGTGCTGACCCCTCCGGGGTAGGCCCGCGACTGTACTTCCAGCGCGTTCCCGAGGAGAAGGTCGTCAAGAATCGGTTGCATCTCGATGTGCGCGTCGGCACCGGTCTCGTGGGCGAGGAACGCGTGGCCACACTCGAGGCCGAGTGCGCACGACTGGTCGCACTCGGCGCCGTACGCGTTCGACTGTTCCTCGCCGATGAGGAGAACGAGTCGTGTCTCGTGATGCAGGACATCGAGGGCAACGAGTTCTGCCTCGACTGAGTGAGCGCGAGCGTGAACATGCAACCGCGCAGCACCCGTCGAACGCACCTTGGTGGTGCGCCGGATCAGTCGCCGGGGTGAAGTCAGAGACCTTGGGACAACACGTGGTGCTGGCGCGTACGGTTACCTGACCTGAGATCGGGACCGCTCGGGGGGCACTCATCGCAGCGTGCGGCGTAACGCCTGGATGCCTGCACCTGACGCAGTCGGCTCCTGGGCTGCTACGAGGCCGCCAGATTCACTCGAGTTCTGCCGCCAGCTCCAGATAGCTGGCGAGGAGGCCTTCCCAGCGCGCGCCCACGTCGATCGGCTCGCCGCCTGAGAGGTGGGCAGCAAGGTTCTCGGCGTGAATCTGCCATCCCGCGCCGTAGGCGGCGACTCGGTCCAGGGGTAGACCGCGGACTTCGATGACCAGTCGCGTGCAGTCACCCCCCTCGCTGGTGAGAGTGGCCTCGACGGCCGTGTCGAACGGCGGCGGCCCCTGCCCACGCCGCCATGACTCGTCTGTCTCGCGTGTGGTCACGAGTAGCCGACGTGGTGGGTCGCACGCCACGACCCTGCCGGTGCCGTCGATGTCAGCAGGGTCGAGGCGGGTGGCAAACGTCCCGCCTGGCCGCAGGTCTCCCTCGACCCTGCCGTACCACCGGGCGAGGCGGTCAGGATCGACGATGGCCGACCAGACGTCCTCGATGGTGGTGTCGTAGCGCGTCTCGATGCGCACGATTCCCGTGCCATCGGAGGCGAACAAGCTACCGACGACGTGCTCGTCGCTACGGATGTCGTTGCTCATGCGTTGCTCCTCACCAGCGGTTGGCGGGTCCTCACTCAGCGTCTCGAGCACCGTTGCGACGACTGTCGTCGGCCAAGACCCGTAGGACTGTTTCCATTGGCGCTAACGTATCCAGATGGGTACGTAACTGTCAAGGTACATACGCTCAACGCCCCGCGCCCGACCGCAGCGCGTATCCGTATGAATCAGACGCTGTGGTGCTGGGGATGGAACAAGTACGGTCAGCTCGGGCTGGGAGACACCGTCGATCGGCATCTCCCTACCCGCGTCGGGGACTTGAGCAACTGGCCGCGCACAGCCGCTGGCGGATGGCATGGCTGTGCAATTCGCGCCAGCCATAGCCTCTGGTGGTGGGGGGCCAACGATGACGGCCAGCTCGGGGTTGGTGACATCGTCGACCGTCTCGTCCCAACGAGGGTCTGACGGCGTCACGACGACGTGCAAACGAGCGTCGGGCTTCCGACCCACATGGGCCAGATCTTGGACGGTGGCCGTCAGGTGTGCCGGGTGGTGAACCAGGTGTACGCAGCCGCGAGCAGCATCAGTGCAGCTGAGATCAACAACGCCTGATGGAGCCCGTCGCGGAAGGCCCCAAAGGTCGCACCGATCACCCGCTGCACAATGCCGCCGTACGTCGCCTGGGCCTGCGGTGCCCCGTTGGTCGGTACGTCCCCCTGCTCTATCGCGGCGGTGACGATTCCCTGGATGCCGCGGGGAACGCCGAGCGCGTCGAGACGGTGGCCGAGATCCGAGGTGAGGTGGGAGTTGACGAGGGCGCCGAGGGCCGCCACGCCAACGACTGCACCCACCTGACGCATCGTGTTGGTCATCGCGGCAGCGAGTCCGGCGTGGTCCGGTGGCGCCGTCCCCAGCACAACTGCGGTCAGCGGGACCACTGCCATACCGAACCCGGCACCCGCCACCACCAACGCCACCATCAGCGGCACGAACCGCGGGTGCTCGTCGAGCAGTGCGCGGGTGAGCAGAATGCCGGTAGCGCCGACCAGACAGCCGAGGATCATGGGGATTCTGGCTTTGGTCGCACCGAGCCAGCGCCCGGTCACGAGCGAGGTCGCGATGATGGCGGCCGCCATGGGCGCGAAGAGCCCGGCCAGCCGACCGCCTGAGTAGGTCAGCACCTCCTGGAGGTAGAGCGCGGTGAAGAAGAAGATCGAGAAGATGCCGAAGTAGACCGCGAACGCCACGACCAGTGCGCTGCGCACGAGCGGGATCCGAAGGTACGCCGGTTCGAGCATGGGACTCGAGCCCCGGCGCTCGACCGCGACGAAACCGGCAAGCGCCACCGCCGCGGCGACGAACAGCCCGACCACCCACCAGGTGTCGTAGCCGGACGTCTCCCCGGCGATCACGCCGTACACGCCGCAGAACAGGAAGAGTGAGCTGAGGGCGAAGCCAGCCAGGTCGGCGCGCCCTGTTCGCAGAAGGGTGGTCCGCGGGAGCGCACGCACGGAGAAGACGAGGGCCACCAGACCGGCCACGACGTTGAACCAGAACACGGCAGCCCAGGACCACTGGCCCACGAGGAGTCCTCCCACGACCGGTCCCACAGCCAGCGCGAGTCCTGACGTTGCAGCCCAGATCCCGATCGCCCGCGCCCGCTGGCGAGAGTCGTCATAGAGGTGGCGCAACACCGCCAGGGTGCCGGGCTCCGAACATGCGGCGCCGACGCCCATCACTACCCGGCCGACGATCACTTGGTCAACGGTGGAGGCGGTTGCTGCCACGGCCGAGCCGGCGACGAAGATCGTCAGCCCGGCGAGCATCACCCGCCGGTGCCCGAGTCGGTCGCCGAGCGCGCCCGCGGTCAGCATCAGGCAGGCGAACACCAGCGTGTAGGCGTTGACCACCCACTGGAGGGACGACACACCGGCGTGCAGGTCGCTCTGCACGCTGGCTAGCGTGACGCTGACGATCGTGGTGTCGAGGAAGGTCAGGAAGAGCACACCACACGCGCAGGCGAGAGCGGTGCCGTGCGGTAACGGACGCCAGACGCGCGACTGATCCGCCGATGTGGCTGACGTCACGAAACCTTCTTGCACAGGGGCGGCGCGGACTGCTCGAGGGTCAAAAGCTGACAGAATGTAGCCGCGCCCACGACCCAGCGGCCTTTCTCCTTCACGGCCACGCCGACCTGATTCTTCAGAACGGGCGTACCGGACAGGAAGATCGTGTAGAGGACGTTCGCCCCCGAGGCAGACGTGAAGGTGACCCGGGAGACCTTCGCCGTGGTGCCCTGCGACATGGCTCCCCCGGCCTGGGCGTTGATCACCGGCGCAAAGCCCTGGCCGTCCTGCACGAGGGTGACCTTCCGGTCGGCCGGAGTCGTCCCGGCGAAGAACTCGGTGAAGGTCGAGGCGACCGCCTTCGCCGCAGCATGCGAGCTGCTGGTGCGGTGGGGGCTGGAGGGTACGGCGGCCTTGGTGGCGGTCGTGTGCGGCGACGTCGACGAGGTGTTTGAACCGCATGCGACCAGCATCAAGGCGAACACCGCCGCCACCATGAGACGAGAACGCGGACTGGTGGTGCGGCGGTAGCTCATCGTCGTTCTCCTGGATCGGTCGACATCAGTGTTCTCATGAAACCAACTCAACGCCCGGCTGTGCTGGAGGCCCGATCCTGCGGGTTCGCCGCATCGTCCACGGCCCCGACCTCGACTCTGCCTCCGAGGACCACCGGCTCACGAGGGCTGTTGGTCCCGCCACCCTCGGGAACTTCGCTACTGGATCGGATCGACGACTACCTCCACCAGCTACAGCGACAAGGAGAACAACCGTGACACCTGATCGTCATGGGTCGACCGTTATCACCTGTGCACGATCGAAGAGATCCTCAGGGCCCTTCCCGAGCTGAGTCGCGCCTGAGGCGAACTGCACCACGCATGCCGCTGAGTGCGCATTGATCTGCTGACGAACGCGACCGGCGTGCCGCTGGTCGCCTGCCCTCAGTCGAGCGACCGCAGTCCTGGCGGCGCAGGAAACGGCAACTCGAACGCCTCCGGCTTCGCCCCCACCGCCGAGGCGCTGCCGAAGTCGTCGGCGAAGACGACGATGCGCGATCTGCTCACCTCGCCGATACGCACGCGGCGTTCCACACCATCCGCAAGCCGCAAACTGTACCGGTTGGCGAGGTACCCCAGACCCAATGCCTCGAACAGTTCCTCGGCCTCGGGCCAGTCGACCGGAGCATCAGTGTGCTGACGGCCCAAGAGGTCGATGACGTGAAAGCCGTCGCCCGCGGGCACCGTCCAGCCAACGTGTTCACCGTCCAGCCGCCTGTGTTCGATCCAATCGGCTGAGGGCACGGTCGGCAGCCTAGCGATCGGTCGTGGTGCGTCACGATGCACTCGCTGCGAACGTGAGGTAGTCCTGAGCAGCGTGGGCGGCAGCATCAAGGACGGCGGCCGAAGCGACGGCTGTGGCCCGGGAATGGTGAACGATGGCATAGCAGACTCCACGGATGGCGCGGCGTTCTGGTTCGCGCTGAACCTTGACCACCGCGTGAAGTGCTGGACCGGTTCATCGGCGCGTGCTGGGAGCCACCTCACGCACCATCACGCAGTTGCCCTGGCCCTTAGGCCGGTCGTAGGTGAAGCCCTCGCGTTCGTACATCGCACGAGTGCCGTTATAGAGGAACGACGAGTTCATCTTCCGGACCCCGCCGGTGTCGTGCGGGTAGCCCTCCACCAGGCCGCCGCCGGCCTGCGCGATCAGCTCGACGGCTCCGCGCAGGGCGATCGCCGCCAGGCCTTGACCGCGCAGGCCGCGCTCGACCAGGATGCAGGTGACCCGGTAGTCGGGCAGTCGCTCGGCGGTGGCGACGTACTCCTTGCGGTGATGGATGCTGGGCAGCTCCTCGGGTGATCCGTACTCCGCCCAGGCGACGGCCTGGTCGCCGTCGTAGACCAGCGCCGCGTGCGCGATCCCGTCGGCCACCAGACGTTGCTTGAGCGCCCGGTTTCCCTCAGCGCTCTGGCCCATCTCCGGACAGTCGGGATGGAACTTCGTGCACCAGCAGCCGGCGAACATGCCCCCGTTCCGCTCGACGAGAGCGGCGAAGCCGTCGAATGTCTTCGGCGTGAGCGCCTTGATCGTGAAGTCGGACATGCCGGCAACGTACTCCGGATCACGGACGTTCGACGTCCGTTCGCGACGCGCTCCTCATACCGCTTCCACCACGCTCGCGCCGACGGCAGCACGATGTCAGTGCGTTCGCCTAGTCTGCCGCCATGGTCGCCCCGATCCCGATCTCAGTCGCTGCGCTCGTGCGGGACGGTCTCGTGCTCTTGGTGCACCGCCATCCATCGCGACGGTGGTATCCCGACTGCTGGGACCTCGTCGGCGGGCATGTCGAGTCGGGCGAGTTGCCTCAGCAGGCCGTCAGCCGGGAATGCCTCGAAGAGCTCGGTGTCCACGTCCACGACCCCTTCCCCATTGCGATGACGGTCAGCGACCCCACCCTCGAGGTGCACGCGTTCCTCGTCACGCGCTGGGAAGGAGAACCTGTCAACGCCGCACCCGAGGAGCACGACGATCTTCGCTGGTTCCGTCCCGGCGATCTCACAGCCTTGAAGATGGCCCACCCGGCCAGCCTGTCAAGCATCGTGAGCGCCGTCCGGGTGGCCACCCATTAGCCGCTACGCGTGTCACGCGGAGTCACGTCCGGGAGACGACCGCCACGCCAGGTCACCAGGCACCGTGATGTCCAGCCGGGAAGGCGTTCAGTCAGCCGGGAAAGCTACCGGCTCGCAGCAACGCCCCCGGGAGCACCTTTCCCAACCGCTCCTCCAGCCACGACGCCGTCGCCGTGATGGAGGCCAGGTCAAGGCCGCTGGCGACCCCCATCCGGTCGAAGAGATAGACGAGATCCTCGGTGGCGACGTTGCCCGTCGCGTTGGGAGCGAAGGGGCAGCCTCCCGCGCCGCCGATGCTGGCGTCGAGGGTGCTCACCCCCGACTCCATGGCTGCGACGGCGTTGGCGACGCCGGTGTGCCGGGTGTCGTGGAGGTGCAGGCGCAGCGGCAGCTGCGATCCCGTGAGCTGCCGCGCCAGCCCAAGACGCTG
This sequence comes from uncultured Actinomycetota bacterium, assembly GCA_963820035.1. Classification (GTDB taxonomy): domain Bacteria; phylum Actinomycetota; class Actinomycetes; order Propionibacteriales; family Nocardioidaceae; genus JAWWPG01. The sequence continues at coordinate 425,312 of CAWFYK010000002.1, read as the reverse complement.
CTTCACGTCCGACGGTACGGCCACGCCGATGGTGTCGGCCAGGGCGAGCTCGTCGGGCCCGGCGTCGACCACACGCCGAACGACCTCGCGGAGGCGCTCGATCGTCACCTCCCCCTCGAAGGGGCAGCCGAACGACGCCCCGACGGTGATCGTTGTGAAAACCCCGGCCGCCCGCGCTTCCCGGACCAGCTCGGCGGCGGTGTCACAGGCCCCGACCGTGCTCATCGCCTGGTTGCGCTGGCAGAACGTATCCGTGGCGACAACCACCACATCAATCTCGTCCACCTGCGCGGCCAGCGCCCGGTCGAGCCCGCGGCGGTTCATGACCAGCCCGGCGTACCTCACATCCTCGTTCCGCGGCAGTGCGGCCATCACCTCGTCGGCGTCGGCCAGCTGCGGAACGCGCGAGGGGCTCACGAAGCTGGTGACCTCGATGCGCCGGACACCGGCGCGCACCGCCCGGTCGACGAGCTCGACCTTGTCCTCGGTCGACAGGACCGTCTTCTCGTTCTGCAGGCCATCGCGCGGCGAGACCTCGAGGATCTCGACTGTCGCGTTCACCGCTGCTCCTCCAGATAGGCCACGGCTGCCTTCTCGCCGACCACTTCGGCGTATTTCGCCTGGAGGTCGAAAAGGTTCGCCTCATGCGCTTTCCGCGTCCGGTCACCGACCGCGTCGCGCACCACCAGCGGAATGAACCCGTGCTGTACGGCGTCCACACCTGTCGCGCGGATGCAGCCACTGGTGCTCACGCCCACGAGCACGACCGTGTCGACACCCCGGGCGACCAGCGCCGACGCGAGCGAGGTGCCGAAGAAGGCGCTGGCGTACTGCTTGGTGATCACCAGCTCGCCGCCGACCGGGGCCACCTCCGGCATCAGCTCGCTCATCGGTCCGCCACCGAAGAGCTGCTCGAGCGCCGGCACCTTGCGGACGAAGATGCCGCCGTCGCTGCCGTCGGAGGAGTACTGCACTCGGGTGTGGATGACCGGAACGCGATGGCCGCGGGCAGCAGTCAACACTCGCGCCGCCGACGCGAGGCAGCTCCGTGCGGGCAGGCAGAAGGGGCTGGCGGGATCGAAGTAGGCGAGCATGAGGTCGATCGCCAGCACCGCCGGGCGCCTCCCCGGGCGTAGCGTGCCGGCGAAGCCCTCGTCGAAAGTCGGCACCTCGGTCACCGAGCGATCGGTGGCTTCGGCGCCGGCAGGCCGGTCTCCTCCTCGCATCGGGCCAGGATCTCCTCCAGTGGCGGACCCATGTTGAAGGTGGGCAGCGGGTCGGGCCGCCCCTCCCCCAGCTTGCCGCGCAGCTGCTCGCTCGCATCGACGTCGACCTGACCCTGTTCGTCACAGACGACGCCGTATCTGCGTGCGCCTTCGACGGTCACCAGCCCGCGTCGTACCTCCAGCCCGACCAGCTCGGGGTCGCGGGCCAGTGGGTCGCCCCACCCGCCGCCGCCCCAGGTGACGAAGTGCAGCAGATCGCCGACGTCGACCGGGAAGTCGTGGATCTTGCTGGGCAGCACCTGGGTGGTCCCGTCCGCGCGCTCGATCACCTTCCGCCCCCGGGCGCCCGGCTCGCCGCCGTTGACACCCCACGGGTAGGTGAGCCAGCGGTCGTCGTGGATCGCGATCGTGCCCGGCTCGAGGAAGCGGTAGGCGACGTCCACGCCGTTGCCGCCCCGGTGCACGCCCGCGCCGCCCGTGTCCGCAACCGTCTCCCAGCGCTCGATGCGCAGCGGGTAGTACGACTCGAGGTACTCGCACGGGATGTTCACGAACGACGGCCACAGCGAGTGCCCGTCGGGGCCGTCCCCGATCGGCCGGCCGGGAATACCGCCGAAACCGATCGAGTAGAGCTGGAACCACTCACCCTTGCGGTCACCGGAACTGTAGTTGCCGGAGTACATGAAGTGAGGCGAGGACGAGAAGCCCGCGGCATTGAGCAGGTCCGGGTTGGTCTGCCCGAGCAATCCGCCGAACAGATCGAAGACCCTGCCGATGCCGTGGTTGCGGGCGTTGAGGGCTGCCGGGTACTTCGGCTTCCAGAACGACTCCTCGGGGATCTCCACGTCCACCAGGGGATAGAACCCGTCGTTCCACAGGATCTGCGGGTCGGCGACGGTGATCATGTAGATCCCGAAGAACATCCGGACCAGGTTCTCGTTGATGAAGTAGTTGACCGGCCCCTGCGCCTGCGGGCTACTTCCGGTGAAGTCCAGCAGCACTTTGTCACCGGTGCGGGTGAGACTGAGCTTGAGCTCGTAGGGGCCGTAGCCGACGCCGTCGTCGCAGATGTAGTCGGTGAACGAGAGCGTCTTGCCTTCCTCGAACACCACCGCCAGCAGCGTCTTCATCGCCCGGAAGTTGCGGTCCAGCAGGGCGTTGAGGGCCGAGGTGTAGGTATTCACGCCGAAGCGCGCGCACATCTCTTGCACTCGTCGCGAGGCTGTGCGGCACGCGGCGACGATGCCGTTGAGGTCGGCTCGGTTCCAGTCGGGCTTGCGGACCTGGTTGAGGATGATCCGCAGCGCGTCGTCGTCCAGGACGCCCTTCTTGTAGAGCCTGAAGGGCGGGATGATCACACCCTCCTCGAAGATCGTCTTCGCGTCGGTCGGCATCGACGCCGGGGTCTTGCCGCCGACGTCGGACATGTGGCCGAACATCGACGACCAGCCGACGATGCGCCCGTCGAAGTAGATCGGCATGACGACCAGCCAGTCGTTGGCGTGGCTGATTGCGGCTCCGCATGAGTAGGGGTCGGAGGTGAGGAGGACGTCCCCTTCCTCGATGTCGCCGTCGAAGTTCTCCAGGAAGTCGGGGATCGAGAGGCCGAACTGACCGGCGACCATCTTTCCCTCCGGGTCCCCGATGAGCGGGAACTCGTCATGCTGCTCGCGGATGCCCGGCGACAGCGCGGTCCGGAAGAGCACCTCGTCCATCTCGTAGCGGGCGTTGCGAAGCGCGTTCTCGACGAGGTCCAGCGTCACGACGTCGACGTCGACGCTGCGAAGGGGCTCGGTCGCGGTCTCGATGAGGCGTGCCATGGCTCAGTGCTCCGTGTTCGACTCGAGGGGGCGGATGAGGAGGCTTCCGCCCGGGTGCACCGTGGCGGCGTGCCCGGGAAGGATCAGCGTGGTGGAGTCCATCTCGGTGACGATGGCAGGGCCTCGGACGACGTCGCCGGCCCTGAGCCGGGCCCGGTCGTAGACGTTCGCCTCGACCTCGCCACCTTCTACCCAGATCGAGTGCGTGGTCCGCAGCGCGGGAGCCGGGTCATCGTCCCCCTTCTCGAGCTCGATCGACGTGACGTCGGGGCGGGGGCCGTTTGCCGTGGCGCGGACCGTCACGAGCTCGTGCTCGGCGTCCAGGACGAAGGAGAACAGCTGGTTGTGCTCGGCGTCGAAGGCTTTGCGCAGGCTCTCAATCCCGCCGCCGCTGCCGTCGAAGGCATCGATGTCGATCGTCACCGGGATCTCGAAACCCTGACCGTGATAGCGCAGGTCGGCCGAGTAGACCACCCCCTGCTGGTTGGGGGGAACGCCCTCGTTGGTGAGTGTTGCCATCGCCTGGTCGGCCAGCTCGGTGAGGATCTGCTTCAGCGAGTCGTCGTCGAGCTCGCTGAACGGTCGCACGAGTGTGCGGACCGCCTCGTCGCGCATCACGGTGGTGGCGTCGCCGTACGCGTTGAGCACTCCTGGGGACGGTGGGATTATCACCGGCCAGGCTCCCGTGAGCTTGCCGAGCGCGTTGGCGTGCAGGGGACCCGCACCCCCGAACGCGACGAGTGCGAAGTCGCGCGGGTCGAAACCCTGCTGCACCGAGACGAGGCGCAATGCCCCGAACATGTTCTCGTTCACGATGTCGACGATCCCGGCGGCCGCTGCCTCCACCGACTCCAAGCCCGTGGCGTCGGAGATCGACTTGACCGCGATGTATGCCGCGTCCCGGTCGAGCGTGATCTCCCCGCCCGCGAGCTGGGTGGGGAGATAGCCGAGGACGACGTTGGCGTCCGTCACCGTCGGCTCGGTGCCGCCGGAGGTGTACGACGCGGGCCCCGGCACAGCACCCGCGGACTGCGGGCCGACGCGCAAAGCCTGCGTCAGCTGGGGGACATGAGCGATCGAGCCACCGCCTGCACCCACGGTGCGTACATCGACGGAGGTGGCGCGGACCTTGAGGTCGCCGACCGTCGTCTCCCGGCCGATCCGCGGCTTGAGGCCCTGCACGAGCGCCACATCGGTCGAGGTGCCACCCATGTCGAAGGTGAGGAAGTCCTCGAAGCCTGCCTGCTCCGCTGCCCAGGCCGCGCCGGTCACCCCACCGGCCGGACCGGACATGAGCATGGTGACCGGTTTCGCCGCAGCCACGCCCGCGGAGACGAGGCCACCGTCACTGCGGAGGATGCACAGCTTGCCGTGGATCCCCGCGGAGGTCAGCTTGGCGTCCAGATTCGCGACGTAGCGAGCCACATGAGGCTGCACCGCTGCGTTCGCGACCGTGGTGATGGTGCGCTCGTACTCGCGCAGCTCGGGCAGGACCGACGAGGAGAGCGACACCGGGATGTCGGGAAGCTCCTCGGCCGCGATCTCTCCGACCCGGCGCTCGTGGTCTGGGTTGGCGTAGGCGTTGATGAGACTGATGCTCAAGGCCTCGATGCCCTGCTGTGACAGGTGGCGCAGCTTTGCTCGAGCGTCGCCCTCGTCGAGAGCGGTGACGAGCGACCCGTCTGAGGCGATCCGTCCTCGGACCTCGACGGTGTCCTCCAGGGCGGCGAGCGGCTCCGGCTTGGGCCAGATAATCCAGCCGGCCAGGCCACCAGGCACGAAGGATCGAGCGATCTGCAGCACCTGCCGGAACCCATCAGTGGTGACGAGACCGACGCGAGCCCCCTTGCCCTCCAGGATCGCGTTGGTGGCGACGGTCGTGCCGTGGAACACCTCGTCGATGTCGCCGAGTGTGATACCCGCCGTCTCGCAGGCACGCTCGATTCCACGCAGGACGCCGACGGACTGGTCCTCGGGGGTGGAGGCGGTCTTGGCGCGGTAGGTGGCGCCGGACTCCTCGTCCATGAGCAGGATGTCGGTGAAGGTGCCGCCGACGTCTACGCCCAACCGGTAAGCCATACTTCCTCCTCAGATGACGCCGGCGGAACGCAGCGACGACATCGCGTCGTCGTCGAGTCCCAGCAGGCCGCGGTAGATCACTTCGTTGTGCTCACCGAGCTCCGGGCCCACGTGACGGACGCGACCTGGGGTGTCGGAGAGCTTCGGCGCCACGTTGTGCATCGCGAACTCGCCCAGCTCGGGGTGCACGAGCTTGACGATGGCCTCCCGCGCTGCGAAGTGGCGGTCGGTGAACATGTCCTTCGCCCGGAAGATCCGCCCCGCCGGGACCCCCCCACCGTGGAGCAGCTCGAGCAGAGCGTCGGCCTCGAGGGTCGAGCTCCACTGGGCGATCGTGCCGTCGAGCTCCTCCATGTACTGCCCGCGCGCCCCATGGGTCGCGTAGCGCTCGTCGTCCGCCAGCTCCTGGCGGTCCATGACGTCGGCCAGGCGGCGGAAGACCGTGTCCTGGTTGGCCGCGATGAGCACCATCTCGCCGTCCGCCGTCGGGTAGACGTTGCTCGGCGAGACGTTGGGCAGGGTCGTTCCCGTGCGCTCGCGCTGGTAGCCGGCAATCTGCCATTCGGGCAGCAGCGACTCCATCATGGCGAGCACTGCCTCATAGATCGCGGAGTCGACGACCTGCCCTCGGCCCGACCGGCCGCGTTGATGCAGGGCGACGAGGGTGCCCAGCGCGGCGAAGGTGGCAGCGAGCGAGTCACCGAGGGAGATCCCGGCCCGGGCGGGGGGCCGGTCAGGTTCTCCGGTGACGTAACGGACGCCACCCATCGCCTCACCGATCGAACCGTACCCGGCTCGGGCGGCATAGGGACCGGTTTGACCGAAGCCGGTGACCCGCGTGACGACCAGACCCGGGTTGACCTCCCAAAGCTGCTCGGGGGCAAGCCCCCAACGCTCGAGGGTTCCCGGCCGGAAGTTCTCGACGACGACATCGGCTCGGGCGATGAGGCGGCGCACCAGGTCCTGGCCCGCCTCGGTCCGTAGATCGGCGGTGACAGACAGCTTGTTGCGGGCCACGACCGGCCACCACAGGGACTTGCCGTAGGGCTTCTCCCGCCCCCACTCGCGCATCGGGTCGCCCTTGGCGGGGTCCTCGACCTTGATGACCTCGGCACCGAAGTCGCCGAGAAGCTGTCCACAAAAGGGTCCCGCCAGGAGCTGTCCGAGCTCGACCACGCGGAGGTCGTCCAGTGGAAGCTGCTTGTCCATAACGCCCCTTCATCGCCATTTTGCATACAAACAGACTGCCCAACGTGATCCACGCGACACCGCCTCTGCCGAAGATAGGTTCATCCGCACAACGGTGTCAACGACTCGATGAAGGAATTGCATACAACTTCTGACCCCTGCTACGTTGCGCAGATTATGAGCGACGCCGCAGCCTCGGTCGAACCCGACCCCGGTCATGCGTCCGACCTCGCCTATCGGCTGATTCGCGCGCAGATACTCTCGGGTGCGCGGGCGGGCGGGGACTGGCTTCGTGAGGGTGACCTCGCCGAATCCATCGGCGTCAGCCGAACGCCTGTGCGCGAGGCGCTTCGAAGGCTCACCGCCGAGGGGTTGGTGCGCTATGAGCGCAACCGTGGGGTGCAGGTGGCCGTCTGGACCGACGGGGACCTTGACGAGATCTTCAGCCTTCGCTTCGTTCTCGAGCCGTGGGCCTGCAGGCTGGCAGCGACGTCGGCATCTGTGAACCTCGACGAGCTGGACCGTCTCGCCCACGACATGGACGTGGCCGCACGTGGCGCCGCCACCGACGTGGACCGGATCACCGAGCTCAACAACCGCTTCCACTGGCTGATCCTGGAGGGCTCGAACAACCGACGACTGAGCAGCGTCGTGTCCTCGGTGGTCCAGGTCCCTCTGGTGTGGCAGACGTTCTCGCACTACAGCAAAGCCGATCTGCGGCGAAGTCTCGCCCATCACCACGAGCTCGTGGCCGCCCTTGCCGCCGGCGACCCGGACTGGGCGGAGTCAGTGATGCGCAGTCACGTGAAGGCCGCTTGGAACTCGCTCCGCGCCGAGGACGGCTCCAGTACCTGATCGTGGTGCTTCGCTGTTGACGCGATCAGGGCCTGCTCGAGCGTCGCTCAGCCGTCCAGCAGACTCGGTACGGCGGCCCAGCGCTCGAGACGGTCGGGCTCGATAGATCAGCGATGGGTGGCGTCGACCGTTTCGGGTGTGCGCGTGGGCGGTTGCTTGGGGGCGTCAGCGCCGGTGCGACCGGGCAGCCACGACAGCCAACCGGGGAGCCACCAGGTGCGGTCGCCGAGGACAGCGAGCACCGACGGAAGGAGGATCGCACGTACCACAGTGGCGTCCAGCAGGATCGCCACCGCCAGGCCGACGCCGAGCTGCTTGAACGTCGTCATCGACAGCGTGGCGAAGACCGCGAACACTGCCACCATGATGACCGCGGCGCTGGTGACCACGCCCGCCGAGATCGTGACGCCGTGGGCGACCGCCTCCCTGGTGGGGAGCCCACGCTCGTGAGCTTCCCGGATCCGCGAGACCACGAAGACGTGGTAGTCCATCGACAGCCCGAAGAGGATCACGAAGGCGAACAACGGGATCCAGGACTCGATCGCGCCGACGTCGCCACCTCCGACAAGGTTCGCCCCCCAGCCGTGCTGAAACACCGCGACCATCACCCCGAAGGCCGCCGACATCGACAGCAGGTTCAACACCACCGAGACCGCCGCGATCGTCACCGAGCGGAAGGCCACCAGCATGAGCAGGAAGGCCAGCACCATCACGAACCCGATCACCGGCAATACCGAGTGCTGAAGCTTGGCGTTGAAGTCCTCGGAGAAGGCCAACTGGCCGCCGACATGTGTCTCCGAGCCGGGCACCCGCCCGAACGTCGCCGGTACGACGTCCTGCCGCAGCACCGTGAGCGCGCGCACCGACGTGGCGTCAGATCCATTGCCGGCGAGCGGAACGTCGACAACCAACAGACCCGCATTGGGGTGCGGCGCTACCACGATCGGATCGTGCATCAGACCGGTGGCGAGCGCGCGGGTGTGGAAGCTCGCCATTGCCGACTTCATTGCGGGGCTTCCCACGTCGGGCGCCTTCACGACAACGCGGGCCGGGTTCGGCCCTCCGGGAAACGCAGCAGTGATCCGGTGATAGCTCTGCATGATGCTGGCGTCTGCCGGCAGCAGCTTGTCCAGCCCTAACTGCTCGGTGTGGATGCCCAGCAGCGGGGTCGCGAGCGTGAGCAGGAACGCCACAGCGACGAGCACAGAGAGCTTGGGGCGCCTCAGGACACGATCGAAGATCGCTCCCCAAACTCTGCTGTCTCCGCTCGGACGGCGCATCCGGGCCAACCCCGGGACGCGGCCGAACTCGATCCGGTCACCCAGCAACGACAACAACGCGGGCAGCACGGTGACCGACCCCAGCACGGCGACCAGCACCACCAGGATCGCTGCTACGGCGAAGCCCTCGAAGATCAGCATCCCGGACAGGAACATGCCGGACATGGCGGCGACGACCGTCAGGCCCGAAACCAACACCGAGCGACCGGACGTCGCCGCGGCGATCCGCAGCGCAGTCTCGGGATCACGACCCTGCACACGCTCCTCACGCTCGCGCCGTAGGTAGAACATGCAGTAGTCCACGCCCACGGCGAGACCCACGAGCAGCATCACTGAGCTGGCCGAGCTGTCCAAAGCCAGCCGGTGGCTGACCAAGGCCAGGATCCCGTTGGCCGCCAGGAACGAGGTGAGTGCGAGCCCCACTGGCAAGATGGCCGCCAAGAACGCGCCGAAGGCGACAAGCAGAATGCCGAGGGCCAGCGGTACGGCGGTCCACTCGGCACGCCGGAAGTCCTGGCCGATGGTCTCGTTGAACCACTTGTTGGCCGAGCCATCGCCGAACTCGTCGATCGTCACGTTTGGATGTGCGCTACGCGCGGCTGCCACCACGTTGAGGATCGGCTGCACACGATCGGCGGCGGTCATCGGGTCCCCGGTCATCGAGACCTGCACGAGCGCCGAGCGGCCGTCGGCGGAGATCAGGCGCTGTCGATAGGGGTCGATCACCCCCGTCACTGCCTCGGTCCGACGGAGGCGGTCCACCAGGTCGTTCACGGCTGCCCTGGTGGCTGGCGAGGTGGCAGGAGCGGCACCTGTCACCAGCACCAGTTCTTGGGCGGGTGTCTCCAGCCCGGCCTTGTCGAGAATCTGGATCGCGCGGGCCGAGTCGCCCGTCGCGTACTGGTCCTGGGTCATCTGCCGCTGGCCCGAGATCGAACCTAAGGCCATCGCCACGACCACGAAGACCAACCATCCGACGACGGCCACCACACGGTGGCGGACGCTCCAGCCGCCAATCGACGCGGCGATGTTCTGCTGACTGCTCATGCTGACTCCTCGGCGAGTCTTCCCCCAATTCTTCGACGGTGAGCGCGGTTGTACGAGAGACCAACGTCCTCCGGTCGGGAGGACCTTTGTCAGTCGATGCACCGCCAGACAACCCTGGAGGCACCTCGAGGTCGCTTCCCGTCAGACCCTTGTGGGCACCTTCCGGGTAAGTGTGCACATGGCTCGGATCACCTTGTGGCCGGCGTCGGAGGTTGGCTCGAACATCAACGGGCATCCGCCGTCGATCACGGTGACCCCGTGCTCGCGGCCGTAGGCGGCCGCCGTATCGGAGACGCTGCCGCCGCCGAACGACCGGTGCATCCAGACGTCCTTAATGCCCAGGTCGACACATTCGCGCATGGTTTGCTCAGCGGTCTCTGGCCGAGTACCGATGACGACGCCTTCCACCTTGTCGGGCACGGACTTCAGGTCGTGATAGCAGACGTCGCCTTCGACCCGATCGGCATTCGGGTTGATGGCGAACACGGTGTAGCCGCGCTCCCGCAACCGCGCGTAGACGATGTTTCCACCGTGGTTTGCCGGGGTCCGAGAGACACCGGTGACAGCGATCTTCCTGTGCGCCAGGAAGTTGGCCGCGGCATCCTTGATCTTGACCATCGTTTCTCCTTTGCACGTGAGGTTCTTGTGTCCACGCAGGGCACACTCCGGGGTCAATACTTCGACCCGAGCCAGTGGCGCGGTAGAGGCGATGGACCTGACAAACCGGGCGAGCTGACACGTCGGGGGACCAGAGACTCCCCCGCCAGTGACCAATGCCTCTAGACGGTCCGATGGCAAAGAACGACGCTCAGAGGGTCAGCGAGGAGCGCAGCACAGCGGCCTTGCGCCTTGGAGCACATGGCAGAGGCTCGCGGATCGGAGTAGCCGTGGTTGCCATCGGCGTAGTAGTAATCGTCACAATCCTGATTGTCGGCATAGGGATTCCGCTCATGTTGCGGAAATGGACGTTCAACGAAGCCAAGACCGAAGCCCATCTGCGGTCACCGGAGACGCACACAGTCGTCCACACGGTGTCCGCAGGCGTTGACCCCGTCTTCGAGACGGCTGCTCTGAGGAGCGCCGGCTATGAATCCATGGTGGATCTCGAGGGCGGGTTCGAACGGGTCATCGTCGAGTGCGACGAGGATGAGCGCGAAGCCGTTCGCGACATCATCGAGCATGCGGCCAGCCCTCAGTCTGGCGAACTCGAGCAGCGGTTAGACCATGTGGACTTCGCAGACGAGGCAAGCTCGTCCTAGCCCCCAACAAGCGAAAGCGCCGCGGACCCGCCGAAGGGTGCTCAAGATCCAGGGACGCACCGTTGCAGGGTTGGCGCACGCGACGGGGACCGGACCTCGAGGGGGTCGATCGGGTGCACGACGAGCAGGCTACCGAGCGTGTGTGACGTCCGCTCGTGCTCGACCGGTTCCAGGCCAGCTTCAGACACGTCTCCTTCAGACACGTCTCACGAGCCAGACCTCCATGCCACTATCGAGCAGCGCATATTCGGCGTAGCCTCGGATGTGAGCGCGTCCCTCGGCTGCCCCCGGTGCGTGAGGGCGCACTCAGGTCGACGTGATCCGCAAGGCTCGACACCGCGTTTCCGTCGGCTGCTCGACCCAGAGCCCGTCGAGCACAAGGCCCCCACAGTCGAGCGGTGGGGGTCTTGTTCAGTCGAGCGGTGGGGGTCTTGTTCGTCTTCGCATCAGGGCAACGATTCCGCAGCTCCCCACCTCAGGATGGCCGGCCCCGGGGGGAGTCCGCTACATTCCCGGGGCCGTCGGTCAATGACGACTCGCGCATTGACCTGCCCACTCAATACCCCAACACCAGTGCGCGAAATCTGGCCTCAGCTCGCCTCTGGGACATTGAGCAGCCCAAGTAGCCGGCAACCCGCCCCAAGGTTGTCTCGGGATCAGGAGGGGCGTAGCGTGAAGTCCGCGGTGCTTAGCGAGGCATGCCGGGGACATGGAACCGCGCAGCACAACAGGGGGGCACACTTGAGCACTCGTTACCCGCAAAGTGCCCCTTTGCAGACGCCTGGGTCGCCCGCCGGGCTGCGGGTGCACACTTGAAGAGCGGAACCATCAACTAGGACGGCCCTATCTACGGGGGCCGTGTAGGCGTAGCGTGAGTGCGCGAGCTCATCCCTCTGCCTCCTTGCGGAAGGACGCTCCACGAGCCGGTGGGATCTCTCACCCATACCCATCGGCTGCCCGGCCGGGACCCCGTCGAGCACGAGGCTCCCACGGACCGATGGGGGCCTCGTGTGCGTTCGGGGGCGTGCACGAGGATGTCCCGAGTTCCGTGGAACTTCGGTGGCGGTCCGGTGAGCATCAGGCTGCGCTCACGTCGTGATCATTGCAGTCGGCTCCGACAGTCTCGGCTCCGACGTGCTGCTCGAGGGCGGCGCGTAGTGCTGGCAGGTGGAGGTGTCCGTTCACGCGGCGGAACTGCTTGCTCGCCTCGACCATGCCGGCGGCGCACCAGCGCAGCGCCATCTGCCCGTCTCGCCAACGCTTGACGTTGCGGGAGTGGTCGCGGCTGATGGAGATCATCGACTCCACGGCGTTGGTGGACCGAAGGGTCCTGGCCAAGGTCGGCGAGACGTCGAGCCGCAGGACGGTGAGTGTCTCGTGCCAGGCCCTCGCGCAGGCTGCCGGCGGCGCCGGGGTGGGTCTTGTCCAGTTCCTTGGCCAACGCCTCCAGCAGTGCCTGGGCCTCGAGGGCGGAGTCGGCGTGGTAGGCCTTGCGCATCTGCTTCGTCACGGGTCCGCGCATGTTCTCGGGCAGGTGGTCCCGCACGTTGCGCAGCTTGTGCAGCTGACACCTGGCGATCACCGGGTAGTCGAAGACCTCCTTGATCCCGGCCGCGAGCGCCTTGGCGCCGTCGAGCACGGCGAGGATCGGCCTGGTGGTGTCCAGGCCCCGGTCGCGTAGCCCGGTCAACAGCTCCTTGACCACGGTGGTGTTCTCCGTGGATCCCTCGACCAATCCCAGTGGGTGCTTGGTGCCGTCGATGTCGATGCCCAACGCGACCACGCACAGGTGGTCGGCGAAGTAGACGCCGTCGATCATCAACGCCACCAGATCCAGCCCGGCAGATCCTTGCCGAGCAGGTCGCCCAACGCGGTCTCGGTCATCGCCACGAACTTGCGCGAGACCGCCGACTTGCTCGTCGACCTCGCCGACGCGGTGACCTGCTCGCCGACCGGCTCCAGGCCCACCGGGTAACGGCGGGTGGAGAGCCCGGCGAGCATCTTCTCCATCGCCATCTTGCCGAGCAGCTCGGTGGAGTTGAACAGCTCGTAGGCCGGCACCGCCAGCTCGCCGCTGCCATCGGCGGCACGGACCCGGGGCCGGTCACCGGCACCCTGCGGCCGCCCAGAGTCACCGACCCGGCCTCGGTGCCGTGCCGGGTCGCTGTCCGGTCCGGGTCGTGCTTGCCCCGCGGCCCGCACGCCGCGGTCACGTCGGCCTCCATCAGCTGGGCCATCACCTGCAGCCCGGCACCGACCGCGAGGGCCAGCAACCCCTCGCGCATGTCGGCGGCGATCTCGTCCATCACCACGCTCACCTGCCCGGGCACGGCCAGCATGCTCGTGTCGATCTCGCTCGTCTGATACTTCTTGTTCACGGTGGTCCCCTGTCTCCTTGGGTCGTCTTTGGCGGACGCCCAACACCTACCGCAAGGCAGGCGTCAGGCGGGGGACCGCCACCTCAAGTTCCACGAGAGCCGGGACAACCTCGCGTGCACGGAGGAGTAGTGTCATAGGTGAGTCCAGGATGTGACTCGCGCTCCCAACACCCCACCCAAGGGTGCTGGGAGATTTTCATTGCTGCGGCACAAGCACCGGTGCTTGAGAGGCTTGCGTTTCGCGCGTTTCGCGCGTTTCCAGCCGTTCCGCCTGAGCCCCGCTTAGGCTGGACCGAGGGGAGGGTCGACACCAAAGCGGCGTCGACCCGTCCTCAGGTGCCTCTCCTGTCTGCCGATTTAGGGAGAGGCACCGCACGCCCTCGCCGCTTGATGGCGGAACGGACCCGCGTTCGAGCCAGCTTCCGACACCAGCGACTACCGACCCGTGTGCCACCGAAGGCCGTCGGGGTCCTCGACAACGGCCGGTGGTGTCCTGGGAAGCTCACGTCCTCGGGACAGTGCAGCGGCGAGTGGCGAGGGCTCACGCGGTGGTCTGAGGACGGTGACCGACGGACCACAGACCAGCAGTAGGGTGACCGAAGGCCCCGGCTTCAGGGTCTGCGGGGATCGGGCGGCTGCTTTGCCGATGGCGTCAAGGAGATGGGAACGACGACGACGCGTCCTGCCACCTGGCGCCGTGCCGTGCGGGGTGCCCGCCCGACGAGCAGGCTCAGCTCACGCCTCGCCCGGATCGCGGCGCGCGCCTCCAGGAGCTGCCCGCTCGCGAGCATCACCGTGATCATGGCGCCCGCGAAGGGCTCGCCGACCGCGAGGGCTCCGGCCAGCGCGAGGAGGGCGATCACGTCCACACTGGGCCGGCGATCGCGGATCGCCTTCAGCGTCCAGAGGAGCGCAAACACGAGGCCGAGCACCGTGCCCGCGACCCAGAGGACGCGCGCGATCTCCAGGCCGGAGGCAAGCCAGGCTCCCCCGCCAGCGATCAGCAGAAAGCTCGAGACGACGAAGAGCAAGGTTTCTCGCTGCCCACGGAGGCGGGTCACCCTGCCATTGTCTCGGCCGGGGCCTCACATGATCAGGGCCGAAGAGCACTCCTGAGCCGGGTAGACGCAGGTCACCCAGTCCTCGCGGTCATGGAGAAGGTCGCGGAGTCAGCGTCGGCATGCGCGGTCCTATCGGCCAACCTCGACCCGCGAGGCCAAGCACCGCCGTACTGTGCGGTATTCGTCGCAGGTCAGAAGTTGGCCCTGGCAGGGGCGACGGCAATCGGCGCTCTCGCCTTTCGCTGGTCACTGCGGGAGGGTGGAGGCATGGCGACACGGATGCGCGCGGTCAGGCTGGACGGGTATGGCGGCGTGGGAGTGCTCAAGATCCGGGAGGTGGATGTCCCAGAGGCCGCTCCCGACGGGGTGGTGGTTCAGGTGGTCGCCACGTCAGTCAATCCGGGCGAGGCGATGATCCGAGAAGGGGCAATGGACCCCGAGCGGACCGCAGCGTTCCCGATGGGTGAAGGTAGCGACTTCGCCGGTCGCATCGTCGATGCCGGCGCGGAGGTGACCGGCTGGAACGTCGGGGACGAGGTGATCGGCTGGTCTGGGGATCGCTCCGCACACGCCCAGTACGTCGCGGTCCCGGCCGAGCAGATCACCCGTCGCCCCGAGCAGGTGTCCTGGGAGCAGGCGGGCAGCCTGTACGTCGCGGGCGGCACCGCGGTCGCGATGCGCGACGCGCTGGCTCCGCAGTCGGGTGGGACTTTGGTGGTGACCGCCGCGGCGGGCGGCGTGGGCTCGGTCTTGGTCCAGTTGCTCGTGCACGGCGGCGCGCGGGTGCTCGGCGTGGCCGGCCCCGACAACGACGCGTGGCTCAGGGGCGTGGGTGTGGAGCCGGTCAACAGAGGCGACGATCTGGCCGGGCGGCTGCGGGCCGCCGCACCTGAGGGTGCGGTGGCGTTCTTGGACTGTTTCGGGCAGGGCTACACCGATCTCGCGCTCGGACTCGGCGTCCCACCGGAACGCGTGGTGACGATCGCAGACTTCGACGCCGCCCAACGCAACGGCACCCGCGTGGTGTTCGGGCACGAGTCCACGACAGCACGCACCTTGGCAGGCCTGGCAGACCTGATCGCCAGCGGCGACCTGGTGGTGCCCGTGGCGGCGACGTACCCCCTGGACGAGGTGCAGGCGGCGTACACCGCGCTGGCCGAGCGGCGCACCCGCGGCAAGATCGTCTTGCTGCCCTGACCTAGCTCATGACACCTGGCCGAAGGAGCGCCAGCAGAAAGCCACTGAGATGAGACCGCGCCCACACCTTTTCCCTGACAGACCCCGAAAACCTCCTGCCCTCGAACAGTTTGGCGGGGACCCGTCAGTGTGGAGTATCGATCGGGCCTTCAGGTCCATCAACAGCGTTGGACCACATCAACTGCACCGGTTGGCTACTGCCGTCGGCCAGTTGGACTTCCTGCATGATGAGGGAAAGGTTTGCTCCCGCCAGTGACATCGGGATATCGCCGATCTCGCCGCCTTTGGCGGAGTACCAACCGAGCAGCGCCGCGTTACCCGTCCTGATGACGTCTTCCACGTCGGGGTCGGTGCGGAACTCGTTGATTTCGTGGTAGAACGTGGCGGCGATGTTTTTCCACGGTGCGTCGAACGCGACGATGCCATTGGCGCCCTGGGAGTAGACACCGACCGAGTAGTAGACAGTGACATCGCCGATGGCGCCAGCAGCGGCCGCGGCGCGGACGTGAACCGACCCGTGGTAGCCGCCTAGCCCTTGAGTGGAGTCAGCCTGGTCTTCGTCGACGAGTACGGCGGCGGCATGCGCTGCTTCGGCGTCTGTCCCGTCACTGTTGCCATCGACGAGCACGATGCCGCGGGGCAACATGAGGTTGATGATCGTGCTTGCCGGGTCGGCGTCGCCAATCACTCCGGCGGCGTAAAGCTGGGTCACGGTTTGCTCAGCGTCGTCCTTGTAATACCTGCCGGCTATGGCCCCCGCCAGGTAGTCAGAGGCCAGCATCGTGCTTGAGATCGGAGAGTCATAATACTGCTGCACGACGTTCTGCAGCCCGGGATCTGTGAGCGTGCTGGAGAGGGCCGTGTCGATAGCGACGCGGTCGCCGTCATCCCAGGATCCCTCACCGCCGAGGTAGCGGTTGACAAAACACAAGTCGGTGACGGTATGACCGCCCCGATTGGTCATATTTAGGTCGGGGCGTGGATGGAAGCCCACCGCGATGTCGGTGTCCGAAATCGCTGCTCGCTCAGCGTAAGCCAGCAGCGCCGGGGAACCTGGTCTCAGAGTCACGTTCAACGGTCGGAATGAGATCAGATCGGTCATCGCAGAGTCCTTCTGTCAACCACAATTCGAGGCGACGCCAGCGGACCCCACCCCTTGCCGCAGGGTAGCCCCAGCACATCCTGGTTGTCACGCGTTTTCGTCTACATCTGCACCCGACGATGCCCGATCGTCCACGCACACCCAAGGATGCGTGGATCGAGCAAGACGGGGCCTCCGCAGGTAGCCGTTCGACTTCCCGCCCTTGACTGGCGGGCCGCTGGAGCAGGCACCCAAACCCCGGGCGCGGACCAACATCGGCACACCCTCATGGCACTGGCCATGCTGGCCCTCGGCAGCTACTGCCCCCCATTCCCCGGCCGAATCCCAGCACAATGACCCACGAATACAGCGGAAGGGCCTGGGTTGGTCCGGTCGAGCCGTCGGGTTGTTCCGGTCGAGCCGCCAGGGTTGACCTGCTCGAGGTCCGCCCTCATCCATGCCACCGCTTGGCTGAGCTACCCATCTACCAGTAAGCCGAGCGCCTCGCGGCGGCCGGAAAATCGGAGGTCGACGCTTCCCGTTACTGGCCGACTGTTCCGGCATCGATATGTTGGCCGACCGTTGTTTCGACGACAATCTTGAGCCCGTTGGGGATTTTTCCCTGGAGATCAGTGAGGAGCTCCGACACCGGCGGTAGGTCTCCTGTCGTCTGGACCTGGATGTAGATGGTCTGTGACGTGTTGTTCACGCTCGTGATGGAGGCATCGGGGACGCTCGAGATCCACGCGGTCGCGGTGGTCTCGACGCGTGCCGTCCAGATGCTGATCAGGTACGTCGCGACTGTATTGGCAGCGAGGGGCAGCGCCACCACGAAGAAGAGCAGACTCACCGTTACCCGTGCGCGGCGCCGAGCCTTGTCCATGCTGGTCACGACCGCGCCGTAGCCGAGCACCGCATAGACGATGGTTCCGGCCAGCACGAGCGCGAGAAGGTTGGACAGGAAAAGCAGCAGCGCTCCCAGGGCCAACCAGCCGGCCCCCTGTCCGAGACACACTCCCACGACCGCGAGCGGTGGGACCAGCGAGATCGCGATCGCGACACCGGGCAGGACCGCAGCGACATCGCGGCGAGACAGGGCCACCGCACCTGCGAATCCGGTGGCCACCGCGGCCACGACGTCCAGCAACCCCGGCGACGTCCGTGACGCGATCTGGCTGTTGCCCAACAGGTCGTACGAACCCGGCAGGGCTGCCGAGAAGACCGCGCCGATCCCGATCACCAACAGCCCGCCGAACAGCACGAAGCGGGTCGCCCCTCTGCGTTCACGCTTCACGATCCCCAAGGCGATGCCCATGATCGGTGTGGACAGCGGGGCGATGATCATGGCCCCGATCACTGTGGCCGTCGAGTCCGACAGCACGCCCGCGGTAGCGATGATCGCCGACAGCGTCAGCATCGTCCAGAACGCGGAGATCTTTGACGCCGAGTCTCCCGAAGTCAGATCAAGATCTTCGGTCAGCTCGCTCAACGTACGGCGTTGCGACTCCGGCAGGACACGAGCCCTGAGGGTGCCAGGCATGCCTCAGTATGACGTCGTACCCTCCCGAGCCTCGAAAGGACACGCGAGTCGAACGACAGCTTTGGGTGCTACAGCACCGGGCTTGCGACCGCGGTCAGAGGTTTCCCTGTCGTCGTCATGAGCGTGCTCCAGGCAGAGCAGGACCGGATATGGCGGTGCTCGCACACGTCGTCATCGATCTCGAGCTTGGTGACACCTCGGTGGTGTCCGCCGTACCCAATAACGTGACAGTCGCGTCGTGCAGACGGTCACCGGTCGAGATCGGCCAGCGCGCTACCGATCATCTCGATTGTTTCGGCTGTGACGGGATCGAGTACGAGCTGCAGGTGAGTCGCACCCGCTTCCGCCAGGCTGCGTACATGGTCGGGGAGGTCGTCGGGCGTGACTGTGGTGGCCCGCGCGTCGTACATGTCCCCCATCACGCGGCCCCTCCCGCCCGGGAGCGTGACCAGCACAGCAGCCGTCGCCTCGACGTGGCGCCCCTGCGGCATGGCCGCGTCGACGTTGGCCTTGATCTGGGTGAACCGCTCGACCGAGTTCCCGTAGCTGCTCCACCAGACATTCCAGGAGTCCACGACTGGCAGCCCAATGCTCAGCATGCGCGGGCTGTGGGAACCCAACATGATCGGCGGCCCTCCAGCTTGGAACGGCCGCGGGTCCAGCACGCAGTCGTCGATGTCGTAGAACTGACCGTGGAACGTAGTCCGCCCTTCCCTCAGCAGAGCGGCGATGATCGTCAGCGCCTCCTCGAAGCGCGAGACGCGCCTGTCGTAGGGGAAGCCGAACGCGTCGTACTCTCGTCGATTCCAGCCGGCTCCGAGTCCCACGATCAGTCTGCCTTGAGAAATCGCATCCACCGTCGCGGCCTGCTTAGCCAGCATGGCCGGAGCGTGGAAGCTCGTCGACGCAACGAGCGGGCCGATGGCCACTCGTTCAGTGACAGCCGCGATTGCTGCGATCGTCGTCCACGCCTCATATGGTCCCCGGGTCGATCCGTCCGGGAGGTCGTAGATCAGATGGTCACCGACCCAGATCGAGTCGTAGCCGCAAGCCTCTGCCCGCCGCGCGAAGTCCAGATACTGCGGCCACGGCACGAACGCCTCCACCTCAGGCAGTTGAACACCGACCTTGCAGGGACGCGTCATGAGGCAACCCTAAAGTCCCCGGGCCCTCGAGAGCCAACCGTGCCAGGCGCTCTCGCAACCGCCGACGCCGGGGACGTGACTTCGGCCTACCGAGCCGCCTCTCGCAGACGGTGCACTATCACTAGGACGTCAGTCAGCCCGCTCGGAACGGCGCGATGCTAAGCAGGTGGGCGGTTCGCTTGGCACAAGCCAGGGTGGGTTGGCGGAGGAACACCGCCGCCGTCTGGTTCGGCGGGTAGACCCGGAGCCCGTCAGCGTGTGTGGGCTGACACCGACCACTCGGGTAGTTGGCCGCGTTGGCCTGCTGGAGTGTGGCCAAGGCGCGTCCTCCCGGCTGCAGAACCAGCGGATGGGACTGGCCCGCAGAGACGCGCCGCGCGGGCGCGCCGATCTGGGTCCCGTTGCCGCCACCGACGTACGAGACGCCGGCGAACCCTCCCGTGACGCACGAGTGGCCCGTCGTATTGGTCAGCACCAGGTGGGAGAAGGTGCTGCCTGCAGCTGCTTGCGAACCTCGCAAGACGACGGCGAGGTCTGACGTGCGACAGGGTGCTGGAGTGGGCGCACCGGTGGTCGGAGTGCCCGAAGGCGAGGACGAGGTCGGACTCGTCGGAGAGCCAGTCCCACTCGACGTGGAAGTGCCGCCGGTCGACGGGGCAATGCTGGTGGTCGGGCCGCTCTCTGACGGTGACGTCGGCGTTCCGGCTGACGAAGATCCGCCACCGGAACACGCACTCGTTACCAAAGCGATAAACGCGACGGAACTGAGCCAGCCGAGTCTTCTCGCTCGACTAGTGGTCGCCTGGGCACTGGTCATTCGGGCGTAGGCCACCCTGGCCTCCCTCGGTCGACGGGATCATTCCCCTTCAGTGTGCGCCCCGATCGGCGTTCCCCCAACGACCGACGCGGAGGCTCCGAGATCGAGTCGCCCTTCGCGCCGCGAGATCGCACCAGTCCGGCCAACGCGTCAAACGGTACATGCGTTGTGTCATCGTCGCGTCGCTGGTCGGGTTGAGTTGGGCCATGGAGCCCTCGGAGCTGTTCCCGAGCTGGGACCGCCCATCGGAATCGTCTCCTTCTGCAACAGGCACCCTTCGCCTCGCGATCGAACTGGGTGGTCGGCACCAGATCCGGCAGTAGCTTGCGTCAAGCGTGGCTCGAGGCCGAGCCGTCGGCACGCACCATCTTTGTCGTTATACGGTGCGTCGTCCGTGGCGTTCAAGCGTTGCGGGCGTGTTCGATGCTGATTGCGGCGGAGATCCAGCGCTCGTTGATGGAAACCGCCACGCATGCAGCACAGCCGAACGCGAGCTCATGCCCCACTGACGATCACCATTTCGTTGCCTTCAGGGTCGGCGACCCGCCAGCGCTCCTCCGACTCGTCAAGGAGCCGGCCACCGGCTGCGATCGTCGTAGCGAGGCGCGCCTGCGCGAGGTCCGACGGCACAGCGAGCTCGAAGTGGATGCGGTTGCGCTGCTGGCGCCGCTCCGTCTCGGAAGCGTCTAGCTCTTGGAACACCAGCACCGGGTTCAGCCGCCGCGGATCGTGGATGTCGCTGACCCCGGCTCGCCGGTCGTGCGTGTATCCGAGTGCGGCGACCCAGAACGCGCGGACCGCGGCGACGTCGGCGGCGTCGAAGAAGAGCTGAACGAAGCGTGGCAGCCCCGGATCCGCAGTGGCCCCGAGTTCACGGGCAGCGGTCTGGAGGTTTCCGGCCAGGTCGGTGAAGTCGAGTTCGGGGCCGTGGGCGTCGTGCTCCCATTGGTCCTTACCGCTTTCGATGATCACGAGCCCGGGGCGCAGGTCGACCAGCAACGGGAAGCCCGTGTCAACGGCCAGCGCCGCTGCTGCCGCGGCCAGATCACGCTGCTGCGTCGGCGAGGTGATGCGGTAGCACGCCATCGCGCTGAACACCGCCTGCCAGTCGGCTGTCCCGATCCTCTCGCCGAGCGCCTCGCCGGGCACCAGATCGACCTCGTTGCCGTCGGGGTCGGTGTGACACACCCCGAACGGTCCCGATGCCACACCAAGACTCGCCTGCTCGACCGCCGCGGCCGGCCGCACCACGTCGAGGTGGATGCGGTTTCGCAACGGCCGTGGCTCGGTCGACTGCCGGATCCGTATCGCGGGGTCGCGCCGCAACGGATCCGCCAAACCGCCGTCCTCCGCAGGCGCGTAGTCGAGCACGGGCTGCCAGAACCTCCTCACCACGGACGGGTTGGCGGATTCGAACACGACGCTCAGGTGCTGCAGAACGGCGGGGTTCGCGGCCAGCCCGAGATCCCGCGCGGCCGCCGACACCGCCGAGGCGTGCTCGTTTGACTCGAGGCGCACCCGCATGCCTGTCGCGCGCAGGTCGACCACGATCTCGGCCGAAAGCTCCACGATGCGACCGGCCAGCGCAGCCCCCTCGATCAGCGACGGCGCGTCGAACCATGCCGTGACAACGCCATCGACCACCCGCCAATCCGTTCCGATTTCTGACATGCCCGGCACTGTAGAGCCCATTTCGGACGATCTCCTTCCGGATAGCGATGATGTCCCGGCCGGGCATTGATGGACGCCGTTGGCAGTGCCCCGCGCGAAGTGGTGGGGTTTGAGGATTGATCTTCGATGTCTACGTGCCGCTGTCGATCGCGGCGATGGTGTCAGTATCCCTGGCCGGGTTGAGTTGGGCCATGAGGATGTCCCGAGTCCCGTGGAACTCGGGACATCCTCATACCCGCACGCCATCAAACCGGGGGCCAGCCGCCAAGCCGACCAAAACAGAGTCCATCTCGAGGCCGCGTGAAACAGGGAGGTTAGTAAACCTCCATTCCCGCGATCCACGTCAATTCCGACGCCGCGCTGACATCTCGCTATGCCTGGTCAGAGGCGGTTTTTCGGTCGGGCTGACAGGATTTGAACCTGCGACCGCATGTTCCCCGCCACTCGGTCCGGCAACTGTGTCCAGCCCGCCCTACCGATCCTGATGCGATGAAGGAGCGGGGGCCTCCGCTCCTCGTGCGGCCCCGGCGGATGCTGGGGGTGTACTCACGGCTACAACGAAGGAGGCCCCTGATGTCAGAGTACGCAGGGAAGCAGTTCGTTGGTACCGATTGCACCGTCGACGCAGTGTGATCGTTCGTACCGCGGCCGACGGTGAGGTGTTGGAGACGCTTCAGATCCTCAACGACGTCGACCGGTTGAGGTCGGTGACGGCCAATGCCGGGGTGGACCCGGAGGTGGTGTTGGAGGCCACTTACGGGTGGTATTGGGCGGTCGACGCCTTGCAGGATGTCGGCGCACGGGTGCATCTGGCGCATCCGTTGGGGGTGAAGATGTTCGAGTACCGCAGGTGAAGAACGATGTCCGGGACGAAGGATCTGGCGGACCTGTTGCGGATGGGTCGCCTGCCCGAGGCGTGGATCGGGCCGCCGCAGACCCGGGAGCTGCGTGAGTTGGTCCGCCATCGCGCCAAGCTGGTTGGGTTGCTGGACGGTGTCCGAAGGCGGCTGTGGACGAGAATCCTCGACCTGGTCGGCTGGGAGGGGGCGGCGGTGCTCGCAGCGACACATATCCTCCACATGCTCGAGATCCCCATCCGTCACGGGCGCCACGATGTCGTCCCAGGGGTGGTCAAGCGCGGCTATCGCGCCCTCGACGAGCTGAACGCGCTTCGCTAACTGTCGCCGGTGGAGATGGTGTGCGAAATGGGGGCCCCGCCCTGCTATCAGCCGGCATGGCGTGCAACATCCACCTTGAGATCGAGTATGGCGCCCTGCGTGAGTTCGTCGAGCAGCTCCAGTCCCGGGTCGGCGAGGTGTAGGAGCTTGCGGCTCCAGAAGTTCCAGTCCAATACCACGCTCGCGCCGAAGCGCAACACATTCACTTCGATGTCCCCGTGGGAGTTCGGTGCATGGTGCCTGCGCCGTGCAGGCCCTCGGTGCGGGCATAGCTACTACATGGTGTCGGTGAGCGGGTACGGCCGCGAGATGAGTTCGGTCTTCGACCCGCTCGGCACTCACGAGCCCGCCCTCACCGCCGCGCTCGGCTGGACTATGGGCCGCTCGCCAGCACTGATGAGTCGCGTCCCTCCAGCGCCGTGGCCGCGTCGTGCGTGGTTCGGCGCGCACGCGACGGCCACTGTTTACCCGAACCAGTACTGGCTCGATCGGGGCTCGGGCCAGCTCATCCTCGACACGTCGATGCCCAGCCGAACACTCGGACCCGCACCAGTGTGGCGCCCGCCGTCGCAGAACAACACCACGATCTCATCCGACAGGGCAGGTCTTGAAGAGCCGGGACGTCCGTTTCGGTCGTGTCGCCCCCCCGAACCCACCCCCAGCCAGGTAGGTGCTGACACAAACTCGGCCCGCGTCAGCACCGGGTGATGTCACAGCTGCGCGATTCATGGCTTCGCGATTTGCGGAGCTGCAGGACGACGTACCTGGCCAAGGCCTGAGCATTGCGCTCAATCGCGTTCCTGCCAGAGTGACGAACGGCATGGTGATCACGGCCGGGCGGGAAAACCAGATCCGGGGGCCTGCGTGATACTGGGCAGATGGGCGACCGCGCGTGGGAATGGGATCCGTCGTTGTTCGCCGGCAGCGCCGCCTACTACGTGCGCGGGCGGATGCCTTACCCGCGCGAGCTGGTCGACGCGCTGGTGGCTGAGTTGTCCCTTGACGGTCGTGGCCGGCTACTTGACGTGGGCTGTGGGCCGGGGTCGCTGACCTTGCTGCTGGCACCCTGCTTCGAGCAGGCGACCGGCCTGGACCCCGACGCTGGAATGCTGGCCGAGGCAGCCCGACAGGCTGAGCCGGCGGGCATCACCAACGTGACCTGGCTCAACCAGCGGGCCGAAGACATTTCGCCTGACCTCGGCCCGTTTCGCGTCGCCGCGCTGGCGCAGTCGTTCCACTGGATGGATCGAGCGAGGGTGGCCGGTCTGCTGTATCAGGTCTTGAGCGCCGATGGTGCGCTCGTGCAGGTGCATGCCACCACTCACCAAGGTATCGACGGCGACGAACCTCTGCCGGATCCGCGACCGCCGAGGGCGGAGATCGAGAGGCTGGTCGAAAGCTTCCTCGGCTCCCGCCGACGCGCCGGGCAGGGCTTCTTGCCGAACGTCACCATGAGCGAAGTCGACCGAGGGCAACTTGAGGCCGGGATATTCGGCGCCGCCGGTTTCGTCGGCCCGAGCCGGATCGCCGTACCCGGCCGCACCGTTCTCCGAAGCGCCGACGAGATCGTCGCCAGCGTGTTCTCGCTGTCGACCGCGGCTCCGCACCTCTTCGAGGACCGGATCGCTGAGTTCGAAGCCGCGCTGCGGGACCTGCTCGCGAAAGCAAGCCCCGATGGACGCTTCAGTGAGCGGATGCGCGAGATCGCGGTCCACATCTGGCGTCCGAAGCCGTAGATCTCGTCGGTCTCCTCGCCGGATACCGACGCCGCCATCCGTAGATCACGTTCCGTATCGTGCATGACGCGCCGCCGCTGTGCGCCCGGGTGACGGTCGACGCCGAGTTGGACATGGCGTCGCGACGTACGCTCCTCGCCGTCACGCCGCGGCGGCAGAGCCAACCGGCGACCGTTCAGGCCTTGCTGGCCCTTATCGACGAGGGCCCCCGTGACCAGCCATCGGCGGCCACGCCCGGCGGGTGATGATGCGAGACTATGCATTTCGGCTGTCACCGAGCGACCGCTGCGCCTAGAGCGTGTCTCCGAATTCTGGTCCTCGTGGTCGGTGATGATCGCGGGCATGGTGCGTGACGGGTTGATTTCGGATGAGTTCTGGGCTGTGGTGGAGCCGATGTTGCCGGTGAGGGGCGGACGGCGTGGGCGTCCGTGGCGGGACCACCGGGAGGTATTGGAAGGGATCTGTTGGCGGTACCGGACGCCCACCGAGCCCTGTGCGAAATTCTTCTGCGTCGCAGCTCGGTTCGGGTCGACGCGGTGACTTGGTCACCGCTGAGACCCGCCTGGTCGACCTCGCCGACCTCTGGATCACCGGGCTCGAAACCGAGGGGCGGATCGAACAGTCGACGATCAACGAGTACCGCCGCGTGCTGACAGCCTCGTACTGCCCAGCACCGGCGGGCTCAAGCTGCGCGAAGCCACCACCGGTCGGCTGGACCGCCTCCTGCTGAAGCTGCGCGAGCAGAGCGTGAACCGGCAGCGCAAGGCCAAACTCGTCCTCGGGGCCATGCTCGACATCGCCGTCCGACACGATGCGATCCCGGTGAACCCGGCTCGAGGAACCAGCCGTGTGCATCAGCCCAGACAGGAGACCAGGGCGCTATGGGTCGAAGACCTGGTCGAGATCCGTGCAGCCGTACGACGCTGGGTCACGCCGATCGCCCCGGGCCGAGACCCAGCGTCGACATGGCCGACATCATCGCCCTGATGCTCGCCACCGGCTGTCGCATCGGCGAGGTCCTGGCGCTGAGGTGGAGCGACCTCGACCTCGACACCGATCGGCCCACCTTGACGGTGGCCGGCACGATCAAGACCGAGACCGGGCAAAGGCACCTACCGGAAGCCAACGCCGAAGCCCGAGTCCAGCCGGCGGACCGTGGTCCTGCCGCCGTTTGCCGCAGAACTACTCCGCGTGCGCCGCGAGTTCGCGACGCCCAACGAGTACGACGCGGTCTTCGCCACCCGCACCGGCAACTGGCACCAGGTGGTCAACATCGACCGACGGTGGCGACAGATCCGCAAAGACACCGGATTCGAGTGGGTCACCCCCCACACATTCCGAAAGACAGTGGCGACCCTGATCTCCGAAGCAACGACCTCGGAGCTCGCCTCACGCCAGCTCGGCCACTCCTCAAGCCAGATCACCCGCGACCACTACATCGCCAAGCCACCCGTCTCCGCTGACCTCTCCGAGCTTCTCGAAACTCTCGCGGAGAGGGATGGACCCTCTTCCGGCTCGGAGTCGAGCTGACGGTGGCGAAGAAGCAAGTCACGCCGAAGGCCGACGATGCCACATCGCGTCTCGCAGTTCTTCCGCCGTTACAACCTCGCCCCGGGCCAGCTCAGCTTCAGAGTCGACAAGCTGGCGCATCGCGTTCGTGTCCGAGAGGACCGCGATGGTCTCTTCCAGCGACTCCAGATCGTCGGGCGCGATCAGCACCGCTGCCCGCCTCCCGTCCACCGTCACGGTGACACGCGCGTGCTCAGCGTTCACGCGGGCGACCAGCTCGGACAGATGCATCTTGGCTTCGGTCAGCGGGACAGTCTCGGTCGCACGGTGACCAGTCATCGCTTCAGGCGGATTCAGACAACAGCCCGGGTATCTCGACCTGCACCCAGACCCGGTTGCCATCACGGCTCACCACTCGACCCAACATCGCCTGCAAGTCCTCGTCGATGACCGACACGCGGTCACCTGGTCGCGGATCGAACTGCGAATCCTCCGCGCGGGGCCCCTGGGAGATCCAGCACTCGACGACACCGTCCGGTCCGACATCGTTCGGATCGAACACAAGATCAGATGGTGCACCCATACACACAAGGCTAAACGCTCAGGCCGTCCGCGCGATGCGCGGCCGGGTTTGGCGTAGGGCGCATCTCCGGGCGCCCCGTACGCAGCGCTCTGTACCACAGCGTGGTACGCTCTGACCGGCGCTCGCCGGTCGGGTCGCCGAAGGCGCGCTGACGGTCGAGATCTCATCGTCACCGATCGAGACATGAAGGAAGCGAGAAGCGCTTGTTCCGCGCGAAGGGAGCCAAACCATTGAGCCGACTGGATGATCTACGCGACCACTACGACAACACCGACGTGAGCGCGGACCTCGAGAGGGCGGTCGGGGACGACCGGGTGGCCGGCGAGATCTTGGTGTCGACGTCGATCCGGCTTCCCAAGCCGCTGCTTGACCGGGTACGGCAGCGCGCGGCCGAGGCCGGAATCCCCGGCACAACCCTGATGCGGCAATGGATCATTGATCGACTCGACGAATCGCAGGGAGATGCCGTCGTATCCGTCGCCGACCTAGAGCAGTTCATCGCCCAACGGGCCCGCCCCGCCGCGAGTTGAAGACTCGTGGCGGAAACGACGGGGCAGCTACAGATGGGTTACCCGAGGTTCCCTCCAACCGCGACCCGCGCCCCGGCTCGCCGAAATCCAGACTGGGGAGCACGACCACGGTCATGGCCTCGTGAAGGGCAGCGCGTCGCGCATGTCGCGCAGCCTTCCCGCATCCGTGGGTGTGCCCGACCAATGACGGGCTATCGACCTCCGCGCAGGTCGAGCCTGCCGGCAATCTCGGCTACGTCGAGCAGTCCCTGAGAGACCTCCATGACGAGCTCGAAGGCGGCGACATCGGTGAGATCAGGCTGCTGACCATTCAAGTCGAGGAACACGACGGTCGCCAGCCAGGCCAGCCGCTTGTTCCCATCGACGAGCGGATGGTTTCGGGCGAGCGAATGCAACAGCGCCGCCGCCTTGAGCGCCAAGGTCGCGTAGGCATCCTCTCCGAACGCGCTTGACCGTGCTCTCGCCATCGCCGAGTCCAGCAGACCCACGTCACGTACGGGTCCGGCGCCCAAGGCGCGCACCAGCCGAAGCGCATCTTCCAGATCCAGGTACTCGACGTCACTCACACAGTGCCCAGTCGATCGAGCACGTCGCCCCACTTCTCGATCAGACGCGAGGCACTCTCTTCGACTCGTGCGGCGTGCCCGCTCCTCTCGTACCGATCCAGGACCGCGCGGCGGATGACCTCCTGCCGCGAGGCACCCTCAAACTCGGCCAACGAGGCAAGAGCCCGGTCTAACTCCTCGTCCGTACGCAATGTCAACGCCATGCACGTATGGTATCACTCTGATACCATACGCAAGCCGCATCGCGCCTCGAACAGCGAAGGCTTCGGCCACCGAAGGTCGCCGGCTCTGGCGGCGAAACGCTGTCCGCACGAGGGTTTGGAGGTCCAGTCCTCATAATCCTTGGGTCGCGGGTTCGAAGCCCGCCCGCCCTACCACCAGATGCCGGACTGGTCTGGCTGAGCCAAATCGCTTTCTCCCCGCGGTGCGCGGGGCTACCGTGCCTAGCATGTCCGCGCAGGTCAATGTGGAGTACGGAGACTCCGGTGTGGCGCTCCCCAATGAGATCCTGCGTTCAGTCGTCGGGAGCGGCGTGCATGGCATCGCCATCGAGGGCACCGACGACCACGACGAGATGGGCGTCTACATCGAGCCGCCCGAGTGGGTGCTGGGAGTGGAACGGCAACGTGATGACTACATCTGGCGCACGCAGCCGGAAGGGGTCCGGAGCGGGCCCGGGGACACCGATCTGGTCCTTTACTCGTTGAGGAAGTACCTGCGGCTGGCGATCGTGGGAAACCCCACCGTCATGCTTCCGCTCTACGCACCCAAGGCGTCCCTGGTCGTCGTGACGCCGCTGGGTGAGGAGCTGCGGGCGCTTCGCGCAGCCTTTCTGTCGCAGCTCTCTGTCGAGCGGTTCCTCGGCTACATGCGATCCCAGCATCAACGGATGCTCGGGCAATCCAAGCGCAACGTTCCCAACCGGCCGGAACTGATCGAGCAGTTCGGGTGGGACGTCAAGTACGGCAGCCACGCGCTGCGACTGGCCTACCAGGGGTTCGAAATCGCCAGCACCGGCAACCTCAGTCTTCCCATGCCGGACCGCGAACGGGCGAGGGTGCTCGCGGTCAAGCGAGGTGAGGTGGCCCGTGACGAGGTCTCGGCCGAGATATCGCGCTTGGAGGCGTCCGTACGGTCGCTGCTCGACGAGCGCCGCTCGCCACTACCCCGGACAGCCGATGTCGACCGGATCAGCATCTGGGCCATCGACGCCCATCGTCGCCACTGGCAGTGGATCTGAGGCAGCACGGCGTTCGATCCCCCGAACCGGAGTCGGCCAAAGCCTTCAGAAGCTGGGGTGAGGATCCCAGGGGTTGAGGCAGGCGACGCCGAGGGGTTCGAAGTGTCGGATGTTCCGGGTCGCGACGGTCATACCAGCGGCTTGGGCCACGGCGGCGATGAGTGCATCGTCGAGTGGGGCGTGCTCGGGAACCCGGTAGGTTGCCAGGACCCGTGCCGCTGGCAGATCGAACGGCAGGACTCGACCGGCGAACGCCGGCAGGACTCGTTCGTCGAACCACCGCCGCAGGACTTCGCCTTGAGCCGGATCGGATCGTTCCTTGGCGACCACGCCTCGTTCGAGTTCGGCGATGGTCGTGGCGGTCACGAACTGATCGGCAACAGGAACTGATGCCGCCCACGACTCGACCTGCTGGCTCCGTCCTCGGACTCGAAGTGCAGAGACCACGTTGGTGTCGAGCACGTACTGCGCCGGCCGGGTCACAGATCCGGGGTGCGGGCGGTCAGGCCCAGGCGTTCGGGCTCGAACTCGATGTCGCCGCCTTCATCGGTGCTGAGCAGGTCGACGAGGGTCATGGGCTCGCGATCGAGGGCTTCGGTCAGGATCTCGCGTGCCTCCGCTTCCACGGAATGGCGATGCTGCTCGGCGCGCGCCTTGAGTGCTGCCTTCGTGCCTGCGGGAAGGTTGCGGATCAGGATCTGTTCCACGGCTACCACCTCCGATATCAACTCAACGATATCATCTCGAAGGGTCGAGCGAGTTGCTCCATGCCTCGACATCGTTGCCCAGGCGTTTCCGACTAATAAACGTCCATTTCCGCGATCCACTTCAAATCCAAGGACCATGCTGACTCGGCGTTATGCCTGGCCAGAGGCGATTTTGCGGTCGGGCTGACAGGATTTGAACCTGCGACCCCTTGTCGCGGCGCCCCTCGGTCCGCGAGTGTGCGCTGGTTTGCCAACGCGCGCGGTGACCTGCGCAGACGCCTTCGTCAACTTGTGCGGCTGATTGCTGGATCGTGCCTGCTGAGGAGAGTTCTTGACGCAATAAATGGGGAATAAGTGCGGCACCGGTCAAGTGGAGGTCGCTTGCGTTCACACCTTGGGAGCGATGTTCCAGCCGCTGCCCAGCTGATCGTCGAATGGTTGGCTGGCGTCGTGGCGACCTCCGACGTCAAGCGCAGCGTCGATGAAGGTTGACCCGTGAACCGGGACGCCGTGCATGCTGCGCCACGATGAGAGGCGCTGTGTAGAGCCGGTTGCCCCCAACCCTAGCGTTGACTAGAATACTGGTCATGAGCACTCAATCGCTGGCGTCGGTGAAGACGCACTTCAGCGCCGTCGTGGACAGCGTTCACGACACGCACGAGCGGGTCACGGTCACCAAGAACGGCGAACCATCGGTGGTCGTCGTTGCGGTTGATGACCTCGAGTCGCTCGAGGAGACCCTCGCCATCCTCCAAGACGAGAAGACCATGCGAGACCTCGCGCAGGCAGAGCGCGAGGTGGCTCTCGGCGAGACCGTTGATGCTGAGGGGCTGCGGGACCTGATGGCCCGTCGACGACGCACCTCGTGACCTACCGGATTAAGATGGCCCGAAGTGCCGGGCGTGCGCTGACAGAGACCCTCCCCGAGGCCGTTGCTGCAGCCGCCTTCGAGTTCGTCAACGGCGCCCTCTTGGAGAATCCGCACAGGGTTGGGAAACGGCTGCGCCCGCCGCTCGATGGCAAATGGAGCGCCCGGCGTGGACAGTACCGGATCATCTACGAAATCGATGACGCCGAATCCACCGTCGTGGTCCTACAGGTCTCCCACCGCAGCGACGCCTACCACTGAATCGGATTGGGTGACAGTCCCGGTACAAGCCTCGCGCTGTGGCTGTCCGTCACCGCCAAGGGCGGCCCCAGCCGGTGGTGATGGTCTCGCCTCGCCAACAGGTAAGTGGGAGAGCAACCGACGCCGCCGCTCCTGGACGCCCATCGCGAGGTGAGCGGCTCTTCGGCCCTTGACCGTGCCGCGCTGACAGAACGGCTGCGCCGCAGCCTAAGTAGTGTCGTGCGCCGCCTATGTCTCAGATGTTCAGCGACTGAGCACCTTGTCAGTCCGCAATTACCTCCTCAGCGCGCAGAAAGGCCTTTATGGTCTCCAGCGGCAGTGCCCCATGTCCGGTGCCGGGTACGACGCATAGCTGCGCTTTCGGGATGGCCCTGAAGAGCGCGGCAGTGTGTTCGATCTGGATCATGTCTCGGTCGCCTGCGACCACGAGGGTCGGCGACGTGATGCGTCCCAGCTGGTCGGGGGTGAGGTTGGGCTCCAGGAGCCACATGCGACGTAGCCGCTCGAGAACGACAGGCCAATGGCTCGGTCCGTCAGGGGAGAGTCGGGTGTACTCATCGTGCTCCTGCTGCGGCCAGTCGTCAGGGTCGGCGGTCATAATGAATTCCCAGCCTCCTGCCGAGTACGCATCTTTGTTGTAGTTTGCGCCAGTAACGACGAGTCTTGACACCAGCTCCGGGTGATGGATCGCCATGTCGAGTCCGATGATGCCCCCATCACTGAACCCGAGGAACAACGCTCTTTCGATCTCCAAATGACGCAACAGCGCGACCGTGTCCTCGGCCATGTCGTGGTAGTGGAACGGGCGGCTAGGGTCGTCCCCGGTTCGACCGTGACCCATCTGCTCCGGTGCAATCACTTGAAAGGTCTCGGCGAAGAACGCGACCTCCAGTTGGTCATTCGTGCACGTTCCGCCGTGAAGTTGGATCAACGGGGTGCCCTCGCCGTGCACCTCGTAGTACATGTGGAGCCCGTTGACGTCGGCGTACCCACTGGAATTGGCCATCTCAGCAGCATGACACCGATCGGCGCTGGTTACACGAGGCATCCCCAGATGACCCGGTCGTCACGTCGTCACGGGTACCGTGAGGCTGTAGGTGCCGTCCCAGTGCGCCACATCGCCGACGGAAGTCACGTCGATCTCGGCGTTGAAGCCAGTGAGCTCGCCGGAGTCGCCGGTGAGGGTGAGGGTCCCCGTGTTGCTCTCAAAGTTGAAGACAACGTGGCCGGACACAAGCTCTTCGTCACCGAACGTGATGGTGAGGTCACTCTCGATCGTCTTCTCGCCGGCGGCCGAGTGGTATACCACCTTCGATCCCGCCGGGATGGCGTCGATGTTCGATGAGGTGATGGTGCAGAAGGAGCCAGCCTGACCGGTGTACTCCGGGCACTCCTTGGTCATGTGCAGATCGCTGCCGGTTGTCTGTGTCGTGCTCATGTTGCTCCCTTCGGTCGCGCACCCACGGGGCTGCGGGGTCGTCGTCTCAAGGAGCCTGAGACTAAGGGCGGGTGGCGGCATCCAGAGAACTCCCTAATTCGAGGACCGGTCGGGCCGTCGTCAGGGAGCTAACGGCTCAGGAACGAGGTCCTCGCGGGTCGGCCCGCATGGCCGCCTGGACCCGGCTGGTGACGTCGAGCTTGCGAAGGATGTTGGAGACGTGTACGGATACGGTCTTCTCGCTGATGAACAGGGTCGCCGCGATCTCGCGGTTCGTGCTGCCATGGGCCAAGCAGAGAGAGCACCGACATCTCGCGAACCGTCAGGCCGTAGGGCCGCGCAGTGGGCGGCAGGGGCTGCAGCACCTTCCTCCAGAGAGATCCGTGCCCGCCCCGCAAGGTCGGTGATACGGGTCGAGGAGCGGGACCATCTCGGCCGCCGCGTCGGCAGCGCGACGGAGGACGTCGGGTGCTTCGGACGATCGACCGGCTGCGAGCAGACTGTCTCCGCCCAGCGCCAGAGGCAGTACGCCTGGCGATGCGGCCGGCCGATCGCTTGCCCACGCCTTCGACGCGACCGCCCAGTGCTGGGGCGTGTCTTCGGCGTCGAAGGCGGGCCAGTTCGGCAGTCCAGGTCGCGGACTCAGCATCGGCCGTGACGACGTCCGGGTGAG
The DNA here is from genome assembly GCA_963820035.1 of uncultured Actinomycetota bacterium. Classification (GTDB taxonomy): domain Bacteria; phylum Actinomycetota; class Actinomycetes; order Propionibacteriales; family Nocardioidaceae; genus JAWWPG01. Next base: position 392,379 of record CAWFYK010000002.1, on the reverse strand, counting down.
CTGCCGTGGGGGTCGCCCGGCAGGGCGGCAAGGAGGGTCGACCAGCCGCGCGCCGCCCTCCACGCCGTGGTGAGCCCATCCTGCCGACGCCTCCGCCGCGCCTGTTCGGCGCGGTCCGCCAGGACACGCATGGCGCCCCCGAACAGACGGCCGGTCTGCCGACCTGTCCCGTCGTCGAGGAACGGGGCGATCGACGCGATCGTGTCCACGATGTCGGCGACGTCCTCGGGCCTGCGACGCCATAGAGCCACCTCGGTCACGCGTTGCTCGACCTCGATGATCTGCATCCGCGTCTGTTCCTCTGATCCGGAATCGTCCGACGATCGCCCGCACCTGGCAGACGCGTTCCCAGGCGCCGTCGAGGTCTCCGGCTGCGGCCTCGACCTCGGCACGCATCAGGTGCGCGGGCCAGTCGTCGCGTGAGGGGGCCCGCTTGGTGAACTCGTCGATAATGGCGGCAGCGCGGGTGGGCTGGCCGATGCCGATCAACGCTTCGCAGATGTTGAAGGCGAGCACCATCGCGTCGAACGCGGCGCCTCGGCCGAGGGACTGGACCCGCCTCAAAGCAACTCCCCGGCGGCGATGGTTTCGCCAAGCGGTCCGGCTCTCAGGTCGTAGTCGGTCTGATGCACCGCCACCCACAACACCAGCTGACCGTCGGTGCTGTTCTGCGCCAGTTGTGCAGCTTCCTCGAGCATCTGCCGTCCGCGACATGCGTCGCCCGAGTCCATCGCCAGGACGGAGAGGTGCAGGAGACTTCCCACCATGGGCTTGAGCGCATCACATTGACGGGCGACCGCAAGTGCCTCAGTCAGCAGTGCCGCGGCCTCGTCGACGGCGTGAAGTGTGTTCCAGCACCAAGACTCCGCAGCGGCTCAGCGCAGCAGCCTTGTCCGAGCTGGAGGCAGGACAGCGAAAAGATGCGCACGGCCTCATGCCCCGCGTCCAGAGCCGCGTCCAGCGAGCTCGCCAAGGCGGTAGATCGACGCAGCGCTGAACAGCACACCGAGGTCACACGGATCGCCGTCCGCCCGGAACCGGTCAGCGGCTGCCTCGGTCAGGCGCCCGGCCCCCGCGAAGTCACCGATCGCCTGACTGCTTCGATCGCCTCGATGTACAACTGGGCAGGCCGCATCACCGTGGGATCGACTCGGCCGGACTCGCACAGCCGGATGGCTCGACGCCACTGGCGCTGCCTCGTCGAACGCGTACACGCCTTCGGCGAACTGTGCGGCGCGGACGGCCCAGACGAGTTCCTGGTCCGCGCGCTGCGGCGCCCGACCAGTGCGCGGCGATCTCGGCCGACAGCGACGCGTCGTTCTGATCCGCGAGAGCCTCGGCAAACCGGGCATGGAGTTTGCGGCGGCGACCCGGCTGCCAGGTCGTCGGTGACGGCCTCGGCCAGCAGTGCGTGCCGTGGCCGATACCAGCCGCGACGGTCACTGCAGACCAGCGCCGCCGCCGACAGCTCCTCCAGAGCGCTGCCCAATGCCTCGGCACCGATCGAGCACACCGTACAAAGCACGGACTCGGGCACCGGGCGGCCAGCGACGGCCAGAGCGGCCAGCACCCGTCTTGCCGATGTCGCTGGTCCGGTGGGTCCGCTCGGTGAGCATGGCGGCCAGACTCAGGGGAATCGCCGCCCGGTCCCCGACGGACGGCGGGTCCGCCGAGAGCTCGGCCGCGACGAGCTGCTCGATGAAGAACGGGTTGCCTTCGGCACGCCCGTAGAGCGCGTCCAGGCTCTGCGAAACCGTCCGCTGTCGCCGGTCAGCGACGTCACGAGCTCGGCCGACTCCGCCCTGCTCAGCGGTTTCAACCGCAGCTCGGTGACCCCCGGCACGGCACGTCATCGCATCGAGTCCAGGCACGCGCAGCCCGCGATCGATCGAGGTCATCGGAACGACAGGTCACCGCGATCGCGAAGGCCACTTCCGCGTCCGCCGTCGACGAGGTAGGTCAGCAGGTCCAGAGTCGTCCGGTCCGCCCAATGCAGGTCCTCGACAACCAAAGCCAGCGGCGAACGGCGTGCGACCGAGGCTGAGCAACTCACGTACAGCCGCGAACCTCCGCTCGCGCTGCCAACCCTCGCCCGCAGCCGCTCCTCCTCATCGACGCCAGACTCCAGCTCCGGAAGCAGTCCGGCGATCTCCAGGCCGACGTAGCCTGGTGCCCTCGCCATCGACTCGGAGAACACTCGACCGCCACCTCGGCGGGAGAGACCTCGAAGCGCCTCGGTGATCGGGAGCAGCGGCAGCGACTCCGTCAGAGGCAGACACGCGCCAGTGATAACCGTGACCCCCGCCGCCTCACTCGCGGCGGTAATTCCCAGACCAGCCGCGACTTCCCGACGCCCGCGTCACCAATCACCAGGGCTAGACGCTCCGAGGCACAACCGCCGAAGATGCGGGACACATGCTCCAGCTCCTCGGATCGACCCACGAGCTGAGTAGCGAATTGCACGCCTTCAGCGTGGAGGCACCCAGTGCACCCGTCAAGCACAACGCCCTCAATCACCGACCATCGCAACGAGCTCCATCTCCCCGCTCCGCCCGGTGCACGAGTCCGTGGCACAGCCCGACGGTCTAGTGGATGTCACCGTTTCTTCGACGCCCACCGATCAGCTGAGACCACGGGGCACAGCGCTGAACTCACACCCTGTAGAGGATGCCCACTGCCGACGAACGCCGGCGCGGTGCCGGGCATGGACCGGTAGGTGCGTACGGGTCAGCGACGGCAGGCGCGAGCCTTACCACCGCCTGCCCGACGCCTCGGGCGGTGCCGGCCCAAAGCTTCCAGGGCGTCGCGCTGCGTGTCAGCAAGCGGGAACGCTCGACACTTCAGCGGCGCACCCACGGCGTCGACGCGGGTTACGTGGACCTCCAGGAAGCGCTGCGCCGGTCGACCGGGTCGCGCCGCATCGTCCGACGGGCTAAGCGAGCATCACCTCGGGGAACCGCGCGGCAGCCGTCGATCTGGAACCGCTGACGGTGGGCAGGGTCGAGGATTCCCTCCGGCCGGTCCAGAGCACCGGGTGTCCAGAGCACCGCGGATTTAAGCCCGCGATCCGTGGTCGCAAACCTCAAATCCTTGACTGCCTCGATCGCCATCACAGCCACCTGGGACAAGCCTCGTAAAACAGCCGCGGGAACAGCCAGCTCCACCAGTCACGGGATTCTTGGGGAATAGATGGGGAATTTGAGGAAACGGCTCAAGCCTCCGACTGCTCGGGACGGCGCGTTTGCGCAGGTAAAGCCAGTCTTTCGGTCGGGCTGACAGGATTTGAACCTGCGACCCCTTGACCCCCAGTCAAGTGCGCTACCAAACTGCGCCACAGCCCGATGCCTCGCCGCCATGCGACGAAGCGGCCGTCAGCCTATCGCAGGCCCACCTTCGTCGGCCCACGCACCTCGCGTGACCGCGTCGACTACGCTCGGATCGGTTGAGCGAGGCTTCGTCCCAACCACGAGGAGGTCCGACAGTGGAGGCGCACCACTCGGCGTACGACGCAGCGCAGGTCGACTTCAGCAGCGGACCGATCGAGGGCGATCTCGCGGTCAGCTGGATCCACGGATCTCCGCCTGGCGTCGCGAACGACGACCCGCCACTCCAGGTCCACCACGTCGACGAGCACACCGTGATGCTTCGGCAGAACAAGGCGGCGACCTACGAGGCGCCGTTCCTCTACCTGCTGTTCGGCAATGACCGAGCCATGTTGCTCGACACGGGCGCCGTCGCCGACCCGAGTGAGATGCCGTTGCGTACGACGGTCGACGGGCTCATCGATGCATGGCTCGCGAAGCATCCCCGCCAGGACTACCCTCTCGTCGTCGCGCACACTCACGGGCACGGCGACCACGTCGGAGGGGATGAGCAGTTCGCCGGACGGCCAGGCACCACGGTGGTGGCTCGGGAATCCGAAGCCGTCCAGCAGTTCTTCGGGTTTACTGACTGGCCACGTCAGACCGTCGAGCTCGACCTCGGCGGCCGGGTGCTCGAGGTGACCGGCATCCCCGGCCACCATGCGGCGTCGGTCGCGATCTTCGACCCTTGGACGGGCTTCCTGCTCACCGGCGACACGGTCTACCCGGGCCGCCTCTACGTCAACGACGCGGCCGCCTTCCGCGTCAGCCTCGACGCGCTCGTCGCCATCGCGGAGAACCGACCCGTGAGCGCAGTCATGGGCTGTCACATCGAGATGACCTGCACGCCGCGCCGCGACTACCCGATCGGCACGACCTACCAACCCGACGAGCCGCCGCTTCCCATGAATGTCGCCCAGCTCCACGCCATCCGCGACGCTGCCTACTCCGTCGGCGACAAGTTGGGTGTGCACATCTTCGATGACGTGATCATCTACAACGGTCCATGCATGATGGGGATGCTGCGGATGTTGGCCCGTCGTACGGCGACCACGACGCGCATGCGACTGTCACGCAAGCGGCCATGAAGAGCCGGAAGAACCTGACGGCTCGACCGGAAGAACCTGACGGCTCGACCGGAAGAACCTGACGGCTCGGCAGAAGGTTAGCGGCGCTTGCGCTTCTCGCGGGGCTTGACGGTGAGGTGGATCGGCGTCCCGACAAAGCCGAACTCCTCGCGGAGCCGCCGCTCGATGAAGCGGGTGTACGCCGACTCCAGCAGCGCCGAGGTGAACAGCACGAAAACAGGGGGTGCCACCGATGCCTGGGTCCCGAAGAGCACCCGCGGCTGCTTGCCGCCCCGGACCGGATGCGGGTGGGCGGCGACGAGCCGGCCGAGGAACGCGTTGAGCTCCCCGGTGGGCACCCTGGTCTCCCAGCCGGCGATCGCCTTGTCGAGGGCCGGCACCAGCCGGTCGACATGCCAGCCCGTCAGTGCGGTGATGTTGATCCGCGGCGCCCACTGCACCCGCACCAGCTCGCGCTCGATCTCGCGGTCGAGGTAGTAGCGGCGCTCCTCGTCGACCTGGTCCCACTTGTTGAAGGCGATGACGACGGCGCGGCCGGACTCCTCGACGCTGGCGATGATCCGCTGGTCCTGCTCGGTGAGCGGCTGGCTGCCGTCGATGACGACGACGGCCACCTCCGCGCGCTCCATCGCGGCGTTGGTCCGCAGGCTGGCATAGAACTCGTGACCGCTCGCCTCTCGCACCCGGCGCCGGATCCCTGCCGTGTCGATGAAGTGCCAGGGCCGACCCCCGAGCGACACGATCTCGTCGACCGGGTCGACCGTCGTACCCGCGACGTCATCGACGACCACGCGCGACTCCCCCGCCAGCCGGTTGAGCAGGCTGGACTTGCCGACGTTGGGCTTGCCGACGATCGCGATCCGCCGCGGTCCACGGGGAGCGTCGAAGACCTCCTCCGGCGCTTCGGGCAGGGCGGCGAGGATGGCGTCCAGCAGGTCACCGCTCCCCCGCCCGTGGAGTGCCGAGACGGAGTAGGGCTCGCCGAGCCCGAGGTTCCACAGCCCGGCCGCATCGGCCTCACCGCGCAGGTCGTCGACCTTGTTGGCCGCGAGCACCACCGGCTTCCCGGAGCGGCGCAACACCTTGACGACGGTCTCGTCCGCATCGGTGATCCCGACGACGGTGTCGACCACGAACAGCACCGCATCGGCGAGTGTCACCGCGACCTCGGCCTGCAACGAGATCTGCTCGGCGAGCCCGCGCGCGTCGGGGTCCCAGCCACCGGTGTCGACCACCGTGAATCGGCGGCCGTTCCACTCCGCGTCATAAGGCACCCGGTCGCGGGTAACTCCGGGGATGTCCTGGACGACGGCCTCACGCCGCCCCAGGATCCGGTTCACCAGCGTGGACTTGCCGACGTTCGGCCGCCCGACCACCGCCAGCACCGGCAGCGCGCCCACGCCCGGCCCAGCGGTCGCGCCCTCGGAGGGGTCCGCGCCCTCGGACGGGTCCACGCTCTCTGTCGTCATCTGAATGAGGTCCTATTCGCCTAGAGGTGGCGCCGGCAGGGTGTGGCCGGTCACCTCACAAGCCCGTCTGACGTGGTCGGCCAGCGACTCTTGAATCGCCGACCTCACCGTCGCCACCAGCTGCTTGCTCCGTGGCCAGGGTACGGCGCCGAACCGCATCGGCTCGCCGATGACCAGGTCCAGTCGAGAGCCCTTCGCCGGTCGGGTGTCCGTCGGGGCTCCGTCGTCCCGGGTGCCGAGACAGGCGACAGGTACGACGGGTGCGCCGGTCACGAGCGCCAGATAGGCCGCGCCACCCTTGGTGCGTGTGACATCGCCGCGCCCGCGGGCACCCTCCGGATAGATGGCGACCACCCGGCCATGGCGAAGCAACCGGATCGACTGCTTGAGGGCGAGGGGGTCGAAGTTGAAGCGGTCGACCTTGATCTGGCCCATCCGGGTGATCCCGAAACCCATCGCACCGCTGAACATCGACTCCTTGACCATGGCATGCACGCCACGCCTCGACATGGTGAACAGCAGCGGACCGTCGAGGTAGCCGATGTGGTTGGACGCGAGGATCACCGGTCCTTCGGCCGGGATGTGCTCCATCCCGTGCACAGTCACGTCGTAGCGCTTGAACACCCGCCCGACGACAAGCTTGCCGAACCACATCCAGTGCTGTGGCAGCAGTGCGACATCGTCGAGGGCAGGGACGTCGCGCCAGCCGGTCGCCTCAGCCACCATCGCGCACCACCACCCGCTCCCTCGCCAGGGTGACGATCGACTCGATGACGTCGTCGAGCGTCAGGAACGTCGTGTCGATCGTGACGGCGTCGTCGGCAGCCGCCAGCGGCGACACGGCCCGCGAGGAGTCCGCCCGGTCGCGTCGAGCCAGGTCGGCCTCCACGAAGCCGACGTCTCGGTTGTGGGCCGCTGTCAGCTCCGCTGCACGCCGCTCCGCCCGGGCGGCGGGGTCGGCTGTCAGGAACACCTTCAGCCCTGCCTCCGGAGCGACGACGGTGCCGATATCGCGGCCCTCGACGACAATGCCGCCGTCGTCGATCTCGAGCCGCTGCAGCCTGACCAACAGCGACCGCACCTGCGGGATCGCGCTCACCTTGCTGACGGCGGCCGTCACCTCGTCGCTGCGAATCTCCCGGGAGACGTCCCGGCCGTCCAGCGCGATGCGCGGCGCGTCGGGGTCGGTTCCTGAGTCGAGGGTGACATGTGACGCCCGCTCCGCGACGGCGGCCGCGTCGTCGAGCGGGGTCCCCGAGCGCAGCATCTCCCAGGTCAGCGCCCGATACATCGCGCCGGTGTCGAGGTAGCGCAGGCCGAGCCGATGGGCGACACCCCGGCTGGTCGTCGACTTCCCCGACCCCGCCGTGCCATCCATCGCGATCACGACGTGCGCGAGCGACGTGTCTGCCGGGGCCATAGCAGCCCAGGTTACCTGTGAGCGGCCCACCCGCGCTCCCGCAGGGACTGCGCCAACCGCTCACCGGCAGGCTCCGCGACGTCGATCTCCACCAGGCCGAACTCGCGCGCGGGGTCGTGGTCGATCCGGACATCCTCGATGTTGACGCCCAGCGACCCCACCTCCCCGAACAGCTCGGCGAGCGCCCCCGGACGGTCGGGAATCGCCACCGTGACGGCCACCAGCTCGACCGCCGGGCCGCCGTGCTTGCCGGGCACCGAGTCGGCGCCGGTCACGCCGGCAGCGAGCACGGCGTCCACGACACCCAGGTCCCCTCCGTCGAGAGCGGCGATCACGTCGTCGACGTCGCGTCGTACGTCGCGCAGCAGCCCGCGCAACGCATCGGCGTTGGCTGCGATGATCTGCCGCCAGAGGCTCGGGTCACCAGCGGCGATCCGGGTGACGTCGCGTACCCCTTGCCCACTGAGGGCCAGATGTCCGGCTGGCGCGTCGCGCAGCCGTCCCGCGGTCATCGCCGCCATCAGGTGCGGCAGGTGGGAGATCCGGGCGACGGCAAGATCGTGCTCCTGCGGAGTGAGCCGTACGACGACTGCCCCGCACGCCGCGACCAGTCCCTCGACGGCATCCACGGCCGCAGGATCGGAGCCGTCGTGGGGTGTGACGGCCCAGGTGCGCCCGTCGAACAGGTCGGCGGCGGCAGCGAGCGGCCCGGACCGTTCGCTGCCGGCCATCGGATGGCTGCCGACGTAGCGCGACAGGTCGACAATCTGGTCCTGGCCTGCCGAGACGAGCTGATCCAGCGGGGCGACCTTGACGCTACCGACATCGGTCACGACCGCTGTCGGGTAGGCACGCAGCGCGGCGCCGACGGACCCGGCCAGATGGTCGGGAGGGGTCGCCACCACCACCAGGGTCGGCTCCGAGGGCGCCTCCACGCTGCCGCCTGGGATGCGTGACGCCGCGACCGCCGTGTTGACCGGGTCGACATCCTCCACATGGACGACGACGCCGCGCCGCGCCAAGGCCAACGCCACTGAGGTGCCGATCAGCCCGGCGCCCACGACCAGCACCGGGCCGGTCGGCGGCTGCTCGGCCGTCGTACCCGCGGCCCGGCTCACAGCCCCACCGCGTCGAGCAGGGTGCCGAGCTCGGCGGCAGACAGCTCGCGCACTTGTCCCGACCGAAGATCCCCGAGCCGGATCGGTCCGATCGCCGTGCGGGACAGCCGGAGAACGGGGTGACCGACCTCTGCGAGCACCCGCCGGACGATCCGGTTGCGACCCTCGTGGATGACCAGCTCGACCAAAGAACGGCCGGCGTGACTGCTGACCGTGCGGACCGAGTCGACCGCCAGCGGTCCGTCGCTGAGGGTCACCCCCGCGAGCAGCGTCCGCCTGGTCCTGGCCGTCAGCACCCCGTCGACCTGCGCCAGGTAGGTCTTCGTCAGCTCGAACGACGGGTGGGCAAGCCGGTGGGCGAACTCCCCGTCGTTGGTCAGGATGAGCAGGCCGTCGGTGTCGGTGTCGAGACGCCCGACGTGGAACAGACGTTCGGGGCGACCCTTCACCAGGCTGCGCAGGTCCGCCCGGCCCTCGTCGTCCGCCATCGAGCTGACGACGCCTCGCGGCTTGTTGACCACGAGATAGACGTGCGCGGCGGCCACCGGGACCCGCTTCCCGTCGACCCGGATCACGGCCGTCTCGGGGTCGACCCGCGCGCCGAGCTGCGTGACGACCTGCCCGTCGACCTCGACCTTGCCGTCCGACATCAGCTGCTCGCAGCGTCGGCGACTCGCCACCCCGGCCTGGGCGAGCACCTTCTGCAGCCGCACGCCGGCGATCTCCGCGGTCTCCTGAGGGCCTTCGGAGGTGCCACCCCCCGCCGGCGTGGGGTCGTCGTCCGTCATGCGTCTGCGTCGCTGCCAGGGACGTCGAGCTCACCCTCGAGCTCGGCCATCTCCGGCAAGAACGGCGCGATCTCCGGAAGCTCATCGAGGCTGGACAGCCCCATCCGCTCGAGGAAGTAGCCGGTCGTGGCGAAGAGATGCGCGCCGCTCTCCGGGTCGACGGCCGCCTCGTGCACCAGTCCGCGTGCCGTGAGCGTGCGCATCACGCTGTCCACGTTGACACCCCGGATCGCCGAGACACGGGCCCGGCTGACCGGCTGACGGTAGGCCACCACGGCCAGCGTCTCGAGGGCGGCCGTCGTGAGCCTGGCCTGCTGTCCGTCGACCACGAATCGCTCAACGATGTCGGCGTAGTCGGCGCGGGAGTAGAAGCGCCAGCCTCCACCAACGTCACGCAGCTCGAAGCCCCGACCCTGCTGGGTGTACTCCGCGGCGAGCTCGGCCAGGGCCGTCTCGACGTCGTGGGCTGGGCTGCCGACCGCCTGAGCCAGGCTCAGCGTGTCGAGGGGCTGGTCGGTGATCATCAGGACCGCCTCGAGGGCCGGTTTCAGCTCAGTCTGGGGCTGCTCGGCGGTGGTCACTGCGTCGGCTCCTTCCGTGACTCTGCGAGCCGGGCGATGTCGGCGTCGGTGACGGACTCCGCGGGACGCTCCGTGTCGAGCGCGGGACGGCTCTCGTCATATTCGTCGACCACGTCGATCTCCCCCTCGTCGGAGCCGGTCCATCGGATGCTCAGCTCTCCGAGCGGCGTGACCTGCTCGAACGCGACGGCGCCCTCCCGGAAGAGCTCGAGCAGTGCCAGGAAGCGCGCCACCGTGGTCAGGGTGTCCGGAGAGTCGGCGGTGAGCGAGCGAAACGTGGCGCTGCGCACCCGCCGGAGCCGGTCCACGATCGTGGCTGCCTGGGCACGGACGCTGACCTGTGGTGCATGGAGATGGTCGAGTCCGAGCACCGGCTGCTCGCGCGGGGTGAGGGCCTGCCTCGCGAGCTGAGCGAACTCCTCCGGGCCGAGCGTGATCAACACGTCGGGCAGCAAGGACGCCAGCCGTTCGTCGAGCGACACCGAGCGTGCGACCTTGGCGTTCTCGGCCTCCATCCGCGCGGCCATCAGCGCCGCCGCGCGTTTGAAGGCGCGGTACTGCATCAGCCGGGCGAACAACAGGTCTCGCGCCTCGAGGAGTGCGAGGTCGCCCTCGTCCTCGATCTCGGCCGACGGCAGCAGCCGCACCACCTTGAGGTCGAGAAGGGTGGACGCGATGACCAGGAAGCTGGTCGTCGCGTCGAGCTCCCACTCGGAGCCCATGGACTTCAGGTGCGCGATGAAGTCGTCAGTGACGCGTGACAGCGCGACATCGCCGATGTCCATCTGATGCTTGGAGATCAGCTGGAGCAGCAGATCGAAGGGACCCTCGAAGTTGTCGAGGTGGACGGCGAAGCCTTCGACCTCGCCAGTCGGCTGCATCCGCTCGGATGGCTCGACCTCGGGAGCAGGCGGCGTCACTGGGCGCGCAACCGCCGCACGAGAGCGCTGTCGTCCCCGTGGGCAGCCACGTCCTCGAGCGCGAGGTGGATCGCCTCCCGGACGATCCGGCCGCGGTCGACCGCCAGACCGTGGTCACCTCGAAGCGTCAGCCGGGTGTGTTCGAGCTCGAGAAGCTCGTCGGCCGTGACATAGATGGTGATCTTCTCGTCGTGTCGCACCCGACCGCTGGGCTTCGTCAGCCGGGCGTCGCGCCCTGCGGTCGCCGGCTCGGGCGACGGGTCGCCAGCCGTCCTGGTGGCGCGGAACAGCTCGTCGTAGCCGGGCAGGTTTACGCGTCGTGACACCGCGCGAGCACCTCCCTCGCGAGCTGCCGGTAGGCCTCGGCGCCGCTGGACGTGCTCGCGTAGGCGGTCAGGGGCTCGCCGGCGACGGTGGCCTCGGAGAACTTGACGGTACGGCGGATCACCGTGTGGAACACGTCGTCACCCCAACCTTCCACCAGTGTGTGCAGCACCTCACGGCTGTGCAGGGTCCGGCCGTCGTACATCGTGCCGAGCAGCCCGACGATCTCGAGCCGCGGGTTGAGCCGCTTCTGCACCTTGTCGATGGTGCCGGTGAGCAGGGCGACGCCGCGGAGGGCGAAGTACTCGCACTCGAGCGGCACGATGACCCCGTCGGCAGCGGCGAGCGCGTTGACGGTGAGCAGCCCGAGCGACGGCTGGCAGTCGATCAGGATGATGTCGTAGGTCTCGACGGCCGGAGCAAGCGCCCGGGCCAGCACCTGCTCGCGCCCCACCTCATTGATGAGCTGCATCTCGGCCGCGGCGAAGTCGATGTTGGACGGGATCAGGTCGACGCCCGGTGTCCCCGTCGGCACGATGACATCGTCGAGTGAGAGACCGCTGCCCATCATCAGCGGGTAGATCGTGGTCTCGACCTTGTTCGGGTTGAGGCCGAAGCCGACGGTCAGCGATGCCTGCGGGTCGAAGTCGACCAGCAACACGCGACGGCCGAGCTCGGCCATCGCAGCTCCGAGGTTGATCACGGTCGTGGTCTTGCCGACGCCGCCCTTCTGGTTGCACAGCGTGATGACGTAGGCCTTGCCGTGGTCGGTCACGGGCGCCGGTTCGGGGAAGGTGGGCATCGGCCGACCGGTCGGGCCGATCAGCGTCGGACCGGGCTCGTCGACCGGCTCATGAGCACGCAGCTCGCTGATGGTGGCCTCCATGGGGTCGGTCGCCGCACGGGCGTCGACCGGAGTTTTCGGGGGGTGCACGAAGGTCGGCTCGCTCACGTCGGCTCTTCCCATGTCTACAGATCGTCAAATCGCCCGGCGCTGCGACTCTAAGCCGCGCGCGACGACGCGGACAAGCAACGGCCGCAATCTGTGCATAACCCCCCACTCCCTGTGCACAACGGCTGGCGCGGCGTACACACGTCGTCCCCACCTGGGGACAACCTTGTTGACGACCAGCGGTCGATCCGGCACGTCTCGGATGGTGCTGCCGAAAGTCTCGGATGGTGCTGCCAGAAGTCTCGGATCGTCGTGCCGAAAGTCTCGGATCGTCGTACCGAAAGTCTCGGATCGTCGTACCGAAAGTCTCGGATGGTGGTGTCGAAAGTCTCGGATGGTCAATGAAGGGCGCGGGGGTGGGCTGTGGCGTAGACCTCGCGCAGCTTGTCGACCGTGACGAGTGTGTAGATCTGCGTCGTCGTGACCGAGGCGTGGCCGAGGAGCTCCTGGACGACGCGGACGTCGGCCCCGCCGTCGAGCAGGTGCGTCGCGAACGAGTGTCGCATCGTGTGCGGCGAGACATCGGCGTCGATGCCCGCCGCGGCCGCCGCCTTGCGGAGCACGGCCCAGGCCGACTGCCGGGAGAGCCGGCCACCGCGGGAGTTGAGGAAGACGGCTGCGGCGCTGGCAGCGGCCTTCCCACCCGTCCGGGCCAGCTCGGGACGGCCCAGCTGCAGGTAGGTCCGGATCGCCTCGACGGCGTAGCTCCCCACCGGTACCACCCGCTCCTTGCCGCCTTTGCCCGCCAACCGGACGACAGCGTGGTCCAGATCGAGGTCGTCGACGTCGAGGCCGACGGCTTCGGAGATCCGGGCGCCGCTGCCATAGAGCAGCTCGAGCAGCGCCTGGTCGCGCAACGCAAGCGTCGTACCCGCGGCGCCCGATGCCCGCAGGATCGCCTCCACGTCAGCCAGCGGCAGCGCCTTCGGCAACCGCTTCGCCGGCACCGGCGGGGTGACGAGGGCAGCCGGGTCGGTCGGGCTGAGCCCTTCGCGGAGCGCGAACTTGTGGAAGCCACGCACCGCCACCACCGTCCGGGCCGCGCTGCTGGCCCCGAGCCGCGGATGGTCCGCATCGCCCTCCCGCAACCCGGCCAGGAAGTCCCGCACGTGCTGCGTCGTCACCTCGTCGACCCGGACCAGCCCGCGCTCCTCGCCGAACAGCAGATAGCGCCGCAGGTCACGGCGGTACGACGCGAGCGTGTTGGCTGCCAGGCCGCGTTCGACGGCGAGATGGTCGAGATAGGTGCTCGCCGCCGAGCTGAGGCCCGGCCCGCCCAGCCCGCGATCGCTCAGGCGAGAACCTCCTCCAACGTCCGGTAGCCGAGCCCGTGGGCGTCGGCGACCGGTGCATAGGTGAGCTCGCCCGCGTGGGTGTTCAGCCCGAGCGCCAGCGAGTGATCCTCGCGAAGCGCGTCGCGCCAGCCCTTGTCGGCGATCGCCACGGCATACGGCAAGGTGACGTTGGTCAGCGCGTAGGTCGAGGTGTGCGGTACGGCGCCCGGCATGTTGGCCACGCAGTAGAACACCGAGTTGTGCACCTGGTAGGTCGGGTTGTCGTGCGTGGTCGGCCGGGAGTCCTCGAAGCAGCCACCCTGGTCGATCGAGATGTCGACGAGCACCGACCCCGGCTTCATCCGGGAGACCAGCTCGTTGGAGATCAGCATCGGCGCCTTCGCGCCCGGCACCAGCACGGCGCCGATCACCAGGTCGGCATCGAGCACCGCCCGCTCGACCTCGTACTTGTTGGACGCGATGGTCTGCAGGTGGCCTTGGTAGATCCGGTCGGCCTGGCGCAGCCGCTCGATGTTGCGGTCGAGGAGCAGCACCTCCGCCTGCATGCCGAGGGCGATCGCCGCAGCGTTCATGCCTGAGACGCCGGCGCCGATGACCACGACCTTCGCGGCATAGACACCGGAGACGCCACCCATCAGGACTCCGCGGCCACCTCCTTGGCGCATCAGGTGGTAGGCACCGCACTGCGGGGCGAGCCGGCCGGCCACCTCCGACATCGGGGCGAGCAGTGGCAGAGCCAGGTCGGGGGTCTGCACGGTCTCGTAGGCGATCGCGGTGACCTGCTGCGTGAGCAACGCGTCGGTGCACTCCCGAGAGGCGGCCAGGTGAAGGTAGGTGAACAGCGTCTGTCCGTCCCGCATCCGGCCGTACTCCTCGGCGATCGGCTCCTTGACCTTGAGGATCAGGTCGCCCGCCTGCCACACGTCGTCCGCGGTCGGCAGGATCTTCGCACCCGCCGCGACGAACTCCTCGTCGGTGATCGAGGACCCGACTCCCGCACTCGCCTGGACGACGACGTCATGACCATGTGTGACGAGCTCGTGAACCCCCGCGGGGGTGATGGCCACCCGGTACTCGTGGTTCTTGACTTCCTTCGGTACGCCGACGAGCATGTTGCGCCTTTCTCGGGATGGACGGCACCCGCGCTCCGCGGGGCCTCAGGATCCTATCCACATCGTCTCACTCGGTGACCAGCAGCGGACACACAATCGGGGACGGTTGTCGACCCCGGGGCGCACCGCTAGCGCCGCTAGCGCGCCTCGAGCCCGCGGCGAGCCCAGGTGGCCAGCACCCCGGCGACCAGCGCAGCGTTCTTCACTCGACCGTCGAGCGCGGCCTCGACGAGATCCGTGAGCGGCACCCACTGTCGGGTCATGGTCGACTCCTCGTGCTGCGCCACGAAGCCGTCGGGAGCCCCGGTGTCGACCACACCCTCGGCGAGATAGACGGTGATGGTCTCATCGCTGATACCCGGGCTCGGCATCAGCTCCAGCAGCAGGTGCCAACGGTCGGCCTCGATGTGACCCTCCTCGGCCAGCTCGCGCTTGGCGGCCTCGAGGGGGTCCTCCCCCGACTTGTCGAGCAGACCGGCCGGCAGCTCGACGAGTCGCTGCCGGGCGGGGTGCCGGTACTGCGTGACGATCAGCACGCGGTCCTCGTGGTCGAGGGCCACGATGCCGACGGCGCCCTTGTGGCTGACGACCTCGCGCTGGAAGGTGTCGCCGTCGGATCCGCGCAGGGTGTCCCGCCGGATGCTGACGATGCTGCCGGCGTACTCCTCGGCGGTGTCGACGACCGGCCAGCTCATGTCGGTGTCGGCGATCTCCGGCATCAGGCGGTGGCCTCGACCGGGCTGCGTCGGAGGCCGGCCTCGTCGACCGGCAGCATCAGCTCGCGCTGCCGGTCGAGGGCAGCCGCGACGAGACCTCGAAACAGCGGGTGGGGACGCGTGGGCCGCGACCGCAGCTCGGGGTGGGCCTGGGTGGAGACGTAGTAGGGGTGCACGTCACGGGGCAGCTCGACGAACTCGACGAGCTCGTGGTCGGGTGACAGCCCGGAGAAGACCAAGCCGGCGGCCTCCAGCTCACCGCGGAACGCGTTGTTGACCTCGTAACGGTGGCGGTGACGCTCCTCGACACGGGGTACGCCGTAGGCCTCGGCCACGAGGGAACCGGGCGCCAGGTCGGCCGGATAGAGGCCGAGACGCATGGTTCCCCCCAGGTCGCCGGCGCCGTCAACGATCGCCTTCTGCTCTTCCATCGTGGCGATCACCGGGATGGAGTCCGGGTCGAACTCCGTCGAGCCGGCCCCGACAAGTCCCGCGACGTGGCGGGCGAACTCGATCACCATGCACTGCAGGCCGAGGCAGAGGCCGAGCGTGGGGATCCTCGCCTCGCGCGCGTAGGTCAACGCGCCGACCTTGCCTTCGATGCCGCGGACGCCGAAGCCCCCCGGCACACAGATCGCGTCGACATCGCCGAGCAGCCGGGCTGCGCCCTCGTGGGTCTCGCACTCGTCGGACGGCACCCAGCGGATGTTGACGCGCGCCGAGTTGGCGAAACCTCCTGCGCGCAACGCCTCCGCCACGGAGAGGTAGGCGTCGTGCAGGTCGACGTACTTCCCGACGAGAGCGACGGTCACCTCCTCGTCGGGCTGGTGCACCTGATGGAGCAGCTCGTCCCACTGCTGCCAGTCGACGTCGCGGAACGGCAGGGTGAGCCTGCGGACGACGTAGGCGTCCAAACCCTCGGAGTGCAGCACTCGCGGGATGTCGTAGATCGACTGGGCGTCCACTGCGGCCACCACAGCCTCGTCGTCGACATCGCACATCAGGGCGATCTTGTTCTTGACGCTCTGCGGGATCTCCCGGTCGGCCCGGCAGACGATCGCGTCCGGGGCGATACCGATCGAGCGGAGTGCCGCGACGGAATGCTGGGTCGGTTTGGTCTTCAGCTCACCCGACGGTCCGATGTAGGGGACGAGCGAGACGTGCAGGAAGAAGCAGTTGTCTCGCCCGACGTCGTGTCGGACCTGGCGGGCGGCCTCGAGGAACGGGAGCGACTCGATGTCGCCGACGGTGCCGCCGATCTCGGTGATGACGACGTCCACGCCCGGTTCGGCCATGGCCCGGATCCGGGTCTTGATCTCGTTGGTGATGTGCGGGATGACCTGGACCGTGTCGCCGAGGTAGTCGCCGCGCCGTTCCTTGGCGATCACAGAGGAGTAGACCTGGCCCGTGGTCACGTTCGCCTTCTGGGCCAGGTCGACGTCGAGGAAGCGCTCGTAGTGGCCGATGTCGAGGTCGGTCTCAGCACCGTCGTTGGTGACGAAGACCTCTCCGTGCTGGAACGGGTTCATTGTCCCGGGGTCGACGTTGAGATAGGGGTCGAGCTTCTGCATGGTCACGTTGAGCCCGCGCGACTTGAGCAACCTGCCGAGCGACGACGCCGTGAGACCCTTCCCGAGGGACGACGCCACACCGCCGGTGACGAACACATGCCTGGTCGGTGCTACTGCGGCCACATCCCACTCCCGCGGAGATCGAGTGCGGCGGGAGAACCCGCCCGTCCACGGGGTTCGAATCTATCAAGCCTGAAGCCGGTCGGGAAAACCACCACGCCGAAAGCGGTCACGGTGCTGCGGCCCCCGATGCGTCACTTCCTCGTCGTGAAGGACGGGGGGAGGGCGGGGACGTCGCCCTTCATCCCGTATGCACCAGGTTGCCCGCTCACCGCGGCGGCGAGTGCTCCGGCGGCGGCGATCTGCCCGGGGGCGGTGCCGACGACGTCGAGGGTGGTGATCGCGTTGGTTCCGGTGGAGCTGTCGTTGACCTCGTAGATCAGCCCGCCGGGCTGGCTCGCCGTAGCCGGCGCGGCGACGAGCACCGCGTCGCTCTGCGCAGCGAGGGCATTGATCACCTGCAGGTCGATCTGGTGCGCGGCATAGACGGAGTCGGCGTTCCCGTGGTCGCCAGCAGACAGGACGACGACCGCGCTGGCCCGTCGTTGCAGCGGTCCGGCGAGGGACACCAGCTTGGCGCCCTGCAGCTGGGCGTCGATCTGGGTGGCTTCGTTGTCGACCGCTAGCGCGTTGCTGGTGCCGGTGTAGGCCCGGGCGATCAGGGCCCCGATCCGGCTGTACGTCGGCAGTCCATCAGCGGACGGGAGGTCCTTGACGCCCTTGAGCGAGTTGCTCGCGACGCTGTCGACGTAGGTCTTCTTCCCCGGGTCGACCAGAGTGGGACTGAGATGGGCGACGACGGCCAGTTCGCCTCCAGCGTGTTTGACGGCCGCTGAGACGCCGGCGACGGTCGCCGGGCGAACCCCCGGAAGGACGAAGATCCCGACCGCGGTGTTGGCCAGCTGGCCGTGGAGCAGCGTCGGCCCAGCGACCTTGCCGAGCGCCTCGCTGAACGCCTTGTCCTGGCGCAGGGCGACGATCTGGTCGCCGAGCGTGGCGTTGGCGTGCGACAGCGACACGCTGTCATTGCTCGTCGACGACCCCTGCAACGGACCGTTGCCGAGGGCGATGCCGGCGGCGAAGGCAGCGCAGACCGCGACGATGGCGAAGATGGAACGGCGGAGCGCGGTCACGGGATCTGCCCCTGCGCCCAGTTGTAGCCATCGACGGCTCGCGCATGGAGCTGGTCCCACCAGTCCTGGCCGACCGGCGTGGTGGCGATGGCGGCGACCACGACGGCGATCGCCAGCAGGACGAGCAGGAACACCAGCCAACCGCGGATCCGGTTGCTGTAGAGCTGGGACACGGCTTTCGCATCGGCGACTCGTGAACCGACCGCGGCACGCGTGAGGAACGAGCTGGCCATGCTGGAGCGCCCCTTGTCGAGGAGCTCCTCGAGACCACTCGGCATCCCGACGGTGACGATCAGCGAAGCCTCGTTGGCGTTGGCCAGCAGCAGGGCGGCGTCCTCGGCCGAGCACCCGGTCTGGAACGTCACATGCCGGATACCCAGCCGCTCGATGCGCTCGCCTTCTCTGACCCGGCCGTCCTCTCCGGCCTTGAGCACGACCTCGGCGCCGCAGCGCAGCGCGGCCTCTGAGATCTCGTCGCCGTCACACACGACGACGTCGGGCCGGTGACCGGCGGCGAGGAGCGCGTCGGCTCCGCGGTCGACGCCGATCAGGACCGGGTCGTTCTCACGAAGGTAGGGCTTGAGGGAGGCGAGGTCACGCTGGTAGTCGAACTCGCGGACCACGACGAGCACCTGTCGATGCCGGATCGGGGTGGCCAGCTTCGGGACCCCGTCGCCGTCGAGGAACAGGTCGCGCTCGCGACGCACCTGCTCGACCGCATTGGCGCTGAGGGCCTCGAGACGGCTCGCGATGCCATCCTCGGCGGTCACCATGGCAACCTCGACTGACCGCCGGTCCTGCCGGACGCCCGAGGCGACGAAGTCGTCATCGACGTAGATGTTCTCCCCGTCGACCCGGACCACGGCCCCGTCGTGCACCGCTGTCATGACCCGGCCGCCGACGTCGTCGACGAGCACGACACCCCGCTCGACGAGGTAGCGAGGGCCGAGGTTGGGATAGCGACCGGAGATCGACGGTGCCGCGTTGACCACCGCCACCACACCGGCCTCCGCGAGGGCCACCGCGGCCGCCCGGTCCATGTCCAGGTGGTCGATGACGGCGATCTCGCCGGGTCTGGCGCGTTTGACGAGGCTGCGGGTACGCCGGTCAACCCGCGCCACCGACGTGATTCCGGGCAGGGCCTTGGTGCGAGATCGTCGCAGCGTAGAGAGTCTCATTGCGGTCATCTTCGCCCACCAGTCGACCGGATCGGTGGATATGCGCCGCGAGTCGCACGTGGCTGCTGTGGCTGGTGGGGCAATTGTTGCGTTCGACGTGGCGTGGATGCCCGGTCGCTCACGGCGCGTCAGGGTTGCCGGGTGGCCTTGGCGAGTTCGACCAGCTCCGTCGCGTGGGCGAGCGCCGTCTCGGAGTCCTCCAGCCCGGCCAGCATCCGGGACAGCTCGCGGAGCCGGCCGGCCTCGTCCAGGGCCGACACCCCGCTCGTGGTCACGGAGCCGTCGCTGCTCTTCACCACGACGTGGTGCCGGTCCGCGAACGCCGCGACCTGCGGGAGGTGGGTCACGACGATGACCTGCGAGGATGCCGCCAGTCTGGCCAGTCGTCGGCCGATCTCGACGGCAGCCTTGCCGCCCACCCCGGCGTCGACCTCGTCGAAGACCATCGTGGCCGGCGGTGCGCTGCCCGCCAGGCACACTTCGACGGCGAGCATCACTCGAGAGAGCTCGCCGCCGGAGGCCCCCCTCGCCAGGGGTACGGCGGCCGCACCGGAGTGCGTCGCCAAGGTGAACACGATCTCGTCCTGCCCATGCCTGCCCGGCTCCGAAAGCGGCGTCACCTCGACGCAGAACACCGAATGGGCCATCGCGAGGCTGGCCAGCTCGGCCGTGACCCGAGTGGACAGCGTGGCGGCGGCCGCCGTCCGCAGCTCGGTCAGCCGGGCACCAGCGCGTCGCAGCTGCTCCTCGAGCGCGGCCTGCTCGGCGTGGAGCTCATCGAGACGGGACTCGTCGTCGGTGAGCTCGGCCAGCCTCAGCCCGGCATCGGCGGACCAGGAGAGGACGTCGTCGAGCGAATCACCGTACGTGCGGGTGAGCGACGTCAGCACCGCCCGCCGTTCGGAGACCGCGGCCAGCCGGACGGGGTCGGTCTCGACCCCGGCGGCATAGGACGCGATGTCGGCCGCCGCGTCCGCAAGGGCATAGGAGGCACTGGCGAGCGCGTCGGCCAGCGCAGCGAGCGCCGGGTCGTTGTCGCGCTCCTCGTCGAGGGACTTGCGTGCCGCAGCCACCAGGCCGAGCGCATCCACCGCGTCGGTGAGCGACTCGTCACCCGCCAACGCGGATCTGGCTCGCTCGGCGGCCGCCCGCAGGCCGTCGGCATGGGCGAGCCGCTGCTCCTCCTCCAGGAGAGCCGAGTCCTCGCCGGGAACGGGCTGCGCCGCCTCGACCTCGGTGAGCCCGAGCCGCAGGAGGTCGGCCTCCTGGGCACGCTCGCGGGCCTGCGAGACGACGTCGTGGATGGTCGCGCTCACCTCGTGGAGCCGCCCAAAGGTCGATTGATAGTCCGTCAGCGACTCCTGCAGGGCTGCCCCGCCGAAGGCGTCGAGGCACGCGCGCTGCGGGCCTGGCAACAGCAGTCGCTGCTGGTCGGCCTGACCGTGGATGACGACGTGCTCACCAGTGAGTGACCCCAGCACCCCGGCGGGTACGCCGGCGCCACCGGCGGTGGCCCGCGATCGGCCCTCGGCGGAGACCGTCCGCCCGACCAGCAGGATCCCGTCCTCGAGGAGCGCGCCGGCTTCCTCCGCCCGCTCGGCGACCACATCGTCTGCCGCGAGCTCCAGCCGGCCCTCGACGCGGGCCCGCGTCGCACCTTGTCGGACGGCGGCCGGGTCGGCGCGCGAGCCCAGGAGCAGCCCGAGCGCGGTGACGACCATCGTCTTGCCGGCACCGGTCTCCCCGGTGACGACGTTGAGTCCGGGACCGAACTCGAGGGTCGCGTCATCGATCACCCCGAGGGACGAGATGCGCAGCTCCTCAAGCATCGTCGTGGGCGCTCGCGTCGCGACGACCCCGGCGCCGCTCGGCGGCGCCTCGCCAGCCCCCCACCGGCAGGTCGAACTTCGCCACCAGACGGTCGGCGAACGGCGCCAGGCGCAGCCGGGCCAGCCGCACGACGCGGGCGCTCTTCGTCACCTCGATCCGGGCACCGGGCGGCAGATCGATGGTCCGCCGGCCGTCGCACCAGAGCACCCCGCCGCCTTCGTTGCCGGCGAGCACCTCGACGGCGAGCGTGGACGTCGGGGCCGTGACGAGCGGCCTCGAGAACAAGGCATGCGCACTCAACGGCACCAGCAGCATGGCATCGACCTGTGGCCACACGACCGGACCGCCGGCACTGAAGGCATAGGCGGTGGAGCCGGTGGGGGTGGCGAACACGACGCCATCGCAGCCCCACCTCGACAGCGGCCTGCCGTCGATCTCGACGATCACCTCCAGCATCCGCTCGCGGGCCACCTTCTCGACGCTTGCCTCGTTGAGCGCCCATCCCCGGCCGGTCACGACTCCACCGCACGACACCGCGACATCGATGGTCAGCCGCTCCTCGACGCTGTAGGACCTCGTGACAACGGCATTGACGGTGGCCTCCAGGTCGTCGCTCTCCGCCTCGGCGAGGAAACCGACGTGCCCGAGGTTGATCCCGAGGACCGGCGTGCCACTCTGCCGGGTGACGTCCGCGGCGCGCAGAATCGTGCCGTCGCCGCCTACTGCCACAGCGATCTCGCAGCCTTCGGCGGGGTCGTCTCCCGGATAGCCGAAGTCGGCGGGTGCCAGGCCGAGGTCGACGGCCTCGTGGTCGAGGACCCGAACCGAGATTCCCGCCTCGCTGAGCCGCTTGATGATCTCGCGCGCGACGTCGACACCGGCCGGCCGGCCGGTGTGCGTGAGCACGAGGACGCTCCGCCCACCGTCGGCGGCGGTCGATGCGAGGGAAGCGGCTCCGGTCACGCCTCTACCTTCTCACTGAGGACCCGCAGAAACGACCGCACGGACCTCGGCCGCGTCGACCGGGTCGGCCCCGCGTCGTAGCCAGAGGAAGTACTCGACGTTGCCGGCCGGGCCCGGTAGCGGGCTTGCACAACATCCGCGGACGCCGAAGCCCAGCTCGGCAGCCTTCGCCGAGACCGCGAGGACGGCGTCCGCTCGCGCCTGCGGGTCGCGGACCACACCACCCTTGCCCAGCCGCGCACGACCGACCTCGAACTGGGGCTTCACCATCAGCACCAGGTCGGCGTCAGCCGTCGCCACCCCGGCCAGGGCCGGCAGCACCAGCGTGAGCGAGATGAAGGACAGGTCGCCCACCACGAGCTGGACTGGCTGGCCCAGCAGCTCGGGCACCAGGTCGCGCACGTTCGTCCGGTCGAGCACCGTGACACGCGGGTCCTGCCGGAGCGGCCAGGCCAGCTGCCCGTAGCCGACGTCGACGGCGGTGACCTCCGCGACACCACGACGGAGCAGCACGTCCGTGAACCCTCCCGTGGACGCCCCGGCGTCCAGGGCGACCCGACCGTGGACCTGCAGGCCGCGCGCCTCGAACGCCTCGAGCGCCCCGGCGAGCTTGTGCCCTCCGCGCGAGGCGTAGTCGGGGTCCGTCGCGTCGAGCGCGACCACGAGAGGGGCATCGGTCATGACAGCGGTGGCCGGCTTCGTCGCGACCGCACCGGACACGGTGACCCGCCCCGCGGCGATCAACTGAGCCGCGTGCTCACGGCTCCGTGCGAGGCTGCGCCGCACCAGCTCGGCGTCCAGACGCTGACGGCGCGGCATGCCGGCTCAGGACGGGGTCGACCCGGCGGTGCCGTCGGACTCGCCGGACTCATCGGACTCGCCGGACTCATCAGACTCATCGGTGTCGAGGACCGCGGCCAGCGACGCCTGCATCTCGTGATATGTCGCGAGCTGCTGCACCAGATCGACATCATCGAGCGACTCGAGCCTCGCGAGCACCGCATCGACCTGCAGATGACCGGTGGTGTGGCTGGTGGCGTCGGACTCTGTCACCGTTGACCCTCCTCGTCCGGCGGCCGCGGGTGGCCGGCGTGCCCCCGCTCGTCGAAGGCCCAGTCTCGCACGGGTCGCCCGCGGGTTAGCGGACCCGCGTCGCGTCGACGGCGCGGGCCACATCGAGCAGGGGCCGGTCGGAGGCGTCGCGGTGCTCGTCGTACCAGGCCCAGGCGGCCGTGACGACGGTCCGCAGACCCGCCTCAGGGTCGGCACCCGCCTGCTCCACGACGAGGGCGTCGGAGGCGACCCGCACCGCCCACCCGTCGAGAGTCCAGGTCTGCTCGGCTCGCTCTGCCCGTTCGTGGGTCGTGAGCAGACCCTCCAACGTCCACGAGACGTAGGAAGGGCGCTGCTGCCCGGTGGCGGCGCAGAGCGCTGCCGGGTCGGTGACGCCCGTCATCACGAGCAAGGAGTCGGCATCACACCGGCTGGCCCCTTCGATGTCGGTGTCGAGGCGGTCGCCCACCACGATCGGGTTCTGGGCACCGATCCGGAGCACCGTCTCGTCGAACAGCGGTCGATAGGGCTTGCCGGCGACGGCATCAGGCCCGTGCCCGACGGCTGCCCTGACCGCCGCCACGAGGGTGCCGTTGCCGGGGGCGATGCCGTCGGCGGTCGGGATCGTCAGGTCGAGGTTCGAGGCCACCCACGGGAGCCCGCCGGCGACGACGTACGACGCTTCGGCGAGCTGCCGCCAGCCCACCTCGGGGTGGAAACCCTGCACCACCGCGGCCGGCTGCTCCTCGGCTGAGCGCACCGGCCGCAGCCCCCGCTCGCGTAGCGCCTCCTCGAGTCCCGTGCCGCCGACCACCAGCACCGCCGACCCCTCGGGCACACGGGCGGCGACCTCGCGCGCCGCAGCCTGGGCGGACGTCACCACGTCGGTGGCGGCCGCCTCGACCCCGAGCTCGCGGAGGTGCGTCACGACGGCATCCGGTGTCCTGGCGGCGTTGTTGGTCACGAACGCCAGCGTCATGCCGGCCGCGCGCGCCCGACCCAGCAGGTCGGGTACGCCGTCAATCGCGGTCGGTCCCCGGTAGACCACCCCGTCGAGGTCGAGCATGGCGCAGTCGTAGCGCTCGACGAGAGGCCGGCCGGAGGCCCGCAACGACGCGTGCTCTGCTGTCACGATGCCTCACTTGTGTGGTGTCGGAGGATGTCGCCGTACGATGCAGCGTGGCCGAACCGGATGTTCGAACGAAGGCGCGGCTGCGGCTGCGCCCGTTCCCGGCGATGCGCTTCAACCCCGCCGTCGTCGAGGATATCGGCGAGGTGACCTGTCCGCCGTACGACGTGATGGACCGTGCGATGATCGAGGACCTGCTCGAGTCGCACCCGCGCAACATCGTCCGGCTCATCCTGCCCAGGCTGGTGCATGAGCCATTGGGGTCCGACGACCCGTATGTCACGGCCGCGAAGCGGCTGGCCCGGTGGCGACGGCAGGGCACCCTCGTCACCGACCCTGAACCCGGTCTCTACGTCTATGAGTACGGTGACACCGGCCACCGGGTCTGTGGGCTGGTCGGGGCCCTCGACCTGCGGAAGCGCACGCGTGAGGTGGTGCTGCCGCATGAGGACGTGATCCCGGCGATCGTCGCGGACCGGCTCGCGATGGTGGTCGCGGCCCACGCCAACCTGGAGCCGATCCTGCTCGTCTACGACGGTGACGAGGAGACCAGCGAGGCGGTGGCTCAGGCTCGCCAGGACGAGCCGCTGACGGACGTGACCGCCAGGGACGGGACGTTCCACCGGGTCTGGTCGATCACCGACCCGACGACGTTACGGCGGATCCGTGGCGGTCTGGCCCCGCAGCACGCGCTGATCGCGGACGGCCACCATCGCTACGCGATGTATCACCAGCTCCGGCGCCGGCATCGCGCCATCGGCGACGGCGAAGGCCCCTGGGACCGGGGCCTGGCTCTGCTCATCGACCAGTCGGTGTGCCCGCTGCAGCTCGGCGCGATCCACCGGAGCATCGCCGAGGTCTCCCTGTCGGCGTTGCCGCTCCCGGCGGGGTACGACGGCCTGGAGCCCGAACCACTCGAGGGACGCCTGCCCGACCCACCGCAACGCTCGGGGGAGCTGGTGCTCAGCGACGGGGTGGTGCAGCGGGTCGTCAGGCTGCCACCCCCCATCGCGGCCGTCACGGATGTGGAACGGCTGCATTCGGAGCTGTTGCCCGCCTGGTCCGTCACAGAGGATCGCATCGGCTACCACCACACGGTGCCGCAGACGCTCTCGAGTGCGCATCAGGAAGGCGGCGTCGCCGTCCTGCTGCATCCGACGACGGTCGCCGAGGTGATGGCGGTGGCCAGGTCGGGCAAGATGATGCCGCGAAAGTCCACGTCGTTCGGGCCAAAGCCCCGGATGGGCCTGCTGATGCGCGCCTTCGCCGACGAGAGCTGAACCATCAGCTCTCCCTGTCCACGGCTGCTGCCCGACTCACCTCAGTCAGCAGTCGCAAGCCTTCGTGCCTGGCTCACCTCGACCTCGAACCGGCTGGCCACCCCGGTGCTGGCCCGGTAGAACCGGCGTCGGATCGCCCCTTCCAGATAGACCCGGTCACCGATCTCCCACCGTCTGATCACCCGCTGCACCCGCGCCGACCAGGCCACGCAGTCGATGGCGTCGACGCGTTGCTTCGAGCGAGCAGATCCGGACGCCCGCGGCCGGCCGACCTCGCGGTCGATCACGATGCGCGTCGTCATGACGACGTCCCCGCTGGGCAGTCGATGCTCCTCTGCGGCCTTGGACACCCGGCCGCTCAACACGACCTCGTTACGCGGCTCGCTCGCGGCGGCACCGGAGCCCGCACCGACACGTTCTCTCATGGGCCTCACCTCCTGGACCGATGATGCCGGGCAGACGGCGATACCGGCATCACCCGATCCGCAGCTGGGGACAGCCGAGCTGGTTCAGCCGATCTGTGGAAACAGGTCGAACAGTGCGCTCAGGGGGCATCCTGCTCGGTGAGCTCCGCGACCCTCTCGGCCGCGTCGGTCACCTCGTTGAAGTCGACTCCCGCAGCCCGCTCGAACCACTCCCGGGCGAGCACCCGCTGGCCGTCGGCGAGTAGCGCTTCGGCGTAGGCGTAGCGCAGCCGAGGCGACCAGTCCGCGCGGGTGCGTGAACGAAGCTCGCGCCCCTCCAGCGTGCGCACGGCGGCGGCCGTCTCACCGAGGTCACGGCGAGCCCCGGATTCGACGATGCGCATCTCGATCTGTCCGGACTCATCAAGTGTCTCCACCGCTGGGTCCTTCGCCATCGTCAGCGCCCGCGAGGGTCGGCCGAGCGCGCGTTCGCAGTCGGCCATCATCGGCAGATAGAGGGCATCCCCGCTCATCCGTCGAGCCGCCTTGAGCTCCGACAACGCGTCCTTGAAGTTCCCGGCCGCGTAGGCGGCCTCGCCGCTGGCCTCTCGGACAACCGCGACCCTGGCCGCGCGGGCTCGCGCGGCCACGGTGTGCTGATAAGCGGTGTCCGGGTCGGAGTCGATGAGTCGGGCCGCAGCCACCAGGTGCCGAGCGACTCGCACGGCAAGCTTCTCCGGAAGCGACTTCAGCTGGTTCGTCACGAACCGGTCCAGCTCCTTGCCGGTGATGTCATCGGGGATCGGTGGCCCGTCATAGCGTCGTTGAACCTCGGTCCGCTCCGCGGCGGGCAGCTCGTCACGCCGGTACTGCCCGGCTGTGCTTCGAGGACGCGGGGACGACGGCTTTCCACGGCCACCGCGGGTGTCTCGGCCCGTCGCCGGACGACCGGCGCTGCCTCGGCCACGCGGGCTGCCGCCTTGTCGATCATCGCGACTCCGATCGCTCACGGGGCATCTCCTCACTGCGGGTCGGGCTATACGACATCGGATCCATGGTCCCAGACATAGAAGTACGGGCCGCCCGAAGGCGGCCCGTACCCAAAATATGTCCGGCGACGTCCTACTCTCCCACACGCTCCCGCATGCAGTACCATCGGCGCTGAAGGGCTTAACTTCCAGGTTCGGAATGGAGCTGGGTGTTTCCCCTTCGCCATGGTCGCCGAAACTCTCTTGAGATGTGGTGGCCGGCGTCACGAGTCAAGACTCAGACACCGCTCCCGACCGTATCTCGGGAACCGCACAGTGGACGCGAACAAAACGTAGAAGATTGTGTAAAGAAGACAAGCCCTCGGCCTATTAGTACCGGTCGGCTGCGTGCATTACTGCCTTCCACCTCCGGCCTATCAACCCAGTGTTCTGCTGGGGGCCTTACCCGGTTAACCCGGTGAGAAACCTCATCTTGAAGCGTGCTTCCCGCTTAGATGCTTTCAGCGGTTATCACTCCCGAACGTAGCAAACCAGCCGTGCTCCTGGCGGAACAACTGGCACACCAGAGGTTCGTCCATCCCGGTCCTCTCGTACTAGGGACAGCCCTTCTCAAGTTTCTTACGCGCGCGGCGGATAGGGACCGAACTGTCTCACGACGTTCTAAACCCAGCTCGCGTGCCGCTTTAATGGGCGAACAGCCCAACCCTTGGGACCTACTCCAGCCCCAGGATGCGACGAGCCGACATCGAGGTGCCAAACCATCCCGTCGATATGGACTCTTGGGGAAGATCAGCCTGTTATCCCCGGGGTACCTTTTATCCGTTGAGCGACGCCGCTTCCACATGCCAGCGCCGGATCACTAGTGCCGACTTTCGTCCCTGCTTGAGATGCCTCTCTCGCAGTCAAGCTCCCTTGTGTACTTGCACTCAAAACCTGATTGCCAACCAGGCTGAGGGAACCTTTGCGCGCCTCCGTTACATTTTAGGAGGCAACCGCCCCAGTTAAACTACCCACCAGGCACTGTCCCTGATCCGGATTACGGACCTAGGTTAGATAGCTAATACGATCAGAGTGGTATTTCAACGTTGGCTCCACATGAACTGGCGTCCCTGCTTCAAAGCCTCCCACCTATCCTACACAAATCGAATCAACCACCAATACCAAGCTGTAGTAAAGGTCCCGGGGTCTTTCCGTCCTGCCGCGCGTAACGAGCATCTTTACTCGTAGTGCAATTTCGCCGAGTCCACGGTTGAGACAGTGCCCGAGTCGTTACGCCATTCGTGCAGGTCGGAACTTACCCGACAAGGAATTTCGCTACCTTAGGATGGTTATAGTTACCACCGCCGTTTACTGGCGCTTAAGTTCTGAGCTTCGCAACCGAAGTCACTAACTCGTCCCCTTAACGTTCCAGCACCGGGCAGGCGTCAGTCCGTATACGTCGTCTTGCAACTTAGCACGGACCTGTGTTTTTAGTAAACAGTCGCTTGGGCCTGGTCTCTGCGGCCCTCACCGCTTTGTAGAGCAAGTCTACTGACGGATCGGGCCCCCCTTCTCCCGAAGTTACGGGGGGATTTTGCCGAGTTCCTTAACCATGGTTATCTCGATCGCCTTGGTATTCTCTACCTGACTACCTGTGTCGGTTTCGGGTACGGGCGGCTCAGAAGCTCGCTAGAGGCTTTTCTTGACAGCATAGGATTACCCACTTCGCCTAAATCGGCTCGGTATCAGATCTCAGGCCCATGAGACACGGATTTTCCTATGTCTCGCCCTACATCCTTACCCGCGGACTACCATCGCCGCGGTTGGGCTACCTTCCTGCGTCACCCCATCGCTTGACTACTACCAGTTTGGGTCGCGCGCTCCCTCGACTCCGTCCGAAGACATCGTCAAGTTCGGGCGCTTAGCATCACTGGGCTCGTCATGGTCGCGTAAGAGCCGGTACGGGAATATCAACCCGTTGTCCATCGACTACGCCTGTCGGCCTCGCCTTAGGTCCCGACTTACCCAGGGCAGATTAGCTTGACCCTGGAACCCTTAGTCATTCGGCGGAGGAGTTTCTCACTCCTCTTTCGCTACTCATGCCTGCATTCTCACTCGTGTGGCATCCACGACTGGGTCACCCCGTCGCTTCTCTCGCCACACGACGCTCCCCTACCCATCCGCACATCTGGACCACACCCGAAGGTGGGGCCTGACTATTGTGCGAATGCCATAGCTTCGGCGGATAACTTGAGCCCCGCTAAATTGTCGGCGCAAAATCACTTGACCAGTGAGCTATTACGCACTCTTTCAAGGGTGGCTGCTTCTAAGCCAACCTCCTGGTTGTCTCTGCGACTTCACATCCTTTTCCACTTAGTTATCGCTTAGGGGCCTTAGCTGATGATCTGGGCTGTTTCCCTTTCGACTACGGAGCTTATCCCCCGCAGTCTCACTGCCGCGCTCTCACTTACCGGCATTCGGAGTTTGGCTGATTTTGGTAAGCTTGTGGGCCCCCTAGACCATCCAGTGCTCTACCTCCGGTAAGAAACACGCGACGCTGCACCTAAATGCATTTCGGGGAGAACCAGCTATCACGGAGTTTGATTGGCCTTTCACCCCTATCCACAGCTCATCCCCCAGGTTTTCAACCCTGGTGGGTTCGGTCCTCCACGCGGTCTTACCCGCGCTTCAACCTGGCCATGGATAGATCACTCCGCTTCGGGTCTAGAGCACGCGACTGAATCGCCCTATTAGGACTCGCTTTCGCTACGGCTTCCCCTCACGGGTTAACCTCGCCACGTACCACTAACTCGCAGGCTCATTCTTCAAAAGGCACGCTGTCACAGTTCCGCCAAATAAATGACGAAATCCGCTCCAACGGATTGTAGGCACATGGTTTCAGGTACTATTTCACTCCCCGCCTGGGGTACTTTTCACCTTTCCCTCACGGTACTTGTCCGCTATCGGTCATCAAGGAGTATTTAGGCTTAGCGGGTGGTCCCGCCAGATTCACACGGAATTTCAGGGGTTCCGTGTTACTCGGGATTACACTGAAGAGCCATTGCCTTACGTCTACGGGGGTATCACCCGCTATGCCGGGACTTTCCAGTCCACTTCGACTTCAACAATGGTTTATGACTCTTTGTCGGTACGGCAGTACCAACCCAATGGTCCCACGACCCCGCATAGGCAACGCCTGCCGGCTATCACACCTACACGGTTTAGCCTGTTCCGCTTTCGCTCGCCACTACTCACGGAATCACTGTTGTTTTCTCTTCCTGTGGGTACTGAGATGTTTCACTTCCCCACGTTCCCTCCGCACGCCCTATGTGTTCAGGCGACGGTAACTGGACATTACTCCAGCTGGGTTTCCCCATTCGGACATCCCCGGATCACAGCTCGGTTGTCAACTTCCCGGGGCTTATCGCAGACTCCTACGTCCTTCTTCGGCTCTTGATGCCAAGGCATCCACCATGTGCCCTTAGTAGCTTGTCATTCTTGTTGTTCACAAAATTGCTACAAAGATGCTCGCGTCCACTATGCAGTTCTCAAGGTACGGGCGGTACCTGCGCCGAGGATCGCGTGCCCGCCGATGGCGGGTCGTTCGATGTGGGAGCAGGCCCGAAGGTGAAGCGCCAGAAGCGCTCGATCCTTCAGGACCCAACAGTGTGCCTGGATGCCATCGATCCGATCGTCAGCTTTCCACTCCGTCCACCGGCGATGCCGATGTCTGGTTGTACTTGCGAACGTGCGAGCTCGATGTCGACCAAATAATCGACGTTCCACTAAACGAGCAGTGCTGCCCCGAGACGAACGCTCGAGAAACAGCACATGGACAGGGAAGCCCGGAGGCACCCTGCCAACTGCTCCTTAGAAAGGAGGTGATCCAGCCGCACCTTCCGGTACGGCTACCTTGTTACGACTTCGTCCCAATCGCCAGCCCCACCTTCGACGGCTCCCTCCACAAGGGTTGGGCCACCGGCTTCGGGTGTTGCCGACTTTCGTGACGTGACGGGCGGTGTGTACAAGGCCCGGGAACGTATTCACCGCAGCGTTGCTGATCTGCGATTACTAGCGACTCCGACTTCATGGGGTCGAGTTGCAGACCCCAATCCGAACTGAGACCGGCTTTTTGGGATTCGCTCCACCTTGCGGTTTCGCAGCCCTTTGTACCGGCCATTGTAGCATGCGTGAAGCCCTGGACATAAGGGGCATGATGACTTGACCTCATCCCCACCTTCCTCCGAGTTACCCCGGCAGTCTCCTATGAGTCCCCAACATTACTTGCTGGCAACATAGGACGAGGGTTGCGCTCGTTGCGGGACTTAACCCAACATCTCACGACACGAGCTGACGACAGCCATGCACCACCTGTATAGAGCCCTTGCGGACCTGCCATCTCTGACAGTTTTCCCTATATGTCAAATCCAGGTAAGGTTCTTCGCGTTGCATCGAATTAATCCGCATGCTCCGCCGCTTGTGCGGGCCCCCGTCAATTCCTTTGAGTTTTAGCCTTGCGGCCGTACTCCCCAGGCGGGGCGCTTAATGCGTTAGCTGCGGCACGGAGGACGTGGAATGTCCCCCACACCTAGCGCCCAACGTTTACGGCGTGGACTACCAGGGTATCTAATCCTGTTTGCTCCCCACGCTTTCGCTCCTCAGCGTCAGGTAAGGCCCAGAGAACCGCCTTCGCCACCGGTGTTCCTCCTGATATCTGCGCATTTCACCGCTACACCAGGAATTCCGTTCTCCCCTGCCTACCTCTAGTCCACCCGTATCGAAAGCAGGACTGGGGTTAAGCCCCAGCTTTTCACTCCCGACGCGATGGACCGCCTACGAGCCCTTTACGCCCAATAATTCCGGACAACGCTTGCACCCTACGTATTACCGCGGCTGCTGGCACGTAGTTGGCCGGTGCTTCTTCTGCAGGTACCGTCACTTGCGCTTCGTCCCTGCTGAAAGAGGTTTACAACCCGAAGGCCGTCATCCCTCACGCGGCGTTGCTGGATCAGGCTTTCGCCCATTGTCCAATATTCCCCACTGCTGCCTCCCGTAGGAGTCTGGGCCGTGTCTCAGTCCCAGTGTGGCCGGTCACCCTCTCAGGCCGGCTACCCGTCGTCGCCTTGGTGGGCCATTACCTCACCAACTAGCTGATAGGCCGCGAGCTCATCCTTCACCGCCGGAACTTTCCACCATCAACAGATGTCTGTAATGGTTGCATTCGGTATTAGCTTCCGTTTCCGAAAGTTATCCCAAAGTGAAGGGCAGATTGCTCACGTGTTACTCACCCGTTCGCCGCTCGTGTACTCCCGAAGGAGCCTTACCGCTCGACTTGCATGTGTTAAGCACGCCGCCAGCGTTCGTCCTGAGCCAGGATCAAACTCTCCGTTGAAATCTCGTGATTCGCACCCGTCAGACGGGCGTTCATCGACTCATTGGAGTATCCCGGCAAGAGTTGCTCCCCAAGCCACCGGCAGAACCGCTGGTTCGAGAAGACTTGTCTTACCAAAGGAACCGTCCGACACAAATCGGTGACAGCACGCTGTCTCCGCATCATGTCGAGACGGGGCGTTAATTAATTCGTCGTCGACTTTTGGCACACTGTTGAGTTCTCAAGGATCGTACGCACACCGTCGCGCAGCCTCTCGGCTGGCTCGGGGGCAACCTGATCAAACTTACCGGGCGCGGAAGTGGCCGTCAAATCGGCGACTCCGTCCTGGTCCTCCCGATACTACCGCTGCGGACAGCGCCGTCAAAGCGCCGTCAGACGGCAGTTCCGAGGAGGGTCCCGCAGGGCCGGCCGCCCGGCACTCGTGGTGACACGAGGCCTTGCGTCCCGTCGCTTCCGGCGAGGCGAGAAGCAACAGTACAAACCCTGCTCGTCCCCGTCAAATCCAATCCGTCCGGGCTCGAGCGGAGGTGCATCGTGCCTGGTCAGAGGGCAGGTCCACGCCCGCCACAACGACCGCGATGGGGGCGAGGGGTGGTCCACCCGGACGCTGCGGACCACAGCGATGTAACTCTTCCCGCTGGCGGGGTCGAGCCGCGCGGCGGGTGCCGGCACGTCAGGCGAGGATCTCCGCGCTCGCGATCGCGGTCACATCCGTCACCCCCGCCAGACACATCCCTTCGCGTAGCTCGTCGGCCAGGTCCGTCAAAAGTCGGGCCACGCCCGACCCGCCGTCCACGGTCAAGGCCCAGATCGCGGGTCGCGCGACGAAGACACACGTCGCGCCGAGCGCCAGGGCGGCGAGCACGTCCAGTCCGTGCCGGATGCCTCCGTCGACCAGGACCGCGGCCTGGCCGCTCACTGATTGGGCGATGGACCCGAGCACCCTGGCGGTGGCGACGCTGCGGTCGAGCTGACGACCGCCGTGGTTCGACACCCACACGCCGGCGGCCCCCGCCGCGACCGCCTCACGTGCGTCATCCGGACGCAGCACACCCTTGACCACCACCGGCAGGCCGCTCTCCTCGGCCAGCCAGCCGATGACATCCGGTGTCAGGTCGCGCGCCTTCGTGGCGCCACCGGCAGGCACCCGAGCGACGTCCGAGTTCGCGTGCAGATGATCGGCCGGCACGAGATCCCATACCGACGTCGGGCCCTCCTCCTTGCTGCCCACCACCGGCGTGTCAGCAGTGAGCACCACCGCCGATGCACCGGCCTCCACGCCACGCCGCAGCATCGCCCTGGTGAGCCCCCGGTCTTTGACCAGGTAGGCCTGGATCCACCACGGCGCCCCGGCGGCTGCTATCTCGGCGAAGGTCGAGCCCGCGTTGCTGCTCACGCAGAGCAGGGCCCCCGCGGCCGCGGCGCCTCGGGCCATCTCGACCTCACCCTCCGGATGAGCCTGGCGTTGCAGCGTCGTCGGGGCGATCCCGATGGGGCAGCTGACCGCCGTCCCGAGCACGGCCGTCGCCGTGTCGACCACGGACACGTCGCGAAGCACGTGCGGCGCGAAGCGAAGCTCTCGCCAGGCCGGCTCGGCCTCAGCGGCGGAGACTCCGGCACCCGAGCCTTGCCGGAAGTACGTGTGCACCGGGGCGGGCAGCAGTGTCCGTGCGCGCTCCTCCAGACCCTCCACCCACCGGCTCATCCGCTCAGGACACCTTCACCCCAGCCAGGTTGCGCTTTCCCCGACGGAGCAGGAGCCAGCCGCCGGCGAGGAGGTCGTCCAGCTCGGGCCGTCCCTCCGGGTCCTCGAGCCGGACGTTGTTGGCATAGGCGCCACCCTCCCCGATGGCCCGCCTGGCAGCGCCCTTGCTGGCCACCAGCCCCGACTCGGCGAGCAGGTCGGCGTACGTCGGCATGGTCGCGCCAGCGGGAACGGTGACGTGCGGCGTCTCGCTCAGCGCCGCGTCCAACGTCGGCCCGTCGAGTCCTCGCAGGTCTCCTCCGCCGAAGAGCGCCGCTGCAGCGGCGACCACCCGGGTGGTCTCGTCCTTGCCGTGCACGAGAGTCGTGACGTCGTCGGCAAGCGCCCGCTGGGCGGCACGTTGGAACGGCCGCTCCGCGACCTCGGCCTCGAGGGCGGCAATCTCCTCCCGCGAGCGGAACGTGAAGTACTTGAGCAGCGGGATGACATCACGGTCGTCGGCGTGGATCCAGAACTGGTGGAACGCGTAGGGCGACGTCATCGACGCGTCCAGCCAGACCGTGTCTGTCTCCGTCTTCCCGAACTTGGTGCCATCCGCCTTGGTGACGAGAGGCGTCGCGAGTGCATGCACCCTGGCGCCCTCGACCCGGCGAATCAGGTCGACACCCGACGTGATGTTGCCCCACTGGTCGCTCCCACCGGTCTGGAGCGTCACGTGGTGCTCGCGGAAGAGGTTGAGGTAGTCCATCGACTGCATCAGGACGTAGCTGAACTCCGTGTAGGAGATCCCCGCCTCGAGCCGACTTCTGACGACGTCGCGAGCCAGCATCTTGTTGACCGGGAAGTGCTTGCCGATGTCGCGCAGGAAGTCGATGGTGGACAGGTTCGCGGTCCAGTCGTAGTTGTTGACGACACACGCCGCGTTGTCCCCCTCGAACGACAGGAACCGCTCGAGCTGCCGTCGGATCACCTCGGTCCAGGACGTGACGACGTCGAGCGAGTTGAGCCTGCGCTCTCCCGCGTCCTTCGGGTCACCGATCATCCCCGTCGCACCACCCACGATTCCGAAGGGGCGGTGACCGTGGTCCTGGAACCGGCGCAGCGTGAGGATCTGCAGCAGGTTCCCCATGTGGAGGCTGGGGGCGGTCGGGTCGAAACCGCAGTAGAGCCCGATCGGCCCGGCGGCGAGGTCCGCCCGCAAGGCGTCGAGGTCCGTGGCGTGGGCGATGAGCCCACGCCATTCGAGCTCATCGAGGACCGAGTCGGTCACGTCCGGGTTCCTTCCGTGTCTGCGGTATGGCGGTGCACCCCAAGCCTGCCGCATGGCGGGGCGAGCCGTACAACCGGTTTGGCTGCCGGCCTTGCTCGTCCCTCCCACTGCAGACCATCCGCACCCGACAGTCCCCATGGCGTTTGCCTGGCTAGCGCTCAGATCGCAGAGCCGGCCGGTGGAGCCTTCGGGTGTCGTCGGTACGTCGACACGCTCGCCTCCCCCTCGAGCCACACCCGCCAGGGCTCGTCGGCGGCGGTGCTCACGCCCACGCGCGGTCCGGTCGAGGACGCTCGAACCAGGCTCGCGGGCGACCAGCGGAGCGGACCGTCCCAGAGCGTCGTACCGGTGGCGGCACGCGTGAGACCGAGCGACCGCGCCAGGTTTCCGGGTCCGCGCGCGAGGGCCGCGTCTTCCACCGGCCCACGCCGCTCGTGAGCCTCGGCTGCTCCGGCGAGGACCCGACCAGCCCGCAGGAGCACAGCCGAAGCGGTGCCGGGGCCTTCACACACCAGGTTGACGCAGTTGTGCATGCCATAGCTCAAGTAGACGTACACCCGACCGGCCGGACCGAACATCACCCGGTTGCGAGGTGTCACTCCGCGGAACGCATGGGACGCGGGGTCATCCTCGCCTGCGTAGGCCTCCACCTCCGTCAGCTCGACCACGACGTCGCCGCAGGCTATCCGGCTGCCGAGCAGGTCGACGGCGACGGTGAGCGAAGGCCGGGTGAAGAACTCCTGGATCTGCTCTGCCGACCACGAGGCTCGGTCAGTGCTGCCCACGGACCTGGTCGAGCAGCCACGTGAGAAGCGCCTTCTGTGCGTGCAGGCGGTTCTCCGCCTCGTCCCAGACCACGCTCTGCGGACCATCGATGACCCCGGCGGAGATCTCCTTGCCACGATAGGCGGGCAGGCAGTGCAGCACGATGGCATCCGGAGACGCGAGGGACATAGCGGCCTCATTGACCGAGTAGGGCTCGAACGGCGCCTCGCGCTCGGCCGCCTCGGCCTCCTGACCCATCGAGACCCAGGTGTCGGTGACCAAGACGTCCGCACCCTCGACGGCCGCCTTCGGCGATGTCTCATGGCGAACCGTGCCACCTGTACCCGCGGCGATCCGCTCCGCGTCGGCGAACACCTCGGGGTCGGGTGTGTAGTCCGGTGGCGAGCCGATCCGCACGTGCAGCCCAGCGAGGGCTCCGCCGAGAAGGTAGGAGTGCGCCATGTTGTTGGCAC
Organism: uncultured Actinomycetota bacterium; assembly: GCA_963820035.1. Taxonomy (GTDB): domain Bacteria; phylum Actinomycetota; class Actinomycetes; order Propionibacteriales; family Nocardioidaceae; genus JAWWPG01. Next base: position 356,060 of record CAWFYK010000002.1, on the reverse strand, counting down.
CGTCGCCAAGGTAGGTGACCGTCAAGCCGGCAAGGGTTCCCTTGGCCGCGCGCACCGTCTGCAGGTCGGCCAGCACCTGGCAGGGATGGAACATGTCGGTGAGCGCGTTGACGACCGGCACCCGAGAAACTGCGGCCATGGCCTCGATGCGGTCTTGGCCGAACGTCCGCCAGACGATCGCCTGCACCTGTCGGTCGAGCACCCGCGTCGTGTCCTCGATCGGCTCACCACGGCCCATCTGTGACGACTGCGCGTCGATGACGAGCGGATAACCCCCGAGCTCGGCAACGCCTACTGAGAAGGACACCCGGGTCCGGGTGGACGGCTTGTCGAACATCACGGCGACCGCCTGCGGGCCGAGAAGAGGCTGGGCGACGTGGCGGTCCTGACGGAACCTGTCCGCCAGGTCGAGGATCGCCGACTGCTCGGCAGGGGTGACGTCGTCGTCACGAAGGAAGTGGCGCATCGGGGCTCCAGCGGAGAAGGTGATGGGTTGATTTCGACAGTACGCCACGGCCCCGTCGCGGGACCGCGTTTCAGGTTCGCTGCACCGCGCCGAGCCGACTGCCCGCCTCGGCCACGGCGGCGTCTCGTGCGGCCGAGATCTCCGCCTCCGTGAGGGTCCGGTCGAGCGCGCGGAAACGGAGGGCGTAGCCGAGCGACTTCTTCCCATGGCCGGCCTGCTCGCCGACATAGACGTCGAACAGCCGCACCGACTCGAGCAGGTCCCCCGCACCGGCGAGCAGCGCCGCCTCCACGTCGGCTGCAGGCACTCCCACGTCGACGACGAGCGCCACGTCCTCCTTGCCGACGGGGTACGACGACAGCCTGGGAGCCCGCACGATGCCTACTGCGTGGGCGAGCAGCACCGCGAGGTTGAGCTCCACCGCCGCCGAGCGGGCCGGCAGCCCGAAGGCGGCGCAGACCCGGGGATGGAGCTCTCCGGCGTTGCCCACCGACGTCTCCCCGATGAGAATCTCCGCGCATCGTCCGGGATGCCACGGCCGACGGCTCGCGGCGCCCACGGCGAGGTCGAGACCGAGAGAGCGACCAACGGTCCGGGCCGCCTCGACGGCGTCCGCCCAGCAACTCCTCTGGGCTGGGCCCCACCAGCTCTTGGGAACCCGATCGCCGCAGACCGCGACGGCCAGGTGCAGTGGTTGGTCGGGCAGCGATGCCTCGATCGCCTTGAGCTCGTCGATGGTCGGCGCCCGGTCGACCCCGAGGACGGGCGCCGGGGTAGCCCCGTCACTCGACGGGAGCACGACGCTGGCGATCTCGAAGATCCCGATGTCAGCTTGGCCGCGCGCCACGTTGCGGGCGAGCGTGCGCAGCAGGCCCGGCAGCAGGGTCGTGCGCAGCAACGGCTGCTCCTCCGAGAGCGGGTTGACGACGCGCATCGCACGCCGCCGAGGGTCGTCCGCGGCGAGTCCCAGGTCCTCCCAGTCCGCCGAGCCGACGAAGGGGCTCCCAGGCGCCTCCACATAGCCGGCCCCGGCCAGGGTCACACCCACCCGCCGGCGAAGTCGCTGTACCCGGGTGAGACCACGTCCGGCCGGGGCGCTCGGGAGAACGCTCGGCACCTTGTCGTAGCCGACGATCCGGACGACCTCTTCCACCAGGTCGTTGGGGTCGCTGATGTCGTGCCGCCACGGTGGCGGCGTGGCGGTCAGGTCGTGACCGGTCAGGGTCACGTCACAGCCCACCTGCCCGAGCAGCGCGGCAGCGGTGTCCTCGTCGATCGGAAACCCCGCCACCCGTGCGGAGAGCCGGCCGTCGATCGTGATCGGCTGTCGCACGACCGGCTGACCGACCACCGTCGCGGTGGCCGCGACCTGGCCACCGCCGAAACGCACCAGGAGGTCGGCCACCCGACGGGCCGCGGTGGCCGCGATGGTCGGGTCCACGCCTCGCTCGAACCGCTTCGAGGCCTCGCTCGGCAGCTTGTGGCGTCGCGCGCTGCGGGCGATCGTGACGGGGTCGAAGTGCGCCGCCTCGATGACTAGGTTGGTGGTCGTCCCCCCCAGCTCCGTCTCCGCACCCCCCATGACGCCGGCGATCCCGATCGGACCACGGTCGTCGGCGATCAGCAGGTCCTCGGGGTCGAGCGTGCGGACGGTGCCGTCCAGGGTGGTGAGCGACTCCCCAGCCATGGCCCGGCGTACGACGATGTCGCCCCGCAAGGCGTCGCGGTCGTAGCCGTGAATCGGGTTGCCCAGCTCGAGCATGACGTAGTTGGTGACGTCGACCGCAAGGGAGATCGGCCGCATCCCGGCGAGCTGGAGCCGCCTGGCCAGCCAGCGCGGCGATGGCGCCGCCGGGTCGAACCCCGTCACCTCCAAGGCGACGAACACGTCGCAGCCCGCGGGGTCCTGGACCTGCACGGGGTAGCCCGGACCAGGCTCGGCGGCAGGGAGCGCGACCGCCGGGTCAGGAAACTCCAGCCCGAACGCGATGGCGGTCTCACGAGCAACGCCACGCACCGAGAGCGCGTAGGCACGGTCGGGGTTGATCTCGAACTCGATCACGTCGTCGCGCAGGTGAAGCACCGCGTCCGCAGGGTCCCCGACGGTGCCCTCGTTCGGAGCGAGCACCAGGATCCCCGTGTGGTCGTCTCCCAGACCGAGCTCGAGCGCCGAGCAGATCATCCCGTCTGACACATGCCCGTAGGTCTTGCGGGCAGAGATGGCGAAACCACCCGGCAGCACCGCTCCTGGCAAGGCCACCACGACGAGGTCACCGACCGCGAAGTTGCCTGCACCGCAGACGATCCCCCGCGGCTCCGGCTCCCCCACGTCGACCTGGCACCAGCGGACTGTCTTGCCGTTCGAGTGCTCCTCCGCCTCGAACGCCAGCACCTTCCCGACGACCAAGGGCCCCGTGACGTCGGCCCCGGCCTCGTCGATCTTCTCCAGCTTGAGACCCAGGAACGTCAACCTGCGCGCGACCTCGACGACAGACACGTCCGCAGGCAGGTCGACGTGGTCACGCAACCACGAGATCGGGACCCGCATCAGAGCTCCATTCCGAATGCCCGCGCGAAGCGGACGTCTCCCTCGACGATGTCGCGCATGTCCGGCACGTCGTGCCGGAACATCAGCGTCCGCTCGATTCCCATCCCGAACGCGATCCCGGAGTAGACGTCGGGATCGACCCCGCACGCCACGAGCACCCGCGGGTTGACGACACCGCACCCACCCCACTCGATCCAGCCCTCGCCACGACACGTACGGCACGTCGAGACGGCCGGCTCCAGACCCCGGCAGACGAAGCAGACCAGGTCCACCTCGGCGCTCGGCTCGGTGAAGGGGAAGTACGACGGCCGGAACCGGGTGCCGACCCCCTCGCCGAACATCGCCTCTGCGAAATGGTCGAGGGTTCCCTTGAGATGGGCCATCGACAAGCCTTCGTCGACGGCCAGCCCTTCGACCTGCTGAAAGACCGGCGTGTGGGTGGCGTCGAGCTCGTCGGTGCGGAAGGTCCGTCCAGGGCAGACGACATAGACGGGCAGCCGCCGCGACAGCAGCGACCGCGCCTGCACAGGCGATGTGTGGGTGCGCAGCACGACACCGGCGTCCTCCGGCTCGAGGAAGAACGTGTCCTGCATGCTGCGCGCGGGGTGGTCCTTGCCCAGGTTCAGCGCGTCGAAGTTGAACCACTCGGACTCGACCTCGGGACCTTCGGCGACCTCCCAGCCCATCCCCACGAAGAAGTCGGCGATCCGGTCAGCCAGCATCGTCACGGGATGCCGAGCCCCTCGCGGTACCCGGTCGTAGGGAAGCGTCACGTCGACCGTCTCCTCGACCAGCATCCGCTCCTCGCGCTCCGCCGTGAGCTGGTCCAGCCGCTCTGCGAGAGCCGAGCTGACGGCCTGTCGGGCCTGGCCGACGCGCATCCCGGCTTCCTTGCGCGCCTGCGGCGGAAGGGCACCGATCTCCCGGTTCGCCAGCGCGAGTGGGGAACGGTCGCCGGCATGGGCCAGCCGAACCTCCTTGAGCTCGTCCAGGTCCGCGGCCGTGGTGATGGCGGTGAGGGCCTCGTCTCGCACGCGGGCCACCTCGTCGGGGTGCAAGGGAGTCACCTCGACCGGGTCATAACTCGTGTTGGGGCCGGACATCTGGGTGGACTCGCTTTCCTCGGGTGTGGTCGCAAGTGTAGGAAGTGGCGAAGCGGCCCAGCCAACCGGTTTCGCGTCAGTACGGCGGCCGGTCTCAGTCGAGCCCCGCCGGCTCACCCGACGGCAGGGTGACCCGCATCCGGGCACCGCCTCCCGGAGACTCCTCGACCGAGACGACACCGTCGTGGGCGGCGACCAGACCCGACACGATGAAGAGCCCGAGCCCGGACCCACTTCCACGGCCGTGCCGCCAGAACTTGGTGAAGATCCGTGGCCGGATCTCCTCGGGGATGCCGCTCCCCTCGTCGTCGACCACGAGCTCGACACCGGAACCGGGACCCTCGCGGAGGGCGACGCTCACGTCACCGTCACCGTGGGCGAACGCGTTCTCGACCAGGTTTGCCAGCACCTGTGCCAGCCGGTCCCGGTCGACCCAGACGACCGGGTCAGCCTCGATGCTGACACCGAGCCGACGTCCGGCCGGTGGCTCCATCGGGGCGAGCAGGGACGTCACGAACGGCCCCAGCCGGATGGGCTCCTTGCGCACCGAGAGCCGCCCGGAGTCGATCCTCGCGACGTCGAGCAGCTCAGTGATCAACCGAGTCAGGCGGTCTGCGTCCGCATCGACCGTGCTCAGCATCAACAGCTTCTGTGAGTCCGTGAGCCTGTCCCACTTGGAGATCAGCGTCGACGTGAAGCCCTTGACACCGGTCAGCGGCGACCGGAGCTCGTGCGCGACTGTGGCGACCAGCTCCGAGCGGCTCCGCTCGGCGCGTTCGCGCACGCGGGCGTTGCGAAGCGACAGCGCCACTCCCGCCACCGGGCCACCCGGCCGCACGCGAGAGAGGGTGACGGTGACGAGCACCTCCCGCCCGGACGGCGACCACCAGGACGACTCCACGAGCTCGGTGCGCAGAGCGAGGCCGTCATAGGGCCGGACACAGGTGAACCAGTCATTGCCGTCGAGGTCCTGCAGACGCACCACGTCGGCCAGCTGGTCGCCGGGCTTCACCGACACCTCGAGAAGCCTGTCAGCAACGGCGTTCGCGGCCGTGACCGCACCGTCGCCGTCCGCAAGGAGAACCCCGTCAGGCAGCCGATCGAGGGCAGCCTGAAGCGACGCCGTCACTTCACGGTCGTCTCCCACAATGCGCTTACGCTATCTCGTGCCCCTGGCAGTGCATTCTCTGCCACACAGTCGGGTCGCCACCCGGACCCAGCTTTCCACGTGGCCGGAGACCCCCGACATAAGAGTCCGCTGAGTCTTCTCGCCACGCTGCCGGTCCTGGTTCGTGCGACCGGGACATATGACTACCATCGCCGTATGCACCCGAAGCCATTGGCAGCAAGCCTCGTCTTAGCCGCCACGCTCGTCACTGTCGCCGCCTGCAGCTCCGGCGGCAGCTCCTCCACGACGCCCACGGACAAGTCCTCGGCCAGCTCGACCACGACAAGCTCGAAGCTCGTGCGTCAGAAGGGCAAGGACTCGATCGGCAACGTCTTCGCCAAGACCTCGAAGGGAGTTCGGGTGTCGCTGTCGGCGGCCGCGCCCGGTCACGAGGTGATGGCCCAGCTGCGGCAGCCGAACGCCACGACGTGGTCACCGCCCGCCTCTGTCTACAAGGACACCGAGCGGTTCTGTCACACCATCAAGCTCAAGGGGACGGGTGACATCCTCGCCGCGACGGTGGCCTGCTCCGTGTCGGCACAGGACAAGCGCGGCACGACGTCGAGCTATGTGCTCGCCAGCACCGACGGCAAGACCTGGAAGCGTTCGGACCTCAGCGGCGCCAAGCGCAAGCCCAGCATCTCCCCCGCCGGCCGCTACGTGAGCTGGTCGGCACCTGCGAGCTTCCTGCTGTGGAGCCCCTCCGGCAGTTTCACCAACGTGAAGTTCACCCAGGACCCGAAGTCCCCGACCGTCGGTGTGACGCAGGATGACGGCACCGTGTTGCTGATCAAGGCGACGGCGGGCAAGAAAAAGACCTGCACGATCTCGTTCCAGAGCATCAGCGCCAAGGCACCGACCCCGAAGAGTCTCGGCTCGACCCTGCCGCAGGCCGACCACTCGCGCTGCACCGCCGTCTCCGCCAAGATGCAGAAGGGCGACGTGGTGGCGAACTTCCACTCGACGTCGTCGACGACCGTCAAGGGAAAGAAGGTCACCAAGACCACGACGTTCGCCTACGCGTTCACCAAGCTGGCTAACGGCAAGTGGGTCATCAAGAGCTAGCCCGCCGCTGCTCTCGGGCTGTCGCATAGAGGCAGACGGCGGCCGCCATCGCCACGTTCAGGCTCTCCGCCTTCCCGTGGATCGGGACGGCGACCGCTTGGTCTGCGAGCGCCTGCTCGTCGGCGGGGATCCCCCATGCCTCGTTGCCGAAGACCCAGGCGACGGACCCCACGAGCAGGCCGGAGTCGATGACGTCGTCCAGGGTGGTGGGCGCCGAGCCGTCTGCCGCCAGGATCGCGAAACCCAGCATCCGCAACGTGTCGAGCGCCTCTGGCACCGAGGGACCGAACACGAGCGGAAGATGGAACAGCGAGCCGGTCGCCGACCGGACCGCCTTGTCGTTGTAGGGGTCGACGGACGACCCGGCAAGGACGACGGCGTCGGCGCCGGCCGCATCGGCGCACCGCAGCAGGCTTCCGGCGTTGCCCGGCTCGCGGACGTGGGCGCCGACAGCCACCAGGCGCGAGCCGATCGGGAACGCGTCGGCCAACGGGACGTCGATGAACCCACAGATCGCGATGATCCCCTGGGGGGACACGCTTCCCGCGAGTGAGGCGACGGCCGTGTCGTCGCAGAGTCGGACGGTGACGGACGCCTCGCGGGCAAGCGCCGCGAGGTCGCGATGCCGCTCCAGTGCCGCGGGGGTGGCGAAGACCTCCTGGACGCAGCCGTCGACGCCGAGTGCCTCGCGGACAGCCTGGGGGCCTTCGGCGAGGAACTGCCGGCTGCTGACGCGCGCCGCGCGCCGGGTGAGCCGGCGCGCCTGCCTCACCCTGGTGGACTGCTGGGTCAGGGGTGCTTTGCTCACCACGACGCGCGTCTGCCTCTCGTGCCGCGGCCCGATCAGCACCTCAGGAGGCGGCGACCTCGGTCGGGAGCTGCTGGGCGGGGACGTTGGCCCTGGCGATCTCGACGAGCTGGGCGAACGCCCCGGAGTCGTTGACTGCCAGGTCGGCGAGGATCTTGCGGTCCACCTCGATGCCGGCTGCGCGCAGGCCCTGGATGAATCGGTTGTAGGTCATGCCCTCGGCGCGAGCGGCCGCGTTGATGCGCTGGATCCAGAGCTTGCGGAACTCGCCCTTCTTCGCCTTGCGGTCGCGATAGCTGTAGACCATCGAATGGGCGACCTGCTCTTTGGCCTTGCGATAGAGCCGGGACCGCTGACCGCGGTAGCCGGCCGCGAGCTCCAGGGTCTCACGACGCTTCTTGTGGGCGTTGACCGCCCGTTTGACGCGTGCCACTTCTACTCCTTGTGAATCGACTTGGTGTCGCGGATGTCCAGCGCGCGCTGCGCTGCTACCTGCCGAGCAGCTTCTTGATCCGCTTGAGGTCGGCCTTGTCGACCTCGACGGTGCCGGACATCCGGCGGGTCATGGTCGAAGGCTTGAACTCGAGGTGGTGGCGCTTCCCGGACTTCTGGCGCACGATCTTCCCGGAGCCCGTGACGCGCACGCGCTTCCCCATGCCCGAGTGGCTCTTCATCTTCGGCATCTGGCCGTCTCCGTCTCTTCGGCGTCCACCTGGTCGGCGGGCGCGCTGTCATTGGTTGTTGCGGTCACATGTCGGGGTCGAGGCTCTCCGAGCGACGCCGAGTCTTCTTCGGCTCCTCGGCGGCCTCGGTCGACCTCTCCGTCCGTTCGGCCTGCTCCGCCTCACGGTCGGCCTCTCTGCGGGCGGCGCGCCGGTCACGCTCCATCTTGGCGTCAGCCCTGGCCTCGGCCTTCTTCTTGTGCGGGCCGAGCACCATGATCATGTTGCGGCCGTCCTGCTTCGGCGCCGACTCGACGAACCCGAGCTCCTCGACGTCTCCCGCGAGCCGCTGCAGGAGCCGGAACCCCAGCTCCGGCCGCGACTGCTCCCGGCCACGGAACATGATCGTGATCTTGACCTTGTCGCCCTGTTTGAGGAACCGCACGACGTGACCCTTCTTGGTCTCGTAGTCGTGGGAGTCGATCTTCGGGCGAAGCTTCATCTCTTTGATGACCGTGTTGGTCTGGTTGCGTCGCGTCTCGCGAGCCTTCTGCGCGTTCTCGTACTTGAACTTTCCGTAGTCCATGAGCTTGCAGACCGGCGGTCGTGCCGTCGGGGCGACTTCCACGAGATCGAGGTCGGACTCCTGGGCGAGCCGGAGTGCGTCGTCGATGCGCACGATGCCGACCTGCTCGCCGTTCGGTCCCACGAGACGGACCTCCGGAACCCGGATACGGTCGTTGACGCGTAGTTCTGTGCTGATGCTTCCTCCTGTTGTCGGGCAGTTGGGCGAACCGGTGACGGCCGCCGCGCAGACAACACTAAGGTGGCCTCCGCGTCGAACGCCAAGAGAAGAGCCACCACGAGACGAGCCGACAGTGCGGCCCGCGACCGTGACCCGACGACTCTGCCTCGGGGGCACCGTCGATGCGGGTGGGAGATGGCCTCCACTTGGAACCGGGGCGAATCTGGTGGACACGTTCCGGTCGGTCCAGATTGCAGTGTACCCCGGCAGGCGCACCGTCAGCCAATCGCTTGTTCGGGAGTGTGTCACGCTAGAGACGTGCACTTCAACGACGTCGTCTGGCTACCGAACGCCCTCATCATGACAGCGCTGCTGGGTGCCGTCGCGGTCTGGCGCTGGCGGCGCAAGGGCGCGATCTCCGGGCTGCGATGGACCGGGGTGGCGATGCTCCCCTTGTCCCTCTATGCGATGGGCCTGTTCCGGCTGTTCTGGAACGTCGCGATCTCGATCTCGAACTTCGCCACCGGTTTCGTGTGGCGCCCCTCGGTCTGGATCGGGCTGATCATGGCCGTCATCGCCGTCGCTCTCATCGTGCTGCCTGCCCGACTCGACCGCAGCCTGCCCGGGGCCGATGGCACCCCGTCGAGGTCATCCAAGAAGACCAAGCAGGTGAGCAGCACGAAGAGCCGGTCGACCGGAGACGACGACATGGACGAGATCCAGGACATCCTCAAGAAGCACGGCATCGGCTGAGATGTCTCCCCGGCTCTACGACGGGCCGCGTCTCGCGACCGTCATCGACGACCTGGTGTCGCGACCGGCGCGGCTCGGAGCCACCCGGCTGCTGGCGCTCGACGGTCCCGCAGGATCGGGCAAGACCACCCTCGCCCGCGACCTAGCCGCCCTCCTCCCCAGCCACGCCCTCAGCGTCGACGTGGCCGGCGTCGCGGTGGTGAGCATGGACGACCTCTACGACGGCTGGGCCGGGCTGCGGCCGGAGCTCGAGGAGCGGGTCGTCCGGCAGCTCATCGGGCCGCTAGCCCAGGGCCGGCCGGCCCACTGGCAGGCCTACGACTGGACGGCCGGGGCGTTCGGCTCATGGAGTGAGCTGCCGCCCCCGGAGGTGCTCATCCTCGAAGGCTGCGGGTCGGGTGCACGTCGCTACGCGCCTTTCACCTCGCTCCTGGTCTGGGTGGAGGCGGCCCCGGAGAAGCGTACCTCCCGAGCAGTCGCACGAGACGGCGCAGAGGTGCTCGACCACTGGTCCACCTGGTCGCGTGACGAGAGCCGCCACTTCGCCGCCAACGACACCCGAGCTCGGGCGTCGCTGCGGGTGGTGACCTGACATGACGGCGCCGTCAGGAGCCAACGTCACGCTCGAGCGCGGGGGCTACCGGGCCACCGTCGTGGAGGTCGGTGCGGGTATCCGTACCCTCACTCGCGACGGCGACGACCTGGTCGTGGGCTACCGGCTCGACGAGATGTGCTCCGGGGGCCGTGGCCAGGTGCTGCTGCCGTGGCCGAACCGGATCGCCGACGGCCGCTACCACTTCGGCGGCCGTGACCACCAGCTCCCGCTCAGCGAGGCGGTCGCGCACAACGCGATCCACGGCCTCACCCGGTGGGTGAGCTGGCAGCTCGTCGACCAGACGGCGAGCACCGCTCGCTGGCGCTACGACCTGCACCCGCGGCCCGGCTACCCAGGCACCCTGGAGCTCACCGTCGACTACCAGGTCTCAGCCACCGCCGGTCTGCGGGTCGAGACCTCCGCGACCAACGTCGGCGCTGGACCGGCCCCCTACGGCGCCGGCGCCCACCCCTACCTGACGGTGGGACGCGCCATCGACGGCTGCCAGCTGCGGCTGCCGGCCGCCGTACGCTGCCAGAGCGACGACCGGGGGCTGCCCGGCACCCCGGAGCCCGTCGACGCCACGGGCTTCGACTTCCGGTCTCCCACGATCATCGGCAACGTCGCCTTCGATGACGCGTTCGGCGGGCTCACCTACGACGACGGCCGGGCGACCGCGGAGCTCCGCGACCCCGACACCGGCCGGTCCGTGACGATCTGGCTGAGCGATGCCTATCGCTGGCTGCAGGTGTTCAGCGGCGAGAGGCAGAGCGCGGCTCTTGCCCGGCAGGCGATGGCGATCGAACCCATGACCTGCCCCGCCAACGCGTTCGTGTCGGGCGTGGACCTCGTGGTCCTCGAGCCAGGTGAGACGCACCGTGCGACGTTCGGGATCAGCTGAGCTCGCTGGGCGAACGTATTCACGCAATTGCGTGAATGTTGCGATAAGATCGCCGATCCAGGCGCCATATCAACGCAATTGCATTGATACGTTCCACCGAACGAGGTGAGCCGCCACGACAGCGCACCCGTCCCGAACAGCCGCCGCGTGAGTGCGCTTTTCGACGGCCGGGTCAGCCGGTGGAAGCCGGACGTACGACGGTCCCGGCCGTCGCGGCGGCGGCCGGCACGATGTTGGCGAGGCTGGTGATGACACCGAGCTGGCCGGTCGCCTCGACGAAGCGGCAGATCGCATCGACCTTGGGTCCCATCGAACCGCTGCCGAAGGAGCCGTCGCCGAGGTAGCCGCGCATCGTGTGGACGTCCACGTGGGTGATGGGCGAGGCGTCAGGGGTGCCGAAGCCGAGCACCGCGTTGTCGACGTCGGTCGCGATGACGAGCCGGTCGGCCCCGACCGCATGAGCCAGCAACGCAGCACCGAGGTCCTTGTCGATGACCGCCTCGACCCCGCTGAGGGACCCGTCGCTTCGTCGTACGACGGGGATCCCGCCGCCGCCGTTGGCCACGACGATGAAGCCGGCTGACACGAGCGCCGAGACGCTGGGCGCGTCGAGGATCTCCCGTGGCTCCGGTGACGCAACGACCCGTCGCCAGCCTCGCTCACCGAAGTCCCTGAACGTCTGGCCGTGCTCCATGAGCAACGCCGCTTCGTCCTTGGCGAGGAAGCGGCCGATCGGCTTGGTGGGGTCCTGGAAGCCCGGGTCGTCGAAGTCGACGACGGAGCGGGTGACAACGGCGACGGTCGACCGACCTACGCCGCGATGCGACAGCGCGTCGTCAAGGGCATCGAGCAGCACGAAACCCAACGTCGCCTGAGTCTGCGCCACGCACCAGTCGAGTGGGACCGGGGGCACCACGGACGCCGCGATCTCGTTCTTCACGAGCAGGTTGCCAACCTGAGGTCCGTTGCCATGGGTGATGACGACGTCCCACCCTTCGACCACCAGGTCGGCGACCGAGCCCATCGCCACCTCCGCGGCCACGATCTGCTCCTCCGGACGGGCGCTTCCGCCGGGACCGGTCATCGCGTTGCCGCCGAGAGCGACGAGCACCCTCATCGGGCGGGCCGACCGAGATAGCGGGTTCCTCGTGTCACTGGCTGAGTCCTTTGTCTGGAAGCACGAAACGGGGGTGTCGACCGGCGGCTCTCATGCAGCCCTTAGGTCGGCCTGTCACACTACCCGCGTGAAGCGCTCGGAACCCCCCATCTTCGGTCGACACGTTGTGCTGGTGCACAACACCGACAGTGGACGCGTCACGGGCGCCGTCACAGCATGGAAGCGGTGGACCCGCCCTCACACGTTCCCGTGCGCGCTCTGCGCGCGCACTCGAGGGTTGCGCGGGGTCAACCCGCGCTGGCAGAGCTACCTCGACTCGCTGTCCGAGCCGGTCCATACGCTCAACCGCGACCAGTTCCGCGCCGAGCACCCGTCATCGTCGTGGCGAAATGTCGACCTTCCGGCCATTCTGCTGCAGACCGGGACCACGATCGAGATGCTGGTGACCGCTGCGGACATCCGCAGGTGCACCACGGTCAAGCAGCTGATAGACAAGCTCGACGAGGCGTTGGCGGCACATCCCCGCTCGAGCGCCGGACCCGCCCTGTCGGGCTAGGCCAGGTCCAACCGGTCCCGGAGCCTTCGCAGCGCCAGCTCGGCGGCCCGTCGTACCAGCGACTCGGGGTCGTCCTGGGCTTGGACAACCACCTCGACGTGCTCGGTGTCCCCGACGACTCCGAGTGTGCGCACAGCGTTCGCCCGGACTCGTGGCAGCTCATGGTCGGCCAAACGGATCGCCGGGTCACCTGCCTCGGCGATCTCGCGGAGTGCTGACACCTTGAGGCTCATCTCGGCAACACGCCAGTGCGAGTCGGTCAACCCGCTCACGACGGCCGGAGCCGCCGACGGAGCCCAGACGTAGAGCAGCCCGCGGCCACCCCAGACCCGTGACCAGTAGAGCTTCCAGCTCTCGTCGGGCACCCGCTGCCCAGCCGGGCCTCCGAGGTAGAGCAGGGCGGCGCGGTAGGTCTCGGGATCGCCCCCGGAGAGAAGCGCGGCGCACAGCTCTGCCGCGGCGGGCTCGCCCACGACGTCACGAAGCTCGAGGACGCGCTCCCGTGGCGTCGCAAGCGGGTCGCTGGGTGACGGCAGCCGCGGCTGGTGGGGCGATGACACGCTCACAGGCTCTCACCCGAGCCACGTGCGTCCACGCCGCCCCACCAGGCGGGAGTAACCTTGCTCGACTGCCTCGCGGACAGACCCATGACGCGAGGAGACGGCTCGGGAAGGGACCAGATGATCGGCATCGTGCTCGCGGCGGGTGCCGGGCGGAGGCTGCGACCCCACACCGAGACACTGCCCAAGGCACTCATCCCGGTCGACCACGAGACCACGATCCTCGACATCGGTCTGTCGAACCTCGCCGACGTGGGGCTGCGGGAGGTTGCCATCGTCGTGGGCTACGCGGCCCACACGGTCGAGGAGCGCAAGAGCGACCTCGAACGACGGCACGGGGTCCGCCTGACGCTGATCCACAACGACAAGGCCGAGATCTGGAACAACGCCTACTCCCTGTGGATGGCGCGCGACGCTATGGCGGACGGGGCCTTGGTGCTCAACGGGGACACTGTCCACCCGGTCTCGGTCGAGCGCACCCTGCTTTCGGCCCGCGACGGGGCGGGGATCATCCTCGCGATCGACACCGAGAAGACCCTTGCGCAGGAGGAGATGAAGGTCTCCGTGGACGGACACGGCCGGCTCACTCGCATCACCAAGCTCATCGAACCGGAAACCGCTTACGGCGAGTACATCGGCGTCAGCCTCATCGAGGCCCATGCCGTGCCGGCCCTGGCAGCCGGCCTCCGCGCCACCTGGGAGGCGGACCCCGACGACTACTACGAGGACGGCTACCAACGCATCGCGGACGAGGAGGGAGCGGTATTCCGGCTGGCGCCGATCGAGCCCGGTACCCGATGGGTCGAGGTCGACAGCCATGCCGACCTGATCCTGGCCCAGGAGATCGCGTGTCACTACTGACCAGGATGCTGGCGAGCCCACTCTTCGTCGACATCCGGGCCGGCTCGGTGACCGACCTGCCCGCCATGCTGGTCGACCGCCATATCTCGACCGCCGGCACGGTGCTGATCGCGGTCGGGCCTGGGCAGGGAGAGCGGATCTGGGAGCTGCTCCAGCCCCAGCTTCCTCATGCCGAGGTGTTCACCGTCAGCGGTGCGAGCCTCGCGACGGCCGGCGACCTGCAGAAGGCGCTGACGGCCCGGGCGTTCGACGCGGTCGTGGCCATCGGTGGCGGCCGCACGCTCGACGTCGCGAAGTACGCCGCCACCCGGGCCGCCGTACCCATGGTGGCGGTGGCGACCAGCCTCGCGCACGACGGCCTCTGCTCCCCCGTCGCATCGCTGGAGTACCGCGGCGGCAAGGGTTCCTTCGGAGTCGCGATGCCGCTGGCGGTCGTGGTGGACCTCGACTATGTGCGGGCGGCGCCGGCGCCGATGGTGCGGGCCGGCATCGGCGATGTGCTGAGCAACCTGTCGGCGATCGAGGACTGGCGACTGGCCGAGCGGGTTCGCGGCGAGCGGGTGGACGGACTCGCGGTGACCTTCGCCCGAACGGCGGCGCAGGCGTTGCTGCACCGCGAGGACGGTATCCGCGATGACGATTTCATCATCGCGCTCGCCGAGGGGCTCGTCCTGTCCGGCATGGCGATGTCGGTGGCGGGCAGCTCCCGCCCCTGTAGCGGTGCCTGTCACGAGATCCTGCATGCGATCGACTCGCTCTATCCCGGGACTTCTAACCACGGTGAGATCGCCGGCATCGGCGCGCTGTTCGCATACTTCCTGCGAGACGACTGGAAGCGCCTCGACCAGATCGCCACCTGCCTGGCGCGGCACGACCTGCCTCGCGTCCCCGCTGACATCGGCCTGAGCACCCGCGAGTTCGTGACCGCCGTCATGAAGGCGCCCGACACCCGGCCCGACCGCTACACCATCCTGGAGCACCTCGCGCTCGACGAGTCGGAGACCGCCGAAGCAGTGCAGGCCTTCGTCCGACATCTGTCGCAGCGCTGATCTCACTCGAGACTGACCTCAGTCGAGCAGGTCGACCTCGGCGAATCGGCGGCCACCCGACAGCCGGGCATAGCCGGGACCCCGGTCGAAGAAGGGCCGCTGGCGGCCGATCGCGTCCCGATCCCGATCGGCCCGGAGGCGGGATCGGAGCTGATCGGAGGCGCCCACATCGACGGCGCCTTCGACCAGCACGGTTCCGTAGGACGACAGGGCGGCCGCCGGTGAGATCTTCCGCCAGGCGACGTCTCGCGCAACGGCGTCGTAGGGCCGCTCGAGCGGGTCTCCCCAGCCGCCACCGCCGGTGGTCCGAATGACGATCAGCTGGCCGGCCCGCACCGGTTCGCCGTCGACGAGAGCGTCCACAACCCGCTCGTCGGGCCCGCGGGCATCGATCGTGACCTCGAACGACCGGCCGGCCGACCCCCCGGCCACCCCCCAGCAGGCCAGGATGGAGCGGTCTGCGATGGACATGAAACGCGCGTCCGCCAGCATCCGGATCCGTTTCTCATAGCCGCAGCCGCCGCGATAGCGACCCGGTCCGCCGGAGTCGACTGCCAGGCCGAGCTGCTCCACCACGAAGGGGAACCTGGCTTCGCTGAACTCCGTCGGCAGGTTACGGGAGTCGGGAACGACATGGATGGCATCCTCACCGTCGGCATAGGGCCGACCTCCCGAGCCACCGCCGAGGACCTCGCGCATCAGGTAGGGCCGGCCATCGGCATCGTCGCCGTAGATGCCCGTATAGCGGATGGTCTCCTGGTCTGCTGGCATCGCGCCGTCGACCGCCTTCGCCAAGGCGCCAGCGAGCACACCGAGCAGCCGAAGGATCACGAAGGTGCGGGCGTTCGTCGGAGCCGGAAAGACCGGCGTGAGTAGCGTCCCGGGTCCTGGGAACCGCAGCTCGATCAGCGGCACCACGCCCTCGTTGACGTCGAGCTCTGCCATTCGCTCGGGGCTGTCGGCGAGGTTGCGCAGGATCGGTGCCAGCCACTTCTTCAGGAAGTTCCCGTCCGCATAGTCGCCGCAGTGGTTGATCGGCCCCTTCGCCTGCGGGCCCGTGCCCGTGAAGTCGATGACGAGTCTTCCCCCGTCATCCGGCAGCTTGGTGAGCGTGATCCGCTGCGTGTGCAGGCGCGGCGGGTCCACCCCGTCGTGCTCGGCATAGTCCTCCCAGACATAGCTGCCGTCCGGGATCTTGGCCAGCACCTCTCGGCGGAACGTCGTCGTCGTGTTGTCCAGGATCGCGTCGAAGCACGCCTCCACCACGTCGACGCCGTAGCGCGCGAACAGCTCCGCCATCCGCCGAGCACCCATGAGGCACGCGGCGCACTCGGCGTCGAGGTCGGCCGCGAGCGACTCCGGCATCCGGGAGTTGCGGGTCATGATCCGCAGCGCCTGCTCGCATGCGACGCCCTTCTCCCACAGCTTGATCGGCGGCACCATCAGGCCTTCTTCGAAGACCGACGTCGCGTGCGAGGGCATCGACCCGGGCACCGAGCCCCCGATGTCGTCGTGGTGCCCGAACGCCTGCACGAAGGCCACGACACGTGGACCTTCGCCGGTGTCGTGGAACACCGGCGCTGTCACGCAGAGGTCCGGCAGGTGGCCGATGCCGCCTTCGGAGAGGTAGACGTCGTTGTGGAAGAAGACGTCACCCGGCGACATCGTCTCCAACGGGAAGTCCCGGGCGACCGGGTGCACCAGCGCCGAATAGGAGCGCCCCGTCAGCTTGCGCAGGTGGCGGTCGTGGATGCCGGCCCGGTAGTCATGGGCGTCGCGGATCATCGGAGATCGCGAGGTCCGGCCGATGGCGGTCTCGACCTCCAGCTCGACCGACTTGAGGTAGCCCGCCACGATCTCGACCACGATCGGGTCGACATCCCTCACCTCCGTCAGCCGGTACGGCGGCCGCCCACCCGCCGACCCCGTCATCGGGTTCCACCGGAACGCGAAACCGCCTTGCTGACGAGGAGGTTGCCGAACGTGTCGACACGTGCCGCGAACCCGGGATGCACCGGGAGCGTCGACGAGAACTCCTCGACAACGGCCGGTCCGTCGACGACGTCGCCGCTGCCGAGCCGGCCGCGGTCCACCAGAGCGCTGTCGAGCCACTCGTCGAAGAACACCCGGCGGGTCCCGACGACAGCGGCTCCGGCTCCGCACCCGACGGGCACCCGGCGGGTGGCCGGCCTGCGGATCGGTCCGACGCCGGTCACCCGGAGGTTGACCCATTCGACTTCCTGCGCAGGAGAGTTGCGGAAGTCGTAGCCATACAAGGTGTTGTGCTCATCGTGAAAGGACTCGGCGACCACCTCGAGGAGGGCCTGGTCCCGCGTCCCGGAGGGCACGGGCACGCGGACCTCGAAGGCCTGGCCGCGGTAGCGGAGGTCTGCAGTGGTCTCGAAGACCTGCTCCGCCGGATCGAAACCCTCACGCGACAAGGCCTCCTGAGCCACTCCGGTGAGCTGGCCCAAGACGCTGTCGACGCTCTTCGGCAGCAACGTGCTGTGCCGGGCGACGGCCGTCCGCACGAAGTCGACCCGCACGTCGACGGTGAGCAGCCCGTAGGCCGAGAGGTTCCCGGGGTTCGGCGGCACGATCGCGCCGGCCATCCCGAGGATGTCGAGCAGTCGACAGACGAGCAAAGGCCCCGACCCGCCGAACGCGACGAGACGGAAGTCGCGCACGTCGAGCCCGCGCTGCACCGTGAGCTGACGCACGGCGTTGGCCTGGTTCCAGGCGGAGATCTCCAGCACCCCCGCGGCCGCCTGCTCCCACTCGATGCCGAGGGACGCGGCCAGCCGGTCGATCCCCGTTCTGGCCAGGTCGACGTCGAGCGGCACCTCGCCCCCGAGGAGGTGCGGCGGGATGCGGCCGAGCACGGCGTGCGCATCGGTGACGGTCGGGGTGTCTCCGCCTGCGGAGTAACACATCGGCCCAGGGTCCGCGCCGGCTGAATCAGGCCCGACCTTCAACGTCCCTTCGGGGCTCATCCGCGCCATCGAGCCGCCGCCGGCGCCGACGGTCACCACCTCGATCATCGGGAGCTTGCAGGGGAACGCTCCGATCCGGCCTTCAGTGGTCTGGCTCGGCCGGCCGTCGACCACCAGGGCGACGTCGGTCGACGTACCCCCGCCGTCGCATGTGACGACTGACTCGTAGCCCGCCGTCGACGCCACCAAGGCCGCGCCCAGCGCGCCGGCGGCGGGTCCCGAGAGCACGGTGGTGATCGGCTGCTGGACGACCTCGAGGGCGGACAGCAAGCCGCCGTTCGACCTCATCACGCTGAAGGGGATGGACCAGCCCAGTCGTGTTCCGCTCGCGGCGAGCGCGTCGAGCTGAGCCCGGATCGACGCAAGATAGCGGCGGATGCTCGGTTTGACCGCCGCGTCGACCAGGGTGGTGACCGCCCGCTCGTATTCGCGGTACTCCCGCAGGACGTCGCTCGAGAGCGAGACCTCGACGTCGGGGAGGTGCTCGGCGAGCACCTCCAGCATGGCGCGCTCGTGCGCCGGGTTTGCATAGGAGTGCAGGAAGCAGACGCCCACGGCCCGGACTCCCGCGTGGGCCAGCATCTCGGCGGCAGCAATCGCCGACCTCTCGTCGAAAGGTCTCATCTCGCTGCCGTCGTGGGCCATCCGCCCGCCGACACCACAGACCAGGTCGGCCGGCACGATCCGCGGAGGCTTGACCCAGAAGTAGCTGTTGCCATAGCCGTCGGGCACCGACTGCCGGGCGATCTCGAGCAGCTGCTCGTAGCCCTGGTTGGTCACGAAGCCCAGCCGCTCGACCTTGCCCTCCAGCAACCGGTTGGTCGCCACCGTGGTGCCGTGGGCCACGCTCGTCAGTGCCGCAGCCGAGACTCCAAGCAGGTCGAGCGCCTTGTCCAGACCACGCATGAAGCCCGCGGCAGGATCCGCCGGAGTCGTCGCCGTCTTGGTCGTGACGAGCTCGCCCGTCAGCTCGTCCACCGCGACCACGTCGGTGAACGTCCCGCCCGTGTCGATGCCGACCCGGACGTGGCGCGGCGCTGAGGTGGAGGCATCCATCGGGGCTCGCTTCGATCGTCGTCGTTCCGTCAGGTACGCCGGCGGCCGCTCACCCACGCGCCCACCAGGACGCCCAGCAGAGCGGCCGCGGCACCGACGAGCGCGCCGCTCTGGAAGGAGCCGCGGCCGATCGCAGGTCGGGACACCTTCGGCGCGGTGAAGACCGTGCCGACGTCGGCCGGTCCGGCAGCCGCATCCGAGACCGCCGGCTGCTCGGCGGCCGTCGGCGCGGCGGCGGCAGCGGACAGGGCACGGTCGACGGCGGCGAAGAACTCGGCGGCGGTGCGCTTCGCGACCCCGGTCAGCATCCGCTGGCCGACCCCGCCGATGGTGCCTCCGACGACGGCATCTGCGTCGTAGCTCAGCGCGGTGGCCGCCGTACCGGCGTCCTCGAGCACCACGAGCACCTCGGCACTCACGGTGCCCGGGCCACCGGCACCACTGGCGTGCAGGACGAAGCTGCCCGGATGCTTTTTGTCACCGAGCCGCACCTGGCCCTGGTAGGTCCCCTTGATCG
Organism: uncultured Actinomycetota bacterium; assembly: GCA_963820035.1. Taxonomy (GTDB): domain Bacteria; phylum Actinomycetota; class Actinomycetes; order Propionibacteriales; family Nocardioidaceae; genus JAWWPG01. The sequence goes on along the minus strand of CAWFYK010000002.1, from coordinate 336,537 downwards.
ACCCGACCCCCGCCGACAGAGTCATCGCGTAGGCATCGTCGCCGACGGCTTCCAGGCGCTCACATCCCGGGATGGTCGTGACCAGCACGGCGGGGTCGTTGAGCGCGTCCCACACGTCGGCTCGCGACGCGTGCAGGGTGGCGGTCCCCGAGATCTTCATGTCCCTCCGCAGGTTGGCTGGGCCGATGCTCGTGAGCCGACCTTACGCGCCGGACCGACGACGGGGCAGGGCGTCGGGGCAGCCACTATCTCTGGCTCGGTCGCACAGCGTCGCCTCAGGGAAGCACCGGCTCGACGCTGGTCAGCGCCAGCAGGACCGCGCCGAGCACCGAGGCCCGGTCCCCGAGCACCGAGGTGCGGAGCTGGACGTCGGCTCCCAACGAGCCGAGCGCATGCCGGCGGAGGCCGACGCGGATGGCGTCGAGCATCACGTCACCGGCCTGTGCCATGTCGCCGCCGAGCACCACGCACGTCGGGCTCAGCAGGTTGGCCATCATGGCGATCCCCCATCCGAGCTGTCGTCCGGCATCGTCCATCACCCGACGCGAGGCGGTGTCCGCGACGCGGGCGGACGCGACGACCTCGGCGAACGTGGCGTTCGGGTGCTGGCCCGCGAGCAGCTCCATCACATGGGTCACGCTCGTGTAGGCCTCGAGGCAGCCACGGTTGCCGCAGCGGCACACCGGGCCGAGCTCGTCGAGCGTCAGATGGCCGATCTCACCGGCCGTGCCACCGCCGCCGCGGAACACCCGGCCGTCGATGATGATGCCCGCGCCGACACCGGAGGAGACCTTCACGTAGACCATGCAGGGGTGGCCGACCCCGGCGCCGCGATGGTACTCGGCGAGCGCCCCGAGGTTGGCGTCGTTGTCGATGATCACCGGCTTGCCCAGCCGCGCGGACGCGGCGGTGACCGCATCGACCCCGACCCAACCGGGCAGGATCGACGATGAGACGACCAAGCCGTCGGCCCCGATGGGAGCGGGCAGACCCATCCCGATGGCGAGCACGCTGTCGGGGTCGGCATCGAGGGAGCCGAGCAGCTCGTCACGCAGCGTGGCGGCGAGACCCAGGCCCTCCTCGCTCGCGTGGGCCGGCGAGATGTGGCTGGTGGTCTCGGCCAGCGTCGAGCCGGAGAGGTCGCTCACGGCGACCCGGACGTGCTGGTGCCCGAAGTCGATGCCGAGCACCAGGCCCGCGCCGCGCGCGATCCGCACGGAGGTCCCCCGTCGGCCCGCTCCGGCGATCGTCTCGACGAACCCTGCGGCGTTCAGCTCCCGAACGATATTGGAGACGGTGGCCGGAGCCAGCTTGGTGGCCCTGGCGATGTCCGCCTGCGTGACCAGCCGACCGGTGGGAGCCTCCTGCAGGACCTTGATCACGCGGCGCTGGTTGGCGACTCGCAACGAGGACGTCGAGCCCGGGGACGGCGTGGTGACACCCGACACAGAGCCCGCTGGCATGGCGACATCCTACGCAGCACCGGAGTTATACCGTCAAGAGTCGAAGTCAAACGCATGCTCTCAGGGACCTTGGTCCCATCTTATGTTGATCTCTTGACGAAGAGCTCTGTGGCATAGGACACTTTGACCTAGTCGGCGGAAGCCGACAGCGCCAACTGGTCGCGTCCAAAACCGTCGAAGGGGTTTGCCTTGCATACCAACAAGCTCGCGCTCGTGGCCGTTCTGGCCGCCGGCGCTCTGGCCGCGACCGCGTGCGGCAGCTCGAACAGCAGTTCTTCGTCCAACACACCGAGCTCGTCGCCGAACAGTCCCTCGATGTCGACGAGCGGCGGCCAAGCCCCCGCCTTGTCGGTCGACTCGTTCAACAAGGACTTCACGGCGATGACCCAGCTCAAGGACATCGCCGCCGGGGGCAAGGGCAAGATCGCCGTGATCCTTCCCGACACCACCACGTCGGCTCGCTACACCGAGTTCGACGCCCCCTACCTGAAGAAGTCCTTCGAGATGGCCGGGCTGTCCTCCTCCGACTACTCGATCCAGAACGCGCAGGGCAGCGAAAGCACCCAGCTGACCGACGCGCAGGCGGCCATCACCGGCGGCGCGACCGTGCTCATCGTCGACCCGATCAGCTCGGGTGTCGGCGCCAGCATCGAGAACTACGCGAAGCAGCACGGTGTGGCGGTCATCGACTACGACCGCCTCACCTTGGGCGGCACCCGCGCCTACTACGTGAGCTTCGACAACGTCAAGGTCGGGACGCTCATCGGGAAGGGTTTCGTGGCCTGCAACACCGACTGGAAGGTCGCGAAACCGCAGGCGATGGTGATGGCCGGTGACCCCACCGACAACAACGCCACGCTCTTCGCCGAGGGCTACAACGCCGTACTCAAGCCGCTCGTCGACTCCGGTAAGTACGTCATCACCGCCAAGCCCGCCGGAACCTGGGACCCGCCGACCGCCCTCACCGAGTTCCAGCAGGCCTTCACGGCCCACGCCTCGACCAACGGTGTGCTGGTTCCGAACGACGCCAACGCCGCGCCGATCATCTCCTACCTGAAGGCACAGAAGGTGCCGGCCAAGACCTTCCCGGTCACCGGTCAGGACGCCTCACTCGTCGGACTGCAGAACGTGCTCTCCGGCTACCAGTGCGGGACGGCGTACAAGCCGATCTACCTCGAGGCGCAGGCTGCCGCCGCTCTCGCGATCTACCTGAACGCGGGACAGACCCCGCCGGCCGGCCTGGTGAACGGCAAGACCGCAGACACCACCGCCAAAGTCGACGTGCCGTCCGCGCTGCTGACCCCGGAGTGGGTCACCACGCAGAACATGAATGACACGGTCGTCAAGGACGGCTTCGTCACCACCAAGCAACTGTGTGCCGGGGCGTATGCCAAGGACTGCACCGCGGCTGGGATCTCTTGAGCGAGAGCTCGGACGCCCCGCTGCTTCGGCTGCGGGGCGTCACCAAGAGCTTCGGGGCGGTGCAGGCCCTGCGTGGCGTCGACCTCGACGTCTACCCGGGGCAGGTCACCGCACTCGTCGGAGACAACGGCGCCGGCAAGTCGACTCTGATCAAGGCGATCTCGGGTATCTACCCCGCGGACGAAGGCGAGATCTCCTGGGACGGCAAGCCGGTATCCATCCACAGCCCCAACGCGGCGACCCATCTGGGCATCGCGACGGTCTACCAGGACCTGGCGCTGTGCGACAACCTCGACATCGTGCAGAACATGTTCTTGGGCCGCGAGATCGTCAAGTACGGTCTGCTCGACGAGGCCGCGATGGAGACGACGGCGGGAAAGACGCTCGACGACCTGTCCGTGACCACCGTGCAGTCGATCCGGCAGCTCGTCGGGTCGTTGTCCGGTGGCCAGCGGCAGGCAGTCGCGGTCGCCCGCGCCGTCATGTGGGACGCCAAGCTCGTCATCCTCGACGAGCCGACGGCAGCACTCGGCGTATCCCAGACGGCGATGGTGCTCGAGCTGATCCGCCGGCTCAGCAGCAAGGGCATCGCGATCCTCTACATCTCCCACAACCTCATCGACGTCTTCGCGGTCTCCGACCGGGTCGCCGTGCTGCGGCTGGGCCGGATGGCAGAGGAGGGGCCGCTCGCCGACTACGACTCGCAGACGGTCGTCCAGCTGATCACCACAGGTAGCGCATCGCGCCCGGGAGACGAGAAGGCGTCAGCCGGGGCGACCGCCGGACGGGAAGGCTAACCGCATGTCATCCACCCCACCCCCGTCAGCCCCGACCCAGACGCCTGACCCGGACGCCGACGACATCGCGCAGGCGGGGAGCGCTGCACCAGCCACCCAACCGGAGTACCGGTCCTCGTCGCTCCGCGACTACGCCGTTTCCTGGTGGAGCAAGATGAAGAACGGCGAGAGCGGCATCCTGCCCGTCCTCGCCGGGCTCGTCGTGATCGTCATCATCTTCCAGTATGAGAACTCGAAGTTCCTCACGTCGGCCAACCTGACCAACCTGCTCATCCAGGGCTCCGCCTTCATCCTGCTCGGGATGGCGGAGGTGTTCGTCCTGCTGCTCGGCGAGATCGACCTGTCGGCGGGTTACGTCGGAGTCGTCGGCGCGGCGGTGACGGTCGCTCTCGCCGCTCCTCCGCAGAACAAGGCCTGGTGGATCTGCATCCTGGCCGGCCTCGCGGTGACCGCGGTGGCCGGCATCCTGCAGGGTCTGTTGATCACGATGCTCGGCCTGCCGTCGTTCGTGGTGACGCTGGCCGGCCTACTCGGCTTCCAAGGTGTGCTGATCTGGTATATCGACCGCGAGGCAGGCGCGAGCGGCGGCGGCACCATCTCCATCCCACCCGACTCGGTGCTCATCAAGCTGGTCAACGGCAATCTGAGCCCGACCACCGGATGGATCCTGATGATCCTCGCGGTGCTCGCGATGGGCGGGTCGATGTTCCTCAAGGACCGGCGCCGTCGTACGGCGGGACTCGCCGTGCCGCCCATCGGGGTGATCTTCCTCAAGATCGCCGCGCTGGCAGTCGCGGGAGTCGTGCTGGTCCTGGTCTGCAACCAGAACCGCGGGCTCGGCCTCATCACCCTCCAGGGCGTGCCCTGGGTGGTGCCCATCGTGCTGGCTGTGCTGGCGGCATGGACGTTCCTGCTCGACCGGACCCGCTTCGGCCGCTACATCTATGCGATCGGCGGCAACGCCGAGGCGGCGCGCCGGTCCGGCATCAAGGTCACCCAGGTGCGCATCACCGCCTTCGCGCTCACCAGCATCACGGCCGGGATGGCGGGCATCGTCTACGCCTCCCGGCTCGGCTCGATCTCCGACAACGTCGACGGCGGCCAGCTCGTGCTGTATGCCGTGGCCGCGGCGGTCATCGGGGGCACCAGCCTGTTCGGCGGGCGCGGCAAGATGGTCCACGCGCTCCTCGGTGGGCTGGTTATCGCCACCATCTACAACGGGATGGGGCTGATCGGCCTGAGCGCCGCGATCCAGTACATGGTGACGGCCCTCGTCCTGCTCGGTGCCGTGACCGTGGATGCCCTCGCCCGCCGGGGTCGCATCGCCTGAGCCCACGCCCTGACGCCCATCGGTCCGGGCGTCAGGGCGTTTGGCTCGCAAAGACCGCGACGACGGCGCGGAAGCGCGGCTCCTCCGGCCCGGCATCGCGGGCCTCGTCGACGAGCTCCACCAGCCTGGCCCCGAGCTGGTCCGCCTGCTCAGCCGTCAGATGCAGCGTTCGCACGGTCAGCGCCGCAGTAACCGCGGCCGTTCCGACCTCGTCGGCCACCGTGTGCAGGAGAACGCCGGCATGCGCGGCCTCGTCAGGACCGACGACCCGGATCCGCTCCGAGGTGCGCTCGTAGTACCGCTCCGTCCCGCCCCGCACCTGCCGGCTGGAGGCGACCCGGACGATGCCTGCCGCGCTGAGCACCCCGAGGTGGTGGGCCACGCTGCCCTTGGCCACGCCCAGCAGCCGGGCCAGCTGGCTGGTCGTCGCCGCCTCGTGGCCGAGCGCGAGCAGCAGCCGGGTACGGACCGGGTGGCCCAGCGCCTTGAACTGCTCGGTCGTGGTGATGTCGAGCACGTCGGCCCGGCCCGTCGAAACAGGTCGTGAATCTGCTCTGCAACAAGGATGCGCGCGGCGGTTACGCCGACTGCGCGACGGCCGCCGACCTGGCGGCGGCCGTCACCGCCGACCTGCAGTCCGTCAACCACGACCTCCACCTGCGGCTGCGCTTCCACCCCGAGGGCGTGATCGACGAGGAGAACGACGAGGCCGCGTTCATGGCGTCGTACTCCCGCGAGTCGGCGTCCAACTCTCACGGGATCCTGCAGGTACGCCGGCTGGCCGGCAACGTGGCCTACCTCGAACTGGGGCCCAAGCTCTACCACCCGCAGATCGCCGGCGATGCTCTCGCCGCCGCGATGCTGCTCGTGTCGACGGCGCGGTCTCTGGTCATCGACCTGCGCGGCTGCCTCGGCGGCAGCCCCGAGACGGTGGCGATGATCTGCTCCTACCTCTTCGAGGAGGAGACCCACCTGACCGACCAGCTCACGAACGACCCCGACGACTTCCAGCAGCGATGGACGATGGCCTGGGTTCCTGGCCCCAAGGTCGCGCCGGAGGCGATGGTGCAGGTGTTGACGAGCGCGACCACGTTCTCGGGCCGCGAGGACCTCGCCTACACGCTGCAGCAGAGCGGACGGGCCAGCGTGGTGGGCGAGATCAGGGGCGGCGGGGCTCATCCTCGCCGGGGCTTCAAGGTGCACGAGCACCTCGAAGCGACGGTGCCGGTCGCCTACTCACGCAACTCGGTCTCGAAGACCGACTGGGAAGGCGTCGGGGTGGTGCCCGACGTACCCGTCTCGGCCGATGACGCCCTGGCCACGGCCCTCACGCGCGCCGCCGCCGCACGCTAACCCTCCCGCCGAACCGTCACGTTCTTCCCGCCGAACCGTCAGGTTCTTCCGGTCGAACCGTCAGGTTCTTCCGGTCGAACCGTCAGGTTCTTCCGGTCGATCTGGAGAGGGACAGGAACGACGGGGCCTCACTCGAGGCGCACGCGGGCGACACTCGCCGGGACGACCATCCGCCATGCTTCGACCACGAGCTCGTGCATTTCCTGCTGGTCGAGGGCTCCCAGGCGAACGACAAGCCAGTGGTATCGCAGGTCGCGTGGCTTCGGCATCAGGAACTTCTCCGGCTCGGATGCCACCAGCACGGCGCGCTCATCCTTCGGGAATCCGAACCCCATCAGCTGTTCGTCGCGGGAAAACGCCAGGTAGACGATGCGGCCGACACGGAACTTCACCCGGTCGCGCACCAGCGCCTCATAGCTCCGTGGCAGGGTCAGAGCAAGCGCGCGGACATCGTCAATCGTTGCCACGAGGCAAACGTTACGACGGGCCCCGGACACTCGGACCTCGCGGCGGCTCACGGAACAACCTGACGGCTCGACCGCAACAACCTGACGGCTCGACCGGAAGAACCTGACGGCTCGACCGGAAGAACCTGACGGCTCGACCGGAAGAACCTGACGGCTCGGCGGGGGTCAGGGGCGGTGGTGGGCCCGGCGGAGGTCGAAGAGCTCGGTCGGGCTGATCGGCATCGCGTCGATGACGATGCCCTCCGCATCTTCGATGGCGGCCGCGATAGCGGCGGAGACCGGAATCACGCCTGCCTCACCCGCGCCCTTGACACCCAGCGGGTTGAGCGGTGACGGCGTCTCGAGGTGGTCGATCTCCACGTGGGGCACCTCGCTGGCATAGGGCATCAGGAAGTCCATGAACGACGCGTTCAGCAGCTGGCCGGACTCGTCGTAGACCATCCGCTCGTAGAGGGCACCACCCACTCCCTGGGCGACTCCCCCGTGGATCTGGCCCTCGACGATCATCGGGTTGATGATGCTGCCGCAGTCGTGCACGACGCAGTAGCGAAGGATCGAGATGTCGGCCGTGTCGGGATCGGTCTCGACGATGACGGCGTGCATCCCGTTGGCGAACGTCGAGCGCGGCGGCGAGTAGTAGTCGGAGCTCTCGAGTCCGGGCTGCTCCCCTGCAGGCACCGGCGGACTGTCCGGGTCGGCCCGCCGGGCGAACGGGGTCGCCCCCATCGCTGCCTCGTCGAAGGCGTAGCGAAGCGGGTTGGAGAGCACCGCGACGGTGCCGAGCTCGATCGCACCGCTCGGGCTGCCCTTGACGCGTACGACGCCGGCCTCGATCTCGAGGTCGTCGACCGATGCCTCCAGCGCGTCAGCCGCAATCCGGAGGGCCTTCTCACGCACCTTGCGGGCCGTAAGCGCGACCGCGCTGCCCGACATCACCGCCGTCCGCGAGGCGAACGTCCCGACCGCGTACTTGAACCTCCGAGTGTCGCCGGTCGTCACGGTGACGCGGTCCATCGGAACCCCGAGCTCGTCGGCCACGACCTGCGCCAGCATCGTCTGATGACCTTGCCCTTGCGACGTGAGGCCGGTTGACACGACGACACTGCCGTCGGTCTCGATCCTGATATGCCCGCCCTCATAGGGACCCACGCCGGTCCCCTCGACGTAGCACGCAAGACCGATCCCGATCCGCCTGCCCTCGGCCGCGGCCTGCTCCCGCAGCGCCCCGAAGTCGTCCCAGCCCACGAGGGCCTTCAGCTTCGCGAGCGAGGCCGGGAAGTCGCCCGAGTCGTAGATCAGCGGCCGGCCGTCCTGGAAGACGAGCCCATGGTCGAAGGGCATCTCGTCGGGTGTGATGAAGTTGCGGCCGCGCACGACGGTGCGGTCGAGGCCGAGGTCGCGCGCGATCGCGTCCATCACCCGCTCCATGACGAAGCAGCCTTGCGGCCGCCCCGCCCCGCGATAAGGCGTCACCTGCACGGTGTTCGTGTAGAGGCTCTGGAACTCCACCCGGTAGGCACCCGGGCGGTAGGGGCCGAGCAGCTGCGTGGACGTCACGATCGGCACGATCAGCCCGTACGGCGTGTACGCCCCGTTGTCGTGCCAGAACCGCACCGACAGTCCCGCGAGGTGCCCCTGGTCGTCGTAGCCGAACTCGACCTCGTGCTCCTGGGCCCGCTCATGGGCTGAGGAGATGAAGTGCTCCCGCCGGTCCTCGGTCCACTTCACCGGCCTGCCGAGCCGGATCGCCGCCCAGGGCACCAGCACCTCCTCCGGCCACGGATGCACGATCTTCACGCCGAAGCCGCCGCCGACGTCGGGGGTGACGACCTCCACCCGGTCGACCGGCAGCCCGAGCTTGGCGGCCAGCGCCTGGCGGACGCTGGTGGAGGTCTGCGTCGAGGTGTGCACCAGCAGCGAACGGTCGTCAGCGTCCCACCGCGCGAGCACCCCCTTGCCTTCTAGAGGCATGGATGCGCTCCGCTCGATGCTGAGCCGGAGACTTCCGCGCCGCGGTGCGGCTGCGATCATCGCCCGGGCGTCACCGACCTCCTGCACGAGCGTGGCCGCGACATTCCCGGGTACGTCGGCATGCACGAGAGACTCAGCCGTTCGAGCCGCTGCGATGCCGACGACCGGGGGCAGCGCCTCATAAGTCACGTCGATCATTGCCGCCGCATCCTCAGCGACGTAGCGGTCGGTCGCGACGACCATGACCACCGCCTCCCCCACGTGGTTGACCTCGTCGCGGGCCAAGGGGTACGGCGTGCGCCCGTGCGTGAGCGCGGGGTGGGGGATCAGCAGCGGGAGCGGCGCGCCGGTGCGGCCGTCGAGGTCGTCGTAGGTGTAGATCGCCACCAGGCCGTCGACGTCAAGCGCGGCGTCGGCGTCGATGCCGACGATGCGGGCATGCGCGTGCGGGCTGCGTACGAACGCGACGGCGAGGGCGTCCTGACCGAGGTCGTCGAGATAGCGGCCCTCGCCCCTCAGCAGGCGTGGGTCTTCGACGCGCTGCACCCGCTGGCCGAACAGCTTCGCCATCAGGGCTCCGCTCGCTCGCGGACGATCTCGGCAGCACGCTGCACCGCTGCCACGATGTTCTGGTAGCCGGTGCAGCGGCACAGGTTACCGCTGATGGCCTGCCTGGCCTCCTCTTCGTCGGGGTCGGTGTTCGTCTCGAGGAAGGCAGAGATCGTCGTGATGAAGCCCGGCGTGCAGAACCCGCATTGCAGCGCGTGGCACTCCTGGAATGCCTGCTGCACCGGGCCCAGTGAGCCGTCCGGCCGCGTGAACCCTTCCACGGTGGTGATCTCGGCCCTGTCCACCGAGACAGCGAAGAGCAGACACGACCGCATCGGGGCGCCGTCGACGAGGACCGTGCAGGCGCCGCACACTCCGTGCTCACACCCCACATGAGTCCCGGTGAGCCCGATGTCGTGCCGCAGGGCATCGGACAGCAGCCGACGCGCCGGCACCCGAACGTCGCGTGGGACCCCGTTGATCGTCAGGGTGACGGGGTGCAAGGACTCTGCCATCACGGCCTCCCGGCTGCTGCGTCTGCGACCGCCTCGTCGAGCGCCCGGCTGACGAGCGCGCTCGCCAGGTGGCGGCGGTACTGCGCGCTCGCGTGGATGTCGCTCTCCGGGTCGATGGCCGCATCGACGGCTTCAACGGCGCCGGCCCAGTCAAGGCTCGGGTACGCCGCACCCGCGCAGGTCGACGAGACGTCCACGACCGTCGGGACATCGGCCACGCTGACAAGCGCCAGCCGGGCGGAGGCGACGCGGCGATCGCGGTCGAGCGTGACGACGGCACCGACCCCGACCACTGCATAGTCGCCGTGCCGGCGCGCGAGCTCGACCCAACTGGTCCCACTCCCCGAATCGGGGTTGGGAAACGTGGCGGCCACCGCGATCTCTTCCTCCCCGAGTGAGGCCTCCAGCGGTCCCAAGAAGAGGTCCGCCGCCTCGACGACCCGCCGGCGGTCCCCGACGCTGACCACCTCGACGCTGCCCTCGAGCAACACGAGGACAGCCGGCAGCTCCGCCGCTGGATCCGCGTGCACGAGGCTGCCGACCGTCGTACCTCGGTTGCGGATCGTCGGGTGTGCCACCTGTTGCAACGCCTTGCGCAGCAGTGGATTCGCCGCGAACGCGCCATCGTGCAGCTCGAGCGCGCTGTGTCGCACCGTTGCTCCGACCCGCACCGCGGATGCGTCGACCTCGATCGTGTCGAGCCCGGGCACGGTGTTGATGTCCACCAGGGCAGCCGGTGAGGCGAGCCGCATCGACATCAGCGGCACCAGGCTCTGTCCACCGGCCAGCACCTTCCCACCGGTTCGGGACAGCAGTTCTGCCGCCTCCTCGACGCTTCCCGCCCGGTAGTAGTCGAACGGCGCCGGCTTCACGTCAGACCCTTCATCTGGAGCACGCGCAGGGCGAGCGCGAGGTCGAGCCGGAGGTCGGGGTCGGTCGTGAACGGACCGACCGCACGCTCCAGCTTGGCGATCCGGTAGCGAAGCGTGTTGTAGTGGAAGTGCAGTTGCCGGGACGTCTCTGCGACGTTGATGTTGGTGTCGAGCAGGACCCGGAGGGTGACGCGCATGTCGGCGGCGTCCGGATCGTCTTCGGCCGCGAGCTCACCCAGCACCTCGGCTACGAAGCTGTGCAGTTCGTCCGTGCTCTCCACGAGACTCAGCAGCCGAAACGTACCGAGCTCGTCGAAGTGGGCCACTGAAGAAGGGCCGTGCAGCCGCCGGCCGACCTGGACCGCCCGGCAGGCCTGCTCGTAGGCCGCCGGGATCCCGCCCGCCTCGACGACGCGGCTGACGCCGGTGGCGTACGCGTTGCGCCCACCACCTCCGTCGCCGGAGACCGACCCGACCAGCTTCGCGACGAGCGACTCGAGGGAACGGCCCCGCGGAACCGGCAGCAGGCAGACCATCTCGCGGCCGAAGCCGACCACCGGAGCCGTCCGGTCGAGGTGGCCGACGACCGTCGACCAGGCGTTGGTGAACCGTTCCTGCGCGGCCCGCAGCTCGCCGACGGGAGGCGACGACGCGCCGGCCAGCGCGTCCAGTGCGGCCACGACGACGACCAGGGGGCGGTCCACGTCCCACCCGAGTGACGCGACGTGCTCGACGACGGCGTCGGTCGCTCCCGCCCGGCCTTGCAGCACCTCGCGGAGGAAGTCACCGCGATACTTCGCCTCGACACCTCGGACCGCGAGCGTCTTCGTGACCACGAGGGCGACGACGCCGGCAGCGCGGCTGAGCATGTGCATATCACCGTCGTCGACCGGACCGTCGCGGCGTACGACGAGCAGCCGGCCGTGGTCGACCCTGCCGGCGACGACGGGCACCACGGCAAGCGCCGCGTCGCGGAGGATATGGCTGCCGGGTGAGAAGCGTTCGGACCGGAAGCGGCCGGACGGGTCGAACATCAGGCCGGTGCGGAGGGCGCCGAGGCCCTCTGGGTCGCCCGCCTCGGCGAGAACCCGACCGTCCGTCGTGGTGACCAGGGTGGCGTGCCCGGTCATCTCGGTGAGCTCGGTGACGAGCTCGTCGAGCCCGCCGCCGTCGAGCGCCACGGAGACGAGCGCCCGGTGCACCACGTCGCTGCGCTCCAGCATCGTGGACTGGCGGTTGAGCACCTCGCCCAGCACCGCGTTGAGCAGGTCGTCGAAGGCGGTCCCGTCGGGCAGCAGCAGCACCGGAAAGCCTCGGCGGTCAGCTTCGACCAGCATGTCCGCCGGGAGCTCCTGGAGATAGCGACGCAGCTTGACGGCGAGTGCGGAGACCCCGGCCTCGTCGAGGGAGCGGACCAGCGAGCCGAGACCTTGCGAGACATCGCGCAGCGGGTAGCCGGTCGTCAGCAGCAGCTCGTGGGGCTTGACCCACGGCAGGATGTCGGGCACCTCCATGATGTTGGCCCGCGTCACGGTCCGGCCCAGGCCGGTGCCGCCGGCCACGACCGTCACGTCACCGAAGTCCGGGAGCCGGAGGATGTCCGCGACCCGCACAGGCGGAGAACCTGACAACTCACGACCACCCACCGCTCGATCGTTGGCACTATCCACCACCCATTGACGGTAGCGCAGTGAGCCGAGCGACGGCGGCGCCGTTCAGGCACCCCCCGTGTCCTCAGGAGTCGTGGTCGGGGGTCGACCTGGCGCTGATCAGCCCGGAGATCTCCCGGGCCGAGCGGTTCGCACGCGGGCCGTCCGCCGACTGCAGGGCCATCAGCGCGACGGTGCTGCCGTCGGTGAGGTCGACGATCGCCCAGGGCCGGTGCTGGCTGAGCGAGATGGCCACCACCTCCGCCCAGTAGAACTCGTGCCGCCGGTAGCCGTTGGTCACGCTCAGGCCACGCTCGGACGCCGTCACGCGGGTCCGGAAGATCCCGTAGAGGACGGCGATCACGGCCACGAAGAACGCCACCAGGGTGCCGCGCTGGAACCAGCCGAACTCGGCCTTCACGTGCGACGGCAGCATCACCCACAAGACGACGAACATCACCGTGAGGACGCCGCCCGCCACACCCGACACCATGCGGGCGCCGAGTGGCCGATAGACCTTCGGCAACGCCACGGTGTCGCCCACCCGGCGAGCATAGAGCGCCAGTGGACGGCGCACGTCGTCAGGCGCCGAGCGCGGCGACCTCGGTGAGCACCAGCGCGGTCGACATGGCCGCGTGGGCAGCCTCGTAGCCCTTGTCCTCGCGAGACCCGGGGAGCCCGGCGCGGTCCAGCGCCTGCTGGCTGTCGTCACAGGTGAGGATGCCGAACCCGACCGGGACGCCGGAGTCGAGTGTTACCCGCGAGAGCCCATCCGTCACCGCCCGGCATACGTAGTCGAAGTGCGGCGTCCCACCGCGTACGACGACACCGAGCGCCACCACGGCCTGGAAGCCCCGCGCTGCGAGCGCCTGCGCCACCAGCGGCACCTCGAAGCAGCCGGCCGCGCGCACCAGCTCGCGGTCGGTGACGCCCGCGTCGTCGAGTGCCCGCTGCGCACCGTCGACCAACCCGGCCATCACCTCGTCATGCCAGCGCGAGGCGACGATGGCGACCCGCATCCCGTGGGCGTCGAGCGTGTCGAACGACGGCAGGCCCGACCCACTCACTGGCGGGTCCCGGTGGAGATCCCGTCGAGCCCGGGATGGTCGAGCAGATGGCCCATCCGGTCCCGCTTCGTCGCGAGGTAGCGCCGGTTGTCCTCGTGGATGCTCACCGCCACCGTGACCCGGTCCCGGACCTCGATGCCGTTGTCGACGAGCGCCTGCTGCTTCGCCGGGTTGTTGGTCATCAGCCGGACCGATCGGATCCCCAGCTCGGTCAGGATGTGGGCTCCCACGGTGTAGTCCCGGGCGTCCGCGGGCAGGCCGAGCTCGATGTTGGCCTCGACGGTGTCGAGTCCGGCGTCCTGGAGGGCGTAGGCGCGGAGCTTGTGGAGCAGGCCGATGCCCCTCCCCTCGTGTCCGCGAAGGTAGACCACGACCCCGCGGCCGTCGGCGACCACCGCGTCCATGGCCCCGTGCAGCTGCTCGCCGCAGTCGCAGCGACGCGACCCGAGCACGTCGCCGGTGAGGCACTCGGAGTGCAGCCGGACGAGCACGTCGTCGCCACTCGAGATGTCGCCGTGCACCAGGGCCAGCAGCTCGGTGCCGTCGAACAGGTCGCGGTAGCCGACGACGGTGAAGTCGCCGTGATCGGTCGGCAGCCGCGTCGTCGCGACCCGCTCCACCCGGCGCTCGTGGTGACGGCGGAACTGCACCAGGTCGGCGATCGACACCAGGGCGAGCCCATGAGAGTCCGCGAAGGCACGGAGGTCCTGACCACGGCGCATCGTGCCGTCGTCGGCGACCAGCTCGCAGATCACGCCGACCGGCGGAAGGCCCGCAAGCCGGACCAGGTCGACGGCGGCCTCGGTGTGTCCCGGTCGAACCAGCACTCCGCCCTCCCGGTAGCGCAGCGGGAAGATGTGTCCTGGCTGCACCAGGTCGGCGGCGACGCTCTCCGGGTCGGCGAGCACCCGGATCGTCCGGGTCCGGTCCTCGGCGGAGATCCCGGTGGTGCCGCCCACCGCGGCGTCGACGGACACCGTGAACGCGGTGCGCATCGCCTCCCGGTTGTTGCGGGTCATCAGCGGTACGGCGAGCCGGTCCAGCGCCTCGCCCTCCATCGGGACGCAGACGACCCCGCTGGAGTGCCGGACGGTGAACCCGAGCAGCTCGGGAGTGGCCAGGCTCGCCGCGAAGATGAGGTCGCCCTCGTTCTCGCGGTCCTCGTCGTCGACCACGACGACGGGCCGGCCGGCGGCGACGTCGAGGATCGCCCGGTCGATGGTGTCGAGACGGAGGTCAGGCACTGGTCATCGCATCCTCTGGTAGGGCCCCCTGGTTACCGACGACGAGAGGCGACCGGCCGCGCCGCTCCACCCGGATCCACGAGATGAAGCCGACCACGCAGAAGGCGCCGTAGACGACGTACATCACCGCACTGGGGTAGTACTGCGCCTGGTAGAGCAGCGGCACCCCCACCACGTCCACCCCGATCCAGATCCACCAGAACTCCACGTAGCCGCGGGCCATCCCGAATGTCGCCAGGATGCTGCCGGTGAGGATCCAGGCGTCGGCGAGCGGTCCGAAGGAGCCGAGCGCGCGCAGCGAGTAGTAGAAGACGAACATCATCACGACCGCGGCCACGATCATCGCCCTCAGCTCGTTGGCGCGGGCCCATCGCGGGTTCACCGCGGCGCCGTCGCTGACGGTGCCGCTGTGCTTGTTGCGATACCACTGGACCCAGCCGTAGACGCTCACGATGAGGAAGAAGACCTGGCGGCCGGCCTGGCCCCACAGGTCGTGCACCTGCGGCTTGTCCGCGATGCCGGAGACGAACACCGTGAAGAGCACGACGTTGCCGATGATGCCCACCGGCCAGGCCCAGATGGTCCGGCGCATGCCGAGGATCGCGCTCGCGAGCCCGAACACGTTGCCGAACACCTCGCGGTGGAGCACGAGGTGCCCGTCGATGTTCCAGGTGCCGTCAAGCAGCCAGTTGACAGGTCCCATCTCAGCCGTCCTCCTGTGTGGTGGGTTGCGGTGCGGGTTCGGCGGCGAGCAGCCGCTCGACGTACTTCGCCATCACGTCGACCTCGATGTTGACGTGGTCGCCGGGCGCTTTGGTCCCCAAGGTCGTGAGGGCCAGCGTGGTGGGGATCAGGCTGACCGAGAGGGTGGAGATCCGGTCATCGAGCGCCGAGACCGTCAGTGAGACGCCGTCGAGGGCGACCGATCCCTTGAGGGCGACGTAACGGATCAGGTCGTTCGGCACCGTGACCGTGACAACGTCCCAGTGCTCGCTGCGCTCCCGGGACACGATGGTGCCGACACCGTCGACGTGCCCCTGCACGACATGGCCGTCCAGCCGGCTGACCGGCGTCACGCACCGCTCCAGGTTGACCGGGTTTCCCGGCCCCAGGTCACCGAGTGACGTGTGGTCGAGCGTCTCCCGCATCACATCGGCACTGAACGTGTCGCCGTCGTGAGCGACGACGGTCAGGCAGCAGCCGTTGACGGCGATCGAGCCGCCGTGTCGTGCGTCCGCGGTCACGAGCGGCCCGCGCACGGTCAGCCGGGCCGAGTCGCCCATCACCTCCAGCGCCGTCACCTCGCCCAGCTCCTCGACGATCCCGGTGAACATCAGTGTGGTCCTCTCATCGTGAGCCGAACGTCGGAGCCGACCCGACAGACGTCGAACAGCTCCAGCCGCATCGCGTCGGCGATCGTGGAGATGCCGAGATCCGCTACGGCCGGCCGGCCGCCGCCGAGCAGCGCCGGCGCGAGATAGGCGACGACCTCGTCGACGAGCCCGGCCTTCAAGAAGGCCGCTCCGAGCGTCGGGCCGCCCTCGAGCCAGACCTGCTTGCGGCCGAGGTCGACCAGCTCCCGAAGCGCCTGCCAGGGGTCACGAGTTCGGAGCAGCACCGTGTCGGCGGCATCGTCGAAGACTGCTGCCGTCGGGTCGAGCTCGCGCAGCCCCATCACGGCGCGCAGCGGCTGCTGGTCCCGCGGCAGGGCCTCGTCCGCGGGGCCGCGCACCGTAAGCCTCGGGTTGTCAGCGGTGACCGTGCCGGTGCCGGCCAGGATGGTGTCACTCTGCGCTCGGAACCGGTGGACGTCGGAGCGGGCCTCGGCACCGGTGATCCAGCGCGCCGTCCCGTCGGCCGCGGCCGACCTACCGTCGAGGGTCGCCGCGAACTTCCACGTGACGAAGGGCCGTCCCTGACCGACGGCTGAGGTCCAGCCGCGGTTGAGCGCCGTCGCCTCGTCCTCGAGAACGCCGGCCTCGACGTCGACCCCGAGGTCGCGCAGCGTCTCGGCTCCACCCGCCGCCGCGGGGTTCGGGTCGGGCTGGGCATAGACCACCCGCCGGACGCCGGCGTGGACGAGCGCGAGAGTGCACGGACCCGTGCGGCCCGAGTGGTTGCATGGCTCGAGCGTCACGACGACGGTCGCGCCGCGAGCCGCCTCACCGGCGGCTGCCAGCGCTGCCACCTCAGCATGGACACTGCCCGATCCGCGGTGGACCCCTTCGGCGAGCTGGACACCCTCGGGCGACAGCACGACCGCCCCCACGCTGGGGTTGCGATCGCGGCGGAGGTCGACCGCCGAAGCGAGCGCAAGCGCATGGCGCATCGCGTCGATCTCTGGTCGATTCGCCATCTGCCCTGTCCTCGGTCCGGTCGCGAGACCCGAGGCGGGCGAAGGGAGGATCGGTCACAGGCGGCGCCCGCAGCCCCGAGGGGCGTGAGCGCGACCAGACCTCGTGCGCCTCCCATCCGGACTTTAACCGTCGGTCCCGGAGTTTCACCGGGTCAACCGGCCGCTGGAGGCGGTCGGGTCGCGGACTATCACCGCCGGTTCGGAATTTCACCGACCCCGGAGCACGCGAGTGTGGTCACTCGTTGTGACAAGCGTACTCGCTCTGTCAGCGCGGCACACGCGCCTTTGCGGCCAGGTCGCGAAGATGGATCACCATCTGGTCCGGCTCGTCGGCGCCGAAGACGGCCGACCCCGCGACGAACGCGTCCGCACCGGCCTCCGCGGCGCGCTCGATGGTCTCCAGGCTGATGCCGCCGTCCACCTGCAGCCACAGATCGCCACCACGCGCGTCGATGAGCTCGCGGGTACGCCGGATCTTGGGCAGGCAGACATCGAGGAACTCCTGACCACCGAACCCCGGCTCGACCGTCATGATGAGGATCATGTCGAGCTCACCGAACAGGTCGGCGTACGGCTCGATCGGCGTGGCCGGGCGGAGCGCCATGCCCGCGCGGGCATCGTGAGCCCGCAGCTCGCGGGCCAGCCGCACCGGCGCCCGGCAGGCTTCGACGTGGAACGTGACGCTGGCCGCGCCGGCCTCGACGTAGCCGAGGGCCCACCGGTCGGGCTCCTCGATCATCAGGTGCACGTCGAGTGACTGGGTCACGGCACGGGCCAGCCCTTCGACGACGGGGAGTCCGAGGGCCAGGTTGGGCACGAAGTGGTTGTCCATCACGTCGACGTGCAGCCAGTCGGCACTGCCGACGGTGGCCGCCTCGGTCTGCAGGATGGCGAAGTTGGCGGCGAGGATGCTCGGCTCGATCTGGACGTCCATTCCTGGACAGTCTAGTCGTCGCTCAGTAGGCGCGCCGCAGCAGAGCGACGAACATCGCGTCGGTGCCGTGACGATGCGGCCACAGCTGCACGTGCGGCCCCGGCCCCACGTCAGGAACCTTCGGTAGCAGGGCTCGGGCGTCCTCCTCACTCACATCTGAGCGGGCTCCGACGACCGTGTCGACGACGCCGCGCGACTCCGCGAGGTGGGGGGTGCACGTGATGTAGACGACGACCCCACCGGGGCGCACCGATTCGAGCGCACTCGACAGCAGGCTCGCCTGCAGCGGCACGAGCTGCCGCAGGTCGTCCGGCGTACGACGCCAGCGTGCCTCGGGTCGACGACGAAGGGCTCCGAGGCCGCTGCACGGAGCGTCGACGAGCACCCGGTCGAAGGCGGCCGGTCGCCACGCCGGCCGGGTGCCGTCGGCGGCGATCACGGGACGCGGGCGCGGGTAGGCCTGCAGCGCCTGCGCCACGAGAGCGGCCCGATGAGGAAGCCGCTCAGCCGCGACGAGGGTGGCGTGCTGCTCCTTCGCCAGCCCCGTCAGCAGCGCCGTCTTGCCGCCAGGACCCGCACACAGGTCGAGCCACCTGGTGTCGCGGCCCTCGACCCGGACGCGGGCGGCGACGAGGGCGGCCAGCTGGGAGCCCTCGTCCTGCACGCCGACCCGACCGGACCGGATCTCGGGAAGGTCGTGCGGGTCGCCGCCCGGCAGCCGCCCTCCGTAGGGCGAGAACCTGGCGGGCTGCACGCCGTACGACGACAGCTCGGCCACGGTGGCGAGCCCGGGGCGCACCGCGAGGGTGACGGCCGGCGCCTGGTTGTCCGCCTCCAACAGGGTCGGCAGCTCCGTCTCGGGCGCCCCGTCGGCGGCGAGCGCGTCGGCGAACGCCTCCACGACCCAGACCGGATGGGAGAAGCGCGTCGCCAAGGCTCGGGTGCGGTCAGCCGCGTCGGGCGGCGCGACCCGGTCCAGCCAGCCGTCGAGGGGTGTCGCGCCGACCCGTCGGAGGACGGCGTTGACGAGGCGGACCGGCCGCTCCCCCACCGACTCGCGCACCAGCTCCACGCTCGTGCCGACCGCCGCGTGGGCGGGCACCCGCATCCCGAGCAGCTGGTGGGCGCCGAGGCGGAGGGCGGTGAGCACCTCGGGCTGCAGCGCGCCGGTGCCCCCCTTGAGACAGGTCGCGAGGATCGCGTCGTAGCGACCCTGCATCCGGACGGTGCCGTTGGCCAGCTCGGTGGCGAACGCCGCGTCGCGCCCGCCCAGCCCGGCGCCCGCGAGCAGGGTCGGCAGGGTCAGGTTGAGGTAGGCATCCTGGTCGTCGACGGAGCGAAGCGCGGCGAAGGCGACTCGTCGAGCCGGGTCGAGTGGGGTGCGCGACCGGGCCCGTCGGGCCGGCGAATGGTCGGGTGCGCGCGCAGGTGTCACGGGCCGAGTCTGGCAGGAGCTGGCCGGAGTCCGCGCGCCCACGCGACCGCGGGCATCGCCGGCTTCCCTGGTGGCTGCACCTGGTCGAGCTCCACGGGATGGGTGCCGGTGCCGACGAGCACGTGCTGCTTCGTGACGAGCAGGTCGCCGGGGTCGAGGCTCGGCTGATCCGGGCGCGGCCGGACCGGTCCGAGCTTGAGCCGGACGTCGACGACGCGGGTCCACGCTCCCGGGGCGGGCGTGCAGCCGCGGATCTGCCGGTCGATCGCGAACGCGGTCCTGGCCCAGTCGACCAGGCCGTCGTCGACGGTCAGCTTCGGAGCGAGCGAGATCCCTTCGGTCGGCTGCTCCCGCTCCTCGAGGATGCCGTCCTCGATGCCGTCGAGGGTGGCCGACAACAGACTGGCGCCGTGGACGGCCAGCCGGTCGAGAAGCGTTCCCGCCGTGTCGTCAGGCTGGACCGTCTCGGTGAACAGGCCGTACGTCGGACCGGCGTCCAGCTCCTTGACCAGCCGGAAGGTGGTCGCGCCCGTGACCTCGTCACCGGCGATCAGGGCGTGCTGGACCGGAGCCGCCCCTCGCCAGGCAGGAAGCAGCGAGAAGTGCAGGTTGACCCAGCCCCGCGGGGGGATGTCGAGGGCTGCCTGCGGCAACAGGCCGCCGTACGCGACGACCGGACAGCAGTCCGGACCGATCTGCGCCAGCCGCTCCAGGAACGCCGGGTCGCTGGGTCGTTTCGGTCGAAGGATCTCGAGGCCGCTGCCGGCGGCGAGCTGTGCCACCGGGGACGGCGTCAGGATGCGGCCACGGCCGGTGGGGGCGTCCGGTCTCGTGACGACCGCGACCACGTCGTGGCGACCTTCGAGAAGCGCCGTGAGCGACGGCAACGCCACCTCGGGCGTGCCGGCGAAGACCAATCGCACCTCAGATGCCCCTGCCCAGCATGGGATGAGGCGACTCCTTGACGAGGGGGACGGACATGCCGCTCCACTCTGCCTCCCGAATCGCCTTCATCGCCGCCTTCCGCGTGAGCGGGTCGAGCCGGTCGATGAACAGCACCCCGTCGAGGTGGTCGGTCTCGTGCTGGATGACGCGGGAGCGGTGCTCGCTACCCGTGACCGTCACCGGCTCGCCATACATGTCGAACCCGGTCGCGACCACGCTCAGCGCGCGGGTGCAGTCGAACGCCAGCCCAGGGATCGACAGACAGCCCTCCTCGCCGGTCTGCTTCTCGTCGCTGAGGGTCAGGTGGGGGTTGACGAGGTGGCCGACCTCGCCCTCGACGACGTAGGTGAAGACGCGGAGGCCGACGCCGAGCTGAGGGGCGGCGAGCCCCGATCCGGGAGCCTCGAGCATCGTGTCGGTGAGGTCCTGCACGAGCGTGCGGAGCTGCTTGTCGAAGTCTGTGACCGGTGCGGCCACCTCGCGAAGCACCGGGTCGCCGAACAGCCTGATCTCCCTCACCGCCACGTCTGCAACCCTACCGACCGAGCTTCTGGGGTCGGGGCTCCGGATGCTTCCGGGCGCAGTCGGTCTTTGGTCACCAGTGCCGGGCGACCATTCCACCCGACTCTCGCGCCCGAAGGGACTGTTCGGACGTCGAGTCAGATGAGCTCGACGGGGTCGACCTGGACGCGGACGGGCGGGAGCTTGCGGCTGCTGCGGGCCGCCTGAAGCTGGTGCAGCGCACGGGTCAGCGCGGCCCCACGTTCGAGCGCGATGCGGACGACGACGCGGGACAGCCCGTCGCCGGCATCGACGGGGCCGAGCAGCTGGGCGCCGCGCGGCAGCGCCAGCATGCCGACCGCCTCCATCAGCTCGTCGGTGGCGGCCGTCACGGTCGCGATCCGCGCAGCGGGGGTGAGGTGGGCGGACCGTCGTTCGGCGAGCTCGCGCGCCGCGAAACCTGCCGGGTCCCAGCGGACCAGTGCCTGGAGAGCAGGCAAGGTCGGCTCGCCGACCGCGACCACTCGACCACCCTCGCCGCCGGGCCGGACCAGCGCGGCCACCCGAAGCCAACGCCGCAGCGCCTCCTCCGCGGCCCGGAGGCCGGGCATGCTGACGGTGAGCCAGGTGTCCATGAGCACAGCGGCCGCGAAGCCCCCGTCAACCGATGGCTCGGCGCCGGGAGTGGCGACAACGATCGCCGGCCGGTCGTCGACGCGGTCGAGGACCCGGTCACCACCCGACGCCACCACCGGCGTCTGGGGGAAGGCCCGACCCCACTCCTCGGCGGTCCGCAGCGACCCGATGACGGGTGCCCGCAGGTCGTGCCCCCCGCAGTGCGGACAGGTCCAGGTCTCGGCGGCGGTCCCGCAGCGCTGGCATTGCGGCGTGGCGCCCCGTTGCGCCCGCCCGATCGGTCCCTCGCACCGTGGACACCGGGCGGGCCGCCGGCATCGACCGCAGGCCAACCCGGGCTGGTAGCCGTAACGCGGGGTGTGGACCAGCACCGGCCCGTGGCGCAGCGCCTCGCGAACGACGGTGAAGACCTGCGCCGGCATCCGCGCGGACCGAGCCGCCTGGTCCCGAGCCAGATCGTCGTCCGTCTCTCCCGTCACGTGCACCTGCGGCGCGGCTTCCCGGATCAGCTCCCGCGACTCGCTGAGCTCGCCGGCCCAGCGCGACTCGAGCAGCGCCTGCGCCTCGACAGACCGGCTGTGCGCGGCCACCAGCATCGCGGCGCCCTCCTGGTAGGCACGCAGCAGCAGTACCTCCCGGGCATGCGGGTAGGGCGACCGCGGCTCGGCGTAGAGGTCATCACCGTCGTCCCAGATCGCGAGCAGCCCGAGCCGGCCCACCGGCGCGAAGGCGGCGGCTCGGGTCCCGACCACGATGTCGGCAGCGCCCCGCGAGATCGCCAGGAATGCCCGGTAGCGGGCCGCCGGTCCCAGGTCGGCGGTCAGCACGACGTGGGAACCAGGGCCGAGCAGGTCGGTCAGGGCGCGCGAGATGCGCGCGACGTCGCGATGGTCGGGGGCGAGCAGCAGACTCCCCCGGCCCGACAACCGGGTCGCCGCCGCACTCGACGCCAGCCGCCCCGGCCAGTCGGCTCCGGCCGCCGCGGACCAGACCGCTCGCGGATGCTTGCCGGCGGCCAGCCGAGAGATCCACGCCGGCCCCCCGACAACAGACGACCACCCGGCCTCGAGCGCAGCACGGGGTACGGCGCTTGCGGGCTCAGGCGGCGACGTTTGCGGCTCCCCTTCGACTCGGGCGTGCCGCGCCGGGACGGCGAGTCGGAGCACGTCGGCGAGGGTGCCGGCGTAGCGGTCGGCCACCAGCCGGGCGGCGGCCACCACCTCCGGGGACAGGACGGGCTCGACCGAGACCACCCGGCGCAGCGGTGACAGCCGCCCGACGTGCTCGGTCTCGTGGGCGCGGGCCAGCACGAACCCGTTGACGTCGCGCCCCGCGAAGCGGACCTTCACCCGGCAGCCGGGCACCGCCTCCTCGGCCATCGCCGCCGGCACCAGGTAGTCGAACGGCCGGTCGAGGTGGGCGAACGGCAGGTCGACCGCGACGCGGGCGATCGGACTCTCGGGCGACGTCATGACGAGTCAGTCATACCAGCAGCCGCCGACTCGTCGGCCCCGTCAGCGGTCAGCTGTGGACGGCCGCCTTCAGCTCCTCGACGCGGTCGGTGCGCTCCCAGGTGAACTCCGGCAGCTCCCGGCCGAAGTGGCCGTAGGCCGCGGTCAGCGTGTAGATCGGTCGCAGCAGGTCGAGGTCTCGGATGATCGCGGCCGGCCGGAGGTCGAACACCTCGAGCACCGCCGCTCTGATGTCGTCGACGGGTACCGTCTCGGTGCCGAACGCCTCGACATAGAAGCCGACCGGATGGGCCTTGCCGATGGCGTAGGCGACCTGCACCTCGCAGCGGCTGGCCAGTCCGGCGGCCACGACGTTCTTCGCCACCCAGCGCATCGCGTAGGCCGCCGAACGGTCCACCTTCGACGGGTCCTTGCCGCTGAAGGCACCTCCGCCGTGGCGGGCCATCCCGCCGTAGGTGTCGATGATGATCTTGCGCCCGGTCAGTCCGGCGTCGCCCATCGGGCCGCCGACCTCGAACCGGCCGGTCGGGTTGACGAGCAGCCGGTAGTCGCTGGAGTCGATGTCGAACGAGCTCAAGACCTCGTCGACAACGTGCTTCTTGACGTCGGGGGTGAGCATCGACTCGAGGTCGATGTCGCGCGCGTGCTGGCTGGAGACGACCACGGTGTCCACCCGGACCGGGCGGTCGCCGTCGTACTCGATGGTCACCTGGGTCTTGCCGTCGGGGCGGAGGTAGGCCATCGTGCCGTCCTTGCGCACGGCCGAGAGCCGCTCGGCGAGGCGCTGGGCGATGGTGATGGGCAGCGGCATCAGCTCAGGAGTGTCCTTGCAGGCGTAGCCGAACATCAGGCCCTGGTCGCCCGCGCCCTGCTGGTCGAGCGGGTCGGTCGAGCCGCCGGAGCGGTCCTCGTAGGCATGGTTGACCCCGAGGGCGATGTCGGCGGACTGATTGCCGATGCAGACCTGCACCCCGCACGAGGCACCGTCGAACCCCTTGGTGGAGGAGTCGTAGCCGATCTCGAGGATCCGCTTCCTGGCCAGCTCGGCGACCGGGACGTAGGCCTGGGTGGTCACCTCACCGGCGATCACCACGAGCCCGGTGGTCACGAGCGTCTCGACCGCAACCCGGCTGTGCGGGTCCTGCGCGAGCAGAGCGTCGAGGACGGTGTCACTGATCTGGTCCGCGATCTTGTCGGGGTGACCTTCGGTCACCGACTCGGACGTAAACAGGCGGCCTTTCACGACGTTCTCCTCTGAGGCGGGCTCGCGGAAGCGAGTGCTGGCGGTGTCACGGGATGTGTCACGGGTGCCTCAAGGGTAACTGTCCGGGCCTCCGCGACCTGCTGGCGCGTCTCATCCACGCCGCTGCCAGAGCCGCTGCACCTGGTCCCAGACGGCGTCGCCGAGGGTGGTCTTGGTGCCGGCGGGTACGACGACGTCGGCCGCGTCCGCCGACAGGATCACCGCTGACGTGCTGTCCGCACCGAACACGGCCCCGCCACCGACATCGTTGGCCACCAGCAGGTCGCACCCCTTGCGCTCGAGCTTGCTGCGGGCGTGGTCGAGCACCTCGCCGTTGTCGTCGCCGGTCTCGGCGGCGAAACCGACCAGCACCTGGCTCGCGGCGCTGCTCCGCTGCGCCACCAGGGCGGCGAGGATGTCGGGGTTCTGGACCAGCTCGATCGTGGGAGCGACCCCGTCGGAGCGCTTCTTGATCTTGGTCTCGACGACCTGGGCCGGCCGGAAGTCGGCCGGGGCCGCGGCCATCACGACGACGTCGGCGTCGGGCGCGGCTGCGAGCACCGCGTCGGCGAGGTCCTGGGTCGAGACGACGCGGATGACGCTGACGCCGGCGGGGTCCGGAAGCTCGACGTTGGCGGCGATGACGGTGACCTCGGCGCCGCGGGCCGCCGCCGTGAGGGCGAGGGCGTAGCCCTGCCTGCCTGACGACCGGTTTCCGAGGAAGCGCACCGGGTCGAGGTGCTCGTGGGTGCCTCCGGCTGTCACCACGACGCGTCGGCCGGCGAGGTCCGGCGCCGCGACGCCTCGCTCCAGCACCGCGGACGCGAGCGCGAAGAGCTCGACCGGCTCAGGGAGCCGCCCCGCGCCGCTGTCGGCGCCGGTCAGCCGCCCGACAGCAGGCTCCACGACGACAGCTCCGCGAGCCCGCAACGTCGCCACGTTGGCTCTGGTCGCCGGATGCTCCCACATCTCGGTGTGCATCGCCGGTGCGAAGACGAGCGGACAACGGGCGGTCAGCAGCGTCGACGTCAACAGGTCGTCGGCTTGACCGTGGGCGGCTTTCGCCAGCAGATCGGCGGTGGCCGGCGCGACCACGACCAGGTCGGCCTCGCGGCCGAGCCGGACGTGGCGCACCTGCGGGACGCTGTCGAAGACGTCCGCACTGACGTGGTTTCCGGACAGCGCCTCCCACGTCGCGGCCCCCACGAAACGCAGGGCGCTCGCGGTGGGGACGACGGTCACGTCGTGGCCGGACTCGGTGAAGCGCCGCAGCAGCTCACACGCCTTGTAGGCGGCGATGCCGCCGCCGACACCCAGCACGATGCGTCGAGGTGCCAGGGCTGCCGAGCTGTCCATCGAGGTTGTCGATCGAGCGACGGGAGGGCGGCTCAGGCCTCCTCGGGCTCGATGTCCTCACAGGTGAGCAGGTCCTGGTTGATCTCCCGGAGGGCGATCGACAGGGGCTTCTCCTGCACGTGGGTCTCGACGAGCGGGCCGACGTACTCGAGCAGGCCCTCTCCGAGCTGGGAGTAGTAGGCGTTGATCTGGCGGGCGCGCTTGGCCGCATACAGCACGAGCTTGTACTTGCTGTCTGTCTTGGTCAGCAGTTCGTCGATCGGAGGGTTGGTGATCCCCTCGGCAACGGGCATGGTACCTGGCACGCAGGAGCCTCATTCACAGGTCGGAAAGTCGGATCACGGTGACGGATCCATGGACAGCGGTCGCCGTTCACGACGGCGACACCATCAAGTTTACCAACTCCTCGGCCGTCCGGTGAACTTCGGTGTTGACGAGGGTCACGTCGAACTCCGTCTCGGCGGCCAGCTCGAGCCTCGCGGTCTCCAGCCGACGCCGCCGTTCGGCCTCGTTCTCGGTGCCCCGGCCGACGAGCCGCCGGACCAGCTCCTCCCAGGAGGGCGGAGCGAGGAACACGAACAGCGCGTCCGGCATCACCTCTCGCACCTGCCGCGCACCCTGGAGGTCGATCTCGAGCAGCGCGATACGTCCTTCGGCGAGCGCCTCCTTCACCGGGGCGGCGGGGGTGCCGTAGCGCGCCCCACTGTGGACCACAGCCCACTCCAGGAACCCGCCGGACACGATCGTCGCGTCGAACGTGGCATCGTCGACGAAGCGGTAGTGCACGCCATCGACCTCACCCGGTCGCGGCCGCCGCGTCGTCATCGACACGGAGATCCAGACCTGGGGGTAGTGCTCTCGGAGGTACGCCGAGACCGTCCCCTTGCCGACCGCGGTGGGCCCCGCGAGAACGGTCAGCCGATTGTCAGGAGCGGTGCTCAAACTCGCGCTCGAGGGCCGCGACCTGGTTGGCACCCAGGCCGCGCACGCGGCGGGACTGCGAGATCCCGATCCGCTCCATCAGGTTGCGCGCCCGGACCTTGCCGAGCCCTGGCATCGCCTGCAGCAGGTCGACGACCTTCATCTTGCCGATCGCCTCGTTGGTCGACGCTGCCTTCAGGGTGTCGGTCAGGGAGGCGCCGGAGTTCTTCAACCGGTTCTTCACGGCGGCCCGCTCACGCCGTACCTGAGCCGCCTTCTCGAGAGCGGCTCGCCGTTGTTCTAGTGTCAGCTCCGGGACTGCCACGACTTCCACCTCAGCTGTTCATTAGACCGATGACTCCGAGGGCATTCACCAGCGCGCTTTCAAGTAGGTGCGGCCCCGAGTCACTGGTTCCCTCGTCTCGTTCCTCACCATAGCCTCTTGAGTCGCGGGCCGTAAGGCCGCGACTAGAACGGGACCTGGATCTTCATCCCACAGTTGTTGTTGGCGTCGTCGACGATCGCTTTCAGGTCGCTCAGGGCGCTCGCCGCCTGACCGACGTTGGGCTGACCGTCCGAAAGGTCGGCGACGAGCGAGACGAGGTCGTCCCACGAGCCGCGCACGGAGCTCGGCGCCAGGTCGCGCACCCTCGTCAGCTCGTCCGGCGTGTGCTGCGCGGCGTTCTGCGCAGCCTGAGCGAGGTTGCCGTTGTAGGTGAGGGTGCGCAGCGCGGCGCAGTAGTCCGCCCGGTTCTGCGCTCCGTCGTCGTGCACCGCACGGACCATGACGAGCGCGCTGACCACGAGGACCACCAGCACGACGAGGGCGCCGGTGGCGATGATGAGCGGCAGGTGACGACGCCCCCGCTTGACCTCCTGCGGCAGCAGCTCCTGACGGGGATACTGCGGCTGCGGATCGTCGCCGTTGGGCGGCTGCGTCATGTCGTCGATCCTAGGCTGCGGGCGGCCGGGCACACTGGTGCTCGTGGCAGAGCCAGCGCAGACGACGGAGCCGAGCCGGGCGCGTCGGTCGCGCCTGCGCATCGAGATCCTCCTCGTGCTGGCCCTCTCACTCGGTCAGTCGGCCGTCTACTCGGTGGTCAGCCTGGTGGCCAAGCTGACGGAACCGCGCACCCTCTCGCAGCAGACGGCCACCGTGATCGCGAGCGTGACGACCCGCTCGCTTCTCGACCTGACCTACCAGCTCCTCGACATCGGCTTCGCCCTCGTGCCCGTGGTGTTGGCGCTCTACTTCCTCAGCAGTTCCGATGCCGGCGTTCCGGGGCAGCTGCGCGTCGGCTGCGCTCGGATCGGCCTGGTGGTCCGCGACCGCGCGGTCCTGCTCCACGACCTGTCGTGGGGCGCCGGCCTCGCGGCCCTGATCGGCATCCCAGGCCTCGGGCTCTACTTCCTGGCTCGAGCGCTCGACATCAACGCGACCGTCATCCCGAGCACCCTCAACAGCCACTGGTGGACCCTCCCGGTGCTGGTCCTGTCCGCGATCCAGAACGCCCTGCTCGAGGAGGTCGTGGTCGTCGGCTTCCTCATCACCTGGCTGGAGCAGCTCGGCTGGTCCGGCCGCACGTCGCTCGCCGCGAGCGCGTTGCTGCGCGGCAGCTACCACCTTTACCAGGGGTTCGGAGCGTTCGTCGGCAACGCGGTCATGGGTGTCATCTTCGGTGGCTTCTTCCAGCGCAAACGCACGGTCCTGCCGCTCTTCGTCGCGCATGCGGTCATCGACTCGGTGGCGTTCATCGGCTACACCCTGCTCAAGCACAAGCTCAACCTGCCCGGCGCCTAGCCGTCAGGCGAGCTCGTCGGCACACCGGTTCGCAGCGTCGCGCAGCGCCGCGATCGCCGGCCCAGCCTGCAGGACAGCGCGCGACGTGGAGGGGAGCACCGCGTCGTACGCCGAGCCGAAGACATGGCGCAGCCTCGCGGCGGAGCCGCCCTGGAAGCCGTATCCGGGGGCGAGGATGGGGCCGTTGATGTCGACGTCCTCGTCGATCGTGGGCAGCGTCGCTCCGATGACGGCACCGACGGAGCCGATCGGGTCGGCGCCGGCATTCTCGGTGCGAATGGCGGCGAGGATCTCCCCCGCGACGGTCCTGCCGTGGATCACCGCCCGCTGCACCTGGGCACCTTCCGGGTTCGACGTGAGTGCGAGCACGAAGATCCCGGCCGCGTTGGTCCGAGCGGCGTTGAGCATCGGGCGCAGGGACTCGAAGCCCAGATAGGGATGCACCGTGATCGCGTCGACCGCCAACGGGGATGCCTGGTCGAGGTAGGCGTCGGCGTAGCCCTCCATGGTCGAGCCCAGGTCACCCCGTTTCGCGTCCAGTAGCACCAGGGCACCGGCGGACCTGGCCTCGGCCACCACCGTCTCGAGGACGGCGATGCCGCGAGCGCCCTTGCGCTCGAAGAACGCCGACTGCGGCTTCAGCACGGCCACCCGGTCGGCGAACGCCTCGACACAGGTGCGGGCGAAGCGCTCGAGCCCTGTCACGTCATCATCGAGCCCCCAGCTGCGAAGCAGGTTGGCGTGGGGGTCGATCCCGACGCACAGCCTGCCGCGGCTCTCCACGCCCGCATGCAGCCTGGCGCCGAACGTCTCCGTTGCTATTCCCATGTCTGCTGCGCTCCTTGTCTGGTGCCGCTTCGGCCTCTGGTGCCTGGCTCATGCTGTGACAGGGTGGCCAGCTCACGCTGCACCCGGGACGGCCACCCCGGGCCCTCGTAGACGAAGGCGGTGTAGGCCTGCACGAGCGCGGCGCCGGCCCCGAGCCGCTCCGCGATGTCGGCGGCGGTGGTGATCCCGCCGACGCTGACGACGGGCAGACCGCCCGCCGCGGACCGCAGCAGCCGGAGCACGTCGAGCGAGCGACGGCGCAGCGGTGGGCCGGAGAGACCGCCGGCCCCCGCGGCAGCCACCTCGGCGGGCGTGGAGCGCAGCGCAACCCGGCTCACGGTCGTGTTGACGGCAACGACTCCCGCGAGCTCCAGGGTCACCGCCAGGTCGGCGATCTCGAGCACGTCGTCGTCGGCGAGGTCCGGCGCGATCTTGACGAGCAGGGGGATGTGTCGGCCCGAGGCTCGGTCGGCGTGCGCCCGGACCGCCTCGAGCAGCGGCCGGAGCCGCTCGGTCGACTGGAGGTCACGCAGGCCGGGAGTGTTGGGCGAGCTGACATTGACGACCAGGTAGTCGGCGTGGGGAGCGAGCAGCCGGGCGCTGAGCTCGTAGTCGGCGACCGCATCGGCATCGGTGACGCGCTTGGTCTTTCCGATGTTGACTCCGACGATGACCCGATGGCGGCGCTGCTGGCGCCGCCATCGGGCCAACCGCGCCGCGACCACTGCGGCTCCGTCGTTGTTGAAGCCCATCCGGTTGACCACGGCGCCGTCGGCGGGGAGCCGGAAGAGCCGCGGCCGGTCGTTGCCCGGCTGGGCCAGGCCGGTCACCGTGCCCACCTCGACGAAGCTGAACCCGACCGCCGCGAGCGCGTCGATCCCGACGGCGTTCTTGTCGAAGCCGGCGGCGATGCCGAGCGGTCCGGGAAACGTCAGCCCGAACGCGTTCACCGGCGAGGCGACGCGCTGCGGCCCGCCGCAGACCCGGGACATCACACCCGGCACCCGGGCGGCCAGCCGCAGCGAGCCGAACCCGGCCCGATGGGCACGCTCGGCGTCCAGGCGGGTGGCAACGCCGTCGAACAGTCCTCGGTAGACCATCAACCGGCCGGCTCCGGGCGAGCCCAGCTCTGCAGCGAGCGGACGCCCAGCCCGCCGGTCCGGATCGCCTCCAGCGCCTGCACGGTGGCGGCAAGTCCTTGCACGGTGGTGATGCAGGCGATGTTGGCGACGACGGACGCGGTGCGGATCTCGTAGCCGTCGACCCGCGGTGACCCTCCGGAGGTGGTGCCGTGGGGCGTGTTGACGACGAGATGGACGTCACCCGCGAGGATGCGTCGTACGATCGTCGGCTCGTCGCCCGCTCCGGCGCCTTCCGAGTGCTTGCGTACGACGGTCGTGGTGACGCCGTTGCGCCGCAGCGCCAGCGCCGTGCCGGCGGTGGCCAGGATCTCGAAGCCGAGGTCGGCCAGCCGCTTGATCGGGAAGATCATGTGCCGCTTGTCGCGGTTGGCGACCGAGACGAACACCCGGCCCGTGGTGGGAAGCGCCCCCAGGCAGGCGATCTGCGCCTTGGCGAAGGCCGCGCCGAACGTGGCGTCGAAGCCCATCACCTCGCCGGTCGAGCGCATCTCTGGGCCAAGCAGGGTGTCCACGTTGACGCCTTCCGCCGTACGGAAGCGGTTGAAGGGCATCACCGCTTCCTTCACCGCGACCGGAGCGGTCGGCGGCAGGTCCGCACCGTCGGACTCGGCGGGCAGCATCCCCTCGGCCCGTAGCTCCGCGATGGTGGCGCCCAGCATGATCCGCGCGGCCGCCTTCGCGAGCGGGGTGGCCGTCGCCTTGGACACGAACGGCACGGTGCGCGACGCCCGCGGGTTGGCCTCGAGCACGTAGAGCACGTCGGATGCGATGGCGAACTGGATGTTGAGCAGCCCGCGCACCCCGACCCCCTGGGCGATCGCGAGGGTCGACTCGCGCACCCGGTCGATGTCCTCGACGCCGAGCGTGATCGGCGGAAGCGTGCAGGAGGAGTCGCCGGAGTGCACCCCGGCCTCCTCGATGTGTTCGAGGACGCCGCCCATGAACAGCTCGGCACCGTCGAAGAGGGCGTCGACGTCGATCTCCACGGCGTCGTCGAGGAACCGGTCGACGAGCACCGGGTGGGACGGGGAGATCTGGGTGGCCCGCTCGATGTATCCCCGCAGCGCCTCGTCGTCGTAGACGATCTCCATGCCGGCACCCCCCAACACGAACGACGGCCGGACCAGCACGGGATAACCGATCTCGTCGGCGATCTGTTTCGCGCCGTCGTAGGACGTGGCGGTGCCGTGCTTGGGGGCCACCAGGCCGAGACTGCCGAGCAGCTTGCCGAACGCGCCGCGGTCCTCGGCGAGCTCGATCGCGTCGGGGCTGGTCCCGACGATCGGCACGCCTTCGGCGGCGAGCTGGTGGGCCAGCCCGAGTGGCGTCTGCCCACCGAGCTGAACGATCACCCCGGCGACCGGGCCGGCGGCGGTCTCGGCGGCGACCACCTCGAGGACGTCCTCGAGGGTGAGTGGCTCGAAGTAGAGCCGGTCGGACGTGTCGTAGTCGGTCGAGACGGTCTCCGGGTTGCAGTTGACCATCACCGTCTCGAAGCCGCCCGCGGGGTTCGGTGCCGCCGACAGGGCCATCGAGGCGTGCACGCAGGAGTAGTCGAACTCGATGCCCTGACCGATCCGGTTCGGGCCGGAACCGAGGATGATGACCGCCGGGCGGATGCGCGGCAGGACTTCTGTCTCCTCGTCGTAGGTCGAGTAGTGGTAGGGCGTCGTGGCCGCGAACTCGGCGGCGCAGGTGTCGACGGTCTTGAACACCGGACGGACTCCGAGCGCCCTTCGTACGCCGCGCACGACGTCCTCGGTGGAGCCGGTCAGGTCGGCCAGCTGAACGTCGGAGAAGCCATGTCGCTTGGCCAGGCGCAGGAGCTCCGGCGTCAGCGCGGGAGCCGCTCGCACCCGGCGGGCGATCTCGTCGAGGAGCAGGATCTGGTCGGCGAACCAGAGGTCGATGCCGGTCGTCGTGGACACCTCGTCGGCGGTCGCGCCGGCCCGGATCGCCCCGAGCACCCGCTGCAGCCGGTCCTCGTGGGGGACCCGGGCAGCGTCGAGATGCTCCTGCTTGTCACCCGCCGGGCCGCGCCAGCTGAGCTCGGCACCCTTGCGCTCCAAGGATCGCAAGGCCTTCTGTAGCGCCTCGCAGAAGTTCCGGCCGATGGCCATCGCCTCGCCGACACTCTTCATGTGGGTCGTGAGCACGGGGTCGGCCGCCGGGAACTTCTCGAACGCGAACCGCGGCACCTTGACGACGATGTAGTCGAGCGTCGGCTCGAAGCTCGCCGGGGTCTTGCGGGTGATGTCGTTGGGGATCTCGTCGAGGGAGTAGCCGATCGCGACCTTGGCGGCGATCTTCGCGATCGGGAAGCCGGTCGCCTTCGACGCCAAGGCGCTTGATCGCGACACTCGCGGGTTCATCTCGATGACGATCATCCGGCCGTCGGCCGGGTTGATGGCGAACTGGATGTTGCAGCCACCGGTCTCGACGCCGACCGCGCGGACGACGCTGATCCCCATGTCGCGCATGACTTGGTACTCGCGGTCGGT
The DNA here is from genome assembly GCA_963820035.1 of uncultured Actinomycetota bacterium. Taxonomy (GTDB): domain Bacteria; phylum Actinomycetota; class Actinomycetes; order Propionibacteriales; family Nocardioidaceae; genus JAWWPG01. Next base: position 303,767 of record CAWFYK010000002.1, on the reverse strand, counting down.
GAGCGTCATCGCGGGGGCGACCGTGATCGAGTCGCCGGTGTGCACCCCCATCGGGTCGAGGTTCTCGATGGAGCAGACCACCACGGCGTTGTCGTGGCCGTCGCGCATCACCTCGAGCTCGTACTCCTTCCAGCCGAGGATGGACTCCTCGAGCAGCACCTCCGTGGTCGGGCTCGCGTCGAGGCCGGCGCCGGCGATGCGCAGCAGGTCCGACTCGTCGTAGGCCAGCCCCGACCCGGCGCCACCCATGGTGAACGACGGTCTGATGACGACCGGGAAGCCGAGGTCGGCTGTGGCTGCGACGCAGTCGTCGATGGAGTGACAGACGAAGCTGCGCGCGACCTCACCGCCGACGGACTCCACGACCGCCTTGAACGACTGGCGGTTCTCCCCGGCCTGGATGGCGGCGATCGACGCCCCGATGAGCTCGACGTCGTACTTCTCGAGGGTGCCGTCACCGGCGAGGGCGACGGCCGTGTTGAGCGCCGTCTGCCCACCGAGGGTAGCCAGCAGGGCGTCGGGCCGCTCCTTGTCGATGACCTTCGCGACGAACTCGGGCGTGATCGGCTCGACGTAGGTGGCGTCGGCGATGTCCGGGTCGGTCATGATCGTGGCCGGGTTGGAGTTGACCAGGATGACGCGCACCCCCTCTGCGCGGAGGACGCGGCAGGCCTGGGTCCCGGAGTAGTCGAACTCGCACGCCTGGCCGATCACGATCGGGCCCGACCCGATGACCAGGACCGACTTCAAGTCGGCCCGCCTAGGCATGGGTCTGGCCCATCGGGGATCCGGCCATCAGGTCGACGAACCTTGCGAACAGATAGCCGGCATCGTGCGGCCCGGCGGCTGCCTCCGGGTGGTACTGGACGCTGAACGCCGGCTGCTCGAGCAGCGCCAACCCCTCGACGACGCCGTCGTTGAGGTTGCGATGGGTCACCGCGGCCGGACCGAACGGGCTCTCGAACCGGTCCTCCCCGCTGCGGATCGCGAAGCCGTGGTTGTGTGACGTCACCTCGACCTTCCCGGTAGAGGCGTCCATGACCGGCTGGTTGATGCCGCGGTGGCCGTAGCCGAGCTTGTAGGTCGACAGGCCGAGCGCGCGACCGAAGAGCTGATGGCCGAAACAGATGCCGAAGAAAGGAATCCGGCGGCGCAGCGTCTCGGTGAGGACGGTGACCTGCGGGTCGGCGGTGGCGGGGTCGCCCGGACCGTTGGAGAAGAAGACACCGTCGGGTTCGGTGCCGAGCACGTCGTCGAAGGTGGCCGACGCGGGCAGCACGACGGTCTCGACACCGTGTTCTGCGAAGCGGCGGAGCGTCGTCGTCTTGACGCCGAGGTCGAGGGCCGCGACGCGGAACCGGCGGGTGCCTTCGGCGGCGACCGTGTAGGGCTCAGGCGTCGACACCTCCTCGGCGAGCGCGGCCCCGGTCATCTGCGGGGCGGCCAGCACCCGACGTAGCAGGGCGTCGGCGTCGGGCTCGCTCGACGAGATGCCCACACGCATCGCACCTCGTTCACGGAGGTGTCGCGTGAGCGCGCGCGTGTCGATGCCGCTGATGCCGACGACCCCTTGATGGCAGAGCTCTTCGGTGAGCGTCCGGCGTGCGCGCCAGCTGCTGGCTAGCCGGGATGGATCGCGGACGACATAGCCCGCGACCCAGATGCGCGACGACTCGCCGTCTTCGTCGTTGATGCCGGTGTTGCCGACGTGCGGGCTGGTCATCACCACCACCTGCCCGTGGTATGACGGGTCGGTGAGCGTCTCCTGGTAACCCGTCATCCCGGTGGAGAAGACGGCCTCACCGATGGTCTCCCCCACCGCGCCGTAGGCATCGCCCCGAAACGTGCGGCCGTCCTCGAGGACGAGGAGGGCAGCGGTCACTGGAGCTTCCCGTCGAGCACGGTCGGCCGGCCGCGCAGGAAAGTCGCGACGACCGCGCCGGGAAGGGTCATGCCGCGGTAGGGCGTGTTGCGGGACATCGATGCGGAGTCGGCGGGGTCGACGACCCGGTGAGCGCTCGGGTCGACCAGGGTCAGGTTGGCCGGTGACCCGCCGGTGAGCGTGGCGCCGTGGGCCGCGACCCGACCGATCCTGGCGGGCGCGGCCGACATCCGGTCGGCGACCTCGGCCCAGCTGAGCATCCCGGTGTCCACCATGGTGTGTTGAACGACGCTCAGCGCCGTCTCCAGCCCCAGCATCCCCATCGCGGCGGCGGCCCACTCACATTCCTTGTCCTCGGTCGGGTGCGGGGCGTGGTCGGTGGCAACGCAGTCGATCGTCCCGTCGGCGAGCCCCTCGCGAAGCGCGTCCACGTCGGCACTGGTGCGCAGCGGCGGGTTGACCTTGAAGATCGGGTCATAGGACGCGACGAGGTCGTCGGTGAGCATCAGATGGTGGGGGGTGACCTCGGCGGTCACCGCCCAGCCCTTGCTCTTCGCCCACCGGATGAGCTCAACAGAGCCCGCCGTCGAGACGTGACAGACGTGCAGTCGCGAGCCGACGTGACCGGTGAGCAGGCAGTCGCGGGCGATGACCGCCTCCTCCGCGACCGCCGGCCAGCCCCGCATGCCGAGGACACCGGAGACGGCACCCTCGTTCATCTGGGCATCTTCCGTGAGCCGAGGTTCCTGTGCGTGCTGGGCGATGACGCCGTCGAAGGCCTTGACGTACTCGAGGGCTCGTCTCATCAGAACCGCGTCAGACACGCACTTCCCGTCGTCGGAGAAGACCCGGACCTGGGCCGCCGAGTCGGCCATAGCCCCCAGCTCGGCGAGGCGCTCTCCCTTCAAACCGGCGGTGACGGCGCCGACGGGGCGCACATCGCAGTAGCCGCCGGTCTGACCGAGATGCCAGACCTGCTCCACGACACCGGCGGTGTCGGCGACGGGGTCGGTGTTGGCCATCGCATGGACCGCCGTGAAGCCGCCTCTCGCCGCAGCCTGCGACCCCGTGTGCACGGTCTCGGCATCTTCACGCCCGGGCTCCCGCAGGTGGGTGTGCAGGTCGACAAGACCGGGGAGAGCCACGAGGCCGGCCGCGTCGATGACCGTCGTACCGGGTGAGGCCTCCGCGGGATCGGCGATCCGGCCCTTGCGCAGGAGCAGATCGGCCGGGTCGCCGCCGAGGATCGAGGCGCCTTTGACCAGGTAGTCACTCATGCCACGGCCTCCTCGGCCGCTGCGGTGTCGTCGCTCCCGGACAGAAGCAGATAGAGCACCGCCATCCGCACCGCGACGCCGTTCGTGACCTGCTCGACGATGACCGAGCGCTGGGAGTCGGCCACGTTGGCGGAGATCTCCATGCCGCGGTTCATCGGGCCAGGGTGCATGACGATCGCATGGTCTGCCAGCCTCGCGAAGCGCCGGTCGTCGAGACCGTAGCGCCGGCTGTACTCACGGGCGCTCGGGAAGAACGCGTCGTTCATCCGCTCGCGTTGCACGCGGAGCATCATCACCACGTCGCTCTTGTCGATCGCGCTGTCGAGGTCGTACGACGTCTGCACCGGCCAGGCGTCGACGCCCACCGGGAGCAGCGTCGGGGGTGCGACCAATGTGACCTCAGCGCCCAGAGTGCTGAGCAGCAAGGCGTTTGACCGCGCGACCCGGCTGTGCAGGACGTCGCCGACAATCGTGACGCGGCGACCGTCGAGGTCGCCGAGGTGGCGGCGCATCGTGAACGCGTCGAGGAGCGCCTGGGTCGGATGCTCATGGGTGCCGTCGCCGGCGTTGACCACGCTGGACCGCACCCAGCCGCTGTTGGCGAGCCGGTGGGGCGCGCCGGAGGAGCCGTGACGGATCACCACGGCGTCCGCCCCCATCGCCTCGAGGGTCAGGGCGGTGTCCTTGAGGCTCTCGCCCTTGGAGACGCTGGACCCCTTGGCCGAGAAGTTGATCACGTCGGCCGACAGCCGCTTCGCGGCGGCCTCGAAGGAGATCCTGGTGCGGGTCGAGTCCTCGAAGAACAGGTTGACGACCGTGCGGCCGCGCAGCGTCGGCAGCTTCTTGATGGGTCGGTCGGCGAGCGACCTCAGCTCGGCTGCGGTGTCGAGGATGAGGAGAGCATCGTCGCGGGTGAGGTCAGCGGCGGAGAGCAGGTGGTGTTTCACAGGCTTGGCCTCTCGGTCGCACCGATCACGACAGCGTCGCGGTCGTCGTACTCCTGCAGGGAGACCCGGACGGTCTCCGTCAGGCTGGTGGGCAGGTTCTTGCCGACGAAGTCGGCGCGGATCGGCAGCTCGCGGTGGCCGCGGTCGACGAGCACGGCTAGCTGGACGGCACGTGGCCGGCCGACGTCGTTGAGCGCATCGAGGGCGGCGCGGATGGTGCGGCCGGAGAAGAGCACGTCGTCGACGAGCACCACGACGGCGTCGTCGATGCTGTCGCCGGGGATGGTGGTGTGCTCGAGGGTGCGGGCCGGCTTCATCCGGAGGTCGTCGCGGTACATCGTGATGTCGAGGGCGCCGTGCGGGACGGCCACACCTTCGACGGCGGTCATCGCGTCGGCGATCCGGGTCGCGAGGGGGACTCCCCGGCTCGGGATGCCAAGCAGCACGATGTCGTGCGGACCCTTGTTTCGTTCGAGGATCTCGTGGGCGATGCGGGTGAGAGCGCGGGCGATGTCGGATGCATCAAGCACCACGCGGGACGTGTCGGTGTCGAGACTGCTGCGTTGCGCAGGCGTCAAGAGGGACCTCCTTCTCCGCCTCACAGAACGGCTCGTTAAAGGATGTCGATCGGTGGTCACGCTACACCACGTCAAGGCCACTATCGTCGCTCGGGTGAGCGCCACGCCAGACCTTCCGCCTCCCGGCTCGACGATCCGGCGTACGACGGCCCGCGTGCTGCCCGTCGACGCCTCGGGGCGAGTCTTGCTGCTGCACGGGTGGGACCCGAAGCGCCCGGAGGCGCCGTACTGGTTCACCATCGGCGGGGCTCTGGAGGAGGGTGAGACTCCGGCTCAGGCGGGTGCCCGCGAGCTGCTCGAGGAGACCGGCCTAGCCGTGAGCGCCGACTCCCTCGGCGAACCCATCACGAGCAGCACGATCGAGTTCGACTGGGGGGACTACCACCTGGTGCAGGACCAGACGTTCTTCGCGGTACGGGTCGAGGGGGACGTGTCGTTCGACGGGCATGACGCCTGGGAGCGGGCCACCATCGACGACCACGCTTGGTGGACCGCTGAAGAGCTGGACTCGGACGGCGGCGCCGCCCATCCTCATATCGTCGATGCGATGCGGCTCGCGGTCGCCCGCCTCGCTGGATAAGGCCCTCCCGAGCGCATCATCCCGTGCTCTCTCAGGGGAGCTTGCCGAGGTTGTGGGTGCCGTTGTGGTCGACGAGGTAGTGGCGGTGGTGGGGGCTGGTCCAGAGCCAGGTGCCGGAGCGGGGTTGGGTGACGGTCCATTTCCCGTGGGTCTTCCACCGGTGGTTGGCTCGGGTGATGCGGGCGAGGTTCGCGACCGCGGTCTGCCCGGGTGGTCCACCGTCGTCGAGGGCGATGTAGGGCGTGGTGTGGTCGTTGTCGCCACGTCGGCTCACGTTCGGGCTGTACGGCGTGCAGTCGGCCGGGGTGCGCAGCCGGATCGCCTCGGCCATCCGGTCCGGCACCTCGTAGCGGTCGACCGGCGTCATCCCGGCGATGTCGATGACCGGGACGACTTTCACCTGCCGGTGACGCAGCCAGCCGCGGACCTGGTCGAGCAGCACCGGCCCGACACCCTCGACCCGGAGCACCCCGAAGCCGGCTCCGGCGCCAGCCAGGGCAGCGGCGGCGGTGAGGCTTTGGGCGGTGAGGTGGACGTAGAGGGTGGCCGGTCCGAGGTCGCAGCGCCGACGCGGATCCGACCCGTCATGCGGATGCGTCCCCTGCTGGTCGGAGGGCTCGTGGGGTCGGCGGGTGGCGAGGGTGTCGAGGGTTTCGTTCGCGGTCCGGGTCAGCTCGAGGGCGGCGGCCGGGTCGGCCAGCAGCCCGAGCGCCTTCGCCCGCCGCAGCTGGTGCGGGTCGGTATCACCGAGGATGGTCATCGCCCGCGCCATCACGTCCAGCGTCGCGTCGACCGCGGCGATGTCGGGCATCGCCGCCTTCGCGACCAGGGTGCCGTGCCCGTGGTCGGTCTCCCGACCCAGCCACACTCCCTGCCCGGCCGCCGTCTCGGCGGTCTTGCGGGCGGCCAGGGCGGGGTCGGCGGCCAGTACCGCCGCGTCCAGGACCTTCTCGAACCGCGGGAACACCACCGTGTCGACCAGCGGGGCGACCCTCTCGTCGACCAGGGCGGCAGCCTGTTGGGACAGGTGGCGGGTGCGGACCGCGACCTTGCGGGCCACCCAGACCCTGACGTCACCGGTGTGGACTCGTCGCCACAGCAAAGGGAGCCGATGCCGCAGATCCAGCGCGTCGGCCATCAGCAGCCCGGCCGAGACCTGGGAGACCCCCAGTACGGCGCCGAGCTCGACCCGACAGAACTCCCCGAACCCCGGCGTGCCCTCCCCACCCGGCTCGACCAGCGCCTCCCCGCCACGGACCCGGACCCGTGTCTCGAGCGCCCCGTGCAGATCCGCCCAATGGGCGGCCAACGCCAACTGGTCCGCCTGCGCCAGGTTCACCCGCCGCCGTGACGACTCCACCCGGCCCAACGTGCCGTCCGCGTCCAGGTCATCGACCTCGGTCCGCCGCTGTTCACCTTCAGCCAGCAGCGCCGCCTGGAAGGCAGCGACCCCGCCTGCCATACCGCGCGGGTCGTCGTCGACCTGCCCGGCCGGGATGAACCGGTCCGGGTCAGGTCCCACATCGTCGAACGATTCGAACATACCAGCGATTCTACTACCGACACCCGACAGCCACGACCATCAAACCCGTTATCCACAAAGGCATTCCGACTATCTTCTGCATCGATTGTGAAGTCTGATGGCCGGCTCCGAGCGCGCTCGCCGCTGCCTCGATCATGTGGACAATCGTGTCGCGTCGAGCCCCTTGGGGGAGCCTCGGTTGATAGCGCGTCGTTCGCAGTGGCCCTCGCTAGTCTGGTTGTGATGGCTAGCGATGATGATCTGTCGAGGGACGCGGTGCCGGGTCGCTGGGTGCCGGCGCCTGATGCGGTTACCGAGCGCGGTGCTGATCCGGCTCTCACCGAACTGGTCCGCGACGGGACGTGCTGGCCGGTGGGCACGGCCGCCGATGTTGCGTGGATCGCTGCTGGCACCACGGTTGGCAAGACGATCACCTCGGCGATCCCTGCGGTCTTCGACACCTATGCCTCCGTCGTCCTGCCAGAGGACCGCGCTGCTCAAGGCGCCCACGATGAGGCGGTCCTGTCGGTGTTGCGCACCCACGCGGTGAAGGTGCCGTGGTGGCTTGGATATCTGGAGACGGGTGCGGATGACGTCGTGTTTCCCGAAGCGCCAAGGGTGACGCTCTACTCAGGGTGGCCCTATGTGCTCGTTCAGGCTGGGCCCGATCAGGCGGCGACGTGGCGGCGCTGGGACCTCGGCTCTTTCTGGCAAGGGCACCTGCCGAATCTGATGTTCCCCGCGGATCGCAGTTGGCTGGTCTCCACGCTGTGGGATGACGATTGGACGTGTATCGGTGGTTCCGCCGCGCTGGTGGACGACCTGCTGCATCACCCCGAGCTGCGGTCTCGTGCTCGGCTCGTCGAACTCGGGCACGACGCCACTCCGCCGGGCCACCACGCGATCTGACGTGGTCGACCGTGCCGGTTCACGGCCTGTCAACGATGCGCGATCCTCGGGACATGACGCATGAGGGCTCGATCGGCCGGACCGGCTACGAATCGCTGCCCGGTCCGCTGCCGCCGCTGCGCGAGCTGCGCGACGGCGGGGTGCGCGACGGCGGGGTGCGCGAGTGGCATGACGAGAAGGGTTGGGGTCGTCATCGACTCCCCGGAGACCCCCGGCGGCTGCTGGAGGCACTTCTCGGCGACCGTGTCGACTGGATACCGCCAGCTGAGTTCCGGAGCGTCTGTGGCGTTCACTATCGAGCGTCCAACAAGACGGTTACTCCTACCGGGCGGGTGTAGGTATTTCCACGAGGCAACGGAGTCGGCCCGCAGACCACGACGGAGACCCCAGGTGCGGATGGGAGCAGTCTCGCTCACAGAGTCTCGAAGAACTTCTCGTCCAACAGGTGCAGCGGCATCGTGCTCCGCGTAACGATGCCCTGACGTGGTTGAGCGGCTATGTCACGGACCTCGAGTCGTGCGACCGAGGGTCTCGCTCAACGACCGTCGTCCGCCTGAGTGGATCGTTGATGATCGTCGTAAGCGCGTGGCGAAGCTCAGCGATCGCATCCTGGCCAAGCATCTGGTCGAGCCAGGGCCATCTCGGGTGACCCCGGGCCGGAGCGCGACGCAGTCGACTTCTTCCTCTTCCCCGAACGCCGGCGTCTCGTCCGACTTCGACGAGTACGCCTACACGATGGTCGAGAGCCGGAGTCAAGCCGCGATGTCCGGCGTCCTCCGCACAACCTTCGCCCAGACGATCGCGGGGCCCGGCGTACCTGATGTCGGGAAAGTCTCGGATCGTGGTGCCGAAAGTCTCGGATCGTGGTGCCGAAAGTCTCGGATCGTGCTGCCGAAAGTCTCGGATCGTGGTGCCGAAAGTCTCGGATCGTCGGGGATTAGGAGGGGTGGGTGGCGGCGATCTTGGCGAGGACGCCGTTGACGAAGGCGGGTGAGTCGTCGGTGGAGAGGTCCTTGACGAGGGACACGGCCTCGTCGATGGCGACGGCGGTGGGCACCTCGTCGACGTAGAGCAGCTCGAAGGCCGCCAGTCGCAGCACGGTCCGGTCGACCGCGGGCATCCGGGCGAGCGGCCAGTCCGTCGAGCACGCCGAGATCAGCTCGTCGATCTCGGGCTGGTGGGCGATCACGCCCTCCACCAACGTCACCGTGTAGGGATTGAGCGGGGGGTCCGCCAGCTCCTGCCGGTCGCCCAGAGTCTGGCCGACGGCGAGACCGCGGAGCTCCGACTCGTAGACGATGTCGAGGGCGCGTTTGCGGGCCTTGGTGCGGGCACCCATCGGTGCCCGTTGGTCAGCGGATGACACGGCGGTCAGCTGGTGACCCGGCCGAGGTAGCTGCCGTCGCGGGTGTCGACCTTGACCTTCTCGCCGGTGGTGATGAACAACGGGACGGAGATCTCGTAGCCGGTCTCGAGCTTCGCCGGCTTGGTGCCGCCGGTGGAGCGGTCGCCCTGCAGGCCGGGCTCGGTGTAGTCGATCGTCAGCTCGACGGAGGCGGGCAGCTCGATGTAGAGCGGCAGCCCGTCATGCAGCGCCACGGTCGCCTCCTGGTTCTCCAGCATGAAGCTGGCGGCGTCACCGACCGTTTCCGGACTGACGTTGAGCTGCTCGTAGTTCTGGGTGTCCATGAAGACGTATGACGAGCCATCGTTGTAGAGGTAGGTCATCGCGCGCTTGTCGACGTTGGCGGTGTCGACCTTGACGTCGGAGTTGAACGTCTTGTCGACCACCTTGCCGGACAGCACGTTCTTGAGCTTGGTGCGTACGACGGCACCGCCCTTGCCCGGCTTGTGATGCTGGAACCACACCACGGCCCAGAGCTGGCCGTCCAGGTTGAGCACCATGCCGTTCTTGAGGTCGTTCGTCGTCGCCATAGCGGCCCAGTCTAGGGCGGCACCGTCCTGCCAGCCGAATCCGGTCGACTACCCGGCCTACCATCGGAGGATGGCGTCATACGTTGTCATCCTCGTAGTGGGCGTGTTGGTCGCGAGCCTCATCACGCGGGCCACCCGGAGCGCCAAAGGCAACAACCCGATGCCGGGAGTCACCGGTCGGCCGCCACGTCGCAGGCGCGCGGCCTCCCGATGGCCCGGTTTGCCTGGCGGCGGTAACGCGGGACCCGCCCAGACTCCGGTGTTCCGGCCAGGTGGTGCCACCACCTACAAGCCGGGCGACTCCGCCACCTACAAACCGGGCAACGCGCCGATCTACCGGCCCGGCGACTCCCCGACCTATCGGCCGGGAAACCCACCGACCTACCAGCCCGGCACCGACTCGAGTCGCCGGCCGGCTCGGGAACGTGAATCCCCGGACATCGGTCCCCCAGTCCCGGCGGCCGTGCCACCGGCTGCCGACCAGACTCAAGCCTGGGCCGACGCCGCCACAGACTTCTCGGCCGGGAGCGCCGCCATCTCGTCCACGGCGCTCAACACGACACTGGTCACCCGCTACCAGCCGTCCTGCCTGACCAGTTCGCTGTCGACCTCGCTGACGTCGTCGCTCGGGGGACCGTCCTCACCCCCGGTCTCGGATGCGGAGTCGGGCGAAGGACCCGCCCTCCGGCTGCCACCGTCGGTCGCCGACCAGGTCAGCCTGCTGCTGCGTGGCGGCGACGAGGCCGGCGCCGTACAGTACGTCGTGGAGGAGCTGAAGGTCGGCCTCCCCCAGGCGAACCGAGCGGTCCGCTCGATGCGCGAGAACTCCTAGCCCGACCGATCCGCGAGCTCCGTCAAGGCCAGCAGGGCAAGCCGGTAGGAGCCCACCCCGAAGCCCGCCACCGTCCCGGTCGCCACCGCGGCGACAACGCTGGTATGACGGAACTCCTCCCGAGCGGCCGGGTTCGTCAGATGCACCTCCACAAGAGGAGCGGTCAGCTGCGCACAGGCGTCGCGGAGGGCGTAGGAGTAGTGCGTGAAGGCGGCCGGGTTGAGCACCACCGGGATCCGGCCGTCGGCCGCGGCGTGCAGCCAGCCGACGAGCTCGGCCTCGTCGTCTGTCTGCCGGACCTCGACGTCCAAACCAAGGTCCGCACCCCAGGAGGAGCAGCGGTCCACCAGGTCGGCATAAGACGTCGATCCGTAGACCTCGGGTTCGCGCGCGCCGAGGCGACCAAGGTTCGGTCCGTTCAACACCCACACGCGCACGTCTGAACCCTAGCCTGCGGCGGTGGCTCAACCGTTGGCCCAGTCGTGGCTCAGTCGTGGCTCAGCCGTGGCTCAGCCGGAGACCGCCCGGAAGGCAGCCACCAGCAGGTCCTCGGCTGGTGCCGCCAGGATCTCCGGCCGGCCCACCCCGCCGAGTACGACGAACCGGAGCCGGTCGCCTCGGGTCTTCTTGTCCAGCCGCATGACCTGGTGGATCTCGTCCCAGCGACCTCCGGGGTAGGACGTGGGCAGCCCGACCAGCCGCAACACCTCGCGGTGCAGGCTCACGGTCGCCGGGTCGAGCCGGCCAGCGAGCCGCGCGAGCTCGGCGACATAGACCATGCCGACGGCAACGGCCTCGCCGTGCCGCCGGGTGTAGTCCTCGACGCGCTCGATCGCGTGTCCCAACGTGTGCCCGTAGTTCAACGCCTCACGGCCGACCGTCGCCCCCGTCGAGGTGGCTTCTCGAAGGTCGGTCGACACGACTCCGGCCTTCACCGACACCGCCCGCTCGACGAGCTCGCGCAGCACCGCCGAGCGAGGGTCGAGGGCCGGTGCCGGGTGGTCGACGACCAGGTCGAGGATCGCCGGGTCGGCGATGAAGCCGCACTTGACGACCTCCGCCAGCCCGCTCACCAGCTCGAGCGCCGGAAGCGTCTCCAGCCAGTCCAGGTCGCAGACGACACCCGCGGGCTCATGGAACGACCCGACGAGGTTCTTCCCCTCGGCCGTGTTGATGCCGGTCTTGCCGCCGACGGCGGCGTCCACCATGCCCAGCAGCGTCGTCGGGACCTGCACCACCGTCAGCCCGCGAAGGAAGGTGGCGGCGACGAAGCCGGCGAGGTCGGTCGTCGACCCACCGCCGAGTCCGACGACTGCGTCCGACCGGGTGAAGCCGAGCGCGCCCAACGTCTGCCAGCAGGACGCAGCCACCTCGGCGGTCTTGGCCGCCTCGGCATCCGGGACCTCGATGCCGTGAACGTCGTAGCCGTGGTCGGAGAGCTCATCTCGCAGCGCCGAGGCCGCAACGGCCAGCGCGGGTGGCTGGATGACCGCGACCCGCTGGACCTCCGGACCGAGCATCGTCGCGACCTCGGCTCGGGTTCCCCTGCCGACCACGACGTCGTACGGCGCCTCGCCCGTCACCGCGATGCGAGTGGGGCCGCTGTCGCTCACGAGAGGGCCTGCTCGACGGCGTCGGCGACCTGTTCGACGGTCAGGTCGTCCGTCACCACGACGACCCGAGCGGCCTCGGTGTAGAGCGGCCGCCGGGCGTCGAGGAGGGCCTTGAGCTGGGCGCGCACGTTGCCGAGCAGCAGCGGCCGGGTGAGCCCGAGCCCGATTCGGGACGCTGCGACGGCCAGACCGACGTCGAGGAACACCACCGGAAGCCCCGCCAGTCGCATCCGCGTGACCTCCGACAGGACCGCCCCACCACCCACTGCCAGCACGCCGGGGTGGGTCGCGAGCGCATCGGCGACGGCCTGCTCCTCCAGGCGCCGGAAGACCGCCTCGCCCTGCTCGACGAAGATGTCCGACACGGTGGTCTGCTGTTCGGCCTCGATCACCTCGTCGGTGTCGCAGACCGTGACGCCCCACCGGCGAGCAAGCTCGTGGCCGACGCTCGTCTTGCCCGCTCCCGGTGGGCCGATCAGCACCACCCGGGGAGCATCGTGCGCCGTCATCGAAAGCTCAGGGCAGCCAGGTAGGCGTCGCAGTTGCGCCTGGTCTCGGCGACCGAGTCGCCGCCGAACTTCTCCAGCGCCGCCTCGGCCAGCACGAGCGCCACCATCGCCTCGGCCACGACCGCGGCCGCGGGTACGGCGCACACGTCCGACCGCTGGTGGTGGGCGACGGCCGGCTCACCGGTTGCGACGTCGACCGTCCGCAGGGCACGCGGCACTGTCGAGATCGGCTTCATCGCGGCGCGCACCCGGAGCAGTTCCCCCGTCGACATCCCGCCCTCGGTGCCGCCGGAGTGCCCCGACGTACGCCGCAGCCCGTCCGGTCCGGCCTCGATCTCGTCATGGGCGGCCGAGCCGGGACCGCGCGCCACCGCGAAGCCGTCGCCCAGCTCGACGCCCTTGATGGCCTGGATGCCCATCAGGGCTGCGGCGAGCCGTGAGTCGAGCCGGCGGTCCCAGTGGACGTAGGAACCGAGTCCCGGAGGCAGACCGTAGGCGATCACCTCGACCACGCCGCCGAGCGTGTCCGCGGCCCGGTGCGCGGAATCGATCTCCGCCACCATCGCGGCGCTGGCGGTGGAGTCGTGACAGCGCACCGGGTCAGCGTCGAGCGCCGCCACGTCGTCCGGCGTGGGCAGCGGCTCAGCGGGAGCCTCGGCGGCCCCGATCGAGACCACATGCGAGACCAACCGCGCATCGAGGGCCTGGGCGCACACCGCGGCCGCGACGGCACCGAGGGCGACCCGGGCCGCCGTCTCGCGGGCGCTGGCCCGCTCCAGCACCGGGCGCGCCTCCTCGAACCCGTACTTCTGCATGCCGACAAGGTCGGCGTGACCCGGCCGGGGACGCGTGAGGGGCGCATTGCGGGCGAGTCCCCCGAGCACCTCGGCGTCGACGGGGTCGGCCGACATGACCTGCTCCCACTTCGGCCACTCGGTATTGGCGACCATCACGGCGACCGGCCCGCCCATCGTGATGCCGTGCCGGACCCCGCCGAGGATCGTCACCTCGTCGGCCTCGAAGCTCATCCTGGCGCCGCGGCCGTAGCCGAGCCGTCGGCGGGCCAGCGCGGCGGCGAGATCGTCGGTGGTGATCGCGACCCCGGCCGGAACTCCCTCGATGATCCCGACCAGCGCGGCCCCGTGGGACTCGCCTGCGGTCAGCCATCTCAGCATGCGCAGAGTCTTTCACGCGCGCACGTGGTCACCGGGAGGAGTACCAGCGGACAAGCGGCTCCCCCCACACCAGCCCCGTGAGCGCACCGATCATCATGAACGGCCCGAACGGGATGTGCGTCTTGCCGGTCACCTTGCGGGCGAGCACGAGGACCAGACTGAAGAGGCCACCCAGCAGGAACGCCGTGTAGAGCCCCGTCACCAGCGGCCCCCACCCCAGGTAGCCGAGGCACAGCGCGAGCACCCCCGACAGCCGCACGTCGCCGTAGCCCAAGCCCGGCGGCCCGAAGTTCCACATCAGCCGGTAGAAGCCGCCCATCACCACCCACCCCAGGAAGGCATGCCAGACACCGTTGAAGCTCTGGTCGCCGAAACCCGCGGCCACGACGAGGACGGCGACGACGGCGTACGACGGACCGATCAGCTGGGTGGGCAGCAGCCGGGTCCGGGCGTCGACATATCCGAGGACGACGCTCAGCCCCGTCAGGTAGGCCCAGGCTGCGAGGATCGGCGTCCAGCCGAGCTGCCAGCCGACGACGGCCCCGAAGCCCGCCCCGACAAGAGCGAGCCGGGTCGCCAGTCCCGGGGTGGCGGCAAGGTCGACGAACGCGGGACGCGGCGGGCCGGGCGCCTCGTTGTCAGGCTCCCGGAGCCAGCCGATGATCCGAGGGGACAGCAGCCCCGCGGCCGCACCGGTCAGCGCCGTCACGGCGATGGCGAGCAGACCCCAGAGCACAATGCCGCAGCCTAGCCGTCACACCCTCCCGGCTCGGGATCATCAACCGGCGGCTGTGGACGGGTCGAGCCACCCTGCTCAGGTGGGGATCCCCCACGGAGTGTCGAAGAAGTCGTGGGGGTCGTAGTGGCGCTTGATGGACTGCAGCCGCTTCAGGTTGCCGCCGTAGTAGGTGCTGACGTGCCGGCGCGGCTCCAGGTAGTTGACGTAGCCGCCGGCCGAGATCGACTTCACCGAGGCGTGAGCGGTGTCGATCCAGCTGTAGGCGGCGTGGATCTGGTCGATGTTCGGGTGGTCCGGCATCGTCAGGTACCACTGGATCGAGCACAGGTGCCGTCGCCACGGGAACGCCGACGAGGTCGGGGTGTGCGACTGCACGGCCCCGGTCAGCGGGTCGAGGATCGCCACCGCGGACTTGTGGCTGGCCGACCGCGCCGAGATCAGATGCACCAGGTTGTTGGCCACGGGGATCGTCATCGTCGGGAGGATGTCACTGCCGGCCGCCCAGCCCTGGCGCTTCGACGTGGTGCCACCACCGAGGAACTGCACGCCCGCCAGGTAGGACTTGGTGAAGAGCTGCGTGCTCGACGCGTTGACCCCGATCGCCGCCTCCATCGCGTGCGCCTCTCCGGCCTGGGCGCCGGGGGCGCACACCCCCACGATCCGGGCCTCGGACGCGCCGTTCGCATTCGCCTCCAGGTGCAGGTTGGCCCACGTGGAGTGCGGCATGACCTTGATGCGGGCTGACCAGCCTCTGACCACCTTCACCGCGGCCGACCAGGGGAACGACATCAGGAAGAAACCCAGCGAGGTGGTCGGCTGCGTGTGGTATTGGAGCAGGGTGACGATGCCGAAGTTGCCACCGCCACCGCCACGCAGCGCCCACAGCAGATCGGGGTTGGTCTTCGAGTCGGCGGTCCTGATGATGCCGTCGGCCGTGACGATGCGGGCGGAGAACAGCTGGTCGCAGGTCAGTCCGTAGGACCGGCTCGCGATGCCGAGCCCGCCGCCGACCGTCAGCCCGGTGGCGCCGACCGTGGGACAGGTGCCCGTGGGGATGGTCCGGCCGCGGCCGGCGAGATAGCTGTGCACGGGATAGAGCTTGGCGCCCGCGCCGACGAAAGCGACCCTGCTCGCGGACTCGTAGCGCACGCTGGTCATCCGGGACGTGCTGATCACCATCACCCCGGTGGCGCTCGATGCGCCGACATACGAGTGCCCACCCGCCTTGGGACGAACCTTCAGGTGATACTTCTGGGCGAACCTGATCGACTCGCTCACGTCGTTCGACGATGCCGCCTCCACCACGGCGATCGGCCGGTAGCCGTCCCACCGTGGGTTGAAGAGCTCCTTGGCCTCGAAGTAGTCGGCGTCCCCCGGCCGGACCAGGTCGCCGTCAAGGCTGTTGGCCAGGGCCTTCCAGGCAGCCGGCGGTGGGGCTAGGTCGGGATCAGCCGGTGGCACCGCTCTCGGCGTCACGGCGGCCGACGCTCGCGACGTCCCACCGGAGGTGAGCATGGCCGCACCCACGGCCGCGCCTTGCAGGAACGTACGACGGCCGACGGCTGGCGTGCTCATAGGAGAACGGTACGACGAGAGCTTGCGGATGTGGTCACAATCATCAGGACGTCTCTGCGCCCCGCCCGGTTGCCCCGAGGTCCGGATAGACCCGCCCGACATGGGGTGAACGTCCCGTCAAACGGGGTCATGCGACCCTGCCGCCGGATCGCGGGGCGTCGCACAGTTGAAGCGTGAAGAGACATCGAGCCCGGAAGCCGCCAGAGAACGGACCCGCCATGAACGAGCTCAGCGTCCTCCTGGACAAGCTCAACCGCCGCGGCTACCACGTCTCGTGGACGCAGACGCTCGACGTTCCGGGTGTCCTCGTCCGGCAACACGAGCTCCTCGTCCTCGCCGCCGACCGCAGTAACGAGGTGCTCGTCAGCGCCGTCACCGATGCGCTGGACAAGATCGCCCGCCCCGAGCAGGCCTCCGCCTGACCCGACTCCGCCCGAGGCCGCACCAGCAGCCTCAGGCGCGTCTCTCCAGTTCCCTGAGCCCGGCTGCTCGCATCGCTTGGACGGGAGCCTGCGGCACCCCGGTCATCAGCTCGACCTGACGAGCGGCCTGGTGGAGCAGCAAGTCAAAGCCCTCGGAACAGGCCAGCCCCGCGCGCCGACCAGCCTGGAGAAGCGGCGTCTCACGCGGGCTGTAGACGACATCACACACGGCAGCTGTGCGGCCGACCAGGTTCTCGACCCAGTCGCCCGTCTGACCGGTCGCCGGGACCGTCGACACCGCGAGATCGACGCGGCCGATGCTCGCGGCCTCGTCCAGTCGCCGGACCTCGCACCCCAACCCCAGCGTCGACGACAACGCGGTCAGCCCGTCGGCCCGTGCCGGCGATCTCGCCAGGACCGTCACGTGGGTGGTGCCGAGCTCGGCCAGGGCGGCGACCGCTGACCGTGCCGTCGCGCCCGCGCCCACCACCACGGCCCGCCCGACGGACCGGACTCCGGCGCTTCGCCACGTCGCCACGAAACCGGGGATGTCGGTGTTGAGCCCCTCGACCCGGTCGGGCGGCTCCAGCAGGACGGTGTTCACGGCGGCGACCAGCCGGGCTTGGCGGCTCACCGTGGAGCAGAGCCCGATGACGGTCTCCTTCAGCGGCATCGTCAGCGACAGGCCACGCCACTCGTCTCCCAAGGACGCAAGGAACGACGGCAGACCGGCCGCTGTCACTTCGTGGGGTTGGTAGTCCCAGTCGAGCCCGAGCTCGGCGTACGCCGCCCGGTGGAGCGTCGGTGACAGCGAGTGACCCACCGGGCTGCCGAGCACCCCGCACCGTCGTCGCCCGCCCGCGAGCGGGTCAGCAGGCACTCGAGGTCTTGCAGTAGTCGTCGTAGAGCGCGACGTTCTTCAGGTGCTGTCGGTAGGTCGTCGCGAACCGGGTGTCCCCGGTGCGCAGGTTGACGGTCACGAAATAGCGCCAGCTCCCGTCAGCGGGGTGCAGCGCGGCCTGGAGAGCCTGCTTGCCGGGCGAGTCGATCGGTGTCGGCGGCAGCCCGCGCCGCGTGTAGGTGTTGTAGGGCGTGTTGAGCTCCCGGAGCGCCTGACTCGTCTGGACGACTCCCCTGCTGTTGATCGCGTAGTGCAGGGTCGAGTCGAACTGCAGCGGCATCTGGGCGTCGAGCCGGTTGTAGATCACCCGCGCCACCTTGGGCATGTCCTTCGGCCGGCTCGCCTCCGCCTGCACCAGGCTCGCCACGATCACGATGTCGGTGGGGCTCACGTGCATCGCGGCGGCGGTGGGCTCGAGCCTGAGGGCGTCCGCCTGCACCTTGAAGGCCGTGGTCATGGCCTTGAGCAGGCTGGCCGGGGTGCTGGCCGGCGTCAGCGGGTAGGTCGCCGGGAAGAGATAGCCCTCGGCGTCCCCGTTGGCGTACGACGGGAGTCCGAGCGCCGGCGTGTCGTCGAACGCCCGCTTGACCTGCTGCGCGCTGAACTTCGTATGGCCGACGATCAGCGCCAGGATCTCGTTCGCTCGCAGACCCTCGGGGATCGTCAGCCCCGTGCTGACCTTCGAGCTCGGGTCGAGCATGAGGGAGAGCGCGTTCTCGCCCGACATCTGTCGCCGCATGCGGTAGTAGCCGACCTGGATGGTGAGGGACTTGCTGTTCTTCTTCGCGGCATCGGTGAACGCCCGCACGCTCTTGACGACGTTCGCCTTCTCCAGCGTGACGCCGATGTCGGACGCCGTGTCCCCATTCTTGACCTGGACGACGACCGAGCCGTGGCCCTGGCCGACGTAGTCCGCCGGTCCGGCCAGCCAGCCCTTGATGACGTCGACACCCTTGACATAGGAGAAGAACCCGATGCCGACGATGATCGCCAGCGCCACCAGCACCGCAAGACAGCCGCGGAACCTCTTGTGCCGGACGCGGTGCCCCTGCACGGTGCCGAGTCCAAGGTCGCTCACGCGTCTCGCCTAACGTCGGATCCTGGTGGAAGCCCCGTCGATCGTTCGCTGTCCAGCGCGTGCTGCAAGATGACCACGGCTGCGGCCTGGTCGACGACGGCTCGCTGTCGGCGACCCTTCCTGCCCTGCTCACGCAGGACACGCTCAGCGCTCACCGTAGTCAACCGTTCGTCACTGAGGCGAACCGACACCACGAGACCACGCCGGAAGATCTCACCGAGCAGACGTTCCGCGAAGGCGGTGGCCTTGCGGGCGGCCGTCCCCGCGACGCCCGACATCGACAGCGGCAGACCCACGACGACCTCGACCGCCTGGTGCTCCTGCACCAGGTCGAGGATCCGGTCGACGTCGCCGGACCCACGGCGCACCGTCTCGAGCGGGGTCGCGAGCAGGCCCGCCGGGTCACTCAGGGCGACGCCGACCCGGACCTCGCCGACGTCGATCCCGAGCCGTGCGCCCGGCCGGACGGTGCCATGGCTCACGCCTGCGCCCGGTGGTCGGCGAGCGCCTCCTCGACCTGCGCCACGGCGGACGGTGCGCCGGCCGGGTCGGTGCCGCCGCCCTGGGCGACGTCGTCCTTGCCGCCGCCACTGCCCTTCAGCGGGCCGGTGGCGACCTTGACCAGGGTGCCGGCGCTGAGGCCGCCTTCGCGGGCCTGTTCGTTGAGCGCCACCACGACGGCCGGCTTGCCCTCACTGACGCCGACGACCATGACGACACCGGGCTGGTCGACGGGCAGCCGACCACGGATGTCGAGCGCGAGCGTCCGGACGTCGCCCGGGCCGGCCCCGTCGACGACCTGGCCGACATAGCGGATGCCGGCGACGTCGGACGCCCCTTCGGCGAGGTCGCCGGCCCCGGCCAGCAGCGCCTTGGCCCGCAGTCGGCTGAGCTCCTTCTCGGCGGTGCGTACCCGCCCGAGCAGGTCGGACACCCGGCCGACGAGGTCGTCGGGCTGGGCCTTGAGCAGCTCGCCGACGTCCCGCACGAGGGTGCGTTCCCGAGCGAGATAGCGGAAGCCCTCGATGCCCACCATGGCCTCGACGCGCCGGTTGCCGGAGCCGATGGACGACTCGGAGGTGAGCACGACCGTGCCGATCTGGGCGGATCTGCTGACGTGCGTGCCGCCGCAGAGCTCGCGCGACCACGGGCCGCCGATCTCGACGACCCGGACCCGCTCGCCGTAGGTCTCGCCGAAGAGGGCGAGCGCCCCGGCCTGCTGGGCCTCCGGCAGCGTCATGAGCGTGGCCGAGACCGGCAGGTCCTGGCGCAGCGCGGCGTTCGAGACGTCCTCGACGTCCCGCAGCTGGGTGTCTGACAGCGCTGAGCCCCAGCCGAAGTCGAGCCGCAGATAACCGGGTCGGTTGTAGGAGCCGCTCTGCAGCGCGGTCGGGCCGAGGACCTCTCGCAGCGCGGCATGGACGACGTGAGTACCGCTGTGGGCCTGGCAGGCGCCGAGGCGCCACTCCGGGTCCACGGCCGCCTCGACGCGCGCGTCGGTGGCGAGGCTGCCACTCCGCACCCGGACCTGGTGGACGACCAGCCCCCGCATCGGGCGCTGGACGTCGAGCACGTCGGCGTCGCCGCTGTCCCACCGCAGGACACCGGCGTCGGCGTGCTGGCCGCCCGACTCGGCATAGAACGGCGTTCGGTCGAGGACAACCTCCCCGATCGAGCCAGCTTCGAGCACCGGCGTCGGCTGGCCCTCGCGGAGCATCGCCACGACCGTCGACTCGGTGGACAGGGTCTGATAGGCCAGCCAGTCGGTCGCACCGAACGAGTCGAGCACCTGGCGGTAGGCGCTCAGGTCCGCGTGCTGACCGCGCTTGGCCTTCGCGTCGGCCTTCGACATCGCCCGCTGTTCGGCCATCAGCTGCCGGAACCCGACCTCGTCGACCGTCAGCCCGCGTTCCGCGGCCATCTCGAGGGTCAGGTCGATCGGGAAGCCATAGGTGTCGTGCAGCGCGAACGCGTCTCCCCCGGACACGGTGGCGGCCCCAGCCTGCTCGGTCCGGTCGGCTGCCAGGTCGAAGATGGCGGTGCCGGCCTTCAGGGTCTGCCGGAACGCCTGCTCCTCCGCATAGGCGATCCCCTGGATCCGGTCCCACTGCGTGTCGAGCTCGGGGTAGGAACGACGCATCAGCTGGTAGGACCGTGGCAGCAGCTCGGGGAACGTGGGCTCGTCGACGCCGAGAAGCTTCATGGCCCGCACCGCCCGGCGGAGGATCCGCCGCAGCACGTAGCCGCGGGACTCGTTGCCGGGGGTCACCCCGTCGAGGATCAGCATCAGCCCGCTGCGCACGTGGTCTGCAACGACCCGCAGCCGGACGTCGTCGTCGTGGTTGGCGCCGTAGGTCTTGCCGCCAAGCTCGGCGGCCCGCTCGAGGACGGGCGCGACCTCGTCGATCTCGTAGATGCTGCCCTTTTCCTGCATCAGCATGGCCATCCGCTCCAGGCCCATGCCGGTGTCGATGTTCTTGGCCGGCAGCTCGCCAAGGATCTCGAAGTCGTCCTTGCCCAGCCCCGAGCCGCGCTCGTTCTGCATGAACACGAGGTTCCAGAACTCCAGGTAGCGGTCGCCGGCCTTCGCGATCTCCCCCTCGGGGCCGTAGTCAGGCCCGCGGTCGAAGAACAGCTCGGAGTCCGGACCGCAGGGACCGGGGATGCCCATCGACCAGTAGTTGTCGGCCATCCCCAGCCGGTGGATCTTCTCGTCCGGCAGGTCCGCGATCTTCTTCCACAGGGCGACCGACTCCTCGTCGTCGTGGAAGACGGACACGTGGAGCCGGTCGATGTCGAGCCCGAAGCCGCCGTCGGCCACGGACTTGGTGACCAGGTCCCAGGCGTAGCCGATGGCGCCCTCTTTGAAATAGTCGCCGAACGAGAAGTTGCCGTTCATCTGGAAGAACGTGCCGTGCCGGTCGGTCTGCCCGACCTCGTCGATGTCGATGGTCCGCACGCACTTCTGCACCGTGACGGCGCGCCGGTACGGCGGGGTCTCCTGGCCGAGGAAGTAGGGCACGAAGGGCACCATGCCGGCGTTGACGAACAGCAGGTTCGGGTCGTCAAGGAGGAGCGACGCGCTGGGTACGACGGTGTGGTTTCGCTGCTCGAAGTGCGCGATGAAGCGGCGCCTGATCTCAGCGGTGTCCATCGGTGATGTCCTCGCGTCCCTGTCGTGTCTCGGTCGGTTGCTCGATCATGGCCGGTGCGTCGGCCGACGGGACTGCCGGGGGTGGGGTGAGCTGCTCGCGCAGCTCGGACTCCCGCTGGGCCATCCCGACCGAGACCTCCGAGGTGAAGACCCGGAAGCCGGCCCCGAGGGCGGCGGCACGTGCCGCGACGCCGTCCGGCGTGAAGTTCCGGGCGGTCCGCCTCGCCTTCAGCAGCCCGTAGGCCCCGGCCGCGACGCCGGCCGCGAACCAGGTGACCCGGCTCATGGTCGCCAGCCCTCCTTGGCCGGTGGCCGGTCGACGGGTCCTCGGCGCCGCATCCGGCGCTGCCGGCGTAGCTCCCGGCGGAACGCATAGGCGATCCGCATCCGGTGCTCCTCGTCGAGGGCGCGGCGCACCCCGTGGGAGAACGCGGCGATCTTGATCAGCGGGCCCCCGACGGTGACCGACACGACCTGTCCGGCGGTCGGCTCGTCCACGGGCCCGACCCCACCCTGCTGAGAGAGGTCGGTGATGAGGGCCACCGGCTCCTCCGGGCGGGTCCGCGGCATCCCCTCCGGGGCGGGCGGCAGGCCACTCGGCTCCCCCGGCGCGGCGGCACGGAGCGCCTCGACCTCGGCGTCCAGGCTCTGCATCCGGTGCTCCAGCCGGACCACGACGACCACGAGCAGAGCCACCGCGGCCACGGCAGCCGCGGCGACGAGCGTCGCGATCGTCATCACGATGGCCTCCGGCGACTCGGGATCGGAAACGACCAGCCTAGCGTGACCATGCCGGTCGCTCCGGGGGTGCGCCGGTCACGACGATGGCTCGTCGAGGACCGCCTTGATCTTGGCCAGCCGGTCGGCATAGGCGGCTTCCTGGCCGTGCCGAGTCGGGTGATAGTAGTGCGCGTCAGCGGTCTGGTCCGGGGCATACTGCTGGGCCACCACCCCCCGCTCGTCGTCGTGCGGGTAGACGTAGTCGGCACCGTGTCCGAGCTTCCCCGAGCCCGGATAGTGGGCGTCGCGGAGGTGCGCCGGCACCGTCCCGATGAGACCGGCGCGTACGTCGGCCATCGCCGCGTCCACGGCGGTGATGACGGCGTTGGACTTCGGCGCCAGCGCCAACGCGATGACCGCCTGACCAAGGTTGAGCCGAGCCTCCGGCATCCCGATGAGCTGGACGGCCTGAGCCGCCGCCACAGCGGTGGTCAGTGCGGTCGGGTCGGCGAGCCCGATGTCCTCGCTCGCGAGGATCACCAGCCGGCGGGCGATGAACCGCGGGTCCTCCCCGGCCGCCACCATCCGGGCGAAATAGTGCAGCGCGGCATCGACATCGCTGCCGCGGAGCGACTTGATGAACGCGCTGATGACGTCGTAGTGCTGGTCCCCCGCCCGGTCATAGCGCACCGGCGCCTGGTCGACCGCCGTCCGCAGAGTCTCGAGGTCCACGAGACGCTTACCGTTGTCGCTGGGGGCGCCCGCGGCCGCTGACTCGAGGTAGGTCAAGGCCCGGCGAGCGTCGCCGCCGGCAAGCCGAATGATCTGGTCGAGAGCGTCCGCACTGACCTCGACCTCACCGTCAAGGCCACGCTCGGACTTAAGCGCGCGGCGGAGCACCAGCCGCACCGACTCGTCGCTCATCGGCTCGAGCGTCAGCAGCAGGGAACGTGACAGGAGCGGGGCGATGACGGAGAAGAACGGGTTCTCGGTGGTGGCGGCGATCAGGGTCACCCAGCGGTTCTCGACGGCCGGTAGCAGGGTGTCCTGCTGCGTCTTGCTGAACCGATGCACCTCGTCCACGAACAGCACCGTCTCCTGACCACCTCTGACGAGCTCGCCACGAGCCGAGTCGATGACCTGACGCAGCTCCTTGACCCCCGCCGACACGGCCGAGACTTCGAGGAAGCGCCGGCTCGTCGACGCCGAGACGATGCCCGCGATGGTGGTCTTTCCGGTGCCCGGCGGCCCCCAGAGCAGAACGGCCGACGGTTGGTCGGACTCGACAAGGCGGCGTAACGGTGAGCCGGTTGCCAACAGGTGGTCCTGGCCGACCAGCTCGTCGAGGGTCTGCGGCCGCATCCGGACCGCCAGCGGCGCCGACCGGTGGTCGCTCTGTGCCAGGCTGCCACCCTGGCGCGCCTCTCGCGAGCCGGACCCGGGCCCCCGGCCGACGTCGAACAGATACCCGTCGTCCACTCAGACCACCGCACCCACAGGCACCAGCCTAGAGGGCGGCGGCGGCCGGACGTCAGGCAGTCGCCGCGGCCTCGTCGTCGATGGCGAACACCTTGAGCGGTTCCGCGAAATGGCAGGCCACCTGCCGGCCACCGATCTGCAGCAACGGTGGTTCCTGGGCGGCACAGATGTCCTGCGCCTTCCAGCACCGGGTCCGGAACCGGCAGCCCGACGGTGGGTTGATCGGGCTGGGCACATCGCCCACCAGCCGGATCCGCTCGCGCCGGCCACCGATCGCGGCCTGCTTCACGTCCGGAGCCGCCGACAGCAGCGCCTGGGTGTAGGGATGGTGGGGCGTGTTGTAGATGCTGTCGCGGTCGCCGATCTCGACGATCTTGCCGAGATACATGACCGCGATCTGGGGGCAGAAGTGCCGGACGATGGCCAGGTCGTGAGCGATGAAGAGGAAGGCGATCCCGAACTCCTTCTGCAGATCGCCCAGCAGGTTGATCACCTGCGCCTGGATCGACACGTCGAGCGCGGAGACCGGCTCGTCGGCCACGATGAGCTTAGGGTTCAGCGCGAGCGCCCGGGCGATGCCGATGCGCTGCCGTTGGCCACCGGAGAACTCGCTCGGGTAGCGGTTGTAGTGCTCGGGGTTGAGGCCGACGACCTCGAGCAGCTCCTGCACCCGGGTGATGACCTTGTCCTTCGGCACTGCCTTGTGGACGATGAGGGGCGAGCCGACGATGGCGCCGACGGTGTGCCGCGGGTTGAGCGAGGTGTAGGGGTCCTGGAAGATCAGCTGGATCTCGCGTCGGTAAGGCAGCATCTCGCGTCGGCTCAGATGGCCGATCTCATGGCCCTCGAACCGGATGTTGCCCGCCGTCGGGTCGTAGAGCCGCGTGATGACACGACCGGTGGAGGTCTTCCCACACCCTGACTCCCCGACGAGACCGAGCGAGTCGCCGCGGTTGACGGTGAAGGAGACCCCGTCGACCGCCTGCACATAGCCGACGGTACGGCGGATCAGGCCGCTCGACTTGACCGGGAAGTACTTCTGGAGGTTGTCGACCTCCAGGAGCGGCGGCTTCGACGGCTGGCTGTCGACGGGCTGGCTGTCCGGCTGCGTGTCGGACCGCTCAGTGTCCCCGGGCTGAGTGGTCGCCTCGGCGGTCACCCGATCACCTCTTTGACTTCGTCTTCGTAGATCGACTCAGGGTTGGACAGGTGACAGGCCAGGAAGTGACCGCTCTGCCCGCCTTGCCGGAGCTGCGGGAGCTCGGTCTTGCAGCGGCCACCCTCCACCTTGTCGGTGTGGGTGCATCGCGGGTGGAACGAGCAGCCGCTCGGCGGCGCCAGGAGGCTCGGCGGGGTTCCGGGGATCGGCACCAGCGGCTTGCTGACGTCCCCGGCAGTGTCGGCGCTGCTGCTGAGCAGGCCCCACGTGTAGGGCATCTCCGGGTGGGTGAGCAACTGTTTGCAGGTGCCCTTCTCGACGCAGCGGCCGGCGTACATCACGAGCACGTCGTCGGCGACCTCCGCGATGACACCCAGGTCGTGAGTGATCAGCACGACTGCGGAGCCGAACTCCTTCTGCAGCTCCTGGATCAGGTCCAGGATCTGTGCCTGCACGGTGACGTCGAGGGCGGTCGTCGGCTCGTCGGCGATCAGCAGCCGGGGGTTGTTGACCAGCGCCATCGCGATCATCGCCCGCTGCCGCATGCCGCCGGAGAACTGGTGCGGATAGTCGTTGACCCGGCGGTCGGGCTGCGGGATGCCGACCAGGTCGAGCATCTCCACAGCACGTCGCTTGGCCGCGGACCTCGACACCTTGTTGTGCAGCCGATAGGCCTCCACGATCTGGGCGCCGATGGTGAAGAACGGGTGGAGGGCGGAGAGGGCGTCCTGGAAGATCATGGCCACCTCGGTGCCCCTGATCTTGCGCATCGTCGACGTGGAGGCTCCCACGATCTCCTTGCCGCCGACCCGGATGGACCCGGTCAGGTGGGTGCGCTTGATGTCGTGCAGACCGAGGACGGCCATCGACGAGACGCTCTTGCCGGATCCCGACTCACCGACGATGCCGAGTGTCTGGCCCATCTCGACGGAGTAGCTCAGGTCGGAGACCGCTCGGACGACACCGTCGTGGGTGGGAAAGGAAACCGTGAGGTTCTCCACGACCAGGAAAGGCTCCCCAGTCTCTGACGGCTGAGGTTTGGATGTAGGGCGGTCAGCATCCAGGACTTCGGTCACGTAAGCCTCACTCGCGGGTCGAGAACACTGTACATGACGTCCACAATAATGTTCGCGATAACGATGATGATCGCGGCGAACAGGACCGTGCCGTTGACGGCCGGGTAGTCGAGGTGCTTGACGGCTGTCAGGGAGTAGAGCCCGATGCCCTGGATGCCGAAGATGTCCTCGATGATGATGGTGCCGGACAGCAGGAACGCGAAGTCGATGCCGAAGATGGTGACGATCGGCACGATCGCGGCCCTGAGCCCGTGCTTGAACACGGCCTTGTTGGTCGACACTCCCTTGGCGGTCGCGGAGCGGACATAGTCCTCCCCTAACGACTCGACCATCTGGGTGCGGCCATAACGGGCGTAGTTCGTCGAGCCGGTGATCCCGAGCGCCAGCCAGGGAAGCAGCAGACCGGCCGCCCAGGCCTGCGGATGCTCGAGGAACGGGGTATAGCCGGGCTCAGGGAACAGATGCCACTTGTTGAACAGGTAGATCCAGGCGAGCAGGAACAGCACGAACGGCGGGAACGAGCTCACGAGCAGGCTGCCCGAGACGAGCGTGCGGTCGCCGACGCTGCCACGCCATCGGGCCGCCATACAGCCCATCGTCAGTCCCACCGCGAGCTCGATGATCGCGCCGCCGATCGCGATCGAGAGGGTGGCCGGGAAGCGGTCGGTGAGCTGGGCCCGCACCTCCGTGCTGTCGAGGTAGGAGATGCCGAGGCAGGGCGCGTGGCAGGTGTACTCGGCCGCACCCTGCGTGACGGTACGGGTGACGAAGAGGCCCTTGACGAACGTGAGGTACTGCTGGGCGAACGACTGGTCGAGCCCCAAGGAGTGGGTATAGAGCTGCAGCCGCTGCTCGGTGCACCGCCCGTTGTTGTTGCACAGGGTCGCCGCCGGGTTGGCGGGGCCGAACACGAAGAGTGCGAAGACCAGCACCGACGTGACGACGATGACGAGGAATGCTGCGATCAGCCGGCGGACGATATACCCGAACATCGAACTCTCCACTCCAGAGTGGTGGTTGTGGGGTGGGTCCTGCGCGGACCCACCCCACGACCAGTGGTGGTCAAACCTTCACATGAATCCGGCTACTAGCCGATCCACATGTTCTTCCACGTCGGCATGCCGAAGGTCGTGTCATCGTAGAAGCCGTTCACCTTCGAGCCCCGCATCGCTGCGGTGCCGCCGTAACCCGTGACGACCACAGGGAAGTACTTGGTCTGGATCGTCTTGTCCAACGCGTTCCAAGCAGCCGGCTGCTTGGACAGCGGCATGAGCTGGATCTGGTTCATCTGGTTGTCGACGGACTTGTTGGAGAACGCCTCGTAGTTGCTGCCGAAGCCTTGCGTCGGAATGTCCGTCGTCTGGAACTCGGGCGGGAACCACGAGCTACCCGACGGCCAGTCCGAGCACCAGCCCACCGAGCGCACGTTGACCGGTGCCTTCGGGTTGGTGAGGATGTCCGCCACGTAGTTCGCCGAGGTCGTCGCCACCGGCTGCGGGTTGAAGCCGCCTGCCTTGAGCGACTGCACGATCACGTTCTTCACCGCGACCGAGGTCGGGACGTCGGTCTGGTAGGCGAACTTGATCGGGTAGTTGGTCTTACCTGCCTGCTGGAGCATCGACTTCGCCTTGGCGGTGTCCGTCGTGCCCGGAGTGTGGCCCGGCAGCGGGTTGTACTGCACCCGCCCGGGAACACCCGGAGGCATCACGTTCGACGCCGGCACCCGGGTAACACCCTGGATGTAGCCGCCGGCCGCCCAAGCCGCCTGGTAGGGGTAGGCGTAGGCGAGGGCCTTGCGGACGTTGACGTCGGTGATCTGCCGGTTGTCCGGGTACCACATGAACGTGCACGGCTCGCTTCCGACGATCAGCCGGTCGCTCGCGGTCGTGCTGAACTTCTGGTAGTCGGCGGCCAGCACCGGGTCGTACGAGATCGTCGTCTGGCCCGAGCCGGAGTCGCCGAGGATGGTCTGGTCGATCTTGGCCGAGTCGGTCGCGAAGTTGAAGTCGAACTGGTTGATGTACTGGCGACGACCCGGGTCGGTCTTCGGGTCCCAGAAGGGGTTCTTCACCAGGGTCAGCGACTGACCTGGGGTGTAGGCGCCCTGCTTGAACATGTAGGGACCGGTCGCCCACGGGTGGTTCTTGTACGTCGCCGGGTCACTCGCCTTGCCGGGAGGGATCGGGCCCATGGCCGGGAAGGAGCCCCAGTAGGGCATGTCCGGGAACGGCTTCGCCATCTGGATGGTGATCGTCATGCCCTTGATGGTCACGCCGCTGTAGTCGCCGGACTTGTAGGGGCCCTTGTAGGTGTCGCCGTCCTTGAAGTAGGTGTTGCTGTAGTTCGCGCCACCCGGGAAGGTCGCCCGGTCGAACGACCGCTCGATGCCGTACTTGAGGTCTGCCGGCGTGACCGGCTGACCGTTCTCGAACTTGACCCCCGGACGCAGGGTGAACTTCCACGTCTTGTAGTTGTTGCTCGGGGTTCCGAGGTCGGTGGCCAGGTCGGGGATCAGCACCATGTCCTTCGTCTTCGGGTCGTAGACGTACTGCGTCAGCGACCGGGTGACCAGGCCCTCGAGGATCGAGCTGGTGTTGGTGTAGTAGGCCTCGGTCGGGTCCATCGTCGTCGCGCTCGCGACGCTGAGGACGGTGAGGGTGCCACCCTTCTTCGCCCCCGGGATGGGGGGTGCCGGGGCCTGGGCCGTCGCGTCCTTGCCCTGGCCCGAGGCGCCGCCGCTGCCGATCTGAGTGTTCGACGACGGGGATGCGCTCGGTGAGTTGCTGCTCGAGCCGCCGCAAGCGGCCAAAGCAAGTAATGCCACAGCGGATGCTGCGGTAATCGGTTTCTTCAACCGCATAGTTTGCCTACCCTTTCTGGTGGGGCTTACTTTCTCTCGGCGACGTTGTCACCGACGAGTTCCTGGGTCGAAGGCGTCTCTGACGGAGTCGCCTAGCAGGTTCAGCGTGATCACGAGAAGTGTGAGCACGAAGACAGGGGCATAAAGGTACAAGGGGTACGAGTCGTAGTAGTTCTGGGCGTTCGAGATGATCTGCCCGATCGACGGCGAGCCAGTGATCCCGATGCCGAGGAACGACAGCACGGCTTCCGCAGCGATGAACGCCGGCAGGGTCAGCGAGAGCGACACGATGATCGGCCCGGCCATGTTGGGCAGCAGCTCCTTGAAGAGGATCCGCCGGGTCGGAGCACCGATGACCATCGCGGCCTGGATGAACTCACGCTCGCGTAGCGAGATGACGTAGCCGCGGATCAGCCGGGCGAGACCCATCCAGCCGAAGAAGACCAAGATGCCGATCAGCGAGAAGATCTGCGCCTTGTTGAGCTGGCTCTCGTTGGTCGAGAACCGGCCGGTGATGATCGGAGCCAGCGAGATGGCACCGATGAGGAACGGGAAGCAGAGGAAGACGTCGATGAGGAACGTGATGATCCGGTCGACGGGTCCCCGGGAGAAGCCGGACATCAGCCCGGCCACGATGCCGATGATCATCGAGAGCACGGTCGCCACCAGACCGATGAACATGTCGGTGCGCAGGCCGTAGAGCAGGAAGGCCAGGTTGTCCTGGCCGGTGCTGGGCGTGATCCCCAGCGGGTGGGCCATCGTGAACCCGTTGTTGGGCGGGCCGATCGACGGCAGGTTGCCGGTGCTGAAGTCGATGTTGCTGAAGTCGGGCTGGGTGCTGAGCTCACCCCAGGGCCAGTAGGTGGTGATGAGCGGCGCGAGCAACGCGCACAGGACGAGGAAGACGATGATGCAGACGTTGACGATCGCGACCCTGTCGCCCCGCAGTCGCGACATCGCGATCTGCGTCGGGGACCTCCCCGCGATCTTCTTCTGTTCTTCCGACTCCGGCGCATCAGGGTGTTGGGACTCGTCACCGAGCTCTTCGATCTCAGCGAAAGACATGGACGACCCTTTCCGATGGCTCAGGCTGATTTCTGATGCCGAGAGGACTCTAAGCCACCGCCGGTCGCCATACGGGGCACGCCAGGTAACGATCTGGGAACACTGCTCCCCGCGCACGCTCAAAATCCCTTGACGAGCCAGCGGCCGCCGGGATCCAGTTAGCCCTCTGGTACGGCGTCCACGCCTGCCTCGGCCCGCTGGGCGGTCGTGATCGGGGTGGGCGCACCGGTGAGCGGGTCGCCCCCCGACGCCGTCTTCGGAAACGCGATCACGTCGCGGATCGACTCCGCCCCGGCGAGCAGCGCGCACAGCCGGTCGATGCCGAGCGCGATCCCGCCATGTGGAGGCGGCCCGTAGGCGAAGGCGTCCAGCAGGAAGCCGAACTGGCTGCGCGCCTCCTCCGTGCTCAGCCCGATCACGTCGAAGACCCGTTGCTGCATCTCCGAGCGGTGGATCCGGATCGACCCACCACCGATCTCCGAGCCGTTGAGCACGATGTCGTAGGCCTTCGAGAGTGCCCGACCAGGCGACTCGTGGAACGTGTCCGCGACGTCGTCGGTGGGAGCGGTGAACGGGTGGTGGATCGCCGTCCAGCCGACCGACCCGTCCGCGTGGTCGACCGACGCGAACATCGGGGCGTCGACCACCCAGACGAACTCCCAGGCATCCTCGTCGACGAGGCCGCAACGTTCCCCCACCTCGAGGCGGACCGCGGCGAGCAGCCCGAGCGCGTCGGTCCGCCGGCCGGCGGCGAAGAAGACGCAGTCGCCGGGAGCGGCGACCGCCTTGGCCACCAGTCCGGCTCGCTCACTCTCACTGAGGTTCTTGGCGACCGGACCGCTGAGCGTGCCGTCCTCGGCCACCAGGACGTAGGCCAAGCCCCGAGCGCCCCGGGACCGCGCCCAGTCCTGCCAGGCGTCGAGCTCGCGGCGCGGCTGCGAGCCGCCGCCGGGCATCACCACGGCGCCGACGTGGAAGTCGTCGCCAGTGCGCTGGAACACCCGGAACGGGGTGTCCGCGAAGTAGTCGGTGAAGTCCACGAGCTCGCAGCCGAAGCGCAGGTCCGGCCGGTCGATGCCGTATCGGCGCATCGCCTCGTCATAGGTCATGCGCGGGATGGGGACGGCTATCTCGTGTCCGGCGAGGTCGCGCCAGAGCCGGACCAGCAGATCCTCGACGAGCGACTGGACGTCCTCGGGGGTGCAGAAGCTCAGCTCGATGTCGAGCTGGCTGAACTCCGGCTGCCGGTCGGCCCGGAAGTCCTCGTCGCGGAAGCACCGAGCGATCTGGAAGTAGCGCTCGACACCCGCCACCATCAACAGCTGCTTGAATAGCTGAGGCGACTGCGGCAAGGCGTACCACGACCCCGGCTGCAGCCGCACCGGCACGAGGAAGTCGCGAGCCCCTTCCGGAGTCGAGCGGGTGAGGTAGGGCGTCTCGATGTCGAAGAAGTCGTGCGCTGACATCACCTCGCGGATGATGCGGGTGACGCTCGCGCGCAGCTTGAGGTTCGCGGCCATCGAGGGCCGTCGCAGGTCGAGGTAGCGGTAGGCGAGCCGCACCTCCTCGCTGACCGGCGTGGTGTGGTGCTCCTCCACCGGGAACGGCAGCGGTGCCGACTCGCTGAGCACCTCGACCCTGCTGGCCACGACCTCGATCGCGCCGCTCGGCAGGTTCGGGTTCGCGTTGCCCGCCGGCCGAGCAGACACGTCGCCGGTGACGAGCAGACAGAACTCCGAGCGCAACGGCCGGGCGGTCTCCTCGTCACGGATCACGACCTGGGCGACACCGCTCGCGTCTCGGAGGTCGACGAAGGCGACACCTCCGTGGTCACGGCGGCGGGCCACCCACCCGGCGAGGGTCACGGTCTGGCCGATGTCGCCGCTGCGCAGCTGGCCGGCTTGATGGGTGCGGATCACGAGGCGGTCTCCTTCGTCACGACCTGCGGCCGCAGGTCGGCGGTCGGCGGGTTCCAGGTTCCGACGTCGGCCGGTACCTGGTCGCCCGACCGGATGTCCTTCACCTCGTCCGCGGCACCGGACGAACCCGGGAACCAGACGAACGGGATGCCTCGGCGTTCGGCGTAACGGATCTGCCGACCATACTTCTGGGGGCTCGGCGCGACCTCGGTCGCGATCCCCCGTCTCCGCAGGCTCTGCGCGATCGCCGTGCTCGCGGCGCGCCCGTCCTCGTCGACGAGGGCGACCAGGACGGCCGAGGGGACCGAGCGGTCGCTCGTGAGCACGCCTCGGTTGAAGAGGGGAACCATCGTCCGGGAGATCCCGAACGAGATCCCGACGCCCGGGTAGGTCGTGGAGCCGTCGGTCGCCAGGGCGTCATAGCGACCGCCGGCACCGACCGACCCGAGCGACTCGTAGCCCGTCATGAAGATCTCGAAGACCGTGCCTGTGTAGTAGTCCAGCCCGCGTGCGATGCGCAGGTTCGCCTCGACCGCGAACCCGTCGCGGACCGCGCCGGCGCAGCCCTCGATCACCGCCTGCAGCTCCGCCAGGCCGGTGTCGAGGAGCTCGTGTTCGACGCCGAGGCTGCGGACCCGGCCGACGAAGCCTGCGTCGGGAGTGACGATCGCGGCGAGAGCGAGGCATTGGTCGGCCTGTTCCGCGGTCAGGCCGGCCTCGGAGACCATCAGGGCCCGGACCTGGTCGGCCGCGAGCTTGTCGAGCTTGTCGGCGAGTCGGATCACCTGCGCGGGGTCGGGGGCGCCGAGCCCGCGGTAGAAGCCTTCGATGAGCTTGCGGTTGTTGACCTGCAACCTCAGAGGAGGCAGCGGCAGACCGGACAGCGCGTCCGACATCACCGAGGCCACCTCGACGTCGAAGTGGAGCGGCAGGGCGTCGCGGGCCACCAGGTCGACATCCGCCTGGGTGAACTCGCGGTAGCGACCCTCCTGGGGGCGCTCCCCTCGCCAGGCCTTCTGGATCTGGTAGCGGCGGAAGGGGAACTCGAGCTTCCCCGCGTTCTCCAGGACATAGCGGGCGAACGGCACGGTCAGGTCGTAGTGCAACCCGACTCCGGCGTCCGACGCCTCGTCCGCGGCCTGCAGTCTGCGCAGCACGTAGACCTCTTTGTCGATCTCGCCCTTCTTGAGCAAGATGTCCAGCGGTTCGACCGACCTGGTCTCGATGCTGGCGAAGCCGTGCAGCTCGAACGTGCGGCGGAGCTGGTCGATCACGGCGAGCTCCGCGCTGCGCTGGGCAGGCAGCAGCTCGGGAAACCCGCTCAGCGGGGTCGGTCGGCTCATCGGCGGCCTTCCGGGGCGGTCGGATGCAGGTCGTGGAGGTAGGGGTTCGAGGCGCGCTCCCGTCCGATCGTGGTCTGCGGCCCATGGCCGGGAAGCACCACGATCTCGTCGTCGAGAGGCAGCACCTTGTCGGCCAGGCTGAGCAGCATCTTCCGATGGTCTCCGCCCGGCAGGTCCGTGCGGCCGATCGAGCCGGCGAACAGCAGGTCACCGGAGAACATCAGCGCCGGCACATCCTCCGGGACGTCGTACGGCGCCCGGAACGTCACCGACCCCTCGGTGTGCCCCGGCGTGTGGTCGACGACGAGGTCCAACCCGGCGATGCTGAGCCGGAGGCCGTCGGCGAGCTCGCGCACGTCGTCCGGTTCTGCGAACTCGTAGGAGCCGCCGAGGAACGCGGCTGCGGTCTCGCGGGACACGCCGGCCATCGGGTCGGTGAGCAGGTGCCGGTCGCCCGGATGGATGTAGGCGGCCGCGTCATAGGCGCCGGCGACCGGGGCGACGCACCACATGTGGTCGACGTGGCCGTGGGTGAGCAGGACGGCCGCCGGGCGCAAGCGGTGCTCGCGGACCAGGTCGGCGACGCCGCCCGTGGCATCCTTGCCGGGATCGATGACGAGACACTCCTCGCCGGGACCGGACGCGACCACGTAGCAGTTCGTCGCCCAGGGCCCTGCAGGGAAGGCGGCGACAAGCACGGCGGTCCTTTCCATGAGCCTCTATGAGCCTGGTCCCGACGCTCTCGGCAGCCCACCGGGCTAGCCTGGTCTGACCGGCCCTGGCAGCCTACCGGGCCCGCCCGCGTGCGCTCACCGTCGGGATACCGGCACTATGGGACCCGGCGTGCTCCTAGACTGGGCAGCCGATCCAGCGCTGGCAGCGCAACTCGGAGGTAAGTCGTGGTATCAGAGAGGCAGCGTCGCCGAGCCTTGGCACGCGCCAAGTGGCAGCGCCAGCAGGCCCGCCGGTCGGAGGCGGAGCGTCGGGCGCGCTACGTGCGGATCGGCGGTGGCGCGGCGGTCACCCTGGTGGTGCTCAGCGTCATCGGCTGGGGCGCCTACGCCCTCATCACCAGCGGCTCCGACAGCCCGAGCCAGACCAACCCGCCCAGCCTCACCCTGCCGCCCAACACCCTCACGATGCACACGCCCACGGGCGGCGGGCTCACGGTGACCAGCTTCTCCCCCGGACCACCCACGACGCCGACCACGGGCGCGGGCGGTGGCACCGGACCGACGGGGCCGGTCACGACGGGAGGCACCCCATGACCGAACCGGACGCCGCTCCCCCGCCGAAGCCGCCCGTGCCGAGCCCGGCGGCGCTGGCCGGGCGCGACCGTCATCCGGTCGCCGCTCGGCCCACCGCCGAGGGGCCGACCGCGTTCGGGCGCGTCGACGACGACGGCACCGTCTACGTCCGCACCAGCAGCGGCGAACGGGCCGTCGGCCAGTGGCCACAAGGAGACCCCGACGCCGCACTCGCCTTCTATGCCAAGCGTTTCGATGGTCTTGCCGTCGAGGTCGACCTCCTCGTACGCCGGATCACCGCGGGCTCATTGACGCCTGAGGATGCCCAGTCCACCGTGGCGAAGGTGCGCGAGACCGTGGTCGAGGCGCAGGCCGTCGGCGACCTCGACTCTCTCGTCGCGCGGCTCGATGCCCTGACGCCGATGATCGAGCAGCGCCGAGCGGCTCGCCGGGCGGACCGGGCCGCGAAGACGGAGCAGGCCAAGGTCGAGAAGCGGCGGATCGCCGCCGATGCCGAGAAGGTCGCGGACAGCGACGACTGGCGCAACGGCGCCAACCGGCTGCGCGACCTGCTGCAGACGTGGAAGGAGCTGCCCCGCATCGACAAGCCGAGCGACGACGAGCTGTGGCACCGGTTCTCGTCGGCCCGGACGACGTACACCAGGCGCCGCAAGCAGCACTTCGCCGAGCTCTCGTCGCGGCACGACGAAGCAAAGGCCGTGAAGGAGAAGCTGATCAGCGAGGCCGAGGAGCTGTCCACGTCGACCTCGTGGGGTGCGACCTCGAGCGCCTACCGCGAGCTGATGACCCGGTGGAAGGCTGCCGGTCCAGCGAGCAAGGACGTCGATGATGCGTTGTGGAGGCGCTTCCGGGCCGCTCAGGACACGTTCTTCGAGGCGCGCGACGCCGACAGCGCGAAGCAGGACGAAGAGTTCGTCGCCAACGCCCAGGTCAAGCGCGACCTGCTGGCCAAGGCCGAGACGCTGGTCCCGGTGCAGGACGCCCGCGCCGCGCGGGCGACGTTCCGGGACCTTGCGGACCGGTGGGACGCCGCCGGGAAGGTGCCGCGGGGCGACGTCCGCGAGCTCGAGAACCGGTTCAAGGCGGTCGAGACGGCGATCCGCGAGGCCGAGGACGCGAAGTGGCAGCGCGCGAACCCCGAGGCGCATGCCCGGGCAGCCGAGACGGTGCGCAAGCTCGAGTCCACCCTCGACGGACTGCGCGCAGACCTCGCCAAGGCCGAGGCCGCCGGCGAGGTCAAGAAGGCTGCCGAGACCTCGGCGGCCATCGAGGCGCGCGAGGGCTGGCTCGAGCAAGCCCGGAAGTCGCAGTCCGAGTTCGGCCCCTGACGCCCGCGCCCAGTCTGTCTGGCGCTCAGTTCGTGATGCGGTAGGCGTCGAAGACCCCGCCCACCGTGCGCAGCGCCTTGAGCACATGGCTCAGGTGGGTGACGTCACCCATCTCGAACGTGAAGCGCGCCTGCGTCACCCGGTCGCGGTTGGTCGTGACCGCGGCGGACAGGATGTTGACGTGGAGGTCGCTGAGCACCCGGGTCATGTCGCTCAGCAGTCCGGCCCGGTCGAGCCCCTCCACGAGCACGGCCACGAGGAACATCGACCGTCCGGTGGGGGCCCACTCGACCTCGACGAGCCGTCCCGGCTGTGACCGGAGGCTCTTCATGTTCGTGCATCCGACGCGGTGCACCGACACGCCCTGCCCGCTCGTGACGAACCCGATGATGTCGTCGCCGGGCATCGGGGTACAGCACCTCGCCAGCTTGGTGAGCACGTCGGAGACGCCCTTGACGATCACCCCGGAGTCGCCGCGCGAGACCCGGCGACGGTTCAGGCTGTCGGTCGTGACGGCGATCGTCTCGGCCGCCTCGTCGGCCACCGCCTGATCGCCGCCGAACGTCTCGAGGATCCGCCGTACGACGGACTGGGCCGTCGTGTTGCCCTCTCCCACGGCCGCATAGAGCGCGGTGACGTCGGGGTGGTTGAGGTCGGCCGCGACCACGGACAGCGTCTCGTGGGTCAGCATCCGCTGGAGCGGCAGGCCCTCGCGGCGCATCAGCCGGGCGAGCGTCTCTTTGCCCCGCTCGATCGCCTCCTCCCGGCGCTCCTTGGTGAAGTACTGCTTGATCTTGTTGCGCGCCCGCGGGCTCTTGACGAACGTCAACCAGTCGCGGCTCGGTCCGGCGTTCGGCACCTTGGACGTGAATACCTCCACGACGTCGCCGTTGTCGAGCTCTGACTCGAGTGCCACCAGCCGCCCGTTGACCCGGGCCCCGATGCAGCGGTGGCCGACCTCAGTATGGATCGAGTAGGCGAAGTCGACGGGCGTCGCCCCGATCGGCAGCGAGATGACCTCGCCGCGCGGGGTGAACACGTAGACCTCGGCCGAGTTGATCTCGAACCGCAGCGAGTCGAGGAACTCACTGGGGTCCTCGGTCTCCTTCTGCCAGTCCATCAGCTGCCGCACCCACGCCATGTCGGCGTTGGCGCTCTCGCCGCTCGCGAGCGTCCGGTCGGTGTCGGCTCCGCTGTTGCTGTCTTCCTTGTACTTCCAGTGTGCGGCGACGCCGTACTCAGCCCGGCGGTGCATGCTGAACGTGCGGATCTGCAGCTCCACCGGCTTGCCGCCGGGGCCGATCACGGTGGTGTGCAGCGACTGGTACATGTTGAACTTCGGCATCGCCACGAAGTCCTTGAACCGGCCGGGCACCGGGTTCCACCGGGCATGCAGGACGCCGAGGACGGCGTAGCAGTCGCGCAGCGACTCGGTCAGGATGCGGATCCCCACCAGGTCGTAGATGTCGGTGAACGCCCGCCCGCGCACGATCATCTTCTGGTAGATCGAGTAGTAGTGCTTCGGTCGCCCGGTGACGGTGGCCTTGATCTTCGACGCCCGGAGGTCGTTCTGGACCTGGTCGATGACGGAGGCGAGGAACTCGTCGCGCGCCGGCGCCCGCTCGGCCACCAGCCGGACGATCTCGTCGTAGACCTTGGGGTGCAGGGTCGCGAACGCCAGGTCCTCCAGCTCCCACTTGACCGTGTTCATCCCCAGTCGGTGAGCGAGTGGGGCATAGATCTGCAAGGTCTCGTTGGCGATCCGCTCCTGCTTGTCGATCCGCAGGAAGCGCAGCGTGCGCATGTTGTGCAGCCGGTCGGCGAGCTTGATGACCAGGACTCGGATGTCCTTGCTCATCGCCACGACCATCTTGCGGATGGTCTCGGCCTTGGCCGCGTCGCCGTACTTGACCTTGTCGAGCTTGGTGAGCCCGTCGACGAGCAGCGCGACCTCCTCGCCGAAGTCGGCGGTCAGCTGCGACAGCGTGTACGGCGTGTCCTCGACGGTGTCGTGAAGGAGGGCGGCGCACAGGGTCGGCGGGGTCATACCCAGCTCGGCCAGGATGTTGGTGACGGCCAGCGGATGGGTGATGTAGGGGTCGCCGCTGTCTCGGGTCTGACCGCGATGGTGGCGCTCCGCCGTGAGATAGGCCTTCTCGATCAGTGCCAGGTCAGCTTTGGGATGGGTCCCCCGGACCACCTTGAAGAGTGGCTCGAGAACCGGGTCGCCCGACTGTGCCCGACCGATCCTCGCCAGTCGAGCACGCATCCGCTGGGTGGGCGCAGCGGAGGTCTCGACCGGGGCCGCCTCCTGCTCCGGCGGCGTGATCACGTCTTCCGGCACACACACTCCTGCCCACTCATCGCCCCCGTTCAGTCTACGCGGATCGGGGAGGCCGACTCAGAGGACCGTGAGCGCCCGCAGCGGCAGTCCGCCGAGCCGGTCCCGGCCCTCCAGGAACGCCAGCTCGATCAGCACCGCCACCGCCGATACGGTGGCCCCTGCGACGGCGACGAGCTGCGCCGTCGCCTCGATGGTGCCGCCGGTCGCCAGCACGTCGTCGATCACCAGCACCCGCTCCCCGTCGGCGAAGGCGTCGGTATGGATCTCCAGGGTCGCCTCGCCGTACTCGAGCGCGTAGGACTGACGGTGGGTGACGCCCGGGAGCTTTCCCGACTTGCGGACCGGCACGAACCCGACGCCGAGCGCAATGGCGACGGGCGCGGCCAGGATGAAGCCACGCGCTTCCACGCCGGCCACCTTGTCGATGCTGACCCGACCTGTCTCGTCTCGCCCCGACTCGGCCAGCAGGCGGACCACGGCGTCGAAAGCCGCATGGTCCGCCAGCAACGGCGAGATGTCCTTGAAGACCACGCCCGGCTCCGGGAAGTCTGCGACATCCCGGATGAGCGATGTCCAGCCGGGAGACCTGATGCCGGGCTCCCCGGACGGCATCAGCGCTTGCCGCGCTTGCTGCGCGCCTGTCGCTGTGGCTGAGCCCGTTTCGCCGCGTTGCTGTTCATCGGGCGCGGTGCGGCCGGCTTGGCGGACCGCGTCGGCGACGGCCGCCGGCCCGACGGCGCGGTCGGCTCGACCGCCTCGTCGTGGCCAACCGGTCCTCCGTCGCCCGGTTCGTCGTCCATGGGCTCGGCCCCGGGCGGTGCCTCGTCGGTCGGCGGCCCGACTGTCGGCCCGACTGTCGGCTCGGCATCGTCGGAGCGCCGGGCTCGTCGTGACCGGGCGCCGGCCGTGGCTGGGATCTTGGACTCCTCCGAGGCGGCCTTGGCGTCGGCCGCCTTGCGATGGGCGACCCGCTTCGCCTGCGCCACCATGGCGGGCTCGCGCATCTTGAGCTGGGCGAGCAGCGGCGTCGCGATGAAGATCGACGAGTAGGTCCCAGCGGCCATCCCGACGAACAACGCGAGGGCCAGGTCCTTCAGTGGCCCGGAGCCGAGCTGGAACGTGCCGACATAGAGGATGGCGCCCACCGGGAGCAACGCCGCGATGGAGGTGTTGATGGACCGCACCAGGGTCTGGTTGACCGCGAGGTTGGCCGCGTCGGCATAGGTACGGCGCGTCGAGGTGGCGATCCCCCGGGTGTTCTCACGCACCTTGTCGAACACCACGACGGTGTCGTAGAGCGAGTACCCGAGGATGGTCAGCAGGCCGGTGACGGTGGCGGGGGTGACCTCGAAGCCGGTCAGGGCATAGATGCCTATCGTGATGACCAGGTCATGTGCCAGGGCCACCATCCCCGCGACCGACATTCGCCACTCGCGGAAGTAGGCCCAGATGAACAGCACGACCAGCACCACGAACACGATGAGGCCGGTCAACGCCCTCTTGGCGATCGAGGCACCCCAGGTCGGCCCGATCACCGTCGAGTTGATCTCTGTCGACCCGGAGGCGCTCTTGATCGCGTTGGAGATGACGGTCTTCTGGTTCAGGTCGAGGGGCTTGACGTCGATTCGGATCGCCTTGTTGCCCGACACGACGACGACAGGCGTCTGCGCGTTGACGATCCCGGTGGACACGACGGCGTCCGAGATCGGGGTGACCTTGGCGTTCAGGTCGGTGCCCGCCGGGAACTGGGCGTTGTATTCCACCCCGCCCTTGAACTCGATGCCGAAGTTGAGGCCTCGGAAGACGAGCGCGCCGATCGCGATGACCAGGATCACCCCGGAGATCGCGAACCATTTGCGCCATTGTCCGACGAAGTCGACGGAGACCTTGCCCTGGTAGAGGGAGGCGCCGATTGCGCCGAGCTTCGACATCAGGCCTCCCCTCGCGCCGGCCGGGCCCTCGGTTTGAGCGGAGGCATCCCGAGGTGCTGCCGGTCCAGGCCGGAGAGCTTGTGGCCTTGGCCGAAGAACTTCGTTCGGGCCAGTAGGGTCACCACCGGTTTGGTGAAGAAGAACACCACGAACACGTCGATGATGGTGGTCAGCCCGAGCGCGAACGCGAAGCCCTTGACGACGCCGATCGCGAAGATGAACAGCACGAGCGCGGCGAGGAACGAGACGGCGTCGGCCGCCAGGATGGTGTTCCGGGCGCGTTTCCAGCCGGTCTCGACTGAGGTGCGCAGCGTCTTGCCGTCACGCACCTCGTCGCGTAGTCGCTCGAAGTACACGATGAACGAATCGGCCGTGATGCCGACCGCGACGATCAGACCGGCGATCCCCGGCAGGGTCAGGGTGAACCCGTAGGAGTGCCCGAGCAGCAGCACGCAGGCGTAGGTGATCAGGCCGGCGATCACGAGTGACGAGATGACCACCAGACCCAGCGCACGGTAGTAGAGCATGCAGTAGAGCACCACGAGCAGCAGCCCGATGATGCCGGCGATGATGCCGGCGTTGAGCTGCCCGCTGGCCAGCTCCGGTCCCTCGGTGGTGGTGTCCTCGATCGTGAACGTCAGCGGCAGGGCGCCGTACTTCAAGGCGTTGGCGAGGCTGGCTGCCGACGACTGGGTGAACGGGTTCGTCTGGCTGCCGGTGATGATCGCCTGGCCACCAGTGATCGGCGCCTGGTTGGTCGGCGCCGACAGCACCTGGCCGTCAAGCACGATGGCCATCTGCTGGCCGGCGTTGGGGCTGCCCGAGTTGGAGATGGCCGTGCGGGTCGTGGCGTCACCGAAGGCGTTGGTGCCGGCGCCGTTGAACGACAACGTGACGGCGTACTGCACCTCGCCCTGGGGGATGCCCGACGATGCGTTGGAGACGTCGGTGCCCTCGACGACGGCGGGGCCGAGCAGGTAGCGGTTGCCCGCGTCGTCGCAGGCGATCAGTGGCTGGCTCGGCACGTCGAGCTGCTTCGTCGCCTTGACCCCCGGAGCCGGGCAGGTGTAGGTCGACGCCTGCTGCAGCCAGTTCTGCGGCGGGCTCTTCACCCACGCCCAGGGGTCGGGGATGTTGAGCAGGTCCGGGGGCGTGAGGGCGGACGGCGGGGCCACCGAGGCGACCGGACCCGACGGCGTCGTCGGTGCGGTGCCGGTCGGGGCTGTGGGCGTCGTCGGGGTGGACGGCGTGGAAGGCGTGGACGGCGAGCCCAGCGGACTGGCGGTGCTGGGCGAGCCGGTCGGCTTCGTCGAGCCCGTCGTCTTCGTGGAGACAGGCGCCTTGGGCTTGTCGGCGCGGCCGTAGAACGCACCCGGCCGGTTCTTTCCCGTGGAGCTGGTCTGCGGATTGATGCTGGGACCCGAGGTGGTCGGCGATGACGGCGGCGTGTTGGTCGGCCCTGTCGACGTGGGGGTGGTCGGGGTCTGGCCACTCGGTGTCTGGCCAGTGGGGGTCTGGCCGGTGGGGGTCTGGCCGGTGGGAGTCGACGGCTGGTTCGGGATGTTCAGGGGAGGGAAGGTCTGCGCCACGATGCGAAAGCGCAGCTGCGCCGTCTCACCGACGGTCTTGGCCAGGTTGTTGTCGACCTTGCCAGGGATCTCGACCGTCACGATGTCGCTGCCCTGCGTGGTCACCTCTGCCTCAGAGACGCCCGCGCCGTTGACTCGCTGGCTGATGATGTCGACGGCCTGGTTCAGCTTGTCGCTCGTCACCGTGCCACCGACCGCGGTCGCCTGCAGGGTGATCCGGGTGCCGCCCTGGAGGTCGAGCCCGAGCTTCGGCTTCCAGTTGCCGAGTGCCGCCACGGCGACATACATCGCCGCGATGACGATCGCGAAGATGATCAGGGTGCGCGCCGGCCTCGACGCTTTCGTCGCCACGTCAGTTCACTCCTGGGCTGTCGTCACCGGGAGTCTCTCCGGGATCGAAGGGGGTGTCCTCGTCGCGACGCTCGGCGGAGCGGTCCACGATGATCTGGCCGATGGCTCGCCGCAGCACCCGGATCTGGGTGCCGGGGCCGACTTCGACCCGGACGATCTCGACGTCGGAGTCGGCGTTGATCTCGATGACGGTGGCAAAGATCCCACTGGTCAGCATGACCTCGTCCCCGGGAGAAAGCGCCGCCTGCAGCTGTGCGGCGGCCTTGGCCCGGTTTCGCGCCGGCCTGATCAACAGGAGATATCCCACGACCACCAACAGCACCAGCGGCAGATATGCCTCCAGGCTTCCACTCACGCGGGAACTCCTCCGAGCCGACGACACGACGATAGCGCCGCCATACCGACGGCCAAAAGGCGAGTCTAACCGTAGCCTGGTAGTGGTTCTGCCACCACTACTCGTCGGCGAACAGGGTGGCCTGGTCGGGGAACGGGGCGTTCGGCGGGACGGCGAGGCCAAGATGCGACCATGCCGCGGGCGTCGCCACGCGTCCTCGGGGAGTGCGAGCCAGATAGCCGGACCGCACGAGGAAGGGCTCGGCCACCTCCTCCACCGTCTCCCGTTCTTCCCCCACCGCGACGGCGAGCGTGCTCAGTCCCACCGGTCCCCCACCGAAGCGCCGGCACAGCGCCGTCAGCACGGCGATGTCGAGGCGGTCCAGGCCCTGCTCGTCGACCTCGAAGAGCGACAGCGCGTCGTGGGCGAGGGACCGGGTCACGATGCCGTCGGCCCGGACCTGCGCGAAGTCGCGGACCCGCCGGAGCAGCCGGTTGGCGATCCGCGGGGTCCCGCGGGACCGCGACGCGATCTCCGCGGCGCCGTCGTCGTGAACCGTCACCCGCAGCAGGCTCGCCGAGCGGACCACGATCTTCTGCAGGTCGGACGGCTCGTAGAACTCCAGGTGGGCGGTGAAGCCGAACCTGTCCCGGAGCGGACCCGGCAGCAGTCCGGCTCGGGTGGTGGCGCCGACCAAAGTGAACGGCGGGATCTCGAGCGGGATCGCAGTCGCTCCCGGACCCTTGCCGACGATCACGTCGACCCGGAAGTCCTCCATGGCGAGATAGAGCATCTCCTCGGCCGGCCGGGACATCCGGTGGATCTCGTCGAGGAAGAGCACGTCTCCCTCGTTGAGCCCGGACAGGATGGCCGCCAGGTCGCCCGCGTGCTGGATGGCCGGCCCGCTCGTCACCCGCAGCGGGGTGCTCATCTCATGGGCGATGATCATCGCGATCGTCGTCTTGCCCAGCCCGGGGGGGCCCGACAGCAGCACGTGGTCGGGAGCGCGGCCCCGCCCGATGGCGGCGGTCAGCACCAGGCCGAGCTGTTCGCGGACCCGCTCCTGGCCGATCACCTCGTCGAGGCTCCGGGGCCGCAGCGCCGCCTCGACCGCGCGCTCGTCACCGCTCGCCTCGGCCTCCAGCAGGGCTCGGGCCTCCGCGGCCACCTCGACGGCCGGGTCGGGCTCGGTCATCGTCACGCCCTCGAGAGCGAGCGAAGAGCAGCCCGCAGCAGCTCGGCGGTGGAGATCGGCTGCCCGGCGGCGGCGGCGTCGTCGGCGAGCGGAGCGACCGCGTCGAGCGCCGCGTCGGACTCCCGGGCCGACCAGCCCAGCCCGACGAGTGCGCCCCGCACGGTGACCCGCCAGGCATCCTCGGCCGGAGCCGCCGATCGACCCGCACTCGTCGGCAGGCCGCCGGTCGGAGCCCCGATCCGATCCTTGAGCTCGAGCACGATCCGCTGGGCACCCTTGCGGCCGATCCCCGGAACCTTGCACAGCGTCACCAGGTCGTCGCTGACGACGGCACGCCGCAGCTCGTCGGGACCGTGCACCGCGAGCATCGCCTGCGCGAGCTTGGGGCCGACCCCGCTCGCCGTCTGGAGCAACTCGAACAGGGAGCGTTCCTCGTGGTCACCGAACCCAAACAACGTCAGCGAGTCCTCGCGCACCACCATCGACGTGGCGAGCGTGGTCTCGGCCCCGACCCGCAGCCCGGCGAGGGTAGCCGGTGTGCACATCACCTGGATGCCCACGCCACCGACCTCGATGACGGCGGAGTCGACGAAGACGGCGGCCACGGGGCCGCGGACGAACGCGATCATGGAGTCGCCGCCCAGCCAGCCCGCGCCTTCGCCGTCGCCGCGACCAGCCGGGCGTCCGCTCCGCCGCGCCAGATGTGGCAGATCGCCAAGGCGAGCGCGTCGGCGGCATCAGCCGGGGTCGGCCGCTCGGTGAGCTGGAGCAGCCGAGTCACCATCGACGTGACCTGCGCCTTGTCGGCCCGGCCACTGCCGGTGACGGCCGCCTTGACCTCGCTCGGCGTATGCAGCACCACGGGCAGGCCGCGGCGGGCGGCTGCCACGATGGCCACCCCCGAGACCTGGGCGGTGCCCATCACGGTCCGCACGTTGTGCTGGGAGAAGACCCGCTCGACGGCGACCGCATCAGGGTGGTAACGGTCCAGCCAGGTCTCGATGGTGGCGCTGATCGTGACGAGCCGGCTGCCGAGGTCGGCGCCGGCCGAGGTGCGGACCACGTCGACGGCGAGGGCCCGCAGGGTCGTGCCGAGTCCACCCTCGACCACCCCGAGGCCGCAGCGGGTGAGGCCGGGGTCGACGCCGAGCACGCGCACGGGCCCTCCTGACTGCCGCAGCGAACAGGTGTTCGA
Organism: uncultured Actinomycetota bacterium; assembly: GCA_963820035.1. Taxonomy (GTDB): domain Bacteria; phylum Actinomycetota; class Actinomycetes; order Propionibacteriales; family Nocardioidaceae; genus JAWWPG01. The sequence goes on along the minus strand of CAWFYK010000002.1, from coordinate 258,983 downwards.
TAGGCAAATCTAACCCCGGCGCCCGGCGTACCCCGTGAGCGACGCGCCGTTCCCGCCGAGCCGTCAGGTTCTTCCCGCCGAACCGTCAGGTTCTTCCCGCCGAACCGTCAGGTTCTTCCCGCCGAACCGTCAGGTTCTTCCCGCGGACCAGGTCAGTCCTCGTCGTCGAGCTCGGCCATCACGTTGTCGGGGATGTCGAAGTTGCCGAAGACGTTCTGCACGTCATCGGAGTCCTCGAGTGCCTCGATGAGCCGGAAGATCTTCGACGCGCCCGACTTGTCGACCTCGACCGTCATGCTCGGCACGAACGACGCCTCGGCGGACTCGTAGTCGATGCCCTCGTCCTGGAGGGCGGTGCGCACGGCCACCAGGTCGGTTGGCTCCGAGATCACCTCGAAGGCCTCCCCCAGGTCGTTGACCTCTTCCGCACCCGCCTCGAGTACGGCGACCAGGACGTCGTCCTCGGTGGCCGATCCGCGCTCCTCCTGCTCCTTGGGCACGATCACCACGCCCTTGCGGGTGAACATGTAGGCAACCGAGCCGGCGTCGGCCATCGAGCCGCCGCCGCGCGTCATGGCCGTCCGCACCTCGCCCGCTGCTCGGTTGCGGTTGTCGGTCAGGCACTCGATCAGCAGCGCCACCCCGCCGGGCGCATACCCCTCATACATGATCGTCTGCCAGTCCGCCCCGCCCGCTTCGAGGCCGGAGCCGCGCTTGACCGCCCGGTCGATGTTGTCGTTGGGCACGGACGACTTCTTGGCCTTCTGGATCGCGTCATAGAGCGTCGGGTTGCCGGCCACGTCGCCGCCACCGGTACGGGCCGCGACCTCGATGTTCTTGATCAGCTTGGCGAAGAGCTTGCCGCGCCGGGCGTCGACGACCGCCTTCTTGTGCTTGGTGGTCGCCCATTTGGAGTGGCCGGACATCGGTGTTACTGCTCCTCAACGTGGTCGGGGCAACGCGGTCAGCCATCGTGGTCGAGCACGCTCGCGAGCCCGCTAGCCGGTGACCAGCTCGACGAAGAACCGGTGGACCCGCGCGTCCCCGCTGATCTCGGGATGGAACGACGTCGCCATCATGCGTCCTTGACGTACGGCGACGATCCTACCGGGGCCGGACCCGTCGGCCACCCTGGCAAGCACCTCGACGTCCTCCCCGACCTCCTCGACCCATGGGGCCCGGATGAACACCGCATGGAGCGGCGTGTCGAAGCCGGCGAAGTCGACCTCCGTCTCGAACGAGTCCACCTGGCGCCCGAAGGCGTTACGCCGGACAGTGACGTCGATGCCTCCGAAAGTTCCCTGCGCCTCGTCGCCCCCGACCAGGCGGTCAGCCAGCATGATCATCCCGGCGCACGTCCCGAGCGCGGGCATTCCGTCGCTGAGCCGCTCCCGCACCGGCTCGAGCAGCTCGAAGATCCTGGCCAGCCGGACGATCGTGGTCGACTCTCCCCCGGGGATCACCAGGGCATCGACTGCGTCCAGGTCGGCCGGTCGGCGTACGGCGCGGGCGGCGACGCCGCAGTCGCTCAGCATCTCGAGGTGCTCGCGGACATCGCCCTGCAGCGCGAGCACGCCGAAGACCGACCGGTCAGCCGCCATGACCGGACCGGCGCTGCCACTCGACCGTCGCTTCGATGCGGCCCTCGTCGAACACCGCCTCGATGCCATGGGCGGCCAGGGTCTCGAGCACGAGGTCGAGCAGGGCGTCCCCGGGTGCCACGTTGGCGCTGTCAGGGTGCCAGACGTTGATCTCGAGCATTCCCTCCTCGACGGCGTGCCAGACGTCGGGATGGGTGAAGTAGGCGATCCCGCGTGGCGGGCTCCCCTGGGCCGCCAGCTCCTCGAGGCGCGCGGAGGCGGCCCAGTGGTCGTCCACTGCCTCCAGGACGACCACACCTTCGGAGCGCAGGTCCGTCAAGGCGTCCTGCAACACGTCGAACCCGGTGTGCTCGGGCCAGTCACGGCTGGCCGCCGCGAGCGCGTCGAGGGCATGGCTGAGCAGCGTGTCGGCGAGGTCGCCGGCCCGCTCCGGGTCACGCTCCTCGGCCAGCGCCGCCTCGTAGAGGTCGGCTCGCACCTCGTCGTCGCCGCGGTAGCCCGACCACATGAGGCACCGCGCGTAGGCGTGCAGCTGCTCGATCCGGCCGGCCTTGTCGAGGCTTCCGATCGCCATTTGCTCAACTGACTGACGTGCTACCAGCCGCGCTCGGCGAGCCGGTGAGGTTGCGGGATGTCGTCGACGTTGATGCCGACCATGGCCTCCCCCAGACCGCGCGACACCTTGGCGATCACGTCGGGGTCGTCGAAGAAGGTGGTGGCCTTGACGATGGCCGCTGCCCGCTCGGCCGGGTTGCCGGCCTTGAAGATTCCGGACCCGACGAACACGCCTTCGGCGCCCAGCTGCATCATCATCGCAGCGTCGGCAGGGGTCGCGATCCCACCCGCGGTGAACAGCACCACCGGGAGCTTGCCGGCCCGGGCGACCTCCTTGACGAGGTCGTAGGGCGCCTGCAGCTCCTTGGCGGCGACGAACAGCTCGTCCTCGCTCAGCGTCGACAGCCGGCGCAGCTCACCTCCGATCGCTCGCATGTGGGTCGTCGCGTTGGAGACGTCGCCGGTGCCTGCCTCGCCCTTGGACCGGATCATCGCCGCGCCCTCGGTGATGCGTCGCAGCGCTTCGCCGAGGTTGGTAGCGCCGCAGACGAAGGGCACCGTGAACTGCCACTTGTCGATGTGGTTCGTGTAGTCCGCCGGCGTCAGGACCTCCGACTCGTCGACGTAGTCGACGCCGAGGCTCTGAAGGACCTGCGCCTCGACGAAGTGCCCGATGCGGGCCTTGGCCATCACCGGGATGGAGACCGCGCTGATGATGCCGTCGATCATGTCGGGGTCGCTCATCCGGGAGACTCCACCTTGCGCCCGGATGTCCGCGGGCACCCGCTCGAGCGCCATGACGGCGACCGCTCCGGCGTCCTCGGCGATCTTCGCCTGGTCGGCGGTGACCACGTCCATGATCACGCCTCCCTTGAGCATCTCGGCCATGCCGCGCTTCACCTTCGCGGTGCCGGTGTGAGCGCCGCTGCTTTGCTGGGGTGTCTCTTGAGTCACGTGTGAGCCTTCTGCCGTCGATCGGCCGCGTTGAGGTGAATTCGGCCGTGGGTGGATGCCCCCATCGTACGGCGTGGGACCGTTCCGGCTCCAACTCGATAAGCCCGGCTCGACGCCGGCCCGGGCCACCACTACGGTGCGGGCGTGGCCATCTTCATGCCGTCCGTGTGGTCGGGCGAGTCCTGGCGCCTGGAGGTCGAGGACTGGATCCGGACCGAGGTCGTGGAGGCTGGTCTCGAGCTCACCGGTCCGATCGAGCAGCACCGGATCCGGATGTGGTCCACGCAGCTCACGGTGCCGACGAGCCGGGGTCGCCTCTGGTTCAAGGAGAACCACCCGGCCCAGCGTTCAGAGGCGGCGGTCATCGACGAGCTCGGACGGCTCGCGCCGGGGCATGTCGTCATACCCCTGGCCGTCGATCGCTCCCGGGGGTGGTTGCTCACTCCCGACCATGGGGCGACGCTCGCGACGCTCAGCGGCAGCGACGAGCAGCAGTGGGTCCGGGTCGTGTCGGAGTACGCCGACCTGCAGCGCCGGGTGAGGGGTCACCGGGAGGAGCTGGCCGCGGCCGGTCTGCCGCGGTTCACGCCGGACCTGGTCCCCGGTCACCTGGAGCACGCGGTCACGCAGATGCGGACGTTGCATCGGGCCGACCCGCTCCACCTCCCGGGGGAGCTCGCGGACCGGGTGCTCGAAGCAGTGCCCAAGCTGCGCCACGTGGCCGACCTCCTCCACTCTTGCGGGCCACCACTCGAGTCCCTGGAGCACAACGACCTGCACCCCAACAACACGTTCATCCCGCGAGCCGACGAGACGACGCTGCGGTTCTTCGACTTCGGGGACGCACTCTGGGCCCATCCGTTCACGACGATGTGGCTCCCGGTCCGGATGCTGTGCCGAGAGTGGGGAGTCGACGCGACTGACCGACGCGTCAGACGTGTCGTGGACGGCTACCTCGAGACGTGGTCGGACATCGGTAGCCTCGATGAGCTCCGAGAAATCGCCGCTCTGGCGCTCGTCTTCGGACCGGTCCATCGCTTCGAGACGTGGCACCAGCTGCTGGCCGACAATCCGCCTGGGAGCAACCTCGACCAGGCCGCGAACATGCGCTTCTGGTTGACGCAGGTCGCCGAGACGAGCATCCCGTCAGCCGTCCACCGGTAGCCCGGTCGGGTTGAAGTCCGGAATCACCCCGGAGGACCGGACGGCGTCCACCGATGGCTGGAGCGTCGCGATGACCTGCTCGACGACGGGCTCGCCGAGCACGGCCAGGCAGCCTGTCCAGGACGCCTCGTCGGTGCGGTTCTCGATGTCGTCGAGGAGGTCGCCGCCCGCCGTGCTGAGGGCCGGGCTCTCGTCGTTCGACAGCAGACCGCGGTCGATGAGGCGGGTAGCCGCCGCTGCCCAGTCCTGCTCGGACCAGCCTCGGGCGGCGCGGACCACGTCGCCGGGATAACGTCCGGCCGCCACCTGGAGCAGGTGGGCCTCCAACCCACTGATGCCGGCAGCCACCAGCGCGGCGATGTGGCCGTCGCCCCGGTGCTCGCGCAGGCTGGCCGACAGCTGCCAGAGCGCGGCCACCGGGTCGGTGGGCATGTCGACCGACGCGTTGGCGGCGAACAGCGGCCGTCCCGTCGGATCTGCGCCGGCGACGGCGGGGGTCAGCAGCCGCCCGGCGACCACACACGCATCGGGGTCGACACCGACCTCGACGAGCGCGTCGGCCGCCACCGCGGCTCGCGTCTCGAGACAGCCGGCGGGCGACACTCGCGACCACGCGTCCGGGAGTGCCTTGGCGACCATGTCAGGGGCGAACCCGCCGAAGATTGCCACGACCGGCGCCGACCCGACCGCTCCCAGGGGCGCCGCACGAAAAGCGAAGTACGTCATCCAGTAGCCCCGAAGGCCCAGGGCCAGACCGGTCTGCCGGACGGCAGGCGCGAAGTAGACCAGGTCGTGCAAGGTCTCGATGGTCCACCAGAGCCGTCGGGCGGCAGAAGTCGTCATGGCCTGCAGTCTGCCTCACGCCGGTGGCGGGCCCGGTCCGAAGTCGGACCGGTCGTCGAAGTCGACCATGTCGGGCGGCACGGCATGACCGGCCAGATGGAACCATCGCACGCGCCGTCGTTCATGGAGGCGCTGTGTCGTCGCGGCGACGTCGTTGTGGATCCGTCGTGCCATCCCGACCTTGCGCGCCGTGTCGAGCAGCTCCGCCATCAGGGGCTCGTCGGCACTGGGCGGCAGGTCCACGGCATAGAGCGCCGCCGTCAGGTCGGACTCGGCACTCCAGTGGTCGGCTCCCCACCCCTCACTCTCCCGAGCAGCACGTGCCGACTCCAGCAGGAACAGCGCAGAGGCCGGGTCGGTGAGACCTCCGCTGGCCAGCTCGGTGGCCACCGAGCTCCGGTGATGCAGATGCGCCTGCAGGGACGCCCCGGCCGCCTCCACCCGAAGGTGCATCCGGTCGAGTCGGCCGGCGGTCCACGAGAACCACGCGGCGAGCAGCGCCGCAACCACCACCAGCACCACGGCGAGCGTCAGCCAGCCGGAGGCGCCGCCCATCAGCCGCCGACCGATGCGGGCATCGCGACGACGGCTGCGTAGACCGCCTCGATGTCGCCCACCAGCACGCTCCAGTCATAGCGTCGTGCCGCCGTCGCCGCCCGCCGGCACATCGCCGTACGCCGGTCCGGCTCGTTGAGCAGCCCGCCGAGCGCCTGGGCCAGGTCGGCGGAGTCGCCGACCGCGAAGAGCTCGCCGAGCTCACCGCCCCCGAGGACGGCCCGGAAGGCAGGCAGCGCGCTCGCCACGACCGCCGTACCGGCCGACATCGCCTCGACCAGCACGATCCCGAAGCTCTCGCCACCGATTTGTGGCGCCACGTAGACCGTCGCCGACGCCAGCAGCGAGGCTCGGTCGGCGTCGCTGACCTGCCCGAGAAACGTCACGTGGGACGAGAGCTCGCCGAGGCCGGCGATCCAGGCCGCCGCGTCTCCGCTGCCGGCAACAAGCAGCCGGGCGGTCGGATGCTCCCGCAGGACCGACGGAAGCGCGGCCAACAGCACGGCAAGGCCCTTGCGCGGCTCGTCGATTCGACCGAGGAACGCGATCGTCGGACCTGGGGTGGTCCACTCTCCGCGCAGCTCCGCATCGGCGAAGGCGGCACACGACACACCGTTGGGGATCACCACGGGCTCACCACCGACGTGCTGGACGAGCGTGGCGCGGGCGGCCTCCGACACGGCGATCCGGGCACTGATCTTCTCCATCGCCGGGCGCAGCAGGGTGACCGTCGAGGACATCGCCCGCGACCGCGACATCGCCGAGTGGAAGGTGCCGACGACCGGCACGTCACTCGCCCAGAGCGCCAGGAGAGAGACGCTCGGAGCGGACGGCTCGTGGACATGGAGGACGTCGAACTCGCCGTCGGCCAGCCACCGGCGCACCCGGGAGACGGCCCGCGGACCGAAGGCGATCCGTGCCACCGAGCCGTTGAACCGCACCGGCACCGCCTTCCCGGCCGTCGTCACGTAGGCCGGGAGGTCGCTCGACGGCTCTCCCGGAGCGAGCACCTGGACGGGATGCCCGCGCTCGGCCAGGACTGCGGCCAGGTCGCGTACGTGGTTCTGGACCCCGCCGGGCACATCGAGCGAGTAGGGGCAGACCAGGCCGACCCGAAGCGGTCTCACGGCGCTGCCTCCGGCTGTCGGTCCCGGTGCCTGCCGTTGTCATCACGGGATGCGTTATCCAGGTCGCGCGCAAAGACCCGCTGGAGCATGTGCCAGTCCTGCGGGCCCCGTCTGATGTTCGTGCTGAACTCGTCGGCGACGCGTTGGGTCATCGTCACCACGCCGTTGCGGCCGGGGACCCGCTCGATCGGGTCGCTGATCTCGAGGTGGAGCAGTGGACCGTGATAGCTCGGGGTCGCGACGATCACCGGCACCTTGCTGACTCTCGACAGGACCGCGGGCCCGCCTGGCAGTCGGGCAGTCTCCCCGAGCAGGGTGACATCGACGCCGCCCTTCCCGAAGGACCGGTCGGCGAGCAGGCAGACCACCCGGCCGCGGTCGAGGGCGGCCCGCATGGCCGCGAGCGGGTCGCCCGACCCCGACATCGCCTCGACCTCGATGCCGAGCTCGGCCCGATAGGCGACGAAGCGGTCGAACAGGGACTCCGGGCGAAGCCGCTCCGCGATCGTGGACACCGGCAGCCCGGTCAGACATGCCCAGGCGCCCGCGAGGTCCCAGTTGGCCATGTGCGGAAGCGCGACGATCGCCCCGCGACCTTCGGCGAAGACGTCTCGGAGCACCGACTCGTTCGTCGTGACCACCATGTCGACGATCCGCCGGTGCGGCCAGAACGGCAGCCGGAACGCCTCGTGCCAGTAGCGGAAGTACGACCGCATCGCCCGCTGCGAGAGCTCTCGGAGCCCGGCATCGTCGAGCTCGGGCGCGGCCCGGCGTAGGTTCGCCTCGAGCTGGCTGACACCGGCACCGTGCTGCTTCCACAGTCGGTCGGCGGCGCTCTCCAAGACCCGGGCCGCCACCGGCTCGGGAGCATGCCGAGTGACCGCCCATCCGACGCCGAACGCGTAGTCCACCAGCTTCTCGCGAGGCGGTGGTCGGCGGGTCAAGGGAGTGGCCGCGGCTCGGCGAACGCCTGGCGGCGGACCAGGACCATCCGCTGGATGACGGTGATGGTGCTGGCGACCGCCAGCACCCAGAGCACGATCGTGAGCAGGATCGGGAGGTCGAGCACGTCGGAGAAGAACGTGAAGACCAGCACGGCCGCGAGCCGGTCGGCTCGCTCGGCGATCCCGCCCTTCGCGGTCATGCCCAGGCTCTCGGCCCTGGCCCTGGTGTAAGAGGTGACCGACCCCATCACGAGCGCCCAGAGCGCGACGTAGGCCAGCACGTCGTCGTCACCGCCCTCGAAGAGCCAGATCGCGAGGCCTGCGAAGATCGCAGCGTCGCCCATCCGGTCGAGCGTCGAGTCGAGGAAGGCGCCCCACTTCGACGACAGCCCCAGGGTTCGGGCCATGTAGCCGTCGATGAGGTCGGAGAAGACGAAGACGGTGATGACCACGACGCCGAGCCAGAGGTCGCCGCGTGGGAAGAACGCGAGCGCCCCGACGACGACGCCGATGGTCCCGACGATCGTCACCATGTCCGGAGAGACACCGAGCCGCATGAGGAGGTTGGCCAACGGGGCGATCACCTTGGTCCAGAACATCCGAAAGCGGTCGAGCATCGGTGGCTACGGCTTCTTCCTGGGCTGGGCGGTGGTGGGGCGTGCCGATGATGTTACCGGGCCGCAGTCGCCCGAAGCCCTTGTGCCGTCGGCGTTGCGGGTGAAGGGTAGACCCTCTGGATAGATCCGGCTGGCGTGTCTCGCCCGGTGCTCGCGAGACCACCCGTCGTACCGACAGGCAAAGGAGTGGCCAGATGCCGACGAGGAACGCAGCAACGAGCGCGGGTGATGCCGCCGCGGCGCAACCCGCCTCACCAGACGCCATCCGGAACGTGGTGTTGGTGGGGCCGGCAGGGTCGGGCAAGACCACGCTCGTCGAGGCGTTGCTTGCGGCCACGGGTACGACGACCCGGATGGGCTCCGTCGAGGAGGGCACCACCACCAGCGACTACGACGAGGCCGAGGTCCGGCAGCAACGCTCCGTCGGTCTCTCCCTCGCGCCTGTGATGGTGGATGGCGTGAAGGTGAACCTGCTCGACGCTCCCGGCTACGCCGACTTCGTCGGCGACCTGCGGGCCGGCCTGCGGGCGGCCGACTGCGCGCTCTTCGTCGTCTCGGCCAGCGAGGGCGTCGACGGTCTCACGAAGGCGCTCTGGCAGGAGTGCGAGGCGGTCGGCATGCCGCGCACCGTCGTGATCAGCAAGCTGAACCACGCGCGGGCGGACTATGCGGGCGTGCTGGCGGCGGCACAGGACGCGTTCGGCGACAAGGTCATCCCGCTCTACGTCCCGGTGCCACACCCAGGTTCGGAGGTCGACGACCTGGCCGCGTTGATCTCCCAGACGGTCTCCGACTACTCCGGCAGCGAGCGGGCCGTGCGGCAGCCCAGCGAGGACGAGCAGCTGCTCATCGACGACAGCCGCGGCACCCTGATCGAAGGCATCATCGAGGAGTCCGAGGACGAGAGCCTCATGGACCGCTACATGAACGGTGAGGACATCGACACGAAGCTCCTCATCGACGACCTGGAGAAGGCGGTGGCCCACGCGTCCTTCTTCCCGGCTGTCCCGGTGTGCGCGTTGTCGGGGCTGGGCCTCGACGAGCTCCTCGAGATCATCACCTCGGCGTTTCCGCCCCCCTCCGAGCACCCCTTCCCCGCGGTCTACACGTCCGCCGGCAAGCCGGTCGAGGGACTCGCCTGCGACCCCAACGGCTCGCTGGTCGCCGAGGTCGTCAAGACCACGTCGGACCCCTACGTCGGCCGGATCAGCCTGACCCGGGTCTTCTCCGGCACTGTCCACCCCGATGCGACCGTGCACGTATCGGGCCACTTCTCCGAGTTCAGCGACCACGACCGCGGCCACGAGGACCACGACGAGGACGAGCGCATCGGCGCGCTGTCATCACCCCTCGGCAAGGTGCAGCGTCCGAGCACCGCCTGCATCGCGGGCGACATCTGCGCGATCGCCAAGCTCTCCCGCGCCGAGACCGGCGACACTCTGAGCGACAAGGACAACCCGCTCGTCATGGAGCCCTGGTCGATGCCCGACCCGCTGCTCCCGTTCGCGCTGGTAGCCCACGCGAAGGCAGACGAGGACAAGCTGGGCGCGGCGCTGGCGCGGCTTGCGGCCGAGGACCCGACGGTCCGGATCGAGCACAACCCGGAGACCGGACAGCTGGTGCTGTGGTGCATGGGCGAGGCGCATGCCGACGTCCTGCTCGACCGGCTCCGCAACCGGTTCGGCGTCCAGGTCGACCAGGTCGACGTGCGCGTCCCGCTGCGGGAGACGTTCTCGACCAAGGCCAACGGTCACGGTCGTCACGTGAAGCAGAGCGGCGGTCACGGACAGTTCGCGGTGTGCGACGTCACGGTCGAGCCGCTCGAGCCCGGCGGCGGGTTCGAGTTCGTCGACAAGGTCGTCGGCGGCTCCGTGCCGCGACAGTTCATCCCGAGCGTCGAGAAGGGCGTCCGGGCCCAGCTCGAACGCGGCCTCGCCGCCGGCTACCCGGTCGTCGACATCAAGGTCACGCTCTTCGACGGCAAGGCGCACAGCGTCGACTCGAGCGACATGGCTTTCCAGACCGCGGGATCGCTCGCGCTGCGAGAGGCGGCCCACGCGGCGGGGATCAGCCTGCTGGAGCCGATCGACGAGGTGGACGTGCTCATCGACGACGACTACATGGGCGCGGTGATGGGTGACCTGTCGACCCGGCGGGCGCGGGTGATCGGCACCGAGCCGGTCGGTACCGGCCGCACCCTCGTGCGCGCGGAGGCGCCGCAGCTGGAGCTGGTGCGCTATGCGACGGAGCTCCGATCGCTCAGCCACGGAACCGGCACGTTCAGCCGCGAGTTCGCCCGCTACGAAGCGGTACCCTCCCACATCGCCGCGAAGCTCACCGAGACCCCATAACCCCTCGCCGAGCCGTCAGGTTCTTACCGCCGAGCCGTCAGGTTCTTACCGCCGAGCCGTCAGGTTCTTCCGGCCGAACCGTCACCTTCTTCCTCTCAGCGCCAGGCGTCAGCGAGCAAGTCCCGAGTGTCGCGAAGCAGCTGCGGCAGAACTTTCGTGCGCGCGACGACGGGCATGAAGTTGGTGTCACCACCCCAGCGAGGTACGACGTGCTGGTGCAGGTGGGCGGCGATCCCCGCGCCCGCGACGGCCCCTTGGTTGATGCCGATGTTGAAGCCGGCCGGACCCGACACGACACGCAGGGTGGCGATCGCCTGCTGTGTCAACGAAGCGATCTCGGTGCTCTCCTCCACCGACAGCTCGGTGTAGTCGGCGGCGTGCCGGTAGGGACAGAGCATCAGGTGCCCGGGGCTGTAGGGGTAGAGGTTGAGCACGGCGAAGGCGACCTCTCCCCGTCGTACGACCAGGCCCTCGTCGTCGGGCAGGACCGGCACCCGGCAGAACGGGCACTCGCCCGAGTCCGACGTCGCTGGCTTGTTCTCCCCTTGGATGTAGGCCATCCGATGGGGCGTCCACAACCGCTCGAACGAGTCAGGCTCCCCGACGCCCTCCGTCGGCTCGTCGACCGTCACACCTGCTCCCGCGTCGCCACGGCGCTCAGGATCCGTGCGACGGCCTCGTCGACCGGCACCGAGTTGTCCTGAAGGCCGTCACGGTAGCGGAATGACACCGCGCCCTCCTCGATGTCGCGGTCCCCCGCGATCACCATGAAGGGAACCTTCTGCAGTTGTGCGTTGCGGATCTTCTTCTGCATCCGGTCATCGGAGTCGTCGACCTCCACCCGGATCCCGTCGCCCTTGAGCCGGCTGGCGATCTCTCGCAAGTAGTCGGCGTGCCGCTCCGCGATCGGGATGGCGACGACCTGCACGGGCGCGAGCCACGGCGGGAAGGCGCCGGCGTAGTGCTCCGTGAGGACGGCAAGGAAGCGCTCGATCGAGCCGAAGAGCGCCCGGTGGATCATCACGGGCCGCTTTCGCGACCCGTCGGCCGCCGTGTATTCAAGTCCGAAACGCTCGGGCTCGTTGAAGTCCAGCTGGATCGTCGACATCTGCCAGGTGCGCCCGATCGCGTCGCGCGCCTGTACGGAGATCTTCGGACCGTAGAACGCAGCGCCGCCGGGGTCGGGCACCAGCTCGAGGCCGGAGGCGACCGCAACCTTGTGCAGCGTCTCGGTGGCGCGCTCCCAGACCTCGTCGGAGCCGATGTACTTGTCGGGATCCTTCGTCGACAGCTCGAGATAGAAGTCGTCAAGCCCGTAGTCCTTGAGGAGCTGGAGCACGAAGGTGAGCAGCTTGGCCAGCTCATCCTCCACCTGCTCCTGAGCCACGAAGATGTGGGCGTCGTCCATGGTCAGGCCGCGGACTCGGGTGAGCCCGTGGACCACACCGGACTTCTCATAGCGGTAGACAGAGCCGAACTCGAACAGGCGGAGCGGCAGCTCGCGGTACGAACGGCCCCTAGCCCGGAAGATCAGGCAGTGGAAGGGACAGTTCATCGGCTTCAGGTAGTAGTCCTGGCCGGGCTTGCGGACGCTGCCATCGGGCGCCCGCTCCTCATCGACGTGCATCGGCGGGTACATCCCGTCGGCGAACCAGTCGAGGTGGCCGGAGGTCTCGAAGAGTGTGGACTTGCTGATGTGCGGGCTGTTCACGAAGTCATAGTCGGCCTCCACATGCCGGGCTCGCGAGTAGTCCTCCATCACCTTGCGAAGCACTCCACCCTTGGGGTGGAACACGGCGAGACCAGAGCCGATCTCCTCGGGGAAGCTGAACAGGTCCAGGTCCGCGCCGAGACGGCGATGGTCGCGGCGGGCCGCCTCCTCGAGCCGATCGAGGTACGCCGCGAGCGCCTCCTTGGACTCCCACGCGGTGCCATAGATCCGCTGCAGCTGAGGGTTGCGCTCGTCTCCGCGCCAGTACGCCGCCGCCGAGCGCATCAGCTTGAAGGCCGGGATGCGCTTCGTTGTCGGCAGGTGCGGACCCCGACAGAGGTCCTTCCAGGCGAGGGATCCGTCGCGTCTCAGGTTGTCGTAGATCGTGAGGTCCCCCGATCCAACTTCGACACCGGCATCCGAGTCGGCGACTTCCGACGCTGAACCCTTGAGACCGACCAGCTCGAGCTTGTAGGGCTCGTCGGCCAGCTCGGCGCCGGCCTCCTCGTCGTCGACCGCGCGGCGGGCGAACCGCTGGCCCTCCTTCACGATCTTGCGCATCCGCGCCTCGATCGCCTCGATGTCCTCGGGTCGGAACGGCTCCGGCACGTCGAAGTCGTAGTAGAAGCCATCCGTGATCGGCGGCCCGATCCCCAGCCGCGCCTGCGGGAACAGCTCCTGCACCGCCTGAGCCATCACATGGGCGGTCGAGTGCCGCAGGATCGCCCGGCCGTCGTCACTGTCGATCTCGACCGGCGAGACCTCGGCGCCCTCACCGAGCTCGACGGCGAGGTCGCGCAGCTCCCCGTCGACCCGAGCGGCGATGACCTCGGGCTCGTCCCGGAAGAGCTCCCATGCCTTCGTGCCCGTCGTCACGACCCGCTCGGCACGCTGGCCTGCGCGGACAGTGGTGACGCGGATGTCGGACACGAGATGCTCCTTCACGAGTGGATGCCGCCGTACGGCGGATGAGTCCGATCGTATCGAGCGGCCCTGTTGCACGTCGCACCCGTTTCCCGCATCGGCCCCGGCACTGGATCGATGCGCCCCGGCGTACACCGTTGGTGGTCATTGCTCAGGGTCGGATCCGGACGCATACTCACCGCACACGCCCTGTGAGAAAGGGACGTCGTTAGAGGACTGGGGAAATCTCATGAGACTCCTGTTTCGCTCGCGTACGACGGGCAGCATCGGCCTGGCATTGGCGGCGGGCACCTTGGTCGCGATGCCGGCAGCTGCCACAACCCACACGTCCTGGTCGACGAGACCTTCTGCGCTACCACGCGAGGTCAGGGGTGGGGTGCTCAACGGCGTCACCGCTCTGTCCCCGACGAACGCGTGGGCTGTCGGCTACCGCTTCGTCTCAGGCCACCACCTGAGACCACTCATCGAGCACTGGGATGGCACGAAGTGGAGCCGCCAAGCAAGTCCGAACCGGACCGAGGTCGGCACAGACGTGCTCGCCGCAAGCGCACTGAGCCCCAAGGATGTCTGGGCCGTCGGGACGGCCTACGGCCGACGCGGCACCCGCGACACGCTCGTCGATCATTGGGACGGTCATCGCTGGACACGGATCCCGAGCCCCAGTCCAGGAAAGCAGGCGTCGCTCTTCGCGGTCGATGCGGTGACCAGCAGGAACGTGTGGGCGGTGGGATTCGGCGGGCCTCACAGCCTGATCGAGCACTGGGATGGAAAGACGTGGACGATCGTCCCCGGCCCCGACCCCGGTGAAGACGGACCGGCGCTCGAGTCCGTGAACGCCGTGTCGAGCAACGACGCATGGATCGTCGGCATCACCTTCCGCCGCGGCGGCGAGGCGACATTCACTGAGCACTGGGACGGGACGGCCTGGACGCGGGTCGCCAGCCCCAACCCGGGACTGCGCCGTCAGAACGAGCTGTGGGGAGTGACGGCAGTGTCAGCCAACGACGTATGGGCCGTCGGTGCCTACGGCGGAAGACGCGGCACCAGGACGTTGATCATGCATTGGGACGGCACCAGATGGACCACCTCGCCGCCAGCCCGGGGGCAGTTCGCCACGTTCGCGGGGGTCAGTTCCACGTCATCGCATGACGTCTGGGCGGGGGGCTCCGCGAGGCGCAAGACCCTTCTCACGCACTGGGATGGGCGCCGCTGGACGCAGGTGGCGAGCCCGAACCCAGGACACGGCTCGAACCTGTATGCGGTCAGCGCTGATACGACGACGGACGCTTGGGCGGTCGGCCTTCGATCCTCGCGGGGCCCCTGGCCCGACCCGCTCATCGAGCACTGGGACGGCAGGCGCTGGGCTTTGCGCTGACAGATCGGCAGGTCTGTGGCGGGCGCTCGCGAACCCGTGGCGCCGGCAGTTGCTCGACCTGCTTCGGGTGGCTCCCGCGACGACGGGAGAGCTCGCGGCGAAGCTGCCCGGACTCAGCCGATATGCCGTGATGCAGCACCTCGGAGTCCTGGTCGACGTCGGATCATGGCCGGAACGATCCTGGACACCGAGTATCTCTTCGAGGCCGACGGCGAGGCGACAGTGCTGCGGGTGCACAAGGTCGCCGTCGGGGCGATGACGGAAGACGAGGCCGCCTCCGTCCGGCAGTACGGCGACATCGCCAACTTCGCGCATGCCATCCGCGCCTTGGCCGAGAAGTAGGGGTCGGCTGCGACCTCGTCGAGGCAACTCCTGGACGGAGCAGGCGGCGGCACTAATAGCCGCTGACGCCCGCGCCGCCTGCTCCGCCACCGCTGTAGACGATGGCGAGGACGACGATCAGAGCGGCGACCGCCATGAACCCGACGATGAGCCTGCTGCTGATCATGACTGCTCCCGATGCCCTCTGAATGGGACTGCTGCTGCTCCGGACTCATTGACCGGCACAGAGTCACCACGGCGCCGAATCACCAACGGTTCACCCTGAGATGGAATCGAGGCCATCGTCGTGAGGTGTCGGCGGGTCTCTGTGACCCGTGGGCTCGGACGTGGGGAGAATGCCCGTGGAGGGTTTGAGCATCGAGCTCTGATCCGGCGAAGGAGTCGCGATGACGGTGGAGTATGAGGACTTCGAGCGTTGTGAGGTGTGCGGCACCGGTCTCGAACCGAGGACGACCCGCGCCGGCGACAACGACCCGGACGGCCATGAGCCGGGCGAGGTCGTCACCGTGATGACGTGCCCGAACCCGAAATGCCCGGGCACGACGTCGGCCGAAACCGAGGCGGGTGCCGATCTGACCTGAGGTCGGCCAGGCTTCGCCCGTTCAGCAGAGGGGGTCGTAGGGGAAGCGTTGGTGTCGTCGGGGGGTTTGGGTGGGGTCGAGGCGTTTGGGTGGGATGACGTGGGGGTGGCCGTCGGGTGCCATTCGGATGGTCCAACCGGTGTCGGTGTGGACGAGGTGGTGGTGGTAGACGCAGAGCAGGCAGCCGTTGTTGAGGTCGGTGGGTCCGCCGTCGGTCCATGTGGTGAGGTGGTGGGCTTCTGTCCAGGCGGGGGGCCGGTCGCAGCCGGGCCAGATGCAGCCTTGGTCTCGCAGCGCCAGGGCGAGGCGTTGGTGGCGGTTGAACAGTCGCCGGGCCATGCCGAGGTCGAGGATGGTCGAGGGGCCGTCGAGGACGGCGGGGATCAGCTGGGCGTTGCAGGCGAGCCGGCGGGTTTGGCCGATGCTGATCGCGGTGCCGGTGTCCAGGATGGCTTCGCCGAGGCCGGTCTGCAGCCGGGTCAGGTCGGTGGTGATGACCAGGGTGGTGTTCGTGCCGCCGTGTTGGGGCAGCCCGTCAGTGGGGAGGTGTTCGGCGAGCTCGACGAGGGCCCGGCCGAGCCGCTGCGGGTACGACAACCGCTCCGGGTCGTCTCCCACCCCGTCGGCTGTGTCGGTCTGGGGGTCGGCCGGGTCGGCCAGGGTGGGGTCGCCTTCTCGGCGGCGGTGGCGTGGGTCGCGGCGTGGTGCGGCGAACGCGTTCAGGGCGGTCAGCAGCAGGTCGCCGGTCAGGTCGGGGATGGTGAAGGTGCCGCGGGTGGTGCCGTCGCCGGTCTTCCAGATCCGGCAGACCGCCTGCTGCAACGCGCGGGTCTCGGCGTCGCGGAGCTGGGCTTCGAGTTTCTTGTCGGCGGCGTCGGGGTCGACCACCTCGACCGCATGCCGGCAGACGGTCTTCAGCTGCTGGTAGGTCAGGCCGGGGTGAGAGTCGCAGCAGGTGGTGTTGCAGCCGGTCGGTCGCCTCGACGGGGATGTGATCCCCGACGTCGGTGACCGCCCGGCCGACCAGCACCGCCCGTTCCGCGGACAGGCCGCCGCTGGCCCAGGCTCGTCGGGTCGGTTCACACCGGCCACCCGTCACCACGCCGTACCGGTCCACGTCATCGTCCCATCGATGTGGCCGCGGTCGCCGAGGTTGTCGAGGTCTCCGGCCGAGTTACCGCCGTCTGCACCATGGCTGACGGCTGGGCGGGTGGTGCGGTCGCAGACGGGTTGGTCGGTGTCGGCGACCCGGCTGTGCGCGATCAGCCGGTGCGCGTCGGTAGACGACAGGCCGTGGGTGGTCATCAGCCACGCTTTCGCCGATGCCGCCCCGGCGAGGCGGGGCACGTCACGGGCCAACACGGTGGCGGTGACCCGTGCGGTCAGTTCGTCGACGGCGGCGCGGACGGCGAGCAGCTCGCCGAGGCGTTCCAGGGCGGCGTCCTCGGTCAATGTCCAGCCGGGCAGCCCGGCCACCCCGGCCAGCAAGTCGCCGATGCCGTCGACCGCCTGTGCGAACGCGTCGAGCGCGGGTCGCCGAGCGGTGTGGGGTGGGTCGAGGGTGCCTTTCATACGGAGAACTTTACGACCCGTCGCCGACAGTTTCCGCATATGTGTTCGACCTGTGCACGGCCGTTGTGGATCGTCAGGTCTGTGGAAAACAAGGGTTCCGGGGTGGGGGGACGCCTGCCGCGTCCAGTTCCCCCCATTCCAGTTTTCAACAAGGAATACGGTTGCAGATTCGGAATCGAGGCTCCCGACCGCCACGGCAAAGGTGGGCGACAGCGCCGAGCCGCCGGGAGGTCATGTGTGGGCGATGCTGGGTTCGAACCAGCGACCTCTTCGGTGTGAACGAAGCGCGCTACCACTGCGCCAATCGCCCGCCGCTGCACGTGCGGCAGTCGGCATAGGTTAACGCATCGAGCTCGCCAAACCGAAGAGACCCGTTGGCTGGCGCGACTACCCTGGTCAGGTGACGTTCAGCCACGACATCGAGCACTCGCTGCAGACGATCGTCGACCTCGTGAACACCGACCCGGCGTACAACGGCCGGGAGGCGCTGCCCGACGTCGACGCGCTGGAGGCCTTCGTGGTGGAGCACCGGATCAGCAACGCCGAGCGCCTCACGTCACGGGACCTCGGTGGGGTGCACAAGGTGCGGCGGCGGTTCGGTCGGTTCTTCGGGTTGCAGGACGCGTCCATGGCCGCGGCGCTCGCCAACGAGCTGCTTGCCAACGCCACTGTCGAGCCCCGGCTCACGAACCACGACGACTACGACTGGCACGTGCACTACTTCGCTCCCGACGCCAGGCTGGCCGAGCACCTGTCCATCGACGGAAGCATGGCGTTCGCGCACGTCGTGACGGCCAACGAGATCGACCGGCTCCGGCTGTGCGAGGCGCCGACCTGTCGCGCGGTCCTGCTCGACCTCTCGCGCAACCGCTCTAAGCGCTACTGCGACGCCAGCACGTGTGGCAACCGGCTGCACGTCGCCGCCTACCGCGAGCGCAAACGCACTGAGCAACTCGCCCAGCAGGCTTGAGGTGGCCGGTTTCGACGTCGTACGCCGCTCGCGGCTCAGCCCTGCCGAGGCGTGGGACCGGGTCACCGACTGGCAACGACATGAGGAGTTCGTGCCGCTCACCCGCATCAAGGTCGATGTCGACGCGGCGTCAGGGCGCGAGTCCTTCGTCGCCCGCACAGGCATCGGTCGGCTGGGGTTCGACGACGCGATGCTGGTGACCTACAGCCGGCCGCCGACCTCCACGGACCCCGGATTCGCCCGCATCGTGAAGCAGGGTCGGGCTGTGCTCGGCTGGGCGGTGCTCACCGTCACTCCGACCGAGACCGGGTGCGAGGTTCGCTGGCACGAGGAGGCCCGGATGCGCGGCACTTGGGGGCCCATCGAGGCGCTCGTCAACCAGGCCGTCAAGGGCGGCTTCAGCCGGCTCCTCGACGGCCTGCTCGGCGACGCTCCCGAGGACCAGCGGTCGAAGGGCCAGGCGTCTCTGGACTAGGGGTCGATGTCGCGGGCGGCCATGCGGTCCCATTCCGCCGCGACAGCCTTGGTGACCGGTGTCGTCTTCTTGCCCCACTCTCGGCCATCGAGCCGCTTCAGGCCTTGGACGTCCCTTGTCGTCGACGTGAGGAAGACCTCGTCGGCCTCCGCGAGCTCGGCCATCGAGATGTCGCGCTCGTGCACGTCGTACCACTCGATGACGAGCTCGCGGGTGATCCCCGCCAGGCAGCCGGACGACAGGGGCGGCGTCGCGACGACGCCGTCCGAGACACAGAAGACGTTGGTGCCGGTGCCCTCGCACAGTTCGCCCAGGGTGTTCGCGAAGATCGCCTCGGTGGCGTCCTGCTCCTCCGCGTGGGCGAGCGCCTTCACGTTCTCGCCGTACGACGTCGTCTTCAGCCCCGCGAGGGCTCCCCGCTCGTTGCGCGGCCACGGGACCGTGACGGCGGCGGTACGACGGCTGCGGCCGGGGGCTTCCTTGGCCACGACGACGAGTGACGGCGACTCGGTGGCACGGTTGGAGGCGAGGGGCGAGATCCCGGCCGTGAACGTGACCCTCACCAGGCCGCTCTCCAGATCTCGGCCGTCGAGAACGGCCTTGATCGCCTGCTTGACGAGACCGTGGTCGGGTTCAGGGAGACCCAGGCCGCGCGCTGAGCGGGTCAGCCGCCTGAGGTGCCGCGTGAGGGCGAACGGCACGTTGTCGACGACCTTCAGGACCTCGAACACCCCATCCCCCACGGTGACCCCGTGGTCGAGCACCGACAGAGCCGGAGCCTTCGGATCGAGGAGCTCACCGTTGCACCACGCATACATGAACTCAGCGTAGGGCACCCGCGGACCCAGAGTTTGAGCGCTCATGGGAATCGGCTAGTCTCTTCATTCGCACCGCTGACCCCAGCGGCGCTTGCGGACGTGGCTCAGTTGGTAGAGCATCACCTTGCCAAGGTGAGGGTCGCGGGTTCGAATCCCGTCGTCCGCTCGGAGCGGGTCTCGGCGGACCCATCCCGCGGTGGAGTGGCCGAGAGGCGAGGCAACGGACTGCAAATCCGTCTACACGGGTTCAAATCCCGTCTCCACCTCTAGGCACGGCTAGGGGGTTAGCACCACCTGAGGGCGATTGGCGCAGCGGTAGCGCGCTTCCCTGACACGGAAGAGGTCACTGGTTCGATCCCAGTATCGCCCACTTACAACATCGCAGGTCAGAGGCATAATCCGGAGTCATGGAATCCAGCCGTGCAGGATACGTGCAGAACTGTGGGCCAGTCGGTGGCGGTCTTTATCCGCGTCGCTCAGTCGAGCGACAGACCGACAGGAGAAACCCAGCATGACCACCACCACAGCCCAAGCCACCGCAGTCGCCACTCCCTGCCCGCCGTGGTGCACCACTCACCTCCCGATAGGAGACGAAGGCGCCACGATCATCCACAACAGCTCCGAGGCATACTTCGGGGACGCGCACGGCCCCCTAGAGGGCGTAACCGTGTCCCTGGTGGCCGACCCCCAGGACGAGAACTACTGGCCGCCGCGCGTCTACCTGAACGGCGACTACCCCGAGCTGACACTCGAAGACGCCCGCCAGCTCGCGCTGCACATCCTCGACCTGGTTGCGATCGCCCAAACGCCGGCCTGGGGTTGACCTCGCTGGCGCAAGAACTCGACGCCGGAAACGACAGCTCGCACCAGAGGGCCGCTCAGGTCAGCGGTCGAGGAGTGGGCGTATGACCCCTTGCCGTCACTCGACGTGCACACTTCCGTCCTGCTCAACGTCAAGCGACCAGCGGCCGCCTCGGCCGAGTGCTCGTTCGCCTTCGCCGCCTGACGGATCCCCCAGACGCCGAGCGCACCAGCGATGACAACGCCGATCCACGTCGCAATGGCCATATGCACACCTTAAAACTCTCTCGGGACGCGGTGGGCCCATGAAGATCATCGGGTCGCCGAGTGTCCGTCGGGTGATCGCGCCGGCGTGGACTCAGAGGGACCCGACCCCCGCCTCCTCGTGGTGGCGGGGGTCTTGGCCCCGTCGCGTGCTCCCTCCATTCTGGTGTTTGACTCACGGGCTACCCTGCAAAGGATGCTGATAGTCGATGCCGACAAGCGGCCCGTGCGGATATGCATGTTTTGCCACGAGAACAAGCGCCTTCGGCGGGAGCATGTCTTGGCCAAGAAGTGGAGAAAAATACTGGATCTACAGAACGTCCAGTATCGCGACGGCTGGCATCGAGATGGTCTCTACGGCCCGATGAGTCGCATCGACGAGACCCTTCGCAATCATCCCGCGCTTTCAGAGACGGTCAGCACCGTGTGCGAGGACTGCAACAGCCAATGGATGAACCGACTCGAGGAGCGTGCCGACGAATCCATCCGCCGGATGGCACTTGGCCAGGAAGTCGAGCTTTCTGCGCAGGACATTCGTGTGCTCGAGAGGTGGATGGCCAAGACCGCCATGGTCCTCGAGTCGGGTGATGTAGGGAGGAAGGCTTTCAGTCTGGGGCAGGCGAAGGACCTGATGGATGGCGAGGACGGCAACGTAGCACCTTGGGGATTCGTGGGGCTCCAGATCCATGCTGTGGCGCCGAATCGGGCCTGGATGATGCGCACCTGGTTCGAGTCGTTCATACTTCCCGGCCATGACTGCACCGGTCACAACTGGCGGGTCACGACGATCAATCTGGGCGAGGTCCGCTTCGTGACGGCTCACGCGGCCGATCGGGAGGCGTTCAAAGCGCTGCAGCGGGCAAGCCTCAGTTCCCTCCTCGGTCCGTCCGTGTCCGCCGCGAACCCCCCCTGGAGACTTGATCGGACATCGCCAATCGCCCCGGATCACCTCGAGGCGAAGCACGTCGAGATCTGTGAGTACATGAGCCGCTTGTTACGGCCAGGTTCGGGGGTGGCCGACGCCTGACGTACGCCGCATGGCCGGGCCGGCCCCGACGACACCGGCCTCACCCTGGCGGACAGCGCAGGGTGGGGCCACTTTGTGCTTCCGATCCGAAGGCGCGATCACCGGCGTACTGTGGCAAGGGCAGGGTCGAGCCCGAGAGGAGGTCGGCCGTGCCCGCCGCCTCTTCCCCGCCACGACTGGAAGGGGCGGCTCACCGTGGCCCATCCGCAGTACCTGCCCATCGACCCGGCCAGGCACGTTGAGATCATGGTCCGGGGCCGCTGGTGCACGGGCGAGCTCCGCGCGTGGCGCCGCGACGAGCACGGCCGGCAGGCGTTCGTCCTCCTACCGCCTCGCGCCGGGCGACCGGCATCTTTGATGGGTCGACGCGGAGACTCTGCGACCGGGTCAGTCCTCGGACTCAGTCCTGAGTGCCTCCATATTCTGGCGAAACTTGGCCATAGCTTGCTCTGCGGCCTCAAGGGTCTCACCGTGCCAGGTGACCTGCATGGCGTACCCCTTGCGCATCCGGCCGGGAGAGATGGTTCCCCCGCCCGGATGAGAGGAATGCTGATCAGGCAGACGCAGCCGCAGTGGATCATTGAGCGTCGCCGACAGGCCGCTGGCCTCAGTGAACTCAAGGATTCTCGCGGCCTCCGGCACGGATGCCTCGACACTCCACGTCCAACTGCAGCCTGTGGACTTCGGCACGACTACCCCCTGGATCGACGGATACCCGCGAAGATACCGGACTTTCCACCACGCCACTCGCGCCGGTGAGCGCCGGCCAAGTCGCCCGAGCGGTAGTGGTGCGGCGTGGTGGATGCGGGCTTCCAGGGAGGCGGTCTGCCTCACCCGCATCCACCACACCGCGTCCGCCGAGCCCTACGCGAAGGGCTTGGCGGTCCTCCCGGGGACCCGATCAAAGACCCGGGAGGGTTGGCGCGGTGACGGTGCCTTGTGACGCTGCTGGCGGAGACGTCCAGCTGCGTCGATGGGCGGCACCACCACCGCACGATCGGACGGTTAGGTGGCGCTGTTCTTGAGGTACTTGATCGCGCCGCTGGTGTCGATCATCGCCCCGTCGGCGCGCAGGATGGCGCGGAAGGTGGTTTGGTCGGTGTCGAAGTGGAAGTCGCGGGACATCTCGAACTTGATGCCGTTGACCATCCGCACGAAGTACCGGGACCAGTCGCCGAAGAGGACGGGCTTCGCGTTGGCGGCCATCGCCGGCACGAACGGGTCGACGTAGAACGGCCACGGCGAGGTGGAGATGAACTGGTTGCCGACGAGCTCACCGGTGCTGGCCTTGAGGTTACGGATCGCGGTCAGGGTCCCGGTTCGCAGCAGGAACGCTGCGGCCCTGGCTCGGGTGTAGGGCTCGGCCAGCGACCCGACCAGGTCGTTGAGAAGGTCGGTGCCTTGGCCGGCGGTTGACTGGCCTCCGAGGCTGGTCGCGGTGCCCGTGGGTCCGGTGACACCAAGGGTCGCGTCGGCAAGGACGCCGCGGGGCTGCCCGGTCCCGGTGCCGTTGATCAGGTATGACCCGAGGGCGTTACCCAGGGCGACGCCGGTCTCTCGGGCGAGGTAGCCCTGCAGGTCGAGCGTGTCGTCCTCGACCATCTCGTTCGACACGGTGATGAGCACCTTGAAGCCGTACGCACCGAGGGTCACGGTGCCGAGCGTGGGGTCCGACTCGGGGATCTGGTCGGCCTCGGCGACGATGTCTGCAGAGGACAGGCCGGTGGAGCGCGCGACTCGGAGGTCTTCTCCGGTCTGGGTGGTGAGCACGGTGGCGCCGGCCCGCATCACGGCGGAAGTCTCCACCAGGTGCTCGATGATCTGCCCGTACAGGGAGACGGGTCGAAGATTGGCCGGCGAGCTGGTGCTCAGGTCGCGGGCCTCGATGCCTGGCTGATAGAGGGAGCGTGGCGCGTTGTCGCGGACCTCGATCGGCCGCGGGTTGCGCTCGATCACGGCGGACCGGAACGCGTCGAGAGTCTCCGCGTCGGCACGGTCCGGACGGGCGTGGCGCCGGTCGATGGGTTGGGCGAGCAGGTTGCGCAGGGTGGCCTCTGACTCTGTGGCCAGCTTGTCGGATTCGGTGTGCCGGTCCTCGAAGGATTGGATGCTGTCGATGACCTCCAGGAGCTCGCTGGCGCGTCGATTCTCGTCGACGCTTAGCGTGCGCTTCTCGGTAGCGGCGGCGGTTTGGATGGTGTTGAGCTCGTCGACGGCGGCGCGGCGCTTGGTGGCGAGCATGGATGTGTACGTCATGTGAGACCTCTCCGGGTCAGCGCCGCGCGGAGATCCGCGGGCGACATTGTCTTGGGCATGGCCGCGCGTAGGCGTTCGATCACCTTGAGGCGGCGGTGGAAGTAGCGGTCCTCGGACGGCAGCAGGTAGACGCGGCCCTCGGCGACCTTGCCATCGAGCCAACGCTCGGCGGCGAGCCAATGGGCGGCATGCTGTTGCTCGACCTCCTCGGGCGAGGTCAGGTCGATGTCAGCGAACGGCTTAGGCGGAACGGGTGGCATACGTGCTCCCGAATGCGATGGGACACCGCACCCTGACAGCTCGTCTCTCGCGGCGCTGAGCAGCCAGCGAGTCCTGAGCGGGTGCTGCGGTCGACCATCGGGCGGCGTGCCATTCCCGGACGGTGGCGAGTCGGTCGAGCCAGACTGCCTATCTAGGACCATCGTACGACGCCGTCCGGACATTCCACGGCGACGACGCGCACGATCGAGCTGTTCACCTCGCGACCAAGGTGCGCCTCCTCCCCTTGGCGTCGGGTCAGCTCGTCATCGATCTCGATCGCGTAGTCATTCGCTCGCTCGGCCACGTCGTGCCGCCCTCGGGTGACGGCATTGTTCCGAACCTGGATCGCCTCCGCAAGGAGCCGCCGCAAGACACGCTCGGTTGCTGAGCGCAGGTCGTGGTCGTTCATCGGCCCTCCCCAGTCGTGGCGCGATGCTGGCGACGCTGGCGGAGGTCGTCGAGCGGAGTGCCGTGGGCATCCACGCCGACAAGGGCCTTGTCGAGCAGGCGGTCGAGCTCGCGTGACGCGGCGGCGAGCGATGCGCCGGTGTCGTGCCCGCCGGCGACCTTGGCCGCCAGGGCCACGGCCTGCTGCGCCACGCGCGTGTCCAGCAGCCCGGCCGCGGCGAGGTCGCCCCGGACGGCGCCGACCAGGTCGCCCCGCGGATCGGCAGGTCCGGACCGTTGTCCGCGTTTGCGGCAGGCATCGGAGCAATATCGCGACGTTGCGCGGCGGGCGGCATACCGCTCACCGCACGAGTCGCAGGTCTTGTAGTTCGGCATCAAGGATTCTCCTCGTTCGCTTAGCGGGACATCAGACGTGATCGGGGGGATATTGCTGATTGCGGGGTCAGGCGTATGACCATCCTCAAAAAATTGGAGGCCCTCTGCCCTGCCCTGTGCATCACAGGAACCCCCTCCTGGTGGTGGTGGAAAACGTGGTAGATAGAGCGGCTTGATTGCGGGGTCAGGCACCGCGGTCGCTCAAAGAACGGCGGGGACGAAGCGGGGGGGTGGACCCACGTCTGCCCCCTACTAAACCTCGATCCACCGATGGGCATGGCGAGGATCGGCTGATCGGGGTCGGCGCAGGGTGAGCGTGTTGCGGGCGTGCTGGTTGCCGGACCTCGGTGTCCGGGTGTTCCACGGTGGTTCCTCGGTCGCGCTGCTTTCGCTGCTGGGTGGTCAGGCCGCGAGGGCTGGTGGCGGGTCGCTGACCCGGTCGAACAGTGCGGTCCAGGCGGTCTGCCAGGGCCAGGCCTGGGGCAGGTGCAGCGTCATTCGTCGTGCCGAGGTCGCGACCCTGGCGGGCACCGCGATCAGCTTGCGGCGGATCGTCGCGGTGGTCGCCCTGGCCAGGTCTCGGCTCGGTCAGGCTGGCGGCCGCGCGGGTGAGGTTGAACGCGATGACGGCCAGGACCAGCCAGGCGGCGTTGGCGGTGAACACCCCGGAGGGCAGGTGCGCCAGCGCGGAGCCCTTGAGGTCGGCGTGGACCTGCTCGATGATCGCGTGCCCGCGGTGGGTCTTGTCCGCGGCCACGGTGTCCAGCTCGGCGGGGTCGGTGGTGGTGAAGAAGGCGTGGAACCGCCACACGTCGAACAGGGTGTCCTGGCCGGCTGCCTTGTTCTTCTCGACGTTGAAGTCCGGGATGCGGCGGACCACGAGCCGGCCCGGCACGTGGTCGGCCTTCTTCTGTGCGGCGAACGCGGTGAACGGGATCTTCGGCGACCTCGGCGGAGAGATCCAGCGGCCGGTGGTCTCATCGAGGACGGCGTCGGTGTACTCGATGGTGGTCCACGCGGCGTCGTCGATTGCGGCGATCGCCTTCTTGACGGCCTTGTCCATCCGCACCGTGACCGACACCGCTGCGCCACCGGCCAGGGCGGCGTGGACCGGTCCGCGGCCGTAGAACGCCGAGTCCATCCGCACCAGCACCCGGGCCGGGGCGAGCAGTCGGCGGGCTGTCCGCACCGCGTCCCCGACCAGCCGTTTCGCGCCGCGCGGCGACCCGCAGGCGCCCTTGCGGAGCCGCTGCGCCACGATCACCGGCGCGCTCGTCGCGGTCGCGAGCGTGGCGAGCAGCGCGTTCAGGCCCCGGACCCCGGAGTAGCCGAACCCGGCGCCCTGCTTGGCGTGCCCGTGGACCTCGATGATGGTGTCGTCGACATCGAGCAGCGCATACCCCTGATCCGCGCCCGGATCCGTGCCGGCGCCGGCGGCACCGGCCGATGCGCCGAGCAGTCGGGTGAGCCCGGCCAGGGCGACCAGGAACCGCGTCGCGATCGCGTCGAGCTGACGGACGTGGCCGAAGGTGAACGCCCGCAGGAACGACCCCAGCGTCGAGGGCGCGTAGGCCCGGGCGAACAGCCGGCCCATGCCGCCGTGCCGCAACAACGCCATGTCATCGATCGAGTCGGCCCCGGCGACCATCCCACCGACCAGCGAGGCGACCTTCAACCCCGCGTTCGCACCCTTGTCGGTCGGCACCCTCAGGTGCTCATCGGCCAGGTCCCGTAGGCCCGCGGACTCCGCCAGCGCGAGCACCGGAACCAGCCCGCCGGCGACACCAGGTTCGGATCGTCGAACGTTGCCGAGGTCGCCCGCAGCGTATGAGAGAGTTTCACCTCAGAGATGCCCTTGCGTTTCGGTCGAATCGTTGCCTGAAGAACTCCGATTCTCCCGCCACGCAAGGGCATTCTCGTTCTACGCCACGCTCGGCCCGCTCACCTCATCGGTGGATCCGGGTTAAAGGGGGGGGCAAACGTGTAGGTCCGGCAGCGTGTGGGGCGTGTAGGTACCCGTGTAGGTCTGTTGAGCGTGAGCCGTGGGGCTCGTACAGGGGTCGTGAGGGTTAGGACCCGAGAAGGCGGCGTGTAGGTGTCCGTGTAGGTCAACATGTCCCCCACCGCCTCGGGCGGTTGGCAGCCTGATCGCCCTGGTCGACGATGCAGAGCTGGCCCGAACTCCTAAGCTGTTCGAGGCGTCGTCGGCCCTTTTCCTTGTCGGCTGGCCGAGGATGGTCGGTGCTGAATAGCACCCGCGCGGCGTCGACCGCGCTGATTCGCCCGGAGTGACGCGCGCCAGCGCAACGAGGTCGGTGGCGTGCCAGGTCTCGGATCGTCCCGTGTCGTGGTCGTGGATGACACGAAGCGGCCCAACCTCGGCGGCGGGCTGTTTCAGGTGGTGGAGGCCCACGATCGGGTCACCGGGCGCCCCCGTGAGCAGTAGGACCGACCCGGCGCCCGACGTCAGCCAGGTTGATCCGTAGAGGTCGTCCAGGGTCGGATGCTCGGCCTTGGCTCCGTTGACCGCTTTGCGTTGGTGGTGGAGCTCGACCACCTCGACGCCGGCGGCTATCACGGTCTGGCGCGCGCGGTTGTAGCCGCTCCCGACCTCATCGTCGGTGAGGCCGACAGCGGCATCCTTGAGGCTGTCGACGATCAGCGTGTCGGCGTCGGCCTTGCGGCACAGGTCGAGCATCAGTCCGGTGTGTCTCGCCAGGTCGGAAGGCGGCGGCCCTTCCCACACGACTAGGCGGTCGTCGAGATCCTCGCGGTGGATCTCGCCCACCATGCGCCGCATCAGACGAGCGATTTGCCGCGGCCGATCCATCCCGAGGTACAGCGTTCGGCGGGCGCCCGGCCGGATGGGGAAGTCCAATAGCTTCGCGTACTCGGCGAAGCCGCATCGACCGAACGCAACCTGAGCAGCAAGAGTCGACTTGCCGAGACCCTGACGGCCAGCGATGACGAGCGCCTCTCCCATCGCCCACAGAACCGCCTCACGGTCGCCCCAGATCGGCTCTGGGTCTGCCGCGGCATCAAGAACGAAGGACCCGCCAGAGGTGAACCTGTACGGCTCGGAGTGCTCGACCACGGGCTCGAGCGGACGGGCCGTCATGTGGGCCCAGCCCCAATCGATCATTTCCCGACAAGAAGTTGAGCCAGGACCGGACGGCGTTCGGCTCCCCCTGGACGTCGATATCAACCCTGGCCGCATGCTCAGCCACCAGCGAGGCAGCCTCGAACGGCGGCGCAACAGCGCTCACGATCAGGATGACTCGGGCATGGTCGGGCACCATGCGGAGCACGCCACAGCGACGCCTGGCGCCTTGTGCGTCCAGGTCGCTGAGGTCGATCCGAACGGCGCCAGACAGGGTCATCGCTCGACCCGCGATGCCCAACGCCTCGCCAGAGCGGCAGCGCCGGGATCGAGCGTCGCGAGTCTGCCGGCGATGCGGTACAGGTCACGTCGCAGTTGCACTCGGCGCTGCGCGTCGAGAGCGTCCGCCGTGTCACGTATGCTCGTTCCTGACTTGGCCGCCGCTAAGTTGTAGGCCGCCCGGGCTTCCCGTACCGGGCGGCTTCTCTGTGCGCTCACGCGGCGTCGCCGCCGGCCGGGATGGGCCGCGCCCAAGCGTCGAGTTCCGCTACAGAGATCCGAATGAGTCTCGGCCCGAGCCGCACAGCACGGATCTCGCCGCGAGAGATAGCGCGTCGAATGGTGCAGGGATGCACTTCGTGTCGAGCTGCGGCATCAGTAATGCTGACGAAACTCGGATTCTCAGTAGTCGGCCGACTCGGCATTTAGGGCCTCCGGGGGCAAGGGGTACCTGCTACCCGGGAGGGCAGCCTGACCCGGAAAGCTTTGAGGTACCTACCGGCGACCTGCTGACCGAAGCCAGCACATGCATACTACTGCAGGGTAGAAAGATCCACTTTCACGACACTCCCAGGTATGCCCTTCGTGTGGAGGAGTTCCGTCAGCATTTCTCGACTCGTCGCTGATGGTGCCGGCCGCACTTGGGGCATTTACGGTTGAACACTCGGCCGAGTCATTGAGGTGTCCTGCGAATCACCTGGGGTGACGACCGAGTCCTTCTCCTCGGGATTGCGGGCAATCCTGCCCCCACCGCCATCGTGAACGATCGTCCCTCGGCCATCAGGAGCCCACGAGACGAGACCAACCTTGCGCGGTGGGTGGTGGCCTCGGTCTGAGCATCTCAGCGACAGCACGATGGTCTCGGGAGTCCAAGAGAGCGACTGTGGCGTTCGTATCTCCATGGTCATGAACGCTGACCCCCCTCGGCGAGCTTACTCAGCGCGTCTGCGATGGCCCGGTCTCGACCCTGTGCCGCGTGCTGATACCTCAGTGCTGCAGAGGGTGTCGAATGACCCAACCTGTTCATCAACTCAGCCAGCGTGGCGCCCGTGGATGCCGCCAACACGGCGCCGGAGTGTCGCAGGTCGTGCCAGCGAAGATCGGGTCTCCCTGCCACGGCTCTGGCCTTGTAGAAGGACGTGTAGAGCGTCGAGGTGGCCAGGCGGCCGACGCCATCGGCGGCGGGGAACAGCAGCCCGTCCTTGCCTCCCGCGATGCTGCGCCCAAGGTGCTCGCGGACTAGGGGCATCAGGTGCGGCGGGATGGCTACATCTCGGGTGCCCGCGTCGGACTTGGGGGTGTCCACGATGGTCTGCCCGTCGACCCGCACGACCGCGCGACGGATGCGGACGACCCCATTGGTCACGTCGATGTCCCTGCGCCGCAACTCGGCCAGCTCGCCGAACCTCATGGCGCACCACGAGGCGAGCAGGACCATGAGCTGGAGGCGCTCGGGCATCTCGGCCGTGATGACCTCCAGCTCGACGAGCGTCGCGGGCTTGATCTTGTGCACGCGCTTGCTGTGGCCGGCGCCGCGGATGTGGCATGGGTTGAAATCGAGGTGCCGGTCCTGCACGGCGCTGGTGAGGACGGTTCTCGATCAGCCCGTAGGCGTGCGAGCGCAGCGTCGGGGTCTTGCTACCCATCTCGGCGTACCAGGCAGTCACGTCGTCCACGTCGATGCCCTTTAGTGGGATCTCGCCGAAGGTCGGCAACAGGTATTTGTCGAGCAGGCTTCGGTAGTGGGAGCGGGTCCGCGGTTTCAAGGTACGCCGCTCGATCCAGGTTGCGGAGTACGTCTCGAAGGTCAATACCTTGCGCTTGCGAGCGCCATTGGCGGTCCACTCCCCGGAGCTGATCTGTCTGCGGATGCTGGTAAGCCACGCTTCGGCATCCTCGCGAGTGTCAAAAGTCCGTGGAGCGTTGTGGAGCACGGCGTCGGGGCCGGTGTAGTTCGCCTGGTAGCGCTTGCTCGGCAGTCGCCGAATGCCACCGAAACCACGCTTCGGGCGGGCCATGGGATCCTCTCGCATGCAGAATACGTGCCAGAACAAGAGCATACGCCCGCTCACTTGTGCCACGCCATGCGACACGCTACTGTTTCACGTATCGGCAGGTCACAAGCAGAAACTTGCAGGTCATGCCCAGTTTCAACGCCACCGTCTGATACTGGTTCGATCCCAGTATCGCCCACAAGCACAAGCCCAGGTCAGACCCCCCTTTTCACCCCTCCCGAGATACGCCGTGCCCTCGTTGTGCCTACGGTGTACGGGCGCGGCCTCCGAACCTCACCATTACTTGACGTTTCACGGTTGGGAGGTCCTCAACTACACGGAGGCAATCTCGCCGGGTGCTTCCATCAGTTCGGTTTCAAGGTCCTTGATCTGCTTGGCGACGTCGGCGCTGTGACGCGCGTACTCGTCGTCCATCTGCTGGCGCGTCGGAGCCTTGTCCCGGTCCTCGGGCCAGATGCCCCAGCGACCGTCTCCCGGACCAGGTTTGTGCAGGGACACCCATCGCCGCAGCACCGGCATGTCACCTGCCGGGAGGTCCCGGAGACGTCTCTGCGACTCCTCAGCGAAACGGGAGGTGGCCCGGCGGCGCTGGTCCTGCGACGATAACCGCAGCGGGCCCCAACCGCAGGGTGATCGCCACGGTGAGTCCGATGTCGGCCAGATGAGAGTCTCGTAGTGTTCGATTTCAGTTGGGAAGCCGCCCTCATAGTGCTGGGGCTCTTTGCGGCGAGCGGCTGGCTCATTCGCCGTGTCTTCCGCAGACGAGTTCAGCCGGTCCGCCGCTCCAGACACCGAGACTCGCACGACGCCGGAGACACCGAAAGTCCGATGCCTGCAGACGAGGACTGGGCCACGCACGTCCTCAACCGCGGACGCGCGGCAAGACGCCGCGATCGCGGCCAGCGAGGGACCTCAGGTGAATGGGCCCCCAAACTCCACCAACTCTGCTGACGGCCAGGGCCTCCCGAGGAAGCCAGCGCGGGCTCAGGAGCGGTAAACGCCAGCGGCAGTCTCTGCGGATCTGCTGCCCGGGCAATCAAGATTCGGGCCGACCATCACCATCATGACGTCGCCGGGCTCCGGGACGTCTGGGTCGTCGCAGACCGCGCCAGCGGTCTCTGGTTCGAGTCCGGCGCCGCACAGATCGCAACGCTGGAAGTCTTCGTAGTCAGCCGTCATCGTGGTCCTTCGCTGTTTGCCTCTCGGTGGGGATGCACTCGTATGGCATTTCCCAAGACGCGGTTCCCAGAAGCGCAAGACGTGCCGAGGTATCACAGCGATGGTGTCGATCTCATCTCGGAGTGAATGGTTCGGCGATCGAGCCGGTGGTGACGATGTGCCGGTCGGTCGACCGGAGAAGCGGTCCCGCGGCCAGCAAACATCGGGAGTGGTCATGATCAGCAGCAGGCTCATCGTCGGGTTCATGGCGGTCGCCGCTCTGATCGTCCTGCTTGTTCTCGTCTCCAGCGGAGGAGGTGGCGGCGCGGGCGCCACTGGCTACTGATCATCACCTGCGTCTCCATCGCCCACAGCGTCGCGGACACGGTGCCCTCGATGAGACCGCTCGCGCCTTGAGGCGTTCGCTGGGGTTGTTGGAAGCCCCGATCTGCTGCGTGAACTCCTGGGCAGCCTCATTGACACCCTGCACCGTCGCAACGGCTATCGGCACCGCGACTTCGACACCCGTACCGGCACTCTCGACGTCGCGATCGACGAACGCGCCACCCTGACCCAGCTCCTGAACTCTGTCCGCCTGACCGCGCACGCCAAGTGCGTCGGCTTGTCCCAGTCGGACGCCGTGCAGACGCCGCTGGAGAGCTCGCCGGCCATGAGCATCGCTGGCCTGGTCAGCCATCTGTGCTGGTCAGAAGCCTTCTGGATCGACGTCGTCTTCCTCGGCAAACCCAACCAGTGGCCGGGCACGGACGCGCCCTCCGCCGGCCTGATCGAGCACCGGAACGGGCGGCGCTGGATCAGATCTTGCGGCCTCAGCCCAGCTGCATGACGCGCAGGGTCGAGCTCCGGTCCTCGTCGTCGACCCGACCAGCACGTCGGGCTCCGCTCGAAGCATCCGCACGCCGGTCCGCGCCTGAGAACCTCACCACAGCCGCGTCGACGGCGCCGAACACGTCGTGCCGTGCCCGGACGACCGCCCGAAGCCGGTTGAGGTCCCGAGCATTGGCCAGACTGACGCCGGCGTAGTTCACCAGCACGCCGGCGGCCTCCTCAGGATGCCGAAACGCATGCGGGTGGCGCGAGTAGAGGTTCAGTCCGATGCCGGCACTCGGCTCGTCATGCACGCACATGGCGAGCTGCGACCTGATGCCCAGCCGCGCTGCCGCCGGACCGTACGTCGGCCAGCGCGGGTCGGTGGCAAGATCGTCGGCACACACCGTCCTGACCTGGAGAAGGGCCTCATAACCCGGGCCTTCTCGGAAACGGAACTGGAGCTCGTCCACTGGGAGTACGACGGGGTCGGTCGCGGCACGACTCTCAAGGTGGCTGTCGTTATGCCGCAGCGAGAAGCTGGCATAGCCAGTGCCCGGAATCGTGTCGCGCGAGGTGACGGCGAGTCGTTCGAGGGTCTGGTCCAGGCCGGTGAGGTCCGGATGGGAGGTGGCAACACTCTCCAGGAGCTCGACCAGTCGGTAGGGGGCCATAACATGCGCTTCCTCGTCGCATAGCCATCTGGGCCCCCCGACTACCCGCCTCACAGTGCCATGGAATTGCGCCAGTTTCCGACGATCGGCAAAAGTTCTTCATGCCGTGACGCGGGCGGCCCCGGGCGTCGTCTGCGGAACGCCCGGGGCCCGGCCGGTCACCGGACTAGTGGGTCACCGACCATGGGTGGAGTACCCACGAGGCATGACGTCAACCATCAGGCTGCGACGAGCTGCTCGATCACTTTCGCGGCGTCGCGACGACACCCGCGCTGCGAGTGCCATAGACCTGGTCAACGGCTTGCTGTGCGACGTCCAGGTACTGCTTGTAGGCACCGCTGTTGAACACCGACCACGGTGTCCAGTCCCGGCCGCGGCCCGAGATGCGCTTGGCCGCCCGAGCGTTGCAGTTGGCGTGATAGGCGCAGTGGTCGCTCACTTCGGGGTGGTAGCAGCTGTTGATCTGCCACAGTCCCCGGTCGTCGGATCCGTTGGGACAGTTCCCCGAAGGCGGGTTGTGACCCTTGGCGTCGACGATGCACGTCGACTCACCCAGACCGATGGCCACGGCGATCACAGCGCGAGGCTTCGTGAACCCCACATAGTGGGCGGGCTTCGCGCAGCGAAGCGCATCGGTCACGGACAGCACTTGGATGTCTCGGCCGAGTCCGGGACCCAGGCTGGCGGGCCCTCCTCCTGAGGCTGTCGCTCCGGCAGGAGTGGCCAGGGACAGCAGCACCAGGACCGCCGCACTCGTCAGGGCGAGGGCCACCAAGACCCGTCGGCCCCGATGGCGGGCGCCTCTGGGGGCTCGGTTCGTGATCGATTCCGGGGATGCGGAATGCGGCGTCATTTCGCTGACCTTTCGATGGGCTTTGGGTGATCTGTCCACCCAGCATCCTCTGCGGACACCGGATCAACAACATTTCTCCGCTTGGCCGCTCGATGTCTTGACTCCCCTGGCGTGGCACCGCAAGACTGTCGCGCCCGAAGGAGAACGAGGTGACGTCGTGCCCGTGAAGTTCCGCCATCTGCCCTGGCTGGTGTGTGTGGTCATCCTGCTGGCCGCCTGCTCCGGTAATGACAAAGCCGCCGAGCCGACCCACGGGTCAGGTGCGGGCATCAGCGCGGGACCGCACGACGAGGGCGATGGCGGCAGCGACCAGGCCGATGAGGAGGGTGGAGATCCCGATGCCGACCTGTCAGGCGCTGATCGCGGCCCCGAGTTTCCCGAGGACCCCTTCCTCGCCCAGCGGCTGAGCCCCGCCGGGGTGCCGAGCCTGAGAGCCTTCGATGCCGCTGGCGCCCAGGCCGCCCAGATCCGTGCACTCACGAGCCGAGTCGACCCCAAGCTCGCGAAGGCCTCGTGGACGTTCCTCGGCCCGAAGACCGTCGGAGGACGCGTCGTCGACGCGGCCACCGATCCCCGACACAAGGGCGGCTTGTACGTCGCGACCTCCACAGCCGGTGTCTGGCACTCCACTGACTCCGGCAAGACGTTCACCTCCGCCTGGCCGACGAACGTCACCCACGCCATGGGTGCCATCGCCATCGCCCCGGACGGCACGTTGTACGCCGGCACCGGCGAGACCAACCCCGGCGGGGGGAGCATCACCTACGGCGGCGACGGCATCTACCGCTCGACCGACGGTGGCGCCACCTGGAAGCACCTCGGGCTGGCCGGGGCCGGGACCATCGGCCGCATCGCGATCGATCCGAAGAACCCGCAGCGGATCTGGGTCGCCGTGAGCGGCAACCTTTTCGTGCGAGGCGGGCAGCGCGGCGTCTACGTGTCGAAGAACGGCGGGACGACGTGGAAACGCTCGTTCAGGCCGCCTAACGCGACCACCGGCGCCGCCGACATCGCTATCGACCCCGCGAACCCCAACCACGTCGTCGCCGGGCTCTGGGACCACCTGCGCAAGCCGAACCTGCGCCGCTACACGGGGATCGGCTCCGGCATCTGGGAGACCCGAGACGGCGGCAAGAGCTGGCAGCTCCTCGGTACCAGGGAGGGTCTGCCGGCCCCGGCGTCCGACACGGGTCGCATCGGCGTCGCATTCGCACCGTCCGACGCAAACCGGCTCTACGCCATCTATGCGAACGACAAGTCGGGCCGGTTCCAGAACTTCTTCACCTCCACCGACAACGGAAAGTCGTGGACGCGTCCCTCAGGCGCCAACAGCCTCGCCGGCTCGCAGAGCAGCTACGGCTGGTGGTTCGCTCGGGTATTCGTCGACCCCGCCGACGCCAAGACCCTCTACCTGACCGGGCTCAACATGTATCGGTCCACCGACGCGGCTCGAGACTTCTCCACGGTCGGTGGTCTCCACGCCGACCAGCACGTCACCATCTGGGACACCCACAAGGGTGGCGACATCTACATCGGGAACGACGGCGGCCTCTATGCCTCCGCCACCAAGGGCGCCAGCTGGACCCACTCCGACGACGAGCCGTGGTCGCAGTACGTCAGCGTCGACGTCTCCGAGCAGGACCCGACCCGCTTCCTGGGCGGTCTGCAGGACAACGGCACTCGGGCGTCGTGGACCAACCCGGCCTTCCAGGACATCATCGGCGGTGACGGTCAGCGCGCCCTCATCAGCCCGAAGGACAAGGACCGCTACTACGGCTGCTACCAATACGGCAACTGCACGGCCTTCCTCGACGGTGACCAGGTGAACATGCCGGTCAGGTCCGACCGGTTCCCGTTCTTCATGCCCATGGAGCTCCAGCCCGGCAACCCCGATGTCCTTTACACCGGCGGCAACGAGCTCAACCGGTCGACCGACGCCGGGCGCACCTTCACGACGCTCACCGGCGACCTGGGACACGGCGGCGGCAAGCCCTCGAGCTACCCCTTCGGCACGATCTCGGCCATCGGGCTCTCGGCCAGCAACAGCTCGGCCGTCTGGGTGGGCACCGACAACGGCTACCTCTACCGCAGCATGGACAAGGGTGCCCATGTCACCCAGCTGACCCCTCCCGTCAAGCCGCGGATCTGGATCACCCGCATCGTCGTCGACCCGACCAACAGCAAGAGCGTCTACGTGACGTTCTCCGGCTACCGCGCTGGTGACAACGCGCCGTATGTGTTGCACACGAGCAACAACGGCAAGACCTGGACCGACATCTCCGCCAACCTGCCCAAGGCACCCGTCAACGACCTCGTCGTCGTCAAGGGCACCCTCTATGTCGGGACCGACGTCGGCGTCTTCACCTCGCCGACCAAGAACCCGAGCTGGCGTGCTGTCGGCAGCAAGATCCCGCAGCTGATCGTGACCGACCTCCGCTACGTGCCCCGCAACTCGACGCTCTATGCGGCGACGTTCGGGATGGGAGTCTGGTCCGTCAAGCTCTGACGACGCTCCGCCTGACGCTAGCTCGGCCGGTCCCGCCGATTGGCCCGGCTCTGCTTGGTGAGGTCGCGCCACTTCTTCTGCTGTTCGCTGCGGAGCCGGGCGTCCGCGCGGGTCTCGATCCAGACCAGCTCACGGTGCAGCTTCTGCCAGCTCTCCAGCCGCCGTACGGTCAGCTCGCCCGCGGCGACGGCGCCCTGCACCGCACAACCGGGTTCGGCTTCGTGGCGGCAGTCGCGAAACTTGCACTCCCGCGCGAGCCGGTCGATGTCGGGGAACGCCGCATCGAGCGACCCGCCATCGCGCTGCAGACCGACACCGCGCAGGCCCGGGGTGTCGATGATCGCTCCCCCACCGGGCACCATCATCAGCTCACGCGCCACCGACGTGTGGCGTCCCTTGCCGTCCTCGCGGATGGCCCGGGTGGGGAGGACATCAGCGCCGATGAGCGCGTTGGTGAGGGTGGACTTGCCATGGCCCGAGGCGCCGATGAGCACGATCGTCCGACCCTCCGCGAGCAGGTCACGGATGTCGTCGAGTCCCTGACCGGTGGTGGGGCTGCAGCAGATGACCCGCACACCGGGGGCGGCGGCTCGGACGTCTTCGGCGACCGCCTCCGCGTCCACCACCAGGTCCGCCTTCGTCAGCAGCACGACCGGCTCGGCGCCGCTCTCCCAGGCGACGGTCAGCAGACGCTCGACGCGACCCAGGTTGGGCTCCGGGTGGAGACCCACGACGGCGGCCACGATGTCGACGTTCGCCGCCAGGGCCTGGCCGTGCGAGCTTCTTGAGGCGTCGGCGCGCACCAGGCTGGTACGGCGGGGCGCCAGCGCCTCGATCGTCGTCGGGCCGTCGGGCCAGTGCCGTAGCAGGGCCCAGTCGCCCGTGCAGGGAGCGGCGGACGCCTCGCGGGCGATCGCGTCGAGCACGTCTCCCCCGAGGCTGGCGCGCACCGGTCCCGACTCGGTCAGCACGCTGCACAGCCCCTTGTCCACGCGGACGATCCGGCCGGCGGCTCGTTCGCGGCCGAGTCGGCGAAGGGTGCCGTCCGGGCGCGCCAGCAGCGCCTCGCGCCAGGACTGGTCCCAGCCGAGGTCCGCGAGCTTCACCCGTGGTCCGGTCACGCGATGAGGGTAGGCGCCCGCTGCAGGAGAAGCCACGGATTTCCGTTCCGCGGATGCTCAGGCGGCGTCGGGGTCGTGCGGTGGGCTCGGGGCTGCGGGCGGCCGGCGACGCAGCCGTCGGCTGACCTCGGAGCGGGCTCCCGCGGTCGACGACTCCGGCCAGAGAGTGTCGAAGGAGGCATTGAGGGCGGCCCCGATCAGCACCACGAGCGCGGTCAGGTAGAGCCAGAGCAGGACCGCGATCGGCGCCGCGAGCGGACCGTAGATCGACGTCTTGGCACCCTGCAGGATCTGCCGGAGAAGATAGCTGCCGAGCACCCACATCGCGAACGCGAAGACCGCGCCCGGCACATCGTGTCGCCACGACGTACGGACCGGCACGGACAGGTGGTAGAGCGTCGTCAGGAACGCGATGCTGAGCACGATGACCACCGGCCAGTAGAGCGCGTTGAGCACGTCCAGCTGGCGCGGCAGCGCGTTGTCGACGAGCTGCGGTCCGGCGACGACGAGCGGCAGCACGATCACGCCGACGATCAGCGCCACGACGTAGAGCGTGAACGAGAGCATCCGGGTCCGGACGATCCCGCGGCGCCCGCCGAGGCCGTACATGATCGTGATCGTGTCGACGAAGACGTTGAGGGCGCGGGACCCGGACCACAGGGCGAGCACGAACCCCACCGAGATCACGTCGAAGCGCTGACCCTTGAGGACCTGGTCGACGGTCGGGGTCACGATGTTGTTCACGGAATCGTGCGTCAGCACCCGCTCGGACAGCTCGAGGACCTTCGTGCGCAGATCGCTCACCTGACTGGCGTCGACCTGCTTGACGACGTAGCCGATGCTCCCGGCCAGGCCGAAGATCAGCGGTGGGAGCGACAAGATCGCGAAGAAGGCCGCTTCGGCGGCCAGCCCGGTGACCCGGTAGCGCATGCAGGTGCCGACCGTGGACGTCAGCAGTCGCCACAGCACCCCGCGCACCGTCGCCACTCGGGTCGGGCGCGCCGCCGCGGGCTCCACCGACTCCGTCGCCATGCCCTTACGGTAGTCACCAATTCCCTGCGGACGGCCCCGACCAACCGCAGGGAGCCGACGGAATCGCCCGCTGGTCCGGTCGGCTCCCCGCAGAGCGGGTGATCGAGGCGCCTACGGTATGGCCATGGACCTGGGTAGACGTCACGCCTCGAACCAGCCCGCGCCGTTGGTCGGCCACGATGTCGTCTCGACCGACGCCGCGCTCGTCGAGTGCCTCAGCAGGGTCGCCGGGTCGGTCGTCGTGGCCCGCCTGAAGCCGCTGGGAAGGCTGGCGGGCAGTCCTGAAGCACGCGAGCAGGCCCGGCTGGCCAACGCCAACCCGCCGGAGCTCACGCCGTACGACCGTTATGGAAACCGCGTCGACGAGGTCCGCTTCCACCCCTCGTGGCACTGGCTGTTGGGCCACGCGGTGGACTTCGGGCTCGCTGCCGCACCCTGGCAGAGCACCTCGGACCACGCCCACCTGCTGCGCGCCGCTGGCTTCTACGCCTGGTCGCAGGTCGAGTCCGGCCACGGCTGCCCGGTATCGATGACCTACGCCGCTGTGCCGGCACTGCGGGCCGACCCCGCCCTGGCAACCGCGTGGGTTCCGAGACTCGCGGGGACAGGCTACGACGGCCGGCTGGCTCCACCGGAGGACAAGCCCGGCTGCCTCGCGGGGATGGGGATGACCGAGAAGCAGGGCGGGTCCGACGTCCGAGCCAACGTGACGACGGCTACGCCTCTCGCCGATGGCGGCAGCTACCGGCTCGACGGCCACAAATGGTTCACGTCGGCCCCGATGAACGACGTGTTCCTGGTGCTGGCGCAGGCGCCGGGGGGTCTTACATGCTTCGTCGTCCCCCGCGTCCTGCCGGACGGTGAGCGGAACCCGTTTCGGATCGTCCGCTTGAAGGACAAGCTCGGCAACCGCTCGAACGCGTCGGCTGAGATCGAGCTCGAGGCGACCTGGGCGCAACGGCTCGGCGAGGAGGGACGCGGGGTCGCCACCATCATCGAGATGGTCGCCGCCACCCGGCTGGACTGTGTGCTCGGGTCCGCGGCCCTGATGCGGCGGGCGGTCGCCGAGGCGTCCTGGCATGTGTCTCAGCGGGCGGCGTTCGGTGGAGCTCTCGCTGACAAGCCGCTGATGCAGAACGTGGTCGCCGACCTCGCCGTCGAGTCCGAGGCTGCCACGGTGCTCGCCTTGCGGCTGGCGCACGCCGTCGACCGGCCGGACGACGCCCACGAGGCCGCGTTTCGCCGTATCGGCCTCCCCCTCGCGAAGTTCTGGGTCTGCAAACGAACGCCCGCCCACGTCGCCGAGGCACTCGAGTGCCTGGGCGGCAACGGCTACGTCGAAGAGTCCGGAATGCCGACGTTGTTCCGCGAGTCCCCGCTCAACTCCATCTGGGAGGGCAGTGGCAACATCAACGCCCTCGATGTCCTGCGTGCGCTCTCGCGCAGCCCCGAGTCGCTCGACGCATGGCTCAAGGAGGTCGGGGCCGTGGCCGGCGAGAACCGTCACCTCGACAACGCCGTGCACGGCGTCCTGACGTCCCTCGCGGACGTGTCCCAGGCGGAGGGGTCGGCCCGTCGGCTGGCATCGACCATGGCGGTGTGCCTGCAAGGGGCGCTGCTGCTCCGCGGCGACTGCGCCGAGGTTGCCGACGTCTTCTGTGAGAGCCGGCTGGCGCCGGGGAGCCCCCCTACCTTCGGCGCACTCCGGCCCGGACCCGAGCTCGTGACGCTGGTTCGTCGTACCACTCCGACCCTATGAGCATCCGGGACCCTGACCTGCCGATGCGCGTCGACACCGGACATTAGGCTGCTGGCATGACCCACCCCGCCAGCGCCCCTCTGTCCCCCACTCTCAGCGACGCCGAGCTCGCCGCGAAGGCCAGCCGCGCCTACCGCGAGGCCCTCGACGTGATCGCCTCCGTGGAGCCACGCATCGCAGAGGCGACGCGTGCCGAGCTCGCCGACCAGCGCGGCTCGCTCAAGCTGATCGCAAGCGAGAACTACGCATCCCCGGCGGTGTTGCTGACTATGGGCACCTGGTTGAGCGACAAGTACGCCGAGGGGACCGTCGGCCACCGCTTCTACGCCGCGTGCCAGAACGTCGACACGGTCGAGGCGGTGGCGGCCGAGCATGCGCGCGAGCTGTTCGGCGCCGAGTACGCCTACGCCCAACCCCACTCGGGGATCGATGCGAACCTGGTGGCCTTCTGGGCCATCCTCAACGCTCGCGTCGAGGTGCCGGGCCTCGAGGAGATGGGCGCCAAGACCGTCAACGACCTGTCCGAGGAGGACTGGGAGACGCTGCGGGCGAGGTTCGGTCAGCAGCGGATGCTCGGCATGTCGCTCGACGCTGGGGGCCACCTCACCCATGGGTTCCGGCCGAACATCTCGGGCAAGATGTTCCACCAGCGCAGCTACGGCACCGACCCCGAGACCGGGCTGCTCGACTACGACCTGGTCGCCGCTGCCGCCCGTGAGTTCCGTCCGCTCATCCTCATCGCCGGCTACTCGGCATATCCGCGCCGGGTCAACTTCGCCACGATGCGGGAGATCGCCGACGAGGTCGGTGCGACCCTGATGGTCGACATGGCGCACTTCGCCGGGCTGGTCGCCGGGAAGGTCTTCGTCGGTGACGAGGACCCGGTCCCTCACGCCCAGGTCGTCACGACGACCACGCACAAGTCGCTTCGCGGTCCGCGCGGCGGGCTGGTGCTCGCGACCTCGGAGTTCTCGGCCGCCGTCGACAAGGGCTGCCCGATGGTCCTCGGCGGTCCGCTGTCCCACATGATGGCGGCGAAGGCCGTGGCTCTCGCCGAGGCCCGTCAGCCGGCATTCGCGGACTACGCCCAACGAGTGGCCGACAACGCGAAGTCCCTCGCCGAGGGCTTCCTTCGCCGGGGCGCCCGCCTCGTCACCGGCGGCACCGACAACCACATCGTGCTGCTCGACGTCTCGGGCTTCGGCATCACCGGGCGACAGGCCGAAGGTGCGCTGCTCGACGCCGGCGTCGTCACCAACCGCAACTCGATCCCGGCCGACCCCAACGGCGCCTGGTACACCAGCGGAATCCGCTTCGGCACACCTGCCCTCACCACCCGCGGCTTCGGAGCGGCCGAGTTCGACAAGGTCGCGGAGCTGGTCGTGGACGTCCTCACCAGCACCACACCGGGCTCGACCAAGGCGGGTGGTCCGTCGAAGGCGACCTACAACCTCGCGGCCGGCGTTGCCGACAAGACCCATGCCGCAGCCAACGAACTGCTCGACGCCCATCCGCTCTACCCCGGCCTCGACCTCGGCTGAGTCGCGCCGATAGCGACGCCTTGTCCCATCACATGAGATTTCGTCTCAGATAGCGAGATTCCGTCTTGCTTCGGCGGCTTAGAGCGGTCAGGCTTCTCGCATGACCCCTGCTGCTGTCACCGCGGTCCACCTCGTGGCGAGACGCCACGTGGATCTCGGCATGACCCGCAGCATGATGTGTATTCCGGTCTGACCTCGCCCGCAGTCTCCGTCGGGCGCGCGTCGCCCGCGAATCTCACCTGAGGCTCCGGCACCGCGTGTCCTCTCCCTCGAGGAAGCGCATGACCTCCGATCTCACGCTCGACCCGCCGGCTGCCGGCTGCGTCATCGAGGCAGCTGCCCCGGGCATGATCGCACCCAACGCCGACCTGCGTGCGCGGGTGGACCGCGTCGCCGAGGAGCTGGAGTCCGCGGCCGCCGAAGACATCATCCGGTGGGCCGTCGACAGCTTCGGCGACCGGTTCTGTGTCGCCTCTTCCATGGGCGACGGCGTGTTGGCCCACCTGGCCTCCCGTGCCGCGCCCGGCATCGACGTGCTCTTCCTCGACACCGGCTACCACTTCGTCGAGACTCTCGGCACTCGGGACGCGGTCGACGCCACCCTCCCCGTCAACGTGGTCACGCTCTCCCCCACGGTCTCGGTTCGGCAGCAGGACGAGACTCTCGGAGCCGACCTCTGGTCACGTGACCCCGACGCCTGCTGCGCGCTGCGCAAGGTGCAGCCGCTGACGACGGGTCTTGCGTCGTACGACGCCTGGGCGACCGGGCTGCGCCGTGACCAGACCCCGGACCGCGCCCAGGTCCCCGTCGTGAG
This sequence comes from uncultured Actinomycetota bacterium, assembly GCA_963820035.1. Taxonomy (GTDB): domain Bacteria; phylum Actinomycetota; class Actinomycetes; order Propionibacteriales; family Nocardioidaceae; genus JAWWPG01. Next base: position 216,432 of record CAWFYK010000002.1, on the reverse strand, counting down.
CTGGGACGAGACCCGCCACAAGGTCGTGGTCGCGCCCCTGGCCCGCTGGACGCAGGAACGCGTGGACGCCTACGCAGCCGAGCATCATGTGGTCGTCAACCCGCTGCGGTTCGACGGCTACCCCTCGATCGGCTGCTGGCCGTGCACCCACCGTGTCGCACCCGGTGACGACATGCGCAGTGGTCGCTGGCCAGGCTCAACCAAGACAGAATGCGGGATCCACTCATGACAGCACCAGCCCTCGTCGCCCTCGCGTGCGGACCCGTCGACGCAACGTCGGCCGGGACCATCCGCGAGATCGTCTCGACGACCAAGCGGCTCCGGTCCGATCTCAGGATCGAGGCGGCCTTCAGCGCCGGCGCCTCCCCCTCCCTGCAGCGGGTCGTCACCTCGTTGGCGTCCCGCGGGCACCAGGAGGTCGTCGTCGTACCCCTTCTGGTCGCCCCGACGGACCAGGCCGAGCTGGACCTGCTGACCGCCGTCGACGCCGCGGCGCAGGCGAACCCCGATGTGCGGGTGCGCGCGGCCGACCTCATCGGTGCCGACGCCGCCTTGCTCGCGGTGCTCGACAAACGACTCCGCACGGCGCTCAGCGCGGCGCGGGTCCGCGAGCTCGACGCGCTCGTACTTGCGGCCGCAGGGTCGAGCGACACCCGCGTCACCGCGGCTATCGGTCGGCTGGCTCGGCTGTGGAGCGGGCGTCACCACCTGCCCACCAGCATCGCGTTCGCCAACACCTCTCCACCGTCGACAGGTGAGGCCGTGCGGGACTGGAGACGCCAAGGCAAGCGGCACGTGGCTGTCGGGTCGCTCTTCATCACGTCAGGTCCGCATGCCGACCGCGCTGCCGAGCTGGCCCTGGAGGCGGGTGCGTGTGCGGTCTCCGGGCCGCTGGGTGCTCACGCTGAGCTCAGCCGGCTGATCGTGGCCCGCTACTCCGTCGGCGCGCTCGAGCTGGTGCCCGTCTAGCGGCTCCGCCCGGGCCGGTCGCTCCGGGCCGATCGCTCGGGGCCGGTCGCTCAGGGCCGGTCGCTCGGGGCCGGTTGCTGTGGGCGATCGTCTCGAGGCCCGAGCCCACGTCGCGCCTGGCAGGATCGGGGCGTGCGCTCCCTCCTGTCAGCTGGACCGTCCCACCTCAGCGACGACGACCTCGCCGCCATCTATGCGTTCCCGGATGTCGAGCCGTCCTGGGTGCGCGCCGTCTTCATCGCCACCGCCGACGGTGCGGCCCAGGGAGGCGACCTGGCGTCCGCCTCGCTGTCCGGTCCCGGGGACCGACGGATCTTCGGGTTCCAGCGGTCGCTGTGCGACGTCGTGCTGGTCGGGGCCGGCACCGCCCGCGTGGAGCGATATCGACCCGTGCACCCGTCGGAGGTCGACTCCGACCTACGGCGGCGGCTCGGACTCGCTCCGGTGCCGGCTATCGCCGTGGTCTCTCGCTCCCTCACGTTCGACGCTGAGCTGCTCGGCGGCGAGGCCCCGACGATCGTGGTGACCACGGAGGATGCCCCGGAGCCTGCCGTCGCGGACCTCGCCGGGCGCGCCGAGGTGGTCCGGTCGGGGGTCGGGGACGTCGACCTGGCTGGGGCGCTCGACGCCCTTGCCTTGTCGGGCCACCGGCGCGTGCTCTGCGAAGGCGGTCCCACCTTGCTGGCCCAGCTCGTGGCGGCCGGTCGGCTCGACGACCTGTGCCTCACCATCGCGCCGATGCTCGTTGCCGGTGACCGGCACCGGATCCTCCGCGGTCCCGGCCTGGACCCCGTGCGTCGGCTCCGGCTGACGCATCTGCTTCAGGACGACGACGAGCTCTTCGCCCGCTACCTGGTCGACAGGTCGGCGTAAGGCCGCTTCGGATCCTTCAGCCCGACATCCCGTCGGCCCCGAGAACGTCCGCGAGGTCGTAGCGCACCGGGACCTCGAGCTGCTCATAGGTGCAGGACCGTGGCTCGCGGTCGGTCCGCCACCGCACGAACTGCGCCGTATGACGGAAGCGAACCCCTTCCATGTGGTCGTAGCGGACCTCGACCACGAGGTCAGGGGACAACGGCGTGAACGACAGGTCCTTGCCGGCGGCCCACCTGCTGCCTTCGGCGTTCCGCGGAGTGCGGGTGCCCTCCTCCTGTTTCGCCCACGCCCACGGGTGCTCGTCGAACGTCGTGACGAGCGGCTGCAGCTCCTCGAAGAGCTCCTTGCGTCGCTCCATCGGGAAGGCGCCGATCACCCCCACACTGGCGAGGGTGCCGTCGGAGTTGTAGAGGCCGAGCAGGAGCGAGCCGATCCGGTCGGGCCTGCTCTTGTGGACCCGATAACCGGCCACCACACAGTCGGCTGTCCGCTCGTGCTTGATCTTGAACATGGTGCGCTTGTCGGGCGCATAGGCACCGTCGAGCGGCTTCGCGACGATGCCGTCGAGCCCGGCCCCCTCGAACTGGTCGAACCACTCCTCAGCCGTCGCCCGGTTCGTCGTCGCCGCAGTCACGTGGATGGGCGCTGAGGCGGCAGACAAGGCCTCCACCAACGCCGTACGCCGCTCTGCGAACGGCCTGTCGGTGTAGTCGGTGTCGCCCAAGGCCAGCAGGTCGAACGCCACGAACCGGGCAGGGGTCCGCTCCGACAGCATCGTGACCCGGCTGGCGGCGGGATGAATCCGCTGTTGCAGCACCTCGAACTCGAGGCGGTCCCCCGACGGCCCGATGACGATGATCTCGCCGTCCACGACGCAGCGCTCCGGAAGGTTGGCCCGCGCCGCCTCCACCACGTCGGGGAAGTATCGGGTCATCGGCTTCTCGTTCCTGCTGCCGATCTCCACGTCGTCACCATCTCGGAAGATGATCGCCCGGAATCCGTCCCACTTGGGCTCGAAGCTCATGTCTCCGTGCGGAATATCCTTCACTGCCTTCGCCAGCATCGGACGGACGGGCGGCATGACCGGGAGTCGCATCCTGCCATTGTCACCGACCGGCGGTGTGTCGTCATACCTGGCAGGGGAAGATAGACCCACCGAGCCAAGGAGACGCTATGTACACCATCGTGATCCTCGCTGAGCAGGCCATGACGGCGGGCGACGCGCAGGAGGTCGTGTCCCTGCACGAGAGCATCGAGGACTCCCGGCACTACCATGTCCTGATCCCCTGCGAGGACGCCGCGGAGCAGGTGGAGTCGGCATTGAGCTCGCTGGCGGCAAGCGACGTGCTCGCCACCCCTCCCGTGATCCCCGACGACGTCGACGTCGAAGAGGCGCAGAGCCGGATCGACGCCACTGCAAACGACTCCGTCAGCAAGACGATCGCGGCCATCCAGGCGCTCGGCGTCGAAGCCACGGGCGAGTACAGCTCGGAGGACCCCGTCGACAGCCTGACCCGGGTGGTCGCCGACCAGCACGCCGACGAGGTCATCGTGATGACGCTTCCGCACTCGGTCTCGGAGCTCTTCCACCTCGACTGGACCTCGAAGGCGCGACGTCGCATCGGGGTCCCGATCCTGCACCTCCTCGAGCACGAGCCGCTCGATGTCGAGGCCGGGGACGGGCAGGGGATCACCGGCATGTGACCTCCCCGCCGAGTGCCGCGCGGGTTTCCCTCGCCTCTGGCACACGTCGTGGTATGTCAGCCCATCGCTTTGTGTCATTGGGGTTCTGATCTCACGCTGCACACTCAACCTGGCCGCGCATGAGGGCGCGTCGACGCTCTGCCTCCGTTCTGCGGTTGACCCATAGACGCGGTACGGTCGATCCATGACCTGGGGGACGCGAAGAGTATGGCCACCGCAACTGGTCGAGGTTCTCGATGACGACCGATGGCGGCGAGCTCAGTTGGAGGCCTGGAAGCGCTCGGAAGGCGGCGTGCAGGCATACGTCCGCTACTGCGCCGAGCCCGGTTTCGCGTTGACCGACTTCGCGTGGGTCGATCGAGCGCGAGTGCGCATGCGCAAGGCGAGCGAGCTGGTCAGGCGCGTCGACTCCTAGCCCGACCAGTGGACCTTCTGCTCGTGGTCGGCGACGGGCGCCGGTCGTCGCGACGCGCACACCACCGGTCCCCAGATCAGCCAGTACTGGGCGATCGCCACCCGACCGTGCACCCTGACGACCTGGTCGTCGACGAGCTCCAGGCTGGGCTCTCCGACGGGCTGCAGATGGTGCTCGCGAGCGCTGGTGAACCAGGCCGCCAGGGCCGCGCCCCTGACCCGCTGCACCTCGAGCTCGTCCGCTTCGACGGGCACGTGCGCCACGGTGGCGTACGACGTGACCTCCGGCTGGCCGGTCGGGTCCGGCCGCGAGGGTTGTCTCATCCCGTCACGATAGGAACGGCGACGCTCGGGGACACCACCCGCTGAGGGTGATCCTCCGCCGACCCCACCCACCGCCCACCACTGCGAATTGCGGGGAACCGCACGTTTGCCGGAGCTCGAAACCTGAGTCACCTGCAATCCCGGGAAGTTCACCCGAGTGCGCGCCGCATTTGGAACGTTCGCTCCCGGGCGCAGGTGACTCAGGCGGGATCTTCCCAGTTCCGCGGGTTCTTTCGGGAGGGCTGCACCCGGGCGGGCTCGCCGGGCATCTTCGGGTAGTCCGGCGGATAGGGCTTGTCCTCCGCGCCGGCCGCAATATCGGCGTCGTACATCCGGAGAAGCGGTTCGAGTGAGAACGCCTCGTCGTCGATGGTGGCGTGCGGATCGCCGACGTCCGCGAGCCGGTCGGGCACGCTCCACAGGTTGAACGAGCGCGGGTCGAGCCCGTCGAGCTCGTCCCAACTCACCGGGGTCGAGACCGGGGCACCCGGAAGGGGTCGCAGGCTGTAGGCGCTCGCGATCGTCCGGTCGCGGGCGTTCTGGTTGTAGTCGATGAAGATCCGCTCGCCTCGCTCCTCCTTCCACCAGCTGGTCGTCACCTCGTCCGGCGTACGCCGTTCGAGCTCCCGGCCGAGAGCGATCGCCGCGTGGCGGACATCGGTGAACGTCCAGCGCGGCTGGATCCGCAGGTAGATGTGCACACCCCGGCTGCCGGAAGTCTTCGGGAAGCCCCGGCATCCCAGCTCCTCCAGCAACGACCTCACCCGCCCGGCCACCCGCGCCGCATCGCTGAAGTCGGTCCCCGGCTGCGGGTCGAGGTCGATACGCAGTTCGTCTGGGTGGTCGACGTCGTCGCGACGCACCGGCCAGGGATGGAACGTGATGGTGCCGATCTGCGCAGCCCACGCCGCGACCGCCGGCTCCGTCGGGCACACCTCGTCGGCGGTGCGGCCCGAGGGGAAGGTGATCTCTGCCGTCTCGACGTAGTCAGGAGCACCCTTCGGCACCCGCTTCTGGTAGAAGGCGTCGCCCTGCCGGTCGGTCCTGGTGGCGCGCTTGACTCCTTCGAAGACGCCCTTCGGCCATCGCTCCAACGTGGTCGGCCGTAGCCGCACGGCGTTGAAGATGGCATCCCCGGCAGCTGCGTAGTACCTCACCACGTCGAGCTTGGTGGCGGCGGGAGTGTCGGCGGTCTCGGGGAAGATCACCCGATCGGGGTTCGAGACGCGGACCGGACGGCCCGCTACCTCGACCTCCGTGGAAGGGCTCGGCATCTGCCAAACTCTAACGCCCGTTTTGCGTGGGGACGTGGTGCCGGCGGCGCCCGGCCAGTCGGTGCTGGTGCAGCAGCTCGTCCACGGCACCTGGACGACCATCGCGTCCCCGGACCTCGACGGCGACACCCTCTCCCGCTTTCGCTGGACGGCCGGACAAGGTAGCGGCGACGACGTCTTCCGGGTCGTCAAACCCCGTGATGCCCTGAATGTCGCGGGCTTCGCCGGCCGGTCACTGTGGTCGTCAGCTGACCCCACGCGTGCGCTCGGCGGCACCCGTAGGCTGGTGGCATGACGACGAAGGTGACGAAGACCGAGGCCGAATGGAAGGCGGAGCTCAGCGGCGAGGAGTACGCCGTCCTGCGCAAGGCAGCCACCGAGCGGCCGTGGTCGGGCAAGTACGTCGAGACCAAGACCGAGGGCAGCTACCGCTGCCGTGCCTGCGGCGCTGAGCTGTTCCGCTCCTCCGCGAAGTTCGACAGCCACTGTGGATGGCCCTCGTTCTGGGAGCCGAGCGAGCGTGACAACGTGACGCTGATCGAGGACCGGACCTTGGGGATGGCGCGCACCGAGGTGCGGTGCGCGAGCTGCGACTCCCACCTGGGACACGTGTTCCTGGGTGAGGGCTACCAGACGCCGACGGATGCCCGCTACTGCATCAACAGCGTCTCGCTCGAGCTGGTCCCCGCCGAGGACTCCGCGGGCTAAGACTGGTCGGGGCCCACGACACCGCGGGGCTAGGGCAGGGCAGCCACCAGCTCAGCCACCGGCAGCCGACGCCCGGTGTAGAACGGCACCTCCTCGCGGACGTGGCGACGGGTCTCGCTGGCCCGGAGATGGCGCATCAGGTCGACGATGCGATAGAGCTCATCGGCCTCGAAGGCCAGGATCCACTCGTAGTCGCCGAGCGCGAACGACGCGACGGTGTTCGCGCGCACATCGGGGAAGTCGCGGGCGAGCTGGCCGTGCTCGGCGAGCAGACCTCGGCGCTCGGCGTCCGGCAGCAGGTACCACTCGTAAGACCTGACGAACGGGTAGACGCAGATGTAGTCGTGCGCCAGCTCGTCGGCCAGGAACGCCGGGACGTGGCTCTTGTTGAACTCGGCCGGCCGGTGCAACGCCATCTGCGACCAGACCGGCGTCAGCCGCCGCCCGAACGCCGTCCGTCGGAAGTCGTTGTAGGCGGTCTGGAGCTGCGCCGCGTCAGAGGCATGCCACCAGACCATGAGGTCGGCATCGGCGCGCAGTCCCGACACGTCGTAGACACCGCGGACCGTGATGTCGGACCCGCCGAGCTCATGGAAGAGCCGTTCCACCTCGGATGCCTCGATCGCCGCGCTATCGGCCTCCTCGTCGGGGCGCCGCTCGCTGACCGAGAAGACCGACCACATCGTGTAGCGAATGACGTCGTTGAGCTCGCGTGCGGTCTTACCGTGCTGCGGCCGCTTTCCGGTCTCGCCGGCGGGTGCGGTTGTGGTCATGGCTGCATTGTTTCCCGAGCGCCGAGGTGGCGGACCACCCGGGTCGCCGCCTGGTGGCCGCTCGCGATGCAGGCCGGCAGGCCGAGACCGTCGTAGGCCGCCCCACACACCGCCAGCCCAGGTATCAGGCTCACCGCGTCGCGTAGCCTGCGCACCCGATCGAGGTGGCCGACGGTGTACTGCGGCAAGCCGCCTCCCCAGCGGGTGACCACCGCGTCGACCAGCCGGCCGCGGAGTCCGACCGCCTCTCGCAGATCCATCAAGGCGGCGGTGACCAGCTCGGCATCCTCACGTTGGAGCTGCCGCTCGTCGCCCCGGCGTCCGATCGAGCAGCGCACCACGATGAGCTCGTCAGAGAGCCATCCCCACTTGACGGTCGAGAACGTGGCCGCCTTGATCTCTCGACGGTCCACCGGCGGCACCAGGAAGCCGGATCCGTGCAGGTCGCCGGTCGCCTCTGCGGCGTGCAGAGCGACGGTGACGACCGCCATCGACGCATAGTCGATGCGGCTCAGCTCGATGGCGGCGCGCGGGGCGGCGTCACGCAGCAGGCGGGCGGCCGCCACCGCCGGCGCTGCCATGACGACGGCATCCGCGTCGATGGTCTCTGTGTCGATCGTCGGCCCGACAACGAGCCGGAACCCCGACTCGGTGCGGGAGATCTCGCGTACCGTCGCATCGCACCGGACCACGCCGCCACGGTCGCGGATCGCCCGTTCGGTCTCGACCGCGAGCCGCCCGACACCGCCGTCGAGTCCCGCGAAGACCGGCACCGGAGACTCCCCCGCCGTCCGGGCCGAGGCCGTGGCGAGCGCCGCGGCGGCGGCGAGCAGGCTGCCGTGCTCCTCTATCGCCGGGACCAGCTGGGGCACCGTCGCATGCAGTGAGAGCTCGTCGGCCCGGCCGGCATACACACCGCCGAGCATCGGCTCGACCAGCCGGTCGCGGACCTCGCCGCCGAGCCGATGGGCCACCAGCGTCCCGATCCCGACGTCCTCCGCCGGGTCCAGGCGTCCGAAAACTCGCTCGAGACGTGCCCGGGGTACGGCGCGACGACCGACGATCCCGCTGTCGGCGAGCGCCGCAAGATCGGCCGGCACCCCCATGATGGTGCGAGGAAGCGGTCGGATGGCGTCCCGCGACCAGACCCCCGCCGACGTCGTGCGCGGATAGACGATGCTCTCGGAGAGACCGACCTCGCGGGCCAGGTCGACCGCCTCGGGCCGACGGTTGAGCATCGCCTCGGCGCCCAGGTCGATGGGCTGGCCGGCGATCTCCCCGAGCCTGAGCTTTCCCCCGGTCTGCGCCGCCCCCTCGAGAACCGTGACGTCCGCGGCCGGCAGGTCGCGCAGGACGTCGAGCGCGGCTGCCAGGCCGGCGATACCGCCTCCGACGACCACGACGTGCGGGCGTCGGGACGCCTCCGCCTCGCCCACGCTCGCCTCCATACCCGCCAGTCTCCCAGGCATGCGACGCTCGCCCGCGCGGCGGCCCGACGACCTCACAGTATGGACACGTCGGGAACCCCTCGTCCGTGACCGCCGTCACAGCACCATGAGCAGTTCACGGCACGCCGCCCCTTCCCCGCACCGCCGACACCACCCCCTGGTCGTGGCCGCTGTGGCGGCAACCGTGGCCGCCCTCTTGGCCGCGTCTGCCTGCAGCGGGGGCGGGTCCTCGACAGGCGCGACCTCGGACGAGTCCGGAGGTCCGGCGCCGGTGTCACACGGAGGGCTCGCGCCACGGGCCATCTCCGGCGGCGTTTCGGCCTCTGGCGCGGCGTCCGACCAAGCCGCCACCAACTCGGCCAGCGGCACCCTGCGGGGCATCACCGCCGCGAGCTTCGGCCGGTCGCAGATCAAGACCGCCTCGATCCAGCTCCGGACCGACAAGGTCGGCGCCGTCGTCTCCGGCATCGAACAGGTCGCCGCGACGCAGGGTGGGTTCGTCGACAGTGAGCAGACCTCGACGGACAGCCATGGCGTGGCTCAGTCCTCCTCGATCACCCTGAGGGTCCCCGTCGACAACTTCGAGGCAGCAGTCGACGCGGTGTCCGGGCTCGGCACGGCCACCCAGAAGCGGATCTCCACCGAAGATGTCACCGGCCGGGTGGCAGACGTCTCCTCACGAGTGACGAGCGCACGCCAGGCAATCGCTCAGCTCAGACTGCTGTTCAACAAGGCGACCAAGCTCGGCGACATCATCACCCTCGAGTCGGAGCTCTCGGGACGTCAGGCCGATCTCGAGGCCCTCGAAGCAGAGCAGCGGGCCTTGAACGACCAGACCAGCCTCGCGACGATCGCGGTCAACGTCGCGCACCCAGCGGCCGCCCCGCCCGCCAAGCCGGCCCCGGACCAGCACGCCGGCTTCCTCGGCGGGCTACGGCAGGGTTGGGACGCCTTAGCGGCGACCTTCGGCGCCGTCGCTCACGGTCTCGGCGCGGTGATCCCCTGGGGTCTCACGTTGCTCGTCATCGGGTCGCTGGTGTGGCTGGTGGTCCGCCGGGTTCCGCGGCACCGCCCCGATACGACTGGATGACGTCGACGAGCCTGGCCAGCGCATCCGGGTCTGTGTTCGGCAGCACTCCGTGACCGAGGTTGAAGATGTGACCGGGCGCGCTCGCTCCGCGCTCGAGGATTCCGAGGGCGACCGACTCGACCACCTCCGACGGGGCGAAGAGCAGTGCCGGATCCAGGTTGCCCTGGACGGCCTGACCTGGCTGGATCCGTTGGACGGCTGCGTCGAGCGGTACCCGCCAGTCGACGCCCATCACCTCGACCCCCGCCGTCGACATGTCCGTCAGCAGCTCGCCCGTTGCGACCCCGAAGTGGATCCGCGGCACCGGGAGGTCGGCGACCTGAGCGAACACGGCGCGCGTGTGCGGGAGCACGAAGCGGCGGTAGGCGTCCGGTGCCAGCCCACCGGCCCATGAGTCGAAGAGCTGGACGGCTGAGGCCCCGGCCTCGGCCTGCAGGCGCAGGAAGGCGCCCGACACCTCCGCGAGACGGGCCAGCAGGCGGTTCCACAGCCCAGGGTCAGCGTGCATCAGCGCCTTGGTGCGGGCGTGGTCCTTCGAGGGGCCCCCTTCGATGAGATAGGACGCCAGCGTGTACGGCGCCCCGGCGAACCCGATCAACGGCGTGCCGCCGAGCTCACTGGTGAGCGTCGCGACCGCCTCCCCCACGAAGCCGACCTTGGTCGGGTCCCAGGGCGGCAGCGCGTCGACCCCGTCCGCGTCGCGCACCGGAGCAGCGATCACGGGGCCGACGCCGGGCACGATGTCCAGGTCGACGCCGAGAGCCTTGAGGGGCAGCACGATGTCGCTGAACAGGATCGCCGCGTCCACGCCATAGCGGCGAACGGGCTGCAAGGTGATCTCGACGATGAGCTCGGGCCGCATGCAGGCATCGAGCATGGCCACGCCCTCGCGGAGCGCGCGGTACTCGGGCAGCGACCTGCCTGCTTGCCGCATGAACCAGACCGGCACCTGGTCGGTCGGGAGGCCGCGCGCCGCCCGGATGAACGGGCTGGCGTCAGGGGTCTTCTCGAGGCTCGTCACGGCCCGATCCTCGCATGCGGGACGGGAGGCTCGACTCGGCGCGTCGCGGGAGCACCCGGGAGAAGAACGACATAGGCTCCCGTTATGGCTGCGCGTAAAGACATCGACGCGTCGCCGGAGGAGTTCCGCAGGGCACTCGAACAGTTCCGATCCGCGCGCTTGCGCCCGGAGATCTTCTGTGAGGAGATGCCGGCTCCGCAGCGCATCGCGCCGTACTCCGCCGCACTCAGCGCCGACGTCAATGTGGCCGGCGAGGAGGTCGGTGGTGGCCGGATCGTGCTGCTCTACGACCCAGCCGGCAACGACGCCTGGCTGGGTAGCTTCCGGTGCGTCGGATATGCACGCGCCGACATCGACCCGGAGATGGTCACGGACCCGCTGTTGAGTGCCGTCGGCTGGACCTGGTTGCTCGAGGCTCTGCAAGGTCATGATGCGGAGTTCGTGGCGCCGAGCGGCACCGTGACGAGGGTCGCCTCGGAGAGCTTCGGCGGCATGGCAGACGAGCCCGGCTCGGCTGAGCTCGAGGTCCGCGCCTCCTGGTCGCCGATCGGACCGATCGGACCCCATGTCGAAGCGTGGGGAGACCTGCTGTGTACGGCGGCCGGGCTGCCGCCCGTGCCCGCGGGTGTCGTCGCACTCCCCAACCGGCGAGGCCAGCGCGCTCGATGAGCGCCGAGCCCGACGACCGGCCCCGTGACGGCAACCCGTCGTCCGAGCGCCGGGACGACGCTCCGGTGACGGTGGAACCGGCGAAGCAGTCCGCTCCACTGCTGACCTTGCGAGACGGGATGCCGACCGTCGTCGCGAACCAGGCCTCACTCGACGAGGCGGTGCAGCGCCTTGCCGCAGGCTCTGGTCCGCTGGCGGTCGACGCCGAACGCGCGTCGAGCTACCGGTACTCGCAGCGGGCTTACCTGATCCAGCTACGGCGAGCGGGTTCCGGCATCGTGCTCATCGACCCGCTGCCCTTCGGCGACGTTCCCAACGTGTCGCTCGCGGCGATCTCCGCGGCCGTGGCTGACGACGAGTGGATCATCCATGCGGCGAGTCAGGACCTGGCCTGCCTCGACGAGGTCGGGATGCGGCCGCGCCGGCTGTTCGACACCGAGCTCGCCGGCCGACTGCTCAACTACCCGCGGGTCGGGCTGGCCGTCCTCGTCGAGGAGCTGCTGGGCTACTCCATGCGCAAGGAACACAGCGCCGTCGACTGGTCGAGGCGGCCGCTCCCCGACTCCTGGCTGCTCTATGCCGCGCTCGACGTCGAGATGCTCATCGAGCTGCGTCAGCTGCTTGCCGACCAGCTCGAGGAGGCGGGCAAGGCCGAATGGGCGCGCCAGGAGTTCGCCGCCTGGGCGACGATGCCGGCACCGGTGCCGAGGACCGACCCCTGGCGCCGGACCTCGGGCATCCACCGGGTCCGAGGCCGACGTGGGCTCGCCATCGTGCGCGAGCTGTGGCAGCAGCGGGACGAGATCGCCCGGTCGCGCGACATCGCGCCCAGTAAGGTCATCCGCGACCCCGCCATCGTTGAGGCAGCTCAGGCCGCTCCGGCCAGCCGGGCGGCTCTCGGGGGGCTCCGTGAGTTCTCGACGCGCAGTGGGCAGCGCTACGTCCGCGAGTTCGCCGACGCCGTACGACGGGCGCTCGCCCTGCCCGACGCGGACCTGCCCGCGGTCGCTCCTGCTCACAACGGGCCGCCCCCGGTCCGCGTCTGGTCGTCGAAGTTCCCCGCGGCAGCCGGCAGGCTCCGAGCCTGCCGGGAGGTGGTCATCGCGCTTGCTGCTGAGCTCGACCTTCCCCAGGAGAACCTTCTCGAGCCGGAGGCCGTTCGGCGGCTGACCTGGAGACCGCCTGACGTGATCGACGAGGACTCGGTCGCGAATGCGCTCTGCGCTGCGGGTGCGCGGCCGTGGCAGGTCGAGCAGACCGCAGGGCCGCTTGCCGAGACGCTCCTGGGCCTCGCTCCGGCGGCCCACCCGAGTGATCGGTAGCCCGCGCCGGGCAGGTCAGTGCAGGACGAGCTTCTTCAGGGGGCCTTGTGTCTTGCCGTGGCCCGGGTAGTCGTAGGCGTGGACGAACGTGCCATCCACGATGTGGTCGGTTGCCCGGGCGTCGGCGTAGGTCAGACCGAGCTTGCGCGAACACACCGGCCACGAGCGCCACGACCAGTGGGTGGCCCGCAACAGGTTCTCACCGATGGCCATCTGCTCCTGGGCAGACGCGAGGTCTGCCCTGGAGGCGTACTTCTTGCCGCCCATGGCGTCCCACGTGCCCTGGGAGAACTGCAGACCGCCGTAGTAGCCGTTGCCCGAGTTGATGTGCCAGTTGCCTCCCGACTCACAGCCGGCGAGACGGTTCCAGGTGGCCGTGGTGGCGGCCCCGGCGGGGCCGGACGAGGTCAGCAGGGGCGTCACGACCAGCGCAGCGACCGCTGCTCCGACGGCAGCCCAGCGCAGGCGCCGACGACCGGACGTTCGGGGGGTCCGCAAAGACGACTGTCGTGGCGCACCGGCCATGTCTCGAGCCTCTCCGACGCCTGCGAAGTGAGCTGTCGGATTCGGGCGGGAAAGTCGCCCGGCCACCACCGTCGAAACGGCGGGGCTTCACCCCAAGGCGCCGGTGGCCGTGACCACCTGCGCCGCATTCACGGTTCCTCCGCTCCTACCCAGTCGGCGTGTCCGCCTGCTTCGTGTGACGGGTAGGACTTGGCGTTACCACACGGAGCGTCCCTCCACGACGGAGGAACCCCTGCACGCTAACCGACGCGCGGGCGAGCGGCAAGGGGTTCGAGAAGACAGATGCCGCCGCCCGGCGGAGGCAATAGTCTCACTGGAGATGTCAACGCTCTCCGACCGAGCCTGGCGACGAGGCCGCCTCTCGATGGCAGCCCGGGTGGACCGCCTGCACTCGAAGCTGTGGATGGTCGCCCAGTGCTCGCTGGCGGCCGGCACGGCCTGGGTCGTGGCGGAGCTGTTGCTCGGCCACACCACGCCGTTCTTCGCCCCGATCACCGCCGTGGTGTGCCTCGGGACGACCTACGGTCAGCGACTGCGCCGGGTCGCTGAGATGACCGTCGGGGTGTGTGTCGGCGTCGGTGTCGGTGACCTCTTCGTCAACACCTTCGGGCGCGGCGCGTGGCAGATCATCCTGGTCGTGGCGCTCGCGATGTCGGCCGCCATCCTGCTCGATGCGGGGACCCTCATCACCAGCCAGGCGGCGGTCCAGGCGATCGTCGTCACGACCCTGCTGCCGATCGACCGCGGAGTGAGCCGCATCGTGGACGCCCTCATCGGCGGCGCGGTAGCGATCGTCGCCGCCACGATCGTGCCAGGCGCACCGCTTCGGCGGCCGCGTCAGGAGGCGGCCAAGGTGGCCAACGAGCTGGCGCACCTGCTCACACTCGGCCGACGGAGCGCCTCCGAGCAGGACGAGGAGCTGGCCAACGAGACGCTGAACCGGGCGCGGGAGACGGAGTCGTTGCTGTCCGACTTGCGCGCCGCTTCCGCGGAGGGGCTCGCTGTCGTGAGAACCTCGCCGCTCCGTCGTAACACCCAACATCAGGTGCGCACGATGGCCGAGCTCGTCGAGCCGCTGGACCGGGCGCTGCGGACCACCCGAGTGCTGATCAGGCGGATCACGGTCAGCGCCCGGCTGGCCGAGACGATGCCGCCCGACTATCTCGCGCTCCTCGACGATCTCGCCGAGGTGGCTCGCGAGGTCGCCGAAGAGCTCGAGGCCAACCGGCTCGCGGACCGGCTGCAGCCTCGGTTGATCGAGATCGGAGAGGTCTCCAGCGAGGCGTCGACACCCCTGACCCTGTCGGCGGCGGTCGTGCTGGGCCAGATCAGGTCGCTCGTGGTCGACCTGCTGGAGATCTGCGGGATGCCGCACGACACAGCCGTGTCCGTCGTACCCGTACGCACCTGATCGCACCTGATCGGACCGTCGGTCGTGGTCGCCGACAAACAGGCATGGGGTCACCGCAGCTCGCCCCTTGCGCTGGTGTCGGGGTGACCTAGCGCAGCGACGCGACGGCTTTTCGGGGCCGTCGGGCTGAGCTGGTGCCGCGCCTGGGTCATGCGTCCGGGTGCGGTTCGGCACGCAAAATGGAACGTTCCGGGGGCTCGCGCCGCGAGTTGAGCCCCGGAACGTTCCACTCTGTAGGCGCTCCAGATCGATTCGGCACGGTGCGGCTGGTTGCGCGCCCGGCCGACAGCCACGGCATTCCAAGGCGCCCCGCGGATGGGGTTTCTGGGGCTGGTGGGACGGGCGGAAGTGGGGAGACCGCAGGCTCACCGCGCCCCATCCGGGGAAAGGGTTCCCAAGAGTTTGACACCTTCCGTATAGCCACCAGATCAACGCAATTGCGTGGTTACGTTCACCGGCCGGAAGGGTGAGACGCCACGCCAACAGGTGCGCCGCGAGAGCCGTCGCGTCACTGCGCCCTTCACGTGGAGACCAACGCGAGCCGCAGGTGAGGCCGGAGCGAAACAGGCGTGGTTGTCGGTCCTCGAGGGAGCAGGCTCCTCGGAGGGTCGGGGGTGACGTGAGCGGGCTCACATCGAGCCTGAGCGGAAAATATGTTTGCACCACGCACATGTCCCGACGTAGCCTGTCCGATGAAACGAAACGGTTTCGTTTCATCCAGTCCCGCTCCCATCCGGGGCAACGCACCCCGAACCAAAGGAAGCCAGCCCGCCCATGGTCAGCACTCGCCCCGCCGGCAGTCCGGCCGCGAAGACCGAAGCCAAGCCGACCCCTCGACCCCGCATCGAGGGTGATCGGGAGGCGGAGATCCTGGACGCGGCTCTCGAGCTGCTCGCCAGCTCCGGCTATGACCGGCTGACGATGGATGCGGTCGCCACGGCGGCGAAGGCGTCGAAGGCCACTCTTTACCGCCGCTGGGACACCAAGGCCGAGCTGGTGGTCGACGCGCTGTCTCGGGCCAAGGGCGCGCCGACCGTCGTCGAGGCCGATACCGGAACGCTGCGAGGCGACCTGGTGGCGATGGCGTGCGAGCACGGCGGCCTGAGCGATGACCGCGTCCTAGCCGTGATGGCAAGCGTGATCACCGCCCTGCACCACGACACCCAGTTCGCCGACCTGTTCCATGACCGCTTCCTTGCCCTGAAGCTCGAACAGACCCGCGAGGTCTACGAGCGAGCCCAACGTCGAGGCGAGATCGCACCCGACACGGAGCTCGACATCCTCACCACCACGCTTTCGGCCGTCATCCTCCACCGGGCGTTCGTCCTCCGGCTGCCGGTCGACGACGAGACCGTCCTGCGCATCATCGACGAGATCGTCATTCCCTGCGCCACCCGTGGCGCCGTTCCTCACACATCCAACCCACAGACCACGAAGGATCCTGATGTCGACAACGGTTGACCAGTCACAACGCGAAGAGGCCAGGAGCGGACACCGACATCTCGGTCTCGCGCTTGTCCTCATCTCGATGGCGCAGCTGATGGTGGTGCTCGACAGCACCATCGCCAACATCGCCATCCCCTACATCCAGCAGGACCTGCACTTCAGCACGGCCGCCACCTCCTGGATCATCACCGGCTACACGCTGTCGTTCGGCGGCCTCCTGCTGCTCGGCGGCCGCGCCGGTGACCTGCTCGGGCGTCGCAAGGTGTTCATGGCGGGGGTCACGATCTTCGCCATCGCCTCGCTGCTCGGCGGCCTCGCGCAGAGCCAGGAGATGCTGCTCGGAGCCAGGGTCCTGCAGGGCGTCGGCGCCGCGATCGCGAGCCCGACCGCACTCGCCTTGATCACCACGACGTTTCCTCCGGGCAAGCCGCGTAACCGCGCCTTCGCCGTCTACGCCGCGATGTCCGGTGCAGGCGCAGCCGTGGGGCTCATCCTCGGCGGCTGGCTCACCGAGTACTCCTGGCGGTGGACGTTCCTCATCAACGTGCCGCTCGGCATCGCCGCCGCCGTCGCGGCACCGTTCTTCCTCGCCGAGAGCGCCCGCCATCGAGGCAGCCTCGACATCGCCGGAGCCCTCACGGGCACCCTCGGTCTGGTGTCGATCGTCTACGGCCTGACCCATGCCGCCGAGCTGGTCAGCCAGAACGCCGACCACACGTGGACGGCGCCGGTCACCGTCGTGTCGCTCACGCTCGGGGTGGCCCTGCTGGGGGCGTTCCTGATGATCGAACGCCGGGTCAAGGAACCGCTGATGCCGTTCCGGATCCTGGCCGACCGCACCCGCGGCACCAGCTTCGCCGTCATGATGCTCATCCCTGGCGGGATGTTTGCGATGTTCTTCTTCCTGAGCCAGGTGGTGCAGAACGACTTGGGCTACAGCTCGCTCAAGGCCGGCCTCGCGTTCCTGCCGTTCAGCTTCGGGATCGTGCTCTCCGCATCGATCGCGTCGAACCTGGTCAGCCGCATCGACCCTCGCTGGCTGGCCGGATTGGGGTCCCTTGCGGCCGCCGTCGGCATCTTCGGCTTCTCCCGGATCCACTACGACAGCAGCCTGGACAACCTGGGCGTCAGCGCGTCGTACGTCCAGGACCTGTTGCCGTGGATCCTGGTGATGTCGATCGGCATGGGCTTCGTGTTCGTCCCGCTCACCCTGACGGCCGTTCACGGCGTCGGCGAGCGCGACTCCGGCATCGGCTCAGGCGTCCTCAATGCGATGCAGCAGATCGGTGGCTCGCTCGGGCTTGCGGTGCTGAGCACCGTCGCCGTCACGTCCCTGCGCAACAAGGCCGGTGACATCACCGCGGCAGCCGCGGCGACCGGCCAGGGCCAACCCAGCCCAGCTGAACAGAAGTCGTTCGCGGCCGAGGTCTACGACGTCGCCTTCACCTACGGGTCGACGGTCGCGTTCATGGTCGGAGCGGGCATGATCCTGCTCGGCAGCATCATCGTATTCGCGTTCATGCGGGTCAGCCACGAGGAGCTGCAGACCGACGGCAACCCGGCGATCCCGGGCGCCTGACGGCCCCGGCCGAACGGCTCCAACAGTTCCACTCGCGTTGGCCAGGGTCTGACCCGATGGGTTTCAGGCCCTGGCCAGCGCCTTCTCCACCCGCTGCACCGAGACCGGACGCGGCGTCGTGAGCTGCTGGGCCCACAGGCTCACGCGCAGCTCCTCCAGCATCCATCTCACGTCGCGCAGGTCGTCGCCCGGCAGCTCGCCGGGGGGCAGCGCCGCGAGCCGGTTCAGGTAGGCGGCCTGCGGGCCGGCGACGGTGGCCATCAGGACGGAGTCGCGTCGGAGCTCGACCGGCAGCTTGTCCAGGCGTGCCTCCATCGCCGCGAAGTAGCGCGGGTAGTGCCGGAGGGCGTCCAGCCCGGCATCGGTGACGAAACCCGGATAGACCAGCCTGGCGCGCTGGTCGGCCATGTCGGTGAGCGCAGGAAGCAGAGCCAGCTCGGCTCGTCCGCTGAGTCGCCGCCCGACCTGGTGGGCTGACGCGAGCGACCGGTGCGTGACCTCGACGACCTCGCGCGTTCGTTCGAGACCTCGCTCGCGGAGCAGCGCGACGAGTCGCTCGAAGGCCTGCCGGTCCCAGGGTGTTCCCCCCGCATCGGTGATGAGGCTGTCGACGGCACACCCCCAGCAGTCCGCGAGCAGGTCTGCCGTGCTGCCGTGCGGGTTGAGCCCCAGTGCCAGGGTCGCCGAGTTGTCGAGCTCGGCGAGGACTGCGGGGGCCGGTGACGGGACCGTCAGGCAGCCGAGCCGGCGTACCCCGGCTCGCATGGCGGTGGCCTGGGCTGCCGGGGTGCCGAACACCGTGAGGCCGACCGTCGCACCCTCGTCGACGAGGGCCGGAAAGCCGACGACGCGGTGCCCGGCTCTTGCCTGGGAGAACTCCCGCGGCACCTCGTCGAGATCCCAGGCCGTCATCCCGGACCGCTCCAGGGAAGCCGCAGCGGCGCTCACCGACCGCTCAGCCTGACCGACCAGCGCGCGTCGGAGCTCGTCCAGGTCCTTGCCGCTCCCGAGCACGTCGCCCTCGTCTGACGTCACCCGGAAGGAGAGTCGCAGGTGGGGCGGGACCTTGGCGAGGTCCCACGCGTCACGCGGCACGAGCTCTCCGGTGGTGCGCAGCAGGAACCGCTCCAGCGCGTCGAGCAACGGCTCCTCACCGGGCGTGGTCACGGCAAGGAAGTCCGTGGCGACGTTGGGCGCCGGCACGAAGTTGACCCGCAACCGCTTCGGGAGCGAGCGGAGCAGGGCGACGACCAGCTCGTGGCGCATGCCCGGGACCGGCCAGCTGAAGTCGCCCGCCGAGACGGTCGGCAATGCCGTGACGGGGATGTCCACGGTGACGCCGTCCTCGGGTCGACCGGGGTCGAATGCGTAGTCGAGGGGTAACACGGTCTCGCCGTGCTGCCATTCGCTCGGATAGTCGCTCGGGGTGACGTCGGCGGCGGCCTCGGAGACCAGCATGGCCGGATCGAAGCTGAGCAGGTCGGGGCGGGCTCGGCGCGCCTTCTTCCACCAGGAGTCGAAATGAGCCGTGGAGACGACGTCGGCGGGCACCCGCTCGTCGTAGAAGTCGAACAGGGTCTCATCGTCGACGACGATGCCCCGCCGACGCGAGCGGTTCTCCAGCTCCTCGGCCTCATCGAGCAGTGCCTGGTTGTCCGCGAAGAACCTGTGGTGGGTCCGCCACTCCCCCTGCACGAGCGCATGCCGGATGAAGAGGTCGCGTGCGGTCTCCGGATCGATGCGGCCGTAGTTGACCGGCCGCTCCGTCACGATCGGTACGCCGAACAAGGTGACCTTCTCGAGGGCCATCACGGCCCCCCGCTTCTTCTCCCAGTGCGGCTCGCTGTAGGCGCGCTTGATCAGAGAAGCACCGAGCTCCTCTGCCCAAGCCGGGTCCAGCCGAGCGTTGACCCGACCCCAGAGCCGGGCGGTCTCCACAAGCTCGGCAGACATCACGAACTCGGGCGGCTTCTTGAACAGTGCCGACCCAGGGAAGATCGCGAACCGGGTGCCTCGAGCCCCGAGGTAGTCGCGCCGCTCGTCGTCGCGCAGGCCGATGTGCGACAGCAGACCGGCGAGCAGGGCCCGGTGGATCGCCTCGGCGGCGGCCGGCTGAGAGTTGAGGTTCAGCCCGAGCTGCTTGGCGACCTGACGCAGTTGCGAGTCGAGGTCCTGCCACTCCCGCACCCGGAGATAGTTGAGGTAGCTGCGCTTGCACAGCCGGCGGAAGGCACTCGAGCTGAGCTCCTGCTGCTGCTCCTTCAGGAAGCGCCAGAGATTGAGGATGCCAGCGAAGTCGGAGGTCGGGTCCGCGAACCGGCGGTGCAGCTGGTCGGCAAGCTCCTGCTGGTCGGTGGGCCGCTCTCGAGGGTCCTGCATCGAGAGCGCAGCGGTGATCACGATGACCTCCCGAAGGCTGCCGAGCCGACCGGCCTCAAGCAGCATCCGCCCCAGCCTCGGGTCGATCGGGAGCCGGGCGAGCTGCCGACCGATCGGGGTCAGCCGTGGCTGGCCACTGCGGCGCCCTCCGCGCGGCGGCGTGTCGAACGCCCCGATCTCCTCGAGCAGCTGGGTGCCGGCCTGGACGGCCTTGGTGTCCGGCGGCTCGACGAACGGGAACCTCGCCACGTCACCGAGGCCCAGCGACGTCATCTGCAGGATGACGGCGGCCAGGTTGGTCCGCAGAATCTCCGGGTCGGTGAACTCCGGGCGGGCCAGGAAGTCCTCCTCGGCATAGAGCCGGACGCAGATCCCGTCGGCGACTCGCCCGCAACGGCCGGCCCGCTGCCGAGCGCTGGCCTGGGAGATCGGCTCGATAGGCAGCCGCTGAACCTTCGTCCGAGTGCTGTAGCGGGAGATCCGGGCCAGACCCGTGTCGACGACGTAGCGGATGCCGGGCACGGTGAGCGACGTCTCCGCGACGTTCGTCGCCAGCACCACCCGGCGCTGAGGATGAGCCGCGAACACGCGATGCTGCTCGGCGGCCGAGAGCCGAGCATAAAGCGGCAGCACCTCGAGCCCGTCGGTCGGGCGCGTCGGCCGGATCTTGCCCAGCGCCTCCGCGGCGTCCCTGATCTCACGCTCTCCGGACAGGAACACCAAGATGTCCCCCGGCCCTTCGCGCATCAGCTCCCGCACGGCGTCGGTGATGCCCGTCGGCTGGTCGTCGGTGAGCTCGCGGTATCGCACCTCCACTGGGTACATCCGCCCGGACACCTCGACGACCGGGGCATCGTCGAAATGCCGGGAAAAGCGCTGTGGGTCGATCGTCGCGGACGTGATGACGAGCTTGAGGTCGGGCCGCCGGGGCAGCAGCTGCTTGAGGTAGCCCAGGATGAAGTCGATGTTGAGGCTCCGCTCGTGGGCCTCGTCGATGATGATCGTGTCGTAGCGCCGCAGCGAGCGGTCGCGCTGGATCTCCGCCAGCAAGATGCCGTCCGTCATCACCTTCACGAGGGTTCGGTCGCTCGAGCGGTCCGTGAAGCGGATCTTGTAGCCGACCACCTCGCCCAGGTCCGTACCGAGCTCCTCGGCGATCCGCTCGGCCACGCTCCGCGCGGCGATGCGTCGCGGCTGGGTGTGACCGATCACGGCGCCGCTCTGCCCGCGGCCGAGCTCCAGACAGATCTTGGGCAGCTGAGTGGTCTTCCCGCTGCCGGTCTCGCCGGCCACGATCACCACCTGGTGGTCTCTGATCGCTGCGGCGATGTCGTCACGTCGCTGGGACACCGGAAGCTCGTCCGGGTAGCTGATCCGCCAGGAGGGCACCGGCTCGAGGCCGGGGGCCGGATCGCCGTTGAGGTCGCTGGCAGAGGGCAGTGTCATGGCGCACCCAGGATATGGAGTCATGCAGCAGCGTCCCAACGGGTTAGTCCGCTCCGAGGCCCCGGCGGCCGTAGATTGCTGGGATGTCACCCAGACGCGGTATCGCCAGCAGGCTGCTGGACTCCCTGGCGGGCAGGTCGCGTCGGGTCGCTACGACCCGCGGCTCGGCCGCTGCCATGACGATCGACTACGCTCCACGCCCGGATGGCCACCCCGACCCGGGCGAGGTGGTCTGGACGTGGGTGCCCTTCGAAGAGGACGCCGGCCAGGGCAAGGACCGACCGGTTCTCGTGATCGGTCGTCGCGGGAGCAACCTCGTGGGGCTGATGCTCACCAGCAAGGACCACGACCGCGATGCCGCCCAGGAAGCACGCGCCGGCCGGCAGTGGATGGACATCGGCACCGGCGGGTGGGACCGGCAGCGCCGCCCGAGCGAGGTCCGCCTGGACCGGCTGCTCACCCTCGACCCTGCCGCCGTACGACGCGAGGGTGCGGCTCTCGACGAGAAGACGTTCCGCGCCGTCATCGCTCGGCTGCCGCGCTGACCCGTGTGAGCGGCCCGGCTCGGGCCGCGCCGGTCGAACGTCAGCCGACGATCTCGTGCACGTAACACCACCGCCAGGCCTCGCCGGCCTCGAAGCTCCGCATCACCGGATGGCTGCTTTCGGCGAAGTGGGCATCCGCATGCTTACCGATCGACGAGTCGCAGCAGCCGACGTGGCCGCAGTCGAGGCAGAGCCGCAGATGCACCCACTCGAGGCCCTGCGCGATGCACTCCTCGCAGCCTTCTGGGGTGCGCGGGGCGAGGTCACGGTTCTCGGCCGCAGCCAAGTGCTCGCAGGCGGGCGCCGAGTGACGCGGTACCAGGTCCTCGTCACGCTCCTCGACGTTGAGCGAGTCGCCGAGATAGAGCACCGTCTCCTCGATATCGATCGCACCGAGCGCCTGGCGCAGCACCTCGTTGGCGACGACTCCCTTATCTCGAATCCGGATCAGCTCGCCCCGCTCGGCATCGATCATCTCGGTGCGCAGTCGGGAATACTCCTGGCTCGGAGTCTCGTTCGTCCCGCCGAGCCGCTCCCATGCGGCGTCGTTGCGCTCCTGGGCGCGTCGCCGCAGCCGCTGGAGGACCTCGTCGTTGGCGTCGGCGGTCATGTCGTCGAGCCGGCGCAGTCCCGCAGCCGTGACCTTCTGCTGCACGATCGCGAGCTGAAGTGCGTCCTCGGCGGCGTCAGGCCCCCGCAGGCCGAGACGTTTGAGCACCAGTGAGAGCGTGGCGCCCTGGAGCAGCAGGGTCGCTCCCACCACCACGAGCGCAATGAGGATGAGAACCGGACGGTACGGCGTGTTCGTCGGAAGCACGAAGGCGGCGGCCAATGTGACGACGCCCCGCATGCCGGCCCACGAGATGCCGGCCGGCACCGTCCACGGCAGTGCCGCCGTCTCGGACGACCTCCCTCGCAGCCGAGAGAACAGCCGCGGAAGATAGGTCATCGGGAAGACCCAGAGCGGTCGGACCAGGATGACCGCGAGCGGGACCGCCGTGCACACCAGCACGACGCGGCCCGCCGGCAGGTCGCTCTTGCTTGCGTCGATGATGATCTGCCGCACCTGCAGGCCGATGAAGAAGAAGACGGTGTTCTCGAGCAGGAACTCGATCGTCATCCAGTTGGTGCGCTCGAAGATTCGGGAGGAGGCGGTCTGGAGAAAGTAGGCCTTGTGCGTGAGCGCCAGCCCGGCGACGACGACGGCGAGGACACCCGAGCAGTTCAGCTCCTCCGCAAGCAGGTACGCCATGAACGGGGTGATCAGCGAGATCGCCGTGTCGGTGATCTCGTCCCGGATGTCGAGCCGGACCCGGCCCATCACGAGCGCAACCGCGATCCCCACGGCGACCCCGCCTGCCGCCGCACCGATGAAGTCGAACCCGACACCCCAGACCGAGATGGCCCCGGCCATGGCGGCGATCGCGGCGCGCAGGGTCACCAACGCCGTCGCATCGTTGACCAACCCCTCCCCCTCAAGGATCGTGACCATGCGCCGTGGCATACCGACCCGCCGCGCGACCGCGGTGGCGGCAACGGCATCAGGCGGGGCGACCACAGCTCCGACGGCCACGGCGACCGCGAACGAGACCGGCAGCAGCCACCACACGACCAGTGCGGTCACGAACGCCGTGACGAGCACCAGGCCGACGGAGAGCTGGGCGATGGCCAGCTTGTTGCGCCGGAAGTCGACGAGTGACGTCCGGATCGCAGTGGCGTAGAGCAACGGGGGCAGGAAGCCGATGAGCACCACGTCGGGGCTGAGCCGGACGAGCGGAACCCCGGGGACGAGGGAGGCGACCAGGCCCACGAGGGTGAGGCACAGCGGCGCCGGGATAGGCAACCGCCGCGAGAGCGCGCTCGCGCCCGTCACCACGGCAGCCAGTGCGACCACCCAGACAGCTACCTGCACCGGTTCAGTCTCCCATCGGACCCTGCCGACGCACCCGCCCCCGACGACGGGGCCGCGCGTGGCACTCTTTCGTCACTCTGGCCACACCAGCCACACCGACCCCAGCATCCACAGACGCGACACGTTTGGAGATGATGCCCACAGCCTCCGCGAGAACGCCCGGAAGGTGGTCCATCATGACGGAATGAGCACACGTATCGGACGCTTCGTGGATGAGTACTGTCGGCCGAGCCTGATGGCGGCCTTGGTCAGGGTCGCGGTCATCGGTACCTGGCGCGGAAGGACGTTCCTCGACGACGACCTCGATCTTGCGGACGTCGCCGGCTTCATCCCAGCAGAACCGGACCATGCGGCGCCACTCGCCGCGTCGGCCACCGGCCACTCCGTCGCCGCCTGACTCAGCGGCCTGACTCAGCGGCCGGACACAGCGGGTGATGGGTGTCACTCCATCATGCCCGTCGTCAGCCCTGGACCTGAGGAGCTTCGAGCGAGCTTAGACGTGCCTATGGGGCGCCCGGCCAGGCCGGGCGCCCCACGATGAGTTCCCACTGAAGGGGGGTGTGGGAACAGCTATTGGGTTTTGGTGGGGCGCCCGGTCGAGCCGGGCGCCCCACAATGAGTTCCCACTGAAGGGGGGTGTGGGAACAGCCTGGGGAGCTGCTAGAGCTGCACTGTCTTGAGCTGGACGGTGTTGTGACCGAGCTGGACGGTCTGCGGCTTGAGCTGCACCGTCTTGAGCTGCACGGTGTTGTGACCGAGCTGGACGGTGTTGTGACCGAGTTGCACGGTCTTGAGCTGGACGGTCTGCTGCTTGAGCTGCACCGTCTTGAGCTGCACGGTGTTGGGCTGACCCAGCTGCACCGTCTTCAGCTGGACGGTGTCGTGACCGAGCTGGACGGTCTGCCGACCCAGCTGGACCGTCTTGAGCTGCACGGTGTTGGGCTGACCCAACTGCACCGTCTTGAGCTGGACGGTCTGCTGCTTGAGCTGCACCGTCTTGAGCTGCACGGTGTTCGGCTGGACGGTCGCGGCCTGGGCTGCTCCGGAGAACATCCCGGCGCCGGTGAAGATCACGGCCCCGGTAACCAGGCCGGCTGCGATTTGTGAACGCTTGGACTGCATCTGAAATCCCCTTCCCTTCACGGACTGCTCGTTGCAATCCGGAGAACCCTTCAACTGCCGATTCAAGTGTTCAAGTACGAGCCTGCCGCCTGGTACCCATCCGGACAATTGGGCAAACGACCCAACTTTGGTCGCAGGCATGGGAAACCGCGGCCCAGAGCACCTCAGACGGCGGGTTTGGCGGTTTCAGGCCGAATACACGACGAAAAGTTTAGGTTTAGCGAGCCATCCCACGCAGTCGGGGGATGCCCAGGGGCGGCTCCTCCGGCACGATGCCGGCCTCAACCGCCTTGACCGCGAGAGCCGTTCGAGAGGAGACGCTGAGCTTGCGCCGGGCGGAGTCGAGATGGCGGGCGATCGTCTTGGGCGAGAGCACGAGCAGCTCGCCGATCTCCCTGTTGGTGAGCCCGCTGACCAGCAGGGAGACAACATCGAGCTCGCGGGGGGACAGGTCGTCGCCATAGCTGCGCCGGCCTCCACGTTGGACACCGCGCACCTCGACCCCGAAGCCACGCAGCGTCGCGACGACGCGCTCGGCGTCGGCACGTGCGCCGATGTCGAGCAGCGACTGCCGGACGCTGGTGAGCAGCTCGAGCCCCTCCTCGACGTGGTGGCCGGCGATCAGGTTCGAGGCCTCGCGCTCGCGTGCCAGCGCGGCGTCGAACGGGCGCGGCAGCCGCTGCCAGGTCTCGGCGACGTCGCGGAACCGTTTCGCAACGGCGATCGCGTCGTCACCACGTGCCTGGGCCATCAACGCCTGGCACAGCTTCAGCGACGCCGCAGGTGCCGGTGCCTCCAACCCTCGAACTCCTCGTGAGAACGCCGTGGTCAGCCACCGGGCCTCCTCGACCTGGCCGCTGACGACCATCGCCTCGACCCGGACGGGGGCGATCTCCGTGGCCCAGACCCAGGCACCTTTCCGGGAGATCTCCTGCATGGGCTGCTCGGTGACCTGGAGGGCGTCGGTGACCCGACCCTGATCGAGCTGGACAGACGCCAGCGCCGCCGCGACCATGACGAAGAGGTCGGGGACGTGCTGCCGTTCGACCTCGTCGAGCAGCCCCGACAGCCGCTCCTCCGCGACGTGGACGTTCCCCTCTGCGGCCTCCAGCAGCCTGGCGACCAGGATCGCCTCCAGCTGCGGCAGTCGCTCACCGTCCTGCCCACCGATCGCCGACACCCGGTCGGCGAGACCGTCCCACCGACCGGTGAGCCAGTCCAGATGGGCCGCCGAGGCAAGAATGGGGTCGTGGACCCGCTCGAAACGGCCGGCGTCAGCAAGGGCGAGGGCCGTGGACAAGTGATGGTGGGCCGCCGGGTAGCGACCCCAGAGGATGGCGGTCGCGCCGGCGTTGCCGTGGCCTCGGGTGGCCGCCAGCCCTTCCTTGACCGTGGACGCAACCACCGGCATCCGGTTCGCCAGGTCCCAACCCGACTCCTCCCCGAGCAGCAGCAGGGTGGTCATCCGGTCGACGGTCAAGGTCATCTTGTCGATGTCGCTCAGCGAGTCGGGCTGCATCTCCGCGGCACGCTTCAACCAGTCGATGTGCTTGCTCACGTGCCAGGTGCTTCCGTAGGGGTGGCCCAGGTAGACCATGGCCCGGGTGGACTCGATGGGGTCGTGGGCCAGGTCCGGGATCGCCTTCTCGAGCTCGGCGCGACCCGCCTCGAAGTCGGCGAGCTGCATGAGCAGTCGGCCCAACGGGCTCCGGATCTCCGCCACGTCCCGGGCGTTCATGCCTTCGGCCACCACGATCCGTCGCAGTGACTCGACGACCTCGTGAACGAGCTCGCTGTCCACCGAGCGGCGGAACACCTCGACGCCGGCGAGCCGTTTCGCCAGCCGAGACCGGGTACGCAACGGAAGCTCTTCGGCGTTGACCAGCTCGGTGAGCAGGACGACCCCGGTGCTGTCGTCTCCCGCGGAGATCGCCACGTCTGCCGCCAGCTCGCCGTAGAGTGCCCAGTTCCCGACGTCGTTGGCCTTGCGGAAGTGGGAGACCAACCTCGCGACCGGCTGCGGGCGGACGTTCTCGAGCGCGTGCCCGGCGGAGAGGTGCAGCGAGCGCCGGCTGAGCGCGGGCAGGGCGTCATAGATCGCTTTCGATGCCAGCACGTGCCGGAAAGCGACCCGACCCGAGTCGTCCTCACCGAGCAGACCGGACGACACCGACTCCTCGATGGCGCGGCGCGCCGGCCCCATCGACAGGTCGCTGACATCGATGATCGTGTCGACGTCGACGGCGTCGGACAGCACGGCGGCCGACTGCAGAATGCGCTGCGCGTCCTCCGACAACGACTGGACCCGCTCGAGAACCGCGTCTCTCACGAGCGGCGGTACGTCGAGGTCCACCGCGTCTCGCCGCTCCCACACGCCGTCGCGCCGGGCCAACGACGACCGGTCGCGCAGCAGCCGCACCGACTCCTCGACGGCCAGCGGCAGCCCCTCGGTGCGGTCCTGCAAGTAGTTGGCGA
Organism: uncultured Actinomycetota bacterium; assembly: GCA_963820035.1. Taxonomy (GTDB): domain Bacteria; phylum Actinomycetota; class Actinomycetes; order Propionibacteriales; family Nocardioidaceae; genus JAWWPG01. The sequence continues at coordinate 189,000 of CAWFYK010000002.1, read as the reverse complement.
ACTCGTCGGTGACCGGCTCGTCGTTGAGCATGGCTGACATCAAGGCACTGGTCCGGGTCACGTCGAACGGCGTCAACGCGACGCGATGCCGCATGGCACCCGCCGGAAGGCGCGACGTCAGTCGCCGCAGCAGTGAGTCGGCTGGCACGTCGTCCGGGCGGTAGGTGAGGAGCAGGCTGATGCCGCCTCGATGCTGCGACGAGAGCAGCAGCAGGAACTCCAGAGTCGACTCGTCGGCCCAGTGCAGGTCCTCGACAACGAGAAGGGAGATGCTCAGCTCGCCGAGCAGCTGGACGAGCGCCGAGAACAACCGGTGCCGTTCGGCCTTGGCGTCCTCCAGGGGCTCGGGCAACGGCGGGAGGTCGTCCTGCCACTCCGGGAACAGCGGACGCAGCGCGCCCGCGAGCCCGTCGAGCGCTAGGCCCTTGACCCCCGGACAGCTGGCGCGGAGCGCCGCGACGATGGGGCCGAGAGTGAACGGGTCGCGAAAGGGCGGACAGACACCGAACATCACCGTTTCCGGCGAGACCGCGGACGACCGCAGGAACTCCTGGACCAGACGGCTCTTGCCTACCCCAGCCTCGCCCTCGACGAGGACGACCGAGCCGGACTCACGCAAAGCGGAGACGACCTGGGCGAACTCGACATCACGACCAACGAATCCGGGCGCCACGGAGTTCGGTGACACGGCCAAAGCCGTGCCCACCGTCTCCTGGTCTGTCGTCACCACGGCATCCCTTCGGTCCCCTGATCCCGTTCAGCCCGCCTCCCTGCTCGGCTGGCTCGCATTGCTGAGGGCTTCACGCGTGCGGTCGCGAAAACGTGCCGGTGGCCCGCTGCTTACCCCTGAGACTGCGGTGACGAGCGGGTCGGGCTCTGCCCTTGGGCGTCCTGGTTCTGTGGATCCTGTTCCAAGCGTACCGCGCGACGGGGCGCGGGAGGGTCGAGACGGCCTGACGCCTCGCAGGGAAGTGGCACACTTCGTGCTCTGATGTCGTTTCCCACGAGCGCTTTTCTCGCCGCTCTACCGGTGACGGCGCTGACCGTCGTCATCGTGCTTGGCGCGACCTTCGCGATCGCCCACCGGGTGGGCCGGCACGCCGTCGTCGACACCGCTTGGGGGATGGGCTTCGCCGCCATCGCCCTCACAACCTGGCTGATGTCCACGGGTGAGGGAGACGATACTCGTCGTGCGGTGGTGGCTGTGCTCACCATCGTCTGGGGGCTGCGCCTCGGCGTCCACATCGGACTGCGCAACAAAGGCAAGGGCGAGGACCCGCGTTACGCCGAGCTGCTCGCGAAGGCCCCCGGGAACGTCTCCTGGTTCGCCCTGAAGCGGATCTATCTCACCCAGGGTGCTCTGATGTGGTTCATCTCGCTGCCCGTGCAGGTCGCCATGTTCCAGACGCCTGGCCTCGGCCCGATTGCGTGGGTCGGGATCGCCGTCTGGCTCGTCGGCTTCCTCATCGAGGCCGTCGGTGACCTGCAGCTCACCCGGTTCCGGAGGGACCCCGAGTCCCGCGGGAACGTCCTCGATACCGGGCTCTGGCGATATACCCGCCACCCCAACTACTTCGGCGATGCCACCGTCTGGTGGGGGTTGTCGCTGATCGCGTTCGACGCCTGGCCGGGCATCCTGACGCTGCTCTCCCCCGTCATCATGACCTGGCTCCTCGCCAAGGGCACCGGGAAACCGCTGCTGGAGAAGGACATCGGCACCCGAAGGCCCGGTTATGCGGACTATGTACGCCGGACCAGCGGGTTCGTTCCGCTGCCTCCTCGTCGGGTCTGAGGGCCGCTCGCCGTAGGAAGCGAGGGACCCGATGTCATGGCGGGGCTCCGCGACCTCAGCCGACAACATGCTGGAGTGCATCGAGCAGCCGGTCCACGTCCGCCTCCTCGTTGTAGGGAGCGAGGCCGACCCTGATGGCACCGGCCTCGCCGAGTCCGAGGAGGCGGGCCGCCTCGATCGCATAGAACGACCCCGCAGGAGCGTTGACGCCGTGCTCAGCCAACGTGTGCTGGACCTTCGGAGACGGATGTCCCGGGAGCTCGAACAGGAGGGTCGGCGTCCGGCGTGCCGCCCGTGAGTATGCGACGGCGCCCACGTCCGCCAGACCCTTCTCGATGCGGAGCCGCAACGACTCCTCGTGCCGCTCAAGGGCGGCGAACGACGCACCGAGTCGCTCGCGCCGAGACCCGGCCCCGTCGGGCGCCAGCTCAGCAAGGAAGTCCACCGCTGCCGTCGTCCCGGCAAGCAGCTCGTAGGGAAGTGTTCCGAGCTCGAAGCGGTCGGGCACCGAGTCGGCAGAAGGCAGCAGCTTGTCCGGGTGCAGACCCTCCAGCACCTCCGGCCTGCCGGACAGCACTCCGCAGTGCGGGCCGCAGAACTTGTAGGGCGAGCACGCTACGAAGTCCGCATCCCAGCCGGCCACGTCCGGGAGCGCGTGAGCACTGAGGTGCACCGCATCCACATATATGAGCGCCTCGGCACCATGCGCGGCCACAGCGATCGCCGGCAGGTCCGGTCGAGTGCCGATGAGGTTGGACGCCCCGGTCACCGCGACCAGCCGGGTGCGCTCGGTGATCACGTCGCTGAACCGCTCGACGGGCAGCTCGCCCGTCTCCACGTCGAAGTCGACCCAGCGGACCTGTGCGCCCGCGGACTCGGCCGCATAGACCCATGGCCGGATGTTCGCATCGTGGTCGAGGCGTGTCACCACGACCTCGTCCCCCGGCCCCCACTGCTTGGCCAGGGTGCGCGAGATGTCGAACGTCAGCTGGGTCATGCTACGGCCGAAGACGATGCCACCGGGGTCCGCACCCAGGAAGTCGGCCATCGCCCGGCGGGCCTCCCGCACGATCTCGTCGGCCCGGCGCGCGGACCGCGTCACCTGTCCCCGGTTGGAGATCGCCGACGTCATGGTCGCTGCGACGGCATCGGCCACGTCCTTCGGCACCTGGGAGCCCCCAGGGCCGTCGAAGTGCGAGGCGCCTTCGGCCAACGCCGGGAAGCTCGCGCGGACTCGTGCGATGTCATAGGTCATGCACCCATCCTGCGGCATGGCGGACTCAGACCTGGAGCGAGGTGATGACCTCGAGAGCAGCCACCAGGCTGCGCCTCGTGGCCCTCCAGCCGTTCGCCTCCCAGATGCGCGCCGCGGCGAGATCCGTGGCGGGCGCGCTCTCCTCGGCCGCGGCTCGCCAGGCCGCCTCCTGCCCCGCCGCGATATGCAAGAGCGCCGCGACGAGCTCCTCGTCGTAGCCGCAGATCTCCGCGGTCAGGGTGGCGTCGACCCCGGCGCCTGCAGGGTCGAGCCGGAGCAGCGTGGTGAGCTCCGGTCCCAGCTCATCCGGCGGGGGTGCCTGATCCGCCAGGATCGGCTGGTTCCCCGAAGCTGGTTCGACATCGCGGTGGCCGCCGAGCCGGCGTACCAGCTCGTCGTCGAGACAGGTCGCCACCTCGGCGAACGTGGCGACCAGCCGGCGGAGCTGCGCCGGCACGAAGGGAACCGCCGCAAGGTGCACACACGCCAGCACCGAGCCGCCCGCAAGCTGGAACTTGATGAACGAGTACTCCGCGTTGAGCTTGGCGACGACGTTCGGCGCCTCCAGCGTGTGGGTGATGTCGTGCACGAGCCGGCTGAACACGTGGACGACGGGGACCTCCTCCGTCACCTGGACGAAGATCCTGACGGTGCCGAGCTCCAGCACGATGTCACCGTCGGCGTCGCGCGTCGGCGGACCGCCGAGGTCCTGGGCGATCGTGCGGTCGACGAGCTCACGCAGATGCGCGCAGTCTGTGGGGTCGGTCACCGCAGGATCGCCGGGCTCCGCCACCCAGGAGATCTCGTCCGCCATCGGGGTCCGGTCGACCAGGTCGTCGTCACCGCTGATCCGCAGGAAGACCGGGTGGACCGCGCCGAGGACGTCACTGAGCAACCGGACGGTTCGCTCGGACAGCTGATCGACCTCTCGCTGACGCGCCACGCGCCCGGCCCGGAAGACGTCACCGTCGGCGTGCCGGGACGGTCCTGCATCCGGGTGGCTCACCGGGGACCAGCCGAGCGCGGTGACCGAGAGCCGCAGGTCGTGGATCACCGGCTCGGCCTGGTGCCTCGACGGCGCGGAAGCGAGCCCCACGGCGATCTCGGAGCGAACAGACTCGCCGCCGAGCGCTGAGAACGTCACCGTCGATGGGGCTGTTGCGATGGTCTCGTCTCCGATGCCGGCGAGGGCGATCACTACCGTGCCACCTTCGGGAAGGTCGGCGAGACGGTCCGCCAACCTGAGGGCGAAGGATCTCCACGCCCGGCTCGTCTCACCGTCGAGGTCGAACCCACGAAGCTCGTTCATCGGCACGCCCCCGTCCCCAAAGGTTCCACACTCGCTATTCGTCACCGAGCGAGAAGGTGGGCGAGCGACCGAGCTCAGAGGTGGCTGAAGCCGCTCGCTTCCTTTGCCGTCATCGAGACGCTGACCGGGTGCTTGTCGAAGTGGGCGATCGCATCGCTCATGTCCGCGAGAAGCAGGGACGCGAGATCCCGACTGACATCCTGACGGACCAGGATGCGCTGCACCGCAACGTCGGCCACGCCGCCGGTGAGCGGGTAGGCGGGCACCTGCCAGCCACGCGCACGCAGCCGGTCGGCGATGTCGTAGAGGGTGTAGCCCGGCGAGACCCCTTCCGGAAAACGCCACGTGACGCAGGGGATCCCGAGTGCCGGGTCGCCCGCCGAGACCAGCTCGAACGGGCCGAGCTTCGGCACCTCGGCGGCGAGGTAGGCAGCGGTGTCGTATGACGCACTGTGCACCCGCCGGTAGCCCTCGAAGCCCAGCCGGAGGAAGTCGTAGTACTGCGCGACGACCTGACCCGCCGGCCGCGAGAAGTTGATCTGGAAGACCGGCATGTCACCGCCGAGATAGCTGACATGGAAGATGAGGTCGTCGGGAAGGTCGGCGGTGTCGCGCCAGACGACCCAGCCGACGCCGAGGGGTGCCAGGCCGAACTTGTGCCCCGACGTGCTGATCGACTTGACGCGTGGAAGCCGAAAGTCCCACTCCAGGTCCGGCGCGCAGAAGGGCGCCAGAAAGGCGCCGCTCGCACCGTCGACGTGGATGTCGACGTCGAGCCCCGTCTCGGCCTGCAGCTTGTCGAGCGCCTTCGACAGCGGCAAGACCATCTCGTAGGCCCCGGTGTAGGTCACGCCGAGTGTCGGGACGACGCAGATCGTGTTCTCGTCGACCTGCTTGAGCATCTCCTCGGGCGTCATCTCATAGCGCCCCGGAGCCATCGGGATCTCGCGCATCTCGACATCCCAGTACTTCGCGAACTTGTGCCACACGACCTGCACCGCTCCACACACCATGTTCGGCTTGTCGGTGCTCTTGCCCGCGGTCTGTCGCTTGGCGCGCCACCGCCACTTTGCGGCCATCCCCGCGAGCATGCACGCCTCCGACGACCCGATCGCCGACGCACCGATCGGGTTCCCCTCACCGGGAGCATGCCAGAGCTCCGCCAGCATGTGCACGCATCGGCGCTCGACCTCAGCGGTCTGCGGGTACTCGTCCTTGTCGATCATGTTCTTGTCGATGCACAGGTCCATGAGCGCGTGGACCTCCGGCTCCTCCCAGGTCTGACAGAACGTGGCCAGGTTCTGCCGGGAGTTGCCGTCGAGCATCAGCTCGTCGTGCACGATCTGGTAGGCCTCCTTGGCCGGCATCTCCTCGATGGGGAGGCGGTACTTCGGCGTCTCGGAGCCGAGATCGTGTGCCGCGAAGAGCGGGTCGAGCATCTGGTCGCGGACGGTCTCACGTTCGTGTAGCGGCATTGTCGTGATACTCCTTCACGGTGAGGCAGGCACCGCACCACACGGCTGCCACAGGAAGCCCTGCATCAGCGTAGTCATCCCGTCGCACGCGCCGTGGGCGAACGACGAAGGTCTCACGCACACATTGCCTCAACATGGCAGCGTCGTAACGTTCCGCAGGTTCGGAGCCGTCGACCGGCGTCATCGGTCCTGCACCAGGAGGAGCCATGCTGAGAACGTCGTGCATCCCATCGCGCTCGCTCATCCATCGCCGAGCAGGCCGGACGCGACGCGCCAGGCTGGGTGCCGTGATGCTGGCGTTGGCTTTGCCTTTGGGACTGATGGCCGCAGCCCCGAGCGCACTGGGCAACGGAGACGTCGGCGGAAGCGGCGCGCATGGTGAAACGTCGGCCACGCCCACTGACTTCCACACCTGGAGCTCGCTGCACGACCTGGTTGCGGGCCGTACTCGCGGAGGCGCCACGATCAGCGGACTCGGCGGGGGTGCGCTGACGCTTCGCCACGGCTCGACGTACGGCACCTGGACGTCGCCGGCCTACCTTCCCGAGTTCGGGATCACCGAGCTGGTGTCGAGCTGGCAGTGGCGCTCGACCCGCAACGCCCGATCTACCGGACCAGCACGACCACGATGCGCCAGACCGTCGACCTGCCGGTGCCGCAGTACTCGCAGGAGACCCACCACGGCGAGTACGCGCGCTTCGGCGGCGGTGGCGAGGCCTGGTGCAGCCCGACCTCGACCGAGATGATCGTCGAGTACTGGAACCGCGGACCGACGCAGCAGCAGATCGACTCGCTCCCACCCAACAAGGTCTTCGACCAGCACGGGCGCAAGGACGGCTCGGTCGACTGGGCGGCCATCCATACCTACGACGCGAACTACGACGGCACGGGAAACTGGCCGTTCAACACCGCGTATGCCGCCCACTACGGCCTGGACGGGTCGGTCCGCCAGTACGACTCGCTCGTGCCTCTCGAGTACTGGGTGAAGCGGGGAGTGCCCGCTGTCGTCTCCATCGCCTGGGACAACAAGTCGAACAACCCCCACCTGCATCTCGACGGTGCGGACATCGACTCGACGGGAGGGCATCTCATCGTCGTGCGCGGCTTCACGGCCGATGGTGACGTCATCGCCAACGACCCGGCCTCGCCCGACAACTCCGCCGTGCGTCACGTCTATCAGCGCAAGCAGTTCGAGTTCCTCTGGCTGCACGCCTCAGCCGGCGTGGTCTACCTGATCAAGCCGCACCGGACCGCGGGGAACCCGGCGTCGGCCGGCTGAGGGCAAAACTCCCGCGTTCGCGCACCTTGCTGGATCCTCGCGAGATACGTTGTGGCAAAGAAGAGAGGTCCCCTTCCATGGCCGCACGCATCAGCAGAGTCCCCCATCCGAGTGTCGAGGAGCGCAAGGCGCGGGGCAAGCTCGCCCGCAGCACGGCACCACTGTCCAGCCATGCCGGCTGGGCTCCCGCACCCGATCGACCGGACCCGGTTGGGCTGCTGGAGGCCCAGAACAAGACCCGTGAGGCGGATCTGGTGCCGGTACGCCACGGCCGGATGCTGGTCTCGCCGTTCACGTTCTACCGAGGCGCCGCCAAGATCATGGCCACTGATCTGGCGCCCACCCCTCAAGCCGGCTTGACCGCTCAGCTCTGCGGCGACGCCCACCTGTCGAACTTCGGCATCTTCGCATCCCCGGAGCGAACACTGATGTTCGACCTCAACGACTTCGATGAGACCTTGCCGGGGCCGTTCGAGTTCGATGTGAAGCGGATGTCTGCGAGCTTCACGATCGCAGCCCGCAACAACGGCTTCAGCACCGACGTGACGCGCGCCGTGACAATGACCTCGGTGCGCGCCTACCGAGAGGCCATGCGTGACTTCGGGAAGATGCGGGCGCTGGACATCTGGTATGCGCGGCTGTCCGAGAAGGAGCTCACCACCGCTATCGAGCAGGCGGTCGGGAGCCAGCGAGACAAGGCGGACCGCAAGGCCGCCCAGCGCGCCGAGAAGCGAGCCCAGAAGACGGCCCTGAAAGCCCGGACCCGTGACAGCCTGCAGGCATTGTCGAAGCTGGCCGAGGAGGTCGACGGGCAGTACCGCATCATCAGCCAGCCACCGATCGTCATTCCGGCTCGGGACATCCCGCCGTCGTTCGGGCTTACACCGAAGCAGCTGCAGGACGCGCTGCACAAGCAGCTGCAGTCCTACCGCTCCACCTTGCAGGCGGACCGTCGGCGGCTGTTGGAGCAGTTCGAGGTGGTGGACGTGGCCCGCAAGGTCGTCGGCGTCGGCAGCGTGGGCACCCGCGCTTTCATCGTGCTTCTCCAGGGCCGCGACCGGCAGGACCCGCTGTTCCTCCAGGTCAAGGAGGCCACTCGCTCGGTGCTCGAGGACCACCTGCCCAAGAGCCAGTTCAAGGAGTGCGGAGAGCGCGTCGTCCAGGGCCAACGGATGATGCAGGCCGCGAGCGACATCTTCCTCGGTTGGACCAAGGGCGTCCAGGAGGGCCGGCATCTCTACTGGCGGCAGCTGCGCGACATGAAGGGCTCGATCGACGTGGAGTCCATGCAGCCGATGGGACTCACGTTCTACGCAAAGCAATGCGGCTGGACGCTCGCGCGGGCCCATGCCCGTTCCGGAGATCCGGTGGCAATGGCAAGCTACCTCGGAAAGAGTGACGAGTTCGACCGGTCGATCACGGACTTCTCCGAGCGCTATGCCGACCAGAACCTGGCCGACTACGAGGAGTTCGCCGACGCCATCCAGTCGGGCCGCCTCGAGGCCATCGAAGGCGTCTGAGCGGGACAAGCAGTCGTGAGCCTCTCGCCCGGCTCGAGCCGGGCGAGAGGCTCGGCGTCAGTGCCGCCCGAACACGACCGCCAAGACGGCTCCAGCCAGGATCCCCATCGACACGAAGGCGATCTTGATCCGAGCGGTCATCTCACGCCGTTGACGCGGCATGTCGTCTCCTTCCGACCCGGTCGCTTCGCGTCCGGGTCACGTGACTACCAGAGGTTGGTGGCCCAGTTCCACAGGTTGGTGGTCTGGCAGCCGATCTCCACTGCGGCGCCGCCGTAGTACCCGCCCGCCAGCACCCCGGTACCCATCCTCCATGCCGCATAGCTGCCGCTCGCCCAGCCGCCGATCGCGAAGCCGTTGCACGCGAACACGATCTTGCGCGTCCTGTTCAGCAGCCCGTTGACGACGGCACCGGCCTGACCCAGCTTCGTCAGGGCCCAGCAGTACTGCGTCGGGAAGTGTTTGGTCAACAGGGTCCCGTTGCAGAGCGCCGTCGTGTTGGCCCGGAACCCGCCCCAGGTGCGAAAATGCGGGTAGGAGACAACCACGCGCCCGACGCCGTCCCGGGTGGTCACGACAGACGTATGGGCAGCGGCGTATCGCACGACGGCGGCGTGGTAGAGGCGGGCCAGCTTCGCGTTGATCGCCGGCGGCAGGTGCGCGAAGATGACGCCGCGATGGTGCTGGCCCATCCGGTAGTAGCGGTAGCCCCAGGCGTGGCCGGTGTATTCGGCGGCGAAACGCAACCGGAGCAGGGGCCGCACCTGGGCCGGGCTGCATCCTGGGTAGTCGGGCGGCTCGGGGCGACACATCGCGACAGCGGGCGCAGTCGGTCCAGACCGACTGACCACCGCCGTGGTCGTCGGCCCAGCAGCCGGTGAGGCCTGAGCCTCGATCGGTGTGGCGACCACACCGAGGCAGATGACGGACACCGCCAGCCACGCGCCGGCGTCGGTCGGGACGAACCCGTTGCGGGCTCGACTCCGGCCGTTGATCACCATGCGGGAAAGCCACATGGCAGCCCCCTTTCTGAGGACATCGATGAGGGAGCCGCGGACGTCCGGATGACGCCGCGACCTTTCCCGGCCGATGAGCGCGTCGGACCACGTCTCGCCGCCATGGAGCCCGCCCGCCGGGCGGTCTCCCGCACTTCATCCCCATCGCGTCCTCGCGGGACCCTCATGATCAGGTCACTACCGCCGAGGGATGCCTCGCCATCGTGCTGGACCGCGACCCCAGGTCGCCGTCCCGTCAACCTCCCCATCAACCGTGACAGCAGACTACGACCCTGCTCTGACATTTTTCACACGTACATTCGATCGTCTGTGGAGGGGGCCCTCGCCGCCACCCGCTCGCGCAGTTGGAGGCGATGATGATTCCGGCGGGTGGTCAGCCGAAGTCGGCGACGACGGTGAGCTCGTCGGTCACCGGACCATCGCCCGTCGTACCCGCTTCCCATCTCATCGACAGCCGGCGGCCATGGGTCTGCAGGGTGGCGAGGTTGTTGTCGTACCACGGCCCGTGAGTGATCTGCCAGTCAAGCAACGGGTCGGACACCTTGGCCCGACGAGCGAGGAACCTCGCGACGGAGGTGAGGGGGCGACGGCTCATGGCTGACATCATCATGGCCACCTGCCGCGGCAGCTTGTTCCGGATGGGTGAGCAGACGGCTTGCAGGACGCGGCAGTCAGCGTCGACGTCGGCCTCGGCGATATAGGAGTGGTGGACGTCGCCGGACAGGAACGTCACGGTTCCCGGTGCCTCACCTCGCTGGCCGGTGGCCACCTCGATCGCCATCGATGCGACCTGTTGGAAGCCTTCGTGGAACGCTGCCCAGTGCTCCAGGTCGACAGCCCGGCGGATCTTCTCCCCAGGTCCGGCAAGCCGCTTTCCCCAGGCGCCGGTGGCGACAGCCTCGTTCCAGGCCTCGAAGTAATGCAGGCCACGCGACAACAGGAACGGCAGCGAGGTGCCGATGAACACGTGGTCGAAGCCACCACGCATCTGCTCGTCGAACCAGGCCCTCTCCTGGCGATCGATGATCGAGCGCTCGCTCGGCTTCAAGACCCGAGCCGACCGCGAGTCGATGACGATCACCCGGCTTCGGCCGATATCACGCGCATAGCTCCAGCGGTAGGTGTCCGGATGCTCGTCCGCCCGTCCCGCGAACGTGTCCAGGACGTCCCCCCAGTCACGCTGCTCTCCCGCCTGTTGTGCCGCGACGATCTGCGACCAGATCTCATCCTGGGCGCGCTCCGCCGGCGACAGGTTGCCCAGGTGCTGGTAGATCCAGTACGACGCCAGCCCGCCGACGATCCGGTCGTGCCACCACGGCACCTGGGCCATGTCACGCCGCCATTCGGCGGAGGTGTTCCAGTCGTCGCGGATGTCGTGGTCGTCGAAGATCATCGCGCTCGGCAGTGTCGACAGCAGCCAGCGGTTCGTCGGCTCCGTCCACGCGAGCGTGTAGAGATGGGTGTACTCCTCGAAGTCCTTCACCTCCGTGCCCGGCGGCTCGTCGAGACTGCGCCGAGCAGCGATGAACTCCTGCATCTCGGCGGACGTCTCATCGGCGTAGACCTGGTCGCCGAGGAACAGCACGAGGTGGGGCCAGGTGTCGGCATCCCCCGACGCCATGTGCTGCGCGTAGGCCCGCAGCGCGTCGACGCCGTGCTGCTCGTTCGCCGCGGCATCGTGCGGGAGGCTCACCCGACACGACCCGAACGCCATCCTCAGCTCCTGATCCGGCTCGAGCGTCGCGATCCGGCTCGGCGGCTGCGAGCTCCTTTCGGGTGGCCAGACCGGCTGGTCGTCGATGTCGACGGTGTAGTCCTGGGTCGAGCCCGGCTCGAGCTCGTCGAGCTCGACCAAGGCGTAGTGATGACCGTGGACGGTGAAGGTGGCGGCGCTCCACTTCCCGCCTGCGGTCCGCACCGCGACCTGCGCGGGATGGCGAGTCTCCACCCAGATCGACGCCGTCGTCTCGTCGACGTACCTGAGCACCGGGCCGAGCACGAGGTCGTCGTTCATCAGACGTTTCTACCGCACGCGGCTCGCCCTCGCCGGGGAACTGTCGGCTCCCGGGGCTAGGGTCTTGTCTCAGACATCTCGAGGGGGAACCGTTGGCGGTCACCACCATCGCGACGCCCTACGGCGCCGCGGCACTCGACGCCCTTCGCACAGTCGTGCACGACGCCAAGGCCGCTGACCCGATGGCATCGGTGACCCTGCTGCTGCCCAACAACCTCACGGGCATCGTGGCCCGACGGCATCTCGCCGGCGGACTGAGCGTCGGCAGAAGCGGGGTCGCCGGACTCCACCTCCTCACGCTGCCGCGGCTGGCGGAGCAGCTCGGTGCCGCCGGGCTGGCGCCCCGACGTCCGGCTACCGGTCCCATCGTCGCGGCGGCGTGGCGGGCCGCTCTCGGTGGCGGTCCGAGCGTTTTCGAGAGCGTGCAGGACCACCCGGCCACCATCCGGGCGATCGTCGCCGCCCATCGGGAGCTGCGTGACCTCTCCGATGTCGCGCTCGCGGCGGTTGCCCGGTCGTCCGAGCTGACCGCTGATCTGGTGCGCCTGCACCGTCAGGTCGTCGGCCTTCTCGCCGATGGCTGGTACGACGCCACGGACCTGCTGACCGCCGCCACCGCCGAGGTGGCGACGAGGCTCCCGGCCGTGGTTGCCCTCGGAGAGCTGGTGCTCTTCCTGCCGCAGGACCTCACCCTCGGCGAGTCCCGCTTCGCCGCCGCACTCGGGGAGGCAGCCCACCTCACCATCCTGGTCGGGACCACCGATGTCGACCGGGCCGACCGGGCCGTCCTGCGGTCACTCGACCGGATGGGCTGCCCCCTGGATCGCGTCAAGGGCAAGGCCCGGGTCGCTCGCGAGGTGGTCCACGCCTCCGACTCCGACGACGAGATCCGTTGTCTGGTCCGCGACGTCGTCACGACACTCGAGACGACACCGGCCCACCGAGTTGCGGTGCTCTATGGCTCCGCGCAGCCCTACGCCAGGCTGCTCCACGAGCATCTCGCAGCGGCCCGCATCACGGTCAACGGCGCCGGCACCCGTCCCGTGCTCGAGCGGGCGATCGGCCGCGGCTTCCTCGACGTGCTGCTGCTCGCCGAGAACGACGTCCCGCGTGCCGACCTGTTCACCGCCGCCTCTGAGGCACCGATGCGAGCGTTCGACGGCGCGCGGATTCCCACGTCACGATGGGAGCGACTTTCGCGAAGTGCTGCCGTCGTGTCCGGCGACGACTGGTCCGAGCGGCTCGGCGCCCACGCAGATGCGTTGGAGGCAGACATCGCGGCCGAAGAGGCGCGCGAAGACCGCCTCCCGTCCCGGCTGGACAGCTATCGGCGTGACCTCGACACCATCTGCGCGCTGCGCGCGTTCGCCACGACCCTGCGCGACCGACTGCGGGAGGGTCGGTCCCTCACGACCTGGCCCGAGCTCAGCAGCTGGGCGGGCCGACTGTTCCGCGACCTTTTCGGTGACGCCAGCGCGCTCGCCCAACTACCCCCTGACGAGCAGTACGCCGCCGTCACGCTCGAGTCGTGTCTGAGGCAGCTCGCCGATCTCGACGCGTTCGAACGACATGCCGACCTCTCGGGGCTCATCGGGGTGCTGACGCTGGAGCTCGAGTCGGCCCTCCCCCGCATCGGCCGCTTCGGGGAGGGCGTGCTGGTCGCACCGATGTCGGCAGCCATCGGCCTGGACGTTGACGTCGTCTATGCCGTCGGACTCGCCGAGGACAGCTATCCCGGCCGTCTCCGGGAGGACGCGCTCCTGCTCGAGCGGGTCCGCGATGCGACCGATGGTGAGCTGGCGTCCTACCGCGACAGGCTCGACGCGAAACACCGTCACCTCCTCGCCGCCTTCGACGCAGCGGCTCGGGTCGTGGTGTCCTTCCCTCGTGGCGACCTGCGCCGCAGCACGGGCCGGCTGCCGAGCCGATGGATCCTGCCCACCCTGCGTGATCTTGCAGGCGACCGGACTCTCGCTGCCACCGAATGGGAGTCGGTCAGCGCGAACGGGCTGACCGGCTCGCCGTCGTACGCGGCCTCCCTCACCCGGACCCCGATGCCGGCGACCAAGCAGGAGTGGCGGACCAAGGCGGCGGCACAGGGTCGCGGCCTTGATGACGAGACCATCGACGCGGCTCTGGAGCTGCTGCGAGCGCGGAGCAGCGATGCCTTCACCCGCTTCGACGGAAACCTCGAAGCTGTCGACGGGTTACCCGACTACGCCGACGGGCGGCGGTTGGTCGCCCCGACGACGCTCGAGCGCTATGCCGGCTGCCCCCATGCCTTCTTCGTGCAGCGCTTGCTCCATGTCGAGCCGGTCGAGCAACCCGAGGAGATCATCTCGATCAGCCCCCTCGACGTCGGCAACCTCATCCACCAGACGATGGACGCCTTCGTCACCGAGTATGACGGCGCGCTCCCGGACTTCGGACGACCGTGGACCGCCGAACAGGGTGCTCGGTTGCGTGAGATCGCGGTGGAGGTGGCAGCAGATTTCGAGCGGAGCGGGTCGACGGGCCACCGCGCCCTGTGGCAGACCGAGCGGGACCGAATCCTGGCCGACCTCGACTTCATGCTGGTCGACGACAACGTGCGCCGGGCCGAGCGTGACTCCCGAGTGCTCCGCAGTGAGCTCACGTTCGGCAGGGACGGCGCTCCGCCGGTCGAGGTAGCCGTGGCCGATGGCATGGTGCGGATGCGTGGCAGTGCCGATCTCGTGGAGGAGGCCAGAGACGGCACCCTTGTCGTCATCGATATCAAGACCGGCAGCTCGACGAGCTTCCACCCCATCAAGACCGACGCCGTCGTCGGTGGCACCAAGCTCCAGCTGCCGGTCTATGCGGAGGCGGCCCGTCAGCTGCTCGGCGGAAGCCGCGCCGAGGCCGCCTACTGGTTCGTCCGCAGGGACAAGCATGGCTGGATCGACCTGGCTCTCACCGAGGAGCTTGCGAACGTCTATGCCGCGGCGGTTGGCACCTTGGTCTCCTCGATCAAGGCGGGACGGTTCCCGGCCAAGGCGCCCGACCAGCCCGACTTCGCCTGGGTTCAGTGCCCCTACTGCAACCCGGACGGGCTCGGACACGGCGACGTCCGCGTGCGATGGGAACGCAAGCGACAGGCACCGGAGCTTCGCGAGCTCGTCGAGCTCATCGACCCCGGAGCGCTCGACGAGCCGACAGCGATGGTGAGCGGGTGATGGCGCCGACCGCGGATCACGACCTCGCTGCCCCGCTGTCGGACCAGCCGGTACGCGACCGCATTCGCCTGGACACCGGTGCGACCCTCTTCGTCGATGCCGGAGCCGGCTCTGGCAAGACCAAGTCGTTGGTCGACAGGGTCAGCACCTTGGTGCTCAGCAACGGGGTCTCACTGCGCCACATCGCTGCCGTCACGTTCACTGAGAAGGCGGGGGCCGAGCTGCGGGACCGCCTTCGGGCTGAGTTCGAGAGGGTGTTGCGAGCCAGTCGGGAAGACCTGACGGGTGAGCGAGCCGCGGTAGCTCTCGATGACCTCGACGCCGCCGCCATCGGGACGTTGCACTCGTTCGCCCAGCGCATCCTCACGATGCACCCGATCGAGGCGCACCTGCCCCCGCTGATCGAGGTGCTCGATGAGGTGGGTTCGTCAGTCGCCTTCGACAACCGCTGGGCGGTCATGCAGCGCAATCTGCTCGATGACGCAGCCCTTGCTCCCGCCGTCCGCGTGGCGCTCGCCACCGATGTCAAGCTGGTCCACCTTCGCTCCCTCGCCCGCGCTTTGCAGTCCGACTGGGATCTCATCCAGGACCACATCCTGGCCGGTGATGATGGCGTCGAGATCGTCCTGCCGGACCTCGTGGACATGGTCGCCGAAGCCAAGGCGCTGGCGGCGCGTGCAGATGAGTGCTCCAGTGACAACGACTTGTTCCTGGGGCGGCTGGCCGGCCTGGGCGTCTGGGCGACGGATTTCGCCGACGCGACAGAGCCGGAGCGCGTCCTCACCGCCCTGACCTCGGCCGAGAAGCTTCCGTTCGCCCATGGGCAGAAAGGCAACTGGGCCGGTCGGCTCGAGGACATCCGCGAGTCCTGCCTGTCCTGGCGGTCGCGCGCCGCAGACGCCCGCAAGGATGTGGTCAACGCATCGCTGCGTCCCATCACCCGCTGGATCGCACGCGAGGTGCAGGCATCGGCGCTCGATCGTGCCGCCGAGGGAAAGCTCGAGTTCCACGACCTCCTCGTGCTGGCGCGCGACCTGCTGCGCGGCAGCCCCGACGTCCGCACGTCGCTGCAGACGCAGTTTCCCTACCTGCTGCTCGACGAGTTCCAAGACACCGACCCCATTCAGATCGAGATCGCCGTCCGGATCGCCGGTGGCGCGGCTGCCGATGCCCGGGACTGGCGTGAGGTGGCGGTCCCTCCCGGCTCCTTGTTCGTGGTCGGCGACCCCAAGCAGTCGATCTACCGGTTCCGCAGAGCTGACATCCGCATGTACCTCGACGCTCAGCGCCGCATCGGCGAGACGGTGTCATTGGACTCCAACTTCCGGACTGTCCCCGCTGTGCTCGCGTGGGTCAACGAGGTGTTCGCATCCGTGATCACCCAGGACGGAATGGACCAGCCGGCGTACGCCCCGCTGAGCCCCACCCGGCCAGTGGTCGACGGAGGCCCTTCCGTCATCCTGCTGGGGGGCGAACCGCACTCCGACAACCCCAACGCGGCGGCAATGCGCGAGCGGGAGGCGGCCGAGGTGGCGGCCGTGATCGAGCAGGCTCTCGGCGAGGGGTGGACGACCTACGACGAGCGAGACAGCTCCAGGCGAAAGCTACGGCTCGGCGACATCGCGATCCTGGTGCCAGCACGCACCTCGCTGCCGTTCCTCGAGGATGCCCTCGACGAGGCCGGCATCCCCTATCGCGCGGAGTCGAGCTCGCTCGTCTACCAGGCCAGCGAGGTTCGTGACCTACTGGCGGCGACCCGGGCGGTCGCCGACCCGAGCGACCTGCTCGCCTGCGTGACGGCGCTTCGCTCACCCCTCTTCGCATGTGGCGACGACGATCTCTGGACCTGGAAGCGCGACCGTGGGTCGTTCAGCATCATGGCGCCGCTGCCGCCCGAACGGGCTTCGCATCCCGTGGCGAGATCCCTTTCCTACCTCCGTTCCGTCTATGAGCGGTCCCGTTGGCTGAGTCCCAGTGAGGTGCTGGGGCTGATCATCTCCGATCGCCGGATGCTCGAGGTGGCGGCCGTCGGCCCCCGCTCGCGCGACCAGTGGCGTCGACTGCGGTTCGTGGTCGACCAGGCGCGGGCGTGGTCGGAGACCGAGCACGGTGGCCTGCGGGCCTATCTCGCCTGGGCGGCCCGTCAGGGCGAAGAGACGGCGCGGGTAGCAGAGGCCGTGCTGCCCGAGACCGATGTCGATGCGGTGCGGGTGATGACGGTGCACGCCGCGAAGGGCCTGGAGTTCCCGATGGTGGTGCTGTCCGGCATGAGCTCGAGGCCTCAGTCGCCGCGGGGCGTCCAGGTGCTGTGGACGCCGGACGGATACGAGGTTCGGCTGACGAAATATGTGCAGACCAACGACTTCGAGAACGTCGCACCCGTTGACGAGCAGATGGACAACCTGGAGCGACGCCGGCTGCTCTACGTCGCCACGACGCGCGCGCGCGACCACCTGGTAGTGTCCCTGCACCGCAAGGGCAGCGGTTCGACGAATGCCGAGATCCTGGCCGATGCCGGCGCCGCCACTACGTCAGGTCCGGTCCGGTTCGCATTTTCGCCAGGGACCCGGGTCCCCTTGGCTGCTACGGCGGCGACCCAGGCGGAGAGCGCTTCCTACGCAGACTGGCTCAGCATGATCGAACGAGCCCAAGACTCAGCTCGGCGGGTGAGCGCGATCAGCGCCTCCGGCCTGGAAGGCACCGACCCGAGTGTTGTCCTCCCCGCGGAGACAGCCGAAGCCACCGCTGATGAGCGGACTCCCCCGGGTGCCGCGAAGGGTGCCCGAGACGTGGAGCTGCCGCCATGGTCCAAGGGCCGCTACGGATCTGCGATCGGGCGTGCCGTCCACGCGGTGTTGCAGGCGGTCGACCTCTCCACCGGTGCCGGGCTCGAGGCCGCGGTCGCGGCGCAGTGCATCGCGGAGGGGGTCGGCGACCATGCGATGGTCGTCCAAGCGCTGGCGCAGGCCGCCCTGGACTCCGACCTCATCCGTCGGGCAGCTGCTCGCGAACACTGGCGAGAGACGTATGTCGGCAGGGTGGATGACGCTGGCGACGTCGTCGAAGGTTTCGTGGACCTGGTGTTCCGCGACGACGACGGGTCTCTTGTCGTGGTCGACTACAAGACCGACGCGATCCCGGCCGCCGCGATCGGCCCACGGACGGCCTACTACGCACCGCAGGTGAATGCCTATGAACGCGCCCTGCACAGCGCCACCGAGGCGGACGTCAGCTCCCGGCTGCTGTTCCTCAACCCCGAAGGAGCCGTCGAGTCCTCCCCCGCGAGTCGCTGACGGAAGCGTCGGAACGCAGGGTCAACCCAGCACTCGAGTTTGGCGAACAGACACGAGAGCCCGGAGTAACGTCCGGAGGAGGGGTGACCGGGGGCCATCAGGCGAAGGGAGACCGACATGTTCGTGCAGGTGATCCAAGGACCGGTGGGCGACCGTGAGCAGGCGATATTCGCCCTCCGCCGGTGGGAGGAGGAGCTCGGTCCTGGGGCTGCAGGCTGGCTCGGCAGCACGGCAGGCGTGACGGCGGACGGGACGCTCGTCGCGACCGCCCGTTTCGAGTCTGAGGAGGCGGCTCGGCGCAACAGTGAGCGGCCCGAGCAGGGGGAATGGTGGGCCGAGACGGAGAAGCTGTTCACCGGTGAGGTCACCTTCCGAGACAGCACCTACGTCGACGTCGACATTCAGGCCGACCCGAGCGACGCAGGGTTCGTCCAGGTGATGCAGGGTCGCGGCACAGACCCCGAACGGGCCCGCGAGATCATGCGGCAGGACGCCCCCGCCTGGGCCGCCTTCCGACCGGAGGTGCAGGCGACCCTGATGCTCGGCCACCGCGATGGCGGCTTCACCATGGTCATCTACTTCCCGTCGGAGCTAGCGGCCCGTGAGGGAGAGGCGAAGCGGCCACCGCCGGAGCTGACGGCTCATCTGGACGAGCTCAACGCTCTCAGCATCGGCGAGCCGGAGTTCTTCGACCTTTCGGAGCCGTGGCTCGCGTCGCCATGAACTCCACCATCAGCGCGGCGAACCGATCGGGGTCGTCGAGGTGCGGATAGTGCCCGGCGCCCTCGAAGAGCTCGACCCGGCTGCCGGGGATCGCCTCGTGGGCGGTCGACGCGTGCCAGGAAGGGATGATCCGGTCCCTGGTGCCCCAGACGATGAGCGTCGGGATCGCGACGGCGAGCGGCAGGTGGTCGTGCGCCGTCACCGTCTGGCCGCCGGGGTCCATCACGGCGCGTGTGGTCGCGAGAAACGCACGCCGGCTCTCGGCGTCGGCAAGGGACGTGAAGCCGTGCCAGGCCTCGGTGAGGTCCGAGCCCGGCCGGAAGCCCAGACTCGCCGCGGCGCGTCCGATGACCTCAGCCTTGCCGCACACCCAACCGGACGCGATGATCGGGAGCACCCACTCGGCTCCGGGCAAGGTGGCTGATCGCAACAGCGGGTTGACGGAGCGGCCGAGGCCGCCGCTGGCCACCAAGACCAGCCGCTCCACACGCTCGGGGAACAGGTAGACGAACTGCATGGCGATCCCGCCGCCCAGCGAGTGCCCGACCAGGGTCACCTTGTCGATGCCGAGGTTGTCGAGCAGGTCGCGCAGCGTGGCGGCATGCGCTCCGAGCGAGTAGTCCCCCATCGGCTTCTCTGAGTCACCATGGCCGAACAGATCCGGCGCGAGCAGACGATGGTCTTCCTTCATGGCCTCGACCAGATGCCGCCAGTGACGGTAGGAGCCCAGCAGACCGTGGATGAACAACACAGTAGGCCCTTGCCCACAGTCGAGATAGCTGAGCTCATGCTTGTGCAGCGTTGTGGTGCTGGCCATCGTCTCCGTCACTGCATCTCCCAGGTATTGCCGCCATGTTACCCATAAGTAGCCTCCGGAGTCGGTCATCGCGCCCGAAATGGCCGGGAACATGCCAGAGGTCTGCGCTCGTCGCTCGGCCTCGACGTCTTCAGGCTTCGGGGCGCCATAGCCGGTGCGTGCTCGCGGCTAGCAGCTGGCCGTGCGCTGGTCTTCACGCGAAAGCAGCGCTGATGCGCCAGCTTTCGTGGCGGTCCTCTTGACGTGGCGCCTCACGTCGGGCCTGGTATACATATCCACGCAATTGCGTCGATATATTCGCCTGTCTCCGCAGCCGGCCGACTCCCGGCTTCAACCAAGCGTGGTCCGGCCATAGCCGAAAATGTGGCAGCTGATGACGTCGACCTCGCGACGAGAGTTTCCGAAGAACGCCATCAACCTGTTCGACGAGCGATGGAACGGGCGCTCTCGGGCATGACCGCTTGCATCCCAATTGGCCCGGGGCACGACGAGAAAGAGATGCTGCGCGTCTGGTGCGATGTGTGTCTTCCACATGTCCTTCAGATCGTGGTTGTTCGTGACGGTCCCTCCTCGTTCGACTTCAGCGATGATGCCGCGCCGCTCATTTCCATCGCCAATGGTGTAGTAGAAGTCGGGCCGCGCCAGCGTGACGAACCCGTCCTGAGGCGTGAGAACAACCTCTTCTCGAAAGCCCAGCTCGTCCTGCAAGATGCTCGCCACGATCAGCTGGATCGCGCTGCTTCCAGCCCCGTGGACGTGCGCAATGTCGATGCGGTCGCCTGCAGCATTGAGCTTCTCGAGCAGTCGGCTCGCGAGGTCATCCGCCTCCTGAAGCGCCGCGAGATCCGCTGGCTCCAGTCGGGTACGGCGAAGCCGCACGTACTCGACATCCACTCAGGCAGCTTCGCAGCTTCAGGGACGCGAAGCTAGCCTCGGTCGCCTTTCCCTCAGAGGGAGCGTGACGCGACCGGGCGCCTGATGCGTACGGCATCAGACGCCCGGTCGGGGCTGCGCTGCCGTCAGTAGCTGAAGGGGTGGAGCTGCTGACCGGCGGGGCCGAGGGTGAAACCGGTGTGGGAGGACGGGTTGACCTGCAGGTAGTCGCCGTCGTTGGACAAGTAGATGTTGTAGAAGTTGAAGCCGCTGATCCGCTGCAGGATCTTCCCCGTCTCGTCGGTGACGAGGATGCCCGATGTCGCGTTGTTGTCGGGGTTCTCGCCGAAGAACGTCGGGGGTGCGACCTCCTGGACCAAGAACTCGCTGTGCGCCGAGTCCGCGGCCGGGTGGGCATAGCCGCTGCCGCCGGGAGAGGTAAGGAAGCCGCTTTGTTGTGCAAGGTTGTAGATGCCGAAGCCCTCGGTGGAGCCGACGACGGAGCGGTTGGTGGCGGCATCGACGGCGGCCCCGCTGGGGAAGCCGACGCTTGCGCCGTCAAAGCCCTTCACCCTGCCGGTCGTGAAGTTCACGACGACGATCCGCGGCGGACCATTCGGGTTGATCGCGTCTTCGACCGCGACGACGGCCGCGCCGGTCTTGGAGTTCTGGGCGAACCCGCAGACGCTCGGCAGCGTCATACCCTGCAAACCGGGCGCGAGCGACAGGGTCTTGGTGAACGTGCCCTTCGCGATGTTCGTGGTCGCCACCACGAGACTCCCCTTGCTCACGCCGAGGATCGCGGTGTTCGCGGACCCCTGGTTGTGCGCGGCGCAGATCAGGTCGCCGAGGCTCCCCGGCGGGTTCCAGGTGCCACCATCGGCGCCGGTCGCAACCGGGTTCAACACCCGGAACGTGTCCACGCCGGACGCCGGACTGTAGTCGTCATAGAGGCCGACGTCCTTCGCAAAGATGCCAGCACAGCCGGCTTCCACGGTGCTATAGGAGTCCGGGCCTGAGGCCACGGTGGTACCGATCGCGGCCGTGCTCTGGTCGAACGTCTCGACCGAGCCCAGTGAGCCACCATCAGCTGTCCCCTGGTTGGACGTGAGCAACCCGTCCGTGCCATTGCTGTTGACTCCGAAACCAGCGCTCAGGAAGCCTCCGTCCGTCGGACGGACGCCGTCCATCACCAACGACGAGACACCGCTCGCTTCACCGGCAGGAGCGCCGCCGCGGAGCGGCAGCACGCGCACCAGATGGTTCATGGTCGCGCTCAGGCCGAGGTGGCTGCCATCCAGCGTGGCGACTCCGTGGGTACCCGGCAGCTGGACGAAGGCGACCGACCCGGTGTCGTGGCCGTTGTTGTCGCGCTGGCTGCCGTAGGGGTTGTTGAAGGTCGCGTAGTTGTTGAACGTGTTGGGTCCCGGCGCGCTGATCTCGGCGACGGCACCGGTCGCTCCCGAGACGTTCCGCACGTCGTAATGCACCTGGAATTTCCCGTCGTAGCCGAACTCCAGGTAGTGGCCCGGCGTCGACCCGTTGGCCGACAGGGTGGGAGGCGCCGGCTGGTCGGTGCCGGCGGGCGCGACCCGAGTGAAGGCGTACGCCGACAGGTTCGCCTCGAACCAGCCTCCCGGTGCCTCCTGGATCCCGATCCCGTAGATGCCACCGCCCTGCAGGGCGGAGACCGGCACGTCGATCGTGCCCGTCGGGTCGGTCAGCGGCGCGGTGTACGCCGGCCGGAAGTACAGCCCGGTCGCGGGGTCGATGTGGCCGGGCTGCGACACGACGAGCGTCGGCGCGGTGGCCCCCGTCAGGTGGCTGATGTCATAGGTCACCTTGATCGTGGAGCCCGTCGTGACCGGGCTGACGAGCGGGGCGAGCACCCCGGGAGTCGAGCCGTCGGTCGGCCCGAACGTCAGCGAGAACGTCTTCCGCACCAGGGTCTTGCCGCCGGCGGAGGCCGTGTAGACGAGCGGCACGGTCTGGGTCTGGTTCGCGTCGAGATCCAGACCGGCCGCTGCCAGGATCGACCCGGGCTGCAGCCGGGCCCACGCGGAGGTTGCGAGTCTCTTCGCCGGCCCCGTCGTCGCCGCGAGCCGGTAGGTGACCCCGGTGTCCGGCAGCCCGACCCAGTCGGGCGAGATGGTGATCCAGGCGTAACCGAGGCGCCCGGCGAGCGGGATGTTCGTCGGGTCGGTCGCCGTGGTGATCGAGCCGCCGAGAGAGTTCGCCTGCTGACGTTGCTCGACGGCCACCCGCGGTGCACCGGGCTTGGTGGAGCTGCCGGCATCGCCGAACAGCTTGGCAACCGCGGCACCGAGGTCGATCTGCGGTCCGACATGGATGTCCCGGTCGGCCTGCGACACCGCCGGCAGCGGCGTCCCCGTTTGGGCAAGGTAGTCCCGCACCGCGAGCGGGTTGCTGGCGAGCCTCTTGTCGCCGGTCGATCTCGCGACCTGCTGGACGACGGCCACCGCTGCGGCCGTCTCGGGAGCCGAGGCCGACGTGCCACCCTCCACGACCACCGAGACCGCCTGCGCGTCGCCCCCTTGCGTGTGCGAGAAGCTCAGCACGTTGTCGCCAGGGGCGGACACGTTGACCCTGGAGCCGAAGCCGCTGGAGTAGTTGCGGGCGCCGTCGTATCGGACCGCTGGGAAGGCATGGACGTTCTTGAGCGCACGGAACTTCGGGTTCTGCGGCGGAGCGGAGAAGATGTCGTCGAGCGTGCTACCGCCGACGTCGATCGCGCCGGAGTCGTAGTCGCGGGAGACTGCGTCGGAGAAGCCGATGTCGTTGATGTCGGTGATCGGCGAGCCCGGGCGAGCCGTCTCGGTGGCGACGGCGCCCCCTGCCGGAGAGACCGCCGCGTTCGTGAAGGTGCGGAGTCCGTCGCCGGAGGACACGGTGACCGCGATGTGGTAGCCGTGCACGATCGAGGTGAGCACGGCCTGCGACAGCGGGTCGTCCTCGAGGTAGCGGCTGGAGAAGCCGTTCTGGTCGAAGCCGAACGAGAGCGATGCCGTGATCACGTTGGGGCGAGGGTTCTGTAGCGCGGCGGCGAGGAACGCGGCGTCGACGTCCGTCGTCGCACCACCGGGGGTCGACGGCAGCACCAGCCGGTAGCGGGCGCCCGGCGCGATGCCCAGCAGGTCGGTGAGGCCGCTGCCCTGATGGCCGGCGCGCTGGGCGTCGTGCGGCAGCGGCGCCATCATCGAGAAGTCGAGGCCGACCTCGGTCAGGGTCGGGTCGTCGCCGCAGGTCTCACCGGTCGGGTCGAGGGCCCCGTTGGCGTCGGCGGTGTAGGTGGGGATGAGGGGCATCGACGGCCAGTCGAGGTAGCGCTGCCCGTTCAGGATCTCCGTCGTAGGCCCGTAAGCGGACGCATAGAAGTTGCAAGGGTCCTTCGGGTTGGCCGCCGCCGACGCGTCGGTCAGCGTGCCGAGCGAGACGTTGGTGATGGTCTCCCCCTGGCCGGGAAGCTGGCCCTTGGTCTGTGGCTCGCCGGCGATCTGCGAGTACGCCGGGACGGCGTCGACACCGGGTCGGTTGAGCAGTGCCTGCGCGCTCGACGTCAGCGCGTAGTTGGTGGGGACTCCGGCCGCCTTCGCCGATCCCTGCGCACCGGCGGATGTCGCCTGCGGGCGCTTCGCGGCCGCCAGAGCTCGGGCGAGCGTGGCCTTGCTCACCGCCTGCGACGGCGTGTGGGTCGTGGTGACAGTCCAGTTGGGTGAGGCGTAGGCGATGGCATTGCTCGCCTTCAGTCGCGTGACCGCGCTCGCGACGGACGCGTTGGTGAGGTGGAGGACGTAGGCGTGGGTGTAGTCGAGGATGCCGTGGCCGGTCTCGCGCTCGGCCGCCGCGCGCATGCCCGCCAGGCGCGAGTGCATCGCCCCGGTGAAGAGCTGCGTGGAGGAGTCGACGCCAAGCAGCGCAAGAGTTCGGTTGACCTCGGGGTCGCTGGTGTACGCCGGCGTGGGCTGACCCTTCTCGCGGAGCTTGGCCGCCGACGTGGTGAAGCTGGCCGGTGCGGTCACGCCGCCGGCATAGATCACGACGACCTGCTGCGCGGCGTACGGGGCGCCGTGGCCGTGCACGAGGTCGCTGATGAGGTCGCCGACTGCCGGCAGCCGCCGAGTTCCTTGTGCCACTCCGGTGGCGCTTTCGGCGCCGACGAGCGGCACGTGCTGGATCTCGACACGTGACCCGTTCGCGCGCCGAACTTCGGCGATGCCGTCGGAGTAGACCTTGGCCCACTCGCCGTCGGGCAGCTTCAGATGGGGGTAGGCCACCGACGCCCGCGCCGCCGGGGCGGTGGACCGCGACGCCGCCTTCGCGGCCGAGGTCGTCACTGCTCCGGCGGTGCCGGGCACGGCAGCACTGAGCGCCATGGTCAGTGCGGCGGCTGCAGTCAGGGCGATTCTTCTCGCGGGGTGCGACATGACAGACCGAGCCTCCGATGACGGCGCGCAGGGATGGCTGAAACCGCTGTGTCGGTTGGCGGTTGCGAGCCATCTGACGCTAGCGACGTCATACCCTCGACGTCAACGGTTGACTTGCACCACATTCGGCGGTAATGGCGTGACGCCTGACTGACCCTTTCAGCGCGGGTTAGCCCCGACCGACCCCGATCACGACACTCTCTGTCAGGCCGCGTCGAGGGAGTCCATCATCCAACCGAGGGTGCGCACCAACGTGCGGCCGGAGAGCTGGACGACGGTCGCCTCGGTCAGCGGGACGAACGGCAGCCGCAGCGGCAGCCTCGCCCACGACGGCAGCGATGCGACGGCTGCTGCCTGGAGGATGGCGATCGGAGGCCGCGCGACCATCGGGACGGGCGGCCTCAGGAGCAGGTAGCGTGCTGCGTCCCGCGCCGCCGGGGTGCTCTCGAGCTCGGGACGGAAGGCCTTGAGCTGGTCACGCAGCTCGGCCTCGCTGCACGGCGGCGTTTCGATCCCGAGGGCCGAGGCCACCCGGGCGGTGTCCTCGACGTAGCCGTCTCTGTCGGCTTGGTCGAGAGGAGAGCCGGAGAAACGCTGGTAGGTGGTAAGAAAGCTGTCGACCTCCGCCACGTGGACCCAGCGGAGCAGATGCGGGTCGCCGGCGCTGTAGGACCGACCGTCCGCCGTCGTACCTCTCACTCGCTGGTGAACCGCGCATACGGCGGCCACCGCATGCTCGGCGTCGGCGGCCGTGCCGAACGACGTGACCGCAAGGAAGTAGCTGGTGCGCTGCAGCCGGCCCCATGGGTCACCCTTGTAGTCGGAGTGCTCTGCCACCCCCGCCATCGCCAGCGGATGAAGGGACTGCAGCAGGAGGGCCCGCAGCCCACCGACGAACATCGAGGCGTCGGCATGGACGCGTCGGATGGGACGGTCCTCCTCGAACCAGCGCTCTCCGGGGGCGTGGTGGATGCGATCACGTCGGCGGACGCCTTCAGAACCGGCCACCCGCTCGAAGACGAGGCTGCCCAGCAGGGCGCGAAGCCGGCCGACGCCGGGAGGTTGCAGCAGAGGGACCACGGAACCATCTTGCGCCACCCGTGCGCAGCTAGCCCGGCTGATGACCGTCGAGCACCGTTACCCGGCGCGCACCGATCTGTTGCGGATGCCCGGCCGGCTCCGCCCCTCATCAACGGCGGCCGGGCGAGCTACGTCAGCAGCTACCGCTGCTCGCTCGGGTTCAACGTGCGAAGTGGCAGCACCTACTACTCCCTGACAGCCGGCCACTGCACCAACCTCGGTCGTCGTGGTACTCCGACGGCGCTCACACGAAGTTCATCGGCAGCACCTCCGGGTCCAGCTTCCCCGGCAACGACTACGGCATCGTGACGTACGCGAGTGGGGTTGCCCATCCCGGCAACGTCTTCTTCTACGGCGGGAAGCAGAACATCGTCGACGCGACGAACGCCTACGTCGGTGAGTCGGTCCGGCGGAGCGGTAGCACCACGGGCGTGCACGGCGGGACGGTGCAGGCGACCAACGTCACCGTCAACTACTCCGAAGGGACCGTCTACGGGCTGATCCAGACCAACGTGTGCGCGGAGGGCGGCGACAGTGGCGGGCCGCTGTTCGACGGCACGCACGCCGTCGGACTGACCTCGGGAGGCAGCGGCAACTGCTCGCAGGGTGGCCAGACGTTCTTCCAGCCGGTGACCGAGCCGCGCGGGTGTACGTTCTCGCCGTACCCTGCAGGCTCACCCTCCCAAGGAGCACCCATGCGTCGTACCGTCGTCGGAGCTGTCGTGCTGGCGCTCGTCACCACCGCTTTCGGCAGCACTCCTCCTCATGGTCTGGGCGCCTTCTGACGTGGCCGGGTCGAGCGGTGCGATCGAGGGGACGGGCATGCCGGGGTCGGGCGACGGGGTGAACGTGGAGGTCCTGCGGGTATTCACCGACGAAGCCGGTCGGTTCGGCAACCTCCTCGGGATCATCGACGGGCGGTCAGCACCACTCGCCGTTCGGCAGCGGATGGCTTCCGACCTCGGCTTCTCGGAGACCGTCTTCGTGGACGACCCGGCCGAGGGTCGGATCCAGATCTTCACACCAGCCGTCGAGCTGCCCTTCGCCGGGCATCCCACGGTCGGGACCGCATGGTGGCTGCGGCGGATGGGATACGACACGGAGCGCCTGGTGGTTCCAGCCGGCACCCTCGAGGTGAGCCGCGACGGCCCGGTGACGAAAGTTCGGGCCCGCGTCGAGTGGGCACCGGAGTTCAGTTGGCACCAGCTAGCCGACCCGGCCGAGGTCGAGGCGGCCGACCCGTCGACATATCCCGACGGACACCATTATGTGTGGGCCTGGATCGACGAAGAGGCCGGGCAGGTGCGCTCTCGGATGTTCGCTCCCGCGATGGGTATCGTCGAGGACGAGGCGACAGGTGCTGCCGCGATCAGGTTCACGGGTCTGCAGCAGCGCGACCTCGACATCACACAAGGAGCGGGCTCGCGTATCGCGACCACCTGGGACGGTGACGGCTGGGCCAGCGTCGGTGGCCGCGTGGTCTCGGACCAACCTCGGACCTTGCCTGGGTGAGCTGCTACAGCCCCGGCTGCGCCTCGAGCCGGCCACTGTCGACCGCATCGACGAGAGCCTCGTAGTCGAGTTCGTTCTGGTCGGCGTACGCGACGGCGAAGTCAGCGATGGCCCGGTCGAACACGTCACTCTTGCCCAGGTACGACGAAATGGCGATCCGGTCGCCCGAGCGAGCGTGGGCCCGAGCGAGAGTCGCGCCGCAGATCCGGGAGTACAGCGTCATCGCGCCGACCGACATGGTGTCGACATCGGCGGATCCCTTCCAGTCGCGAAGCTGTCGGAGATAGAAGTCTCGGACCTTCCCGTCGATGCCCGTGACGCGCTGCCAGCCGAGGAAGATGTCACTGGCCGCCTGCATGAGTCGTTGGCCGGCGACGACCCGCTGCCCATGGTTGGTGTACTTGCTCTTGCCGACGAACCTCTCCAGGACCGACTCCTGGGCCTCCTTGGCCTGCAGGAACAGTGGGTCGTTGCCGTCACGGCCGAGCAGGAGCAGGATCCATGCCCGGGTTCCGACGCTGCCGACTCCGACGACCTTCCGGGCCGCGTGGACGTACTCGAACTCCTCCAGCAGCTCGCGCCGGTCGGTCTCCAGCGTCCGCCGGTAGGACCGGACCAGGCCGCGCAGCTCGTCCTCGATGTCGACGGTTTGGGCGGTACCCGCAGCAACGTCCTCTATCGGGACGATCAGCGGGGGGTTTGCGGTGATCCGGCGTCGGCCGTCGACCACCTCCGTGAGCTTGTTGAATGCCTGCATACTGTCCCGGGTGCGAGCCTTGGCCAGGTTGGCCTTGGCCTTGGCCCGCTCCTTCTTCGTGGCGCTCGACTCCAACATGGCGAACAGCCGCTCGACTTCGATATGGGCATACCAGACGTCCAGGTTGCGCATGGCGGCGGTCTGCCTCATCCGCACCCGGTACTCGGCGACACCGGCGGCCACCAAAGCCCGTCGGTCGGCGGGAGCGAAGCCCCGGTCGCGGCCGGCGATCTCGAAGCTCGCCGCGAGCCGCTTGACATCCCACTCCCACGGCCCTGGCAGGGTCTCGTCGAAGTCGTTGATGTCGAACATGGCTTGTCGTTCGGGTGAGGCGAACACACCGAAGTTCGACAGATGGGCGTCACCGCAGATCTGGGCCCTCAGACCGGATCCGGGAGTGGCGGCAAGGTCGGTCGCCATGATGAGCGCGGCGCCACGGTAGAACGTGAACGGCGAGACCATCATCCGGCCATAGCGGATCGGCACCAGCTCCGGCACTCGGCTCGTAGCCTGCTCCTCCAGGAGCGATATCGGGTCCGGCCGGTCCGCGGCTGGCTCCCATCGACCATGGCTACTCCGCGGGACCTCGTTGCGGGCCGCCTTCCCCCTCGCGACGCGCTCTGCCGGAGTCAGGTGGGCGACCTTCCTCGCGGCCCCGGAACGACGGCCCGTCGACGGTTCTTCAGCGCTCATGGTGGTCCTCTCCAGTCTTCCTCACACGGGATCATGCCGCATATCGTGTTGGCCATGGGGTGGATCGCCGCTACTCGAGACCGTCCTCGTCTGCGGAGCTAAGGTCGGGAAGGGCGGGACGTCGTCCGCCAGTGGCCGGTGTCGCGGAGTGCAGTCGCGTCCAGCGAGAGAGGAGGGATCGCGTTGAGCCAGACACGTGAGCCGGTCGCCGGTGAGCCGGTCGCCGGTGAGTCGACGGCGCGACAGTGGCTGGCGGATGCCCGAAGGGTCGACGATGCCGTCTACCGCGCCATCGCCGGGACCCCGACCCCGGCCCTCGACGAGGGTATGCGCAACCTCTCGCGCATTGCCGACAAGTCCCGGCTCTGGATCTCGGCTGCTGCCGTGCTGGCGGTGACGGGAGGGCGACCGGGCCGGCGCGCTGCGCTCCAAGGGCTGGCCTCCGTGGCCGTCAGCAGCGCCGTGGTCAACCTCGGCGTCAAGCAACTGGCCCGCCGCCGACGTCCGGACCGTGAGGCGGCGCTCGTGCCGCTCGTCCGCCACGTTCCGATGCCCACCTCACTCTCGTTTCCGTCGGGCCACTCCGCGTCGGCGTTCGCGTTCGCCGCCGGCGTCGGAAACCGGTTGCCCCCGGTCGGCGTTCCGCTGCACGGGCTAGCCGCCGTCGTCGCGTACTCGCGAGTGCACACCGGTGTGCACCACCCGAGCGACGCCGTGGTCGGCGCCCTGCTGGGCACGGCGCTTGCTCAGCTCACGACCAGAGCGCTGGACCGCTACCTCCGCCGACGCGGCTAATCGTCGTTCAGGGCCGCGCGTCGCAAGAAGGTCGCCTGGCGCAGCAGTAACGCCTTGTCGATCGGCGTCTTCGGCACCGGCACGCCTGGCCGGTCCCGGGGTAGCCGCACCCTCAGGGCGAGCGGCCGGATGGTGCAGTGCACTGGTGTCGGCATCAGCACGGACTCACCGTCGATGCCGACCGGGATCTCTGGGACGTCAGCGTCGATGACCACCTCATGGGCGACCAGCCGGCGTACTCCGGTGGCATGGCTCCCGGCCAACAGGCCCGCCGCCTGCGCCGCCGTCGCGACGGTCACTGCGACGACTCCCAGCTGACCGGTGTCGATCCGGGCCCGGCGTCCGAGACCCGCAAGGTCACCGAAGTCGTAGGGGTTGTTGCTCACCAGCAGCGCCTTCGGCGCATCGATGACCAGGTCGCCGTCGACCCTCACAACCAGCCGCGGCCCGCGATGGCCGGACAAGATGTCGGGCAGGGTCCTCAGCGCGGTGCCTGTCTTGTCGTCGCGGTACGCCGGACTCTGCACGACGTCTGCATACGCTCCGAAGGAGGCGTTGTTGACGAACGTCCGGCCGCCGATCATCCCGAGGTCGATCCTGACCTCGACGCCGTTTGCCAGTGCCTCGAGGCCGGCATCGGGATGCTCGCGGTCCAGGCCGAGGTCCATCGCGAAGTGGTTGCGTGTCCCGGCGGAGATGACCAGGAAGGGCAGCCCGGATTCGGCGGCGATGCCGGCCACCAGCGCCTGGGTGCCGTCGCCGCCCGCGACACCGAGCAGGTCTGCACCGTCGGCGACGGCTGCTCTCGCGAGCTCTGCGACGTCGACGTGCCCGGGCCCGTCCAGCAGCGCGACCTTGGCGCCCAGCTCCTCAGCCCTGGCCACCAGTCCGTAACGCCCCACCTTTCCGCCGCCCGAGCGCGGGTTCATGATCAGGTAGGCACGGCTTGGCGGAGGTGTCTGCTGCTCCGGCATGCCGATCGGGAGTCGTGACCACGACAACGCCGCCCTGGCCGACAGACCGGCCACTGCAACGAGAAGCACGACGACCACGATGTCGTTCAGCCGCCCTTTCGAGACGTAGAACACCACCACACCGACCGGCGCCGCGACTGCCAACGCCGCGGCAAGCCACCGCACGGCCCCGCGGTTGCTCAGAAACCACCACACACCCGCCAGCATCAGCGCCAAGCCGACGAGACCCACCACGAGGACGGCGATGCCCGCCATCACGCCGGCCAGCAGCGCGACTGCGGCCCCGACCGCAGCCAGCACGGCCAGCCGAGCGAACCACCGCTGCGCCCTTGTCGGGCCCGGGACGTGGGCAGCCACGACGCCGGTCGTCCCCTGATCACTCATCGCAGATTCTCCTCTGGCCACCCGCCGCGATCACCCGTCCACGGCGATATCGTCCCACCGGCCTTCGTCGCGGCGACCTCGCCACGCTCGCGGATTCGCTATGCACGGGAGCACATCTCAACTCGAGAGCCTCCGTTCACCGTGCACGAAGGCCCAGCGCCGATCCAGGGGCATTGGTCCCTCGTTTCTGGGAAGGTGCTGGCAGCGATGCGTGGATGCCTGCACAACCCCGGAGCCTTCGAGTCATGCGGAGCTCATCCGGCTAGGGCGGGGTCGGCGGCTGCCAGACGGCGGCGGTGGCCTCGACGAACGTCTCGATCGCCACTTCGAGGGTCGGGTAGAAGTGCTCCGGGTTGATGGTCTTGGTCAGCTCATAGCGTTCGATCTTGGCCCTGACCGGATCTTTCAGCTCGGCGAATACCAGTGATATCCCTTGGTCGTTGAGCCAACCGTCAAGCTGCTGGAGCATATCGGCCGCGGTGGTGTCGACGTCTGTGATGGGCTCAGCGGCGACCAGGACCCACTGCACGTCGGGCCGGTCGGCGACGAGCGCGCGGACCCGCTCGTTGAAGGTGCGCGCGTTGGCGAAGATCAGCGGGGCGTCGAAGCGGAACACGACCAAGCCGGGGAGGAGCTGGGCGTCCGGATGCTGGTCGATGTCGTGCAAGCCGGGTTCCGCAGCGACGCGACCCAGGCTCGTCTGGTGCGGCCACCACATCCGACGGAAGACGTTCAGGATCGACAGCGCCACGGCGATCAGGATCCCCGGGAGCACGCCGAGCAGGGCTACCCCGAGAAAGGCGAGCATCGACAAGCCGAACTCCATCCGCCGCTGGTGCCACAGCCGCTGTGTAGCGGCGATGTCGGCGAGCGAGAGCGCGGCGGCGATGACGACGGCGCCGAGGGTCGGCTGAGGGACGTACTGCATGAGCCACGGCGCCAGGATCAGGATGAGCGCGATCGTCGCGGCACCGACAACACCCGTCAGCTGCGATTTGGACCCGGATTGCTCGGCAACCGCGGTCCGCGAGCCGCTCGTGCTCACGGGGAAGCCCTGGAAGAACCCCGCAGCGATGTTGGCCACGCCGATTCCCACCATCTCCTGGTTTCCGTTGACACCCTCCCCACGTCGTGCCGCGAACGAGGAGGCAGTTGACATCGTGTCCGCGAGGGCGACCAAGGCAATGCCGAGCGCGCCGACGAAGAGCAAGGGCAGATCAGACCAATGGGCAGACGGGATCGTGAACGGCGGGAACCCGCTGGGAAGCACCCCGATCGTGTCAACACCATCCGCCCCCAAGTCCCACATATTGACGGCGACCGAGGCCAGCACCACGGCAACGAGAACCGCCGGCACCCGAGGCAGCAGGCGTTGCAGCAGCAGGATGCCGGCCAAGGACAGCAGGCCGATCGTGGCGGCGGTGTGGTTCACCTCTCCACTGGTCAGCCCCGACACGAATCCACTGGTCTCCTTGATCAAGCCATCGGCATCGACGGAGAATCCGAAGAGCTTGGGCAGCTGCCCGACGACGATGGTGAGAGCCAGGCCGTTCATGTAGCCGATCTGCGTCGGCTTGGAGAGCAGGTCTGCAACGAAACCGAACCCGGCCAGGCCGGCGCCGGTCATGAGCACGCCGACCATCACCGCAAGCATCGAGGCCAGCGCGACGGCACGCGCTGGATCACCATCCGCGAGTACCAGCGGCGCAATCGTCGCCGCGATCATGGGTCCCA
The DNA here is from genome assembly GCA_963820035.1 of uncultured Actinomycetota bacterium. Classification (GTDB taxonomy): domain Bacteria; phylum Actinomycetota; class Actinomycetes; order Propionibacteriales; family Nocardioidaceae; genus JAWWPG01. The sequence continues at coordinate 156,066 of CAWFYK010000002.1, read as the reverse complement.
GTGACGAATCCGGGCCTAGCACCAGAATGCGAGACGGCCCGAAGACGGCATATCCGAGCAGGCACAGGATGGAGGTGTACAGCCCCGTGATAGGCGGCAGCCCCGCCAGTTCTGCATACGCCATGCCCTGCGGCACCAAGAGCGCGGACAGCACCAGACCGGCGACGACGTCCTTGGCCAGCCAGCCACGCCGATAGCCCTTCAGCGCGGCCAACCCCGGCACCAGCGCCTCCACACGTCCGACCGTGGTCACTCCTGCTCCTCCACTAGCGCCCGTCACCTGCCGTCGGCGCCAGACAGGCCGCGGGGAGGTCGAACCATCGAAGGTGTTCGAAGTCGTCAGACAGCCCCGCCGTCATCCGATCCTCCGTTGGCTCCCCCACCACCGAGGCGGCCGCGACTACCAGCGCTGCCTCCTCGAGGTAGCCGCGCAGCGCATCCTCACGTGCCCGGTCCTCATGGTGCGGGTAGGTCATCACGCCGTTCCCGTCGTACCGCACGTCGCGGAGCCGAAGAGGTGGCTCGGCGGGACCGCGACGGTGTCTCCACATCCCACTGGCCGGGTCGAACGAGTAGTCCTCGAGCAGCCGCCAACCATCGCGGGCGACCATCAGGACGGCCTCGACGATGTAGCCGAACACGGCATCCGAGAGGAAGTAGTTGAAGTTGATCCGAACCCAGCCGGGCTTGATGCCCTCGCACCCGTGAGCGATCTCACGCTCGAACTCGTGCGATCTGTCGATATCGATCCCCAGCAGCCGGTGCCCATAGGGGCCGGCGCATGAGCATCCGCCGCGCGACTGGATGCCGAAGAGATCGTTGAGCACGGCCACCACGAAGTTGTGGTGGAGGTAGCGGCCACTGGGTGCCCGCACGACGAACGAAATGATGGAGAGTCGCTCTGCGTCGAGGTTGCCGAGGATCTCGATACGCGGCTCCTGCTTCCACGCTGCTATGGCCCGCTCGAGGAAGCTGTCCTCGCGGCCTCGGATCGCCTCGACACCGACGGCCTGCTTGAGCTGGAAGACCAAGCCGGCGCGGATGGACTCGACGATTGCCGGTGTGCCGCCCTCCTCCCGTTGGGCAGGGTCGTCGAGATAGCGATGGTCCGTGGGGTTCACGTATGCGACGGTCCCACCGCCGGGCACATCGGGAACCCGGTTCTTCAACAGGGCTCTGCGGACCACGAGCACACCCGGCGTACTCGGGCCGCCGATGAGCTTGTGCGGGCTCAGGAAGATGGCGTCCTTGTAGACAAGGGGATCCCCGTCTCGTGGGCTGTTCATCGTGATCTCGATGTAGGGCGCGGCCGCGGCAAAGTCCCAGAAGGACAAGGCGCCGTGGGCGTGCAGGAGTGCCGAGATGCCATCGGTGTCGCTGACGATCCCCGTGACGTTGCTCGCCGCCGAGAACGACCCGATCTTCATCAGGCGACTCTCGTGGCGGACCAGCTCGCGCCTCAGGGCGTCGGTGTCGATATGACCGTTCGCATCCTGGGGTACGACGACGACGTCCGCGATCGACTCTCGCCACGGGAGCTCGTTGGAGTGATGCTCGAACGGTCCGATGAAGACGACCGGCCGCTCCTCGGGTGGTATCACCGCGCTCAACTGGTAGCGATCCTCGAGAACAGAAGGGATGCGGAGACCGAGTACCCCGATCAGCTTGTCGATGGCCCCCGTGCAGCCTGAGCCCGCGAAGATCACCACCGTCTCATCGTCACCGCCCACAGCCTCGTGGATGATCGAGCGGGCGTCCTCCCGCAGCCGGGTGGTCTGCAGCCCGGTGCCGCTGGATTCGGTGTGGGTGTTCGCGTAGCGAGGCAACACCTCGTCTCGGATGAAGTCCTCGATGAAGCCGAGTGCCCGACCGGACGCCGTGTAGTCGGCGTAGGTCACGCGGCGCGGCCCATAGGGTCCTGGCATCACCTGGTCGTCGCCGATGACCGCCTCGCGGATCCGCCGCAGCAACGAGGTCTCAGCCGGTTCGGATGTGTGCACCCTCCTGAGAGTAGGCCTCTACCGCGCGTGGATCTCGGCACCCGCGCATTTTCGCAGAGTTGCTCGGCGGGTCTCTGGCACGCCATGGGAATGGACCGAATCGTTTCCGTGTTCCAGCCCATGTACGACTTCCCGTAGCCCACCAGATTGGATCAGCATGAGCACCACCGTCCTCACTGCCGAGAACTTCGACCAGACCGTCACGGACAACGAGATCGTCCTTGTCGACTTCTGGGCCTCCTGGTGCGGCCCGTGCCGAATGTTCGCCCCGGTCTTCGAGAAGTCAGCAGAGGCGCACCCTGAGATCGTGTTCGGCAAGGTCGACACCGAAGCGGAGACGGCCCTCGCCGGCGCGGCCAACATCACCTCGATCCCGACCTTGATGGCCTTCCGTGACGGGATCCTCGTGTTTTCTCAGCCCGGCGCACTCCCGGCATCCTCACTCGAGGAGCTCATCGCCGGCGTCCAAGGTCTCGACATGGCCGACGTACGCGCCCAGCTGGCTGCTCAGAGCTCCTGAGCGACTGAGTCACGCCGAGCGCGCGAGTTCGATGAGCGGCACAGTCCTCCTGCGCTGGTCCGAGCAGCCGACCGCCCTCGTCAGGCGCGGCGGTAGCGCCCGTCGAAGCTGACGCTCCAGGTGTCTCCGGCATCGTTCGAGGTCTCCCAGAGCTGACGCACCTCATGGCCGGCATCGGATGGCGTCCAGGTGATCCGTTGGACGTCCGTGACGCCTGGGTCGTCCTCCGAGGGGGTCGTTCCCTGCAGCACCATCGCGCCGTCTCGCAACCCGCCGTCGAGCAGCAGGGTCGAGCCGGTGGAGTCCATCCAGGTCTGGTGCCAGACGCCGCGAGCCGCGTCCCATGACGTGAGGCTGCGACCGCTCACCGCACCGGCGCCCTCCCATTCCTCCATCAAGGCGACTCCGTCGAAGAGGGCGCTGATGCGGTTCGTGCCCACCAAACGGTCGGCTGGGTCGAAGACACGCCACGAGCCGAGCCAGAAGTCGAACTGACGGGGATCACCCGGCTCATCCATGTTCGCAGCCTGGCGACGAAGCACATCGTCAGGGTGGCGGTTCGGTCACGTCTCGACAACGATGCTCAGGTGGTGGCCGCGAGGCTGTCGTAGATCTCCCGTGTCGCCGTCGACCGGTTGAGCGTGTAGAAGTGCAGCCCCGGCGCCCCCGCGGCGAGCAGGTCAGCCGAGAGCTGCGATGCCAGCTCGACCCCGCGGGCACGGACCTTCGCGGGGCTGCCCAGCCGGGTCAGCTGGTCGACGGTCGGCGCCGGGACCTCGATCTGCGACAGGTCGGCGAACCTGTTGATCTGGGCCAGGCTGGTGATCGGCATGATCCCGGGGATCACCGGGATGTCGCACCCGCCGCGTCGCAGGCGGGTCACCAGGTCGACGTAGTCGGCCGCATCGAAGAACAACTGCGTGATCGCGAAGTCGGCACCCGCGTTGGACTTGGCAACCAGGACCTCGGCGTCCTGGTCGAGGTCGACCGCCTCCGGATGTCCCTGCGGGAACGCGGCGACCCCGACGCAGAAGTCGCCCAGATTTCGCACCAGCTCGACGAGCTCGACCGCATGGTCGAGCCCCTGGGCGTGCCGGGTCCAGGCAGCGCCGGCGCCCCCCGGTGGGTCGCCCCTGAGTGCCAGCACATTCCGGACGCCCGCGTCGGCGTACCGCCCGACGACGGTGCGGAGCTCGTCGCGGGAATGGCCGACACACGTCAGGTGTCCGACGGGGGTGAGCGTGGTGTCGACGGCGATCCGCTCCGTCACGCGCACCGTCCGGTCGCGCGTCGACCCCCCGGCGCCATAGGTGACCGACACGAACCCGGGTCGCAGCGGCTCGAGCTCGCGGATCGCCTGCCACAGTCGCCTCTCCCCCTCGTCGTCCTTCGGGGGGAAGAACTCGAAGGAGAAGCACGGCCGTCCGGTGCCGATCAGGTCGCGGACGAGCGGGGCGGCGACACCCAGCATTGACGAACGTCCATCGACCATGGCCTCAGCCTAGAGACGACAGGGCACCCGACCGAGGCGGCCGCTCACGCCTCGGACAACCGTCCTCCATGCGGGCAGACGGCGGCCCGCCGGTGCCGCGGCACGGCACGGCACGGCAGCACCGGAGCATCTCCTCAGAACCGGTCGCTACAGTCGAGGACGTGCCGGAGACCTCAGCGGGCGAACCCACCGGGACGGACCCGATCCCGGCCGCCTTCCGGGAGAGTGTCTCAGAGATCCTGGATGCGTTCATCGCCCGCCAGCGGGAGGACCTGGCTCCGTTGGGCGCGGACCTCGACCCGCTCCTCGACGCCGCCCACGTCGCCGTGCAGGGCGGCAAGCGGCTTCGCCCCGCCTTCGCCTACTGGGGCTGGCGGGCCGCCGGCGGGTCGGCCACCAAGACGACCGCGCTCATGCGCGCGGCCGCCTCCATCGAGCTCGTGCATGCGAGCGCCCTCGTCCACGACGACGTGATGGATGCTTCGGCGACCCGGCGGGGTCGGGCGTCCGCGCATCGAGCGCTGGCACTGCTCCGTATCGACGATGTCGAGGCCGCGGCGGCGGAGCGCTTCGGGCACAACGCCGCGATCCTCCTCGGCGACATCCTGCTCGCCTGGTCCGACGAGCTCCTCGGGGAGTCCGGCTTCAAACCCATGGCGATCGACCGGGCCCGGGTCTATTTCGACCGGCTCCGCACGGAGGTCAGCGCCGGCCAGTACCTCGACGTGCTCGCGCAGACCCGGCACCGGAGCAGTGCGGCGGACGCCATGCGGGTGGTGCGTTACAAGTCGGCGAAGTACACCGTCGAGCGGCCGGTGCAGCTGGGCGCCGCGCTGGGGAAGGCGAGCCCGGCGCTGCTGGCCGCCCTCTCGTCGTACGGCGTTCCGCTGGGCGAGGCGTTCCAGCTTCGCGACGACATCCTCGGCGTCTTCGGCCAGCCCAGTGTCACCGGGAAACCGAGCGGCGACGACATCCGCGAAGGCAAGCGCACGCTGCTGATGGCGCGCGCCTTCGACAAGGCAGACCGATCCCAGCGAACGGTGCTCGAGAAGGCATTCGGGAACCCGCACCTCGACGAGGCCGCCCTCGAGACGGTCCTGACGACCTTGCGAGAGACCGGTGCCGTTGCCGCCGTCGAGACCGTCATCAGCGAGCTCACGTCGGCCGCCTTGTCGGCCCTACGACACGCGCCGATCGACGACGCCGAGGCGCTCAAGGCGCTGCGGACGCTCAGCGACCACGCCACGAAGCGCTCCGTCTGACCAATCGGCTACCGATCAGCTGAAGGCTCAGTCCCGGCGCGGGTCGAGCTCGGGAAGGTCCGTCTGCGGCCCCGGCCCTTGGAGCAGGACGGCGAAGGCACCACCACGCTCACTGTCCACCCGGGCATCGAGGACGTCGAGCGCGACGTCGAACGCTTGCCGGTCCGCCCGGGCGAGCGGTGACCACCCATCCCAGATGACGACCACACCGGACGCATCCCCGGGCTCTACGGCGTCGAGCGCGTCGCCGAGCCCGTCGAAGCTGTGCTCGGAGAGGTCGTCGACGCCGAAGGCTTCCTTGCAGGCGTCCAAGAACGCGCCCTTGTCCTCGACGCGCCAGGTATCCAGGCCGACGTAGCGCCAGCCTGCCGTCTCGACGGCATGTCTGACCGCCGCGGCGTCGGCGACCGAGGCCCAGCGGTAGATCGCTGGGCTGGCGTGCCCCGCCAACAGCTTCGCCAGCCCACTCATATGATGACCTGCGCGCGGCGGCGCACCTCGCGGCCACGGTTCTCCCGGAGTGCGTCAACGGGCCGCCCGGGGAGCGAGTCGTCGGCGCTGAACAGCCACTCGATCGCCTCACCGTCGTCGAACCCGTGGTCGGCGAGGAGGGTCAGAGTTCCCGCGAGACCCCGCACCGGGGCGCCATCGAGGATGAACGCAGCGGGGATCTCGGGCTCGCGCGACCCTTCCCGACGGAGCATCGCCAGCTCGTGCTCCCGGGCCATCTGGCGGACCTTGTTGGGGCTCACCCCGAGGGCGTCCGCTGCGTCCCCGATGCTCAGCCACGTGTCGACCATCTCGTGCTGTTGGGTCACACCGACAGCCTGCCACGCCCGCCGACGCCTCGCTCGCCTACCGGCACACCCGCCTCACGTGAGACCAGCACGCGACGCCGATGCGGCCTAGTTGACCCGCGACCGGGTGGACCCTACGTAAACTCTGGATCGTGGAGAAGTCTGCCGTCGCCGACCCGCTCGTCGGACGCCTGATCGACGGGCGCTACCGGGTGGAGGCGAAGATCGCCCGCGGGGGGATGGCGACGGTCTACGAGGCGACCGACCTGCGGCTCGACCGGCGGGTCGCCCTCAAGGTGATGCCGCACGCACTTGCCGACGACGACGAGTTCTCGCAGCGCTTCGTCCGCGAGGCGCGAGCGGCCGCTCGGCTCACCCACCCCAACGTCGTCGGCGTCTACGACCAGGGCGACGACAACGGGGTGTTGTTCCTCACGATGGAGTACGTCGAGGGGCGGCACACGCTCCGTGACCTCATCCGGACCGAGGCGCCGCTCACCCCGTCCCGCGCGCTCGCCATCCTGGAAGACATCCTGCGGGCGCTGTCTGCGGCCCACGAGTCCGGGATCATCCACCGCGACATCAAACCCGAGAACGTGCTCATCGGGCCGCGCGGCCAGGTCAAGGTGACCGACTTCGGGCTGGCGCGGGCGATCAGCTCCTCCACGAGCGCCACCGCGACCGGCGGGGTGCTGATGGGCACCGTTTCCTACCTGCCGCCCGAGCTGGTGGTCGACGGTACGGCGGATGCGAGGTCGGACGTCTACTCGGTCGGCGTCCTGCTCTTCGAGCTGCTCACCGGCCGGAAACCACACGCGGGCGAGACCCCGATCCAGGTCGCCTACAAGCACGTCCACGAGGACGTTCCCGCGCCGTCCAGCCTGGTGCCGGGGATCCCGCCGTACCTCGACGCGTTCGTGGCCCGAGCGACGTCGCGCCAGCGAGACCTCCGGCCGGCCGACGCCCACGTGATGCTGCAGCAGCTCCGACGCGTCCGCCATGCACTCGACCACGGCGTCGCGAACGACGAGGAGCTCACCGACGACCTGACCCCGACGGTCGCCGTGTCCCTGCGGGGCGCTCAGCCGTCCGTTGCGGCCGTGCCCAGCTATGCCGGGGCTACCGGCTACGCCCCCGACGACGTCTTCGACCAGGAGGCGTTCGGCAGCGACGCGCGCACGATGATCGTCGGCTCCCCCGCCTACCGAGGCGAGACGACCGCGGAGCAGCCAGGCTCCGAAGACCCGCCGTCGGGCGCCCATGGCGGCCCGATCGGTCCCGCTGCCAACCGACCGAGGCGGCGCCACCGCGGATGGGTGGCGCTCGTCGTCGTGCTGCTGTTGGCAGCCGGGGCAGGCTTCGGCGGCTGGTACTACGGCATCGGCAGGTTCCAGGACACCCCCAACGTCACCGGGATGAGCCAGGCGGCCGCCGCGGCGAAGCTGCACACGGCAGGTCTGACCCTCGACGTCACTTCGACCGCCTACTCCGAGACCGTGCCCGACGGGGACCTGATCTCGACCGACCCTGGCCCCGGCCAGCACATCCTCAAGGGCGACACGGTCCAGGCGGTGATCTCGAAGGGTCCGGAGCGCCACGACGTGCCGAACCTGTCGGGCATGACGGAGTCGGAGGCGGTCAAGGCCATCACCGGTCACTTCCTGAAGGTGGGCGAGGTCGCCCGCCAGTGGAACGAGTCGGTCCCCGCCGGTGGGGTGATCTCCTTCGGGCCGCCGCCGGGCACGCCGCTCAAGCGCGACGCACCGGTCAACCTGGTGGTGAGCAAGGGTCCGCAGCCGGTCCAGATCCCGACGTTCTTCCACCAGAACGCCAACGACGCGAAGGCAGCTCTCGGCAACCTCGGGTTCGTGGTCGACGAGAAAGACGCCTACAACGACAACGTCCCGGCCGGCTCCGTCATCGCCCAGCTGCCTCACTCCGGCACCGGGTTCAAAGGAGACCACATCAAGCTGGTGGTGAGCCGGGGGCCACACCTGGTCCAGGTCCCCGACGTTGGCCACAACGGCGTCTCGGCGGCCGAGGATGCGTTGACCCAGGCGGGGTTCCACGTCACAGTCGAGCACAACCTGCCGTACTTCGGGCTCGGCTTCGTGGTCTCCCAGTCTCCCGGCGCCGGTCAGATGGCACCGTTCGGCTCGGCGGTCATCATCACCATCGTCTGAGGGCTTCAGCAGGCGGCGAGTCGGCCGGGCATGCGGTCGACACGTCGGCCGGGCGGCCAGATTCGACGACTAGGGTGGTGCCGGTGACGAGCCAGCCGCGTCGACTGCTGCCGACCCTGGCGCTCCTGGGTGTCACGGCCTCCTGGGGCTCGACGTTCTTCCTGATCAAGGACCTGCTGCAGCAGATCTCGGTGCTGGACTTCCTGGCCCTGCGGTTCGCTATCGCCGGAGTGGTGGCGTTCGTGGTGGCCCATCGGTCGGTGTTCCGGCTTTCTCGCACCGACGTGCGGCACGCCGTCATCCTGGGTCTCGTCTATGGCACGGCCCAGCTGCTGCAGACAGCAGGACTGTCCGAGACAGCGGCGACGATCTCCGGCTTCGTCACCGGGATGTACGTCGTGGCGACGCCGATCTTCGCCGCGGTGATCTTCCGGGAGCACATCCGCGCATCGGTCTGGATCGCCGTCGTACTCGCCACAGCAGGTCTCGCGTTCCTCGCACTGAACGGCTTCTCCGTGTCGTCAGGTGTCGGGCTGATCTTCGTGGCCGCCATGCTGTACGCCGTCCACATCCTCGGGCTCGGCCAATGGTCGCGCACCAGCAACGCGGTCGGGCTGTCCGTCGTCCAGCTCATGGTGATCGGGGCACTCTGTCTCGTCGTCACGGCCCCGAGCGGCATCAGTGGACCCCAGACGTTCGGCGGCTGGGCCGCGCTGATCTATATGGCGCTCATCCCCGGCGCGCTGGCGATCCTGGCGCAGACGTGGGCGCAGGCGCACCTGACCGCCACCCGAACGGCCATCATCATGACGATGGAGCCGGTATGGGCGGCGTTCTTCGCGGTGCTGTTCGGCGGCGAGTCACTGACGACGCGGATGCTCGCCGGTGGCCTGCTGGTCGTCTCGGCGATGTATCTGGTGGAGCTGACACCTCGTCGCGACAGCGACGAGCCGGCCGGCGAACCGCCCTCCCACACCGACAGCATCGCCCCGGCTCCGCACCTGCCGCTCTGAGCGGCCGTCGGCACCGTGCGGTCGGTCTTCGGTCGGTCTACAGACAGCAGTGATGGCCCCGCGTTCGAGTGCCGGTCGAGTTCTGCTGGGCGCTGGCGGTCTCGGCGAGGTTGTTCATTGCCCTGAAGGTGACACCAGAGTGACAGGTGGGGCCATTGTGACCACAACAAGCTCATAGGCCCCAACCAACGACGTCGATTCGGTCTGTGCCGGTCGTTTCATCACGGCCGCCTGAAACGGGCACACCATCCCAAACCGCACCAGAGGCCACCAGACCACCTAGCCGTCGAGCGCCTTGCCGAGTACGTCGGCCGCGGTGCGCGCGTCCTGCGCCGAGACGTCGAGGTGGGTGACCGCGCGTACGACGTGTGGTCCGACCGCCGAAACCAGCACGCCCGCGTCCGCGCACCGGCGGACCAGCCCGGCAGCATCCGCGGTGGGGATCACCACGATGTTGGTCTCGACCTCGTCAGGTGGGACCCCGGCCGCCGCGGCCAGGACCGCAGCGTTGGCATGGTCCTCGGCCAACCGGTCGACGTGGTGGTCGAGGGCATAGAGGCCGGCCGCCGCGAGGACGCCCGCCTGTCGCCAGCCGCCACCCAGCCGCTTGCGCCACACCCGCGCCTCGGCGACCTGGTCGCGCGAGCCAAGCATGAGCGAGCCGACCGGGGCGCCCAGCCCCTTGGACAGGCACACCGCCATGGTGTCGGCGACCTCGCCGCCGAGAGCGCGCAGCGGTGCGCCGCTCGCGACGTGGGCGTTCCACACCCGGGCCCCGTCGACGTGGACCGCGAACCCGGCGTCGTCTGCCAGGGTCCGGAGCTGCCGAAGCCGCTCGAGGGGCTGCACCCGGCCGCCCGCGAAGTTGTGCGTGTTCTCGACGGACACGGCGGTCGTGCGGACGAAGAACGGCCCGAGGTCCGGCGCCAGCATGGCCGTCACGGCGGGGAGGTCGATGTAGCCGCGCGGCTCTGTCCAGGTGCGCATGGTCAGGCCGGTGACCGCGCCGTGCGAGCCCAGCTCGGCGCGCGCCACATGGGCCGACGACTCGCAGAGCACCTCCTGCCCGACGCTCGCGAGAGCGCGTACGGCCAGCAGGTTGGCCAGGGACCCGGTCACCGTGAACAGCGCCGCCTCGAAGCCGAGGAGCTCGGCCACTCGCTCCTCGAGAAGCCCGACGGTGGGGTCCTCGCCGTAGACGTCATCGCCGACCTCGGCGGTTGCCATGGCCTGGCGCATCCCCGCCGTCGGCCTCGTGACGGTATCGCTCCGCAGGTCGATCAAGGAAGCGGCTCGGCCTCGGGGCGACTGGACCCGCCACGCCGGTCCGGGTTGAGCATCTCGGCGACCAGGAAGGCCAGCTCGAGAGACTGCGTGCGGTTGAGGCGGGGGTCGCAGACCGACTCGTAGCGGTCGCGCAGCCGGTGCTCGTCGAGCGCCTCGCCACCGCCGACACACTCCGTGACGTCGCCACCGGTCAGCTCGACGTGGAGCCCGCCCGGCCAGGTGCCGAGCGCGTGGTGCACCTCGAAGAAGCCCCGCACCTCGTCGATGACGTCGTCGAAGTTGCGTGTCTTGTAGCCGGTCGAGGTCTCGAACGTGTTGCCGTGCATCGGGTCGGTGACCCAGGCCACGTCGACCCCGGCGGCCGTCACCTTCTCCACGAGCGTGGGCAGCCGGTCGCGGACCTTGTGGGCGCCCATCCTGGTGATGAAGGTGAGCCGACCCGGCTCGTTGTCCGGGTTGAGCTTCGCAGCGAGCGCGACCGCCTCGTCCGCCGTCGACGTCGGTCCGAGCTTGACGCCGATGGGGTTGCGCACCGCAGCCATCAGCTCGACGTGTGCACCGTCGAGCTGCCGAGTGCGCTCGCCGATCCAAAGGAAGTGTCCAGAGACGTCGTACGGCGACTGGGTCCTCGAGTCGATGCGGGTAAGGGCGTGCTCGTACTCGAGGATCAGCGCCTCGTGGCTGCTGTGGAAGCCGACCCGATGGAGCTCCTCGGACTCGGCGCCGATGGCCTGCATGAAGTCGAGCGCGCGCTCGATGTCGCCGGCCATCTTCTCGTAGACGGCCCCCACCGGGCTGGTGCGGACGAAGTCGGTGTTCCAGGCGTGCATCTGACGAAGGTCGGCGAAGCCGCCCTGCAGGAACGCCCGGCACAGGTTGAGGGTGGCCGCCGACGAGTTGTAGACGTGGACGAGGCGCGCAGGGTCGGGTCGGCGGCTCTCCGGCGTGAACTCGAAGCCGTTGACTGCGTCACCCCGGTACGCCGGCAGCTCGACGCCGCCACGCACCTCGCTGTCACTGGAGCGCGGCTTGGCGTATTGTCCGGCGATCCGGCCGACCTTCACCACCGGCACCGACGCGGCGTAGGTGAGCACCACCGCCATCTGCAGCAGGACCTGGAGCTTCGCCCGCACGTTCTCGGCGGAGACCCCGGCGAACGTCTCCGCACAGTCACCGCCCTGGAGCAGGAACGCCTCTCCGGCGGCCACCTTGGCCAGGCTCGCCTTCAGCTCGTCACACTCTCCGGCGAACACCAGCGGCGGCTTGGCCCGCAGCTCGCGGACGGCGACCTCCAGCTCCTCGTGGTCCGGCCACAAGGGTTGCTGGAGGGCGCCACGGGCGCGCAGGTCCTCCAGGCTCGGAATGGTCACCCGACCAGAGTAGTTGGCCGACCCTCCCCGCGTGCGGGCGCTCCGCCGTACGGAACATCACACCGGGGACGGACAGAAGAACCCTCGGGACGCTCAGCCGAAGAGCACCTCGGCCTCGTTGTACTGCGAGACGTCGACCGTCTTGAGCTTCCCGGTGCCCTCGATGAGAGGCACCCGGACGATGTCGGTGCCGCGCAGTGCCACCATCTTCCCGAAGTCCTCCTCGAAGACGGCCGTGATCGCGTGCAGCCCGAAGCGCGTGGCGAGCCACCTGTCGAACGCCGTCGGGGTGCCGCCACGCTGCACGTGCCCGATCACCACGGTTCGCGCCTCCTTGCCGGTGCGCGCCTCGATCTCGCGGGAGAGCCGGTCGCCGATGCCGCCGAGCCGCGCGTGCCCGAAGTCGTCGAGCTCGCCGGTCACCGTGTCCATCGTCCCCTCGACCGGAGACGCGCCTTCGGCCACGACGATGATCGGTGCGTACTGGAGCTGGAAGCGCCGCTCCACGAGCGCGCAGACCCGGTCGATGTCGAAGGGCTGCTCGGGGATCAAGATGATGTTGGCCCCACCGGCCAGTCCGCTGTGCAGGGCGATCCAGCCCGCGTGCCGGCCCATCACCTCGACAACGAGCACCCGGTGGTGCGACTCGGCGGTCGTGTGCAGCCGGTCGATCGCCTCCATGGCGATGTTGACGGCCGTGTCGAACCCGAACGTGAAATCCGTGGCGCTGAGGTCGTTGTCGATCGTCTTCGGGACACCGATCACCCGGACGCCCCGGTCGGCGAGCTTCGTCGCGACGCCGAGGGTGTCCTCGCCACCGATCGCGATCAGGGCGTCGACGCCGTTGTCCACCAGGTTGGTCTGGATCCGCTCGACGCCGTTGTCGACAGCGAACGGATTGGTGCGGGACGAGCCGAGGATGGTGCCACCGCGGGGCAGGATGCCTCGCACCTGGGGGATGCCGAGCTCCGTTGTGACGTTCTCGAGCGGTCCGCGCCAACCGTCACGGAAGCCGACGAAGTCGAAGCCGTAGTCCGTGACGCCCTTGCGGACGACCGCCCTGATGACGGCGTTGAGCCCGGGACAGTCCCCTCCCCCAGTCAGCACTCCTACACGCATGGTGGATCTCCTTGTGAGCTAGCAGGGTCGTTGTCGGTGTGACGTCTGCCGGTCAGTCGTTCTGCTTCGCGCTGTCGGCCAGGGTGGCTGCGGCGGCCTTGGCCTCGGCCTTCGCAGCAGCGGCTGACGCCTTCGCCTCGGCCTGGGCCTCCTCCTTCGCGCGGGAGGCGTAGATGTCGACGTACTCCTGACCGGACAGCGACATGATCTCGTACATGATCTCGTCGGTGATCGACCGCAGCACGAACCGGTCGTCCTCCATGCCCTCGTAGCGCGAGAAGTCCAGCTGCCGGCCGAAGCGGACGTGCGGGCGGGAGTAGCGACCGAAGATCTTGCCTGGCGGCGCCACGATATCGGTCCCGATCACGGCGACCGGGATCACCGGGACCTTTGCCTCCAGGGCGAGCCTGGCCATTCCCGTCTTTCCGCGATAGAGCCGGCCGTCGTGGGAGCGGGTGCCCTCCGGGTAGATGCCGAAGAGCTCCCCCTTGTTCAGGATCCTGAGCCCCGTGGACATCGCACCCGCGGATGCGTTGCCCCCGGAACGGTCGATCGGCACCTGCCCAGCGCCGGAGAAGAACGCCTTCTGCAGTCGGCCCTTGAGACCTGGGGTGGTGAAGTACTCGGCCTTGGCCACGAACGTGACTCGGCGCGGGATGGTCAGCGGCATGAAGAGCCAGTCGGAGTACGAGAGGTGGTTGCTCGCGAGAATGGCGGGACCCTCCACGGGGACGTTCTCGGTGCCCTCGGCATACGGCCGGAAGATCGCCTTCAGGAGCGGGCCGAGGAGCACCCACTTCAGCACCCAGTAGAACACCACCGACCTCCTTGTCCCTGTCACCCTAGTGTCGATGCATGCGCCCGGCAGGCAACTCACGCGCAGGCCGGGTGTCCCGCAGCGAGAGATACCCTCGAAAAGCCTCGGCGGACGTGACACGATGAGTCCAGGAGACATGTCTGCCCAGGAGTCCCCGGTGTCGGTTCTGCCCCATGCACAGCCTTTCGTCGCGGTCGGCGGTCCGACCGGCGTGCTCTTGCTGCACGGCTTCACCGGGTCGCCGTCGTCGATGCGACCCTGGGCGGAGGCGCTCCTCGAGCGCGGCTTCTCCGTCTCGGTGCCGCGACTGCCGGGCCATGGCACCAGCTGGCAGGAGATGAACACCACCACGTGGCAGGACTGGTATCTCGAGGTGGAGCGAGCCTTCGATGAGCTGCGGACCACCTGCGACACGGTGTTCGTGACGGGTCTGTCGATGGGCGGCTGCCTGGCCCTCCGTCTTGCCGAGGACCGTCCAGACGACGTGGCGGGTCTGGTGCTCGTCAACCCGGCCGTGACCAGCGCCGACCGCAGACTGGTGGCGACACCGGTCCTGAAGCGGATCGTCGGGTCCGCGAAGGGCATCAAAGGCGACATCAAGAAGCCCGGCGTCACCGAGGACGGCTATGAGCGGGTGCCGCTGCGGGCCCTCGACTCGATGCGCGCCCTGTGGAAGAAGACCGTGAGCGACCTGTCGACCGTGACAGCCCCGGTGCTGCTGTTCCGCTCGTCCGTCGACCATGTCGTCGACCCGCTATCGGCGCAGCTGATCACCCAGCAGGTGTCCTCACCTGACGTGACGGAGCGGATTCTCGACAACAGCTACCACGTCGCGACCCTCGACAACGAGGCGGACGTCATCTTCGCCGAGTCGGCCGACTTCATCGACGCTCACGTGCCGACGAGGCCGCGCGATGCGCTCTAACGGTCTCACGGCGTCGTCGTACACCCCCGTCGCCGACCTCAACCCGACTCTCGCCGAGGGGATGCTCGACGAGCTCAAGGCCCGCAGCATCGCGGCCTACTGCCAGCCCATCGAGAGCTCGGCGGTGTCCGGGTTGGACCGGCCCGAGTTCCTCGTCGAGGTGCTCGTGAGGCTCTACGTCGACGCCGCAGCCTCCGACCAGGTCGTCGGACTGCTGTCACGCAAGGACCCCCACCTCGTCGAGGGCAACGACGACCTGAGGTGGGCCCAGATCGTCGCCGGCTACGACGCCCCCACCACATCCACCGTGGCCCCGTGGCCGGTCTACGAGGACGTCGACCCGGTCGCCGACGAGAGCGAGGGTGATGCCGCGTCGGGCGGCCCGGCATTCCCGGACGAGAGTGAGCCGCCGACCCCCGAGGACTCCTGGACCACGACGGCCATCCGTCGACCGACCCGCTTCGAAGCGGTCGAGGAAGAGCGTTTCGTGCCGCCCCCGCCGCCGCCGTTGCCGCGCCTGAGCGCCGCGGACAAGCTCGGCTGGCTCGGGCTCATCGGCGGACCTGTGGTGTTGGTGGCCGCCGCGATCTTCACGCTTTCGCTGCCCGCCTGGGTGACGCTGATCGCGGCACTCGGCTTCATCGGCGGGTTCGTCAGCCTGGTGGTCCGGATGGACAACGGCGAGGGACGCCTTGACGACCCCGACGACGGTGCCCAAGTCTGACCGACCATCCGAGACTTTCGACACCACCATCCGAGACTTTCGACACCACCATCCGAGACTTTCGGTACGACGATCCGAGACTTTCGACACCACCATCCGAGAGTTTTCGTCGCACCATCCGGCAGTTTGGGTACGTCGATCCGACCGCCGTGGCCGGCCCGGCATGGCCTAGCCTGTCGGCATGACCGAGCAGGTAAACGAGACCGTCGAGATCACCGGCCACCTGATGGACAGCGGAATCCTGTCCCGCGTCCTCGACGACATCCGTGAGTACGACGGCGACTACGTCATCGAGCACGTCGAGATCGGCCACGAGAAGCACGACACGTCGTACGCCCGGCTGATCGTCTCCACCGACGACGAGGACACGCTGCAGCGACTGCTGATGCGGCTGCAGACCCGCGGCGTCAACATGGTCCATCCCGGCGACGTCGTGCTGGCCGAGGCGACCCAGCCCGGCGTCTTCCCCGACGGGTTCTACTCCACGACCAACCTCGACACCCACGTGCGCATCGGCGAGCGATGGGTGGCCGTCGAGCATCCCGAGATGGACTGCGGGCTGATCGTGGACGACTCCGGGACACCGCGCGTCTATACCCTCCCGATGTCCGACGTCCAGAAGGGCATGAAGGTCGTCTGCGGCGCCAGCGGCATCAAGGTGAAGACCCCGACGTCCGTCACCGACAACGGGGTGCACTTCGGGTTCATGGACTCTGAAGTCTCCAGCGAGAAGCCACAGGCGCTGCTCGTGAGGCAGGTCGCGGAGGAGATGCGGGAGACGAAGGAGGACGGCAAGCGCGTCCTCTGGGTCGGCGGCCCCGGGATCGTGCACACTGGCGCGGCCCCGGCGATGGTCGCTCTGATCAATGCAGGGTTCGTCGACGTGCTGTTCGCGGGCAACGCTCTCGCCACCCACGACATCGAGTCCTCGCTCTACGGCACCTCCCTCGGGGTGGACCTGGCTCTGGGCAAGGGTGTGGAACACGGGCATGAGCATCACATCCGGGCGCTCAACACCATCCGCAAGGCCGGATCCATCACCAAGGCCGTCGAGTCGGGGGTGCTGCAGGGCGGGATCATGCACGCCTTGGTGACACAGGGAAAGACGTTCGTCCTCGTCGGCTCGGTGCGCGACGACGGACCGCTCCCCGACGTCTACACCGACGTCCTCGAGGGACAGCGGGCGATGCGGAGGCAGCTCGGTGACGTCGGCTTCTGCCTGATGCTGGCGACGATGCTGCACTCGGTGGCCACCGGCAACATCCTGCCGGCGTCCATCCCGCTCGTCTGTGTCGACATCAACCAGGCGACCGTGACCAAGCTGGCCGATCGCGGCTCGAGTCAGGCACGCGGGATCGTGACGGATGTCGGGCTCTTCCTCGAGCAGCTAGCGATGGAGCTCGTCCCCGACTACCGCCGTCCGTGACCCCGCTCGGGCGGCGGCCGCTCAGCCGAGCTCAACGCGAGCCAACACCGGCAGGTGGTCACTGGCCTGCTCGACGCCTGCACCTGGCAACGACGGTACGACGTGCTCGCGCACCACGACCCCCCGCACCAGTAGCGCGTCGATCCGCTTCACCGGATGGTCCGACGGCCAGGTGAGCGCGGTCGGCCCCGCGTGGTCGACCAGGCCCGCGTCGCGGAAGAGCCGCCAGCAGGGTGCGGTCGGCTCCTCGTTGAGGTCGCCGCCGAGCAGCAGCGGGCCGCGCAGCCGCGACGCGACGTCGAGCGCGGCCGCCGCCTCGTGCGGACGGGACGCACGGAGCAGCGAGAGGTGCACCCCCACGACCCCGAACTGGACGCCGTCCACCGCGCACTGGGCGGTCACGATCCCCCGCCTCGGACTCAGCCGCGGTTGCGCGAGGCGACGCGCCGTCGTCGCCTCCACCTCGACCCGTCCCGACACACAGATCATGGTGCTCCCGGCGTCCCTTCCGCCGGCTGCCCGACGTAGGCCCCACTCACGGGCAAGCTGGTCGCACTGCCATCGCCAGACGACCGGGAGCTTCGGCGTCTCAGTGACGATGAGGACGTCGGGAGCGAGCGCGGTCACCACACGCGCCAGTCCGGCCCGATGTCGAGCCCCGAAGATGTTGTAGGTCACGACGGTCATGGCGGGCATCATCGTCAACCTGGGGTCCGGGACGTGCGGGGCGTCCAGAGCCTTCGGGTTGCCCGGCTAGCGTCGCCGCGCGAGGTCCGCGGCGCCCGACATGCCGGCCGCGTTACCGAGCGCGGCCAGCCGAATCTCCATCTCCGGCCGGTGGCCACGCCCGGAGAGCTGGCGACGGTATGCCTCGCGAGTCGGGTCGAGCAGCAGGTCGGCCGCCTCGGAGACGCCTCCACCGATCACCACGACCCCTGGGTCCAATGCGCTTGCGAGGTCGGCCAGGCCCTGGCCCAGCCAGTCACCGACGCTGTCGAACGCCTCGATGCAGAGCCGGTCGCCCTCTTGTGCGGCGGTGGTGATCATGGGTCCGGTGATCTTGTCCGGGTCGCCGTCCGCGGCCTCCAAGATCGTGACGGCAGTCGGCGACCTCTTCGTGGCGCTCTCGCGGACGATGCGCACGAGCGCCGACCCGCTCGCGTACTGCTCCCAGCAGCCGCGGTTGCCGCAGCCGCAGAGAATCCCGCCCGGCACGGCGCGGATGTGACCGAACTCCCCGGCAATCCCGAACCCGCCACGGAAAAGCCGGCCGTCGAGCACGATGCCACCGCCGATCCCGGTGCCCAGAGCGACCATGATCAGTTCGTCGACATCCTTACCGGCACCGAACCGGAACTCGCCCCACGCTGCGGCGTTGGCGTCGTTCTCGACGACCACGGGGAGCCCGATCGAGTCCTCGATGGTGGCCTTCAACGGCTCGTCACGCCATGCCAGGTTCGGCGCGAACAAGACGGTCGAGCGCTTCTCGTCGATGTAGCCCGCCGCCCCGATGCCGACGGCCTCGATGTCGTGGCGCTGCCGAAGCTCGCCGACCAGCGCGATCACCGCATCCTCGGTAGCCCGGGCGGCGTGCGCCGGAGTCTCCCGCTTCACGACCTCGACCATCGTGCCGTCGAGCCCGACGACACCCGCAGCGATCTTCGTGCCGCCGACGTCGACGCCAATGTTCAGGCTCACCTGTTACTCCTCCGTGAGGTCGATCTTCTCGAGCGGTGCGGACTCTCGCGCGGTGGGTCCGGCTTCCTCGAGGAGACCCTTCACCGCCATGGCGAGCGAGATGACGGCTTGGGAGAGATGGTCGCGCACCTCGGGCGTCGTGGCACGCGCCATCCGGGTGAGATGACAGTGCAGGCACCATCGACACTCCGCCGAATGCCCTGCCCCCAGCAGGTCGTCCTGCCAGGTGGACGTCGCGTCCGATCCGTCAGCATCGGGCTCTGCAGCGTCCTCGGGACCCGTCGAGCGTGTATTCGCCTCACCCACCAAGGTCTGCATGGCGGCGAAGAGCTTAGCTGCCTCCTCGGCCAAGGTGCCGACGGGCTCCGTGTCACCCACGACGACACCTCATGCGGTATGTCGGTCGGTCGGGCCGCCGGGTCATGACACCTCTTCGCTGCTCAACGGGTCGCCACAGTTGATGGCCAGGTCAGCGGCAGCCGCAGTCAGGTTCGCCGGCTCCGCGGCATCGGACTCGAACGTGACGACGAGCTCGCCGTGGTGCATCGAAGCGCTCAAGACCCGTGCCTTCTGAAGCGCCATCGGCAACGCGAGCAGCCGCCGGTAGCTGCCGACCGTCACGACCAGGTCCTCACCGTGCCGTGCGAGGTCGACGTCGCGGCGCACCGCGAACGGGAGCGCCACCCGGAGCTCGAAGCCGCCGGCCACGCGGCGTACCTCGACGGGCCCCGCCCCGGTCGGTGGACGGAAGGGATCGCAGTGGGCATAGAGCTCTGCGGCGAACGCGGCGAGCTCGCTGAGCCCGACTGGCTCGCACGCCCGGTAGGGCGACCGCCACACGTCGGTAGGCGCGAACGACGACTCGACCTCGTGAAGGATGTCCGTCTGGGCGGCGACCCACTGCCGGCGCCACGGGTCGGCGTCGGCCGCCGGGAAGATCCGGTTGGCGAGCACGCCATCGACGCGGTAGCCATAGAGCGACAGGGTCGTCAGAGAGCGCCGGGCCTCCGCGAGTACGACGGCCTCGGGCGTCAGGACGAGTCGCACGGACGACTGACTCCCGGTGAGCAGCTCACGCACCTCGGCCAGATCGGCATGCAGGCGCTGGATCGCGTCGAAGACGGAGTCCTGCGGCATCGGCACGCCGGTCGCGCGGGTGAGGACCGGCTTCAGCATCTTGACCATGCGGCGCTCCATCGGCAGCACCCGGTCCATGTACCAGCCGAGCGCCTCCGGGAGAGCGAGCAGCCGGAGCGTCTCCGCCGTCGGGGCGCAGTCCACGACGACCAGGTCCCAGTTGCCGGAGCGAGCCTGGTCGCGGACCTCGAGCAGGGCCAGCACCTCCTCGGCTCCCGGCAGCACGGTGAGCTCTTCCGCCGCGATCGGGTCGACGCCGACTGTGTCGAGCACTGACATCAGATAGGCCTGGATCTCCCCCCACGACTGCTCGAACCGCCGTTGCGCGTCGACTTGCTGGACATAGAGGCGCGGGTCCACCCGGGTCGGCTCGGACCCGACCGATGCGTCGAAGGCGTCGCCGAGGGAGTGGGCTGCGTCCGTGCTGAGCACCAGGGTCCGCAGCCCGCGAAGGGCGCCGAGCGTCGCGGTCCCGGCGGCGGCGGTCGTCTTGCCGACACCACCTTTCCCGGTGAAAAGCAGAACACGCATCCGTGGCCCTCAGACCAGGGATTCGACACGACGCTTGAGCCCCTTGAGAGCGGTGTCGATGATGACCTTCTCGCCCTTGCGCTTGAGCATCCCGATCATCGGGATGGAGAGGTCGACACTGAGCTGGTAGGTCACCTCGGTCATCCCGGACCCCGCCTCGAGGATGTAGGCGCCCTGCATGTCCCGAAGCATCTTCGCCTCCACGAGAGACCAGCTGACCTGCTCATCGCCACGCCAGTCGTAGGTCAGCGTGTACTCGTCGCGGATGGGTGCGGCGTCCAGCACGAACGCGACCTCGCCCGCGCGTCCGTCGTCGAACTCGCTCAGCACGGTCGTCGACTTCACCCCCTTCGCCCAGTGCGGGTAGCTCTCGAAGTCGGCGATGACGGCCATGATGGCTGCGCGGTCGGCGGCGATCACGATACTGGACATCGTCTGGTTCGCCATCTAGCCGTGACCCTTCGCTCTCGGTGCCGATCGGCCGCCGCCAGGGGGTCGGCGGGTGCCGTGCTGGCTTTCTTCCGTCGCTGAGACTACCCGCTCGGAGATGGGTACGCGTGCGGTCCCTGGTTGCCGATCGCCCTCGAGCAGGTCTTTCGTCTCGTTCAGCCGTCGCTTCAGGACGAGCACGTAGCGGGACTGGACCCGGCGGCGGGAACGGCGGAGCCGCTGCGGGTCGGCAGGAGGCGGATCGACCCTCAGATAGGCGTGCACGATGGTCCCGTCGCCATGCTCCTCGAGCCACACCTCCGCCGTACCGCTGAGAGCTCCGGAGACGTACCAGCGGATCCCACGCCGCCCGCGGTCCTGGTACGGCGTGAACGTCAGCCCCGGGAGCCACCCGGCCCAGCGGGACGCGTCGCACACGACCGTCCGGACCTGCGCGGGGTCAGCGACGATGAACAGCTCGTCGATGATGTCGACGACGGGCAATGCCGGACTCCTCTGCACGATCGGAACCACTCGGGGATAGCCTTCACGAGACTAGTCCGCCCGCGCGAAGGGGAGGGTTCCGTGCGCGAGTACTCAGAACCTGCAAGCTTCCAGGTGCCGGCGCTCGGAAGTCTCTGCGACGACGTCCTCGTCAACGCCGGGAAGTACGCCGACGAGGTCGGCTTCAGTCGACGGGTCGACGATGAGTGGACGGACGTGACGTGGGCCGAGTTCCTGGCGGACGTGACCTCGATGGCCAAGGGCCTCATCGCCGACCGAGTCCATCCGGGTGACCGCGTCGCGCTGATCTCCAAGACGCGCTACGAGTGGACGGTCCTCGACTACGCCATCTGGTTCGCGGGCGCGGTCTCGGTCCCGATCTACGAGACCTCCTCGGACGAGCAGGTCGAGTGGATCCTGGCGGACTCCGGGGCTGTTCTCGCCGTGGCCGAGACGCCGGCGCACGTGGCGCGCATCGAGGCGTCGCTGGATCGCCTGCCGCATCTGCGCCATACCGTCTGCATCGACGACGGGGGGCTCCAGAACCTGGTCGAGGACGGTGCCTGGGTGGGCGACGGCACCCTCGACGCCAGACGCACCGCGGTGACTCCGGACAGCCTGGCCACCCTCATCTACACCTCGGGAACCACGGGAGTCCCGAAGGGCTGTGAGCTCACCCATGCCAACTTCATGTTCGAGCTCGGAGTGGCGACGGCCCTGCTGCACGACCTGTTCGAGGTCGAGGACGCGAGCGCCCTGCTCTTCCTGCCGCTTGCCCACGTGTTCGCCAGGATCATCGAGGTGGGGTGCATCAAGGCCCGCGTTCGGCTCGGCCATACGGCCGACATCACAGACCTGGTCGATGACCTCGGTGCGTTTCGTCCGACGTTCATCCTCGCCGTGCCCCGGGTGTTCGAGAAGGTCTTCAACACCGCAAGCCAGCGGGCGGCGTCGAACGGGAAGGCGCGGGTGTTCGGCGCCGCCGTCGGCGTGGCCGTCGCCTACAGCCGCGCACAGGACGGCAGCGGACCGGGGCTGCTGCTCCGGGCGCGCCATGCGCTCTTCGACCGCCTCGTCTACAGCAAGCTGCGAGCGGTCCTCGGCGGCCACACCCGCTATGCGATCTCCGGCGGCGCACCCCTCGGTGAGCGGCTCGCTCACTTCTTCCGCGGGGTCGGCGTGCCGGTCCTGGAGGGATACGGGCTCACCGAGACGACGGCGGCGCTCACCGTCAACCTGCCCGGCGCCCAGCGCATCGGCTCGGTCGGCAGGCCACTGCCCGGTACGTCCGTCCGAGTCGCGGCTGACGGCGAGCTGCTGTTCCGTGGCGGCCAGGTCTTCTCGGGCTACTGGCACAACGAGTCGGTCACCGCGGACACCCTGGTCGATGGCTGGATCCACACCGGCGACCTGGGGGAGGTCGACGACGACGGGTTCGTCCGCATCACCGGCCGTAAGAAGGAGATCATCGTGACGGCTGGGGGCAAGAACGTCGCTCCCGCGGTCCTGGAGGATCGCGTCCGCGCGTGCCCACTGGTGAGCCAGTGCATGGTGGTCGGTGAGGGCAAACCCTTCATCGCCGCACTGGTCACGCTCGACGCCGAGTCGCTCCCCACCTGGATGGACACCCACGGCACGTCCGGTTCGGTCGCCGACCTCGTCCACGACCCGCAGGTCCGGGCCGAGGTCCAACGCAGCATCGACGACGCTAACGCGTCCGTGTCACGTGCGGAGGCCATCCGTAAGTTCGCGATCCTCACCACGGACTGGACCGAGGAGTCGGGTGAGCTCACCCCGACCCTCAAGCTGAAGAGGAACCTGCTGCTGCGTACCTATCACGACGATGTCGAGGCCCTCTACCTTTAGCGGGCCCACGGCGTACCTTCGCCGGATCGGTGATGAGTCAGTGGTCGCCCGCCAGCAGGTCCGTCAGAGTGGCCGCCGCAGCATCCCAGGAGAACGTGCGGGTCACCCAGGTCCGGCCCCGCTCCCCCATGGCCTTCGCCTCCTCGGGGTTCGCGAGCAGGGCGCAGATCCGGTCGGCGACCTCTGCCGCCGACCGAGGGTCGACGACGTACCCCGTCTGTCCGTCCACCACCGTCTCGGGCGCGCCCCCAGAGGAGCCGACGACCACGGGGAGGCCCGCAGCAGCCGCCTCGAGGAAGACGATTCCGAGCGCCTCCGGCTCCAACCCTGCGAGCCTGGTGCGACAGGGAACGGCGAACACGTCCCCGGCGGCGTAGACCGACGGCATGTCTGCCCACGTCGCGTCCGTCACGAAGCGCACTGATCCGGTGAGGCCAGCCTTGTCGCAGGTCCTGCGGAGCCGCCGCCGCGCCGGTCCGTCACCCACGATCAGGAGTACGGCGCGAGGGTGCTCGGCGAGGATGTGCGGCCACGCCTCCAACAGCACGTCGTGGCCCTTGCGAGCGACAAGACGCGATGCCGCGACCACCACCTCTTGGTCGTGGTCGATGCCCAACCGACGTCGAAGGGGATCCCCGTCCAGATCGGGACGGAACGTCTCCACGTCGACGCCGGGCGACATCCGCACCATCGTGCTCGCGTCGGCCGGCCTGAGCGCCGTGGCGATCTCATCCCGGCAGTAGGCGCTGACATAGGTGAGGAGGTCCACCTCGCGCCCGATCCGCCGGAGCAGCCGCCGGGCACCCGGGACCTTCGACCACCAGACCTCGTGGCCGTGGGTGATCCCGACCAACCTGCGGGCGCCGGCCGCGCGCAGTCCCCCGGCCAGCAGGCCGAGCGGCGCCGAGGCGCCGAACACCACCCGGTCACAGTCATGCTGGACCAGGACCTCCCGCACCTGCCGAGCAACGCGCGGGGTCGGGAGCAGCATCCGGCTCCGGTCGCGAACCACCGGGTATGCGGACTGGGCGTCGATGGCGTCGGCACCTCGCATGCGAGCCGTGTAGACGACGAGCTGGGCGGCGGGCAGGCGAGCACAGAGCGAGAACACGAAGGACTCGATGCCGCCGCGTCGCGGTGGAAAGTCGTTCGTCACCACCAGGATCTTGCCCATCACACCTCCGTCAGGGGGTCCAGCTCAGCCGGCGCGGACGAGATCGTGAAGGTGACCGCGCCAGAGCCGGGTGAAGCCGCTCGGGGTCGTGTTCAAGACCCGCCGGAACGCCTGGTCCACCTGCTGCGGGTGGGCCTCGACGTCGCGGTAGAACGCCACCAGGCGGTCGCGGCCGTACGTGGCAGCGATCAACGATGTCGCGAGCCAGGCCTGCTCATAGGTCGCCTCCAGGTGCGGCGCGCCGACGGCGAACGCCGAGTCGGACGGGAGCGCGTTCGGCGGGCCGTCCCGGCGTACGACGCGCAGGGCGGCGCGCGCCGCAACAGGTGTCGGGACATGCGCGGCCCCGATGGCGACATAGTCGGCGAAACCCTCCGCCACCCACAGCGGCAGGGCCACGACCGCGGCGTGGGTGGCGACATGGGTCGCCTCGTGAGTGACAACCACGTGCGCCCCGATCGGACCGAGCCCGTCGAAGACCTGAGGGTTGACAACGATCGCGGTCGGGGCGCGGACATCGTGAGACCCGTCCACGGTCGTGGTGACCGCGGCGATGCCCTGGTACTCGCCGGGACGGGTGCCGAGCAGCGCGTCGAACTCGCGAACCGTGCCTGGCACATAGGCGACCAGGTCTCCGCGCCAGTCCGGCAGCACACGTGTGATCGAACCGGCCGCTTCGCGGACCAACCGGTCGACTCGGGCGGGGGTTGCGGGTGCGGTGGCAGCCACGAGGGTGCGCGGTCCGCGCCTTGTCAGCAGGCCGGCCGCCAGCCAGATGGGTGCCCGCTCCGACGGGGCAGCGGACTCGCTGGTGATCACGGCGTGCTCGCCCCGGGTCACGAAGCTGATGACCAGCGTGGACTCCGACGTGGCGCGCTCGAGACCGCTCAGACCCCAGGTGACGATGACCGATGCCGTCCAGGAGCCACCCGTCCCGGTCACCGGCTCGGTCACATGCGCCTGCAGACGAGCGACACCCAGCTTCTTGAGGTTGCTGTAGGTGAGCACAGCGAGTCGCTGGGCCCGCGGGCTTTGGTCCCAGCCCGCCCGGTACGCCGCCTCGTCCTGCTCGGCGACGGCTCGCTGCTGGCCGTCGAGCGCGGCGACGGTGAGCCGTGTGTCGACGGCTGTGCTGGAGATCCGCGTCGCCCCCGACGGCGGCGGCTGAGCCTCGGACGTGTCGCCGAGCCTGGCGAACCCCAGTCCCCCGAGCACGACGGCCCCCGTCGCCAGCACGGTCACGACCGGACGGGCCAGCCGACCACGCCGAGGGCGACGGGTCGCGCTCGACAACCCGGCCGACCCCTGATCGCGGTCCGACAGCTCAGCGGGACGACTCGATCCGGGCGCCTCCGGCAAGGTGGAGTCCCGGGAGCTCACCGCTCAACTCTAGTGTCCGCGGCACGTCAGCCCGGGTCAGCCGACCCGACGTGCCCAGGCGATCGGCATCGAGTTGAGCGGGACGATCTGCACGACCGAACCGGTGTGCGGTGCGTGCACGATGTTTCCGTTGCCGATATACATCCCGACGTGGGAGACCGGTGAGTAGTAGAACACCAGGTCACCCGGCTGCAGATCCGAGATCGCCACCGGCACACCCTGCTGCGACTGGATCGTCGCCGAGTGGGACAGCGAGACTCCGGCGGCTGCCCAGGCATACATCGTGAGACCCGAGCAGTCGAACGCGTCCGGTCCCGCGGCCGCCCAGACATACGGCTTGCCGAGCTGGGCGAGAGCCGTCGAGACCGCGACAGCGGCCCGGCCGGAGGCGGGCGGAGCGGGGGTAGCCGGGGGACGGCTGGAACCTCGGCTCGGTGTCGACGTCGTGGTCGTGGTGGTCTGCGTCTGCTGTCGCTGGAGCGCGAGCAGTCGGAGCCGCTCCTTCTCCTGGAGATGTCCGAGCAGATCTCTGGCAGCCTTCAGGTTCTTCTCGACGCTCGCCTTGTGGGCCGCCATCTGCTTCTGCTCGGCGGTGATCGCGACGAGCTCCCGCTTGGCCTGCTGCTCCTGGAGGCCGAGCTGGTTCTGCTGTTCCTTGAGCTGGGTCAGCAGGTCGGACTCCTGGTGCTCGACGACCGCGGAGGTGGCGAGTGAGTTGATGAACTGACTGGGGTCCTTGGAGACCAGGAAGGCGGCACTCGTGGAGAGCCCTCCCGTGCTCTGATAGTCCGACAGAGCAGTGCGGACGATCTGCGTGCGCAAGTCACTCACGCGGGACCGCTGACGGTCGACGTCGGCCTGCAGCCCAGTGAGCCGCTGGTGCGCCTGGTTCATCCTCACGTGGGCGGTGTTATAGGCCTCGCTGGCCACCTCCGCCTGCCGGTTGAGCGTATCCAGGCGGTGCTGAACCTCGGTGATCGTGGGTGCGGAGTGCGATGGGGCCTGGCCCGACGGGTCGGCACTGCCTGGCGACGGCGCCAGCAGCAGGGTCCCCAGCAGGGACGCTGCGCCTACGATCGCGACACGCTTGACGATTTTTGGCGCTCGACGGTTCTGGCCGTTCGACAAGGTCGACGGTCTCCCTCTCAACTCGTGACGGTCCGCGCGAAGTCCCCCTCCAGCGCGGCCGCGGTCTCTGAGCCGGCCCGGCGTGGCCCGCGATGTCCAGAGATCCGCCTCCCACAGTACAGATCACTCCCTGACACGGCGAACCGCCCCCGAGCCATACTGTGGATGGACTCGGCATCCTCGCGGTGGGTGTTGCGCATGTCACAGCCCGAACGTCCACCAGCCGCCCTCACGCCGGCTCGACGAACGCGGTCTCGACCCCTTGGACGAGTCGCAGGGGCGGCACCAGACCGGCAGCGGCGAGCACCTCGACGGCCCGACGTTCCTCATCGTTGAGGGTGACCTCGTCGGGTGGGCCACCCAGCAGCACCGTCACCACGCAGTCGCCGCAGCCGATTCCTCGCACCGAGCAGGTGTCACAGTCGATCAGCAGCGGCCCGTCGGGGACGGCCGGGCCGGCACTCGACGGTCCCTCCGGACCAGCCGCCGACAGGCGCGCGAGCTCGACGTCGTGGTGGACGGGTGCGGCATCGTGCGTCATGACAACCTCCGGTCGGAGTGGGTCCTGCCTTCGAAACACGACGCTACGAGGGCCCTCCGACAGTTTCCGCAAGCTCGCCCCCGAGGTGTTCGTGTGGAGTCGGGTTTCGGCGGCAGCCAGGTGCAAAGTGGAACGTTCCGGGGCTCGGAAGGACGTTCTGACCCCCGAAACGTTCCACTCTGTGTCGAGAAACCGCACTGCTCGTCATCACGCCGCCTGCCTCGACGCGTCGGACTAGACGGGCTCGAGGGCTTGGTGGGGTGGCGCCGGCAGCTCCACCCCGACCACGTCGCCGGGAGACACGGTGCCGCCGGTCACGACCACGGCCATCACACCGGCCTTGCGCACCACCACACCATCGTCGCGGCGACTCACCACGGCGGAGAGGAGTCCCCGCTTGAACTGGTCGATCTGGTGGCACGGGTTGCGCAGGCCGGTCAGCTCGACGACGGCGGAACCAACGCGGAGCACGGTCCCCCGTGGGAGAGCCAACAGGTCAACCCCACCCGTGGTGATGTTCTCCCCCAGCTGGCCCGGCGACACGTCGTAGCCCAGCTCACGGAGCTCGTCGAAGAGCTCGGAGTGGATGAGGTGCACCTGGCGGAGGTTGGGCTGGGTGGGGTCTCGCCGGACGCGCGACCGGTGCTGGACGGTGCGTCCCGCGTGACCGTCGTACTCAACGCCGATGCCTTCCAGCAGGGTGATCGCGGCGACCGGCTGCTTGCTGAAATGGTGACCCTCGCGGCGCGCGACGGCGAGGACGGCAGGACTCGGCATCGCCACCGGGCCATCCTCTCAGGCCGCGGTCAACGACCGAAGACGGCCACCAAGGCGCTCGACGCGACCGACCGGGCACCCATCTTCGTGACGCTTTCGGCGACCTCTCGGTCGGTCGAGACGACCACGACGGGGCGCCCCGTCGGCTCAGCGGCGACGAGCTGTCTGACCACGTCGTCCGCGATGACACCGGGTGGGCTGAACCGCACCCGGACACCACGCGGCGCCGAGAACGACGGCGTGTGCAGCAGGTCTGCCCCATCGAAGACGACAGTGGTCTCGACGCCCTTCCCGGCGACGAGGCCCGCGAGACCGGCCACCAGTCGGGTGCGCTGCTGCTCGAGCGGCGACGACGGCCAGGCCTCCTTCGACACGTTGTAGCCGTCGACGATGAGATGGACACGGGGGAGCTCGAGGAGTCGCCGGAGCAGGATCGGGTCGCTGGACAGCAGCGCCCGGCCGATCTGTGCCGCCGAGGACACCGACTCCGGCTCCACCGCGTCGACGACGTCCGCGGGCAGTCCGGACGACGGTGGAAGCGCCAGCTCGCGTCGGAGCCCGTTGGCGGCCTCGACCATCGTGTCGAGCAGCAGGCGCAGTCGGACCACCTCCGAGTCCCGGTCGTCGCGCAGCGCCCGCCGGCTGGCCGCGGACTCGGTCTCCAGATCACCGATCCTGGCACGCAGCCGGCGAGCCTCTGCAGCGGCCTCGCGGGCAGCCACCTCGGCCTCTCGCCGGGCCTCCTCGATGGCCTCAGCCGCGCCCGCCGACTCCGCACGAGCATCCTTGAGCTCCACGCGGGTCTGGCCGAGAGTACGGCGGAGCGCGGCGTTGTCCGACTTGAGTGTCTCGAGCTGGGCACGCAGCTTGTCTCGCTGCTGCTT
Source organism: uncultured Actinomycetota bacterium (assembly GCA_963820035.1). Lineage (GTDB taxonomy): Bacteria > Actinomycetota > Actinomycetes > Propionibacteriales > Nocardioidaceae > JAWWPG01. Next base: position 127,082 of record CAWFYK010000002.1, on the reverse strand, counting down.
CGCCTCGGCTCGGACCTGGGCCAGCTGGGTCGACACCCTGACGAGCGCTGCGGACGTGTCACTCCCCGACCGCGCGCGTTGGTCGGCCTCCGCCGCGCCAGCAGCGTCGACGACATCCCGCCAGCCATCACTCCGGACGAGGTAGGCAACGGCGGCCGCCTTGGGGAGGTCCGCGGCCTCGAGAACGGCGTCGGTCTCCAACGACACGACGATCTCCGGCACGATCGCCCGGACCTGGGTGGCGAGGTGCTCCCGGAACTCCTCGTCGCCCGCGGCGGCGTCGGCGATCTGCCGGCCAACCAGCTTGGCCCTGCGGGCCGGAGCGAAGGACGCCGACTTCCGCAACGCCACCGGCACCTGGGCCGTGGGCATGCGTCCTACGGCCTCGGACGCAAGGGAGACCACCGAGGCCCGGACACCGGGAGGGAGCTCCTCTGTCGTCACGGCAGACCTACTCCTCGCACCCGCCGCGGGTCGTCAGGAGCTCCTTCAGGACCGTTCTCATACCTCGATAGTCTCAGAGGCACCAAGCCGAAGCGAGCAGGTTCTGCGGGGCGCGCCCAAAGGGCGCCACGCTTTGGCCGGGTGTGTCCGGCCCGATTTCGTCGGTGGTCACCCCTAACGTGTCGAGACATGACGGTCATGGCACGGCGAGCGACCCCGCTGGCAGTGCCGGCGCCGGGGCCGGGAATCGCCGTGCAGCAGACGTTCGACGAGCTCGGGACGCTGCTCCGTGAGGCGACCTTCGTGGTGGTCGACCTCGAGACCACAGGCGGTTCGGCGAGCGGCGGGGCGTCGATCACGGAGATCGGAGCCGTCAAGGTCCGCGGGGGTGACGTCCTCGGCGAGTTCCAGACCCTGGTACGCCCCAGCGAGCCGATTCCCGCCTTCATCAGCGTGCTGACCGGCATCACGAACCACATGGTCGCCGAAGCCCCGCTGATCTCCGCCGCCCTTCCGGCGTTCCTCGAGTTCGCCGCAGGGACCGTCCTGGTGGCGCACAACGCTCCCTTCGACGTCGGCTTCCTCCGACACAACGCTGAGGCGCTCGCCATCACCTGGCCCCGGTTCCAGGTGCTCGACACGGCCAAGCTGGCTCGGCGCGTCGTCACCAAGGATGACGCCCCCAACTGCAAGCTCTCCTCACTCGCGCGCCTCTTCCACTCGACGACCACGCCCAACCACCGAGCCCTGTCGGACGCGAGGGCGACAGTGGACGTCCTGCACGGCCTGATGGAGCGGCTCGGAAACCTCGGTGTGCACACCCTCGAGGAGCTGCAGACGTTCTCGTCCCGGGTGTCCTCGGCGCAACGCAAGAAGCGCCACCTCGCCGAGCAGCTCCCGCACAAACCCGGCGTCTACCTCTTCCGCGACGCACGCGGCCAGGTGCTCTACGTCGGCACCTCCAAGGACCTCCGCAGCCGCGTACGCACCTACTTCACGGCCAGCGAGACCCGTTCGCGGATGGGCGAGATGGTCGGCCTCGCGACGGCTGTCGAGGCGGTGACCTGCGCGACCGCGCTGGAGGCGGAGATCCGCGAGCTGCGGCTGATCGCCTCCCACAAACCGCGTTACAACCGCCGTTCGAAGTTCCCCGAGCGGGTCAGCTGGCTCAAGGTCACGGTCGAGCCCTGGCCCCGACTGTCCCTCGTCAGCCAGGTCCTCGACGACGGTGCCGACTACCTGGGCCCGTTCAGATCCCGGGCCAGCGCCCAAGACGCGATGGCGGCTCTACACGAGAGCTTCCCCATCCGCCAGTGCGCTGGTCGACTGCCCAAGGATCCTCATCGCGGCGCCTGCGCACTCGCGGAGATGGGCAAGTGCCTGTCCCCGTGTGACGGCACATCGTCCGCCGAGGACTACACCGTGTTGGTGGACCGGGTACGCCGGGCCATCGTCGAGAGCCCGGCCGACGTCGTGACCACGCTTCGGGGACGGATGGCGCGGCTGTCCGAGGGCGAGCGGTTCGAGGAGGCCACCCGTCAGCGCAACCGCATGGTGAGCTTCGTCCGGGCCGCGGCCCGCACCCAGCGGCTCACCGCCGTGACGTCGTGCAGTGAGATCGTCGCGGCCCGACGTGACGACTCCGGGCGGTGGGAGGTTCATGTCATCCGCTTCGGTCGGCTGGCCTGCGCCGGGGTCATCCCACCCGGCGCCGACGCGCGTGCCTGGACCGAGTCACTGAAGGCGAGCGCCGAGACTGTCCTGCGGGGCCCGGGGCCGGCCCCCGCAGCCACTCCGGAGGAGTCCGAGAAGATCCTGCGATGGCTCGAGCTGCCGGGCATCAGGCTCGTCGACCTTGATGGCGAGTGGAGCTGTCCTCTCGCCGGAGCGGAGTCGCACCGCGACCTCCTGGAGTCGATCACCGCCTCGCGCGAGTCCCTGGTGCCGTTCGACAGCCCGCGGCTCACGAGCACCGTCGCCCGACCCGCGCGCTGACAAGTACGCTGCCGGTATCCCCGAACCTGTAGGAGGCCATGTGATCACCGCGATCGTGTTCATCAAGGCAGACGTCGCCCGGATCCCGGAGGTCGCGGAGCAGATCGCGTCGATCGACGGGGTCAGCGAGGTCTACTCGGTGACCGGCGAGATCGACCTGATCGCCTTGGTGCGGGTTCGCAACCATGAAGACGTCGCCGCCCTCGTTCCCGACCATCTGAACAAGGTGCCCGGGGTGTTGTCGACGGCGACCCACATCGCCTTCCGCACCTATTCGAGCCTCGATCTGGAGGCCGCCTTCTCGCTGGGCGCCGATGGCTGAGGGCGGCTAGGGGACGGGGTTGTAGGCGCAGGCGGTCTTCGACTGCTGGATGATCTTGGGCTTGTGGTGCGCAGCCGGCGAAGGATTGAGCGCATGCTGCACCACCGACCGCATATAGCCGAAGTCAGGTGAGGCCGGGTCGAAGTGAGCGTTGGGCTGGAAGACCACGCTGCTCACCTTGGCATCCTTGACCTTGAGTCCGAGGTCGACCAGGGCGGGGAGCAAGGCCTGCGGCAGATCCGTGCGGGCGATCTTCTTCCCAGCCTCCGCGATCTTCTGGTAGCGCAGAAGCAGGTTCTCCGGGTTCGCCTGGTTGATCACAGCGTCGATCACGCAGCGCTGACGCTCCATCCGGTCGTAGTCGTCGGTGGTCCACCGGCCGCGCGCGAACCAGAGCGCGTCGAAGCCATCGAGGTGCCGGTTCGGCCCGGGTGAGATGTAGCCCGTGGGCGGGATATTCAGGTCATGGTTGCCGCCGATGGGGGCAGGCGCGTTGATGTTGACGGTGATGCCGCCCAGGGCGTTGACCAGCTCGACGAAACCCTGCAGGTTGATCAGCACGTAGTAGTTGACGTTGAGGCCGAGGATCTGCGAGATCGACATCTTCAGCGCGTCGGCACCCTCGTTGTCGGTGGGGCCGAGCAGCCCGGGATGCTGCAGCGGGACCTCACGGTAGACGGCGTTCAGCAGCCAGTTGCCGATGTCTCCAGGACCCTGGAAGCCGTGCGGGTATACCTGCGCGAGTGTCGAGTCAGGCGGGAACGGAGCATCCTCCAGGTTACGCGGCAGGCTGAACAGGACGGTGTCGCCGGTTGTCGTGTTGATGCTGGCAACGACCATGGAGTCGGTGCGCACGCCCTGCCGGTCGACCCCGCCATCCCCTCCGAGGAGCAAGATGTTGACCCGCGGCTGTCCGGACCACGGGTTGTCGGCCGTGACGTTCTTGGGAATCGTCTTGCTCTTCGGTGCTTGCGGGAAGACGTTGGTGATGAAGTCGCGCGTCGTGTAGGCATAGCTGGCACCGACGGCGAAGGGCGTCGCCACGAGGATGCACAACACGATCGCGACGCTGACGCCGATCACTCGCTGCGCCGTCGTGAGCTGGCTGGGCCGAAGCTCGAGATGGCTGAACATGATCACGGCCATCCAGGCCAGGGCGACGACGACGAACGCGATCGTGAGCCCGAGAAGCCGTTTGGGCTGCACCACCGAGTGCAGGTAGAGGTGCGGGTCGAGCAGTCCCAGAAGCAGGGCTGCGACCAGACCTGCGACGGCGACCCCGACGATGACGGCGCCCAACAGGCGCCTGCCGGCGAACCAGAAGCCGCTGCCGGGAATGACGGCACCGACGACCGTAAGCCACACCGATGCCGCGAAACTGCGGTCATCGGGTGCGCGATGCTCGCCACCCGGCCGCCCCGCGGGCTGGCCGATGCTCAGGTCCATCACGTCCTCGTCTCATCCGGTCGCTGCCGCCGCGACCGGCAGTACGACGGGCCTCTCCATGGCCGTGCCACGGCATGGCACACCACAGGCTCCTCCATCCCCGAAGGCGAGTTTAGTGGGAATCCCACAGGAGACGAAACCAAACGGCGAGCAGCGCGGCGTCCGGGCCGTGCAGCTAGGCGGCTGAAACGGCCGTGAGCCACCGGTCGAGTACCGATCGAGCCGCCCCGGAGTCGACCGACTGAGTCGCCCGTTCGAGCCCCCCGGCGAGTCGCTGGGTGAGCCCCCCGGGCGCCGCGTCGAAGGCGGCGATCCCGGCCGCGGCGTTGAGCAGGACCGCGTCGCGCACCGGCCCGGTGCCACCGCGAAGCACGTCGTGCACGACGGCCGTGTTGAACGAGACGTCACCTCCGACGAGGTCCGTCGGATCAGCCGGTGAGATGCCCAGGTCGCGAGGGTCGAGTGCCTGCGCGGTGACGGCGCCAGCTGAGACCGACCAGACCTGAGACGTCGTCGTGGTGGTCAGCTCATCGAGCCCGTCGTCGCCGCGGAACACCAGTCCGTCCACACCTCGTTGGGCGAGCACTCCGGCGATGACTCCGGCCATCCTCGAGTCCGCGACTCCGACGGCCTGGGCGGCCGGGCGACTCGGGTTCGCCAATGGCCCGAGGAAGTTGAACGTCGTCGCCACCCCGAGGTCGCGTCGGGTGGCCGCGGAGTGTCGAAGGGCGGAGTGGAACACCGGGGCAAAACAAAACGTGATGCCGACCTCCGATCCGATCCGAGCGACGGTCTCCGGAGCGAGGTCGAGCCGTACGCCGAGTCCCTCGAGCACGTCGGCCGACCCGCACGAGGACGACGCCGCGCGGTTCCCATGCTTCACCACGGGCACACCCGCACCCGCGGCCACGATGGCCGCCATCGTCGAGATGTTGACCGTTCGTGACCGGTCACCACCCGTGCCCACGATGTCGAGCAGCCGGCCCGGGACCTCGCAGGGGGCGGCGAACTCATACATGGTCGAGACCAGACCTTCGACCTCCGAGACGCTCTCCCCCTTGGCGCGCAGCGCGACGGCGAAGCCCGCGATCTGCGCGGATGAGGCGTCCCCTGCCAGGATCTGCCGCATCGCCCAGCCGGTCTGGTCTCGCGACAGGTCACGGCCGGCGATCAGCTCGGAGAGCACCTCCGGCCACCCGAAGTCGGTCATGCGTCGTCGTTCAGCCGGTTGTGGTGGCGACGTCGGTGCGCGGAAGCAGCAGCCGGGTAACCGTGCGGGCGAGCTCGATCGGGTCGAGGGGGTGTGGCAATGCTGCCTCCGCACGCGACCAGGTGGCCAGCCACCCGTCGTCCACTCGGCCGGTGAGCACGATCACCGGCGGGCACTTGTAGATCTCGTCCTTGAGCTGACGGCAGATCCCCATGCCGCCGGCCGGAACTGCCTCGCCATCGAGGATCGCGAGGTCGATGCCTCCCGCGTCCATGTTCTGGATCACGACCGGCTCGGTCGCGCACTCGACGTACTCGAGGGCAGGCAGATCGGGATGAGGCCGCTTGCCGAGGGCCAGCAGGACGGCCGCCCGCGTGGACGAGTCGTCGCTGTAGACCAAGACCTTCACCTGTCCACCAACCTTTCGCCCACCTGCACACACCGCTGACGAAGCCTGACCGCGATGCTACCGGCTCGACGCTGCTCGGCCGTGACAGGCCGGGTCGTTCGGGACCGCCACAGGGTCAGCCGATTTTGGTCCCTGAGAAAGCGGGGGTCGCCGTGCCCGTCGCGAGACCTACCGACATAATGGCGGGGTGGCGACCTCAACAGCGATTCCCGCGTCCCGCCTGCATGGACAGCACGGCCGGCCGAGCATGGTCAGCGTGGGGACGATCGTGTGGCTGGCCAGCGAGCTGATGTTCTTCGCCGCCCTGTTCGCGGCCTACTACACCCTTCGCTCCGTCGTCCCGAACCTCTGGGCTCAGGAGACCCCCAAGCTCAACGTTCCCTTCGCCTCCGTCAACACCACGGTGCTCGTGCTGAGCTCCGTCACCTGCCAGCTCGGGGTCTTTGCCGCCGAGCGCGGGCAGGTCGGCAGATCCGGCCGGATCTTCGAGGTCGGCAAGTGGGGACTGCGCGAATGGTTCGTGCTGACCTACCTGATGGGTTCCTTCTTCATCGCGGGCCAGGCCACGGAGTACACCAGCCTCATCAAGGACGGCGTCACCATCCCGTCGTCCGCCTACGGCTCGATCTTCTATCTCACCACCGGATTCCACGGGCTTCACGTGACCGGAGGGTTGATCGCGTTCTTGTTCGTGCTCGGGCGCACCTTCATGGCAAAGCATTTCACCCACGAGCAGGCGGTGACCGCCATCGTCGTCTCGTACTACTGGCACTTCGTCGATGTTGTGTGGATAGCCCTGTTCGCCACCATCTATCTGCTCAAGTAGCGCTCGGCCCCGAGAAAGAGGGAAAGTCTCGTGAAGTTCCTGTCGACGCGAAGGCGGCATCCCCTTGCGGGACTTGTCGTCCTGGTGCTCGGGCTGGTCGTGATGGGCGGCCTCTACTCGGCGTTTAGGCCGGCATCTGCCGACCAGTCGGGGTCCGACACGGAGCTGATCTCGCAGGGACGCAAACTGTTCGTCGTGTCGTGCGCCAGCTGTCACGGGCTCAACGGCGAGGGTGTGCTGTCGAATGACGGGACCAACTTCGGACCCCCGCTCGTCGGCGTCGGCGCAGCTGCCGTCGACTTCCAGGTGGGCACCGGTCGGATGCCGATGGCCCGGCCGGGCACCCAGGCCGCGGCCCGCACCCCCATCTTCACCGACAAGGAGGTCGAGGCGCTCGCGGCGTACGTCGCATCGCTCGGCCCTGGCCCGGCGATCCCCTCGGCCAACGACTACAGCACCGACGGGATGACCGAGGAGCAGATCGCCCAAGGCGGCGAGTTCTTCCGCACGAACTGCACGGCGTGCCACAACTTCAGCGGGGCCGGGGGCGCCCTCCCCAACGGCCGTTACGCCCCCAGCCTGCTCGGCGTCGACCCGAAGTATATTTACGAGGCGATGATCACCGGCCCGCAGAGCATGCCGATCTTCTCCGACGGCGTGTTGAAGCCTCAGGAGAAGCGGCAGATCATTGCCTACCTGGAGACCCTCAAGGAGCAGCCGGGCTACGGCGGCTCGCGGCTCGGCAGCCTGGGCCCGATCACTGAGGGATTGTGGGCGTGGGGGCTCGGCATCGCGGGCCTCGTCCTCGCCACCGTCTGGATCAGCAACAATGGCGCGCGAGCGAAGAAGAAGAAGAGCTGATGAGCGAACTCACCCCGAGCGACGGCCAGCAGCCCGAGGACGTCGGCCACGAGCCGACCGCGCACAGCGAGGTCGGCGAGCCGATCTCCAACCCGGGTCTGCCCCCGCACGAGCCTCGACCGACCGATGTCGACCCTGCTATGGAGCGCCGGGCCGAGCGTCAGGTGGCCGGGATGTTCATTGCCGCTGCGCTCCTGACGGTGGCATTCTGCGTCTGCTACTTCACCATCGACCCACAGGCGACAGTGCTCGGCTACGGCGCGATGAACCTCTTCCTCGGGCTGACTCTCGGCCTGGCCCTGCTGCTGATCGGCCTGGGAGCCATCCAGTGGGCGCGCAAGCTGATGACCGACCAGGAGATCATCGAGTATCGCCACCCCGCCGCCTCCAGCCCGGAGGACCGCGCAGTTGCGCTCGAGGCGTTCCGCACCGGGGCAGCCGAGTCCGGCTTCGGCCGCCGTACGATGATCCGCAACAGCCTCCTCGGCTCGCTTGCTCTGCTCGGGCTACCGGCGATCGTCCTGCTGCGCGATCTGGGACCGCTGCCCGGCAACTCACTCGCGTACACGGTCTGGCGCCGCGGGGTCCGCATCGTCAACGACGTGGCGGGTACGCCGATCAAGCCTGGTGACGTCGAGCTCGGGCAGCTCATCAACGCCGAGCCAGCCCTCTTCTTCCCCGAAGAAGGCCCCAACGGCCAGGTGACGCCCGCGAAGTACGAAGGCACCGAGCTCAACGTCGAGAAGGCCAAGGCAGCGGTCATCCTTGTGCGCATGCAGCCTGAGGACATCCACCCGATCCCACCTCAGAAGACGTGGGGCTACCAAGGGATCCTCTGCTACTCGAAGATCTGCACCCACGTCGGCTGCCCGATCAGCCTCTGGGAGCACCAGACCCACAATCTGCTCTGTCCTTGCCACCAGTCGACCTTCGACCTCGCCCGCAGCGGCAAGGTCGTCTTCGGTCCGGCGGCACGGTCACTTCCCCAGCTGCCCATCGGCGTCGACTCCGAGGGGTATCTGATCGCGATGAGTGACTTCCATGAACCGGTCGGGCCAAGCTACTGGGAACGAGGGTGAGCCGCGATGAGCACTAGCGCCGACACCACCACCAAGGGCGGCGGGCCAGTCGAATGGCTCGACGAACGCATGGGGCTGGCCGGGCTCGCCAAGAAGCAGCTGCGCAAGGTCTTCCCCGACCATTGGTCGTTCCTGCTCGGGGAGATCGCGCTCTGGAGCTTCGTGATCCTGCTGCTCACCGGCGTGTTCTTGTCGCTGTGGTTCAAGCCCAGCATGGCCGAGGTGCAGTACGCCGGCACCTACAGCAACCTCCGCGGCATCAAGATGTCGGAGGCCTACGCGTCCACCCTCAACCTGTCGTTCGACGTCCGCGGCGGGCTGCTGATGCGGCAGATGCACCACTGGGCGGCGAACCTGTTCCTCGCGGCGATGACGATCCACATGCTGCGGGTCTTCTTCACCGGCGCGTTCCGCAAGCCACGGGAGATCAACTGGCTGATCGGTCTCGGCCTGCTGATGCTCGGCATCGTCGAGGGTTTCGCCGGCTACTCACTTCCCGACGACCTGCTCTCCGGGACCGGACTGCGGATCGCGGACGGCATCATCCGCTCCATCCCAGTTGTCGGTACCTATTTGGAGTTCTTCATCTTCGGTGGGCAGTTCCCGGGCGACATCTTCATCCCACGCCTCTACACCGTGCATGTGCTGCTGATACCGGGGCTGCTGCTGGGGCTGATCACCGCGCACATGCTGCTGCTCGTCTACCAGAAGCACAGTCAGTGGCCGGGGCCGGGTCGCACCAACGAGAACGTCGTCGGCTACCCGCTGCTCCCCGTCTACACCGCGAAGGCAGGCGGCTTCTTCTTCATCGTCTTCGGCGTCACCGCCCTGATGGGCGCTCTGATGCAGATCAACCCGGTCTGGATGTATGGGCCCTACGATCCTGGGCAGGTGACGGCGGACTCGCAGCCTGACTGGTATATGGGCTGGCTCGACGGCGGCCTGCGCATCATGCCGAACTGGGAGACCCGGCTCTGGGGCTTCACCTTGTCGTGGAACGTGTTGGTGCCCGGCGTACTCCTGATGGGTCTGCTCTTCACGGTGCTCGGTGCCTATCCCTTCATCGAGCGATGGCTGACCGGAGATCGCTCCGAGCACCATCTGCTCGACCGTCCGCGCAACCAGCCGACTCGGACCGGGCTCGGCGTCGCGGGTATCACCGCCTACGGACTGCTGTGGGCAGAGGGTGGCAACGACCTGATCGCGACCCACTTCCACGTCTCCGTGGAAGCGATCACCCACTTCATGCGGGTGGCGATCTTCGTCGGACCGGTGCTGGCGTTCATCATCGCCCGTCGCTGGGCGATATCCCTGCAACGTCATGACCGTGACCTGCTGCTCCACGGCTACGAAACCGGAGTGATCGTCCGGGCGCCCGATGGCGGCTACAGCGAGTTGCACGCTCCCATCAACCCGGAGCGCGCCTACCAGCTCACCACGCAGGCGCGCCGAGAACCCTTGCAGCTGACGGAGGCTCCGGACAGCAACGGAATCCCGGCGCCACCGGATCGCAAGGATCGACTCCGCGCGCGGTTGTCGCGGTTCTGGTTCGCCGACGACATCGAGAAGCCGACCGTGGCCGAGCTCGAGGAAGCTGCGCACCACCACACCGCCGACGGGCCGCTCATCGACGATGGGCACCACGCCGGGATCGAGACGGGTGGACAGGTCGGCGGCGACGAGTTCGATCTCGAGGAGACCCCGCAGGGCTGACTGTTGCGGTTCGTCCGACGGGACGCGCGGAAACCGCGCCTACCGCGTCGGACGAATCCGCCGTACCAGCATTCGTCATTCGTCCGACCGGACGCGCGGAAACCGCGGCTCAGCCGACCGGAGGAATCCGGGCCGCTGGTCTGAACGTGAGAGGCAGCAGCGACGCGGCGGCTTCCGACGTACCCACGTGAGTCTGGCTCCTCACCTCGGTTACTGCGAACACAATCACGCATGTGCGTTGATATGGCGGTCGGAATCGCGATCTGACCGCAACTTCCACGCATGTGCGTGGATACGTTCGCTGAGCCGCCAGCGCGGCGCCAGCTCCACCCAGACGCTGCCGATACGTCCGCCCAACCGCACGCTACTGCGCCCGCCCGCACGGACGCTGCGCTGCCTAACTGATCAACAGGGTCAGCTGAGCGCCGAGCCGGCCTTGTACTTCGCCCAGCTCTCGTTCCAGTCCGTCCAGCCGTTGTTGGGCTCGATCGGACGGTTGCTGCCCGTCACCTGGACCGGCGTACCGATCTCGGCGAGGTTGAACAGCCACTGGGCGTTGCTGGTGCTCATGCCGACGCAGCCGTGGGACACGTTGTAGTGACCCTGCGCGTAGACGGACCAGGGAGCCGCGTGCAGGAACTCACCCGAGTTGGTCACCCGCATGGCGAACTGCACATCGGGGATGTTGTAGCCCTCCGACGAGTTGGGGTCGATCCCGACCGTCGCCGAGTCCATCCGCTTCGAAAGATCCTTCTCGCTGATGAGCTTCGTGCCGCTCCGGGTCTGGAACCCTCCCGGCTTCCCGCCGGTGATCGGGATGGTGCGGGCGACCTTGCCGTCGACCAGAACCTTCATGTGGTCGGTGGCGACGTTGGCCTTGACGATGACGGACCGGCCGATCGTGAAGTGCACGTGACGGTCGAGCTGACCGTAGATGCCGTGGCCCGCGTTGACCCCGTTGAGCCGCAGGTCGACGTCGACCTTGGTGCCCGGCTGCCAGTAGGTCTTGGGGCGCCAGTGCACCTCCTGGTCACTCACCCAGTGCCAGCTGCCGACCTGAGCCGGGCTGGAGGTGACGGACATCCGCTTCTCGAAGGCAGCGCGGTCCGTCACCGGCACGTCGAACGAGACGATCACCGGCATACCGATTCCCATGACCTGGCCCTGCAACGGCGTCACGCTCGGGTAGGTCTGCTCGGCGAGCGTCAGGTTGGCCGTCGTGAACGACTGCGTCGCCCGGGTCACCTTGCCGTCACCATTGACGGCCTTGGACTGCAGCGTGTAGTGGACTGCCGGATCGAGCAGCCCGGCTGCCGTCCACACGGTCTTCGCCTCGTTGAACGAACCTGGCAGGGATTTGCCGGCGCCCTTGAAGGCGACATCCGTGAGCTTGCCGCCGGCGGCTGTGACGCTGACGGCGGTGTCGACGGGCACGTCGGTGGCGGCTGGCTTGACGCTGGAGGTCAGCGTCGCCGGGACGGTGCTTCCCGACGGGGGCGCCTGGTTGTTGGCCGGCTGGTTCGCCGCTGCCTTGTCACCAGGGCCGTTGGCGGCAGGTCCTGAGCCCGCCGATGAGGAGCACCCCGCGAGAGCGGTCCCGATGATGGCCACGCCGGCCACCACGACGAGACGGGCTCGACTCCTTGTCCAAGCGGACATACGACACTCCTCAGCTCAACGCAGACCGAGTTATCAGAATAACAACCAAGCCGGTCGCCACGAAATGACCGCCTGAGTCGGCGCGGCATGTCGAGCACTGTCGACCTCACTGGCCCGGCTGGCACCTGGGGTCAGGAGCGGGACATAGCAGCCTCGGTGCGGAGTCAGTGGGCGTGCTCCCCGCGGTAGAACTCGAAGACCCAGCCGATGAGCGTGGTGGTGCCGATCCCGATCCCGATCGCGAGCAGCCACCAGCCGAAGATGACCCCCAGCACGCACACGGCCAGTGCCGAGGCGCACCACAGTGGCCACCAGGAGTACGGCGGGAAGAACCCGAGCTCACCCGCACCGTCGACGACCTCCGCCGTCTTGTTGTCCTCCGGACGCGCGTCCATCTTGTTGGCGTGGAAGCCGAGATAGAACGTCACGAGCGCGGTCAGGCCGAACGTCATCGTCAGAGCGGCGGTCCCGGTGGGGTCGCCCGTGACGAACCAGTAGGTCGGGGCGACGACTGCGAAGAAGAGGGCGTTACCACCGAAGATCCAGGCCTCGTCCTTCACTGGTGGCCCTCCTCGTCGTAGCGCTCCGAGGATCGCAGGTTGTCGTCGAGGACCTCCCACCGGCCGTCCATCGCCGCGGCATCCGACTCCGACTTCTGCACCGCCGGGTCGTCGTCGAGCTCACCCAGGGCGATCTCCGGATGATGAAGGTCGAAGGCAGGGCTTTCCGAGCGGATCTGCGGCAGCCTCGCGAAGTTGTGGCGCGGCGGCGGGCAGGACGTCGCCCACTCCATGCTGCGCCCCCAGCCCCAGGGGTCGTCCACCTCGATCTTGGGCCCCTTCCGTGACTTCCAGACGTTGTAGAGGAACGGCAGGGTCGAGGCGCCCAGGATGAACGCTCCGATGGTGGATACCTCGTTGAGGGTCGTGAACCCGTCACTCGCCTTGTAGTCCGCGTAGCGGCGTGGCATCCCCTCGACACCCAGCCAGTGCTGGACGAGGAACGTCGTGTGGAAGCCGATGAAGAGCAGCCAGAAGTGGATCTTGCCGAGTCGCTCGTCGAGCATCCGTCCGGTGAGCTTGGGCCACCAGAAGTAGAACCCGCCGAACATCGCGAACACCACCGTGCCGAACACGACGTAGTGGAAGTGCGCGACGACGAAGTAGGAGTCGTTGAGCTGGAAGTCCAGCGGCGGCGACGCCAGGATGACGCCGGTCAGCCCACCCAGCAGGAACGTGACGAGGAAGCCGATCGCCCAGAGCATGGGGGTGTCGAAGGACAGAGATCCCCCCCACATCGTGCCGATCCAGTTGAAGAACTTCACGCCGGTGGGTACGGCGATCAGGAAGGTCATGAACGAGAAGAACGGCAGGTTGACCGCTCCCGTCACGAACATGTGGTGTGCCCAGACGGCCACCGACAGGGCCGCGATGCTCAGCGTGGCAGCCACCAGGCCGATGTACCCGAAGATCGGCTTGCGGCTGAACACCGGGAGGATCTCGGTGATGATGCCGAAGAAGGGTAAGGCGATGATGTAGACCTCGGGATGGCCGAAGAACCAGAACAGGTGCTGCCACAGGATCGGACCGCCGTTGGCGGCGTCGAAGATGTGGGCGCCGAGCTGTCGGTCGGCCTCGAGGGCCAGCAGCGCGCCCGCGAAGATCGGGAAGGCGATCAGCACCAGCAGCGACGTCACCAAGATGTTCCAGGTGAAGATCGGCATCCGGAACATCGTCATGCCCGGTGCCCGCATGCAGAAGATCGTCGTGACGAAGTTGACCGCGCCGAGGATCGTGCCCAGTCCGACCATCCAGAGACCCATCACCCACATGTCGCCGCCCACGCCTGGCGAGCGGATCGAGTTGGACAACGGGTTGTAGGCGTACCAGCCGAAGTCCGCGGCGCCCTGGGGGGTCAGGAACCCTGCGACCGTGATCAGCCCGCCGAAGAGGAACAGCCAGTAGCCGAACATGTTGAGCCGGGGAAACGCGACGTCGGGAGCCCCGATCTGCAACGGCATGATGGCGTTCGCGAAACCTACGAACAAGGGGGTCGCGAACAACAACAGCATGATGGTGCCGTGCATCGTGAAGAGCTGGTTGTAGGTCTCGTCGTTGACGAACTGCAGCCCGGGACGAGCGAGCTCGGCCCGGATCACCATCGCCATCAGGCCGCCGACCAGGAAGAACCCGAACGACGTCATCAGGTAGAGGTTGCCGATCAGCTTGTGATCGGTGGTCGTGAGGTACTTGACGATGATCTGGCCCTTGGTGGGCTGCCGGATCTGCCCGCGTGCGACCCTGTCGGCATCGAGCGTTGTCATTTCACGCTCCCCTCGCTCTCGAGCCCCGCGACCTTGGACGAGTTCTCTCCGCCCTTGGGGACACCGACGTTGCCGGCGGCCTTCAGCGCCCGCATATGTGCGTTGAACTGGCTTGCCGTCACCACATGCACCTTGAAGAGCATCTGCGAGTGGAGATAGCCGCAGAACTCCGCACAGCGCCCGTCGAAGGTGCCATAGCGGGTCGGTGTCATCGAGAAGCCTTGGTCATGTCCCGGAATCACGTCGAGCTTGAAATAGAACGACGGCACCCAGAACGAGTGGATGACATCAGGAGAGTGCAGCGTGAACGTGACGGACTGGTCCTTGACCAGCCACAGCTCCGGCTCCCGGGCCGGCGTGCCCACGTCGTAGACCTGGTTCGCGCCTGCGGCCGGCTCGTTCAGGTAGCTGAACGTCCATGACCACTGCTGCGCGGTGACGAGGATCTGGTGGTCAGGATGGGCGACGTCGGCGAGGATCTTGTCCTGCTTCTCGACGGTGAAGAAGAAGAAGACGGCGACCACGATGATCGGCGCAATCGTGTAGAGCATCTCGATCGGCAGGTGGTAGCGCAGCTGCTTGGGGACCTCGTCGTCCCGACGTCGGCGGAAGCGGATGATGCAGTAGCCGATCAGGCCCCAGACGATGACACCGACGACCAGGCAGGCGATCCAGGCCCCGATCCACAGGGTCGACATGTACGTCGACCGGTTGCTCGCGGGCGGCGGCAGACCGAGCCGCTTGAACTGCTCCGTCGTGTCGTGGGAGCAGCCTGTCAGCACGACCAGCAAGGCCATACCGACTGCCGATGCAGCCACCTTCCGACACCTGCGCCGTAGGGCGGTGCGCTCGGTGAGATTCCGACTCACGGGGCGCCTTTCTCCTGGGTCTACCTGCACGGACGGCAATTTCAGTAGCACCCTACTCCAGCGTCTTTCGGGTCGCTGGGACAGGTCGGTCACTTGGTTCGGTGTCGTGGCGACGCGCCGCCCTACCCGGTCCCGGAGGGACGTACGACGGCTCAGCCGAGCGGAACGTCGGAGTCGAACAGGTGGCTGGCGTCGCGCGCCGCCACGTCGCCGTAGGCGTCTGCCATCCGGACCAGGAACTCGGTCGGGGAGAACGTGTACTCCTGGGTGCCGACCTGCTCCACGACGTAGGCAGCCAGCACGCAGCCGATCTGGGCAGCGCGCTCGAAGGAGAGCTCGGCGACCCTGGCGCCCACGAAACCGGCGCGGAAGGCATCGCCGACACCGGTCGGCTCCACCGCGCGCACCCCAGGGACGGCAGGCACCTGGATCGGCTCTTCGCCACGCCGCTCGATGCGGGCTCCCGCGGCTCCGAGGGTCACGACGCGGGTGCCGACCCGCTCGAGCACGGCCGCCGCGTCCCACCCGGTCTTCTGCTCGATCAGGGCCGCCTCGTATTCGTTCGACAGCAGCACCTCGGCGCCGTCGACCAGCATCCGGATGGTGGGTCCGTCGGACCAGGCGAGCTGCTGCGACGGATCCGCCACGAACGCGAACCCGCGGTCGCGGCACTCCTGGGTATGGCGAAGCATCGCCTCGGGGTCGTTAGGAGCGATGACGACCAGGTCGAAGCCGCCGACCCGCTCCGCGACCGGACCGAGCTCGATCTCGCGAGCCTCCGACATGGCGCCGGCATAGAACGAGGCGATCTGGGCGTGGGACGAGTCCGTCGTACAGATGAAGCGGGCGGTGTGCCGGGTCTGCGAGTAGCGCAGCGAGCCGCAGTCCACCCGGTGACGCTCCAGCCAGGAGCGGTAGTCCGCGAAGTCCTCCCCGACGGCTGCCACCAGGACCGGCTGTAGGCCGAGGGCGCCGAGGCCGAATGCGATGTTGGCGGCGCAGCCGCCCCTCCTGATCTCGAGGTCGTCGACAAGGAACGACAGGGCGATCTTGTCCAGCTGTTCGACGACCAGCGAGTCCGCGAACCGGCCGGGAAAGGACATCAGGTGGTCCGTGGCGACAGAACCGGTGACGGCGATAGGCACCGGCAAAGACTAGCGACCGGCTGCACCGATCTGCTGCGGGCAGCCATGACGACCAAAGCCGCCGACCTCGGCGAAGAGCCGGGTCGGCGGCTATGCGGTCACACCGTGCTGCGGGTCGCGTGGTCCTGCGGCCGATGGGAGCTCAGTGGAAGGAGTCTCCACAGGCACAGGAGCCGGTCGCCGTCGGGTTGTCGATGGTGAAGCCTTGCTTCTCGATCGTGTCGACGAAGTCGATGGTGGCGCCCTGCAGGTAGGGCACGCTCATCCGGTCGACCACGACGTCGACGCCGTTGAAGTCGCGGATGACGTCGCCGTCGAGGCTCCGCTCGTCGAAGAAGAGCTGGTAGCGCAAGCCCGAGCAGCCGCCCGGCTGCACGGAGACACGCAGCTTCAGGTCGTCGCGGCCCTCCTGGTCGAGCAACGTCTTGACCTTCGACGCGGCGCCATCGGTCAACGTGACGCCACCAGCAGGCGCCTCGGTCGTGGGCGTGGACTGGTCCTGAACCGTCATAAGTTTCGCTCCTCGCTTGTGCGGTGCGCTTCGATCACGTGATCACGGGGGCAAACACCTGACGCCCCAGACGCATTCCCATGGTGTCACACTCCCCGACGGATCGTTAGCACGCTCACCGGCGCCAGGACCAGGTGCGGGCGACGCGTTCGGCGAGCGCCGCGAGCTCGCCTGCCGGATCGCCCGACGCCGCGACCAGGTCGCGGACGGCGTAGGCGGACTCGATCCCCATCGCACGCATCTCGCGGGCGCTGACGAGCATCCGGTCGGCGAGAGCGATGCACGGCCGGGCGGCGGTTGCCGCGACCGCCGCGACACCTGCGGAGACCCGGCCCGAACCGGCCGCGAAGTCGAGCGCCTCCTCGCCCGTCACCACCAGATCGGCGTGGGCGGCGAGGGCCGCGAAACCCAGCTCGGCAAGCACGGTGCCGAGTCCCGGCGCCCTGACAGCACCCAGGGTGAGAAGCGCGAAACCGATGCCGCCGCCTGCCCCGGCGCCCTTCGACAGGACGTGGCGGCGGCCGACCAGGTCGGCGAGCCGCGCCAGCTGGCCGTCGACGACCGACACCCGATCGGCGGCGATTCCGCGCCCCTCGCCGGCCACGTTCGTCGTACCGAGCAGCCCCAGCAGGGGCGTGTCGTCGTCCGTCGCCAGCTCCAGCCGGGTAGACCCGACAGCAGCGCGCGCCCGGCCGAGCTCGACAGCGGCGAGTGTCGCGAGACGGGCCGGGCCGCACTGCAGGGCGTCCGGCGGGTCAGCCGTCGCCCCGAGAGCGTCGAGTACGCCGGCTCCCCCGTCGTTCGTGATCACACCCTCGGGGGCGATGCCGATGACGATGCGGCTGACACCGGTGCCGAGCGCCGCGCCGACCAGCTGCCCGACCGCGACGCTGGTCGCCCGCTCGGGGTCGGTGCTCGGTCCAAGAGCGGCTCGACCGGCCTCCGGGACAGGGCCGACTACGCGCGCCGTGTCGACGTACGCCGTCTCCCCCACGAGCAGGACCGACGCGTCGACCAGGTCGCCGTCAGCCCTGGTGACGCTGACGCTGAGGAGCTCACCGGTCAGCGCCGCGTGGAGGACGTCGACGAAGCCGATCCCCGCGTCGGAGACGGGCGCGAGCACGAGCTCGTCCTCCGGGGCACGCCGCGACCAGCCTGCAGCGATCGCGTCCGCGGCCGCCACCGCCGAGAGCGTTGCCCCGAAGCTGCCGGGGGCGACCAGGACGCGCATCGACTCATGCTGCCAGTCGGTCCGTCAGCCGAGGTCGAGCGGGTTCCAGGTCTGGCCGCCATCGGTGGTCGTGTAGACGGTGCCACGGTCGTAGGCGGAGCCGCCGGTCAGCACGAAGCCGTGGGTGGCGTCGGTGAACTGAAGGTCCCGGAACGGGAGCTCGTCGTCGACCTGGAGCACGGTCTGCCACGAAGCGCCGCGGTCGAAAGTCCCGTAGAGCCAGGCGACGCCGGCTCCGGTCGCGCCGATGAACGGCCGCTGCGGACGGGCGGCTCCGGTCGCCGACGTGTAAAGCCCGTTCGGAGCAGACGTCGTCGTCGAGAACTCACCGCCGTCGATGGACCTCCTGACGTCCTTGAACTCCTCGCTCCGGCCCGGCTGGTAGCTACAGGTCGCGACGATCCGGTGGGCACCAACCCAGTTCAGCGAGGCCATCTGGTCACTCGTGCACGGCGCAGGCTTCGCAGTCCAGGTGGTGCCGTCGGTCGTCGTCCAGTAGCCGCTGGAGGTGAAGATGGTGCCGAGCGCGACCGCGCCGTTCGAGCCGCGGGTCTGCAGATCCCATCCCCCGTCGATGTTCACGCCGTTGCCGGCGGTGCGGACATTCGGCACCGCCGTCCAGTCATCAGCCCCGCGGAGCGAGGTGACGAGCGACGTCGTGCCGTCGGCCGACGTCCCTTTGCCGACGATCGCGTAGGCCGACGTACTCGTGAGTCCGATGTCACCGATGTCCGCGGCTCCGACGGGTGCCCGCTGCCACGTCTTGGCGCCGTCATCGGTCACGAAGAGCCGGGTGCCGTCCGTCGCGAGGCCGGTGGCGGGAGCGCCGTCCACGGTCTTGGTGGCGAAGGCGATCCGCACCGGGATGAACTTCGGTGACACCCGCACCCCTGGGACGGTGCGCTGCTTCCAGGACTTTCCAGCGTCGGTCGTGTGCAGCAAGGTGCCGCACCGGGTCCTGCCCGCAGCCTCGGCCTTCGCCGAGCATGGCGAGAAGCCCAGCAGCCAGCCGTTGCTGTCGGACGTCCACGATGTCGACGCGGCCACGAAACCGGGCGGGACAGCCCCGTCAGGACCTGGCTCCGGGGACGGCGCGTCCCGGCCGAGCAGATGTCCCGAGGCGGTCGCCTCGGCGACGTTGCCCGACGCGCCGAGCGCCAGGGTCGCGAGGGCTGCCGCCCCCATGATCAGCCGCGAGGTGGTTCTCATGCAGTTCTCCTTCGGGTTCGTCGTCCCTGGGAGGACGCGCGGGCATCCGGATAGGTTGCCTCATCCCCAGGTCACACGAAGGTCGGGCTTCGGCTGGCTAGGGTTGCCGGGTGCCGATTCGCCCGATGACGTACGACGACGTGCCGGCGGTGGAGAGCCTGACGGCACGGGTCTTCCACGAGCTGGCGACGAGGACCCGGCCGGCGAACTGGCCGCCAGCCGAGCTGCGACCCGAGGAGCGCGCCGTCCGGTCCCGAGAGCGGTTGCGTCACTTCGCCAGCCACGACCCGGCCGGCTGCTGGGTAAGTGAGGAGGACGGCGCCGTCGTGGGTAGCCCGGTGGCGCTGCTTCGAGAGGGCATGTGGGGACTGTCGTCGTTCGCCGTCGCACCCGAAAGGCAGGCCCGGGGCATCGGCAGAGCCTTGCTGAAGGCGGCATTGGCCCACGGCCCCTGGGACGCGGCGATGGTGTGCTCGACGAACGACCCGCGGGCCGTCCGGCGCTACCGGCTGGCCGGCTTCGACATCCACCCGGCGATGCTGATGTGGGGGCACGTGCGGCGAGCATCCGTCCCTGCGCTGCCGGACGTACGCAGCGGGACTCCAACGGACGTCGAGCTTCTCGACCGGGTCGATCGGGCGAGTCGCGGCTACGGTCGCCGCGTCGACCACGAGCTCCTGGTGCAGCAGTACCCGCTCGTGGTCGTCGAGCATGGGGCGTCGCGCGGCTACGCCTACCTCCTCGCCAACGGGTCGCCGTACCTGCTGGCCGCGACGGACGCGGAGGCTGCACGGCGGACGCTGTGGGCTGCTCTCGCGCACTCGACGCCCGACGTGCCCGTGGACTTCGGCAACATCACATCCGGCCAGTCATGGGCGATCGACCTCGGCATGAGCGCGGGGCTGGAGCTGCACAACCATGGCTACGTGGCGGTTCAGGGGATGGCGCCGCCATGGCCCTATCTGACGGCCGGGCCGTTCCTCTAGGGACGGGCCAGGTCAGAGACCCGGGGCGCCCCAGACGGCCATCCATCGACCCAGCTCGGGCTCGATCTTCAGGTCCTCGCCGAGCACGCCACGCATCTGCAGCTCGAGGGCGTTGTCACGCTTGTCTGAGCCGACGGGCGCGAAGGGGTAGAACGTGCCCTGCTTGTAGAGGTAGACCAGCCCGAACCGCTTGCCGTCGGGGCCCTCGAAGACCACGATCGAGCAGAGCAGGCTGGGCCCGAAACCCGCGTTCTCGAGTGCGCTGTTGACCGCGTGGAGGTCGGTGACGAGGCCGGATATCTCACTCGGGTCGGACCGGCAGACGAGCCAGGTGAAGCCGAAGCTGTCGGTGGTGCGTTCGACCTTCGGCCCGCTGTCGGCGTCGAGCAGCTCCTGCACGTCGGTCTGGGCCGCAGCGAACGCGCCACCCTCGGCCTGCCGGTAGCAGACGGCAGCAACACCCGTCGGCTTGAACCCCGACCCGGCTTCCAGCGTGATCGCTGCCGACGGCACCGCGAACAGGTTGTCGAGGTTCGCCTTCGGAGGCTCGCTGCGGCCGAACAGGTTCTTGAGAAGTCCCACCTGCCCACCTTTCCACGCCCGCTCGGGCGCCTCGTCGTGCGCGGGTCAGGCGGTGGGGCGGGACAGGTCGGCGGAGATCTTCGCCAGCTGCTCGAGCCGCTGCTCCAACGACGGGTGCGTCGAGAACAGGGCGCTCACGGACTTGCCGTTGAAGGCGGGCGCGAACATGAAGGCGTTGAACGGCTGCTCCTCGCGGAGGTCCTTGGTCGGGATGCGCGCCATGTCGCCGGTGATCTTCGTCAGCGCGGACGCAAGCGCGGAGGGCTTGCCGGTGAGGTAGGCCCCGGAGCGGTCGGCGCAGAGCTCGCGGTAGCGGCTGAGCACCCGAGTCAGCAGGAACGAGATGAAGTAGACCAGGATGCTGCCGAGCCAGATGATCAGCCAGACGGGCACCCCGTTGTCGTCGCGGCGGCCACCCCCGAAGTAGAGACCCCAGCGCATCACCAGTCCAGCGGCGACGCCGAGGAAACCGGCGACCGTCATGACCGCCACATCGCGGTGAGCGACATGGGAGAGCTCGTGGGAAAGGACGCCCTCGAGCTCCTCGCTGTCGAGCCGTCGCAGGATCCCGGTGGTCACACACACCACGGAGTGCTTCGGGCTGCGCCCGGTCGCGAACGCGTTGGGGATGTCGGTGTCGGCGATGGCGACGCGCGGCTTCGGCATGTCGGCGAGAGCACAGAGCCGGTCGATCATGCCGTGCAGCTCGGGCGCCTGCTCCGGAGTCACCTCCTTCGCCCGCATCGCGGCCATCGCGAGCTTGTCGGAGAAGAACCACTGACCCACGCCGAAGAGGACGGCGATGACGATCACCGCGACGGTGCCGACCCCGGCAATGATCAGCCCGGCCATCACCGCGACGTAGAGCGCACCGAGCAGAACCATGACCACGCCCATCCGGGCTATCAGGCCACCATCACTCCGGAACCGGGATCTCGCCATGACGGCTGCACGCCTCGCCTTCTCGTCGAACCTGCCTCTACGGTACGACGCCTGAGGCGTCGTCTTTGTTCCTCAAGTGTGCAGCACCGGCCAAGCGCAGCGACCCCGGACTCGCGCCGCGCGGCCACCGGACCGGCGTACCAGAACCCTCGGACGGTGCGACCAAGCCTCTCGGATCGTCGAGGGGGTCAGGCGTCGGCGCTGGCGCCCTGGCTCCGGCCTGGGATGAGGCCATCGCCGCTGAGCAGGTCGCGCACTTCGTGCAGCGTTGCGTCGGAGAACGGCAGCAGCAGGTCGGACTGGACGAGGGCGTCGTCGGCGACCGAGGTGCCGACCGATCGCACCCTTTCGAGCAGGTCGTGCAGTGCCGACGTGAAGGCGGCGTCGTCCGCGGCCTCGACGGCGGCCTCGAGCCGCTCGTCAAGCACGTTGAGGCCGTCCACCTCGCTCTCGGGAACCTCGTACTGGCCCTCGCTGAGGATCCGGATGATCATGCCTTCTCCTCGGTGGCGGCCGTTGTCGAGTCGGCCGTCGGGGCCGGCTGTCCCTCGAGCTGGGCCGGCGCACTGCCTCCGGAGATCTGGGCCTTCATCGCCGCGAGCTCGGCGTCGACGGAGCTGCCGGCGCCCATCTTCTCCAGCTCAGCCGTGATGTCGTCCTTGCCGCCACTCACCGAGTCGTTGAGCGCGCCCGACTCGATCAGCTCGTCGACCGCTCCGGCACGAGCCTGCATCTGGGCGGTCTTGTCCTCGGCCCGCTCGATCGCCATCCCGACGTCGCCCATCTCCTCGGAGATGCCGGTGAACGCCTCGTTGATCTTGGTCTGCGCCTCGGCCGCCGTGTACGTGGCCTTGAGGGTCTCCTTGCGGGTCCGGAAGGACTCCACCTTCGCCTGGAGTCGCTGCGACGCGTTGGTGAGCTTCTCCTCCTCACCGAGCAGCTGGGTGTGCTGCACTTGGAGGTCGGCGATCTGCTGCTGGATACCCGCCTTGCGGGTCAGCGCCTCGCGCGCCAGGTCCTCACGACCGCCGGCCAGCGCCTGCTGTGCCTGGCCCTGGAGCTTCTGACTCTGCTGGTCGAGCTGCTGGATCTGCAGCTCGATGCGCTTGCGGCTGGTCGCGACATCGGCCACCCCGCGGCGCACCTTCTGGAGGAGCTCCTGCTGTTTCGTGTAGCTGTAGTCGAGGGTCTCGCGCGGGTCCTCGGCCTTGTCCAGCGCCTTGTTGGCCTTGGACCGGAAGATCAGCGAGATGCGCTGCATAATGCTGCTCATCGAGTGGGCCTACTCCTTCTTGGGAAGCGGGAGACGGGCTCCGTCCCGCCGTACCCCCATAACCCTACGTGTCCGCCGGACGGGATGCTATGACGAGGGCGGCTCACCGGTAGGCTGGCGGTCTGACAGAGCTGGGTCGCAACGATGGAGGCAACATCCGTGTTTGGTCGTCGTTCGGCTTCTGACCCCACCGAGTCCGACACCGAGGCCGAAAGGGCCGAGCTGGAGGCAGCGCAGGGCAAGGGTCGCGCGACACCCAAGCGCAAGGAAGCCGAGGCCGCCCGCAAGAAGCGGCTGGCTCCCCCGCGCAACCGCAAGGAAGCCAATGCGCTGCACAAGCAGCGGTCCCGTGAGCAGCGGCTCAAGCAGCGCCAGGCGATGGCCGGCGGCGACGAGAAGTACCTGCCCGCGCGCGACCAGGGGCAGGTGAAGAGGTTCGTGCGGGACTACGTCGACTCGCGCCGCACGATCGGCGAGTTCCTGATCCCGGCGTTCCTGCTGGTGTTCTTGTTCGCGATCGTGCTCGGCAACGCCGTGCCATCCCTCGGCACGTTCGCCTGGATCGCGATCCTGGTCCTGCTGGCGGTCGACTCCGTCCGCGTCCTGCACGGCGTCCGTAAGGGCGTCACCGAGCGCTTCGGGGCGAGCGAGACCAACGGAATCACGATGTACACCCTGATGCGGTCGTGGCAGATGCGGCGTCTCAGGCTGCCGAAGGCCACCGTCAAGCCCGGCGCCAAGATCTGAGCGGACCGGCGCCGACCGGCGCCGACTACTCGGTGAGCAGCGACATCGGTCCGTAGACCACGCGACCGTCCTCGAGGAGGGTCGCCTGCTCCGCCCCGGAGCCGGCCAGTTCGCGCCACACCTCCCCGAGCCACGACTCCGCGTCGCCCTGCGCGGTGAAGTCGGGCACGTCGAAGTCGAGCGGCACCTCGGAGCCATCGGACTTGTCTATCCGCCAGGTCCAGGACACACGCTCTCCTTCGGTCTGCGACACCAGTGCATTCTCACCGGACCCTGCCGGGCACCGGCTGGTGCGAGCCTAGCCGTCCGGGGCGCGTTGACTCCGCAGCCTTGGCGTGGGACTGTCGGTGCTACCACGTGACGCCATGAGGGAAAGCCGGTGAGACTCCGGCGCTGACCCGCAACCGTCAGCTAGGCCTCGGCCCGGCGAGCCGGAAAACCTCCGGAGGTCGCGCTGGCTCCCCTACCGTCGTGGTGTGCGGTGCGGAGCCGGGCGGTTGTCGGCGACATCACTGTGCCGCGGCGGTCCGGGTCCACGCCCGGCCACAGATCGAAAGGCCGCCGCACGTGAAGTCCTTGTCTCGACTCTCAGTCGGCGTGCTCGCCGCGGTCGTCGTCGCAGTCGCTACGACGAGCCTGGCGGCCGGCGCGACCGCCGCGAACCCAGCGGCGCCAGGCCAGCAGACCCGCCAGGAACCGCAGCCCGCTGCCCTGGCTGCGTCGGTGGGTCCCGTTGACGCCGCGCCCCTCGCGATGGCGTCCGGCGGCTATACCTACTGGGGGTTCTACAGCTGGGACGCTGCCAAGCAGGCCTGGTCGTACATGAAGGTGGGCGCCAACGACCCGACGACCTCCGCCAGCAAGGACGGCGCCGTCTACGGCTTCCGCTGGGCGCTGGTCGTCAAGGATCCGCGTCTTCCGCGCGCGGCAGGCGACTTCGCGCAGCTCTGTGGCGGCACGCCGAAGGTGGCCGGCAAGAAGCGGATCGGCTTCGTCGTCGACTACGGGACGACGGCAGACGCTGACGGCGGCACCCCGCCTCAGCCGGAGGGACTCTGCGCCTCCGTCGGGGAATCGTCGACGGTGCAGCAGGCTCTGTTGTCGGTGATCGCCATGCGGGCCGGGTCGAACGGGCTGATCTGTGGCATCGACGGCTACCCCTCCACAGGGTGCGGCAGCGCAGACAAGCAGGCGACCGAGCCACCCGCGGACACTCCGGTCGCTCTCGCCGTGCCCGGTTCGGCGACGGCCGCACCGCTCGCGTCTGGTGGTGCCCAGCAGCCGAACGACTCCGCCGATGCCAGCACCTCCGGCTCGTCCAACACGGGCGTCTATCTTGCCGTCGGCGCGGTCGTCCTGGTCGCGCTGCTGGTCGGTGCGTTCGTCGTACGCCGGCGGAACGCGTAGCCCTCGAAGACCATGTCCCGACTCGCGAACTCCTCCCGCTACCCCCGCCAGCTCCATCCTGGCGCCTGGTGGCTGTGGGCGATCGGGCTCGCGGCGGCGGTCAGCCGCACCACGAACCCAGTGATCTGCCTGCTCATCCTGGCGGTGGCAGGTTTCGTGGTGATCGCCCGGAGGTCGCGGGCTCCGTGGGCATATGCCTACGGGGCGTTCCTGCGGCTCGGACTGCTGATCGTCGTGGTGCGCATCGTCCTGCAGGCCGTGCTCTCGCGGGAGTCCCAGGGCATCCATGTCATCGTCGACCTTCCCGAGGTGCCGCTCCCGACGTGGCTGGCCGGGATCAAGATCGGTGGGCTGGTCACCTGGGAGGCGGTGCTGACGGCGTTCGCCTCCGGACTCCAGCTGGCCACCCTGATCTGCTGTATCGGTGCCGCCAACGCGCTCGCCAGCGCTACCCGACTCCTGAGGTGTGTCCCAGGTGCCCTCTACGAGGTGGGCGTCGCGTCCGTGGTGGCACTCACGTTCGCCCCGCAGTTCGTCACCGACGCGGCGCGTATCAAGGCGGCCCAGCGGCTGCGCGGCCATGACGAAGGCGGTGTGCGGAGCCTCCGCCGTACCGGCATGCCGGTGCTCGAAGGTGCGCTCAGCCGGTCCGTCGAGCTGGCGGCGGCGATGGACAGCCGCGGCTACGGCCGGCGCAACCAGAGGGGCCGCGCCGCGCAATGGCTGACGACGTCTCTCGTGCTCCTCGGCGTGCTCGGAGTCTGCGTCGGCCTGTTCGGGCTGCTGGACGCCAGCACGGCGGGCTGGCTCGGCCTGCCCATGCTGGGAGTAGGTGCTGCTCTGGCGGCGGCGGGCCTCGTCGCCGGTGGCCGCCGTACCCAGCGCAGTCGCTACCGCCCCGACCCCTGGGCGCTGCCGGAGTGGCTCGTCGCCGGGTCGGGCATCGCCTGTGCAGTCCTGATGGGCATCCTCGCCCACACGTCGCCCGACGCGGCCGTGCCGGCGTACCCGATGGAGCTGCCCGCCCTCCCGCTGCTCGCCCTGGTCGCACCACTCGTCGGACTGCTGCCCGCCTTCGTTGCTCCGCCACCACCCGACCGGGTGAACAACGCCGGGCCGGCCCCGGAGCGGGTGGCCTCGCCGTGATCGACTTCCGGCACGTCACCGTGACCTACGACGGCGCCTCGGCACCGGTGCTGGACGACCTGACGTTCCAGGTGCCCGAGGGTGAGCTGTGCCTCGTCATCGGCTCGTCCGGGTCGGGCAAGTCGACGCTGCTGAGGTGCGTCAACGGGCTGGTGCCGCACTTCACCGGCGGGACCCTCACCGGCGAGGTCTCCGTCGCGGGTCGGTCCACGAGCG
Organism: uncultured Actinomycetota bacterium; assembly: GCA_963820035.1. GTDB lineage: Bacteria > Actinomycetota > Actinomycetes > Propionibacteriales > Nocardioidaceae > JAWWPG01. The sequence goes on along the minus strand of CAWFYK010000002.1, from coordinate 100,531 downwards.
GGCACCACCCGCGGGACCTGGCGGACGTCGTGGGGTATGTCGGGCAGGATCCCGTCGCGGGGTTCGTGACGGACGCCGTCGAGGACGAGCTCGCCTATGCCATGGAGTCGCTATCGGTGCCGGCCCCGGTGATGCGCAAGCGCGTCGAGGAGAACCTGGACCTGCTGGGCATCGCCAACGTGCGCGAACGACCGCTCGCCACCCTCAGCGGCGGGCAACAGCAGCGTGTCGCGATCGCGGGCGCGCTGACCGCGAACCCGCGCGTCCTGGTGCTCGATGAGCCCACCAGCGCTCTCGACCCGCAGGGCGGGGAGGAGGTGCTGACCGCGCTCCGACGCCTGGTCCACGACCTCGGGATCACCATCCTGCTCGCCGAGCACCGCCTCGAGCGCGTCGTCCAGTTCGCCGACCGGGCTCTCCTGCTGCCGGACACCGGCGGACCTGCCTTGGTGGGCAGCCCGCAGCACGTCCTCGCGAGATCCTCGCTGGCGCCGCCCGTCGTCGAGCTCGGCCGGCTGGCCGGATGGGCGCCGCTGCCTCTGTCGGTGCGCGACGCGCGCCGGCGCGCACCTGAGCTGCTGCCTCGCCTCGCCTCGGACGCTGACTCACGGGCCCGACAGAACGGCGGTCGCTCGAGCACCACGGTGCTTGGCGCCTCGGTTGACCTGGTTGCCGGCTACCGCAACCTCACGGCGCTGCACGGCGTCTCCTGCGAGCTCCGAGCCGGTCAGGTGACCGCCGTCATGGGTCGCAACGGGTCGGGCAAGTCGACGCTGCTGAAGGCGTTTGTCGGCCTGCTTGCACCCACGTCCGGCAGCGTCACGGTGGGAGGTCGGGTGCCGACCTCGCTGCGGCCTTCAGCGATGTTCCGGCTGGCAGGTCTCGTCCCTGCGGAGCCGACCGACATCCTTTACGCCGAGTCCGTGCAGCATGAGTGCCGGCTGGCCGATGCCGACGCCCATGCGCGACCCGGAACCTGCGAGTCCCTGGTGTCCCGGCTCACTCCGGACGTCTCGCTCGACCGCCACCCGCGCGATCTGTCGGAGGGGCAGCGGCTCGCCTTGGCACTGTGCGTGATCCTGACCGCGGCACCGCCTCTCGTGCTGCTCGACGAACCGACACGAGGGCTCGACTACGGCGCCAAGCAGCGCCTCGTCGACATCCTCCGCCTGCTGGCGGCTGAGGGACATGGTGTCGTGCTCGCCACTCACGACGTGGAGCTGGTCGCCGAGGTCGCCGACCGGGTGCTGGTACTCGCGGAGGGCCGGGTCGTCGCCGACGACACGACGACGGCGGTGGTCACGTCGTCCCCCGTCCTCGCCCCGCAGGTCGCGAAGGTCCTTCCCGGGGGCCGATGGCTCACGGTCGCCGATGTCGCGGAGTCGCTCGCGGTCGGCACGGGTGGGCCCGGTGGGCTGCCCGTGGGCGCCGTTGACCCGGTGGGCTCGCCGTGAGCGGCACTCGTGCCACCGGCGACCGGCCGCTGATCCCGCTCGGCGTCCGGCCCGCCGGGCTGCTGACCCTCGTGTCCGCCGTCGGCTTCGTCGCCTACTGCTGGCCGTTCGTCGTGACGCCGGGTGCGGCGCTCGACAACTCCCACAGCGCGGACGCACCATGGTTCTTCGTCATCCTGCTCCCCCTCCTCGCGGCCGTCGTGGTAGCCGAGATCTCCGCCGGCGGGATCGACGCGAAGACGGTGGCCATGCTGGGCATGCTGGTGGCCATCGGAGCCGCCATGCGCGCCCTCGGGCCGGGCTTCGCCGGCTTGGAGCCGAGTTTCGTCGTCATCGTGCTGGGCTCACGGGTGTTCGGGAGAGGCTTCGGCTTCGTGCTCGGCGCGCTGACGATCTTCGCCGGCGCCCTGATCACGGGTGGAGTCGGCCCCTGGCTGCCGTTCCAGATGTTCGGAGCCGGCTGGGTCGGGCTCTTCGCGGGCATGCTTCCGCGAGCCGGTGGTCGCCGCGAGGTGGTCATCCTGGCCTGCTACGGCCTGGTGGCGGGGCTGGTCTACGGAGCTCTCCTCAACCTCTGGTTCTGGCCCTTCGCGGCGTACTCCCCGGAGGTCCAGTACGTCGCAGGGGCGCCGGTCAGCGCCAACCTGCACCGCTACCTTGTCTTCTGGGCGACGACGTCACTCGGATGGGACATCCCGCGGGGGCTGCTCACCGGTGGCGTCATCCTCGTCGCCGGACAGCCCATCCTGCGTGCCCTCCGTCGTACGTCGAGGCGGGCGCACTTCGCCCCCGCGGCCGAACGGTCACCCGGGTCGGGGGTGGAGAACGTATGACCAGGCAGGGGCCCGCCGACCACGTGTGCGTCGGGTCAGGCGGTGCCCACATCGGGCGTGACGAACGGCGGCTTCGTGACGGCGAACGTCTCCGGGCGACCGCGGACGTCGACGTGCACCTCATCGCCGTCGGAGATGGTGGCGGCCAGCAGGGCAAGCCCGACGCCCTTGCGCAGCGTCGGGGAGAACGTCCCGGACGTCACCTCTCCCACCCGCTGGCCGTCCTGGCTGGACACGGCCATGTGGGGGCGCGGAATGCCACGGCCGGCGGCGACCACCCCGCGGAGGACCCGCCGGGGCTTGTCCGCCCGCTCCTGGCGCAACGCAGCGTCTCCCCAGAAGGCCTCCTTGCTCCAGCCGATCGCCCAGCCGAGGCGGGCCTGGACCGGGGTGATCTCGGCCGAGATGTCCTGGCCGTGCAGCGGGTAGCCCATCTCCGTGCGAAGGGTGTCGCGGGCGCCGAGCCCGGCCGGCACCACCCCGGCCGACTCGCCGGCCGCCATCAGCGCGTCCCACACGGAGACGGCGGCAGCGTTGGGGACGACCAGCTCGTAACCGCGCTCGCCGGTGTAGCCGGTCCGGCACACGACGACGGGCACGCCACCGTGGTCGACCTCCACGAACGACATGTACTCATGGCCGACCGGGAAGCCGATGGCGGACAGCAGCTCGTCGCTGCGCCGGCCCTGGACGGCGAGGATCGCGTAGTCGCGATGCAGGTTGGCGACCGTGACCCCGTCGGGCGCCGACGCGGTCAGCAGCCGCACCACCTCGGTGGTGTTGGCCGCGTTGGGGATCAGGAACACCTCGTCGTCACCCCGGAGATAGGCGATCAGGTCGTCGACCACGCCTCCGTCGGGTTGACAGCACAGCGTGTACTGCGCCTTGCCGACCGCGATCCGGCCGAGGTCGTTGGTCAGACAGCTGTTGACATAGGCCGCCGCGTCCGGGCCGCTCACGACCGCCTTTCCGAGGTGGCTCACGTCGAACACGCCTACCGAGGAACGGACGGCGGTGTGCTCCTTGACGGCGCCGGAGTACTCCACGGGCATCGACCAACCGCCGAACTCCGCGAACTTCGCGCCGAGCGAGACGTGCCGCTCGTGCAGTGGAGAGGTGAGGAGCTCTGCTGTGTTATCGGCCATGGCTCGCGAACCTACCCCAACAGGTAGAGTCGCCCGAGATCAGATCGCACTCAACACCACAAATCCACAAGGATCTCCATGCCCAGAGTCACCCTTCGTCACGTCTCGCCGGCCACCTTCAAGGCGGATGCACTCGTCATCGGCGTTCATTCCGGCGTGGCCGGACTGGTGGTCGCAGCTGGTGGAGAGCCCGTCGCCGAGGGGTTCGGCGCCGGCCTGGCCGCCACCTTGAAGAGCCTTGGCGTCTCGGCGAAGCCTGGCGACGTCAGCCGGCTCGCAGCCGGCTCCGCAGCCAAGGCGCCGGTCGTGCTGGTTGCCGGTCTCGGGCCGGAGGGCGAAGCGTCGCTCGAGTCGCTGCGCCGGGCCGCGGGAGCCGCCGTACGCGCCGCCGGTGCTGCCCGTAACGTCGCGTTCGCGCTGCCTGCGAACACGGATGAGCAGACCCGCGCGGTCGTCGAAGGTGCGCTGCTGGGCGCCTACACGTTCGACCGCTACCTGGGCAAGAAGGCCGACAAGGTCGGCGAGATCGTCGTGCTCACGGAGCGCGCTCGGACGAAGTCCGCCGGTGAGGCCGCCGGCGCCGCCGAGGTGGTCGCGGCTGCTGTGAACTTCGCGCGCGACCTGGTCAACACCCCGCCCAACGACCTCTACCCCCAGTCGTTCGTCGACGAGCTCAAGGCGCGCAACCGGTCCCTGGGCTCGAAGGTGACGCTGACCGTGCTCGACGACAAGGCGCTCGCCACCAAGGGTTATGGCGGCATCCTCGGAGTGGGCCAAGGTTCGCTCCGCAAGCCGCGGCTCGCCAAGCTCAGCTATCGGCCGAGCAAGCCGAAGGCGCACATCGCCTTCGTGGGCAAGGGGATCACGTTCGACTCGGGAGGCCTGTCCATCAAGACGGGCTCGGGCATGATGACGATGAAGTCCGACATGGCCGGTGCGGCTGCCGTCTCGGCAGCGGTGCTCGCCATCGCCGAGCTCGAGCTGCCCGTCCGCGTCACCGCCTACGCGTGCCTCGCGGAGAACATGCCGTCGGGCACCGCCGCGCGACCCGGCGACGTCCTGACGATGTACGGCGGCAAGACCGTCGAGGTCCTCAACACCGACGCCGAGGGCCGACTCGTGCTCGCCGACGGGATCAGCACCGCCAACGCGGACAATCCCGACGTGCTGATCGACGTCGCCACCCTGACCGGCGCATGCATGATCGCCCTCGGCCGCCATACGTCCGGCGTGTTCAGCAACGACGACGACCTGCATCACGAGCTGCCCAGCATCGCCGAGCGCGTGGGCGAGCAGATGTGGCCGCTGCCGATCCCGGAGGAGATGCACGACAAGGTCCGGACCACGAAGATCGCCGACCTGGGCCAGCACAACCCCGAGCCCTGGGGCGGAGCGAGCTATGCCGCCGCGTTCCTTCGCGAGTTCGTCGCCGACGGTCTGCCGTGGGCCCATCTCGACATCGCCGGGACCGCGTTCAACGAGGGGTCGCCCACCGGCTACACGCCCAAGGGTGGCACCGGCAGCGCGGTCCGGACGCTGGTCCAGCTCGCGACCGAGCGCGCCAGCTGAGCGGACGCGCCAGCCCGGGGAGGGGGACGGGCTCGGCGCCGGTCGAGGTCAGGGCTTGCTGGGGCCGTGGTGGCGGTTCCACTCCCGCATGCGTTCCGGATAGCCGACCACGGCGGCGTCGTAGCTCGGGATCCCCTCGCGGTTCGCGAAGTCGTGTGCCCACTCCACCGACGGCACCCGGCGCCGGGTCCACTCGCCGTCTATCGCGACCAGGAGCATGGTCGTGTCGGTGACCGCGGTGCGGGGCTCGACGTACCCCTCGATGCCCGACCGGGCCTTGACCCAGTCCTTCAGGTAGCGCGTGTCGTCAGACTCGGCGCCACGCAGCACTCCGGGTCTCTTGCGTCGACGTGTCCATAACGCCATGGGACCTCCGCTCGTGTCGTCGTCCTGCGCCAAGTATCGCCTACCTGGACAACCGCGACCCGGACCTCAGGGGAGAGCGCGCGGGTCGGTCGACGCGCCGACGGACCGCGCTGGGCTGCCGCCTCGACGGGGCAGCCGTAGTGCAAGGATGGCGGAGCACTCCGCCGCGGGCGCCTTCGCGCCACCATGGCGGAGCCATCCCCAGTCCGGAGTCAGTCGGAGGAACCGTGGCGCAGACCCCCAGCAGCTTTGACGTTCTCATCCTCGGAGCCGGGAGCGGTGGGTATGCCTGCGCCCTGCGTGCGGCCGAGCTCGGGCTGAGCGTGGCGATGGTCGAGGAGAGCAAGGTCGGCGGAACCTGCCTGCACCGAGGTTGCATCCCCACGAAGGCGCTCCTGCACGCCGGCGAAGTCGCCGACGCGATCCGCGAGTCGGAGCAGTTCGGCGTCAGAGCGAGCCTCGAAGGCGTCGACCTCAAGGGCGTCAACGTCTACAAGGATGGCGTGGTCGCCAAGCTCTACAAGGGCCTGCTGGGTCTCGTGAAGGGACGCCAGATCACCATCCTCGAAGGCCACGGCACCCTGGTCGGGCCGCACACCGTCGAGGTGGCTGGTGTGCGGTACGACGGGCGTCACGTCGTGCTGGCCTCCGGCTCCTACTCCCGCACTCTCCCCGGGCTCGAGATCGACGGCGTCCGGGTGCTCACGAGTGAGCACGCGCTCGACCTGGAGCAACTTCCCGAGCGGGCGGTCGTTCTCGGCGGAGGGGTCATCGGGGTGGAGTTCGCATCGGCGTGGCGCTCCTTCGGCGTCGAGGTGACCATCATCGAGGCACTGCCGCGCCTCGTCCCCGGCGAGGACGCTGCATCGTCCAAGGCGCTGGAGCGGGCGTTCCGCAAGCGCGGCATCGGCTTCAAGACCGGCGCTCGCTTCCAGTCGGTCACGTGCACCGACACTGGGGTGACCGTGACCGTCGAGTCAGGGGAGACCTTCGACGCCGACCTGCTGCTGGTAGCGGTCGGCCGAGGTCCCATGACGGCGGACCTCGGTTATGAGGCCCAGGGCGTCACGATGGAGCGAGGATTCGTGCTGACCGACGAGCGGCAGCGGACGAACGTCGACGGCATCTACGCCGTCGGAGACATCGTGCCGGGATACCAGCTTGCCCATCGTGGGTTCCAACAGGGCATCTTCGTGGCGGAGGACATCGCCGGGCTCGCCCCGGCGCCCATCGACGAGGACGGCATCCCTCGGGTCACCTACAGCGACCCGGAGATCGCGTCGGTCGGGCTCACCGAGGCGGCGGCCGGTGAACGATACGGCGACGAACGCGTGGAGACTCTCACCTACGACCTGGCCGGCAACGGGAAGAGCCAGATCCTCAAGACCCAGGGCTTCGTCAAGCTGGTCCGCGAGAAGGACGGCCCGGTGGTCGGCGTACACCTCGTGGGTGCTCGCGTCGGCGAGCTGATCGGCGAGGCGCAGTTGATCTACAACTGGGAGGCTTTTCCCTCCGACGTGGCCCCGCTGGTCCATGCCCACCCGACCCAGACGGAGGCTCTCGGGGAGGCTCACCTCGCCCTCGCGGGCAAACCGCTGCACGCGCACTCCTGAGGCCGCACCGATAGGCTGGCCAGCGACTCCCCCCACCCGGAACCCCAGACTCAGACCAGAGGATGACCAAGCAAGATGGCGACCGAAGTTAACCTCCCGGCGCTCGGTGAGAGCGTCACCGAAGGCACCGTCACCCAGTGGCTCAAGTCCGTCGGCGACGAGGTCGCCGTCGACGAGCCGCTGCTCGAAGTCTCGACAGACAAGGTTGACACCGAGATCCCCTCCCCCGTCGCCGGGACGCTCCTCGACATCAGAGCCGCCGAGGATGAGACGGTCGAGGTGGGCGCCGTGCTCGCCGTGATCGGGGACGCAGGCGAGTCGAGCGCCTCGTCGGATGGTGGCGCCCAGTCGAGCCAGGAGACGGAGTCGAGCCAGGAGACCGAGTCGAGCCAGGAGACCGAGTCGACCGAGGATGCCGGTTCGTCCGCCGGGGCCGCGGAGGCTTCCGAGCAGGCGGCGTCGGCAGCCGACGCCGACTCGCGACAGGACGACGCGGATGAGTCCGGCGGCGAGGAGCAGAGCGACGAGAACCAGGGCGACGACCACCACGATGGCGCGTCAACGGCGGAGCCGTCCAGCCAGGGCGAGGCGACTGACGGTGGCGGGGACACCACCGACGTGACGTTGCCGGCACTCGGTGAGAGCGTCACCGAAGGCACCGTCACCCAGTGGCTCAAGTCCGTCGGCGACGAGGTCGCCGTCGACGAGCCACTGCTCGAGGTCTCGACGGACAAGGTCGACACCGAGATCCCCTCCCCGGTCGCGGGAACCTTGAGCGAGATCGTGGTCGGCGAGGACGAGACCGTCGAGGTGGGCGCCGTACTCGCGCGGATCGGTTCGGGAGCCGGTGGCGGAGGTGCGTCGAAGGAGCCGTCGGCGAAGGAGCAGCCCGAGCCTGAGCCCGAGCCCGAGAAGCAGCCCGAGCCCGAGAAGCAGCCCGAGCCGGAGCCCGAGCCAGAGCCCGCAGCCGAGAAGACGCCGGAGCCGAAGAAGCCTGAAGCGAAGAAGCCTGAGCCGCCGCCGGCCCGCGAGCCGGCGGACCAGAACGCCTCCGACGACGGTGGCCGCAGCTATGTCACCCCGCTCGTGCGCAAGCTCGCCGCCGAGCACGGCGTTGACCTCGCGGCGCTGAGCGGAACCGGCGTCGGTGGCCGGGTCCGCAAGCAGGACGTGCTGGCCGCGGCCGAGGCCGCCCAACGTGCGGAGTCGGAGCAGCAGGCCGCCCCGACCGAAAGCGCCGCCGCGGCGACCACCGCACCGGCACCGGCGCCGGCACCGAGTCCGCTGCGGGGGAAGACGGAGAAGCTGAGCCGGCTGCGCAAGGTCATCGCCTCCCGGATGGTCGAGTCTCTGCAGACATCCGCGCAGCTGACGACGGTGGTGGAGGTCGACGTCACGGCGATCGCGCGGCTCCGCACCAGGGTGAAGGCGGGTTTCGAGGAGCGTGAAGGAGTCAAGCTGTCGTTCCTGCCGTTCTTCGCCAAGGCGGCGATCGATGCGCTCAAGTCCTATCCGCAGGTCAACGCGTCGATCGACACGGAGGCCGGGACGGTCACCTATCACGACGGTGAACACCTCGGCATCGCCGTCGACACCGAACGCGGCCTGCTGGTCCCCGTGATCAAGAACGCTGGCGACCTGTCCATCGCGGGCATCGCGCGCAAGATCCAGGACCTGGCGCTGCGGACGCGGGACAACAAGGTGAGTCCCGACGAGCTGTCAGGTGGCACGTTCACGCTGACCAACACCGGCAGTCGCGGCGCCCTGTTCGACACGCCCATCATCAACCAGCCCCAGGTCGGCATCCTCGGCACCGGCACCGTCGTCAAACGGCCGGTCGTGATCGACGACGCCAACCTCGGCGAGACGATCGCCGTTCGGCAGATGGTCTACCTGGCCCTGACCTACGACCACCGGCTGGTCGACGGGGCGGACGCCGCTCGGTTCCTCTCCACCATCAAGCAGCGTCTCGAGGAGGCGAAGTTCGAGTCCGAGCTCGGCCTCTAACCTCGCCGAGCCGTCAGGTTCTTACCCCCGAGCCGTCAGGTTCTTACCCCCGAGCCGTCAGGTTCTTACCCCCGAGCCGTCAGGTTCTTACCCCCGAGCCGTCAGGTTCTTCCCGCCGTGTCGAGGGTCGCGCCGAATCGAGCAGTACGACGCTGAGCGCACCACCGTCGTACTCGTAACAACCTGACGGCTCGACCGGAACAACCTGACGGCTCGACCGGAACAACCTGACGGCTCGACCGGAACAACCTGACGGCTCGACCGGAACAACCTGACGGCTGGGCGGGCATGATGGGGCGCATGAGAGTTCTCCTTGCAGGGGCTTCCGGCTTCCTCGGCAGTGCGCTGCGGCAACGTTTGGACAGCGACGGCCACCGCACGCGACGGCTGGTGCGGTCCGAGGCGACCGGCGCCGATGACGTCAGCTGGGACCCGTACGCCGGAACGCTTCCCGAGGCGGCGCTGGACGGTGTCGACGTCGTGGTCAACCTCGCCGGGGCGCCCATCGCACACTGGCCGTGGAGCACGTCGTACCGCAAGGTGCTGCTGGAGAGCCGCACGTCGACGACTCGGACCATCGTCACGGCTCTGACCAGACGTGACGACCAGCGGCCAGCCCTGGTCAACGCCAGCGCCATCGGCTACTACGGCAAGGACCGCGGGGACGAGGACCTCGACGAGAGCTCGCCCCGCGGCCATGGCTTCCTCGCGGATCTCGTCGACGAGTGGGAGGAGGCGACCGGCCCGCTCGCGGTCGCAGGCGGTCGCGTTGTCATGCTGCGCACGGGCGTCGTGCTGGACGACCGAGGAGGCGCCCTGAAGCTGATGAAGGTGCCGTTCTCCCTCGGTGTCGGCGGTCGGCTGGGTGACGGTCACCAGTGGTTCTCGACGATCAGTCGGGACGACTGGGTCTCCGCTGTGACGTGCGCTATCACGGACGCCACGATGTCGGGGCCCTTCAACCTCGTCGGTCCGGAATCGGCGACCAACGCCGACCTCACTCGGCTGCTGGGCCAGCTGCTCCACCGGCCGACCGTCATGAGGGTGCCGGCGATCGCTCTCCGGACGGCGCTGGGTGAGCTGTCCGGCGAGCTGCTCGGCAGTCTGAAGATCCGTCCAGCGCGGCTCCTCGAAGCGGGCTTCGAGTTCGCCCACCCGGACCTCGAGAGCCAGCTGATCGCCGGCCTCCATTAGGACCCGTCAGCCCTCCGGCGCCAGCTCGACCCGGGAGATCCGCCACTGCCGACCGACCTTCTCGAGCTCGACGCGGTGCCGGGTCGGTAGGTCGCGGGGTAACGGTTGAGCGGCTCCCCGGTCATCGACGGCAAACGCGGCGCCGAGGCGGTCCACGACGAGCAATGACGCGGAGTCGGGGCTGACCCGTTGAGCCTCGACGCGCAGGAAGCGCAGACCGACCCCGGACACGCGAAGCCCGCGTCTCAGGTAGCCGGCCATCAGTCGTCGGTCCTCCCGCAGCTCAGGCGACGGTGAGACATAGACCGACCGGAGCAGCTCCGGCTCGCCACGACGCCAGGCTGCCTCCCGGCGCAGGTCGATCGCCGTCAGGATCCGGAGCCAGCGGCTCTCCCGATCGGGCGTGGTGCGTGCCGAGGTTTCCGGCGGGATCTGCTGGCGGTACGGCGGCGGGCCCGCCGCGGTTGGGAGAGCCGGCGGACCGCCCCGGCCCCCGTCACCGAGCAGCCACGGGGCGAAGGCGACCGCCAGGCCCGCGACGACGACAGCCGCGAGGGACAGCACCAGAACGTGGCGTCGGCGCGATGCCACATCGCCCGGAACGCTCAGAGCGTGCTTGGTCGGCATGACGTCAGCCTGCCCGACCTGACGACCCAGCGTCGTTCTCCGTCCACAGGCTCGCCGCCGGGACCAAGGTCCCCGTTATCCCGGCTTCTCGGAGATCCGGCCGAACCCCACCTAGAATGGGGTCACACGACGAGTCACGTTCACCCATCCAAGAACCGCGTCGTGACGAACTCATGCTGGGGTATGCCTCGGTCATATCCCACGGGGTGGAAAGCCCGCCGGTGGACGACGACCAAGGTCGCCCACCGGCGGGTCCGCCATCCAGGACCAGCAAAGGGACGCACGTGAGCACACCGGCAGTCGTCGACAACCTCCGCACGAGGGTTGCCACGAGGATCGCCCGCCGTATCGCCAAGGCCGCCATCAACCGTGTCGACGCTCGCCTGACGATGCCGGACGGAACAGCGTGGGGCTCCGACGACCCGGCCGCCCCCGAGCTCCACCTGGTCGACCCGGACTCGTTCTATCGTCGCCTCGGCAGCGACGCCAAGATGGCGTTCGGTGAGTCGTACGTCGCCGGAGACTGGGCACCCGGACCGGGGACCGACCTGGCAGACCTGCTCACCCCGTTCGCTGCCAAGCTGCAGAACCTGGTCCCGGCGCCGCTCCGCAAGCTCCGGATGGTCATCGACCGTCGGCTGCCGCACGACACCCGCAACACCCGTGACGGCGCCCGCAGCAACATCGCCGCCCACTACGACATGTCCAACGAGCTCTTCGCGATGTTTCTCGACAAGACGATGACGTACTCGTCCGCGTGGTTCGCCCACTTCGAGCACGAGACGCTCGAGTCCGCCCAGCTCCGCAAGCTCGACGGGATCCTCGACTACGCCGAGGTGGGCGAGGGCACCCGGGTGCTCGAGATCGGGTCCGGCTGGGGCTCACTCGCCATCCGGGCGGCCGAGCGAGGGGCGAAGGTCACGTCGATCACGTTGTCCGACCAGCAGGCCTACCTGGCCACCGAGCGGGTCAAGCGGCTCGGACTCGACCCGCTCGTCGAGTTCAGACTGCAGGACTACCGCGATGTCGAAGGGATCTATGACGCGGTCGTCAGCATCGAGATGATCGAGGCGGTCGGCGAGGAGTTCTGGCCGAGCTACTTCAGCACGATCGATGAGCACCTGGCACCAGGAGGGCGAGTCGCGATCCAGGCGATCACCATGGCCCACGAGCGGATGATCGAGACCCGCAACTCCTACGGCTGGATCCAGAAGTACATCTTCCCGGGCGGCCTGATCCCGTCCACCCAGGCCATCGAGGACGTCTGCGCCCACCACACGTCCCTCCGCATCACCGAGCGGCGTGAGCTCGGCGTGCACTACGCCGAGACGCTGCGGCGGTGGCGGCTGGACTTCATCGCCGCCTGGGACGACATCGTCAAGCTCGGGTACGACGACGACTTCCGCCGCATCTGGGAGTTCTACCTCGCCTACTGCGAGGCCGGCTTCCGCTCCCGTTACCTCGGGGTCAGCCAGATCCGGCTGGCCCGCCCGCACGACGGCTGAGCGGTCACGGGGCCGGCGTCGCGCATCGAACGCCGCGGTCGGAACCCGAATCGACGGCCGCCGGCCATGACACGGCTACTACGCTGGAGCCGTGACCGTGGCCCAGGACAAGCATGCCGCTGAAGCATCCGGCCCGGCTCCGGCGCTGGAGGTGCGCAGGATCGGCTACGGCGACTCACCCGTCGACTATCTCGAGGCCTGGGAGCTGCAGCGACGGCTGCACGCCCAGCGCGTCGCCGACGAGATCGACGACACGGTGCTCTTCCTGGAACATCCCTTCGTCTACACGGCCGGCCGCCGTACCGAGCCGCAGGACCGTCCGCTGGACGGAACACCTGTCGTGGAGGTCGACCGTGGCGGCAAGATCACCTGGCACGGTCCGGGCCAGCTGGTCGCCTACCCGATCACGAAGCTGCCCTCGCACGTCTATGTGGTCGACTTCGTCCGCCGGCTCGAGGAGGCACTGATCCGGGTCTGCTCCGACCTCGGCCTCGAGACCGGCCGCGTCGCCGGCCGCAGCGGCGTATGGCTGGCGGCGAGTGGCTCCCGCCCCGAGCGCAAGATCGCCGCCCTCGGCATCCGGGTCTCTCGCGGCGTCACCATGCACGGCGTCGAGCTCAACTGCGACAACACGATGGCGGGCTTCGACGGCATCATCCCGTGCGGCATCGCCGACGCCGGCGTGACGACCCTCAGCCGCGAGCTCGGCCGTGAAGTGACCGTCCAGGAGGCGGACCCGTTGCTCGAGCGCCACCTGCGTGAGGTGCTGGACTGGTCGCCGTATGACCGCTCCCCCGACATCGTCGCGGGCCACGATCGCTGACTCCCCGGCCGTCCTCACGCCTTTTCGGGTGCTACGCGAGGAAGTCGACGGTCTCGGCCACCAGGTCGACGGTGAGCGGTGGGTCCACCAGCTCGGCGACGCGATCGGCCGCGTGCAGTCGGTCCTCCTCGGTGGCGGCCGGGTCCAGCCACCCCTGGGCTGCGCCCTCCCAGAAATGGCCGAACTGGGCGATCACCATCGTGAGCTGTCCCGGCCGGGTGATCCGGGCTGGCCCGCCCTTCTCGACATAGGCCGCATAGAGCGCCCGGGTGCGCTCCCGGCTGCCGCGGCCGAACTCGAAGAGCACCATCGCGAGCTCGTGCGCCGGGTCGGCGGGTCCGCAGTTGTCCCAGTCGATCACGCACAGGTCGCCATCGGTGGTCTCCCTGAGGTTGTCGGCCCACAGGTCGCAGTGGCAGAGCCGCGGGGACACTGGCGCCTCGAGCAGCCCTTCGAGCTCGACCAAGCCGGGTACGGCGGCCCGGAACTGCGCGGCGAAGGGCGCAGCGCCATCGTCGAGCCGGTCGGCGTACCGGAGCAAGGCGGAGCGGCCGACCGGGGCCCAATACCACGGGTCGACCTCGCCGGGCACGTCGAGCTCGACCCGATGCAACGCCGCCAGCAAGGCCCCGATCCGGCGCGGGTCGAGGCCGGGGTCGGCGGCCCGGAGGTCGACCCACTCCGCGACCCGGACCAGCTCTCCCGCGACCGGCGCGAGCACCGAGCCGTCCGGACGCCGGACCGGGGCGGGCATCAGCACGTCGGTCTGGGCCAGCACCGCCTCCTGGAAGGCCACGTCGACCCCGTCGGACCGCGGCGCGAACCCGGCCAGCGCCTGCTTGACCGCGAAGACTCCACGTTCGGTCTCCAGCCGCCAGATCCTGGCCTGCTCCCCGCGGTCTGCCAGGGACAGGGGAGCACTGACGGCGCCCAGGTCGAACAGGCCGGCAACGTCGTCGGAGTGGTCGGTGAAGTCCGACATCGTGGTCCTCTCACGTCGAGACGGGTTGGCTCGTCAGCGTAGGCTGGGCCCGTGACGATTGCCGCGGACGGACGGAAGATGCTGCGCCTCGAGGTGCGCAACGCCGAGACTCCCATCGAACGCAAGCCGGAGTGGATCAAGACCCGCGCCCGGATGGGACCCGAGTACCAGCAGCTCCAGTCGCTGGTCAAACGCGAGGGTCTGCACACGGTGTGCCAGGAGGCCGGCTGCCCCAACATCTTCGAGTGCTGGGAGGACCGGGAGGCCACGTTCCTCATCGGTGGCGACCAGTGCACCCGTCGCTGCGACTTCTGCCAGATCGACACCGGGAAGCCCGCCGACCTCGACCGCGAGGAGCCGATGCGGGTGGCTGAGAGCGTCCAGCAGATGCAGCTGCGTTACGCGACGGTCACCGGGGTCTGCCGCGACGACCTCCCCGACGAGGGCGCCTGGCTCTACGCCGAGACCATCCGCAAGATCCACGAGCTCAACCCCGGTGTGGGCGTGGAGATGCTCGCACCGGACTTCAGCGGCAATGCCGACTACCTGGGTCAGCTCTTCGACGCCGCCCCCGAGGTGTTCGCCCACAACATCGAGACCGTGCCGCGCATCTTCCGGCGCATCCGGCCCGGCTTCCGCTACGAGCGGTCGCTCGAGGTGATCGCCATGGCCCGTCGCGTCGGCCTCGTCACGAAGTCCAACCTGATCCTCGGCATGGGCGAGACCCGCGAGGAGGTGACAAGCGCCATGGAGGACCTGCGGTCGGTCGGCACCGATCTGCTCACCATCACCCAGTACCTCCGCCCGTCGGTCCGTCACCACCCGATCGAGCGCTGGGTGCGGCCGGAGGAGTTCGTCGAGATGCGCGACGAGGCGCTCGCCCTCGGCTTCGCGGGGGTGATGAGCGGTCCGCTGGTGCGCTCGTCGTACCGCGCTGGCAGGCTCTACCAGCAGGCGCTCGACTCCCGGCAACCCGCCGACGCCACCTCGGTCTCCTGACTCGCGACGACGCAGAAAGCGGTACGACGATGGCACGCAAGGACAAGAGCGACAAGGGCACTCCGAAGAAGGAAGGCGGCCTGCGCCGGGTCTGGACCGCCTACAAGATGACGCGGAAACGCGACAAGTGGGTCGGTCCGGTCGTGCTTGCCTGGTTCCTCGGCGTCGCGATCGTCGTCGGCGTCCTTCTCTGGTTCATCTTCCCGCTGGCCGCGCCCATCGTCGCCATCCCGGCAGGTGTGCTGGCGGCGCTCATCGTGTTCGGTCGACGCGCGGAGCGCGCCGCCTATGCCGAGGTGGAGGGCAGACCGGGAGCGGCGGGCGCCGCGCTCGGGATCCTTCGCAAAGGCTGGCAGGTCCAGCAAGCCGTGGCCGTCACGAAGTCCCAGGACCTCGTGCACCGGGTCGTCGGGAAGCCGGGCGTGATCCTCGTCGGCGAGGGCAACCCCTCGCGGGTCCGCAACCTGCTCGCTGTCGAGAAGAAGAAGCACGCTCGGGTGGTCGGTGAGGTGCCGATCTACGACATCGTCGCGGGCGACGGGACTGACGACACGGTCGCCATCCGGTCGGTGGCCAAGCACATCCAGAAGCTCCCCCGCAACATCACCCCAGCAGACATCACCGACGTGATGCAGCGACTGCGGGCGCTCGATGCCATGCGTCCGCAGATTCCGATCCCCAAGGGTCCGATGCCGACCAACGCCAAGCAGGCCCGATCCGCCATGCGCGGGTCGCAACGCGGACGCTGACCACCATCAGCACCTCTGCATCCATCCAGGCCCGACCCGGCACCGAATCCCTGACGTGACGGAGACCGTGGACGGCCGACCACGCGTTGCCGTCATCGGCTCCGGTGTCTCGGGCCTGGCGGCGGCGTACCTGCTCCGGCAGACGGCACGCGTCACCTTGTTCGAGTCCGCCGACCGCGTGGGTGGCCACGTGCACACCCATCGCACGACTCTCGAGGACGGGTCGCCGGCCGCCGTGGACTCCGGCTTCATCGTCTGCAACGACCGGACCTACCCGACGCTCCTGCGACTCTTCGACGAGCTCGGTGTCTCGGTGCGCCCCACCGAGATGAGTATGGGCATCCGCTGCGACGGCTGCGGGCTGCAGTATGTCGGCGGGCGCGGCCTGCCGGGGATCTTTGCTCAGCGACGCCGCATCGCGGACCTGCGCTTCTGGCGCCTGTTGCTGGCCATTCGCCGCTTCCAGAAACTCGCGTTGCAACGTGTCGGGAGCCGAGTCGACGACGGCCAGACCTATGGCGAGTTCCTCTCGACCCACGGTTTCAGCGCCGACTTCGTCAACCACTACGCCGTGCCGGTGGTCTCCTGCGTGTGGTCGAGCGGCCACGGTGACGCCCTGCGCTATCCGGCGGGATACCTCTTCGCGTTCCTCGACAACCACGGCTTTCTCCGGCTGAGCGACGCGCCCCAGTGGTACGTCGTCGAAGGGGGCTCGTCGTCATACGTGGACAAGATCCTCCCCATGCTGGACGAGGTCGTGACGGGGACTCCCGTGACCCGGGTGTCGCGCTATGACGACAGCGTCGCGCTGGCCGGGTCGGACGGCGCGCTGGGCGTCTTCGACCGGGTGGTCATCGCCACTCATGCCGACGAGGCGCTCACGATGCTGGCCGATGCCACCAGCCTCGAGAAGGAGGTGCTGGGCGCCTTCGAGTACTCGCGGAACGAGGCGGTGCTGCATCGGGACGCCTCCGTGCTGCCGCCGAGCCGAGCGGCTCGGGGCAGCTGGAACTATCGGATGACCGGATGCGGGGCTGCTGACCGGCGGGTGCAGGTGAGCTACTGGATGAACCGCCTGCAGCACCACCCGGAAGGCTCGCCGCTTGTCGTCACGCTCAACCCGGACGACGCCCACCCCCCGGCCCGCGAGGTGGCGCGGATGACCTACACCCATCCCGTCTACACAGCCGGGGCGCGCAAGGCGCAGCGGCGCCTGCCGGAGCTGAACACGTCACGGGTCGCCTTCGCCGGCGCCTACCACGGGTGGGGGTTCCACGAGGACGGCTGCAAATCGGGCGTCGCGGCCGCTGCCCACTTCGGCGCCCGATGGTGAGCACCCCGGCGTCCGCCTCGATGGGATGGGCGTCCGCTTCCGACGGTGGCCCGACCGCGGTGCGGCTGCCCGCGCTGGTGCGCGGGAAGGTCCGGCACGCCCGGCTCGTCCCCACCCGGCATGCGTTCACCTACCGCGCCCACCAGTGGCTGGTCGACGCCGACGACCCCGAGCCGGCGCCGTCCTGGCTGCGTTGGCTGGCGTCCGTGCGGGCCAGTGACCACATCGGCTCAGCACGCGGCCAGATCGGCAACAACGTCCGCGACTTCCTGGCGGCCCAAGGGGTCGACTGGTCGGCGCACCGGATCGTCATGCTGGCCAACGCGCGAGTGCTGGGCTACGTCTTCGACCCGCTGAGCGTGTATTGGTGCTTCGCGGCCGATGGTCGGCTGGAAGGCGTCGTGGCGGAGGTGCACAACACCTACGGAGAGCGGCACGGCTATGTCGTGGATATCGACGACCGCGGCAGAGGCCAAGCCGACAAGGCGTTCTACGTCTCTCCTTTCTTCGGGGTGTTCGGCGACTATCTCCTCAAGTTCACGCTCGAGGGCGATCGGGTGGGCGCCTTCATCACGCTGCGGCAGCACGACGCCGTGGTGTTCACCGCGAGCTTCACCGGTACGGCGGTACCATCGACCACCCGCCGGCTGGTGGCCAGCGCCCTGCGTCAGCCGCTGATGCCGCAGCGGGTCGCCGCCCTCATCCGGGTCCACGGGGTGTGGCTCTGGATCCGCCGCCTTCCCGTCGTACGCCGGCCGCCCCATCAGCGCCAGCCGGGCACCTAGGAGTCTGCTGAACAATGCGCGTCGTTCGGGTCTGAGTTCCTTGGGTTCGAGATGATTGGGTATGCAGGGTCGTCCGCTTGATGAGCGTGAGTTGTTGGATGCCGAGTCGGTTGCTGGTCATTTGGTCGATGAGGGCAGCGTGTTCTGGTTGTTGGCCGAGCATCGCCGGGTGCTGTTCGCGGGGGCGATGTTCGCGGACCTGTTCCCTTCGGGTCGTGGTCGTCCCTCGGTACCGGTCGACATTGCCGCGTCGATCTTGGTCTTGCAGGCGTTGCATGGGCTGTCGGACCGTGAAGCGATGGCCGCGTTACGGACTGATCTGCGGTGGAAGGTCGCGTGTGGTCTGCCGATCGGGCATGGCGGGTTCGACCCGTCGACGTTGACGTATTGGCGCAAGCGCCTCGCGGCGAGCGCAGCGCCGAACCGGATCTTCGACGCGGTGAAGGCGGTGGTCGCGGAGACCGGGGTCCTCAATGGCAGGAACCGGCGGGCACTGGACTCGACCATCCTTGATGATGCGGTCGCGACCCAAGACACCGTGACGCAGCTGATCGCGGTGATCCGCAAGGTCCGTCGCGAGGTCCCCGGTGCTGCTGAGGTGGTGACCGAAAGGTGCAGTGCGCACGACTATGACAATCCGGGTAAGCCGCAGATCGCTTGGGACGACAGCGAAGCCCGCGCGGTCTTGGTCGATGCGTTGGTCCGCGACGCTCTCGCGCTGCTCGAGGTCCTCAGCACCTGGAGTCTCGACGGGCCTGCGGCCGAGGCGGTCGCGTTGCTGGCGCTGATCGCGGGCCAAGACGTCGAGCCGGCGCCCGGGTCCGACGGCACCGACGGGCGCTGGCAGATCGCCCGCAGCGTCGCCCCGGACCGGGTGATCAGCATCGTGGACCCCGAGGCGCGGCACGCCCATAAGACCGTGCATCGCCGCCAGGACGGGTTCAAGGCTCACCTCGCGGTCGAGCCCGAGACGGGGATCACGACCGGGTGTGAGTTCACCAAGGCATCAGGCGTGGCGGCTGCGGACGGCACGACCGGGATCCGGCTCCTCGACCACGACACCACCCTGGCCGAGCTCGACCAGGACGAGGTCGCCGACGTGCTGGGTGACAGCGCCTACGGCACCGGTGACGCACTCGAGGCGATCATCGGAGCCGGGCACGTCCCCCTGGTCAAGCCGGGACCGCTCAAGGCGACCGTTCCGGGCGGGTTCACCCTGGACGACTTCACCATCGATGAGCAAGCCGGGACCGCGACCTGCCCCAACGGCTTGACCCGCCCGATCACCAAGACCCGAAAAGTGACCTTCGGGGCAGGCTGTCGAGAGTGCCCGCTCCGGGCGCTGTGCACGACCGCCAAGTCCGGCCGGATGCTGAACCTGCACCAGCACCATGGGCTGCTGCGTGACCACCGCAAACGCGCGAAAGACCCTGCCTGGCAAGCCGCCTACCGCCAACACCGGCCGATGGTCGAGCGCTCGATCGCCTGGCTGGTCGCCGGCGGGAACCGCAAGGTCCGCTACCGCGGCGTCACCAAAAACAACGCCTGGCTCCACAACCGCACCGCAGCCCTGAACCTGCGCCGACTGCTGAACCTCGGCCTCATCCGACAGCACGGGGCCTGGGCCCTGGCCTGAGTCCAACAGCAGCCACCCCAAGCCAGCATCCGAGGGCCTGCCAGGCCCCAGGACGCCCTACCCGGTCGACCATCGGCCACCTCGCGCACACCGAACGAGGCAGTCACAACCACGCCACGACACGTGACAAGTCCCCAGCCGAGCGAGCATCAGCTGACAACCCCCCGAAACAAGCCTTGTTCAGCAGTCTCCTAGAGACCAGGCGTGGCCCCGCCGCGACCGGATGGTCGCAGCGGGGCCACGGAGGCGAGGGTGCTTCGTTGTTCCGTTACGAAGTGAACGGGCTCAGCCCGACGGGGGTGCCTAGGCCGGTCGGACCGTCCCAGCCCTTCGCGGCGGCGCAGACCTTGGCCGTGAAGCCGTCATTGACGCACGAGGTGCCGTTGCTGCCGGTGGTCACGTCGTTGAAGGCCTTCGACGGGGCGGCGTAGATCACGTTGGGCCCCGAGATGCCGGCGATGCGGGGAGAGCGTGCGGCAATCCCGCCGATGAGCGGTGCGGCAGCGCTGGTGCCCCCGACGATGAACCAGCCGAGGGGCTGGCCGGACGACGGGGCGTAGCCGTCGTAGGCCGCGATCTGGACGGCCGCGTCGGACGAGATGTCACCGTCAGCGCGCTTGTTCTTGCAGTTCTTCGACACCGCTGCGGGCTGGCCGACCGCCGGGGCAAGGTCCGGGCTGCAGGAGCTGCCAGCGCCGTCCCATACCGACTCGCTCCAACCGCGGCCGCCGTTCTGCTTGGTCAGGGTCGTCCCGCCGACAGCGATGACGGTGCGGAGGTTCTGCGGCCAGGTGCCGGAGGTTCCGACATAGCCGCTGTCACCGGTCGAGACGGTGATGGCGGTGCCCTTCTGGTCGAGCGCCTTGGCGATGCGACCGCTGTCGGTCTTGGCGTCGGCAGGGAAGCCGTAGCTGATGCTCACCGACGAGGTCTTCATCGAGACGCCCGTCTTGGTGGCGTCACCGAAGTGGGTCGTCGCGTGGTGCATATGGGAAGGCGAGCCGAAGAACCCGTCGTTCGCGGGGACCTGCAGCTCGACGATCTTGCACCCGGGGCACGCCGCGGACGCCATCTCGACATCGAGAGACGTCTCGACGCCGATCTCCTCAGCCGCCTGCTTCTGGAACGCGGTCTTCGCGACCAGCGGGCGCTTGCCGAAACGGTTCTTCACGGTGAGACAGCCCGACTTCAGGGTGCACGGCGGCAGCCCGTAGGCCTTGCGGTACTGCGCCAGCGTGGACTCCAGGTCCGCGGGGGGGAACGCACCGGCGTCGATGATCGTGATCGTGCCGTTGGCGCTCTTGGCCTTGGTGAGCGCGTAGGCCTGCTGGAGGTCGTCAGCGCCGATGCCGGCGGGCTTCCCGGTCGTCACGATGGTGCGCGAGCCGGGCTTGGTGGTGAGGACCTGCAGGTCGCAGGCGATGTTCTTCGACCTGCAGTAGTCGAGGGTGCCGTGGGTCTTGCCCAAAGTGTTGCTGCGGGCCTCACTCAGCAGCTGCTGGGTGGTCTCCGGGTGGTGTCCCTGAGGGCGTTGAGCGCTCGATGCGGATGCCAGTGCGGGTGACGCGATCAGCGCCAGCGCGGTCGCGGCGGCTCCGAGGACAGCCCAGTTACGTGTTCGCATGTACAGCCATGCCTTTCCCGAAACGTTGTGATGGTCGGCTGAGGGCCCCGGTTGGGCGTCAGACCGCCATCGTGACATCGGCGTCAGTCCCCTGTGCGTTACTTCACGGAACGCCGAAGGTCCTTACCTATCACATGGTCGTGTCAGGGGCGGCGGCCCACTCGGACTTATGCCCGGCGGATGGCGATCGAGTCGACAGCCAGGTCGTGCAGGCCTCGCTGGTCGCGGTTGTAGATCACCGCCGGGATGACCAGGCAGATCAAGATCGTGCGGAGCACGGACCGCCAGAGATTCGAGCCGGCTGCCGTCGAGTCGCCGTACCTGCACACGAAGGATGAGCTGACCGGCGGACCCACCGAGTGTGGCGGTCAGCACGGCGACCTCGATCGCGAAGACCGTCAGCGGCAGCCAGCGGTCCCAACCTTCGGGGGGCGAGAAGAAGCTGCGGCCGGTGAAGACGCTCACGGCGAGCGCCGACAGCACCCAGTCGATGAAGAGGGCCAGCAGTCGTCTGCCCCAGCCACCGACGGCTCCTGGGCCGTCTTGCGGGAGACCGAGCCGTCCACCTGGCCAGTCGTGCTCGGTCGGCGCCTCCACGGCGGCAACGTAACACGGTGGAAACACGGAGGACACGGCGGGGAAACTCGCGCCACCTACTGTGGCAGCAACCGATGCCACGGGCACGCCACGATGGCCGCCCACGAGGAGGACAGATGTTCGCGGACCGCGATGAGCTGCTCGCATATGTCGAAGAGGAAGGCGTCGAGTTCGTCGACGTACGCTTCTGCGACCTGCCGGGGATGATGCAGCACTTCACCGTGCCTGTCTCGTCGTTCGGGCAGGAGGTCTTCGACGACGGCCTGATGTTCGACGGGTCGTCCATCCGGGGCTTCCAGGCGATCCACGAGTCCGACATGGCGCTGATGCCTGACCCGACGACGGCGTATCTCGACCCGTTCCGGGCCCACAAGACGCTGGTCATCAACTTCTTCATCCACGACCCGCTGACCAAGGAGGCCTACAGCCGCGACCCGCGCAACATCGCGAAGAAGGCCCAGACCTACCTCGCGAGCACCGGCATCGGCGACCAGGCGTTCTTCGCCCCGGAGGCCGAGTTCTATGTCTTCGACGATGTGCGTTTCGAGACCAAGCAGAACACCAGCTTCTATTCGATCGACTCCGTCGCCGGTGCCTGGAACACGGGCCGCGAGGAGGTCGGCGGCAACCGCGGCTACAAGGTGAAATACAAGGGCGGCTACTTCCCGGTGGCGCCGGTCGACCATTTCACCGACCTGCGCGCCGAGATGTCCACCGAGCTCGAGGCGGCCGGGCTGGTCGTCGAGCGGCAGCATCACGAGGTCGGTACGGCGGGCCAGGCGGAGATCAACTTCCGGTTCGACGAGCTGCTGACGACCGCCGACAACATCATGAAGTTCAAGTACATCATCAAGAACGTGGCGTGGCGCAACGGCAAGACCGCGACCTTCATGCCGAAGCCGATCTTCGGCGACAACGGCTCGGGCATGCACTGCCACCAGTCCCTGCGGCTGAACGGCGAGTCCCTGTTCTACGACGAGTCGGGCTACGCCGGCCTCTCCGACCTGGCTCGCTACTACATCGGCGGCCTACTGGCGCACGCGCCGTCGCTGCTCGCCTTCACCAACCCGACGGTCAACTCCTACCACCGGCTGGTGCCCGGCTTCGAGGCTCCGGTGAACCTGGTCTACAGCCAGCGGAACCGCTCCGCCTGCATCCGCATCCCGATCACCGGGTCGAACCCGGCCGCGAAGCGCATCGAGTTCCGCTGCCCCGACCCGTCGGCCAACCCCTACCTCGCGTTCTCGGCGATGTTGCTGGCCGGGATCGACGGGATCAAGAACAAGATCGAGCCGCCGGCGCCGATCGACAAGGACCTCTACGAGCTGCCGCCGGAGGAGCACGAGGGCGTCGCGACGGTCCCGTCCACCCTGACCGAGGTGCTCGACGCCCTGGAAGCCGACCAGGAGTACCTGCTCGAAGGAGGGGTCTTCACCCCGGACCTGCTCGAGACCTGGATCGACTACAAGCGCGTCAACGAGGTCCAGCCGATCGCGCTCCGCCCGCACCCCCACGAGTTCGAGCTCTACTACGACATTTGAGACCGCCACCTTGGCTGACCAGCGACGATGGGCCGCAGGCATGCGCTGACCTGCGGAAACACCTATCGTCGCTGTTCAGTGTTGATCGCTGCTACGAGCAACCGTCATCCGTCCGGAAAGAGCCGCTTCGACGCCCTCAGGCACTTCGCAGACGAAAACGCTGGCGGGCAGGCCAACATCCGGGCGGGTATGACGCGGCGATAGGACACTCCGTTAACCGTGTAGTCCACGACAATCTCCTTGCGCGCTGCCAACTGGTTGGAAATGAATCGATAGCCGAGCAATAATTCATATCCGATGCCATCCGCGGTCTGAGCCTTGGGCAAGATTTTCGCGCCAATCGCCTGCCTCATGCTCCCTTTGACAGCCGGATCGTTGGGTGGATAACGCTTGAAATCTTCCGAAAGAGCTTGACTGCGTCCTGGCCCCGCTACCATAGCCCCCAAGTATCTGAGGGTCTTACCACCGCCCACCGACGTGATGTTCGTGATAATCGCCGGGGAATTCCCGTCAAGCAACAACACTTGCTCGGCGTCAGTTATGGTCTGCCCCTGGCGTATGGAGGGGACATAACCATTTGCGGGTATTTGCTCAAGAGGCCCCCCTCTAGCCCCGGTAATTCATGAGGCTTGCTGCGTGGTGTGGTTGGCGGCGTGATGGTGGTGGGGTGTCGGGCTGGTCTTCTTGGGTGTGACGGTTCGCCGGCTGGCGCTGCCGGGCTGCGGTTCTCCGGGTGGGGCTGTGGTGGGTGGGATGGGGCTGGTCAGGCGGGTTGTGGGATCGCGGCGATGTTCGCGAAGACCGCGACGATCGCGGTGGCCCATGGCCACGACTGCGGAATCCGGAGTCGTCGTCGGCGTGCGCTGCGGGTGAGCCTGGCCGGGACGTGCAGGAACCGGTAGCGCAACGCTTTGGGTTCACAGGTGGCAAGGACGGTGGCGTCGCCGGTCATTGCGAGCAGCCGGGTCCAGGCGATCAGGTCCGCGGCGATCTGGGTGGCCAGCAGCCAGGCCTGGTTGATGGTGAACTCTCGGGAGGGGAACCGGTTTAGGCCGGTGTCCTTGGCGTGCCGGATGCGGTCCTCGACGCGGGCGTGGGCTCGGTGGCGGGCTTCGAGGAACGCCAGCTGTCCGGTCGTGGTGTTGGTGGCGATGGCCTGGTAGCGCCACCCGTCGCTTTCTTCGAACAACGACAGCTGGGCGCCGGGGTGCGGTCGTTCGCGGCGCACGATGATCCGCATCGGCTCGGGCCAGCCGGACAGATCGAGCAGGCCGGTCAGCTCGGCCACGTCACCGCCGTCGCGGACGCCACCGTCGGCATCGGTGGCGGGCGTCCAGACCTTCGCCGGGACGAGGCTGATGGCATCGCGGATCTTCTCGGTGACCGCGAACCCCACGGAGTACTCCATCCGACGGCCCCGGATCTGACCTTGCTCAGTGAGCCACTCCACCAGCTTGTGGGAGGCTCCGGCACCGTCGGATCGGATCAGGAGGTCCTTGCGGTGCGCCGCGGGGATCTGGCTGATCGCGTCGGACAACACAGTGACGTGGTCGGCGGCGGTGTTCGAGCCGGCCTTCCCGGTGCGCAGCATGGCGGACAGGAACTCACTGGTGTTGTCGCACCAGACGCCGAGCGGGTGGAAACCGAACGTCTTCTTGAACGTGGGAGATGCCTGCTCCTTCTCGCTGTGCGCGATGACGATGGTGGCGTCCACATCGAGGACGACCGTCGCGCCCAGGTCGGTCCCGGCGACCCGGCTGGCCGGGACCCCACCATCGCTGGCAGCGAGTTGGCCCCACACATGACGCCGGACCCGCGCCCGGGCGGTGGCGATCTTCTTCAACCGTCCTGGCGTGACCTCGTCGAGGGTGCGCCACACTGTCGGCGGCGACGCGACCCGGCCGAGTACCGCGTCCTGGTGGCGCAGCACGTCGATGTCGGCGATCGCCTCACCACCAGCAGCGATAATCGTCGCGACGTCGACCAGGACCCGGCCCCGGTCGTGGACCGGGACGAACGAACGCCGGCTCATCGCCTTGGACAGCTGGGCCGTCAGGCCCACCCGGTCGGCCAGCAGGCGCAGCCCCACGCTGCCCGCGTGCGCCACCACGCCTGTCCCATCACCAGATACCTGCAGACCTGCCGACCACGAAGTACGCTTCACCTACCGAGTGCCTTCCAGCTCGAGATTCTTTGGACGTCGCAATCCCAAGTTTCCCTTGCAGGACAGGCACTTCGGTGCTTCTACGCGCAGTGTCGCCCAATCAGCCGCGAACGACCCGGGCTAGGCCCGGACGTGAACCAACCGCGCTCACGGGCTACGAGCGCGGTTGCCCCCACCACGACGAGCGAGCAGGCAAGAGCCAGTGAAAGGAGCCTCCGGCTCGACAGAATCACTGCTTCATGACTTCTCTCACGTAGTGGACGAGAGTGGGCGCTCGTCATGCCGTGCGCTACCCACAACGTCGAATCGATGGTCTGGCAGCCGTAACTCCTCCTCACGGCTCGCCCCCGATTCTGATGTTCACCACGGAATGTAGCGGCTCGTTCGGGTGATCATAGTCAGCTGCAAGCGCTCAAGGCACCCGAACAAGCCCGGGGGTCCGTCGTGAGCACGGCCACGTCCGCGGACCCCCGGGGTGACCGGGGTCGTGAGCGGTGCCGATGACGGTGTTTAGAGGGTGCCGAGGTTGGTGGTGCCGGTGTTGTCGACGAGGTAGTGGTGGCCGTGGGGTGATGTCCAGAGCCAGACGCCGGAGATGAGTTGGAGGACTTTCCAGTGGCCGTGGGTTTTGATCCGGTGTGGGAGGCGGGCGATGCCGCCGAGGTTGGGGAGGTTGGTTTGGCCGGGTGGTCCGCCGTCGTCGGGGTCGAGGTAGGCGATGGTGTGGTCGGCGTCGCGGTGGCGGGTTGTTCTGCTCCCATAGGGAAAACAGTCGGCGGGGGTGCGCAGGTCCATCGCTTCGCGGAGGCTGTCGGGGATCTCGTAGTTGTCGACGGCGGGCATGTTGGGCAGGTCGATGACGGGTTTGACGGTGACGTTGCGGTGCCGCAGGAACTCGCGCAGCTGGTCGAGCAGGATCGGCCCGACCCCTTCCACCCTCGCCACGGTCGGGTCACTGCCTGGACGCTGGGTGCCGGCGACCGCTTGGTCGGACAGGTGCACATAGACGACTGCAGATCCGATCGTCCGGCTTCGCTTCGCCGGTTTGCCGCCGCTATCGGTGTCCTGGCCGCGGTCGGCAGCTACGAGGTCGAACAGCTCCAGGGTGGCTTGCGGGCTGGCGATGATCCCGATCGCCTTGGCGCGGCGGATGTCGACGTTGTCGGTGTCGCCGAGGGCGGCCAGCGCGGTGGCGATCTGGTCGATACCGGCGTCGAAGGTGTCGATGTCGGGGGCTGCGCCGCGCAGGAACGCCGTCTTGTAGCCGTGGTCGGCCTCGCGGCCGACGAAGACGCCTTGCCGGTCCCGGGCAGCCGCCGCCTCGGCCTCGGCCTGGGCCGGGTCGGCCTGGGCGACGGCGGCGTCGACATACGGTTCGAGACGCCCCCAGGCCATCGTGGTGACGTAGCGGGCGACCTTGCGGTCGACCAGGGCGGCCGCGGCCGGGGAGAGCCGGCGGGTCTTCTGGGCGACCTGGCGGCATACCCACGGCTTGGCCAGCCCGTTGCACATCAGCTCCCACAGCTGCGGCAGCCGGTGCCGAAGATCCAGAGCGTCCCCGATCAGCATCGCCGCCGCTCCGACCGACAGCCGCAGCTGGGCACCGAGCTCGGCCGGCGCGAACTCGGCCACCTCCGGAGTCCCGTCGCCACCCAGACAGACCAGCCGCTCCATCCCGGGAATCGCCCGGCTCACCGGGTCCAGGACGGCGTTCAGGTCAGCCCAATGCGCCGCCACCTTCAACACCTCCGCCTGCGCCAGGTTGACCTGGCGGGCCATGTCGGCGGCATAGACGAGCGTCTCGGCCGGGTCGAACGCGTCCAGGCCGTCCATCGCCCGGATCGCCTCCTCCAAAGTCTCGCTCATGTGTTCTATTATATCCGATCGCCACGACAAGGGCGAGCCGGCTCTCCCTTATCCACAACGGCTCCTGCAGCCCGGCGCTCCGGCACGGCGACCCGAGTCGAGACGTCCTACCGCGGGTCTTCGATACCCGATGAACACATCCGCGCATGTGCGTTGATATGGCGGCCGACGTCGCGATCTGACCGCAACTTCCACTCACATGCGTGGATACCTTCGCCAAGCCAAAGGTGAGCCACCAGCTCGACCGAAGAGCCTCGACGCCCGCCGCGTCACTGCTGCTCTTCACCCGTAGGCCAACGTGCGGCGCATATCGGGAGATCCGCGGGAATCGCGGAGCCGCGGACCCGCGGCGATGGCGGCCTGTTACACCTTGCCGGCCCCACTCGTCGTAGAGACGACGATCGACAGCCGTCTGGAGTGGGGTGTGACGAGATGCGAGTCTTCGTAGCAGGTGGGAGCGGGGTCATCGGGCGGCGTCTGGTCACTCAGCTGGTGGCCCGCAAGCATCAGGTGACGGCGACGACGACGAGTCCGGCGAAGGTGGGCATGCTCTAACGGATGGGAGCCGAAGCAGTCGTGATGGACGGAAGCCGCCACGTCGGCTCCCCGCCTGGCTGGCCCGGCTGCTGGCTGGCGAGATGGTCGTGGGCATGATGACCGAGGGGCGCGGCTTCTCCAACGCCAAGGCCAAGCGGGAGCTCGGTTGGGAGTTGCGCTACGCCTCGTGGCGGCAGGGCTTCAAGGAAGAGCTCGCCTGATCCACGGCAGGCGTTCGAGGGTACGGCGCCTGGCCGTCGGGTCCCGGACAACCCAGCACCCCCGGCCCTCAGGTTGGGGCCGGGGGTGCTGCTTGGTTGATCTCCTTGCCCCCCGCAAGGAAGATCTCTCGGGCACGCGTCCTCATCCGACGCTCAACCCGAGCCCCTCTACGCTCCTCAGACGGCAGAGGAGGAGGACCGGTTCCCAGCAATCCTGTCCCTCGTTCGGGGTACGGCGACCGTTCGGGTTGGGTCAGAGCCAAGCGCCACGCTTTCGGTCCGCCGAGCGAGGACGCGGCGCGCTCACGAGTGTGCCGATGAAGAACACCGGAATGACAGCGAACGCGGCCAGGGCCACGCCAGGAGCGACCAGAGCCACCAGCCTGGCAACCGGGTAGACGACGACGCTGACCAGCGCCCGGCGGATGGCGGCGCGTGAAAGCCACCTCAGTCACGTCCTCGAGCAGCTCGGGAGTGGCCGCGAGGTAGCGATAGAGCCCGATCCACGCCAGCGGGACGAGAAAGCCGATCGCCGCATACAGCACCGTCGCCGCGACCAGGTCGCTGTGGGAGCCCACGCGGATCGCGGCCGAGATCACCGAGGCGGGCCACTCGATGCTGAGGAAGGCTGCGAGATAGGCGACGTACGACGGCCATTGCGTCCACAGCGCGTGCGCGAAACCGCCCGGCTCGCCTTCGAGGACGTGCAAGTCGAGCACGAGAAGCGTCAGCGCGATCGCGAACACTCCGTCGCTGAACGCCTCGACTCCGGTGCTCTCGGGGAGCTTTCTGGTCGGGGAGGCCCCCAGCCTTCGACATGCGGATCAGTCGTCACCGAGCCCGGCGGTCGGGAACCGCCGGTGTCCCTCATCCTGATCTGCGTGATCCGTCACGTTTCGGGGTCCGGCAATCGATTTGCAATCCCCAGATCGGGACGGACCATCCCCAGATCGGGACGGACCATCCGAGGTGGGCTGACGGGTGGATCCTGGTGAACCATTCGTGGGGCGCTCGCGTGTAGGAGGTGTGACGCACGTTGGGCTCTCGATCGGACCGCTCGCGGGTGAGACCATGAGGTCGTCGTGGTAACCCGAGAAGCGGACCTGATGCGCGCCCTGCACGACGAGCATGCACGTGCGCTCTGGTCCTACGCGCTGAACCTCACCGGAGGCGATCGAGGCCATGCCGAGGACGTCGTCCAAGAGACCCTGCTGCGGGCCTGGCGCAACCCGCGGGTGCTCGACCAGTCCCAGGGGTCCGCACGGGGTTGGCTGCTGCGGGTCGCCCACAACATCGCCATCGACCAGTGGCGGGCCCGGCAGGTCAGACCGGAGTTCGCCACAGACGAGCTGCCGGAAGGCGGGGAGGACACGACTGACCAGGTCGTGCAGTCATGGCTCGTCACCGACGCATTGGCGAGGCTTTCCTTTGCACACCGCCAGGTTCTCGTCGAGTGCTACTACGGCGGGCACAGCACCGCGCAGGCTGCCGAACGAATCGGGATTCCGGAGGGCACCGTGAAGTCACGGTTGCACTATGCCCTTGCCGCCCTGCGGCTTGTCTTGCAGGAGATGGGAGTCGGACGATGACCACCGACGAGTTCGCGACATACGACGCCGCCTACCTTCTGGGTGCTCTCACCCCGCAGGACCGGTCGGCATACGAAGCCCACCTGGCGGACTGCCAGCCCTGCCGGCTGGCCGTCAACCAGCTCGCCGGCATCCCCGGGCTGCTCGCGAGCGTCTCACCCGAGGATGCGGCTCGCGCAGGCGAGCCGGGACCCGAGGTGCCCGATACGCTGCTGCCCCGGCTGATGGCAGAAGTGGAACGCACCCGGTTCCGTCGGCGCTGGGCGACCGGACTGGTCGGCGTCGCAGCGGCAGCCGTCGCGGCGATCGCCCTCGTCGTGGTCATCCACGGGCCGGGCTCGGGCGGGTCGAACACGGCAGTCCA
This sequence comes from uncultured Actinomycetota bacterium, assembly GCA_963820035.1. Lineage (GTDB taxonomy): Bacteria > Actinomycetota > Actinomycetes > Propionibacteriales > Nocardioidaceae > JAWWPG01. The sequence goes on along the minus strand of CAWFYK010000002.1, from coordinate 70,408 downwards.
GAACCCGTCGGCCGTGCTCCAGATGACCTCGGTCCTTCCCAACGTGCCGATCAAGGCCACGGCGCAGCTCTCGGACAAGCAGTGGGGCACCCGCATCGTGATGCACTGCGTCTACGGCAGGCCCAGCGGGTCCGGAGGCGGCATCGGCGCCGGCGGACATTACAACGGCGGCCCGGTCACCTACACCATGGTGGTGAAGGACACGTCGGGACACACCCAGCAGATCGCAGCCTGGAGGGCCTGGCCGGGCAAGCCGGTCGTCGTCGACGGGTCGACGTCGGTGCCCCGCCCGGAGATCGCATCACTCCAGGTCCGCGGGCCGTCGGACATCCCGGTCCTGCAGCTCCAGCTGTAGGCGGACGACACGCATGGTCGTCCGGCGATCCTGGGTTGACCTGGCCATTCGGATCGCGTAGCGTCGTGCCTGGTTGCAGTTGCACTCCGGCTTGTTCATCGACACCCGCAGTATGACGGCGGGTGTTTTGTGTTCTTGGGCTCGGTTGCAGGACGCTTCAGTCGCGACCCGAGGCGGTGATAACGCCGTCTCGAAGTTCATCCGAGAAGGAACAAAGCATGACACAGGGCACGGTAAAGTGGTTCAACGCCGAAAAGGGATTCGGCTTCATCGAGCAGGACGGTGACGGTCCCGACGTATTCGTTCACTATTCGGCGATCGACACCACCGGCTACAAGTCGTTGGACGACGGGCAACGCGTCGAGTTCAACACCACGCAGGGCCCCAAGGGTCCCCAGGCGGAGAACGTCCGCCCGGTCTGATCTGAAAGCTCTCATCACAAGCAGGGTCGCAGCTTCGGCTGCGGCCCTGTTTGGCGTCCGCCCAAGATGGGTATCCCCCTTGTCGTACGACGGCGTTTCGCACGTCGCGTGTCGAGGGCTTCATGTGGTGTTGCGTTGGTACGCATGGGTTTGCGTCCGACTCGGGCCGGTGGCGCCTCGGGTATCGACAGGCGCCAGCGGAACCCCTAAAGTGCCAGCGTGTGCGTGATTTCCGGGGGAAACCACTGCTTCGGGCTGTCAGAGCGGGTTCATCATCATGGGCAGTCTTGCCGCTGTCCGGAAGGGACCACAATGGCGAACTTGAGCCGCCTTCCCTCTCCGATCATCGAGCACTGGGAGTGGCAGTACGACGGCGTCTGTCGCAGTGTCGACCCGGATGTCTTCTTCCCTCCTGACTCCGAGCGCGGGCCGGTGCGCCAGAGACGGGAGTCCCAGGCAAAGCAGTACTGCGAACACTGCCCCGTGCTACAGCGCTGCCGCGAGCACGCCCTCCAGGTCCACGAGCCTTACGGCGTCTGGGGAGGCCTCACTCCCCGAGAGCGCGAGCGCATCCTGCACGAGGTGCACGAGCCCCAGCGGGCCGTCGGCTGACGCCGGCAGCCTAGGACCAGAAGACCTCGTCCACGACCTGCGCCGCTCGTCGCGCTGTTCGGCGGTAGTCGTCGATCAGCTGCCCCACTCCCCCGGCGCGGTAGCCGCACAGCCAGGCCACCCCGCTTTGGGCGCGGGACGCGGTCGGCAAGGTGTCCGACTGCCGCCCTCGCACCAACATCGAGGCGTTGCGCAGCCGGGTCGCCAACCGCCACGACTCGGCGAGCACGCTCGCCTGCTCCGCCTCCACCAGCCCGAGATCGGCGGCCACCGCGAGCGCCCGCAACGTCCCCGTTGTCTGGAGCGTCGGATGTAGGTAGGCGTACCTCAGCTGCAGCAGCTGCACCGTCCACTCCACATCGGCCAGCCCGCCGGGCCCGAGCTTCACGTGGGCTGCCGGGTCCGCGCCGCGAGGGAGTCGTTCGGCGTCGACCCGGGCCTTGATCCGGCGGATCTCGGCGATCTCGGCCGGGGTGAGCCCGGCCGCGGGATAGCGCATCGGGTCGACCAGCGCGATGAACCTGGCCGCCACCGCGGCATCGCCGGCGACCGGTTCGGCTCGAAGCAACGCCTGGGACTCCCAGATATGCGACCAGCGCGCGTAGTAGGCGGCGTACGACGCGAGCGAGCGCACCAGGGCGCCCTGCCGCCCCTCGGGGCGAAGGTCGGCGTCCACCACGAGGACCGGGTCCGGGCCGGGAACGCCCAACAGGCGGCGGAGCTCGCTGGCCACAGCGGCGGCGGCGTCGTGCGCAGCACGTTCGTCGCTGCCCGGAACCGGATCGTAGACGAAGAGCACGTCCGCATCGCTGCCGTAGGACATCTCTCGTCCGCCGAGCCGTCCCATCGCGATCACGGCGAGCCGCATCGGGAGATCCTGGCCGCGCTTGGCGGCAACAGCGGCGGTCGCCGCCACCACAGCGCCCTCCATGGTCGCTGCCGTCACCTCGCTGATCGCTTCTCCGACCGCGGACACGTCGATCAGGCCGAAGATGTCGGCGGCCGCCACCCTGAACAGCTCACGTCGACGGAACGCTCGGACCGCTCCGATCGCCTCCTGGGGACTCGCATGCCGGCTCGCCAGCGCGACGGCCTCCGACGCCAGCGACACCGGGGACAGCGGCACCAGCTCCGCGTCGTCGTGGAGGAGCCCGGTGGCCTCCGGCGCGCGCATCAACAGGTCGACCGCATAACGGCTGGTGGCGAGCAGCCGCGCCAGCCGCTCGGCCGCCGTACCCTCGTCGCGCAGCATCCGGAGGTACCAGTGGGACGTGCCGAGGGCATCGCTGAGCTGCCGGAACGCGAGCAGCCCGAGATCAGGGTCTGGTGCGTCGGCGAACCAGCCGAGCATCGCCGGCAACAGCGAGCGCTGGATCGCTGCGCGACGAGAGAGCCCGGCCGTCAGCGCTTCCAGGTGCCGCAGCGCGGCCACCGGATCGAGGTAGCCCAGCGCCACCAGGCGCTCCCGTGCCGCATCGGTCGTCAGGCGCACCTGCTCCTCGGGGAGCGCGGCCACGGCGCCCAGCAGCGGGCGGTAGAAGAGCTTCTCGTGGAGCCGTCTGACCTCTCGTGCATGCTGTTGCCATTGCCGGGTGAGGTCGTTGACCGGGTCGGCGGTCATCCCGAGCGAGCGGCCGAGGGTGCGGAGCTCCGACGGCTCCGACGGCATCACATGGGTACGCCGCAGGTGCCCTAGCTGAAGCCGATGCTCGAGTGTCCGAAGGAAGCCGTAGCCTTCGGTCAGCCGGGCTCCGTCATCGCGGCCGACGTAGCCTCCGTGCGTCAGGGCCGCCAGGGCATGCCAGGTGTTGGCCTGGCGAACGTCCGGATCCGACCGGCCGTGCACGAGCTGCAGCAGCTGGACCGCGAACTCGATGTCGCGCAGACCGCCTGGCCCGAGCTTCAGCTCGTTGCCGGCCTGGCTGCTGGGGAGCTGCTCGACCACCCGGCGCCGCATCGCCTGCACCTCGCTCACGAAGTTGGGACGCGCGGCGGCGGTCCAGACCAGCGGAGAGACAGCCGACACGAACCGGCGGCCGAGCTCCTGGTCTCCCGCGATCGGCCTGGCCTTCAGGAGTGCCTGGAACTCCCACGTCTTGGCCCAGCGCTCGTAGTAGACCTCATGGCTGCTGAGGGTCCGGACGAGATGTCCGGCGTTGCCCTCCGGCCGAAGCCCGGCGTCGACGGGCCAGAGTGTCCCTTCCACGGTGTGGTCGGAGCAGATCCGCATCATCGCGGACGCGACGGCGGTCGCCGATCGCAAGGCCGCCTGTTCGTCGCCGGGCTCGACCGGTTCCGCGACGAAGATGACGTCGACATCGCTGACATAGTTGAGCTCGCGGGCACCGCACTTGCCCATCCCGATCACGGCCAGTCGAAACGACGCAGCGTCGGGCCCCAGCTCGTCCCGGGCGAGGGAGAGCGCCGCGTCGATCGTGCCCGCCGCGAGATCGGCCAGCTCCGCAGCCGCATCCTCGATGCGCAGCCTGCCGGTCAGGTCGCGGGCCGCGAGCCGGAGCAGCAGTCGCCGATAGGTACGGCGGAGGTCGTCGGGGCTGGTCGCCGCACTCAGCGCGGCGGCGAGCGACGACGCCGTCGGCCGGACCAGGTCCAGGTCGGCGTCGACGAGCTCGCGCCAGTCGCCGGGGTGTCTGGCGAAGTGGTCGGCCAGTGCGGTGCTGCCGCCCAGCACCCGGGTGAGCCGGCGCCGCAGCAGCGCGTTGTCACCGATCGCTCCACTCAGCTCGGCCGCGTCAGGCCCCGCCGCCTGAAGGAGCCGGGCCAGCGAGCGTACGGCGAGGTTGGGGTCCGCGGCCTGAGCAAGGTCCGTCACGAGGAGGTCGCCGGCGCCGATCACCTCGAGCTCGCGGCGGGCGGCCGCCACGTCGAGGAACCCCAGCCGGGCGAGCCGGGCTTCGGCAGACTCGCGGTCCGGACGCACCGTCACGAGGAGGGGACCGTCGAGCGGTCCCGGGCCGCACCGACCACCCTGGCGAAGCGCTCCGCGAGAGGCCGCCACGCCCGCCGAAGCTGCGCACGGGCTGCCCGAACCGCCGTTGCTGCGAACACGATGTCGACGCCGTCGGCTCGTGGCTCGTCGGCTTTCGGCCCGGCCACGGTCCAGGAGTCGAAGATCTCGGGTGACACCTCCGGATGGAACTGGACCCCCCAGGCCCGCGGCCCGAAACGAGCCGCCTGGACGCTGCCGTCCGCGGCGGTGGCCAGCACAGCGGCCCCCGGCGGCAGGGCGGTGACGATGTCCTCGTTCCACTGCACCGCGAGGTCTCCCGACCGCACGGCACCGAGCAGTGGGTCGGCCCCGCCCGCCTCGGTGAGCACGACGGGCGTGAGGCCGGTGGCGATGCCCTCCGGGTTGGGTGCGACCGTGCCGCCCAGCGCGACCGCGGCCAGCTGGTGCCCGAGGCAGACCCCGAGGAACGGGACGCCCTCGGCGACGGTCTCGGCGACGAGCAGCCTGGTCGGCGCGAGCCAGGGGAAGCGGTCGTCGTCATTGGCCCCCATCTCCCCGCCCAGGACGACCAGCCCGTCGTAGCCGGTGACTGCTCGTGGGACGGAGGCTCCCCGGTGGGCCGCCACGACGTGGAGCCCGACGCCGACCGCCTCGAGCCACTCGCCGAACCATCCGGGCGGGCACTCGTCCTCGTGCTGGATGACCAGGAGGCGCGCTCTCACATGTCGAGGCTAGCGGGCCGACCCGGGGGCCGCGGCGTCACATGATCGGGAGCATGTGAGCACGTTCGAAGTTCGTCACCTGCCGGCGGTATTCGTCCCACTCGGCTCGCTTGTTGCGCAGGAAGAAGTCGAACACGTGCTCACCCAGGGTCTCGGCGACGAGCTCGGACCGCTCCATCACGGTGATCGCGTCGTTGAGACTCTGCGGCAGCGGGGCGATCCCCATGGCGCGCCGCTCGCTCTCCGTCAGCGACCACACGTCATCCTCGGAGCCTGCCGGCAGGTCGTAGCCCTTCTCGATCCCGCGCATCCCGGCGGCCAGCATGACCGCGAACGCGAGGTAGGGGTTCGTCGCGCTGTCGATCGACCGCAGCTCGACGCGGGTGGACTGTCCCTTGGTCGGCTTGTACATCGGCACCCGGACGAGAGCCGAGCGGTTGTTGTGTCCCCAGCAGACGTACGACGGCGCCTCACCTCCGCCGGCAAGCCGCTTGTAGGAGTTCACCCACTGGTTGGTGACGGCGGTGATCTCGGCGGCGTGCTTGAGCAGGCCCGCGATGAAGGCGCGGCCGGTCTTCGACAGGTGGAACTCGGCGCCGGCCTCGAAGAACGCGTTGCGGTCGCCCTCGAAGAGCGAGAGGTGGGTGTGCATCGCCGACCCAGGGTGGTCCGTGAACGGCTTCGGCATGAAGCTCGCATAGAGACCCTGGCCGATCGCGACCTCCTTGACGACGACGCGGAACGTCATGATGTTGTCGGCCGTGGTGAGCGCGTCCGCGTAGCGGAGGTCGATCTCCTGCTGGCCCGGACCGCCCTCGTGGTGGCTGAACTCGACGGAGATCCCCATCTCCTCGAGCATCGTGATGGCCTCGCGGCGGAAGTCGTTGCCGACCTCGTGGGAGGTGTGGTCGAAGTAGCCGCTGTGGTCGACCGGCTCGGGCTCCGAGCCGTCAACGGGCCGGTCTTTGAAGAGGAAGAACTCGACCTCGGGATGGGTATAGAACGTGAAACCCTGCTCCGCGGCCTTGCTCAGGGTTCGCTGCAGGACGAACCGGGGGTCGGCGTAGGACTGCGACCCGTCGGGCATCAGGATCTCGCAGAACATCCGGCCGGAGGCCCGGTCGGTCGATTTCCACGGCAGGATCTGGAACGTCCCCGGGTCGGGCCGGGCCAGCATGTCGGCCTCATAGACGCGGGCGAAGCCCTCGATCGCGGAGCCGTCGAAGCCGATGCCCTCGGTGAAGGCCCCTTCGAGCTCGGCCGGCGCGATCGCGACGGACTTGAGCGAGCCGAGCACGTCGGTGAACCAGAGCCGGACGAAGCGCACGTCGCGCTCCTCGAGGGCACGCAGAACGAAGTCTTCCTGCTTGTTCATGCCGCTCATCCTCCCTGGGAAATGTTTCGCTCGCATTAACGCAACCCGGTAGGTTCAGGCGCCATGAGCCCGTCCCCGAATGAGACCGCACCCTACGGGTCCTGGTCGTCTCCCGTCACCGCCGCGTCGCTCACCGCCGACGTCGTCGGGCTCTCCGAGCCACAGCTCGACGGCGCAGACGTCTACTGGCTCGAGAGCCGGCCGAGGGAGGCCGGCCGTGTGGTCGTCGTACGCCGCTCCCCCGACGGCCAGCTCCACGACGTCACTCAGCCGCCGTTCAACGTGCGGTCCCGCGTGCACGAGTACGGCGGCGGCGCCTTCAGCGTCCGAGACCGCGTGGTGGTGTTCTGCAGCTTCGACGACCGGCGTGTCTACCGGGTGGAGATCGCCGCGGACGGCTCTGTCACGGAGCCGCGGGCCATCACGCCCGCGGGAGATCTGCGCTACGGCGACCTCCGGGTGCTCCCCGGCGGGCGTGAGGTCGTCGCCGTCTGTGAGGACCACGGCACCGGGGCTACCGAACCCGTGAACCGGCTGGTGCGGCTCGACGCGACCGGGGACAACAGCGCCGGCGGGCAGGTGTTGGTGGAGGGACACGACTTCTTCTCCTCACCCGCCGTGAGTCCTGACGGGTCGCGGTTCGCGTGGGTGCAGTGGGACCACCCCAACATGCCCTGGGACGACTCGGAGCTGTGCGTGGCCGAGCTGGATGCTGCCGGGCGGCTCGGGGGTGCGCGCGTCGTGGCGGGCGGTCCGGGTGAGTCGGTCGGGCAGCCGACCTGGGCGCCGGACGGCCGGCTCGTCTTCATCTCCGACCGTTCGGGCTGGTGGAATCTCTACTCCGCCGACGTCAGCCATGGCGCTGCGGCCTCCGAGCCGACTGCCCTGTGGGCCGAGACCGCGGACTTCGCCGGCCCGCAATGGATGCTGGCAACCGCGTCATACGGGATCAGTGACTCCGGCCTGATCCTGTGCACGCGACTCGTCGACGGCTACGCACGGCTCAGCACGGTCGATCTCGTGACCGGGCGGATCCGCGAGCTGGACAGCGACGCCGTCGACGTCGATGCCATCACTGTCGACGGGGATGTGGCGGTGCTCAGCCTGGGCTACCCCGACCGGCCGGACGAGCTGGTGCGGCTGATGCTCGGTGGTGAGACCGCGGCCATGGCGGAGGCAGAGCTGCTTCGAGCGGCCGCGCCCGTTGGGCTCGATCCGGCGTACGTCAGTGTCGCGGAGCCGGTCACCTGGCCGAACGTCGACGGTGAGCTGGTGCACGGCTTCTACTACCGCCCGCGCAACCCGGACTACAGCGCGGGCCTCGACGAGCTCCCGCCGCTCCTGGTGAACTCCCACGGAGGTCCGACGGGGATGAGCACGCCGTCCTTCCAGCTCGGCCTGCAGTTCTGGACCAGCCGCGGGTTCGCCGTCCTCCATGTCAACTACGGCGGGAGCAGCGGCTACGGGCGGGCCTACCGCGAACGCCTCCGTGGCGCCTGGGGCATTGTCGACGTCGACGACTGCGTTTCGGGAGCAGCCGCGATGGCATCTCGCCAGCTCGCCGATCCCGGTCGGCTCGCGATCAGGGGCGGCAGCGCAGGTGGCTACACCACGTTGGCCGCGTTGACGTTCCGTGACGTCTTCGCCGCCGGGGCCAGCCTCTTCGGGATCGGCGATCTGGAAACTCTGGTGGCCGACACCCACAAGTTCGAGTCGCGCTACTGCGACCGGCTGATCGGCCCCTACCCCGAGGCGCGTGACGTCTACCTCGCCCGCTCGCCGGTTCACCACGTCGACCAGATCACCTGCCCGATGATCCTGCTGCAAGGAGCCGAGGATCCCGTCGTACCCCCCAACCAGGCGGAGGCGATGGCTGCGGCCGTTCGGGCCAAGGGACTGCCGGTTGCGCTGGTGCTGTTCGCGGGTGAGGGTCACGGCTTCCGCCGTTCGGAGAACGTCATCAGAGCGGCGGAGGCAGAGGCGTACTTCTACAGTCGGGTGTTCGGCTTCGACCTCGCCGACCAGGTCGACCCCGTCCCCATCGAGAACCTCCCCTGACGACCATCCGAGAGTTCTGGTAGCACCATCCGAGAGTTCTGGTAGCACCATCCGAGAGTTCTGGTAGCACCATCCGAGAGTTCTGGATAACTGATAGCACCATCCGAGATACGGGATGACGCCACATGTCACCCCCACGGAGCCGGGGGACGGCCCCAGCGACGTGCGATGCTCGACGTGACCCCGAAGCTGCACGCGGTCCGCTGCCACGACGACGTCCACGCGGCGCTCTGGCTCGAGTTCGTCGAGACGCGGTCGGGGGGAGTGGACGGTCCCGAAGACCCGAGGGGAGCACGTAGCACCCACGTGGAAGCGCGACTGCGACGGCAGGCCGGCGCCAAACGCTATGACGACATGGTCCAGGTGCTCCGCGAGCTCGGGGACGGCAGATCGGACCGATAGGCTGGATCCGTGTCCCAGCTGCGCATCGCCCTGGCTCAGATGAACCCGAGTGTCGGCGACATCGCCGGCAACGTCGACCGGGTGGAACGCGCGGTCGAGGCGGCCGCCGCCGCGGGTGCCCATCTGGTCGCGCTCCCCGAAATGGTGGTCACCGGCTACCCCGTCGAGGACTTGGCCCTGCGGCCCAGCTTCGTCGAGGCGTCCCGCGCCGCTACGGCTGACCTGGCGAGCCGACTCGATGCCCGAGGTCTCGGCGACCTGGCCGTCGTCGTCGGCTACCTCGACAAGGACACCTCCGAGCCGGACCGGGTCGGGCGGCCGAAGGGGTCCCCGCAGAACGCCGCAGCCGTCCTCTACGGCGGCACGATCGTCGCTCGATATGCCAAACATCATCTGCCCAACTACGGCGTCTTCGACGAGTACCGCTACTTCGTCCCTGGCCGGGACTCCCTCGTCGTCCGGGTGCACGGGGTCGACGTGGCGGTCTCGATCTGCGAGGACATCTGGCAGGACGGACCGAGCCAGGCGGCGCGGGCCGCCGGCGCCGGTCTGATGGTCGTGATCAACGGGTCGCCATACGAGGCGAACAAGGACGACGTCCGGGCGGACCTCTGCGCACGGCGGGCCGATGAGGCCGGCTGCCCGGTCGCCTACGTCAACATGGTCGGAGGCCAGGACGAGCTCGTCTTCGACGGTGACTCGCTGGTCGTGTCCCCAACCGGGCAGGTCATCGCCCGCGCTCCACAGTTCACGGACGACCTCCTTGTGGTCGACCTCGATCTCGCCGCCGCGACGGAGGTCGACAGCCCGACCAGCGGCGAGCTGACGATCCGTCGCGTCGACCTCGGGGACGACGTGGTGCCGCCGTACGCCGCGCAACCTCCGACGACTGCCGAGTGGCTCGAGGATGAGGCCGAGATCTACGGCGCCCTCGTCCTCGGGCTACGGGACTACGTCGGCAAGAACGGCTTCCGCAGTGTCCTGCTCGGGCTCTCCGGGGGGATCGACTCCACGCTCACGGCCGCGGTCGCCTGCGACGCCCTCGGCGGGGAGCGCGTGTTCGGTGTGTCGAACCCGAGTGAGTGGTCGACCCCGCACTCCGTCGACGATGCCGCCGAGCTGGCCCGCCGTACCGGCCTCAACCTCGACACGGTGCCGATCGGGCCGGTCTTCGAGATGTTCCAGAAGCAGCTGTCGCTCGACGGGTTGGCCGAGGAGAACCTGCAGGCGCGCATCCGAGCCGTCATCTGGATGGGGCTGTCGAACCAGCACGGGCATCTGGTGCTGGCGTGCGGCAACAAGAGCGAGCTCGCCGTCGGGTACTCGACGATGTATGGCGACGCGGTCGGCGGCTATGCGCCGTTGAAGGATGTGCCGAAGACGCTGGTGTGGAAGCTGGCCCGCTGGCGCAACAAGGTGGCGGCCGAACGCGGCGAGACGCCGCCGATCCCGGAGAACACCATCAGCAAGCCACCGTCAGCGGAGCTGCGTCCGGGCCAGCTCGACACCGACTCGCTGCCGGACTACGCGCTGCTCGACGCGATCCTCGGCGTCTATGTCGACGAGGACCGCAGCGCTGCCGACCTCGTCGAGCAGGGTTTCGCGCCAGAGCTGGTCACGCGAGTGCTCACGCTGGTCGACCATGCGGAGTACAAGCGACGCCAATATCCGCCAGGCCCGAAGATCTCCATTCGCAACTTCGGCCGCGACCGCCGCCTCCCGATGACCAACGCCTGGCGCGAGCCCACCCCCTGACGTCCGAGAGTTTCCGTCGCATCATCCGGGACTTTTCGTCGCACCCCTCGAGCCGTCAGTGTGCTGGACTACGATCGACCAAGCCCGCGCAGTTCGCTCAGGAGACGTCATGCCGGTGGTTCGCGCTACGGAGCGCGTGGCCGCCGAGCGCGGTGATGCCCGTTCTGCAACAGTCGTCGCGGTGCTCGCCTCACCCGATGTCCAGATCCGCGCTGTCCGCTGAGAATCGGCGCGGCTGGGCCAATCTCAGGTTCCGGCACGACTCTCCAGAACGCTTTCCACCCCTCTCCAGCGCACACCGCGTCAGACGAGAGCGACCCGCAGCCGACGATCGCGGCCCGCCTGTCGACACCCCGCCAACAGGGTCGTCGTACCGAAAGTCTCGGATCGTCCTACCGAAACTCTCGGATCGTCGTACCGAAACTCTCGGATCGTCGTACCGAAACTCTCGGATCGTCGTACCGAAACTCTCGGATCGTCGTACCGAAAGTCTCGGATCGTCCTACCGAAACTCTCGGATCGTCCTACCGAAACTCTCGGATCGTGGTACCGAAACTCTCGGATCGTCCTACCGAAACTCTCGGATCGTCCTACCGAAAGTCTCGGATCGTCGGGAACGTGGAGAGGAAACGCATGGGGGATGCAGAGGAAACCCTCAGGCTTTAGCGGGCCGAATGGCCCGTGACAGGGATACCCAATGGCCCTACTGGTCCGAGACCGGGCAAGGTGACGCTGAGCTGAGCTACCGGACGCTGTCCGGAGCTGACAGGAAGGGTCGTGACGATCGTGGGTTTCGATGACTAGTGTCCAGTTCGCCAGCGAGCCTTACTTCGTGCATTGGGGTGTCCTGCAGATCTCGCTGGCCAACCTCCTCGTGATCATGCTGATGGTGGTCATCTTCGTCTTGGCGTTGCTGCTGCCCTTCCCCCACGACAAGGAAGAGCCGATCGCCATCAAGGAGATAGACCAGGATGAGTAGCCAGACCGGCTCTCGGAGCTGGACCGTCCGGCTCCGCACCCGTATGAGCCGCACGGTGCCGGCCGGTCAGATCCTTCCTGACCGGCAGCCGGCGTTTGTGAACTCGTGGATCTATGTCTTCGGAGTCGCGTGCCTCGCCGCCCTGGTGTGGGTGCTCGCCTCCGGCATCGTCTTGTCGATCATGGGGCCCGTCTGGTGGCACACGTCCTCGATCGGTCACTTCTTCAACTCCACCCACCTGTGGAGTGTCGAACTCTTCTTCTTGTTCATGGCGATCCATCTCTGGGGGAAGTTCTTCATGGCCTCGTGGCGCGGCAACCGCGGGCTGACCTGGGTGACCGGCGCCGTCGCGTTCATGGGGTCTCTCGGCACGGCGTTCACGGGCTACCTTTCCCAGACCAACTTCGACTCCCAGTGGACGTCGACGCAGGCGAAGGACGGGCTCAACTCCGTCGCCATCGGTTCGGTCTTCAACGTGCTCAACACCGGCCAGATGCTGCTGTGGCACGTGGTCCTGCTACCTCTCGTGGTGGGTCTTCTCGTGGCACTCCACATCATCTTGGTACGCCGGCACGGCGTCGTGCCGCCCTATGACGCGGTCCCCCCTGAGGCCGTGCCCGAGGATGACTCGAAGGCCGACCCGGTCGCAGCGCCGCGAGCCAGCACGACGGACGACAAGGTCCCGGTCCCGATGGCGAGGACCGGCCCGCTGGACGCAGCTGAGCCGGAGGGTGTCGCGCAATGAGCGTCTTCCGCAAGATCTGGCCACGCGACACGACCACTCCCGACACCCACCTCTTCCCGACCCGGCCCTACGACCTGGTCAAGGAGTTCGTCATCGCGCTCCTCGTGACCGGGCTCCTCACCGGCCTCCTCGCCGCGGTGTTCTCGTCACCGGATCGCAAGGCGATCAGCCTGTCGATGTGGGCCAAGGCGGCCCCGTCCGATGTCGTCGCGACCGCGACGGCCGAGCTTGCCGGCACGAGCGGCAGCGCGACCTACGGCGCGCCGTACAACAACGCGTCTCCCGGCCAGACCCTCGGTCCGCTCTCTCTCCAGAAGTGGGGTGGCGTCCGAATCCCCGTCGACAGTGCCAAGGACCTCGTCCTGACACCGCTGGATCAGGTCGAAGGCAACAAACGGCTCGCGGCAGCGCTCAAGACCTGGCGGGCCGCCTCGCCCGATCGGCAGACCAGGTGGGCCACGGCGTACGGCAACGCACTCGCGGCGGCGCCCAACGGCAGGCCGAGCCAGGTGAAGGCCGGCAACTACGGGCCCACGCCGCTGCTCGCCAGGCAGCTTCTCGTCCTCGCCCGGACAGGCTCGCTGGAGGGATTGCTCACCACGCGCAAGACGTTCTACAGCAGCAACGCAACCCTGCCGCTGCTCCTGCTCTCCGACGGCAGCTACCTCGAGGACCAGGCTCGCGCCGAGCACCTCGGCGGTGACCAGTGGGGCATGATGAACGAGACCGGCAACTACCCCGGTCAGCCGTGGCTCTGGCTCTACACGTTCTGGTATCAGGTCAAGCCGTTCTCCACCTCTGAGAACGCCGATGCGTGGGTGTGGGGCCTGATGATGCTCCTGACGCTGGGGTTCATCCTCGTTCCCTACATCCCGGGACTGAGGTCGCTGCCGCGCTATCTCGGCGTGCACCGGCTGATCTGGCGGCACCAGCCGCACTGACCCGGTCCGATCCGGACGTGACGGACGAGACATCGACCAGTAGTCGACCCCTCGCGTCCGTCGTGTCAGGCTGAGGTCTGGTCCGGGGACTTCATCAGGGAGCCTCGAGAGCAGGCACGAAGGCGGCACCCATGAGCGAGTCGGGAGAGACGACGGCGCCATACGGCACCGGCCCTCAGCAGGCGACGGCGAAGGCGCAGGTGCGCCGGATCCGTACCCACCACCTGCTGGACATGAAGCAGCGCGGCGAGAAGTGGGCCATGCTCACGGCCTACGAGCAGTACGCCGCCCAGACGTTCGACGAGGCCGGTATCCCTGTGCTGCTCGTGGGAGACAGCGCCAGCAACAACGTCTACGGCAACGAGACCTCCATCCCCGTCACCGTCGACGAGCTCATTCCTCTCGTGCGGGCGGTCACGCGATCGGTACGGCGGGCGCTGGTCGTCGCGGACCTCCCCTTCGGGTCCTACCAGGCGTCACCGGAGCAGGCCTTCCACACGTCGGTGCGCTTCATGAAGGAGGCCGGAGCCCATGCGGTCAAGCTGGAGGGGGGCACCGCGATGGCCCCGCAGGTCGAGCTGCTGACCACGAGTGGGGTCCCCGTGATGGCGCACATCGGCTTCACCCCGCAGTCCGAGCACGGTCTCGGCGGCTACCGCGTCCAAGGTCGTGGCGACAACGCCCGACGCATCCTCGATGACGCGCTCGCCATGGAGTCGGCGGGAGCCTTCGCGATCGTCATGGAGATGGTGGCCGGTGACGTCGCCGCGGAGGTGACGCGACGCCTCACGGTGCCCACGATCGGCATCGGCGCGGGAGCCGCCTGCGACGCCCAGGTTCTCGTCTGGCAGGACATGGCCGGTCTGCGCACCGGCCGGATGCCGAAGTTCGTCAAGCAGTACGCCGACCTGCACGGCACCCTCCTGCAGGCCGCGCAGGACTACGCCGCCGACGTCGCCGCCGGCACCTTTCCGGCGGCAGAGCACACATTCTGAGTCGACTCACCCCCACAGCTGGGCAGTGAGGACGTCACGTGCCTCCGCCAAGGATGGCCGAGCACCCGTTCTGAACCAGCCTCACCCCCACAGCTGGGCAGTGAGGACGTCACGTGCCTCCGCCAAGGATGGCCGAGCACCCGTTCTGAACCAGCCTCACCCCCACAGCTGGGCAGTGAGGACGTCACGTGCCTCCGCCAAGGATGGCCGAGCACCCGTTCTGAACCAGCCTCACCCCCACAGCTGGGCAGTGAGGACGTCACGTGCCTCCGCCAAGGATGGCCGAGCACCCGTTCTGAACCAGCCTCACCCCCACAGCTGGGCAGTGAGGACGTCACGTGCCTCCGCCAAGGATGGTCCATACCAGGTGAGATGCCGCCCGGAGACCAGCCGGGCGGGCTCGACGAACGCCTCCGGGCCGTCGTCCAGGCTGAACGCGTAGGGCTCGTCCGGCAGCACCACGATGTCGAAGGGCGGTACGCCGGCCAGGTCGACCTTGGGATAGCGCTCCGAGTCCGACGCCAGCACGTTGTCCACGCCGAGCCGGGTGAGCACATCCCCCGCGAAAGTGTCCCGGCCGAGGGTCATCCACGGCCGCCGCCAGATCGGCACCAGGGCACGGCGACGAACGCCCTCCCAGGGTCGGCGCCACGAGGCGAACGCCTCCACCAGCCAGTCCGGTCGCCCGAGTCCGATGGCGAGCAGCATCTCCGCCAGCCCTGCCAGGGCACCCGGGACGGTCTCGAAGTCCGTCACCCACACCTGAAGTCCGCAGGCTCGCAGCGCCTCGATATCGGGGGCCCGGTTCTCCTCCGTGTTGACGAGGACGATGTCCGGTTCGAGGGCTCTGATGTCGGCGACCCGCGGGTTCTTGGTCCCACCTACCCGCGTCGCGGCCAGGTCGGCAGGATGGCTGCACCAGTCCGTGACCCCGACCAACAACTCCGGAGCCGTTGCCCCCACCGCCTCCGTGAGCGAGGGAACCAGGCTGACGACCCGCCGGATCCCCTCAGGACGAGTCATCGTCGAAGCCGGCGGCATTCCAGCCCGGGTCGCTGTCCCACTCGGCGTTGCGCTCCGCCACCGTGTCGAGGGCGCGCGCAGCCGCTTCCTCCGTGGGGTAGGGGCCGAGCCGGTCCGCCGCGCTGCAACCGTCGACCCCTTCGACCTTGTGGTGCTCCAGACAGAAGTACCAGGCGCTCATCGTGCCCTCCTTGGCCGGCATCGCGGGAGGCCGTCATCCCCGCAACCACGATCCTGCCCCATCGGGATTGAAACTACACTTGGGGCTGTGAGCGCCCTGACAGCCGGAGTCGTGTCGCCTCGGCGCGACGTCCCGACGTCGATCGAGCGGCCGGAGTACGTCGACAAGCCACGCCCCCGTCCCCACACGGGTGGCGACGTCCAGACCCCCGAGACGATCGAGAAGATGCGGGTGGCCAGCCGGATCGCCGCCCGGGCCCTCCAGGAGGCCGGGAAGGCGGTTGCGCCCGGAGTGACGACCGACGAGGTGGACCGAATCGGCCACGATTACCTCTGCGACCACGGCGCCTACCCCTCAACCCTTGGCTACAAAGGCTTCCCGAAGTCACTGTGTACGTCGGTCAACGAGTGCATCTGCCACGGAATCCCGGACTCCCGGCGGCTCGAGGACGGAGACATCTGCAACATCGACATCACCGCCTACATCGGGGGGGTGCACGGGGACACCAACGCCACGTTCCTCGCCGGGGACGTCGACGAGGAGAGCCGACTGCTCGTCGAACGCACTGAGGAGTCGCTCAGACGGGGAATCAAGGCGGTGCGCCCGGGCCGGCAGGTCAACGTGATCGGCCGCGTGATCGAGTCCTACGCCAAGCGGTTCGGCTATGGCGTCGTCACAGACTTCACCGGTCACGGGATCAGCACGACGTTCCACTCGGGTCTGGTGATCCCCCACTATGACGAGCCGCACTTCGACACCGTGATGGTCGAAGGTATGACGTTCACGATCGAGCCGATGCTGACTCTCGGCACGAAGGACTGGGACATGTGGGACGACGGCTGGACGGTCGTGACGCGAGACAAACGACGCACAGCCCAGTTCGAGCACACTCTCGTCGTGACAGCCACCGGCGCCGAGGTCCTCACGCTTCCCTGAGGTGCAGACACGCTGGCACTGTGACCGAAAAGTCATACAGAATGGGCAACCTGAGCGACAGACTCGGCGTCATACGGGTATCGGCACTCGCAGAAACAGGACGCCATGGACACGCACGGCACGCTCAAGGGTCTCGCCACATCCGCCATCATCGGAGCAGTTGCCCTCGCAGGCGCCGGCACCGGCACGACTGCCACGGCAGCGCGCCCGGCCATACCGGCGGCCGGCGATCCCTGTTCGGGTGTCTCCAACTGTCGCGTCGTCACGCATACCGATGTCGACGGCGACGGCCGCCTCGACCAGGTCGGCTGGCGACAGATCAGCCAGCGTTCCATCCAGCTCCGCGTCGAGACGGCGACGGGCAAGCTGCTGAGCTCGACAGTGAACGTTCGCCTCTGGTGGGGTGGAGGTGCGTGGGGCGGCGCGGCCCACATCGACGGTGTGCCGGGCAGGGAGCTGCTCGTCGGCTCGATGCAGGGTGCCCATACGCCGATGTACACCATGCTGACCTACCGCTCCGGCAAGCTCGTCGTCGAGAACAGCCCCTACCCCGGGTCTCGTCTCTGGCTGGTCGATGCGGCCGACGGTGACTACATGGGCTGGTGGCGAAGCACGAGTCCGACCGGCCAGTTCGAGATGACCCAGAAGGTCGCCGTCCGAGACAACGACGGCAGCCGGTTCTCCGGTCACGATGTCACCTACACCTGGTCCTCCCACGGGTGGGTGCGCACCTCATCGACTGCCACCACCTACGCCTCCGGGAAGCGGGCATCCGTGATCGCCGGGTGGCACGTCCCCAACTTGAAGGCGTTTCCGGGCGTCTGACCGCGACTCGGGCCCCGTCGTCACGGGCGGCTCGCGGCAGACTTATCCACACGTCGCATCGTCCAGCCGGGTCTTCCACAATCCCGACGTCGCCGCCGTGGGCTTTCGCCACCGCCCTCACGATCGCCAGGCCCAGTCCGGAGTCTCCGGACTGCGGCGAACTCGTGAACCGCTCGAACCGCTCGAACCGCTCGGCCATGGTCAACGGCAGCCGCTCGGCATACAGTGAAGAGTTGTTGAGGGTTCAACCCCGAAGGCTGAGGTGATGGTCATGGCGAAGCGCTCCCGGCTGGTGGTGACGGTGGCCGCCGGTGCCGTCGGACTCGTCACGTTGATCGGTCCGTCATCGCAGGCGAGCTCGGCCACCGGCTCGGCGCATCCGGTGGGCGGCCATGCCCGCCACGCCGCCCGTGCCCAACCGGCCCGCCTGGACACAGGACGAACATCACGCGTCCCGGCCGCGGCTGACCAGATGTCCGTGAACACCGCACACATCACCACCATGTGCGGCGTCGCGAACGTCTGAGGCGCGCGTCCCACGACGTTCGAGTGGCAAGGGGCCGAGCCCGCATACCGCGGGCGCTTGCACGGTGGTTCCACAGACCTGCCTACAGCAGTGGCGCGCGTCAGCCCCTGCGAGCTCTGGTCGTCGTACCTCAACTCTCAGATCGTCGAGCGTCCTGGACCCGGAGCGTGTCAGGATCGGACACATGTCCGACCTCACCCGCGTCATCGTGAGAACGGCCCGCGACGACGACGACCTCGACGAGCTCAACGCAGGCAACCCGGTCTGGATGAGCCAGGAGCTGCTGCGTGCCTCCGTCGCCGCTGCAGGTGAGACGCCCATCGGGTTGTGGGTGGCCACGTTGGACGACGTGCCTGCCGGCTTTGCCGCAGCCAACGGGTCCGGCACCTCAGACGGTCACCGCGGTGGCGCCTACCTCTACGTCAGGCCCGGTTTCCGCCGTCACGGAGTCGGGACCGCGCTGTGGACATCGGTGCTCGAGATCTGCACACCGGAGCGAGTCAACGGCGTGCTGGTGCAGCTGGACGCCAACGACCTCGTCAGCCGCGACGTGGCGTTGGCTCACGGGCTGGAGGCGGGCAACCTGCACCTGGAGAGCCGGCTCAGCCTGCAGCCGTCGAAGAAGCTGGAGAGTCTGGCGAAAGCGACGAGTGAGGGGCTCACAGTCCGAACGCTCGGGCCCGATGCGAGCGAAGCCGACTGGCAGGAGTTCGCCGAGGTCTTCAACCGGCTCTACCTCGAAACACCAGACCAGGCGGGAGGCTCGGACCCGGTCCCCTACCCGATCCTGCGCTCGCTGTTGCCTGAACCGTGGCAGGTGATGGCGGCCTGGCGAGGGGAGCGGCTGGTCGGCTTCACCTCCGTGATGGTGCGCAACGGGCGTGAGCGCACCCTCAACACGCTGCTCACCGGCGTCGAGCGAGACCAGCGTGGCTCGGGTCTGTCCACCGTGCTCAAGGCCAACCACGCGCTTTCGCTCGGCGCCGCGGGTTGGCGAAGTCTCATCACCCACAATATGGAGGGCAATGAGCCCATCCTGGCCAGCAACCGCCGGCTGGGTTTCGAGCCGGCCGGAGGTGTGCTCGACCTGCTCTACGACTTCGGCTCGTAGCCGCGCAATTCTGGCGCCGTAACGGGCAAGGTTTGTGCAGTATTGACCGCTGTGTCACGATGGGAGGGTTGGTGGCTCACAGTGATCGCCGACCAACCGGCGGTCGAGGGGCGGCGCCACCACTGAACCCGGGGGGTCCCATGCTCTCGCGTCGATGGCGCAATCCTGTCCGCACACTGCTCGTGGCGGTGGGCATCTCAGCTCTTGGTATGACGGCCGCCGTTGCGTCGCCGCCGCCTCTGGACCTTCCTGTGGTGTCCACGGTCCCGGCGACATACACCCCCAACGTGGTGAGCGGTGGCTTCCCGCAGGACAAGCACACCCAGGTGTGGGGCTATGTCCCGATGGGCGGAGTGATGTATGCCTGCGGGGACTTCGCTCAGGTGAAGTCCAGCGACGGCCTCACCACCTACGCACGCGACAACCTGTTCGCCTTCGACCCGAACACGGGCGTGGTCAACGACTTCGCTCCCGACGTGAACGGTCCGGTCGAATCCTGTGTCGGCTCGCCGGACGGGACCGCGCTCTACATCGGCGGGCGCTTCAGCACGGTCAACGGTCAGCCGGCGGCGAACATCGCCAAGATCGACGTGGCGACCGGTCAGCTCGACCCGCTCTTCGCCGCCGCGACCAACCAGCTCGTCTCCGAGCTCGCCATCACTCACGGTCTGCTGCTGGTCGGAGGCTCGTTCAGCACGGTCGACGGGCAGGCTCACAAAGCCCTGGCCAGCGTGGCCCTCGACACTGGTGCGATCGAGCCTTACATGAGTCTCGACGTCGAGGGACAGGTCGCCTCCAACAGCGGGCTGACCCGGGTGTACCGGTTCGCCATCAGCCCGGATCAGACCAACGCGGTGGCCATCGGCAACTTCACGTCGGTCAACGGGGTCGCTCACCAAGCGGCGTTCCGGTTCAGTCTCGGAGCCACCGACGTCACGCTGACGGACTGGAACAATCCCCACTTCTCCACAATCTGCGGGAAGGGCGGCAACATGCCGGTGTGGTGGCGTGACGTCCAGTTCTCACCGGACGGCACGTTCTTCGTGATCGACGGAACCGGGGGCCGGGATCCCCTCAATGACCCGAACACCCTCTGCGACACTGCATCGCGCTGGGAGACCTCAGCCCTTGGTCCGGACGCGGCCCCGACGTGGGTCAACCGCACGTGCCTCGACACCCTGCATTCAGTCGCCGTCACCCAGAAGGTGGTCTATGTCCAGGGCCATCAGAAGTGCGTGATGGGCAAGGACGGGCACGAGGTACCCCGCTACGGCATCGCCGCACTCAAGGCCAAGACCGGGTTCGCCCTCTATTGGAGGTCAGATCAGACCCGTGCCGTTGGCGGCAAGTACCTGATGATCACCAACGCCGCCGTTGAGCCCGGCTTCCCATCGGGACTGTGGTCCGGCTGCGACTGCCACCCCGAAGGAAGCGTGATCTTCCGTCCCGCATCATGACCAGGTGGTCAAAGTGGAACGCTGGCAGTTCGTCACAACGCTCGCGGCACTCACACCAACTGAACCGGAATCGAGGGGGCATCGGACACACGAGACCTCCCGGCCAATTTGGCGCGCATCGGGCGCTCGACGAACCGGAAGCTGGCCTCGGCCAGGACTACGAACATGGCAATCCAGACGATATCGCCGACTACGGTATGTCCGAGCGTACTGAGAATAGCAATTCGCGCCAGGACATTCCAAAGATAAATGGAATACGACCGCTCCAACAGCGTGGTGATGAGATACCCCGACAGGCAAAGAACACCGTCACGCAAACGAAGCCTTCAACCAGCGGCACCGTCGGTGCGTGCTGGCCGAGAACCAGAAGAATTGCCATGCCACGGACCCCATCCAACGCAGGATGGTGATCACCGTCGCGCACGAGCCGCTCGCGCACGAATCGACCTTGACAAGGCACCGCCCATCGGCGGCCCGAACACATGCGGGACCAGCCGACTCTGACATGCCGCAATCAGGAGATAGTGTCGCGCTGGACAGGCAGCCTCTTCACGTACCGCCGTGTTTGGACAGTGATGCCGTCGGGACCGCCGGGCGCAACGTGTGCGTAGGACCCCGCGTCGCGCCAGCCCTTCTTCTCATAGAACCGACGCGCCCTCGCGTTCCCTGGCACCACGGCGAGCCAAGCGCTCTCGTGTTCGACCCCGATCTCTTCCTCGGCCGCTTGCAGCAGTGCAGATCCCACGCCAAGGTGCCGTATCCCCCGGCTCACTGCGAGCTGGACTAGCTCATCGCCGTCGACGATGACGATGCCAACGATGTTGTCGGCAGCGTCGACTGCAAGGGTTGTCAGGGGTGTCCAGGTGGCCGCCTGCCGCCGGAAGTAGTCGTCTGGGCGGTGTCTGGTCAACTCGTCGGGCACGTGTCCACGGTGACCATCCCACCATGCCGACCGCCACACCTCGGCTGATCTCGGAGCGTCCGCTGTGCTCGCCTTGCGTAGGCGTACGGGGACGTGGCATCGGCTCGAGTCGTCTGTCATGGGTCGCCTCGCTGGTCAAGAAGGCCCGCCTGTCACTGGCATAACCCCTGTTACGGTAGACACACTAAACGTCGAGGATGTCGCCGGTCACATGCTTATCGACAGCTATCCGGATGCTGGCACGCTGGTCGCCCTCGACCTTGTCAATCGCCTCCGCGTCCGCCCGGAGACAGAGTCGGACGAGACGGTTCTGGCGTCCGTGCTCGCAAGCGATGCTTCGTCGGCCAAGCTCCTCCGGGCAACAGATGCCCGCGGCTTCCGCCGGCTGGCGGGTACCCTGCACGATGTCTTCACCGCCATGAGTGCCGGCTACGAGGACGACGCCGCAGCCCGGTTGAACCGGGTGTTGGCCGCCCACCCGGCGTACCCGCATCTGGCTAAGGAGACTGGGCGCTGGCGCATGCACCACACCCCTCGGACGCCCACCTGGTGGGGATGTGGTCCTCGATCTGCGCCGAGTCGCTGGGTCGGCCCCTCGCGGCCGGCCACGCCCACCGAGTCGGGAGCTGCGCCGATCCTGGGTGTGCGAGGGTCTACGCCGACATCAGTCGAAACGCGAGCCGACAGTTCTGCTCGACGAGATGTCAGAACCGTGTCAAGACTGCGGCGCTTCGCCGTCGGAGAACGGCACAAGCCTTCGCGCACGCCGGACTCCTCGAAACCTCCCGACGACACCAATACCGTGATCGGGCGCTGGTCACAGTTGACGAGCCTTGGATATTGCCCCTGACGCGAAGATTCCCTAGCCAGAGGCTGCCAGGAGTGGGGTCAGGGTGACGTCGTAGCCCATGTCTCGTAGCTGTGCCAGTGCCCGGTTCTTGGTTCGGTCGGGGTGGAGGCGGGTGTAGTAGTCGCCGCCGGGGTCGTCGTAGAAGGTGCCGGTGGTGGCCATGTGCCAGATGGCGATGAGGATGGCGTGTTCGACCGCGACGATCGCTTTCATCGGGCCGCGGCGGGACGCGATGCGCCGGTACTTGGCGGCCAGGTAGGTGTCCTTGCCTTGGGCTGCTGACATGGCCGCGGCTCCGAGGGCGCCTTTGAGGTAGGGGTTGCCTGGTCGGGTCTTGGTGGACTTGACCCGGCCGGCGGACTCGTTGCTGCCGGGGCAGGTGCCGGCCCAGGACGCCAGATGCCCCGCGGTCGGGAACCGGGTCATGTCGGCGCCGGTCTCGGCGATGACCACGTCAGCGACACCGGTGCCGACCCCGGGGATGCTGCAGATCAGGTCCCGAAACCCGCCGTAGGGTTCGATCACTTCCTCGATTCGGGCGGTCAGCTCGTCGATCGCCTGGGTGTGGTGGTCGATCAGGTCCAGGTGCACCCGGGTCAGGAACGCGTGGTGGTCGCTGAACCGGCCTTCCAGCGCCTCGGTCAGCTGCGGGATCTTCGACCGCAGCCGACGCTTGGCCAGATCGGCCAGCGCCGCCGGGTCGCGTTGGCCGCCGACCAGCGCCTCCAACATCGCCCGGCCCGGACACCCCGGTGATGTCGGAGGCGACCGACGACAGCTTGATCCCGGCGTCCTCCAGCAGCTTCTCCAGCCGTTGGATCTCCCGGCCGCGTTCGCGGGTGAGCGACGGTCCTGGTCCGGGTCAGGTCCCGCAGCTGACGGATCGGCTCCGGGGCACGAACGACCCGCGGACCAGCCCGTGGGCACCCAGCTGCGCCAACCACGCGGCATCCGAGACGTCGGTCTTGCGGCCCGGCAGGTTCTTCACATGCCGGGCGTTGACCAACATCACCTCGAACCCGGCATCCTCCAACAGGTAGTAGAACGGCTTCCAGTAGTCCCCGGTCGCCTCCATCACCACACACGTGACCTGTGGCGTCGACCAGATGCTCACGCAACGCCAGCACCCGGCTCGTGGTCGCACCCCAGGTGGTCACCATCTCCACGGTCCGCCGACGTCCCGCACCGGCGACCCGCACACACACCTTCGCGTCCTTCTTCGAGATGTCGATCCCCGCACACCGCGGATGCACGACCTCCATAACGTTGCCCCTCCTGACTCGCGACTGGACCGGTCCGGCGTCCGTCACGGGGAGGGCAAGGATGATCAGAAGTCTGACGCTCGTGCTCAAAGGCAACATTCCACGGTCCCGTGGAAGCCCTCCACCACCATGCTGACCTACAGGCTCACAGGCACTACAGAGGCTACGGTGTCCAACCGCGACGAACACCCGCCATTGTCACCTGAGCCAGCCGCCCCTGACCAGACTGCAAACGCAGCCGCACCAGACAGCGAATCTTCGCGCACCACGGTGCGCCTTGACGAAGGCGCTGGGGTGCTGACCTGCTACGACATGCCTGGTCACGGTTGGTCCATAGCGGTCGCTTGTGACTGTCTCGTGTACCCGTTGTGTACCCGTTGTGCGGCCTTCACAACGCTCGGCGGCCCGGAGCAAACGGATGTATCGCTTGTGCAGTCACCAGTTTGAGGCGGGTGTGCTTGGAGTTGTCGCGCAGGTCCTGATCAGCGGCCGAATCGTCGGGACCCAAGGGGCTCGGAACCTGTCAACCTTTTTGAGACACGTTCTTGAGATAACTACTGTGCCGGTTCCTCCTTCTGTTCGGGTTTGTTGATCCAGACGGTGCCGGGCAGCCGGGGCGGCTGGGGTGGCATGCGGACGAACCTCTCGGGGTGGGCTTGGTAGGCGGCGTCGAGGACGCGGCTGCGTGCCTGACGGATCGCGGGGGCTCGGCCGTAGTGGACGTCGGCCGGGGTGTGCAGGCCGATACCGGAGTGGCGGTGCTCGTGGGCGTACCAGCGGAAGAAGCTGTCGCAGAAGACCCGGGCGTCCTCGATGCTCCCGAACCGGTCGGGGAAGTCAGGCCGGTATTTCAGGGTCTTGAACTGTGCTTCGGAGTACGGGTTGTCGTTCGACACGTGGGGCCGGCTGTGGCTCTTGGTGACGCCGAGATCGGCGAGCAGGAACGCGACCGGCTTGGACGCCATCGACGAGCCACGGTCGGCATGGAGGGTGAGTTGGTTTCGGTCGACGTGTTGCTGGCGGACCGCGCTGGTGATGAGCCGCTCGGCCAGGGTCGCGGACTCCCGGTGGGCGACCATCCAGCCGACCGGGTAGCGGGAGAAGATGTCCAGGATCACGTACAGGTAGAAGTAGGTCCACTTCGACGGACCGTGCAGCTTCGTGATGTCCCACGACCACACAGTGTTCGGTGCCGACGCGACGAGCTCGGGCTTGACCTTGGCCGGATGGGTGGCGTGGCGCCGCCGGTCGCCGGTCTCGCCGCGTTCGCGCAGCAGCCGATACATCGTCGACTCGCTGCACAGATAGGTGCCCTCGTCGAGCAGTGTCGCGTAGACGGTCGCTGGGGCGGCATCGGCGAACCGCTCGCAGTGCAGCACCTGGATCACCCTCTCGCGCTCGTCGAAGGTCAACGCCCTGGGCTGCTGTTGGCCGCCACCGCGCCGTCGCGGAGGTGCCACGGACGGCGGCGGCTCGGATGCCTGCCCGGACGGCGGCTGGGCCGCCGGGCGGACACGGTAGTAGCTGGCGCGCGCCACGCCGACCGCTTCGCAGGCGGCCTTCGCACCGACCAGGGGGACCAGCTCGTCGACCGCCGCGTCGACGGCGTTGGTGATCAGGGCGGTCACTTCGCCGGGGGTTCGTCGGTCGCGCCGCCAGTGGCGAGCTGTTCCAGCAGCGCGGAGAGCTTTCCCTGCACCTCGATCACCCGCCGAGACGTGTCCAGCTCGGCTTCCAGCTTGGCGACCTGTGCCCTGAGGCGGGCGTTCTCCCGATCGACCGGGTCGGCCGGCGGACGGCCCCTGGTCTTGGCCAACGCCTCCATGGCGCCCTTGTCGCGCTGCTTGCGCCACTCACTGAGCAGCGACGAGTACAGACCTTCCCGCCGCATCAACGCGCCCCGGCCGTCGCGGTCGGCCGCGTCGTACTCTGCCAGGATCTGCGCCTTGTACTTCGCCGTATACGTCCTGCGCCTGGCCCGCTCCGGGACCTGCGGGTCGGGAACCTCCTCCACCCGCACAGCATCCCCCAGCCGGGGCGCGGGCATCGTGACAGTCATCGAACCTCTCTCCAGATCTCACCCTCATCGCTCGGTATTTCCTACCAGACAAGGTGTCTCACCAGAGGTTGACAGAGAGGGCTCGACCCCAGAGCGGGTCTGTTCGCCTGGATCTGGGGTTCGATGGGGACGTTCGCCTCTGTTACTCGATGTTGCAAGTGTTGATGATAGGAGTCGTGAGCCGGTCCGCCCGTGATCCTGCATTGATGCCCGAGCGCCCCGATGCGCTCGAGGAGTTGGGACCGTTGGCTGCCCCGGCCAGCGGCAGACGTCTGGCGCCGTTCTTCACCGTGGTTGCGGTGGCGGTGGTGTCGATGGCGTTCAACCCTCAGGTCAGCATCGCGTCCACGATCTTCATCTTCACCGTCTGTGCTGCCGCGGTCGTCATGGGACTCATGCTGTGGTTGCCGTGGCGCCGCTTTCCGCGTTGGACGCAGGCCGCGGCGGGTGTACCTGCACTGGTGCTGATCGACGGATACATGCACTCGGACAAGGGAGTGAACTCACATGTGCTCGTCTTGAACCTCGTTCCGCTCATCTGGTTCGCGCTGTATGAGACGCGGCGACATCTGCAATTCGCGACCTCCGTCGCCGCGGTGTTGCTGGTCACGTTGATGATTCCGCCGCCGCCAGCCGATGATGTCCTGCGGGTCGTGATGTTGGTCGCTGTCGCGTTTGTCCTGCTGCCTGCAATCCGCGGCCTGGTGGCCGGGCAGCGGGCGGCCCTCGCCCTGGCCGACGCGAAGTCGGCCGAGCTGGAGCATCTGGCCCTGCATGACGCGCTGACCGGGCTGCCCAACCGGGCGTTGATCATGGATCGGCTCGACCAGGTCACGGCTCGGGTCCGTCGCGAGGGTGGCGCGTGCGCGGCCCTGTTCCTGGACCTCGACGGATTCAAAGACGTCAACGACACCCTCGGCCACCAGGCTGGCGACAGCCTGTTAAAGGCCGTCGCGGCCCGCCTGAGCAGCATCGTGCGTGAAGTCGACACCGCGGGACGTCTCGGGGGCGACGAGTTCGTCGTGGTGCTGGACGGCTCATCGAACCCGCAGGCCGCCGAGCTCCTCGCAGACCGGTTGCTCCACCTGCTGCGCCAACCCTTCACCCTCGACACCGCCACCGACGCCCAGCCCGTGACAGTCCGACTGACCGCCAGCATCGGCATCGCGCTCGGCCACGGCGACCAGGACGGCGCCGCGGCGCTCCTCCGCGCCGCCGACACGGCGCTCTACCACGCCAAGGCCGCCGGCCGAGACCGCTACGAAGTGTTCCGCCCCGCACCGGACCAGGAACAGTGGCCGCGGACCGAGCTGGACGCCGACCTGCTCGCCGCCCAGGAGCAGGGGCAGGGGCAGTTCCGTCTCGTCTACCAACCCATCTACGGCCTAGCTGATCTCACTCTCATCGGCGTCGAAGCACTCATTCGCTGGCAACACCCCACGCGGGGCGAACTCGCACCCCAGGAGTTCATCCCCGCACTGGAATCCAGCGGCGACATCCTCGAGGTCGGTCGCTGGGTCCTGGTCCAAGCATGCATCCAGATGCAGGCGTGGAGAACCGCCGGCAACGACCTCAGTGTCTCCGTCAACGTCTCTGCCCGACAGCTCGACACCGACGACATCATCGACGACGTCCGCGACGCGCTCACCGCCAGCGGCCTGCCGGCCACCGCGCTCACTCTCGAGATCACCGAAACTGCGCTCATGCGCGATCTGGATGACATCGCCGGGCGCCTGAACCAGCTCAAACGGCTTGGCGTACAGATTGCCCTCGACGACTTCGGTACCGGCTACTCTAGTTTGGCCTATCTACAACGCTTCCCAGTCGACACCCTCAAGATCGATCGCGCCTTCATCGACGCCATCACTCGCTCTCGCGACTCGGACGCCATCATCCACACCCTCGTCCAACTCGGCCACGACCTGGGCGTGCGCACTGTCGCCGAAGGCGTGGAGACCACCCACCAACTCGACCACATACGCCGCCAGGGTGTCGACGAAGTCCAAGGCTTCCTGCTCTCCAAACCCCTCGACGCCGACACCCTGGACCGCCTGGTCCTACAACCTCTCCGGCCCGTCGCCGCTACTGCGACATGAAGTCTCGCCAACGGACGCGCACGGAGCGGTGCGCCTGAATGACGGGACCCTGCCGCAGCCTCCTCCGATGCATCCCGCTCGACCCCTGAATCGCTGGATATCGCTGACCATCACTGACCGCTCAACTTCCTCCTCCAACAACCCGTCGACACGCCATTTCCGCCCTCTCAGATCGTCGGCACGGAGCGGTGCGCCAGAATGACGGGACCCTTCCACAGCCTCCTCCGATGCATCCCGCTCGACCCCTGAATCGCTGGATATCGCTGACCATCACTGGCCGCTCAACTTCCTCCTCCAACAACCCGTCGACACGCCTTTCCGCCCTCTCAGATCGTCGGCACGCATGCTACGAATGACGTAGATGGGCCGCCCTGCCGGGCGGCCCACGATCCGTTTCTCGGGCCGAATTGTTGGTTGTGATTGGTAATGCATGGTGGTGTGAAGGTCTACCGGGGCGCGGCGTCGGCGGCGCGGCGCGTATGTCGAGGCTGACCGGTCGCGCGTCGATGACTACTACCTGGCCGAGGGCAGCGGGTCTGGCGCGCACGGTTCGCCGCCGCACCCGGCACCGCGCGTCGAGCACCTCGGCGCAGCTGGACGGGGACGGGTATGAGCGCGTGGGTCGCCGGCCTCGACCCCGTCGACCGGTGAGGCACGCGGCCGGCTGCGCAAGGACGGCAACGCGGTCCGGTTCGTCGAGATCACGGTCAACGGCCCGAAGTCCTGGTCCCTGGCCGCAGCGCTGGACCCCGAGGTGGCGGCGGCGTACGACGCGGCGCAGGACCGGGCGGCCGAGCAGATCATCGGCTGGGTCGCCGAGCACGCCACCACCCGGGTCGGGCCGCGGGGCCGGCAGGTGCAGGTCCCGGTCGAGCGGATCGAGGCCGTCACGGTCCGGCATTACACGTCGCGGGCCGGTGACCCGCACCGGCATCTGCATCTGCAGATCAACGCCCGGGTGTTCGCCGACGGGAAGTGGCGGGGGCTGCACACGGTCGGGTTCCGCGACTCGCATCGACGCGCTCAACGGGATCGGCCACGCCGCGGTGATGACCGACCCCGGCTTCCGGGCCGCCCTGGCCGCGGCCGGGTTCACCCTCGACCCGGCGTCCGGTGAGGTGGCCGAGCTGGCGCCGTACGTGGGCGCGGTTCAGTGAGCGGGCGGCGCAGATCGGCCGCAACATCGACCGGTACGAGGCCGAGTGGCGTGCCGCGCAACCCCGGCGAGGAGCCCGGGCCGCGGGTGCGGCGGTCGTGGGACCGGCGGGCCTGGAAGGACGCCCGCCCGGACAAGGTCGTCCCCACCGACGGCGCCGAGCTGGTCGCCGCGCTGGAACGACGAGCTGCACGACCTCGGCTACCGCGACCCACGCCGCAGCCCGGACTTCCCATGCGTCGTCGACGCGCCCCGTGTCGGGTGCGCTCGACCGCGGACGGCGCCGTCGAGGCGGTCCTGACCCGGCTCGGTGCACGCCGGTCGGCGTGGAACCCCGCCGACATCCGCGGGCGAGGTCGAGAAGTGGATCGCCGCCACCGGCCTCGTGGCCGACGCGGCGGTGCGGATCGAGCTGGCCGAAGACCTCACCGCCCGCGTCATCGAGGCGTGTGTCCCGCTGCTGGACCGGCCGGACGTGCCCGAGCACGTCCGGTCCCTCACCTCACCGCAGGTGCTCGCCGTCGAGGCCGACATCGTCACCCGGCTCGCCTCCCGAGCCGACGCGCCGGCGACGCCGGCGGACTCGATGCCGACTGGTGCGAGGGTCTCGACGAGGCCCAGCACGCGGCGGTCGCGGTCCTCGCCGGGACGCCGCAGCTGGTGGTCGTCGAGGGCGCCGCGGGGGCGGGCAAGACCACCACCCTGGCCGCCGCCAAGACCGCCGCTCGAAGCGCAGGGTCATCGGATGGTGGTGGTGACCCCGACGCTGAAGGCGGCCCAGGTCGCCGCCCGCGAGGTCGGCACGCGGCGGTCTCGGCCGCCTGGCTGGTCCATCAGCACGGGTTCCGGTGGGACGACGACGGCCGCTGGACCCGCACCGACCGCCGACACCGGCGACCCGGAGCGCGGTCCTGCGCGCCGGGTGACCTCCTGCTGGTCGACGAGGCCGGGATGCTCGACCAGGACACCGCCCGCGCGCTGCTCACCGTCGCCGACGAGATGCGGCGCCCGGGTCGCGTTCGTCGGTGACCGGCACCAGCTGCCCGCCGTCGGGCCGCGGCGGGGTCCTCGACCTGGCCGCCCGCTGGGTCACCCCGGAGGCTCACGTCGACCTCGACGTGGTGCACCGGTTCGCCGACCCGGAGTACGCCGCGATCAGCCTCGCCCTGCGCACCGGAGCACCTACCGTACGCCGTCTCCCTGGAAAGGCGACTGGTGAGCAGGTCTGGTGAGGCGAACGGTGAGCATGTCGGTGAGGTGTGGGATGCACTCTGGCCGCCGTGGCCAGGTCCGGATCTACCCCAGCGAGGCCGAACGCACCCAGGCGCTCGCCCAGCTGGCCGCCGACGCCATCCTCACAGGTCGGCGCAGCACCATCGGGACTGCTGGTGATGGCCGACACCCGCGAGCAGGCCGCCGCGTTGAACGGGGCGATCCGGGACCGGCTGGTCGCCGCCGGCCAGGTCGACGACAACCACGCGATGGTCACCGGGGCGGGTGAACGGGTCGGGGTCGGGGACCGGGTCGCGACCCGCCGCAACGACCGCGACCTCGGCGTCGACCAACCGTGACACCTGGACGGTCACCGCTGTCGGCGCCGACGGCAGCCTCACCCTTCGCGGCCGACGGGCCACCGACGTCACGCGTACCGTCCCCGCCGCGTATGTGCGTGAGCATGTCGAGCTGGCGTACGCCACCACCGTCTACGGCGCCCAAGGCGAGACCACCGGCACCGGCCACCTGGTCCTCGGCGAGCACACCAGCGGCCGCCTCGGCCTATGTCGGCGATGACCCGCGGCCGCGATCGACAACGTCGTCCACCTCGTCGCCGACGACATCGACGACGCCCGGCGGCAGTGGGACGACGTGTTCGGCCGGGACCGGGCCGACCTCGGACCCGCCGTCGCCGCCCAACGGGCCGTCGAGGACGTCGACCGGTACGGCACGCAGATCCCGGTCCGTGGGCTGGACGAGGTGCTGGCCGAGCTGCGGGCCGCGTGGACCCAGCAAGCCGACCTCACCGAGCAGCAGCCAGCGTCTGACCGGCGAGCGGGACGCTCTGCAGCAGGTGGCCGCGATCCGGGCCAGGTTCGCCCCGGACCGGCAGCGGCTGCGACGCCGAACAGTCCACCGCCAAGCACGAGCTGGCTCGACGCGCGGAGCCGGGTCGACCGACCTCGACACCACGATGGCGTCGGAGACGGCCGATCTGCGGAGCTCGGGTCTGGGACGCCTGGCGACAACGACCTGCGCACGCCCAGCAGGCAGCCGGTGTCGTCGACCAGGGGACGGGCCGGTTCGGCCAACGCCGCCGCCAAGTCCACGCCGCCACCGACGAGCTGGCGGCATTCGCGCAGCGGTGGCGTCCGGTCCACCCCGACCTGCCGACCGACCCGGTCAGACCTCGCCCTGCAGGTGAGGTGGCTGCACGGACAGCCGGATCGAGGACCAGCATCAACGCCTACGTCACCCGCCAGGTGGCCGAGGCCCATCCCGACGCCGACGCCCACCGCCAGGCTCGAGCGCACCGCCTGGGCGGCGTTCGAGACCGCCGACAAGGCCCGCACCCGACTCGACAACACGATGTACGACGAGCTACGCCCGCTACGGGCTGTGCCGCCCATGCCCCCGACCCCGTCGGGCGGCTCGCCAGCGTCACCGAGCAGCTGGCCGTCGTCGAGCGCGACCTCCAGACCGCCACAGCACGCGGTCGACCGCCTCCACGACGAGCCGGCCATCCGCGTCCTCCCCGCAGGTGCTCTCGAACGCCGAACGCAGGCAGTGGGCCGCCGACCGAGCCGCCCAACGCGAGACCGCCGCCCGCCAGAGCCCAGGCGCGGTGGCACGCCAGCAACAAGCCCACCGATCGGGCCGCACCACCCCGACCACGCCGCCCTGAACGCGGACCAAGCATCGGCCGATAACCCGGTGCTGCGACCAGGTCCGGCCACGCTCCGCGCTCCGAACGCCCGGACGCCCACGAGATCTGTTGGGCATGGGTGTCCGCTTGCGGACCCCCGCGACGCCTATATGTAGCAGCACCCGGTCAGCGGGTCCGGGAGGGCCGAGGTCGGTCGCCACGCGACGAGTTTCGGATCGAGGTGTCCACTCGCGAGCCCTCCAGTGCGCTTGCAGGGGATAGGGACAACCAACAAGGAGAGCACATGCCCACACCACCCAACGACGACAACCACGTCAACGACCTGATGTTCTGCATCGACGAAGCCGCCGACTTCCTGCGGCTCCTCGATCGACACCATGCGCTACTAGCGACACCGCGGCATCGGACCAGACAAGCTTCAAGGTCGGCCGCCACGTCCGCTACTGGCGCAGCGAACTCATCCGCTGGCTCGCCGAACAAGCCCACCACCCCGAACCCGCACTCCAGAACCCACCTTCCCCCGAGCGTAGCCGTCGTACCCGCGGACCACCCTGAGCCCAGTGGCCGAACAGTCCCACCACAAGGCGCGAGCTGCCTCGCCCACAGTACCGCAGAAACTTTCGGGGTACGTTCCCGGATGCCGTCTGACCTGCCCAAACACCACCCGCCAGACAACCTACCCCCACCGGTCACCGCGTCAGGGGGTAGGAAGTCGGTCATCATCCCCGGCCACGCTTGTCGACGTGGAACAACACCGAGAACCAACGGACACCACCAGCAGCCGCCAGACCCCGCCGGCACCCACCACCAGGAGGCACACGATGAGCACCGCACACCACATCGACCAGCCCGTCAACACCCATGCGAACGACGAGCTGCTCACCATGCAAGAGGTCGCCAACGTCGTCCGCGTCCCCCTCGCCACCCTGCGCTACTGGCGCCACCTCGGCACCGGACCCCGCGGCTTCCGCATCGGCCGCAGCGTCCGCTACTGGCGCACCGAAGTCCACACCTGGCTCGAACAGCAAAGCAACCACCCACAGACCACCGCGCTGACGCTCGCGTCGGGCTCGCTACCAGGGAGGAGCATGAACGCCTGGCCAGCATCCGAGAAGCGATCTCGCGCGACGTGCGAACCTCCTGCGGCAGCGCGAACACCTCAAGAGCGTCGAGGAAACCTCTGGGCAGGTTCGTGCGCATCCGCATGCCGCCGAACTATCCAGTGAACGGAGCGGGCGCTGATGGCAAGTAAGAGCGTCGAGGACAACTGGTACACCAAGAAGGATGGCAAGGCGCTCCCGACCGCATCCCACGGAAAAGGCTCTCGTTGGCGCGCGAGGTATCGAGACGCAGCAGGTAAGGAACACGCCCGCAGGTTCCCGCGGAAGGCTGACGCGCAGCGGTGGCTCGACGAGGTCACAACGGCGGTTGTGACAGGTCAGTACGTCGACCCTCAGGCCGGCCAGACCACATTCGAGGCATACGCCGAGCAGTGGCGAGCGGTGCAGGTTCATCGGCCGACCACTCAGAATCACTACGAATTGGTGTGCGCCGGTACGCCTATCCAACCTTCGGGGCTCGCACGCTGTCGAGCATTCTGCCGAGCGATGTTCAGAGCTGGATCAAACGGCTCGAGACTGGGGATCCGCGTACCAAGCAGCGACCCCTCTGCCCCAGCCACCATCGCGGTTGCTCACAGCATCGTCTCCGGCGTGTTCCGGGCCGCCCTCCGCGACCGGCGCATCACCGGTAACCCTTGCGATGGCTCGAAGCTCCCGAAGACGCAGACCGTGCCGCGTCGTGCCCCCTACAACCGAGCAGATTCATGCCCTCCATGACGCGATGCCCGGGCCGACTTCAAGGCCATGGTTACGTTGGCTGTCGGCACAGGCATGCGGCAGGGCGAGTGCTTCGGGCTCATCGGTTGACCGCGTCGACTTCCTTCGCCGGACGGTCGACCGTCGACCGCCAGCTCATCAAGGTCACCGGACGAGCGCCCTTCTTCGGTCCCCCCAAGACAGCGGCGAGCGTACGCAGCATCCCACTCCCCCAGGTCGTCGTGGATGCCCTCGCCGCTCACCTCGCTGAGTATGGAACGGGTCCCGACGGCCTGCTGTTCACGCTGGACGATCTGCCGGTGCGTCGAGCCTCCTTCTTTCAGCGCATCTGGCGACCTGCTCTCAAAGCGAGCGGTCTGCCCTCAGACACCCACTACCACTCGATGCGGCACTACTACGCCAGCCTGCTCATCCGTCACGGGGAGAGCGTCAAGACGGTTCAGGCCAGGCTCGGTCACGCGAGCGCCACAGAGACCCTGGACACCTACTCGCATCTGTGGCCAGACAGCGACGACCGGACCCGAGAGGCCGTGGACGCCGTCCTTCTTGCGGACGATTTGCGGACGATGGCGAACGCGGCAACGTCCACTGAAAGGCCCTGTTCAGAGCGGGCAAAGCGGGCGAGCCGACTCATAGGCCGGATTCTGTTGGGGGCGACTCGTCACCGAGGCACCCTGAGCAGCCATCCATCTTGACGCGCCGTTGCCGACGCGTTCGTGCGACCTACCCGCAGGCTCGGACGGGCCGTCCGTTCGCAGACCGAGGTCTGCGGCGCCTGCGCGGCTATCCCGACTCGTCGGGATGGCCTTCTTGGTCTTGCTCCCAGTGGGGTTTACCCAGCCGCCCCGGTCACCCGAGGCGCTGGTGGTCTCTTACACCACCGTTTCACCCTTACCCGCACCCTGACGCAAGCGTCCGGGCCGCTGGCGGTCTGTCTCTGTGGCACTGTCCCGCGAGTTGCCCCGGGTGGGCGTTACCCACCACTGTGCCCTGCGGAGTCCGGACCTTCCTCAGCGCGGTACGACGGTCAGTCGCCCCGCGCCGCGGCCGCCCGGTCGGCTCGCCCGCGTGGGAAGCGTACCGCGGGGTCGCCGTACTCCTCGCATTCTGAGGCGCCGCGACGCCGTGAGGATGCCGTTAGGGAGCCAGCTCGAAGCGGACGACGCGGGTCGCGGGATCCGCCTCGACGAGCCGAACCGACACCGCGTCGCCGAGGGGCAGGGCCCGATCGCCGGGCGTGCTCACGCGCGCCTCGACGGCTGGCTCCCGCAGCATGACCGAACCCGCCGACGGTCGATCTTCGTCGATCTCGGTGACGACCCCGGCGAACGTCTCGCCGACGCGGGACGCCAGGATGCCGGCCTCGACGAGCGACACGACCGCCCCTTCGAACCGGTGAGCGCGCCGTTCGGCCCCGTCCATCTCCTTGGGGAGGTCGCGCAGCCTCGCCCGCACCCAGTCGGGCACCGGCACATCTGCACACAGCGCGACCGCCACCTCACCCGAATAACGGTCGACCAGCCGCCGTAACGGCGCGGTCGTGTGGGCATACTCCGACGCGAGTGCGGCGTGCTCGATCCGCGCGGGCACACCACCGTCGAAGGCCACATAGCCCGCCCCTCGCAGCAACGTCGCACACGCGTTGAGCATCGCCGCTCCGGCATCGCTGTTGGGGTCGACCGAGCGGACGAAGTCGGGATATGTGACCTCGGCGCGCCACTCCAGCCGCAGTGCCTGGGCGGTACGGCGGAGCCTCGCGACCGCGGCGTGTTGCGGAGCCGGCAGGGTCCGCACGATCCCCACCTCGCCGTAGAGCATGATCTCCGCACAACCCATGCCGGCGACCAGCGAGATCTGGGCGTTCCACTGCTCGACCGGCAACACCCTCCGGAAGTGGAGCGACCAGCCATCCGCTGAGACGACGACCTCCTGCTCGGGAAGGGGCAGGCTGACGCCACCGCGCTCGGCCTCCCGGTGCAGCCGAAGCTCTCCCACCTCACGGAGCAGCGTGAACACCTCGTCGGCGGAGCCGTCATCGAGCTGCTGCTGCACAGCCTCGTAGTCGCAGCGCGCCCGGCTCCTCACCTTGGCTCGGACCACGTCCACCCGGGTGCCCTCTCCCGAGGCGTCGAGATCGATCGTCCACAGCAGCGCCGGCCGAAGCTCGCCGGGGAGCAGGCTGGCCGCTCCCTCCGAGAGCACGGGTGGGTAGAGCGGGACTCGGTGATCGGGGGCATAAAGCGTCTCGCCGCGGGCGTGCGCCTCGAGGTCGACCGGACCTTCCGGATCGACGAACGCCGCCACGTCCGCGATCGCGTAGAACACGCGATAACCCTTGCCGCGACGCTCGATATGCACCGCTTGGTCGAGATCCATCGAGCCCGGTGGGTCGATCGTCACGAGCGGCACGTCGGTCTTGTCGAGCTCCGGCAGGCGTGGACGCTTTGCCGCATCGGCCGCCGCGGCCAGCACCTCGGCGGGGAACTCCCCCGGCAGGTCGAGCTCGGTCTCGATCGCCCGCATCCCGGCAGCGAACACACCCGAGCGTTCGTCACGTAGCCTGACGGCCCGTCTCGGCACTGCTACCCCTCTCCTCGCCCACTCTCCCCCCGGTGGGAGGACACGAGCCTATGCGGGGCCAGGACCAGGTGCACACCCCGAGGGCGTCACATCGGCCGATGGGGCCCACCGCGTGCTCGTCGTGTCCACGCCGTCCTCGGAGGCTCACCGGGTGCTGAACCTGCTGCCGCCGTCTGATTTAGGCTCGCCGAGTGCTGATCCTGTTGCCGCCGTCCGAAAGCAAGGCACTCCCGACCCGCGGCAAAGTGCTGCACCTCGAGACGCTCAGTCATCCCGAGCTCACCCCCACGCGCGCCCGGCTCCTGAGTGCCCTCATCGACGTCTGCCGAAGCGACCCGGAGACAGCCCGACGAATGCTCGGCCTGACGGCGGGCCAGTCCACCGACATCGTCCGCAACGCCGGCCTACTGACCGCGCCGACCGCGCCGGCCGGGCGGATCTACACCGGCGTGCTGTACGACGCCCTTGACCTGGCGTCGTTGACTCCGGCCGCCAAGCGACGCGCCGCCAGCCGAGTTCTTGTCACCAGCGCGCTCTTCGGAGTGGTTCGACTGGCGGACCGCATCCCGTCGTACCGGCTGAGCGGGAGTGCCAGCTTGCCGGGTGTCGGCACGATCGCGTCCGCCTGGCGACAACCGCTCGACGCAGTTCTCGTGCCGGCGGCCGAGCGCGGCCTGGTGGTGGATCTGCGCTCCGGGACCTACGCGAGCTTCTGGCGTCCGCCCGCGGTGGTGGCTGACCGGGTCGTCGCCATCCGGGTGCTGCAGGAAACGGCGGGAGTCCGCACTGTGGTGAGCCATTTCAACAAGGCCACGAAGGGCCGGCTGGTCGCCCAACTCCTCGAGGACGGCGCGAACCCAGCCAGCACCCGAGGTCTGGTTCGGCTGCTCAGTCGCCTGGGCTGGATCGTCGAGCCGACGCCGGGCAGACCGGGCGGGATCGACGTGATCGTCACCGAGCTGCACTGAGCGAGGCGGCCCGCGCTGGACGGGGCGCTGATGCGGTGTGGCGATGGCGCGGCGGAAGAACCTGACGGCTCGGCGGGAAGAACCTGACGGCTCGACCGGAAGAACCTGACGGCTCGACCGGAAGAACCTGACGGCTCGACCGGAAGAACCTGACGGCTCGACCGGAAGAACCTGCCGGCTCGGCGGGCGTCAGACCTTCAGGCCGTCGAGCACCAGGCGGAGCATCCGGTGCTGCTGCTCGACGTCTGAGCCCGGCATCAGCGTGCAGCCGCCCACGAGCCGGACGACGTCGCCCACCTCGATGTCGGTGCGGACGACACCCGCCTGCTGGGCACCGCCGATGATCAGCTCGGCGGCCGCCATGATGACCTCCCGGGAGCGGGACAGCACAAACGCCTCGGTGCCCGCGACTTCGGCGATCTCGCGGAAGAGCACCCGCTTGGTGGCGGCGTAGCCGCTGAACGCCTCGAGCCATTGCACGGTGGCCTCCCATGGCGTCTCTGTCTCCGCGAGCCTGGTCGCGAGCTCCGACAGGTGGTCGACGTCTTCACGGTAGATCGACTCGAGGAGCGCGAGCCGCGTGGGGAAGTGCCGGTAGAGCGTCCCGATGCCGACGCCGGCTCGCCTGGCGACGTCCTCGAGGGAAGCCTCGGAGCCCCGCTCCGTGAACATCGAGCGGCCGGAGGCGATGAGCTTGTCGTAGTTGCGCTGCGCATCGGCGCGCAGTGGGCGCGGAGCAGAGACGCTCGCGACCGTGTCGCCATCAGCCGCGCCGGCCGACGCGCCTCGCTCAACAGCCGACGCATCGGTCGTTGTCGTCTCCACCGATGTCACCTGCCTCACTCGCACGGAAATTCACCTTGCATAACCGGAGGCTGCCTCCATATACTAACCGGAGGGCCCATCCGCTTCATCCACTCTACATCAAAGGAACACCTTCGTGCCTCACAAGACTATCCCCGAAACCGCCTCGGCTGGAACCGTGAGTTCCGCCCGCGGTACGGCGGTCAACGGCACGCAGCCCACCCGGCCGCGCGCCGCCCGACTCCTTCTTCCCGTCATCCTGGTGGCCCAGCTGATGGTGATTCTCGACATGAGCATCGTCAACGTGGCGCTGCCGGACATGCAGACCGCCTTGGACTTCTCCCCCGCCGGGCTGTCCTGGGTGCTCAACGCCTACACGCTCGCCTTCGGCGGGCTGCTTCTCCTCGGTGCCCGCATGGGCGACCTGCTCGGCCGGCGACGTACCTTCCTCGCCGGCATGGCGCTCTTCACGGTGGCATCGCTGCTCGGGGGGCTCGCCACCGCATCCTGGGGTCTGCTGGCGGCCCGGACGCTGCAAGGCGTCGGTGCCGCACTCGCCGCACCTGCGGTGCTGGCCTTCCTGACCTCGACGTTCGCCGAGGGTCGTGAACGGACCCGGGCCCTCGGTCTCTACACCGCCGTGTCCGTCGGCGGCGCCGCGATCGGCCTGCTGGCCGGTGGCTTGTTGGTGCAGTTCGCCTCCTGGCGCTGGGTGATGTTCGTCAACGTCCCGATCGGTGTCCTCGTCCTCTTCGGCGCGGCCGTGGCCATCGCCGAGACGCCACGGCAGCGTGGCCACTTCGACCTGCCCGGTGCGATCGCCTCCACCTTGGGCACCACCTCGGTGGTCTATGGGTTCGTCCACGCGGCCACCGAGGGCTGGGCCAACGCCACGACCATCGGCGCGCTCAGTCTCGGGGTGGCGATGCTCGGCGCCTTCGTGCTCAACGAGCACCGCGCAGCCGCCCCCATCACCCCGCTGCGGCTCTTCGCCGACAGCACCCGGCTTGGTGGCTACCTCGCTCGACTGCTCATGATCGCCGGCATGACCGGGATGTTCTTCTTCCTCACCCAGTTCATGCAGGATGTGCTGAGCTACGACCCGCTGCAGACCGGCCTCGGCTTCCTGCCGGTGACGGTGGCACTCTTCGTCAGCTCACAGGCGAGTGCCCGCGTCCTGGTCGCCCGCTTCGGTGAGCGGCGCGTCATGCTCACCGGTGTCACGCTCTCCATGCTGAGCATGCTCTGGCTGACCCAGCTCGGGGAGTCCAGCGGCTACCTCAGCATCCTCGGACCGCTTCTGCTGCTCGGAGTCGGCAACGGCACCGCCTTCGTCCCGCTGACCTCGGCAGCTCTGCACGCAGTGGAGCCGAAGCTCGCCGGAGCGGCCTCGGGCCTCGTCAATGTCTCCCAGCAGGTTGGCGCGTCCGTCGGGCTGGCGATCCTGGTCACGGTCTTCGGCGCAGCCAGCGACAACACGTCGCCGGCGAACGCCGTCGGCACCACCGCCGAGCAGGCTCGGCACGCCTTCGTGACCGGCGCTGACGCCGCCTTCGGCGTGGCCGCGATCCTGCTGGCCGCGGCCCTGCTGGTCACCGGACTGCTCATCCGCCGTACGACCCCGCCGGCACCACGGGGCGAGACGGAGCCGGAGACTGAGCGCGAGCTGGAGCTCGAACCCGTCTGACCTCCGGTCGCGGGCTCGTCCCCACCAGCCTGATCACCTGGTCCGTCACGGAGCGGGAAGCTGACCCACGTGGTCGGCTCCCGCTCCGTGGCGGGCTTCCTCAGGTGCGGGCTCTCGTCCGGCCGTACATAGAAGGTTGGTCCGTCACGCTCTGGGGTGGGCAAATCGATTGGCCTTCCCCGGAACGTGACGGACCACCCGGACACGGCGATTGGCCTTCCCCGGAACGTGACGGACCACCCGGACACGGCGGTTGGCCTTCCCCGGAACGTGACGGACCACCCGGACACGGCGGGGCGCAGGTCAGGGGACGACGGAGAAGTGCCGCATCACGCCCACGCCGGACTCGTAGAACCACAGGGTCGTCAAGGACCCCGGCGCCAGCACCATCCGGTGGGTGACCTCCCACGGTGTCTGCAGGGCGTAGCGCACCGCCAGCTTGATCGGGTTGACGTGGCTGACCACCAGGACGGTCTGCTCGCGGTGCTTCTCGATCGTCTCGAGAAGCGACGCCTCAACGCGCCGTTGGACGTCCGTGATCGACTCGCCGCCGCCCGGTGGCCGGGCCGTGCGCGATCCCAGCCACTCCGACAGCTCGGCCGGCCACCGCTCCTGCACCTCGTGCATGGTGAGCCCGTCCCAGTCGCCGAAGGCGCACTCCTGGAACCCACGGTCGATCTCCACCGGCAGTCCGAGGCTGGCGGAGACCGCCTCCGCCGTCTCGCGGGTACGACGAAGCGGCGAGCCGACCATCACATCGATCCCGCCCGACTCGCTGAGCAGCCGAGCGGCTCGCCGGGCCTGCTCGACCCCCGACTCGATGAGCCCGGGGTCCGCGCCGCCCGGCCCGGAGAACTTCTTCTCGATGGTGTGCTGAGTCTCGCCGTGGCGCAGGAAGATCAGCTTCGTCGGGTTGGCGTCGAGCTCGCTCCAGGCGAGCAGCGGGTGGGCCACGCTCGACTCAGCCGCGGGTTCCTCTCCATCGCCACTCGGGACGAAGACCTCGCCCTTCGCCGCCGCGTCCATGGCGAGGTTCGCGAGCCTGTCGGCGGCCTGGTTGCGCTCGCGGGGCACCCAGGTCCACACGGTGCCGAACGGCGCCAACCGTTGCGCCGCCACGGCGAGCGGCCGCAGATCTGGATGCTTGATCTTCCATCGTCCGGCCATCTGTTCCACGAGCAGCTTGGAGTCAAGACGGACCTCCAGCAGCGCATCCGGCGTGTGCTCGACATAGAGCTCGAGACCGGCGATCAGGCCGCGGTACTCGGCGACGTTGTTGGATGCCCGCCCGATCGACTCGGCGGCCTCGGCGATCACCTCCCCGGTCTCGGCGTCGCGCAACACAGCGCCGAAACCTGCCGGGCCGGGGTTACCGCGGGAGCCCCCGTCGGCCTCGACCAGCACACGCGAGGGCGCCGACACGGGGCTCAGAGACCGGACTCGTGGGTGCGGACGAGGATGCGGTCGCACTCCTCACAGCGGAGCACCTCGTCGCTCGGAGCCGCCGTCATCCGGGCCAGGTCTGCAGCGCCGATGTCGAGCCGGCAGCCGCTGCACCGGCGATGCTGGATGACCCCCACACCCACGCCACCCAACGCCGCACGCAGCTTCTCGTACAACGCGAGCAATGGTGCCGGGACGTCGGCCACGAGCGTCTCGCGCTCGGCTCGGGCATCGCTCTGCTGGCTGGCGATCTTCGCCGCCGCGGCCTCCTTGGCGGCCGACGTCTCCGCGATCTCGGACTCGAGCGCCGCCACTTCCGCCCCGACGGCAGCCAGGCGCGCCTGCGTGTTCTCGAGCCGTTCGAGGACATCGAGCTCGACGTCCTCGAGATCGATGATGCGCTTGTCCAGGGTCTCGATCTCGTGCTGCATCGCCTGCAGCTGCTTGGGGTCACCGACCTGTCCCGCGTCGATGCGCTCCTGGTTGCGGTTGCGTCGGGTCTTGACCTGCTCCACGTCGGCGTCGGCCTTGCGCTGCTCGTGTCCGAGGTCGTCGACCTCGGTCTGCAGGCGTCCGTGTTCGGCCGAGAGGTCCTCGTGACGCTGCGTCAGCTCGGCGAGCGCTACTGCCTCGGGCAGCTTGGCCAGCCGGTGGGCGAGCAGGTCGAGGCTCGCATCAACAGTCTGAACGTCGACGAGCTTGAGCTGGGCGAACGGGTCTGCTTTCAGGGTCTGCTCCTTGGGTCGGATGCGGTTCGATGGTTCCACGGGTCGGTGCAGATGCGCGAAACCTCGCACGTCACGCTCTTTCCCATCTTCTCGACGTCCCGGCCCAGCGCTTCGGCAGCCCGCGGCAGCCAGGTCCACTCTGCTGCCCAGTGTGGTACGTCGACCAAGGCGGGCGCACCGGCATACTCACGAAGCTCCGACGCCGGATGGTGACGCAGGTCGGACGTGACGAAGACGTCGACCCCGGCCTCGCGCGCCGTGTCGAGCATGAAGTCCCCTGCGCCGCCCACCAGCCCCACCGTCTGCACCGGCCGGTCGAGGTCTCCGGAGACGCGCGCCCCGACCTGGGTCTCGGGGAGCGCGGCGACGACGAGGCCGGCGAACTCCTTCAGCGACAGTGGCCGCGCCAGACGTCCGATGCGTCCGGTGCCCCGGTCGCCCGGCCACGTCGCGAGCTCGAGCACGTCGAAGGCTGGCTCCTCGTAAGGATGGGCCGCCCGGAGCGCGGCGACCACCCCGGCGCGCTGTCGACGCGGCAGCACCATCTCGACCCGCCGTTCGTCGACCACCTCGATCCGGCCGACAGCACCGATGGTCGGACGTGCTCCGTCGCCGGGCCGGAACGTTCCTTCCCCGGACGAGACGAACGCGCACCTGTCATAGTCGCCGATGGCCCCCGCTCCTGCGGCCGCGAGTGCGTCGATGACCGAGTCGACGTCGGCGACGGGCACGAACGTGACGAGCTTGTCGAGCGGGTCCTGCGGGGCCGCTTCCAGGGGCCGAAGCTCATCCAGCCCGAGTGCGAGGGCCATCGACTCGGACACCCCGCCTGGCGGTGAGTCGGCGTTGGTGTGCGCGACCAGCAGCCCGACGCCGTGACTGATCAGGTCGTGCACCACGCGCCCTTTGGGCGTCGACGCAGCCACGGAGTGCACGGCTCGGAACAGCAACGGATGATGGGTCACGAGCAGGTCGACCTCGTGGTCGACGGCCTCGTTCGTCACCGCCTGCAC
The DNA here is from genome assembly GCA_963820035.1 of uncultured Actinomycetota bacterium. Lineage (GTDB taxonomy): Bacteria > Actinomycetota > Actinomycetes > Propionibacteriales > Nocardioidaceae > JAWWPG01. Next base: position 27,730 of record CAWFYK010000002.1, on the reverse strand, counting down.
GGGGTCGACGGCGAACAGCACCCGCCGGACCTCCGCCGTGGGATCGCCGACCACCAGCCCGACCGGGTCCCCGGGTTCGGCCCACCGGGCCGGGAACATCCGCTCCATCGCGTCGACCACGTCGGAGATCGTCGCGTGGCTGGTCACCTGCTCACCCTATTCCGCCTCGGCCGCGGTCGAGGGCCGCCAGCAGGTCGGACTCGCTCAACCACCCGGGCGGTCGCCGGAGTCGAGCCGCCTCGTTGGCGAGCCTTTGGACGACCGCGTTCGCCGGGGTCGGGACGTCATACAGCCGACCCAACAGGCAGATCTCACCGTTGAGGTAGTCGGCCTCGATGCTGCCGGTCCGTCGCTCGAGGCTCTGGTATGACGAGCCGCCCGCGCGAGGACGACCTTCGACCGGCCGGATCCGGAGATGGTCGGCTCGCCGAGCCCGATCCTCCTCGACGCTCGCGACCTCGATCCCGGCCGCCTCGAAGCAGGCGGTCGCCTCCGTCTCGAGCCGGTCGATCACCGTGTCGCGGGACTCGATCGACCCGCAGAGCGCCTGGACGGCGTTGCCGAGGTTCATCACCAGCTTGCGGTACTTCCACCGCATGATGTCGGCTCGCGGCTCGGACACGAACGTGGCCGATGAGAGCGCCGACGCGACATCGACGGCGATGCTGTCGACGCCGGTCGGGTAGCGGCCGATGTCGAGCATGCCGGTCGTGGGAGTGGAATGGGCGGTGACCACACCAGGCTGCAGATGCTCGGCCGGCAGCATCACACAGATACCGTAGACCTCTGCGAGGCTCCTCAGGGCCACTCGCTCGTTGTCGACTCCGTTCTGCAGGCAGCACACCGCCGCAGGTGGTCCGACCCGAGAGATCGCGTCAACCGCATCCCGGGTGTGCTGGGACTTGACCGCGAGCAGCACCACGGTGGGAGCCGGCCAGCGCTCGGGGAGGGCCTCGATGACCGGCACCGGCAGCGTGACGTGCTCGTCAGGCGATTCCAGCCGCAGACCATCGGCGCGGATGGCAGCGGCGTGCTCGCCCCGAGCCAGCAACGTGACGTCGTGGCCGGCCTGGAACAGCCGCGCACCGACGACTCCCCCCACCGCGCCGGCACCGTAGACGAGGAACCTCACGGCGCCAGCATGTCACCAGGGCCTGCGTCTCGCCGGGTCGCCTGACGGACAGCTCATCGCGTTCGGCAGCGACCGGGGTAGCCTGCTTGACGACCTCTGGGTGATGAACAGCAACGGCTCCGGACTGCACAGGTTGCTTGGGCTGAGCTTCTCGGAGGGTTTCCCGGACTGGCGGGCGGCCAGCCCCTGACGTTGCTCCTGACCCTGAAGGGATACTCGTGACCCAGCCTGCCGACAGCCGCACGTTCGGGTTCGCATTCGACCCGTCGTACCGACGCCTCAGCTGGCTCTTCGGGGTGACCGAGGCCCGGGCCTTGGTGACGCTGTCCGACGGACGGCTCGATGCGCGGTTCGGGCCGTGGCGGGTGACGACCGCGCTGGCCAACATCGGCTCGGTGGAGGTGACGGGACCGTTCCGGTTCGTCAAGACCGCGGGCCCGGCCAGGTTGGCCATCAGCGACCGAGGGCTGACATTCGCGACCAATGGTGACCGAGGCGCCTGCCTGACGTTCCGGGCACCGGTCCCAGGCATCGAGCCGACCGGTCGGCTTCGGCACCCGAACCTCACCCTGACCGTCGCCGATGTCGACGCGTTCGTCGCTGCCGTTCGCGCGAGCATCGACCCTGGCTGACGGGGCGAATCCCCTGCGAGAGCAGGCGAACTCGGCGTATCTTCGCCGAGTGGGCAACGACTACGAGTTCGTCACCGAATGGCGGGTCGCAGGCACCATCGACGAGGTCAAGGCCGTCCTCGGTGACGGTGAGGCACTCCCGCGCTGGTGGCCCTCCGTCTACGTGAGCACCCGGCTCGTCGCCGAGGGCGAACCGACGGGCGTCGGTCGCGAGGTCGAGCTGCACACGAAGGGCTGGCTGCCGTACACACTGACCTGGACCCTGCGGATCACCGAACCGATCACCGATGCCGGGTTCGCCCTGACCGCGCGGGGCGACCTCGAGGGCGCGGGCCGATGGACGTTCGCTCAGGACGGACCCGAGGTGGAGATCCGGTACGACTGGCGGGTGCACGCAAGCAAGCCTTTGCTGCAGCGTCTCGGCTGGTTGCTCAAACCGGCGTTCGCGGCCAACCATCGTTGGGCGATGGCGCGCGGGGAGGAGAGCCTGCGGCTGGAGCTTCGACGCAGGCGAGCAGCCAGCGATACCGTGCGGGACCGGGTGCCGCCACCTCCCCCACCGACCTTCCGCCGCGTCGCACGGCGACCCTGACCCTGCTGGCATCTACCCTTCTGACCAGTCGTCTGCATCGGCTGGGGGTACCCGGTCGAAAGGTTACTTAACCTCTGCAAGTAAGTTGTCTTCGACCTAGCACACCCACTCAGTAGGTCCGAGCCTCCCGCCTGCCGTCGAGGCAGACCTGTCGCCCGCTGGGGTCGTCAGCGACAGGGGCGGGGCACGCTCGCTGGCTCGAACCCTCGATCGGCTTGGCACATGAAAGAAAGTGCGCCCGAGGGTATTGCCATACTATCTCCCGGTTGGATACTGTTCGCGAGGTTCGCTCCCTTCGGGATCGCCCGGGGGACCATCTCTTTCATGAGGAGCACTTCGTATGCGTTCACGCATCATTCCTGCGGTCGGCCTGAGCGTCGCAGCTCTCGCCGCCGCAACGGCGTTTGCCGGCACGGCAGACGCAAACGGTCACTCGACGTCGGCGGTCACCCACCGCAGCGTCGGCAACATCAGTGGCCTGGCCCAGTCAAACGCGAAGGCTTGCTACAAGCTGACGACCAACGACTCGGGCGTGGGCATCGCCTCGCAGACCGCAACCGACGACCCGGGAGTCGACTCGGCGGGGGCGGCCGGCTTCACGGTCAGAAAGTCGTGCAAGATCACCAAGGTCCAAACCGTCGGTGTCTACTACAACGGTTCCGGCCCGGCCGACTCGGTCACGGTGACGTTCTCCAAGGTCCGCAAGGGTCACCCAGGCAAGGTCGTGAGCTCGCAGAAGAACCTCAAGTACACCGACGCGACGGGAATCGGCAGCCTCGGCACCACGCTGAAGAAGCCGGTCACGCTCTCGAAGGGTCACTACTTCGTCTCCTTCACCGCCAACATGGACCTGTCGCCCGGTGGCCAGTGGGGCTGGGAGCTCTCGAGCGACCAGAAGGGCAAGGTTGACCAGTGGCAGAACCAGGGCGGCGGGTTCGGCGTCTGCCCGACGTGGAACGACGTGCTCACCTGCACCGGTTACGGAAACGACTTCATGGTCTCGCTGAGCTAGTTCTACCCGCTTGTCAGTTCCACCTGCTCAGATCAGGGGGCGGCGCCTCGGCGTCGCCCCCTGATGCATGTCCGGGCCGAGCCGGGCGGTTTCGGTGCGGCTTGCGGGTGTGACGATAGGTACATGACCGAACGCGCCTTGAGCTTCGGGTCCGTGGCAACGACGTATGAAAGGTTCCGGCCCGGCTACCCAGACGAGCTCGTCGATCAGGTACTCGCCTACGCGGGTCGACCCATCCGCACCGCGCTGGAGATCGGCGCCGGTACCGGCAAGGCCACTCGTGTGTTCGCCGCACGCGGAATCGCCGTAACCGCCACGGATCCGGACCCGGCCATGCTGGCCGAACTGCGCAGGCAGGTTCCCACCTCGGTCACCACCGTGTCGGCGGCGTTCGAGGACCTCCCGCTCGCGTCGCGCTACGACCTGGTCTTCGCCGCGGCCTCTCTGCACTGGACCCGGCCGGACGAGCGTTGGTCACGGGTGGCCGCGATGCTCCCGCGCGACGGCATATTCGCGTGTTTCGGTGGCCAGCTGCACGTTGCCGACCCGGAGGTCGAGGAGAACGTCCGCGCCGCCAGAGCGCCGTACTTGGTGAATGACGACGTTCCCATACCTGACGGCACGCGTGCGGAAAGCCCGATGCAATGGCCCGGGACCGAGCTAGCCCGGTCCGACCTGTTCACCGATGTGCGTCAGTCGGAGATCGAACGCCGGATCACCACCACAGCTCAGGACTACGTCGGCCACGTGTCGACCGTGTCGGCATACCTCGAGCTTTCCGACCCGGTTCGGAAGCGGGTGCTCGGCGAGATCCTTCAGGTCCTCCCCGAGCAGGTGGTGGTCGTAGCGGACATCACGTTGCACCTCGCCCGGCTGAGATCATCACCGAACGGGTGACCCCGTCTCCCTAGACTTCCACCATGACCGAGCAGGCGCCCACGGGGAACACCGACTGGTCGACGTGGCACGACGCTTACGCCCGGGCGGACTCCGGGCTGGCCGGCCGGCTCGCAGCGGTCCGCGCCCAGATCGGCCGCCACCTCGACGGTTCCGCCCCCGACCCGGTGCGCATCGTCAGTGCTTGCGCAGGGGACGGGCGGGACCTCCTCGGCGTCCTCGCCAGTCGTCCCGATGCGGACCGGGTCACCGCGCTCTTGGTCGAGTACGACGCCCAGCTCGCCGCTCGTGCCCGCCAAGCCGCCGAGGCATTGCCAGCGCACATCGAGGTTCAGCAGGCTGACGCGGCACTCAGCGATATCTACGCAGGCGCCGTCCCAGCCGACCTGGTGCTGCTGTGCGGCATCTTCGGCAACATCAGCGATGCCGACGTGCGGACGACGGTCCAGGCGATGCCCCAGCTCTGCGCGCGCGACGCGGAGGTGGTCTGGACGCGCCACCGTAACGACCCCGACCTCACCCCGGCCATCAGGATCTGGTTCGCCGAGGCCGGGTTCGAGGAGGTCGCGTTCGTTGCACCGCCGGGGCACCAGTGGTCTGTGGGAGTCCACCGCCTGCTCGCCGAGCCTCGGCCGCTTGAGACCGGTCGCCACTGGTTCACCTTCTTCCGATGACCTGCTGACACTCGCCGGGCGCCAGCAGGAACAGCGGAACTCGCCGCGATCGCGGGTCGAGGCCTTCACCTGGACAACGCGTCATGCATGTCGCGGTGGTAGCGCAAAACCCTCGACGGTCTGGCTACAAGATCTGGATGCCGCCACGTCTCTGCGACACGCGATGCACGTCTGTCGATGTGTCGGTCGCTCACGATCGACACGACGATCCGAGACTTTCGACACCACCATCCGAGACTTTCGACACCACCATCCGAGACTTTCGACACCACCATCCGAGCTTCGGCTCGCCGCGTCACCGCCAGGTGTGCTGTCGCTACCGTCTCGCGCCCGGCGGCGACCTCGGCGGAAGAAGCGGCCGTGACGCAGTCCGGGCTGACGTGCAGGTCGCCCGGACCGGCACAACATGCCTCTGACCGGCGAGTATTTCTCCTGCTACGCCGAACCGGTGCGGCCACAAATGGACATGAGTGGGCTGCCAACGTGATTCGGCGACGAAATCGGAGGCGTCCTGGCTCCGCTCACTCCGGTGCCGCCCCCCTTCCCGCAGTCGAGCGGCCGCTGGTGGCCAGCGATAGTGGTATTCGCGCGTCTGGGTATAGGACTGGGCAGGAAATGGTGAGAGAGTGGAGGTCTGAAGGGGTTCAGCGCGAGGCGGGGTGCCGGAATGAACAACCCCTTTGATGACACCAACGACGGACAGGGGAACGAGCAGACTGACGTCGGGGACCTCGCCGGCGGTGACTACCGGCTGACCTACGACGATCCTTCGATGCGCCTCGTCGTGGAATCTGATGATCTGCGAACGGGAACAGCCGAACTACACCATGCTGTCCTCAACTCGTTCGACGGCGTGTCCAGCGAGCGCGAGTCATTCCGATCCGCCTTGCGGGGATTCATGGTTCGGGTGCGTGACGGTCGAGCGAGTTATCGCAGTGTGGCGATGGCGGCGACAATCACCACGGAGCGGATCTCCGCGCGCGACCCTCTTCGGCCGGAGTATTTTCCCTTTTGATTGCCGGTAACGCCCACGGGCAAGACTCCCGCTCGTGAGGATGGTTTCTCGTCAACGAGTGTCGACGGCACCAACAGCAGTGGAGGTCCTTGCGCGAGGGTCACGGCTGTACCGCAGACAGGACAGGCGCGATTAGGCGTGTTGGCCCCTCGCCCGCGCTCGCGCGTCCCTGAACACGAGTGATTGACTCACCCCTATGGGAGAGGGTGACGAGAACCATAAGAAGCAGAACGCGGCAGAGCGAGAATCCGATCTAGATAGACGCGAGGCCGCGCTGGCTGCCCGCACTGCCGCGGCCGAGGAGATCCTTGAGGCCGCCGAGGCGCGAGACATCGACGCCGACGCGCGTGACGTGGTCGCCACCAAGCGCGACCGTGACGCAGACCGCGACGCCTTCATGAACCGCAGCAACCAGGCCTATGGGACAGATTCCCCCGCCCGGCGCCATGCGGCACTCGATAGACGTTCCGCCAAAGCGGACAGGCTATCGGCAGCCGACGACCGCGAGAAGTTGAGCGAGGCTGTCGTCGAGCCGGACGATCCGTCCACAGCGTGAGCCCGGGTCTCGACATCTCCGCGGCTGCATGAAGCACCCCCGATCCCGTAGGACCGGGGGTGCTGTTGAGTTTCCGGGCTACGCGTGCGCCTCGATCCAGGCTGCTGCCCCAAGGAGACACGCCGCGAGGCCTCGGGTTTCCCCGGGGGTCGAGGCTGCACCACTTAGGACACGGAGCCGTTGACTGCTGGAACGAGATGAGGTCGAGCATTCCGTGATGCCGTCGACCGTTCGCTCGGTTGGTCACCGGCTGTCGCCCGAGCCGCCGAGGACGTCGCGACGCTGCCGGTCAGCGAGCTTGTCAACGTTCCGTTGAGCGACGTCGTCCAGGGAAAGACCCAAGAAGTTCGCGAGGACCGCCGCGTACCAAAGCACATCGCCGAGCTCGGAGGCCATATCGTCACGGTCGAGCTGAGCGAGATCGCTGTTCTTGTCGCGCACCAGTTTCTTGATCTTCTCAGCGATTTCGCCAGCCTCACCAACCAGGCCCAGCACCAGGTGCATGAACTCGTCTGGGGCATCCTGGTCGCGGGCTGTACGCATCGCGGCGCGCTGGTAGTCGTCGCACTCCATGTCGCCAACGTACCGATCCCCTCGACGGCGGAGCCACGTCGCTCTCCCATCGCCCGCACGTCGGGACAACTGGACGCCCGCGTCGCGGCATAGAGAGTGCGTCTGCTGCAGTCGTCCAGGGGCGAGCATCTGAGGATGTGGCGGCCACCACCACGGCTAGGGCAGCACCAGTTTCCAGTGCCCCTCAGAGACGACTTCGACGGTGCCGTAGTTCACCTTGATCGCCGACTGGTCGTCGATGACATACGCCGGACCGCCGATCTCGCTGGCCCAGCGGTCTGCGTCGTCCATGGTGTTGCTCGGGAAAGCGTCGAGGTGCGGGAAGATCGAGAAGTCGACGACGCCGAGGGTGCGGTCGTCCGGCGCGGACGGCCACTTGACGAAGTCAGCGCCGATCCGGGGCGTCATCACCATGCTGCCAGCGCTGACCCCCACCCAGACCGTGTCGGTCATCGCGGGCAGAAGATCGGCCAGTCCAGATTCCCGCATCCAGTGGCACAGGTACGTCGCATCGCCGCCGTCGACCAACAGCACGTCGGCCTCGTGGACCCATGAGACCCAGCGCTCCGTGTCGATCGTCGGCAGCGCCGAGAGCTCAAGGAGCCCCAACGACTTCCACTCCATTGAGGTCAAGCCACCCCACGGGGGCGCGCCGCACACGAACCCCCGCGCCGAGACCGGTCCGCACATCGGGTGGCCCCACTGTGCCGTGGGGATGCAGAGTGCGGTCGCGTCGGCCGTCGGCTTGCCCAACAGGTCGACCAGCGCACGGCGGATGCTGGCGTTCGTGACGCCTCCGGACGTGAGTAGGAGCTTCAAGATTCCTCCTGAGTGGAGTGCGACGATTGGAATGAGCTCAGGCCCATCCTGGAGGCATCCGAGGCTGGGCTGCTTGCCTTGGCGCTCCTTTGTGGGCGCCCTTCAACTTCTCAACGAACGCCTCCCTTCACGTTCGACGTCCAGCCCAGCATTCTTACGAACCTCCGCGGGCGGAGGTGAGAACGCTACACAGGGGCTCGGCTGCCCAGATGGACGCAGACGAGCCCTGGACGAACCGCGCCTGCCCGGCCTCGGCGGGCATACCACGAACCCAGAGATTCCCCACGTTCGCCCAACGACGGCATAAATGACGAGTGGATAGGGCTCTGACCAGGACTTTACAGTGGGCGCAGCAGGGATCGAACCTATTTCGATACCATTTTACGAACGTAGATGCGACCTGCTAATATGGCCTCTGACCTGCCCTGATGCTACATGTGACGGTTGACAGGAGTGGACAGGGCCGGCCACCGGAGTACCTCGTAATTGCACGTTATTGCACGCGAACGCGTAGCAGGGAGAGTTCATGGTGCGCCGACGACGAGGCTTCGGAGCGATCCGGAAGCTTCCCAGTGGCCGGTGGCAGGCAAGCTACCTCGGTCCCGACTTAGCCCGTCATACGGCGGCGTCGACCTTCGACACCAAGGAGGATGCCGAAGGTTGGCTCTACCGCGAGCGCATGAACATCTCGGAGGAGGCGTGGACTCCCCCGAAGGCGCCGGTCAGCAAGCCCACCACGTTCGGTGAGTACAGCCGTCCATGGCTGGCCATGCGGGACCTGACCCCACGGACTCGAGCACTGTACGAGTCCCTCCTGCGAACCCACATCACGCCAACCTTCGGCGGCCTGGCGCTGCCCGCAATCACGTCCGTGACGGTCAAGAAGTGGTTCGCTGGACTCGATCCAACGCATCGGACGGCCCGAGCGAATGCCTACGGTCTGCTGCGCACGATTCTCGGCGACGCCGTAGACGACGAGCTGATCGACAAGAACCCCGCACGCATCAAAGGGGCCGGCACGAAGAAACGTGAGCGAGAGCTCCGCGTCCTCACAGTCCCCGAGTTCAACCGACTCGTCGAAGCCATCCCCGACAGGTATCAAGCCCTCGTGCTGCTAGGCGGGTGGTGCGCCCTGCGCTTCGGAGAGCTCGCCGCGCTACGTCGCTCAGACCTTGACCTTAAGAACGGCATCGTGCATGTGCGTCGCGCGGTCACCACCGTCAAGGGACAGACCATCCTTGGCGAGCCGAAGAGCGACGCTGGAAAGAGATCAGTGACGATCCCGCCGCACATCATCCCCACGCTCCGCGAGCACGTGAAAGCGCATGCCGCATTCGGTCGAGACGGGCTCGTTTTCCCTTCGGCGTCCGGCGAAGGCTGCCTGGCGAACTCGACAGTCCACCGCGTCTTCACCCCCGCCAAAGCCAAGGCGGGCAGACCAGACATCCGCATCCACGACCTCCGACACTTCGGCGCCATCATGGCGGCCCGAGCAGGGGCAACCCTCGGAGAAGTCCAGCAGCGCCTGGGCCACTCCACGGCACAAGCCGCGATCGTCTACCAGTCCGCCGTCAGCGAGCGCTCACCACAGATCGCCGCCGCACTGTCGGAGCTAGCCAAGGACCAGACGAACTAGTCACTTACGAATCGCACGCCGCAAAATGGCCGTGGCGCTCTGGCTCGACAGCTCCCCGGCCGCTCGCAGGCTCCCAACTCAGGATTCCTCGGCAAACTGCTGTCCTGTTCGATCCCTGCTGCGCCCACCTAAGGGCCCAGGTCAAAGCCCTATCAACTCGTCATTTGTGCCTTCGTGGGGCGAACGTGGGGAATCTCTGGCTTTCGTTGTATGCGCGCCGAGGCAAGGCTCGACTCAGAGCGACTCCAGCCGAGGGGAGAAGTTGGTGCCTTCCACCCAGTACGACGCACGGGCGTGGCGAGGTTCGACCTTTACCGGATCTGCTTGCCGATGGGCGTGCCCTGTGTGAGCTGCACATCTCACTACTCTGCACGCTAACGGTGCAGGAGTTTGCGCCTCATCACGGGTCGGGTCGGGTAGGTACGTCCGATCTCGGCAAACCCCGCGCGTCGGAACATGGCGACGGTTCCCGTGAAGACTGCGGATGGGGACGGGATGCGGGCGAGCCCGTCGGTGTCAACAGGGTGGCCGTCGAGTACCGACCCACCGTGCTGCGCCGCCCAGTCCACAGCAGCCTCGAGCAGAGCGACTCCGATGCCGCTGCCCCGATGCTCGCGGCGAACCACGAAGCAGGAGACCCACCACGCGTCGAGGTCTTCATCAAGGATGCGGGCAAGTGCGCGGTGCTCGGCTATCCCAGGCAGCGTCGACCGCGGCACCACTCGCGTCCAGCCGACAACGTCGCCATCGAGGTAGGCCAACAGGCCGACCGGAGGATCTGCCTGGTGGATCTCACGTTGCAGCGCGTCCCGGTTTGTAAGGCTCGTCGTGCCGACGAAAGCGTTGACACCAGCACGATGTGGAGTTCTTCTCCCCTATCCTCCGCCAGCGGTAAAGCGCCTCTGACCTGGGCTTTTCCGGTCCAGGTCGAGGCGCGTTCGGGGGGCTCATGTGCCGAGATATGTGCTAAGCGTTGTCGAGGTGCGCGGCGAATCGATCCACCGCGGTCTTCTGCATCGTCGGCGTGACGTGGCTGTAGATGTTCATCGTCGTGGTGATCGTGGAGTGCCCAAGACGCTCCTGAACGATCTTCGGATGCTCCCCCGGCTCGAGCAGGAGGGTCGCGTGCGTGTGGCGCAGGCCCTTGAGAGTGACTCGCGGCAGCTCGTCGATTTCGGCCTGCGCGCGCTGGACGCGGTTGGTCCAGCGCCGGCTGACCTCGTTGGGCGCACGGATCTCGCCCGCGTCGTTCCCGAACACGTAGGAGTCCGCGCGTGCGAGGGCCAATGAGATGGCTCCCCGCTTCGCCCGGTACGCCTTGAGCACCGCGAGGGTGTCGGTGTCGAGGTCGACGACTCGCGCCGATCCGGTCTTGGTGGTCTTCGCCTTGTTGCGCGTGACCACGTCGGCGGCCCGCCTGATCCCGAGCCTGCCGGTGATGAAGTTCAGATCGCCCCAGCGCAAGGCCAGAGCTTCGGAGCGACGCATGCCGGTGTAGGCGATGGTGCGCCACAGCGGGAAGAGTTCGTCGTCGAACTCTTCGTGGTTCCAGGTCAGGAATGCATGGAGCTGCGGACCGGTCCAGGTGAGGATCTCCGGCTTCTGCGCGCGCACCTGGCCGGCGGTGGGTGGGTTGACAGTGCGCTTCTTCTTGGCGGGGTTGAGCAAGATCAGGCCGTCGTCGACGGCGGCGTCGAGCATGGCGGCGAGCAAGACGTGGACCTTGGAGACGGTGTTGGCGGACAGTGGCTTCCCGTAGCCGGGACTGTCGCGGCGTCCGGACGTCTCGAGCTGTCGATAGTGGGCGGCGATCCTGGTGGAGGTGAGCTTGTCGAGCTGGATTGCGCCGAGGTGGGGCGTCACGTGGTTGCGGAAGATCTTCTTGTAGCCCTCGATCGTGGAGTTCTGCAGGCGCAGCGTGGCGATCCAGTGTTCGGTGTACTCGCCGATGGTGGGGGTCTTGGTCTGGAACCGCGCGTGGGACTTCTTCTTCGTCAGGGCCTCTGCGAGCACTCGTTGCGCCTCGTCGAAGCTCTTGAACCCGCCGCGGGTGAGCCGCGTGTCGCCGAGCTCGGGCCGTTCGGGGTCTATGGGGACGTAGATCTGGAACTTCCAACGCTTGCCGCTCTGAGTTGCGTACCCCGTGATGGATCCGGCGTGCCGGGACCGAGAACGCCGGAGCGGCTTTCCGGACATGTCACGCCCACCCGTCGGCCGTGTCGTCACGGGGTGCGGGCAGGGCGTCGGAGTCGAGCCCGAGAAGCCGGACGCGAGCAGCATCGCGACGTGCGCGGAAGGAGGCCGAGCGCTCCTCGTAGGTGCCGCGGTGCACCTGGTTGCCCTTGCCGTCCTCGGTGTACTGCACCATGAGGTTCTCGTAGTAGCGGAGCGAACTCACCGCGGAGAAGTACTCGTCCTTCCAGTAGCGGGCCAGGTCCTCGGTGGTGAATTTCGTCTGCCCGCGGACCCAAGCCTGGATCTCCTCTTGGTTGAACTGCCCGTTGGGCACGCCGGTTGGCGGCGAGGCACCCTCAGGTGGGATCAGCAGTGCCGCCGGCGTCGTATGCAGGACGTAGGCGAAGACGGTCAGGTCGTCGACGTCCACTCGTCGGTCGCCGTTCTCGATCTTGCTGAGTGCCGAGGTCGATACCGCCCGCCCGGCCTCCTTGATCCGCTCGGAGAACGTACGCAAGTCCATACCGATCGCCTGCCGCGCGCTGCGCACGTTTGCCGCTACGTGCGTGCTCGTGTTTCCCGCCGGGTTTCCTCGCTGACGTGACTCCATATAGGAAACGTACACCGCTACTCTTGAAACACCAAACGCGAACCTGTACCGTGCAATGACTCCACACCACTCGGGATACAGGGAGAAGCGCCATGCGAGCAGCCACCGTCACCATCGAGACGCTGCGAAGCGCGCCCAGCCTGGTCATCACCCGCACCGACGCCGCTGCAGCCCTTGGCGTTGACCCCCGGACGGTCACGGCCGGCATCGAGAATGGCACGATCCCTTCGGTCAAGCTCGGCCGCCGCGTGCTGATCCCTCGGGAGAAGTTCCTCAAGATCTTCGACCCGGACGCCTGACTTACGCTTGGCCCAGCGACTAGATCCGCGATCCATGCGAACAGGTGAAGGCCACCAATACCGCAGGGCCGAACCCTGACAGCGGCTACGAGCGGGCGTTATAACTCTAGGCGGGTGTGCTCGTTGATCATCCGCGCGACGCCCAGCTTAGTGGAGCGGCAGTTCAACGCGGCCCCATTCCGTTCGACCACTCAGCCGATGAGCGGTCGCAGCCTGCGAGGCCCCCGGCCCTGACGCGCTCCAGTACTCACGGGCGATACAGTTGACCATGAAGTGGAAAACGCACTCCCACGACGACGAGGTATCCGTTGTGCTCCCGGGCGAACTCCGGACCGGTGAGTGGTTCGTCCGAGGAGTCACCACGGATGACGCGGCTGACATGGCAGCACTGGCCTCTAGCCCTTGCCTGTAAGGGAAAATTGGGCTTGCGACGGTCCAGGTTTCTCGTACGAGGAAGGCACTTCCAGGGTGAAGCGTAGCAAGTGGTTCGGCGGGTCAAGGTCAGCGCGGACGGTCAGGGTGTGGTGTCGCATGCGGGGATCGGTCTGTTGCGGGAGATGGCCGAGTACACCGGTCTGGTCGATGGGCTGACGAGACCCTGATCGACACCTACCAGGGTCGGCCGGTGCATGATCCCGGGCGGGTGCTGACGGATCTGGCGGCCGCGGTGGCCGACGGCGCGGACTGTGTGTCGGGGATCTCGGTGCTGTACGACCGCCAGGACCTGTTCGGTCCGGTGGCGTCGATGCCGACCACCTGGCGGGTGCTGGACCGGGTCGATCCTGACCATCTCGATGCGGTGCGGGCGGCCAGGGCTGCTGCCCGGAGCAGGCGTGGGCGACCGGTGCCGGCCCGGACCTCACCGGCGAGCTGTGCCTGGATTTCGACGCGACCATCACGATCAGCCACAGCGAGAAGGAGAACGCAGCCGCGACCTGGAAACGGACCTTCGGCTTTCACTCCTTGCTCTGTTTCCTGGACCGGCCCGAGATCGCCTCCGGGGAAGCGCTGGCGGGGCTGCTGCGGCAGCGGAACGCCGGCTCCAACACCGCAGCCGACCACATCGCCGTGCTGGACATGGCGCTGGCGTCGCTCCCGGCTGATGCGCAGCCACAGCCCGGACAGCCCAACTCACCACGGCTGCTAGCCCGCTCCGACTCCGCGGGTGCGACCCACGCGTTCGCCCAAGCGTGCCGTGACCGCGGCGTCGGGTTCTCGTTCGGGTTCCCTGTCGACGTCCGGGTGCAGGCGATTGTGGACCTGATCCCCGACGCCTGCTGGGCGCCGGCGACCCAGACCGACGACCAGCTCCGTGACGGCGCGTGGGTGGCCGAGGCCACCGACCTGGTCGACGTGTCGTCCTGGCCGGCCGGGTCACGGCTGATCCTGCGCAAAGAACGGCCGCACCCCGGGGCGCAGCTGACGTTCAGCGACGTCGACGGCATGCGCGTCACCGCGTTCCTCACCGACACCCCACCCCGGGTGGTCGGTGGCCAAGTCGCCGGGCTGGAGCTCCGGCACCGCCAGCACGCCCGCGTCGAGGACCGCATCCGACAAGCCAAGGCGACCGGGCTGCGCGGCTTCCCCTGCCGGGCCTGGAACGAGAACAACGCCTGGCTGGAGACCGTGCTGATCGCGGTCGACCTGCTCTGCTGGACCAAGCTGATCTGCTTCGCCGACGTCCCCGACCTCGCCCGAGCCGAGATCGCCACCTTCCGCTACCGGGTCCTGCACGTGGCCGCCAGGCTCGTCCGCTCCGCCCGCCAGCTCCACCTGCGCATCGACAAGACATGGCGATGGGCCACCCACATCGCCAACGGCTTCACTCGACTACGCACCGCGTTCGCCACCTGACCACCACGCGGACCCTTCCCGCGACGACCAAAAAGCCCGGAGACCCGCACCTCGACGCGACAGTCGGGCACCAGTCACGCCCTGACCCAGACAACACGCCAAGAGTCGGGCAGCGGGTCAAAAACCCGTCGATCTCCCGGCCACGTGAAAGACGGAGGCTGATATGAGTTGAAGTAGTCCTTCACAAACACCTCCGGAGGTGTCAGGAAGGGATCCATCAGATTCCTTCGAGGATCCGGCGTTAGCGCGCCTGGTCTTCTTGACGCCCTCCGGAGGTGGGTCGTGTCGTCTCCTGCTGTTGCTGTTGTCTCGTCTCCTGCTGTTGCTGTTGTCTCGTCTTCTACTGTGGTTGTTGCCGTCGATGTGGGCAAGACCACGTTCGCGATGTCGGTCACCGATACCTCTCGGACTCGGCTGTTTGGTCCGGTCGACTTCGCGATGACGGCCCCGGGTCTTGCGGATGCTCTGGTTTGTGTCCGTGGGGCGCTGCCCGCCGCTGATACGGCTGTGCGCGTCGGGGTCGAGGCTGCTGGTCACTACCATCGGCCGCTGGTGGCGCCGTCGGCGTGGCCGGCCGGCTGGCTGGTGTTGGAGCTGAACCCGGCGCATGTCGGCGAGCAGCGACGGGTCCAGGGTCGGCGTCGGGTCAAGACCGACGCGATCGATCTGGACGCGATCACCGAGCTGGTGCTGTCCGGCCGCGGGTATCCGGTCGCCGGCCGGGCCGAGGTGATCGGCCAGCTGACCGCGTGGTCTGCGCATCGGACCCGTCGGGTGGCGGTGAGGACGGCCACCAAGAACCAGTTGCTGGGGCAGCTGGACCGGTCGTTCCCGGGGTTGACATTGGCGCTGCCGGACGTGCTGGGCACCAAGGTCGGGCGGCTGGTCGCGGAGCATTTCGCCGACCCGAGGCGGCTCGCCACCTTGGGGGCGACCCGGTTCATCCGGTTCGCGTCGGCGCGTGGCTTGCAGGTGCGGCGAACGGTCGCCGACCGGCTCGTCGTGGCCGCTCGTGACGCCTTGCCGATGCCGGATGCGGCTGTGGCCCGCCAGGTGCTGGCTGCGGACCTGGTCCTATTGGCCAACCTGGACGCCCAGGTCGAGGCCGCCGAGGCACAGCTGACGATGCTGCTGCCGGGCAGCCCATTCGCGACGTTGACCACGACACCGGGCTGGGGGACCGTCCGGGCCGGAAACTACGGCGCCGCCGTCGGTGACCCGACCCGCTGGCCAAGCCACCGGCAGCTCTATCGGACCTCGGGCCTATCCCCGGCCCAGTACGAGTCCGCCGGCCGACGCCGCGACGGCTCCATCAGCCGAGAAGGCAGCGTCGAGCTGCGCCGCGCCCTGATCGACCTCGGGATCGGACTGTGGCAGAGCGAACCTGCCGCGAAGGCCTACGCGGCAACCCTGAAGGCACGAGGCAAGCACGGCGGCGTCATCGCGTGCGCGCTGGCGCATCGGGCCAACCGGATCGCGTTCGCGATGGTCCGTGACCATACCGGCTACGAACCGACCCACTGGACCTGACCACACCCAGGGATTCCTCGATCGGCGCCAACCTGCCGCCGCGCCCGAGCCGTCAACATCCACGCCAGGCCGCAGCCATGCGCACCGAACCTTGACGGCGACCAGCGGCGGCGCATCATCGGGCGACGAGGAAGCCCCGACCCGCCGCCCATCGAACACCAAGGAGTCATCTGACCCTCTTCACAACTCCGGCCACCCGGTGAGATCGTGGGACCAACGAAGGGCCGGACCAGACGCCGTGGAGGCTATGGCGGACGCTCACGCGTTACGCCGTTTCTAGCTTGGCGCCCGGCCCTTCGCCATCACAGCAGCCCGAACGACGCCAGATGACCCACTCAGTGAGGTCGCATACGTCAGCGTGGGCGCCCGGCACCACCCCAAACCACCCCGTCGGCCAACAGCACACACCAGCCCCGCGCCGCGGAGCCAACAACTACGCCCACCAGCAAAGTTGACAAGACCTACAGCCAGCTAGGAGGGGCTACGAGTGGGGCGACCTGCTGCGCGTTCCAGAATCAGAGCAGGAAGCAGTCGACCTCATCGCCGAGTGGGACTCTCTGCGAGCAACAGGTCAAGCAGATCTCGTCGGCATGTTCAGCGCTGACGGCAATCCACTCTTCGCAGGGGCCGTCCAGCGCCACGACTTCACGGCAGAACTGTCAGGCTGGGGCACGGCGGTCGAATCCGAGCGCAAGATCGCCGTTGGGGGCATAGCCATGTGGACCGCGTACTTGCGGGATTCCTGCAATCTGATTCGGCTCTGGATCGACTTGCCTCCTCACGATCGCCACACAGATTTCCTGACACATCAAGCGGGGTTCCGGACCGAGGGCCTCGTGACCCGAGCCGATGGGACAACCCGCGAGCGCATCTCGTCCCTGTGAGGACGACGGCGGTCCGTGCATCGCTGGGTCGCGTGTTCGGCTCGTCGCGAGGCGCCGTCGTTGCTAGTCGTCGCTCGGCGAATGAACACATCCGTGCGAACGCAGAGTTCGGGGCGATGTACTGCTCCAGTTCGATGAGGAGTCGTACAGCCGGTACGACCGAGACCTCTTCGTGGACACCCTGAGAGCAATGATCAGAACCTGTGGATGGCTCTCGGCGAGGTGACGCGAAGCGGGCGCACCTCCCGAGCAAGATCGAAGCCCATAACAGTTCTGATCGGGGTCGGCGTTGGAGCGCCGGCTCGGGAAGGTGCACCCATGCTCAAGGTAGTCCACGAAGCCGAGGCTTCCAACGAGCCGATCGGTGGGTCGTTGCTTGACGAGATCGTGCGTGACGGCGCGCGGCGGATGCTGGCCGCGGCGTTGGAGGCCGAGGTCGCCGCCTACATCGAGTCCCACGCCGACCAGCTCGACGAGAACGGCCATCGGCTGGTGGTCCGCAACGGTCACCACGAGCCGCGGGAGGTGACCACGGCGGCGGGAGCGATCCCGGTGCACGCGCCGCGGGTCAACGACAAACGAGTCGAGGAGGCCACCGGGGAGCGGAAGCGGTTCTCCTCGGCGATCCTGCCGGCGTGGTCCCGGAAGTCGCCGAGGGTGGCCGAGGTGCTGCCGCTGCTGTACCTGCACGGTCTGTCCAGCGGCGACTTCGCGCCGGCGTTGGAGCAGTTCCTCGGCTCCGCTGCCGGGCTGTCGCCGGCGTCGATCACCCGGCTCACCACGCAATGGCAAGACGAAGCCGTCGGGTTCAACAAGCGCTCCCTGGCGGACATCGACTACGTGTACCTGTGGGTCGACGGGATCCACCTCAAGGTCCGGCTCGAGCAGGACAAGGTGTGCCTGCTGGTGATGATCGGCGTGCGTGCCGACGGCACCAAGGAGCTGGTCGCGCTCGACGACGGGCACCGCGAGTCGACCGAGTCGTGGGCCGATCTGCTCCGCTCGTGCAAGCGCCGCGGGATGCGGGCGCCGGTGCTCGCGGCCGGCGACGGGGCGCTCGGGTTCTGGTCCGCGGTCCGCACCGTGTTTCCCGAAACCCGGGAGCAGCGCTGCTGGTTCCACAAAATCTCGAACGTGCTCAACTGCCTGCCCAAGTCGGCCCAGCCCGGCGCGAAGGCCGCGCTCGCCGAGATCTGGAACGCCGAGGACAAGAACCACGCGATCAAGGCCGCGAAGGCGTTCGCCGCCGACCACGGCGCCAAGTGGCCCAAGGCCGCCGCGAAGATCACCGACGACCTCGACGTGCTGCTGGCCTTCTACGACTACCCCGCCGAGCACTGGGTCCACCTGCGCACGACCAACCCGATCGAGAGCACCTTCGCCACGGTGCGGTTGCGGCAGCGGGTCACCAAGGGACCCGGCTCCCGGGCCGCGGGCGTGGCGATGGCGTTCAAGCTCATCGAATCCGCACAGGCCAAGTGGCGTGCAGTCAACGCACCCCACCTCGTCGCACTCGTCCGCGCAGGGGCCACCTTCAAGAACGGCGTCCTCGTCGAACGCGACGATGACCAACCAGCCGCCGAAACAGGAGGTGATCAGCAAGTCGCATGACACGCCAATCCACAGGCCTTGACAATTCCTCACGCATGAGCGATCGGGGCTGGTATGGCGACCCCCGGCGGTCCCGGAGTGGTTCACCGGCCAGCACTACGGCTGACGCGGGATGTCTCATACGCCGCTGTCCACGATCGGATCTGGCCGATGTGCGCGCGACGTGAAGCCGCGCAGTAGTGCAAGATAGGACCCCTTAAGGGGGAGAGGCACGGATCGACCCTGTCGAACAAGAGCGGGCTCGGTCATGCCGTGAGCCTGCCCGCTCCCATCACCGCTGAGAGGTAGTGCAATGTCCAGTCAGGTTGTTCTGATCAACGGGTTCGGCGTGCTCTTCGTGATCTTGAACTCGTTCGGGCTGGGCCTCAGGCTGTCTGTCGGCAAGTTGCTGGGCCAGGCCGTGGCCCACCGAAAGATCGCGGTGTGGGTGCTGGTGATCAATTTCGTCTTCATCCCGATCGTCTTTGTTGGCTATCTGCTGACGATTGCCGCGTCTATTCCGGGAGAAATCAAGGTCGGGTTCTGCGTCGCAGCCCTGAGTGCCGGCATGCCGTTCGCTCCCGTCCTCGCCAAGCTGGCCAAAGCGGACGCGGGCATCGCCACCACGCTGCTGGTGGTCTTGACTGTCGGGACCGTTATCGCTCTTCCGCTTGGGTTGCCCCTCGCCATCGATGCAGTTGACGCGAACCTCAAGACCTCTGTCTGGGATATTGCTTGGCCGCTACTGCTCTTTCTGCTCCTACCGATGGTTCTCGGGTGTGGCTTCCGGGTCTGGTGGCCGGACTTGACGCCGCCATTGACACAGTGGGTCGTCCGAGTTGCGATTTTGTGTCTGCTTTTCAATGTCAATTTCACGTTGGTTGCGTATTGGAGTCTGTTCGTTCAAACCTGGGGTACCGCCAGTTACCTCGCGGCCCTCGCCGGCCCGTTCATCGGCTTGGGGTGTGGCTACCTTCTCGTTTCTGGTCTGCGAGTCGAGGAGGTGGGAGTCAGGCATGCGACCGAGGTGACCACGGCAGTACGCAACATCGCTCCGATGCTCCTGATGATGATCTTCCCCTTTGGTGCCGACCCGCTCGTCACGGTGTCGATCACGATCCTCAACACCGTAGGCATCACGATCGTCCTGGTCTTCGTTCTCATGTGGAGGCGCAGCGCACCATCGGGCATTCGCACGATGACCGACCACCCAGCCCAAACGACGACGTGACGCACGATCATGCCGCTGCGCGGCGCTCGGTGAACCTCATGACGGCGAGCAGGCTTCTTGGCCTTTCGCGATCGGACTGGGTGTCGGCTCGCTGTCGATCACTCACGCCTCAGGGCGTTTGTGAAGTGCTGCCCTTTCCCACCAGCCAACCGGTGGCCGCTCGGAGATGTCTCGCGCGGCGAAGAAGGCGTTGCCGATACGTCCGGTTCGCGGCTGCGCCCGTGGTGACGAAGCCATCGGCTGACAGCGGCGGTCTAGGTGATGGGTGTCTGGCGATCGTGCGGATTAGTAGTGTGCGTTCATGACAGACCGTGGACGTGTGCAGCGTGGCGTACTTCCGATTCCCGACCAGGAGCGTGTCGGCCTGGTCACGTATGACGCGAAGGATCCTGATACGGCGTTCCCGCCGATCGAGCCGTTGCTGCCTCCCGAGGGGGCTCCGAATGTGTTGATCGTGCTGCTCGACGATGTGGGTTTCGGGGCGGCGAGTGCCTTCGGCGGTCCTGCGAGCACGCCGACGGCCGAGCGTCTGCAAGGCCAGGGCCTGTCGTACAACCGGTTCCACACGACCGCTCTGTGCGCGCCGACGCGTGCGGCGCTGCTCAGTGGCCGCAACCATCACTCGGTCGGCATGGGGTCGATCACCGAGAGCGCGACAGCGGCGCCCGGGCTCAGTGGGGTGAAGCCGAACACGAAGGCCGCGCTGGCGATGACGCTGAAGCTGAACGGCTACTCCACGGCCCAGTTCGGCAAGTGCCATGAGGTGCCGCCGTGGCAGACCTCACCGGTCGGACCGTTCGATGCATGGCCGTCGGGCGGCGGCGGGTTCGAGACCTTCTACGGGTTCATCGGGGGGGAGAACAACCAGTACTACCCGGCGCTCTACGACGGGTTCAGTCCTGTGGAGCCGGAGAAGACGCCTGAGGAGGGCTACCACCTCACCGAGGACCTCGCCGACCGTGCCATCGACTGGGTGCGCACCCAGAAGGCGCTGGCCCCGGAGAAGCCGTTCTTCGTCTACTTCGCCCCGGGCGCGACCCATGCCCCCCACCATGTGCCGGTCGAGTGGGCCGACAAGTACGCCGGGAAGTTCGCCGGCGGCTGGGACGCCCAGCGGGAGTCGATCCTGGCGCGGCAGAAGGAGCTGGGTGTGGTGCCGGCCGACGCTGTGCTTACGCCCCGTCCCGATGCGATCCCGTCGTGGGACGACATGCCCGACGAGCTGAAGCCGGTGCTCGAGCGTCAGATGGAGGTCTATGCCGGATTCCTCGAGCACACGGACTTCCATGTCGGGCGGCTGATCGACGCGATCGACTCGATCGGTGCCATGGAGAACACGATCGTCTACTACATCATCGGCGACAACGGAGCCTCGGCCGAGGGCACGGTCAACGGTGCGTTCAACGAGATGGCGAACTTCAACGGCATGTCCGCCCTCGAGACGCCCGAGTTCATGGCCTCGGTCAAGGACAAGCTCGGTACTCCCGATGCCTACAACCACTACGCCGTGGGCTGGGCGTGGGCGATGTGCTCGCCCTACCAGTGGACCAAGCAGGTGGCCTCGCACTGGGGCGGCACCCGCAACGGGACGATCGTGCACTGGCCGAAGGGCATCAAGGCCAAGGGCGAGGTTCGGTCGCAGTTCACACACGTGATCGACGTCGCCCCCACGATCCTCGAGGCCGCGGGCATCCCCGAGCCTCAGTTCGTGAACGGCGTCCAGCAGTCGCCGATCGAGGGCACGAGCATGATCTACAGCTTCGACGGCGGTGGGGCCCCCGAGCGCCACGACCTGCAGTACTTCGAGATGTTCGGCAACCGCGGGATCTACCACAAGGGCTGGAGCGCGGTCACTCGCCACAGCACGCCGTGGTTGCCGATGGAGGTCCCGCCTGCGTTCGACGACGACGTGTGGGAGCTCTACGACGGGTCGAGCGACTTCACCCAGTCCAACGACCTGTCGACACAGATGCCCGAGAAGCTCGCGGCGCTGCAGCGGCTCTGGCTGATTGAGGCGGTCAAGTACAACGTCCTGCCCATCGACGACCGCCGCTTCGAACGCCTCAACGCCAGCATCGCGGGGCGGCCGCAGCTGATCACCGGCACGTCACAGGTCCTCTTCCCCGGCATGAGGCGGTTGTCGGAGAACAGCGTCATCGACATCAAGAACCGCTCCTTCAGCGTCACCGCGGCGCTTGCCGCCGCGGCCGACGGTCCGACCCACGGCGTGATCATCGCGCAGGGCGGCCGGTTCGGCGGCTGGGCCCTCTACGTCAAGGACGGCCGTGCGGCGTTCGTCTACAACGTCCTCGGCCTCCAGGAGTTCGTGGTCGAGGCGACCGAGGAGATCCCGTCCGGATCCCACCAGGTGCGCGCGGAGTTCGCCTACGACGGTGGCGGACTGGCCAAGGGGGGAGACGTGACGATCTTCTACGACGGCAACCCGGTCGGCACCGGCCGGGTCGGCGTCACCCAGCCACTGGTCTTCTCCGCCGACGAGACGACCGACATCGGCGACGACTACGGGATGGCGGTGAGTGCGCAGTATGCCGGGGCGAGCGCGTTCAACGGAAAGATCGACCTGGTGCAGATCGACATCGGTGACGACGACCATTCTCACCTGATCGATCCCGAGGACCTCGCGCACGTGGCGCTCTCCAGGCAGTAGGCAGAACTCGGCGGCCTAGTGACGAGAGCAAAGGCGCCTCATTCTTGAGCTGAATGACCGTCCGCTCATCGGGGCATGAGAGGTCGTGAGCAGCCTCCTGTGGCGGCGCCGCTCGCGCTACGCCAGGCCGGGCTACATGCTGAGACCGCGCTCGGGGTCTGGTGGTCCTATCCGCCGTTCCGTTTGCGCGTCGACCCCGGCTCCGTGGATGGCCGCTGCTCGCTCGGCCTCGATCTGGAGGGCTCGAGCCCGGCTCGACTCGATGAGGTGCACGGCTCGTCCGATTGGGAGGGATTCGATGTGGGCGAGGTGGGCGCGCGCCGCGTCGGCGTATTCGCGCCAGCGTTGGGCACGAGCTTGGGCGCTGTGAGTACCGCTGACGGATCGGAAGGAGGACGCGTCGCGTCGACCGTAGATCTGGAGGGTGAGAGTTTCAGTGTCGGATCGGTGCCGCCGCCAAGTCTGCTTGAGCGTTTCATCGGCGCGTGCGACCTCCCGGCGCGCCCGGGCTACGACGGGGTCGTCTTGGGCACGTTGATGCGTCACGCGAGCGGCCCATCCTTCGAGACCGTCGCGAGTCGTGGCGGCCCATCTGCCGGTGGTGGGCACGCTGCCCCAACGGGTCAGTGCGGTCTCCTGGGTGTCGCTGACCTCCTCTCGAGCGGTGTTGAGCCTCCGGACGGCGGCGCGCCGGCCGAGTCGCCCCGCCGAGCGGTGGGCCCGCGAGGCGGCGACTCGTTGGATCTCCGCATCGAGGTAGGCCTGTCCGTCGACGGTGGCCTGGGCGAGCAGTGGTCGCGAGGCGCGGTCGAGGATCGACGCGGAGTGCGCTTGGGCCGTCACCAAGGCGTCTCGGGCGGATGCTTCCTCGTGGGCGTGAGCCTCCGCTTGGGTGACCAGCAGGCCGGCGGCGTGTTCCCACCGTGCCGCTTCCCTGTCTGCCTTGGCGATCGCCTCGACCAGCCGTGTTCGTTCGTCGTTGACGACCTTGACCGGTCCCTGCGCCACCAAGCCCGTGACGGCGACGTGGGCTCCGGATGTTGCTGCCTCCAGGCCGCGATCGGCGCGGTCGCGCTGGAGCGCCTCGACGAACTGCGCGCGCGCATCATCGAGGGTGTCGGCGGCGACGTGCAGCACGTTCGCGTGGCGGCCGCGGGTCATGCCGACGTACACCCCGGGTGCGTCCAACGCCTCAGAGAGCAGGGTGTGCGCGCTGGTGGTGGTGACGCCCTGGACGCCGTACGCGGTCGCGGCGTAGGCAAGGTGAGCGTGTTCGGAGACGTACCTGCTGGGCAGGGCGACAGACCGAGGGTGCCTGCCCGGGCCAGCTGCGTCGAGCGCCCACACAGTGCCGTCGGCGCCGATGCTCTGGACTGTCCAGGTCTGTCGGTTGGCGACTCCCAAGGTGCTGTCGTTCTTACGCGCGGCGATCACGTCGCCCGCACCGATCGGCAGCTCGTCGTTCCCGGTAACGGTCGCCGTGTCGTCGACCTCGCCTCGAGTGACACGTTGGTTACGGATGCGGTCGTTCAGGCTGCGGGCCTCGTCGTTGGTCGCGACTGTCACAGCGACCGTCTTCGTGGACTCGATCGCCGCCGTGGTCGAGGCGGCGATGGCCTCGTGAGCGTCGTCGGGGCTGGAGTGGAGTCGGACATGTCCGAGCGCGTGGAGCTGGTCGAAAGTGTCCGCGGGGTTGTCACCGGCGCGGAGCCGGAGGGTGAGGTCGGCATAAGCCGGGTCGGTGAACCGGTGGACGGAGTCCAGGTCGAAGACGGTTCGGCCACTGCCGGCGACCAGTGTTGCGGCCATGTCGAGCACCCCACCGCGTCCCACGGCCGGCAGCTGTGCCCTGTCCCCGACCAGCGCGACCGTGGCGGCGGCGTCGCCCGCCACGGCGAGGAGTGCGATCGTGCTGTCCTGGTCGAGGATTCCGGCCTCGTCCACCACGATCCGCTCACCGCGCGCCAGTCGGGCCCACGCCGATGGCCCGCCGTACCTGCTGCCGGTCTCGGGGTCGCGATCCCCGACGGCGAGGTGGGTCCATACGCCGTCGCTGTTCCACCGCCAGCCGTGGGCGTGAAGCAACTTGGCGACCGATTCGGCGGGTACCCCAAGCTCGTGGGCGGCCACGTCGGCAGCCTTCTTCGTCGGCGTCACGACCCTCGAGGCGCGACCCTCTGCATCGGCGGCAGCGATCGCAACGGCGAGCATCGACGTCTTCCCCGAGCCGGCAGCCCCCTCGACGACCACCAGCGGGTCGGTCGACGCGATGGCCGCGGCGGCCCGAGCTTGTCCAGGGTCCAGCCCTCGCCGCGACGGCCAGGGCCTCCACCTCTGGAACCTGGGCCGTCTCGGTGGTGGAGGTGCGGGCGGTGAGCAGGTCACGCAGGTGCGTCTCTGCGGCAAGGACCTGGAGGCTGGTGAGGTGGGCTACGTGCTCGGGTCGGGCTGCCGCGGGTGGCAGCACCGACAGGCAGTCGCCGACGGCGAGGTCGGTCGCGAGCGTGACCAGGTCGCGCAGTTCGGTGGGCGTGGCGCGTACGCCGTGTTCGGTGACGATGCGCGCCACGTGCTCGGTGACGGTGTGTCGGTTCCAGGTCGACGCTCCTGCGGCGCACCGGTCCAGCGCGCGGGAGGCGAGGGTGAGTACCCGGAGATCCTCTGAAGAGATCGGCTCGGTGGCCCACCGATGATTTGCTCCTCGGGTCGATGGGGACAGCTCCGGGTCGTACCCGGCATCCGCCAACTCCCGACGCCACCCCTCCTCGTGAGCCAGCGCGGTGGGCCGCTTCTGCGGGCGGTCCCTGGCCCATGCCGCGGCGATCATCCGGGACGTCATCACCGGACCAGGCTCCCCACCCGGGTGGCGCTCGGCCCACGCGTCTTCCAGCTCGCTGAGGTTCTTCTCCACCTGGCCCGCGCGCTTCGACATCACGGCATTGAACGGAGCCAGCTCGACGACCTCGCCCGTCACTGGGTCCAGCGTGAGGTCGTGGCGGTCCAGCGCCCGGGCAAGTCCCGGGTGCGCAGCCAGGACGCCAGTGCCGAGTGCACGGATCGCTCCCTGCTGCTTGAACAGGGCCGCCGTGTCCAGACCGCGCCACGTGCCTGCCGCCCACACGCGCGTACCGATCTGGAAGTGCACATGCCGGTGCGGGTCGCCTGCTCTGCTGGTCTTGTGGACCACCGCCACGGTCTGCAGCCGCTCGACCGGCACCACCTCCTGGCGACCGCGCGGCCCGACTCGGGTGACCGAGTGCAACGCGAGGAACCGACGGATCTCGGTGACCGCGTCCGCCTGGGCCACGTCCAACGCATCGGAGACATCGGGGTGCAGGGCCGCTGCCACCGAGAGCGACTTCGGGGTGTTCACCACCATCTCGGCGAACCGTGGCGAACCGCGCTTGGCCGTCCCCTCCTCGCCGGGCAACCTCGGCTTGCCCATCGAGTTCTCGGTCAACGGGTCGATCCAGTCCACCCAGCCGGCATACGCCTCCGCGTTGAGCTCGGACGTGGCCAGCACCTCGCCACCACTATCCGTCACGGCGAAGGCGGCCAGCGCCGTCCCGCCCTCCAAGTAATAGTCGTCCGCGCGCGACCGATCCGACTCCAGGTACCGGCACGCCGCTGCGCCCGTTCCCCGGAAGAGGATCACGCCACCCTTCATTCCACAACTTTCTTATATAGCGTGCTATGTATCTACCACGGTAGCATACGTCCATTCGAGCGAGGAAGAAGTAGGTGGCCGCGTTGGGTGTCGGGGCCGGGGGTGTGGAGCTGGAGTTTTGGCGGGCCATGGGTCGTGTGGGGATGGGGAGTGTGGTTGTAGTGGGGCCTCAGGGAGCGAGGGCGGTGAGGGGGGCCGTGATGGTGCCGTTGTCGGTGACCAGGATCGGCCCGGTTCCGGTGACCACCAGCCGGAATGCCGGCTCCCCGATCGCTGCGAGGTCGACCTGTTCGATCACCGCCTGCAGCGACGTGGCTCCGGCGGCGAGCTGCTGGCCACCGAGCTTGACCTCGACGGCGCCCCAGCGTCCGTCGGGGAGGGTGATGACCGCGTCGATCTCCTTGTGGTTGGAGTCGCGGTAGTGACTGACCTCGCCGTCCATTCGCGAGGCGAGCACGGTCAGATCATGGACGACAGCGCTCTCGAACAGCGTGCCGAGAGTATGGAGATCGCCTCGTAGCTGGTGGGGACCAGCACCGAGGGCTGCGGCGGCGAGGGCTGGGTCGACCAGGTGGAGCTTCGCTGAGGTCCGGACTCTGGCGCGCGATCGCAACGCAGGCGTCCACGGGCGCTGCGCCTCGACGATGAACAGCCGCTGGAGTAGACCGACGTAGTTGCTGACGGTCTCCTCGTTGATGGTGGGCGCGACCGCGCGGATGTCTGCTGCGAGCGTCTTGTAGGTGACCTCGGCGGCTACCGACCGCGCGAGTGCGGCGATGAGTTGCTTGACCACCTCGGGCTCGTGCCGGATGTCGGCAATGCGGTGGATGTCGGTGCGCGCGACGTCGTCGATGTAGCCGCGCAGTCGATGCGAGGCCTGAGCCGGCGAAAGGGTGGTCATCGCGGGGAAGCCGGGCCGCAGCAGGTTGTCGATGACGGTGTCGAGATCGGGAGCTGCACCAAGGTCGGTCTTGGGCAGGTCTCCGGCGAACAGGTCCGAAAGGCTGACTGCGCCCGTTGGCGCGTCGAGCTTCTCCCACCACGACATGGTTCGCTCACGCAGCCGCAGGAACCGCCCGGCTCCGGTGTGCCGGGTGACGTCGTCCGTCGGGACCGAGGAGCCGGTGAGGATGAATCTCCCGGGCTCAGCGGCGGAATCGACAGCTCGGCGCACGAGGTTCCACACGTCCGGGGCTACCTGCCACTCGTCGAGCAGCCTGGGCGCCTCGCCTTCGAGGACTGATCGCGGCGCTACCTCGAGCAGGCCCCGGACGCCGGCATCGTCGATGAAGACATAGGAGGCCGCGGCGTGCAGGGCCGTCATGGTCTTGCCGCTCGCGCGCGCTCCCTCGATCACCACCGCGCCGGAAGCCGCAAGGGCGCGTTGTAAGGCGCCGTCGATCACGCGGGGCCGGTACTCGCGTCCGAGTGCCGCCACCGTGTCCACGACACGAATGTACCGTTCTCGGGTCACTATGCCGACGATTGCAGGACCGCTAAGCCGATGATTGCAGGCCTTGTGAGCGGATGGTTGCAGGATTGATGGCCCAGCGACTGCAGCTCCCAGATGGGCAGGATCCGCGTTCTCATGTGCTAACTCATGTGCTACCGACCCTGTAGATTCCTGTACTACAACGATGTCATTCGATGCACGAACGTGGATTCCACGCTTGATTTGAGCGTG
>CAWFYK010000001.1:0-485801 GCA_963820035.1 uncultured Actinomycetota bacterium | reverse complement strand
GACGGCGACCCGGTCACCCAGCGTCATCGCCTCGGTCTGGTCGTGAGTGACGTAGACCGTCGTGATGCCCAGACGCCTTTGCAGGCGCGCGATCTCGTGCGCATTGGCCACGCAGCTTGGCGTCGAGGTTGGACAGCGGCTCGTCGAACAGGAACGCCTGGGCGTCGCGCACGATTGCTCGACCCATCGCCACCCGCTGACGCTGACCACCGGAGAGGTTGCCCGGCTTGCGCTCGAGGTGCTCGTCGAGCTCGAGGGTATTGCTAGCGTCCCGCACCTTGGCGTCGACCTCCGCGTCCGGCACCTTGGCGAGCCGAAGCGGGAACGCGATGTTCTCGTAGACCGTCAGGTGTGGATAGAGCGCGTAGTTCTGGAACACCATGGCGAGGTTGCGGTCACGCGGCGCCTTGTCGTTGACCCGCTCACCGCCGATGAGCATGTCACCGCGGGTGATGTCCTCGAGGCCGACGATCATGCGGAGCAAGGTGGACTTGCCGCAGCCGGATGGGCCGACGAGGATCATGAACTCTCCGTCGTCCACGTCGATGCTGACGTCGTTGACCGCCGGAAAGCCGTCGCCGTATTCCTTGACGATGTTCTTCATCTCGATGGAAGCCATTGTCAGATCAACCCTTCACTGCGCCGGACGTCAAGCCGGACACGATCTTGCGCTGGAACAACAGGACGATGATGATGATCGGAATCGTTACGACGACCGACGCGGCGGCCAGCGTGGACGACGGTGGGTTGAACTGGTCAGGTCCGACGAAGAACGACAGCTGGGCGGGCACCGTGCGGGCTGCGGTCGTGGAGGTGAGCGACAGCGCCAGCACGAACTCGTTCCAGGCGAAGAAGAACGTCAGGATCGCCGCAGTGAAGACACCCGGCGCCGCGAGCGGCACGATGACCTTGCGGAACGCCTGCCACGACGTGGCACCGTCGACCTGAGCGGCCTGCTCCATCTCCCACGGAATCTCCCGGAAGAACGCGGACAGCACCCAGATCGCCAGCGGCAACGTGAAGGACATGTAGGGGATGATCAGCCCGGGCCAGGTGTTGAACAGGTGGAGGGTGCGCCACAGGTCGAACAGCGGACCGATCAAGGAGACGACGGGGAACATGGCGATCGCGAGTGCGAGCGAGAGCACGAGCCGCTTGCCCGGGAACTCCAGACGCGCGATCGCGTAGGCACACAACGTGGCGAAGATGACCGCCAGCACCGTGGAGATCAGCCCGATGCCGAACGAGTTTGCCAACGCATGCAGGAAGTCGGTGTTCTTGAGGACGGTCTTGTAGTTGTCGATCGTCCAGGACTTCGGCAGGAACTGCGGACTGCCGGTGGTCGTCTCGGCCACCGTCTTGAGCGACAGCGAGATGATCCACACGATCGGCAGCAGACACCAGATCCCGATGAACACCATGCCGATCCAGGTGCTGGGTCCCATCTTCGACTTCATCAGCCCTCCCCTCGAGCCGCAGCGAGGTCGACCCGGAATAGTTTCACCAACAGGAACGCAATCAACAGCACGGACAGGAAGAGCAACACCGAGAGCGCTGAGCCGAGGCCGAGCTGGAACTGCTGGATCACCTGCGCGTAGGTGAGGAACGAGACTGAGCCGGTGTCCACCGCGCCCTTGGTCATGATGTAGATGTTGTCGAAGATGCGGAACGCGTCGAGTGCTCTGAACAGGACCGCCACCATGATGGCTGCGCGCATGTTGGGCAGGATCACCTTGTAGAGGCGCTGCCACCAGGTCGCTCCATCGACCTGTGCCGCTTCGAGCATGTCCTCCGAGACTTGCGAGAGCCCCGCCAGCAGCAGCAGGGACATGAACGGCGTCGTCTTCCAGATCTCGGACACGCAGATCGCGAACATCGCGGGCCAGTAGCTCCCGAACCAGTTGGTGTCGGGGCTGATCCAGGGCAGCCAGCTGAACCAGTCGTTCACGAATCCGTTGTTGAGGCTGAAAGCAAACTGCCAGGCGAACGCCGAGACCACGGTGATGATGCCGTAGGGGATCAGGATCGAGGTGCGGATCACACCACGGGCGAACACCACCCGATGCATGACCATCGCGAACGCGAAGCCGATCACGAGTTCCACCGAGACGGTGACGATCATGATGAGGAGCGTGTTGAAGACGTCCCGCCACCAAAGACTGTCGGTGAGCACCACCGCGTAGTTGCTGAACCAGACGAATCCCTTGTCACCAGGTGACGTCAGGCGATAGCGGAACAGCGACAGATAGAGCGCCTCGAACATGGGATACGCGGTGACGACCAGCATGATGACGACGGCGGGGGCCACCAGCTTCCAGGCCAACCGGGTCTCGGCCTTCGTCCGGTCACTCTGATGCCTCGGCTCTTCCTTGACGGCGGGCCGCTCGTCGGTGGTTGTGGTGGTCATCGGAGTTGGCTCCGACTCGATGGCTGGAGTCGCATGGCGGTCATCACAACAGCGCCTTTCCCTGAAGAACGTCTTCGATGAAGGTCTGGGACTCCGCCGGAGTCGAAGGAGTCACGGAGCTCGGCGGGTGCCAGGTGCTCTGGATCGCACTGGAGATGTCGCTCCAGTACGGCGAGTTGGGCCGCGGTCCACCAGCCTTGAGGCTCGCGCGGAAGAGCGCCAGCAGGTCCGCCGGGTAGGCCTTCTTCAGTGCGGCACTCGAGTACGCCGCGGCCCGGGCCGGCATGTTGCCAGTCTGGTTGGCGTATTGGATCTGCTTCGCCGTCGACGTGATGCACTTGACGGCCTTCAGGGCATCGTCGACGTGCGGCGAGTAGGCGCCGATGCCGATGTTGATGCCGCCGACCGGCGGCCGGGCCGGCTTGCCGGCAACCGTCTCCGGATACATGGTCCAGCCCATGTCCTTCAAGGTGGCGGGGTCGGCCTTGTAGTTCGGGTAGACGAACGTCCAGTTCACCTGGAAGGCCCCCTGCGGGGTCGCGAACGGGGTGAGAACCGTGCCCTCGTTAGAGACCGACAGGTCCGGCTCGGCTGCGGAGGAGTGGGCGAGCTTCTGGATCACCTTGGCCGCGTCGATCCCAGCAGGCGAGCTGATGGTGATCTTGGCGTCCACACCCGCCGCGGTGTCCTCAACGATCTGTCCACCAGCACCCATGATGAGCGCGTTGATCCACACCGAGTAGCCCTCGTACTTGTTGGCCTGGACACCGACGGTGCCGCCGTTGTTGGCGGAGGCGTCGATGATCTGATCCCAGGTGACCGGCTTCGTCATGTCGAGCCCGGCCTTCTGGGCGAAGGACTTGCGATACCAGAGCACCTGAGTGTTCGCCCAGAGCGGCGTCGCGATCAGCTTCCCGCCGAGTGTCGCGGTCTGCACGATGCCGTTGAGGTCGCCCGCCGTGAGCTGCTTCCCGGTGGCCGGCGGGATCGGCGCGAGGAAGCCGGCCGCACCGAACTCCGACGTGAACGCCGGGTCCAGGCTCATCAGGTCGATCGTCGAGTCGTGCGCCGCGAGGCGACGAGCCAGTTGGATGCGCTGGTCGGATGCGCTGGTCGGCAGCTCCTGGGTCTCCACGGTGTACTGGTCGGTGCTGCACTGCTTGGCGAGCAGCGCCTGACCAGCCAACGTGTCCGACACCGGGTCGGGGTTGATGTACCACGTGAGGACGGGCTTTCCGCCTCCACCGCCACAGGCAGCGAGCAGTACCGACGACATCCCTACGGCGAGCCCGAGGGCGAGTGCCTTCCGGCTCCTAGTCTTCCGGTTCGGCGATCGAGCCCACGCATACATAGCGCCTCCCAGTCTGTGACGTGCCTCTCATCCTGCCCCTGTCGCAGAAATTCGCAACCGGAAAACGCCGTGCACTATCAGGAAAATTCACGGGGATTTCGGGTTGAGGCGGGTCAGCCGGACACGTCCTCCAGCAACTCGGTGACGAGCGCGGCGATCGGCGAGCGCTCGGAGCGGGTCAGCGTCACATGGGCAAAGAGCGGATGCCCCTTGAGCTTCTCGACGACGGCGACCACTCCGTCGTAGCGGCCGACCCGCAGGTTGTCGCGCTGGGCGACGTCATGCGTGAGGACGACGCGAGAGCCCGCACCGACCCGCGAGAGTACGGTCAGCAGCACGTTGCGCTCGAGCGACTGAGCTTCGTCGACGACGACGAACGCGTCATGCAGCGAGCGGCCCCGGATGTGCGTGAGCGGGAGTACTTCGAGCATGCCGCGAGCGAGCACCTCGTCGATGACCTCGCCACTGGTGATGGCGCCGAGGGTGTCGAAGACGGCCTGCGCCCACGGCTGCATCTTCTCGGACTCGCTGCCAGGGAGGTAGCCGAGCTCCTGACCTCCGACGGCGAACAACGGGCGGAACACCACGACCCGCTTGTGCTGCCGCCGTTCCAGCACGGACTCCAGACCCGCGCAGAGCGCCAGCGCGGACTTCCCGGTGCCGGCCCGGCCACCCAGCGAGACGATGCCGATGTCCGGATCGAGCAGCAGGTCGAGGGCGATCCGCTGCTCGGCGGAGCGGCCGTGGATTCCGAAGGCGTCCCGGTCGCCGCGGACCAACCGGACCTGCTTGTCCGGCGTCACGCGACCCAGCGCGCTCCCCCGCGACGACAGGAGGACCAGGCCCGAGTGGCAGGGCAGGCCGCGGGCGGCCTCGAGGTCGAGAACTCCCTCGTCGTAGAGCAGGTCGAGGTCTCGCGACTCGACCTCGATCTCGTTCATCCCGGTATAGCCGGTCTCGATCGCGAGCTCGGCCCGGTACTCCTCGGCCATCAGGCCGACTGACGAGGCCTTCACGCGCATCGGCAGGTCCTTGGAGACCAACGTGACGTCGGCCCCCTCGGCACGAAGGTTGAAGGCCACCGACAGGATGCGAGTGTCGTTGTCGCCGAGCCGGAAGCCCGACGGCAGCAGCGAGGGGTCGCTGTGGTTGAGCTCAACCCTGAGCGTGCCTCCCTCGGGGCTGATGGGCATGGGCTCATCGAGCTTGCCGTGCAGCACGCGAAGCTCGTCGAGCATCCGCAGGG
Source organism: uncultured Actinomycetota bacterium (assembly GCA_963820035.1). Classification (GTDB taxonomy): domain Bacteria; phylum Actinomycetota; class Actinomycetes; order Propionibacteriales; family Nocardioidaceae; genus JAWWPG01. The sequence goes on along the minus strand of CAWFYK010000001.1, from coordinate 480,797 downwards.
CTGCCCTCGCGAAGTAGCCCAGCTCCGGGTGGGCTCGCTTGGCCTCGAGCTCGGTGATCACCACGATCGGCAGCACGACCTCATGCTCGCGGAACCGGCGGAGGGCGCCCGGGTCGGCGAGCAGGACACTCGTGTCGAGAACGTAGGTGCGGGTGGTGCTCTTGGCAGCAGCCACGTGAACTCCTCGCGGACCAGGCTGGCCAGCATCGCCCGGTCCTGGTTGTCAGCCGGACCGGGTCGCTTCCCACGGGCTCGGAGCACGCCCGCCGAGGTGTCGCATGTGGCCTCCCGTAACGCCAGGCTTCCCCACCTGCCGTCGGTCTGACCGTACGGCGGGTGGCCACGCGAGCGACGACGACACGCCAAACCTCAGGTGAACCGTCGGCGACTGCTTGGTCGATGGAGCCGCCGGACGCGGCCGGCGAGTCAGGCGCCGAAGCGCCGGTTGCGCGCCGCGTAGTCGCGGATCGCGCGCAGGAAGTCGGTGCGCCGGAAGTCCGGCCACATGGCTTCGCAGAAGTAGAACTCGCTGTGGGCGCTCTGCCACAGCAGGAAGCCGGACATCCGCTGTTCGCCCGAGGTGCGGATCACCAGGTCGGGGTCGGGCTGGCCCTTGGTGTAGAGGTGCTCGGCGATGTGCTCCATGTCGATCACCTCGGCGAGCTCCTCGATCGTCGTACCCTTCTCGGCCTGCTCGTGGAGCATCGCGCGGACGGCATCGGCCAGCTCCCGACGGCCGCCGTACGCGACGGCGATGTTGACCGTCATGCCGTCGATCTCGGCCGTTCGGTCGGCTCCCGCCTTGAGCCGCATCGCCGTGGAGGAGGGCAGCATGTCGAGGGCACCCACCGGGTGCACCCGCCACCGACCCTTCGAGGCGAGCGAGTCGACGAGGTCCTCGATGACCGTGAGCAGCGGCCCGACCTCCTCGGCTGGGCGGCCCAGGTTGTCGGTTGAGAGCAGCCACAGGGTGACCAAATTGATGTTGAGCTGGTCACACCAGCCGAGGAACTCCTCGATCTTGTCGGCGCCGGCGAGATAGCCGCCTGCGACCTCCGCGCCGAACGCGCGGGCCCAGCGACGGTTGCCGTCGCACATGACTCCCACGTGCTGAGGGAGCCGGTCAGCCGGGAGGTTGCGCAGGAGGCGGCGCTCATAGATGTCGTAGGCGAACCTCCGCATCGAAACCACGACATGCACCTCTCGTCGTCGTCTCGCACCACCCACGAGACGTCCGCCAGATCACATCCCCACTCAAAGGGTACTCCCAGGCCTCCCGCGATAGGGGTCGTCGGCGGTGAGTCCTCTACGGTTGAGACATGACGACCGAGACGACAGATCGGCTTCGAGAGGTGGCTCGCGAGATCAAGCCACGGCTCCGTGGCTGGCTGCATCTCGCGATCTTCCCGCTCAGCGTTTGCGCCGGTCTCGTGCTCGTCATCCTGTCGCCGAACGGCACCACGCGGCTGGCAACGGCGATATTCGCCGTGTCGGCGTCGCTGCTCTTCGGTGTGTCCGCCCTCTACCATCGCCGGCACTGGTCACCGAAGGCCGATGCCCTGCTCCGACGGCTCGACCACTCGAACATCTTCCTGCTGATCGCGGGCACCTATACGCCGTTCGCGATCACGCTGCTGTCCAGCCGCAATGCTCAGCTGCTGCTCGGGCTGGTCTGGGGCGGGGCGCTGCTCGGGATCGCCTTCCGGGTGCTCTGGATCGGTGCGCCCCGTTGGCTCTATCTGCCCGTCTACATCGCACTGGGCTGGGCTGCCGTCTTCTGGCTGGGTGACTTCTTCAGTGCCGCCGGGCCGGCCGTCTTCACGCTGATCCTGGCCGGCGGCTGCCTCTACTCCCTCGGCGGCATCGTCTACGGCCTCAAGCGGCCCGACCCGGCACCGCGCTGGTTCGGCTTCCACGAGGTGTTCCACTCGTTCACCATCGCCGCGTTCGTCGTGCACTATGTCGGCATCTCGATGATCGTGTACGCCGCCCGCTGAGGCTGGGCGTTCCTCACTCGCGGCGGTGGGGCCGACGTACCATCACGTCGGGTTCCGGTCTCGCGCTTCCCGTCAATTGCGGGAGGACGCAGGTTTCCAGGGCCTCGAAACCTGCGTTCTCCCGCAATTCGCGGGTATGACGGACGCACGTTCGCGGCCGTACCTCAGGCGCCTGAGGCTCGGTCCAGCATCCGCTGCACCGGCGGACTCGGTGACCAGCCGAGGATGACGGACCCGTCGAAGCCGTAGTTGTAGGTCACGCAGTCCCAGGCCAGCCAGACCCGATCTCCCCAGCGGTCCACTCCGAGGATCGCCGTCTTCGGGGTTGGCCCGAGGCACCCAATCGCCGGGATCGCCTGGGAGGCGCCTGCCGTCCAGTCCCGGTCGACCGCCTGCACCTGACCATCGGTCAGGGTGGCTCGCTGGCTCTGACCGGGAAGACCCTTCGGGTAGGTGCACAGGACCGCCGAGGTGAGGTCGAGATGTCGCGGGTCCAGCAGGATGGAGGGCCTGGCGCCGGTCAGCGTCGTCGGACACGTCAGGTCAGCGACGGGAGATGCCGCGGGCGGCGAGAGCATCGCGCGTTGAGCGGCGAGCTGCGTCAGGAAGGCGTGCAGGACCCGGTCGGCTCCTGCGCGCCCCAAACCCGCCGACCCGGTGAGCCGCACGTAGTTGCATCCGTCGTCTTGCCCGCTGAGCCGAACCAGCCGGCCGTCGGCGTACTGGAAGGTGACCGTGAACGCGTGGGCTCCGAGAGGCGGCGGACACGACATCACCCGCGCCGACGGGAGGGTGTTGAAGACGGCAGCGACCGCGTCGACATTGCTGGTGAGCGCATCACCGGGGGCCGACCACTCTCCACTCCCCGAGCCAGTCAGGGGACAGAGTCGGGCCAGCACGGCGCCGCTCGGAACCTGCCCGCTGGGATGCGGCGTCGCGGCAGCCGTCGGGTGGCCGGGTGTTGCGCAGGCGAAGGGATGCGCCAGGTTGGCGGCCGCCACGGTGGTGTCTCTTCCCGTGGCTGTGGTGCTGTGCGTGGACGACGTGAAGAGCCTTGGGGCGGCGATGACGGCGAACGCGACCGCACCCACGGCGAGCACGCTGACCGCTCCGCGCCGTCTCGTGCCGTGACGGCCGCGTCGTACGACCTGGTCGGCCCTTCCGGCCGGGTCAGGACCGTCGGGCACCACGGCCCGCAGCAGGTCACTGAGGCGTTCGCGTTCGCGGTCGCGGTCCGGGATCTGGTCGGTCATCGCGGCTCCTCCCTGTCGTTGTCGAACGGGGTGTCGTCGAGCAGCTGCGAGGAGCGAAGCGCCGCAATCGCACGCGAATGCTGGCTCTTGACGGTGCCGATGCTGCACCCGAGCACGTCGGCCGTCTGGGCTTCCGAGAGGTCCTCGAAGTAGCGCAGCACCACCACGGCCCGCTGGCCTCTGGAGAGGCCAGCGAGTGCTGCCATCACGTCATGTCGCGTGTCGGCCAGCTCGATCGCGTCGAGAGCCTCGCGCTGCTCGGGAACCGACTCGGTGGGCACCTCGCCAGTCCATTTGCGGCGCCACCAGTCGGTGTACGTCGTGACGAGAGCACGCCGCGCGTATGCCTCGACCGAGCCGTCCTTGGCCACCTTCGACCAGCGCCGCCATACCTTGACGAGCGCCGTCTGCAGCAGGTCCTCGGCCTTCTGGGCGTCGCCGGTCAGCAGCCAGGCGCTCCGCCACAGGGCCCGGCTGCGGGTGGCGACGAACGCATCGAAGCTCGGCGGGACGTCGCCATGGGCACCCGCGGAGCCCTCGACGTCTTCCACACCGACCACCCTGGGCATCGCACCCTCCTCTGTCCACTACCAACGAGGCGGGTGGGACGAAAGGTTGTCGGCTGGGGTCAGCCGCCGATGTCGGCCGTGAGCAGCCGTTGAGTGGTGGGCAACGGGTGCCACACGATTCCTGGGCCGGGGCCGGGCGCGGAGAGGACACCTGGGAAAGGATTGCCGGTGAGCTCGACGGTCTGGCCCGATGAGGTCAGACCGATGACCGCCCACGTCTCGGGCTGCGCACCCGAGTCCGCCGGTGGAGCCTTCGGGCGAGGAGCACTGCCCATGACGGCGTGCGCCTGGAGGTCCGTGTTGACTGCGACGAGCTGCGAGTGTGGCACCCGACCGACGACGGGCGGGGTGCCGACGGGTCCCGCGGGGTAGTGGCAGACCGCGACGGCGTTCAACTCGACCGGATCGGGTGGATTCACATGGGTCGTGAGGGATGTTGCCGCGGGGCACGTGACGGTGATGAGCGCGTCACTCGCCGCCTTCGCGGCGACGCTCGAGATCCGGCTGCTGTCGACGAGGTGCGGCACGATGATGACGGCCAGCGCGGCGACCACGATGAGGGCGGCAGCACCCCGGCGGCGCCATCTCGAGCGGCTGCCCGCTCGGTCGACGCGCCGGGTGTCTTCGGATGACCGGCTCCGCGCCTGCTCCATGACGGGGCCCGAGTCACGATCCGCCCGCATGTCCCTCACGGCCGGCTCGATCCGCTGGGCCGGGTCGAGCTGCCCGGTCCGCTGGGCCCGACCGATCCGTGGGTGGCGTCTCGGACGGCTCGCCGCAACGCCGCACCGATCGTCATACCCGCAAGCCTAGTGTCGTCCGTTGCGGGCGCACCGGGACTCCTCGGCTGAAAGGTCCGCGGTCGGTCTCCGCGGCAGGGCGCCGAATCGGATTCGTCCGGCCCGGACGAATCCCGGGAGTCGACCTCGCTCGAGATCAGGTGGGGTCGACGAGGGCTGCCGGGTCGGTGACAGGCAGGTCGCACACGAAGTCGTGACAGAGGTAGCCCGCTGCTCGACCGGAGATCGTGGTCCTGGCCTCAAGGAGGGGTACGGCGCTCGTCGAGCCGTCACCTTGGGCGACCACCAGGCCGGGCCGAGCCAGCCGCAGCGCAGCAGCCATCAGCGCCTGCCGCCCCGGGTCGTCGGCCGCACCGACGACCGCCACTTGGCGAGGACCGTCGGCAAGTGCCTCGGCGACGCTGAGCGCCTTGCCGGCGAACCGCGGCGCCTCCCGGCCGAGAGCGGCCACCGCCGTGAGCAGGGTCTCGGCCCTCTCGCGGTAGCGGGCATCTCCGGTGAGGCCGAACATGGTTGTCATCACCGCGGCCACGGTCGCATGTCCGGACGGCGTCGCGTTGTCCGTCGGATCCCGCGGCCTCGCCACCAACGTCTCCGCGTCAGCCGCGGTGTCGTAGAAACCACCCTCGCCGTCCCCGAAGCGTTCGGTGACCTGCCGCAGCAGCGACGCGGCATGGTCGAACCAGTCCGCGACGCCGGTAACCGCGAACAGGGTCAGGAACCCTTCAGCCACGCAGGCATAGTCCTCGAGCACGCCGGCCGGGCCGCCGACGACGCCGTCTCGCGACACCCGTCGCAGCCGGCCGTCCACCAGGTGCACGTCGACCAGCAGCCGCCCGGCCGCAACCGCGGCGTCCAGGTAGCGGGCGTCGTCGAGCAACACCCCCGCCTCGGCCAGCGCCCCGATCGCAAGTCCGTTCCAGGCGGCGACGACCTTGTCGTCGCGGGCCGGGCGTGGTCGTTCCTCGCGATAGCCGAGCAGGCGGCTCGCCAGCCGGCCGTATGCCTCGGGGTCGGGGGGGTCCACCGGAAGTCGAAGAGTCGAGGCACCCTCCTCGGCGTTGCCCGCGATCGTCACCGCGAAGAGCGCGGCGGCCGCCGCACCCTCGTGATCCCCCAGCACCTCATGTAGCTCAGGCCGAGTCCAGACATAGAACGCGCCCTCTCGCCCGTCGGAGTCCGCGTCGAGCGCCGACGCGAGGCCCCCATCGTCGGTTGCGAGCTCACGCAGCAGGAAGTCGGCGGTGCCGCGAGCCACCCGCTCCGCGAGCGGCGAGTCGCTGAGCCGCCACCAGTGCAGGTACGCCGACAACAGCAGCGCGTTGTCGTAGAGCATCTTCTCGAAGTGCGGGACCTGCCATTCACCGTCGACGCTGTAGCGGGCGAAGCCGCCGCCGAGCTGGTCGTAGATGCCGCCCCGCGCCATCGCCTCGAGAGTCTGCTCCGCCATCCGCAGCGGCTCCTCCTCGCCGGTCCGGGCGGCCCGGCGCAGCAGGAACTCGCACAGCATCGACGGGGGGAACTTGGGCGCTCCACCGAAGCCGCCGTTGCGCTCGTCGAAGATCGTCGTCAGGCCCTGCACGGCGGCCGCCCCCCAAGCGTCGAGATCCGGCGCAGCGAGACCCCCGGCGGACCCGCGCGCGGGAGCTCGCGCTGTCGTCCGCAGATGCTCGGCGATCTCGGCTCCCGCCCGCTTGACCTCGTCGCGCCGATGTCGCCACGCCTGCGCGACCGCCGCGAGCACCTGCCGGAACGATGGCATGCCGTGCCGGGGCTCGGGTGGGAAGTAGGTGCCGGCGAAGAACGGCTCGCCGTCCGGGGTGAGCATGACGGACATCGGCCAGCCGCCCTGCCCGGTCATGGCCTGGGTGGCGCCCATATAGACCGCGTCGATGTCGGGGCGCTCCTCACGATCGACCTTCACCGCGACGAAGTCCGCGTTGAGTTGGTCGGCCGTCACCGCGTCCTCGAAGGACTCATGAGCCATCACGTGGCACCAGTGGCAGGCCGAGTAGCCGACCGACAGGAAGATTGGTGCATCACGACGCTTCGCCTCGGCGAACGCTTCGGGTCCCCACTCCCACCAATCCACTGGGTTCTCCGCGTGCTGGAGCAGGTAAGGGCTGGTTGCGCTGGCGAGGCGGTTGGCCATTTCCTGTGACTCCTGATGAGTGGCACGTGCATCACTCTTCTTTGAGTGATGCACGAGAGTGATGCACGAAATCCGGCGTACGATGGTTCTCCAGCCTAGGAGGTTCTCGTGGCCCCGCGCCCTCAACCGAAGCTGCTCGCCCAAGGCAAGCCGCGTACGTCGGGCGGCAGCACGCGGCCGTGGCGAGTGCGGCTCTACGCACCTTCGCCAGGCACCAACAAGTACCAGGTCTACTTCCGGGCACCTGCCGGCGAGGGTGAACCGTGGAGGCGGGTGCTGCGCCGCGCTGCCTCCGAAGACGAGGCCCGCAAGATCTTCGCCCAGGCCGAGGCCGCGCTCGACACCGAGCGCGAGACGCCGGTCGGAGCCGACGTGAGGGCTGCGCGGACGATCCGGATGCTCGGCGAGGAGTACCTCAAGGACAGCATCGAGCGCGGCAAGCAGCCCCGGACGATGGAAGGGCGCGAGTCCCGTCTCAATGCCCACATCCTGCCGACCATCGGCGACGTGCCTGTGACGAAGTGGCGCGTCAACCACAGCCGTCTCGTCATGGAGAAGGGCTCGAGGACGCTCTTCTCCCAACGAGGCCGCGAGGACCTGCGCGGCCAACTCGCCTCGATGCGCAAGCTCGCCTGGCGCCTGGGCTGGCTCGACCGCAGCATCGACCCGCTCGACGGGCTGGAGATCGGCAAGGCGACCGTGCTCCACGGAGCGACGGCGCAGTACGTCGACTCGCGCCTACGTCCGGAGACCCGCCAGGTGAAAGCGATGGCCGCCGCGGCCGATCTTTTGTGCGGTCCTGAGGGCACCGACCCGCTGATGACCCGCCTCCCGCTGTTCGGCGCCAAGATCCGCGTCGCGGGCTTCGGCGGCCTTCGACTCGGCGAGCAGAACGCGCTCCGCGCCATCGACGTCTTCTTCGATCGCGGCTACGTCCACGTCAATGGCTCGTGGATCACGCCGCGCCGTCAGGCAGGCTTCCGCGGCCCGGTGAAGAACCACACCCTCCACGAGGTGCCCCTCCCAAGGTCGCTCATGAACGACGAGCTCCTCCCCCGCGTCAAGGAGCTGCTCGACCTGCCCGCGAACGCGTCACTCCAGCAAGTCATCAACGCGCAGGAGGCCGAGAGCCAACGTCGGGCATCACTGGCCGCCCGCGAGAAGGACAAAAGCCTCACCTGGTGGAACTACCCGGTGCCCTCCGAGGATGAGCTGTGGCTCTTCATCGACACCGCCACCGGCCTACCCGTGAAGCCGGAGATGCACAACGAACGCTGGCACCGCGTCCGGAAGTGGGTCGACGAGAACGACCCCGACAACGCCTGGCCGCGCACGATCGTCTACCGCAACCTCCGCCACCACGCCGCCACCAGGTGGTTCCACGAGGAACTCGGCGAGCCCTGGGAGGTCGTCGCTCAATACCTCGGCGACAAACTCACCACCGTCCTCAACCACTACGTCCGCGCCGGTGAAGACGCCCTGCGGGGCTCGGTCACCAAACTCGCGAGCCTGTAGGCCGAGGTGTGCTCGCAGGGTCGGCGGTGGTGCTGGGTTGCGTACGCGTCTCGACCCGCGAAACGCATGCGTTGAGCGTTCTCCGAGCTTCACGGTGCTCGGCGGGAACCTCGTCCACACTAGAAACGGCTGCCAGTTGTCGGCGCGTGCAACCACCCCTACCTGCTTGTCGTCGCGCTCCGCCCACGCGTGTGACCTCTAGCAGCATCACGCTGGACATGCACCGTATGACGGTCCGTTCCCGGAAATGGCACCGGGCGGGTCTACTGGGATGCGATCCGATCGGTTCGGAGGTCGACCATCCAGCGGCTCCCCATTTGTCCGCAACGGGTTCGGCTACCGGGACAACAAGGGACCTGGGCGCAATGACCCTCGCTTGACAGTCAGACGTGGGCGGAGTGCAACGGGGCGGCCGCCTAGGCCGCGCGGGCCGCTTCGACCAAGCTCGACCCGACTCGACGGCCGCACCGCTGGTGGGGTCGCGTATGGCCTTCAGGGCCGGAGGGCGGGGAGCGCTGCGTCAACGACTTCTTCGGCGAATGAGGGTTCGAGGGGTCGCCCTGACATCAGCAGGCGGTAGTAGACCGGTCCAAACAGCACGTCTTGAAGCAGATCGACGTCGAGGTCGGCGCGGACCTCACCTCGGTCGACCGCAGCCTGGACGAGCTCGGCAAGGTGGGCGCGTCGTAGCTCGATCACTTCTCGGCGGAACGCCGCACCAAGCTCGGGGTCGGTGGCCAGGTCGGAAGCGAGCCCTTGCATGACCCTGCCCATGAGGCTGCCGGACAGGGCGTCCACGGCGGCACTGAGGTACCCGGTGAGCGCGGTCCTGACGTCCGGGCCGGTCGGCCCGGCGGCGACGGTGCGCGCCATGTCTAGGACGACGGCGAGCGCGAGCTCCTTCTTCGAGCGCCAGCGGCGGTACAGCGTCGTCTTCGCGACTCCCGTCCGCGCCGCGACCCCCTCGATGGTGAGCCGGTCCACGCTCCCCTCGGCGAGCATGTCTCGCGCGGCCGCGATCACGACAGCCTCGACGTCGCGGTACGGGGCGGCAAGGGGCGGACGGGGCGTCATCGGTCGAGTCCTCATCGTGAGCCGGATCTAGCGCCACCGAACCCTTTGACCGGCCCGACAGCGCCGCGCTACGCTACGAAGCGTAGCGCAACAGAGCGGTGGCATCTGGCTCGCTAGCGCGGGCCCGGCATACTGGAGGCACCCGGTGACGAACGTGGGAACCGAAGCCAAGACGCTGCCGCGCGACGAGGGTGGACTGGCCTACGACATCGTCGGCGAGGGGCCGCTGGTCGTGTGCGTGCCCGGGATGGGCGAGCTGCGGAGCAGCTACCGGTACACGGTCCCGGCACTGGCCGCGGCCGGTTTCCGAGTTGCGGCGATGGACCTGCGCGGGCACGGCGGCAGCGACGCGACGTTCTCCTCCTACGACGACGTGGCGGCCGGCAGCGACGTGCTGGCGCTCGTTGAGGAGCTCGGGGGTGGCCCCGCGGTGCTGGTCGGGAACTCCATGGGCGCCGGAGCGGTCGTGTGGGCCGCGGCCGAGCGCCCGGAGCTGGTGGCAGGTCTGGTGCTGATCGGGCCGTTCGTCCGGAACGCGCCGGTGAATCCGCTGATGGCCGGGGTGTTCCGGGTGGCGATGTCGGGGCCGTGGGCGCCGGCGGTGTGGCAGGCCTACCTGCCTTTGTTGTACCCGGGCCGCAAGCCGGACGATTTCGCCGAGCACCGCCGCGCGATCCGGGACAGCATGCGCCAGCCGGGCCACGCCGCGGCGTTCCGGCGTACGACCCGCACCAGCCACGAGCCGGCCGAACGCCGGTTGGAGGAGGTCTCAGCCAAGACGCTGGTGGTGATGGGCGACGCGGACCCCGACTTCAAGGACGCCGCCGCGGAAGCCGCGTGGATCTCCGACCGGCTCGCCGCCGAGCAGCTGCTGGCGGCCGGCGCCGGCCACTACCCCCAGGTCGAGCAGCCGCAGACCGTCAACCCTGCGCTCGTAGGCTTCTGCCGCCGGGCGCTGCAATCGCCGTGAGCTCACCGATGTCCGCTCCCGCGCATGTCACCCCCGCCGTCACGCTGACGCCCGCTGACGCGGGCAACTGGCGGGCCTGCACCGACCTGCAGGTCACCGACGAGCAGCGCGGCTTCGTCGCCGATGTCGCCTACTACCTGGCGTTGTGCGCCTACGACGACGGTCCGTGGCGACCGCTGGCGGTACTGGTCGAGGACCGGGTGGTGGGCTTCCTCATGGAGGGCGTCGACCCCTCCGATCACAGCCTGTGGCTCGGTGGACTGGTTGTGGACGCCGCCGTGCAAGGTCGAGGCGTCGGGCGGGCGACGGTCGCGACGTTCCTGGCCCGCGCCGCGGCCGCGGGGCACCGGCAGGTGGAGCTTAGCTACCACCCGGACAACGTCACCGCCCGCCGGCTGTACACCGAGGCGGGGTTCACCGAGACCGGCGAGTGGGAGGGCGAGGAGGTCGTCGCCCGCTGTCCCTTGGAAGCTGAGGAGGGCCTGTGATGCGCCGCCGTCTCTCCTTGATCAACGTCGGTGTCCGGGCCGGCATGGAGATCGGTGTCGTGGCCGGGTTCGCCACGTGGGGCTGGCACCTCGCGTCCGGCCGGGTCACCGGGGTCGTCCTCGCCGTGGCCGCCCCCGCGGTGGCATTCGGGATCTGGGGCGCCGTCGACTTCAAGTTCGCCGGAAGCCACGCCGAGGCGCTCCGCCTCGTCGAGGAGCTCGCCATCAGCGGACTCGCCGCCGTGGGCTTCTACGAAGCCGGGCTCCCCGCGCTCGCCTGGACCCAGGTCGGGCTCACCGTCATTCACCACGCCGCGACCTACGCGCTCGGCGAGCGGCTGCTGGACCGGCAGCCCGCCTGATGATGCGCGACACCCCGCAACTGCAGTGGATGGAGGTACTCCCATGACCAGCGCCACTCGGCACACCGTCGCCGGCTCTACGGGTGCGACGGCCGCTGCCGCGCCGTCGGTGCTTGCTGCAATCGTCGCACCGCTCACCGCGTCGGGCTTGTGCTTCATCGCCTATCCGGCGCTGCGACCCTTCTCCGACGAGCGATCCCTGCGGGGCGCGGCGGCGTTCGCCTCCGACCGCTGGCTCGCGGCACACACCCTCGGCATCGCCGCCTTCCTCCTCCTAGCTGTCGGGCTGCTCGGCGTCTACGAGCTGCTGGCTCAGCACCGGCCGGCCCGGCTCGCCCGCGCCGGGTTGCTCCTGTCGTGGACCGGCGTTGGGCTCACCCTGCCGTACTACGGCGCCGAGGTGTTCGGCCTGCACGCCGCCGGGCAACGAGCCCTCGCCTCCTCTGACGCCCCCGCCTTCGACGCGCTGATCCACGACATCCGCTGGGAGGCCGGGATCTGGTTCATCATCACCGGGCTGCTGCTCCTGGCAGCCGGTGTCATCGCGCTGGCGCTCGCAGCCGCGCACTCTGTGGTCCTGCCGCGGTGGTCGGCCGTGCCGCTTGCGGTGGTGATCTCGCTCTACATCCCCCAGTTCGCAGCCTCCCACGGCGTCCGGGTGGCCTACGGAGTGCTCCTGGCAGCCGCCTGCGGCTGGCTCGCCTGGGCCGCCTACCGGTCCTCGACTCGCACCGGCACATCATGACCACCGCCCTGCCCCGCAACGACCGCGAACACGACCGGAGCCACGGAAGGCTCCGAGGTCCCCGGCAGCCGACCGGTTAACCGACGGGAGGTCGACATGGCGCGGAGGGCCCCCACGCTGGAGCCAAGACTCCAGCACCGCGGAGTGCTGACCGGCTCTGCCATCGCGGCCGGCTTCGGTGTCGCATGGGCGCTGTTCGGCGCCTCAGGTCTCCCTTCCCCCCGAAGGCGCCGTCCGCGTGGTTGCCCTCATCGTCGGCGTAGTCACCATCGGCCCCACCCTGCGACTGCGCCGTCAAACCCCGCCGGACCCCGCCCCGGTGGTCCGATCTCACGCCTTCTGGGTGGTTGTCGCAGTAGAGGTCGTCGCGATCGCCGTCGGCATACCCGCGCTCACCCTCAGCGGACACGGCAAGTACGTGGCGCCCTGGGTCGCCGCCGTGGTCGGCCTGCACTTCCTCGCCTTCGGCCGACTCATCGGTCGGTTCTGGTACCCGGTCGGGGCGGTGCTCCTCGCCGGCGCCGCGGCCGGAGCGGCCGTCGGCGCCACCGGCGCCGGCGTCGGCGCCGTCGAAGCAATCAGCGGGCTCATCGCCTCAGCCACCCTCCTCACGGCCAGTGGCTACCGAGCCATAGCCCCCCCGGTGGCCGCGCTAGTGTAGGCGCCCATTCTGGGGTGTGCCCCCCCGCCTGGAAGGACTACGTGCAGTTTTCCGTAAGTCGATCCCCGTCTGGTCACGCTCCGCGTGACGATCGGGCAGCGGTGACGCACGGCGGTTCGGGGGCTTCTCCGAGCGTTCCCGCAAGAGGATCGGCGTACGGGACGGCTACAGACGGGATTCCGCATCGTCGTCGAGTTACCGCCGGGTCCGTGACGACGTGGCGTGGGTTCGTGGATCAAGGTCACTCCGCGGGCAGCGCCCTGCGGATGACGTCGACGAGCTCGTCGCGCGTCGGTCCGGGTGCGTACGCCGGCCGCCAGCCGTCCAGGTATACCGCCTGTGCCCACGGCTCGGCCGATCTGAGCGACTCGGGCAGCGCGGTCATCGCGAAGTAGCCTCCGGCGTGCTCGCCGATCCGGGGGTCGGCCTCGACCGCCGCGGCGATGAGGTCAGAGGTGAGCGGGACGCTCAGGTCGAGGTCCTCGCCCTGCCAGCGCCTGACCATCCCGCCGTCGATCGCGATGTGATCGGCCACCCAGGGTTCGATGTCGCGATCGCACCAGGCGCCGAACGGTTCGGCCACGGTGCAGGGGTCTTCACCCTCGTCCAGGAGGCCGAGCAGCGCGGTCACCTGCATGCAGGCCATCGCGATCCCGCGTCCTCGCGTCGGAGTCGTGGTGGCCACCGAGTCCCCGACGGCGACCAGTCCCGGTGTGCCGGCCTGTCGGCGGTAGACATTGCGCAGCGCCCCGCCGACGAGCACTCCCGAGGTGGGCTGGGCACGGGCAGGATGGGTCCACTCGGCGAGCGCCGGGATGGCCTGGCACGCGGCCTCGAAGGCAACCTCGAAGCGCAGTGCCCTGAGTGCAGCGTCCGCGGTCGGGCGCACGAGCACCACCGAGAAGTGGCCGGCCTCGTGCAGGAAGACCAGGCACTGGTAGCCGTCGAAGTCGGCCACGTAGGCAATCGGGTTCACCATCGGCCCGGGCTCTGCTCCCGGCCTCAGCCGGTAGGTGCGGTCGACGTACGCGAGGCCGCAGTCGCCGTCGAGCTCAGGGTCGCCGGCCTCCGCCCTCGACCTGCCGAGGCGCCCGGCCCGACCTGAGGCGTCCACAACGAGGTCAGCCTCGACGACACCCCCATCGATTTGGGCTCCGCGGACTCGGCCGCCGTCGAGAACGAGCCCGTCGACGTGGCCGGTGCTCAGGGTGAGCCCCGGCTGCTTCTCGGCGGCGAGGCGAAGCGCACGCTCGAAGGTCGACCGGCGCGAGAGCACCCCCATCACCTGGCGAGACCCGGCGGGGTTCGAGATCTCGACGGGACGCGCGCCCAGGGACTGCCAACGGTCGTTGGCCTCCGGCCATTCCGCCTGGAGGGTCATCGGCACCTGTGGCCGGAATCCATGCGCATGCTCGAACTGCATGACGCCACGACGGACCCAGGCGTCTCCCCCGGGGCCGGGGTCGCGGTCCACCGAGGTGACCTCGTGACCACGACGTGCCAGCGCGGAGCCGAGAAGGAGCCCCGTCGGGCCGGATCCCACGATGAGTGTCCTCATGCCCGTCCTCAACTATACTGAAGATGCGTTGATTACACTGATAGTGCCTTCAAAAGACGGAGCCGTCAAGATGTCCCAGCCACGCCGTCCGTACCGGTCGACGCTTCGCGAGGAGCACGCGCGGGCGACGCAGCGGGCGGTCGTCAGTGCCGCACGCGACCTCTTCGTCGAGGTCGGGTGGTCGCAGACGACCATCGACGCCGTGGCCGTCCGTGCAGAGGTGAGCCGCAGGACGGTGTTCACCTCGGTCGGCGGGAAGGCGGCCCTCCTGAAGCTCGCCCTGGACTGGGCCCTGGTCGGTGACGACGAGCCGGTGCCCTTGTCCGAGCGACCGGTCATCGCGGAGATGGAACGACTGACCGATCCCCGCGCACTGGTGGCCCGCTGGGCCCAGTTCGTCGCAGAGCTGGAAGAGCGGGCGGCGCCCCTGGCCGCCGTACTCGTCGTGGCTGCGGATATCGACCCGGTAGCCGCCGCGGTGCACGCAGAGTCCGAACGCAACCGGCTCGGAGGCGCCGCATTCATCGTGGCCCGTCTCGCGGCCATAGGCGGGCTCCGCCCGGATCTCACCACCGAACGCGCTGTGGCCGCCACCCTGGTCCTCATGGATCCTGCCGTCCACCGCACACTCGTGCGCGAGCACGGCTGGACGCGCCCCGAGTACGCCAACTGGATCGAGCGCACGGCCACCGGCGAGCTCCTCAGGGACACCTCGAAGGAGGCATCACGGGCACCGTCCTGACGATCGGCCGGATGATCGTGACCGCGTCACCTTGGGCCGAAGTGACGCGGTGTCTCGGGCTGCGCGCCAGGCTGCCCGGAAGCCGAACCCTCCAGGCTCAGCCACTGCGACGCGGGTGCCATGAAGCGCCGGTGTCCCGTTGGGGTGTCGGATGTGGGACGCCGGCGCCGTGGTGTGTCACCGTCTCGATGCCGCCCCGGCGAGGCCGGCCTTGGCCGCGACGCGTTGCCGTTCGATGGCGCGGTAGACCGTCGACCGCCCAACTCCGAACAGTTCGGCGACCTCGAGAGCGCTGTACTCGCCGCTGTGCACCAGCGAGACCGGGTGGGTTTCCTGTTTCCGGTTGAGCTTAGGCTGCTTGCCGCGCAGCCGGCCCTTGGCCTTGGCGACCTTCATCCCCTCGACGGTGCGCAGCCGGATCAGGTCGGAACTCAGCAACCATAGCTGGGACGTTGAACAACAGCCGGCCGACGGCATCGGTGGGGTCGTAGACCGAGACACCAAGCGACAGGCTGATCTTCCGGGCGGTGAGCTCGTCGAGCGACTCCGCGATCGCGCCGGCATCGGGCAGGGACCGGGCGAGCCGGTCGAGCTTGGTCACTACCAGCGTGTCACCGGCCCGGCACGCGGCCAGCGCCTCACGGAGTCCGGGTCGGTCGCGGTTGGTGCCGGTCAGGCCGTGGTCGACATAGATCCGCTCGGGCTCGACACCCATGGCGAGCAGCCCGTCGCGTTGGGCGGTCAGGTCTTGCTGATCGGTGGAGCATCGGGCGTACCCGACAAGCAGCGCGCTCATCACGCACCTCCAAGAAATTGACCCAGTCACAGCACGGTACGTGGGCGACTCAGGCATCGCGCAACGCCCGACCGCACCAGCAAGATGCTCCTCGCCCAGGGCTGCAAGGGCGGCAGCTCGGCCACGGAACGGGATTCGGTACCGGCGAACCGGGGTGGACGGATAGCTGTCCCGCAGGAAGCCGAGCATCCTCATGCATATTGCATGCTCGCCATCGATTCGCATACCATGCTGAGTATGCCTCTCGTCCAAGTTCGCGATGTCTCCGAGATGACGCTCAACACCTTGAAGGCGCGGGCCGCGGAGCGCGGTCTGACGCTGACCGCCTACCTCCGTGCCGAGTTGGACCGACTGGCCGCTCGACCCTCGAACGCCGAGATCGTGGACCGCCTAGCGCGGCGCGAACGCGATGGAGGGCCGTCGCTGGCCGACACGGTGGCCGAGATCCGCAGAACGCGCGAAGCCTCGTGATCGTGATCGAGGCCTCGGCCATGGTCGACGCCCTGGTGGATCAGCCGGCCAACCCGGCGTTGTTGGCCCTCATCGCAGACTCCGAGCTGCATGCGCCGACCCTTCTCGACTATGAGGTCGCGAGTGCGCTGCGAGGCCACGCAATGGGTGGCTTGCTGTCCGACCAGCGGATGGCCAATGCCGTGGACGACTTCAGCGCGCTCCGCATCGAGCGCTATGCACTCGCCACGATGATGCGCAGCGTTCTTGAACTGAAAGACAACTTCACCGTCTACGACGCGGCGTACATCGTGCTGGCTCAAGCCCTCGACGCGCCGTTGGTGACCGCGGACACCAAGCTCGTCGGCGCGCGCACGCTCGGAATCGACATTCAGGTCCTCCTAAACTCCCCGTAGGGGGATCCCTTTCCGGCGATCCCGAACGGTTGGCGCTGCATCGGTGAACTGCGGCCGGCGTCGCCGAACGCCGTTTGGTTGTCGACTGCCGACAGCTAGCTTGCGATCTCCCCGCTCTTCCACCTTTCCTACTCCTTCGCCTCTGCCCCATCCGCCCATCACCAACCACCAATGGCTCCGCAATCTCCTTCTCATCTGACGCCTTCTCCTGTCCCTTCCAATCGGCACGCATGCTACGAAAGTTCGTAGTGGGACGGGCCGCGACGTACCCCCTGACCTGCGGTTTTGTGGTTATCGATGGTTGTTGACGGAGGTGATCCCGAGTGCATGGCGGGATGAAGGTGTACCGCGGCGCAGCAGCCGCCGCTTGGCACTACGTCGAGGCCGACCGCTCCCGTGCTGACGACTACTACCTCGCCGAAGGCAGCGGCATCGCCATGCGCATGGTCGGCACCCCGGACGGGGTCGAGCCCCGAACCGACATGGACGGCGAGACTTACGAACGCTGGGTTGCCGGCTACGACGTCGAGACCGGCGCGGCGAAGGGGCGACTGCGGACGGACGACAAGGGCGTGCGATTCGTCGAAGTCACAGTCAACGGCCCGAAGACCTGGTCGCTCGCAGCCGCGCTTCATCCCGAGGTCGCCGCCGCCTACGACACGGCGCAGATGGCAGCGGCCGAGGAGATCATCGGATGGCTCGCTGCGCACGCCACGACCCGAGTTGGCCCGCGAGGCCGGCAGGTGCAGGTCCCGGTCGAACAGATCGAGGCCGCCGTCGTACGCCACTTCACCTCCCGGGCCGGCGACCCTCACCGCCACCTGCATCTCCAGATCAACGCCCGGGTCTTCGCGGCAGGCGCGTGGCGAGGGCTCCACACAGTCGGGGTCCGCGACAGCCTGGAGGCGATCAACGGCATCGGGCACGCGGCAGTGACAACCAACCCCGGGTTCCGTCGCGCGCTGGCAGCACGCGGGCTCACCCTCGAAGCCGAGACGGGCGAGGTCGTCGAGCTGGCGCCCTATGCAGGCGCGTTCAGCGCCCGGACCAAGCAGATCGAGTCGAACATCGACACCTACGAAGCGGCGTGGCGCGCCGAGCATCCGGGCGAGGAACCTGGGCCGACCCTGCGGCAGGTCTGGGACCGACGCGCCTGGGCTGACGCCCGACCGGACAAGGTCGTGCCTATCAGCGGGGAGGAGCTTCGTCAGCACTGGGTCGAGGACCTGCGTGAGCTCGGCTATCGGCCACGGGAGGAGTCCGCCCCTCTCGGACTACTGCAACCTGGGCGACTTGACCGCGACGGATTTGTCGAGCTGGTGCTCTTCCGTCTCGGTGCCCGCCGCTCGGCGTGGAACTCCGCCGACGCCCGTGGTGAGGTCGAGAAGCTGATCGCGATGACTGGTGGTGTCATCGACTCCGCTGTCCGGCGCGAGCTGGCCGAGGACCTGACCGCTCGCGTCGTTGCGACGTCACGGCCGCTACTCAACCGCACTGATATGCCCGAGCACGTTCGGTCGTTCACATCGTCCGAGGTGCTGGCGGTCGAGCACGAGATCGTGGACCGGATCACCGCCCGCGCCGCTTCCAGCTCGATCTCGATCGTTGAGGGCGCAGCAGGTGCTGGCAAGACCGCGCAGCTGTCAGCGACACGCGAGCGCGCCCTCGCCGCCGGGCACCGCATGGTGGTGGTCACCCCGACCCGCAAGGCTGCGCAGGTCGCGGAGGGTGCAATCGGGGCCGCGTCGTACTCCGCTGCCTGGCTGCTACATCAGCACGGCTTCCGCTGGGATCAGGACGGCCGATGGACACGGGTCACCTCCTCGCCCGATATCGCCGCCCGGATGCGGGCCGGTGACCTGTTGGTCATCGACGAGGCAGGCATGGTCGACCAGGACACGGCGCGCGCGTTACTCCGCCTGGCGGACGAGGTCCAAGCCAAGCTGGTGTTGGTCGGCGATCGTCATCAGCTCCCGGCGGTGGGACGTGGCGGGGTCCTGGACCTCGCGATCCGCTACGCGCCCGCCCGGGCGACGCAGCTTGACGGCGTCCGTCGCTTCGCCGACCCCGCCTACGCCGAGTTGTCGCTTCGGATGCGCACCGGCGAGAGGCCCGCGGAGGTGTTCGACGAACTCCTGCGCCGCGGCGCGATCGTCGTGCACGCCAGCGAAGTCGAGCGCACGCAGAAGTTGGCCGTGCGCACGACCTACGGCGATCTCGTGGTCGCCGACACCCGGGAGCAGGTCGCCAAGATCAATCACCTCGCACACCAAGGGCGAAAGACGTTCGGCGCCGTCACCGACAACCTCATCACCGCCACGGGCGAGCGGATCGGGGTTGGTGACCAGATCGCCACGCGTCGCAACGACCGCGAGATTGATGTCGCGAACCGCGAAACGTGGACAGTGCTCGACTGCGCCACCGGCGCCCTCATCGTGCAGGGCGAGGCGGGCAAGCGAGTCCTGCCACCCGACTATGTGCGCCAGTATGTCGAGCTGGCCTACGCGACCACCGCATACGGTGCGCAAGGCTCCACGGTCCCCGCCTGCCACGTCCTCGTTGGCGATCACACCGGTGCCGCCTCGGCGTACGTCGGCATGACCCGTGGCCGCGAGCGCAACGTCGCCCATCTGGTCGCCGAGTCTGTCGAGGACGCACGCAAGCAGTGGGTCGATGTGTTCAGCCGCGACCGCGCCGATCTCGGTCCGGCGCGCGCACGCGAAGCTGCCGCGGAAGCCATCGACCGGTACGGACCGGTGGCGCCGCGCTATGCCCGTCGGCCGGCCGCTGGCGTACGCCGAGCCGAGGAGAACACCGGATATCGCCCTCCGGTCTCGTCGCCTGGTCCGCGCCTGGGCCTGTGAATCGCGCCGAGCTTCAGGGACGAGGGTCGAACCTAGAACGTCGCGGCGGTGGCGGAGGTGGAGGCGACAGGGTCTCGTAACGTCTGATGCGAGCGGTCGGCGCCACGAAGGGGTCCTCGTGAATGATGGACCGCTGCCCATCGACGTCCAGTGGCATCGTCGCCAGCCTGATCGCGGGCTCCCACGCGTCGCGCACCGGGTTGGGGAGATCAAGCTGATCCCAGACGTCAACGAGAAGTCCGCCATCGATCCACCGGATCATCTGCTGCGGCAGCCCACGGCGGATGAGCTGCTCGTACACACCTCGCCGCTCCTCCCGGTCGCGCATGCTCCAGGTGCGCATGCCGGTGTTGCGGATCTCGTCAGGGATGTGCAGCGTCGCGAAGCAGGTCGGCGGCCCCACCGACCACAACATGCTCGGCGCCCAGAAGGCCACGATCCCCTTCGGGTGGTGCTCCACCCAGTCAACTTGCGTCCGCAAGATCAGCTCGTGGTCGGTCGCGGCCAGGATCCGCGACGCGACCTTCAGCGACGGCGACTTCAGCCCGCGTTCGTACGCCGACAGGGTCGCCTGGGACGTGCCCGACAACGACGCGAGCTGGGCCTGGGTCAGGCCTCGGGCGCGCCGAGCGCGTTCGAGAAGGTACGAGCGGTCCATGTGACGACGATATCCAATCGGATGTATTTGTGCCCTCGGTTGGCACGTCGCGTGCACCTCCCTGTTGTCCGCAAGTCGCGATGACCCGCGCCAACAAGGAGGAACCATGAACAAGACGTCCGACGTCCCCTTCCACGCCCGACACGAGGACGAGTTGCTCACCCTCGACGAGGTCGCCGAGATCCTGCAAACCTCCCCGAACACCGTCCGCTGGTGGCGCCAGCTGGGCACCGGCCCGGAGTTCTTCAAGATCGGCCGGCGCCTCTACACGACGGTCGGCGATCTGCGCCGCTTCATCCGCGAGCAGCGCCTTGCCGCCCGACCGGTCATCCGCCGACCCGAGGCGGTGTGAGAGCCATGGACGACCCGCGCCACGTCTTCCTCAAAGCAAGCGAGGTGATGGCTCGCTACGGCTGGGGCAAGACCAAGGGCTACCAGAACCTCAAGGACCGCGAACTCGTGCCGCCGCCGGTGATGACCCACCCCGCCCGCTGGCGACTCGACCAACTGCTGGCCTGGGAGGAGAAGCGCATCGCCCTCGCCGAAGCCGCGCTACAGGCCTTCATCGCGCCCGTCCGGGAGCAGACCAGCGTCACCGACCTGCTCCCCCAGCCCAAGCGACGACGGCACTCCGCGTGACCATAGCTCCGAGATCGATGCCCGACAGGTCTCCGGATGGAGTCACGGATGAGCGCCGCTGGTCCTGTGTCCCGCGTAGACTGCAGCGGTGATCAGCACCGTGCCCGGCTTCGACCGGCTGACCGTTGAGCCCGGCAAGCTCGGTGGGCAGCCGTGCATCCGCGGCTACCGATTCAGCGCGAAACAGTTGCTGGAGCTTCTGGCGGCGGGCAAGTCGTTCGACGAGATCCGCGAGAGCTTCGACTTCCTTGAGGTCGAGGACGTGCGCCAAGTTCTCGGCTACGCGGCTGCCTTGGCGGATCGCGACTTCTTTCTCCCAACCGCCCGGCCTGCGTGAAGTTCCTCGTCGATCAGAATCTCCCGTCGACACTCGCCGTTCGGCTCGCGGCCGAAGGTCACGACGCGCAGCACACCAGCAATCTCGGCATGGAACGCACCCTCGATGAGGACATCTTCACGTGGTGTCGACAGAACGACGCAGTGCTGCTCACCGCGGACAAGAGGCTCACGAAGTACCTCGCTGTCCAACACGCCGCCAGTCCGTCGGTGGTGATCTTCCGGGACTACCTTCTCGACTTCACGCAACTGGAGGCGGACCTGCTCGCCGGCTCGTTAACGCGGTCCTGCACAGGTCCTACTCGATGGCCGGGGACCACGTCCGCGTCGAGATCTTCCCAAATCGCATCGAGATCGAGAATCCCGGCCGCTTCCCCGGGCTCGCCGATCCCGCCAAACCGCTGTCGATCAGCCGGTACGCCCGCAACCCGCGCATCGTCCGCGTCTGCTCCGACTTGGGCATCGCGAGGGAACTCGGCGAGGGGATCAAGCGCATCTTCGGCGAGATGCGAAGGCTTGGACTCACCGATCCGATCTATACGCAGACCAGCGGATCCGTGCGGCTCGTCCTGTCCTCAGCAGACGCGCTTCCAGAAGACGTCCGGACCAGTCTTCCCAAGACTGCTAGGAAGATCTTGGACACGCTTCGACTCGAGGCAGGCCGTTGAGCACCGGCCAGATCGCCGAACTGGTCGGCGTCACCCGACCGACCGCGATCCGCCACCTGCAGACTCTCCGCACGCACGGGCTGATTGCCTGGGATGGCCAAGGCCCGAACGATCCACGCGCCTCGTGGACGCTTCGCTGATCTACTCTAAAGCTCGCTTTACAGCGGACGTTTACAGTACGCTCTGACGAGTGACCGCTGGCATCGAGGATCACCTGATCGCGCGCGGCGCCAGTGATTCTGATCGCCCTCCGGCCGACTCACTCACACCGTCCAAGGGGATCAAGGTGACCCGCATCCCGAGGGCAAGACGAAGGGCTACCAGAACCTCAAGCACCGGGAGCTGGGCCACCGCCCGTGCTGACCCACCCCGACCGCTGGCGCCTCGACCAACTCCTCGCCTGGGAGGAGAAGCGGATGGCGCAGTCCGAGGCAGCACTGGAGGCGCTGGTCATGCCCGGCCGGGAGGAAGTGAGAGTCACCGACCTGCTCCCGCAGCCCAAGCGGCGTCGACATGCGGGATGAGGCCGATCACTTTGAGTAGATCCTTGGGACAGGGATCTGACTACTCAAAGCGTGGCCCATGACTCATACTTGAGTAGATCAATTCGCTATCGAATTGGCTACTCAACTAGCAGGAGCGCCATCATGGGCCGAGGACGACCATCACGGGGGACCGTCTATGCGCGCCTGGAAACAGGCGTTGCGGAGTTGAACACCCGCCTCGGCGGCCTCCCCTCCCCCAACGAGTCCCAGTTCATCTGGTCCGACATCTGGCATCTGGAGGCTCACCACTCCACCGCTCTTGAGGGCAACACGCTCGTCCTCCGCGAAGTCGAAGCCTTGTTGGACAAGGGCCGCGCCGTTGGAGCCAAGCCCCTCAAGGAGTACATGGAGGTCCAGGGCTACGGCAAGGCGGCCCAGTGGGTCTACAGCCAGGCGCTCGAACCCTCGCACTGGCACGAAGGCCACCTGATCAGCGTGTACGAGGTCCGCACCATCCACTCTGTTGCGATGACGCCGGTATGGGCAGTCGCACCACATCCCGAGGCAACAGAAGCGCGAGTCGCCCGGCAACTTCCGTGAGCACGACATCCATCCCTTCGACGGCGGCATGACCCCGCCGTCGTGGCCCCTCGTCCCGCCGCAGCTGGACGGCTGGGTCCAACGCGTCAACGACCAGGCCGGGGTCCTGCATTCGCGCCAGACCTCACGCCCGTGGCCCGAAGAACTGGCAGCCATCCACAACGAGTTCGAATGCATCCACCCCTTCATCGACGGCAACGGCCGAACCGGGCGCTTGGTCCTCAATCTGCTGCTCGTACGGCTCGGCTACCCACCCATCGTGATCCTGAAGCAGCACCGCTCGCAGTACCTGCTAGCGATGCAGTGCGCGGACAACGGGGACTACGGCCCGCTTGGAGAACTGCTCGCCCGCGCGATGTACGACAACCTCAACCGGTTCATCGTCCCGAACCTCGCCGGACCTGCACGGCTGGTACCCCTTGCTGCCCTGGTCAGCGAGGAGTTCTCGCTGTCCGCACTCCGACAGGCGGCACAGCGCGGCCGGCTCGAGGCCTATCAAGGAACGGACGGAATATGGCGAAGCAGCCTCAAGGCAGTCGACGCCTACAAACGAACCAAGGGTCAGCACACGAGGTGACGGCGATGGCAGCGCCGGCTCCGACGTCCGACGCGCCACGGCTGCGCACGCCAGATCGCGCCTGCCACTCACTGCCGGTGGCGAGACCAGAGTGATGCACGAGAGTGATGCACGAAGCCCCGGAAACGGAGTCCAACGGCGATCTTCGCTGAACCGGCACGAACCGCCATACCCCTCCTGACCTGCGGTTTCGTCAGATCCGCTGACAACCGCCGATCGGTCCACCTCGTGGCACCAGTGGCAGGCGGAGTAGCCGACGCTCAGAAATATTGGTGTATCACGACGCTTCGCCTCGGCGAACGCTTCGGATCCCCACTCCCACCAATCCACTGGATTCTCCGCGTGTTGGAGCAGGTAGGGGCTGGTCGCGCAGGCAAGGCGGTTGGCCATCTTCCATAACTCCTCACAAGTGGCACGCGTATCACCTGTTCGCCAGTGATACACGAGGGTGATACACGAAGGCAGTCTCTCGGGAGCCCTGATGCGACTCGCAACCGTCCAGCCTAGGAGGGACGCCGGTGACAACTCGGAAGAAGCCCACGCTGCTCGCGCAGCGCAAGCCGCGCACCCTGGGCGGCAGCGGACGACGGCCGTGGCGGTGCGGCTCCACGCCCCGGAGGACGGCGGCACGAAGTACCAGGTCATGCCCGCGCACCGTCCGGCGAAGGCGAACCGTGGAAGCGAGTGCTCCGGCGGGTCAGCTCCGAGGAGAAGGCGCGCAAGATCTTCGCCCAGGCCGAAGCCGCGAGGACCTGCGGTGCCAGCTGGCCGCGATGCGTAAGCTCGCCTGGCGCCTGGGCTGGCTCGACCGGAGCATCGACCTTCTGGACGGCCTGGAGATTGGGCGAGCCAACGTTCTCTACGGCGCAACCGCGCAGTACGTTCGACCCTCGGCTCCGACCGGAGACGCGCCAAGTGAAGGCGATGGCCGACGCCGCCGACAAGGAACTGCTCGACCTGCCCGCGAATGCGTTACTCCAGCAGGTCACCAACGCCCAAGAGGCGGAGCGCCAGCGCCGCGCCTCGCTGGCCGCTCGGGAGAAGGACAGGAACCTCGCCTGGTGGAATCACCCCGTCCCGCCCGAGGACGAGCTCTGGCTCTTCGTCGACACCGCCACCGGCCTGCCCGTGAAGCCCGAGATGCACAACGAACGGGGCCCGGTCACCAAACTCGCGAGCCGGTGGGCCGAGGTGTGCTCGCAGGGTAGGCGATGGCCCTCGGTTGGCTACGCGTCTCGACACGCGAAACGCGTAGAGCGTTCTCAGAGCTTGACGGTGCTCGGCGGGAAGCATGTCCACACGAGAAACCGGCTGCCAGTGTCCGCCCGCGCAGCAACCCCCACCTGCTTGTCGGCGCGCTTCCGCCCACGCATGTGACCTCAGCGGCTCCCCATCTGTCCGCAACGGGTTCCGCTATCGGGACAACTCCAACTAGGTCGCTCGCCTCGATCTGTCAGGGCTTTCCGTCGAGATGCTGGGAAGCTGAGTGAGTTGCCTGGGAGGCCGTCAGACGAGACGCCCGTAATCAACGCGACAGACAGGCGCGAAGCGGCGATGGCAGCTCCAAGACCGCACCGGCGCGTCAGGCATACGGCGTCGAGGCAGCCGTCAGTTCTGCTATCTCATCGGACGTGAGGGAGAGGCCATCGGCGCTGACCAGGTCTGTTAACTGATCGGTGCTCGTGGCCGATGAGAGCGGGGCTGTCACTGTCGGTTGGTGGAGCAGCCAGGCGAGAGCAACTGTCGAAGGGGCAACGCCGCGTGCGTCGGCGATCGCGCCCACCACATCGACAACGCCGAGCCCCTCGGGAGTGAGGTGACCTCGTACGCCGGCGCCGCGAGCTTGCCCCTCTAGGTCAGACTCGGTGCGGTACTTGCCGGAGAGGAAGCCGCCCGCGAGGGCACGGTAGGGGTAGACGTCGAGACCAGCGTTCTGGGCGAGTGAGGCGTAGCCGCTCTCGTAGGAGCGGCGGTGGACCAAGCTGTAGTGAGGCTGAAGTGCGACCGGTGAGGCGAAGCCGCCTTCGTCGCACACACGAAGCCATTCCGCGACTGCTTGGGGCGTGAAGTTGGAAAGTCCGACGTACCGGATCTTACCTGCCTGAACGAGCGCGTCGAACGCGCGGACGCTCTCCTCGATCGGTGTGGCG
Source organism: uncultured Actinomycetota bacterium (assembly GCA_963820035.1). Taxonomy (GTDB): domain Bacteria; phylum Actinomycetota; class Actinomycetes; order Propionibacteriales; family Nocardioidaceae; genus JAWWPG01. The sequence continues at coordinate 455,272 of CAWFYK010000001.1, read as the reverse complement.
TCGTCCTGGTAGTGGGCGTAGTAGAGATCGATCCGGTCGATCTTCAGCCGCCGGAGTGACGCTTCTGCTCCGTCAGTCACGGTGTTTGCTGACAATCCCTCGAACTCGGGATTGTTTCCGACCTTAGTGGCGACGACAACCTGCTCGCGCTGGCCGGTGCTAGCGAGCCAGCGGCCGAGAATCGCTTCAGATTCACCGTAAGTGTCAGCGGTGTCTACGAGACTGCCGCCGGCGTCGACAAAGGCGTCAAGGACGGAACGAGACGCCGCCTCGTCGCTGGTGCGCCCGAAGGTGTTGGTGCCGAGTCCGACCCGGAGAGTCATGGAGTCCATGGCCCAGATCCAACCAGTGGCCACCGACACGGATCCCACGGGCGGATGGCGGGCCGGCCCGGCCACTTGTCGGCGCGGAGGGGAGGGGTGCCGATCCGCTTCTGGCGACGGCGTTGCCTCTCATTGCCGCGGACTTCACCGTCGCCGTACTCGTTCCTGCAATGGAACGGGTTCAACCGCCGACGCGAACGGGTTGGCAGGGGTCGGCGGTCAAGATTCCCCGACACCAGAATGGGATGTCGCGTCGTGCCAGCGCAAAACGCGCAATGCCCTCAGGGTGTTCCACCGGCTTGGTGTGCCGTCGACTTCCTCGAACCGGAAGTGGACCGCCCCGGCGTGGCTGTTCTCAAGCAGCCAACGCCCATCCGGTTGGCGCTTGGCGCGTACGTGTTCGATCGCTTCGGACAGCCGCGGATCGGCAGCGCCCCCGCGGCGGGCGAAGTAGTCGGTCGCCTTGAGCAGGTCGTAGTGCCAGCGTGGGGGGTAGGAGAACAGTGCCCACTGCGGGTTGACCACCTCGCCCGTGCGCAGCGACCGGAAGAGGTGTCGCTGCAGCAGGTATTCCTCGCCGTTGGTCCGAGCCTGCCGGACCTCGTCAGATCCGCCGGTACGGCGCTCCCACCGAAGCAGGGCATCGATCACGTCGAGGGTGCTGGCGAAAGATCCCGGTGCCGGGCGCGTCTCGGCCCAGCAGTTCCAGCCGCCGTCCGGCATCTGGTCGGCCACCAGTCGATTCACCACCTGGTCGACGTCAACGCCCACGTACGTGCCGATCAGGATCGTGCCGGCGTTGATGCAGCAGTCGACCTCCCCGGCAAAGAACGGCAGCCCGTCGTATTCCCATCGGCAGTTGCGGGCGACCAGGCGGGCTGTCTCTTGCATCACTGCGCTGTCCGAGGGTATGCCGAGGTGACACAGGTCGAGCAGCACCGGGTACGTCGCGGTCCACGGCTGGCCCGGCTCCGCAGCCGACTCATCGGTAGGGGCTTGGCCCGACTCCGCGTCGGACGACGGAAAGGGCGGCGGTGCCTCCCCAGCCGCCAGTGCCCGCGCCGTCGCCTCCGCGAAAGCGGCGGTGTTCGGGAAGCAGGCCCCGTTCCCCCACAGTCCGTCGGGAGCCCTCAGCGCCATCATCCGAGCACCCCAGCCCTCGTGCTCCACCCGCGCTCGCTCAGCTGTGACTTCGGCCTCCGGAGCGTTCAGGAGATCGCGCAGCACCTGCCAGCGGATCGCCGGGTCGCCCTCCAGCAGCCACAGCACGACCGGATCGTCGACGGACATCGGCGGCGTCCGTGACTGGTAAGGGCGGCGCAGGTCCCCGGATGATGGCATCTTCGAACCCTAGACGCTGCGGCGACACACCTGAAGGGACACCGGCGGACGCCGGACTGTCCACCCGCATTCAGCTCCGGCATCAGATCCACTCATAAACCGCAGGCCAATCATCGCTGTGGACAGCAGGTCAGCCTCCTTGCCGGCAACAATTCGCCTCCGCTGATCGACGAGCCCGAGCCGCGCCCACCGCTGGCGCCATGCTTCGACACTGGGGGGGCCGCGAGGTCAAGTGCCGGGTAAGGGTCCGGCGGAAGGCTGGCGGCGATGGGCCGAGTGATACCCGAAGCTCCGGAATCGGTGTCGATGGGCGGCACCGCCGAACCGACGTGAACCGCCACACTCCAACTGACTTGCGGTTTCGTCACAATCCGCTGACGGCCGCCGATCGGTCCACCTCGTGGCACGAGTGGCCGGCAGCGTTGCCGACTGACAGGAAGACCGGCACGTCCCGCTGTCGCGCAGCCTCGAACACCTCGTCCCCCACGGATACCAATGGACGGGATAGTCCGCGTGCTGCAGGAGGTAGGGGCTGGTGGCCTCAGCGAGCCGGTTCAAACTCACGCTAGCGAGGCGCCGGGGGTTCACCCTCGTCGCCCTCGGCCTGGTTGGGCGGGCCGCCGCCTGGCTGGTCGAGGCCCGGTTGGTCGGGTCCGGACGTCCCGCGGTCCACCGACCGCCCTTCGTCCTTGAACGCCGAAGCCGGAGGCACCTTGATCTTGCCCATCTGCTTGTTCATGTTGCGCCACAGCAAGAATGTGGCGACGAGCAGGATCATCACGAGGAAGAAGGCGATCCACCCCGGCTTGACTGCGTTCGGGTCGTAGGCGACGAACCGTCCGGCGTTGGTCATACAGAGATACTCTCGCGGCGGCCGTCGTAGGACGCCGCCAGGTCCCGGATGCCCGCGAACAGGTCGTCCTCGGGGATCTCCGACGGCACCAGGCTCTCGACGAGCTCGAAGTCCTCGGTGGGCCAGGCCTGCTGATGGACCTCCAGCGGGATGGCGAACCACGGACCGTCAGGGTCGATCTGGGTGGCATGCGCGATGAGGGCCCGGTCGCGGACCGGGAAGTACTCCGCGCACGGCACCCGCGTCGTGACGCGACGCTGGTTGTCGGGATCGTCCTTCCATTCCTTGATCCGGTCGGCGTACGGCGACTCGAGACCTCGCGCGAGCATCGCCCGGTGCATCGCGATCATCCGGTCACGGTGGAACGTGTGGTGGTAGTAGAGCTTGATCGGCTGCCACGGCTCTCCCGCCTCGGGGTAGGCGGCGGCATCGCCCGCGGTCTCCCAGGCCCGCATCGTCACGGTGTGACACATGACGTGGTCGGGATGCGGGTAGCCGCCGTTCTCGTCATACGTCGTCACGACGTGCGGCCTGAAGCTCCGCACCAGCCGGACGAGCGGTGCGGTCGCCTCGTCGACGGGCAGAGCCGCGAAGCACCCGTCGGGCAGCGGCGGTGGCGGGTCGCCCTCCGGCCAGCCCGAGTCCACCCATCCGAGCCAGTCCTGGCGGACGCCGAGGATCTCCCGTGCGGCGTCCATCTCCTGCCGACGGATCTCCGCGATGTTGGCGAGGACGTCGGGCCGGTCCATGTTGGGGTTGAGGATCGACCCGCGCTCGCCACCGGTGCACGTCACGACGTGCACGTCGACACCCTCGGCGATGTATTTCGCCGTGCTCGCGGCACCCTTGCTCGACTCGTCGTCGGGATGTGCGTGCACGTGCATGAGCCGGAGCGGTTCGCTCACTTGATACCTCACTCGATGTGCTGCAGTGCTTGCCTACCAGACACAATGGTCGCTGACAGGCGGGTCTCGCCCAACACCGGTCCTGATCGCCTGCCAATCCGAGTAGGACCTCGAGCGCGACGGAGATGCCCGATGACCCTCACCGACCTGGGTGGTCCGGCCACCGACCTGGGTGGTCCGGCACGTTTCGGGACATGGCAATCGATGTGCGCACCTCACAACGTGACGGACCGCCCGGGATGGGGAGGGGCGGCCCTCTCCGGATACGGCGGAGGGTGCACCCGTTTCCGAGGTCGCGAGGGATGACGCCAGCGGAGACCGCGCCGGGCGACCCGGCCCGCGACGATCGCAGCGCGAGTGATCAGGGTGGACCGGCCGGCTCGACGGAGCGGCCGTTGTCCGAGCGCTACGGTCGTCCGCCGCGAGGGTCGAGCCGCCGCTGGAAGATCGTCGCGGCCGCGATCGCGGCCGGAGTGGCCCTCGGCTGGGTGGTCTGGGCGGCCTGGGGACAGTCCCACGACAGCGTCGGTGCGCTCGTGCAGTCGTTCCGGGTCACGTCGCCGCACGACGTCAGGGTCACGATCCAGGTGTCGCGTACGTCGAGCCAGGCGGTGCAGTGCACGGTGTCCGCACTCGCCACCGACCACTCGCAGGTCGGCCAGAGCCTGGTGTCGATTCCGGCCGGCCCGAGCAGCACCCGCGTCGTCACCATCGTGGTCAAGACGGAGCGGCTGGCCACCAGCGCAGACGTGGCGGACTGCCACTGACGCGCGCGTTGTCCGCTGCCGGGCCGGACTGCACGGCCCTTGACCAGCGAAAGATCCGCTCCGGGTGGTCTGCGCCGGAATTCTTGATAGCCTCGATATCTTCCCCGACACGGGTGGATCAGCCGTCGGCTTCACCCACCAGCCGGTCTGTCGGCTTCACCCACAAGCAAGGAGCACCAAACTCGTGACGCAGTCCACATCCGAGAACGTCGTCTGGCTGACCCAGGAGGCCTTCGACCGGCTGTCCGCCGAGCTGGACAACCTCAAGGGGCCGGCCCGCGCCGAGATTGCCCGGCGTATCGCGGACGCACGCGAGGAAGGCGACCTTCGCGAGAATGGCGGATACCACGCCGCGCGCGAGGAGCAGAGCAAGACCGAGGCCCGGATCGTGCAGATCGAGGACATGCTCGGACGAGCGCAGGTGGGTGAGGCCCCCAAGCACGACGGCATCGTCGAGCCTGGGATGAGCGTGACCGTCAAGTTCGCCGACGGTGACACGGAGACGTTCCTGCTGGGCGCCCGCGAGGTGCTGGCGCTCGACGACACGGTCGAGATCAGCGTCTACTCCCCGCAGTCACCGCTGGGCGCAGCGATCGTCGGCAAGAGGCCCGGCGACTCCGCCAGCTACAAGGCTCCCAACAACCGCCAGGTGAGTGTCGAGATCGTCGACGCCAAGCCTTTCGTCAGCTGAGCCAGCCGCGGATTCGTCCGACCCAGGGCGCGGATCTTCCGCCGTACGACGGCCGGACGAATCCGGAAGGCAGCCCGACACCTGTTCGTCCGGCTGAGCGAGCGGGTTTCCTACGTTGCTGAGTCCCAGCCACCAGACGAATCCGGAAGCAGGCCTGACCTCGTTCGTCAGCGCGCGGTCGCGCGGTTGTACTTGCGGATCGCCAGCGGTGCGAAGATCGCCGTGATCGCGACGCAGTAGATCAGCGACATCACGATCGGATGGCGGCCCGGGAAGCTGTCGTCGACCAGCGGGTTCGGGTTGCCGAAGAGTTGTCGGCAGGCGGACGTCACGACGGACAGCGGGTTCCAGGCCGCGATCGGCTTCAGAATCCCGGGAAGCTGGTCGCCCGGCACGAAGATGTTCGAGATGAACGTGATGGGGAACAGCCAGATCAGCCCGGCGCTGTTGGCCACCTCGACGGACTTCACGGAAAGCCCGATCAGTGCGCCGACCCACAGCATCGAGAAGCAGAGCATCAACAGCAGCGCGAACGCCGCGAGGGCTCGAAGCGGGCCTTCGTTCCAGCGCCACCCGACGACAAGGCCGCAGGCGACCATCACGAACATCACGAACGTGTTGAAGACCAGGTCGCCGATCACCCGGCCGGCGATCACCGCCGACCGCGCGATGGGGAACGAGCGGAATCGGTCGATGAGACCCTTCTGCATGTCGTCGGCCAGCCCGACGGACGACGAGGCGACCGCGAAAGCCATCGTCTGCACGAAGATCCCCGCCATCAGGAACTGCCGGTAGACATCCGCGCTGGCCTGCCCACCGACGGGGATCGCGCCGCCGAACACGTAGGCGAAGAGCAGCACGAACATGATCGGCTGGATCGTGCCGTACATCAGCTTGTCGGGGACGCGTGGGATCTGCTTCAGGTTGCGCCACGACATCAACATGGCGTCGGAGAAAGCTGTGCCGGGTCGCGGCGCGGTCCTGGGCGACGGTGCTGGTGCGGTCCGGGTCGTCATCGGGTCTGCTCCACGGGGGTGTTTTCGAGCTCGGCTTCGGCGCCATGCCCGGTGAGGTTCAGGAACACGTCATCGAGGGTCGGCCGGTGCAGGCCGACGTCGTCGATCGCGATCCCTCGGGTGTCGAGCTCCCGGATCGCCGACACCAGGACGGCGGAGCCGCCGCGAACCGGCGCGCTGACCTTCCGGGTATGTCGGTCCACCGCCGTCTCGCCGACGGCGAGAGTTTCGATGATCTCGCGGGTCTCGTCGACGCGGCCGGGGTCGCAGACCACGATCTCGATCCGCTCGCCACCTACCTGGGCCTTCAGCTCGTCCGACGTACCCTCGGCGATCAGGTGCCCATGGTCGATGACCGCGATCCGACTGGCGAGCGCATCGGCCTCCTCGAGGTACTGCGTGGTCAACAGCAGCGTCGTACCGGCGGCCACCCGTTCGCGGATCACGTCCCAGAGGTCGAGTCGGCTCCGCGGGTCGAGGCCGGTGGTCGGCTCGTCCAGGAAGAGAACTCGCGGTGACGCCACCAGAGCCCCGGCCAGGTCGAGCCGCCGCTTCATGCCTCCCGAGTAGGTCTTCGCCACCCGGTCAGCCGCATCGGCGAGGTCGAACAGGTCGAGCAGGTCAGCGGCTCGTGACCTCGCCTGCCGCGTCGACAAACCGTAGAGCCGGCCGAAGAGCCACAGGTTCTCCTTGCCGGTCAGGTTGTCGTCGACCGCCGAGTATTGACCGGACAGTCCGATCGAGCGGCGGACCAGATCGGGCTGGGTGCGCACGTCGTAGCCCAGCACGCTCGCGACCCCGCCGTCGAGCGGGAGCAACGTGGCGAGCGCTCGGACCGCCGTCGTCTTGCCGGCGCCGTTGGGCCCGAGCAGGCCGAGCACCGTCCCCTCGGGAACGGAGAGGGACAGGCCGTCGAGTGCCCGGACCTGCGAGCTCCGCGACGCGAAGACTTTGACGAGGCCCTCCGCCTGCACGGCAGCGGTGGTCACAGTTGTCCTCCTTGGTGCGATGAGGCCCCACGATGCCAAACGATGCCGACAAACCGCACTCGATTAAACCGACGAGGTGGCGCCTGCAGAGGTCAGATGACGTTGGGGGTGTAGCCCCCGGCTTCGAGACGCTTCAGCACCAGCTCCCGGTGGTCCGGACCGCGGGTCTCGAGCTGGAGGAGCACCTCGACCTGGTCGAGCGGCAACGTCTCGGACGTGCGCTCGTGGACCACGTCGAGGACGTTGGCCTCGGCAGCGCTGAGCTCCGCGAGCAGACCGGCGAGCCCACCAGGCCGGTCCGAGATGCGACACCGTATCGAGAGGTATCGACCTTGTGCTGCCATCCCGTGTCGGATGACGCGCATCATCAGCAGCGGGTCGAGGTTGCCGCCGGACAGCACGGCGACGACGGGCCCCTCGAACTCGTGCGGGCTGTCGAGAATCGCGGCGACCGCTGCCGCTCCGGCCGGCTCGACGACCACCTTGGCTCGCTCCATCAGCGCGAGCAGAGCCGTCGACAACGACTCCTCGGAGACGGTGATGATCCGGTCGACGTTCTGCTGTACGGCGGCGAACGGAACCTCGCCCGGGCGGCCGACGGCGATGCCGTCCGCCATCGTCTTCATCGACTGCAGAGCGACGGGTCGGCCGGCGCGCAGCGAGTCCGGATAGGCAGCCGCCTTCTCGGCCTGCACCCCGATCACGGTGACGTCCGGCCGCTTGGCCTTCACCGCGGTGGAGATACCGGCGATCAGACCGCCGCCGCCGGTCGGGACCAGGATGGTCGCCACGTCGGGGACCTGTTCGACGATCTCGAGACCACACGTGCCCTGGCCCGCGACGATGTCGACGTGGTTGAACGGGTGGATGAGGACCGCGCCCGTCTCGGCCTCGAACTTGTGAGCCTCGACAAGGCACTCGTCGATCGTGGTGCCGATGTGCCTGATGTCACCGCCGTAGTCGCGGGTGGCGTTCTCCTTCGGGATCGGGGCGCCGTAGGGCATGAACAGCGTCGCCTTGATCCCGAGCAGCTGGGCCGCCAGGGCGACCCCCTGGGCATGGTTGCCCGCGCTCGCCGCCACCACACCGCGGCTACGCTCCTCCTCGGAAAGGTTGCTGATGCGCAGATAGGCGCCGCGGATCTTGAAGGAGCCGGTCCGTTGCAGGTTCTCGCATTTCAGGTGGACCCGGGTGCCGGTCAGCGCGTTGAGCCAGCGCGACCCCTCCATCGGCGTGACCAGGGCGGTCCCGCGGATCCGCTCCCGGGCTGCCTCGATCTGCTCCAACGTCACTGACGGCACCTCAGGCTCGGGGCTTCCCATGGCCGCAGCCTAGGGCCGACCGGCCCTCGGGCGCGAGGACCCGCTGACCTCGCGAACAGTTGCATGACGCACGCATTCAGTTATATGCTTGCGCCATGCAACGGAATCCCCTCATCACCGGCCACGCCGGACCGCTCGAGGATCCGACCACCCCCGAAGAGGCCGTGGTCGGGCTGCTCATGCAGGCCGGGCGCAAACTGCGCACCCGCCACCCCGAGGACCAGGTCGACCCGTCGACGTTCCCGCTGGCCAAGATGCTGATGTGCCACCACGAGATGCGGGTGTCTGACCTTGCGGTCAAGGTCGAGCTCGACGCATCGACGGTGAGCCGCCAGATCAAGCAGCTCGAGGACAAGGGTCTGATCGAGCGCACGCCCGACCCTGCCGACGGCCGCGCCAGCCTGGTCCGGTTGACGCCCCACGGGCAGGAGCAGATCGAGGCTGCCCTCCGGCGACGTTTCCTGCGCATCAAGGCTGCGCTCGACCCGTGGAGCGACACGGACAAGCAGCAGCTCACCGACCTTCTCAACCGGCTCGCGGGCGACCTTCGCGACGCCAACGACCTCGACGAGTCACGGAGTCCTTCCCTATGACCGACCAACCAAATAGCAACACCCAGGTCGCCGACGCCGACGGCTACCTCTCCCATCGGCAGATCCTCATCGTGATGGGCGGCCTGATGGCCGGCATGTTCCTGGCCGCCCTCGACCAGTCCATCGTCGGTACGGCGCTCCCCCGGATCACCAGCGAGCTCGGCGGCCTCGACAAGCTGTCGTGGGTCGTGACGGCGTACCTGTTGACCCAGACCGCGTCGACTCCCCTCTGGGGAAAGATCTCCGACCTCTATGGCCGCAAGCCGATCTTCCAGGCCGCGATCGTCATCTTCCTCACCGGCTCGCTGCTCGCCGGCCTGTCGCAGAGCATCGGTGAGCTGATCGCCTTCCGCGCGGTCCAGGGCCTCGGCGGTGGTGGTCTCTTCGCCCTGGCCCTTGCCACCATGGGCGACATCGTGCCGCCGCGCGAGCGCGGCCGCTACGGCGGCTACTTCGGTGCCGTCTTCGGCACCTCCAGCGTGCTGGGGCCGGTGCTCGGCGGCTTCTTCACCGACGGCCCCGGCTGGCGGTGGATCTTCTATGTCAACATCCCCATCGGAATCGCCGCCCTGGTGATCACCTCCACCGCCCTCAAGATGAAGCATGTGCGTCGCGACCACACGATCGACTATCTCGGCGCCGCGATGATTGTCGCCGCCGTCAGCTCGTTCCTGCTGGCCGTCACCTGGGCCGGCCCCGACGTGGGCTGGGGCTCGGGCATCTCCGTCGGCCTGATGGTCGCGGGGGTCCTGCTGAGCGCGCTCTTCATCTTCGTCGAGTCGCGAGCCGCCGAGCCGATCATCCCGCTGGAGCTCTTCAAGATCCCGGCGTTCCGGACCAGCAACCTCTACAGCTTCATCCTCGGTTTCGCGATGTTCGGCGGCATCATCTTCCTGCCCGTCTACCTCCAGGTCGTGCAGGGCATGAGCCCGACCGAGTCCGGACTGGCGCTGCTGCCGATGGTCGTCGGGATCTTCTCGACGTCGATCTCCTCGGGTATCGCCATGAGCAAGACGGGGCGCTACAAGATCTTCCCGATCGTGGGCGCCCTCACCGTGATGCTTGCGCTCTACCTGCTGTCGATCCTCGACGTCGGCACGTCCTACTGGCAGGCGGGTCTCACGTTCTACCTCTTCGGAGCCGGGCTCGGCTTCAGCATGCAGATCGTCGTGACGATCGTGCAGAACGCCGTCGACCGCAAGCACATGGGCACCGCCACCAGCTCCGTGGCGTTCTTCCGCTCGATGGGCGGCACGTTCGGGGTGGCGGTCTTCGGTGCCATCCTGACCGCGCGGCTGACCGCCCACCTCAGCGACGAGCTCGGCAGCCGAGGGTCGTCGGCCGTCGGCGGGGGCGATGTCACCGGCAACGTCTCGAAGATCCAGCAGCTGCCCGAGCCGATCCACGGCCTGGTGCTGCACGCCTTCTCGGACTCGCTCAACAACGTCTTCCTCTACGCGATCCCCGTCGTGCTCATCGCGCTCATCGTGTCGTTCTTCATCCCGGAGGTGCCCCTCAAGGCTCGCCAGGCGGCGCCCGCAGACGTCGTCGGCGAGGAGGTCGACTTGGAGGAGATCGTCATCCCGCACTGAGCACTCCGGCCGTACCTGGCGTGGCGGCGGAGCGGTCGGGCGGAATCCGGCATCGACAGGGCCCGACGAGTCTCGGTTCTCGTCGGGCCCTGTCGGTTCCGTGGTCTGCTGTCGTCGGGTGGTCCCCGGGGAGGGACCCGGTCAGCCAAGGGTGTCGCGCTGCTGCGTCAGCCGGCGGAATCCACGACCGGTGGAAGCGTGGCGGGGACGCTGGTAACGGCTCCGGGTCGTGCGGCTGCGGATGACCTCGCGGGCGATGGCTTCGTTCATGCCGGTCATGGGATGCCTCTTTTCTCGTGGGGCTGGAATTCGTGGTCATCGCGATGTCGTGCTTGCATTACTGTGACACCACTATGACGTCAGGTCAACACCATGGCGCCGAATTCCGCAGTTTTCTTGCTGGCAGCTCACCAGCAACCGCTCGCCACCAACGGTTCGTTGCCACCCCACTGTCCTCTTTCGCCCTGATATAACCCTGGCCAGACCGGGTTTTCGAGGCCTCGCGTCACTCTGACGCCAGGTGACGCCACTGACGTCACGGCGAGCTTCTCGACCGCGGGGCGTCCGGCGCGAGCCGGGTTGATCCTCAGGTCGAGATGCCGACGAGGCGCTCCAACAGCACGGTTGCCGCCTCAGGGTGCTCAGCGGCGAGCAAGCCGGCGGCGGCGAGGACATAGTCGGAGTCGATGACCATCCTGGGTGCCCGCGGGACGAGCCAGCCACCGTCGACGCGCTGTCCCGTCGCGGCCGTCATGACGGCAACCGCGTCCGCCGAAGAGTTGTGACGCAGCACGCCACCCGAGCCGACCAGCAGCCGGACCTCACGGAGATCCTTGCCCGTGCGTTCGACAAGCCGCCCGTCGGGTGCGAAGACCACCTGCTGGCGACCGGCGTGCCGTCGTACGGCGAGGGCGGCCGCGGCCGAGGCGATCGCAAGGTCCTGCTCGGTCTCGACACGGCTCGTCGGGACCAGACTCGGGTTGTCGCGTCGGAGCTGGGCGGCTGCGACCAGGTCCGCGGGCAGGGTGAGGTCTGCCTCGATAGCCGCCTCGACGGTCGGCACGGCACTCCACCGCATGCCGAGGTCCCCCTCGACGGTGCGGCTCACTGGGACCGTCGCCACCACCTCCCGGCTCAGTCCGGCGTCCTCGGGATCGACCTGGACGACCGAATGGACGTCCGTCGTGGCGCCACCGATGTCGACCACCACGACGTCGCCGGCACCCGGCCGATGGGGTCCGAGCCCCTGGGCGAGCAGCTCCACCGCGGTCAACACGACGTCCGGGGTCGCGCCCTGCACCATCGACCGGAAGTCAGCCCGCTTCGACAGGTGCTTCCCGCCGATCACATGGGCGAGGAACATCTCGCGGATGGCGGCCCGCGCACTGTCGGGGCGCAGGACGCCGATCTCAGGAACGACGTTGTCGGCCACGACGAAGGGCACCTCTGCGGCAGCGAAGTCCGCGCGGACCTCGCCCACCGCGTCCCTGTTGCCGGCGACGACGACGGGTCCCGACCAGGCGGCAGCCGCGAGCGCGCCGGCGTTGGCCAGCAGCACCTCGGCGTTGCCTCCGTCGGTGCCGCCCACAAGCAGCACGACGTCCGGCTCGCTAGCGCGAAGGGCGTCCAGGTCGACGGCCGACGACGACACGTGCACCACCCGCCCTCCGCTCGACAGCGCTACCCGGCGACCGGCCTCGGCCGTGACGAGCTCCTCGTTTCCCACGACGGCGATGCGCAGCCCGCCCCCTGCGGACGAACAGGCAAGCACCGGAATGTCATCGGCGGACGATGGGGGCTCGAGGGTGGCGCGCAAAGCGTCCCAGCCGTCGAGGACGTCGGTGTCGATGGTGGTGGGGTGGCTGCCCGTGCCGAGCAGCTCACCGGTGTCCGTGTCCACGAGGGCGGCCTTTGTGAACGTCGACCCGAAGTCCACGCAGTAGACGAGTCGCACCGCCGTCGGCGCCCGCTCAGATCGCGAGCATGTGGTCGAGGTCGTCGAGCAGGTCGTGCACCGACTCGATGCCCACCGACAGCCGCACCAGGTCGGGCGGGACGGCGAGCGGCGAGGTCGCCACCGACGCGTGCGTCATCGTGGCCGGATGCTCGATCAGCGACTCCACACCCCCGAGCGACTCGGCGAGGGTGAAGACCCGCGCGCGCTCGCAGACCTGCCGGGCGGCATCCACCCCCCCTTCGACCCGGAACGACACCATGCCGCCGAACCGGTCCATCTGGCGGGCGGCGAGCTCGTGGCCGGGGTGTTCCTTCAAGCCCGGGTAGTAGACCTGCGTCACCACGTCGTGCGCGGCGAGCGCTTCGGCGATCTGCTCCGCGTTGTCGCAGTGCCGATCCATCCGCACCGGCAACGTCTTGAGCCCGCGCAGGGTGAGGTATGCCTCGAAGGGCCCGGCGATGGCCCCCGTCGAGTTCTGGAACGTCGCGAGCGCGACGCCCAGCTCGTCGTGAGCGGTGACCACGGCGCCGCCGACCACGTCACTGTGCCCGCCGGCGTACTTCGTCGTCGAATGCACGACGACGTCGGCGCCGAGCGTCAAGGGCCGTTGCAGATATGGCGTCGCGAAGGTGTTGTCGACGACGAGCATCGCCCCGTTGTCCTTGGCGATCCTGGCGATGGCCTCGATGTCGGCGATGCCCAAGAGCGGGTTGCTCGGCGTCTCGATCCAGATCACCTTCGTGCGGCCGGGCTGAGTCGCCGCGACGATCTGGTCGAGGTCGTGTCCCTCCGCCGGCGTGTGGTCGACCCCCCACGGCTCGAAGACCTGCTTGAAAAGCCGGTAGGTGCCGCCATAGGCATCAGCGGGTATGACGACGTGGTCGCCTGGCGAGCACATGACCCGCAGCAAGGCGTCCTCGGCGGCCATTCCGGAAGCGAACGCGATCGCGCGTGGGCCTTCCTCGAGGCTGGCCATGCACTCCTCCAGGGCCCGTCGGGTCGGGTTCCCTGTGCGGGAGTACTCGTAGCCGCTGCGCAGCCCCCCGACTCCGTCCTGCTTGTAGGTGCTGGTGGCGTAGATCGGTGTCATCACCGCGCCGTTCTCCGCGTTGGCGGGCTGCCCGGCGTGGATCGCCCGCGTCTCGAAGCTCTTACCGGTCACGTCAGTCATGCGGTGAAGCGTAGCCGCGAGAGAGGGCGACCTGGTGTCCGGCTTAAGGCCTGGATGCGGCCGTCGGCTGCTCGAATCCCGTCGAGTACCATCGCCCGGCTCGAGTCCGGCGCGCGCGAGCGGCGCCATCACGAGAGCGGCTCCGGCAGTCGAAACCGTGGGCTCATCCGGACGGAAACTGTCCTGATCAAGGTCCTAGCCTCGGAGCAGGACCGCCGAGCAGATCGGCGACCACCTGACCAGAAAGCGTGACTCCCATGACCGACCAAGCTGCACGACCCACCGCCCTCGTGGTCATCGACGTGCAGAACGACGTGATGGCCGATGCCTGGGAGGCCGAGAAGGTCGTCGCCCGGATCGCGAGACTGATCCAGCGGGCGCGGGACGCCGCCGTACCCGTTGTCTATGTCCAGCACGAGGACGAGGGCATGCTGCGGGGTTCCGAAGGCTGGCAGCTCGTCGACGCGATCGCGCCTCAGCCGGGCGACGCCGTCGTCGCCAAGCGGTTCCCCGACTCTTTTGCGGACACGACACTCGGCGAGACCCTGCGGGACCTCGGCGTGCGGCATGTCGTGATGGCCGGCGCCCAGACCGACGTCTGCATCCGGACGACCACGTTGCGCACCCTGGTCGAAGGCTATGACCTGACACTGGTGGAGGACTGTCACACCACCGAGGACGCCGGGTTCGACCTCGCCGACGGCGAGAAGGTCCCGATCAGTGCCAAGCAGATCGTGGCACACACCAACCTCTGCCTCTGGAACCTGACCTACCCGGACGTCACGGCGACCATCGCTCCGCACGACACGGTGGCCTTCACCTGAAGGTCTGCCACGTGGATGTTCGCCACTGACAGGCCGCCTACGTTTGGTCTGGACGTGAAAGGCAGCAGTGACGCGGCACCTTTTCGGGGCAGCTGCGTTGAGGTGGCGCGTCACCTTGGGTGTTCGCCGGGTGCGAGGACGATGACGTGCGGCACCAGGTCGACCGACGTGCCTCGGCAGCCCTGGCGCATTGCTGCTTCTCACCACGGCACAAAGTGCGGAGCGGCACATGTCGAATGCGCACTCAATACCGCGCACCTGGGCACCGACACCCGCGGTCGGGGAGACTGGTCGAGTGAGCCCGAAGGACGACCTGCCCGTCATACCGTTCGCATCCGCCGCCGAGTGGGAGGCCTGGCTGGAGGGTAATCCCGAGTCGTCCGGCATCTGGCTCCAGATCGCCAAGAAGGCGTCCGGGATCCCTACCGTGACCTATGCAGAGGCCCTCGACGTGGCTCTCTGCTTCGGCTGGATCGACGGCCAGAAGGCCGGCCACGACGAGACCTACTTCCTCCAGCGCTTCACGCCTCGCCGAGCCCGCAGCAAGTGGTCGAAGATCAACGTGGCCAAGATCGCCGAGCTGGAGGCTGCCGGCCGGATGCGGCCCGCGGGGCTGGCGGAGGTGGAGCGGGCGAAGAGCGACGGCCGGTGGGACGCGGCGTACGGCGGCTCGGCCAGCATCACGGTTCCCGAGGACCTGCAGGCGGCGCTCGATGCGAGGCCGGCCGCCAAGGAGTTCTTCGCCACGATCAACCGGACGAACCGCTACGCCGTGCTTTATCGGGTGCACGACGCTAAGCGTCCGGAGACGCGGGCCAGGCGGATCGCGACACTGGTGGACATGCTGGCCGAGGGCCGGACGATCCACTAGCCGCCGGGTTCCGTCGTCGGAGCCGAGCGAGCAGTCGGACTGGCTCGGCACGAACTACGCCGGCGCGGCCGCCCAGGGGCCGTCGGGACGCAGCCGGCGCAGGACCGGCAGCAGGTCGGGCTCCGCGGGGTCGTCAAGAGACGCGATCTCGTCCCACGGCACCCAGGCATGCCCGAGGTAGGCGTCCTGCTCCTCCGCCGTCGCCTCGTCCGGCTTCGGGGCGCCAGCAGCCGCGGTGCGGCCAAGGAAGAAGTCCTCGTCGACGACGCAGCGCCGACCGTTGAAGATGACGTCGCGGCCGACCAGAGTCGAAGGGTCGTCAAGGCGAGGCATCGGCAGCCCGGTCTCCTCCCGCCACTCCCGCATCACCGCGTCGTACGGCGTCTCGCCCGCCTCGATGCCGCCACCGGGAGGCTCCCACAGCTGGTAGCCGTCGAAAGGGTCACGCCAGTGCAGGAGCAGCACCCGGTGCTGCGCGTCGAGGCAGACCAGCCGGGCCGCCGGGCGGGCGATCCGTGGCAGCACGGGAAGCTCGCGGACGTAGTGGACGAGCGACTCGCCGTTCCCGTCGAGCTTCTGTCGACCTGACCGTTCGAAGCCGGCAGTCTCGTAGACGCGCCGGGCGCCCGGGTTCGACAGATGGGTCCAGAGCTGGGCTCGGGCATAACCGCGACGCGTCGCCTGGCACATCACCCCGTGAAGACACCGGCGGGCCAGCCCATTTCCCCACTGTTCGGGCACGGTCGCCACTGATGAAATATGTACGAGCCCTGGCACGTTGTGCTCGCTGCGGCCATCATCGGCCAACGCCGGCAGACCAAGCGCCATCGACAGCAGCTCGTGACCCTCGACCACACCCACGGCGAAGACGCCGGGTCGGGAGAACACGTTGGACGCCTCCTCGATGACGTCGAGCCCGGTCTCCCTGCGGCGCCGGTGAGTGGCGGACTGCCACAATGAGGCGATCGAGTCTGCGTCCGGCAGGACGAGCTCTCGAAGGACCGCAGACACGCGCTTCACCATATAGCGAGGACGAGGAAGCCCCGGATGATTTTTCGCAAGGCCAAGATCGAGAACACCCTCACGACGACCGCCAACGCCCTGCCTGGGCGACCGACGAGACCGTTCTCACTGCCGGAGACCCACGCGGTCCTCGGCACTCCGCTCGAGGGCGACATCCCCGAGGGCTACCAGGTCGCGGTGTTCGGGCTCGGGTGTTTCTGGGGTGAGGAGAAGACGTTCTGGCAGCTCCCTGGCGTCTGGTCGACATCGGTCGGCTACGCCGGTGGCGTGAGCCCGCACCCGTCATATGAGGAGGTCTGCAGCGGTCAGACCGGTCACGCCGAGGTGGTGCGGGTGGTCTTCGACCCCGCGACGGTGTCCTACCAAGACCTGCTCAAGGTCTTCTGGGAGAACCACGACCCGACCCAGGGCATGCGGCAGGGCAACGACGTCGGGAGCCAGTACCGGTCCCTCATCCTCACCACGACCGACGAGCAGCAAGCCGCGGCGGTCGCCTCGCGGGACGCCTACCAGGTCGCCATGACGAAGGCCGGCTACGGCGACGTCACCACGTCGATCCTGCCGCTGCAGGACTACTACTACGCCGAGGGCTACCACCAGCAGTACCTGCACAAGAACCCCTACGGCTACTGCCCGCTGCACGCCACCGGCGTCACGTTCGAGGCCTGACACTTCGTCGTACGCCGCCTCAGCCCCGGAGGCCGGGCAGCAGGCTCAGGTGCGCGTGAGCAGGGCGACACACTCCACGTGGCGGGTCATCGGAAAGGCGCCGACGGCACCGACCGTGAGCACGATCCTTTGCCGACGATTGCGTTCATCGGCGAAGACTAGTCGCTGACCCGCGCCCACGAAGAAGTCGGCTCCGAGGTTAGCTACCGACCGCAGAGAGCGCCCTAGATTTCCCAGACGCCGATGGACCAGGTCACCTGCAACACATGCCGCCCTCTTACACGCCTCCTTCGACGCCAGCCACTCCTACCTCGGTGTGGTCGGGTCCGAGCACACCATGATCTGTGCCGCCGCAACGACAACCGCGCTGGTCGCGATCGTCCTCGTGATTCGCACGCGTGGACGTCTCTTCCTCACCTCCGCTGATCGTGACGTCGAATGACCACCGCGAACGCGGTGTGCGGCGTCAGTGCAACAGTTCCTCGTTCTCTCGCGCGAACTCCAGGAAGGATCGTGCGGCCGTCGAGCGCGCGCCTTTCTGGGGCCAGACCAGAATCGAGGTGCGCTGAATCCTTGGCCGCAAGGACAGGATGCGGACCGCTGGTCCAGGGCTCGCCAGTGATGACCGCGGCAGAACGGTGATGCCCAGGCCGGCGGCGACGAAAGCCCGTGCGGCGCTCATCTCGCCCGTCTCGAGGGCGATGCGCGGTCGGAACCCGGCGTCTGCGCAGGCGTACAGGATCTGGTCGCGGACGGCAGACCCCGGCCGGTGCATGACGAACGGCTCCTCGGCGAGTTCGCCGAGGCGGACCGCCGAGCGCTGCGCCAATGCGTGCGACTCGGCGACCGCGAGATCGTATGGCTCGGTGATGAACGGCTGGCTGGCCAGGCCCGTCATCGGGATGTGCTCGCGCTGCACCACCATGGCTGCATCCAGCGTGCCGGCCCGTACAGCATCCAGCATCGTGTCAGAGACCAGCTCGTTCACCGCCACGTCGACCGCCGGATACTCGTGGCGAAAGGCGGCGAGCAGGTCCGGGAGCCGTACCTCCATCGACTGCCAGGCACCGAGACGAACCCGTCCCGTGACCTGCCCGGCGAAGCTGCGAACGTCATCGACGGTGACCTCCAGCTCCCGCAGAGTGCGCTGGGCCCCGCGGAGCAGGACCTCGCCCGGAGCCGTCAGGACGGCCCCTCGCGCGTTGCGCTCGAACAGCATCACGCCGAGCTCTCGTTCAAGCTGCCGGATCGCCTGGCTCAACGCCGGCTGTGCGATCAAGAGGTCCTCCGCGGCGCGCGTGAAGTTCAACCGGTGCGCGACCGCGGCAAAATACCGCAGCTGCCTCGTGTCAACCATAAGCACAGCCTATGACTACCAGTCTCAACAAGTCTTGGACTCGATGGCCACTGCGGTCCACACTTGGCGAACATGACATCCATCCACCACGACCCCCACGACGGCCTGGTCTTCGTTCTGGTCGTCAGCTACACCGCTTCCCTGTCCGCAATCGACGCCGCGATGCCGGCGCACCAGCGGTTCCTCGACGAGTACTTCGCCGCCGGCGATTTCCTCGCCTCCGGACCCCAGGCCCCGCGCACCGGCGGCGTGATCATCGCGCGCGCGGCAGACCGCGACGCCATCGAGCGACTGATCGCGGCGGACCCGTTCACCCGCGACGGTCTGGCGACGTACGACGTCCACGCCTTCCTCCCGACCCGCGGCCCGTTCGCCCTCCCGCTCCGCGACAGCACCGCGCCCGTCCCGACCTGACCCCACCTCCCGACCGCACGCACATCGACGCCAGGACAACTGGCTCTCCAGAAGGAGACACCAGACACCCATATGAACCACATCGAGATCCACGATCGGGACCACGACGTTCGAAGGGAAGGTACCGCGGCCGCTGAGGCCCGCGGAGCGGCCCATTTCGCCCGGCTGATGGCACACCGCCCACACAGCCGCGGCGCTGAGCCAAGGCATCACCGCCACCGAGCTGCGGGCCATCCCGTTGCACGTCTCGGTCTACGCCGGGTTCCCCCGGGCACTCAACGCACTCACCGTGATCGACCGCGTCCTCGCGGAGGCGGGGACGCCGGCGCCACCCTCGCTACGTCGGGTGCTCCTCGGCGACCACGGAACCACCGTGGCCCAGGCCGGCGTCGCGGGGCCACCCGTGGTGCTCGTTCACGCACTGGGCCTGGACTGGCGCATGTGGGAGCCGGTGATCACCCAGCTGGCGGCGGGACGCAGGATCTACGCCTACGACGTGCGCGGTCACAGCTCAGCCACCGAGGCACCGCGCCCGTCGTGCATGAACGACCTCGCTACCGAC
Source organism: uncultured Actinomycetota bacterium (assembly GCA_963820035.1). GTDB lineage: Bacteria > Actinomycetota > Actinomycetes > Propionibacteriales > Nocardioidaceae > JAWWPG01. The sequence continues at coordinate 436,032 of CAWFYK010000001.1, read as the reverse complement.
CTGCTCGCGGTGCTGAATGCCCTCGGGCTCGACCGCGCGCACATGGTGGGCCTCTCCTACGGCGGCGGCATCGTGCAGACCGCAGCGACGCTCGCACCCGAGCGGTTCGAGTCCATGACGCTCATGGCCACGACCAACGTCGCGTTCGAGGCCTTCGAGGGCCGGGCACGCTCGATCGAGCAAGACGGCATGGCTGCTCAGGTGGCGCCCTCACTGGTGCGGTGGTTCACCTCCGATGCCCTCGCCGTCAACGACTGGGGGGTGCGCTACGCCCGCGACTGCGTGCTGCGCGGCGACCCAGGGCATGCTGCCGCGGCCTGGCGGGCGTTCCAGACCCTCGACGTCCAAGGAAAGTTCACCGGGTTCGGCGCCCCCACCCTCGTGCTGGCCGGTGAGCGGGACGCGTCCACCCCGCGGGAGGTCATGGCCCGGATCGCGAGCGACATCCCCAGCGCCCGCTACGCGGAGATGCCGGGAACACCGCACATGCCGACCCTCGAGCAGCCCTCCCTGGTCGTGAACGCACTCGACGAGTTCCTGCCGCGAGCCCCGATGGGGGTTGAGCTCGTGCCCAAGTGACCAAGGAATCGGCCACGGGGCCGAAAACCCGGTCCCCCCTCAACCGACCCACGCCTTCACCTGGACCGTAGCCACATCTAGACGAAGTCCGTCACCGCCGGAGCTGAATGTTGCGCTCGCACAGCATTGTTCGCTGTTGGTGCCGACAGTTGGTCGCCAGACTCCGCCCACGTCAGTCATGCCCATCAACTCCCGAGGAGGATCACGTGCCACATCTCGACGCGATCACGATCCACAGCCGACGACCGAGCGAGCTCGCTCGGTTCTGGTCGGAGTTGCTGGACCTCCCGATCGACCCGTCCGACGCACGCGCGATCGACCAGGGGACACTCGGCGAGACCGAGGCGGTGCTGCTCGGCCGTCGCGATGCCCTGCACGTGTGGGTGAGCCCGGCTGAGGAGCTCGCTCCTGCCGGCGGCCGTGTCCACCTCGACGTGGTCCTGGACGGCCCGGCCGATCTGGAGAGGCTCGCCGGACTAGGGGCGGAGCCACGGTGGCACGATTCCGGCGGCCGCTGGCGGGTCTACGCAGACCCGGAGGGCAACCTGTTCTGCGCCATCACCGGCTGGGACAAGAAGTCGCCGCCCTCATGACGACCACCTCATCCAACGGTCTCTACCGGTCGCAAGAGCGCCACCCGGGCCTTCTGGAGCGCGTCACGTCCATTCCACACCACGATGACAGGACCGCTGATGCAGCTCATGCAGTACGAGATCACCTTGCCCGCGGACTACGACATGGGCATCATCCGGCAACGTGTCGCGACCCGCGGTTCACGGACCGACGACTTCACCGACCTCGGAGCCAAGGCCTACCTCATACGCGAGCGCGGTCAGCACGGTTCCCCGGTCAACCAGTACGCGCCGTTCTACGTGTGGGCGGGCGACACCGGCATGAACCACTTCCTCTTCGGGCCTGGCTTCGACGGCATCCGTACCGACTTCGGGCGTCCGGCAGTCCGGACGTGGCAGACGGTGGCGTGCGGTCTCGCCAGCGTGGAGGTCCCTGCCGATGGCCGGCATCGCGACGTTGACGACGAAGGCGTCGACGATGCCCATGTACTGCCCTAGCAGCAGGACCGCGAGCATGGCCCAGCCGCCGCTCTGAGTGCCGTCATCCAGTGGCGCTGCGGCCGATGATGTGGTGGTCGGTGGTTATCTGTCCGCATGATCGAGGCGGTGGTGATCGATGTCGACGACACGCTGTGCCTGACCGAGGCGGCGTGCTTCGACCTCGAGAACTCCGCACTGGGCCGCGTTGGCCGCGACGCCATGTCCCGAGAGGTCCACCAGCAGACGTGGGGGATGGCGCTGCTTGCAGGCATGGAGGTCCGCTCACCGGGAATCGACGTCCAGCGGTTCCAGGCGACCTACCAACCCCTGCTCGAGGAGTACGTCGCGTCAGGGCGGCTCGATCACGTCACGCCCGAGACCCTGGCAGCAGTGGATGCCCTGATCGGGCAGGGGCGCCGGGTGATGATCCTGACGTCGCGAACGCTGGTCGAACTCCAGCACCTGATGGAGCCGACGCACGCCCTCGCCGGGCGCATCGAAGCCTTTTACCACGCCGACAACACCTCAGCCCTGAAGCCGAGTGGCCGGGTGTTCGACGCGATGCTCGCCGAGCACCAGCTCACCCCGGACGCGTGCGCCTATGTCGGAGACTCCCCCGGGGACGCGCAGGCCGCAGCGGAGGCGGGCGTACGCTTCATCGGCTGCCTGGCGAGCGGGCTGCGGACCGAGTCAGACTTACGCCCGCACCGGGTCGACGCCTTCGTCGAGTCCCTGTCGCAGCTCGTCACCGTGGTACCCCGCCTCGAGGGCGCCTCACTACAGGAGCGGTGACAGGCCGAAGGACGCTAACACGTCTGGGTCCTGGAAGACCGAGCACCGGACGACCTGCTGCTGACTCACGGTGAGGACCTGGACGGTGTGCAGCCGGAACTGGCCGTCGACCCCGCGGTAGGCCGCGAACCCCGCCTGGCCGTTGGCGTCCAGGGGCAGCGCGCGCCAGTCGGTCCCATTGACGTCGTACACCCAACGCATGAACCGTGTGTAGCCGTCGATGCCGGTGAACCAGTTGAGCATCGGCGGCATCTCCATCAGCACGTCGTGCGCCAGCAGTCGGGCGATTCCGTCCACGTCGGCGGCGAGGAAGGCCGCCATGTAGCGGTCCACGGCCGCTCGCTGCTCGGCTGCTGTCGGCATGTCGGCCGCCTCCGCGGTGGCGCCGCTGGATGCCATCGTGGCGCGGGCGCGCTGCAGGGCGCTGTTGACCGAGACCACCGTCGATCCGAGGACGTCCGCTGTCTCGGCGGCGGAGAACTCGAGCACATCGCGCAGCAACAGGACCGCGCGCTGCCGCGCGGAGAGGTGTTGCAAGGCTGCGACGAACGCCAGCCGGAGCGCGCTTCGGTCGAGCGCGGTGTCGGCCGGATCCCGAACCAGCGCATCAGGCACGGGTTGCAGCCACGCCACCTCCCGCCCCGAGACGAGCGGCGACATCGGCTCGGAGGCCGCGACGTACCCCGATGGCAGCGGCCTCCGCGCATCGGATGCGCGGGCGTTGAGGCAGGCGTTGGTGGCGATGCGATACATCCACGTACGCAGCGATGCCCGCGACTCGTCATAGGAGTCGCGGGCACGCCACGCCCGCAGGTAGACGTCTTGGACGGCGTCCTCGGCGTCCTGCACCGACCCGAGCATCCGGTAGCAGTGCGCGAACAGCTCGCGGCGATACGGCTCGAGTCGTTCCTCAAAGCTGGTCGTCACACCGTCTCCTTCGGTCAGGGCTTCAGTGCGCGCCGGCCACGGCGGCGCAGTTGTGGTATGCGGCCACCATCCACCGACCGTCGTGACGCTCGAACACCCAGGTGGCGAGGACGAAGCGCTCCGCGGGGACCTCCGTCTCGCCCGCAAACAGGATGCCCGAGCGGGCGACCATGATCGCGGCGTCGTCTCCGACGAAGCGCAGGCTGATCTGCTCGTCGACGGTGCTGCTGCCCTTCAACGGCCCGGCGAACGAGGCCGCCATCGAGTCGCGGACCATCGCACGTCCGTTGCGCAGGGAGCCGGGCAGGATCGCGGTCGCGTCCTCGCGGTAGCGGCTCACGAATCCGTCGGCGTCGCCGCGCGCCCACGCGGTGTACATCTCGGTGAGCATCTTCGCGATCGCGGCGCTGTCCTCCTCACGGCTGGTGGTGGCGGTCTCAGGGGTGTCCAGGGTGTCAGTCATTCCGGTCTCCTTCTGGTCGGCGGCTCGGGTCGAACCTCGGGAGTACATACCAACGCCGGACGCTGTACTCATCGCTCGCGTGCCCCTCGCGTGACGACGATCCCGCACTCGACAGCGGCCGCCTCCAGCGGTGCGAGCCTGCGGTCGACCAGCTGCGCCGAGAAGATCCGCTGTCCGCCGCCGGCGAAGCCGGGGTTGACGTAGAGCTGGAGCTCGTCGACGAGGTCCGCCTCGATCAACGACCAGCCGAGGCCCGCGCCGCCGAAGCACAGCATGGACCGTCCAGCTCGCCGAGCACGTCGGGGATCGATAGCCGAGCGGGCCAGGGATGAGCCGCACGCGGGGCGACGTCGCTAGAGCACCCGAGCCGAAAGAGGCGACATGAACCGGAAAGCTCACCGACCCTGGCAGCGAAGGGCCAGTCCGGGTCGCCCTGACGAGGGGCGGCTGTCCGTGCCCAGCGGTCAAGGTAGCCCTCCTCGAGCATGGGTCGGCAGACACGAAGCCGCCCGCCTCATCGAAGGTCTGGTTGATGGGGGCGCGTAGGTCGCCGCTCCAGGGCCGGGAGGGTCCCCAGTCCCACAGCTGCCAGCGCGAGCCCGGGACCGAGCTGCTCACGGCACCCATCGATGGATGTGTGCATCTGCAGTGAGAGGCGGCCCATCGTTCAGGGCCTTCCCGCGTGAGGCGCGTCGACCTGACCGACGAGGATCTGCCCCGTCCGCGCGCCATCGCCGATGCCGTCCATGCCTCGCCATTCCGCGGCGGCGATGAACAGTGAGCGGCCGTCGTCGCCCCCGAGCATGCAGGCGAACGCACCGCGGTCGATCTGGACACTGTCGAGGACCTCGCCGCCTTCCCGTACGCAGACGCATCGCCGGCCGGGAACGCTGGCATACCAGACGGCGCCGTCAGCATCAATGCAGATCCCATCGGGGTTGTCGCCGTCGAGGTCCGCCCACACCCGGCGATCGGAGAGCCGCCCTTCGGTGCCGATCGTGAATCCGGTGAGGCACCTGCCGTGGGACTCGGCGACGATCAGCGTCGAGCCGTCGGGTGTGATGGCCATGCCGTTGCCAAACCGCAGCCCGCGCGCGACGATCTCGCTCGACCGGTCCGGTCCGACCAGGACGATGTCGGCTCCGTTGACGTACGCGTTGCCGGAGGCGTCGACGACGATCTCGTTGAACACCTCGCCGTGCTCGCGCAGGTCGGCGTACGTCGAGACGGAGCCGGCCGGATCGATGGCGAGGAGCTTCGCCTCCTGCCCCGACACGACGAGCAGTGTGCCGTCGAGAAGCCAGTCGATCGAGTACGGCACGGTCGTCGCGATGGTGGCGACGACCTCGACCACGCCGCCAGGATCGAGGGAGTTGGAGGCGACGATCTGGCCCGTGGTCCAGTTGCAGAACCACAACCGCCCGTCGTGCCAGCGGGGCGACTCGGGGATCCCCAGGCCGTCCACCAGCAGTGTCGGCTCCTTCATGATGACTCCTCTCGGTCCGGCACGCTGCCGGACCCTCATGTACATACCGCCAGGGCGGCGAGAACTCATCCCTGACGGCCGACGCCCTCACGCGAGCCACGTGCACCAATCTTGATGGTGAGTTCGCCACGGTGATGACCACCGCCGCCATCGTGGCGAAGTGTCGCTGAGTCTCCGGGTAGGGCACGACTGTGAGCGCGCTGCAGAGCGGAAGCCGTGTGATTCTGGGTCCAGTCGCCGCCCGGGCCGAATTCGTCTTGCCTTAGGCACGACCGCTGGCGATCATCATCGTCGTGGTGCACATCAGCAACGTTGCAGTAGCCAGGGACAAGGGCTCGGTCAGCCAGTGGGAGGCGGCGCGGATCTGGGCAGCTTCTACGGCCCAGCGCGACGGCAAGCCCGAGCCTGCTTCGGTGGAGTCGGCATTGCCGATCATCGAGCGGGGGTTGCGTGCTCCCGGCTCTACGCTCCACCTCACATCCGCTGGCACCAAGGCGTCCGGTTTCGCCGTCGTGGTTCCGAGGGACGACGGCTTGGAGATCCTCTACCTCGGCGTCGACCCCGTCGCTTGGGGCGCTGGCGTTGCGGGCCGGTTGCTGCGCGACGTGACCGACTACGCAGTCGAACTGGCGCGGACAGAGGTGGACCTCTGGGTCTACGACGACAACGTGCGGGCACGGAATGTGTATCGGCGACATGGGTGGCTCGAAACGGACGAGGTCCGCATTCATGCGACGTCAGGACGACGCGAACGACGCTTCGTCAAGAACATGGCTGAGCAGGTCGGCGAGCCCGAGGACGGCTGAGCACCATCGGTCGTCTGCACCGTGGCAGCGTCGTGCCGCTGCGAGCGCCTGGCAAACCGAGCGCCACCACATCAACCGCAAGCTCCGCAAGCGCAGAATCGGATGCTCTGCGCGCAAGGTGCGCCCAAAGTGCGCCCTAAGGCGGATCCCTAGACGTCAGCGCGCGCATCGCGACTCGCGTCACCGCAGGTCAGAGCCGGTTTTCTCCAGCAGCGCGACGCATTCGACGTGGTGCGTCATCGGGAACACGTCGATGGGCCCGAGCGTGAGTGCGATCCTTTGCGACTGGCTGCACCCACGGGCGAAACTGCCCTCTGACCTGCAGCGATGCCGCCGGAGGTCTGAGGTCGTCAGCACGCCACTGAGGGCGCTTGCGAATCAAAGCGAGCCCATTCCGAGCCCTCGTGTCAGCGGGCACCGACGGTCGCCAACAACTGCATCTTCAGGTCTCGCCGCGAGCGCGTGCTTCGAGGTACTGATCCATCACCGCCACGGGGATCCGGCCGCGGTCGGAGACGACAATGTCGTGCGCGGACGCCCAGCGACGTACGTCCGCCGGGGTCGGCGGTGCGGGCCCGAGCGGCGGTGCCGCTTCGAGGGCTCGTACGGCGTTGGCGCCGACCATCTCCTCGGCCAGTCCTACGCGCGCAGCAGCGAGGAAGCGGTAGGTCCACTCCTGGGCGAGCTTGCGGGTCTCGCAGAAGACGATCGGCACTTTCGGGAACCGGATCTGGCATTCGGCGATGCCATCGGCCACGACGGTGGGCCGGACGTGGTCGAGCTTGAAGACCCGCGAGTAGCCCTCTTCGACGACGACCGCAGCACGCGGGATTGCGGCCAACTCGGTGAGCTGGAATTTGAGCTTGCCGGTCGTCAACGACGTGACGAGATCGGCCAGCGACTTGCGCTCCACCGTGGCCTGCAACAGCCCGTCGACGAGGAGTCCGTAGTCACCGGCCTTGAGCGGCTCGCGGCGGGTCGTCGCCTGCCGGTCGGCGAAGGTGAACGGGTACCGCTCGCGGATGTCGACCGCGATCTCCAGGTCCGCGACTCCACTGGCGCGGGCGCCCGGAAGAGAAACCGCGGGGCGCGCTTGCTTGGACGTGCGCGAGGTCTGCCAGAAGATCATCTGCCGCCCGCGGGCATTGGTGACGATGATCTGGGAGCGGTTCTCCCTCCCGCGATCGAGCACGAGGTCGATCGCCGCGCCCCGTCGTACGCAGGACCGCACCGCCACCCGCTCGACGATCTCGGCGTCGACCGGCCACTCCTCGACCCGGTGGCAGTAGACCTTGCCGGTGCGCGGCCACGTGTCCTTAGCCTTGAGGATGATCCCGTCCCCGAGCGGGACCCGGAGCAGGTACGGGAGCGTCGATCCGGGTTCGGTGTTGCGCGCGATGACGAAGTCCTCCGGCATGGCTACAACTCCCCCGCCGTAGCGAGACGATCGAGGGAGTTCTCCGCATCGGGCACCTCGAGCAGCAGCGCGCGGTCCTTCTTGGCCGCGGCAACCATCGCCCGCAACCGCTGCCGGTCCTTCTTCGTGAGCACTTCGCTCCGGAAGTCGCGGGCTGTGAGCAGCCTTGCGAGGATCACGAAGTCGCGCCGGTGCCGACCGAGGCCAGGGTCGCCCGCGTTGCTGAGCGCTGCCGCCTTACCGACCAGTGCGCCGACGAGGTTGGGCCGGCGTACGGATCCTTCGCGACCCGCGACCGACACCCGGACGGTCTCGCTGCGCTGCAGCGCTTGAGTCCCACCTGCCGTCGGCAGTGTCGGGCTGCCGGTGACACCCGAACGCCCGCTCGCGCGCTCTCCTATCCCGTCCGGCAGGAGTACGTCGATCGAGGCGTCGCCACGAACCCAGCGATGTTGGAGACCCTCCGCCGAGATGCCTGCTGATCTGAACCCGAGGTCGGTCAGCGTCTCGGTAAAGGTGGCGAGCATCGTTGGGTCGGCCCGTACGTCGATAACTGTGTCGGCGTCGTTCGTCGGTCGCACCGGGAACTGCCCCCGCTCAGCGCAGTGCAAGTGGACGAGCTGGCCGCCGATCAGCGTCCAGCCCTCGGCGAGCCGTTCGTGGAGGTCGAGGAGCCCGATCCACGATGCGGTCTGCTCGGGCGGCATGGGCGGCATGGGCGGCAGGACGATCATCGCTCGCCTGCCTTCCACTCCAGTGCGAGCTCGTGCAGCAGTTCCGCAGCCCGCGCCTCCTCGCGCGGCCCGCGGTGCTCGGCGAGATCGGCGGCGAGCCGGAGCCGTGAGTCCGGGTAGGGGTACTGCCCGTCGGAGACGACGTGGAGCACGACGTTCGCATCACGATCGGCCTCGACCAAGAGGTAGTCCTTGATGACTCCATCCACGAGCGACTCGGCGAGATAGCCCTCCACGTCGGGCGAGGCGATGCCACTCGAACCCAGGTCCACGATCATTGCCCAACGCTCGTCAGCCCTGAGATCGGCAAGGTCGGCCGGCGCTGCACGCAGCAGGCGCCGTCCGGCCCTGTTGCGCAACACCGACCGGAGCGACACCACAAGTTGCCTGACGACTTCCTCATCGGCGACGGGCTCCGCGGCCGGCTCAAGCAAACGCTTCAACTGCATCCGCGCCCGCGCCGACACCGCAGGCCCGCTGACGCCCACCCGGTCGCGGCCGTCCTCGGACGCCGCGATGACCGCCCAGGCAGAGCGGACCGAATACGGACGGCCCGCCTTGCTGCGCTCCTGGATACGCAAGAGTGAGCGCTCATCGACCGCCCACTGGGAGCCGATCCGCTCAGCGGACAGCGAACCGTCCGCGATGCGCTGGTGGATCCGGGGCACGCTGACGCCCAGCCGCTCCGCGGCCTGTGCGACGCTGACTGCTCCCATGCGCACAATCCTAGAAGAGTTTCAAGGATTGTGAAAGACTGCTCGGGATTGCCAAAGCGAGTCCAAAGTGAGCCTGACGACCCGTTCTCGAGGCTCGTGCTCACGAGCCCGATCACATCACCGCAGGCCAGAGTCGCTCTTCACAAGGTGCGCAACGCACTCCACATGGGAAGTCATCGGGAAGACGCCCATGATGCTGAGCGTGAGCGCGATCCTGTGCCGACAACTGCGTTCATAAGAGGAATCTAGCCGCTGACCTGCGGCTTTGCCGCTTGAGACGCTCATGGCCTCGGTCCCCCTTTGCGACCCACTGCGATTCAAAGTGCGCCCAAAGCGCGCCATTGAAGAGGTCCGCTCCGAGGTTCACGGGGCCAGCAGAGAGCTCAGCGGGCGTACCCAGGCTGCGGCAAGCCAGTCCGAACTGACCTACGACATAGAGGAGTAGAGCTCGAACTGAGATGGACCAAGGGGGCTCCGGCTGTGCCGGGGCGCACTGGTTCCAGTCATACGCTGACCCGCGGAGCGAACTCCGATCCGCCTGTGGTGGGCGACGATCCGCCTGTGGTGGGCGACGATCCGCCTGTGGGCGACCGTAGCAAGGGCAAGAGCTTCGAACCCAAACCTCCTCCGTTGGACGAGCCCGCTTTATGCCTCGCCTCACCCCGAAGTCTCTCGACCGAACTCCCGTGATTTGAAGCCCCGCCACGGATCTCTCGAGCTGATGTCTGAGCGATCCGATCGGTCCGTTGACGATCGACCTGGATCGAGCAATGCCCAACCCATGGCGTCCCTCTCTGTCAACCTCTGGTGAGACACCTTGTCTGGTAGGAAATACCGAGCGATGAGGGTGAGATCTGGAGAGAGGTTCGATGACTGTCACGATGCCCGCGCCCCGGCTGGGGGATGCTGTGCGGGTGGAGGAGGTTCCCGACCCGCAGGTCCCGGAGCGGGCCAGGCGCAGGACGTATACGGCGAAGTACAAGGCGCAGATCCTGGCAGAGTACGACGCGGCCGACCGCGACGGCCGGGGCGCGTTGATGCGGCGGGAAGGTCTGTACTCGTCGCTGCTCAGTGAGTGGCGCAAGCAGCGCGACAAGGGCGCCATGGAGGCGTTGGCCAAGACCAGGGGCCGTCCGCCGGCCGACCCGGTCGATCGGGAGAACGCCCGCCTCAGGGCACAGGTCGCCAAGCTGGAAGCCGAGCTGGACACGTCTCGGCGGGTGATCGAGGTGCAGGGAAAGCTCTCCGCGCTGCTGGAACAGCTCGCCACTGGCGGCGCGACCGACGAACCCCCGGCGAAGTGACCGCCCTGATCACCAACGCCGTCGACGCGGCGGTCGACGAGCTGGTCCCCCTGGTCGGTGCGAAGGCCGCCTGCGAAGCGGTCGGCGTGGCGCGCGCCAGCTACTACCGTGTCCGCCCGGCGGCCCAGCCGCCGTCCGGGCAGGCATCCGAGCCGCCGCCGTCCGTGGCACCTCCGCGACGGCGCGGTGGCGGCCAACAGCAGCCCAGGGCGTTGACCTTCGACGAGCGCGAGAGGGTGATCCAGGTGCTGCACTGCGAGCGGTTCGCCGATGCCGCCCCAGCGACCGTCTACGCGACACTGCTCGACGAGGGCACCTATCTGTGCAGCGAGTCGACGATGTATCGGCTGCTGCGCGAACGCGGCGAGACCGGCGACCGGCGGCGCCACGCCACCCATCCGGCCAAGGTCAAGCCCGAGCTCGTCGCGTCGGCACCGAACACTGTGTGGTCGTGGGACATCACGAAGCTGCACGGTCCGTCGAAGTGGACCTACTTCTACCTGTACGTGATCCTGGACATCTTCTCCCGCTACCCGGTCGGCTGGATGGTCGCCCACCGGGAGTCCGCGACCCTGGCCGAGCGGCTCATCACCAGCGCGGTCCGCCAGCAACACGTCGACCGAAACCAACTCACCCTCCATGCCGACCGTGGCTCGTCGATGGCGTCCAAGCCGGTCGCGTTCCTGCTCGCCGATCTCGGCGTCACCAAGAGCCACAGCCGGCCCCACGTGTCGAACGACAACCCGTACTCCGAAGCACAGTTCAAGACCCTGAAATACCGGCCTGACTTCCCCGACCGGTTCGGGAGCATCGAGGACGCCCGGGTCTTCTGCGACAGCTTCTTCCGCTGGTACGCCCACGAGCACCGCCACTCCGGTATCGGCCTGCACACCCCGGCCGACGTCCACTACGGCCGAGCCCCCGCGATCCGTCAGGCACGCAGCCGCGTCCTCGACGCCGCCTACCAAGCCCACCCCGAGAGGTTCGTCCGCATGCCACCCCAGCCGCCCCGGCTGCCCGGCACCGTCTGGATCAACAAACCCGAACAGAAGGAGGAACCGGCACAGTAGTTATCTCAAGAACGTGTCTCAAAAAGGTTGACAGGTTCCGCGTATCGCTCGGGAACTCGGCCGGCCCTGAGCCTTGTCCACTCGGCGAACACGGCTATGACATGTGCGCCACACTGCAGGAACAGGATCGGCGGCGGCGCCTGTCCTGGTCGAGCATGGCTCTCCCCGCGGCCAGATCCCCTCCGACCTGTGTCGTCGGTGTTTGTCGAACTACTTGGACGTCGGGGTTTCTGAGCGTTTCCGCAACGGGCGGCTGTCCGATGGGGATCCGGCACGTATACCGGCAACATCTTCGGCGGGCATCAGGAACCAGTGGCGTTGCACGCAGCGGAGGTAGACGTGTTCGACTGGCCCGGCGGTTGAATCGAGCCAGTCGCGGCGCGTCACCTCGGCTGCCAGTCCGCACTCCGGGCAGCTGACGATTTCCAGTGACATGACTGCCTCGTCAGCTCCCGGGACGGATGTTCTGGTTGACGTGAAACACGTTGGCTGGGTCGTACTCGGCCTTGATCCGGACGAGTCGTGCGTAGTTGTCGCGGTAGGTGGCCTGAATCCGCTCCCGGCCCTCGTCCATCATGAAGTTGACGTAGCCGCCGCCGGCCGAGTGAGGGTGGGTGGCGTTGGAGTAGTCGATCGCCCACTTCTTGACGGCATCGGCGTTCGCGGGGTCGGGGTCCGCGCCGAGGATCACCTGCGAGTAGGTGACGTCGCGGTAGGCCCACGCGGTGGCGTCACCCGGCACTCGGTTCACGGCTCCGTCCACTGGGTAGAGGTGCATGGTCGAGAGCATCGTCGGCATCTGCTCGGCGAAGTGGGCGTGTGCGTCGACGGCAGCGTCGGGGAGGGTGCCGAAGAAGTCACCGCGCCAGTAGGACTGAAGGCCGGGCGGGTACAGCGGGTCGAAGGACGACTGCAGGCCGGGGTAGGGGGCCTCACCGATCCCGTCGAAGGCCGGCTCCATGGCTCGGATCGGCGCCAGGGCTTCCTCGGCGTCGGCCGGATCGCCGAGGTAGCACCACACGACGGCACAGGCCTTGTGCATGTGGAAGGCCTCGGGGAAGGCGTCGGCCGGCGGCACGGTCATGACCGCGAAGAAGCCGTAGAGGTCGTCGTCCTGTGCGGGCATGAATTCGCGGTACCACGACAGCACGTTCTTCGTCTCGGACACCGGCCAGGCGGTGGGACCGCAGATCACGTTGCGCACCGGGTGCAGGCGATAGGTGAACGACGTGACGACTCCGAAGTTGCCTCCTCCGCCGCGCAAAGCCCAGAACAGGTCGGGGTGTGCGGACTCCGAGGCCGTGACCACCCGGCCGTCAGCCAGCACGACTTCTGCCTCGATCAGGTTGTCGATCGTCAGGCCGTACTTGCGAGACAGGTAGCCGTGCCCGCCCCCGAGGGTGAGGCCGCCGACCCCAGTGGTGGAGATGATGCCCGCCGGCGTGGCCAGCCCGTGTGCGTGGGTCGCGGTGTCGACCGTGCCCCAGGTGGCACCTCCCTGGACCCGCGCTGTACGGCGGTCCGGGTCCACCTCGATCGACTGCATCGGTGATAGGTCGATGACGATGGCGCCGTCGGCGGTGCCGAACCCGGGCGCGCTGTGCCCGCCTCCGCGGACGACGATGGGAGCGTCGGCTGCCTGTCCGTACGCGAGTACCTGTTGAACGTCGCTCACGCTTGTGCAGCGTGCGATCAGTTCGGGGTTCCGGTCGATCATCGCGTTGAACACCGCTCGCGCCTGGTCGTAGCCGGGGTCGCTCGCGCCGACCAATTCGCCGCTGAGTCGTCCTCGTAGCTGGACCGCACTTTCGGTCAGGCTGGTCATGTGCTCCTCCTCGGGATGGCTTTGTTCACCCAACGTAGGAGCGTGACGGTGCCGCGGTCATGACCGGATCTGACTCTGTTGTGCGGGCAGCCCGATAGTCAGGTCTGACCAGTCGGGCGCCCAGATCGGGCTGAGGACAGGGTCAGTCGAGCCCGTGCTGGGCGGCGTAGATCGCGGCCTGCGTTCGGTTCGCGGTCCCGGTCTTGATGAGGATGCTGCGCACGTGGTTGGCCGCGGTGTTGGCACTGATGTGCAGCCGAGTGCCGATCTGTTGGTTGCTCAGGCCGGCAACCAGCAGGCGGAGCACGTCGATCTCGCGCTCGGTGAGCCCTTCGGGTCGGTCCCCGGGGACCAGTGTCGCAAGCGCGCGGGCCACGCGACGTTGACCGTTCTCCTCTGCCAGGTCCAGTGCCTCCCGGGCCAGCGCCTGCGCGCGCTCGCGCCGCCCGGTCGCGTCCGCGAGCAGGGCCAGCTGCCCCAGGGTCTCGGCTGTGTGCACCGCGGAGCGCATCCGCTGGTCCATCTCGAGGGCCACCTCGAGATGTCGCTCGGCAGTTGCGACGTCGCCCAACAGCGCCGCGACGCGGCCGAGGTACCGGTCCGCGCTGCCGAAGGTCGCGACCATGGTCCCCGAGACGAGATTCATCCCCTGGTAGGCCGCGAGCAGCGGCTGCAGGATTCGAGCCGTCTCGGCGTCGTTCAGGGCGAGCGCAGCCTCGGTGAGGAAGACCAGCTCCATCGGCCACTGGGCCTCATCGCTGCGATCGGTGAGCTCGCGATCAAGCATGTGGCGGAGCGCACGGCGCATGCCCGTCTTCTGTCCGACCTCCGTGTACAGCGCGAGCAGTCCGGGAACCCAGCGTGCGGTGAACGTCTCGGTGCCGTCGAGAAGCGTGCCGAACCTGTCCAGGGCACCGGTCTCGCGGTGCACCATGAACATCTGCACCGAGTGCGGCCCCTCGGCAACCTCGTCGCCGAACGTCTCTGTGTACTTCAGCGTCTCCTGGGCCCAGTGTTCCGCGCCCGCGAAGTCGCCGCGCAGGAAGGCGACGGCATGGGAGTGGCCGCAGAAGATGAATCGGTAGTAGGGCAGACCCGTATGCTCCACGGCGCTCCGCGCGTCCTCGATGGCCCCCCGCAAGTCGTCCGGCCGACCGAGCACATAGCTCGCCGTAGCGCGGAAGTTGAGCGCGGCCCCGAGGGTCTCGTAGTCCTGCGCCGCACGCGACATGCGCGAGATCTCGGCGCTGCGTTCCAGTTGCTGCTCGGCCAGATCCGGTGTGATCCCGTGCCACAGGCTGGCGGTCAGCACGTGCGCCATCGTCTCGTCGTCCCCTCTCTGCCGGGCCAGATCGATGGCCCGGTTTCCGACCCGACGAGCCTCCGACATCTCCCCGGCGAGCGCCAGGGCCCGTCCCAGGCTCCCGAGTGCCCGCACGTGTCGCGCGTCGTCAGGGTCCAGGTTGCCCGCCTCCACCGCCGCCGAGAGAAGGTCGGCCGCCCGGATCCCGTTGACGCCAGGTCGCCACGTGGCGTCCTCGAACCCCAACGCCGCGGCCAGCTGCACGTCAGGCCCACTCGTGGTGGCCAGCTCCTCGTAGATCGCTCGGGCGCGCGGGAAGCTGCAGGCGCGAACGTGGTCTATCGCGGCAGCGAGAAGCAGTTGCGCCCGGTCCTCCGGGTCGCATTCGGGCAGCGAGGCAGCGCGCTCGAACCAGCCTGCGGCCTCCTCGAACGCCAGGCTCCTCTCCGCTAGCCGACCCGCCTCACGCGTGTGTCGCAGCGCCTGGTCGTGAAAGCCGAGGAACTGCGCTGCGAGGAAGTGATGGGCCAACCGGGGTACCAGTGCGTTCTGCCGGGGCAACCGCTCGAGCGCCTCGCCGGCCCGCGCGTTCAGGAGGGCCAGCCGCGAGGGTGGCGTGCGATCCAGCACCGCCTGTCGCGCGAGTGCGTGCACGAAGCAGTATTGGGCACCCGGCGACTCGACGGGCTCGACGAACCCGAGCGCCACCGCCGCGTCGACGAAGTCCATCGTCGTCGTGCGATCGGTCTCGCTCGCCGCGACGAGCATCGCCAGGTCGAACTCGTCGCCGAGCACTGCCGCCAGCTCGAGGACGGGGCGCAGCCGATCCTCCAGGCGCGCGATCCGTTCTTCCAGGCTGTCGCTGATCGACAGGGGAACGCGCTGCGACGAGCGCAGCGCCGAGACGCCACCGCGGTGCTGCAGGTCGGCCCAGAGCTCGCGCAGGAAGAACGGGTTACCACCCGTACGATCGCGCAACAGCACCGCAGGTGCCCTCGCCTCGCGCTCGCTGAGGCCGCCGTGCAGCACCAGATACTCGATCACCGCCGAGGTGTCCAGCCCGCCCAGGTCGAGTCGCCGAACCCCCTCGAGACGATGCAACTCGGCCACCCGCATGGCGAGCTCGTCCGAACGGTCCGGCAGGGTCGTGCGCAGCGTCACCAGCACCACCATGCGAGCATCGGCCGCGGTCCGGACCACGTGCTCGAGCAGGGCCAGAGTGGGCAGCTGCGCCCAGTGGAGGTCCTCGAGCACCAGGGCGAGGGGCCGTTGCTCCGCCAGCCGCGCCAACAACCCGGACACGGCTTCGAAGAGGTCGCGCCGTTGCTCCCCGGTGCCGGCGGCAAGCTCCTCGGGGCCGGACAGGTGCCGGACGACCTCGGTCGACAGCCGTCTCAGCTGGTCGCTGTGCCGGTCGAGCAGGGCGTCCAGGCTCCCGGGTGGACAGCTCTCGAAGAGCTGGTCGAGCAGCTCGGCGAATGGTTGGTAGGGCACCCCAGTTTCCCGGGCCGAGGTCCCGACTAGGACCGCAATGCCTTCGTCGTGCAGCGCGCCCGCGACCTCGGCGACCAGTCGGCTCTTGCCGGCACCCGGCTCGCCGCCAACGAACACCAGCTGCGGGCGGCCGCATTCGACCTCGGCCCAGACCTCCTCCATCGTGGTGAGCTCTCGGCGTCTGCCGACGAGGGGCACGTCGCGAGCGGACGCGACGCGAGAGGGCAACGGCGGGAGGGGCCACGTCGGCATGCTGGGCACAACGCCGGTCAGATCGGAGCAGACGCCCCGTTGGGGAGAAGCCGCTCCGTCACCTCGATGATCTCATCGGCCGGCAGACCGGCTCGCTCAGCAGCGACCCGGATCGCCTCCGGGGACGGGGCTTCGTACAGGCAGTACGTCTTGCGCTTGTCCGCCGAAAGGAACGAATACAGCCAACGCACATCCTCCTCGTCGTTGATCCGGTTAATGCCATCGGCTACCGCAGCGACGCCCTCGAGCGCTTCTGCGTAGTCTCGTTCGACCATGAAGATCGGCATCTCGCCTCCCCTGTCCCGCGTGGAACCCACCGCGTCGTTGGCCGACGAGTCTACGTCGACCTCACGTCTTCTCGGCGCGTCACCCCGTGCGTAACGCCGGGGAATATCCAAGGCGACAGGCATTCGGCGCGACTGAACATCGTCGTGACGCACACCGAGTCCGGGCGCATACTGAGGAGACGCCCGCCGCGCGACCATCTGGTGGAGATCAACCGCAGTACGGGTGGTGCGAGGTTCAAGCACCGATCCGCCCCGCACACAGTGTTCCCATTTCCTGCGCGGACGGCGTTGAGAGGCAAGGCCCCTGGGCGATGAGGCAATCGTTGGCGCGATGAACACGCATTGGATTCAGGCAGGCGAACTGGACGTCGCCTAGGACCAGGCGGGCGACGGACCGCGCCTGGTGATGGTCCACGGCGCAGCCGGAGATGCGCGGGGGTGGCGCCCGCAGATCACCGGACTCACCGATGATTTCACGGTCATCGCTTGGGACGAGCCGGGAGCCGGCCGGTCCTCGGACGTGCCGGCGGACTTCGGGCTGGCCGGATACGCGGCCGCGCTGGCGGCGCTCCTGGAGGCGCTCAGTGTGCCTGCACACGTCTGCGGATTGTCTTGGGGCGGCACCATCGTTCTTGAGCTCTACCGCCGGCGACCCGAACTGGTGGCGACCCTCACGCTCGCTGACACCTACGCCGGTTGGAAGGGATCGCTGCCCGGAGATGAACTTCGCGCTCGAGTCGCCGACGCCCAGCGCATGCTGAGGGCACGCTCGGACGGCTCCGGCCCGACTTTCCCGGGGCTCTTCGCAGCCAAGCCGCCACGTGACCTCATCGAATTGCTCGACGCAGTAGCCGCCGACGTCCGCCCGAACAGCTTGAAGAACGCTCTGTCCGCCATGGCCCAGGCCGACCTTCGCGACGTACTGCCGCGTATCGCGTCCCGACCCTCCTCGTGTGGGGCGAGCTCGACGTTCGGTCTCCACTGAGCGTGGCGCATGAGTTCACGCGGCTGATCCCGCACGCGAAGCTCGTCGTCATTCCCGGGGCTGGCCATATGTGCAACTTGGAGCGACCACACGAGTTCAAACACGGCAGTTCGCGCCTTCTGTGGCCGAGCCCGCTGACGCCGAGCTACGTCCACCGAGCACCGCAAGCAAGACGGCCACGAGCAGAGCCGCTTGACCACGCCGTCCCACAGGCCGACCGTGCCCCAGCACGTCCTGGTCTCGTCGGGGCACCGATCACCGCTCCGGGGACTTGATGAACGCGGTCGCATGGCATGAGCTCATACTCGACTCGGTCCTCGTCACCGCACGGGCTATTCGCCCGTCTTCTTGGTGCGCTGAAGACCGTTCAGGCTCGAGCAGCTGGAGATGTTCAGCACGGAATCGAGTGCTGTGAGCGTGGCGGCAGTCCAACTGTCTCCGGGGACGCACCTCCGGGGCCCCTTCCCAGCCTTCACTGCAGACCCTAGGGACGCCTTCCATGGTGTGACCATGGACAGTGGGTCCCGGAGAAGAGACGGCCGGCTCGTTGACCGAGTCGCACGAATCTGTGCGCGGGGCCAAGATCCGTTGGAGCTCTTGGAGCGCGTCGCGGCCGCAGTTCGCACGCACGTCCCGTACGTGAGCGCGGGTTGGCTCCTAGTACGACAGCCGTAGTTCGTGATCATTGGTTCTCTCGTCGTCTGTAGTGGCATTCGCGGGCGCGGTGTTGATGTCGTCGTCGCCATTGTGACCAGGCCAGCAGGCTGGTGAGGGGATGTCGGGCGTGGAGGAGCAGGGCGTCGAAGAGCCGCCGGAACTCGTTGACGGTGAGCTCGATGAGCCCTTGTGGTGTGGGGACGTGGCGTCGTTCGGTGGCTGTGGCGACGGCGAGGAACGCGTGGGCGAGCATGGCCAGGGTGGTCCAGCGGTGCCAGGAGGTCCAGCGTCGGACCTGGTGCTGGTCCAGTCCTGTCAGGGTCTTGGCGGCTTGGAAGGACTCCTCGATCCGCCACCGCTGCCCGGCCACCCGAACCAGTGTCTGCAGGGGGACCGGGCGGGGGCTGTAGCAGCGGTGGTAGGCCAGCTCCCCGGTGGAGTCGTTGCGGCGGATCAGCACATGTTGGATCCCGGTGTCGGCGTCGTCTTCGGGTTCGATGGCGAACCACGCCCACGAGTACCAGCGGTGGCCCTTGCTTCCGGCGCCTGCGGAGTAGCGCTGCCACGCCTCGGGTGGGATCAGGTCGGGGAGTTGGTCGACCCGGACCGGGCCGGCTCCGGTAGACACCTGCCGGTTGGCCGCGACCTGCAGCACATAGCCCAAGCCGTGTCTGCGGATGGTCTTGCGCAGTGTGGGGTCGGCGCCGTAGACCTCGTCACCGGCCACCCACGCACACGGCACTTCCGCCTGCACGGCACGGGTGACCATCGCCGCGGCCAACGCCGGCTTGGTCGCGAACTGCGTTTCGTCCGGCACGCCGGCCGCGGCGCACCGGTCACGGTCGTCGGTCCACGACTTGGGCAGGTACAGCGCCCGGTCGATCAACGCGTGCCCGGCCGGTGCGGCGTAGGTCAGGTAGACCGCGACCTGGGCGTTCTCGATCCGCCCAGCGGTGCCGGTGTACTGGCGTTGCACCCCCACACTGTGGCTGCCCTTCTTCAGGTCGCCGGTCTCGTCGAGCACAAGGACCGCATCCGGGTCGCCGAAATGGTCGACCACATAGCGGCGCAGATCGTCACGGACCGCGTCGGCGTCCCACTTCGCCCGCGACAGCAGATGCTGCAACCCATGCGGGCTCTGCTGGCCACGGTGCTCGGCGATCGTCCAGCAGTTCTTGCGGTCCAGCCCCGACACCATGCCCTCGATCAGCCCGGCGGCATGCCGCAACGGCTCGTGGCGGGCGAACCGCGGCGCGATCAGATCGACCACCTCGGAGAACGATCGCTGCCACCGATCAACAGATACGCTGTGTGCCGCGGCCACCGCCGCGGCGTCTTTTGTCCTCACAAACAACCGATGCTGACGCGGTGGCCGCACCCACACCCGATGACACGCCGTACCGACCAACCGAGCTCACACGCCACACCTGGCGCCCCGGTAACGATCTACGACTGTCGTACTAGTTGACCCAGACACCCTGCTCATCACCGGTGTGTACGAGGAGGGCGTTCCTCGTGAGGCACACCTGGCACTGATCCAGGTCGAGTTGACCGAGGACGACGTCACGAAGTTTGTCGACCTCGCCCGGAGCGCAACCCCCGCCGCCGCCTTGAGCGCGGCCACGCATGGTCATCTCGATCGCAGTGTCCGTTGGTCGAGGATCTACCAACCTGCCGGCTTCGGGGACGAACTCCGGACTGTGTTTCGCACAGGGTCGGTGGCCTGGGGACAGGCGTGTCTGACTCGTGCAGCGGACGACCCCTGGTACACACCGCGTGAGGTCGACCTTCTCGCACGTCTGTCGCCCCACGTCGCCCACGGCATCCGCGCTGGCTTGCTGCTGCAGGAGGCTGAGTCGCCATCTCAGGGGACCAGTGCACCACGACTCGTGGTGCTCTCAGCCGCCATCGACAGACCCGCAGGGCCACTTCCGATCACGATCACCTCATCCATGCCCGTCACCTCCGTCGTCAACTGCCTGAGCGTCCCGTTCAACACGATTCCGCTCACTCCGGCGGGAGGCCACACCCCACCTGGGGGGTATCTCCTCCGGGACACAGAAGTCCCGAGGAACGCGGCGGGTTTGCTGCACGGTCAGTGGACCGATTGACCGAGGCGGTCGACCTGCGGATTGGCTGCGAGAAGATCAGGGGCGCGTCCCGCACGCGGGTGCGGGAACTCCGGCAACCGCTCGGAACCGCACCTGCACCCGCAGGTCATGGACCATCCACGACCTCAAGCAGTGAGGAGCGCAGAGAACGTGGTCCCCAGGGCGTCCGACCACCCGGGCCGTTCAAGCTGCCGGAAGCGATATCGAGCGTGACCGAGATCGCACGCTGGGATTTGAACCTGCGACCCCTGGCTAAGACACACCAGCTCCTGACCGACGCCGCGGCCGCTGCTCACCGCCGCGGGCGTAACGGCGCACTACTGTTCTGCGACCTGGATGGATTCAACCGCGTAAACGACACCTACGGCCATGCCGCTGGGGACGGCGTCCTCATCGTCATCGCCCAAAGGCTTGCCGCAGCATTCCGAAGGCATGACACCGTCGCGCGGCTCGGCGGCGACGAGTTCGTGGTCGTGGTGGAGGACACCACATCGCTTGCACCGCCGCCCAGATGTCTGGAGAGTCTCCGGAAAAACTCCCGGCACTGATGCCTGCGCGGCACTGGTGACTCATCCGGGTAGCGCAGGCCGATGCGAGCCCGTACCGCGTCCAACGTCACCATCACGGCTACGGAGTCGTCGGGTGTCCTGCCACATGGCTTCTATCACCAGCGAGTCGTTGCGCGCCGCCAACTCGAGGGGCTATGAGCAGCCAGTGGCCCAAGGCGAGGCCTGTGAGGCGAGGGCCAAACGGAGACCAAGAGTGAGCGGTGAGAAGACCGGGCAGGCGTCACTGGCTCGGGAGTGATCGGCCACAGCACTGAGACCGGAGCGGGCTCGGCGAAGGTGATCGCTTGGCAGCAGACCGGAGTTGCGCCTTCCGTGGTGGGCCACCTGAGGGCGGCTTTTCCAAGGCTGTCGGCTGCGTGGTGGGTCCTCGCCAACCCGGCATGGCCGTCGACAAGGGACAGCATCTGCGGACTGGGGCGCCTCACAGCGATGCGCGGACCCGCTGTTTGACTTTTGGGCGCCGTGCCGGACCGTGCGTGGAGTTTCAAGCACGCTGAGAGCGGCGACCGCACCGAGGCTGCCTCGATCGCGCACCGACTCAGACTCGTCGACCGGGACCAGAAGTGGACAAGCGGGGGTTCCAGCTCGCTGATCTGCCCTGTCTGTAAGGCGGTTGCGAGTGTTGCAGGGCCGCTCTTGGCGCGACGCGCGATGTACCCGGGCCGCTCCCGCCGAGTGCCGTTGTGATCCTGCGCTGATGCCCGTCCGGCACGGTTTCCCCATCACCGGCGGCCACCAGGGCCGCCTCGAGGAGAGGACAGTCGGATGTACTCAGGACAGCGCAAGAAGGTCATCACCACCGCAATCGGGATCACCTTGATCGGGGGCTTCGGGGTCTCGGTAGCACCCGCCCAGGCCGCGGTGGTGCCTCACACCTGTGGCGGGCTCACCGCCGCGCAGGCAAACGCCAACTACAACGTCATCAACCTGGGCTGGGGCAACGACGTTGTGCAGGGCGGCCCCGGCAAGGACTGGATCTGGACGGGAGCGGGCTTCGACACCGTCCACGCCGGCGGCGGCAACGATCTCGTATGCACGGGCACCGGGCCCGACCTCGTCTTCGGAGAGGGGGACAAGGACACGATCGACCTCGGCCGTGGCAACGACCAGGCCTACGGCGGCCCAGGCAAGGACCGCATCCAGGGGGGCGCGGGCGCCGACTACGTCTTGGGGGAGGGCGCGGCGGACCACATCTGGGGCGAGGGCGGGACCGACATCCTGCACGGCAACGCCGGCAACGACCAGATCAGCGGCGGCAACAACGCCGCCGGCGTCGAGCAGCTCTTCGGCGAAGCCGGCGACGACATCCTGCACGGCAACGCCGGCGTCGACTTCGCCGTCGGAGGCGCGGGTGCCGACACCTGCACCGCCGAGACGCAGTCCAGCTGCTGAGCCGGAGCAGCACCCGTCTCGTACGCCGACGTATCAGGGGGGCGTGCCGTGACTCCTCGTCCACCATGGACCGTCGCGAGCCACGCCGTCACCTGCTCGTCGCCGCCGCCGGGTGGGGCAAGACCACCTCGGCGCGGGCCTTGCTGGCCCGCGGCGGGGTGGTCGTCCCTGCATCCTCGCTGATCGATGGGATCGATGGATCCCAGCGGGGCGGCCCGCTCGCCGCCCGCGCCCTGCTCGTCGAGGACCTGCACGAGGTCGCGCCCGAGCAGCGTGCCCACCTGCTACGCAGGCTGGACGAGCACGGTGCCGCTCAGCTGGTGCTCACCTCCCGTGAACCCCTCACCGACGCCGAGCGAGCTGCACTCCGCGGTCCCCTGCGGCAGCGCGGCCCGCGACACCTCGCCCTCGGCTCGGCCGACGTCACCCGCATCCTCCAGGAGGAGTACGACGTAAGCGACCCTGCCGTGGTGACGCTCGTCCACAACCTCACCGGTGGGTGGCCGATGCTGGTCCACCTCGGCGGTGACGTCCTGGCCGGGCGGGCCGTCGAGACCTTGGCCGTGGCGGCGGACCTTGTGAGCGCCGCGATCGCCCCATGGGCGAGACCCCACTTGTTGGCGTCCTGTCCCGAACCGGCGCTCGACCTGCTCGTGCAGATCGCCGGCCTCGAGCCGCTCTCGGAGGCCCTGGTGTCCCACCTCCAGCCGGGCGCACCCGACCGGGCCCGCGCGGCCTACCGTTGGCTGATCGGGGTCGGCCTGGTCCGGCCACTGCCCGCGCTCGAGCTGCTCGGTCGCGACGGCACCGCCGTCGTCCCCGTCGTGGCTACGGCGCTGGCTGCGGACACCGAGGCTAGGCCCGACGCGGGCCTGCTGGCTGAGGCTGCGCAGTGGTTCGAGGAGCACGACCAGCCGTTCCCTGCGCTGCGCTGCCACGTGCGACGCGGTCGCCCCGATCTGGCCCGCGGGCTCGTCGACGTGGCAGGTCCGCAGATGATCAGCGCAGGGCACGCGCGCGACCTCGTAACCATCCCCGCCCTGGTCGAGTGGGCCGAGCAGAGCCCCGGCGTGTGCCGCACCCTCGCCGAAGCCCGCCACCTCACCGGCGACACCCCGGGCGCCACTCGCGCCTTCGCTCCGTTGATGGCGACGGCGGACACCGACGGGTGGGACGCTGGCCTGGCCCATCGTGTCGCAGCCCTGCGCTACACCCAAGGCGACCTCCACGGTGCGCTCAAGGCGCTCTCCCGCGCCCGGCGTTGCGATCAGGAGAGCGCCGTCCCGGAGGTCGTGCGCCTGGTCGCCTGCCACGCCACCGTCCTGTCAATGCTGGGCGACGACGATGCAGCCCGGCAGCGGGCGCTCGAGGCGCTCGAGCTGGCGGAGCGCTGCGGCGACCGGGGGGCGCTCGTCGCAGCTCACCAGGCCGCGGCCAAGACCAGCCACGGGTCACGCAAGGAGGCGCACCTGGCGCGAGCGCTGAGCGCCGCGACCGCGGCCGGCGACATCGTCTCGGTGGCGCGCGTCCTGGGCAACCAGTCCTTCGTGCTGCTGGCGTCCGGTCGCTTCGCGCAGGCCGTTGGGGTGTGCCGCCGAGCGCTGCGAGCGGCCGAGGTGGCGCGACCGACCGGAGCCCTCACCGCCGCCCTGCACAATCTGGCCGAGGCACTACTCCGCACAGGCGAGCCGGGAGAGGCCTGCTGGCACCTGCACCGGTCGGTGGCGATCAGTCGGACCCTGGGTCCGCACCGGGCGGCCTCCGGTCTATGCGGACTCGGTGACGCCCACCGCAGTCTTGGCCGTCACCAGCAGGCACGAGCCGCCTACCGGGAGGCCATCACCATGGCCCGGGCCTCCGAGGAGCTCCAGGTCCTGGTCCCGGCGCTGGCCGGGCTGGCCCGGACCCTGGTCGATGGCCCTCCGGACGAGACCGCCCGCGGCGCGGCCCGCGAGGGCGCCACCGAGGCGCTGCACAGGGCTCCCGCCTCGAGCGCGCCGTTCGCCCTCACCGCCCTGGGCTGGGTGGCCTGGTCTGAGGGCGACCGGGAGGAGGCGGCCGGCCTGGCACGCACGTGCGAGGCGTCAGCGCGCGAGCTCGGCGCCTTGGACCTGCTGGCGGAGTCGCTGGAGCTGGTGGCCGCGACCAGCGAAAACCCCGACGAGGCCAGGGAGGCGCTGCTGGAGGCGCGCGCCATCTGGCACGACGGAGGCGCTTGGCCCGAGACCTGCCGGATCGACGTGCTGCTGGCCCGACGGGAGCCGGCAGACGCCGTACGCCGCTCGGTAGGCCGCGTCGCCGCCCGCCGGCTGCGCGACCTCGGGATCGACCGCATCCAGGGGGTCCGGGTCGACGACCCCGGGTCCAGGGTCCTGGTGCAGGTGCTCGGCGGCTTCTCGGTTCAGGTGGAAGGAGGACCCGTTCCGCTCACCGCCTGGCGATCACGCCAGGCGCGCACCCTGGTCAAGATCCTGGCCGGGCGCCGTGGCCGGCCATTGAGCCGCTCCGTGCTGTGCGACCTGCTGTGGCCCGACGACGACCCGGCGAAGACCCCGCATCGGCTCTCGGTGCTGCTGACTACCGTGCGCACTGTGCTCGACCCCGCCAAGGCAGGGGCCGCGGAGCACGTTATCGCCTCTGACAAGACCGGCGTCTGGCTCGACCTGCGCCAGGTCCGTCTCGACGCAGAGGAGCTGATCGACGACGCGGCCGCCGCCGCGCGCCTGCTGGGCGACGGCGACGTCGACCGGGCCCGCGAGATCCTCACCGACGTCATCCGACGTCACCCGGGCGAGGCCCTCGAGGACGAGGCCGACGAGACCTGGGCGACGATCCTGCGCGAGGAGACGCGCCTCGCGTGGCTGCAGACCCTACGCCACGCTGCCACGCTGGCCACGCGTGAGGGGCGCCTCAGCGACGGCTGCGCAACGCTCGCCCGACTGCTGTCGGTGGACCCCTTCGACGAGCAGGTGCACCGGGGACTGGTCACCTCCCTGCTGCGGGCCGGTCGGCACGGCGAGGCCAAGCGGGCGTTCGCGATCTGGGACGCCGCCATGCGCGACATCGACGCACCCCGTCCCGATCCGGCCCTGGTCGCCGGCGCACGAACGCACAGAACTCGCCCCGCCGGCGTACTGATCCCACGATGACGTCGATCCATCACGATGAGACCGGTTCAGAGCACGGACCGAGACGACAGCCCTTCAACCTCACCCCAGGAGCAGCCATGATGAAGATCCGCAGTTCCCGCACCCTCGCCGTCACCGGCACGCTCGGCGTCCTCGCCGCCACGCTCGGGCTCCTCGGCTCGACGGCGCACGCCGCCGGAGGGGCCGATGCCTCCTGCGGCGGGAACCTCATTGTCGGCGGCGCCGGTCCAGACGTGCTGGTCGGCGGCGCCGGCAACGACACCATCCTCGGCCGTGGCGGCAACGACCGGATCGACGGCGGTGGCGGCCACGACCTGATCCGGGGCGGCGCCGGCGACGACAGGATCCGCGGTGGGCAGGGCCCAGACTGCCTCTATGGGGGCACCGGCGACGACCATCTCTGGGGTGGCACAGGCGATGACCGGCTCTACGGGGCAAAGGGCTCCGACCACGTCAACGGCCAGCGTGGCGACGATTACGCCCACGGCGGTCCCGGCCTCGACTACGGCCGGTTCGCAGACCTCTGGGGCACCAACCAGACCCTGCGGGTCGAGCACTGAGGCGCTCCTGTCACTCGCGCACCACATAGAGGAGGTGGCATCAATTGACAGTCGCGATCGGAGCCTTGTTGGCGTAGGCGCCGTGCATTCGCACCCTGAACCCTGCGCGGGCCTGGTCACTCATCCGGGTACCGCAGGCCGATGCGAGCCCGTACCGCGTCCACCTTCACCATCACGGCTACGGAGTCGTCGGGCGTCATCAAGGGACTGGCGGTGTCGTGGCGCCCGATCAACCGTTCCACCTCTGCCTGGCACTGCAGGCCCCGACCGTTCACCGTCTCATCGTTGATGCCAGCAGCAGCAGGGCGGCTACCGGGCGAGTTCCAGGCCGTTGAGTTGCAGCTTGTCCAGCAGATCCTTGAATTGCACCTTCTCAGTGTCATCGAGCGCTGCAACGAGCGGCAAGACCAGTGAGTCAGCCCGCGCGGTCGCGCTCTCGGCCAGCCCCTCGCCCAACTCGGTCAGATAAACCTCGACCGCCCGACCATCAACATCGCTCCGCTCACGGGCCACAAGGCCGCGCCGCTCGGCCTCGCCGAAGCTCTGCACGAAGTAGCCGACCCCCGCCAGAGCGAGCAAGATGCCGACCAGCCGAGGCAGGAAGCTCGAGCGGTGCACGAGCCACCCCGTCAGCACCAGCGACAGCGCAAAGAAGAAGTTCCACACCAGCACGATGTCGTCGTTGGCCTCTTGGAAGAACAGTGCGAGGGCGTCACGCTGGTCTGCACCGAACGCAGCAAGATAGCCCGGCTCGGAGACCACCAGCAGCGTGAACACGCTGGCGACCAGGCAGCCGGCGGCCATCACGACTGCCTCGGCCACCCGGGCCAGCGCCGCGGCAGTGACATCGTTCGGCTGACGGGTCGAAGCAGCGCATAGAGGACGGCGGCCAGCACGATCTCGACCAGCACGATCGTGGCCTCGCCGGCCATGCCCCAGCGGAACAATGTCTCCTGAGTGCGGATGTTGTCGGCTGTGGCGGCGGCGTCGCCGGGTACGACGAGGCTGGACCGCACCAGGGTCGACAGCGGATAGACCACGAAGATGACGAGGGAGAGACTGCCGGAGATCCTGGTCCACCGACGGAGCGGCGGACGCTGTGTCGGCGTAGGCGCGACGCCCGCAGGTGCGGGTCCGGTCGTGGTGGTCATGGTGCCTCCTTGGTGATGCGTCGGACGAATTGCGGTGTCGGACGCCCAGGACAACCTCGTCGAGCGCACCCGCTGATGGGCGAGTGAGGGGTACGCTCGAAGCCGGATCGGTCGTCCGAGCTAGTCGATCGACGACAGCACGGACAGGCCGACCGCCAAGAGCCAGAGCGTCAGGCCGACCTCGCCCAGCACCGCGGGTGTCAGCAGGACCACGGCGAGAATTCCGCCGTAGTCGTCGACCAGCAGGCTTTCGAGGGTGTCGATCACGTACCCGATGCCAGCGGTGACCGACAGCATGGCGAGTACGCGAGGGATGTATCGAGCTTGGTAGAACAGGGACCATGAATAGGGCGAAGTCCACCCGTCGGGTCAGGTTGCTGGCCAGGGCGGGATCACCGACGTGGCGGCGCCAGATCGGGAGCCCCTGGCTCTCGCCCTCGTCGACATCACTACACCGCACGACGGTCCACCGCCGGTCGCTGGCGAAGACCCTCCGGCAGGCCTCGACCTGGTCATCGAGGTCGACCTTCCGTGCCAGCTTGGCGAGCCGTCCGAAGACGGCGACGAACGCGCGCAGCTTCCAGGGGTAGACATCCTGGCCGTCGCGGGTGATGTGCCAGCCGCAGGAGAAGACCAGACGCGCGTCGGGTTCCGCGAGGTCGAGCACCGCCCGCGCCGTCCCCGAGGCGTAGTCCGCATCCCCCACGGCACCAGCACGATGAGCACCGCATCGCACTCCATCACGGCGCGGGCGATGACATCGCGGTCCAAGCAGTGGCGCACCAGATAGCGGCCCAGCCGTCCGGAGGCCCCACGGCGCAGACCTGTCGAGGGTTGGCGGGGTTCTCCGTCTGACGGGTCGGTGGCGTGGTCATCCTGCGCTCCCGACCGGGCGGTCGTCGCGGAGGAGGACGAGGCCGGCCCAGATGAACCAGGCGATGAAGCCGAGCCCGAAGAGAGCGGCTGCCTCGGCCAACTGTGGAACGAGGGTCACCGTGCCGGCGACGCCGACGACGACACCGAGCACCACAAGTCCCCGCGGCAGCGCCGAGCTACGGAGAGCGGCGATGCTGGCCAGCAGCACCCACAGCGCGCCGACGATCTCGATGCCGCCGCCGAGAGCGTCTTGGACGACACTGACCGCCGACCAAGTGGAGACCGCCTCGGCGCGGTCGGTGGCGGCGAGCTCGACGGCGGCGCGCTGGCCGACCAGCGCGACCATCCCACTGGCCAACAGCAATCCCGCCCAGATCAGCCCGAATGCGGTGGTGGTCCGGGCGAGAGTCGGAGTGCGGTCCTCGAGGCGGTCATGGATGCCGAGGACGAGCACCACCAGGGCCACTCCCGCGACCAGGTAGAGCACCGCGTACCACGCGTACAGGACGGCCTGGTGGTCGAGCAGGAAGGCCAGCGACTCGGCCGGATCGTCCTGCGCGTCGGTGAAGCCCGCAGGTGCCAGGTAGGCGGCCGCGACCCCGAAGCCGACCACGTAGGTGAATGCCTCCACCAGCGAGGCCCAGCCACCGGCTCGTACGGAGGCGCGAGGGCGGGCCGTCGACGCCCTCCCACGCCTAGCCATCCCCATTGCGGTCTCAGTCAGTTCTGAACGGGTCACGAGATCCCTCCGATTCCGATTCCGATGCCGATCGCGACGGCGCAAAGCCGCGCATGTCCGAGTCTTGAAGACCATGCGTGGGCTTGCCCATCGGGGCGCCACCCCAAATTTCGCGCGGCGCGTGTTCGCGATGGCGCGCGCACGCATGGGGTGTGCACCGCATTGCGTGGGGCCATGGGGTGAGCGAGGCTGGACTATGGCCGCTTCACTGATCCGCCCGGCAACGGGCATAGAAGGGCACCAATCAGACCGGGTGCGCCCGGCATGGTGGAACCTCTCCCTCTACGCACGGGTGGTCCTGGTCAACAGCAGCGTGCTACTCCTGGCCGTCCTGGGCCTGGTGGTCACACCCGCGACGGTGTCCTTCCCGATCGCGACCGAGCAGGGGCTGGTGCTGGCTGTGGGCGCCGTGGTCATCGCGGTCGCGAACGCCGTGGTACTGCGGATCAACTTCCGTGGACTGCGAGCCGTGGTACGCCGCATGGAGACCATCGACGTGCTCAAGCCCGAAGAACACCTGCCAGAAATCGGCGGCCCTGAAGCCAAGGCGCTCATCGCCGGCTTCAACACGATGCTGGAACGCCTGCAGAACGAACGGCGTACGAGCGCGCGCCGGACGCTCAACGCCATCGAGGGTGAGCGTCGCCGGATCGGGCGTGAACTGCACGACGAGATCGGTCAACGCCTGACCGGAACACTGCTGCAGCTGCAGCGACTGGCAGAGGATCTCCCTGAGCCCCTCAAGGGCGAGGTCGAGTCCATCCAGGAGCAGCAGCGTGCAACCTTGGACGAGGTCGGTGCACTCGCCTGGCAGCTGCGCCCCGCCCTCCTGGACGATCTCGGTCTCCTCAGCGCTGTCGACGCCCTAACCGAGAGCATGGGCGAAACGACCGCGCGAATCGAGAAGACAATCCCCGAGGAGCTGCCGCCCCTTGCTCCGGACCTGGAACTGGTCGTCTACCGCGTCGCGCAAGAAGCCCTGACCAACGCGGTACGGCACTCAGGTGCCGCCCGCATCGCGCTTGCACTCGAAGCAGCCGCAGACCGGCTGACACTACGCGTGATCGATGACGGCACCGGCTTCTCCGTCCCCGCCTCGGAGGGCCCCGGCATCCGCGGCATGCGCGAGCGAGCGCTCCTGGTCGGAGGCCGGCTACACATCGGCCCAGCCGCTGTTGCCCGACGACCTGGAAGGCGGGGCACCACCGTGAGGCTGGACTGCACAGACCTCGGCACGCTTGCCGGCTGATGACCGGTAACGGCGTGGCGCGAGTGCTGATCGCCGACGACCACGCCGTGGTCCGGGCAGGACTCAAAGCACTGATCGATCGAGAACCGGATCTCGAGGTCGTGGCCCAAGCTGAAGACGGACGACAAGCACTGCAGTTGGGCCTCAGTGAGGACCTCGATCTCGCCATCCTCGACATCGCCATGCCGGGCATGACCGGCTTGCAGGCCACGCGAGAGATCCGGCGAGGGCGTGAACTTCCGATCCTCATCCTCTCGATGTACGACCGCGAGCAGTACTTCTTCGAGGCGATCGCCGCGGGTGCGGCGGGCTACGTGCTCAAGCGTCAGGTCGACCAGGACATCATCGAAGGGTGCCGAGCCGCTCTCCGCGGAGCGCCCTTCATATACCCCAGTGCGCTCGGTGCCCTCGTGCGCAGATACCTCACATTGGTCGACCAAGGCCAGGTCACGGGGGCCGGACCGCTCACCCCTCGAGAGACCGAGGTCGTCAAGCTCATCGCGGAGGGGCACAACTCCCAGGAGATCGCTGACATGTTGTGCATCAGCCTCAAGACGGTGGACCGGCACCGGACCAACGTCCTGGAGAAGCTCAACATGAACGATCGTGTCCAGGTCACGCGTTACGCCATCCGAACTGGCTTGGTCGAACCCTAGGTCCAGCCCCGGACGTCCACGCTGACGTTGACCCTTCATCGTCGGCGTGGCGACCACGTTCGTGCTGCACGGCCCGCGGACCCGGTTCAGCATGGGGGGCGACCTAGTTGCCTGGTCGTCGCCAGCACGGTTCCGCTGCTCATGTCCACCTCCGTCTGGGGATCTTTCAGCGGCTGATGTCTCTCGCGGCAGCGGTCTGGTACGCCTCTGAAGTGCTGCGGCCGACGACAGCCCCTCGCGTCTGTAGGCGGGGCCGGACCAACGGCCGATCCGATCAGGCTCGGCCAGATCACCCATGAGCCGCCCACCATAAGGGTCTGCCGTGGGCCGGAGCGATGCATCGCTATGACCGAGCTCCTCTTGTCTGCGTCGGGACGCAGGAGGCTCTTGCGACCTGTGATGCTCCTGCCGAAGATAGGGATTGACACACGTCGGAGGTGGTCGATTTCTATCGAAGCGAGGCTAGGGACCAAGAACGTGAGCATGGGCAGCGTCAGTCGTACAGCCGAGATTTCCGGGGCCTTGCTCTCAGCGGTCCTCGGCGTTCTTCTCGTCACTGCGACCATCCTGGGTCCGTTGGTGACCGGGCGCATCCGCTTTCACATGTCCGACGACGCGCTTGTTCAGTACGTCGGCGGTGAGATCGTGACCCTGATCGTCGCGGTCGGCCTGCTGACTTCGGCGCCGGCTTGGTGGCTGGGGCGGCAGTGGGCGCCTGCCGTCGCAGTCGGAGCGGCGGGCTACATCGTGTACACGTTCGCCACCGTGGTCGCCGGTCAGGAGTTCGACCGCTATCCCGGCAACGTCGAGAAGGCGTTCCTGCTGTATGCGGCCACGACAGCGGTAGCCGTGTCGCTGCTGGTGACGTCCTTTCGGATGCTGACGACGTCCGCGCACCTCGCCGGTCCGCGACACGCGACCAGTTGGCTGCTGATCGGGATCGGTGCAGTCGTGGCACTGCTGTGGCTGGGGCAGTTGGCTGGGTACTACCGCGACGGCCCTACAGGGGAGTACGAGACGGCCACCGCGCTCTTCTGGCTGATCAAGTATCTCGACCTCGGGGTGGTCATTCCACTTGCGGTCGTCACCGGCCTCCTCCAGCGATCACCGTCTCCTGCCACAGATGCGGCCGCCGTGGGGATGCTCGGCTTCATGACCTGGCTGCTCGCAGCCCTGCTCCTCATGGCAGTCGAGATGCTGCGGCGGGAAACACCTGGCGCAAGTTGGATCCTAGCGGTGGGCGTCCTGGTCTTCTTGGTACCAACCGTCGCGCTCTGGGCACGATGGCTGGTCCGCGACGGGTAGCCAGGACCAGCGGGCTGCGCCGCCCATGACTGGGATCCTCTGGATCCTCGGCGGAATCGGGTTCAGGCGTCCAAGGGAGCAGATCGGCTCAGTCAAGTCTGGGTCCTATCTCCCCGAATGCCACCCGCTCGCCAGGCACGACCCGTGCTGCCGGTGTAGGCGACCGCGAGCCTGAATACGGCCCACAGGACGCCCGTCACTGCTGTGGCGATGAGCGCGATACCGAGGTCGGGCTGGAACAGTCTGATGTTGGCCAGCGGTGTGCCGAACAGGTTCGGCACCAGGTGCAGGATGACCCACGCTGCGGCAAGCGTGGTGCCTAGCGGGAACCACAAGCTGAAGAGGCCGAAGACGCCCGACTTGGCGCGAATGTCGACACGGTGCCGCCACGCCCAGATCATGCTGAGCGCGTAGACGAACGGAGCGAGCACCAGGGAGATGAACAGGGCCTTCTGGGAGAGCCGCGACCCTTCGCCGTCGTAGTCGAGGCCCAACGCCGCGGCGGTGATGCCGTTGCGGAGCTGGGTCGTCTCACCGAACCCGATTCCGCTGCCCGCGTTGACGAGCACGACGACGCCCTTCTTCTCGGAGGGCATCATCGTGGCGAGCGTTTCATAGCCCGGGCTCGTTCCGGAGTGCCAGACGGTCCCGTTGCCGGAGTCCACGAACCAGCCCAGGCCGTAGAAGGGCGATCCTGCGCTGGCCGGCCGGATCATCAGGGACTTGCCGTCTGCGCTCAGCACATCGTCGTGGCCGTTCATCATCGTCTGCAGGTAGCGCGCCAGATCGTTGGCGCTCGCGACGATCCCCCCTTGCGGGGCCGTGCTGCGCTGCGTCCTGTTCTCGGGAAGCGGCTTCTTGGTGCCGAACCATGGTCTGTGCCCGGTCGCCATGGATGGATGGACCTCACCGTCGGCGACGAAACTGTTCTTCATGCCGATCGGTTCGAGGACGTTCTCTGCGACGTAGGTCTGGTAGTCCTTCCCGCTTACCACCTCGACCACGCGGCCCAGGATCTGGTAGTTCGTGTTCGAGTACCCCCACTCCTCGTCGGGTGCGTGGGCCGGACTGACTTCTGCAAGCTGGTCGACGCGGCGCGCCAGCTCGTCCGTCCCGCCGGTGCTGTCAGTGTGGGACGCGTTTCCCTGCAGTGTGGAATAGCCACTGGTGTGGCTGAGGAGCTGACGGACGGTGATGTCGCCGGCGGCCCGGTTCGAGAAGACGTCGAGATACTGGGACACCTCGGCGTCCAGCTGGACCTTGCCTGCCTCGACCAGCTGCATGACGGAGAGTGCGGTGAAGCTCTTGGAGATCGAGCCCGTGAGGAACGGGGTGTCCGGCGTGACGGCCTTCTCGCCGCCGAGCCTGACGACACCTCGCGCTCCGGCCGACGTGATCTCCCCGTCGACCACCACGGCATAGGCCAGACCGGGTGCGCCTGAAGCAGGCATCTCCCTGTCGATGACATCGTCGATCGAGCCGCCCGGCGCGCTCATGGGCAGGACAACGCTCAGGCCAAGGGCGGTCAGTGTGACAAGTGTCCGCACTCGGCCATCCTCTCCAGGCTCATGCGCCCGCCCCATCCGGGCCGAGGTACAGGCTCGGCCGGGATCGTCGGGGCGGGACTCACGACAGATGCCCGACCGAGGCCATGCTGTTCTCGCTGGCCTGGTCGACAGGTGTGGTCGGGGCCGCACGCCGGCCGGTGGCCAGGAGCAGCAGCCAGACCGCGAAGCTCATCTCGCCGACTACCGACGGCACCGCGACGAGGGCGAGGAACAGGTCGGCCGAGGCCTCGTAGTCGGCCAGTACGAGGTGGGCGACGGTGTCCAGGACGTACGCGACTCCGGCGGCCATCGCTCCAGGACTCGGAGGAAGCTGCCCAGGAGACGTTCATCCGGGCCTGGCAGCATCGCGAGGGCGTTGCGGTAGGCAAGAACGACCGCTTCCATGTCGTCGTCGAGCAAAACTTCGGGCCCGTGCTGCGTCATCGCTCCCCCGTCAACCGGAGGTCGGTCTGCATGCGGGTACCGAAACCACCCCTCACGATCGTCTATGTGATGCCAGTTTAGCCAGGCCGCGAATCGAATAGACACGTTGACGGGACTGGACAAGTGCACCGTCCCACCCCGTCACAGCTCTGGCATCGGTCAGATCAGACAACCAAACTCGGGGCAATCCGTCTCACGGCCGCAGGTCAGAGCCGGTTTTCTCCAGCAGCGCGACGCATTCGACGTGGTGCGTCATCGGGAAGGCGCACATCGGGTTGAGCGTGAACGCGATCCTTTGCCGACAACTGCGTTCATCAGAGGAAACTAGCCGTTGACCTGCGGCGATGCCGTGATGGGACATTGATCCCCTCGGCACAGGCCTGCGGCTGCTTGCGATCCAAACCGCGCCCAAAGTGAGCCCTCAGCGCAAGCCGGATCCGACGCTCGCAGACCGCCGCGGTCTCAGGTCCCGCCGCAGGCCACACATGGCTCCCGGCTCCGTACCTCTGGCCGTACAGCCCGGGCTCACTTCGAGATCGCCCATCCAGACGCAGGTTGCGCAGGTGAGGATCGGCCGAAGGTCAGATTCCAGGTGGCCAAACGTCTGGATCCACGAGGCCGTCGTCGGCGGACTGGGCGCGACCATCCCCACTCGGCGGAGCGCTTGTCTAGGGATCGGCTGCCTCGGCCTCACGGAGGTACTGGAGGACGGCCAGGACTCGGCGGTGTCCGGTGGCGTCGGTGATGTCGAGCTTGGTCAGGATGCGTCCGATGTGGGCCTCTACCGTGCGCTCCGTGATCACCAGACGCGCTGCGATGGCGGCGTTGGTCTGTCCTTGTGCCATGAGCTCGAGTACCTCGCGCTCGCGTTCGGTGAGTCTGGAGACAGGACCCGCGCCGGTGGGTGCCACGAGGCTCGCGACAACTTCAGGGTCCAGCGCGGATCCGCCCGCGACCACGCGTTCGGCGGTGGCGAGGAACTCGTCAACCTCCAGGACCCTGTCCTTGAGCAGGTATCCGAAGCCGCCGAGGGCGACCAGTGAGACCGCGTGGGTGGTCTCGATGTGTTGGGACAGCAAGAGCACCGCCGTCTCGGGATGGTCGGTCTTGATCGTTCGGGCTGCTCGAACGCCCTCGTCGGTGAACGTGGGCGGCATGCGTACGTCGAGGATGACGAGGTTGGGCTGCTCGGCGTCGACGACGGTGGAGATGTCCTCGGCGTCGGCAAGCAGCGCAACGACCTGGTGACCGCCGTTCTCGAAGAGCATCCCCAGACCCTCACGGAGCAGCGCCTGGTCCTCGGCGATCAGGACGCGCACGGGAACACCGCCGTCAACGTCGTGCCTTGTCCACGTGGACTGGTGATCTCGAGGGTGCCGCCGTGGGCCGTGACCCGATCTTGGAGGCCGGTCAGTCCGGTCCCCACCCCAAGGGCCGCGCCGCCGACACCGTTGTCGTTTACGAGGAGGACCAGTCGGCCCTCCTCGCACCTCGTGTGAAGCGTGACCTGGCTGGCTCCAGAGTGCTTCACCGCGTTGGTGACGCCTTCGCATGCGGTGTAGTACGCCGCAGCCTCGATCTCGGCCGAGAACCTCGAGGCGGATGAGTGCACCTCGACCGGGAGAGGCGCACGACGTGCGAGCTCCCGGAGTGCGGGCGTGAGGCCGGCGTCGAGCTGAGCCGGTCGGAGGCCACGTGCGAGCTCGCGCAGATCCTCGATCGACTGGGTGATCTCGTCGACGGCGCGCTGGATGAGGGCATGAACGCTCGGCGCGGTGCCATCCAGAGCGTGCTGGGCGTGCCGAAGTGAGAGCCCGATCGAGACGAGCCGCTGTTGATGGCCGTCGTGCAGGTCGCGCTCGATCCGGTGTCGTTCCTCGTCGGCGGCGAGGGCGATGCGGGCACGGGATGCGGCTACCTCGTCGAGCTGCCGCCTGAGCTCGACGCGGAGGCGGACGATCTCGAGAGCGAGCCCACCGATCGGGAGCAGCTCGGGCAGCCGCGCACGGGACGCTGCCGAGCCGAGTGCGACGACGCCGACCTCCTCGCCGTGCAACCGGATGGGGAGGTGCTCACCGACCGCCGGCATCGGGTCGCCGTCCAGGTGGACGTACTTGTCACCGCCTGGCAGGCGAAACCCCAACGCGAGTGCCGGGTCACCCACCGCCTCGCGCAGCACCTGCTCGATCCCCTCAGGCGCGGCGCGACCCGCGCGGAGCTCCTCGAGGAACGTGTTCACGCGCTCGGTGGCCTCGTAACTGGCCCGGTTGAACCGGCGATCTACGAGTCGTTGGAGGCGATCGCGCAGAGGTCGCGCACCTACGCCCGCGATCAGGGTCACCACCGCAGTGGCCCATATCGAGCCGCGGCCACCGACAGCGCCGACAGTGATGGCCACGACCGCGTACGTTCCTGTCAGCAGGGCCGTGATGGTCGCGTAGACGACCGTGCGGCTGATCACGACGTCGATGTCGAAGAGCCGGTAACGCAAGATGCCCGCGCCCATCGCCACCGGCATCAACGTGGCAGCCACCGCGACCGCGATCCGCACGGCCGGCACGGCGTTCCACAGCAAGACACCGGCGGGCATCACTACGGCTGCGATGCCGGCAGCGAGGGCCAACCACTTCATCTGCTGCCGCTCGTCCCCGACCGAGCGACGGAACCGCAGACCCAGCGCGACAACCGAGAGCGCGAATGACCCGAGCACGACAGCCAGCGCGACGACGTACAGCATCCACCACTGCGAACCGTCGGCGGCGTAGGGGTTCACACCGCCGACGAAGTAGCTTCCCGCCTCGGGGGCGAGGACGAACGCCGGTACGGCCAGCGCGGCCCCGAGCACTGCGGCCGCGCCCACGGCTCGCCATGCCGGTGCCATCAGCGTGCCGGACGGGAACAGGAGGAAGCAGACGACGGTCGCAGCCGCCTGGGGGATCGTGCTCGTGTTGGCGAAGGTCTCCGCGACGTCAGCCCCTGGCCAGCCGCGCAGAGCCCAGCCTTGGGCGAGATCGGCGAAGGAGCTGACCACCGCCGCTCCCAGGACCAGCCAGCCGATCGGGTTGCGCGGCTGCCTGGACGCGACGAGCGCGCCGACCCCCGCGAGCACCAGCGTATTGACCGCGTAGATGAGGGTGTCCCACGCGGGCTCCCGCGCCCAGGAGAGCACGACCGCGGCGACCTCGAGCATCGAGACCAACGCAAGTGCTGCGCTCGGAACAGGGCGGAGACGGAGTGCCCTCACCCAGCAGATTCTCGCGATCAGGCCACCGTGGCCGCAATAGCGCTGGCACCAAGCCGGAGTGTGGTGCTGCCTCGTAGACCGAGTGTGGGCCGGGCTCCGATGACGGGCCCCGTCGTCGTATCTAGCGTCGATGACGTAGCCACCACCACCCGCGGAGGATCCCCATGACGCAACTCACCGACTCGACCCACACCGCCGCATCCACCCAGCAGCGCAGGAATCTCGCCCGGATCACCGGCGCGGCCGGGCTGGTGACTCTGGTCGTCGTCTTGGGGACGTCGCTCGCCAACGACTACCAGAGCGCCGCTGTAGACAGCAACGCCGACGAGACCGTCGCGTTCTTCCGGTCACTCGACGACACGTTCGGAGCGATCAGCTCGTTCCTCACCGCGGTCGGACTGATCGCGATGCTGTGGTTCGCCCTCGGCCTCGCCCTGCTGCTGCGACGCTACGAGGGCGAGCTGCCTTGGCGCTCGCTCTTCCTCGCCGGCGCCGGCGTGGTGAGCGTCGTCTCGGGACAGATCGCGTCCTGGGACGCCGCGGCGTACCGCTCCGACGACATCGACCCCCAGGTCGCTCGCTATGCCTACGACCTCGGCAACATCTCCTTCGCCAACGGCTGGGTCGCCGCCGGCGCCGTCGGGATCTGCACCGGCCTCATCGTCCTCCCCAGCCGGAGCCTGCCGCACTGGCTGGGCTGGTGGGCCGTCATCGCTGGTGCGGGCTCCGTCCTCGCGCGCGCCGTCTGGACGGAGGGATACGCGTTCATCCCCTTCACCGCGTTCTGGATCTGGGTCGCGGCCCTCTCGGTGACGTTGGTGTTGGGGCGGTTCGGTGTCGATCGAGCACAGGGCTCATGACACCGGCGTCGCGAGCCGCGCCACTGCCGGTGTGCTCGGAGCTGCACGACTGGTCTTCGGCTGCTCGACTCTCTGGCGGCGCGGCGCAGGTCGCCGCGACGACCCGGATCGCCCAGTGGCCCGCGGGAATGCGTCGACGCACCGGGCTGATGAGAAGACAGCCATGACGCACCCGGTCGAGTTGCGCGACCTCAGCAAGCGTTACGGACACTTGACGGCGGTCAGCGACGTCACGGCTATCGCCCGACCGGGTGAGGTGACGGCATTGCTCGGTCCGAACGGAGCGGGCAAGACCACGACCCTCCGAATGCTGCTCGGCTTGATCGAACCAACCAGCGGGACAGCGACAATCGGCGGGCGGCGCTACGCCGAGTTGGTGGACCCGGTCCGAACGGTCGGAGCGGTACTGGAGTCGGCCGGCTGCGATCCGGGGCGATCTGCGTTGGACCACCTGCGGATCATCGCTCTGGCGGCCGGACTGCCGAGGAGCGCGCCACAGCGTGTCTTGGCCGAGACCGGCCTGGCCGACGATGCGAAGCGGCGGGTCGGCCAGTTCTCGCTGGGGATGCGCCAACGCCTCGGGCTGGCCGCGGGGCTGCTCGGCGATCCGAGGGTGCTCGTGCTGGACGAGCCGACCAACGGCCTCGACCCGCCCGGAGTGCGGTGGTTGCGCGGGTATGTGCGCCGCCTCGCCGACGAGGGGCGGACGGTGCTGTTGTCCAGCCACGTGTTGAGTGAGGTCGAACAGACCGCCGATCACGTGCTGGTCCTTTCCCATGGCCGATTGGTGCGGTCTGCGACCCTCGATGACTTGCGCGCCGCAGCCGGCGTGGGTGCGCAGGCGCGTACCCCGCAGCCGGGGCGCCTGGTGTCCGTGCTCGAAGCGGCCGGTCACAACTGCCGCCACGACGGCTATGACATCACGGTCGACGCCGCCCCCGAGCGGGTGGGCGAATTGGCCGCGGCCCACCACATCGTGCTGTACGCCCTGGCTGGGACGGGCGGGCTGGAGGAGGCCTTCTTCGACCTCATCGATCAGCCTGAGCCAACCCAGCAACCGGGGCGGGTGCTGTCATGAGGAAGCTCGTTCTTGCTGAGCTGCTCAAGTTCCGCAGCACGCGCATCACCTGGTGGACACTGCTCGCCACCCTCGCCGTACAGGCGATGATGGTCGCGTTCAGCATCCCGAAGCCGGGTGACCAAGCCGCCGTCGTCCCGCTCGGCGACCCCCAACTGCTGGCCTCACTGATCGGGACGGGTCTGCTCATCTCGCAGGTGTTGGTGGCCGTGTTCGGCGTCATGGCCTTCACCCAGGAACACCGCCATGGCACGATCACGTCGGCGTACCTGGTCGAACCGCGACGCGCGCGCGTCATCGTCGCCAAGCTCACGGCGGCAATCCTGGCCAGTGCGGCCCTCGTGGTGGCGACATTTGTCGTGGTCGTGCCTTCGAGCATCGCCTTGGTCAACCACCGAGGCGGCGACGTCACCGTGAGCGGCCAGTTCTGGCAAGTGATGTGTTCCGGCTTCGGTGTCTTCGCAGCCACCTCGGTGATCGGAGTCGCGGTGGGCGCCCTGGTACGCCACCAGATCCCCGCGGTCGTCGGCGTCCTCGTGTGGATGACCGCAGTTGAGCACATCATCATTCCAGCCTGGCCCGCGGGAGGGCGGTGGCTGCTCGGTGGCGTGACGATGTCGGCCATGAGCCTGCCGGGTAGCGACCTGGGCGACGACCACCTGTTGCCAGCGGCCGTCGGTGGACTCGCTGTCCTCGTCTACGCCGCCATGGCCGTCACCCTCGCACTCACCGTCACACCACGCCGCGACGTCCTCTGAGAGCAGCAGACATAGCCGACGACATGCGGACGCTGCTTGGGCCGGCTGACGAGACGTTGGAGGTGGTCGAGCTGCGCGACGATCACGGTGCGGGGTCCGTCTTGACCAGGTGCGCGACGCACTCCACATGGGACGTCATCGGGAAGAGCTCGAACGCGCGGAGCCCGGCCAGCCGGTAGCCGTGCTTCGCGAACGTCGCGACGTCGCGAGCCAACGCTGCCGGATCGCACGCGACATAGACGACCCGCGACGGCGCGAGGTCGGCGATCCCGCTGACCACCCGCGAGCGGGCGCCGACCCGCGGCGGGTCGAGGACGACGAGGTCGCACGGCGGCCGCAGCTGCTTCCGCCGGAGCACCGCCTCGACGGGGGCGTGCACGATGTGCACGTTCGCCCGACCATGCAGGTTACGGCGGGCATCGCGGGCAGCCCGTTGGCTCCCCTCGACGCTGTGCACCGACCCACCCGGTCCGACCGCGTCGGCGAGGAACATCGTGAACAGCCCGACCCCTGCGTAGAGGTCCGCCACGTGGTCATCAGGCGCCGGCTGCGCCATCGTGAGGACGGCGTCGACCAGCGTCGTGGCGGCAGCCGGGTGCACCTGCCAGAAACCGCCGCCGGTCACCCGGAACTCGTGGTCGCGCACCTGCTCGTGGACATAGGTCCGGCCGCCGATACGCCGGCCGGCCGCATCGACGACGCCGGTCAGGTCGAGCCGGGGAAGCTCACCACGTGGCTTCGACACGACGGCAAGCCGCTCTGCGCTCGAGGACACGACGGCTTCGACCCGTTCGGCTGCCCAGGCGTACGCCGTGAAGTCGGCCAGCGCCGGATGGGCGATGGGGCACGGGTCGACTGCGACGACGTCGTGTGAGCGATGCTTCCGCAGGCCCAGCCGTTGCCGACCGTCGACGGCGAACTCGACCCGCGTGCGCCAGCCCAGACCATCACCGTCGTCGACGGGCTCGACGACCACGGCCTGGTCGATGCCTGCGAGTCTCAGCAGCTGCTCGCGGACGACGGCGCCGAGCAGGTCCCGCTGCGCCTGCTGGCTGACATGTTGGAAGTCGCAACCCCCGCAGCCGCCGGCCCCGGAGACTGCGCAGCGGGGTTCGACGCGGTCGGGGGACGCGCGCAGAATCTCCACTGCGTCGGCCCGGAGGAAGCTCGAGGTCGACCCGCCTTCGGTGACCAGTGCACGCACTCGCTCGCCCGGCAGGGTGTGCCGGACGAAGATGACCTGGCCCTCATGCCTGGCGACGAAGTGGCCGCCGTGGGCCACCGCCTCGATGTCCAGCTCGAGCACGGTGCCGACCAGGTCGACCGCCTCGGCGCTCATCGGTCACTGCCTTTCGCGTTCGGGGTCGCGGGCGGCAACAGACTCGCCGCCAGGGTCTCCGTCAACCACGACCGATAGCGGTCGGGTGACCAGTGCCAGCTCTCGCGGAGCATCTGGTGCACCTCCGGTGAGGTCAGCGTCCAGAGCATCGCTGCCGCCTCGTCGCCGGAGACCCCCTCTCGCAACGCCCCATGAGCGGTGATCCAGCCGACGACGACCCGCATCGCCTCGCGACGCTGCCGGTGCTGGATGTCGTCTCGTAGCTCGGCCGCAACCGCGTCGACCGCGGCCGCACTTCTCAGGATGTCGTCGAGCGGACGCACCCGTTCGAGCTGGTCGGTGACACCGGCCGCGAACATCGCGAGCTGCCGGCGCTGGTCGGTCTCGGCGCGCATCGCGCGTGGCTCGGCGCGGTCGAGGAGTGCCGTGTCCTCGTCGTCACCGACCACCGCTTCGTCCATGACCTGCTTGAGGATGCCGATCTTGGAGCCAAACGCCTTGTAGACAAGGTCGGTGGAGACGCCGGCATGCCGGGCGACAGAGGCGACGGTGGTCGCGGCGTACCCCTGCTGGATGAACAGCTCGCGGGCGCTCGTCACCATCTGTCGACGAGTCTCCCGGGTCTGCTCGTCGCGCAACGGCGAGCGGTACGAACGTTTCGTGTTGACAGTCCGCTCCTTTCACTCTAGTTTAACTAGAATCAATCTAACCATACCTGATCCGATTTGGAGACGAGAGCACTCGCACCCGACGTCTCCGAGGAGCACTCCATGACTACCGCAACGACACATGGCTCAGCCACCCAGGCCGACTCCACGGCCCTGACGGTGATGCAGCGCATCTTCGAGGAGGGCTTCGCCACCGGCGACGACAGCGTCGTCGACGACCTGTGCTCCCCCGACCTCGTGGAGCACCAGTTCGGACTCTCCGGAACCGGCGCAGCCGCGATCGAGCACGTGAAAGCCGCCATTCGCGACGTCCACACCTCCTTCCCGGACGTCCACTTCACCATCGAGGACCACGTCGTCTCGGGTGACACGATCTGGGTCCGAGTCCGAGCCCGCGCGTCGGCGGGCGGGCCGTTCTTCGGCCCTCCCACGGGGCGTCCGCTCGACTTCCTGGTCTTCGACATGGCGCGCATCGTCGACGGCCGGATCGTGGAGCACTGGGGCGTTCCCGACCGGTTCGCCGTGCTGGCCCAGGCGGGCGTGCTGGATCGTCTCGCCTGACCTCGACTGGGATGAAGGCGGCGCGCCTCGGCCCGCAGCGCTCCCATGCCGCCGTGCTGGGCGCCTCGCCTGAGCTCGACTGGCACGAAGGCCGCGCCCCGATGAAGATGGTGCCCGTGATCGGACGACTTCACCATGTGGCGGTCGACTGTCTCTTTCCCGCTGAGCTGGCCGCGTTCTACGCCGAGCTGCTGGGCCTCGAGATCACCTACGAGAGCGACGACTGGGTGGTGATCGCCGAAAACGACACGACATCGGGCGTGGCCTTCCAGCGGGCTCTCGACCATCTGCCGCCTCGCTGGCCCGACCCGACGTACCCGCAGCAGTTCCACATCGACGTCATGGTCGAGGACGTGGCGGCGGCGAAGCCCAAGGTGGAGGCGCTCGGAGCCCGACACCTCAGGGACGACATCTTCGAGGACCCGGCGGGCCACCCGTTCTGCCTGGTCAAGCGGCCGCACTGGGCTCCACCTATCGGAGACGACGACGCGAACAGGACATAACGAATCAGCCAGCGCTTCCGCCGTCGTGACCGGTATGACGGTACGGTCGCCGGGTGGCATCACCTGAGCCATCAAACTCTGCGGACTCCAGCGCGCCGCCGCCCGAGGTCGAGCCGCTGGCCCGCGGGCCTGTGGTCGCGGCGATGGCCGCCGTGGCGGTGCTGCTCAGCGCCTTCAGCAACGGCTACGGGTTCGAACGGGACGAGCTCTACTTCCGGATGCTCAAGCCGGGCTGGGGGTACGTCGACCAGCCGCCACTCACGCCCCTGCTGATTCGCTTCCTCAGTCAGCACGTCGCGGACGAGCCGTGGGCGATCCGGCTGCCCGCAACCCTCTCCACGGTGGCGTCCGTCCTCGTCGTCGCGCTGATCACGCGCGAGCTGGGCGGTGGGCGAGGCGCACAGACCCTGTCCGCCTGGGCCTACGCCTTCGCCGCTACGCCGTTGATCTTCGGGCACGTGATGCTGACGTCGTCAGTGGACCTGGTCGTGTGGCCGCTCGTCACGCTCTGCATCATGCGCGCGGTTTTGCGGTCGGAACCGACGTGGTGGATCTGGGCCGCGCTCGTCGTGGGCCTGAGCATGTACAACAAGCTGCTGGTGGCGATGCTGGTGATCTCCTTCGCCGCCGGCAT
Source organism: uncultured Actinomycetota bacterium (assembly GCA_963820035.1). GTDB lineage: Bacteria > Actinomycetota > Actinomycetes > Propionibacteriales > Nocardioidaceae > JAWWPG01. Next base: position 392,490 of record CAWFYK010000001.1, on the reverse strand, counting down.
CGCCCTGGTCGGCCCGCGACGGCTGTTGTGGAACCGCTGGGTCCTCGCATCAGCGCTGATCGCCCTGCTCATCGGACTGCCCAACGTGGTCTACCAGATGACGAACGGCTGGCCCGAGCTCACCATGGGGCAGGCCCTGCGCGACAACAACGCGGGTGACGTGCACGTGCTCATGTGGCCGTTCCTCCTCGTCCTGCTCGGGCCGCCTCTCACAGTCGTCTGGGTCGCCGGGCTGGTGGCGCTGTGGCGGCGGCCGGCGTGGCGGCCGCTGCGGTTCGTCGCGGCGGCCTTCCCGGTCCTGCTCGTGCTGGTGTTCCTCGCCGGCTCCCAGTTCTACTACCCCTACGGCTTGCTAGCGGTCCTGCTTGCAGCCGGCTGCGTGCCGACGTGGGAGTTCGTGTCGCGGTCACGGACCTGGCGGGCGGTGCTCGTCGCCGCCGTCGGCGTCAACGCGGTCGTCTCGGCCCTGCTGGCCCTCCCGCTCGTCCCGGTATCGGCCCTCGGCGACACGCCCATCCCCGGGGTCAATCTGACGGCGCAGGACTCGGTGGGCTGGCCGGCGTACGTCCGCCAGGTCGCGCACGTCTACGACGGGCTGCCGGCAAAGCAGGCACGCGATGCCGTGGTCATCGGCAGCAACTACGGCGAAGCCGGAGCTGTCGCGCGGTATGGGCCGAGCCTGGGGCTGCCCCCGGTCTACTCGCCACAGAACCAGCTCTACTTCCAGGCGCGGCCGCCCGCCAATACGACGGTCGTGGTTTTCGTCGGCGGGTCGCTCGGCATCGCCCAGCAGGAGTTCCGCTCCTGCCGGGTCGAGGCCAGGCTGCACAACGGCGAGGGGGTCGACAACGAGGAGCAGGGCGAGCCCGTCGCGGTCTGCCGAGGTCCCCGGACTGCCTGGACAGGCATCTGGGCGGATCTTCAGCACTACGACTGAACCGAGCGGCGCCGGGGTGATCGGCGGTAGGTTCACTCGACATGAGCGAGGTGCCCAGCCAGGTCAACGGTCATGTCGTGCTCCCGACGGTCGATGGTGAGTCCTATGCCTCCTTGCGCCGCCGCCCCACCCCGCGGGAGGAGCGCTATGCCATCGGGCGAGGGATCCGGTCGGAGGTGAGCCGGTCGTCGCTCGGGGAATGGACGCCACCCGGCAACCGACCGGATGTCGTGCAGCAGATCATCAGGTCGCACGAGGGTCGGGTCGACTGGCTGATTCCCGTACGGGTCGGCCGGATGGCCGCGTCGCCATACGGCTTCCTGCGCGGGACGGCTGTCGTGATGGCCGAGGACCTCGCTCACCTGCCGGCGACCGGCATCCGACCGGTGATCTGCGGGGACGCGCATCTCGGCAACTTCGGCTTCTACGCCTCCCCCGAGCGCGACCTGGTGCTCGATCTCAACGACTTCGACGAGGCCCACCCCGGCAGCTGGGAGTGGGACTTGCGGCGTCTCTCCGCCAGCATCTGGGTCGCCGGCCGGCAAACGGGCTCGAGCGAGGACCAGTGCAAGCAGGCCGTGGCATCGGCCGTGGCCACCTACCGTGGACACGTCCGATGGCTGGCCGCGCAGCCGCTGCTAGCCCGGTCCTTCGAGCGGCTGGACGTCGACCGGCTCGAGACGACCGCGTCGAACCGCGCACTGCGCAAGAAGATCCAGCAAGCGGCTCGGCGTGCCCGGACGCGGGTGAGCGACCGGGCCCTCCCGCGTTTCACCGAGGAGAGGGACGGTGGTCGTCGCATCGTCGAGGAGCCGCCGTTGATTACGCGGCTGACGGACACCGAGGCCGACCAGCTCGCCGCGGCGCTCGACGACTACCTGGCGACCTTGCCTCCCCAATGGCGGCGGGTGCTCAGCGGCTACACCCTCGTCGACGTGGCCCACAAGGTTGTCGGCGTCGGCAGTGTCGGGTTGCGGGCCTACGTCGCGCTGTGTGAAGGCAGCAGTGCGGACGACGTGGTGTTCCTGCAGCTCAAGCAGGCCAGGCGTTCCGTCGTGGCGCCGTACGTGCACGGCGGCTCGGCATGGCACGCCCACCAGGGCCAACGCGTGGTCGAGTACCAGCAAGCGCTGCAGACCGTGAGCGACCCCTTGCTCGGCTGGACCACGGTGGCCGGTCGGCAGTACTACGTGCGGCAGTTCCGCAACATGAAGGGGACCATCTCCGTCGACTCGCTCGATCCCGACGCGCTGATCGACTACGCCGGGATCTGCGGTCGACTGCTGGCCAAGGGGCACGCCCGGACAAGCGGCGCGTCGATGATCTCGGGGTACGCCGGCTCCTCCGACAAGCTCGATGTCGCCCTGTGCCGCTTCGCCCGGGCGTATGCCGACCAGACCGAACGCGACCACCAGAGCCTGGTTGACGCGGTTGCCCTCGGGCTGTTGCCCTCGGAGCCGGGCGCCTGACGTCTCAGGAGGCGCGGGGCGGCGGCGCGGTTGAGCGCACGGGTCACGACCACGGCCCCGTGGCGGACCGCCTGCTCCAGCTGCCAGCGCCTCGGCGCGAAGTCCGCCGACGGCATCGAGATCGCCCCGGATGCGACGACTCCCCCGCCGAACCGTCAAGTTCTTACCGCCCAACCGTCAAGTTCTTACCGCCGAACCGTCAAGTTCTTACCGCCGTCAAGTTCTTACCGCCGAACCGTCAGGTTGTCAGTAAGACGCCCGGGCCAGTGAACGCCATACGGTCGGGATGAAAGAACAAGGCTCGACCGGAAGAACATGACGGCTCGACCGGAAGAACCTGACGGCTCGACCGGAAGAACCTGACGGCTCGGCAGGGGTCTACAGCCAGTGGTTGTCGTGGCGGAGGTAGAAGTCGGCCCATTCCTTCTCGGAGAGCTGCTTGCCCCGGGCTACGTCGGCCAGCGTCTCGAAGTAGTCCTCACGAGGCGCCCCTGGCGCGAACAGCAGCAGCATCGACGCCGGCTCCCCCGACTCGTTGCGGAAGCCGTGGATCCCGCCCTCCGGCACGAACAGAAAATCGCCGGGAGTCGCGTCGACCCACTCCGCGCCGTTGTAGAGGCGGACGGTCCCGGAGAGCACGAAGAACGACTCGGAGATGGTCTTGTGGAAGTGCGGGCCGGGCCCGCTCGCCGCCGCGCTCATGTTCCAGCGGTAGAGGCCGAACTCGCCAGCGGTGAGTGCTCCCGTCGCCAGGTAGTCGACCGTGACGCCGTTGGGGTTTGTGACGTCCGGGCTGGTCCCGACCGGGCGGAAGACCGAGCTGGTCTCTCCGGTCTCGCCGAAGTACTTCGGGTCCGGGTACGACATGGTTCCTCCCACAGCGCTGGTCTGACGGCCCGGTGCGAGGCCTGGCCCGCACCCAGGCTAGCCCGACGCGTACAGCCCGTAACGCACTCCCAGCAGACCACGGCAGACCCCCCGTTTCCCTCCGGGAGCCGAGATCGCCAGCTCGCCTCCCCGCGAATTGCGGGAGAATGCAGGTTTCGAAGCCCGCAGAACCTGCACTTTCCCGCAATTCCGAGGGGCCGGGAGTTCGTGGGCGGGCCGGCAGGACGGGAGGGCTAGATCCAGCCCTTGCGACGGAAGACGATGTAGAGCGACAGCGCACCGCCGAGGATGACGCTGCAGCTGAACAGCCATCCCCAGTAGGAGGCGAACCCCGGGTAAGGCACGTTCTGGCCGAAGTACCCGGTCACTGCGGTGGGGACGGCGATGATCGCGGCCCAGCCGGTGAGCTTCTTCATCACGGTGTTGAGCCGGGCGTCCTGGAGGGACAGGTTGGTCTCGAAGACGGTGCTGATCATGTCGCGCAGCGACTCGGTCCACTCGGAGGCCCGAAGCACGTGGTCGTACAAGTCGTCGTACCACCCGTCGAGCTCGGAGGGGACACCGAGATCCTGGCGGTGTCGGAGGACCGAGTTGACCACCTCCCGCATCGGCAGCACCACCCGGCGGAGCTGGACCAGGTCCTTGCGCACCTGATAGGTACGACGCTGCAACTCCCGGTTGAGGGCGAGATCGTCGAAGAGGTCGTCCTCAAGGTCCTCGATGCTGTCGTCGATCACCTGCACCGCCTCGAAATGCCCGTCGACGACCATGTCGAGCAGGCCGTAGACGAGCGCACTGACGCCGAACTTCAGGAGGTCGGAGTTGTCGTCCCAGCGCGACACGACCTCGTCGATGTCGAACTCGTTGCCGTGCCGGACGGTGACGATCGCGCGCCGCAGGACGAACGCGGAGACCGGTGTCACGTTGAGGTCGGGCGCGCTGCGGCTCTCGGCGTCGGGCGAGCCGAGGATGGTGGCGTAGACAGTCAGGAACAGGTGCGTCGGGAAGCGGGTGGCCTTGGCCCGACCGACCCGGCTGAGCGAGTCCTCCACCGCGTGCGGGTCGAGGAAGAGCTCCTTCGCGAGGTCCTGCAGCAGGCTCGGATTCGGATCGCAGATGTCGATCCAGACGAGGCAGCCGTCCTGCTCGAGGTAGTCCGAGATCTTCTCGAACGGAAAGTCCTCCTGTTCGAGTGCGCCGTGACGCCAGAGCCGACTCCGGACGGCGCCGTGCTCGGTCTCCATCACCCCAGTGTGCCCGCTGCCGCCGGGCGGCCTGTCGATCTTGACATCGGCCTCGTCCGCGCGTCACGATTCTGACAGGATGTTTCGTATCGTGAGGCCGAGTTGCTTATGATGCAACAACGTATCTCTTCCGGAAGGAAAGGCAGCTGATGGCGGAAGTTCCGGCCAGCGCCCGAGTGGTGGTCATCGGGGCCGGCATCGTCGGTAACAGTCTGGTCTACCATCTGGCCCGGCTCGGGTGGCGCGACATCGTGCAGATCGACAAGGGACCACTTCCCAACCCCGGTGGCTCGACCGGTCACGCGTCCAACTTCATCTTCCCGGTCGACCACTCGCGAGAGATGACCGACCTGACGGCTGACAGCGTGCGCCAGTACCAGGAGCTCGGTGTCTTCACCCAGTCGGGCGGCTTCGAGGTGGCCCGGACCGAGGAGCGCATGCAGGAGCTGCGCCGTCGGATGTCGTCTGCGAAGTCGTGGGGCATCGACTCCGCACTCGTCACCGCCGAACAGGTCAGGGAGTTGGTCCCCTTCCTTGACCCGTCGGTCATCGTGGGCGCCTTCTGGACGCCGACCGTCGGGGTCGTCGACTCGCTCCGCGCCGGCACCATCATGCGGGAGAGGGCCCAGGAGCTCGGGGCCTTGCACGTCGTCTCGACGGTCGAGGTCACCGGTCTGGACGTCGAGGACGGCCGGATCCGCCGGGTCGCGACGACGGGCGGAGAGATCGAGGCCGAGACCGTCGTGATCGCGTGCGGGGTGTGGAGTCCCAGGATCGCCAGGATGGCCGGAGCGGCGATCCCTTTGACGCCGGCCGTCCACCAGATGATCAGCGTTGGGCCGGTGCCGCAGCTGGCCGACACGGTCGGTGAGATCAGCTTCCCGATCATCCGCGACATGGACACGTTCTGCTACGAGCGCCAGCACGGCGGCGACCTGGAGGTAGGCTCCTACGCCCACCGCCCCATCCTGCACAACCCCGAAGACATCCCCTCGATCGAGCAGGCGAAGCTGTCGCCGACGGAGATGCCGTTCACAGCCGACGACTTCGACCTCCAGCTCGAGCAGGCGCTCGAGCTGATGCCGGACGTGCTCGGCAACCCGGAGGTCGAGATCCGCTATGCGATCAATGGCCTGCTGTCCCTCACGCCGGACAGCTACCCCATTCTCGGCGAGACGCCGGAGGTGAAGGGGCTCTGGTCGGCCGCCGCCGTCTGGGTCAAAGAAGGCCCGGGGGTCGGCCGGCTCGTCGCCGAGTGGATGACCGACGGCAACCCGGAGTACGACGCGCACCAGTCCGACATCGCCCGGTTCTATCCCAGCCAACGCACCCGGGCCCACGTCAAGGCACGCACGTCCGAGGCCTTCAACAAGACCTACGGCATCGTCCACCCGTCGGAGCAGTGGTCGAGCGACCGCGACGTCCGGCTCTCGCCGATGAACGCCAGCGAGCGGGAGCTCGGCGCGGTCTTCTTCGAGACGGCGGGCTGGGAGCGACCGTTCTGGTATGAGTCCAACGAGCCGCTGCTCGGCGACTACGGCGACGCCGTGATGCCGCGCGAGGCGGAGTGGGATGCGCGCTGGTGGTCGCCGATCATCAACGCCGAGCATCTTGCGATGCGGGAGCGGGCCGGCCTCGTGGACCTCACGGCGTTCGCGCTCTTCGACATCCTCGGCCCCGGGGCACTCGACGCGGTGCAGCGGATCGCGGTCGGCCAGATGAACGTGGCTCCGGGCCGCGTCGTCTACACGCCGGTCCTCGACGAGCGCGGCGGGTTCCGCTCCGACCTCACCATCATGCGGCTGGGGCACCACCACTTCCGAGTCGTCACAGGCGGCGCCACCGGAAACATCGACCGGAAGTGGTTCGCCGACCGGATGCCGGCGGACGGGTCGGCCTACGTCGTCGACCAGACCTCGTCGTACACGACGATCGGCCTCTGGGGACCTCGCGCACGTGACATCCTCGGAACGCTCACGGACAGCGACATCAGCCACGACGCCTTCAGGTTCGGCAGCTGCCGTGACATCGAGGTCGGATCGCTGTCCGTGCTCGCCTCCCGCATCTCGTATGTCGGCGAGCTCGGCTGGGAGCTCTACACGTCCATGGAACAAGGCGCCCGACTGTGGGACCTGGTGCGTGAGGCGGGCGGGCCGCACGGGCTGGTGCCGGTGGGGATCGGCGTCTACGGAACGACGGGCCGCATCGAGAAGGGCTATCGCGCGCACGGCGCCGAGCTCGACACCGAGCGCACCATCGTCGAGGCCGGCATGATGCGGCCGAGGGTCAAGGATGCGGACTTCATCGGCCGGGAGGCCTACCTCAAGCAGCGCTCCGAGGAGCCGCAGGCGGTGCTCTGCTCGCTGACGGTCGATGACCACACCTCGGCGGACGGCACCAAGCGCTACATGCTCGGCGGGGAGCCGATCGTGACGCGCGACGGGCGGCCGTTGGTTGACGGGCACGGGCATCGCGCCTACGTGACCTCGGCGGGCTCTGCGCCCTCGCTCGGCAAGCATGTGCTGATGGCCTACCTGCCGCCGAGTGAGGCAGTCGTCGGAACGGCCCTGTCCGTCAGCTATATGGAGGAGCTCTACCCCGTGACCGTCGCCGCGGCCGACGCAACTCCGCTGTTCGACCCCGCGAACGACCGGATCCGGGGGTAGCGCCGTGACGAACGTACTGGTGTGTATCAAGCGCGTGCCGGAGACCTCGGGCCAGATCCTGCTGGCCCCGGATGCCATGTCCGTGGACGCCCGCCACGTCGGCTACACGGTCAGCGCCCACGAGGAGTGCGCCGTCGAGACCGCCATCCAGGTAGCGAAGGCAACGGACGGCGAGGCCACCGTGCTGACGGTCGGATCCGCGGACTCCGTCGAGCAGATCCGCGACGCCATCGCGGTCGGATGCACCGGGGCCGTGCTTATCGAGGCGGAGACGAGCGGCTTCGGACCCGCGGACGTCGCCCGCGCGATCGCCGACTACGTCGAGGCCCAGTCGTCGGCGGGCAACAGGTTCGACCTGATCCTGGTCGGGAACGACGCTGCCGACACCGGCGACTTCCAGGTCGGGGTGCGGCTCGCCTACGCGCTCGGGAGGCCGGTGCTCACCGGCATCGCGAGCGTCGAGGTCACCGACGAGAGCGTGACGGCACGAGGTGACGGCCCCGACGGCACCGAGGTCTACGTCCTGCCGCTGCCGGCCGTCGTCGCCATCCAGGAAGGCGGGATCGACCCGCGCTATCCGTCCATCCCCGGCCGGATGAAGGCGAAGCGCACGCCCGTCGAGACCGTCGCCGCGACGGTCGATCCGGTCGGGCCGGCTCGGGTCCGGTTGAAGCTTCCGCCGGCGCAGCCCAGCGACGTGAAGATCCTCGGAGAAGGGGCGGCCGCGGCTCCCGCGGTCGTCGACCTGCTGGTCCAGATCGGGGTGGTGCCATCATGAGTCTGGTCCTGGTCGAGACCGACGAACAAGGCGCCACCGAGACGTCGCTCGAGACGGTGACCTTCGCCCGTGACCTGGCCGCCCGCACCGGGTCGGCCGACGTCGAGGCCGTCGTCGTCGGCCCGTTGGCACCGGAGGTGCAGTCGCTCCTGTTGACCCAGCTGGGTGAGGCGGGCGTGTCGACGGTGCACCACGGGGAGGACGAGCGGCTCACGGCTTACGCCGCCGCAGCCTGGGCGGCGGCGATCGTGGACACGGCCCGCCGTACGTCGGCGGATCTGGTGATGGCCGCGGGGACCCCGCGGGGAAGCGAGATCATGGCCCACGTCGCCGTGCGCCTCGACGCAGTGATGGCGGCGAACGTGGTCGAGGTCGACGAAGTCGAGCCGCTCACCGTGTCACGTCAGGTGATGGGCGGGTCCGTGCTCGAGGAGATGCGGCTCGGCGGACGACCGGCCGTGCTGACCGTCGCCGGTCACTCCACGACCGCCCGCCCCGCCGAGCAGCCGACCACGCCGGACCTGGCGACCTTCGTGCCTACCCTCGATGACGCCGACCTGGTGGCCCGGGTGACGAGCATCGAGGCGGCCGAGAAGGACGACACCGCCGCGCTCACCAACGCTCGTGTCGTGGTCGGTGGCGGGCGGGGAGCCGGCAGTGCCGGCGGGTTCGACGACCTGCTCGAGCTGACCGAGCTGCTCGGCGGCACACTGGGCGTCTCCCGCGTCGTGACCAGCCTCGGCTGGCGCCCGCACCACGAGCAGGTCGGCCAGACAGGCAGCCGGATCGCCCCCGACATCTACATCGCGTGCGGCATCAGTGGTGCGATCCAGCACTGGGCGGGCTGCCAGACGGCCAAGACGATTCTCGCGATCAACACCGACCCGGACGCGCCGATGGTGACGAAGGCGCACTACGCGGTGATCGGCGACCTGCACGAGGTGGTCCCCGCGATCAACGAGGAGCTCCGCCGCCGGCAGGGCTAGCCGTCGCGGTCGCCGCCGTACCCGATGCCGTACCCGATGGAGTGTGCCTGGCCGGCTCGCCCCGAAGGGTGGCGCGGGCGCGGAGCACAATAGGGCGCATGCATCGCGGCGCCGTCGAAACCTGGGTGGCGGCCTATCAGCGGCTCTGGCGTACGCCCGGGACGGACCGGCTCGCCGAGTTGTTCGTGGCCGACGCGTCCTACCTCGTCTCCCTGTGGTCGGACCCCATCGTCGGTCTCGCGGCAATCGCGGAGTTCTGGGACGCCGAGCGAAATGACTCGGACGAGCAGTTCACCGTGACGAGCGACGTCGTTGCCGTTGACGGGTCGACGGCGGTCGTCCTGGCTCTCGTCGAGTACGCCGCCCCCGTCAGCGGCGCCTGGCTCGACCTGTGGGCGCTGCGCTTCGCCGAGGACAGCCGATGCTCGAGCTTCGACGAATGGCCATTCGCCCCGAACGGACCCGACGGCCACGAACCCCCGAAGGAATAGGAGTCATCGTCATTTCAGCACGGCACAGCGACTGGCCGGGCTTCCTCAACGCTCGCTCGTTGGAGGGTATGCCGACCACGGCCGGACCGATCCGCGCCAACCGGCTGTTCCGCTCCGACAACCCGCAGGGAGACCTCGAGCCCGTCCTGGCCGCCCTGCGCCGGACGGACATCTCGACGGTGGTCGACCTCCGGTCGGAGGCCGAGCTGGACAGCCAGCCCAACCTGCTCCGCGACCACGTCCGCTATGTGTCGGCGCCGTTCATCGACCCCTGGCAGGAGCAGCGCCGTGACCCCGGCGTCGAGCGGTCCTTGCTCGACCTCTACCGCGGGAGCCTCGACCGGAACGGGCGCACCATCGCCATCGGGGTCGGTGCGATCGCTGACGCCTGCCCGGGTGCGGTTCTGGTGCACTGCGCCGCCGGCAAGGACCGGACAGGGTTGCTGGTCGCCGTCATCCTGCTCGCGCTCGGCACCCCCGACGAGCAGGTGATCGCTGACTACGCCACGACCGAGGCGAGGCTCGCGTCGTACTTCGCCAAGGAGCTGGCGGACCTGAGCGATGCCAGGGCCCGTGACCGACTCGCCTCCCTTCAGCACTCCTCTCCCGAGACCATGCGGGGGGTCGTCACCTATCTGGCCGACCAGGGCGGTGCCCTCGCCTACCTCCGTCACCACGGACTCACCGACCGTGAGCACGTCCGGCTCAGGCATCGGCTGACCCGGGAGGTCTGGCCGGAGTGAGCCAACCAGGTGCGCCTCCCGCCGCGTCGCCTATCCGGGGTCGAGACTGGCTCGATGCCGTGGTTGGTTGACCTGAAGAGGTTCCGAGTACGACGGCTGGCCGTGATCGACATCTACGGCCGGAGCGGCAGCCGGCTTCGGCGCTGGCTGGTGTGGGCGGAGTTCACCGTCACACCCCTCGTGTGTCTTTGGATCGGAGCGCTCTTCATCCTCCATCTGGGCCTGGCGGGCTGGGTCGTCGGCGCGGCTGTCATCGGGATCGGCGTCAACTACGTCGTGCTGGCCTGCTGGGCAGCCGCGCTGCGAGACCCGGCCCGCCTCGCCCGCGAGTACCAGGCGCATCTGCCGGACAGGGACCTCCGCTACTACAGCGTGGCGCAGCTCTGGCTGCTCGTCCCGTTTCTCTTCGTGGCGCTGGCCCTGAGGCCGATCGAGTACGACGTCTGAGGTGCCGATCGGACCCGCCGGCCTCGTAGGCTTGCGCGTTCGACGCTTGGGCAGCACCAGCCGCCCGCGACGACGGGAAGGTGGACAGTGGGAATCGACGACACTCTGGAGCACATTGCGGAGGTGTTCCTCGCGGACGTCGAGGGCCGAGTGCCGGGCGCGTGCTCAGCCCGGCCGGCATGCACGAAACCCGGCTGATCGGCGACGTCCCCTCTCCTGGATCACGGCATGCGGTCTCTGACCGCCCACGCCACCCGCTCCTTCCCGGTCCGGCGGGAACCACCCAGTCGGTACGACGCGAGCCCTCGACTGCTACGACGCACCGTGCCTGCGGCCGGACCCGGTCGAAGCGCCGTCGCCCTTCTCCAGGTCCGCGAGGTGGTCATGGAGCGAAGCTGCGGCCGCCTCCAGGAATCGGGCGATGACCGCACGCTCGTTCTCGTCGAACTGGTCGATCACCGCCTCTGTGCGCTGACCGAGAGGGCCGAAGAAGGCCATTCCGGTCGCCATTCCCTGCTCGGTATAGCGCAGATGCACCACGCGGTTGTCGGTGGGGGTCTCCCGAGCGCGCCGGATGTGGCGGCGTCGCTCGAGGCGGTCGATGACGTAGCTGGTTCCGCTGGAGGACAGACCGAGGTGGTCCCGGAGCCTCCCCGGGGTCAGCGGGTGCCCGGCACCCTCGGCGCTCATGATCGCGACGAGCGCCTGCAGATCCGTCGGCTGGAGATCGTGCAGCGCCGCGAAGGCGTGCCCCAGCCGAGCCGAGTCAGTGCCGTAGCGACGGAGGGCGTCGATGATGGCCCAGGACCCGTCCGTGCCCACGTCACTCCTCACGTGCGAACCCGTCATGTTTGTGTTGCGTCCTATCACAGCATATTCTCTCTCACTGAATAGTTCACTCACTGAGAGATCGAGGTCGGGCCGTGGAACGGGTCACCCGAGGGCTGGTCGCAATGGTCACCGGTCGCTGGTCGGCCTGGGCCGTCCTGGTCGTCGCGGTGCTCGCCTCCGGAGCGGTGATCGGGCTCGGCGGCGCGATTCGCATCAGCAACGACCCGACGGCGGGACTGCCCTCCTCGGCCCAGTCGACCCAGGTCGCGAAGCTGCAGCAGCAGCTTCCCTCTGCCGACGTCAGCCCGGCCCTCGTCGTCTACAGCCGCACCGGCGGGACGCTCTCGGGCAGCGACCTGAAAGCCGTCGACCGCCAGCAGCCGGCGCTGGCCCGGCTCGCCCAAGGCGGCAGGGTCTCGCCTCCGCAGGTCTCTCCCGACCATTCCGTCGCCCTCGTCGTGGTGCCGCTCCCGGCAAACGTGCCCAGCGGCCAGACCAGCGACTCGGTGAGCAGCATCCGCGACGTCGTCCGGACCGGTCTGCCTGCCGGGATGCTGGCGCAGGTCAGCGGAGGGGCCGGTTTCACAGCAGACCTCTCCGCCGCGTTCAACGGCGCGAACGTGCGGCTCCTGTTGGTCACCGCAGGCGTGGTCGCCCTTCTTCTCCTCGTCACCTACCGAAGTCCCATCCTCTGGCTGGTGCCGCTCGCCGTCACCGGTCTCGCCGCCCAGGTCGCCACCGCGCTGATCGCCGTGCTCTCCCGGCACAGCGGACTTGCCATCGACGAGAGTGTGACCGGGATCGTCGAGGTGCTGGTCTTCGGTGCTGGCACGGACTACGCGTTGTTGCTCATCGCACGCTACCGCGAGGAGCTGCGTGAGATCCCGGATCGCCGCGACGCCATGCGCAGGGCCATGCGCGCCGCCGCACCGGCCATCAGCGCATCAGGGGCCACCGTCATGCTCGCCCTCCTCACTCTCCTGTTCGCCTCCCTCGGGGGCGACAAGGCCATCGGCGTCGCAGGCGCCATCGGCATCGGGACGGCGCTCCTCTTCGGGCTCCTCGTCCTGCCAGCCGCCCTGGTGCTGTGCCCGCGCGGGGTGTTCTGGCCCCTGGTGCCTCGCGCGGACGAGGCCGGCCGACGGGCCAACGCCGAGGAGGGCCGAGTGTGGCGGCGAGTCGGCCGGGCGACCGCTCGGCGACCTTGGACGGTGATCGTCAGCTCGGTCTTCCTGCTCGGTCTGCTGGCGGCGGGGGTGACCAGCACCACCCTCGGTCTCAGCCAGGTCGACACGTTCCGCACCAGCGCGGAGTCGGTCGACGGCCTTCGCACGCTGTCCCGGGCCTTCCCGGCCGGAGCTGCCGACCCGGTCGCCGTCGTCACGAAGCCGGCCGCGGTCGACGAGGTGATCCAGGCAGCCAAGTCTGTGCCGGGCGTCGCGACGGTCAGCCGGGGCGAGTCGACGAACACGCTGGCCCAGGTCAACGTGACGCTCGACGCTACCCCCGACAGTGGTGCCAGCTTCGACGCTGTTCGGGCCCTGCGTACGGCGGTCGGCCAGGTTCCGGACGCGCACGCCCTGGTCGGAGGCACCATCGCGACCAACCTGGACACCCGCAGTGCCGCCGTACGCGACCTCAAGGTCATCGCCCCGATGATCCTCGCGGTCGTCTTCCTGGTGCTGGTGGTGCTGCTCCGGGCACTGGTTGCGCCCATCGTGCTCATCGCGACGGTCGTGCTCAGCTTCTTCGCGGCACTCGGCGCAGCGAGCCTGGCCTTCACCTACGTGTTCGACTACCCGGGTCTCGGCGACCAGGTGCCACTGCTCTCGTTCCTGTTCCTGGTGGCCCTTGGCGTGGACTACAACATCTTCCTCATCACCCGCACGCAGCAGGAGGCCAGGACGCACGGCACCCGAGAGGGAATCATCGTCGCGCTGGCCGTCACCGGCGGCGTGATCACGAGCGCCGGCATCCTGCTGGCTGCGGTGTTCACCGTCCTCGGGGTGCTCCCCGTCACGGTGCTGACCGAGGTCGGCATCATCGTCGGGCTCGGAGTCCTGCTCGACACGCTGCTCGTCCGGACCGTGCTGGTGCCGGCACTTGTCCACGTGCTCGGCGACCGTTTCTGGCTGCCGGGGACCATCTCGGGACCGGCTTCGCACGCCGGGGAGCCCGGTGGCTCTTCGGCGTCGGAGGTCGCAGCCGGATCGACTACTTGAGCCAGGCGTCGACCTGCTGGGGGTGAGCGTCGATCCAGTTCTGCGCCGCGACCGCCGGGTCGAGCCCGTCCTCGGTGATCGCCCGAGCGACCTCGTTCTGGTCGTCGTTGGTCCAGTGGAACTTCTTCACCAGACCCACCGCCGAGCTTCCGGAGTTCGCGAACGAGTCGCTGATGATCTTGTCGAGGTGGTAGAGCGGGTAGCCGCAGTCGACCTTCGACGGCACCGCGTCGCAGCCCGGTGTGTACGGCGGCAGCTTGACCTGCTTGAGCGGCACCTCCGACAGGAACCACTGCGGTGAGTAGAAGTAGCCGATCAGCGGCTTCTTCTGCGCCTCCGCCGTGCGGAAAGCCTGGATCAGGGCCGCCTCACTGCCGGCGTAGACCACCTTGTAGTTGAGCTTCAGGTTGGTGACGAGCGCCTCGTCGTTCGTGACGAACGCCGGGTCACCGTCGAGCAGCTGACCCTTGCCACCCGACTCCGACGTCTTGAAGAGGTTGGCGTACTTGTTCAGGTTCTTCCAGTTGAGGATGTCCGGATACTTCTTCGCCATCCACGGCGGCACGAACCAGCCGATCACGCCGAGGTTGCCGGTCTGACCCGCCAGCTGCGCGACATGCAGCTGCTTGACGTAGAGGCTGATCAGGTCGTCGTGACCCCAGTTCTCCAGCACGGTGTCGACCTGGCCGCTCGCGAACCCCTGCCAGGAGATCTGCTCGTCGACCCGGATGTAGTTGACGATGCAGCCGAGCTTCTGCTGCGCGACGTCACCCACGACGTAAGCATCGGCTTCATAGCCGACCCAGCCGTTGACGGCGATGTTGAAGGTCCCACACGACCCCTTGCCCGCCGTCTGGATGTCGTGGATGTTGCTGTTGATGCCGGGGAGCAACGCACCGGCGGCGACCGCCAGGACGATGGCGGGCACTGCGAGCAGCTTGGCGGAGATCATCGTCAGGCTCCCTTGGTCTCTCGCAGGTGCGCTGCATATCGGGTGATGCGATCCAGCATGACACCCAGCAGAACGATGCAGAAGCCTGCTGCCAAACCTTTACCTCGGAGGCTGAACTGGGAGAAACCCGAGACCACGTCGTAGCCCAGAGCACCGGCACCGACCAGGCCGCCGATGACCACCATCGAGAGCACGTAGAGCAGGCCCTGGTTGGTGGCGAGCGCGAGGGACGAGCGAGACATCGGGATCTGCACCTTGTAGATGATCTGGAACGGGCTGGATCCGGCCGACTCGGCCGCCTCCATCGTCGTCTTCGACACGCCCCGGATCCCGTCGGCCACGATCTTGATGGCCACCGGCGCGGCGTACAGCACACCGGCGACGATGGCGGTGAACCTGGTGGCTCCGAAGAGCGCCAGCACCGGGATCAGATAGACGAACGGCGGCATCGTCTGCGCGGCGTCGAGAATCGGTCGGATCCCTTGGTCGGCGGCCTTGCTGCGTCCCATCCAGACGCCGAAGATGACGGCCCAGATCATCACGAAGACGGTCGCCACCAAGACGGAGGTGACGGTGATCATCGACTCGTTCCAGAGCCCCAGGTAGAACACGGTCCAGAGGCAGATCACGATCGCGATCAGGGCACGGATGCCGCCAAGGGCCAGACCGAGCAGGGCGATCGCGAAGCCGGTGAGCCACCAGGGCGAGTTGGCGATGAGGTTCTGCAGCGGGTTGAGGATCGAGTTGCTGAAGTGGTCCGAGATGCTCGCTGTTGTCGGGCCCCAGTTCGACTGGATCCAGTCCGAGACGCTGTTGACCCGGTCGGCGAGATGCTGCCCGACGTTGCCGGAGGAGGGGAACTGCGCGGCCCACATGTAGTTGCGGGAGAGATAGAGAGCGACCCCGACGACGAAGGCACCGCCCAGCAGGATGACCGTACGACGGCTGTCCGCCGCCGGGTCTGACGCCCGCGCCCGCTTCTCTCCGGAGACGCTCGCAGCTGTCGCGATGCGGTCGAGCATGATCGCCATGATGACGATGCAGACGCCGGGGACGAAGGCGTCGCCGACGTTGAGCGCCGTCAGCGCCTGGACCACGGGAAGTCCCAGTCCCGGACCGTTGATGAAGGCGGCGATCGTGACCATCGAGAGAGCCGCCATCGTCGTCTGGTTGATGCCGACGATGATGGTGCGCTTCGCCATCCGGAGCTCGACCTTCGTCAGCCGCTGCCAGGAGGTCTGTCCGAGCGACGTCGTTGCCTCGATGGTGGTGGGCGAGACCTCACGGATCCCCAGGCTCGCGATGCGGATGACCGGTGGAAGCGCGTAGACAAAGGTGCACATGATGGCCGCGGGGGCGCCGATGCCGAACAGCAGCATCATCGGAAGCAGGTAGGTGAACGTCGGGAGCGTCTGCATCACGTCGAGGACCGGCGTGATGATCGAGCGGGCGACGCCGCTGCGCGCCACCAGGATGGCCGTCGGGATGCCGATGATCACCGACATCACCACGGCCATCCCGGTGATGATGAGCGTGTCCATGCTCGCAGCCCAGAAGCCGAGGATGCCGAAAGCGGCGAAGCTGACGACCGCGAGTGCGGTCATCGCCAGTCCAGCCGTCGCATAGACCACCCAGGCCACGATGGCGATCACGCCGAGCCAGCCGATCTCGGGGACGGTGCGCGGATAGGCCGGCTCGCTGATCAGCAGCTGAAGGTGGAGGAACACCGTGTCGAACGCGCTCGAGATCCCGTGCGTCACCTGGATGAACGGGTTGCTCGTGCTCGCGGTGACGAGGTCGTTCGCCCGGTCACCGAGCCAGGTCTGCACGTGCGTGAGCGTCGCCCCGGCGAGCACCTGGGTCTGGTGACCCTTGGTGAAGGCCCAGACGATGACCCAGACGGTGATGATGGCGACGACGGCCCAGAGGGTCGGGCGCTTCTTGACAGCGGCGACGACTCCGTTCGCCGGGCGGGCGGCCGCCGTACGAGAGATGACGGCACTCATGCGGGGGCACCCTCCTCGGCGACGACCACGCGGAGGATCGCGTCGTCGTCCACGATTCCGAGCAGCTTGCCGTTGTCGACGACCCGGACCGGGTGGTTGGAGGCCAGCGCCGCCTGGGCGGCCTCACGGACGACAGTCTTGGGGTCCATCTCCGGACCTTCGAGAGAGTCGGAGTCGCGGACCGGTCGCATGACCCATCGCAGCGACAGCACGTGGGATCGCGGTACGTCGCTCACGAAGTCGCGGACGTAGTCATCGGCCGGTGCCCCGACCACCTGCTCCGGTGTGCCGATCTGGACAGTCTCGCCGTCCTTCATGATGAGGATCCGGTCGCCGAGCTTGAGCGCCTCGCTCAGGTCGTGGGTGATGAACACCATGGTCGTCTCGAGGTCGTGCTGCAGCCGCACGACCTCGTTCTGCATGTCGCGGCGGATAAGCGGGTCCAGCGCCGAGAAGGGCTCGTCGAACAACAGCACCTTCGGCCCGACGGCGAGCGCCCGGGCCAGCCCCACTCGCTGCTGCATGCCTCCGGACAGCTGGTCCGGGAAGTGGTTCTCATAGCCCTCCAGCCCGACGAGGTTGATGACCTCCTGCGACCGCTTGTAGCGCTCCTCCTTGGAGTCACCGCGGATCTCGAGTCCGTAGGCGACGTTGTCGATGACCTTGCGGTGGGGCAGCAGCCCGAAGTGCTGGAACACCATCGCCACGTCCTTGCGGCGTACGTCGCGAAGCTTGCGGCGCGAGAGTCCGGCGACATCCTTGCCCTCGAGCTCCACATGACCGGCAGTCGGCTCGATCAGCCGGGTGAGGCAGCGCACGAGCGTCGACTTACCGGAGCCGGACAGACCCATCACGACGAAGACCTCACCCGGGGCCACGTCGAACGACACGTCCTTGACCGCTGCCACGCACCCGGTCTTCTCCAACAGCTCCGGCCGGGGCAGGTCGGCATCGGGCGACCCGATGATCTTGCCGGCACTCGGCCCGAAGACCTTCCAGAGGTTCTTGACCGACAGGGTCGCGGACGACCCGTTCGTCGCCGGGGCACCGCGGTCGACAGTTTCCGTTGTGGTCATGGTGAGCCTTCGCTTTCTCTGGCGGCTGCGGTGGCGGGCGGGTCGAGTGGCGAGTCGTCGCGATGACGATAGAAAGGCACGTCGGCGGCGGGGAGCGGTGTGTTGCCCAAGATCAGGTCTGCGGCCTTCTCGGCGACCATCATGATGGGAGCGTAGATGTTTCCGTTGGTGACATAGGGCATTACCGACGCATCCACGGCACGAAGTCCGTCGACGCCGTGCACCCGCAGGGACGTCGGGTCGGTCACGGCGAGCTCGTCGACACCCATCCGGGCCGTGCACGACGGGTGGAGGGCGGTCTCGGCGTCCTCGGCGACCCAGGCGAGGATCTCCTCGTCCGTGCTCACTGACGGTCCGGGTGAGAGCTCCCCGTCGTTGTACGGCGCGAAGGCCGGCTGGTTGAGGATGTCGCGCGCGACGTGGATCGCCTCGATCCACTCCTGTCGGTCATTGGGCGTCGAGAGGTAGTTGAAGCGCAGCGCCGGATGCTTCTTCGGATCGCGCGACGTGATCCGGACGTCGCCACGCACGTCGGAGTACATCGGGCCGACATGCACCTGGTAGCCGTGTCCTTTGGTCGGCGACGACCCGTCGTACCGGATGGCCACCGGAAGGAAGTGGAACATCAGGTTGGGGTAGTCGACCTGGTCGTTGCTGCGGCAGAAGCCGCCCCCCTCGAAGTGGTTCGTCGCCCCGAGTCCCTTGCGGAAGAACAGCCAGTCGAAGCCGATCTTCGGTCGGTTGCGGTAACGGAGGCCGGGCGCGATGGAGACGGGCTGCTTGGACGCGTACTGGATGTAGACCTCGAGGTGGTCCTGCAGGTTCTGGCCGACCCCGGGAAGGTGATGGACGGGACGGATCCCGACCTCCTCCAACAGGTCGGAGGGGCCCACTCCCGACAGCTGAAGCAGCTGCGGGGTGTTGATCGCTCCCCCGCAGAGGATCACCTCGCCGGCGGTCACCCGTCGCGACAGCCGTCCACCACGCAGGTAGTTGACTCCGACGGCACGTCTGCCCTCGAACACGACTCCCGTGACGAGCGCGTGCGTCTCGACTTTCAGGTTCTTGCGGGCCATCACGGGATGCAGGTAGGCACGAGCGGCTGACAGCCGCCGACCCCGATGGACGTTGCGGTCGAAGCGCGCGAATCCCTCTTGGCGGTAGCCGTTGACATCGGTGGTGGGCGGGTAGCCCGCCTGCTCGGCCGCCTCGAAGAACGCCGCGAACAGCGGGTTCTCCGCCGGCCCGCGCTCCAAGACCAGAGGTCCGTCGCCGCCGCGCCAGGCGTCCGCGCCCGCCAGGCAGGTCTCCATCTTCTTGAAGTAGGGCAGGCAGTGCAGGTAGTCCCAGCTCTCCATGCCGGGATCGGCGGCCCACCGCTCGAAGTCGAGTGGGTTGCCGCGCTGGAAGATCATTCCGTTGATGCTGCTCGAACCGCCCAGGACCTTCCCCCTGGCGTGAAAGACCTTGCGGCCGTTCATCTGCGGCTCGGGCTCGGACTCGTACTTCCAGTCATAGAACCGGTTTCCGATGGGGATCGGCAACGCAGCCGGCATATGGATGAACGGGTCGAACCTGTAGTCAGAGCGACCAGCCTCGAGGACGAGCACTGACGTGGCGGGGTCGGCGCTGAGCCGGTTGGCGAGTGCGCAGCCGGCCGAGCCTCCCCCCACGATGACGAAGTCCCAGGTCTCGCTCGGCTGCGCCATCAGGCGCCGCCGAACCAGCGTTGCGCCTCGGGGCGCACGTTGTGCCAGATGTGCTTGGTCTCGCGGTATTCGGCGATGCCGTGCGCGCCGAGCTCGCGGCCGAACCCGGACTGCTTGTAGCCGCCCCATTCGGCCTGCGGCACATAAGGGTGGTAGTCGTTGATCCACACGGTGCCCATGCGCAACCGAGCCGCGACGCGTTCTGCCCGGCCGGCGTTCTCGGTCCAGACGGCGCCGGCCAGCCCGTAGATGCTGTCGTTGGCGATCGCGACCGCCTCGTCCTCCCCGGAGAAGGACTCCACCGTGAGCACTGGGCCGAAAGACTCCTCCGCGACGACCGACATCCCCGCCGTACATCCGTCGAGGACGGTGGGGAGGTAGTAGAAGCCCTTCGCCAGCTCGGGATCGTCGGGTCGAGCCCCGCCGCAGCGCAGGACGGCACCCTCGGCCAGACCCGCCGCGACATAGGCCTCCACCTTGTCCCGGTGAGCGGCCGAGATGAGCGACCCGGTCTCCGCCTTGTCGTCGAACGGGCCACCCAGCCTGATCTGCCGGGCCTTGGCGACCAGGTCGTCCACGAAACGATCCTTGATCGAGTCCTCCACCACCAGCCGGGCGCCGGCCGAGCACACCTGTCCGGAGTGCAGGAAGACCGCGGTGAGGGCGAAGTCGAGAGCGACGTCGTAGTTGCAGTCGGCGAAGACCACGTTGGGGTTCTTGCCACCCAGCTCGAGCGCCACTTTCTTGACCGTCGTCGAGGCCGCCGCCATCAGATGGCGACCGGTCTGCACGCCACCGGTGAAGGAGACCAGGTCGACCGCGGGATCCTCCGCGAGCGGGGCACCGACGGTGGCGCCGGCACCGAGGACCAGGTTGCCCACGCCCGGGGAAGCCGGCCTCCTCGAGGTAACGCATCAGCAGGATGGCGGTCGAAGGTGTGAGCTCACTCGGCTTGAGCACGAAGGTGTTGCCCGCGGCGAGGGCCGGCGCCACCTTCCAGGAGGTCTGCAGCAGCGGGTAGTTCCAGGGCGTGATCAGCCCGCAGACACCGATCGGCTCGTGTACGACGCGGCTGCGGACGTCCGGCCTGCCGGTGTCGACCACGCGGCCGGCGTCCTCGGCGGCGACCTGGGCGTAGTAGCGGAACACCCCGACGATGTCGTCGACGTCGTACTCGCTCTCGACCAGCCGTTTGCCGGTGTCGAGAGACTCGGCGCGCGCGACGTCGGCCTTGTGCTCGACGAGCAGATCCGCGAGCCGGTCCAGCAGGGCAGTCCGGTCATGGACCGAGCTGGTCGCCCACCCGGACGTGTCGAAAGCGCGGCGAGCGGCTGCGATGGCCGCCGTCGTATCCGGCGCCGTCGCCTCGTCGACGACAGCCACGAGCTCCTGGGTTGCCGGACACCGGATCTCGCGGCTGCCTCCTTCGACAGCCCCGACCCACGCCCCGTCGATGTAGAGCTCGGCCACGGAACCTCCGTCCGGCGATCACTCAGACTGTTGTCTCTCATAAAGAAACACAGCGTGATCTACGCAACACAGATAAGCAGGTCCGCTGCTCCGGCGTCAAGCACCTGAGAGCGGTTCGCGCCCCGATCTCTCACGTGGTCAGGCGGCTCCGCGCCAGCCGAGCCGGAACGACACGTCCTCTGCCGCGCGGATCACTGCCTGCGCCAGCTGCGGGAGCCGACGTGCGTCGATCCGGAACGTCGGCCCCGACACGCTCATCGAGGCGATCACATCTCCGTGGCCGTTGCGGATGGGAGCGGCGACCGCCGTGAGCCCGATCTCGAGCTCGTCGATGGCGATGGCGTAGCCGCGAGCGCGCACGTCATCGAGCTCGCGGGACAGCGCATGCTCCGACGTGATCGTGTTGGAGGTGAAGCCGCGTAGCTCACCCGCGTGTGCGATCGCCTCCGATGGGTCGAGTCCGCTCAGCAACACCTTGCCGTTCGACGTTGCATGCAACGGGATCCGCTGTCCCACCCAGTTGTGTGGTTGCAGAGCGGACGACCCCGCGACCTGGTCCATATACAGAGCCGCGCCATCGGAGAGCACTGCCAGGTTGACCGTCTCGCCGACCTGCTGGGCGAGCAGCCGGCTCACGCCGCGACTCTCCTGCACCAGGTCGAGCCGAGAGGTGGTAGCCCCCGCCAGGCGGAGGATCCCCATCCCGAGCCGGTACTTGCCGCGGCCGTGCAGCTGCTCGACCAGGGTGCGCTTCTCGAGAGCCGCCACGAGGCGGAAGGCCGTCGACTTGTGGACCCCGAGCTCGGCAGCCAGCTCGGTCACCCCGGACTCGCCATTGCGGGCCAGGATCTCCAAGATGGTGATGGCCCTGTCGACCGACTGCACAGTGCTCGGTGACTCGAGCGTCCCTGCCGCGCTCAGCCCGGTGTTGCTCATGACGCGACACTAGTGCATAAAATGCGACACCCACCAGGATTGGACTCGCGCCCGGCCCGTCATACTGCTGCCATGAGCGCTGCCGAGAACGAGGTGACCGCACCTCAGGATGCCGAGTTCATTCTCACCCTGCGGTGCCCGGATCGGCCCGGAATCGTGCACGCAGTATCCGGCTTCCTGCTCGAGCAGGGAGGCAACATCGTCGCCAGTGCCCAGTTCGGCGACGCCGAGACGAGCACCTTCTTCATGCGCGTGCAGTTCGCGATCGACTCCGGGGAGGTGGCTGCGGCGGAACTGAACGCGTCGTTCGGCGCTGTCGCCGAGCGGTTCGGGATGAGCTGGGACCTGTTCTCGGCGAGCTCCTCCTACCGGACGCTCATCATGGTGTCGAAGTTCGGACACTGCCTCAACGACCTGCTGTTCCGGTGGAGCACCGGCGCCCTGCACATCGACATCGCGGCCATCGTGTCGAACCATCGCGACTTCGAGCGGCTCGCGTCGTCGTACGACATCCCGTTCCACCACGTCCCCGTAACGCCGCAGACCAAGGCGGCGGCCGAGGCGAGGATGTTCGAGCTCGTCGATCAGCTCGAGATCCATCTCGTCGTGCTCGCGCGGTATATGCAGGTGCTCAGTGACGACGCCTGCCGCCGGCTGTCGGGGCGCGCCATCAACATCCACCACTCGTTCCTGCCGAGCTTCAAAGGTGCCAGGCCCTACCACCAGGCGCACGCGCGAGGCGTCAAGCTCATCGGGGCTACCGCCCACTACGTCACGGCCGACCTCGATGAGGGGCCGATCATCGAGCAGGACGTCGCCCGCGCCGACCACACCATGACTCCGGAGCAGCTCGTCACGACCGGGCGTGAGGTCGAGAGCCGGGTGCTGTCGCAGGCTGTCCGCTGGCATTCCGAACAACGCGTCCTGCTCAACGGCTCCAAGACCATCGTCTTTCCCTGACCCGACCATCCGAGACTTCCGGCACCACCATCCGAGACTTCCGACACCACCATCCGAGACTTCCGACACCACCATCCGAGACTTCCGACACCACCATCCGAGCTCGCTCGTCGTGAGTACGTCGGTGGCCCCAAGGTCGGGCGGACGGTAGTCCCCCAGGTCAGGCGACGCGCGTGGGTCTGCACGTCAAACGCAGCAGCGACTATGCAGACCGCCCGCGCCGCCGGGCACCGCGACCAGCGCGCTTGGTCGTCGTACCGAAAGTCTCGGATCGTCGTGTCGAAACTCTCGGATCGTCGTGTCGAAACTCTCGGATCGTCGTACCGAAACTCTCGGATCGTCGTACTGAAACTCTCGGATCGTCGTGTCGAAAGTCTCGGATCGTCGTGTCGAAAGTCTCGGATCGTGGGTTAGTCGCCGAGCTCGGCGCGACGACGGGTGACGTACTCCTCGAGCTCCTGGCGGATGGCGTCGTCCAGGGGAGGCTGCTCGTACGACGCGAGCTTGTCCTTGTAGATCTTGGTCGCCCGGGCGGCGGCGTCGAGCCCACCGTTGCGCATCCACTTCTCGTAGTTGTCCGACGACGAGAGCATCGGCCGATAGAAGCAGGTCCGAAAGCGCTCCATCGTGTGCATGGCGCCGAGGAAATGCCCACCGTGCCCGACCTCCTCGTGAGCGCCGAACGCCAGCGTGTCCTCGTTGATCTCGAGCGGCGTGAACTCCTGCTGCATCATCTGGAGCAGCTCGACGTCCACGATGAACTTCTCGAAACCCGCGACGAGGCCGCCCTCGAGCCAGCCTGCCGAGTGCATCACCCAGTTGGTGCCGGCGAGAAACGTCGGCAGCATCGTCATCAGCGCCTCGTAGCCCGCCTGCGCATCAGGCACCTGGCTCGACGTGAGTCCACCGCCGGACCTGAACGGCAGCCCGAAGTGCCGGGCGATCTGCCCGGTGCACAAGAGGCCGATGGCCGACTCGGGGGTCCCGAACGTCGGCGACCCCGACTGCATGTCGATGTTCGACAGGAACGACCCGAAGATCACCGGACAGCCCGGTCGGATCAGCTGGCTCAACGCGATGCCGGACAGCGCCTCAGCGATCTGCTGCACGAGCGCCGCCGGGATCGTCACCGGTGACATTGCCCCCATCAGGATGAACGGCGTCAGCACGACCGGCTGGTTGGCCGCCGAGTACTCGAACTGCGCGTCGAGCATCCGGTCGTCCCACCGCAGTGGCGAGTTGCAGTTGATCAGCGAGATCGACACGGGCGCCTTCTCGATGACGTCCCTTCCGCCGAAGAGGATCGCGCCCATCGCGATCGTGTCCGCAGCGTTGACGCCCGACACGACGTTGCCCATGTACATCTTGTCGGTGATCGTCTGGAGCGCGTAGGTCATGTCGAGGTGGCGCGAGTCGAGCGGGGTGTCGTTGGGCTCGCAGACGACGCCGCCAGCGGAGTCGAGTACGTCGAACGACTGCGCCAGCCGGGCGAAGTTGCGGAAGTCCGCCATCGTGGCATCGCGCCGCACCTCGCCCTCGCGGACGAACGGCGGCCCGTAGACGGCTCCGAAGGCCATCGAGTCGCCACCGATGTGGATGCTGTGCTCCGGGTTTCGCGCGTGTACGTCGAACTGTCGCGGCGCTTTCGCCGCTTGGGCTAGCACGAACTCCGGGTCGAGGAACACGGTCTTGTCCTCGACTCGCTGACCGGCGGCCCGGAACAGGTCGAGAGCCCGGTCGCTCATGAACTCGATCCCGATCTCCGTCACGATCCGCCGCCAGCCGCGGTCGAGCTTGTCCATCGCGTCAGCAGACAGCACCTCGTAACGCGGCATCGTGTTCTGGAACATCGGGCACTCCTTCTGAGCTCTGACCTGCGACGGGGTCGTGTCGTGACCTGCAAAGGCGCGACGGCCACGCTTGCGCCGTGGCCCGACACGTCATCATATGGAACAGGGGTTCCATATAGTGGGTCCATTGTGGTCTACTTTTCCCAGCGAGGGAAGACGTAGCAGCCGGATCCGCCGAAGTGGCGGTCCCGTCAACGACGAGGTCAGAGTGGCGACGCACGGAACACAGGCGATCGACAGGGCAGCCGAGCTGCTCAGCCTCGTCGTGCTCGCCGACGAGCCGCAGGCCCACGCCGATCTGGTCGCCCGCACGGGGCTCCCCAAGTCGACAGCCTCCCGCCTGCTCCAAGCACTCGAGCGGCACCGGCTGCTGTTCCGCGATGACGAGGGCAGCTACCAGGCGGGCCCGCTCTTCGCGCTCTACGCCACCCGCCACGAACCGCTCGACGAGCTCACCCGGGTGGCCCGTCCCACCCTGCAGCGGCTCAGCGCCGCAACGGGCGAGACCGTCAACCTGGCCGTGTTGAGCGGCAACACCGTCCTCCAGATCGCCCAGGTGGACTCGACGTTCATGTTGAGTACGACGAACTGGGTCGGCGTCGACGTGCCCCCGCACTGCTCCGCGCTCGGGAAGATCTTCTATGCCCACGGCGTCCTGCCGTTGCCGACGGCGCCGATGGCCCGTCATACCCGCAACACGGTCACCAGCCCGGCCGCGCTGAAACGACAGCTGAGGAAGGTTCGCGAACAGGGCTACGCCGTTACCCGCGGCGAGCTCGAGATCGGGCTCGACGGCGTCGCCGCACCGGTGTTCGACCGAACCGACGAGCTCGTCGCCGCCATCGGCGTCTCCGGTCCGGCCGACCGGATCAGCCACGAGCTCCCCGTCCTGGCGGAGCTCATCACCACCCAGGCACGGTCACTGTCGACCCTGCTCGGACACCAGGCAAGGAAGGAGGGCGCCGCATGACGCCCGACGAGATTCTGCAGTCGCTCTACGACGAGACGCTGGTAGGCAACGCACCTGCCGTCAAGGATCTGACGAACGACGGACTGGCCCAGGGCATGACCCCGGAGACCATGTTGTTCGACGCTCTCATCCCCTCGCTGGAAGAGGTCGGCGCGCGGTTCGAGCGCGGTGACTTCTTCGTGCCCGAGATGCTCATCGCCGGGCGGGCCATGAGCGGAGCTCTCGAGATCCTCCGTCCGTTGCTCGCGGAGACCGGTGCCGAGACCGTCGGCACGTTCGTGATGGGCACCGTCAAGGGCGACGTGCACGACATCGGCAAGAACCTCGTCAACATCATGCTCGAGGGCGCCGGTTTCCACGTCATCGACCTCGGGGTGCAGGTGCCGCCGGAGAAGTTCGTCGAGGCGATCAATGAGCACCACCCCGACATCGTCGGGTTCTCCGCGTTCCTCACCACGACGATGCCGATGTTCAAGGCCAACATCAACGCCCTCGAGAAGGCCGGCATCCGCGACAAGGTGGTCGTCATGGTGGGTGGCGCCCCCGTCACCCAGGAGTACGCCGACGCGGTGGGCGCCGATGCCTACGCCGCTGATGCCTCCCAGACGGTCAAGAAAGCAAAGGAGCTGGTCAAGCAGCACCGGGCGAAGGTGTCGGTGTGACCCAGAGCTGTCACACCACCATCAGCTCCGCCACGCGTGACGTGACGCTCGGTCATGACATGCCGTTCTGCGTGATCGGCGAGCGGATCAACCCCACCGGCCGCAAGATCTTCCAGCAGCAGCTGCGCGACGGCGACCTGTCGGCGATCGAGCGTGACGTCGAGGCCCAGGTCGCCGGGGGGGCGATGGTGCTCGACGTCAACATGGGCGTGCCGCTCACCGACGAGCCGGAGCTGCTCCGGCGCGCGATCACGATGATCCAGCAGCTCACCGATCTGCCCATCTGCATCGACTCGTCAGTGGTCGAGGCACTCGAGGCGGGCTTGTCGGCATACCAGGGAAGAGCTCTGGTCAACTCCATCACCGCCGAGGACGACCGGATGGCGGCCATCCTGCCGATGGTGAAGCACTACGGCGCGGCGGTGATCGCCCTGCCCAACGACCACGACGAGATCCCGATGGAGGCCGACAAGCGTCTCCAGCTGACCAAGAAGATCCTCGACACAGCCGTGGACAAGTACGGCCTGACGCCCGACGACATCGTGATCGACGCGTTGGCGATGCCGATCGGGGCCGACCCCACCATCGTCAACGTCGCCTACGAGACGATTCATCGGATCCGCGACGAGTTCGGGGTCAACATGACGCTGGGTGCCTCCAACGTCTCCTTTGGAATGCCCGGTCGTCATGCGATCAACGCGACGTTCCTGCCGATGGCGATGCACGCGGGCCTGACGAGCGCGATCATGGATGCCCGGACCCCACAGGTCGTCGAGGCGGTGAAGGCGGCCGACGTCCTGCTCGGTCACGACGAGTGGGGCGGTGCCTGGATCGCTGCCTTCCGCGCCAAGCAGGCCGCCCAGGCGGCCGCCGAGAAGGCCGCGCAGGCTGCTGCCCCATGACGCTCGGCGCCGACGACGAGAGGAGCATCGAACCCCTCGGGCGCGAGGGGTTGATCGTCCCTCCGGCCATTCCGGGTTCGGATCAGGGCGTCGGCCACGACGGCACCGGCCGGGTCCGGCTGCACTTCACGCCCGCAGACCGCGAGTTCCGAGTGCCGCCCGGCGTCAGCGTCTTCGACGCCGCCAGCTGGAACGGCATCGCGATCGACTCGACCTGCGGCGGACACGGCACCTGCAAGAAGTGCAAGGTCAGGATCGTCGACGGGTCGGTGCCGGTGTCCCGGCTCGACCTGCGGTCGTTCACGACCGAGCAGCTCGACGACGGCTGGCGGCTGGCCTGTCTCGCACAGGCCACCCGGGACCTCTCGATCGACGTACCGCCGCTCGTGACCCGCCCCAAGGCCGCGACCGTCGGGGTCGGTCGGCAGGTGATCCTGCGCCCGGCAATCCAGAAGCGATACGTCGAGCTCACCGAGCCCAGCCTGCAGGACCAGACCACCGACCTCGACAGGCTGCTGGCCGCCCTCGACGACCTCGAGGTCCGCGCGGACCTCCAGGCGCTCCGCCGGCTGCCGAAGGTGGCCCGCGACAACGACTACAAGGTCACCGCCGTTGTCGTCGATGACGTGCTCATCGACGTCGAGGCGGGTGACACGACCGAGCGCCGCTTCGCCATTGCTTTTGACCTCGGTACGACGACCGTGGTCGCCACCCTGCTCGACACCGCGACCGGGACGCCAGCTGCGGTGGCATCGATGCTCAACAAGCAGCAGCCGTTCGGCGGGGACGTCATCACCAGGATCAGCGCCACCATGCTGGACCCGGACATGCTCCAGCGGCTGACCGAGCTGGCTCACGCAACGCTCGACGAGCTCGCCGCGGAGGTCTGCCGAGAGGGCGGAGTCGATCCGTCGGAGGTCTACGAGATCGCCGTGGCGGGCAACGCCACGATGACGGCCCTCGCCCTCGGGATCGATCCCGAGCCGCTGGGCGTGGCACCGTTCGTCATGTCCACCGCCGTCTTCCCGGAGCTGCTGGCCTCCGACGTCGGGGTGTCCGTCCACCCGCGCGCCCGTGCCGTCCTGCTGCCCGCTCTCGGCGCCTATGTGGGTGGCGACATCGTGGCGGGCATGCTCGCGTCCGGGATGGACCGGGACAAGCGGATCCGGCTGTTCATCGACGTCGGCACCAACTGCGAGATCGTCCTGAGCGACGGCGAGCGGATCCTGTCGACCGCGGCGCCGGCCGGGCCGGCGTTCGAGGGCGGTGCCATCCGGTGCGGGATGCGGGCCGCCGACGGGGCGATCGAGGTCGTCAAGGTGAGCGACGATGACGTCACCTGCCAGGTCATCGGCGACGTCGAAGCCCAGGGCCTTTGCGGCTCAGGTCTCGTCGACGCGGTCGCGGAGCTGGTCAAGGTCGGGCTGGTCGACGCGAGTGGTCGCTACGTCGCGGAGGATGCGGCGGCGACGTTGGCCCCGGGCATCGCCGCACGGCTGGGACGCATCGGTCAGGAGCGGGTGTTCGCGCTTGCCTGGCGCCCGGGCCACGAGGGCGACATCGCCGAGTCGGTCTATCTCAGCCAGCGTGACATCCGCGAGCTTCAGTTCGCCAAGGCGGCGATCTCCACCGGGTGGACGCTCCTTCTCGAAGAGCTCGCAGTGCCGCCCACCGATGTCCAGCAGGTGCTGCTCGCCGGGTCGTTCGGGACCTATCTCTCGCCCGCGAGCGCAGTACGGATCGGGCTCGTCCCCAAGCTGCCGGTGCTGCGGATCGTGAGCGCGGGCAACGTCGCTGGCGAAGGCGCCAAGATGGTGTTGCTCAGCATGCAGGAGCGCAAGGGCGCGCTCGCCCTGCTCGAGGAGGTGAGGTATGTCGAGCTCTCCGACCGTCCCGACTTCAATGACGCGTTCGTCGACCAGCTCGCCTTCCCTGGCTGAGCGACGCGGTGCGACTCAAGCCACGCCGGCCCGGGTCGCCGTCGTAGCCTGCGGTGCCATCGCTCAGCCGATCTCTCAGATCGCGGCAGACCGCGGCCTCAGCCTCGACGTCTACCCGTTGCCGCCCCTTCTGCACAACCGCCCCGAGCTCATCGCCGGCGAGGTCGAGGCGCTCGGGCAGGAGCTGATGGAGAGGTACGACCGGGTGGCGGTCGGCTATGCCGACTGCGGCAGCTACGGGGCGCTCGACGCGGTCTGCGAGCGGCTCGGCCTCCGCCGGCTGGCCGGGCTGCACTGCTATGACGTCTACGGTGGCGCCGAGCGGATCGCGCGCTTCTTCGACGAGCAGCCCGGGACGTACCTGTTCACTGATTTCCTGGTCCGGTCGTTCGCCCGGACGGTGCTCGAGGAGCTCGGCCTCGACCGCCACCCCGAGCTGCGCGACGCCTACTTCGCCCACTACACGCGCGTCGTATGGCTGGCCCAGCAGCCCGATCCCGAGCTCGAGGCGATGGCCCGATGGGCTGCTGGTGCCCTCGACCTCCCGCTCACGGTCATCGAGACCGGTCACCACGGCCTCGAGCGCGAGCTGCTGGCACTGCTTGCCGAGCGCCGACGACGTCAGCGCAGCAAGGCCTGCCGCCAGCTCTCCGTCTCCGCCACCTGGTTGAACGTGAAGAGGTGCAGGCCATCGACCCGGATCGCCGGGTCTCCGAGAACCGGCGAGGCCTTGTGGAGGAACTTCTCCGGGTTGTAACCGCCCGGGGCGGCGATCCTGGCGAAGGTGCCGACGTGCGTGCTGAGGAACCGCATCGACTGACCGACCCCGATCTTGGTGGCCATCGCCAGCAGCTTGGCGCGCTCGACC
Organism: uncultured Actinomycetota bacterium; assembly: GCA_963820035.1. Taxonomy (GTDB): domain Bacteria; phylum Actinomycetota; class Actinomycetes; order Propionibacteriales; family Nocardioidaceae; genus JAWWPG01. The sequence continues at coordinate 362,487 of CAWFYK010000001.1, read as the reverse complement.
GGCCCGGGCAGCCCGACGAGCACGGGAAGGTCGACGCCACGGCGGCGTACCCGGCGAATCCAGCCGCTGATCACCTCCGGGTCGAAGCACAGGTTGCTGACGATGTAGGTCGCGTGCAGCCGCTTGTCCCACATCGACTGGATGGCCACGTCATCCTCGATGTCGGGGTGTGACTCGGGATAGCCGGTGATGCCGACGTGCCCGAACGGCCGGCCCATCTCGGACAGATGCTCGAGCAGCGCGAGCGCCCCCACGTAGTCGCCCGCGGGCGGGTCGGCGTCCCCGGCCGGGCAGAAGACGTTGTCGACGCCCAGCTCCTTCAGCCGGGCCACGATCTCCGCGAGCTCGCCCCGTCCGGAGATCATCCGGGCCGCCAGATGCGGCACTACCTGATAGCCGTGGCCGATCAGCCGCTCGGTGAGGTCGAGCGTGGCCGCGATTCCCTTGTTGGCACTGGCGGTGACGGTGAGAGTGACATCGCGTGGCACCGACCCGACCACGGTCGTCTCGATCTTCGCTGTCGGCAGCACTTCGTAGCGGGCGTGGGTGAGGGCATGCTGCACCCAGTCGATATCGGCGGATCTGTTGCGCATCAAACAACCCGATTCTTCATACGCACCAACGGTGTCCCACACTCTAATGACCCCGAGAGGGGCTGGGAAGCAGCAGGGCCGACCAGGTTGGTCATGGCCGGTTGGGGATCAGGATCGCCATCGCCAGCAGCGTCCCGGAGCACATCGCGAGCGTGGCAAGGTCGAGCAACCGCCGCCGCACCCGCAACATCCCGGCCCGGTCGTCGGGCAGCACCATCCGGCTCACGAAACCGAGTCCGAAGCCGAGACCCATCACGGTCACCCCGGACCGCCAGGGTCCGAGCGCCACGAGCAGCAGGCCGACCACCTGCATCCCCACGACGACGAGATAGATGATCCCGCCCGTCGTCGAGGGTTTCTTCAGCCAGTTCACGCCGAGGCGGCCGCGCGTTCCGCCGTCTCGACGACGTTGCTGAGCAGCATGGCGCGGGTCATCGGGCCCACCCCTCCCGGCATCGGCGCAACGGCGCCGGCAACCTCGTAGGCGGCGACGGAGACGTCACCCACCAGCTTGCCGTCGACGCGAGACGTCCCGACGTCGAGGATGGTCGCTCCTGGCTTGACCATGTCGGCCTCGACGAGACCGGCCACGCCCGCGGCGGCCACGATGATGTCGGCCCGCCGAAGATGCCCGGCAAGGTCGCGGGTGCCGGTGTGGCACAACGTGACGGTCGCATTCTCGGTACGGCGGGTCAGCAGCAGCCCAAGCGGCCGGCCGACCGTGACCCCACGACCGACGACACACACGTCGGCGCCCTTGACCGGGACGTCGTAGGCCGCGAGCAGCTCCACGATCCCGCGCGGGGTGCAGGGCAGTGTCGCGTCATACATCAGCACGAGTCGCCCGAGGTTGGTCGGGTGCAGCCCGTCGACATCCTTGGCGGGGTCGACGAGCTCCAGTGCGCGCTGCGTGTCGAGATGCGCGGGCAGCGGCAGCTGGACGATGAACCCGGTGCAGGCGGGGTCGGCGTTGAGTGCCGCGATCCGCTCCTCGAGGAAGTCCTGGCTGATGTCGGCGCGATGATGCTCCCGAATCGACGCGATCCCGACCTTGGCGCAGTCGCGGTGCTTGCCGGCGACGTAGGCCTGGCTGCCGGGGTCGTCTCCGATGAGGACGGTCCCGAGGCCCGGTCGGATGCCGGCGTCCACCAGACGCGCGACGCGGTGGGTGAGGTCGTCCAGGATTGCGGCGGCCGTGGCCTTGCCGTCGAGGATCTGTGCGGTCACGAGGGGGATTCTCGCACGCCCACCCGGGCAGCCCCGTCCCCAATCGCCGGGCCGCCGGGTTCACCGTGCACAGGCATCCCATCGTCGGCCTTCGTGGCTGCTCCCGCCAGGCAGGCTCCCGACATGGCAAGAGGCATGATGCCGGAAGGTCCACAGAGCGACGTCCTGCGCACCCGAGAGGCGCTGGCGCACGGAGTCACCCGCGGTCGGCTCAACGGCCCCGGCTGGAGCCGCGTCAGTCACGGTCTCTACGCACCCCAGCCGGCCGTCGATGAGGACGTGCCGCTCTCCCTCAGGTACGCGAGACTGGCCCGGCTGTTGCCGGCCGACGCCGCGATCGCTCACCTATCGGCGGCCCTCCTCTACGGGATCCCCGTACCGAGCCTGCCGTCGTGGCTCCCTCTGCTAGCCGTGGTGCCGCCGGGTCGGCTCCGGCCGGAGCGGGCCGGCTGCTATGTCTTCCGCAGTCGCGGCGCACTGCCACCGCCGGTCAGCGTTGCCGACATACCCGTCGTACCCCCGGAGGTCTGTCTCGGCCAGCTGGCCGAGGACCTGAGCCTCATTGACCTGGTCGTCGCCCTCGACAACACATTCCAGAGGCGGCTTTGCAGCCCGGCCAGTCTCGAGGCGGCCATCCGATCCCGCCAGCGAGGGCTGCCTCGACTGCGCCAGGCGCTCCAGCTCTGCGACGGGCGGAGCGAGTCGCCCTGGGAGACCGTGCTGCGGCTATTGCACGTGACCTGCGGGATCGCCGTCGAGCCGCAGGTCACGATCCTGGACCCGCAGGGGGCGTTCATCGCGCGCGCCGACCTGAGGGTCAACGGCACCCGGCGGCTGCCGGAGTACGACGGAGGGGTGCACCGCGAACGGGAGCAGCACCAGGCCGACCTGATCCGGGAGAAGGCGCTCAGCCGGGAGGGGTGGGAACGTTACGGCTATGTCGCCAAGGAGATCCTCGGCAACCCCGACCGGGTCCTTCGCGATGCCGAGGAGGCACTCGGCGTCCCGCACGAGGTCGGTCGACTCGCGGGATGGCGGCCACGCGTCGGGGAGTCGAGCCTGTCGGCGGAAGGTCGCGCCAGGTTGTGGCGAAGGCTGGCTCGCTTCAACCGCCCGCTGCGCGGCCGCAAAGCGCGCGTCTCCTGAGCCTTCCCCGGCCGCGAATTGCGGGAAAACGCAGGTTTCAGGGCGCTGAAAACCTGCGTTTTCCCGCAATTCCGGGGATGGGGGCGGCGGGGAAACCAGGATCGGGTCAGTGGTAGAAGTGCCGGGAGCCGGTCAGGTACATCGTCACGCCGGCCGCCTCGGCCGCGGCCACCACGACGTCGTCGCGGATCGACCCTCCGGGCTGGACGACGGCCCGCACGCCGGCCTCGAGCAGTACCTCGAGGCCGTCCGGGAAGGGGAAGTAGGCGTCTGATGCGGCGACGGACCCGGCGGCCCGCTCCCCGGCTCGTGACACCGCGAGCCGGGCGGAGTCGACGCGGTTGACCTGGCCCATCCCGATGCCGACCGATGCTCCGTCCGACGCCAGCAGGATCGCGTTCGACTTGACGGCTCGGCAGGCGCGCCAGGCGAAGGCCAGGTCGTTGAGCGTCGCCTGGTCGGCCGCCGGGCCGCTGGCGAGGGTCCAGGTCTTCGGGTCGTCACCCTCGGCGTCGACCCGGTCGACGGTCTGCATGAGCACCCCGCCGCTGATCCCCCGAAACTCCACCGGGTCGGGATGCGAGTCCGGCGGGCAGACGAGCACCCGAATGTTCTTCTTGCGCGCCAACACCTCCACCGCCCCTTCGTCGTAGGCCGGCGCCACGATGACCTCAGTGAAGATCTCCGCAACCTGTTCGGCCATCGCCAGCGACACCGGGCGGTTGGCGGCGATCACCCCGCCGAACGCGGAGACCGGATCACACGCGTGTGCCCGGCGGTGCGCCTCCGCCACGTCGGTGCCGACGGCGATGCCGCAGGGGTTCGCGTGCTTGATGATCGCCACGGCCGGGTCGCCGTAGTCGAAGGCCGTACGCCGGGCCGCGTCGGTGTCGACGTAGTTGTTGTAGGACATCTCCTTGCCGTGGAGCTGTTCGGCGTCGGCCAGGCCACCGCGCCAGTGCCGGTAGAGCGCCGCCCGCTGGTGCGGGTTCTCGCCGTAGCGCAGGACCGCCGACCGCTCCCACGTCGCCCCGGTCCAGGCGGGGAAGCCGGTTCCGTCGCTGGTGTCGGCCAGCGCGAGGCCCATCCAGGCTGCCACGGCGACGTCGTACGACGCGGTGTGCGCGAAGGCCTCGGCGGCGAGCCGCCGTCGCTGCGTCAGCGTGTAGCCACCCGACGCCAGCGCGGCCAGCAGCTCGTCGTACTGGCTGGGCGACGTCACGACGGCGACCGACGGGTGGTTCTTGGCCGCCGCGCGGACCATCGACGGCCCGCCGATGTCGATCTGCTCGACGCACTCGTCGGAGGAGGCGCCCGACATCACCGTCTCGCGGAACGGGTAGAGGTTCGAGATCACCAGGTCGAACGGCTCGATGCCGAGCTCCTCGAGCTGGGTGGCGTGCGACTCCAGCCGAAGGTCGGCCAGGATCGCGGCATGCACCCGCGGGTGCAGGGTCTTGACCCGCCCGTCGAGGCACTCCGGGAACCCGGTCAGCTCCTCCACGGGCGTGACGGCCGTCCCGGTCGCAGCAATGCGCGCCGCGGTGGACCCCGTCGAGACGATCGCGACGCCGGCAGCGGAGAGAGCCGCCGCCACCTCCTCGAGGCGGTCCTTGTCGTAGACGGAGATGAGGGCGCGTCTGATCGGCCGCTTGTCGTCGCTCACGGGATCGTGACCTTCCTTCCGGTGACGGTGAATCCTTCGCGGGCCATCCGGCCCACACAGTCCACGAGCATCGCCCGCTCCGCGGCCTTGATCCGCCCGGTCAGCGACTCGACGTCATCGTCGTCCTCCACGCGTACGGCGACCTGGTCGACGACGACGCCCGTGTCGACCCCCGCGTCGACGACGAACAGCGTGGCGCCGGTGACCTTGACGCCGTAGGCAAGAGCATCTCTCGGGCCGTGGATGCCGGGGAACGACGGCAACAGCGCGTTATGGGTGTTGACCAAACGCCCGCCGAACCGATCCAGGAACGGCGGCCCGACGAGCTTCAGGAAGCCCGCCAACACGACGAGGTCAGGCTCGTGGCGAGCGACCTCCTCGGTCAGGGCCCGGTCCCAGTCGGTCCGGGTCGCGAACGACGGAAGGGGCAGCACGAACGTCGGCACCCCGGCGTCAGTGGCGCGCTGCTGCGCGAGTGTGCCGGCCCGGTCGGCGCCCACCGCGACGACCAGGGCGCCGTAGGCGGGGTCGGCGGATGCGTCGAGGAGCGCCTGCAGGTTGGTGCCTGTCCCGGAGACCAGGACGACGAGGCGAGCGGGCACCGGAGCCCTTCCGGTTGCGAGCGAGTGCTCAACGGACGTGACGGCGCCCACGATAGCGACCGGGTCGCGGCACCGGTCAGTCGGACTCGGTCGGCGTGCCGATCTGCTGGGTCACCTCGTCGTCGGCCGGGTCGGCTACGGCCACCGGCTCGGCAGCTGCGGGTCCTGCCTCGACTCCGTCGACGACGGCGGACTCCGTCACAGCAGGCTCCGCCGCGACCGACTCCCCCGCAGCGGGCGCGGCGACTGGGGCGGCCCCGGCGCCGGGGTCGGCGGCTGCGCCGCTGCCTCGGCTCGGCAGCAGCCGCCGCCACGAACGTCCACCGGGAGACGTGCGAGCCCCGGCCCGCCAGGTCCGGGCGGCGGCCGCCACGGCACCGCCGAGCGCAAACGCGGCGGCGGACACGAGGGTCGTGAGCAACACATCCGGACCGATGTGCTCCAGCCGGCCAGGACCGACGGCGCCGGTTGCGAAGAACGTCATGAGCCCGAAGCAGGTGCCCCCGATGAGACCCGCGAGCACCCCCCAGAGCGCCGCCCGGTCCACGCCGCCGACGGCATACCTCCTGGTCGCCACCAGCCCGGCGACCCCACCCGCCATCAGCGGGACGACGACCAGAACTGGCAGCCACCAGGCATCCGTCGACTGCGGCAAGGCAGCAAGCACCGGGAAGTCCGGCAGCAGACCGAGATGGACCCCGCTCGGGGAGACCTGGGTGCCACCGCCGACAGCGAAACCGGGGCCCACCACGAAAGCGCCGGCGCACAGCACCGCGTTGGGGACCACCGCCGCGCCGATGAGCGCCAGGATGGCGCCCCCGACCACACCGGCATGCATGCCATCGGCGAGGGTGTCCGCGGTCGAGAAGTGGGCCACCATCGAGGCGACGAACACGAGGGCGCTCACGCACACCATGGCAAGCGCGCCGGCGATACCGCCCACGAGGGAGGCCCGCACGCCGCCGGGAAGCCGAGCCAGCAGAGCTTCGTCGCGCCCGGAGCCGCGGAGCAGTCCAGCCCCGCCGAAGACTCCGGCGGTGAGCACGAAGGCACCCACCACCCTGGCTCCGGGAGCATGGACGCCGCCGACGTTCGTCACCAGAGCCGTCACCAAACCGACCCCGGCATAGGCACCACACATGGCAAGCGATCCGACGGCGAGGTCCTGCCATGACTCGACCCGGGACGTGGCGCCGGCCCACCGACCGACCCGGAACAGGGCATAGGCGGCGGCCAGGAGGTAGCCCAGCGGCACGGCGTGCACCAGGACCCCGCCGCCGGTGAGTCCGGAGCCGCTACCGACGAGCCAGCCCAGCGCTCCGACGCCGATGGCCTGGGCGAAGGAACCGCTGTCGGCGGCGAACCAGCCCGTGGTGCTCACGCCAAGACAGAGCAGCAGACCGGCGAGGGCGACAGCTGCCGCTCCGAGAGCGCCCACGAGCGCCACCGGCCGGGCCGGAGGCGTCGCCGTCGGCGTTACCCGAAGGATCGGTCGCGACAAGACATCGGTCATCGCGACCATCGTCGCGGAGGGCCAGCCGCAATCCCGGCTGACACGCCGCGACCCGGCTGCTCACAGCACGGATGTGGCTCCGTCACGAAGATCGTCTACCGTCATACGACAGAGCCAACCTTGTCCCCCGCCTGAGGAGCGCCGTTCTTTGTCGCGTCTCACCGCGTTCGACGACGCCTATGCGGAGTCCCATCAGCGCCTGTTGCTGCAGCTCTACGCCTACTGCGGGGATGCCGATGCTGCCGAGGACGCTCTCGAGGAGGCCTTCATCTCGGCCAGCCAGCACTGGCACCGCCTCTCCGGTCTCGCGAGCATCGACAGGTGGGTGCGCGACCGTGCGGTCAAGCGCCTGGACAGCCGGCCGCAGGTCACCCGGCCGCGGCGGGCGGGGTCCGAGGACAACCGGCGGCTGCTGACCGCCCTCACGGCTCTCGACCGCACCAGCAGGCGGCTGCTCGTGGTACGCCGGCTGGGCCAGCAGGACCTCGCACCGGCTGCCCGCGAGGTGGGGCTGACCGATGCGGCCGCCGAGCAGGCGCTGGCCCGGACCGCCAGCTTCCTGCACAGCGCGGGCATCGACAGCACACCGACCGGGCTACAGGAGCGGCTGTCGCGACTCGGTGACGACCTGCGGAGCCGGACGATGCCGGCGGCCGCGGATATCGAGCGGTCGGGCACCCACCGGCGCTGGGCGCTCACCGGGCTGCTGGGCCTGACGCTCGTGGCCGTCGCCGCCGGGGCCGGGGCCGTCACGGCGGCCCGCCCGCTCGCTTCCCCGCCCCGGGTGGCACCACCCACCACGTCGCCCACGTCGACCGAGCCGTCTCAGCCGGCGACACCTCCTCTCGGGTATGACACCCTGCTGACGTCCCACCAGCTCGACCAGGCCGGCTCGGGGACGAGATGGCGGCCACTTCCTCGCGTGGCCATCCCGACGCGCACCAGCGTCTACGGCGCGTGTGTCGCCGCGGCTGCCAACCCACCACCCAACGTGACCTGGGTGAGCGCATACGTCGCGACGGACAGCCGGATCGACGGACTCGTCCGGGAGGTGCTGCAAGGAGCGCCTACTGGCGCGGAGGCCCACCGGGCCTTCCGTCAGGTGGTGGAGGGCTTCGCCGGGTGCCGCGCTCACCAGCTCGTCGACTACGCCGTCGTCCATGGGCTCGGCAACCGCGCGCAGATGTTCACGCTGCGCGCTCCTGCCCCGGGTGGAGTGGTCACCATGTCCGTCGTGATCGCGCAGTCGGGTGCGACGGTGACCACGCTGTCGGCGGCCTCGGCTCCGGGACGCCCACTGACCTTCAGCCCGGACGCGCTGGTGCGCCTCGTCGCTGACACCGTGCACGGCGTATGTCGGAAGGGGTCGCCCGGCTGCGGGCCGCCGCCATACCGGGTCATGGCATCCCCACCGCCGAGCGTGGACGCGACCGGCGGCTTCCTGTCGCTGGTCGACCTGCCACTGGTCGGCGCGATCGTGCCGCCCTGGGACGGCACCATTCCGAGAACGGTGGCGGGCAATCCGTCGGCGACCGCGTGCGACGTCGCCGACTTCGGCAAGGGAGGGGCCGGCACGGTCAGCTCGGCGACGTACCGCATTCCGCACGCGACGAAGCTCCCCGCCTCCTTCGGCGTGACCGAGACGATCGGCTCCTTCCCGGACCCCAGCGCCGCCCGCGGCTTCGTCCACAACGTCGCCGACAACGTCCGCTCGTGTCACAGTCGGCAGAACAGGCTCAGCGTTGAGCGCTCGACGTCCTTCTCCGCCCACCGCACGAACGGACGGGTCTGGGAGCTCAGCCGGACTGAGACCAAGGGACCGCCGCAGCTGGTCCGGATGGCGCTGGTGCGTCGAGGTGGACAGGTGGCGCAGCTGACGTTCACTCCCGCCCCGACCGCAGACATGACGCAGGCTGCGTTCATCGCGCTGGCCCGTCGTGCCGCGGAACGGCTCCGTACCTGACGGATCGGGGTGCTGTCATGACCACGCCCAACACGAGCGTGAGCACTCCGAGCGCCACGCCCACCACCAGCGGGACCACCAGCCATGACGGGCCTCGGCCTGGCCCCAGCCGAACCACATCACGGCGAAAAGAAGCCGTCGACAAGGGCGGTTATCCCAGGTGAAGGCCCCACCAGAGACGTCCGCGCCCGCCGGTCCACGGCTCTCTCCCGTTAAGGCTGGCTGGCGCTGTCAACGGTCGAGCCCGGGTCGGCGGGCCTTTCCCATGCCCGATCGGCGGTCAGCCGCTCTTCAGCAGGTCCCGGATCAGCTGGGCCGTCGCAGACGGGGTCTTCCCGACTCGCACACCGGCGGCCTCGAGCGCCTCCTGCTTGGCCGCGGCCGTCCCGGACGATCCCGACACGATGGCGCCTGCGTGGCCCATCGTCTTGCCCTCCGGCGCCGTGAAGCCGGCGACGTAGCCGACGACGGGCTTGGTGATGTGGTCCTTGATGTAGGCCGCGGCCCGCTCCTCCGCGTCGCCGCCGATCTCCCCGATCATCACGATCGCCTCGGTCTCGGGGTCGTCCTCGAACGCCTTCAGGCAGTCGATGTGGGTGGTGCCGATGACCGGGTCACCACCGATCCCGACGGCGGTCGAGAAGCCGATCTCGCGTAGCTCGAACATCATCTGGTAGGTCAGAGTGCCGGACTTCGAGACCAGCCCGATCGGTCCCGTGCCGCTGATGGTGGCGGGGGTGATCCCGGCCAACGCGACGCCGGGAGTGATCACGCCGGGACAGTTGGGCCCGATGATCCTGGTGCGGTTGCCCTTCGCCTGCACGTCGGCCCAGACCTCGGCCGAGTCCTGCACCGGCACCCCTTCGGTGATGACCACCAGCAACGGGATCCCGGCGTCGACCGCCTCGGTCATGGCGGCCTTGGTGAAGGCGGCCGGTACGAAGACGACGGAGACGTTTGCCCCGGTCTTCTCCATCGCCTCCGCGACGGTGCCGAAGACAGGAAGCTCGAGGTCGCCGTGGGTGACCGTCGTACCCGCCTTGCGAGCGTTGACGCCGCCGACGACCGTCGTGCCCGCCTTCAACATCAGCGCGGTGTGCTTGGTGCCTTCGCCACCCGTGATGCCTTGGACGATGACCCGGGAGTCGGAGTTCAGGAAGATCGACATGGTCAGGTCCTCACTTGCTCGCCAGCTCGGCGGCGCGGTCTGCGGCGCCATCCATCGTGTCGACCAGCGTCACGAGCGGATGGGCTGCCTCGATCAGGATGCGTCGACCCTCGTCGACGTTGTTGCCGTCGAGCCGTACGACGAGCGGCTTGGTCTCCTCCGCGCCGAGCAGCTGGAGGGCCCCGACGATGCCGTGGGCCACTTGGTCGCACGACGTGATGCCTCCGAAGACGTTGACGAAGACGGCCTTGACCTGCTGGTCGCTGAGGATCACGTGAAGGCCGTCGGCCATCACCTGTGCCGAGGCTCCGCCGCCGATGTCGAGGAAGTTCGCGGGTTTGACCCCTTGGTGCGCCTCGCCGGCGTAGGCCACCACGTCGAGCGTCGACATCACGAGTCCCGCGCCGTTGCCGATGATGCCGACCTCGCCGTCGAGCTTGACGTAGTTGAGACCCTTCTCCTTGGCCAGCGCCTCGAGCGGGTCGGTGGTCGCCTTGTCCTCGAAGCTGGCGTGCTCCGGGTGCCGGAACTCCGCGTTGTCGTCGAGTGTCACCTTGCCGTCCAGCGCCTCCAAGGTGCCGTCACCCAGCCGGGCGAGCGGGTTGATCTCGACGAGCGTGGCGTCCTCCTCGGTGAAGACCTTCCACAGCCGGGTGACCAGGAGGACCGCCTGGTCGGTCAGGTCCGCAGGGAACCCCGCCGTCGCGACGATCTCGCGGGCCTTGGCATCGTCGACGCCGGTGCCAGGGTCGATCGGGATCTGCTTCACCGCGTCGGGGTTGGTCCTCGCGACCTCCTCGATCTCGACGCCACCCTCGACACTCGCGATGCACAGATACGAGCGGTTGGAGCGGTCCAGCAGGAAGGAGAAGTAGTACTCCTCCTTGATGTCGGCCGCGGGCGCGACCAGGACCCGGTTGACGGTGAGACCCTTGATGGTCATGCCGAGGATGTCCGAGGCGCGGTCCGCTGCCTCGGCTGGCGTCTTGGCCAGTTTGACCCCGCCCGCCTTGCCACGCCCGCCGGCCTTCACCTGAGCTTTCACCACGACGGCACCGCCGAGCGACTCGGCTCCCGCGCGCGCCTCCTCCACGGTCTCGGCCACTACGCCGAGGGTGACCGGCACGTCATGCTTGGCGAAGAGCTCCTTCGACTGGTATTCCATCAGATCCACGATGTTGCCGTCCTTCTGCTGGTCGGCGGGACAGGACACTCGGGAGCCTAACGCTGCTGCGGCGTCTGCGAGACTCGGGGTGAGCCGGCAAGGAGGGATGCGAGATGGACGAGGAGCGGCACTTCGGGGGGACCCGACGTTCCTGCGCGGGCGACGGCGTCACGCTCAACGTGCTCGAGGCCGGCGACGGAGGCCCTGTGGTGGTCTTCGTGCACGGCTACCCCGACACGCACGCAGTCTGGCTGAGCGTCATCGCGCGGCTGTCAGGTGGCTTCCGATGTGTTGCCTACGACGTCCGTGGGGCGGGCGAGTCGACCGCCCCGGCATCGACGGACGGCTACCACGTCTCCCATCTGGTGAGCGACCTGGTGGCCGTCATCGACGCAGTCTCCCCTGACCGAGCCGTGCATCTCGTCGGGCACGACTGGGGCTCGGTGCACACGTGGGAGTCGGTGCTGCTGGCCCGTACCGATGAGCGGCTGCGCGACCGGATCGCGTCGTACACGACGATCAGCGGGCCGAGCCTGGGCCACTTCGGCGTCTGGGCACGCCGCTCGCGACACGGTGACTGGCACCGGCGTCGAGCGCTGGTGCGCCAGCTGGCCCACTCGTGGTACCTGACAGCCTTCCAGGTTCCTCGCCTGCCGGAGGCGGCCCTGCGCCGGATGCTGCGCACCCCGGAGTCGGCGCGGCGCTTCCTCGGACTACGGCACGCGGCACCGACGGTCATGCAGGATGCCGTCAACGGGCTCGGTCTCTATCGGGTGAACCTGCGTCACGGTTCCCGCGGGCGGCACTCCTTGCACACCGACATCCCGATCCAGCTCATCGTGGCGCTGCGGGACCGCTACATCACGCCGGCCGTCTTCGAGGACCTGCCGCAGTACTGCTCGGACCTCACTCGGCACGACCTGGATGCCGGTCATTGGGTCCAGCAGAGCCGCCCGGAGGAGGTGGCTCGGTTGATCGCCGAGTTCGTCCGGGCCCATGAGGTGCCGACACCCTGAACCCGCCCGACCCAGCAGACCCAGCCGACCGGCGAGCGTGACCGGCTGGCTGTCAGGTCTGCGGAGCCATCGCCGCGTTGACCCAGTCGACGACGTCCTGGGTCTTGGCACCCGGGGTGAAGATCTTGGCGACCCCGGCCTGCTCCAGCAGCGGGATGTCGCTCTCGGGGATGATGCCGCCGCCGAAGACGAGGATGTCGCGGGCGTCCCGTTCCTCCAGGAGCTCCAGGACCTTCTTGAAGAGCGTCATGTGCGCACCCGACAGCACCGAGAGGCCCACGATGTCGGCGTCCTCCTGGATGGCGGTGTCCACGATCTGGTCGGGCGTCTGGTGCAGCCCGGTGTAGATGACCTCCATCCCGGCGTCTCGGAGCGCCCGGGCAATCACCTTGGCGCCACGGTCATGTCCGTCGAGCCCTGGCTTGGCCACCACGATGCGAATCGGAGCCATCGTCGCTCACCGCCTCACGTCTGTCGGTCCGGGACGTCGCGGGTCCTCCCACACGACATCCGACGTTCGCAGACTAACGAATGAGCGAGTACTCCGAGCGAGTCGGGTCATCTCCCGTTAGCATCAAAGATCCGTCGGGGGGTGAGACATGACGCCTTCGCATGACGAGCCGAGAGGTGGTGCAGACCGTTGGGTCCGCTGGGACCGGCCCTCCGAGCCGTCTCCGCAGTCGCCGTCGAGGTCGGCTGGGTCGCAGCGCACGCGGCGACGTACCCCCTCGGGCTGTTGCGCGACGCCGGCGACGACGTGGACCCGCGGGTCTTCGGCATCGACCATCTGTCGCTCGCGCAACGGAGCCTGCTGGCCTCCGACGTGGCGGCAGCGGCGACCCCGATCGTGCTGGTCCACGGCATCGTCGACAACCGAACGATCTTCGCCCTGCTGCGCCGAGGGCTGCGCCGCCGCGGGTTCGGCTGCATCCGGACGTTCTCCTACGGCCCGCACACCGGCGACATACGTCAGACGGCCGCCGCGCTCGGGGAGTTCGTCGACGACCTCTGCGAGCAGACCGGCGCCGACAAGGTGCACATCGTCGGGCACAGCCTCGGCGGCCTGATCGCCCGCTACTACGCCCAGACCGGCGGCCATGACCGCGTCGAGACCGTCGTCACGCTCGGCACGCCACACCACGGCACCGTGGCGGCCTGGCTGGTGCCGCTGCCCGTGGTGCGTCAGCTCCTCCCCAACAGCGACGTGATGGCCGAGCTCTCGCAGCCGGCGCCCGGGTGTTCGACCCGTTTCCTGGTGTTCCACAGCGATGTCGACCAGCTCATCATCCCGGCCCATCACGCCCGGCTGGAGCATCCCGACCTCACTGTCGAGAACGTCCTCGTCCGGGGAGTCGGCCACCTGTCACTGCCGATCAGCCGCCGTATCGTCCATCAGATCTGTGCGTCGTTGGCGGGGGTGGCCAACCACACAGCTCCCACCCCCCCTGACTCCGCCCCGGCCAGCCCCACCGCTGCCGAGCGGCGGACGTCTCAGCTGCGCCAGTCCCCCGCCTGACCCCGATCTTCGGAGACCTGCCGTCGGACGATCCGAGACCCTAGGTAGGACGCGCGACGCCCCGATACCGATGCCCGAGCCTTCACCAGCCCAGCCTCGCGGCGCATGCTGCGGACACCCTCCATGGAGGGAGGCAATTCACTCCGAGGGGGGATGGCCCGCGGTCGAGGTGTGGCGACAGTGGATGCATGACGATCATCGAGTCCACACATGCTGAAGTCCTGTCCGAGGACACTCCGGGTGTCGAACCACTGGCGCAGCGGCCAGTGCCGCGATGGGCCGAGCGTCTGGCGCACATCATTCCGTTGCTGGTCCTGCCCTCCAGTCTGTGGCGCTGGGCAGTGGCGTTCGGTTTCTCCATGGGCATGTTGGACAGCTCGGGAGATCTTTCGATCCTTCGGGGCTGGCCCGCGGTCTACGTCGCCGTCATCAGTCTCCTGTCAGAGGCTGTCGCGCTGACCGCCTTCGGACTGGTCCGCCCATGGGGGGAGGTGGTTCCGGCGTGGTTGCCGTTCATCGGTGGCCGTCCCGTGCGACCGAGGGCCGCCATCGTTCCCGCCACAGCGGGTTCTGTGGCGCTGATTCTGGTCTGGACGGTGGGTTTCTGGGAGGTCTGGACAACTGGTCAGCCGGGCGCCATGGCCAGCCCGTTCTGGGCGGCTGTCTTCACCGTTTGCTATGCGCCGTTGAATCTCTGGGGCCCGGCCCTCCTCGCGTTGACCTGGGCCTACCGTCGCCGCAGACAGGATCCTGCCTGACTGCGCCAGCGGGCTCAGCAGGGTTAGCGCCTCACGCGGGCAGCCCCGCGTGAGGCGCCGCGAGGACAGCAACGTCGCGAGAGCCGCCGAGCAGTCGCGCCGCCGCCATCAGGACCTGTGAGCTCGGATCGTCGTACCGAAAGTCTCGGATCGTCGTACCGAAAGTCTCGGATCGTCGTACCGAAAGTCTCGGATCGTCGTACCGAAAGTCTCGGATCGTCGAGCGGGCGCCCCTACCGCCCGGAGTGGGTGACGGTTCAACCGACTTCCCAGGAGTTATCGACGAAACCGCAGGTCATCTCGACCCGAGGCGACCAGGCCACCCAGGAGTCGCCCGGTGATCCGCCCCCGACCGAGCCCGATCTCGACCAGGTCGTCGAAGACTGCCTGGTTGCGTGCCGCCGCGCCGATCCCCGCGTTCACGACCGCTGGCAGCCCCACGAGCCGAGACGCGACGGAGGTGTGCACGAGATGTCGCCCGAGCAGGGAGCGTACGGCGACCCGGCAGGCCGCACCGGCCCCCTGGCCGTTTCCACCATCGAGCGCCTGCACAGCCGACCGGCCCGCGACGACCCCGGTGGCCACCGCGTAGTAGATGCCCTCGCCGGTCATCGGGTTGATCAGGCCGGCTGCGTCGCCGGCCAGCAGCACGCGTCCGTCCGGTTGTCGATGCCGCCACGACGACAGGGGAAGGTGGTGCCCGCGCCACGCCGTGCCGTCCTCCATCGCCCCCGGCAGCAGCTCCGCGAGCCGGCCCATCAGGTCGGCACGGCCGTGGGCGGGCCGGCCGGCGTGCAGCAGCTCGCCGTACCCAACATTGGCGAACCCGTCACCCCGGTCGAAGGACCAGGCGTACGACGACTGCCGTGTCTCGCTGAAGACGATGACCTGTCGCCCCACCCACGCCGGCCTCGTCGGCGCGTAGCCCCGGAGGGCGAGGGCTCGCCGGCGCGCCGGGCCCAGCCCGACCGCCTGCCGCATGACCGAGTAAGCACCGTCGGCACCGACAACGACCCGGCCCCGGATCTCACCATCGAGCACGACGGCGTCCGGCTCGACGGTCACCGACCCGATCCGGTGCCGCCGTAGCACCGCGCCCGCCGCGACCGCAGACTGGACCAGCCGGTGGTCGAGGACGAGCCGCGGCACCACCCAGCCAGGCCGAGCCATCGCGCGGACGACGCTGTGGTCGCCCCGCGCCAGCTCGAGAGTGGACACCGGCACCTGGTCGTCGAAGAGGCCCGTGACGCCGACCTGCTCGAGGACGTCGAGCACGTGCGGCGCGATGCCGTCGCCGCATGCCTTGTCGCGCGGGAAGTCGGATCGATCCAGCAGCAGCACCCGTAGTCCGGGCCGCTCACTCAAGGCACCCAGCGCGGCCGTCGTACCCGCCGGACCGGCACCGACCACGACGAGGTCCCAGGTCTCGGTCACGGATGCATCACCGTCTCAAGGGTCGGAGGTCGTACGGCGGGCCGTCATCTCGCGATGATCAACACCACGTCGATCGCCGCGATGGCGATCGTCGCACGGAAGGCCACCTTGCCCATCCATCGCAGCCCGACACACGCCAGCGCGACGGTCACGACAAGCGCGAGCCAGGCCCACGCGGGCGGAGCCGTGCCCGGGCCGAGGACGACGACAGCGGACGCAGCGACCAGGATGCACGTGGCTACCAACTGAGCCTTCCGCTTGCCCAGTCGGTGCGGGAGACCACGCACCCCGGTGGCCGTGTCGTCCACGATGTCTGGCAGCACGTTGACCACATGCGCGCCGATCCCGAGCAGCGCGCCGGCGGTCATCAGCCAGATCGGCGGGAGCCGGGGCGGGTCGTCCGCCAGGAACACCACCGCCGGAAGGGAGCCGAACGCAAGGGCATAAGGGACCCAGGACCACACAGTGCGCTTGATCCCGAGGTTATAGGCCCAGCCGGACCCCACCCCTAACACGAGGTGCGTCAGCCCGGAACGCAGGCCGCACAGCAGTGACAGGACGACACACGCCACGACCGCGAGCCCGAGTGCGATGCGAACTGTCGACTCGGCAAGCGCCCCGGTGGCCAACGGCTTGTCGGCGCGGTGCACGGTCCGGTCGCGCCGGGCGTCCAAGAGGTCGTTCGACCAGCCGATCGTCAGCTGGCCGGTGAACACCGCGGACGTGACGAGGATCCCTGTCCCGAGAGACAGCCTCGCGTCGACGGCGAGGAGGGCGGTGAGCGTCGTCACCGCGGCGGTCGGCTCCGGGTGGCACGCCTTGACCAGAAGCGGCAGCGTCGACACTCGCGACGGCGGCTTCGGCACGCCATGAGAGTAGCCCCCTAGGCTGGCTGCATGACGCAGATACGTGCGGTCCGCGGAGCGCTGCCGGAGCACCGCTACCCCCAGGCCGAGGTCACCGCTGCGTTCGCCGACGTCATCCTCCAGGAGGGGGTCGATCGCGCCGTTCTGGAGCGCTTTCATGCCAACGCCGGCGTGAGCTTCCGGCACCTGGCCCTGCCCCTCGAGGCCTACGGCGACCTCGGCGACTTCGGGACGGCCAACGATGCGTTCATCGCCGCCGGGGTGGAGCTCGGCAGCCGGGCGGTCATGGAGTCCCTGAAGGCCGCCGACCTGACTCCCTCCGACGTCGACGTGCTGATTTCGGTCACGGTCACCGGCCTCGCCGTGCCTTCGCTCGACGCCCGGGTGAGCGCGCGGATCGGCCTGCGACCTGACGTGAAACGGGTTCCGATCGTCGGGCTCGGCTGCGTCGCCGGTGCGGCCGGGATCGCTCGGCTGCACGACTACCTCGTCGGTCATCCCGATGAGGTCGCCGTGCTGATGGCGGTGGAGCTGTGCTCCCTCACGGTGCAGCGCGACGACGCATCGGTGCCCAACCTCGTGGCGAGCGGGCTGTTCGGTGACGGGGCGGCCGCGGTGGTCGCCGTCGGCAGCGAGCGGGCCGTCATCCAAGGCGAGCCGACCGTTGCCGGTGCGACCAGGTCAGCGCCCGTCGTCATAGCCACCCGCAGCAGGCTGTACGCCGACACGGAGCGCGCGATGGGCTGGGACATCGGGGCCAGCGGCTTCCGGATCGTGCTCGGCGCCGAGGTGCCGGAGCTCGTGCGCACGTTCCTGGCCGCCGACGTCGACGAGTTCCTGGTTGCCAACGACCTGAACCGCGACGACATCGAGTGGTGGGTGAGCCATCCCGGCGGCCCGAAGGTGCTGCAGGCGATCCAGCAGGCCCTCGATCTGCCGCCCGAGGCGCTGGCGATGACGTGGGACTCGCTGGACCGGATCGGCAATCTGTCGTCTGCGTCGGTGCTGCACGTCTTCGAAGACACCTTGCGCATGAAGCCGCCTCGGCCGGGGTCCTACGGCATCGCCATGGCCATGGGGCCGGGGTTCTGCCTCGAGCTCGTTCTGCTGCGAGGATGAGACGATGACCGGCACCACGAGCCTCGTGCTCTTCACGGTGCTCGTGGGTCTCGTCGGCATCGAGAGGCTCGCCGAGCTGGTCGTCTCGAAACGCAACGCCGCTTGGAGCCTCGCCAACGGCGGGGTCGAGTCCGGGCAGACCCACTACGTCCTCATGGTGATGCTGCACACCGGGCTGCTTGTCGGCGCCGTTGCCGAGGTATGGATCATGCGGCCGCCGTTCATCCCTCTGCTCGGGTTCACGATGCTGGCCCTGGTCGTCGCCTCGCAGGCGTTGCGCTGGTGGTGCATCGCCACGCTCGGGCGGCGCTGGAACACGAGGGTGATCGTCATACCCGGCCTGCCACTGGTCAAGCGCGGGCCCTACCGCTGGCTGTCCCACCCCAACTACGTCGCGGTCGTCGTCGAGGGTTTCGCGTTGCCTCTGGTGCACACCGCATGGATCACCGCGAGTGTCTTCACGGTGCTCAACGCAGCGTTGCTGCGGGTGCGAGTTCGCGTGGAGAACGCTGCCCTGCAACAGCTTCCGGTGACTCACGAGAGCCTGTCCGATGCTTGACCTGGCGGTGGCGGGCGGTGGGCCCGTGGGGCTCGCAACCGCGTTGTACGCCGACCGGGCCGGCCTCCAGGTCAGCGTCTTCGAGCCACGTGACGGCAGCATCGACAAGGCCTGCGGTGAGGGCCTGATGCCCGGGGCCGTGGCGGCGCTGGGCGATCTCGGCGTCCATCCAGCCGGTCAGGAGCTGCGCGGGATCCACTACATCGCGGGTGGGTCCTCCGCACAGGCCGACTTCCGGCATGGGATGGGCCGCGGTGTCCGCCGTACGACCCTGCATGCGGCCCTGACAGCCGCCGTCAGGGACGCCGGCATCCCAGTCGTCCGGCGGGCGGTCGGCGACATTGCTCAGAACGGCTCCCAGGTCCACCTCGAAGGCGTCGCGGCGCGCTACCTGGTGGCCGCTGACGGCCTTCACTCACCCTTGCGACGCGAGCTTGCGCTGGACCGACCCGTGCGGACCGCGCGCCGCTTCGGTTTGAGGTGTCATGCCCAGCTGGCGCCCTGGACCGACCATGTCGAGGTGCACTGGTCACCCGAAGCCGAGGCCTATGTGACCCCGGTAGCGCCTGACCTCGTCGGGGTCGCTCTGCTGACCCGGGCTCGCGGGACGTTTGACGACCTCCTGTCGGGCTTTCCGTCGATCCGGGAGCGGCTGGCCGGGGCGGCCCTGTCGCGGGTTCGTGGCGCCGGGCCGCTGCGACAGCGGTCCACGCGCCGCGTCGTCGGGCGCGTTCTGCTGGTGGGCGATGCCAGCGGTTACGTCGACGCCCTGACCGGGGAGGGGATCGCGCTCGGGCTGGCCCAGGCGCGCGCCGCGATCGCCGCGATCGCCGCCGGCCGACCGGAGCTCTATGAGCCCTCGTGGCGGCACATCACCTGGCGCTATCGGCTGCTCACGGCGTCTCTGCTGGGGGCCTCCCGGCTGTCTCCCGTGCGCGCGGCCATCGTGCCGGCTGCGGCTAGGATGCCGCGGGTGTTCAGCGCAGCGGTCAACGAGCTCGCCAGGCCGGCGTGATGGCGTCCGAGGCGGTCGGCGCTGTGGGAGCCCGTCCGGAGGCTGGAGAGCGGGTCGTCCTGCTCGACGAGGCCGGTCGCGCGATCGGCGCGGAGGACAAGCGCGTCGTGCACAGCAGCACGACCCCCTTGCACCTGGCCTTCTCCTGCTACGTCTTCAACTCCGGTGGCGAGCTGCTGCTGACCCGGCGGGCACTCGACAAGCTGACCTTCCCGGGAGTGTGGACCAACACAGTCTGCGGCCATCCTGCTCCGGGCGAGGAGTTCCTGGCCGGGGTACGCCGTCGTACCCGCCAGGAACTGGGCATCGGGCTCCACGAGCTCCGGCTGGTGCTGCCGAGCTTCCGCTACCGCGCAGTGATGGCGAACGGCATGACGGAGAACGAGATCTGCCCGGTGACCACGGCTCAGACCGACGACGCGCCGGACGTCGACCCTGACGAGGTGGCGGCGACGACGTGGGTGCCCTGGGTCTCGTTCCGCGACAGCGTGCTCGCCGGCCGGCGCGAGGTGTCGCCCTGGTGCGTCGAACAGGTTCAGCAGCTCGCGGCGCTCGGCGACGACCCACTCCGCTGGCCGGGGGCGGCCGAGTCGAGCCTGCCACCCGCCGCTCGTCGAGCCGTCACCTAATTCCCGCCGAACCGTCACATTCTTCCCGCCGAGCCGTCACGTTCCTCCCGCCGAGCCGTCACATTCTTCCCGCCGAGCCGTCACGTTCTTCCCGCCGAGCCGTCACATTCTTCCCGCCGAATGCGGACTTCCAGGCGCTCGAGCTGACCGCTCGGCACGAGACGGCAGCGTCGAGGGTATGTCGGCCCGGCCCCGTACGATGGCACTCGACATGTCAACGCTCTTCCCGCTGCCTCGGCTTGCCGAACCGAAGCCATTCGACCCTGCGGACGAGGCCGCGAACGCGGCCGCCAACATGGTGGTCGACCGCGGCGATGACGTCCCCAACCGAAGCCGTGGACCGACAGCCGACGAGTTGCTCGCGGGCCTCAACGAGTCGCAACGCCGCGCGGTGACCTATGAGGGTCCGGCCCTGCTGGTCGTGGCCGGCGCCGGGTCCGGCAAGACCCGCGTGCTGACCCGGCGCATCGCCTGGCTCGTGGGCCAGCGCGACGTCCATCCAGGGTCCGTGCTCGCCATCACCTTCACCAATAAAGCCGCGGCGGAGATGCGCGACCGGGTGGCCGAGCTGATCGGCGGCCGGGCCAAGATCATGTGGGTCTCGACGTTCCACTCGTCCTGCGTGCGGATCCTGCGCCGTGAGATCGCCCGGCTCGGCTATGGCTCCAACTTCTCGATCTATGACGACGCCGACTCGCGCCGGCTGATGACGCTCGTCTGCCGCGACCTCGATCTCGACGTCAAGCGCTATAACCCCCGCGCCGCACTCAACTGGGTCAGCAACTGCAAGAACGAGCTGCTCGACGCCGAGGCCGCGACCGCCAAGGCCGAGACCCACCTCGAGCGCACGTTCGCCGAGTGCTACGTCGCCTACCAAGCACGGCTCAAGGCGGCCAACGCGCTCGACTTCGACGACCTCATCATGACGACGGTCCATCTGTTCCAAGCGTTTCCGGACGTGCGGGAGACCTACCGTCGGCGGTTCCGTCAGGTGCTGGTCGACGAATACCAGGACACCAACCACGCGCAATACATGCTGGTCCGGGAGCTGTGCGCGACTGCCGCAACCCGTCGTACGGCGGACGGAGACCTCGTCGGCGTCGAAGAGCCGGCGGTCGCAGTCGGCGCCGATGACACACCTGGCGGCGGAGCAGGCAGCGGAACAGGCAGTGGAGCAGCCGGCGGCGCCGACGGCCAGGGCGGTGGACCGTCGTACAGCGTGAGCCCAGCGGAGCTGATGGTCGTCGGTGACGCCGACCAGTCGATCTACGCCTTCCGGGGTGCCAGCATCCGCAACATCCTCCAGTTCGAGGAGGACTTCCCCAACGCCCAGACCGTGTTGCTCGAACAGAACTATCGGTCGACCCAGACCATCCTCAACGCCGCCAACTCGGTGATCTCGCGCAACCCGGGCCGCAAGCCCAAGAACCTCTGGTCCGAAGCGGGTGACGGCGAGCGCATCGTCGGCTACGTCGCCGACAGCGAGCGCGACGAGGCGCAGTTCGTCGCGGAGGAGATCGACCGGCTGACCGACGAGGGCGTGGCGACCCCCGGGCAGGTCGCGGTGTTCTACCGCACCAACGCTCAAAGCCGTGTGTTCGAAGAGGTCTTCATCCGGGTCGGCCTGCCCTACAAGGTTGTGGGGGGTGTGCGGTTCTACGAGCGGCGCGAGGTGCGTGACGCGCTCGCCTATCTGAGGCTGCTCGACAACCCCGACGACGCCGTCTCGCTGCGACGCATCGTCAATGTCCCGAAACGCGGCATCGGTGATCGTGCGCAGGCCTGCGTCGACGTCCTGTCCCAGCGGGCCGGGATCTCCTTCTGGGAAGCGCTGCAGCGCGCGTCCGAGGCCCCCGGCATCGTCACGCGGTCGCTCAACGCGATCGAGGGTTTCGTCTCGATGGTGACCGAGCTGCAGACGATGCTCGCGGAGGGCGCCCGACCCGACCAGGTGCTGGAGGCGGCGCTCGAGAAGTCCGGCTACCTCACCGAGCTCGAGGCGTCGAGCGACCCCCAGGACGAGAGCCGGGTCGAGAACCTCGGCGAGCTGCTCGCGGTGGCCCGCGAGTTCGCCGACGAACGCGACGAGGCCACCGTCGGCGAGTTTCTCGAGCGGGTCGCGTTGGTGGCCGACTCCGACCAGATCCCCGACGAGGACGAGTCCGGCGGGGTGGTCACCTTGATGACCCTTCACACGGCCAAGGGTCTCGAGTTCCCCGTCGTGTTCCTGAGCGGGCTCGAGGACGGCGTCTTCCCCCACGCACGCGCGGTTGGTGACCCGACCGAGCTCGAGGAGGAACGACGGCTCGCCTACGTCGGTCTGACCCGGGCACGCGAGCGGCTCTACCTCTCCCGGGCGATCGTCCGCTCGGCCTGGGGCGCCCCGCAGCACAACCCGCCGTCGCGCTTCCTCGCGGAGCTGCCGGAGAGCCTGGTCGACTGGCGCCGCACCGAGGAGGCCCAGGCCGTCTGGGGAAGTTCCTCGGCGTCCAGCCGCTACGTCGCTGCCGGTGGGTCCGTCCCGGAGTCGTTCGGCTCTGGGGTACGGCGGCGTACCCCCGTCTTGCCGGCACCCAAACCGACCGGAGGGACCCGGCCGGTCCCGTCGCTGGAGCCCGGCGACCGGGTGATGCACGACTCGTTCGGGATGGGCACGGTCGTTACGGTGCAAGGCCAGGCCGAGCGTGCCGAGGCCAGCATCGACTTCGGCTCCGCCGGAGTCAAGCGCCTGCTGCTGCGCTACTCCCCCGTCGAGAAGCTCTGACCTGAGGCTCCCGAGCCGTGGCGGCTCTTGATGGTCTGGACTTGACAGGCGCAGTGACCTACGTACGGCGCGCCGCGTCGCCGGCGACTCCGAGCTCGGGCCGTCGTACTGGAACTCTCGGATGGTGGTGCCGAAAGTCTCGGATGGTGGTGCCGAAATGATCTCGGATGGTGGTGCCGAAAGTCTCGGATCGTCGAGAAGGCGGGGGAGGGTTACCAGAAGACGGCGATGACGACGTTGGCGACGGTCAGAAGCAGGATGCCGTTGAACAGGCCGGCGGGGATCCGCTCCTTGGCGCGGTTGACCCAGCACAGCACGGCTACGACGAGGGCCACCGCAAGCTTGACCCCCACCTTGGCGTGGTCGAGCGGTTCGTTCTGCCCCTCGATCACGCCGACGAGGAGCAGTCCGCTGACCACCTGCGTCAACGCGCCATAGAGCATGGCGGAGTTGACGACCTTGACCTCGTCGCGCAACTGCACGAAGGCGCCACCGAACAGGGCGGCCATGCCGAGCAGGTGGACCACCAGCAACAGCTTGTGGGCGAGGTCCACTCAGGACGCTCCTTCGCTCGTGGCATCCGTGGCAGCACTCCCGGCACCCGCCCCATCCTCGACGAGGTCCGCGTAGTCGGCGTTGTTGCGCACGAAGTGAGCCACGAACGGACACAGCGGCCGCAGCCGCATCCCGGCGTCACGCACCCCGTCGAGCACCTGACGGACCAGGATGCCGCCGAGCCCTTGGCCGGCATAAGCCGGGTCGATCTCGGTGTGCAGCGCGACGAACAGGTCGCCACGAAGCGCGTAGTCCAGCAGTCCGGCTCGCTGACCATCGACGCTGATGACGAACCGCTGCTCCCCTGGGACGTCGGTCACCTCCACCATGGCACCATCATCGCGGGTCAGAGCAACCTCCGTTCGGAGGCCCACCGGGTGAGCTCGTGGCGGCTGGACAGCTGGAGCTTGCGCAGCACGCTGGAGACGTGCGTCTCGACGGTCTTGATGGAGATGAACAACTCCGCGGCCACCTCCTTGTAGGCGTAGCCTCGCGCGATCAGCCGCATCACCTCCCGCTCTCGCACGGTGAGCCGGTCGAGGTCCTCGTCGACCTGCGCGACCTCGAACTGGCCGGCGAAGGCGTCGAGCACGAAACCCGCGAGCCGCGGTGAGAAGACGGCGTCGCCGTCGTGCACCCGCCGCAGGGCCGCGACGAGGTCGTCGCCGGTGATGTTCTTGGTCACGTAGCCGCGCGCCCCACCGCGGATGACGGCGATGACGTCCTCGGCCGAGTCGGACACGCTCAGCGCCAGAAACGTCACGTCGGGAAGGGTCACACCGACGCGCCGCAGCACCTCGGTGCCGCCGCCGCCGGGCAGGTGCACGTCGAGCAGCACGACGTCGGGCCGGGTCGAGGTGATGACGGCGACCGCCGACTCGACGTCCTCGGCCTCACCGACGATCTCCACGCTCGACGCGAGCTCGGCCTTGACCCCGCTCCGGAACATGGCGTGGTCGTCCACGACGACGACGCGCAGCCGTTCGTTCACCTCGCGGTCTCCTGCCTCTTCGGATCGGCCGGCATCCAGAGCCTCACCTCGGCTCCGTCACCAGGATGTGAGCGTACGACGGCACTGCCGCCATGCCGGACCATCCGGTCGACGATCGAGCCGCGGATGCCCATCCGGTCCGCCGGCACGGCGTCGGGATCGAACCCGGATCCGCGGTCCCGCACGAAGATCTCGACCCCGTCCAGGCCCACTTCGCCGTAGACGTCGATGCGGTCGGCGCCTGAGTGCCGAGCCGCGTTGAGCACCGCTTCCCTGGCGGCCGCGACGAGAGGCGGGAAGTGGTCGCCCACCGGCGCGTCACCGACGATGACGAGCTCGACCGGGACTCCCCGGGAGTCCTCCACCTCGGCCGCGGCGTCCTTGAGTGCGGTCCCCAGCATCAAGCCGTCGTGGTCCTCCGGCTCGAAGAGCCAGCGGCGGAGCTCACGCTCCTGAGTCCGGGCCAGCTGAGTGACGGCCTGCGGGTCCGAGGCCTGCCGTTGGATCAGCGCGAGCGTCTGGAGCACGGAATCGTGCAGGTGGGCGGCCACGTCGGCTCGTTCCTGGGTGCGAATCCGCTCGGTGCGTTCGAAGCGCAACGCCCGGTTGGTGCGGAGCAGCCAGGGCCCGACAACGAGCGCCACCCCGATCAGGGCCAGCACGAGGGTCGCCACCGCCGTACCCAGTGCTCCTCTCACCCCCGACTGGAAGACGGCGAGACTGATCGCCACCGCCACCAACGCGATCCCCGCGCCGGTGCGCAGCCAGGTCTTCCAGCCGCCGGAGGTCTCCAGCCAGGCGTAGCGCGAGGTCTGGTCGGTCTGCCACCAGAGGAGTACGACGCCGCACGAGCCGACGAGGACAGGCCAGAACACCCGGGCGCTCAGTCCGAGACCGACTCCCTGCAGCAGCGCAGCGAAACCGACGAAGCATACGACGAGTGACAACACCACGGCGACGTCTCGACGGCGATCCGGCGCCGTGATCGTGCGGAGTCCCCGCCGGGTAGCCGATGCGACGCCTGGCGGCTCCGTCGAGGCGACGAGCTCCTGGCCCTTGAGCGGCAGCATCAGCCAGAGCCCGGCATAGAGCGCCGCCCCGAAGCCCCCCAGCAGGGCGAGGAGCAGAAAGGCGACACGAACCCGCAACGCCGACAACCCCAGATGGTCGGCAAGCCCGCTCGCCACCCCGCCGAGGAACCGGTCCTCGGGGTCACGGAACGCGCGGCGGGTCTCGCGCATCGTCGTCATCCCCTCCATCATGGCGGTTGACGGGTGTGGGGACCATGAGAGATGACCCGGAGTCCGGGGACCGGGATCTCAGGGTGGAGCAGGCGCTTTCGAGGGTCTTCCCCGATACCGTGACGAGGCGTACGCGCTCAGGCTGGAGACATGACACACACGACAGACTCGGGGCCGTCGCCCAGCAGCCTCTTCTCCCAGCGTTTCCGCGACCTCGGCTCACTCCGCCGGGCATCCGACCACCGCGCCGTCGCGGGTGTGGCCGAGGGCCTCTCCCGCCACTTCGACGTCGACCCGGTCATCGTCCGGGTGGCGTTCGCGGCGCTGACCCTCTTCGGCGGAGCGGGTGTCCTCCTCTACCTCGCCCTCTGGCTCACGGTGCCCGTCGACAACACGGAGCACTCGGTGATCTCCGGCCGACTGAACCGTGACCCCAACGCATGGGTCACCGCCGGGCTCGGGATCGGCGGGATCATCGCTGCTGCGGCGTTGCTGGGGTCGATCAGCTGGGCCGTCCCGCACCCCTTCCCGGTCCTGCTCGTGGTCCTGTTGGCCGCCTTGGGGATCTTCGCGCTCGCCCGGCGCCGTGACGGCGGATGGACCTCCCCCGCGGCGCGGGACAGGCAGACGCAGCCACCAGCACCTCCCGGCGGCCCCGAGGCACCGGGTGACCAGACCAGACATGATGCTCCGACTTCCGGGGATTCCGCCGCGACCACGACATCGACTCCCGGGGCCGCACTCGCACCGACGTCCCCGGGCAACGCACTCGCTCCCACCGCACCCCCCGGTGCTCTGCCCGCCGCGACCGCACCGGATGCGACGACGATTGCCGCAGGCACCGCGTTCACGGCGGGCACACCAGGCTCGACCACGGCGACCACCGTGATCCCCGTCGATCCCGCCGCCCCCGATGCCGAGCGCGACCCGGCAGGCGCTCGTGCCTGGTGGCAGCGCGACGACGTGCCTCCGTCGGGTACGCCGGCACCACCGTTCCCGGGCTTGACTCCGCCTCCGAAACGCCCACGCTCGCACCTCTTCGGCCTGACGATGGCCGTGGTGGCGTTCACCATGGCGGGACTCTGGATCTTCGACGAGACGACGTCGTCCAGCGTGGACCCGTCCGTCTACCCCGGCACCGCCCTCGGCATCATCGCCGCCGGGCTGATCGTCGGCGCCTGGTGGGGACGGTCCCGAGGCCTGATCGCGATGGGGGTGATCGCCACGGTCGTCACATCACTCGCCGCCTTCGCGGGCCCGGGGCCCTATGGGCAGAAGGTCGTGATCCCCGTCCAGGCGAGCCAGCTCCAGTCGCACTACAGCTGGGGAGTCGGCGCCCTCGACCTGCACCTCGAGCAGGTCTCCGACATCGGCAACCTCGACGGTCGCACCGTCAGCCTCGACGCGCGGATCGGCCAGATCCGCGTGATCATCCCGTCGACGGTGGCGGCGACCGTGGACGCGACGGTCGACCACGGTCGCATCGACGGCCCGATGGGCGTGCAGGACCGCGACAACGGTGGGCAACACGTGCTGATGACCCCGGGTACGACGGGCAAGCCGGCGATGAGGATCCACGTCCACCTCAGATATGGCGAGATCGAGATCGACCGGGCCGCGTGTCCCGGCACCGGAGCCCTTCCGGCCGTCGGCGAGAGCACCTGGAACTGGAATGGAGACAGCAATGTCGCAGCAGCATGCAACTGACGTCATATCCCTCGTGTTCGGCACGATCTTCGCGGGCTTCACGGCGATCTGGGTCCTGGACGCCACCGGCCACCTCAACCGCGACGGTGCCTGGTGGGCCGGGCCGGTCGTGCTGGTCCTGGCCGGTGCAGCAGGGCTGGTGGCATCGTTCCGCCCGGGTCGCACGCAACCAGGGCAGGAGCGTTCGCCGGAGGCTTGACGAGGGTTCCGTTTCGAGAGGGGTGCCCCCCGCCTAATTGGATGGCGGAAGGTCGGCCCCCTCTCTAACGTTGAGGGGCTATGCGTACCCTGCCCCTGGCCGACCCAGGTGTCCCGGACACCCGCTCGCCGGCCCGCTACCTGTGGTGGGTGGCGCGCGGGCAGATGCCGACGATCATCGGCGGCATCACGTTCGGCACGATCTGGATGGTCGCGCAGTCCGTCATGCCGGCGATCATCGGCAAGGCGATCGACGCAGGTGTCGCTGATGACAACATGTCCCAGCTCTGGCTGTGGGCGATGGTGCTGCTGGCCGTCGGCATCATCCAGGCCGCCGCGGGCATCGTCCGACACCGGTTCGCCGTCGCCAACTGGCTGACCGGGGCCTATCGGACGGTGCAGGTGCTGGCCCGCCATACGGTACGGCTGGGAGCCACCCTCCCCCGCCAGGTGTCGACGGGAGAGGTCGTCTCGATCGGCTCCTCCGACCTTGCCCATGTGGGCAACTCCATCGAGGTGATGGGCCGTGGCGCCGGCGCGGTCGTGTCGTTCATCGTGGTCGCGCTGATCCTGCTCCATACGTCGACCACGCTCGGTCTGGTCGTCCTCATCGGGATGCCGACACTGCTCTTCCTGCTGGCGCCCCTCTTGAAGCCGCTCCAGTCACGCAACATGGCTCAGCGGGAGATGATGGGCCAGCTCAACTCCCTCGGCGCCGACATCGTGGGCGGGCTGCGCGTGCTCCGCGGTATCGGTGGCGAGGAGGTCTTCCACCGTCGTTACTCCGTCGAGTCGCAGAAGGTACGTGACGCCGGCGTCGAGGTGGCGCGCATGCAGTCCCTGCTCGACGCGCTCCAGGTGTTCCTTCCCGGCCTGTTCGTCGTCGTGGTGGTCTGGCTCGGGGCTCGCTTTGCGGTCGAGGGACAGATCAGCCCCGGCGAGCTGGTCGCCTTCTACGGCTACTCCGCCTTCCTGATGCTCCCGCTGCGGACGGCGACCGAGGTCACCAACAAGGTCATCCGCGGCCTGGTGGCCGGCCAGCGCATCTGCCGGGTGCTGTCGGTCGAGCCGGAGGTCAAGGACGTCGAGACGACGAGTACGGCGGCCACTGACACGGACCTGGTGGACGTCCAGTCCGGACTGGTCGTCAGGCCTGGCGTGCTGACCGCCGTCGTGGCGGAGCGTCCCGAGGACTCGGCGGCACTCGCCGACCGGCTGGGACGCTTCGCTGAGGGCCCGGTCTTCCTGGACGGGGTGTCTCTTTCGAACCTCGACCGTGAGTTCGTCCGTCGGTCGATCGTGGTCAGCGACTCCAACGCGACCTTGTTCAGCGGCAGGCTTCGCGAGGAGCTCGACCCGCGTGGTGTCGCCACCGAGGACGAGATCATGGCGGCGGTCACCACCGCATCGGCCGAGGACGTGATCGACCTGCTCGACGGCGGCCTCGACGCCATGGTCGAGGAGCGCGGACGGTCCTTCTCGGGTGGCCAGCGCCAGCGTCTGGTGCTGAGCCGCGCGCTCACGGTCGACCCGGATGTCCTGGTGCTCGTCGAGCCGACCTCGGCCGTGGACGCACACACCGAGGCGACCATCGCCTATCGGCTGCGCAACCACCGCGAGGGCCGCACCACCGTCGTGACCACCGCAAGCCCGTTGCTGCTCGACAAGGCCGACGAGGTCGCCCTGCTGTCCGAGGGCAAGGTCGTCGCCACCGGTCGGCATCGTGACCTACTCGCGGACCCTCGCTACCGCAGGGTCGTCGCCCGAGGGGAGGACTGACATGAAGCAGCTGCTGCCGATCGCGGACAGTCCGACCGTCCGGCGCTATGCCCGGACTCTCGCCCGCCGGCACCCCCGCCAGCTGTGGGTCGCCGTCAGCCTTCACGTCCTGGCCGCGCTGGCCGGGCTGGCGGCTCCCCGACTGATCGGCAACCTCGTCGAGGACGTCTCGAACGGTACGACGGTCTCCACCGTCGACAAGACCGTCGCCGCCATTGCCGTGTTCCTGTTCGCGCAGACGGTGCTGACCCGCTACGCCCGCTACCTCTCCTACGCTCTCGGCGAGAAGGTGCTCGCCGATCTCCGGGAGGACTTCGTCGAGCAGGCACTCGCCTTGCCCGTGAGCACCGTCGAGCGGGCCGGCACCGGCGACCTCCTCACCCGGACGTCGCGCGACATCGAGGCGCTCGGCTGGTCCGTGCGGTTCGCGATGCCGGAGACGATCATCGCGTTCGTCACCACGATCTTCACCGTGGTGGCCTGCCTCTTGGTGGGTGTGTGGGTACTCGCACCACTGCTGATCGCGATCCCGGTCCTGTGGGTCGCGACCCGCTGGTATCTGCGGCGGGCGAAGGCCGGCTACCTGCGCGAGTCCGCGTCCTATGCAGCGATCAACGCGAGCGTCGCCGAGACCGCCGAGGGGGCCCGCACGGTCGAGGCGCTCGGGCTCGAGAAGCGCTGCCTCGACCGCATCGACGCCGACATCTCGGAGTCGTTCAACGCGGAGCGCTACACGCTGTCGCTGCGCACTGTCTGGTTCCCGGCGGCCGAGATCGGCTATCTGCTGCCGACGGTCGCTACGTTGCTCCTCGGCGGCTGGCTCTATACGCGGGGGCAGACCTCGCTCGGTGACGTCACCGCTGCCACCCTCTATGTGCAGGCACTCGTCGACCCGGTCGACCGGCTGCTCTCCTGGCTCGACGAGCTGCAGGTCGGCGGAGCCTCGCTGGCGCGGCTGCTCGGCGTGGCCGGCGTACCCGACGACCGCACGGTGAGCGGACGCGAGCCCGACGGCGAGCACATCGAGGCCTCCGACGTGCGTTTCGCCTACACCGACAGGGATGTGCTCGAAGGGATCGATCTCAGCGTCGCCCCCGGGGAGCGCATCGCGATGGTCGGTCCTTCCGGCGCGGGCAAGTCGACCTTGGGTCGGTTGCTGGCGGGCATCCACCCGCCGCGGCGGGGCAGCGTCACCGTGGGGTCCGTCCAGATGACCGAGCTCCCGCTCGACGACCTCCGCGGGCATGTCGCCCTGGTAACCCAGGAGCACCATGTTTTCGTGGGCACCGTCCGCGACAACCTGGCGCTGGTCCTCGACGACGTCGGGTCCGACGAACGCCTCCGCGGCGCGCTGGCCGCCGTCGACGCCCTCGAGTGGGTCGACGGGCTGCCGCAAGGGCTTGACACGATGGTCGGCTCCGCCGGACATCCGTTGACGCCGGCCCAGGCGCAACAGATCGCGCTCGCCCGCCTGGTGCTGGCCGACCCCCACACCCTGGTGCTCGACGAGGCCACCTCACTCATCGACCCCCGCGCCGCGCGGCACCTCGAACGATCGCTCGCGGCGGTCCTGCACGGCCGCACGGTCGTGGCCATCGCCCACCGGCTATTCACCGCGCACGACGCCGACCGGGTCGCCGTGGTCGAGGAGGGCAAGATCGCGGAGATCGGGTCGCACGACGAGCTGATCAACTCCGACGGCTCCTACGCCGCCCTGTGGCGCTCCTGGCACGGGGAGCGCCCATCGGACGACGAGGACCCGGACACCGAACGGTCCCCCATCGAAGGCGCCGCAGTGTGAACCCCGGCCCGGGCCGCAGCCGACCCGGGCCGGACAGGTGACGACGGGACGCGGCTCTCACTCTCGGACCGACCGGCACAGGAATCTATTGCGTTCGAATGGCGGGCTACCGGCCACGGGTCCATGATGTGACCGGAGCACGCCCCACGCGCTCGCTCGACGTCATCAAAGGTGGCCCTTAGGTCCCGTCGTTGGCTCAGCTGGAAAGTCATTCTCCCCGGGAACGCGGTGTTTGCCGTCGCCGTGCTCGTGATCGCACTCACCGACGACCTTGGCGCTGTTCGTCTCCACCGACTTTGGTGTGCTCACGCGGGCCTGGAAGGGCACCACCTGGGTGGCGACCCAGGGACTGCCCAAGGTGGCGGTCTACGGCATCACTCTGAGCCCGTCGACCAAGCAGCTGCTGGCGGCCACCCACGGGCGAGGGATCTGGCAGCTCCCGGCCAACTGACGCGGGACTGACGCAGGGGCGGCCAGTCGAGTGATCGACGGGCCGCCCCGCAGGTTCTGGACGACGGCCCTATCTGCGGTTGGCTCGCCACACCGCCGCAGCAAGCACGGTGGCGAAGCTGGTCCAGCCGGCGTAGGGCGAGAGTGCGGCGCCGAGCTTCGGGTCGGCCTGACCCGCCCGTCGGGTCAGGTCGGCGCTGCTCGCCGCAAGCACTCCGGCGACAGCGACCGCCGGCCCGAGGCGGTGGGCCTTGAAGAACACCCAGCTCCACGACGCGTTGAGCGCCAGGTTGGCGGCCAGCGCGCGCTGGAAGGCCCGTCGCTCCTGGTCACGCCCGTCAGTGCGTAGCCGCTCGATGACCTTCGCCGACGTGACGGCGATGTCGGCGTAGAGCGCCGTCCAGACGACAGGGAACACCTGCGGCGGCGGCTGGATCGCCGGCTTGGCCAGCCGTGCGAACCAGCCGGACTTCACGTCCGAGCTGGCCAGGCTCCCGGCCACCGCGGTGGCCGCTGCCGCGGCGCCCGTGACTGCGAGCGTGCGGCCGAACCTTCCGGTGGAGGACTCGCCGTCGGCTACCACGCGTAGTCCTCGGGCGAGGTCCGGTAGCCGGGGAAGATCTCGTCGAGCTGGTCGAGCACCGACTGCTCCAGGATGAGCTGCTGGGCGGCGACAGCCGAGTCCAGCTGGGCCAGCGTCCTCGGTCCCACGATCGGGGCGGTCACCGCGGGGCGCGTCAGCAGCCACGCGAGCCCGACCTCGGCCGGCTCGTGGCCGAGCTTCTCGCAGAGATCCTCATATTGCTCGATCTGGTCGCGGTGCTCCTCGAGAGCATCCGCGGCACGGCCCGACGTACGCCGGCCCTGCTCGCGCTCCTTGCGCAAGACCCCACCGAGCAGGCCGCCGTGGAGAGGCGACCAGGGGATGATGCCGAGACCATAGAACTCGGCGGCCGGCACGACCTCCCGCTCGACATCGCGCTGCAGCAGGTTGTAGATGGACTGCTCGCTGACGAGCCCCATGAAATGTCTGTCGGCGGCGGCGGCCTGCGCCTGGGCGATGTGCCACCCAGCGAAGTTGGAGCTGCCGACATAGAGCACCTTGCCCTGCTGGACGAGGACCTCCATCGCCTGCCAGATCTCCTCCCACGGTGTCTCGCGGTCCACGTGGTGCATCTGGTAGAGGTCGATGTAGTCAGTCTGCAGGCGGCGCAGGCTGGCGTCACAGGCGCGGCGGATGTTCAGCGCCGACAGCCGCCCCTCATTGGGCCAGTCGCCCATGTCGGCATACAGCTTGGTCGCGAGGACCGTCCGCTCCCGGCGGCCGCCACCCTTCGCGAACCAGGAACCGACGATCTCCTCAGTGCGTCCCCTGTTGTCGCCCCACCCGTAGACGTTGGCTGTGTCGAAGAAGTTGACCCCGTGGTCGTGGGCCTTGTCCATGATGACGTGGGAGTCTGCCTCTTCGGTGAAG
The DNA here is from genome assembly GCA_963820035.1 of uncultured Actinomycetota bacterium. Taxonomy (GTDB): domain Bacteria; phylum Actinomycetota; class Actinomycetes; order Propionibacteriales; family Nocardioidaceae; genus JAWWPG01. The sequence continues at coordinate 329,572 of CAWFYK010000001.1, read as the reverse complement.
GGACCGAAGTTCATGGTGCCGAGACAGATCCTGCTCACCGACAGGCCGGAGCGTCCTAGATGTGTGTAGTCCATGGGTTCCATCTAACCGTCGCGTCCAAACCAGTGCTCCGCCGCCCAACTCGCCGCCATTGGTCACGTGAGGAGGGGACCTCTGCCAGGACCCTTTCGAGGCGACGCGGGCGAGACTGACCACAGACCCAGAACAGGACAAAGGCTGCGTAACGGTGGCCAGCGAGGTGAGACCGATGGATATGCCCCTTCGACTGTCGAGTCTCGTCCTGCTCTTCTGTCTGACGTGCACTGTCGTCGTCGGCCTCGCGGTCGTCGCTGCCCATGCCTCCCCGAGCCATCGGGGCCACAGCGATTGGTGCTCCTGCGCTGCCCCCAAAGGGGTCCAACGGCACTGATGACAAGCCGCGAGAGCCCCGACCTGCTAGGTCGGGGCTCTCGACTCGGTCCGAGTGGCGCTATCCGGCTGACACCTTGAAGGCGGGTTGGTACCCGGTCCAGCAGCCAGCGTCGAGGCGGAACGTACCCGCTCCACCTAGCCCGCCATCGCAGTACATGCTGCCGAAGGCCGAGTTCTGGTAAGCGTCGTCAGGCAAGGGCTGCGACCCCACGTCCGCGGGGGAGTCGCCCGTGCCGACGTTCAGGGAGTCGTATCCGCACCCTCCATCGGTCCCGTAGCAATCGGTGTGCTCACCGAAGGGGTTGTAGCCGTAATGGGTCGTGTTGAAGGCCACCGCGACGATCGCGTTATCGGGAAGTTCCAACGAACCCAGCCTGACCTTCACGATGAACGACTTGCCGTTATAGCAGGCGCCGGTAGAAGCTTTATACCACTTCCCAGCGTCGGAGCCCGAGCACTTCGTAAAATTCGCCGATGGGCGATAGGGCATCTGGAATGTGCGCGTCACAGCCCCGAGCAAGGCGCCCGGTTCGTTGTCTGCATTGACGGCATAGACCTTGAAAGTCAGCGGCTCGGAGAACGTCGCGCCCGGCGCCGATCCGCAGTCGTGTGAGGACCAGGTTCCTGTCTGGCAGGCCCAGCTGCTCATCACGACGCTCAGGTGGGGATGGTGTCGTCCGCCAGCGGCAAAGGAGACTTGGCCGCCGAACTCGGAGGTCCCCGTTGCCTCGAAGCCCACGCTTGGCACGTTGCCGGGCTTGGGGCTGGGAATGTTGTTGTAGACCACTGACTGGCTGGCCATCGCGGCGGGGCCGACGAGCAAGAGTCCGACTACCCCTGCGGCAGCACCAAGTTGGGCGAAACGACGCATACGAGTTTCCCTCCGAGTTGTTGTGGCCCTACCAAATCCGGCAGAGCGGAGTTCAGCATAGGGGTCGGTTTTTGACGTGTCATGTCACCCGAATGGCGTACAGCGATCCATTTCGCCAGCGGAGGACACCTGTGCGATCCACTTCCCCCGTCATGCCACCGTGAACGGTCAGCGGTGGGGGAGACGAGGTCGTGCGCCTTCGAAGGGCGACCGCCGAGCCGTCAGGTTCTTACCGCCGAGCCGTCAGGTTCTTACCGCCGAGCCGTCAGGTTCTTACCGCCGAGCCGTCAGGTTCTTACCGGGGGGTGAGCCGCAGCATCCGTGCGGATGACGGCTGAGGGTCGCCGAACAGATCCTCAGCCGGCCCGCGGGGTCGTGCCGCCGAGATCAATCGACCCCTCGGGTACGACGAGCGGCTCGTCGAGCTGGACGTTGTCGGGAGTGAACGACACCAGCCCGGGTGTCGAGCGGGTCGACCTCGCCGGCGGGTCGGATCCCACCCTGTTGTCGACGAGGGCGAGCCGTCGTGACAGTGGTCGCCCTTCCTGACCGGCCCTGAGCGGTGGATGAGCTAGGTCGGATCGTCCTCGATCGTCGGCGCCAGCTTCGCGAGGCGGGCACGCTCCCCCGCCGAGATCCCCGTCCTCGTCATCGCGGGTCCGACGAGAGGCTGCTGGCCGAAGTCGAACGAGTTTCGGTAGTCGTAGGCGTTGTCCACATCAGACGTCAGCGACGCAAGCCCGAAGTTGTGCTGGATGAATGCCAGCATCGAGTACGGCTGGACTGCCGTCGTGCTGTCCGTGTAGGCGGGTTTCGCCCAGGGGCTGACGATGACCATCGGGTTACGGAGGCCCAGCCCGGCCGGCGGCACCACGTGGTCATAGAAGCAGCCGCAGTCGTCGTAGGTGATGAAGATCGCCGTGCTGTCCCACTCCGGGCTGTTCTCCACCGAACTGACCAGATCTCCGATGTAGTTGTCCCCCCGCCTCATGCTCGTGCTGTTGTGCTGGGAGATCTGGCTGACCGGCATGATCAGGGACAGATTCGGGAGCCTGCCGCCCTGCGCTGCCGAGATGAAGTCGTCACTCGACGAGTCGTACTGCGTCCTGAAGCGGTTGTGGTAGCACCAGTCGAAGTACGTGCACAACGAGAAGACCGAGTCCTCGGGCTTCTTCGACGGCGCACCCTGGTAGATGTGCCAGCTGAGTCTCGCCGACTCCATCCGCTCCATGACCGTAGGAACGTAGGGCACGGGGCTGTCGCGGTAGGGACCCTTGCCGTGCTCGTCGGGGATACACGAGGGTTCGAAGTCCTGGTGACCCGGTGGCCCCCAGAGCGCGTCCCGATTGCTCGGGCACCCCCAGCCCGGGCCAACTTTCGCACCAGTCGTGGACTTCCTCGGGTTATAGCCCGCGAACCCGTCGAACGTCCCGGCAGCCAGCGTGACGTGGGCCCCGAAGGATGCGGACTTCCCGGCGGCGAATGTCGCGTCGGACACCGCGAACGTGTTGGCGAGGGCGGCGAGGTTGGGGATGTTGGCCGGGTCCGAGTGCGAGACGCACCTGTGGGGGGCCGTGAGACAACCGCCGATCTTGTCCCATTGGTTGGACAGGCCAGAGGCCTGCGCATCGGGCGCGTGGTCCACCGTGGGAACCACATCCGGTTGCACGATGTTGCTCGCCGTGGTGCCATCCGCGAAGGTCACCGGCCCGGCATAACCGTTGCAAGGGTTGGACCGGGTCTGGCACACCGCACCGAGCACGTCGTCGAAGGTGTGGTTCTCCTGGTAGATCACCACCACATGCTGGATCGGAGTGGCAGCAGCCACCTGCCGCATGGGCGAAGCACCCGGGGCCGACGGGCCCGCGCTCGCGGCCGCCGGATGGAGCAGAGTGGCGGACAGCAGGGCGTAGCACGCGATGAGGGTGATGCAGAAGGCGATGAAGGACTTCCTCATGCTGGGCTCCTTGAGTCCTCGGGCCGGGACGCCGGTGACGAACGCCGCCGCTGTGCCACGAGCATGCGCCCTGCGACGACAAGGGGCAATAGCGAGGTTTCCCAGGTCAGCGCCTCATGCCGGCAAAGGTCGAGGTCGCCTTCAGGCGACGGTGATGGTCCCACGGGCGGCAACAACCGGAGAGTCGACCTTGACGGTGTCGGGGTAAAGGACACCCGCGCCGGTGTTGAGCAGCACGACCTCGTCGTCGGGTCGGATCCAGCCCCTCTGTCGAAGCGCGCGAGCGGCCGTGATGGTGGCCGCACCCTCGGGACACAGGAACAGGCCCTCAAGCTGCGCCGCCACCTCGACGTCCCGGAGCAGGTCATCGTCGGTGACGGCGAGCGCCTGCCCCGACGTGGCCGCGAGCGCCTCGAGCACCAGGAAGTCGCCCAGTGGCTTCGGCACAGTGAGGCCGAACGCCACCGTCGCTGCGTCGGGCCACGGCTCCGACACGGTGGCGCCGGCCTCGAACGCCGCCACGATCGGTGCGCAGCCGGTGGACTGGACGGCGACCAGTCGCGGCAGGTCCCCCGTCACCCACCCGAGCTCCCGCAACTCGGACAGCGCCTTGTGGATGCCGATCAGGCCGACGCCGCCACCCGTCGGATAGATGATGACATCGGGCATCCGCCAGCCCAGCTGCTCGGCGATCTCGAACCCCATCGTCTTCTTGCCCTCGATCCGATAGGGCTCCTTGAGCGTCGCAACGTCGAACCACGCCTCTGGGCTCTCGGCGACAGCCGCGGCGACGAGCCGGCCCGCATCGGAGATCAGCCCGTCGACGAGCCAGAGGTCGGCGCCCGCCACCGCCGTCTCGGCTCTGGTGATCGACGGTGCCCCCACCGGCATGGCGACGAGCATCCGCAGACCTGCACGGGCGGCGTACGCCGACCAGGCAGCACCGGCGTTGCCGTTCGTCGGCATCGCAAGCCGTTCTGCGCCGAGCTCGAGGGCACGCGAGACTCCCACCGCAGCGCCGCGCGCCTTGAACGAGCCGGTCGGCAGCAGACCGTCGTCCTTGATGAACAGCCGGTCGATCCCGAGCTCGGCGCCGAGCCCGGGCGCGCGCAGCAGGGGCGTCATCCCCTCGCCGAGGCTGACGACGTGGTCAGCCGAGGCAACAGGGAGCAGCTCGTGGTAGCGCCACAGGTCGGGACTCCGCTCGGCGATGTCCTCCCGCGAGGTGGTCACGGCGCTGAGGTCGTAACGGGCCAGCAGCGGCGAGCCGCACGCCGGGCAGAGCCCCTGCAGCCGGGTGGCGTCGTGGATCCGGCGGCAGCTCGGACACTCGAGATGGCTGAGCAGGCTGAAACCACCAGCCGCCGGCTGACGTGGACTCGCCATCTCCACTCGGTTCCTCCTCGACTCGACTGCTCGGTGAGTGGGGCGAATGATGTCCCCACTGCCATCAGCTGTCCCCCGATGCCGCTTTGCGCAGTGCTGGGCCCTCGAAGGTTCCATAATGATGGTGTTCCCTCGACACCGGGAGGTGGGATCTATGAGCACGCTCGTCAAGATCATCATGGTGCTGCTCGTCGCCGCCGCACTTCTGATCGCCTTCGGTGGCGAAGTCGGGACGCCCGAGCTGCTCATCCTCGCGATTGCGGTGGTCGGAGCTGTGTTCCTGATCGTGCGGCACGACCGCAGGTCCAGCGTCGGAGCCTTCCGTGGCCACGCGGACTGACGACGGCACGACCTACCGCGAACGGCGCCGCGCTGGATGCTGCCCTAATGACGCCATCGGCCTCCCATAGCTGGGCCGGATTCTTGATCGGTGGCGCTTTCGGCCTCGCGGCCATGCTGGTGCCGCGCCCCGTGGGAGTGACCACCCTTGTCGCCTTCGTGGCGTTGCCGTTCGCTGAGAGGGCCTGGGTGTTCCCGAACCGCTGGTGGGGTTCGAGGCAGCCCGCGCCAGAGTCGGCGGCTTACTCCCACTCGATGGTGCCGGGCGGCTTGCTCGTCACGTCGACGACGACGCGGTTGATCTCGCGCACCTCGTTGGTGATGCGGGTGGAGATGCGCTCGATCACGTCGTAGGGCAGCCTCGCCCAGTCGGCCGTCATCGCGTCTTCCGACGTGACAGGTCGGAGTACGACGGGATGGCCGTAGGTGCGGCCGTCTCCCTGCACACCCACCGACCGCACATCAGCCAGCAGGACGACGGGGAACTGCCAGATGTCCCGATCGAGCCCCGCCGCGGTGAGCTCGGCCCGGGCGATGGCGTCCGCCTCCCGCAGCACCGACAGTCGCTCCTCCGTCACGTCGCCGACGATCCGGATGCTGAGGCCCGGGCCGGGGAACGGCTGGCGCCAGACGATGTCGGCCGGCAAACCGAGTTCCTCACCCACCCGGCGTACCTCGTCCTTGAACAGGGTGCGGAGCGGCTCCACGAGCGAGAACTGCAGGTCGTCCGGCAGCCCGCCGACGTTGTGGTGCGACTTGATCGTGGCCGCGCCGACTCCGCCGCCTGACTCGACGACATCGGGGTAGAGCGTGCCTTGGACGAGGAACTCGACGGGAGCATCGCTCTCGCCCGCCTCGGCGACGATCTCCCGCTCGGCGCCCTCGAAGCTCCGGATGAACTCGCGGCCGACGATCTTGCGCTTCTGCTCCGGATCACTCACCCCGGCCAGGGCATCGAGGAAGTCCTTCGCGGCGTCGACCACGCGCAACCGGACCCCGGTCGCGGCCACGAAGTCGCGCTCGACCTGCTCGGCCTCGCCTTGGCGCATCAGGCCATGGTCGACGAAGACACACGTCAGCCGGTCGCCGATCGCCCGCTGGACTAGGGCTGCGGCCACTGCCGAGTCGACACCCCCGGAGAGACCGCAGATCGCCCGCTTGTCCCCCACCTGTTCGCGGATCGACTCGACCTGCTCGTCGACGACATTGCCGACCGTCCAGGTCTGTCGGCAGCCGGCGATCTCGTGCAGGAACCGCTCGAGCACCCGCTGGCCGTTCTCGGTATGCAACACCTCCGGGTGCCATTGCACGCCGGCGAAACCTCGATCCACCGCCTCGAACGCCGCGACCGGCGTATCGCCCGTGGAGGCGAGAGTCGTGAAGCCGGGGGGCTCCACCGCCACCGCGTCCCCATGGCTCATCCAGACGCGTTGGCCGCTCGGGAGGCCCGCCAGCAAGGTGCCGGCTTCACGCACCCGCACGGTGGTCCGGCCGAACTCGGAGATGCCCGTCCGGCGTACCTCACCCCCGAGCGCCTGCGCCATCGCCTGGAAGCCGTAGCAGATCCCGAACACTGGGACGCCCGCGGTGAGCACGTCGTCGTCCAGCTTGGGAGCGCCCTCGGTATAGACCGACTGGGGTCCTCCGCTGAGGATGATCGCCTTCGGGCCCTTGGCCAACATCTCGGCGGCACTCATCGTGTGCGGCACGATCTCGGAGTAGACCCGGGCCTCCCGGACCCGACGGGCGATCAGCTGGGCGTACTGCGCCCCGAAGTCGACGACGAGGACGAGGTCATGATCGACGCCCACCGGAGACCCTCTCGCGTTGCGGTTGCCGGCGACCGCCGACGGTCGTCATCCTATCGGCCGCCCAGCAACGCGAGGCCGCCCCGCCCCGGCCGCGGATTGCGGGAGAACGCAGGTTTTCGGGGGCTCGAAACCTGCACTTTCCCGCAATTGAGCTTCGATCCCGCGGTCCCTGCACGACGCTCGCGGTTCGACAGCCGCTGCGTCACGGCGCTCTTCACCCCGACGTCATCGTGAGGCGCCCTTTTGCCCGTGGCGGCGGCTCTGGTCAGCTGACGCCGACGATGGGGAGTCTCAACGCCCCAGGCGCGGCGTCCGGCACGGTCGGCGCCTGCGGCGGGATCGGTGCCACTCGCTCGTACGACGACCCAAGCGGCGGTCGCGGGTCGGACTCGCCCTTGTTGGGCCAGAACGCCATCGCCCGCTCGGCCTGCGCGGTGATCGTGAGAGACGGGTTGACCCCCAGGTTGGCCGAGATCGCCGACCCGTCCACGATGTGGAGACCCTGGTAGCCGTAGACGCGTTGATAGCCGTCGATGACTCCGTGCTCGATGCTCTCGCCGATTGCGCAGCCGCCGATGAAGTGGGCGGTCAGCGGTCGCTTGAACGGCTCGCCGATCGTGCCGCCCGGGTGGCCGTCGACAAGTGCGGCCATCCGGCGGGCCGCCTCGTTGGCGATCGGGATCGACGTCGGGTTGGGCCGGCCGTGGCCCTGTTTCGAGGTGAGGTGGCGGCGCCCGGTGAACCGGTTGCGACGGGTATAGGTCGTGATCGAGTTGTCGAGGGACTGCATGACGAGCGCGATCACGGTGCGCTCGGACCAGTGGCGGAGGTTGTAGAGGTGAGGCACGTCGCGACGCTGCCGCCACATCTCCCGCAGCCAGACCCGCCATCGCGGCCGGTCGGGGTCCTCGTCGGTCAACACGGTCTGCAGGAAGCTCATCGCGTTGCTCCCCTTGCCGTAGCGGACCGGCTCGACATGGGTCCGGGCATCGGGGTGGAACGACGACGTGATCGCGACGCCTTGGCTGTAGTCGATCGTGGTGTCCTTCGAGATGGCGCCGAGGATGGACTCCGAGTTGGTGCGCGCGAGATGGCCGAGGCGCTGAGACAGCGCCGGCAGGGCTCCCTCGTCTCTCATCCGGTGCAGCAGCCGCTGCGTCCCGAGCGCCGATGCCGAGAACACCACCTGCTCGGCGGTCAGGACCGTCAGACGGCGCCCGCGCCCCCGGCCTCGGCCCCGGGTGGCCAGCGATCCCGTCGGCGCCGTCGTGACGTCGTACCCTCCACCGGAGCGGGGCGCCACCCGGACGACCGTCGTGAGCGGGCGCACCTCGGCTCCCGCCTGCTCGGCGAGGTAGAGGTAGTTCTTCGGCAGCGTGTTCTTGGCGTGGTGTCGACACCCCGTCATGCACTCCCCGCACTCGATGCACCCGCGGCGCTCCGGCCCCGCGCCGCCGAAGTAGGGGTCCGCGGCGGTCTCGCCCGGTGCTCCGAAATAGACGCCGACGGGGGTGGGATGGAAGGTGTCGCCGACTCCCATCTCGTTGGCGACCTCACGCATCACCTTGTCGCTGGGGGTGATCGTCGGGTTCTCCACGACCCCGAGCATGCGCTTCGCCTGGTCGTAGTACGGCGCCAGCTCGTCTCGCCAGTCGGTGATCGAGCTCCAGGACGGGTCGCCATAGAACTCGTCGAGAGGCTCGTACAGCGTGTTGGCATAGACAAGGGAGCCACCACCGACGCCCGCCCCGGACATGATGATGCAGTCCTTGAGCACGTCGAGCCGCTGGATGCCGTAGCAGCCGAGCGCGGGCGCGAAGAGGAACTTCCGCACCTCCCAGGACGTCTTCGGGTACGACGACTCATCGAAGCGGGCACCCGCCTCGAGCACGCCGACCCGGTAGCCCTTCTCCGTCAGGCGCAGCGCGGTCACCGAGCCGCCGAAGCCGGAGCCGACGACGAGGACGTCGTAGTCGAAGTCGTTCTCGCTCATGGTCGATGCACCTTCTTCAGCAACCTCAAGGTCGTTGTCAGCGTGCGCGTGTAGGCCTGTTCGGACATCCCCAGCACCGGCCGGAACGGTAGCCCCCGCTGAGTCGCCACCGTCTGGGGGTCGGTGAAGCGGTGCAACCCCTCGGGTCCCTGCCGTCGCCCGACTCCCGAGCTGCGCATCCCGCCCATCGGCGCGTCGAGGGAGCCGAACGAGGCCGCATAGCTCTCGTTGACGGTCACGCTGCCGCAGTGGAGCCGGCGGGCGAGCTCGCGACCATGTCGAGGGTCGCCGGTGAGAACGCAGCCGTTGAGACCATAGGGACCTTCGTTGGCCCGAGCGACGGCGTCGGACTCGTCGGTGAAGCGGTAGACCGAGACGACCGGGCCGAACGTCTCCTCCGCGAAGCACTCAGCTCCCGGCCCCACGTCCGCCAACACCGTGGGGGCATAGAAGAGCGGTCCGACGTCGGAGCGCGGATGACCGCCGGCGAGGACCGTCGCCCCGTGGGCGCGGGCGTCCTCGACGTGCCGGACGACCGTGTCGAGCTGCTGCTGGGAGACCAGGCTGCCCATGTCGGCGCCGTAGTCGAAGGAGGCGGACAGTCGCATGGCGCGCACCCGCTCCAGGAAGCGCTCGAGGAACGCGTCATAGACCTGCTCGGCGACATACATCCGCTCCGTCGAGACACACAGCTGACCGGCCGACGAGAAGCAGGCCCGGACGGCGACCTCGGCCGCCCTGTCGAGGTCGGCGTCCTGGAGGACCAGCATCGGGTTCTTGCCGCCGAGCTCGAGGCTCGCACCGATGACCCGGTCGGCCGCTCTGGCGCCGACCTCTCGGCCGGTGCGGGTGGACCCGGTGAAGCAGACGTAGTCGACGTTGTCGATGATCGCCGGCCCGAGCACGCGGCCCTGGCCCAGCACGACCTGCCAGGCGCCCTCGGGCAGCCCGGCCTCATGCAGCAGCCCGACACCGAACAGGGCCGAGAGTGCCGTCTGCGAGTCGGGCTTGTGCACGATCGTGTTGCCCGCCATCAGCGCCGCGAGGCCGTCGGACAGGGCCATCGTGAACGGGTAGTTCCAGGGCGAGATGATGCCCACGACACCCTTGGGCTGCTGGTGGACCTCCACGCGGGTCAGGGCCGGGTAGATCCCGAGCCGCCGAGACGAGGCGAGCAGCCCAGGGCCGCGTCGGCCGTAGTACCGCGCCGTCATCGCGACGTGGGCGACCTCCTCGAAAGCGTGCGCCCGGGTCTTGCCCGACTCCCATTGGATCAGGTCGAGAATCTCGTCCTGACGATCGAGCACCAGGTCGTGGAGTGTGAGCAGGATCTCACTGCGCTTCTGGACCGGCAGTGCCGCCCAGTCGACCTGCAGCTCGCGGGCGCGTCCGGCGGCGACCCCGACGTCCGCGACAGACGACACCGGAAGCATCCCGATCGGCTGCCCGGTAAAGGGGGCGTATGTCGCATATGTCTCGCCTGAGGTGGCGACCGCGCGGCTCGACAGCGCCCGAACGACCGCCGGTTCGAGCGCGAACGTCGCCGAGGAGTCGTGTTCGGGGTCTGCGGGCGAGAGGGAAGGCAGGGGGGTGGGATCAGCCATGTTTCGAGCCTACGATGGCGACCCTCCCCGGGTCCGCCGATCGCGCACTCACGCGGGAGGGTGCGCGACGAGCGGTTTGCGTCGCGGGCCGCTGACCCGCCGCCCGGCACGACAGCCGGGTCGGCATACCCGACGGCGCGATATGGGCCCTAGTCTGACAAAAGGGCGTCCCTCAAGTATCCTTTCGGCACGAGGCAAGAGGTTGTGGTTCGTCGCTCAACATTCCATCCGACGCTACAGGCGCAGCGCCGGATCCTCAGGGTCGCGCGGGGTCAGTTCGGCCGTGCATGCTGACGAACGGCGTATGGCGCTTACAGGCAGTGGCCGCTCCCTGTCCGAGGGTGCCATACGATGGCACCGGACAATACGTGGAACGGAATGGACTAGATGTCGCAGCCGGTTACGACCAACAAGACGAGCATCCTGCTCAACGCGATCCCCGAACCCACGCCACAGCGCACCTATGTGACGTTCGGTGTGGAGCGTGGCGGGACCAGCCTCGTCGCGGGCGTGCTTCGCGCTCTCGGTCTCTATCTTGGTGACATCCCTGAAGGCAACAACGAGGACAAGTCCTTCCACAACAAGCCGCTCGGCCAGATGAAGGCCACCATCGCGAGGCGGAACCAGGAGTACGACGTGTGGGGCTGGAAGTACCCCACCGCGTCGTCGTACCTGCCCATCCTGTCGAAGTCGATCCGCAACGCCTTCTTCGTCGTCGTCTACCGCGACGTGGTGGCCACTGCGCTCAGCCGGGCCCAGTGGGACGGCGAGTTCATTCGGCGCAACGGCCGCATGTCGCTCCACGAGACGAGCGCGATCATGAACGCCAACACCGGGTTCGCGCTCGCGACCCGGCGGCCGGTCCTGCTCGTGAGCAATGAGAAGGCCGCAACCAACACCAGCGAGCTGATCGACGAGCTGGCCGACTTTCTCTATGCAGACAGGCCGGACGACGAGCTCCGCGCCAAGATCATCGCCTACACCGAGCCTGGTCGATACAAGAACTTCGAGGACTACTTCCCCTCGGCCGGTGACCCGCAGACTGCCCTACCCGATTCCGGACTGACCATGGAACAGGTGAGTGGACAATGAGGATCCTGCTCTACAACTGGGTGCAGTACGACGACATCGAGAGCCGAGGCGGCGGCGTCCGGATCTACGAGAAGAACCTCGTCGAGCACTTGGCGAACAGCAGCGACCATGAGGTCTACACGATGGCCTCGGGTCTCGAGCACGACTTCCTCGACCCCCGGATCCGGATCGAGCCCACCACCAACATGCACGGCTCCCGGGTGAAGTCCTACACCGTCGTCAACTCCACGGTGATCGCCCCGGGCCACCACGCGTTCGGCTCTGCCCACCTGTTCGACGAGGGGGAGATGCTCGACGTCTGGCACGACTTCCTCGAGCAACACGGCCCCTTCGACGTCATCCAGTTCGACTCGCTCGAAGGCATCCCGTTCACGTTCCTGCGCGTCCACGAGCGGTTCCCCAACACTCGCGTGCTTCTCTACGCCCACAACTACTACATCGTCTGCCCGCAGGTGAACCTCTGGAAAGAGGAGCGCGTGCACTGCAGCGACTACCACAAGGGCCGCGACTGCGTTAACTGCATCCCGAACCTGCCCAACCCTCACGAGGTCCTGAGAGCCCACCAGGTCTCCCGGGTGCTGCGGCGTTCGAAGATCACCCCCAACACCAAGGGCTACGCCCTCGCCTACCGGATCTACGGGCAGCTGCGCAACGGCCGTTACTCGCGGGTCAGCCGGCCGCTGCTGGCACCGTTGCTCGGGCCCGCGCTGATGCGCCGTCGTAAGCGCCTGCAACAGAACAAGCAGAGCAGGGGTCCCGTCGGCCAGATCGCGAAGACGCCGACCAACCCGGTGGAGCCGGTCTCGCTCAGCCTGTCGACGCGCTTCGTCTCCCGCCGCCAACGTGGGGTCAACCTGATCAACAACGAGGTCGACCTGGTGCTCGCGACGTCCCACCGGGTGCTCGACGTCCTGAAGGCACACGGCGTCGACCACGGCAAGATGGCCGTGGCCTATGCCGGCACGCGGGCCGCCGAGCAGTTCACCAAGGCGGAGCTCCGCAAGGAGCTGCAGGTGCAGGGCGAGCTCACCATCTGCTACCTCGGCTACATGCGGCGCGACAAGGGCTTCTACTTCCTCCTCGACACCTTGGAGGCGTGCCCGTCCGACCTGAAGTCTCGGATCCGGCTGGTGCTCGGCGCCAAGACGTCCGATCCCGACACCATGAACCGGCTTATCGCCTTGTCGGACCAGATGGCCGACATCGTGCACTTCGACGGCTACACCCACGAGCAGCTCGAGACGATCCTCGATGGTGTCGACGTCGGCATGATCCCCGTCCAGTGGGAGGACAACCTGCCGCAGGTCGCCACCGAGATGGTGGCGCACGGGGTCCCACTCATCACCTCACATCGGGGCGGCGCCAAAGAGCTGGGCGGTGAGAACCCGTCGTTCGTCTTCAAGGCGTCCGACAAGGAGGCGCTCATCGAAATCTGGCGCCAGCTCGCCGAGGGCGAGCTCCAGCCGGGCGACTACTGGGCGTCCGCGATGAGTCTCACCACGATGGACGACCACCTCAACCGGCTGATGGAGCTCTGGGGCAACCCCGAGGCGCCACAGCTCGACGTTCGTCCCAGCGTTGACCCGACCGAGCACCGGACCCACATCCACGAGGTGGAGACCGACGACGAGGACGACGACTACCCGTCATCGCGTGCCACCGGAAGCTCCGGCCTCGAGGGACACCCTGAGCAGGGCCGCGGGGGACCCGGCGAGGACCGCCCCGAGCCGCACCACGAAGCCGGGCACGCGGGCCACCATGTGTCCCGGGAGATGGTCATCGAGGACGCGGCGAGCGAGGACGCGCCCGAGCCCGAAGAGGGCGAGATCCGGGACTCGGATCCGGCCACCCAGGCTGCCAACTCGATCCCTCGTGCCGCGAAGGAAGCGGCCGTTCACGTGGAGTCCCACCAGGTCCACGCCAGGGAGGGCGGCGACGGCGAGCCCGATGCTGCTCGCGAGGACGACGGCGAACTCTGAAGGCCGAGCTCTACCCTCTCGGCGTCACCCTCACGCAGTCACGAGACCGCGCCAGCGAAGTGTCCGTGGCCGGGTGGGCGCCCGGCTCAGTCGAGGGCGTCCCGCAGCGCCGCCAACCCGTCGAAGACGTCGACGTGGCGCGTGGTGAGCGGCGCGAGACCGATCCGGATCCCGTCTGGTCGGCGAAAGTCCGGGACCACGCCACGTTCGGTCAGGTCAGCCGTCAGGCGTCTGGCCTGCGGATGTGTCAGCGTCACGTGGGAACCTCGCCGTTCGGCAGCCCGCGGCGAGGCGAGCCCGACGCCCCGGTCAGCCAGCCACTCGTCGTACAGGCGAATCGCCACAGTCGTCAGGGCGGTGGACTTGGCCCGGATCGGCATCATCCCTGCCCGCACGATCATCTCGACGCCGGGCTCGAGGGCCGCCATCGACAGCACGCCGGGGGTGCCCGTGAGCCACGAACGGATGCCACCGACCGGTTGGTAACCCTGTTCCATGTCGAACATGTCCGCTCGGCTCCACCAACCCCAGATCGGCTGAGCGAGCCGCTCCTGGAGATCCTTCGAGACGTAGGTGAAGGCGGGTGAGCCAGGCCCGCCGTTGAGGTACTTGTAGGTGCAGCCGACCGCAAGGCCGACATCCGCGGCCGGCAGGTCGATGGGCACGGACCCGGCCGAGTGGCACAGGTCCCAGACCACCAGCGCGCCGACCTCGTGCGCGAGGGCGGTCAGACCCGGCATGTCGATGAGGGCGGCCGAGCGGTAGTCGACCTGGGAGAGCACGACGACCGCGACGGACGGGTCGAGCGCGGCGGCGAGCGCGGCGGCGGTGATCCCATCCGGACCAGCCTCCTCGATCCAGTGGATCGTGAGGTCACGCTGGCGGGCGAGTGACTCCACGACGTAGCGATCGGTCGGGAAGTTGTCCCGGTCGATGACGATCCCGCGGCGTTCGGGCTGCGCATCGAGCGCAGCACTGATCGCCTTGTAGAGCGAGACTGTGGTGTTGTCGGCCAACACCACCTCGCCCGGCGACGCGCCGAGCAGGCCGACCCCGATCAGGTCACCGATGCGGGTCGGCAGCGCCATCCACGTCTCCTGCCAGGACCGGATCAGCCGGTCTCCCCACTCGTCCGTCATGACCTGGCGCACCCGCTCGGCGCTCGCCCGGGGCAGCCGGCCGAGCGAGTTCCCGTCGAAGTAGATGAGAGCCGGGTCGGGCAACAGGAACTCGTCCCGATACGACGCCAACGGGTCGGCGTCGTCGAGCCTTCGACACTCCTCGCGCGTCACGGCAGCAGTCACCGTTGCAACCTACCGTCGAGCCGTCAAGTTCTTACCGCCGAACCGTCATGTTCTTCCCCCCGAACCGTCAAGTTCTTACCGCCGAACCGTCAAGTTCTTCCCCCCGAACCGTCAAGTTCTTACCGCCGAACCGTCAGGTTCTTCCCCCGAACCGGCACTATCGGTCGACAGAAGCCGAACGATGCCCCACGTTGCTTGCCCACAACGCCAGCCGACCAGGCCAACTATCCACAGCACCCACACGTGCGCCTTCACGTCGTACGGGAATCCGACAAGAGTCGGCTGGGTGCTACTGCCACCGAAGATTCCCGACCGTCCTTTCACGTGGGCCCAAGCCGAAGCACGAGGCATCTCGCGCAGACGGTTGACCGACCTGGTGACCAATGGGCAGGTACGTCGGGTTCTCCAGGGTGTCTACCAGCCCTCCTCCCTCCCTGACACCTTGACGAATCGCTGTCGTGCCGCCTCGCTCGTCATGCGCCCGTTCGGGATTCTCTCCGATCGCACCGCCGCGTGGCTCTACGGTGTTGACGTCCTCGCCTACCGCGAACTCGAGATCCTGCCACCCCTGGAAACCGTCGTCATCCGCGAGAACACCCGGACTCGTCGCTGGGGTTGCCGAGGCGGCGAGCGAGACCTACTGCCCACGGATGTGACGGTCCTGGAGTCCGTCCGGGTGACGACTCCGCTGCGAACCGCGTTGGACCTCGGCTGTCTGCTCGGTCCGCGTGATGCCCTTGCCGCGCTCGACGGTTTCATGCGGATCTGTGGTGTGACGCGCGAAGAGCTCGAAGCCGAGCTTCCGCGCTTTCGGGGTCGCCGTGGTGTCGTCCAACTGCGCCGACTAACGCCCTTAGCGACCGAACTCGCCGAGTCAGCGGGCGAGTCATGGACTCGAATGGCGATAGTCGAGGCCGGTCTCCCTACGCCCCAGGCGCAGTACTGGGTGCAGGACGGCTGCGTCGACCGGTTCCGCCTCGACTTGGCCTACCCGAAGAGCAAGGTCGCCGTTGAGTACGACGGCCGCGAGTTTCACGAGTCGGCCGAGAGTCGGGAGGCCGACGAGTTCCGACGTGAGTGGCTTCGGAGTAACGGTTGGACCGTGATCGTCGTGACTCGGGACTCGTTCACTGTCGAGGCCCTCCTGGCGTGGACCAACCAACTCGCCCGCGCGCTCAGGGGGGCCTGACGAACCGATATTCGGCCGTCATCCAATCGTGCGGCCCGCGCGCATCGCCCTCCCTTCGTGCTGGTGACGAACCACCACGACATCGGCTCAGACCGCCGACGCACGCAGCCAAGCCGGAAGAACTTGACGGCTCGAACGTAAGAACCTGACGGCTCGAACGTAAGAACCTGACGGCTCGAACGTAAGAACCTGACGGCTCGAACGTAAGAACCTGACGGCTCGAACGTAAGAACCTGACGGCTCGGCGGTAAGAACCTGACGGCTCGGCGGGGAGGGTCAGCCGGGGAGGGTGGTCCAGAGCCGGCCGCCGAGGCTGGCCGGTCGGTCGCGGTCGTAGGGGTTGATCCGGCGGGCCTCGAGGATCACCTCGGGGTCGAGCTCGGCCACCGCGATCCCCTCCTCCCCGTCTACCCTGACGACGGCCCGCCCCTGCGGGTCGTAGATCGCCGTGCCGCCGCTGAACGACAACGGTCCGCAGGCTCCGGACAGGCCGGCGAACACGACATAGACTCCGTTGTCGATCGCCCGAGCCGCGTAGTAGAGGTCCCGCCGGTGCTCGCTGCCGACGACGTAGGCCGACGGGCAGAGATAGGCGAGCGCCCCGGCGTCAGCGGCGGCGCGCGCGTGCTCGGGGAAGCACCCGTCGTAGCAGATCCCCAGCCCCAGCGGCCACTCCCGCAGGCTGACCGATGCGCCGGACGAGCCTGCCGAGAACAGCGCGCGCTCCTCGTCCCACAGGTGCTGCTTCGAGTAGGCGACGGTGGCCTGACCCTCGGCGTCGACCGCCACGATCGACAGGGTACGGCGGCCGTCGCCCTGCCGCACAGCCGCGCCGACCATCACGGCGGCGCCGGTCTCGCGGGTGGCCCGCCGCAGCGGGTCGAGGCGTCCGTCCTCGGTCGTGACGTCGCAGTCGTCCGGCCGGTCGCGCAGGGTCTGCGGCTCGTAGCCGGGCAGGAACAGCTCCGGGAGGACGACGAGCGCGGCGCCGTCGTCAGCCGCGCGCCGCACCCAGTCGGCGGCTGCCGCCACGTTGTGCTCGACGTCGCCCGCTCGCGAGACGGCCTGCACGGCGGCCACGCGCAGTCGCCCCAACGTCATTGCAGGACGACCTCGACCCGCTGGAACTCCTTGAGCTCGGTGTAGCCGGTCGTCGCCATCGACCGCTTGAGCGCGCCGACGATGTTCATCGTCCCGTCGGAGACGGACGACGGTCCGTGCAGGATCTCGTCGAGAGTGCCGACCGTGCCGATCTCGACCCGTTCACCGCGCGGCAGCAACGAGTGCCGGGCCTCGGCGCCCCAGTGGAAGCCTCGCCCGGGAGCCTCCGCTGCCCGCGCCAACGGTGACCCGATCATCACGGCGTCCGCGCCACAGGCGATCGCCTTCGCGACGTCACCACTGCGCCCGATCGAGCCGTCGGCGATCACGTGGACGTAACGGCCGCCGGACTCGTCGAGGTAGTCCCGCCGGGCTGCTGCGACGTCGGCGACCGCGGTGGCCATCGGCACGGCGATGCCGAGCACCGTACGGGTCGTGTGCGCTGCGCCGCCGCCGAAACCGACGAGGACCCCGGCGGCTCCGGTGCGCATCAGGTGCAGGGCTGCCTGGTGGGTGGCACAACCACCGACGATCACCGGTACGTCGAGGTCGTAGATGAACTGCTTGAGGTTGAGCGGCTCGGCCTTGCCCGAGACATGCTCGGCGGAGACCGTCGTACCGCGGATGACGAAGAGGTCCAGTCCCGCGCGGATCACCGACTGCGCGTGCTCCTTGGTGAGCTGAGGTGAGAGAGCGCCCGCCACGGTGACGCCGGAGCTGCGCAGGTCCTTGACCCGCTCGACCATCAGGTCGGGCTTGATCGGCTCGGCGTAGATCTCCTGCAGCCGCTTCGTGGCCTCGTTGCCGCGCAGTTCCGCCACCTCGTCGAGCAACGGCTCGGGGTCGTCGTAGCGCGTCCACAACCCCTCGAGGTCGAGCACCCCGAGACCGCCCGCCTTGCCGAAGGCGACGACCGTCGCGGGTGACATCACCGAGTCCATCGGAGCTGCCACCACCGGGATCTCGAAGCGGTAAGCGTCGATCTGCCAGGCGACCGAGACCTCGGCGGGGTCGCGGGTACGACGGCTCGGCACGATGGCGATGTCGTCGAACGAGTATGCGCGGCGACCGCGCTTGGCACTGCCGATTTCGGTGTCCATGAGTCCTCGAAGAGTCGGTGTTCGCGACGATCAGCGTGCGGAGTAGTTCGGCGCCTCGACGGTCATCTGGATGTCGTGGGGGTGGCTCTCCTTGAGTCCGGCCGATGTGATCCGCACGAACCGCCCGCGCTCCTGCAGCTCCGGGATGGTTCGCGCTCCGACGTAGAACATCGACTGGTGAAGACCGCCGACCAGCTGGTGGGCCACTGCCGACAGCGGGCCACGGTAGGGCACCTGGCCCTCGATCCCCTCGGGGACGAGCTGGTCGTCGCTGGTGACCTCTGCCTGGAAGTAACGGTCCTTCGAGAACGACTGACGGCCGCGGGAGGACATCGCGGCGAGCGATCCCATGCCCCGATAGGTCTTGTACTGCTTGCCGTTGACGAAGACGAGGTCGCCCGGGCTCTCGTCGCATCCGGCCAGGAGCGACCCGACCATCACGGTGTCGGCGCCGGCGACCAGGGCCTTGGCGATGTCTCCGGAGTACTGCAAGCCGCCGTCGCCGATGACCGGCACCCCCGCCGGTCGGCAGGCGAGGGCCGCTTCATAGATCGCCGTGACCTGCGGCGCCCCGACGCCGGCGACGATCCGCGTGGTGCAGATCGACCCCGGTCCGACACCCACCTTCACGGCGTCGGCCCCGACGTCGACGAAGGCCTGAGCGCCTTCACGCGTTGCCACGTTGCCGCCGATGACCTGCACGTGACGGGTCGCGGGGTCGGTCTTGAGCCGTTTCACCATGTCGAGCATGACCCGCACGTGGCCGTGGGCCGTGTCGGCGACGAGGACGTCGGCGCCTGCCTCGATCACCGCGGTCGCCCGACTCCAGGCGTCCCCGAAGTAGCCGACAGCGGCGCCCACCAGCAGCCGCCCGGACGAGTCCTTGGTGGCATGCGGGAACTGCTCGGACTTCACGAAGTCCTTGACGGTGATCAGGCCGGTGAGATGCCCCGCGTCGTCGACGAGCGGAAGCTTCTCGATCTTGTGCTTGGCGAGCAGCGCGGCCGCGTCGTCAGCTGTGATGCCGACAGGACCCGTGATGAGTGGCATCGGGGTCATGATGTCGCGCACCAGCCGCTCACCCCAGGCGGCCGTGGGCACGAACCGCAGGTCGCGGTTGGTGATGATGCCGCGGAGCACGCCGTCGTCGTCCACCACCGGCAGCCCCGACACGCGGTAGCGTCCACACAGCTCGTCGAGGTCGGCGATCGTCGCGTCCGGGCCGACGGTCACGGGGTCGGTGATCATGCCGGACTCGGAGCGCTTGACGAGGTCGACCTGGCCGGCCTGCTCCTCGATCGGCAGGTTGCGGTGCAGGACGCCGAGGCCACCCTGCCGCGCCATCGCGATCGCCATCCGCGCTTCGGTGACGGTGTCCATCGCGCTCGAGACCAGCGGCACCGCCACCGAGAGCTCGCGAGTCAGCCGGGACGTCGTCTCGATCTCGCTCGGAACCAGGTCGGTCGGGCCGGGGAGCAGCAGCACGTCATCGAACGTCAGCCCGAGCTTCGCGAACTTCTCCGGTAGTTCGGCGGGAGCAAGGTCCATCACCCTATGGTACGAGGCCGACGTGTCGCCGTGCGCCTGCGGGGCCACCTGTCCTCGTGTCCCTGGGTCCCGTTGGTTCACCGGACACCAGTCCCTCGGGGTGGAGGTGCCCGGTGACCGGTCCGCCGTACGTCGGACGCCGTGCGTCAGTCTCTGCGGCGTCAGGCTCCGCGGCGTCAGTCTCCGGCGGCGGGCGGGTGGCTGCTGTGGTGGTGATGCGGCCGGTCGAAGCGGCCGTTGAGGAGGGTCGCGTCGGCGGCGGCTGCGGAGTTGCCGTTCGACAGGCTCGGGGCGGCCTGCCCGGCAGCCGGTTCGGCGGTGGCTGGGGGACGCGTGGCTGGGGGACGCGTGGCTGGGGGGCGCGTGGCTGTCGGCCGGGCGACCGGCGGGGTCGGGCGCACGCAGGTCATGGCCATCGTGGCCTGGCTCGCGCGGTGACAGGCGGAGGCGATCGAGGGCGCCCGGTCGACGTGCGCCCCACCAGAGGTCGACCCGCCGGAAGTGGATCCTTGGCCACCGGTCGAGTGATTCACGTCGCCCGGGCTGTTCGGCTGACCCGGTAGTTCGGGCGACGACCCTGAACCCGACGACCCTGACAACCCTGAGCCCGACGACCCTGAGCCCGACGACCCTGAGCCCGAGAACTTGGGGTGGCCGCTCTGGCCAGGGAGCCGTCGGGGCGGACGTGGCGGTGACGTCAACCCCTGGTCGCCGTGACCGGAGCGAGCAGGGTCGCCGCTGGCGTGCGAGCCGTTACCCGAGGAAACCTGGACGTCGAGACGTCCTTGCGGTCGATTCGATGCCTGGAGGCGGAGGCCGACAGTCGGTTGGGCGTCTGGGCTCGCGGCCCCGGCTGCCCGCCCGTCTCCCGGACGTGAGTCGACCCGCGGGACGACTGAGATCGGCTCGGAGCCGTCGCTGTCCCATCCGGGGAGCTGACCGCGCCCGTGAGGTGCTATCGACCAGACATGCCTGGCGACAAAGTGCAAGGGGGCCATCGGGTCGTCGGTGACGGCGGCGGCTACGCCACTGGAGGAGAGCACGAGCGCGACCGTTGCTGCCAAGGCAAACCCACCCTTGCGAGCCCCCGACATCGGCGTGGCAAGCGCGACCGGCTCAACTGCCGGAAGGGGCGTCTCGTCCACGGCCAGCGCCAGAGAGGCGAGGCCGGCAAGCACGAAGTCCTCGTGGGACTCCATCTCACGCAAGGCGATCTGGTCGAGCTCGGCGTCGGTGAGCAGGACATCACGCAGGGAGTCGCTCACCGATCTCCTCCCGTGGTCTCGGTCGCCAGCAGCCGCATCTTGGTCAAGGCCCGGTGCTGGGCGACTCGGACGGCCCCTGCCGTCATCCCCAACGCGGCTCCCGTCTCTTCGGCGGTGAGACCCGCGGCCACTCGCAACATCATGATCTCACGCAGGTTGTCTGGCAAGAGGTCCAACAAGGCTGTTGCAGCCGCGACCTGGCTGGCGAAGACCGCGTGATCCTCGGGGGTGGGATGGTCGTCGGGTGAGTCGGGCAGGTCCTCGGTCGGGATCGGGTGCCGATGCAGGGCCCGCAGCGCGTCGGCCACCTTGCGAGCGGCGATGCCGTAGACGAACGCCTCGAAGGGCTTGCCGCGGTCCCGATATTTCGGTAGTGCGGAGAGGACGGCGATGCAGATCTCCTGGGCGACGTCGTCGGCAAGGTGCACGCCGCCGGGGTAGGTCGCCAGCCGCGCCCGTGAGTAGCGGTGGGCAACCAACCGAACGCGTTGCAGCAACGCCTCGACGTCCGCCGTGCCGCCAGCCTGCGCACGGCGGGCGAGGTCACTCAGCTCACCCGGCGTCGACTGCGCGGTCACCTGCATGGTCGCCATAACCCCCACAAGACATCAACCACGACTTCGGGTATGACGGCTCACGCGCCACACCCGAACTGAGCTCCCCCACGAGCAGAACTATTGTTCTGCGGGCAGCGTAACCGCCCCAGCCTGCTCCTGTCACTGCCCAGCAACGTGAACGGTGCCGCGTCCCACGGCGGGGTTTGGCTGATCCCGGCACGCCAAAAGGCCGGCGGCCGGTCGTGGTGACCGGGCCGCCGGCCCTCGATCGTGCGTCGGTGCAGTGCTGCGTTGAGACCGGTCGGCCTCGCGTCAGTGCGAGTGGCCGTGGCCGTGACTGTGGCCGTGGCCGTCGGAGTCGTCCTCCTCGGCGGGCTGCTCGACGACGAGGGTCTCGGTCGTCAGAAGCAGGCCGGCGATCGACGCGGCGTTGACGAGTGCGGAGCGCGTCACCTTGACCGGGTCGAGAACGCCCTGGGCGACGAGGTCGCCGTAGTCACCCGTGGCAGCGTTGAAGCCCTTGCCCGGGCCAGCCTCGCGAACCTTCGCGACGACGACATAGCCCTGGTCGCCACCGTTCTCGGCGATCCACCGCAGCGGCTCGTCGATGGCCTTGGCCACGATCTTGGTGCCGGTCTTCTCGTCACCGGACAGCCCCAGACCGTCGGAAAGCACGGCACCGGCGTGGACGAGCGCTGAACCACCCCCGGCCACGATGCCTTCCTCGATGGCGGCTCGGGTCGCTGAGACAGCGTCCTCGATGCGGTGCTTCTTCTCCTTGAGCTCCACCTCGGTGGCGGCGCCGACCTTGATCACGCAGACTCCGCCGGCGAGCTTGGCGAGCCGCTCCTGCAGCTTCTCGCGATCCCAGTCGGAGTCCGTGTTCTCGATCTCGGCCTTGAGCTGGTTGACGCGGGCGTCGACCTCGTCGCTCTTGCCGTCACCATCGACGATCGTGGTGTCGTCCTTGGTGATGACCACCCGACGGGCCTTGCCGAGCACCTCGAGCCCGACCTGGTCGAGCTTGAGCCCGACGTCGGGGGTGACGACCTGTGCACCGGTCAGGGTCGCGATGTCCTGGAGCATCGCCTTGCGGCGGTCGCCGAATGCCGGGGCCTTCACGGCGGCTGCGGTGAACGTGCCGCGGATCTTGTTGACGACCAGGGTCGACAACGCCTCGCCGTCGACGTCCTCGGCGATGATGAACAGGGGCTTGCCCGACTGGACGACCTTCTCCAGCAAGGGGAGCAGGTCGCTGATCGAGGAGATCTTGCCTTGGTTGACGAGCACATAGGGGTCGTCGAGGACGGTCTCCATCCGCTCGTTGTCGGTGACGAAGTAGGGCGAGATGTAGCCCTTGTCGAACTGCATCCCCTCGGTGAACTCGAGCTCGGTGCCGAACGTGTTCGACTCCTCGACGGTGATGACACCGTCCTTGCCGACCTTGTCGAAGGCCTGGGCGATCAGCTCACCGATGTGGCTGTCGCGCGCCGAGATGGTGGCGATGTTGGCCATGTCCTCGGTGGTCTCGACGTCGCGGGCAAGCTTGCCGAGCTCGTTGTTGACCGCTTCGACGGCGGCGTCGATGCCACGCTTGAGGTCCATCGGGTTGGCGCCGGCCGCAACGGCCCGCAGGCCTTCGTGGACGAGCGCCTGGGCGATGACTGTCGCGGTCGTCGTACCGTCGCCGGCGACGTCGTTTGTCTTGGTGGCGACCTCCTTGGCGAGCTGCGCGCCGAGGTTCTCGAACGGGTCGTCGAGCTCGACCTCCCGAGCGACGGTCACCCCGTCGTTGGTGATCGTCGGAGCGCCCCACTTCTTGTCCAGGACGACGTAACGGCCCTTGGGGCCGAGCGTCACCTTGACGGTGTTGGCGAGCGCGTCGACTCCGCGCTCGAGGGCCCGGCGAGCGTGCTCGTCGAACTCAAGAATCTTTGGCATGTGTGCGAGTCCTTCGTGGTCTCAGGCGGGCCGCCGGCGACGTACGTCGCTGGTGGCGTTGGTTCGAACGGTGCTCCGCCGACTGCGCCCCGGGCCCCGAGACGGGACGTCCGGGGCGCAGTGCTCGGGAGCTCGTGTGGTGGGTTACTTCCCGACGACCGCGAGCACGTCGCGGGCCGAGAGGATGAGGTACTCCTCACCTGAGTACTTGATCTCGGTGCCGCCGTACTTGCTGTAGATGACCTTGTCACCCACGGAGACGTCGAGCGGGACGCGGTTGCCCTTGTCGTCGATGCGCCCCGGGCCTACGGCAAGGACCTCGCCCTCCTGGGGCTTCTCCTTGGCGGTATCGGGGATCACCAGACCGGACGCCGTGGTCTGCTCGGCTTCGAGCGTCTGGACGACGATGCGGTCTTCGAGGGGCGTGATGTTGATGCCTTTGGACACTTGCTGACCTCACCTTTCAGTTCGATAAGAGAGGTGTGCGATGACGGATGGGAGTGCGAAGGGACCACGTCGTCGCGGGTGCCGTGAGCCTCTCGCTGCTGGCACACTCAGGTCGAGAGTGCCAAGTCCGAATCTAGCACTCTGTGCGGGTGAGTGCCAAAGGGGGGGCGGCCTCCCCTCCTCGAGATGACGACCCGGACAGCGAGGTGGCCGGGTACGGCGTACCCGGCCACCTCTCCTCGACCTGTGGACGAGGGTTTGTTCGTGTGAGTCGCTCAGAACCCGCTCACACCATTGGGCGTGCCGAGACCGGTCGGGCCGTCCCAGCCCTTGCCGGCGTTGCACAGCGGCGAACCGCAGCTCCCGTTGCTGCCCGAGGTGATGTCGTAGAGCTTGTTCGGGTTGGCGTAGGGGTAGGAGCCCGGGTAGCCCTTGGTCTTGCCCGAGAGGGCGTAGACCGCGGCGATCATCGGCGACGACTCGCTCGTGCCGCCCACCTGGGTTGTGGCGCCGTGGAAGACGATGAGCAGCCCGCCGTTGCCGGGGTCAGCCGGGCCGGAGACGTCAGCGGTCGCGTCTTTCTTGCAGGACGTCTTGACGCCCTTCTGGTACGACGGCGCCTTGTTCTTCGTCGAGCAGCCCGATCCCGAGCCGGCCCAGACCTTCTCGTTGAACCCGCGCGCGCTGTTGTCCTTGAAGACCGACGTGCCGCCGACGGCGATCACGTGCGTGTCACTCGCCGGATAGAGGTTGGTCGGCGCGTATCCGCTGTCACCCGTGGAGGCCGTGATGGCGATGCCGGGGTGGTTGTAGGCGGGGTCGTTCTTGCCCTGGCCACCGCCGTAGCTGTTGGAGATGGCAAGGACGCCCTTCTGCTCCGCCGCCGTGTTCTCAGCGGTCTTCAGCGCCTTGAACGTGTTGCTCCTGCCCTGCACCATCAAGATCTTGCAGTCGGGGCAGGCCGCAGACACCATGTCGACGTCAAGCGCCTGCTCGAGGTCCCAGCCGTCGTTGCTCGGCGGTGGCTTGGTGCCACCGTGCTCGTTCATGATGGTGAGGCAGCCGTTCTTCGTGGTGCAGGGCGGCAGGTTGTTCTTCTTGCGGAAGATCTTCAGGTCGGACTCGAGGCTCGGGTAGCCGAAGGCGTCGACGATGGCGACGGTGGCGCCCTTGCTCTTCAGGCCTTTGAGACCGTAGGCCTTCTGGATGTCGACCGCGTTGAACCCGACGAGGGGGTGCGCCTTGGTGCTGGTGAGGATCTTGCCGTTCGAGTCGGCCAGCGCCATCGCGAGACACGTCACATGACCGGGCTTCGGGTGGGTCGTACACACGTGCACCGCGTGGGTGACTCCTGCGCTGGACACGCCGGCGCGGGCCGGCGAGGCCGAAGCGCCGGGCAGCACCGCGGCCAGGCCGCTGACGGCGAGGGCGCCGGCAGCGAGGCCTGTGAAGATCAACTTTCGATTCACACGAACTCCTTGGGATTGGTTGGGCCTCCACGGCGGCACTTGCCCCGGGATGTTGAGCCTTGGGAAGGCTCACGTAGAAACGGCATCCCTGTCCACCCCCAACTCCTGAGAATTCGCTAAGAAAGTCAGTCGAGACGTAACGGTAGGCCAGCCAACAGACCGTCGTGCGCCCAGGCGGTCTGGCAGCATGCGACGGGTGGACCGCCGTACGTTCGACATGCTGCGGACGCCTGAGGGTGGACGGCTGCTGGAGGTGGGGATGGCTTCCGACGAGTCCGACCCACTCGTGTTGTCGCAGCGGCTGAAGGCTCAGGGCGACGGTTACCCGCCCGAGCTGGTGGCCGCGGTTCTCACCCAGGTGTCGCTTCGGCGGGCGGCGTTCGACAAGTTCGGGGTGGCCGCTGCAGGGATGTACTTCACACCTTCGGGACTTGAACAGGCCACTCACCCGGTGGTGGCCGCGCACCGAGTCGCTCGGTCGGGCCCCGGCGAGGGCCGCAGCTGCCTCGACCTGGGCTGCGGGATCGGCTCCGACCTGACAGCCTTCGCCAGGGCCGGGTTCGACGTCACGGGGGTGGAGGCCGACGACGTGACGGCGGCGCTGGCGGCGGCCAACCTCGAGGCGCTCGGGCTGCCGGGTCGCGTGACAGTAGGCGCCGCCGAGACCGCCGACCTCGAGCCGTTCGACCTCGTCTTTGCAGACCCGGCTCGGCGTCGCGGGACGACCCGGATCTTCGACCCTCGCGCGTTCTCACCCTCGTGGGACCTCGTGCTCCACCTCCTGACCCCAGCGGCCGTGGACGGGCATCGACCGGCGGCCGTGGTCAAGCTCGGACCCGGCCTCGACCACGCACTCGTGCCAGCGGATGCCGAGGCGGAGTGGGTGAGTCTGCAGGGTCAGCTCAAGGAGGTGGCGCTCCGCTCCCCTGCCACAGGGTCCGCGCGGCGACGCGCGACGCTGCTCGATGCCGAGGGGCGGGCGGCGTTCCTCACCGACGAGGACGCGACTCAGGAGGCGCCTCCGGTCGCCGCGGTCGGGAGCTATGTCTACGAGCCCGATCCGGCCGTCGTCCGAGCCCATCTGGTCTCTGTCGTCGTCGAGGTCGTCGAGGGTTGGCTCCTCGACCCGCACATCGCCTACATCTCGTCGGACCGTCGGGTGAGCACGACGTTCGCTCGTGGCTTCCGGGTGGTGGAGGCGCTGCCGTTCAAGGAGAAGCAGTTGAGAGCGGCGCTGCGAGCGCGCAACATCGGCGCGCTCACGATCAAGAAGCGCGGCGTCGGCGTCACCCCCGAGGTGCTCCGTCGGCGGCTCGACCTCCACGGCGACGAGCCGGCGACGCTCATCCTGGCCCGCACCCCGCGGTCGGCGACCGCGCTGCTCGTCGAACCACTGGGCTGAGCCATTGGGCAGGTCGGTGAGGGCTCGCGCCGCTACGGCGAGGGCTCGCGCCGCATCACGACCGCGTCGCCGCCGTCCGGATAGTAGGCCGGGCGGCGGGCCAGCTCGACGAAGCCGACCCGCCGGTAGAGGGTGATCGCGGCAGTGTTGTCCGCTGCCACTTCGAGCATGACCTGCCGGCATCGGGCCTCGTCCGAGCGCGCGACGAGTGCCGTGACCAGTCGGGTGCCGACGCCGACCCGTTGGTGGGTGCGGGCGACACCGACGCGCTGGAGGTCGGCGCAGTCGCCCACGGTGAGCAGGATCGCGTAGCCGCACACCCGGGCGCCTGACACGGCCACCACGATCGTCCGGGTGTCACCGAGCGCCTCGAACTCCGCCCTCATGGCGCCGTGGGACCAGCAGCTCGACCCGAAAAGGACGGCGTCCATCGCGGCGACGGCCTGGAGGTCGCCCGCGACGGCGTCCCGGATCTCCGTCATGTCACGCGTCGGCGGCCCGCCGGTACGACGGCATCTGGCCGTCTGAGATAAACCGGCCGAGCTTCGACGAGCCGCGCCCTTCCGGAGATCACCAGCCCGGCGAGCACGGCCGCGCTGGGCAGCAGCGGCCCCACCGCATGGGGAAAGCAGCTGGGATAGAGCGAGGGGCCGTTGCCGGCAACGGGCAGATCGCTCGCGACCGCGTCGGGAAGGTCGACGGCGGGCTCGCTGGTGCGGTCGAGGGGTCCCGCGAAGCCGGCCCAGAAGACTTCCTTGCGACGGGCGTCGGTGGCCACCAGGAAGGGACCCTCGACGTCGACCTCGGCCGCCACCACGTCGAGGGTCCCGACCCCCACGACCTCGATGCCGAGAGCAGCCGCCATGGTCGTGGCCGTCACCAGGCCGATTCGCAGGCCCGTGTAGGGACCGGGACCGACTCCCACGGCAATGCGGGTCAGATCCGCGGGCGCCAGCCCCGCATCGGTGAGCACGTGGGCGATCGCCGGGGCGAGCAGCTCGCCGTGCCGGAGCCGGTCCTCGACCGTCGACTCGGCGACGACCGCCGTACCGTCATGCAGCGCCACCGTCACAGCGTTGGTGGCGGTGTCAAGGGCGAGCAGCATGGCGCGGCCAGCCTAATGCGGTCGGCCCGGCGCTACGCGCCGAGGCAGCACTGGGGGCCCGCGTGTGGCGTCGGGATGAAGAACCGCAGTGACGTGGCGACTCCTGAGCCACGAGCGTTGTCATGGCATCCCACCACTTCGTTGGCGAACGTATCCACGCATATGCGTGGAAGTTGCGGTCACATCGTGAGCTTGACCGCAATATCAACGCACAAGCGTGGATGTGTTCCTGCCATCGCGAGACGCCAGCAGGTCGGCGAGTGGTACGTCGGCCCAGCGGCTGCCGACCGCCTCGATCGTGATCAGCCGAGGCTCGTCGTCCGGGTCGAGCCGAGATGCCCCGGTCGCCGCAGCCGGTGGTCCGCCGAGATGCCCACGAGCTCCACGACGCCGGCGGAGGTGCACCCGCAGCCGGTCCTGGGACAGCGCCTCGGCCAGCCCGTCGCCCCACTCGACGACCGTGACGGCATCCTCGAGGGTCTCGTCGAGGTCGAGGTCGTCGAGCTCGGCACTGCCGTGCAACCGGTAGGCATCCACGTGGACCAACGCGAGACCGTCGGCCAGGGAGGGATGCACCCGCGAGATCACGAACGTCGGCGAGGTGACATCACCGCGGACTCCCAGACTCGCGCCCACCCCCTGCGCGAACGTCGTCTTGCCCGCACCGAGCTCGCCGCTCAGGACGACGAGGTCGCCCGCGCGCAGCAGGCTACCCAGCCGAGCACCGAGAGCGCGGGTCTGCTCCGCACTCAGCGCCTCGACCTCGACCTCGACCTCGACCTCGAGCGCGGACCCGGACGCTGGCCCGGACCCGGACTCAGGGCTGGTTCGCGACGGACTGCCGCCTGGCCCCGGGGTCACTTCGCCTGCACCGTCTTCATCAGCATCGCGATCTCCTCGGTGACCAGCTCAGGACGCTCCAGCATCACCAGGTGGCTCGCATCGGGGACCTCGACGAGCCGGGCGCTCGGCACCGCCTGGGCCATCCGCCGGCTGAGCTGGACCGGAGTGAGCAGGTCCTTGTCGCCGCAGACGATCGTCGTGGGTGGCCAGCCCTTGGCCACCAGCACGTGCGCCTTGTCGAGCCGGGCGAACTCGGGATAGAAGTTGGCGAGCACGTCGACCGGCGTGGCCGAGAGCATCGAGTCGACGAAGTCGACGTACTCATCCGGCACCGGTCCGGCGAAGGCGAGACGGCGGGTCATCTCGAAGGCGTAGCGTGACCCCATCCGGCGTCCCCGCTCGAACAGCCGCGGTGCCCGGGCGAGAGTCTTCAGGAGCGACGGCGAGACGCCGTTGAGCACCCGAGCGACGCTCCGGGGCAGCCCGAACGTGACGTCCCCCATCCCGTCTGCGCACGTCGAGACCAGGCCGACTCCCACGATGCGGCGCCCGAACCACTCGGGATGCTGGTGGGCCAGGGCGAGGATCGTCATACCGCCCATCGAGTGGCCGATGAGGACGACCGGACCTTTCGGGACCAGCTGGTCGACAACCCGGCCGAGGTCCTCGCCGAGCTGGTCGATCGTGCAGCCTTCGGGCCGAGACCGGTCGGAGCGTCCGTGGGATCGATGGTCGTAGAAGACCATCCGATGGTAGGGACGCAGGGCGAGCCGCTGGAAGTGCCAGGAGTCGAGCGTGAGCCCGAAACCGTGGACGAACACCAGGGTGGGTGAACGCGCGGGTGGTTTGGTGGCAGGCACGTCGATCTCTGCGTGCAGCCTGAGGTCGTCGCTCGCCGTGACGATGTGCGGCGTACCGCGAACCGAGCCGAGCGCGGCCTCGGAGGCGGGCCGCTTCTTGGCCACGGACCTCCGCTGCGCCAGCACCCCGGCGGCGGTGCCGGCCGCGGCCACTCCGACAGCGGCACTGGCCGCACCCACGACTTTCTTGGCCGGAGACGGGCTCATGCCGCTCCATTGACGTAGCGGCGCGGGACTCGCGGACCGATGCGAGTGACGATCTCATAGCCGATCGTGTCGCAGGCCACCGCCCACTCGTGGGCCGTCGGCTCCCCCTCGTCGGGATCCCCGAAGAGCACCGCTCGGTCGCCGGGCGAGGCCGTGGTGTCCCCGATGTCGATGACGAACTGGTCCATGCAGATCCGGCCGGCGACCGTGAAGGTGCGGCCGTTCAGGTGGACCGGCCCGCGGTTGGAGGCATGGCGGGGCACGCCGTCGCCGTACCCGAGCGGCACCAGCGCGAGGGTGGTCTCCGCGGTGGTCGTGTAGGTGTGTCCGTAGGAGATGCCTTGGCCGGCATGCACCCGCTTCACCATTGCGACCTCGGCCTGCAGCCGCATGGCCGGCTTGAGCGGCACGGGGCTGGTCCCGTCAGCCATCGGGGACACGCCGTAGAGCGAGATCCCGGGGCGCACCATCGTGAACCACGAGTCGGGGATGGCGAGGACGGCGCCCGAGTTGGCGAGGTGCAGGTGGCGCGGTTCGAGGCCTGTGTCGAGCGCGTAGCCGACGCCCGCCCGGTAGGCGTCCAGCTGCGCGCGCACGGACGGGTGCTCCGGCTCGTCGGAGCACGCCAGGTGCGACCAGACGCCCGTCACCTCGATGCGACCGGCGTCCTGGGCCCGCTTCGCCGCGTCGACCAGCGCCGGCCAGTCGTCGGGATGCGCCCCGCCCCGTCCGAGGCCCGAGTCGAGCTTGAGCTGAAGGGACGCCCTGGTGCCGGCGGCGGCGGCCGCTGCGCTGATCTCGTCGAGCTGGCTCACGGAGTACGCCGACACCTGGACTCCGGCGGCCAGCGCCGCGTCGTACCGCTCACCGGGGACGGCCAGCCACGACAGCACCGGCCCGGTATCGCCCGCCTCACGCAGCTGCAGGGCCTCGTCAAGGAGCGCCACGCCGAGCCAGCCAGCTCCGCCGGCGCGGGCGGCCCGGCCGGCCTGCACGATGCCGTGCCCGTAGCCGTCGGCCTTCACGACGGCCATCAGGTCCCGGCCACCGACATGGCGGCGCAGCGCGTCGGTGTTCGTGGCGATCGCGTCGAGGTCGACAACGGCCTCCGCACGCAGGCCAGACGTGCCGGGAGCTGCGCGGTGAAGGCGGGTCGTCGGAAGGGTCATCGCCCCTATTGTCGCAAGTCAGCGACGAAATCGTGGCGGGGTGGTCCTGCGGCCCGTCGCCTGCTCCCCGCCGAGCCGTCACATTCTTCCCGCTCGGCGGAAGGAGGCTGATATGAGTTGAAGTAGTCCTTCACAAACACCTCCGGAGGTGTCAGGAAGGGATCCATCAGATTCCTTCGAGGATCCGGCGTTAGCGCGCCTGGTCTTCTTGACGCCCTCCGGAGGTGGGTCGTGTCGTCTCCTGCTGTTGCTGTTGTCTCGTCTCCTGCTGTTGCTGTTGTCTCGTCTTCTACTGTGGTTGTTGCCGTCGATGTGGGCAAGACCACGTTCGCGATGTCGGTCACCGATACCTCTCGGACTCGGCTGTTTGGTCCGGTCGACTTCGCGATGACGGCCCCGGGTCTTGCGGATGCTTTGGTTTGTGTCCGTGGGGCGCTGCCCGCCGCTGATACGGCTGTGCGCGTCGGGGTCGAGGCTGCTGGTCACTACCATCGGCCGCTGGTGGCGCCGTCGGCGTGGCCGGCCGGCTGGCTGGTGTTGGAGCTGAACCCGGCGCATGTCGGCGAGCAGCGACGGGTCCAGGGTCGGCGTCGGGTCAAGACCGACGCGATCGATCTGGACGCGATCACCGAGCTGGTGCTGTCCGGCCGCGGGTATCCGGTCGCCGGCCGGGCCGAGGTGATCGGCCAGCTGACCGCGTGGTCTGCGCATCGGACCCGTCGGGTGGCGGTGAGGACGGCCACCAAGAACCAGTTGCTGGGGCAGCTGGACCGGTCGTTCCCGGGGTTGACATTGGCGCTGCCGGACGTGCTGGGCACCAAGGTCGGGCGGCTGGTCGCGGAGCATTTCGCCGACCCGAGGCGGCTCGCCACCTTGGGGGCGACCCGGTTCATCCGGTTCGCGTCGGCGCGTGGCTTGCAGGTGCGGCGAACGGTCGCCGACCGGCTCGTCGTGGCCGCTCGTGACGCCTTGCCGATGCCGGATGCGGCTGTGGCCCGCCAGGTGCTGGCTGCGGACCTGGTCCTATTGGCCAACCTGGACGCCCAGGTCGAGGCCGCCGAGGCACAGCTGACGATGCTGCTGCCGGGCAGCCCATTCGCGACGTTGACCACGACACCGGGCTGGGGGACCGTCCGGGCCGGAAACTACGGCGCCGCCGTCGGTGACCCGACCCGCTGGCCAAGCCACCGGCAGCTCTATCGGACCTCGGGCCTATCCCCGGCCCAGTACGAGTCCGCCGGCCGACGCCGCGACGGCTCCATCAGCCGAGAAGGCAGCGTCGAGCTGCGCCGCGCCCTGATCGACCTCGGGATCGGACTGTGGCAGAGCGAACCTGCCGCGAAGGCCTACGCGGCAACCCTGAAGGCACGAGGCAAGCACGGCGGCGTCATCGCGTGCGCGCTGGCGCATCGGGCCAACCGGATCGCGTTCGCGATGGTCCGTGACCATACCGGCTACGAACCGACCCGCTGGACCTGACCACACCCAGGGATTCCTCGATCGGCGCCAACCTGCCGCCGCGCCCGAGCCGTCAACATCCACGCCAGGCCGCAGCCATGCGCACCGAACCTTGACGGCGACCAGCGGCGGCGCATCATCGGGCGACGAGGAAGCCCCGACCCGCCGCCCATCGAACACCAAGGAGTCATCTGACCCTCTTCACAACTCCGGCCACCCGGTGAGATCGTGGGACCAACGAAGGGCCGGACCAGACGCCGTGGAGGCTATGGCGGACGCTCACGCGTTACGCCGTTTCTAGCTTGGCGCCCGGCCCTTCGCCATCACAGCAGCCCGAACGACGCCAGATGACCCACTCAGTGAGGTCGCATACGTCAGCGTGGGCGCCCGGCACCACCCCAAACCACCCCGTCGGCCAACAGCACACACCAGCCCCGCGCCGCGGAGCCAACAACTACGCCCACCAGCAAAGTTGACAAGACCTACAGCCAGCTAGGGCTGTTGGCAGTCCTGGGGCTGGCTATGCGGCAGGATGGCGCTGCTCAGCAGGTACTGGCCGGCCGTGCGCACCCGGACCCCGGTCCACCGCCCGGCAGGCACCAGACAGGCGTCTGGACCCTCCAACGTGAGCCAACGCGAATACTGCACCCTGACGACCACCTTGCCGGGGCCGGTGGCGACGAACGAGACTCCCTTCGCGTCCTGCGAGAGCAGGACACCGCCGGTCACGGTGCTGGTCGCGTTGAGGACTGCGTACAGGATCCAGTCCTTCCCCTTCCACAACCGCTTGAGATACGGCAATCCCTTCTCGATGAGGGCCTTCTCCGCGACTCCGGCCGTGGGGGGCGGCGCATCGCTCACGGCGACGTATTGCACGGCGTTTCGCCGAAGCCACGTGTGGTAGGTGTGGGCCGTCAGCAGCCCCTCGTCGAAGAACAAGCCATTGTTGGCGTTGTCCACCTGGGTCATCCAGCCGCGGGCGAGCGGCACCCGACCGGCGACGTAGACGGACTCCCACCGGTCGGTGGTGGGGACGACCTCGACACGGCCGGTGAGCGGCCGTTGCGCGAGCTGCTTGTTGAGCGAGGCGAAGAACTGGGCCTGGTTGGCCTTCTCCCCCACGACCGCATCGCTCAGGTTCATCGGTGGGATGAGGAGCAGGGTCACGACCAGCACCGGGACGAGGGACCGCCAGTGCAGCCGCGACGTCGCCAGCGCCACCGGGATCGCGAAGATCGCCGGGAAGCGGATGGCGTTGACCCCCACCGGGGTGGCGACGAAGTAGGCGAACACGAGGGACAGTGCACTGAGCCCCGCCACGATCCGGACCAGCTGGTAGCGGGTCACGATCGCGACGACACCGCACGCCAACAGTCCGCGTACCACGTCAGCGCCCTCTATCGGCATGACGGCGCTCTGCCCCAGGCCGGCCGAGCCCAGCAGCACCAGTCCGCCCGTCAGGCCGAGAGTGGTGCCGTCCGCGATGCGCTTGCGGGCGACCAACGCCACCCCGACCATCGCCAGGAACAAAGCCGCCAGAGGGCTGGCCGCCCACGTCACGATGGTGCCGAGCACCAACAGCGGGATGCGCCAGCGCCCCTCCACCCAGAGGCCCAGCAGGGTCGCGAGACCCGTGGCCACGCCGAGACCGAAGGTGAGCCGGCCCACCATCAGGTTCGCCGCGAAGATCAGCGCGCCGATGACGGCCACGGCGCGCGGGTGGGTCACGGGGGTGCGCTCGAGCAACAGTCCGAGCAGGCCGCTGGCGGCGACCGTGGTGAGCACGCCGAAGAGCGTCACCCCGAGGACCGCCATCAGCGGGGGGCTGATCACGCTATAGCCGAAGACATCCGTGCCGCCGAACCACCGCATGTCGACCGGTAGCCATCCCGAGGTGCCGAAGAAGTCGGCGTGCGCCACCTGAGCAGCCAGGTCGGTGCCACCCGGCGGGAGCAGCGCCCAGACCAGACTCAGCGCCGCTGAGAGGACCACCGCCAGCCAGGCCGGTGAGCGCCGAACGGCGTCGCCTCGATCTCTCATCCACTGCACGAGAGATTCATGGGACACCCGTGTATTGTGCCCCACTTTCAGCCCCCGACCCGTATGGCGGCCGGGGGCACGGCCAGCCACAGGCCCGCCACGGTCAGCTGACGAAGCGCTCCCGGTCCGTGCTCACGACGCTGCCTCGGGCAGCCGCTCGAGCAGGTCGGAGGCCGTGATCGGCCCTCCTCGCGACGCGAGAGTGGCGGCGGCACCGTGCAGGAAGGCGCCGACGGCGGCCGCGTCGTATGGCGAGAGCCCACCGGCCAGCAGGGCGCCGATAAGCCCCGACAGCACGTCACCCGCGCCCGCCGTCGCGAGCCAGGGGACACCGGTGGTGTTGACCCGAACCCGTCCGTCCGGCGCGGCGATGAGCGACCGGGCCCCTTTGAGGAGCACGACCGCGTTCCACCGCTCCGCGGCGGCGCGCGCCGACTCGAGCATCCGCGCCTCGACGGCCGCTCGCGGCAGGTCGAGCATCCGAGCGAGCTCACCGGCGTGAGGCGTCAGCACGACGGGCCCCTCGCACCGGTCCGGCAGGCACGCGAGGGCGTCCGCGTCGATGATCGTGGGCAGCTGATGGCGGAGCACGTCGGCCACCACCTCCGTGGCTCCCCCGCCCAGTCCGGAGCCGACGACCCACGCCTGCACCTGCCCGTCGCCGATCACGACCTCGGGGAAGCGCTCCCGGATGAGCTCGGCGCTGGCGCCGTCGTAGCGCACCATCCCGGCCAGACCGCTGTGCACCGCCGCCCCGGTCGCGAGGACCCCGGCACCGGTGTACTGCGCCGACCCGGCCCGGACGCCGACGACGCCGCGGCTGTACTTCTGCGCGGATCGTCCGGGCCGCGGGACCAGCCGGCTGACGTCGGCGGACTGCAGGGCCTCGACCGCCGGCTCGCCGAGGTAGGGGCCGAGGCCGATGTCCACGAGCTCGACCGACCCGGCGGCAGCCGCAGCCGGGTCGAGCAGCAACCCGATCTTGTAGGTGCCGAACGTGACCGTGACGGCCGCCTCCACATGCGGCCCGGCCACCTCGCCAGTATCGACCCCGATGCCGCTGGGGACGTCGACCGCGACCACCGGTGCGTCGAGCCCGGTCACGACCTGCGCCACGATGTCGTCGAGACCGCCCCGGCCCCCGATGCCGACGATCCCGTCGAGCACCAGGTCGGGTCCCCAATGGACGGCATCGACCTTGGCCCCGCCGGCGGCGAGCACCGCACGGAGGCCGCCTTCGTGAACCTGGTCGCTCAACGAGAGGACCGAGACCCGGGCTCCTCGCTGCGCGAGTCTCGCCCCGGCGTACAACGCGTCGCCGCCGTTGTTGCCCGACCCGGCGAGCACGAGCACATTCGCGCCGTAGCAGCCGCCGAGGAAGACGGCGCACGCGCTCGCGAGCCCGGTGGCAGCACGCTGCATCAGGTCGCCAGGGGGGACGACCGCCATCAGGGCCGCCTCGGCTGCGCGCACCTGCTCGACCGTGTGGGCATGGCGTGACATGGCTCAACCCTCCAGGATGACGACGGCGGAGGCGATTCCGGCGTCGTGGGACAAGGACACGTGGGTGGCGGTCACCCCCAATGCTGACGCCCGGCTCGCGACCGTGCCATGGACGACGAGAGACGGTCGGCCGGTCTCGTCGGTTTCAACCTCAGCGTCCACCCAGTGCATGCCGGCCGGCGCACCGAGCGCCTTGGCGAGTGCCTCCTTGGCAGCGAATCGTGCCGCCAACGAGGCCATCGGCCGGTCTCGCTCGGCCGGGGTGAACAAGCGATGACGCAGCGCCGGCGTGCGCCCGAGGGTAGCCGCGAAGCGGTCGACGTCGACCACGTCGATGCCGACCCCGACGATCATCTACTCGACCGTGACGGACTTGGCGAGGTTGCGCGGCTGGTCGACGTCATGGCCGCGCGCCGTCGCCATCTCGCAGGAGAACACCTGGAGCGGGACCGTCGCCACGAGCGGCTGAAACAGCGTCGGGACCCTTGGCAGGGTCAGCAGGTCGTCCGCGTAGGCGGCCACGTCGTCATCGCCCTCCTCGGCGAGCACGATGGTCCGGGCGCCGCGGGCACGGATCTCCTGGATGTTGCTGACCATCTTGTCGCGCAGCACTCCTCGACCCCGCGGCGGCACGATCACGAACACCGGAAGACCTTTCTCCACAAGGGCGATGGGCCCGTGCTTGAGCTCACCGGCGGCGAAGCCCTCCGCGTGCATATAGGCGAGCTCCTTGAGCTTGAGAGCCCCCTCCAAGGCGACCGGATAGCCGACGTGGCGACCGAGGAACAGCACGGACCTGGCGCCGGCGAGCTCGCGGGCGAGCGATCGCGCCTGGTCCGCCGTACCCAGCACCTCGCTGATCGCCCGGGGCATCCGCTCGAGCTGGGTATAGAGGGTTGAGATCTCGTCGACGTACTTCGTCCCGCGCACCTGCGCCAGATAGAGGCCGATGAGATGACAGGCCACCACCTGCGTGAGGAACGCCTTCGTCGACGCGACCGCGATCTCCGGACCGGCGTGGGTGTAGACGACGGCGTCGGACTCCCGGGGGATCGTCGAGCCGTTGGTGTTCGAGATGGCCAGCACCTTGGCACGCTGCTCGCGGGCATGACGGAGCGCCATCAGGGTGTCCATCGTCTCGCCGCTCTGGCTGATGGCGATCACCATCGTGTCGCGGTCGATGATCGGGTCGCGGTAGCGGAACTCCGAGGCGAGCTCGACCTCGCACGGGATCCGGGTCCAGTGCTCGATGGCGTACTTCGCCAGCAGGCCTGCGTGGAAGGCCGTGCCGCACGCGATGATGATGATCTTGTCGATCTCGCGGAGCTCTTCATCGGACAGCCGCATCTCGTCCAGCTGCAACCGCCCGTCCCGGCTGAACCGGCCCAGCAAGGTGTCAGCGACCGCCTGCGGCTGCTCGGCGATCTCCTTCAGCATGAAGTAGTCGAACCCGCCCTTCTCCGCAGCGGCGATGTCCCAGTCGATGTGGAAACGGCGACCCTCAGCGGGGCGGCCGACGAAGTCTGTCACGGTGACTCCGTCACGCCGGATCGTCACCACCTGGTTCTGCCCGAGCTCCATCGCGTCCCGGGTGTGCTCGATGAACGCCGCCACGTCGGAGGCCAAGAAGTTCTCGCCGTCGCCGATCCCGACGACGAGCGGCGAGTTACGGCGGGCCGCCACCACTGCGTCGGGCTCGTCGTGACAGGCGGCGACCAACGTGAAGGCACCCTCGAGCCGCCGACAGACCGCCCGCATCGCCGTCGAGAGATCCTTGCCCTTGGACATCTCCACCTCGAGCAGCTGGGCGACCACCTCGGTGTCGGTCTCAGAGCGCATCTCACGCCCCTTCGACTCCAGTTCGGCGCGCAGTCCCGCGAAGTTCTCGATGATGCCGTTGTGAACGACGGCCACCCTGCCGTCGCCACCGACGTGTGGGTGGGAGTTGCGGTCGGTCGGCGCGCCATGTGTCGCCCAGCGTGTGTGCCCGATGCCCATCCGCGCGGGAGGCGGAGCAGACTCCTTCAGGACGAGCTCGAGGCAGCCCAGCTTGCCGGCGCACTTGGCGGTGAACAGGGCGCCGTCGGCGACCATCGCCACCCCTGACGAGTCGTAGCCGCGGTACTCGAGCCGTCGGAGTCCGTCCATGACGACCTCGAGCGCGGGCCGGTCGCCGACGTAGCCCACGATTCCGCACACGCCGGGTAGCCTACCCACGCCAGAGACCGATTCCGCGGCGCGGCACAATGACGCGCATGCCCGCGGAGGAAGCATCGCCCTATGTCGAGCTCGACCGCTCGGCCTGGGCGGCGCTCGCGGACGCGATGCCGTTGCCGCTGTCCGCGGCAGAGGTCGAGCGCCTCCGAGGGCTCGGCGAGGAGCTCGACCTCGGTGAAGTGTCCGATGTCTACCTACCGATCTCGCGGCTGCTCAGCCTCTACGTCCGGCATATCGGCGCGCTCTATCGGGCGACGGAGAAGTTCCTCGGCTCCCGCCAACCCGAGCGGACGCCGTTCGTCGTCGGCATCGCGGGGTCCGTGGCCGTCGGCAAGTCGACGACCGCGCGGCTGCTGCGCGAGCTGCTCGCGCATTGGCCCGAACACCCGCACGTGTCCCTCGTGACGACGGACGGCTTCCTCTATCCCAACGCGGTGCTCGAGCGCCGTGGCCTGCTCGGCCGCAAAGGGTTCCCGGAGTCCTATGACCGGCGGGCACTGCTGCGCTTCGTGATCGACATCAAGTCGGGCAAGGAGCACGTCGAGGCTCCGGTCTACTCCCATCTGGAGTACGACGTCCGCCCCGACGAGCGCCTCGTCATCGAGAAGCCCGACATCGTGCTGATCGAGGGGCTCAACGTGCTGCAGCCCGCGCGCATCTCCGCCGACGGCCGGGTCGGGCTCGCGGTCCGGGACTTCTTCGACTTCACCGTCTACGTCGACGCGGCCACCCAGGACATCCGGCATTGGTACACGGAACGGTTCCTGCGGCTGCGCGAGACAGCCTTCCGCGACCCGGCGTCGTACTTCCAGCGCTACGCGCACCTGTCGGAGGACGAGGCGGTCGCCGAAGCGCGGGGGATCTGGGACGAGATCAACGGACCGAACCTGGTGCAGAACATCGCCCCCACCCGCAGCCGGGCCACCCTCGTGCTGCGCAAGGATCGCGACCACTCCGTCCGCTACGTCCGTCTCCGCAAGCTCTAGAGAGGCTGGTCGTCGTGTCACAGATCCCAAGGTGCCGCGGCTTCCAGAGCGACCCGACCGCACGATCAACGTTGAAGCGTTGATGCGTTCGGGCCGCACGTCGGTCGGCGACGGTGGCTAGCATGTCGGCCATGGACACCGCCCCGCCTACCAACCGATCCGAACCACCGTTCATCGCCAACGAGCGGGACATGCTCGAAGGCTGGCTTGACTACCATCGCCAGACCCTGCAGTGGAAGTGCCACGGGCTCACGGACAGCCAGCTCAAGGAGCGCTCAGTACCACCGTCAGACATGTCGCTGTTGGGTCTGGTGCGGCACATGACAGAGGTCGAACGCGGTTGGTTCGCCGACTTCGCTGGTGGCGACACCACGGATGTCTACTGCACCGCGGAGAACCGCAACCTCGACTTCGACGGAGTCGACACGGCAGACCCGGCGGCGGACATCGAGCGGCTTCGCGTTGAGATCGAGACCTGTCGCCAGCTCACGGCGGGGCATCAGCTCGATGACATCCAGGTCGACGACCGTGGCCGCCATATCAGCCTCCGGTGGATCTACACGCACATGATCGAGGAGTACGCGCGGCACAACGGTCACGCGGACCTGCTTCGGGAACGAATCGACGGAGCGACCGGGGACTGACCGACCGGTCGTCGAGACCTCTGAGCGTTGGCGGACCGGCACCGCCCACCACGCCAAGCACCGGCTCAGGCCGGCCGGAAAACCTGTGGCTGCCGAGAAAGGCGCCGCCTACTCTCGAGAGCATGCACATCCGGCCGATCGACCTCGACAACGATGCTGAGAAGCACGCCTTCTATCTGGCATTCCGGACGGCGGAGCTCGCCGAGAACCCGGCTCGGCCCGTGTGGTCGGAGGCGGATCTGATGGTGATGTTCACCGATCCTGACGACGCGGAGGAGCCTGCCGCGTTCGGAGCCTTCCACGACGGGCCGGACGAGGCTCTTCTGGGAGGCGCTTTCTCGTTCTATCCCCTTCTCGACAACACGGGAATGGTCTACTCCGCGGTCTTCGTCGCGCCCGAGCACCAGGGCCATGGACTCGGCAGCGAGCTGCTCCGGCACCTCGTGTCCGAGGCGTCGGCCCGTGGGCGATCGACGGTCATCGTGGGGTCTATGTACTCCTTCTCGCGCCGAGACGACCACGGGTTCCGCAGGTTCGCGGAGCGCCATGGGTTCACCCTCGCCAACTTCGAGATCAACCGGCGCCTCGAGCTGCCGGTTCCGAATCAGCAGCTCCAGGTCTGGGCCGACGAGGCCGCGCCGCATCACGGCGACTACCGCATCGAGACGTTCAACGACATGATCCCCGACGAGCTGCTGCCCTCCTACTGTCACGTGGTCAACCAGCTCGTGCTCGATGCCCCGACCGGTGACCTCGATCTCGAGGCCGAGCAGGTCACTCCGGAGGTCTGGCGACAACGTCAAGCACGCAACGCGAAAGTCGGACTGCATCGCTATGACACGGTCGCGATCGACGCCTCGGGGGACGTCGTGGCGGTGACCACCCTCGCCCTGCCGTCCGGGGACGAGGTGAACGTGCACCAGTGGGCCACCATCGTGCTCCGCGGACACCGGGGCCACCGGCTCGGCCTGGCGATCAAGACCCGTAATCTCCAGGTCCTGCAGCAGAGTCATCCCGAGCGGAGCTACGTCTTCACGTCCAACTCGGAGGACAACGGGCACATGGTGGAGATCAACGAGCGCATGGGGTTCGAGCCCCTCGAGCTGGTCGCCGAGTTCCAGCGCAAGCTTGCCTGAGCCGGTCGTGCGGATCGAGCGACTCGACCCGGCCAACAACGCGTTCTTCGGTCGGTTCGCGGACATCCACCGACAGGCTGAGAGCGTTGACAACCCACGGCCGCTGCCTTTCCAGCCCGTCGAGCTGCGAGCCCTGCTGAGCGATGAGAAGGGCTCGCAGCGATGGACCGGGTACGTCGGCCTCGATGGCGAGACCGTCGTCGCTGCCGGTCTCATCACGACGACGGTCAACGACAACCTCGACAAGGCGAACCTGTCCGTGTGGGTCGAACCCGAGAACCGATGGCGCGGG
Source organism: uncultured Actinomycetota bacterium (assembly GCA_963820035.1). Classification (GTDB taxonomy): domain Bacteria; phylum Actinomycetota; class Actinomycetes; order Propionibacteriales; family Nocardioidaceae; genus JAWWPG01. The sequence continues at coordinate 288,346 of CAWFYK010000001.1, read as the reverse complement.
TTCGGCTCCGCGATGACAGACGCCCTTGTGCAGAAGGCATCCGACGATGGTCGGACCATCCTGCTTGCGCAACTCAACTACCCGCTGGGCGCCGACGAGTCCCATCCCTACCGAGCTTTCGCCGCGAAGCACGGCTTCCGCCTCGCCAACGTCGAGGTGCATCGTGCGCTCGAGCTCCCGGTCGCGTCTGACCACCTCGACGAGCTGATCGCCGAAGCGGCTCCCCACCACGCCGGCTACACGTTCGTCGAGCACGACGACGAGACGATGCCCGAGGGTCTGCTGCCGTCGTACATCCAGCTGGTCAACGCCCTGCTGGCCGACGCGCCGACCGGTGACGTCGACTACGAGAGCGGTGGGGCGACTCCTGAGATGTTCCGCGCCGAGTCTGAGGTACGACGGGCCCAAGGTCGTCGCGCCTACCGCACGATCGCGCTCGACGCCGATGAGCGGGCCGCGGCCTACAGCATGCTGGTGGTGCCGCTGCACGATCCCGGCAAGGTGTTCCAGTGGGGAACCCTCGTGGGTCAGCGCCATCGTGGGCACCGCCTCGGGCTTGCGGTGAAGGCGCGTAACCTCAGAACCGTGCAGTCGTTGTATCCGGACCGCCACGCGGTCCACACCTGGAACGCAGCGAGCAACACCCACATGATCAGCGTCAACGAGACTCTCGGGTTCCGTGCGGTTGCGGAGTCCGCGGAGTACGTCCGAATCCTGACTGACGCGAGGCCACTGCGGGCCTCGTCTCGATGAGCCCGGTGGGGGCAGCCGCGGGCCTGCTCGACCAGGCTGTCGCCGATCGGCTGGTTCCGGGGGCGGTGCTCGCTGCCGGTGGACCGGCCGCAGGGTCCGACCTGTGGCACGTCGTGGGCGACGCCCAGTGCGGCGGCGACGACCATGCCGGCGGACAGGGTCGCCGTGAGGTGGACCGGCCGATGACGGCCGACACCGTCTTCGACCTGGCTTCGCTCACGAAGGTGGTGGCGACGACGCCGGCATTGCTTCAGCTCATGGAACTTGGGCACGTCGGGCTCGATGACGTCGTCCAGCGTTATCTGCCAGGGTTCTCCGGAGCCGGCAAGGACCGGGTCACGGTGCGGCAGCTGCTGTCCCACACGTCCGGCCTGCCCGACCATCGGCCGTACTTCGAGACGCTGACCGTTGCGGAGGAGGTACGGACCGCGGCGTTGACGGAGCCCCTGGTCGCCTCGCCCGGCACCGTGTTCTGCTACTCCGACATCGGCTTCATCTGCTTGGGAGAGCTCGTCACGGCCGTCTCCGGGGCGGGTCTCGACGAGCTGGTGGAGGAGGTGGTGTGCCGGCCCCTCGGGATGACCTCGACGCGCTACCGACCGCCCGCCGAGTGGGCCGACAGAGTGGCCTCGACCGAGATCGTCGAGGGTGTGGCCAAGACGGGCGTCGTCCACGACGAGAACGCGGAGACTCTCGGCGGGGTGGCCGGCCATGCCGGGTTGTTCGGTACGGCGGCCGACCTGGTGCGCTATGCGCGTTCCTGGCTGTCCGACGACGACGCCGTCCTGTCGCCGGCACTGCGCGCGGAGGCGCTGCGGTGTCAGACGAGCGGTCTGCGCGGTCGGCGGGGCCTCGGCTGGGGGCTGCGCGGCGATCCCTGGGACAACATGGGACAGCTGTGGCCGTCGAGCGGTGTCGGTCACACCGGTTTTACCGGAACCTGCCTGTCCCTCGACCCGGGCTCCGGGCTCTGGATGGTGTTGCTGACGAACGCCGTCCACTTCGGCAGAGGACCGGAGCATTCGACGGTCGCGTTGCGCCGACGCATGCACGACCGCGTCGCCGAAGCGTTGCTGCCCGCGTTGAGCTGACGCGGGCAGCTGCGGCGCGGTCGGGTATCAGTCGGCAGTGACGACCACCAGGCAGGTACCTCTGACCGCGTCCCCTGCGGTTGAGAGCGACGTCCGGTTTCAGACTGAAGTGACGAGAAGCGGCGAGGCCGGCAGGCATCGCCACGTGCGGTTTCCGGATGTGGTCCCGTCTTAGGCACGGGGTTCGGCGGTAAGAACCTGACGGCTCGGCGGTAAGAACCTGACGGCTCGGCGGTAAGAACTTGACGGCTCGGCGGTAAGAACCTGACGGCTTCGGCAGGAAGAACTTGACGGCTCGGCCGGAAGAACCGTCAGGTTCTTCCCGGTTGGTTCACACCTCGGTCAGGAACTTCTCGAGAATCGCGGCGCCGGTCTCGAGCGACGCGACCGGCACCCGTTCGTCAACCCCGTGGATGCCCGACGGCGTACGGCCCTCGGGATCCGGACCGAGCGGTGCGAAGCCGTAACAGTCGATGCCGAGCCTCGAGAACGCCTTCGCATCCGTCCCGCCTCCCATGCAGAACGGCAGCACCACGGCCTCGGGGTCGCTCGCCACGATCGCCTCGGTGATCGCCGAGAACCAGATCGAGTCGATGGGGGCGGATACGCCGGGATGGTCGGAGATGAACTCGCGCGTCACATGCGCTCCGAGCATGGTGTCGATCTGGGCCAGCAGGTCCGTTTCGGCCCCGGGCACGGACCGGACGTCCAGCTCGGCCTCGGCCAGCCCGGGTGTGACGTTGACCTTGTAGCCGGCCCGCAGGACGGTCGTGTTCGTCGAGCACCGAGAGGCCGGCTGGACCAGGTCGCGCAGACCGGGTGCCAGCGACGCGATCGCAGCGTCGATGCCGGCCTCCGTCGACAGGTTGGTCTCGACCCCCAAGGCTGAGGTCGTGCCTTCGAGGAACGCCCGTCCGCTGGGAGTCAAGGTGATCGGCCACCGGTGATGCTGGACCCGCGCGACGACCTCGATGAGCCGGGCGACCGCGCTGTCGGTCGCCGGCCGGGAACCGTGACCGGAGGCCCCGGTGGCGCGCAAGGTCATGTGCAGGGTGCCGCGCTCGGCCGTGGCCACCGGGTAGAACCGGCGTTCGATTCCGTCGGCGCCTTGCTGGTGATGCGGCGTACCGCCGCTCTCGCCGATCGCCGCCTCGACGTTCGCGAACCACTCCGGGTGATGCTCCACCAGCCACTCAGCCCCGAAGACGCCGTCCTCCTCCTCGTCGGCGACGAACGCGAAGACGATGTCCCGGCGCGGGCGGCGACCGGTCGCGCTCCAGCTCAGCAAGGTGTTCAGGGTCGTCGCGACGGCGTCCTTCATGTCGGTGGCCCCGCGTCCCCAGATATAGCCGTCCCGGACCAGGCCGTCGAACGGAGGAACCGACCACTGGTCTGGCTCGGCGGGTACGACGTCCAAGTGGCCGTGCACGAGCAGGCCGGCCAGGTCCGGGTCGGTGCCCGGCACGCGGAGCAGGACGTTGGCTCGGGTCGGCGCCGACTCCACCAGCGTCGGCCGATAGCCGGCGTCGGTGAGCAGGCCCACGATGTAGTCCGCCACCTCGCGCTCTCCGTTGCTGCCGGCACCCCCGTAGTTGCTGGTGTCGAAGGTCAGCAGGCGCGAGCAGATCTCCACCACCGACGGCCGCCCGCCGTCCCGGTCTCGCCTCATCGGCCGTCCCGAGGAAGGCCGCGGACCCTCGGTGAGGTGCCGCCGTCAGGTGCGGAGGCGGGCCAGGCGAGGGCTGCCGCGGCCTGGTCCACGTCGCCGTCCTCGGTCGGCCAGGGCCGCACCCAACGGTCGGCGATCCCTCCGAAACGCTCGAACCTCCGATCGCCGACCTCGCCGAGGGCCCCGGCAACGGAGGTCAGCAGGGTCTCGAGCACAGCCAGTGTCGGCGTGAGGCTCTCGAACGGCGAGGGGCCGACGACTCCGGCCGGCAACACGGCGTGCGCGAAGTCAGCGATGGGCGACAGCCACGGATCGGTGAAGAGGACGACCCGGGCGCCGTTGTCGCGCATCACGCGGGCGAACGTCAAGGTGTCGCGCTCATAGCGCCGGAAGTCGAAGACGACGAGGACGTCGTTCTTCTCCACGTCGGCGATAGCCGACGCCCGCTCGCTCGCGATCGGCGGCACCTGCCGCACCCGGGGACGGAACTCCCGGAGCATCGCGGCCAGATAGGCAGCGAGCAGATGGCTGAACCAGCCCCCGACGGTCATCACCTGTCGCTTGCTGTCGGACAGGCAATCCGTCGCCCGGGAGAAGTCCGCCATGCTCAGCCCCTGGAGGCTGACGGCCACCGCTTCGCTCAGGGCCGCACCTGCTGCTCCAAGGGGGTCGTCGGTTCCGTGCTCGTGTTGCCGGTAGACCTCGACCGGTGACAGCATCCGGGCCGCGATGTCGTCACGGAGGGCGCTCTGGAACGCCGCATAGTTCGAGAACCCCAGCCGACTGGCGAACCGGCTGACGGTCGGCCCGCTCACGCCGACATGCTGGGCGAGCCGGGCCGACGACTCGAGCCCGATCGTCGGCGACCCCGACAGCAGGGCCCGGGCAACCCGGCGTTCCGACGGTGTCATCTCGCCCAGATGCTGGCGGATCTGTTCCGAGACGCCAACAACGGGCACCGTCAACGGGTCGGTCACGTCGGTCCTCCTCGTGATGAGATCGTGACTGAGTTCGTTCAGACTATGCTCTTGACCGCATTCTGTGAATCATGCTGTACTCACGCCATGACCGAGGATCTGCTCAGAGGGCCCCGGGGGCTGGTCCCGATGGGCAGCTACCTCGAGCGCGCCGCGGCGACCTTCGGCACCCCCGTCTACGTCATCGACGCCTGGACCCTGGCCTGGTCGGCCGCCCAGGTCGAGGCCGCCTTCCCGCACCCGTGGACGCACCAGTACTCGCTGAAGGCCAACGACCTCCCAGATGTCATGCGCGTCCTGGCCGGCCGGGGCTGGGGAGCGAACGTCGTGTCGTCCGGCGAGTGGGAGCAGGCCCGTCGCGCCGGTGTGGCCGAGGGCGCCGTGACGTTCGAGGGGATCGGCAAGACCGACGCCGATCTCGAGCAAGCCGTGCAGGCGGCCGCAGCCGGCAACCCGCTGCAGTGGCTGGCGCTCGAGTCGGCCTCGGAGACCCAGCACCTGGCGGCGCTCGCGGAGCGCGCCGGGCTCGGCCGTGACGGCCGCCCGGCCCTGGACGTGATGTTCCGGCTCAACCCGCAGGTGCACCCGGAGACGCTCCCCGAGCTCGCGGTCGGGGCGAGCCAGAGCAAGTTCGGCATGGACCGGGACGAGATCATGACGCTGGTGCACGACGGCGTGGACTCGCCTGCCCTGCGCGTGCGAGGGGTCCACGTCCACGTCGGCTCCGACCTGCGCGACGTCGAGGCGTGGGCCGAGGCGGGAGTTCGAGCGGTCCAGCTGCTTGGCGCGATCTCGCCGTACGTCGGCAACGCCGACACCGTCGACTTCGGCGGCGGCTTCCCGCTGGCCGGCCACGCGGGGACCCCGGCACCAGCCAACTTCCACGACGCGCTCGTGGCCGCCCTCGACGCCGAGGGACTCTCGCTCCCGCCCCGGCGAGCGGTGGAGCCGGGTCGCTACCTGGTCGGCGCTGCCGGCTGGCTGGTGAGCAGCGTGCTGCATTCGCGGCCGCGTGTTCCCAATGCCCAGCAGGTGGTGCTCGATGCCGGCATGACCGAGCTGATCAGGCCTGCCCTCTACGGCAGTCGCCACCCGGTCTACGCCCTTCCGGCAGGTGCAGGAGGGCCCGGCGACCTGTGCGACACGGCCGTCGAGGGTCCGGTCTGCGAGTCGACGGACTCCTTCGGCGTCCACCCGCTCCCCCGGCTGAGCCGGGGTGACCTGGTGGCCATCGAGAGTGCCGGCGCCTACGCGGCGTCCTTCACCTCGCGCTACAACGGCCGACCCCAGCCCCCCGAGGTCGTGCTGCATCACGACGGCTCCCTGCTGCAGGGCGAGCGTGCCGATGTCAACCGTCCCGACTCACAGCGCCTCTCTGCGACGCCCACCGACCAGCTGGACCTCGCGTTCTCGACAAAGGAGTGACACAGATGAAGGTTCACCACACGCGCGTTGGCCCAGGCGGCCGGAGGCGCAAGCTGATCGCCGGTGCTCTCGGAATGGCGGTCCTCCTCGTCGGGGCGCTGACCGGTGCTGCGGTCAGTGCGGGGTCGTCGGCCAGCGCCGCTTCGAACTCGACGCTCAGGGTGGCGTCGGATACCCAGATCACCACGTTCAACCCGTTCCTCTCGTACTACGACGGCGAGCTCGCCATCATCGGCAACATCTACCCTTCGCTCACCTCCATCGATGAGCAAGGCAAGCCGATCCCCTACCTGGCCGACTCGTGGACGACCTCCCCCGACAAGCTGACCTGGACGTTCAAGATCCACCCGGGGCTGAAGTGGAGCGACGGGAAGCCCATCACCGCGGCCGATGCCGCCTGGACCTTCAACCTGATCATGCACAACTCGGTGGCGGCGACCTCGAACGGCTCACTGGTGGCCAACTTCGCCAAGGTCACCGCCCCGGACGCGACCACGCTCGTCATCACGACGAAGAAGCCACAGGCCAACATGCTCTATCTGAGCATCCCGGTCTCGGGCATCGCGATCGTCCCCCAGCACATCTGGCAGAGCCATGTGAACGACCTCAAGGCCTATCGCAACATGGACTTCCCCGTGGTCGGCTACGGTCCGTGGATCCTGTCGGGCAACGTCACCAACCAATACGCGACGCTCAAGGCGAACAAGAGCTTCTTCCTGGGCGCTCCTGGTTTCGACACCCTCATCTCGCAGTACTTCTCCAACAGCGACGCGGCCGTCGCGGCGCTGCGCAGCGGTCAGCTCGACCAGATCGGCGGTCTCACCGCACCCCAGTTCGGCGCGCTGAAGAGCGAGAGCAACATCACGACCTACCAGCAGAACTCCAGCGGTTGGACGGCGCTCGAGATCAACTCCGGTGCAAAGACCCGGACCGGCAAGCCGATGGGCACCGGCAACCCGATCCTCGCCGACCCCACCGTCCGGGAGGCCATCGCCCTCGCGATCAACCGGCAGGAGCTGGTGCGCAAGGTGCTCGACGGTGACGGCGTGTCCGGTGCAGGCTACCTGCCCCCCGGCTACCCGCAATGGTGGTGGCAGCCGTCCGCGGGCGACCGGCTCGACTACAACCCGGCCAAGGCCAACCAGATCCTCGACGCCGCCGGCTACACCAAGGGCTCCGACGGCATCCGCACCGACCCGCAGACCGGCAAGCCGCTGAACTTCCGCTTCGGGATCCACTCCGACGACGCGGGCGACGCCGCCATCGCGCCCTACATCCAGGAATGGCTCAAGGCGGTCGGGATCGGCACGACGGTCCAGCCGATGAGCTTCGACCAGCTCAACGTCAACCTGTCCAAGGGTGACTGGGACATGCTGATGGACGGCTGGAGCACTGGCGCCGACCCGACGTACCTGCTCAGCATCCAGACCTGCGCCACGCTGCCGCTCGACGACGGCACCAGCGGGAACACGGACGCCTTCTATCTGCAACCCGGCGTACGACAAGCTGTTCAACCAGCAGGTCACGGAGTTCGACCAGGCACAGCGGTCGCAGACCGTCGACCAGATGCAGGACATCCTCTACAAGGCGAATGCCGACATCATCCTCTACTACAAGAACGGTCTGAGTGCCCTACGCAACGACCAGGTGAGCAACTACCTGTTCGGAGAGCCGGACAGCAAGGGCTTCTACCCGCTCCAGAACCTGTTCATCAACTGGCGGACGGCGAAGCCCGAGTCCGGCGGCAGCAGCTCGTCGAATACCGGCCTCTGGATCGGCCTCGTGGTCGTGATCGTGGTGGTCGCGGGCGTGGCGGGTGCCGTCACGATGCGTCGCCGCTCCACTGCGGCTGAGCGCGAGTAGCGGGTGTCGTCACTCGAGGGCATCAGCCCGGTCGAGATCGCGGAGGAGGTCGACGAGACCGAGTCCGAGCTCGGCCCTCAGCCGGGGTCGTCGAGATCGGGCCGGTCCGACTTCCTCCGCTATCTCGCCCGCAAGGTCGCCGCGGCGATCGTGAGCTTCTGGATGCTGCTCGTCATCGGGTTCGTGATCTTCACCCTGATGCCGGCGAACCCGGTGGCCGCGCTGACCCGTGGCCACCGGACGAGCGACGCCCAGCAGGCCTTCCTGGCCAAGGAGTTCGGGATCGGCGAGCCGTGGTGGAAGCAGTTCCTCACGTTCGTCAACAACACGCTGCACGGCAACCTCGGCTACTCCTGGGAGTATCAGCAGTCTGTCTCCTCCCTCATTGCGAGCCGGCTGTGGCCGACCATTCTGCTGATGGGCACGTCGACGATCATCTCGGTCGTGCTCGGACTGTGGCTCGGCATTCGCAGCGGATGGCGGCCGGGGAGCCTGCTCGACCGGTTGGCCTCGGGAAGCTCGCTCACGCTGTGGTCGGTGCCGACCTTCTGGCTGGGGCTGATCCTGCTGGTGATGTTCGCGAGCGGCGGAGTCGGACCCATCCCGGCGATCTTCCCTGCCGGCGGGATGCAGACTCCGGGCTCAGCGGGCGGCTTCACGCTCGCGAACATCGCCGACGTCACGTGGCACCTGGTGCTGCCGTGTACGACGCTCGTGCTGGTGATCTTCGCGCAGTACGTCACGATCATGCGGTCGTCGATCATCGACGAGCTGGGCAGCCCCTACCTGCTGACGGCCCGGGCGAAGGGGCTTCGCGACGACGACGTCCGCCGTAAGCACGCCACGCCCAATGCCCTGCTGCCCTCGGTCACGGTGATCTTCCTGCAGCTCGGCACGATGGTCGGCGGCGCGATCACCGTCGAGACCGTCTACTCCTGGCCGGGTCTCGGCTACCTGACCTACACCGCGCTGAAGATCCCCGACCTGCCGTTGCTGGAGGGGACGTTCATCGTCTTCAGCGCAACGGTGATCATCTTCAACCTGATGGCCGACATCCTCTATCGCCACCTGGACCCGAGGGTGAGGCGGTCATGAGTGCCATCTCGAGAGCCGCCCCCAGCTCTCCTTCACGGTTGGAGCCCGCGCGTCGGTTCGCCAAGGCCTACTTCTCGATGCCCACTGGGGTGGCCGGTTTGATCATCCTGGTGGCGTTCTGCGGGCTGGCCATCTTCGCCCCGTTGTTCATCCACCCCAGCGACCTCAGCGTGGTCGAGGCCACCGGTCCGCTGCTCGGGCCGCCGAGCCGCGCCTACCCGCTCGGCACCGACCAGCCGGGACGGTCCGTGCTCACCCTCGTCATCTGGGGCTCCCGAGCCTCGCTGACGATCGGGATCATCGCGACGGCACTCACGATGTTCCTCGGCAGTGCCATCGGTCTGCTCGCGGGGCACTACGAAGGCTTCTTCGGCAGATCCCTCATGCACATCACCGACTGGTTCATCGCCATCCCCAGCCTGCCGCTGGCGATCTCGCTAGCCGCTGTGCTGGGGCAGGGCGACAAGTCGATCACCATCGCGATCGCCGTGACGTCCTGGACCGGCACGGCGCGGCTGATCCGCGCGCAGACGCTGGCGGTGGAGGCGCGGCCGTTCGTCGAGCGCGCGAAGGCGCTGGGAGCCGGTGACATGCAGATCGTCACGAGGCACGTCTTGCCGAACGTCGCCCCGTTGATCCTGGTCTCCAGCACCCTCACCGTCGCCGGCGCGATCCTGGCCGAGACGACCCTGACCTTCCTCGGCCTGGGCAACCCAACCGACGTATCGTGGGGCGCCATGCTCAACCAGGCGTTCGCGCAAGGGGCCGTGACGAGTGGCGCCTGGTGGTATCTGCTTCCGCCGGGGTTCGCCATCCTGATCGTCGTTCTCGGCTTCACGCTCGTCGGACGCGCGGTGGAGCAGATCCTCAACCCCAGAATGGCCACCAAGTCGTGACACCACCATCCGAGAGCCAGAGCCAGAACTCGCCCGGAGAGACCCCGTCACCACTGCTCGAGGTGCGCGATCTCAACGTCACCTACCAGTCAGGCAAGGACCAGGTCTACGCCGTGCGGGGGGTCGACTTCACGTTGCAGGCGGGCGAGATGCTCGGGATGGCCGGCGAGTCGGGCTCGGGCAAGACCACGGTGGCGCTCAGCCTGCTGCGCCTGCTGCCGGCGAACGCCACCACCACCGGACACGTCCGTTTCCAAGGCGAGGACCTCTTCGAGGCCAACTGGGCGCGGCTGCGCGCCGTCCGGTGGGCCAAGGCGTCCGTGGTGTTCCAAGGAGCGATGAGCGCCCTCAACCCGGTGCAGACGATCGGCGAGCAGATCCGCGAGCCGATCCTGCTCCACGAGGACGTCGGCAGACGGGCCGCCCAGAAGCGAACCGCGGAGCTCCTCGACAGCGTCGGGGTCCCAGCACGGCGCGAGGGCAGCTATCCACACGAGCTCTCAGGTGGCCAGCGTCAGCGCGTCATGATCGCGATGGCGCTCGCGTGTCGGCCCAACCTGATCATCGCCGACGAGCCCACGACGGCCCTCGACGTGATCGTGCAGGCGCAGATCCTGTCCCTCCTGACAGACCTCGTGCGCGATCTCCAGCTCTCCCTCATCATGATCAGCCACGACCTGTCGGTGCTGGGGGTCTCGTGCGAGCGGCTGGCCGTCATGTACGCCGGCCGGGTGGTCGAGATCGGACCCTCGCGACAGCTGATGAACGAGCCCCGGCACCCCTACACCAAGGCGCTGTCCCAGGCGTTCCCCCGGCTCGGGGACGAGGCCTCCAGACTGGCGCCTGCCGGGCTGCCCGGCGACCCGCCCGACCTGCGGTCGATACCCCCGGGCTGCCCGTTCGCCCCGCGCTGCCCGGAGGTGCTGCCCGAGTGCACGGAGCGGGACATCGCCTTGTGGCAGGCCGGCCCGGACCGCGAGTCGGCCTGCGTCAAAGTGCTTCCCGAGCACGCCCAGACAGCGCCCGCCGCCGACTCCCGGCTCGCCTCGAGGACGGCGCGATGACGACCTCCGTGAGCTCCGGGCGCCGCGACCGCCCATCGGGCCAGGACCCGTCGGTTCCCGTCCTCGAGGCGAGGGGCCTCTCGGTGACGTTCCCAGCGCGCGGGCGCAGCGGGCCGGTGCGCGCCGTCGACGGCGTCAACCTCTCCGTCGGGCACGGCGAGATCGTCGCTCTGATCGGGGAGTCCGGCTGCGGCAAGAGCACGCTTGCCCGGGCGTTCATCGGCCTGGTCAAGCCGACGGCTGGTGAGGTCCGCTACGAGGGTGAGATCCTGCGCTACTCCGCGTCGGCGCTCAAGCGCTACCGGCGCCACGTCCAGTTCGTGTTGCAGGACCCGGCGGCGTCACTGAACCCCCGGCAGAACACCTACGACGCGGTGGCGGAAGGGGCGCGGCTGCACGGCATCCGGGCCGGCCTCGACAACCGGGTCGCAGATGCACTGACCGCCGCCGGGATGCGTCCACCGGAGCAGTTCTTCCACCGCTATCCCCACGAGCTGTCGGGCGGCCAGCAGCAGCGCGTCGTCATTGCGGGCGCCTTGGCCCTCGAGCCGTCGGTGGTCGTGGCTGACGAGCCGGTCTCCTCCCTCGACGCCTCCGTGCGCGGCGAGATCCTCAAGCTGATCCTCGACCTTCGCGACGAGTTCTCCCTCTCCGCGCTGGTCGTCAGCCACGACCTGGGGGTGGCCTGGAACATCGCCGACCGGGTGGCCGTGATGTACCTCGGCAGGATCGTCGAGGTCGGAACCGTCAGCGAGGTGCTGCTCTCCCCCAAGCACCCCTACACCCGCGCGCTGATCGCCGCCCTCCCCGACATCAGCCGCTCGGAGCCGGCAAGCGTGCTGCCCGGCGAGCCTCCCGACCCGACGGACATCCCGCAGGGCTGCCGGTTCCATCCGCGCTGCCCCCGGCGAGCCGCCCTGCCCCCGGGTGACGAACGCGCCGACCTGTGCTTGACCGACGTACCCGTCATCGCCGCCGGCGCACCCGACCGGAGCCTGGTCGCGTGCCACCTGGTCGACCTCGACGAGGAGGACTAGGTGGGGCGCGCGCTCCGCCGGCCCCGGGCTCTGCGCCCCGGTGACCGGGTCGCCGTCCTCACGGCCAGCAGCCCGTGCGACCAGGACCGACTGGACGTCGGCCTGGACACCCTCTCCTTCGCCGGCCTCGAGCCGGTCGTCTACCGGACGGCCAGGGAGGGAGGAGACTTCCGGCACCACCTGGCCGGCACCGATGAGCTCCGCGCGGCAGACCTGCGAGCAGCGCTTCTCGACGACTCCATCGCCGGTGTCCTGACCGCCGGTGGCGGTTACGGTTCGCAGCGGACGCTCGAGTTGATGGACTGGACCGGGCTGGACAGCGTCACCCCGAAGGTCGTGGTCGGCTACTCCGACGTCACCGCGATCCTCGAAGCCCTCCTGGTCACGCTGGGCTGGACGTCGCTGATGGGGCCGATGGTCGCCGAGCATGAGTTCTCCGAGTCCTACTCGTTCTCCTCTCTGCAGCGCTGCCTGATGTTCGCGGACCGGGTCGAGACGATGCGCTACGACGACGCGGTGACCGTCGTCGGCGGCCGCGCCGAGGGACTCACTGTCGGAGGCAACCTGTCGCTGATCGCCGGATCGCTCGGGACCACGTCGTCGTACCCGGCCCGCGGCGGCATCGTGCTGCTCGAGGACGAGCAGGAGGACGACTCGCGGATCGACACGATGCTCACGCACCTGCGCCGAAGCGGCTACCTCGACGGCGTCAGCGCCATCATCTGCGGCACCTGGAACAACTGCGGGACCAAGGAGCAGATCCACCCGGTGCTAGAAGACCGGCTCGGCACCCTCGGAGTCCCGATGGTCGCCTGGGCGAACATCGGGCACGGCGGACACGTGCAGACGTTCCCGATCGGCATCCGAGCCGAGCTCGACGCGGACGCCCGAGCCTTGCGCCTCCTCGAGCCCCCACTCATCCCGTCGACATAACCTCGCGCACCGCGGACGAGCCCCCGTCACCCCTTGCGGGGGACGGGGGCTCGCGCGTCGAGAACTGCCGCGGCGGGGCGTCATGCCTCGTCGCGGTTGTCGACCTCGAGGAGCAGTCGGGGAAGGTGAACGACGCGATGCGCATCTCCCAGTTGCCACCCGTGACGAGGTAGTACTCCTGGGTGTACCAGAACGTGCAGCCGTCGGTGGGGTCGATGCTCATCTGGGAGTAGTCGCCCCAGCGGCTGATGCCGGTCTGGGATCCCTTGCCCTTGACGATGGTGCCCTCGGCGGTCAGCCTGTTCTTCCTGTCGCCGGCGAGCCTGGTCGCGTAGTTGATGCTCGGGTATGCCGAGGACGACGCGATGCTGTAGCCGACACCCAGGTGGTCGCCGGGTCAGTGCTGGGCTCCGGGCTCGGTCGCCGGCTCGCTGAGGTGCGCTGGACCCTCGCAGGCCCGATGGTGATGGCGTGGGTTGTCACACTTCCCGCCGCGGGGCTCGTGGGTGCGCTGTCCGGGAAGATCGCCGACTCGGGGTCTGTGGCTGAACATCCTGCAGTTCCACTGAGCTTCCGCCGGTCTCGCCTCCCACTCCTGGCCCTCCATTCGCGCCGATGGGCCGCGAGATGAGCAAGGATGCGGCCTGTATGCAGCCTGCGGATGCGACGATGAGGCATGCTGCATGTGAAGGTCACAACGCCCGCCGACGTCAGTGATGCCGTCGTCGATCTGCTCCGCGACGAGGTCACGGTCGCCAACCTGGTCGTCGTCCCCCGCGTCGTTCGCGAGCCTGACGGCGACCTGATCCTCTTCGACTTGGCGCGGGAGAACGCGAGCAACGTCATCGACGGTCTCCGTCGGCTGCGGCTGCACGAGACCGGGTCGATCAGCCTGCACGAGTCGGGAGTGGAGTTCTCTCGTGCGGCGAAGCAGGCGGAGATAGCCGCTCCCGGCCGACCGGAGGACGCGGTCATCTGGGAGGTCATCGAGGCCAGGGCGACGACCGACTCGGAGCTGTCGTTCTCGTTCCTCACGTTCCTGACACTCGCAACGCTGATCGCCAGCATCGGGCGCTACCTCGACCAGCCGATCCTCATCGTCGGCGCCATGGTCGTCGGCCCCGAGTTCGCGCCGATCTCCGCGATCTGCTTCGGGCTGGCGCGAAAGCGTTGGCGAGTCGTCCCGCCGTCCCTCCTCACCCTGGTCGTCGGCTTCGTGGTGGCGATCGCGCTCTGCATGCTCTTCTGGCTGGCGGCAGGCATCGTCATCGACGTCTCGGCGCCGGGCGCCGGCACCGGAAACCTGACCAGCTTCATTGTCCACCCGGACGCCTGGTCGCTGGTCATCGCGATCCTGGCCGGGATCGCGGGCACCCTGTCCATGACGGCAGCGAAGGACGCCACTCTCGTCGGCGTGTTCATCTCCGTGACCACAGTCCCGGCCGCCGGTGCCATTGCGCTCAGCACGGTGAGCGGACACTGGCATGAAGCCGGCAGCGCCGTCATCCAGCTCTCGGTCAACATCACCGGAATGATCCTTGCCGGCACCACCACGTTGCTGCTGCAGCGGTTCGTGTGGGAGGGCGTGCTGGGCTCGGCGGGTGGACGTGAGGCCGACGATGACGACCATGCCGATTCGTGCGTCGTCGTTTGACGACCGCGACCGACCGCGACGACCTGGTCGTGAGGGACGGTCGAATCTGGCGCCAAAGCCGGTCCTCAGAGGCGACGCTGCATCTCCCCGAGATACTCGACCGGCTGGAACCCGAGTCGGTCGTTGATGGCGACCATCGGGCCGTTCTCCTCCGCGTTCCACGAGTGGACGAACCGCACCCCCGGGAAGTCGGCCTGATAAGCCCTCGCGTTGACCACTTTGAGGGCTAGCCCGAGCCGATGCCCCCGGTGGTCGGGAAGCACGAGGGTGGCGCTCTGGAAACCTACGTCGGGCTGGTTCTCGTTGACCAACATCTCCGTCAGGCCCGCCACGGTGCCGTCAGGCGAGACCGCGACGGTGACCCGGGTATGGCGGCGATGCAGCGACGCGCGCTCCTCCCCCTCGCGCACCCGCTTCTCGTCCCATGCCTCCGGCTCGAGCGCGACGTCACCGAGCGGCGCTTCGGTGTTGAAGGCCGCCTGGAGGTGGCAGAACCCCTCGACGTACTCGTCGGGGACCCGGTCCGCCCAGGCCACGATGCGATAGTCGCGGTGGTGCGGAGCAGCCTCGGCGGCAAGGCCGTCAAGGTGGTCCTCGGGGATGGGCAGCTCCAGCACGCGGTGGATCTCCAGGCTCGCGATGGCGAAGCCGTACTTCTTCAGGAAATGTGACCCACCGGACTCGGGCGGACTCACGTGAGGCATGTGCACCTCGGCGAGCACCGTCGTCCGGTCCGCCTCTCGCGCCAGCTGCATGGACGCCTCCAGCAGCGCCGCCCCGACGCCTCGGCGTCGCTGGGCGGGTCGGACCGCAACCTCGAGATAGGCCATGTGCCGGTTGTCGAGCTGGGGCAGCACGACCTGGCTGACGCCCACGACCTGGCCGTCCTCGACAGCCGCGAGGGGTCGGATCGCGTTGGGATTGGTGGCGTCGCGCATCGCGACGGTGGCGCTGTGAAGAGACCAGTAGACGGACCAGGGTCGCCCGAAGGTGTCGCCCTCCTTGCCGGCCTCCCAGTAAGCCCGGACGACGTCGTCATCGTGGATGTCGATCTCCGTTACGTGCATGGGGAACGAGCGTAGGGAGAGAGCGGCCGTCGAGCCACCTCGCGCCCCAGCACGAAGGCCGCGGTCAGGCTGTGCACACCGGCGCGGACCGCCGCGTCCAGGTTTCCCTTGTGGGGGCCTGCGAGATCCAGGTAGGGCGCCACCACAGGCGGGCCGGCCGTGCCCGCGGCGGCTACCGGGCCCGATGCGGACAACGCGAGCGCCAGCCCGACGAGACCTGCCGTCCAGGCTGCTGCAAACGGCGTACGGCGGCGCACCTCGTGACTCGACATCTCGGCTCCCCGCAGAGACGGACGGACCACCTCACGGTAGCCGCTGACGTGCCTCGAGCTTGGTGGGGGCGCTCTCAGCCCTTCTTGGTCGCCCGGCGAGCAGCCTTCAGCTCGGTCGTCGCACCTTGGGTCGACAGCTGGCCGGTCGAGCTCTCCAGGTGGGCACGCACGAACCACTGGAACTTCTCGAGCTCGGCTGACTGTCCGATGAGCATGTCCTGGGAGACCGGGTCCGGCTCGTCGGTGGCGTCGATCGCCGCGCGGTGGGCGGCGACCACGCCGTCGTAGACGACGTCGAGAGCGCCGAGGTGGGCGATCGCGTCAGCGCGTCCGAGCGAGTAGTCGTCCCAGCTGCGCTGCGCGACGATCGCACCCGGGGTGCCCTGCGGCGACCCGCCGAGGGCGGCGATGCGCTCCGCCGTGGTGTCGACCATCTCCCGGACCGCCTCGACCTGGGGGTCGATCATCTGGTGGACGCCGATGAAGTGTGTTCCGACGACGTTCCAGTGGATGTGCTTGAGCGTCAGGGCCAGGTCGTTCAGGGCGTTGAGCCGGTCTTGAAGGACGGTGATGACGGCGAGAGCGTTCTTGTCGCTCATCGACGAGACGGTGTATCCGAGAGACTTCTTCTTCGTGGCCATGCTCTCGTCATACCCAGCAGAGTGGATCGTCATACCTGCCAATGCTGTGGAACGAGTGCCCCGTGATGCTCAGAGCGACAGCCGGGCTCGGACCACATCAGCCAGCCGTTCGGCGATCGACTCCGCCCGCTCGCGCGTCCCCGCCTCCACCATGACCCGCACGAGCGCCTCGGTGCCGGACGCACGAAGCAGGACGCGTCCGGTCTCGCCGAGCTCGACCTCAGCCGCGGCCACTGCGGACAGCAGGGCCGGGTCGGTGGCACAGCGGGTCTTGTCGACGTCGGGCACGTTGACGAGCACCTGCGGGAGCCGCGTCACCACGCCGGCGAGCTCAGCGAGCGACCGGCCGGTCGTTGCCATCTCCCCGGCGACCTTGAGCGCGGCGAGCGTGCCGTCGCCGGTGGTGGCGTGGTCGCTGAGGATCACGTGGCCGGACTGCTCTCCGCCGAGGGAGACGTCGTGGGCGCGCATCTCCTCGAGAACGTAGCGGTCGCCGACGTCGGCGAGGACCACGCTGATCCCAGCCCTCCGCATCGCGAGCGTGAATCCCAGGTTGCTCATCACGGTCGCGACGACGCGGTCACCGGGGAGCTGACCGGCTGCGCGGAGTGAGAGCGCAAGGATCGCCAGCAGTTGGTCTCCGTCGACCACCTCGCCCGCGGCGTCGACCGCGAGCACCCGGTCGGCGTCCCCGTCGAAGGCGAACCCGGCATCGGCCCCCTCCTCGACGACGGCCGCCCGCAACGGACCGAGATGCGTGGATCCACACGCGTGGTTGATGTTGAGACCGTCCGGCGAGGCGTGGATCGCCACGACGTCGGCGCCCAGTGCCCGGAAGACGAGGGGAGCGACGTGGGCAGCCGCCCCCTCGGCGCAGTCGAGCACGATGCGGAGCCCGCGGAGCGAGACCGGGGCTGCCTCCTGCAGGTAGCCGCCATAGCGACCCGATGCGTCGGCAAGGTCGGTGACTCGGCCGACCCCGTCACCGACCGGTCGCTCCCACGGCGACGACAGCAGCGCCTCGATCGAGTCCTCCAGGGAGTCCTCGAGCTTGTGCCCACCGCGGGCGAAGAACTTGATCCCGTTGTCGGGCATCGGGTTGTGAGAGGCGGACAACATCACCCCGAAGTCCGCCCCCGTCGCCTCGGTGAGGAAGGCAACGGCCGGGGTCGGCAGGACGCCGAGCCGTTGGACGTCGAGGCCGGCGGAGGCCAGCCCGGCGACGACGGCGGCCTCCAGGAACTCCCCGGATGCGCGAGGGTCACGACCGACGACGGCGAACGGCCGGCGGCCCGTCGGGTCGCCGACCTCACCACCGAGGACATGTGCCGCGGAGACGGCCAGTCCGAGGGCCAACTCGGCAGTCACCTGCCGGTTGGCGAGCCCCCTGACTCCGTCGGTCCCGAAAAGTCGGGCCACGGCGATCCGGTCAGCGCTTGCTGTACTGGGGAGCCTTGCGGGCCTTCTTCAGACCGGCCTTCTTACGCTCCTTGATCCGGGCGTCGCGGGTCAGCATGCCGGCCTTCTTGAGGCTGGGCCGGTTGGCCTCGACGTCAGTCGCGTTGAGCGCCCGCGAGACCCCGAGGCGCAGCGCTCCAGCCTGACCGGACAGTCCACCGCCGTGGATTCGGGCGAGCACGTCGTACTGACCGACGAGGCTGGTCAGCACGAACGGCTCGTTGACGAGCTGCTGGTGGAGCTTGTTGGGGAAGTAGGTCTCGAGGGCGCGCCCGTTGACCTTCCACTGGCCGGTGCCGGGGACGATCCGCACCCGGGCGACGGCTTCCTTGCGGCGGCCGGTCGCGCCGGCCGGCGCAATGGTGACGGCCCGCGGCGGAACGTCGGACGACGGCGCGCTCTCGGTCGTGTACTCGCTGGGCGCGTCGACCTCTTCGTCGACGGTGATGTCAGTGGTCTCAGCCACGGGGGGTCCTCACTTCGGAACGGAACACGATCGCCAGGCCCTACTGGGCGACCTGGGTGATCTCGAATGCCTGCGGCTTCTGGGCGGTGTGCGGGTGGTGGGGGCCGGAGTAGACCTTGAGCTTCTTGAGCAGCTGACGGCTGAGCCTGTTCTTGGGGAGCATGCCCCAGACGGCCTTCTCGATCGCCTTGCGCGGGTCCTTCTCGAGCAGGTCGCCGTAGGCCGTCGTCGAGAGGCCGCCCGGGTAGCCGGAGTGCCGGTAGGCGAACTTGGTCTCGCGCTTGTTGCCCGAGAGCGCGACCTTGTCGGCGTTGATGATGATGACGAAGTCACCGGTGTCCATGTGGGGCGCGAAGATCGGCTTGTGCTTGCCGCGCAGCAGCGTCGCGGACTGGACGGCGAGGCGCCCGAGGACTACGTCAGTGGCGTCGATGACGTGCCACTCACGCGTGACGTCGCCGGGTTTCGGGCTATACGTGCGCACGGTCGTTGACCTTCGTTCGTCGTGGTTGCTGTCCGGTTCCGCCGTGGCATCGCAACCGGATCAGGCACGATCCATCGCTAGGCTCGGCTCCCGTAGACCCGGGAGCGCACCCTGACGCGCACAACGACCTCCCAGATTACCGGCATGCGGCGGGCAGGGTCAAAACGACCGAGGTGTCCCGGCTTCTCGGGCCGCGGCCGGCTGGCCGGCCTCCGCCGTACGCCCGCGCCATAGCCGGATGGTCCGTCACGTTCCGAGGTGCCCAAATCGGTTTGGGTCCCCCGAAGCGTGACGGACCACGCGGAGCCGGGGGTAGGGAGCCGCAGGTAGGTGACTGGGGTGGGTGGTCAGGCGTGACCGGCGAGCACGAGCGGCTCCTCGCTGGAATCGCTGGCAGCCTAACCTCCGGGCGGCGGATGACGGGGCCGAACCACGGGCTCGGTTTTCGTGATCGCGAGGACAGAGATAAGTTGGAAGCTCCACACAACGACCTGAGAAACGCCCCTCCAAGATGGGCACGGTGAGCACTGCTGCCGCGCCGGGGGCGTTCGGCCTGCAGGGGCCCTTATGCGAGGAGAGCACCAGTGTCCGATGGCTCCGCCTCCGCCGACAACGGCGGCCCCTCTCTGACCGTCCGGGACAACCGCACGGGCACGGAGTACGACATCCCGATCGTCGACGACACCGTCAAGGCAGCCGACATCGCGAAGATCACGGGAGACGGCGTTCCCGGGCTTGCGGTCTATGACCCCGGTTTCGTCAATACCGCATCCTGCCGTTCGGCCGTCACGTTCATCGACGGCGACAAGGGCATCCTGGAGTACCGCGGTTATCCGATCGAGCAGCTGGCCGAGCACTCGACGTACCTCGAGGTGGCCTATCTCCTGGTGCACGGAGAGCTTCCCACCAAGGATCAGTACGAGTCGTGGGAGCACCAGATCACCTTCCACACGTTCGTGCACGAGAACATCAAGAGCTTCATGGAGGGCTTCCGCTACGACGCCCACCCGATGGGGATGCTGCTGGCGTCGGTGGGTGCGCTGTCGACGTTCTACCCGGAGTCGCGCAACATCACCGACCCCAACATCCGCGAGATGCAGGTCATCCGGATGATCGCGAAGATGCCCACCCTCGGCGCATGGGCGTTCCGTCATGCGCAGGGAAAGCCCTACGTCTACCCCGACAACGATCTCGGGTATGCCGCCAACTTCCTCGCCATGTTGTTCAAGATGAGTGAGCAGAAGTTCATGGCCGACGAGCGGCTGATCCGGGCGCTCGAGGTGCTGTTCATCCTGCACGCCGACCACGAGCAGAACTGCTCGGCCAACGCTGTGCGCGCGGTGGGATCGTCGCAGGTCGACCCCTACTCGGCGGTCGCGGCCGGGATCGGGGCCCTCTTCGGCCCGCTGCACGGTGGCGCCAACGAGGCGGTCCTCAAGATGCTCCGCCGGATCGGCTCGATCGACAAGGTGCCCGAGTTCATCGAGGGGGTGAAGGCCGGCAAGGAGCGGCTGATGGGCTTCGGCCACCGGGTCTACAAGAACTACGACCCCCGGGCCACCATCATCAAGAAGGCCTGTGACGACGTCTTCGAGGTGACCGGGGTCAACCCGCTCCTGGAGATCGCGATAGAGCTCGAGAAGATCGCGCTCGGTGACGAGTACTTCGTGTCGCGCAAGCTCTACCCCAACGTCGACTTCTACAGCGGGCTGATCTACGAAGCCTTGAGCTTCCCGCCGGAGATGTTCACCGTGCTCTTCGCGATCCCGCGCACCTCGGGCTGGCTCGCGCAGTGGCTCGAGATGGTGCAGGACCCGGAGCAGAAGATCGCCCGGCCGAAGCAGATCTACACCGGCGGACGCGCTCTCGACTTCGTGCCCGCAGGTGAGCGCTGGAAGAGCTGATCACGACGGCCGGCGGCGCCGGTGCGTCGGGAGACCGGGGCTCCCCCGGTCGGCCGTTCGAGATCCTGACGGTCTGCACGGCGAACGTCTGCCGGTCACCACTGGCCGAGCGACTGCTTCGGCTGCGGCTGGTGGGTCCTGGGGGCGAGCCGCCCGCGCCGACCGCCCCGACCGGTCCGCGGCGTTCTCCGTGCACAGCGCCGGCGTCCGCGCCTGGGAGGGTGCCCCGATGGACCCCCCGACCGCAGCCGAGCTTGTGCGGCTCGGCGGGGATCCCTCCGGCTTCGTGGCCAGGGACCTCACCGTGGCCTTCTGCGAGGCAGCGGACCTGATCCTGACCGCCACGGCCGAGCATCGGGCCGTCGTACTGCAGGAGAGCCCGCGGGCAACGACCGTCGAGCCGAAGGAGCCGGTGCCACCCGTGATGAGAATGGTCTTGCCTGCATACGAGGGGCCGCTTTGCGGCTCGCTCAGACCGTGCCGTATTTCCGCACTGTCCCGCAGAGTCACGAAGTGTCTCGGCTCTCTCAAGTGGCCCCCGGACCCCCTGCGCTCCCCAATCTACTCTTTAATGCACTGAAGGTGCCTACCCGCAATTTTTTGGTGGTGGCGGCTCCCCCGTGACTCGTGCGACATGCGGGCGCTCACAGCGTGGGTCCGGGCGGTTCATCCCGCCATACTTGCTCCATGACAGACACCCACTTTGTCAACCCGATCGCCGAAGGCGCCGACCCCGCAGTGGTTCGGCACGGCGCCTCCTACCTGTGGTGTCAGAGCGAGGGCAACGTCGCAGTCGCGATCTGGGTCTCGGACCGTCCGACCACGCTGGGTACCAAGAACGTCGTCTGGCAAGCCCCTGCGCAGGGGCCCTACTCCCAGGAAGTCTGGGCTCCCAAGCTCTTCCACTTCGACGATCGGTGGTATGTCTACTTCACCGCCTCCAATGGCAACAGCAAGCAGCACCTCGCCTACGTCTTGGAGTCGGGGTCCGACGACCCCCTCAGCGACTACACCCTGCACGGGCCTTTGCAGACGGGGCCGACATGCGAGTCGGGGTCCCCCAACCTCTGGGCGATCGACATGACCGTGCTCCCGCACTCCGGTGCGCGATACGCGATCTGGTCGGGCTGGCCGAGCGAGGACGTGGACCGGCAGGACCTCTACATCGCACCGCTGACGACGCCAACGAGGCTCGGTGCCGACCGCAGGATGCTCCTGGAGGTCGGCGACTACCTCTGGGAACACATCGACGAGTCCGCAGACAGCCGTGCGCTGGCCGAGGGTCCCCAGGTGGTGCAACGCGGCGACCGGACCTTCGTGCTGTATTCGTGCGCGGCGTCATGGCTGCCCACCTACAAGCTCGGCATGCTCGAGATGGTCGGCGACGACCCCCTCGACCCGGCCAGCTGGACGAGGGCGGCGCAACCGGTCTTCCAGTCCAACGAAGCCACCTACGGCGTCGGCCATTCGACCTTCACGACGTCGCCTGACGGCCGTGAGTGGTGGCATATCTACCACGCGAAGCAGGACCGGGACCCGGGTTGGCGCCGGGCCCTCTACGCGCAGCCGATCCGCTGGCGCGCCGATGGAACCCCCGACTTCGGGCAGCCCGTGCAGGCCGCGGCTCCGGTACCCCTTCCGTCCGGCACGCCGGGACAGCCGTTCCGCACAGCCCGTCGGTGGCGGTTCGCCACCGACGGTCAGACGGACTTCGACTACTACGGACACCACCAGTTCTTCGCCGCCGAACGTGACGGCATCCATCTGGGCATCCATCCGGCCTCCCCCGTCAACACCTTCCGCACCGGCGAGAAGGTGGTGCTCCGCGACGGTGACTACCGCGACTTCCGTGCGGTCGTCGACTTCGAGGTCCGCGACGGTGACCGCGATGCCGGTCTGCTGTTTCGAGCATCACGTCCAGCGGTCGGCTACGACGCGGTTCGTGGCTACTTCGCCGGCCTCCTGACCGGGCGCAACGTCGTCATCCTCGGCTCGATGGACGGCCGTGGCTGGCGCGAGGTCGCGAGCGCCCCGGTCTTCCTCGATCCCGATGGACCTCAGCAGATCACCGTGACCGCAGCCGGAACCGCCATCAAGGTCTGCGTCGGCAACGACCCGTTGCCGGCCATCAGTGTCCACGACACCGACCACGATCGTGGTTCGATCGGTTGCCGGGTCGTCGACACGCACGCGGTCTTCACGTCCTTGTCGGTTACGCCCAGCTGACCCGCGACTCCTTCCGCACTCGTCTGCACCGGTACGTCGGGGCAGACTTCCCGGGAGAGCGGTCGACGTAGCCTCTCTGGGCTGGCCGGCCGGGCCAGTCGCCCGGCGCCGGCGTCACCGCGGCGGCGGGGACGAAAGCGGCCGCCCCGAGCACGGACGCGGCGGCGATGCTGAGTGTTGCTATTCGTGCCGTGGGTTGTCTGATTCAGTTCATGGTTGTCTCCTTGGTGTGAACGAGCGGTTTGCGGTCGAAATGTTGGAGCCGCCGCCCCGAGACGGGGCGGCGGCTACCTGCCATCGGTTCACCAGGCCGGGCTCAACGGGAGCCCAGACCACGGCGGAGCCTCAGGGCAGCAGGTGGGAGCCGGAGTTCATCATCTGAACTCCGGCGGAGGCGTCACCGTCGAACTGGGTGACCGGGCTGCCGGAGCCGAGGCAGCTGTCGTCGTCCTTCGGGTCCGCGAACCAGAAGCCGACCGAGTTGAGCTCCGTGCGCACCTGGGTCTCGTTGTTGAAGGCGAACGCCTCCTCGACGATGAGGTTGAACGTGTTGTGGGCGCTGCCGTACTGGTCGGTCGAGATGTCGCCGATGTACTCGACCGCTCCGAACGGCGATGCGGCCTTCTCGATGAGAAAGACGGTGAAGTCCGTCCTGGGCTTGAGCCCCGACGCGTTGATCGTGAATCTGTCCTTGCCGATCGCGTCGGTCGTCAGCGCGACCTTCACGTTGGCCTTGGCGTGCGGGAAGCAGGCCGCCAGGTCGGCGTTCGAGGGCTGGAGCTTGAGCGACGCGTACGTCGTAGCGGCGCCAGCCTGGGCGCCGGTGGCGAGGCCGCTGGTCGAGGCGTTGCTCGCGGCGGTGCCGGCGACGACGGCGGCGGTGGCCGTCGCGGCCAGGATCAGTGCAGTGGTCTTTCGCTTCATGATGAGATGTCCCCTAGCAATATCGATGCGCTGTGGTGCGCCTGTTCAGGAACACTGCCGCGGCTGGCCGACCACCGGCATCAGGGGAATCCCGCACAAACCTGCCCGTCGGGTGCGGCCGTCGTACCGCTTCGGGGTACGACGGCCGCAACGCGTCGACCCTTGGATCGACCTGAGGGAGGGGCTCGCGACGTGGAGCGATCCGGGTCGAAGCGCACCTGGGCACCGCAAGACTCACCACGTCGGACGCCGGTTTCTGACGGGCGGGATCAGGAACGAGCAGCCTCCGGGCCGTGGCTAGCGGGCTCGGGAGACCCTGCCCTCGTCCCAGACGGGTTCGTCCGACTCGTAGACCGACCCGTCCGCGCCGAAGACGCAGAACCGGTCGAAACCACGGGCGAACCAGCGGTCGTGGGTGACCGCGATGACGGTTCCGTCGAACGCCTGGAGGCCGTCCTCGAGCGCCTCGGCCGACTCCACGTCGAGGTTGTCGGTGGGCTCGTCGAGCAGCAGCAAGGTGGCTCCGGACAGCTCGAGCAGCAGGATCTGCAGCCGCGCCTGCTGCCCGCCCGACAGCGAGTCGAACCTCTGCTCCGACGCGTAGGCGAGCTCATAGCGGTCGAGAGCGCGGGCCGCCTGCTCACGCCCCATCCCGTCGCGGTGGTGGTCGCCGCGGTGCAGGATCTCCAGCAGCGTGCGGCCCATCAGCTCCGGGTGCTCGTGGGTCTGGACGAACCACCCCGGCCGCACGCGGGCGCCGAGCTTGGCCCGCCCGGTGTGCCGCACCGGCTCGATCGGGCGCTCACCCACTGGCCGGTGCTCGACGTCGGGGTCGCTCCCGCCGGCGGCGAGCAGCCGCAGGAAGTGGGACTTGCCGGAGCCGTTGGAGCCGAGCACGCCCAGCCGCTCGCCGTACCAGACCTCGAGGTCGAACGGCTTCATCAGCCCGGTGAGCTCCAGGTTCTCGCAGACGACGGCTCGCTTGCCGGTGCGGCCGCCGGCGAGCCGCATCCGGACGTTCTGCACGAGCGGCTGGTTCTCCGGCGGACCTTTCTCCTCGAACATCCGCAGCCTGGTCACCGCCGCCTGAAGTCGCGAGGCCATGTCGGCGTTGTAGGCCGCCTTCTGGCGATACATCACGACGAGCGCCTTCAATTTGGCATGTTCCTCATCCCAGCGTTTGCGGAGCTCCTCGAGCCGCGCGAACCGCTCACGCCGCGCATCGTGATAGGTGGCGAAGCTGCCGGGGTGCGTCCAGGTGGTGTTGCCGGCGGCACCGAGCTCGACCGTCACGACCCGAGTCGCGGTGTTGCTCATCAGCTCGCGGTCGTGGCTGACGAACAGCACCGTCTTGGGCGACTCGCGGAGTCTCTCCTCGAGCCAGATCTTGCCGGGCACATCGAGGAAGTTGTCGGGCTCGTCCAGGAGCAGCACCTCGTCCGGGCCACGCAACAGGGCCTCCAGGACCAGCCGCTTCTGCTCGCCGCCGCTCAGCGTCGTGAGGGAACGGTACTTCGCCTTGTCGTACGGCGTGCCGAGTGCGGCCACGACACAGACGTCCCAGAGCACCTCGATGTCGTATCCCCCTGCATCGGCCCACTCACCGAGCGCGGCCGCATAGGCGAGCTGGCTCTTCTCGTCGTCGGCCTCCATCATCGCGAGCTCAGCACTGTTGACGAGCTCGGCCGCCGCTCTGACCCGAGGTGGCGCAACCGACAACAGCAGGTCGTGGACGGTCTGCCCCTCGTTGCCCTGGGTGACCATCTGCCGCATCACGCCGAGCCCGCCGCTGCGGGTGACGACGCCGGCATGGGGCACCAGGTCGCCGGTCACGATGCGCAACAGCGTCGTCTTCCCAGCCCCGTTGGCCCCCACCAGCGCCACCTTCGCGCCTTCCCCGACCCGGAACGACACGTCGTCGAGCAGCACCCGTCCGTCGGGTAACTCATAGCGGACCCCGGCGACGTCGACGTGCCCCATAGCTTCTCCTTGCGTAGGGGGGACATCCTCCCTTGCTGCAAGTCTGCGCCGCATCCCCTTTACCGTCACCCCGGGGGGAGCTCTCGGCGAGGGGTGACGGCGGCGATGACGCTCGGGCCGCCGTACCGGAAGGCTCGGATCGTGGTGCCGAAAGTCTCGGATCGTGGTGCCGAAAGTCTCGGATCGTGGTGCCGAAACTCTCGGATCGTGGTGCCGAAACTCTCGGATCGTGGTGCCGAAACTCTCGGATCGTGGTGCCGAAACTCTCGGATCGTGGTGCCGAAACTCTCGGATCGTGGTGCCGAAACTCTCGGATGATCAGGGGGTGGGAGATAGGGCGGCTCGGGACAACCGGGCGGCAAGCGCCGAGACGGCGTCGACGAGCTCGGGAGGCCCGAGGATCTCGAACTCGCAGCCGAACGCAACGAGGTGAACGGCGATGGCCTCCAGCGAGTTCGCACCGGCGGTCAGCAGGCAGCGTGAGTCGTCGATGGCCGTGACCGTGCCGGTCGACGGAGCAACCAGCTCCGAGGCCCGCTCGGCAGACAGGTGCAACCGGACCCGGGCCTGGTAGCGGTAGACCGCGGTCGAGACGCCATGCGTCACGAACTCGACGGCGTCGGGCGGATCTTGCAGGACGAACCCGGGTCCGGTCACGGACACCGCCTCCACCCGGTCGACCCGGAAGCTGCGCCAGGCTCCCTTGTCCCGATCGAGCGCGACGAGATACCAGCGCCGGCCCGTGCAGACCAGCCGGTGCGGCTCCACGCGGCGCTCGCTGCGGGCTCCGGAGTGGCTCAGATAGCTGAACCCGACCCGAAGCTGGTCACGGCAGGCGCCCGCCAACACCACCAGCACCGACGGGTCGACCGTCGGCGTACCCGCGCTCATCAACTCGGTGCCCGCCTGGAGAGCGCCGACCTGCGAGCGCAACCGGCTGGGCATCAGCTGCTCGAGCTTGGCGAGTGCGCGGGTCGCCGACTCGTCGATCCCCGACACGGTTCCGCCCGCGGCGGTCCGGAGGGAGACGGCGACCGCGACGACCTCCTCGTCGTCCAGGATCAACGGTGGCAGCGCCTTTCCCCTTCCCAGCCGGTAGCCGCCGCTCACGCCGGGCCAGGCCTCGATGGGGTAGCCGAGGCCGCGCAGTCGGAACATGTCGCGGCGGACGGTGCGTTCGGTCACGCCGAGCCGGTCGGCGATCTCCAAGCCGGTCCACGCGGAGCGGGACTGGAGAAGGGTGAGCAGCCGCAGCAACCGGGCCGCCGTATCAGCCATGACCGCATCGTCTCATCTATTGCGGACCGTAGCTGTCCGCAATTGCTGCCAGGCTGTCGTCATGGATATCAACTGGACAGAGCAGCTGGTCGACCAGCTCGACTGGCACTGGAACGCCCAACTCCGCCCTCGCCTCGAGGGACTGAGCGACGACGAGTACCTCTGGGAGCCCGTCGCCAACTGTTGGAGCGCCCGAGCGCGCGACGAGGCCCGCACCCCGACGTTCGCCGGGGCGGGCGACCTCGTCCTCGAATACGAATTCCCGACGCCGCACCCGGTACCGGTGACCACGATCGCCTGGCGGCTGGCACACATCACCGTCGCTGTCTTCGGGGCCCGTTCGGCATCGCACTTCGGCGGACCGGAGGCCAGCTACGAGACGTTCGACTACTCCGAAACCGCCGCGGGCTCGCTGAAGCAGCTCGACGCGGCGTACGACGACTGGATCTCCGGCGTGAGAACTCTCGACGACGAGGGGCTGGCGCGGCCCTGCGGACCGGCGGAGGGCCCGTTCGCCGAATACCCGATGGCAGCGTTGGTCCTGCACATCAACCGGGAGGCCCTGCACCACGGTGCCGAGATCAGCCTGCTCCGCGATCTCTACATCAACCGGACCGACTGAGCCTGCGGATTCGTCTGAGCGGCGTACGCCGGCAATCCCGCTCGCTGGGTCGGACGAATGCGATCTCAGCGGATTCGTCCGGCTGGCACAGGCTGAAATCCGCGCGGCCAGGAGGACGAATCCGCAGGCTCAGTGCAGGTCGGCCAGCGCGGACTCGATGGCCCGGTGGAACGTCGGGTAGGCGTAGATCATCGAACGCAGTGCGTCGACCGGGACCGCCCCGTGGACCGCGACCGTCAGCCCCGAGAGCACCTCGCCGCCGACCGGACCAGCCGACGTCGCACCGACCAGGACCCCGGCGTCGGCATCCTCGACGAGCTTGATGAACCCGTCGTTGCCCGCCTTGTGGATCCACCCGCGCGTCGAGCTCGGGATCTCGGTGAAGCCGACGCGTACCCGGTTGACAGCCTTCTGGGCCTGCGCTTCGGTCATCCCGACCGCCCCGATCTCCGGGTCGGTGAACGTCACCCGCGGCACCGCCCGATAGTCGGCCCAGGGGCCATCCTGCCCGAGGATGTCGCGGACCACGAGTGCCCCTTGGTACATCGAGATGTGGGTGAAGCCGCCCTTGCCGGTGATGTCGCCCATCGCCCAGAGCCCGTCGGCGGCGCGCAGGTGGTCGTCGGTGTCGAGCACCCGCGCCGCCGGGTCCAGACCGACCGTGTCGAGGCCGATGTCCGACAGGTTGTTACGCCGGCCGGCCGCGACGAGCAGCTTGTCGGCGTGCAGCACCTGCCCGTCGAGCGTCACGGCGAACTGACCCTCGTCGTAGGACACCGAGGAGATCGTCACCCCGGTGAGCACCTGGATGCCTTCGCGGCCGAAGATGTCAGTCACCAGCGTGCTGGACTCGGGCTCCTCGAGGGCGATCAGCCGGTCAGCGACATCGACCACCGTGACCGCGACCCCGAACCGCGAGAGCACCTGGCTCAGCTCGACGCCGATAGCGCCGCCACCGATGACGATCAGCGAGCCGGGCAGCTCCTTGAGCTGCATGGCGTCGCGGTTCGTCCAGTACGGCGTCCCGCCCAGCCCGTCGATCGGCGGCGCTCCAGGCGTGGTGCCGGTGTTGAGGACGACTCCGCGCCGGGCGGTGTAGGTCCGGCCGTCGACCTCGACCGATCGCGGGCCACTCAGCCTCCCGTGGCCGCGCACGAACGTGGCCCCGGCGGCCTCGAGCCGCTCGACCGCCACGGTGTCGTCCCAGTTGTCGGTCGCCTCCTCCGCCACGCGGGTCGCCACCGGCGACCAGTCGGCGGTGACAGTCGCCGAGCCCGCCATCCCCCCGACCCGACGTGCCTCGGCCAACAGGTTGCCGGCGCGGATCATCATCTTGCTCGGCACGCACCCGAAGTACGGGCATTCGCCGCCCACCAGGCGCTCGTCGACTCCAAGCACCGCAAGGCCGGCCGTGGCCAGCTGCGTCGCCACCGACTCCCCGCCGGGCCCGAGCCCCACCACGATGACGTCGAATTCGTTCGGCATGGGCACCTCTCTCAGTCACGGACTGTTCCGCACAGTCTGACGGTCCGGGCTCGAGCGCGAAACCGCAGATCGGTCTCCACGGCGTGGCGGAGGCAGTAAATTAGGCACCAGCGAGAAAATTGCGCTCGCTTCATGTGATCGCAACTTCTCGCTCGTTGGGAGCATCATGCGTCGACACCGACAGTTCGCCATGGTCGTCCTCCTCGCCTGCGCCCTCGCCGGATCCACCGGCGGTGCCGCCCTTGGCCTGCCCGGCCCTGCGACCACCGTCGCGCAGACTGCGCTGACACACCGCGGTGAGCCCGCCCCGGCACAACTGTGGACGGACACCGCTGCCAGCGGGGACTTCTCGTGCGGCATCACGACCCTCGGCACATTGTGGTGCTGGGGCGCCGACGACCACGGCCAGCTGGGGTCCGGAGACACCAAACCCGCCACCGCCCCGCGTCAGGTCGGCACCCTGAACAGCTGGTCCGGCCTGACGGTCAACTACGACCACACCTGCGCGACCCAGACCAACGGCTCGTTGTGGTGCTGGGGCGACAACTCGAACGGTGAGGTCGGCGACGGCACCACGACCAACCGGACCCTTCCGACGCGCGTCGGGACCGACAGCAACTGGGCGCAGGTGACGTCGGGCTTCGCCCACACCTGCGCCATCAAGGACGACCACACGCTGTGGTGCTGGGGCGGCAACGCCCATGGAGAACTCGGCGACGGGACGACGGCGAACGAGACGACCCCGAGTCAGGTCGGCTCCCAGGACAACTGGGCCTCGGTAGCGGCCGGCGGACAGCACACCTGCGCGATCCGCCTCGACCAGAGTCTGTGGTGCTGGGGTGACAACTCCCACGGCGAGGTCGGCCAGGGCTCCGAGGACCAGCAGACGACTCCGTTGCAGATCGGGTCCAGGAGCTGGGCCCAGGTGACGTCGGGCGGGCAGCACAGCTGCGCGATCCTCAGCACCAGCACCGTGTGGTGCTGGGGGAAGGACGGCGTGAACCCCGAGGTGGACATTCCTACCCGCATCGTGCAGTCCCGGGGAATCTGGACCTCGGTGACCGCAGGCGTGGGAGGCACCTGCGAGACGAAGACCAACGCGACCCTGTGGTGCTGGGGCGTCAACAGTCACGGCCAGTTGGGCCGAGGCACGACGACGATCAGCACCACCCCGGTGCGGATCACCTTTCGCAACGGATGGGCCCTCGCCAGCGTCGGTGGCCAGCATTCGTGCGCGATCCGCGCAGACCAGACGCTGTGGTGCTGGGGAGCGAACGACTCGGGCGAGCTCGGCGACCGGGGCCATGGCGACCGCTACCTCCCCACCCCCGTCGACGTCGCGACGACGTGGCTGATGGCCGCCCCGGCCGGCGCCGACCACACCTGCGCGATCGAGACGCGTGGCACCCTCTGGTGCTGGGGCGACAACACGAGTGGCCAGATCGGTGACGGTACGACGACCAGCCGGACGCTCCCGAAGCAGATCGGGGGCTCACTCTGGCGCGATGTCAGCGTCGGTGACGCCATGACGTGCGGCATCCCCATCAACCTCACTCTCTGGTGCTGGGGAGCGAACGACCATGGCCAGCTCGGCACCGGCAACACCCACCCCCGGCACAAGCCGAAGCAGGTCGGGGCCGGCGCCAGCTGGACCGGGGTGAGTGCGAGCATCGACCATGCCTGCGCGACCAAGCAGACCGGAACCTTGTGGTGCTGGGGCGACAACGCCGACGGCGAGCTCGGGGACGGCACCACGAACGACGCGCTCTCACCCGTTCGGGTGGGC
Organism: uncultured Actinomycetota bacterium; assembly: GCA_963820035.1. Classification (GTDB taxonomy): domain Bacteria; phylum Actinomycetota; class Actinomycetes; order Propionibacteriales; family Nocardioidaceae; genus JAWWPG01. The sequence goes on along the minus strand of CAWFYK010000001.1, from coordinate 257,296 downwards.
AGTGCGGCGACCTGGCTCACGGCGAGCGTGGGATCGACCCACACGTGCGGCATCCAGGTGGACGCGAGCCTCTGGTGCTGGGGTGACAACGGGCACGGCGAGCTGGGCGACGGCACGAACACGCAACGGGCCACGCCCGTCCAGGTCGGCAACGGTTCGTGGTCGACCGTCAGTGCCGGCGGTTCCTTCACGTGCGGCACCAAGATCGACACGACCTTGTGGTGCTGGGGCCTTGACGACCGCGGCCAGCTTGCCGTGCCGGTCGGTCCCGACCAGACGACTCCGAACCAGGTCGGCACCCACACCTGGTCCGGGGTGAGCTCGGGGCCCGACCACAGCTGTGCGGTTCGAGCCGACCAGACCTTCTGGTGTTGGGGGGCGAACAGGTCCGGAGACCTGGGCAACGACAATGGAGACAGTGCCACGCCCGTCCACGTGGCTGTTGTCCCTGCGCCGGTGTCCGCATCGGTGTCGGCGACGCGGAGCTGCGCGCTCACCGTCAGGAACGCCCTGAGATGCTTCGGAAGCGACACCATCGGACAGCTCGGAGACGGCAGCCCGACACCCCACCGGACCCTCCCCGCGCCGGTCTTCATCGTTCCCGCTTGAGGGTGCCCCATACCGGGGTAGATTGGGCCCCAAGGGATATGTTGCACTTCGGCTATCCGTTTGCAACCTTATCGCACTGGAGCCGTCATGAAGCACCAACGCCGTGTCGTCGCCGGCACCGTGTTCGCCGCCATCGCCGCCATGGTGGTCGTTGCCGGGGCCACGGGTTACGTGGACCAGCTCGCATCCGGAGGGACGAGCCGTGGACCAGGCAGCGCCGCGACCGCGTCCCAGCGCATCGCGCCCGACCGGATCGTCGAACCCCAGGTCCAGCCCGCCGCGACTCGACATGACCAGTGGATCTCAGTGGGAGCTTCCGCCGCTACCACGTGCGGGGTCACCAAGCAGGGCACCTTGTGGTGCTGGGGCAACGACGACCACGGCCAGCTGGGGCTGGGCACCCAAGGTGACCGGAGCGCCGTACCCGCACCCTGGCAGGTCGGCGACCTGTCGGCCTGGCGCACCGTCACCCTGAACTTCGACCACGCCTGCGCGACCCGACGCGACCACACCCTCTGGTGCTGGGGTTACAACTCGGCCGGCCAGCTCGGCGACGGCACGACCACGGTGCGGCCGCTACCCCGACGCGTCGGCTCCAACACGGACTGGGCCCAGATCACCTCGGGCTACGCACACACCTGTGCCACCAGGCTCGACAACACGCTGTGGTGCTGGGGCGGCAATGCCCATGGAGAGATCGGCGACGGTACGACGACCAATCAGTTGACCCCCGAACAGGTCGGCTCTCGATCCGACTGGGGCAGCGTGAGCGCCGGTGGTGAGCACACGTGCGCCATCCGGCTCGACGCCAGCCTCTGGTGCTGGGGCAACAACGCGCACGGCGAGATCGGCCAAGGCAACGACGACCAGGAGAACGTGCCCGTACAAGTCGGCAACCAGTCCTGGAACGCCGTCGCCTCCGGCGGCCAGCACACCTGCGGGCTCCAAGCCGACAACTCGCTGTGGTGCTGGGGGCGCGACAGCGTGAACCCCGAGGCCGACCGCCCCAATCAGATCGGCACGGCGACGGACTGGACCGGGGTCGCGGCCGGGGTCGGCAACACCTGCGTCTCCAAGGTCGACAAGACCTTGTGGTGCTGGGGCATCAACAAGAACGGTCAGCTCGGTCAGGGCACCCGGGTGTCCAGCAAGGTCCCGATCCAGGTCGCCGACCGGCTTGGCTGGACGCTCGGAAGCGTCGGCGGCGGGCACACGTGCGTCTTCCGAACCGGCCAGACACTGTGGTGCTTCGGCAACAACAGCTATGGGCAGCTCGGCACCCGTGGCCGCGGTGATCGCTTCTATGCGACACCGGTCGGCGTCATGACGAAGTGGGTCGACATCTCCGACGGCGGCGGCGACCAGACCTGCGCCATCGAGCCAAAGGGAACTTTGTGGTGCTGGGGACTCAACGACCAAGGTCAGCTCGGCGACGGCACTACCACGAACCGGATCCTCCCGAACAAGGTCGGCGTGGCGGCGTGGAAGAAGGTCACGGGCGGAGAGTCGAACTCGTGCGGGATCCAGCTGACAGGCACCATGTGGTGCTGGGGATTCAACTCGCGCGGACAGAATGGCACCGGCGGCACGAATCGTCGGCTCCGTCCGGGACAGGTCGGATCGAGCGCCGACTGGACGACGCTCAGCGCCGGAAACGAACATGTCTGCGCCATCGAGGCGCCGGGCACCCTGTGGTGCTGGGGAGCCAACGACCACGGACAGCTCGGCATCGGCACGACCGCTGACTCGCACGTACCAGTCCAGGTGGGCAGCGCTGACGACTGGACCGCTGTGAGCCCCGGCCTCGACCACACGTGCGGGATCCAGGGCGACACCCAGAGTCTGTGGTGCTGGGGCGACAACACGTCCGGCGCCTTGGGCGACGGCACGACGCAACAGCGGCTCTCCCCGGTCAAGGTCGGCAACGCCACCTGGTCGGGCGTCTCGGCGGGTGGCAACTTCACCTGTGGCATCCAGACCACGAAGTACCTCTGGTGCTGGGGAATCAACAACCACGGCCAGCTCGGCCAGTCGGTCGGCGACGATCAGCACACACCTCTGCAGATCGGGATCCACCCCTGGATCGAGGTGAGCTCGGGGCTGAACCACAGCTGCGGCACCCGGGTCGGGTTCAGCCTGTGGTGCTGGGGCACCAACACCAACGGCGACCTGGGCAACACCGACGCCGAGTTGGACGTGCCCACCCAGGTGCCCGCCCAGACAGGTGACCCGTGGTTCGAGATCGCCGTGTACGACAACCGGAGCTGCGCGGGCAAGGGCATCACGGCCTGCTTCGGAAGCGACGACGTGGGCCAGCTCGGAGACGCCAGCCTGGTCCCCGGACGCATCGCACCGGCGCCGGTCTTCATCGTCCCCAAGTAGCACTGTGCAGCTCGGGGGCGGCGCTCCGCCGTACGCTCAGAGCCATGGAGACGCCGACCCGGAGGGAGTCCTCGCGGCAGCTGGGACGCCGGGCGTTCCTCGGCGGGGTGGCCGCTTTCGGCCTCTCGGCGATCGGGCGCGGACCCGGCGCGAGTGCCGCGGTGCTGCGATCCCGAGCGACGCAGCAGCCACGGATCGCCATCGTGGGAGCCGGCTTGGCCGGCCTGACGTGTGCCTTCCAGCTCCATCAGCGCGGGCTGGCGAGCGTCGTCTACGAGGCCCACGACGAGCGGATCGGGGGGCGCTGCTGGACCGCGCACGGGTTCGCCGCATCCCAGACCGCCGAGCACGGCGGGGAGTTCGTCGACAGCGTCCACCACCGGATCAGGGCACTGGCGGCCACCCTCGGGCTCCGGCTCGACGATGTGTCCGGCGCTGGCCGTCGCCACGGGCATCGTCGCCACGGGCATCTGCATGGCCGGATCTATCTGGGCGGTGCGGTACGACACCGCGCGGACGTATGCCCACCGGCATCTGTTGACCAGCAAGGCCACGGCGGACAGCCGGCGCATCGGTGACTACCGATGGGACCACGCCGGCCGGGCGGCCCGGGAGCTCGACGAGATGACCGGGCTCGAATGGCTGGATTCGGCCTTGCCCGACCCCGGTGACCGACTGCTCCGGCTGGCCACCGCGCAGTACATGTCCGAGGAGTACGGGCTCGATCTCGATGAGCTGAGCGCCATCGCGATGGTCTCCGAGTTCGGACCGTCGGGCGCCGCCTCAGACGAGCGCTTTCACGTGCATGGCGGCAACGACCAGATCCCCCACGGCATCGCAGCCCGGCTGCCGGCGGGCACCGTGCGGCTCGGCCACGCCCTCAGCACGCTACGGCGACGCGACGATCGCTCATACGCCTTGAGCTTCGAGGTCGCTACTGGGGATTCGTCGGGCTGGCCGAGGGCCGGCTGCACTTCGGGGGCGAGCACACGGCCATGGCCGCGCAAGGTTTCCTCGAGGGCGCGGTGCGCAGCGGTGAGCGCTGTGCACGCGAGGTGCTCAAGCAGGTGACCTGACTCGGTCCTGCCTCACCGGATGAGGGTCAGCTCGATCCGGGGCTCAGGTGCCAGGGGCGAAGGGCGCCAGCCGGCTGCCCGTGGTGTAGAGCGCGACGCCGTCGACCGCCCACAACCGCACGGCACGTCGGCTCAAGAGGTTGGCACCTGCGCCGCTGCCCACTCGAGCCAGCCGCTGGCCGGGGCAGGTGTCCGGAACCACCAGGCTGCTGAGGTTTCGATCCCCGGCGTGGGCGATGAGGTCGACTCCCCACAGGCGGCCGGTCGCGGGGCAGGCGTCCACAGGCAGGGTTCCCCGCCCCCCGGTGCCGGCGAGGATCGAGGTGACGACGGCCGCGAGATCGGACCTCAGCCTTGTCGAGTAGAAGGGATAAGGGTCGTCGTTCGGCACCCGGTACGACGGCGGCACCGCATGCGTGTAATAGAGGCAGACCGACACCGAGGTCACCGAGCCCGGGTCGAAGCTGGCTCGCCTCCAGCTCGCTCGCTGCGCCGTCGTCGGACAGCCGTTGGCGTCTGTGGTGATCGGCTGGATGGACCCGAGGATCGTCTTGCGCTCGTCGGCGTCGGCGTCCGCGACGGTGATCGTGAAACCCGCGGCCCCGTTGACCCGGACGGTCGTCTGGTCACCGGACGAACCCGGTGACAGCGGAGAGTCGAACCACACATGGGTGCTGCCGAACGCTGCGGCATTCTGACACCCCGCACCGAGCGGTATCGGCCGGCCGACGTACGCAGTCGTCGCGTCACCGTTGACGTGGTAGCGCATGTCTCCCGAGGACGTGGTCTCGGGAAAGGCGCCGGCGCCGCACTGGATCGGTCCGTTGGCGGACGGGTGCGGCACGCCGTTCCAGCCCCACGACGGCGGCACCCAGAGCTGGATCCCGTTGTAGGCTTCGGCTCGCCAGCCGCCGGGGTGTGCGCCTGGCTGCTCCGTCCCTCCTCTCGAGAGGGCGACGACCACCGCAGCTGGAACCAGTGCCACGGCGATGCACGACGCCACGACCTTAGCCCGCCTTCGTCGCCTCCGTCCTGCCTCTGCCACGACAACCGCGGCCCAGCCGCCCTCGTCGATCACCTCCTCTGCATGCTCGGCGAGACGTCGCCGGAAGGGCTCCTCGAGCTCCTCGTCGGTCGGCGGGGGCTCGAGGGTGAGCTCGGCCCGAAGGACGTCCAGCCCGTTGTGCACCTCCTTGCGAGCGGTCGACTCGCTGCATCCCAGGACCGCTGCGATCTGTGCATAGCCGAGCCCCTCGAAAAACCTGAGGACCACTGCGGCGCGGCCCGCCGGTGACAGCGCGCCGCACACCCGCCAGACGGGGTCGAGCTCCGCATCTGTCTCGACCCGGATCCTCGCCGGCCCCAAGCCCGGCTTCGGTTCGTCGGACTCGCCGCGGCGAATTCTGCGCCACCACGAGAGCTGCGCGACGACGATGAGTTTGCGAACCTGGGCTTCGGGATCGTCGGACCGGGACACCCGTGACCAGCTGACGCAGGCGGAGATGAGGGCCGACTCGAGCACGTCGGCTGCCCGCCGTGCATCTCCCGTGACCAGGTAGGCGAAACGCGCCAGTGCGCCGGAGCGACTCACGGTCCAAGCATCGAAGCTCAGCCCAGCGTTCGCTTTCCTGACCACAGTCCATCCATACACGACGCTCGGCCCAGCGCCACTGCAGGGCGGACCGGAGCCGTCAGGTTCTTCCGGCCGAGCCGTCAGGTTCTTCCGGCCGAGCCGTCAGGTTCTTCCGGCCGAGCCACAGCGTGCCGTCAGGGGGTACGACGGCGCGGCCGTCCCGCCGTGGGAGTCCAGACAGACGCGACGGTCGGCCCGGCGCCATGGGTAGAGCGCGCGCCGGGCCGACCGCTTCGAGAGGGACGTGGGAGGGCTAGACCTCCTTCATCTCGCTTCCATGCACGATGAGTGCCCACAGCACCAGGATGTCGATGGCGATCATGAAGAACGACCAGATCGGGTAGGCGCCCAAGAAGCCGATGTTGATGATGGCGCTGAGCATGGCGATGATCACGGCGACGACACGGGCCCAGGTCTTCCCGGCCAGCAGCGCGAAGCCAGCGGCGATGACGAGCACTCCGCCAAGCAGATGCACCCATCCCCACGCCGTGTAGTTCACGTGGACGACGAGGCCGTTCTGGTGCACCAGGTAGTAGGACTTGTTGAACAGGGCCACGAGTCCCTGGATGATGTGGAACGCGCCCAGCATCACCATCATGACGGCTGCGAAGGCGATCCAGCCGACCCACCCGGTTACCTCGGTCGGCCGCACTGACGAGACGCTCTCTCGGTTCTGGGACATGACAACTCCTCCTGTGAGTCCTTCCGTGACACCTCAACCTTCCTTGTCGGCAGGGCCTCACGCCTCACCCCAAGCGGGTGAGCGGTCCGAACCATCCGCAGCGCACTCGGCCCAGCCCTCCGATGAGCGCCAGCCCCACCCAACGAGCGCCAGTCGAGCCCGCCAGCCGGTGTCGTCCTCAGCCCAGCCCGGCCGCACGCCAGGAAGCGTGGCTCCAGTCGTAGATGACCGAGGTGCGGAGCACGGTGTCCTGCACTGAGCGGTGGCCCCGGTTGGCAGCGCACCAGAACAAGCCGATGGGGAAGATGGCACAGCCGAGGGCCCGGATGAACGCCGTTACGGGGTTGAGCCGGCCGCCCTTGTAGTTGACGACCCGAAGCCCCATGACGAGATCGCCATAGGTCCGCCCGGTGGTGGCCCAGGCACCGGTGAAATAGATGACGAGCACACAGAACGCCGCGGTCAGGCTGCCCAGCAAGGAGGCGTCGGGGAAGGAGAAGCTCCGCGGGTTGAGCAGGAAGAGCAGGCCGGCCCACACGGCGTAGCAACCGGCCAGGAACAGCACGACGACGGTGCCGTCGATCGTGCTGGCGATCATCCGCGTCACCAAGCCGGCACGTCGGCCCTGATAGGCCCGCGCCTCGACCGGGACAGCCGACACCCCGTCGATCACGACCTCCCGGGGAGCTTTTCCGGGACGGGCGACGTGTCCTCCGTCGCGCGTCCGTTGCGCCGGAACAGCAACCTGTCCATCACTCTCGAGACCGCCTCGTCGCCGGCGATGGCCTGCATTCGCGCCCCGCGAACGGTCTCCGCGGCCACACCACCGGTCGACTGACGGATGATCTCGGGGAGGTCGATCGCATCGATCACCTCGTCGACGAGGATCCGAAGCGTTGCCATGTCGACGCGCGGCAGGAACTCGGCGGTGACGACAGGGACCGTCTCATCGAGCAGCTGTTCCAGCTGCTCGCGCAGCAGCTTCCGCTCGTCGTTGCCCCGTTGGGCGATGTCGCCGAGCCACTCCCCTGGCTGAAAGCGGGTCGGCACGAGCGGCGGCCGTAGGACAACGCGCGCGAACGGCATGATGCCTCGAGACACCTGCCGGCCAACGGAGTCGGCTCGAGCGGCCATCATGACCGCCGCGCCGATCGCTGTGTCGAGCAACGTCTCCAGTGCCTCACGCATCTCTGCCGACTCGACGTCGGACGTGTCCAGGTCTGGAGGCTCGACGAGCAGGGGCTCGTCTCCGAGCGGCATCGCATCGACGACGATGGCCCGTTCGACGACGACGACAGGGGTATCGATGACCACGGAAGGCTCGACGAGCACCGGCGGGACGATCGGCTCGGGCTTCTCGACCACGACGGTCGGTTCGACGGGTGGATGCGGTGCGACGTACGGCGGAACGGTCGCCTCGCCGCCCGGTGCCTCGATGCTCGTCATGGTCCTTCTCCTCACTCGCCTACCGTCAGCGTCTTCAGTCGATCTGCCTGAGCTCCTTCTTGAGCGGACTCAGGACGAAGCCGAGAACCGCCGTGGCGATCGAGATGACAAGCGCACCCACGATCGCCCCGGCGAAGCTGCTGACATCCAGTTTGTCACTCAAGACGGCGGTCACGATCAACAAGACGCCATTTACCACCAACGCGAACAGCCCGAGCGTGAACACCGTGAACGGAAGCGCGATCAGATGCAGGATGGGTCCGAGGACCGCGTTGACCAGCCCGAAGATCAGCGAGACCCACAGATACGTGAGGAATCCGCCTCTGACGACGATCCCGGGGACGATCGCCGCGCTCACCCAGACGGCAGCCGCGACGATGAGCCAGTCCACCAGGATTCGCCCGATGATGAAGGGGTTCTCGAAGATGTCCTCGACATCCAGGTCGTCCGAAAGGGGTGTCGCAGCCGGTGTGGCGGCTGGTGCCTCGATATTCGGGTCGCGGAGATTGAAGCGGGTCTTGAGCTCAAGTGCCCAACGGTCGCGGGTCAGGTCGAACTCGGCGCCGATCGCCGCCGATGCGACGAGAACCATCGAGATGGCCAGCAGCCATCCGATGATGGCGATGGTGATCCCGAAGAGCCCGAACTGGCTGATGGAGCGCTCGATCAGGCCGGGCATGTAGATGCTCGTCGCAATGCCGTAGACGCTGATGCAGGCCGAGGCGATGACACCTTGGGCGACCAGTCTGCGCCAGTGGATTCCGCGGTTGAGGAGCAGCCACGGGATCGACGTCCAGAGCACGACACCCGTCGCGAAGGAGAGCGGGAACATGATGAGCCAGTTGAGCGGGAGATGTCGGACCAGGCTGCGGATCGCATAAAGGACCGTGGCCTCCAACATGATGGCCAACAGGCCGAGCGCTGCGAAAAGCGCGCTGCGGACGCCGGCTTTCTCCTCGTTCCAGGCGGCGCGGTACATGCGCTGCATGCGGCGCGTGAACGAGATCCCCGAGAAGAGCAGCAGCAGGATGCTGATAGCACTCAGACTCCCGTTCGCCCCTTCGGGCACGGTGAACAGCTGGTTGACGGCGTCGGCCGTGACACCGGACAGGTCGAACTTCCGGATCATCGTCTCGGCGACGACGTTCGCGTCCCCCTTCGGAGTCAGCGTCGACGCCAGGATCAGGATGGGGATCAGCGCAGTGAACGCCTGCGACGCCAAGGTGATCGCCCGGTCGATCCCCTCCATGTCCGTGAAGTGGGTGACGCAGCGGCCCAGGAACGAGCGTTCCAGCCGTCGCGTCAGCGCCGAGATGTCATTCGTGGACAGCGTCCAGCTCCTTGCTCGTGGGGTAGTGCACGCACCTTCTCATGAGCGGGTCCGGCCCGGGTCTCACCGTTCGAGCCTGTCCGGGGATGGTCGCCCGCGGATCACCCATGCGGGGTGAGGCCACCGAGCGTCGGCTAGGGAAGGTTCGTGCCCATGCCCACCGATGCATCGCGGCCGAAGACGACGGTACGGCCGAGCCGCTTCGGCCTGAAAGACGTCGGTCGGCTGCTGGCCCTCTGGGCGCTCTCGGTGCTGGCGCTGGGGTTCTCGACCCTGATCCTTTCCGGCCTGCACACCGACGGCTGGGCGCCACTCGTCATCGCATCCCTGTTCATGGGGGTGCTGGGGACCATCCTGCGGCCGCTTCTCGTGGCCGGGAGCCTGATCCTCGGCTGGATCGGGGTGCTCCTCGCGGCCCTCCTCGCGCAGGCGATCATCGTCCAGGTCGCCGTCGACCTGACCCCCGGGATGACGAGCGACGACCTGCTGACGAGCTTCCTGGCCGGCCTCATCACCGGCCTGCTGACCACCCTGGCCACCTGGGCGGCGACGGCGGGGACCGAGGAGGCGTTCCTGACCTCTCTCGTCCGGCAGCGCGGCCGTGACCGGCGACGGGCCACACGTGTGGACGACGGACTCGACGGTGTTGTCTTCATCCAGCTCGACGGTGCACCGTTCCAGGTGGTCACGTGGGGGGTGAACTCCGGCACCCTTCCGACGCTCTCGCGGTGGGTCCGGTCGGGCTCCCATCAGCTGAACCGGTGGGAGGTCCAGATCCCGTGCACGACCCCGGTGAGCCAGGCCGGCATCCTCCACGGGACCTTCGAAGGACTCGCGGCCTTTCGATGGTTCGACCGCGAGACTCGACGCGTGGTGGTGGCGAGCAAGCCCGCCGACATGGCTCAGACCGAGGCCAGGATCTCCGACGGACTCGGGCTGCTTGCAGATGGCGGCGTCTCGGTGGGCAACATCTTCAGCGGCGACGCCCCGACGGCGCTGGCGACCATGAGCCGGCTCGGGGCCACCCACGACCCCGGTCCGGCACGTCGCTTCTCTCGCTATCTCACCCAGCCTAACGGGCTGTTCCGCAGCCTGTTCCGGTCGGTCGCCGAGCTGGTCCGCGACCGGCACGAGGCACGCCGTCAGGTGCATCGCGACGTCCAGCCGCGCATCCGGCGTACCACCAGCTTCGCTCTCGTCCGAGCCGCCACGAACGGTCTGCTACGCGACATGAACACGGCTCTCGTGGCGGACGCCATGCTCGGCGGTGCTCGCAGCATCTACGTCGACCTGGTCGACTACGACGAGGTGGCGCACCATGCCGGCCCGCTGCGGCAGGAGTCCTTGCGAGCCCTGGAGAACCTCGACGGGGTGCTCGGCGCCCTCGAGCAGGTCGCCGAGGTAGCACCCCGCCACTACCACTTCGTCATCCTCTCCGACCACGGTCAGAGCCAGGGCGAGACCTTCGCCGATCGCTTCGGCCAGCCATTGAGCGAGCTCGTGCACGCCCTGACCGGCGAGCAGCAGTTCGAGGCCGTCGACGAGGAGGTGGAGGGCTGGGGCCGGGTGAACCTGCTGCGGTCGACCGTGGCATCGTCCGCGGGCGTCGCCAGCAAGGTCGCCGACGCCGGCGAGAACACCACCAACGAGCACATCGAGTCCGAACGGCCGTCCGACGACAACTGGGTGGTGCTCGGCTCGGGCAACCTGGGTCTTGTCTACGCCAACGGGCCGGACCGGCTCTCGCTCGAGGAGCTGGACAGCAGATGGCCACGGCTCGTCCCAGGGCTCGCGGCGCATCCGGGCATCTCGTTCGTCGTGGTTCGCTCCTCCCAGGGTCCGGTCGCGATCGGCGCGGAGGGGTGTCGCTATCTCGCCGTCGATCGGGTGGAGGGCACCGATCCGCTTGCTCGCTTCCCCGGCGTAGCCGACGACCTGCGTCGCGCGGCCGAGGGAGCCGACGCACCCGACGTCTACGTCAACAGCCTCCTCGACGCCGGCACCGAGGAGGTCGCCGCATTCGAGGAGCTGGTCGGCTGCCACGGCGGAGCCGGCGGCTGGCAGACGTCTGGGACGCTGCTCTCACCCGTCTCGTGGCCGATACCCGACGGCCTGCACGGAGCCGACAACGTGCATCGGATGCTGGTGGGCTGGCTGGAGGCGCTCGGCCATCGCACCGGGCTGGGTAGTCCCACGGGCGCGGCCGTGGACGAGCCACCCCAGCAGCCCAGCCCGTCCGTGCACTAGCCGTCCTGGGATCATCGCAGTCGTGCGCGCGACACGGGGTCTTGCCGCGCGTCCAGGAGTCGGTGAGGGTGCAGGCTGTACATCGATGGCAGCGACCGGTCGAGGTCGCGAGGGCGAACGGCGGAAGGAGGCCCATGCCGGCATCACCCGAGAGTGTCTCGACCATGCTTCCCCGATGGCTCCTCGTGCTGCTCGGCGCAGCCGCGGCCACCGTCACCGTCGCCGGGATGCACGGCATCTCCAGCCTGCTCGCCCCGGCATTCCTGGCGCTGATCCTGACGATCGCCGTCCACCCGATCCGTGGGTGGCTCGCGAGTAAGAACGTGCCGGGGTGGGTCTCGACCCTGGCGGTCATCGTGACCGTCTACGGCATCCTGCTGGTGTTCGCGTTCGCCCTAGCCGTTTCGGTGGCCCGCTTCGCGACCCTCGTCCCGACGTACCAGGACCAAGCCACGTCAGCCGCGGACGACGCCACGGCGTGGCTGTCCCACCTGGGCGTCGGAACCCACCAGATCAACGCCCTTTCGGGCTCTGTCGACCTCGACCGGCTCACCACCTGGGCCACCGACCTGCTCAACGGGTTGCTCGGGGTGCTGTCCAGCCTCTCGCTGATCGTCATTCTGCTGCTCTTCCTGGCCCTCGACTCGACGTGGTTCTCGGCTCGCCTGTCCGACGCCTCGACCGAGCGGGCACCGCTGGTGACCGCGCTGACCTCGTTCGCGCACGGCACCCGGAGCTACCTGCTGGTGTCCACGGTCTTCGGGCTGATCGTCGCGGTGATCGACACCGGGGCCCTGTGGCTGATGGGCATCCCGGCTCCTCTCGTGTGGGGCTTCCTGGCGTTCATCACCAACTACATTCCCAACATCGGGTTCGTCATCGGTCTGCTCCCGGTCGCGATCCTCGCGTTTCTCGAGAGCGGCGTGGGTCTGATGCTTGCCGTCATCGCCGTCTACAGCGTGATCAACTTCGTGATCCAGTCGGTCATCCAGCCCAAGATCGTCGGCGATGTCGTCGGCTTGTCGACGTCGTTGACGTTCCTGTCGCTGATCTTCTGGGCCTGGGTCCTCGGTCCGCTCGGTGCGCTGCTCGCCGTACCGCTGAGCCTGCTCCTCAAGGCGCTCCTCGTCGACGTCGACCCCGCCGCCGGCTGGCTGGCGCCCCTGATCGGCGGCAACAACGCCAAGACCACCCCAACCGACGTGCCGGGATGACAGCCTGAGAGCGGACACTCGGCACCAACGAAAGAGGTTCACATGAGCGGCGTCATCCTTGTCCTGATCGGCGCTCTGCTGTGCCTGACGGGCGCCTGGTCTCTGCGGTTGGTGGTCCTCGCGGCGGGCTTCGGCGCGGCCTGGGTGATCGCGGACGCCTTCAACGCCTCGACCGCGACGGCGCTCATCATCGGTCTGGCCGGAGCCATCGTCGCGTTCGTCGTGACCTTGATCGCCGTGAAGTTCCTGCTCTTCTTCGTGGGGGCGGTCGTGGGTGCGGTGGTCGGCGCGAAGCTCTTCGTGCTCCTCGAAGGCCCCGACTCGAGCGCGCTCCTCGCGGTGATCTTCGTGCCCGCGGTCGCCGTGGTGTTCGCCCTCCTGGCCAACCGGTACGACCTGACGTTCGTGCTGTGGGCGACCGCGTTCGGCGGCGCCGCCCTCGTGCTCAGCGGGCTCGGCCGACTCGCGCCGAGCACGCTCGACGCGCTGCGCGCCCCCTCCAACACGACGAGCCAGGTCGTGCTCGCGGTCGCGTGGATCGCCCTCGGCCTGGCCGGCAGAGCGGTTCAGAAGCGGCTGCCGCGACAACGCGAAGCCAGGGCCTGACAGTGCCGCCGGCACCGGCGCCTGTCTTGTGCCGGGACTGAGCCGCATGGGCGTCCGGCTGACGTGGCTCGGGCACGCGACGGTGCTCATCGAGGATCGCGGCCGAATCCTCACTGACCCCGTGCTGACCCACTCCCTGATGCACCTGCACCGGCGAGCCGGACCGCTCCCGACGAACCTGACCACCGTGGTCGACGCGGTCGCCATCTCTCACCTGCACGCCGACCACCTGCACCGGCCATCACTTTCCCTGCTCGAGCCCGGAACCCCTGTCCTGGTCCCCCGAGGTGGCGCCTCCTTGCTGCGCGGCCTCCCGGTCGACACCGTGGAGGTCTCCGCCGGAGACGTCGTCACGATCGGCCAGGCCCGGGTGTCCGTCGTACCCGCCGTCCACAGCGACCAGCGGTGGCCGTTCGCGCGGACCCGCGCCGCCCCGGTCGGCTACGTCGTCCACGGCGACGCGACGACGTACTTCGCCGGCGACACGTCGGCATTCGCGGGGATGAAGGATCTCGACGGCAGCCTCGACGTCGCCCTGCTTCCGGTCGGTGGCTGGGGACCGTGGCTGCGCGGCGAGCACATGCACCCCGACGACGCCGCGGCGTGCCTGCCACTCCTCGGCGCGCGAGTAGCCGTTCCCATCCACTACGGCACGTTCTGGCCGCGCGGGTTGGGCTGGCTCCGGTCGCGGGTGTTCCACGAACCCGGCCGCGAGTTCGCCGGGCATGCGCAGACGCTTGCGCCTGAGGTCGACGTGCGGGTACTGCGGCCGGGAGGTTCGACCGAAGTCGCCACCTCGTGACGTGAGTCTGGCTCCCGAGCCACCGAGCCATCGAGTCATCCAGCCATGCAGACAGAAGGTCGGACGGACCGGGTGAGGGTCCACCCGACCTGGTGTCGAGCGAAAGTCCCCGGATGTGACCGGGAACGGGTGTCCTACTCCTCGAACGCCTCGCGGAGCTTCTTCTCCTGGTCGCTGCTGAGGTTGGTCTGGATCAGCTCGATGTGCTGGCCCTCGAAGGCCGCCCGGACCTTGTCCTGGACCGCGTCAGACGTCAGCACGAACAGCGCGGACGTGCCGGGGGTGATCTTGTCCCGCGCGGTCTTGATGAAGTCGTCGTCGATCCCGACGTCCGCCATCGACCCGGTGATCGCGCCGACCGCAGCGCCGACCGCAAGACCGAGGAACGGCACGAAGAAGATCAGCCCGAACAGCAGGCCCCAGAACGACCCGCCGAGCGCGCCCACGGCCGCCATGCTGTGCATCTGGTGCGTCTTGGGCTTCTTCTTGCCCTCGGGCCACGAAACCACAGCGGCGTCGTGGACCGTGATCAACTCCTGCTTCTGAAGCGACTCCAACGTCGCCTCAGCACGCTCGGCGCCGAGCGGATCCTGGAACTTCCACACGGAAAGTGTGGCCATGGGTCATCCTCCTGTTGACGTCTGTTCGGCGATCCCGTGCGGGGCCGCCGCTTTCTGTTCACGCTACGAGTCGGACCGTGTTCGGGCCTCACCCATAGCGGGCGAGAACCCGTCTCACCCCTTGGGGGTGATGTCCGGACCGCTCGTCGCTGGTCGACTGGGCATGACCGGCAGAAGGCATCGGCAGTTGTCTCACCTTGTCGGCCGACCGTCACGGGCGGGGATTCCGGGGATCTCGATCCGGCGGCCGTTCTGCACGCAACCATCGAGCGTTGAAGCGCTCCAGAGAGGAACAGCAGATGTCTATCGGTCCGGTTCAGCTCGTCGTACTCGGGTTCACGCACCCGAACTTCCATGGCGAGATCATCGATGCCCTTGAGCAGCTGAGGGCCAGCGACACGGTCAAGGTCATCGACGCGCTCGCGGTCTACAAGGATGCCGACGGAAACATCGAAGCCGAGCACCTCAGCAACCTCACAGAGGACGAGGCCATCGAGCTGGGCAGCACGATCGGCGCGCTCATCGGGCTCGGGTTCGACGGCGAAGAAGGAGCAGCGGAGGGCGCCGTACTCGGCGCGGAGGCCGCGGAGGAGGGTGCCACCTTGTTGTCCGACGAGGACGCCTGGGATGTCCTCGAGGACATCCCCAACGACTCCGCCGCTGCGCTCGTGCTGCTCGAGCACCACTGGGCGGTCCCGCTGCGCGACGCGATCGCGCGAGCGGGCGGCTTCCGGATCAGCGATGCGTTCATCAGCCCGCTCGACCTCGTCGAGATCGGCCTGCTCGACGCCGAGGAAGCTGAGGAGCACGCCCTCGAAGTTGCTTCGCAGGCCTGACAACCGCGTCACCATCCCCACCGTCCTCACCTATCATCGACGAAGGAGGCAGACATGTTCGCAGCCCGCAGAGTAGCCAGGCGCACCTCACGCCGTACGGCGAAGCGCACCAGCCGCCGCTGACCGCATCAGCGCACAGATCAACCGCTCGCCCCGTCGCAATGATCCGGCGGGGCGAGCGCCGTGTGTCGAGCTGGCGCCACTACCGTGGCGCCCCACCGCTCAGCCGCGGCGGACCTCGAGAACCCGGAACCCTTTCGCGGAGCCGAGTCGTTCGCAGCGATAGCCGAGCCCAACGAGCCAGCGTTGGAGCGAGTCCGCCCCGAGGTTCTTTCCGACGACGAGGACTGCCCGTCCGGACGGTGCAAGCCGGTCCAGCCATCGGGTCAGCAGCTCGTGCAGTGCCGCCTTCCCGACGTGGATGGGCGGGTTCGACCAGATCTCGTCGAACATCAGATCGGCCGGGACGTCGTCCGGGAACCCGGCATGGACCCGGTCGCTGAAGCCGAGCGAGGTGGCGTTGTCCCGGGAGAGCCGGACCGCCCGTTCGTTGACGTCGACCGCCCACACCTGGGCAGCTGGGACCGCCGCCGCGAGGGCGCAGGCGATAACCCCGTAGCCGGTGCCGAGGTCCAGGAACGTCCCCGGCTCACTCGGCGGCTGGATCTGGCGAAAGAGCACGGCCGTGCCTCGGTCGAGGCGCCCAGCAGCGAACACCCCCGACGCCGACTCGAGCCTCAGCTCGTGCCCCCACACGCGCACGACGACCGGCTCACGCGACTCGGCGGAGGCAGGGTTCTCGGAGAAGTAGTGCTCGGTCATCGCCGCCCATCCTGACAGGTCCGCCGAGCAACAACCTGACGGCTCGGCAGGAAGAACCTGACGGCTCGACCGCAACAACCTGACGGCTCGGCGGTAAGAACCTGACGGCTCGGCGGTAAGAACCTGACGGCTCGGCGGTAAGAACCTGACGGCTCGGCGGGAGGGTCAGGGGACGCCGTTGAGCTGGTCGACCACCCGGAAGGTGTCACCGAGGTCGTAGTAGTTGACGGCGATGAAGTTGGGGATCTGGCCCCGGCGCTCACGGCACCGCTCGACGTAGGGCCAGAGCACGTCGTAGGCGTTGACCTTGCGGGCGTTGCTGATCAGCCCCTGGAAGCTGCTGACCCAGTTGTTGATGAGCAGCAAAGGATGCGACGCGGACCCCCGGTTGAGACGGCAGGACAGGTCCTCGGCCGTCGGGTTCGTATAGGGGGTGTCCTGCACCCAGTCGAACGCAGACAGCATCCAGGGGTACGTCGGCCCGCCGCCGCGCTGCTCCATCATGACGACCAGGCGGTGGCCGGAGTCGATCATCTGCCCGAGTGTCGGCCACGGCTGGCCGGGCCGCTGGGTGTGCACGTAGGGCAGCAGACCCGAGTCCTTGAAGACCTTTGCGGTGTCGGCCGGCGTGACGGTGTCCTGGATGATGAACGTCACGACCTCGCGGGGGTGCGCCGCTAGCCAGGCGCGGACTCGCACCATGTCCTGGAGCCAGTCCGTCGCCCCGATCTCGCAGAGCCCGTGGCACAGGTAGGGCCGGACCGGTCCGGCGCCCGATGCGAACGTGTCTCGGAGGTGGACGGCGCTCGCCACCACCTCGGGACCGAACTCCTGCTCCGCCTGAGCCAGCGCCCCGGCGTAGCTGCGCTGGGCCGTCACGACGATGTTGCCGGTGCTGCTGCGTTGCCCATACCAGGTGTCGATGAGCAAGGCCCGGACCCCGTCGTTCAACTGCCCGACCAGCCCGGTCGGCTGCTCCGGGATGAACCAGCCGGGTTCGTCGGCGGCCGCCATCGAGTTGTGCGTCGCCGCGAACGCGACGTCGTTGTATGGCCGGCTGCACAGCTCGACGTGTCCCTCGCACGCGGTCGAGGTGGAGGCAACGAGGTCGATCTGACGGTCCGCCCGCTGCGCCTCGACCGTGACGAGGGTGACGACGAGCGCCACCGCAACGCCCATGACCACCACCGGAAGCCATCGGCGCCGTCTCGTGCGCAGGTCGCGTGGGGCGGCGCGCTCGGCCCCTGAGCCGGCGGAGATCTCGCCGACACCGGCCACCAGGAAGGCAAACCCAACCAGGATCACGAGCACGCGGACAAAGGCGATCGGGTGGAGGACGGCGACTCCACCGACGACGACGAGGGCAAGGCCGCGAAGCAGGATCACCCAGCGACGTTCGGGGCGCCGAGTCACCGTGGTCCAGAGTCGGCGACCCTGGGCCACGAAGTCGAGCTGCGGAACGTAGGCGCTGGCAGCAGCAATCAGCAGCGCGCCAGCGACCACCGTGATGGTCGCTGCCCACCAGAGTGAGCTTCCGACCTCACGCCAGCTGGCAGCGAGAAACGCTCCGGAGAACGACGACTCGTCGGCCCGTGATGCGGCAACGGAGGCAGCCAGGGCGACGATACCGATGCCGAGGCCGACCCCCATCGTGGCCCAGCCGGTGCGGACGGTCGCGCGGAACCGCTGCGGTGAGAGCCCGATGCCGGCAGCGAACGCGAGGAGAGCGAGCAACGGCAGCAGCCAGGACAGCAACCCCACGACTCGAGTCAGGTGGATCGTCCGGTCGGCGAAGCTCTGCTCGCTGATGCTGACCAGGGTGACCTGGAGGTCGGGCGGCACCCGCGCGGCCGCCCCTGGGGAGATCGCGGGGAGGATACCGCCGAGTGCGCTCCCCACGTCTGCCAGCCGGACCGTCACCTGGTCAGGGTTCTCGTCGGTGAAGAACGCATGTGCCTGTCGGGCGGACGCCATCACGACGCCACTGAACGCCGGACTTCCGGCGAGCGAGGTGGCCGCGGCCTCGACGAGTGGCCGGAGGGCGATCAGATCGGGGTCGACCTGCAGAACCCGCCGGGTGATCGCCTGCCCGACCTGGCTGGCGACGGCGGGGTCGCGCCGTACGGCGTCGACATGCCCGGCGAACTGAGGGCCATCGAGCACGTTGCGGTTGACCAGCCCGGCCAGGATCCCGAACAGCAGCAACACGGACGCCAGGACGGTGCAGCCCCAGGACCAGCGCTGCCTCGTCATCGGTCCGTCCCGCTGTCGACCGTGCGCCTTGCTCGCGTCGTGCTGGCGCGGGCGGCGAGGTCGGCGTCGGGGGGGTAACGGACCTCTTCGAGGGTCAGTCCATGCGGAGCCACGACCTGCACCCTCGGATCCCGGACCCCCGCGGCCAGCACCTCCTTGGGCCAGCTCTCGGCCTGCCTCCCCTCTCCGACGGCGACCAGACACCCCACGAGACATCGAACCATCGAGTGGCAGAAGGCGTCGGCGACCACGCGGCAGACCAGCACCCCGCCGGTCCTGATCCAGCTGAGCTCGCGCAGCCGCCGTACGGTCGTCGCCCCCTGGCGTCGCTTGCAGAACGCCGAGAAGTCATGTTCACCGAGGAGCCCGCTCGCGGCGGTGTTCATCGCCGACTCATCGAGTACTCGCGGCCAGCCGACGACATCGTGGCGCCGCAGCGGGTCCATGGCCGAGGGGTCGTCGCACACGCGGTAGGCGTAGCGCCGCCACAGCGCGGAGAACCGGGCGTCGAACCCGTCGGGTGCGTGGCTCACGCGCCGTACGACGACGTCGGCGGGCAGCACCCGGCGGAGCCGGTGCCCGAGGAGAGCCGGCTCGACGTCGACGAGCCGGAGGTCGACATGGCACACCTGACCACGAGCGTGCACCCCGGCGTCGGTTCTCCCGGCCACCGTCAGGCGGACGGAGCCCGGACCTTCGGCCGGCAGCCGAAGAACCAGGGCGACAGCAGCCTCGATCGTGCCCTGGACCGTGCGGAGTCCGGGCTGCGCGGCCCAGCCGGCGAAGCCGCCGCCGTCATAGGCAACATCAAGACGCAGCCGGAGGTCACCCCCTCCGTCGGCTTGCTCTGTCATCCCCGCCATTGTGACCGACGTTGCCTGCCGGTCGCGTCACCGGCTCAGGCGCCGCTCCGGATCTCGACGCAGCACTCCCCCTCGCGTAGGACACGCGCGGACGTCAGCGAGTCCGCTCCGAGGCCCTCGAGAAACCCGTCGCATCCTCGGTCTGAGCAAGCTGGCCAGGGTCGTGGAGCATGTCGCGTTCCGGCCGCAGGTGCAGGAGCGGCTCACGAAGCAGGTCGCGGACTGGCTGCTCGACCGGCTCGATGCGGTGGGCGTCGGCGTCGTCATCGAGGCTGAGCACACGTGCATGACGTTGCGAGGCGTATCCGCCCGTGGGTCGAGCACGGTCACGTCTTCCCTGCAAGGATTACTGCGACAGACACCCGGTGCAGGCAGGAGTTCATCGCACTCACCGGCATCGCTCGCTGACCAAGGAATCGGACGGATCGCCTCCGCGAGGTGCGCCGGCGTACAGGAGGGAACAGATCGTGGCTGACAGCGGATTCGTCATCGTCGGAGGTGGCTTGGCCGGGGCCAAGACCGCGGAGGCGCTGCGTGAGCAGGGTTACCAGGGGCGCATCACGCTTGTCGGCGCCGAGGAGCACCTTCCTTATGAGCGGCCGCCACTGTCGAAGGGTTACCTCGCGGGCACCGACGCGCGAGAGTCGTTCGATGTCCACGACGCCGACTGGTACGCCGACCACGGCGTGACATTGCTGCTCGGCAACGCAGCCACCGAGGTCGACGCGGGGTCCCATCAGGTGACGCTCGTCGACGGATCGAGCCTGGACTACGACAAGCTGCTGCTCGCGACCGGATCGCGGGCCCGCCAGCTACCGCTGCCCGGCGCGGGCACCGCCGGGGTCTTCACGCTGCGTACGGTCGAGGACTCCGACCGGATCTCGGCGGCGATCACCGCAGGCGGCGGTCTCGCCATCATCGGCGGCGGCTGGATCGGCATGGAGGTCGCGGCGAACGCCCGCCAGCGAGGCGCCGACGTGACGGTCATCGAATCCGCTGACCTGCCACTCACGGCGGTGCTCGGCGCCGAGCTCGCCCAGGTGTTCCTCGATCTGCACCGCGAGCGCGGCGTCACCTTCCACCTCGGCGCCCAGGTCGACGAGATCACCACGCACGAGTCGACGGCGACCGGAGTCAGACTGGCCGACGGCACCCACATCGAGGCCGCCGCGGTGCTGCTGGGCATCGGCGCCGAGCCGAACCTCGAGCTCGCCCGAACCGCTGCGCTGGACCTCGACAACGGCGTGCTGGTCGACGAGTTCCTGCAGACGAGTGACCCGGACATCGTCGCCGCTGGTGACATCGCCAACCACCTGCACCCGGTCCTCGGCCGCCGGGTCCGGGTCGAGCACTGGGCCAACGCGCTGAACCAGCCGACGGTCGCAGCGGCGACGATGCTGGGCAAGCGGTCGTCGTACACCGAGCTCCCCTACTTCTTCACCGACCAGTACGACCTCGGCATGGAGTACGTCGGACACGCGCCGCCGGGCTCCTACTCCCGGGTGCTCACCCGGGGAGACCTCGCCGGGCGAGAGTTCATCGCCTGCTGGCTGGATGACCAGGACCGGCTGCTCGCCGGCATGAACGTGAACGTCTGGGACGTCGTGGACGACCTGAAGGCGTTGATCCTCTCCGGTCGGCCGGTGAACGTCGAGCGGCTGGCGGATCCGCAGGTGGCTCTCACCGACACCCTCAGGGCTTGAGCGCGAGCCAGCCGTCCAGGTCCTCGACCGCGATCCCCTGATAGGTCGGGTAACGTGGCTCGGCCCAGGCGTCGACCTGGCTCAGCATCTCGGCCATCCGCGCCTGGCCCTCCTCGTAGAACGTGCAGTAGGGACAGTCGGACTCCGGGTTGGTCTCCGCGCCGAGCCACACGGGCTTGTCGGCGGTCGTTGCCCGCTGCAGCCAGTCCGTCGCGATCTCGGACATCGAGTTGTTCCCGAAAGCCGTGTCCCGGTAGCTCATCACCGTCACGCCATCGACCCGGGCGAGGATGTCATCGGCAAACGTGCCGTCGGGAGTGGTGATCCGCCCGTAGGCGAACTGGGCGTCGACCTCGAGCTGACCCCGAAGCGGCGCCATCTTGTCGAGCAGCGCGAGGTAGTCCGCGACGAGAGCCTGCTGGTTGTGCCGCCAGTGCGGCAAGGCATGCGGCTCCACGTCGAGGTGGAGGCCGTCGAAGCGCGCCAGCGCGAGGGCGCGATGCGCCCAGGCCAGGGCCGGCCGGTGCCGGAAGGTCCACGCCGGCTCGCCGCTCAGGGCGAAGACGGCGATGTGCTCCTGGTGCAGGAGCCGCACGCTCTTCTTGAGGTTGGCATCACCCGGGGGCGTCGAACGACCGACGAACAGGAAGACCCGTCGGACCCCGAGGGCCTGCGCGGTGGCAGCCAGGTCCGCCGCCGGATGCGACTGCCATACCCACATCGAGTCGACGCCTTGGATCGGCGCAGCCTGCGGAGCCGGCCCCGGTGTCACCGCTGCGGCAACCGGGGACCCGGTGAGCCCCAGCCCGAGCAGCAACGAGCCGGTGACCAGGGCGGCGGCAGTGCGAAGACGAGACATCCGGGGACCCTATCCGCTCGGGGACGGAGCCGGGCTACTTCGCCTGGTCGTCGCCGTCCGTGTCGGTGGACGCTTCGGTCTCGTCATCGGCGGTGTCAGCAGACTCCTCGGTCGCCGGTACGTCGGCCGCTTCGCTCTCGTCGGCGGCGACCTCGTCCGTGGCGTCGGTCTCGACAGCTCGTCCGTGGCCTCGACCTCGGCGCCGTCGTCGGTGCTGACGTCGGGTGTCTCGGTGGCGACGTCGTCCGTCGCCGTAGCCTCGGCGGTCGCCTCGGGAGCTTCCGAAGCAACAGGCGCCGGGCTCGTCGCCTTCGACGCCGCTGCCTTCTTGGTGGTTCGGGTCTTGGGCGTGAAGTCGGCTTCGACGAGCTCGATCACCGCCATCGGGGCGTTGTCGCCCTTGCGCGGCCCGAGCTTGGTGATCCGGGTGTAGCCACCAGGCCGGTCGGCGTACCGCGGGCCGATCTCGGTGAACAGCAGGTGGACGACGGTCTTGTCGCGCACGACCGACAGCACCTGGCGACGGTTGTGCAGATCGCCGCGCTTCGCCTTCGAGATCAGCTTCTCGGCGAATGGCCGCAGCCTGCGGGCCTTCGCCTCCGTGGTGGTGATCGCGCCGTGCTCGAACAGGTTCGTCGCGAGGTTGCTCAGGATGGCCTTCTGGTGCGCCGGGCTGCCTCCGAGGCGCGGACCCTTGGTCGGGGCTGGCATCTGTGCCTACTCCTTGTTCTCCCGAGCCGTATCAGGTACTCGGGTAGATTTTCTTGTCGGTGGCTGGCGCCACCGCCTCATTTTGCCGGGGCTCCGCCCCAGATCCTGGCCATGGTGGGGACGCATGATCCAGCACGTCGTGACCTGACTGTCAGTACTGCTCGTCCTCGGCGAACGCCGAGTCATCGTCGAACACGTCGACGACGGTGCTGGGGTCGAAGCCGGGTGCGCTGTCCTTGAGCGACAAGCCCATCTCGGCGAGCTTGGCCTTCACCTCGTCGATGGACTTCGAGCCGAAGTTGCGGATGTCGAGCAGGTCCTGCTCGCTGCGCGACAGCAGCTCCCCGACCGTGTGGATGCCTTCACGCTTGAGGCAGTTGTAGGACCGAACCGTGAGCTGGAGGTCCTCGACCGGCAACGCGAGGTCGGCGGCGAGCTGCTCGTCGACGGGCGACGGGCCGATGTCGATGCCCTCAGCCTCGACGTTGAGCTCACGGGCGAGCCCGAAGAGCTCGACCAGCGTCTTGCCCGCTGAGGCGAGCGCGTCGCGCGGAAGCATCGAGGGCTTCGTCTCGACGTCGATGATCAACCGGTCGAAGTCGGTGCGCTGCTCGACACGGGTCGCCTCGACCTTGTAGGTGACCTTGAGCACCGGCGAGTAGATCGAGTCGACCGGCATCCGGCCGATCTCCGAGTCGGCGTTCTTGTTCTGCACCGCGGAGACATAGCCACGACCACGCTCGACCACGAGCTCCATGTCAAGCTTGCCCTTGTCGTTGAGGTGGGCGATGACCAGCTCGGGGTTGTGCACCTCGACGCCGGCGGGCGGCGCGATGTCGGCGGCGGTGACCTCACCGGGACCCTGCTTGCGCAGGTACATGGTGACCGGCTCGTCCTGCTCCGAGGCAACGACGAGCTGCTTGAGGTTGAGGATGATCTCGGTGACGTCCTCGGTCACGCCGGCGATCGTCGAGAACTCGTGCAGCACGTTGTCGACGCGGATCGACGTGACGGCGGCACCGGGGATCGACGAGAGCAGGGTACGGCGGAGCGAGTTGCCGAGGGTGTAGCCGAAGCCTGGCTCGAGCGGCTCGAGTGAGAACCGCGACCGATGCTCGGTGACAACCTCTTCTGACAGGGTGGGACGCTGGGCGATAAGCACAGTAACGCTTCCTTCCTACGCCATCCGCTATTTGACGACGCAGATTGTTATCAGGTCCCGCTTGGACGCAACCATAACGGGGGTCTGGGGGCTGGCCCCCAGTGAACTTCGCGGAGGCGGCGCCTCCGCGACAAATCACTTCTTGGAGTAGTACTCCACGATGAGCTGCTCCTGCACGGGCACGTCGATCTGGGCGCGCACCGGCAGCTGGTGGACGAGCACCCGCATCCTGGTGGTGATGACCTCGAGCCACGCGGGCACCAGGCGCTCACCGTGGGTCTCACGGGCGATGATGAAGGGCGTCATCTCGAGCGACTTCTGCCGCACGTCGATGACGTCGTGGGCCGACACCTGGTACGACGGGATGTCGACCTTGTGTCCGTTGACGATGAAGTGGCCGTGGGTGACCAGCTGGCGGGCGTGCCGACGGGTGCGGGCGAAGCCGGCGCGGTAGACGACGTTGTCGAGGCGGCACTCGAGCATCTGCAGCAGGTTGTCGCCGGTCTTGCCGCCACGACGGCTCGCCTCGTGGTAGTAGCGACGGAACTGCTTCTCGAGCACGCCGTAGGTGTAGCGCGCCTTCTGCTTCTCCATCAGCTGGTTGCGGTACTCGGACTCCTTGATCCGGCCGCGACCGTGCTGGCCGGGCGGATAGGGCCGCTTCTCATACGCCGCGTCGCCACCGATGAGGTCTACCCCCAGCCGGCGGGACTTCTTCGTCATGGGTCCGGTGTAACGGGCCATGGTTGCTCAGTCTCCTTCTCGTGCTCGGGGGCTCAGACGCGGGGCCGCTTGGGAGGGCGGCACCCGTTGTGGGGACTCGGCGTGACGTCCTGGATGGTGCCGACCTCGAGGCCGACGGCACCCAGCGACCGGATCGCCGTCTCACGCCCGGAGCCAGGCCCCTTGACGAAGACGTCGATCTTCTTCATGCCGTGCTCCATGGCCCGACGCCCGGCCGCCTCGGCGGCCATCTGAGCGGCGTAAGGAGTGGACTTGCGCGAGCCCTTGAAGCCGACGGTGCCGGCACTGGCCCACGAGATCACTGCCCCAGAGGGGTCGGTGATCGTGATGATCGTGTTGTTGAACGTGCTCTTGATGTGGGCGTGGCCCGCAGCAACGTTCTTCTTCTCCTTGCGGCGCACCTTCTTGGCGCCCGCAGTACGGCTCTTGGGAGGCATCTCTCACAAACTCCTGACGTCGAACGAGGTGGTCACTTGCCCGCCTTCTTACGGCCGGCGACGGTGCGCTTCGGACCCTTGCGGGTGCGCGCGTTCGTCTTCGTGCGCTGACCGCGAACGGGCAGACCCTGACGGTGCCGACGTCCCTGGTAGCTGCCGATCTCCACCTTGCGGCGGATGTCTGCCGTCACCTCACGCCGAAGGTCACCTTCGATCTGGAAGTTCGCTTCGATGTAGTCGCGGAGCTTGACCAGCTCCTCGTCACCGAGCTCGTGGACCCGCAGGTCCGGACTGATCTCGGTTGCCGCAAGCAGCTCGTGTGAGCGGGTGCGGCCGATCCCGTAGATATAGGTGAGGGCTACCTCGACGCGCTTGTCGCGCGGGAGGTCCACACCGAGGAGGCGTGCCATCAGGCGGTTGACCTTTCGTTCGTCGAAGGTGTCGGGCGCGCCGCGTCCCTGCCCGCCTCTCGCCGGTTCGACCCGCTTCTCGCGGATCGTCGTACGACTGGCAGGGCCCCGGCCTTCGTTCCGGGGGCGACATCGACGCAGCCGTTGCGGGCTGGCGCCGACGAGCGGTCGCGCTGGTGTGAGGACGGCCGGTGGCCGCCCTCGACGGTGATCAACCTTGCCGTTGCTTGTGGCGCGGGTTCTCGCAGATCACCATGACCCGCCCGTTGCGGCGGATCACCTTGCACTTGTCACAGATCTTCTTGACGCTCGGGTTGACCTTCATCGAGCTCTCCATGAGGGCTGCCACACGTCGCCCGAGGGCGGGTGAGGCATGCGGGTTGACGGCTGATGGGTGACGGCGGACCGCCCGGGCTGGCCGGTCGATCGTGCCGTGTGATGGGTTACTTGTAGCGGTAGACGATGCGTCCGCGGGTGAGGTCGTACGGCGAGAGCTCCACCACCACTCGGTCCTCGGGGAGGATCCGGATGTAGTGCTGGCGCATCTTGCCGCTGATGTGGGCGAGAACCTTGTGACCGTTGTTGAGCTCGACCCGAAACATCGCGTTCGGGAGCGCTTCGACGACGGTGCCCTCGATCTCGATGACCCCTTCCTTCTTCGGCATATCCTCCGCAATCTGTTGAGTGATGCTGACCCGTCGGGTGCAGCCGATGGTGCAGGGCAACCCCTGCCGGGTGATGCTGTGGTACGTCGACCTGTCGGCCGCGCATGACACCGGGAACACACCTGATCCCCCAGCGCATCAACGCGGTTTCGACCGGCTCGCTCCCCCGCCTGAGCGCCCTTCCCCAGTCGGGGCAGCCGCAGGGCACACAAAAAGACGGACCCGGAGCGGGCCGACTCATAAGTTTACGCGGAACAGCCCGATTCCGGAAATCGCCCGGCCCCCGGGGTGGTCCGTCACGGTCCGGGGAGGTCCATCCAGGTGCACACCCGACGCCTGACGGTCTACTCCGGGGTGGTGGGCGACCTCTCCTGGCCGCCCGGTGGCGAGAGGAGCAATTTCATGCCTTCATGGGAGGCGACGAAGCCGAACCGCTCATAGAAGCGGTGCGCGTCGGTCCGGGTCTTGTCGGTCGTGAGCTGCACGAGGGCGCAGTTGCGGGTGCGGGCCTCCGAGACGGCCCACTCGAGCATCGCAGCACCAAGACCCGCACCGCGGTGGCCGGCGCCGATGCGGACGGCCTCGATCTGTGCGCGGAGCGCACCTCTGCGGGACAGCCCGGGGAGGAAGGAGAGCTGCATCGTGCCCACCACGTCCTCCCCGTCGTCGACCACGAGCAACAGCTGCGCCGGGTCGGCGTCGATCGCCTCGAACGCCGCGAGGTAGGGCGCCAGCGCCTCGGCCGTGTCGGCGCTGTCGCGGGTGTGGCCGAGCTGGTCGGCGGCCAGCAGCCCGACGATGGACGCGACGTCAGCACGGCTCGCCCGCCGGATCCGCAGCGCGGCCCCGGCGACGTCGAGTGTCTCGGGCAGTCGACTGGTCAGGCTTCGTAGCTCTCGACGACGCGCTCGGGCCTGACCTCCGCGTCATCGGGGTTCTCGTGGAACTCCCGGCGGGCGTCCCGCTGGCGCAGCAGGTCCCAGTACTGGTCGAGCTCCGCCTCGATCGCGGTCAGCCGGTCGTGCTCCTCCTGCTGGC
Organism: uncultured Actinomycetota bacterium; assembly: GCA_963820035.1. GTDB lineage: Bacteria > Actinomycetota > Actinomycetes > Propionibacteriales > Nocardioidaceae > JAWWPG01. The sequence continues at coordinate 230,146 of CAWFYK010000001.1, read as the reverse complement.
TGATCTCGTGGTCGCCCAGTCGGCGGCGGATCTCCCGCTCCTCGGCGACCAGGGCGGAGATGTGCTCGTGGATCGTGGGGTCGTCGGACATGCTCCGATCGTACGACGCCGTACCCCTCACCACTCCGGGTGGTCCGTCACCTCCCGGAACGGCTGGTCCGTCAGCTTCCGGAGCGGGTGGTCCGTCACCTCCTGAACGGGTGGTCCGTCACGCTTCGGGGAGGGCAAAACGATTTGCGCACCTCGGAACGTGACGGACCACCCAGAAGGTGGCGGGACCGTGACGGACCATCAGGAAGGTTCCCCGAAACGTGACGGACTACGCGACAGAGGGCAGGACTGCGGGTCAGGCGGCGCAGGGTACGCCGAGCTCCGCCAGCTTCGCCGCTCCGCCGTCGAGCGCGGTCAGGACCAGCGCACCGCGCTTGGTGAGGGTGAACGAGTGCTCGAAGTGCGCCGACCAGGAGCCGTCGACGGTGATGACCGTCCAGTCGTCCTCGAGTGTGCGGGTCTCGATGCTGCCCAGCGTGATCATCGGCTCGACGGCGAGCGCGAGGCCCTCGACGAGGCGGGGACCCTTGCCGGGTCTGCCGTAGTTGGGCACATTGGGCGGCAGGTGCATCGCAGTCCCGATGCCGTGGCCGACGTAGTCCTCGACGATCCCGTAGTCGCCCTGGTGCCGCACATAGGACTCGATGGCGTGGGAGATGTCGGTGACCCGGCCGCCGAGCCGAGCTGCCGCCATCCCCCGCCACAGGCTCTCCTCGCATACCTGCATCAGCGACACCAGCGTCGGGTCGATCGCCTCCGCCGGCCCCACCGGCACCGTGATCGCGGCGTCCCCGTGCCAGCCGTCGACGATCGCGCCGCAGTCGATCGAGATCAGGTCACCTGCGGCCAACGTGCGTGCACCGGGGATGCCGTGCACCACCTCGTCGTTGACCGACGTGCAGATCGTCGCCGGGAACCCGTGGTAGTTGAGGAAGTTGGGGGTGGCGCCGCGAGACCTGATGTGGTCCTCGGCGAGCCCGTCGAGCTCCTTCGTGGTGACACCCGGGGCGACCGCGGCACGCAGCAGCTCGAGGGTCTCGCCGACGACGAGCCCGGCCCGGCGCATCACGGCGATCTGCTCCGGGGTCTTGATCTCCAGCTTGCGGTCGAACATGGCTAGGGCCGCTTGACCGACTCGAGCGCCGAGATGGCTCGCTCGGTGATCTCCTCGACGGCACCCTGCGCAGGGATCGTCACGAGCAGCCCCAGCGAGTCATAGAAGCCCTCCAGGGGCGACGTCTCCTCGGTGTAGACCTCCAGCCGCCGGCGTACGGTCTCCGGCAGGTCGTCGTCACGCTGGAACAGCTCGCCGCCGTCCACGTCGCACACGCCCTCGACCGCCGGCGGGTTGAACTCGACGTGCCAGACGTGACCGCAGCTCCGGCAGATCCGCCGCCCGCTGAGCCGGCGGACCACTTCGTCGTCGTCGACCTTCATCTCGAGGACGACGTCGAGCGGGGTGCCGATCTCGTCGAGGATCGCCTGCAGCACTCTCGCCTGCGGGAGAGTCCGGGGAAACCCGTCGAGCAGGAACCCGCCGACCGTGTCGTCCTGCTGCAGCCGGTCGCGCACGATGTCGATCGTGACCTCGTCGGGGACCAGGTCGCCGGCGTCCATGTAATGCTTCGCCGCCAGGCCCAACTCGGTCTTGGCGGCGATATTGGCGCGGAAGATGTCTCCGGTCGAGATCTTGGGGATCTTGTAGTGCTTGGCGATGAACTTGGCCTGGGTCCCCTTCCCGGCGCCGGGTGCCCCCACCAACACCACGCGCATCAGCGCAAGAATCCTTGGTAGTGCCGCTGCTGCAGCTGGCTCTCGATCTGCTTCACGGTGTCGAGTCCGACCCCGACCATGATCAGCAGCGATGTCCCACCGAAGGGGAAGTTCTGGTTCGCGTTGACCAGCACCAGGGCGATCAGCGGCACGATCGCGATGGTGCCGAGATAGATGGAGCCGGGCAGGGTGATCCGCGACAGCACGTAGGCGAGATAGTCCTGAGTCGGCTTACCGGCCCGGATGCCGGGCACGAACCCGCCGTACTTCTTCATGTTGTCGGCGACCTCTTCAGGGTTGAAGGTGATCGCGACATAGAAGTAGGTGAAGAAGATGATCAGCAGGAAGTAGAGGATCATGTAGTCCGGGTGGTCGCCCTTGACGAGGTGGGTCTGGACCCACACCGACCACGGCGCCGTCGGGTTGAACTGCGACAGCAGGGCCGGCAGATAGAGCAGGCTGCTCGCGAAGATCACCGGGATGACGCCGGCCTGGTTGACCTTGAGCGGGATGTACGTCGACGTACCCCCGAACATCTTGCGGCCGACCATTCGCCGGGCGTACTGCACCGGGATTCGCCGCTGGGCCTGCTCGACGAAGACCACCGCCGCGATCATCACCAGACCGATGCCGATGACCATGGCGAAGACGTCCCACCCGTGCTCGTTCTTGATGCCCCACAGCGCGCTCGGGAAGGCCGAGATGACGGACGTGAAGATCATGATCGACATGCCGTTGCCAATGCCTCGCTCGGTGATCAGCTCGCCGAGCCACATGATGGTGGCCGTTCCGGCCGTCATCGTGACGACCATGATCAGCATGGTCGAGATGTTGTCGTTGACCAGCAGCGATCCGCTGGTATTACCCAGCAGCTGGCCGGATCTGGCCAGCGCGACGATCCCGGTGGACTGCAGGATGGCCAGGCCGAGGGTCAGGTAGCGGGTGTACTGGGTGATCTTCGTCTGGCCCGCCTGGCCCTCCTTCTTGAGGGTCTCCAGGCGCGGAATGACGACGGTCAGCAGCTGCAAGATGATGCTGGCGGTGATGTAGGGCATGATGCCCAGCGCGAACACGCTGAGCTTCAGCAGCGCGCCGCCGGAGAACAGGTTGATCAGCCCGTAGATGCCCTGGTGAGCGGCCGGGTTGTTGAAGAAGCTGTGCACCTTGACGTAGTCCACGCCGGGGGTCGGCACTGCCGAGCCGAGCCGGAACAACACGATGACGAACAGGACGAACAGCAGCTTTCGCCGCAGGTCGGGCGTCCGAAACGCGTTGACGAAGGCGCTTAGCACCAAGTCCTCCCAGCGATCCCCCAACCGGGAGACACGTTATTGAACGGCACAGGCGTGATGAATGCGGCTGCAGCGCCACCAAAGCGCCTGCCTCTGGACAATAACAGCCTCACGAAGCGAGGCACAGTGACACCGTCCACGAACAAACCTCGACCCACCATGTCCCCGACGACGGCTTGTCGTCAGAGCTCGGTGGTGGACCCGCCGGCAGCGGCGATCTTGTCCTTGGCACTGGCCGAGAACGCCTGCGCGCTCACCTGCAGGGCGACCGTGAGGTCACCTCCGCCAAGGATCTTGACCGGGGCGTTGTCGCGTACGGCGCCCTTCGCCACGAGAGTCTCTGGGGTCACCTCGCCACCCTCGGGGAACAGCGCGCTGAGCCGGTCCAGGTTGACGACCTGGTACTCGACCCGGAACGGGTTCTGGAAGCCCTTCATCTTCGGCAAGCGCATGTGCAGGGGCAGCGCGCCGCCCTCGAACCGGGCGGGCACCTGGTAGCGGGCCTTGGTGCCCTTGGTGCCGCGACCGGCGGTCTTGCCCTTGCTTCCCTGACCACGACCGACCCGGGTCTTGGCCGTCTTGGCACCCGGGGCCGGGCGCAGATGATGCAGCTTGAGCGTCATGTCAGTCAACCTCCTCGACGGCCACGAGGTGCGGCACCGTGGCGAGCATGCCGCGGATCTCGGGGCGGTCCTCCTTGACGACGACGTCGCCGATTCGCTTGAGACCCAGCGAGCGCAACGTGTCCCGCTGGTTCCTGTGACGTCCGATGCTGGACCGGACCTGCTTGACCTTCAGCCGACCCATCATTCGCTCACTTCCGCGCGAGCCCGGAGCAGCGCCGCCGGGGCGACCTGCTCGACCGTGAGGCCACGTCGGGCCGCCACCGTCTCCGGCTCGACGAGCATCTGCAGGGCCGCCACCGTCGCGCCGACGATGTTGAGCGCGTTGGACGACCCGAGCGACTTGCTGAGCACATCGTGGATGCCCGCACATTCGAGGACGGCGCGAACCGGCCCGCCGGCGATGACTCCGGTACCGGGAGCGGCCGGACGCAGGAGGACGACTCCTGCCGACTTCTCACCTTGCACCGGGTGCGGGATGGTGCCCTGAACGCGCGGCACCTTGAACATCGACTTCTTCGCCTCTTCGACGCCCTTGGCGATGGCTGCCGGGAACTCCTTGGCCTTGCCGTAGCCCACCCCGACGCTGCCGTCGCCGTCACCGACGACGACGAGCGCCGTGAAGCTGAAGCGCCGGCCGCCCTTGACGACCTTGGCGACCCGGTTGGTGGCAACCACCCGCTCGATGTAGGCGGTCTTCTCGCCGGCCGAGCCGCGACGGTCGTCGCGACCCCGGCGGTCGGAGCCGCCACTGCGGCGCTGAGGTCCGCTCATCTCGAACTACCTTCTCTCGTGTCTGTCGGTTGGCTGGCCGTCGCTGCTGTGGTCATCAGAAGGCCAGCCCACCCTCGCGGGCGCCGTCTGCCAAGGCGGCGACGCGCCCGTGGTACTTGTTGCCGGCCCGGTCGAACACCACGGTATCGACACCGGCGTCCTTCGCCCGGGCGGCGACCAGCTCGCCGACCTTGCGGGCCTTGGCGGACTTGTCGCCGCTGAAGGCGCGCACGTCCTGCTCCATGGTGCTGGCCGAGGCGAGCGTAGCGCCCTGGACGTCGTCGACGAGCTGGACGAACAGGTGGCGGCTGGAACGCGTGACCACGAGGCGGGGGCGCTCGGCGGAGCCGCGCACCTTCTTGCGGCCGCGGACCTGGCGGCGCGCCCGCGAGGCGGTCTTGGCCGACGTGTGCTTGCCGGACCTCAGTGCGATAGCCATTACTTCCCTGCCTTTCCGACCTTGCGGCGGACCTGCTCGCCGGCGTACCGGATGCCCTTGCCCTTGTAGGGCTCGGGCTTGCGGAGCTTCCGGATGTTGGCGGCGACCTCACCGACGGACTGCTTGTCGATGCCCTGGATCGAGAACCTGGTGGGGCCTTCGACCGTGAACGTGACGCCGTCGGGTGCGTTGAACGTGATCTGGTGGCTGTAGCCGAGCGAGAACTCGAGAGCGGTCGGGCCCTTCGGCACCACACGGTAGCCGACGCCGACGATCTCGAGCTTCTTCTCGTAGCCGTCGGTCACGCCGGTCACCATGTTGGCGATCAGGGTGCGCGACAGGCCATGCAGTGAGCGGCTGGTGCGCTCGTCGTCGGGACGGGACACCGACACGCTGCCGTCGTCACCGCGGCCGACGGTGATCGGCTCTTTGACGGTGTGCGACAGGGTGCCCTTGGGTCCCTTGACCGTGACGGTCTGACCGTCGATGGCGACGTCGACCCCGGACGGGACCGGGATGGGGAGCTTGCCAATACGCGACATCAGTCGTTCTCCTTCCGGTTCCGCTACCAGACGTAGGCGAGGACTTCTCCGCCTACGCCCTTCTGCTTGGCTTGGCGGTCCGTGAGCAGGCCGGTCGACGTCGAGATGATCGCGACGCCGAGACCTCCCAGGACCTTGGGAAGAGCGGTGGCCTTGGCATAGACCCGCAGCCCGGGCTTGCTGATCCGGCGTACGCCGGCAATCGAGCGCTCGCGGTGGGGTCCGTACTTCAGGTCGAGCACCAACGTCTTGCCGACGACGCCCTCGGCGGGCTCGTCGACCTTCCAGGAGCCGATGTAGCCCTCCTGCTGGAGGATCTCGGCAACTCCGACCTTCAGCTTGCTGTGCGGCATGCTGACCGTGTCGTGGTATGCCTGGTTGGCGTTGCGCAGACGCGTGAGCATGTCTGCGATCGGGTCCGTCATCGTCATGGCCGTTGGCCTCTTTCTAGCCGCGGTTTCGTTGGTCGACACTGGGTCGTCGCACGACCTGCGACTCGTTGCGCTTCGGTTGTGAACAGGGTTCTTCTCGTCACCAAGAGGACTTTGTGATACCCGGGAGTTCGCCTCTGTGAGCCATTTCGCGCAGGCAGATCCGGCAGAGGCCGAACTTGCGGTAGACCGCCTTGGGTCGGCCGCAGCGCTGGCACCGGGTGTAGCCCCGGACCTTGAACTTCGGCTTGCGGGCCGCCTTGACCCGAAGGGATGTCTTCGCCATCAGTTCTCCTTGAAGGGGAAGCCGAGATGCTTGAGCAGCGATCGACCTTCCGCGTTGGTGGTCGCCGTCGTCACGACCGTGATGTCCATGCCACGCTGCCGGTCGATCTTGTCCTGGTCGATCTCGTGGAACATGACCTGCTCGGTGAGCCCGAACGTGTAGTTGCCCTTGCCGTCGAACTGGGTCGGCGACAGACCGCGGAAGTCGCGGATCCGAGGCAGCGCCAGCGTCAGCAGCCGGTCAAGGAACTCCCACATCCGGTCGCCGCGCAGTGTGACGTGGGCGCCGATCGGCATCCCCTCGCGAAGCTTGAACTGGGCGATCGACTTGCGGGCCTTGGTGATCTGCGGCTTCTGGCCGGTGATCGTGGCCAGGTCGCGAACCGCGCCCTCGATCAGCTTGGAGTCGCGCGCCGCGTCGCCGACACCCATGTTGACCACGATCTTGGTCAGCCGGGGAATCTGCATGACGTTGGCGAAGCCGAACTCCTGCTGCAGGGCAGGCATGATCTCGTCGCGGTAGCGAATCTTGAAGCGCGGTGGTGCCGCAACCTCGCGCTGCGTCTCTTCGGTGGTCTCTGTCGTGGTCACTTAGATCTCCTCGCCGTTCTTGCTGGCGATGCGCACGCTGCGCTGCTTGGTGTACGTCGAGCCGTCCGGCCGCGTCTTCGTGGTCTCGACCCGCTTCGCCCCGACCCGGGTCGGGACCTTCTTGCCGTCGACCTCGGCCAGCAACATCACGTTCGAGACGTCGATCGACGCCTCCTGGGTGATGATGCCGCCGGTCGTCCCGGCGCGTCCGCCGGTGTTGACGAGCTTGGTGTGCCGCTTGACGCGGTTGACGCCCTCGACGAGCACCCTGCGCTGCTCGGTGAGCACTGCGATGACCTTGCCCTCCGCGCCCTTGTCCTTGCCGGCGATGACACGGACAACATCGCCCTTCTTCACAGCCATGTTCCTAGCCATTTACAAAACCTCCGGTGCGAGCGAGATGATCTTCATGAAGCGCTTGTCACGCAGCTCACGGCCGACCGGGCCGAAGATGCGGGTGCCGCGCGGCTCGCCGTCGGGCCTGAGGATCACGGCCGCGTTCTCGTCGAAGCGGATGTAGGAGCCGTCGGACCGCCGACGCTCCTTGACGGTGCGCACGATGACGGCCTTGACCACGTCGCCCTTCTTGACGTTGCCCCCGGGGATGGCGTCCTTGACCGTGGCGACGATGACATCACCGATGCCCGCGTAGCGTCGCCCAGACCCGCCGAGCACCCGGATGCACAAGATCTGCTTGGCACCGGTGTTGTCGGCGACCTTGAGTCGCGACTCCTGCTGGATCACCACATACTCCTCGAACTTGCTGGATCTACTGACGGGGCCCCGCGGTCACGCGGCCTTCGCTTGCGACTACTTGGCCTTCTCGACGACCTCGACGATGCGCCAGCGCTTGCTTGCCGACAACGGCCTCGTCTCCATGATGAGGACGCGGTCACCGATGCCGCACTGGTTCTGCTCGTCGTGGGCCTTCAGCTTGCTGGTACGGCGTAGGACCTTGCCGTAAAGGGCGTGCTTGACACGGTCCTCGACGGAGACCACCACGGTCTTGTCCATCTTGTCGCTGACGACCAGACCCTCACGGGTCTTTCGTGTGTTTCGGGACTCCTGGGTCACGGTGTCTTCCTCGCTCATGCTTCCTCAGCCTCGTCGTCGGCCACGGTGATCCGCTCGGTGATGCCGAGCTCGCGCTCCCGCATCACCGTGTAGATCCGGGCGATGTCACGGCGTACGTGGCGCAGCCGCCCGTGCGACTCGAGCTGACCGGTGGCCGCCTGGAACCGCAGGTTGAACAGCTCTTCCTTCGACTCACGCAGCTTCTCCTCGAGCGACTCCTCGTCGAGGTGGCGCAGCTCGCCTGCTGTGGTCACGTCACTCATCAGTACTCACCTGCTTCACGGCGGATGAATCGAGCCTTCATCGGCAGCTTGTGCATCGCGCGACGGAGCGCCTCGCGTGCGACGTCCTCCGGCACACCCGAGAGCTCGAACAGCACCCGACCTGGCTTCACGTTGGCGATCCACCACTCGGGCGAACCCTTTCCGGAACCCATCCGGGTCTCGGCCGGCTTCTTGGTGAGCGGCCGGTCTGGATAGATGTTGATCCAGACCTTGCCGCCACGCTTGATGTGCCGGGTCATCGCGATACGCGCCGACTCGATCTGCCGGTTGGTCACGTAGGCCGACTCGATCGCCTGGATGCCGAAGTCGCCGAATGCGAGCTTCGTGCCACCCTTGGCAGCGCCCCGTCGGTTGGGGTGGTGCTGCTTGCGGTGCTTGACCCTACGGGGGATCAGCATGACTCAGCTCTCCTGTCCTGCGGCCGGCGCGGTGCTGGGAGCCTCGGCGGCCGGAGCCGCTGTCTCGGCAGCGGCGACCGGGGCTGACGCGGTGGATGGGGCGGCTGCGGGGCCGGTCGTCGACTCGGCGGCCTGCGGCGCGCTGTCACGGCGCGGAGCGTCGTCGCGACGCGGGCCGTCCGAACGGCGCCGGGTCGGTCGCGAGCGGTTGCCCGCCTGCGCGAGTACGGCGGCCTGGGCCTCCCGCTCGGCGCGGGTACCGGCGACCTCACCCTTGTAGATCCAGACCTTCACTCCGATACGGCCGAAGGTGGTCTTGGCCTCGTAGAAGCCGTAGTCGATGTCGGCGCGAAGCGTGTGCAGCGGCACCCGGCCTTCGCGGTAGAAGTCCGAGCGCGACATCTCGGCGCCACCGAGGCGACCGGAGCACTGGATGCGGATGCCCTTGGCGCCCGAGCGCATCGACGTCTGGATCGCCTTGCGCATCGCGCGGCGGTAGGCCACCCGGCTGGACAGCTGCTCCGCCACACCCTGGGCGACGAGCTGGGCGTCGACCTCGGGGTTCAGCACCTCACGAATGTTGAGCTTCACCTGCTTGCCGGTGAGCTTCTCGAGGTTCTCGCGGATGCGGTCCGCCTCGGCGCCGCGGCGGCCGATGACGATGCCGGGGCGAGCGGTGTGGATCGTGACCGACACCCGGTCGCGGGTGCGCTCGATCTCGACGCGGCTGATGCCGGCCCGGTCCATGCCCTTGGTGAGCAGCTTGCGGATCGCGACGTCCTCGCCGACGTACGACTTGTAGAGCTTGTCGGCGAACCAGCGACTGTTGTGCTCCGTGGAGATGCCGAGGCGGAAGCCGTTCGGATTGACCTTCTGGCCCATTAGCGGGTACCTCCCGTTGACGTGACGACCTCGGCTGGCTGGACAACGAGCGTGATGTGGCAGGTCCGCTTCAAGATCCGCGACGCACGCCCTTGGGCACGCGGCCGGAACCGCTTGAGCGTCGGGCCTTCGTCGACCATCGCCTTGCTGATCACCAACGTGCCGCGCTCGAGGTCCTCGGTCGTGGTGGCGTTGGCCACCGCGCTCTCGAGCACCTTGTAGACGGTCTCGCTCGCCGCTTGTGGCGCGAACTTCAAGGTCGCGAGGGCGTCGTCGACGTGCGCTCCGCGCACCATGTCGACAACGCGACGCGCCTTCATCGGCGTCACGCGGACGAAGCGCGCGACAGCGAAAGCACCGGGCTCGTCGCCCAGCAAGCTCTCGCGGCGCGTGCTCACGCGCCTGCGGTCAGATACGGCCATGGTCCGTCACTCTCTCGTCTCCCGCGCGCATCAGCGGCGGCGGCTCTTCCGGTCGTCCTTCTCGTGGCCACGGAACGTGCGCGTGGGGGCGAACTCGCCCAGCTTGTGGCCGACCATCGAGTCGGTCACGAACACCGGGACGTGCTTGCGCCCGTCGTGCACCGCGATCGTGTGGCCGATCATGTCGGGCACGATCATCGATCGGCGCGACCAGGTCTTGATCACGTTCTTGGTGCCGGACTCGTTCTGCACGTCCACCTTCTTCTGCAGGTGGTCGTCGACGAACGGGCCCTTCTTGAGGCTGCGTGGCATATCTAGTCAGGTCCTTCTCAGCGCTTGCCGGACTTGCGGCGGCGGACGATCAGCTGGTCACTTGCCTTGTTCTTGCGGGTGCGACCCTCGGGCTTGCCCCACGGCGACACCGGGTGGCGCCCACCCGACGTCTTGCCCTCGCCGCCACCGTGCGGGTGGTCGACCGGGTTCATCACGACGCCGCGGACGGTGGGCCTTCTGCCCTTCCACCGCATCCGCCCGGCCTTGCCCCAGTTGATGTTCGACTGCTCGGCGTTGCCGACGGCACCGACGGTTGCCCGGCACCGGACGTCGACATAGCGCATCTCGCCGGACGGCATGCGCAGCTGGGCGCGGGTGCCCTCGCGGGCGACGAGCTGCACGGACGCACCGGCGGACCTGGCGATCTTGGCGCCGCCACCCGGTCGCATCTCGATCGCGTGGATCGTGGTACCGACCGGGATGTTGCGCAAGGGCAGGTTGTTGCCCGGCTTGATGTCGGCCTTCGGCCCGTTCTCCACCCTCATGCCCTGCTGCAGGCCGGTCGGCGCGATGATGTAGCGCTTCTCGCCGTCGGCATAGTGCAGCAACGCGATGCGAGCGGTGCGGTTGGGGTCGTACTCGATCTCCGCGACCTTGGCCGGCACGCCGTCCTTGTCGTAGCGACGGAAGTCGATGATCCGGTAGGCGCGCTTGTGCCCACCGCCCTGGTGACGGGTCGTGATCCGGCCCTGGTTGTTGCGACCGCCGTTCTTGGGCAGCGGCTCAACGAGGGTCTTCTCCGGAGTGGTCCGGGTGACCTCGACGAAGTCGGCCACGCTGGAGCCACGACGGCCCGGGGTGGTCGGCTTGTACCTACGGATACCCATGTGTCCTCAGTCCTCGTCTCTGCGCTCGGTCGTCGTCAGGCCGGTCACGAGACCGGACCCCCGAAGATGTCGATGCGCTGGCCCTCGGCAACGCTGACGATGGCCCGCTTGGTGTTGGGGCGAGTGCCCCAGCCCAGTCGGGTACGACGCCGCTTGCCCGCCCGGTTCAGTGTGTTGACGCTCGTGACCGTGACGTTGAAGACCTCTTCGACCGCGATCTTGATCTCGGTCTTGTTGGAGTCACGCTGCACCAGGAACGTGTACTTGTTCTGGTCGAGCAGCGCATAGGACTTCTCGCTCACCACGGGGGCGATGAGCACGTCGCGGTGGTCCTTGTAGAGCTTGCTCACTGGTCGTCCTCCTGAGCCTCTGCCTCAACGGCTGCGTCTTCCTCGACGGCCGCCTCGGCCTCGGTCGACGTCGCGACGGCCTTCACCGACTGGCCGCGGGCAGGCCCGGCCACGAACGCGTCGAAGGCGCCCTTGGTGAAGATGACATCGTCGCTCGCGAGCACGTCGTAGGTGTTGAGCTGGTCGGCGACGAGCACGTGGATGTGGTCGACGTTGCGCAGGCTGAGACGGGTGACCTGGTCGCTTCGCTCGACGACGACGAGCGCCTTCGGCCGCTCGGAGAGTCGGGCCAGCACGGCCACCGCCGTCTTCGTCGACGGCTTGTCCCCCTCGACGAAGCCCTCGACGACGTGCACCCGGCCTTCACGCGCCCGGTCGGATAGCGCGCCGCGAAGAGCGGCTGCCTTCATCTTCTTCGGCGTGCGCTGGTCGTAGCCGCGCGGCGTCGGTCCGTGGACCACGCCACCGCCGGCGAACTGGGGAGCCCGGATCGAACCCTGGCGGGCCCGGCCGGTGCCCTTCTGGCGGTAGGGCTTGCGGCCACCGCCGGACACCTCGCCGCGGCTCTTCGTGTCGTGGGTGCCCTGGCGCGCCGCAGCGAGCTGGGCCACGACGACCTGATGGATCAGCGGGATGTTGACCTGGGCGTCGAAGATCTCGGCAGGCAGGTCGACGCTCCCGGACTTGGTGCCGCTCGCGTCGACGACGTCGATGGTGCTCACTGCTCGGCTTCCTTCCCCTTGGCGGCCGTGCGCAGCACGACGAGGGCACCGCGCGGCCCGGGGATCGCTCCCTTGACCAGGATCAGGCCCTTCTCGGCGTCGACCGCGTGCACGGTCAGGTTCTGGGTGGTGATGGTCTCGTTGCCCATCCGGCCCGCCATCCGCATGCCCTTGAAGACCCGGCCAGGGGTGGCGCAGCCACCGATCGAGCCTGGCTTGCGGTGGTTGCGGTGCGACCCGTGCGACGCGCTGACGCCGTGGAAGCCGTGCCGCTTCATGACACCGGCGAAGCCCTTGCCCTTGCTGGTGCCGGTCACGTCGATGGTGTCGCCGGCGGCGAACGCGTCGGCGCCGATCTCCTGGCCGAGCGCATAGGTCTCAGCGTCGGCAGTGCGGATCTCCAGCACGTGGCGACGCGGCGTGACGCCCGCGCGCTCGAAGTGACCGGCCATCGGCTTGGTCACCTTGGACGCCTTCACCTCGCCGAAGCCGAGCTGGACGGCGGTATAGCCGTCCGTGTCGGAGGCGCGGACCTGCGTCACGACGTTGGTGGACGCGTCGATGACAGTGACGGGGACGACGCGGTTGTTGTCGTCCCAGAGCTGGGTCATGCCGAGCTTGGTGCCCAGCAACCCGCGGACGTTCTTCACATGGCTCATGGGTCGTCCCTCAGAGCTTGATCTCGATGTCGACGCCTGCCGGCAGCTCGAGTCGCATAAGCGAGTCGACCGTCTTCGGCGTCGGGTCAATGATGTCGATGAGCCGCTTGTGGGTGCGCATCTCGAAGTGCTCGCGGCTGTCCTTGTACTTGTGCGGCGAACGGATCACGCAGAACACGTTCTTCTCAGTTGGAAGCGGCACCGGGCCCGCGACCTTGGCACCAGTACGCGTCACCGTGTCGACGATCTTGCGCGCCGACGAGTCGATGACCTCGTGGTCATAGGCCTTGAGCCGGATGCGGATCTTTTGTCCCGCCATGCTCTCGCTTCGTCCTTTACTGCTCGACCAGTTCGTACCTGAGGCTCCCGGGAGGGAGATCAGTCCCGGTTTGTCCGACCCCCGAGGTCGGGCGTGTCGCGGGCTTTCGCCGCACGCCACACCTGAGATCGAATCGTCAGTGGACCGGGAGGTTGTCGACCTGGCCGCCACGGTGTGTCTGCGGGGCCAGGCGTGGTGGTGTCTCCGTTTCGGCGTGACCGGCCGTCTCAGATCGCTCTGAGAAGCTCTGGCCCGCCCCGGCGACTCCGCCTGAGCAACCCCGATAGTCTGCCAGACCTGCCCGCCCGTGCCAAATCGTCCCCCTCCCGCACCACCATCCGAGACTTCCGGCACCACCATCCGAGACTTCCGGCACCACCATCCGAGACTTCCGGCACCACCATCCGAGACTTCCGGCACCACCATCCGAGACTTCCGGCACCACCATCCGAGTTCGCCTGTCGTCAGGACGGGGCGGTAACCAAGCCCGAGGACCAGGATCCGACAATCCGGTACGACGGCCGCACCGCTGCGCCGCGCCGACCCCCGTCTGCTGCGGCCCGTCGGCGCCGCTCTGGCGATATGCGAGCATCGAGCCCATGCGGATGTTCGTCGCCGTCGTGCCGCCACCCGACGTCGTCGAGGACCTCGCCGAGTTCCTGGAGCCGCGTCGTGAGGCCGATCCGGCACTGCGCTGGACCGATCCCTACCAATGGCACCTCACGCTCGCCTTCCTGCCGGAGGTCGGTGGCCGCCACCTCGACGAGCTGGTCGAACGGCTGACCCGCGCCGCCGCCCGGCGTACGACGTTCGACGTCACCCTGGTCGGCGCCGGGGCCTTCCCGTCGTCCGAGCGCGCCCGGGTGCTCTGGCTGGGAGCCGAGACAGACCCACCGGAGGCAATCGGACACCTGGCGACGGGCGTCCGGGCGGCGGCCAACAAGGCCGGCGCCGTCGTCGAAGGCGGCCGATTCCGGCCCCACCTCACGATGGCCCGGCTGCGCCAGCCCCGCGATGCCACCCGATGGCTGCGGATCCTCAGCTCGTACGGCGGCCACGGCTGGTCGGCCACCTCCATCGAGCTCATCGAGTCGCATCTGGGTGAGGGACGCGAAGGTCGACCACGCTACGACGTCGTGCACACCTTCGAGCTCGGCGCCAGGAGCACGGTTTGACTTTGTGTGAGCTAGAGGGCTAGGAACAAGATATGGACGGCCACCGGCTGGCAGCGCGTCGTACGGCGGCAGTCGCGGGCGTGCTGGCCCTCGTCGCCGGCCTCGCTGCGGCTCACGGATCCTCGTTCGCCTCGACGCAGGCGGCTGCCCCGCAGCACTCGCCATCCGGGGCCCAGCAAGGCGGCCAGCCGACCGCCAGCCGAGCCCATGGCGTGGGCGGTTGCCCCGTCTACCCCAAGAACAACTACTGGAACACCCCGGTCACCCAGCTCGGCGTGGACCCGCACAGCGACGCTTGGATGTCGCACATGTCCCCCGACAGCTTCCTCCATCCGGACTTCGGCAAGAGCTACGGCGAACAGCCGGTCCCCTACGGCATCCCGATCACGCTCGTCGACGACAGCCACCCGACGGTCCCGGTGACGTTCGACTACGACGGTGAGAGCGACCACGTGCCCTACCCCTTCGGGGACGACACGGTGATCGAAGGCGGCCGCAACCGGCCCGGCGACAAACACGCCGACGTCGTCAACACCTCCACCTGCGAGCTCTACGAGACCTGGAACACCCGGGTCCACGACAACAACTGGCATGCCGGCTCGGGCGCGACCTGGGATCTGCGGAGCAACGCCCTGCGCCGGGACGGCTGGACGTCTGCCGATGCGGCCGGGCTCCCCGTCCTCGCCGGGCTGCTGCGCTACGGCGAGGTCGAGGTGGCCGGGCAGGTCAACCATGCGATCCGCTTCACGACCGACGTCACCCAGACCGCCCATATCTGGCCCGCGCGGCACGACGCCGGCTCGAAGTCGAGCGACAGCTATCCGCCGATGGGCGCTCGATTCCGACTCAAGGCCGACTTCCCGACGAGCGGCTACCGCGCGGACACCGTCGTCGTCCTCCAGGCGATGAAGACCTACGGCCTGGTGCTCGCCGACAACGGCTCGCCGTGGTATTTCCAGGGCTCCGCCGACCACCGCTGGCCTGCCGCTCTGCTCGACGAGCTCAAGTCGATCCCGGCCAGCGCTTTCGAGGCGGTCGACACCCACCCCATGGAGATCCGGCACAACAGCGGCGCCGCGCACCAACCCTGACCCAGGGCGGGCACATGGTGGCTTTGACGTCATCACGATGTCAAACGGTGTTGACATGATGTCGGATCTGACATCATGATGAGGCGGTGACGTTCGCACCCGTCGACAGTGACCCGACCAGCCCGGTCTCCGATGTCATCGTCGCCACCGATCTCCGCCGGAGCTATCGAAAGCGGACCGGCTGGCGACGCTCGGCCGAGGTCGTCGAGGCCGTCAAGGGGATCAGCTTCGCGGTGCCCCGCGGCACCATCTTCGGCATGCTCGGACCCAACGGCGCCGGCAAGACCACGACGATCAAGATGCTTTCGACCCTGCTCATCCCGACCTCCGGAACGGCCACCGTCGACGGCTTCGACGTGGTCCGCGACGAGGTCGACGTCCGACGGCGGCTCGGCGTGCTGTTCGGCGGCGACAAGGGTCTCTACAACCAGCTGTCTGCGCTGGAGAACCTCCGGTACTTCGGCCGGCTCTACGGCATGGCCGACACGATGATCGCGGTCCGCTCGGCCGAGCTGCTGGAGCAGGTCGGGCTGACCGACCGGGCGGACGAGCGGGTCGAGAGCTACTCACGCGGCATGAAGCAGCGGCTGCACATCGCCAAGACCCTCGTGCACCGGCCACCGGTCGTGATCCTCGACGAGCCGACCATCGGTCTCGACCCGTCCGCAGCGATCGAGGTGCGCGGGCTCATCGCCGGCCTGGTCCCGGACCACACCGTGCTGCTCACCACCCACGACATGCACGAGGCCGAGATCCTGTGCCGCCAGGTCGCGATCGTCGACCGCGGCATCATCGTCGCCGAGGGCACCCCCGACCAGCTCAAGGCCACCGCCCCGGTGGCTCGGCAGGTCGTGATCCGGCTGGCCGCCCCACTCGAGGAGGGCCGCGAGCAGCTCATCCTCCACCTGGCCGACCTTCCCTCGGTGGTGCAGGTCGCCGACGATGCGGCGGCACCCGACTCGCTCATGCTGCGCTGCACCGACACCACGGCGACCCTCGACCAGAGCCTCGCACTGCTACGGCAGGTGGGGGCCGCCGTACGTGCGATCGACGTGCGTGAGCCCTCGCTCGAGGACGCCTTCCTCGGGGCCACCGGGCGAGAGTTCGACAACGTTCCGGCCGGTGAGCTGGAGGAGGCCTCGTGACGGTCGGCCAGCACACCTCGGTGGAGACTCACGTCCGGCCGCGGGGCAACGACCTTCGCCTCGCGTTGGCGACAAGCCGGATATTCCTGCTTCGCTACGCCTCGAACCCGATCATGCTGATCCGGGCACCACTGAGCCCGGTCGCCATCCTGATCGGCTACCACCTGGCCTATGAGGTGTCCGGCCAGCAGCAGGTCGGCAACGCGAGCGCCATGGGTTTCCTGGTGATCGGGATGCTCGGCATGGGCGCCTGGAACTCGACCGTGTGGGGCTGTGGCAACGCCATCGAGAGCGAGGTCTTCGAGGGCACGATCAGCTCGGTGATCGCGGCACCAGGTCGGATCTCGGCCGTGATCGCCGGCCACGGCATCGGCAGCATCGTCTTCGGCCTGCCGGCGCTGGTGATGAGCATCCTTGTCGGGCTGGCGTTCGGCGCCCACTTCGACGTCGCTCACCCGACCGCCGCGTTGGTGAGCCTGCTGGCCGTCTACGTCTCCTGCCTGTGCGTCGGACTCGCCTTCGGCGGTCTCTTCGTGCTGAGCCGCCAGTCCAACGCCCTGTCCAACTTCCTCCAGGCACCGATCTACCTGCTGGCCGGACTCTTCATCCCACGCAGCGCCCTGCCCGAGTGGTTGCAGAAGGTCTCCGACGTCCTCCCACTCTCGCACGCCATCGACGCACTGCGCGCGACAGCTCTGAGCGGCGCTTCGCTGTCCGACGAGGGCGCCTCTCTCGTGGCCGTCCTCGGCACCAGCGTCGGGTTTCTCGCGGTCGGCCTGTGGGGCCTGCATCGGCTCGATGTCGTCGTACGACGTCACGGGACCCTGGACCTGATGTGACCAGCCGAACCGTTCCCCCCCGGCCGGACGTCCGCGCGACGCAGGCTCCTGCCGCACCTCAGCCGACGTCGTTCACCCTGCGCGCGCTCCTCCGCGTCGTCACTGCGGCGGCGAGGACGATCGCGAAGACCCGCCTCCAGACGTCGGGCGTCGCCTTCTACCTGTTGGTGTGGTTGAGCTTCCCGCTGTTCAACCTGTTCCTGATCGCGATGATCTACCGCAACGACCCCGCCCTGCGCGACTACGCGATCATCGGTGGCGCCGCCATGGCGCTGCTGTTCGGCATGCAGTTCAACGCGGGCGAGATCCTGGACCACGAACGGCGGCGCGGCACTCTCGGCAACCTGTTCCTCGCACCGGCACCGCGCTACAGCTGGCTCGCCGGGTTCCAGCTCTACGCGATCTGCGAGTCGGTCCTCATCGCCACGCTGAGCGTCGCCATCGGGAAGGCCGTGTTCGGGCTCGCGGTGGACATCGCCCCCGCGACGTTGCTGGTGACCATGCTGCTGTTCACCGCCGCCATGTGGGGGTTCAGCATGCTGGTCGGCGCGATCGGCGTGGCGATCCGCAATGCCAACCAGCTGTCGAACCTGATCTTCCCGCTGATGACCCTCGTCGCGGGCACGTTGTACCCGATCGCGCTGATGCCCACCTGGATCCAGCTGCCGGCTCGATGCCTGCCATTCGGCTACGGCGTCCAGGCGCTCGTCGACGCGACGACCAAGGGCGCCTCGATCGCCGACGTCTCAGGCGACCTGCTGCCGCTGGCCGGGTTCGCCGTGACCCTTCCGATGCTGGGCATCCTCGCCTTTCGCTCGCTCGAGCGTCGTACCCGACAACGAGGCGCGCTCGAGCTCACCTGAGTCTCCGCGCCGTCCCCGCGGATTCGTCCGCCCCAAGCGCGTCACATGACACGCAGGCTCGCGACGTACGTCCGCCTGACGAATCCGAGCAGCCGGACGAATCCGCAGCCACCGGGACAGATCCGTCCGCCTCCACGAACCAGCGGTGTGCGCGGCGCCGCACAGACACAGAAACCGGCCCCGGACTCAACGGAGTCCGGGGCCGGTCCAGGTAGCGGTCGGTCAGGCCGCCGAGGTCACTTGTTGATCGCAGTGACCCGGCCGGCGCCGACGGTACGACCACCCTCACGGATAGCGAACCGCAGGCCCTCCTCCATGGCGATCGGCTGGATGAGCTCCACCGCCATCTCGGTGTTGTCGCCCGGCATGACCATCTCGGTGCCCTCCGGGAGGGTCACGACGCCGGTCACATCCGTCGTACGGAAGTAGAACTGCGGGCGGTAGTTGTTGAAGAACGGCGTGTGGCGGCCGCCCTCCTCCTTGCTGAGGATGTAGACGTTCGCGTCGAAGTTCGTGTGCGGCGTCGTCGACCCCGGCTTGATCACGACCATGCCGCGCTCGACGTCCTCACGCTTCGTGCCGCGCAGCAGCAGCCCGACGTTCTCGCCTGCCTCGCCGGTGTCGAGGAGCTTGCGGAACATCTCGATGCCCGTGACCGTCGTGGTCTGCTTCTCGTCGCGGATGCCGATGATGTCGACAGTCTCGTTGAGCTTGACGATGCCGCGCTCGATGCGGCCGGTGATGACGGTGCCGCGACCGGTGATCGTGAACACGTCCTCGACGGGCATCAGGAACGGCTTCTCCGTGTCGCGCGCAGGCTGCGGGATGAACTCGTCAACGGCGTCCATCAGCTCGAGGACGGACTCGCTCCACTTCTCGTCGCCGTTGAGCGCCGGGTATGCCGCCACCCGAATCACCGGGGCGTCGTCGCCGTTGAAGTCGTAGTCGCTGAGCAGCTCGCGGACCTCGAGCTCGACGAGCTCGATGAGCTCCTCGTCCTCGACCATGTCGCACTTGTTGAGCGCCACGACGATCGCGGGCACGCCGACCTGACGGGCCAGCAGCACGTGCTCACGCGTCTGCGGCATCGGGCCGTCAGTGGCGGCAACCACGAGGATCGCACCGTCCATCTGGGCAGCGCCGGTGATCATGTTCTTGATGTAGTCGGCGTGACCGGGGCAGTCGACGTGGGCGTAGTGCCGCTTCTCGGTCTGGTACTCGATGTGGGCGATCGAGATCGTGATGCCCCGCTGCTTCTCCTCGGGCGCCTTGTCGATGTCGTCGAAGGCGAACTGGGGGTTGAGCGTCGGGAACTTGTCGTGCAGCACCTTCGAGATCGCCGCGGTCAGAGTGGTCTTCCCGTGGTCGATGTGGCCGATGGTGCCGATGTTTACGTGCGGCTTTGTCCGCTCGAACTTGGCCTTCGCCACTTGGACTTCCTCCTAGGTTGAAATGTGACTTGTACGCCGGGGCGTAACCCTACCGGTTACTCTCCGCGGACCTTCTGGATGATCTCGTCGGCGACGTTCCGGGGAACCTCGGCGTACGAGTCGAACTGCATGGAGTACGACGCGCGTCCCTGGGTCTTCGACCGCAGGTCACCAACGTATCCAAACATCTCGGAGAGCGGAACCAGACTGCGGACGAGCTTGGCGCCGCCGAGCCCCTCCTCCATGGCCTGGATGTGGCCACGTCGCGAGTTGAGGTCTCCGATGACCTCGCCCATGTAGTCCTCGGGCGTGGTCACCTCGACGGCCATGATCGGCTCGAGCAGGGCGGGGTCGGCGCGACGTGCCGCCTCCTTGAACACCATCCGGCCCGCCATCTTGAACGCCATCTCCGAGGAGTCGACGTCGTGGTAGGCGCCGTCCTGCAGGGTCACCTTGATGTCGACCATCGGGTAGCCGGCGAGGATGCCGAACTCCATGGCCTCCTGGATGCCCTCGTCCACGGGCGGGATGAACTCGCGGGGGATCCGGCCACCTGTCACGGCGTTCACGAACTCGTAGCCGCCGTCGCCGCCACCGGTCGGCTCCATGTCGATGATGACCTTGGCGTACTGACCCGAACCACCGGTCTGCTTCTTGTGGACGTAGTCGACCTTCGTGACAGCCTTGCGAACCGTCTCGCGGTAGGCGACCTGCGGCTTGCCGACGTTGGCTTCCACGTGGAACTCGCGGCGCATCCGGTCGACGAGGACCTCGAGGTGGAGCTCGCCCATGCCGGCGATGATCGTCTGTCCGGTCTCCTCGTCGGTACGGACCTGGAACGTCGGGTCCTCCTCCGAGAGCCGCTGGATCGCGGTGCCGAGCTTCTCCTGGTCACCCTTCGAGCGCGGCTCGACGGCCACGTGGATGACGGGCGCGGGGAAGGTCATCGACTCCAGGACGACCGGCTTGCCGATGTCGCACAGCGTCTCGCCCGTCGTGGTGTCCTTGAGCCCCATCACGGCGACGATATGCCCGGCGCCGATCGACGCGATCTCCTCACGCTTGTTGGCGTGCATCTGGTAGATCTTGCCGATCCGCTCCTTGCGGCCCTTGGTCGGGTTGAGCACCGTGGTGCCGGTGTCGAGGCGGCCGGAGTAGACGCGCAGGTAGGTGAGCTTGCCGAGGTGGGGGTCGGCCATGATCTTGAAGGCCAACGCCGAGAAGGGCTCGCTCTCGTCGGGCAGCCGGTGCACGACGACCGAGTCGTCCTTGACGTCGTGACCGTCGATCGCGCCGACGTCGAGCGGTGAGGGAAGGTAGGCGACGACGGCATCGAGAAGCGGCTGGATGCCCTTGTTCTTGAACGCGGTGCCACACAGCACCGGCGTGAGCTTCGCGGCGATCGTCGCGCGGCGGATGGCCGCCTGGAGCGCGTCGGCCGTGGGCTCCTCACCTTCGAGGTAGAGCTCCATGATCTCGTCGTCGGCCTCGGCCAACGTCTCGTAGAGGCGGTCGCGCCACTCGCGGGCGGAGTCGATGTGCGACGCCGGGATCTCCTCGACCTCGTAGTCCTCGCCCTTCGTGGTCTCGCCGCGCCAGGTGAGCGCGCGCATCCCGATCAGGTCGACCACGCCGATGAAGTCGGCCTCGGTGCCGAGCGGGATCTGCAGCACGAGCGGGATGGCCCCGAGGCGCGTCTCGATCATCTCGACGCACCGGTGGAACTCGGCGCCGGTGCGGTCCAGCTTGTTGACGAAGCACATGCGGGGGACGCGGTAGCGGTCGGCCTGCCGCCATACGGTCTCCGACTGCGGCTCGACGCCCGCGACGCCGTCGAACACGGCGACGGCACCGTCGAGAACACGCAGCGACCGCTCGACCTCGACCGTGAAGTCGACGTGACCGGGCGTGTCCAGGATGTTGATGGTGTGGTCCTTCCACATGCAGGTGGTGGCGGCGGACGTGATCGTGATGCCGCGCTCCTGCTCCTGCTCCATCCAGTCCATCGTGGCGGCGCCCTCGTGCACCTCACCGATCTTGTAGTTGATGCCGGTGTAGAAGAGGATCCGCTCGGTGGTCGTGGTTTTACCGGCATCGATGTGAGCCATGATGCCGATGTTGCGGACCTTGCTCAGGTCGGTCTTGATGACGGTTGCCACGGTAGGCGCTTCCTCAGGTAAGTCGGGTGAAAATCTCTGTATATGGTTTAACAGTCAACTGTCGCGCTCTATGCCCTCGCGAGTACGACGTCAGCGGCCGTCGTACTCGGCGCCAGGCCTGGTCCAGCGCTGGGACCGAGCCGGCCGGAGACCGGGTGACCGATGAACGGTCCGATGGGGTCTAGGGCATCACCAGCGGTAGTGAGCGAACGCCTTGTTGGACTCGGCCATCTTGTGGGTGTCTTCGCGGCGCTTGACTGCCGCACCGAGACCGTTGGAGGCGTCGAGCAGCTCGTTCATCAGCCGCTGCGACATGGTCTTCTCACGCCGGGCCTGCGAGTACTGCACGAGCCAGCGCAGCGCCAGCGTGGTCGAGCGGCTGGCCCGGACCTCGATCGGCACCTGGTAGGTGGCGCCGCCGACGCGACGGCTGCGGACCTCGAGAGTCGGCTTGACGTTGTCGAGCGCCCGCTTCAGCGTGACAACAGGGTCGGTGCCGCTCTTCTCGCGGCAGCCTTCGAGGGCCGTGTGCACGATGCGCTCAGCGACCTGCTTCTTGCCGTCGACCAGTACCTTGTTGATGAGCTGCGTGACCAGCGGGCTGCCATAGACCGGGTCGACCTCGACGGGGCGCTTCGGCGCCGGGCCCTTGCGCGGCATTAGCTCTTCTCCTTCTTCGCGCCGTAGCGGCTGCGAGCCTGCTTGCGGTTCTTGACGCCCTGGGTGTCGAGGGAGCCGCGGATGATCTTGTAGCGCACACCCGGCAGGTCCTTGACCCGACCGCCGCGGACGAGCACGATCGAGTGCTCCTGCAGGTTGTGACCGACACCGGGGATGTAGGCGGTCACCTCGATCCCGCTGGTCAGCCGGACGCGAGCCACCTTGCGTAGCGCCGAGTTCGGCTTCTTGGGCGTCGTGGTGTAGACACGCGTGCAAACGCCGCGGCGCTGAGGGGATCCCTTCAGGGCCGGTGTCTTCGTCTTCGACACCTTGTCCTGGCGGCCCTTGCGGACCAGCTGCTGGATGGTGGGCACCCGTGTGTCTCTTTCCTGTCGGTTTCGCTGTCAGTTCTCGCCATGCTCGTACGTCGGGGTCTCACGCCGCTCAGCCCTCGTCCGGCACAGGCGACAACGGCCTCGGCTCAGGAATCCGGGTGAGACTGACGCACGCTCGCGGCTAGGTGGTTCACCCCGGGAGCGGCGCGAACCAGCGTGGCACACGAGAGAACCTGGATGTCCCCAGGCACGAACTCCAAGGTTACCGGCTCGCCTCGGCAGGGTCAAAACGGATGCCGCCACCCACCGGGGGCAGGTGGGCGGCGGCAGATCGGTGGGGAGGAGAGGTCAGGTGGACGGCCACCCGGCGGCTCCCGGGCCGAGGGGTGATCGAGGGTCGGTCAGGCGTCCGGCCCCTTCTCGCGCACCGTGTGGACCTGGTCCATCGCCGACCGGAGCTCGGCGAGCCACTCCTCGCTGTGGCGACCCACGAGCTTGACGCACCACTTCAGCGCGTCGGACCGGGAACGGGCCACGCCGGCCTCGACGAGGGTGTCGAGCACCTGCCGCTGCGGCTGGCGGAGCCGGGTCATCATGGGGACTGCGACATGGGTGAACAGACCTGCGCGCTCACCGATGATCGCGCCCCACGACACCTTGCGGCCGAACCGACGCTCCGCCTCCTGGGCCACGGCGATGCGAGCGTCGCGCGTCTCCTCGCGCCAGGCGGCGATGCGGCCGGCAGCCGCCTCGGCGATGGCGGACTCGTCAGCCCCCTCGCCGAGCTCGGTGGGAGCCACCTGGATCCGGACGACGATCTCTTCCTTGTCGATGGAGATCTCGGGCGCCTCGGATGTCCAGTCACTCGGGAGCCGGCCGGCGAACCACGCCTCGATGTCTTTCGTACTCTGTTGAGAAGTAATCATGTAATCATGATTACTCGTCTGCATGAGGTATTCAAGCTCCCTCCTGTCAGACACCGTGCAATCCGATGGCGTACCCGTATCGAATCCCTCGTGAGTCGCCGGCCGCAGCTCCGATCTGCGGGCGGGCACCGTGCGGGTCCGTGCCGGCCCACCGTCGCAGGGAGAGGCCACCTGAACATGACCACATGTCGACCCGTGATCGGGGCGGGCTCTCACCGGCCGTCGGACCGCGGGGTCCGCCGTACCCTCCTCGGAGTCCTCGCCCTGGGTGTCCTGCTCGTGTCGGGCTGCGCTGCGGACGCCAGGTCCGAGGCAACGCCCAGCACCGGGGCGACCTCGGCGAACGAGATGCCGGGTATGACGATGGCGCCTCACTCGGCGGTGGTCGGAATCGTCGGCCAGGGCCATCGGCCGGCACCTTCGGCGTCAGCCCGGCTGGTGTGCGGCCCGGAGATCCGCGGCGACGTCGCACAGATTCTGTCCCTCGCATCTCCGGTGACCGGCACATCCACCTGGGCCGGCCTGCTGTATACCTGCACCTACCGCGTGCCCACCGGAAACCTGACGCTCACCGTGAAGGACTCCCGCACGCTCGCGTCGGGGAGTGCCTCCTTCCGAGCGACGCTCCGACATACCAAGGACGCCCATCGGTTGGTCGGCTTGGAGACGTTCGGCCTGCCCAGCTTCGAGACCGAGGACGGCATCGTCTCGTTCCTCAAGGACGGCAAGACCCTCACCGTGGACGCCAGCCGGCTGTCGCCAGGTCGCCTCGGAGATCGCTCACAAGCCGACGTGGCCTATGCCGTCGCGGCCGACGTCATCGGCTGCTGGAGCGAGTAACAACCTGACGGCTCGGCAGGAAGAACCTGACGGCTCGGCAGGAAGAACCTGACGGCTCGGCAGGAAGAACCTGACGGCTCGGCAGGAAGGGGTCAGGGCGGCGACAGGGTCAGCGCGTACAGCACCACGTCGGCAGCCAGAACGGCGTCGGATTCGATGTCGGCGAGCGAGACCCAGGCGACCGCGTCCGTCGTGCCGCCGACTTCGACCACCCGGGGCTCGTCGCTGGCCGAGACCACCGAGGCGGCGTAGACGAGGTGGATGCCGTGGTAGTCCTCGAGCACGCCGAGCGGCGACAGCCCGACGAAGCGACGCGAGAAGACGCCGATGACGTCGCCCAGCTCGACCGCGAGGCCGGTCTCCTCCATCACCTCCCGGGCGAGCGCATCGGCGGGATGCTCGCCATGGTCGACGCCTCCGCCCGGCAAGGTCCAGGTGCCCGCCGTCCCGTAGCCCGAAGCGGCGATCCTCGCAAGGAGCACCTCGTCCCCGCGCCGCAGCAACGCGCGCGTCGAGAGCCGCTGGCGCAGGACCGGCGCCTCCGTGTCGCGTCCTGTCATGCGGCGCCTGTCACGCCGCCTGCCGGCCTGCGGGAGCGCCCGCCGGGCGACGCCAGGCAAGGACGAGACCAGCCGCCGCCACCACGATGCCGACGAAACCGAAGATGGCGGCGACCTGCAACGGGTGTTTCTGGGTCAGGAAGGGCCCGGCCAGCGCGGGCAGTGCGGCAGCACCGAGCGCGGCGACGGTGAGGAACCCGGCCTCGCGACTCACCGCATAGGCGGCCGCGAGCCCGATACACACCAGGAGGGCAGCCACGAGGGCTATCACGGTGTCGCTGCGATAGCTGGTCTGGATCCGCCCGTCGGGTTCGACGGAGAACGTGCCGGTGAAGCCGTTCACGAGGATCACGATGGCGAGACTACCGAGGGCGACGACACCGCCGAGCACCCCCGCGAGGTGCCGGCAGGACGAGCGCCAACCCACGAGCACGACCACCACCCCATACAGGGCGACGAGCATCCCGAAGAACAAGGCGTCGTTGTCCTGCTGCCGGAGCGTGATGCCGAGCACGTCCGCCGCCAGCTTGGTCACCAGGACCAGACCGCCGAGAACAGCGGGTACGACGAACACCTGCCGATGCCAGGCCAGGTAGCCGGCGAGACCGCCGAGGAGCATGACCAGACCGCCCACATAGGAGAGCGACCCCGAGTCGCCGGTAGCCCAGATCGTCAGGGCCAGCCCGACGATCGCCAACGAGCCGGCAACGGCGGCCAGGGTGCGCAGCTCGTCCTCGCCCGGCGCGATCTCGCTCGCGACGACCACCAAGGAGGCCACCACGATCGGAGCGACCATGCCCAGGAAGGTGTTCCAGCCGAAGTCGTCGACGGCCAACAGGAAGGAGATGGCGTACGCCGAGGCGAGCAGCCCGAGCCCGACGGTGCCGAGGCCCGCACCGGCGGCCGGTCGCGTCCACCCGGCCGGCCGTCGTACGTCGGGCACGCTCGGAGCCGGCACCGAGATGACGGCCGGCGGCTGGACGCCGGGAGCCGTGCTCGGGGACGCGGTGGTGCCCGCCCGGACGACCGCCCGATAGAGCTCGTTCGCCTGGTCCGGCGACAGCGTCGCGTCCCGGACAAGCGGGTCGAGCGCCGCGAAGATCGGGTCGTGCATGTCCCCGGAAACCGTCATGACATGACCATACGGTGCGAATCTCGCACCGAGTGCCGCTTAGGCCGCGTCGGTGGTTCAGTCGCGAAGCCGGGCGAGCATGTCGGCAGCCTCATCGACGGACCACTCCAGCGTGCCGGCTCCGACCGTGAGTTCGGTCCACGACGTACCGGGCATCTCGCCGGCCTGCACGGGTTGCAGCAGAGCAGTCCGGTCCCGTTCGAGGACCCTGACGACCCGTTCGTTGACGCGGTCTTCGGGCTGGTCGAAGAAGACGCGGAACGCGTTGGTGTGCGGCGGGTTGGGGAACACTCGGAGGCCGCGCAGTTCCAGCGCCGCCGCAAGCTCGACCGCGCGATCGCGGAACTCGCCCATGCGTGGCATCAGGGTGCGCAGCCCACGGAGGCCGGACACGGCATACGGGAGCATCGTGAACAGCGTCCCTCCGTGCCTGCTTCGCCACCGGCGGGCCTCGTCCACCACGTCGTCCGGCCCCGCGACGACAGCCCCCGCCAATCCCGCCAGCCCCTTGTAGAAGGACACGTAGACGCTGTCGGCGAGATCCGCGATCTCGGCAAGACTGTGGCCGAGATAAGGCTGCGACTCCCAAAGCCGGGCGCCGTCGAAGTGCAGAGGTATGCCGCGCTCCCGCGCCGCCGCTGAGAACTCGCCGAGCTCGTCCCAGCTGGGCAGCAGATAGCCTGCGTCGCGCAGCGGCAGCTCCAGCAGGGCTGCGCCGAGGTGCCCGGGGATCGCCGCCAGGTGCTCGGCAAGCGGCACGGTCGGTCCGGTCGTCAGCCGGTCGAACTCGAAGCCGTTGAGCAATTCGGGTCCGTCGAGCTCGTAGCACAGCAGATGGGACAGCGCTGGGATGGCGACCCGCTTCGACGCCCGACGATCCGTCCACACCCGAAGGACGGACTGCTGGGCCATGATCCCGCTCGGAAACATCGCCGCGGCCGGCTTACCGAGCAAGTCGGCCACCTTCTGCTCCAACGCAGCGACCGGACCGCGAGTCCCGTAGCGGTCCCACTGCTCCGAGTCGTCGAGCTCGGCTACCTCCGCCGCGATGCTCTGCAGGTCATCGGCCGGAGTGCGGGGGGTGTTGCCCGGAAGCCAGCGGGTGGCATACGGAAGAGCCAGCCGAAACCGCTCCTGCAGGGTCGGCTCGGCGCTTTCGGACTCCACGTCGACCTCCCCCACGACGGCGGCGGCCTGCAGGTCGTCCGGTTCGCGAGCCTCGAGCTCGGCCAGGTCAGTCTGCGAGGTTTCGTTCATCGATTCATCCTCTCATCACCGCGGTGCGCCGCGCCCGGGTGCTGTTCCGGGCAGCAATGACGTGCTCGGCCGGTCCGATCTGAAGCGGCCGCAAAGTGGAACGTTTCGGGGCTCAAATCGGCAGTTTGACCCCCGAAACGTTCCACTCTGTGCCGAGAAACCGCACCCACGGAGGCGGCACCAGGTACGACGAAAGGGCGGCAGCGCGGAGGTAACTCCGCGCCGCCGCCCTCTTCGGGGCCCGCTGGGTGACGTCAGCCCTGGTAGGAGCCGAAGTCGTAGTCGTCGAGTGCGACAGCCGGACCAGTGGCCTGACCGAAGTCGTAGTCATAGCTGTCGTAGTCGATGGAGTACGCCGCGGCGCGCGCCTCCTCGGTCGGCTCCACCCGGATGTTGCGGTAGCGCTCCAGGCCGGTGCCGGCCGGGATGAGCTTGCCGAGGATGACGTTCTCCTTGAGACCGAGCAGGGAGTCCGACTTGCCGTGGATGGCGGCGTCGGTCAGCACCCGGGTGGTCTCCTGGAAGGACGCGGCCGACAACCAGGACTCGGTGGCCAGCGACGCCTTGGTGATGCCCATCAGGACAGGTCGACCGGAGGCCGGCGTGCCGCCTTCGGCGACCACGCGACGGTTCTCCGTCTCGAACCGGATCCGCTCGGCGAGCTCGCCGGGCAGCAGGTCGGAGTCCCCGCTCTCGATGACCGTGATCCGGCGCAGCATCTGCCGGATGATGATCTCGATGTGCTTGTCGTGGATGGACACGGCCTGCCGGCGATAGACCAGCTGGACCTCGCCGACCAGGTGCTCCTGGGTCTTGCGCGGCCCGAGCACCCGGAGTACGTCCTGCGGGTCGGCCTTGCCGATGGTCAGCTGCTGACCGACATCGACGTGGGTGCCTTCCTCGACGAGCATCCTGGTGCGCTTGCTGACCGGGAACGCCTGCTCCTCCGAGCCGTCGTCTGGTACGACGACGATCTTGCGGGTCTTGTCGGTGTCCTCGATCCGGATCCGGCCGGCCGCCTCGGCGATCGGCGACTTGCCCTTGGGCTGGCGGGCCTCGAACAGCTCGACGACGCGAGGCAGACCCTCGGTGATGTCGTCGGCCGAGGCGACGCCGCCGGTGTGGAAGGTCCGCATCGTCAGCTGCGTGCCGGGCTCGCCGATCGACTGGGCGGCGATGATGCCGACAGCCTCACCGATGTCGACCAGCTTGCCAGTGGCCAACGAGCGGCCGTAGCACTTGGCGCAGGTGCCGGTCTTGGCGTCACAGGTCAGGACCGAGCGGACCTTGACCTCGGTGATGCCGGCGGCGATCAGCCCATTGATCAGCACGTCGCCGATGTCGTCACCACCGTGAGCGAGCACGTCGCCCGTCTCGGGGTGCTCCACGTCGACCGCGAGGTTGCGGGCGTAGGCGGACGTCTCGACGTACTCGTCCTTGACCACCACCCCGTCGTCGCGCCGGATGCCGATGATCTTGGTCAGGCCGCGCTCGGTCCCGCAGTCGTCCTCGCGGATGATGACGTCCTGCGACACGTCGACGAGCCGACGGGTCAGGTAGCCCGAGTCCGCCGTCCGCAGCGCGGTGTCGGCGAGTCCCTTGCGGGCGCCGTGAGTCGAGATGAAGTACTCGACCACCGACAGGCCCTCGCGGAAGTTGGACTTGATCGGGCGCGGGATGATCTCGCCCTTCGGGTTGGCGACCAAGCCGCGCATGCCGGCGATCTGGCGAACCTGCGTCATGTTTCCGCGGGCACCGGAGTTGACGATCATGTAGATCGGGTTGGTCTTCTCGAACGTCGCCTCCATCGCCTTGGCGACCTCGATGGTGGCGGTGTTCCAGATCTCGATGAGCTCCTGACGACGCTCCTCGTCGGTGATCAGTCCACGCTCGTACTGCTTCTGGACCTTCTCCGACTGCGCCTCGTAGCCCAGCATGATCTGCGGCTTCTCGCTCGGCGTCACGACGTCCTCGATGGAGATGGTCACTCCCGAGCGGGTCGCCCAGTAGAAGCCGGTGTCCTTGAGGGCGTCGAGGGCGTGGGCGACCTCGACCTTGGTGTAGCGCTCGGCGAGATCGTTGACGATCACTCCGATCTGCTTCTTGCCCAGCTCGGCGTTGACGTAGGCGTAGTTCCACGGCAGTGCCTCGTTGAACAGGGCGCGCCCGAGCGTCGTCTCGAGGGTGAGCGGGTCTCCCTGCTCCCAGCCCTCGGGAGTCTGGTAGCCGATCGGCGGTACGACGTCGGAGATCCGCAGCTTGATCTTGCTCTGCAGCCTGATCTCGCCCCGGTCGAAGGCCATCATGGCCTCCGAGACCGACGTGAACGCACGGCCCTGACCGGGATAGTCGTCGCGGTCGAGCGTGAGGAAGTAGATGCCGATGATCATGTCCTGCGTCGGCATCGTGACCGGACGACCGTCGGCCGGCTTCAAGATGTTGTTGGTCGACAGCATCAGCACCCGCGCCTCGGCCTGCGCCTCCGCGGACAGCGGCAGGTGGACCGCCATCTGGTCACCGTCGAAGTCGGCGTTGAACGCCGAGCAGACGAGCGGGTGGATCTGGATCGCCTTGCCCTCGATCAGCTGGGGCTCGAACGCCTGGATTCCGAGGCGGTGCAGCGTCGGCGCGCGGTTGAGCAGCACCGGGTGCTCGGTGATGACCTCTTCAAGGACATCCCAGACGACGGAGCGGCTGCGCTCGACCATCCGCTTCGCGCTCTTGATGTTCTGCGCGTGGTTGAGGTCGACCAGCCGCTTCATCACGAACGGCTTGAAGAGCTCGAGCGCCATCTGCTTCGGCAGCCCGCACTGGTGCAGCTTGAGCTGCGGGCCGACGACGATGACCGAGCGGCCGGAGTAGTCGACGCGCTTGCCGAGCAGGTTCTGCCGGAAGCGGCCCTGCTTGCCCTTGAGCATGTCGGACAGCGACTTCAGCGGCCGGTTGCCCGGGCCGGTGACCGGACGCCCGCGGCGGCCGTTGTCGAACAACGAGTCGACGGCCTCCTGCAGCATCCGCTTCTCGTTGTTGACGATGATCTCGGGTGCGCCGAGGTCGAGCAGCCGCTTCAACCGGTTGTTGCGGTTGATGACGCGACGGTAGAGGTCGTTGAGGTCGCTCGTCGCGAACCGGCCACCGTCGAGCTGCACCATCGGGCGCAGGTCCGGGGGGATGACCGGGACGCAGTCGAGGACCATGCCCTCGGGGCTGTTGGTCGTCGTCAGGAACGCCGACACGACCTTGAGCCGCTTGAGGGCACGCGTCTTGCGCTGACCCTTGCCGGTGTGAATGATCTCGCGCAACGACTCGGACTCGGCTGTCAGGTCGAACGTCTGCAGCCGCTTCTGGATGGCCTCGGCCCCCATGGCGCCCTCGAAGTACTTCCCGAACCGCATCTTCATCTCGCGGTAGAGGATCTCGTCACCCATCAGGTCCTGGACCTTGAGGGTGCGGAAGGTGCTCCACACCTCCTCGACCCGGTCGAGCTCCCGCTGGGACCGGTCGCGCATCTGCTTGAGCTCGCGCTCCGCGCCGTCCTTCAGCTTGCGCTTGGCGTCGGCCTTGGCGCCCTCTGCCTCGAGAACCGCGAGGTCCTCCTCGAGCTTGCTCATCCGAGCCGCGATGTCGGAGTCCCGACGCTGCTCGAGCTGCTTGCGCTCGACGTCGATCTTGGCCTCCAACGACGGCAGGTCCTGCTGGCGCGCATCGGCGTCGACCGCCGTGATCATGTACGCCGCGAAGTAGATGACCTTCTCGAGGTCCTTCGGCGCCAGGTCGAGCAGGTAGCCGAGCCGGCTCGGCACGCCCTTGAAGTACCAGATGTGCGTAACCGGCGCGGCGAGCTCGATGTGGCCCATCCGCTCGCGGCGTACCTTCGACCGGGTCACCTCGACGCCGCAGCGCTCACAGATGATCCCCTTGAACCGGACGCGCTTGTATTTTCCGCAGTAGCACTCCCAGTCCCGGGTGGGACCGAAGATCTTCTCGCAGAAGAGTCCGTCACGCTCGGGCCTGAGCGTGCGGTAGTTGATGGTCTCCGGCTTCTTCACCTCGCCGTGGCTCCACTGGCGGATGTCGTCAGCGGAGGCGAGGCCGATACGGAGCTCATCGAAGAAGTTAACGTCTAGCAAGACAATTCCTTCGTCTGGTGGTGCATGGTGGCGCTGCTTGCGCAGCGCCTGCTTGTTCAGGCCGAGGCCGGTCCGGGTGAGGCTCGCGGGCGAGCCGCACCTCAGACCTCCTCGACGCTCGAGATTCCTTCGTTGGGCCGGCGGGCCAGGTCGATGCCCAGCTCCTCGGCGGCACGGAACACGTCTTCGTCGGTGTCACGCATGTCCATGGCGACCCCGTCGCTGGAGAGCACCTCGACGTTGAGGCACAGCGACTGCATCTCCTTGACGAGAACCTTGAACGACTCCGGGATACCCGGCTCCGGGATGTTCTCGCCCTTGACGATCGCCTCGTAGACCTTGACCCGGCCGAGCACGTCGTCCGACTTGATCGTCAGCAGCTCCTGCAGCGCGTATGCAGCGCCGTAGGCCTCGAGTGCCCAGACCTCCATCTCACCGAAGCGCTGACCACCGAACTGCGCCTTACCACCGAGCGGCTGCTGGGTGATCATCGAGTACGGACCCGTCGAACGCGCGTGGATCTTGTCGTCGACGAGGTGGTTGAGCTTGATGATGTAGGTGTAGCCGACGGCCACCGGCGCCGGGAAAGGCTCTCCGGTGCGGCCGTCATAGAGGTTCGCCTTTCCGTTGGCTTTGACCATCCGCTCGCCGTCACGGTTGGTGAGCGTGGAGGCGAGCAGTCCGGAGATCTCGTCCTCCTTCGCACCGTCGAAGACCGGCGTCGCGACGCGGGTGTTGCCCGGCGCGGACGAAGCATCGATGCTGTCGAGCCGCTTCTTCCAGTCGGCGTCGTCACCCTCCACCTGCCAGCCCTCGTGGGCGATCCACCCGAGGTGGGTCTCCAGGACCTGGCCGATGTTCATCCGGCCGGGCACGCCGAGGGGGTTGAGGATGATGTCCACCGGGGTGCCGTCCTCGAGGAACGGCATGTCCTCCGCGGGCAGGATCTTCGAGATGACGCCCTTGTTGCCGTGGCGTCCGGCGAGCTTGTCGCCGTCGGAGATCTTGCGCTTCTGGGCGACGTAGACCCGGATCAGCTGGTTGACGCCGGGCGGAAGCTCGTCGTCCTCCTCGCGGTCGAAGACCCGGACACCGATGACGATGCCGCTCTCGCCGTGCTTCACCTTCAGGGACGTGTCGCGGACCTCGCGCGCCTTCTCACCGAAGATCGCCCGCAGCAGCCGCTCCTCCGGAGTCAGCTCGGTCTCGCCCTTGGGCGTGACCTTGCCGACCAGGATGTCGCCCGGGACGACCTCGGCGCCGATGCGGATGATGCCGCGCTCGTCGAGGTCGGCGAGCATCTCGTCGGAGACGTTCGGGATGTCGCGGGTGATCTCCTCCGGACCCAGCTTGGTGTCGCGGGCGTCGACCTCGTGCTCCTCGATGTGGATCGAGGTGAGGACGTCCTCCTGGACGAGCCGCTGGCTGAGGATGATCGCGTCCTCGTAGTTGTGGCCCTCCCACGGCATGTAGGCGACGAGCAGGTTGCGCCCGAGTGCCATCTCGGCCTTGTCGGTGCTCGGCCCGTCGGCGACCGGCGAGCCGACCTCGACGCGGTCCCCCTGGTTGACGGACGGGCGCTGGTTGACGCAGGTGCCCTGGTTGGAGCGCTTGAACTTCGCGAGCCGGTAGGTCTCGTAGTGGCCCTCGTCGTCCATCACCTCGACATAGTCGGCACTGACCTCCGTGACGGCTCCCGCCGCCTTCGAGAGGACGACGTCTCCGGCGTCGACAGCCGCGCGGTACTCCATGCCGGTGCCGACGAGCGGCGCCTCGGCGCGGATCAGCGGCACGGCCTGGCGCTGCATGTTCGAGCCCATCAGGGCCCGGTTGGCGTCGTCGTGCTCGAGGAACGGGATCAGCGCGGTGCCCACCGAGACCATCTGGCGGGGCGAGACGTCCATGTAGTCGACATCGTCACCGGGGATGTTGTCGACCTCGCCGCGGCGCTCGCGCACGAGCACGCGCTCCTCGACGAACCGGTTGTCCGCGCTCAGCGGGGCGTTCGCCTGGGCGATCACGACCCGGTCTTCCTCGTCAGCGGTGAGGTAGTCGATCTGGTCGGTCACGACGCCGTCGACGACCTTGCGGTAGGGCGTCTCGACGAAGCCGTAGGAGTTCACCCGGCCGTAGGTCGACAGCGAGCCGATCAGACCGATGTTGGGTCCCTCCGGCGTCTCGATCGGGCACATCCGGCCGTAGTGGGACGGGTGCACGTCGCGGACCTCGAACCCGGCCCGCTCACGCGAGAGGCCACCGGGGCCGAGCGCGGAGAGCCGACGCTTGTGGGTGAGACCTGCCAGCGGGTTGATCTGGTCCATGAACTGGCTCAGCTGCGACGTACCGAAGAACTCCTTCAGCGCGGCGACGACCGGGCGGATGTTGATCAGCGTCTGCGGCGTGATGGCCTCGACGTCCTGGGTCGTCATCCGCTCGCGAACCACTCGCTCCATCCGGGCGAGCCCCGTGCGCAGCTGGTTCTGGATCAGCTCACCCACGGTGCGCAGCCGGCGGTTGCCGAAGTGGTCGATGTCATCTGCCTCGACAACGATCTGCTCACCGGCCGCGGCGCCCGAGCGGGTGTCCGGCAGTTCGGTCTGACCGTCGTGCAGCGCCACGATGTAGTGGATCGCCGCGACGATGTCGT
The DNA here is from genome assembly GCA_963820035.1 of uncultured Actinomycetota bacterium. Classification (GTDB taxonomy): domain Bacteria; phylum Actinomycetota; class Actinomycetes; order Propionibacteriales; family Nocardioidaceae; genus JAWWPG01. Next base: position 195,886 of record CAWFYK010000001.1, on the reverse strand, counting down.
CGGTGGTGAGGGTCTGCTTGTCGAACGGCTCCTCGCGACCGAGCTTCTTGTTGATCTTGTAACGGCCGACCTTGGCGAGGTCGTAACGCTTGTGGTTGAAGTAGTAGTTGTCGAGCAGCGTCTGCGCGGCCTCCTTGGTGGGGGGCTCGCCGGGGCGCAGCTTGCGGTAGATGTCGAGCAGCGCGTCATCCTGGCCGGACGTGTGGTCCTTCTCCAGGGTCAGCCGGATCGACTCGTACTGGCCGAACTCCTCGAGGATCTTGGCCTCGGACCAGCCGAGGGCCTTGAGCAGGACAGTGACGTTCTGCTTGCGCTTGCGGTCGAGGCGTACGCCGACCATGTCGCGCTTGTCGATCTCGAACTCGAGCCAGGCACCCCGGGACGGGATCATCTTCGCGGTGAAGACGTCCTTGTCGGAGGTCTTGTCGATGCTGCGCTCGAAGTAGACGCCGGGTGACCGGACGAGCTGGGACACGACGACCCGCTCGGTGCCGTTGACGATGAACGTGCCGTTCTCCGTCATCAGCGGGAAGTCGCCCATGAACACCGTCTGGCTCTTGATCTCGCCGGTCTCGTTGTTCATGAACTCGGCGGTGACGAACAGCGGCGCGGAGTAGGTGAAGTCCCGCTCCTTGCACTCGTCGACGGTGTTCTTCGGCGGCTCGAAGCGGTGGTCACGGAACGACAGGCTCATCGTCCCGGAGAAGTCCTCGATCGGGGAGATCTCCTCGAAGATCTCCTCGAGTCCGGACTTCGTGGAGATGTCGGTGCGGCCCTGCGCCTGCGCTTCGGCAACGGAGGTCTGCCACCTCTCGCTGCCGATCAGCCAGTCGAAACTGTCCGACTGGAGGGCAAGCAGGTCCGGGACCTCAAGAGGTTCGGTGATCTTTGCGAATGACACTCGACCGGTGTCGACGGCTCTGCTGGATGAACGGTTGGTTGAACTGGTGGTGCTGGCGGCGGCCAAGAGGGGTCCTTCCGAAGGCTCGCGGACTCATCCCAAAAGCGCATGCCGAGCCCACCCCAAGCCGGGGCAGGAGTGAGCGGAGGACAGCGCAAAGATGTAGCCTACCCTATGGTAGGACTACTGTCGAATCCTGGGACCCGATGACTTCTGCGCACCTCACGTGTCTCGCTGTGGTCCTTCGAACGGAACCGCAAGTGAGCATGCCGTGGCAGGACCGTCGAGTCAAGTGTATGGGCCGATTGCCCGTTAAATGTCGCCCCCGCAGGGGGGACAAACCACAAAGATCTCGGGCATCCCGACCGCATGAGCGGGACTCGGGCAGGACCGTCGCCGGTCCGCTGGTCGCTTCGTCTCGCGAGGGGGGTACGGCGTCCCGTCGCGTGGGTGCGGGACCGGAGGCGCGGGCGAGCGGTCCGGCCGGCGGTGACGACAGCACGACCCAGGACGCCGGCACGGGGCGGAGCGTCCTGGGTCGTCGGGTGGTTCGCAGTCGAGCGGGTGAGTCAGCCGAGCGGGTGAGTCAGCCGAGCAGTGCTCGGCCGGCTCGGCGGCTCACTTGACGCTGACGGTGGCCCCGGCGGTTTCGAGGGCCTCCTTGGCCTTCTCAGCAGCGTCCTTGGTGACCTTCTCGAGGATCGGCTTCGGAGCGGCCTCGACGAGGTCCTTGGCCTCCTTCAGGCCGAGGCTCGTGAGGGACCGCACCTCCTTGATGACCTGGATCTTCTTGTCACCGGCGGACTCGAGGACGACGTCGAACTCGTCCTGCTCCTCCTCGGCGGCCGCGTCTGCGCCGCCGCCGGCCGGTGCCGCCGCGGCAACCGCGACGGGGGCGGCAGCGGTCACGCCGAACGTGTCTTCGAACTCCTTCACGAACTCGCTGAGCTCGAGGAGGGTCATCTCCTTGAACGCGTCGAGGAGATCGCCAGTGCTGAGCTTCGCCATGATGGCGTTTCCTTCCGTTCTAGCCCGTCGACCGGGTTCGGCCGACTGGAGCGTGGTGGTCTGGGTGGGGTGGTCGGTCGGGGGCCTCAGCCCTCGGTGGTCTCGGATGTCTCGGTTGCGGGTTCGTCGACCGCGTCCGTCGCAGGGGCTGCTGCTTCGTCGGCGGCAGGCTCGTCGACGGACTCCATCGCCGCGTCCGCCGGTGCGGCTTCGCCCGCACCACCTGCGAGGATCGACGGGTCCTGCTCAGCCTTCTCCTGCAGGGCGCCGGTGAGGCGGGCGACCTGCGAGAGCGGCGCGTTGAACAGGGAGACCGCGTTCTGCAGAGATGCGACGAGCGCCCCCGCGAGCTTGGCGAGGAGGACCTCGCGCGACTCGAGGTCGGCGATCTTGCTGATCTCGTCGATCGTCAGCGGCTTGCCGTCGAGGATGCCGCCCTTGATGACGAGAGGTGAGTGTGCCTTGGCGAAGTCACGCAGGCTCTTGGCCGTCTCGACCGCGTCACCCGTGATGAAGGCGATGGCGGAGGGTCCGGAGAGCAGCGCGTCGAAGCTGTCGACGCCCGCCTCCTTGGCGGCGATCTTGGTCAGCGTGTTCTTCACCACGGCGTAGGTGGCGTTCTCACCGAGGGCACGCCGCAGTTCCTGCAGCTGGTGCACGGTGAGCCCGCGGTACTCGGTGAGCACAGCGCCGTTCGAGCTGCGGAACGCGTCCGTCAGCTCGGCGACCGCTGCTGCCTTGTCCGGGCGCGCCATGGGTCTCCTTCCGGGTGACACATCAGGTGGCCGAGGACCGGCCGGCTCTCTCTGCTCCGCCCCTTGGGTTCGGAGACAGGCCCGGAAAAGACAAACGCCCCATGCAGGCGCACGGGGCTCGACCTTGACGGTCTGACTCGGGTCACCTGCGCGGGCCGCCCGGACTTATCGGGGCCTTCGGCTGCCCCCGGGACTTCCCAGGACACAGCGACCAGCGGTCTTCGGTGGGTCAAGCGTACGGCGGTGGAGCCCGTCGAGCCAAATCGGCTCGGCCCCACCCGCCGTACCGAGCCTCAGAGGTGGAAGGGAGCTACCTGGGAGGCCGGTGGTGCCGTGACGTGGACCGGCTCGCCCCAGTGCGAGAACTGCATGCGCATCGAGACTCCCTGAAAAGCCACGCTGGTCTGGACCGGCCGGTTGTGGGAGTCGACCCAGACGTCGTAGGTGATCGTCTTGGGCAGCTGAGCCGTGGCGCCGCCGGTCGGCACACCCAGGATCGTCGCCAGCTTCGAGGTGTCCACGGTGACCTTGTAGTGGGTGGTCGCGGTCGTGTCGATGGTCTCGGGGCCGACCTTCGTGAGGGTCGAGATCGACCGGAACACGTCGCCGAACTTCGACGGGTCCAGATTGTCGGTCAGCTTGCTGAACATCGACCCGAGCGGGTTGTTCGTCGACGTGAGGTCGATCTTGATCCACGGCTTGGCTGACGACCCCATGCTCATCATCGGAGCACCCTTGAGGTAGGCGATGCCGTCGACGACCCGCAGCTGCATCGTTCCTTTCCCCAGAAGCTTCATCGTCATGTCGGCTTCGAGGCCCTTCATCGACGTCCCGCTCATCGCCTCGTCGGCGCTCGAGACCATCGTGTGGCCCTCACCCGACATCGTCAGGTCGAGGTGGACCGACTTCGCCTGGCCGGTCGCGTCGCTGAGCGCAGCGGCGAAGTTCGCCCGGGTCAGCGTGACGGGGCTCTGGCTCGCTGTGAGGTCCGTTGCGCTGCCGCAGCCGGCGACGGCGAGGGTCGAGAGCGCGGCCACAACGCCGACGAGCATCTTCTTCATCTTCATCCGACCGGCACCCCTCGCTTGTTGACGGCATAGACCCAGAGCTCGGCGGCGACACCGACCGCACTCTGGTGACGACACCGACCGCACTCTGGTGACATAGTACGCCGGCGTGGCCACCCCTTTGTCCGAGTTCGGCCTCAGTCACGTGTCCCGAACCACCCCGTCGGCAGACAGATCCTCGGCGATCCGCGGTAGCCGGACGGGCTGGTCTGGAAGGATCGTCCCGACCAGAGAGGACGGCCCATGCCCTCGTCGGACCAGGGCGCACGCGAGAGCGGCGTCGGCCCTTTCGAGACGTTCGTCGACCATGTCCGCTCCGATGGTCCGGTGGTGCGCTGGGAGTCTCGTCGTCATCGCAAGCACCTCCAGGAAGGGGAGGCATCGGGGTCGACCTGGTGGGCGCCCATGGCCCGCGGATGGTGGATCGCCATCCTGTTCGCCGTCGGGTCGGCGCTGTTCGCCCTGGGGGCTCTGCAGGCATACGCCGTCGCGGTGGGGATCCACGCGGACGCGGTGACCTTCTTCGTCGGATCACTTTTCTTCACTGCGGCGGGCTTCCTGACCTACCGGGAGGCCGTCGACGCCGGCCCGCATCCTCCGGGTACGCCCCGGAGGCGCTTCTTCGTCTACCAGCCGACTCGGATCGACTGGTGGGCGTCGGGCATCCAGCTGGTGGGCACGCTCTACTTCAACGTCAGCACCGGAAACGCCATTCGGGTGAACCTCACCGCCGAGGCCGCCAACCAGCACGTATGGCGGCCGGACGCGCTGGGCTCGGTCTGCTTCCTGGTGGCCAGCGCCCTTGCCTGGTTCGAGGTCTGCCACGGTTGGACCGCCTGGCGGCCGCGGCTATGGGCGTGGTGGATCACGCTGGCGAACCTCGTCGGGTCGATCGCCTTCGGAGGGTCGGCCGTGGCCAGCTACATCAACCCGGTGACGGGCAACGTGCGGGAGGATGCCAGGGCCAACATCGGCACCCTCATCGGGGCGGTCTTCTTCCTGGTAGGGGCGATACTCCTGCTGCCCGAACGAACCGAGACGCTCGAGACCCCGGTAGTCGACGGTTCGGCCTAGAGCTTCCAGCAGTCCTCGGCGATTCCGCCCGGGATGTTCTCGAGGAGCCATTCAGACACTGGCGCGGAGGTGTCGAGGACGGCTCTACCCCGCCCGGTCAGGCTGACTTCGTGCGAAGCGCCGTCGTACGAGAGGGTCAGCTGCATGTAGCCACACACCGGTAGCTTCGGGTCGGTGTGCCCGGCGCCGAACTGCCACGTCATGAGCTCGCCCTTCGCGAGCTCGAGCGACCGCATGGAGGTGCCTGAGCTGATATAGCACGGGAACTCGCCGAGGGTGTTGTGCGGTGTGCCTTGGCCCGCGAGGTAGCCGACGTAGTGTCGGTCGCCGCCGATCCACGCAACGTGGTAGCCGCCTTCCGTGATGTGGTCGGCGATGATCTGCTGCTCGTAGTAATAGGACCATGGCTTGTCGCAGGTCCCGCGCGCCGGATTCGGGGTTGCCAGCCAGCTCGACTCGTTGACGATCAGGTTCACCTTGCTGCGGTCGAGGCTCGTGAGCAGCCAGGCCAGCTGCACCGCGCCGAACATCGTCTTGTCTGGCCCGTCGGGGTCGGCCAAGTTGGACCGGTCTGGTGTCCGGAAGTCGGTCACGATCACTCGCACCACGGCTCCGATGTCGGTGTAGTAATACCTCCCTCGCCGGGGTTTTCGGGTGTCGCCGTAGCGCCGGACCGGAAAGAGCTTCTGGAATGCAACCAACTCACGGATCGACTCCGGTGAGTCGTGCATCCGCCCGTGCGGATCTCCGTTTATCGAGATTTCGTGGTCGGAGATCAGGACCGCATTGAGCCCGGTCGACTGAATGGCAGCCTTCATGATCGGGAAGTTCTTCATGGACTTCGCGTAGAACCCGAGGTCTTGCTTGTACGACGCCCCGGCCTTGATCCGCCCACCCCAGTACCCCCAGTCACCCAGATGCCACATGTCGTCGGCGCCCCAGTCGATGATGTCGGCCCAGGCCAGCTCGGTTGCCTGCGGGCCGTCGACGTTCTGCTGACACGAGACGACCGCGATCTTCCTGGACCAGGATCGCCTCCCGACGGGAAGGGTCTTGAACCGAACCGTGTCGCCCACCATGAGATCGTCGGAGACCATGCGGGCGTAGTAGGTTGTGTCCGGGTCCAACCCCCTGACCTTGTGACGGGTGATCGAGTTGCCGTCGGCCTTCTGCTTGCCGACGAGCGTTGGCTCAGCCATGTCCTCCCACTTGGAGACCGCCAAGTCGACCCAGTCTCCGGCACAGTCACCGTCGAGGGTCGAGTTCACCAGGATGCCATCGGAAGAGGCACCTCCGGCCAGGATGTAAGACGCGCCTGACACGTTGCGCCCGCTCTGGTGGGTCTTCGGCAGGGCGACGGTCGCGGTCGCGGCTGCCCCCACGCCGAAAAATCCTCGTCTACTCAGGGCCATAGGGAAACCTCAAAGTCCACTTACAAAAAGACCTGCAAACTGCCGTGAGGAGATCTTCCGAGCGTCCTCACCAGCCATCGCCAGAATACGACAACATGCAACCAGCGGTTGCCCGGACGCATTCAAGACGGAGCCAGAATCGTCACGCAGCCAAAATCGTCGCGCTCCCCCACCCTAATGCGACATGCTCAAAATGCATGGAAGAGCCGTCGGCCAAATTTTTCGACGTGGTTCGCGGTAGAGTCGAGCGGTCGTCAGCGCGGGGCGGCGCTGAGTGTCGTCACCTGGCTACGACGGCACGGCCCACCCGCGGAGATATGGGCCTCTCGCCGCGCGGCGTCGAGTGCCACGGTGGCCAACGTCGCGCTGCGGTAGCCCAGCGCGGCTGCGGGATCGAGATGGCGGCACACCGGAACGCCGTCCTCGTCATGGGCACAGAGCAGCCCGACGAGCTCCGCCAGCCCGAGTGGACCGGCGGCGCCCTTGACGCGGGCCCGCAGCAGGTCCTGGCGATCGAACGTGGTGGTGACGTCGACCGTCACCCGCTCGCCGTCGGCGAGACGAGGGTCGAGAAAGTGGTTCGTGTGCACGAGCCAGCCGTCCTCCGGCTCGACCACACCGACCCCGGCGGGGCTGACCTCGACGCAGGCGCCCTCGTCGGCCGTGAAGACGGTGAGCACCGTCGAGGCGCCGAGTGGGGCCGAACGCGCGATCTCCACCGCATCAGTGACGCTGGCAGCCCGCCCGAGGATCTCGCGGGCGAGCAGGTGGACGGGGACGCAGCCACCCGTTCGACCCGGGACGGCCCCGTCGAGGACATCGCTCTCATGCCGCAGCAGATTGAAATGCAACCCGAGACCCGCCGAGTTGACGCCGATCTTGGCCGGCATTCCGAACTCGGTGAGCCCGACGAAGCGGTATTCGTCTCCCGCAACGGTCTGCAGGTGCCACGCGTCAGCGAGGTCGTGGTGCCAGTCCCACGTCTGGACACCTAGCGCCGACCCAGCGGTTCCGCGAAGCTCGACGATGGTGGAGCATTCGGTCAGCGTGGTGCCGCGAGCTCGCGCCAGGATCTCCGTGCGTGCGTTGATCGCCATCACCGTCCGCACGTCGGCGCCAGACCCGGCGGCGATGCCTTCGACCTCCCGCAGGAGGCCGGGCGACCAACTCGCCACGCTGTCCAAACAGGATTCGGCGAGCTCGTCGACGGCGACGAGGTCCCGCCCCGCATCGGTGGCCGTCACGGCGAAGATCTGCTGGTAGACCGGCCAGGTCCACCGCAGCTCGTCACCGACCTCGGCGCCCCGCTGGCGGCCACGCTCGAACGCGTCATCAGCGTCGATGTCGACCTGCCTGGGGTTGTGCATTCGTGCTCCCTCGCACCAGCGTTCACGCCCTGATCTCCCGCCGTTCGGCCGGAGCCCGGTCATCTGGATGACGCTCGCAACTCTAACCGGGGAGCTGATATGAGTTGAAGTAGTCCTTCACAAACACCTCCGGAGGTGTCAGGAAGGGATCCATCAGATTCCTTCGAGGATCCGGCGTTAGCGCGCCTGGTCTTCTTGACGCCCTCCGGAGGTGGGTCGTGTCGTCTCCTGCTGTTGCTGTTGTCTCGTCTCCTGCTGTTGCTGTTGTCTCGTCTTCTACTGTGGTTGTTGCCGTCGATGTGGGCAAGACCACGTTCGCGATGTCGGTCACCGATACCTCTCGGACTCGGCTGTTTGGTCCGGTCGACTTCGCGATGACGGCCCCGGGTCTTGCGGATGCTCTGGTTTGTGTCCGTGGGGCGCTGCCCGCCGCTGATACGGCTGTGCGCGTCGGGGTCGAGGCTGCTGGTCACTACCATCGGCCGCTGGTGGCGCCGTCGGCGTGGCCGGCCGGCTGGCTGGTGTTGGAGCTGAACCCGGCGCATGTCGGCGAGCAGCGACGGGTCCAGGGTCGGCGTCGGGTCAAGACCGACGCGATCGATCTGGACGCGATCACCGAGCTGGTGCTGTCCGGCCGCGGGTATCCGGTCGCCGGCCGGGCCGAGGTGATCGGCCAGCTGACCGCGTGGTCTGCGCATCGGACCCGTCGGGTGGCGGTGAGGACGGCCACCAAGAACCAGTTGCTGGGGCAGCTGGACCGGTCGTTCCCGGGGTTGACATTGGCGCTGCCGGACGTGCTGGGCACCAAGGTCGGGCGGCTGGTCGCGGAGCATTTCGCCGACCCGAGGCGGCTCGCCACCTTGGGGGCGACCCGGTTCATCCGGTTCGCGTCGGCGCGTGGCTTGCAGGTGCGGCGAACGGTCGCCGACCGGCTCGTCGTGGCCGCTCGTGACGCCTTGCCGATGCCGGATGCGGCTGTGGCCCGCCAGGTGCTGGCTGCGGACCTGGTCCTATTGGCCAACCTGGACGCCCAGGTCGAGGCCGCCGAGGCACAGCTGACGATGCTGCTGCCGGGCAGCCCATTCGCGACGTTGACCACGACACCGGGCTGGGGGACCGTCCGGGCCGGAAACTACGGCGCCGCCGTCGGTGACCCGACCCGCTGGCCAAGCCACCGGCAGCTCTATCGGACCTCGGGCCTATCCCCGGCCCAGTACGAGTCCGCCGGCCGACGCCGCGACGGCTCCATCAGCCGAGAAGGCAGCGTCGAGCTGCGCCGCGCCCTGATCGACCTCGGGATCGGACTGTGGCAGAGCGAACCTGCCGCGAAGGCCTACGCGGCAACCCTGAAGGCACGAGGCAAGCACGGCGGCGTCATCGCGTGCGCGCTGGCGCATCGGGCCAACCGGATCGCGTTCGCGATGGTCCGTGACCATACCGGCTACGAACCGACCCGCTGGACCTGACCACACCCAGGGATTCCTCGATCGGCGCCAACCTGCCGCCGCGCCCGAGCCGTCAACATCCACGCCAGGCCGCAGCCATGCGCACCGAACCTTGACGGCGACCAGCGGCGGCGCATCATCGGGCGACGAGGAAGCCCCGACCCGCCGCCCATCGAACACCAAGGAGTCATCTGACCCTCTTCACAACTCCGGCCACCCGGTGAGATCGTGGGACCAACGAAGGGCCGGACCAGACGCCGTGGAGGCTATGGCGGACGCTCACGCGTTACGCCGTTTCTAGCTTGGCGCCCGGCCCTTCGCCATCACAGCAGCCCGAACGACGCCAGATGACCCACTCAGTGAGGTCGCATACGTCAGCGTGGGCGCCCGGCACCACCCCAAACCACCCCGTCGGCCAACAGCACACACCAGCCCCGCGCCGCGGAGCCAACAACTATGCCCACCAGCAAAGTTGACAAGACCTACAGCCAGCTAGGTCAGACCGACCCGATCCGCCCTCGGTCGCGGGGTCGCCCGCTCACGACAAGGCGATCGCCACAATCCCCAACAGGACGACGCAGGCACCGGCGAGCCGGCGTACCGGGTGCGGCTCCTTCAGGATGAGCCAGGCCGCGAGTCCACCGAACACGATGCTGAGCTCTCTGGTCGGAGCGACGAGGGTCACCGGCGCCCGCCGCAGCGCGTAGAGCACGAGCAGGTAGGCGACCGGGCCCCGAACCCCGCGCGACCGGGTAGACGACCGAGAGGTCGCCGACGGTGTAACCGTGCTGGAGCACGACTCCATAGAGCACGTGACAGGCCGCGGTCACGACGGCCGCGAAGATCCACGTCCACTGCGGTGTCTGGCGGGTGACGGCGAGGCAGCCGATGGCCACCGGCACCGTGGTTGCCGCACTGACGTTCGTGTAGAGGAAGACGAAGTGCGCGCCGTTGCCTTGGACGCGCTTGGCGGAGAGGTTCCAGATGGCATGCAGCAGAGCAGCCGTCAGGACCAGCGCCAGGGCAGTGGTGTTCACGAGCCGGGGCTGCCCTCAGTCGAGCAGCGGTCCGCCGCGCCATGAGGGTAGTGGCTGGCGGCCGACGGCGACCTCGAAGGCCGCCCCGGCAAGCAGCCGGGTCGAGTCGAGGGTGGGCAACGGCGAGTCATCCGGCGATACGAGGAGCGGGATCTCCGTGCAGACGAGCGCAACCGCGTCGCAGCCTGACTCGGCCAGCCGACCGATGATCCGGACGAACTCCAGGCGCGAGGCCTCGGTGAACACTCCGGCGACGAGCTCGTCAAAGATGACCGCGTTGACGGTCCCGCGGTCAACGGGCCCGGGCACCTCGAAGGCGATTCCCCGGGCGGCCAGCGCCCTGGGGTAGACGGGCCCGCCCATCAGGTATCTGGTGCCGAGCACTCCCACTCGGATGCGGCCCTCAGCCACGGCTCGATCCGCGACCACCTCGGCGATGTGCAGGCCAGGGATCGCGAGATCCGGCCCTGGCAGCTCCAGGGCCTGGTGAGCGGTGTTGTCGGGGCAGACGAAGAAGTCCGCACCGGCCATCGAGAGTCGTCGCGTGCTCTCGGCCAGGATGCCTCGAACCGCCGGGTAGTCCCCGCTGTCCCAGGCCGGCATACTGCGCGCCAGTGCGATGGCGTCAAGGGTGACGTCGGGATGGTCGTGCGGACCCAGCTCCGCAAATCCCTGCTGGCAGAACGACCGGAAACAGAGTGCCGCCCCTTCGATGCTGTGCGCCAGAATGCCCAGGTGCTTCATTGACCTGAGCAAACCACACGCGGTCGATGACCGCAGCCAGGTGCCGGGCTCAGCGGATCCCCCGATGAGCGCCCTCGACTAGGACAAGCGGCTCAGCCGTGCAGGTAGATCGGAATGTCGCCCAGCTTCAGGTCCTCGTGCCGGCCGACGTCGACGGCTCGTCGCTTACTGGTGAGGTAGTAGGGAGTGCCGTCCTGGAACGGGAAGATCACCAGGAACCGCGGCGAGTTGATCTGCTCGAGGTCGGCGCCTTGGGAGAGGGCTCCGGTGGCCCGGCCGGCCGGGAGGCGGTCGATCGTGAAGTCGCCGGATGCATTTCTGGTTTTTGCTCGGGTCGGGTGCTCCCCGGTGGGGTTGGTGGGCAGTCCGCGTGGGTGGGAGAGCTCGTACGACAGCGTCGTGATGACCGGCGTGCCCGTCGACGCGTAGACGAGGCGCCCCGACGCAGTGCTGCCCACCGTGAGCGGCAGGTCCCTCGACTGGTCCTGGCTGATGGTCACGTCGGGAATGCAGCGCGCCGCGTAGTTCCTCGGCCATCCGTCTGAGCCGAGCATGTAGAGCCCGGGCACCAAACCGTGCAACGTGTAGCGACCCGCCGCGTCCGCCCTCTCGACGAACTGGAAGACCCCGAACTCCCTGGGCTTGTCAGGTGGGCACTCCTGGCCGGTCTTGGCCTCGACGACCGCATGAGGCGCGGTCCGTCCGGTCAGGGTGAGGGTGGGTGTGTCGAGAGATCGCGTCCCCAGGTCATAGGCCCTGGCCGTCCTCACCCGCACGGTCGCGGTCACATACCGCGTCTTGGACGCCGCAACGACGGTGTAGAAGCCGGGAGACAAGCCCGGGTAGCTGACGTGGCCCGTGCCGTCGTTGCGGAGACCGAGAACCGGCATTCCTGATCGGTCGCGAAGCTCGTCGACCGCACGAGTTGCCGGCTGACCGCCCGCCCGCAGGCCGACGGTGATAGTGGCACCCTTGCCGACGACAATGCGTTGGGCCACGGATGCGTGCGCCTCAGGAACGGCGACGACGACACCGTGTCGCTGGTAGTCGCTGCCGTCGTAGAGAATCCCCACTCGGTAGGTTCCAGGGAGCAGCCCGGTGACGCGGTAGCGCCCCTGGGCATCTGTGGTGACGGCCGCGACGAGCGCACCGTGGAGCTTGCGCACCAGGACGTCGGTGAACGGCACCGGACCGCCGTTCGACCGCAGCACTCCGTGAATCTCGGCACCCGGGTCGAGCGCGCCGTCGACCTGGCGGTCTTCCGCCACGCCGAGCTGAAAGGTGTCCGACCGCCAGGCCAGCCAGCCACTGCCGTCGCCGCCGGCCTCGACCCGGTAGGGCCCCGGCGCCAGACCCTGGAAGCGGAACGCCCCACGCCCGTCAGTCTCGTTGTAGTAGGCGACGCTGCCGTTGCGCCGGACGATCCGGATCTGCTGGTTGGCCGCCCCGCGGATTCGCCCGTGCACGAAGCTCGGAGGCTTCACCGTCACCGTGCCGAGGTCGCGATCGGTTTGCGTGCTCGGGAACAAGCGAGTCTGCAACACCCAGCCGTCTGTCGTTCCGTCCGGCCCGACGTAGGTGATGATGTGGTCGACACCCTGCGCGGTCTCCTTGCAGGCGCGCCGATTGCTGGGCTCCGGGTTGCAGACCTGCACGAGATACCCGTGTCGATCCGGCTGCCGCACTCGGAACGCGCCGTTCTTGTCCGTCCAGGTACGCCGGTCGGTGTGGCCGATGATCCCGGCCTCCGGCACCTCCTTCGGTCCGAGGGCGTTGACCAGGTCGCCCGCGACGGGGTCTCCGTTGCCGTCGACGACGACGCCGGTGACCCACCCACCGCTGGTCTCGGCGTCCGCCGTTGCTGGCGCGGCCGATGTCGCGGCTGGTGGCTCGGACAGCGCAGCGGTCGGCCACGCCAGAGGAAGTGAGCTCGCGGTCGCAGCGGCGGCGATGCCGACGAGGATGCGTCTCATGAGGGTGCCGTCCCGGGTCACGCCTGCTCCTTCGAGATCGCCCGCCGCTACGCGAGCGGCGGAGAGTTCCGCCGAGCCTAGGGGAGACGGTCGTGATCTGCAGGCGAGTTGCCGGGTGCGATTTCAGGCGGCAACGACGGGGCCGGTGGGGTCGAGTTGCCGAGTGCGGTCGGACTTGGGTGCGATTTCAGGCGGCAACGACGGGGACGGTGCGGGGCCGGTGGGGTCGAGTTGCCGGGTGCGGTCAACGTCTGGGACGCATGAGACTGGTGAGACTGCTTTGCGTTCTGAAAGCCGCTCCCAGCCAGTGATGGGGCCACTCGAGCGGTTTTCGCAACGCAATGTTGTCCCACCAGCCCCAGAAGCCCCGTCCGCAGGCGATGTGGAACGCAGTGGCTGTCGGGGCAGTGCGAAGCCAGCCGCAACGTTCCGAATCGATCTGAATCGGCGGCAAAGTGGAACGTTTCGGGGCTCAAACCGCGTTCTGAGCCCCCGAAACGTTCCACTTTGCGTGCAGAACCGCACCCGGCACCGCGAACCAGCCCCGGCACCAGCCGCCCCCATCACTGCCGCCTAAAACATCACCCCCCTAAGAACCGCACCCGAAGGGGGCTGAGATCCTGAGAACGTAGGGATCCAGGGCAAGCGAGGCGCAGGTCAAGCGTTCGGCGGAGAGCGAGGACAGAGGGCACGAGGGTCTAGCCTCGTCATGTGTTCTCCAAGGTGCTGGTGGCCAACCGCGGCGAGATCGCCGTTCGGGCTTTTCGGGCGGCGTACGAGCTGGGGGCCAAGACCGTTGCGATCTTTCCGTTCGAGGACCGCGGGTCCGAGCATCGGATGAAGGCCGACGAGGCCTACGAGATCGGCGAACGTGGACACCCGGTCAGGGCGTACCTCGACCCGGAGGCGATCGTGGCGGCCGCGCTGCACTCCGGCGCCGAAGCCGTATACCCCGGGTACGGCTTCCTCTCGGAGAACCCCGCCCTCGCCCGGGCATGCCTGGCCGCAGGTCTGACGTTCATCGGACCACCCGTCGAGGTGCTGCGCCTCACCGGCAACAAGTCGATGGCGGTCGAGGCCGCGAAGGAGGCTGGCGTACCTGTGCTCGCCAACATCGCACCGTCTCGCGACATCGACCAGATCTGCCGTGACACGGAGCAGCTGAGCTTCCCGGTCTTCGTCAAGGCCGTCGCCGGGGGTGGCGGACGCGGCATGCGCCGGGTCGACCACCCCGACCACCTGCGGGAGTCCGTCGAGGCGGCGATGCGTGAGGCCGAAGGCGCCTTCGGGGACTCCACCATGTTCGTGGAGGAGGCCGTCACGGACCCGCGTCATATCGAGGTGCAGATCCTGGCCGACGGAGCCGGCAACGTCATCCACCTCTACGAACGCGACTGCTCCCTGCAGCGGCGCCATCAGAAGGTGGTCGAGATGGCGCCCGCCCGCAACCTCGACCCGGCGCTCCGGGCGAGGATCTGCGCCGATGCCGTCGCCTTCGCCAGGCAGATCAACTACTGCAACGCGGGCACCGTCGAGTTCCTTGTCGACCCTGAGGGGCGGCACGTCTTCATCGAGATGAACCCGCGCATCCAGGTCGAGCACACCGTCACGGAGGAGGTCACGGACGTCGACCTCGTCCAGTCGCAGATGCGGATCGCGGCCGGCGAGTCGCTGGCCGACCTGGGGCTACGGCAGGACAACGTGCAGACCCGCGGTGTGGCCCTGCAGTGCCGGATCACCACCGAGGACCCGGCCAACGGCTTCCGCCCGGACACCGGCCACATCACTGCCTACCGCTCACCGGGTGGCGCGGGCATCAGGCTCGACGGTGGTACGACGTACGCGGGTGCCGAGGTGTCGGCGTACTTCGACTCGATGGTCACCAAGCTCACCTGCCGTGGCCGAACCTACGAGATGGCCATCGACCGGGCCCGGCGTGCCGTCGCGGAGTTCCGTATCCGTGGCGTCGCCACCAACATCCCGTTCCTTCTCGCCGTCCTGGAAGACCCGGACTTCCGGGCCGGACATGTCACCACGTCCTTCATCGAGGAGCATCCGCAGCTCCTCACCTCCCGATCCTCGGCCGACCGCGGCACCCGGCTGCTGCACTACCTGGCCGACGTCACCGTCAACAAGCCCAACGGCGAGAGTCCCACCCGGGTCGATCCGGCGACGAAGCTGCCACCCATCGACCTCAGCCTTCCCGCCCCGGACGGCTCCCGGCAGCGGCTGGCGGAACAGGGGCCGGAAGGGTTCGCCGCCGCCCTGCGGGCGCAGGTGCCCATTGCCGTCACCGACACCACGATGCGGGACGCACACCAGTCCCTGCTCGCCACGCGCATCCGCACCCGCGACCTCACGGCTGCCGCCGGCCACATCGCCAGGATGACGCCCGAGCTGCTGTCCCTCGAGGCCTGGGGCGGCGCCACGTTCGACGTGGCGCTGCGGTTTCTCGCCGAGGACCCCTGGGAGCGGCTCGCGACCCTGCGCGCAGCGTCACCCAACATCTGCCTCCAGATGCTGCTGCGCGGCCGCAACACCGTCGGCTACACGCCCTACCCCACCGAGGTCACCGACGCCTTCGTCGCCGAGGCGGCCGAGACCGGCATCGACATCTTCAGGATCTTCGACGCCCTCAACGACATCGAGCAGATGCGGCCCGCCATCGACGCGGTGCGGGCGACGGGCAACACCATCGCCGAGGTCTGCCTGTGCTACACCGGGGATCTCTCCAATCCCGGGGAGACGCTCTACACCCTCGACTACTACCTGCGTCTGGCCGAGCGGATCGTCGAGGCCGGCGCGCACATCCTGGCCATCAAGGACATGGCCGGTCTGCTCCGAGCACCCGCTGCGCACACCCTGGTCACCGCCCTCCGGGAGCGTTTCGACCTTCCGGTGCACCTGCACACCCACGACACGGCCGGCGGACAGATCGCCACCCTGCTGGCCGCGGCGGACGCCGGCGTCGACGCGGTCGATGTCGCGAGTGCTGCCCTGGCGGGTACGACGAGCCAGCCGTCCTTGTCCGCCTTGGTCGCGTCCACCGATCACACCGACCGGGCCACCGGGCTGTCCCTCGCGGCCGTCTGCGACTTGGAGCCCTATTGGGAGGCGACCCGGCGGCTCTATGCGCCCTTCGAGTCGGGCCTGCCCGGACCGACGGGCCGCGTCTACACCCACGAGATCCCGGGCGGCCAGCTCTCGAACCTTCGGCAACAGGCGATCGCTCTCGGGCTCGCGGAGAAGTTCGAGCAGGTGGAGGACATGTACGCCGCCGCCAACGACATCCTGGGCAACATCGTCAAGGTGACACCGTCGAGCAAGGTCGTCGGCGACCTGGCCCTGCATCTCGTGGCGGTCGGCGCCGACCCGCGCGCCTTCGCCGAGGACCCGGGGGCGTTCGACGTCCCCGACTCGGTGATCGGCTTCCTGTCCGGCGAGCTCGGCACCCCACCAGGGGGCTGGCCCGAGCCGTTCCGGACCAAGGCGCTGGCGGGACGGACCATCCGACGGATGGAGACCGAGCTCGAGCCTGGCGACGTGTCCGGCCTGACGTCGGACCGCCGTACGACGCTGAACCGGCTGCTGCTGCCGGGTCCGGCCGCCAGCTTCATCCAGTCCCGGGCGCAGTACAGCGACCTCAGCGTGCTGCCAACCCGCGCTTTCCTCTACGGGCTGACCTTCGATGACGAACAGGACGTCTACCTCAACGAAGGAGTACGGCTCATCCTCGGACTCGAGTCGATCAGCCAGCCGGACGAGCGCGGGCTGCGGACCGTGATGTGCACGATCAACGGTCAGTTACGACCGGTCTCGGTGCGCGACCGCTCCGTGTCCTCCGCGGCACCGTCGCAGGAGCGCGCCGACCCGAACCATCCCGGGCACGTCGGAGCGCCCTTCGACGGCGTCGTCTCCCCCTTGGTCGCGGTCGGTGACGTGGTGGCGGTCGGCGAGGCCGTCGCGACCATCGAGGCGATGAAGATGGAGGCCTCCATCACCGCGCCGATCGCCGGCACCGTCGAGCGGGTCGTGCTGGCCGGACCCCGCAGCCTCGAGGGCGGCGACCTGGTCGTGGTCGTCTCACCGACGTGAGCTGACGGCCATGGATGAGCGTCGCGGGGAACACTCGGAGTGGGAAGACTCCGGGTCGGCCCCACTGGATGACGCCGACACGGTCGCGTTCGCTCCGAAGCGTTCTCGACACCTGCCGACGTGGCGTGGCTGGTATTCGGTGGTGCTGGCGTTCCTGGTCGGCATCGGTGTCGGCGCGGGGGTGGTCTATCAGCTACGACCTGGCCACGAGCCACCGGCAGCACAGCCGATTCCCACCACGACGACGGTCGTGCCCGAGCCCGTCGAGTCACCATCCGTTGCTCCGGTCTCACCGATGCCGTCGGCCGAGGCTGCTCGGCCGAAGGGAACCTACCAGGCGACCTGCGGTAGACAAACCGCCGGCCGCACCGGACGCGGGGTTCGAGGCCCACGGTTCACCGCATCGGTGCTGTTCGCCAACAGCGGCAACGTCGGGCTGTCGTACCGAGTCGAGGCGGTGTGGTATCTCCCGGACGGCAACGACGTGACCCGGAGCGTACGGCGGGACGTACCGCCGGGCATGACGATGCGGGCCAACGTCACCGCACCCGCACCGGCGGCGGACACCGGCCCGCACACGCGCGACCCGGTGCTGGCCTGCACGACCGAGGTGACGCTGCTCGGCACGTTCGGCAGCTCCTACCGCTGAGAGCGCTGGGTCAGGCGCCTGCGGAGGTGTTCGGCCAGGAGGGCGAGCGGCCGAGCAGGAGGAGCACCTCGTCGAAGTCGGATGCCCCGTCGGGCACCGGCAGGTTCGGCGCGAAGGCCGCGCCCGGCCGCAATCGAGCCTCCCCCTGCGGCACGAGTCGAGCCACCCGCAGCGCCGCCTCCACCAGGTCCTCGTCGACGCCGAACCCAAGGCCGATCGACCGGGCCACATCCCAGCCGTGTACGACGTAGTCGATGAAGTGGAAGCTGATGGCCTGGCTGCCCGGGAAGGGCCCGGGGGCACCGATCTCCGGCAGCTCGAAGTCCCGGTCCAACACGCCGGGATCGGCAAAGGCCTCGATCAGTCGACCGGACGCTTCGGCATAGGCGGCCACCGCGCCTTCCCCGAGTGTCGCCATCTTCCAGACCGCCGGGTCGGCTCCTCGCCCGTCGGCAGCGGCCGCGAACCCGACGTGCTGGACCGTCATATGGGTCAGCAGGTCTGCCAAACTCCACTCGGCGCACGGCGTCGGGCGGTCGAGGTCATCGATGGTCACCCGGGACACCACATCGATGCTCACCTCCACCACCCGCCGGTCGAGGTCGGAGATGTCCCAGCCCGCCATGGGCCCTCCCTGTGCGTTGACGGTCGATCGCAAGCTGACCTTGTTGCGCCTGTGTGCCGCCCACTCTCTCATCGGGTCGGCTCATCAGGCGGCCCAGCCGTTCCCGTCATGGGCGTAGCCTCGGGATGACCGCCCCGGTGCCCGAGGAAGTCGCCGCCGTGGCGCGGGGCGCTTCATGCCAGTGTCGCAGCAAAGATCTGCCAGGCCAGCAAGCTCTTGGCGATCAGGGACAAGGTGACGTAGACCCGCTCGCCGACCAGGTAGTCCTTCCACTTGCCGACCTGCTTGTATTGCAACCACTGGTTCACGGCGAAGCAGTTGAACAGGATGAACAGCGAGAAGAAGATGCCGTAGACAAACCCTGGTGGCTGCGCGTCGGCTCCGGGTCCGACCAGGTAGATCGTGATGGCGAACCACGGGACGATCCCGGCGAGACAACCGATCCAGAACGGCCCAAGCCCCTCCCCCGGCGATTCGTAGCGCTCCTGCATCCAGCCAAACCCGATCATCGACGCGTTCACACCCACTAAGGCCACCAGGGCCGCGATGTCGTTGATGCCGACGAGCATGGCGATCAGCACGATCATGATCGACGCACTCACGGAGTATTCCAACCAGCGGTAGGGGTTGCGGCCCCTGAGGAGTTCGGCCTGGTAGGACCCCCAGCCGGGGCCGGCCACGCCGAAGTGGGCGAGAGCCGACAACGCGAAGAAGGCGGCAATCGCCCAGGCGAAGCCGAGGTCGAAGAGCGTGACCGGTTGGCGGCCCACCGTGGGCCCGGGAGGACCCGTCATGTAGCTGGCCTGCACGGGCAGCGCGAAGGCGTTGGCCAACACCACGATGAGCACCGCCTGGGCAAGGTGCAGACTTCCAGCCACGAGGTTGTAGGGACGGAGCTTGGCGAGCTGCGCAGAGCGGTCAACCATGTCGTCATCGTACGAGTTGAGGCTTGTCTGGCCGCCGTGACAGCCTGGTCACGCAGCGTGCCGGTTTGCCTGAGGCGGGCGGTCCTGGGCCGGGCCGGGCATCCTGATCCAGCCCAGGTCCGAGGTCTGACCTCGGGCTACTCGACGCCGAGCATCACGTCGGTCGCCTTGCTCAAGGCCGTCACGGGGCTCCGACGGTCAGAGCCCGAACAGGCCCTTGACGTCGTCCGCGGTCAGCGGCGCGGACAGCAGGGCGTCATCGTCCATGACCTTGTCGAAGAGGTCCTGCTTGCGCGCCTTGAGCTCCATCACCTTCTCCTCGATGGTGCCGGCCGCGACCAGCCGGTAGACCATCACCGTCTTGTCCTGACCGATGCGGTGGGCGCGGTCGACCGCCTGCGCCTCGACCGCCGGGTTCCACCAGGGGTCGAGGACGAAGCAGTAGTCCGCCTCGGTGAGGTTGAGCCCGAACCCGCCCGCCTTCAGGCTGATGAGGAACACCGGCGCAGTGCCACCCTTGAACCGGTCGATCTGAGCGGCCCGGTTGCGGGTGCGGCCGTCCAGGTAGCAGTAGTCGACTCCCTCCGCGTCGAGCCGGTCGCGGACCAATGTGAGGAAGCCGGTGAACTGGCTGAAGACCAGCGCGCGGTGCCCTTCCCGCACCACCTCGTCGAGCTGTTCCACCAAGGCGTCGACCTTGCTCGAGCGGACGTCGGCGTACTTCTCGTCGATCAGACCGGGTGCCAGGCTGAGCTGGCGCAGCAGGGTGAGCGAGCGGAAGATCGCGAACCGGTTCCGGTCCATCTCCCCGATCAGGCCGAGCACCTTCTGCCGCTCCCGTTGCAGGTGCGTCTCGTAGATCTTCTGGTGTCGCGGCTGGAGAGTCACCTCGAGGACCTGCTCCTGCTTCGGTGGCAGCTCGGTCGCGACCTGCTCCTTGGTACGCCGGAGCATCAGCGGTCGGATCCGCCGCCGCAGCCGGGCCAGCAGCTCGGGATCGGTGCCCTTCTCGATCGGCTTGCGGTAGCTCTCGGTGAACCGCTGCGGGCTCGGAAACAGCCCGGGAGCCACGATGGACAGCAGTGACCAGAGGTCCATCAGGTTGTTCTCGAGCGGCGTGCCGGTGATCGCCAGCTTGAAGGGCGCAGCCGAGCCGTCGCGCGCACTGGTAGGTCTTCGCCTGGTGGTTCTTCACGTACTGCGCCTCGTCGAGCACCAGCCCGGTCCAGGGCAGCGCGTCGTAGGCCTCGAAGTCGATCCGGAGCAGGGCGTACGACGTCACCACCAGCTGGGCGCCCTCGACCCGTTCCGCGAGCGTGCGGGCAGCGCGCCCCTCCGTCTCACCCACGCAGACCACCCCGAGGTCCGGGGCGAAGCGCGCAGCCTCGAGGCCCCAGTTGTGGACGACACTCGTCGGTGCCACGACGAGGAACGGGCCAACGTCCGGATCGCGCTCAACGGCGCGACAGATCAGGGCCAGCGCCTGGAGCGTCTTGCCGAGGCCCATGTCGTCGGCGAGGATCCCGCCGAGGCCGTGGTCCTGGAGGAACGCGAGCCAGCTGTAGCCGGCACGCTGGTAGGGCCTCAGCTCCGCGACGAGACCCGCGGGCAGGTCGGGCTGCGGAACCTCGTCGAGGTCGAGCAGACCCTTCACGGTGCGGGCCCACCGCTCGCTCTGCGCATCGACGACGCCCAGCTTCGTCAGGTCGTCCCAGAGCCCGGCCTGGTAGCTGCTCACCCGAAGGCCCTGCGACTCGCGGTCCTGGAGGCTGCGCGCCTCGTCGATGAGCCGCCGCAGCTCGTCGTACTCCGGCCGCTCGATGCTGAAGAACGTGCCGCTCTCGAGGATCAGGTGGCTCTCACCCAGGGCGAGGGCGGCGAAGAGGTCCTGGAAGGGAACCTCCTCGCCATCGACCGAGACAGCGACAGCGAGGTCGAACCAGTCGGCACTGTCCGAAGTCTCGGTCGCCGAGACCCTCACCAGCGGGGCGCTCTCGGTACGGCGGTAGCCCACGGGGGTTCCGACCACCTCGACCTCGACGTCGTCTCGGGCGAGCAGCGACGGCAACAGCTCGGTCGCGAAGAACACCGCATCGAGACCGGCCAGCCGCACCGAGGCCACCAGCCGGCGCGACCCGGCCGACCCGGCCGACCCGGCGCGAAGCATCGGCAGCCGGTCGTCCGGCAACCGCAGACGCTCGAGCAGCCGACGCTCGGCGCCGAGGTCACGAAGCCCCGCGAGCGCGGTGGAGTCCTCCAGGCTGACGTGCCGGGTCTCGTCGCCGATCGGATAGCCGAAGTCCCAGTCGAGGCTCACCTGATGGTCCGGCAGATGCGTGACGGTGAGACAGAGCCGTGGCGGCTGGATCTCGGGAAGCTGCAGGCTCTCGTCCGAGGAGACGACCGCGATGCTCAGCCGCAGCCGCGGATAGTAGTCCGTGAGGAATCGGGCGACATCGCCCGCGGGGATCTCGATCGTGCGTTGGGCGGCGATCAGCCGGAGGGCCGCCTCGCCGAGCGGCTCCGTGAGAGGTGCGAGCAGCAGGCCCCCCTCATCACCAGTGGGCCGTCGTGACCGGTCGAGAAGCAGGCCATGAGCCGGGTGTCCGAGGAACTGCACGGCGTCGAGCGGCAGGTCCGTCGAGCCGAGCCGGATGACACTCGTCAGCTGCGCAGGACCGGCGGCCGAGTCCTGCCGAAGGTCGAGCGTGGCGGTCGCCGGGGCCGGGCTCAACGTGACCGGTCCCGCCGTACCTTTGGACGACACGAACTCCACGCCCGCCTGCACCGCTCGCGCCAGCAGGGGCCACAGCGAGTCACCGAACTCGTCGAGGTAGACGGGTTGGTCACCCGCAGAGCCGTAGTAGTGGCGCCGGCTCGACTGGTGTGCGGCGAAGAGCTCCTGGAGCACCTGCCGATGGGCCCGCACGCGCGGCTTCCACATGTCGTAGGGAAGATCTCGCCAGGTCACGCCGGACCGTACCCAGCCCTTCCGGCCGGGTACGACGGGGCGGATCCGCACCCGGGGGGGCTGCGGGGTACCCGACCTCGGCGGTCCGCTCGGGTAGTGCTGGTGCGACCGGTGGTCGGGGGTCACCAGCTCGAACTGCAGCCCGATCGGCTCCTGCTCGAGGCGTTGTCTCTCGGCCTCGGCCTGGACCACCCCGGCGAGGGACTGCTCCCAGCCCGCCCTGGCCGCCAGGGCCTGCTGCTCGGGGGTAGCAGCTGCCCGGGCGGCGAACATCGCCGCGGCGACGTGCTTGCACGCGATGGCGACCGGGCACGTGCAGACGCCTCGGACGACGAAGTGCGCGTCGACGGGAGCACTGCCTCGGAAGCTGACCAGCGTCTGGTAGGGCTGAGGAGCCGAGCCATGCACGCTCGCCACCAGCACTCGATCCCGTTCGTTGACGGTGAGCTCGGATACCGCCCCGGCGGAGGCATACTGGCTGCCGCGATGGAACGCAGCCGAACCGACCGACCGGAGGATCACCTCGTCGGTCAGGATGTCGACCAGCCGCAGACCCATGGACCGACTCTAGGCGCCACCGGCGACGATGCCGCCATCTCGACGCGCGGCCACCGTGATGATGCAGGGGCCTTGCACCTCCGGTGGGCCGACATCCTCGGCGGAGCGGCAAGGCACGATGGAGGCACGATGTCGCTGCCTGCTCCCCCCAACCTGGCCGCCCGGGTCCCGGACCACCCGGACCCCGACGCGCTCTTCGACGCGTTCGAGGCGTGGGCGACGGAGCAGCAGCTGACGCTCTACCCCGCCCAGACCGAGGCCCTCATCGAGATCGTCGACGGGGCGAACGTCATCCTCGCCACCCCGACCGGCTCGGGCAAGAGCCTGGTCGCCGTCGGGGCGCACTTCACCGCGTTGGCCCACGGCCGACGCAGCTACTACACCGCGCCGATCAAGGCCCTCGTCTCGGAGAAGTTCTTCGCGCTCTGCGACGTCTTCGGGCCCGCCAACGTCGGCATGCTCACCGGTGACGCCGCCGTCAACCCCGGCGCTCCGATCATCGCGGCGACCGCCGAGGTGCTCGCCAACCAGGCACTGCGGGAAGGAGCGGAGACCGACGTCGGCCTGGTGGTGATGGACGAGTTCCACTTCTATGCCGAGCCCGACCGCGGCTGGGCCTGGCAGGTCCCGATCCTCGAGCTGCCGCACGCCCAGTTCCTGCTCATGTCGGCGACGCTCGGCGACATGTCGCGCTTCGAGGCCGACCTCACCCGGCGGACCGGCCGACGTACCGCGGTCATCGCCACGACCGAGCGACCAGTGCCGCTCCACTTCAGCTATGTCAGCACCCCCGTCCACGAGACCCTCGAGGAGCTGCTGCACACCCACCAGGCCCCGGTCTACGTCGTCCACTTCACCCAAGCCGAGGCCATCGAGCGCGCACAGGCGCTGTCGAGCCTGGCGCTCGCGACCCGGGCCGAGCGGGACGCGATCGCGGAGGCGATCGGCGACTTCCGGTTCACGGCAGGCTTCGGCAAGACCCTCTCGCGGCTGATCCGGCACGGCATCGGGGTCCATCACGCCGGGATGCTCCCCCGCTATCGGCGCCTCGTCGAGACTCTCGCGCAGGCCGGACTGCTCAAGGTGATCTGCGGCACCGACACCCTGGGCGTGGGGATCAACGTCCCGATCCGGACGGTCGTGCTGACCGGCCTCAGCAAGTACGACGGTCAGCGCACCCGCCATCTCCGGGCCCGGGAGTTCCATCAGATCGCCGGCCGGGCCGGTCGCGCCGGCTTCGACACGATGGGCAGTGTCGTCGT
The DNA here is from genome assembly GCA_963820035.1 of uncultured Actinomycetota bacterium. GTDB lineage: Bacteria > Actinomycetota > Actinomycetes > Propionibacteriales > Nocardioidaceae > JAWWPG01. The sequence goes on along the minus strand of CAWFYK010000001.1, from coordinate 172,017 downwards.
GCAAGCCCCGGAGCACGAGGTGGAGAACGCACGCCGGGTCCGCAAGGCCGGAGACGACCCGGTCAAGCTCCGGAGGGTCCAGCGCAAGAAGCCGCCCGAGGGAGCGGTCACGTGGGGCGAGCGGACGTTCGAGCGGCTCGTCGCCGCCGAGCCGGAGCCGCTCACCTCCAGCTTCCGCGTCAGCCACTCGATGCTGCTGAACGTGATCGCAAGCCCCGGTGACCCGTTCGCCCACATGCGGCGGCTGCTGACCGACAACCACGAGACACCCGCCGACCGGCGTCGGCACATCCACCAGGCCGTCGCGATGACCCGGGGGCTGCTCGCTGGCGGTGTCGTCGTACGGCTGCCCGAACCGGAGGCGGACGGGCGCGGCGTGCGGTTGACGGTCGACCTGCAGCCCAACTTCGCGCTCGACCAGCCACTGTCGCCGTTCGCGCTGGCGGCCCTCGACCTCCTCGACCGGGACGCCCCGACGTACGCCCTCGACGTCGTCTCGGTCGTCGAGGCGACGCTCGAGGACCCGCGGCAGGTGCTGTCGGCACAGCTCTTCAAGGCCCGCGGGGAGGCCGTCGCCGCGATGAAGGCCGAGGGCATCGACTACGACGAGCGGATGGACCTGCTCGACGAGGTCACCTACCCGCGTCCCCTGGTGGAGCTGCTCGACGTGGCCTTTGAGGCTTATCGCACAGGCCATCCGTGGGTGGCCGACCACGAGGTAAGGCCGAAGTCGGTGGTGCGCGACATGTACGAACGCGCCATGACGTTCGTCGAGTACGTCGGGTTCTACTCGCTCGCGCGGTCGGAAGGTCTGGTCCTGCGCTACATCGCCGACACCTACCGGACGCTTCGCCATACCGTGCCGGCGGCGGCCCGCAACGAGGAGCTCGACGACATCATCGCCTGGCTCGGTGAGCTCACCCGACAGGTCGACTCCTCCCTGCTCGACGAGTGGGAGGCGCTGACGACGCCTGCGGGGGCTCCAGCCGACATCGGGGACGCCGTCCGGCCGCCGTCACTCGACGCCGAGGTGCGGCCCGTGACCGGGAACGAGCGGGCCTTCCGCGTGCTGGTGCGCAACGCGATGTTCCGCCGGGTCGAGCTTGCGGCGAGGCACGACTGGGCGGCGTTGGGCGAGCTCGATGCGGAGTCGGGTTGGGACGCGGACGCCTGGCGGGAGGCGCTGGCGTCGTACTGGGAGGAGCACGACGAGATCCGCACCGACGCCGATGCCCGCGGTCCGGCGCTCGTGGCCATCGACACCACACCCGAGCTGCCGGGTCGCCTGTGGACGGTCCGGCAGATCCTGCACGACCCAGAGGATCACCACGACTGGAGGATCAGCGCCACGATCGACCTGGCCGCCTCCGACGAGGCGGGCGAGGCCGTCGTCCACCTCACCGACGTCAGCATGCTCTAGGCGGACATCCCCGGCGATCCCGGATTCGTCCGGCTCCTCGAGATGCGCCCGGGTCTCCCGCAGGACGGCGCAAGCACGCAGCCGGCCGGGTCACTCCGGGGAGTGGCAGACGGCCTCCACGTTGTTACCGTCCGGGTCACGGACGAACGTCCCGTAGTAGGTCTCGTGGTACTCCGGCCAGAGCCGGGGCTCGTGCAGCACGTCGGCGCCCGCACCCACCGCGGCCTCGAAGAAGGCCCGGACCGCCGCGCGGTCAGGCGCCGCGAACGCGATGTGCGACTCACGGAAGCCCTCGCCGTAGTCGTGACGCCCGATCCAGAAGTCGGGCTTGTCCCGGCCGTAGCCGATGGCAACACCGAAGTCCATGACCCGGCTGGCGCCGAGCGTGGCCAGGACGGCGTCATAGAAGCTGGAGCTGGCGGCCAGGTCTGAGCATTGGATTCCGAGGTGATCGAGCATGGGTCCATCTTGCTGTACGACGACCGGTGCGTGGGTGCCGTGACGCACCACATGGCCACCTTTCCGGCTCAGGTGCCCCCCGTCGTTCCGTAGCATCTCCCCATCGGCCGGCCGCCGGACGACCCTGCGGGCGAACCAGAACCTCGGTCCACGTGAGCATGTCGAAGCCGGGGCTTCGGCTCCGACGTACCGGGTGACGGTGCCGCGTGGGCACCGCAGACAGAGGGAGACGCGCAATGAAGTACATGATGCTGACCTACGGCACGGAAGAGGTCTACGACCTGGAGAACCTCACCGACGACCAGCGCCGGTGGATGCGGGAGATGGTCGCGTTCATGCACGACCTCGACGAGGAGCTGAGGGCGACCGGGGAGCTGGTCAGCGCCGAGGGACTCGCCGGCCCGGCAGGTACCCGGACGGTGCGTCCGGCCGGGGACGACACCGTCACGACGGACGGGCCCTATGCGGAGGCGAAGGAGTTCCTCGCCGGTTTCTGGATCCTCGACGTGGCGTCGTTCGAGCGGGTCGAGGAGATCGCGGCGCGTCTGGTGCGCTATCTCAAGGCACCGATCGAGCTCCGTGAGATCGGCGAGGCTCCACAGGTCTAGGGGGCGGCTGGAAGGGGTGTGAGCATGAGGTTCCTGCTGCTCACCTACGGCAGCTATGCCGACGGGGACGAGAGCACCGAGGACCTGCTGCGTGACCTCGCGCCCCAGGTCCTCGGGGCGCTCGTTCGACGCTACGGGCATTTCGACGTTGCGGAAGACGCCGTCCAGGAGGCGCTCCTCGCGGCCGTCACGCAGTGGCCGCATGACGGACGGCCAGCCAACCCGAAGGCCTGGCTCATCCGCGTCGGGGCGCGCCGGATGACCGACCTGCTGCGGACCGCCCAGGCTCGCGAGCGCCGCGAGAACGCCGTCGCGGGTCGGGCCCTGCCAGCGGACTACCTCGGCGCCCCGGCCGACGTGGAGGCAGCCACCGACGATGACGACTCGCTGGTCCTGCTGTTCCTGTGCTGCCATCCGTCGCTGACGGCTCCGTCGCAGATCACCCTGACGCTCCGAGCCGTCGGAGGCCTCACCACAGCGGAGATCGCCCGGGCATTCCTCGTCCCCGAGAGCACGATGGGGCAGCGGATCAGCCGTGCGAAACAACGGATCAAGGACGCCGGAGGTCGCTTCCGGATGCCCCCGGCCGCCGATCTCCAGAACCGGCTCGCCGCAGTCCTGCACGTGCTCTACCTCGTCTTCAACGAGGGATACACCGCCACCTCAGGTCCCGACCTGGTACGTCAGGAGCTGGCGAAGGAGGCCATTCGGCTCACCCGCATGCTGCGGCGACTCCTTCCCGATGACGGCGAGGTCGCGGGGCTGCTGGCCCTGATGCTGTTGACCGATGCTCGGCGGCCCGCTCGAACAACGCCCGACGGAGAGCTCATCCCGCTGGTCGAGCAGGACCGCACCCGATGGGACGCGGATGCGATCTCCGAGGGTGTCGCCCTGCTGACCGACGCGATGACCCGGACCGTGCTCGGTCCGTTCCAGGTGCAAGCGGCCATTGCCGCGGTGCACGATGAGGCGGCGAGCGCCGAGGAGACGGATTGGCCGCAGATCCTCGCGCTCTACGGCGTGCTGCGCCGCTTCGCGGACAACCCGATGGTGACGCTCAACCAGGCGGTCGCCGCCGGCATGGCGAACGGGCCCGCCGCCGGGCTCGACCTGCTCGCCACCCTCGATGACGACCCTCGGATGGCGGGCAACCACCGGCTGGCGGCGGTCCGCGGCCACCTGCTGCAGATGGCGGGCGACCACGAGGGGGCGATCGTGCAGTACCGGGCCGCGGCGCGCCGTACCAGCAGCCAGCCCGAGAGGCACTATCTCGAGCGACAGGCGGCTAAACTGGCCGCGACCCAGGAGGGGGACGCCGGATGACCAAGACGCTTGTGGTGCTGATCGGCGCGATCATCCTCGCCATGGGGCTCACGTTCACCTTGCAAGGGCTCGGCGTGCTCAAAGGGAGCACCATGTCGGGCGAGACCCAGTGGGCGCTGATCGGACCGCTCGTCGCGGTCGTCGGTGCCGGGCTGCTCTGGCTCGGCTTCCGCCGTAAGCCATCCCCCGATGGAAAGGCGCCGCCCTCCTGAGCCTCTCGTCTCTCCCGAGAGAGACGAGATCTGGCCGGGCCTCCGGCAGCCGCTGGGAAGGCGACTCAGCAGTCTGTGCGCCCTCGGGTACGGCGGCTAGGCGTCCGCGTCGTCGACGGTGACCTGGCGGGTGCGGTTCGGGTCGACCTGCACACCCGGACCCATCGTCGAGGAGAACGTCACCTTGCGGAGGTAGCGACCCTTCGAGCTCGACGGCTTCAGTCGCAGGACCTCGTCGAGCGCCGCGGCGTAGTTCTCGGCGAGCTGCTCAGGCGTGAACGACGCCTTGCCGATGATGAAGTGCACGTTGGCGTGACGGTCGACGCGGAACTCGATCTTGCCGCCCTTGATCTCGTTGACCGCCTTCGTGACGTCGGGGGTCACGGTGCCCGTCTTGGGGTTCGGCATCAGGCCACGGGGACCGAGGACGCGGCCGAGCCGGCCGACCTTGCCCATCATGTCGGGGGTGGCGACGACGGCGTCGAAGTCGAGCCAGCCGCCGTTCACCTTGTCGATGAGCTCGTCGCCACCGACCACGTCGGCGCCGGCAGCCTTGGCCTCTTCGGCCTTGTCACCGTTGGCGAAGACGAGCACCCGGGCGGTCTTGCCGGTGCCGTTGGGCAGGTTGACGGTGCCGCGCACCATCTGGTCGGCCTTGCGCGGGTCGACCCCGAGCCGCATGGCGACATCGATGGTCGGGTCGAACTTCGTGGCCGTGTTGGAGGCCGTCAGCCGGATCGCCTCGAGGGGCGAGTAGAGCTTGTCGGCGTCGATCTTGGCGGCGGCCGCCTTGTATGCCTTGCTGCGCTGCATGAGCCGGGTCCTTTCGTTACTGGCTCCGAGGAGCCTGGCCAGGTGTGGTCGGATGGGCCAGCGCGGCCCTGCCACGTGGTGCTGGTGGTGCTGGTGGTGCTGGTGGTGCTCAGCGGTCGACGGTGATTCCCATCGAGCGTGCCGTGCCTTCGACGATCTTCATCGCGGCGTCGACGTCGTTGGCGTTCAGGTCGGGCATCTTGGTGGTCGCGATCTCACGGACCTGGTCACGGCTGATCTTGCCGACCTTCTCCTTGTGGGGGACCGAGGAGCCCTTCGCCAGCCCGGCGGCCTTCTTGATCAGCTCGGCGGCCGGCGGCGTCTTGGTGATGAACGTGAAGCTGCGGTCCTCGTAGATCGTGATCTCGACCGGGATCACGTTGCCGCGCATGGCTTCGGTGGCGGCGTTGTAGGCCTTGCAGAACTCCATGATGTTGACGCCGTGGGGGCCGAGCGCGGTGCCGACGGGCGGCGCCGGAGTGGCCGCGCCCGCGTTGAGCTGCACCTTGACGAGGGCGGCGACTTTCTTCCTGGGAGGCATGTCGTGGTTTCTCTTTCGATGGTGGACAGTGCTGACCGGCGCGGTCGTGGCCGACGCCGCTAGCTCTTCTGGATCTGGCTGAAGCTGAGCTCGACGGGAGTCTCCCGGCCGAAGATCTCGACCAGCGCCTTGACCCGCTGGGCGTCGAGGTTGATCTCGGTGATCGTGGCGTGCAGGGTCGCGAACGGACCGTCGACCACCATCACCGAGTCGCCGCTGTAGAAGTCGGCGAACTCGACCTTCTTCGGGGCGGGCTGCTCGGTGCCGACGGCCTCCACGACGATCGAGGGCGCGAGCATGTCCTCGACCTCCTGCAGGCTCAGCGGCACCGGCTGGTGGCTGTGCCCGACGAAGCCCGTGACGGACGGGGTATGGCGGACGGCCGACCAGGACTCGTCGGTGAGCTCCATCCGCACCAGGACATAGCCGGGGAGCACGGTACGGCGAACCATCTTGCGCTGGCCGTTCTTGATCTCCGCGACCTCTTCCTGAGGCACGTGGACCTCGTAGATGAAGTCCTCCATGTTGAGCGAGCTCGTACGGTTCTCGAGGTTGGCCTTCACCCGGTTCTCCATGCCCGAGTAGGTATGCACGACATACCACTCGCCGGGCTTGGAGCGCAGCGAGAGCCGGAACTCCTCCAACGGGCTGAGGGTCGGCTCGAGGTCGGCAGTCGCGACGTCGGCCTCGGAGTCGGAGTCGGAGTCGGCGGCCTCGGCCCCGGGCTCGCCTGCCGCTGAGTCGTCGGACGCGACAGCCGCATCCACGGTCTCGGAGTCGGTCTCGGAGTCGGCCCCCACCTCAGCCTCAGCCTCGGCCTCAGCTTCGGCCTCCGGCTCGGCGCCTGCCTCGGCGACCTGCGCGTCGGTGAGATCGTGCAGCTCGCCGCCCGCCGGGGCCGGCGCGATGCCGGTGGTCTCGTCGTACGGCTCTGACACGTTGCTTTCCGTCACTTTCACATCACTCACAGATTAGGTTTCATGAAACGTCCTGGCCCCCGAGCGTCAGCCGAAGACCTTGAACATCAAGGAGTTGAACGAGTAGTCCAAGACCGAGACGATCCCGATCATCACCAGGACGAAGAACAGGACCACGACAAAGTAGGTCGTCAGCTGGTCGCGGGTCGGCCAGATGACCTTGCGCAGCTCAGCGATGACCTGCCGCAAGAACAGCCCGAGACCCGTGCGGCCACTGCTGCCGCCCGGCCGTCGCTCGCTCGAGGAGCTCGTGGCCCGAGTCTCTGTCACCGCTATACCTTCCTGCTGTTCTGGTCACTGTCGTCGTGCAGGGCAGGAGGGACTCGAACCCCCAACCGCCGGTTTTGGAGACCGGAGCTCTGCCAATTGAGCCACTGCCCTCCGGCGCCCCGGTCACCTTGGAGTCAAGCGGCCCATGTCGGGGCATGACGATCTAGGGTGCACGAGCCACCAAGACCAAAAGTGTACGGCGTCCGGGCCGTGAGGTCGAACCGGCGACCGCGGCCAAGCCGGGCAGCAGGCGCCACCCGCTCGGCACGGACCGGCGCTCGCCGCCGTCCGGAGCAGGTGGGACGATGGCAGCATGACCAGAGCAGCCGCGCCCGAGCCACGCCGAATCTCCGCCCGCATCGGCGGCATCACCGAGTCTGCCACCTTGGCCGTCGACGCGAAGGCGAAGGCACTCAAGGCCGCCGGTCGGCCCGTGATCGGGTTCGGTGCCGGCGAACCCGACTTCCCGACCCCCGACTACATCGTCGACGCGGCGGTGCAGGCGGCGAAGGACCCGCGAAACCACCGCTATACCCCCGCCGGCGGGCTCCCCGAGCTCAAGGCGGCGATCGTCGAGAAGACCCGGCGCGACTCCGGCTACCAGGTCGACGTGTCCCAGGTCCTCGTGACCAACGGTGGCAAGCAGGCCGTCTTCGAGGCGTTCGCCACCCTGCTCGACCCCGGTGACGAGGTGCTGCTCCCGGCGCCCTACTGGACGACGTACCCGGAGGCGATCGCGCTGGCCGGCGGCATCTCGGTCCAGGTGACCGCAGACGAGACCCAGGCCTACCTCGTCACGACCGAGCAGCTCTCGGCCGCGCTGACGCCGCGCACCAAGGCGCTGCTGTTGTGCTCGCCCTCGAACCCCACGGGTGCTGTCTACTCGGCCGCGCAGATCGGCGAGATCGGCCGCTGGGCCGTCGAGCACGGCATCTGGGTGCTCACCGACGAGATCTACGAGCATCTCGTCTACGGTGACGCCACGTTCGCGTCGATCCCCGTCGAGACGCCGGAGATCGCCTCGACGTGTGTCGTCCTCAACGGGGTCGCCAAGACCTACGCCATGACCGGCTGGCGGGTGGGCTGGATGATCGCTCCGCGCGACGTGGTCACCGCGGCCACCAACCTCCAGTCGCATCTGACGTCCAACGTCGCGAACGTCTGTCAGCGGGCGGCGCTCGCCGCCGTGTCCGGGGACCTGAGCGCGGTGGCCACGATGCGTGCCGCGTTCGACCGTCGGCGGCACACCATCGTGCGGATGCTCAACGACGTGCCCGGCTTCGCCTGCCCGGAGCCGATGGGTGCCTTCTACGCCTACCCGAGCGTCAGGGGAGCGCTCGGCCGCGACATCGGCGGGCGGGTGCCCACGACGTCAGCGGAGCTGGCGGAGGTCATCCTCGACGAGGTCGAGGTGGCCGTCGTACCCGGAGAGGCGTTCGGAACCCCCGGCTATCTGAGGCTGTCCTACGCGTTGGGGGACGACGACCTCGTCGAAGGGGTCAGCCGGATCCAGCGCCTGCTCGCGACCGGGTGATGGCGGGCGGCTCCGCGGTGACTCACGGGGCTCGGCCGCTGGAGACCTTGCCCAAGGCACACCTCCATCTGCATTTCACCGGGTCGATGCGGCACGCGACCGTCGTCGAGCTGGCGGCCGACCAGGGCCTCACGCTGCCCGACGCGCTGACGAAGGACTGGCCGCCCCGGCTCTCCGCGACCGACGAGCGGGGCTGGTTCCGTTTCCAGCGGCTCTACGACATCGCGCGCTCGGTGCTGTACACGGAGGCCCACGTACGTCGGCTGGTCCGAGAGGCCGCGGAGGACGACGCGGCGGAGGGGTCGCGATGGCTGGAGCTGCAGGTCGACCCGAGCGGCTACGCGGCGCGGTTCGGCGGGATCACCGCCTTCACCGACCTGGTCATCGACGCTGCGCGTGACGCGTCACAGCGGACCGGCGTGCAGATCGCCCTCATCATCGCCGCGAACCGCACCCGGCACCCGCTCGACGCTCGCACGCTCGCACGTCTCGCAGCCCAGTACGCCGGCCGCGGCGTGGTCGGCTTCGGCCTCTCGAACGACGAGCGCCGCGGCCAGGCGCTGTCGTTCGCCCGGGCGTTCGACCTGGCCGACCGGGCAGGGCTGCTGTGTACGCCGCACGGTGGTGAGCTGATGGGAGCGGAGAGCGTCTGGCCGTGCCTCGACGTGCTCAACGCGAGGCGCATCGGCCACGGCGTGCGCTCCGTCGAGGACCCCCGGCTCGTCGAGCGGCTCGCTGCCGACGCGGTGACCCTCGAGGTCTGCCCGCTGTCCAACATCGCCCTCGGGGTCTACCAGGACCCAGCCGTGGTGCCGCTCCGGCTGCTCTACGACGCCGGCGTCCCGCTCGCGCTCGGCGCCGACGACCCGGTGCTGTTCGGCTCCCGGCTGATCCAGCAGTACCAGGTCGCCCGGGACGACCACGGGTTCAGCGACGCCGAGCTCGCGGAGCTGGCCCGGATGTCGGTTCGGGGGTCGGCCGCACCGGCCGACATCCAGACGGGTCTGCTCGCGGAGATCGACGACTGGCTGGCGGCCGACCCTTTCCCGCCGTACTCATCCGGCTGACCCCGCCGAACCGTCAAGAAATTACCGCCGAACCGTCAAGAAATTACCGCCGAACCGTCAAGAAATTACCGCCGAACCGTCAGGAAATTACCGCCGAGCCAGGCGGTTTCGTCCGGGTGCCCGGATTCATCCGACCCAGCGCGCGGACTCTCAGCCGGACTCTCAGCCGGAAGCCGACCGGACGAATCCGCAGAGCCGGACGAATCCGGAGCCAGGGAGGTCAGAGCGAGCAGTTGACCAGCGTCGGCTCGGGCTCGAGCACGATGCCGAACCTGGCCTCGACCCGGTCCCTGACCTCGGCGGCGAGCGCCAGCAGGTCGGCCGTGGTGGCGTCACCACGGTTGGTCAGGGCCAGCGGGTGTTTCGTCGAGAGGCTGACCCGCGAGCTCCCGTAACCCTTCTCCAAGCCGGACCGGGAGATCAGCCAGGCCGCGCTCGTCTTGACCCGACCGTCGGGCTGCAGGTACGCCGGAGCCCCGGCCGGCAACGCCGATGCCGCGACGATCGGGTTGGTGAAGAAGGAACCGGCGCTCCACGTGTCGTGGTCGGAGTCGTCGAGCACCATGCCCTTGCTCCTGCGCAGGTCCAGCACCGCCCGTCGTACGTCGGCCGCGGCGACCTGCTCGCCAAGAGCTACGCCCAGCCGGCCGGCCAGCTCGGCGTACCGGACCGGCGCACCGAGCGTGCCGAGCTCGAACCGGAACGTCACCGCCCCGACGAGGTACCTCTGTGGCTCTCGCTTGAAGATGCTCGTGCGGTAGCCGAAGCCGCAGTCCCCGGGAGCAAGCGTCTGCTCCCGACCGGCCCGCCGGTCGAACACCTGCACCTCCGCAACCGTCTCGGAGACCTCCTGGCCGTAGGCGCCGACGTTCTGGATCGGGACGGCGCCGACTGTCCCGGGAATGCCCGAGAGCGCTTCGACCCCCACCCAACCGGCCTGGACGGCTCGCCCGACGAGGGCGTCCCAGCTCTCGCCGGCCTCGACGGTGACCTTCACCCGCGGCCCGTCGGTCGTGGCGGAGACTCCGCGCGATACGACGTGCACGACGGTCCCCGGGAAACCGGAGTCGGCCACGACCAGGTTGCTGCCTCCGCCCAGCACCACGACCGGCTCGCCGATGGCGTCAGCGGCGGCCACCGCGTCGTAGAGCTCCGACCGGTCGGAAACCTCGACGAAGCGCGCCGCTGGACCGCCCAGGCGCAGCGTGGTCCAGCGCGAGAGCGGCTCGTCGGTGCGGGTCAGCACCTGACGACCGCGGCCGCCATCCCGAGCACCTTCTGGTCCTCGTGGGCGACCGTCAGCTCGATGGTCGCCTGCCCGTCGGCCACCGACTTCACCCGGCCGGCGACGGTGACCGTGGCACCCTCGTCGTCATCCGGTACGACCACCGGCTTGGTGAAACGCGCGGTGACGGACACGACGTCCGAGCGGTCGTCGACCCAGCTCTCGACGGCTCGTGCGGCGAGCGCGAACGTATACATCCCGTGGGCGATCACTCCGGGCAGCCCGACCGACGTCGCGACCCGGTCGCTCCAGTGGATCGGGTTGAAGTCTCCGGACGCCCCGGCGTAGCGCACCAGGTCGGCTCGGGTGATCCGGAAGCTACACGTCTCCAGCTGCTGGCCGGTCTCGAGGCTCATGAGCCGCTCCCGCGGTGGACGAGCGTCGCGGTCGCCGTGCAGACGAGCTCGCCGTCGGCTGTGGTGACCTCGGTGCGGGTGCCGATCATGTCGATGCCCGCAGCCGCCTTCACCCCGTCGACCGTGAGCCGTCCGACCAGGACGTCGCCGGCGCAGACCGGACGGACCTGCTCGATCCGCTCGTCGCGGTGGACGACGTTGCGCAGCTCGATGCCGACGGTCGGGTCACGCATCAGCTCGCCCATCAGGCCGAAGGCCACGACCATCGGGAAGGTGAACGGCGCCGTCTCCGGGTCCTGACCCGGGTCGGCGCCGATCGCGGCCGCGAACTCGGCGATCTTCTCCCGGCTGACGTGGTAGGGCGTCTCGACCGCGAACGTGCGACCGGACAGCGCAGGGTCGAGAGGCATGCGCTGACGCTATCCCAACGGGACTCGGCGGCGCGCGACGCGGCAAGGTGGCAGAGGTCCGGGAGCGCCAGAGCCTGATGGCTCAGACGACGCGACCCGCCCGGCGCCGATGGTGGCGCGAGGCGGGTCGGAGTGCCGTCGTACGGCGAGTGGGCGCTGCTGCGCCAGAGGTCAGCGAGTCTCGCGGTGCGCGCGGTGACAGCGACAGCGCGGGCAGTACTTCTTGAGCTCCATGCGGTCGGGGTCGTTGCGCCGGTTCTTGCGCGTGATGTAGTTGCGCTCCTTGCACTCGGTGCATGCGAGCGTGATCTTGGGACGGATGTCTCCGCTTTTTGCTGCCACGGTGCTGCCTCGCTTCGGATCTGCGCGTTTGGTCTGCCAGGTGGAACTGTCGTCGTGCTGCGGGTCGGTCGGTGCGTGGTAGCGGGGGCGGGACTTGAACCCGCGACACCACGATTATGAGCCGTGTGCTCTGACCGACTGAGCTACCCCGCCGCCGGACTCGGCAACCCACCCTCCCCAGGATAGGCGCCGACTCCAGAGCCCCAATACGGAATCGAACCGTAGACCTTCTCCTTACCATGGAGACGCTCTACCGACTGAGCTATTGGGGCAAGCGACGTATGAGGATACACAGCGGCAGCCCCGGAGCGCGAATCGCCGTTGTGAGCGGGCCGGCTACCGGCCGTGGTCGCGAGACTCGCCTCGTCGCCCATCCCAGCCCCCCGGTGTGGTTCGTCACGCTTCGGGGCCGCACTTCGTCTGGCGTCCCCCAGATCGTGACGGACTGCCGGGCTGGGTGGAATAGCTAGGCTGCCGGGTATGACGCATCCCCCCGCTGACCAGCACTCCTCCGGCCCCGGGCGGTTCCGGGTCGGGCTGCAGCTGCAGCCGCAGCACGCGGACTACGCAACGATCCGCCGTACGGCGGCCGAGGCGGAGGAGATCGGTGTCGACATCATCTTCAACTGGGACCACTTCTTCCCGCTGAACGGCGACCCGGCCGGGCAGCACTTCGAGTGCTGGACGATGCTCGGCGCCTGGGCCGAGGCGACCGAGCGGGTCGAGATCGGCGCGCTGGTCACCTGCAACAGCTACCGCAATCCGGAGCTGCTCGCGGACATGGCGCGCACGGTCGACCACATCAGCGGCGGGCGGCTGATCCTGGGCCTCGGCTCCGGCTGGTTCGAGCACGACTACGACGAGTACGGCTACGAGTTCGGCACCGCGGGCAGCCGGCTCGACGCACTCGGCGAGGCGCTGCCGCGGATCGCGGCGCGACTCGGGAAGCTGAACCCGCCGCCCACCCGCCACATCCCGGTGCTGATCGGAGGCGGCGGCGAGCGCAAGACGCTTCGTTTCGTCGCCCGCTACGCCGACATCTGGCACACCTTCGGCGAGCCTGACACGTTCCGGCACAAGTCCGCCGTGCTCGACGACTGGTGTGCGGAGGAGGGCCGCGACCCGGCCGCGATCGAGCGGTCCGTCGGCGTCCCGGCGACCGACCCGGCGAGTCGCGGACCTGCGCTGGCCGAGATCGGGGCTCGGCTGTTCACCCTCGGCATCGGCGGGCCCGACTACGACCTCGCGCCGCTGCGGGACTGGGTGGCCTGGCGCGACGAGCAGAACGAGACGAGCTGAGCTTGACGGGTACGACGTCCGCGCACCTGGCCGTCATAGCGCTCGGTGGAGCGGACGCCAGACCGAACCGGTCGGCTCGGCGGGAAGAACCTGACGGCTCGGCGGGAAGAACTTGACGGCTCGGAGGTAAGAACCTGACGGCTCGGCGGTAAGAACCTGACGGCTCGGCGGGATAGAACCTGACGGCTCGGCGGTAAGAACCTGACGGCTCGGCGGGAAGAACGCAGCGCGCGCCCGGTCGAGGGACCGGGCGCGACGTGGTGGCAGGTGTTGGGTTCGAACCAACGTAGGCGATGCCGACGGTTTTACAGACCGTTCCCTTTGGCCACTCGGGCAACCTGCCAGGGCTGCGGGACCCTGTCGGTCCGGTGCAGCGAGGGAACAGAATACCCTGAGGCCCAGGGCGAAACGCAAAGTGTCTACCGCGCACAGGAGGGAGCCGAGCGATGGCCGCCGACTCGTCGTTTGACGTCGTCAGCAAGATCGACAGGCAGGAGATGGACAACGCCGTGAACCAGGCGGCCCGAGAGATCTCCCAGCGGTTCGACTTCAAGAACACCGGGGCGACGATCCGATGGCACGGCGATGACTCGATCGAGGTGACCGCCAACGCAGACGAGCGGGCGCTGGCCGTGGTCGACGTACTCAAGGAGAAGGTCATCAAGCGGGGACAGTCGCTCAAGACGCTCGACGTCGGCGAGCCTCGGGCCTCCGGCAAGGAGGTCAAGATCGACATCGGGCTGAAGGAAGGCATCAACCAGGAGCAGGCCAAGAAGGTCTCCAAGCTGGTGCGCGACGAAGGCCCGAAGGGGGTCAAGGTGCAGATCCAGGGGGACGAGCTCCGCGTGAGCAGCAAGAAGCGCGACGACCTGCAAGAGGTGATCGCCCTGATCAAGGCTCAGGACTACGACTTCGCGGTGCAGTTCACCAACTACCGCTGAATCACGCTCTGGGCGGCATCAGCGGATCTGCACTCTTGGCTCGCGATGGAGGTCAACCGGCTGATCTGGCGGCGGCCTCGATCTCCTCGCGCCGTTCCGTCCAGAAGGCTGAGTCGTGCCACGTCATGGCCATGCTCTCTGCGTCGGTTCCGACCGCTCCGTCGAGCTCTTCGCGCAGGATGTCGGCGTGGCCGGCGTGCCGACTGGTCTCGGCAAGCAGGTGGACGAGGATGTTGAACAGGGGCACCTCGGCGTCGTGCCACCAGGCCACCCGGCCCGTCGCATCGAGGGCGAGGGCGTCCACTGTCGCGTCGCTGTGGTCCCACACGCGTCGGTAGCGGCCGACGACGTCGCTGCGGGACTCGTGCTCGGTCGCCCACATGTCGGCGAGTCGCTCGGCCTCGACGTCCCAGCGAGGCAGGGGTTCGGGAAAGGGACGGTTGAAGACCTCGCCGAGGTACCTGGCCTCCCAGGTCGCCAGGTGCTTGACCAGGCCCAGCAGGTTGGTCCCGGTGACGGTCAGCGGGCGACGGACGTCGTACTCGGAAAGCCCGTCGAGCTTGGCGAGCACCGCCTCACGCTCGTGCTTCAGGTAGTTGTACAGGTTGGCTTTCGCGGCGTCGTCGATCACGGGACAGCACCATGCCACACGTGCCTGGAGGTGGCAGCAGATCGCGAGTCAGGCGCGCTGATCTGGACAGCTTCTGCAGCCGGTACTTCTCCAGTCGGCACCTCTTCAGGCGGCACCGCATCATCGACCACGTCCCGCTCATAACGGGTGCCCTGCTGTCCGCCGACCTCTGACGGATCGGCCGGCCCGACCTCGGTGAAACCGGCGTTGAGCAACACTCGCTGCGACGCCACATTGCCGTGGGAGGTAGCGGCGCGGAGGGTGCTCACGCCGTGGCGCGAAGCAGCGAACGAGCACACCTCACGAACCGTCGCAGTGGCAACCCCGCGGCCGGTGACATGTTGCGCGAGGCGGTAGCCCAGCACCGCCACACCGTCCTCGACGAAGATCAGGTTGAAGCGTCCGATCACCGACCCGTCCTCGTCGACCAGCACGTAGTAGGCACCGCCACCCGCCTCCTGGTCTGCCAGTAGAGCGTCGTAGCGCTCGGTGAAATGCTCGAAATACTCGTCGCCGCGGTCGGAGATGGAGGCCGCGAAGTAGCAGCGATTCGCGGACTCGAAGGCCAGGGTCGCCGCAGCGTGTTCAGCCCGCAGGCGCTCGAGTTCAGGCATCGGACGAGGCTACCTGCCGGCCAGGTCGCCGGGTCAGCGCGGACGTCACCAGTCCGCACTGCCAGGGCTGCCGGCTGCGGGCTGCGGGCTACGCCGGCGCACCCTATCGTGGGTTCCATCGGCGCCCCGGCAGCGACGACGACAGCCCTGGCATCGTCTCGCCTTGTCCAGAGCGGGACTCTGCCAACGTGGCACCTCGTGAGGAGATGAGCGTCATGGATGCACATCCTTTCGGCATCGACTTCGGTGGCTCCGGCATCAAAGGTGCGCCGGTCGACCTCGAGACGGGCGGCTTCGCCGCCGACCGGGTCAAGATCAAGACGCCCCAACCCTCGACGCCCGAGGCGGTGGCCAAGGTCTTCGTCGAGCTCTTGGATCGTTTTCCCGACTCCACCGGCGCCGTCGGCGTCACGGTTCCGGGAGTCGTCCGGCACGGCGTCGTCGGTTCAGCTGCGAACATCGACGACGGCTGGATCGGCACCGACGCTGACGCCCTTTTCACCACGGCCACAGGCCGCGGCGTGCATGTCATCAACGACGCCGATGCCGCAGGACTGGCCGAGGCGCGGTATGGCGCGGCGGCCGGCCGCCGGGGCCTGGTCATCGTCACGACCCTCGGCACCGGGATCGGCTCGGCCATGGTCTACAACGGGGTGTTGGTCCCGAACGCCGAGCTCGGCCACTTGGAGATCGACGGTCACAACGCAGAGAAACGGGCCGCCCACTCAGCCAAGGAGAATGAAGGGCTCTCCTACCGACACTGGGCCAAGCGACTCACCGTCTACTACCGGACGCTCGAGAGACTCTTCTCGCCAGATCTGATCGTTGTCGGGGGCGGCGTCAGCAAGGACGCCGCCGAGTTCCTGCCCCTGATAGACATCACGACCGAGATCGTGCCGGCGACGCTCAGGAACCGCGCAGGCATCGTCGGGGCCGCGCTGTCGGCAAGCGAGTCGACCGACTGATCAGTCCCTGCGCGACGTCGGCGGGGCCGCGGTGCGCAGCTGAGTCCGGCTCACTCTCACGCCGATCGGTTCCGGCCGGCCGAGGCAGCTCAGGAGTAGACGGCGCTGAGCAGCGGCCCAGGCAGCACGGAGAGTACGACGGCCGCCGCCAGGGTGACGCCCAGCACCACCTGCGTCGGCCGGGAGATCAACGCCGAAGTCGACCGTGAGGCGAGATCATCCGGGGCCGGCCGCAGCAGAACGGCGATGAAGCGCAGGTAGTAGACCAGCCCGATCGCGACGTTGACCGCCATCACGACGGCGAGCCAGGTGAGCCGCCCGTCGACGGCGCTCTGGAAGATGACCACTTTGGCCACCAGCCCGATAACGCCTGGCGGCAGGCCGGCAAGACACAGCAGGGCGAACGCGAGCGTGCCGCCGACGAGCGGGTGGGACCGGGCCAGCCCGGCCAGGTCGCCGACGGTCGTCGCCCCCCACCGCGACGCGACAGCGACCGCGGCGAAAGCGGCGATGTTCACGACCGCATAGACCACCACGTAGGACTGGAGCGCCCCCAGGTCACGCATGCTCCCGCCGGCCGCCAGCGGCACCAGCAGATAGCCCGCCTGCGCCACCGACGACCAGGCGAGCAGCCGCACGGCATGCTGCTGCCGCAGGGCTGCGAGGTTCCCGACAGACATGGTCACCGCGGCGGCGCCCGCCATCAGCGGTCGCCAGCTGTCGTCGTAGGCCGGGAAGAACCGCACCAGGACCACGACCAGGCCCGCCAGCCCGGCCGCCTTGCTGACCACCGAGAGGTACGCCGCCACGGGCACCGGGGCGCCGACGTAGGTGTCCGGCACCCAGGCCTGGAACGGCACGACTGCCACCTTGAACGCCAACGCTGCCAGGGTAAGGGTCATCCCGACCCCGATCACCGGGGTCACGGCCACCCCCGAAAGGCCAGCGGCTGCGACCGGACCGGCCACCACCGACCCGGTGGCGCCATAGACCATCGCGATCCCGAGCAGGGTGAAAGCGGTCGCCACGACCGAGACGAGGAAGAACTTCAGAGCCGCTTCGGCGCCTCGCCCGTCTCGCCGTAGTCCGACGAGCGCGAACGCCGGGAGCGAGACCGTCTCGATGCTCACCAACAGCGTCACGAGGTCACCGGCCGCGGCCACCCCGAGAGCGCCGGTCGCCGATGCCAGCAACAACAGGTGCAGCTCACCCGACGGCAGCGACCGGTCCGACACATAGGGGTGCAGCAGCAGGATGACGAGCCCGACGCCGAGCAGCACGACGACCCACCAGACGAGCGTGACGTGGTCGACCTCCCAGGAACAGCCGGCCGGACGTCGCGGCGAGACCGGGAGGCAGAACGCCCGAGTCGGGTCCGGCATGGTGAGCGTCAGCCCGAGCGCCAGGACGACCGCGGTCAGACTCACCGACGTCGGCAGCCAGGCTCGCGC
This sequence comes from uncultured Actinomycetota bacterium, assembly GCA_963820035.1. GTDB lineage: Bacteria > Actinomycetota > Actinomycetes > Propionibacteriales > Nocardioidaceae > JAWWPG01. Next base: position 154,499 of record CAWFYK010000001.1, on the reverse strand, counting down.
TGCGGGCCACCACACGTCACCCAGGAGGGCGACGACGCCCGCCACCACGAGGCACAGCGGCGGCGCGATCGCCTGCCAGTCGATGCTCTGGCTCATGTCGCGCCGCCGAGCCAGAGCAGCAGCCCGGGCGCCAGCCCCAGCAGCACGGTGACGACGCCGAGTGGCGCCCAGACGACCCACTCGTCGGCGGCGACGTCGGCCACTGGGGGCAACTCCGGCACCGCCTGGCAGACCCGGCGGACGGCGACCACGAAGTAGGCCGTCGTGAGCACCGCGCCCAGTCCCGCGAGCACCATCAGCACGAGATAGGTCGACGAGGGCAGTGCCGCGGCCGGGGAGAACGCCGACAGCATCGCGAGCATCTCGCCCCAGAAGCCAGCCAGTCCGGGCAGCCCGAGGCTCGCCATCGCGCCGAACGCGAAGATCGCGGCCAGCTTGGGTGCCCGCCCATAGAGCCCTCGCCCGATTGCCGAGAAGTCGGTGCCTCCGACCCGTTCCTTGACCGCGCCGACGACGAAGAACAGCAGCCCGGTGATCAGCGCGTGGGCGACGTTGGCGAAGTTGGCCGCCAGCACGCCCTGGCGGGTCAGGGTCGAGATCGCCAGCAGCACGAATCCCATGTGCCCGATGCTCGAGTAGGCGATCAGCCGCTTCAGGTCGCGCTGAGCCAGACACGCGAGGGCGCCGTAGAGGATCCCCACGACCCCGAGGGCGCCGAGGTAGGGCGACAGCTGCAGGGCACCCCACGGGATCGCCCCGGACCAGAGCCGCAGCAGACCGTAGGTCCCGAGCTTGAGGAGCACTCCGGCGAGCAGCACCGACCCGACGGTCGGAGCCTTGCTGTGGGCGTCGGGCAGCCAGAAGTGCAACGGCCACATGGGCACTTTCGCGCCGAAGCCGAGCATCAGCAGCACGGCAATCGCGACCTGGGTGTGTCGTGGGATCTCGCCACCGACGCGCAGCAGCGTCGGGATGTCGAACGTCCCCGTCGCCTGGTGCAGCAGCAGGAACGCGACGAGCATCAGGGCGGATCCGGTGACGGTTGCGACCAGGAAGGTCGTCGCCGCCCGCCGCCGGCCGGCCGGGTCGGCGGTGTCCCCCCAGTTCGCGATCACGAACCACATCGGGATGAGCACCAGCTCGAAGAAGACGAAGAACAGGATCAGGTCGAGGGACAGGAACGTGCCCAGGCTGGCGCCTTCGATCAGGAGGACCAGCGCAACGAGGCCGCGGCTCGGTCCGCAGCCGGGAGCCCGGCGCAGCATCGCGACGAGACAGCACCAGGTGAGCAGCGCGGTGACGACGACGAGCGGTGCCGACAGCGAGTCGACGCCGAGCCGCCAGTGCACCCCGATGGCCCCGATCCACGTCTCATTGGACTGCAGCGAGAAGCCCCCGGAGTGCCGCCCCGCCACCCACACCCAGCCGGAGAGCCCGAGCACGACGGAGGCGACGACGACACCCACCCGACCGGCGGTCCGGTCGTCGCGCACCCCGAGGAAGATCGCGAGCGCTCCGACCAGCGGCAGCCCGACCAGCAGCTCCAGCCCGCCGACGCCGACCCCGACGGTCGTCATCCCTGCACCCGGCCGACGACGACCGCGACGGCGACGGCGCCGACCACCATCGCGGCGAGGTAGCGCGACGCGTTGCCCCCGTGTAGCCAGCGCAGCCCCCGGCCGGCCAGCTGCATCGCCGCGTCGGTCCCCCTCGCGTACGGCGTGACGACGTCGGCCTCGGTGGCTGCGGCCGCCCGCGAGGCGAGCATGGCCCCGCGCACGGCGCTCGCGTCGATCGCGTCGTCGACGCGCAGCTCGCGGTCGAGCAGCCCGCGCACCCGGCCGAGAGAGACTGCCGGGTCAGCACCACCCAGGCGACGCCACTCGGCGTACGTCGCCCCAGCACCCGCCGCGACGACCACGAGCGTCACCACCATGGTGACCGGGTGGAGAGACGGCGCCGAGACGCCGAGGAAGCCGGTCGACAGCACCGCCAGCCCGCCGACCACCGACGCGGCGGCGAGGACGACGAGCGGGCCGACCATCAACGGTGACGGATCCGCGAGCGGTTGAGCCGCGTCATCGCGCTCGAGTGTCGGTCCGAAGAAGACGAGAAGCCAGACGCGGGTGGCGTAGGCGGCGGTGACCCCGGCGGCCAGGAGTCCGCACACCAGAACCAGCCAGCCCCGGGCCGAGCCGTCGGAGGCCTGGTCGGAGGCGAGCCCGAGCACCGAGTCCTTGGAGAAGAAGCCTGCTGAGCGGTGGCACCCCGACGAGAGTGGCCAGCCCGATCGTCATCGTCGCGAAGGTGATCGGCATGGCCCGCCACAGACCGCCGAGCTCGTCGAGCCGTTGCCTGCCGACGACGTAGATGACCGAGCCCGCCGCAAGGAACAGCAGCGCCTTGAACGCGCCATGGCTGAGCAGGTGGAGCACGCCTTCGGTGTAGCCGCCGAGGGAGAGCGCGGCGAACATGTATGCCAGCTGGCTGACCGTCGACCAGGCCAGCACGCGCTTCAGATCCGCCGGCCACGAAGGCGAAACCCGCTCCCCCGAGCATCGTGACGACGGCGATGAAAGCAAGCACGTCCATCGCGACGTCCGACAGCTCGAAGAGTGGCAGCAGCCGTGCCACCAGGTAGACCCCCGCAGCCACCATCGTCGCGGCGTGGATGAGAGCGCTGATCGGCGTCGGACCCGGCATCGCGTCGGGCAGCCACGAATGCAGCGGGAACTGGGCCGACTTGCCGACGACACCACACAGGACGAGCAGGCTGGCCGCCGTCGCCTGCCCGGTGCTCACCCGGCCGTCCGCCACCGCGGCGAGCACCCCGCTGATGCGATAGGTGCCGGCCGCCTTGCCGGCCACGAAGATCCCGAACAGCAGCCCGACGTCGCCGAGCCGCGTCATCAGGAACGCCTTCACCGCACCAGCACGAGCCGGCTCGCGTTCCCAGTAGTGCGCGATGAGGAAGTAGGAGCAGGCGCCCATGACCTCCCAACCGACGAGCAGCACGAAGAGGTCGTCAGCAGCGACCACGAGCGACATCGCTGCCGTGAAGAGCATGATGAGGGCCGTGTACGACGGGTAGCGCGGGTCCTGCCGCATGTAGGCCACCGAGTAGACCTGCACGAGCAGGGCGACGCTGGTGACGAGCACCAGCATCGAGACGGTGAGCTGGTCCGCGCTCAGCGCCGGCACGATCGCGATGCCGCCGGTCGTCACCGAGCCCGCCACCAAACGGCTCGGCACCACCTCGACACCCCAGTGTTCGCCCGCCAGCACGAGGGCGAGCAGCCAGCACCCGGCCATCGACCCCCACCCGAGGGTCTGCACGACCGGCACGCTCCGGTGGCCCACCGCGAGGATGGCGACCGCAGCGAGCACGGGAAGGACGATCACGAGCAGCAGGATCACGACGTCACTGCCTCGTCACCTCGTCGGTCCGCCGGCACAGCCGCACCGGTTTCTGGCCGGTCCCGGTCGGCCAGCTCGCGCAGGCCGTCGAGGTTGATGTGGTGATGCGTCCTGAAGACGAGCAGCACGATCGCGAGCCCCAGGCCGATCTCGGCGGCCGCGATCACGATCACGAACAGGCTGAGCGACTGTCCGGCATCCAGCCTGTCGTGCCAGAAGGCGTCGAACGCCACCAGGTCGAGGTTGACGGCGTTGAGCATCAGCTCGACGCCCATCAGGACCAGGATCGCGTGTCGCCGCGCGAGCACCACGTAGACGCCGATCGAGAACAGCAGCGACGAGGTCACCAAGGGGAACAGGACGGGCATCAGCCAGGCTCCTGGTGCCGCGACAGCACGATCGCGCCGACGAGCGCCGCCAGCAGGAGCACGCTGAGGATCTCGAACGGCAGCACCCACGAGTCGAACAGTGTCGCGCCAAGGGAGCGGGCACTCCCGACGTCGTTCGCCCGGATGTGCAGCCGGGCGTCGCGAAAGCCCGCCGCGAACGTCGTCACCAGAACCGCGCCGGTGACCGTGGCGACGCCGGCGGCCAGCAGCCGGCCGGTTCCGTCGAGGTCGGGCAGGGAGCCGATCGGGGCTCGGGTGAGCATCAGGGCGAACAGCAGCAGAACGACGACGGCGCCGACGTAGATCAGCACCTGCACCCAGGCCACGAACTCGGCTGCGAGCAGCAGGTAGAGACCTGCCAGGGAGCCGAGGGTGACGACGAGCCACAGGGCGCAGTGCACCAGGTTCGTGCTCAGGGCCACCAGCAGCGCCGACCCGACCGCGATCGCGGCGAGCAGGCAGAACAGCACCTCGACGGCCGTCATCCGTCGTCGCCGGCCCGCTCGGCTGCGCGCAACCGCTCTGCGGCCCGCTCGGCCGCCGCCACCTCCTTCGGAGGCTCGGCCGCCGGGTCGAGCGCCGGGGGTGGCGGCACCGTCCACATCCACTCCTGGAGCCGGTCCTTCTCGTGGGTCAGGTCGCGGATGTCGTATTCGGCGTACTCGAACTCGGGGGTCCAGAACAACGCGTCGAAAGGGCAGGCCTCGATGCAGATGCTGCAGTACATGCAGAGCGAGAAGTCGATCGCGAACCGGTCGAGCATGTTGTGGCTGCGCTCGCGGCCGCCGGGGCTCGGGGCCGGCGCGGTCTCCTTGTGGGAGTCGATGTAGATGCACCAGGCCGGGCACTCGCGTGCGCACAGCATGCAGACGGTGCAGTTCTCCTCCATCAGTGCGATAACGCCGCGCGACCGAGGTGGGAGCTCCGGAAGGGAGTCCGGGTAGTGCGCGGTCACCGACCGGTGGGTCATCGCCCGCCAGGTGACCTTGAGCCCGCTGAGCAGTCCGCTGCCGAAGAGGCTCACGTGAGCACCACCCCGGTCGTCGTGACCGCGAGCTGGAGAAGTGCGACCGGCACCAGCCACACCCAGGCCACCCGTTGCAGCTGGTCCTCGCGAAGCCGTGGGAACGCCACCCGCACCCAGATCACCAGGAACGCCACGAGTCCGGTCTTCACCAGCGTCCACAGCCAGCCGAGCTGGTCCGCCCACGGGCCGTGCCAGCCGCCCAGGAAGAGGACGGTGGTCAGCCCCGCCAGCACGACGATCCCGGCGTACTCCGCGAGGAGGAACAGCGCGAACCGGATGCCGGTGTACTCCGTGTAGGGGCCGAAGATGATCTCGGCGTCAGCGACCGGCATGTCGAACGGCGGACGCTGCAGCTCGGCGAGACCGGCGACGAAGAAGACCACCAGGCCGGGCAGCTGCCACAGCAGCCACCACGGGTTCCAGGCGGCAGCGATGGCGCCGAGCGAGACGCTGCCGGCGGCCATCGCGGTCGATGCCGCGGCGAGCACCAGCGGAAGCTCGTAGGCGAGCAGCTGGGCGGCCACCCGAAGACCGCCGAGCAGCGAGAACTTGTTGGCGCTCGACCAACCCGCCATCAGCGAGCCGACGACGCCGATGCTCATCGCGGCGAGCGCGAAGAACAGGCTCGGGTCGACCCACGAAGCGGCGGCGTCCGGTGAGAGCGGGATGACCGCGAGCACGACGAGATAGGGGATGAGCGCCACCGCCGGAGCGAGCCGGAAGACCGGTCCGTCGGCCGCGGCCGGGACGACGTCCTCCTTCTGGGCGAACTTCACCCCGTCGGCCACCAGCTGGGCCCAGCCATGGAACCCGCCGGCATACATCGGGCCGACGCGTGACTGCATGTGGGCCATCGCCTTGTGCTCGGTCTGGCCTACCAGCAGCGGCAGCACCAAGAACGCCGCCAGGACCGCGACCGTCCGCCAGAGCACGTCCCACCAGTCGATCATCGGGTCCTACCGGGGCTGCAGACCGAAGCACTCCATGACCCGACATACCCTATCGGCCGGGTGTGGGGTCCGCCCGGCCCCGCGGCACGCGTCCGGCGCACCTCGGGGCCGGGTCAGACCGGGCGTCGCCTCAGCCCTTGCCGGGGAGCCAGACGGCGCGGGTCGGGCCCCAGTTGCCGTCGGCATCCTTGCCCTGGATGTAGGCGAGGGTGTCCTTGGCCGGCTTCTTGACCGACACGCTGGCCGTGACCTTGCTGCCGCTTCCCTTGACCTTCATCGGGATCGGCTGGCCGCCGTCCCAGGGCGCCGTGCCGACGAACAGCCGCGCCGACGTGACCTTCTGCGCCGAGGGGCGGCCGAAGCCACTGGCGCCGAAGGCCCCGTCGTCGGCCGTCGCCGTGACGACGTCGGACTTCTGGACCGCCACCTTCGCGTTCACGACTGTCGGGCCGAGCGAGAGCTTATAGGGCATCCGGGCCGCCCCTGCCGTGTAGACGAGACCGGGCAGATAGGTCTTCGCGAACGAGTCCATGCAGGAGTAGACGGGGAAGAACCCGCTGCATCCGGCGGTGTCCGCGAGCTCCCAGGTGCCGGAGTCGATGCCCAGCGTGGCGTAGGCCCAGTCGTCGGTGCCGCCGCCGACGCTGTAGAGCACCTGGCCGGACTGGCCGGTCGGCAGACCGGTGAAGTAGCTCTGCCGGAAGCCGAGCGACCGGATGCCCGTGTCGTTGGGCGCCTGCACCGCCGCGCTGTAGTCCCACGGGATCAGGTTCACGCCGCCGTCCGTGTGCATCGTGAGCATCTCACCGGTGGTGGTGAGCGGCGCCCGTGCATGGGGGCCGGAGCCGCGCTGGTCCTTGAACAGCTCGTCCGTCAGCTTGGCGAGCGCCTGCGTCTCAGTCTCGGACATCTTCGCCTTGCCCAGGAACACCTCGGAGCAGGGGTCCTTGCTCGTGCTCGCCCCGCCCCACTTGAAGGCCCAGTTCCGGTTCAGGTCGACGCCGGGCTGGCTGCCGACGTACGGCGGCGGGCAGCCTCCGCGCGGTGTCTGCTTCTCGTCGTCGTTCTTGCGCTGCCAGGCGTGGGAGTCGGAGCCGGTGCCGTCCTTGGTGAGGCCCTGCTCGGTGATCTGGATCCCGTCGGGGTTGACCTGGGGGACCACCCAGACCTCGCTGCCCTTGAGCAGGGCGGTGATCTGCGGGTCGGTGCCGTAGCCGTCGACGAGCGACGTCAGGAAGCGCCACGACATCTCGCTGGTGGCGATCTCCCGGGCGTGGATCTGGGTCTCGAGCAGCAGCCGCGGCTTCTTCGTGTTCGGGTTGAGCTTGCAGCCCTTCTTCGCGTCGAGCGTGACACACACGACGTTGAGCGGGTTCTTGCCGGTGAACGACGTGCCGAACTGGATCTTCTTCACCAGGCCGGGGTATTTCGTCTGCAGGTCGCTCTCGAACTGGTCGTAGGCCTTCGTGGTGCGGTAGCCGCCGTAGAACGTCGCATACTTCTTCCCCTGCAGGCGTTTGGGCAGGATGCTGTCCTGGCTCGCCGGCGCCGGAGGCACCGGGCCGCTCGGGGCCGCAGCCGCCCGCCCGGTCACGGCGAGCCCGCCCGTCGCGACGAGCCGGGACTGGGTGGCCGTCGTACCGAGGACGTGGACGACGGCACCCTGGCGGGCGACGACATCGAACCCCGCCGCGACCAGCCGCTGGGCGAGGGTGCCGCCGTCACCGTCGCTCGCCCGGACGGCCACGTCATACATCGTGCTGTCGTGGTTTCCCGACGGCGCGGGCTGGGCCGCGAGCGCCGAGGGTACGGCGGCGACGGCCAGTCCGACGGCCACCGCGGCCGTCGTGGCCACCAGCAGGCGGCGCGAGTGCCAGGAGCGGCGCTTGGTCATAGGTGAGAGTTCCTTTCGACGGTGCTTCTCGGGATTGGCCTGGGCCTGCGGGTCGGGCGGCTGGCCAGCATCAGCCGGAGGGGATCCAGACCGCCTTGGCCGGGCCCCAGTTGCCCTTCGCATCCTGTCCCTGGACCCAGGCGAGCGCCTTCTTCGCACCGGGCGAGACGGTGGCGGTCGCGGTCACTGCGGTGCCGCTTCCGTGGATGGTCATCGCCTGGGCGGTGCCGCCGCCCCACGGGGAGCGTCGAGGTAGATCCGCACGGCTGTGACGTTCTGCCCGGCGGGCCGCCCGGCGCCGTTGCTCCCGTAGGCGTTGTCGTCGGCGGTCGCGGTGACGGTGACGGACCCGGAGGCAGCCTTGGCCTTCACGTTCAGGACGGTCGGGCCGAGCGACAGCTGGTAGGGCGTCCGGGCAGCCGCCGCGTCGTAGTAGAGGCCGGGCAGGTTGTTCGCCTCGTAGGCGTCCATGCACGAGTACGACGGGAAGAACGTGCCCTCGCAGTTGCCACCGGAGCCGTCGAGCTCCCAGGTGAATGATGCGATGCCGAGCGTCGCATAGGTCCAGTCGTCCGACGTACCGGCCGCGTTGTAGAGCACCTGGCCCGACTGGCCGGTGGTGTAGTGGTTGTAGTAGCTCTGCCGGAACGCCATCGACCGGAGCTGGGAGTCGTTGGGCGCCTGGTCTCTGGAGTCATAGCTCCAGGGCAGCAGCACGAGTCCCGCGACGGTGTGGATCGTGACCATGGCGCCGGTCGTGTTCGCCGGAGCCGGGTCGTTAGGCCCGCTGCCGCGCTGATCCCTGAAGAGCTCGCTGAAGAGTCCGTGGATGGCAGTGGTCTCGCTCTCCGAGTTCGCCTTCGTGCCGAGGAACTCCTGGTCACAAGGGTCCTGGCTGGTCCCCTGACCGCCCCAGTGGTAGTCGTTGTTGCGGTTCAGGTCGACACCGATCTGCGACGCGTAGTACTGCCCGTTGCATCCACCCGACGGGGCCTGGTCGGCATCCATGTTCTTGCGCTGCCAGGCCGGCGAGTCAGACCCGGTGCCCTGGTTGGTGATGCCGTTCTGGGTGGTCACGATGCCGTCGGGGTTGACCTGTGGCACCAGCCAGATCTCCGTGCTCTGGAGAAGCGACGTGGTCTGCGGGTCCTTCTTGTAGCCGTCGATCAGCCGGGTGATGAAGCGCCAGCTCGTCTCGCTGGTGGCGAGCTCCCGGGCGTGGATCTGCGACATCACGAGGAAGCGTGCTTTCTTGACGTTGGGTCGGAGCTTGCACCCGTGGTTGGCCCCCGCCGTGATGCAGACCGCGTTCAGGGGGTTGTCGCCGGTGAAGCTCTGTCCGTAGGTGATCTTCTTGACCAGGGTGGGGTACGCCGCCTGCAGGTCGGACTCGAACGCGTTGTAGCCCGCCACCGTCCGATAGCCGCCGTAGAACGTCGGGTACATGTTGCCCCGGAGCTTCTTCGGCAGGATGTTGTCCTGGTTGGCCGGCGCCGCCGGGACCGGCCCGCGCGGTGCAGCCGGGGTGCGGCCGGTCACGGTCGCTCCGCTGACGCCCGCCAGCCGCAAGGCCGTCGTCGCCGAGCCGAGGACCCGCACGGTCGCGCCGGTGCGCGCGAAGACGTCGTAGCCCGCCGAGACGAGGCGCTGGGCGAGCTGCCCGCCGTCGCCGTCGACGGCCCGAACGGAGATGGCATACATGGTGGACTCACGCGCGGCGGCTCGAGGCGACGCGGCGCCGGCGCTCGGAACCCCCGCTGCGACCGCGAGGCCGATCGCCGCAGCCGCACCGGCGGCGATGAGTGCAGTGCGGTGTCGACGAGGATCCCAGCGCTTGGACATGAGCCACCTTTTGTGAGTTGTGGTCACGCAGGCCGGCAGAGGCGTGCCGAGGGCGAGCCGGGTCACACCCTAGATGAACAAACCGACGGTGCGCTAGGTGCGGCTGCCGACCCGTTCCGACCGGTTGCGTCCGGCTCAGAGCACGGACTGGCCGCGTCGAGGGTGCGGTATCCGGCGTGCCGCGAGCGTGTTCACGACGACGTGGCGGGGGCTTCCGGATCAGGAGGCGGCGTCGAGATCTGAGGTCGGTCGGGGCCCCCCGCGTCCGGCTCGGGTACGGCGGCCGGCGTACCCACCGCGACCGCCGGGACCGGCCAGCTGTCAGGGTCCGGCACCCCCGGGGGCCGGGTGCGCCGGCGGCTCGGCGACGCGTCGCCGTCCGACTCGCCCGGCTCCTTCGCGCCCGGCCACGGCTTCGCCACCCGCGACGCCAGCACGAAGTCCTTCCGCAGCGGGTGTCCCTCGAAGCCCTCGGGAAGCAGCAAGGTGTCCAGCGCGTCGTGGCCGGCGAAGTCGATGCCGAACATCTCGTGGGTCTCCCGCTCGTGCCAGCCGGCCCCGGCGTAGACGTCGCATGCGCAGCCAAGCCGGGCTCCGTCGCGCGGCAGCCTGGTGCGTACCAACACCGAGTCGACGTGCCCCGGTCGGGGCGAGGCGACGTGGGCCACCACGGAGAAACCGTCCTCGAGAAGGTCGACTGCGGTCAGGAAGTCGAAGAAGCCGCAGCCGAGCCGGTCACGGGCGAGGCCGAGGCAGCCGACCCAGTCGTCAGCGTCGACGTCGACCGTCGGCGGCCCGAAGCCGACGTCGGGATCGACGCCGTAGGCCGAGGTGAGCTCGTCGAGCCAGCTCATGACGGCGAGGCGGGAGGACGGACGACGGGACGGGTGAGCCTGGCGACGAGGGAGCGGCGCCGGCTGTCCGGCCCGGCCTGGGCGGGTCCAGCGGCACCGGGGTAACGGTCGGCCAGCGACTCCCCCGCGATCTTGTCCTGCAGCTTGACGATCCCCTGCAGCAGCGCCTCGGGACGAGGCGGGCAGCCTGGCACGTAGACGTCGACCGGGATGATCTGGTCGACACCCTTGGTGACGCAGTAGGAGTCCCAGTAGGGCCCTCCGGAGTTGGCGCACGAACCGAACGAGATGACGTACTTCGGGTCGGGCATCTGCTCGTAGAGCCGTTGGACGGCGGGGGCCATCTTGTCCGTGACGGTGCCGGACACCACCATCAGGTCGGCCTGCCGCGGTCCCGGCGCGAACGGGATCACCCCCAGCCGGATGAAGTCGTGGCGGGCCATCGAGCTCGCGATGAACTCGATCGCGCAGCAGGCCAGCCCGAAGTTGAACACCCAGAGCGAGTAGCGACGTCCCCAGTTCAGCAGGTAGCGCGCTGGTTGCGGTGCCAGCTGCTGCAAGGCGCCGACTCGAGGCATCGCCAGCGGCACCGGACCGGTCGGCTGGTCGACCTGCTGCTGCGGCGCTCGCTCGCCGTGGCGGGTCAGGTCCATGCGAGCACGCCCGTCCGCCAGGCGTAGCCGAGCCCGACCACCACGATCGCGATGAAGGCGGCCATCTCGCCGATGCTCGCGGCGCCGAACGCGTCGAACACGGTCGCCCACGGGAACAGGAACACGGCGTCGACGGCGAACACCACATAGAGATAGGCGAAGACGTAGAACCGGATGTGCACCTGAGCCCAGTCGGAGCCGACGGGGTCGACGCCGCACTCGTAGGTGAGCGACTTCTGCCGACTCGGCGCGGTCGGTCGGAGCAGCCGGTTGGCGGCCAGGATCGTGCCGACCAGGAGCAGCCCGGCGACCAGCACGGTGAGCAGCGGGAGGTATGACGCGAGGTAGGCGTGATAACCCGGGCTCATCGCAGCAGACTAGCGGCTGATCGCTTGGCTGACGCGGCGTCGCCGACCGGATTCGTCCGACCCAGCCGCCTGACTCGCGATCCGAGAGTTCCGGCACCACCATCCGAGAGTTCCGGCACCACCATCCGAGAGTTCCGGCACCACCATCCGAGAGTTCCGGCACCACGATCCGAGCGTTCCGGCATAGCCGGGGATGATGGCCCCCAGTCGGGCGGCTCACGCTGATCGGGCCGTGAAAAGCGCAGAGACGCGGCGGCTTTTCGGGACGGCGGCGTTCGCGTGGCGCCTCACCTTCGGTCAGATGAGCGTATCCACGCCGGTGCGTTGATATGGCGGGTTGAATCCGAGATCTGCGCCGCAATTTCCACGCATGTGCGTGGTTACGTTCGCGGTGTCAATGGTGAGGCGCCAGGCAGACTCGGGTGCCTCGGAAGCCACGGCGTCATCGCTGCTTCTCGCCCGTGTCCAACAGGCCGGGGAGCAGAACCGCTCGCACAGACCAGGTGAGCCGGGTTCGTCCGACCGAGTCGGCCTTCCGGATCCGTCCGACCCAGCGCGCGGATTCCCAGCCTGGCCCAACCGGACGAATCTCCTTGGCCGGACGAATCCGGGGGAAACCGCGGCTAGAAACCGGCGCCGGAGCCTGAGCTCGAGCTGGAAGCCACGCCGACGATGAGCAGGAGCACTCCGATGACGATCGTCAGGATGAGCAGCACCGACCCGATGATCCCGAGGATGTAGCCCACCTGGGCCTTGCTCCGGCCCCCGAGGGTGCCGCCCGAGGAGTCGATCTCCCGCAGGCTGCTGCGCCCGATCACCCAGGCGAACGGCGCGATCACCCCGCACACCACCAGCCCGAGGATGCCGAGCACGAGCGCCGTGGTGGCCTGCCGCTGATCCGGGATGAAGCCACCGGACCAGCCCGGCTCGCCGCCAGGACCTTGGTAGGGCGGGTACGGCGGGGGTGGCGGCGGTGGCGGAGGAGGGCCTTCGGACATGGTCGCCTTATCCCGGCTAGTCCGTGGCTTCTCGACGCATCACCGACAGCGCCAGCCCGGCCACGATGAGGAGCAGGCTGATCCAGTAGGAGATGCCGTGGCCCTTGTCGATACCGGTGCCCGTGAGGTCCCCACCCGGGACGACGAACAGGGCGAGCACCACGCACACCGTCGCGACGGCGTATCCGACGAGCACCGTCAGCCGCAGGGGGAAGGGCAGCGTCACCTTGCCGAAGACCGCCGCCGCCAACACCCCTGACGCGGCGAGTGCGACCACGGCGGCGAACCATCCGAAGAAGCCGTGCCAGGCCGAGACCGTGCCCGACGAGGAGATGCCGGCGAAGCTCACCGAGTACTTGTAGTAGGAGAACAGCGAGAAGATGAAGGCCAGCACTCCGATGGCGATGATGCCGAGGTCCATCCGATGCGCTTCGAGGGCCGCGCTCTTCATCTGGTCGGCGTTGAAGCTCGATGTCGACTGCCCACCCGAGGTTGGCGGGTTCGGCTCCATGGGCGGCGGAGTCTGCGGACTTTCGGACATGGACATCCCCTTCATCTGGTGAACCCAACCGTGGTGGTCGTGTCGGCTATGTTTCCACCGAGAAGGTACCGAGGGAGTCAATAACGCCAATTCAGGGGCGGGTGTCGCACCGGAAGCTCGCTCAGGCCGAGGCGTGCCCCGTTGCGACGGCAACCGCCCGAACGATCCCGAAGGCGACAAAAGCGGCCACCAGCCCGATCGTCGCCGGGTGGCGGAGAGTGCCACCGAGGTCCGGGAGCGGCCGGCGGCGGACGAGCGCGACCATGACGGCAGCGAGGAGTACGACGGCGGCCGGCAGCGTGACCAGCGCGAACGGGTTGGCGGAGACCGCGTCGCCCACCCGGCCGTGCGCGAGGAACACCCACGCCCGAGTCAGCCCACACCCGGGGCACGGCAGTCCGGTGACCAGCCGGAACGGGCACACCACGGGGCCGTGGGGCGCGTCGGACGGGCTGAGCAGGCACGCCGCGAACAGCGCTCCGGCCGACGCCAGGGCGACCGGCGCACTCGGCACCCCGCGCGACGGACGCGCGAGCGGTGCATCGCCGGCCCGGGTCAGCCGGCTACCTGAGAGGACGGCCATCGCTGTCGTTGAGGTTGCGCATCGCGATCAGGATGATGTCGACGATGTACCAGATGCCCAGCCCACCACACGTGATGAGCTTCAGGACGCCGAGGCCGATGTCCCCGAGGTAGAACCGGTCGACCCCGAGCGAGCCGAGGAAGATCGAGAGCAGCAGCGCGACCAGCCACTCCTTGTCGGAGAAGACGCCGGGCACCTGCGCCGCGGGGAACCAGGCGGTGTCGACCCGGCGTACCGGCTGGTCGGCCTTGAGGGCTCCGCTGAACGCCATGGCCTGCAGGTCGCCGTAGCGGTAGGGGCCGGACTCCTGTCCCATCTGCTGGACATAGAACTCGTCCGGTGGCTGTTGCGGTGGCTGGGGTGGGTAGACCGGTGGACCACTCATATCGTGATCCTAGGGGCATCTCCGCGCCCACGAGGGGGAACGGCGGGAGGCGTCCTGATCTCGCCATCCGGTCAGATCAGCCGTCGGAGGCGGTTCTCGTCGCAAGGTTCACGGCGTAAACTGTCTCGGACGGGAGAATCTGTGGCAAAGGCGGGATGGGACACGCGTGACCAAGCAGGTTGAGCAGCTCGACCGAGTGATCATCCGCTTCGCCGGCGACTCCGGTGACGGCATGCAGCTCACCGGGGACAGGTTCACCCAGGAGACCGCGGTGTTCGGCAACGACCTGTCGACCCTGCCGAACTTCCCCGCCGAGATCCGGGCGCCGGCCGGGACCATGCCAGGCGTGTCGTCGTTCCAGGTGCACTTCGCCGACCACGACATCCTGACCCCCGGTGACTCTCCCCAGGTGCTCGTCGCGATGAACCCGGCCGCCCTGCGGGCCAACGTCAAGGACCTCGCGCCGGGCGCCACCATCATCGTCGACACCCACGACTTCTCCGACCGCAACCTGACCCGCGCCGGCTATGCGGCGAACCCGCTCGAAGACGGGTCGTTGGAGCCATACGCACTCCATGAGGTCGACCTGACCCAGCTGACGTTGACGGCCATCAAGGACTACGGGCTGAGCCGCAAGGACGGGTCACGCGCGAAGAACATGTTCGCGCTCGGCCTGGTCTCGTGGCTCTACGGTCGACCGGTCGAGAGCACCGAGGCGTTCCTGGCCCGCAAGTTCGCCGCCCATCCCGACATCCGCGACGCCAACCTGGCTGCGTTCCACGCCGGCTGGAACTTCGGCGAGACGACCGAGACGTTCGCGGTCTCCTACGAGATCAAGCCCGCCGCGATGCCGAGTGGCACCTACCGCAACATCTCGGGCAACCTGGCCCTCAGCTACGGCCTGGTGGCGGCGTCGGTCCGATCCGGGCTGCCGCTCTTCTTGGGCGCGTACCCGATCACCCCGGCGTCCGACATCCTCCACGAGCTCAGCAAGCACAAGCGGTTCGGGGTGATGACGTTTCAGGCGGAGGACGAGATCGCGGGCATCGGCGCCGCACTCGGCGCGTCGTTCGGCGGCTCCCTGGGCGTGACGACGACGTCGGGGCCGGGCATCGCGCTCAAGAGCGAGACGATCGGCCTCGCGGTGACGCTCGAGCTGCCGCTCGTCGTCGTCGACGTCCAGCGCGGCGGCCCCTCGACCGGACTGCCGACCAAGACCGAGCAGGCCGACCTGCTGCAGGCCATGTTCGGCCGCAATGGGGAGGCTCCGGTGCCGATCGTGGCGCCGCGGTCACCCGGCGACTGCTTCAACGCCGCCCTGGAGGCCGCCCGGATCGCGGTCACCTACCGGACGCCGGTCATGCTGCTCTCCGACGGCTATCTCGCCAACGGCTCCGAGCCCTGGCAGGTGCCTGACCCCGACGACCTGCCGCGGATCGACCCGGATCTTGCCACCGCCCCCAACCACGAGACCGAGTCGGGTGAGCACGAGTTCTGGCCCTACCAGCGCGACCCAGACACACTGGCCCGCCCCTGGGCCGTGCCCGGCACCCCGGGGCTCGAGCACCGCATCGGCGGGCTGGAGAAGGCGGACGGCCACGGCAGCATCTCCTACGACCCCACCAACCACGACCTGATGGTGCGAACCCGGCAGGCCAAGGTCGACCGAGTCGCGGACAGCATCGAGCCGGTCGAGGTCGACGACCCGGACGGTGATGCCCGGTTGCTGGTGCTCGGCTGGGGGTCGACCTACGGTCCGATCGGTGCGGCCTGCCGTCGTATCCGCACCAAGGGCAGCCCGATCGCACAGGCGCACCTGCGGCACCTCAACCCGTTCCCCCGCAACCTCGGAGAGGTGCTTCGCCGCTATGACAAGGTGGTCGTGCCAGAGATGAACCTCGGCCAGCTCGCCCTGCTGCTGCGCGCCAAATACTTGGTCGACGTGCTCGGCTACAACCAGGTGCGCGGTGTGCCGTTCAGCTCCTCCGAACTCGAGGACGTCCTGGCCGCAGCGCTCGAGGAGGTGCACGCATGACGACCGATCTCCCGACGCCGGAGCTGGTCGCCCCCGGACTTCGCGGCGTACCGCTGGCCGACGCACCCGCCTCCCGCAAGGACTTCTCCTCCGACCAGGAGGTCCGCTGGTGCCCCGGCTGCGGCGACTACATCATCCTGGCCGCCGTCCAAGGCTTCCTGCCGTCGCTCGGGCTCAAGCGCGAGAACATCGTGTTCGTCTCCGGGATCGGCTGCTCGTCGCGCTTCCCCTACTACCTCGAGACCTACGGGATGCACTCGATCCACGGACGGGCCCCGGCGATCGCCACCGGTCTCGCCACGTCGCGCCCTGACCTGTCCGTCTGGGTGGTCACAGGCGACGGCGACGCCCTCTCGATCGGCGGAAACCACCTCATCCACGCGATGCGGCGCAACGTCAACCTGACGATCCTGCTGTTCAACAACCGGATCTACGGGCTCACGAAGGGCCAGTACTCGCCCACGTCGGAGGTCGGCAAGATCACCAAGTCCACTCCGATGGGCTCGCTTGACCACCCGTTCAACCCGATCTCGCTCGCGCTGGGGGCCGAGGCCACCTTCGTCGCCCGCACCCTCGACTCCGACCGGGCGCATCTGACGACGGTGTTGAAGGCCGCAGCCGCACACCGGGGCACCAGCCTGGTCGAGATCTACCAGAACTGCCCGATCTACAACGACGGCGCCTTCGACGTCCTGAAGGACAAGCAGGAGGCAGAGGCCAGGCTGGTCCGGCTGGAGCACGGCCAGCCCGTACAGGTGGGTGATCGCCAGTGGGTCCACGACGCCCACGCCGACAACCCGAGCCAGGCGTTCGAGATCTCCCGGCTCGACGACCGCACGATGACCCACGTGCCGATCGGGATCTTCCGGCAGGTCGAACGGCCGACGTACGACGACCAGGTGCGCGCCCAGCTCGACGAGGCACGCGACCGGCAGGGCGCCGGCGACCTGGCCGGCTTGCTGGCCGGCTCGGACACCTGGACCGTGCCAGCCGACTCCTGATGGCCGCGTGCGCCGTCCGAGTGGAGAGTCGATCCGTACCGATGCGGCTGGTGGCAGCCGACATCATCGACCGGATCGTTCCGAGGTGCCCACGGACGCCGGCCGCTGAGCCCGGTCAGCCCGGCTGAGTGAGTTGGCGCCTCGAGGATGACGCTGCCCTTGTCGGCGGTCCGCACCGTCAACCCCATCACGTCACGGTAGAAGGCGGCGACCAGGCTGATGTCCTTGGCAAAGACCACCGCACCGACCCGGGCATCAGACGCCACGTCGGAGGTCCGATCCGAGCGATTCCGTGAACGAGTGAGCTCCCGGCGGGTCAGCGAAGCTGGGTGGTGAAGGTGCCGCCGAACGACTGGATGTAGGCCGTCGTCCCGGGGATCACCACACGCCACCACCAGCGGCCGGAGTGCGGCGCCGGGAGGGCGAAACTGTAGGCACCGTCGTTGCCCGTGGTTGCCTTCTTGATGGTGACATAACCGCACGCGGCGCAGGCCCGCTTCTGCAGCGAGATCGCCTTGTGGGTGTAGTAGGGCGTGACGTGGCCGTGCAGCGTGGCCGCTCCGCGTCCGTCGGTGATCGCACCGTGGAACAAGCGGTAGGTGTCCAGCCAGGTGATCCCGCCGCTCGGCCCGAACTGCGAGTTGCCCGCGAAGACCACCTTGTAGTGCGCGTTCTGTCGCGCAAACGTGTTGAAGAAGAAGGCAGGGGCGGATCCGTTGCTGGTCTTCGCGGTGTCCAGGTAGACCCAGGCATTGTTGCCGTTGAGCTGGCGGTAGAGCTTGACCTGGACGCCACCGAGCGCGCCCTGGTGGCCACCGACCGACGCGGCCACCTGCCCCTTGACGCCGAGCTGCGTGCTGGCCGGCCGGATGTGGTCGAACGCGAGGAAACGGATGCTGGTGGAATGGCGCGCCGCCGCCAGCCGGCTGAGCGCTGCTCCGGTGTCGGCCGAGCTGCTCGGACCGGCTGCGGACGCTCCGAGAGCGGCGCCGGGGATGCCGAGGAGTGCGGTGGCCGTGAGTCCGATCAGGACCGAGCGCAACGTCTTCATGCTGGGGTGACCCACGTTCTTTCGCGTCACGGGGGGCGATGCCCCGTGCTGGCCCACCCACCGTAGGAGAACTCCGCGGACGAGGCAACCCTTTCGAGGAGTTGCCCGGGCGACCGTCTCACCGGACAGGACCAACGATGCCCGATGGTCATGACCTCGGGCTAAGGTGGGCTGATGGTCGACGAGCGACGCGGGCTGCTGATGGGCGCCGGGGCCTTCACCCTCTGGGGACTGTTTCCGCTGTACTGGCCGCTCTTCGAGCCGGCCGGCGCCGGCGAGATCCTCGCCCATCGGGTGCTGTGGTCGCTGGTGGCCATGACGGTGCTGTTGTTGGTCACGAAGCGATCGGGGTTCCTGCGGGCGATCTGGGTAGACCGGCGTCTGCGCCGTCTGATGATCGGCGCCAGTGTCCTCATCGGCATCAACTGGTTCACCTACATCTGGGGCGTCAACAGCGGCCACGTCGTCGAGACGTCGCTGGGCTACTACATCAACCCGCTGGTGACCGTGCTGCTCGGGGTCTTCGTCCTCGGTGAGCGGCTCCGTCGCCTGCAGTGGGTGGCCCTGGCGATCGGGCTGGCCGCCGTACTCGTCCTGAGTGCCCAGCTCGGGCGGCCGCCCTATATCGCCCTGGTGCTCGCGTTCAGCTTCGGCGGCTACGGACTCGTGAAGAAGAAGGCCGGGGTGGGGCCGACGGAAGGCGTCACGTTCGAGGCGTCGGTGCTCGCCCCGCTCGCTCTGGGCTACCTCGCGTGGGCCACCGTCGGTGGCACCGCAGAGTCGTGGTCGCAGGGGGCCTGGCACGTGCTGCTGCTGTCCACCATGGGGATCGTGACCGCGCTTCCGCTGCTGCTGTTCGCGGGTGCCACCAACCGGATCTCGCTGACCAGCGTCGGGTTGTTGCAGTACATCACCCCGACCCTGCAGTTCACCATCGGCGTCGCGGTCTTCCACGAGCCGATGCCGCTGGTGCGCTGGGTGGGCTTCTTCCTGGTCTGGGTGGCGCTGGCGATCCTCACAGCCGAGTCGTTCGCCCACCTGCGCCGACGTACGACGAGAACAAGAGCCGAGAGCGCACGCCAGACGAGCCGCGAGGCTGCCGCACTGCCCTGAGTGCCTGGGTGCCGAACACTCAGGGCAGACCGACGTGCCGGGCGAGTCGCCGGGCGCTTTCGACGAGGACGGCGGCCCGCTCAGCCCGGGTGACCAGCCACAGCGGCGCCTCGAGCCTGATCCGAAGCGGCCACAGCCGCTCGCCGTCCCTGAGCTGGGGCAGGGCCGTGGTGCGCGGGACTGCTGCCAGCCAGCCCTGCTGCCGGGCCACCGCGAGCGCGGTCATCGAACCGTTGGAGATGCGCGTCCCGGCGCCGAAGCGGGCCAGTCGGTCGGCCACCTGCGGCGCGTCGTTGGAGTAGGTGGCCAGCATCACGGTGGCGCCGTGCACGTGGCTGGGCCCGGACCCGAGCTCGGCACCATCCGGTTGCACCAGCGTCAGCGTGTCGACGCCGAGCTTGGTCCGGGTCGCGCCACGCGCGGGTGAGGCGGCAGGCGACAGGCCGATCACGCAGGCGTCGAGAGCGCCGTCGGCGACCGCCCGCGCCAGCACGGCGCCGTGGTCGGTGACCTCGCGGATCTCGAGACCGGGCGCGACGGCGAGCAGGGCCGGGAAGACCGCAGGAGCGAGGCTGCCGATCGTGCCGACCGCCAGATGCCGCCCGGCCGGAGAGCGCGCGCTCACGACGGCCTCTTCGAGCAGGGCCAGCGCACGGCGGGCGCGGACGAGGAACTCCTCTCCTGCGGCCGTCAGCCTGGCGCCGGTGGTGTCCCGCTCGAACAGGACCGCCCCGAGTCGTCGTTCCAAGACGCCGAGCCGCTGGCTCGCGCTCGGCTGAGAGACGTGCAGCTGGGCCGCCGCCGAGCCGATCGCACCGGTCTCCGCGATGGCGTCGACGAGCCTCAGGTCAGCGACGTCAGGCAGCGTGTCCATAGGGAGAGCCTATGGGAAGTACCCAAGCTCTGCCGGCTACCCGACCGAGCCGCATGCTCCGAGACTGGGGGTATGACCTAGTCCGCCGTACGCCTGATCGGCTCCTGGAGCCTTGCCCACCTGGGCTACCGGGCCGCCATCATCGCGCTCCCCCTGCTGGCCATCGAACAGACCGGCTCGGCCTGGACCGTCGGACTGGTCAGCGGTGCCGGCGGATTGCCGGCCATCACTGCACCGTGGTGGACCGGACGTCTGCAGCAGAGCCTGGCTTCGGCGTACGCCCTCGCCGCTCTGATGGTGGCGGAGGGTCTGGCCACGCTGCTGGTGCCCGTCACGGCGGCCCTCGACGCCCTGACGCCGCTCGTCATGGTCGTCGCGGGGCTCGCCGTCGGCATGCTGAACGCGGTGTCGGGACCGCTCAACGCGAGCCTGGTGGCCACCGTGGGAGACCGCCGCGACCTGTCGACCGGGATCGCGTTGACGGACCCACTGCGGAGCGGCGCGGCGCGACTGCTGGCGCTGCAGGAAACCGCGGTCAAGGTTGCGATGACCATCGCCCCGCTCCTGATGCTGCCGCTGATCGCGGTCGTCGGGGCCACGTGGACCGTCGCCCTGGAAGGAGTGCTGAGCCTTGCAGCGGCCTGCCTGGTGGCTGGTCTACGGCTGACCAGCCACGCCGCGACCGGGCCCGAACGGGCATCCGTGCGCCACCTGCTGCGCCGCCATCGCGAGATCGCCGTCGGGTGGACCGTTCGCGGCGTCGGCTGCGCGGCCTGGTTCGCGTTCACGCTCTGCCTGATGCTGCTCGGGGAGTCGCAGGGGACCGGCGCGCTACTCGCGACGGTGGGGCTCACGGCGTACTCCGCAGGCGCGATCGCCGGGTCGAGCCTCGGTGTCCTCACGGCCTCGAGCAGCCGGCCGGCCCTGGTCAACAGTCTCTCCTGGCTGGTCGCCGGCCTGGGCTGGCTCCTCATGAGCCTGCTGCCTGACCTCGTGCTGGTGGGCGTTGCAGCCGCCGTGATGGGACTCGCCGTGCCAGCCGGGAACGCGGCCACCAGCGCGATGGTCGCCCGGTCATTCACCGGGCTCGAGCGACGGGCGGCGCTCACCGCCCAGGCAACCGTCGTGACCGGGTCCAGCGCGGCCGGCATGCTGCTGGGCGGTCCACTCATCGCCGTCGTCGGGCCTCGGGTCGCGATCGTGCTCGCGGGAGCGGCAGTGACGAGCGTTGCACTTTCCGTGGTCGCCGGTGAGTTGGCGCGGGGCAGGCGGGATACTGGGACCACACGCGCACGCGTGTCACGAAAGGTGAGCCATGACCGAGTACGGCGACTCGACCGAGGACTACCACGGCTATAGCGTCGATGACGAGGACCAGCCGCAGTCCAACGGTGACAGCATGAGCGACGACCGGGGTCTCGATGAACCGCTCGAGGAGGGCTACTCACCGCCCGAGAAGTGGTCCGTGGCGGAAGGCTTCGGGAACACGCCCTACGAGGAGGCGACCGGGGAGTCGCTCGACCAGCGCATCGCCCAGGAGGAGCCCGAGGAGGACCCCTACGAGGCGGCCGCGCGCGACATCGAGAACGTGGGGGGCGAGGTCGGCAACGCTCGGTCCGGTCGGCTGGTCGCCGACGACGAAGGCACCTTCGACGATACCGAGGAGGAACTGCTCGCCCACGACGTCGGGATCGACGGCGCCGCGGCCAGCGCCGAGGAAGCCGCCGTTCACGTCATCGACGACTGACCCCCTTTCCGACCATCCGAGACTTCCGGCACCACCATCCGAGACTTCCGGCACCACCATCCGAGACTTCCGGCACCACCATCCGAGACTTCCGGCACCACCATCCGAGACTTCCGGCACCACCATCCGAGACTTCCGGTATGACGATCCGAGGCCGTCGTGCTCTCCTCCGATGACATCCCCGACGCATCCGACTCTCCGCTGCTTCGCAGCCTGCTCGCGGACCTCGAGACCGATCCGAACGTCGTCGGTGTCGTCCTGACCGGCTCCCGGGCCCGCACCGGGATGGCGACCGCGCGCTCCGACATCGACGTCTACGTCGTGCTCGCAGCAGCCGACCCAAGCCGTCGTACGACGCGGTCCCCCGAGATCGACCTCCCTGTCTGCACGCTCGACGAGCTTCGGGTCATCCCTGGCCCTGCCGACGAGGGCTGGTGGGACAGATACTCCTTCACCCACAGCCGCGTCCTGCTGGATCGCGCAGCCGGCGAGGTCGACCGACTCGTCAACGCCTGGGGCACCCTGAGTGGTCCCGAGAGCAAGCTCGTGCTCGAGACCTACCTCGACGGCTACCTCAACTTCGTCTACCGCTCGCTCAAGAGCGAGCGCGACGGCCGTGGCTTCGAGTCCCGGCTGGACGCCAACGAGAGTCTCGTCTGGGGGCTTCCTTTGGTGTTCGCCTTCGAACGGCGGGTCCGGCCTTATAACAAGTACCTCCGCTGGGAGCTCGAGCACCATCCGCTGGACCGCCGCGAGTGGCAGGCCGACGTACTCGTCCCCCAACTCGGCGCCATTCTCGACTCGGGTGACCCGAGCGCTCAGCGCGCCCTCGTCCAGTCGGTGGAGACCGCGGCGCGCGAGGTCGGACTCGGCGGGATCGTCGACGGCTGGGGCGCCGAGCTCGCGGTGCTCCACGGCGACGGCTGACCGAGGCCCAGCTCCCCGGGTAGTCCGTCACGACTCGGGGAAGATAAATCGATTGGCATTCCCCGGAGCGTGACGGACCACCCGGCCGGGACCCAGAACGTGACGGACCACCGCCAATAGAAGGGGGACGTCGAGGCCGTGGCCGAGTCTCGGTGCCGGGTGCGGTCTTCGTCGAGTGCGGTTCAGGCGGCAGTGATGAGGGCTGCCTAGGGTCCGGGGCGGACGAGCTGCCGGGTGCGTTTCTGCACGCAGAGTGGAACGTTCCGGGGCTCACATCGCGATTTGAGCCCCGGAACGTTCCACTTTGCGGCCCATTCAGATCGATTCGGCACGGTGCGGCTGGTTCTAACGCTGGCCCGACAACCACTGCGTTCCAAACTGCCCCCAGATGGGGCTTCTGGGGCTGGTGGGATGGCTTTGCGCACCGAAAACAGCTCGAGTGGCCCCCATAGTCGGCTGGGAGCGGCTTTCAGAACGCAAAGCAGTCCCACCCGCCTCATGCGTCACAGACGTCAACCGCACCCGGGAGCACCCCAACGCCGACCGCACCCGGCAGCCCTCGGCCGAGAGCCGCTCAGGAGGAGCGGGTGGTCACCAGGTCGCAGAGCCCGACCAGGGCCTCGCGCGCCGGTACGTCGGGGGCCGCTCCCAGCAGTGCCCGGGCCCGCTCCGCTCGGCGCCGAACCTCGAGCCGCGCTTTCGTCATCGCCGGGTTGTTGCGCAGCAGCCGCAATGCCTCGGCGTGCTTGGCGTCATCGTTGATCGGGCCCGCGAGCAGTTCGAGGAGCCGGGAGTCGGTGGGGTGGTGTGAGCGTTGCGCGATCAGCGTCGGCAGGGTGGGGACCCCCTCGCGCAGGTCGGTGCCAGGGGTCTTGCCGAGCTCCGTCGACTCGCTGGCCACGTCGATGATGTCGTCGCTGAGCTGGAACGCCGTACCGATCTCCTCGCCGAACTCGGTGAGCACCGTCGTCAGCTCGGCCGGGACCCCGCTCATCATCGCGCCGAACCGGGCCGACGTGGCGATCAGGGAGCCGGTCTTGTCGGCAACGACGGAGAGGTAGTGCCCGAGCGGGTCCTCGCCTCGTCCTGGCCCGACCGTCTCGCGGATCTGGCCCTGCACCAGCCGGGAGAACGTCCGGGACTGGATCCGAACTGCATCGGGGCCGAGGTCGGAGACGATGTCCGATGCCCGCGCGAACAGGAAGTCCCCGGTCAGGATCGCCACCGAGTTGTCCCACCGCGCGTTCGCGCTCGCAGCCCCACGGCGTAGCGCCGCCCCGTCCATCACGTCGTCGTGATAGAGCGTCGCCAGGTGGGTGAGCTCCACGACGAGCGCCGACGGTATGACGCCGGGCGCGGTCGAGTCGCCGAACTCGGCCGCGAGCAGCGTCAGCAGCGGCCGGAAGCGCTTCCCGCCGGCCTCGAGCAGATGCCGAGCCGCCTCGTTGAGGAAGTCGACGTCGGAGGCCACGCTGACCGCGAGGGCCGCCTCGACCTCTTCCAGGCGCTCCCGCACCCGGACCTCCAGCTCCGGGTCAACGGAGGGCAGACCGAGCGGGGACCAGGGCATGGCGATCGGTCAGCGCACGAACTGGCCGGCTTGGTGAGCCAGGTCGAGGACGGGTTGCGGAACGACTCCGAGCAGCAGCGTGACGGTGGCCCCGACGGTGATCACGGCAGTCGTCAAGATGCTGGGTACGGCGACCGTCGGCCCTTCGCCGACCGGGTCCGAGAAGAACATCAAGACGATGACGCGGACGTAGAAGAACGCCGCCACGGCACTCATCAACACACCGACGATCACGAGCGGCCAGGCGCCCCCTTCCCAGGCCGCGGTGAAGACGGCCCACTTGCCGGTGAATCCACTCGTGAGCGGGATGCCGGCAAGGGCGAGCAGGAAGAACGCGAAGACTCCCGCGACAACCGGGGACTCCTTGCCGAGCCCGGCCCAGCGCGACAGATGAGTCGTCTCGCCGCCGGTGTCGCGGACGACCGTCACGACGGCGAAGGCGCCGACGGTCGTGAACCCGTAGGCCACCAGGTAGAACAGCACGGCCTGCAGGCTGGTGATCTGGTGCCCGAAGAGCGCGACTCCCTCGGTCGCCCCGACGAAGCCGGTCAGCAGGAACCCGGCGTGGGCGATCGAGGAGTAGGCGAGCATCCGCTTGATGTCGGTCTGGGTGATCGCGATGATCGAACCCACCGCCATCGTGAGGGCCGCGACGATCCAGAACATCGGCTGCCAGTCCCACCGGGCCCCGCCGAGGGCGACGTAGAACACCCGCAGCAGCGCGCCGAAGGCGGCGACCTTCGTGCAGGCGGCCATGAACGACGTGACGGCAGTCGGGGCACCTTGGTAGACGTCGGGCGTCCAGGAGTGGAACGGCGCCGCGCTCACCTTGAACAGCAGCCCGACGGCGACCAGCCCGATGCCGACGAGCAGCAGGCTGTTGGCGCCGGTGCGGGACGAGATCGCGTTGGAGATGTCGGCGAAATGGACGCTGCCCGAGAAGCCGTAGATCAGCGCGATGCCGTAGAGGAAGAACGCCGACGAGAACGCGCCGAGGAGGAAGTACTTCATCGCCGCCTCCTGGCTGATCAGCCGGCGGCGGCGAGCCAGTCCGCAGAGCAGGTAGAGCGGCAGCGAGAAGACCTCGAGGGCGACGAACATGGTAAGGAAGTCGTTGGCGCTGCTGAACAGCATCATCCCGCCCACCGCGAACACCATGAGCGGGAAGATCTCGGTGTGCTGGACGCCCAGGTATGACGCCTCGCGCTCGGCCTGGGTGCCCGGCAGCGCGGACGCCTGCCCGGCGAACGCCGTCACCCCACCTTCGAGGTGCCGCTCGGCGAACAGCATCACGCTGACGATCGACAAGATCAGCAGGGTGCCCCAGATGAAGAGCGAGGGCCCGTCGACGGCGATCGCTCCGTCGGCCTCGATGTCGCCGAAGGAGCCGGCGGCTCCGCCGGTGTTCTGGCTGAGCCCCTCCCCGACCACGATGACGGCGACGAACGCGGCGATCAGCCCGACCAGTGCGAGCCCGGCTTGGATCAGGTAGCGCCGCTCACGTGGCGCGAACGCCTCCACGACGACGCCGACAAGAGCGGCCCCGAAGACGATCAGCAGCGGAGACAGCTGGGCGTAGGCGATGTCCGGCCGGTTGAACGCCGGGTCCGAGAGGAAGGTCATTTGGTCGCCCCCTCGGGGTTCGTCGCGATCGTCGGTGCCGGGTCGGTGACCCCGACATGGTGGAGCAACGAGTTCACCGTCGGGTTGAGCGCGTCGAGCGCCGGCTTCGGGAAGAACCCGAGGACGAGGATCAGCGCGAGCAACGGCGCGAGCGCCACCACCTCACGCGTCTTGAGGTCCGGCATGTGCCGGGTCGACTCCCGAACCGGTCCGGTCATCGTCCGCTGGTACATCAGCAGGATGTAGAGCGCGGCCAGCACGATCCCGAACGTCGCGATCACCGCGGCCACGATCGACGTGGTGAACGTCCCCGTCAGCACCAGGAACTCGCTCACGAACGGCGAGAGCCCGGGCAGCGACAGGCTCGACAGCCCGGCCACCAGGAAGATCCCGGCTAGCACCGGCGCGACCTTCTCGACCCCGCCGTAGTCACTGATCATCTTGGAACCACGCCGGCTGATGAGGAACCCGGTGACGATGAACAAGGCGCCGGTCGACAGCCCGTGGTTGAACATGTAGAGCGCAGCCCCGGACTGCGCCGTCGTGGTCAGGGCGAAGATGCCGAGCACGATGAAGCCGAAGTGCGAGATGGACGTGTAGGCGATCAGCCGGCGGATGTCGTTCTGCCCGATCGCCAGCAGGGCGCCGTAGATCACCGAGAAGACGGCCAGCGCCATGATCACCGGACTCGCCCAACGCGACGCCTCGGGGAAGAGGCCGAGACAGAAGCGCATCATCCCGAACGTGCCGATCTTGTCGAGCACGCTGACCAGCAGGACCGAGGTGCCCGGCGTCGCCTCGCTCGCGGCATCGGGGAGCCAGGTGTGCACCGGCCACATCGGCGCCTTGATGGCGAACGCCACGAAGAAGCCGAGGAACAGCCACCGGCCGGTGTCCTGGCTCATCTGCGTGTGCATCAGGTCCTGCAGGAGGTACGACGGCCCGCCCGCGGTCTTGGAGGAGACCGCGTAGAGGCCGATCACGGACGCAAGCATGAGCAGCCCACCCAGCAGGCTGTAGAGGAGGAACTTGACGGCCGCGTAGGAGCGCTGGGCGCCGCCGAAGCCACCGATCAGGAAGTAGATCGGGATCAGGGTCGCCTCGAAGAGCACGTAGAACAAGAACACGTCGGTGGCCTCGAAGACCCCGATCGCGAGACCTTCGAGCCCGAGCATCAGCGCGAAGAACGTGTTGACACTCCACCGGGCCTCGTCAGCGTCGTCCCATGAGGCCAGGATCACGACGGGTGTCAGGATCGTCGTCAGCAGCACCAGGAGCAGGCCCAGCCCGTCGACACCGAGCGCATAGTGGACGCCGAAGGACGGGATCCACGTGTGGATCTCGACGAACTGGAAGCCTCCGCCGGTGTCGAACTGCGCGGCCACGATGATCGACGCCACCAGGGCGACGAGAGAGAAGCCGAGAGCCACCTGTTTGGGCATCGGGCCGCTGCCGCGCGGCATCGCGGCCACCACGAGCGCGCCGACCAAGGGCAGCACGGCCAGGATGGTCAGCCAGGGGATGCTGGTCTCGGAGCCGGTCATGAGAGCTTCACCGCCAGCATGGCCAGCACGACGACGGCGGAGCCGCCGAGCATCGTCAGCGCATAGGACCTGACGAAACCGGTCTGCCAGCGCCTGATCCGGCCGGAGGTGCCGCCGATCAGGGCCGCGAGGCCGTTGACCATCCCATCAATCCTTCGGTTGTCGAAGAAGACGAGCGACCGGGTGAGATATTCGCCTGGCCGCATCAGGACCGCCTCGTTGAGCGCATCGCCGTAAAGGTCGGCACGCGCGGCGGCCGTGACGACCGACACCGGTTCGGGAGCGGTCGCCGGCACGTCGTCGCGCCCGAAGAACCGGTAGGCGATCGCCACCCCGGTCAACACGACGAGCAGGGTGATCGTCTCCATCAGGATGGTGGGGATGGCCAGCTCGGGCTCAGGCGTCTGACCCACCACGGGGGCCAGC
This sequence comes from uncultured Actinomycetota bacterium, assembly GCA_963820035.1. Lineage (GTDB taxonomy): Bacteria > Actinomycetota > Actinomycetes > Propionibacteriales > Nocardioidaceae > JAWWPG01. The sequence continues at coordinate 126,687 of CAWFYK010000001.1, read as the reverse complement.
CAGTCGACGATCCAGTTCCCGATGATGAGCACGCCTCCGAAGACGGAACCGGCAGCGAGGAACATCAGCGGGATGGTCATCACGGGCGGCGACTCGTGCGGGTGTGCCTCGGCGGCCCACCGCTTCTGGCTGAAGAACGTCATCAGCATCAACCGCGTCATGTAGAACCCGGTGATGCCGGCTCCGATGAGCGCGCACAGTCCGAGGATGAAGTTGTCGGCGAAGGCGGCCTCGACGATCTTGTCCTTGGACCAGAAGCCGGCGAACGGCGGGATCCCGATGATGGCGAGGTAGCCACAGCCGAACGTGATGAACGTGATCGGGAGGACGGTGCGCAGCGCGCCGTACTTCCTCATGTTGACCTCGTCGTTCATCCCGTGCATCACCGAGCCGGCGCCGAGGAACATGTCGGCCTTGAAGAAGCCGTGGGTCAGCAGGTGGAAGATCGCGAACGCGTAGCCGGCCGGGCCGATGCCGGCCGCCAGCATCATGTAGCCGATCTGGCTCATCGTGGAGCCGGCCAGCGCCTTCTTGATGTCGTCCTTGGCACAGCCGATGATCGCGCCCCACAGCAGCGTGACGACACCGACGATGACGACGACGGTGCGGGCGTCGGGCGTCCGGTTGTAGATGAAGTCGGATCGGACGACGAGATAGACGCCCGCGGTCACCATCGTCGCCGCATGGATCAGCGCGGAGACGGGTGTCGGGCCTTCCATGGCGTCGAGCAGCCAGCTCTGCAGCGGCACCTGGGCCGACTTGCCGCACGCACCCAGCAGCAGGAGCAGCCCGAGCGCGGTCGCGGTCCCGCTTGACACCTTGTCCATGCCGGCCGACACGGTGGCGAACGAGGTGCCGCCGAACGTGGTGAACATCAGCATGATGGCCAGTGCCATCCCCATGTCGCCGACGCGGTTGACGATGAACGCCTTCTTGGCCGCGACAGCCGCCGAGTTCTTCTGCTGCCAGAAGCCGATGAGCAGGTATGACGCGAGGCCGACACCTTCCCAGCCGAGGAACAGCGCGAGGTAGTCGTTGGCCAGCACCAGCGTGAGCATGGCGGCCACGAAGAGGTTCATGTAGCCGAAGAACCGGCGCCGCCGGTCGTCGTGGGCCATATAGCCGATGGAGTAGATGTGGATCAGGCTGCCGACGCCGGTGATGAGCAGCACGAACAGCGCCGACAGTGGGTCGAACAGCAGGTTGAAGCTGACGGTGTAGGTCCCGCCCGTGAACCACGTGTAGAGATGCTGCGTGAGCGGCTGGGACGTGTCCTGGTTGAGCTTCAGGAAGGCGACGACGCCGATGACGAAGGACGCCAGCGGGGCGGCCGTACCGAGAAGGTGACCCCAGCTGTTGGTGAGCTTGCCACCGAGCAGCAGGACGGCGGCACTCGCCGCCGGGATCACGATGATGAGGTACAGCAAGCTGAAGTTCACGAGAGGGACTCCTTGGCTCAGTACTTCAGCAGGCTTGCGTCGTCGACGCTCGCCGATCGGCGGGTGCGGAAGATCGTCATGATGATCGCGAGCCCGACGACGACCTCGGCCGCAGCGACCACCATCACGAAGAACGCGGCCACCTGGCCGTCGAGGTTGCCGTTCTGGCGGGCGAACGTGACGAACGCGAGGTTGCTCGCGTTGAGCATCAGCTCGATGCACATGAACACGACGATCGCGTTGCGGCGCACGAGCACGCCGATGGCGCCGATCGAGAACAACACTGCCGACAGCACCAGGAAGGGCTCGGAGCTCATGACTCGCCTCCTTCGATCCGTTCGGACGCGCCGGACTCGAGCTCCGGGTCGGGCTCGCTCGAGACGATCCTCGGGACAACCTCGCGCACCGTGCCGCGCGCCCGCATGACCGGCGAGATGGAGAGCTCGGAGACAGTCCCGTCTGGCAGCAGGGCCGGCGTGTCCACTGAGTTGTGCCGGGCGAAGGAGCCCGGGGTGGGAAGCGGACCAGGATGGATGCCCTCGGTTGCGTACTCCCGCATCCGCAGCAGCACCGTGTCGCGCTGGGTCGGTTTCGGCGTGAGCCGCTCGCGATGAGCGAGCACCATCGCGCCGACGGCGGCGGTGATCAGCAGCGCGCTGGTCGCCTCGAAGGCGAACACGTACTTGCTGAACAGCAGGGTCGCCAGGCCGGGAACGTTGCCGCTCAGGTTCGCCTTGTCCAGCCCCACGACCGCGCCGAAGAACGTCTGCGCGAAGCCGACGATCAGCAGGACGGCGAACAGCACGCCGCCGATGACCGCGGCCACCCGCTGACCTCGCAGGGTCTCCACCAGCGAGTCCGCCGAGTCCACCCCCACCAGCATCAGCACGAACAGGAACAGCATCAGGACCGCGCCGGTGTAGACGATGATCTGCACCGCGAACAGGAACGGCGCGTCCTGCACGGCGTAGAGGATGGCGAGCGAGACCATCACGACGGCCAGCAGCACCGCCGAGTGGACCGCGTGCCGCACGGTCACCATGCCGATGGCGCAGATCACCATGATCGGCGCGAGCACCCAGAACGCGACGCTCATGCGGGCACCTCCCCGGCAGGATCTGCGGCGGCCTCGTCGGTCGACCGGGTCGTGACGAGTCCCGACGCCAGGTAGTAGGCCTTCTCGTCGTCGCCGAGGCGCATCGAGTGCGGCGGCTCCTCCATGCCCGGGAGGAGCGGCGCCAGCAGGTCCTTCTTCTCGTAGATGAGCGACTCGCGGGTCGAGTCCGCTAGCTCGTACTCGTTGGTCATCGTGAGGGCCCGGGTGGGGCAGGCCTCGATGCACAGGCCACACAGGATGCAGCGCAGGTAGTTGATCTGGTAGACGCGGCCGTAGCGCTCACCAGGGGAGAACCGCGCGCCGTCGGACTCGTTGTCGGCGCCTTCGACATAGATGGCGTCCGCCGGGCATGCCCAGGCACACAGTTCGCAGCCGATGCACTTCTCCAGCCCGTCCGGCCAGCGGTTCAGCTGGTGGCGACCGTGGAAGCGAGGAGCGGGCGCCTTCTTCTCGAAGGGGTACTGCTCGGTGACGACCTTCCTGAACATCGTCCGGAAGGTCACCCCGAACCCCGCGACCGGGTCCCAGAACTGTTCCTTGAGGCTAGCCACGGATGGTCTCCTGTTGGTCGGTCGTCGGCCGCGCTGAGATCGAGTCCTCCGGCGGCGGTGCGGGCATCGGGGGGACCGGGTAGCCACCGGCGAACGCGTCGAACCTGCTCGGCTCCTCGTCCTCGTCCTCCTCTTCCTTGCTCTCGCCGACAAAGCCGAGGACCAGGAAGACGACGAGGGCGACGGCGGCTGCGCCGATCAGCCAGCCCCGGCTGATGGTGCCCTCGAGGCTGATGGTGCGGATGCAGCCGACGGCGACGATCCACACCAGGGCGACCGGGATCAGCACCTTCCAGCCGAACTTCATGAACTGGTCGTAGCGCAGCCGCGGCAGGGTGCCACGCAGCCAGATGAAGAAGAAGATGAAGGCGAGGACCTTCGCGAAGAACCACAGCACCGGCCAGTACCCGTGGTTGGCACCGTCCCAGATCGACAGCGGCCATGGCGCGCGCCAGCCACCGAGGAACAACGTGGTCGCCAGCATCGACACCGTCACCATGTTGATGTACTCGGCGAGGAAGAAGAACGCGAACTTGATCGAGGAGTACTCGGTGTGGAACCCGCCGACGAGCTCGCCCTCGGCCTCGGGCAGGTCGAACGGCGCCCGGTTGGTCTCACCGACCATCGCGATGACGTAGATGACGAACGACGGCAGCAAGATGATGACGTACCACAGGTGTTCCTGGGCGGCGACGATTCCCGACGTCGACAGCGACCCGGCGTAGAGGAACACCGCGACGAACGAGAGGCCCATCGCCACCTCGTAGGAGATCACCTGGGCGGACGATCGCAGCGCTCCCAGCAGGGAGTACGTCGACCCGGACGACCAGCCGGCGAGCACGATGCCGTAGATGCCGATCGACGCGATCGCCAGGATGTAGAGCACCCCGACGGGGAGATCGCTGAGCTGAAGTGGGGTGTAGACGTCGCTGAACGGGATCCGGACCACGGGCCCGAACGGGATCACCGCGACCGCCATGAAGGCGGGGATCGCCGACAGCAGCGGGGCGATCACATAGATCGCCTTGTCGGCCGCCTTGGGGATGATGTCTTCCTTGAGCATCAGCTTGACACCGTCGGCGAGGCTCTGGAGCAGCCCGAACGGGCCGTGCACGTTAGGCCCCAGCCGGTGCTGCATCCGCGCGACCACACGACGCTCGAACCAGATGTTGAAGAGCGTGAAGAGCAACATGATCGCGAAGACGAGCACGACCTTGATGATGATGACCCACCACGGGTCGTGGCCGAAGGCGGTCAGGTCATCACTCGCGAGCATCGATGTGCCACTCATCCCGTGACTCCTCCCTCGACCCACACCACGTCGCCGGCGCCGACTCCGAGATCCCTGCGCAGGTTCGTGCCGGCGCTGTTGCCCGGCAGCCAGACCACGTCGTCGTCGATGTCGCCGGCCTCGGCCGGGACGGTGACGAAGCCGGCCGCCGTGGTGACCGTAACAGCACCGCCGTCCGTGACGCCGAGTGACTCGAGTGTGTCCGGGGAGAGCACGGCGACGGCGGGCCGGGCGGTGGCCCGGAGCGCCTCGTCGCCGTCGACGCCGCGGCTGCCGTCGATGAGGGTGCGCCAGGTGGAGAGCACGAGGGGGCGGACGCCCTGGTTCGGGGGCACCTGTGGCTCGGCATCGGTGCCGGCAGCGGTCACCACCCGGGACGCGGATGACCGCTCGCCGTCCCAGGGGCCGAGCTCGACCATGTCGCGATGCGCGGCCTCGACCGTGGAGAAGCCCAGCGGACGATCGAGCTCATCCGCGATCCCGGACAGCACCCGGACGTCGGTGAGCGCCATCGAGGAGATGACCGTCTCGAACGGCCGGGGCCGTCCTTCCCAGTTGACGAACGTGCCCGGTCGCTCGGACACCGGGGCCACCGGGAACACGACGTCGGCCCGGTCGGTGACCGCCGACTGCCGCACCTCGAGGCTGACCAGGAAGCCCACCGTGTCGAGTGCCGCCAGGGCCAGCTCGGGGTCGGGGAGGTCGTCCACCTCGACACCGGCGACGACCAGGGCCTGCAGGTCGCCGGCACGCGCGGCGCCGAGCATCTGTGACGTGCTCAGCCCGGGCACGGAAGGAAGGGCCTCGACGCCCCAGGCGGCCACCAGGTCGACCCGGGCGTCGGCCTGCTCGAGCGGCCGACCGCCGGGCAGCAGCCCGGGCAGCGCACCCGCCTCCAGGGCACCGCGCTCACCTGCCCGCCTCGGCACCCAGCCGAGTTTCGCGCCAGTGGTCGCGGCGAGGACGGCGACCGCGTCGAGGGCGCCGGGGGAGGTGGCCATCCGCTCGCCGACGAGGATGACGCCACCGCCGTCGAGGGCGATCTCCGGGTCGGTGGCGACGGCCTCGATCGCCGCAGCCTCCTCGCCGGGGGTGGTCCGGAGCAGCCGGCCGCCCAGCTTCGACAGGCCCCGGGACGAATGGGACGCGATGGAGTAGACCCGCACGCTGTGGGTCTTCACGGCCTTGCGCAGCCGCAGGAAGACGATCGGCGACTCGTCCTCCGGCTCGAACCCGACCAGCACCACGGCGCGGGCGTGCTCGAGGTCGGCGTACGTCGGCCCGGGGCGAGTGGCGATGTGCTGGCCGAGGAATGCCGCTTCCTCGTCGGAGTGGCCACGGGCCCTGAAGTCGATGTTGTTGGTGCCGATCACCGCGCGGGCGAACTTCCCGTAGGCATAGGCGTCCTCGGCAGTCAGCCGACCACCCGCGAGCACTCCCACGGACGTGCCGGCGGCCGCGAGACCACGCGCGGCGACGGCGAACGCCTCGGGCCAGGAGGCGGGCCGCATCTCACCGGTCTGCTCATCCCGGACGAGCGGGCTCGTCAGCCGGTCACCGGTGCGGGCCGACATGAAGCCGAACCGGCCCTTGTCGCAGTTCCACTCCTCGTTGACCTCGGGGTCGTTGCCGGACAGCCGGCGCATGACCTTGCCGCGGCGGTAGTCGGTGCGCAGCGCGCAGCCGGAGGCGCAGTGCTCACAGATCGAGGGCGTGGACACCAGGTCGAACGGGCGGGAGCGGAAGCGGTAGGCGGCCGACGTGAGCGCCCCGACCGGGCAGATCTGGATGGTGTTGCCGGAGAAGTAGGACTCGAACGGCTCCTTCTCATAGATGCCGACCTGCTGGAGCGCGCCCCGTTCGAGCATCTCGATGAACGGGTCTCCGGCGATCTGTTCGCTGAACCGCGTGCAGCGGGCGCAGAGCACGCACCGCTCACGGTCGAGCAGCACCTGGGCCGAGATGTTGATCGGCTTGCGGTAGGTCCGCTTCTCCTCCATGAACCGCGACTCGCCCCGGCCGTTGGTCATGGCCTGGTTCTGCAGCGGACACTCACCGCCCTTGTCGCAGACCGGGCAGTCGAGCGGATGGTTGATCAGCAGGAACTCCATGATTCCCTGCTGGGCCTTGTCGGCGACCTCCGACGTCTTCTGCGTGCGCACGACCATGCCCTGCGCGACCGGGATGGTGCAGGACGCCTGCGGCTTCGGCAGCCCCCGGCCGTTGCCCGCGTCGGGCACATCGACGAGACACTGCCGGCAGGCGCCGACCGGGTCGAGCAGCGGGTGGTCGCAGAACCGCGGGATCTGCACCCCGACCTGCTCGGCCGCCCGGATGATGAGGGTGCCTTCGGGCACGGTGACCTCGACGTCGTCGATGGTCAGCGTGACGGTCTTGACGACCTGCTGGGTGGTCATGCCGGGGCTCCCGCCGTGGTGAACAAGGTGGAGGCCTCCCGGTCGAAGGGGCAGCCGTGACCGGTGAGATGGGCGACGTACTCGTCGCGGAAGAACTCGAGCGTCGACTGGATAGGTGCGGCGGCGCCGTCACCCAGCGCACAGAAGGCGCGGCCGAGGATGTTGTCGCACTGGTCGAGCAGCAGGTCGAGGTCGGACTCGGTGCCGACACCGTTCTCGAGCCGCTCGAGCACCTGCACGAGCCACCAGGTGCCTTCCCGACACGGAGTGCACTTGCCGCACGACTCATGCTTGTAGAACTCGGTCCAGCGCAGGGCAGCGCGTACGACGCAGGTCGTGTCGTCGAAGATCTGCAACGCCCGGGTGCCGAGCATCGAGCCTGCCGCACCGACGGACTCGAAGTCGAGAGGGACGTCGAGATGCTGGTCGGTGAGGATCGGCGTCGACGAGCCGCCCGGTGTCCAGAACTTCAGCTGGTGGCCGGCGCGCACCCCGCCGGCGAGGTCGAGCAGCTCACGCAGCGTGATGCCGAGCGGCGCCTCGTACTGGCCGGGACGCTCGACGTGTCCGGACAATGAGAAGAACCCGACGCCCTTGCTCTTCTCGGTGCCCATGCCGGAGAACCAGTCAGCGCCGTTGTCGATGATCGACGGCACGGACGCGATCGTCTCGACGTTGTTGATGACGGTCGGGCACGCATAGAGCCCGGCGATCGCAGGGAACGGCGGCCGCAGCCGCGGCTGGCCGCGTCGGCCCTCGAGCGAGTCGAGAAGCGCGGTCTCCTCGCCGCAGATATAGGCACCGGCGCCGGCGTGCACGATGAGCTCGAGGTCGAAGCCGGACCCGTGGATGTCCTTGCCGAGGTGTCCGGCCAGGTAGGCCTCCTGCACCGCACGCTGCAGGCGTCGTACGACGTGCAGAACCTCGCCGCGGCAGTAGATGAACGCGACGTGACAGCGGATCGCGTAGGCGGAGATGATGACGCCCTCGACGAGCGTGTGCGGGCTCGCCATCATCATGGGCACGTCCTTGCAGGTGCCCGGCTCGGACTCGTCGGCGTTGACGACGAGGTAGTGCGGCTTCGGGCTGCCCTGCGGGATGAAGCTCCACTTCATGCCGGTCGGGAAGCCCGCGCCGCCACGGCCGCGAAGGCCGGAGTCCTTGACCTGCTGGATGATCTCGTCCTGGTCCTGCTCCAGCGCCTTGCGGAGCCCGCGATATCCACCGCGCTGCTCGTAGGCCGCGATCGTCCAGGCACGGTCCTGGTCCCAGTTGTCGGACAGCACCGGGGTGAGCATGTCGGTCATCGCGTGGGATCGTCCTTCGCCTCGGTGGTGCGTTCTTGGGAGGGAGCGCCTCCGGCTGACGTGTCCTGGTCGACCACCGTCTCGGACTCCGCCCGCTGGGTCTCCGAATCCTCGGCCGCCCGCATCGGGCTGGTGCGACCGGCCCCATCGCCATCGCCGGCGGCGCGGTCGGAGCCGGGCGAGGCGGGCGCCTGCCAGCCGTTGCGCCGAGCCAGCTCGAGGCCGACCAGCGTGGCCGGGCCGGCGACCGGGCCCTCGTCAGCGCGGTCGTCCGGGAAGCCGGCCAGCACCCGCTCGGCCTGGCGCCACGTGCACACGCGCGCCCCCCGGCTGGCCGTGACCTCGCGACCGCTCCGCAGCTCGTCGACGAGGTCGGTGGCCGACTGCGGCGTCTGGTTGTCGAAGAACTCCCAGTTGACCATCACGACGGGTGCGTAGTCGCAGGCCGCGTTGCACTCGATGTGCTCGAGGCTGATCCTGCCGTCCTCGGTCGTCTCATCGTTACCGACGTCGAGGTGGTCCTTGAGCCGCTCGAAGATCACGTCGCCGCCCATCACGGCGCACAGGGTGTTGGTGCAGACGCCGACGTGGTAGTCGCCGACCGGGCGCCGCTTGTACATCGTGTAGAACGTCGCGACGGCGGATACCTCCGCTGCGGTCAGGTGGAGGATCTCGGCACACGCCTCGATGCCGGCGGAGGTGACGAAACCCTCGCTGCTCTGCACGAGGTGCAGCATCGGCAACAGCGCCGAGCGCGACTCCGGGTAGCGCGCCGCTACCTCGCGCAGCTCGGCGTAGGTGACGTCGGACAGCGGCGCACCGCCCGACCAGCCGAGCTGGTTCGGGATCTCGTCCGTCGTCATCGGTCGACCCCGCCCATGACCGGGTCGATGCTGGCGACGGCGACGATCACGTCGGCGAGCAGGCCGCCCTCGCTCATCGCGGGAGCCGACTGGAGGTTGACGAACGACGGATCGCGGAAGTGGGCCCGATAGGGCCGGGTGCCGCCGTCGGAGACCAGGTGACAGGCGAGCTCGCCGCGCGGGGACTCCACGACGCCGTAGGCCTGCCCGGCCGGGACCCGGAATCCCTCCGTGACGATCTTGAAGTGGTGGATCAGCGCCTCCATCGACTCACCCATGATGTGGCGGATGTGGTCGAGTGAGTTGCCCATGCCGTCGGAGCCGACGGCGAGCTGGCTCGGCCAGGCGATCTTCTTGTCGCCGATCATCACCGGTGCGCCTTCGAGCTCCTGCAGCCGGGCCGCGGCCTGCTCGACGATCCGCAGCGACTGCCACATCTCCTCGAGGCGGATCCGGAACCTGCCGTAGGCGTCACAGGTGTCCCACGTGACGACGTCGAAGTCGAACTCGTCGTAGCCCCAGTAGGGCTGCTTGCGTCGCAGGTCCCAGTCGTAGCCGGTGGCCCGGAGTACCGGCCCGCTGGCACCGAGGGCGAGACACCCGGCGAGGTCGAGGTAGCCCACGTCGACCAGCCTGGCCTTGAAGATCGGGTTGGCGTTGCACAGGTCGGCGTACTCCGGGAGCCGCTTGCGCATCAGCCCGGTGAACTCGTGGATCTGCTCGAGGGCACCCGGCGGCAGGTCCTGGGCGACGCCGCCGGGCCGGATGAACGCGTGGTTCATGCGCAGCCCGGTGATCAGCTCGAACAAGTCGAGGCAGAGCTCCCGCTCCCGGAAGCCGATCGTCATGACGGTGAGGGCACCGATCTCCATGCCGCCGGTGGCGATCGCGACCAGGTGCGACGAGATCCGGTTGATCTCCATGAGCAGGATGCGCATCAGCCGCGCCTTCTCAGGGATCTGGTCCTCGATGTCGAGCAGCCGCTCGACGCCCATGCAGTAGGCCGCCTCGTTGTAGAACGGCGACAGGTAGTCCATCCGGGTGCAGAACGTGACGCCCTGCACCCAGCTGCGGTACTCCATGTTCTTCTCGATGCCGGTGTGCAGGTAGCCGATGCCGCAGCGGCACTCGGTCACCGTCTCGCCGTCGAGCTCGAGGATCAGCCGCAGCACACCGTGGGTCGACGGGTGTTGGGGGCCCATGTTGACCACCATGTGCTGCTCGGCGTCGCTGTCGACATCGGCCACCACGGAGTCCCAGTCCTGGCCGGTGACGGTGACGTAGCGACCGGACCCTTCGCTGCTGCCGACCGCGTAGGGATCCTGGGCGATGGCGTGGGAGGTCTCGGGCATCAGTTGTAGGCCCTTCGGTCGTCGGGAGGTGGGATGGTGGCTCCCTTGTACTCGACGGGAACGCCGCCGAGAGGGTAGTCCTTGCGCTGCGGGTGGCCCCGCCAGTCGTCGGGCATCTGGATCCGAGTCAATGCCGGGTGGCCGTCGAAGATGATGCCGAAGAAATCGAAGGTCTCGCGCTCGTGCCAGTCGTTCGTCGGGTAGACGCTGACCACCGACGGGATGTGCGGGTCGTCGTCAGGGCAGGTCACCTCGACCCGGATCCGCCGGTTGTGCGTCATCGACAGCAGGTGGTAGACCGCGTGCAGCTCGGCGCCGGTCTCATGCGGGAAGTGCACGCCGCTCACCCCGCTGCAGAACTCGAACCTGAGGTCGGGGTCGTCGCGGAGCGTTTGCATCACGGTGAGGAGGTGGGTCCGGTGGACATGGAAGGTGACCTCGCCTCGGTGCACCACCACGCGCATGAGCGGGTCGGCGGCGGCCCGGGAGCCGTCGGAGCTCTCCTGCAGATCCGTGCCGGCGGCGGTCGCCTCCTCGAGCCGGTCGGCCACGGCGTCGAACCAGCCGCCGTAGGGACGAGGTGTCGCACCCGGGATGGTGACCGGCCGCACCAGACCGCCGTAGCCCGACGTGTCCGGGGATCCCGTGACCCCGAACATCCCGGTCCGGACGTCGACGACCTCGAGGATCTCCTGCTGGTCGGGGATCGCGCCGGGGTCGTCGCTGACAGTGCGGGCCGCAGGCCCGGCCGGCGTCTTGTGGACGGGCAGGTCCGCAACGCCCTGCTTGCTCTCGTCGTGGGGCGTCGTACCCGTGCTGGGGACCGCGGCGGGCTCCTCGGGCGGCCCGGATCGAGTCTCGTCCGTCATCGCAGCAGACCCGTCATCTCGGATGTCGGCGGCGTGTCGAGCGCCTCCTGCTCGTTGGCGGCGATCTCGGCCTTGCGGTGGGCACCGAGGGTGCCGTGCTGGATGTCGTCGTGCAGCTTGAGGATCGCGTCGATCAGCATCTCCGGGCGGGGCGGGCAGCCGGGGAGGTACATGTCGACGGGTACGACGTGGTCGACGCCCTGCACGATCGCGTAGTTGTTGAACATCCCGCCGCTGCTGGCACAGACACCCATCGACAGCACCCACTTGGGGTTGGCCATCTGGTCGTAGATCTGTCGAAGAACGGGAGCCATCTTCTGGCTCACCCGGCCGGCGACGATCATCAGGTCGGCCTGGCGGGGCGACGGCCGGAACACCTCCATGCCGAAGCGCGCAAGGTCGTAGCGCGGACCGCCCGACGTCATCATCTCGATCGCGCAGCACGCCAGCCCGAACGTCGCCGGCCACAGCGACGCCTTGCGGAAGTAGCCCGCCAGCCCCTCGACGGTGCTCAGCAGCACGCCGGAGGGAAGCTTGTCCTCCAACCCCATGGTGTCTCCTCTCGCTCTCGGCCTGTCGGCCTGCGCCCGGTGGTCCGGCTGGTGGTGCGGTAGGGCCTGGTGGTGCCGGCTAGTCCCACTCGAGCCCGCCGCGACGCCAGACATAGGCGAACGCGACGAAGACGGTGGCGATGAACAGGACCATCTCGACCAGACCGAACAGCTTCAGGCTGTCGAAGTAGACCGCCCACGGGAACAGGAAGATGATCTCGATGTCGAAGACGATGAACAGCATGGCCGTGATGTAGTACTTGACCGGGAACTTGCCGCCACCGACGGGCTGCGGAGTCGGCTGGATGCCGCACTCGTAGGAGTCGAGCTTGGCCCGGTTGTATCGCTTCGGCCCGAGCATCGAGCTCGCGGCGACCGACCCCACCGCGAAGACCGCGGCCAGCAGGCCGAGGCCGAGGATCGGAATGTAGGGGTTCACGCCGCCCGGCTCCTCTCACGCGCACGCATGGTGACTACCACGGTTCGACATCCTAGTGTCGTCCTCTCATGCCGCCGGAGCGACCTTCGACAGGCCGTTGATCAGCCTGTCCATGGCGTCGCCGTGCCGGGGGTCGGTGAGGTTGGCCAGCAGCTTCAAGGTGAACCGCATCAAGGTGGGGCGCGGCAGCCCGTAGCGGGTGGCGAGCCGCATCACCTCGGGGTGGCCGATGGCTCCGACGAACAGCCGGCCGAGCGTGTAGTAGCCGCCGTAGCGGGCATCGAGAGCGTCGACATAGCCGTCGAGCTCGCGCTCGCGGTCGTCCGCCCTACGCCGGCTGAGCGCCTGGGTGACGACCTCCGCCGCCATCTCGCCCGACTCCATCGCGTAGGCGATGCCTTCGCCGTTGAACGGGTTGACCATCCCCCCGGAGTCACCCACCAGCAGCATGCCGTTGGCGTAGTGCGGCTTGCGGTTGAACCCCATCGGGAGCGCTGAGCCGCGGATCGGCTGGGTCCGGTTCTGCTCCCGGAACCCCCACTCCTCGGGGGTGTGGTCGAGCCAGCGTCCCAGCAGGTCCTTGTAGTCGACGTGCTGAAACGCCGACGACGTGTTGAGGATGCCCAGCCCGACGTTGACGGTGCCGTCGCCGACCCCGAAGATCCAGCCGTAGCCCGGCAGCAGGTTGCCGACGCCCGGCTCTCCGTCCCAGAGCTCGAGCCAGGACTCCAGCCAGTCGTCGTCGTGGCGAGGGCTCGTGTAGTAGGTGCGCACGGCGACCCCGAGCGGGCGGTTGTCGCGCTTGGGAAGGCCCATGGCCAGCCCGAGCCGGCTCGAGTTGCCGTCGGCCGCGATCACGACCGGTGCCCGCAACATCAGCTCGTCACCGGTCTTGCGGCCGACGTCGTCGACGGGCTTGGCGGTCACCCCGAGGATGCGCCCGGTGGCCTCGTCGAGGATCGGCCCGGTGACCGCGGTGCGCTCCATCAGCCGAGCGCCGAACTTGGTGGCGTGCTCGGCGAGGATCGCGTCGAAGTCCAGCCTGGTGCGGACCAGTCCGAAGGCCGGGTACTCCGCCAGGTCGGGCCACGGGATCTCGAGCCGATGCCCCCCACCGACGATGCGCAGGCCCTGGTTGCGGATCCAGCCTGCCTCGTCGAGGTCGATACCCATGCGCAGCAACTGGCGAACAGCTCGCGGGGTGAGCCCGTCGCCGCAGACCTTCTCGCGGGGAAACGCCGACTTCTCGAGCACCAGGACGTCGACGCCCGCCTGCGCGAGATAGCTCGCCGCGGTCGACCCGCCGGGGCCGGCCCCGACGACGATCACGTCGGCGTCCTGCTGCGTCGAGCCGGTGGTCGGCTCAGCCATGTCGAGAGTCCCCTTCTCGTTGGTGCTGTGCTGCCGGTGGACGGGTTACGTGAAAATCTTCACGAGCGTCCGGACGGCTTTCAGTCTAGGCCGTGGCCCAGTGGGGTGCACCCCCGCGGTGCCAGGGTGGACGACCCGGCTTTCTCGTGGGGTTCCCGGGTGGCTCGCGCCGACGTCAGGCGCTCGGTGGAGCGCCGTAGATCCGGGTGACGTGCAACGTGAGCACCAGGCGTTTGTCGTCGACCATCGCGCGCCGGTAGTCGTCCCAGTCCGGATGGTCCGCGCCGCGGACCGCCCGGTAGAGGTCGATCAGCGCCTCGACCGCGTCGTCGTGAGGATCCTTGGCCACCGCCGACAGCTCGGCGTCGCCCTCGAGCACGGCATAGGACCAGCCGTCCTCGCTCGAGACGAACATCGACACCCGCGGGTCGCGGCGCGCGTTGCGGGTCTTGGCCCGGTCGTCGGTCACCGAGACCCGTGCGGCCCGGGTGGCCGGGTCGAACGTGTAGTTGACCGCCGAGAGCTGAGGTCGGCCGTCCCGCTTCAGCGTCGTGAGCACCGCCAGGTGGCGGGAGGCCGCGAACGCGGCCAGCCGGTCGTCTGCTGTCATGTCTGTCCTTTCGGGAGTGCGTCACACCAGTCGTCTGGAAGGCGCAGTCGGTCGTCACCGCCAGCCGCGGTGCAGCGCCACGATGCCGCCGCTGAGGTTCCGGATCTGCACCCGGCGCCAGCCGCACCCGCCGATGATGTGGGCCAGCTCCTGCTGGTCCGGCCAGGCTTTGATCGACTCCGCCAGATAGACGTAGGACTCCGGGTCCGAACTCACCGCGGTGGCGACCGTCGGCAGGGCCTTCATGAGGTACTCGTCGTAGACCCGGCGGAACGGGCCGTAGGTCGGTTTGCTGAACTCGCAGACGACCAGCCGGCCACCCGGCCTCGTCACCCGGCGCAGCTCGGTGAGAGCGGTCTCGGGGTCGGCCACGTTGCGCAGCCCGAAGGCGATGGTCACCGCGTCGAACGTCTCGTCGGCGAACGGGAGTCGCATCGCATCACCGGCCACGAAGGGCAGCAGCGGACGCTCCCGCTTGCCTACCCGGAGCATCCCGACCGAGAAGTCGCACGGCACGGTTGTCGCGCCGGCCATCGTGAACGGCGCACTGCTCGTGCCGGTCCCGGCAGCCAGGTCCAGGATCAGCTGGCCCGGGGCGGGGGCGACGGCGACGAGGACGGCTCGACGCCAGCGCCGGTCCTGCCCGAGCGAGAGCACATCGTTGGTGAGGTCGTAGCGTTCGGCGACGTCGTCGAACATGGCCGCCACCTCATGGGGCTTCTTCGCCAGGCTCGCGCGGCTCATCCGGTCATCCTTCCACCCGCACCTGTTCACCCTGGCACGGTGGTTCCGCCGGTCGCGTCTGCTCACCTCGCACGGCGGGCTACGCTGGGCAACCGTGACGTCCTCCCCGAGCAGCGCGGGCTCCGAGTCCGGCCGCGCGGCCCACAGTCCGCTGGTAGCGCGGTCCGTGCTGATCGACGACCCGGGCGACCTGGTCGCCCTGCTTCCCCCGAAGGGCTCGCTCTCCTGGGTGCACCGCGGTGACGGGATCGTGGGCTGGGGCGAGGTGGCGCGCTTCGAGGCCGTCGGTCCCGACCGCTTCGCCGATGCCGACGCCTGGTGGGCCGAGCTCTCCGCGCACGGCGTCGTACGCGATGAGGCGCAGGTCCCCGGCAGCGGGCTGGTGGCGTTCGGGTCGTTCGCCTACTCCGACGAGCCCGGTTCGTCGGTGCTCGTCGTGCCAGAGGTCGTCGTCGGCCGACGAGGCAGCACCGTCTGGGTGACCACGATCGGTCGCGGCCGGGTGTCGCCGCCGCCGCGGATCGTCCCTTCCGCTCCCCCCGCCGTGCCCCACGGTGCCGTCTTCAGCGACGGCTCCATGAGCGGCGCGGAGTGGGAGCTCGTGGTGGCCGAGGCGGTCTCGCGGATCAAGGCCGGCCAGCTCGACAAGGTCGTGCTGGCGCGCGACCTGGTCGCCGATCTGGCCGCCCCGCTCGACGTGCGGACCCCGCTGGCCCGCTTGGTCGAGGGTTACCCAGCCTGCTGGACGTTCCACGTCGACGGACTCTTCGGGTCCACTCCCGAGATGCTCGTCCGGCTCGAGAGCGGGCTGGTCGCGAGCCGGGTGCTGGCCGGGACCATCCGGCGTACCGGCGACGACGCCCACGACCTCGGGCTGGCCGCCGCGCTGGCCCGGTCGTCGAAGGACCTCGAGGAGCACGAGTTCGCGGTGCGCTCCGTCGCGGAGGCTCTCGCCCCGCACTGCACGAGCATGAACGTGCCCGAGTCGCCCTTCGTGCTGCACCTGCCCAACCTCATGCACCTGGCCACGGACGTGACCGGAGTCCTCGGCGACGACGCGAGCTCGCTGGCCCTCGCGGCCGCACTCCACCCCAGCGCGGCGGTCGGCGGCACCCCGACGTCTGATGCCGTCCGGCTGATCGGCGAGATCGAGCGGCTCGACCGCGGCCGCTGGGCCGGACCGGTCGGGTGGATCGACGCCGACGGCGACGGCGAGTGGGGGATCGCCTTGCGGTCCGCCACCTACGACGGCGCGCGGGTGCGGCTCTTCGCCGGCTGCGGCATCGTCGCCGACTCCGACCCGGCGTCCGAGCTGGCCGAGACGGCCGCCAAGCTCGTGCCGGTGCGGGACGCCCTCGGCGGATGACCCCAGGCGCTCGCGATGGACGCTGGGCTCCGCGGCTCCCTCCAGGACAGGTTCGACGAGGCCGCGACGATCTATGCCGAGTCCCGGCCGTCGTACCCGAGGCGGCCGCCGACTGGCTGCTCGGAGGCCGTCAGGGGCCTGAAAGGGCAGTTAGGACGCGCCTCCTCGGCGACGGGTCCGCCGGTCACCCGAGTCGCACCCTGACCGGCGAGTCACACCCTGACCGGAAGGGGCGTCACCGATATCGGCCGGCGGGTCTTCCTCGGCGGCTTGCCGCGGGCGCGCTGCGCTGCGTCTCGATATGTCACCCGCGGCATATCATGCCGCCGGTGGCATGCGCGCTGTGAAAGGTGACGCCGCGGAGCCGGGACCGGTCGGGCCACCGGAGCGACCGTTCGCCGGACATCTCGACGAGCATCACCAGCATCTGCCGAGCGCTGTGCGCACTGCGCGAACGAGGCACCCGGAGCGGGCCGGCCGGGGCCTTGACCTCGGTTTGAGCCGCCGTTAGGTTCAGTGCCAACCGTCTGCCGAGATCGGGCTGCCCAAGCCACGCTCGTGCAGCGGAGCCACAGCTGCGCACCCGGCTCGATGTCGACCCAGGGGGCGCGCATGCTCAGCTCACCCATCATCGACCTGGGGATCGGGCTCTTCTTCGTCTTCGCCATCTTGGCCACGATGGCCGCCGCGGTCACCGAGGCGATCTCCCGGATCCTGGGCCTGCGCGGGGTCTTCCTGATCCGGGGGCTGCGCGCCCTGGTCGACGGCGACGCTGACGGCGACGGCACCCAGCTCAGCGCACTCTTCTCCACGCCGGTGCTGGCCAACCAGGGCACGAGGAAGCCGATCGAGTCGGCCGAGCTCGACGCGGTCAACAGTCCGGTGTCCGGCGGTCACCGGAAGGCCAAGCGGGCTCTGCCGTCCTACATCTCCGCGGCGGCCTTCGCGACCGCGGTCTTCGACCTGCTGCTCCCTGCTCAGGCGGAAGGGGACCGCCGGCACATCTTTCGCGGCAAACCGAGCATGCACGACGTCACCGAGAGCCTCGAGCGCAGGATGGCCGGCACCCCCGAGCCGAGCTTGCTCGACGAACAGCTCGTCCAGCTCGCCCGGGCTTCGCTGGGCGACATCGACAAGTTCCGCGCCAACATCGAGGCTTGGTACGACGACCACATGGACCGGGTGTCCGGCTGGTACAAGCGCTACACGCGTGGGATCACCGCTCTCGTGGGAGCCGTGATCGTGATCGGACTGAACGTCCAGCTGTTCACGTTCGCGGAGAGCCTTTACACCGAACAGGCCCTGAGCCGGGTCGTGGTCTCCAAGGCGATCGCCGGCGCGACCTGCACCGGACCCGACCAAAGCAGCTGCATCGACGATGCCCGCAAGCAGGTGCAGAGCCTGGTGCCCGGGCTCACCCTCGGTTGGTCGGAGGTGGCGGACTGCCGAACCGTCACGACCCCGACAGTCGCGTCCGCTGCAGGCATCACCGGCCCGGTCACCTCACCCGCCTACGCGTCCGTCCTGTCGGTGACGCCGCGATGCAGCTTCTGGCAGCGACACGGCTTCACCACCCCACCCGGCGTCACCGACACCCATGGCTATCCCCTCGCGGTCACCCTGATCCTCGGCTGGCTGATCACCATCTTCGCGTTGATCCCCGGCGCGCACTTCTGGTTCGACCTGATCAACAAGCTCGGGTCGATCCGCAGCACCGGACCCAAGCCGGCCCCGTCCAGCGCCGGCTGACCGCGGGCCGGCGAGAGTCTCGGTTCGACGAGGAGCCTGGCCCGAGCCCGAGCCGAGTCAGGCCCGAGTCAGAGCGGGGGGAGGGCTGGCGGCTGTTTCGCCGGGGTCTTGGTGAGCAGCTGCTGCACGAGTGTCAAGGCGTAGTCGAGCTGCACGTCGTGGTCAGTGACCCGATCGTGCGGGGCGGCCACCACCTCGATGTCGGGGTCGACACCGTAGTTCTCGACGCCCCAGCCGAACTTCTCGAACCAGAACGAGAAGCGCGGCTGCGTCACCGAGGTGCCGTCCACCAGCGTGTAGCGACCGTCGATGCCGATGACCCCGCCCCAGGTCCGGGTCCCGATGACGGGACCCAGCTCGAGCGATCTGATGGCGGCGGTGATGATGTCACCATCGCTACCCGCGAACGAGTCGGTCACCGTCACCATCGGTCCACGGCGCGCGTCGCCCGGATAGGACTCCGGCTGGTAGCCGCGTGAGAGGTCCCACCCGATGATCTTGCGGGCCAGCTTCTCGAGCACCAGCTGCGACGTGTGGCCGCCTCGGTTGCCCCGCACGTCGACGATGAGCGCCTCCCGGCCGACCTCCGTCCGCAGGTCCCGGTGCAGCTGAGCCCAGCCGCCCGACACCATGTCGGGCACGTGGACATAGCCGACGCGGCCGTCGGTCTCGGCGTGGACATGCTCGCGCCGGCCGTTGACCCAGTCCTGGTAGCGCAACGGCATCTCGTCGTCGAGAGGGACGACGACCACCCGGCGCGGCGGCCCGCCATCGCGGGGCGCCAGCGCGAGCTCGACCGGCTTGCCCGCCGTACCCACCAGGAGCGAACCGGGACTGACCGACCTGCCGGTGGCCCGACCGTCGACCTCGACGATCGCGTCGCCCACGCGCGCCGCCACTCCCGGTGCCGTCAGCGGCGACCGGGCGCGAGGCTCGGAGGACTCTCCCGGCACGACCCGGACGATCCGCCACGAGCCGTCGACGAACGCCAGATCGGCCCCCAGCAGCCCTTGTCGGCGGGCGGCGTCCGCGCCTGCCGGCGCAGGCATCACATAGGCATGCGACGTGCCGAGCTCTCCGTTGAGCTCCCAGATGAGATCCACCAGGTCGTCGTGAGACCCGAGCCGGTCCAGCAGGGGCTGGTAGCGGGCAGCGGCAGCGTCCCAGTCGAGGCCGCGCATGTCGGCCCGCCAGTAGTGGTCACGCATCAGCCGCCAGGCCTCGCCGAACATCTGCCGCCATTCGGCACGCGGCTGCACCTCGACGCGCACGCGGTCGAGGTCGACCGCGACGCTCTCCGCATCGTCTTTCTCGACCTTGCGACCGGCCGGGACGACCCTGACCTCGCCCTTGTCGACAAGGATGAGCCGGGACCCGTCGCCGCTCACCTCGACACGGTCCGCCGACTCGGCCAGCTCCTCCGTCTTCCCGCTCGTCAGGTCGACGCGCTCCACGGCCGGGCGTTCGGGCTCGTCCCCGAGCCTGGCGCGGTCGTCGCCGAGCATGCCCTGAAGCGGCCGCTTCAGCCAGACCAACCCGCCCTTCACCGCTCGGAGCTGCTCGTAGTGTCCGGCCGGCACCGGCACCGGCACCAGCCGCTGGTCGAGGCCCTCGACGTCGACCCGGGTCGGCTCCGGCTTCTCCGACTGCGGTGGCCGCCGGCCCTTGTCCACCTCGGCCGTTGCCGCGGCCGACCCACCGTCGGCCGCGTCGACCTCGGAACCTGCCGAGGCCTCGCCGACTGGTCGGCCCCCGATCTGCGGATCGAACGGCGACGGTACGTCGGCTGCCAGCGGCACCAGGTGCGGTCGCCACCCGTTCGGGAACGACAGGTCGAACACGAAGCTGTCGTAGACGGGGTCGAGGCTGCGCACCGACAGGAACGCGAGATGCTTCCCGTCGGCGGTGAAGACGGGCTCGGTGTCGGTGAACCGCAACGGCGTGACGTCGAAGGGCTTCCCGCGGCCGGCGAGCTCGACCATCTTGATGTGCCGGAGCGGCTCCGTTGCCCCAGGGGCGGACCAGGCCAGCCATCGGGAGTCAGGCGAGAAGGCCAGCCCCTGCATGTCGCCGCCCTCGGACTCGTCGACCACCCGCACCCGGGCGACGCGGCCGACCGGGCCGTCGGGGACGCTGACCGCCCGCACCGTGTTGTCATGGCTGGCGATCGCCAGCGTCTTGCCGTCGGGCGAGGCAACCAGCTCCAGCACCCTCCCGAGCCGGCCGGCCGGCACCAGGACGGCCGGCGCCGCGTCAACGTCGTCGGTGCTCACCACCTCGATGGCATCGTCGCCGAAGGCGTCGGTCACCCAGGCGACGCGCTTCGAGTCGCCGAGCACGACCGGCAGTCGCCGCCGTACGTCGGAGCCGACGGCGAGAGCTCGCGCGGGCCCCTCGCGGTGCGTGACCCAGTGCACGGTCCCGCGCGTCTCGACCACGGAGCCTCGCCCGGTGCGATCAGGCGAGATCGTGCCCAGCCGCCCCGCCGCCTTGACCCTGGCGGGCTGCAGAGACGTGCGGGGTCCGCCGATCCGGACGTCGACCTCGCGGGCCTCGACGTCCGGGTCGAGGCTGTCGAGGACATACAGGGACCCGCCGGCGACGTAGACCACGGACCGACCGTCGGTCGACGCGTGTCGCGCATAGAAGTCGCCCTCGGTGTGGCGAACCAGCCGCGACGTGCTGGGTGCCCGCTTGCCGACGGTCGCGCTGTAGACCTGCCCTCGCTCCTCGTGGTCGGAGACGAAGCCGAGGCGCTGCTTGCCGTCGTCGCCGGTCGTCCACAGTGGGCTCACCAGGCTGGAGGGCAGGTCGGCGAAGACCCGCCTGAACTCACCCTCCCCGGTCAGGTCCAGCCAGAGCTGGGCGGCCGTGCCGCCGCGGTAGTGCTTCCACCACGCGGGCTCCACGGTCGTCGACGTCGACAGCAGCACCCCGCCGTCGGGGCCGACCGCGATGTCGTCGATCCAGCCGTAGGGCAGCCGCCGGCTCGGAGATCCGTCGACGGGGACGGCATGCGCGAAGGCGCGTTGGCGCTCGCCTTGACCGGTCGTGCTCACGACCAGGATCTCCGTGTCCGACACCCAGCCACGGACCATCGTCCGCTGCTGGCCCCAGTTGGTCAGCCGGGTAGCCACGCCACCGTCGGCCGGCGCGACGTAGACCTCGAAGGCGCCGTCCCGGTCAGCGGTCCAGGCGACCTGGCTGGCGTCCGGCGACAGCCGGGGCGAACGAGCCGGCGCATGGTCGGCGCTGACCCGGTACGCCCGCCCGCCGTCCCGACTCGCGAGCCAGATGTCGTTCTCGGCAACGAAGACGACGGTGTCGCCGCCGATGTGGGGATAGCGAAGATACGAGTCGGTGGTCACGAGACCAGACCATACCCGCGGTGCGGTGCAGCCGACCGATGATGTCAGGTCGGGCGCTCGCGGGACTCCTCGGCCACCCCGCGGGCGGCCAGCAGGGCGGCCCGGTCCGACGCGTAGCCGACCATCCACGCCGGGGTGATGCGAAACAGCGCGGTGTCACCCCAGGACAGCGGGGACGACCCGTAGAAGTCCGTGAGGTAGCCGAGCGTCGCTGCGAACGTGGTGTCGTCCTCCGCGATCCGGTGCGCCGCTCCGTGGGTGAAGACAGCGAGCTCCTCTCCCTCGAGGTACGACGCGCTGACCACCGGCCGGGCGCGGAGCTGCCGGGCCTTGGCCGAGGTGAGGCTCGTGCTGAACACCCAGCAGGCATGCAGGAAGTGTCCGTCGACGGCGCTGATCCGCGGTTCGCCGCGGGCGGTGACCGTCGCGAGGCTCAGGGTTCGCATCCCCGACATCAACCCGGCCACCTCGGTCGCCCGCAACGTGCGTTGGTCGTTGATGATGCCGCGCAGGTGCTCCGTCGCCCCGTCGTGCGATGCGTCGAGGAGCGACTGAAGCTCGGTGAGCTCGGCAGGTGTCTCGAACATGCAGCCTCCTGGTCAGACCGTCTCCACGACCCACGTGCGAGGGTCGCCGTAGCCGAGGTCGGTCACGCCTGCCGACGCCAAGGCCCCCACCACGAGGGTCCGGCGATGCGCGGCGAACGTGAGCACGTGGGCGATCAGGCCGCCGTACGTATAGAGCTGCGGCGGCTCGCAGTGTGCATCGACGAACGTCTCGTCGAGCCGCCCCTCCGACACCACCCCACGGACGTGGCCGAGGAAGATCGGCCCGACCCGCTTCAGTCGGGCCGACATGTCGTCGACGGACTCGCCACTCTCGATCCCGAAGTCGTAGTCGCGCTGGGCGATGACCTGGTTCCACATGTCCATCTGCCCGATCAGCCGCGAGATCAGGGACCGCAGGGTCGGGTCGTCGTCGACACCTTCGACGGAGATCTCGATCGGCTTGTCGAGCTCGGCGTCGCTGAGTCGGGCAGCACGGTCGACCATCTCCCCGACCAGCCAGATGTGGTGTTCGACCATGCGGGTCAACAGGTCCATGGATGTCACCTTCGTTCGGGCCGGCAGCCGCAGACCGCCGGGAGGATGGAAATGCACACCGCTCGGAGTGTGCAGCTGAAGCCGGGTCGGCTCCGTCCGCCAGATCGACGGCGCCTTGCCGTAGGCACGGGCGAACGCGCGGGTGAACGCCTCGTGCGACGAGTAACCCGCCTCGACGGCGATGTCGAGCACTCCTTGATCACTCGACAGCAGTCGGTATGCCGCCCGCTCGAGCAGCACCCGGCGCCGGAACCGCCCAGGGGTCTCGCCGCTCGCCGCCCCCACCAGCCGGTCGAAATGGGAGCGGGACAGGTACATCCGGGCGGCCAGGTCGTCCCCGGTGGCGTCGTGGTCGTCGAGGTGGGACGCCAGCGACTCCACGAAGGTGGTGAACGTGTCCGTCGTACCCATGTCACCGACTGTGCCGCAAGGTCCGTTGAGTCGCTTGATCGTTTTCGCCGTTCGCATGGCCCTCCCATTGTGATGACCTGGACCCGGCACTAGCATGCCAAGGCTGGTCATGGCCGGCCCCGAACGGCCCTCGTGCGTGTGTCTGAAGGGAAGTCTCTCGATGCGATCTCGACTGTCCACCACCGTCGTCACGTGTGCCGTGGTCGGCACCACGGCGCTCGGCACCATCGCCTGGGTCGGAGCCGGCGCCGCCGGCGCCTCGCCAGAGGGCGGACAGCCACCACCGCCGCTGACGCGGGTGAGCCATGACCCCTACAAGGGAGCGCCGGCCCAGCACCAGACGGAGGCAGAACCCGACACGTTCGCCCACCGCCAGACCGTCGTGTCGGTCTTCCAGACCGGTCGCTTCGCCGACGGCGGGTCGGTCGATACCGGCTGGGCCACCAGCAAGGACGGCGGCGCCACCTGGAAGCATGGTTTCCTTCCGGGCATCACCACTCCCGAGGGCGGCCAGTGGGCTCGGGTGAGCGACCCCGCCGTCGCCTACGACGCGAAGCACCACCGGTGGGTCGTCGCCGGCCTGGTCATCGACTCCAACGTCAACGGCCGCGGGGTCGCCGTCAGTGGATCGAAGGACGGCATCCATTGGGACGACCCGGTCATCGCGGCGGGCAACAACAACCAGGGCTACGACAAGGAATGGATCGCCTGCGACGACTCGTCCACCAGCCCGCACTACGGAAACTGCTACGTCGAGGTCGACGTGACCTCGAGTGGCAACCAAGTGGAGATGGTGACGTCGAGCGACGGCGGCAAGACGTGGAAGGCGGAGACGCACGTGGCCGGGGCGTTCGGACTGGGCGGTCAGCCGCTCGTGCAGCCCGACGGCACGGTGGTGGTTCCCTACTCCGCCGACTTCTCCGCGGTCCGGGCCTTCCGTTCGACCAACGGCGGCAAGAGCTGGACGTCACCCGTGACGGTCTCGAGCTCCAGCGACCACGCTGTCGTCGGGATGCGCCAGGAGCCGATGCCCAGCGCCGAGCTGGACGCCAAGGGCAAGGTCTACGTGATCTGGGACGACTGCCGCTTCCGTTCGGGCTGCTCCTCCAACGACATCGTGATGTCCACATCCGCTGACGGGAAGACCTGGTCGAAGGTCGTGCGCATCCCGATCGACGGCGTCAAGAGCGGCCGCGACCACTTCACCCCCGGCATCGGCGTCTCCCCCACGCTGTCGGGACGCAAGACGAAACTCGGCGTCTACTACTTCTACTACCCCAAGGCGAACTGCTCGACGGCCGACTGCCGGGTCTTCGTCGGCTACATCAACAGCGCCGACGGGGGGAAGACCTGGAGCAAGCCGCAGAAGCTGGCCGGACCGATGACGCTCAGCTGGCTCGCACAGGCCGGCGGCGCCATGCTCGGCGACTACATCTCCGCGTCGGTGGTCGGCCACGGCGCGGTGTCCGTCTTCCCGGTCGGGCACCCGCCGCACGGCACCACGAAGGACCAGGCGATGTACTCGGCCGGTGCGCTGCCGATCACCGGGGGGAACCGCCCCGCACTCAGTGGCGGGGTGCGCTTCACCGGCCAGGTGTCGCGCAGCTACCCGCTTCCGCTCAACTGAGAGGGGCCGGCCAGACGGCCCGGCGTATTGGCGGCATCACCCGCCGGTACGCCGGGTCCTCCCGCCAGGCTCCATCCAGACATCCGTGATCGGGGCCGCGTCGGCGGCGTTGCCGAGTCGAGGCACGCCGTACATGTCCTCGAGCGTGCGCAGCACGGAGTAGTGAGTGATGCGCTCGGAGTAGCGCCCGGGTCTGACGTCCTGGCCGGAGAAGATGGTGGCGATCCGGTTGCCGCCCGTTTCGTCGTCCTCGTCGAACGTGACGACGAGCAGGCTGTGGTGCATCTCGGCCCACGCAGCGTAGCCGCCCAGATGCTGTCGCAGCCAGGAGTCGCCCGTTGCGACCGAGCAGTCGTGCATGTCGCTGCACAGG
Organism: uncultured Actinomycetota bacterium; assembly: GCA_963820035.1. GTDB lineage: Bacteria > Actinomycetota > Actinomycetes > Propionibacteriales > Nocardioidaceae > JAWWPG01. Next base: position 101,769 of record CAWFYK010000001.1, on the reverse strand, counting down.
TCGGGGATGACCCACGAGACGTCGGGCAGGTCGCCGTATCGACGGGGGAACGACGTGAGCGGCTGCTGCGCCGAGGCAGGCACGTTGGGGAAGTCGGTCCAGGGGGCATGCTTGCGCACATAGTTCCCGCTGGTGCAGACGGCGGACCCGGCGGCGGGCAGAGCCTCGGCGTAGCTCGTGAACGTGAACCCCGCCGCCAGCAGCTCGTGCGCCACGTTGTCGTTGTCGAATGAGGCGCCGCAGTCGTCGTTCGTGACCCCTTGGGTCGAGCCGGAGAACAGGGCGAGGTAGTTGGGTTGACTCGGGTGCGTGATCGCGTAGGACCGGGTGAAGTCGGCTCCGCCGGATGCCAGCGAGTTGATGAAGGGCGCGTCCGGGCTGCCGATGACCTGGTTGGCTTGCTTGTTCTCGAAGACCACGAGCACCACGTGGGCAGGTCGTGGAACTCCATCGGACGGCGGTCGAGGTGAGCTCGCCGGGGATGAGGTCGCCGAGGGGGATGACACCGGCTTCGACGGGTCCGCGGTCCGGCCCGTGTTGGTCGCAGCGGCTGTCTCGGCCGACGGGCTGCTCCCTGGGGACGAGCAGCCGGCGGCTGCCAACGCCGTGCAGGCGACGATGGCGGACAGCGCGCGGCGACGGACAGCCCGGGTCACTGCCCGATGCCGCCATCGGATGCCAGGGCTGCGATGCGCAGCGCGAGCCCACGCCGCCGGTGCCGGCTGAGCGGCACCTCGATCACCCTGATGCCGTGGGTCTCGGCCGCCAGCAGGCTTCGCAGGTCCCCGACACCGTCCGCGCGCTCGTAAGCCGTCGAGGTCGCGCCGCACAGCGCTCGTAGGTCGACCCCGTGCGGAGTGCCGAAGACCCGCTCGTAGGAGGCGGCGTACGGCGGCCCACCCTGCTCGAGAGCTGCGAAGATCGCGCCCCCGTCGTCGTTCGCGACGACCAACGTCAGGTTCGGGACCGGCTCGCGTGGACCGATGATCAGCCCGTTCGCGTCATGCAGGAACGTCAGGTCGCCCAGATAGGCGAGGGCGCGCGAGGACCGTCTGCCGAGCGCTGCACCCACAGCTGTCGACACCGTCCCGTCGATGCCGGCGAGCCCGCGGTTGCCGAGCACCAGGCGCCGCTGGCCCGCCGGATAAGGCCGTCCCATCAGGTCGAGGTCGCGGACCGGCTGCGAGCTGCCGACGACCAGCACCGCCTCGGGCGTGACGGCAGCAGCCACCTCCGCCGCCACCGCCAAGGGCAGGGCGTCCGGGTCGTCGGCCACGAAGGCGTCGAGCCGTTCGGCGAGCACCACGTCGGCGTCGCGCCACTCCTGGAGCCATGCCGGGTCGTCCGCTGCGTCGACTGCTGGGAGCACGTCCAGCCGCCGGGCGACCCGACCCGGGTCGGTCGCGACCCCACTGGCGCCGGCCACCGACACCACCTCGATATCGGCCCGCGAGATCAGCTTCGTCACCGGGCGCGACAACGTCGGGTGACCTGTCACGATCACCCGCTCGATGCGCTCGGCCAGAGGTGTCTCGAGCAGCAACCGGTAGGTGCGGATCGCGTGACTCCCGGTCCGAGCACCCGAGGTCGGTTCGGCGAGCAACGGCCAGTTGGCGGCTTGAGCCAGCAGCCTGGCCGGCGGCCCCGCGTCGTCGCCGGCGACGACGACCGTGCGGGGGCCGAACTCCAGCCGCTCCCGGTCGCCGTCCTGGCTCGGTTGCCGTTCCCACCGCCGCCGCGGCCGGTCCACCGGCGCGGCTGCTGTCACGCGGTCGTCCGCCTGCTCGGCCGCTGAAAGGTCCACCGGCAGTGCGCTCGGGAGCAGCGGCTCGGCGAACTGCAGATTGAGGTGGGTCGGACCGCTAGCCTCGACGGCGCTTTCCACAGCCGCGGTGGCGGCCCGGTGGTCATCCACAGCCACATCCGCGCAGGGCACGTGCGGCCCGAAGATAGAGACCTGGTCCGTCGTCTGGTTGGCGCCGGTGCCGCGAAGCCCGACCGGCCGGTCGGCGGTGAGGACAAGGAGGCGTTCCCCTACATGCCAGGCTTCGAGGACCGCAGGGTGGAGGTTGGCGACGGCCGTGCCGGAGGTCGTCACGACAGCGACCGGGCGGTGGCCGCCCTTGGCCAGCCCGAGCGCCAAGAAGCCCGCCGACCGCTCGTCGATGCGGACGTGCAACCGCAGGATGCCGTCGGCATCGGCCTGGTGCAACACAACGGCAAGGGCGGCCGACCGTGAGCCGGGCGAGAGGACCACGTCGGTGACGCCGCCGTGGTGGAGAGCCGTCACGACGGCGGCAGCGGTGGTCGTCGAGTCGTTCATGTCCGCCGCCCCGAGAGCACGGCCAGGCAGTCGTCCAGGCGCCGTTGCCAGCGCCCGGCCACCTGAGGCTCCACGCTGGCAGCCGCCAGCAGGGCCGGGTCGGGTTCGGGCCGTCGTACGGCGAGGCGGCCGTCGACCGGCGTCATCGGATCGGTCACCAGGTCGTGGGCGAGCATCGAGGCGGTCGCCAGCCCGCAGGCGTAGGGCAGCTCCGGTAGGGCCGCCGCGAGCGCCACCCCGGCGGCGATCCCGACCGACGACTCCAGGGCACTCGACACGACCACCGGGATGCCGACCCGCTCGGCGAGCTCGAGGCAGCGTCTGACGCCACCGAGAGGCTGCACCTTGAGCACCGCGACGTCGGCCGCACCTAGTCGCGCCACCCGCAGCGGGTCGGCTGCCCGCCTGATGGACTCGTCGGCCGCGATCGGCACGTCGACCCTCCTCCGGACGGCGACCAGGTCCTCGACGCTGGCGACCGGCTGCTCGACATACTCCAAGCCGAACTCACGGAGCACGCCGATCGCCCGCACCGCCTCCTCGACGTCCCAGCCACCGTTGGCGTCGACCCGGATCCGGGCATCGGGGCCCATCGCATCGCGGACGGCGCCCACCCGGGCGACGTCGTCGTCGAGTGACTGACCGGACTCGGCAACCTTGACCTTCGCCGTGGTGCAGCCGTGGGGTGCTGTCACGATCGCCGCCGCTCGCGCCGGGCTGACGGCGGGGACCGTGCTGTTGACGGGCACCGACGTGCGTACCGCCTCCGGGAAGCCGATGTCGGCAGCCTCGATGGCCGCCGACAGCCAGCTCGCCGACTCCTCGATGTCGTAGTCCCAGAACGGGCTGAACTCGGCCCAGCCCGAGTCTCCCCGGACCAGCATGCCCTCACGATGCTGAACCCCGCGGAACACGACGTTCATCGCAAGACTGAACGCGCTGGTCTGTCGGACCGCGGGCTCAGCCACGACTGCCCGTGAGCTCACGCAGCAGCGCTTGCCTGTCGACCTTGCCCGACTCGAGCATCGGAAGGGACGCGACCATGACGAGCTCGCGAGGCGCCCACTCCCGAGGAAGAGCACCCCCGACGAAGTCGCGGACGTACACCAGCCCGGGCGCGGCCGACCCGTCGGCCACCACCACCGCGACGACGCGTTGGCCCCACTCCGCGTCGGGGACCGCCACGACCGCGGCCTGGGCGACTCCCGGACACGCCAGCAGCCGCCCCTCGACGGCGCCCAGCGGCACGTTGACTCCTCCCGAGACGGCCACATCATCGACCCGGCCACGAATCTCGAGTCGCCCGTCGTCATCGAGCCGGCCGAGATCCGGAGTGTGCAGCCAGCCACCCTGCAGGACCTCGGCGGTCAGGGCCGGCCGCCCGACGTACCCGTCGAAGAGCACCGGACCGGCCAGGAGCACCCGCCCGCCGCGACCGATGCGGACCGAGACGCCGTCGAGCGGCTCACCGTCGTAGACACATCCGCCGCAGGTCTCGCTCATGCCATAGGTGGTGATGATCCGGATGCCCCGGCTGCGTGCCTCATCGAGGAGGTCCTGCCGCGCAGCCGAGCCACCGAGCAGCACCGCGTCGAAACCGGCCAGCGCCTCGACGTCCGCGCGGGCGGCCAGCAGTCGGTGCAGCTGCGTCGGCACCAGCGAGAGATAGCGGCGCGGATGGCTGAGGGCGCGGGCCGCCGAGGCCAGGTCGCGATGGTCGGCGAGGACGACCGGGCTGGTCCCGGCGAGCGCCGACCTGACGACGACTTGGAGGCCGGCGACGTAGTGGGCGGGCAGCGCCAGCACCCACTGGCCGGGGCCGCCGAGTCGGCTCGTCGTCGCGGCGGCGGAAGCAGTGACCGCCGTCCGCGAAAGCGCCACGTCCTTCGGTGCTCCGCCGGAGCCGGACGTCCGCACCGTCAGCGCAACGGGCTCGGCCGCGCCGAGCCACTGGATGACGCGGCGTTCGATCTCGACAGGCCCACCCGCGAGCGGGGGAAGTGTCACCGGCGCATCCATCCGGTCAGCCTAACCGGGGGGCTAGCGACACCTTCAGCCTCGAGGCGGCACGAGTGGAGACCGGGTGACCTGCCAGACTGTCGCCGCGATGGCTACTCCTCACCAGTGGGTCGAAGGGGCCCGACCCCGTACTCTGCCCGCCGCTGTATCGCCGGTGCTCGCCGGCACGGCCGTTGCCATCCACGCGCACGCGTTCGTGTGGTGGAAGGCGTTGCTCGCCCTCGTGGTGGCGCTCGCTCTCCAGGTAGCCGTCAACTACGCGAACGACTACTCCGACGGCGTCCGCGGGACCGACGCCGACCGCGTCGGCCCGCTTCGGCTCGTCGGCTCGGGAGCCGCGAGCGCGAGCCAGGTGAAGGCAGCCGCCTTCGCGAGCTTCGGCATCGGCGCCGTTGCCGGGCTGGTGCTCGCGGCGACGACGTCGTGGTGGCTCGTCCTCGTCGGTGCCGTGGCGATCCTGGCCGCCTGGCTCTATACCGGCGGCTCGACGCCCTATGGCTACCGAGCCCTCGGGGAGGTCAGTGTGTTCGTCTTCTTCGGCCTGGTTGCCGTTGTCGGCACGTCCTACGTTCAGATCGAGGGCTTCGGGCTCGGAGAGTGGTGGGCTGCCGTCGGGATCGGGGCGCTTGCCTGCGCGATCCTGGTGGCCAACAACCTGCGCGACATCCCGACCGACACCGTGGTGGGGAAGCGGACCCTCGCCGTCGTCATCGGCGACGCAGCGTCGCGCACCCTCTACTGCGCGCTGCTGGCCGTCGCAGCGGCGATGCTGGTCGTGCTCGGAGCAACTCTGACCTGGTGGGCGCTGCTCGGGCTCGCGGCCACGCCGCTGGGCCTGCGCGCCATCGGTCCGGTGCGGCGAGGCACGACCGGACCGGCGCTGATCCCGGTGCTGCGCGACACCAGCCTCACCGAGCTGGTCTATGCGATCGGGTTCCTCGTGGGCTGCGTCATCTCGGTCGCCTGACCTCCTGACCCTGCTGGCGCGACGGGCGAGACGGGCTCAGCGCTCTGCGCCGTCGCCCGTCGTCGGACCACTCGGAGCAGCCGGGGGCGGCTCGGTCGACGTGGTGATGGCGGTTTCCGCCGCGTCGTCCGCGGCGGCTGGTGGGTCATCGGTGTCCTCGGCCGCGCGCCGGGCCTCATAGGCCGCGGTCGCCCGGTCCGCCCGTTCGGCGACATGCGCGGCGAAGTCGTCGCGAAGCGAGCCGAGCACCAGCAGCGCCACGACGGACGAGATGACCATGGCGATGATCGCCGTGTAGAGCGCGCTGATCATCGACCAGGTGAGCCAGTGACCGAAGAGGAGCCAGATCAGCCCGAAGGAGGCGGCGAACAGCGCCACCCTCGCGAGTGTGTACAGCAGGAAAGTCTTCACCGGGCCTCACCTGAGAGTCGTCGTTCCTCAGGCCCACCCTAGGTCGCGGTCGCGCCGGCGCCGCCCCCGGTGCGACGTAAGCCGCCTACCCGAGGATCACGTCCGCCAGCAGGCGCGGATCCACGTTGCCCCCGGAGATCACCGCGACCGCGGGGCCGTGCCCGGCCAGCGCGGTGTGCTCGGTGAACCCGGCGACGCTGACGGCTCCGCTGGGCTCGCACACCAGCTTGCTCTCCATGACCACCCCGCGCATCGCGGACCGGATCGCATCCTCGCTCACGGTGACGACGTCGTCGACGTACGCCGTGATATGCCGCCAGTTGAGCTCACCGACGCTCTGCACCCGGAGGCCGTCGGCCATCGTCCGCCCGGTCTGCTCGGCGGTCCACGTCACCCGCCGGCCCCGGGCGAACCCCTCGGCGAGGTCCCCCGCGAGCTCCGGCTCGACCCCGATCACGCGGACATGGGGAGCGCGGGCTTTCACGGCGGCCGCGATGCCGCTGATCAGGCCGCCGCCGCTGACCGGCACCCAGACGGACACCAGCTCGGGAGCGTCCTCGACCAGCTCCAGTCCGACGGTGCCCTGCCCCGCGATGATGTCCGCGTTGTCGAACGGGGAGACGAAGACCGCACCCGTGCGAGCCTGGATCTCCTCCACTCGGGTGGCTCGGTCGGACAGGTCGACGAGCTCCACCCGCGCACCGTGCTGCAGCGTTGCGAGCCGCTTCACGTCGGCAGTCTCGCGCGGCATCACGACGGTCGCCTCGATTCCGGCCTCCCGCGCCGCCCGGGCGAGCGCCTGGGCGTGGTTGCCGGACGAGTGCGTCACCACGCCGCGGGCCCGTTGCTCCGCCGTCAGCCTCGCGACGGCGTTGGTCGCCCCGCGCGCCTTGAATGACCCGGTCACCTGCAGACACTCCGCCTTGAGCAGCAGCGGCGCCTGTGAGGTCCCGAGGCTCGAGGCAAGGGTGGGCGTATGACGCACCAGGCCGCGCACCCGGCCGGCCGCAGCCTCGATGTCGGCCAGCTCCACCAGCTCATCGGCGCCCACGTGTCGAACCCTACGCGAGGGGATCATCCACCGGCATGCCCGCTTCGACGGCGTCGGCTTCCCGAGGCGACTAGGCTGGAGCCGAGAGGAGGTTGGTGACCATGAGGTTCCTACCGGGCATCCTGCTCATCGTGCTGGCCATCTACTGCTGGATCGAGCTGGCACAGTCCGATCGCAGGGATGTGCGCCAGCTGCCGCGCGGTCTGTGGGCGCTGGTGATCGCCGTCCCGCTCGTCGGCCCGGTCGCCTGGCTCGTCTACGGCCGCCCCAACGGCGACGACGTCCCCGCTGCGACTCCCCGGCAACGGCCCCGACAGATTGCCCCCGATGACGACCCCGACTTCCTCAAGAACCTCAAGATCGACCCACCCCCCGACTCCTGACGATCCGAGGCTTTCGGCACCACCATCCGAGACTTCCGGCACCACCATCCGAGACTTCCGGCACCACCATCCGAGACTTCCGGCACCACCATCCGAGACTTCGGGTACGACGACCCGCTCGGAGTCGGCGAGGTCGTCACCAGGTCTGTGGTCACCCCGCTCTGGCGTCGCGTGGTCACCGTCGGGGTGAAGAGCGCAGTGACACGGCGGCTTCGAGCCACGTCAGTCGAGCCGGCGCTTCACCACTGCGTTCGCGAACGTATCGACACACGTGCGTTGAAGCTGGTTGATCGCGATGTCAACCGCTGTATCCACACATGTGCGTGGATGTGTTCACCAGCTCATCGTGAGGCCCCGGCCGAACTGCCGCGGTTCGAGAACGGCCGCGACATTGCCGCCCTCCACGTTCACGTCCTCGTCAGTGGCCACGTCATCAATGAGCGGAGCGAGAGCCGCTGCGACGCTGCACTCCTTCACGTGCATCCGCATGCCCGCCGCCAAGCTGAGGTGACCGCAGAACTGGTGACGGCACCGCCACCTCCGAGCCGGTCGTCGTACCCGAACTCTCGGATCGTGATGCCGAAACTCTCGGATGGTCGTGCCGAAACTCTCGGATGGTCGTGCCGAAACTCTCGGATCGTGATGCCGAAACTCTCGGATGGTCGTGCCGAAACTCTCGGATCGTGGTGCCGAAACTCTCGGATGGTCGTGCCGAAACTCTCGGATCGTGGTGCCGAAACTCTCGGATCGTGGTGCCGAAAGTCTCGGATCGTCGAAAGGGGGGACAGGGGGAGGGTCACATGCCGGCGTAGGAGTGCAAGCCGGAGCCGAAGAGGTTGATGCCGACGAAGTTGAAGAGAAACGTCGCGTAGCCGAGCAGCGCCACATAGGCGGCTGCCCTGCCCTGCCAGCCGGCGGTCGCCCGGGCGTGCAGGTAGGCAGCGTAGGCAACCCAGGTGATGAAGGCCCAGACTTCCTTCGGGTCCCAGCCCCAGAACCGTCCCCAGGCGTACTGCGCCCAGATCGCCCCGCACATCACCGCGAACGTCCAGAGCGGGAAGGCGAACGCGTGCACCCGGTAGGCGACCCGGTCGATGGCCTCGGCGCTCGGCGTCCGCCACAGGAATCCGGTTCGCGGCAGGTCGGGCTGTGTCGCGGCCTTGAGCTCGAGCCGGCGTCGCATCAGGTAGAGCACCGAGGCAAGAGCACCGACCGTGAAGGCGCCCCCCGCGATCGCGGCGGACGAGACGTGGATCATCAGCCAGTAGGAGTGCAAGGCCGGCACCAGTGGCGTCAGCGGACGATAGAGCACCAACACGGCGATGCCCAGCACGAACACCAGGAACGCTGTGACCAGCAGCCCCAGCCAGCGGACGGCATACGTCCGGACCATCACGAGGTACGCCGCGCACACCGCCAGACAGCCGGTGATCGCGAACTCGTACATGTTGCCCCACGGCACCCGATGGGCTGCGAGCCCACGCAACACCACCCCGACGGCCAGCACCACGAACCCGAGGATCGTCAGCCCGAAGCCGATCCGGCCGTAGCGGTCGCTGCGTTCGAGGTCGTCGTCCTCTTCGGGTCGGCCGACCGTCGGCACCGCCGGGGTGCCGGTCCCGGCGGACACTAGCGCCCGCTGCTCCAGGGCGACTGGTGTCGCCGTGAGCTGCCGCGCCATCGCCCACTCGGCGACATGGGCGATCATCGCCAGCGTGAAGATGATGGTTGCCGAGTAGACGGCGTTGTTGCTCAGGTGGGCGAACGTCTCGGTCACTCGCGCTCCTTCTCCTCTGCCCCTGCAGGCTCAGCGGCCCGCTCGTCGTCGCGCTCGGCTGCCGGCCCCCCGGCCGGTCGGAGCGCCTCGGCCACCCGGCCGACATGAGTGCCAGGGTCGCCGCCGGACACCCGGTCGAGCGCCGCGACCTCGACCACGGTACGCCCGTCCTCGTCGCGCACCCGGACCCAGGTCCGGCGCGGCCGGATGAACAGCGAACAGAGCAGTCCGGCGATCGCCGCGAGCACCCCTACAAGCGGGATCACCTTGCCCGGCTGGTCGTTGATCTGCAGCTTGACCCAGGTGCGCAGCCCGTTGAAGGTGACCGAGCCCATCCCGTCGGGCAGCTTCGCCGTGTCTCCCTTGCGCAGCAGCAGCGGAGCCGGCCGGCCGTTGCCCATCGTGAAGGGCTTCAGGTGTGTCTTGTCGAGCGCGTAGACCGACTGGGGGAGTCCGGAGTCGAGCCCGAGGTCGCCGTGGTAGGCGATCAGGGACAGCACCGGGTTGTCCGCCCCCGGGAACGCCGAGTAGGGCGTGCTGTTGGGCCCGAGCCGCGCCGTCGGGAAGAAGTAGCCTTCGAGCCCGAGCTGCGACGGCTGCGCGTCCGGCGCCTTGATAACGCCGAACGACGTGAACGACCCGTCCTGCGGCAGGAAGATCACCGGCCCCGAGAACGCGACGTTGCCGTGTCCGTCCCGCACCGTGATGTCGGGCGCGTAGCCGTGCCCGACGAGGAACACCGACGTACCGCCGATCTGGAGCGGGTGGTTGACCTGCAGGTCGTAGGGGTACGGCGTGGCGCCCGGATGGTCGGTCACCGACAGGTCGGCATCGAAGCTGAGCGGCGTCCCGATGCCCGCCCCGGACGAGTCGTAGGCGACGTTGAACTTCTTCACCGTGAAGGCGAACGGCGAGAGGTTGGCCGCGTTGAAACGCGCACCGGGCGTGAAGTCGTCGTACTGGGTCAGGGTGTTCGAGAACCCCTGTCCCTCGATGACGGCGACACTGCCCTTGTAGCCGAAGAGCCCGGTGACGGCGAAACCCACGAGCACGACGAGCACCGCTACGTGGAACGTCAGGTTGCCCGCCTCCCGCAGGTAGCCCTTCTCGGCGCTGACGACGGTTCCGAGCCCGGGTCCGACGCTCTCGTCATAGACCTCGACGCGCCGTCGCTGGCCGCGCAGCAGGGCACGGGCCCGCTCCACCTCCTCGTCGACCGTCGTGTCGGTCGACCAGGTGTCGTACGCCGTGAGCCGGGCCAGGTTTCGAGGCGCCCTCGGCGGCCGCGCGCGCGACGACCTCAGATAGAGCCGCAGCCGCGGGATGATGCAGCCGAGCAGCGAGATGAACAGCAGCAGGTAGATGGCGCTGAACCACACCGAGCTGTAGACGTTGAACATCCCGATGCGGTCGAAGAGCGGGGTCACGTCGGGGTGCTTGACGCGGAACGCCGACACGGCGGACGGGTCGACACGCTCCTGCGGGATGAGCGACCCGGGGATGGCGGCGATCGCAAGCAGGAACAGCAGCACCAGCGCGGTGCGCATCGACGTGAGCTGGCGCCACGTCCACCGCAGGAACTCGAGCGGCTTCAGCGCCGGCGCCGGGCCGCCTCGGGGGGGTCCGGCCGAGCCCGGGGCGACCTCCGGCTCCGGCGGCTCGGCCTCGACGACCTGGGAGTCAGACGGGTGGGACAACCGGACCCACCTGCCCTTGCATCCAGGCGACCATGGAGTCCCAGGCACCGGTCAGCAGCAGCACTCCCACGGCGACCAGCATCGCACCCCCGAGCCGCATCACCCACGCCTGGTGGCGGCGGACGAAGGCGGCGGCACCCACCATCTTGCGGAACGCCAGGGCGGCGACGATGAAGGGGACTCCGAGCCCGATGCAGTAGACGAACGCGAGGAAGCTCCCGCGGCTCGCGCTCGCGCCGTTGTAGGACAGGGTGAGCACGGCGGCCAGCGTCGGTCCGATGCAGGGCGTCCAGCCGAGTCCGAACAGGACCCCGAGGAGGGGTGCCGCCGCGACGCCGACGTAGGGGACCCGGTGGACGCGGATGTCGCGCTGTAGCCAGGGGATGACGCCCATGAACACCAGCCCCAGCACGATCACCATGACGCCGAGCACCTTGCTGACGGTCCGCTCGTACTCCACGAGATAGTGGCCGAGCTCACCGAACGCTCCGCCGATCGCGACGAACACCACGGAGAACCCGAGCACGAACAGGACGGCGCCGAGGAACATCTGCCCACGGAAGCCGGTGGAGCGACCGTTGACGATGTCGGCGCCCGACAGCCCGGTCATGTAGGACAGGTAGCCCGGCAGCAGCGGGAGCACACACGGCGAGAAGAACGAGACCACACCGGCGATCAGGGCCACCGGGATCGCGAGGGCCAGCGACCCGCTGCTCGCCGTGGTGGCGAACCAGGAGCCGATCGACGCGACCGGGAGGACGGGGACGACGAGGTCGCTCACGACTCGCGTTCCAGGGGCTGGACGATGTCCTTCAGGGTGATCGCCGTGGTCGGGCCGTAGATGGCGGCCGCCACCCTGCCCTGCTTGTCGAGGACGACGGTCACGGGCAGCGCCGCCATGTTGACGACGTCCTGCAGGTCGAGGACGAGGCTGCCATCCTGGTCGGAGAAGCTCGGGTAGGGGATGTGCTGCGCCCGCACGAACGCCTCGGCGTTGCCGTCGTTGTCGCGCGTGTTGATCCCCACGAACGCCGCTTTCGGGAGCATCCTGGCGGCCGCGACCAGCTCAGGCGCCTCCTGCCGGCACGGCCCGCACCAGTAGGCCCAGACGTTGAGGACGACGACCCTGCCGCGATCGCTGGAGAGCTGCGCGGACCCGCCCCCGACAAGGGGTCCGGAGAGGTCGGGCGCCTGCTTGCGGTCAGCCGGCTTGATGAGAACGACGGACCCGTCGCCCGCGACGTAGCCCTTGCTGCCGGTGGCGCTGGAGGCGGTCGTCGAACAGCCGCCCGCGGCCCCCGCAAGCGCGAGGACGCAGCACGCGACGGCGATCCGGCGGGCGAACATCGACAGGTCCTAGGCCCCCGCCGTGAACTTCTTGGTGGCACGTGCGGGCACCAGGTCGGCCGCCGGCTCGGAGTAGGCGACGGTCGTGACGTGCTCTCCGCGGTAGGTGATGCTGGTCAGGCTGGCGAGGCTGCACTGCCGTTTGCGCGGGTCGTGGAAGAGCCGTCGGCCCTCCACGGCGGAGCGCACGATCCAGATGGGCAGCTGGTGCGACACGACGAGCGCCTCGTGGCCCGCGGCTGCCGCGCGCGCGTCGTACAACGCCGCTGTCATGCGCAGGACGACGTCCTTGTAGGGCTCCCCCCACGAGGGGGTGAACGGGTTGTAGAGGTACTTCCAGGCCGACGGTTTGCGCAGCGAACCGTCACCGACCCCGAACCGCATGCCCTGGAACTTGTTGCTGGCCTCGATCACGCGGTCGTCGAGGGTGACGTCGAGACCCAGCACGGCTGCGACGGGGGCGGCGGTCTCCTGGGCCCGCTCGAGGGGCGACGAGACCAGGTGCACGATGTCGCGGTCGGCGACCGTCTTGGCGACGCGGTGGGCCATCTCGACGCCCAGGCCGCTCAGGTGGTAGTCGGGCAGCCGGCCGTAGAGGACTCCCTCCGGGTTGTCGACCTCCCCGTGCCGGAGCAGGTGGATCGTGGTGAGCTCGTTCGACGGGTCGGTCATCTGCTGCTCCTCGCGGGCCGGCTCGAACGGTGGCCGTCGGCAGCCGTCATCACGCGGCCCCCTCGGCGGTGGCGGCAGCGGCAGCCGATGCGGCCCGGGGCAGCACGGCCGCGATCCGGTCAAGGGCCGCGTCGTCGTGGGCTGCGCTGACGAACCACGCCTCGAAGGCGCTCGGGGGCAGATAGACCCCGCCGTCGAGCATTGCGTGGAAGAACGCCCGGTGCCGGTGCAGTGCCTGACGGTTGGCGTCGTCGAAGGTCCGGATCTCGGTCATCTCGTCTGAGTCAACGAAGAAGACGCTGAAGAGGTTGCCGGCCGCCTGCGTGACGTGCGGTACCCCGGCCTCCTCCAGCGCCGCCGAGGTGAGCTGCTGAACCTGGGCCGCAGCGGCGTCCAGCCGCGCATAGACGTCCTCGGTCGCCAGCCGCAGGGTGGTGAGCCCGGCGGTCGTCGCGATCGGGTTACCGGAGAGCGTGCCGGCCTGGTAGACGGGTCCCGCCGGTGCCAGCCGGGCCATCACGTCGGCGCGGCCACCGAACGCGGCTGCGGGCAGACCGCCACCCATCACCTTGCCGAACGTCATCAGGTCGGGGGTCCACCCCTCGGACTGTCCGTCGAGACCCCAGTGGCCGGACCGGCTGACGCGGAACCCGGTCATCACCTCGTCGCTGAGGAAGAGCGACCCGTGGTCTCGGCAGAGCCTGGCGAGGGCGGCGTTGAAGCCGGGCAGGGGCGGCACCACGCCCATATTCGCCGCGGCCGCCTCCGTGATCACGCAGGCCACCTGGTCGCCGTACTGCGCAAAGGTCCGCACGACCGCGTCGATGTCGTTGTAGGGCAAGACGATGGTGGCAGCCGTGGACGCGGCAGGCACGCCGGGGGTGCCGGGCAGCGCGAACGTCGCGACGCCGGATCCGGCCGCGGCGAGCAGCGAGTCGACGTGGCCGTGGTAGCAGCCGGCGAACTTGACGACGAGGTCACGACCCGTGAAGCCACGGGCGAGGCGGATGGCCGACATCGTCGCCTCCGTGCCGGACGACACCAGCCGCACCAGCTCGACGGGGGTCCGGGCCACGATCTCCTCGGCGAGCAGCACCTCCGGCTCCGCTGGGGTGCCGAACGACGTCCCCGCCCCGACGGTCCGGCGGACCGCGTCGACGACGTCCGGGTGGGCGTGGCCGAGGATCATCGGGCCCCACGAGCCCACCAGGTCGACGTACTCGTTCCCGTCGACATCGGTGAGGTAGGGGCCGCTCCCGCTGGCCATGAACCGGGGGGTGCCGCCGACCGCGCCGAAGGCCCGCACCGGGCTGTTGACACCGCCGGGGGTCACCGCGAGGGCGCGTTCGAAGAGCGCGGCCGAGGCTGCCGCGCTGGCGGTCGTGGGGGTCGCGGGGGTCGTGGTCGTCGAGGGAGTGGTCACCAGGTCATCCTCACCGAGCAGGGTCGACGGTTCGGCACCGGGGCGGCGGGGCCGGCTGGTGCGTCCGGGTGGCTGCGCGTCATCGCGCACCAGGGCGCGGACCCGACGGAGCCGTTCACCGGAGGCTGAGCCAGCGGGCCGCCTCGGTCGCCCAGTAGGTGAGCACGATGTCGGCGCCGGCCCGGCGGATGGCGGTCAGGGTTTCGAGTACGGCGGCCTCGCGGTCGAGGTAGCCGGCTGCGGCCGCGGCCTCGACCATCGAGTACTCCCCCGACACGTTGTAGGCGGCAACAGGTACGTCGGACGTGGCCGCGACGTCGGCGAGCACGTCGAGGTAGCCGAGGGCTGGCTTGACCATGACCAGGTCGGCCCCTTCGGCGAGGTCGAGGGCCACCTCGCGGTGCGCCTCACGCCGGTTGGCCGGGTCCTGCTGGTAGGTCCGCCGGTCGCCACGCAGCGTGGAGCCGACCGCCTCCCGGAACGGGCCGAAGAAGGCCGACGCGTACTTGGCCGCGTAGGCGAGGATCGCCACGCCGCCGTAGCCGGCGTCGTCGAGGGCGAACCGGATCGCGGCGACCTGACCGTCCATCATCCCGCTCGGGCCGACCACGTGGACGCCGGCCGCCGCCTGCGCTGTGGCCATCTCGGCGTACCTGAGGAGCGTGGCGTCGTTGTCGACGCTGCCGTCGGGGGCGAGAACACCGCAGTGTCCGTGGTCCGTGAACTCGTCGAGGCACAGGTCGCTCATCACGACCGTGGCGTCGCCGACCTCCGCGACGACGTCGTGGATGGCCACGTTGAGCACCCCGGCGGGATCGGTTCCGCCGCTGCCGACGGCATCCTTGCTCTCGGGGGCGGGGACGCCGAACAACATCAGTCCGCCCGACCCCGGCGTCGACCGCTTCAACGGCGGCCTTCCGCAGCGAGTCCCTGGTGTGCTGGACGACGCCGGGCATGCTGGAGATCGGCCGCGGCTCGGCGGCTTCCGCGGACACGAACATCGGCAGCACCAGCTGGCGCGGGAGGACCGACGTCTCCGCGACCAGCCGGCGCATCGCCGGGCTGGACCTCAGTCGACGCGGCCGCTGTACCCGGCGCGCCTCGGCGTCGGATCCCATGTCAGGTCGCGCGGCGCCGGCTCGCGGGGCGCCGCTCGGAGGGCTTGGTGACCGCGACACCCGCCTCGATCATCGACAGCCGCCGGGACGCTCCGAAGTCGGCCAGGGCGTCGGCGAGCAGCTCGACCGAGGGCTTCGGCGCGAGGACGTCGACCCGCAGGCCGTGCTCCTCGCAGGTCTTCGCGGTGGCCGGACCGATCGCCGCGATCACCGTCGACGCATGCGGCTTGCCCGCGATGCCGACCAGGTTGCGGACCGTCGACGACGACGTGAAGACGACGGCGTCGAACTTGCCGCTCTTGATCGCGTCGCGGGTGGGTGCCGGCGGCGGAGCCGCCCGCACGGTGCGGTAGGCGGTCACGTCGTCAACCTCCCAGCCGAGCTCCTGCAGACCAGCCACCAGGTTCTCGGTCGCGATGTCGGCGCGCGGCAGGAACACCCGGTTGATCGGGTCGAGCACCTCGTCGTACGGCGGCCAGTCCTCCACCAGGCCACGGGCCGACTGCTCACCGGACGGCACCAGGTCGGCCTTGATCCCCCAAGTGGCGATCGCCTCGGCGGTCTTGTCGCCGACGGCGGCGACCTTGAGGCCCGAGAAGGCGCGGGCGTCGAGGCCGTACTCGTCGAACTTCTCGCGGACGGCCTTGAGGGCGTTGACGGAGGTGAAGACGATCCACTCGTAGCGTCCCTCGACGAGGCCGCGGATCGCCTTGTCCATCTGAAGCGGGTTGCGCGGCGGCTCCACGGAGATCGTCGGCACCTCCTCGGGGACACCGCCGAAGCCGCGCAGCTTCGCCGACAGTGAGCCGGCCTGCTCCTTGGTGCGGGGGACGAGGATCCGCCAGCCGAACAGCGGCTTGGTCTCGAACCACGACAGCGTGCCGCGCATCGAGACGACCTCGCCGATCACCGTCACGGCCGGCGCCTCGAGGTGGGCGGCCTTGGCGTCGGCTGCCACGTTGGCGAGCGTCGAGACGATCGTGCGCTGCTCGGTCGTGGTACCGACCTGGGTCATCGACACCGGAGTGTCGCTCTCGCGGCCAGCGGCCTGCAGGGCCTCGGCGGCCGCCCCGATGCCCTTGACCGGCGATAGCAGCACGATCGTCTGGCTGGTCGCATGCTTGGCCCAGTCGATGGAGCTCTCGGCGAGGTTGAGCACGGTCACCTCTCGGGCCGTGCGGGTCGTCAGCGGCACTCCGGCATAGGCGGGCACGGCGGTCACCGAGCTCACCCCGGGGACGACCTCGAACGACACGAGCGCCTTGGCGCACGCTGCCGCCTCCTCCGCACCCGTCGCGTACATCCACGGGTCACCAGTGATCAGGCGTACGACGTTCTGCTGACCCCTGGCGTGCCGCACCACGAGCTTCGCGCGGGACGCGTGGGTGAGCGGGTGGCCGTCCTCGCCGAAGCCGCCGTCGACGACCATCACCTTGTCGAGCCGGTCGCCGAGGAGCGCGGCGAGCAGGGACAGGTGGTCACTGGTCTCGGTGATGACGACATCGGCGTCGCGGATCAGCTCGAGCGCGCGTACGGTCAGCAGCCCCGGGTCTCCGGGGCCGGTGCCGACGAATGCCACGGACCCGACCGGTCGCGGGGCGTGGCGCGGCTGGTCCGTTGCCGCGGTCGCGGATCGAGGTGCTGTCTTGGTGGCTGTGTTCTTGGCCATCGTGTTGATCACCGTCTTGTTGTGTGGGGTTATTGACGCTTTCTTTGGTGCTGTCACGAGACCGGCTCCTTGACCAGGTCGGCCGCGCCGTCCGCGAGCATCTCGCGGGCGAGCCGCCGACCCAGGTCGTCGGCGTCGGAGGGGCTGCCCGAGGCGGACAGTCGGACGAAAGAGCTGCCGTCGACGGCGGAGACCACCGCCCGCAACCACAGCTCCGGACCGTCGTCGCCCGTGGCCACATCGGCGAGCGCTCCGACCGGCGAGCTGCAGCCGGCCTCGAGCTCGTTCAGGAGCGCACGTTCGGCGGTAACAGCGGAGCGCGAGTCCGGCTCATCGAGGACGCCGGCGATGTCGCGGCAGAGCGTGTCGGCCGACGAGGCGACCTCCACGGCCAAGGCGCCCTGACCGGGAGCCGGCAGCATCTGGAGCGGGTCGAGCGTCTCGGTGACCTCGTTCTCGCGCCCGAGCCGGAGCAGCCCGGCACGAGCGACCACGACAGCGTCAACGATGCCGTCGGCGACCAGGCGCAGCCGGGTATCGACGTTCCCGCGCACGGCCACGACCTCGAGACCGAGCCCGAGGGCGCGGATCTGAGCGGCCCGGCGCGGCGACCCGGTGCCGACCCTCGCGCCGGCGGGAAGCTCACCGAGAGTGAGCCCGTCGCGTGCCACCAGGGCATCGCGGGGGTCCGCGCGGGTGGGTACGGCGGCCAGCACCACCCGCGGGTCTTCGCCCGTCGGGAGGTCCTTCAGAGAGTGCACGGCCAGGTCGACCCGATCGTCGGCGAGAGCCTCGCGGACGGCGCCCACGAACACACCCTGGCCGCCGATCTCGGTCAGCGCCGCCGTCGTGGTGTCACCTGCGGTCGAGATGGTGACCAGCTCGACCTCGACCCCCAGCGCTGACTCGAGCTGGGTGGCGACGTCGATGGACTGGGCCATCGCCAGCCGGCTGGCCCGGGTGCCCAGCCGCAAGGTGCCCAGCCGCAAGGTGCTCTGCCGCACGGTGCTCTGCCGCACGGTGCTCTGTCGGGGGACGCTCGGCCGGACGGTGTTCTGCCGCGAGGTCGTCATAGCTCCTCCCGGGCACCACTGACCGCCTCGACGGCGGCCGGGTCGAGCGCGAAGAGCTCGGCAAGAGCGGCGGCGTAGGAGGACTCCGGGATCTGCCCGGCCAGCAGCTTCACCCGGACGGTCGGCTCGTGCAGCAGCTTGTCGGCCTCGCGTCGCATGGTCTGGGCGATCTCATCGCGCTGCCGCTCCGTCAGCTCGGGAAGCCGGCCCATGAGCCGCTCCAGCTCGAGGTCGATGACCCGGGTCGCCATGGATCGCAGGGCCACCACGGTGGGAGCCACCTGATCCTGGTCGCGCGCGGAGGCGAAGGACGCGAGCTCGTCGGCGACGATGCGCTCGACCGCCGTCACCTCGGCCGCCACCGGTCCGTGCGCGAGGGACGCGGCGATCTCGGGCAGGCCGATCAGGCTGACACCCGGCAGCGCCGCGGCACTCGGGTCCACGTCGTGGGGCAGAGCGAGGTCGATGATGGCCAGCGGCTTCGGCTCGGAGCGCAGCAGCATGCCCGCCGCGAGCGTGTCGGCGTCGATGACCACCCCGGTTGCACCGGTGCACGAGATCATCACGTCGGCCGTCGCCAGCTCGGTCGGCAAGGAGTCGAGCCCGCCGGCGCGTCCTTCGGAGGTCGCGGCCAGCCGACGGGCGTTCTCGAACGTGCGAGAGAGCACCGCGACGTCGGTCGCGCCCGCGCGACGTACCGAGCTGGCGGCAAGCGCGGCCACGGAGCCGGAGCCGACGATGCACACGCGTGCCTTCGCGAGGTCACCGACCACCGTGGAAGCCCCGTCGAGCGCAACCGAGACCAGCGAGCGGCCGGCCGCATCGATGCCCGTCTCGCTGTGAGCCCGTTTGCCGACGCGTAGCGCCTGTTGGAAGAGGGCGTTGAGCCGAGCACCCACGGTCTCCTCGTCCTGCGCCTCGCGCAACGCGTCGCGGACCTGGCCGAGGATCTGGCCCTCGCCGATCACCATCGACTCGAGGCCGGTGGCCACGGAGAACAGGTGGTTGACCGCGCCGGCGTCGTAGTGGACATAGAGCGAGGACACGATCTCGGACGGCTCTGTCATACCGGCACGTTGGAGCAGCAGGGCGGTCAGGTCGTCGACGCTTCCGTGGAAGCGGTCGACGGCGGCATAGATCTCCACCCGGTTGCAGGTGGCCAGCACGACGGCCTCGGACACGTGGGGTGTCTCGAGCGCGGCCGTTCGGAGCTTGCTGGCCTGGCCGCGATCGAGGGCCAGACGCTCCAACAGCTCGACAGGGGCGCTGCGGTGGGAGGCACCGACCACCAGGATGCTCACAGCGCGACCCCCGTCTTCAGCCCGAAACCGGCCGGCACATCGGCATCGGCGACCATCGAGTGGGCCTTGCGCTGCTCGTGGTAGGCGAGGATCTGCAGCTCGATCGACAGGTCGACCTTGCGTACGTCGACCTGGTCGGGCACCGACAGCACGGTCGGCGCGAAGTTGAGGATGCTGCGGACACCGGAGCCGACGAGCTTGTCGCACACGTCCTGTGCGTTGCTCTCGGGGGTTGCGATGACCCCGATCGAGACGTTCCGCTCGCGGATGACCTCCTCGAGATCGTCGATCGAGGAGATCTCCAGGTCGCCGACCTTCTCCCCGACCCGGGTCGGGTCGATGTCGAGGAGCGCGGCGATCCGGAACCCCCGGGAGCCGAACCCGGAGTAGTTCGCCAGGGCGTGGCCGAGGTTGCCGATCCCGACGATCACCACGGACCAGTCCTGGGTGAGACCGATCTGGCGCGCGATCTGATAGCTGAGGTAGTTGACGTCATAGCCGACGCCGCGGGTGCCGTAGGTGCCCAGGTATGACAGGTCCTTGCGGAGCTTCGCCGAGTTGACGCCCGCTGCGGCCGCGAGGTGCTCGCTGCTCACGGTGGTGACGTCCCGCTCGGCGAGCGCGGTCAGGGCCCGCAGGTAGATGGGAAGCCGGGCGACCGTTGCCTCGGGGATACCCCGCTCGGCACGATCGTTGCCGGCTCGACCACCGGTACGGCTGCGTGCGGACGTCACAATGCTCCTGGCACACCGGATTCGGGGGTGCTTGGGCCTTCGGCGGCGTTGCGGCTGACCGGTGCAAGAGTCACTCTATGAGTTTGTGAACGAGAGAACAAAATCCTTATGAGAGGGCCGCTCGCAGCCGTACCCGGTCGACCCGCCAGAAGTCGTGCTGCGCCCCGTCGACGAGCGTGACCGGCACCTGGTCGTGGTAGGTCGCGAGCAGGTCCGGGTCGCTCGTGAGGTCGACCTCGTCGAACGACTCGCCGAGCTCGGCACACACGTCAGCGATGACCTCGCGGGCGTCGTCGCAGAGGTGGCAGCCCGGCCGGGAGATCAAGGTCACCCTGCTCATGCCAGACCCAGCTCCTGACGGGCCTGGCCAGCCCGAAGCCGGCCTTTGGCGACCTTGCCCGTCGCCGAGTGCGGCAGCCGCTCGACGACCTCGACGCGGGACGGGACCTTGAACCGGGCCAGTCGGTCGCTGCAGTGGGCGAGCACAGCCGCTTCCAGGCCAGGGTGCGCCGTAGCCGTGGCGACGACGAACGCCACGACGGTCTCACCGGTCGCCTCCTGAGTGGCTCCGATCACAGCGCACTCCGCGACCCCGTCCACCTCGGAGATGACATCCTCGATCTCCGAGGGGTAGACGTTGAAACCGGACACGATCACCAGCTCCTTGAGCCGGTCGATCATGAACAGGTCGCCGTCGGCGTCGAGGAACCCGATGTCGCCGGTACGGAGCCAGCCGTCTGGGCCCGGTGCCTCGTCGCCGTCCGGCCAGTAGCCGCTGAACAGGTTGCGGCCGCGCACCCAGATCTCGCCGGGGTCTGCGGGGTCCGCGTCCGCACCCAGGTCATCGACGACGCGAAGCTCGACGCCTGGCAACGCGCGCCCAGCACTGCCCGGCTTGCGGGTCTGGCTACCCAGCGTCGACGTGACGACCGGACCCGCCTCCGTCAGCCCGTAGCCCTGGTCGACAGTGACCCCGGTGCGTTCCACGAACGCACGCTCGGTCTCCTCGGACAGGGGTGCCGCCCCGCTGATCAGCCGGGTGACGGACGCCAGCCGCTCGGCTGCTCGCGGCGTCTCGAGCCACGCGGTGACGACGGGAGGCGCCACCGGCACGTGGGTGACCTGCTCGCGCTCGATCAGGTCCAGCGTCGCCTCCACATCGAACCGCTTGTCGATCACCAGGGTCGCGCCGGTCAGGAGTACCTGGCCCAGCACGGCATTGAGCCCATAGACGTGGAACATCGGCAGCACACCCAGCACCACGTCCGTTTCCAGGACGGGAGCTGGAGCGGTGCTGGAGCTCTGCTGGATGTTGGCGAGCAGCGCCCGGTGACTCAGCATGGCCGCCCGCGGTTTGCCGCTCGTGCCGGAGGTGTAGAGCAGCACAGCGAGGGACTCAGGGTCGAGCGGTGCGACCATCTTCGCGCCCGAGGCAGGAAGGCTGCGGAAGCCGATCTCGCCGGCTTCGGGGGCCGCGTCGACGACCACGACGACCGGGCCTGCGGCCTCGCCCGGCCCCCCTTCGGCGGGGTTGGGGGCGGACATGGTCGCGACCGCCTCCCGCGCGACATCGATCGTGCCGGCGTCCGCGAACAGCACCCTCGCCCCCGAGTCCGCAAGCACCCGCGACACCTCGCCGGGTCGTGAGGTGGGGTTCACCGGTACGGCGACCAGCCCGCCTCGGAGGACGGCGAGGTAGGTCGCGACGAACGGGGCTCCGTTGGACAGCGATATCGCCACCCGGTGGCCGGCGACCAGCCCGAGCTCGGTCAGTCCGCGGGCCAACCCTTCGACCTGGCTGTCCAGCTCTGCCCAGGTGAGACGGTCGGCGCCGTCGACGAGCGCGGTCTTGGCGCCGACCCGCGCGGCCTGCCGACGTAGCAGGTCGTCGACGTTGGTGGGGTCGGTGCGGTCACTCACACGGCCGAGTCTGGCACACCCGTCGACGCCGTCCCACCCTGTTGTCCGCGAGCCTGGGCCGGGAGGAGCTCACCCGGTTTGACGGCGTCGCCGGGGCCGGGAGCGCCACAGCGTGCCCGCTAGGCTGAGAGCGTGCCGCCCGCCGATCCGCCGCCTCCCCGAGGCTCATCTTCGGGCAGCCCCCGTTCTTCGGGCAGCCCCCGTTCTTCGGGCGGCCCCCCTCGGGTCAGGCCGGAACGCTCGGCCAGTCTCCGGTCGCGTTCCGTGATGGCGGGAGAGGCGTCCGCGTCGGTGAGCGAGGTCGAGGCGGCCTTGCTCACCCCACCCGACCCGACGGCAGCCGCATTCTTCGACGTCGACAACACGATCATGCAGGGCGCTTCGATCTTCCATCTGATGCGTGGTCTTTATCAACGCAAGTTCTTCACGACCCGCGACCTCCTCCAGGCGGCGTGGGGGCAGGCGTACTTCCGGCTGGTCGGCGTCGAGGACCCCGAGGCTGTAGCCAACGCTCGGGAGTCGGCGCTGTCCTTCATCGCGGGTCACCAGGTGGAGGAGCTCGAGTCGATCAGCGAGGAGATCTTCGACGAGGTCATGGCCTCCCGGATCTGGCCGGGCACCCGCGCACTCGCGCAACTGCACCTCGACAACGGCCAGCGCGTCTGGCTCGTGACGGCCGCGCCGGTGGAGATCGCGACCATCATCGCGAACCGGCTCGGTCTGACCGGCGCGCTCGGCACCGTCGCTGAGCACGTCAACGGCGTCTACACCGGCCGGCTTGTGGGCGAGATGCTGCACGGCGCCGCGAAGGCGGAGGCGGTCCGGGCCATCGCCGCCGAGGAAGGGCTCGACCTGGCCCGCTGCTCGGCCTACTCCGACTCGGCGAACGACCTGCCGATGCTCTCGCTCGTGGGCGACCCGTGCGCGATCAACCCTGACCGCAAGCTGCGCGAGCACGCCCGGCGTGAGGGTTGGCGCGTCCGCGACTACCGAACCGGACGCAAGGCCGCCCGGGCCAGCCTGGTCGGCGCAGCCGGCGCCGGCGCTGCGACGGGCGCGGTGGCCGCCGCGCTCGCCGTCCGGAAGAAGATGCGCTGAGTCGTCCCGTCATTCGCAGTCACGCCGGTTCGTGCCGTCAGCCCGGCGCGAGTAGCCGGTGCAAGGCTGCGGCGACCTGCGGGTCGACGGCGCCGGCGAACTCACTCAACGCCAGCAGCGGCACCTCGAACTGGCCGATCCGTCGCGTGACGTGGGGAGGGAGCGGCTCGTCACGGACCAGGACGCGAATCTCGGTTGCCGTATCCCTCGTCCGGAGGCTCAGCTCGCAGGTGCTGGCTCCTGTTGGAGTCTCGATGGTGGTCAGAGCCGCGACCCGGGCGACCACCCCGTCGTCGGGACGCCAGCAGTAGCGCTCCCACTCGGCCGACCAGACACCTATCGCGCCATCCTCCAGGCGCACCGCCAGGTGCTCCCATAAGGCGGCCCCAGGCTCCGCGCCAAGCACGGCTTCGACGCGAGGCACGGTGCAGCCGAGGCCGTGCAAGCGCAGCGCCACCCGGCCGACCAGGACGAACTCCATGGCCTCGAGCAGGTCGAGAAGCGGGACCAGGTCATAGAGCCGCGGTCGCGGCTCGGCGGTGTGCGGTCTGAGGACTGCCGCCAGATCGAGCCCACGTTCGCCCCAGATCGGCGGCACGCCACCCTCGAGGTCCCGTTCGTCCCGATCGCTCCTGACCCAGGCACTCGCGCCGTGCTGCGAGAAGTCGCACGGCTCGGCCACTACCCGCGGTTGCATGCCCATCGCTCCCAGGATCCGGCAGAGCTGCGACCACGAGGGGTAGCGCCCTTCTCCCTCATACCGGCTGACGGCGCTCTGGCCGACCTCAGCGGCCTGAGCCAGCTGCTCCTGTGTCCAGGCGCGACGCAGCCGCTGCTGCCTGATGAGCTGACCCGGAGTGAACACCCCTGCACGATGTCCCCGGCCGCGGACAGTCGACCCCGCGAGCAAAGCGCTTGTGGACGAGCACCGCCCGCTGCCGAGCCTGTGCAAACGCCCGACCTCGGTCTTCCACCCTCGTCGTCGGCTCGGCTCGGACGGTGTGGGCGCCCGGCCGCCCGGCGGGCCGTTCACTGCCGACCCGCATGTCAGGGGTGGAATATTATGCCGCCAATGGCATCGTGACGCTGAATGTCGGGGGGCGGCGGGTCTGCGGCCCCCGCCCGAGCGGCGCCGAATCGGCCATCACGACTGCGCGGCGGTTACGACCGTGCGCTCAGGGATTGCCCGACGACGACCTGACCATCGTCATGGAAGCCTCCACCGGACTGCCATGAGCCTGCGGCGAAGAGCACGAGGGGGCCGGCCACCGCCGCGGCGGCGGCGACGACGAGCAGAACGGCCGCCCGCCGCGATGCCCCTGGGACGGCGGGTTCGTCCGACGGTCGTTGGACGGTGAGCCGAATGGCCGGCACGAAACGCCCGAGCACATGCAGGCCGGTCGCGACCGCCCAGACCAGGAAAAGCCCTTGGTGCACGGTGATCGCATCGAGCCGGAAGCCGGCCACGCTCAGGAGTGCCTGCCGACTCGCGTCGGGGCCGAGCGCAATGAGCACCACCCCGGACGCCAGCAGCCCCAGGGTTGACAGGACGACGACGGGGCCCAGGAGGCGGAGCAGCATGGGCGGGGGGCCGGCCTCGGAGTACGCCGGGTTGCCGCGGTAGTAGCGAATGATCCGCCATCCCGTGGTCACCGTCTTGAGCAGCGCCGGCGGGATCAGCAACACCCCCACCACCACATGCCAGCTGATCAGCCCTCGAACGTCGAGAAGCGTCACCAGCTCTGCCAGCGACAGGATCAGCAGCACGAGACCGGTCCAGGCGGTGAGCTGGGCGTTCCCCGCGGGCCCGCCGCTCGTGGGCTGCACGGGATCTGACCGCCGCGACTGGCCCGCGGCCTCCGCGATCGTCTCGGCCACGACAGGGGGCAGCGCTCGGTGACCGATCAACTTGTGCATCTCTTGGACGTTACGAGACGAACCTCTGAACCGGCTCTGAGCGACCTCTGGCCAATCTCACGATCACTCAGGCTCACGATCACTCAGGCTCACGATCACTCAGGCTCACGATCACGCAGGCTCACGATCACGCAGGGCGGATGCGCCTCAGATCAGGTGGCGGCGGGTGCGGCTCAGATCAGGCGGCGGCGGGTGCGGCTCAGACCAGGCGGCGGCGGGTGCGGCTCAGCTGAAGACGCCGCGACGCTTGATCAGAAGCGAGTAGAGCGTCTGCTGGATCGTCTCCCTGACCTGGTCGGTCACGTTGAACACGAGCATCGGGTCGTCCGCCGCCCCGTCGCCGTAGCTGTCGGTCCGGATCGGCTCGCCGAACTCGATCAACCACTTCGACGGGAGGGGCACCATTCCAAGCAGTCCGAGCCACGGGAAGAACGGGGTGACCGGGATGTAGGGCAGCCCGAGAAGCCGGGCGAGGGTGGGCAGGTTACCGATCATCGGGTAGATCTCCTCGGCGCCGACCACCGAGCACGGGATGATCGGGACGCCGACCCGGAGTGCGGCGGATACGAAACCGCCGCGGCCGAACCGCTGGAGCTTGTAGCGTTCTGAGAACGGCTTGCCGATGCCTTTGAAACCCTCCGGCCAGACTCCGACGAGTTCGCCCTTGCCGAGCATCCGCTCCGCATCGTCGTTGCTGGCCAGGGTCGCTCCGCTCTTGCGCGCGAGCTCGCCGAGGAACGGCGTTTTGAACACCAGGTCGGCTCCGAGGGAGCGCAGCGACCTGGCGGCGTGGTCATGCACCACGAGTGCCGTCATCATCCCGTCGAGCGGGAGGGTGCCGGAGTGGTTGGAGACGACCAAGGCACCGCCCTCGGCCGGGATGTTCTCGATCCCGCGGACCTCGATGCGAAACCATTTCTCGGCGATCGGTCGCAGCGCGGTCAGCACGAACGTCTCGGTGATCTGAGCGTCGAAACCGAACTCGTCGACGGCATAGTCACCGGTGATCCGGTGCCGCAGGAACGCCAATAGCTCGGCTGCCCGCGACTCCCACTCGTTCGACCCGAGGAGACCCTTCACTGTGTCGGCGATGGCGCCGGCCAGGTCCTCCGCCCGCGACGCGCTCGGCTCCGCGCCGAGACCCGGACCAGGTCCGGGACCAGGAGCACGACCGGGACCGGGACCAGGCTCGTCGACTGACCGCACGGACGTGGGCCGGTTGACCGGCCGCTGCCTCGGCCTCGCCGATCCGGTGCGGGCCGACGTTGCACCAGCAGATCCGGACGCAGTCGACGTCGAGCCGGCCGGCCCAGAGCCCACAGACCTCGCGTTTGCCGCCGTTGCCTTCGTCGCGGTCGTGCTCGCTGGGGTCACTTTGGCCGTCGTCGACCGCGTCGGCTTGGCCTTGACGGCCGGCTTGGCCTTGACGGCCGGCTTGGCCTTGACGGCCGGCTTGGCCTTGCCCGACGGTGCGAGGGCCCGCGCCGCGGCAGACGGCGAGGTGCGGGAGCCTCGTCCCGGCTTGCCCTTGCCGCCGATCGGGATGATGTCAGCGTCGGCCATGGGGCACCACCCGAGCCACGACACCCTGAGCCTGGTCCTCCCAGTGGGTGAGCCGGCCGGGGCTGAGCACGCCTGGCCGGATCCGCTGGGCGAACGCCGCGAAGGCGTCCGCTGTGCTGAAGCGCGGTTCGTAGCCGAGCGTCGTCCGCATCAGCGTGGTGTCGATGCCGCGGCCGTAGGTGAGGAAGCTCACCTGCTCCGCCGACATCTCGGCTCCGCGCAACTGCGGCATCGTCGACCCCATCGCCGTGAGGGCGAACGCCGGCATCGGCAGTTCGGGCCGACCAGCCCGGCGTACGGCCTGCGACAGCATCAGGACACCGTCCCCCGCCACGTTGAACGTGCCGTGGACGCCCGCGACCGCTGCGTGCTCCAGCGCCGAGAGGGCGTCCTCCTCGTGGCAGAACTGCAGTCGCGCGTCGAACCCGAGCACGGTGGGGATGACCGGCAGCGAGAAGTAGCGCGTCAGTGACGTCTCGATGCGCGGGCCCATCAGGTTCGCGCAGCGCAGCATCGTCACCGTGACGTCCGGGCGGCGGCGGGCGAACCCGCGGACGTAGCCCTCGACCTCGACCGAGTCCTTGCCGAACCCCGACCGAGGCATCCGCCGCGGGGCCATGTCCTCGGTGAACATCGCCGGGTCCTTCGGTGAGGAGCCGTAGACGTGGGCCGACGACTTCACGACCAGCCGCTTCACGCTGGGCGCCCGCTGGCAGGCCGCGAAGAGCTGCATCGTCCCGATGACGTTGATCTCCTTCATCAACGTCCGCCCACCCGCCCCGTTGGGGGTCGCGATCACACTGAGGTGGATCACGGTGTCGACGTCCTCGGCGGCGATCACCTTGGCGATCACCGGGTTGCGGATGTCGGCTCGGACGAACCGGACGTCGCCGAGGTCACGCCTCGGAGGAACGACGTCCACACCGATCACGCGCTCCACGTCGGGGTGCCCGGCGATCCGGCGGGCATATCTCCCCCCGAGATCCCGGCAGACCCCGGTAACCAGCACGACGCGACCCATGCTCGTCCTGGGCGCCGCTACTTGCCTGCGCGGCGTCGCTGGATCCGCGTCCGCTTCAGTAGCTTGCGGTGCTTCTTCTTGGCCATCCGCTTCTTGCGCTTCTTGATGACTGAGCCCACGGTCTACCTTTCGGGGGTGATCGAACGACCCCCTCGTCGGGCGGTCACGATTACGGCGGCCGCGACAGCCTCGACCGGGAACCAGCCCGCCGTGCGACCGGGCCAGCCTACCCGCCGGCCGCCGGCCAACCGAACGGCCCCAACGAGGTCAACCTGCCTGGAAGTAGGACTTGCGCAGGTACTCGTTCACCGCATCCTCGGGGACCCGGAAGGATCGGCCGACCCGGGCAGCGGGGAGATCGCCTGCATGGACCAGGCGATAGACGGTCATCTTGGACACCCGCATCGCCGCCGCTACTTCAGCGACGGTCAAGAACTTGACCTCGGAGACGTTGTCTCCGATCGGGGCACGAGCCATAGCGCAACCAACTCCCGGCCCGGGCGGACTCCGGCTTCCCCACCAGAGATCGCATCGCCCGTGCTATGCGTGAGAGTAGTGGTAAATGGGGCTCCTGGGGAAGTCGAACCCGCATAATGCTCCCCCCGGCGGCGCCCAGCCGACGTCGGATCGGGGCCCCACCAGCGGTTTCCCCGCCACTCACCCGGTTGCGGCCAACGCCGAGCCGTCAGTAGGAAATGTCGATTCCGTGCCACGGGAACACCTCGCGACGGGTCTCGGCCACACAACGGTCGAGCCAGGAGTCGGGGTTGTAACCGCTGGACCAGTCGTCATAGAGCGGGAGCCTGCCGTCGCTCAAGGTGGTCGGCGCCCGGTGTCCGCGGGCGATGTCGGCCACGTGGCTCAACCAGTCCTGGGGTACGGCGGTGCCGGGGTCGAGCGGACGGCCCGCCACGACCGCGAGCAGGTGCGTCCAGGTGCGCGGCACCACGTCGAGCACGGCATAGCCGCCGCCACCGGTGGCCACCCACTTGCCACCCGCAGCCTCGTGAGCGAGGTCATGCAGCGCCACGTGCGCGGCGCGCTGCGCGTCGACGCTCACCATCAGATGCGTGAGCGGGTCGTCCATATGGGAGTCGCACCCGTGCTGGCTGACCAGGATGTCCGGCTCGAAGGCGCGCACCAGGTCCGGTACGACGGCATGGAACGCACGCAGCCACCCGGCGTCAGACGTGCCCGGTGGCAGTGGGACGTTGACGGCGCTGCCGCGGGCCGCCGGGCCGCCGGTCTCGGTGGAGAACCCCGACCCCGGGAACAACGTCCGCGGCGACTCATGGAGGCTGACCGTCAGCACCCGCGGGTCGTCGTAGAAGGCGGCCTGGACGCCGTCGCCGTGGTGCGCGTCGATGTCGACGTAAGCGATCCGCTCGGCCCCGTTCTCCAGCAGCCAGGCGATCGCGACCGCCGGGTCGTTGTAGACGCAGAAGCCGCTCGCCTTGTCCGCCATCGCATGATGCAGACCGCCACTCACGTTGAGCGCATGCAGCGCGGAGCCGCTCCACACCCGCCGGGCGGCCTCGAGCGTGGCCCCGACGATGTGGGCCGAGGCGGCGTGCATGCCTTCGAACACCGGATCGTCCTCGGTGCCCAGCCCATGCTCGAGGTCAACGCCGTCGGGGTCGTCACTGAGGCCCTTGACGACCTCGATGTAGCGGGCCCCGTGGACCAGGCCGAGCTCCTCGTCGGTCGCAGTCGGAGGAACCACCACCTGCAGGTGCGGATCGTCGAAGACGCCGAGCGAGCGAGCCAACCGGATCGTGAGGTCGACCCGGACGGGGGCCATCGGATGACCGGCCCCGAAGTCGTAGCGCGTCAGCGTGTCGTCGTACACGACTGCTGCAAGACCGCCCATAAGCCGGACCCTACCGGTCCAGCGCCAGGCTCAGCCCTTGGAGACGAGGGATCTCAGGAAGAACTGGATGTTTGCCGGCTTCTCGGCCAGCCGCCTCATCAGGTAGCCGTACCACTCGTCGCCGTAGGGGACATAGACCCGCACCCGCTCACCGGCTGCCACCAGCCGGCGCTGCTCGTCAGGGCGGATCCCGAACAGCATCTGGTATTCGTAGCTGTCCGTCGCGCGGTCGTTGGTGTCGACCAGGCTGGCGGCGATCTCGAGAAGCTTCGGGTCGTGGGACGCGATCATCGGGTAGCCGCTACCGGCCATCAGCGCCTTCATGCAGCGCACATAGGCCAGTCGAACCTCCGTCTTGCCCTGGAAGGCGACCGACTCCGGCTCCTTGTAGGCACCCTTGCACAACCGCACCCGGGAGCCCTCGTAGGCGAGGTCCTTGCAGTCCTGCTCGGTACGCCGCAGGTAGGCCTGGAGCACGGCCCCGGTGGACGGGAAGTCCTGCCGCAGGTCGTTCAGCACCGCCAGCGTGGAGTCGGTGGTGGTGTGGTCCTCCATGTCCAGCGTCACCGTCGTTCCGGCGTTCCTGGCCGCCTGGCAGATCGTCCGCGCGTTGTCGAGGGCGACCCGCTGACCGTCTCCGGGAAGTGCCTGGCCGACGGCTGAGAGCTTCACCGAGACCTCGGCCCCGGGCGTCAGTCCCGCGTCGGCGAGGCGGGCGAGCGTCGAGAGGTAGGCCTGGACGGTGGCCGCCGCCTGCTCGGCGTCGAGCGTGTCCTCGCCCAGGTAGTCCAGGGAGACGCGCAGACCGTCGCCCGCGAGTGCTCGCGTGGTCGCGACCGCGGCGTCGACGTCGTCCCCCGCCACGAAACGTGCCACGATCCCGCTCGACACGGGCATCGTGCTCACGAGTTTCTTGACGCGTTGGCTACCCGCCAAGGCGAGCAGGGAACGACGCAGCACGGGTCCTCCTCGGTGTCGCCCTCGGGTCCGCCCCCGGAGGCGGATCCAGGTTACCGGTCCGCGTCGGCGGTCCGGACGCTACCGGCACCGCGGCGACACTAAGATCATCCGTGTCCTCGACCCCCGACCGCTCCGGACCTACTCGCAAAGGAAAGCGATGAGCTACTACGTCAACGCCGAGCTCGTCGCCAATGTGCTCAAGGTCGTCGCGACGACCGGAGACAAGGTCGGCCCCGAGGACACCTTGGTCCTGCTCGAGTCGATGAAGATGGAGATCCCCGTCCCCGCAGAGGTGTCGGGGACGGTGGTCGAGCTGAGCGTCCGCGAGGGGCAGGTCGTCACCGAGGGCGACCGGATCGCAGAGATCGCAGAGGACTGAGCCACCCGTCAGCGGCGATGCGGGGTCGGCGCCCCGTGGTCGTCGTACGACGCGTCGTCGTCCCCGCCAGGCGCCGCGAGGTGCAGCCGGGTGAACGCCAGCGACTCCGCCAGGTCGGACTGGCGCGCCGCCCGGTTGGCGGCCCGACGGGTGTTGATCTCCAGCACCACGCTGCCGGCGAAGCCGCGCCTCGCGAGCAGCTCCAGGAACTCGCCGCACGGCTGGTTGCCCCGACCCGGCACCAGATGCTCGTCCTTCGCCGATCCCGACCCGTCGGTCATGTGCACATGATGCAGTCGAGGCCCGAGGTCGAGCGCCATCTGGACCGGGTCGCTTCCGGACGTCGAGGTGTGCGACAGGTCGACCGTCGTATGGGCATAGTCCTGCTCGACGGGGTTCCACCCGGGCAGGTAGGCCTGCAGCTCACGACGGGAGGCGCGCCAGGGGTACATGTTCTCGACAGCGAAGGCCACCCCGGTCTCGGCCTCGAGCGAGGCGATGCCGTCGACGAAGCCTCGCACGTAGTCGCGCTGCCAGCGGAACGGCGGATGCACCACGACGGTGTCGGCCCCGAGCGCCAGCGCCATTTCCGCACTGCGGCGCAGCTTGCCCCACGGCTCGCTTCCCCACACCCGCTGGGTGATCAACAGACACGGCGCGTGGATCGCACAGACGGGCACCTCGTGGTGGTCCTGGAGCCGCTTGACCGCGGCCACGTCCTGGCTGACCGGGTCGATGCCCACCATCACCTCGACGGCGTCGTAGCCGAGCGCGGTGGCGAACTCGAAGGCCGCGGACGTGCTCTCCGGATAGACGGAGGCGGACGAGAGCGCGACCCTGGCCGCGGGCACGCGAAGGCGCTCGATCGGCTCGCCGCGCTTCGCACTCACCACCTCAGCCTAAACGGCCACCTGGGCGGCAACGGCCACCGCGATCCACAGCCGGGCTTCCGGGTGTCCGTCGTCGGAGACGTGGCTGGCCTAGGTGTCCGAGATGGCGTCGAGCGACTGCAGGATCACACCCTCGCGCAGGGCCCACGGGCAGATCTCGAGCGCGTCGATGCCGAAGATGTCCATCACCGCCTCGGCGACAACCCCGCCCGCAACCAGCTGGTGGGCCCGGCCCGCAGACACCCCGGGCAGCTCGGCACGCTCCGCGGCACTCAGCCGAGCGACGCGGGGCAGCTGCTTGGCCAGGTCGGCCCGTCCCAACGACCGCCGTACGAACGGCCCGTCGGACGAAGGTGGCGCACCGCAGATGCGCGCCAAGGACCGCAGGGTCTTCGACGTGGCCACGGCATGGTCCTCCGTGCCGGCCCGCAGGACGGTGCCGGCCCCTCGCGCGATCTGTGCCCGGACGTACTTGCGCAGGTCGCGGACATCGGACTCCAGCGGCACGTCGCCGGGGAGCCACTCCCGGGTCAGCCGTCCGGCGCCGAGCTCGAACGAGAGGGTGACGTCCGGAACCTCGTCGGCCCCCGTCGCGATCTCGAGCGAACCACCGCCGATGTCGAAGACGGCCAGCCGGCCCGACGACCAACCGAACCACCGACGTACGGCGAGGAACGTCAGCATCGCCTCCTCCTCGCCGCTCAGCACCTTGATGGCGACACCGGTCGTCGACCGCACCTGCTCGATGACCTCGTCGCTGTTGCTCGCCGCCCGGATGGCGGACGTGGCGAAAGCGGTCACGGACTCGCAACCCTGGTCCTCGGCCTCTGTGAGCGCGGCCGCGATGAAGGAGACGAGCGCGTCGACACCGGACTCGGACAGCGCGCCCGCGACGGTCAGATGCTCGGCCAGCCTGAGCTCCTGCTTGACCTTGAGGGCAGGGAGCGGCGCCGCTCCCCGGTGCGCGTCGACGACAAGCAGGTGCGCCGTGTTGGAGCCGACGTCCAGGACCGCTTCTCGCATTGGACTGAGGCTATCGGGTCGCTCGTGGCCGGGGACACTCGCGCGTCGGGCGCTCTTCGGAGAGCCGACTACAGTGAGCGGGTGCCAGAAGTCCCGCTCGGTTTCCCTCGTGCCTGGGTGGAGTTCGAGGACCCCGCCGATGCCGACCAACGACTCCGCTGTGACCTCACGTGGCTGTGTTCGCGATGGTCCTGCATCTTCGGGTCGGGCTGCAAGGGCATCTATGCCGACCGCCCCGACGACGGGTGCTGCACGCTGGGTGCGCACTTCTCCGACGCCGACGACGAGGCCCGGGTGACGTCGTTCGTCAAGGCGCTGACGGCGGACGACTGGCAGTTCCATGATGTGGGCCGCAAGAAGAAGCGATGGGTCGAGACCGACGAAGACGGAGACCGCAAGACCACCGTCCACCAAGGCGCCTGCATCTTCCTCAACCGTCCGGACTTCGCGGGCGGGGAGGGCTGCGCGCTCCACGGCTGGGCACTGCGCAACGGGCGCCATCCGCTGGAGACGAAGCCCGACGTCTGCTGGCAGCTCCCCGTCCGGCGGCTGTTCCGAGACGTCGAGCTGACCGACGGGACCAGCTACACCGAGGTGACGATCACGGAGTACGACAGAGGCGGCTGGGGCGCGGGCGGTCACGACTTCGACTGGTACTGCTCGGGGAACACCGAGGCTCACCAGGCCGCCGACCCGGTCTATGTGTCCTACGCGCCGGAGCTGGTCGCCCTGCTCGGGCAGCCGGCGTACGACGTGCTCGCTCAACACTGCCGCGCGCATCTGGCTGCCCGGCTCCCCCTGCTGGGGCACCCGGCCGACCCGGTCGGCGCCGGCGGGACCCGAGAGGCCGGCGAGTCGGCGAGCCCGATCGCCGGGTGACCCCGGCGACCGGGCCGACGACGCGGATGTGCACAATCGAAGGCATGCATCTCGACCACCTCTCGTATGCGGCAGGTCCGGACGGTCTTGCGGCCACCACCGAGCGACTGTCGGAGCTCCTCGGCGAGAAGTTCGTCGACGGGGGCATTCACCCGCGCTTCGGCACCACGAACATGATCATGCCGCTGACCGACCACCAGTACCTCGAGGTCGTCGAGGTCCTCGACCACCCGGCCTCCGACAAGGCTCCCTTCGGTCAGGCAGTCCGCGCCCGGTCCGAGAACGGCGGCGGCTGGCTTGGTTGGGTCGTCCGTGTGGAGGACATCGCGAGGATCGAGAAACGCCTTGACCGCAAGGCGGTCGAGGGCAATCGGCATCGGCCGGACGGAGTCGAGCTGCGGTGGAAGCAGATCGGCATCCGCGGCCTGCAGACCGACCCGCAACTGCCGTTCTTCGTCGAGTGGGAGACCTCCGACGACCTGCATCCGTCGAGGGGCGCAACAGCCGACGTCTCCCTCACCACGCTCGAGATCGCCGGCGACCCGGCGCGCGTGGCGAGCTGGCTCGACACGCCTCCCGACTACTCCATGGGCTTCTACGAGGTCGTCTGGGTGACCGGCCGCGACCCCGGTCTGGTGGCTGCGAGCTTCACCACTCCCGACGGCCCCGTCCGCATCTGAACGCTGGCTTCGGCTCCGCGCGGCGCCGTGGCCGGATGGTGCGGTTGGGACCGCTTTGCGCATCGAAGACCGCTCGTGAGGCTTCCAGGGATGAACGAAGCGGCTTTTCGGTGCGCAAAGCTGCCGGTCGCCCTTGGAACGCAAGCGCTCGCCGTAGTCGCGGCGCACTGCGGTCTGAGACTTGCCCCACGACAGTCGGCACACGACAGCAGGCCTCAGGCGAGTCGACCCGCGCTCGCCCGAGACTGTCGGCGCGGCCGCATAGCGTGCAGATCATGACACCGACGGCGAGCAAGAGACCGGCAGGCTCGTTCCGTTGCGCCGAGTGCGGCTGGACGGCCCCGAAGTGGGTCGGCAGGTGTGGCGAGTGCCAGACGTGGGGCACGCTCGAGGAGATCGGCGGCGGCGGCTCGCAGCACCTGGCCGGGCCGGTCACCACCGCCGCGCTGCCGATCTCGGAGGTCACCGCTGAGCCAAACGCGAGCCGCTCGACGGGGGTGTCCGAGCTCGACCGCGTCCTCGGCGGAGGAGTCGTCGCCGGGAGCGTGCTGCTGCTCGCCGGGGAGCCCGGGGTGGGCAAGTCCACGCTGTTGCTCGAGGTGGCCGCCAAGGCTGCACGCGGCGGCGCGAACACGCTTTACGTCACGGGCGAGGAGTCGGCCGCTCAGGTCCGGCTCCGCGCCGAACGGACCGGTGCGCTGGAGGATCGACTGCTGCTCGCCGCCGAGGTCGAGCTGGCGGCTGTGCTCGGCCACGTCGAGGCGGTCCGTCCGGACCTGCTCGTGGTCGACTCGGTGCAGACGATCGGCACGGGCGACGCGGACTCGACACCCGGCGGGGTCACCCAGGTGCGGGCGGTCACGGCAGCACTCGTGCGGGTCGCCAAGCAGCTCTCGATGCCGACTCTGCTGGTGGGACACGTCACCAAGGACGGTTCGATCGCGGGACCACGGGCACTCGAGCATCTTGTCGACGTCGTGCTGCAGTTCGAGGGCGAGCGCAGCTCCCGGCTGCGGGTACTCCGGGCGGTCAAGAACAGGTTCGGGCCCGTCGACGAGATCGGCTGCTTCGACATCGGCGACGAGGGCATTGTCGAGGTCGCCGACGCGACCGGCCTGTTCATCTCCCGGCATCCCAAGCCGATGGCCGGCACCTGTGTCACGGTCACGCTCGAGGGGCGTCGCCCACTGCTCGCCGAGGTCCAGGCACTCGTCACCAGCAGCGCGGCTCCGCAGGCCCGCCGCTCGGTCAGTGGGCTCGACTCCTCGCGGCTCGCGATGCTGCTCGCGGTGTTGCAGCGCCACGTGGGGATGCACTTCGCGACGCGCGACGTCTACGCGGCCACCGTCGGCGGCGCGGTACTCCGCACCCCCGCGGCGGACCTGGCGGCCGCCCTCGCGATCGTGAGTGCCGACGTCGGACTGGCGCTTCCGCGGCAGCTGGTCGCGATCGGCGAGGTCGGTCTCGCGGGCGAGCTGCGCCGAGTGCCGGGGATGAAGCAGCGCCTCGCAGAAGCCGCCCGGTTGGGCTTCGGATACGCGGTCGTGCCGGCCGACCAGGGCCCATCCCCGGAGAAGATCCCGAAGATCGAGGGACTGGCCGTCCTGGAGTGCCCTGACATCGTCACAGTGCTCGGAGCCCTGCACCTGCTCGCAACGGCTCCCGGCGACCGGCCGACCACCGAGCGGGACCTGGAGCAGATCTCGCGTGAGTGGCTCCTCCCACAAGGCCTGCAACCGACCCTGCACGTCGTCTCCGATTGACGGGGGTTCGGCAGCCGGTCCCCTAGACTGATCCTGCAAGTGGGCGCTACCGAGAGGCAGCAGTGGCTGGGATCGACGGGCAGACCGACCTGAGTCGGATGCGGGCGACACTGGCCGCGGTCGCGCCGGGAACCGAGCTCCGGGAGGGCCTCGAACGGGTGCTCAGCGGCCGCACCGGTGCCCTGATCGTGCTGGGCAACGACAAGACCGTCGAGTCGATCTGCACCGGCGGTTTCCTGCTCGACGTCGACTTCAGCGCCACCGGACTTCGCGAGCTCGCGAAGATGGACGGTGCGATCATCTGCGACCGCGACGCCTCCCGCATCCTGCGGGCCGGCGTACACCTGATGCCGGACGCGTCGATCGCTACCAGCGAAGCCGGCACCCGGCATCGCACCGCCGACCGGGTGGCGAGGCAGACCGGGCTGCCGGTGATCTCGGTCTCACAGTCGATGCACATCATCGCGTTGTATGTCGGGGATGCACGCTACGTCCTCGAGAACGTCGGCGCGATCCTGGTGCGGGCCAACCAGGCGCTGGCGACCCTGGAGCGCTACAAACACCGTCTTGACGAGGTCTCCGGAACGCTGTCGGCACTGGAGATCGAGGACCTGGTCACCGTGCGCGACGTCGCCTCGGTGGCGCAGCGGCTGGAGATGGTCCTGCGTATCGCCAACGAGATCGAGGACTACGTGCTCGAGCTCGGCACCGACGGCCGGCTGCTCAGTCTGCAGCTCGACGAGCTGGTCGCGGGCGTGCACCACGACCGCGAGCTCGTCATCCGCGACTACCTGCCGAGCGGTCGCAAGGCCCGGACTGCCGAGGAGACGCTCGCCGACGTCGAGTCGTTGTCCCCGTTGGACCTGCTCGAGCTGAGCTCGGTGGCGAGGGCGCTGTCGCTCGGCGGAGCTGAGGGCCTCGACAACGCGGTCAGCCCGCGGGGCTACCGGCTGCTGGCCAAGGTTCCCCGGCTGCCCAACGCCGTCGTCGAGCGACTGGTGGAGCATTTCGGCCATCTCCAGAAGCTGTTGGCCGCCAGTATCGACGACCTGCAGACGGTCGAGGGCGTCGGCGACACTCGGGCACGTTCGGTGCGGGAGGGCCTGTCGAGGCTCGCCGAGTCGAGCATCCTCGAGCGCTACGTGTGACCGGTCACCTTCGTCCGTCGTCGCGTGGGCTCAGTGGACAGGGGCACTCGTCTTCGACGACGCCGGGTCGGCACGGTCCGTCACGACGAAGTGTGCCGACGCCGGCTCCCCACCGATGAGAGCCGCCTCCACGGTGTAGTTGCCGGGTGGTGCGACGGACCCCTTGCTCGTGCAGGCGTCTGGGCTGATCTTGCCATCCCAGTCGAAGGAGTAGACGGTTGCGGGCGTCGGGCCGACCACCACGTTCTTTGCCGCCAACCCGTCAGGGCAGCTCGTGCTGGCCCAGACGATGCCCTTGGCCGAGGAGAGGCGGGCCTCGAGCAGGCTCGGTGAGACGCCGAGCGTGCATGTCGAGGCGTTCGTCGTCGACATGGCCAGTCCGACCGTCGTACCCGCTCCGGCGGGGGCATCTTCGGCCACCACGGCCAGGGTGATCCGAGCAGGATCACACGCCCCGGTCGGGACGGCCTGGGGTGTCGGGTCGGTCGTGACCTTAGCCGGCCGGCCGTGTCGCTGCGACGGGTGCACCGGCTGATGACCGGTCTGGTGGGAGGCGGGCGGGGTCGAGCCGGACCCCGCCGGCGAGGTCGTGGCGGCCGGGGTCGTGGGCGCCGGGGTCGTCGGCGGCACCTTGGGAGTCTGCTGGCCGGTCGGATGGCCCGGCTGCTGGTCGGCGGACGCTTGTCCGGAGCGGCCGCCTGCCATCAACCACCACAGGAGCGCGGACACCACCACGGCGATCCCGATGATGAGCAGCCGTCGCGTCCAGTAGATGCGCGGGGGCAGCGGGCCCCGTGGGCGCATGACGGTACTCACCCGCCCACGCTAGCGCCGCGAGTCGCGCATCCATGGCATCATCGGCTCGACATGCCTGAGTCCCTTGCTCACAAGCCACTTCTGACGTGGTACGCCGACCACGCGCGGGATCTTCCCTGGCGGCGGACCGACACACCTCCATGGGGCGTGTTGGTCAGTGAGGTGATGCTTCAGCAGACGCCGGTGGCGCGGGTGCTGCCGGCGTACGACGCCTGGCTGGCCCGGTGGCCGACGGCATCGGCCCTCGCCCAGGACCGGCCGGGCGAGGCGGTCCGCATGTGGGGGCGGCTCGGCTATCCGCGCCGCGCACTGCGTCTGCACCAGGCGGCGACCGCGATCGACGAACAGCACGACGGCCGGGTGCCCGACTCGTTCGCCGCGCTACGTGCGCTGCCGGGGGTCGGCGACTACACGGCGGCGGCGGTGCGCGCGTTCGCGTTCCGGCGGCGCGAGGTGGTGTTGGACACGAACGTCCGACGGGTCCTCTGCCGGTTGGTCGGCGCGACCGCGCTGCCGCCGGCCGCCGTGACGAAGGTGGAACGTTCTCGTGCCGAGGGCATGCTGCCGGACAACGCCGACACAGCGGCCCGGTGGTCCGTCGCCGCGATGGAGCTGGGAGCCTTGATCTGCACGGCAAAGGCCCCCGCATGCGGGCGCTGTCCGGTCGCCGACCTGTGCGCTTGGCGGCAAGCTGGGTCTCCGGAGCCGATCGGTCCACGCGCCAGGGTGCAGACCTATAGCGGCACGGACCGGCAGTGCCGGGGTCGCATCCTCGACGTCCTGCGGTCCGCCGTCGGGCCGGTCTCGGAGCCCGACGTGGAGGCCGCATGGGTTGACATACCCCAGCGGGAGCGAGCCCTCGCCTCGCTGGTCGCCGACGGTCTCGTCGTACCTCTCGCCGACGGCTCCCTCTCGCTTCCCTAACCCCTCGACCATCCGAGACTTCCGGCACCACGATCCGAGACTTTCGGCACCACCATCCGAGACTTCCGGCACCACCATCCGAGACTTCCGGCACCACCATCCGAGACTTCCGGCACCACCATCCGAGACTTCCGGCACCACCATCCGAGACTTCGGGTACGACGACCGGCTCGGAGTCGGCGAGGTCGTCACCAGGTCTGTGGTCACCCCGCTCTGGCGTCGCGTGGTCACCGTCGGGGTGAAGAGCGCAGTGACACGGCGGCTTCGAGCCACGTCAGTCGAGCCGGCGCTTCACCACTGCGTTCGCGAACGTATCGACACACGTGCGTTGAAGCTGATTAGATCGCGATGTCAACCGCTGTATCCACACATGTGCGTGGATGTGTTCACCAGCTCATCGTGAGGCCCCGGGCGAACTGCCGCGGTTCGAGAACGGCCGCGACATTGCCGCCCTCCACGTTCACGTCCTCGTGAGTGGCCACGTCATCAATGAGCGGAGCGAGAGCCGCTGCGACACTGCGCTCCTTCACGTGCATCCGCATGCCCGCCGCCAAGCTGAGGTGACCGCAGAACTGGTGACGGCACCGCCACCTCCGAGCCGGTCGTCGTACCCGAACTCTCGGATCGTGATGCCGAAACTCTCGGATGGTCGTGCCGAAACTCTCGGATCGTGGTGCCGGAACTCTCGGATCGTGGTGCCGAAACTCTCGGATGGTCGTGCCGAAACTCTCGGATCGTGGTGCCGAAACTCTCGGATCGTGGTGCCGAAAGTCTCGGATCGTCGGGGCCCCCTCTCTCCCTTGACCTCCGGACCACTGCCGAGGAACGGAGAGGGAAGGGAGAGGGAGGGATTGCCGGGTCAGCCGGCGGGAGCGATGTTCTGGTTGATATGGAACACGTTCTGCGGGTCGAACCGCTGCTTCACCGCAGCCAGCCGGTCATAGTTCCCGAGGTACGACGTTCGCACCCGCTCCGTCCCCTCGTCCATCATGAAGTTGATGTAGGCACCGCCGGCCGAGGTCGGGTGCAGCGCCTCCCAGTAGCTCCGCGCCCACTCGGACAGCTTCTCGGCGTTGGCCGGGTCGGGGTCGACACCGACGATGACGCCTGCCCAGCCGCCGTCGCGGTAGGCGAAGGCCGTGGCGTCCTCGGCGACCCTGCTGGCGCAGCCGTCGATCGGGTAGAGGTGCATCGTGGAGTGGCCGGTGGGCAGCTTCGCGCCGTACTCCTGATGGACCTCGATGGCCCGGTCGCTGATCTCGTTGAAGAAGTCCGCCTTCCAGTACCACTGCAGACCCGCCGGGTAGAGCGCGTCGAAGGCGCTCTGGAGGGCCGTGAACGGCATCGTTCCGAGGCCGACCAGGAGCGGGCTGCCGAACTCTCGGACCGGCGCCATCACCTGGTCCGCCTGCTCCGCTGGTCCGGTGTAGCACCACACGATGCCGCACGCCTTGCGACCCCACAGCTCCTCGGGGAACGGCGGTGCCGGCGGGATGGCGAGCAGCCCGATCCACCCGCTGAGCTCCTCCGGGAGCGCCGGCAACAGCTCGCGGTACCACTTCATGACCTCTTCGGTGTCGTCGAGGTCGTAGAGGACCGGCCCGCCGACGACCATCCCGTGGTCGCCGATGTCGTGGGTCCGGAAGACGAACGACGTGACGACACCGAAGTTGCCACCGCCTCCGCGCAGCGCCCAGAACAGGTCAGGATAGGAGGTCTCGCTGGCGGTCACCAGGGTACCGTCCGCCAGCACGACGTCGGCCGACAGCAGGTTGTCGATGGTCAGGCCGAAGCGGCGCGTCAGGTAGCCGATACCGCCTCCGAGCGTGAGCCCACCGACCCCGGTCGAGGCCAGGAAGCCCGACGGGGTGGCCATCCCGAACGGGACGGTGGCGTGGTCGACGTCGGCCCAGGTGCATCCGCCGTCGACGCGCACCGTGTGGGCCTCGGGGTCGACAGTGGTGCCGCGCATCAGACTGAGGTCGATGACGAGGGCGTCGTCCCAGACTCCCAGCCCGCCGGCGTTGTGGCCGCCTCCTCGGACGGCGATCTCGAGCCCGTGCGCCCGGGCGAAGCGGACCGATGCCACCACGTCGGCGGCGTCCCGGCACTGCGCGATGGCGGCGGGGTGGCGGTCGATCATGGCGTTGTAGACCGCGCGGGCCTCGTCGTACTCCGGGCTCGATGGTGTGATCAGGTTGCCGCGCAAGCTCGGTGCCAGCTCCTCCGCTGCTGCTCGGGCGGCTTCCGCGACGTTGGTCGTCGTGTCGGTGGTCATGCGAACGTCCCTTCAGGTCGCCGCGCCCCGAACTGAGCTGCGGCCGTTGAGATGACGTTACGGATCAGGCGTTCGGCAACCGTTCGGGTACGGCGGACGCCCTCCGAACGGGCCGAACGGCGCGGGGCGCGCCTTGGGCGAGCAGCCGGGCGAGGTCACCCTCACACCGCCTCAGCAACGTGAGGCTCTGCTGCTTCGAGGCGAGGGACATCGCGTGGACCAGGGTCTGCCGGGCGACCTCGGCGGGCTGCAGCGCGGCGGACAGTCGCAGTACCTCGGGCAGCCAGAAGGTGTCGCCGCGCTGGATGGCGGCCATCCTCGCCGCGTCGAGGGCGGCGCCGGCGGCGGCCAGGTCTCCACATGCGGCATGCACCTCGGCGAGCAGTGAAAGCCAGTAGGGCATCCGGGCGTTTGTATGGTCGGCTGACAGGTGGGCCAGCCCCTCGCGCATCGTCGCGATGCCGGCCGCACCTCCGGCTCGCCAGCCGGAGAGCACCAGCCCCCACTCACGGTAGTAGGCGACGTCATAGCGCTCACAGAGCTCGCCGAGCTCCGCCAGGTCGGCGTCGAGGGCAGCGAGGTCGTGACTGATCTGGTGGGTGACCGCGGCGTAGGCGAGGGCTATGACGAGTGAGTAGGGGTGGTTGACCTCTCTCGCTCGCGCGATCGCCGCCCGGGCGTCCGTCGCCGCCCCGACGGCGTCGCCGACCAGCAGCCGGGCATGCGCCGCCCAGGCCTGGGCATGGACCTCGGGCCGGGAGCCGACCGCCAGCGAGACGGCGCCCAGCGACAGGTCGCGGGCGAGGTCGAGGTGGCTGATCGCGACGTCGAGCTCCCCGAGGGCGAGCGACGAGCCGCCCATCGCGAAGTGCGCCTGACCGGCCAGATCGCGAACCCGCTCGCTGAGCTCGAGGGCCTGGACGGCCAGGGCATGGGAGCCGAGCATGTCGCCGTTGACGTAGCGCGACGCCCAGAGACCGACCAGGCTCGCGAGGCGCACCCGCGACGCCTGCAACGACTCGGCCAGCTCGACGGATCGCGTGAGGACGCCCGCGAGCTCGGGCGACGCGTAGCCGTGGAGAGCGTTGAGGGGTGCCGAGATGGCCTGCAGGAGGCTGAGCTCGAGATGGTCGCGCTCGCGGCCGGTCGGCAAGGTGGCGACGAGGCCGAGGCTCAGCCTCAACAGCCGGACCGCCTCCGCGGAGGCGAACACCTTGGCGGCCGCTTCGGCAGCACGCGTGTAACAGGGAATGGCGAGGTCGGGCCGGCCGCTTCGGGCGTGGTGCTCGGCGAGCTGGGGGGCGACGTCGTCGAGCCGGCCAGAGTTGAGCACCTCGATCGCTTCGGCCAGTCGGCGATGATGCAACCACTGGCGAGCCGGCGGCACCGCGGCATAGGCCACGTCGCGCAGCAGGTCGTGGGAGAAGTCGTAGCCCTGCCCGGACTGTCGCAGGATGCGGAGCCGCCACAGCTCGTCGACGGCCGTGACGACGGCATCGGGATCCTGGTCGCTGGCCTGGCTCACCAGCTCGAGCCCGAAGTCCCGGCCTACGGCGGCCGCCAAGCCGGCGATCTCCTGAGCCTCGGGCGACGCGTTAGCGAGGCGCTGACGCAGGACGGCGTTCACGTCGTCCGCGGCGAGCCCGACGCCGCTCGGGCTGCTGGGCAGGTTGCGGATGGCCTCGACGACGTACAGCGGGTAGCCCGCGGTGGCGGACTGGAGCAGGGCAAGGTCGTCCGGCGACAGCGTGCGCCCCAGCATCTGCGCCGCGACCTCGCCCGTGTCGGCGGAGGAGAACGGCCCGAGCTCGAGCTGCGTCACCCGTCCGGCGGAGCGCAACGGCCGCATCGAGGCGAGCACCGCATTGTTCTCGGCGAGCTCGTCGTCGCGGGCGGCGGCGACGATCAGCAGGGGGAACCGGTCGGCGAGGTCGACCAGGAACGCCACCCAGAGCATCGTGTCGCTGTCGCACCACTGCAGGTCGTCGAGCACCAGCAGGGTGGGTCGGTCGGAAACCAGGACCGCCCGGGCCAGCCCCTCGAAGAACCTCAGCCGCTGCCAGGCGTCGACCTTGGCGCGGGATCCGTCGACCGGGCCTATCGTCGGCTGCGCGGCCGGGACCAAGCGGTCGACCTCGTCGCGCCACACCGGCTCGAGCGTCGGCAGCGAGGTCCGCAGCGCGGGGCTCCGCAGCCAGTCGGCGACGGGTGCGAGCGCCAGCCGACCGGAGGCTCCGAAGCAGCGTGCGGTCGCCACCAGGCCTCCCTGGCTCGCCACCTGCCGGGCGAACTCCGTGACCAGCCGGCTCTTGCCCATCCCGGCCTCACCCGTCACGATGACGACGCCCGGCTCGCCGTCGCACGACCGGTGCCACCGGTCGAACAGCCCGTCGAGGTCAGGTTTGCGGCCGATCAGCATCGGCCGGTCGAGCGCCGACCTCTCGGCGTCGCCCCGGCGAGCCCGGTGGCCGTCGTCGATCTCGTCGCGCGGGCCGATGATGGCGTCCATCGCCTGCATCGTGGCCGTCGAGGGCCCGATCCCGAGCTCCTGCTCGAGCACCGAGGCGCAGCGGTGGTAGGTCGTCATGGCGCCTGCTCGATCGCCGGCCGCTGCCTGCAGCTCCATCAGCTGCCGGTAACCTGGTTCCTCCAGGGGGGAGAGCTGCACGCGCACCCGGGCCAGGGCCGTCGCCCGGGTTCGGTCTCCCAGGGTCTCCAAAGCGGCGACCACCCGGTCGCAGAGGTCGATGCACTGCCGCTCCAACGAGTCACGAGCCTCGAGCACCCACTCGTCGTACCAACCGGGCAGCAGGGCGCCCCGGTACTCCTCGACAGCGGCCGTCCCGTGCCGGGCCAGCGCCGCGAGATCGCCGCCGCTCTCCGCCTCGAGGGCGGCGGCCCGCTCGGACAGGAATACCCGGACGTCGACTCGGCAGCAGCCGTCGTCACGCCACACCAGGCTGTTGGCCTGTGCGATCAGGGAGCCGTTGGTGCCGAGCAGGTTGCGCAGCTGGTGGAGCTCACGGCGCAGGTTGGTGCGGGCCTGCGCCTCCGTCGAGTCGGGCCAGAACACGCCGGCAAGATGTGATCGTGACTGCGGGATGTCGGCACGGAGCGCCAGGAAGGTCAGCAGCCCGATGGCTCGCGAAGGAG
The DNA here is from genome assembly GCA_963820035.1 of uncultured Actinomycetota bacterium. Lineage (GTDB taxonomy): Bacteria > Actinomycetota > Actinomycetes > Propionibacteriales > Nocardioidaceae > JAWWPG01. Next base: position 57,522 of record CAWFYK010000001.1, on the reverse strand, counting down.
CGGGATTGCCCTGGCCCCCGACGGCGACCCCAGCCAACAGACTGATCTCGAGAATGTCCCGCATCGTGTCGTCCCATCCGACCAACTCCTGCGAAGCCTAGCTCCCACGTCCCCTGCTGGAGGCGAAACGGCGAGTCCGCCGTACGACGCACTGGAATCCACGGCCCTCCCCGCTGTTTTGTTCACGCCATATCCAATTCGTGACCTGCAGCGGCTGCGGCGGCTACGCCAGGGCGGCACCTGCGAGCGGACGCCCCGGGTACGTCCGGTCGGACCAGGCGAAGGGCCCGCGCCCTCGGCCGGACGAACCCGCCGGACGCGAACGAGCCCCCACCTCCGACCCGACGAGTGTCTTGTCGGGTCGGGTGAGGGCTCGCGCGTCAGCTCAGGCTTCGGCGCCCGGCACGGCCGCCTCGACCGGCGGCACGTCCGGCAGCTCCGACTTCGGCGTCCCCAGGAACGTGAAGTGCGCCTCGCTGTCGGTGTCGTCGACGTCCACGAGCACGATCTGACCGGGGCCGACCTCGCCATAGAGCATCTTCTCGGCGAGCACGTCCTCGAGGTCGCGCTGGACGGTACGGCGGAGCGGGCGCGCCCCGAGCACCGGGTCGAAGCCGCGCGTCGCGAGCAGCTCCTTGGCCGCCGGGGTCAGCTCGAGCGCCATGTCGCGGTCCTTCAGCCGGGTCTCGACGGCGTCGATCATGTAGTCGACCATCGAGATGATCTCGTCCTGCGTCAGCGGCGGGAACACGATGATCTCGTCGACCCGGTTGAGGAACTCCGGCCGGAAGTGCTGCTTGAGCTCCTCCGAGACCTTGCTCTTCATCCGGTCGTAGGACCCGCCGACGTCGCCGGACTGGTGGAAGCCCAGGTTGACGCTGCCCTTCGAGATGTCGCGGGTGCCGAGGTTGGTCGTCATGATGATGACGGTGTTCTTGAAGTCGACCACCCGGCCCTGCGAGTCGGTGAGGCGGCCGTCCTCGAGGATCTGCAGCAGCGAGTTGAAGATGTCCGGGTGGGCCTTCTCGACCTCGTCGAACAGCACCACCGAGAACGGCTTGCGCCGCACCTTCTCCGTGAGCTGGCCACCCTCTTCGTAGCCGACGTAGCCGGGGGGCGAGCCGAACAGCCGCGAGATCGTGTGCTTCTCGGAGAACTCGCTCATGTCGAGCTGGATCAGCGAGTCCTCGTCGCCGAAGAGGAACTCGGCGAGGGTCTTGGACAGCCAGGTCTTCCCGACTCCGGACGGTCCCGCGAAGATGAACGAGCCGCCGGGCCGCTTCGGGTCCTTGAGGCCGGCGCGGGTACGCCGGATCGCGCGGGAGAGCGCCTTGACGGCCTCGTCCTGCCCGATGACGCGCTTGTGCAGCTCGTCCTCCATGCGGAGCAGCCGGCCGGACTCCTCCTCGGTCAGCTTCACGATCGGGATGCCGGTGGCCGTTGCCAGCACCTCGGCGATCAGCTCCTCGTCGACCTCGGCGACGACGTCCATGTCGCCGGCCTTCCACTGCTTCTCGCGCTCGGCCTTCGCCGCGATCAGCATCTTCTCGCCGTCACGCAGCGAGGCCGCCACCTCGAAGTCCTGGGCGTCGATGGCACCCTCCTTCTTGCGGCGGACATCGGCGATCTTCTCGTCGAACTCGCGCAGGTCCGGCGGAGCGGTCATCCGGCGGATCCGCAGCCGGGCGCCCGCCTCGTCGACCAGATCGATGGCCTTGTCGGGCAGGAACCGGTCGGAGATGTAGCGGTCGGCCAGGGTTGCCGCCGCCACCAGCGCCTCGTCGGTGATCGTCACCCGGTGGTGCGCCTCGTAGCGGTCGCGAAGGCCCTTGAGCATCTCGATGGTGTGCGCGATCGACGGCTCAGCCACCTGGATCGGCTGGAAACGCCGCTCCAGGGCCGCATCCTTCTCGAGGTGCTTGCGGTACTCGTCGAGCGTGGTCGCCCCGATGGTCTGGAGCTCGCCACGGGCGAGCATCGGCTTGAGGATGCTCGCGGCGTCGATCGCGCCTTCGGCCGCGCCAGCACCGACCAGCGTGTGGATCTCGTCGATGAACAGCACGATGTCGCCGCGGGTGCGGATCTCCTTCAGGACCTTCTTCAGTCGCTCCTCGAAGTCACCGCGATAGCGGGACCCGGCGACCAAAGCACCGAGGTCGAGGGTGTAGATCTGCTTGTCCTTGAGCGTCTCCGGCACGTCGCCCTTGACGATGTTCTGGGCGAGACCCTCGACGATGGTCGTCTTGCCGACTCCGGGCTCCCCGATGAGCACCGGGTTGTTCTTGGTACGGCGGGACAGGATCTGCATGACCCGCTCGATCTCTTTCTTCCGACCGATCACCGGATCGAGCTTGCCCTCTCGAGCCCCCTGGGTGAGGTTGCGCCCGAACTGGTCGAGCACCAGGGACGAGGACGGTGCGCCCTCGGTCGGTGCCCCGGCCGTGGCCGTCTCCTTGCCCTGGTAACCGCTCAGCAGCTGGATCACCTGCTGCCGGACCCGGTTGAGGTCCGCACCGAGCTTGACCAGCACCTGCGCCGCGACACCCTCGCCCTCGCGGATCAGACCGAGCAGGATGTGCTCGGTGCCGATGTAGTTGTGTCCGAGCTGGAGCGCTTCGCGGAGGCTGAGCTCCAGGACCTTCTTGGCGCGAGGCGTGAACGGGATGTGGCCGCTCGGAGCCTGCTGGCCCTGCCCGATGGTCTCCTCGACCTGCGCGCGCACGGCTTCCAGGGAGATGTTGAGGCTCTCGAGGGCCTTGGCGGCGACGCCTTCCCCCTCATGGATGAGACCGAGGAGGATGTGCTCAGTCCCGATGTAGTTGTGGCTGAGCATCCGGGCCTCTTCTTGGGCCAGGACGACGACCCGGCGGGCTCGGTCGGTAAACCTCTCGAACATAGACTCATCGCTCCTTGATTGCGCGTCGCTCACCATGCTAGCCGCACGGTCCGAACAACCTCATGGCCACGACTCGCACGGTGAAAGCGACAACACTCCACCGCGGGGCCATGTTCCCGCTCACATCAGCTTGCCGGCGGTTACGCCGATAGCGAACGGCCGCCGCCCGGCGTGAGCCGGCCGGCGGCCGTGTCATGACGCGCTGTCGACGTCACCGCACTCGCCCAGGACGCGTTGGCCAGGACGCGATGGCTGGGTCAGGCCCCGATCCCGACACCGCGGATGCGCGGCTCGCGCTCCTCGACTACTCAGCTGGCGGATTCGTAGGCGCTTCGGATCTCGGCCGAGATGCGGCCACGGTCGGAGACCTCGTAGCCGTTGGCCCGGGCCCAGTCGCGAACCTGGGCCGTTGTCGGACCGGCAGCGCCGCGCCGCGAGGCACGCCTGCTGCGTGGAGTCGTGCGTCGCGCGGAGGCGACGAACTTCGCCAGCGAATCGCGGAGTTTTGCCGCATTCTTATCCGACAGGTCGATCTCGTAACCAATACCGTCGAGACCGAACAAGAGGGTCTCGCTTGCGTCGCCGCCATCGATGTCATCTTCAAGTACGATATGGACGCGCTGAACCATGTAGCAACCTTTCCTCGGGGTGGATTAGGTTACGATAGCACTCAGCAGCGGCTTTCCTCTTCACTTTTGTTGATGGCTCTCACTCGGGCCGCAACAGCGGAAACAATATGGTTTCCCGGATTCCCGCGCCGGTGATAAGCATCATCAGCCGGTCGATGCCCATCCCCATGCCGCCAGCCGGCGGCATTCCGAACTCCAACGCCCTAAGGAAGTCCTCGTCGAGGTCCATCGCCTCGGGGTTTCCCAGTGCCGCCTGCCGCGACTGTTCGGTGAGTCGTTCGCGTTGTATGACCGGGTCATTCAGCTCGGAATAGGCCGCCGCGAGCTCGACGCCGTTGATCACCAGGTCAAAGGCCTCACCGACTCCCGGCGCACTCCGGTGACCCTTCGCCAGCGGTTTCACCTCGGCCGGAAAGTCGCGCACGAAGGTCGGGGCCAGCAGTGTGTGCTCGACGAGCTTTTCGTAGAGCTCCAAGATGATGTCGGCGGCACCCCACTCGGGTTGTATTTCCACGTCGTGAGACCGGGCCAGGAGACGCGCCTCTTCGGTGGTGGTGTCCGTCGTCACCTCCGTGCCCGCGGCCTCCGTCACGAGCTCGAAGAGAGTGGCGTGTCGCCAGGGTTCCGCCAGGTCGATCGTCGATCCGTCACGGGCGACGAACTCGGTGCCGCCGACCGCCTCGGCGGCACCCACCACAAGGTCATGCAGGAGCACCGCCATCGTGTTGTAGTCGCCGTAAGCCTGATATGCCTCCAGCATCGAGAACTCGGTGGCATGGCTCGAGTCGATTCCCTCGTTACGGAAGGTCCGGCCGATCTCGTAGACCCTCTCGACCCCGCCGACCATGGCCTTCTTGAGGTCGAGCTCGAGGGCGATTCGCAGCAGCATCTCCTGGTCGAACGCGTTCAGCCGGGTGCGGAAGGGTCGCGCGGCTGCGCCGCCGTTGGTGAGCTGGAGCACGGGGGTCTCGACCTCGACGAAGCCCTGGGCGTCCAGGGCAGACCGCAGTGAGCGGAGTACGGCGGCCTTCTTGCGCACCATGGACCGGGCCTCTGGCCTGACGATCAGGTCGACGTAGCGCATCCGGACGCGGGCCTCGTCGGACAGCGGCGCGTGCTCGTTGGGGAGCGGGCGGAGCGTCTTCGCGGCCATCTGCCAGGAGTGGGCCTGGATCGAGAGCTCGCCGCGCCGACTCGTGACGACCTCGCCCGAGACGGCCAGGTGGTCGCCGATGTCGACGAGGGCCTTGAATGCTGCCAGCGAGTCCTCGCCCACCTCGGCGAGGGACACCATGACCTGCAGCTCGGTCCCGTCACCCTCGCGCAGCCTCGCGAAGCAGAGCTTCCCGGTGTTGCGCAGGAAGATCACCCGGCCCGTCACGGCGACCTCGACGCCCGTGTGGTGGTCGGTTCCCAGCGCCTCGGCGTCAAAGTCGCGCCGGATCTCGGCGAGGGTGTGGGTGCGCTCCACCACCACGGGGTAGGGGTCTCTTCCCGACGCGATGAGCCGTTCGCGCTTGTCGCGACGTACCTTCATCTGCTCCGACAGGTCGGCGCCCTGGATCGGCTGTGCAGGGGGCTGAAGCTCGTCAGGCATGCGCGACAGGCTACGGCATCCGACCAGGCTCAGGCGTTCCGGTCGAACACGATCCGGAGCCCGTGGAGGGTGAGGTGCGGCTCGTGCTGCGTCACCGTCTCGCACTCGTCGATGACGGCCGGCGCGAGGACGCCGGTGGCCACCACGGTGAGCGTGTCGAGAGGCACCCCGAGCTCGGTCGCGATCCGGCGGACGATGCCGTCGACGAGCCCGGCGCAGCCGTAGACGGCGCCTGACTGCAGGGCCTCGACCGTGTTCTTGGCGACGACCACACGCGGCTTGACCAGCTCGACCTGGCGCAGCTGAGCACCGTGCTGCCCGAGGGCGGCCACCGAGATCTCCAGGCCCGGGGCGATCGCACCGCCGACGTACTGTGCGGCCGCGTTGACGACGTCGAACGTCGTCGCGGTCCCGAGGTCGACCGCCACGACCGGCGCACCGAACATCTCGTATGCCGCCAGGGCGTTCGCGATCCGGTCGGTGCCGACCTCACGCGGGTTGTCCATCAGCACCGGCAGTCCCGTCCGCACGCCGGGACCCAGCACGACGCCCGGCACGCCGGCGAACGTGTCGACGAGCAGGTCGCGGAGGGCGTGCAGCACTGCGGGGACGGTGGAGCAGATGCACACGCCGTCGACATCCGGCACCCCGGCGGCGTCGAGCAGCCCGGTGAGCATGAGCCGCCACTCGTCCGACGTTCGACGGCCCTCCGTTGACAGCAACCACTGGCGGCCGAGCTCCGAACCCTCGAAAAGGCCGACACTCGTGTGGGTGTTGCCGACGACGATGGCCAGCACCTGCCGGGGGGCGCCACCTCGATCGGCAGTGGTCGCCGCGGTCACCGTGCCCGGCCGATCTCTCGGGAGGGCAGGGCTGCGGTGGCGAACGAGGTGGCCCAGGCGCCCGATTCGTCCGCTCCGGGCGCAGCCGGCGCGGCGGGCTCTCCCAGCACGACGCCAACGTTGTCGATGAGCCTCGTGGTTCCGACGCGGGCGGCGACCAGCAGCCGCGCCGGTCCCCGCTCGGGGGCCGGGGCCAGGTTGACAGCACGGAGCTCGACGTAGTCCGTCACCACGTCGGAGATGGCCTCGAGGGCGCGGACGGCGTCGTCCACCACCGCCTGTGGTCCGTCGACCGCGCGCTGCCGACCGGCACCGAGAGCCCGGCTGAGCCCGACCGCGGCGGCACGCTCGGGGCCGCTCAGGTAGCGGTTGCGTGAGCTGAGCGCGAGACCGTCCGGCGCGCGCACGGTCTCGACACCGACGATCTCCACGGGCAGAGAGAGGTCGGACACGCACTGCCGAATCAGTGTGAGCTGCTGATAGTCCTTGGCACCGAAGAACGCCAGGTCGGGACGGACCAGGCCGAACAGCTTCGTCACGACGGTGAGGACGCCGCGGAAGTGCCCCGGCCGGATCGCGCCCTCCAGCTCGTCACCCAGCGGCCCCGGGTCGACCGTGACCTGCGGCTCCCCACCGGGGTAGACGACGTCGACGCCGGGCGTGAACACCACGTCGACGCCGAGCTCCACACACCGCTCCAGGTCGGAGTCCAGCGTCCTCGGGTAGGCCGCGAGGTCCTCGTCGGGTCCGAACTGGAGCGGATTGACGAAGATCGACACGACGACCTCGTCGGCGGCGCTCCGGGCCGCGCGGATCAGCGCTTCGTGGCCCTCGTGCAGAGCTCCCATCGTGGGAACGAGCGCTCGGCGGCGAGATGTCTGTCCGGTCGGCCAACGGTGGCCCAGGGCGGACTCGAGCTCGGCCCGCGAGGAGGCCACCTGCGTCTCAGGCATGGGTGGCAGCGAGCGCGATGTCGAGGATCTCGACCAGCGCGGCGGCCCGGCGGGGCTCCAGTCGGCCATCGACGACGGCATGCTCCGCGGTCGCCCGGGCCATCACGACGTAGGACTCCAGCGACTCGCGGGACGACGCCGACAGCGTGCGGAGATGGGAGGCGACGGTCTTGAGGTCGCCTCGGACGATAGGCCCCGTGAGAGCGGCGTCGCCGTAGCTCAGCGTGTTGTCCAGCGCGGCGGTGAGGAGTGGACGGAGTACGGCGGCCGGGTCGTCGGCTCCTGCGGTGCGGAGCAGCTGCATGGCCTGGCTGACCAGGGTCACGAGATGGTTGGCGCCGTGCGCGAGCGCCGCGTGGTAGAGCGCGCGCTGGCTCTCGTCGACCCACACGACGCTCCCGAACAGGTCGCCCACGAGCTGTTCGGCCAGGGGACGCTCCGCGTCGTCGCAGGTCACCCCGAACACACAGCCCGCGAGCCGCTCCACGTCGACGTCGGTGCCGGTGAACGTCATCGCCGGGTGCATCGCCACCGCATGCGCGCCGACCGCGATGACCGGAGCCAGCACCTGCGTGCCGTGCATGCCGCTGGTGTGCACGACGTAGTGTCCGGCGTGGATCGAGCCGGACGCGACGAGCATGCGGACGACGTTGTCGAGCGCGTCGTCGGGGACGGTCAGGAGCAGCAGGTCGCAGGACTTCGCGACAGCCGTCGGCTTGTCGACGTGCACCCCGGGCAGCAGCGTCTCGATCCTGGTCCGCGAGGCGTCCGACTCGCCGGCGACGGCGACGACGGGGTAGCCGGCGGAGCGCAGGGCGGCCGCCATCACGGCACCGACACGGCCGGCGCCGATGACGCCGACCGAGAGCATGCGGGCTTCCACCATTGCTCGCCTTTCCCGTTCCAGTCCCGCGAAGGAGATCCAGACGTTCGTGACAAGAACCGGCCCCGAGAACCGGGGCTCGCCTCCACGATAGCCGCTGAGCGAGCGATCCCGATATCGTCAGGATGCGTGACTCTTCTCACGCAGAGGGCACACCGGCCGTTCGCCGGATGCTGCCTAGCGGAGCCAGCCCGTCGCCGACGCCCGACCCTCCGCGAGCTCGTCGAGCTGCTCGGCCACCCGGGTCCGAGCGGTGCCGCCACGGCCGTCGCGCGAGGCGATCGAGCCGTCGACCGACAGCACCGTGCGCACCTCGGGACTCAAGGCCGGTGAGATCGCCGTCAGGTCCTCGTCGGAGAGCTCCTCGAGCCCGATACCGAGATCCTCGCACCGCCGTACACAGGCGCCCGCGAGCTCGTGTGCCTCACTGAACGGCACTCCTTGGCGCACCAGCCACTCAGCGACGTCCGTCGCCAACGAGAACCCCTGCGGGGCGAGGGCAGCCAGCCGGGCGCGGTCGAACGTCAGGGTCCGGACCAGACCGGTCATCGCGGGCAGCAGCACCTCGAGGGTCGCGACCGAGTCGAAGACCGGCTCCTTGTCCTCCTGGAGGTCCCGATCGTAGGCCAGCGGCAGGCCCTTGAGCGTGGTGAGCAGCCCGGTCAGGTTGCCGACCAGCCGTCCGCTCTTGCCGCGGGCGAGTTCGGCGATGTCGGGGTTCTTCTTCTGCGGCATGATGCTCGACCCGGTCGCGTAGGCGTCGTCGAGGAGCACGAAGCCGAACTCGCGGGTCGACCAGATGATGATGTCCTCGGCCAGCCGGGAGAGGTCGACACCGATCTGCGCGGCGACGTAGGCGAACTCGGCCGTGTGGTCGCGAGCGGACGTCGCATCGATGCTGTTGGGGGCTGACGTGGCGAAGCCCAGGTCGGTCGCAACCTGCTGCGGGTCGAGGCCGAGGGAGGAGCCCGCCAGCGCACCCGAGCCGTAGGGCGAGTGCGCCGCCACCCGGGCGTCCCAGTCGCGGAGCCGGCCGAGATCGCGCACCAGGGGCCAGGCGTGCGCAAGCAGGTGGTGGGCGAGCAGGACGGGCTGGGCATGCTGGAGATGGGTGCGTCCCGGCATCGGGGTGTCGAGGTGGTCGCTCGCCTGGCCGGCCAGCGCGCCGGCCAGGTCGTCGACCAGCGCCGCGACCCTGCGGGCGTGGTCGCGGAGGTAGAGCAGCCCAAGGGTGGCGATCTGGTCGTTGCGAGAGCGGCCCGCGCGCAGCCGGCCGCCGACGACCGGCCCGACGATCTCGACCAGGGCCCGCTCGAGGGCCGTGTGCACGTCCTCGTCGGCCGGATCCGGGGCGACCTCGCCCTCGGCCACGCGGCGTTCGAGCTCGTCGAGCCCCCGGGCGATCTCGGCGGCGTCCGCGGCGTCGAGCAACCCGGCCCTGCGCAGCGCGGCGGCGTGTGCCCGAGAACCCGCCAGGTCGTAGGGCGCGAGCGCCCAGTCGAAGTGGGTCGAGCGGGAGAGCTCGACGAGCGCGTCCGACGGTCCCGACCTGAACCGCCCGCCCCACAGGCGGGTCGGTTCGTCGCCCACCGTCACCGACGGGCTGCCTGGATGTCCTCGTCCCGCTTCGCGGCGATCTTGCTGGGCAGCCCCCAGAGCTCGACGAAGCCCTTCGCCAGCGACTGGTCGAACGAGTCGCCGGCGTCGTAGGTCGCCAGGTTGAAGTCGTAGAGGCTGGTCGGGCTACGGCGGCCGGTCGGCACGGCGCGCCCGGCGTGCAGCGTCATCCTGATGTCGCCGGTGACGGCGACCTGCGAGGTGCGGATGAAGGCATCGAGGCTTCGCTTGAGCGGCGAGAACCACAGCCCGTCGTAGACGAGCTCGGCCCAGCGCTGGTCGACGGTCCGCTTGAACCGGGCCAGGTCTCGCTCGACGGTCACCGACTCGAGCTCCTGGTGGGCGGTGATCAGCGTCATCGCCCCAGGCGCCTCGTAGACTTCGCGGCTCTTGATCCCGACCAGCCGGTCCTCGACCACGTCGAGTCGGCCGACGCCTTGGGCGCCTGCCCTCGCGTTGAGCTGCTCGACCGCTTCGAGCATCGTCACCGGTGAGCCGTCGATCGCGACCGGCACCCCTCCGTCGAAGGAGATGACGACCTCGTCGGGCTTGCGCAGCAGGGTCGGGTCGGACGTGTAGGAGTAGACGTCCTCGATCGGCGCGTTCCAGATGTCTTCGAGGAAGCCGGTCTCGACGGCGCGGCCCCAGACGTTCTGGTCGATCGAGTATGGCGACTTCTTCGTCACGTCGATGGGCAGGTCGTTGTCGACGGCGTACTCGATGGCCTTCTCTCGCGTCCAGGCGTAGTCACGGACCGGCGCGATCACGCCCAGCTCCGGCGCGAGCGAGCTCACGCCGACCTCGAAGCGGACCTGGTCGTTGCCCTTCCCGGTGCAACCGTGGCTCACCGTGGAAGCGCCGTGGTTGCGGGCGGCCGCCACCAGGTGCTTCGCGATCAGTGGCCGCGAGAGCGCCGACACCAGGGGGTAGCGGTCCATATAGAGCACGTTCGCCTGCAGGGCGGGCAGGCAGTAGCCCTCGGCGAACTCGTCCCGGGCGTCCACGACGACGGACTCGACGGCCCCGCAGGCGAGCGCCCGCTCCCGGATGGTCTCCATGTCTTCGCCACCCTGGCCGACGTCGACGGCGACGGCGACGACCTCGGCGCCGGTCTCCTTGCCGAGCCACCCGATGGCCACGGAGGTGTCGAGACCACCGGAGTAGGCCAGCACGATGCGGTCGCTCGAGCCGGTTCGGTCACGCGAGCCGGTGCGGTCGGTCGAAAGCGTCACGTCTTCTCCTCATCGTTGTCGGCACGGCCGTTGGTGGGACGGCCGTTGGTGGCAGAGTCGTCGTTGGCCGGGCCGGCCGCTGCCGACGTGGCTCCGGACCCGTCGGCTCCGGCCGGCTCGGCACCTCGGGCGGCGAGCGCGAACAGTCGCTGGGCGAGTGCCTCCCCGCCGTCGGGCTCCTTGCTGATCACCAGCACGGTGTCGTCACCGGCGATGGTGCCGAGAACGCTGGCGAGCACCGCCTTGTCGAGGGCGGATGCGAGGAACTGCGCGGCGCCGGGAGGGGTGCGCAGCACCACGAGGTTCGCCGACGCCTCCGCACCGACCAGGAGCTCCGAGCAGAGCCGGGCCAGCCGCTGTCCCGAGGCAGCGGTCTCGACGCCGGCTCGCGGCGTGCGGTCACCGCCTTCTCCAGGAACGGCATAAACAAGCACGCCCTCGGCCCCGCGGACCCGCACGGCGTCGAGCTCGACGAGGTCGCGAGACAGCGTGGCCTGCGCGACGACGACGCCGTCGTTCGACAGCAGCTCGGCCAGGTCGCCCTGGGATCGGACCGGGTAGCGGCCCAGCAGGTCGACGATCCGTCGCTGCCGCGCTGCCTTGGTCACCAGCTGGCTCATGGCTCCTCCTCGGTGTCCGTGACTGACGGGGGATGCCAGGCCGCGATCAGCCGATGCCGCGCGTCGTCGACCTCGGGTTCACCGAGGACGAGGGGCGGCGCCAGCCGGACGACGTCCGGCTGGCAGTCGTTGACGATCACGCCGTGCTCGAGACCGGCAGCCGCGATGGTCGAGGCGCACGGCTCCTCGAGCACGGCGGCCAGCAGAAGTCCTCGGCCGCGCACGGTCGCGACGCCGGGCAGACCGGCGAGGAGGGACTCGAGCTCCGCACCCGTCGCCTTGGCCTGGTCGAGCAGCCCGTCGGTCCCGATGACGTTGAGCACGGTCAGCGCCACCGCAGCGGCAAGCGGGTTGCCGCCGAACGTGCTGCCGTGCTGGCCGGGGCTGAACGTGGGAGCCGCGCCCCCGAGCGCCACGCAGGCGCCGATCGGGAAGCCCGCACCGAGTCCCTTGGCGATCGTCACGATGTCGGGACGGACCCCGTCGTGCTGGAAGGCGAACCAGGCCCCCGTGCGGCCGACGCCGGTCTGCACCTCGTCGAGCCAGAGCAGCGCCCGATGGTCGTCCGCGATCCTCCTCGCCTGCTGCAGGTAGCCCGTCGGGGGCACGACGACACCGGCCTCACCCTGGATCGGCTCGAGGAGGATCGCGGCGGTCTGCTCGTCGACCGCGTCTCGCAGCGCGTCGACGTCACCGAAGGGGACGAACGTGACGTCGGGCAGCAGCGGGAGAAAGGGGGTGCGGTACGACGGCTTGGACGTCAGGCTCAACGCGCCCATGGTGCGTCCGTGGAAGCCGCCTTCAGCGGCGACGATGCGCGGCCGCCCGGTCAGCCGGGTCAGCTTCAGCCCGGCCTCGACGGCCTCGGCCCCTGAGTTGGTCAGGAACACCCTCCCGTCGCCGCAGGCCAGCACCTCGAGGAGCCGCTCCGCGAGAGCGATCTGCGGTGGCGTCGCGAAGAAGTTCGAGACATGCCCGAGCGTGCTGCCCTGCCGCGTGAGGGTCTCCACGACGGCAGGATGAGCATGCCCGAGGGCGTTGACGGCGAGGCCGCCGAGCAGGTCGAGGTAGCGCCGGCCCTCGTCGTCGACGACATAGCAGCCGCTGCCGCTCACCAGCACCCGCCGCGGTGGCCCGAACGCGTTCATCAAGGCCCCGCCGTAGCGGGCGACGTGGTCGGTCATGCGGGGCTCACCATCGTTCCCACTCCTTGGTCCGTCAACAGCTCGAGCAGCAGGGCATGGGCGATCCGCCCGTCGATGACGCTGGCGGTCGGCACGCCACGTTCGACGGCGCGCAGGCAGGCGCCCATCTTGGGGATCATCCCGGCGCTCAACGTCGGCATCATCGCCTCGAGCTCGTCGGTGTCGACGCTCCGGATCAGGTCGAGGTTCGCCGGGTGGTCGCGGTAGAGCCCGGTGACGTCGGTGAGGACGACCAGCTTCTCCGCGTTGAGCGCGATCGCGAGGACGGCGGCCGCGGTGTCGGCGTTCACGTTGTGCACCTGGCCGTCCTCGTCGGGCGCGACCGTCGCGACCACCGGGATCCGGCCGGCCTCGATGAGGTCGAGCACAGCCTCCGGACGGACGCTGACGACGTCGCCGACCAGTCCGATGTCGTGGGAGCGGCCGTCGACGAACGCGGTCGTGCGCTGTGCGGTGAAGAGCCCGGCGTCCTCGCCGGAGAGACCGACTGCGAACGGGCCGTGCTGGTTGAGTGCCCCCACGAGCTCCCGGCCGACCTTGCCGACGAGCACCATCCGGACGACCTCCATCGCCTCGGGGCTGGTGACCCGCAGCCCGCCCGCGAACGTCGAGGCGATCCCGAGCCGGTCGAGCATCGTGCTGATCTGTGGTCCGCCGCCGTGGACCACGACGACGCGCACCCCGGCGTACTTGAGGAAGACGATGTCCTGAGCGAACGCCCGCCGGAGCTCGGCGTCGACCATCGCGTTTCCGCCGTACTTGACCACGACGGTGTGCCCATGGAAACGGGCGATCCAGGGCAGCGCCTCGGCGAGCGTCTCGGCCTTCTCGAGCGCCGCGTCCAAGGCGGGGTCGGTGGCGACGGGATGGGTCATGTCGCGTAGGCCGAGTTCTCGTGGACGTAGGCATGGGTCAGGTCGTTGGTCCAGATGGTGGCCTGCGCCGACCCGGCCTTGAGGTCCACGGTCACCGTGACGTCCCGGCCGCCGAGGTCGACGAGGTCCGCCGGCTCTGCCGGCGCACTGCCGCGGCAGACCCAGACCCCGTTGAGCGCGACGTCGAGGTCGAGCGGGTCGAAGGCAGCCGTCGTCGTCCCCACCGAGGCAAGGACCCGACCCCAGTTCGGGTCCTTGCCGAAGATGGCGCACTTGAACAATGCACTACGGGCGACGGAGCGGCCGACCTCCACCGCGTCCGACTCGGTGGCCGCCCCCTGGACCGTGATGGCAATGTCGTGCTCGGCGCCTTCCGCGTCCCGGAGCAGCTGTTGGGCGAGGTCGTGGCAGACCGCCGTCACAGACCTGGCGAGCTCGACCGGCTCAGGGGTGACGCCCGACGCGCCGCTCGCGAGCAGCAGCACGGTGTCGTTGGTCGACATGCAGCCGTCGGAGTCGAGCCGGTCGAACGTCACGCGGGTGGCCTCTCGCAGCACCCGCTCTGCCGTTGCGGAGTCGATGTCGGCGTCGGTCGTGAGATAGACCAGCATCGTCGCGAGGGCCGGTGCCAGCATGCCGGCACCCTTGGCCATCCCGCCGACCGTGTAGCCGGCCCCCGAGACGGTGGCCTCCTTGGACACGGAGTCCGTCGTCCGGATCGCCTCGGCCGCGGCGACCCCGCCGGTCTCGCTCAGGCTCGCGAACGCCTGGTCACAGCCGGCCAGCAGCCGGTCCTGCGGGTTGAGCAGGCCGATCAGCCCGGTTGAGCAGACGGCCACGTCGGCGGCTCCGATGCCCAGCAGCGCTCCGACCCGCTCGGCCGTCGCGTGCACGTTGGCGAAGCCGGCGGGGCCTGTGTAGCAGTTCGCCCCGCCGGAGTTGGTGACGACCGCCCGCACCACCCCGTCGCCGACGACCTGCTGGCTCCAGGTCACGGGATGAGCCTTGCACCGGTTCGTCGTGAAGACGGCGGCGCCGACCGACAGCGGACCGTCGTTGACGAGGAGCGCCATGTCGGGACGCCCACTCGGTTTGAGGCCAGCGACGACACCGCTGGCCCGGAACCCCTTGGCTGCCGTGACGCTCATGGCGCGATACCGAGAGTGGGCAGCCCGGTGGTCTCGGGAAGTCCGACGGCGAGGTTCATGGCCTGGATCGCACCGCCCGCCGTACCCTTCGTCAGGTTGTCGATCGCGCAGACCGCGACGACCCGGTGGGCGTGGTCGTCGAGGGCGACCTGCACGTGCGCGGCGTTCGAGCCGACGACGGCCTGGGACTGCGGCCACTGCCCGCTCGGGAGCAGGTGCCAGAAGGGCTCGTCGGCTGTCGCCTTGGCGTAGGCGGCCCGCACGTCGGCTGGCTCGACATCGTCGACAGCGACGGCCGTGCAGGTGGCGAGGATGCCCCGCGCCATCGGGACCAGCACCGGCGTGAACGACACCGAGGCGGTGGCGGCGCCGGCCAGCCGCAGGTTCTGCTCGATCTCCGGGGTATGGCGGTGGGCGCCGCCGACGCCGTAGGCCGCAGCAGATCCGAGCACCTCGGAACCGAGCAGATGGGACTTGAGCGCCTTTCCGGCGCCGGACGTGCCGGTGGCGGCGACGATCACGACGTCGTCGGTCGCGATCAGGCCCTGGGATACGGCGGGGGCAAGGGCCAGCGTGGCAGCGGTGGGAAAGCAGCCGGGGACGGCGACCCGCCGGGCGCCGGCGAGGCGCTGACGCTGACCGGCGAGCTCGGGAAGACCGTAGGGCCAGGCGCCGGCATGGGGTGTGGAATAGAACGCCTCCCAGTCGGCGCTGTCGGCCAACCGATGGTCGGCCCCGCAGTCGACCACCAGGATGTTCTCGTCGAGCTCGGCCGCGAGCGCGGCGGAGCTGCCGTGAGGAAGCGCGAGAAACACCACGTCGTGGTCGGCGAGCGCCGCCGCTGACGTCTCCACCAGCACCTTCTCGTCGGAGGGGACGAGGTGGGGGTGGTGGAGACTCAGCGGGCTGCCGGCGTTCTTCCCCGCGGTCAACGTGCCGATCTCGACGGCGGGATGGGTGCTGAGCAGCCGCAGCAGCTCACCGCCGACGTACCCACTCGCACCGGCGACAGCGACCCTGACCACGACTCTCCACCCCCTCCTGCACGACGTTGCCGACATCTCGACCGAACCTTTAGTCTGCATTAGTTCTCAGTCGTCCGCAACTTCATGCATCGTGATCCCGGCCACCCCCCGACGACCCGATGCTTTCGACACCACCATCCGATGCTTTCGACACCACCATCCGATGCTCTCGACACCACCATCCGAGAGGCGTCGTCGCACCATCCGAGATCGTCGACGGCAGCGGTTCGAGGCGCGGCTGCAGGACAAGCCCAGCCGCCTTGAGCGCTAGGCGTCGCGGAGGGCATCGACGGGGGGGACCCGGACAGCGCGACGCGCGGGCAGGACCGAGGCCAGCAGCCCGGCCACCATCGCGACCGCGCCGATCAGGACCAGCCGGGCCACCGGCAGGGCAAGCACCGGCGGATGGCTGGTCGTCCCGTGCAGCAGCGTCGCTGTTCCGACCCACCCGTAGCCGACGCCGAGGGCGGTGCCCAGCAGAACCGCCGCTCCCGCCATCAGCAACGCCTCGTTGGCCAGCAGCAGCCGCAGCTGTCCCGTGGTGAGCCCCAAGGCGCGCAGCAGCCCGTGCTCCCGCCTCCGCTCCAGCACCGAGAGGCTGAGCGTGTTTCCGACGCCGACGAGGGCGATCAGCACGGACATCCCGAGGAGCGCGGTCGAGACCAGCAGCATGACCGAGATCGCCCTGTCATACGTCGACCGCTCGACGTAGCCGCCATCGACCCGGAGAGCGTGAGCCCCACCGACCGCCCCGACCGCATCCTGCAGAGCCGACACGACGGCCTGCGGATCGGCCCCGTCGGAAACCCGCACATAGAGTGCCCCCACCTGGAGCCGTCCTCCGAGCCGGTGGAGCACCGCGGGTGCCACGAGCACCGGTCCAGATGTCAGCCCGCTGAAGACCGGGTGTAGGCGGACGCGCACTCCGCCGGACCGCAGCACGACCGTGCCTGACCTGGGCACCAGCCGCTGGGCGGACACCGGCAGGACGAGCACCGATGGATCTGCCAGCTCGGTGCGCAGCCCGTCGTCCCTGACGGTCGCGGCCGCAGCTGCCGCTGTCAACGAGCCGACCCTGACCTTCCCGACCCGGCTGTGCACGACGTCGCCGCGGACCGGCACCACCTGCTGAACGCCGGGTATCTGCCGGGCCCGGCCGAGAACCGCGGCGGGCACGGGCCCACCCGCCACGGTGATGTCGACGGGGGCGATCCGGTCGAGTGCTCGGGCCTCGTTCGCCGACACGGAGGCGGCGCCGACGGACATCATCGAGATCAGGGTGACACCGACGAGCAGCGCACCGGAGGTGGCAGCCGTGCGCCGCGGGTTGCGCACGGCGTTGAGCGCTGCGAGGTCAGCGGGGACCCCGCCGCGCAGGCGACGCGGGAGCAGCCTGCGCGTCCAGCCGGCCATCCGGATCGCCACGGGTACGACGACCGGCGCGAGCGCGAGCACCCCGAGGAACGACAGCAGCCCACCGAGGATGCCGACGTAGACCCGTCCGGTCAGCACCGCCGCGGTCAGCACGAGGCAGCCGAATACCCCGACCAGCAGGCCGGCGCCAAACTGCACGAGACCGGTCCGGCGGCCCGGAGCGCCCTCACCAGCGGGCCGCAAGGCGGTCAACGGCGCCACCCGCGAAACCCAGGACGCCGGAGCCAGCACGGCGGCGACCGCCATGACGACTCCCCCGACGAACGGAAGCAGAAGCGTCGTCAGGTTCGGCGCGCCGAGGGACAGGGGGACCGGGATCGAGGTGTGATTCAGCACCTCGACGAGAATCGCGGAGCAAGCGATCCCCGCCACGACTCCCGCGGCGGCGGCGAACACCCCCAGCAGCAGCGCCTCCCCGACCGTCATCGCGAAGACCTGCCTGCGCTCGGCGCCCACGCATCGCAGCAGTGCCAGGTCTCGGACTCGTTGGGTCATCACGATCCGGAAGGTGTTCGAGATGACCAGGCCGGCCACGAAGAGCGCCACCACGGCGAAGCCGGTGAGGAACCTGCCGAGCACGTCGACCTGGTGGCTCAGGTCGCTCACTGCTCGCTTGCGCAGGATGTCGGTCGGTGTGACGGTGGTCGTCGGCATTAGCTGACGCACCTCGGCCGCGAGCGCCGGCTGGCTTCCACCGTCGCCCTTGATGAAGATCTCGTTGACCACCGACGAGAGGTGCCACGCGGCCAGGCCGCCGGGCGCGGCGAAGATCCGACTCACCCCACTGGCGCCCTTCTCGGGTGCGACGAGCCCGACGACCGTGACCGACCGGCGCGAGGTCTGCCCGCCGCCGACGGCGAGCCGACTGCCGATGCTGACGCCCTTGTCGGCCGCAAGACTCGCGTCGACGACGACCTCGTCGGGTCGCAACGGCATCCGCCCCGATGTCAGCCGTTGCCAGCGGAGTCCCTCCGAGGCCGGGATCTCGGAGACATCCTGCGTGCCGGGCGCGTGTCCGGCGGGCCACCTCACGACGATGCAACCGGTCGAGACGACGTCCGCCGCCGCCACGTCGGGGAGGCCGCGGAGCCGGTCAACGACGGCGCTCGGCGGCATCGTGTCCGGGAAGCCGACGACGTCGGCTTTGCTGTACTGGATGGCGGCCGCGTCCCCGGCCCCCCGGATAGCGGCGGCGGTCAGCGAGAGGGTGGCCGCACAGAATCCGACCCCGAGGAGGACGGCCAGAAAGGTCGCCACATAGCGACGTCGATACTGCCGCCACGACGCAAGCGTGAGCTCGATCATCGCGTCACTCCCCCGCTCGGCCCAGCGCCGCCAGCACACTGTCAGTGGTGGGATCGACAACCTCGCCGACCAGTCGGCCGTCGGCCAGCAGGACGACGCGGTCGGCGTACGACGCGGCGACCGGATCGTGCGTCACCATCACGACGGTCTGCCCGAGCTCGAGCACCGAGGTGCGCAGGAAGCCGAGCAGCTCCGCACCCGACCTGCTGTCCAGGTTCCCGGTCGGCTCGTCCGCGAACACCACGTCCGGGCGAGTCACCAACGCCCGCGCGACGGCCACCCGCTGCTGCTCACCCCCCGAGAGCTCGGCGGGCCGGTGCCCCAGCCGGCTGCCGACGCCGAGCACCTCGACCACGGAGTCGAACCAGGTCCAGTCCGGCTCCTTGCCCGCCAGCTCGAAGGGCAGCAGCACGTTCTGCTTGGCGGTCAACATGCCCAACAGGTTGAAGGACTGGAAGACGAAGCCCACGCGGTCACGCCGCATCTTGGTCAAGCCGGAGTCGGTCAGCCCGGACAGGTTCAGGTGTCCGAACCAGACCTCGCCCGAGGTGACCGTGTCGAGCCCGGCCAGGCAGTGCATCAGCGTCGACTTGCCCGACCCGGACGGTCCCATGATGGCCGTCAGCGCACCCGAGCCGAACGCCACACTGACCCCGTCGAGGGCCCGCACCGCCGCGCTCCCCGATCCATAGACCTTCACGAGGTCGGTCGCCTGGACCGCCACCCCGGAGACCTGTCGGGTCTGCGCCGTCTCATCCACCGCACTTCTCATCGCCGCTCCTCCGCGTCCTCGGCGAGTGGTCTCGCCGCTGAAGACGCTACGGAGAGTGCCGCGTCGCGTCGTCGCCCAAGCGGATCGACCTCAGGTCCCCCTCAGGTCGCACGCGCGTAGACAGGTCGAGACCTGAGCAGCATGGACGGGCTCAGTCGACCGGACGGGGGGGCAGCAATGGGCGCATGAAGGAGCGGTCGTAGCGCACCACACACCCACTCTCATCCCGGATCCGGTCGGCGGCGACAAAGTCAGGGTCCACGCCGAAGAGCCCCCGATAGCTCTCGTACGCCGCGAGGCTGGGGAAGCTGAACAGCGCCAGAGCCCGGTCACTGGCCCCTTCGGCGGGCAGGAAGTAGCCGTGGTGGGTGCCGCCGTGTCTCTCGACCAGCTCCATCCAGCTCACCGCGAACCGCTCGAACTCCGCAAGCTTCCCGGCATCGACGACGTAGTCGACCACACACGTGATCATCTTCCGAGCCTCCTGTCATGCCGTCCGCCCCAGGGACGGGTCGGGCCAACCTAGCCCCGCGGAGATCTCAGCCGGATGGGCGGGGGCGGACCACACCCGACTCGTAGGCGAGGACGACGAGCTGCACCCGGTCGCGCAGCCCGGTCTTTGTCAAGATCCTGCCGACGTGGGTCTTCACCGTCGCCTCCGCGAGGTAGAGGGTGGCCGCGATCTCGGCATTGGACTTGCCCTGGGCGACCTCCAGGAGCACCTCGCGCTCACGCTCGGTGAGCTCGGCCAGGACCGCCACGTCGGGAGGGTCCTCGTCCGGGAGGAGCGCCGCGAAGCGCCCGATGAGTCGACGGGTCGTCGAGGGCGCGATGACGGCGTCTCCTCCGTGCACCGTCCGGATCGCCGCCAGCAGGTCGTCGGGCGGAACGTCCTTGAGCAGGAACCCTGCGGCGCCGGCCTTGACCGCGGCGAACGCGTACTCGTCGATGTCGAACGTCGTCAGCACGATGACCCTGGGCGCCTGGACGCCCAGGGTGTCCACGATCTCCCGAGTCGTCTCCACCCCGTTCATCCGCGGCATCCGCACGTCCATCAGCACCACGTCTGCACTGGCGGAGGCAAGGCTGGTCAACGCCTCCACCCCGTCGCCGGCCTCTGCGACCACGGTCATGTCCCGCTGGGACTCGACGAGCATCCGAAATCCTGCGCGCACCAGCTGCTGGTCGTCCACGATGGCGACCCGGATGTGCTGGTCTGCTGGGACCTCGATGTCTGCTGGGCCGGTCACGCGACCTCCGACTCCGCCAGCGGGACCGTCGCGGTCAGCTCGAAACCGCCGCTCGGCGGGCTCCTGACGACGAGCGTGCCGCCGTGCAGCTCGACGCGTTCGCGCATCCCCATCAGTCCCTGCCCGGTGCCATCGCGACCCGGCCAGCCCGACGGTCCTCGACCGTCGTCGACGACCTGGAGGGTGACCTCGCGGGCGGCGTACCCGAGCCGCACCCTCGCAGTGACGTCGGAACCAGCATGCTTCATGGTGTTCGTCAGCCCTTCCTGGACGATGCGGTAGAGCGTCAGACCGGTCCCCGCGTCGACGACGCGAGCCGGACCGTCGACCTCAAGGGTGACCGGAAGCCCGCTGGCGGCGACATTGGCCACCAGACTCTCGATGTCCTGCACCCCCGGTTGGGGCGCCAGGGCCCTGCGGACCGTCTTCCGCGCGCAACAACCCGAGAAGCCGCCGCATCTCCGTCAGCGCACTCCGCGACGACACGGCGATGGTCTCCAACACCCGTTTGGCGGCCGCCGGGTCCTGATCGGCGGCATAACGGCCACCGTCCGCCTGCACCACGATGACCGACAGGGTGTGCGCGACGACGTCGTGCATCTCGCGGGCGATCCGCTGCCGCTCCGCGGCGGCCGCGATGAGCGCCTGCTGGTCCCGCTCAGCCGCCAGCCGCCGGTTCAGCTCCTCGAGCTCGGCGACATATTGGGAGCGGGTGCGCCGGAGGTCGCCGAGGACCCAGCTGGCCAGGACGACGAGCAGCGCCACCACGATCGGGTAGAGGTCCCGGCGATGGTGGATGTTGCCGATGCCTCCGACCCACTGCAGTGGTCCGGCCACCGCCCCGACCAGCCCCACGACCAGCCCGCCCCACCGCGCCCAGGTCGGACCGTAGCGAGCGATCGATGCGAGCGCGACGAGGAACGCGAAGTCCCCCCAGATCGGGTGGTCGATGACCCGGAGCTGGAGCAGACAGACCAGCGAGATCGCGGTGAAGCTCACGACGGGCATGACCCGGCGCAGCACCAGCGGTGCGATCAAGGCGAGGTTGTAGGGCAGGTAGTAGCCCAACGGGTAGACGCCGAGCTGGAGCTGCACGAAGGCCGGGATCGCCAAGGCGAAGGCGATGAGGCCGTCCACCACGATCGGCGGCAGCCGCACGACGTCGTAGACAGTCCTCCGCACACTGGAGAGGCTACGACGTCGAGCGCCCGGCCACGTCGTCCCCGAGTAGCGGCTCCGGGCCGTCGCGTCATGCCTGAGGATGACGCGACGGCTCCGTGAAACGGACGGTTCGCTCGGCTACGGTGCTGCAGTGGCCGGGAGTCGGTGGGTTCCGCTGCGGCTCGCCTGGGAGCGTGCCCTCTACGGGCCTGCGGGCTTCTACCGCACGCAGCGACCGGCGGACCACTTCCGCACGTCAGCCCACGCCTCCCCCCTCTTCGCGCGGGCCATCATCGCCCTGGTACGTCGCGAAGGTCTCGGTGGTGTGTGGGACGTAGGAGCCGGCTCGGGCGAGCTGCTGGTCGAGCTCCGCCGCGCGGCGCCGGATCTCGACCTCTGCGGGGTCGACGTTGCCCGAAGACCCTCCTCGCTGCCCGACGAGGTCGGCTGGCTGTCAGAGCTTCCCGAGCTGCCCGACGACCACGACGGTCTGGTCCTCGCCAACGAGCTGCTGGACACCATCCCGTGCGACGTCGTCGAGCTCGACCGATCAGGCACCGTCCGGCTGGTCGAGGTCGATCTCGACACCGGCGAGCAGCGGCTCGGCCCACCGGCAGATGCCGGCCACGAGGCTTGGCTGGACCGCTGGTGGCCGCTGTCCTCGCCTGGCCAGCGCGCCGAGGTCGGATCCACCCGGGAGTCGTGGTGGGCGGCGGTCTGCGCCCGCAGCGGTGGCGGGCTCTGCGTGGCAGTCGACTACGGGCACCTGACCGGCAGTCGGCCGCCGGGGGGATCGCTGTCGTCGTACCGCTCCGGAATGCAGACTCCCCTGAGCTTCGACGGGAGCCACGACGTGACGGCCGCGGTCGCGTTCGACGCCCTCGCCTCCGCGGTGGGTGGCGACCTTCGTCGGCAGCGAGACATGCTCCACGAGCTCGGCGTCGACGGGGGGCGGCCGCCCCTGAGTCTCGCGAGCATCGAGCCTCGGCGCTATGTCGCCGAGCTTGCTCGGGCGACGGAGGCTGCGGAGCTCACGGCCGTCGGTGGGCTCGGGGACTTCTGCTGGCTGCTCGCCCCCGCAGCTGGCTGAGCCGCCGAGGCCAAGGGGGCACTGCCCCCTCGCCCTGCTCGATCAACCGCCGACGTATGCCGTCAGCGGGATGTTATGCCGCTGACGGCATATCGACAGCCAATTCCAGCGGCTCCAGGGCCGCGAGTCTCTCGCCAAGCACCCGCCGCAGCGGGTCGCGCCCGGCTCAGGCTGCCGGCTCAGGCCGCCGGCTTACTGGGGGCCCTGGCGGATCCTGCCGCGGAACTCGTCGACCCAGTCGCCGACCGGCCAGGTCGACTCCACGAGCCAGGTGGCTCCGGCGTCCGCGTACTCCTGGGGCGGCACTCCGGCCTTCCAGGTGGCAACGACGTCCCAGCCGGCCGGGACGTCGCCTGCGAGGTAGTCCGCCAGCATCTCGGGCGTGAGCAGCTCGTCGCCGCCGATCGGGACGATGCCGTCCCAGGCCCGCGCGCGCCGCAGCGGCCGCGTGTGGGGGACCACGCCGGCGACCCAGATCGGCGGCCGCGGCTGCTGGACGGGGCCGGGCCTCAGCTCGGCGTGCGCGATCACACGCTCACCGTCGTGGTCGACCCGGTCGCCGCGCAGCAGCCCGTCGAGCACGCCGAGTCCCTCGTCGAGGATGGCTGCTCTGGCGCGTGGGTCGGGCTCGTCCCCGAAGGCACCGAAGTCCCCGATCGCCGGTTCGCCGAGACCCACACCGAAGGTGATGCGGCCACCGGAGAGACGGTCGAGAGTGAGCAGGTGCTTGGCCATCATGTGCACCCGTCGGCGGGCCAGCGGGGTGACGAGGGTGCCCAGCCGCACCCGGCTGGTCACCCGCGCGATCGCGCCGAGGAGCACCCACGGGTCGTGGACGTCCGGCTTCAACTCCGTCGACCACTGCAGATGGTCCCAGAGGAAGACGCCGTCCCAGCCGGCTCGTTCCGCGTCTTCGGCCATCTCGACGACCGCGGTGGGATCGGTGAACGGCGGGATGCTGACGGCGTACCTCATTCGGCCGAACCTACCCTCGGACGACACAACGGGGGCACCGGTCGGGCGCGTTCAGCCCTGCGAGCCGGAGGGGTTCGGGTTGACGCTGCCGAACCCGGCGGGACGACCACCGGTGTCGATCGGCACCCCGTCCACCTGAGCCCCGTACTCCGGGGTGTACGTCTGGCTGTGCCGGAACGTGTCCACGAACTGCTGGAGGCGAGGGTCGGTCGGGCTGTTGACTCGGAGCTGGTATCCCCAGGAGCTGATGACGATCGGCGACGGCAGGTTGCTCTGCGGCCACGGGCTCAGGTCGACGTAGCGGTTGGCCTGGCCCGGCGACGTCTGCTCGTTCTCGGGGATCAGGCTCTGCCCCCTGACGAACGTCACCAGCTGGTCGACCTGGCTCTGGCCGATATCGGGGTCGTAGGTGATCCACACGGCGCCATGCTCGAGGTTGTGGACGGCGCGCTCGTTCGGGATCGGCTTCGTGTAGACCCCGGCGTTCATCCAGATGGCGTTGTGCGGGCCTCCCACCGGTGGCAGCACGGCGTATGTCACCGGTCCGGTGACGTGCTGGTGCTCCACGGTGCCGGCGTTGGGCTTGCCGGTGGCGGGATAGCCACTCGTGTCCCAGGCCAGGACGCCCTTGATGTCGGTCGGGTTGGCCACCTGTTTGGGGGTCTTCTGGGTGGTCGTCGCGCCGGTCGGCGTGCTCGGGATGATCTGGTTCGCCACGTTGAGACCGGGAGAGGCCGTGGTGCTGCCGCCACTGGAACCCCGGGTCAGCGCGACGGCGACGACGGCGATGACGACGAGGACGACGACCGCGGCACCACCGACGACGAGATAGTTGCGCCGACGTTCCTTGGCTCGCTGCTCACGCTGGAGCTGCTCGACGCGGGCGCGGCGGGCTGCCGACTGGGTCTGTCTTGACGGCTTCGACACACGGATACTTTATGTCGCCCGTGCAACCGGGGCCGCCGAGCGCACCGGACGCCGCGGCGTCCGGGCCTGGCGGGCGTGCACCGTGGCCTGTCTAGGCTCCGGTTATGACCTCTCACCTGGACAAGATGACGACCGGCGACTGGTACATCACCGACGAGTCGGTGCTCGAGCTGCAACGCGAGCGGCAGACCGTGATGGAGCTCTACAACGCGACGTCCATCGCCGATCCGATCAGGCGGCGCGAGCTCCTGGTGGCCTTGATGGGCGAGGTCGGCGACGATGCCGAGGTTCGATCACCGGTGTACGTCGACTACGGCACGAACGTGCGGATCGGCACCGGGGTCTTCCTCAACTACGGGTGTCAGCTCGCCGACGTCGCCAGGATCACGATCGGCGACGATGTCCAGATCGGCCCCTACGTGCAGCTGCTGACCCCGGAGCACCCGATGGACGCCCAGCGACGTCGAGACAAGTGGGAGACCGCCAAACCCGTCACGATCGGTAACAACGTCTGGCTGGGCGGCGGGGCGATCGTCTGCGGTGGTGTCACCATCGGCGATGACACGGTCGTCGGAGCGGGCTCGGTCGTGACGCGGGACCTGCCGGCCGGTGTGCTCGCCGTCGGAAGTCCCGCTCGCGTCGTCCGGACCTTGGCTGAGCCCGGCGCGCACTAGTGGGAGCATGAGCGGGTGGTCGACCATCGCATCATCGGAGTGGGCGCCGGCGCCGCCGGCTTCGCCGGCCACGAACGCGGCGGCCGCGGATCGGGCAGCGAGCTTGCCACCGAGGACATGGTGCTCAACATCGGGCCGCAGCATCCCGCGACCCACGGCGTCCTGCGGCTCCGCGTGACACTCGACGGCGAGCGAATCGTGGAGTGCGAACCGATCGTCGGCTACATGCATCGCGGTGTCGAGAAGCTGTTCGAGGTCCGCGACTACCGCCAGATCATCGTGCTCGCCAACCGGCACGACTGGCTGTCCGCCTTTTCGTCGGAGCTTGGCGTGGTGCTCGCCGTCGAGCGGATGCTCGGCATGGAGGTGCCGGTGCGGGCCACCTGGACGCGGACGCTGCTCGCTGAGCTGAACCGCGTCCTCAACCACCTGATGTTCCTCGGCTCCTACCCGCTCGAGATCGGCGCCATCACTCCGATCTTCTATGCCTTTCGGGAGCGGGAGACCATCCAGGAGGTCATGGAGGAGATCTCCGGTGGCCGGATGCACTACATGTTCAACCGGGTGGGCGGGCTGAAGGAGGATCTCCCAGCCGGTTGGTTGCGTCGTACGTCGGCAGCCGTCGCCGCCGTACGCGGCAGGCTGTCCCAGATCGAGGAGCTGATCTTCGGGAACGAGATCTTTCGCGCCCGCACGGTGGAGGTGGGCGTGCTGTCACCCGAGCTGATCGCGCAGTACGGCGTCTCCGGTCCGATCGCGCGGGCGTCCGGGGTCGACGTCGACCTCCGGCGCGACGATCCCTATCTGGCCTACGACGAGCTGCTCGCCGACGGCGTCCTGCGGGTCGCGACCCGGTCGCAGGGCGACTGCCACGCCAGGTTCGGGCTGTTGCTCGACCAGGTCAAGGTCTCTCTCGACCTGGCCGAGCACTGCATCGACCGGATCGCCGGCCTACCCCAGGGGCCGATCAACGTCCGGCTGCCGAAGATCCTGAAGGCCCCCGAGGGGCACACCTACTGCTGGACCGAGAACCCGCTCGGTATCAACGGCTACTTCCTGGTGTCCCGCGGCGAGAAGACGCCGTGGCGCCTCAAGCTGCGGTCGGCGTCGTTCAACAACATCTCGGTGCTGCCGCAGATGCTGCCGGGCTGTGTGGTGGCGGACATGATCGCGATCTTGGGCTCGATGTTCTTCGTCGTCGGAGACATCGACAAGTAGCGCGGCCAGCCGCCAGCCGCCAGCGGCTAGCGGCTAGCGGCTCAGGAGAGCAGGTTCTTGCTGTCGAGGTACTCCTTCGCCACCGCGTCCGGCTTCTCCCGGTTGACGCCGACCTTGAGATCGAGGCTGGCCAGGTCGGCCGTGGTCAACGTGGCCGAGAGCTTGTTGAGCACCGTCGCCACGTCAGGGTGGGCCTTGATGAACGTGGTGTTGACCGCGGGGATCAAGTTCTGGGCGGGCTGGATGCCCTTGTCGTCCTGCAGCAGCACAAGGTTCTCCTGCTCGAGGGCGCCATCGGTGGTGGCGACCTCGCCGAGCTGAGACTCGCCGCTCGTCACGGAGTCCTTGGTCTGGGTGGTGTCGAAGCCGAGCGGCAGGATCTTGGTGATGTTGAGCCCGTAGGTCCCCGACAGGCCGCCCTCGCAGTCGGATCGTCCCTGACAGTCGGAGGCCGCCGCGAGCACGATCGGCTTGTTGAGTGCGGCCAGGTCGGAGAGCGTCGACAGGTTGTTCGCATCGGCCATCTGCTTGGTGACCGCGAACGCGTTCTGGTCGGTCGCCTTGGCCGGGTCGAGCATGGTGATCCCGGCGTCGTCGGCGAGCGGCTTCAACGCGTCGAGGGTGGCCTGCGCGCTGTTGGACGAGATCGGCTTCGCGTTGGCGCCGTTGGCCTGGGCGTTGAGGAAGTCGGCCATCCCGGCGAGATAGTCGGGCACCACGTCGACCGCACCAGAGGTGAGCTGCGGCACGTAGATGTCACGGGTGCCGACCAGCTTGACGGTGACGGTGTAGCCGGCGTTCTCGAGGACCTGCTGGTACATCGAGGCCATGATCTGCATCTCGGTGAAGTCCTGCCCCGAAAGCGTGATCGACCCCTTGTCGCCGCTGCCACCCGGCGAGGAGCTGCCGGAGTCGCCGGATGTCGAGTTGTTGGCGCAGGCCGCGCCGACCATGACCAGTCCCAGCGCGAGCCCGGTCGCGAGCCAACGCCTTCCGAACATACGTCGCATGTGCATCCCAGTACCGCCTTCTGTGTCCCGCAGCCCGTCGTAGGGCTCCGCGTGTCCGGTCGGGCACCGGGTGGCACCCGAGTTCTTCCTGCATCATCTCACCGACCGCCGACAAGCGGCGGACTATCAGGCGACGGCGGTGGCGGCGGACTCCCTCCTTCGCACGCGGGAGAGCGGGTTCGCATATCTCTCCACGAGGGCCGCCGTACCCTCCAGCACCAGCGCGACCGCGGCGACGACGATGGCTCCCGCCAGGCCCTTGCCGTAGTCGCTGCGGTAGAAGCCGTCGGTGATGATGTTACCGAGCCCCGGTCCAGCCACCAGGGCGGCGATGGTGGCCGTCGCCCACACCTGCACGAGCGCCAGCCGGAGCCCGGTGAGGATCAGCGGCATCGCCAGCGGCAGCTCGACGAGGAAGAGCAGCTGGTGTCCCTTCATGCCCATCCCCCGCGCCGCTTCGACCGTACCCTTGTCCACCTCGCGCATCCCGACATAGCTGTTGGTGATGATCGGGGGCAGCGCGAAGAGCGTCAGGGCGACGAGCGTCGCGAGCCCGGCGCGACCGTAAGGCCCGAGCTCCGACGTACCCAACGGCCCGACCGAGAGCAGGATGAGCACGGCGAACGTCGGGATCGCCCGGCCGATGTTGGACACGTTGATCGCGAGGAACCCGCCCTTTCCGAGGTGACCGAGGACGAGCGCCAGTGGCAGCACCAGCAGCATCGCGATCAGCAGCGCCGTCACGGTCAGCAGCAGCTGCTGACCGAGGTAGACGAGCATCCCCTGCGACCCACGCCAGTTCGCCCCGTTGGTCAGGTAGGAGAACGCATCGCCGATCACGGGCTCACCCTCGCTTCCAGGTCCACGGCGTCATCAGGCGTTGTGCTCCCAACAGTCCGACGTCGAACACCAACGCCAACAGCACACACAGCACGCTGGCCGTGAGGATCTGCGCCTTGAAGTCCTCCTGCACGCCCTGCGCCAGCAGGTTGCCGAGTCCGCCGTACGACACGATCGAGCCGATCGTCGT
The DNA here is from genome assembly GCA_963820035.1 of uncultured Actinomycetota bacterium. GTDB lineage: Bacteria > Actinomycetota > Actinomycetes > Propionibacteriales > Nocardioidaceae > JAWWPG01. The sequence goes on along the minus strand of CAWFYK010000001.1, from coordinate 29,154 downwards.
GAGGGCCACGGTCGAGACCGTCGCCACCCGGAGCCCCGCCATGATCACCGGCAGGGCGAGCGGCATCTCCACCGTCAGCAGCATCCGGGTGGGGCCATAGCCCATCCCGACGGCGGATTCCCGGACCTCGTCGGGTATGCCGCGCAGTCCTGCCAGGGTGTTGCGCACGAGGATCGTCAGTGAGTAGAGCGCAAGGCCGATGACGACGGTCGTCTCGGTGATGCCGGTGAACGGCACCAGCAACGGGAAGAGCGCCAGGGAGGGGATGGTGTAGACCATCGTGGCCGAGCCCAGGATGAACGTCTCGAGCCGGCTGAACCGCCGCGCCACGATCGCGAGGGGGATCGCCATGGCCAACCCGAGCAGAACGGAGATGACGGTGATCTGGGCGTGCTGCTTCGTGGCGGTGACGAGCTCGTCCTTGTAGTCCCTCAGATAGGAGGCGCAGACCCAGTGGTTGACGTACAGGCTGTAGCAGGAGTCGGCGGGCGCCAACGCGGGTAAGGTCACGCCATGGACCGTACCGAAGATCTGATGATCCGGCTGATGGGGGTGGGAAAGACCTATCCAGGCGGGACCGTCGCGGTCCGCGAGCTCGATCTCGACGTGCCACGCGGGGAGCTGGTGACGCTCGTCGGCCCGTCCGGCTGCGGCAAGTCGACCACGCTCAAGATGATCAACCGGCTCATCGAGCCGACGACCGGCCGGATCGAGCTCGACGGCGAGAACGTGACCCATATCAATGCCGTCAAGCTGCGGTTGCGGATCGGTTACGTCATCCAGCAGATCGGCCTCTTCCCGCACCAGACCGTGCACGCCAACGTGGCGACGGTGCCGAAGCTGATGGGCTGGCACCGCAAGCGGATCAACGAACGGGTCGACGAGCTGCTGACGACGATGGGGCTCGACCCGGCCGAGTTCGGGCATCGCTACCCGGCCCAGCTCTCCGGCGGCCAGCAGCAGCGGGTCGGGGTGGCCAGGGCGTTGGCCGCCGACCCCGACGTGCTGCTGATGGACGAGCCGTTCGGAGCCGTCGACCCGGTCGTCCGCGGCCGGCTGCAGGACCAGTTCCTGGCGATCCAGGCGGACCTCGCCAAGACCGTCGTGCTCGTCACCCATGACATCGAGGAGGCGGTTCGGCTCGGCGACCGGGTGGGGGTCTTCGAGCCGGGCGGCCGGCTCGCGCAGTTCGACACTCCGGCCCGGGTGTTGGGCGGGCCTGCCGATGAGTTCGTCGCCGACTTCGTGGGGGCGGATCGCGGCCTACGCCGGCTCGCTGTGACCGTGATCGGCGATGTCGACCTCGAGCTTCCGCCCATCGTGCACGAGGTCGACTCGCTCGCAGAGGCTCAGCGGAAGATGAGCGTCCAGCGAGCCCGGTGGGCCGTCGTACTCGATGACAAGGACAACCTGCGTGGCTGGGTGTCCGTCGACCATGCCGCCGGCTCCGGCGTCGTGCGCGACCGGGCCGAGCGGATGGACGCGTGGGTGCCCAAGGACGCGTCGCTGAAGGATGCGCTGTCGACGATGTTGCAATGGGACGCCGGCTGGGTGGCGGTGCTCGACGGCGACCACTTCCTGGGCGTGCTGACCCCCTCGACGCTGCATGAGGCACTGCGCCGGTCGGTCAGCGCCGAAGAGGAGGGCCGGGAGCTGGCCGACGTCGAGGTCTCCTCCACCGGTCCGTTGCACTGAGCCTTCGCGCGTGGCTTCGCGCATTCGTCCGGCCCACCGGATGAAGACGAATCCCGCGGGATCGGTCGTCAGCGCGTCAGCGGGCGCGGGCGGTCGGGGCCGCCGAGGCCTTGTCCGCCTTGGACCGCGCGTCCCAGGTCCGCAGGTCGACGACGGTCGGCAGCACCTCGTCGGGGCCGCCCCGCTCTCGGTCGACGGCGAACCCATCGGTGCCGAGTACCTCGTCCAGCACCGCCGCGAGCCGTTCCTGCGCCTCGTTGGCCCGACGTGCCTCTCGCTTCACCCGGGCCTCGGCCTCGACAGCACGCCGTTCGGTACGGCGGACCCGGTCGCCCAGCCCGGCGACCAGCCGATCGCGCTCGTCGAGCCGGGCAGCCATGGTCTCGGTGAAGGCCAGGTGCTCGGCGTGGCTCGTCGCGATCGAGCTCTGGAAGGAGCGCGCTTGTTCGCTCCGCTGCCGAGCCGCGTCGCCGCGGGTCTGCACCAGCTCGGAGTAGACGATCCGCGACGCCACGGCACCGGCGACGAGGGACGCAACGGCGGCAGCACCGACCAGGACCGACGTGGCGACGGAGACCGCCACGATGACCGCAGCGAGCCCCAGCAGCGCGGCGGCAACCGTGACCCGCACAGAACGCTGGACCCGGCGACCCGACATAGCCGGATTCTATTCGTCCTTGTCCTTCGGAATCCGGCAGGCACGCTCGAGAAGAAGCCCCGCGACGACGAGGACGACCGCCGCGATCGCTGCGGAGACGGACCTGATGACGCGCTCCTCGGGCAGCCGGACGTCGAGCTGGTCGACGAACTGCGCGGCGAAACCGAGATAGCCGCCCGCCACGATGGCGCCGACGAGCGCGCTGGCTTTGGCGAGCAGCAGGAAGCGAACCGCCCGCTGCACGTCCATCGTGCGGCGTTCCCGGTGCAACGTCCGGTACGTCGAGTTGGCCAGCACCAGCACGATGGCATCGGCAGCGAGCAGCACGATGACCGAGGACCACTGGATCTGCGGGGCCACCCCGTTGAGCGCGATCGTCAGGCGCGCGAACGCATAGCCGAGCACGCCGCCGAGGATGAAGAGAGCGATCAGCGATCGGATCCGGGTCGGCCTGACGGTGCCCCGATCGGGGGTCTCCTTGTCGGCCAACGGCTAGATCTCGAGCTCGAGATCGGGCCGGTGGATGACGCCACTTGTGTCGAGGTCGACCAGCAGGTCGGCGATCTTGCCGTGACCCGGCAGTTCCGCGCGCGCATCGATCTCATGCCACGGGACGAGCACGAAGGCCCGCAGGTGCGCCCGCGGGTGGGGAAGCTTGAGCTCGTCGGTGTCGGAGACTCGGTCGCCCACCACGATCAGGTCCACGTCGAGGGTCCGGGGTCCGTTGGTCTCCCCCCGCCGACGGCCGTAGGCATCCTCGACGGCCATCGCGCGATCGAGCAGCACGCTGACCGAGAGGGTGCTGTCGGCCAGCAGGATGGCGTTGAGGAACTCAGGGGACCCGTCGGGTGCGTTGACCGGGGTCGTCTCGTAGACCGAGGAGACGGCCACGATGTTGACGTCCGGAGTGTCCGCGAACGCGTTGATCGCGCCTTGGAGGTTGGCCAGCCGGTCACCGGCGTTGCTTCCCAGCGACAGCACCGCGGGGCGAATCGGCCGCATCTCCCCGGTCAGGGTGTCGGGGTCGATGTGCGGGTTGGGCGTCTCAGTCATCTCGGCTCCGATGAATCGTCAGGCTGACGTCGTCAAACGCGACCTGGATGGGGGCATGCGGCTTGTGGACGGTCACGTCGACCCAGGCGACCGGCGGCTCCGCGAGACAGACGTCCGCGAGCCGCTGCGCCAGGGTCTCGATCAGGTCGACCGGCTCCGAGGCGATCGCAGCATGTAGCCGGGTCGCGAGGTCGCCGTAATGGACGGTCGCTGACAGGTCGTCCGAGCGGGCGGCCCGACGGGTGTCGAGACCGAGCTGGACGTCGACGACGAACTCCTGGCCCTCGCGGCGCTCCTCCTCGAAGACACCATGATGGCCGAAGACGCGAAGCCCGGTCAGCGCCAGCCGGTCGGCCGGGGCCGACGGGGCGGACAGTCCGGTCATGGCGCCTCTTCCTCTTGCGGTTCCGTGCTCGACAGTACCGGGGAGGCGTGATGGACCCACAACCGCCAACCGTCTGACGTGTTCCGAAACACGTTCGTCGCAACGGCCGTACCACCGGCGAAAACCCCCAGCGGAGTGTCCGCGCCCGCCGAGAGGACGTTCTCCATGCAGGTGACCGTCGCCAGCTCCCCCGTGACCGTCACCTCGACGTCGGTGAGGAAGAACTGGATATAGGGGGCACTTGCCATCAGTGCCAGCCAGGAGCGCATCACGGCCGCCCGACCCCGGATGGGCGGAGCCGCCGGATGGACGCACACGACGCCGTCGTCATCGGCCCAGACGTCGGCCATCGCGTCGAAGTCGGCGCTCTCGAAGGCGGCGTAGAAGTCGGCATGGACGGCGAGCACGTCCTCGACGGCAGTCGTCACCGATCCCCCTTCACAGCGAACCGAGCGGCCACCCGAACGGCGTCGAAGGAGCGCCCGACGTCGTGCACCCGGACGCACCACGCACCGGCGAGGGCCGCCAGTGTCGACAACGCGGCCGAGGCGTCGTCGCGCTCGAGCGGTGGTCGTGGCGTCCCGTCGTCCGCGGCCAGCAAAGCGCCGAGGAACGTCTTGCGCGACGATCCGACGACCAAGGGAAAGCCAAGGGCGTGCAGGTCGTCGAGGTGACGCAGCAGCGTCCAGTTGTGGCTCGCCGGTCTTCGCGAACCCGATACCCGGGTCGAGCGCCAGCCGCTGCGGCGAGATGCCCGCGGCCAGCGCAGCCTCGGCTCGCGCGCCGAGCTCGGCGGTCACCTCGCCGAGCAGGTCGTCGTACGACGCCCGCTGCTGCATCGAGGTCGAGTGCCCCCGCCAGTGCATGGCGATGTAGCCGACGCCGAGCTCGGCGACGGTCGGCAGCATGGCGTCGTCGGCCAATCCACCGGAGACGTCGTTGACGACGGTGGCGCCGGCGTCGACTGCGGCTCGGGCGACCTCCGCGCGCATCGTGTCGATGCTGACAACGACGCCGGCCCGGCTCAGGGCGCCGACGACGGGAAGTACCCGGCGCAGCTCCTCCGGCACGCTGGGTCGTTCGGCACCCGGGCGGGTCGACTCGCCGCCGACGTCGACCAGGTCTGCGCCGGCGCCAGTGACGGCCCGGCCATGAGCGATCGCCTCCGTCGGCTCAAGCCACATGCCGCCGTCGGAGAACGAGTCGGGGGTGACGTTGACGACCCCCATGACGAGGCACCGTGGCGGCTCCGGCACTCCTGCGAGGTAGCGCACCGGCCGCCCGACGATGGGAACGCAGCCACCGGCCGAGACCAGGTCGGCGGCGCTCTCGGGCGACATCCGGGGGAGCCTAGCCGAGGATGAGGCTCATGGCCTCGGCCCGGGTCGCCGGGTTGAGCAGCTGGCCACGGACGGCGCTGGTCACGGTCTTGGACCCCGGCTTGCGGACGCCGCGCATCGTCATACAAAGGTGCTCGCACTCGAAGACGGCGATGACGCCGCGGGGCTTGAGGATCTGCATCATCGACTCGGCGACCTGCGTGGTGAGCCGCTCCTGCACCTGCGGCCGGCGCGCAAAGACGTCGACGAGCCTGGCCACCTTGGACAGCCCGGTGATCCGGCCATCCTCGCTCGGGATGTAGCCCACATGGGCGACGCCGGTGAACGGCACCAGGTGATGCTCGCACATCGACCAGACTTCGATGTCCTTGACCAGCACCAGCTCGTCGTGGCCGATGTCGAACGTCGTCGACAGCACCTCGTCGGCGTTCATGTGCAGCCCGCCGAACGTCTCCGCGTAGGCCCGCGCCACCCGGGCAGGGGTGTCGCGGAGCCCCTCACGCTCGGGATCCTCACCGATCGCGATCAGCAGCTCGCGCACCGCCGCCTCGGCGCGGCCATGGTCGAACGGCGGGATGTCTCGCTCCGGGGGCGCGCTCACCCGATGGACCGACACGCGGTCAGCCCTGCGAACCGTCGGACGGCGACTCGCCGTACGGCGTGTGTGGCGGCATCGGACCACCGGCCGGGGGGCCGCTCGGGGGCGGCATCGGGGGCAGGGACGTCGAGCCGGGGCCGGTCTCGTTGCCTGGCCCGATGGTGATCTCGCCGGTCGGCGGCTCCTGTGCACTCGGCACCGTGGCGGGCACCTGCACCGGCGGGATCGGCGACGGCACCCGGTTGTCGGACCCGGTCCAGGCCGGTCGCTCGGGGCTCATCACGACGACGTCGAAGATGCTGCGCAGGCCGTTGCGGTCGATCGTCTCCTTCTCGAGGAGCTGCGTGACGAGGTCGTCGAGAACGGCCCGGTTGCGCACCAGGATGTCGAACGCCTCCTGGTGGGCGTTCGTCATCAACGAGCTGATCTCCTCGTCGATGATCGCGGCGATCTCCTCCGAGTAGTTGCGCGTGTGGCCGAAGTCCCGACCGAGGAACGGCTCACCGTTGTCCTCGCCGAGCTTGACGGCCCCGATCCGCTCGCTCATGCCGAAGCTCGTCACCATCCGCCGGGCGACCGCGGTGGCCTTCTCGATGTCGCTCGAGGAGCCCGTGGTGGGGTCGTGGAAGATCAGCTGCTCGGCCGCGAGACCGCCGAGGGCGTAGGCGAGCTGGTTGAGCAGGTCGTTGCGCGAGATCGACGACTTGTCGCTCTCGGGGAGCACCTGGGTGAAGCCGAGCGCCCGTCCGCGCGGGAGGATGGTGATCTTCGCGACCGGGTCGGTGCCGGGAAGTGCCGCAGCGACCAGGGCGTGGCCGCCCTCGTGGTAGGCCGTCATGAGCTTCTCCTGCTCGCTCATGATGTGGGAGTGCCGCTGGGGACCCATGCTGACCCGGTCGATCGCCTCGTCGAGGGAGCGCCCGTCGATCAGCTTGCGGTTCTGCCGCGCCGTCAGCAGCGCGGCCTCGTTGAGCACGTTGGCGAGGTCGGCGCCGGTGAAGCCAGGCGTACGGCGAGCCACGGCCAGCAGGTCGACGTCGACCGCGATCGGCTTGCCGCGCGAGTGGACCTGGAGGATCTTGTGCCGGCCCGCCATGTTGGGCACGTCGACGCCGATCATCCGGTCGAAGCGTCCGGGACGCAGCAGCGCCGGGTCGAGCACGTCCGGCCGGTTGGTCGCGGCGATCAGGATCACGCCGCCCCGGACGTCGAAGCCGTCCATCTCGACGAGGAGCTGGTTGAGCGTCTGCTCGCGCTCGTCGTGTCCGCCGCCCATGCCGGCGCCACGGTGGCGTCCGACGGCGTCGATCTCGTCGATGAACACGATGGCGGGGGCGTTCTCCTTCGCCTGCTCGAACAGGTCGCGGACCCGGGAGGCGCCGACACCGACGAACATCTCCACGAAGTCGGAGCCGGAGATCGAGTAGAACGGCACGCTCGCCTCACCGGCGACGGCGCGGGCGAGCAGCGTCTTGCCGGTGCCAGGCGGACCGTAGAGCAGCACGCCCTTGGGGATCTTGGCGCCGACCGCCTGGAACTTGGCCGGCTGCTGGAGGAACTCCTTGATCTCGCCAAGCTCCTCGATCGCCTCGTCGCAACCCGCGACGTCGGCGAACGTGGTCTTCGGTGTGTCCTTGCTGACCAGCTTGGCCTTGGACTTGGCGAACTGCATCACCCGCCCGCCGCCGCCTTGCAGGCTGTTCATCATGAAGAGGAAGAAGAGCACGACCAGCAGGATCGGGAAGATGCCCGAGAGGAAGCTCCACAGCAGGCTCGGCTTCGGCACCTGCACGTCGTAGGTGCCGTCGATCGTGCCGTTCTGGACGTCCTTCTGGACCATGTCGACCAGCTGGACGCCCTGGCCAGCGAGCCACTGGGCGGAGATCTTCTGCCCGTCCTTGGTGGTCGCCTGGATCTCCTGGTCGCCGTCGATGAACGTCACCGAGGTCACGTCACCCGACTGCAGGGTCTTGATCATCGAGGACGTGTCGACGTCCTTGTAGCCACTGCGGTTGGACACGACGTCGAGGACGACGAGCACGAGCACGGCGAAGAGGACGACCCATAGCCAGGGTCCGCGGAGCCAACGTTTCACGTTCATCAACCGGGGCTCCCGCCCCGTGCCTCCTGCCGATCAGCCATCAGGTCGCCTCTATTGTCGCTTATCGCCAAAGCCCCCGAGAACGGGAGCGCCTGCCGTCCCAACGAACGAGCACACCACGAGGCTCCTCCCACCCGTAGGAACCGCCAGATGTGGCGAACCTCACCGTGCCGAGGCCGCCTTGTCAAGCGTAGACGTGCGGGGCAAGCGTGGATACCGAGCGCAGGTTCCGGTAGCGCTCGTCGTAGTCCAACCCGTAGCCGACGACGAACTCGTTGGGGATGTCGAAACCGACGTACTTCACGTCGACCGACATCTGCAGCGCGTCAGGCTTGCGCAACAGGGTGCAGATCTCCACGGACTTGGGGCCGCGTGACACCAGGTTCGCCACCAGCCACGACAGGGTGAGTCCCGTGTCGATGATGTCCTCGACGACCAGCACGTGCTTGTCCATGATGTCGGTGTCGAGGTCCTTGAGGATCCGGACGACACCCGACGAAGTGGTGCCGGAGCCGTAGGACGAGATCGCCATCCAGTCCATCGCCACCAGGCTCTCGAGGCTGCGAGCCAGGTCAGCCATCACCATGACGGCACCCTTCAGGACACCGACGAGCAGCAGGTCGAGGCCCGCGTAGTCGGCGTCGATCCTCGCGGCCAGCTCGCGAAGCCGGAGCTGGATCTGCTCCTCCGTCACCAAGGTCGCCTTCAGGTCGGACTCGACGTGACTGACATCCACGTGTGCTCCCGGGCTGGGTCGGCGGCATACCGCTCCGCGCGACGGCTGGCGGCAGGGCTTTGTCTGCCAAGGCTCAGTGTGCAGGACGCGCCCTCGCGACGCACCCACCGGCCCCGGCGTACCGGGGTCCGCTCAGCGGGACCGGAAGAAGACCACCGCGTCCCCACGACGTACGACGGTGACGTGCCCGGGCAGTTCCACGCGCCGTTGCCCGTGCCAGTCCGTGACGAGCGCGTCGACGGAGCGGACGTGGACGGCGAACAGCTCGCCGCCCGGGCAACCCGCGGTCAGCGCGGCCATCCGCAACACTCGCAGCCGCAGCGCCTCCGGCGCCGCAGCAAGGACATCGGCGGCCAGCGACGGTCCATTCCCGCCACCGGACGCAGACCCGACGGCGGCAGGCTCAGCGGCGACTTCCCCCTCATCGGACGTGCCCTCCCGCGGCCCGGCCTCGACCGGCCCGACCCCGGCCCACCGGTCGCCAGTGGTCGGGGCCAGACCCGCGGCCGACGCGAGCGTCGCGGCCAGCGCGTCGAGAGCATCCGCATCGGCTCCGGCAAGGCTCGCCGTCCGGGCCAGCGCCTCGGCGACCCCCGGCCCGAGCTGCTCCTCCAGCAGGGGGAGCACGGCGTGCCGGATCCGCGACCGGGTGAGCCGCGGGTCGTGGTTCGAGGGATCGAGCCAGAGCGGGATGCCGAGAGCATCGCAGGCCTGCGCTGTCTGCTGACGTGTCACGTCCAGGAGGGGTCGGCGGTATCGCCCCAGCCGGTTTCGCATTCCGGCCAGCGAACGCAGCCCGCTTCCCCGGGCCAGCCCGAGCAGCACCGTCTCCGCCTGGTCGTCTCGAGTGTGCCCGAGGAGGACGATGGCGTCGCCTCGCTCGGCTGCCGCGTCGAGAGCGTCGTAGCGGGCCCGTCGGGCAGCGGCCTCCGGGCCGCCGGCCGTGCCCACCTCGACGCGGAGCACCTCGACGGGCTCGATCCCGGTGAAGGGCGCCAGACTCCGGAGCCGTCGAGCCACGGTGTCGGCCACCTCGGCCGAGTCGTCGTGCAGCCCGTGGTCCACGACGATGGCGCCGACGAGCCAGCCGGCCTTCGCACCTTCGAACGCTGCTCCGGCGGCGAGCGCCATCGAGTCGGCTCCCCCGGAACAGGCCACCAGCACGCTGGAGCCGGGTGCCACGTCGCGGAGGCCCATCCGGACCGCGCGTCGTACGGCGGCGACCGCGGGGTCCAGTCGCCCTCGCACCGTCACCACCCGACGAAGCCGCCGACGATCTCAGCCGTGGACCCGGCTGACCCACCGCGCCGGGTCGGCGATCTCGTCCTTGGTGGGCAGGTTGGCCGGCTCCGCCCAGACGGCGTTGAAGCCGACCATGCCGACCTTGTCCAGCACGCCGCGCACGAACGTGGCGCCGTCGCGGTACTGCCTGAGCTTCGCGTCGAGGCCGAGCAGCGCGCGGATGAGGTGGTCAAGGGGGCCGGCTCCCGCGCGTCGGGCGTTGAACTTCGAGCGGATGTCGTCGACGGAGCCGATGACCTCTGGCCCGACTCCGTCCATGACGACGTCGGCGTGACCCTCGAGGAGCGACATCACGGCCGTCACACGCTCGATGACCTCGCGCTGCTCCGGTGTCTGCAGGATGTCGAGCAGAGAGAGGTCCGTGTCACCGCGCGCGAGCCGGCCGACCCGCTCGATGCCCTGGCGGGCCATCTCGGCGAGCCGCCCGGGGTCGAGGTCGGTCTTGTCGAGCAACGCCTCCATCTCACCCAGCAGGTGGGAGCGCAGCCATGGCACGGCAGTGAACTGCACCCGGTGGGTCTCCTCGTGCAGACACACCCAGAGGCGGAAGTCCGCCGGGTCCACCTGGAGCTCTCGCTCGACGTGCACGACATTGGGGGCGACAAGCAGCAGCCGGCCGCCGTACGTCGGACCGCTGGTCGCCTCGTCGGCACCGGAGCCGGGTGGTGAGCCGGTGAAGAAGGGGTCGAACTGGCCGAGCACCTTGTTGGAGAGGAACGCGAACAGCCCGCCGGCCTCGACGCCGGTGACGCGGGAACCGATCGCGGTGGCGAGCGGCCCGGGGTCCGCACGCGACGACCGGATCTTCTCGATCAGCGGGTCGATGACCTGCCGGAGCCCATCGACGTTCGCCTGGACCCAGCCGGGCCGGTCCACGATCATGACCGGGGCGGTGGCCGACTCCGTGTCGAGGAGGGTGAAGCCCCGAACGTGGTCCTCGGACTGCGCCGCGTAGCGCCGCAGGTCGGAGACCACCTGCGACGCCTCCTCGCGGTCGATGTCCGGGCTCGGACGCATCAACCGCTTCGCGGTCGTCACGGCGAGGTCCCAGTCGACCATGGTCGACCTGCCCGCGCCGTCCGGGCCGGGGAGCTGGGCTCTGTGTGCCATGCGGCCAACCGTACGTGGTCGAGGGGCCTCCCGTTCGACACCATCCGCCGGCTCCCGGCACCCACCTGCTCCGAGTCAGCAGCCGCAGGTGGACACGTCTGCGGCGATGCGGTCGAGGTCGTCGCGTGCATCGAGCGTATCGATGACCGGAACTCGATCTGCCACCGCCACGAACGCCAGCGCCTGTCCGCTGCGAGTGGTGGCCACGCCTGCCAGTGAGTGAACCCCCGCCTCGGAGAGCGTCCCGGTCTTGGCCCGCACGTAGCCGAGGCCGGATCTGGCCTTCTCGAAGCGGTAGCCGAGACTGCCGGAGAAGCCGGCCACGGGAAGGCCGGTGATGACGCCGCGCAGCTCCGGGTGCGCCGGCGAGGCGTCCGTCTCGAGGGTGTGGAGCAGCAGCTGCACCGGGACTCGGTCGTCGCGCGACAGCCCGCTGCCGTCGTAGAACACCGCGCCATGAAGGTCGAGCCCGAGCCTGGTGAGGGCCCTCCGCACGGCCACCACACCGGCATCGCTGGAGCCCGGCAGGCCAGCGGCGACGGCCACCTGACGGAGCAACACCTCCGCTCCCTCGTTGTCGCTCAGTTCGAGGATGTGCTGCACGATCTCGTCAAGCGGCGCCGACTCGACGGCGCCCAGCCGCTTCGGCGCCGTGGTGGGCGCCACCTGGGAGCCGACCCGCCCGACGACCGCGATCCCAGCCTTCTCGAGCTGGGCCTTGAAGGCGTCGGCCGCAGCCTGGGTGGGGTCGGCGCTGCGTGGGGCCAATCTGGGCTGGTCCCTCCCCTCGTTGACCCAGAGGGAGGTGATCGGGCTGACGACGTTCTCCGGGATGTAGGTCGTGGGCCAATGCGGGTTGACGGCCGGACCGCTGAACAGAGAGGCGTCGTAACCGAGGTGCACCCGGCGTACCCCCTCGGCGGCCAACCGGGCAGCGGTCTGCTCGGCGAGTCGTTGGAGGCTGGCGGGTTGGGGGTAGAAGCGGGGGGCCTCCTTCGCCGTGGGGGTCTTGGTGACCAGCAGCGGGTCACCACCCCCGACGAGCACGACCCAGCCGCGGGACCTGCCCTGCACGGTCGACGTGACGAACCGGTGACTCGGCCCGAGGGTGGCGAAGGCTGCAGTGGTGGTCAGCAGCTTGAGGGTCGACGCCGGCGTCACGGTGCGGGCCCCGTGAGCCCAGCTTCGGGCGGGGCTGCCGAGCTGCGAGACCGCGAAACCCACCTGGCCGCCGAGCCCGGGCTGAGAAAGACTGTCCGTCAGATGACTGCGGAGACCTCCGGACGACACCAGCGGCCGGCTGGCTGCGGCGGGAAGCACCAGCGGAGCCTTCGGGTACGGCGGGAGGTGCAGCCCCGGACCCGTCGGCGGCGGCACCACTCCACCGGCGGCGCGGGCAGCCGGTGGATGTCCGACCGTCGGCACCAGGCCGACCTGAACGGCACCCGCCGCCGCCAGGATGACGACGACGAGAGAGATGCCGAGCTTGTGCATCAGGGCGCCCGACTCGTCACGGCAGCCACGACGGACGAGCCGAGCGCTCACGACCATGTGCCTCTCCGAGGTTTCCGAGCCGGTTGAAGTGGGAGACACTAACCCTAACGACCGGGTGACCCCGGCGACCCTGCACCGGACCGAAGCGGCCAGACCGCATGCGAAGGATGTGAACTGTGGAGTTCGACGTCACGATCGAGATTCCGAAGGGGCAGCGGAACAAGTACGAGGTCGACCACCACACGGGTCGGATCCGACTGGACCGCACGTTGTTCACGGCCACCCAGTACCCGGCCGACTACGGTTTCATCGACGACACCCTCGGGCAGGACGGCGACCCGCTGGACGCTCTCGTCCTGCTGGCCGAGCCGACGTTCCCCGGCTGCCTGATCCTCGCGCGTGCGATCGGGATGTTCCGGATGACCGATGAGAAGGGTCCCGATGACAAGGTCCTGTGCGTGCCTGCCAGCGACCCGCGCCAGGAGCACCTTCGCGACATCCACCACCTCCCCGAGTTCTACCGCCTCGAGATCCAACACTTCTTCGAGGTCTACAAGGACCTCGAACCGGGCAAGTCCGTCGAAGGCGCCACCTGGGTGGGCCGAGCCGAGGCGGAGAAGGAGATCACAGCGTCGCGACAGCGTGCGGTCGACGACGCGGCGCATGGGTTGCCCGCCGAGCACTGAGCCAGACGGGCCGCCAACCCCCACCGCCTCCCGGGAAGATGACCCGGGAGGCGGCGCACGGGGGTGGGTCCGACGGAGGGGTCAGACCCGACCGTAGAAGTTCGGCAGGATCCAGTCGTAGATGCCGGAGACCTCGACGTAGGCACCGGGGTGGGGCGCCTGGATGATCTGTCCGTTGCCGATATAGAGGGCGACGTGATAGATCGTCGACGGGTCGGACGAGCTTCCCCAGAACACCAGGTCCCCGGGCTGCAGCTCGGAGAACGAGACGTGCTGGAGGGACTCGTACTGTGCGGCGGCGTAATGCGGCAGGTAGACCCCGGCCGCGGCCCACGAGCCCATCGTGAGCCCTGAGCAGTCCCACGCGTCCGGACCGGCAGCCCCATAGACGTAGGGCTCTCCGAGCTGGGCGTAGGCGAAGGCGATCGCTGTGGACGCTCCACCGGAGGGCGGGTTCGAGGGCGGGTTGCTCGGGGGGTTCGACGGCGGGTTGCTCGGCGGGTTCGACGGCGGGTTGCTCGGCGGGTTGCTCGGCGGGTTGCTCGGCGGGTTCGACGGCGGGCTGCTCGGCGGACTCTGCTGTTGCTGCTGACGCTGCTGTTGCTCGCGACGCTGCTGCGCCTGCCGTTGTTGCTCCAGCCTCTGCTGCTGCTCGAGCGCCTGCTGACGCGCTTCCGCACGCTGACGCGCCAAGGCCGCTTGCCGGCGCTGCTCCGCCAGTCGCTGCTGACGCAGGATCTCCAGTCCCTGCGACCGCTGGGCCGCGAGCTGGACCGAGGTGTGCTGCGCGGCTGCGAGCTGGGCGATCAGGGACGTCTTCTGCGCAGCGATCGAGGATACGGCGGCCTGCTGCTGGGCGACCGCGGCAGCGGCTGCTGCCTTGGCCGCTTCGGCCTGCTGCTTCGCGGTGGCGGCATCGGCAAGAGCCGCGACCGCCTGCGCCCGGTAGACGCGAGCGAGCCGGGTCGTCGCCTGCCACTGCTGCAGCCGCGCGTCGAGGGCGGAGGACGTGGTGTTGTAGTCGGCCAGCTGGTTGAGCAACGACCGCGCACCGGTCGCGGTCATCGCCGTTCCGATCGCGCTCATCTGGGAGCCAGCGGTCTCGTGGCTCACCACGTAGCCGGCCAGGCTGTTCCGCGAGTTGGTCGCAGCGAGCGACGAACGGTCAGCACGCTTCTGGGCGGCGACGGCCGCCTTCTGGGCGAGCTGATAGCGGTACATCGCCCCGTCGTACGCCTCCGATGCCTTGCCGGCGGCGACGCCGAGGTTCTGCAGCTCGGTGTCGGCAGCGACGAGCTGACCCTCGATGGAGCTGACCGAGCCTTGGGCGTTGGTCACCTGCTGCTGGGCCTCGGCGATGGCTTGCTTGCTGGGAATCACCGGATTGGTGGGGTCTGCCTGGGCGCTCGGGCTCACCAGGACGGCGAGGCAGAGCGCGGCTGAGAACGCGATCGACCGCATGAGATTCTTCCGGCGTGGCGATTGCACGGGGGTCCCTTCGTTGGGTCTTCCAAATACCCGGCGACGCCTCCCCTCGCAGCCGGACATTCGCACTTCGAGGACCGACCGTAGCCATCTTTAGCCCCAATGGGAACAGTTTTCACTTAGAAAACTTTGGTAACACGGCGTGTTGCCTTGACTGCTTACAGAGGTGTAATTTCTTTCACGATGAAAAGAACCCATTTAGTCCGATTAGCGCAACCCTCAAGGACGCCTTGAGAATCGTCACTGTGCACACCAGTCCCAACAGTCACTTCCGTTACAGGCTTGGACGTCGGCTTCCTTCAGGCCAGCAGCCGCCCTACCGCTCGGGGACTCAGCTCCGGAATGCGCTGTGCAGATGACGACAGGCTTTGTTCTGAGGTTTCGCTGCAAGCAAATGACACTGGCGTAAGTAACACCGATGTTATTCGTTTGGAGATCATTGCCGGCATCCATTCGCGCAAGCCCGTGAGGGTCAATATCAAACAATGCGTTCGCGCGCAATCCGATCACGAACCGGGCGTGACCTACAGCCCGGCGTCGGATACCCAACGCGGCGGCCGACGTTCCTTGAACGCGGTCATCCCTTCCCGCGCCTCCTCGGACGCGAAGAGCCGGGCAGACAGCTGCACCAGCCGCTCGCCGTCGGACGCGATCCGGGAGAGCACCGGCTCGTTGAGCAGCGCCTTGGTCTCGCGGAGGCCTTGGGGCGAGGCCCGGCGCATCGCATCGAGCAGGGCGTCGAGTGCGTCGTCGAGCGAGTCCGCCGGGTGGCACGCCGTGACGAGCCCGAGCTCGGCAGCCTCCCGACCGCCGAAGATCTCGCCGCTCAGATACAACCGGGAGGCATCGCGGTCACGCAGCCGGCTTCTCGTGGTGAGCGAGATGATGGCAGGCGTCAGGCCCAGCAGCACCTCGGCGAAGCCGAACGTCGCGTCCTCGCTGACCAGGGCGAGGTCGCATGCGCCGACGACCCCGACACCCCCGGCCCGGACGTGCCCTCGCACGACGGCCACCACCGGGGTCGCGAGCTGGGTCAGCCGTTTGAGCAGGTCGAGCAGATCCCGGGTGCCCAGCTCCATCCCGTCCGCGACCGCCTCCGAGAGGTCCGCCCCGGCACAGAAGGTCCCCCCGGTATGGGTGAGCACGATGACCCGGACGTCAGCGTCGGCGTCGGCCGTCCCGACGTGGTCCGTCAGCTCCGCCACCAGCCGCCGCGAGAGCGCGTTGCGGTTGCCCGGCGAGTCGAGCGTGACGGTGGCCACCTGGCGCGTCGTGGAGAGCTGGACGAGCTCGGGGCCGCTGGTCGGCTCGCTGCTGTCGGTCATCGCTGCGCTCCTCTGGGTCGAGCCCGCGGTGTGGACACGGGCCTGCCTCATCGTAGACATCGCGACCGCGCGGCTCCGCGACGCACGGAGGCCCGCTTCCGGGCTAGACTCGCCACACGACAGGGGAGCGCCCCCACGGCGCTGAGAGTGCGGACACCCGCAGACCCTCGAACCTGATCCGGCTAGCACCGGCGAAGGGAGTCGAGACTCGAGCAGGCTGCCCTGCTT
The DNA here is from genome assembly GCA_963820035.1 of uncultured Actinomycetota bacterium. Lineage (GTDB taxonomy): Bacteria > Actinomycetota > Actinomycetes > Propionibacteriales > Nocardioidaceae > JAWWPG01. Next base: position 12,958 of record CAWFYK010000001.1, on the reverse strand, counting down.
CCCCTCCCGACATCACTTGGGAGGTCACCGGTGGCTACCACCGACAACACCAGGGTCCGGGTCCCCCGCGGCACCTGGCGCACGATCGACATCATCACCACCGCCATGATCGGCGTCGTCTTCGGCGTCGCCTACTGGGGCTGGAGCAGTGCCTACAACACCCTCCTCACGCCGCTCACCAGCCTGCTCGGCCCAAGCGTGGGGCTGCTCGGCGGGCCGTGGCTGATCGCCGGCGTCGTGGCCGGTCTCGTCGTACGACGTCCCGGCGCCGCGCTGTTCGCCGAGGTCCTCGCGGCGGTCGTCGAGGCGACCCTGGTGACCGAGTGGGGTTGGGCGACCGTCATCTCCGGAACCCTCCAGGGCCTCGGCGTCGAGCTCGTCCTCGCCGTGTTCCTGTATCGGAGGTTCGGCTGGCCGGTGGCAGTGCTCGGCGGCGCCATGGCCGCGTTCGCCGAGTGGTGCTACGAGTGGCACGCCTACTGGGTCGGCTACAGCGTCGCCTGGAAGCTGGGCTACCTCGGCTTCTTCGTCGTGTCGGGCGCCGCCGTCGCAGGCCTCGGCGGCTGGTTGCTGACGCGTGCTCTTGCCGCCACCGGCACGATCGACGCCCTCCCGGCCGGACAGGAGGCGGCTCGCGATCAAGCGGTCTGAGCGGCGGCCCGGCGAAGCCCCCCAGCTCATCGGATCCGCCAGCATGAGTCGGCCCGTGAGCCACTCCGACGGCGGCGCCGACCTCCGGGCGGAGGGGCTGACCTGGCGTCCGGCCCGTCGTCGTACCCCCGTGCTCAACGAGCTCGACCTGCACATCGCTGCCGGGCAACGGGTCCTGCTCGCGGGACCGAGCGGCGCGGGGAAGTCGACGCTCCTTCGAGCACTCGCGGGGCTCTTGCTGACGGCAGCGCATGGCGACCTCACGGGTCGCGTGCTCATCGACGGCGAGCCGGTCGAGCGATCCCCCAACCGACCGACGCTGCTGCTGCAGGATCCGCGGGCGGGTGTCGTGGCCGAGACGGTCGGACGGGACGTGGCTTTCGGACTCGAGAACACGGGGGTCCCCCGCGAGCAGATCTGGCCGCGAGTACGCGCCGCGCTCGAGGCGGCCGGGTTTCCTTATCCCGAGGGACACCCGACGTCGGCGCTGTCCGGAGGCGAGAGCCAGCGACTCGCCCTGGCCGGCGGGCTGGTGCTCGGGAGCCGGGTGCTGCTGCTCGACGAGCCGACGTCGATGCTCGACCCGCAGGCGGCCGGGACCGTACGGCGGGCGGTGCGACGCTATGCGGACGTGCGCCAACCGACGACGGTGATCGTGGAACACCACCTCGAGCCGTGGTTGGACTTCGTGAACCGGCTCATCGTCCTCGACCACGAGGGCCAGATCGTGGCCGACGGGGATCCGCGGACGACTCTCGCCGAGCAGCGCGACTCCCTCGCCGAGCAGGGAGTCTGGGCGCCGGGACTGGCGCCCCCGCGCCTCGCTGAGGTCGCCGAGGACCTCGTCGAGCCGTGGGAGCCGGGTCCTCAGACGCTGCTCAGCGCAGAGGCGGTCACGCTCAGCCTCACCAGCAGGCTGCCTGGCCGCGGGTCATCGTCCACGCGCGCGCTGTCGGACGTCGATGCCGTGATGGCGGCCGGGCGGGCGCTCGCGGTGACCGGGCCGAGTGGTGCCGGCAAGTCGAGCCTGGTGACGCTCCTGGCCGGGCTGAGGCGACCGACCTCGGGTCGGGTCGTCGCCGCTGCCGAGCTGGCGACCCGACGGGGGCGCGAGCCGCACCGCTGGCGTTCGCGTGACCTCGCCGCCAGGTTGGCCTGGGTTCCGCAGTCGCCGGAGCAGGGGGTGGTCGCCCGTACGGTCCGAGACGAGGTGCTGACGGCCGCCCGCGCCTGTGGTCGCGGCGGGCCACACGCGGAACGACGCGCCGACACGCTGCTCGAGCTGCTGGGGCTCGGCAAGCTGGCGAACGCGAGCCCCTACCACCTGTCGGGCGGTGAGCAGCGCCGGCTGATGGTGGTGGCCGCCGTGGTTCATGGCCCCTGGGGTGTGCTGCTCGACGAACCCACCGTCGGTCAGGACCGGACCACCTGGGCCGCCGTGATGGGCGTGGTCGCGGCCGCCCGGACAGCCGGGGCGGGGGTGGCCATCGCGACGCACGACGACGTCGCCATCGACGCGGTGGCCGATGACACCCTGCGACTGGCGAGCGGGAAGGCCGTCTCATGACCGCGCTTCCCCGTGTCGGCCCTCTCTCTCTGCTGGCCTGCTGCCTGCTGCCGGTGGTCGGTGCCTTTGCCGTGACGACGCCACGCACCGGGTTGGTCACGCTGGCCGCCGATCTCGTCCTGCTCGGCTGGCTGGCGCGCGACCCGCGAAGTACCACGCAGCGAGCCGCGGTCGGGCTCGTCGCAGCTCTGACCCTGGCGCTCACGACCTGGTTGTACGCCGGCCACGACCTGGCCACCTCGGCCACGGCCGCGCTGCGCATCATGTGCATCGCACTGCCAGCGGCCATGCTGTCACCGCTCATCCGTCCCAGCGAGCTCGGCGACCACCTCGCTCAGCGGCTGCGGCTGCCGGCCCGACCGGTGACCGGTGCGGTCGCCGCTCTCCAGCGGGTCGACGACCTGGGGAACCAGTGGCGCCAGGTGCATGAGGCGAGGCGGGCTCGGGGGCTCGGCCTCGACGGCAGCCCGGCGCGGCGGGTTCGCGCCATGGCCGGCAGTGCCTTCGCGCTGCTGGTGACGTCGATGCGGCATACCGGTCAGCTCGCGACGGCGATGGACTCCCGAGGGTTCGCGACGGCCCATCACCGCACCTGGGCGATGCCCGCACCCTGGCTGGCCGGCGACTGGCTGCTCCTTGCCATCGCCCTCACGCTCGCCACCCTCCCCTGGCTCCTCTGACCGTCCATCCGAGACTTTCGACACCACCATCCGAGAGTTTCGGCACCACGATCCGAGACTTTCGACACCACCATCCGAGACTTTCGACACCACCATCCGAGAGTTTTGGCTCCACCATCTGAGAGTCTTGGCCGCGCTTCCGTTGCCCCGACGTACGCCGGGCTCGTCGCCTTGAGCCGGAACAACCTGACGGCTCGACCGAAAGAACCTGACGGCTCGACCGAAAGAACCTGACGGCTCGACCGGAAGAACCTGACGGCTCGACCGGAAGAACCTGACGGCTCGACCGGAAGAACCTGACGGCTCGACCGGAAGAACCTGACGGCTCGACCGGAAGAACCTGACGGTTCGGCGGGCTATTTGGTGGTGGGAAAGCCCAGGTCGACCTGGCTGGTCGCCGGGTCGGGCCAGCGTGTGGTGACCACCTTGGTGCGGGTGTAGAAATGCACGCCCTCGGGGCCGTACATGTGGGAGTCGCCGAAGAGACTGTCCTTCCACCCCCCGAACGAGTAGTAGGAGACCGGCACCGGGATCGGCACGTTGATGCCGACCATGCCCACCTGCACCTCGAGCTCGAACTGCCGCGCCGCGCCACCGTCTCGGGTGAAGATCGCCGTGCCGTTGCCGTAGGGGTTGGCGTTGACCAGGTCGACCGCCTCCTGCGCAGTGCCCACCCGGACGACGCTGAGCACCGGCCCGAAGATCTCGTCCTGGTAGACCTGCATGTCCGGCCTGACCCCGTCGACGAGGCTGACGCCGAGAAAGAACCCGTCCCCCGCGAACTCGGCCGTGCGCCCGTCCACGACGACGTCGGCGCCCTCGTCGGCCGCGATCCCGACGTACGACGCGACCTTGTCGCGATGCGCCGCGGTGACGAGCGGACCCATCTGGGAGGTGGGATCAGTGCCGGGCCCGATCTCCAAGCTGCCAAGCCGCTTCTCGATCGCTGCCACCAGATCGTCCGCGATGTCGCCGACCGCGACGACGACGGAGACGGCCATGCAGCGCTCTCCTGCCGAACCGTAGCCCGCCGAGACGGCGGCATCGGCCGCCATGTCGAGGTCGGCGTCGGGCAGGACCACCATGTGGTTCTTGGCGCCGCCGAGGGCCTGCACCCGCTTGCCGGCCGCCGTACCCCGCTCGTAGACATGCCGCGCGATCGGCGTCGAGCCGACGAAGCTCACCGCGGCGATCCCGGGGTGGTCGAGGATCGCGTTCACCGCCACGGCGTCGCCGTGCACGACGTTGAGGACACCGTCGGGCAGGCCGGCGCGCCGGAAGAGGTCCGCGATGAGCAGCGAGGCCGACGGGTCCTTCTCACTCGGCTTGAGGACGAACGCGTTTCCACAGGCGATCGCGTTGGGCATCATCCACAGGGGCACCATGGCCGGGAAGTTGAACGGCGTGATCCCTGCGACCACGCCGAGCGGCTGCTTCACCTCGTGGACGTCGACGCCGGTCGAGGCCTGCGCCGAGTGCCCGCCCTTGAGCAGATTCGGGATGCCGCACGCGAACTCGGCGCACTCGAGCCCTCTGTCAACCTCCCCCGCGGCGTCGGAGAGCACTTTGCCGTGCTCGGCCGTGATCGCAGCCGCGACCTCGTCGCGATGCTCGTCGAGCAGGGCGCGGAAGCGGAACAGGACGGTGGCACGTTTCGACAGGCTGGCGTTTCGCCAGTCGCGAGACGCGTCCTGTGCCACGTCGACCGCCTCGTCCACCTCAGCGGCCGAGGCGAGAGCAACTTCGGCGGTCTGCTCGCCGGTTGCCGGGTTGAACACCGGCGACACGCGGTCGAACGAGCCACGTGGCTGACCGCCGATGAGGTGTTGGATGCGCCGCACTGGTCTCACTCCTGGGTTTCGGTGGGTGCCGGCTGGTCCGGCGGGGACGGTTCGGCCGGGGCTGATCGCAGTGTCGCATAGCGCTTCGCCATGGTGACCACGAACTCGTGAACCCGGTCGAGCTCCGCGGCCGGGAGCTTGAGCAGCTGGGCACGCGCGGGCGGTCTGTCCACCGGCAGCGGCAAGGGCCACTTCAAGCCCCAGACCGCCTGAGCGAAGCGTTCGTTTGAGGGTGCGAGCTGCTCGGCCGCTCGCGCGGCGAGCGCCGGAGGCCAACCCCAGTAGGGGTCGTCACACCAACCGGCGTCCTTCGCCGCCCGCGCCGCGATCCGGTGCAGACGTCGTACGGCAGGGTCGTCCGCCGACAACGAACGGTTGAGCCCGTGGAGATAGACCCGGAGCAACCGGATCGCCTCGACCGCGACCGGGCCGAGGGTGATGTTGAGGGCCTCAGGCTCAAGGACCAGCAGGCTCTCGGGCACGTCGATGCGGGCAGCGCGCAGGAGAGTCACCAAAGGATCAGGATCGCTGAGCGCCGGATACGGCACCGCCACGAAGTCGAAGCGGGGTGACGCATACCACCGGGAGGCGATGCTCTCGAGGTCAGCCTCCCCTCGGCGGAGCACGCCCGTGGCGTAGGCGCCGAACGGGACGACCTCCTCCATCATCTTCACCTGCTGGGCGTAGTCGCTGTTGAGCTGCGAGAGCTGGTCGCGTACGACGAACACGACCGTCACGTCGCGGCCGAGGGACAGCAGCCGCTCGTCGAGGCGATCCCCTGCCCCGCCTGAGATGACGGCGCGGCCCAGCTCCTCGGAGCTGATCAGCACTGTCTCGGCATCGACGTCCGCCAGCTCGGCTGCCAGGGCGTCCCACCCTCCTATGGCCGGCCGGAACCGCGGGCTCCCGGTGAGCTCCCAGGCCAGATGGTGGTGGCAGACCGAGCGGGGCTCGAACTCGAGTCGGGCCACTTCAGGCAGCTGAACTCCATGCGCGGCGAGCAGCTCCGCATTCGCGAAGAGACCGCGTTGGATGGAGGTCGTGGCGGTCTTCGGCGGACCTAGATGAACCACGAGTCGCGCCACGGTAGCCTCCGGATTATGCCGAGCCAGCTCGACCCTTCATCTTGGCACAGCCACACCGCGGCCTCGGCGGCCACCGCGTCCGACCCGAAGGTCGCGTGACGTGAGCCCGGCCCGTCGACGTGGCCGCCGTAGAGCCGTGCTCGCGGTGACCGTGCTCGTGGGGGTTGGCTGTGCCAGCGTCGTCGTGGCGACGGCGGGCGGCCACCAGCACACCACCGGCGACCTGTCCATGCCGACCGCGATCACGCCCGTCGGCCCGACATCACAGGCTCTTGCTACGCCCCCGTCCTCAGCAGCAGAGGCTGCGGTGTCGACTCAGACGTCGACGCAGCTGTCTGCCCTCACGCACGCGTCGTCCTCGGGAGGTACCACCCCGCGCCTCCCGACAAGCACCACCGGCGCCCCGCCCCGGACGACCGCGACGTCCAGCGGCGGTGCGCCGTCATCTCCTCCAGCTCCCCCTCAGGCACGTAAAGCCCTTGCCGGCAAGACGATCGTCCTCGATCCCGGGCACCAGCTGGGCAACTCGTCGCACCTTTCCGAGATCGACAAGCTGGTCAACGGCGGCGGCTTCATGAAGGCGTGCAACACGACGGGCACGGCGACCGACTCCGGCTTCCCGGAGGCCACCTTCGCGTGGGATGTCGCCGTCGCCCTCCGGGCCCGGCTCGAGTCGGCCGGTGCCACGGTGGTGATGACCCGCGACAGCAACTCCGCCTCGGCCTGGGGACCCTGTGTCGACGCCCGCGGCCGGCTCGGCAACCAGGTCCATGCCGATGCGGTGCTGTCGATCCACGGCGACGGTGCCGACCCGGCGTACCGCGGCTTCTTCGTCATCAGGCCCGGGCTGCTGCGTGGGTGGACCGACGACATCTACAGATCGTCGCGACGGCTCGGGGTGGCGGTCCACTCCGGCCTGGTCGGCGCCGGGGCGACCGTGGCCAACGACTACGGCGGGACCGGCTACTCGGTGCGCACAGACCTCGGGACCCTCAACTGGAGCAACGTCCCCGTTGTCATGGTCGAGCTTGGCAACATGCGCAACGCCTCCGATGCGGCGCACATGACCTCACCGACATACCGCGACACTGTCTATGCGCGCGGGCTGGCGACCGGACTGACCAGCTTCCTCACGACGCGTCCGCCGTACTGACAGATCTGGGAAGCGCCGAGCACTGACCGGATCAGCCGCCTTCACGGCTGGAACGGGTCCGGCGGCGGCTCGTCCTTGGCCTCGAGAGTCGCCCGGCCCGCCTCGAGTCTCGCCACCGGCACCCGGAACGGCGAGCAGGAGACGTAGTCGAGCAGGATCTTCTCGAAGAAGTGGATCGACGCCGGGTCACCGCCGTGCTCACCGCACACACCGAGCACCAGGTCCGGCCGGGTCTCCTTCCCCTCCCAGGCGGCCACACTCACAATGCGTCCGACCCCGCCGATGTCGAGTGACTCGAAGGGGCTGATCCCGAAGATGCCCGACTCGATGTAGAGCGGGAAGAACTCCGCCTCCACGTCGTCACGGCTGAATCCCCAGGTCGTCTGCGTCATGTCGTTGGTGCCGAAGGAGAAGAACTCGGCCTCGGTCGCGATCTCGTGGGCGGTCATCGCCGCTCGGGGCAGCTCGATCATGGTGCCGATGGCGAACGTCAGGTCGCTTCCGACCTCCTCCGCCACCTCCGCGATGGTGGCCAGCGCCTGCTCCTTGATGATCACGAGCTCCTTGACGTCGCCCACCAGCGGCACCATGATCTCGGCGTGAGGGTCCAGCCCGCGCTTCTTGAGCTCTGCAGCCGCCTCTGCGATCGCCCTTACCTGCAAGAGGAAAAGGCCAGGAACGGCGAGCCCGAGGCGCACGCCGCGCATCCCGAGCATCGGGTTCTGCTCGTGGTGCCGCTGCACTTCCTTGAGCAGCGCCTCCGCGTCCGGGTCGGGTTTGCCGAGGGCGTCGGCGACCGCCACCTTGACCGACAGGTCGGTCAGGTCCGGCAGGAACTCGTGGAGCGGCGGGTCGAGCAGCCTCACCACGACGGGCAGCCCGTCCATGGCCTCGAAGATGCCGAGGAAGTCGTCGCGCTGAAGCGGGAGCAGCTCCTGCAGTGCCGCCTCTCGTTGCTCGTCGGTGCGCGCGAGGATGACCTTCTCGACGATCTTGCGGCGGGAGCCGAGGAACATGTGCTCGGTCCGGCACAGCCCGACGCCTTGGGCGCCGAAGTCGCGGGCCCGCTTGGCGTCCTCGGGCGTGTCGGCATTGGCGCGCACCCCCATCCGGCGGGTCTTGTCGGCGTGAGCCATGACGCGGAGCACGGCGTCCACCAGCTGGGCGTCCTCCTTCGGAGCCCGGTGCTCGCCCGCTTCGTCCGACTCGGCCAGCAGTGCCTCCACCACGACGCTGGGTACGACGGGCACGTCGCCTGAGAAGACCTCACCCGTGGTGCCGTCGATGGCGAGCATGTCGCCTTCTTCGACCTTCACGCCATGCGTCGTCGTGAACTCCCGGTGCTTGAGGTCGACGCGCAGCTCCTCGACACCGACGACGCAGGTGCGGCCCATGCCTCGGGCGACCACCGCCGCGTGGGACGTCTTGCCGCCGCGGCTCGTCAGCACACCCTTGGCGGCGATCATGCCGCGCAGGTCGTCCGGGTTGGTCTCGCGGCGCACCAGGATCACGTCCTCGCCCTTGGCGGCCCACTCGACAGCCACCTTCGAGTCGAAGGCGGCCTTGCCGACCGCTGCACCGGGGCTGGCCGCCATCCCCTTGGCGATCAGGTCGCGTTCGCTGCTCGGGTCGAACTGCGGGAACATCAGCTGCGCGAGCTGGGCGCCGGTGACGCGGCGAAGCGCTTCGTCGAGGTCGATGAGACCTTCGTCGACGAGCTGGATCGCGATCCGGAACGCCGCGGCCGCCGTACGTTTGCCGACCCGCGTCTGCAGCATCCACAGCTTCCCGCGCTCGACCGTGAACTCGATGTCGCACATGTCCTTGTAATGGCGCTCGAGGGTCGCCATGTTGTCGAGCAGCTCCTGGTAGGACTTCGGGTCGCTGTCGCCGAGCGAGGCGAGCGGCTGGGTGTTGCGGATGCCGGCCACCACGTCCTCCCCCTGGGCGTTGGCGAGATAGTCGCCGTAGACGCCTTGGTGCCCCGACGCCGGGTCCCGGGTGAAGCAGACGCCGGTCCCCGAGTCCTCACTGAGGTTGCCGAAGACCATCGTGCAGATGTTGACCGCGGTGCCGAGGTCGTCGGGGATCCGCTCAGTCCTGCGGTAGATCATCGCGCGGTCGGTGTTCCAGGACGAGAAGACGGCACGCACCGCCATGTCGAGCTGCTGGCGCGGCTCCTGCGGGAAGTCCTCGCCGGTGTGGTCGCGGATCAGCTTCTTGTACGTCGCGACGAGCTTGCGGATGTCGTCGACATCCAGGTCCAGGTCGGACTTCGCGCCCTTCTTGTCCTTCACCTCGTCGAGCGCGTCGTCGAAGACCGAGCGTTCCATGCCCAGCACCGTCGCGCCGAACATGGACAGCAGGCGGCGGTAGGAGTCCCAGGCGAAGCGCGGGTTGCCCGAGATCGTGCTCAGCCCCTCGACAGACTCGTCGTTGAGCCCGATGTTGAGGACCGTCTCCATCATGCCCGGCATCGAGAACTTCCCGCCCGACCGCACGGAGACGAGCAGCGGGTCGTCGGCCTGTCCGAGGGTGCGGCTCATCTCCTTCTCCAGGGCCGCGAGGTGCTCGTCCATCTCGCCGGTCAGCTCGGGAGGCTCGGCACCGGTCTTGAGATAGACCTTGCAGGCCTCAGTCGTGATCGTGAAGCCGGGCGGGACAGGCAGGCCGATATTGGTCATCTCGGCGAGGTTCGCGCCCTTACCCCCCAGCAGGTCCTTCTGTGACGCATTGCCCTCGTTGAAATCCCATACGTACCTCGACATGCCCACTCCTTTGCCCGCCAGCCCTGATGCGCCGCCGAATGCTTAGCCCCATCATGCCGGTTCCCCGCGGCTACGACGACCCCGCACGACAGTCTCGCGGCCAGTCCTCTCCCGGTGCTCGCTACCCTGGGGTCGCGGGAGTGGCCCGGCCGTTCCACCACACAAGGGGTTTGCGGATGGTTCTTCGTAAGACGGGCATCACGGTGCTCGGCTGGGTCCTGGTGATCCTCGGGGTGGCTGCCCTCGTGCTGCCGGGGCCCGGGCTGCTGCTGCTCCTGTCGGGTCTCGTCGTGCTCTCCCAGGAGTACGATTGGGCCGAGCGGCGCGTGGAGCCGGTCAAGCAGAAGGCGTTCGACGTCGCGCGACAGGGCGTGTCGTCGTACCCACGGATCATCATGAGCACCCTGGCCGCCTGCGCGGTGATCGCCGCCGGGGTGTTCTGGGGGATCGACCCGCCGATCCCCACCGCCGGACCGCTCGGTCCGAACCTGCCATTCGGTGGCTGGGCCACCGGAAGCAGCATCATCCTCTCCGGGCTGATCGCGATGGTCCTGGTCGTCTACAGCGTCAAGCGCTTCCGCCCCGAAGTCCTGGCCGAACGCGCGGCTCGACCGCAAGAACCTGACGGCTCGACCGCAAGAACCTGACGGCTCGAGCGCAAGAACCTGACGGCTCGACGGGAGGGGTCAGCCGAGGGGAGGCTGGCCGGCTTCCAGGTATGACGTGGTGTCGCGTTCGTCGAGCAGCCTCCGCAGCAGCGTGGCGAGATAAGGCGCGACGCGCGGCTCAGCCTCGGCGAGCGTGCACCAGTGCACGGCCTTGATCTCGCGGTCCTCCAGCACCAGGTCGGCGACCAGCCGCTCGTCGTGGACTCCGAGGTCGAAGACGAAGAGGCAGGCGTCGTCCCAGCCCCGCCAGGGCGGCATCCAGTTCACCAGGCGCAGACCGCTGGCGGGCAGGACAACGCCGAGCTCCTCACGGATCTCCCGCTCGAGCGCCAGGATCGGCGACTCGTGCGGATCGACCACACCACCGGGGAGGTCCCACTCCGGTTTGTAGCTGAGCTCGCAGAGCAGCACCTTGCCCGAGTGGCTCCTGACCAGCCCCTGGGTGATCACCCGCTTCGTCGGCAGCGCGGAGTTGAGCACCCCGGTGAACCCCTCGCGCACGTGCGGCGCCGGGTCACCGGCCAGCCGGGCGAGCAGCACATAGTCGCGGCGCTCACCACGGATTGTCGCCGACTGCCGCATCAGACCCTCGCGGCGCAGGCCGGCCCGCCCGGCGGTGCGGAGCGAGGCGATATTGGTCGGCTCGACGGCCGCCTGCACCCGGGCGAGCCCAAGGTCGGTGAAGCAGTAGTCGACGAGCAGCCGGACGGCTCTGGTGGCGACCCGCTGCTGACGGTGGTCCGGGAAGACCGCCCAGGAGAGCTCGCCGACCCCGTCACCCTTCTGCCGCACCTCGACGGTCCCGGCCACCACGCCCGCCCGCTCGACGAGGAAGCTCACGGTCTCCCGTCCCCGCACATAGCCGTCAGCCCAGCGCTCGATCGCGGCCAGCTGCTCCTCGGCGGTCGGGACGACCCCGGGGAACCCGAACCAGCGCGCGATCACCTCGTCGTGCTGAAGCCGTGCGGCGTCGACGTCGTCCGGCCGCCAGGCTCGCAGTGTCACGTCGTGGTCGTGGAGGGTCGGCTGGGGCGGCGGCGGCTCCAGCTGCTGGCCTGACTCGCTCACACTGTGACCTTACGCAGCGACGCCGCGCCCGTCGTACTCCCGGGGCGGGCTGCTTCAGCCGGGTCAGCGGACCCTTGGGCGCGGCAATAGGCTGGTCGCCATGAGTTCACATGTCGACGTGGTCGTGTTGGGTGCCGGTCCTGGGGGCTATGTCGCGGCGATCCGCGCGGCCCAGCTCGGGCTGACCACGGCGATCGTCGAGAAGAAGTATTGGGGCGGTGTCTGCCTCAACGTCGGCTGCATCCCGAGCAAGGCGCTGCTGCGCAATGCCGAGCTGGCGCACATCTTCCAGCGGGAGGCGAAGACGTTCGGCATCTCCGGCGACGTCAGCTTCGACTTCGAAGCCGCCTTCGAGCGGAGCCGGGTCGTCGCGGACGGCCGGGTCAAGGGCGTCCACTTCCTGATGAAGAAGAACAAGATCACGGAGTACGACGGTGTCGGCACCTTCAACGACGCCAAGTCGATCACGATCGAGCTCAGCGCCGGCGGGACCGAGACGCTGACGTTCGACAACTGCATCATCTCGACCGGTGCGACAACCCGGCTGCTGCCGGGCACGACGCTGAGCGACCGGGTGGTGACCTACGAGGAGCAGATCATGACCGACGGTCTGCCCGACTCGGTCATCATCGCCGGGGCGGGAGCGATCGGCGTCGAGTTCGGCTATGTGATGGCGAACTACGGCGTCGACGTCACGATCGTCGAGTTCCTCGACCGGCTGGTGCCGCTGGAGGACCCGGAGGTCTCCAAGGAGCTCGCCAAGCGCTACAAGCAGCTCGGCGTGAAGGTGCTCACCTCGACCCGGGTCGACTCGATCGACGACAGCGGCGACAAGGTGAAGGTCACCGTCACCAAGGGCGACCAGCAGCAGGTCCTCGAGGCCGACAAGGTGCTGCAGGCGATCGGGTTCGCGCCGCGTGTGGAGGGCTACGGCCTGGAGAAGACGGGCGTCGAGCTCACCGACAGGGGCGCCATCGCCATCGACAGCTTCATGCGCACCAACGTGGACGGGATCTATGCCATCGGCGACGTCACGGCCAAGCTGATGCTCGCCCACGCGGCCGAGGCGATGGGCGTGGTGGCGGCCGAGACGATCGCCGGCGTGGAGACCATGGAGATCGACTACGTCATGGTGCCGCGCGCGACGTACTGCCAGCCGCAGATCGCCAGCTTCGGCTACACCGAGGAGCAGGCCAAGGAGCGCGGTCACGATGTCAAGGTCGCCAAGTTCCCGTTCCAGGCAAACGGCAAGGCCCACGGCCTGGGGGACGCGGGTGGCTTCGTCAAGATCGTCGCCGACGCGCAGTACGGCGAGTTCCTCGGCGCCCACCTGATCGGACCCGACGTGACCGAGCTGCTACCTGAGCTGACCCTCGCCCAGAAGTGGGACATCACCGCAACCGAGGCGGCACGCAACATCCACGCCCACCCGACCCTCGGCGAGGCGCTCCAAGAGGCGATCCACGGCGTCGCTGGT